>JAURXZ010000012.1 GCA_030654175.1 Bacteroidia bacterium
TTTTCTTTTGTGTTATAACTAAAATGATAAGTTGCCAGCTCTTCCGCAACTATTTCAACATCAGGATTTGCATTCTCCCAAACAAAATTTATCACGTCTGATTTCAATTCCAACTTGTGCTCCTCGGCTTCCCATTCTGCATGAGACTTCCCGCTTTTAAAATGTTTTTGTTTTCGCTCTGCTTTAGTTCCTACTTTCTCTTTTTTAGAGCGCTTTAAAAAACTATAGCTTACGCCTTTTGAAGTAAAACTAATCATGGTGGAACCATCATCGTAAGCATACAAAACCTTTTCATTTGGTTTGTTGCTATGGAACTGTCCTTTGTTTTCAATAAAAACTTTTGGGGTTTGATATTTTACTGACCATCCATCATTCGTTTCTACTGCGTGTGTTGAAAAGGCAAATACACAAAGAATAATGGTTAATAATGTGAAGTGGTAATTTCTTTTTTTCATTGGTATCACATTGATGTTTAGCTACCTATAAGTGAATAATCATTAAAGATGCAGAAAATTATATTTATTAGCAAACTATTTTTTTTCTAAGTGTAGGAGTCTGGTATTGCTAAAAAAGAATGAATGGATGAATTCTTACTGCTTTTTTATATAATTTAAAACCCCCTGAAAGTAAGCTTCGGCAACTTGCTGAACGCGTAAGTTTTTTGTTTTGTCGCATTCTTTATTTAATGCAATACATTCAATCATATTGTCCTGATACAAGGTTTCGCCATATACCAAAGGGCCATGTATGTATCTTGTTAATTGTAAATTTCGACAATATACTCCAACTTCACCTGTGCTCAAACAGCCCTCCAATAAATACGTAGCATCTTTAATTGTTGCGGTTTTTACATTCAAATTCTTCTCAAAGCTTTGTATCACATCAGCACTTAAAGCAATTGATTTTTCCAGATCGTTGGTGATAAGCAATCTCAAAAATTCAAATCTTTTTTGAGGAGTAGGTAGATCATTTTTCATAAAGGCACCACCAACAAAAACCATGTTGAAATTATTGTTAGCCGGTTTCACCCAGCCGGTATTGGTTTCGTCAACGTTATAATGGATGATGATAGTGAAATCAGGATTGTAATCATTAATAATTTTGGAACGTTTCGCTAATTCCACATCTTTAAAGATCACTCTGAATTTATCACGTTTGGTTGGTTTGGAACTGAGAAAAAATTGTTTTTGCGCGGGACTTAGTTTGCCAACTTTAAATAAACTGTCTACAGTTGCTACATAATTTGTTTTAAGCCATTCATCGAACGTCACACCAAAGGAACTGCTACTATTGAAGGGCCGGGTCATAAAAACTTCGGCCCCTTCTGCTTCCAGTTTGTCTTTTAATAATTTAGCGGTAGCAAATGTGAGTACTCCCTCAGCAATTGCGACCGGATCCATCAAACCTTTGAGGCTATCACATTTGAATGTTAAACACTTTTTTTCTATATCTCCCATCTCCATATCACCCGCAATATGTCCGGGGTCAATGGCTATTTTTAAACCTTTAAGTCTTTTTGTTTCGGCAGTAAAACTTGAATCAACGTTAGAGGAATCAACATTTAAATCCAATGCGAAAGGAATCGCCATGTTATAATTTCCTTTTTTGTAAGTTTCAAAAACCTGCTCACCGTCAGTGTTTTTTAAATACAAATTAAAGTTGTCAATTTTATCGAAGTTGATATGGAATTCAAAATCTTTTTTTAATTTTTTTTGAAGAGATTCGTAAATGCTTATTCCATCTCTATTGATTGAATAATACGGAGATAAAGCCTTTTCTTTATCAAGATACTTTTCTGCTTTTTGTGTATAGTATTTAATTTTAGCAGAAGTAGCAGAATCTTGTGAGATGCACCTGGTAACTGTAAGTGCAAGTAGGAATGCAAAAGTGATATTTAATTTAAAAAAACGGATCATTTTATTAATACTATGTTTTAGGAATATTAAGTTTTTCCTACTGTAAATATACGCAAATGCTTATTGCAGTTGAATTATCATTAATTTTATACTTTCATACTTTTAAAAATGAATATTAAAGGAATAAATTTTGATACGGAGTTTAGCTTTAAAACCAGCCGGAGTGGTGGTGCGGGGGGGCAAAACGTTAATAAAGTTTCTACAAAAGTAGAGCTGGATTTTGACGTTCTCAATTCTGCATTACTTACCGATGAACAAAAAGAAATAATTCAGAAAAAATTAGAGAACAGAATTACTAAAGAAGGCGTATTACAAATTATTGTTCAGGAGGAGCGCTCGCAATTGGGCAACAAAGAGATTGCGATCAAAAAGTTTTACGATTTGATCAATAAATGTTTTATTGTAAAGAAAAAACGCAGGGCTACAAAACCTTCGAAAGGCTCGAAAGAAAGACGATTAAAATCAAAAAAAATTAATTCGGATATAAAAAAAACGCGTAAAGGTGATTGGTAAAGTAGTAATTTTTACAATTTTACAATTTAGCAGTAGGCAATTTAAAAAGTAATTTATTCAATGATGTAAATTAAGAGGATAACGCTCGAAATTGCTTACTGCAAAATTGTCAAACTGGTAAATTGGTTATCATCCCACTCTTTTTAAAAACTCTTTCCAAAGAACTTCATTTGGTGGTGGCGCAATGATGATGACAGGCTCCTTTTTAACGGGGTGAATAAATTCTACTTTTCGGGCATGTAAATGGATAGAAGCATCTTTATTACCTCTATCGAAACCATATTTTACATCGCCTTTTATGGGACTACCCATTTTTGAAAGTTGCACCCGTATTTGATGATGGCGGCCGGTAAGCGGTTTGATTTCTAACAAATGATAATTATCAGAACTACAGATCAACTCATAATCTAATTCCGAACGAAGCGCTCCGGGTGTTTCTTTTTCAAAGGCCTTTGACATATTTTTTGCTTCATTCTTTTTTAAATAATGAACCAGATTGCCTTTGATATTTTGGGGTTTGTTTTTTACAACAGCCCAATATGTTTTTTGAATTTCTTTGGTTTGAAACATCATGTTCAAACGGGCTAAGGCTTTGCTGGTCTTGGCAAAAAGCACAATGCCGCTTACGGGCCTGTCGATGCGGTGAACGGTACCAATAAACACATCACCGGGCTTATTGTATTTCTCCTTTACGTATTGTTTTACAAAATCACTTAGAGGTGTATCGCCAGTTTTATCGCCCTGCACAATATCCGAAGGACGTTTGTTGACAGCAATTATATGGTTGTCTTCGTAAAGAATTTCTATTTGGTTCATTATTTATTAATTCGGAGTTCGGAATGACAAAATTTCGGATTAAATAACTTTAAATCCGAGATCACAACTCCGCAATTCGCAATCGCTAATACTGCTCATTCGCATTTGGAAAATCTTTTGATTTCACATCTTTGATATACTCTCCAACAGCACCTTTGATATCATCATATAAATTTAAATATCGTCTTAAAAATCGGGGATTAAATTCATGTGTTAAACCCACCATATCGTGGAAAACGAGCACTTGCCCGTCAACACCTCCACCTGCACCGATCCCGATTACAGGAATGGTTAATTCTTTTGAAACTTTCTCCGCTAATTTCGCAGGTATTTTTTCAAGGACCAAGGCAAAACAACCTACTTTTTCAAGAATATGAGCATCTTCAATTAATCGATGTGCTTCCTCTTCTTCTTTTGCGCGAACGTTATAGGTTCCAAATTTATAGATGCTCTGAGGTGTAAGTCCAAGATGTGCCATAACAGGGATGCCTGCAGTTAAAATACGCTCAACGGATTCTTTTACCTCTCTGCCACCTTCTAATTTAACGGCATGTGCACCGCTTTCTTTCATTATTTTTATTGCAGAATTTAATGCTTCTTTTGAATTCCCCTGATATGAACCAAACGGTAGATCCACAACAATTAAAGCCCGTTTAACTGCTCGTACTACCGATGATGCGTGGTAGATCATTTGGTCAAGTGTGATAGGCAAAGTGGTTTCATGGCCAGCCATTACGTTTGATGCCGAATCACCAACCAATATTACATCGATACCCGCGTGATCAACAATTTTGGCCATTGTATAATCATAAGCAGTAAGCATGGATATTTTTTCGCCATGGAGTTTCATATCCAATAATACATTGGTCGTAACCTTTTTAATTTCTTTGTGTATTGACATTTTTTATTGCCTTTTTAAATTCATTGATCTTTTTATTTGAAAATAAATAATTTATTTTCAAATTGTTTATTTCATGATACACCACAAATCTACAAATTGTTTTTGATTGCATCTTTTTTGAAAAAATTGATCCTATATTGAAAAAGAGAGAAAATCAAGTATGCGTTGGTGGCGAAGCCCTAAAAAAAGCAATGCTTCATCTTCATTAAAAAAAACAATGATGCAACTTTTTGGTGATTTTAAGCATCTTTTTATTATCTTCATATTCTACTTAGCAACAACCAACACAATTAACACTTATAACCCTGATTATCAACAAAGTGCTGCAATTGCACAATGCGATTAAACCCTTAAAAAGCTCTTATCGAACTCTAAAAGGATATTTAATTTTAATACATTAAAAAATGAAACCCAAATCTTTACCATATTTATTTTGTTTTATTTCAAAAACTTTACCTTTTTTCTTTATTCTGTTTTCTTCTACTTACCTGTTTTCACAAAACAGCAATAACAATCCTACTGAAATAAATAAAACAGTAACCAAACAATCCAACTGGAGCTCAAAACCTTTTGAACGCAAAGCCTTTATTGAAAACAAAGGACAATATGCTGCAGATCTAAGTCCAACCGAAAATAATTTTAGCTATTGCATTGATAACGGAACAACAGCTTTCTTTTATAACAATGAAGTGCTTTTTTACTTTACCAAATCGCTATTAACAGAGGAAGACAGGAAAGAGAAAGAAGATCCTGAGGAAGAACGTATTCGGGAATCGCAATTACAAAAAACAGAAAAACAATTTATAAAGATGAAATGGCTCAACGCCAACCCTGACGCAACCATTGAAGTAAGCGATGAGCAAACCGTTGATTATGGATATGTAATAAGCAAAAATGTACCAAAGAATTATACTGCACATTGCAAAGGATATGGAAAACTGAAAATTAAAAATCTATATAACGGAATAGATGCAGAATATTTTTTCACTGAAAAGGAAGGATTTAAATACAATTTATATATAAGTCCGGGAGCTGATATCACACAGATACAACAGCAGTATGATGGAGCAAAAAACATAAAACTATTGGATGGCAATATTATTATAAAAACAATAGAAGGCGATATAATCGACCATGCTCCTGTAAGTTACATCACTGCAAACAAGGAACAAAAAATAGCGAGTAGCTTCTCATTAATAAACAATACAGTTTCATTTAACATTGAAAACCCCGGTAACCAGGCTATAACCATTGATCCATGGGTAAGTGTACCGGCTATGCCAACTTCCCCTGTTGATAATGGAGTAGATCGATATGGAAACACTTATGTAACAAGCCATCTCTACATCTTAGAAAAATACTCGCCAACAGGTGCTTTAATTTCATCCACAAATGTAATGGGAGGTGCTGCCCCATATTACGGGGATATGCTTACAGACTCACGTGGTTACTGTTTTTATAATACAGTGGGTTTTCATGCACGTGGGGATGCCAGCGCTGTTGATTCTGCTGGTAATTTTTTATGGGATAGCTTTGGAATTACTGAATGCTGGCGTTTTGTTTTGAATGAATGCAATCAGCAGGTATTGTCGTTAACAGGTTACAGACACAGTTCTACGGGGTTTGCAAAGATAGATACTGAAACTGGCGCACTTACAGGTTACACGCAAAGTGGAACATGTTGTCAGGACCCACATTGCGGAGCTATCGATTATAATGGAGATGTTTATTGTGTGGTTTCTGCAAATGGCGGAGGTACATTAATTTATAAATGGACACCCGGAAATACGATTGCGGCTACGTATCCTGCAGTAGGAAGTTGGGGTTACGGTACAGGGTATGTAGGGGATGGGGTATTTGCGCAAGGTTATAACGGCATGACAATTTTAGGTAACAACCTTTACATTTTTGACGGTGCCACTTTATTTAAGGTTAACAAAACAAATGGCGCTATTGTAACACAAGTTACTGTACCCGGTGGGATTAATAAAAAAAATGGCGGTATATACATTACCAGTTGTGGGAAAATATTTGTTGGGTCAGGCACCGGAGTGTATATGTACGATATGAATTTTAATCAGATAGATTTTAAAGCTACAACCGGTAAAGTATTTGATCTGGCCTTTAACACTTTTAATCAAACTATAAATGTTTGTGGTCCGGGACATGTTACTGAGTTATCATTTGTAATCCCCCCATGTGTTTTTCAAACACAACCCTTTATACAGCCTTCCTGTGGTGGACTTCCGAATGGTTACATTAAATTAAACTTAGCCGGAGGGGTACCCGACTATACCTATACCTGGACCAATAATGGTATACCTCTAACTCAAATCACTGACAGCATCGGAAGTTTAGCACCAGGTACTTATAAGTGCCTTTACACTGATAATAAATGTCCAATACCAAACAGGGATTCTATTGTCATCGTGGTTCCGTCAGTTACAACCAACGCAGCATTTACTTTTAATGATGTTTGTGATCCTGTACCTGTTCTGTTTGTGGATTCTTCGTATGTTAACTCCGGAACTATTGCTGCCTGGTCGTGGAAATTTGGTGATGGAAACACTTCTATTCTTCAAAACCCTTCTAATACCTATGCTAATAGCGGAACTTATAACGTAACCCTATTATCAACAACCAGTGATGGTTGCGTAGATTCTATAAGCAAAAACATAAAGGTATTCCCTAAACCTGAAGCCGATTTCACCTTCATCAATAAGTGTAATGGAACAGCTGTGCCCTTTGCCAGTATTTCAACCATTGGCACACCGGGGGTTATTACTGCCTGGAATTGGGATTTTGGCGACAATACATTTGCCACAGGAAGCAGCACTTCTCATACATACAGCAGCCCGGGAAATTATAATGTAACGCTAATAGTAAATAGCAGCAATTCATGCTCCGATACTATTGTGCATCAAATCACTGTTTTCAATAATCCTGTAGTCAGCTTTACCCATAGTGATGTTTGCTTTGGCGACACAATGCACTTTATAAATAATTCAACAGTAAATGTACCTGCTTCTATATCTACTTATTTATGGACATTTGGAGATGGTGGAACAACAAGCAATTTACAAACCCCTGTTCGTTTTTATACAAATCCGGGACCTTATAATGTAACGTTAATAGCAACAACAGCCGATGGCTGTGCTAATGCATTAACTAATCCTGTAAATGCTTTTGATGCGCCAACAACCGGGTATACATTCAACAACACATGCTTACTTGCTTCTGCGCAATTTACAAACACAACGCTTGACCCCACAATGGGAACTACCGCCAACTGGACATGGGATTTTGGAGATGGTTCTCCTTTGAACACTACGGTTTTAAGCCCGCTTCACTTATACGCTACTCCCGGAAATTACCAGGTTAGTTTGATAACGCATTCAACTAATCTCGGTTGCCCCGATACCTTACTGGATAGCATTACTGTGTTTCCAATGCCTGTTGCTAAATTTGGTTTTAGAAATATTTGTTTTAATCAAGCGATGAATTTTAATGACTCTTCAACCGTTTCCAATGGAACCGTTACAAACTGGTCGTGGAATTTTGGTGATGGCTCCGTTTTAATTACCAATCAGCATACAAGTCATATCTATTCAGCGTTTGGAACATACAGCGTTACTTTGATCGTTACCACCAATAATGGATGTAAAGACACCTTAACAAAAACGGTGGTGGTTCACCCCTTGCCTGTTGTTCAGTACAGTACCACAAATGTTTGCGATGGAAGTACTGCTTTCTTTACGGGTTTATCAACTATCCCTGCAACCGATACGATACAATCCTATACGTGGAATTTTGGTGACAACAGTCCATTTAACACCAACCAAAACACTTCACATTTATATACTGCTCCAGGATCTTATGTAGTTAAGTTAATAGTTGAATCTTATTTTGGATGCTCTGATTCTATTAGCAAAACAAGTATCGTTAACCCTAATCCGGTTATATATTTTATCGCAAACGACTCTGTTGGCTGTGAACCATTATGTGTTAGTTTTCAAAATTTATCAACCATTTTAACAGGCACAAATGAATCCTGGTTATGGAATTTTGGTGATGGAAGCCCGACAAGTAATTCAGACAATCCAACTAATTGTTATACCAATGATTCCATCTATGCTCTTAATACTTTTGATGTTACGTTAACCGCCACTTCGGATAGCGGGTGTGTTAGCACATTGTCCAAAAATAATTATATCATCGTATATCCCAATCCTGTGGCGAATTTTACAGCTCTGCCTCAAACAACAACTATTACCGACCCTGTTATTTCAGTTAAGGATTTTTCTATCGGAGCTAATTTTTGGTATTGGAATTTTGGGGATCAGGATACTTCTTCCGTTTTTAATCCGCCCCCTCACACCTACTCAGATACAGGAGCTTATGTGATCACATTAATTACTACTACTCAATATGATTGCATTGATACCGCCTATCAAACCATAATTGTTGAACCAGACTTTTTATTTTATATTCCAAATGCTTTTTCTCCTAATAACGATGGTATAAATGATACCTTTTATGGAAAAGGAATTTTTATTATTAAATATGAAATGAAGATATTTGACCGTTGGGGAAATATGATTTTCTTTTCTGATGATATCGACAAACATTGGGATGGCAAAGCAAATTTTGGAAATGAAATGGCCCAACAGGATGTTTATGTTTATTCGATTAAAATAATAGATATTAATAAGCGAAAACATGATTACAAAGGAATTGTGACATTAGTGAAGTAAAATATTCTGTCGGAATTCTTTAATCAATTTTGTATCTTCTTATTAGAATGCCTGAATATTATCAATATTTTTCATACCTTTCAAATAGATTTAGTTTCAATTAAAACCACGTTATCATGTCAAAATCAATTATTAAAAATAAAAATGTTTTATCAATCATAGCTTCAATTGTATTTTTCTTTATTTTATCTACAGCAAGCCAAGCCCAAAGCAACAGCAATAATCCAACAATTGATAAAAAATATGTTAGGGTTGATATTGGGCATGGAGCAATGCACTGTCCTTTTCTAAGCCCTAAACTAGAAGCTAAACTGAGAGAGATAAAAAATATAGAAAATTTTTTTATCGACAAACGCAACAGTTATGCTACGTTCAACCTTCCCTCTGATACAGAGATGACATCAGAATCTCTAAAAAAAATTGGAACGGATGTAGGATACCCTGCAGATGATGTTGTTATTACAATTAACAGCAAGCCAATCAAAGTAATAGCAAAACAGCCATAACCTATTTATAAGTATTTTAATTAATTTTCAATTATTAAATTTTCAAATCAAAATTATTATCGGTAGCCTAATGAGTACTATTACTAAACACATTTTAACATTTTTATTTTTTACTCCTTTGCTATGGCTTGGGACTGAAGGGAAGATTTATGCCCAAACCTCGTCCACCTTTATGAGAACCTTTAATGCCGCAGGGATGAATGGTGGTTTATCTTTAGCAACAACAAGTGATGGAGGTTTTGTAGGAACAGGACAACACGGAACTTCCGGTGCAGGAAGTTGTGATATATATGTATATAAGGTAGATGCATGCGGGCACCCAGAATGGTTTAAAGTTTATGGTGGTACCGGGGAGGATGGAGGATACGATATTGAACAAACTTCTGATGGGGGCTACATAGTTGCAGGACTTGCCGCTTTAGGAGTAGGTGGCTATGATATGTTGTTATTAAAGCTTGACCCCTTAGGTATTATTGAATGGTCAAAAGTTTATGGAGGCGGATCCGATGATTATGGCTTACGTGTTAAACAAACTGCTGATGGAGGTTATATCCTGTCGGGGTTTATGAACGGACTTGGTTTTGGCGGGACCGATATTGCTTTAATAAAAACAGATGCGCTTGGAAATACACTATGGATGAATGTATACGGAGGTGCTGGAGGTGAATGGGGGAATTATGTGGAACAA
Source organism: Bacteroidia bacterium (assembly GCA_030654175.1). Lineage (GTDB taxonomy): Bacteria > Bacteroidota > Bacteroidia > 2-12-FULL-35-15 > 2-12-FULL-35-15 > 2-12-FULL-35-15. The sequence continues at coordinate 10,095 of JAURXZ010000012.1, forward strand.
ACCAATGATGGAGGTTATTTAGTGATGGGCTATACTACCAGTTTTGGTGCGGGAGGTTTTGATATTTACTTGTTTAAAGTAGATGCACTTGGAAATTTACAATGGTCTAAAACATTCGGTGGTGCCGGAGCCGATGGAAGCAGTGAGTGGGGGATTTCAGGAAAAATAACATCTGATGGCGGATTGATGCTTTGTGCCAATACAAGTAGTTGGGGCGCTGGAAGTAATGATCTTTTAATGATAAAAACAGATAGTATTGGTAACCTTCAATGGGCAAAAGCTTATGGAGGAGCGAACGATGATCAGCCCCGTTTTGCTGAACAAACAACCGATGGAGGATATATACTTAGTGGTTACACTACCAGTTTTGGCGCAGGAAGCCTGGATGCTTACCTGGTAAAAACAGACAGCAGCGGAAATCTTCAATGGTCAAATGCATATGGAGGTTCCGGCTCCGACAGAGGTTCTATGGTTCGCCAAACAGATGATGGCGGTTATGCTATGTCCACAGTAACATCGAGCTTCGGAGCAAACTATTTTGATGCTCTGTTTATGAAAACAGATAGCCTTGGGGCTGTGGGATGCTATGAAAATGCATGTGCTACTGTTGTTACCAACGTTATACCTACTATTGGTACAGGATGTAATCAAATGATTCCTCCTGCAGTTATCACAGTACCAACAATTACGACAACAGATTACACTCCCGTGGATGATTTTATATGTAAACATTGTGTTACTGTTCCTTCCTTCACTCCCAGTGATACCATCGTATGTGTTGGAGATACTGTTTATTTTTACAACACCACTTCTGTAGGAATAAGATGTTTTGAAGACTGGTATATAAATGGTACTGTGGTTAATGGAGATAAGGATACGTTGCCTTTTGTATTTAATACTTCCGGAACACAAATAATACAACTTATTGCAGCTTGTGGTAATGTTACCGACACTAATACCATCAACATACATGTATACGATTTTCCTGTTGCAGCATTTAGCAATACTTCTGTATGCAATGGCACTGCCACTCAATTCACCGACAACTCAACCATACCAACAGGAACTATCAGCTCATGGATCTGGGATTTAGGCGATGGAAGCCCTTTAAACAACAGCCAAACCATAACTGGCGGACATACTTACGATAGCGCAGGATTCTCTAATGTTACCCTAATTGTAAGCAATAGTGCCGGTTGTGCTGATACGATAACAAAACCTGTTGAGGTATATTATAATCCAATAGCTGATTTCACTTACAGTAATGTGTGTTTGGGTGATACCATGTATTTCAATAATACATCTTCAGTTGATACCTCTGCATCAATTTCTACGTATTTATGGGTATTTGGTGATGGCACCGCTACAAGTAATCTACAAAATCCAAAACACAAGTATGCTACCTCCGGGACCTTCAATGTTACACTGGTAACCACCACAACCGACCTGTGTACCGATGCAGCAAATTTTTCAGTAAAAGTATTTGATCCACCATCCGCTATTTTCACTTTAAACAATACCTGCCTTTTCGATTCTGCATTAATTACAAATACATCTCTTAATCCTGTAATGGGAACCCTCGCCAGCTGGTCATGGGATTTCGGTGATGGTACTCCTTTAAATTCTACTGTGTGGAGCCCCAGCCATTTATACACCACTCCTGGAAATTATCAGGTTACTTTAATTACACTTTCTTCCAATCTTGGCTGCCCCGATACATTAAAAGACAGCATTACAGTATATCCTATGCCTGTTGCTAATTTTGGTTTTATGGATGTATGTTTAAACCAAACTATGAATTTCAATGATTCATCAATTGTTTCAAGTGGAAGTATCACAGGCTGGTCCTGGAATTTCGGAGATGGCTCCCCATTGAACATTTTGGAGGATCCAAGCCATATATATGCAAATACCGGAACATACATTGTTACTGTTATTGTTACCACCAACAACGGATGTAAAGATACCATCTCAAAAAGTGTGGTAGTGCACCCTTTGCCTGTTGCGCAATACAGCACCGCTAATGTGTGTGATGGCACAATTGTCCAGTTTACAGATCTATCAAGTATCGCTCCTTCGGATACGATCCAATCCTGGAAGTGGAACTTTGGTGATGCAACTCCGTTCAGTACAAATGGCAGCACCTCGCACCTATACACCGGTCCTGGCTCTTATCCGGTTGAATTATTAATTATTTCTACATTCGGTTGCTCCGACTCTATAACAAAAACGAGTGTAATTAACCCTAACCCTATTGTAAGTTTTGTTGGAAACGATACTATTGGATGTGAGCCATTGTGTATTTCTTTTCAAAATTCCTCTACTGTCGTTACTGGCTATAATTCATTATGGTTATGGGATTTTGGCGATGGCAGCCCAACCAGTAGTTTAGAAAACGTACAACATTGCTATATCAGCGACTCCATTTTTTCGCCATACCCATTAAGTGTTAGTTTACAGGTTACGTCCGATAGTGGATGTGTTACCATTGGGTCAAAAAATAATTATGTAATTGTATATCCAAACCCTGTGGCGAATTTCACAGTTCAACCGGAAGTAACCACCATTGTGGATCCTGTAATCTCTATTATTGATGCATCTACCGGTTCTAATTTCTGGTCATGGAATTTTGGTGATCTTGGTATCGACTCGCTTGTCAATCCTTTGCCGCATACCTATGCTGATACCGGCACATATACTATTACATTGATAACCTCCACTCAATATAATTGTTTTGATACGGCATACCAAACCATCATTATTGAACCGGACTTTGTATTTTATATCCCTAATTCCTTTTCACCAAATGATGATGGCGTAAACGATACCTTTTCAGGAAAAGGCATTTTTATTAGTAAATATGAAATGAGAATATTTGACCGTTGGGGGAATTTAATTTTCGTTTCTGATGATGTTGACAAAGCATGGGATGGTAAAGCAAATCGTGGAGCTGAAATCGCACAAGGAGATGTGTACATCTATTCGATCAATATTGTTGATTATAAAAAAGGAAAGCACAGCTACAAAGGAATTGTTACATTGGTGAGATAAGAACATCTCTCTTCAATGCCTTTCCTTCCAGAAATGCTAATCATAACTCCTGGAAGAGGGTATTAGCTGATTTCTTAAAAAGCCAAAAAACAAATAAAAAAACATGAAAGACAAAACCTGCACAAACCCATTCAGCAAGCAGTGGTGCAAAAAAATCTTCCTGTTGATGATTCTAACCAGTGGAATCATTGCATGGCAAGGGGGGACTTTTTTGTTTTCACAAACAATCTCTTCCAAAGGGAATGGAAAATTCCTTACCCGGCCTTTTGAAAACAAAGTATTCATTGAGGAGCAGGGGCAATTTAAAAAGATTTTAGAGGAAAATAAAATAACCTTACCCGAAACTATTTTGTTTGCGGTTAATAACCCTGAATTCGAAGCCTATTTTACTGCTGGCGGTATCACCTTTCTATTTTCACAAACAGAAAAAATAAGTCACAAAAAAGAGGGAGAGAAAAAAAAAGAAGCTCATGAAGAGAAACCTTTGATCAAATGGGAAATAGTAACAATGAAATGGGTAAGCTCAAACCCTTCTATGCTGATATCTGCAAAAGAAAAAGTTAATAACTACTATACCTATGGCAGATATGCCGACAATTCACAGTATGACCACGTTTCAGCATATAAAAAACTTTATTATTCAAATATTTATGAAGGTGTGGATGCTGAATTTGAATTCCCTGAAAAAGGAGGGATCAAATACCAGTTTATAGTTCATGCAGGAGCTAACATCCCTGCTATAGCTTATCGAATGGAAGGTGCCAAAAACCTTTACCTTGATGAAAAAGGCGATCTGCATATAGAAACCGCATTGGGTAACCTCATCGATAAAGCCCCTATTGCGTTCACAAAAAGCAATAAAATACCTTCTAAATATACAATAACCGGAAACCTTGTTGAAATTATTACGGAAAACAAAACGCTTCAGCTTTCAGAAGACCTGATCATCGACCCCTGGCTTATTGACCCTGCAATTCCTAACACAAACAAGGCTTATGACATACAGGAGGATTCGGTTGGAAACATATATGTATATGGCGGAAATTCTGCAAATTCACAGGCTCAGAAATATACCTCTGGCGGAGCTTTACTTTGGACATTCGGCACAAGCCATATCTATTATGGTGATATCGCTGTTGCGAATTCAGGTAGTATGTATTTGTTAGAAGGTATTCCTGGTCAGATAAAAAAATTGAATTCTTCTGGTGCTGTGATCGGAACCGGGCCTGGAGGATCAGAATACTGGCGCCTTGCTTTTAATAAATCTAAAACAATCCTTGCTTTGGGTGGCAACTTTGCTGCAAGCAGTCTTGCCAAATTAGACACATCTTCATTAGCCATCACAAATCTGATCGGATACCCTCCGGATATTTTTTCGATGGCAACTGATTGTAACGGAGATATTTATTCTCTTGGAACCTACACTAACCAAATGTTACGTAAAACCAATGCAGACTTTACTCCGGCAGTATCTGTATTAAGCGGGTTTGGCGTGTGGGCATCAGGCAATAATTATGTTCCATGGGCAGGTACCAATTCAGTAACAGTAAATGGGCCGTACGTTTATATTTATGATGGAGTTCAATTACGGAGGTTCGATAAAAGCAACCTTAGTTTTATTAACAATGCCACAGTGCCTAATGGGCTTTCAGAAGGCTGCAGCGGTATTACTTTTGATTATTGCGGAAATATTTACGTTGGGACACAGAGTACTATTGAAAAGTATGATATATCTCTTAATCATCTTTATTCTATTGCCGCTCCAAATGTAGTTTACGACATATTGCTATCAACTAACGGAGACCTTCTTGCCTGTGGAAATGGCTTTGTAACCAACTTAGGACCTACTTGTCCTGCACCTCCACAAATATCATCCACCTCCGCTTCAACAAATGTTTCCTGTAAACCGGGAACCGCAACAGTTTACGCAGTAGGAGGAACTCTTCCTTATAGTTATTTATGGCAACCAGGCGGACAAACAACAGGTGCTATTACAGGGCTTACATCGGGCACTTATACCTATACAGTAAACGATGCATTCTGTCAATCCAAACAAGATAGTGTAACAGTGCTTCAAACGTTACCTCTGCAGCTCACACAAGGATCTGTTGTGAAGGAAAGTTGTCTGAACAGCTTTAATGGTTCAGCAATGGTTCATGCTTCGGGCGGTACAGCACCTTACTCCTATTCATGGAACACCAATCCTGTTCAGACCTCACACATGGCCACTGGTTTATCTGCCGGTACTTATTTAGCTACTGTTATGGATGTTGATTCC
>JAURXZ010000017.1 GCA_030654175.1 Bacteroidia bacterium
TTCTCTTTGATCGCTACGGTCAGTCAACGCAGTTGCTGCCATATATCCGGCCTGTTAATGAGGTCTTTGCTGCCTCTGGCCCTGATGGATTTCCGCGTGTTTTCATCTCTATCATCCTACCGGCCTCGAAGGCCCATGCGCGAACGGATTCCTGAAAACACCGGTCCGACCTGTTTGCCATCATGTTGAAAAATGCTTCACAACTGGGGGTGTGACTGTTAAAAACTCTTTAAAAAATAGGCTGTTGCGCAGCCTTTGTTTAGGTGCTGGCCGATGCCGGGGCGTGGTAACTCTCCGTCCGGGTTAGCAGCGCCCATACAATCCGTGCGTTTTTGTTGGCTACCGCCACCGCTGCAATGTTGGCATTGCGCCGTTTTACTAAGTTGTTGATCCAACAGCTCTGTGCGTCATCTTTCTTTGCCGCTGCTTTGACTACCGACCTGGCCCCGTGGATTAGTAAGGTGCGTAAATAGGTGTCGCCGCGCTTGCTGATGCCCAGTAGCTTCGGTTTGCCTCCGCTGGAATCTTGATTCGGAACTAAGCCAGCCAAGCCGGAACTTGCCCGGCTTTTTCAAAGGCCTTGCCATCGCCCAGCGAAGCCAGCAGCGCTGTGGCGGTGATCGGCCCAATACCGGGGACGGTGCCGATCGTTTTACAAACCTCGCTTGACCGGTGCAGTACCAGAATTTTCTCCCCGTAAACCGATACTTGTTTATCCAGTTCGATGAGTTGTTGTTGCAGGTCTGCAAAGATTTGCCGCGCCGCTAGCGTCAAGTTATTCTCGGCATCTTCCAATATCTCCGGCAGGCACTTGCGTAGTTGCGTCAACCCTCGACCAATAACTATCCCGTATTCGCTCAATAAGCCCCGCAAGCGATTGGCTTGCGCCGTGCGCTCCTTCACTAGGCCACTACGGACACGGTGCAGCATCTGGATGTCTTGTTGCTCAATGTTTTTTATCGGCACGAAACGCATGCTCGGACGACCCACAGCCTCGCAAATCGCTTCCGCATCATTGGCGTCGTTTTTATTACCTTTGACATACGGCTTAACGAATTGCGGACTGATTAACCGTGCATCATGTCCCAGCTTGAGCAATTCTCGCGCCCAGTAGTGCGCACCGCCGCAGGCTTCTAAGCCGACCAAACAAGGCGATAGATTGGCGAAAAAGGCCAGCACCTGAACCCGCTTAAGTTGTTTGCGGAACACGATTTTTCCATTCGCATCCGCGCCGTGTATTTGAAAAACGTTTTTTGCAATATCTAAACCGATTGTCGTAATATTCATGGTGGATTCCTCTTCTTCATTTAAGTGGTTCTTACTTTCTTCCACTTTGGCACATCGCGATGCCGTAGGGAAGAGGAGGAGTCCATACCATTATCCTACGAGCTAGAGCAACATAGATCATTGGGTGGCGTAATTACATCTTCAATGGCACACCTGTAAACGATTGAAGCACTATCCATATAAGCACACCAATGAGAATTAATAAAATCGTTTTAATGTTTTTGATGCTTCGTCATCATCTTTATTTGACATAACAACCTCATCAACATTTAATGACAGAGAAGGTGGGATATGGTCAGCCAGTAGCCTGGATGGAGCCTGTGGAATCCAGGTTTTTATAGCGCTGATCATCCCCTATTCTGCAAGCTCCATACTGGCTACGTGACTGATGACAACCAGTCGAAGTTGTGGTGGATTGCCTGCGGCGAATCCACCCTATAGCGCTACACACTGTAGCCAATCTCTTCGTAGTTCTTTAGGTAATCAATATCGTCCAAATCGCAGAAAAATTCTTATAGGTCCTTAAGATACTTCTGTTTGTGAGTCGAATGTTTTTTCTGAATATGAAGAGTTATATTGTTATCTTCAATCTCCTGGAACCATAGTTCAAGCACCCCTCTTACACCCCATTCGTCTTCTTGAATGGGCTCTTGTTGTTCATTGCTGTCATTCAGCGTGTGTTTAAAACAAAAAATCTGCATCCAAAATAAGTTTAACGTTTGAGATGAAAGGTGGCGGGACTTGTCCTCTCGAATGAAAGAGTTGACCTCACTGTATTAGCCTTTAACTTATTTAGGGTTCGGTAGCTGAAGCCTCGGCATCAGAGCAAACACTATGCGCATAACAAGATAGACCGAGCCAGAAACCTTGTCTCGGCTAACGAGGTACTCGACAAGGGTTTGAGTTT
>JAURXZ010000025.1 GCA_030654175.1 Bacteroidia bacterium
CGTTACCGCAAGCAGATCAGCTATGTCAAGGACCGCCCGGGGCATGACCGCCGCTACGCCATCGATGCCGGAAAAATCCAGCGCGAGCTGGGCTGGAAACCCGCGGAAACCTTTGAAACCGGCATACGCAAGACGGTGCAGTGGTACCTGGCCAACCCCAAGTGGGTGGCGCATGTGCAAAGCGGGGCATACAGGGACTGGGTGGACACCCATTACGCTGGTGTGACCACTGCATGAAAATCCTGCTTCTTGGAAGAAGCGGCCAGGTTGGCTGGGATTTGCAGCGCAGCCTGGCGCCTCTGGGTGAAGTCATCGCGCTGGATCGGTGCAGCACGGAGTTGTGCGGTGATCTCGCCGATCTGGCCGGAATCAGCGCCACGGTGCGCCAGGTTCGGCCCGATGTTATCGTCAATGCCGCGGCCTATACCGCGGTGGACAAAGCGGAAGGCGATGTGGCGACTGCACATCTGGTGAATGCAGAAGCCCCCAGCGCTCTCGCCGAAGCCGCCAATGCCGTCGGCGCGTGGTTAGTTCATTATTCGACCGATTATGTTTTCGATGGCAGCGGCAGCAAACCTTGGAAAGAAAGCGATCCAACCGGCCCGCTCAATGTGTATGGCCGGACCAAGCTCGAAGGCGAGCAGCGCATTGCGGCCCGGTGCGCCAAGCACCTGATTTTGCGAACCAGCTGGGTTTATGCGGCACGTGGCGGAAATTTTGCCAAAACAATGCTCAGACTGGCCAGGGAACGCGACCGCTTGAGCGTCATCGACGACCAGTTTGGGGCCCCGACCGGCGCAGATTTGCTCGCTGACCTCACGGCCCACATGGTGCGCAGCGCGCTGTCTGGAACCACTGGTGATCTTGCAGGGATCTACCACGCTGCTGCTGCTGGCGAGACCTCATGGCACGGCTACGCGCGTTTCGTTGTCGATTACGCGTCAAAAGCCGGCCTGGACCTCAAGGCATCTCCGGCTAGGGTGGACCCGGTTCCAACGACCGCGTTCCCCACGCCGGCCACGCGTCCGCACAACTCCCGCCTGAACACCGCTAAACTGCAGGACCGCTTTGGCCTGTACTTTCCCGCATGGCAGCAGGGCGTCGCCCGGATGCTGACCGAAATTGCCTAAACCCCATTCATGACACAACGCAAAGGCATTGTCCTCGCT
>JAURXZ010000032.1 GCA_030654175.1 Bacteroidia bacterium
CGTCCACGAAAAGAGCGAACTGCAATTTTTTCAAGCCAAATTTTGGGTAGGTTTTTGAGTGAAAGAAAAAATTGAAGTTGGTTTTCGTGGGCTCTTTTTCTTTGTTACTTTCTTTTGGAGAAGCAAAAGAAAGTAAAATGCTTGAACAAAGCCAGATTGCTTCTTAATTAAAAAAAAATAATTAAGAAAAAAAATCAGGGCACAGTCTTCGACAAGCTCTTACTGACAGCACGCTAGTAATATTGAGCCTGTCGAAATATATGCGGTGGCTTCTTAACTAAAGGACATTGAGGGTTCGAGATCACATTTTCTCAATACCTCAAATTATCTTAATTAAAATTGGAACATCTCAGGTGAGTTTGTTAAATTAAAATCATACATTTATCAGGAGTTTAATTCTTCTAACTCATTATAACCTGAAAATTTTTAACCAGAAATAATTTATAAAAATGGCAGAAGCTTTTATTTACGATGCAGTCCGCACCCCGCGTGGAAAAGGTAAAAAAGACGGAACTCTACACGAAGTTCCGGCATTAAGATTACTAACCACAACATTTAACGCTATCCGCGAACGAAATAACCTGGATACATCCTATGTAGAAGATGCCATCATTGGTTGCGTTACCCAGGTAGCTGAACAAGGTTCCGATATCGCTAAAACTGCCGCTATTGCTGCCGGTTATAGCAATAACACAGCAGGTGTTTCATTGAACCGTTACTGTGGTTCGGGATTGGAAGCTATTAACCAGGCTTCGGCATACATCATGTCGGGATTTACTGATCTGATCGTTGCAGGTGGTGTTGAATCCATGTCGCGTGTGCAAATGGGTGCTGATGGGTTTGCATTATTTTCAGATCCAAACATGATCCTCAAGCATCATATTGTTCCACAAGGTATCTCTGCCGACCTGATCGCCACAAAATACGGTTACAACCGGTCACAGCTTGATGCATTCGCTGTTGAATCACACAGACGCGCTGCAATAGCATGGGAAGAAGGAAGATTCAATAAGTCAATTGTAGCAGTAAAAGATATCAATGGCATTACTATTCTCGACAGAGATGAAATGGTACGTGCCGATACCAATATTCAAAAACTGTCATCCATCAAACCGGCCTTTGAAATGATGGGAGCAATGGGAGGCTACGATTCTGTTGCTATACAGCGCTACCCTGAAGTGGAAACAATGCTTCACCCTCACCATGCAGGTAATTCATCTGGCATTGTGGATGGAGCATCACTGGTACTTATTGGTAGTAAACAAATCGGCAAAAAATTGAACCTGAAACCTCGTGCAAGGATCCGTTCTTTTGCGGTGGTTGGTGCTGAACCTACCATCATGCTTACTGCTCCCGGACCGGCTTCAATTAAAGCTTTAAAAAAAGCAAAAATGAATGTGTCGGATATTGACCTGTTTGAGATCAATGAAGCTTTTGCAGTGGTTCCTATGCGTTTTATGGAAGAGATGAATGTATCTGCTGATAGAGTGAACGTTAACGGTGGAGCCATTGCCATGGGACATCCATTAGGTGCAACAGGAGCTATGCTCATCGGAACTATCCTCGATGAACTGGAAAGAACCAATAAACAGACCGGCCTTGTTTCCCTTTGCATCGGAGGCGGTATGGGCATTGCAACTATTATTGAAAGGGTTTAAATTGATGTGCTGATTAAATTGATGTGCTAATTAAATTGATGTGCTGATGTGCTAATTTATTAATGTGCTGATGAACCAATGAAAATGTATAAAACTTAATCAGCACATCAGCACATCTTCAAATTAGCACATTAAAAAATCAGCACATCTTCAAATTAGCACATTGATTAATTTTCAAATTAACTAATTTTCAAATTTTCAAATTAACATGATACAATACACAAAAGACTCAGACGGCATAGCGATCATCAGCTTTGACAATAAAAATTCATCTGTAAACGTGATCGATGGGGATCTGCTTACCGATTTCGAATTGAATATCAGTAATGCTATTTCAGATGCATCTGTGAAGGGGATCATCATCACTTCTTCGAAGAAAGATTTTATGTTGGGTGCTGATCTGAAAATGATCATTGGTATCAATGAGCCTAAAAAAATTATGGCGATCACCAACCGTCTTCATGCTGTTTTGCGTAAAACAGAAACCGGTGGTAAGCCTGTAGTGGCTGCTATTAATGGAACAGCACTTGGTGGTGGTTACGAAGTTTGTTTGGCTTGTCATTACCGTATTGCAGTGAATGATCCTAAAATACAAATTGGATTACCTGAAGTATTGCTTGGTTTACTTCCCGGTGGTGGAGGTACCCAAAAATTACCACGCATGATAGGCATACAGGAAGCCTTGCCTTTTTTGCTGGAAGGTAAAAAGATTCGTCCGGAACAGGCGTTGAAGAGTGGTTTGGTCAATCAATTGGTTAATACACAGGAAGAACTGATCCCTGCTGCAAAGCAATGGATAGCAACTGTTGGTAAATCAGTTCAGCCCTGGGATGAAGAAGGATTTAAAATTCCCGGTGGTGGAATACAAAGTCCTAAAATATTAATGGTACTTCCTGCAGCAGCAGGCCTGATCCTTAAAAAGACCTATGGCAATTACCCTGCGCCAATAGCCATCATGAATTGTATTTACGAAGGAATGCAATTGCCTTTCGACAGGGCATTAGCGGTAGAGTGTCGTTATTTTACACAATGTGTATTATCTCCCGAATCAAAAAATATGATACGTACTTTGTTCATTAACATGAACGAAGCAAATAAAGGAGAGGCAAGGCCGGCAGGTGTTGCGCCAACAAATCTTAAAAAGGTGGGTATCCTTGGTGCAGGAATGATGGGTGCCGGAATTGCTTATGTAGCAGCATTGAACGGCTTAAATGTAGTATTGAAAGATGTTACAAAAGAAGCGGCTGAAAAAGGAAAAGAATATTCGGTAAAACTATTGTCGGAAAAACTTTCTAAGAACCAGATCAGCAAAGAAAAATACGATGAATTTTTGGATAGGATCATTACAACTGATAATCCTGCAGACATTGCTGATTGTAACCTGGTGATAGAAGCTGTTTTCGAAAACCGTGATCTAAAAGCCACTGTTACCAAAGAATCGGAAGCAGTGCTTTCTTCTGATGCTGTTTTTGCTTCTAACACATCCACACTCCCAATAACAGGATTAGCAAAGGCTTCGGCACGACCTAAGAATTTTATCGGTCTTCATTTCTTTTCACCTGTTGACAAAATGCAATTGGTGGAAATTATTTTAGGCGAAAAAACTTCGGATTATGCCATTGCAATGGCCATTGATTTTGTGAAAAAAATTAAAAAAACGCCTATTGTTGTGAATGATGGTAGAGGCTTTTTTACGTCAAGAGTTTTCTCCACGTATTTATTTGAAGGCATGGAATGTCTTGCTAATGGTGTTTCTCCTGCACTTATTGAAAATGCAGGGAAGATGGCAGGTATGCCGGTTGGCCCATTGGCCCTTGCCGATGAAGTTAGCATTGAACTGTGTTATAAAATAAATAAACAAACAGAACTGGATACCGGTAAAAAACGTGATGATGCTGCGGTTGCTGTTATAAATAAATTTGTTGACGAATTGAACCGCCCCGGTAAAAAGGCGAATAAAGGATTTTATGAATACCCCGAAGGTGGTAAAAAAACACTTTGGTCCGAACTTTCCAAACTCTATCCTCTTGCATCACAACAACCCGATGTTGAAGAAATAAAAAAACGATTATTATACATACAGGCTCTTGAAGCGGTTAAATGTATGGAAGAAAACATTGTTACCAAGCCCGCAGATGCTGATATTGGCTCCATCCTTGGCTGGGGCTTTGCTCCTTATACGGGAGGTGTGATCTCTTTCATCGATACCATTGGATTGAAAAAATTTGTGGACGAATGTAATTCCCTTGCCAAAAAATATGGTAAACGTTTTAAACCTACCCGTAAGCTAAAAGAAATGGCTGCAGAAGGAAAAACTTTTTACCAGGAAAAAGCGGTTGAAGTGTTGGAGGTTTTGTAAGGACTTTTTTTTCAATTCATGGATCTATATCTTGCAATTTTAATTAAGATTTAGAGCTGCTTTTAATGCCGAAATAAAGGCAGGCGATAACGTATACAGACAATAAAAATCCCATAAACGCTACAGGTAGCTCTTATGGACGTGTTAGAAGCAATGCAATTAAAAAAAAAGAAAAACGAATTGGCAAAAGTTTTCCCATCGACAATTATAATTTTTATATTAAGACCAGAAAGTTATATCAAACGACCTTAATTTATAATAATTTAATATGAGCTTAAGCACTAATTCTCTAATTCACTTTACGAAAACAAAAGGAAGTTTAATAGGTATTCTTAAAGACCACTTTAAAATTAAATACTGTTTGGAAAAATTTAAAACTCCAAAAGGCTCTTTCTCAGCCGCTATTCCAATGGTAAGTTTTTGTGATATCCCATTATCAGAGATTAAAAACCATATAAATAATTATGGATCTTATGGTATAGGCTTAAAGAAAAAATGGGCGAACCAAAATGAATTAAACCCTGTTATATACATTGACACGCATTCATCGCTTGGAAGTAATTTAAGATTTGGTTTTGAACATTATTTGAAAGGCAAAATGCTAAATGATTTTTCTGAAATTGACCATTGCCTGATGGATACCTTGCGTTATATAAAAAACTATGAACACGATTTAAATAGAAAGGGAAAAACAATTAAAAATTATAGATTTTCAGACGAGAGAGAATGGAGGTATGTTCCCAATAAAACAGAATGTAAGTCAATAGCGTTAACTCCAGATTTTTACTCTAGTCAAGTACAGAAGGACCATTTTAACAATCTTATATCTCAATTAAGACTTAAATTTAAACCTGATGACATTACTTATATAATCGTCAAAAAAGAAACTGAAATTTCAGACATTGTTAAGACTTTAAATGATATAAAGTGGGAAAACATATCTGTTCAAGAAATTGACAGACTAAAAACCAGAATAATAACATCAGAACAAATAAATACTGATTTTTAACCCCGACAGGCGCGAGTGTTAGTGCAGTAAGCAGGCGCGAGTTTTTTTAACTCGTGCCGATTATTAGTTGAGCATCTTGCCATTAAAAAAAATAATTTGCGAGATAGGGTTTAGGTTGTTTTTGTGAAATGTAAGCAGTGCTTACAAAAAAGAGTTATGAAATAGAAAAACACTTTACTAAAAAAAGGTAAAGTGTTTTTTTATTTTAATATGACTTGACTAATTTAGTCGACCATAAATTCCCACGGAGAACTGACTTAAAAAAGTGCGAATATTCTTTTTTGGGAATTATCAAAAATATACAGGCTAAGAAGGGAAGCAATCAAAAAAAGCAAAGGGTAGAAGGTAAGCTTGAAATGATGATCTTAGCCTTTGAAATACAAGGGCTTTCACTTATATTTGTGAGAATTAACACGTTCAAAATAATAAAATTATAATGGAAGCAGAAAAAGTTTTGGATTCGATTAAAGATTGGTTAAGGAATAGACTAGAAAACCCTTATTTCGCTTCGGTATTGGCTGTGTGGTTATATACAAATAGAATTGAAGTCTTTGGTCTGTTTAACTTTAATGAAGGGCAAACCATCCAAGAAAGGTTATTGTGGATGCAACAGCGGTTTGCTAATAAAGAAGTATGGCTTTTTAACTTTACATTGTTTGACTGGCATTTTAAATGGGCTGCTTTTACAGGATTTAGTGGAATTATTTGGTATTCTTTTATAGTTGGAGCAGTAATGATGTTATTTTTTAAATATGCCCTTGCTTTTAGCGAAGTTATATATGAAAAAATTGGTCAATATGCCGTTTCAATTAGAGTTTGGAATAAACCATTAAAATGGGTAAGTCTTGAAAAATTTGAAATAATGTTCAAGCAATTTGAAGAAGAAAAGAAAAATTTAACATTACGAAACTTAAGTATCGAAGGCGAATTAACAACAATAAAGAATGACAAAGTAGTTGCGTTGAAAAAAATTGAAGAATTAAATGGTGAAATATTTACTTTAGGACACGAAAAAAGAGATTTAGCAGATGGCATAAAAAAAATATCCGAAGTAAATAAAGAAAGAGAAGTCGTAGCTTTAAAAGCTGTAGACGAAATTGAAAAAACAATACAAGAGGATGATTGGCATGAGAAAGATAAAATCAAAAAAAAAGAAGCTTTTCAAATATTCCTTGATTCCGAAAACTCGCAATATTTTAATAAAATTATAGGATACATAGAAAATCACGAAATTATTAAAGATGATTATGTTCCAAAAGAAGTTAAAAATTTTTTTACAATGTTGGATTTAATTGAATTGAATGGGAATTTATATGTCACCACCAAGAAGGGGAATCAATACTATAGAGATTATTTGCTTTCAAAAAAAGATGAATTAAAATTACCGCATAAAATCAAAGGTGTAATAGGTGGTACAAGATAATAGAACTTTGCTCTAAAATACCCGGCAGGCGCGAGTGTTAATGCAGTGAGCAGGCGCGAGTTTTTTTAACTCGTGCCATTTATTAGTAGGCATCTTGCCCTTTTAACCACAGAATAAACTGACATGCCATAATGAAACTTTTAGACAAACAGAATTACGATAAACTTATAGAACCGCTGAGAAAAGTGGCTATAAACCATCTTTTTGCACGTTCTGTTATTGATAAAGGAATTTCCGGAAGTGTATTTGTTGACGACCTGAATAACCCTAAAACATTTTACATCAAACATTCATACGGAATGACCTTGTTATTTGGAAATAGTGACAATGAAAATTTTAATCGATCTTTCAAAGAACACGCCTTGAATGTAAATAATACAAGAGATTCTTTTGAATGGATGCAGGCATTTCCAAACAATTGGGACAATGTTTTATCAGACTTATTTGGTGATAAATTACTCAGATCTTCGGAAAATAATACAAAAAAAGAAACCGGAATAATTGAATTAAATACAAGAGTAAATTTCAAATTCAATAAAGATGAATATTTGAAGTTGAGAACAAAAACGGAATCCTCCCGTATAAATATAGTACGTACCGACAGACAAATTTTCAGAGATATGAAAGGAAGTGTTATTCCTTATTATTTTTGGGAAAATGAAGATGACTTTTTAGAAAATGGATTTGGGTTTAGTTTACTGTATGATGGAAATTTGGCTTCTACTGCCTACTCGGCTTTTATTCAGGGTGATCAATTTGAGATCGGTATTGAAACTGTTGAAGCATATAGAGGCAAAGGGTTTGCAGAACAAGTTTGTGCCTCAATCATTGATTACTGTATTGAAAATAACTATGAGCCAATTTGGGCATGTCGTTTGGAAAATACAGGTTCTTATAAACTGGCCCAAAAGCTTGGTTTTATTCCATCATTAGAAATACCCTATTATAGACTCAGCAAATAAGCAAACGAAATGCAATTTTATTGGTATTATGAATTATTATAAAACTCTTTACATTTTGCTTTTGGCAATAATTCCATCCCTTTGCTCCGGGCAAATAGTAGATGGAGATAAAATTATATATAATGGCTTTGATGCCATATATTATTACCATTACAAACCATTTACCGGACAAGGGATTGCTTATTATAAAAACGGTGTAAAGAAATCGGATGGAAAATATTATGCAGGCCATAAGGTGACCTGGGTAGCCTGGTATGATAACGGTCAAAAAGAAACAGAGGGCTACTTCAGCAAGGGTGAGAAAGAAGGCAAATGGATTGAGTGGTATGAGAATGGCCAAAAAAAATTCGAGACAGTATACGTTTCAGGCCAGGAACATTCCAAATGGCTACGGTGGTGTGATAACGGACAAAAAAGAGAAGAATGCGAATACGATAGAGGTCATATTGTCGGTAAGTACATTAAGTGGCATTGTAATGGTCAATTAGCAACAGAAATCGATTACTCCAATGGAAGACAAAATGGGAAATGTGTATCCTTTCATCCTAATGGGCAAAAAGAATCTGAACACGAATTTTTGAATGGTTTGCCAAATGGCAAGTGTATTGAATGGCATGATAATGGGAGAATTCAATGCGAAGGCGAATTTCTCAATGGCTATAAAACAGGCAGATGGATTTGGTGGCACGACAATGGGCAAAAAAAATTGGAGTGTGAATACTTCGGAAATGAACAAACCTTGCGAACAATAGGCTGGCACGCCAATGGGCAAAAAGCAAGTGATGTTGAGACTGAGCGCTTAGAGGGAGGCCCCATTTCCAGTAAAAGTACCCGATGGCATGAGAATGGTCAAAAAAGTTTAGAGCGCAAATTTCTTAATTGGCAGCAAACCGGTAAAGATACTGTGTGGTATCAAAATGGGCAGAAATTATCTCAGGGTGAATACCTTAACGACAAACGAATCGGTGTATGGACAGAGTGGTATGATAATGGTCAAAAATCATCGGAAGGCGAATATTTCGCTGGTCAAAAAACCGGGAAATGGATTGAATGGGACAAGAACGGAAATATTAAAAAAAATAATTATGGTCAAACTGCAAGTGGAAGCGAAATTAATTTGAATTTAACCGATAGTCTTTATTATTGCGATAACAAAGTCTATACCGGAAAAATAATTACTTTTTATGAAAATACATTATTGAAAGAGTATGAGCAAGAGTGCCATAAGGGCAAGGTTTATAAAAGTATTGGCTGGCACAGGAACGGGCGAAAAAAATCACAAGGGAAATACGTTAAGAATCAAAAAAAAGGCAAATGGATAGTCTGGGATGAGGGTGGACTTATAAAAAATAAAGGAAAATACAGGAACGGTCAAAAAACCGGCCAATGGAAAGAGTGGGATGATAGCAAAAGGAAATACTTTGTAGGAATGTATGTTCATAATCAAAAAAACGGCAGGTGGATAAGCCGCTACTATTATGGGCAAAAGGAAACCATGACAGATTACCTAAATGGTAAAGCAATAAGATATACAGAATGGGATGAAAAAAAGAATATTATTTTAAGAAAAAATATTTCCACCGAATAGAGGTCAAACAATAATTTTTCAAGGCTCAGCTGTCTTTTGTGATAAAGGGTAGCCAGATGAAATGAGTTGAAATGAAATAAAATTGGTAGTTGCAAAACATTTCACAGCGGTATAAATTTATTTTTTATTTGTTTTTGCCACTTGTAATTTTATAATTTCGTTAACGAAATCGGCAATCGCCCTTAGCTAATCGTTTTGCCAACCTTAAAGACTATTTAAAATGAATTGGATTTTTTTAATTATTGCAGGATTATTTGAAGTAGTGTTTGCTTTCTGCTTAGGGAAAACCAAAGGAACAACAGGGCATGAGATGTATTTGTGGTATGCAGGATTTGCAGTTGCACTCTGTATTAGTATGGGACTTTTGATCAAAGCCACACAAAATTTACCTATTGGTACCGCTTATGCCGTTTGGACAGGGATTGGCGCAGTAGGGACGGTTTTAATTGGCATTTTTGTTTTTAAAGAACCCGTATCTTTTTGGAGAGTTTTTTTTATCATCACACTTATTAGTTCAATTATCGGACTAAAAGCTGTTTCTCATTAATATTATTAAAACGAATTTTTTTGCCAAAGCCCGGCAGGCGCCAGTGATGGTAAAGTGAGCAGACGCGAGTTTTTTTAACTCGTGCCGTTTATTGGTAGGCATCTTGCCATTTTCGCCCAACATGGCATAAAATTATTTGTAAAACGTAATAAGTAAATCGAAATCACATATTTGAACTATGGGAATTAAAAAGAAATTGTTACCGGAACAACAACAAGAATTACTCAAAACATTAAGAGGCCGTTTTGAGAAAAACATGAACCGCCACAAAGGTATTGAATGGGCTAAAGTACAAGCAAAGCTGGAAGCTAATCCTGAAAAATTGTGGTCGCTCAATGAAATGGAAAAAACTGGTGGTGAACCGGATGTGGTTGCTCATGATAAAAAAACAGGCGAATACATTTTTTATGATTGTTCAGCAGAAAGTCCTAAAGACCGTAGAAGTGTTTGTTACGACCATGAAGCGCTGGAGTCGAGGAAAGAGCATAAACCAAAAAATAGCGCTATGGAAATGGCCTCTGATATGGGCATTGAAATTTTAACGGAAGAACAATATCGGGAACTTCAAAAACTTGGAAATTTTGATGCTAAAACCTCAAGCTGGCTAAAAACACCTTCTGATATCAGAAAACTCGGTGGTGCCATCTATGCTGACTTTCGATACGGCCATGTGTTTGTGGGTCATAATGGTGCGGAATCTTACTATGCCGCCAGGGGATTCCGTGGCTCGCTGAGGGTCTAATGCACAGTAAGGTAAATTTGGTTTGAGAATGGATTAAAAGCCAGAAAAACATAACCAAATGACTAATATTGTATTGGATACAACTATATTTTTTTAAGATCGAATTTTAAATTTCCCGGAGAGCCTACTTATGAGACAGATTCTATTCGCATTTTTATTTTTAACAGTTAGCGCCTTTGCTCAGGAAAAAAATGAACAAATAATTATTAAAGGAACAATTAAAGGTGACACCAAAGGATTCAATAAAGTGTATTGTTATGGTGAGGGAATACCAAAAGGACTGGTTCAGGAAATAATAAATGGAAGTTTTGAATTTATTATTCAATTCGATAAACCTGTTTTTCCGCGATTCTTCACAGATTACGATCGCAAAGTAAAAAAAGGATATCAGCCATTTGGTGTCCTGATTGATAAACCCGGCTTAGTTATTATTACTGTAGAAAATATTGATAATGGATTTGTTAATTCAGTTGTTACAGGCTTACCATCAGCTGCATTATATCAGTCCTTTAACAATGATAAAGATAAGATAGATGAACAAGCTTTGGAAATTGTAAAAAAACAGTATGGAAGAAGCTCGCTTAGCAATGAAGATACTGCCTTTGAAAAAATAAACAAAAGCAAAGATTCAATTATTAATATCATGTTTCCCCCCTTTTTAATCAAATTTATTAAGGAGCATCCGGATCAATATGTAAGTATATTTATTTTAAATGAAAACAAGTCATCATTAAATTTTAAGGAAACCACCGAGAGTTATGAAGGATTTGGGCAGGAAATAAAAAATTCAACTCTTGGGAGATCAATTTCTGATTACATAACCGGAGCAAAAAAATCTCAAACAGGTAGTTACGTTGAAAACTTCACGCTCCTTACCGATCAGGACAAGCCTTTCGATTTCGCACATCTGAAAGGGAAATATATCGTGCTGGATTTTTGGGCAAGCTGGTGCGGCCCTTGTCGCAAGTCATTTCCGCACATGAAGGAGATTTACGAAAAGTATAAAGAAAAAGACCTTGAGTTTTTACATATCTCAATTGATAAAAACAAAGACGCTTGGTTAGGAGCTGTTGCTGCCGAAAATATTCCATGGCCTCAGTTACTTAACAATAATGAAGTTGCTCTTAAATTGTTTGCTGTAACTTCTGTTCCTACAACCTATTTGATTGATAAAGATGGAAAAATTTTAATGAAGGAAATTGGATTTGATTCAAATGGGAATAGTGCGATTGAAAATGAATTAAAGCTTTTGTTTGGATTTTAGATGAATTGAACCCATTCGCAATTTTATAAATTTTGGTTACGAAATCGCCATGATAGATTGGCCATTCGTTGGCAGCAGAGCCATTAAAAGGAAATGGAGCATATAGACAAAAACATCTAAATTGTAAAGTCAAAATGGATCAACAAATTAGTATAAGGCCGGTTATAGAAAAAGATAATTTGCTTTTAGCAGAAATGATTCGTGGTGTGTTTGAAGAACACAATGCCCCAAAAATTGGTACTGTTTACTCAGACCCTACTACCTATAGTTTATTTCAAACGTTTAAGGTAAACAGATCAAAGCTTTGGGTAGCTGAAATTAACGATCAAATTATGGGTTGTTGTGGAATTTACCCAACTGACGGATTGAATAAGGACACCGTTGAATTAGTGAAATTTTATTTACCTGCATTATCACGTGGAAAAGGAATCGGGCAAAAATTAATGGAACAATCTGTTTTATCTGCAATTGAGTTTGGCTACAATAAATTATATTTGGAAAGCTTGCCACAATTTTCAAAAGCTGTGAGCATGTATGAAAAACAGGGGTTTCAAAGACTTGATCAGCCGTTAGCAAAATCAGGGCACACCTCTTGTAATATTTGGATGGTCAAAGAACTTAACTAATGCTTCCGCTAATAATGGTTTGGCAAGAGGAACCTTAAATAATACTTTGGTAATAAAATGAAAGCAATCGTATATACAAAATATGGACCACCGGAAGTTGCCCAATTAATGGAGGTTCCTAAACCCATACCAAAAGATAACGAATTATTAATTAAGATTTATTCATCTACAGTAAACCGGACTGACTCCGGTTTTCGTAGTGCCGAATATTTTATTTCGCGATTTTGGAGTGGACTTTTGCGACCAAAATATAAAATATTAGGTTGTGAGTTTGCAGGAATAATTGAAGAAATTGGTAAAGGAGTAACAACATTCCAAAAAGGTGATAAAGTTTTTGGGTATAATGACAAAACCTTCGGAGGCCATGGAGAATATTTAACTATTGCCGAAAGCGAAGCGGTAACAAATATTCCTGACAACATAAGTTTTGATGAAGCGGCAGCTCTCACCGAAGGTGCTCATTATGCTTTAGTGGATATTAGAGCAGCAAAGATTGAACCTGGCCAAAATGTTTTAGTGTATGGAGCAACCGGTGCCATTGGTTCGGCCGCTGTGCAATTATTAAAACATTTTGGAGCAACGATTACAGCAGTTTGTAATACAAAAAATGTAGAACTGGTAAAATCTCTCGGTGCAGATATTGTTATTGATTATCAAACACAGGATTTCACAAAGACAGAAAATAAATTTCAATTCATTTTTGACGCTGTAGGAAAAAGTTCATTCGGACAATGCAAGCCTTTACTAACTGAAAAAGGAATTTACATTTCAACCGAGTTAGGGAAAAATGGTGAGAATATACTTTTTGCACTTACCACACCGCTTTGGGGCGGGAAAAAACTTTTATTCCCAATTCCAACAATTACTAAAAAGGATGTAATATTTTTAAAAGAGCTTGTTCAAAAAGGTGAATACAAACCTTTAATTGACAGAAAGTATACGTTAGAACAGATCGTTGATGCATACAAATATGTAGAAACAGGACAAAAAACGGGTAGCGTAGTTATAAAAATTGTGCAATAACAATTCACCAACGTATGCTGTTATGCTAAGCCATATATAAACCTTGATATTGATCATGAAAAATATAATTGATGAAATTCGGGTAGAACTTAAAAAAAACATTGATAAAAAAACTCAGGCAACAAGTCAGCATTTTTTCAAAGAAAAGATTAAATGTTATGGCGTAAAGATGCCTGTTGTAAGTAGGATCAGTAAAGAATTCTTTAAACGCATTAAATCTGAAAAAAAATCGGAAATAGTTGACCTGTGCGAAAGTTTATGGCAATCAGGATATATTGAAGAAGCTTTCATAGCATGCAACTGGTCTTATTACATTCATAAAGAATACCAACCAGTAGATTTTAAAATATTCAGGAGGTGGATCAGTGAGCATGTAAATAATTGGGCAACTTGCGATACATTTTGTAACCATACACTTGGAGAATTTATTGAGATGTATCCCGAATATCTGGTGAAATTAAAAGACTTCGCAAAATCAGATAACAGATGGATGCGCAGAGCATCTGCTGTTACTTTGATCATACCGGCAAGAAAGGGTAAATTTCTGAAAGACATTTTAGAAATTGCGGATATTTTACTTTTAGATAAGGATGATTTGGTTCAAAAAGGATATGGGTGGATGTTAAAAGCGGCTAGCCAGGCACATCAGCGGGAGATATTTGAATATGTGATCAGAAACAAGGATATTATGCCCCGTACAGCATTAAGATATGCTATTGAAAAAATGCCTGAGGATTTAAAAAAGATCGCAATGGCGAAATAAACAGATGCCTTTAGTTGTGCATTTAATCATAAATTAGCAATGAAAATTTGAAAGCGCTTGCAACATTTATTCGAGTTGTGAAAAGTTAAAAAAATGCTTAAATAAATTATCACTTATAAAAATAATATGAAAAAATATTTTACATTATTGTCTTTATTTATGGCTGTTTCCCTTGTTAGTCTTGGACAAACATTTCAGGTCGGTCATAAACAGAAAACTTTTATTGATGCGAACAGGGCTAATAGAAATATCACTACAGAAATTTATTATCCGTCCGCTACAGCAGGCGAAAATGTTGCTATTTCATCAGGACTATTCCCTGTGATCGTTTTCGGACATGGATTTGTAATGACATGGAGTGCTTATGAAGTAGTTTGGAACGCCATTGTTCCCAATGGATATATAATGATTTTTCCTACTACAGAAACTTCTATTTCCCCGTCTCATGAAGACTTTGGTAAAGACATTGCTTTTTTAGTTGAAGCCATGAAAGCGGAAGGAATAAATTCTACTTCCTTATTTTATGGCACTGTTTCTTCTACCTCCGCAGTAATGGGCCATTCTATGGGCGGAGGTTCTGCGTTTCTTGCGGTTCAACATGATTCTGCTATCACGGCACTTGCAACTTTTGCTGCTGCAGTTACCACTCCATCATCCATTACGGCAGCTAAGAACATTACCATCCCTTCAATTGTTTTCTCCGGTGTTAACGACTGTGTTGCTCCCCCGGCCCAGCATCAGATACCAATGTATGATTCTCTTCTTTCTGTTTGTAAAACGTTGGTTAACATAACGGGTGCAAGCCACTGTCAATTTGCAAATGTAAATACGAGTTGTTATTTTGGCGAAGGCACATGTTCACCGCAAGCAACAATTTCTTCTTCTGTACAGCAAACAACTACATTTGATCTGCTTTTGCCCTGGCTGAATTTTTATTTAAAGAATACCTGCACAGATGCAAGCCTTTTTCAGAATTTAATTTCTATAGGTTCAGGAATTGCTTCTCAGCAAAATTGCATTCTTAACTGTACTGTTACAGGTATGGAAAATAGCGTAGGAGCTGCAGATATGTCAATATATCCTAACCCTTTCAATACTTTTACAACTATAAAAACGGATGCAAATTTTAAAGATGCAACATTTACAATTTATAATTTTTTAGGACAACAAATAAGATGTTTTTCAGGACAGGGAGTTGTTTTGAACCGGGATGATTTACCAAATGGAATTTATTTTGTGCGTTTGTTTCGAGGCAATAAAATAATTGCAACTGATAAATTAATAATTATCAACTGACAAAAAGTCTAATGTATTAAAATTTTTCAGTGTTGAACTTTTACCACTACCGATTTTCTCCGCTAACCCTAAATTGGACGCTTATTATGTACATTATATTTTAATTTTTATAAAAACCATTAAATTTCAAACATAATAAATCGAAAATGATCTTATTAATTTCATCAATAACACCGGTAATTATTTTTCTTTATTTAATTTATATAAAGGATCAGATCAAGGAACCCAATGCATTATTGGCTAAATGTTTTTTAGGTGGCTTTTTATCAATAATACTCACTTTCGCCATTGCTTTACCGGTTTCATATTTAGGCGGTGTATTCCAATCACCTTTTGCAAAATCGTTCTATGATGCTTTTTTTTGTGCTGCCATTCCTGAAGAGTTATCGAAATTTGTTATTCTTTACTGGGTAGTTTGGAAGAGTAAAGATTTTGATCATCATTATGATGGTATTGTATATGCCGTTTTTGTTTCTTTAGGCTTTGCTTTGGTAGAAAATGTTTTATATGTTTTTGAACATGGCTTTACAACCGCTATTCTAAGAGCTGTTTTGGCAGTTCCCGGGCATGGTTTTTTTGGTGTTATAATGGGGTACTATTTAGCATTGTCAAAATTTAATGTTGGTGACGCAAAAAGAAATTTGATATTAAAAAGTATTTTCATACCCATTCTTTTCCATGGCTTATATGATTTTTTACTGATGTATTTTTCTTCTAATAATGAGAATAATATTTTACTGAGCACTGTTTTATTAATGACTTTTACATTTTTAGTAATTAAATTATGGAGTGTAGGCTTAAAGAAAATTAAATTGCATACTTTGGAGTATGCCGTAAAAGAAATTTAAAAACCGGCTCATTACAGTACAGTCAAAAATGGTTCACAATTAATGAAACAACGAATAGGGCATATTACAATTGTAGTGGAAGACTATGATAAAGCTATTGAGTTTTACACTAAAAAACTGCACTTCACATTAGTTGAAGACAGCATTTTAAGCGAAACAAAAAGATGGGTTTTAGTCGCACCTATGGGCTCTTCAGATTGCTGTTTATTGCTTGCAAAAGCTGCTAATGATGAGCAACATACCAGGATCGGCAATCAAACAGGTGGACGAGTATTCTTGTTTTTATACACCGATAATTTTAAAAGAGATTATCAAAATTTACAAGACCAGGGAATTACAATAGTGAGTGGACCCGTTATTGAAACATGGGGTACAGTGGCTGTTTTTGAAGACCTATATGGTAATCTTTGGGACTTAATTGAACCTTCTGCCGAATTAAAAAAAACATAGCAGAACAAAAAAACTATTTTATAGATGATATCCAATGAATTTATAATAAGAAAAGAATCAGCATCGGACCACCCTGAAGTTTACGAGCTAAATAAAATTGCATTTGGACAGGACAATGAAGCAAAACTGGTTGATCTATTGAGAAACAGCGACTCATTTATTCCTGAACTATCCTTGGTTGCAACCCTTGGCAATAAAATAGTTGGGCATATATTATTTACAAAGATCAGGATAAAAAGTGATGATGATAAGGGATTTGACAGTTTAGCCCTTGCACCAATGGCTGTTAAACCTGAGTTTCAAAAACAAGGTATTGGTTCAAAATTAATTCAAACCGGACTATTAAAAGCCAAGGAACTCGGACACAAATCGGTTATTGTGTTAGGACATGAACATTATTACCCTAAATTTGGTTTTGTGCCTGCTAAAAAATGGAAAATCAAAGCACCTTTTGATGTTCCTGAAAATGTGTTTATGGGAATTGAACTCGTTGCCGATGGTCTGAAAAACGTCACAGGAACAGTTCAATATCCAAAAGAATTTGAATTAGTATAACAGAAAAGAAACAATAACATACTTTTATAAAGCCTGAGAAATCCGGTAATAGTTTGCTAATTATGAATTAGGTAAACTGTTACATTCCATCATCATAATGTCTTCATAAAGGCCACAAGATCTTGTTTTTCCTGAGCGGTGAGTTTTATCCCTTGCACCAGGTTGAAAAATTCAACCACATCTTCCAATGTTAAAAGCCGCCCGTCATGCATATAAGGTGGTGAATCCTTAATTCCTCTTAAAGGAAAAGTTTTAATTGGTCCGTCAGCGGAAGCCATCATCCCGTTGATCATTTGCGGTTTGTAGAAACGTTCCACTTTCAGGTTGTGCATCAGATTATCCGTGTAATAAGGGGCCTGATGACAATTGCCGCACTTGGCTTTACCGAAAAATATCATTTCTCCGTTGAGTTCTGATTTGCTTGCCTTTTCAGGATTCAACCTTCGATACAGATCCAGTTTTGGTGCAGGTGGAAAATCCATTAATTCCTGAAATTCACTCATAAAATGAACCTGGCTGCCACGTTCCAGAATATTCATTCCTTTTTTTGCAGCAAGTGTGATGTCTCCGTCAAAATATGCAGCCCTCTGTTCGAATTCAGTAAAATCTTCAACTGTTTTCAATGCCCGTTGGGAACCGAATAACCGTTGTATATTCACACCTCTTAAAGTAGGAACATCAAGGCGATGGCGAAATTCCTGAGGGCGGATGTCTCCTACCAAATGTGTGGCACCATTGGAGTGCCCATTTGTATGGCAGTCGAAGCAGGTAACTCCTAAACTCGCAAACTCTGATCTGCGGTCGTCAGTTGCATTGAATTGCTGCTGTGGGAAAGGAGTAACCAATAGGCGTAAACCATCTAATTGTTTTGGATTTAAAATATCCTTGAACAATTCATAATAATTTTTGATCGTCACAAGCTGCCCCTTTGAAACATCACCGAGATCAGGCCTGGTTGTCAGATACATTGGGGAAGGAAACTCAGGAAGTAAATGCCCCGGCAGATCAAAATCAAGATCAAATCGGGTGAGGTCCCGCCCTTCTTGCTTTTTTATTTCATCAATATGTGTTTGCGGGAAAATCATTCCTCCTTCAGGGTGATTAGGATGAGGCAATGGATAAAATCCTTTTGGCCAGTATCCTTTTTCCTGGATATCTTCAGGTTTCATGGAAGCCAACTGCTCCCAATTAACACCTTGCGGAAGTTTTACACGTACATCCTTTTGAACAAACTTTTTGTTCCCCGACATTTTAATATCCGAAGGCCGGTCGCTAAGGTCATATCTTTCGCTCAACAGATCCTGATGTTTTTTCATCACAGAGGCTTTTTCTGATTTCATTTTTTTCATGGTTGCTGCAAGGTCATCCTTGATACTAAATGCCATGAGAACAACCAACCCTGATAGGAGAAATATGGCTACCACCTTTTTATTTCCGAGAACTTTCAATGATTTCATAATTTTATGTTTTTGATGTTACAAAACTACCATGTTGCTTTTCAGAGTTCAATGACCTGCAACACACCTTAAAAATACAGTCCTGTTTTTAGAATATAACCTTGCGATTCCTGTGTTTATAATAGCAATTCGAATGAAAAGGGTAAAGAATTTCAATTGTGGGTTAGTTTTCATAAAATCTCATGTTTTTTAAATAAAATAATAGCTATTTTTGATTTTAGATTAAAACCTAAATAAACAACTTTGGACAGCATTAATAACAAAGTAATTGAATTAAGGGCGTTTACTTCATGGCTTGGTAATGATCGTATTTGTTATACAGTTGTCAAGCCAAACGTTGTTGTTGAACTTCAGGATGCTATAGAAAACAGCAGTTCAGTGAAAGAAGTTTCAGGCGATACTATTTACCCGCTTCTGGTTAATTTAAAGGAAATAAAATCTATCAGTAAAGAAGCACGCGATCATTTTTCAATGAAAAACCGCACTCCCGGTGTCAATGCCATAGCAATGCTAGTAAGATCACCTGTAAGCAGGATAATAGGTAATTTTTTTATTGGGATAAACAGATCGGTTGTGCCCACAAAATTATTTACAGATGAAAGTGAAGCAGTTTCCTGGTTAAAGCAATTTGCTTTACACATAAAATAAGATAATATGCCTGAAGAATTAGATGATATTTATAATATAGTTAGTCGTTTAACAGGAGGGAAATCCTTTGATGCATCTAATAAGAAAGAAGCCATATTATCCGGCCTTTCTAAAATTGAGAAAAAATTAAAAAGTGTTAAGGCTGAGAAAAAGAAAAATGCAAGCCAGATCAATGAGATCTTAGGCGTTGTGTTATCCCTTGCTCAGTTAAATTATACCAAGAAAGCTGCTGTTTCCGGAAAAAAAAATGATTTTGATGCTCTTGCCCTTGGTATAAATATGCTGGGTGAAGAACTTCAATCATCTACCATTTCCTTACGTGAAAAAGAAGTTCTGCTAAAAGAGATCCATCACCGGGTAAAAAATAATTTACAGGTGATCTCCAGCTTATTGAATCTCCAATCTGAAAAAATTACACAGCCCGATCTGTTGGAAACGTTCATGGAAAGTAAAAACCGTATCAGGGCTATGGCTTTGGTGCATGAAAAATTGTACCAGTCTGACGATCTATCGAAAATTGATTTTACTGAATACATGCATTCGTTTTTAACTTATATGGATAACAGCCATAATCTTAACCCTGAAAAAGTTCAGATACATGTAAATGCAATAACACAATCGCACTTTTTTAAAATAGATATTGCAATTCCTTGTGGATTAATTTTAAATGAACTGATATCAAATAGTTTTAAATATGCTTTTCCGGATATGCGAAAAGGTAATATTCATTTATATTTTGGAATTGAAAAAAAACTAAAAACCACCAATCAATATATTTTGGAGGTGGCTGATGATGGGATCGGCATACCTTTATCTGTTGACATGAAAAATCCAAACTCTCTGGGACTTCAATTATTGGAAATGCTCACCCAACAACTTGGTGGGACTTTAGCTTTAGACCGTACTAACGGAACAAAATTTACTGTTCGCTTTCCGATCAGCTAAACTAATATTATTTTTAAAAATTATAATATTTACAACGAAATTTTTGGCTAAAATGCTTGCACACAAATTTCTCGACAAGCTCGAAATGACCATGTGCTCGGTCATTTCGAGCTTGTCGAGAAAGTGCGGCAGATTACCTTAAATAATTACCTTTATAAAGTCTATTATATAAATTTAAAATAATGGATCTATTTAATTCCGAAACAATAATTAATCTTTTACCCGGTGATGGGGTTGTAAACTATTATGGGAAGATATTGAATCAGGAGAGAAGTCAATATTACCTCGATAAATTATTGAATACAATTGAGTGGAAAAATGATGAAGCAATTATTTTTGGAAAACACATCATCACCAAACGGAAAGCCGCTTGGTATGGCAACAGAAATTATTCCTACACTTATTCCAATACAACTAAACAGGCACTTATCTGGACAAAAGAACTTCTGGAATTAAAAACAATAGTTGAAAAAATTACCGAATCACAATTTAATTCCTGCTTATTGAATTTGTATCACTCCGGTGATGAAGGAGTAAGTTGGCATAGTGATGATGAAAAATCAATGGGCCAAAACACTACCATTGCTTCATTAAGTTTCGGTGCAGAAAGGAAATTTTCTTTCAAACATAAATTAACGCATGAGTCTGTTTCTATATTGTTAGAAAGTGGTAGTTTGTTGGTTATGAAAGAAGCAACACAAACCAACTGGTTGCATTGCTTACCGAAGACAAAAAAAATTACCCGCCCAAGAGTAAACCTTACTTTCAGAACAATTATACCTTTATAAACCTTTTAAGATAAGAGCTAACCTCCATTTAACATGCATCTTGAGTAATAATGTAATTAATTAAAAATGATTATCTTTGAAATGATCAATAAAAATAAAAAAAATCCTAAACATATAATCATGAGAGCAACTCTACTTATTTCAGTTTTATTTATTTCCCTGATCACTAATGCTCAAACAAAAGTTTTGTTTTTGGGAAATAGTTTTACGTATACTTTTGATGTACCGGCTTTGTTTAGTGGTCTTGCAAGTTCTGCCGGGATATCTGTTACCATTGATCAGAATACACAAGCCGGTATGGCAGTGGCGGATGAACAGATAATAGGGCATGTAAATGATGCAGTATCTCAGTCGAAAATCAATTCTCAGCAGTGGGATTATGTGGTTGTGCAGGATAACATGGGGAACTATGTAAATAATATTGGTATTATTTCTTCCACTTGCGGGAATGCAAATGTTGCACTTTACAACATGATAAAAGCAAATAACCCCTGCACACGTATAATTTACTTTGCCGGATGGGGCCCCTCTGGTGGTGTTTCCAGCGGAGATAATACTACTGCCTGCATTGATAGAATCCATGGAAACATGATCTACCTGAATAATGGGATAGGGCAGGAAATTGTTACACCCATTGGAAAGGCATGGAACAGTTCATTAACACAATTGCCATCTGTTAATCTTTATTATTCCGACAATGTACATCCGTCTTTAGAGGGTAGTTACCTGGCTGCAGCTACAATTTTTACAACTATTTTTAAGATCGATCCTACTAATTTAACATATAACGGTACGGTAAATTCTACTACCGCGCAAACCATGAGAACAATTGCTTTCAATACTGTTACCGGCACATCCTATTTTACAACAACTAATTTAAGTGCTTACACTCCTATCATTTCTCAAAGCGGAGCTGTTCTGAGTGTTCCTGCAAGCTCTACCACTTACCAATGGTACCAGAATGGAAATGCAATCGGATCAAATTCCAATTCCTTTACAGTAACTGCTAATGGGGATTATTATGTGGAAGTAACTAACTCCGGTGGATGTTCAATGTCTTCTTTTAACGTAAACATTTTTTCTACGGGAATTGAAAATGCCGATATTCTTTCTGATGGTTTTAACATCCTTTCTATGACATCTAACTTGTTTGAACTTAGTTCAGCATCAATGGGCACCATCTCCATATTTGATATGCAGGGGAAACGTGTAAGCACCTTAGAAAAAAGAAATGAAAAAATTGATCTGGATCTTTCCAATTCAACTGCAGGTATTTATCTGATTGTTTTGTCAAGTGGAAATAGTAAATTTTCAAAAAAAATAAGTGTTTTTTAGATCCGTATTAAGAACTTGATTGAAATTTAATTACATGTTTTGTTATTTAAAATTTTGCACACCAGCTCTGTCATCCCGAACTTTTGTGATCCCGGAGTACTGCGGGATTGTTATTATGAAAGATATTGCTAAAACCTCTAACAAGAAGCCTTTTGGCGGAAAAGCCAATCGGGATGGTATAACCTTAAATAAGATTTTTATGAATAAAATTTAATCGTCCTCTAATAAAATCTCAAAATCTGTTTTATTTTTTTTGTTATTTTTTTCCATTTACTACTGTTTTTTCCATTTTTATCTTTTGTGAAAATTAACAGAACACTATTTTTTTTCTTTATTTTAACCTGTGGGATTTCTATTTTTAAAACTTCTTTCCGATATTTTTTATTCTTTAATTTAATGCCGACAACGCCTTTTTTTTGGTAACGCATTACTTCTTTTAAAAAAATCTTTTTCGACCACGGTAATTGATATTTTTTATTTTTATAGATATATACTTTGCCGCTTTCACAATCCTCCAACACTAAGCCATTGTTGCAAATATCTTTCTTATCTTCTTTTAATGAATCATATATTTTTTCAAAATTCTTTTCATTGATCCGATGTCCTGCACAGGAAGGAGTGGTTTTAATTCCTTTTTTATGCAGGTATTTCACCAGCTCTTTTAAAGGACCATCAACGCTTTGTGAAAAATCATTATTGGTGATTGTATTTTTATTTTTTTGTTCTTTAAAATAATACCAATTCGGCCTTTTTATTGGCAACAGCCAACTTCCTTTATGGAAGGTATTATGAGGAATAAAATCGGCAGTGATTTTCATAGGAACAGCTTTAAAAATGATTAATGTAAAATCTGTGCCAGCAAGGGTAAACGTATCTGAATTTAGCAAAGCTCAATATTTCCAAAAGTCATAGTTCCGTAGGAACGAATGATATGGTAACAATGGACTTTAGTCCATTGAAAAAGAGTAATAACTTAAAACAAGTTCCGTAGGAACGAATGATATTGAAATCTTAAAAGAAAAAAAATCAAAAAAAATACACTTAATAATTTGTACTTTTGGTCTTCACACAACGGATAATGACTGAAAACGATAAAGACCCGCTTATTGAAAGTTTGGAAGAAAAGGTGACTCATCTGAGTCGGATGCTTGTAAAATCTTTTGGCTATGCCGATCAGGATCCTGACACCTTTCTGCAAAATGCCCGAAGAACAACAGAAGCTATCTGTCGCTTTATTTATATCAAAGAAATAGGGGAGCCTAAAGGCAAAATGATGTTGAATGATTATGGCCGTGAACTTTTAAATAAAAAAATTATCCCTGATCGGATGGGGATCCTTATAGGAACTATCCAAACCTATGGTAACTATGCTGCTCATGCTCAGGATGATCTTTCGGCTGCCACCCGTGAATGGATTGCTCCTTGTCAAACAGCATTGGCGAGCCTTACCAATTGGTTCTTTCTTGAATACCTGAAAGGTAACATACCTAATGAACTGGTAAGTCCTGTACATAGCTATTCTGATGCAGCACCTGAAAAAGGTAAACAGGCAACGAAAGCTCCTGCAAAAAAAGTTTCTGCTTTTTTTATTTTCGTGATCGTAATTGTTTTGGTCCTTATTGGCTCATCTGCTACCTATTTTATTTTTAAATCAACGGATGGAAATGAAGTGTTGTCGCCTGAAATTACAACAGTTGCAAATGAAACTGTGGTAAAGCAACAAGATGACCTGGTAAATAAATTGAATGAAGCTACCCCAAATCCGGATGCTAAAAGGATCGCTGTTCTTTACTTTGATAATGGTTCAGAAAATAATGAGCTATCACGTTTAAGAAAAGGTTTAGCAGATATGCTCATCTCTGATCTTACAAAAATAAAAATGTTAAACGTTGTAGAACGGTCAAGACTGGAGGAAATATTAAAAGAACAAAAATTAAATAATTCCAAAGAATTTGATGCTTCCACTGCAACCAAAGTAGGGAAATTGTTAGGCGTGGAATATATTTTAACAGGTTCTTTCTTTGACCTCATGGGCAGTTTACGGATTGATGCACGCATCATCGATGTGGAAACAGGTAAGATAATTAAGAGCGAAGGTGTGGATGGCGGTACAGCAACCTTTTTTGATCTTGAAAAAAAATTGGTTGTTAAAATCGCAAATGGATTGAATGTGGAAATGTCTGTTTCGGATTTAGGTACTACTTCAGAAACCGCTGCAAAAACAAAAGCTGCCCTTTCCTACGAAACCTCATTGTTATATTCAGATGGGTTAGACCAAATGGATAAAGGTGAAACCGGTAAAGCCATCGAAATTTTCAAAAAGGTACTTGAAAAAAATCCTGATTTTGTGCCTGCGCAAAAGGCCCTTGATAAGCTTAGTGTAAAAATATAAAATGAAAAAATGGGTAGCGTATATATTGTTCTTTGCTTTTTCCTTAACAGGTAAAGCCAAAACAATTGCAATTTCCTATTTCGACAATTCGAGCGGGGATGCTAAATACAATGCCTTATCTAAAGGTATTGCCGATATGCTTATTACCGACCTTTCAAAAGTAAAGGGTGTAAACATTGTTGAGCGTGAAAAATTAGAAAAGCTGATTCAGGAAATTAAACTCGGTCAATCAAAATATTTTGATCCAGCCACTGCTCAAAAATTAGGAAAAGGTCTTGGTGCACAAAACATTCTTACGGGTTCATTTTACTTTTTGGATAATACCTTGCGCATCGATGCCCGATTGATTGATGTTCAGACAGGTGGTATTATATTGGCAGAACAGGTAACCGGCAACAAAAATAGTTTCTTCGCTCTTCATCAGCAGTTGGCAACCCTGCTTTCTAAAAATCTGAACGTTCCTTATAATCCTGATCTGAGCGGACTTTACAGATCAAATGAAGAAGTTGAATTAACTGCAGTTGTTAATTACTCCAACGCCATTGAATTGCAGGATCAGGGAATGGCAGCGGATGCAGAAGTTCTTCTTGAGAAAACAATTACTACATATCCTAAATTTAATTTCGCCAAAAATAAATTGGATGAGTTAAAGGAATGGCTAAAAAAAATAGAGGCGCAACGTGAACTGTTAATAGCAGAGGAACTGAAAAGTGCTATAAACACTATTGATCCGGCAAGTGATAAATTTGGAACACAAATTCAAACTATTTGGACAACCCTGGTAGGCTCATATAAATTCAATCAGTTGTTATCTTTCAACAATTCATTAAGGAAAATGAATTTCGATCCCAAAAAGAAAATGTATGGAGAAGCATCAGCTCTTACTCTTGGCGAGATGATGTTATTTTACGATTGTATTGCGTTAAATTCCTTAAAAAAACACGAAGAAATAATAGAATCCTCAAAAGCATTTATTACCGAGTATCCTTTAAGTGGATATTTTCAAAGTATCAAAATGTTTTTAGAGCAGGCTATAAAAGAAATAGAACAGCGCGAAAATGGTAAAAAGGGATTAGAAAATAAACTGGAAGCCGAAGCGCTTGATGCTTACCTGAATTATTTGAATAAATTAAGATGGAGATCAAATCTTCAGTTCGTTAATGAAAAAGAGTATAAGCATTATCAGCAGCTCTATAGATCGCAGGTACTAAGCGTTTCTAAAGCAACTTTGGATGCCTGGGATGAAAGCACTAAGTTTTCTGAGTTCACAGAGTTTTTTGATATTGCACTTCACTTCAATGATATTAAAACCATGGAAGAAATAGTAGTGGTTTGCAAAAAAATATTCACCGATCCTGATGATGAAGAACGGGCATTGAGCTTAGAAAATAAACTGGATGATTACAAAACCAAAACAGAAGAACAGAAAGAGAAAATAGCGGAACTGGAAAACATTGCTAAGAAAGGAACTAAAGCCGAACTCGAAAAAGTTATTAAATGGCTTTTTAGTAATGAAAAATATAACCGGCCTGATCTGCTTCTTTCTATTTGCAACCAATACATTACAAACTACAAAGCCGGTTATGAAAATGAAACAGCATTGTTATTAGAAGCCTGGGAAGGGCTTATCGTTAATACTGCGAAACTGAAAAGTATTGAAGAAGCAAAAAAAAATCAGGAAATACTTAAAGGAAAAGCAGCTGATTTTAAAGACTACATAACAGTTTATGAAAAGGCTTTAAAGGAAATAAATACCGACTTAAAAGGTCTGCAAAATGATTACAATACATACTTAAAGAATCTTAAAGATACAGATCCTATGGTTGGTGTTTTAGAAAATTACGCTGCAATTTATAAGGATAATTATCAATATACTGAAGAAGCATATACGAGGAAACAATTAATTGATCTGTTTAAATTGGATGACGACAAAGGACCATTGCAATTATTTTTGCTATCCATGAGTTATTTTAATCTTGGCTATTTTGATAATGTAAAAAAAACAGCCGCCCAATTAAAGGAAAAATATCCTTCAAGTACTTATAACGAATCAATAAGTTCAATTGCTAATTTCATGCCCCGATAACCTTTACTGATGCAGGCTTTACCTAAAGATACGATGATTAATGATATGAATAATGAAGCCTGGGGCCAGCGTTATGTTGATAGGGATAAAGCAATGGAACTCGCAGTTAAAGCTAAAGAAAAGGCTGTTGAAGATCACGATCAGTTGAATATAACCTATGCCAGACTTACCATTGCTCAACTTGCCTTTTGGAAAATAGCGGAAGGGGACCACCTCAGGGAAGCGATAGAATCCTTACATCAATTTGAAAAAATAAATGATCCGCTGGGAATTTCAAGAGCGCATTGTATCTGTGCAGGAATGTATGATCAATATGGACAGTATGAAAAAGCAATGCATCATGCGCAACATGCTGTGAAAATGAGCCGGCAAGTTGTGGATAAAGAAAATAAAGCCGATTGCTATACTGTTTTAGGCCAGATCTATTCAAGAACACACGATTATTCCCAGGCTATAAAAGCATTCCGGATAGGCCTCGAAACACGCAAACAACTGAAAGATCTTAAAGCGGTTGCTTCTTCTCTAAACCTTATAGGAAGAAACCTCGTGTTAAGCAAAAACTATAATGAAGCAGAAGAATATTATAAAGAAAGCCTCTCACTGAGAGAAAATATAAATGATATTCAGGGTATTCCATGGACCTATCTTGGCCTTGCAAGCCTTTTTAGTGAAAAAGGCGAATTAGAAATATCCATTGATTATTACAATAAAGCTGAAAGATCAAACCAGTTTAAAGAAAAACGATTTGAATTATTATGCCTGATTGGCAGAGGTAGAATTTACCTGGAGCAATTAAATATAGGGTCCGCTATTACCAATCTAAATAAGGCTTTGGTTATTTCTGAAGAACTGAAAATTATTGCCTTAACATCTGAAGTGCATCAATTACTTTCTTCAGCGTATGAAAAAAATAATGATTTTTCAAGATCACTTCATCACTACAAATGTTTCAATGATCTTCAGCAGGAAATATTGAGCAGCGAAAAAGTGAACATGCTTAAACATCAGCAAATTGCTTTCTCTGTGGAGCATGCCGAAAAAGAAGCAGAGATCCATCGCCTTAAAAATATTGAACTTAAGAATGCATTCGATAAAATTGCCATACAGCATCATGAGCTGGAAATAAAAAACAAAGAAATAACCGACAGCATTGATTATGCTAAATACATACAGGATGCTTATTTTCCTTCCAAAGAATTATTTAAAAAAATAGTACCTGATTCTTTTCTTTTGTATAAACCAAAAGATATTGTGAGTGGTGATTTTTATTGGTTTCACCTCACCCCTGGTCCCTCTCCAAATGTGGAGGGGAATAAAAGGGGTGAGGTACTGTTTGCTGCTGCTGATTGCACAGGGCACGGTGTTCCCGGTGCTATCATGAGTGTTATTTGTTGCAATGCCTTGAATGATGTAATGAAAAAAGGAAGCATTCATCAACCTGATCTTATCCTCAACAATGTTCGTGAAATTGTAACCGGAGCTTTTGAGCAACGCGAAAATTACTCAACACAAAAAGATGGAATGGATATAGCGCTGATAGGCCTTTCGCCATTCCCAAATGTTTCTGGAGCTGTGAAACTTCAATATGCCGGTGCATACAATCCACTTTGGGTGATAAGAAAAGGAAAGCCTGCAACGGACTCCGGCACTATTTTAAGCACATCAAGCCACTATCTCATAGAAATTAAAGCAGATCGTCAGCCAATAGGCCTTTATGAAAGAATGGATCCATTTACACTTCATGAAATGGACGTTTTTAAAGGGGATACAGTATATTCATTTTCGGATGGATATGCTGATCAGTTTGGTGGTGAATTCGGAGAGAAATTTAAATACAAACCTTTAAAGGAATTACTACTTTCAATTCAGGATAAAACAATGGCCGAACAGCACGATATACTTGTTAAAACATTTGATGACTGGAAACAAAATGAGGAACAGATCGATGATGTATGTATGATCGGTGTAAGGATATAAGTAATTTTCTGTTTTGATCAGGAACTCACCCTGACAGGGGTTCAAACCCTGTTAGGGGTAAAGTTTAGCTCAGCAATTATCAGAATTTAACCTCTTAATTTATGAAAAAAAAACCTCTGTCTGGCGTAAAAGTTTTAGACCTTACACGTCTGCTACCCGGCCCAATGTGTACCCTCCACCTCGCTGATATGGGAGCTGATGTGATAAAAATAGAGGAGCTTTCCATTGGTGACTATGCACGATTGATGCCACCAATGCAAAATAAAAATTCGGTTTTTTTTCATGCTGTAAATCGTAACAAACGTTCTATAGCCATTGATCTTACCAGAGAAGAAGGACGCTTACTTTTTTTAAAATTATCTGAAACAGCGGATATTATAGTAGAAAGTTTTCGCCCCGGTGTAGTGAATAAGTTGGGAATAGATTACGAAACACTCAAAAAAAATAATCCGAAATTAATTTATTGTTCCATTACCGGTTATGGTCAAACGGGCCCATATCGCGATAAGGCAGGGCATGATATTAATTATTGCGCATACACGGGTGTGCTTGATCGTAAAGAAGAACAACCTTTCATTCCCAATTTTCAAATAGCAGATGTTGTAGGAGGTTCTTTAAATGCAGCAATGGGAATACTTGCAGCCTTAGTACAACAAAAAATGACAGGGGAGGGGCAGTACATTGACGTTTCTATAATGGATGGCATATTAGCCCATGCAACACCGGCACTTGCCCAGGTAGATCACGGTGAGCATGGTTTTTTAACAGGCGCTTTACCATGCTATTCTATTTATGAAACATCCGACAAAAAATTTATGGCACTTGGTGCTTTGGAATTTAAATTTTGGGAACGCTTCTGCAAAGCCATCAATAGAGCCGATCTTGTTATTTTTCACATGGTGGCTGAAGAGCAGGCACAAAAAGTATTTGCTGAAGTATCCGCAATTTTTGAAAGCAATACCCAACAATTTTGGACAGATAAATTCAAAGATATTGATTGCTGCGTATCTCCGATTCTCACGCTGAAAGAAAGCCTGGATAACGAACAGGTGAAGGCACGCAATATGGTTCAGATAAAAAACTATCCGGATGAAGGAGAGGTATTACAATTCGGACTGCCCCTTAAATTCAGCAGTTTTGAATTTAAAGTTGAAATGCCGGCTCCTCTTTTAGGAGAGCATACTCAGCAGGAACTATTGGCAATAGGCTATTCAGAAATAGAAATTAAACAATTAAGGGAAACTAAAATTATTTTATAAATTTGGCCTGCTGATTTTTTTTTACGATTGAAAAAATTATTACGCTGCAATCCCTACGCGCAAGAAAAAATTGCAGCTGACAATTTAGTTTAACTAACATCTAAAATCTTATATCTAACATCTAAAATATGATACCACGCACACTATTTACCGAAGAGCATGAAATGCTCAGAATTGCAGTAAGAGATTTCTTTCAAAAAGAGATCGTTCCTTTCCATGATAAATGGGAGCAGGAAGGTCAGATTTCCAGAGAAGCATGGCTGAAGGCCGGAGAAATGGGTATCCTTTGTCCTTGTGCCCCTGTTGAATATGGTGGTCCCGGAACAGATTTTTTATACAGCGCAATAATAATTGAAGAACTTTCGAAAACAGGCTGCACCGGCCCCGGTTTCTTTTTACATTCTGATATTGTAGCACCATATATTTTACATTACGGAACCGAAGAGCAAAAAAAGAAATGGATACCTAAAATGGTTAGTGGTGAGGTCATTACAGCTATTGCTATGAGTGAACCATCTGCTGGAAGTGATTTGCAGGGAATAAAAACCACTGCCGTGAAACAAGGTGATCATTATATCGTAAATGGTTCCAAAACATTTATTACCAATGGTTACATGTCCGATATGGTGATAGTGGTTGTAAAAACCGATCCTGCTGCAGGAGCCAAAGGAACAAGCCTTTTGATCATGGATAACACCATGGAGGGATATTCCAAAGGAACCCCTTTGAAAAAAGTAGGAATGAAGGCTCAGGATACCTGTGAAATGTTTTTTGATAACGTTAAAGTGCCCGTATCATGCCTGCTTGGTAAAGAAGGAGAGGGGTTTAACTATCTTATGCAGGAGCTTCCGCAGGAAAGACTTTTGGTGGGTATTATGGGAATTACAACTGCTGAAACAGCTATTGAAAAAACGATACAATATACAAAAGAACGTATTGCTTTTGGTAAACCGGTTGCTTCTTTCCAGAATACACGTTTTAAGTTAGCTGAAATGGCCACTGAAACGCAGATTGGAAGAGTATTTGTTGATAAATGTATTGAGCTTCACCTGAATAAGAAATTAGATATTCCAACTGCAGCCATGCTGAAATTCTCTATGACCGACCTGCAATGTAAAGTGGTGGATGAATGTTTACAGCTCCACGGTGGTTATGGCTATATTTGGGAATATTGGATCGCACGTGCTTATGCCGACAGCAGAGTACAGAAAATTTATGCAGGTACCAATGAGATAATGAAAGAGATCGTTTCCAGAGCTATCATGTAGTTTCTGATTACAATTTACAATTCAATATTTAAACCCATCTTTCAAACTTGTTTTGATTGATGGGTTTAAATATTATGCTCAAAAATATAATAAAAAGATACAATTTCGCCTCCACACTATCCTATTTATAAGTATAAGTTCAGGATTGGAAACAAAAGAAAAACAATAATCGTATCAAAATCCATTTCAATTTCAGAAAATTAGGGAAGATATTTTTTTGTAATTTACAGATTTTTAGGTATTTATATTTTAGTTGCCTTTTTTAGAATAAAAAAATCGAAAAATTATTGCATTATTTTTTTCATCTGAAAATTAATTATTATCTTTCGACACCATGAAATTGTATTTTAACATACAAAATATAGACTTTAACTGTTATTTTTTCGCCTTTAGAAATTCTCTTAAATTAAATTTTATAGAGAAATCTTCAGGTAGATTAAGTTCATTTTCAAAAAATAAGAATTTGGATACAAGTGTTTTACTTCGCAATTCATTACCTTTTTATTCAATAGTTGTTTCTTTTTTGCTGTTACCATTTTTATCTTTCTCCCAAATCAATTTTGTTAACAACGGAGCACCAATCGCTAATACCAGTAATATTTTTGTTATCAATGGCAATGTAATACATCAGAACAATGGTACGATTGCTAATTCGGGTAATTTTTTTATTCGTGGCAACTGGACCAATAATAATTCTTCCGACAATATATTTACTGTTGGACCAAACGGCTGGGTTCATTTAGATAGCAGTGTTCAAACCATAGGCGGAAGTTTGCTCACACATTTCAATAATCTTGAATTGGCCGGTACCGGAACCAAACAACTTGTTGGCGTTGATGTAGAAATTGAAGACACACTTGCACTTAACGATCATGAATTTGATGCCGGTGATAACACAGTACATGTATTAGCTACCGATTCGAGTAATATTACTCGTACTCTTGGATTTGTCAGCAGCACAAATGATGGAGGGCTTGCCCGAAATACACTTTCCACCAGCACCTATTTTTTCCCTGTTGGCTCTAGCTTGGGAACAGCCCGTTTCCGACCGGTTGAGATCAAACCAAATGAACCAACAGCCAATACTTATAAGGTAAGGTTTGCGAATAATGATCCTTCTATTGACGGTTTTGATCCTGCCTCCAAAGAACCTATTGTAGGC
The DNA here is from genome assembly GCA_030654175.1 of Bacteroidia bacterium. GTDB lineage: Bacteria > Bacteroidota > Bacteroidia > 2-12-FULL-35-15 > 2-12-FULL-35-15 > 2-12-FULL-35-15. Next base: position 32,431 of record JAURXZ010000032.1, read on the forward strand.
GAAATAAACCCTGACTTCTACCATAAAATAAACAGGACTGCAGGTATCGATAAAGCAGACATTACTGTATATTATAATGATACAGCTGATGGAACTGCAATTTACGACATTCTAGCTTATTGGGAAGTTATCTCCACGGAATGGAAAAACCCTGGATTAGGTGTGGTCTCTAATAATTACGGATTAAAAGGTATCACAAAAACTTCATTTGAAAACGTCACTACTGATCCCGGTCTTATCCCTTTCGCTTTAGCGGTGAATGTAGAATTAGCAACCAATGTATATGTTGCCAACGTGTTTTCTCCTAACGGGGATGGAAATAATGACGTGCTACACCCATTGGGAAAAGGAATTACGGAGATAAAGTTTACTATTTATAACCGTTGGGGCGAAAAAGTATTTGAAACCAATGATATTAATGGAGGATGGGATGGAACCTATAAGGGAGAGCCTTTGAATATAGGAGTATTCGTTTATTATGTTTGGGGGAAATTGAAGAACGGAGAAGAATTAACAAAAAAAGGAAACGTCACGCTGTTGAGATAAGTTTTAATGGAATATTTAATAAGTAATATAATGAAACTCATTACTTTGAGACCAAAAGTCATATTTTTTAGCGTAATTGTAAATGTTATATTTTACATATTACCTACTACATGTGCTTTTTCTCAGGATATTCACTTTTCCCAATACCACATGACTCCGCTGATGCTTAACCCTGCTTTAACAGGGATTTTCGAAGGCAATCAAAGAGTGTATTTAAATTACAAAAATCAATGGCAGGGGATGGGGCAGTCTGGAGCTACATATAACACTGCTTTGTGTTCATTCGATACTCGATTGTCTAAGAAAAAATGGGAAAAGGGATTTCTTGGTGCCGGGATCACTGCTTTTAAAGATGTTGCAGGTGATTTAAAATTAGGAACAACCCAACTGAATCTTTCTCTTGCAGGTTCTGTTTTTATTAACAAGCAACAATATATCACAGGTGCAATGCAGGGTGGGATTGTTCAGAAAAGTATTTCTACCAGTGCAATGCAATGGGAAAATCAATATGATCAAAGTACCGGAGCCTATAATGCTGGATTAGCTTCAAACGATATTGCCAGCCTTCCTCCAACCTTATATGGCGATTTTTCAAGTGGGCTTTCATGGAGTTATAATAAACCTGCGTCCACTATTTCCGCCAACGACCAGTTGAAAATAATTTTAGGCTTCGCTGCCCTCAATATAAATACTCCTAAACAAAGCTTTTATTCTACCGGCACTTCTGATAAACTTTATACAAGCCTGGTTATGCATGCTCAATCCAGGATAGGAATTTCAAACTCCGATTTAACCGTGGTACCAAATGTTGTTTTTATTAAGCAAGGACCATCTATTGAGTTGAATGTTGGATCACTATTTCGTTGGGCCATAAAAAACAATTCCAGATATACCGGTTATGGCAAAGGAATGGCTTTGTCACTTGGTGCTCAATACAGAATGAAAGACGCTGTAATTCCAATGATGCTTTTTGAATATTCAAACTATGCTTTTGGTGTAAGTTATGATGTAAATACTTCATCATTAACTCAAGGGACAAAAGGAAGAGGAGGAGTTGAAATTTCTTTACGACTAATTACACAAGATTTCAGGAACTCTCCAACAAGACTATTAGACTAACAATGATGAGAATTTTTTTTTATTTCGTATTACTACTATTATTATCAAACACTTTTCAAGCTAATAGTCAGGAAAATAATATCCTATCCAATAAAACAGAGAGAGCAGATTTGCAAGAAATTATTATAACCAATTTAGGTGAAAATGTAAATACACCTTATGATGAATATGCACCAATTATTTCTGCAGACGGATCAATGATGATTTTTACATCCAGACGTCCAATTACACCGGATGCAATTGCCGGCCAGATAAATGGAATGGAAAACATTTATGTTTCTTATTATAATGATATGATCTGGAAATGGAGTGAAGCTAAAATATTGGGACCAACAATAAATCAGACCATGAGAAATAATTCCGCAATAGCACTTTCAAATGATGGTCAGCGACTATTGGTTTACAGAGGTGACCGGAGTGGAAATATATATGAATCTGAGTTGATAGGTGAAGATTGGACTGAACCCGTTAAAATGCCAAAACCTATTAATTCGAAAAAACATGAATCTTCAGCCACCATTTCGCCTGATGGACGAACTATTTATTTTATAAGTAACCGTAGGCATGGCAAGGGTGGATTGGATATCTGGATGTGCCGTATGGATAAGACAGGTGTTTGGGGGCAAGCTGAGAATCTGGGAGAGGCCATTAATACCCCTGAAAATGAAGAAGGTGTTTTTATTCATCCTGATGGTAAAACGCTTTACTTTAGTTCAAAAGGACATAATACTAAAGGTGGATATGATATTTTTAAATCCGTATTTGAAAACAATAAGTGGGGTGTTCCTTTTAATATGGGAGATTCTATTAATACTGCCGATGATGATTTGTTTTTTAATGTCACCGCTGACGGAAGAACGGCTTACTACTCTTCTGTTCGTGGAGGAGGATTAGGGAAGAAAGATATTTTTGAATTATATTTTAAAAACAAAAAAAAGGAATCCGGGCTTATTCTATTTAAAGGTGTGGTTCTAGATAAGGAAACATTTCAACCTATTGGTGCAGATATTAAGATCACCGATAACGATGAAAATGAAATTATTAACATTGTAAAATCAAATAAGGCTACAGGAAAATTCCTTGTGGCCTTACCTGCAGGTAAAAATTATGGTATATCAATAAGCCAGAGAGGTTATTTGTTTTATTCCGAAAACATTAATATTCCTATAACAGCAGACTATAAAGAAATTCGCAAACCAATTCCATTAAAAAAACTTGACATCGGAAATAAAATACTTTTGAAAAACATTTTCTATGATTATGGTAAAGCCACCTTGCGTCCTGAATCACGTGCTGAGCTTAATGAACTTGTGAAATTGATGAACTTAAGTACGAACATAAAAATTGAAATTGCCAGTCATACTGATAGCCAAAGCTCAGAAGAGTTTAATCTGTCGCTTTCTCAAGCCAGATCCCAATCTGTATTGGAATACCTTTTTGCTGCAGGTATCAGTAGAGATCAAATGGTAGCTAAAGGTTATGGAGAGGCCAATCCTATTGCCACCAATGATAACGAGGAAGGCAGAAAACAAAATCGTAGAACAGAAATAAATATATTGGAACAGTAAAAATTCCAGATCATCTTTAATATAAGGTTATAAAACAAAAACGTATGACAACAAAAAAACTCATCATCTCAACTGCATTATTTTTAGGAACCTTTTTTGGTTCTCTTCTTTGGGAAGGATCAGGTGCTTTCGCACAAAATAATGTGGGTATTGGAATTTTAGTTCCGGCTCCAAGTTCTTTGCTTGATTTAACAGCCAGTGACAAAGGACTCTTGATTCCCCGTCTTACAGGTTTGCAACGTGACGCCATTGTTGCACCTGCAACCGGATTGTTGATCTATAATCTCGACTGTAATGTTTTCAACTATTACAATGGAACAGCCTGGGTTTCTGTAGATGGTCTTAACATATCAGGTCCTATTTCCGGTATTCCTGATGCATGTAAAAATTCTACAGGTATCGTTTATTCCATCCAGGCAATTGCTGGTGCTACCGGCTATAACTGGACGGTACCAACGGGATCAACAATTGCTTCCGGACAAGGGACTACAAGTATCGTTGTTGATTTTGGAACCTTAGATGGAAATGTTTGTGTTACTGCTTCTAATAGTTGCGAAGTTAGCGATACTACCTGTATTGCTATCCGACTTTCTACAGCTTCTGTAGCTCCGGTAGCATTGCCCGCTTCTGATTTTACCTGTACTTCTTTTAATGCTAACTGGGGTGCTACTCCCGGAGCTACTGTTTATTTGTTAGATGTTGCTACCGATCCTGCATTTACTTTACCTGTTGGTACCTATAGCAGTTTGCAGGTTGGAAACGTTACAAACGCTGGTGTTACAGGTTTGACTCCAAGTACTACCTATTATTATAAAGTACGTTCAATAAATGGTTGCGATACAAGTTTACCTTCTAATACTATTATTGTTAGTACTACTGCTCCGGTTTCTCCAACAGCAACAGCTCCTTCCAATTATACATGTACATCATTTAATGCAAATTGGGGAGCCGCTTCAGGTGCAACCTCTTATTATTTAGAAGTGTCTACCAGCGTTCTGTTTAGTCCGGGTACATTTATTACCGGTTATAATAACGTGAATGTTAACAACGTAACCAGCTATAACGTAATCGGTTTAACGGCCGATAGTACCTATTATTATCGTGTGCGTGCAGGTAATGGTTGCGACACGAGTTTGTATTCCAATACCCTTTCCGCAAGTACAACGGCTCCTATTTCTCCAACAGCAACAGCTCCTTCTAATTTTACCTGTACTTCTATGAATGCAAACTGGGGGGCCGTTTCAGGTGCAACTGGCTACTTCTTGGACGTAGCTACTGATGCATCATTTACCACATTTGTTGCAGGATATAATAACCTGATCACAGGTAATGTTACTACTTATAATATTACAGGCTTAACAGCAAACACCACTTATTATTACCGCATCCGTGCAAATAATGGTTGCAGCACCAGTTTAAATTCCAATACAATATCTATTGGAACAACTGCTCCTGTTTCTCCAACTGCAACAGCAGCTTCCAACTTTACCTGTACTTCCATGAATGCGAATTGGGGGGCTGTTACCGGAGGTACTACCTATTTCTTAGATGTTGCAACTGACGCAGCATTTACAGCATTCGTTACCGGTTATAGCAATTTGAATGTCGGGAACGTTACTACATATAACGTAACCGGCTTAATCGCAAACACAAATTATTATTACCGTGTTCGTGCCGACAATGGTTGCAGCATTAGTTTAAATTCCAATACAATAACTATTGGAACTACTGCTCCGATTTCTCCAACAGCAACACCGGCTTCTAACTTTACCTGTACCTCCATGAATGCAAACTGGGGAGCAGTTCCGGGCGGAACCATCTATTATTTAGATGTTGCCACCGATGCTGCGTTCACATCATTTGTAACCGGATATAACGATTTGAACGTTGGTAACGTTACCACATATAATATTACCGGTTTAATTGCAAATACCACTTATTATTACCGTGTGCGCGCAGACAATGGGTGTAGCATCAGTTTAAATTCCAATACAATAAGCATTGGAACAACGGCTCCTATTTCTCCTACTGCAACAGCGGCTTCTAACTTTACCTGTACCTCCATGAATGCAAATTGGGGGGCAGTAGCTGGTGCTTCAACTTATTATTTAGATGTTGCTACTGACGCTTCTTTTACTGCATTTGTTACCGGTTATAGCAATTTGAACGTAAGTAATACCACTACTTATAACGTAACAGGTCTGGTAGCAAACACTACATACCATTACCGTGTTCGTGCCGATAATGGTTGCAGTATCAGTTTAAATTCCAATACCATAAGTATAGGTACTACTGCTCCTATTTCTCCTACAGCAACTGCAGCATCTAACTTTACCTGTACTTCCATGAATGCAAACTGGGGTGCTGTTCCGGGTGCTACTGCTTATTTTTTAGATGTTGCTACAGATGCTTCCTTTACCACTATTTTACCATCTTATAATAATATCAATACAGGTAACGTAACTACTTATAATGTTACGGGGTTAATTGCCAATACCACTTACCATTACCGTGTACGTGCCGACAACGGTTGCAGTACCAGTTTAAATTCAAATACGATCAGCATTGGTACTACTGCTCCAATTTCACCTACAGCTACTTCGGCTTCCAATTTCACATGTACTTCTTTAAATGCCAATTGGGGTGCTGTTTCTGGTACCACTGCTTATTTTTTAGATGTTGCAACAGATGCTTCCTTCACTACGTTTGTTACTGGATATAACAACGTGAACGTTGGAAACGTGACTACTTATAACGTAACTGGTTTAACAGCAAATACTGTTTATCATTACCGTGTGCGTGCCGACAATGGTTGTAGCACCAGTTTAAATTCTAACACTGTTACTGTTGGTACCACTCCTCCAATTTCTCCTACAGCAACTTCTGCGTCCAATTTTACCTGTACTTCCATGAATGCAAACTGGGGAGCTGTTTCTGGTGCGATCTCCTACTTCTTGGATGTTGCAACCGATGCATCATTCACCTCACTTTTACCGGGTTATTCAAATCTGAATGTTGGTAACGTTACTACTTATAATATAACTGGTCTGGTTCCAAATACCATTTATCATTACCGTGTGCGTGCCGACAATGGTTGTAGCACCAGTTTAAATTCCAATACCATTAGTATTGGTACCACTCCACCAATTTCTCCAACAGCAACATCTGCTGACAACTTTACCTGTACTTCCCTGAATGCAAACTGGGGTGCTGTTTCCGGTGCTACACTTTATTATCTTGATGTTGCTACTGATGCAGCATTTACCACTTTTGTAACCGGTTATAATAACCTGAACGTTGGTAACGTTACTACTTATAACGTCACAGGATTAACAGTAAACACCACTTATTATTACCGTTTACGTGCCGACAATGGATGTTTGGTGAGTTTAAATTCAAATACAATAACTGTTGCTACTGCACCTCCAATTTCTCCAACGGCAACATCTGCTTCCAACTTTACCTGTACTTCAATGAACGCGAATTGGGGAGCTGTTTCAGGAGCTATCACTTACTTCCTTGATGTAGCTACTGATGCTTCTTTCACTTCTTTTGTTACAGGCTATAGCAATTTAAATGTTGGAAACGTAACTACTTATAATATTACCGGCCTAATAGCTAATACCACTTATCATTACCGTGTGCGTGCCGATAATGGTTGCAGCACCAGTTTAAATTCCAACACAATAAGTATTGGTACTACTGCTCCAATTTCCCCAACTGCAACAGCTGCTTCGAATTTTACCTGTACTTCCATGAATGCAAATTGGGGTGCTGTTTCAGGTGCTACTATTTATTTTTTAGATGTGGCTACTGATGCTTCTTTTACCACGTTTGTTACCGGATATAGTAACTTGAACGTAGGTAACGTAACTACCTATAATATTACTGCTTTAACACCGAATACTTCTTATTTCTACCGTGTTCGTGCTGATAATGGATGTTTAGTAAGTTTGAATTCAAATACAATAACTGTTGCAACAAGCGCACCGGTATCTCCAACAGCAACACAAGCAGATAACTTTACCTGTACTTCTATGAACGCTAATTGGGGTGCTGTTTCAGGTGCTTCCTTCTATTATTTAGACGTTGCTACAAATGCTTCCTTTACTACATTTGTAACTGGTTATAACAACAAAAACGTAGGTAACGTAACCACTTATAATATCACCGGTTTAATTGCTAACACCACTTATTATTACCGTTTGCGTGCAGATAACGGTTGTAGCACCAGTTTGAATTCCAATACTATTACAATTGGAACTACAGCTCCTGTTTCTCCTACTGCAACCTCCGCTTCCAATTTTACGTGTACTTCAATGAACGCGAATTGGGGAGCTGTTTCAGGTGCCACCGCCTATTTATTAGATGTTGCTACTGATGCTGCGTTTACTGCATTTGTTACCGGTTATAATGACTTGAACGTAGGTAACGTAACTACCTATAATATAACAGGTTTAATTGCTAATACTACTTATTATTACCGTTTACGCGCAGATAATGGTTGTAGCACCAGTTTGAACTCGAATACAATCACAATTGGAACCACAGCTCCGATTGCTCCGGCTGCATCACCAGCTTCCAACTTTACCTGTACATCCATGAATGCTAACTGGGGTGCTGTTTCTGGTGCCACACAGTATTTCTTAGATGTATCAACAAGTGCTACATTTGCAACATTCGTTACCGGTTATAGCAACTTGAACGTAGGTAACGTAACTACTTATAACATAACCGGCTTAACTGCCAATACTACGTATCATTACCGCGTACGTGCCGACAATGGTTGTTCTACCAGTTTGAACTCCAATACCATCACTATCGGTACCACAGCCCCTGTTTCTCCAACAGCAACAGCCGCTTCCAATTTCACCTGTACATCCATGAATGCTAACTGGGGCGCTGTATCCGGTGCTACCTCTTATGTATTAGATGTAGCCACAGACGCTGCTTTTACAACATTTGTTACCGGTTATAATAACTTGAACGTAGGTAACGTAACCACTTATAATATCACCGGTTTAATTGCCAATACTACTTATTATTACCGTTTACGCGCAGATAATGGTTGTTCTGTAAGCTTGAATTCCAATACAATAACAATTGGTACAACTGCTCCTATAGCTCCGGCTGCATCATCTGCTTCTAACTTTACCTGTACGTCCATGAATGCTAACTGGGGTGCTGTTTCAGGTGCTACACAGTATTTCTTAGATGTATCAACAAGTGCTACATTTTCGACATTTGTTACGGGTTATAACAACTTGAACGTAAGTAACGTAACTACTTATAACGTAACCGGTTTAACTGCAAATACGACTTATCATTACCGTTTGCGTGCTGATAATGGTTGCTCTACCAGTTTGAATTCCAATACGATCACTGTTGGAACTACTGCTCCAATTGCTCCAACAGCAGTTGCGGCTTCCAACTTTACCTGTACTTCCATGAATGCGAACTGGGGGGCTGTTTCAGGTGCCACACAGTATTTCTTAGATGTATCAGTTAGTGCAACATTTACAACATTTGTGACAGGTTACAGCAACTTGAACGTAGGTAACGTAACTACTTATAACGTAACCGGTTTAACTGCTAATAC
>JAURXZ010000033.1 GCA_030654175.1 Bacteroidia bacterium
CTGTTTATTTATACTCCTTTTTTGATTGATATTCTTTTGTAAGCTTAGCTTACATTGTTATTCTCTTAAAATTAATCTTATAATGCCTGGTCACTAAGATCTCCACACTTGCCTGCCCTTCATCTTAGCGCCTACGGGGGACTTTAAAATGGTAAATCGTCTCCTTCAATTATTGGTTTCGCTTTAGGAAATTTAGTCTTATAGTATGAGTTAAGGAAAAGACCTACCGTTGCAACTGTATTGACAATAAAATATGTATAAATGGTATCATTAATTAAATAGTCGTCACTTGTTTTTCCGTGGAAGTTTGTTTTTTCGCTTCTAAGTTTCTCGATAGCTTGATTAATTGCCAAGAGTGAACTACCAATTGTTTTTATCTCTTTAGGGTGTTCCTCATTTGTTAGGTTGAATTCTTTTAAAATTATCGATGTCAGTTTATACAAAGTTTCGCCCCCGCTTACTTTACTAGAAATTCTGTCATCTTTTAGTATTTCTTTAATTATGCTTTCAAGAGCAGAATTGGCAAGACCAATTGCTGTGCTTGGATCTGTATCAATTTGTTTGTATGCTTTTGTAAATGTATCATAGGCTGTCTTATATTCTGATTTGAGTTCATTCTTAAAAGTAGGAATTGAGGGAATAAAATCTGGAGTGGATACGCCCAAATCAATTGCCATTTTTAACAAATCTATTCCTGGCATATTGTGAAGTGTTGAGGTCAAATCAATTTCCTTGTTTTGTTTTTCTACAATATTAAAATTCTCCCAAAAGTCATTGTTAAATCCATTTGGGTCATGATTATTTTTGTACCATTTGTTAATATACAAACGAACTAGCTTATATGATTTAAATTCATCCCAAATTGCCTTTTCAACATTATTTACAAGTTGCATTTGATATTTGGGGGAAACGAGGTCTTCCATTTTGTAGTTATTATTTTTTCTTGTAGAGTATATTGTCATTAAATATAATGCGCCCACTTTTTTTTTAGTTTTCCAATGTCCAAAGTTTTTCCCTCCACTTTTTCACAATTTCTAAAACCTCAAATAAATCCCAGTCCTCACTCAATATAGCTAATCCGTCAAAAATGGGAGAGTTGTCTATATTATTTTCATTACCAAAATGTAAACTAAAACTTTCAAGAATTTCTCTTGTTCCTTTATGCAATTCTTTTTCATCTCGATGTTTTAAATAATTTGCAAGTCCGATAATTAATTCAATGCTTGATTTTTCAAAATTTTTCAAATTGGGTTCTATCTTGTAATATTTAATTTTATTAGAAGTTTCTCCTGAAAAATCCTTAATACTCAGATTTATATAATTTTGAAATGCTAAAAAAGCTAAACCATAAATTGGTTCACAGTCCTCTCTAAGCCACAGTCCGTCATACCATCCGCCTGCTTTCATCCTTTTCACTAGGATTTTAATTGAAATGTCAAGTCCTGTTATAATTTGAAATAGGCTTTCAACTCTATAATCACATCTAAGCCAATGTGTGTTTTTATTTTCTATTTCCATTTTAGCAATAAAGGTGTCAAAATATTTTAATTAAAAAGGAAATGCTACTTCAAAAAAAAATGCAATTTTTTCATAAGCTTACGCCCAAACAATTCGCTAAACGCATAGTTTGATACTTAAGCAATTGTAAATACTTGGAAATATTTATTGTCGTTTCTTATTATGCTTTCCAAAATATAAGCTTTCTAATAAGCTAATTTCATAATTAGTATGAAAACAAAAATGCCCTTTTGCAACTAATCTGCCAGTTCAATTAATGGCTCCTGTATTAGTTCTTTTCTGCTTTTTCTTTTGTCGATGGAAAGAAGAATAGCGGGAAGTAAAACTAAATTAGTTCCCATGGAAACCAAGAGGGTTATTGAAATAAGAACCCCCATTGCAATAGTACCACCAAAGGTTGATGCTGCAAATATCGCGAACCCGAAAAACAAGATCACCGCAGTGTAAATCATACTTAATCCTGTTTCTTTTATTGCTATTGAAATAGCTTTTGCTGCAGGCACCGTAGATTTTTTTAGCTCTTGTCGGTACTTGGTTAAAAAATAAATGGTACCATCTGATGCAATTCCGAAAGCAATGCTGAATATTAAAATAGTGGATGGTTTGAAACGTATTCCTAAAAAACCCATTATACCGGCCGTTATAATAAGTGGAATGAGGCAGGGGATCTTAGATAGTAATATGATACGGAACGACCTGAAAAGTGCAAAACCTAAAAGAAGGATCAACAGGATCTCTATAATTAAACTTTCAAAAAGGTTATATAGTAAATAGTCGTTTCCTTTCAGGAACATTAAACTATGCCCCGTAAGCATAACATCATAATCTTTTGGGTTTAAAACGGAATCTATTCTTGGTTTAAGCTCAGCTACAAGAATTTTCGTTTTTTTTGATCCAATATCAGCCATTTGAAAACTAATCCTTGTAAATTGTTTTGTGCTGTCGATGAAAGATTTCAATCGATCCTCTTTTCCTTTTACGGTGGAATTGAACTGAGAAAGCTCATTTAATTCCATTGCTCCCGGAAGCATAAAATATTTAGGATTACCTCCATTATAGGCCTGGTAGGAGAATTTCAATCCTTCGATCACAGATAATGGTTTTGAAAATTCGGGATATTCCGAAAATATTTTTTGTACCTTTTTTATTTTATATAATAAGGTTCCGTTATCGGCAAATACACCATTTTCTTTCCTTGTATTGATGCCAATTTCAAAAGGTAAAACGCCTTTAAAATGTTCCTGAAAAAATGCAAGATCTGTGTTTACAGGATCCTTTTGAGGCAGATCATCCACAACAAAACCATTCACATCAATTTTACTCATTCCGTAAAAGCAAACCAGGGTAATTATTGTTATTATGGTATAAATTGCTTTGCGTTTATGTTGTACAATTGAATCAATAAATGCTAATATTTTATTGATCCTTTTCCCTTCCAGATGTCTCATTTGCTTTGAAGTTGGAGGTGGTAAAAAGCTCAAAATAATAGGTATAAGAATAAGTGTGATGATATAGGTAGCCATCACATTGATACCTGCAACCACTCCAAATTCCATCAGCATGGAGCTGTTAGTGAAATAAAGCACCCCAAATCCAATGGCGGTGGTGACATTGGCAAAAAACAACGAAACACCTATTGTTACTATCATTCTTGATAAAGCCTTCATCTTATTATGATGGAGAGCATACTCGCTTTGATATTTATTGATCAGGAAAACGCAGTTTGGTATCCCTATTACCATTATTAATGGAGCAATTAAACCTGAAAGCACTGTAATTTTATAATCCAGTAAATGAATTGTTCCCAGCGACCACACAACACCTATCGCAACAACAGCGATGGAATAAAAAACAGTGTTGAATGAACGGAAAAATGCCCAAAGGATAAATGCCATTACCAATATTGCCATTATCATAAACAATCCCATCTCTCCGGATATCTTTTCCATAAAGGCAGTCCGAATGTATGGCATCCCGGAATAATGTAAATCGAGGTTATGCTTTTTAGAAAAAGCATCGGCTTCTGTTTTTATTTGTTTTACAATTTCAATGCGGTGTTTTGAATTTAGATCCTTTTTAGTAAACGTGATCGCCATAAGGCTTGCCCCTGTGGCTTTATTATAAACTAATCCTTCATAAAAGGGCAGGGACTCAATTATCTTTTTAATACTATCCAACTCCAGCTGTGTGCTTGGAGCTTTAGTAAGAACCGGAGTGAAATCAAATTTGCCTAAACTATCGTTACGATGAATGTTGTATAGCTTGGTAACAGACATCACATCTTTTATTCCGCTGATATTTTTAATGTTTTCACTAAGGGTGTACCAATCATTAAATTTTTCGAGTTCATAAAGGTTCGTGTCTTTCAAACCTACAACCATTACATTGCCATCTTCTCCAAACATTTTTTTGAAGTTTTCGTACTCAATATAAGTTACATCGTCATCCGGAAGGACTTTAGCAAAATCGTACGACAGCTGTATTTTTGACGCCCGATACCCCATGAAAATGGTTATAAGACCAAGAATAATAACGAATGTTATTTTGTTTCTTAAAATTTTATTTGCAAAAAATCTAAACATGCTTTTATTGTTTAATGTAATATTTTTTTGTTACTGCCTATAGCAACACGTTGGTTATAGTGTTGGCAGTCAATTATTTGTCGAAAAAAAACACCTTCCGATTATTATAATAATGTGATCCGGCTTTGTTTTGTCCTGTGAGGGACAAATTGCTTTATAATTGCCTGGATTTATGAATTCATGTATGCCAATTTCGTCCTCTTTTTTTCTTATAAAGACGGGGGGCAAAAATACGAAAAAACAGGAAGGGAAATGCTATAATTTTTAATCAGCTTATACTTTATTATGCACAAAAGCAGGCCAAATTATCATGCGATGAACGATTTTTAGTTGTTCAAACGATTTTTAAATTCAAAACCAGAGTAAATAATGGCCGATTTGCTTATATAGAAAGCCTCCCGATGAATTTCGGGAGGCTTTTTTACATTTTTGAGGGAATTCGACTATTAAAATTATAAAAAATGAATTTGATATTTTATCGATGCAATTTGTTTGTAATTACAATCCTGCCACTATTTTAGTTTTAGGGTATTTTACACTATAGGTAAAAGTGATTTTTTTAGTTTCTTTTGGTTTGATGTTCAATTTCCAATTTAATAAACCTGAGTTTTCGTCAAGTGTTGCACCTGATGATTCAACTAAAAGTATTACTAACTCTTTGTTTTGAGAAACGGGAATTTGATCTTGTAAATAAAAATTGGAAGAAGTTGATTTAGTATTCCGAACAGTAATTTCATACGTTACAGTTTTTACTTTTTCCTCTCCAATCGTTTTTTCCTTTGTTTTATCTTTTTGTTTTACACGGGTAACTACTATATTTTTGTCGCGCCCTAATGTTAGATCAAGAGTATCGGTTAAGTTATTTGGATTGATATATGATTCACCAACAAATGTTCCATCGAAGTAAATATTTACATTGCCGGCAACCAAATTCAACTCGTCCCAATTGGTGATTTTCGCAACTAAAAAGGCATCTTTATCCAACTTTGGTGCAGAAAAATGAGCATACTCTGCAGCAATATCTTTTGTTTGAACTGCTACAAAATGTGATTTGCCATCATTAGGTATTGTATAAGGCAATTTTATTTCATACTCCACATTAGTGAAATTTTCTTCAGTTGTGATATAGTCTGAAATTTGTTGCGCTTGCACTTCTTCCATTGGGGCTCCTGCCTTATCACTTTCATAATCAGCAACTGACTCAGCAGTTTTACTCACTGCTGAAGGAGCTTCTGATCTGGTCTGAACCGGAGAAGGGTAACGATATGGATTAGGATTGTAAAAACTCAGCCACCATGTGTTTAAGAGCGGTTTTACATTACTCTGATTAGGATTAGCAGTTGAGAGTGTTAATTTTACATCATTCCAATCAATTCCTGTATTTTGAAAAACCTGTGCTTTATAAGTTAATTGCATTGTACCGCTTGCACCTTTTGCACGTAAGTCATACGAAGGGCTCCAGCCGGCACCTTGTAACATGTAATTAATATTAATGCTCCCTGTAGCAATAGCATCAGCGGATACGGTAACAATGATCTGGTATTTAGTTTCGTCTTTTACCACTTCACCTGTGTTTGCATTATAGTTTTGTAATAAAACCAGGTCATTTTGCATACGTTGTTTTTTATTATTTACGCGATACTCTTCTTTTTTCAATTTTAATAATTCTGAATTGATATTATTTAATCTTTCACGTAAGTATGAAATTGATTCTTTCACCAAATTAAGAGTGTCTCTTTTTGTTTCACCTTTAATAAGCCGATTATTCAGCAATGCATTTTTTTCAATATTTAAAGCATCCCTGGTGGTATAGATCTCTTCCAGATCGAAACCGATCATAACTAATGAATCCTGCAAAAGTTTAATGTGTCTTAAATTTTTAGGACTTTGAGTCCCGTCAGTATTTTGTTTCAATTCAGGGTACTTGATGAGATGTTGCACGTCCATGATAACAAAATTGCCGGCACCACCGGCTTGTATACTACGCGGATCAATTCCGGCTTCAAGATTCTCAAATACCAATGTAGTGATACCTGCGGCTACATTTACAGCAGACGACCGGTATACCTGAGCGCCACTTGTAAAAACGGTTACACTTTCAATTTTTGATTTGATGTTTTTTTCGGTTGACCCTGCTAATACATTTGCTGTTGAAGTAAATAAGCAGATACCGATGATTGTTGCTATTATTCTTCTTTTTGAAAAATTAATAGTTAATGAACCTGTTTTCATAAATTTATTTTATTAGTTAATAATTGAAGGGTTTTGAAGTCTTTTGATAATGAGATGCAAATTCTTTTGTAATTCCATAACAATCGAAAAAAAAATAAAATTGGTACATCCTATGTAAGTTGAGGACCGCAATTAAAAGTTTAACAAGATACTTAAAATAGTAAAACGCAAACCTTTCCGGAGATTATTCAGGGCTATTAAAACAAAAAAAATGTATTTTTGTAATTACACGATGCACTCTACAAAGTTAAATGATCTGGATGATTTAGAATTGGTTGCCCAATACAAGCAAACCAATGATTCTACTTTTGTGGGGGTGCTATTTCAACGGTATACCCATTTAATATATGGAGTATGTGTTAAATATTTGAAAGATGGAGATGATGCGCAGGATGCAAGTATGCAAATTTTCGAAAAACTCCTTGTAGATTTAAATAAACATGATATCCAGCAGTTTAAGGCCTGGTTACACATGGTTTGTAAAAATTACTGCCTGATGCAATTGCGTTCAGGAGCTACAAAGCTTAAGCATGACAGGGAAATGCACAAAGATTTTGCGGTACTTATGGAATCCGACCATCAATTGCATCTTACAGTACAAAACACCAAAGAAATTCAATTAACTCACATGGAAGATTGCATGAAAGGGCTCAATGCTGAACAAAAACTTTGTATTGAACTGTTTTTTTTGCATGAAAAAAGTTATCAGGAAGTAACGGAAACTACCAGTTTTACAATGAATAATGTAAAAAGTTACATACAAAATGGCAAACGAAATTTAAAAAATTGTATTGAATCACGTGTAAAGTGATGATGAAATAAAAAATGAACGATTCATTAAAACATAAAATATTTATTGAAACGGATTGTATTTCCGAGCAAACAATGTTTGATTACATTGATAAAAAACTCAGCGCCCGGGAAAGCCATTCTGTTGAAAAACATTTACTTCAGTGTGAATTATGTTCGGATGCTTTGGAAGGATTGGAGCTTACAGATAGCAGAGCACGCATTTCTGCGATCAATCAGAAGGTTCGCGAATATATTGCCCCTAAAAAGGATACTCGTTTAATTTCATTTAATTATAAATTAATTATATCAATTGCCGCAAGTGTTTTGCTGCTTATTGGCGGCATATTTTTCTTTAACCAATTCAGTAAGAAAGATGAGATGGCAGAATTCAAGTCTGAAAATACTGTTTCATTGGAGTCTCAGCCACCGCTTCCTGCTCAGGATGATGCAATGATTTTTGATTCAACAATTTCAAATTCGCTTGAAGTTGCAAAAGAAGAAAACACCTCCGAAGCAGGGAAGGGCTTGTTGGATAAAATGGAAGAGGAAGAACCATCAGCCAATGCAGAAGGACAAGGAGCAATATCACAAAGCGATCAAAAAACAAGAATTGTAACAGGAGAAAAGGCTGCTGATAATGCAGGTGCATCCTATTATCCAATTACAGAAGAAATAGGAAATAAAAAAGGTACCGGCTCTGCGCCAATAAAATCCGACAACATTGCTCCTAAAAGCGAGTTGAATCAACACGCGAAAGATGGAAATTTTGCCGAAATGAAAAATGCCGGTGCTGCAGGTGGGGTTGCAGATGAAAGAGATATGGAAGTAACAGAATCAACTGCTGCAAGCTCAAAAACCACTTCAACATTCGTGATAAGCGATTCTGATGATATGAGCGGTGATAAAGTGGCAAAAAAATCCACAAAAGCGAATGGCTTGTTTCGTTCCGAATCAAAAGAAAAAAGGAAGGCTGAAAGCGTAATGGAGGACGCACCTGCTGAAAGTATTGCTTATGCTCCACAAAGTATTGTAACTGATACCGAAATGTTACCTACCAAAACAGCTGATCCTGAACCGGATCAACTGCAGGATGAATTAAAATCCGTTGATCAAATGCCTGAGTTTCCGGGTGGACAGGATTCGTTACTGAAATTTATCCATAAAAATTTCAAGTACCCGGCCAACTATAAAGCTGAAAGTAGTAATAAAAAGATCGATGTAAATTTTATTGTAGACAAAGATGGTAAAATCAAAAAAGCGAAAATTGTAAAAGGGTTAAATTCAGAATTAGATAAGGAAGCATTACGTGTTGTAAATATTATGCCCAAATGGAAGGCAGGTTTCAATAATGGGAAACCGGTTTCTGTTAATTTCGACCTTCCAATTATATTAGAATAAACTTTTCCTCCAATCTTACTCCACAGCTGATACGATTCTCTCTTGTGCCCGGATGCCAATTCTGGTAAAGCTAAGTTGCCTCCATAATTATGATTGTGCTTATTCCGATAAAAACAAATAGTATCAGATAAAAAATAAGATAGTGAACAATATTATATTCATGTGCATTCCCATGAGTTTGTTTTTTGCTGTTGTGAAAAAGGAAGAATTTCTTTTCAGTTTTTTCTTTAACTTTTTCAGCGAATTCTATTTTACTTTCCTTATCATCAACTATTTGAGTGCCATTTGGTTCCTCATCTGCAAAAGATAACTTGCTTTCGGTTTTTGAATACCTTTCTTTTATTCTTTCAAATTTATCATTCATCATTTATCGCTTTTATAAAGAAAAAATGATTCTATAAAATCACTGAGAAATCAAATAGTGTCTTATGAAATTTAAGCTTGAAATTAGTATAGCGAACCCTTTTTTAATTAAATATTCGTTATAGGGAGAATTGCCTTAGTCCAATATGGAAAATATATGTTTGAGAAGAGTGCATGAAACTTTATACGGCAACTTCATATTCATTGAGGAAACAGCAAGTGACAAAATAAAAAATAATATCTGACTTGTCTTTGTAAATTTTATTTCCCCGAACAGTCTATTAACTTTCAAAATCCAATCGTATCAGGTAAATTGATGTGTTTAACCTGATTTCTATCCTCTTTTTTTTGTATTGCAATATTCAGCCTGAAAAATCTCCTTTTGAATATTAGATCTTCTTTTGATCATTCAGTACCAGCAATATTTTTTTAAGTTTCACCTAATAAAAACACTTAACTATCGAATATAGATTAGAACCATATTGGAGCTAATATATTTTTGCTCAAATATTTTTAATAAACCATTGAAATAACAAAACCGGAAAATCATGAAAAATAAAAAAAATGAATCCCGAATTTTCGGGATAGAGACTATTACTAACAACCTGAATAAGTTTGTAGTACTTCTTTTAGCTTCCCTTTTTCAAATTAGCTCAATGCTTGGGCAATCTCAAGTATATGACAATTTTGAAGGAATTAAGTTTTTAACTTATGGTTCAAAAAATGGTGTTTTGGATACTGTTGTAAAAAATCCTGCACCAAACAAAGTGAATAATTCAGCAAAATGCGCTTTGTATATTAGAAATAGCGGAAAAAAATTCGACAATATTAAAATGAATTTTGCAGGCAAATTAACCGGTGTAAATGAGTATGCAACTTATTTAGGTGTACCGCCAAAAATTAAAATGAAGATTTATACTAATGCTCCTGTTGGGACCCTTGTAGAATTTTTATTAGGAAACAGGCAAGGAAATAACGCTTATCCTGAAGGAACTAACAGTCAATTTCAGGCTTATACCACAACAAGCAATGCATGGGAAGAATTAGAATTTAAGTTTGCCCAAATCCCTGAAGGAAGTCAAACATCATTTAATCAAATTGATCAGATCACATTATTGTTTAGCCCAAATTCATCAAGTTCTGACACCTATTATTTTGATGATATAACAGGACCTGTTGTGGTCCCAAAAGATAAGTCAGACGAAATAGGTTCAAAAATTCAAACTACTAAAAAGTAAGCATTTTTAATAGTCTCAATTAATTTAACTGTTTAATTAATTCGTTTATCCACATAAAATAAATGGAGGATCAGCCTATTATTTATTTTGTAAGTATTAAAAAAAAAAAGCTATTAAATTTTAACAATAGAATTTATGTTTAGAAAAGAAAAATCTGCATTTGGTTGGCCTGGAATAGAAGCCAGGTGGACATCCAGTGCAAAAACCGGTGTTGGAACTTCGCTTCATTCAAAAAGCAAAGTATGGTATTCAATCAGCCATGGTATTTTAAATGAAATTTATTATCCGCAAGTTGATCAAGCCTGTACCAGCGATTTAGGTTTAATTGTTACAGATGGGAAATCTTTTTTTTCGGAAGAAAAGAGAGACACTTCTCATCAGATTAAATATTTGGCGAATGGTGTTCCGGGGTATCATGTAACCAACAGTTGCAATATGCATTATTACAGGATTGAAAAAGAGATCATTTCAGACCCGGTGAGAGATACATTGCTTCAACGAATTCAGTTTTTTCCTTTAAAAAAGAAAAGAAAAGAATTTAAATTATTCATGCTGTTGGCTCCACATTTGGGAAACTCAGGTGCTGGAAACACTGCATGGGTAGGGGATTACAAAGGAATACCCATGCTGTTTGCACAGCGTGGCGAAGTTTCATTGGCATTAGTTTGTTCTATACCCTGGAAAAAAGGTTCGGCTGGTTTTGTAGGAAGTTCTGATGGTTGGCAAGATCTGATGCGACATAAACAAATGGCTTGGGAATTTGAAAAAGCCGAAAATGGTAATGTTGCTTTAATTGGGGAAATAGATCTGGAAGAGATCAATGGCAATAGTTTTGTGGTTGCGCTCGGTTTCGGGAGAAACCCGGCAGAAGCCGGTCAACGTGCGAGAGCTAGTATATTAGAAAGTTTTGAATCGGCTAAAACCAAATTTATAAATGAATGGTTAGGTTGGCAAAAAAAATTGGTACCGGAAAATTCTAAAAAAAGTACAGATAATAAATTTTTTAATATCAGTGCTGCCATGCTTAAAGTTCATGAGTCTAAACGACATCCTGGTGGGTTAATTGCAAGTCTTTCTATCCCCTGGGGCTTTAACAAAGGAGATGATGATCTGGGAGGGTACCATTTGGTTTGGCCAAGAGATATGGTTCAAACTGCAGGAGGATTACTTGCTGCAAAAGCATTTGATGATGCCAGAAGAGTTTTAAATTACCTCATGGTTACTCAGGAAGAGGACGGACACTGGCCTCAAAATATGTGGTTGGATGGTGCACCATATTGGTCAGGCATTCAGATGGATCAGACTGCTTTACCCATTTTATTAATGGATCTGGTTAAACGAGAAACGCATTTTACGGATGCTGATCTTAAACATTTTTGGCCAATGATCCGAAAGGCTGCAAGTTACCTTGTTATAAACGGCCCTATAACCCCACAAGACCGTTGGGAGGAAAATGCAGGCTATTCCACTTTTACATTAGCTGTTGAAATAGCCTCATTGGTTATAGCTGCTGAACATGCGATAGCTAATAATGAACCACAGGTAGCCGCATTTTTTTTAGAAACTGCTGATGCATGGAATGCAAGTATTGAAAGATGGACCTATGTGACCGGGACAGACCTGGCAAAAAAAATAGGTGTGGATGGTTATTATGTCAGGATCAACTCAAAAGAATCATTTGATTCAGATTATTCTGGTAAAGATCTCCTTACAATTACCAATCGTTCAAAAGGCGAAAATGTTTGCCTTGCAAATGAAATGGTAAGTCCGGATGCCTTGGCTTTGGTGCGTTTTGGTTTACGTGCAGCTAATGATCCGCGTATACAAAATACCATCAAAGTGATTGATGCGACTTTAAAAATGGATAATGCCAAAGGTCCTTTATGGTATAGGTATAACAGAGACGGTTATGGGGAACATCTTGATGGAAGTCCGTTTAACGGTACTGGCGTTGGAAGACCATGGCCTTTATTGACCGGTGAACGTGCGCATTATGAAATAGCTGCCGGAAATTATTCTTACGCGGGAGAGTTATTAAAAACCATAGAAAATTACGCTACAGAAACCGGAATGATACCGGAACAGATTTGGGATGCTGAAGATATCCCGGAACTGGAACTGTATCGAGGCAAACCAACAGGATCCGCCATGCCACTTGCCTGGGCCCATGCAGAATATTTAAAGCTTTGCCGGTCTCTAAAGGCAAAGCAAATATTTGATATGCCATTGCAAACAAAACATCGCTATTTAACTGAAAAAAACAATTCAAATATTTTTATCTGGCATTTCAATAATCATTACAAATCCATTCCAAAAGGAAAAATTTTAAGAATACATTGTTTAACAGCGGCAACCGTTCGCTGGTCAGTTGATAATTGGTTAAGCACCAATGATCTGGTAACGCTTGATTCTGGAGTGGGGATTCATTATGCAGATCTGCCTACAGAGAATCTGGATTACGAACAAAAAATCTCTTATACTTTTTATTGGCACGATTCAGAAACGTGGGAAGATGAGAATTATACACTTTCTGTAGAGAAATTAAATTCGGCTAAACTACAAGCAACCAAAGGGAAAAATGTAAAAAAAACAAGTAAGGCTGCTATTTCACTTTAAAAATATTTTTTGGACAAAACAGTATGTTTCTATTCCGTTTTACTTTTCACCAAAAGTATTTTAACATGTAAAACGAAAACTAAGAATGGAAAATTTATTGCTATAACAATACATATTCATCAAAATAAGGGAAAGCAGGCCTCTTTTTAATTGCCCAATGCCAGGCAATAAGTAAACTTAAAATGAAAAAAGTAAATATACTCCTTTTGTATTTTTTGATATTATTTATATCTCATAATGGATATTCTTTTTCAAAAAAACAATTTTCAGTTATCATTGCAGTTCAACCTGGTTTGTTTTATAAAGATTCGGCTTTGGCTTTGCCATATTATTCTGCAGGGATCATGAAAAGTAATTCAAAGGATTATGCTGAAGCCATTATTTGTTTCAAGAAAGCGCTGGAATTCGATTCCACTTATGCTTCCACCTATTTGAACATGGCCTTTGCAAAACGTAGTCTTTTAGATTATAAAAGCGCTTTAAATGATTATAACAGTGCTCTTCAATTGAAACTAACCTGGGAGGAGTCGTATGAAGCATATTTTAATAAATCACTAACAATGGCATTACTTGAAAATTTGCAAGATGCCATGGCTGAATCAAATTACCCTATACTATTAAAGAAGGAATATTCCGATTTTACCAGCAATTCAACAGCAAGCTTAAACAATTCTCCCCCTTCAGTTTTGAAAGATTCCGCTTCGGCATTTCCATATTTTTCCGCTGGAGTTTTAAAAAACAATTCCAAAGAATATGTGGATGCTATTGTTTGTTTTACAAAGGCCCTGGAACACGATCCAACTTTAGCCTCTGCTTATTTAAACAGGGCTTATGCAAAAAACAAACTATTGGATTACAAAAGCGCATTATCAGATTATTCAAAAGCACTACAATTGAAACTCACATGGGAGGAGTCATATGAAGCTCATTTTAATAAAGGACTCACTTTGGCCTTATTAGAAAATTTGAAAGAAGCCATGGCAGATTTTAATTATGCAATAAAATTAAATCCGGAATATACAGATGCCTATTATAACAGAAGTATACTGAAAGGGAAAGTAGGGGATCTTCATGGAGAATTGTCGGATATAAATAAAGTACTCTCTTTAAGGCCCGCTGATGCAGACGCATTTAACAGTAGAGGGATATTAAAATCCAAACAGGGGGATTATGACGAGGCTATTAAGGATTTTAATCGTGCTATAGAGTTAAATAAAACAAACAGCCATTTCTATTTCAATCGGGCATTAATTCTATATGGATTGAACGAATACCGCGCATCCTTAGTTGATTTTGACATATCTATTCGAATTGAGCCGGATGCAGAAACGTTTAATAGAAGAGGGAATGTAAAAGCAAGATTGGGAGATTTTCGTGGAGCATTTGATGATTATACAGCTGCAATAAAAACAGATACAAATTATTACATAGCTTACCTGAACCGGGGTTACTTAAAATATGAATTGAAAGATTATAATTCATCTATTGTTGATTATACAATTGCTATTAAATTGAAACCAGATTATTCAATAGCTTATTATAACCGTGGTTTGGCCAAAGGTAAACTTGCAGATCATAAAGGTGAGATCAAAGATTACACATTGGCAATTGAATTTAGACCGGATTATGAAAAGGCTTATAACCAAAGAGCTATGGCTAAATATGAAATAGGAGATAGGTTGGGATGTTGTCAGGATCTTGATAAGGCCATAAAACTCGGATGTGAACTGGCTTATCAAAATGTACATATTTATTGCAAATGAGGCACTAATTTTTTATGAAATTATTTTAAAATAGGATGAAAAATAAAAATAGCTTCATTATAAAAAAATATTTTTTGATTTTTTTTTCGATTTTAATTGAATTAAATTCTTTAAGTGGCCAAATTGTGGTGGAGGAAGAAGGTAAAAGATTATATTATGACAGGACCAAACGGATAACAAAATTTGTGGATATGAAGGATATGAGGGATGTTTTTCATAAAGACAAATTTCTGTTAGGTAAAAACAGGATAATGGGAAATATCTCTTACAATTCCGGAAGGGTGCTCATTGGTAATGACCCCGGTAATGGAAATGGCAATGGTGATAAACCATTATATGAGATCAGGAGCGCCCTTGGATTTTATACACGAATTCGTTTCTTTGAAGAATTCAGCTTCAATTCTACTTTTTACATTGATTATAACAAAGCAGCTTCTGCACGATGGACCTCAAATTATACCTACTCTATCGGAAGGTATAACTGGAGACCTAATAAATTTAATTATGGATATGAAAACTATTTAAACAATAGATATTCAGATAACATACAAAAAATGGGCGATAAATTTCTGGAAGGATACTATTTTATATCCTACAGTCACAATCTTTCAGAAAGACTGACCCAAAAGATTAAACTCGATGAAACCACCAACCTCAAGTTTACTTACTTTGCCAGGTATTCCATAAAGTACCGTGACCCTAATGAAGTAGTCCATGGTGGATTAACAGCAGGAAAATCCACAATTGGTGGAGGTTTCCGTTATACGATTTACAAAAGGATCTATGTTGAAACAGCGCTGTATTTTTATCCTGAAGGTGAACTGAAAAAGCAGCCTTGGGATCCCGATTATACGTACGGTTTTGGTTATTTTGACTGGAGGTCGTTCCGTTTTTCCTTAACGTATGGTAATTGGGCTGTGAACCGGTTCCCATGGAATAAAAAATATTATCCTGATTATGGATTTCTGGACGGTAATTTTAGAATTGCTGCAAATTGGATATGGTAATTTTATCAAAAAATGAATATAAAAAGTGTTTTATTTGTTTTCCTTTTTTTTGGAATTATTGCCCCCTCGCATGCTCAATTAAAATTTGTAATTGAAGATTTTGAGGGGCTTGCAGATGGTTCATCACCATCCGATATTAAACAGAATGGGATTTTTACTTATGGCAATATTAAATCAAGTATTATTTCGAAAAAAGACAAACAACTCACATACCTTGGCGACAGATTTATTAAAATTGAAAAAGAAGGTAAAATAGCATATGGCGGATGGGGGAAAGGAATTGGTTTAAATATAGAATTGGATCCTGATCAGGATTATCTCAACTTGTACGTATGCCAACCTGCAAATATTAAAAATAATTTAATAAAGATAGAATTGCAGGAAGATGATAATGGCGATAATAAATATGAAAAGGAGCAGGATGATGCCTGGATTTATGTCCATAAATTTGAACCTGAAAGCCCTTCAGAGCAACCCTCAAATGCTCCAATAGAGTGGGAATTGATATCAATTCCATTAAACAAGTTTAAGGATTCGAACCCCAGTGGTGATGGCATTTTTAATATAAATTATAAACAAGGAAAACTACTTTGCTTTATAATTAGCTTTACAAATTCCCCTGAATTGCAGGAAACTTCCATTATGGAAAATACTAAACGAACCTGGTATTTTGATTTTATTTCTTTTTCGAAAGGTTCCTTACCCATAGGATCTGGAATATTAAGTTTGCCATCCCCAGTCGCAGAAAATTTTTGCAATATAGGTGCATGGTCAAAAGAAGGAAACGAAGCCAATTTTTCTGATATAGCAACCAATTTCGAAAAAACGTTTAACTCTTCATCTGATAAAAAATTAGGTGTAATTCATTTTTTTCATCCCTTTGCAGTTGATGGTGGGCATACTCAAAATCATTATCCTTCAATTGAAAGAATAAATAAAATAATTCACCAGGGGTATATTCCAATGATCACCCTGGAAGATCATTTTGTAAATGCAAACCCAAAGATGAAACAACCCAATTTATATAGTATTGTGGAGGGGCATTTCGATCCTTTTTTTAAAGAATGGGCCGATGAAATTAAACAGGTAGATGGTATTATTTTATTACGGATACTTCATGAATTCAATGGCGACTGGTATCCGTGGTGTGTTGTTAATAATGATAAAAATCCATTATTGCTTGTTAGGGCTTTTCAGCATATTCATGACATTTTTAAAGAACAAAAAGTGACAAATGTAAAATTTATCTGGTGTCCCAACTCTACTTCTTTTCCACAAGAAAAATGGAATTACATAATGAACGCTTACCCCGGAGATGACTATGTTGATTGCATAGGTTTGGATATTTATAATGGAGCGGGAAAAGGATTGCCTGTTTGGAGATCATTCAGGAAGGAAGGCATCGAGAACTATTTTATAGTGACACAGCAACTTCCAAATAAGCCACTATTTATATGTGAGATCGCATCCAGAGAACGCCATAATAACGAAACAACACCGACTCAGAACAAAGCAGAATGGATCAAACAAATGAGTGATGCACTTAAATCAGATATGTCAAAAGTTAGGCTGTTGACCTGGTTTAATGAAAAGGAATCGTTCAAAATAAATTCATCTCCGGAATCACAAAAAGCATTTTTAAATTATATTATAAAGGATGATTTTTTTAAATCAGGAACAAATTATATTTCTCCCCTTCTTCAGCATTAAGTAAACTCAGGATTAAGATCCCCCCATTATTGTAATTTTCGACCCATACATTTATTTTCTGTTAATATTTTCACTTCTTATTTCTTTTTAAAAATATTTACTTTCTTCTGTGTTTATTAAATAAACAAACTAATAATTATAAAAAAACATTTCCAATTTATTTTTTTCAATTTCGATATTCTTTCAAATCCATCCATATAAGTGTTTTTTTGGATGCTTAACGTCAAACAGAAGCGTGATAATCGTCAGTTAATCCATAAAACGGCTTATTTTGCTCAATATTTCAATAAATACAATATGGGTATAATGTAACATTATTCAGCAATAATGTAATGCTTTCAAATCATAAGTAAACCATCTTTGCATGATTCTAAACCAGTAGTTTTTTTACTTAAAATAATCTTAATTTTTATCAAAAAGATGGTTCGAAAAGAAATCAGAATATTAATGATTGATGACGATAAAGATGATTTCATGATTGTTCGTGACATTATCCAAGACGTGGTTCATCATAAATATACTATTGATTGGAGACCATCATATGAAGAAGGATTAAAAAGTATTGCTGAGAAAAACCATGATGTATATTTAATTGATTACAGACTTGGCGCAAAAACCGGTTTAGATCTGGTTAAAAGAGCAATTGAAATAGGATGTGAAGCACCTCTGATAATTTTAACAGGCGAAAATAATTTCGAAATTGATAATCAGGCAATGAATGCAGGTGCGGCTGATTATATAGTGAAGGCGGCAATTTCCGGACAGATGCTAGAAAGTTCTATTCGATATGCAATTGCTAATACCAATCACAAAAAGGAAATGCAAGAACTCAATGCTGCCTTGGAAAAACGTGTAAAAAGCCGGACAATCAGTCTGGAGGAAACATTAAGCCAACTTAAAAAATCCCAAATTGAATTAATAGAAGCAAAAAACAAAGCGGAAGTAGCTGCAAATACGGCAGAGCTGTGCTCCAGATCAAAAACAGATTTTTTATCATGTATGAGCCATGAAATCCGTACCCCATTAAATGCAATCATTGGATTTACGGATGTTGTTTTTGATACTAATTTAACAAAAAAACAAAAAGAGTATTTAAACGCCATTAAAACATCAGGCAACCTGTTGATGGTGTTAATTAATGATATTCTTGACCTTGCAAAAGTGGAAGCAGGTAAAATGACCTTTGAATATGCGCCTTTTAATTTATCCAATTCGATTTCTGAGATCCTTCAATTGTTTGAGACAAAAATCAAAGAGGCCAAATTACAATTAACATTTAAATTCGATCCCAATATTCCTGAATTTTTAATTGGTGATTCCGTTCGTTTAAATCAGATAATTTTAAACCTGGTAAGTAATGCGATAAAATTCACAAAAAAAGGTTCAATAAATATCGCAATACAAATGCTGAATGAGGATAATGGAAATGTCACTCTTGAATTTTCGGTTACAGATACCGGCATTGGTATTCCCAAAAAGAATCTAAGTACAATTTTCGACAAATTTCAGCAAGCCACAAACGAAACTTCAAATGTATATGGAGGAACGGGGTTAGGCTTAACAATTGCAAAACAATTAGTTGAATTGCAGGGAGGTACAATCTCGGTAAAAAGTAAAGTTGATAAAGGATCAACTTTCAGTTTCATTCTTAGTTATAAGAAAATTAAATCAAAATTCGAAACTGAAAATAAAGAGTTTGTGCCAAAGGATCTATTTGGATCACCTTTAATAAAAAATGTAAAAATTTTAGTAGCTGAAGATGAATCATTAAATCAACTATTAATAAGTACAATATTAGAAAAATTCGGGTTTGAAATAGATATTGCCGGCAACGGAAAAATTGTACTTGAAAAATTAAGAAAAAACAAATATGATATTATCTTAATGGATCTTCAGATGCCTGAAATGAATGGTTTTGAAACCACGTATCATATTCGAAAGAGTAAAAATCCGGCCATTCCAATTATTGCTCTCACAGCAAATGTAACTACCACTGATGTTGAAAAATGCAGAGCTGCCGGAATGAATGATTATGTTTCCAAACCAATAAATAATAAATTATTATATAATACTATTATCAAATATATTACAAAAGAGCAATTACCTAAAAAAAGAGTAAAGAATGAAATACACCAAATTTACACCGAGCAACAACTGACAAAAAAAAAATGTATTAACCTCGATAATTTGAATGAATTAACAAATGGGAATTTACAGGTAAAGTCGAAAATAGCGAAAGTGTATCTGGACGAAATACCCAAATTGCTCTTTACTATGAAGCAAAGTATGGATAATTTAGATTGGGATGCTTTGCGAATCGCTTCTCATTCATTGATCCCATCTTTTGCATTGATGGGAATAAATAAAGAATTTGAAACAATGGCCAGAACAATAGAGAAGCTTGCAGTAAAGAAAGAGAATTTGGGAAAAATTAAAGAATTATTTCAAAAAATCGATCTCCTTTGCACAGAAGTCTTCTGTGAATTAAAAAATGAACTAATAGAATTGTAAAACTTTAAATCAATATGAGCACATTCTACACCTACAATCACCTATATTTTTTAAGACCGCTATCCATTCTGGATGGTTTTAATAAAAACTTATTAATCCCAACCAAGGGCTTACTCACTCCTCAAAAACGAAGATCAGGTTTTAAAAACCGTGTTCCCACTCCTTGAATAGTCTTTTTTAAAGCATTATTTTAATAAAAATGCCGGTTTACTGATCAATCCTTTTATTTGAAACGAACAGAATAACCAAAAACGATAATATCGTTTTCAAACTTGAATATTTCTTTGCTGAAAAATTCATGGCTGCATTATTATCCCATTAAATAAAATATTTTTTTAAAACACTTACATATATGAATTGCATAGTAGTTGACGATAGTAAAATAGCGAGAGAAACGATCAAACTTTTAATAGAACAGTTTAGTTTTTTAAAACTTGTACAGGAGTGTGAAAGTCCGGTTGAGGCTTTTGAATATCTTAAAAAAGAACCCGTTGATTTGGTTTTCCTGGATGTTGAAATGCCGGGTATGACAGGTATTGATCTGATAAAAAATCTGGATAAACATCCCATAATTATCCTTGTTACTTCAAAAAAAGACTATGCTGCTGAGGCATTTGAACTTAATGTGGCAGATTATCTTATTAAACCGGTTAATCTATCAAGGTTTATGGTTGCAGTTACTAAGGCAAAAGAATTATTTGAAAATAAGGATCAAAAGCAGGTGGTTAATGAAAATAACAAGGAATATATATTTGTCCGTTCAGGTGGTTTACTCATTAAAATAAAATTAGAGAACATCCAGTATATACAAGCAATTGGTGATTATGTTAATATTTTCACTCCCGAAAAACGTCATACCGTCCATATTACATTAAAAAATATTGAAGAAAAACTACCATCGGATAAATTTTTTCGCTTACACCGTTCCTACCTTGTTTCATTAAGCCATATTGACAATATTGAAGAAAATTCAGCTTATACAGGAAAACATCCTCTACCAATTGCCGGACAATTTAAAAAAGAACTGTTACGCAAGTTAAATATGATTTAAAATCTATTAAAAACTAATACCTTCTGGCTCAAACATATTTTATTGTTTGAGCCGGTTATTTTCAAATAATACCATTCCATTTTAAAGTATTCTCTCTTACCACGAATTCCATTTATCATTTGAGTTAATTATTATATAGGTTCATTAATCCAAACTATGTACCTTTAGTTCAAGGATTCCTTCTTTTCATTTTTTACTTTTCCATTTCATTTTGAGAACATCGAAAATAAAATTTTCGATGTTCTGAATATGAAAATCTTTAAATTCTAGTCGGTTTTTATTAAATTCAAATTTAACAGGTAATGACGAGTCTCACTATTTTAAAAGAAATAGTGTTTAAATGTAAGTTTTTCCTGTAATAATGTAAAAAAATCAAATAAAGAATAGCCATCTTCGTCAAGGAAATTATTATTTCAAAAAATGTAATTTTGTTATTATTTATTACTTGTAAAAGCTTAATTTTTAAATGCTTAGAGAATACATGAAATGAAATTATACATCAGATATAACATAAATACTACCAGTAAATTATTATTACAGGAACAGTTGGATAAACTCGGTTTAACCTGCGAATTAACAGGCTTAGGGGAACTTGAGGTTAAAAACGGGATTTCTGCTGAGCAGCATAATCAGCTTTCTGTAGTTTTAAAAAAGTATGGAATAGAGATTCTTGACGATAGAATTAGCGCCCTCGTTCAAAAAACAAAAGACACAATTATTGAAATGCTCTATCTGGAGGAAAAATTACCTCCTTCAAAAATTTCATTTTACCTTGCCCAAAAACTCAATTACAGCTTTGGTTACATTTCTAACCTTTTTTCTGAGGTAACTTTCATTTCTATTGAAAATTTTATCATTATCCAGAAAATTGAGCGCGTAAAACAATTGATTATCGCAGATGAATTGACATTTACTCAAATTTCAAGCAAATTAAATTATAGTAGTTCTGCCCATTTATCGTGGCAATTTAAAAAAATTACAGGTTTAACACCTACTGCATTTCAACGGATTATTAAAAGGAGACGAGAGAAAAATGGTTCTGATACAGGAAAAATAATATAATTAAAGATCATGGTCCGCCAGACTTTTGATTTGGATATAAAAGCAATCTATAATCTCGCTTAAATATGACTCAAAGTGACGAAACAACCTTAGAGAAAGTAAAATTGAATTTTTACTATTTACCGGATTATGCAAAATTTTTATTGCAAAACAAACAGAAAGAGTTTGCCTCCACCATGCTTTGCATATCCCGTGAGGAAAAAACGCCCTGTCTTAAATATTTTGAAACATTGCCGGAGCAGGGAATTATTGATTTATCGCTAAAAAACACAAGGGATTTATTAGAATGCCTTGTAAAAAAGGAAACTCCAACTCATATAAATTTATGCTTATGCAAATGGATTGATAATCAAAATATCAATATAGGTTCAACAAACATCGTTTCAAAAGATATCACAGACCTCACTTTCATATATCGAAAAACTTTTCGTGCGTTTCTTTCGGATTATACTTCTGAAATGGCTATCTCTATGCATATATTAGAAGATGTTGATCGATTCACCT
Organism: Bacteroidia bacterium; assembly: GCA_030654175.1. Lineage (GTDB taxonomy): Bacteria > Bacteroidota > Bacteroidia > 2-12-FULL-35-15 > 2-12-FULL-35-15 > 2-12-FULL-35-15. Next base: position 22,348 of record JAURXZ010000033.1, read on the forward strand.
CCCTGTTGGAAGAAATTGGTTATAATTCGCTATCCAATTTTAATGAACAAAAGATTGATGATTATTACTCTAATGGAAAAGAAAATTTTCCAAAATTAGAAAATCGAAAAGGGCAATTGCAAGAAGTTCCTACAAGTGAAGGGTATGATAACTTTGCATGGGATTTTGTTGGAAACAGTTCCTTGTCCTCCCTCCAGCTTATGACTTTTTTTGAGTTGAACGATATGAACAAACTTGAACCATTTTTGAAAAATGTTCATCCATCTGATATTGAAAAATTAAAAGAAGCAATTGACAAATCCTTAAAGGATTCTGAATTATATGAATGTCAGTATCGTTTTCAGAAAATACAAAGTGGAAAAGTGATTTGGTCAAGGGGGATAGTGACTTTTCAGGATGGAAAGCCTGTTAAAATGAAAGGATCCATGATGGATGTTTCACAAAATTACCTGCTCAATCAACAGCTAAAGGAAAGTGAAAAAACATTCCGACAACTTATACAAAATGCCCCTGATGCTGTAATTGTTATTGACAACAGCAGCAAAATACTATTATGGAATCCTAAAGCTGAGGCTATATTTGGGTGGAAAATGGATGAGATCATTGGAGAAAATTTTGTGGAAACCATAATTCCAATTCAAGACATTGAAAGTCATACTAATGGAAATTTTAGCTTAAAATTAACAGGACAACAAAATTTATTAAATAAAACGATTGAAATTACAGCGATAAATAAAGAAGGTAAAGAATTTTTTATTGCCCTTTCAATTGCCAGTTCATTGTGGAATGGCAAACAGGTATTTATTTCCTTTATCCGAAATATTACAAAAGAGAAAAAAAATGAAAAAGAGCTGGAACGGCACAGGAAACAGCTCTGTCAAAAAAACAAGGAACTAGAGAAAATGAATAGCGAATTGACTTCTTTCAGTTATGTTGCCAGTCATGATTTGAAAGAACCTTTGCGTAAAATAAAAACCTATAGTAATTTAATAATTGACAAGCACAATGAATCTTTATCATCAGATGGGAAAGAATATATTCAGCGTATAATCAATTCAGCCGGTAATATGCAAAGGTTAATAGATGACCTTCTTGCTTTTTCCCAAACAACCTCCGGGATAAAAAAGCTTGAAACACTCGATTTAAATGTTCTCCTAGAAGAAGTTGAAAATTCACTCAAAGATACTATTGAAGAAAACAATGTGACCATTACTTCAACTAAACTGCCCACTTTAAGAGTTATCGATTTTCAATTTCGTCAGCTTTTAGAGAACCTGATAGGCAATGCAATTAAATACCGTAAGACTGGCGTAAAGCCCAATATTACCATAACATCCAGCCTTGTTTCAGGAAGATCGTATATAAATGAAGGTGCCGATGCGAATAAAAATTATCAGAAATTTTTATTCGCTGATAATGGTATTGGATTTGAACAGGAATATGCCACAAAAATCTTTGAAATATTTCAGCGTCTTCATGGCAAAAGTGAATATTCGGGCACAGGCATTGGCTTAGCAATCTGTAAGAAAATCATGGAAAACCATAATGGCTTCATTACCGCACAAAGCCAGGTAGGCGAGGGCTCTGTTTTTAATGTTTTTTTTCCTGTAAAGAAAGCAGTCAATGAATTAGGCTACTGATCAAAAAAAATGCAATTTTAAGATATAAATTCAAACTAAAATTTAAACAAGTTAATTATGCAACACGATTGCCTCCACGTACTCCTTGCCGATGATGATAAGGATGATCGCCTGTTTTTTAAATATGCAATCGAAGAATTAAAGATACAAACAGTTGTTACCACAGTAAATGATGGTGTTGAGCTTATGGATTACCTTTCTAAAACTGAAAACCAAAAGCCTGACCTGGTTTTTCTTGATCTTAACATGCCACGTAAAGGGGGCATGGAATGTTTAAAAGAAATTAGGAACAATAAATCATTCAATGATCTTTCCATTGCTATTTATTCTACCTCTGGGTCCGAAAAGGATATTGAAGAATCATTCGTTCTTGGAGCCAATATATACATTACAAAGCCAAACGATTTTACATCGCTAAAAAAAATATTGGCTGAAGTGATCAATATCAATTGGCAATACCATACTTCTGGTTTGAACAAAGAAAATTTTGTACTTAGTATTTAATTTATTCTTGTTGTTTCAAAGAAAAAAATCAATATAACACAAAGATCACGGAGCGTCACGAGTTTTTACAGAGTAAATCAGAAAATTCTTTTTTAATGAATGGTCTTTTGAATTCTGCAAAAAAACAATATTTGTTGAATACTACTTGTGTTAATCAAATGTGTTGAGACTTATCTGTTCTAAAAAACCAGTTATGGCAAAAACTACTAAAAAAGGCAAAAAAGAAAATATTTCCATTTCTTTGGTTACCATGGAAGCTCCGCTGGTGATGCGAAAGGCGCGACAGCAGGGGGGGAAAGGAACAACAAAAAAGGAGCAGAACATTACTACAACCCAAGGAAATGATGACCTCAATTCAACTGAACTGTTAAAAATTTTAACAGAAATTAAAAATGGAAATTTTGAATTTCGAATGCCTTCCAACAAAGAAGGATTGAGTGGGGAAATTGCCGCCACAATAAATGAGATTATTACCAACAATAAAAAATTAATAGAGCAATTTGCCAACGCACAAAATAATATCGGGAAAAAGGGCAGCCTTCACCATCGCATCGTTTTTCCGGAGGCGCAGGGTGAATGGAGATCAGGAGTGGATTCTTTGAATCTATTAATATCAGAGTTAGTTTACCCTATCGAAGAAATGGATAAAGTAATTTCCGCTGTGGCGAAAGGTGATCTCACCCAACTTACTCCTTTTAAAAACAATAACTTATTTCAAGGCGACCTTGATCGGATCTCTAAAGAGGCAAAAGGTTTAGTAAATCAATTGGATTTATTTACTTCGGATCTAAGCCGGGTGGTTAAAGAAGTAGGATCTGAAGGTAAGCTCGGAGGACAAATAAAAACACAAGGAATAGGCGGTGTATGGAATGATATATCTGATGCTGTGAATAGAATGGCCGTGAACATTACCGACAATGTTCGAGATATAGAGAATGTTATCACAGGGATTTCAAAAGGTGACTTATCACAAAAGATCACTGTAAATGCAAAAGGTGAGTTTCATAAACTAAAGAATACCATAAATACCATGGTTGACCTGCTGAACTTTTTTTCTTCTGAAGTAACCAGAATGGGTAGGGAGAGGGGCCTGGAAGGAAATATAGGAATGCAAATGCATTTAAAGGATTTTCAGGGAATATGGAAGGATTTTATAATTTATATTAATCAAATTGGCTCTAACTTAATTCTTCAGGTTAGAAATATTGCTATTGTAACAACGGCCGTTTCCAAGGGCGATTTTACTAAAAAGATTACAATAGAAGCAAGAGGCGAAGTAGGTGATTTGAAGAATACAATTAATTCGATGATCGACCAATTGAATTGCTTTTGTTCTGAAGTATCACGTGTTTCGATGGAGATAGGTTCTGAAGGATTGTTAGGCGGTCAGGCTCACGTGCCCGGTGTTGAAGGAAGATGGAAAGATATTACCGACAGTGTAAATATGGTGGCCTCAAATTATACCAATCAGGTACGTGGTATTTCTAAGATAGTAACTTCGGTATCAACAGGCAACTTAAGTCAGAAATTATCCATTAATGCAAAAGGGGAGGTGGCGAAATTAACTGACACATTTAATGAGATGATAGAAACTCTTTCCATAATTGCCGACCAGGTAACCAATGTTGCCCGTGAGGTAGGTGTTGAAGGTAAATTGGGCGGTCAAGCGAAGGTTCCTGAAGCTTCCGGTAACTGGAAAAAATTGACGGAAAATGTAAATCTACTGGCGGAAAATTTAACTACCCAGGTGAGATCTATTTCAGAAGTTGCATCCGCTGTTACAAAAGGAGATTTAACCCGTAATATCCGTGTAGATGCAAAAGGAGAGGTTAAAGAATTGAAGGATACGATCAATCTTATGATCACCAATTTGCGGGAAACAACTTTATTAAACCTGGATCAGGATTGGCTTAAATCCAATCTTGCAAAGTTTAATCAAATGTTACAGGGTCAGAAAGATCTAAAAACTGTTGCCAGGCGAATCCTTTCAGAACTGGCCCAGGTGGTGGGTGCACATTTTGGGGCGTTTTATATTGTAGCCGCTGAAGAAGTGTTTCCTAAGTTGAAATTATTCGCATCCTATGCTTATAAATCTGAAAAGCATATTCCAAAGGAATTTTTATTTGGTGAAGGATTGGTTGGACAATGTGCATTGGAAAAGGAACGTATCATCTTATCAAATGTACCCGAAAGCTATGTGAAGATCAATTCCGGACTTGGGAAAATACCTCCTTCAAATTTAATTTTACTTCCGGTATTATTCGAAAACAATGTAAAGGCAGTTATTGAATTAGGGACCTTGGGTACTTTTAGTAATACCCATTTGGATTTCCTTGGTCAATTAACCGAAAGTATTGGTATAGTTGTAAATACGATCCAAACAAATACCAGAACAGAAGTTTTACTTTCACAATCACAATCATTGGCAAATGCATTGAAGATCCAGCAAGAAGAGTTAAAAAGAACAAATGATGAATTACAAAATAAAGCGTTTTTGCTTTTTAAACAAAAAGATGAAGTAGAAACCAAGAACAAGGAGGTAGAGGAAGCCAGAAGATCATTAGAGGAAAAAGCAGAACAACTTACATTAACATCCAAATACAAATCAGAATTCCTTGCAAATATGTCGCATGAATTGCGCACTCCTTTGAATAGTTTATTGATCCTTGCTCAACAGTTATATGAAAACCCTGAAGGGAATTTGAATGATAAACAAACACGTTATGCAAAAACCATCCATTCCTGCGGAGATGATCTGTTAGAACTCATTAATGATATTCTTGACCTTTCTAAGATCGAATCCGGATTTATCACTGCTAATATTTCCAATATTCTTTTCTCAGAAATTTCAACATTTGTTGAAACAACGTTTAAACCTTTATCAGAAACAAAAAATCTGAAATTTAAAACAGAAATATATCCGGGCCTTCCCGAATCAATTGATACTGATTCACAACGTTTGAATCAAATCCTTAAAAACCTGCTTTCAAACGCATTCAAATTTACCGAGAGAGGAGAAGTTAAACTTAAAATATTTAATGCCGAGAAAAAATGGCAGCATGGCAACAATTCATTGAGCAATGCAAAACAGGTAGTTGCATTTTCAATTATCGATTCGGGAATTGGTATTTCTCCGGATAAACAAACTATAATTTTTGAAGCATTTCAGCAAGCCGAAGGTTCTACAAGCCGGAAATATGGTGGCACAGGATTAGGTCTATCCATTAGCCGTGGTTTGGCTGAATTACTTGGCGGTACAATTGAATTAGAAAGCGAATTAGGAGTTGGCAGTACATTTACATTGTATTTGCCTATGGATACTGTTGATGCACCTTTTGTTGAAAACGATTTTAAAACGTTATTACCAAAAAATATAGAACTCGAAGGGGTTTTTGATGCTATTAATATGACAGAAAATGAAATTCTTTCAAAAAAACTGGAAGATATTAGTGAAATGACCAATGAGGCTGGTGATGACAGAAACAACATTTCAGCAAATGATAAAGTAGTACTTGTAATTGAGGATGATCTGATTTTTGGCAAAATAATGGTGGAGCATGCCCGTTTGTCGGGACTTAAGGCAGTTGTCGCTTCCAGTTATGTTGAAATATTTAATTTTGTTACCCGGTTCACACCAATGGCAATTACGTTGGATGTTTACCTTTCTGATACAAGCGGATGGAAAGTGCTGGATCAATTTAAAAATGATCTGCATTACAGGCATATTCCTATCCATTTAATTTCCCGTGAAGAGAATAAAATTCTGGCCTTAAAAAGAGGAGCAAAAAGTTTTTTGCTAAAACCATTACTACATCATCAGTTGAATGAACTTTTTGATGAGATCATCAAATTTAATTCAATAGAAATAAAACAATTATTAATAGTGGAGCAAGACGGGCCGGAAATATCAAGGATGGCTGATTTATTCCGGGAAAACTCAATTGAAATTACTGTGACTTCTTCTTTAGAAAAAGCAAATGAGTTGATAAAACAAAAAATATTTGATACCATTATTCTTGATCATAGCTTACTCGATTTTTCATCTATTGACCTTTTCAGAAATATTCAAAATGATAAGAACAATCCAATTCCGATTATTATATACTCCTCCAATGAGCTTGATAAAGAGGAAATAGTAAAGATGAATACGGTAACTAATAATATTCTTCTGAAATTCGTGAACACACGCGAACGTTTGCTTGAAAAAACATTGATGCTTCTTCATTTTGATTATGCTCGACTCCCCCCTGAAAAACGCAAAATGATGGAAAATTTCAGGACGAAAAGTGATGTTTTAACCGGAAAAAAAATATTAGTAGTCGATGATGATGTACGAAATCTTTTTGCGCTCACCACTGTATTTGAACGTTTTAATATTGATGTGATAACTGCAGAAAGAGGTATGGAAGCAATCAGTATGATGAACGATTTTAATGATATAGAAATGGTGCTAATGGATATTATGATGCCTGGAATGGATGGTTATGAAACAATTCGTAAAATACGTAGGGAGTATAAGAACAGTACGCTCCCAATCATTGCAGTTACAGCTCAGGCCATGAAGGGGGATAGGCAAAAGTGCATTGAGGCAGGAGCATCTGATTATATTACCAAACCTTTAAAAATAGATCAGCTTCTTTCACTGATGAGGATGTGGTTTCATAAATAGTAATAATAATTCAAATATGGCATAAATTCTAAAAGCTGTTAACTGAAAAATAGTTGAATAGCAAATAAATTTGAAACTTTTGCCCCTTCGCGCTTTGCGAGAGAATTTTATAATAGCAGAAAAGAAAAATGTCGAATGTAATAAAAGTTAAAATCTTACTTGTTGATGACCGTGAGGATAATTTACTTTCTATGGAAAGCATATTAGAAAAAGGTCAATACCAATTAGTCAAAGCGTCTTCAGGCAATGGTGCTTTGAAGATCTTATTGAAAGAATGGGATTTTACGCTTATTTTAATGGATGTGGAAATGCCTGGGATGAATGGGCTTGAAACTGCAGCTATGATTTACCAACGTGAAAAGTTGAAACATATTCCGATCATTTTTATCACGGCAAACAGTTATGGAGATGAAAAACTTTTTAAAGGATATGAAACCGGTGCCGTGGATTATATCTATAAACCTATTCAACCCGATCTATTGTTTGCTAAGGTTGCTGTTTTTGTGGACTTGTACCGGAAAAACCATCAGTTATTGGAGCAAGAGCAAAAACTAAAGGCAATTAATAAGAATTTAGAAATTGAAATAAGGGACAGAATTGCATCTGAAGAAAAAGTAAAAGAATTAAATAAACAATTGCTGAAAAATATTGAAAAACTCGAATCAGCAAATAAAGAAATGGACCAGTTTGCAAATATTGCTTCGCATGACCTGCAGGAACCACTCAGAAAAATAAGGATGTTCAATGATTTTATTGTTTTAAAATATCGAAACAAGTTGGATAACGAAGGTCAGATGTATTTGGATAGAATTAAAATAGCCTGTGAACGGATGCAAATTCTGATCAATGATATTCATACCTTCAGCAAAATAGATGTCACAAAAAATGATCTTGAATATTCGGATATGAATATACTTTTCAAAGAAGTTTTATCAGAAATGGATACATTAATTAAGAAAAAAAATGCAAAAGTATCAATCGATCCACTTCCTTCATTATACGTTTTTCCCTCTTTAATGAAATTGCTGTTTCGGAATTTATTAAGTAATTCTCTTAAATTTTCAAATGATGACCTGGAGCCTATGATTCGCATAACCGCTATTATGGAAGCACCTGATGATTCCTCAAGTAAGATTAAAGTAAACAAATATTGGAGAATTAATGTTCAGGATAACGGAATTGGCTTTGAGCAACAGTATGCAAATAAAATTTTCACCTTTTTTAAACGTCTTCAGGGGAATTCTGAAAACGAAGGAACAGGCGTTGGATTATCCATTTGTAAAAAAATTGCGGACGTTCATCGGGGACATATCAGTGCAAAAAGTGTAGTAAATAAAGGAACTGTGTTTACAATCAGTTTGCCGGTTGAAACGTCTTTTGCTGCGATAAGTCCCTCTTAACCGAAAAAATATATTTACATTTTTATTGAGAGGGGCTTCAAAGGCTTAGTTTTATTGTCCTCTCAGTTTAACTGTTTTTTGATAAACAACAAGAGTGTTCACACTCAATTTTAAGAAATATATTCCTATCGCAAGTTGTGTAGTAGCAATATCTTCCTGATAAGTTCCAGCAACTTTATTTTCCTCAAAAAGAACTTGTACCTGTTCTCCTAATACATTCAATAATTCTATTTTCACTTTAGCCTGAGTGTTAGAAGATAAATTATCCGGGACTTCATAAATAACACTCAAATTATTAGTAAAAGGATTAGGAAAAGAATTCATTGAAACTTCAGGAGGTTTTTCCTCCTGGATCCCAACGTTACATGACGATCCTAAAATATGCGAGTCTAGCCATGGAATGCGGCTGGCGATCCAGTTCTTTAGATCATTTACTTCACCTGTGTAATTCGCATTCAATTGCGCCTGAGGGTTGGGAGCAATAAATGCACCTAAAATTGGCCATTGGGTAAAGTTCCGCTGTTGTGCTTCATTAAGCATATTAGTTTGTGCATCAATGTAACTGTTCAAATAATTAAGGTCTAAAAGGCTCACGCGCAATTCTTTCCAACGGCAATAAAGTTTGTTGGAGAAATTACTGTCCTGGAATAAACGATTCCACCATAAAGGACTGGGATGCACAGTATCAGGGAGTTGATATTCCCATCCATTAGGAGCAAATGAATTGCCATAATTACAATTGTGCCAGGCAATATCATAATCCCATACTGGTCCAATGTGTAATTTTCCTCCATGAGAAATATTGTCTTTATACAGATAAGTACTTAACCGATAAGCATCCACATTTTTACTAAGTTCATTCATAATAAAATAATCAATAAAGGATTCCACATCCATGTATTTTTGATATCCAATTGTTGGATCCGCGAAGTAGGGGGAGTTCAATGCAGTTTCTAAACTATCCATAAAATTATTAATATAATTTTTTTGCGGGACAGTGATAGCTATATCTTTTGGATAAACATACTGATAATAGAAACTCGAATTGTTTTGTGCATTTCCACCAAATAAGGAGTACCAGCCATCTTCATCAGGTCTGTCAATTTTTAGTATATACCCACCCGTAATTTCAGGATACGAATTTTCACTTGGTTCCAGCTTTGAAACATTAATTCTGTCATCACCTCGTTTTGGTTTTTCCGTTAATGCATATATTCCTCTGTATTCATTATTTAAAACTAGTTCCACGTCTTTAGTACGAGGAGCGTAGTTACCCATTTGCCTGAAAATATCATAAGTAATTGAATTTCGCATCATGCTTTTATCGGCATAAGAAGCTGTTAAAACCCAATCACTTTCAGGGGGCATTCCAAGCAAGGAAGTGTTAAGTTCAACCCCGGACATGTCTGTTGTTTCAAGCGCAAACGATTTTTTTTCAAAATTTTTGGATGTATTGCCTCTGATCCTGATCATGGTTTTGCCATTGTAGTTGTTCCTGATGTCTGAGGTATCGTTTCTCTGCCCTGGTCCATTATCAATTATCCCCATATTAACTAATATTTCAGAATCAGTTATTGTGAGATTCCCAGTATTGATAAAAACAATCGGAAGATTGGATGAAGTAAATATTACCGGTTTAGAAGGTGAATTGCCGAAATTCAAACTCCAACTGATCAAATTACCTGAATTTAAAAAAGCAAGGTAATCATGAACCCAAAGACGCCAGGTCCCATTTCCAGTTTGACCATTATTAAAACGCCCCAAATATCCGGTTGGCTTAAAGGTCCCTGTATAAGGTGCCTCCGATAAAGTAATAGATGTATTTACCCTGCTGTCGAAACAAGTATTGGTATAATTAGCACCATTACAACTACTTCCTGGGGCAAGTTCCACAATTCTTCCATTAGGTGATTCCAAATAAATGAAAAGTTCTTCATCCGTAGGATGGTTTAGGTTTATGCAAACAGATTCTACACCGAAAGTGCTATCCAATTGTGATGGAACAAGACCTGAAACCAAAAGACTAAAATAAGTGGTTTGCCCGGTGTTTAAAATCGGCCCTCCGGAACCGTTAAATACCTGTGCCTTTGCGAGGAATGGAAAAAAGAGGAAAAGAACAATAATAACTGAAAGCATTTTTGTGTAATCAACTTTTTGTTGATTTAAACAGCTTATTATTTTACTAAAGAGAGGTAAATATTTTTTCATGTGAAATGATTTATTGCAAAAAAGGGTACAAAAAATATTTTTTTGATAAGTAACCTTGTTATCCTAAAAAAAGAACAAATATTTTATGCGAAAATAAACTTGTTTTTATTGTTGGAATCCAAATTTTCGTTCAACTTGAATTTTCAATAGCCTGAAAATGAGAAAAAACAGATATGAGAGTTTATCATTTCCACTACATACCACCGTAAGGCTTTATTTTATTGACATTTTAAACTAATGGATAATTCTGTTTGACAAAAAAATCATCGTTAATTCAAAGATTCTAATTGCCAAAATCTGTTAAATTTCAGCTAATAATACAATTTCAATTGATGTAAAACGTTAAATAAATATTGATCGATAAGGGGGAGATTAAATAGCCCGAATCAATAAAAATAATAGCCCGGCAGAGGTTCTCTCTCATTTTAATATTCACTAAAACAAAACATCTTGAAGAAATTAAAAAAAATCTATTACATAAGCCTTTTAACCTTGAGTTTATCGTTTTCAATAAAATATGGCTTTTCACAAACTATTCCGAATCATTTTTTCGGAGAAAATGCATGGATGCCAGATACTATTGGCGATCCTAATGGGAACATTGATCCTCCTTTTATTTTTAATGGAAAATTGCATAAAAACTGGAAAAACATAAAAAATAGTGGTGCTACCATTATTCGTTTTGGCGGTATCGCTGCAGATAGAAATATGCCTACCAAACATCAGTACATAAAAATTATTGATTCTATACGTGCTAATGGTATGGAGCCAATGATTCAGGTACCTTTTTTCAATAACCGCTATACTAAACAGCAGGCGGCTGATTTAGTAACTTACATAAATGTAACAAAAGGAAGGAATATCAAGTATTGGATCATTGGAAATGAACCCGATCTTAGCTATTCGTATTCTACTTCCACACAAATAGCAGCCTATTTCAAGCCATTTGCTTCTGCAATGAAGAATGTGGATCCTTCTATACTTATTATCGGGCCTGAAATTGCAAGTTTTAATAAAACAATAATTGACGGTTTAACTACCCCTGGTGGAGCAAGTGATATTACAGGAAAAGATGCAGCAGGCAGATATTATCTTGATATTATTTCATTCCATGCGTACCCTTTTAGTGGTGCTCAAACAAGGGCTTCGGTGATATCAAAGTTAACCGACCCGGGTCAGTTACAGGATGATATAATTTATTTGAATAGCAGAGTTGCCACTTGTAATTCTTTTCATGCAAGAACAGGAACATCAAAAATTAAAACTGCCATTACCGAAGCGAATGTAAATTGGCAAAACAATCCTTCCGACAATCTAAATGGCCTCGGTGCCAATAGTTTTATTGGAGGACAGTTTGTTGCAGAAATGATGTGTATTGGAATGAAAAACAGTTTGGATATCTTTAATTTATGGAGCGTGGTGGAAGGTAATTCAGTAGTAAGTAATATTGGTTATATTAATGGTTCCACAGGGGTTAAGAAACCATTATATTATCATTTTAAACTTTTAGCGGATAATTTTAAAGGAGAATATGTTGATGGCATTACCAATCAGGTTAACGTGAAATCTTATGGAAGTAAAAATTCCACCCAGGTTTCTGTATTAATTTTAAACCAGGATCTGACCAATAGCTTTAATTATAAAGTTCAACTAAATTCAACTCCTATTACTGATGCCGTTGCTTTAAAAATTAATATTGATGCCGGAATTGCTATCGCATATACTGATGTAGTTGCAAGCCAGTCGTCTGTATTACTTACATTTAATTCGTCAGGAGCCCTGATTAGAAAAACCGAATACTCCCTTACCGGAAATGCGATGGCTAACTTACCTCCAACTGTTACCGAATATCTTACTACCGGGGTAACTCCACCTATAATTATTGATAAAGTTCCTTTTGATGTGAAAAATGTATATCCAAATCCAAGCGAAGGGAAATTCACTGTTGAATTGAATAAAGATAATGCTGGTGAAAAAGAGTTTGATGTAAAAATTTACAATATTATGGGACAGGAAATTTACAATCAAAAATCTACTTTCATCGGTGGTACTGAAAAAATTGAATTGCCCCCATCCATTGCTAGCGGTGAATACATTATGCGAGTAAAGGAAGCCAATGTGGATAATTATCTGGTGAGGAAAATTGTTCTTCAAAAGTAATTGAAGACCAACCGGATTTATATAATATTCTAATCTAAGTACTTAAAAAAAAGAGGCTGTCTCAAAAGTCGAGACAGCCTCTTTTTTTTTAATAATTTTTAGAAACAACCATTCTTTTGGTTTGTGAAAAACCGTCTTTTTTCAATACATAAAAATAAATCCCATTTGGTTTAGTCGCTGTTTCTAAGGGAATAGCATGCGTACCGGCTTTCATTTCCTCGTTAATTAATGATGATACTAAATTTCCAAGCATATCAAATAATGCGAGGGAAACCAGGCCTGATGAATTTAACTGGAAAGTAATAACGGTATTTTGTTTTGCCGGATTAGGGCTGTTTTGAAAGAGCTTAAAGGAATGAGATGCATCAATCATTGAAATACCGGCAGGGGGCATTAATGGCGGACCAGATATATCATCAAAATAAATTATTTCCATGCTGGTGGAAAGTGGATCAAAAAGAAGAATAATTTTATCTATTTCAGTTGGTAAAACCATACTTCCTGCCGGAGATTCGTAATAATAAAATGTTACCTCCTGCCAGGCATTTTGAACCGTTGTTGTTGTTACATATGAACTATGCGTACCTGCAGGAAAAGAATCTATGTTCTTCTTACCCAACTGCAATTGTATTTGAGAGCCAACAGGTGCACTGGAGTACACTTTCATGGTAATTTTAGGAGCTTGTGTGCTACTGTTAGCGTACGAACTAACATCTGTTAACTTCATATCAGGATATAATCTGATGATATCATACAATGAGGTATTTCTAAGGTATTTAGCGCAATAGCTGCTGGTATTTATGCTGTCTGGGGCAGGATTAAGAGCAAAGGAATCAAGGATCCCAGTACTTAATCCAAAACTTATGACTTTGTTTCCCTCAAAATCACAATAATTTTGCTGTCCCGCAACCTTTTGAGTAATTATAAAAACTGTAATAAAAAAGCACATTTTTTTCATGAGCTAAAATTCCCTTTCAATATATTAGAACATATTACATTGTTTTTTTACGTATTATATATATAAACTAAATAAAAAAAAATACTCATTTTTTGATTTCTGTTTTTTAATAATTTTTAGAGACAACCATTCGTTTGGTTTGTGAAAAACCATCTTTTTTCAATACATAAAAATAGATCCCATTTGGTATAGTCGCTGTTTCTATAGGAATAGCATGCGTACCGGCTTTCATTTCCTCGTTAATTACTGATGATACTAAATTTCCAAGCATATCAAATAATTCAAGGGAAACCAGGCCCGATGAATTTAACTGGAAGGTAATAACGGTATTTTGTTTTGCCGGATTAGGGCTGTTTTGAAAAAGCTTAAAGGAAGGAGATGCATCAATCATTGAAATACCGGCTGGGTTAATTAATGGCGGACCAGTTAAATCATCAAAATAAATTGTGTCCCTATTGGATGAAAGAGGATTGAAAAGAAGGATTATTTTATCAATATTAGTTGGTAAAACTGCGCTTCCAACAACTGATTCATAATAATAGAACGTTATTACCTCCCAGGCATTTTGAACCGTTGTTATTCCGGCATATGAACTATGTGATCCTGCAGGATAAGTATCAATGCTCTTCATACCCAACTGCAATTGTATTTCAGTGCCGACAGGTGCTGTCGAAAAAAGTTTCATTTTAATTTTAGGTGCCTGAGCGCTACTGTCTGCGTATGCAGTTACATCTACTAACTTCATATTAGGATATAATCTGATTATATCATACGCTGTTGTATCTCTGATATATTTTGCGCAGCGGCTACTTGCATTAACACCATTTGGATTTACATTAAGCGCAAAAGAGTCGAGGATCCCTGAACTTAAACCAAAACTTAGGACTTTATTTCCTTCAAAATCACAATAATTCTGTTGTCCGATTACCTTTTGAGTAATTATAAAAACTAAAATAAAAAAGTATAATTTTTTCATGGCTAAAAATGTTTAGGAAATGGTTGTTTGTGTAATTATCATATCACAAACGTAAAATAGATTATAATTTTTTGATCTTAAATTCGACTGTTTAGCGCTTTGTTTGTTTGAATCGAAAAAATAGATAGCTTGAGTTTTATCGTGATTTTATAATAAATGCTCTATTCAAAAAATGTATAAAATGAAGGAAAATCAAAATAGATATATTTTATTTTAAATCCATAATTTCTGCAAAGAGTGAGATCACAACTTTTTTTGGTACGATTTTAAATAGTGATATCCAATAGAAAATTACAATTGACCAATTATTTACTTCGGCTATTAAAAAATCGATATCATCGAATTTGACTTAAGTATTGTAAAACAAGATTTAGGTTTGCACTCTAATAATAAAAAACACCACTACTTATTCTGTTTTCATTATGCCATGACGACAAGAATATTTTTTTAGTTTTTATCATATGAAAAACAATCAACCAAAAGTCTTAATGTTAGGGTGGGAATTTCCTCCAATAATAAATGGAGGATTAGGAATTGCATGCCATGATCTTTCATCGGCCATGTCTGAATTAGCTGATATTACAATGATAATTCCAAAATCAAGTCCGAATTTTAAAATGAAAAACATGAACCTGATCGGGCTCAATAATTTGGACATCGCTTCTTATGGAAATTATAATGACAATTCGCAATCATTACCTTTTAATCTTCATTCCTTTCCTTTGGATCTTGATCCTTATTATACCGAAGAATATTTGCACCCCAACACAGGTAACTACGCGTCTCTGATGGGAGATGGCACTGAAAGATTACAAGCTTTCAATATTGAAAATTTATATGGAAATGATATCATCAACAAGGTTACTCAATACGCAAATATCGCCACAAACATTGCTAGTAAAATGGATTTTGATATTATACATGCACACGATTGGATGACCATGCTTGCAGGAGTTAAGATCAAACAAAAAACCGGCAAACCATTGGTAATGCATATCCATTCTTTGGAAGTGGATAGGGGAGGAGAAAACAGCAAAGGTTGGGTATATGAACTGGAAAAAAAAGGCATGGAATATGCTGATTTATTAATGCCGGTTAGTCATTTTACAGCAAATAATATCCATAAGTATTACGGGGTTGATAAAAACAAAATGACTGTAATTCATAATGGGAGCAATGTTGTTAATGCATTTAAAAGCAAAAGAAAGTTTAAAGAAAAAACTGTTTTATTCGTAGGTCGTCTTACCCGACAAAAAGGTCCTGAAAAATTTCTGGACATTGCTTCAAAAGTATTGGAAACAAATCCGAATGTTAGATTTGTTATGGCTGGCGTTGGCGATTATTTCAAGTCCTTACTTGAACAAAGTTCTTATAAACATATCGGAAATCGTTTTCATATGACCGGCTTTTTAAATTTGGAAAAGCTGCGTTATTTATTTTCTGTTAGTGATATCTATTGTATGCCTTCCGTATCTGAACCTTTTGGTTTATCAGCTGTTGAAGCTGCTCAGTTTGGAATTCCCTGCGTAATTTCAAAACAATCCGGAGTAGCTGAAGTATTAAGTGGCTCTCTTAAATTTGATTTTTGGGATGTGGATAAAGCAGCAGGTTGTATCCTTAGTTTACTTAAAGATCCTGTATTAAGAGAAAAAATCGTTGAAGATGCTTCCGTTAATTTAGATAAGATCAGCTGGGATATTGCCGCTCAGAAAATTTTAGATACTTACGTTTCAAAACAATTAATATAAATAAATAAAAAAAACATTATGCCATCACTTTGTTTTTATTTCCAGGTACACCAACCTTTTCGTATTAAAAATTATTCCTTTTTTGACATTGGGAATACGCATGAATATGAGGATGATCTAAAAAATCATGCTATTTTAAATAAGGTGGCGGATAAGTGTTATCTCAAGACAAATCAAAAAATGCTGGAGCTGATCCAACGTCACAATGGCAAGTTCAAAATAAGTTATTCAATAAGTGGAACAGCAATTGAACAATTTGAAAAATATCGGCCGGATGTTTTACAGTCCTTCATTGACCTCGCCAATACAGGTTGTGTTGAATTTTTATCAGAGACCTATTATCATTCACTTAGTTTTATTTTTTCTAAAACAGAATTTAAGAAACAAGTAGAAAAACATGCTGCAGTGATAAAAAAATATTTTAATCAGGTCCCTAAAGTATTCAGGAATACCGAATTAATATATAATAATGAACTGGCTAATTACATCCAGGATATGGGATATAAGGGAGTTATTTGCGAAGGAGTGGATCGTTTGCTGAACGGCAGAAGTCCAAATTTTGTTTACCAACCTGTTGGAGCCGAAAATGTAAAATTATTGCTAAAAAATCATCGTTTATCAGATGATATTGCATTCCGGTTTTCTGATACAGGATGGGCAGAATTTCCATTAACCGCTGATAAATTTAAAACCTGGGTGCATGATATTGCCGGGAATGGGGAAACCATCAATCTGTTTATGGATTATGAAACATTTGGTGAACACCAATGGGAATCAACAGGGATTTTCAATTTTTTAGAACATCTTCCTTCTGAAATTTTAAAACATCCTGATTTTGATTTTAAAACTCCATCTGAAGTTATTGATTCTTTTCAGGCAAGAGATATTTATGATGCACATGATTTTACATCATGGGCAGATAGCGAAAGAGATCTTTCTGCATGGCTAAGTAATTCAATGCAAAAGGAAGCTATCAAACAAATATATTCAATAGAGCAGGAAGTATTGACTTGCGGGAATCCCGATATAATAAAGGTTTGGGAACGTCTTCAAACTTCTGACCATTATTATTATATGTGTACCAAGTTCTGGAACGATGGGGATGTACATAAATATTTCAGTCCGTTTGACTCACCTTATGATGCCTATTTATATTTTATGAATGTATTCAGCGATCTGGAATGTTCAGTAAAAAAAATACACAAAAAAATAAAAATGGCATCACGGATCTCCAAAACGGTGCAGGTTAATTCGGAAGAAAAATTGCAGACCAAGGCTAATTCTTCAACAATTAAAAAATCTTCCGTTAAACAAACAGCCCTTGCAGAGAATGGAGTTCCTGTTAAAATAAATAAATCAACGACTCCCTTAAAAGAACAATATTCTAAAATGCTTGCTTACATGAGCGAAGAGTAAAAAGAATTCCTTTTCAATTTTGTTAAGTTAATCAAAAAAAGGTGAGGCGAATTCATATTGAACTCGCCTCACCTTTATTAGATTACGGAACATTTTGAATATCCAACAACAAAGCAAAAAAATATAAATACACTAAGTACAATCATAAAACAGTTAATCCATGAGCAAAATTTATGTTTTAGTATTTGCTATACTTTCAATTTATCTGTTCTCGTTCTCTAAAAAAAACGGTTTTGTATCAAAGCCTCTTGTGGCACTTGTTGAAATAAAAAAAGAAAGTGGCCGATACCAGCTTTTAAGAAACGGTGAACCGTATTACATAAAAGGTGCAAGTGCAAATAATTACTATGAACGACTGAAACAATGTGGCGGGAATTCAATAAGACTTTGGAGTACAGATGGTGCAAAGGAACATTTGGACAAAGCTTATGAACTTGGGCTAACAGTGACATTATCATTGAATATGGATATTGAAAGACATGGATTTAATTATGATGATAAAAATGCAGTAAAAGTTCAGTTTGAAAAATTAAAGAAAGATATCCTTGCTTTTAAAGATCACCCTGCATTATTAATGTGGGGCGTTGGCAATGAAGCTGATCTGTTCGCTAATAACTATAAGGTGTGGAATGCTGTGAATGATATAGCAAAATTCATTCATGAGGTTGATCCTAATCATCCAACTACTACCATGTTAGCAGGAGTTCCAAAAAAACATATCAAAGAAATTGTAAAACATTGTCCCGACCTGGATATTTTAACTTTCAATTCTTTTATGGATCTTCCTCATATCAAAGACAAAATCGTGGATGCTGGCTGGGTAGGTCCATACTTAATAGGCGAATGGGGTGCTTCCGGGTATTGGGAAACACCAACCACACCCTGGGGAGCATTCATTGAAGAAACCAGCACAGAGAAATCCCTTGTGTGTAAGGAAAGATATGATAAAGCTATAGTCTCAAATAAGGATCGCTGCATTGGTTCTTACGTATATTTTTGGGGATATAAGCAAGCGAGAACCCATACTTTACTGAGTCTGTTCCTTGAAAATGGAGAGGAGACCGGGATTGTGGATGTTATTCAAAAAGAATGGACAGGAAAAGCACCTAAAAACAAAGCTCCCTTAATTGCACCAATCGGAATTGATGACAAAACTATTCAAAGTGGGGTATATATTAAGCCCAGTTCAAATCATAACGCATACACTGAAGCCAGCGATCCTGATAACGACCAGCTTGAATATAAATGGGAGATCTACTATGAAAGCACAGAGAAAAAAGAAGGTGGAGATAAAGAAGAAAAACCTGGTGTGATCGAGGGCCTGATCTTAAATGGAAAAGGGAAACAACTGTCTTTTAAGGCTCCTGAAAAAGAAGGGCCATATCGTTTGTTTGTTTATGTGTTTGATGGCAATAATAATGTGGCAACTGCAAATGCCCCGTTTTATGTTAAAGAGTAGGTAGGAATAAAAAAACATCAAATTTTTTTTAACATAGAGTCTCTAAAGAGAACTGATCTTGATTATGAGAATAAGGATTTGCCTTCAATAAATTAATAATATTTCATATCACCTTGACAGGTCTTAGATTAATATTATATGAAGCTTTGTTTGATACTTCAATTCATTTCATTTCTGACAAGATAAAAAAGCCTTCTTCCTATTTCCCTCTTTTTCATTAATTCGTAAGAGCTTGAATTCAAGTCCTGATCAATAACAATCATTTTCTGAGTTTCATACTTTGCATCATACTTTTATTTCCAAAATGCCAAAAATTATAACTCTATTGGCACCATTCAAAGAAATCCTGCTTGTAATTATCAGTCGCATCAGTGCCCGTTCCAATATATCCTTTTGTGCCAATGGCAAATCCAACTGCTGCCCTTCTGGCCGTTCCACTAAAGTTTGCTTTCTCTGCCCAGGTATTAGTTCCCTGATCCCATTCCCAAAAATCCTGAAAGTAAGTAGGAGTGGACTGATATCCTGTTCCTATGTATCCTTTGGTGCCTATGGAAAACCCCACAGCATAAAATCTTTCAGTTCCGCCAAAGGGGGCTTTTGTTACCCAGGTATTTGTCCCCTGGTCCCATTCATAAAAATCCTGATAATAAACGCTTCCTGTACCTCGTCCTGTGCCGATGTATCCTTTAGTACCGATTGAAAATCCTGTAGCTCCAGATCTAACAGGGCCAGGAAGGGAGGTTTTAGCTGTCCAGGCATTTGTAGCCTGATTCCACTCCCAGAAATCCTTACAATAAACCCCTGTAGAAACTCCTCCCGTTCCAATATATCCTTTTGTACCGATCGAAAAACCAACACAGGTAAACCTACCTGATCCGGGATAGTTTGATTTTGCTGACCAGGTATTGGTTCCTTGATCCCATTCATAGAAATCACTATAGAAAGTATTACCATCATCCCCCAATCCTATATACCCTTTTGTACCGATAGAAAATCCAACAGCTTCATATCTTATATTCCCGGGAAAATTGGATTTCTGTGTCCATACATTTGTAGCCTGATCCCATTCCCAGAAATCTTGTTTGAAATTACCATCTAATCCCGTTCCAATATATCCTTTAGTGCCTATTGAAAAACCCGCAGCTAAACGTCTTCCTGTTCCTGCAAAGTTTGCTTTCTGGGTCCAGATATTACAAATTTTAGGCATTTGATTATGCACGTGAAACATTGCTTTTTGTGGATAAGCATTATATGGTATATATAAACAGAGTAATAGTATATATTTCATATGGAAATAGTAATAAAATAGCTTGGTTACGAAATCAGTTTATTTTTAGTTTTTCTACTCAAATCAAATATTTATTATGATAAGCATTGATAATGTTCATAAATAAAAATTGAATCTACTTCTTAACCTATGTAACAAATAAGTGTTTGCTTTTAGTTATAATTTAATCCTACATTCCAAAAATAGTTCGTTCCATCATAATAAAAAGTCAAAATATCTTTTTTGTTCGATCCTGCTGATAGTATTACAACACCAGGAGTTGTTGCATTAATAACTTTACTTCCTGCAGGTAATGTCAATGTTCTACCGCCTGTTGCATCTTGGGTTACTAATAATGTACCATAGCTTCCTGATGGGGGAGAAACAGAAAATGCTAAAACTCTATTCCCTCCCAATGTAACTTTGGCATTAAGCCCCGATGTTGCAGCCCAGGAGATTGTTGCACCATCGGTGAGGGTTTGAGGTGTGGATGCAAATTCAGGAGCGGATATTATACCACTGGCATTTATATTTCCAACAACATCTAATTTCTGAGTGGGGGCTGCAATACCAATACCAACATATCCTGTAGTTTGCTTGATCCTCATTCGTTCCTTGTTATCTGTACCAAAAACAATATCATCCGCACCAGTAGTACCGATCCAGTTTTCTGAACCTCCAATTAAAGATGTACCATAAGTAGCTGGAGTAATTGGGCTATTAATTGCTGCGTTGCCGAAAAGATTCCAGTGAGTACCTAAATCGGCACCAGTGGCTCCTGTACTTCCTATACTACCAATTGAACCAGTATTTCCAGTTGAACCTGTACCGCCTGTTAACCCCATCGAGCCGGTATCACCTGTTGAACCTGTGCTTCCTGTAGATCCGGTTTCTCCCGTTGAACCTGTGTTTCCTGTTGAGCCAATACTTCCGGTTGATCCAGTAATTCCTATCGAGCCGGTACTTCCAGTTGAACCGGTAGAACCTGTAATTCCTGTAGAGCCGGTATCTCCCGTTGAACCTGTTGATCCTGAACTTCCTGTTGAGCCAGTATCACCTGTGCTCCCAGTTGAACCTGTTCTTCCTATTGAACCCGTATCACCTGTACTTCCTGTAGAGCCGGTATGTCCAGTTGAACCCGTATTACCTGTTGAGCCTGTATCTCCTGTTGAGCCTGTATCTCCCGTTGAGCCTGTAAAACCTGAGCTTCCAGTTGAGCCTGTATCTCCCGTTGAACCAATACTTCCCGTTGAACCTGTATTCCCAGTTGAGCCGGTATCTCCTGTTGATCCTGAACTTCCTGTTGGTCCAGTATCGCCTGTTGAACCTGTGCTTCCGGTATCACCAGTTGAACCAGTATTTCCTGTCGAGCCCGTATCACCTGTAGCACCAGTACTTCCCGTTGAACCTGTATTTCCGGTCGAACCAGTATCACCTGTTGAACCTGTATTCCCAGTTGATCCGGTATCTCCTGTTGAGCCAGTATCGCCTGTTGAACCTGTGCTTCCAGTTGAGCCTGTATCTCCCGTTGAACCAATACTTCCGGTATCACCTGTAGCACCAGTACTTCCTGTTGAGCCCGTATCTCCTGTTGAGCCTGTGAAACCCGAGCTTCCCGTTGAGCCTGTACTTCCTGTCGAGCCGGTATGTCCCGTTGAACCAGTATCTCCCGTTGAGCCGGTATTTCCTGTCGAGCCCGTATCACCTGTTGAACCTGAACTTCCTGTTGAGCCAGTATCGCCTGTTGAACCTGTGCTTCCAGTTGAGCCAGTATCACCTGTTGCACCAGTACTTCCTGTTGAGCCGGTATCTCCTGTAAAACCTGGACTTCCCGTTGAACCAGTACCACCTGTTGAACCTGTATTTCCTGTTGAGCCAGTATCACCGGTTGAACCTATGCTTCCAGTTGAGCCGGTATCACCAGTTGAACCAGTGCTTCCGGTTGAGCCGGTATCTCCTGTAAAACCTGTACTTCCCGTTGAACCAGTATCACCTGTTGAACCTGTATTTCCGGTCGAACCAGTATCACCCGTTGAACCAGTAGAGCCGGTATGTCCAGTTGAACCAGTATCACCGGTTGAACCTATGCTTCCAGTTGAGCCGGTATCACCAGTTGAACCTGTACTTCCGGTTGAGCCTGTATCTCCTGTAAAACCTATACTTCCCGTTGACCCGGTATCACCTGTTGAACCCGTAAAACCAGAGCTTCCAGTTGAGCCTGTATCACCTGAACTTCCCGTTGAGCCTGTATCTCCCGTTGAACCCGTGCCTCCTGTCGAGCCTGTAAAACCTGAGCTTCCTGTTGAACCAGTATCACCTTTACTTCCCGTTGAGCCTGTATCACCTGTTGAACCAATACTTCCTGTTGAACCAGTACTTCCTGTTGAGCCGGTATCACCTGTGCTTCCTGTATCACCCGTTGAACCAGTGCTTCCAGTTGAGCCAGTATCACCTGTTGAACCTATATTACCAGTTGAGCCTGTAAAACCTGTACTTCCCGTTGAACCTATATCACCTGTACTTCCTGTAGAGCCGGTATGTCCCGTATTACCTGTTGAACCCGTACTTCCTGTCGAGCCTGTAAAACCTAAGCTTCCCGTTGAACCAATACTTCCGGTATCACCTGTAGCACCTGTATTTCCAGTTGAACCAGTATCACCTATACTTCCTGCCGAGCCTGCAATTCCCGTTGGGCCAATATCACCTGTTGAACCCTTACTTCCTGTAGAGCCTATGCTTCCTGTATCACCGGTTGAGCCATTAGAACCTGTGCTTCCTGTCGGGCCAGTTAATCCTGTATTTCCAATTGAGCCTGTACTTCCTGTAGCTCCTTTCTCTCCATCTGAGCCATTTAATCCAACATTTCCTGTTGAGCCTATCAATCCTGTATTTCCCGTGCAACCTTTTGAGCCTGTTAAACCAACAGAACCCGTTGGCCCAGTATTTCCTGTAGAGCCTTTTGGCCCCAAAGAACCATTGAATCCATTATTTCCTGTGGCCCCTTTCGAACCTGTTGATCCGGTAGAGCCTTTTGAGCCTGTTGCACCTATTAATCCTGTATTTCCAGTGGAGCCCATTGAGCCAGTGAAACCTGTTGCACCCATTAATCCTGTATTTCCAGGGGAGCCTATTGAGCCAGTCAAACCTGTTGCGCCCATTAATCCTGTATTTCCAATGGAGCCTATTGAGCCAGTGACACCTGTTGCTCCAATCAATCCTGTAGAACCTGTTGAACCAATAAAACCATTTGAACCGGTTTGGCCTATTAATCCTGTATTCCCGATTTCACCAGTGGAACCTTTCAACCCCGTTGGTCCTACCATCCCATCAATTCCATTACTTCCATCAGAGCCATTTGCTCCTGTTCCACCAATTAAACCTGTAGTTCCAGTTGAACCAACCAGGCCATTGGGAGAGCTATTTCCTGTTCGCTCAGCATACAAAGCATAAGGGACACTTAGGAGTTGATGTGTTCCGCTTATACTATATGCTGCTCCTCCTGTTGGATCGGCTTCCGTTTTTATAAAATATGTACCTGCTCCCCAATTGATCGTAGAAAAATTCCCGAAATATACTGCACCTTCACCTATATGAATTGTTACCAACCCATTGAAATTTGTTTTGGCTATATGCGTTTCAACATAGACGATAAGGGCTTGATTAAATTCTTCTAATGTATCTGAGGATCCCTGTAAAATAGTGACCCGGATACCAACATTTGTGTTTACCACAAGATTATTACTTGTGTTACGAATTACAGCCTGGTGGCTCATTTTTTGAGGTGCCTGGGCAAATACTTCTAGCCCGCTTCCTTTCCATAAAAGTGGGAGGAAAAAGAGAATAAAAAACGAAATAAGGTGTGAGTTATTTTTAACCTTAATTAGGTTAAAAATAATGTAAAACCAAAAAGTAAAAACTTTAGATCCAATTTTTAATAATAACATGTTAAATAATAGTCTATCCAATTTAATTTTTAATGATCTTAAATGATTTTACTTCATTGTCGTTGTTAAATACTCTAATTAAATAAATTGCCTTAGCAAAATCTATTAATGAAATAGAAGTTCGGCTATCTACCACTTTTTGTTTTTCAATAAGTTTCCCCTGCACATCATAAAGTGCGAATGTCATATTTTCAAAATTCATATTCAGCACACTCAGAAATACAAAATCTGATGAAAGATTAGGATAAACAGTTATGATGGGATCGTTTTCTGTTTCTTCAATTGTTAAAACTTCATATGGTTGTTGAAGTCCTTCTGTTGTAAAAACTTCTCCGGATCCGGTAACAGTCAAATAGTCGATCTGTCCTATGCTTAAACTCATATAACCTCCCACACCAATATCATCTCCCCCGGAAGCTACAATCCCTTGTTGTGCATAAAAATCGGCTATAACCCAAAACAAGAAACAAAAAATTAAAAAATATTGTTTTATCGTTTTCATTTTATGTTTGAAAAATTGTTTATCAATTTTGTTGCGAAACTCCCTGCAAATATTAATGCAAAACATAAAAAATATATTTTTTTTCGCTATCATATTAATTACTATCGTTATAAGAAGGTATCTGATAGCTGTTTTAGATGAATAATTAAAATCATCGTATCATTTTTAATCCTGAAAATCAGAAAAAATGCATCAAAAAAATATTCTTTTAATAACCAAGATCGGCAGTTTGTGTGATGGGATTTAAGTTTAAAACAAAAAAACAAGCTTATAAAAACGTGAAAAAATAATATCGGAATATAAAATTCGAATTCGGCTATTGAAAATGCTGTACTATCGAAAAAAACAAATTCACTTATAATACACATTTAAATTTGCGACATAAATTGAATAACAAGTATGGCAAATAAAAATACATTAGGTTTATATCCACCCGCAGGTCATTTCATGTCGCCAAGAAACAATTTTAATCATTGGTTAATTTTAACAATTTTAGTTGCTTTGGCTATTGGTTTTACACTAACATGAAATGTATTTTAATGAATTTGAGAATCTTTTTTTTGAGAAATATTTTCAATACCTCGTATCACAATGTGGTTTTCCATTACCATTACTAAATTTATTTATTATTCCATCTTTTACTTCTACAAAAATTGTTCTGGGACAATCAGGTAATATATTCTCCAAACAAAAATCAGTGGGGTTGATTTCTAATTGAAAATTGATATTATAAGGATAGCTAAGTACATTGGGGGAATAGATATTTGGGAAATTGGAACGATGCAATGTGAAATCAATTTTAGTATATGTTTTCGTTATATTATTTATTGTGAGCTCACCCACTATAGTATACAGCTTACGTGATCCACCTTCAAGGTCATAAAAATCCAAATCAGAAATTGGGAATTGTCCTTTAAAATCAAGGCTTAACTGTTGATTCATTTCTTCTATTGTATCATTTTTTCTGGTTAACAAAACACAAAAGTCTGCTCTGAATTGGTTCGTTTGGGGATTTAATTTTATTACTGCGATTTCGTTTTCTGAAAAAGAAATGGTTTCACCGGTTTCTCTGAAAACCCGAACATTTGAACTTAAAAATTCTTGAGCCGGTGCTATAAATGCAATAGAAAATAAAATAATTGTAAAAAAAATATTTTTTGCTTTCATGATTTCCCAATTTTTAAAATGAACCAACCATTACTTTCAAAATTATAGTATAAAATAATTGTCAAAAGCTATTTTCGTTAGAAGCTTCCATTTTATCGCTCAATAATTAATTCAATAGAGATCCGAAATAAGGAGAGCAATGGAGCAATTGCAATCAGGACAATTCCGATGTTATAAAATCATGGTTTCTATGTTCTTATTAGAAAATGAATAAGCCCCAAATAGTAAAATTATTATTTGAACTATTTAAATTTCAGTTTTATCGAAAACCGAAATTGTTTGAGACAGACAGTAATATATTTGTTTTAAAATCAAAGAGAATTTACCAGGGGATTGAAGAGATTAAAAAGCGGTGATATTTGAATTGTTTCGGAAATAAAAAATAAAAAAATGATTATTACTAAAACCCGACTTTCTATAATAGTCGACACAGATGAAGAGCACTTAGTAAATTCAAATATTCAATATTCTTTAACTCTTATTGAATCAAGTCTTGATTATTTACGTTTGATTAATACTGAACTTATCACCGAGAAAAAATCGGCAATAATGCGAAAGTTAATTTCTCTTACAAATCCTGATGAACTGAACAAATTAATATGTTCCAAAGAAATGCTGAAGGAACTTCTCAAAGATCATGAACGGATCATTAGCCTGCTGCGCAAAAGTTTTGAAAAATACCGAGATAAAGAGGAAGCCAATTTTATCACATCCATTATTGAAAAACATCAAAGTGTTGCCCGGAAACTTAGAAGATGTTTTTGAAAAAAATATTAATTTAATTAAAATCTATTATTCTCAAATGTTTGAAATGTACAAATACGTATTGGATAAGGTGAGTTTTGATCAATTTCTTTTTCGAAAAGAATTAGAAAAAGCCATGACAAAAATTAAACCGAATGAGCAATTGCTATTTAAAATATGGTGCTTAAATACATTTGATCAAAAACACAAGGATGTATTAATTGAAGTTTTTGATGGTGAATTAATGTCGAAATAAAGCACTGCCTGACGACCTGCGATGTCGCAAAATGCTTATGGAAGTTATGTGGGAGGTTTTATTTCTTTAATTTTCTTTCACCAGTTGAAAAAAAATCCCGCAGAATAAATTTAAAATCTATTCTGCGGGATAGGAGAGGAGTGAAATCAGAAATATTTATTTTGCAATAGAAGAATTCATATTATCCAAAACTGCCATTACTTCTTTAACAGATTTTGCTGAATCATTTAGCAATTTTTTCTCTTCATCGTTCAATTTAAGTTCAATGATCTGTTCAATACCATTTTTTCCTAATTTAACAGGTACTCCCAGGTAAATGTCTTTCAAACCATATTCACCCTGCAACCATGCACAAACTGGGAAAATACGTTTCTGATCACGAACAATAGCTTCTACCATTTGAGCAGCCGATGCTCCCGGAGCATACCATGCAGATGTACCTAATAGATTAACAATTTCGCCACCACCTTTTTTTGTACGCTCAATAATTTCATCTAATTTCTCTTTTGCAATAAGTTCAGTTACCGGAATTCCTGCCACAGTGGTATAACGTGGTAATGGAACCATTGTATCGCCATGTCCACCCATTAATACTGCCTGGATATCTTTTGGAGAACAATTCAACTCTTCAGCTAAAAAAGCACGGTAACGGGCTGTATCTAATATACCAGCCATACCAAACACTCTTTTCGGATCAATTTTTGCGGTTAAATAAGCGCAATAGGTCATTACATCTAAAGGATTAGAAACAATGATTATTATAGCATTTGGGGAGTATTTTAATATATTTTCAGTCACATGCTTGACAATACCAGCATTGGTAGAAATAAGATCATCGCGGCTCATACCTGGTTTACGTGGTAAACCTGACGTAATAACAACCACATCCGAATTTGCAGTTTTTGAATAATCATTTGTGGAACCGGTAATTCTTGTATCATACAAATTTACAGGTGCGGTCTGCCATATATCTAAGGCTTTACCTTCAGCGAAGTTTTCTTTAATATCAAGCAAAACAAGCTCATTTACCAATTCTTTTTGAGCAATAACATCGGCACATGTTGCCCCTACGTTTCCAGCTCCAACTACAGTTACTTTCATATTGTATAATTTTATATATTTACAGAAATATTCTGTCCGCTAAATTATAAAAGAAAAACGAATACCAACACTTATTATGAACAGTTTTTTGATTTACTAACATTTTTTTATTTAGTGCAACTATTACGCAACTTTATACATCATTAGGGGAATAGTCTGATTTTTTGATTTATTTAAACCGACTTTTTATATGAAAAAAATATTTATTATTATTTTTGTTCTAATTAGTTTTTTCACTAAAAATGCAATTGCTCAGGGGGCCGACTGTTCAACAGCAAGTCCTTTTTGCACTTCAGTACCTGCTTCTTTTCCTGCAGGAACAAATACTACGGCTCCCGTAGGCCCCAACTACGGTTGCCTTGGCTCTCAGCCAAATCCTGCCTGGTTTTATTTACAAGTTGCAACTACAGGCCCCATTACATTAAATATGACCAATTCAGCCAATCTTGATATTGATTTTATAATCTGGGGGCCATTTACATCTCCTGCTACTGCGTGTTCATCGGGATTAACAGGTACAGATGTTGATTGTAGCTATTCCTCATCAGCAAACGAAACAGGTATTATTCCAAGTGCCATTGCAGGGGAAGTTTACGTTTTATTAATCACCAACTATTCAAATCAACCTACTACTATTTCTCTTGGTCAAACAGGTGGTACCGGTGCTACCAATTGTGGTATTGTATGCTCTGTTTCATCCTTAACAGCCACTCCGGGCCTTTGTTTAAGTCCTTCCAATTTATATGATCTAACAGGAATTATTACTTATGTTTCACCTCCTTCAACCGGAACACTGACAGTGTCAAACAGTTGCAATGGAGCTACACAAGTATTTACTGCACCATTTAATGCAACAACTGAAAGCTATACACTTACAGGCCTTCCTGCTGACGGAGCTCCATGCACTGTTACATCAGTATTTTCGAGCGATCCTAATTGTACATTCACTCAAACTTTCACTGCTCCGCCTCCTTGTTTTGTTGACTGTCCTATAACTGTTGATTCCGCTCATACTTGTGTGGGTGTTCCGGCTACGTTAACTGCCAGTGGTGCTACAAGTTATTTATGGTCAACTGGGGAAACAACGGCAACTATTACTATTAGTGGAGTTGCAGCCGCTTATGCTGTTATTGGAACTACCGGAACTTGTGCTGATACCGCTGCAACATTTGTAACTACTTTTCCCCCACCTACAATTAGTTTTATGGCCGATACATTAAGTGGATGTAACACCTTTACGTCAAATTTTACAGCGGATACTGTAGGTAATACAGGAGCAACCTATTCATGGGATCTGGGAGAAAGTGCTGTCGGAAACGGTATTAGTCCTTCTCACATATATACAGTAGCAGGCTGTCACACAGTTACACTTACAGCTAGTTTCGGTCCCGGATGTACAAGTATCGATTCTATTCCTTGTATGATCAATGTATTTCCTCAGCCTGATGCTGATTTTACCGTATTCCCTGACGAAATTGATATGATCGCGCCCAATGTGTTTTTTACAAGTACATCAACAAACGCAACCAGTTGGGTATGGAATTTTGGTGATTCAACAAGTTCTGTTCTCGAAAATCCGGATCATACCTATAATGATATCGGAGTATATAACGTTACACTTTATACAACAAACGTTAATGGTTGCGTTGATTCAATAAGCTCTTCCATCGAAGTTATTGATATCATAACCAAATTCATCCCAAATGCCTTTACACCTAATAAGAATGATCGCAATGACATTTTCAATATTTATTCTCATGGTATATCTCCTGAAAATTTTGAATTATTGATTTTTGACCGATGGGGAAGACAAGTTTTTAAAACAACCGATAGAAATGAAGGTTGGAACGGAGCTGTAAATAACGTTGGTGATGTAATGGAAAATAACACTTACGTGTATCGATTAAATTACAAGGAAATGACCGGTAAGAAGCGTAACCTGATCGGACATGTAACGTTAGTGAAATAATAAAGTAATCCGAAATATACCTCCTATAGGCTATATATAAGGGGAGCCATCTTTGAGAATCGGAATTGACAAAATAAGACTCCAATACAAGTTTAAATTTCATATTTATTTACAAGGACTTTTGATAAATATAATGAGAAAAAATTTCACAAAAACACCTTTCAAATTTCTCCCTTGGGTAGCCTTACCCGGTTTGTGATTTTTTCATCTGCTTGCGGATCATTGTTTTTGATCATTCTCCTTTTTTTTTATTTCATTAATATTTCAAAATATGGAAAATCAAACATCCTATATTTTTTCGTTAATCAAAAGTCGATCTCAATTTGCTTTCATTGTTTCATCATTCCTTTCATTTATTTTTATCCCAAAAAAAAATATTCCCATAATCATTACCTTAATGGTTTTTGTGCCCTTATTGAGTAGATCCCAAACACATCAATACTTATTCAACAATAACCTGAATGAACAAAGCGGAGGACCGGCATTAACCCAGATATTAGCGTGTGGTGCAACAGCAGGTTCTTATGGCATTCAAACCTCAGGAACCACCGCAGGTGATTGCCTTACATCAAACGCTTATTGCTTTAATGATGGGGGAGGCCTTCAACATCCCAATTCCGGTTTGATCGCAGGTAGTTATACCATAAATATGTTCTTCCGGTTCACCACTTTAGGAGGATACGCGAGGGTAATTGATTTTTCAAACAGCGCTTCCGATGCTGGTATTTATTTTCTGGGGAATTGCCTGAATTTATATCCGAATGGCAATGTAGGTACTTGTCCTTATTTTAATACAAATACCTATTACCTGATAACCTTTGTCCGAGATGGAGGAACCAATATTATCTCTGTTTATGTTGACGGAACTCTCTTTGGAACCTATAACGATTCAGGTAACTTATACCGCCCTGCCACAGGTACCGAACCAATTATTTTTTTC
Organism: Bacteroidia bacterium; assembly: GCA_030654175.1. Taxonomy (GTDB): domain Bacteria; phylum Bacteroidota; class Bacteroidia; order 2-12-FULL-35-15; family 2-12-FULL-35-15; genus 2-12-FULL-35-15. The sequence goes on from JAURXZ010000033.1 coordinate 53,376, forward strand.
AGAGATGACAATGCTGTAACTTGTGAAAATCAACCGGGTTGTATAAAATTCATTTCTGTGGGACCAACTGTAGCAACTGCTTCTGATGTTGCACTGCTCTGGGCTAATATTGACGTTGTTACTCAATCTACTTTAGCAACTCCGCCAACAGTTACCATTACACCACCCGGAAATTTCACTTGTACAAATAGTACAATTTCATTGACTGCAAGTAGCACAGGAACAATGGTTTGGAATGGCGGTTCGCTTTCTAATTCAAGCACCCCGGCTTCAATAACCGCAACAGGTACTTATATTGTAACCGCTACAGATGTAAATGGTTGTATGGATACAGCAATGGTAACTGTTGCTACCAATACCACACCACCGGCTGTTACAGCTACTAGCAGCGGGGATTTAACTTGCTCTGTTGCTTCCGTAACGCTTACCGGAACAAGTTCCGGCAACACAATGGTTTGGAATGGCGGCACACTTACCAATGCATCAAATCCTGCAACAGTAACTGCTGCAGGAACATACACCGTAACAGCTACTGATGCAATTAACGGTTGCACCAACACAGCAGTTGTAACTGTTATAGTCGATAATTCACAGCCACTTACAATTTCTGTTAATTCACCGACCATTTGTGCCGGACAAACGGCAACGCTTACTGCTACCGGTGGAACAACTTATTCCTGGTCAACAGGGGCAACAACTAATCCAATTACAGTTACTCCTGCTTCAACGGCTTCTTATACCGTAACAGGCACCAGTGGAGGCTGCACCGGTACGGCTATTGCTACTGTTACGGTTGGCAGCAGCTTAACAATAACAGTAAATTCACCAACTATCTGTGCCGGACAAAATGCAACCTTAACAGCCATTGGCGGAAGCACTTATCTGTGGTCAACAGGATCTACTGCCAATCCACTAGTGGTTAGTCCTTCCACAATAACTTCATATACCGTTACCGGTACAAGTGGTAGCTGTTCCGGAACGGCAATTGCTACAGTCACCCCTGCTGCAAGTTTGACCGTTACCGTTAATTCTCCAACTATTTGTGCAGGTCAAACGGCAACATTAACCGCCACTGGCGGAACAACCTATATATGGTCAACAGGGGCTACCACAAATCCGATAACGGATACTCCCACAACAATCACTTCATATACTGTGATCGGGACCACATCCGGCTGTTCAGATACAGCAATTGCAACCGTTACAATTAGTCCCTCACCAGGTATAACTGTTAATTCAGCCACCATTTGTGCCGGGGAAACAGCTACATTAACCGCTGGTGGTGGAGCAAGTTATTCCTGGGATTCAGGAGCTACAACTAATCCGATAAGTGTTACACCTACCACCACCACAAGCTATACTGTTACAGGAACTACGTCTGGATGTTCGGGCAATGCGGTGTCAACAGTTACTGTAAATCAATCACCTGTTGTTATTGTTAACTCACCTGGAATATGTGTTGGTGGTTTAGCAACCCTCACAGCATCCGGTGCAAGCACTTATTTATGGTCAACCGGATCTACAACGGCCCAAATAACAGATTCACCTGTTTCCACCACCACTTACACAGTTACAGGTACTACGGCAGGATGCTCAAATACGGCTGTTGCAACAGTAACTGTTAATCCTTTTCTTTCTGTAAATGCAAATGGTGCGGCCTCCGTTTGTACCGGAGCCTCTGCAACTATTTCTGCAGTTGCAATAGATGGAAGCAACGGATCCTATACATATTCCTGGGCACCCGGTGGTGCTACCGGTTCATCCATTTCTGTATCACCTGCTGTTACTACTACTTATATAGTTACTGCTAATGACGGCTGTTCACCTCCTGCTTTCGACAGCGTTACTGTAACAGTTTTACCGTCTGCTACTGTTGCATTTAATGCAGATGTTGTTTCGGGTTGCGCTCCATTATGTGTGAATTTTACAGATATTTCTACAGTAACAGGCGGAAGTATTGCAACACAGAGTTGGGATTTTGGTGGGGATGGCCCGGCAATCCAACATTGTTTTACTGTGCCCGGCCAGTATTCAGTTTCACTGAGCGTTACCACAAATAGTGGATGTATCTCAACCTATACAAACACCAATATGATACAGGTTGCTTCGTTCCCAACTGCAAGTTTTACTGCTCCGCTTTCAACAGGTATCCTTGCACCAACAGTTGATTTTACTGATAATTCTACAGGGGCAACTTCCTGGAATTGGGATTTCGGTGATTCATTGGCAGGTTCTTCCGGGAATGTTAGTAACCTTCAAAATCCCACGCATACCTATTCTGAAGTAGGAAGGTATTGTGTTAAACTTATCATTGGCAATATAAATGGATGTTATGATACCACTGAGTTATGTATTGATATTGATCCTGAATTTTCATTTTACATTCCAAATTCTTTTTCACCTGATGGAAACGAAATAAATGATGAATTTTACTGTACAAGTGAAAATTTTAAAGAATTTAAAATGCAGATTTTTGACCGTTGGGGAAATATGATGTTTTATGCTGATGACATCAATAAACGTTGGAATGGAAAGGTTAGGGGAGGGGCAGATTTGGTTTTATTTGATACGTATGTATATATTGTAGATATTGTGGACAATAAAAAGAAACCCCACCGATTTATTGGAAGTATTACTATTGTAAAGTAAAAACACGTTTTCTATTTATATGATTTACCTGTTCTGCTAATAATTTCTCTCATGTCCTTTATCATTATTTTTAACTGGAATTACTCCTAATATTGCAGCATATTATTCAGGTGCCCAACATTATGTTAAATAGGGTATCCGAAACATTATAAATAATTTTTAAACCAATAGTTGGTTTGTTGGGGAAGCTCTTAATCCAAATTCGATATTTTTTTTAACTCTTGAATGGAATTACTGATCATTTTTATTTTAACTTTTTTGAATGGATTCTTTTCTTTATCCGAAATTGCTTTAGTTTCGGTAAATAAAAACAGGATTGAATACTTAGCATCCCAGGGAAGTTTAAGAGCCAAAACCATATTAAAACTACTTGAAAACCCTGAAAATTTCCTTTCGTCTGTACAGGTAGGTATTACCTTGATCGGTATCATTTCAGGAGCTTATGCCGGGGTTACACTTACTGATGATATGGAAGTTTTTTTGTCAACATTTACATTTTTTCAGCCTTATGTTCATTCTGTTTCTCTCTTAATTGTGATTGGTGGAATTACCTATTTTTCAATCGTAATTGGTGAATTGGTCCCCAAATCCATTGCGATGAATAATTCCGAAGCCATTGCAATGTTTTGTGTTCCGATCATAAGGTATTTTACTTTTGCTACGTTTCCTTTTGTAAAGCTATTGTCATTTACTACCAAAATGATATTGAAGATCTTTAATGTTAAAGAAAACGGGAATGGAAAAATAAGTGAAGAAGATCTTTTATTTATGCTTAAAAATGCCGGGAAACAAGGTGTTTTGGAAAAAGAAGAAAGCCAGGTTCATCAAAACCTTTTTTCATTTACCGACCAGACAGCCAAGTCGTTAATGACAAATAGTAAGGCAGTAGAATGGGTCAACTATAACGATGGTAAAGAAAAGATCTTCAACCAGTTAAGAGATAGCGTTCACTCTAAATTTATTGTTGGCGATGGATCAATAGATAAAATAAAGGGCGTTATTACCATAAAAGACTTTTTGGAAAACCACAATCACGAAAACTTCAAAATAGATGACATTATTAATAATCCCATATATTTTAATGCTAGCACACCGGCTTTTAAAATATTAAATACCTTCAAAACAAAAAAGCAATACATAGGCATTGTTTTAGATGAATATGGTGGCGTTAAAGGCATTGTAACCTTGCACGATCTGATTGAGGCTATTGTTGGTGATTTGCCGGACGAAGACGAATCAGATGAACTTAACATCATTAAAAGGGCGGATAACTCATATCTGATCAATGGAAAAACATTGATATTTGAGCTTAATCAATATTTTCAACAGGAAATTATCCCAGACAATCTTTCAAAATATACTACCATTTCCGGTTTCCTTTTGGAGCATTTAGGAAGTATCCCAAATACAGGAGCTACGCTAAAACATAAAAATTACGAGTTTGAAATTGTGGATATGGACGGCAATAGAATTGATAAGATTTTGATGAAATCAGTTAAGACTGACTAAGAATGAATCCATGTAATTATCATCAAAGCTGAGCTTTTTATTCAACTCCAATTGTCTTATAATTAATATTATAGGAGGGAATAAGTGTCTGAGGGTCAGACCAAAGAAGGGTGAAGAAGTAAACCTTTTAAAAGGTTGCAGTCAATATACAATAAAAAAACCATTGCAAAAATTTAGCAATGGTTTAAGAACTATTTAAAAATAAAAAATGGTGGAAAATTTTCATTTTCCACCAAGCCGACAGTTGAGCGACCGTCCTGGAACAACACTACCCCAACGAGAGAAAGTAATGCCAAAATATCTATGTTTGTAAGTGTTTTCAATATTCCGTTGTATTAAAAAAATGGCTTTAATCTTAAAATGCTCGATGCAAATATAAAACTTTTTTGATTCCTGCAATAATTTTTATCATTTTTTTTAGTGATGCAGATCAACTTTGCAAGGCAGAATGTTTGTTTTTTTACGAATAACGTTAAGTTCCTTTGTGTTTTTTGTTGGTATTTCTTAGTATTTCTTAGTTTAATTATCCATTTGTAAGTATTTGTTACCGTTTATTTAAGTTCGCTTACATTTTATATCATTATCCCCAAAATTGTCACATCATCAACCTGTTCCAAGCTGCCTTTCCAACCATTAAATTCTGTTTGTAATGCTTTTCCTTGTTCATTCAATGGTAAGTTACAGATTGCGGAAAGATTGTCTTTAAATTTCTTGTACATAAATTTCTTTCCTTTAGGACCGCCAAACTGATCTGCATATCCATCTGTTAATAAATAGAAAAGTGAATTTTCGGAATAGGTAATATTGTGAGTTGTAAAAGGTTTTCTGTTATCGCATAGTCCTATTGGTTGTTTATCAGCTTTTATCTCAAGCATAGTGCCGTTTTGAATGTAACATAATGGATTGTTTGCTCCACTCCACTGTATTTGGTTATTTCCTTTGTTGTATGCAAGTATTGAAATGTCCATTCCATCCTTTACATCGGAATCACTTTTTTCAAATGTTTCTAAGACAAGATCAGTAACTTTATCAAGAATGGTTCCGGTATCACGCAAACCAAATTCTTTTACTGCCCGGTTTAATGCGTTACTACATACAACACTCATCATTGCTCCCGGTACTCCATGTCCTGTGCAATCCGCAGCTGCAATAAATTGAATATTATCCATTATTTCCATCCAGTAAAAATCACCTGCAACCACATCTTTAGGGTTGTACAATATGAAACTTTCAGGAAACTGTTTTTTAATTGAAGGAATAGGAGGTAAGATAGCTTCCTGCAAACGTTTTGCATACGTAATGGAAGAAATGATTTCTTTTTGATGTTCTTCTACTATTTGTTTTTGTTGTTCAATAACGATCTTTTGTTTTTTTGTTACCCGGAGCGAACGAAAAATAAAACCTGCAAATACCATCACCATTAATAAGCCGCTTGCAACCGAAAATGTAATGATTTTTTGTTTGCGGTTTTCTCCTTCTGCTATTGCTTTGGTAATTGCTTCTTTTTTCTCAAATTCAAAATTCATTTCTTTACGAACCAATTGCTTTTTATTCTCCTGGCTAAAAAGGGTATCTTTTAATGCTATTGCTTTTTTGTAATGGATGAGCGCTAATTGATATTGGCCAGTTGTATCATATAGTTCGGAGAGCATTTGCTCTAATTGTCTTAACATATCAAAAGCGCCAACACTATCATTGATAGCAATTGCTTTTTTAAAATATAGTTCGGCCTCTTTATATTTCCCAAAATCAGTATAGAAAGTTCCAATATTGCCCAATAGCCCCGCAATGAGATATTTATCTTTGAGTTCTTTCGCGATCTCCAATCCTTTAAAACTATATTCAATGGCTGAGGGAAAATCTCTTCTCAGATAATATATACTTCCGATGTTCGCCAGTTGGATCCCAATTAATTTTTTATCTCCAAGTTCTTTTGCGATTTTCAATGTCCTGAAATAATAGTCTAACGCTTTGTTAGTTCCTCCTCCATTTTTAATAGCTTCAGCTTTATAAATATTTCCAATGTTTCCGAGGTGCCTTGCAATTGCATTTTTATCTTTCAACTCTTCAGCTCCACTTAATGCTTTAAAATAGTAGTCTAATGCTTTAGGGTAATCTTCTTGATTTTGGTAGACAATTCCGATATTTCCAAGATGTCTTGCAATACTATTTCTATCCCCCAGATCTTCCGCAAATTTTAATGCCTTTAAATAATGATCCAATGCCTTTGGGTAGTTCCCTTGAAAAAGATATACATTACCAAGATTTCCATTTGAGCCTGAAAGACCTTTTTTAAAATTTAGTTGTTGTGCAAGTTGTAACGCACTATTCCCATAATATAATGCTGAATCATAAAGACCGATATTTAAGAGTTTTGAGCATAATATATAGGAATGAATCACCTTATTAGTATCGGCCTTATCTTTTTTAATAAGGGAAATCAGGGAATCAACAGGGTTTTGTTGCGAAAAAGCAATTACCGGAAAAATTAAAACAACTGTGCAGAATATTATTTTTAGATTTTTCATAGCGTATATTTTTATATTTTATTGATAATCAAATAGTTGCAAATTGCGTGCCACAATTATACAAATATAAAAAATTCTCTTATAATTCAAATTTTATTTGGAGATACAGTAAAAAATGATTCACTTTGCTGAATGAAAAATTATCCCGGACAAAAGAAAATCTATGGTTTGTATCATAAAATAATTAATCAAATCCCGAAGCATCAAAATTATTATGAAGTATTTGCAGGTAGTGGTGCTATTGCAGCATTATTAATTGAAAAGAACTCAAGTGCAAAATTCTATTTGAATGACATTGATGGATCCGTTACAGATAAATTAAGCTGTACCTTCCGGCAAGCGAAGGTTTCCAAAATAGATGCTACAAAACTTTTAAACAAATTAATGGCAGCTGATACAGATACTTTTATCTTTATGGACCCGCCATATTTACATAGTACACGACCTAATAATACAAAACTCTATAAACACGAAATGACAGATTATGATCATAAACAGTTACTTTCATCTGTACTGCAGTTAGATTGTAATGTAATGATTGTGCATCCAGTTTGTGAACTTTATGATACATGGCTAAAGGGATGGCGCAAAGTTTTAATAAAAGTACGATACCACAACAAAATGTCTTTAGAATGCTTGTATATGAATTATGACCTTCCTGAACAATTACAGGTTGATGCGTTTTTGGGAACTGATTGTTGGGACAGGCAACGAATAAAAAGAAAGGCAACAAGTTTGGTAAATAAATTGATTGCGCTCCCTGAGCTTGAGCGCAATTATATAATTAGAAGAGTCCAGGAGAATTTTGCGTAGCATATTTTTTGAATTCAGTACACTAATTATTTTTTTTTGGTTGTTGCATAAATATATGTATATTTGTACAACATCAAGCGTGAACTTGCTGGTTTATTGAAAAAAAGAAGTAAAGATGAGCAGGCCCGCTCTTATACAATTAAAAAAAGCTCCCGAAATTCGGGAGCTTTTTTTTGTGGCCGGTAAAGTAATTTTTGTATGTACCGGATCTGAATTAAAATAATTTGATTTCGGCTTTTCCTCCCCAACGATTTTTCTGCTCTAAGGTAGATGCTATACCATTTCCGCAATAGATGAATGTATCTACCTCATTGCGCCACTTACCATCACCTGCGTAATCTCCGGATTTCGTACCTTGGGAGGTAATGATCCAAATTTTATCCGGATACGAATCACGAAGTTTTTTAAATTCTGATGAATGTTTAATGTTAGCACTTTCCTTGCTATCAATTACTATTAAATCAAAATTGGCAATAGGTAAAGTACTTAAGGACTTTACAATTTTGAAATTTTCACCGCCCGAAATATTTACTTCTTTTAGTAGTTCCGTAAATGTCGGTGTGCCATATTGCTCTCCTGCTGCATATAATACTGAATGTTTCAATCTGTACAACTCATCCGCTAATTCCAGTGACAAACCTGATTTTCCCGAACCGCCATTTCCATATATGAAAATAGAAGTAGGACCGCAAGCCCTACCAATTAATTGTAAAAATTTTCCGGTAAACCCAATTTCCTTAAATGTTTCATTTTTCACATCAGATACGCTCATTACTTCGGGTTCAGCCCCTGAAAGGTTATCTTTCTTTTTGCTCAAATGATGGCTTGTAATTGCCTGTATTGCTCCACCTGCTGCTGCTGTTAAAAGTGCAGGAATGAAACCTAATCCAGCGATATTCACTTTAAAATTACGCGGAAATTTATTTCTTAAAAAACCGATAGTTGAACGCTCTATCGCCTCTTTCATATCATGTATTTTTTTTCCGGAAAAGTCTTCTATTTCCCCATATTTATTCATTCTTTCTGTTACATTTTTTATTGCTTCTTTATATTCCTCACTTGCCATAGCTTCCACTACTAATTTATGAAACTTATTACTGGGAGATATATCCAACCCTAAGCCTTGTAATCCATTCAATTCAGTATCAGTAAAGTTTTTCAATGTTGCATTTTTATTTTGCAATACATCAACCTGTTGAATATAATCATTAAGGTTATTTGATGCAACTGCGGTATATTTAAAATACTTATCATTTTTCCAAACATTATCATCGTACCACTTTTGCAATAAATCTCTTAACCTAATTGCCTTATCAAGTATTCCGGTTTTATTTTGCAAACCAACATACCGTTTTAATAACTGAATTGAACTCATAGGCACAACTCCGGTTGCAATATTGGTATAACGCTCCAATTGTAATTTCTCAATTTTAATGTCGAATATTTTAACATCGTGTTTTAATGCCCCTAAGAGAGAATCCTGAATCTGCATAACCTCTTTACCATAAACTGAATTTTTGTTTACCCTGCGCTCTAAAATAGCCTTTTGGATGGATTTTAACAGACTATATAGTTGATCTCGTGTTTTCTGTTTGTCGTGGAAATTGATATAACGTTTAATTAATGTTATTTCATCGTCTAAACGCTCTACCTGAAATGCTGAATTGCTCTTTTTTGATTCTTTTTTTGGCTTGGTGGTTTTTTGTGCGTGTTTTACAATTTCTTTCTCAGGAGATCTTGCTTCTACAATAGATTGTTTTTCAACCGGCTTTGGTTTAACAACAAATATTCTTTGCTCTGCCTTTTTTGAAGTGGGAGAGGTCGCCTTTGCTGCCGGAACCGATGGCTTTTTATATTGCGATAATTTATCGAAATACAAATCAATCATTCGCTTAATTTTTTGATTGGAATTATACATAGTCCAATTACTACCACTTTGCGTAACCTTCGCTACAAAATCGTGGCTCGTTTTAAATGTATCGGGTAAGTTCTCTATCCCGATCTCCTTCGTTTTTGCGAAATAATTTTTGTGTGTTATCATAGTTATTTTTTTTTGATTCGTTGATTCGTCTGTTTTTTTCCTGTATTCGTAGATTTTTTCCGGTTTTTTTTATGTGTTACAATTCCATTAATTCCAATTCCAACATCAATGCTTCAGCCTCCAGTTCCATTTCAATTGCATCAGGAACAAATGGCTTTGATTTGTTTACTTTCAATATTACTTCCTCCTGGCCCTGAGATTTTTTAAACGCTTCTACATCTTTTTTTATCACATCAAAAATATTTTGATTGACCGTTACTGAGGTGTTAAATTTATTTTGCAAAATATCAATGAACTTGTCAATGTTTTGATGCTCTACATAAGCTCTCATAGTGTCGCTTATCAGATCAAAATTGTTATTATTCACAACTTCCAAAATCTCTTTGTTAAGAAACAACCAACCGCCTTGTTTCTTCGTGCCTTTTACCATTACCACCAAATCCCCTTTGATATTCATGGTAAGTGAAACATTGTTGGTAGTAGAAACTATTGCACCCGGCTGAACACTTTTGATGTATTTTTTTGCAGCTCCGATTGGAACGGTTACTTTGTTTGCGTTTTCTCCAATTTCCGGATTATAGTTTTCAGGTAAATAAATTCCTTTTAATATCTCTCCTTTTTTAAGAGTTGTATAACTGATCAGTTTTCCTTTGGTGGTTGAAAATGCCTGTAATAGATTTCCTGTAACAATGTACCGGATATTACGATTCACATTTTTAGTCTTAACTATTTCGTCCCAATTTTCTAAAATAGATCTGCTTTCATTGGAGGTTAGATTTGTAGAAGCTCCAATGATAGATTGCAGCTTTAATCCGGTTTCTCCGGATGCAGGTAATTCAATGTATTTATTGCTATCTCCTAATGCGAATTTAAAACCTACCGAACTTGGCGCGTAAGGATTTTTACGGTTAAGATCAATTTCTATTCCTAAAAATATGGCTTTTGTAAATGTTTGATTTCCTTCACCAAATGTTATAGATGGATAGTTTATACCACGTCCTACATAATAGAAATTAAAGAATGACATTAAGTACTGCTTGTTATTTTCGGCTTTAGTTTCAATGTTTTGGCTCTCTTTTGATTTTGCTTTTTCAAGGTCGTCAATTCTTGCAGCGATCATCATTTTTCTTTCATTTTGATTCACGATTTTTTTAATCGCTTTTTCTTCAGGTACTTTTGCGATCAGATCACTATAACGCGAATCATTTTCGCGTAAGTCCTCTTTTAATTTATTGGCAATGTAGGTTTCGTACCCATCCAACATTTCACGCTGCATTACTTCCGGCTCAGTACCTTTTAGTACGTCATTTAGTTTTTGTTGAATTTCCTTTTTTGAAAATGGTTTTTTCAAAACGTTCGCATATACCTTTTGCAAGATGGTATCGTGCCCAAATGCGCTTTTGCCTCCTTTACCGGATTTTAATATGGTAGTTTCAATAACTTCCGCTTGCAAATCCATTGCTTCCACTTCCAAATCATATTCGCCTGTTTGCTTTAAATACTCAACACGTTTATTATACCTCAGTACGATTTCATTATAAAATTCGGCTTGCATTTTTGTTGACAATACCGCAACGCGCCCGGACACTTTTTGAGCTGCATTCTCAATAAAATTGTTTTCGTTTTTACTATCCGCTTCACTTTCATTCAATTTCAATGGATCATCAATAAGCATATTTAAACTTTGCTTATTACTTTTATCGTTATTCTCAATCAAATATTCCCTTACCACTCTGTCCCCGATCTTATTAAGAAAGTCCTCTGATGTTAAAATTTTATCCGATTGTTTTTGATTTGAAGTAGTGTTTGCATTCAATGATTTCAATTTCTTTTGCATCATCATAAACAAACGCTTTTCGGCAGGTATTGCTGAACTGATGTATTTGTATTCGGGTTTCAAAATTTGCCCGGTACGATTCACTCTACCCATCTTTTGAACCTGCGTATTAACATCAAGCTCCATTTGTAAACCAGTGAAAACTCTTTGCTTTACCTGATCGCGACTAACTTTATTAGTGGCTATTGCGTGTGCTGATGCGCCTGTACTCCCTGATTGATTAATCATTAAACAATCCACCTCATTATTATTAAATTGAGCAAAGGCATCGTTTGTATTGATTCTTTTGCGTTTTGTAATAACTCCCTGAAAGCGTTTTATCATTGCTTTGCTTTCGTCAATTAAACCTAAAAAACGATTGAATTTATTTTTACGTACCGGGCAATTGCAACCGCTTAAATTTTGGACAGTTTGTCCATTTTGTCCGACAGTTTGTCCAGATTGTTCATCGTAACCGCCTTTTGTTTTAATGATAATGTTCATTGGCTTTGGTATAAAATAAAAATCCAATTCCACTCCAAACATTTTATTGATTCTAACACTTTGAATTTCTTTCAGGCTTGTATAACCATATTCAGCGTTTTGTGTATCACCATTCAGGATAGCATATCCGTAAATAGTATCCTGTCCATCCCACTCAAGAACATACCAATCCGAACCACCTATAAAGAAGTGAGCTTTTGCAACTGCAAATTCTGAAAACTTAATTGGCTGTTCGTGTTTTGGTAATTTATTTTTGTATAAGCCATACGCTTTATCGGTAGAATAAAGTTTTGGTATTTCATCCACTTGTTTGTTTAACCGTTCTATGATTTCATGTAACTCTGCATTACCAATGATGGCAGATTGCTGAATTTTGGGCATCAACTTTTTTAACCTGGGGGAAAGGTCGCTGATCTGTATTCCGTTTTTTGATTTTGATTTTACCGGCTTTGCATCAAAATCTGAAACTAAATTTAATTGCAGCTCATATTTGCGCCCGGTAACTTCCACAACCGAAAACCCTGCCTTCCGGATTTTCTGAATGATATAATCAATAGGGGATATGCTGATGCCTGTACTAACCTTTTCAATTTTCTCCTGAATAGCCATGTACTTTATTTTTGCATCCGGGGAAAGATCAGAAATAGGAATAGTTTTGTAAGTGCTTTTTCCTTCTGCATCTTTTACAGTATAACGCAAAACACCATCCAAGCCTTTTTGAAGTACCACCGCAAAATCTGCATTGATCGTTTCTCCTTCTTCCACTCCCAAGTCTTCAAGGAAACTACCCATTGTGTTTGCAAAAGCAATTACAGGCTTCCTTCCTGCCTTTAAATCAATAATTGCTTCATCGGCTACTGCATCCGCTTTGATGCTCATTAACATTTGGTTAATTACATTAAATACCTTACTGAAATAGGGTTGATTGTCAATACCTGCTTTGCTTGTACCTTTTCTTCCTTCTACCTCTTTGTATTCAGCTGCTGCTATATCGTCCATATTATCAAATACAGGTTTCAGGTCTGTTCCCTGAAATTCGATAACATCTCTAATGATCTCAGTAATTCTATCCGCAATTTCGCAATGTGTTTTTTCTAAGGCATCAAGGGTTATGTATTTTACAACAATTCCCTCCATTGTTCTTTCTCTCCTCAACATTTGCCCTTCAGCAACTAATTGAGAAGATAATATTTCCTGTAATGCTACACCTCCCGAAACAATGGCTTCTACCAATTCTTCGGAAGTCATGTTTGCATCACTCATGGCGGTTTTCATTGCGTAAATTGGCATATTGTCCGGACGTTTAGCAAATGTTGCAGACAGGAAAGTAACTCCTATTGTTTGTGCAACAATACCTTGTAGAACTTGCCCGGTATTGGAAGAACCGGAGGCATTATGCGCCTCATCAATAATCATAATATTATCTTTTGCAATTTGCGTAATGTAATTTGACTTTACACTCAGGGAAATAAGTTCTCCGGTACGCTTATCGGTTTCATTGGTTGCGATCTGTGAATAGGTAAGCATCACAAAGTGGCAATCGGCAGGTACTTTTAAACTTTCAAAAACAGATTTTTGTTTACCGGCTTCCATTGCCTGATGCAAGATGATTCCATCCTCATCTTTAATATCCGTTTTTGATTCTTTACCGTTAACAATAAAAGGTACTAAGTGTCCGCTTCCAATGGCTATCAGGTCGCGGTATAAATCTGAAAACAAATTAGGTTTTTCGGTAATAAAAATTGGTTTTAATCCCCGGTGTACTCCATAACGGATAACCGCAGCTGCTTGTCTTCCTTTTCCGATTCCGGTTTGATCTCCAATGATAAGAGCTTGCCCCTTTGCTTCGATATTGTAAATAGCCAAGGCAACCCCATCAATTTGTTCGGCTGCAAGTGCTTTGCATAGATCAGCATTTGAACGATACCCTAACCTGTCGATAACAAAATCGTTGATACTGCCTCCAACTGCACGTTTTACAGTTTCTAATGCCTGTTGCATTTCGTATGCCATACTATCAGGCACATCTACTTTTAACGAATTGTTTTCGCAACTGATGGATGCAGGGATATAAGGAGAACCGATCATATTAAATTCTTTAGCAAGTTTGATTGAATTATTGTTTTTCATAATTTTATTTTTTAAAATTCATTAGCTCCAGTTCCAAAGCCAACGCCTCCGCTTCCAATTCAAAAGCTGAAGTAAAGTCGTTTTTGTCTGTAAGATCTCGATCAATATATTTTGCAACCCGGTTGTATAATTCTTCGAAAGAATAAACCGTATAATCACTTTCCGGATTGTAAAATGGTGGAAAACCTCCCGGTACTTTTTTACGTCCGGATATTAATATCAATCGTGTATTAAATGCAGTTCCCTGACGGCTGTATAATTTATGCCCATCAATGTTAATGCAGTCCACTACATTATAGTATTTATGCAGATATACAAAAAAGTTCCTGTTTTTTCCAGCTTGTATTCTGCCTTTATCGTCCCATGCAGTATGCCCTCCAATTATAAGTGCTGCACTTCCATTATCTTTCATTGTGTCCAATGCCCGGATGCACATAACATGATCTAATACCGTAAATTCAAACTCATTTAATTTAACAGGTTCAACCTTTCCGAATGGGGGATTGGTAATAATTGCATCAAAGGATTTAATGAAAGGGAAAGGTTTTGTTGCATCCTGATCGTAAACTTTGAAAAAACCTTGTTCCTTCAAATTGCTCCTACGAACATCGTCAATTTCATTTACTGCGAAATTGTGAGCTTCGGATGCAATGGTTAAAAGTCCGTTACCTGCGGATGGTTCAAAATAAAAACCTTCTTTATCCATTCCACAGAATACACCTGCAATAAAGCCGATAGGGGCAGGGGTTGAATATTGCTGCAATAGCATACTTTGGGAAGTCCGGTGGGAAAGTGTTACCTGTTTGTTATAAAGTTCAACAATACTCATGTAACGATCATAAACAGGTAAAGCGCGCAGGGACAATCTGCGCGCTTCTAAAACTATGGCAAGTTCTGTAAATTCTTTTACGGTATTTTTATCGGTGATTCCAAATGATGCAGCAATGCGCTCAACTGATGTTTTATTGTGCTTAACATCGTTGGCCAAATCTTGGCGCATACGTTGTATAAATTCCTGCTTTTGCATTTTGGGCCAATAAAGATGTTTTTGTATGTAGTGGATCTAATCAGAGTTGTTAGTAAATTTAATTATGAGTTACTACCCAACCTTTAATTACAAGGTTAGCCTTTGAAACTAATCCTGCTACTGATGGGGTTGCATTTGTTCCGCCCTCTAAAGATAAAACACCGTTTAAAAATCCTGCTTGGTCAATTTTATTAAGTATATCATCAATACTACCAACTCCTGATTGTATTATAGCGTTTTCAAAAAAACTTATACTCAAGCATTCTAAATTGTCTCCTAAAATAATTGAACTTATATTATTAGCATCAATTACTATTCCTGTACTCGAAACTACTAATGAACCCAAATCTAATGCTGTTAATAAAGGATTAGAACTAATTAAAATCTCAGGACAAGTTACTAATTCTGATAAATTTATTGTTTCTAACAATGAATTATTTTGTATGCGAATTAATGCGCTAACTTCATTTAATGCACTCAGGCTTGCGTTTATAATTCCATGACTGTCTTCTATAACTACCTCAGTAGTTATTACTGTTAAATTGGGCATTATAATTTGAGCTACAACATCGTTTGTAACTAAATTTATCGCAATTAAAGATATATCGTTTGTAGTAATTATAAGATAAGCTTCTTTAATTAAAATCCCATTTTCGATATATTCCCTTGCAAACGTATCGGTTGAAGTAGCATTAAATAAAGCCTTTACAGTCCAAGCCTCTACAACTTCATTGTATATTAAAGTTACTGTCTGACCTTCCTCAGTCAAAGTTATATTAGCAGCACCAACTATATTAGCCGGGATAATAATTGCATTATTAACCACTTTAGTAACAAGAATAAAGGTTATTTCGCGGTTGTCCAATGGTCCGATCATGTTTCCATCCCCTAATGTAAAATCTCCGCCCAAAGCATTAGTTGTTAATAAAACAACCCTTTTATTCCCTCCTGTTCTGTAATCAATTTCAACTGGAATCGCAGCTCCTACGGCTGAACCTGCCTCACCATATAAAGATGTTGCAGTACTCAAAGCGTATGATTCTCCATTAATTTGAATAACGTCCTCAACTGAGTTAACGTACCCTGATCTTAATGCTCCATAAAAATCTTTAATGGACACAGCTGAAAAACCTACTGCACCTGTTTTTTGTATTTGGATTGTTTCCATTTTTGTTATTTAATTAAATTTATACCTGTTGTTACAATTGCAGAAGCGAGTACTCCTAATAAAAAATCTCGTAAACGATTGCTTTTATTTTCCTTAACCGTAAAGGTTTTCAACTCTTTTGTTTCTGTATGTGGGTTCAGACTGAGTATAGAAACTTCCGGTGTTTTCCGTTTGAATATTCCATTACGTTTCCACTCCTGGACTATATTAAATTCGTTGAAAACTTTGTAGTCAACTGCAAATGAATCTTTGTTTGCGGTTATTGAAAAGCGTTCCCACTTATTTTCATATTTGGTTTTGTATTCGGGATATATGACAAGAATTGAATCAATTTTTACTGTATCGGCCAGTACTATAGTTTGTGTTGTTGAAACAAACGTATTCCCGGTAACATTACTCAAATACGTTGCGCTGATGGTAAGCTTGTCAACTAACTTTTTCAGTTTACCGATAGCGGAACTATCGGCTACGTGCATGGCTTTAAAATCTTTGTATGTTCCTAACAAAAGATCAGTACTTGCTTTTTCCTGTCCGAGTTTATTGATCGTTTTGGTAAGGGTATCATTAACTGAATTCAATAAATTTTGTTTCGCTTTATTTTCGTTGCAACCATTGTACATTCCAATGAAGCAAAGGAAAATGATGAGGATATAAATGATACGTTCTATCTGTGTTTTCATACTTCCGGGGTCGCTTTAAAAAGTTTCATTATTTTATTAATAAAAAACATTGGGATAAGGCCACTAATAAATGAGTGAACCGAATAAAATGGAGAGCCATCAACTGTAATAATGTGTAAAATCCTTGCAATATCATCTGCCATCAATAATGATGAAATTGCAGCTATAATGGTAGCAATGGATTGTAAAATATTATCCTGAATATAAAACCCCATTGAAAATTTTAAATCCTGCTTTTTTTGTTTTATTACAGAATAGATAAAATGAAGTACAAGGCCATTGAAACAAAGGAAGAAATTGAGTAGGGTTAGGTGTTTCATAATTTTTTGAATTTGTAATTGAATGGAATGAGTTAAAAAAAGGGCGGTCAATTTCTCAACCGCCCTTCCCCCTTTCTAAATCAAACGAACAAAGCAATTATTGGTTTGATTTGTATTTGCCTCTGATTAGGCCGCAACTGCACCGTTTAAAGATTTAATAACCCATGCTACTAAACTTTCAACATAAATTAGTGTTGCTGTTTGACCTACTGCTGAAAAAGTGATAGTAGTAAGACCACCTAACATTGCGCTTGGTGTAACTACTGCATCAACTCCAACTTCTTTTATTTCAAGGATTAACACTTTTTCTCTGCCATCCAAAGCACCTATCATATCGCCCACTCCAAGAGTGAATGCTCCACCTGCTGCTGTGGTTTGCAACTTTGAGTTAATACCAACAGTATCAATTGCTACCGGGGCTGCTGCACCAACTGCGGTGGTCATTGCTCCATATAACGCGTCACCAACTGATGCTGTTGCTGCCGCTGCTGCTGCTGCCGCACTTGCTGCCGCTGCTAACGCTGCTGCATCTGCTAAAACTACGTCCGCTGCGGTTAAAACTTTGTCCGCTGCTGCATTATTTTCACTAACTAATGCTGCTGCTGCACTTGCTGCTGCACTTGCAACTGCTGCCCCGATTGCTGCGCCATCTACTGCTTTAGATGCTGCTTTTGTAGCATCAGTTACAAGTTGAAATGCTACACCATCATAAGTGATCCTTTTTGTTATACCTAACTCTAATTCATCAGCACCCAATGGCGCACCATCCATTTGAATGGCTTTTACACCTAAACCGTCAACATTTATTGTAACAGCACCGGTATTGGCTGCTATAATATTAATATCTAACGAAGCACCGGCTACTAAAGCAAATTGTGGAGCTAATACACTTGGTGGTATTGATGTTATTAAAAGCGCATTAGGAGTAATGGAAACGTTTTCTGTTTCTAAAGCATCACTGCCATTTGGGTCAAGGGAAATGGAACTGGCTTCAAGTTGAATACCTTGTACCGTAAGCACATCATCAACTATCTTTGCGCTTTCTATCGCTTTTAAAGCTGCTACTTTGGGTATGCGTACCCATTTACCATTTTTATTCTTTCCGTCAATGTTTTTTGTTGCCATTTTGTTTTTTATTTTTTAGGTTAATTGATTTATTTGATTATTTTTAAAATTCCTTTGATTTTTTGTTTTATAGGTTCGCGGTACACATAGCTAACTGTTGCCAATGCAAAAAAAAAAGTGCAGCCCCGGTTGCGCCTTTGTTTTCTGAAATTGTTCTTGCAACTGAACTAAAAGCATTTAAAATTCCGTTTCTGAAATCTGTAACTGTTGATAAAGCTTTTTTATAACCTTCCTGTACAACATTTGCATTAAAGTCTGTATTCCAACCTGCATTGGCTTGAATTACCGCTTTTACCGCTGTTGTAGTGTCTTTAATTTCGGAAACATCATTTACACCGATCTTCTTTTTCAATTGCCCGGATGATTTACCCGCTTTAAAGAAAATTATAAAGTATGCTGCTGCTGCTGCTGCTGCAATTTTGGGATCATTTAATAGATCAGGATTTTTTACCAAATCAACTCCTATCAAATTGCCAATTGCTTTGTAATTATCTTTAAATGTAATTTGGTTTAATCCGCGTCCCCTGTACTTATACCCTTCAGTAGCGCTATTACCATAACGACCTCCATAGAGGAAATCAAAAAATGCAACCGGGTTAGATTTTAATGTTGTTAATTGTAGCTCAGTCAAACTTTTTAAACGTGCTCCAAAAATTTTACGAATACGAGCGTTACTTGTACCTGCATAGCTTGTTTCTGATTTTGGTTTAAATTCAGATTCTTTAGCGATAACGGCTAATACAGCTGCCTGAACTTCCAAATTAAGAATTCCGTTTTTGCGAAGCGCATTAATTGCTGCTTGCATAACGTCTTTTGGATATGTTGATAAATCTGCCATTTCTTAACTGTTTGCTAAATTATATTTGAGTGAATCAATCCGTAAAAATGGAGTTCCTTTTAAATAGGATTTTGCCTGTACTTCCATTGTTTTTTTAGGGAACTGAGTTATTTTAATGTTTGAAGCTGCAACCCAAACCTTTTTTAGCTGCATCCCTTTACTATCCCAAACCTGACCATAGAACTCAATAAATCCGGTTTTTCCATCTTTACTTAATTTGTAGATTCCGGTCATTAAGCCAAGCGGTTTATTAATTTCGGGTACTGCAATAATGTTACTGCTCCCTACCAATGATGTAATACCACCATTTCCTATAATTTCAGGGCTTTTACGAATGTTAGTGGACTTCGTAGTCACCGCATAACAATAGTTGTTTATAACATCGTATTTCAAGCTTGACTTTGCAGGAGGCTTTCCGGTAAACTTTGTGTCTTCATCCTGGGTAAGGTTGATGATATTAAAAAATTGAACTTTTTCTTCGGGACTTAAAAAATTCAGGTACTCATCAATGTTACCATAGGAAAGGTTTTTAAAAGAATCTGATACATCTTTCCAAGGTATTTTTTTTAATGCAATCTCACGTGCTGTATCAAATGCGATCTGCGGATTATCACCATACCAATGTTTGGCAGAATAGATTTTAGATGCAGCCTGAGTTGCCGGGGTATCTAATTTACCTGCTTCCTTACCTGCTTTATATTTTACCCAAGCTTTGTTTCCAAAATACAAACCACCGCCAATGATGATAACTGGAAATACGTAATCCATAACAGAGCGTTTGCCTGCTGTTTGAACTATGAATGGTTGCGGTGGTGTATTGTTTGCCATTTTTATTTTAAATATTTAATGTAAGGCTTTGCCTGAGGAACAAAATTTGGTTTCTTGGATGCTAAATCAGCCAAATAAACAAGATCATCGTGTGGCAACTTAGTTACCAATGTTTGTAAAGCTGTTAATGCTTCTGTGCATTTTGCTTCCGTTGCTGCGTTTACTGTGAAGTTTACTGTTTTTGTTGCCATTGCGTTATTTTTTATTGTTCGATTTTTGTTTTAATAAATTCGATTAAAATATCTGCATTCTCTTTGTTGATGCTTCCATCACCTAAACAACAAAAAGCGAAAATATTGTAAAGTGTGTCTAAATCTTCTACGCTTAATGCTTTTGCAAATGCGTGAAGGTTTATTAATTTTTCTTTTTGGTCATCTGTACAGCCTTCGTATTCATCTGCTGCTACATCTGTGAATGATGCGCTGCTATCGCTTTTGCCTGAAGCGGTATTGTTTTTTTCAGCCTCATCGCTATCCTCGGTAAGCATTTTTTGTATTTCTTCCGGTGATTTGTTGGTAACCGCGCTTAAATATTTCGGATTTTCGATAGCAAATTTTTTCCCGATACCGTAAAGGATTCCGATTGCCAACTCCTGAAATGCAGGAGGTTTTATTTTCGCATTGATCTTATCCGCTGCGCCTGATAGTTCATTATCGGATTCAAGCAGTTGTGCTTCTAAATCTTCGTTTTCGTCAATTAACCTATCAATCTCATCTTGTTTTCGCTCAATAGCACGCTCATGGTCACGTTGAAGTTCCTTTAGTATAGATTGATGCTGAAAATCTTTTAACTGCATTGCAAAATCTGCTTTTAGTAAGTCAATACTGTTGGGATTTCCATTTGCTTTGCTTAATTCCACAAATTTTGATTCCAATTCCTTTACTTTTTCAGATTCAAGTGTATTTCCTAATTCGGCTGCTTTATGGCTACCATCCCTTGCGCTTTCTTCCAAATAAACAGTGAAGGTTTCAGGTTTAGTGATTTTTCTTTTCCCTACAAATATTTCTATCATCATTGCCTGTGGATTGCGAGTTGTGGCAATGGAAGTAATGTCCTTATCAAATTGATCGCGACCAAACTTTAGTTCATTGGGTATTTTTTCCCAACGGCCTTGTTTAAGTATTTCAGTAATACGGAAATGTTCCGGATAACGTGTTTTGAAATTATTTGAAGATATGCCGGGCGTATCTTTGTTTTTGCGTCTTAACGATGTTAATCTTGTATTTTCTAATTCTGTATTTTTTACAGAATTCTCTAACCGTTCAGCAATAGTTTCTAAATCGGGAGCTATCGTATAAAGCTCTTTGGGTGTTTTTAATTGGAGAGTACTCATTTTGCGTTATTTTTAATTTGAGATTTCACTTAATAATTTACGGTACTCCTGGACAACTTTTTGTTGATCTTCTTCTAATTTTTGTAATACAGTAACCTTTACAAATTCATAATCTAAAGGGAAACCAATTATATTGCTTTCGTCAAGTGTGATGATTCCCGAAAACTCCTGAATGCCATTGAGATTAAAGTTATTATAAGCTGCACCCTGATTAAAATTTGTGTAATCGGCACGAATTATAAGCGTAGGTGAAGTAATGCTCTTTGCAGTTAAATAATAAAAATCATTTGTTGCAATTATTTTATTTTCGCGAATTCTAACAGGTTGTGGGGTAGTGTAATGACAATGCCCCATTTCTTTCATGCGAGAAGCGATATATAGCACTAAAAAAGCATCCATTTTTAATCAGTTTTAATCATTCTTTTTCCCCTGAATATCAGTTTGATATTATAGGCTTCTAAAACTTTGTTGTCGGATTCAATAAAACCTCCGATTGTGCTGCCATCCTGTACCTGTTCGTTCACAGGCCAAAATGATAATTTCCTTTTTCTCCTTGTACCATCTGTTTTTTCAGCTTCAATTTCAGTAAGAGGAGTTATGGTCCTGTTATTGAACGTAACTGACACAGTAGCATCGGGAGGGGTCGGATTATCCTTTCTAACAATTGCCATAAAACCATCTACAACAACAAAATTCTTTGGGATTTTGTGGCTAATTGGTATGATGTTCAACCCTATTGTTGCAGCTACTGGTACATTAATTACGATGTACCTTGTTTTTAATTTGTAACTCATTTTATTGAACCGGATTAGAAAGTTTTAAAACAACAAAAACAGTATAAGGGTAAACCTGTCCTACAATAGAACCATCTTTAACCTTGATATCAACCGAAGAATTTTGTCCGGGTTCGTTTACATCTTTTTCAAATCGCTCATTCACATTTGTATCTCTTCCGAAACCTAAAATTTCTACATCAAATCCTTCAGGGTAGATCTCCTGATTATTGATTTCAAATTTTTCAAATGTTAATCCATCCATCGCAGTTCTTGCAGCATCTTTCGATAAAGCTAAAATCCCGGATACTGTTTTATAGTTAATATCAACAGTTACTGCGCCCGAAGGCACTGTTTCACCTGCAACTGTAACTACGAAAGGAATACGTTGATATTTTATAGCTCTGTTAACCATTTTTTTGTAGAAAATTAAATTGTGGGACGTCTTTTTTAATTAAAAAAAGGTTTGCAGATAGCGTGTGATTAGCACGCTATCCGCTTTGTCCTGTGTGAAAAAATAACGCTTATTCAAAACACAGAGAACACCTTTTGTTTCCTAATTTTAGTAAGGAATAACAGCAGAACCGATAAGCTCAACACGAATAAACGTGTTAACAGGTGCAGCTTGGCTCAACGATAAGTTGAACTCAATTTGTTGCTGTGGCTCTAACCATTTTGGATTTGCCAAGCGATATGTACCTGTGGTAATATCTGTTTGGTTAGTGGTATCAAAAATTTTGTTACCGCATTCGTTTGGTAACAAATATTTTGTTCCGGCTTTAAATTCTACCTGACCGTTCAGGATTTCTTTACCTGCAATACCGAAAGCGGTATCAACTGCACCGATAACTGAAATTCCACTTGTTAAGCGAACATGAGTTAAAAGTAAATAGTTGTCTTTATCCAATTTACCATTGGCAAAATTGGAAATACCAACTGATTTTACATCGGCATTGGTAATCATTTTGATGGTTGTACCAGCTCCGGCTGCCTTAACAGCGTAGAAAATAGTATCAGCCAATTGCAGTCTTTTTTCTGCCAAGCCTTTACGGATATTTTCAGGTAACATTCCCAATCTCATCATTGCCTCATCGCGAGATGATAGATTAGCTCCACCTGCGCTCACGCGTGTTTGAGTTAATTTAGAGATTGCTGCACGTTTTTGCATTGGTTGCATTCTTGTAATTGCCCCCAAAAGCATTTCGGTTTTTTCAGGACTTAGGTAACCCAAGTCTTCTACACTCATCAATAGAGCATTTGCTTCGTCTTCGTTCATTTTATTTATTATTGCATTATATTACCTACTCTTGTCAAGGATTTTCGGCTGCCTCCTTTAAAAACATTTTCAATAAATCTCAAACAGCTGCAGTACAGATAAAAGCAACTGTTTGAGATCTGGAATTACATGACCATATCCGAATTCTCGGCAATCATTTGAGTTCCCCAATCAGTTCTACCAACATTATCGGTATTTCCCTGATCTTCAAGGTTTGGTTCAAACTTGCGTTCTTCCAGTTGTTTTGCCATATCATTAAGTTGTTCCTTATAATATGTTGCTTCCAAAACTTTACGGTTTGCACCTGCTTCACCTAAACCTGATGTAAGGCTTTTCCCGGTTACTGCTTTGATTCCAGATAGAACACCGCCACCTGCAACACCATAGCCTAAACCATTAACAAACTGCATTGCTGCACCTTTTTTACTGTGGGTTAATACAACAGTACCTGCACCAACAACAAGAAGGATAAGGGGTTTAACTATTTTTTTAACACTGAATTTTCCATCATCTTCGGTTCCTTCGGCAGGAGGGGCTAAGAATGGGATTTTATCCAATAAATTACTTGCAACAGAACCTAATACCAACCCAACAAGAACGCCTGAAGGTTTAGCAATTGATTCTGTCAATCCTTTTGTCGCTGCTTTTAATTTTGCAGCTCCCTTAAGTCCGGCTTTTTTCTTTTTTGAGCCTGCCTTACGCGGTTTGGTTGATTTTTTCGGTTTCATTATTTCTGTTGCGTATTCTTTACCGCGCCCGGATTGGTTAATTAAAATTTTTACTGTGTATTTTTTATTTTAAAACAATGCGTTTCACCTTACTTCCGCTTGGTAACATTGCTTTTGATTTTTTTACCTTTTTCCCTTTTTTATATACCGCAACCTTACCCAATCCATTAAGGGCTTTAGGTTTTTTTCCAATACCTACCAATGCACGCGCTTCTGGAGAAACAGCTAATGTTATAGCTGTACCAACTGCAAATACACCCAATCCAAATATTACAGGGTTTGCTTTGATAAAATCCATTATTCCGCTTCCGCTTCCGGTATCTCCACCACCTGCATCAGCGTAAGCCTGATCTCCGGCTGCTAATGCTTCTGCGGTAGTTTTTCCGGCTGCTATTGCAGCATCGTAAGCTTCTTGTCTTTTTAATTTGGCATTAGCTTCAACACTTTCGGCTGCTGCTGATGGCTCTGAACTATCTGATTGTTCATCGGCAATGATATCAGCACCGGTATCAGTTGTTTGATTTTTTTTCTTTGAGAAAAATTCTTTGATCTTATCAATAAACATTTTGAACTTTCCTCCTTTGGTATCGTTAGCATCCGCTTCCGTTACTTCCGGTGCTTCAACATCTGCTTCCTCTGTTTCTCCAAATCCCTTTACTCCAGGTTTCGGTTTTTGCTGATTGGCTGCCTTATATGTTTTATCGTCAACACCTGCTTGTTTCATTTTAGCAGCTGCTGTCATTAATGCAGTTGCGGAAGAAATAACCACAACGGCTGTTGATACAGGTTCACCAAGTCCTGAAAGTTTTTTATGAGCGCGACCTGTTTTAATGTATTTCTCCAGTTTGGAAGGTTTACCACCAATTTTAACAAACACTTTTTCAAGTTGATCTTTGGCTTTTTTTGATAATTCCCAAGCTGCCTTGGTAACTCCCATTTTTTCAGCTTGAGCCTGTGTGAAATATGCCGGGTAAGCGCGTTCAGCCCATTGGAACAAATTAGTTTTCATGGCAAGTAAAAAACCTGCACGCATGGCCAACGTTAATGGATTGGACATTACAATAAACTTTTTGATAACCGCACCTACTTTTTTGGCAGTTGCTTTTACTGATGCAATTGCAGCTTTACCTCCGGATGCAACTTTTTTAACAATGGCCTTATTTACTTTTTTAACTGCTGCAACTGATTTCTTTACGTTAGAGAAAAATGTTTTTCCGGCTTTCTTAATTTTTAATTTGCCAAGGCTTTCAAGTTCCCTTGATAATTCAGCATCATCATCACCATCAGTAAAACTCATTTCAATATCTTCCGCACCATCGGTTCCGCTGATCGGACCGTTTTTTTCGGTAGGTGCATTCCAACGCGCTTCCGCTTTTTCAAGTTTGTCAAGTGCAGCATCACGTTCAGAAGTATTCCATTTTTTAATGGCATAGTCAAGCATTATCAAATATTCCTTTGCTCCTCCAATCAAATCAACAGACTGAGGTTCTTTAGCAATAATGTTACGTGTGGCTTTGATATGCTCTAAAATGGAATCCATCATAGGGCTGTGATCTTCGGTTGCACCAAGCCCATCTATTTCAACACCTTGAAAATGCACTCCATTGAGTAAGTTATTTTTTTCGTGTGCTACATTTACTAAAGCATCTCCGATAGCTCCTAAACGTGCAAGAGGAATACCTCCTAAAAAGGTTTTTGGTGAGTTCATGGTATGGTCGAATTTATCTGTGTAAGTTTTTTCTTCATTGAAGCGGTTCAATACGCAATCAATGACGTAGTATCGTTTGCTATCATCAGGAAGTGGAACAACCACGTAAACGTGCTGCCATCCTGCATTATATTTTGTAATTCTGAATTTGAAATTGATACCTAAATTCATCAGGCAGGATCCTACCGAAATGCTGAAACAATCACAATCAATTCCTGACTGAGGTTCTGTTTTTGGGTTTCTTGCTAATATTTGACCATCGTGCCATGCTCTGCGAGGTCTGCGAAGTTCCTCTACACCATCTTTGTCTAACTTATATTGGCAATGGTTAAACCAAAAATCAAATACATTTTTAAGTGATTCCGGTAATGTTTTACCTTTAAGCAATGGAGCTAACTTTATCGTGTCCTCAAGTGTTTCCCGGCAATATTTATCCATGTCCCGTACAGTACGCTGAACATTACCATTATTGGTAACTATATCGTAAGTTCCTTGGGCTTTAGGAATAAGTTTATCGAACTGGCTGCCATCTTTCAACTTTCGTTTATAATCGGCTACAAGTCCTAAAAATGCTATTGGGCTATATCCTTCTTGGCTCATAAGTTCACTACTTGTTTAGTTGATAAGGTCACACCCATTGCTTCAAATGTTGCATCAATGGTTACTTTTTGAGTGGATTTTTCACCACGAATACGGGATAATATGTACTGAAAGAAATTTGGCATTATTCCAACTACATTTAAAAGGCGAAATTCAATGTCGTGCTTTACATTGGTTGAGGACTTTGATTTTATTTTGATTTCAGCCCCTTCAGGTATAGCAGTATTTGCAAGTTTTGCAAGTGTTCCATCCTTTTTTGTTAACGATACCTTCACATAAGGTTTACTAATTATTATATCCTGATCTGTGGGATTATTAATTTTTAAACTAAGAGTATAAACAGCGGATGTTGGTATAGATGGTATTTTAAATGGAGCTGATAACGATGTGCTTTTCATTTCTTTCAAAGTAAATCCATCAAAATCAATATCTAATTTATCAGCAGCGTCTGATACTTTTGTAACTTTAATTACACCGTATATCGCACCTGCTATCACAGAAACTAAGGCACTTCCTACAATTATTTTTTTAATGTTTGCCATTTGCTGTGCGTTTTGCTCTACGTTCTTTAAAATAATTTATAATCAAATCCCCGGAAACTTTTACCGCAAGGGCAATAAATCCAGAAATAATACTTTTCATTAAAAATGAAAGTGTATCTAAAAGAGTATCGGAAAGTGTAACTATTGTTAGAAGATCAGTTGAGAAGCTTGAGAAGGAATCGTATTTGCTTACGAGAGATAGTATCAATCCTGTGAAAAACGCAAATATGTTAGTTGCTACGTTTAATATCATACTATCGTGTTGTATTTCGGACTGATGAAACATCGTGATGAATTATATTTTCAACAAATGTTAGATGAATAAAATTGGGGGTAGGTAACTATTCGGCAGTAGTCGGAAGTATTCGGCAATAACTTGAAGTATTCGGCAATAACTTGAAGTATTCGGAAGTAATAAAATGAAAAAGGTTAGGAATTACCCTAACCTTTTCAATAAAAATATAGTTGATTCTATTTCTTTTTAATGGTTTTTGCTGTATTTTTCTTTGGCAAAGGAAATGATTTTACTGATTCATCCTTATCAAATATTTCCTGCATTATTTCTTTATACACCGCAATTTCTTCGTTTCTAATGTCAATTTGCTTGTCGAAATAGTTTAATTGGAATTCATCATCTAATCTTATCTTATAACAATCTTTTACTGCCTGTAAAGATTCTGCCAATCCAAATTTACTAATGGACGAAATGTAATTTTTCGCTTCACTCCAGGTTAATCTTCGAGGTTTACTATTCGTTGCCGTTTCAGTAATTGACATTTTTTTACGCATTTGGTCAATTGTAAAAAAATCCGAACCCATTGTTTCCAAAATTTTATTGGCAACTACCTTGGCATTTTTGTACATTTCATTTTCTGCTTTTTTTTCTGCTTTTTTCATTTGGTTTTGAATTTAGTGTTAATTAAAAATTATGAATAATATTATTAGTGAAAGTCCGGATGTGAATATTGCATAGATCAATTGTGATACTACTGATTTTACCACGTTAGCCAAATCATCGGTATAATGCTTTTTATTTGCTTCTTGCTTTTCTTCTCCGGGAAGATCTTTACATCGTTCACAAACACAATATGGATAGTCTTCAGGATGGTAGCCACGTTTCCGAAGTGCTATTACTTGCAATATAATTGGAACAATATTTTTCCATTGTTCAACCGAGTGGTACAACCCGGCAATAAATATGATTATCAAAATTATTTTTTCCATTATAAAACGTTTTTAAAATATGTGAATACTTCCAATACTGTCAAATCTCCCATTGCAGCTCTTACTGTAAAAGCAATTGTTTCTTTTAATTTTTTATTTTTTACCTGCTTTGAAATATGATCTAATAAGTCAACACCATGTTCTTTTAAATAAACCGTTGCAAGTGCTTTATATTGATTATCCGGAACGTTACTTAGTGTTTGGCACAAAAGGGTTGCATCAACTCCATTAACATTTGTAAGCGCATAAAATATACTTTGTGCTTGTTTCTTTAAAAACTCATTGTTTGGTGGGGGAGTGGTTTTTGGTGATTCCCCTTTTTCTATTTTGTCATAAAGAAAATCGTATTCACAATTTATCTCCTGGACTTTAGCAAGATCATTACTATTCTTGTTTACATCAGGGTGAAATTCTTTCATAAGCTTATTACGCTCTTTTTTCAGCTTATCCAATGTTTTGATTGACTTAAAATAATGTAGGTGCATTGGTTTCTTTTTTATGAAGTTTGATTATTCTGTTCTTTGCAGAAATACGATTGCGAAACACTTTTATAATTTCAAAATTTACAGAGTAGTTAAAACATTTATTTTTGATTCGCTCAATATTAGTAGCAAAACCAAGCCTGTCAAGTTCATCTTGTAATTTTGAAAAATCTTTTTTGTTCATGGTGCTATCCTAAATGTTCAATGATTAATTGTACCTGCTTTGGCAGCAAGTTTCTGTAATTTACTTTCGTAGTCATTTTATCTAACTTCCTTCTAATTGGTGCAATACTTTCATTAAAATCCTCATAACTCATTTTGTAATGTTCGCGCAACGATTTGAATGATTGCCCTGTTAATCCTAATTCTTTTGCCATTTGCTATATGATTATTTAGTTTATAATTTTCATTTTCCGGTAGGTCTTGGTTTTGTTTTTTTTAGAAGTTTTCCTGCTTTTATATTCGCTTCTCTTTGGCAGAATATAAAATGATTCTTTTGGGCTTCCAATGCTCCAATAACTTCATGATAACCAACTTCTCTACCATTTTCAGGAGCAACACCCACTTTGGCGCAGTTTTCAAAAACTTGTATGGTAATTGTAAACAACGGTTTATCGAAGTTTGGTTTAAATAGTTTGTTTTCTGTTGTCATTATTTTCTGTTTTTATTACCTGTTTTTTGCTTCTTTTTATTAATCCTTTTTGCTTTTTTTGCTTCTTTCTTATTGCCATCATGAACAAAATTCAAAAAATCAAATTCTTGTTTGTTCAGATCATTGAAATAGCTTTTTTCGTAAGGCTTGTGTTTTCCGCTTGGCATCGCTTTTTTTATTTAGTTAATAAATCCCTGAAAATAATATCCTTTTGCTCGTTCAAAACAAATGCAGAAAATTGGTCATCTATCTGTTTTATAAATGGCGCTGCGTACATAAGAATTAACAATGATTGAATAGGAGAGATGGTTATAGAAAATAACTTAGCTCTTGGGAGATCAGCCTTTTTTATTTTCAGAATTTCCAACTTCTTTTTAAAAAGTATCATTTCTTCAAGTTGAATTTGCAGTTGTACAAATTCGATTGTTCTTTTTTTGCCAATGAACTTTGCTTTCTCAGCTCTAATGAATACACCTGAATCATTTGCAAACACAAATAAGATATCAAGCTTCTCCTTATTTAATTTCAGTTTTATCATTTTTGAGTTATGTATTTAGAACCAAATTTTATTTCATCGGTCATTTTAACTTTTCTTTCTTTTACTATTCCATCGATCAAAGCAATTGAAAACTGATCTTCATAAAATAGTTTACCATCAGGGTTAATGAAAACTGTATAAGGAGAAATTTCTTTTTCTTTCTCTTTTTTCATATCCGCAATTGCTTCTTTTACTGCAATTATAAATTTTACAAGTTGCAGCATTTGATCAATGAAAATGGTGAATACGAGTAATTGAATTGCTATTATCATGGTTTTTATTTTTTTAATTTTATTAACGAAGCCATTAAAATCAAATGCTTTTTCAGTTTTATTTTTTCACAATTACACATAAGTTTATAATTTTTAGTTATAGGAGCAATAACATGACCTTCGCAAGTTATTTCAAAAGAAATTAATTTTTTAGCCATGTTTACATCATCAAGAGTACTACTGCATCGGTAGATTTGGGTAACTTACATTTTCTGAAAAATCTTCAACACACCATATTCCTTCATCACCATCCAATCCGAAAGCCCTTTTTTTTCCAAAATCAGGTAAATGGCTGGTGATCGTTTTTACTTTACCTGCCTCAAACAGGTAATCTTTGGGATTATTCTTAATCCTAACCTTCATTCCTACTTGTAGTTTCATTTGCTTATATACAAATCCCAATCCTCGTTAAATGACACATCAGTTCTATACTTCCAAAACTCAAGCGGATGGCATTTTACTCCATCCTCAAGGACAATTTTACCATCTTCCATAGTTACCCACTCATCACTTGAAAAGTGCCTGTGTGTTACCTTATTCCCTTGTAACATTTCTTCTATTGCTTTCTGCTTTGTCATAATTTTAATTAAGGTAGCAGCTGCTACATACATTTTTTACTTTACTGGCCGTTATGTTTTTGATTTTGCCAATACTTCTTTTATCATTTCAATTGATAAGCATACTTGCCTATCTGCGCAAGTTGTTTTTTTTCTACTATCCAATATGTTGGCAACGATTCTAAGCGTATCTTCAATATGTTCGGCTTGAAATTTGTTTATCGTTAATTCTTCCATCTTACTCAATGATAATATTTTGTAATTCGCATTCAGGAACGAATCCTATACCTTGTTTTCCATGTTTCCATTCAAAAGGTTTGATTTTAAATATATCTTTAAAGTGTAGTGCCCATTGAATTTTTGTAACCGGTATATCATCAATTATTTCAATTTTTTCACCAATAAATTTTACGTATGACTTATCGGTGGGAGTTAAAATTTTAATTTCTGAAAGTGTCGCTATTCCAATAGCCCAACCATTTAATAATCGTGTTTCATCATTTGAATTATGAAGCATTTTAGTAATGTCTAAAATCACATCATTACCGCACCAATTATAAAGAGTAGCGTTATCACATTCCTTTTTTGTAGTATAGATCAGGTACTTCCCTTTTGGAAATGGCGGTTTTTTGCCTTTCCGGACAAACCTTGTTTCAACTTTACCATGAAACATAAGACTTCCAAAAGGTTGATAAAAACCAATCGAACGAATAATTTCTTTTTTGTTTCCGAATAAATCCATATTGTTATTTTTGTTAATGGTACCCTACATACAATTTTTACTTTATCGGATCTTGATTACTCCCAAGTTCTCCGGGTTAAACTATTTATAAGTTTCATTTTCCGGATGTATGCTTGTGCAGCAAGTTTTTTCTTCATTGAATTATCGTTGATTTCCTTTTCAATTAAGGGGATTCCATCCTTCGGTTGATGGATGCCATCAAGAAATAATTTTTTACCTGAGTAGATGCCAAATTTCCCAGTATGCAACTGCGTTACTTTCTTTGTTTTTTCATCTGTTTTAGATTTTGTAATGTGTCGAATTGAATAACCTTTGTGGTTCAATACAATCTTTCCAAGTTTTGTTTTCTTTCCCATTTTTTTTATTTTTTTGTGGTTATAATTATTTTTGGCAACTATATACTTATTCCCTCTAATTGTTGAGGGGACATAATTTTGTGAAATTCTAAAACGAACTTTAATTGCTGTTCAAAATTTGGATACTTGAAGTCTTTCGATTCGTAAACCTCATTGTGATATTTACTCATTATGTTTTGATATTCATTTTTAGCATATTCCTGAAAGTCATCGGTACTAACTCCATCACCATTATCATACGCCCCTATTTTATCCATCAAATCCGCACAATGGATATGGTTTTTCCATGTAAATACCGTTCCTTCATCCGCATTGGATTGATTGGCGTATATTTCACCCTTATTGATTTTCAGCGAACACCAATCGCATATATGCTCTTTGTTTGCTTTTCGTTTTTTATTTGATAATTGCTCCATTTTATTTATAATTTTTTAGGGGGATGGTTACCTTATTTTTTTGATCGAGATCTTACAGTTAATTTTTACTTTACTTCAGCTACTCCCAAATTTTCTTTTGCGGATTCCATGTAAATAATGGATCATCATTTTCTCCACATCGTTTTGAATCCCATATCTGAGCCTGTTCAATTATTGAACTTCGGGCAATGACCAAATCTTTCAATGATTGCAAACCCTTATCTCGTTTCGATATAAAACCATTGTAAGTTTTATTTTTCGGCAAATGATAATTATTCCATTTTGCGCCTGAAACATGAAGAACCCAACAATGATATTCCACTTTTGCAAGGACATTGGGGTCTGTAAAATTGTTTTTTGATTTGCTCATAAATTTTATTTTTTGGCTTGTTTATATTGATTTTATTGGCTACTTACAGTTTGGTAAATAATTTGTTTGTTGAAATTTTTATGTTCTACCACCGCTTCATTGAAAAAATCGAGGTAAGCTTTATTTTTCTTTTTATTCAAATACTGTGTCGCTTTTCGATAAACATCTGAATTGTTTTCACTCTTTACAAAAGCTTGATACCAATGGTTTGTAGCTTTGATGCTATCCGTAATATCTTTGTTTTTGGCTATGTATGGTTTAACATAATTTTCAACGTGTACGAGGGTTGTGGAGAGCAAACCGCCTTTAAAATAAACGTCTAAATATTTGTGGAGTGGGGCAGGGGTGAAGCCTGTCCTTCGATTACTTTTGTAAGCTTCCATGACTGCGAGCCACAGATCAGCTGATAATTCTGCAATACTTTTTCCGGCAGCTTTTCTACTAAAATATTGCTGCAAATCCTTCGTAGCAAGTTTTATATCAGCTTCTGAAACAAATTTATCTTTGTAAAGCACGTTCAAAATAAGCCTCATTGCCGATGCAACATGAAAGCCTAAAAGGTTCATATCTTCGTTTTGCGCGGCTTTTTCAATTTCGCGCGGGCGGAATGCTTGTTCTTGTTTTTCCGTAGCAAGGTGTTTGAAATTTAGGGATAGGAGGCTGACCTCAACCGGCTTGTTGATGCTCCCATGTTCTTGTTTTGTTCTTGATGGAGCCAAAGCTCCATTTAAAATTTGAGAATTGTTGAATTCAATCTGCGTTAGCAGATTGTTTTCAACCATTCTCTCCCTACCCATATTTATATTAAGTTCTTGTAATTGTACTGGAACAATAATATGATTACAATTTGTAACCATATACCCATTGGAGGCCTCTGAAAACAGGGGGCGAATAGTTGATAGCAAAGTGAGATTTTGGGGGGTTATTAACGCCTTTTCAACAGAATTGCAGTAGTTATTAACAACCATATTCGTGTAAGTTGATTCCATACAAGCTGCTAAAACATCCGGATTAAAGCCGATCTGAAAACCTGAATTTGTGCCATGAAATACATATTTATCCTTATCGAATATTCCAGCCTCTGTGGCACGTTTAATATGCAAGTGGACTGTTTTCTTACACAACAGTCGATTGCGCTTTGTAACCACTGATTTGTTGGTTATTTTGAATACTGGCTCTGTACATTGAGTGTTTTCATTTCGCTGCAAAAACTTTGCGTACATATCTAAAATGGCAAGTACCGTTGCTTCAACGGATGCTTTTAGAATTACAGCTTTGTATGTGCCTTTTGGCCCCAAACAATATTTCTCACGGAACGCTTCATAGTTTCCATGCTGTTTTTTGCATTCGTTCCATTCTTTTTCAATTGCTGCATTACACTTATGTATATGCTCTGCAATAGCTTTTTTTGTGAGCTGATAATGAATTTTCAGATAAATTGGTGTTGGCGTCATAGTTGAAGTTTCCTTGCTAATTGTGTTAGTGAATATTTTTTATATACCTCTTGCAGAATATTTATTTTCTGCTCATCTTCTAATGTTTCAACCTTAAAAGCTGGTTCATCAGCAGGAAGTCGTTTGTTTGCAGCTCTGATAATTTCATTTAGATCAGAAACAGTTACGCGTGATTTTTTGATGTATTCAAGTATATCCCTATGTTCTATCATGCTCATGTCGTCATTTGAAATTCGTTCATTAAATTTTCAACACGTTGCTTCAACTGGCCAAAGCGAAAGCATTCATCCATATTTAGAAATGAAATGTTTTTTTCTTCCCACTCATTAAGCGCGTTGTGTATATGCTTTAGCTCAATACAATCTTCGCCTGTCATGTTTTCGGCAAAATAATTTACAGCTTCTATTAAATCATCAATCTCTGAAATGATTGATATTCCTATTCGTTTGGCCATCGTCTTATTTTATTAAATTTTCAGCTCTCAGTTTTACTTAATATACCTTGCCTTCTTTTTTACCAAATTGATCATGCAAACCAAAAACGGAAGTAATTATTCCATCGTAAATTTTATACATCAACTCAGGTTCTTGTTTTTCCGGTTGAAAAACAAAAACTTGCTTTCCTGCACCTTTCATCCAACCTGCCTCAGTATTTGCACTTCTTCCACAAGGGAGAACCATAACACAGCAATCAGCCCATTTCATGGCATCAAAATCCAATTTAAAGCCGGCTTCGGCTACTGGATGATTGAGGGCTGCAACATATTCTTCCGAATTCCAATTGAGCCAGTTGTTATCAATATGGCTCCATTGAAATCCTGTATTACCTGCGATTGGATTTTTAAAATCGTAAACCTCATGCCCCATTGCTATTAAAACAGCAACCACCATTTGCTGATATTCATTTCGCCAACTACTTGCTACATATATTTTCATTTTTGTCCTTTTTGATTTTGTTTAAATACTAATTTGAATTGGCATCGACCAGGCGCAATTAAGTTTTTACACTTGTATTCTCTGCGCCCGGTATAGATGCTCCCATATCATTTATAATTTTTTCAATGACCGAATCAGATGCAATTATTTTTCTGCAATTTATTCCTGCTTCTCTAAATGGACTGACAATTTTTTTTTCTTCTAAAATTTTCATCATTGAATCTGCCCAATTGTAACCCTTATAAAATTTTATTTGCAATTGCGCTGCGCTTAATGTTGGCTTGCCTATGGCGAAATTGATTGCCTTAATAACACATTTGGTTGTAATCATTCGTTCAATATTTACTTTTTAATCAATACTTTAATTGAATCTATTTTGAAGTGAACCATAAGCTTCTCAATACATTTTTTTACAGTGTAAAAACGCTCTTTGTCCTCCGGGGATAATACCGACACGTTTTTGTTTTCCCACTTTTGCAAAGCATCATAAACCTTTGGCATATCCGTTAACCGACAATCTTTAAAGCCAAAATCTCCGATAGAAATGTTTGCAGCGTATTCATTTACAAAGCTGATTAAGTCCTCTATTTCCGATATGATTGTAATACTTGCTATGCTCATTTGGTTATTAATTTACCCCAATTAATAATTTGTTTATTTGTTCAACTGTGATCAACTTTTGCTCTAAAGCTGACAGAATCATATCTGCAATGAATTCTGATCTGAAAAGCAAATCCGCTTCATCTATATCCTTATACTTTTCTTTATAAATACCCAACATTTCAAATGGCTTCCCAGCTAAATATTTTACTATTGGCACCAACTCTACAATTGTGAAGGCGCATACACATTGTGGATTATCTACTAAATTCGTAATGGGCTTGCAATAAGTGGAATTTAAAGGAGTGTAGTCTTCCTCGTTATTAACAAGCAAAACCATTTCGCTTTTCACATCTCCGAAATAAAATACGGAGCATTGCACGACACCTAATTCTTTAAGTTTTATAGCTTGTTCAGGCGTGCAAACTAAATCTTCTGTTTTTGTATTCATGGCGTTATTTTTTTTGCGTGCTTAATTCGTAATATTCGCACTTGTTTATATCTTTAATTAGTGTAACACTTGTAAAATATTTTTCAATGATCTCTACTTCTTTGATAGAGATGAGCGCTTTTTCTTCCATCAATAATTCAATCCCCTCAGTTGCAAGAACCCCTATCGGAAGTGGATGATCTTCTACAATCAAAAAGATAGAAGAAAAGTGTTTTTGAGGATTGTGTTTTAGTATTATCATTGTTTTATTTTTATAATAATTGGTAACTATATACTTGACTGACCCAAAATGGGTTATTAATAAGTACTACTGCCATTTTCCGTCAACTCGTACTACCCTTTGTCTTTCAATCGTAATCACTTCACCATTATTTTCATCCTTAAAATCTTCCTTCCAATGGATACGACCAACAAGTACTTCTTTTTTTGTTTTACCTCTACCAATGGTTTCTTTTTTTTCTTTAAACCATTGCACATCATCGGATAGGAGAAGTGTTTTTTTTCGCAATTCAATAATTTCAATGTTAAGCGAAGTAATTTTTTCTATGTTGGCAGCAATCTTCGCCTCTAAATTTTCTCTTTTTTTCATTTTATTATTTAGTTGTCTAATAATTAATAAAATGGCGCTGCTTCCAGTGGGACCCGAAGCAGTTATCCAAGGGGTCCAGTCCGAGATAACGAGAACCTGTCTTAACAAGCACCCACGCCAGTTTGTTTTATGATTGCATCTTTTTTATATCTCCAATTGTTTCAGGTACGCATTTCAAAAAATTTAATGTTTCATCGTATTGCTTAATTCCAAATAAGTACTCTGAAAATTTTAACAGTTTATTGATTAGTGTTAAATGTGTTGTTGGCTGATAAAGCTGCACTACCAAGTATTCCATTTGTCCGTATTTGAATGGATGGGCTTTTAATTCATCCGTATCAAATGATTTTCTTAAATGGCTAACAATAAATCTTTTCAATGCTTCAAATTCTGCCTTTTCAATTGCCTCTGAAATATCCACTTTGCAGGTTTCAATTAACCCGGTAAATGGATTGTGGACTTTATGCTCAATTTGCTCATTCATTTAGCACCTCCTTGTTATTCTTCGGCTATTTCTAAGTCTGAATAGACTATGGTTTCTTTATGAATTATTGAAACACCTGAAAAATAAATTTCAATGTATTTCGAATCAATTTTTTTAACATTTGCAAAGAAATCCCAGTTTTCTTCATACACTTTCGTTTCTAAAAGACCAATCTCATCATTCGATATATAGGCTCGAAATCGAAACTTGTTAATGTTGAATTTTGCTTGAAAAACTTCACCGGCTAAAAATTCTTCTTTAGTCATTTTCAGTTCCTTTCTCAACAACAAGTTCTTTTACATCATTAGGGTGATAATTACCTGAGAACTTTTGCCCTTCAACTTTGCAAAAGATATAATAGACATAGTCCACACCATCCAAATTATTCACCTGCATTTTTGTTATTGTAGCTTTCTTTCCAAGCGCTAATACTATTGCACCTTGAAACATCCAACTTTCTTTCTTTTTCATATTGAATCCTCCCTGATGATTAACATTAACATGGAAAGTTGCTCCAGTTTACTTTTGTACCATTCGCGCACTGAATAAACTTTTGGCTCAGCTCCAGTAATTACTTTTTTCAGATGGTGCAATTCAACATGGGTAAATTCAGTTGGGAAAGGTTCATCAACTAAAACCATTGTACTATTTCTGTTAAGGCACACTGTTTGTCCGTTTACCTCAACAATGAAGGCTGATGTTCTCCAAGCCCTGATCTCTTTTAATTTGTACTCGAAAATCTTTTTTTCAAGTTCACATTGGGTTGTTTTGCTGCTCATTTTTTTGGCTTTTTAATTTTTAAGCTACAATTGCTAAATTATAATCCGGGACGTAGCTCTTATTCTCGGAAATGTGGGTAGGGATCTTAAATATTCTCGTTGTTGAATATTTACCATAATTGCTAAGCTCGTTACGAGCGAATAGGATGTGTCGAATACTAATGTCCATTTTACAAATGGCATTAGTATTTGAGTGCTTGCCATATACCTGTGCAAGCAAGCGTATAGTTTCTTCTAAATAATCAGCTATTTTATTGAAGTGGACAAAAACGAAGTAGTTGCCATTGGTGAAATAGCAACGATCAACAGAAAGGCTTAAAAGGCTTTTAATTGCATCAAGATTTTGAACGCATTTACGTTCAGTTTCTTTGATGGCAAATTTTGGGGTTTTCCGGTCATTGTCTAAATAGAACCAGTTATCTTGAAACGCATTCCATGTTTCACAATAAAGTTTGTGTAGAGCGTGTAATTTATCGGTAAGAAAAAGATTTGTATTGTATAAAAAGGATTCAGCTTCGCGCTTGGAAGAAAAACTATTGCTTGTACCGTTACCTAAATTGATAACGTATTTTTTTTGCTCTTTACTAATTTGAACAATTCGTATTGTTTTCATAAACCATCGTTAAATTACTACCACATATCTACTGTATGGTGCAAAGCAACTGATTTTTAAGGTTTACTCTTTTTCTCCTCCTTTCATTTTTATTATTTGTCCTATAATTAATATTATGTTAAATAGCAATATACTCTACCTGAACGAAGTAGTGTTGTCCCTGTAATTTTCTTCTCTTCTTTCATTATATATAAAATTCTCTTCATTTGTAAATTCTGCGTTAGGGATTGCAGTGGAAATCCTTCTCCGATTTTTATCGGAGAAGATTGGAACCCTTCGACTTCGCTCAGGATAAACTCCAAGCACGGCCCTTTCTTTTTCAGAAAGGGAAACGCCCAAATGAATTTTTTAATTGAACCTTATCAAAATAACATCATTGAGTAAAACGCCTAAACGAATCTAAACCCCATGCTCCTTCATAATTTTGTTCAGCCATTTGATCATCATTAAAATAACAGCCGAGGTAATTAATGCAAGAATAAAATTCACCAGGAAAAAATTAGCTTTGTTCTCATAGCCATCCCATAAACTGGCCAGAACACCGCTCATTTTGTTTCCAATTGAAGTGGAAAGAAACCAGCCTCCCATCATTAATCCTGTCAAACGTGGTGGAGAAAGTTTTGAAACCAATGACAATGCCATCGGGCTTAAGCATAATTCACCAACGGTTATTACACCATAACTACCAACCAGCCACCATATTGTACTCTTTTCCAACCCGTTATGGCATGCATACGTTGCCCCCACCATCACCAGCGTGGATAAGGCCGTTATAAATAATCCGTAAAAAATTTTCCAGGAGGTACTGGGTTCTTTATTTCTTCTTTTCAGGAAGGCCCAGAAAAAAACAAGAAGCGGAGTTAATAACACCACCCAAAAAGGATTCACAGATTGCAGCAGTTCTGTAGAAACTAATGCCACTCGTTCCCCTTCAGCTGGTAATTTCTCAGGAGGTATATTTCTAAAATATAAAGGGTAGTCAAAGGTTTTAACAGGTTTGCCATTCGCATCACGGGCAATCCGGAATTGGGCATCAGCATAAGGTACAGAGTCTTTCATATGCACAGGTTCCTGTACCATGCCCAGCGCTTTTGCAGGTTTTACAAGAGCTGTAGGGACTTCCCGGTCAGTATAACTTTCGGCCCAGGTTGTTAATGCTGTACCGTTTTGTTTAAAAATAGCCCAAAAAACAATCGCAACAGCAAACACTGCAAGCAGAGCAGAAATAGGTCGTTTGTCTTCGGCATTGGAACGCACCATCAGGGATACATAATACCCGGCAACAGGCAATGCGCCAAATATAAAGGCATCTGTACTATCGCTTCCGAAAATATTCCCCGGAATGATCCAACCGATATATCCGGCAATTAAAGCAGGAAGAAGTGTTAAGCCTAAAATCTGACTTACCGGCATATCTTCTTTTTTTGTCGGTTTGCGAACATCTGCATGTTTATAATGCTTCTGCCCGATCCAGAAAATGATCACACCAATGAACATCCCTATGCCGGCAGCCGAAAATGCCGCTCCCCAGCTGAATGTATTTCGCAGGTATGATCCGAAAAAATTACAGATAAAGGCCCCGATATTTATACCCATGTAAAAAATAGAGTACCCCGAATCTTTTAATAGTTTGTATTTATCATCGTTATATACATTCCCAAGTAAGGTTGAAATATTTGGTTTAAAAAAACCATTGCCTATGCAAATAGTAAGCAGAGAAACATAAAAAGCTGTTTGTCCGGGCAGGGCAAGTCCACAATACCCGATCCCCATTAAAATCCCTCCAATAGTAATTGAAAGCCGGTACCCTAAAACCCTGTCGGCCAGCAAACCGCCAATAAACGGAGTCAGATAAACCAGCGCGATATAGGTTCCGAAAATATCGGATGCTTCCTTTTTCCCCATTGCCAGACCACCTCGTTCGGTGTCGGTCATATACAGGAAAAATATTCCAAGCATCAGGTAAAATCCAAAACGTTCCCACATTTCGGAAAGAAATAAATAAATAAGGGCTTTAGGGTGTTTTTTCATCATTTTAATAACAGTCGAGGATTTATAAATCTCATTTTTATGTTAGCGGATGGTGTAATTTATACAGGTTCGTTTCTAATGATTTTAATTCTCCTGCGGAATTTTTCCAATTCGAAAGGATTGCTCTTACTACAACTTGATTGAAGTCTATCAATAGTTTCCATAATTTTTTGGGTAAATTTCAATAGATTTAATTCACTTTCTGCTTTATTTATATTGTTTTCAGCAAAGTCAATAATGTCATTTAAGTATTCACTTTTACAGTTTGTCTCCAAAATATACCATAAAGGAAATAGATTTTCAGGATTATTAATATCAAGTTTATTAAGTTCTTGTTTTATGAGCTCAATCAACCACAGACTTTCTAATTCCTCTGGTACGTGACATGAAGAATATTCTGCGGAAAAGCCATCTCTCATCATTTGGAATTTGCTGCTAGAATAAGTGAAAAATATTTCTTTTGCTCGAGAATAATCTATCATTAGTTAAATTTAAATATTCGTCATTGTTGTGAGTTCAATTTGTATACACTTACCGCTAACAATTTAATCTGCGAAATCTGTGGCAACCTTTTACCTTCTGATCTATGAAATTTATTGTCAAATATAACATAAGGTTTCCTTTCCCCTAATATTTGACAATTTCCTTCCTGAAAACCTGCCCGTTTTCCAGGCTCACTTCTATTATAAAGATCCCGGAATTGTTTTTAAAAACAGATTCGTCAATGGTAAGATCATGAGCAGTTCCGGGAGAAGAAAAACCTTTTTTCAAAAAGATCTTCTGCCCCAGTTCATTGTATATAGTTAATGTGTAATTGCCGGCCTCCTTTGAACTGGTTGAAATGGTTATTTTTTCAGAAAATGGATTTGGAAAAATGGTAAATTCCAAAGTTTCATTTTCCTGAACATTTAAACTTGAAGGAATTGGAATTATCTTCATATAATATAATTTCCGCCCTATCGTTGACACCAATTCATCAGTTACATAAAGGTCATCATTTGTTATAAAACCAATTGCTTCTTTTTGGGTTAAAGCGGGGAAATTAAATTGTTTGCTCGTTCCCGAGAAAAAATCATTGCCCGTAAAGTTGGTAAATAGCCAGCATTTATTGTAACCCAGCAGTATTAATTTACTATTGTCGGGACTGATATCTGCCGAAGTAATTGAATATGGAATGGTAGGTCCGGGGCCTGTATAAAAGCTGTCGATCAATTCGGCCACATACGTTCCCGGAGCTGAAGGAAGTTTGTACAGTTTTGTATAACCGCTATAGGGATTCGACCAATCCTTCGAAAATATATAAAGTGAATCCTGGAAAGCGATCATCGCTTCAGCATCAAAATTTTTCAATGAATCTGCCGGTGGAAATGCAAACTGATCGGAATAGGAATAATTGATCACTTGTGGGACAACGCTATCCAACAATATAGTTGCAGGGTCAGGAATAATATAAATTTTCAGATCCTGACGGTTATGGGTATTATTACCAAAATCACCCATGTAAAAATTACCCGAAGCATCCTGAGCCATATCCTCCCAGTCAATATTGGTGGCATTTAAGATCTTTAAGGTACGGAGCAATGTACCTGTTGAATCAAAACTATATAACTCGGGATTTCCGGAACTATCATTATGCGACCAGATATAATTTTTATTAACAACCTCTATTCCAGAAGATTGAATAAGTATAGTGGGCAATGATGCTTTTTCAAC
This sequence comes from Bacteroidia bacterium, assembly GCA_030654175.1. GTDB lineage: Bacteria > Bacteroidota > Bacteroidia > 2-12-FULL-35-15 > 2-12-FULL-35-15 > 2-12-FULL-35-15. Next base: position 95,570 of record JAURXZ010000033.1, read on the forward strand.
AATGCTTATTGTTTGGGAATAGCTTATATTCACGCTGATTGGCATTACTAAAAGCAAAAGCAGCTTTATTTTATTAGAACAAAACATCATAATTCAATTTATTTCATAATTTCAAGAAAAAAAGACACTCATTTTACAATTCCATTTCCGCATGTTAACTAATACTATTACTTTCCGTTACTTAAAAACTGTTGTTCAATGGTAGTCTTTTTTTCTAAATCTGTGTAAATATCGTGCTTATTGAAGAAATAAAATGGATGGGCTTCTTGTGACCATCTATTTTTGTTATAAGAGTATGAGTATGAAGGCAAATCAACTGAGCTATAAAATTTCCCGATTAAATCAGCAGTAATAAAGTGTGTAACGCTGTCAGCATACCATTCATTTACCTCTGTTATAGTAAACTCTTTTGAGTTGCTCCCCCCTTTGTAATATTCATGAGTATACTCACGACAAATTCTTTTTAAAAACCATTTTCCTTCTACTTTAGTATATTCTGAAATCAACTTACCATCAATAAAATTCATATAATAATTTAAAGAAGGGCGAAGCCAATTATTATTTTTTGGATACAGGAAGCCTTTGTTTCTGAATGCATTCCTTTCTATCTTTTTGAATGCAAATGAATTGCGGTCAATCACAATTGTTCCTGATTCCCGGCATTCACCTAACATTCGAGCCTCTGCAATATTGTCAATTCCATGATTATCGCTTGAAAAGGCATCACAAGTGTAATTGATTATATAATCATCTGATTTATTTACTGTGTCAAAGTGCATACTATAATCGTAAAGGGCTACAGGTGCTAATGAACTTGAGGCTAAATTGTAAACGGGTTCCTGCTCTAACAATGTTGAGAATCCATCTCTACCATACTTAAGATCAGTAATTGCGTAAGAGAAATTACTTCTACGCATTTGTTGAATTGCGAAAGCATTTTTTGTTGTAAACAGATTATTTGAAGTAGATACTTTAAACATTACCACCGCTTGTGCTTCAATAAGGTTTTTAAATTTCCCATTTACTTTTTCATAATGACGAAAAAAAGAAAAAGAGGCGAAACTTGAATCAGTGTAGTTAACGGGTATTAAAGAAATGGCTTTTAAAACAATTTCTTTTGCTGAAAGTCCAACAACACTTACAGCTTTAAGATTGAATTGAGTTTTCTTAGCATATATTTTCTCAATACCATTGTATTTAGGATTATACGTAATCGTATCCCTAATACCCAATGCCGAAATTTCAAAATGAAGTTCTTTTAAGTTGTCAGGCAATTGAAAGCTAAACTCGCCAATATGGTTTGTCAAAGTGTTTCGGCTAATGTCCGTCAGTTTAACAACGGCAAACTGAATTGCTGTTGAATCTTTGCTGTCGAGCAAAATGCATTTCAAATTATTCTGTCCAAATGTTGAAGTGGTAACTGTTATAAAAAACACAGTTAAAAATATTTTCATACCTGCGAATTGAAATCAATTGAAAAATAAAATTTTGTCACAACACAGTTATATTTTAAAATAAAAACGGAGAACCTTTTGAGTCCCCCGCTTTAAAATATCCGAACTAAGGTGGAAGCCTTTAGTTCTTCAATTTTTCGTTTATGGCTTTTAACTTATCTAACAGTTGCAAGCGCGCGTAAATTTGTTTTAATGCAATCATTGTATTCTTTTCATTGGGATGCAATTCCAAAGCTCTTTCTAAAACGGGCATTGCATTTTTAAATTGCTCGGTTGCCTTTTCGTTTGCGGCTGTATATTTTTTATTATCTGTTATTTTATCCGCTAATTTATTTAGCACTACCCCTTGATTGTTATATAAAACACCTAAATTATAAAGCGCATCAAAATAATCGGGCTTTAATTCAATTGCCTTTTTATAATCAGCTTCCGCCAATTTGAGGTTTTCGGCATAATCTTTTGGCTTTTCAAGGTCATTGCCTTTATCATCTTTAGGATTTGCCAGGTTATCATAAATATTACCTCGCACAAGATACAAATTATGATCGGTTGGTTTTGCCTCAATGGCTATATTTAAGTTGCTGAGGGCTTCCCTGCTTTTCTTGATTTCTAAAAAGTAGTTGGTTTCGCTAATTACCAGGTTAATATCATTCGGGAAAGCTGCTCTTCCTTTTTTTAATACCTCCATCGCTCCTACTGTATCTCCCGCCATTTTATATACTGTTACTAATGAGGCGTATGTATTTCCCTGCCCCTGTTTGGTTTCGATCATTTTTTGATAATACTTTTTAGCTTTATCATAATCCTTCGCCATTTCAGCTGATGTGGCACAAAAATAAAGTACGGTGGTATCCTTACTACCACTGATCTCATAAGCACTTTCAAATGCAGCTAATGCTTCCGGGTATTTTTTGCCATTAAAATTAGCTCTTCCTGTATTGTCGAAATAAATACCAATATTGGTTAAGGCCTTTACCTCAGCCGTATAATTTCCTTTTACATCCAATTCTTTTCCTTTTACAAAAGCCTGATGTGCAATTTTCAGTTCACCTGTTGGCGTATTTTGAAGTGATGCAAAAGTTCTTTTATTCGGATCGGCTATACTCATTAATTTCTCTTCTTCAGCTCTTTTGTTGGCTTCATAAATTGCCAGATATATCTGACCTTTAAGCACTTGCACGGATGCTTTATCTTTAGTATCAACATGCTCCGATGCCAGATCAATATACTCCTTTGCTTTTCTGAGTGAAGCGGTATCCTTGTTGGTGTTATAATCCTTAAAATAAAACACAGCATTATTCTCTTTTGATCGTTGTGAGTAACCGTAAAAAACAGGAATGGTCATCAACAATAAGAATACAATCTTTTTCATAAATTCAGTAGTTTAAATCAATGGATAATTATCCATTTTCAATTGGTAATTATCAATTATTTCTTAGCCTTAAATTTATCCGCTTTTTCTTTCATTGCAGCAAATTTTACATCATCTCCAATTCTTCCGTATACTTTCATTAAAGATTGAATAACACTTACATCATTAGGATTTAATTCATGGGCTTTTTCAAGATAAGGAACTGAACTTTTAAAATCAGCACTTGCCTTTTCATCATACTCTTTTTGCTTTTTTGTTTCACTTAATGGAAGGTTACTTGATTTAGTGTTCCATTCAGCTCCCCTGTTAAAATATAATACTCCAAGCTCATAATTGGCATCCAGGTGATCAGCTTTCAGTTCCAACACTTTTTTGTACGAAACTTCTGCTTTGTCAACTTGTTTTTTGTCTTTATAAATAAGACCTTGAGTATAATAAAGCAATTCATTGTCAGGAGCTGATTCTATGGCTTTATCTAATTTCACCAAAAGAACATCCGTTTTTCCCTGCTGAATGTAAACAGTAAGTTCAGCCGTAATTAACTTTACATCATCTTCAAATAAATTTCTACCCATTTCAATATACTCAAGAGCTTTAACGGTATCTTTTTCAGAGATCAATATTCTGCTCATGTCAATATAAATTTTAGGGCTTTTATAGTGCGCATCCACTAACTTTTGAAGGTATTCTTTTGCTTTTCCAAGGTCTTTCGCATCTCTTGAAATAGAATACAGATCATAATTAAGGGTTTCTGGAGTGATATTACTTCTGGTAAGGGTTTTGTCTTTATCGTAAGGGAACGCTTCAAATACAACGGTCAGATTTTTGGTAGCCCGCGCAAAATCACCACTACGGTAGGCATCAAGTCCGTTGTTGTAAAGTCTTAAAGCACTCGCAACAAGCAAGCCGGTAACCTCATCTTTGTAAACATTGTCCTTATCACCCTTTAAACAATTAATAAAACTTTCAACAGCTTTTAGAGCTGCATCAGCATCCAGATTTTTGTATGTTTTCGAATCATAGATCCCCAAATATGTTTTACCACGGTAAAGCCACATTTTAGTCAGATTTTTGGTGGACTCATGTTCAGCTGCCAGATCGATGGCTATTTTTGCCCTGTCGAGCTCACCTGCCCTTAAAGCATTATTTGTATTCTGAACTTGATTTTGCTGTGCTCTTGTACTAAAAACAAGAAGCGAAAGAGAGAGGAATAAAAAACCTTTTTTCATAACAGATTTGAAATTTTTAATGATAAAAAAATATTTGCCACAGATCACACAGATTTTTAATAAAATCCTAAAATCTATGTGATCTATAGCAAAATTAGTGCCTTAGTTTTAATTTGTATTAGTCGAACGTGAAATCCTTTATTTTACCAACTTTCATTGATTCATTCACATCTTTTGTATTCGCGATCTTATCTAACTGACCTTTTATGATATCCTTATCTCCAACAATAACGATGGCGATATTCGTTTTATAAGCCTTTTTAATTTGCTGATTAAACTCTTCTTTGGTCATATTTTTTAAAATATTAGACTGCTGAACAGTAAAATCTTTACTAAGCTTATAACGCCCTATTTTATTAAGGAACAATGCTTTGTCAAAAGATGTTTCGTAATTTAAGGCTTCACTGTTCAAAAGAGAACTCTTTGTAAAATTGATCTCTTCATCAGTAACACCATTATCAATGTAATTTTTTGTTTCTTTCATAATTTCCTTTAAAGAAACAGCTGTAGATCCTCTTTTCACTGAAGTGGAAACAGTATAAGCCCCTTTATATTCGTTTCCGGAAAAATAAGAGCGGATACCATAGGTATATCCTTTATCTTCTCTTAAATTAAGATTGATACGACTGTTAAAAGCACCACCAAAAGCAAAATTAACAACAGTGTTTTTAAAATAGTCGCCAGTTGCATCGAAAGGTAAAGAAGTATAACCCATCATAATTACTGATTGAGGGGCAAAATCTTTATTAACAACAAAGATCTGAGGTTCTTCAGGAAGCTGAACTGTCATTACCGGTTTAATAATTACTTCTTTTGCTACCCATTTTTCCATGAATTCAAGTTTAGGCAGGATCTCTTTATCAGTAATATCACCAACCACCGTTAAAGTTGCAACAGAAGGAGAGTAATATTTATTGTAATAGTCTTTTACATCCTCCAGTTCAAGCTTATCCACATTTTTCACAGAAGGGAAAGTGCCAAAAGGTGAGTTTCCGAACAATATACTCTGATACGCTTTGTTTGCAAGCGTTTGAGGACTTGTTTTTTCATTCTTCAATTCCTCTTTATATTGTTTTTTCACACGCTTGAAATCTTCAGCATCAAACTTTGGTTTCAATAATTTTTCTTCCAACAATTTTAATGAAGCATCCAGGTTCTTTTTCAAACATTCCAAAACAACAGTTGTATTTTCTTTACTTCCGCTGAATGAAATAGAACTACCCAATTTTTCAAGTTCTGCACTGATCTGTTCTGTTGTAAAACTTTGGGTTCCCTCATTCATAATAGAAGCAGTAAGTGCTGAAATTCCCATTTTTTTCGATTCTTCAGGCTTTAAAACAAGATCACCGCCACCTATTTCCATGTATAATACAATTTTAGGAGTTTCAGTATCTTTTGTTCCTAATACTCTTAATCCATTTTTCATAGTATGAGTAAAATAATCAGGAACATTTGGTGTTTTTGAAGCTGTGCCTTCAGGTTTTTTACTGCGTTCAAATGTATCAGCAGGTTTATTGTATTTTAAATTAGCATATTCCGGATCAGGTCCCAGCTTCATTTCAGCATAAGGGTTATAACTTTTTGCAGTATCTTTAGAAGCCATTTTTGGATAAACGTCAACAATTGCTGCACCTGCACCTTTTAAGTATTTATTCAATACACGTGCTATATCCAAATTGGTTACTTTAGCAAAACGATCCAATTCATCCGGTAAATTAAATGGTTTACCTAAAAGTCTTTCCCATTCCGAAAGGTTATAATTTTTATTAAAAACACTTGAACCAAAATCAATTATGGCAGATTCCTTTTTAGCTTTTGCTCTTTGTAATGCCTCATCAGTGATCCCTGTTTTTTCAAACTCTTCAATAGTCGCTTTTACTTTGCCATCCAATTCGTTGAACATTTTTGCAAAATTATAGTCCTCCGGAGGGAATGCAACTACATACATTGAAAACTCACCCGCTAGCTCACTACCTGAATAACTAACACCTGCTTCAATAGCAAGTTTACTTTTCACAAAATTCTTATAAAAAATAGAGTTATTACCATCCCCCATCATTGAAGCTAAAAGTTCAAGAGCAGGTTCATCTCTATGGTACTGTGGTACAGTTGGATACGTTCTGTAATTTAAAGGAAGGTAAATATTGTCTTTATAGCTTTCGTATTTATCAGCCGGAAGAACAAAATTTGCAACTTTCATTTTCTTAACTTCCGGACCTGCTGGAATAGGACCGAAATATTTTTCAGCTAAACGGATCACTTCTTTCGGATCAACATCTCCTGAAACATTCAGGATCGCATTATTAGGACCATACCAACGAAGAAAAAAGTTTTTCACATCTTCTAGATTTGCTCTGTTCAAATCATCAACAAAACCAATTACCGGCCAGTTGTAAGGATGTTTTAACGGGTAAAGAGTTTGGTCTTTTAATTCACTCATAAGTCCGTAAGGCTGGTTATCGCCTTGTCCTTTTTCATTTTTTACGGCATCACGTTGATTTTCGAATTTTTTAGAAGTCAGAGAATCTAACAAAAAGCCCATTCTGTCAGACTCTAACCAGAATGCTAGTTCCATTTGATTACTTGGGAGTGTTTCATAATAAACGGTCTTATCCCTGGTTGTAAACCCATTCATATCACCACCTGCAGAAGAAACAAGTTTAAAGTGCTCTTCGTCTTTCACATTTAATGATCCCTGAAACATCATGTGTTCAAAGAAATGAGCAAATCCTGACTTACCAAAACTTTCACGGTCAGAACCTACTTTATAAGTTACTTGGAGGTTCATGATAGGATCAGAATGATCTTCATGAATAATGATTGTCAGACCATTTGGCAGCTTGTATTTTTCATAAGCAATAACCAACCCGTCAGGGCGAGGCGCCACTTTATCAACAAATACAGCTTGTGCCTGCATATTACTGGCAGCACCGATAACGAACAAAGCAACTAGATTGCAAACATTTTTAAACTTCTTCTTCATAGGATTTGAGTGTTTGTTGGTAATTTTGGGATTTAAAGATAGACTTTTTATTCGTTATTGATTATTTTGGTTTCAATCGTTCGTATGCTAAAATTTCAATTAGGTCCTTTTGATCATCAGGTAATAGGGTTCTCTTATTTGTCCCTTTTCGTTATGATCTAAAGTTTTGAAAAATCAGTCCTAAGGCAGCGTTTGTTTCAATAAACATTCAAAGGCCCTGAAAATTTGTTGCAAAAAGAGCCTCCTGGTAGTGTTTTATTTTACTTTCCAGGTTGACGATAGTTAATTGATTGGGCTTTACCAAGCGCAATCAAAGTATCCTCAACGGAGAGTAGAACTGTTGTTTCAACTTTTGATAATGCACCACCACCACCAATTGCTATTACTACAGCTGCCATTGAAACATTGTCGGGAGCTTCCCAAAGGTTATAACCATCGTATTCACCGAATGCATACCAGAAGCCGTGAAGCTTTCCACCAACGGATTCAATATATTTCCGTGCAGCTTCCCTGCGGTCTTCAGGATTTTTTGTCAGTCGAGCCCATGTTTCAGGCGTGTAACTAAATCGGGTTAAATAAAGAGCCACAATTTTTTTGTTTAATGTTTTGCCTACTCTATTCTGTTTTCGGCATCCCGGTTTTATTCTACAAAGATAATTTCTTGCAGTTAAATTCAAGTTACGATGTATCCCATAAATTGCCGCCAAACAGATCTCTAAATTCACATTGCGCTTTATTGCATCTTGTGTATACAAGATGCAATAATTGCACAACAAAATATGACTTTACTCCTCAGTATTATCGTCAACACCCTTAACATCTGTTCCTGTCTCAGTATCATCAGAAGCACCCGTTTCAGATGTTCCTTCAGTAGCTTCACCTTCTGCTCCGCTTTCAGCACCAGCTACTTCTTCAATAACCTCTTCCATATCCACTTTACTAACAGCAGCTATTTCATCGGTTGCTTTCAGATTAATTAAACGAACACCTTGTGTAGCACGGCCAATAACACGTAATTCTGCAACTGCCAAACGAATAATGATACCTGATTTATTGATGATCATTAAACCATCTTTATCCGTAACATCTTTAATAGCAATTAAATTACCTGTTTTTTCGGTTATGTTAATGGTTTTCACACCTTTACCACCACGTTTAGTAACTCGGTATTCTTCTATATCTGAACGTTTACCGTATCCTTTTTCCGAAACCACCATTACATTGCTCAACTGATCAGGCATTGCGATCATACCGATCACTTCATTGCCTTTTTCATCTCCGATATTGATACCACGCACACCTGAAGCATTTCTACCCATAGGGCGAACATTGGCTTCGTTAAAGCGTACTACTTTACCGGCCTTAGAAGCAAGCATGATCTCATTGGTTCCATTTGTTAATAAAACTTCTAATAAAGCATCCCCTTCTCTCACAGTAATGGCATTGATACCATTCTGACGAGGACGTGAATAAGCTTCTAAAGTTGTTTTTTTGATGATACCATTTTTGGTACACATGATAATAAAATTATTAGCAATGTAATCAGTATCAGTCAAGTCTTTCACATTGATATACGCTTTCACTTTATCAGTTGGAGGTATATTTATTAAGTTTTGGATAGCTCTTCCTTTAGATTGACGTGTTCCTTCCGGAACCTCGAATGCACGCATCCAGAAACAACGACCTTGTTCGGTGAACAACAACAAGTAATTATGTGTTGATGCAATGAACAAATGTTCAATAAAATCTTCGTCACGGGTGGTGCTTCCTTTTGCTCCTTTTCCACCGCGAGCCTGTGTACGATATTCAGATAATAAAGTACGCTTGATGTAACCCATGTGAGAAATAGTGATCACCACTTCTTCATTGGCGATCATATCTTCCATTTTAAAGTCGCCCGATGCATATACGATCTCAGTTTTACGAACGTCACCGTATTTGTCTCTTATTTCAATAAGCTCGTCTTTAATTATTTGCATTCTCATGCCCTCATCACTCAAAACCAATCTTAAATGATCAATTAATTTCATCAATTCTGCATACTCTGCTTTTATCTTATCTCTCTCTAAACCAGTTAGTACACGTAAGCGCATTTCAAGTATCGCTTTAGATTGAAGTTCACTCAATCCGAAGTTACTCATCAAGCCATCTTGTGCTTCACTTGGTGTTGAAGATGCACGGATTAATTTAATTACCTCATCTAAATGATCAAGCGCAATTAAGTAACCTTCTAAGATATGTGCACGCTTTTCGGCCTGGATCAATTCGAATTTGGTTCTGCGAACAACCACGTCATGACGATGTGCCACAAAATGAATGATCATGTCCTTCAAATTCAACATCATCGGACGACCGCCAACCAATGCAATATTATTTACACTGAACGATGTTTGAAGCTCGGTATATTTGAATAAGTTATTTAATACCACATTGGTAATGGCATCACGTTTTATTTCATACACAATACGCATCCCGTCTCTATCCGATTCATCGCGGATATCGGAAATGCCCTCTATTTTTTTATCATTGATCAAATCAGCAGTTTTACGGATCATTTCCGCTTTGTTGATCTGGTAAGGAATAGCGTTAACAATAATACGTTCACGACCGTTATCAGCAATTTCCACATTGGTTTGTGCACGCATAATGATACGTCCACGTCCGGTCTCAAAAGCATCTTTCACACCTTCGTAACCATAAATAATTCCACCTGTTGGAAAATCGGGTGCTTTAACATGCTGCATTAACCCTGCAATATCAATATCACGGTTATCAATGTATGCCATTGTAGCATTCACAATTTCGGTTAAATTATGAGGTGGCATATTGGTAGCCATACCTACAGCAATACCGGATGCGCCATTAATCAACAAATTAGGGATACGGGTTGGCAGAACGGTAGGCTCTGTTAAACTGTCATCAAAATTGGGACGGAAGTCAACAGTATCTTTTTCGATATCATTAAGCATTTCTTCGGCAATTTTTTTCAAACGTGCCTCTGTATAACGCATTGCAGCAGGGCTATCACCATCCACAGAACCGTAGTTACCTTGTCCGTCAACCAATGGGTAACGCAAGCTCCAATCCTGGGCCATACGTACCATGGCATCATATACAGAGGTATCACCATGTGGGTGATATTTACCAAGTACCTCACCCACAATACGGGCAGATTTTTTATGCGGTTTGTTGGACATTACCCCCAAATCAAGCATCCCGTATAACACCCTGCGGTGAACAGGCTTTAAACCATCACGCACATCAGGTAACGCACGGGAAACAATAACTGACATCGAATAATCGATGTAAGCCGTTTTCATTTCTTCCTCAATATCGATCCTGATAATTTTTTCTCCGTCTGCCATTTTTTGAATTGTTGATTTTTAGATTTTATTATTTATTTTTAAAATATCTTAATACTTATTTGGGCGTGCCCTTTCGCTGCGATACAGGTCGGGCTTTCCGTTTCAAGTCCTCGCTGCGCTCCGGGCTTTCCACTGCAATCCCTCACGCAAACAATTTATCGCTTAAAAATCTACTTTTAACCGGAAACATTAACATTTTTTTATTTTGATAATTGTTCATCAGACGAGTTAATACCTGAATTTTTGTCATATAATTTAATTAGCACAATAATTGATAATTCCTTATTAAATTTTAGGAGTTCGAAGTTACTTAATTCAGCTTTAATATTAAAATTTTTAGATTTAATTATTAACATTTTGGCGATTATTTTTGTTGATAATTATAATTTGTGTTTAATGCAGCATTTAAATCGATAAGTACTTTTGATTTCGTCTTTAAATACCTTAATTTTGTAGGTATAATGTAATTGAAAGTTGTTTTTTACGTTAATAGAATCTAATACAGGAATAAAATGGAAGCTAAATTTTCACCCAGAGTAAAGGATGTGATCACATACAGTCGCGAAGAAGCACTGCGTTTAGGTCATGATTATATAGGTACTGAACACCTTTTGCTGGGCATCATCCGCGAAGGTGAAGGGATGGCTGTACGTCTTCTTAAATCATTAGGTGTTGATTTGGGGGAATTGCGCAAAACTGTTGAAGAATCAATAGGTACAGGCAATCACAAAGTTAGTAACCTTGCTAATATCCCCTTAATGAAGCAAGCCGAAAGAGCTTTAAAGATCACTTATCTGGAAGCAAAACTTTTTAAAAGTGCTGTTATTGGTACAGAACATTTAATACTATCGATCCTTAAGGACGAAGACAATGTAGCTACTAAATCGCTACACAAATATAAAATAGACTACGAAGTTATGAAACTAGAACTTGAATTATCGAAATCAGATCCAAAAGCTGAATTTCCGGGTACACCACCAGATGAAGATGCTGATGATGATACATTTAGCGCAGCAAACCCTAAAAAAGGTGTTGATAGTAAATCAAAAACTCCTGTATTGGATAATTTCGGACGTGACCTTACAAGGGCTGCTGAAGAAGGTAAACTTGATCCTATTGTTGGACGTGAAAAAGAAATTGAACGCGTATCTCAGATCTTATCCCGTAGAAAGAAAAACAATCCAATATTAATTGGTGAGCCGGGTGTTGGTAAATCAGCTATTGCTGAAGGTTTGGCTTTACGTATTGTTCAGCGCAAAGTATCACGTGTATTATTTGGTAAACGTGTAGTTACCTTAGATCTTGCTTCATTGGTTGCCGGTACAAAATACCGTGGTCAATTTGAGGAGCGTATGAAAGCAGTGATGAATGAGTTGGAAAAATCTCCTGACGTAATTTTATTTATCGATGAGATCCATACCATTATTGGTGCCGGAGGTGCTTCAGGGTCTTTAGATGCTTCCAATATGTTTAAACCGGCACTTGCTCGTGGAGAAATCCAATGTATTGGTGCCACTACTCTGGATGAGTACCGTCAGTACATCGAAAAAGATGGTGCTTTGGAAAGACGTTTTCAAAAAGTGATCATTGAACCTACTTCAATTGAAGAAACCATTGAGATCTTAAATAATATTAAATCGAAATACGAAGATCATCACAATGTTAAATATACTGACGAAGCTATAAAAGCCTGCGTTACTTTAACATCACGTTATATTTCCGACCGCCATTTGCCTGATAAAGCAATTGATGCTTTGGATGAAGCTGGTTCACGTGTGCACATCATCAACATTAATGTTCCAAAAAATGTTGTTGAAATTGAAAAGAAGTTAGAAGAGATCAAAGAAGAGAAAAACAAAGTTGTTCGTTCTCAAAAATATGAAGAAGCTGCCCGTTTGCGCGATACAGAGCGTCAGTTGTTAGAACAACTGGAAGTAGCTAAAAAACAGTGGGAAGAAGACAGCAAAACCCATCGTGAAGTAGTATCTGAAGACAATGTTGCGGAAGTTGTTGCCATGATGACAGGTGTTCCTGTTCAACGTATCGCACAAAATGAAGGCGATAAGCTGATCAAAATGGCTGAACTGTTGCAAGGTAAAGTGATCGGACAGGATGATGCGGTTAAAAAAGTAGTGAAAGCTATTCAACGTAACCGTGCAGGTTTAAAAGATCCGAATAAACCAATTGGTTCATTTATTTTCCTTGGTCCTACAGGTGTTGGTAAAACTCAATTAGCTAAAATTTTATCTAAATATTTATTTGATAATGATGATGCTCTTATTCGTATCGACATGAGTGAGTATATGGAGAAGTTTGCTGTTTCACGCTTAATTGGAGCACCTCCGGGATATGTTGGATATGAAGAAGGTGGGCAGTTAACCGAAAAAGTACGTAGACGTCCTTATGCAGTTATCTTATTAGATGAGATCGAAAAAGCGCATCCGGATGTATTTAACTTATTGTTACAGGCATTGGATGATGGACAGATGACTGATAGTTTGGGTAGAAAGATCGACTTCAAAAACACGATCATTATCATGACATCCAATATTGGTGCACGTCAGTTGAAAGATTTTGGTCAGGGTGTTGGTTTTGCAACATCTGCTAAAATAGAAGAAACGGATGGTCATGCAAAAGGTGTTATTGAAGGTGCTTTGAAAAAAGCTTTTGCTCCTGAATTTTTAAACAGGATTGATGATGTGGTTATATTTAATTCATTGACCCGTGATCATATTCATGCGATCATCGATATTGAATTAGAACATTTATATGGTCGTATCAACGGATTGGGATACAATATCAAAATCTCTGATGAAGCGAAAGATTTTATTTCTGATAAAGGTTATGATGTTCAGTTTGGTGCACGTCCGTTAAAACGTGCTATCCAGAAATATCTTGAGGATCCATTGGCGGAAGAGATCATCAAATCTCATTTAAGCGAAGGTGATATCATTGATGTTGATTTTGACAAAGAAAAACAAGAAATAAAAATCAAGATCAGTAAACCGAAAGAAGTTAAATCAAAGAAAAGTAAAAAAGAAGAAAATTAAAAAAAGTCCCGCAAAATTGCGGGACTTTTTTTTAGGGTTTATATTTAATTATGATGTATTGTATTCACACGAATAAGAAAATGTATTGATTTTCTCAATTTATTCAGGGCTAAAGCCCACTTAACAGTGTTTTCCAGAACCCCACCTTTAAAGGTGAGGTTAAAATGATCCATTGGGAAATGGGCTTTAGCCATGATATTATAAAGTATTTTTGCTATTCAATACCAATTAGTTCCCAACTAAAGTATTATGTTTATCTATGAGCGATTCTATTCCTAAAATCAAACACGATCCATTTGCAGCTTTACGCATCAAAGAATTTTTGTTCTTTTTAACCACCCGATTTTTTTTAACGCTTGCTATTCAGATGCAAAGTGTAATAATTGGCTGGCAGATTTATCAACACACCAAAGATGTATTAGCCCTTGGTTTGATCGGATTAGCAGAGGCGATTCCATTTATTATTGTTTCATTGGTTTCAGGGCATGTGGCCGATTCCTTTAATCGCAAACACATTATTATTTTATTTACCTCCTTACTCATTATTTGCACCTCTACCCTACTCTATTTTTCATCAGATAGCTCAACTATCATTCAAACCTATGGCATCACTCCCATTTTTATTGTAATTGGAGGAATTGGGGTTATACGCGGCTTTTTAGCTGCATCATTCCCTTCTTTTATGGCACAAATTATTCCCAGGGCATTATATACCAACTCATCCACCTGGAATAGTACCATCTGGCATGTTGCATCCGTTATAGGCCCGGCAGCTGGCGGTTTTATATGTGCTATTAGTTTTACAGTAGCTTATGAAGTGAATATTGTATTGATCGTTATTTCTGTACTTTCGTTTTTATTTATTGCTTCCAAACCATTACCGAAAAAGGAAAAGAAAGAAACGTTAAAAGAAAGTTTATCAGCAGGAATAAAATTTGTTTTTGGCCACCAATTAATTTTAGGTGCGTTAACACTGGATCTTTTTGCTGTTTTGTTTGGAGGTGCCGTGGCAATGCTTCCTGCTTATGCCGATAAAATATTACATGTGGGCTCTGTTGAATTAGGCTTTTTACGGGCAGTTCCGGCCTTAGGTGCAGTAATTATGGCACTTATAATTATCTATAAACCACCTACCAAAAATGCCGGTAGAAATTTATTCTTATCTGTTGGTGCTTTTGGAGTTGCGACCATACTATTTGGTATTTCCACCAATTTTTATCTGTCCTTATTTTTTCTTTTTCTTACCGGTGCATTCGACAATGTAAGTGTGGTGATACGTCATACTATTTTACAACTTTCTACACCGGATTCGATGCGGGGCCGTGTTTCGGCTGTAAATAGTATATTTATTGGTTCTTCAAATGAAATTGGCGCCTTTGAATCGGGTGTTGCAGCAAGTGCAATGGGATTAAAAGCATCCGTAGCTTTTGGCGGAATTATGACAATACTAATAGTTGCTGTTACCGCTAAAATTGCTCCTAAATTGAGAAAATTGAATTTGGATCATGTAAAATAATCCAGTAAATACAAGTGTCATCACATTAAAGATTTTTCAATTAAAGAATCCGGAAGATCCACATTAAGAATTTGTTATTCATGATAGGGTTCGACTCCAGACGGAGTCGAAGAATCTAATGGGCCTGTTTTTTTTCTGTTAAATATTAATATTTACACTGAACAAGATGCAAGAAATTGCAGGAGCAGTGAAAAAAAAGATTATCGGTTAAAGGGTTAAATATTAGTTTTGTGCTTCGGGGCAAGTTCAATAGTGACAGAAATTTCGGCAATTCGAAATCGAAAACTTCCTGAAGCTACAAACTGTTGGGCATGAATTTTATAAAAAAACATTGAAAATTAATTATAAATTGGAGAAACAAAAAAAATGAAAACTATAATTTATTCTATTTCCATTATATTCCTCACTTTTTCCCATACAATATCAGTAAAAGCTCAGGCTCTATTCGATTTGGAATCAGGACTTGTTTTTACAGGTTATAATGATGTTCGCATTCCGGGCGATCAGGGTACACTCTTTTCTCTTAAAGATGATTTAGAAGCTGAAACAAAAATATTTTACCGTTTAAGAGCGGGTTATACAATAAAATCCCGTCATACAATTTCATTATTATTTGCGCCTCTCGAAACTAAATCAGAAGGCAGTGTCTCAAATGATATTTCCTTTGATGGAGTTGTATTTCCTGCTAATATTCAGCTTAACGGAACTTATAAATTTAATTCGTACAGGTTAACATACCGATACGATATAGTAAATAAACCCAGGATTCTTTTTGGCATAGGCTTCACTGCAAAAATCAGAGATGCTTCAATCAGCCTTTCTTCGCCTGGTCTGACTGCTGAGAAAACTAATGTGGGATTTGTACCGATTATTAATTTTAGGCTTTTGTGGAAGATTAATGATAAAATTGGACTTCTTCTGGATGGTGATGCCCTTGCAGCACCGCAAGGTAGAGCCGAAGATGTTCTAATTGCTACAACATATAAGTTCTCCGACAATTTTGATGTTCGTGCAGGATACCGGATTCTTGAAGGTGGTGCAGATAATGATGAAGTTTACAATTTCGCCCTATTTCATTATACTTCTGTTGGCATATCTTATACTTTTAAAAATAAATCAAAATCAAATTAATTTTAAAAGAATTTGTTATGAATAGATCCCAAATTTTTAAACTATTAGTATCACTTGCATTGCCTTTAACCTTAGGTGCAATAGCAGGCCTATATACTGCCGATGCAATACCTGGATGGTATAAAACACTGAACAGGCCATCATTCAATCCACCCGATTGGTTGTTTGGTCCTGTATGGACAACCCTTTATATACTTATGGGTATTTCGTTGTTTTTGATTTGGAAACAAAGTGCAAGCAAAGAACGGAACCTGGCAATTTTTGTCTTTTTGTTGCAACAAGCTCTTAACTTTGCTTGGAGTTTTATCTTTTTCTATTTTAACCGGATTGGCTTTGCCTTGATTGAAATTATTCTTTTATGGATAAATATTATTATAATGCTTGTTTTGTTTTATAAAATAAAGCCAATAGCCTCATATATCAATATACCTTATTTAATATGGGTAACTTTTGCAACTATTCTTAATGTGGGTTATTATTTACTCAACAGAAGCTGATTGACTTCAAAAAGACATTAATCTAAAATAATTAATGTTTCCTGATTAACAAATAAAATTGGCGCTAACCTTTATATTATAGGGCTTTCCATATCAGAACTAAAAAAAGTAATGTATATTGAATTGAAACTTTTTATTCTAAAACATAATTTATGAAGTATTTCTATTGTATCTTCCTGCTTGTTTTATTTATCAGTAAATGCCGGCCTAAAGAGTTCATAATAACCCTTTAGAAGAAATGTTTGTTTCAGAATCCCATGAATATCTTTTTAGCTCAGCTAGAAATTATTCAGATATGAAAGGAATAATAGATGTGACTATAATATGAGCTTTAATACGAATCGGATTGCAAATCCTTTCAACTATTTGACAGGGATTGCTAATCCCTTCCAGCGGGGGCCATTGGGGCATCTCGCTTCTCAAAACAAATTATAATTAACTTTGAAATCAGGCTTCGCAATTAAAAATATAGTAAGAAAACCTAACAAGCGCCAAGTCTGAATACATTAAGCTATTTTATTTGAAACCTTCAAATCATGAAAAAAAGCCTTCTTATTTATACGATCTTTTGCATGTCTTTTACAACTGTTTTTGCACAACTGCCTCCTGCAGCACAGGCATTGTATGACTCCGCATTTGTTCAGGATTCTTTAATTGTTAAGTATGCCATAAACAATGGGGCACAAATAATTGCAACGCCTGATGGTAATTCGTTTTATATTAAATGGTTCCCAACAGGTTCAACACCCTCAGCAACTCCCGTTATTGTTACACTTCATGGTTCAAGTGGTTTTGCATTTCATGAGTTTTATACCTGGCACTCTCAGGCCCAGTTGCATGGCTGTGGCATCATAGCGCTGCAATGGTATCGCCCAAATCAAAATTCACCCAACGATTATTTTCCTGACGAAACTCTTTATAGTTATATTGATTCGGCATTAACCGATATTTCTTATCCTTCGGGGAAAGCCTTCCTGCATGGATTTAGCCGAGGTTCTGCACGTTCCTATGCATTGGTATTTAATGATATACAAAGTGGAAATAATTATTTCTGTACTGTAATGTCTAATTCCGGTGGTGCCACGCCTACCTATCCTTTATATGCTCAAATTGATTCAGGACTTTATGGAAATAATGTTTTTTTGGGGAAACACTGGAATTTGTTTTGTGGAGGTCAGGACCCTGATTCACTCACATCGGGTTGTATTGGAATGACCTATACACAAGCCTGGCTTCAGGGACAAGGGGCTATAGTTGATATATTTATTCAAGACCCAAATTTAGGTCATAATGGTTTTGTGATACAGCCGAGCTTTGCTTACAGGGATTCTATACTGGACAATTATCTCTTGTGTTATAACGGAACATTGTCTGTTGGCAAAGAACTCAGTAAAACTAACATTACTATTTTTCCGAACCCATTTTCCACACAAACAATTTTAAAGACAAATGGGATTTTTAAAAACGCAAGTTTAACAGTTTATAACTCATTCGGACAGCAGGTAAAACAAATAAACAATATTAAGGGAGAAACAGTTACGCTGCATCGCGACAACTTACCAGGCGGGCTCTATTTTTTTAGATTAATTCAGGACAATAAAACCATCTCCACAAACAAACTGATAATTACGGATTGATACGAAAATTGTGCTAACCTATACATTTCAATGGTTTCCATATCAGAACTAAAAAAAGTAGTGTATATTGAATTGAATCTTTTTATTCTAAAACAAAATTTATGAAGCATTTCTGTTATATCCTTCTGCTTGTTTTATTTATAAGTCAATGCCGGCCTAAAGAGGAAAATACCATAACACAATTTTCCGGAAAGCCGGAAGTTCCTTCATCTATAAAAGAAGAACATAAATACTTGCTCGACAAAATTTATAAAATAAGTTTATTTCAGGACAGTACCGGCCGTGTAGCAATAAAACTCAATGATTTGATGCAGCATCATTTTAAGGAAGAAGAAGATTATGTATTACCCCCATTGGGATTATTGCCTTTGTTATCAACCGGAAAATTACCTGAACAAAGCAAAGAGGTTATAGTATTAACTGAGAAATTAAAATCACAGTTATCTCACATGAGTGCAGAACATCAATTGATAAAAGCTTTTATGGACGAATTGATTCTTGTTGCCGCTAAAGAAAATCACCCTGAAATTATTGAATTTGAAAAAGAACTTTACAAACATGCGAATACAGAAGAAGAAATTCTTTTTCCTACATCAATTCTAATTGGTGAATATTTAAAACTTAAATCGATGTGAAAACTGTAATGTATTTCTTTCAATAAAACAGAACTCAATGGCTTACTAGCAGCAAACCGGCTTCAATACCCAAAACTTTGGAAAGCATAGAAAATAAATGGAACAAAAAATTTAGAATAAGTACTAATGGCAAGCTCAAAAAAACTGTCGGACCAGGAACAAGTAACTGCACACATTTCAAATCTGGATCAGGAATTAGGCAAAATAGTTGAAACGATCCGTCAAATCATTTTAGATACCGATAAAGAGATCGGAGAACGAATAAAATGGAACAACCCAAGCTTCTATTATACAGGAGAAATGAAACCCTTTGATCCCAAAGAATATAAAAGGGAAATTGCGGTGTTCAATCTTTTTAAAGGCAGGATATTACTCGTTTTTCCCTCCGGAGCAAAAGTAAATGACACCTCCGGCCTGCTGGAAGGAGATTACAAAGATGGCAGAAGACTTATTACCTTTAAGGACATGAAAGATGTTAGATCAAAGGAAAAAGCCATTCAAAAAGTGATAAAAAAATGGCTTAAACTGATTGATAAATAATGAAAGGGGTTTTGAACATTGGGACTGCCGACAAGGATTACGGAACAAATTTCTAAAACAAGCAAAAACCTACAAAATGTTATGCAAAATCATTAACAATAAATTCTATATTTGCACCCTGTTAAGCTCGTAAAAATTTAATCAGAAATATATGTCATACAATTTATTAAAAGGAAAACGTGGTATTATTACCGGTGCATTAGATGCGAATTCAATTGCCTGGAAAGTTGCTGAAAGAGCACACGAAGAAGGCGCTACCTTTGTTTTAACCAATGCTCCTGTAGCTATGCGTATGGGTGAAATTAAAGTGCTGGCAGAAAAAACAAATTCAGAGATCATTCCTGCTGATGCAACCAGTGTAGAAGAATTAACAACCCTGTTCACTAAATCACAGGAAGTATTAGGTGGTAAGATCGACTTTGTTTTACATTCTATTGGTATGAGTGTTAACATTCGCAAGAACATACCTTACACAGAATCCAATTATGATTACTTTATGAAGGGCATTGACGTTTCGGCAATGTCGTTGCATAAAATGTTAAGTGTTGCTAAAAAAATGGACGCTATCAATGAATATGGTAGCGTGGTGGCATTAACCTATATGGCAGCACAGCGTACTTACCCTTTTTATACCGATATGGCTGATATTAAGGCTATGTTAGAATCAATAGCACGTAGTTTCGGTTACCACTATGGTAAAGATAAAAAAGTACGTATCAACACGGTTTCTCAATCTCCAACCAAAACTACTGCCGGAACCGGTATCAAAGGTTTTGGTGATTTTTATAATTTTGCTGATTCAGTTGCACCATTAGGTAACGCAAGTGCCGATCAATGTGCTGATTATTGTATCACTTTATTCTCTGACCTAACCCGTATGGTTACCATGCAGAATTTATTTCACGATGGAGGATATTCTTCTACAGGTGTGAGTCTGGAAGCTATGTCGAAATTTGGAGATGAATAATGCTTAATTCTAACAAAATATTATTCAATAAAAAAAGGAACTCAATTGAGTTCCTTTTTTTATAAGTTGAGTTTCCTGAACTAATGCCGCAGAGAGAATAGGTCATCTTGCTCCCATATTAGCATTTTTCTCTCAATTTTTTCGTGAACAGAAAGCCTCACCGTTATAATTTTTCTTCAATGAAAAAATAAATTTAGGAAAACGCGCGTGAGGAGTGAACAAACGCGATGCCGGGTCGCCTGAGGGGAGGAATCGTTTGTTCTTGATTTTTTGTTTCTTTTGTATCAAGACAAAAGAAAAACACACAGTTTGGAGAATTCATAATTGAACCAGAATTATTTTTTTTCAAAGTAAGATGTCAAATAAACTCTATTAACAAAAAAAGGAACTCAATTTGAGTTCCTTTTTTAACTAAAATAATCCTTAAATAAACTACCTTCCAACCTGCTTCAAATGCACCACATGCGAACGAACAGCACTTAATACCGTTGGAAATTCCAAATAAGCAATATTAAACTGCTCACAGGTTTCACGCACAAACTGAGAAATTTTCGGGTAGTGAATATGACTGATACGAGGGAATAAATGATGCTCCACCTGAAAATTTAATCCACCGGTAAACCAGGAAACAATTTTACTTTTTGTTGCAAAATTCGCTGTTGTTTTAATTTGGTGTACAGCCCACTCCTCGTCTATTTTAAAGCTTTCTTTATCAGGTGTTGAAAACTGGGCATCTTCCACAATATGAGCCAATTGGAATACCACGGCAATAATGAACCCACATACAAACGAGATCACTAAATAACCAATTACAGTTTCAATTAAACCAACACTAAAGATGGGCACAACAATAAAGGATCCAATATATAGAAGTTTGCTTATCCAAAAAATGAAATGTTCTTTAACATCCATCTTACGGAAAGGCGTTTCTCCAATTTTACCGCTAAAGTATTTTGTGAAATCCTGAACAAAGATCCATAACAGGTAAGTTACTCCATACAAACCCACCCAATAGATATGTTGAAAACGGTGATACCAGTATTTTTTCTGGTCACTATGCACTCTTATCCATGGTTTGATGTCAATATCATCATCCATACCTTCAATATTTGTAAATGAATGGTGATTTACATTGTGTTTATATTTCCATAAGTAAACACTACCGCCCATTGCATTTAGCGAATAGCCCATAAGATCATTTACCCATGATTTTTGTGAAAAACTTCCGTGTGCGCCATCGTGCATTACATTAAAACCAATTGCTGCCAGGTTAATCCCCATCAAGCAGGATAATAAGATAGACAACCATGCTGTAGGAGTATAGAAAACCAATATAGTGTAAAGTGCAACAGCGGTAGAGATAAGAAATGCTGTTTTAAAATATAATTTATAGTTACCTGTTTGCGGTATGTTGTTAGACTTAAAATAAGCATCAACTTTTTCTTTTAAAACATTAAAGAAAACGCTGTTTTTATTATTAAAACTGACCTTTTGCATTATAATTGTTGTTGGTGAATAATCAAAGGTAACGATAAAAAAGGTGCCAGATTGTGAATGTTTTCATCCGTATATGTTAATAAATGCTAATTTTTAGCCTTCATCGACCATGTGAATGTGAATTCAGCTACAACATCGCCAGCTTCATCTCTGCCAATGGAAGTTGTATCTACCAAAACGCTTTCTCCGGTAGTTTTGGCCTGGTTGATAAAAGTATTGACCAGATTTCCATCAGAACAGGTAAAAGTGATCTTTCCAATAGCTTTTTTATGATAAAGCGCCTGATTTTTTATGATCAGCATAGATACAGCAGGTTTTGAATTGTAAACCCCGTTAAGCACCAGCAGTCCGGTTGACATTTCTGCTGCCATCGAAAGGCAGGCAAAATACATAGAACGGAAAGGGTTTTGAGTCAACCAGCCGTATTTTACCGTTGTAACAGCTCTGTCATCACTAAGTTCTTTTACTCTAAGGCCTGCAATAAATGCCAGGGGCAATTTTTTTAACAGATACAATCGGAATAAAAATGGATTGGTGATCAGCTTTTGAAATTTGGTTGCGCTCATTTTGTTGATTTAGGATTTAAGATTAAGGATTAATTTATTCAGGATTTAGATATTAAAATTTACCGGGGTAATTGCATATTCTAAAAAAATAAAACATTGTAATCCTAAATCCTAAATTTTGTTTATTCTGTCGGAAATATACTCCCTGATAATAGCATCGCTTCTGCAAATGCCTTTTCATCAATACCTGTAGGGATATTTTTTTTACGGAAATAGCTCAATAAATTTTCTGTAGCCATATTGCCTGTTAATTTATCGGTAGCCATCGGGCAGCCACCGTAACCTTTGATAGCACTGTCAAATCTACGACAACCACTTGTATATGCTGCATTTATTTTCTCTTCCCAGGTATCAGGAGTAGTATGCAAATGAGCCCCTATTTCAATCCCCGGAAATTCAGGTACCAATTTTGAGAACAAAAATGAAATGTTCTCAGGGTTGGAAACACCAATAGTATCAGACAACGCAATGATCTTGATTCCCATCTTTGCCAATCGTTTGGTCCATAAAATGGCTATATCACTGCTCCACTCATCGCCATAAGGATTGCCAAATGCCATAGAAATATAAACAACAAGCTCTTTTCTGTTCCGTACACAAAGGTCCTGTATCTCTTCCACTCTTGTTAAGGATTCAGCAATAGAAGAATTGGTATTGCGTTGCTGGAATGTTTCGGAAATAGAAAATGGAAAGCCTAAATAACTGATCTCCTCAAATTCAACGGCATCCTGTGCACCACGAACATTAGCAATAATTGCAAGTAATTTGGAAGTGGTAGAACTCAGATCCAATTGTTCCAATACCTGGGCAGTATCCCGCAATTGTGGTATTGCTTTGGGGGAAACGAAGCTTCCGAAATCAATGGTATCAAATCCGGCTTTAAGCAATGAATTAATGTACGCAACTTTTTTTTCAGTTGGTATAAATTCATGGATGCCTTGCATTGCATCCCTTGGACATTCGATTAGTTTCATAGCTACCTCTCCCTGGCCTTCTCCACAGGAGAAGGGACTTTGTTGGTGTTAGTAAATTGTATTCTCTCTTTAACTCCCGCACGTGCAGCCTCCTCTCCTGTAGAGAGGAGATTAAGAGGATAGTTTTTTTAAAATCCCTTTATTGATCCGTTTTGCAATTCCCGGCCCTTCATAAATAAAACCCGTATAAATTTGCACCAAACTCGCGCCTGCATTTAGTTTTTCAATTGCATCTTCAGCAGTATGAATTCCTCCAACAGCAATAATCGGAAAAGCCTTATTGGATTTCGTACTTAAATATCTTACAACTTCTGTTGAACGTTTAGTTAATGGTTTCCCACTTAAACCACCGGCACCAATAGTTTTGAGCCTTGAATCCTTAGTCTTGAGCCCTTCCCTTGAAATGGTAGTATTAGTAGCTATAACACCATCTATCTTTGTCTCTTTCACAATATCAATTATATCATCCAATTGCTCATTGGTAAGGTCGGGGGCTATTTTCAGAAGGATAGGTTTAGGATTGCTTTTTTGAGAATTTAATTTCTTTAAGCGGGTCAACAGTTTTGCAAGAGGTTCTTTATCCTGCAAGGCACGTAAATTTGGTGTATTGGGTGAACTTACATTCACAGCAAAATAATCAACATGGTCAAACAATGCTTCAAAGCATTTTTCATAATCACTTTCTGCTTCTTCGTTAGGAGTAACTTTATTCTTACCGATATTGCCACCAATAATGATCTTTGTTTTACGCTTTTTTAAGCGCTCCACAGCTGCATCAACTCCTTCATTATTAAAACCCATGCGATTAATTAATGCTTCATCTTCCGGCAAACGGAACATGCGGGGCTTCTCATTTCCAGGCTGAGCTTTGGGTGTGAGTGTGCCTATTTCAATAAAACCGAAACCATAATTACCAAGTTCATCATACAATTTTGCATCTTTATCAAAGCCAGCTGCCAATCCTACAGGGTTAGGGAAAACTAATCCAAACAACTTGATTTCTAGCCGTTTATCATCGATCACATAAACCATACGTATAAGCGAAGAAACACCTGGAATGGCAGAAAAAAACTTAATGATCTTAAAAACGATATGGTGAATAGTTTCGGGTTGAAACAGGAAAAATAGCGGCTTTATTATGGTTTTGTACATAAAGGGGATGTAATGTATTTCAGCACAAAATTACAATAAATTCATGTTTATTGGTAAATCTATTACCAGATTATTCAACCTTACCTTTTGGGCTATTCTAGTCTTCAGATAAAAAAACTAAGTAACAGTTATGAACTAAATAGGTGCTAACATTAAAAAGAGAGAACGAACGTTTTAAAAGGATTATAAAAAAAGTAAACAATTACCATTATGGTTTCTTAAGCAACTCTATTTCCTTTTTCAACGCTATAAATTCTTTTTTCATTTCTTCAATTAGTTTTTGCTGAGCAGCAATTTGCACTTGCTGTTCCTGAACAGCTTTAACTAATGGCACCACAAATTCTGAATAGCGTAAACCTAAAAGTTTGCCTTTTCTATCTACCCCACTAAAGTCATAACCAACCTTTCTGGCAGCCTCATCAACTTCCTGCGCCAGGAAACCGGTGAACTGCATTTTTTCAATATCATATTTCCCATCCCAGTCCGGAGTTTTTGGGCTTCCTGTTATTTCATTGGCTATATCTATATCGTAATAATAACTTACCGGCCTTAGCTTTTCTATAAATATAAGTCCGGGAACATTTTCCTTGATATTGTTTTTTATACGCGAATCTGAAAATACAGTTAAACCAACCATCGCACTAACTCCATTCACAGAAGCATCCCCTAACTGCACCTGGTTAGACGCAGAAATAGAAGTATTAGCGCCAAGAGCCATTGAATTAGAGAATGCTGCTCCTCCATAAAAAGCCTTATATCCTACCGCAGTATTATTACTTCCAGTTTGACTAGAATAAAGAGCAAAAGTTCCATGTGCAGTATTGAAATTACCGGTAGTATTACTTAACAAAGACTGGTGCCCTGATCCGATATTTTCCACCCCAGTTGTATTGGAGTAAAGCGCAGTAGTGCCAAGGGCCACATTTCTATATCCAGTACTGCTTGAAGTAGGCTGATTTGAATAGAGTGACTGGTAACCAACAGCAACGTTATCTGTATTCGTTGCTGATGTATTATAACTTTGGGTAAACATTGCATCCGTTCCCACTGCAGTGTTACGACTATTGGTTCTGTTAGACAAAAGAGCACCCAAACCATAAGCCGTATTATTACTACCGGTTGTATTGCTTGTTAGTGCATTTTTACCAACGGCTACATTATTTGTTCCGGTGGTATTCAATTTCATTGCAGCGTTCCCCATTGCAGTATTATTGCCCGAGGTAGTAACATTACCGGCCTGATAACCAAAAAAGGTATTCGCTAAGGTATTATCAATTCTTCCGGCCTTTTCGTTGTTTACACGAATAACAAAAGGCACGTTATCGGTTGTTCCGATAAAGTTAGTACCATCTACCGTACTGGCATTACCAGTAACAGCCCATGCACCTGTAACAGTACCTGTAGCTCCTGTAGCCCCAACAATCCCTGTTCCTGTTGCACCGGTAACTCCAGCGCCTGTATTACCGGTTGCGCCCGTATTACCAACAGAACCAGTAGCTCCTGTTGATCCGGTTTGTCCTGTAGAGCCACTATAACCTGTTGAGCCAGTAACTCCTGTATCACCTGTTGAACCGGTAGCACCACTACCACCTGTTGAACCTGTAGAACCCGTTGTACCCGTTGAACCCGTAATTCCTGTAGAGCCGGTAATTCCAACAGAACCAGTAGTACCGGTATATCCTAAATCACCAGTTGAGCCTGTACCTCCTATTTCACCTGTGGAACCTGTAATTCCTGTAATACCAACCGCCCCTGTAACACCTGTTGGCCCTACTTCGCCAGTGAAACCAGTGGCTCCTGTCGCACCTGTATAACCTGTGCTGCCGGTTCTTCCCAAATCTCCTGTTGAGCCGGTATTACCAGAATTTCCCACAAGCCCCGTAGCACCTGTTGCCCCGGTTGAACCAGATCCTGTTGGACCTGTATCACCTGTTGGGCCCGTATTACCGGAATCTCCGATAAGACCTGTAGCACCTGTTGATCCGGTGGAACCGGATCCCGTTGCACCTGTAGAGCCGGTAATTCCGATAGCTCCTGTGCTACCTGTGAAGCCGGTTACACCAATAATACCTGCTACACCATTAACTATTGCCCATTGAACTCCATCAAAAAAATAAAATCCCACTCCCCCACCTGTCATAGCCGGATTGGTGTTGTAAACGAGTAAGCTTGTGGTTATTGGAGCTGGAATAGTTGTTAGATCATTTATAGAAGTTAAACTTACCCGTGGTACCAGCAAGCCCTTGTTAGAAGCAACAATATCCAGGATGGCATTATTATCAGGTGTTGTGGTTCCAATACCCACCCCCTGAGACCTTACCTCTAAAACATTCACAAAAAAATGGCAAAGAAAAAAGGCAAAATATATAAGAATATGTTTTTTCATTATTGTATTAAACTTAAAACGGATAAAAAATTAAAACTCAGTAAAATCAGCATCCTAAAAGATGCTTTCAAAGCCTAACCAAAAGGTATTTACTTTATCTTTTCAACTGGTCATAAATCCTTCGCAAGGTACGAACTTTATTAAAAACTTGAAAGTGAAAATAAAAAAATGTCCCTAAAAACTAATAAATATGAAGCTCCTGGTAAATACCCCTGATCTACCTTCTACTAACAAAAGGAAAGGAGACAAAGAGAAATCATAAAATGGTTTGGAATTAATTGTAAAAATTGAATAAACATAAATCTGGTAAACCTATAATTTTGATTCTGATGTATACCCGATTAAACAATTAATTTAAAGTGGATCCTGTTTTTTATTTATCCCGCTATTCCTCAAAAACCTTTTTTGGGTCTAAAGTGAAATAGCGGGATCAATAAAATTATAATGTTGTTAAGTTTATTGTAGGCGTAGAGTTTAAACTGGTAGCACAACTATTGGATGCCCTTACTCTGTAATAGTAGGTAACACCTGATGTTAATCCAGTTACACTATATGAAGATACATTCCCGGCATTCAAACTATTATAACCTGTTACAACGTTATTAAATAATGGGTCTGTAGCCACATCAATATAATAAGTGGTTGCGTTTGCTGCCAAAGCCCAGTTTGCAGTAAAGCTGCTATTAGTAATGGAACTAGCTGCTGCTGGAACAGGGGTAGCAGGAGTCACAAGACTGACCGTTACAGAACTGGAATTTATTCCTGTTGCGCATCCACTGGCTGCACGCACCCTGTAATAATACGTTGTACCGGCAACTAAACCGCTTACATTGAATGAGGTAAGTGAACCAACGTTCAGATCCTGGTATATACCAACATAGGAAACAAATGTTGCACTGGTAGATACATCTAAGAAATAAGTTCCAGCACCCGATACTGATCCCCATGTTGCAATAAAGGAATTACAAGTAATAGTAGTAACTGGATTATTAGTTGTATTTGGAGCACCCGGAGCACCTGTTAACATATACAAGGTGTTGGAATTACCACTAATACCGCAAGCATTACCGGATCTCATTCTAAAATAGTAGTTTCCTGGATTACTTAATCCGGTAATAGTTATACCAGATACGTTGCCAGTATTAAAACTATTATAAATACCTTCAAATGTGGAGAATGATGGATTATCTGACACATCTACCAGATAATAAGTTGCACCTGCAGCCAAAGGCCAGCTTACACCATAAGTAGTACAACCAGGATTATTCAAGCCAGGCGCAGGGATTTCAGGAGAATTTATACTAAATGCTATACTGCCTGAATTGCCACTTGTACCACAAAGATTCACAGAACGAACTCTGTAGTAATACATAAACCCTGCAGACAATCCGGTTATATTGCGGCTGGTCACGTTACCAACATTCAAATTGTTGTAAGCACCTAATATTGGCGAGAATCCAGGATTAAGGGCAACATCTATAACATATGATGTTGCACCACCCACAGCATTCCAACGGGCAATAAAAGAGGTACAAGTGTAAGTCACCACTGACAGAGATGTAGGATTTGTTGGAGCAGTAGTGGATGCAGTTGTTACGTTAGAACTTCCACCGGTACTACAACCATTTCTGGCACGTACACGGTAATAATAAACGGTACTTGATGTTAAACCTGTAATAGGATAAGTTAAAACATTGCCCACATTCAGGTTATTATAAGTACCAACAAATGTTCCAAACGCAGGATCTGTTGACAAATCCAGGAAGTAATCCAGTGCGCCTGTAACTGCTTGCCATCTTGCATTAAAACCAGAACAGGTAAGGTTATTTGCTGCAATCGCATTTGGAGCACCAGGAGCATAAGTACTGGCCGTTATTATAGCCGAATTTAAACTTGTTACACAAGCGTTTATTGCACGTACACGATAATAATAAGTATTATCAGCAGTCAACCCTGTAACATTAAGAGTTAACACGTTACCCACGTTTAAGTTGTTATATCCGGCTAGGAATGTAGCAAATGTTGGACTCGTTGAAACATCTATGATATAGGCTATAGCACCTGTAACACCTGCCCAGTTAGCGTTAAAGAACGTACAGGTAATATCAGAAGCTGCAGCTGAAACAGGAGCTGTAAGAGCTGAAGGGTTTACTTGCACGAAATTTGAATTTCCACCTGAAGCACAACCACTGGCTGCACGTAACCTGTAATATACAGTTGTACCAGGTAAACCAGTTGCATTGTAAGTGGTTACGTTACCTACGTTAAAGTTGTTATAAACACCAACAAATGTAGTGAAGGATGCATCAGTAGCAATATCCAAATAGTAGGTTATTGCGCCTGATGAAGTTGTCCAGTTGGCATTCATGGATGAACAAGTAACATTGGTAGCTGCAGTTGCCGTTGGAGGAGACGGAGCGTTGGTACTTGCTGTTATGCTATTTGAATTCGGACTGGTAACACAAGCATTCGCTGAACGCACACGGTAATAATATGTGGTATTCACAGTTAAACCGGTTACGTTATACGAAGTTACACTACCTACACTAAGATCATTATAGCCGGGAAGGAATGTAGAAAAGTTAGAAGCTGTTGAAACATCAATATAATAACCCAACGCACCTGTTACCGCTTGCCAGTTTGCATTGAAAACTGTACAGGCAATACCGGTAGCTGCAAATGCAACTGGTGAGTTTATAGCGGAAGGATTCACCGTTACAAAATTGGAATTATTACCTGAGGCACAACCACTTGCTGCACGAACCCTGTAATAAACCGTTGTTCCGGTTAAACCTGTTACGTTATAAGTAGTTACGTTGTTTACGTTAAAATTGTTATAAGCACCCACAAACGCAGTAAATGAAGCGTCAGTAGCAACATCCAGATAGTAGGTTATTGCCCCCGGTACTGCAGACCAGTTAACATTCATAGAAGTACAGGTAACGTTGGTAGCAGCAGTTGCTACTGGAGCTGCCGGAGCGTTTGTACTTGCTGATATGCTATTTGAATTCGGACTGGTAACGCAAGCGTTCATAGCACGTACACGATAATAATATTGTGTGTTTACAACTAAACCAGTTACATTATAGGTGGTAAGGTTTCCAACATTCAGGTCGTTATAACCAGCAACAAATGTTGCAAATGAAGGACTAGTAGATACATCCAGAAAGTAACCAAAAGCACCTGCAACTGTAGCCCAATTTGCATTGAAAACGGTACAGGCAATGCCAGTAGGTGCAAATGCAACCGGAGCATTAACAGCCGAAGGATTAACAGTTATAAAATTGGAATTGTTACCTGAAGCACATCCACTTGCAGCACGTACTCTGTAATAAACCACTGTACCAGGTAAACCTGTTACATTGTAAGTCAATACGTTACCAACGTTAAAGTTGTTATAAGCACCCACAAATGTTGTAAATGATGCATCCGTTGCGACATCCAAATAGTAGGTTATTGCACCAGTTGATGCTGACCAATTCACGTTCATTGATGTACAGGTAACATTGGTTGCAGCAGTTGCTACAGGAGCAGGAGGTGCATTAGTACTAGCTGTAATGGTATTGGAATTAGGACTTGTAGTACAACCACTCACCGCACGCACTCTGTAATAATAAGTTGTATTTACAGTTAAACCGGTTACGTTATAAGTAGTTACGTTGTTTACGTTCAAATTATTATAGCCTGCTACAAATGTAGCAAATGAAGGGCTGGTAGAAACATCTAAATAGTAACCTAACACACCCGATACCGCAGACCAGTTAGCGTTCATTACTGTACATGCAATACCATCTGCTGCAAATGCAACCGGTGCATTTACAACTGAAGTACTAACCGATACAAAATTCGAATTTAAACTGGTGCTGCAACCGTTTGCAGAACGCACCCTGTAGTAATAGGTAACTCCTGAACTTAAGCCGGTTACGTTATAGGTAGTAACGTTGTTGGTATTCAAATTGTTATAACCCGCAACAAACGTAGTGAACGCTGCACTGGTGGAAACATCTAAGAAGTACGTTGTTGCACCTTGTGAAACCCCCCAGTTAGCATTCATTGACAAACAAACCACGTTACTCGGAGCTAATGCTAAAGGAGCATTAGGAGCAGTAATAATAGTGCTTACTGTGTTGGAATTCAAACTGGTTGTACATCCACTTCCTGCACGCACACGGTAGTAATAAGTACTTCCCTGAGTTAAACCCGTTACATTGTAAGTAGTAACATTGTTTACATTCAGGTTATTATAACCAGGCAGGAATGTAGCAAATATTGCACTGGTAGAAACATCCAGGAAGTAGGTAGTTGCACCTACTGATCCACCCCAATTCGCGTTCATAGAGGTACAGGTAACATTATCCGGCAGAACTCCAATTGGAGCAAAAGGAGCTGCAGTAATGATCATGATGGTATTGGAATTTAAACTGATGCTACAACCATTACCAGCACGTACACGGTAATAATAAGTTGTATTAACAGTTAATCCTGTTACGTTATAGGTAGTTATGTTACCAACGTTTAAGTTGTTATAAGTACCAACGAAAGTAGTAAATGCTGCATCGGTTGCCACATCTAAATAGTATGCAGTAGCACCTGCAACAGCACCCCAGTTTGCATTAAGGGAAGTACAGGTCAGGTTTGAGGCACCGCTTGATGTAGGAGCAACAGGAGCGGATGTAGTAACCAAACTTGTATTGGAATTAGAACTGGTACTACAAACATTCACGGCACGTATACGATAATAATAGGTTGTATTTACTGATAGGCCTGTTATATTATAAGTGGTTACGTTGTTCACGTTCAAGTTGTTATAACCTGTAACAAACGTTGTGAAAGCAGCATCTGTTGCAACATCCAAATAATAAGTTATTGCACCGGTAACTGCTCCCCAGTTTGCATTAAAGGAAGTACATGTAAAGTTAGAAGCCGACAATGCTATTGGAGCAACGGGAGCTGAAGTACTAACTATTATTGTATTGGAATTTAAACTGGTAGCACAACCGTTTACCGCACGAACACGGTAATAATAAGTGGTATTAATACTTAAACCAATTACGTTATAAGTTGTTACGTTGTTTACACTCACGTTATTATAACCAGTTACAAATGCAGTGAATCCAGCATCAGTAGCAACATCCAAATAATACCCCGTTGCACTTGGTGACGAATCCCAATTCGCATTCAGGGAAGTACAGGTTAAGTTAGAGGCTTCTGTAGCATTTGGAGCAGTAGGACCAGTTGTGATAACAACAATAATGTTGGAATTTAAACTGGTACTGCAACCATTGCTTGCACGAACACGGTAGTAGTAAATAGTGTTGATCGTTAAACCAGTAACGTTCAGCGTTGTTGCACTACCCACATTCAGGTTATTGTAACCTGTAACAAAGGTACCGAAGGTACCACTGGTAGAAACATCCAAATAATAGTTTGTAGCTCCCGGTGATACTGACCAGTTTGCATTCAACGTAGTACAAGTAAAATTGGATGCTGCCAATGCAGCAGGAGCATCCGGTGAAGAAGTACTGATATTTATTGTATTGGAATTTAAACTGGTACTACATCCGTTACTTGCACGTACACGGTAATAATAAGCAGTATTAGCAATTAAACCTGTTACGTTATACGTTGTTATGTTATTTACGTTCAAGTTGTTATATCCCGTAACGAAAGTAGTAAAGGATGCATCTGTTGCAACATCCAAGAAATATGCAGTTGCTCCTGTTGATGCAGACCAATTCGCATTCATAGAAGTACAGGTAAAGTTAGAAGCTGCTGTTGCTGTAGGAGCAATAGGAGAAGTTGTACTTACAGAAATGGTGTTGGAATTTAAACTGGTGCTGCAACCATTATCGGCACGTACTCTATAAAAATAAGTGGTGTTAGCAACTAAACCAGTTATGTTATAAGTAGCTACGTTACCTACGTTCAAGTTATTATATCCTGTAACAAAGGTAGTGAATGCTGCATCGGTTGCTACATCAAAGAAGTATTGTGTTGCTCCAGAAACTGTTCCCCAATTCGCATTCATGGAAGTACAGGTAAAGTTAGAAGCAGCCAATGCTGTTGGAGCAAAAGGCGCGGCAGTAACCACTACAGTGGTGTTTGAATTTAAACTTGTGCTGCAACCATTACTTGCACGTAAACGATAATAATAAGTAGTGTTTATTGTTAAGCCAGTTACGTTATAAGTAGATACGTTACCAACGTTCAAGTTACTGTAACCTGCTACAAACGTCCCAAATGAGGCACTTGTTGATACATCCAGAAAATACTGTGTTGCACCAACAGATGGAGCCCAGTTAGCATTCATGGAAGTACAGGTAAAGTTGGATGCCGCTACTGCTGTGGGAGCAATTGGAGCGGTAGTTCCAATAGTAATTGTATTGGAATTCAAACTGGTAGAACAACCATTGTCGACACGTACACGATAATGGTAGACA
Organism: Bacteroidia bacterium; assembly: GCA_030654175.1. Taxonomy (GTDB): domain Bacteria; phylum Bacteroidota; class Bacteroidia; order 2-12-FULL-35-15; family 2-12-FULL-35-15; genus 2-12-FULL-35-15. Next base: position 128,961 of record JAURXZ010000033.1, read on the forward strand.
GTATTTGCAGTTAAACCGGTTATGTTATAAGTGGTTACGTTACCTACGTTCAAGTTGTTATAACCAGTTACAAATGTGGTAAAGGCCGCATCAGTAGCTACATCTAAGAAATACTGAGAAGCACCCGTTACAGCACCCCAGTTCGCATTCATTGATGTACAGGTAAAGTTGGTTGCTGCCACTGCTGTTGGAGCAACAGGAGCAGTAGTACCAATTGTGATCGTATTCGAGTTCAAACTGGTTGAACAACCATTGTCGGCACGTACACGGTAGTGGTAGGTTGTATTAGCAGTTAAACCGGTTACGTTATAAGTAGTTACGTTACCTACGTTCAAGTT
>JAURXZ010000035.1 GCA_030654175.1 Bacteroidia bacterium
CCGGTGCTGCCAGTATTAGCTGTTGAACCGGTACTTCCCGTTGAGCCGGTAATTCCAGTTGAGCCGGTTGAACCCGTTAGTCCGGTATTCCCGGTGGAGCCGGTATTTCCTGTTGCACCTGTAAAACCTGTACTTCCCGTATCTCCGGTAGAACCTGTTAAACCTGTACTTCCGGTTGCACCTGTTGAACCGGTGCTGCCAGTATTAGCTGTTGAACCGGTACTTCCCGTTGAGCCGGTAATTCCAGTTGAGCCGCTTGAACCCGTTAGTCCGGTATTCCCGGTGGAGCCTGTATTTCCTGTTGCTCCTGTAAAACCTGTACTTCCGGTATCTCCGGTAGAACCAGTTGAACCTGTAGTTCCGGTTGCACCTGTAGAACCGGTGTTTCCTGTATCACCGGTTGAACCACTGCTTCCAGTTGAACCTGTAATTCCAGTCGAGCCTGTTGAACCTGTAAGTCCGGTATTTCCGGTTGAGCCTGTGATTCCGGTAGAGCCGGTAATTCCTGTATAGCCAGTTGAACCTGTTTGTCCTATATTTCCAGTTGAACCTGTTGTACCAGTGAAGCCTGTCGAACCTGTATTGCCGGTTACACCAGTAACACCGGTTGAACCTGTTGATCCTGTAATTCCCGTCAAACCAGTAGAACCAGTACTTCCAGTATTACCGGTTGAACCTGTATATCCTGTTGCTCCCGTAAAACCAGTTAAGCCTGTAACTCCTGTTCTTCCCGTGCTTCCGATTGAGCCAGTTGAACCTGTGCTTCCATTTCCAGTAACACCAGTAATACCAACAAGACCTGTAGCGCCTGTGCTTCCTATATTACCAGTTGAACCAGTAGATCCTGTTCTTCCGGTAAAGCCTGTTGAGCCTGTAGATCCAGTTCTTCCAGTGTTTCCTGTGGTACCAGTTGAACCTGTACTTCCATTTCCTGTAGCTCCTGTACTACCAATAACACCTGTAGCCCCTGTACTTCCTGTATCTCCTGTTGAACCTGTTGTGCCTGTATTCCCAGTATCACCAGTAGAACCTGTGCTTCCTGTATCGCCTGTAGAACCGGTATCTCCTGTAGAACCTGTACTACCAGTATCGCCAGTAGAACCTGTTCTACCGGTAGCGCCTGTTCTTCCAGTTATTCCTGAACTCCCTGTAGTACCAGTGATACCTGTACTTCCTGTTAAACCGGTAACCCCGATAACACCATCATTTCCTTGACTTCCCGGAGTTCCCGGGGTTCCTGCAGTAAAAGAATATAAGGCTGTATCTGATGTTAAAGATTTTTCTGAAATTTCAGAAAATGTAGCTGAATCTGATTTTAAAGCTCTATCGGCTTTTAAAGCATAAAAGGCATAAGGTACAGCCATAAACTGCTGGATACTAACTATTTTAAAATCTCCATTGTTCCTAATGTCAATTTCAACTTTCAAAAACTGATTTGCTGTTGACCATGGAATATCGGTTAGAAGCTGATATAGTCCTAAAGAGGTAACAGTACCATCTCCTATTATCAATGAAAATAGACCATACTGATCGGTATTGGTAGTATGTGTTTCCTGGTAAAGGACAGGACCAGTTGCACTACCGTTAAGAATTGAAAATCGTAAATTAATGGTTTTGTTATCAATAGGCAGGCCGTTTGCATCAATACCAGCAATTGCTAATCCATTATCATCAATAGCAACGGCCTGATAATTTATACCACGCAACTGAGCAAATCCCTTTTGGCTGAGAGCGAGTAGCAGTAAAATAATAAATATGAGGTATCTTTTTTTCAATTTTTCTAATGACTTAATACTAAGAAAACAGTTTTTTATTCATTTTCTTCTATTAATTTTTTCGCTTCATAAACGGTAATTTGCTTTCCATTTTTAAAAGCGACCACAAATGCACCTTCATTACCACCTTTTGATTTAATTATACTTAGAAAAGCCCTGGCTTCTTCATACGATTCAAAAATGCCAGAGTAGTATCTAATCTTACCGTCTTTTCCGGTTTCCTTTTCAATTTTCCCGGATATGTTTTTCAACATGGGGTGATTAATTCCCAATGGTTTTGAAACAGATCCTATTTGTATTTTGAAAATCACTTTCACGGGCATACGATTACGTGCAACAGGTTCTTTTTCAACTTTATTTTTTGGTGAAATGTTTTTGTCATTGCTTTTCGAAGCTTCTTTAGCGGAAACTTTGGTAGTTGATGATGGAGATTTAGTAGGACTGGAAGAAGTAATTTTTACTGATTCTAATTCTTCCTCCTCTTCGGATTGATCCTCAATTACGGGTATTTCCGCCTTTGGGACAGCGGTTTCTGTTATTTCTGGTTTCTTTTCAATTACCGGAAGGTCTTTAGTAGGAGCAGCAGCAATTGGTAAAGTCTCAATAGTATTTTTAGAAGCAGCTGGTTCTGTTACCGGAACTTTTGAAGGAGGTAACACTGTGGTAGGCATATCAACAATAAAACCAGGTTCTTTTTTGTCAGCAAGCATCTCAAAGGGCTCCTTTGGTACCCTTTTGGATGTTTTGGCAGAACTAGTAACGTTTAAAGATAAACCCAACTTGATGGAAAAACCACGGTTGTATAAATATTGATCCGCAGTGGTTTCAATATTTTTTAAGCCTAAAATATAATTGTATTCGGTAAAAATCGAAATTTGCTTTGATATTGTTGCTTTAAATCCCAATGCCAAAAACAATCCTAAATCATAATTTTTTATTGATTTACTAGCTTTTATATCGTAACTTTTCTGGCCAATGGATTGATTTGCATTGAGTAAGGAAGCATAATAGGGTGCTAGAGCTTCATAAGGTTTTATCCTCCATTTATTGAATTGATAACCAATACCAGCTTTAATATCAGCGTATTGCATCTTCCAAATGTAATCGAGATTACTGAACACCAATGCAGAACCGGCTTTACGCATACCAATTCCGCCTAAAATAAAAAAACCATTTGCATCTTCGTATTGGTAGACCAAACTAAAGGCACTTACAGTAGTGTGAGCATAGGCCTGATTATCCGTAAAGATCTTGTCTTTATCGCTAATTTTAGATGAAAATTTAAAAGTTGAAAATACTTGCGCACCCTCAAGGTTAATATAGGCTTGAGCTGCAACAGGCTTTGGAAAAACAAAACCTGAAAGAATAATTAATGTTGTGTAAAAACGAAAGTAAAACATTCTTTATTTTTAAGATTTCAAGTAGAGCGTAATATTTAATATTTTATTCATCAAAAAGCCCTGATTGCGCGAACACAAGCCTTACTGGATTTATTAGCATAATACTGAGGTCCATAAGGGAAATACTGATTCCAGGCATTCAGCGTATCATATTCCGGAGAACTCCAGTAGTAATCATTAGCAAAACCTCCAACTAAATTTCGCTGTTGATATAACAGATTGAGTTCATCTTTTGAAGGTAAAAACCAATCGCTATAACCATTAAGGACTAATTGATCACAAATACTAGCAGCATAAATTCCATTGCCCTGTACTTCAATAATTTTGGTTGTATTGGATTGCCCTTTTCCAACATTGCCTTCAAATGTATTTGTAGTTATAAAGTCCCCATTATACCATTGAGCCGAGTCGCAACAGTCGGATTCAGCTGCTATTAGGCCATGCTGATCTGTTCCATCCACATAAAAAATAATCCCACCGGCATAGCTTTGCCCAACAGCTATGTCTGAAGATGATGGTGATTCCTCTTTTTTACAAGAAAATATCACCAAACAAAACATTATAAAAATTATTTTTTTCAAAGAGAAAAACATTTTAAAATTCAATTTCTAATTCGCATTTCAGCTTAAATAGATGTATATACATTTAATTAAACTAAACCCCTTGCTAACCTTTAGATTCCTTCTAAAATTAAAGAAAAAAACGGGTACAAAAATTGACATTTCGTTACCTTGTAAAAAAACAACGTTAATCGATAAAAATTGCCGATATCCTGTAAATCAATTGATATGAAATTTGCAGGTCGACCTGCGGTTTAACTCATTTTTATCAAAAAAAATGAAAAGAAGTGTTTGTTTAGATTACACGTTCTTCAGACATTTTTCGGGCTAAAAAAAACTGAAATAGACTTGAAAATAAATCTAAAAATTGGAAATATTATAATTGATAGGAATCCATTTTAAGGAAAGAGAGTAGAAGATTTTAAACTGCTAAAATGCGTGTACAGCAGCAAGATTGAAAAACAAAATATTTCCAAGATTGGAAAAAGTAAAAAAATATTAAGCTTTAACTATTCACTAAAACAGCTAATACCGTTACTTAATATAAATCAGTCCAATTTTGGGGGTAAAAAAATATAATCATATCTACAAATATTAAAATGCAGTTTATTATAGTTTAGTCCAATAATTAAAAAAAAAAGTTACCAATATTACTGGACTGTTTTATAACAAGTAATGGTATAATTCTTTTTTTGACCTTTTCATGTACACGAAGAGATATTGAAACGGGTTTCCATATCTGTTCGTGTAAAGCAATCACATTAATCCTTTCAGACTAAATTACCTATTATTTTCAGTATTTACACACTTATAACAAAAGGCCGGAGCCTTCTTAATTAGGCATCCCGCAAGTGCGGGACACTTAACAGGGGCCCATCCTGGCACTACCAAGCAATTAGTATTGTACCTGCTGTGCCGGGCACATCAGTAGCACCACCGTTTCCTACCGTTCCGCGATCTGAATCGCTTGAATTCCCAGGGATTCTCCCGGAACCATTATTCACAGTTGAACCAAAGCTGGTGCCACCGCCACCGCCTGCACCGCCACTACTATCGCAGGTTGGAGCACCTCCTCCGGTGCCGCCAATGTAACCGCCACCACCACCACCGCCTGCACTACCATCACCGGCATTTTGACCTCCGATTGTTCCGGCAGTGGTTGCACTTCCACCAGCTGTTCCTCCAATAGAACTGCAAGTTCCATCGGATCCGTTTACTCCGCCCCCGCCAGCTGCCCCAGCACCGCCACTATTTTCTGATCCGGCACCACCACCGCCTCCTCCTGCCACTAACAGGGCTGTTGCGCCCCTGAATACAAAGCTACCACCACCGCCTCCGCCACCACCGGATGAACATCCGCTTGGCCCGGCATTACCACCATTTCCACCAGGCCCGGTAGTCCCGTCCCCAAGGCCACCAACACCAGCTCCTGCATTAGTAAGGCAACCTGTACCTTGTTTTCCTCCTCCACCAACAATAAGGGTGAGCGTTTCACCCGGAGTTACGATGATCACATCCGATGCATAAGCACCTCCGCCTCCGGCACCGCCAAATCCGCCACCATTCCCGCCACCTCCGCCACCGCCACCACCCCAGGCTTTTACAGTGATACTTGTTATACCATCGGGAATTATGAAATTTTGTGAGGTACCAGTGGGGTCATATACACCCGGAATCGGGCGCTTTCCGTATCTATTCAGTGCGCGGTTGCTGCCAATTTTGCCGTTTTTATCAACAAAATTTGAACTAGCAATGGTATTTTCACCATATTTTGTAAGGCCACATCTATCTATCACGAGCGCAGCTGTATCGGAAATCATAGAACAAGCGGCATTGACGATGCACAGGTACTGATAATTATTTTTTGACGCGCCTGCTCCTGTAAGAGTTAAAGTAGCTGAAGTAGCCCCGCTGTATATTCCTCCATTGCTTATGTTAACAAAACCGCTACCGCTGTTTTCCTTCCATTGATAGGTTACCCCCACTCCAGCTGCTGTTACACTGAAACTCGCATTGCCGCCTTCGCAGATGGTTGAACCGGAAGGCTGAGCTGTAATAACAAAAGGGAACGCAACCAGATTTTGATATGTGCTATTTCCTCCGATAGTGGTAAAACTACCACCTGCATAAACCATGCTGCTGCTAAGGGCAATAGTATAGACACCAACTGCACCTGCATCGGGGTTCCATGCTACAGGTGTTCCATCACTTGTTTTGATGGCTGCAATACGGTTTCTTGGTTGTCCTCCAATAGTGGTAAAATCGCCTCCCGCATAAAGTGTGTTTCCGCTCAGAGCAAAGGTACGAACCGTAGAATTCGCAATAGGATCCAGAGAGGTAAGCGTTCCATCACCAGTATTGATGGCTGCAATTCTTAATCTTGCTGTTCCTCCCATGGCGGTAAAAGCGCCTCCCGCATACAGCGTGCTACCGCTGAGCGTAAGGACATTCACTTCTCCATTTGCGTTGGGATCCCAGGCGGTAGCCGTTCCATCACTTATATTTATTTCTGCAATATTGTTTCTGGATTGTCCTCCAACAGCGGTAAAAATACCTCCTGCATATACCTTGCTGCCACTGATAGCAAAGGCATTCACCAAAGAACCAGTTACATTAGGGTCCCAGGAGGTAGCCGTGCTATCGCTGGTATTGATGGCTGCAATGAGATTCCTGGCTTGCCCCCCGATGGTGGTAAAATTGCCCCCAGCATAGAGCGTGCTGCCTTTAAAAGCAAGGCATTGAACATTGCCATTCGCACTGGCATCCCAGGAGGTAAGCGTTCCATCGCTGGTATTGATGGCTGCAATGCGGCTTCTGGCTTGTCCTCCGATAGTGGCAAATGCGCCCCCCACATAGAGTATGTTGCCGCTGAGGGCAGCGGAAAGAACTGTGCTATTCGCATTGGGGTTAAAGGAAGTAGCCGTGCCATCGCTTGCACTGATGGCCGCAATGCGGTTTCTTGCTGCTCCTCCGATGGAGGTAAAACTTCCACCTGCATAAAGTGAGCTGCCGCTGAGGGCAAGAGCGCTTACAGTAGGACCATTCGCATTGGGGTTCCAGATAGTGGCCAGGCCATCGATTGTTTTGATGGCTGCAATACTGTTTCTTAGTTGTCCTCCGATGGTGGCAAAATTACCTCCCACGTAAAGTACACTACCGCTAAGGACAAGAGCGCTGACAGTACCAATACTTGCATTTGGATTCCATGAGGTAGCCAAGCCATCGCTTAAATTAATTTCTGCAATACGGTTTCTAAATTGTCCTCCGGTTGTCAATCCTGTGTTAAAACTGCCGCCAATATAAATCGTGCTGCCGCTTAGGGCAAGGGCACTGACGACACCACTCGCATTAGGATTCCAGTTGGTAGCCAAGCCATTACCGGTATTGATGGCTGCAATACGGCTTCTTAATGCTCCCCCGATGCTGGTAAAAGTGCCACCCACATAAAGTATGCTGTCGCGGAGTGCAAGGGCGTTGACAGTACCAGCCGCACTAGGATTCCAGGAGGTAGCCGTGCCATCGCTTAAATTAATTTCTGCAATACGGTTTCTTAATGTTGCTACGACACCGATCGAGGCAAAACTGCCACCAACATATACCGTGCTGCCACTCAGGGCAAGGGCGAGGACAGCATTATTCGCATTAGGGTTCCAAGAGGTCAACGCGCCATTTCCGGTATTGATGGCTGCAATGCGGTTTCTTGTTATTCCTCCGATAGTTGTAAAACTCCCGCCAACATAAAGTATGCTGTCGCGGAGTGCAAGGGCGTTGACAATACCATTTGTCACATTGGGGTTAAAAGAAGTAACTTGTCCGCTGGAATTGATCCGGGCTATCCTGTTTCTTGTCAGCCCACCAACCGAAGTGAAGTTTCCGCCAATATAAAACCCACCGCTGCCATCCGGTATTGCAACATTAACTGATGTGCCAACCACCACAGGCCAGGTATGATTGGCCAATCCGCTTGCGGTATCTAAAAGAGCTCCTTTTGAAACAAATTGATTGACAATTGTAAAATTTCCCCCGATATAGATAAGATTATTGGTAGAATCATACACAGTAGTCCGGACAACCCCGTTGGTTGAATAAATCCCTGATACCGGGATATTGCAGGGGTCGGGGGCGGACTGGGAAAATGCCTTGTTGAATATTCCGGTAGCAAGTATGAATGCTATGGTGATACAGATGGTTTGAGTGAATCGTTTCATTTTGAGAATCAGTTTAATAATAATAATCAAATTGAACTCTATCGCTCAGCAATAAAACATACCCACCATTATTTGCAGGCACATACGTTAGAGTAGCCCCGGAAACGCTATATGCTGTATTACTTATTCTCACCCCATTGATATACATTTTCACCTTGCTGTTTGCGGATGGAGTCTGGGTTAATGTAAAGCTTGTTTGCGCTGCAGTAGGGGTAGGTTCATCCGCTACTTCTATTATTGCAGCGCGCCATACTGGTACTACGCCTGCTCCTGCAGAAGTGAGAACCTGGCCTGATGCTCCGGCAGTGTCATTAGGCATAAGTGCCCCGCTGAATTTGATGTTTCCAACAATTTCCAATTTCTCTGAGGGGCCTGTTGTACCAATACCAATATTGCCGCCATTATTGAATATATTGCTGCTATTCAGCACCCAGGAGGTGCCATTCCAATACGTGGTATTTCCTGCAACGCTTCCATCACCAAGCAATCCTGTTGTTCCGGTTGCGCCAACTTCACCAGTTGAGCCTGTTGAGCCAACAGTTCCGTTTGTTCCATTGTTTCCTGTAGCTCCGGTTGAGCCTGTTGAACCATCAGTTCCATTGCTTCCGGTTGTTCCATTGCTTCCATTAGCTCCTGTTGAGCCCGTTGAACCATTGGTTCCGTCAGCGCCTGTTGCTCCTGTTGAACCGGCTGAGCCAGTTGAACCATTAGTTCCATTAGCACCAGTTGCTCCGGATGAGCCTGTTAAACCATTGGTTCCGTCAGCGCCTGTTGCTCCTGTTGAACCGGTTGAGCCAGTTGAACCATTAGTTCCATTAGCACCAGTTGCCCCGGTTGAGCCGGTTGAACCATTGGTTCCGTTTGTGCCAGTTGCTCCTATAGAGCCGTTTGTTCCGTTTGTTCCGTTTGTTCCGTTTGTTCCGTTTGTTCCATTGCTTCCATTAGCTCCTGTATTACCTGTTGAACCATTAGTTCCATTAGCACCAGTTGCTCCGGTTGAGCCTGTTAAACCATTGGTTCCGTCAGCGCCTGTTGAACCAGTTGAGCCGGTTGAACCGTTGGTTCCATTAGTGCCTGTTCCACCAGTTGAACCTTTTGTGCCGTTTGTTCCATTGGTTCCTGCATCCCCGGTAGAGCCTGTTGAACCATTAGTGCCATTAGCACCCGTTCCTCCTGTTGAGCCTGTTGAACCATTGGTTCCGTTTGTTCCATTGGTTCCTGCAGCTCCTGTTGAACCGGTTGTGCCATTTGTTCCATTGATTCCATTGCTTCCGTTTGTTCCAGTATTACCTGTTGAACCGTTTGTTCCATTGGTTCCTGCAGCTCCGGTTGAGCCCGTTATACCATTAGTTCCATTGCTTCCATTTGTTCCATTAGCACCCGTTCCTCCTGTTGAGCCTGTTGAGCCTGTTGAACCGTTGGTTCCATTGCTTCCGTTTGTTCCATTAATGCCTGTTGCTCCTGTTGAACCGGTTATACCGAATGTTCCATTTGTTCCATTTGTTCCATTTGCACCAGTTGCCCCTGTTGAGCCATTAGTTCCGTTGCTTCCGTTTGTTCCATTGGTTCCTGCAGCTCCGGTTGAGCCCGTTATACCATTAGTTCCATTGTTTCCTGTGGCTCCGGTTGAGCCTGTTGAACCGTCAGTTCCATTGCTTCCGTTTGTTCCTGTAGCCCCTGTTGAGCCAGTTGAACCATCAGTTCCGTTAGTTCCATTGCTTCCGTTTGTTCCTGTAGCTCCAGTTGAGCCGAGTATACCAGTTGAGCCGGTTCTCCCTGTAGAGCCGGTAGATCCAGTAGAACCTATTGCGCCAGTGGCACCGGTTTTCCCAGTGGAACCTGTCCTCCCGGTAACACCTATTGATCCGGGAGAACCAGTACTCCCAATGCTGCCATTTCCACCGGTATTCCCTATTGATCCTGCTGCTCCGGTTGTACCTGTCGCTCCGGTTGGCCCCTGAGCCGAAGTATTCCCTGATGTCTCAGCATATAAAGCATAAGGGACACTCAACAATTGTTTTGTTGCACTTATACCGTAGTTTGTTCCTCCAGATGGGTCAGTTTCTGTTTTAACGAAATATGGTCCATCGGCCCAATCAATAGCCGAAAAATTGCCGCTAACCATTGTCCCATCTCCAATTTGAACTGATACCAATCCATTACCGTTTGTAGCTGCAGTGTGAGTTTCGATATATACGAGAGGCCCTGTGGCAGATCCTTGCAGAATGGTAACCCGCATACCTATAATACTATTCACAATAAGGTTATTGTTTGAGTTGCGTATTACTGCCTGGTAGCTCATCTTTTGAGGAGCCTGGGCAAATGAATCTGCACCGTTCCAAAAGAAAAGTGAGAAAAAAACAATTGCTGTTTTAATTAAATAAACGCGCAATGAATCGCTAAAGCTTGAATCGCTGAAAAAATGTTGACTTAATGCAAGAGAATGTTTTTTTTTCAATTTTAGTTGTTTTTAGTTATTTTTAATGATTTTAAATATTTTAACCTCTGTGCTTTTTCTAAGCACTTTTAAAAGATATGCACCATTAGCCAAATCGCTCATGGTTATTGTTGTTTGAGAGGAATTCACTTCTCGTTTTTCAATTAATTTACCTTCTATATTAAAGAGAGAGCAAGTCAAATTTAGTGGAACGGAATTTTGAACGCTCAATACAACCAAATCTGCTGTTGGGTTAGGAAATAGCGAAAAGGTAAGATTAATATCATTCTCTTCTATTCCGCTCAAAATCATAATTTCATAAGGCTGTTGCAGCCCTTCTGTAATATTCCCTCCACTACCTGTTGCAGTTTCATAATCTATTTGTCCAATAGAGTAACTTACAGTTCCAGCCGGACCGTATAACATGCCCCCCATCGCATCGGTATTTTCCTGAGCAACCACTGAGCCTAATCCAAATGACACCAAACAAAACATTAAAATTACTTTAGTAATTGGTTGAGATCTTTTCATCATAACTTCATCTATATTTTATACTTCAATTCGGCAATAAAACTATGGAAAAGCTATTACTTCTCCAGTTCTATTTCTTATTTTTCAATTAACAGCGATTGTTAAAATTTGAGAAAACTCAAATAAAAAAGTAATAAGCTAATAAACAATTTAAAACCTCTTTCAGACCACACGTTTTAAATTAATTTCTTTGGGGGCAGTAATAATAAGCGGAACAGTTTCGGTGGTAACAGAACTAGTATCCAATCCAAAAGCTTTGGCTTCAGATAAACCTAAGTGTTTTAAGAAGGAATGGATATCCAAAACTACTTTTTCGTAGAAAGGCAGTTCGTTCTCATAAGATAGGAATTTTTCAATAACGATAAATCGGAAATCGCCAATTATATTATTTTTATTAAGTGATTTATACCGGCTTGTAATATCAACTTCCTTATTCTTCACCATATCCTCTACCACTTTTCTAAACATTAAGTTTACCTTAGGATCAACACGGAAACCTAATCGGAAATCAATACGGATAACATCATCGTGAATAAATTCGCTTACTTTATATTCCATACGATATGGCTCATCCACCACATCCACGTGCACAAACCAGTATATATCAGCACGTTTTGGTTGCTTTTGCATGATGGAATAAATAATTTTAGACTCTATCTCCTCTCTGTTATTTGCACTGGTAAGGTAAACCAAATGGGTTGCATATTTAGGTACGCTTAAATCACGACTCAAATCTTCCAATACCGGTAAATAGTCAGACAGTTTTACAAATTCAACATAACGGTTTCTGATCTTCCTTGCCTGAAACCAAATAAGCATAACAGCAATAAGAAATGCACTAAGGAGTATACTTATCCAGCCACCATGAAGGAATTTTCCTAAGTTGGCCACCAAAAATGATAATTCAATGGAAAAGTAGACGAGAGCGAAAAGAACGATAGCCCCCATATTATATCTTTTTAAGTACATAAAAAAGAGCAGAAGCGTACTGGTCATCAGCATATCAATATTTATGGTCAATCCGTAAGCGGCTTCCATATTCGAAGATTCTTTGAAATAAGACACCGCAATTATACATCCAACCCAAAGCATCCAATTGATAGATGGGATATAAATCTGACCTTTTAAAATAGTAGGATAGACTAATTTTACTTTTGGCCAGAAGTTCAAACGAATGGCTTCATTAATAAGGGTAAATGCAGCGGAAATCAGAGCCTGACTGGCAACAACAGCTGCCGTTGTAGCAATAATTATCCCGGTAACTAAAAACCAATCCGGCATTATAGAATAGAAGGGGTTTCCACCTGCAAATTCGCTTAATAATTTCCCCTCATGGTTCAATAACCAGGCGCCCTGACCGAAATAATTTAATATGAGTGATATCTTCACAAATATCCAGGCAATACGGATATTTTTTTTACCGCAATGTCCTAAATCGGAATAAAGGGCTTCGGCACCTGTTGTGCATAAAAAGACAGCTCCCAGAATCCAAAAGCCACCAGGATGCAATACAAGTAAATTGTAGGCGAATTTTGGATTTAGCGCATTAAGAATGGTCAAGTTTGTTGAAAGTGCCATAACACCAAGAACAGCCAGGGTCAAAAACCAAATTAACATGACCGGTCCAAAAAATTTACCAATAAACTTTGTTCCAAACTGCTGAATTAAAAACAACAAGGTTAAAATTATCAAAACAATAGGAACTGTGTTAATGCCCGGAGTTATCCCTCTCAAACCCTCCACAGCTGAGGAAACCGAAATAGAAGGAGTAATGATACCATCAGCCAATAGGGCGCTACCTCCGATTACGGCAGGAAATATCAACCATTTCAGTTTTGTTTTTTTCACTAAAGTAAATAAGGAAAAAATCCCTCCTTCACCTTTGTTATCTGCACGTAGTGTAAGGATAACATATTTAATAGTAGTTATTAATGTGAGTGTCCAGAAAACACAGGAAATGGCTCCTATAACCACATCGGCTGAAATCGGATTTTTGCCAACTATGGCTTTCATAACGTATAATGGTGATGTACCAATATCGCCAAAAATAATACCGAGTGTTACAAGAAGTGCTCCTGCTGATACTTTGTGAACCAGATGATGATCTTTACCCATTGATTGGATGATAAAATAAAAAGTTTGCAAAACTACTAAATATCAACGCTACTTAGAGGAAAAATAAAAAAATAAAATTAAATTAAAGAAATCCGGCTATGGAAATTGTAAACCTCATAATTGAAGGCACAAAACAACTTACTAAAAATTGTTAATTTTTTTTGAAAAACCTTAAAAATGGAAAGCAAAATTCAAAAAAAGAAAACAGTTAGTAAATAGCGCGAATCGCCATATACATCAATGGATTTAAAACACATCACAACACGTTTTTTAGTTTATTCAGAGCAAATTAATCACATTAATATTGTTAATATCCAGCTGGTTATTTGTTCCGAATGTCAATAATTATTGCTACATTTGTGTGATAAAAGTCATTGCTAATGCTAGAAAATAAATTGCATTAATTTTCAAGGCTTCCATTTAATAACATGAATTAATGAAACAAAAAATAAAATTTGTAAACAAGGATAAAACTCTATTTTTCAATACCCTTAAAGAACGTGTTGATAATTATTTTATAGAGAATAATATTTCTCAACATGCTAATGCAACGATGGTTTTCAAAACCATTTTTATGTTGAGCCTTTATTTTGTTCCTTATGCGTTGATTATGACTCAGGGATACAGCCTATTAGGGATGTGGGCTTGTAGTTTAGTAATGGGTTTAGGCTTAGCAGGAATTGGGATGAGTGTAATGCATGACGCGAATCATGGCGCTTATTCATCTAACCAGACCATCAATAAACTATTTAGCTTATCATTGAGTATTGTAGGTGGGGATAACAAAAACTGGAAAACACAGCACAATGTTTTGCATCATACGTATACCAATATCCACGGGCATGACAGAGACATTGACAATAAAGTGATCATGCGTTTTTCGCCTGCCGGAGAATACAAAAAAGTTCAAAGATTTCAAATATTTTATGTTTTTGTTTTTTATTCGATCATGTCGTTGTACTGGACAACAGCAAAAGATTTTGTTCAGTATTTTCAATTCATTAAAGAAGGTCATAACCGCGAAAGCAAAACAGATCAGATCAAAACGTTACTTACCATTATAGGCTGGAAAATAGTTTATTGGGGCTATATAATTGTGTTGCCAATTGTTCTTTTAGATCTTAGTTTAGGACAAGTTCTTCTTGGTTTTTTATCGTTACATATGGTTGCAGGACTTATATTAAGCATCATATTCCAATTGGCACACGTGGTTGAAGATACTTCATTTCCCGTGCCTGACAAAAATGGAAATGTTGAAAATGAATGGGCCATCCATCAATTAAATACTACAGCTGATTTTGCTAAGGATAATAAGTTAATTACTTTTTATGTTGGAGGATTAAATTTTCAGGCTATCCATCATTTGTTCCCACGCATTTGTCATGTGCATTATCCTAAAATTGCTCCTATTGTAGAACAAACTGCCAAAGAATTTGGTGTTCCTTACTTGTTTAATGAAAGTCTTGGATCAGCTTTTTTATCTCACATGAAAGTGATCTCAAAGTTAGGTAAAAATGAAACTACTTTTTTTGCTATAGCAAACAGCATGGGATAATATGGCTGAAACAGAGGCTGGATCCCGGAATTTATCAATAACCCAATTTTTACTTCCTGTGCTATTTATATTGGCTTTTGTCAATGCAAATGCACAAGACAGTGCAAAGATTAATCCATTAACCTTTTCCGGCTATCTGGAACTATATTACAGTTATGATTTCGCGAAACCAGAGAATCACGAAAGGCCCACTTTCATTTACAGTTTAAACAAGCATAACGAAGTAAATCTGAATCTGGGGTTTGTAAAAGCCAGCTACAATACAGATAAATTACGCGGACACTTTGCTTTAATGGCGGGAACCTATTCTCAATATAACCTGAAAGGTGAACAAGGATTATTGAAAAATGTTTTTGAAGCCAATATTGGTGTTAAAATCTCAAAGAAACATGATGTGTGGATCGATGCCGGAATTATGCCTTCACATATTGGTTTTGAAAGTGCTATTACAAAAGATTGCTGGGTGTTAACACGAAGTATTTTAGCTGACAATTCGCCCTACTATGAAACCGGAGTTAAACTAAGCTATTCTTCTAAAAATGAAAAACTGTATTTAGCTGCCATGTATCTTAACGGATGGCAGCGGATTCAAAGGATACCTGGCAATCAAACACCTGCATTCGGCACACAACTTACTTACCTGCCTAACCGGAAAATCACGTTGAACTGGAGTACATATGCAGGCAATGAACAACCTGACAGTTTAAAACAATGGCGATACTTCAATAATTTTTATGCACACTGTTCCTTTACTCAAAAATTTGGCTTAATTGCAGGCTTTGATATTGGCATGCAACAGCAGAGTACCGGCAGCAATAATTACAATACCTGGTATTCTCCGGTATTAATTGCCCGTTATTCACCAACAGATAAAATCAGAATTGCTGCAAGAGGTGAATATTATTCCGATGAAAAAAGTGTAATTATTGCAACGGGGACACCAAATGGATTTCAAACATTCGGCTTTTCCCTAAACATGGACTATTTGCCAACCGACAATGTTATGTTCCGCATTGAGGGAAGAGAATTAAGCAGTAAAGACAAAATATTTACTTTAGCTGATAAACCCAATAATCAGAATTATTTCATTACAGGTTTAATTGCTTTAAATTTTTGAAAATAAATACCTCAAATTTAATACTAAAGCACCCGAAAAAAAGAAGTTCAGACAAACTTGAACCAAGTTAAATTTTCTTAAAACCAAACCGCAATCCTACACTTAATGTTATCAAAGGATTGGGTTCTTTATCGCGCACAAAAAAGGCCAGACCTAAATTGGTTACAGGGTAAATTCCAAAAGATCTGTTTTTAATGAACGATTTAAAATCATAACCTGTTTCAATTGCAACACCGCTGCGATGTATGATGTTTTTAGAATTGCCTAATGTTGCACCTACAACATCATCTACATAATTATCAAATCCCACTTCGTGATTGTGAGCGAAACCTCCTCCTAAATAAAATCCTTTCGTTAAAAACAATCTATATGTTACTGTAATAGCTCCGGCTTCCCTTTCAGGCGAGATGATATAAATTTCTTTAGCCCTGAAATCCAAAGCACTTTTTTTGCCAAAAGAAGTAAAAAAGAAACCTGCCCCACCATATACACCACCGGTATAAGATCCGGAATATGATCCATTAATAAGTCCGATTTCAACATAATTTTTATGCATATTATTGCTTTCCTGTGCCGATAAGAAATTAAAAAACAGAACCGAGAAAATGAGGGTAAAAAGGGAGGTTTTCATAGGTATATAATTTATTTGAGTAAATATAATTAAAAACTTAGCATCAAAAAAACTATCCATCTCAATTTTCAATCCTCGTTTTGATTATTGAATTTATTAAACGGAATAGATAGGAAACGCTAATCTCAATAAATTATTATAATTCATTATTGCGGATCAAAAATAAATCAATAACAGCACCTGCTATTGATGGCAAAACCTTGAATTAATTAGGTACTTTCGCTGCGTTTAAAGAATATTGAGTATAAATGGGTTACAAGAAAAAGGAATTTGTTTCTGCATCGGAGGCGGTAAAAATAATAAAGTCAGGAGATAAGGTTTTTATCCATTCGGCAGCAGCCACACCTGTTGTGCTGGTTGAAGCACTTACTGCCAGAGGAAAAGAGCTAATCGATGTAGAGCTATTGTCAATACATACCGAAGGTCCTGTACCATATGCCGATGAAAAATACAAAGAGAATTTTATAATTAACACTTTTTTTGTAGGAGCAAATATCCGACCGTATGTAAATAGCGGCAGAGCCAATTATATTCCCGTATTTTTAAGTGAAATACCCTATCTATTCAGGTCAGGAATAAAGCAACTTGATGTTGCAATGGTCACGGTTTCTCTGCCTAACGAAAAAGGATATTGCTCTTTAGGTTGCTCCGTTGATATTTCAAATGCAGCCATAAATTCAGCCAAATATGTTTTAGCGGTTATTAATCCAAACATGCCTTCGGTATATGGAGATGGCAAAATTCATATTGATAAAATCCATGCAATTGTAAAAGCCGAAAATCCTTTATTTACCTTATCAGCACAAGAACCTACTGAAATAGAAAATAAAATTGGAGAATTTATTGCGGTAATTGTTGAAGACGGGGCAACACTTCAAATGGGAATTGGAGGAATACCGAATGCAGCGTTGGCGAATTTGATCCACCATAAAAATTTGGGAGTACATACCGAAATGTTTTCAGATGGCGTGGTAGACCTTGTTAACAGAGGAGTTATCACAGGAATGAATAAAGTAACTGATGTGGGTAAAATTGTTTCGAGTTTTGTTTTTGGAAGCAGAAAGGTATATGATTTTATTGATAAAAATCCTATGGTTGAGTTACGTGATTCTGATTATGTAAATGATACACGAATAATCCGACAAAACCCTAAGGTTACTGCAATAAATAGTGCAATTGAAGTGGATATTTTCGGACAAGTTTGTGCTGATACCATAGGAACAAAACAATATTCGGGAGTTGGAGGACAAATGGATTTTATACGTGGTGCTGCACTCTCCAAAGGAGGAAAACCGATTATTGCATTACCCTCCATGACAAATAAAGGTGTTTCCCGCATTGTTTCCACTCTAAAAAAGGGAGCGGATGTTACTACCTCAAGAGCCCATATTCACTATTTAATTACCGAGTTTGGAGTTGCTTATTTGTATGGAAAAAGTCTTAGAGAGCGAACTAAATCTATAATCGAAATTGCTCATCCGGATGTAAGAGAACAACTTGAAAGAGATGCTTTTGAAATCCTTTCAGGAATTTAATTATATTTAATTTATTTTCAGTTTTACACATCCCACAAATTGGACGAGACGCCAATTTGCAAGGAGTTTGAATAACAATCCCATACCCTATCTAAACATCTCAATTGATTACAACATAATCTGATTAATGCTATAAATAACGTTTTCAAGTTCTAGTAAAATAGATATCAAATATGCTCTTGATTATTATTTATCGTCCT
Source organism: Bacteroidia bacterium (assembly GCA_030654175.1). Lineage (GTDB taxonomy): Bacteria > Bacteroidota > Bacteroidia > 2-12-FULL-35-15 > 2-12-FULL-35-15 > 2-12-FULL-35-15. The sequence continues at coordinate 18,065 of JAURXZ010000035.1, forward strand.
TAATGAATTTCAACACGAATTATTTCTTTGATTTTAATCATACTTCATCCTACTCCTCTTTTTTTTCTTATTTTTGAAAGCATCTAACACTAACCAGATCTTTCTTAAAACATAAAATTTATGAAACGAATTACTTCTTTCGAACAATATGAAAAGGAATATAAACAAAGCGTAGAAAATCCTGAAGCCTTTTGGGCTGAACAAGCTGAGCAGTTTACCTGGCATAAAAAGTGGGATAAAGTTCTTGAATGGAATTTTGATGAGCCGGCTATAAAATGGTTCAGTGGCGGAAAACTAAACATTACTGAAAATTGTCTTGATCGCCATCTTGAAAAAAGAGGTGACCAAATTGCAATTATTGCAGAACCAAATGATCCAAACGGAAAGGTAAGAAAAATATCATATAAAGAGCTGCACACAGAGGTCTGCCGTTTTGCAAATGTGTTGAAAAACAACGGAGCAAAAAAGGGGGATCGCATTTGTATTTATATGCCGATGGTTCCTGAATTAGCTATTGCTGTTTTAGCATGTGCAAGAATAGGAGCCATTCATTCAGTTGTATTTGGCGGTTTTTCTTTCAAATCTCTTTCAGACAGAATACATGATGCGGACTGCAACATTGTTATAACTGCTGACGGAGGCTTTCGCGGAGCAAAGGATATATCATTGAAGTCCACTGTGGATGAAGCATTGGAGACCTGTCCATCTGTAAAAAAAGTGATAGTGCTAAAACATAGCAAAATAGAGGTAACCATGAAAGATGGCCGCGATGTTTGGTGGAACGAAGAAATTAAAAATGTTTCCAACAATTGTCCAGCCGAAATAATGGATGCAGAGGATATGCTTTTCATTTTATATACCTCCGGCTCAACCGGTAAACCCAAAGGAGTAGTACATACAACTGCCGGTTATATGATCTTTGTTGATTACACTTTCCGCAATGTTTTTCAGTACAATGATGGTGATGTATTTTGGTGTACAGCGGACGTGGGTTGGATAACCGGCCACTCTTATTTGATATACGGACCACTTCTTGCAGGCGCTACCACGCTCATGTTTGAAGGAATCCCCACCTATCCAGATGCTGGAAGATTCTGGAACGTGATTGATAAACATAAAGTAAACATCTTTTATACGGCCCCAACAGCAATACGTTCATTGGAAGCGATGGGACTCGATTTTGTAAAACCATATAAATTAGATTCATTAAGAGTACTGGGATCAGTGGGAGAGCCTATCAATGAAGAAGCCTGGAATTGGTACAATGAAAACATAGGGAAGAAAAAATGCCCGATCGTAGATACATATTGGCAAACCGAAACAGGAGGTATAATGATCTCTGCATTAGCCGGAATAACTAAAACAAAACCCGGTTTTGCAACGCTTCCTTTACCTGGTATTCAACCTGTATTGGTTGATGAAAAAGGAAATGAACTTCAAGGAAATGGTGTTGATGGAAGATTGTGTTTCAAATTTCCATGGCCCGGAATAATCCGCACAACCTATGGAGATCATAAGAGATGCAAGGAAACCTATTTTGATATTTATAAGGGTTACTATTTTACTGGTGATGGTTCCAGGCGGGATGAAGATGGTTACTATAGAATTACCGGCCGTGTTGACGATGTTATAAAAGTTTCCGGGCATTTGCTTGGTACAGCCGAAATTGAAAATGCGATAAATGAACATCCTGATATTGTGGAGAGCGCAGTAGTGGGCTTTCCACACGATATAAAAGGCTGGGGTATTTATGCGTTTGTTATTTGTGATCATCAACGAACAGATACTGATAGTTTGAAAAAAGAAATAATTCAAACTGTCACAAAATTTATGGGTCCGATTGCAAAACCTGATAAAATACAAATTGTGAAGGGACTTCCGAAAACTCGTAGCGGAAAAATCATGAGAAGAATTTTGAGAAAAATTGCTGAAAATGATTTAGCAAACCTTGGTGACACGTCTACATTGCTTGATCCATCGGTTGTTGATGAAATCAAGGAAGGAGTGCTCTAGGAAATGTTGAATGTTGAATGATAAGTGTTGAATTATTCCAGAAACCTCTTTTTTTTCATTTATCATTCAACATTTCTCATTTCTCATTTTCTGCAATCACTAACGGTTTTTTAAAACTGTTCGATCCATCTGATATATTTACAAAATACATTCCTCCTGAAACGCCTTTAATGTCAAGCATTACCGTATGGTCTCCTTTTGAAAAAATTTTTTCTTGGGCTTTATAAATTGTTTGTCCTAATACATTTAAAACAGACATATTTATTTTTTTTGTTTCAGATAAAGTAAATGAAATATTTACATGCTCCTTTGCAGGATTCGGGAATAGTTGAAATACAGAACTTATCTCATCCTGCTCATTTATTCCTGCATTTACATCCAGGTTAATATCATCAATATAAATATTGTTTCCGCCATTTGAAGTATAAACAATTTTAAATCTGAAACCAGATGTCATGTATGTTCCCGGAATTACAGCGTAGGCTTGTTTCCATTCACCACTATTGGCCGGGATAAAACTTGTGGTTGTGATTGCTGCTGTTTCTAATGCAGAACCAACCAAATTTAAACGTTGAAGCCAGGCGTTGTTACAATTGCTGGTGATATATAATTGTAAACGATCATTATTGGCAGAATCTATTTTTGCATATGCATACTTAAAGCTGATATTCAAGGCAGTTCCTCCGGTTAAATCTATTACTTTACTATAAAGCTCATCCTTAGTGCTCATTGGATTGTTAAAGTTATTTAGCATAATTGATTTAGTGCCAATACTTGAAGCTGTGTTTGTGATCTGCCAACTATTTATTGTATCAACACTATTGGAGAACCAGTCCAAACCGTCAAGAGAAGCAGTTGTTTCGAAACTTTCCGTAAAAGGATAGCCGCTTCCGGTATTTGGTAAAACAGAAACAAAATTTGGTTTTGTTTCCATCACGGAATCGATTCCATTAATTACTTTTAAGGTTACGTCATATTTACCGGGTGTAGAATATGTAACAACAGGACTGTTAGCGACTGATGTAGCAGGGATTCCACCAGGAAAGTTCCATTGAACAGAAGTAAAAGTTCCGTTAAATGAGGTATTTGTATAAGTAATTGTATTAGATGCACTCTGGCATACAACAGTTTTATTACTTGTGAAATTTGCTTTACACAAAGCCGGGGAAGATAATACACCTGTTGCGGCAAGATTTGCAGGCGACCACAAATTATTTCTGCCTGCAATGGGAGAGTTTAAACATGCCTGCATCCTTGCTTTTTGCCCGTATGTGAACATTCGATTGCAATAAGAGTAATCCATCGTATTTTGAACATTATCCACAGCATTACCACATGACGCCCCACTTAAGTTACAACTTTGCCAACCAATGGTTGGCGGTGTGTCGGCAACCAGATCATCAACATTACAATCTTTATTTAAATCAGCACAAGGATAAAAATAAAAACCCGGAACATTGTTGCCTCCCCAAATATGATGTAAGTTCAGATAATGTCCGCACTCATGTGCAAAAGCAACTGATTGTGTATAGCTTGATGTACCAATACTTCCAACATAATTATAGCCAATAACGATACCATCCCATGCAGGAATTGTATCGGCATCACCTGGCCAAACACAATGCCCGGCAAGCCCAGCTGCTTGCGAAACAATATATACATTTAAATATTTATTGGTAGGCCACTGGATCAGTGATTTAACAGAATGGTCACCAATTAAAGTTAAGGGAGATGCTATACGATTAATACCATTTGTGCAATTCCCATCAGGATCCAACTGGGCCAACTTGAATTCGATATCACAATCGGCATGCAAGGGCTTAAAAACAGAAACAATGGAAGCGGTATCTGCCAATTGTTTCCGAAAGGTCTTATTAACAATATCCAAGCCATCCAGTATCTGTGCATCCGAAATATTTTCAACACCATAATTATGGATCACATGAAATACAACAGGAATGGTATATGTAGCGGAACGGGTATTATTATCATAATAATCAGAAACAAATTGCGCAGTGAATTTCTCCAATTCGGCATCGCGTTTTATTACTGCCTGAGCAATTTTTGGATTTTGTTTTAAAACAGAAATACGCATTTCATCTGCTCCGCAATATTTTACACTTTCCTGAGCAAAAGCGTTGAAAGAAAGAAAAGTTAACAAAAAAAACAGCGATTTTTTCATGGTATGAGATTTTAATCAAAATTAAGGATAAAGAATGGTTACGGTTACGGATAACGAATAAAAAACGAATTTACGAATCTGTGTTTGCTATTTTAACACTCAAATTCGTAAATTCGTAAACATTCACTATCCGTAACTAAAAAATGGTTAAAAATTTATTAGTTAATGAAATTCGACTATCTTCGTAAATTCAAAACAACATTAGTGTGTCCGATAGTTTAGTCATCATACCTACCTTTAATGAAAAAGAAAATATTGAGCGAATGATTCGCAAAGTATTTTCCTTATCCCATCCGTTCCATTTGTTAATTGTTGACGATGGATCGCCTGATGGTACGGCATCTATTGTTAAAAATTTGATCCAGGAATTTCCTGGTAAACTGTTTATTGAAGAACGAAAAGGGAAGCTTGGTTTAGGTACAGCCTATATTCATGGTTTTCAATGGGCATTGCAACGTAAGTATTCCACTATTTTTGAAATGGATTGCGATTTTTCTCATAACCCGGATGATTTAATACGATTGCATCAGGCATGTGTGGATGGAGCAGATGTGGCTATTGGGTCACGTTATGTAAAAGGCGGGAAAATTGAAAACTGGCCCAAAGGACGTGTACTGATGTCATATTTCGCATCGGTTTATGTTCGCATCGTACTCTGGCTTCCTATCCATGATACAACTGCAGGATTCAAATGTTATAAACGCAAAGTACTTGAACGTATTAATTTTGATGAAATAAAATTTGTTGGATATGCTTTTCAAATTGAAATGAAATATACAGCCTATAAACTGGGATTTAAACTGGTAGAAGTGCCTATTACCTTTATTGACAGAACAGAGGGTGAATCAAAAATGAGTAAGGGAATATTTAAAGAAGCCTTTTGGGGAGTACTGAAAATGCGTTTTAAAAAAATAAATTAATCTAAAGCTCTTTATTTAAAGAGCTTTTTTTATTACTAAAAAGATGTCAACAACATTAATAAAAAATTCAACTATTGTTAACGAAGGAAAAAATTTCCGGGCTAATGTTTTGATAGAGAATGATATTATTTCAAAAATTTCAGAATCAGAAATTAATACAAACGCAGATAAAATAATAGATGCAACAGGCCTGTTTCTTTTCCCGGGCTGTATTGATGACCAGGTTCATTTCCGTGAGCCGGGATTGTTGCACAAAGGTGAAATTTACACTGAAGCAAAAGCTGCAGTAGCAGGCGGTATAACATCATACATGGAAATGCCAAATACAATACCAAATGTATTTACACAAAAATTGCTGGAAGAAAAATACGAAAGAGCTAAAGAAGTATCCTTAGCGAATTATTCTTTTTTTATGGGTGCTTCAAACGACAATATAGAGGAAGTGCTTAAAACCAATCCAAAAAATGTTTGTGGAATAAAAGTGTTCATGGGTTCATCAACAGGAAATATGCTTGTAGATAAACGTGAAACATTAGAAGCCCTTTTCTCAAAATGTAAACTTCTCATTGCAACGCATTGCGAAGATGAGGATATTATAAAAAGTAATATGGCTATTTACAAAGAGAAGTATGGTGAAAATGTTCCAATGGAATGTCATCCTCTTATTCGCAGTGAGGAAGCCTGTTATAAATCATCTGCGTTGGCAGTGGAATTGGCAAAAAAACACAATACCCGTTTGCATATTTTACATATTTCAACGGCTAAAGAATTGGCGCTGTTTGATAATAAAACTCCATTAAAACAAAAGCGAATTACTGCTGAAGCATGTATTCACCACCTTTGGTTTAGCGATGAAGACTATAAAACAAAAGGTGCATTTATAAAATGGAACCCTGCGGTTAAAACCAGTGTTGACCGTGATGCAATTTTGCAAGGAGTATTGGAAAATAAAATTGATGTGATCGCAACCGATCACGCACCACATACACTTGAAGAAAAACAACAAACTTATTTCAAGGCTCCCTCTGGCGGCCCCTTAATACAGCATTCGTTAATTGCTATGCTGGAGTTATATCACAAAGGAAAAATCTCTCTTGAAAAGATTGCTGAAAAAATGGCTCACGCTGTTGCCGACTGCTTTCAAATTGAAAAACGAGGATACATTCGCGAAGGTTATTTTGCAGATCTGGTCCTTGTAGATTTAAAAGCTTCATGGACCGTAGAGGAATCAAATATCTTATACAAATGCGGCTGGTCCCCCTTTGATGGACTTACCTTTCATTCAAAAATAACACATACATTGGTAAATGGTAATTTAGTTTATGACAATGGTAAATTTGATGAACGCAAAAAAGGACAGCGTCTGCTTTTTGAACGAGAATGAATCAATTAAAAAATTAAGCTGTATATGCAATTTAACAAACATGAATTTCGTAAATTCGTAATTATCTGTTAATCATAGCCAATTCAACAATTCAACAATTCTAAAAATCCTCGTACGTGTTATACCACATTTTAAAACCTCTTACTAATATTTTTTATCGTGTTTATTATACGATTGAAGTTAAGGGACTTGAAAAAAACCCTTATGGCAAACCTGTTATTTTAGCACCAAATCACATCAATGGTTTTGTTGATCCTATAAATATCGGAATGATCCTTTCCCAGAAGGTTCGGTTTTTCGCACGTGGTGATGTTTTTAAAGGCCGTTTAGCAAAATGGGCATTGAATAAAATGAATGTTAGCCCAATGTATAGACTTAAAGAGGGCTATAGCGAATTAAAGAAAAATGATAAAACATTTGAAGAGTGCCGTAACTTATTATCTGATAACAAAACAATACTCCTTTTTCCGGAAGCAATATGCATCCAGGAAAAACGATTACAGCCTTTAAAGAAAGGATTGACCCGGATCCTTTTTCAAACAGAAGAACTTTTCGATTTTAAAAAAGAGGTTTTGGTCCTACCTATCGGATTAAATTATTCTGATGCGAAAAAATTCAGAAGCAAACTATTTATAAATTTTGGTGATCCTATTTCAATAAAAAAGTACGAAGAGCTTTATAAGCAGGATAAAGTAAAAGCGATCAATGAGTTTACAAAAATGCTTGAACAGGAAATGACAAAATTAATCATCGTTATTAAAAACAAGGAACATGATGAATTAGTGGAAGGCATTACTGAACTTTACTTACATTATTGGATGAAGGATGAACAGTATGATCTAAAAAACATAGAAAAACAATTCTATGTGCGTAAAGACATTGCTGAAATGGTTAATTATTTCGACTCTCAAAATATAACACTACTTGAATCATTAAAAAAAACAATTATCCCCTATCGTAAAAATCTACAAAAACTTGATTTACGCGATCACCTTTTGCGTCCCGAAATTATCAATAAAATGAATATAGGAAATTTCCTTCTGGACTTCATCATTATCTGGTTTGGCATTCCAATTTACTTAATAGGTTTATTGATGAACTTCCCGCCTTACTTCATCAGTAAGGATTTCACAGATAAAAAAGTAAAGAATGTTGAATTTTATGCATCAATATATTTAAATATGTCGATGCTGCTTTGGGTACTTTATTATGGAATTCAATTATTAGTTATAGCTCTTGTTTTTCGTAGCTGGATTTTTCTGGGAATTTATGCATTAATGGTTCCATTAACAGGAGTATTTGTATTAAAGTTCTACCCAACCATGAAAAAAATACTCGGGCGCTGGAGATTGATGCGTATGGTGCGTAAAGAAAGAAAGACTATAGAGGATCTGATAAATGAACGCACACCTATTATAAATGAAATAGAATTCGCAAAAAAAGAATATTTGGCTTCGTTTAAAACAAAACTCTCCTAAAATATGAAATTTGGAAGTGTTCAAAACATTGAAGCCATCGATTTTACATTACCACCTGATCATCCCGATACCGCAATTATTTTGGGTGGGAAAGCAGAAAAAAAGCTCACTGCATTTGTAGGTTGTGCAAAATGGAACAAACAGGATCTGAAAAACTTTTATCCTAAAGGTATAAAAGATGAATTGGAATATTATGCTTCTCAATTCAATAGCATTGAACTTAATGCCACATTTTACCAGGCATTAGGCAATGCTCAATTTAAAAACTGGCGCGCTAAAACACCAAAAGATTTTAAATTTTCCCCGAAAATACCTCAAGTAATAAGTCATTTAAAAAGACTTAACAATGTTAAAACATTGACAGATGAATTTTGTAACTCATTAGCCGAATTCGAAGAGAAATTAGGCATGGTATTTTTACAAATGCATGACAACTTTAAACCAAAAGAATTTGAACTCCTGGAAAAGTTCATTATTGAATTTCCAAAAGGAATCTCTCTTGCAATAGAATTACGTAATACAGAATGGTTCAATACAAAAGCAGAAGCGGATCGTGTTTGCAAGCTATTTAAAAAACACAAAGTAACAAATATCATTGTGGATACAGCCGGCCGAAGAGATCTGCTGCATATGCGATTGACTACCCCAATTGCTTTTATAAGATACGTTGGGGCAAACCATGAAAGTGATTATACCAGGTTAGATCCATGGATCAAACGTATTGCCAAGTGGAAAAAAGAAGGGTTAAAAGAATTGTATTTTTTTGTTCATCAAAATGTGGAAGTTGAATCACCAGCATTATCAGCTTATTTCATTGATGGTATAAACAAAAAATTAGAATTAAAACTGCATGTTCCGGTAAAACCGGTGATCACAAAAACAAAAACGATCAAAGGGCAAAAGAGCTTATTTTAAGGGGAAGGAGAAAACAACAGATCAATTTCTGTATCCAGGTCATACAACATTTGAAAACTTCTTGTGTTTTTGTTGCAATACGGCTCTATCAAACGAAGCATTTCTTTATAACCTTCAATAGTTAAATCGCAAAAAAATGTTTTGTTATCAATTGAAAAAACACCTTCATCTGTATCAGAAATATGAAGTATTAATTTGCAATTAACCGGCTGAATAAAATCAAGTGAATTCAAATCAAGTGGTCTATTGGCACCTATGATGGTTTCCTGAATTGCCTGCCTGAATTTAACAGCCTCCTCTTTATTAAAGTCGTAAAGCTTTACAATATGGTCACCATATTCGTTTATTGTATCGAGAAATTCGAGTTTCATCTTTTATTTTTTTTGCAATACTGATATCTTTCCGCAACAGTTCCGTTCTATATTTTATGCAAAGTATTTATAAAAATTTAGTTCCGGAACCAATCCTCTCAATTCTATGCATAAACTCTTTCTTGTCGTTTGGTAAAAAATAAAAATAGAAAGCATACGTTCGTGATTTTTTTGACGCACTGTTGGATTTTTTAACAAGAATTTTTTTTACAAATTCGTTTGTTCTTTTATCCAAAACATTTGCTTTATTTTTAAAAATACAATCAGAAAAATAAGATAGTGATACATTTATAATTTCCTGGTCTTCAATAATTGAAGAAATACTTGTTGTGTCGCTTTTTTTAGATAATACTATTATTGCTTCAGATGTATATTTTATACGTGCTTTATAAGATTCAACGTAATTAGAAGATTTAGCCTGTGATTGAAGATTCGCGATCAAACTATCTCTATCAATATAAATTATAGCATTTCCGGAAGTATAGGATGCTGTATGTTGAAAATGTTGATTTTTCAGAGGGTACGTTCTCTTATATTTATCTTGAGCGTTTGCAAAGGAGATAACTAATAAAAAAAATACAATAAAAGGACCTGCTGTTTTCATTCTTATTATGAAGTTACTAATACTTGAATAAGTATTTTTTGATTTTAATGCTACTGTCATCCAAACTTTTTCACACATTAATCCTTCACCCTATTAAACTTCAAAGCCTTTAACATCCAATTTGGCAAAGGTTTTAACGCATCACGCTTACGCAAATCCAAATACCAACCTAATTTTTTTAGTACCGGAATTTTTTTAGTTTCAACAAATTCAATCAATGCTCCATCCGGATCTTCAATATAGCTAAAATGTCCTGCAGCTTCGCCCATATCAAATTTCTCACCGCTGTCAACAGTATATGGGTAGCCTTTTTCAGCGCATAATTGTTTCATTGCAGCTTGATTGGTAATATCAAAACATAAATGAATAAAACCCTGATCGCCCCAAAACCTGTTTTCAAAAATCTTGCGAGGTGAACGATCAAATATTTGTACCAATTCCATTTCACTTTCTCCCAACAATTTGGAGAATGCACCAACACGAGGCTTGCTGTGTTTTAACAATACCCTGCGAGCTTTATTAGTTCCACTTGGTAGATTTTTAAAATCTTCAAACACACCTTCTTTATCATAAACCACGGTATCGTAACCTAAAATATCTGCATAGAACTTTTTTGAACGCTCCATATTTGAAACACCGATCATACAACCACCGGGTCCACCGGTTAATTGCATTCCATTACCAAACCAGGATTCACTTTTTACGATCTGAAATAAATTATTCCATGGATCACGCAAATAAAAAGTGTCATTACCTCCGGCATCTTTTTTTAATTCAGTAATCAAATTAACTTTTTTAGATTTCAAAAATTCATAAGAACCTTTTACATCACTTGTTTTCATGCGTGTGCAATAAAAACCCAGATCACCTAATTGTATTTCAAATGTGGCTGGTTGTGGTACCCTGCTTGTGTATTGCCATATTTCAAAACCTCCGCCACCTTTCATATTGATGGCTAAAATTGCATGGCGCTGATGAGGCTTTCCGCCTGTGTATGGCAACATTAAGTTAGCTTCCGCTGCCTCTTCAAAAATAGGAATATCCATTCCGAAATGCTGACGATACCACTTAAATGCTTCATGAACATTGGGAATTCCAATGCCTATTTGTTGAATGCCTGCTATTGTAGGTTTTTGATTCATTTTATATTTTTATTAATAATTTTCAAAATAACACTTCATTCAATCTTCAAATTGAGTTACTCCATTTTTTGTTTTCGTATTATTTTTGAAAATAACTTTGGAAAAAAACGTTTTAACCAGATAGCACGTAAATCACTGCCACCGATAAATAATTCTTCCTGATTACTTTTTATTCCACTTAAAATTTGTTGAGCACAAGCTTCAGGGCTTAATCCTTTATCTGTGCTTTCATCCATCACATTGTGTTTACTGCCGTCACCGGTGACTGCGTTAACAGAAATATTGGTGCGAATCTTCCCCGGACAAACAATTAAGACCTTTACATTATCATTATATATTTCCATTCGCATGGATTCAAAAAAACCATGCAAAGCATGTTTTGAAGCTGAATAAGCCGACCGGAGATAAAATCCAAATTTTCCCACTATACTGCTGATTGCAATGATGTGCCCGCTTTTTTGCTTCAGCATGTATGGCAATACGCTTTTTGTCAGAGCAATGGTACCAAAATAATTAACTTCCATTACCTTTCTGTCAATATCAAGTGAAGTATCTTTTGTTAATGAACGTTGGCTGATACCACCATTATTAATAAGAATATCAATACGCCCGAATCTATCAATTACTTGCTTTGTGAGGGTATCCGTTTTGGAAGTATCAGCCAGATCAAGCGGCAAGATCAGTACATCTATATCATTTGCCTTCAAGGTGCTTCTAACGCGCTCCAGTTCTTCTTTTCTTCGTGAAGACAGAATAAGCTTAGCTCCTTCTGAAGCGAAGGCATTTGCTAATGCCTCTCCAATACCGGATGATGCCCCTGTAATCCATACTACCTTATTCTGAAATGTACTCATAAACACAAAAATAAATAATTTTTCAGTACTTTCGCTGAAGTTTAAATATAATGATGATGCAAAAATTCACTCTGATTATCGCTTGTTTCTTATTTTTTGCCTGTTCGGGTAAAAAAACGGTTAGTATTCCCGAAACCATTTTACCAAAAGAAAAAATGGCCGAAGTAATGCTAGATATTCATTTGTTAGAAGCAACCATGAATTTGAACGCAACGAGTGCTGATAAAATGAACCCGGCAAACCCAAGTCCCAATTTTGACGTATTGAAAAAAAACAATATCAGTAAAAAACAATACGATGAAAGTTTTGATTTTTATTCACAAAACCCCGAATTATTAATTGAAATTTATCAAACTGTATTAAACGATTTAAGCAAGATGCAGGCCGAAGTCACGAATAAAAAGTAAATCCTCCCCCGCCCCTTCTATTTAAAGGTTTACCTTAATACTTGAAGGGACATTATCACTCAAATACAGTTTGCAGGTATCTTTTACAGCTTGTTCAATTGAAATAAATTTATAATCAGGAAAGATTTTTTTTATTTTTTCGTTTGAAAAGAGGCTGATACGATGTCCTGATTGAATCGTTTCTCTGGTGATCAATGGTTTTGTACCGCTCAACATACAGCGTATCCCCTCTACTCTCCAGGCGAAATTGCTCAGCAACATTCCAACTTTGAAATTTGCCTTTGGCCTCCCAAATTCCTGGTGCATAAGGTCGAAAAAGTATCGGTATGGTGTATTTTCAGAACTAAATAAAAAACGTTCATTTTTAATTTTACTTTTCATTAAAAGGATCATAAGTGCAGTAACATCACGTACATCAATAAATCCATTCACCCCATCAGTATAATATTTCATTCCGGTATATCCTTTACTAAACATATTGGAACTGCTTTGTTGCCAGTTTCCTGCTCCGATAATTAAAGCCGGGTTTACAATTACAACATCTAATCCTTCTTCAGAGGCACGCCAAACCTCTCGTTCAGCAGCATATTTACTAATTGCATAATTAGAATGATCTGGAGATGATTTCCAAAATGTTTCTTCAGTAGATAATTCGGCATGTTCTGCGCGACCAAGAGTAGCAATGGAACTCACATGGCAGAATTTTTTTATTCCCTTTTCTAAGGCCGCATTTACCATATTAGCTGTGCCTTCAACATTTATCTTCATCATTTCGGTTTCATTTTTCTGTTCAAACGAAACCATGGCAGCACAGTGATATACTTCAGCAATACCATCCATTGCCTCCATTATTGAATAAACATCGAGTAAATCGGCATCCACCCATTCAATATTTTTGAGTAATTCATCAGCGTTTACAGCATAGTATGAAAACACTTTTTTCACAACAGCAATATTGCTATTGGCGCGTTTTAATGCTCGTACCTGTTCGCCTGATTTACACAAATCAAATAGTAAATGGCTACCTACTAATCCTGTTCCACCTGTTACTAATATCACTTTATCCATTTTATTTGACACGAATTTACTGATTAAATATATCAGTTTGACACATTTAAATTCAGGAATAAGATGCAAACCAATAAAGAAAATATAAACCTTAGCCACTTAGCACCTTGGCGGTGAAAAAGATTTATCTTTGCCCCCCAAAAAGAAACACAAAATGAGAAAAAACTTTGTTGAAGAATTAAAGTGGAGAGGCATGCTGCATGATATCATGCCGGGTACCGAAGATGTTTTAAATAAGGAAATGGTAACCGGTTATATCGGTTTTGATCCTACGGCCGATTCTTTGGGTGTGGGTAATATGGTTCAAATAATGACATTACTTCATTTTCAACAAGCAGGGCATAAACCGATGGCTTTAGTTGGAGGTGCTACCGGAATGGTTGGTGATCCTTCCGGAAAATCAGCAGAACGGAATTTACTGGATGAAAAAACATTGGAATATAATTTAGCTTGCCAACGCGCCCAATTGGAAAAGTTCTTAGATTTTAATTGCGGAGCAAATTCAGCCGAGATCGTTAATAATTATGATTGGTTTAAGGGCTTTAGTTTTTTAGATTTTATACGTGATATTGGTAAACATATCAGTGTAAATTATATGCTTGCTAAAGATTCGGTAAAAAGCCGATTGGAAACGGGAATGAGTTTTACAGAATTCAGTTACCAGCTTGTACAGGGATACGATTTTTATTATTTGTGGAAAAACAACAATGTAAAACTGCAGATGGGTGGTTCCGACCAATGGGGAAATATTGTTACAGGAACTGAACTGATCAGGCGCAAATCAAGTGGAGAAGCTTATGCGCTCACCACACCATTGATCAAAAAAGCTGATGGAACTAAATTCGGCAAAAGTGAAAGTGGTAATGTATGGTTGGACAGAAAAAAAACATCCCCTTATAAATTCTATCAATTTTGGCTAAACTCAAGTGATGATGATGTAAAAAATTACATTCGCATTTTCACTCTTTTTACAAAGGACGAAATTGAAAAACTGGAAGCAGAACATGCGTTAGCACCCCATTTAAGAGCCCTACAAAAAGCATTGGCAAAGGATATTACGATACGTGTACATTCCGAAACTGATTACAGGGCAGCAGTTGAAGCATCAGAAATATTGTTTGGTAAAGGAACCGCTGAAAGTTTAAGAGAATTGTCTGAAGAAGACTTTTTTAGCGTGTTTGAAGGTGTTGAACAATTCGAAATCTCCAGATCGGAAATTGAGGAAGGTATTTCAATTGTTGATCTTACAGCTGAAAAAACAAAAATTTTCCCATCAAAAGGTGAAGCAAAAAAAATGATCCAGGGTGGTGGTGTTGCAGTGAATAAATTAAAAGTGGAAAATGTAGAACTAAAAATTAATGCAGAATATCTGATCAATGAAAAATACATTTTAATGCAAAAAGGCAAAAAAAATTATTACGTTATTAAGGTTTATTAATTCGCTTCATATTATAAAAACCTTTGTACATTAATTTAACATTATAAAAAATCACCAACCCTGACAGGGCTTTTAGCTCGTCAGGGTTTTATTTAAACTCCCCCCTTTTCTTAATAATAATCTATTCTCAAAATAAAGTGCCGTATAAATTTATGAAACAAAAGAATATATATATAGTTTCCTGCTTGCTGTTAAGCCTGATTACACTTACTTCCGGAGGTGTAAAAAATAAAAACACCGGAGATACCACCGGAAAGGATTCCATACTGTCCGGCTATCGATCGGTAGGTAAAGACCGCGAGATCAAAACAACTTCATTCTATTTAACGATGCGGGATGGAGTAAAGATCGCAGTAAGCCTTCATTTACCAAGCGATTTAAAAAAAGGAGAAAAACTACCAACGATCCTACATCAAACAAGATATTGGCGTTCAATGCAACTTCGATGGCCTGTAAATATGTTCAGCAGTAGATTTTTTGATTTATATAATAAAATAATAAAAACATTAGTTCTCAATCGCTATGCAGTAGTGAACATAGATGTGAGAGGTACTGGTGCTTCATTCGGGAGGCAAACCAACCCTTTCCCTAAAGAACAAATAAAAGATGGGGCTGAAATAATTGATTGGATCATTCAACAAAACTGGTCGGATAGTATTGTAGGTCTGTTAGGCGCATCTTACACCGGCATGGCCGCAGAATTTACTCTATCAAACAAACATCCTAATATCAAAGCCTTGATGTCGCTTTATACAGGGGTAGATTTTTACGATGAAGTGATTTTACCGGGTGGTATCTATAATCAGTATTTTGTAAAAGCTTTTGGAGAGCTATGTTCCTCATTGGACGAGAACGAATTTAAACTTGGAAGTAAAGTTGAAAATTTCATTATTAAAGGCGTCACTCCGGTTCAAAAAAACGGAAAAAAAATGTTAAAAAAAGCACTGGCAGAACACACAACAAATTTTAACATATATGACCAAACGCAACCCATCAAATTCAGAGATGATCCCCCTTTTGATAAAAGCTTTCAAGCGATAGATGAACTTAGCCTGCATACGTTACTTGACGATTTAAATGCCGCCAATGTGCCTATATGCCTTTATACCGGATGGTTTGACGGATCCTTTGCCTTGGGCTCTGCCAGATTGTTTAACAATTTAGATGGCAAACAAAACAAACTTATTATTGGCCCATGGGATCATGGAAGTATATATAATTGCAGCCCTTACGTTCAGGAGGCCTGTTCATTTGACAGGATGGGGGAAGTCTTGAAATTTTTTGATTACCATTTAAAAAAGAAAAATAATGGTTTGGACAAAGAAGGTGCTGTCCATTATTTTACAATGGGGGAAGATATATGGAAAACGTCCGAAAAGTGGCCACCGGTAAACACAGTAGACCAAACCTTTTATCTCAATCCAAACAATGAATTGTCTACTCAGCCCAATAATACATCATCGGGGTACGACACTTATATTGCCGATAGTTCAGCCGGGACCGGAGAAAACACCCGTTCAGAATCATTAGTTTTCAGATTGACATCTGCAAATATGTACGATTCACGTACTGAAAGAGACCTCAAACTACTGTGTTACACTTCTAAAAAATTAGAAGCGGATATTGAAATTACTGGCCATCCATTGATAACATTATATATTGATGCAGATACTTCGGACGCAGGATTTTTTGTTTACCTCGAAGATGTGGATGAAAAAGGAGAAGTACATTATATAACCGAAGGGATGTTCAGGGCAATCCACAGAAACAGTTTAGGTAGCGTTGGATATAATGATATAGTACCGCAATATACTTACAGGAAAAACGATATAGCACCTCTGAAGCCTGGCGAAATAGCGAAAATTGAGTTCGACCTGCTTCCTACCTCCTTTTTATTTAAAAGAGGGCATAGCATTAGAATAGCGATAAGCTGCGGAGATAAGGACCATTACAAAGAGATAACACCTGACAATACTAAAATTCACGTTCATAGAAACACCATTCATGCCTCAAAAATCATTCTTCCCGTTGCCCGGCACTAACCTTTGTATATTAGGCAAATAATGAAGATGAAAAGAAACTTGAAACACTATTTATATCCCGGTGTATGAACTTGGTGAAATGGCTTTCAATTCCTTTTTTATTGCATCGCTTACATTGAGCGTATCAATAAAAACAGAAATGCTTTCTTTTGTAATATGTGTATTCGTGCGGGTTAATTCTTTTAAGGCTTCATAAGGCTTAGGATAGCCTTCCCTGCGCAGGATCGTTTGCAGGGCTTCTGCAACCACAGCCCAGTTGCTCTCCAGGTCATTTTCCAAAGCTTCCTTATTCAGGATCAATTTATCCAAACCTTTCAACAATGATTTGTATGCGATCAAGCTGTGTGCTAAGGGCATTCCAACATTACGGAGCACTGTAGAATCCGTTAGGTCTCGCTGTAAACGTGAAATTGGCAATTTAGCTGAAAGGTGCTCAAACAATGCGTTAGCAATCCCTAAATTACCCTCCGAATTTTCAAAATCAATAGGATTTACCTTATGTGGCATTGCAGATGAACCGATTTCACCTTCTTTTATTTTTTGTTTAAAATAATTCATTGAAATATAGGTCCACATATCACGGTCAAAATCCATGATGATGTTATTGATACGCTTTAAAGCGTCACAAAAGGCGGCAAAATTATCGTAATGTTCAATTTGAGTTGTAGGATAAGAACGACTCAGTCCCAACGAATTATTTACAAAATCATTCGCAAATGTGAACCAGTCAATTTGGGGATATGCAACATGGTGCGCATTCAAATTGCCGGTTGCTCCACCGAATTTTGCACTGTAAGGCACTAAATTTAATTGGGCAATTTGATTTTCTAAACGCACTACAAATACCTGGATCTCTTTCCCCAAACGTGTTGGTGAAGCAGGTTGTCCATGTGTCCGGGCAAGCATAGGAACAGCAGCCCATTCCTTTGAATAGGCGGAAAGTTTTTGTAAAATTTCTTTTAACACAGGCAACAAACACTCGTTCATTGCATCTTTAACAGAGTATGGAATTGCAGTGTTATTAATATCCTGAGAAGTTAAACCAAAATGAATAAATTCCTTTTGAGAAGTTAAATTAAGGCCATCAAATTTTTCTTTAATAAAGTATTCAACCGCTTTTACATCATGGTTAGTTACTTTTTCAATGTCTTTTATTTTTTGAGCATCGGCTTCTGTAAAATTGATATAAACAGAGCGTAATTCACTATATAATTTTTTGTCAAAATCTTTCAATTGCGGTAATGGTAATTCACACAAAGCGATAAAATATTCGATCTCAACCAACACTCGATATTTGATCAAAGAGGCTTCTGAAAAATATTCCGCAAGTTTTTCAGTAGTATTTCTATAACGACCATCAACAGGGGAAATGGCAGAAAGTTTGGTTAATTGATCCATTGAATAAAATGTTTTTTTGTAATTGTAAAAAGAAGGTGAATTATCACCAATTCTTAATAAAATATATTTTCAATAAAAAAGAAACGAAGATAAGAAAAAAACCAAGAGAGAAATATCACCGATACAACGTAATTGTATTAAAATGTGTAAAGCAATTAAATATCTATTGCCGGTTTCGCTTTATCACCATAATTATATTTTTCATCTATTAAAGATATAACTACAACGAAAACTGAATGAATTTACTACAAAGGAATACTACTTTTACCTTAAACTAAAAAACAAATCTCTCATGCTTAAATGGTCAGCTATTTTTTTTATCATTGCAATAATCGCAGCATTATTTGGGTTTACAGGCTTGGCGGCAGGGGCCGCTTCTATAGCCAAAATTTTATTTGCGGTATTTATGGTTCTATTTCTTCTTGCCTTAATCCTTGGACTTACTCTCTTTAAAAAATAAATACTTTTCGAATTGGCAAAAATCCTTAGCGCAAATATTATACAATAAAAAGAGCTAATTGAAATCCTTTCAATTAGCTCTTTTTATGTTAGTAGTATTGTATGTAAACTCAACTATTTAGCTCATTCAGGGCTAACCAAGCCATCAGGCCTGAAGATATTTCCAAGGCCTGTTCATCAATATCAAAAGTGGAAGTATGTACACCGCTAATAATTCCTTTTGATTTATTGCCGGTTCCTAAACGGTAAAAACAAGCCGGCACTTTCTGAGAGTAAAATGCAAAATCTTCAGCTGTCATGCGCATAGGCAGCTCTTCTACATTTTCTTTTCCTAAATAAATTTCCGCTACAGCACGAGCTTTGTTTGTGACAACTTCATCATTCACTAAAAAAGGATAGCCATGCTCAATTCTAAAATCACAGGAACCTCCCATCTGTTGTGCGATCTCTTCAGCTCTCTTTTTCATTATTGAATGTGCTTCCGCCCTCCAGGATTCATCCATGGTCCGAAACGTACCCTCCATTTGCACTGTTTCAGGGATCACATTAGTGGCACCATTACCGGTGATCTTACCAAAAGCTAAAACAGTAGGAGCTTTGTGCTCCTTCTGCATAAAAAATTTATTTAACTCCAATAAAATTTGTGAGGCTATCAGCAGAGGGTTGTTGTAATCGGCCGGCATGGCCGCATGACCGCCTTTGCCTTTAACACTAACATAAATTTCATCGGTACTCGCCATGTACATTCCACTGCGAAATCCAACTTTACCAACTTCCATACTCGGGAAAACATGTTGTCCGAAAATGCTTTGCGGACAAGGATTTTCAAGCACTCCTTCTTTTATCATCAATGATGCGCCACCGGGTAATTTTTCTTCACCGGGCTGAAAAATTAATTTCACGGTTCCATCAAAATCATTTTTTAATTCATTCAGAATTTTTGCAGCCGCAAGCAAGGAGGCACTATGCACATCATGTCCACAGGCATGCATCACACCATTATTTTGAGAGATATATTCTACATTATTTTCTTCAATAATTGGTAAAGCATCCATATCGGCACGTAACGCAATTATTTTTTTATCAGGATTACGTCCTTCTATCAGCGCCACAATTCCAGTTTTTACAATACCTTGTTTAAAGGGAATAGAATATTCCATCAACTTAGAAGCAATGTAATCGGAAGTAGCATATTCTTCAAACGATAATTCGGGATGTGCATGCAGATGCCTTCTGATTTCAATAGTTTCAGAAAGATATTGTTTTGCGAGAATTTGAATTTTGGATTTTAGATGAAGCATATTGTTTTTGCACAGATTACACAGATTCCACAAATTTAAAGTAAAAATTACAGAGCAAAATTCTAGATTCAGTTTTTAATTTTCAATTCATAATCTGTGAAATCTGTGGCAATTTATTTTTCTGAGTGGGGTTTACTACTATTTCCAAAAAATCATTTTAATTGAAAGTAAAAGCATAAAAACACCAAATACTTTTTTCAATATATTCTGGTCAATTGAAATTGCGATTTTTGAGCCTACAAATCCGCCAACTACAAAGGAAAGTGCAATTATTAATGAAGGTTTTATATCCACATAACCGGCATTATAATAATAGTAAACAGCAAGAATTCCAACAGGCAATAATAAAACGGCAAGAGATGTTCCCTGCGCCTCATGCTGGCTCATACCCATAAAAAAAACCAAGGCAGGAACAATAATAATTCCACCACCAATACCAACCATACCACTAAGTGTTCCGGCAAGTAAGCCGATACATAATAAAATCAGAATTGTAGTCATATTTAATTGTTTGGATTTCATTGCTATTAGAAGTCAAGGCTTAATGATAAATAAGTAATTGGTTTTAAAACAATTCCATCCTGTACCCCCCATGCTCTGTCTACACGGATAAAATAGCCAAAAATACGACTCCTTACCCCCCAGCCATATCCACCTACAATAGGATTGTGCTGTGTATTTAACGTAATAATAAGTGGAGTTTGGGCAGAGCCGATAACAGTTGTATTCAGTGAATTTTTATCTGAATAGGGCGAAGGTCCTGTCCAGGCAGTTCCAACATCACCAAAGGTTATAATTTGGAAATTCTGAGCAAAATCAGAGCGGATCGGACGTTTAGAGAAATATTTAAATAATGGAAAACGAATTTCACTATTAACTACAGCAAAACTGTTCCCGTTACGAATATTCTGGAAGAACCCCCGCATATTGGTCGCTAATGTCTGATATGCATAATTTTGATCCGTTGCAATATTTGTAGTATTGTTAAACTTAGGTCCAAACCAGTTATCAACTCCGCCCATATAATAGATCAGTTTTTGATTGCCAAAAGATGTACTCACAGCAATACGATTGGCCCAAATAATATCGCGATGAATTTTTTTGTAATAACGGGCATCTAAACCTACAACAAAAAAATCCGTTTTAACTTTATCGATCTGGCGGTAATATTCACCAAACACTTTTGCACGCATTCCGTTATATAAATTCAGTCCCTTTTTAATGGAATTATCAAAGACATATTCCATTTTCACAAAACCCCAGTTCTCCTGTGTAGTGGGCTTAGGCAAGGTGTTATCGTTAGTTCCCAGATAAACAGTTCTGTCATTACGAAAACTCACGGTACCTCTTACACTCGCTACCTCATTAAAAGGATACTTTAAAATGTATTTGGCATCATGTGTGAAAATTTTCACTAACGAGCTGTTATCAGCAATATTAAGCAGGGCCTGGCGGTGAACAACAATTTGTTTATCCAGATTTTTAATCCGGTTTTCATAGCTTAGATAATATTCATTGTTATTCAAATCAAAAGAAAGGCGCATCCCACCTGAAATACGGTAGTCTTCAAACAAATCACTCATCCCCACCTTAAAAAAAGCATTTAACCCCGGATTCAAATAAATAGGACTGCCACCGCCTGAAAACTTTTGGTACGATCCATTTAAAAAAGAGTTATCCAATTGTGAAACAACATAATCAACTGAATAATTGATGTTATAATTTTTTTGCTTCCCTATTTGAAATTCACTATCATTTTTTGATTTAAAAGCAGAAGAGTCAATTCCGTTTAAAGTCTCATTACCTTTTTCCGGCTTTCTCTCGGTCTTCTTCAGCTCATTTTCAAATGTATAATTATTTATATCGATTTCACTTGAATCCTTTTTCACAGACTCATTCGTATTTTTAATTACTCTTACATTTTCAACCTGTGGTGTTTCATTAACAACTCTGTTTTTTGCATCCAATTCAAGCTGTTCCTTTTTCTCCAAACGGTTTTTATAATCACGATATGAAGTGTTTTTTAAATCAACAGGTTTAAGATCTTTAGTACTCACTATCGGGGCTACATACATTTTATATTTTCCCTTCTCGAAAATGATTTCACTGAATTTGGAAGATTTAACATTTATATCCTGCTCCACAATAGAACGTGAATAATTGGTTATCGGGAAGGAGGTCACCACTGTACGATAATGTGCAGCTGTATCAATATATGCTATAACACTGTCAAAACGGGCAATATAACGGTTACGCACCCCATTTAGGTCGCTCAGGTATGAAATATGTGTGCTGTCATAATCTGTAGGATAAGTTTCATCAATTGTAGGAGTATTAGTTACTCGTTTTAATAATCGCGATTTACTTACATTATCAAAAACAAAAAGATCTTTATGAGCTTGCCCTTCTTCATATTTACGTTTAGGGTCAAAAAACAGTGTATCGAGAGGCCTGTTGGAAGCAAATACAATTTCCTTTGAATTGTGAACAAAACGAGGTGTCAGGTCATCGTAAATATCTTTGGTGATCTGATCATAAGCACTGGAGGCGGCAGTAAAAACAAAAATATCGGTTTGTCCTTTTTGCACAGCCGACATTACAAACTTTTTGCCATCATTATTATAAGAATAATCCAATATTTTTTCGAATCCGGTAATGTTGCGCTCCGATTTTTCTTTTGTTTCTAATTCATAGGTGATCATCACCAAATAACCTTTTCGTTCCACAATATAAGAAAACAGTTTCCCGCTTGGGTGCCACGCTAATAAAGGATATGAATAATCATTGATCCGGTCTATTTTATGTCCTGATTTGAATATACGGTCAACTTTATTTTCCTGAACATCATACAACCAAATTTTATTTTGCCCCATTTCATTGGTAGTATAAAGTATTTTCTTTCCATCCGGACTAACTTTTAATTGACCGTAAACCCTTGCTACTTTAGGCTTGGCAAGTATTGGTGATTGTGCCGGTGCTGTTTTTGTCGAATCATTTTCGGTGTATTTATTTGTGAATGAATCATAACATTCCGCCCATAAATTACCTATCGATATTCCTAAAACAAATAGTGCTGAATTATCAATATTACGGTTCACTTTGGTCATATACAAAATATTTGAAATGACTGCTTCACCATAGTTATCGGCAATATGTTTCCATAATGCATGACCTGCATACACCGCATCTTTACCCTCCAAACGGTTAATGTTTTTGTATTTTTTACTCAGGATCCCATCTTTTACACGATTATCAATATCGGAATTCCAATCATTGGCAACATAGGAGATCAAGCCTTTCTGATACCACTCCGGTAAGTTTAAAAGTGTATTATTTTTAAGCATTTCACGGATATTTCCGCCATACATTATCTGGTCTATAAGCACCTGTGCAACGCCTTCACGAATCTGCGCATCTAATTTTGCATGATCACCTTCATAGTACAAAATAATTTTTGAGCCTACTATATGTGTAACACCGCCTGTATTGTACTGTTCATCAGTAGACAAACCGATATTGCTTTGTTTAAAATCAGATTGTTTATTAAATATTATAAATTGAAAACGCTCATCAATAGAATAATCGAAAAGCTTTTCGATAGCGGTTATTTGTTTTTTGGCCGATTTAGAAACGTAATTAGCCAGCTCTTTTCCTTCCTCATAAAAATAAACATCATAGCGGTCGTAGCTATAGTATGTCCAGAAGAAGTTTTCGTATTTCACCCTGTTTTTACCAAACTCCATTTGGGAGCCTGTATAAAATTGAGCATTCACAACAGAACTATTAATAAAAAGGCCTGATAAAATTACGATACCAATAACTAGCGTCTTATAGGAAATGAAAAAGGTGTTCTTCACAATTATATATTTTAGAAATGCTAAATTACAAAATTTTGAAGCTAAATACAAGCTATTTAAAACCATATTTTGTTAAATTTGTCTCTCAATATTTCAAATATGAAGTTGAATAACACCAATTATTGAATTAAGCTGAAGAGAAATGAAAAAAATCCTGATCTATTTAATTTTTATTTTAATGCTGCCTGTTATAGTTTATGGTCAAAGCAAAGGCAATTCTAAAGATTCCCATACTGTAAACACCGCAAAAAAGATGGAAGATGTTATTTATCTTAAAAATGGTGCAATTGTTAGAGGAATAATTATTGAACAGGTACCTAATAAAAGTGTAGAAATAAAATCGAATGATAACAATTATTTTATTTTTAAGATGGATGAAGTTCAAAAGATCGCAAGAGAAAACCGACTTAATGATCCTACCGACTATAAGAAAAAAGGCTTTTTAAATATTACCGAAATTGGTTTTGGTTTTGGTGTAAATACCATCAATACCTATCAGGGTTCGTTTGATATTGACGGACAAGATCCAATATTAGGAATAAGAACAATAAATGGATATCAACTAAACGAATATTTTTCATTCGGACTAGGTGTTGGCTTTGAAGCTTTTCTGGATGGCGACAATAAAGGAGCTTTGATCCCTTTTACAATTGACACCAGAATAAATTTCAGAAAAGGAAAAATTTCTCCAACATTAAATCTAAACGGAGGATATTCTGTGGGGGTGCAAAACTCTAGCGGATTAGCTGCTAATCCATCAATTGGCATAAAACTTTATTTAACAAAAAAAATTGCTTACATTTTTAATATCGGTTATAAAGTGCAACAACAGAATGTTAACCTGCCGGACGAATTTGGTGTTGAAATACCAAGAATTGTAAATTACCAGTTTTTATCTCTAAGCACTGGGCTTATCTTTTGATATTGCTCAATTTTCAAATTTTCAAATCATTACATTTTCAAATTAATTTCACTCATGATTTCAATTAAATCCTTTGTTTTTGGCCCATTTCAGGAAAACACCTACATTCTTTACGATGAAACAAAAGAGTGCATTATTATTGACCCCGGTTGTTATGATAATCGCGAACGTGCCGAATTAGCAAGCTTTATAGACGACAATAAATTAAAACCTGTAAAATTAATAAACACACATTGCCATCTCGATCACGTGTTTGGAAACGGATTTGTAGCTGATACCTACACCTTGAAGCTTGAAATAAATAAACAGGATCAACCGGTACTTGACTCCTATTTAATGAGTGCCAAAATGTATGGTTTAAATGCAGCTCCTTCACCTCAACCATCTGTTTTTTTAAACGAAGGAGATATTATTTCATTTGGAAATTCAACATTAGAAATACTTTTTACCCCAGGCCATTCTCCGGGTAGCATTACATTTTATAATCGCGAACAAGAGGTTATGATTGCCGGAGATGTATTATTTTACGGTAGTATTGGTCGCAGTGACCTGCCCGGTGGAAATTCAGCAACACTCATCAGCAGCATTAAAAATAAATTATTTCCTTTAGGTGATAATTACACCGTTTATAGCGGACACGGTCCTTCTACCACTATTGGTTTTGAAAGAATGAATAATCCGTTTTTGGTATAGACTGTATTTAATTTACCTACAAATTGATTTTAGATTTCTCTGTTGGGCGTTCCTCTTTCTCGAAAAAAGAAAGAGTCCGGGCTTTACGCTTCAATCTTCACTACCGCTAAATAGCGGTAGCAAAGGATTTCTGCTGCAATCCCTAACGCAGCATCTGGAATAGAACAAACCATTTATTCCTTCACTAAAACTTGATCAAATATCTATATACATGAAATTAAAACCCGGCAAATATCAACATTACAAAGGCAAACAATATGAAGTGATCGGTGTAGCCAAACATAGCGAAACTCTAGAAGAACTGGTCATATACAAAGCCCTCTATCAATTGGAAGGTGAAAACTTATGGGCTCGTCCTTTGAAAATGTTTACCGAAAATATTGTTTCAGAAGGAAAAGAAATACCAAGGTTCAAATTTCAAGGTATATAATAGACTTTAAATACATTATAATGTTTACAACGAAATTGAGGGTTAAAATGCTTACACATACTTTCTTGACAAGCTCGAAATGACTGCGCGAATGGTCATTTCGAGCTTGTCGAGAAAGTGTGGCTGCTTACCTTAATGAATTAACTTATATAAAGTCTAATATTTAATTATCCCCTTCAACTATCAAATTTGTGTATTTTCTGAAGAAGGAGGATTATTCAGAAGTGCGGATATATTCATTACTTCCGTTTGTTTACGAATAGATTCATCATGTATCAATTGATAGATACCTTTAATGAACTCTTTTGTAAGCCCAAGTTGATAGCCGCTTGAAATGCTTGTTTCAACCAGTTTTCTCCAATGAGCTACCTGCAAAACCGTAACATTGTTATCACGTTTGTATTCCCCAATATTTGCAGAAACTACCATTCTTTTGGCCAGCAATTCCAACAGATCATTATCTAATTTATGAATAATGGCACGCAATTCTTCCAACTTGGTCTGCACCTCAATATTTGCAGTTGATGCAGAACGTATATTTAATTCACTTATAATTTTATTAAGCTCTATAGGCGTGATCTGCTGTTTTGCATCACTCAATGCCGAAATGGGGCTATTGTGAGTTTCAATCATCAGTCCATCCATATCCATGTCCATGGCTTTTTGGGCCAGGTAAGGTATCAATTCAGGAGTTCCGCCTATATGCGAAGGATCACATATTACGGGCAATTCAGGGCAAGCTGTTTTTAATTCGATAGCAAGTTCCCATTTGGGAGAATTACGAAACGGCCCATTATCATACGAATAAAATCCCCGATGTATTGCAGCAATTTTTTTGATCCCTGCATTGTTGATACGCTCCAATGCTCCTGCCCATAATTGCAGATCGGGATAAATGGGGTTTTTTACAAAGACAGGAATATCCACACCTTTCAAAGCATCAGCGATCTCCTGAACCGAAAAAGGATTTACAGTGGTACGGGCACCAATCCAAAGGATATCGATCCCATGTTTCAAACATTTTTCAACATGTTCAGCATTTGCAACTTCTGTTGCAGTAAGCAAGCCAGTTTCCCTTTTTACAGCCTGCATCCATTTCAAACCAATATCTCCTATCCCTTCAAACGTATTTGGGCGTGTTCGGGGTTTCCAAATTCCTGCTCTAAAAACACTATTCGGGTAAAAAGCCGCAATTTGTTTTGCAGTATCCAGCATTTGCTCTTCACTTTCTGCACTGCACGGACCAGCTATCAGCAAAGGTTTTGCATAAGTTGAAACCCATTTTTTTAATGGGATTATGTCAAGTTCTAAATTCAAAGGTTAAATTTTTGAGCTTATTATTAAAATTTAACAAATTTACTCAAAAAAATCAGCACCTGCCAGAAACGCATCTATGACTAATTTCCCTGAACTCAAAAAAGCCCCACAAATTTCGCGGGATAATCGCAGAAAACACCTCTGCCATCTGCGTAAATCTGCGAAAGAAAAAATGCTGAACTTATTTTGTTTTCACCATTTTTTTCGTTTCCACTGTTTGTCCGTCAACAATTAAAGAGTAGGTGTAAATACCATTTGACAGATCATTAGCAAATACATTTAATACACCTTTTCCTTTCTCTCTTAAATCAACTGTTTTGATGATTTTACCCGATTGCTCAAAAAACAGTATTTGTGCACGTTGAACATTATCCGGCAAATAATAAGTGATGGAGGTTTGTTCCGCGAAAGGATTTGGAACATTCTGGTCAAGCACTATTACATTTTTATTGCTTAATTCAACATCCGTAAGCGTTGTTATGGTTTGGTCATTATTTGCCAGTAATTGCAATGAACGGTCTTCATGCGTTTTTTTGCAGCAACTGTTTATTGCAGTCATCATTTGATTTAACTGATTTTGCATAAAAGTATTCATGGAATCAGTTTTTGTTTTCTCTGCAAGTAGTCCTTGCGATAAGTTATTAATCGTTTGCATTTGCAACGTATTGATAGAGTCCTGATTGTTTGTTTTTATTTTCAAACTGTCATTTTCACGGCTCAACTCCTGAATAGCTTTCAACGTAATAGCTGTAAAGGCATTGTAGTTTAACACTTTGTAAGTTACTGCCGAAGTTAATAATGTTCCTGCGGTATCATAAGTAGCTGTTTTAGTTGTATTGCTAACCAATTCAGGCAGTATCTGTTCTACATCCTGTGCAATTAAGCCATACTGTTTTTGTTCGTTAAAATTCAAACCATACACGTTTGTAGTATCAAAATAGAACGAACGTGGTTTTAATTGTTTAATTAGTGATACCGCGTTAGAAATACTATCAACAGATGTTTTGAATTGCTGATCAGAGGTAAACACATTACCATTCTGATGATACGTTCCATTCACATTCACATCACCATTTACATCTAATTTATAAGCTGGGGCTGATACTCCTATGCCGACATTTGCTCCACTGCCAAGCACCAAACTATTGCTTGCTGTAACCCATGCATTTGCGCCAATAGCAGAAGCATTAGTAAGGCCATCTATGCTGTTCGAATTGGAGCCAAGATAAGTATTGTTAATACCGGTACTATTTGAATAACCTGTAAGATATCCTAAAGCGGTATTTTGACTTCCCGTGGTGTTATTATGAAGTGCATAAGTTCCGGTGACGGCATTTTGATTTCCGCTGCTGTTCTCATGAAGCGCCCGATATCCTGTGGCGGTATTTTGGTTTCCATTGGAGTTATTATGAAGTGAGTAATTTCCAATGGCAGTATTTTGATTGCCATCGGTGTTCAAAGTAAGTGCAGATTCTCCCATAGCAGCATTTTCGCTTCCGGTGATGTTGCTAAAAAGTGCAAACATCCCATTAGCGGTATTGGAGCTTCCAGTAGTATTCAGGTAAAGTGCATGCCCTCCAATAGCGGTATTACGCACACCTGAGGTATTGGAATAAAGCGCCCGAAATCCGTTACCGGTATTATACTCACCAGTAGTATTGGCGTTAAGTGCAGACTCTCCAATGGCGGTATTCTGGCCACCTGATGTGTTGGAATAAAGCGCGCCAAATCCATTAGCTGTGTTGTAAGGTCCAGTGTTAGAGTTGCCAGCCACGTAACCATAAAAAGTACTATGTGAGGTTAAATCTATTCTTCCTGCTTTTTGATTATTTACACGAATATTAAAAGGTACACCATCTGTAGTTCCAATAAAGTTGGTTCCATCTACGGTACCTGCATTACCAGTCCGCGACCATGCATTCTGTGCTCCATCTGCTCCGGTAGCGCCTGTTGCTCCCGTAGAACCCGTTGCACCATTTAATCCATCGGTTCCGTTAGTGCCATTAGCACCCGTTGCTCCTGTATTACCTGTTGCACCTGTAACTCCGTTTGTGCCTGCTGCCCCGGTAGCACCCGTTGCACCAACAGTTCCGTAAGTTAATATTACAGCACCACTTGAATTAAGGCTCAGCACCTTCCCATTAGCGGAATCTGCCGTAGATGCCAAGTTTAAATTAGTGAAGGTTAAACCACTGGCATTAGCTATTCCTGAATTAATTTCTAATTTGTTGTTAGGGGTACTTGTATTTATTCCCACATTGGTTCCATCATCTACTATCTGGCTGTTGGCAATAGTGGTACTATCAGTGAATTTTGTAAGGCTGTTCACCAAAGGAGTTCCTGCGGTAATAACTCCTTTGTTTGATACGGATGTAAGACTTGAATCAAGTTCCTGAACGGCTTTAACTAATGGGACAACAAAGGAGGAATAACTAAGCCCATAATGATCTGCGGCATTTATAGGTTTATGAAGCCCATTAAAATCATAACCGGATTCTTGAGCAGCGCTATCTACTTCCTGGGCAATGAACCCTGTTTCTGTAGTTGCCGAAACAGCAGCTAATTGAGCGAAATACCTGTTTTTTTGTGCTACATCATTACAAGTATCCATTCGTTGTTTAATTCCCAATGATTCATCAATCAGTTGAGCCTTAAGCTGAAAAGTAACCGGACGAAGTTTAGTAATAAAAGATAAGCCGGGAACATTTTCTTGAATGTTATCTTTAAATCTGCCATCAGACAGGTTTTGCACGGTGCCGGATACCCAAACATTGTTATTATTTGCAGTAGTTCCTATAACAATTCTATTGGGTGCATCCGTTCTGGCATTATAACCTAAAGCCATTGCACCATTAAGGTTACCAAAACCATTAGCCATATCTGCCTGACAACCTATTGCAGTATTTTGGTTACCTGTTACATTGTTACTAAGAGAAAAATAACCATTTGCGGTATTGCCCTGTCCTGTAGTATTCTGTAAAAGAGTAGTTTGACCGATAGCGACATTATCCTGTCCATCAGTATTTGAATGCAAGGCCCAAACTCCAAGAGCAATATTATTGCCTCCAATGTTAGTGGGATCAGAACTAAGGTTGTTCTGTAACGCCCCTTGCCCGATAGCAATATTATTATCTGTATTATTGTTTTGCAGAGCCGTCCACCCTATGGCGACATTGTAATTAGGGTAATTGCCAGGAGTGTTTATGGTGTTTTGAAGTGCCAGATACCCTATGGCAGTATTTCCAAATCCATTGCCGTTTTGAAGTGCCTGATAACCACAAGCTGTATTCAAGCCCCCTGTGGTATTTGATTGAAGAGCCTGGTATCCATTGGCGGTATTATTGCTTCCCTGTGTATTTGATTGAAGTGCTTGAAACCCATTTGCGGTATTATAGTATCCGGTAATATTTAATGCGAGAGCCTGATATCCCGTGCCAGTATTATAATATCCGGAAGTATTGTTTTGAAGTGCCTGCACCCCATTTGCGGTATTATAGTACCCATCAATATTTAATCCAAGAGCCTGATATCCAGTAGCGGTATTATAATATCCGGAAGTGTTGTTTTGAAGAGCCTGAAAACCATTTGCGGTATTATAGTATCCATCAATATTTGATTGAAGTGCCTGATATCCACTGGCGGTATTATTTCTACCGGAGGTATTGGAAAATAATGCCTGATAACCAATACCGGTATTAGAGGTAGCTGTATTGCTGTTACCTGCCTGATAACCTAAGAAAGTTGGGCCAGCTTGATCTATTCTTCCTGCTTTTTGATTATTTACCCTTATATTTAAAGGTATATTGTCAATAGTGCCAATAAAATTGATTCCATCAACAGTTCCTGCATTTCCGAGAAGCGCCCAGGCATTTTGGGCGCCATCCGCACCTGTTGCGCCTATAGAACCAGTTGAACCGGTACTTCCGGCTGAACCATTAGTTCCATTTACACCTGCACTTCCGGTAGCACCGGTATTACCGGTAGAGCCCATATTACCAGTTGAACCGGTACTTCCCGTTGAACCAACACTTCCTGTAGCGCCAGTATTACCGGCAGATCCTGTGTTACCTGTTGAACCAGTACTACCTGTTGTACCGGTGGCTCCTGTAGAACCTGTAACTCCTGAACCGGCCAATCCGCCATTTACAAGGATAACATCACCGGAATTATTTACGCTTAACACAGTACCTGATGTGTTTGCAGCTGCATCAACGAGCATCGTTGCCGTAAGGTTTGTTAAACGTAAGCCGCTGCGGGTAGGAGCGGTAGCACTTATTGGGTTAAGTGTTGCTGGGGCAACACCTGAATTAATATCGGTTCTGTTAACTGGGGTTGTCGTACCAATTCCCACACGACCAATAGCATCTATACGCACACGTTCAAGTGTGTTTGTGCCGTCATTAGTAAAAAAAGTCATTGGCGCATTTTCCTGCTGGATAAGCTCCGCATCGCCACTTTCGGCTATACCGACCTTAAAACCATCCGTAGCAGTGGGATTTGTAGGGGTAGGATTTGTGAAGAAATTTGTCCATTGAGTATAAACACCCGTATTAGTTTTAGGTTCATTAATATGCAAACGCGATAGAGGCGCAAGAAAACTATCACCAATTCCAACAAATCCATTGGCAAGAATAGTTGCCACTTGAAGATTGTTCGTTAAAAAATTCATTGACAGCAGCGGTTCCTGCTGGCGAAGTTCTGCTGTGCCATCAGCGGCAATGCCTATTTTGAAGCCATCGGTAGCAGCCGGGCTCAGTCCCCCTGAGTTATTGGTTTGAAAGTTAGTGATTTGCAGGTAAGTAGGAAATAGTCCATCGTTGAGATGTAACTGCGATTTGGGTGTAGTAAAACCATTTCCCATTCCTATTAAGCCGCTATTACCTGCAAACGCTCCATCAGTAATTACCATGCGCGTTATCGGCCCTGAACCACCAAAAAGACTGGTGCCGGCTATATTAAAACGCATGACTGCGCCCGACTGAGTGGCTTGAAGTATTACGTCATTAGGGGTAGCTGATGTTGAAGGAGGAACTATTATACTAAATTTTTCGGAAAAACCCGCGCCTGTTCCGGTGGACATGCGCCAGGCATTAACACTACCGGCAGCGGCATTACTACTGGTACGAAATACTTCGCCTGATGTGCTTGACTGTAAGTTCAGTACAGAGAAAAGAGCGGAAGTACCGATGCCTATATTACCGTTTTGATCTATTCGCATACGTTCAAGCGTACTTGTTCCATTGTTGGTAAAAAAAGTCATTGGTGCATTTTCCTGTTGCCTGAATTCAGCAACTCCGACATTTGTAATGCCAATTCGCAAACCTTGATTCGCATTGTTATTGTTGGTGGTTCCGTTTGTCCATTGTGTGTATATAAAATTCGCTCCTGTTTGATGTAAATGAAAACGGCTTTGTGGTGCAGTAAAGTTATTCCCAATGCCTATAAAACCAGCACCTACAGCTGTTCCACCGTCAGCAATAAACATACGCGGTGTGCCATTAGTAATTATGGTAATGGGCTGTGATGTTCCTAAATTTGTTCCAAATGTTGGTGCGCCTGCCGCTGGATTCCCACCTCTTAGCCAAGACTGAGCATTTAATAAATTACTAAAAAACATAAAAGCAACAACTATTGCTGCATTTAAAATTATGCGTTTTATTTTCATAATATGCAAGGTTTTAGTTTATATTTTATTTTGTTTGTTTCCGAAATGATAAGCAATAGAAAGCATTGTTTTTACCTCATCAAATCCAATTCTTTCTATTGAATTTCGCTGTATCATCACTAAATTACCACCACTAGGCGAAGTAGTATAAAAATCCGAATAAGCATCGCCTCCAAACTTCATATAGGTATATGAAAACGCAACTTCCGCACCTATTGAAATTCTTTTCATCACATACAAATTGCAGCCGATATAGGGACTTGCTCCAATAACAAATCCCCCTGGAATATCCCAATTACCTTCTGAGACATCAGTGATCGTATCACGGACATTTAGAGTAGTATAATGCAAAGTAAAATGACTATAACTTGTATATTGAAATTCCAAGCCTGCGTACGCATCAAAATTATTAAGGTGAAATGCTCTCTGAATACCAATTCCAAATCGTTGGGCTGATTGTTTTACTGTTGCAGTTCCTATATCACAAAAATTAGTCGGAAGAGCTATTCCATTAAATGTTCCTTCAGAAGTGTTATAATATTGTGTGATTTTTCTATTGTTCACTCCTGCTCTAAAACGAAGAGTAATATTATTATTGATATTATAATGAACAATAGCTCCATAGGAAAAAAATGTTTTTTCTTTCAAATCAGTTCCGGAGTAATAGTGCCCGTCCTGAGAAATGCCGCCACCGCCAGTTGCAACAGGGTTTAGTTTTTCTGGAGAATAGCATTGTATTCCAACACTCCATTTATTTATAGTGGTAGTGTTTACCGTTTCCTGTGCAAAAGAACTATTTGCGACATAATTGAGCAAAATAAAAAATATAATTAAAAGTTGTTTTATCATTTTGCTAAATGAAACTATTTTTATGAAAAATGCAATGGGAACAGTTTATTGTTTTGATTTGTTATTAACAGAAAGAGCTATTCGTTAAAAAAATCATTGGTAACGCTTCCTGCTGACGAAGTTCGGCTGTTCCATTGTCGGTAATACCTATTTTGAAGCCATCGTTTGCGTCAGGGCTTAGTCCCCCAGAGTTATTGGTTTGAAATATTCGCGACCACCACCATAGGTGCCAACTAAAGCATATGCATTTCCGCTGGCCGGATATTGGTATCCCGCAGCATTTTGGGGGGCTCCAAAGGGCCAGGAAGCACAACCATTAAAATAATCGGGGGTGTATCCTGCCGAATACCATCCAGTTGCTAAGCTTATTCCACACTCTGTGCTTGGGCAACTGCTGTATTGCTCAAAACTTGGGTTGGGAACAAGGTTGGTTTGTGCATAAGTATGATGTACTTTGCAAAAAATAAAAGAAAAAATAAAGAGAAAAAAAAGTAAGAGTTTTTTCATTTTGCTAATTGAAACTATTTAAATAATAAAAGCAAGCAAAAAGAGTTTATTATTTAATTGCTGTCAAAAATGCTCCATTTCTAATATTTTCATTCTTGGAAAAAGGCCATTTGTCTTTAAAATAATGTCTTTTGTATCAAAAAAAAGGCCAAAAAAAGTTTAGAATAACATTTTTTTTGCGGGCAGGAAATTCGAACCTGATTTTTTTGTACTTTTGCATGACCTTCAAATTCCTCTGGTTAGGGAACAATCTATAAATTATTTTGTCATGTTAACATCTACCAAATACATTTTTGTTACTGGAGGAGTAACTTCATCATTAGGAAAAGGAATTCTTGCAGCTTCTTTAGCTAAACTATTACAGGCAAGGGGCTATACTGTTACTATCCAAAAACTTGACCCCTATATTAATGTTGACCCGGGAACCCTTAATCCTTATGAACATGGCGAATGTTTTGTTACCGATGATGGTGCTGAAACTGATTTGGATCTTGGACATTACGAACGTTTTTTAAACATACCTACATCACAAGCTAATAATGTAACTACAGGCCGCATCTATCAATCCGTTATTGAAAAAGAAAGACGCGGTGATTTTCTTGGAAAAACTGTTCAGGTAATTCCTCATATTACAGATGAAATAAAAACACGTATTAAATTGCTTGGCAAAACAGGCAATTATCAGTTTGTTATTACCGAAATTGGTGGAACTGTTGGTGATATTGAATCATTACCTTACATTGAAGCGGTACGTCAGTTAAAATGGGAATTAGGCAGAGATGCAATGGTGATACACCTTACACTGATCCCCTACTTATCAACTACAGGCGAACTTAAAACAAAACCTACTCAACACTCAGTAAAACTATTATTAGAATACGGTGTTCAGCCCGATGTATTGGTTTGCAGAACCGAACATGCGTTAAACAGAGATATAAAAAATAAGATAGCACTTTTCTGTAACGTTGCACCTAACGCTGTTATAGAAGCACGTGATGCAAGCACCATTTATGAAGTTCCATTATTGATGGAAGAAGAACAATTGGATATTGTGGTGTTAAATCAACTGAATATGCCTGTTTCTGAAAATCTGGATCTTGCTAAATGGAAAGATTTTTTACACAAATTCAAGCACCCAAAGCATGAAGTAAAAATTGGATTAGTAGGTAAATATGTGGAGCTTAAAGAAGCATATAAATCTATTTCTGAAGCATTCATACATGCCGGTGCTGCTAATGATTGCAAGGTATCCATTGAATGGATCCACTCCGAAAGTATTACAGATGAAAATGTAACTGAAAAATTTAAAAACCTGTGTGGAATTTTAGTTGCTCCAGGTTTTGGACAACGTGGTATTGAAGGTAAGATCAGTGCCATCAAATACGCCCGCGAAAACCAGGTTCCGTTTTTAGGAGTTTGTTTAGGAATGCAATGTGCTGTAATTGAATTTGCCCGCAATGTATTAGGATTAAAAGATGCCAACTCTACAGAAATGGATCCTTCTACAACCAACCCGGTAATTGATCTGTTAGAAACACAAAAGAAGATCACCAACAAAGGTGGAACAATGCGTTTAGGTTCATACCCATGCAATATCACGGAAGGTACCAAAGCATGGGAAATATATAAGCAGAAAGAAATTAATGAACGTCACCGTCATCGTTATGAATTCAATAACGAATATTTAGAAGATTTCGAAAAAGCAGGCATGATCGCTTCAGGAATTAACCCGGAAGGCGGTTTGGTAGAGATCATTGAGATAAAAGACCATCCATGGTTTGTGGGCGTTCAGTTCCATCCTGAGTATAAGAGTACAGTTGCCAATCCGCATTCATTGTTTGTCAATTTCGTGAAGGCTGCTATTGAAATAGGGAAGCTGGTTCACTAGATTTGAGTATTGAGATTTGAGTATTGAGATTCGAGGATCAGGAAGCTAAACTTTTTAGAACCAAAATACCAAAGGGAAGTTCTAAAAATTCATTTTTTACTTACCGCAAAGGCGTAGAGCCGCAAAGAAAAATTAAAAAAACAAACAGTTTAGTATCAACACTTTGCGCCCTTTAGCGCCTTTGGGGTTACGATTGTATTTTGGGGGAGAATTCCACGAGAATCAAGGCTACAACCAATACAAAAGTAATTGCCTAAAATATAAAATGTGAGTATTGAAATAAATAACTTATCTCAATACTCACATCTCAAATCTAATATCCAATACTATTTTTTTCCTAAACCTGTTGGACTACCAACACGGGTCATTGCACAACGGAATCCTAACCAGGCTGTTGACTGACGTTCATCAAGGAAACGTCTTGTTCCCGGTACCATCCAATATGCACGGTCTTTCCAGGATCCACCTTTGTAAACACGAGCCTTATCATTAATAAGTGAAGTAACCGTATATTCATACATACCATTACTCTCCGCTTTACCTGTTGCCGGATCATATGCTTCAGACCATGCAGCACCACTCAAACCAACAGCTTGCGTTTTAACATCACCATCCAAATAGTTGATATTATCGGCATATTTATAATTTCTTCTTTCATCCAGGTTATCATCAGCTACTGTAATGCTAACATCTCTCCAGCGAACCTGCCCCGGTACACTTATTATATTTCTGTGAGCAGTATCAGTTGGATTATCATACTGAATTGTATCATTTATTACAATACCATCCTCATTGCGGATCTGTGTTTTAAACACATTTCCTCTGAACGGACGGAAGTCAGCCTTATCTTCAGCAGAAAGCGGACGATAGGTATCCATTACCCACTCACTTACGTTGCCTGCCATATTATATAAACCATAATCGTTTGGCCAATATGAATATACAGGAGTAGTAATATCACCAGCATCATTAAGCGAACCAGCTGTACCCATCATATCACCATTACTACGCTGATAGTTAGCCATCATCTGACCTAAAAATTTCTCATCCGGATTACGTGTTCCGTGACCATTCCAAGGATATAATCTTCTATCAGTGATACGCTCACCAACAGTATTTCCAATCAAACCATAAGCAGCAAATTCCCACTCAGCTTCAGTTGGCAGACGGTATCTTGGTAAGAATATACCATCTTCCATACGCACCAAACGATCACCACCATCAGGGCTCATTGAGTGAAGTGGAGTAACCACAGTTCCTTGCCATTTACCGGCAAGATATTGATCAGTATTAAAATAATCAGTTTCTGTAGGGGTTGGAGCGTGATCCAAAATACCTTCACGAATTAAAATAAATTCGTTTACACGATCAGTACGCCAAGCACAAAAATCGGATGCCTGTAACCAGTTAATACCTACCACAGGATAATCTCTGTA
Organism: Bacteroidia bacterium; assembly: GCA_030654175.1. GTDB lineage: Bacteria > Bacteroidota > Bacteroidia > 2-12-FULL-35-15 > 2-12-FULL-35-15 > 2-12-FULL-35-15. The sequence continues at coordinate 55,605 of JAURXZ010000035.1, forward strand.
AGCCGGATGGCGTAAATAATACTCAACATAGGGCTCGTTAAAAGCTAAACGATCTCTCCATACTAAAGTATCAGGCATAGCCTTTTTTAATACATCGTAAAAATTGGCAGCAAACACTCTTGTTGTCCAATGAATGTATTCAAGATAATCAAGGTTACGAACCTCTGTTTGGTCCATATAAAACGAGGAAACAGTTACTCTTCTTGGAATTGAGTTCCAATCATACGTAACATCCTGCTCAGCTCTACCCATAGTAAAACTACCACCTTGTACCAAAACCAAACCGGGACCAGTTTCCTGTTCTTCATAAGGGATAACTTCGAAACCTCCGTTTTTGGGATTATTATATTCCCAAGCAGTAATAGGCGATCTTTCTTTGGCACAAGATCCAAGGACCAAAATTCCAGAGAATAAGATGATTTTGCTTGATACTTTTTTCATTGCTTTTTAATTTTAATTAATAAATTAAGTATAGGCGTAATAAGTAATAAGGTACTTGAACGGACAATTTCTTAATTTGTTACTCTCAACTGAATTTTAATTTTTAAAACTGATAATTTTACCTATTTAATAAAATATACAATTTCTAACATTGAATAGTTAATGTTAGAAATTGTATTGAAATATACTTTTAGAATGAAGGACAGCTTACTAACCTAAACTTTTTCTTTTTTGGTTTACATTCAAATTGTAATGAGAATGAAATTTCGTGAGAACCGGCAGTAGCATTTGTTAGTTTTGATACTGTTACATCATAACTGTATCCGATTTTAAAGAAATGCTGCTGAAAACCAATAACTGCTATAAAGGAATCCTGGTTACGATACCATAAACCGGCTACCATAGAACCTTTGGTAAAATATAATCCCAAATTAAGTTGTTGGAAATCCTGTTGCTTTTGAAACAATACGTTTGGAGAAATAAATGTTTGACTTCCTTTATCACCTACCGGCAAGGTTGCTCCGGCATGTCCTGTTAATTTCATCGGAAGTTTGCTTATTCCAAGTAACCCTTCATCCGGTTCAGCTAAATGGTGAGCTGCAAAACCAAAGAAATAACGTTTACTATAACCCAATACACCAGCCGAAAAATCAATACCTGATTTACTTTGCAGTCTTTGTACCTCATTGGTATTGTAAACAAATCCTCTGCGTTCGTCAATCATATCACCAAAAGTAAGTTTACTCCAGTCTATGCTTTTTTGAAAATAAGTTGCCTGGGCACCAAACTTCAATGAAAATTCTCTTGTAACATTTAAAAGATAAGAATACATACCGCTAACATTGGTAGTAGTTAAGGTGCCTTGACCGGCTTTGTCATTGATAACAAGCAAACCTAAACCTCCTCCGATCGCATCAACGTGCTGATCATAAGACGCTGAATAAGTAACATAAGTTCCTGAAATACCCGGCCATTGGTTACGGTAGTTAAGGTTAACTCTTGGACATCGCGCAGTTCCTGCAAGTGCAGGATTCAGATAAAGAGGATTTGCATAGAACTGAGTAAATACAGGATCTTGGGCAAATACACTTTCGCTAAAGCCTAAAGAAAACAGTATAGTTGAAGTTACAAGGATTCGTTTTAACATAGCCATGTTTTTATAGTAGGACACAATTATACATAAAAAATATTTAAATTTACAAAATAATGTTAAAATAAATTCAAATACAATATTCAACAAAAAAAGTCGTTACTCAAAATATTATTGTACAAAAAACAAATTTATACAAAAAAAGTTAAAAAAACGAAAATAAGCTCTTCTTTGGTAGGAATTTATTGTTAATCGGGAGGAGAATTTATTCAAAACAAGAAAAAATTGCTCATTTTTGACTTTTCAAGGAAAAAGGGACAATTTTTTAATTATCTGTTTTTTATTTGTTAAATTGGTATATTAAACCATTCTAAATTATCTAATTTTACCCGAATTGGTATTTACTTAATTTCTGACAATTTTATGCGTATTCGCTTTTCATTAAGTTTGATTTTATTTCTCTTCATGAGCTTTGTCGCTTTTGGGCAATCCAAATTTGTTACCCCTGCAAATTCAGGCTCGAACAAAATTGTTTGGTATGCACCATCAATCATAAAAATTTCTGACAGCGAATCCCAACATTTTTTATCATTTAGCGGAGCTCAATATGCTTTTGAAGATGATTTTCTGCCTCGTTACAGCCAAAAAATAAAATTAACAGGCAATGAACAAAAATTTTCTACAATAATTGTAAATCCTGTTTTTGAATCGTTAACAGATGTAGAAATATCCCTGATAAAAAATCCTGCAAAAATCGGCAACCAAATAATTGTAAGTTCGAATGTTTTTACCTCAAAAAAGAAGTCGTATGGTGTAGTTTCATTTATTCCAATTCGTAAAAATCCAGGTACCGGAAAATTTGAAAAATTAGTATCTTTTGATCTGACCACAACAACTGAGTTCGCCCCGAAATCAGAATCCCGTGCAGTTCACACGTATGCTACTAATTCAGTTTTACAAAATGGTGCATGGTATAAAATTGGTATCCAGAATGATGGGATCTACAAACTGTCCTATACTTTTTTGCAAAACATTGGAATGGATATGACTGCAATTAATCCCCAAAATATCCGGATCTATGGTAATGGTGGAGAAATGCTTTCGGAATTAAACGCTAAATCGCGTCCTGATGATCTTGTTGAAAATGCAGTGTTTGTTCAAGGAGAGAGTGACGGAATATTTAATGAAAGTGATTATGTATTATTTTTCGGAAAAGGGCCAAATACATGGTCATACGATAGTACCTCCTGCCCGAAATTTACTCATTCCATACATTTGTATTCCGATTCGGCTTATTATTTTATCACCGCTGATATGGGTGCAGGCAAGCGCATCCAGCCACAAGCATCATCTTCCGCAACTGCAACGCATACTGTAAGCAGTTTTGATGATTACTCTTTTCATGAAAATTCAACAACAAATTTTATAAAATCGGGAAGACAATGGTTTGGTGAATATTTTGAGAATACAACCTCTTATAATTTTTCCTTTTCATTTCCGAATATTGACGGAACTGTCCCTGCTACGGTAAAAACGAATATTGCATCGCGTCATTTAATTTCCGGTAATGCCACTTATTCGGTTAGCAGCCAATCAGGAAGCGGTATAATTTCTATTCCTAATGTTTCTGGCAGTGCTTATGATAATTATGCCAAAATTGTTTCCGGATGTTATTCCTTTAATCCTTCCAGTCCAACCATCACAGTAAACGTTACCAAACAAACAGCCGATGCAATAGCCTGGCTGGATTATATTGAAGTAAATGTAAGACGTCAGTTAACCATGAGTGGTTCCCAACTTATTTTCAGAGATGCTCAATCGGTTGGTACAGGCAATTTAGCTGAATATAATGTTACAAGTAATTCAGCGATCCAGATATGGGATATTTCTGATAAAGCTAATATTAAACTTCAATCAGTGATTAATCCGGTAGCAACACTCAGTCAATTTGTTTTGCCGGCTGATTCATTAAAACAATTTATAGCATTTACAGGGTCTTCCTACCTTACACCATCTTCCTCCGGTATAGTTGCTAATCAGGATCTGCATGCCTTATCTGATAAGGATTATATTATTGTTGCCCACCCTGATTTTTACCAGGAAGCGCTGCAACTAGCTGCTCATCATGAAAGCAAGGATGCTCTATCTACCATAGTGGTAACACCTCAGCAAATTTACAATGAATTTTCGTCAGGTTCCCAGGACATATCAGCTATCCGGGATTTTGTAAAAATGTTTTATGATAAGGCTGCAAATGCAAGTGAAATGCCACAATATTTATTATTATTCGGAGATGGATCATACGATAATAAAAAAACTACCGGCAGCAATAGTAATTATATTCCAACCTATCAATCGGATAATTCAACAGTCCCAACATCATCATACGTATCAGATGATTTTTATGGTTTGCTTGATGATAATGAAGGTTTGTGGAACGCTGATGCAGTAGATATCGGAATTGGACGTTTTCCGGTAAAAACAAAAGCAAGCGCACAAGCGGCAGTAAATAAAATATTAAATTACACAAAAACTGGAGTACCATTATCAGAAACTTCTACTACTTCCTGTACTGATCAAATTGCAGGCTCTCCATTTGGCAGCTGGCGTAATACAGTTTGTTTTGTTGGTGATGACGAAGATGGGGGTATACACGCATCTCAGGCTAACCAACAAGCCACTTTGGTAGATACCAGCTATAATGATTACAATATTGATAAGATCTATTTAGATGCTTATAAACAGGAAGCTACACCAGGAGGGAACCGCTATCCTGAAGTGGTGGATGCGATCAATAAACGAATTGAGCAGGGTACCTTAATTTTAAATTACACAGGCCATGGAGGTGAATTAGGTTTAGCACATGAACGTATCATAGAAGTTTCGCAAATAAATAAATGGAACAATGCGAATAAATTATTTTTGCTTTTTACTGCTACCTGTGAGTTTAGCCGTTATGACGATCCGGAAAGAACCTCCGCAGGAGAATATGCTTTTTTAAATCCTGATGGCGGTGCAATAGCTTTATTTAGTACTGTTCGGCTGGTATTTGCAAGTCCTAATTTTTATCTGAACCTGGATTTTTATAAAGCTGCATTCGAACCTATAAACGGAAAGATGCCACGGTTGGGTGATCTGTATGAATTTATAAAAACACAATCGGGCGGAAATTCGGTAAATAGCCGGAATTTCACATTACTTGGCGATCCGGCCTTAACATTAGCATATCCGAAATATAACGTTGCTACAGATACAGTTAATTCAGTTGCAGTTACCACCACCAGCTCAGATACATTGACGGCTCTTTCCATTGTTACCATTAGCGGGCATGTACAAGACAATTCAGGCACTATATTACCTGGCTATAACGGGATCTTATACCCTACTGTTTATGACAAATCCCAAGATGTAACCACCTTATCAAATGATGGATCAGCAAGCCCGGCTTATACTTTTAAACTTCAAAAAAATATTTTGTATAAAGGGAAAGTAAGTGTGACCAATGGCTATTTTAAATTTTCATTTATCATTCCAAAAGATATCGCCTATCAATATGGTGTTGGCCGTGTAAGCTATTATGCCGAAAACGGGAACGAGGATGCAATAGGTAATTATGAAAAAATAATTATTGGAGGATCCAATAATAGCGCTCCTGCTGATGCTGTTGGACCTGAAGTAAGTTTATATCTGAATGATATTAAATTTGTATTTGGAGGCACAACCAATGAAAACCCTGATCTGTATTCCATTTTGAAAGATGAAAATGGGATCAATACTGTTGGAAATGGGATAGGACACGACATCATTGCTACATTGGATGCTAATACTGAAAAAGCGATCGTGTTAAATGATTATTACCAATCTGACCTAAATAGTTATAAAAGCGGAAAAATACGATATCCTTTAGCGGATATAAGTGAGGGAAAACATACTTTAAAATTAAAAGTGTGGGATGTTTATAATAATTCATCTGAATCCTATACCGAATTTGTTGTTGCCAAATCGGCCGAATTGGCTTTGAGCCATGTATTAAATTACCCAAATCCTTTTACAACCAGAACACAATTTTATTTTGAGCACAACCAGGCCTGTGATCAGTTGGAGGTTCAGATCCAGGTATTTACAGTGTCGGGTAAACTGGTAAAAAGCATTAATCAGTTCGTACATTCGGAAGGTTTCCGGTCAGAACCAATTGAATGGAATGGCCGTGATGATTTTGGTGATAAAATAGGCAGAGGGGTTTACCTGTATCGTGTTAAAGTAAAAACAAGTGACGGTGCAGCTGCAGAGAAATATGAGAAACTTGTAATTTTAAATTAATTAGTACTTTAGCAATCCCAAAAAAGGACTGGCATACTATTTTATATAATTATAACGTTAGACGATGTCTTTCATTAATAAAAAAAAATTCAGATGAATTATTTAAAAGTAATCCCACTGCCCGCTATAAAAAGCGGGATGAACAAAAAAAATATAGCGGCCTTATCACTGATTTTATTGGGTATTAATTACTCTTTTTCACAGATCAATTACAATCAAATTTCCGGTCAGGAGTTAGATAGCCGCCTCAATACAATTACTACTGCTGTGCCATTTTTATTGATATCACCCGATTCAAGAGCAGGCGGGATGGGAGATGCAGGCTGTGCTTCATCAACTGATGTAAACTCTATTCATTGGAATCCTGCTAAATTAGGTTTTGCCGATAAACAAATGGGTATAGGTGTTTCATACACCCCATGGTTAAGAGCCCTTGTTCCTGACATCAACCTTGCTTATTTATCCGGTTATTATAAAACTAAAAAAAGTGGAACTATTGGAGCTTCGTTACGTTATTTCTCTTTGGGGGACATTACATTTACGGATATCAATGGTAATACAACAGGGCAGTTTCGTCCAAATGAATTTGCAATTGATGTAGCTTATGCAACCAAATTAGGTAAAAACTTTTCGGCAGGTGGGGCTGCACGTTATATCAATTCAAATTTAACAGGTGGCACCTTTGTAGATGGTTCTGCAACACGCCCTGGGCGTTCTTTTGCTGTGGATATTTCCGGCTTGTATAAAGTGGATAAAATTAAGCTTGGCGATAAAAAAGCGATTGCAGCAGTAGGTTTGAATATTTCGAATATTGGAGCTAAAATGTCGTATTCCGATAGAGGCGGGAAAAATAATTCTGATTTCATTCCAATCAATATGCGTTTAGGAGGTTCCCTATCTATCAATATTGATGATTTTAACAGTATAGTTTTTGTTGCTGATGTTAATAAATTATTGGTACCAACCCCTCCAATCTATAAACAAAAAATAAATTCAATCACAGGAAAACCCGATGGTGTAGAGTACGATGCAAATGGTGATCCCATCATCCTTAAAGGCAAAGATCCAAGAAGAGGGGTTGCAGAAGGTATTTTAGGATCCTTTAGCGATGCACCTGGTGGAGGCAAAGAAGAGTTAAGAGAACTTAATTATTCAGCAGGAATGGAGTATTGGTATAATAAATTATTCGCCATCCGTTTAGGATATTTTTATGAGCATCCTACAAAAGGAAACCGTCAATATTTTACATTGGGGGCAGGAGTTAAATACAATGTGTTCGGTTTGGATTTTGCTTACCTTATTCCAACGCAACAGCGAAACCCACTTGAGAACACCTTAAGATTTTCACTTACTTTTGATTTTGATGCATTTAAAGCTCAAAATGATGCACCTGCGGAATAAAGTTTAAAGTTGGAAAGTATAAAGTTGGAAAGTTCAAAGTTTAAAGTTGATATATTCTATTTTAAAATTTCATGCGTAATCTGGAATCTTAACTTTCTAACTTTAAATTTTTAAACACTAAAACTAGATTATGAAAATACGCGTTGGATTCGGTTTTGATGTTCACCAGTTACAAGAAGGAAAAGAATTTTGGCTTGGGGGCATTAAAATTGCAAATGCAAAAAAAGGTGCGGTTGGCCATTCTGATGCAGACGTTCTGATCCATGCTATTTGTGATGCTTTACTTGGCGCTGCAGGAAAGCGTGATATCGGATTTAATTTTCCTGACACCTCATCAGAATTCAAAGGAATAGACAGTAAAATATTACTTGCCCGAGTAATGGACCTGTTGAAAAAAGAAAACTATACCATTGGAAATATTGACTGCACACTGGTTTTAGAAAACCCCAAAATAAATCCACACATTGATACGATGAAATTAACGCTTGCACCAATTATGGATATAGAAGTGAGCGATCTGGGTATTAAGGCCACCACCAACGAAAAAATGGGGTTTATAGGCAGAGAGGAAGGCGTTTGTGCTTATGCTGTTGCATTAATAAGTTCAAAAGTTCAAAGTTGAAAGTTCAAAAGTTGAAAAATAAAAATTTAAATTTCTTCTTTTGAATTTTAATTAATTCTCTATTTCTTTAACTTTTGAATCTTAAATTTATCTCTTTTAACTTATCTACAAAGTGAGTGTATATTCCAGTCCAACAATGTATATATTCTCCGGGGCAGAAACATTAAATTCATTTTGAATTAAGTAGTAAAATCCAAACGTATCCCTATCATTTTTTTTATAATCTAAACCAACAATATAACGCTGGCGGTGTAATGTCTTGTCGGATTCAACATTTCTCGGGTCATTGATCTGATACCGAAACTCAGCAGCAATGTATGGTCTAATAGGTTTATCTATATCATATTTCAATTCAAACTTGTTTCTTGAATACCATTCAGGTACACTTCCATCAGCACTGGAATAAATATTTCTTACTTCGGACTGAAGGCGATGACGGTATGATAAAGAAAACTGCCCTGCCTTTTTTTTAACTGTAATATCTAACATTAAACGATGACGATAACTAAAAGTATTATCCAGTAAAAACTTATCGATCATGCGATACGCCAATGAAATTTTCAGAAATTTAAGTGGGCGGACAGCCACACCTAAGTCGGTGTAAAATAAATTAAGTCGCGAAAAATTTTCTCTCAACCGACATTCTTCTGTTAAGAAAACAGAAACATTTTTTTTAAGGTCTTTTTGAATATTGAATGTTGTCCATAAACCTGCATCATTGGTTGATTGGGCAAAAGCAGAACCTCCCCTCCCCCCATTCCCAAGGGCGAAGGAGAATAAAAGAAGAAAAAAGCCTACCCTGCCCGCCCTAAATTGGTGCAGATGAGAGTTCTTTAATTTATCTTTTATGTTTTCCATTTTTTTCTATTTAAATGTTTTTATTTTTCACTTCTTTAATATCCAACATACCCCCCTCTCGCCTTTTAGGGAGAGGGGTAAGGAGAAGATTTTTTTTATTTCGTTTCGTTATAATAAATTCTAATTACAGCAGTATCTTTTAAAAAATCAACTTTACCAATTGCAAGACGGTTGATCTTAATTCCCATTCGTTTTTCCAAATCTGCTTGTAATTCCTCTCTAAATTCGGGTTGAATCATTTCGATGTTCTCGTATTGTATCGTTTTTGATACTTCTTTTTTCATAAGAAGACTACTTTCAAGCAAATAAGTAAAGAGAATAATGATCAGATTAATAAATAATAATTCGAACCAGGTTCCTTTACTTAAGGCCGTAATTAAGCCCATGGCAATAACCAAAAACAGGTAGGTCATATCTTTTGTAGAAATACCTTCTGTGCGGTAACGAAGCATGGAAAAAACAGCGAACAAACCAAATGCAGCTCCCATGCTCATATCCGATTTATTGAGGATGAAGGTGATGAGAAAAATAATCAGGTTAAAGATAAAAAAGGTGAAAAAGTTTTCGCTGCTTTTATATCTTCGAAAATAAATAAACCGAATGAGTAAGAATACGGATGCAAAATTGATCCCTAAACGAATAAAAAATTTCGGACCTAATTTATCAAATAATTCAAATCCTGAATTAATGACTTCTTCGTTAACATCTTGTAATAGTATCATAATAAGAATTTAGTGTTAATTATTTTTTTTAGTAAATTTAAATTGGGCTTAAAATTATTGTGCTTTATTTTGTCAAACAAGCTTATTACTCCATAACAATATTTACTGATAGAGCCTTCGCGAACATGATATTTTTTCATTAATTTGATAAATGCAGAACTCACCGCTTTGTCCTGTTTTACTTCTGCAATTACTAAATTGTGAATGGTTTTGCTCTGCTCATCATTTTTAAAAGTTAACTCTATATCAATTGTCACACGTTCCGGTGAAAATTTATTTACAAATGTAATTCTGGAATAATTAACCCAAATTTTGGCTTCTAAATTTGAAGATTCAAGAGGTGTTTTATCATTTAACAATAACTCAGCTGCATCCTTAATTGAACCATCTATCCCCTTCTGCTTAACACGACTTTTTATAGTTCTACCTTTGTTGTTTTTAAATTTCACTTCAAAAAAGTGAAGGTTCGATTCAACATATTTTCTGAATCTGATTTTAAATCTGCTTGGTTTCCTTCGGTGATGACAATGGTAGAGATCGAAATTCTTCGTGTCGAAATAAAGAGACTCATAACGGCTAATTCTATTACCTTCCACCGCCAATATACGGTAATCATTTTTTAACTGTTCCAGGAATGACGGTAATTGTTGAAATGTAAAAACATATTTTGTATCTGTTCTGTCCATCAACTTTACACTATCCATTTCCTTTAAAGTAATGGGAGAAAATTCTGCTAATATTGAATTAAGATTTTCCAATTTTAATATTCGTAAGTGTATTTTTTTGTTGAGATAATATTGCCGCTTGCATCAGATGTTTTCTTCTCAACTTTAAGGCTATTCTTATCATAAGTGTAGATTGACTTCTTTGAAACTTTCCCTTTGTCATCAGTGGTTTGCTCCACTATTTTATCACCTTTGGGGTTATAGAGATATACTGTTTTTTCAATTAATTTGTCTTTGTTATCAAAAATGCTTTCTGCAGTTTTGTCTTTGTTTACATTATATTCAGTAATGGTTTTCTTTTTAAAATTTCCTTTCTCATCATAAACAATCTCCTCTATCGGATCCTCGTTCTTGTTGAATTTTCTTAATTCTTTTTTCTTAAAAGACCCGTCCTTATTATATTCAACATCTTCAACCACAAGACCTGAATTATCGTATTTCTGGTAAGAATCAGTTCGGCTTTTTTCTTTACCATCAGCTAAATCAAAAACAGTAACTGTTGATGATTTTATCTTAAACTTTTTAATTGTTTTTTTACTTTGAGCCAAACCGGAAAAATTAAAACAAATCATCAAAAAAATGAATGTTATTGCTTTTGTTATCATATTGTTTAATTCTTTACTATTATTAAAATGAATTATCAAAAAAAACAGGGCCATACAATATACTGTCCATACACCCAAGGGGGGCTATGTTCTAAAATTGCTTATTGCAAAATTGTTTGATTGTTTTATTGCCTGTTAAATGTTAACAGTAATTCGCCCTATATCAACTGTTTGTTTTTTCTTGGTAATTTCAACGTCAACAGAAACAGCAACTTTGCCATTAGGATTTGTTGAAGTTGATGTTTTTGAATAAACATATACTTTATATGATCCGGGACGAAGGTATCTGAATTCAAAATTCCCCTCAGGGGTTGTAGAAATTTTATCACCATAACTTGTTTCGTTTCCATAAATAATAAAAACATCAACGTTTGCTGCAGGCCCTTCACCAGTTAAAATTGTAAATGTACTATTCCAATTTTCTCCCCAAACATTTCCTTTAATGGATGAGTTGCCTCCTTCACCAGCAGGCTTTTTACATGAAATTATGGTAAAGGTCAGGGCTATTGCAAGAATTGTTAATAATTGTTTCATGGTCTGCATTTTACTTATTATGTTAATTTAATGTTAAAAAAAATATTTGTTATTGTTAATACAAGGTAAGGATTAATCGGCAATAATAAAATTCCCACTGCCCAATATTTTTGTTTTATCAATAGCCTGGAAGAAATAAAGTCCATTAGGTAAATTATTCTTTGTTATAATTGTTTGATTTGTATTTTCTATATTTTGAGAAATAACTTTTTCTCCCAAAACATCATAAACATCCAAGGTCCATCCCGGGAGGGTGTGTTCCATAGCAATACTTATAATAGCCTGAGAGCTGAATGGGTTAGGATATACCACTACTTTTGGCTGATCCTTTAATTTTTCCTCAATACCAACCGGAAAGCTATATTTAATAGTAACAATATCTTTTTGTCCTATAGCGGAAAAACTACTCCCTGTTACATAAACATTTCCCGCATTATCAATCACCATCGCATTTGCCCCATCCGTCCCGTTATCTATACCATTGTATATTGAAGATGATTGCAGGTTTCCTGCATTGTCATATTTTATTGTTGCGCAATCCTTTTTCGGAAATGTTGATGTACCATTTTCAGATTGGCCGGTTACAAAAATATTGCCTAAACCATCCAAGGCTATTGCAACGGCTATATCATCTGTATTGGCTTGGCCATTATATATTTTCGCCCATTGCTGCACTCCGGTGGGACTGTATTTTATAGTTACATAATCATAATTTTTTTCCAAGGTAGAAATGGTGCTGTCACTTTCTCCTGCAACATATACATTTCCCACACCATCAATGGCTATAGCGTAAGCCCGGTCATTTTTATTTCCGGTTCCGTTAAATGTCTGTGCCCAGGTTTGTGTTAATGAAGAATTATATTTTAAGGTTATGCAATCGTCAAATAAATTTGTTGCAACAGTTTGTCCGGTTAAATAAATATTAGAATTTGCATCAATTGCAATTGCATTGGGGCTATCATCACCATACCCCCCACTATAGGTGGCACTATTTTGCTGAACACCGGTAGAGTTGTATTTTAAAGTTACCAAATCATAATCTGTTCCGTTAAAACTTTTGCCGGTAACAAAAACATTTCCAATTGCATCAACAACCATTGCGGAGGCACGATCTACACCATTTGCTGTGCCGTTAAAAGAACTTGCCCATAATTGCACTCCGGCTGAACTATATTTTATGGTCACATAATTATCATTAGATGCAAGGGATGGATCGCTGTCGCTATAGCCTGATATATAAACGTTTCCTGCACCATCCACAAAAAGGGCGTTTGCTTTATCTGTTCCATTTCCTAAGCCATTATACAACTTTGTCCAAAGAGTATCACCGATAGAATTATACTTAATTGTAATATAATCATAACCAGATGCAGTGTTTTTTGAATATCCTGTTATGTAAACAGCTCCCGATGCGTCCACTGCTATTGCCGTTGCTTGATCCGTTTTGCCAGCGCTTCCATCAAATTTCCTTACCCAAGTGGTATCCCCAATAGCGTTTATTTTCATAACACAGATGTCGCGATCCGTACCATTTCCAAAAGTATATCCGGCAACATAAACATTTCCGGAAGCATCAGCAGCAATAGCGCTACCATTGTCGGAGTTATCACCAATAGCATTATAGTTTTTAATCCATTGCTGAGTTCCGGCTGCGTTATATTTTATAGTTGTAGCGTTTTTTTGAGAACTATTCTCAACACTACCTCCGGTAATAACACTATTCCCTAATCCATCAACTGCAATGGCATTTGCACCATCACTCAAATTTGCTGCGCCATTATATATTTTCACCCATTGTTGTACCCCGGCAGAATTGTATTGAACGGTTGCATAATCATTATTTGTAATGACGCTTGCATCATTATCTGATTTCCCTGTTACATACACATTCCCATTTACATCAACTGTTACATCACTTGGAATATCATTGTTATTGCCAATTCCATTGTAATTTTTTGCCCAGAGTTGGTTTCCGGTCATATCATATTTTATAGTAAGGTAATCGTAATTTATACTGCTGGGTGTTACTATAACGGCACTCTGGCCTGTAACATAAACGTTTCCGTTTGAATCATAGGTTAATGCAACAGGTCTGTCATGTCCAGCTGCTGCACCTGCATAAGTTGCAGTCCATAGAATTGAACCACTTGAATTATATGCGATAGTATAATAATCATCGTTGGCGGTTTTGCTTCTTCCTGTTATATAGCAAGTTCCAAGAGCATCGGTTTGCATTGCAGCTGGTCGGTCATTTCCTCCGCCATTAAAAGCTTGCAGCCATGTTTGGATTCCAAGCGAATTGTATTTTATAGTTACATAATCATCATCTCCACCATTAAAACTTTTCCCCGAAACATACACATTACCATTATTGTCGATTCCCACACCTACAGGTATGTCGCCTAAATTTCCGGTCCCATCAAACGTTTGAAACCATTGTTGAACACCATTGGAATTATACATGATCGTAACATAATCATCATTTACACCGGCAGTATTGTCGCCATCGCTATTGCCTGTTACATAAACATTTCCTGAAGCATCAATGGCAAGAGCTACCCCTGTTTCATCCTGATTAACAATTGAGTTGTTGTAAGTTCTTGTCCAAAGTGTATCTCCCAAACTGTTGTATTTTATTGTAATGATATCGTCTTCGGTATTACTGCGATTAATTGTTCCTACCACATAAACATTTCCTAAAGCATCCACTTTTACAGCGCTTCCTTTGTCACCGCTATTATTGCCTCCATCCAACGTTCTCACCCAAAGTGTATCACCATTTGAATTTGTTTTAGCAGTAATAACATCTGTATTATTTCCGGTAATCATTGCCGAACCGGTAAGATAAATATTCCCCGTATTATCAAGTTCTACTGCATTCCATTTATCAGAGAAATCACCTACCCCATTGTAGATATTTGTCCAAACAGGATTGATCTGTGAAAAAACAGAATTAGAAAGCAACACAACTGTAAGAAATGTTAATTTATTTTTCATACTATCAAGTTTTCAGTTCCCATAAATTTCATTAATCATAATTCTCATGATTGAATGAGTTAGGAATGGTCATTTATTTTTCTTTATTAATTTTTTGTATCTCGTTTTGAGCGGCAATTATTATTTCGATTAACTGGTCTTTCAGTTTATCTCCAATATATTTTCTATTTTTTGTAATATTCAATTGCAGTTTATCTATCAGATGCTCGCAGTATTCCAATCTGCTTTGTTTAGGGAGTTTACATATTGTATCATCGTAAACAGAATCTATTTGGTGTAATTCCTTTTTCATAAATATAAACAAAATATTTTAATATCCAAATTCAAAAAAACTAATCACAGATCATATAATATAAACAGCAAAAACCTCTTCTGATCTCAAGCAATACTTATAAGACGAATAATAAGTTAAAATGGTTGGAATGAAAAATAAAAAAATTTAATTATTTTCTTTTTTTCATTGGAATGCAGTAATTAATTCCAATATTCAATCCAATTGAAGAATTATATGTACGATTGAAAGATGCAGGAATAATACCATTTCCGGCATAAATATTACGTAAACCAATATCGGTTCTCAAACCGGTAGAAATGACAAACAACTGCTTTACTGAAAATTGATATTCAACCCCTAACACCAGGCTATAATTATTTTTCCTGTAACGATCGGTTATTAACCGTGTTTTATCATTAAATGTTCTAAAAACGGATTTAATATGCCCATATTGTATTCCGGCAATGTAATTCAATGAAACCGGCATCCTATTGGAAAATAAAAATCTCGTTTCCTTTTTCTTTACCAATAAATTAAATTGAGTATAATTAATTTCAATGTTTTTTTGTATTTGTTTGCCTTCGTTATAGCGCACATAATTCTGCTCTTGCTTATTGTTTATTGACCATTCGGTTTGGAGTGAATATTTATTTGACAAATCATAACCAAGCAATACGGCATATGCATTACCGAATGATAAACTTGTTTGATTCAGATTGTTTTTAGTGAAACCATCATAGGTATCATTGTTTAACAGCCATGAATTGGCATAGGTAAATGAGGAACCAATAACCAGATACTTTAAAGGAGCATTATCTGGTAAATAAGCCAATTCTATAAAACTAACAGCAGAATCTTTTTTTTCCGGAAGAAAAACTTGCACAGGAACAATTGCAGATACCGGAAAAGAAAGGTAGTTTGGAATGGCAATGGAATCGGAAATATTTTGTTTAATTATTCCATAGGTTGACAAAGCAGTATTTTCTGAGGGAATCAAATCAGGATTAGTAGTTTTTAAAAATTGCCTGTTATTTTCCTTTTGTTTGGAATTTAAATGCTTATGGGCCGCTTTGACAAAATCTTCAGCCAATAATTTCTCTTTTTGAGAAGGATCACTTGAAGCTAAACTATTGTGATGATGAACTGTTTCTTTATCATTATTATTATTCACTTCTAAATGAGAAGTAATTTTATTTTTTTGACCTACCGTAGTTTTATCGACATTATCGACTTCTAAATGAGAAGAATGATTTATTTTATTAAAAACAGTTTGATTGGAATAGCTGTCCGGATACTGAGTAATTGAAGGATGTTCTATTAAATCGGTTTGATAATAAAAAAACAAAGTTCCTGTTCCAACCAAAAGGAGAACGATTATCAAATAGGATACATTGGTTAATATTAATTTCCTGCGGGATTTTTTTCTCAGTTCTAAATTTACTTTTCCCCATACCTCTTCAATATCTAATTCGTTGGAAATATTCTCCCAAATTTCCTTCGGGGGATTAGCTTCCAATTGATTAAACTTGGTTCGATACCATTCTGACAACTCGCTTTTCATTTCAATGTTTCGATTATAGGATTGGTAAAATATATCTTACTTAACCACCCCTGCAATAATTGTTTTCCTCTTGAAAGTTGTGATTTAGACGTTCCTTCAGAGATATCCATTATCTCAGCAATCTCTTTATGCGTGTATCCTTCAACAACATAAAGGTTAAAGATTATCCGGGCACCTTCCGGAAGTTTATGGATTAATACTATTAGCTCCTTTGCTCCCATTGCTTCAAGGATAGAACAATCTGTTTCGATATCCGGAACGTTTTCAATATTCACCGAATGATGTTCATTTATGCTTTTTCTATAATGGTCAATTGCAGTATTAACAATGATTCTTCTTATCCAACCTTCGAAGCTGCCGTCTGTCGTATATTTTTTCAGATTTGTAAAAACCTTAATAAAACCTTCCTGTAAAATATCTTTTGCTTCATCCCTGTCTTTTGCATATCCCAGGCAAACGCCATACATTTTTTTTGAAAATTTATGATAAAGTAACTCTTGAGCCTTTCTGTCTTGTTGTATACAATTTCGGATCAACTCCTCGTATGAATTTTCCATGTTATTGAAATACAGCTTTTGTGGCTTCCGATATTCTGCTCGAAATAAGATTATAAATTATTGTATTATTAGTTTCGTTGATTACTATAGTTGATTCACCATCAATAATAGTTTCATCAGCATCATCCAATAAATTTTCTGTTACTGTATCAAACCAATAATTGGGATCAAAAGTAATTTTGCAGGTAGCAGGTTTATCTTCAATCAAGACTATTTGATCCTGTCCTTCATTTGTTTTCCCGGATACATTAAAATTTTGCCCGGAATGAAATTCAAAAATTATCGGTATAGTTTCTGAACTATCTTCCATATAGAAACCGTAAAGTGAAATACTTGGGGATGGATCTTCATCTAATGCCTTAATAGTAAGATTTATTTTATTATAGGTCCCTTGAGGTATATCATAACTAATTAAAGGTGTAGTTATTCCGTTATTTAAGTTTAAAATCGCCCCGTTTGAAATACTATTAGTAAAATTAACCCCCCCCCCTTTTTTACGATCACCCGAAAAATCAATCTCTCGGATTTTCATTTCACCTGCAGTGAACTGCAAAAAGTCAGACGATTCACCTGGAGTAATGTAAAATTGAAAATCAACAGTGGTAGTTTGTTTCCATTTTTTACCACAAGAGTTGAAAACAAGAATAATGATAAGAAATAGAATCTGTAATGTAAAAATCGAAAATCGTAAAGTTTTATTTTTCATTTAAATAGTGCCTTATAACAAAAATTAAATTATCCATATATTCTCTTAGACGAAAAAAATCTACAAAAGGTTGGAAATATCTTATTAATTTATTTTTCTGATCTTAATTTTCAGGAATTCGAGGGAGGAAAACTTAAAACCACTTTCTTTAATAACTATGGCAAAATCACGTCAACGGTAATGTAAACTATTTCACCGTTTTGATTTACATATTTTATCTTAATTCGCCTGTTTGGCAGGAAAGTGTTTATCACGCCAAACTTTAATTCTGGCATCTATTGGTTTTTTAAAAAAGAAATAGGCCCCTACCATTAAAATAACATAAGGGATCGCCATTAAATAAAGTATTCCGGTGTTTAATCCTTCGCCAATAGAACCACCTGCTGCTAAATCGCTTTCAACCGATGATTTACACATAGCGCACTGAGCAAATATGCTTGTATTGTTAAATAACAACAATAATAACATGGCAAAAAATGAATGGATTCCTTTGTTTTTCATTGGGTAAAAAAAATTAAAATATATAGTAAGGTGAAATCATTAAATAAACAACAACACCTGTAATGGTCACATATAACCAGATCGGAAAACTCCAACGGGTTAATTTTTTATGTTTATGCAAATATACTTGTCCGCCCGGAAGTTGGGTTTTCAATCCGTAATAAAAAGATAAAAGAATCAGGGGCAAAACAAAAGCAGCCAATATAATATGGCTGATAAGTATTACCAGATAAGGAGTTCGCAATGGGCTATCTGCTGGAAAAGTCGCCTCTTTTGCTAACCAGTGATAGGTAATGTATGACAAAAGAAATACGGCTGATAAACAAAAAGAAATAATGTTTAACTTTTTATGAACCGCAATATTTTTTTGCTTGATCATATACAACGACAATAAAAGCAAAAGGCTACAAGTGCCGTTTATCATCGCGTTAAGCTTTGGTAACTTGTAAACAAAAGCCGGAATAGTTTCCGGTACAGGCAGTATTTTTTTGTTAAGGATGATCACTGCTACGAAAACTATAATGGAGATAACCATTACCAATCTAAATACTAATTTATCATTCATTTTTTTGTTCTTTTCCAGATATTGGATGTTAATTGTGTCCATTATCAATTTCCAATTATCAATTACCCCTTCGGCCTTTTCTTAGCTTCTTCTTTTATCAGGTATTCTGCCATCAACACTTTTATTCCATCAATTAATTTACTTACTTCGGTAATTTTAGTTCCATCGTAAATACCACGAATATGTTTTTCTTTGTCCACCAAAATAAATAACTCACTGTGTATAAAATCATCCGGGCCGCCATCACCTTCCAATGCATTTAACAAATATCCGTTTCGTGCTACATCATACAACTGCTTTTTATCTCCTGTAACAAAATTCCACATTTTTTGATCTGCATGCACCATATTCGCGTATGCTTTTAATACCGGAACTGAATCATTTTCGGGGTTTACGGTATGCGAGAGTATTTGAACCATACCATTTGTATAAGCAAATTTTTCCTGCACGCGAATTAATTCACTCGTCATTTTCGGACAAATAGTTTTACAGGTAGTAAAAAAATAATCGGCCACGTAAATTTTCCCATCATACGTTTTATCAGAAACAGTATCTCCATTTTGGTTTACAAATTTGAATGAAGGGATGGAATGATAAATAGTGTCTTTTCCGTTATCAGCAAGTATCTTTTCACCATAGTATGGTAAATGAACAAAACGATGTTTCCCCGTTGTAAGAACTACATAAAGTACAGATGGGAATGTTAACAGAAAAAGCAGAATGATTAATTTCTTTTTCACTATAAGTATTATTAGAGAATTGGTATACAAAAATACAAACAAAAATGGCTCTGCAGGAATTGCAGAGCCATTAATTATTTAATACAAAAACAATTTTAATGTTGTGGTTCTGTCCCTTCATGGGCAGGACTTTCATGTTTCTCTCCACCGGCTGAATGATGTCCAGCAGCTGCTGCAGCATTCAATTCAATTTTCTGCTTCACAATAAGATCGTCCATTTTTTCTTTATTAACGCCACAATAAACAGCTTCCGCAATAATAATATATATTAAATATAATATAAATATCAAATAAGGGGCAAGAATACTGTATTTCAATGCCTTTTTTTCATGCCCAAGGTGCATGAAACTAAAAACAATATAAAATGCTTTACCAATTGTTAAACCAATAAAAATAACTTTAAGTAAAACAGTTGATGTTCTATCTGCTTCTAAAAGCCCTAATTGGTTTGCGAATGAGCCTATGATAAGCTCCAGGATAGTAATGGCTAACATGATCCAAAAAACATTCCATAGTTTTCTGCGTTTAACTTTACCTTCCTCTTCGCTGTGATGAGCCATTAACTCATACTGAGGATAATCATCGTGAAATTCTGACATAATAAATGATATTAAAAATTATAAATCCTAAACTCTAAATCCTAAAACTATCCTTCTATTACAATAAATAAAAGAAAGTAAATACGAATACCCAAACCAAATCCACAAAATGCCAGTACAAGCCTGTTTTTTCAATCATTTCATAGTGTCCTCGTTTTTCGTAAGTTCCTTTTATTACATTAATAAAAATAATAATATTAATAATTACACCGCTAAATACGTGAAAACCATGGAAGCCTGTAATAAAGAAAAAGAAATTGGCGAACACAGGTAAACCATATTCATTTACGGTCATGTTAGCACCGTATATCGTTTTTTCCACCCATTGTCCGTTCTCAAATACGCTGCGTATTGCACCATGATCAGTACCAACAATAAAATGATACCACTCCCATGCTTGAGAACCTACGAACATTGCCCCACCAATAATGGTCAACAACATCCACATAGTTACTTTCTTTTTATCATTGCGATGCCCTGCCTCAACAGCTAAAACCATTGTAACAGAACTCATGATGAGAATAAGGGTCATCAAACCCACATAAGCCAAAGGAATATGCCCTTCATAAAAAGGGAAATGTGTAAATACGTCACCCGGATTAGGCCATACTTCAGGGTGTTTGTGGCGCATAAAACCATATGCACATAATAATCCTGAAAAGGTTAAAGCATCAGAAACAAGGAAAAACCACATAAATATTTTTCCGTAACTAACGCCAAAGGGTGATTTACCACCGCTCCAAGCTGATTCTGAATCTGTTTCTGTTTCTGCAACTGCGTGATTTGACATACTTTTTTACTGATTATAATTATAACTATTTTTTTTCGGGCACTAATATGCGAAAATTCATTGAAATTTTAACGAACAAACAATAAAAATAAAAATAAAAATATCCACAGGACATCTAAAAAGTGCCAAAAAATGGCACATAGTCTTATTCCTATTATATCTTCTGAATTATATTTTTGTCTCAGAGCCTTCACCCATACTACCAATAAAGCAGAAAGGCCGAAAACCAAATGCGCCAAATGCAAGCCTGTTAAAACATATAAATAAGAACCCGAAACGCTACTGCCTTTACCGGTAAAGAATATATTCTGATCTACTAATTGTCCCCAAGCCTTGTACTGACATATTACAAAGGCTGTTCCTAACAACAAGGTTAATAATGCTCCTGTCTTAATACTTTTAAAATCATTTTTTTTTGCAGATAACAACGTCCAGTTCATTGTTACACTACTAATAAGAATAATAGCAGTACTGATATAAAATAACTGTGGTAATTCAAAATGCAGCCAGCCTTGTTTTCCACGACTAACAATATAACCACTTGTTAAGGATCCGAAGATCATGATCATTGCTACAATAGACACCCATAGCAATGGAAATGATGACTTTTCGCGGATGATACGTTTTTCTTCTATAAATGATACTGCTTCCATGTTTTTTCTAAATCCTTTCTAAAGGATAAGACCTTTTTAATTAATTGTATTGCCATAAACCCTTCACTTTGAAAGGCCACATAAACCGCTCGTTCTATTTACCAATCATCACAGCTAACTGCACAACCGGTAAATAAATAAAAGACCCAAACATTAATTTACGTGCTGCTTCTACCGTGCATTCTTTATATAAAGTATATGCCTGGTATGTAAAAAACGCTCCGCAAATAGCTATAATAACTGCTGAAATAATTCCCGACATGCCAAATAAAACGGGGAACAAACTAATTGGCAATAAAAACAAGGTATATACCAGTACTTGAAAAGCACTGCTTTTATCCCTGCCACCCAATGAAGGTAACATGCGAAATCCCGCTTTTTTATAATCTTCGTCCAGTACCCAAGCGATCGCCCAAAAGTGAGGAAACTGCCACATAAACTGTACAGCAAATAATATCCAGGCTTGAAAGGTAATTTCACCAAAACCAGAAGTGGTAGCTACATAGCCTAACAATGGCGGAATAGCCCCAGGAAAGGCACCTACAAAAACAGCAAATGGTGTAACTTGTTTTAAAGGGGTATAAACAACGGTGTATAATATCAAGGCCAACATCCCAAGAACTCCGCTTAGAGGGTTCATAAACACCCAAAGTATAACAATTCCAGCGCCCCCCATTATAGTTGCTAGTACAAATGCTTCATTTACACTCATCCGATCCTGAGGTAATGGCCTGTTTTTAGTACGATCCATTAACTTATCAAGATTCCTTTCTATGATCTGATTAAAACCATTGGAAGAGCAGGTAACCAAAAATCCACCTAAAATAAGCAGAAGTAATTTCCCTACATTCACTTCCTGAGAACCAATAACAAATCCAAAGGCTGCTGATAGCACCACCAAAGAAGCTAAACGCAACTTTATGAATTGTGCATAATCGCGTATTTTACTCATTACAGTAATTGGATTTTCAATAGTATTTATGTTTTCGGCAAGCAAATTTTTAAGCTTTTTATAAGCGGGTACAATTTTACCAATTATTATGATAACTTGGAAGCTAAAATTGAAAATTTAGACCATTTCTAAATTATGTAAGATGAATTCCAAAAATAATCTTGACTTGCAAAGGCAATATTAAAAAAACGGGGACTTTTGTTAAACCGGTTTAGAGGCATTTTTTAACCGAAACAGATCTATTTTTCGCTCTTTAACTTCTTATTTTCCTTGTGTCTTTTATTGTCCCGTTTCGTTTTTTTCTCCATGTTTTTTTCAAAGGCTTTTGTAAGATCAACACCTGTTTGGTTGGCCAGGCAAATAACTACAAATAAAACATCGGCTAATTCATCAGAAAGCTGTTTATCCTTTTCTTTATTTTTAAAAGATTGCTCACCGTATTGGCGGGAAATAATACGGGCTACCTCTCCCACTTCTTCTGTAAGTATTGCCATATTAGTTAATTCACTGAAATAACGCACACCATGGGTGCTTATCCATTCGTCAACTTTTTTTTGGGCTTCTTTAATTGTTATTTGCTGATTGGGCATTAGTTGTTGGTTGTTGGTTGTTAATTCCTGACAACAAAAAAGGCAACTCAGTTTATTGAGTTGCCTTTTTGTAATCAGTTAAAAGAATAATTATTCCTGAACTACTTCAAAAGTAATTGTTCCTGTTACATCTTTATGGAAACGGATATCAGCAGTATAAGTTCCAACGGCTTTAACACCTTCTTCACTCATAGTGATATTTTTTCTATCCACATCGTAACCTAATTTTTTAATTGCATCAGCCAACTGAACTGAAGTAACTGAACCGAAAATTTTACCGGATTCACCAACTTTAGCACCAACTTTTACAACCATTTCTTTAAGTTTAGCGGCAGTATTTTCTGCTGCTGCTCTAACTTTTTGTTCTTTAAAAGCGCGTTGTTTAACCGTTTCAGTCAACATTTTTTTTGATGAAAGGGTTGCCATTTCAGCCAGGCTTTTCGGAATTAAAAAATTTCTTCCGTAACCGGCTTTTACATTTACTACGTCATCCTTGTATCCAAGGTTTTTAACGTCTTGTTTTAGTATTACTTCCATTTCTTTATTTTATTTTAACATGTCAGCAACATAAGGCAATAAGGCTAAGTGACGAGCACGTTTTACTGCTTTAGAAACTTTACGTTGATATTTTATTGATGTACCAGTTAATCTACGAGGTAAAATTTTACCTTGCTCATTCACAAATTTCAATAAAAATTGTGGGTCTTTGTAATCAATATATTTAATTCCGCTTTTTAAGAAGCGACAGTATTTCTTTTTTTTCACATCCACTGTGGGAGGTGCAAGATATCTGATTTCTGATTTGTCTGCCATTGTTTTCGTTTTTGAAAATTAATACATTTAATTAAGCTGTTGCAACTGCCTTAGCTTTGTTTCTGCTTTTTTCGCTGTAAGCTATTGCGTGTTTGTCTAGCGCAACAGTTAAGAAACGTAATAAGCGCTCATCGCGTTTGTAAGTTACTTCTAGCTCTGCAACAAATGTAGGCGGAGCTTTGAATTCAAACAGGTGGTAAAACCCAGTTGTTTTCTTTTGAATCGGATACTGCAACTTGCGTAAGCCCCAAGCTTTTTCTGTAACAATTTTGCAGCCATTGTCTGTAAGCATCTTTTTGTACTTACTTACCGTCTCCTTTGCCTGTTCTTCAGACAAAACGGGAGTCATAATGAAGACGGTTTCATAATGTTTTTGCATTGTTTTGATGTTTTTGGTTAATAATGAATTTAATCCTCTTTTTATTTAGAGGGTGACAAAGATAGTAAAATTAGTTTAAAGTTAGAAAGTTAAAGGTTAAAAAGTTTACTACCCCTATTTTTAGGGGCATTAGAATCTTTGATTCCCTCTTTTCCAGCCTTCGAACGTTAAACTTTTTAACTTTGAACTAAAATTCAATATTAATATCTAAATTTGTAGTCCCTTTTACAAAACAAAAAAATGGATAGTTTTATAGTATCGGCTCGTAAGTACCGCCCGGCAACGTTTAATACCGTTGTTGGCCAGGGGCATATTACCAATACGTTGAAAAATGCTATAAAAACAGGTCATTTAGCTCAAGCATTTTTATTTTGTGGTCCGCGTGGAGTTGGAAAAACTACTTGTGCACGTATTCTGGCAAAAACCATTAATTGTACTAATCGGACTGAAGCAATTGAAGCCTGCGATCAGTGCGAATCCTGTAAATCGTTTAATGAGGGAGCTTCACTTAATATCTCTGAATTAGATGCTGCCTCCAATAATTCTGTGGATGATATCCGGAATCTGGTGGACCAGGTACGTTATGCCCCTCAGTTAGGAACCCATAAGGTATATATTATTGATGAGGTTCACATGCTTTCTCAAAGCGCGTTCAATGCATTTTTGAAAACGCTTGAAGAACCACCGAAACATGCTATTTTTATATTAGCAACAACAGAAAAACACAAGATAATCCCTACTATTCTTTCCCGTTGTCAGATCTTTGATTTTAATAGAATTCAAATTGAAGATATTGCTAATCATTTAGGGTATATTGCTAAATGTGAGAACGTAACTGCCGAAACGGATGCCTTGCATATTATAGCACAAAAGGCTGATGGTGCTTTGCGCGATGCATGTTCTATTTTTGATCAGATCGTGAGTTTTGCAGGCAATAGTATCACTTACAAAGCGGTAATTGAAAATCTGAACATTCTTGATTACGATTATTATTTCAAGGTTACCGATGGTATATTAGGCCTAAATATATCTTCCACCTTACTTTTATTTAATGAGATCTTAAACAATGGTTTTGACGGGCATAATTTTGTTGCCGGTATGGGCGACCATTTCAGGAATCTTTTAGTTAGTAAAGATCAGGAAACGCTTCAGTTGCTTGAAGTAGGAAATAATATAAAGGATAAGTACAAAGAACAATCCACTAAATGCTCTGTATCCTTTCTGATAAAAGGGTTAACCATTCTTAATAAAACTGACATTCAGTATAAATCCAGCAAAAACCAACGACTCCAGGTGGAGCTGGCCTTAATGCAGCTTTGTTCGATCAATGCCTCCGGAATCAGTGCTACTGATACCGAAAAAAAAAATGACCTGATAAAATCTGACACAAATCTAAAAAACAACACAAGCAATACAACCACAAGCAGTGCCCCGCAAATAAGCGCAAACAATACCCCTCAAGCGCCTATAGCAACAACGGTACCTGCAATAATTGAAAAAACTCCCGAAATAAGTCCCGCCCCCCCTGTTACAAACAGTGTTACAGAAGCCGTTCCTGTAAAAACAGCCAACGTAACAACTTCTTTTAAAAAGCCCTTGCTAAAAACCTCCACTCCTTCTATAACTCAGCATTTGAATATTGAAAAAAAAGCGGAACAGACGAAGGATAGCGCAATTGAACAAAGCGATTCTGCACTATTACAGAACAACTTACTAAAAACTTCTTTTACACAGCAGTCTTTAGAAACCACCTGGGATAAGTATGCTAACGATTTAAAAGCAAAAGGAAGAGCTAATTTAGCTTCTGCATTATTGAGCAAACGCCCTGTTCTGACAGATCAATCGATAATTGAATTCAGTGTTAATAATAAAGCCCTTGAAGAATCTATTAACGAGGATAAATTGAATTTTTTGGGCTTTTTACGAAAGGAGTTAAATAATTTCAGTATTCAACTTAATCTTGTAATGACTGTAGCAGAAGATAAAACCAACCTTTATACCGCCACGGATAAATATAAACACCTTGCTGAAAAAAACCCCAATATTAACAAACTACGTCAGGCTTTCGATTTAGATATCGAATTTTAATATCGATTTTTTATATCTGAAAAAACGAGTCGATAGCTCCCCTTATTTGATTTAATCTTTTCTAATTGAATACAATCACTTGAATGGCCTAAATTCGGTAATATTTCAACGATTTCAGTGAAAGTCAGTTCAATTATTTAAACAGGAAAAATATTTTATTTTTGATAACTGATTAAAATCATATGATATCAGCAAAAAAGGTACTTTTGTTTCACGAATACAGAAACCATTTCCAATCAATTTCCGTTAACATGATGAATTGCCGATTAGTTTTACTTATTCGAAATCCATGAAAGTAAAAACACTAATTAAAGTAATCACCATCATTTTAGTGTTTTTCTCTTCTTTCTTTTTAGGAGAAGCGCTTCTACGATCCCAAAACAATATGGGTATAGGGACTTTAACTCCTAACCCCAGTGCTCTTCTCGAATTAAAAGCTAATGATAAAGGACTTTTAATTCCACGTATTACTGACACCAATAATGTTAGTTCGCCAGCAACAGGATTATTAATTTATCTGATCTCTAATAACAACTTTTATTATTTCAATGGAAATTATTGGAAGGCGATCATTGCCGGAACAGGGAATACTGGTTTAATAGGTGCAACTGGCGCTACCGGATCGATTGGTTCTTCTGGTGATATAGGAAGTACGGGCATTACAGGAAGAACTGGTTTTACCGGTACTACAGGAAAAACTGGTTCCACAGGTGATATAGGAAGTACAGGATCTACTGGTGATACAGGAAGCACTGGTTCAACAGGCTCAACGGGTGATACAGGAAGTACTGGATCAACGGGTGATACAGGAAGTACAGGCTCAACAGGTGATACAGGAAGTACAGGTTCTACTGGAAGTACTGGTTCAACTGGTGATACAGGAAGTACAGGTTCTACTGGAAGTACTGGTTCAACGGGTGATACAGGAAGTACAGGCTCAACGGGTGATACAGGAAGTACAGGCTCAACGGGTGATACAGGAAGTACTGGTTCTACAGGAAGTACTGGTTCAACGGGTGACACAGGAAGTACTGGTTCGACTGGTGACACAGGAAGTACTGGTTCGACAGGTGATACAGGAAGTACAGGTACAACGGGTGACACAGGAAGCACAGGTTCAACGGGTGATACTGGAAGTACAGGCTCAACAGGTGATACGGGTAGCACAGGTTCAACGGGTGACACAGGAACTACTGGTTCTACTGGAAGCACTGGTTCTACTGGAAGCACTGGAGCTACAGGAACTACTGGTTCGACTGGAAGTACTGGCTCAACAGGAAATACGGGTTCTACAGGGAGTACTGGTTCTACAGGAAATACAGGCTCAACAGGAAGTACTGGTTCTACTGGAAATACTGGTTCTACTGGAAGCACCGGATCAACAGGAAGCACCGGATCAACAGGAAATACTGGTTCTACAGGAAGTACTGGTTCTACAGGAAATACAGGCTCGACAGGAAGTACAGGTTCTACTGGAAGCACCGGATCAACAGGAAATACTGGCTCTACTGGAAATACTGGCTCAACAGGAAGTACAGGTTCAACAGGGAATACAGGCGCAACAGGAAGTACCGGCTCAACAGGAAATACGGGTTCTACAGGAAGAACTGGTTCGACAGGGAATACTGGTTCGACAGGAAGTACCGGATCAACAGGAAATACAGGATCAACCGGGAGTACCAGCTCAACTGGAAATACAGGTTCGACTGGAAGCACGGGCTCAACAGGAAGTACTGGTTCAACAGGAAGTACTGGACCAACAGGTAGTACAGGGTCAACAGGAAGCACTGGTTCAACGGGAAGTACTGGTTCTACTGGAAATACAGGCGCAACAGGAAGTACTGGTTCAACAGGAAATACTGGACCAACAGGTAGTACAGGGTCAACTGGAAGCACTAGTTCAACGGGAAGTACTGGTTCTACTGGAAATACAGGCGCAACCGGAAGTACAGGCTCAACAGGAAACACGGGTTCTACAGGAAGTACCGGGTCAACAGGATTTACAGGTTCTACTGGAAATACAGGCTCAACAGGAAGTACAGGCTCAACAGGAAACACGGGCTCTACAGGAAGTACCGGGTCAACAGGATTTACAGGTTCAACTGGAAGCACGGGCTCTACAGGAAGTACTGGTTCGACAGGGAGTACTGGATCAACAGGAAGAACTGGTTCAACGGGAAGTACCGGATCAACTGGAAGTACTGGTTCTACAGGAAATACAGGATCAACAGGAAGTACTGGTTCAACGGGAAGTACTGGTTCAACGGGAAGTACTGGTTCAACGGGAAGTACCGGATCAACTGGAAGTACTGGTTCTACAGGAAATACAGGATCAACAGGAAGTACTGGTTCAACAGGTTCTACGGGTGCTACAGGTGCTGATGGAGCTTTAAATGCATGGTCCTTGCTAGGAAATGCTGGAACTGTGGCTGGTACTAATTATATTGGAACTAATGATGTTCAGGATCTTGTGATCAAAACAAGCGCAGTATTAAATACACCTCTTGAAAGGATGAGAATAAAGGCTTCCAATGGTAATGTAGGTATTGGTGCAACCAACCCTATTGCAAAATTTGAAGTTAGTGGTATACAACCAGTAATGAGAGTAATTAGTGATACAGGAAATGTAGATAATAATTTCCTTACCCGATTCATGAATCAGGATAATATCAATGAAGGTGGGCACATAGAGTTTAAGGGTGCGGCAAGTAATCAAGATATTGTAATTGATAATTTGGGCGGAACAATGCGTTTTTTTGAACCCACCCAATCACGTACAACCATTAAAACCCGAGGTGGTTATAGTTGGATGACAAATACCTCAACAACAGGAATACCAATCCTGACAGAAAAAATGGTGTTAACGAATGCCGGCAATGTCGGTATAGGAACAACAATTCCCGCTTATAAACTCCAGGTCACAAAAACTGCAACTGCTGTTCCTGCAATGATGATTGGTGGAGGTTTTGCTGGAGGACCGAGAATACAAACCTACGGATTAGACGCTGATCCTAATGCATATATGGGCTTAGGTACAGATATGGCGGGAAACACTTATGAGCATAGTATTTACACTTCTGCTCCAGCTCAATTAGGGAAAATTACTTTTGGGCAGTATGATGGCACCACCTTTACTGAAAGAATGCGAATAAATGGAGATGGTAATGTGGGAATAGGTGCTACAACCCCATCATATAAACTAGATGTAAACGGGTCATTTAGAAATATAGGCACAGCCTATTTAGCCCAGGATATTGGGACAGGAACTGATGAAAATGCTTATATAGGTCCCATAGTCCCCGGATATCCATTTATGAATTCATTAACCTGGGAATCTGACAACACCGGTTATTACATGGGTATTGGTTATCAAAAACGAGATGGTACGAATAAAAAATTGCAGATGTGGTGGAGAGATACGGATATTGAAACGAACATTAATTCTGTTTTAAATGTAGGTACTCCTGGGCATACTTTTGATGGTACCGCTCCGAATACGGGACGAACCATAGGTGCAAGTATTGCTTCGAGTGGTACTTCTTATTTTAATGGCGGCAATGTTGGTATTGGAACTACAACTCCTGGTGCAAAACTGGAAATAGCCGGACAGATAAAGATCACAGGCGGTTCCCCCGGATTAAATAAAGTGCTTACTTCAGACGCCACGGGACTGGCTACATGGAATTCATTTGCTGGAACAGTGAATGGCTCCGGTACACTTAATTATGTTCCTAAATGGACTCCTGACGGAGCTACACTTGGCAATAGCAGTATTTTTGATAATGGTAATGTTGGAATTGGAAATGCAGCCCCTGGATATAAGCTGGATATAAGCGGCAATGCTGCATCCAACGCTGAGTACCCTACATTAACTTTAGACCATCCAACTTCTAGTGGAATATCCGGCATTACGTTCAGATCAAGAGTTAACCTTGGCAGTGATATCGGGTTCTTGCTTATGCAGGATGAATCGGCCAATAATCCAGGGTCAGCTACTGAAGATGTTAGATTAACTCTTGGAGTCTTCAATGACTTCCGACAAACAGCAGCTCATTCTGACGAACTTTGGTTGCAAGGTGGTGGAAGGCTGGTTCAAAATGTTGGATCATGGGATAGTGAGCTTAATACAATTATAGGCACACCTGGTGTTGGAACCACCGGAGGTTATGAATGGCGCGTTAATAATGTCAGCCAGATGATATTGACACATGGTGGTTATGTTGGTATTGGAACCATGAGCCCAATTGGACTGCTGCATATATCCGGAGGACCAACTATGACCGCTGGCTATACACGAAGTGCAGTATTTCATGCAAACCATCCAACAATTCAGTTTAAGGGGATTTCAGATTCAAATCATTCGGCATTTATTGGGTATGATGCACAAACAACCTCCGAAGCATTAAGATTTTGGGTACGTGCAGATGGTGACGATCCATTAACAGGTACTTCCATTGAGGCCATGACCATTAAAGCCTCAGGGAATGTGGGTATCGGTACCGCAAGTCCGAGAGGCAAACTTGATCTTGCCACTGCTGGCGCAGAGGGAAGCATTTTTGGAATGGATCAATTGATAGGTTTAAATGATTTGCGTTTCTATACAGATAATGCAGGAGCAACTACAAGGATGTATATCGATGGAACCGGTAATGTAGGTATTGGAACAACAATCCCTCTTGGTAAGTTTCATGTTGCCGGAGCTCATGCAAATGGCGTGATGGTAGATGGAAACGATCGGCCGAGTGTGGCCATGACCGGGCATTACCCTCAAACAGTAATGATGGCAGGAGGGTCGGCCAATGCAAGCCATGGATCTACAATCATGCTCGGAAGTTATGATGCCGGTACATCTGGCGCTCAGAAGCATTGGTCTATAGGTACTGCAGGAAACGGAAGTACTTTTTTAGACATTGGCTATAGTAGTACTGACATTAACCCGCATGCAGGTATCAGAAACTATGCCGGCTCTACTTTTATGACCATACTGAATTCCGGAAATGTTGGTATTGGAACAATTGCACCAACCTTCAAATTACACGTTCCTTCAGGATATATCGGAACTGATTATATAAACACTACAGATAATTCAGTTGCAAGCGGGGTAACAGGTATTATGATCAAAGCCGGAGATAATTACCTTAGAACAGGGACTGCCGCTGCAATAAACGCATTTCTAGGTACCGCAACCCCTGCATGGAGCGCAGTTACCAGCAAGCCGGCTGCATGGCTTGATGGTGCAAACCTTATTACTGATCTACCTAACTTTAATAACTCAGTTCCCAGCGGCTTTTATCAAAGTAGTGGTGCAACTAATGCGCCTGGTGGCTCCTGGTACAATTTAATTAATGTAAGGCATAGTAATACAAGTAACGACCACGGTTTTCAAATAGCAGCCTCCTATTACGATGAAAATATCTGGACAAGAACTTACCAAGGTGGAACAGGAGCAAATAACGGTACCTATACAACATGGAGATCACTGATTCATTCGGGTAACATTGTATCACAGGTCACAGCAGCTGGTTTCATACCCAATAATGGCAGTGGTGACTGGCAAATTGCATCAAATTCAAATGCAACAGGTTACACTCAGTCATCATTGGAATTAAGAGAAACTAATTTTGCAGGTGCCGGACAACAACCACCACGCTTAGGTTTCCACTGGGGAGGAGTTGTTGCATCTCAAATTGGTATAGAAGCTAGCGGAAGAATTGCAATACTTAATAATCCGGGAAATGCTTATGAGCAGTTGATAGCCAGCAATATATATGCCAATGATTTCTATCTTAATTGTTACGGTTGGTTTAGTCCATTTTTTTGTTCTGATTTGAGATATAAAAAAGATATTGATCCTCTACAAAATGTTTTGCCAGAAGTGTTAAAACTTCAGGGGGTAAAATACAACTGGCGTAAAGAGGAGTTCCCTGATAAGCATTTTGATGATAAGAGAGAGATTGGAATTATAGCTCAGGAAGTTGAAAAAATATTTCCCGAGATAGTTAATATTGATAAAGACGGGTTTAGATCCGTTGACTATGGAAAACTTACACCAGTTCTTATTGAAGCCATCAAGGAATTAAATGCGAAAAATGAAGCCCAGCAAAAAATAAACGAAGCTCAGCAGAAAATGTTGGAGGAGATGAAAAAGGAAATTGAAATTCTAAAGAAAAAATAATATTCTGCTCAACTCGTTTATTTTAAAGAATAGACACCTTTGAAATAAAAACGAAAAGAAATCACCGCAATTTAAACTGTCTTTGAATCAATAATTTTCCCGTTTTCACATTTAATAGTCCGTGAAGGAAACTTATTAAACATCATTATATCATGTGTTGCAATAAGCACAGCTCTACCGCTTTTGCTTATTTCAAGCAATACATTCATAATTTCTTCCGAAGTTTCAGGATCGAGATTGCCGGTAGGCTCATCAGCAAGTATGAGCTCGGGGTCGTTCAGTAAAGCACGTGCAATGGAGATACGTTGTTGTTCACCACCCGAAAGTTCGTGTGGCATTTTAAAACCTTTGGTGGATAGATGCACTTTTTCCAACACGTCCTGAATACGCTTTTGCATTTCAAATTTATTTTTCCAGCCGGTAGCTTTAAGAACAAATAATAAATTCTCATTTACATTTCTATCCGTTAGGAGTTGAAAATCCTGAAATACGATACCTAATTTTCTTCTTAAAAAAGGGATCTCTTTTCGTTTAATAGTTTTTAAATCAAATCCCGCAACAGTTCCTTCTCCCTGAACCAGTTCTAATTCGGCATACAAGGTTTTTAGTAAACTACTTTTCCCGCTACCCGTTTTCCCCAGCAGATACACAAATTCGCCTTTATCAATATTTAATGCAACATTGGTAAGCACCAAATTATGTTTTTGGAATATGGAAACTTTATCTAAATGAATTATAGTGTCGAGTGCCATCTAGAATTTTTTGATTGTTAATTTTTTGAATTTTTGAATTAAAGGGCTCCGCAAAAAACTATTTTTTCACCCCCCAAGGCGCTAAGACGCTATGAAACAATAAAAATGAGAAACATTGTAAAACAAGAACTTTGCGCCTTTGCGTCCTGGCGGTAAAATCTTTCCGAAAAGTACTTTTTAAGTAAATTAACATTTGCTATTTAATTGCAATAGTTTCAACAAAGCAGCGTTAATAACTTTCAAATATCATAAATATAAATGATTCTATCCTTACTAATTTTACACCTTTCATATATTACATTGCCCAATGAACAAACTGAAAGCAATAGGATTAGTACTCACATTTATTCTTTCCATTACAGGAACAACTTCGGTTTTTGCACAAAAAACGGTAATAGTTGTTCATCAGGATGCCGAATTTAAAACCGCTATAGAACTGTATCAGAAAGAGAAATATGGTGCCGCACAAAAAAGTTTTATCAAAGTAATTGAATCTCACCAAGACGTGAACTCTCTTATTCGTATTGATGCGGAGTTTTATAAAGCTGTTTGCGCTATTGAATTATTCAACAAGGATGGGGAATGGTTTTTAAAACAATTTGTAAAAAACCATCCCGAAAGTCCCAAAGTAAAAACAGCATACTTCTACCTTGGAAAATATAATTATACTAAAAAGAAATACCGTGATGCCAATGCCTGGTTTGAAATGGTTGACATTTATGATCTTACAACCGAGGAACTATCCGAATTTTATTTCAAACGCGGATACAGCTCTTTTTCATTAGAAAACTATCCTGAAGCTAAAAAAGATTTCTATGAAATAAAAGATGTGGATAATAAATATGCTGCGTCTGCGAAGTATTATTATGCCCACATTTCTTACACTGAAAAAAATTATGAAACGGCTTTGAAAGATTTTTTAAAGCTTCAATACAATGAAACCTTTAAACCGGTGGTTCCTTATTATATTGCTCAGGTATACTACCTGCAAGGGAAATACGATGATGTAATTGTTTATGCTCCAAAATTACTCGACTCGGCAACTACGGTACGCGCACCGGAAATAGCACGTATTATTGGCGAATCCTATTACCTTACTTCCCGTTATGCTGAAGCCATTCCATATTTAAAAAAATATGAAGAAGCTGTTAAGGCTTTGCCACGTAAGGATAATTATCAAATGGGGTTCGCTTATTACAGAGTAAAAGATTATA
This sequence comes from Bacteroidia bacterium, assembly GCA_030654175.1. Classification (GTDB taxonomy): domain Bacteria; phylum Bacteroidota; class Bacteroidia; order 2-12-FULL-35-15; family 2-12-FULL-35-15; genus 2-12-FULL-35-15. Next base: position 89,829 of record JAURXZ010000035.1, read on the forward strand.
ATAAAGCACTCGATTATTTTATATTGGTTACTCATATTGATAACGATTCCCTGGCTCAGAACGCGTATTATCATATTGGAGATTGTTATTTAAAAATGAATAACAAACAAAATGCACGAAATGCTTTTGGGCAGTCGTCCAAACTTGCTTTTGATGAAACTATACAGGAAGACGCTTTATACACCTATGCAAAATTGTGCTACGAATTGGCCTACAACCCTTACAACGAAGCCATCAGGGCGTTTCAAAAATATATTAAGACTTACCCGAATTCATCACGTGTTGACGAAGCGTATACCTATCTGGTAAATGTGTTTACTACTTCTAAAAATTACAAAGACGCTCTTGAATCGATCGAGAGTATAAAAATGTTGACCCCCGAATTAAAACAGGCACATCAAAAAATTGCCTATTACCGCGGTATTGATCTGTTCAACAATTCTGAATTTATTCCGGCCATAGCATTATTTGATAAAGCCAGGAAGTATACGTTTGACAAAGAGATCACAGCTTCAGCGGTTTATTGGATCGGTGAATCTTACTATCGTGATAAACAATATCAAAATGCAATTGAAAGTTACCTGGTATACATTGCAGAACCGGGTGCGATCGGCAAATCCGAATTAAGCGATGCCAATTATAATGTTGGTTACTCTTACTACAAATTAAAAGATTACACAAATAGCAATTTATGGTTCCGGAGATTTGTGACATTTCAACCACAAGCTGATGCAAAAAAAATCAATGACGCCTACAATCGCATTGGTGACGGCTATTTCATGACCCGCGATTTTGATAATGCTACCGAGTATTATGAACAATCTTACAAAATGAAATTGGTGGATGCTGATTATGCTTTATTTCAAAAGGCTCTATCAAATGGTGTTCAGAAAAAGTTTTCTGCAAAAATTTCGGATCTTCAAACATTTATCAGCGTTTATCCTAATTCAACATACATTCAGAAAGCCAAGTTTGAGCTGGCGCAAACATTTTTGTCTGACAACCAAAACGATTTAGCTTTAACACATTTTAAAAACTTTATTGATGTTTACCCAAACAGTGTTTATGTGAATGCCTGTTTGAGTAAAATTGGGTTGATCTATTACAACAAAAAAGAAGACGATAATGCGTTGTCCTATTTTGATAAATTGATAAAACGAGATCGCAAATCCGCTGAGGCTAATGAAGCAATAAATGTGGTGAAGTCCATTTACACTGCAAAAGGCAATGTAATGACAATGGCAGACTATTTAGAATCCATTGGAGCTGCCATTCCTAAGGTGAGCCTTGATTCAATTTCGTATAGTATTGGAAAAAACCATTATATGGAGCAGGATTGCAAAACCGCTATAACTGATTTTGAGAACTACATTCAGAACTTCCCTGATGGTATTTTTATTTTAGATGCTAGTTTTTATAAAGCAGAATGTGATCATAAATCGGGAAATACTGATGCTTCTTTAACAGGGTATACTTTTGTAATTGGTAAAAACAAAAATCAGTTTACAGAGCAATCGCTTTATCGTGCTTCTGATATTGTATTCAAAAAACAAAATTACACGCAAGCATTAGAATATTTCAAACAATTAGAGTTACAAGCAGAGAACCCAAAAAACAGTGCAAGTGCTAAAATAGGTTTAATGCGTTGCAATTATCAATTGAAAAATTATCCGGAAGCAATTCTTTATTCAAGCCAGGTATTAGCGCTTGACAAGGTGAGCAACGAACTGAAACATGAATCGCATTTTACTATTGCCCAAGCTATGCTGGCCACTCAAAAATATGATGATGCAATAGCAGAGTTCAGGGCAGTTGCTAATTCTGCGAAGAATGAGCTTGGAGCCGAGGCGTCTTATAATATCGCATTTATTCAAAATCTAAAACTGGAATATAAACAATCAGAAAAAACAATCTTTGATTTCATTAATGGTGATGGTGATTACCCATATTGGGTAACCAAAGCATTGATTTTATTGGCTGATAACTATTCGGCTCAGAATGACAATTTCCAGGCAAAGACCACTTTAAAATCAATTATCAGCGATTCGGATATTCCGGAATTGATAAAAACCGCTCAAGAAAAATTAGATAAAATAAACGCTGCTGAAGAAGCGGCAAAACAAATTAAAACAGTAAGCGAACCAATTGAAATAAAATTCGAAGGTGATACCACGGAGCTAAAAAAGCTTTTTAATGAACCAGTACCCGAAGAAATAAAAAAACCGGAATAAAGAATTGATAATTGACAATGGATAATGTACCATCAGGTATAATTCAACATTCATAATTTAAAATTCAACATTTCTATAACAGATGAAAAAAAGCATTAATATAAAAACAATCATTATTTTCCTTTTGTTTTCAATGCCTATAAGCGCTTTGATGGCACAACGAAATTTAGATTCTATGATCATCATAAGTGTTGGTGAATATAAGCCAACAATTACAGATGCAAATAAGATCAATGACAATCCTACGATCAAAGATTCTACTAAAAAGATCCCAGTTTCAGGTTATGGAATAAATTCAAAAAAAATAAATACAGGCTTTGATGTGGATCCTATTAAACCGGCACAAATGGTAGGTGAGCCACTTACCAAGCTATATAATGCTTTGGTGAAACTAGGAATGGGCACATACACCACACCTTATGGCGAATTGTGGTTTAATAATTTACGTTCAAAAGAAGGCGCATACGGTTTACGATTAAAACATTTATCATCTTCTGCCACTCTTAAAGATTATGGATATGCTGGTTTCAGCGATAATGAAATAAATCTATACGGAAAGAAATTCTTGAAAGAACACTCGCTCATTGGCAACTTTGACTATGCACGAAATGTAGTTCACTTTTATGGTTATGATAAAAGTGTGAATTTTATCCAGGAGGAAGATACTCACCAGCGATTTAATTTAATTGCAGGAAACGCGCAATTAGTGAGCCATTACACAGATCCAAAACGTTACAACCATGACATAAAATTAAGTTATTATAATTTAGCTGATGATTATAAAGCTTCCGAAAACAATATAAAAGCGGCAGGATTCCTGCAAACAGTCATTAATAAAGAAGTGCTTAAAGTAAATGCTACTGTTGACTATTTTAATTACAAAAACAAATTAGATACTGTTAACAATACAATTGTTGCATTAAATCCAAATTTTATTTCGACAGGCGAAAAATACCGTGCAAGCCTTGGTTTTACTGCCACAATGGACAATTTTGTTCAATCCAAATTTTATTTCTACCCCAATGTTGATCTGAGTTATAATGTAATTGACGATATAATTATTCCTTATGCAGGGTTAACAGGTGGATTGCAAAAAAACAGTTATAGAACTTTTACTACTAATAACCCTTTTGTTTTATCAGAACTTAAAATGATGAATTCGAATAAAAAGTATGAATTGTATGGAGGTATTAAAGGAACCTTATCTTCCACAACTTCCTTTAATGCACGTGCTTCCTATTCAAACATCAGTAATATGGCCTTGTTTGTAAATGATACAAAAGAAGTTTTGAAAAATAAATTTGATGTCATTTATGATGACACTAAATTGTTAAATATCCGTGGAGAAGTTTCCTATCAGCAACAGGAAAAATTACGCATCAGTTTGCGTGGTGAATATTTTAATTACAAAATGAAAACCGAATTAAGGGCTTGGTATAAGCCACAAGTGGAGCTTACTGTTTCGGCAAATTATAATTTAAGAGAAAAAATAGTAGTTAGAGTTGATCTGTTTTATATCGATAACCAATTTGCTAAAACATTCGTATCCGATACAACATCCATCACAGGAACAAAGGTGGTTGCTAAAGAGCTGAAAGGGGTGTTTGATGCAAATATAGGGCTAGAATATCGCTATAATAAAAAGCTGGGCTTCTTCCTGAACTTTAACAATATCGCTAATTACCGTTATTACAGATGGAGTAACTATCCTAGCCAGAGGTTCAGCCTGATGGGAGGCCTATCTTATTCGTTTTAATGCAGTAATGGTAGGGATCATATGGTTTTGCCCTTCCCTACTTGTTTCAGAATTTTGCGGATGGGAACCACCGATAGTCATCCGGGCAGGCAAGTTCATCATGATTTAATGAAATTTTAATTTTAAATAAACAATTCAAATCTTAAAAATCTGTAACTATGAAAAAATTATTTTTGTTTTGGGTAATAACATTCGGTTTGCTAAGTATTGTTATGGCAGGTTGTAATAACTCCACTCATACAGGATCAGAACAAACGGATGAAAAAGCAATGTATCAATGTCCGATGGATTGTGAGAAAGGCAAGACCCATGATAAAGCAGGACAATGCGCTGTATGCGGTATGGACCTGGAAAAGGTGGAAGCAGCACACGATGCTGACAGCACGCATCAGCATGTGAACTAATTTCACATCTTGCCATTGTTATTTTATTGACTTAATGATTTTTTTCTGCGAAAGCAATAATATGCCCATCAGGGTCGCTGATATAAGCAACGGAATCGCCCCAGTCACGTATAGAAAATTCACTTATTATTTTCCCACCGGCCGCAACTGCGCGAGAAAAATAGCATTCAACGTTATCTGTTCTCAAATAGATTTCGCAACGGGGAATACCATTTCCTGTTGCAGGATGGGGTGTTTTATTCGTTAAAATTTTTGCTATTCCATTTTCAGGCATTAAACCCAATTTACAATTATGACCGAGCATAAATTCTGTCATCCCCTCCACATCCAAGGATGGTTTCAGATCTAATACAAAACTGTAAAAAAGCTTGCTCCTTTTTTGATCAGCAACATAAAGTATAAATTCAATTTCCTGTACCATACTTTCACAAAAATAAATAAAAAAAATTCTAAGAATTAGAATAAAAACACGCGAATTTGCTAATTACCAAAGTGTTCGAGCGATTAAAACGCACAAAAAAACTGAAAGCGAAATTAGAAGTATTTAATGAGAAATTACAGAAACTAAAAAAACCGCAAGTCTAACGCACTATTTTTTTTACAGGTCGCACCTATGGTGCTTATTTTCAGAATAATATCATTTCTATAAACAGGTCAATCCTAAGGATTTCCCATTTTGTTATGAAGTCAAGATAAGGACGATCTGTTTGTAAAGGCATTTGCACCCCTTATCAGTAAAGCCTCATAGAGGCGACCTGAACCGATCATTTTTTTATAGATGCGTTTACCCTGAAAAAACACGACATTTATATGAAATATTCTTGATTTTAGGTACATTTGATACGATCAACCCTTAAAAAAGAACCTAAAATTTTTAAAAAATGAAAAAATCACTACTTTTTGGTTTTACACTTTTTTTAATACAAGTTGTGGCTTTCGGACAAACCACAGCAACTGATTTTACATTAACTGACTGTGCCGGAAATTCACATCACCTTTTTGCGGACCTTGATGCAGGAAAAGTAATTGTTATTTCTTTTGTGATGCCTTGCGCTTCCTGCATAGCTCCATCCGTTTCCGCTTATGATGTTGTACAAAATTATGCGATCTCTAATCCGGGGCGTGTGATCTTTTATTTATCCGATGACAATGGAACTACCTCCTGTTCGTCATTAAACACCTGGGCTTCTCAAAATGGCATGCCTAATGCCACAATTGTTTCCACAACAGCACTTACAATGAGCCAATACAATGGAAATGGCGTTGGAATGCCTAAAATTGTAGTTCTTGGAGGCAACAGTCATACTGTATATTATAATGAAAACGATGGCGACAATTCACATAATTTAGATGCTGCAATTCTTCAAGCCCTCGGAGCTACGGGTATAGGCGAAGGTAAAAATGCCGTTATAAACTTAAATGTATTTCCAAGTCCTGTGAAAAACAGCGCAACCATTACTTACAGTTTAAATCAATCAAAAGAAGTAAGCATTGAACTATTTAACGTGCTTGGAGAAAAGGTAAAAACAATAGCTTCAGAAAAACAAACTGCTGGTAAGCATACAACACAAATTGATTTTGAAACATTTAGTAATGGATTATATTTTATTAAATTAAATGCTTCTACAGCTTCTAAAATAGTTAAATTCAGTGTAGCACATTAATTTAGTGATTTAACGAATTGGAGATTTGACAATTTAGTATTTTTTAAACACTTAATTCTCCATTTCTCTAACTCTCTAATTCTATAAATATCTAACTCTTTAATTTTATTATTCTCTAATTTTTATATAATGCGTTCGCTATTCATTATTCTTTTTTCTGTAGTGTTTTCGAATGTTGTTATTGCACAAGGCTGTTGTTCAGGAGGAAGTGGCAGCCCTATTGCCGGTGGTGCTTCACAAGGTGTTTTACTGGACAGGCAAATGGAAATTGCAGGTAATTACCAATACATCAGCACCAACAAATTTTATGCAAAAGACCATGATACAGCGGCTCAGTTCGACAAATTAACCAGCAACTATTTATACCTGCGATGGGCTTATGGAGTTACTAAAGACCTTACCATGTCGGTAGAATCCGGTTATTTTACCAATAAAACCCTAGTAGGACTTGATAAACGTGATACTACAACTTCATCCGGAATTGGAGACCTGATCTTGTTTCCGCGCTATGATATTTTTAACCGCACCACAGAAACCACCCGTTCGGAGATCACTATCGGTTTGGGCTACAAGATCCCCTTAGGAAAACATGATGATTCAACGCTGATATATACTAATCCAACCACAGGTAAAAAACTGTATACCACTTCGGCACCCACTGTTCAACCAACAAATGGGTCGCATGACTTTATTTTTTATGCTTTTCTATTCAGAGGATATCCAATAAAAAGATTTCAAATTTTCGCCAATGGCCTGTATGTAAAAAAAGGTTGGAATTCATTGGGTGAAAAATTTGGCGACTACGCGAGTGTTGGTCTGTTTGCGGGCAAAACTTTTTTCAGGAAATTAGGTGTGACCTTGCAGGTAAAAGGGGAATGGGTAGGAAAGATGCAGGGTGCTAAAGATGTGGATCTGCTTGCCTTCTATAACATCGACATCACGTCAACAGGCGGAAGAAAAGTATTGTTTGTTCCACAGATCAGTTATAGCCGCAAAGATTTTATTATTTATGCCACCACAGAGATCCCTCTTTATCAGTATTTGAATGGAACTCAGGTAGGTTCACAATACCAGTTCACAGCCGGGATATCCTATCGTTTTTTTACTGCAAAAAGCTAAAAGCATTCGTTCAAAACGGAGTGAAAATGTTTTTAATGCTCAATTATACTGTTGGAATTTTCAAATCAGTAAATTCTTCAATTTATACATCCTTTTCACCCTTTATTTTAATACAAAAAAGAGTTCAGATTTCCAAACTTAACTCCAATAAAATTGTTAACTAAATGTTAGTAATTAAAGCTCATTTAAGCTCCTTAAATGTCGCTATTCTCGAGGTAAATGGTTATATTTGTTAGCGTTAAAAAAAGCAGGAAAAATTATAATTAATTATGGAAAATACAATGAACGAAAACGAAACAAAACCTGTGCTGAGCGGAGTTAATGCATCGTCAGATTATTCGGCTGATAGCATTCAAGTATTAGAGGGTTTAGAAGCAGTGCGTAAGCGCCCATCAATGTATATTGGTGATACCGGTTCTAAGGGCCTTCACCATTTAGTTTATGAGGTAGTGGATAATTCAATTGACGAAGCACTTGCTGGTCATTGTAAAAACATATTCGTTACTATTAATGAGAATAATTCAATCACTGTTAAGGATGATGGACGCGGTATCCCTACTGATTACCATGCTAAGGAAAAGAAATCGGCTTTAGAGGTGGTAATGACCGTATTGCATGCCGGTGGTAAATTCGATAAAGATTCCTATAAAGTATCCGGAGGTTTGCACGGTGTTGGTGTATCCTGTGTGAATGCACTTTCAACCTTATTATCGGTAAATGTTCACAGAAACGGGAAAGAATATATCCAGGAATACAATATCGGTAAACCTTTATATCCTGTTAAAGAAATTGGACCTACGGATTACAGAGGTACAATTGTAACTTTTAAGCCGGATGAGACTATTTTTTCAACCACTGTTTACCATTATGATATTATTGCAGCACGTTTGCGTGAGCTTTCTTATCTGAACAAAGGTATCCGTATCACATTATCTGATATACGCGAAAAAGATGAAGCAGGGAATGACCGTTCGGATGTTTTTTATTCGGAAGGCGGATTAAGAGAATTTGTTAGCTATCTGGATGCCACCCGTGAAAAACTGATCGCGGATGTTATATACATGGAAGGCGAAAAAAATGGTATACCTGTTGAAGTTGCCATGATGTACAACACTTCGTATTCTGAAAATTTACATACCTATGTAAATAATATCAATACACATGAAGGCGGTACTCACCTTGCCGGATTCAGAAGAGGTTTAACCCGTACTTTAAAATCATATGCCGAAAAATCCGGTTTACTTGCAAAAGTAAAATTGGAGATCAATGGTGATGACTTCCGTGAAGGACTTACTGCTGTTGTTTCTGTAAAGGTACAAGAACCTCAGTTTGAAGGACAAACAAAAACAAAACTTGGTAATAATGAGGTAATGGGCGCTGTGGATATCGCAGTTTCCGAAATGCTTAATAATTACCTTGAAGAACACCCAAAACAAGCAAGAACAATTGTTGATAAAGTAATTTTAGCAGCAACTGCGCGTCACGCAGCTCGTAAGGCCCGCGAAATGGTACAACGTAAAAGTGTGCTTACCGGAACAGGCTTACCGGGAAAACTTTCGGATTGTTCGGAATCAGACCCATCCATGTGCGAAATATACCTTGTAGAGGGTGACTCTGCAGGTGGAACAGCTAAACAAGGCCGTAACCGCGCATTCCAGGCTATCCTTCCATTAAGGGGTAAGATCCTTAACGTTGAAAAAGCTATGGAATACAGAATTTATGATAACGAAGAGATCAAAAATATATTTACTGCTCTTGGTGTATTTCGTGGCACACCGGAAGATGACCGTGCATTGAATATAAATAAATTACGTTATCACAAAGTAGTCATCATGTGTGATGCTGATATTGATGGTAGCCATATCACTACGTTGATCTTAACTTTCTTTTTCCGTCACATGAAAGAGTTAATTGAGAACGGACATATTTATATTGCTACTCCTCCTTTATATTTAATAAAAAAAGGAAAAGAACAAAAGTATTGCTGGACTGAAGAAGAACGTAGTGCTGCAGTTAGAGAGCTTGCCGGTGGAGAAGGAAAAGAAGGTACCGTGAACATCCAACGTTATAAAGGTCTTGGTGAAATGAATGCTGAACAATTATGGCAAACAACCATGAACCCTGAACACCGCACTTTGCGCCAGGTTACTATTACAAGTGCTGCAGAAGCAGACAGAATATTTTCAATGCTTATGGGGGATGAAGTTCCACCACGCAGAGAATTTATTGAAAAAAATGCTAAGTATGCGAATATTGATGCTTAGGAATGAGTTTAAAGTTTGAAAGTTTAAAGTTTATATATTGTATTAAAAAACAGGCAATATACTTTAATCAAACACAAAGCTTTGCTCAGGAACAAGTATTAACAATATAATTATCTCTGGAATACAGGAAAGCCGCTCAAATTGAGCGGCTTTCTTATTTATTCTATTCGGGGCTGAGGATATCTCATAATACCATTACCTAATTTATTTTATACCAATAGTTTAATGGATAAGAAACCTGACAGGTTTTCAAAACCTGTTAGGTTTAAGTGACTTTAAAAATAAAATTATTGGATTAATTTGTAACAAGTGTTGGTATAACTTGAATAGGCGAATCGAAAAAAGTTTAGTCGGTATTTAATTTTGGATAAAGTCCACTAAAAGCAACAAATCTCTTTTTAACGTAAAGGCTGCGTTAGGGATTGAGGCGCAAATCCTTCCCTACCGCCTTTTAACGGCAGGGAAGATTGAAGCTGAAAGCCCGCCCCTTTTCCCTTTTCGGAAAAGGGGAACGCCCAAATGAAGAAATTTTAATAAATTATTCTATTTTAATTATCGAATGTAGGTCACGACTTCGCTCTTTATTTTTTTCTCACCAATGAAATAAATCCTTTAGAATCATACTCTTTGCCCGGCAACAAAGAAACGGCTTTAAGCATATAGAAGTATGTACCATCACTTGCCTCAACACCTGATTTGGTGCGGCCATCCCAACCACCGGAAGAGATCTCAACTACTTTCATTCCCCAGCGATTGAAAATTTCCAGAGTGTATTCTTTTAAACAGGAGTTATTAATAAAAAACAAATCGTTACTACCATCGCCATCCGGTGAGAAAATATTAGGAATATCCAGTAAATCGCTAAGTTCAATATCAGAGCAAACCGTATCAATACAATTATTCTTTGTAGCAATTAAACAGATTGTTTTGGGGCCACATGCCGAATAGGAGTGTGACGGATTCTGATCAGTTGATACAGTACCATCACCAAAATCCCAGGCCCATTGATCTACACCTCCTGTGCTTAAATCAGTAAAGTTATAAGTAAGCCCTGTGGAGGCACTAGTGAATTCGGCCACAGTAGAGGTTGATGGATTCACCAGGCAGGATGCAGCATCAGATGTACAGCCAAAAGGATTTGTGGTAGTAACTGTAACAGGCCCTGAAAGTGAGTTCCAATCAATAGTTACGGAGGACGTATTTTGTCCCGATGAAATGGTTGTTCCGGTTGGGGATGCCCATGTATACGTTGAACCTGTGCCAATGGCTGTAAAAACATTTCCGACAGAATTCATACAAACGGATGAGCAGGTAAGACCCGGAGCTTCTGGTTTTTTACGTGATAAAATATAAGGAGAGTTAGAAAAATCAGCCCAGTTAACTTTTAAAACGCTGGCTAATGGAATATTAGCATTTGCAGTAACTGTTCCCATATTGTTCCAAATATTGGGAGTAATTGAATTCCATTTTGCAATTCCTTCCCAGGCGCCATCGGCAGTTTGGTTATAGAAGATCTCAATAGTAGCATTATCATTACCTGCGTTATGCTTAATTTCATGATAAAACAAAGGGTTTACCATACACATGGCCGTATCCAGGGCTGTTATAGCAAAACCGTCACTGGTGGCATCGTTGTAACCTAATCGGGCAGTATATGTATTTGCAGCACCTGAAGCAGGTGTTAGCATTACCGGACGATACCTTGTTCCACTTGCACTTGATCCCGTAGGAAATAAATATCCTAAAGAAGAATTAGTAACTCTGGATAAATACCCACTGCCTCCGCTAACAAAACTGCTGCTAACAAAGCCTTCGCTGCCTAGTATAATATTATTGGTCACACATGTGGAAGAGGGATTAAGCACAAAAACCGTATTTGCTAATGTCTCCAGCTCACGGTCGTTAAGGGCGAGGGTTCCGTTTGGGCCTATAATAGCATCAACTAGTTGTAATGTTTTTTTACGATTATTACCAAAGCCGGTTCCAGTAAGTATTAAATTATTAAAGGTGGTAACTGTAGCATTGGTGCTTGTTATATACTCCTGCTGTGTTCCATTAAAATTAACAGTGCTGGTGCCGGCTGTAAAAGTTGCATCATTGGTCCAGTCTTGCTCTACTATATAGGTTCCACTGCCCTGCAGGATGGAATTATTTGTTAAAAACACACTTCCGGGTGTGCCGCTATTACCAATGGTCATGGTTCCATTGTTCTCAAAAACATTAGCCGTTCCAACGGCATTATCATTTTTGAAAGTTCCGTTCAAATGTAAAATGGCGGTTGGCCCGGTATATACCTGAGCACCATTATTAAAAAAAATAGTGGTTTGTGCAGATAAAGTGCCTGTCAAATAACCTGTTAAAATAAACATTGCAAATGACCGGAGAAGTTTATTTTTTAAAAAAGTGTCGCTATCCATTGAATTCAGGTATGTTCCGGGTTCGTAAAATAATTTATTAAAATATTATCATAAATACAAAAAACTGTGTGTTTTTCTTTTTTCTTAAAAAAAAAGAAACAAAAATTCAAGAACAAACGATTTCTCCACACAGGCCACACGGCATCGCGTTTGTTCACTCCTCACGCACCGTTTCATAAATTTATTTTTGCACACCAAAAATCTTTATTAATTTAATCGGTTTCCAAAAGGAAAATATGCCGTCCACCAATTTTGCTATCAACAGGTTCTGTTTTTTGATACTAATTATTAGTTCTTAGATTTTTTAGGTTCTATACCGGTTGGCTGCTGTATACGTGTTTTTGTTTCTTCAGGCAGAGGAGCCGGTTCAAATCTTATGTCCGCATTCTTAGAAATTTTTCCGGGAGCAACCTCCTGATCTGCAGCATTACAAACAACATTCCACTGAAAATGGGTATTTGAGGCGCCACCTTTAAGTTCTATTACATCAAAACCTGAAGTTGTTTTATTTGTGATGTAAACTCCGTTGCAATCCCCCTCGAGCTGGGTATAGATACGAAGCGGGTGCTTGGAATTTACAGTAACATTTTTTGCAAAAGTAGGGTCCAGTTCAATATGCGCCTTACCATTAACAAGCTGCCCTTCGCCATAATCCGAAAAATAGATTTCCGGACTTTCCGGACAATGCATTACCACATTATTGCCATTAACATCTTTCACAGTTGTTGAAACAGTACCTGTACCATTTATTTTATATTGAGTTCCATTATAAAAATTGTAACGGTTGATCACTCCTCCATTGTCGGTATATATAGCACCACTTGTTAAAATTGAAGTGTTTATAATATAAGCACCCCAATCCAAACCGGTAAATGCGCCTCCACTGCCCGCTGTTAAAATATTACCTGGAAGGTTATTTCCTATCCCAACCACTCCTGTTCCTGAAGCATTGGAATTAAATCCGGTTACTCCATACCCGGTTGCTGAGGCGGCTCTTCCATATACCCCATCAGTAGGCCCCGTAGTTGACACCGAACTCCCCAAAACACCCACTGAATATGCTGATACACCGGGAACAGAATTGTTGTATCCAAATACCCCCATACTTGTTCCTGCTGATATTGATTGAGGTATAATGTTGAAAACATCACCTTCAACCCCAACCTTAATAGCAGTATTCAATCCGTAAACACCGGTTCCTGTTCCTGTATTGAGTCCGAAAATTCCGTTACCTGCTCCTGAGCTATACCCATTAATTGCAGAACTCCCTATAGTGCTTGTGTTTGTTGTACTTCCATTGGTGGTACCATTACTGTAAACAGAGAACACATCACCGGTATTTACGCCAAGAGTAGTATTATTTACAATCACATTACCAGCCGATAAAACCCGCATACGTTCGTTTGCGGGTAAAGAACCATTTGTTTTGGTAACAAAATCAGCAGCATCAGTGGTACCAATAAAATTTGTACCGGCTACTGTTCCGGCATTACCTGTGATTGTCCAGTGAGTGCCTAAATCAGAACCTGCTGCTCCGGTACTTCCTGTTGAACCGGTACTTCCTGTTGAACCGGCAACACCTGTAGGGCCGGTACTTCCTGTTGCACCATTAGTGCCGGAACCACCCGATCCAGAATTACATAAAGATACCCAGGTAAGACTTGGTAACCGATAAAAGAAGTAACACATAGAATCAGTGTTATATACTAACAATGAATTTGCCGGGCTCGGAATAGAAGTCATTCCTATAGTGTTCATTCGTGGCACTAACATTCCTTTATTGGTGGAGAGCAATTCTAAAATTGCACTGGCATTAGGCGTATTAGTACCAATACCAACGTTGTCCTGTGCCTTTACAGACGTTGCAAACTGTAGTGAGCAGCAAACAAAACTTAACAATAAAATTCTTTTTGAGGAAGTAAAATGCTTCATGGTCCTGATTTTAGAAGTATTTGGAATTTATTTAAAACTTTATCTTCAATAGGTTAAACCCTATTTATGAGATAAAATCTAGTAATAAAGATAAAACTTTATTTTTTAACATCAAAAGATATCTTTTTTCAATAATCATAATATCTGTTTAACATGGTATAAGCAGAGTTGGGTGAAAAAAATTTAAAAACTGGACTAAAAGCATTTTTAGTTGGGCGTTCCCCTTTCTTAAACAAGAAAGGGGCGGGCTTTCCGCTTCAATCTTCCCCCGCTAAAAAGCGGGGGAAGGATTTCCGCTGCAATCCCTAACGCGGCATTTTCCTGAAAGAGAATTTGTCATTGTTTAGAGACTATAGCCAAAATTTACAATCGAACTCAGGTTTGTATCATCAATAACAATTTTAATATTCAAGGCTCCCCACATATTGGGATAAATCGACAAACACTCACCACAGGCTCACTCAATATAACCGCGCACAGACTATGGTGGAATTTTATGGGAAAATTACCTTGGCCAAAAATTCTGGCATATATTTTTATCAGGTTCAATTTTAAACCTAAAAATATGAACAGGAAAGAAAATATTTCTGAAGATGGGAACATTACTTCAGGAAAAAACATCAGTAACTGGACAGATTCTGTTTCTCCAATTGTATTTAAACCCTTAACAGAAGATCTGGAAACAGATATTGTGATAATAGGCGGAGGGCTTGCGGGAATAAGCATCGCTTATTGTCTTACACAGGAAGGTAGAAAGGTTATACTTGTGGAAGATGGTTATATAGGAAGTGGCGAAACAGGGCGTACCACAGCGCATATTGTGACGGCCCTGGACAACAGATATTATACCTTAGAAAATATTTTCGGGGAAGAAGATACACAGCTGATAGCAGAGAGCCACATAGCAGCCATTGATTTTATAGAAAATACAATAAAAAAAGAAAAAATAAATTGTGAATTTGAACGATTGAACGGTTATCTTTTTTTACACCCTTCTGATGAAAAAGTTTCTCTCGATAAAGAATTGGAAGCAGCCTCCCGTGCCGGAATTAAAGTCATTGATACAGCTAAAGTTCCGGGCTTAATTAGCAATGAAGAAAGGTGTATCTGTTTTCCTGAACAAGCCCAGTTTCATCCCTTAAAATATCTGAAAGGATTATGTGCTATAATTGAACAAAAAGGCGGTAAAATATTCACTGAAACTCATGCTGCAAAAATTGATCACAAAGGTTTAACTACAAAGACAGGTTATACAATAAAAGCAAATCATATTGTGGTTGCAACAAACAGCCCGGTAAATGATAAATATGCCGTTCATTTAAAACAAACAGCATTCCGCACTTACGTGATTGGTGCACTTATTAAAAAAGACAGTTTACCAAAAGCTTTGTGGTGGGACACAGGCGATCAAAAAGAAAATCCAACATTTCCTCCATACCATTATGTGCGTGTACAAACTTATAATGATCAATATGATCTTTTGATAAGTGGAGGAGAAGATCACCAAACTGGTGATGAAAATGAAACTTCACATGCCGCAGATAAAATTTATTCCTCACTTGAAAAGTGGACACGAGAGTATTTCCCCATCGAGGAAATAAAATACCGGTGGTCGGGACAGGTAATGGAACCAATGGATAGCATAGCATACATTGGCCGCAACCCTTTGGACAGAGATAATGTTTACATAGTAACAGGTGATTCCGGCAATGGCATGACGCATTGTACAATTGCAGGTATGTTGATCACCGACCTTATAACAGGGAAAGAAAATAAGTGGAAACAAATTTATGCACCTTCACGATTTACTCTTAAAACGAGCAGCCACTTTTTCAAAGAAGCCATGTATACTTTAAAGGACTTTTTGAAAACTTCTCCTGATCACAAAGATGCTGCAGAGCTATCATCAGTAAAAACAGGTGAAGGGAAAATTGTAAATCTTCAGCAAAAAAAATACGGAGTTTTTCGTGATAAAGAAAATCTGCTGCACATTGTTTCAGCAAAGTGTGCTCATCTTGGCTGCACCGTTGCATGGAACAAAGATGAACAAACATGGGACTGCCCCTGCCATGGAAGCCGATATACGTATAAAGGAAAAGTGATCAACGGGCCTGCAAATAATGACTTAGCGGCCTATAGCGAGATGTACGCTTTGGAAACAAAATAAATTATTTGTTGTGAAAGGAATTATCATAAATAGTATCTCAAATTTTTGCATCTCAATCAGGTATTTTTTTGCAATGCCTACTCACCTTCTCGACTCCGCTTAAAGCGGCTGTAAACGTTGTCATTCAAGGGGAGTCGAGAAAGTGTGGGGACAGAAATCAACTTATTTTGATGTGTGTAACCGGAATAAAATTAAAAATAATTCAAGCAATAAAAAATGCTGGCATATTTTTTTAACTAAACAAAACGAGTTTAATAAATTATAAATTATTCAAAAAATAAAAAACATGGACAACAATCAGGTGAGTCAAAAAAAGAGTACCGATCACGCAATGCTCTTTGAAATTTTCAAAGACAAAGATAGCGCTGATAAAGCGATTAAAGCCTTGGAAACACGTGGTTATACAAAAGATGAAATAAATATTATTACATCGGATGTTACCCGGGACAAATATTTTAAAGATGAAAAACCAGTAGAGGTTGAAAATAAAGCATTAAAAGGTGCGGGAGCAGGCTCTGCCATTGGGCTTACACTTGGCGCACTCATTGGCGGCATACTTGCTGTAGGTAGCGTTGTTGTCCCCGGTGTAGGTTTAATAGTAGCAGGCCCGCTTGCCGCTGCACTTGCCGGAGCTGGTGCCGGAAGTCTTGCAGGTGGATTGGTTGGAGCATTAACAGGTTGGGGCGTTTCTGAGGTGAAGGCAAAAAGATATGAAAAAGCAATCAAGGAAGGTAAAATTGTTGTTGGTGTTCGTCCGCATTCGGATGAGGATGTTAAGATGATAGAAAAGGAATGGTCCGTATACAAAGAAGAGCCGGTTTATATTTAAAATTAAGAGCCGTTTAAATTTTGTTTAAAGAATAACATTAGTACTTAATAATGCTAACTCACCTTTTCTCGATTCCGCTCGAAATGATCATGTGCGGGGTCATTTCGAGCGGAATCGAGAAAGTGCGAGGGGCAATTTCCCTTAACTTAGTGACATTGACATAGCGATAGGTCGGTAGCTCAAAAGAGATATTAAATGAAACGCTACCAGCCTTTAAAAGTTTGATCCAACTTCAGATAATTTATTTTTCAAATAATAAATAAGTTCATTTGCTTCACTCGCGCCCTCATATTTTACCCCATTAATAAAAAAGGAAGGTGTTCGATTTACTCCACTTCTAACCCCGCTTTCGAAGTCGGCTTCCACCTTGGCACGTAGGGCATTGTTTTGCATGTCGTTTTCAAATTGATTTGGATCCAGGCCAATTTTTATTGCATACAATAACAAATCCTCGGATTCCAAATGTTTCTGATTTTGCAAAATCATATCATGCATTTCCCAAAATTTATTTTGCAAGGCCGCAGCTTCCGCTGCCACGGCTGCATTTACAGCATGTGGATGAATTTGAGTTAATGGGAAATTTCGGAAAACAAATTTTAAATCATCACCAAGGGCCTGCTGAATTGTTTTAATAATTGGATAAGCATGACCACAATCACTGCATTCAAAATCACCATATTCAACCAATTCCAGAGGGGCATTGCTGTTACCACGGATATGGTCAGTGCTGTTTACGGGAGGTTTTAATAGTGTGCTCATTTTTGTAAAACCGGTACTTTATCCAGACTTTCAAGAGCTTCCAGAATACCATCAGCTCCCGGATTTATTCCTACAGGTGATAAATAATTCCAGCGTATTATTCCTTTTTCATCCACAACAAATAATGCCCTCTCCGCTATTCCTTCTCTTTCATCATATACACCATACATTTTAGCGACTTGCCCTTTGGGCTCAAAATCGGCAAGTAAAGGGAAATGCAATCTACGACTCTGACTAAAGGCTAAATGAGACCATTTGCTATCTACTGAAATCCCAATTAATTGTGCATTGTGTTTAGAAAACAGTTTAAGTGTTTCATTATAAAGCGCCATTTGATCGGTGCATACGGGACTCCAATCGGCAGGATAAAAAGCCAGAATAACTTTTTTTCCAAGCAATTCTTTCAATTTTAATTTTTGATCGGGCGTAGAATAAAGTTCAAAATCCGGTGCAGGGGTTCCTATTACTAACATAATTTCTGATGATTTGGTTTACCAATTTTTGAACTATTATTTTTCGGAAAAATAATTTCATTCGCTTCAAAAATAATATTGCTTAGTACTTTTGATTTGATATTTCGGTAGGATGGGTTTTTGGATAGCTAAAATATTTTTTTTTTGAGTTGCAGGAACTCTCCTGAAATAATGGAATAGTAAGGTTTTATGAAATATTTAAAAAAGGAATGTAATGGAAATATATTTAATTTGTAGTTAAATAAGCAGACCGAAAATAGAGAGAGTTACACAGGTGGCAAACCTCATTTAGCTTAAAAGAAAGGATGGGATTAACCACTGCTATTTGCTGGAAACAAGGCGGATGCCTATATAGTCATAGTTGTAGACCGGGCTTTCGCAGTATCGGCAAGCACTCCGGCAGTTGAACGCAAAGTTGTACCAACTGCCGCCACGGAGTCCACGGGCCGGCCCCAATGGAGCACCTTTAGGCTTAGTTTGCACCCCGCTTGAATTATCATCATACCAGTCGCTGCACCACTCCGACACATTGCCATGCATATCGAACAAACCATAAGCGTTTGCTGCAAAACTGCCAATGGGCATTGTTTTTCGCCTGTATTCAGCCTTCGCATTGTTGCCATTATAATTTGCCTGTGAAGTAGTTAGCTTGTTTCCTGTGCTAAATGGTGCAGTTGTTCCTGCACGGCACGCATATTCCCATTCAGCTTCGGTTGGTAAGCGGCAGCCCATCCATGTTGCAAAGGCTGTGGCATCGTCCCAGCTTACGTTTATTACAGGGCGTTCGCCTCGCCCCCAGCCTCCATCACTTGGTTTTTCCCTGCCAGTTGTAACGCAAAACAAATCATATTGCTCAAAGGTTACCTCGTATTTGCTCATCTTAAAAGCACTTAATGTTACTCGATGTTGGGTTTCATTATCGTCTCTATAAACTTCACTCGCAGGACTGCCCATTGTAAAGATGCCGGCAGGAATGCTTGCCCATGCTATGGTTGGTTTGGTGAAGTCAGGAATAACAGTAGGTGAATTGTTACTTATTGTTTGCTCAGTCGTTTCAGCGTTTTTATTTTCGCTTGAACCAAAAGAAGAAATTAATGTGGTCGTTAAAATAGCGATGGTTAATATATTTTTCATTTTCTTTTTTTGTTCTGCGCTTGCAGCCAACGATTAGCTAAGTGATGTGGCCGATTTCGTAAACGAAATTATAAAATTACAAGTGGCAAAAACAAATAAAAAATAATTTTCTTCCGCTGTGAAATGTTTTTGCCACGCCCTATTTTCATTGCGAACTAAAATGATGAAACTGGCTGTTACCGGCCATATAACTTAGGTGATGTTATGCGTATTTATCTCTTCTGTCCACCCCCAAAATTCAAATAATGGTCGTCACGTTTTTTTCTGCGCAATTGTCTACAAGTTAGATTTTTTATTTTATTTCTATTACTATTTCATTGCTTACTATGTCTAACTTTGGCACTTTACTGAATAGCTTAAGAAGTTTACTGTATTCGATTTCCCTTTCTGGCACGGCTTCTCCTGTCTTCCGGTCAATCCAATTTCTTACTTGCCCGGCATATGCATCTCCCATCCATTTTTTGAAATTTGTTTCATTGGTCGAGTAATAGAAGTTGATTTTATATTTACCTTTTTTTGCAAAATTTCTCTTATCCTTCATTTTAAAGTCAGAATATACAGGTGTTTGGTTGCTGAATGGATCAAATGTCTCGCCCTTTTTAACTTCAACAAAGTCCGCGCTGTCAATGCCATCATAATTTCCGCATTCTCTTTCATAAGTAATAATTTTATAAGAGGTGTCCGCTATCTTTTCAATTTTAAAATAAGCAGGAGGAAATCTGACTTTAAAAGCAGAATAATCAAGTGTCTTCACAAGTTGGATTGTGCTGTCCGTGTTATTTTTGATTTCGACTTTAATTATTGGCAATTCCCCTTTTTTATAAGTTGCTTTGTCTGATTTGATAAAACACACAACTCCTTGTCCATTAAGCAACACTGTTATAAAGAGTAAAGCTATAACCAAAGAAATACTTTTCATAATAAAATGGTGTATTAATTTCTGCGTAATTGTCCACAAGTCAGCAAACACAGGTCGTACAGTTTTGTATTTGTTTTTTTTCTGCGTAACGGTCTACAAGTCCGCAAACACAGGTCGTACCGTTTTGTATTTATTTTTTTTATGCGTAACGGTCTACAGGTCAGCAATGCTATCTTATTTTGTAATACTTGTCTTTATATTTCATTACTCCATGATGAAAGGTCTTTTTATTCGGTATTTTTATAATTAATTCTCCAATTGTCGATGTGGCACAAGCAAGAAAATTATACACTGTGTCATTGTTTTTAATTTCTATTTCGGTGTGCCTTTGTTCCGGATTATAAATATGTATAGTGTCTTTTGTTTCTAATAAAAATGGGTAATAATTCCAACATTTACCTGTACTTTGGAACCAATGATTAATTTTTATTGTGTCATTTGTTAACGAAAAAAATATAGTGTCTCTATTCCACACCCATTTTTTTGTTGAATCATTTACCCAATTTCCTTGATTTATTATTTGATAGTTTAATTTTGGATAATTTGCTAATACGCTATCGTAAGTTTTTGTTCCGACAATTATATTATTTACGTCATTTTCTTTGTCGAGAAGAGCTAATTGTGATGGTTTCTTTACATCAATGAAATTTTTGGTAGCAGCATTTTCTTTCAAGTTTGAATTCTGATTGCATGAAAAATTAAAAATAAGTATTGTCAGTAAGTACAAAATCTTTCTCATAATAATTTTATAAAAATAGACGTGTCGATTTACTACTCTCTTTTTTTGTTTTATAATTACGCATAACGGCAAACTAAGCGCAGATTTTGCCTTTTGGCAAAATTTGAGTTTAGTTAATGTTATAAGCTGGGCAATTTTTATTTCGTTCGTTACATTTAGAATTAGTTTCTCACACACAGTTCGTCACTCTTTCCGATGAATTGATCCCAATTACATTCGTCTAAGATACTGAATTCCCAGTCCTTTTAAGCATTCTTACTTTTTGTCTTGAAACAAAAAGTAACAAAAAATTCAAGAAAAGGCCATCGGCTCGCGCACAGGCCGACTCAGCCCCCGCAGCCTTTTCCGGCTCACGCGCTTTTCTGATAAGATTTTTAGCAAATTGAAAATAAAATAGGAAATGTCCTTTTTTATTGGGAACTTTCAAAACTTAATTGAACGTCTTTAAATACAAAAATGTCTTTAATGCCTTTCTCACTTATGTTTTGAAAGGTATTCTATAAAAATTCCCCGTTTTTTTATTTTTCGTCTGCTTATTTGCATTGCCATGTAAATACTGCCTAACTCTTGGATGAAATACCGTACTATTTGATTTAGCTCCGAAACGAATTACTGTGCCACTGAACTGAAAAGGCCTTTCTTTGCCACACTGGTAAAATTTAGCAGTCCATTTTTCTGGCTAAATACTAAATCTCAATACACACAGTATTATTAGCTCACACACTGAAATCTGATTACATACAGTTCCTAAAACAAAGTTCGTTTCCGATACGATTTTTCGCCTTTGCTTGCCTTGCTTATAACAATTCCATAAACGCATGTTTTGCAATTCTAAGCAATTGTAAATGCTTGTAATTATTTATTGTCGTTCCGAAGTATGTTTCCTCAAATATAAGCTATTCTAATCACGATATTGGTAATAAGTATAAAAACAAAAATGCCCTCCTGCAATAAGCAGAAGGGCATTTTAACATTTAGTAAATCAAAAATTAATCTACATTATCATGTAAAAAAGAATTGTTTGGTTTGATCAATTCGTCTGTCTATTGTTGCTGTTGGGCAAAGCAATGATTAACTTTGAAATATTCCACTAATTTTTCTTTCTTAATGCTCATGCCTCTGTCCTGCACCACTTTTGAGAATAAACTCGCTACTGATCAGGTAGGCGCCTTCGGTTACTAAAATATCTCCTTGTTTTAATCCAGACAAAATTTCTATCCAATGTTTATTTTGAGTTCCTGTTTCTATCATCCGCTGCTCAAAAGTATTTTCGTTTGTTTTAACCCAGGCAGTTTTCATTTTTTCAAGAAGAATAGATGATTTAGGAGCTGCCAAAACAGGTTGAGTATTTTTTTGCGGACTCACGGAAACCATCATACCGGGAATGAATTTGCCTTTTGTATTATCTACACGTATCCGTAATATTAGGACCCGTCTCCCATCTTCAATTAAAGGACTGTTGTAAACAAGTGTGCCCTTGTAAACATCATTTGGATTACTTTCGGAATAAACCTGAAACGATTTGATGTCCATTGTTTTTGAAATTTCATTAGAATACAATTGAGCTTCTATCCATACCTGATCTAATGATATGATTTTAATAAGTGGGCTTCCTTCTTCCACATACATTCCTTCGGTAATGTTTACCTCAGTCACATAACCAGATTCTTGAGAATAGAAGGTAATCAAGGGGTTTGTTTTGAGCGATTTTTCCAATTCAGAAATTTGTTTTTCCTTTAATCCCCATAACAACAGTTTGTTTTTTGAAGCACTCTTCATTTCATCGGTAAGTTTTGATGTACTGCTTGCGATATTTGTTTTTTCATAGAATGCCAAATACTCTTTTTCATCGGCAAGCAATTGTTCGCTGTAAATACTATACAAGGGGTTGCCGCTTTGTATGTAACCGCCTGTTGCTTTTACAAACAATTTATCGATCCTTCCTTTTGCCCTGCTACTGATTATTTTCACCCGCTCTTCGTCAACAGCAACTGTTCCAATAATGGCTGAAGCAGAAAAAATATTTCTGAATTTAACTGTATCAGTTTTTATTCCCGCCAATTCCTGCTTATACTTATCAATGGTAATAAAATTGCCCTGCTGCCCTTCGGGTACACTTTTCTTTTTCTCCACTTTTATCAATGACATATTGCAAACGGGACATGAACCAGGTGTACTACTCACAACACTCGGGTGCATTGGACAAGTGTAATAACTAACGGATTCAGGATTATGATCTGTATGTTGACTCTTGCATCCAAAAATGAAAAGGATCGAACATACTATAATAAATACACTAAACTGTTTCATATCAATCCGCATTTAAAAAAGTTTCGCTATCTGTCATAAATCCAGCTTCTTTTGCAATTTCTTCATCAGGTGAAAGACCATTTAGGATAAATGCCATTCCATTATTGCTTTCACGTGCAATCACTTTCCGCAACTGAAAAATGCCTGTTCCATTTTTAGTCTTTCCTGTTTTTACCCACACATAACTGTTCAGTCCTGTTCTATAAACTGCGGAGGCAGGAACCTGCAAATTTTTGTTGTTGCTTAAAGAAAAGCGTGCATTTATAAGTGAATTTATTTTTAATGACTTGTCTGCATTGGGCAATTCAATTCTAACTCTTGCAAAACGCTGGTTATTTTCTTCAAAGGTTTGTTCTATTAAAGAAATTTTCCCTTTCAAAATTTTTGAAGAATTGTTTTCAGAAATTATTTCCACTGATTGCTTTTCATTGATTTGAGAGAGCTGTGGGGCAGGAAGAGAAACCAATACCCAAACCTGTTGCAAATCATTTACGCTAAAAAGCGTTTGCCCTGCATTTACATATGTGCCTTCACGTATTTGGGAAGAGGTTGAACTGAATATATTTTTTTTCTTAATTTTTGTTTTCGTTCCCATACCATCCATAGCTGAAGTGCTTTCTGATGGCTCCATTCCATCTGGTGATTGTTCGTTAAAAAAAACATAACCATCGGAAGGGCTGAAAATTGAAACAGTGAAAGCGACCGTACCTTTTTCTTCCAATTGCTTAATTTGGTTTTCTGTAATACCTAACAGACGAAGTCTTTCCCGTGATTTTTCAAACAAAGAATTTTCTGCTTTTGACCTGATCAGGAAAAGATGTTCTTCCTGAATAGTTTGTAATTCGGGGCTGTATAAGTCCATTATCTTCTCCCCTTTTTTTACATATTGTAAATTGAACTTTAGATAAAGCTTTTCAATTCGTCCGCCAAAGCGAGAAGATACAGAATGATTGCGATTTGGATCAATGTCAATAAATCCCTGTGCTTTGATTGATTTCTCATTACTTCCCGACTGCAATTTCAGGGTTGCTTGTCTTGACAAAACCTGTTTGTTTGGCGAAGCGGTTTGCACTAATGTTTCTTCCGCCATAGGTTCAAGATTCATTTTACATATCGGGCACTTACCGGGTTGATCGCTCTGCACTTGGGGATGCATAGGACATGTGTAAGTCACACTTTCTTGCTGCGTATGCTCTTTATGATCATCCCTCTCTTTGTTTTTACAAGAAGAGAAAACGGTTATGATCAGAGATAATACAACAAACAGTATATTATTTAATTTCCATTTCGTATTCATACTCGGCTTCTAATTTTAAAATAGTAAACAGCTTATCATTCATCTCCATTTTTTTCATCAGTAACATTTCCCATGCATCTAAAAGCACAAAAAAGTCACCTGTATTTTGTTTGTAAGCAAGTAAATTGGCTTGCAGGTTATTTTCAAAGGCAGGAACTATATCTTTTATATAATTTTCGTACTGAGCATATTCATAACTAAGCATTGTTAACTTTTCTGCCAACATTCTTTTTGCCATCAGTTCCATTGTTTGCTTTCCCTGTTCCATTGCCTGAATTTGATAGCCCATTGAATTGGTTTCCGCCTTATACATTTTAGAAGACCAAGGAACAATGGGTATCGTGATCATACCCATGACTGACCATTGGTTGGGCATTCCAAACATTTGCATGTGCTCCGCTCGAATTCCAAAATCAGATCTGTTTCCAACTTTCATCAGGTTTTGTTCCAGTTGCATGGAGCGAATATTTTTTGACATTGCCATAATATCACTGCGATTTGAAATGTTGCCGGTGTCGGCAACAATAATAGAATAGTGGTGGACTTCAATCAGCGTATCAATTTCAAAAGAGGTATTTACATCACGTAACATAAGAATATTCAATCCGATATTGCTTTCAGCAATCATTCCAAGCAGCATCAATTGCATATTTTTCAATTCGGCCAATCTTGCTTTTGCCTTGTAAATGTTTTGTAGTTGTGATTGGTTGTTACTAAAGTTGGTTTCCGCTGCTGTTAGCAGCAGGTTCAATAATTCTTGACTTTCCCTTAGGATGTTTTGTTTTTTCTCATTGATCAATCTGTAATAAAATAAAATTTTCGCTTCCCTGCTTAATTCATTTTTAGTCCAGTCACTTTTACTTTTTTCAATGTCTGCAAGTGAATTGAGGTAATCCATCTTCGCATTTAATTTGCTTCGGTTTGGTATCATTTGTTCTATTGAAAAAGCTAATCCTGCCTGGTTCATGGGATCATTTTTTTCATTCAGCATCATCAGGTTATATGGAAAGCGCATTATTCCTGCTGAAAAAGTTGGTGGCATCCAGGATTTAGCTCCCTCTGTTTTAGCTTGCAGGGCCTGAATACTGTATTGATACTGAATGATGGAAGGGTAATTTGTTTCTACCTGTTTCAAGAGTTTATTCAATGAAATGTAAGCGCTGTCCTGTGCCTGAATATCCACCAGGGACAAGCGCATTATCAGTATAGCTATTAGTTTCTTTTTCATGCTCTTAATCTTTAATTTCCAAGTATTCTACTTTGCCATGCTTTTTTATCTCCTGCTCTTTCACCAATTGATAAACAACGGGCAAAACGATCAATACAAAAAGGGTGGAAGTAATCAAACCGAAAACAAAAGGTATAGTTATAGGTTTCATTACATCGCTACCCACACCTGTTGCCAATAGAATAGGCGTAAGTCCAATCATGTCTGCCATAACAGTCATTAGTTTGGGGCGAACACGCATCACCGCTCCGGAAAAAACAGCAACTTGAATTTCTTCCTTTGAAAGTTCTGCACTGTTCTTTTTTTCTACTGCATCATGTATTGCTTCATTCATATAAACAAGCATCAACACACCTGTTTCTACTGCAATACCGAACAAGGCAATAAAACCAACGGCAACAGCAACGGAAAAATTCACTTCAAAGAAATACATGGAATACACGCCCCCGATAAGTGCAATAGGAATGCTTGACAGCACAATAAGCATTTCTTTGGCTGAATGGAAAGTGAAATACAATACAAACGCAATGATGAGCAACGTAATCGGTATAATGATCTTCAATCTTTTTTCAGCACGAACTTTATTTTCATATTGTCCGCTCCAGTTGATAAAATATCCTTTCGGAAGATTTTTAAAATCAGTATCAATTTTTGCTTTGGCATCTTTTACAACACTTCCCATGTCCCTGCCTCGCACATTAAACAAAACTGTTCCGCGAAGCATTGCATTTTCAGAACTGATCATAGGCGGACCTTCTGAGATCTCTAAATCTGCAACTGCCGATAATGGAATAACACCGTAGCCGGTTGTTTGAACAGGAGTTCGTTTAATCTCTTCAATATCGCTTCTGAAATCCTGCGCCAAGCGCATTGAAACGCTGAAACGCTGACGGCCTTCAACAGTGCTTGTTAAGGGCATTCCACCCAAAGCCATTTCAATAAGCATATTCACTTCTTCAACGGAAAGATTGTAACGTGCAATTTCTTCACGCTTAATTTTTATATCTAAATATTTTCCTCCGGTAAGTTGCTCTACATATAAATCGGCAAGTCCTTCAATGCCTTGTAAAGATTTTTCAATTTGCTGGGCGATGTTGTAAATAGTGTCAATTTTTTGACCATAAATTTTTATGCCAATGTCGGTGCGCACACCGGTGGAAAGCATGTTGATACGATTGATGATGGGTTGTGTCCAACCACTTGTAACACCTGGTATCTGCACTTTTTCATTCAGTTCAGAAATAAGTTTTTCGGTGGTCATTCCTTTGCGCCATTGTGTTTTTGGCTTTAATAAAATGATACTTTCGATCATGCTAATCGGTGCATTATCAGTAGCTGTATATGCCCTTCCTGCTTTACCGAGCACGTTCTCTACTTCAGGAAAACTACTGATTATTTTATCCTGTACCTGTAAAATACGTTTTACTTCATTGTTGGAAACATCCGGTAAAGTAACAGGCATAAACAGAAGTGTGCCTTCATCTAATGGAGGCATGAACTCCGAGCCTAAGAGTAACACAAAAGGAATACTGCCCAACACAATAAGAACTGAAATTGCAATTACTGTTTTTTTCCAACGCTGACAGAGGTGTAAAACGGGACTATATATTTTGATAAAAAAATTAGAAATGGGATTTCTGCTTTCAGGAACAAGTTTACCTTGCATCAAAGAGCGCAACAACATGGGCACAATGAATAGTGCAACGATAACAGAGCCAATCATTGTAAATGTTTTGGTCCAGACCAAGGGAGAGAATAATTTCTTTTCCTGACCTTCCAAAAATAGAATAGGTGCAAAAGAAATGAGTGTAACGAGTATAGAGAAAAACACTGCCCTTCCCACCGTGCGTGATGAACGCTCAATGATCTTGATGCGTTCCGCTTCGGTTAATTCTTTTGTATTTCCTATTCTTTGCTTTTCCATTATTCTTCTGTTTTAATAACAGCTTTAACCAAACTTTTATAGGCATTTTCGGTCATTACAATTCCGGCATCTACTAAATCACCTATGGCCAGCGCGATTCCACCCAAGGACATGATGTTGAGTGAAATGCCAAATAGTTTAATAATAATAAAACCAATCAAAACAGAAAGTGGGATTGTTATAATAGCCACAACTGCGCTGCGCACATGAAAAAGAAACAACAGTACGATCAGTGAAACTGCAGCGATTTCTTCCCACAATGCTTCTTTAAGGGTGGCAATGGCCGCTTCAATCAGGTTGCTGCGGTCGTAAGCGATCTTTATTTTTACTCCGGGCGGTAATCCTTTTTCAACATCATCTAATCGCTCTTTCACACGGTCAATTACTTCTTTAGCATTTTCACCGTATCGTGCAACTACCACTCCACCTACCACTTCACCTTCACCATTTTCTTCCACTATTCCCAAGCGAATGTCGCTGCTCATTTGCACATCGGCAACATCTTTTAGTTTAACAGGAATGGATCTATTGGAGCCAACGGAAATTTCCTCTATGTCCTTTATGTCCTTTATGTAACCCAAGCCTCTGATCATATATCCCATACGGTTCATTTCATAAATGCTACCGCCCACATCGCGATTGTTGGCTTTCAAAGCATTTGCCACATCCATTGCCGAAATATTATAGTAAATAAGTTTATTAGGATTAATACTAACCTGATATTGTTTTTGGAAACCTCCGAAAGAAGCTACTTCGCTCACGCCTTGCACATTCTGCAATGCGAACTTCACATACCAGTCCTGAACAGCCCTCAGTTCGCCTAAATCGTAACCATCGCCCTGGAGCGTGTACCAAAACACATGACCTACACCGGTTCCATCGGGCCCCAATGAAGGAGTTACCCCTTGCGGCAATGCTTGTTGTGCAAAATTCAACCTCTCCAGCACACGCGTTCTTGCCCAGTAAATTTCTGCATCATCATTAAAAATGACAAAGATGAAACTCATGCCAAACATGGAAGCGGCACGAATGGATTTAACGTTGGGAATACCTTGTAAATTGGAAACCAAAGGATAAGTAATCTGGTCTTCCATGATTTGTGGATTCCGCCCCATCCATTCTGTGTAAACGATCACCTGGTTCTCGGAAAGGTCAGGGATGGCATCAACAGGTGTAGTCATTACTGACCAAATACCTCCTACTATAATCAGCACAATGCCAATCCATACAAAAAAGCGATTATGTGTTGACCACGAAATTATTTTTTCTATCATGCTAATTTCGTTTTTAGAAGTTGGGCATTAATAGCAACAACAATTGTGCTTAAACTCATTAATACAGCACCAATTGCCGGACTTAACATTATACCCCATTGATACAGCACACCTGCTGCCAAAGGAATAGCAAGGATGTTGTAACCCGCTGCCCACCATAAGTTTTGTATCATTTTATTGTAAGTAGCTCTCCCAAATAAAATCAAGTTGGCAATATCTTTCGGATCAGAGTTTACCAAAATGATGTCAGCTGTTTCTGCAGCCACATCGGTTCCTGAGCCAACGGCAATACCAACATCAGCTTGAGCGAGAGCAGGTGCATCATTCACCCCAT
Organism: Bacteroidia bacterium; assembly: GCA_030654175.1. Lineage (GTDB taxonomy): Bacteria > Bacteroidota > Bacteroidia > 2-12-FULL-35-15 > 2-12-FULL-35-15 > 2-12-FULL-35-15. The sequence continues at coordinate 119,003 of JAURXZ010000035.1, forward strand.
CACCTGTCATGGCAACAAATTCGCCTTTCTCCTGAAGCTCTTTTACTTTCTCTAATTTATTGTGCGGTAATACATTTGCTAAAAAGCCGTCCATATTTAATTCATCGCTCACTTTTTTTGCTACTTTTTCATTGTCTCCTGTAAGCAACAAATTTTTAATTCCCGCTGCTTTGAGCAATTGAATAGTTTCAAAAGAATTTTCTCTTAGTTGGTCTGAAAATGTAAAATATCCTGCTACAGCCTTATCTATTAACACATACACTACGGTTCCTGTAAATTCATCTTTTGTTTCAGTAATGCTGATGTATTGTTCTTTCAGATAATTCGGTCCAACCACTTTGATATTTTTGCCTTCAACAATTCCTTCCAACCCCTTTCCGGGCAGGTAGTTGAATTTTTCTGATTTAGGGATTGGGATGTTTAATTCTTTGACTTTTTTTAGTAAACCGGTTGCGATATAATGTTCCGAATGCTGCTCAATGCCCGATGCAAGACGAAGCAATTCCTTTTCATTAAAATCAGGAGTCAAAGCTTTAATTTCCTGCATTTGATGCGTGCCTTTTGTAAGGGTTCCAGTCTTGTCAAAAATGATTGTTGTAATTAATCGAGCATTTTCAAAAGCGGTTCTGTTGCGGATAAGTAGCCCCTTTTGTGCAGATACAGAAGTTGAAATAGCAACCACCAATGGCACAGCCAAGCCCAGTGCATGAGGGCAGGAGATAACCATTACCGTAACCATTCGCTCCAAAGCAAACACAAAAGGAAAGCCCAATAACAACCATGCGGTAAGAGTGATCAAACCACCACCCAAAGCAACAAACGTTAATACTTTTGCAGCACGATCAGCAAAATTTTGAGTTTTGGATTTCACCTTTTGCGCATCTTCTACCAATTTTACAACTTTGTTGAGATAGCTGTCTTTGCCAGTACTCACTACTTTTATCGTTAAAGAACCGTTGCCGTTTACAGCCCCACCAATTACTTTACTATCCTTTTCTTTTTTCACGGGTTTGCTCTCACCGGTAAGCATACTCTCATCAAGGTAACTTTCACCTTCCAGCACTATTCCATCAACCGGAACTTTTTCACCCGGTTTCAGCATTATTAAATCATCTTTTTGCAATTGACTTACATTCACTTCTTCAATTGAATTGTGCTGCATCAAATGGGCTGTTGATGGCATCATTTTAACCAAGAGTTCCAGGGAACGTGAAGCGCCCATTACTGATTTCATTTCAAAGTAATGTCCAATGAGCATAATGTCTATCAGTGTCGCCATTTCCCAATAAAAGTCCATTCCTTGCAAACCGAAAGTTACTGCTACACTATATGCCCATGCAACTGAAATAGCAACGCCAATAAGGGTCATCATGCCTATTGCCTTATCTTTTACTTCATCGTACAAACCTTTTAGAAATGGGTATCCACCATACACAAAAATGAAAGTGGAAAGAAGAGCTAAAATATATTTATCGCCAGGAAAAATCAATTCAAACCCTAACCATAATTGTAACATGTGCGATAAAGCAAGCACCGGGGTAGAAACAAGGGTACATATAATGAAACGCTTCCGGAAATCGGAAACATTATGTCCGGCATGTTTATCGTGACCGCCTCCCACATGTTCAGCTTGGTGATCATTGTGGTTATCAGGGTGGTGATGATTATGTTCCATGCTTTAATTTACTTCTTTTTAATTCGCGCCATGTCCACAATCCTCCTAAACCATCTACTATTCCGAACGATAAAAAATGCCAATCTGCTTTGCCTGTTGATATAAGATAAACCACAACCAAAGGTGCAGCGAATCGTGTGTGTATTGTGTATAAAGCAAATTCCATATTACCCGATATAGCCGATCGGATATAATAATAGGAAGAACACATCAGTACGAAGCCAAGTAAATTTAACCACGGTTCGCCCAAAAGAGGAAGGTTAAATAATGGTAAAAACAGATTTGGCAAAAACAACAATACTATGCCCATTAGCAGGGAGTATAAACCAAAAATAAAAATGCTTTTACTTATTCTGTTCATTTTAAAATTTCATTCCTTGTATGTTATTATTGATAACATTATTTCTGTGCTAAATTTCTTAATATCTATGCTTTAATAAACTGATACCTATCAAAACAATTAGTGATTTTAGTCATATTACATTAACCATTGTATTAAACGTTCGCTATTAGCAACAGTTTTCTCCTGATTGTATTGGTGGACATTTAACAGTTCCGTAACTACAATACACGCAGCAGTCCCCTTGCAATGGTTTCAGTCGGGTTTTACATTGCTCGCATTCGTAAAAATATACACAAGCGTCAGTTGGCATAATTTCATCTTTTTTGTGTCCGCAGTTTGGGCAGATCAAAGTCGATTGAAGTTCAACAGTTTTGCCGTTGTAAGTTGTGCAGGTTTTACAATTATTAGATTTTTTGTTGATATAATAATTAAATACGTTGCCAATAAAAGTCCAAACATACCAGAATATAGTAAGGTTGTCCAATTGTCATTGTCGTAAAAGTTGTAAGCGTAAATAATTAGTCCGCTTGAAACAACTGCAATAATAATTGGTGAAATGTTTTTGTGTTTTCGATAACTAATAAAAAGTCCAATGGTTGATATTACAGCCATTGCCTGAAAAACCCACATTGTCCAACCACCAAAAAGTTCAAAACTACCGAGTCCAAGTGCCGAAGCTCCAAAAGCAAAAATTGGAAAACAGCAAGTTGAAAATAGTGCAGTCAAGAAAAGTCCAACCGTTCCAAATTTATCTATGTTACTAAATAATTTCATTGTCTGCTTACTAATACAATTGTTGGTGTATAAAGCCCTTAATTCATTTTATATTGATTTTAACTGAGTCGAAATTGGCTTCGCAAATTTAGGTGATGCGATATTGATTCAGCATTACACAATTAAAACTAAGGTTTACATCATTCACACATTTTATTCAGTTACTTTTTCTAAATAGGGTATAACGGAGCAAAAAAATTATAACGATTGCGTTTAAAATTTTATTTATTTATGAAAAACTTTTGAGTTGTAAACTCATTACCAACTTTCATTTTCACATAATACATCCCACTTGAAAATTTGTTTGTTTGAATAGCAACCGAATGAAGACCAGATGATTGCTTTCCTGCTTCTGATACAATAATTTCCCTTCCGGTCATATCCATTATTTCATATGAAACGTTATCGGATTTAGAAAGCAGGTACTCAATAGTGAAAGAAGAACCTGCTGGATTAGGATATATCAATAAAGAATAACCTGTGGCATCCATATTTTCTACTCCTGCCGAAATGCTGCCCAGATTAATATTATCAATGTATAGATTATTTCCACCATCAGTTACATTAACAATTTTGATAAGTACATTACTATTGTTAGAATAGGTGCTTAAATTAATGTTGGCTGTTTTCCAAACTGTATTACTATCAGGTAGGTATGGTGCGGTTTGCGTTGCGCCAGTGGTCATAGGTGTTCCTGTTTTATAAAATTTTTGTGCCCAGGTTACTCCGCAATCACTGGATACCAAAACAATTAATTCATCCGAATAATTATTATCCGATTTTGCATATGCCCATTTAAAATTCAAGTAGGGTGTACCTGTGAAAGTTGTAAAATCGAAACGGGGCAACATAATAGCATCGGACTGTCCGTAATTAATATTTATTAAATTATTGATTTTTGCAGATACAATTCCTGCGTAAGCAGTGGCAATTGTATCACGTTCCCAGGTGATGCCCACATCAGGATTATCAATTGTAATTCCATTTGATGGAAATAAAAAAGTTTCAAAGTCTTCAAAAAAGGGCAAAGCCTGGCCAACAGGGGCGGTTGATACGTTAATATAAGTTGACTGTATTACACTATCGCTTCCACTGCTTCCTGTTGCAACTAGTTTAACAGCATAAGTACCTATTGCAGCATAAGCAACTGTTGGGTTTAAAGCAATAGATGTTGCCGGTGTTCCTCCTGTGAAGTACCACTGGAAGGTCAAAGGATCGTTCAACGTTTTATTTGTAAAAAGAACTGAATTTCCAATGCAAATATTCTGAGCATTTGATGTAAAGTCCGCAATCACATTACAAGCAGGGGAAACAAAACCACTATCACAGCCGGTTTCGACCATATTTGATTGTTGCCATATATCATAACGCAAAGTTGTGAGGGAGGCTTGCATCCTTGCTTTTTGTCCCGCTGTTAACATACTTTTGCAACCATCATCAGAATAATCCATGTAGTTTTGAATCTGATCACTAACATCCGGAAAATCATTTGAGCAGCTATTTATTACCGGGCAGCCAAAATTAGGGTTGAATGCAGGAGGCGTGTCACAAACGTAATCTCCATCGGAACAAGTATCAATTCCACATCCTCCGTTAAAGGTGTGGTATAGGCCCAACCAGTGCCCAATTTCATGTGTGGTAGTTCTGCCAAGTGAGGCTGCTGCTGTTCCTATACGTCCAAAATAATCATGTCTTACAACAATTCCATCTTCATCAGGAGGGCCTCCGGGATAAGATGAATAGCCTAAAGTTCCGCTACTGCCATTGATGGTTTTAACGATATACATATTGAGGTATCGGGTGTTATCCCAATAGCTTAGGTTTTTCAATTGCGAACGTTGATAAGTAAGGTGATTCGCAAGAGATGACTGTATCCGAACTATTCCATTGGTGCATCTGTCATCAGGAGTTTTCTTCGCTAAACAAAATTCTATTTCAGTATCAACTCCGTTTCCATCTCCACTAGTTCCTGCTATTTTTCTGAAATCTTCATTCAATACTGTTATCTGACCTTGTATTTGTGCATCGGAAATATTTTCCGTTCCTCCGTTATGAATAACATGAACAACTACAGGAATAATTTTTACAGCTGTGGAAGAGTGATTTTTATTTACGATTGTTTTTAGGATTACATTGGAAATAATTTTATCAGTTTTTTCTAACTGAGTTTTATGATGGCGTTTGTAATTATCGAAAAAGCAAGGCTCGGTAGCCTTTTGTGCATAGTTACTATAAAATAAAGTAGCAAAAGTAAAAGTTGTTAAAATAAGTTTCATCCTAATTAATTATTAATTTTTTATTTAATATGTTTTTTTTACTTCTTATTTGCATAATATATATTCCTTTCCTCCAATTGGATATATTGAGAACATTGCTTTGGCTTAAAAATGAATTTCTGCTGATTAATGCGCCAAGGCAATCGTAAAAAACAACTTCAACAGGAAAGGTTAATTCACTATTGAGTTTAATAGTTATAACTTCACTTGATGGATTAGGGGAAATGGAAACGGAATTAGAATTTAGAAATTTTTCATCAATCCCAGTGGCGATTCCATTAAATTGTAAGTCATCTATGTAAATGTAACTTCCGTCTTTTGGAATACTACTACTTGAAGAAATCACAATGATAGCACTATCAGGAGTATCTTCGCTAACGTAATTTAAATACGTACTGTTATAAAACCAATTGTGTTCCATTGAATTAAAATAACTTGCACCAAAAGCGATTGTATCTCTTTTAAATTGAGTTTGATTCCACTTAGTCAATAGTATTTTTACGCTTGATGAATCGCTTGGGTCATAGGGCATATATTGAATATAATAACTGAGGTATTGTGGCCGATTGGAATATGGGAATCCTGATTTAGGTTTATAGGTTATTGTATCAATTTTACCACAGACAGCAATTCCCGGAACAATTCCTTTCCCCGGTATAGCTTTTGAGATTAGATACAAATATGAAGCGCCCGAATAGCCCGGGCTTCCTTTAACACAAGTATAAATACCGTTATTAAAAGTTATTTGATTCAAGTTATCCCAGTTGTCGGAGGTTTGATAGCCATTAGTAGATGTCCAAAATTCAAAGCTACCGTTTGGTATTTGAGCCTTGGTAAATACTGATATCATTAAAAAGCATAGTATAGTTTCAATACGTTTATTCATATTCTTAAATATTAAAGAAAAGAGTTCCATCATTAAACTTATTATACTACTATTTTTTTTCTAAATCCATTTCACACACGCGACATTGCCCTGCTGTTGTGTAAGCAGTATCACCTTGGCATTGCATAGGGCATTGGTATTTTATTGTTGCGGTGTCCGCTGCAACAACTAAAGCTTTACCAACGTTGTTTTGTGAAGTATTGCTATTGTTGCACGATGCAAAAATTGCGGCTGCAATAATTACGATAAAAGTTATTTTTCTCATTGTATAATGATTTTTTGAGTGAATAATTTGTATTTGGTTTTTAATTGGATGAAGTAAATGCCACTTGCAAAGTTTGAAGTTTCAACCCGCATGTTTTTATTGACTTGTTCCGAATAAATTTGCTCACCTAAGGAATTGAAAATACTAACTGAATATTTTTCGTTGTGGGATGAAATGATGTTTAAAAAATGGGATGTTGGGTTTGGGAAAAAAGAAAAATTATTTTCAAAATTGATGTCATTGATCCCTGTTGAAGTGGTGTCCAATACTAGAAAACTTCCCATCATTCCATCATCTTCGTGATGAAGCAAATGGCAATGATACATATATGGAACACTGTCATCTGCAAAATCCTCAAACTTTGTAATGAACTCTACATATTGCTGTGGCATGACTAACACCACATCTTTTTTGCCTTGCTCGTAATTAGGAACTGCTCCACCATTTACATTCAACAAATAAAAGTGCATGTCGTGAATATGAAACGGATGCGCAATACCAGTGTTGTTCGTTATTCTCCACTTCTCGGTGTTGTTGAGGTAAGTGGTTACATTAATGGTGTTCATATCAAAATGAACCCCGTTAATATTGAAGGGGCCTGCCACTTGACCAACCGGACTCATCATAGTGTCAGGTTGCAGATTAAAATTCCTTGAAACAGTATAAGTAGTCCACTGAGTATTGGTTGAAAGTGCGGTTGGTATTGTTGTAACAGGGCTTCCGGTTTGTGACACCACATTTATTTGCAGTATACCAAAGTCAGTACCGTTTAAAGGATTCAGGTTATAATCAGGAATGTTTCCTGCCATCATACCTGTAACGGTGGCTGCACCATAAATTCCGTTGGGCATTTCAGAACTGAAACTGTTTAAGTAAATCGTTTGTCCTGTCATGCCTTGCAAATCCAGAAGTATTTCTGCTCTTTCACCAGGGCTTAGTCGTATCCGTGTAAGTGTGATTGAACTATCTAAAAGACCGGCATCAGTAGCTATCATTTTAAAAGGTTTGTTGGATGTGAAACCAAAATTGTATACCCGAGATGATGAGCCATTGAGTAAACGCAAACGAATAACCTGTGAAGGTGCATTCATGTAAGGGTTCATTGTCCCATTCACACATACAGCTGTATCCAATTCAGTAGAAATTGCAATCTGGTTAAGAATGTCAAATGCTTTTGACTGAACAATAATAGGAAAATCATCCACTCCATAAGTTCTTGGGAGCGTCAATGCGGCTTCGGTGCTGTCTTTCACTATTATCATTCCGGCAATACCTTTTGAAACATGCAAGTCGGTTTTGTTATCCCCATGTGGGTGGTACCAAAATGTTCCGGCTGAATTTAAAATCTGAAAAACCGGACTCCACGTTGCGGTTTGCGCAATTACCTGATGGGGACCACCATCATCTTTAGCGGGTACATGCAAGCCGTGCCAATGAATGGTAGTTGAATTTCCGAAACCTGTTAAGTTGTTTGTAACATTCATCGTTACCAAATCCCATTTATTTACAATCAAGGTTGGAGCAAGTAAAGCTCCGTTTATTCCATAGGTAGGGGTATTGATGCCAGAATAAAATTGGGTTGTTCCGTTTTGAATATTCAGGTTAAAAGTTGTGCCTGATAACATTGGAGGAATGAAAAGAGGGTTCTGAGCAAAAGAAATATCAGCAGCCGCAAACATTGCGGCCACTGACAAAACTATTTTTTTAATTGTTGTCATGGATTAATGATTTATAGTCAGTTTCTGTGTAGTGGTATTTCCATTCACTTGTACTCTGATAAAATAATTTCCGTTAGGCAATAAAGCAGTGCTAAATTGTTTTGTAACGTTCCCGTTTTGTTTTTCTTCTAAAATAATTGTAACCTGCTTTCCTGTAATATCAGTTACACTAATCAGAAGGTTTGAGGTCTCTTTCAAATCAAGATTGATAGAAACATTATCGGTTGCAGGATTCGGAAACATACTGAATGAAGAAACGGTATTGGTTAAACCTTCAATACCTGTTGAGCCGTTCAGCAAATTCAAAATAGAATCTCTCATAATAGTAGTATCGCTGGTAGAGAAACTTTGTGTAGAAAACATTACTCGGTGGTCAGTACCACCAAGTAATACAACTGTAGGCATACCGAAACCGCCATAATATGCTACCTGAGTTGCGCCACTGTCCATTGGTGCATAAAGCGTAGACAAGCTATTTGAAGATACCCAACTTGAAGAATAAGTGCAGGTGGTTGAATTTTGAAACGGGAAAGCATAACCTTTTACCATTCCCGGATACATTGCATTTATTTTGTTCGCCATTGCCTGAATTTTTTGGGCAGGTGGAGGGCAACTACCGCAACTTGGCATATAAAAATGAAGAATTACAGCTTTTCCGGCATCCAAGTCTGCAAAGAGATCAACCGGATTACTATTGCAATCAACACCGCTGAATTGCATTGCTGTTTGTGCTTTGGAAATCGTAATAACGAACATCAAAGCAATTGACAAGAGAAATGATTTTGTCATTTGAAATTGAATTTAATTGGTTGCTGAAATTTATTTATTATTTGAGACCTTTTGTTGCTGGAATTGTAAAACACAACAAAGTCATTTGAGCAATAAGCGCAAACAAATTAGCCGTTCAGAATTGACAGCTTGAAAAACTTGGAATTTTAAATGAGAAAAGCACCGTCCAAAAGATAAATAGGAGCTTTGGGTTTGAATGGTGGAGGATGATAAAAGGCCTCGGCCGCATATTGAAAGTGTGCCGAAGCTACTATTTCATTTTGATTTATTAAAGTGAAAAAAAATGTTGGAATTGAAATCTTGAAAGCAACATGATTGGTACTAGACAATTCATCATTTGCTTTGAGTTGAGAGGTTTTGTCTTTGCAACAATTAGGCTTCATTGCTTTCTTACCGCACTTGCATTTATGTTCACCGTCTGCAAAAAAGTCGATGGACGAAAGTTTCCCGCCACACCAATGAACATTTATGGCCACTCCCGAATTTGAAATCAGGAATAAAAGAAGTAGAAATATGGTCGTTACTTTTTTCATTGAAGAAGCAAAGATAGGGATTTAATCAAACACAAACTTATTTTTCGGAGATTGAAAATCAAAATGCCCTGCTGAAGTATTTCGGCAGGGCATTTTATTTTTCAATTGATCAAAAATTAATCTACATTATCATGTAAAAAAGAATTGTTTGGTTTGATCTCTACTTTTTTATCATCGCCTTCAGATAAAGTATAACGGGATACTTGTGATTCGGAAGAGTGAGGAGTAGCATCTAAATTTATATTTCTTCTTTTGTAAGCCGGTTCATTTTCTAATTCTGACAGGCCGTTTGGAGATTTTAATAATTTAAAGTTCAACTCTTTTAATCTTGCAACACGATCCTGAGCTTTTTTCAATTGCTCTTCGTTCTGAACTTTTGCAACAATATTATTTTCCTGGTTTTCAACTGAAGCTTCGGGTGTTGACCAGGATTCATCATTTGAATCAGTTATCATAAATGGTTCTTCTAAAGGAACAGTAGAATTCGTAATTTCAAATTCAAAAGAAACTTGTTCTTCTTCATTCTCCGCAACAGGCTCGTCTGCTCTGATAAATGAGAAAGGCTCAGATGTAACATTTTCTACTTCTTCATTCACAACGGGGGTATTCCATGCTGCTTCGCTTGTCCAGTCAGTTGCAGGTGCAGCCTCTTCTTGTTTAATGAATGAAGTCATTTCACCTGTGTTGGGAACACCGTAAGCGCGTGGAATAAAAGTTGATTCCACTTTTTTAGGCTCATCACCTAGGATATGCATAATACGTTCAGGAGCTTTTTCAAATTTATTACCAACATCACCTTTAGCATCAAAACCGGTTGCAATGATTGTAACACTTACTTTATCTCCTAACGACATATCCACACCATATCCTTTGATCACTTCAGCTGTCATTCCTGCTGCTTCCTGAATGTAATCAGTGATCTCGCCTAACTCATCCATAGTGATCTCATCCTCGCCACAAGTAATATTTACAAGCACATAACGTGCTCCTCTGATATTACTATCATTTAGTAACGGTGAAGCCATAGCTTGCTCAACAGCACGTAAGGCACGGCTTTCACCTGATGCTTGTGCTGAACCCATGATGGCTACACCACTGTTTCTCATTACCGTTTTCACATCATTGATATCGGTATTGATCTGTAATGTAGTTGTAATGATATCCGCAATACCTTTTGCGGCAGTTGATAAAATATCATCAGCATGACCAAATGCTTCAGTAACTTTTAAATTACCGTATATCTCACGTAGCTTATCATTGCTGATAACAAGTAAAGTATCCACACTTTGTTTTAATGCTTCTAATCCTGTGTCAGCTTGTGCTTTACGTTTTTTACCTTCAAATCCAAATGGAATAGTAACAATACCAACAGTTAAGATCCCCATTTCTTTAGCAACCTGTGCAATAACAGGAGCAGCACCTGTTCCGGTACCACCACCTAAACCGGCAGTAATAAATACCATTTCGGTATTGTTAGCAAGGATCGCCTTTAATTCTTCGATACTTTCGATGGCAGCATTTTTTCCAACTTCAGGTAAAGAACCAGCACCACGACCTTTGGTTAAACTCGCACCTAATACCACTTTAAATGGTACCGGGCTCATATCCAAAGATTGCTGATCAGTATTGCAAACAATAAAATCAACACCTTTAATGCCTTGTTTGTACATGTGATTGACAGCGTTACTTCCGCCACCACCAACTCCAATTACCTTTATAATTGCTGAGTTGTCCTGAGTTAAATCGAATTTCATCATTTTAATTTTATTTATAACGTTTGGTATTATTATATTTTATAGATAGTATGTTCTTTCAATGCCTAAAATTGCCGCTTTTTTTAATGTAGATTTTACATCCGCTTTATTAGTTACTAACCATGGGCTGTTAATTTCTAGACATTATTTTGCTTTATTGCTGTGCTGTATCTTCATCAAAAAAGGATTTCAATCTGTCAAAAAATCCTGAAGATTTATCCTTCGAATGCCCTTTAATAGTTGATGAAGAAGCTGTTGTCAAATTCTTACGGTTTTGTTTATCCAACTTCTCTAATCCTTTCATAATTAAACCAACAGAAGTAGCAAACATAGGACTTGTAATATCTTCATTACTTTTTGCCAAATGTTCATTCGGGTAGCCAATACGTGAATCCATTCCTGTAATATATTCCACTAATTGTGTAACATGCTTCAACTGCGCACCACCACCGGTAATAACAATACCTGCAATTAATTTTTTCTCGTAACCGGAATTTTTTATTTCATAATATACATGCTCCACAATTTCTTCCATTCTTGCCTGAATAATTGCAGACAAATTCCTCACGGAAATTTCTTTGTGTGGACGGCCTCTTAAACCCGGAATAGAAACAATTTCATTTTCCTGATTTTCACTTGCCAATGCCGAGCCAAATTTTATTTTTAATAATTCAGCCTGACTTTTTATAATGGTGCAGCCTTCTTTAATATCTTCTGTAATTACGTTTCCCCCGAAAGGAATAACAGCAGTATGACGAATAATTCCATCCTGAAAAATGGCAACATCCGTTGTTCCACCACCAATATCAACCAATACAACACCTGCTTCTTTTTCTTCATCACTCAACACTGCGTCAGCAGACGCAAGCGGTTCTATCGTCAATTCAGAAACTTCTAATCCCGCTTTTTCCACGCATTTATAAATATTGCGTGCAGCAGCCATTTGCCCGGTGATAATGTGAAAGTTGGCTTCCAGTCGAATACCCGACATACCAATCGGATTTTTAATTCCCTGTTCGCTATCAATAATATACTCCTGCGGAAGCACATGAATGATCTGTTCGCCCGGTTGCATTACCAATCTGAACATATCTTCAATTAATGAATCAATATCTTTTTGTGATATCTCTTCATCCACACTCGAACGCGTTTTGATACCACGATGTTGTACACTTTTTATATGCTGGCCGGCAATACCTACATTCACGGTTTTTATATCAACGCCTGATTTAGTTTCCGCTTCAGCAACAGCGGTTTTGATCGCTTCTACTGTTTTGTCAATATTCTGAACTACACCACGTGCAACCCCGAACGATTCGGACTTGCCCATTCCAAGTATTTCAATTTTGCCGAACTCATTTCTGCGTCCAACAATGGCTACAATTTTTGTTGTTCCGATATCTAAGCCTACTACAATTTCTGATGGTTCCATTGTGATCTATTTATTAACGTTTAACCTTTTTTTAATAAAAAGGCATTTTGAATATTTAAACTGGTTTGATTGCTGGTGTTGGTTTAATTATTGGTGCTGGTGTAATTACTGGTAAAGGTTTAATTGTTTGTTTTATTTTAACAATTTCTTTTTTTGTACATACAATCTGACTCTTGAATTTTAAATTTATAATTGAATATTTATCCCACCAGCCTGTAGTATTTAAGCCCTGTTGATAAAAGATCAGCAGTTTTTTAAATTTCTCATCCATGGATGCTGTATCACCAAAAATTATTTTTTGATTACCTACCATTGGAACAATTTCCATGTCATTATCAGTATTGATATAAATTTGTTGTACCTGTGCTTTCCAAAATTCATCTGCATCGATGTATGTTGCCATTGCATAAAGTTCATCCAGCATTGTATTCTTTTTCTTTTCTTTGTCTTTTGATATTTCCGCTATCGAATACTTGTAACTTGTTGCATACCCCTCCGGAATATTACCATTCGCAACCAATACCTTGGCCGTATATTTATCTGATAGCGGCATTAGTTTACCTTCATCATCCAAATAATAACTGTCCCCGGTAAGGTTAAAAACACGAAGCACAGGTTTACGTTGCTTCACGGCCACTTTTAATCTTCCATCAATAGTTATATATACTTCTGCGTTGGCTATATCAGAGTGACTATTCAACGCCTGTTTTATAGCGGGAATATTTACTGTTGATTTTGGCTGATTAATAATTGAATCTCCTCTTTTGAAAATCAATTGTGCAATGTCCATCTTATCTAAAAAATACAGATCATCATCCTGATTGACTTTTATATCAAGGCTTTTGCAAAGCAACGAATCTTGTTCTTTATTCACAAAACCCATACTCACAAGCAAACCGATGATCAAAGCCGACCATAGTGTAATGAATGCTATTTTTTTTACTTTTTTCAATTGAAAATGATTACACCGATTATTAAAAAGATTACACTGATATTGCTTATTGTTAACTTTCCTACTGCTAAATTGTTAAATTGCCTATTGGGTTTTCATTAATTCATTCTTCAAAGGCTCCACAAACGTATCTATATCACCGGCTCCCAGCGTTATCAATACCTCCAACTTACGTTCACCTATTTCCTTTACTAAATCAGCTTTCTGACAAATACTTTTATTTGTTGATCTCATTTTATCCAACAGCATTTTTGAATTCACACCTTCGATCGGCAATTCACGCGCAGGATATATTTCCATCAATACACATACATCAAGCAGATCAAGGCTTTTGGCAAACTCATCTGCAAAATCACGGGTGCGGCTGAACAAATGAGGTTGAAATATTCCTGTGATCTTTTTACCGGGATACATTTCTTTTGCCGAATTAATACATGCCTTCAACTCTTCGGGATGATGCGCGTAGTCATCTATAAAAACCAGTTTTTCTGTTTTTATCTGGTAATCAAAACGCCTCTTCACACCGCGGAATGTTTTTAACCCTTCTCGGATCTTTTGTTCCGAAATATTCATCAGACAAGCAACAGCTACTGCTGCTATTGAGTTCTCTACATTGTGCAAGCCTGGCAAACCTAATGTCATATTTTTGAATATTCCTGTTGGTGTGACTACTTCATAGTGGTAAGCTGCATTTTCAATCTTAATATTTTGAGCAAAATAATCGGCCGTTGTATCACTTACAGAATAAGTTATGGCTCGATCTCCGGAAGCAATATTATTTACAATACTTTTCTTCAAGATCAATTTTGATCTTACCTGGCTTGCAAACAAAGAGTACGATTCCTCCATGTATTTTTTATCCCCGTAAATATCCAGATGGTCTGCATCCACGGAAGTGATAACAGCAATTTCAGGATGAAGGGTAAGGAATGAACGGTCGTATTCATCGGCCTCAACAACTACAAGTCCCGTATTTTCAGTTTGAAGTTCAGCGTTTTTTAAATTATTGCTTAACAGTAAATTAGTATTGTAGTTTTGAGTGAGGCCACCTAAAAATGCAGAAGGGTCTAGATCAGCGGTTTTTAAAACATGTGCAATTAATGAGGATGTAGTTGTTTTCCCATGCGTACCTGCAACACCTATTGTATAAGAAGCTTCTGTGATCATCCCTAATACTTCAGCACGTTTTTTAATGTTAAAATTGTTTGCCTTAAAATAATTAAATTCTTTATGGTCAGCAGGTATTGCCGGGGTATAAACTATCAGAATTTCGGATTTCGGATTTTGGATTTCGGATTTAATAAGGTTGATATCATCTTCAAAATGAATCTTAATCCCTTCTGAAATTAAATCATTGGTAAGCTTTGTTGGCGTTTTGTCATAACCACTCACACTCTTCCCCATCGCATTAAAATAGCGTGCAAGTGCGCTCATTCCGATGCCTCCGATCCCTAAAAAATATATGTATTGTATGTTTTTCAAAACCTGTTTTTATTTCACCCTGCCATTTATTAAACTCAGCACTTCGTTAGCAATTACATTTGCCGAATCCTGAAATGCCATTCCTGAAATATTTTCTGACAATTTGTAACATTGTTCCACATCATTAATTAATGTTAATGTTTCGGTACAAAGTTTTTCACGTGCTTCAGAATCTTTAATTAAAATTGCTGCATTATGAGTTACTAATGCCATTGCATTTTTTGTTTGATGATCTTCAGCAACATTTGGTGAAGGGATCAAAATACAAGGCTTTTTTACTAAACACAATTCCGATACAGAGCTTGCGCCTGCACGTGAAATCACCAAATCTGCAACAGAATACGCATAATCCATTTTTTGAATAAAATCAAAGGCCTTAATTCCTTTACCTTCGTATTTAGCAACCTCTTGCTTTGCTGTTTCGTAAAACCCTTTACCGGTTTGCCAAACCAACTGAATATTGTTTTTTTCAAATGCCTCCAGACAATTAAGGATACTCTCATTTATAGTACGTGCACCCAGACTTCCACCAATCACTAAAATTGTTTTTTTATCTGCACTTAAACCAAATGTCTCCAAACCTCTGTCGCGCTTGCCTTCTAAACTTAAAATATCCTGACGAATAGGATTTCCGGTCAATAGGATTTTTTCTTTCGGAAAATATTTTTCCATCCCCGAATACGCCACACAAATTTTATCCACTTTTTTAGAAAGAATTTTATTTGTGATCCCAGGATATGAATTTTGTTCCTGTATCAAGGTAACTATACCTTTATTAGCAGCAACCTGTAACATAGGACCACTTGCAAATCCACCTGTACCAATTACGGCATTAGGTTTAAACGTTTTAAGGATTTTTTTTGCTTTCAATAAACTACTGATAAGTTTAAATGGAAAAGCCAGATTCGACATGGTTAATTTACGCTGAAAACCACTGATCCAAAGCCCTTCAATTTTATACCCTGCGGCAGGAACTTTTTCCATTTCCATTTTACCTTCGGCACCTACAAATAAAAATTCTGCATCCGGACGCAAGGCTTTAATAGCATTGGCAATTGCAATGGCAGGAAAAATATGTCCTCCTGTCCCTCCCCCACTAACTATAATTTTAAGCGGTTGCAAGTTCGCCTCCTTCCACACTAGTTTCGTTGTCGCGACTAACGCTCAATATCATTCCAATAGCAATACTTGTAAACCATATAGATGTACCTCCCATACTCACTAAAGGCAATGGCTGACCTGTAACCGGAAATAAATTTACTGCCACAGCCATATTTATCATGGCCTGAAACACTAAACTAAATGTTAATCCTATCGCGAGCAAACTACCAAAGGTTCGTTCGCTTTTATTGGCGATCTTCACTCCTCGAAATAATAAAATCAGGTATAAAAAAACGATAATTACTGCTGATACAAGGCCCCACTCTTCAATAACAATTGCAAAAATAAAATCAGAAGATGCCTGCGGTAAAAAATTCCGCTGCATACTATTACCCGGCCCTTTACCCATTATACCGCCCGTAGCTATTGCAATTTTGGCTTGCTCTGCCTGGAAATTACTTTCGCTATCACCTTTACTAAAATTTTCTATACGCGCCTTCCATGTGGCACCACGGGGAATTGCATTTGGAAAATTAAAAACCATTACAATTATTATAAGTCCCACCGCAATACCGGAACCAATTAATAAAAGCAGGTGTTTCGCATTCATCCTTCCTATGAACATTAACACAAAACATGTCATAAAAAGTATGGCAGCAGTTGAAAAATTTGAAGGTAAGATCAAAAGGCAAATAATTCCAACAGGTGCAACAATCGGTAAAAAGGCCTTCTTAAAATCTTTAATCACATTTTGTTTGATCGACAACATACGCGCTACGTAAGTTATCAATGCAAGTTTAGCAAAATCAGATGTTTGAAAAGTTAAGGATGTGCCCGGTATTACCAGCCAACGGGTGGCATCACCTGCTGTTACTCCATTAAACAAAGTGTATAATAATAATGGAGCAGCGAGAAAAATGGCAAGTTGTGATATTCTGGAAAAATAGGAATACTTCACTTTATGAATAAAGTATACCAGCAAAATTCCTGAGCCTACAATAAAAACATGTTTGATAAGATATGATCCCGTATCGCCCCCTTTATAGCGGTATGCTAAAGCGATGATAGAACTATATACAACCAACACAGATAAAAGGGAAAGCAGTAACACCACTGTCCAGATCGCCTTATCACCTTTTATGTATTTGAATAGATTCATCTTAATTTTATAATCCTCTCACTGCTTGTTTAAACTGAGTTCCACGATCTTCATAATCTTCGAACAAATCAAAACTTGCACAGGCAGGAGATAATAAAACAGTATCACCTTTCTTACCTAATTTGTAAGCCTGCGCCACCGCTTCTTTCGCAGAGTTAGCTTCCATAATGATATCAACCATTCCACCAAATGCTTTGATTATTTTTTTATTATCTGCTCCCAAACAAATAATTGCTTTTACCTTTTCCATTACTAACTCATTTAGCATGGAATAATCGTTTCCTTTATCAACACCGCCAAGAATAAGGATAACAGGTTTATCCATACTCTCCAATGCATACCATGTGGAGTTTACATTGGTGGCTTTTGAGTCGTTGATAAACTCAATACCATGTACATTACCAACTAACTCCAGGCGATGATCGATGTTATGAAAATCGGAAAGACTTTCGCGGATCGTTTCCTTTCTGATCTCAACCAGTTTAGTGGTGACACCGGCTGCCATGGAATTGTAGATGTTGTGTTTACCTTGTAGCGCAAGTTCTTGAATTGTCATAAATAAAGGGTTTGTGTTATTTGTGTTTATTACTATTTGATTGTTTTCGTTTAAGTATGCACCTGTTTCAACTTCCTGTTTAATCGAAAAAGGATATTGTTTTGCGCTGATTGTTTTTTTTGTTAATTCTCTTGCTATTATTTCATCATCAATACAATAGATGAATGAATCGTTCTCAGTTTGATTACGTATGATCCTGAATTTTGAATCAACATAATTTTGCATTTCATAATTATATCTGTCTAAATGGTCGGGTGTAATGTTTAACAGTATTGCTATGTCAGCTTTAAAATCAACCATTCCGTCCAACTGAAAACTACTTAACTCTAATACATAATAATCAAGGTCCTTCCTATCTGTGCGTCCTGCATTTTCTGCCACCAGCATTGCAAAGCTCTTTCCGATGTTCCCACAAAGGCCTACATTTAATCCGGCTTTTTTGAGAATGTGATAGATAAGTAGGGTTGTTGTTGTTTTCCCGTTGCTGCCTGTTATGCATATTTTTTTTGCGTTCGTATAACGTCCGGCAAATTCGATCTCCGAGATAACCGGAATACCCTTTATATGCAAGGTTGTTATTAAGTCAGCCTTATCAGGAATACCCGGACTTTTCACCACTTCATCCGCATTAAAAATCAATGCTTCCGTGTGTTTTTCTTCCTCCCACTTAATTTCATATTTTGAAAGAACGTTTTTGTATTTGTCTTTTATTTTTCCTTTATCTGAAAGAAAAACATCAAAACCTTTTTTTTTCGCAAGCACCGCTGTGCCCACTCCACTCTCCCCACCGCCAAGTATTACCAAGCGTTTCATTTTATCTTAGTTTCAAGGTTACAATAGTTAATACCGCCAGCATAATCCCAATAATCCAAAAACGAGAAACAATTTTTGATTCATGCATTCCTAATTTCTGATAATGATGATGCAGGGGAGCCATTTTCAAAAAGCGATGTTCCTTGGCATATTCAATTCCATATTTTTTCTTTCTTCTTTTGAAAATGAATACCTGCATCATTACCGATACATTTTCTACAAGAAAAACTCCACATAGAATAGGAATAAGAAGTTCCTTACGAATTGCGATAGCGAAAACCGCAATGATACCACCCAATGCAAGACTACCGGTATCACCCATAAACACTTGTGCAGGGAAAGAGTTATACCATAAAAAACCGACACAACTTCCAACAAATGCGGCTATAAAAATTACCAGCTCACCTGAATTTGGTATGTACATAATGTTCAGGTAATCTGCGAAGATCCTGTTACCCGAAACGTAAGCCAATATGCCCAATGTAACACCTATGATCGCAGATGTTCCGGTAGCGAGGCCATCAATTCCGTCCGTTATATTGGCTCCATTTGATACCGCAGTAACAATGATGATGACGATAGGAATAAATATTAACCATGACCATTTTTTATACCCATCACCTAAAAATGAAAGCAAATGCGAATAATCAAATTCATTATCTTTTACAAATGGGATGGTGGTTTTCATTGATTTGGTATCAACAGTTGAATACTCCGGCATTTGCCCCACCAAGGCAGAATCGTTAACCACTTCAATTGTGTAAGCGCTTTTCCCACTGCTATGTACACGATCGCGAACCACCACATCATTATGGAAATACAAGGTGACGCCAACAATTAAACCTATTCCAACCTGGCCCAATACTTTAAATTTACCTGCCAATCCTTTTTTATCCTTTTTGAATACCTTAATGTAATCATCCAGAAAACCAATAGCACCAAGCCATACAGTTGACAATAACAATAAAAGAATATATACATTATGTAATTTTGCAAACAGCACTGTAGGAATAACAATGGCTGAAAGTATAATTAAACCACCCATAGTTGGGGTGCCTTTTTTTTGCAACTGGCCTTCTAATCCAAGGTCACGAACGGTTTCTCCAACTTGTTTTTTCTCTAACAAATCGATGATGCGTTTTCCGAATACCAATGAGATCAATAATGAAAAAATGAGCGCCATTGCTGCACGAAAAGAGATGTATTGAAACACTCCAGCGCCAGGGAAATTTAACTGCTTATCTAAAAATTCAAATAAATAGTAGAACATTATTTAATGGGTTATAATTGTTTTTTTATATAAAATTTTTCTACTTCGCATTTATCTGATTTTAATCAGATCCGCGGAGTATTACTTTTCAAATAATTTAAAATTCTCCTTTAACACCTGCATATCATCAAATTGATGTTTTACTCCTTTTATCTCCTGGTATTTCTCATGCCCTTTACCCGCTATAAGTATTATATCGCCAGCCTTTGCAATTGAACAAGCCATTTTGATCGCTTCGCTTCTATCTGTAATGGATATCGTTTTTTTATGGTTCACTGCATCCACACCCTTTTCCATTTGCTTAATAATTACTTCCGGTTCTTCACTGCGAGGATTATCAGAAGTAAGAATAACTTTGTTACTTAGGTCGCAGGCAATCTTTGCCATGATAGGTCGCTTAGCAGCATCGCGATCTCCACCGCAACCAACAACAGTTATTACTTGTTCATTCCCGGTACGTATATCCTTAATGGTTTTTAAAACATTCAACAATGCATCAGGAGTATGCGCATAATCAACAATCCCGACTATTCCATTATCAGAACGTATGTATTGAAAACGGCCTTCTACTGAACTCAAGGTGCTTAATGTGGTAAGCACATTTGTTTTATCTTCTTTTAACAAAACCGCTGTAGCATACACTGCTAAAAGATTATACGCGTTAAAATTTCCGATCAGCTTACTCCAAACTTCATTGTTATCGATATTCAAAAGCAATCCACTAAATTGATTTTCCACCACTTTGCACCTAAAATCAGCCATTGCATGAAGTGAATATGTTTTTTTTGTTGCTTTTGTATTTTGCAGCATCAATTCACCATTCGCATCATCCTTATTTGTTAAAGCAAATGCATCAGGACCTAACATATCAAAGAATCGTTTTTTTGCTTTTATATATTCCTGAAATGTTTTGTGGTAATCCAAATGATCATGTGTGATATTTGTAAAAACCCCGCCCGAAAAATGAATTCCGGAAATACGGTTTTGCATTACCGCATGCGAACTCACTTCCATAAAACAATGAGTACAACCTTTATCCAACATATGGCGCAGCAATGCATTCAATTGTATTGCATCAGGTGTTGTATGCGTTGCAGGAATAATTTCATTGTTGATCTGGTTTTTTACTGTTGACAACAAACCAACATTATATCCCATTTTTTTAAACAAACTGAACAATAATGTAACTGTTGTTGTCTTCCCATTTGTTCCAGTAACACCGACTAAAACTAAACTTTCGGAAGGGTTATCATAAAAATTACCGGCAACGATCCCAAGCGCAACTGAAGCATCGTTTACTTTTATATAGGTGATCTTGTCATTTAAAATACTCGGCAACTCTTCACACAAAACCGCAACAGCACCTTTAGCAATAGTATCGTCAATGTATTTATGTCCATCACTCAATGTCCCTTTAACCGCAACAAATAAACTATCCATTTCAATTTTACGGGAATCAAAACTAATAGCTGCAATAGCCACATTGGTTGAACCAATGATCTCAACTAAACCTACCTTATATAATATATCTTTTAATAACTTCATCTGAAAATGATTACACCGATATTACTTGTTGTTCCTTTTTCCTTATTGCCTACTGCTTAATTGCTAAATTGCTTTTTGCCTGTTGGTTTTATTATAACAGTGTTAATTCTATTTGTGTTCCTTTTGTGAACGTTGTTCCTGCCATTATTGATTGTTTAGCTACTGCGCCTCTCCCATTCAATTTCACTCTCATGTAATTATTATTTTCTAATAAGAACAATACATCCCTCGCAGTCATACCCGCTAAATCGGGAACGATACCACTTTTCAGTTCTTCCTCAATTTTATTTGAGACCATTTTAACATAGGCAGAATCGATAGTTGCACTGTAAACCCATTCCGCATTTTTATTATTTGAATTATTTTTGATCTTTAATGATGTCAATACATTTTGAATTTCGGATTGAGATCCATTTTTTACAGTTGGTGCTTTAATGGAATATTGTGGTTGAACTGCATTAATTTCTTTATGAATTTCCAAGCTGGTTGAATACACCTTATCAGCCACATCTTTAAATACCGGCCCGGCCACAGCTCCACCATAATAAGCATCTCCGGTAGGAGAACTTATCACAACAATGCATGAATATTTCGGGTTATCTGCCGGGAAGTAACCAACAAATGAAGCCAGGTAACTAACACCGCCATTCTTATAATTTCCACCTTTTGCAATTTGAGCAGTCCCCGTTTTACCAGCTACACTATAATCGGCAGCTTTCAAACTCTTAGCTGTACCATTTGTAACAACCCCCTCCATCATCTTTTTTGCCTTATCAATTGTAGGTTGCGAACAGATTGAAGAGTTTATTACTTCAGGCTCAAAAGTTTTAATGGTTTTACCACGCTTACGAATTTCTTTTACAAACATCGGGCGCATCATTTTACCGTTATTTGCTACTGCATTATAAAATGTTAATGTCTGCATTGGAGTGATGGTTAACTCATAACCAATACTCATCCAGGGCAAAGTGGTTCCTGACCAATCTTTATCTTTCGTGTTTTTAATACGAGGCACAGCTTCACCGGGAAGACTTATTTTTAAAGGCGAATTAAAATTCATCTGACATAAACGATCAACAAATTTTTGTGGATCTTTTGAATAATAACGAGTGATGATTTTTGAAACACCCACATTTGAGCTCTGTTCAAATACCTCCTGAACAGTGATCTCACTTTTTTCAGGACGATGTGAATCTTTCATTGTGCTATTATAATATTTATGAGTGCCATCTTCAATGTCAATAACATCATCCAGATCAATATAACCGTCTTCCATTGCCGTCATCAAAGACGCTAACTTAAAAGTTGAACCCGGCTCCGTAGCATAACCAACAGCGTAATTCAGGTTTTCCAAATACGTTGATGAGTCTTTTCTGGTAAGATTTGCAATCGCTTTTATTGCACCTGTTTTCACTTCCATCAAAATCAAACATCCGTGAGCAGCACCATGCTTTTTCAAACAATTCATTAATGAATTATGCGCCACATCCTGTATGTTAATATCAATGGTGGAAATAACATCTGCACCATCTTCAAGCGTTACCTCGTTTTCATCATTTATCGATTTCCAAACTCCTCCGGCAATTTTTTGCATTAAACGCTGCCCGCTTTCTCCCTGCAAATAATTATTATAGGCTACTTCCATTCCATACGACTTACCGGTTCCTGCATCATTATACTTTCCGATAGTACGTGCTGCTAAACTTTGAAATGGACGTTCGCGCTTGTTGGTTTGCAAATAGGTAAAACCACCTTTGTTACGCCCCTTACGAATAAGAGGGAATTTTTTAATTCTTTGCAACTCAGTATATGAAACTCCGCGCTGAAGAGTGACCCATCGATCGCCATCTTTACGGGCCTTTACTAATATTTTTTTATACTCCTTTTGAGATCTGTCCTGAAACATTTTAGAAAAGGAGTATGCTAAAGAATCAACATTATCGTAAAATATATCTTTGGTGATAGCATCTGTATTTACATCCATCCCTACTTCATAATAAGGCAAAGAGGTAGCTAACAGAATCCCGTTATTATCATAAATATTACCGCGTATCGCTTCAATGTCGAATAATTTGGTAGAGAAATTTTTTGATTTAGACCGCCATTCCTCTCCTTCAGAGAACTGAATGACACAAACTTTATAAATAATGGCAAAACCAAAAAGGCATATAAAAAAGTATATCAGGTATACGCGCCACAATATGTCTTTTTTATCGTCCAATGTTTCTTATTTATTTTCAGCGTTTGTGATTACTGTATGAACTACTATTTTTTTTGGCGGCACTACACTCTGAACAATACCAGTTTGTTTAACTGCCAAGGCCTTCGCTACTTCCGTCTGCTTGCTTTTTATTACTAATGAATCTTTTTCAACGATATATAATGTTCTTAATTCTTTAATTTCATTCGTGAGGTTATTAACTTTCCGAACCTGATCATCGGCATAATAACCATTAGCTATATAGCAAACAGCAAGAAATGCTAAGAAAAAAACAAAAGGAAAATTATTTATTGTTGTTTCTTTCGAAAGAAAACTTCCACTGACAACACTTGCTACCGAACGCACTATCTTATTTTCCTTCTTAGCCACTTTAGGCGCTTTAGGACTTTCCGATTTTAATTGTTCTTTGAATTTGTTTCCCATTTTTCCAGTAGGCAATGTTGCAGCAGGCAATTCATCAATTGCTAAATTGCTTATTGCTGAATTGTCAAATTATATTTTTTCCGCTATCCTTAATTTTGCACTGCGCGCCCGGCTGTTCTCGGAGATCTCTGCATCACTTGAAATTATAGGCTTACGCGTAATTGCTTTAAAAGGCGCAAGTTGATTTCCAAAAAAATCTTTCTCCACTTCACCTTCAAATTTTCCGCTGCGTATAATATTTTTTACTAATCTGTCTTCTAATGATTGGTAGGAAATAACAACTAATCGCCCTCCGGGTTTTAACACCTCTAAACTTTGCATCAACAAATCTTTAAGGACATCCAACTCTTTATTTACTTCAATTCGTAATGCCTGAAATACTTGTGCGTAATATTGATTTTCACGCCCACGCTTCACACATTTATCAATTGCAGTTTTCAGATCATTTACCGTTTCAATTTGTTTTTCTTTTCTTGAATTAAAGATCACATACGCTAATCTCCCTGCATTATCAACCTCACCGTACAATTTAAAAATCCGTTTTAAATCCTCTTCACTATATGTATTCAAAATTTCTGCAGCTGTCAACTTTGAGTTTTGATCCATCCGCATATCCAATTTGGCATCAAAACGAGTAGAAAAACCTCTGTCGGCCTCATCAAACTGATGAGACGAAACGCCCAGATCAGCCAACAGACCATCAATTGGCAAAGCGTTATACATTTTCAAAAAATTTTTCAGATATCTGAAATTTTGCTTGATCAGGACAAACCTCTCATCATCAATTTTATTTTTCACAGCATCTTCATCCTGATCGAAAGCAAACAACTTACCTGTTGTAAGGCGCTTAAATATCTCTCTTGAATGACCACCTCCGCCAAAGGTTACATCAACATAAATCCCCTCAGGATTAATGTTTAAACCATCAATACACTCTTTTAAAAGAACGGGGTTGTGATATTCCATCTATTCGGTTGGTGTAGAATTAATACCACCCATTACATCTTCAGCCAATTTTTCAAAATTGACAGTACCCTCATTAATAAATTTCTCGTATGATTTTGTATCCCAGATCTCAACTCTATCTCCTGCAGCGGCCATCATCACATTTTTGCTGATTCCGGCAAACGTCATCATATCTTTTGAAATCAATAATCTTCCGGAAGCATCCAACTCAACAGGAACAACACCATAATTGAACATCCTGATAAACTCCACATTCTTTTTTACAAACTTGTTCAACTTGTTCACATCCTTCACCATTTCATTCCACGTAGCCATTGGATATAACTCAAGCGATTTGCTGAAAATGCTTCGCTTCATCACAAAACCAGCTTTAAGCTCTTTTGTAAGCTGCTTTTTAAATGCAACAGGAAGCATTACGCGCCCTTTTGCATCTGCATTGCATTCATATACTCCAAATAGGCTATTCATAGTGGTTTATTCCTTTCAGGTGTAAAAGTAAAAACAATTTTCCCACTTTTTACCACAATTTACCACTTTGTTGAAAACTTTCTAGTTTTCGACATTAAAAGGAACAAAATATCGACTTAAAAAAAGTGAACAAAACAATTCCTAAACGCGGCAAAATGGTTGTAAATAAAAGGGTGTATAAAATCAAAAAAGAGGAAGAGATTTTTTTTCGGGGATAAAAGAAAAAAAGAGCGATGCTAATAACCTTTCTAAAATCGGTTTCAAATTGAATTAGTCCTAAAGGGTAGAATTTTTACATTTTCGTTTGCAACATTTCTAAGGCCGGATCATTCTTCTTCAAAACAAAATGAAAGCCTATCTTTGGGCGTGCTAAAAAAACTAACATATAGTATTTTACCCGATGAACTCACCATCAATATTGACGCGTTAAATGAGCGCTTTGAGCGGGTCTGTGTTTTTAATTCAAATCTTCAAACGAATAAAAACAACTATTTACAAACCTCCAAGATCATTGCGCTGGGCTCAACACAGGAACTCATAATCAATAAAGCAGAAAACACATTAGAACAATTACAAGGGTTTTATGATCAAAGAAAAGGCTGGCTCTTCGGATATCTGACTTACGATCTAAAAAATGAGATCGAAGAATTAAACTCTGAAAATACCGATGAATTGGAATTTCCATTGCTTCATTTTTTTGTTCCTAAAGTTGTTATACAATTTGACGAAACTGTTGCTTCTGCCACTTATGACAATGATTTTATTTCTGAAGCCGAAGCGGATGAAATTTACAATTTGAGTGTTAGTCCCTCTATACCTCCTTTGGCAAGCCTAGGACAAACCCTTTTAAGGGAAGAATTAAAAAAGAATAACATTCATTCAAAAATTACAAAACAAGAATATATAGATTCTGTAACCCAATTAAAACAGCATATCCGTAAAGGGGATATTTATGAAGTAAATTTCTGCCAGGAATTTTTTGCGACAAATGCTTCAATCAATACCGTTGATACGTATGAAAAATTAAATGCAATTTCACATGCACCTTTTACTGCATTTTGTAAATTCGGAAAACATTATTTGATATGCGCAAGTCCGGAAAGGTTTTTACAAAAACGTTCAAACACCCTGATTGCTCAACCAATAAAAGGAACTACAAAACGTTCGTCAATTAAAATTGAAGACGAAAAACTTAAAATGGAATTACAAAACAGTGAAAAGGAACGTAGTGAAAATGTAATGATCGTGGATCTGGTCCGAAACGATCTAGCACGGATCGCAAAGACCGGAACTGTGCATGTAGATGAACTATTTGGCATATACAGTTTCAAGCAGGTGCATCACATGATCTCCACAATTAAATGTGAATTGAAAGAAAACGTTTCATTTACCGATATTATTAAAAACACATTCCCGATGGGTTCCATGACTGGTGCTCCAAAAGTTAGTGCAATGAAACTTATCGAACAATTTGAAAGTTCAAAACGAGGCCTATATTCTGGTGCTCTTGGATACATTGATCCTGAAGGAGATTTTGATTTTAACGTGGTTATTCGCAGCATTTTATACAATGAAGAAAACAAGTATTTATCTTTTATGGTCGGTAGCGCTATTACAGATAAATCGGATGCAGAGAAAGAGTATGAGGAGTGTTTATTGAAAGCGAAAGCAATGTTTGAGGTGTTGGGGTAATTATAAAATTATGTTTCGGGAGAATAATTAATTTATTATTTATTTGGGCGTTCCGCTTTCTTAAAAGAGAAAGCGACCGGGCTTTACACTTCAATCTTTTCTTAAACAAGAAAAGGATTTTCGCTGCAATCGCTAACGCAACATTATCCATCAAAGAGACAAGAATACTTAATAAATATTTAATCTATTTTTTTGCTTTTTTTTGCTTTGTAATTTTTTTCAATGACCTTTACATTTAACTAAAAAAAAACTCTTGATCTCAGCTTTATTAAATCATATAAAAAAAGAAAAACTTTTCAGTTCCACTGAAAAAGTATTACTAACCGTCAGTGGTGGGATTGATTCTGTATTGATGTGCGAATTATTTCACAAGGCAGGATTGAATTTTGGAATTGCCCATTGTAATTTTCAATTACGCGCTGAAGAAAGTGATGACGATGAAACATTTGTTAATACAATTGCAGAAAAATACAATGTCCCTTTTCATTATATCAAATTCAATACTTCGCTTTACGCTAAAAAAAACAAGGTGTCAATCCAGATAGCAGCAAGAGACCTGCGTTATCAATGGTTTGAAGATATAAGAAAGGAATACAAGTATAATTATATAGCAACCGCACATCATCAGGACGATTCCATTGAAACATTTTTTATTAATCTAATAAGAGGAACAGGCATTTCAGGCTTACACGGCATTTTACCAAAACATGGCAGAATAATTCGGCCGATGTTGTTTACTACAAAAAATGAGATTGAAGTATATGTAAAAAAACATAAGCTGAAATACCGTGAGGATAGTAGCAATGCATCCGACAAATATGTCAGGAATAAAATCAGGCATTATGTAACGCCTGTTTTAAAAGAATTAAATCCCGGTTTTGAAAACACTTTCAATAAAACGATCAATCACCTGCGTGAAGTCGAATTAATTTACAAAAACGATATAGAAACCAAGCGTTCAAAAATTGTAAAACAAGAAAAAAACAACATTCTCATTTCAATCAAACAGCTAAAAAAGCTACAACCTATTGCTACTTATTTGTATGAATTTTTGAAACCTTATCATTATAATGAAAGTACCGTTGAAGAAATTGTATTAGCATTGGATGGTGAATCGGGCAAACAGTTTTTTTCAAATACCTACCGCTTAATCAAAGACAGGGAGTTTTTGATAATTGAACAAAGGAAAGAGAATCAAGAAATTAGAAGCAAGAAGCAAGAATTAAGAATCAAGAGCCAAGAAACCGGAATCAAGAACCAGGAATTAAGAAACAAGAAACCGGATCCGGGACTTGATAAGAAGGATTCGGAGATCAAAGTTTTAATCAATCAAAAAGCAATTGACCTGGATAACCTTAAACTGAGTTTCAAATCCGAAGTCAACAACCTTGCTACCGAAATTCAAAAATCCGCCTCTATTGCTTACCTGGATCTTGAAAAACTTGAATTTCCTTTGGAAATTCGAAAATGGCAAAAAGGTGACGTATTTTACCCTTTTGGCATGAAAGGCAAAAAGAAACTAAGCGATTTTTTTATTGATAAAAAATTATCGCTTAATCAAAAAGAAAACGCCTGGTTACTCACTTCTAAAGGCAAAATAGCATGGGTAATTGGTCAGCGTATTGATAACCGTTTCAAAATAACCGAAAAAACCCGAAAAATTTATATTGTAAAATTGATCTAGGTAGCTTACCTTTGAAATCCTTATGCAAGACGAGATTCTTTTTGAAGAAAAACAATACATCGGCTATAATAAATGGTCGATACTTTGGCGCACTGTTTTGGCATTGGGCTGTTTTTTGCTCTATTACTGGAGCGAAAACCCAAAAGCTATGGAGGTTTCAGGAATTAACATTCCATCCTCACCTGTTGATGCCGACTCCGGCCAATTATTCTTTTTAATGGGAATGATCATTATGCTGCTTTCATTAATATTAATATTTGTATTACACATACATACCAAAGTAGTTAATAACAGCCTTATTCTGGAAGGCCTTTGGACCTCACGCAACGTGAAAATTGATTTGAGCACTATTGTAGACGTGCACAAAGTAAAATACAGTGTTTACCTGCTAAACCCTCCTATTTATAATTTACACTTTAAAAATGTGATCCGTTTTTTCACAAAAGGTAATGATGCAGTGGAACTTACAGACAAAGACGGACTAAAATATCTTATTGGAAGCCAAAAATCAGATGTGTTGGCCAATTTATTAAAGCAATTGACTGTTGAAAAAAAAGTATAAATGTTTTCGCTAAATTTGTAACACTTCCCTATTTTTGTTCGTAAGAAGCACTATTTCTGCCTAAGATTAAAACTTAAACTTGCCCATATGATAAACGCTACAAATACAAACAGCCCTCTTTCAGTTGAAAAAGAGAGCATCGTAGACTTAAAATTCCCCGACAATGATGTTTTGTCATCAACAGATGAAATTAAGATCAGGTATTCCAACCTTGAAAGAGCTTTAAAATTGGGCAATTTAGAACACAACAAAATAAAAATCGTATTTGAAGATGCGGATGGTGTGAAACAGGTAGAAACAACTGTTTGGGGAGTTACCGACAAAAGAGTAATACTAAAACAAGGTGTTCTTATTCCAATTCACCGAATACATGAAATTAAATAAGTTCAATTAAATACCAATATTTAAAAAAAAGCTCCCGGATAAATATCCGGGAGCTTTTTTTTTGCCTTGAAATCAACTAAAAGTTAATTATTGTTATAATTTTAAAATAGCTTTATAATCGCGGGGCTATTTTTTTACCTTTACGCATATTCATTAATAGCTTCAGTCAAAATTTACATAAGCAAATAATTTTATGAAAAATATTTTCAGATTAAGCATACTGCTACTGTTAAGTACCTTTATTTCAAACGATGTAAATGCACAAATTTTTGATCCCGTAAAATGGGATTTCAGCAGTAAAAAGATAAGTGATTGCGAATATGAATTAATTATCAACGCCAAGCTTGATGGCAACTGGCATCTATACGGCCAAAAATCTTATGGCGATGAAGGCCCGATCCCTACATCGTTTAATTTCACAAAGAGTTCCAATTATGAGCTTGTTGGAAAGGCTAAAGAAAGTAAATTAATTAAAAAATTTGAACCCGTCTGGAATTTTGAACTCCAGTTTTTTGAACATACTGCAGTTTTTACGCAAAAAATAAAGGTCAAGCACGATAAACCTTTTGATGTAAAAGGTAAGCTCGAATACATGGTTTGTAATGAAAGTCAGTGTTTGCCACCAACAACAATTGATTTTAATTTTAAAGTTGATGGTTCAGCCAATTGTATTGACAATAATAATGTCACGAAGGTGCAACCATCCGAATGCGATTCAAATGCCATCTTTCAAATTTTAAATTTACGCAGTAATAAAGAAAACCCAATAGCTAATTCAGCAGATACTGCGGTAGCAAAAGTTGTAACAGAAAATGACACAACACCCATAAGTGAAGAAGAAAGTCATAGCAGAAGCTGGTGGTCAATATTCCTGATCGGATTTTTAGGAGGATTAGCCGCTTTGCTCACTCCTTGCGTATTTCCAATGATACCGATGACAGTGAGTTTTTTCACAAAAAGCAGCAAAACAAGAGCAAAAGGAATTTCAAATGCATTAATTTATGGTTCGTCCATAATTGTTATCTATATTTTACTTGGAATAGGAGTAACGATGGCTTTTGGTCCGGCTGCTTTAAATGCGCTATCAACTAACGTATGGTTCAATCTTGGCTTTTTTGTCTTATTAGTGATCTTTGCAATTTCCTTTTTAGGGGCATTTGAAATTACGCTCCCATCACGGTTTATAAATAAAATGGATTCTCAAAGCGACAGAGGTGGCTTGATAGGCATTTTCTTTATGGCCTTTACGCTGGCATTGGTTTCTTTTTCCTGCACAGGGCCTATCATTGGAACATTATTAGTAGATGCCGCTGTAAATGGTGGACTTGCAGGTCCTTTTTGGGGAATGTTCGGCTTTTCCGCAGCTCTAGCCTTGCCATTTGGTTTATTTGCTGCGTTTCCGGGCTGGTTAAATACCTTGCCGAAATCAGGTGGCTGGTTAAATTCTGTTAAAGTAGTATTGGGTTTTTTAGAATTAGCTTTAGCGTTTAAATTTGCTTCTAACGCTGATTTAGTGGTTCAGGCAGGCATTATTACCCGTGAAATATTTATAGCAATATGGATCGCTATCTTTGGTTTAATGGGCATCTATTTAATGGGGTGGTTGAAATTAGCACATGACAGTGCCATACACCATTTATCTGTTTCACGCTTATTCTTAGCTATACTTACTTTCTCGTTTACCATCTATTTGATCCCCGGCTTGTGGGGCGCACCATTAAAGCTGATCAGCGGTTTTCCTCCTCCTGATTTTTATAGTGAATCACCACAAGGATTTGGAAATTCAAAGAACACAATTGTGGTAAATTCTTCTCAAAATGCCAATGAAATAGGCCATCCGAAAGAACACTGCCCGAATGATTTACCGTGTTTCCACGATTATGACCAGGCATTGGCCTACGCAAAAAAAGTAGGCAAACCTTTATTGATAGACTTTACAGGATGGGCCTGTGTAAACTGCCGTAAAATGGAATCGCAGGTGTGGACCGATCCTGAAGTTGATAAACGCATCCGTAATGAAGTAATTTTGGTATCGCTTTATGTGGATGATAAAACAGAATTGCCTGCAAATGAACAAACTGTTAAAAAGCTTGGCAGTAGAGATTTTCAGATCAAGAGCATCGGAAACAAATGGAGTTATATGCAAGCAAACTTATATAAAACCAATGCACAACCTCAATATATTTTAGTTGACAATAACGAGCAACAACTTACCAAAGAAACTGCCGGTTATGATTCAGATATTAAAAAATATGTGAACTGGTTAGATGAAGGGTTAGTTGAATTTAAAAAACGTGCAGGAACCAATAAATAAAGTGTGATTGAAATGTTGCCTCTTGGATTGAAAATGCTGCGTTAGGGATTGCAGCGGAAATCCTTTTCGTTTTTCAGAAAAGATTGAAGCGGAAAGCCCGCCCCTTTCTTTTTCAGAAAGGGAAACGCCCAAATAAATTAAATCCAAGAAGTACAAAATTTACATTTCCAATTCTTTCATAGGATCCCAATACACTTTATCAAAGTTTTTTATTTTATCTTTTACTACTTTGATTCCCTCCTTCTCCAACAATTCCTGCATTAAAAAAGGTGTTGGGAAATGGTGTTTACCGGTAAGCTCACCATTACGATTTACAACACGATGTGCGGGGACAGATTTTTTTTGAGAATGAGCCGCATTCATTGCCCATCCTACCATGCGTGACGAACGAGCTGCACCAAGATACTTTGCAATAGCACCATAGCTTGTAACGTGTCCTTTGGGAATAAGCCGCACCACTTCAAATACATTCTGAAAAAAATCTTCGTGTTTTTGCATCTTCTAAATCTAAATTCTAAATTTCAAATAACAGATCTTAAAACCTTTGTCCGAAAACTTTTTTTCATAATATGTTTTAATGGATGTCAGCGATTCATCCCTTTTTGTACTATTTGAATACAGATCATTTGTAGCATCTAATTCTTCCAGTTTATTTTCGGCAATCACTTCTCTTGTAAAATCATAAAAAGGCTCACTATCTGTTTTCAGATTTACAATACCATTATTTTCCAATATTTTTTTATACCTGTTAATAAATATCATATTGGTCAACCGATTGCGAATACGTGATTTTTGGGGCTGAGGATCAGGGAAAGTGATCCAAATTTCATTCACTTCATTGCTGGAAAAGCAGGTATCGATAAAATCAATGCGGGTACGAATAAAAGCCACATTGTTCATTTTATTGTCAGTAGCGGTTCTTGCACCTGTCCAAATACGATTTCCTTTTATGTCAACGCCAATAAAATTTATATCAGGATACCGTTGTGCTAAACCCACTGTATATTCACCTTTCCCGCAGCCCAACTCTAAAACAATAGGATTATTATTTTTAAAATAATCCTTATTCCATTTTCCTTTTAAGGGTAAACCTTCAGCTCTGGATTCTTCAAAGGATAAGAAAAAACAATTGTTGAAAGAGTTTACTTCTGCAAATTTTTTAGCTTTTCGTTTTGCCATTATTTAGTTTAAAAGTTTCAAGTTTAAAAGTTTCAAGTTCGGGGCTCATCACAAACATGTTAGTACACTGGCTGAAACCTGAATCAGCCTTTCTTTAACATAAAAGAGAACACAGTACCTACTCCTTCGGTACTCATTACTTCTATCGTTTGATTATGGGCTTCTATAATATGTTTAACAATGGCGAGCCCGAGGCCAGTCCCGCCTTGCTCCCTAGACCGGCCTTTATCTACACGATAAAAACGTTCGAACAAACGAGGCAAATGCTTTTTTGCAATTCCAATACCATTATCTGCAATTTCAATCAGAACCGTTTCGCCTGCATCATAAAAACGTATTTTGGTTTCGCCATATTCTTTACCATATTTAACTGAATTCACAATTAAATTAACAATTACCTGGCGGATACGAAATCTGTCGCCTACCACATAAAGAGGTTTGATTTCTTCAGGCATGGTAAGCATAATTCCTTTTTCTGTGGCTTTCATCTCCTGGGCATCTATCACATCTTTCATTAATGCAGCCAGATCGAACCGCTCAATTTCTAATTGCAATTCACCGGTTTCAAGTTGTGAAATAGCTTCCAGATCCTCAATAATAGTGATCATACGGTCAACACTTTTTTCGGCACGAATTAAATAATTCCTGTTAATTGAAGGATCTTCCAGGCCCCCATCCAACAAAGTCAGCACATATCCCTGTATATTAAATATCGGTGTTTTTAATTCATGAGAAACATTCCCCAAAAATTCTTTCCGGTACACCTCTAATTTTTTAAGGCGTTCAATTTCTTCCTTTCTATCTTCTGCCCAAGCTACTATTTCAAGATTAAGATTGTCCATCTCGTTACCGTTGTATTGAAGAGTAGTGGATGGTTTATCACTTTGTTCACGGTATTGTTTTACGGTGACCAACAAGTCATTTATCTTTCGGATAAAAAAAATATTAACAAAAAACAGCATCAACAATGAAGTGACAAAAGAAATAACAAAACCTACGATGATCGATGTTAACTGATTTATTTCAGAAGGCGTATAAATAAAAATCAGCACTGAAACGAGTATGGCAAAAATCAGGGCCACCATCATTAATAAAATTCTGGGTGAATAGGTTTTCATATAAAAGATCAAAAACGTGTGTTTATGACATAAAAAACATTACAACAAGGCTAAAATTACTGTTTTCAATTAGCTAAAGGCCTTTATTTGGCAAAAATACACAAATGTAGGATTGCTAGCACGCGTCTAAACAATTGATTTCTAATCAAATTTCAATAAAAGAGTTATTTTTTTCGAATAATGTTTGCTGATATGGAAAATTAACCTACTTTTGCAATCCAATTCTAACAAAGACTATTGAGGATCGGTAGTTCAGCTGGTTAGAATGCTGCCCTGTCACGGCAGAGGTCGCGGGTTCGAGTCCCGTCCGGTCCGCTGAAAGTAAAGTACAACACGTTTGAAGGTCAAGCGATTGAATCAAAGCCCCCGAAAATCGGGGGCTTTTTTTTTACCTTAATAGTCCTTATTTACAGTACCTTGCTAAACGGGGGCTGAATAGGGGGCGTTTCTAAATACATTAGGGGGCTATGAAGACAAACACAAAAATATTGCTTTACCTTTCAAAAAAGAAGATCAATAAAAAAGGGGAATCCCCTATTTATTGTCGAATCACTGTAAAAGGGAAACGATCAGAGATAAGCACAGGCGTTTTCACTTCATTGAATAAGTGGGACAATGGAAAAATAAAAGGCTCTGAAACTCAAAACTCTTTACTCGAAAAAATACTATCCGGGATAAATGAGATAAAAAATAAATTCGTATTCAATAATTTAGAATTCACAGCGGAAAGCATAAAACAAGCCTATTTATACAAATCGCCAATACTGCCATGTATAACGGTTCAACAGTTATTTGATGAATTCTTTGAATCTGAAAAAAAACGAATCAATAAACAATCTGAAACACTCACTTACTACAAAAGAAGGATAAAACCTTTTTTGGCTTTTTTAGCTGAGAAAAAAAGTAAAGGAATAGCGATAACAGAAATAAAGCCCAGGTTAGCAGATGAGTTGACCGATTGGCTTTTAATTACTAAAAACTACAATCCAAACTACGCGCTCAAGATCATTCAAATATCTAAAATGATGTTCAACTTTGCTCTAAAAAAGCAATACGTTACAATGAATCCTTTTGCCTTCGTGAAAATAAAAGGTAAACAAAAACCTTTGATAGTGCTAAGTAAAGAAGAATTAAACAGCATTATGAATCATAAATTTGCCATTGTCAGGCTCCAACAGGTAGCGGATTTGTTTTTGTTGCAATGCTTTACCGGAATGGCTTATGTGGATATAATGAACTTTGATAAAAAGACACATTTGCAAAATGATTTTATTTGCATCAATAGGCAAAAGTCAGAAACGGAAAGCCTTATTCCAGTACTTCCACAAACAAGATCTTTATTGGAAAAGTACGGTTATCAAATCCCGAAAATAAGCAATCAAAAATATAACAGCTATATAAAAGAGGTTGCCGAAATAGTCGGAATCGAAAAGCCATTAACAACGCATATTGGTCGCAAAACGTGTGGCTCTATATTATTGAATGAAGGTGTAAGTATTGAGGTTGTGAGCCGTATTTTAGGTCACAGAGATACAAAAATAACTCAGCACATTTATGCGCGTGTTAATGAGTTAAGAATTACGAGAGAGATGGGCGTTGTGAATATTGAGATCAAAAAGGAAATAGAATCTACTCAGCTGAAACTTCCACTTGCTTAATAACTTTACCCTTGTTTTTTATTTCCAAAACAAAATTTTTGCCTTTTGAATAAATAACAAAAGTTTCTCCAGGTGATGCTGTGCCTATTTCGGAAAATTTTTGTCTCCCGGACATTTTCTCAAACCCGTAACTCATTTTATAAGTAATGGTTTTATTGATGTAATCAATATTTTCAACGGAAATTTGTGGTCTTGTTGTAAAATATAGCACCAGTAAAGCTGCGACAAGAATAACCATTGCAATTATAAGTTTTTTTGTTTTCATGCTTTACGATCTTTTTTTCTGATTAACGATAAATCAATATTTTTTGTAACGGTGTCCGCAACTTTTTCAACACTACGACCGATCACATATCCACCCAAACCCAATTCCAATAAATCCCAAAACTTTTCAGGCATATCAATTAATTCCAAATGAAATACCGGAGCAATAAAATAACGGTACACAACAATAAAAGCGAATGCCAGCATAACTATAGGTCGCCAGTTCCTTTGCAGGCCGTTACCGTTCAATTCAGTAACTAAAATGTCACGTTGAAAGCTTATCACCTCACTTATTTTGGTGGTAAGAATTTCGGTAAGTTCGTTTTTCTTAGCCAGCTTCTCCTCTTCATTGGTAAGGTTCGCGTCCAAAGCATTACCAACAGCGCCAGTAATATCTCCAATTGCTTTGCCTATTAAATTTTTAAGTACCGGGATCATTTTTTTTTATTTTTGATTTCTAAATATTTTCCATAGAACGTAATTACACCAACCCCAATACCGACAATAACTCCAATCAATTGCAATACGGGAAAAACACCCTGAATGAATAATATAAAGGAAGTACCAAGGCTTGAAACATAACCTATCAAAGGTTCTTTGGATAGTAGATGAACTAATTTCATAATGTAGATATTGGGCTCCAATCTGCTGTTAATTCAACAGATTGAGTTATTTCATTAGCGGTAAAATATTCAATGTATGCAGGGTCAATAATTACAGCCCACTTATTTAATTCAGGGTGCTTTATTGGGGTGCAATAATTATTTGTTACACCGTCTATCCATGTTGGTGAAATATCAAAGTTTATTCTACTGTTGATAGCATTGGCTTCGGCTTCACTGTTTAGTATTATGTACATGGTCTAATATATTGCGTATTTGCTGTTTAAGTAGTTGTTTACATCCGTTATTTCAGGGCTGGTTAGTTTCTTATTATAAATTAAAATTTCTGAAACTACCCCATACAGATATCTGTTTGCTTCTGAATTATACTGTCCTATATACCTAATTTTTCTATAACTTACGTTAGCCCCTGTTGTACCTTGTGAAACGGAATTAGAGAACCGTTCGGATAAATTATTAGTTGCATCTGCCGTAGCTGCTCTCAAATACCATAACCCCGATGTCATTGCTATATTCGCAGAAATACTGCCTATATACCAAGTTGCCCCATACTGTAAGTATGTGTAATTTCCACTGACCCCGCTTAAAACGGAATTTTCACCTTCGTCTGTTGCTTTCCAAACAACAAAATAAGTTGATGCTCCTAACATATCATAGTCCGCAGCCAATGCTAAAAAATCGTTTGTTCCATCAAAAGTTAATCCCGGAAGTCCGTTTTTTGCTAACGCTGTGAATGTTGGTTGATTGGATGCCGTTGCCTGAATCATGTGTCGAGCGTTACCGCTTTGATCGTCCCACTGAGAAACATTTGAGCCATTCAAAGTAATACCAGCATCGGCTTTATACCATGCCTGAAGGTTTGAGATATCTAAAGGGGTAAAAACTGGAGCCACACCAGCGCCCCCTGCCCCAAGTAATGTCATTTTACCCATATTTATGGCGCTTTAAATCCTGCGAATGAACAAACTATATTGGCTCCGGTTGTGCCACAAAATATTTGAACTTTTGTATTTGCTACGCTTGTTCTTATTGGTGTAGGGAATGATATAGTAAAACCACCACCAACGGGCGCGGCATAACCTTTGTAAAGTATTGCCGTTGTACCATCAATTATTCTTATTTGAGTTCCAACAGTAGCGTGGGAATTGATAACTAATACGGAAGTTATATAAGTATAATAACCCGCGCCCTGTGCCGCTATAACATCGGCTGCAACGTCTGTATTAACTCCTTCTGCAAACCCTACTACCTCCATACCGACTTGTTGGTACATTCGCGCACTTATCAAGCCTAATTGAACATTCCCAATATCTTGTTTTCCACCTGTGGCGAAGTCTTTTGCGTTTAACACGTCCTGCTTTGCTTCCGTTGCCGGGGCTGCAATTATTTTAGCCAGTATAGATGCAAGCGAAGTATTGCCAGTATCTTGTTTGCCTTCCGTTGCCGGGGCAACAATCAATTTAGCTGTAACATTATCAACTGCCGTTTTTACAAGTAGCTGTGTGGCTTCTTTGTTCAGATCAGTAACCGAAGCGGCAACCGTTAAAATTAATTTGTATAGTAAAATATCATGTTTTGTCCAAGTGTCATTTGGAGCGGGAAGTTCTTGAGAAAGTTGATCGTATAAATTCATTATGCGTTTGGTTTAGTATTATCCATGTAATAAATTAATAAAGCGGTAAGGATAAGCCCCACCGATAAAATCAATATTAACTTATTCAGCTTTTTTTTTTAATCTGTTCTTTGTCCAACTCCTCCAAATTATAATCAACAATGATTTTAACAAGCATTGCAGCATATCCAGCGCCCTCAGCATATCCTGAATTCTGAATTGCCAGCGCTTGACCTGCCGGGCTTTTGGCTTCAAAAACCCCGCCTTTTGTATATCGTGGATTTGATTGTAAGAATCGTGTGTGATCTATAACGGAATCTTTTGCAGTCGGATAAACTCTGAAATAATTAACGGGTTGCCCGTCTTTAGGTGTATTAAAAGCCATCTTTTCACCTTTCCAACTGCTATTTGCTTTTATTCCGAAATAATTTTTGGCTTTCCTTGCTGTAATTCCATTACCCGGTTGCCCTGTATTGTCAGAACTCTCAATTATCATTTGAGCCATTTTCACGCTTGGGAAAATTCCTGTTCCATCGGTAGCGCTAATTACATCGGCTTTATGTAATGCTATAAAATTTTTTCTTGCTTGACTGAGTGCCATTTCTTTAAATATTTTTAACGATTTTATAAACAAGAATTAAGATCACGCCCACGATAGAAACACCAACGCACATATTAATTATTGATTTATTTTCGATATTAACTTTTACCTCCGGCAGTTCACCATCGGCAAGATTTTTAACAAGTTGGCTATTGAGTAAATTCATAATATTATTTTATAACTACTTTATTTTTTGCAACCACTAAGCCTGTACCCAATGAGTAGAATGGATTACCCGCTAATGTTGTAACGCCTTGAATTACTCCAACAAAATCATGTTTGTTTTTTATTCTGAAAAGGCTTGCATTTGATTTGTACAATATTTGAACGCCATCAGTATTTGCATATACTTTTTTACCTATTTCGGTATTTCCGTAAACGGGTGTATTGGTATTTGTGTTAGTATTTACGGGCGTTGAATCGGTTGTGGTTAAATCCTCTTTTGCGCTTGGGTCTTCTTTTTTTGCGAATAAAGATTTGATGTCATCTTTAAATAAAAAGAATAGCAAAACCATTATTAAAATTATAATAACAGCGATAATAATTGTTTTGTTTTTACTGAAAAATTCTTTCATTTTTATTCTAAGTTTAATCGATCAAAACGTACATTCAGATCATCAATAGTGCTATCAAAAACAACCGTATTACTTTCGTCATTAATCCAAGTCCTTAAAGTGCCTTTCCCTTTATTGAAAAACTTTTGATTGAAAACATTGTAAACAGCCACAAACATATCATCGGTAGGAAGCGACAAATACTTTTGAAAAGTTTCGTCTTTTGTAGATGCCAGCGTAAAAACGCCATCCATCACATTAAACAACTCTTCGCGAAGCGGTTCGGCTTTCCATCCATTAGGGATAGCACCGCCATTATTTGGGTACTTCGCTTGTGGTCCTTCGGCTTTTATTTTACCGCTACGTTTCCCTAAAAAATAAATTACCAGGAGAACCACCAAAATGATGATTATCCCGATAACTATATTTTTATATTTTCCGAAAATATCGAACATTGTTATTTACGTTTTTTTACTGTTTTCTTTGGCGATTTTTTCGCGGTTCTTTTTTTAACGGCTGTTGTTAAGCCTCCAATCCTTCCCAGTTTAACAGCCGATTGATGCAACGCCTTAGTATCTCTTTTCAGGATAATTATTTGTGCTTTCAATACAGCGGTTGAACTTTTCCGGGTAGGCTTTTTTTTCTTTGCCATTATGCAGCTTGTTTCTTCTTAGGTTTGAAGGCAAGCCATAAACCAACAATAACAACGGCAGCGGTAACGCCTGCAACGATATAAAAAGTAGTGGCTTTTAAACCAAGTATTTTTTTATCCTCTTGACCTCCGTCTCCTCCCGGCATTCCCTCAGGTGACGCTTGCCCCCCTCTGATCTGTCCCACAGTCTCTCCGACCTGTTTTAATCCTTCCATCGCTTTTGCGAAAACATTCGCGCCCGCTCCCGGCTCACCGCTTTGAGCCTTTAAAACTTTTGCCTCTGCTTTTTGTTCGCGAGCGGCAGCCTTAGAAGCAACCTTTGTATTTTTGCGTTCGATCTTACTTGTTTTTTTCAACTCTTTGCGATCATGTCTCTGAGCGCGATTTTTAGCGAAACGACCACCAAAGCCCTCTTCGTAATCATCATCATCGCCATAGTACGAACTCTCAAATTCGTCTAATTCATTTTCAGTATTCTCATTCATAATTTTTAAAATTTTTAAAGCGTTATTATTTTTATTTATTTGGTAATCGTATTCAGATGCTCTTTCCAATTGATATTCCAGCCTTTTGCGTTGCTCGTAATTATTGAGAGGCAAAACCTTGCTTATTGAAAAAACGCTTTCCTTTGGGCTTCTACCGCTTTCTAAATACAATTTAGACGCATATTGGTCGGCTTCAAATTCGCTGCGTGTTTGCAGATTTATGTGACCTGCTTCGTGAGCTATCACATAAAAACGCTGGTCGTCATTTAACTTTTTCCAGTACTCAGGGTTTAGTTTTATAATCCGGGTTTTCAGATTACAATTTGCAGGTGTTTCTCCGATCTCATCAGAAAAAACAACGTCCGCAATTCCTTTCGGTATTGGTATGGTTAATTTATTTTGCATCTTTTTTTCTTGTAATAAAAGCAATAACCACCAAAACGATAATTATGGCAACGCCTATAACCACCAAGTGTGTATTGTCTTTTACTTCGGGAGTTGATGAGAAAAACGAATGCTTTGTTTTTGTTTTGTCTCCTGTAAAATTTACATTTTCAAGGCTCCAAAATAATGTTGCAAACTCATCACCTTTCAAATACAGAGCGTCCCAAACGTTTTGTATGGTGATCGGTAGATCAATACCATACATTTGAAATAATTGGGCTACGTTCTCACGATGTTGCCCAATTATTTTCTGAATGTTTGCTCTCATTGTACTATATCATTTTTCTACGTGCATTCACTAAACGTGTAGCATTTGCAAATGCTTTCTTACGTTTTTTAGGAAGCGCTCCAGCTTGGTTATTGATTGCACCAACTTTCAGAGTTACCTGAATAGATACACCAGTAACGGCAACCACATCAGTACCACCAACAGGCAATAAAATAATTGCTTGGTCGTCCATCTGGAAGTCAGGGAAAACTTCTTGTACCGGGATAGTGATTTTCTTTGATTGTTGTTGGTACTGATCTAAATAATCATTCAAATCCAAATACTTTGTTTCCGCTGGGAAGAAAGGATTTGCTTTGATAATGGTTACTTTTTCTTTCCAAGCCTCGTCAGAGTTTGCTTGCAAAACGATCTCGATCAATGCAGTCGGATTCTTTTTTGTGAAGCGTGACAAGTGTGCAATTGTCAACTTTGGATTAGCAGCCTCAGCACTTAAAATTGCAGCGGCAGCTCCGGCTAATGTTCCATCAGTTAATAACGCATCCACAGTTTCACCTGTATATGTAGTTATTGCGGCAGCGGTAGGGAAATCACCAAAACAAACGGCAACCACTTGTTTAGCAGCCATAACGTTTGTCACTTTAAAGCCGTAACGTAAATCAGAATGTTTCTCAGTTAAAAACGATCTAGCACCCCCTGAGAAGGAAAGGTTATCGTCATTGTCTCCTACATAAGAACTTTCTTCAGAACCTACATAATTTAATTCATTTGCTAATTTTTCAATTTCTTGAGTTGTCATTGTTTTTCACGTTTCGCGTCCGATTTTTTTAAATTGTTTTTTTTATTTTGCTTTTTTTCCGCCAAAAAGTGTTGGCTTTAGTTTTCCGGTTACTGCGCTGCCGTCAGCGTTCTCAAGATTGTGCGAAAGTGTAAAATGAGCAATTGTCGCAACCGCGATAATCATCACAAACACAATAGCGAAATCCATAAAAGTTAATGATGGTTTCATTTTTTCTTTGTTTTTTTTGGTTAATAATTAATTGATTTATTTTCAGGCACAAAGATTAGCTACCGTCAAATAACACTTGACGCTAAATGAAATGAAGTGCAATGAAAAGCAATGAAAAGAAGTGAAATGCAATGAAAGGCAATGAAAAACCCGCCAATTTTATGATGGCGGGTCAATTTTT
The DNA here is from genome assembly GCA_030654175.1 of Bacteroidia bacterium. Taxonomy (GTDB): domain Bacteria; phylum Bacteroidota; class Bacteroidia; order 2-12-FULL-35-15; family 2-12-FULL-35-15; genus 2-12-FULL-35-15. Next base: position 161,646 of record JAURXZ010000035.1, read on the forward strand.
GAAAAGATATATCTTACTTGTTTTCGAGTGTAGCACTTGCCTCTTAACTCTCCAATCTCCTTAATATATGGCTCTATCCAAGCGACAAACGTACTGCGAGACACGCCATACAATTCAATTAACTGAAACTGAGTGTAAGGCTTAACAGGCGTTTCGGTATTATCCATTTAACTTTGTTTTGAAAAGTTTCTTTTTAAAATCGTTCTTATCTGCCATAACTGCGAGGTATTCAACCATTAGTTCATCCAAATAAGGTGCATCTTTTTTATTGAAACGGCTTGCCGGGGTATCATTCGTTTTGAATATTACATACGCATCACAACGCCTTGCCATATCCAAGGCAACCCACGCCCAACAATGGTACATAAACACGAAATCACAATTATGCTGCTTTGCATCAATGATAAATTTTATCATTGGCTTTGTGAATTTTTGACCAACGTATTTGAAGCAATCTTCCAACACTACCAATGTATTCCAACAATGCAAACTTATTGCTGTGAATGCTTCTTTTGAATCGGGGTGTATTAAGCGATATACGCCACTTTCCCAGTAAGGTAATTGCTTAATAGTGATCTGAGGTATATGACGATAAGATGGGTGGTTAAAATCGTCATAGATAAGCACTTTCATGCCTTTCTGAGTGTACAAATGAATAAGCCTTTGTAGTTCTGTTGTTTTGCCTGTCCCAGCGCCCCCAACAAATGTAGTCACCTTGTTAAATGCCATTAGTCAAACATTATAGTAGCAACGCGCTTGCCTATTTTATCAATAAAAGCACCTGCCAGTAACAAATTAGGAGAAACGCTTTTGCCTGTTACTTTGTAATATTCAGAAAGAATCTCCCTCATTTCGTCCTTTTCATCAGCGGTAAATGGAATGCTGTCGCCTGTCTTTTCGTACTTAGCAAAAGACTTGTTAAACCTGCGTTTTAGATTGCTTTCCTCCGGGCTTAATTTATCCTCCGGTAAATCCTCCACACGATCAACAATTTCCATTTGTTCCTCAGTAAATTTCTTTTCAAATTTTTTATTGAGGACAATATTTAAAACGGTACGCTGCATTAAATCAACAATACCGATGGTAACCGTTGCGGACGCCTCCGCCTCTTTGGTTGTAATTAATTTTACAATTGATTCAGGCGTTTTTTCTGTATTCGCTTGGGTGGCTGGCTTTGGCTCCAATGCACTTGCTTTGGTTGTATCAAAGTCGCTGCCCCAATCTGAAATTGCCTTTTCAGTTGTGCTTTCCGTTACTGCCGTTTTATGTTCGGTTTCCGAACTGAAAAAATCGTTTATTTCGCTTTGGTCTTTATCTTCCATTTTAGGCTGTTTTATTGATTTGTGGCGTACTTCTGTACAATTGGAACTATATCCTTTACAAAAGAGAATTTTTCTTCTAATCGCTTTTCGTAGCGATGTCCGATCACTGGCATTTTTGATTTGGTAATTAATCCTATGATGTCAGAAAGTGAAGTAAGAAGCAAAGAAAAAACACTCTCCTCACCTGAGATCAGTTCGGCTTTTATTGTTTTGCCGCTTGCGTCCAGTAAGCCCAAAACGCCAATTATTTGACGAACTAATTTTATTACTTCATTGATTTCTGTTTGCAATTCACCGTTGTGCTTTTGCAACTCTGCTATTTTAGCCTCTAACTGTTTGACTGTTTGTTCCATTATTTCTTTTTTCTTTTTTTAGTTTTGCTTTGCGCTTTCGAAAAACATGGGAAACACCATCCCATTCTTAAATCCTCCTTTGTTGAGCCACATTTTACACAGCCTTTCGGCTTAAACACCTTTTTTACTGCCATTATCTACGGTTTGGGTTTTTCTTGGTTGGTTGCCAGTATTTTAATTTTCTCCATTTAGGAAAATACATAGGAGTTGTTTCAGGGGCGTTGTATGGTATTTGAGTACTATTGAGTTCAGTCCAACCCTTATCAAATGCCATGTAAACGAACATACATAGAGCCAATATTCCTATTACAATTAATGTAGATTCCATTTTTATGAATTGGCTTTTAAGTTCATCCTGCGAATGATGGCGGGGAAATTTCTCTCCAGCGTTTTGTTTACGGATAGATTGACCAGCGCTGAGATAAAACTGGAATCATTTCCTTTCTCATAAGCAAGAACATTCCCCTGGGCAATGAAAGGCCGGCATAAACGTATTTTATCAGCGGTTTCTTTGCCGAATGTTACGATCACTTGCTCAGGGGAAAGTTTAATAGGAGTTTCTTTTATTGCTTCGATAGGTTTTTCAACCTCTATTTTTTCGGGTTGCTTTTTAGCCAATTTCACTAAAGCGGAAAATGATTCGGAAACCGTTTCGTAGTTCGTTTTGAATTCCATCCAAAAATCAAAATCATTTTGCGAAACTCTTAAGGAAAGGGGTTGAGTTTTGGAGATTGCATCTTGTAAGCCTTCGCGGAATTCAATGTGTGTTATAGCTGTATTCGCTGTATTCCCTTGTAAACCTTGGTTGAATTCATCGGATACCGTATATGTATTCGTGCTATTTGGGTCTGTATTCGTAATGATTACACTTTTTTTCTCATTGCTTACATCAGTATTCGCAATGTTTACATTATTGTTTACATCAGTTCCGTCCGCATTCGCAATGTTTACATTTTTGTTTACATCAGTTCCGTCTGTATTCGCAATGTTTACATTTTTTTTATTCGATGTATTCTTTTTTGATTTCATTGTATTCATCTTTTGATTTTATGAATACAAAAGAATTCAAAAAAATAAAGCGAATCGAAATAGTACTATTATCGTACTATTTCAATTCGCTTTATTTTTTTTTGTATATGGAAGTTATTCCCCTACAAAAGGTCTTAATTCAACATTGTTACTCATTACTTTGTCTAATTCGACATCGTTTTTAGTGTTTTCAATTTCAGTTAAATAAGGCTGAATTACCCCGCCTTTCTTACACTTCATTAAAACACTTTCTTTTCTTTTGCTGAATCTATTCTCTGAATTCTTTGCAGTCACTTCTTTTTTCTTAGCCATTGTATTTATTTGTTATTTATTATTAATCCTTTTGAACGCAAGGAATTCAGCGGTAATGATTTAAAATGGAAGGTCGTCACCTTCCGAAGCTGTGGTAAAAGATTCCGTTTTAGTGTCTGTTTTTTCGCCTGTGTCGTCTTTTTTATCTGCGAAGGTCAATAGTTCAATTTGCTTCACATTGATGCGATTATCAATAGCGTTTTGCTTGTCTTTTGTTTGATAAATTTCAGCGGATGGCGAACCCTCTACAAATACTTTTATGCCTTTTGTCAAATACTTCGTTACCTCTGTTGGTTGTGAAGATTCGCGCCAAATGGTACAACTGTAATAAGTTGCTTTGTCAACTTTTACACCTTCTTTGTTTTTGTAACTTTCATTGTGAGCAATAACAAAATTGATTGCTTTGCGCCCGTTTGATTCTCTTACTTGCGCATCTCTTACGATGTTTCCGATTACTTGTAGTTTTTGCATGATGTTTTTTTGTTTTTAGTTATTATTATTATTATTTGTGAATTTTAGGAAAACGAAATGATGTAATCACCGGCCTTTACTTCAAAGCTAAGGCCATTTGAAAAAGTGTATTTTTTGTCGTATTTAAAAATGTACACACCACGAAAAGCAAATGTTTTAATCTTTCTATCTTTACTATATCCGAGAGGGAATTGGATTTTATTGTAATGCTTTGGGATTCCATCTTTATCGAATAGCCTACTTTCAATCCATTTTGAGTAATTTCTTAACTCGAACATTTTTTCATTAGTACCTGTTATTTCAAATGCCTTTTTACTCAATGGGAGTATTAATGTTTTTGTCATGTTATTTTAAATTATTGATTTAATTCTAATCTCCAAAAGCAGCGGTCGCATAACTATTTCCATTTCGTTCTGCTAATTCATTTACTTCATTTCTTAAGCCAATTTCATTCATTATGAAATTGAGCGTGTCAGATCGTTTGGGGTCAACAAATTTTTTGTACTTCTTTTCCCACTCAGGCAACTTTTTTTCTAAATAAGATTCCAATTTATATTTGGCAACCCTATCCCGGATTATTTCAATAGCTTCATTGGTTTTGTTTTCTTCTAAATATTCTTTGTGCATATCTTGAATTAATCCATGTATAAGCAGTTTTGCTTTATATAAGCCATCTTTTTCTACACGTTGAATCTTATCTATCAATTTGCCCCCAAACTTGTTATAAGGCAGTAAATCAATATTAGTACACCTTGTTATATTTTCATTGTCATTAAAACAAGCTTCAAAGTATTTTTTACAATGTGTGCGAACAATGCTTATTAATCCCTCCGGGCTTTTTAATAATTCAATTGAAAATTTTTTGATCTCTTTTATACTTTCCGATTTCAAACGAATCTCAAACCTGTAAATATTTTCCTGTCCTTTTATGTAGTACTGTTGGTCTCCTTTTCTTTCTTCCCTGTTTAGTTCTATACCCTGCAATTTAAGATCGTTCAACTTATTGATAACGCCATTCTTTAACCAAAATTCCTGTATATAATCCTTTCCGCTTTTTACGATTTCAAGGCTTTTATTGTATATGGTTATCATTTTGTTGCCTCCACTTGAACCGATGTTGAAATTTTCAAAGAGCCTTGTTTTTGGATTAAGGACCTTTGCCGAAAAAATGGACCGCTTTTCGCTGTTGTTTTTTAGTAGTATAGTTTCTCTACCAAGGTTCTGTTTTGCATATACGTTCATCAATTTTTGCAAATAACCTACACCATCAATAGCAATATCAATACGGCTGCAACCGCTATATCTTAAGCCTTTTGATGCCAAACAATCGTAAATTGTTTGCCATACACCACTATAAAGAGTGTGATTTGTAAATTCTACTTTTACTATATCCTTAGCAAAGAAAACTTCGTTTTTGCTGTGCATTAAAACATGGGCACACTCTTCTTTTTTGTAGAATAAAACAAAGTGAGTGTTAAAATGTAAAGTTGGTCTGTTGATCTCAGTTAAAACAATATCTTCATTTAGTATAATTTCGTCACCCTCTGTATAGCTATCTTCAAACAAACCAAGGTTTTTAAAATACATAGAAAGCCAATCCAACGTAATACAGTACTTTCCTTGTTCCTGTTCGTTTAACAAGTCCTCAACTTCTGAAAAATCGGATTCTACTTTCATTTATTTATTCTTAGTGTGAAATTGTGCGGTCGGTATAACTCTCCGACCGCTAAAGGAAATAAATCCCGAAATTTTAAATTAATCTATTGGAAACAGGCTTTCTTTTTGCCCTGTTATTGAGGCTTTAGAGATAAGCGATTCAACCCCACCGAAAGAATCTATTCTTTTTAATTTTGCTTTCACCTCAGTTAATGTTTTAAGCCTTGCATTGAATATTAATAGCTGGTGTGAATTCAATTTTCTTGATTTGGCTACATTTTTCGCCATGTGAATAATCCAGTCTATTACTTTGTCCTCTTTCATATTTTTGCGAATTAACAGTTTATGTTAAAAATGGTTGACGTGAAATGAAGTGAAATGAACTCAAACGCAATGAAAAGCATTAATGTGATGTGAAACAGGTGCTTTTTGTTTGAATTCCTGAATGATTACAGAAATACGGTTCATTATTATGGCTCTACCTTCTTTACCGTCTAAATAGGTATAAAAACAACTTTTTTTTATTTGGCAATCAATTAAAATTTGTTGCCTTACTTGTCTTTTTTCCTTAGTACTTAAATCATCGTAAGTGTTTCGCCATGCCATATAAAAACTGTGTTTGAAGGTTTCGCTCTGCGAGCGAGAAAACTCTTTGTTTTATTTTCGAGGGGGACTTGTTTGTGTGCCGTTTAAGGCTTAGAAAAGGGAGCCGGGGCACTTACCCCCGGTTATCTCCCGTTCCCCTCTGTAAATCCCTGATTGTTCGCTGTGGTTTTCAATCGCCAGCCACTCAGGGCAAAATCATTATTTTTTATAAATGCTCCAATCTGTATTCCAAGATTCGTCAGTCCTGTAACTCCAAAACTCTCGTGTATTTATAATACAACCGCTTTCGTCTGTAAGGCAGTAAATGTTTTCGCTAATTGCAATCCATTCGTCAGGAGTGAAAAAACGGTGAGTTACTTTCTCTCCTTGTTTCATTGCTTCTATTGCTTCTTGCTTTGTCATATTATGCTACTTGTTTTATTTTTTTACAATGTGGATGTGATTTGAACTTTTCATAAGTGAATGGCAGTTGTTTTCTTTTTTGATATAGAACCCTGTAAATCCATTCCTTTTGCGGTTCTGTAAGCAAATACTCATTGTTTGCTTTTGCTATGTGAAACAGATCAGTAATAAAACGTTTTGACCATGTCCCGGGAGCGTATCTGCATTCGCTCAACTTCTTAATTATCAAAAGTTCATCCGCTGTCATGGCCTATTCGTTTATTGCTTTTTTACATTCAGCTATTTGCTCACGTACTTCATGAATTTTTTCTTTGAAAGCCTTGGTTAATGTTTCACGCATTGGGTCAGAGGAACTAACTTCTTTTAACTTATCCATTAAATGAGAATGGAATATTGTTAAGCCATGTTCTACATTCATTAATTGCGAAGTATTTAGTCTTATTACTTTCATTAGCTTGGAATTTCGATTTGTGTATTTTGTTTATTGGCAAGAGCCAACTGTTTTAAAATTTCAGTTAGCTTGGTATGTGCAGTACGGCCAGCAAGTACATTGCTTATTAAATTGTAACCTTTGGCGGTATTATATTCCGGAAAACTTCCATAAATCAAATCCCGGACATTTTTAGGCAAATCTTTTTTGATTTTCAAAACATCCGCTTTGCACTTTTTGCCCGGTGAATCACTTAGTTCTGTTTTCATACTGTTTATTTTTGCTTTGTAATTAATTATTAATACATTTGTATTAGTACGATGCAATATTATTACAAATCATTAATGAATTTATAATGTAACATTACAAATTATTAACAAAATTATGAACATGAAGACATCTGTAAATCAAAGAATTAAGGAGTTTCGATCAGAAATTAGCTTAAATCAAACACAATTTGCCGTCAAAGCAGGCTTATCATTGCCAACTATTTCTGGCATAGAGTCAAATAACAACACAATTGTTAGTGAAAGGACTATAATGGCAATATGTAAAACTTTCAATGGGAATCCGGAATGGTTCAAATTAGGGAAAGGCGATAAATTTTTAGAAGGTGGCTTATTGGAGCAGAAATTAGACGCAATAGGTAACCCTTGGAAAGATGAGGCTTACGAAACAGTGAAGCGAGAAAACGATTTTTTAAAAAAACAAACTGAGTGGCTTCAAGGTTTGATCAACAACCTTACTCAGAAAACAGGTAATCCAAATTTTCTTAAAGCTTCCGATGTAGCGGAAATCCCTTATTATTTTTTATCGGGGGTTTATTCGGGGGCTAATGCACAATGTTAAGGTGCAACCGCTTGAAATTCAGAGGTGTTGAAAGGACCCGTCCGGTGTCCGCTGAAAAAGAAGAAAAAGCCCCGCTATCATTAAGATAGCGGGGTTTTTGATTTCTCCGGGGAATGGTTTGGGGAATGGTTTGGCACTATTTCAATAAAACGGGATCAAGCGCAAAAGTTGTAGAGCAATACTAACTAAGCGAATAATTTGGAGATCCTGAACAGGAAGAATTTATAATAGCGAAAAGTCCTACCTAATGTTTTCTCTCCTTTTTTCTTTTAAGTGCTGCTGAATATTGTTTTTTTTCTTCGCTTGTAACGGGTTTGATAGCCGGAACAATCAATGGTTTTGCATCCGAATCAAGCGCTACAAATGTAAAATACGCCTGGTTTGTAAGAAATTGCTCAGGAATTTTAACAGACCTGGCCCAAACTTCTACATAGATCTCCATGGATGTTTTAAAAACACGGGTAAGTTTTGCCTTTATCGTTAATATATCACCCAAATGTACCGGACTCTTAAAATATACTTTATCGATCGAAACAGTCACTGCAATACTTTCAGCATGGATCTGAGCACACACAGCTGAAGCAGTATCCATCCAATGTATCAATCTTCCTCCCTGTAATATTCCCATAGGATTGGTATCATTGGGAAAAACAATTTCAGTCATTATCGTCTCTGAGTCCTTGGGAATTTTTGATGTTTTCATATTTTCATTAACCGATTAATTTTCATTCCTGCTCTAATTAAGCTTTTTCTCCAGCTCGATGGCTTTAGGAAATAATATATCATTTTCAAGATGAACATGCTTATGAAGATCGTCCTCGAATTCTTTCAGTTTTAAATATGACAATTTGTAAGTTGTACATGCATCAGAAGGAGGAGTATAATTACCAGACAATGTTTTGATTTCCTCCATTATTTCCCCAACTATATCATGTTCCTGTTCCATCATCTTAATTGGACTTTCCACGGTCCCAAATGGAGATGGTTCAATTTTCATTCCATAACTATTTGCAGTAGCGAGATGTTTGATATAAGGGAATAAAATTTCTTCTTCTTTGCAAATATGACGGTTCAATTCATCAGTAAGGTCCAGAAATTTTTCAGCGATAACAATTACCTCCGGATGCTTTTCACCGTGAACTTTGGCTACCTTTTGCGTGTATTCAAAGATAACAGGAATCGCTTGCCTCACGTACGTGTGATGTTCATTTAAAATATGATCGGTTAAAAAATCAATATTCCAGTTCAAAACTGAATCGTTCAGAGATTGTTTCATTCTTGTTTATTTTATAAAGTAAAACTATTGTTTATAAATTACACAAACACTGACATTCATCATAATTTATATTAATGAAAAATGATGTGAATATATCTGAAGATGAACCACAAATGGTGAGAGTGCTAATTCCAAAGATTTTGAACTATTCCAAGAATATACTAATTCAAATAAAAAACGAATAAAAAAATAAATAAATGATAAATATCAGTAGTAAAAATGACACCCGTCATAAAGTTAGTAAGGGGATAAGGGGAAATTTGTAGAAAAAGAGAATTCATGAAGAGCACAAAAAAAGGTGAAGTTGTTAATTACAATCTATTGGGATTAGATGAGCTGGCTGAGTTCATTTCAAAAACTTATCATAATTATTTGAAAGAACTTATTTTTTCTTTAGAAGTTCATTTAGGAACACTGCTGAAGATTGATACCATAAAGGACCCGGCAATTACATCTATTAGAAATTGTGTTCAGGAACTCAAAATACTATTAGAGCAGCATGTGAGCCGAGGAGAGAATATACTGTTTCCATTTATCAGCAAACTGACAAAAAACAATAAAAACCCAAACATAGAGCCCGACATTTTCTCCGGACATTTGATCAAAAAAATAAAAATGGAACATGCGAAGATTTCAGAAATACAAAACAAAATTCGCAAATTAAGTCATAATTATTCACCACCGGCAAACTCTTCAGCTGCATTGAAGTTATGCTATGCTCAATTGTTTAACCTGGAACAAGATATTCATAAACATATTTTTGTAGAAGAAAACATTCTATTTCCAAAGTTATTGGATTTTGAAAAAAAAAAGATCAGAACACTAAAAAATAATACAAATGAAAAATTGTAATCACGCTCTAAAACAAATCCAAAAATAAATTTTGATGCAAATAGCTAATAACAAAAGGCTTGAGAAAACACAAATCAAATGTTATCATTGCGGGGAAGATTGCGCTGAAGAAACAGATCAGTCGAGCGATAAAACCTTTTGTTGTGACGGATGTAAGCTTGTTTATGAACTATTGAATGAGAATAACCTTTGTACTTATTATACCTTAAACGATGCTCCGGGCGTTTCCTTAAAAAACACCAATTCAGGAAGGTTTGATTATTTAGATGATAACACTGTTAAACGAAAACTTCTTAAATTTTCGGATGGAAAACAAAACCGTGTAACTTTTTTTATTCCGAAAATGCATTGCAGCTCCTGTATTTGGCTTTTGGAAAATTTATATAAACTCAACGATGGTATTAAGGGGTGTACTGTTAATTTCCTTAAAAAGGAAGCAAGTATTATTTACAATGAAGATATTAAGCTTTCCTCGGTAGTATCGCTATTGGCTGCAATCGGATACGAGCCCTTAATCAGTTTAAATGATCTTGAGAGTAAAAATCCCCGAAAAGTTGATAAAACGAGAATTATTAAGATCGGTATTGCAGGTTTCTGCTTTGGAAACATTATGATGCTGAGTTTCCCTGAATATTTTTCTCTTGGTAACTTTTATGAACAAAATAATTTAAAAAGCTTTTTCGGTGGACTTAATCTGTTTTTATCATTACCGGTATTTTTCTATTCCGCATCCGATTTTTTTATCTCTTCCTGGAAGGGGATCAGGCAACGATTCCTTAATATAGACATTCCAATTGCCTTCGCCATTGTGGTTGCTTTTGTCAGAAGCATTTATGAGATTTTAACCGGGACAGGTGCCGGCTACCTTGACTCTATGAGTGGTATTGTTTTTTTCATGCTCATTGGCCGCTATTTTCAAGACATAACCTATGATTCACTTTCGTTTGAGAGAGACTATAAATCATTCTTTCCGATTTCTGTAACAATTTTGAAAGAAAAAAATGAATGCAGTGTACCTGTTTCAGATCTCAAAAAAGGAGATGTAATTATTATTAGAAACAGTGAATTAATACCCGCTGATTCTATCCTGATCAGCGACCAAACGTATATCGATTATAGCTTTGTTACCGGTGAATCAAGGCCTGTAAAAGTAACAGCAGGTAATTTAATTTATGCTGGCGGCAGACAGTTGCATGGGGCTGTTGAACTTATAGTTGAAAAAGAAGTTTCGCAAAGCTATCTTACAGGCTTGTGGAATAAAGAGTTTAAGAATGGGAACGAAGAGCCTGTTTCTTCCATTCACAGGGTGAGTAAATATTTTACGTATGCCGTATTCCTTATTTCATTTACCGCATTTGCGTATTGGCTTTTGATGGGTGATCCCGGAAAAGGGTTAAACGCGTTAACTTCAGTATTAATAATTGCCTGCCCATGTGCCTTGCTGCTTTCGGCAACATTCACTAATGGGAATATGATCCGGATTTTCGGGAGAAATAAATTTTACATAAAAAATCCGAAAATAATCGAACGCCTTGCAAATGCGGATACCATTGTCTTCGACAAGACCGGAACAATTACTCATGGAGCAGCTATTAGTTTCAAAGGAAATATTACAGAAGAGGAAACTAAAATGGCCGCCTCTCTTGCATCGGGCTCCACTCATCCTTTAAGCAGGAAAATTTATGAACAATATTCAATAAAAGGAAAATTGAATGTAAAAAACTTTGAAGAATTTCCAGGTCATGGAATTAAAGGAATGGTTGATGGAAAATCAGTGATCATGGGGTCATCGTACTTTGTTGCGGGCAAAAATATATCCTCAAAGCACCAATCCAGCATGGTATATTTAATGATAGATGGAGTTTTTAAAGGATATTTCCTTATCGACAATGCTTATAGAAACGGGCTTGCCCCTCTCATAACGGATTTAAAACAACGATATGCTATTAAACTTCTGTCGGGGGATAATGATTCAGAAAAAGAATTACTTGCCCAACTGCTTCAAACCAACGATCTCCTTTTCGAACAAAAACCGGAAGATAAAACCAATTATATAAAATCTCTAAAGGAAAGCGGACATACCGTTATCATGATCGGAGATGGTTTAAATGACTCTGGTGCGTTGTTAAGCAGTAATGTTGGGATCGCTATTTCTGATGACACAAACAATTTTTCTCCTTCCTGTGACGCTATATTAAATGGGGCATCATTCGGTAAGCTTGACAACTTACTTTCCTTTGCAAGAAGTGGAAGGAAATTGATTTTGGCAAGCTTTATAATATCGATCGTATATAACATTGTTGGAGTGTTCTTTGCAGTACAAGGCACTCTTTCACCTGTAATTGCTGCCATTTTGATGCCTGCCAGCTCCATATCAATTATCCTTTTTACAACAGTGGCCAGTTCATTAATTGCACGAAAAAAGAACCTGACTTAATTTGAACCATTCCTCAACAAAAATTATTTTGATATTCCGAGTTTGTATTGAAAAACAGTTGCAATGTTATTTGCCTTATATATGGCCATATCAGCATTTGCGCCTTGAAAAAGATCATTAATTGTTTCAGTAAAGAGCTGAAGCCATCTGTTAAAATTGTCAACACTTAAATTCAATTTCATATGCGGAGGAAATGGCTGCCCCTGGTAATCCATTGTTCCAATTAGTTGAGTACCCCAGAATTGATACATTTTTGGAAGATGGTGCGCCCAATCGATACCTGCCACTTCATTAAAAATTGGTGAAAGTACCTTATCGTTATTTACCTTATCATAAAAGGTGTCTACAAGTTGCTTTATATCTTCTTTGGTTAAAATGTCGGTTTTCATGAATATTAGTTTAGAATTCAAAATTACAAATTATCTGCTCCGTACAATATATGACTTTAATCATATCGCCCTCTGACAAGGCTCATAATCGGTTTGAAAAATGCTCGATATTTTTGAACCATCAATAATAATCAACGATGAGCGTATTATTTATCTTAATTGGAGCAAGCATTTTAATAGCATTTGGTTTTCTTGTGGCCTTTATCTGGAGCGTAAGATCGGGACAATATGAAGATGATTACACACCTTCCGTAAGAATGCTGTTTGAAAACCCCAAAATTTCAGAAAAACCAACACAAGAATCACCAAATACAAAAAACACCTTTTGCAAAACTTATAAAAACACAACACCCCCAACTATCTAAATTCAAAAAATAATTATGCAAGTAGAAAAATTTTCGTACGACAATAAAATAGTAAAACAGTTTGCTTTTGCAACAATTTTGTGGGGACTAGTGGGTATGTTAGCCGGTCTCTGGGTTTCTTTACAACTTATTTATCCGTCATTAAATATATTGCCTCAAACATCATTTGGGCGCTTAAGACCATTACATACGAATGCAGTAATTTTCGCATTTGTAGGAAATGGGATTTTTATGGGTGTTTACTATTCCTTGCAACGTTTATGCAAAGCCCGGATGTTCAGCGACAAACTAAGTAATATCCACTTTTGGGGCTGGCAATTAATTATTGTTGCCGCAGCGCTTACGCTTCCTTTTGGAATCACTTCCGGTAAAGAATATGCTGAATTAGAATGGCCTATTGATATTGCTATTACACTGATTTGGGTGGTATTCGGATGGAACATGTTCGGCACTATTTTAAAAAGAAGAGAACGTCATCTATATGTTGCAATCTGGTTTTACATCGCAACATTTGTTACAGTAGCTGTATTGCATATTGTAAATTCATTTGAGTTGCCTGTTTCGTTCTTAAAAAGCTATTCAGGATATGCCGGTGTACAGGATGCTTTAGTACAATGGTGGTATGGCCACAATGCAGTTGCATTTTTCCTGACCACTCCCTATTTGGGACTGATGTATTATTTTATTCCAAAAGCCGCGGAACGCCCTGTATATTCATATCGTTTATCGATCATCCATTTTTGGGCATTAATTTTCTTATACATCTGGGCAGGACCGCACCATCTCTTATATACCGCATTACCTGATTGGGCACAATCGCTTGGTACGGTATTTTCCATCATGTTGATAGCACCTTCCTGGGGTGGGATGATCAATGGATTATTAACATTGCGTGGTGCCTGGGATAAAGTGCGCGAAAGTGTTGTTTTGAAATTTTTGGTTGTTGCTATAACAGCTTACGGTATGGCTACTTTAGAAGGCCCCCTTCTCTCACTCAAAAAAGTAAATGCTGTAGCGCATTTTACAGATTGGATAGTAGCACACGTTCACGTTGGAGCATTGGGCTGGAATGGATTCTTAACATTCGGGATTCTATATTGGTTGATCCCAAAAATATTCCGTACCACTATTTACTCGCTTAAACTAGCAAACTGGCATTTTTGGCTAGGTTCATTAGGGATACTGTTTTATGCTGTACCGTTATATTGGGCTGGTTTCACGCAATATTTAATGTGGCAGGAATTCACTCCTGAAGGATTTTTGAAGTATTCTAACTTCCTTGAAACGGTAACACAACTGCGACCAATGTATATTATGCGTTCCCTTGGCGGAACAATGTATTTAGCTGGTTTTATTTTGATGACCTACAATATTTTCAAAACAGTGAAATCAGGTTCATTACTTGCAAACGAAGAAGCGGAAGCTCCTTCCCTTGAAAAAGTAGAAGGAGGCCACAAAGGCGAACACTGGCACCGTTGGATCGAACGCAGACCTATTCAATTAATGCTTTTAAGTTTAGTTGTGATTCTAATTGGTGGTATCCTTGAAATGGTTCCAACATTTTTAGTGGAATCAAACATTCCAACTATAGCAAGTGTGAAACCATACAAACCACTAGAATTACAAGGCAGAGACATTTATGTACGTGAAGGTTGCTATACCTGTCACTCACAAATGGTTCGTCCATTACGTTTTGATACCGAACGTTATGGTGAATATTCTAAAGCTGGAGAATTCATCTACGACCACCCTTTTCAATGGGGATCAAAACGTACAGGGCCTGATCTGGCGCGTGTAGGCAGCAAATACCCTGATTCATGGCATTACAATCACATGATGGATCCTACATCAATGTCACCGGGTTCAATAATGCCAGAGTATTCATTTTTACTGGATGCTCCATTGGATACAGCAAGCACTCCTGCAAAAATCAGAGCCATGATAAAATTAGGTGTTCCTTATCCGAAAGACTATGATAAAATAGCAAACCGGGATTTGATGATCCAGGCGAATTCAATTGCACAAAGTTTGAAAAAAGATAAGATCGAAACCTTGAGCGACCGGGAAATTATTGCTGTAATTGCTTATTTACAGAGATTAGGCAGAGACATAAAAATAAATAATCTATTAAATCAAAAAAAATAAATTAAGATGAAATTCATTAATTACTTAGAATCAATTGCAGGAATAGGAGTATTCCCATTGATTTCACTGGGCATTTTTTTTACCTTTTTTATCTTATTAATAATATGGGCTTTTTATGTAAAGAAGGAACATATCCTTGAAATGAAAAACATTCCCTTTGAACCATCAAACGATTCTAAACAATAAACAGACTTTATGAAAAATATTAGAACAAGCAATTTTCAAAAAAAGCAAAATCGAATTAATAAATTCCTTTTAACAATTATTGGATCCTTAATAGGGACAAGCCTTTTTGCTCAAAGTACCGGTGGACTTGAAGTAAATAATTCCTCCTCAGTTTTTGGAAATCCGATTTTCCTTGCTTTGCTAAGTGCGATCATCCTATTGCTTATTTTAATTTTAGCTTTAGGGAAGGTACTGACAGCAACTGCTTCCAATTCGATCAGAAAGAAAATAAATGAAAAAGGGCTTGGAATTCTTGTCTTAGTATCATTGATGGCTTTGAGTAAAACCACACATGCTCAGGAAATCTTAGCTTCCTCAACAGGTATACCGGAGCTAAACAGCGGACTGCTGTATTTGATGTTGATCATAATTGGATTTGAAATACTGGTAGTAATTATTCTTTTAAATTCGATCCATTCTTTTGCAAAAACAAAAGCAGTAAAGGAGGTTAAACTTAAGCCATCACTTTTGGAAAAGCTAAATGCTTCAGTTCCCATCGAAAAGGAAAAAGACATTTTGTTAGATCATAACTATGATGGAATACATGAATTAGATAATGATCTTCCACCGTGGTGGAAATATGGTTTTTATCTCACAATAGTTATTGCTATTATCTATTTGGGGTATTATCATTTCACACCGGGAGGAGAATTGCAAATTGCTGAATACAACAAATCCATATTGGCGGCAGAAGTAGGAAAAGCAGAGTTTGAAAAAAATAATTTAAACAATGTAAATGAAAGCAATGCAATACTAATAACAGATAAAGCAGAAATAGCAAAGGGTGAAGCAATTTTTCAACAAAATTGTTTTGCTTGTCACGGAAAACTAGGGGAAGGCGGGGTAGGTCCGAATTTAACAGATGATTTTTGGTTGCATGGAGGAAGCATAAAAGATATTTTTTCTTCTATTAAATATGGTATTCCTGACAAGGGTATGAAAGCATGGCAAGCCGACCTCTCTGCAATTCAAATTAATGAAGTAACAAGTTACATCAAAACCATTAAAGGCAGCAGGCCAGCGAATGGGAAAGCCGCGCAGGGAGATATGTTTGTAGAATTAACAATACCAACAGACTCCTTAAAAAAAGATAGCTTACAATAGTACTACCAAAATCTTTAAGTACTAATTGTGGCATAATTAATTATCATGAAAAATAGTGAGAGCAATGAATCATTTCGTGATTCTATTGCAACAATAGATAAAGAAGGGGACAGGGCTTGGATATATGCACAAAAACCGAAAGGTAAATTGTACAATAAACGAACTATTTTAAGTATTATTTACCTGGTTGTTTTTTTTTCGCTTCCATTTATTAAAGTTGACGGTGACCCGCTATTCCTGGCGAATATAGCAGAACGAAAATTTATTTTATTTGGCGCCATCTTTTGGCCCCAAGACCTCTTCCTATTTGTAATAGGAATGTTAACGTTCATGGTATTTATTGTTTTATTCACTGTTGTGTTTGGTCGTGTATTTTGTGGCTGGGCTTGTCCGCAAACTATTTTTATGGAAATGGTTTTCAGAAAAATAGAGTATTGGATAGAAGGTGATGCGAGCCATCAAAAAGCATTAAATAAAAAAAAATGGGATGCAGATAAAATAATCAAAAAGACTTCCAAAATCAGTATTTTTTTTCTTGTTTCATTCATCATCGCAAATACATTTTTAGCGTACATGATCAGCATTGATCAGGTTTTTGATCTATATAAACAAGGTTTAGACAAAAATTTAGGAACATTTATTTCCTTGTTAATTTTTACTACCGTCTTCTTTTTTGTTTTTCTATGGTTCCGTGAGCAAGTATGCATTGTTGTATGTCCTTATGGACGATTGCAGGGTGTTTTACTCGACAGAAATTCTATTCTTGTTGCATATGATTACATCAGAGGTGAAACAAGAGGGAAATTTAAAAAAAATGAAGTCCGCACAAAAGGTGATTGTATTGATTGTTTTCAATGTGTAAAAGTATGTCCAACAGGGATTGACATCCGTAATGGAACTCAATTGGAATGTATCAACTGCACCGCCTGCATCGATGCGTGCGACCACATGATGGAAGGGGTTGGTTTACCAAAAGGATTGATCCGATTAGATTCAGAAAATGGAATTGCAAATAAACAGAAACTAAAGATCACTACAAGAACAATTGCCTATTCTGCAGTACTGCTTTTGTTATTGGGAATATTAGTTACACTGTTACTTAGCAGAACTGATGTGGAAACTCAAGTAATGCGCACCCCGGGCTTGTTGTATCAGGAGGCTGAGAACAACAGCATTAGTAATTTATACAACATCAAACTGGTAAATAAAACCCATACGCAATTGCCGATAACGTTAAAATTAGAATCGGATAATGGACAAATCAAAATGGTAGGAAATGATATAATAAATGTTGAAAAAGAAAGTGTTGCCGGTGGTGCATTTTTTATACTTTTCAACAGAGACCAAATAAAAAGCAGGAAAACAAAATTGAAAGTTGCAGTTTATTCAAATGGTCAAAAAATAGAAACAGTTAAAACTACTTTTTTAGGTCCTGTTTTTCAAACAACAAATCACTAAAACAAAAACAAGATGGTAAAAATAGGCTGGGGAACAAAAATCACTATTTTATATGTAAGCTTTGCATTACTAATAGGAACAATGGTGGCAATGTGTGTAAATCAAAAAATAGATCTTGTAAGTCCTGATTATTACCAGAAAGAGCTGGTATTTCAAACCAAGATCAATGAAGCAAAAAATGCAGATGCATTGTCTGAAAAAATTTCGCATACAATCACAGAAAAAAATCTGGAACTTTTATTTCCAAATGTATTCACAGATAAAAAAGTATCAGGAGAAATACTTTTTTTCCGTCCATCCGATGCTTCTAAAGATTACAAAACAAATATTGAACTGAATGGATCTGTTCAACAATCCATTGCTCTCAATAATTTAAGCAAAGGAATGTATAAAATGCAAATTGGCTGGGAAGCAGGAGGTACATCCTATTTTATTGAAGAAACAATTGTAATTCCATAACAATGATGGCTATTTTTTGGACTGCGATAACATTAGGATTTTTAGGAAGTTTCCATTGTGTTGGGATGTGTGGCCCTATTGCTCTGGCATTGCCTTTAAATCGGGAATCTTTATTCTCAAAAGTTACAGGAGCTATCCTATACAATACAGGAAGAGTTTTTATGTATGCACTTCTTGGTGGATTGTTTGGTTTAATCGGACAAAGCATTATTATTGCAGGCTATCAGCAAAGTCTATCCATCGCATTGGGAATAACTGTTTTAATTATGATCCTGTTGCCGAATAAATTTGCAAATAAATTCAGGTTTCTCTCCTTCACCTATTCATTCATAGGCAAAGTGAAACAAAAATTAAAAACACTATTTAAACAAAACAGTTATTCTTCTCTTTTTTTTATTGGAACTCTAAATGCTTTACTACCTTGTGGTTTGGTATATTTAGGTATAGCAGGTGCCATAGCAGCGGGTAGCCTAGTGCAAGGCAGTATTTTTATGGCATTATTCGGATTGGGAACTGTGCCGGCAATGCTCACAGTTGCGCTCATCAGCAGCAGTATAAATATTAATTTTCGAAAAAAAATAAATAAAGCGGTGCCGGTTTTTGCAGCTTCAATGGCATTACTTTTAATTTTAAGGGGAATGAATCTTGGAATCCCATACATCAGCCCTGAAATGTCGGTTACCAAACCTGAGTGTACTAAATGTTGCAATAAATAAAATTAACAACTATGTATTGGCCCAAATTAACATCAGATAAAATAAAAAAACGAGTTTTCGATGCATTAAACAAAAATGTAAATTACCGAAAAACACCAATATTGGGAGTACCGGCTACTTACCTTGATTCCGAAGTATTCTATGATGATGCGCCATTCCTGGAGAATGCTCCATTTCTATCCACACTTATTGCTAATCCAAATCATATTGGTTGCCATACTTTAAATGGTGCGGAGAAAATATTCGCAGGCACTCAGGAGTTAGAAAAAGAACTGATAAAACTTTGCGCTGAACAAATTTTTGGAGGTGAAGAGGATGCGCAAGATGGCTATGTTGCATCGGGAGGAACAGAAGCCAATATTGAAGCGATATGGATCTATCGCAACTATTTTATAAACCAATATGCTGCGAATGTAAACGAAATAGGAGTTATTTATTCCGAAGACAGTCATTATTCCCTATCAAAAGCGGTAAATCTTTTAAATATTAATTCAATTGTAATAAATACAGTAGAAAACAACAGGGAACTTCTTCTTTCTGATATGGAGAAAAGAATTGATTCGGCTTTGACAAAAGGCATCAAATACTTCATTGTGAATATGAATTTATCTACCACAATGTTCGGTTCGGTAGATGATATAGATAAAGTAACAGCATTGTTGAACAAAAAAAAGATTTTATATAAATTACATATAGACGCTGCATTTGGAGGATTCATCTATCCATTTACAAATCCTTCAAATAGCTACACATTTAAAAATCCAAATATAACCTCCATTACTATTGATGCACATAAGATGCTGCAAACACCCTATGGCACCGGAATATTTTTGATACGGAAAGGTTATATGCAATATGTAAAAACTACCGAAGCTCAGTATGTACCGGGAACTGATCACACTTTATGCGGAAGCCGTTCGGGGGCAAATGCTGTTGCTGTTTGGATGGTGTTACACAATCATGGTTCGGAAGGATGGAAAACAAAAATGCAATCACTTGTAGATCGAACTACCGATGTTTGCTGCCAACTGGATGACCTTGGTATTCGTTATTTTAGAAATCCATACATCAACATTATTGCTATTCATGCAACTGATATTCCAACATCGGTAGCTGAAAAATATTTTCTTGTGGTCGATAGTCATGAGTATGAACCAAAGTGGTGGAAAATTGTTATTATGCCGCATATTACAAGAGGAGCTATAGATTCATTCATAAATGATCTGAAATCGGAGATCAATACGAAAACTAATTTGCATTAAAACAAGTAAAATAAAACATGTCAAAAATAAGGATCACAAAGGAGTTTAATTTTGAAATGGCCCACGCTTTATATGGTTATGATGGCCCGTGCAAAAATATTCACGGGCATTCATATCATCTTTCTGTTACAGTAATAGGCCAACCAATTACCGAATTGAACAACCCTAAACGTGGTATGGTAATGGACTTTACAGATCTTAAACAAATAATGAAACCCATAATTGATGAGTTAGATCATGCTACAATTCTGGATAAATCAACACCATATATTAAGCTTGCAGAAGGTAATCCACTATTTAAAAAACTGGTAATTGCCGACTATCAGCCAACCTGCGAAAACCTTTTGGCAGATATCGCTAAAAGACTTTTATCACAATTACCTGATGGCGTTATGCTGCATCATTTGAAACTAAGAGAAACCGCTTCCTCCTTTGCTGAGTGGTATCTCGCAGACAATATGGAAAGTAATTAAAAAAATAAAACGGAACAATTTTATGCAATAATAATGTTCCTGAAAACGTTAAGTTTTGTTACGCATTGAGTGACAACAATAGTTTTAAAATTTGAAATTTTAATTAGTGTAAATTCAATTGAAATATGTCAATAGATAAAAATCTGCTAAGAAAATATAATGTCCCCGGACCACGATACACAAGCTATCCAACAGTTCCGTACTGGACCTCTGAAATGCCTGATGTTAAAGATTGGGAAAAGGCGGTAAAAGAATCTTTCGATCTCAGTAATACAGTTGATGGCCTTTCATTGTATATCCACTTACCATTTTGTGAAAGTTTATGTACTTATTGCGGTTGCAACACCAGGATAACAGTGAATCATGCAGTTGAATCGCCCTACATCACTGCTGTTATCCGCGAATGGAAATTATATTTAAATATTTTTAAGGAAGTCCCAAAAATAAAAGAGATCCATTTAGGAGGAGGAACTCCCACTTTTTTTTCGCCTTCAAATCTAAGGCGATTGATTGAAAGTATTCTTGCAGATGCTACTATTTGTACCGATGCAGAATTCAGTTTTGAAGCTCATCCAAACAATACTACCACTGAACATTTACAAACTTTATACGAATTAGGATTTAGAAGATTAAGTTTGGGTATTCAGGACTTTGACCCTAAAGTTCAAAAGATAGTGAATCGAATTCAAAGCTTTGAAAGTGTAGAAAAAGTTACTGATAAAGCACGGGAAATAGGCTATACATCTATAAATTTCGATTTGATATATGGTTTACCTCTCCAAACAAAAGAAAGTGTTGTTGACACCATTAATAAAGTGAATTTACTGAGGCCCGACAGGATTGCTTTTTACAGTTACGCCCATGTGCCATGGATCAAACCCGGACAACGTAAATTCACAGAAAAAGATCTCCCTGTTGATGAAAAAAAACGCGAGTTATATGAAACAGGAAAAGAAATGTTTCTGGAAAATGGATATGAGGAAATAGGAATGGATCATTTCGCATTACCTGACGATTCATTGTATCAGGCAGTACAAAATAATACGTTACATAGAAATTTTATGGGCTATACCCATAAATTCACCAAGCTTATGATAGGATTAGGAGTATCTTCTATCAGCGATACATGGGGGGCATTTGCTCAAAATGTAAAAAAAGTTGAGGATTATTACGAGAAAATAAACAATGGACAACTGGCAGTTTTTAAAGGCCATTTCCTTTCGGAAGAAGATCTGATCCTACGGCAACATATTTTGGATATCATGTGCAAATTAAGGACCGAATGGAGAACTAAAGAAAAACAATGTGATTTCATCTCAAAATCGTCTGATCTGCTGCTGGAAATGGAAAATGATGGTTTAATTGAACTAACAAATGATTCTCTGACAGTAAAGGAAGCCGCCAGACCTTTTATTAGAAATGTTTGCATGGCCTTTGATGCTCATTTATTAAAATGCAAACCGGAATCGCAAATATTTAGCTCTGTGGTGTAATTAACTCAGAGAATTTCAATTCATTATTTCATGAATTGAATGATACATATAATCCGCATTTCTTCGTATTCAATTCTCTTTAGAAGAGAATACCCACAATATCTCTTTTTACATTAATTTGTAGATGAACGATTTTGCGTTAGGGATTGTAGCGTAAATCCTTTTCCTTTTAGAAAAGATTGAAGCCCTTCGACTTCGCTCAGGATAAACTCCAAGTTCGCCCCTTTCTTTTTTCAAGAAAGAGGAACGCCCAAATGAACCTGCTTCAGACCAATTGTTTTTATCTTAATTAATCAAATTCAGGTTATTAAAAGCCAAATATGACATAAATCATATTCGTAAAGATGGCAATATGACTTTAATCATAAGCTTATGGATATTAATTCAATAACATTGCTTGTTGAAACTAAGTGATTCCTATATTTGCATGAAAACTAAAGAGATAAGCGGCATATATATGATTAAAGAAATTGAAATGTTGGATGCACTTTTTAAGCATGCAACAGAAGGAATTATAGTTTCTGACAAAAAAGGTGCAATTGTAATGATAAACCCTATTGCAGAAAAACTTTTTGGATATAATAAGGACGAATTAATAGGTAAAACTATTGAAGTATTAATACCAAGACGATATACAACTAAACACATTCAAAACAGGGAAATGCACACCAAAGATCCTCATCCGAGGGCAATGGGCATTGGTATGGACCTGTTTGCAATGAGAAAAGATGAATCGGAATTTCCTGTAGAAATAAGTTTGAGTAATTTCAACACAAGCAGTGGGGAATATATTATGAGTTTTATTATCGATATCACTGAACGAAAGAAACAGGAGATCACGATAAAAAACGCCAACGATGAGATCAAAAATTTAAATATTGAGCTGGAAAACAGGGTATCAGAAAGAACAGAAGAACTTGCAAATGCTATTAACAGACTTGCTGAATCTAAACAGGAGGTAATGAGAGCCCTTGAAAAGGAGAAGGAGCTTAATGAACTCAAATCCAGATTTGTTACCACTGCTTCTCATGAATTCAGAACCCCTTTGGCAACTATTTTATCATCTGTGTCGCTTATTGGCAGGTATAACCTTCAGGAAGATGAAGACAAACGTTTAAAGCACATTAACAGGATAAAATCGGCAGTAAATAACCTGACCGAGATCCTGAATGATTTTCTTTCTCTTTCAAAACTTGAAGAAGGTATTATCAGGGATAATCCTGAACCACTTGCAATTAATATTTTTGCTGCTGAGATCACAGAAGAATTAAAAACTACTGCAAGATCAGGACAGAAAATTATATACAAACATTTGGGTGGAAGTAAACTGGTTAATATAGATAAACAATTATTGAAAAACATAGTTATCAATTTATTATCGAATGCTATAAAATATTCTCCGGAAGATAAAGAAATTGAATTTACTTCATCTGTAAATCCGGGGGGAGACCTCAATCTTGTCATTAAGGACAACGGTATTGGAATTCCGGATGATGATCAGCCTTTGTTGTTTGAACGTTTTTTCAGGGCAAAAAACGCTGCAAATATTGAAGGCACAGGTTTAGGATTAAATATTGTTAAGAAATATGTTGAACTTATTGGAGGAGAGATATCCTTTGTTAGTAAACTAAATGAAGGAAGCCAGTTTACCATTAACATACAACATAAGGACATTGGTTATTAAAAGGAAAGCTCTTAAATTTTTCAGATCCGAAAAATTTATTTAGGAACTACATTGAAATTATATAAATAAAAAATGAAAAAGATATTAATTATTGAAGACAATCCGGAAATGCGTGAAAACACTGCTGAGATTTTAGAACTTGCTAAATACTCAGTAATAACGGCAAGTAATGGGAAAGAAGGTGTTAAACTCGCAATGAATGAAAAACCGGATTTGATAATTTGTGATATCATGATGCCTGAACTTGACGGTTACGGTGTATTACACATGCTTTTAAAAGATCCTTCAACAGCAAACATCCCCTTCATATTTTGTACCGCAAAGGCCGAAAAAGGAGACTATAGAAAAGGGATGGGAATGGGGGCAGATGATTACCTGACAAAACCTTTTGATGATATGGAACTTTTAACCGCTGTTGAAACCCGGTTGAAAAAAAATGAGATGCTCAAAATGGAATTTGAACGTACTTCTGAGGGATTAAATAATTTTCTTGACAGAGTGAATGTTGATCAACTTGCAGAGCTCTCAAATGAAAGAGAATCCCGAATTTATAAAAAGAAAGAAATAATTTATCATGAAGGCGGGCATCCAAAATATATTTATTTCATTAACAAAGGAAAAATCAAAACCTATAAGTCTAATGAGGATGGAAAAGAATACATTACCGGATTATACAAAGAAGGGGATTTTATAGGATACACTTCTTTGCTGGAGGATCACCCTTATAGCGATTCTGCCATGGCACTTGAAGATGCTTCTATAGTTACGATCCCTAAAGATGATTTTTTTAAATTATTATATTCAAATCGTGATATAGCAGCAAAGTTCATAAAGATCCTCGCTGATAATGTTAAAGAAAATGAGGAGCGGCTATTAAAATTGGCCTATAATTCTGTTAGAAAACGAGTTGCCGAAGCATTAATAATGCTAAAGAAAAGATATGAAAAAGAAGGTGATGAAACTTTCTGCATGGCCATTTCCCGCGATGACCTGGCCAGCATTGTTGGTACATCCACCGAAACTGTTATCAGAACCCTTTCGGATTTTAAAGATGAGAAATTAATTGAAATTAATGCAAGCCGTATTACATTGCTTGACCTGGATAAGTTACAAATTATGAGAAATTAATTTTTCAGTCCGATAAAAAACATTTTCATAAATTCATAAACAAAAGTTGCGCAATACTTGTTTTGTCATGTTAGCCATTTGTTTAAACTTTGGGGGCATTTTAAAATTTCAAACTCCCTTTACATACCATCTGTCGTTTTTCAAGGGTATCATAAAAAATTGTCTTTTTTATATTCATTCTAAAGTTTAAAAATTCTTCTTTGCACTTTATTCCGGTTGAATAGTAATATATTCGGTGTTCCTTTTTATTTCCAATTTTTTTTACTACATACTTCGCTTTCCCATTAGAATAAAATTCCATCTGGCCCTTTCCAAGAGACTTTAGCGTACTATCACTCTCTGTTATAGAATTACACCCACATAGCCCGTTGCTAAGGATATTTGTTGCATTATTCTGCCCTAGGCCTACCACTGAAAAAAATGCAAATAAAAATGACAGAGGGAGTTTTCGAAAACAGAATTCAAAGTAGTTGCTCACGTTGATAGTATTAAAAATATTCAAATATATTCCACTCAAAATTATTTATAAAGCATGTTTTTTTATTAGATATTCGTTAAATGACTGTTTTGGGTAGTTCAGACAATTTAATTGCGATCCTTTTTATATCTTTATACTATTAAATTATGAAAACACTCGATATTCTATTTTTGCGCAATATGCCCCGATGGGTTATTTTTTTCATCGACATGTGCATTTGTTTGTTCTCTTTGGTTTTGGCTTATTTGGTTCGTTTCAATTTTTCTATTCCTCAATTAGCAATAGACGATTTCCCCTTGGTTTTTGCATTAGTTTTAGGAATAAGGGCCATTAGCTTTTACATTTCAAAGATCTATCAAGGTATTGTAAAATATACTAGTTCTAAAGACTCTCAACGTATTTTTATTGTTATATCTATTGGCAGCCTTATCTATGTCATCATTAATGTGATCACTTCTAATTTCATCAATGGAAAATTCCCCATTCCCTTTTCTATCATCATCATTGATTACATGGCAACTACATTTTTAATGATCAGTTTGCGGGTAATGTTCAAAGCACTTTATTTTGAATTGACCAATCCCAATAAAGAAAAACGAAGTGTGATCATTTTTGGTGCAGGCGAATCCGGCATTATCACTAAACGTACCCTGGACCGTGATGCCGGCACAAAATATAAAGTTCTTGCATTTATTGATGATGACAAAAAAAAGCAGGGCAAAATGCTCGAAGGCAGCAGCATTTTTGGACTTGATAAACTTAAAGAATTATTAGAGGACAATAATGTTGCACATTTGATCATTTCAGTGCAAAACCTTTTACCTGCCCGCAAACAACAAATTGTTGATATTTGTTTGAATTACGACACCAAAGTGTTGAATGTGCCACCTGTTACTAATTGGATCAATGGTGAATTGAGTTTTAAGCAAATTAAAAAAGTACAGATCGAAGAACTGTTAGGTCGTGATCCTATTCTATTGGATAAAGATGATATTCAAAAACAATTATCGGGTAAAGTTATTTTGGTAACCGGAGCTGCAGGTAGTATTGGAAGTGAAATTGTACGTCAGCTAATTCCTTTCCATCCCCAAAAAATCATTTTAGTTGATCAGGCCGAATCTCCTTTGTATGATATGGAATTGGAGTTGTATGATAAACATAAGGAGCAATCCTATGAAGTGGTGATGGGCGATATCCGCAACAAAGAGCGTATGGATAATGTGTTTCGTACATTTAAGCCGCAAATTGTTTTTCATGCAGCAGCTTACAAACATGTTCCAATGATGGAAAACAATCCATCTGAATCTATTTTAACCAATGTACTTGGTACAAAAACACTGGCTGATCTATCAGTTGAACATAAGGTGGAAAGGTTTGTAATGGTATCAACCGATAAAGCCGTAAATCCCACAAATGTGATGGGAGCAAGTAAGCGTATCGCTGAAATTTACACGCAATCTCTTAGTAAAGTATCAAACACTAAATTTATTACTACCCGATTTGGAAATGTACTTGGATCGAGCGGTTCAGTGATACCGCGTTTTCGTCAACAGATTGAAAACGGTGGACCGGTCACCATTACTCATCCTGATATTACCCGATATTTTATGACCATTCCTGAAGCTTGCCAATTAGTTTTGGAAGCTGGTGCAATGGGCAAAGGATGTGAAATATTTATTTTTGATATGGGCCAATCCATCAGGATAGTTGATCTGGCAAAGAAGATGATCAAACTTTCAGGATTGGTTTTAGATAAAGATATAAGCATCACTTATACCGGATTACGCCCAGGGGAAAAGCTTTACGAAGAGTTGCTCGCAGACCACGAAAACACCTTACCTACGCATCATAAACAAATAATGGTGGCTCGGGTAAAAGAATATGATTTTGATGAAATAACAAGTACTGTTAATGAATTAATTGCTCTTTTTGATAAGCAGGATAATAAACTGATCGTTAAAAAAATGAAATTATTGGTACCTGAGTTTAAGAGTAATAATTCGGTGTATGAAGCACTGGATTAATTAATTTCAACAATTTAGCAATTAACAGTAGGCAATAAAAAATAAAAAACAAAAATTAAAATTGACAATATAGCTCGTATAACTTTATGACACCATTCAAACACAAAACACAAGTCCAGATCCGCTTTAAAGACATTGATATGATGGGGCATGTTAACAATGCCAACTATATTACCTATTTTGAATTAGCTCGTTTAACGTATTTTGAAGCACTTTCGGAAGAAGGTGTAAAGATCGACTGGGTGAACGAAGGAGTGATCCTGGCAAAAATTGAAATGGAATACAAGCAACCGATTTTGTTGACAGACAAAGTTTTTGTTTACACTTGGGTATCCCGCCTGGGCTCAAAAAGTTTTGATATGAGCTGTACCATTGTTAGGGTGATAAATGGTGTGGAAGTAGAAGCTGCAAAAGGTTTAGCTGTTATTGTATGTTTTAATTATAAAACGAATGAAACAATTGCTGTTCCAGAGTTGTGGAAGGCAAAAATGGTAAGTTAATAATGTCATTCGAGCCAAGTCGAGAAATCTTTTTATTGATTTAACTAAATGCTTCGACTTCGCTCAGCATGACATTAACAAAGAAAGAATGTTACAATTCTAATAAAATTATCCGTGAATGGTTTCTTTTTTACCGTAGTTGGTAATGATAGATGCCTCAAAATCCAACCACTCTTTCCAACGTTTATCGATATCGATATCCTCGCCATATTTACGGGCAAACCCAATGAAAATAGTGTAATGCCCGGCTTCGCTTATCATCAGATCGCGATAAAATTTTGCTAATTCTTTGTCTTTTATATTTTCCGAAAGTATTCTAAAGCGCTCACAGCTGCGAGCTTCTATCATAGCAGAAAATAGTAATCTATCAACTAAAGAGGATTTTCTACTCCCCCCCTTTTGCATGAATTTATACAACTCATTTACATAATTATCTTTGCGTTCAATTCCAAGAACTTGTCCTCTGCTCTTAATTAAATTATGAACCTGTTCAAAATGATCAAGTTCTTCTTTTGCAAGAATAATGAGTGCCGTAACCATTTCGGTATAGTTAGGGTTGTTTACAATCAATGATAAGGCATTGGTCGCTGCCTTTTGCTCACACCAGGCATGATCAGTTAATATTTCATCAATATTACTTTCTACAATGTTTACCCAATGCGGGTCGGTTGGTAATTTTAATCCTAACATAAATTTATTATTCGAAATTCGTTGATCCTTAATATTGCCGGACAGAGAATGTTTTAATCTACAAACCGTTTCATTAGCGGGCCACTCATCATGCTTGTGATCAATGCCATTACAACAAGAGCAACAAACATTTTTGAATCGATCAATCCCACATCCAAAGCAAGTGTTCCTAAAATAATTTCCATAGCACCGCGCGCATTTAAACCAAAACCTACAGCTAAAGATTCCCGTTTAGTCAAACCGCCCATATAACCACCCAATGCTGCACCAAATACCTTACAGGCAACTGCAAGAAAAAACACGATCAATACCAATGGTAAATCAAAATTTTCAATAAAATTTACTTTAAATCCAATGGAAACAAAAAATAAGGGTGCAAAAACATTGGTTACAAATTGATGAATAATTTCGCGTTCTCGTTCCTGCAAATACACACTATCGCCAAAAGCGATACCTACAATAAAGGCACCTAAAATTGCATGTAAGCCAATGTATTCAGTAAATGCTGCGCCTAAAAAACAAAGCCCCAAAGAAATTGAAAGAACACCACCGGGCCATGAAAGTTTTTGTTGGATCCAGGGCAATGTTTTATTAATTGCGTATCGGCCTATAATTAACATGAACAGACCAAAGCCAATAATCATACCAATTGTAAACCATATACTTGTAATTTCGCCCTGGTGGCCCATCATACTTAATACAAAAGAGAACATGATCCACCCTATCAGATCCACAAATATGGCTGCGGCAATAATAACCATTCCCACTTTGGTTTTAAACAAATTCAAATCCATTAAAATTCGGGTAATAACAGGTAATGCAGACACGGCCATTGCAATACCGAAAAACAAGGCATACACTAATTTGTCAGCTGTAAAGTTGAAAAAGCCTGGAAGAAACCACACCGTTGCGAAACCAAGCCCAAATGGAATGATCATACTTGTAATGCTAGTGTACACAGCTATTTTACCCTGCTTTAACATTACCTGCAATTGAACTTCCATCCCGGCAACAAATAAAAGCATGACCACAGCCAGGCTGGTAATCCCATCCATTGCAATTTGAGCAGCGCCCGACTTAGGGAAAATATAATTACATAACTCGGGGCTTATGGTACCAAAAACAGTAGGGCCTAAAATAATGCCCAACAAAATTTCTCCCATCACAAGCGGCATTTTTATTTTTTTACCAAGCTCCGAGAAAATACGTGCCAATATCAAAATACCTCCGATACTGGCAAGTAATATTACAATGTCATTATGTACTAATTTCAGCATATAACTTTACACTCTCGAATGAACTATTAATAAATTACAAGGTAAATGAGCCAAAATATATTCAATATCATGGGTAAAGATCCGATCCAAAAAATTCAAATGTGTGTCAGGGGAATTAATTACCAATAGGTCTGCCTTTCTGTCTTTTGCATATTTACTGATCGCATAACCAGGCTTCCCTTTAATACTTTTATTTATTACATTAATACCTGTGGTGTCACATTTTTCAATTATTGAATGAATACTTTCCTCCATTTCTTCATTCAGATTTTTCTTTATCTCCTTTGCTTCAGGTAGTGTACTGTCATCGGCTATAGCCATGGCCAGTCCCGGTACATTCATTTCGTTAACTATGGTAACATCTTTAACATTTAGATGTTTAGCCACATAGAAGGCGGTACTTACGGTATGAATAGTTTTAGGATTTTCTACACCGTTTACTACAATTTTTTTATACTTGCGTAGTTGTTCTGATGGATTAGTAAGCAACAACACCGAACATTTTGCTTTGCGGCTTATGTTCCTTGCAATTGATCCAAGATAAAATTTCAGAACATTTTCTTTTTCAAGAGCTCCTAATATCAATAGATCAACCATATTGAGCTTACACAATTTTAATATGGTATCAACAGTATCTCCTTCCATCCAGATCACACGGTAATGGCTATCATCCATTCCTACCTGATTCATAAGCCCGTCAAAGTGTTCCTCCTTTTCACTTGTTTTTTCGCCTATGTGGATCAAAATTAATGAAGCCTTAAATGTCTCGGCCAAAAGCTTTGCCTCCGCCAACACATGAAGGCAGCGGGGAGAAAAAGAAACAGCCACAGCTATGGTTTCAAAAGGATAAGAAGGACGTTTTTTTAATTTACTTAAATCCATTGGAGTAAGAGAAATTGATTTGAATGGTAAAGATATGAATTATCATTGTAAACTATCAGTTGGTAAAGAATCAAACTCTTATTTATAACTTGTATAAAGATAATTTGAATACGCTTCAAATTCCATGGCTCAAAAAGAGAATGACAACTTAATTGAAAATTTTCTATTTCCTGACTCGAATTAACTCTAAATTAACATTCTGAATTGTCAAGAAACACATGAACGGTATTGCAATTGAGCTTTATATTTTTTTGTATATTGGCTAAATATTATCTATTTATCTTAGCATGGTCATATTATTATTATTTTTTCTTGCGCATTGGTTTTTATCACTGTTTTGTCAGACATTTTTTTTGCATCGCTATTCCTCTCATAAAATGTTCAGCATGAATGGATTTTGGGAACGTTTTTTTTACTTTTTAACCTTCATCACCCAGGGAGCATCCTTTCTAAACCCAAGAGCATACGCTATTATGCACCGTATGCATCATGCCTATAGTGATACTGAAAAGGACCCCCACTCGCCTCATTTTTTCGCAGATGTTTGGCAGATGACAATGAAAACAAAAAACATTTATTTAAATTATGTGAAATATCGTGTAGAGCCTGAAAAAGCTTTTCGTGGTAATTACCCTGAATGGAAACTTTTAGATAAAATTGGCGACATGTGGCTGGTAAGGATTTTATTCATCCTGATTTATATTCTATTTTATTTGAATTTTGCCACCTCATACTGGATGTTCCTGCTGTTGCCTGTTCATATTTTTATGGGTCCGATCCATGGCGCAATTGTAAATTGGTGTGGACATAAATACGGATATTCGAATTATAATAATGAAGATCATAGTAAGAATACACTGCCGATAGATATTTTTTTGATGGGTGAACTGATGCAGAACAACCATCACAAAAGCCCTAACAGCATCAACTTTGCCAAGAAATGGTATGAATTTGACCCAACATTTCCCGTTATCTTATTTTTGAATCGAATAGGTGTAATTAAAATACGAAAATCATGAACCAGCTTTTACTTCTTCCTCTTATTGGATTTATAGCCGTTAGCATAATAATGATATTGGTATGGTTTTGGTCCATAAAAATCAACAATGCAGGCATAGTAGATATATTCTGGGCATATAATTTCCCAGTCATTGCAATAATTTACTTTCTTCTAGGGGAAGGGTTTTATGAGCGAAAACTCATTGTATTAATAATGGTTTGTGTTTGGGGAGCAAGACTTGGAACATATTTATTTGTACGTGTTTTAAGTCACATTAAAGAGGAAGACGGGCGATACAAACAGCTTAGGATTGAATGGGCTCCAATAGCCAATACAAAGTTTTTCTGGTTCTTTCAAATGCAGGCATTTTCAAATGTCTTTTTATCCATCCCATTTTTATTAGCCTCCATAAATCCTAATCCGGAATTTAGTTTGATGGAAAAGATAGGCACACTTTTATGGCTCGTTTCTATATGTGGGGAAACATTGGCAGACAGACAGCTACAAGAATTTAAAAAAGATCCTGCCAATAAAGGAAAAGTATGTAATGCAGGATTATGGAATTATTCAAGACATCCGAATTACTTTTTTGAATGGATGATTTGGGTTAGCTATTTCATTTTCACCCTTTCATCCCCATACGGATGGATCTCAATTATTTGTCCTCTTTCAATACTTTTTTTATTATTTAAGGTAACCGGCATACCGCTAACAGAAGAGCAGGCCATACGTTCCAAAGGAGATGCATATAAGAAGTACCAGCTTACCACAAGCGCATTTGTTCCTTGGTTTAAAAAAAAATCAAGCAATTAAATCGGTAGGCAAGTATATAATTAAAATCTTAATCGAAAAACCCTAAATCATAAATTAAGAAATGTGGTATAATTCACTATTAGAGAAAAACAAGATCCCTGATATACTCATTCGAAAAGGTATTCGCAGCTTACTTAAACAACGTCTTAACCAGGAAAACAAAGGCAATACTGAAACACAGCAGACTCATATTATGAAATTGATAGAGGAATTAAAAAACTCTCCAATTGCCTTAAATACTGTTGATGCGAATGAACAACATTATGAGGTTCCTACAAAATTTTATCAATACTGCCTTGGTAAACACTTGAAATATAGCAGCGGCTATTGGAAAGATGGCGTTACGGATATTGATACTTCAGAAAAAGATATGCTGGAACTTACCTGCCAGAGAGCTGAATTACTAGACGGGCAAAACGTATTGGAATTGGGTTGCGGATGGGGTTCTTTATCTCTTTTTATGGCATCCCGCTTTCCAAAAAGCAGCTTTACTGTGGTTTCAAATTCCCGAACACAAAAACTATACATTGACGAACAAGCCATCAACAGAGGGATTAAAAACCTTACTGTGATCACAGCCGATATTAATGTATTTAATATTGATGGGATCTTTGATAGAATTGTTTCGGTGGAAATGTTTGAACACATGCGTAATTATCAAAAATTAATGCAAAAAGCTTCAGGATTTTTAAAGGCAGATGGAAAACTTTTTGTTCACATTTTTACTCATAAAGAATATGCCTATAAATTTGAAGTAATAGATGAAAGCGACTGGATGAGTAAATACTTTTTCACCGGAGGAATTATGCCCAGTGATCATCTATTACTGTATTTTAATGAAAACATGAGTATTGAACAACACTGGCATGTAAATGGGATCCATTATAGTAAAACATCCGAAGCATGGCTCAGGAATATGGATAAACATAAGAAAGAAATAATGCCGATGTTTGAAACTACCTATGGCAAAGAGCAAGCTTTAAAATGGTGGGTATATTGGAGGATATTTTACATGTCATGTGCCGAATTATGGCGATATAATGATGGCAACGAATGGATGATAAGCCATTACCTATTTAAGAAAAAATGATTTTGTATTATACCTATTAAAATTATTCATACAATAACAAAACATACATATTAAAGCATTTTTGACAGTACACTATATTAATTCGGTTGTTCCAAAACCAACTATTTAAAATTTTTTTGTCATTATAAAATCAAAATGGAAAAATTAGCTATCATCGGAACAGGAGTTGCCGGAATGGGTTGTGGACATTTCCTTCACAAAAAATACGATATTACTTTTTTTGAACAAAACGATTATATCGGAGGACACACCAACACTGTTACTATTGATGAAGATGGGCAGCCAATATTTATTGACACAGGGTTCATGGTCTTCAACTATGCTACCTATCCGCATCTATGTAATTTATTTGAACAAATAAAAGCACCGGTAAAAAAATCAAGTATGTCGTTTAGCGTTCAACATCTTGAAAGCGGTCTGGAATACTGTGGTTCAGGTTTGGATGGTTTATTTGCTCAACGAAAAAATATTTTTAATGTACGATACATAAAAATGTTAATGGAAATAACCCGTTTCAACAGGGAGAGTATTAAAATTTTAGAAAACCCTAAATACGCGGACTATACATTAGGCCAATTCATCAAGGAATTTAATTACAGTGACGATATGCTTTGGAAATATTTAGTTCCTATGGGATCAGCTGTATGGTCTACTCCAATGGAGCTAATGCTTGACTTTTCAGCGATATCATTAATTAAGTTTTTTCAAAACCATGGGTTCTTAGGCATGAATACTCAGCACCAATGGTATACACTGCATAATGGAAGCCAGGCCTACCGGGAATTATTAATAAAACCTTTTAAGGATAAAATAAAAACGAACAACGCGGTTTTAAAAGTAGTTCGGAACGATAACAAGGCTGTTATACATTCTTCTGATGGTGCAATCCAGGAGTTCGATAAAGTCATTTTCGCATCCCATGCCGATCAGACTTTACGTATGATAGAGCAACCTACTGCAAACGAAAAACGTTTATTGTCTTCTTTTAAATATCAAACAAACAGTTCTACAATACATACTGATGAATCAATAATGCCTAAGAACAAAAAGGTATGGAGCAGTTGGAATTACAGGATCGAAAATAAAAACGGAATACAAATTCCAACTACTATATACTGGATGAATAGTTTACAGCAAGTTTCAAAAAATAAAAATTACTTTGTATCTATAAACGCACTGCCTGATAGTATTGATAAAAGTAAAATTTTGAAAGTCATTGACTATGAGCATCCGCTATTTGATATTGCAACAAAACAAGCACAAACAGAATTGCATAAATTAAACGCGAAAGGTCCTCTTTATTTTTGTGGAAGCTATTTCAAATATGGTTTTCATGAAGATGCTTTTGCTTCAGCAGTTGAACTTTGCACAGCTTTATAAATATTGATGTATAAATCAGTATAATTGTAAAAATGGCAAAAGTTAGAGAATGATTTTTAACTTTGGTATAAATGTATTTTATATATAAAATGTTCTAATTTCCATTTTAAATTATGCTGAACTCTTGCCTTTATAAGTGTACCGTAATGCATAATCGTTTGGAACCTAAACAACACAGGTTCCATTACAATATATTTATGTTCTACATCGACCTGGATGAAATTGACCAACTCAGCCAGAAGCTATGGATGCTGAGCCGGAACAAATTTAATTTTTTCAGTTTTAAGGATAGTGAACATTTGCAATTGCCACGCGAAAATCCTGATAAATCAAAAAACGTTAAACAGCACATTACTGATTATCTTCAGCAAAATGGTATTACCATTGGAAATGGAAAAATCAAGTTACTTACTAACTTGAATGTATTAGGCTATAATTTTAATCCGGTTTCTTTTTATTATTGTTTTGATGCTAATAACTCACCACTATGCGTAGTTGCTGAAATTGGAAATACATTTGGTGAAATTAAACCTTTCTTTTTGGGTGAAAATAATTTGACTGCAAACAAATTTCATCTGAATACAACTAAATACTTTTACGTTTCTCCCTTCATCGATCATGATACTAATTTTGATTTTAATTTGGAGATCCCTGATCATAAATTGAATATCAGGATTGATGATTATAAGAACGAAAAACGTTTTTTCATAAGCACATTAACGGGAGTACGTGAGCCTGTAAGCAATTTTAATTTAATAAAGTATAGCATTCGTTTTCCATTTATTACGTTAAAAATTATAACTTTGATACATTGGAATGCTATAAAACTCTGGCTAAAAAAAATACCTTATCGCAAAAAATCAGCCGATCAGGAATTGCAGCGGGATGCTTATAGAAAGTATAATTAGGATTAAAAAAGGAGAGAATAAAAAAAGTGTTTTTTCAATTGAAGATTTCTTAAATTAAATTTAATTCGTATTTCATACTAGTATTTCCAGGGAATATGCCACAAACTGCAACCTCAACAATCAAACGCAATTTTTATGAGAAAGTAATTATTGAATTGCTTTCAAAAATGAATCAGGGAACCCTAAACCTAATTTTGCCTACCGGAGAGTTAGTGAAGATCGGTAATGGGCTCAACGAAATTGTTGCAACTATTGAAGTGAAAAATAATTATTTTTTCAAACGCTGTGTTTTATATGGTGATATCGGATTTGGCGAAGCGTATGTAGATGGAGACTGGGAAACGGATAATATTTCCAATGTAATTAAATGGATATTATTAAATGTTGATAATGCACCAACAGCATCCGGAAGCCAGGCGCAAGCCTTTGCACTAAACATATTAAAGTTTTTCAATACAATTTATCACAAAAAAAGGGCTAACAGTATAAATGGCTCCAGAAAAAACATTTCTGAACATTATGATCTGGACAATAATTTCTTTGGCCTCTTCCTCGACCCTACCATGACCTATTCCTGCGCTTATTTTAAAAAAGAGGGAATGAGTTTGCAGGAAGCACAAATAGAAAAATACGAAAGACTTTGTGAGCAATTGAAATTAAAACCAACCGACCATGTTCTTGAAATAGGAAGCGGATGGGGTCAGAATGCGATTCATATAGCAAGGCAATATGGCTGCAAAGTAACAACAGTAACTATTTCGGAAGAGCAATATAAACTTACTAAAGAACGGGTAGAAAAAGAAAAACTCACCGATAAAATAAATATTTTACTAAAAGATTATCGCCTTATTGAAGGTAAATTCGATAAAATTGTTTCCATTGAAATGTTGGAAGCGGTAGGCCATAAATTTTTGGAAGTTTATTTTAAAAAATGTAATGACTTACTTAAGAAGGACGGTATTCTTGCTATCCAGGTAATTACCTGCCCGGATTCCAGGTACGAAAGTTTACGAAACGGAGTAGATTGGATTCAAAAGCATATTTTCCCCGGCTCTTTGTTACCGTCTGTGAGTACTATTAATAAAGCAATTAATAACACTTCAGATATGACCTTGGTTGATCTCAAAGATATGGGATTGCATTATGCACGCACTTTATCGGCATGGCAAAAAGAATTTAATCAGCAATTATCTGAAGTTAAAAAAATGGGCTTTGATGAGCGTTTTATACGCAAATGGAACTATTATTTCAGCTATTGCGAAGCTGCATTTGAAATGCGTAACATCCATGTAATGCAAATGGTTTATGCCCGACCGAACAATACAAATCGTTAATAATTAGGGATATTCTATAAGTAAATCCTGATCAACAACCTATCTCAGCAACTGTACAAATCCCTTTGTATTCGTTTCTGTACCATCATTCGCCATTCCGGTAAGTACATAAAAGTAAACCCCTACTTTACAAGGAAGCCCACTTGTTGTGCGCCCATTCCAGCCCTCATTTAGTTTTGTTAATTCATTTACTAAAATACCCCAACGGTCATATATTTTACAATTTATTGTTGCCATATTCTGAGATGCGACTTTAAAAATATCATTTACTCCATCATCATTAGGAGAAAACACAGTAGGTATAGTAAGCGCACCTGTAGTTAAAGGCAACGGAGGCTGTGCAATAAGTCGAAATACTGCAATCACCGTGTCTTGCTGGGTAAAAGAAACAGACACTGAATCAACTAAAGTAGATGGTAAAAGTGTATGATTTTGAATTTCCCAGTGATCGAATACATACCCGGTATTTGCGCTGGCTCTGAAAACAGTTTGCATACCACCAAAATATGGAGCCTGAAACATATAGGCTGAAGGCGTTATACTGTTGATCTTAACATTACCACCTCCTGCAGGAACTACATCAACTGATATGGGATAAGGGCCTGTCAACGAATAACAGTCCATTACCCCCTGTGTCATTGCATTACAGCGAGTACTGATATCAGTCCGAAATGAGGCCGCATTCGCCTGCCAGGTACTGTATGTCCCGCCCCACCTGGTGCATTGCCCTTGCATTTCAGGCTGGATCACAGCAATCATGCTATCATATAAAGGAAGAGTAAAAGAACAATTCAATGTTGTGTTCATTAAATCGATATACCGGGCTTGATAAAATTGTTTAAATCCGGGGTTTGCCATTAAAGAATTTAACATTTGAGTGTGGCCTTGTCCTCCTGGATCTGGCAAGGTTTCCACATCACAAGGGTCCGCATTAGGCGTTGGATCAGGTACCCCTGTATAATTAATATAATGTCCCATTATAGCATCCAAATCCCAAAGTGTATAACGCCATTTCTTTTTATCACCAGAAGGGTTTAACCCCCTCCACCAGGCAGTATTATAATTCAACCAATCGCTGGTAACTAACCATGAATTAAAAACGAAATAATCGACAAAACTTTTTACGTTAAATACAGAATCCACATAATCGTAATTAGCCTGTACGGCCATATTGTTTGTTATAATATAATTCTTCAATACATCCCAATCTGTTTGGGCCTGCACTCCACCGTATTCGCTCCAGGTGCCACCCCAGGTTTTTAAATACTGAAGCTCTTCTTCGGGCTGATCATAATAATAGTCAGTAAAATCAGAGTCGTCAACTTTTTCGCGAACATCATATACACCCCAATACTGGCCATTTACATATAGAACAGCCGGTGCCCATGTACGTTCATCTAAATTCAAATTTCCCCTTTGCGACAATGTATGCGCATAGGAATCGCGAATGTGTGCACCTCCTGTTTCAAAAGGATAATTGTCGTTTGCTGCCGGCTTAAATATTATTCTTTGAAATGAACTACGGGATTTATTACTGAAGACTTTATAATTAATAGCATAATTATATCCCATCTCATCTTTTGATACATAATCGAATCCTCGTTGGTCGTAAGCCCATGAATCATTGCCATGTTTATTTGTCAGACCATTTGTCTCTGCCACCTGCGCTTTGCTTTCGTCAAAATATTCCAGACCTGTTTCAGGATCTAAATAGGATCCGCTTAATAGATCATCTACCTGATCGCCAAATACTGAAACAACAGCTACCGTGTGATTGGTATTAATAAAATAGGTATTGCTTTCTACGAAACTTGAAGGGACCAATGGGTCTGAACTGAATGTTCTTGCTCTTAAAACAGTTGTAGTTGAAATAGAAATGGGAGCAGAATAGATTGTTGAACCGGTTGTTGGAATAGAACCATCAACAGTGTAATATATTGAAAGTCCTGTACCAGGGGCAGTAATTGAAACTGTTTGTGCGGAGGCGTAAAACCCGGCAGGAATATCCATTGATGGACGTATAGCATATTCCAATTTTGCGGCAGTATTAGATGCGGCAGGGCTTGGTGTAGTAAACACTCCCCATATAGCGCCCCCGTCTGTTGTTCTTCCTCTTGAGTGATTTTCCTGAGTTGGATTTAATGTGATCGAATCAATAATAACACCGGATGCATCAGCAAAAACAAGGGCTTCTGGCTTAGTTTGAGTAAGTTTAATACCGGCATGAACATTAATTCCATTAAGGGTGTCATTGCCGGAGATCCAGATGATCAGATAACTGTTAGCACCAATTGAAACGCCAACTGGTATTGGCCATTTTGTGGGATTACTGATCTTATCACTTAAATAATATCCGGATAAAGAAACAGCTGAACTGCCTGCATTATACAATTCGACCCAGTCAGGAGTTTCTCCATAATTATCGACAATTGTATTAACGTTTGAACAGGAATACTCATTAACTATCACCTGGCTGTTTGCCTTGCTGATAAAGCAAAAAAAAGCAATTAAAAGTGATAAAACTCCAGCGTAATTTTTCAAATTCATTGAAAAAAGTATTAGATAAATATTTTTCTACTTCGCTAAGTTATAACTATTATCTGATTTTCAAAAGGATTCTGCCAGCCAACTGTATTTATTCAGGTTAGCGAGAATTATTACACGGATTTATTGCGGTACAAGGGGGAATTTGAAAAACAATTAAATTTTCTGGCCCAACTCAATTACTTCCAGATCTTTTATCTGGCTGCCATCAATGGTGAACCTGACAAGTGTTTTTACTTTATGAAAACCATGAATACCGGCAGCACCCGGATTAATATGTAATAATTTATATTTTTCATCAAACATCACTTTTAAAATATGAGAATGCCCGCAGATAAATAATTTGGGAGGACTTTTTTTTATTTCTTCCAGTGCTTCAGTTGAGTATCGGTTGGGATAACCACCAATATGTGTCATAAAAACATCAACACCTTCACATATAAACCGTTGATTTTTAGGATGAACCTTACGAACATCCTGCCCATCAATATTTCCATAAACTGCCACTACAGGCTTGATCTTTGATAATTCGTCAGTAATAGAAACAGTACCAACATCACCTGCATGCCATATCTGGTCGCAGGTGTCGAAATATTTAAAAATTTTGGGATCTAAATAATTATGTGTGTCGGAAAGGAGTGCTATACGTTGCATATCAACACAGAATTAATTTTACAATCTGGTAATTTTACAGTAGGCAATTTAACGATGTAGCAATTTAATAATTTCAAAATCAGATAGCAATTGGAAAAAGACAAGTAATTCGTTAAAAACCGTAATTCGCAGGAGGTATTATATCTTTTGTAATTCAGATCTTTTTATCCAACCGGTATTTCCATTTGCAATTTTTATTTCAACCCAACTAACGTCTTCCTGAGTAACATTTACTTTAGTTCCTTCGTGTAAAATAAACAGTTTGGTCCCTTTTTCATTTGGAGAGCCGGTTACTGTTATTGAAGGGGAAGTAATAATTGCTTCACTGCTATTTTTGGTAATGCTATATTTATGTTGTGCAATAAAAAATGTAATTAAACTTAAAATAACAAAGGTTGCGCCACCAAAAAATCCGAACTGTTTAAGTCCTCTTTTTTGCATTGTTATGTACATAGCGAATAATATTAAGGAGATACAAATCAACAGAATACAAAGTTGTGACCAAGCCTTTTCGGTCATAAGATCTACCAATCCATTTTTCCACTGACTTAAAAACAATTGAGGAGCAGCATCAATTTTATCCTCTGTTTTTTGGTTGGCCAACTTTAAATTGAAATTAAAATCTTCGTTGTCCGGTTCTAATTTTAATGCACGTTCATAATTCAAAATAGCTAATGCGATATTATTGGTTTTATAAAACGAATTGCCCAAATTAAAATATACTTCGGGAGCTTCCTGACCATTGCTTATAATATTCTCATACAATTTAGAAGCCTTACTGTAATCACCTTTGGAGTAGGCGCTATTTGCACTATCAAGCAACAGGTTGTTTGTATTTGCATCAGCGAATGAATACAAAAAAGTAAACAGCAGTATTAAAACCAATTTTAGTTTTACCGGTACGGCCAAAAGCGCCTTAGGAAAAGATGAGCTAACGCATAAGCTATTATTGCAACACAACAAAGCGCTGTTGCTCCCATCCGGGGACACAAGAACAAACTGCCTTTTATTTGATTTCATCTTCTATTTTGGTAATAAGTTCAACGGTACTATTATAAATGCTATTCAAATCTCCGGAAACAGCACTTGGCGCATAACGTGCATATTCGCAATTATCGAGTGTTGTTATCAATTGGTGAATTGTGGCATCATTCACATTTTTTGCTTTAAGTTTATCGGAAATATGTTCCTTGTTCAAATCAGCTGCAAGTATGTTCAATTTATCACCGATATAACCATACAATGCTTTAAATATCTCCACATAGAATTGTTCCTTGTTATTTGATTTCAAATACTGCTCTGCAAGTGACAAGCGCTTTTTAGCCATTTTAGTAGCTTTCCTGCTTTTTACAGCTACTGCATCTTTATTTTGTTCTGTGTTTTTTCTTCGGATAAAAATAAAACCAACAAATGCGAAAAACGGACTTATCAAACCTAAATAAAACAAAGGAGATCCAAAGAAATAATCATTTTTTGGTTCAAGATGTATATTGTTTGTTTTAATATACCTGATATCAGACCCCAATACCTTTACATCTTCTTTGCTCCGAGGATTAAATACATTTGCAGACTCATCGCCCCCTGCTCCTTTTTCAACATGAATTGCAAACTCAGGTGAGGGAAGCGTTACGTATTGTTTTTTTTCAGGATCAAAATAACTAAAATTGATCTGGTCAACTTTATAATCACCCTCATGACGCGGGATGATCAGGTAATCAAATGTTTTGTTACCACTTACCCCGTTGGCACCCGTAGTTATATTTTCTTTGGTTTTAGGATCGTAGGTTTCAAAATCTTCAGGGAAATTAATTTTCAGAGGGTCAACTAATTTAATGTTGCCTTTCCCCGTTAACGTAATTGTTAAATTAACTGCATCATTTGCTTTTACTTTCTCTTTACTAATTTGAGCTTTGAAGGAATAATTTCCCACAGCACCGGAAAAATCAGCGGGTTTATTCGCTTCTGGCAATGGCAATATTTCAATAGAAACAGCCTTGCTCTTTACAGAATAAGTAGCATCTTCATATCCCCCACCAAAGAACTGTTCAAAGACATCTCGAGGTCTCCTGTTGGATTGTTTTCGAACAACGCATTCAATAGTCATTGGTTCAATTTCTAACTTCCCACTACGTTGCGCAAATAAATAAGTACGTTTCAGTTCGCCTACCTGATAGCTTACACCATCAATATTTTCATTCACAACCTGAATTTGCGGATTATTAGGCACATCCTGGGCCCAAAAACCTGTATAGTCAGGAAATTTGATATCCTGAAAACCACGTAACTGATAACGGGTATACACTTTATGGGTTACCGTTATTTGTTCACCTAAATAAGCTTTTGTTTTGCTGACAATTGTTTTTACGAACAAATTATCACTTAAATTTTCGGTAGTCGGGGCAGATGGATTTTGAGCTGGATTATTATTACTTTGATTTTGCGCATTGGCTGAACCTTTTACCACTTCAATAGTAAAAGGGTTAGATTGAATAGTTCCACCATTTACATTCACACTGGCGGCACCAATATTAATTTTGCCTTCTTTTTTTGCAGCAACCACATAAGATAAAGTAATGGATTGACTCATGGACCCATTCACGTATGACATGCTGGTGGATTGGTTCGGCCCCGAATAAACATCAAAATCATTTAACGGTGGTGCTTTGAAGTTACTGCCACTGCTATTTAATGAAAACGAGATCTGAAACGACTCGCCAACCGCAACTCTAGCCTTACTAGCCTGAGCAGTCAACTTTTGAGCAAATGAAACATTTGCGAGAGCGATAATAAAAATTAATATATAAACTATCTTTTTCATTCCTGATTCTAAACTTTCAACTTTAAACTTTCCAACTTATTTTTTATCTTACCAATCTTTTTCAATATCCACTTTCATTCCCTTTGTTTTCCCTTTCTTCATTTTATCCTGAAGATTTTTTTCATCGTTCTGCAATGCATCTAACAATCTTTTTGCATCTTCCTTAGAAATCTGATCTTCTTTAGGCTTCTCCTTTTCCTTATTTTCTTTGTCCTTATCTTCTTTTGATTTATCGTCTTTTTTGTCTTTATCCTTTTTATCCTTGTCTTTATTATCCTTGTTATCTTTCTTGTCCTTATTATCTTTGTCTTTATTATCCTTTTTATCGTCTTTCTTCTGTTGCTGCTGCTGTTGCTTAAGCATTTGTTGTGCATAAGCTAAATTGTAGCGTGTGTCTTCGTCATCAGGATTGTTTTTCAATGCGTTTTTATAAGCATCTAATCCTTCCTGGTATTTTTTAGATTTCATTAAGGAATTACCCAAATTATGATAAGCCTTAGAAAGAGTATCTTTTGAAGAAGGACGATGTGTAAGCAATTGAAATTGTTCTGCGGCTTCTTCATATTTACCTTGCTGATAATATGCATCACCAAGATTAAATGCACTTTTGTAAGAATCTTTGTTCTTGTTCAATCCCCGGGAATAATTCTTTTCGGCTTCGCTATAATTTTTACCTTCATATTGTTTATTACCCTCACGAATGAATTTTTTCTCCTGTTGAGAAAACCCTGTTTGCGAACAAATGAAAAACAGAAGCGCGAAAAAGAGCAGACCAACATTTTTTAGATGCAAAGCCATAAACAAGTCCTTTGTAGTATTAATGATATGTTTTTCTTTTAAAGACATTTCTTATTGTTTATCATTAAATAAATTCAATCGCTGATAGATCTTACTTTTACGCTCCGTTAAAAACAGTTCAATTAATAATAATACCAGTGCAGCGGCAACAAACCATTGAAAACGATCTTCATAATCACTATACATTTTACTTTCAAATTGTTTTTTTTCTAATTTACTGACCTCATCCAACACGCTATTTAAACCGGCATCTGAGTTAGAAGCACGAACATAAATTCCATTACCTGCTGCTGCAATTTCTTGTAATGCCTGCTCATTTAATTTTGTTACCACAGTATTGCCATCCTTATCTTTTCTGAAACTCTCACGTACATTATTTTTATAAACCGGTATTGGCGCACCATCTGCCGAGCCCATACCAATAGTATGAATCGCAATTCCTTTTTCTGCCGCAAGTTCAGCCGCTTTTATTGCATCATCTTCGTGATTTTCGCCATCAGTAATGATCACAATTGCCTTATTTTTTCCTTCATCTTTACCGAAAGATTCTAAAGCCAGGTCAATTGCTGTCCCAATGGCGGTGCCTTGTGTCGGGATCATATCAGTGTTGATACTTTCCAGAAATAATTTGGCAGCCGAATAATCAGTAGTAATAGGCAATTGCACA
Source organism: Bacteroidia bacterium (assembly GCA_030654175.1). Taxonomy (GTDB): domain Bacteria; phylum Bacteroidota; class Bacteroidia; order 2-12-FULL-35-15; family 2-12-FULL-35-15; genus 2-12-FULL-35-15. The sequence continues at coordinate 206,399 of JAURXZ010000035.1, forward strand.
TACGCTTCACCGCCAAAAACAATTATACCTAACCTATCCCCTTCTAACTTATTGATCAACTTCGAGATTGCCTGTTTCGCTTTCTCCAATCGATTCGGTTGAAGATCCTCCGCTTTCATACTATTCGAAACATCCAAACAGATCATCAGATCAGCACCTTTACGTTTAACTTCTTCTAATTTAGTACCTACTTGCGGATTTACAATTCCAACAATCACCAATGTAAATGCCAACGTAAATAAAATAAATTTCCAAATACGTTTTGATACAGAAACATCCGGAATCAATTGCTTAACAATTGAAACATCACCATAAGCAGCAAGGGCTTTTCTTCTCCATCGGTTAACCAACCAATAAATAATAATAAACACCGGAATCAGGCTTAGAGCGTATAAAAAATATTTATTTTCTAATTGAAACATCTATAAGTTCGAAAATTTAAAATTTGAAAGTTTAAAGTTATTACCAATTTATAATTTATTCACCTAGTCTGTGTTGATCTGTCTACCTATTCTCCAACTTTCTAACTTTCAACTTTACAACTTTAAAGTACTTTACGATACACTTTTAAATAACGTATTTCTTAATAAAAACTCAATTAACAAGAGCAGTGCTGCACTGATTGCAAACGGTAAAAAATGTTCGGCCTTATTTGTAAAATTCTTTTCTTCGAAAATAGTTTTTTCCAATCTGTCAATCTCTTTATAAACATTCTTTAGCTTATCATTATCAGTTGCACGAAAATATTTTCCACCGGTCATATCAGCGATCTCACCAAGCGTTTTTTCATCTATGTTAACGTCCACGTAACCGTACTGATAACTCCCATCGGGGTACATTGCCACAGGGGCAAGCGCTTTACCTATTGTACCTACACCAATAGTATACACACGAACATTAAATGCCTTAGCAATTTCTGCCGCAGTTAAAGGGGCTACCGAACCTTGATTATTTACTCCATCGGTTAACAAAATCACAACTTTGCTTTTTGCATTGCTGTCCTTTACCCTGGAAACACCCGTAGCTAAACCATTACCAATGGCAGTACCATCTTTAACCATCCCTGTTTGTATGCCCGAAAATAAATTTTTAATAACGGCATGGTCGGTGGTTAAAGGACATTGTGTAAAACTTTCACCACTAAAAATCACTAATCCAATGCGGTCATTAGGCCTGCTATCTATAAAATCCACCGCAACTTCCTTTGCCGCTTCTAATCGATTTGGTTTAAAATCTTTTGCCAACATACTGCCGGAAATATCCAAGGCCATAACAATATCAATTCCTTCTGTTTTAACATCTTTCCAGCTTGAACGTGATTGAGGCCGGGCCAAAACAACTATCAATAATGCGATTGAGAAAATACGTAACACAATTAAACTATGGCGTAAATAGATCTTTAATGATCTCCCGATTCCTTCAAACCCTTTTATGGAGGAGACCTTCAGTTCAGCATTAAATGATTTGTTTCTCAAAACATACCAAGTTGCAATTACAGGGATGCCCAGTAATAACCAAAGTAATTCTTTGTTTGCAAAAGTGATATCGTTAAAAAAGTCGAACATTATTTTGTATTACTATTTAAATTATTTGTCAAAACCACTTTTTTATTCGCATTGGAGATCTCATCCTCTTTCTTCGTTCCGTTCACAAAATCATAAGCATTACTTAAGCTCATTTCATTTTCATTTGGTAAAGGCTGCTCTTTAGCAAACTTCACCAAATCCGCTAAAATCAACAGTTTTTTCAATTTCATTTTACTTTCTTCATCAATTGCCACATTGCGGAATCCATATAAGATCTCATCTGTTGTTTGCTCCAACGCTTGAATTTTAAAACGATTTTCGATGTATTCACGAACTATTTCGGTTAGCATTATATGGTAAAGCTTCAATTTTCCTTCCTGCCATAGATTCTCCTTTTTGAGTTTATCCAGCTTTTCAAATGCTACAACATGGGCCGGAATTTTAGGTGCTTCAACAAATACCATTGGTGGTTTTACTTTTCTGAAATATCTGATTATATAAATAACCAGAATGATCACAAGTATTGCTATCAATGTTCCATAAACCACATACATATTATCTTTTATCCAATCCAGGAAAGAGTAACTCTCATCATAGGGTGGTTTAATATCTTTAATAGCCAAAGTTGTATCAACAGTTATCGAACCTACCGATAGCAATAAAGGCTCGGTAAAAAAACCATTGGTATCATCATTGATCAAAAATTTAAAAGGAGGTATTGCCCAATAACCCGAATCAAAAGAAGTAATGAAAAGAGTTTTTGTTTGAATGAATTGAAAAGGATTATTTTTATCAGGAATAACGGTATCAATTTTTGACTGCCCCACTATCTCTACTTCTTTTCGAATAGTATCGGCAATTTCAGGCCATTGAATTTTTATTTGTTTTCCATTATCTACCCTGTATTGTATGCTTAATTGCAATTTAACCTGCTGCCCGATCCGCATTTCATTGGTATCGAGTTTTGCTATAGCCTTAATTTCCTGTGCTTTCGCAGCATAGGAGAATAGAAACAGCACTACAACGCTAATTGCACAAATAAAGGTGAATGTTTTATTTTTTCCTATTCTCATTTTTGTTTCCCGCAAAGGCGCAGAGGCGCAAAGTTTTATATTGATCAACAACTTCCTTTTCTTTACAACGTATTACACAGATTCGTAAATTCGTAATAATTCGTTATTTGTAGGCTATCTTCTTTTAAATAAATTCATCAAAGGTTTTATATATGAATCTGCTGTATTAATATCTGCTGAATCAACCCCACTTCTATTAAATATTTCTTTTAACGATGCCTCTTGTTTTTTAGCTTCGGCATAAAAATGATTACGAACATTTTTATCAGAAGTATCCATCCATTTCAATGTTCCTGTTTCAGCATCCATAAACTTAACCAATCCAATATTCGGTAATTCCATTTCACGTTTATCGTAAATACGAAGGGCTACCAGATCGTGTTTCTTATTGGCTATTTTTAAAGCATCTATAAAACTTGCATCGGTTATAAAATCAGAAATCACAAAAGCAATACTCCGTTTTTTTATTACGTTAGTTAAATATTTTAACGCTTGTTTTATATCCGTTTTTTTATGTTCAGGTTTAAATTCTATAAGGTCACGAATGATCCTTAAAATATGAGTCTTACCTTTTTTAGGAGGAATAAATTTCTCGATCTTATCAGTGAAAAATATTACTCCTATTTTATCATTATTTTGAATTGCCGAAAAAGCAAGTACCGCACACAATTCAGTAATTAATTCCTGCTTTAATTGTTTCTGTGTTCCAAATTCGCCCGATGCACTAACGTCAACTAACAGCATAACTGTCATTTCACGTTCTTCCTCAAATATTTTAACGTAGGTATTATTGAAACGAGCCGTTACATTCCAGTCGATGGCACGAATATCGTCCCCTGCCTGGTATTCACGAACTTCACTAAAAGTCATACCTCTGCCTTTAAAAGCCGTGTGGTATTCTCCAGAAAATAACTGATTGGAGAGCCCACGGGTTTTAATTTCAACCTTTCTTACTTTTTTTAAAAGTTCTGCCGTTTCCATTTTTTTAATGTGCTGATGTGAAGATGTGCTGATTATTGATGTGTTAGTTTACGTATGAGAAGATTATTTAAAAATTTTTCAGATCGTCTCATTTTTGAAATCAGCACATCAGCAAATTATCATATCGTCTAAGGTACCTCTACCGTATTTAAAATTTCATTGATGATCATTTCAGTAGTAATGTTTTCTGCTTCCGCTTCGTATGTTAAACCAATACGATGACGCAATACATCTGTACAAACAGCACGAACATCTTCAGGAATAACATATCCTCTGCGTTTAATAAATGCATAGGCTTTGGCAGCCATCGCCAAATTGATACTTGCACGAGGAGAACCACCAAAATTGATCAGGCCTGCAAATTTGTTGAGTTTATATTCTGCCGGGTAACGTGTAGCAAAAACAATATCGATAATATATTTTTCGATCTTCTCATCCATATATACATCCTTCACCACTTTCCGTGCATTCAATATATCCTCCTGCTTCAAAATTGGGTTTGCTGTTGGATATTCGCTTGCAAGATTTTGACGGATGATCTTACGTTCTTCTTCTTTATTAGGATAACCTACAACTATTTTCAACATAAAACGGTCAACCTGAGCTTCCGGTAACGGATAGGTCCCTTCTTGCTCAATAGGATTTTGAGTTGCAAGTACCAAAAATGGATTTGGCAGTTTAAAAGTCTGGTCGCCAATAGTAACTTGTTTTTCCTGCATCGCTTCAAGCAAAGCACTTTGCACCTTTGCAGGAGCACGGTTTATCTCATCCGCCAAAATAAAATTCGCGAAAATAGGACCTTGCTTCACAGTAAATTCTTCTCTTTTTTGATTATAGATCATAGTACCGATAACATCGGCAGGTAATAGATCGGGGGTAAACTGAATACGGCTGAATTTAGCATGGATAGTAGACGCCAATGATTTAATGGCTAACGTTTTTGCCAAACCCGGAACACCCTCCAAAAGTATATGTCCATTGGACAACAACCCAATTAATAGACGTTCCACCATGTATTTTTGACCTACAATTACTTTGTCCATTTCCATGGTTAACAGGTCAACAAAGGCACTCTCTTGTTGAATACGCTCGTTTAATTCTCTAATGTCAGTCATTGTTATATTTAGTTTTATTAGAACTGATTAAATATTCTTGGGAAGCAAAAGTAAAAAAAGTCTCATTTTAATACTCTTTTTTGCTGTTAAAAATTGTTAAACTAACTATGGTTTTCTTTACCTGTAAAGAGGCACATAGCGAATGAACGGGCAAAAAAATGAACATTAAAAATTGTACGTTTAAATTAAGTTATTCCATTGTTGGTCCTTTACAATTGCACTCCATAATGCATTTTAGCTTTCATTGTATCAAAAATTTGAAATCATCAATATTTTCACAACCTTTGACAGCCCTAAAAAAATTAGATGATGCTTAAAAAATATTTTTTTGCTATTGGATTAACACTTGCAATTAGTTCTTGCAAAATTTTTAAAAAATCGGAAAGTGCTAATGGCAACTACCCGGTTGTTAATCTAGACACTGTTGAAACAAGTGCAAAAACACCTGAAGTTCCAGAGTACCAAGCATCCGTTACACGAATAAATGATATTATACATACCAAATTAGATGTCAGCTTTGACTGGAAAAAACAATATCTATACGGCAAAGCCACCATTAAGATAAAACCCTACTTCTACCCTACATCACTATTGCAGTTGAATGCACGTGGAATGGAAATTAAAGAGATCGCCCTTCTGCAACGTGACTATGTAAAAACCGGAATAGATGATAAAAAAGATCCTTCAGGAAATTATGAAGCAAAAGTATCTGAAACAATTTCTAAAAAGCCTCTGGAATATACCTATGAGAAAGATATCATTACAATTAAATTAAATAAAGAATATAAAAACACAGAAGAATATACTATTTTCATTGATTATATTTCAAAGCCCAACGAACTGAAAAAAGGTGGTGGAAGTACTGCTATTACTGACGATAAAGGCTTGTATTTTATTAATCCTGAAGGAAAAGAAAAAAACAAACCTCAACAGATCTGGACACAGGGCGAAACGCAATCCAGTTCAGCATGGTTTCCAACCATTGACAGTCCGAATGAACGGATGACACAGGAAATTTTTATTACGGTAGATAAAAAATTTGTTACACTTTCCAATGGTGAATTAGTTTTTTCGACCAACAACGAGGATAGTACACGTACCGATTGCTGGCAAATGGATCTGCCCCATGCACCATATTTGGCAATGATGGCAGTTGGGGAATTTGAAATTGTAAAAGATAAATGGCAGGATAAAGAAGTAAACTACTATATAGAAAAAGAATATGCACCTTATACTAAGGACATCTTTGGGAACACACCCGAGATGCTTGAATTTTTCTCAACTAAATTAGGTGTGCCATACGCATGGAATAAATACTCTCAAATAATAGTGCGTGATTATGTTTCCGGGGCAATGGAAAACACAACAGCTACTTTGCACGGTGAATTTTTACAACGTACAGACAGGGAATTATTAGACAAAAATTATGAAGATGTGATCTCACATGAGTTGTTTCATCAATGGTTTGGAGATCTGGTCACCTGCGAATCGTGGAGCAATTTACCTTTAAATGAATCTTTTGCAACCTACGGTGAATATTTGTGGGAAGAATATAAATATGGTTTGGATGATGCGGATCTGCATAGCTCCGAATCTGCCCGTGGATATTTTGCTGAATCGGATAGAAAAAAAGTTAATTTAATTCGTTTTCAGTATGACGATAAAGAAGATATGTTTGACGCACACAGCTATAACAAAGGCGGCCAGGTGTTGCACATGTTACGTAAATATGTTGGTGATGCTGCATTTTTTGCGTCTTTAAAATTGTATTTAGAAACAAATAAATTTACTTCAGTAGAAATTCATAATCTGCGTTTAGCATTTGAACAGGTGACAGGTGAGGATCTGAATTGGTTTTTTAATCAATGGTTTTTATCATCGGGTCATCCCGACCTGATCATTACCACAAACTATGACAATACCAGTAAAAAACAAAAAGTGGAAATTAAACAAATGCAGGATCTGACTAAAACTGCTTTGTTTAAATTACCTATGGCTATTGATATATATGCAAATGGCCAAAAGACACGCCACAAAATCACTGTTACTAAGGCCAATGAAACATTTGAATTTGATGCAAATACAAAGCCTGACCTGGTAAATGTGGATGCCGAAAAAATGTTGTTGTGTACTAAATTCGAAGAGAAAACAATCAAAGAATTGGCTTTTCAATATCAGCATGCTCCCCTTTATCTCGATCGCAGCGAAGCTTTGGCCGGGCTTGCAAAAAATGCCAAAGATTCTTTAGCCACCGAAATAATAATATCTGCATTACAAGATAAATTCTGGAGTATACGTGAAGATGCTATTTATAATTTAAAAAACATTGTACCGGGACACGAGAAACAAATAAAAGAACTTTTAGTACAGTTGGTAAAAACCGATAAAAAATCCAGCGTACGCGCTTCTTCAATTGCTTATTTGTCGGCCTTCTATAAAGATGAGGATCTACAAACGTTGTATAAAACTGCGCTAAATGACAGGGCGTATAGTGTATTAGGAGCTTCCCTAGCTGCTATCGCAAAAGCAAATGCACAGGAAGGAATAAAATTAGCGAAACAGTTTGAGAACGAAAAAAGCAATGACGTTCTGTTTGCGATTGCCGAATTATATGCAAATTATGGTACTGATGAGAACAATGATTTTTTTGTAAAATCAGCAGATAAATTTGCGGGGTTTTCAAAAATTGGATTTGTTAGTTTATATGGATTGTATTTAAAAAAGATCACTACTAACGAAATCATCAATTCCGGAATTGAAGTATTAAAAGGCATTGCAGAAGATGAAAACGCTATCCGATGGGTTGCATTTTATGCAAAAAAATCCATTAAAGATCTGGAGACCATGTATGAAGAAAGAGCAAATGAAAACTCACTAAAATTAAAAACATTAAAAGAAAAAAATCCTCTTGCTCCTGAAATTAAGGATCTTGAAAAATTGATTGAAAATGAAAAGGCTCAGAAGCAAAAAATAACGGAAGTTTATAATGGGCTAAAGTAATTGCTTAAAAAACATTAGTACTTAAGGGAACCTCTAAAAAAAAATTACCGCGAAGAGGCTAAGTCGCAAAGAAAACAAAAAATTAATCATTGCTATTCTTAGCGTCTTTGCGGTGAAATCTTTTTATTTGTTATTTTACTTGGTTGAAGAGCTTCTCAATCCTCCAGCATCATCAATGCCTCATTCAATTCTCCGACTGTTTTTCTATCGTTTTTCTGTTGGGCGACAACCAGGCCTTTATTATAAGTAACAACAGCCTTTTGAAGAAGTTCCTTTTGCTCGTAATATTTTCCTAATTGATAATACGCTCCTAAATAATTCTCGTCCCGCACAAGAAGCTGCTCGATCAGTTCAATTGCTTTATCAATATCATTTACTTTCGCGTATTCCAGGGCCAATGCATAATTCAGGAAAGAATCATCCGGTTCGGTCTTTAACATTTCTTGAATGTGTTGTAGGCGTTGCAAATGTTTTTTTATGGATAAGTAATAAATAGTATTCATTAACCCTAACAGGGTTTGAAACCCTGTCAGGGTGACGATAATTCTTTTAAATTACTGCTTTAAACTGTTTCAGAAAACGTACATCATTTTCAAAAAATAAACGAAGATCTTTTACCTGGTACTTCAGCATGGTGATACGCTCAACGCCCATACCAAAAGCAAATCCGCTGTATGTTTTACTGTCGATCTTACAATTATCAAGTACGGCAGGATCTACCATACCGCAGCCTAATATTTCCACCCAGCCTGCACCTTTGCAAATATTACATCCTGTCCCTTTACAAAAAGGACAAGAGATATCCATTTCAGCGCTTATCTCGGTGAACGGAAAAAAGGAAGGGCGTAAACGAATCTTCGTTTCTTCACCAAACATTTCTTTCGAAAAATATAATAAGGTTTGTTTAAGATCGGCAAAAGAAACATTTTTATCAATGTACAAACCTTCCACCTGGTGAAACTGGCAATGGGCACGTGCTGAAATAGCCTCGTTACGATAAACCCGCCCCGGTGAAATTGTACGGATAGGAGGAGTACTGTTTTCCATTACATGCACCTGCACCGATGAAGTTTGTGTACGCAAAACGATATCCGGATCTTCACTGATATAAAATGTATCCTGCATATCCCGCGCAGGGTGATCGGCAGGTGTATTAAGGGCTGTAAAATTATGCCAGTCATCTTCGATCTCCGGTCCGTCAGAAATGGTAAAACCAATACGGGAAAAGATCTCTACAATTTGATTACGCACAATTGACAAAGGGTGACGTGAGCCAACAGAAATACTTTCAGCAGGAAGAGTTAGATCGATAGACGGATTCTTTTCATCATCTCTATTCTCAAATCGCTCTTTTAATTCATTTACTTTTTCCTGTGCTTTATTCTGAAGTTCATTCAACTTTTGTCCAACCTCTTTGCGGAGTTCCGGAGCAACATTTTTAAACTCTTCGAACAGTTCTCTTACTTTGCCTTTTTTACTTAATATTTTAATGCGAAACTCTTCAACATGCTCCTTGCTTTCAGCAGCAAATGTTTCAATTTCACTTAATAATTCTTCAATTTTATTTTTCATTATCTAATAATAATTTATGCAAAGGTAATAATCTGTTTAAATATTCGAATTGTTTAGCCTTTTTCCACCGTTATTAACCCGAATTTTGATTGTTACGGTAATGCTGCGTTAGGGATTGCAGCGTAAATCCTTTTCTGTTTAGAAAAGATTGAAGCGGAAAGCCCGCCAATTCTCTTTCAAGAATTGGAACGCCCAAATAAAAATTGATCAAATGCAAAGTACTTTACTCAATAATAGATATTTTCATTCTTATATCTGACACCGGTCTATTGTATTTACCAACCGTTTGTTTCGCAATTGAATCAATTACCTCAATTCCTTCATATACCTCACCAAATACAGTATAACTCTGATCCAAATGCGGTGTTCCGCCAATGGTAGTATACGTTTTAATTTGTTCATCTGTAAATGTGTAAAGTTTTGTTGCAGGTAATTCTGCTTCCACTTGTTTAGTTATGATATCGTTCAGCACCTTCATGCTGTCCTCCTGCTGTGTTTTTACAAAAGCCTGGTACCTTTTCAGCAATAGCTTGTTTTCATCACGATTAACAACTGTATTGAACAATTTGAGCTTAGTGATCCGTTTAGCCTGTATGTTTAACAACGAATCGTTATAAACCCGGCCTTGCACAATATAAAACTGCGAGGCCGAAGAGGCCTGAGAAGGATTTTCCAGGTCACTATCACGTGCAGCTGCCAAAACTCCTTTTTTGTGAAATAACTTTGAATTAAATTCGGCAGGGAGGTTATAACCGGGGCCTCCGTTACCCAATTCTATTAATGGTGGAGCATTTTTTGAATCAGGATCTCCTCCCTGTATCATAAAATTTTGGATAACACGATGAAACATCAAACTATCAAAATAATGGGCTTTTATTAGTTTTACGAAGTTATCGCGATGAACGGGTGTTTCATTGTATAATTTCAACTTAATTGTGCCAAAATCGGTAACGATCATCAGCTTTATTTCCTCTGAATTAGCCCGAAAAGGGACTTTGAAGGATGTGATCATCAAAAAGGTGAGAATTATAATAAAAAGGGCATTAAAAAGTTTTTTGTAATTCATAAAATAATTTATTAGATTTGCTAATCGTAAAGATAATAAAGCGTCTTTATCAGTTAACAAAATTGAGTATCGAAAAAAAATATTTATAAAAATCATAACACTATGAAAACCTTTATTTTGAAAATTTCCGCTTTTGTATGTGTCGGTTTGCTTCTGTTGACAGCACTTTGCACAACTTCTTGTAAAAAAGATAAAACATGTCGTGGCAAAGTAACGGTTGTTGATACTGCCGGAGCTCCTGTTGCAAATGCAGCGGTGAAATTATCCTCCCCTCCTTCTGTCCCTCCTGATCCTAATCACCCTGCGGGTGGAGATCTTGTTATTAACGGTGTAACGGATGGTTCAGGTGTTGTGAACTTTGAAATACAACTCCCTACTATACTTGATATTGTGGCAACTCAAGCTACAGCTTTCCCTGGTATGACCGGAAAAGGTATTTTACGTTTGGACGAGCCGGGTAAAACTGCTGAAGTAACTGTTAAAATAAAATAAAATAAAGGCTTAATTAACTAATTCTTTGTTTTTAAAGTAGTCAACAATAGCTTGTTTCATAAGCTGTAACTGTTGTCCGGGTTTTAATGGAGGCAATTTTTCATTTGTTTTCCAGTGTGGCCAGCCATCTTTATCCATTCCTTCATATTCATAAAATCCATAGGGTGTAAGTAATGTACATATTGCAATGTGCATTACATCCAATTTTGCGTTTTTGGAAAACTTCATAGGCCCCTTACCCAATTCCTGAACACCTATTAAAAATAATACGGCTTGAATATCCATATCGTCACCAAACTGAATGGAAAGAGTTTTGACCACCTCTTTAAAATTTTTCTCTAGATCTATATCCATTTTTGGTTGTTAGTTTTTGGTTGATGGTTGTTGGTTGATAGTTTTTGGTTGATAGTTTTTGGTTGATAGTTGATGGTTGTTAGGTCATGCTGAACTAGCCTGCACCGATGGCTATCGGTGGTTTCAGCATCTTTTAGAGGGATTCCGAAACCAGTTCGGAATGTCCGTTAAAAAACAAGTATAAATAAACTTGTTTAATTATAAAACCACTTCTTCTTTACTGAAATCATAATTGCTGTAATCAGTAACTACGTTATAAAGGGTGTCGCGCTCAATTGGTGTGCGTTTCACCTGCTTAATCATTTCTACCAATTGCTGTGTAGTTAAAACCGGTGATTGCTCTTCGGAACCAGCCATGGTATATATTTTTGTTGAATCGTCAATCGTTCCATCAATATCATCCACTCCAAAGGCCAGCGACATTTGAGTGGTAGTACGTCCGATCATTGGCCAATATGCCTTTAAATGTGCAAAATTATCCATGTAAATGCGTGAAATGGCATAATTACGAAGATCCTCCACCACACTTACTTCCTTTAAATGACTCATTTGATTTCCTTTATTCCGGAATTTCAATGGAATAAAGGTGTTGAAACCATTGGTTTTGTCCTGCAACATACGCAAGCGATTCATGTGATCAACCCTGTGTTCAAATTTTTCGATATGCCCGTACAGCATGGTTGCATTAGATGGCATTCCCAATCTGTGGGCGGTTTCATGCATTTCAAGCCATTGTGTTGCAGTACATTTATCTTCACAAATTTGTTTACGGATCTCTTCGTCAAATATTTCGGCACCACCACCCGGTAATGAATCCTGACCATGTTCCTTTAAGATCCTGAGCCCCTCTTCATAACTTACTTTAGCTTTCCTGCACATGTACTCTAATTCCACAGCAGTAAACGCTTTCACATGTATATCAGGACGAATCACTTTTATCTTTCTGATCAATTCAGCAAAATAATGAAGGCCCATTTTAGGATGCACCCCACCAACTATATGCACTTCTGTAACAGGCTTACCATCGTAATTGCGGACAAGGTTAAGGATCTCCTCCTCCGATAATTCCCATGCTTCATCTTTTTGCTTCAATAAACGGGAGTAGGAACAAAATTTGCAATCGAATACACAAATATTGGTTGGCTCTATATGAAAATTACGGTTAAAATAAACTGAATTGCCATGCCTCTTTTCGCGAATATAATTTGCCAAAGTACCCAGGTAACCAAGCTCCCCTTTCTCATAAAGCAAAAGGCCTTCATCAAAAGTAATGCGTTCATTACTATATACTTTTTCAGCGATATTTTTTAAATCTCCGGATATGTTTGAATCTAATAAAACAGATTCATTTTTTTGAATGTTCATTATGCATAGGTTTGATGATACGAAGTTACGCTTTGTTACTTTATAACTGAAGTTTTAGGCAAGATTTTCGCCAGTTAAATATGATTCATAGTGTTCTTCACGAATAAATTATAAATTTTGAACATTTGGGCGTTCCCCTTTCTGAAAAAAGAAAGGGCGGGCTTGGAATTTATCCTGAGCGAAGCCGAAGGGCTTCAATTTTTTCTAAAAAGAAAAGGATTTACGTGGAATTTTATCCAGAGCCTGTCGAAGGAATCCCTAACGCAACATTACTAGTCAATTGATAAATCTTTATCTTTACAAAACGCATGAGCTCAAAACACATTCTTTTAGTTGAAGACGAGGAACATCTTTTAAAAACCATTCAGCTGAACCTGGAATTAGAAGGTTATGCTGTAACACCTGCTATTACGGGAACTGAGGCATTAAAAGAATTTCAAAAACAATATTTCGACCTGGTTATTTTAGATGTAATGCTCCCTGAAATAAATGGTTTTGCGGTATGTGAAGAAATACGCAAAGAAAACACACAAATTCCTGTTTTGTTTTTAACAGCAAAAAGCTCTGGAAGTGACCGTGTTCAGGGATTAAAATTAGGTGCTGATGATTATTTGACCAAACCGTTTAATCTTGAAGAACTATTACTAAGGGTTCAAATTTTATTAAGACGAAATAAAAAGCCGGAAGCCGAAAAAGCCATTGAATTATATACGTTTGGCAATAATGAAATAAATTTTATCACCTACGAAATTAAAGGAGTTGATGGACAGAAAACGGAGATCACCAAACGGGAAATAGCTCTGTTAAAATTGCTGATCAAACGCAGCGGTGAAGTAGTTTCCCGTGAAGAAATTTTAGATGAGGTTTGGGGAGCTGATGCCTATCCTTCGTCCCGTACCATTGATAATTATATACTTGCTTTCCGAAAATATTTTGAAAAAAATCAAAAAGAACCACAGCACTTTCATTCTATACGTGGCGTTGGGTATAAGTTTACGAAGTAATTAGTGTCTGGCCATAGAGTCGACATTAAACTTAGTACGTCATTGCGAAGGAGGTACGACTGAAGCAATCTCGCACCAAGTATATGAGATTGCTTCGGGCAAAGGCCCTTGCAATGACGTTCGGTATAAGATTTTTTTATTAAACAAACGATGCTGTATCATAATTTTAAAATCTATGAATCAGAGGCTAATACTTTGGAACAACTTAATTATAATGACTCTATGGACATACACTAATCAATGTTTTCAATTAACCTGGAATAAAAAATTTATACTTATGAAACAGTTAATACTCTCTTTAGCATTTCTATCTAGCAGCATTTTTTTAATTGCTCAGGATCCACATTTCTCGCAATTCAATACTTCACGGATCTATACCAATCCTGCATTTACAGGAACCGACAGCACATTGGTGCTTGCTACAGGATATAGAATGCAATGGCCAAATATTGATGGTGGTTATAACACTTTTCACTTTTCTGCCGACCAGTATGTTCACTTTTTAAGAGGTGGTTTCGGGATCAATATTATGAATGATAATGCTGGCAATGGTACACTCATTACCAGCAGAATAGATGTTAACTATGCCCCACATTATGAATTATTCAATCATAAATTAGCTATACAACCTGCTATTAGCATAGGTTTATTCAAGAAAACCATTGATTGGAGTAAATTAACATTTGGAGACCAAATAGACCCACAAACAGGATTTATTTACAACACGAATGAAAACGGCCGTTTGCAATCAAAATCTGGCATTGATTTTTCTGCAGGTTTACTCGTATATAGCAACAAATTTTATGGTGGATTAGCTGCTCATCATCTAACACAACCCGATGAAGGACTTATGGGAATTAGCAAATTGCCGATGAAAATAACTATGCACACAGGAGCTAATCTGAGTTTTAATAACAAAAACTTTATTTTCTCTCCCAATATTTTATTTATGAGGCAAGTAGATTTTCAGAATTTTCTGCCGGGAATAAGCGCAAAATACAAATGGGCGGTTTTGGGACTCAGCTATAGAAATCAGGATGCGTTTATCATAAATGCAGGATTTCAAAATCGTTTTTTAAAAATTGCATATTCCTACGATTATACTGTTTCCAAGCTTACCAATAAAACTGGAGGAAGTCATGAAATTCAGTTGGCATGGTTTCTTCATTATCAGAAAAAAGTTTGTAGAATAAAAACGATACGATTGATTTAGGTTACTTGAACAGCGTAACCATTCCAACATATTCATAAGGTGCGTCAACGTCATCGGTAATAATCAATTTGTAAATGTAATTACCAATTGGAACAAAGTCCGCAGAAGCGTGATTCTTGCCATCCCAACCACTGTTCTTATTAGTTGTTTCAAAAATCTGGTTGTTATTTTTATTAAGGATTTTAAAATTGTGTAAATCGTATTGTCCAAACGGACGGAAAATATCATTGTTCCCATCACCATTTGGAGAAAACGTATTTGGGATATAAACTGAAAACAAAGTATCTGTGGAGCCGTTACGGATTTTATACCAATGTGTATAGGAAATAGGTTCTTCAGGTTTTTCTTTCTTACAAGAAAAAAACAAAACACTTACAAAAACAAATAGGATAATTTTATTCATAAGGTAAAACTACAATAAACATTCATCGATCACAAATTCTTTTAAAAGCGCAACATTCAACAATTTTGATCTATCCGGGCTTAATTATTCCTTAATAGTTTGTTCTGGAACAACAGGTTTTACAGTCCCTTCCTCGTCTTTTTCCATCACTTCAATTATAATAAACATTAAAAGCAAAACCAATAAAATAATAAGAAACACCCTTAAATGTTTAAATTTATGTAAAGGGGTTTTGTACAAAGGCTTTGTAGCTAATTGATACTTGTATATCAGCTTTTTAAAGTCTTTGTGTTTATTGATCTGGTCGTCAGGCAAATCAGGTTTATCAATATTAAAATTTAAATCTGTCATTGGTATTCTTGATTGTTGATCTTTTTTTACATTAAACCCTCAGGTGTAAAGCATTTGTCAATGTCAAAATTTATAATTTAAAATTTTGTTTTTAACACTTTTTTTAATTTATCTAAAATACGATATACTTTTACTTTTGCATTATTCTCTGTAATACCAATAATTACGCCAATCTCCGCAAAAGAGCGTTTTTCAAAAAAACGTAATTCTATCAATTGAATATCGTCACCATCCAGTTTTTTCAAAGCAGCCATCATTCTTTGTTGTCCAAGTGTATTGTCCTCCTCCTGCACCTCCATTACTATCTGACTGATACTTTTTTGTTCCAGACTAACGACCCTATGTGCATTGCTTTTTCTAAAATACATATTAATTTCGTTAAAAGCAATCCGAAACAACCATGCTGAAAAGGGTACACCCTTAAATACATATTTTTTAATATTAATAAGTGCTTTCAAAAACACTTGCGAAGTAATATCAGCACTAAGGTCTTCATTTCCGGTCCTTCGGTAAATAAATACAAAAATTGATTTGTAATATTTTTCATACAACACATCAAACTGCGCAGGATTAAGCTTTGCAGCTTCCACTTGCTGCATTTCCAGATCTAAATCAGTATCATTTTTATGATGTATGTTCACCGTGCTATGCTATTTTAAAACAATATAATGCGGGTAAAGGTAAAAAGATACAGGTTAACTAAATTAAAAATTTAAAACAATGAATAATCCTGAGGCAGAGACTCGAGGTTTCTGTTAAATATTTGCCACAGATTGCACAAATTAACACTTAGAAATTTATGATAATTTGTGAAATCTGTGGCAAAGAACTAACAACAACAAAGGTCTAAACAAGAAAACTCTGATCAATTCACTTTCAATGTTAAAGGACTCAAATTTACAGCTATTCCATCTGGTCCAACCGCTACTATTTTTTCAAATCGCACTTTATCATTTCGTTTTAGTTTTTTATAGATCTTATGTAATTCATCCGTTATGTTATTCCCATTTACAGGAACATTAAGATATAAACCTTTAGCAGGATAGGACATTTCAAAAGATATTATTTTACAGACCACATCAAACTCAAAGTCTTCGTAATGAGCAAAGATCCCTCTTTCGGCTTCAAATTTATCCTGACTCATATTTCCCTCCATTGTTATTTTCCCAATTCTGGCAACCGGTTTCGGCACACGTTTCACCCTGAAACTCATCACACCCATATTACGTTTTTCTCCATTTTCCATTGTTGCAAAAACAGTCACATCTACTTTAGGTCCACTTTTTACATTTACCATGTATTTACCATTCCCATTGTTTTTTAACTGAGCATTAGTAGTCGACACAGTCAATCGTTCATTGGGTATGCCGGGAACAGAAACAGAAATAGGGTTATCCAATCCAAGATATACTACGTTCATTTTTTCAGCCGAAACGGTTAATGCAGGACGGGCAACAATGTATTCCGATTTAAAAGGAAACAGTACATCTTTCCCTTTTGGAGATTTTATTTTGATAGTTCCCGAATAACTCACCATTCCTTCTCTATCTGCCTTTGCAATATATTTACCCAAGCCATTTTCTACCTCCACTGAATTGGGCGTTTCATCAAATGTTTTGGTTGCTTCATTATATTTTCCAACCAATATTTCCGGCTTTTTTGTTTTACTGAATGCCGCAATAAATACATCTGCTTTATAGCTTTCACCAAGTAATACATAGTTACTTTGAGGAATTACTTTGGCAGCAATGGTATCAAATTTCATTGCATCAGTGTCGTTTTGTTTCAGAAGATAATCTACAACGATCGACTCTGCATTTTTTACATCATTTTTTAGTTTAGACAATATTGTAATGCTGGCAACCAAAGGGCGGTGAAAGAAATTATACAATTCCCAATTTTCATTATTTCCTTTATTCTTGGGGTCTTCTGTGTCGATATCCAGGATAATATTTTTTTTATCTTCCGCTAAAATGCAATTGCTTAATTGTTCTCTAAAAGCAATTAATTTATTTTTTAATTTACGGGATGCTCCTGCAGCGCCATCTTCTGAATCACCAATTAAAATATTGGTAGGTATATCATAATTGTCTTTACTTTTTATATCAACCATTTGCAGGGTATCAGCAGCACTTTGCTCGATACCATCGGTTTTTGCAACCAATTGTTTTTGCAGTTTATCAATAAAATCAGTTAATTCAGATGAATGTTTTTTAACCTGCTGAGCTAATTTCCAATTTGGTGTTACACGAACCGGGTCGATACTTTTTGCAAGATCAAAATCGGCATACAAATTTTCATTGCGGTTGGTGAAATTACTTGTTGTATTTTCCAATCCTTTATTTACTACTACAAATGCATCTAAAATATCTTTAGAAACATTTAGTGCTAACAATGCGGTGAGTACTAAGTACATCATACCGATCATTTTTTGGCGGGGGCTATCTTTTCCTGAGGACATGGCTGTTGGGGTTTTTAAGGTGAATACTTAGTTGAGTATTTGACCTCATAATACAGCTGTTCAAAAAAAGATACAGTTATTGGAAATTAAAAAAAGAATTTAGTAAATACCTTCTCGACCCTGTTCAAACAATGTCGTTTAATTAAGAAAAAATCAGCCCCCAGTCTTCGACAAGCTCTGACTGACTGCGCGCTGGTCATATTGAGCTTGTCGAAATATGTGCGATGGCATCTCAACTAAACGACATTCAAGAAAGAGCGCGTGAGAGAATGAATAAGAAATTTTGAATGTATAATTGGCAAGGTCTATCGATTACAGATCCCTTTAAAAGCGCAGTACTCGCAATTATTATAATCGACAGTTTGTTTAAATTCAATTTCGGGATTGAATATTTCAGAAAGTATATTTCCCAATTGTTCTTCGAATTTATTTAAAATAGGGACGTTCAATAAATCACTATTATTTATTTTAACGGTTTTTAATCCGGCACTTAACTCCCGAAAGGTAATAATACCGGAGACCATATTGTCCAGTATAGCAGGATTCATCTTTTGATACATCCATGCGTACATCAATAACTGAAAGCTTTTTGCAAGTGTGCTATCCGTTTGTATGTTGCTCCATTCTTCCAGTTTTAATTCTTTACTATCTGCAATACCTGTTTTGTAATCAATGATACGCGTGAGGCTGCCAACATTATCAATACGATCGGCATTGCCATGTAACTTTATTGTTTGATCGTTAATGGTTAATGTTGTTTCAAGTTTCTGCTCCAGATTTTTTATGATAAGGGGCGTACTGTCTTTCTCATATTTGCCAATGGCTTTAATTTCAGAATCTAAAAAATTATTGAGGAATTTTAATGCCACCTTGATCGTCAATAAGTTTTTCCCATAACTTATTTCAGTTTTACTGTACTCCTTTTCAAAAACACTTATGGTAAGTGTTTCCACCTGCTTTTTTAGTTCTTTAATATCGGCTGCATTTATTTTTTTTCCAATAAATGGCTGATAGAGTGTTTCCAGAACTTCGTGAATGGTGTTACCCAAAGTATCCGCACCAATGGTTTCTTCAACTTCCTCTGCTTCTCTTAATCCGGCAATTGCCTGAAAATAAAATTGCAAAGAACAGTTGCGGTAGGTATTTAAAAGAGATGGAGAAAAACCTTTAGCAGCTTTTGCAGCTTTTGCATTTAATTTTTCAATGATCGCTGCTGTTTTTGGTATGCTGATCACATTCCCTGTATTATCAACATTTACCGGAATGTTAACCAGTTTTTCTTCGATCACTACATTCTTATTTACTTTCGGCAATTCATGGATCAACTGCGTTAAAAAACGACTTTTTTCTCCACTGCCGAGTGCATCACTCTCTGTATTATAAAGCAAATAAATGTTTTTTGCACGTTGGATCAAACGATAAAAATGGTAGGCGAAAATCGCATCCTTATCATTGTATGTGGGCAAACCGAAATAACGTTTTAATTCAAAAGGGATAAATGAATTCATCGTTTTACCGGATGGTAAAATATCCTCGTTACAGGATAAAAGAATAATATTCTCGAAATCAAGCGTACGTGTTTCAAGCATCCCCATCACTTGTAAACCCATTAAAGGCTCCCCATAAAAGGGCAAGGTGGTGCTTCTTACAATTTGCTTGAGAATGTTCTGCAATGTTTTCAGATCAACGATACTACCGGGGTAATCAATCATAAGCGCTTGTATGCGCTTTATTATTTTGGTAAAAGCAAACAAATATTCCAACTCAAGGCTTGCATTATTTTTTGATGAATTACCTTGTTGTGCAACTATGGCATTTTTTAAGGTATCAATTAAATAATGTACACAAGCAATGGCATCAGCAGGAGTTTGCCAGTGTTTAAATAAGGGTCGTAAAATATCAAGCGTATCTTCCTGTTTTTCTGTGATTATTTTTTCGAGTGTCGAAAATGCAGCGAATACAATATTTCTATCCTGAATTGCCTTTATAACAGGCTTAACAGAGTTATGATGATCTTTATTGAAAATTAAAATAGTACTGAAGGGATGGCTCAATAGTTTTAACAGATCCTTGTGATAAAAACTATATTTCTCTTTTCCCTGGCTTAGTTTTATAGCGTTGGTATGCAGATTAAAAACAAGGTCGAAGTATCCTGCAATAGGCGTATTCTTTAAGGGATAACCCATCGTTACATTTATATCCTCAATATTTTCGGGGAGAGAATGTAAAACAGGGAATAACAAATTTTCATCGGCAAGCACCAATGCGGTGTTTTGCAGGCTGACATGTTCTTTTTGAAAGGCTGCTACTAAATTACCTGCAACCTTTGCTTGCGCCACATTTTTGGCAGCACCAATAATCGTGATGTGTTTATCTTCAGTGGAAAGTAGGTTTTCTTCAAATACAATATTTTTACCCGGGATCTTTTTAAAGCTCCCGTGATTATCATATTTACGAATGAATTTACCGGCTTCCTGCCGGATATCATTTATATAATAACTATCGGTATCCCATATAATTTCAGCTTTCCCGAGATCTAACAGCTTTTCAATGATCTGTTCTTCCGCTTTATTGAGGGCATTAAAACCCGCAAAAATTATTTTTTTCCAGGGGTGTTTATTTATTCTTTCCTCAATAGTGGAAGCAACTATTTTATATGCTAACCCTTGGTAGGCTTGATGTTTATCCAACAACCTTTTATTAAAATCAAAATAGTAGGTTCCCAACGACTGCCAGAAACTCAGGTATTGTTGTTGGAAATCAGTAAGTCCTTCATCGCTGTTTAAACTCCAGGCTTCAAGCTCCTTTATATCTTTTAAATTTCCAAACAATTGTGTTCCATCCACCAAATAACGATCTATCTCATTCAGATCACTTAATAAGATCTGGCCCCATTTACTGAATTCATCGAAGCTCTCTACTTCATTTTTATTGACATTTTTTACGGTTTCGTATAATTCGAATAATAAGGTAGTAGAATCTGCAATTTCCAATTCGGCAAGCAGTGCAACAAAATCCTCGGTTGCATAAATTTCAGGGCTCCAAAATGTTTTTTTGAGATTATTGGCAAAGTGGGTTTTCAAAAACAATCCGGCCCTTCGGTTCGGAAGGACAATACATAGTTCACTTATGTCGTCACCATATTTTTCGCACAGATGTTTTACCGTTTTTTCGAGGAAGGATTGCATGCAACGAAATTAAGGATTATAAATTGAAAATTGCGTATGTGCAGGAATTGATGCATTTAAAATACCTTATATTTGAAGAACACAACATCATACCAATGGCTGGTAAAAAAAATATATTCCATTTTTTAAAAACTTATAAACCCACTTTTGTAATTATAAAATGGAGTATAGCCAGTATTATAATAGTCGGTGCTACGTCAGCACTGATCTATTATGCTTCTACAAAAACAGACACCGATTCCTTTGTAAAAGTTGATAAAACATCCCCTATTGGAAACAACAAAGATTCATCAAAACATATATCGGAAAATATCGTTGTTGACGCAAAAATTGAAATAGCCGGTAAACCAATTTTTTACAATACTATTCCAACGGGTCCCGGTGTCCAAGAAATCAAAAACATTTTAAAAGAAAATTCCGATTGTACCAGCCCTATCCTGGTTAAAGATTCAATTTTATTCTCACCCCACTCTCCAAAAGGAACAGGTAACATTATTGAAATTAAGGATAACAAACCTGATGACACACTTTATTTCGAAAAAGAACACAATACGGTATGGTACAAATTCATTGCAAAAGAAAGTGGTAACCTCACATTTGATATTATTCCTGTAAATCAAAACGATGATTACGACTTTATTTTATACAGGTATAATGGAAAAAACTTTTCTTCGAATGTGATTGAAAAAAAAATCAAACCTCTTCGTACGTGTATTTCAAGAAACGATAAGAAACTAAAAAGTATGACAGGACTTTCATTAGCCGAATCGTCCAAAAATTATATCCACTCCGGATTAGGAGCTTCTTATGTAAAATATGTTCTTGTAAAGAAAGGAGAAATATTTTATCTGCTGCTTGACAATGTAAACGCCAATGGTAAGGGACATAGCATACGCTTTCATTATAAGACCTTTGCTTCGGGTGAATTACACGTAGGGCTCCAGATCCCATACAACAGCATCACCTTTAAAGATAGTGACTATGCATTTAGGAAAGGTTCACAACCTGCCTTGGATAGTTTGTATCAGTTTCTTATAAAAAATCCAACATTACAAATTGAGGTGCAGGGACATGTAAATAAACCCTACAATGGATCCATTGTAAAGGTGCGTAAGGGCGAAACGTATACAGAGCTTGAGCTTTCACAAAAAAGAGCAGAAGCTATTTGTGAGTTTCTTATCAAAAAAGGTGTTGACTCCAAAAGATTAGTCAGCAAAGGATATGGAAGCACGAGAATGATAAAACCCAGTCCCAAAACAACAAAAGAATGCCTCATGAATATACGTGCTGAAATAGTGATCATGTCATTGGACTATAAAAAGGATATGGATTAGTAATAATGCTTTAATGGCTTATATTTGATTAATGCATGTTAAACATTATGAAAATTCATAATAATTCTGTACCTTTAAGAGAGATGAAAACCCAATCAACATATCCTAAAAACAGATTTTCCAATTTTTTTTTGGCAACTACTTTATTTTTTTCTGTTTTTACTTTTTCGGGTTATGCCGGCAATTCAAAATCTCAACAAGAACAAACAACAAAAACTGAATTAGTATTCACCCATAATTTTAAGACTGGGAAGAGGATCATTTCATATAAAAAGGGCATTGCTATTACCTCTCAATATAGCTCTTTAAATAAGGCGAGAGAATGCGAAAAACCAGCTTTATCAGTTTACAACAAATTGACCAAAGTAAAATTTAATGCTAATTCAATACAACTTTATTCATTTAAACCTGCTGTGCGTTTTTTTCAACTGAAAAAAATTCCTAAAAATTCGACCGAAGAATTTTCTTCTGCAATAGTATAGTCCGCTGTGCTTCTTCCCTATTGACCTTTCTTATATTAATTCAAAACAAATATTCTCTAGCTATTTTTAGCAACAGTAAATAATTCATTATATCAAAACATGAAAAATTTAAAAAAAACAATAAAGCTGTTTGGCTTTGTGCTTCTAATTATTTTAGCATCCGTGGGTGTTGGTATTGGCGGTGGAGCTCCGATTCTTCCAACAAGTAAAAAGGAAGATCCAATTGAAATAAAAGTTGAATTGCCAGAATCAAAAGACAATGAAAACGAAGCGATAGAATGGAATTTTTAGAAATGATAAAATGGAATTCGAAATTATTTTTATTATTTCTGAATAGGTAGTAGTTGATTTTACCCCCCCCCTCCCGCTTTCTCGACTCCCCTCGAAATGACGTCACACCATGTTATTTCCAGCGGAGGAGGAATTAAGAAAGTAAAATATTAAAATCACTTAAACCCTCACACCAATCACCAGCATATCGTCAATCTGTTCCCTATCACCTTTCCAATCATAAATTACCCGCTCCAGTGTTTGCGCTTGCTCTTCCATGCTTTGGCGGTGAATGTCAAGCAGCAACTGGCGGAAGGGGTGATAAAAAAACTTCTGATTTTCAGGTCCACCTTTCTGATCGGCATATCCATCAGAGAAAACATAAAAACAATCTCCTTTTTCCAATTTTATGGTATGGTTAATAAATGGAGCCGAGTTCGCTAATGAAATACCAATCGCTCTATTGTTCGCTTTTGTTTCGGTGATCACTCCATTTCTAACCAGGTTCAGGGAATTGTGTGCTCCTGCAAATTCCAGTTCATACTTTTTATAATTGATCTTACACAAAGCAATGTCCATTCCTTCCTTGATAGATCCTATTTCATCCGTTTGTTTTAAGGAATTTACAACCAGCTTACTTAATTCGTCTAAGATCATTGCGGGCTGGTATATTTTATTTTCTTTTACTATTTGTTCCAATAAGTTGAATCCCATGATACTCATAAATGCTCCCGGCACTCCGTGTCCTGTGCAATCTACGGCAGCTAAAAGTATTTCATGTTCGTTAATGGCATAAGCCCAATAAAAATCTCCGCTAACAATATCTTTGGGCCGGAAAAATATAAATGAATCAGGGATAATGCTGCTCACCATTATTTGCGAAGGCAGGATAGCTTGCTGGATCCTCAGTGCATAGTTGATGCTATCTGTGATCTTCAGATTTTTTTCTTCCAGTAATTGTTTTTGTTTTTCTATTTCTGATGTTCTCTGTTTTATCTCACCTTCCATATTGTTATACAAACGAGCATTGTCAAGTGCAATGGCAACATACGAAGCTAAGGTTTGAAGAATTTCAAGATGATTTTGGGTATAGGTATTTTTCCTCGGACTCTGCACACTTATTAATCCAACCAATTTCTCTTCAATAACTAAAGGCAGGCAGATAACGGATTCTAACAATAATTTCCCTTCTCCCTTATAGGAATCTAAATCGGAAATGTATTTAGAATATTCATTTTGCATATCATTTATAAATACTGTCTTTTTATTTTCAGCGCACCAAACTGATAAACGGTTTTTGTCATTCATCGAAACCCACGTATCAAGGTCGGATGACATTCTTTTTGATTCATAATAATAAAAGCTAAAATCAATAGATTGCTTTTGCGGGTTGTAAATTCCAATGCCAAATTCTGTTGCATCCATCAATGAGTTTACTTTTTCATAAACCGTATCAAGCACTTGTTCAAAATTTAAAGTGGAAGTGATCTCCTGCCCTATTTCACTTAATACCTGAATGTTGTTATAGGTTTTCTCGATCTCTTCATTTTTCTTCACTAATTCGATGGTACGTTCTTTTACTTTTTCTTCCAGGTTCTCGTATAGTTTTGCATTTTCAATTGCAATAGCCACATAAACAGCCAGGTTTTTAAGGATATTCAGATGATAAGGAGTATAAGCGTTTTTATGAAAACTTTCTACGTTGATAACTCCAATTACTTTTTCTTTAAAAAACAATGGCAGATAGATAAGTGATTCCGGATGTTCACCGGCTATTGGAGCCGGGATAAAAGGTATATACTCAATAAATTCTTTTTGCAGATCATTGATCAGGATCTCCTGGTGATTTTTAAAACACAATATTGGAAACCGGGTATCATCATCAAGGCTATAGGAGCTATTAAACTTTTTTCCCTTTTCAATAAAACCAGGAAAATCAATACTGTTGTTTAATTTATTATGGATACCGATACAAAAAACGTCAGCATCCATTAACTTATTTATACTGCCGTATGTTTTTTCTATAATTGTTTCAATAGAAAGAGAAGAAGTAATTTTCTGACCTATTTCCCTTAGTATGGAAATATTCTTTTGAGATTGCTGCAATTCCAGGTATTGGGCACTTAATTGTTCCTCAATTTTTTTCCGTTCACTTATATCTGTATCGATGATCACCAATTTTTTAATATTGCCAGCTTTATCTATTATAGGTGTAAGAGTACTTTGTATCCATCTTTCGTTGCCATCCTTGGTGATGTTTAATAGTTGGTAGGTAGAGGATTTTTTGTTTTTTATACTCTGATTTATAATGTGTTTTATATCCGGATTGGAGCTAAGTTCTTCTATCGTATTACCACGTTGCTTCATTTCCTCGAACGTATAACCAAGCAATCGTGTCAGACCTGCATTTAACCATTCTATTTCACCATTTGGGCCACAGATCAAAACTCCGTTGTCGGTTTCTCTTGCAACAATAGATAATTGTTCCAACTCAACATTCAGACGCTTTTTTTGCCTAAAACTTCTATATATAAAGATCGCAAAAACAAGTACCAACAATAAAAAAACTGACACCGAAAATAAAATTATTTGTTGCCTTCGGCTTTCGGCCGCAGCCAGACTGGCTTGCGTTTCTTTTTCATTATTTAAGAACTGTATTTCTTTATCTTTTTTTTCGGAACCATATTTAGTATCCATCTCTGCAATTTGTTTAATGGATTGTTCATTGAAGAGGGTGTCTTTAAGGTTGGAATATAGTTTGTGATTTTCAAATGCTTTTTTATAATCTCCTTTCTTCTCATACAGATCAAACAAAGATGCATACGCTTCTTTAATACCTTCATTATAACCAATGGCTTTATTTAAATTTAGTGACTGATTACCATATTGAAGGGCCTGCTCGAATTTGCCTTGTTTAGTATAGATATTGGCAATATTGGTGTAAGCACCAGCCATACCTTCTTTGTTTTCGTATTTTTTATATATTTCAAGTGATTTCAATATATTATCCAATGCCTTTCCATAATTACCCTGCTCATAATAAATATGCCCCATATTATCGTATGAAAATGCTGTTCCGCCCTCATCTCCAATTTTTTCTTTAAGTATTAAAGATTTTAAATGACTATCCAATGCCCTGTCATATTTTTTTTGTTTTTCATAAACCCCACCAATATTGTTGTAGGAGACTGACATTCCTTGTTTATTTCCAAGCTCTTCACTGATTGCTAAGTTTTTCAGGTAACTGTCCAATGCTTTTTCATAATTGCCTTGTGAAAAATAAATATTACCGATATTCGTATGTGAGTATGCAATACCCTGCTTATCACCAATTTCTTCACTGATAATTAAAGATTTCAAAAAACTACTTAAAGCTTTCTCATAGTTTCCATGGGAATAATAAATACTCCCTATATAAGAGTGAGAAGTTGAAATCCCAGGCTTATCAGCCATTTCAATAACAATGGCTAAGGATTTGAAATGATTATCCAAAGCTTTTTCATAATTCCCCTGAATTAAATAAGTATTTCCAATATTAAAATAGGAACCTGACATTCCTTTTTTATTCCCGCTTGCTTCCCTTATCTTTAAACTGATTTTGTAGTTCTCTAAGGCGCGCTCAAAGTCCTTTTGATAGTAGTAGATATTACCGAAATTATTATAAGCAGAAGCGCTTCCTGTATTATAAACAAGCTTTTCGCTTTGATCTAATGCTTGTTTGGCGTATCCTAAGGCTTGTTTATAATTGGCATTGTTTCCATATTGCCTGCTTAACGCGTTCAGGGTATTTATTTTTTGAGTGTCGGTGACAACAGTTTTTAAAACATTAAGGAGGGAATCAATTGCAGGGTCGCGTTCAATATTACCATTAGCCTTTTGAGCCATAGAATCAATTGGTAATACAAGAAGCAGAAATAAAAAAAAGACCAGAATTCTTTTCATAATAGTATATTTTCCCATCGCATCAAACGCTCAACTTAACAGAAATAAAATCCATTCAATTGGTGAGCCAATTCGCTTGCTCTGTCTTGCCAAATAACAGATATGTCGTGATATACCAAAAATAGCAATAAAAAATTAATGGAGCGAACGCTCAGGCAGGAATTGACAATAAATTATTTTACTTTTTATAAACTCATAATTTTTATTCAACAGGGTAACGTTATTTTTATTTAAAGCCTTCCTTGCCATTTCAAGTGGTGCAAATGACTTTATGTAAGGTGAGCTTTGAGAGCAGTTAAAGATTTTTATGAGGGTAAATAAATCATGGATTTAAAACTGGAATTAAATGAAAAAATGCAAATACAGGTATAAATGAAGGATCCATTATAAGCCTTTAAACATCCAAACTATGGAGCTTCAGAACAAATAATGGATCCCGATTAAAAATAAAAAATGTTTTTCTTACATCAAACTCTGCAATACCTTTTTGATACTCACTTTATCATCAATGATCTGTTGCAATTTATCAATTGCAACACGTTCCTGAAGCATTGTATCGCGGTAACGGATCGTTACGGTATTATCTTCCAAAGATTGATGATCGATGGTGATACAAAAAGGTGTTCCAATAGCATCCTGTCTGCGGTAACGTTTGCCGATAGTATCTTTTTCGTCAAAGGCGCAAGCGTGCTCACACTTCAATATATTCATTATTTCACGCGCCTTTTCAGGCAGACCGTCTTTTTTTAGCAATGGTAACACTGCTACTTTTATTGGAGCCAGGAAAGAAGGAATATTAAGTGCAACACGTGTAGTACCATCTTCAAGCTTTTCTTCAACGTATGCTTTAGAAAGAACTGACAAAAACAAACGGTCAAGCCCCACTGATGTTTCAACTACATAAGGGACATAACTTTGATTTAGCTCAGGATCGAAGTATTGTAATTTTTTCCCGGAATGTTGTTCATGCGCTTTCAGATCGAAATCCGTACGACTGTGAATACCTTCTAATTCTTTGAATCCGAAAGGGAAATCAAATTCAATATCGCAGGCTGCATTGGCATAATGCGCAAGCTTTAAATGGTCGTGAAAACGATAGTTTGATTCACCCAAACCAAGGGTACTATGCCATTTCATACGAGCCCCTTTCCAGTAATTATACCATTCCATTTCGGTACCCGGGCGGACAAAAAATTGCATTTCCATTTGTTCAAATTCACGCATACGGAAAATGAATTGACGTGCTACGATCTCATTACGGAAAGCCTTTCCGGTTTGCGCGATACCAAAAGGAATTTTCATTCTTCCTGATTTTTGTACATTTAAAAAATTTACAAAGATACCTTGTGCTGTTTCGGGGCGAAGATAAATAACATTCGAATCCTCACTCACCGCGCCCATTGACGTACTAAACATTAAATTGAACTGGCGCACTTCGGTCCAGTTTTTTGAACCGGAAACCGGACAAACGATTTCGCAATCAACAATGATCTGGCGAACTTCTTCCAGATTATTTTTTTCCAACGCATCTTTAAAACGGCCCAGAATAGAATCGATCTTTGTTTGATTTTCCAAAACACGAGCATTGGTTGCTTTGAATTGTGCTTCATCAAACGATTCTCCAAAACGCTCTTTTGCTTTATCAACTTCTTTCTGAATTTTCGCTTCTATCTTTGCTACATGTTCTTCAATTAACACATCGGCACGGTAACGTTTTTTACTGTCCTTATTATCAATCAATGGATCGTTAAAAGCATCCACGTGTCCGGAAGCTTTCCAGGTAGTAGGATGCATAAAAATAGAGGCATCGATACCTACAATATTTTCATGCATTTGCACCATTGCTTTCCACCAAAACTCACGCAGATTTTTTTTGAGCTCAACACCCATCTGTCCGTAATCATATACGGCACTTAAGCCATCATAAATTTCACTGCTTTGAAAAATAAATCCATACTCTTTAGAGTGGGAAATAATGTTTTTAAAAATATCTTCTTGGTTTGCCATTACTACGAATTTCGAATCAGTATTTATTAAATTGATTTAAGGATAACGAAAGTACTACTAATTTAGAAATTACTAAGAGCCCGACTAAATTTCATTTGCTATTTTTTTATAGTTCGGGCCTCTGACCGGCTTTAAAACCCTGTCAGAGGTAAAAAGAGTTGCATAAAACCCCAACTAATTAACCCTGACAGAGCTTAAAGCCCTGTAAGGGTGGGTCAGTTTTTTTTCGTAATAGTATTGAAGGCTTTTAAAAATTAAATGAAAGTCGCAATGCAAAGGTACGCGGGGATTCAATTTTAAGAGGACGTAAAGAATAGCTTCTGTTAAGTAAATTATTAACAACAAAAGTCAGTTTAAAATTAGTGGTCACATCCACTCCTACACGGGCATCAAATATGATAGTGCCATCATTATGTTCATTTCTGTATTTTTCAATACCACTATGCATTTGAGGCTCGAAAAGATAAAATATTTTATCAATATTTTGCACATTACTATAATACCGCACATCACCACCAAGTGAAAACACTTTATATGTTAACTGAAAATCAATTTTGGCAATACTCTGAAAACGATATTTTAAAATATTATTTCTGGTGTCGGTGCTGCTAAAATTATACGACATTGGTTGTGGCGTGCTATCAATTATAAATACTTCGGCAGGATTAACTGCCTGAGGCAATACATAAGTGTAATCAGCCAGAACACTAA
The DNA here is from genome assembly GCA_030654175.1 of Bacteroidia bacterium. Classification (GTDB taxonomy): domain Bacteria; phylum Bacteroidota; class Bacteroidia; order 2-12-FULL-35-15; family 2-12-FULL-35-15; genus 2-12-FULL-35-15. The sequence goes on from JAURXZ010000035.1 coordinate 236,309, forward strand.
GTTTCAGATCTTTGGTGATATGCCCTTCGGCAGGCAATGATATTTCAAATCCACGCACACGGGTAGCACCGGTATTAATATATTTGAATCCGGTTGACAGGCTGTCATCACCAAACATATCCTTACTTTTATCCCAAACACCAAAGGTAAATTCAATAGTATTTGCATACTCCTGCCAGAAAAATGCAACATCAAGAGCACCAGTAAAATTATTTATTTTAAATCCCTGCTTCACACCAATTTCAGCATTCCAGCTCGATTCGGCAACTAACTGTGGGTTTGGAAAAATCGAGAGACCTCCAATATCGGAGCGCATATATTTTTCGGTAATGCTTGGGAAGCGATAGCCCTGACCGAAAGATGAACGTATAAATGTAGCCTCCGCTACCTGTAAATTTAAGCCTGATCTAAAAATAGGTTTTGAGATCGGTTTATCACTGTTCATAATAAAATATTCATCTCTGAAACCAACAGAGACATTCAAAACTTTCCATACTTTTTTATCAAATTGCGCATAAACAGCAAAATTCTGAAGGTGATTAAGAGGTAAAACTCCTTCGAAAGGTATGCCTGAATGTGCATAGGTTTGATTCATAATAAGCCCACCAGTGATGTTTAACTTATTCTTTAATTGCTTGGTGAGTTGATACTCGCTATAAAACACATTAGCATCATTTGTTGTTGTTGCGCCACGTTTTCCGGATGTATTTTGTGAGTAAAAATAACGGGTACGTAAACTATGCTTGAACCCGCTTTTTGAAAAATAATTTAAGAACGGATCCAGATAAAAAATGGTCTGGTCCTGTAATGTCATTGTATTGGGGAATGCCCTGTAAAGCCCTGAAGTATCATTGTCCCAGATCAACGACAAATTATTTGTGGATTTCATAAAATTACCATTAATACCATAATTCATTTGTGTGATATTTTTTGGACGGTAACGTAAATTAAAATTTACCCGTCCTGTTTTTTCACCTACCTGGTTATCTTTTATTGTAGTATCATTTACAGCACCAAAGCCGGGATGATAAGAAGGCGGACCAATAAAATTATGATCATAAATACCCATACCACCCACTACCAGGTCAAACTGCCCCATTTTTTCGGAATGCAAAAAATTTGCACTCGAAAAATTTGCGATCCCGTTCCACCATTTTGCATCCTTTATTGAAGGAGCATCGTACATACCAGTTGATACCGACATCTTCGTGATTGGTTTATCTTTCGGATAGGCCGTTCGGATATTGATACTTCCGCTCAATGCCGAAGAACCATATGTTACCGAAGAAGCTCCTTTAATAATTTCAATTTGTTCAACATTTTCAAGTGGAATAAAATTCCATTCCGGACGACCGCCATCACCAGCTAAAGCAGGTAATCCATCAATCAAAATAGCTACCCTGCTTCCAATACCAAAATTAAATCCGCTGCCTCCGCGAATCTGTGGTTCCCCATCTAAAATATTTAATCCGGGAGCCTGATCCAATACTCCTTTAATATTTGTTGAATTTTTATTTTCGATCAATGCCGGTTTTAAAACTTCCATGGATACCGTGATCTCAGAAAGTTTCTGCTCGTATTTACCGGCAGAAACCACCATCGTTTGTAATTGAGTAGTAAAAGATCTCAAATTAAAATTATGCTCAACTACTTTTGATGAATCAATTACAACTTCAATTGTATCCGATTTCATACTTACAAATGAACAAACAATTGTATGTTTCCCTTTTGCTAAATTCAACTGATAGTTTCCATTAAAATCAGTAACAACACCATGTGTAATATCCTTAACATCATATATAGCAGCTCCAATAATTAACTCATTATTGGAGGCATCCATTACCACGCCCTTTAATGATCCGGAACCCTGAGCGCAAAGTGATATAGAAAACAGTGTGGAAAGAAAAAAAACAGAGGGATAAATGATTTTTTTTAAGCTCATACAATTCAGAATATTTAATGAGAAATAGAAGAAAAACAGTTCCGATAATTTACATGCTAAAACGCCAAAAGTTTATAAAAAAACAAAAACGTCCCGGTTTATCCTGAGCAGAGCCGAGGCATGACTCGAGAAACGTTTTTGTTTAAAAGTTTAAAAATTAATAAACCACAACTTTTTTAATAGTATTATTTTTAGGATTGGTAAGGCTGATCAAATAAATCCCTTTTCCAAATTGACTAACATCCATTTGTTTGGAATAGCTTCCGGAAAAATCTGTTAATGTTTCGTTATAAACCAATTGGCCTAAGGTATTTCTAAGTTCCAGTTTATAAGTTGCTTTTAAATCAACATTAAACGAAACATTAAAATTCCCTTCATTCGGGTTTGGATAAACGCTAAAGAAATAATTATTAGTTGATTGGTCAATTCCTGCGTTTATAACATTTACAGCAGATGAAGCTGTGGAAGAACAACCATTCACCGTAACAACTACCGTGTAATTACCATTTTGTGTTGCAGTATATGTTTGATTGGTAGCGTTTGGAATAATTGTTGAATTCAAATACCATTGGTTTCCTGCAGAAGCACTTGATGATAATAATGCACCATTTGCAGTAATTACAGGTGTTGGAGGTATTGCATTAACTGTCATAGTAATTACATTGGATGTAGCAGGACTTCCTATTACTGACGGATAATTTGAAGTTAAAATACAAGTAACAATTTCACCGTTTGTAAGTGTTGTTGTAGTATAAGTTGGACTATTTGTTCCTACATTCACACCATTTACCTGCCATTGATAAACAGGAGTAGTACCACCATTGGCAGGAGTTGCAGTGAAGGTAACTGATGATCCGGTGCAGCTTGGATTTGATCCTGTTGTGGTAGCAATAGTAATACCTGCAGTGAATGTGCTACTAATTATAACAGCTGCTGAAGTTGCTGATACACAACCATTAGTTGTCACTATCACAGTATAGCTGCCACTTTGTGTTGTAGTATATGTTTGGCTGGTTGCTCCTGAAATGATTACACCATTCAAATACCATTGGTTTCCGGTAGCGGCACTGGATGTTAATACGGCTCCGTTTGGAGAAATAACAGGTGTGGTTGGAGCAGCATTTACTACCATAGTAATAGCCGGTGAAGTTGCCGGACTGCCTACAACGGTTACTCCGGTTAAATTTGAAGTTAAAACACAGGTAACTACTTGTCCAGTAGTTAAAGTGGTGGTAGTATAGGTTGGACTATTTGTTCCTACGTTAACACCATCCACCTTCCATTGGTATACCGGAGTTGTTCCACCATTATGAGGGTATGCAGTGAATGTAGCTGATTGTCCTGCACACATAGGGTTTGTTCCTGATGTAAGAGCAATAGTGTCAGATACTTTGAAGATAAGATCAAGGTCATCAGCAAAAAGGGTACTGTTAACAATTGCATTTTCACCATCTTTAGTTGAAACCAAAAGCCATCTGGAATTTACAACTGCATTTGTAGAATAATAAGTAAGGGCTTGTGAAAAGCGTGTATATGTAGCAGTAGTTGCAGAAGGTGTGTTGTAATTTGCAACCGCAACAGAGTCGTTATCCCCACCTGATCCATATAATCTAAATCCAACAAAACCATTATCACCTGTAGCTCCCGGAGTAAATTTATACCACCCTACAATACTGTCAGGTCGCAAAGTATAGGCTACTCCGCCTGTAATTACGCCTCCGTTTTGAGTAGGCAAAATACCTGTGGTTGTTACACCAGGTGCTATCTGTCCTAAAACAGATTTGGAAACCAATTTCATTGCTAAACTTCCGCTATGTGCATCTGTTGATTTAATACACACAAAAATACCTGTGATAGCAGTTTGGGAATTGGGACTATCCCAACTGGTACAAGCATCATAAGTTGGAAAACTTCCTTGAACTGTCCAGGTTTCGAAACCGGCATTCGGAGTTGCTTGCGCCCAAATCCCGGTAACAGATACTAAAAGGATAGAAATTAAAGTAAAGATTTTTTTCATGGGAATATTTTTTTAGTTATTTATAAGCAAATGTATTACAATTCTAATACAAACAAAATTAATTATCTGTTTGCGAGGGAGTTGCAGAATTTTAGCATCAGAAAAAATGTTTTAACGGAATCCTATGTCAGAGTAAGTCCACCGCAATTGAATTCAGCAATAAATTTATATTTATAGGGCGGTCAGACTACTACAGTTAAAATTATTTTTGTTGAATAAACTTACTTAGAATTTCAAAAAAATGATGGAATGAAAATGCAATTCGCGTATAATACAAAATCTTGCGATATGGAATAATGCAAGAACATGATGAACTTATCACAGCATTTATAAAACCTGAAAAAAGATTGGAATATGCCAAGAATAAGGCAAAGCAAGCCTACAATTACTGCGGAGGCAAAATAGTATCATAGGAGCAGCCGAAACCTCCCCATACGCCCAAACCACCGCCATTGATGTTACTGATAATACTTACCGGTGAAGAAAAAGGATTTCCATTGGTTTGCAAAGCGGCCTCGTAGGTGGTGTAAAACTTAGCAGTATAATAATCGATGGTGCAAAATTTTATATAAACAGTGTCGGTTATTTTGAAAAAGCCATCCTCTTCTTTTTCAGGTGGAGCTGTGGCCTGATCGTTAGGATCGGTACCACGGTTATAAGCAAAGTCAAAACTTTTACCATCAATAAATTTATCATCAAAGCTGGAAGCATATGGTGAAATAAAACGCCTGTCTGCTGTTGCACGTTTTGCAAACCATTTATAGGCATTGCCATATCCGGCAGGTTCCGACAAATGCGCCCAGGCGTATCCAAGGCTATCTCTGGGAGGTTGCGCCTGCCACCAAACCGAATCCAGTTCAACAGGTGCCGGAATGGTGGTGATGGAAGTAAATGTTTTGCCATCGGCAATCACTGTTAAATAATACGTTTGCTGAGGAGCTCCAATAACCAATGATCCTTTGTAAACCAAAGGAAATGACGCAAAGGAATCAATACTTAAAACTAAGGTATCGGTAATAACGCCATTGGAAACATACACTTTGGCATCCGTCACTAAAATAGTATTCACATCTATCGTTTGCGACAATGGGCTGTTGCGGGTAACAATTACATTGGCAGGGTGACCATTTTCAATACTTCCCTCGATCACAATTTTCTTTTCTGCGCCAACTACATTTAGGTTAATATCCTCGGTGCAGCTGATCAGAAACATTAATGATGCAATGGAACATAAAATTAATTTTTTCATCTTTATTGCATTTAAAATTTAAAATTCCATGTTACTGATGGCAGTATAGGAAATAAATATACCTGCTTAGCTTTTGCCTTATAATCACCGGTAGCAATACTTCCTTCGTTCGAAAAATAAACGATGTATGGATTGTGTCGGTTGTACACATTGAAAACACTAAAGCTCCAGCTTGATTCATAGTTTTTCGACCATTTTTTTGGAACCTCGATCGTGGAAACATCTTTGCCTTGCTCTTGGTAACGTTTTATTAAACGTTGTTTTTTGCGTTCGATCTTTTTATTACGATCAGGTGTAAATGTTGCTGAAAGGTCCAAACGATGATAAGCAGGCATCCTGAATGCATTTCTATCACCATACTCTGTAACAAAATTACCATCAATGATATAGTAGGCAACGGGCACAGTAATGGCATTTCCGGTACTGTATACCCAAACAGCTGCGAAGGTCCATTTTTTACTCAGATCATAACTTCCCAATAAAGAAACATCATGTCGCCTGTCGTATTTTGCATAAAATTCTTTACCCAGGTTCAGTTCAGGAAAAATACGTTTTGTATACGATAAGGTATAACCAACCCAACCGTTAAATCTCCCCAAGCGTTTTTTTATAAAAAATTCAGCACCATACGCTTGCCCTTTACCAAAGATGAATTGATTATCGGCATTATCATTTATATCAGTAGATGGCAATGATCCATCTTTATATTCGATCTGATTTTGCAGGTCCTTGTAATAAATTTCAACCGAAGTTTCATACGTATTCTCTTTGAAATTGCGGAAATAACCCAATGAATATTGAGTTCCTTTTTGTGGCTGCACCAGCTGGGAACAAGGCACCCAGGTATCTGTTGGAAGTGCCACAGCCGAAAGTGATGCAAGATGGATATATTGTAAATTGTAAGTATAAGATGCTTTAACGGATGACTTTGAATTGAGCTGATAACGTGCGTTAACACGCGGTTCAAACCCTCCGTAATCTTTCACCTTCTTGTTGGATGTATAATGGATGATCTGACTTGTTTGTCCATTTATAGGATCTTTTATATAACGATCAAATGGTCCGATCTGCACAAAGTATGAATAGCGTAAACCTGCATGGATCCTTAATTTATCACTTACATCAAAATCATCCGAAAGATAAACAGCTGCTTCATGGGCCTTGTCTTTTCTTATTTTCCCAAAATCAAATTCCACATCACCTTGCTTTGCGGAAACGCTTGTAGGTGTAAATGTGTGGAAAATGTAATTGGCCCCGAACTTAATTTCATGACGTATGCTTGGGAAATAACTAAAATCCACCTTTGCATTCCAATCACGGATACCGGAATATAATTTAAATTCAAAACCGCTTTGCCCTGCACCAAAAGAAAAATTATAATCGCTGAATATGGCGGAAGTATTCATGAACAATTTATTATTGAACAGGTGATTCCATCGGATAACTCCGGTTGAATTCCCCCAGGCAACATTTAAATTGAACTTAGCAACATTATCTTCAAAATTCAATTTATCCCTGCCAAAGTAACCACTTGCAAAGATCCTGTCTTTATCTGACAAACGATAATTCACTTTTGCATTGAGATCATAAAAATAATAACCCGAATTTTTTAATGGAGAATCCGGCTTTGCAAAAGGTTTTGCAAGCACATCAATGTAAGTTCTTCTGCCGGAAATAATAAATGAACCTGTATCTTTTTTTATCGGGCCCTGCACTGTTAAACGGGAAGAGATCACACCAATACCACCTTCGGCATGATACTGTTTAGTGTTGCCTTCTTTCATTGAAATGTCGAGCACTGATGCTAAACGACCTCCATATTGCGCAGGCATCCCCCCTTTAATTAAAGTAATACTTTTTACTGCATCCCCATTAAATACCGAAAAAAAACCGAGTAAATGTGATGCATTATATACTACTGCCTCGTCAAGTAAAATAAGGTTTTGGTCAGGTCCACCTCCACGTACATAAAAGCCGGTATTACCTTCCCCTGCAGATTTTACGCCCGGTAATAATTGTATCGTTTTTAAAACATCCACCTCCCCCATGAATGCAGGGATCTTTTTAATTTCTTCCATGTCCATTTTAACGGAACCAACAGAAGTACTGGAAACGTTTTTATCACTTTTTTCCGATACCACCTCCACCTCCTGAGTGGTAATGACCTCCGATCTCATATCCACATTCAAACGGATATCTTTATCGAGTACTATTTCTTTTATAAAGTTTTCGTAACCAAGGTAGGAGACCACCAAATGATAGGTGCCCTTTTCAACAGTAATGGAATAAAAACCATATTGATTGCTGTTTGCGCCTTTCAATAATTCTTTGATGTAAACATTCGCTCCTATGCTATACTCCCCGGTAGAGGCATCTTTTACATAACCACTGATGGTAAATTTTGTTTTTTCCTGAGCATTTACATCAGGTAAAAAACAAATAAATACTACCGCAAAAAGAAAAAAATGTCTAAAACAAAAATGTTTCATAAAAAAATACCAATTTAAATTTTGGCTTGTGAAAGCAAATGCAAAGGATGCTTACATTATTATTGTAAAAGGAAACTGATTATTGGGACTAAAAATAATTACGTGCAAAATTATAGAGTTTTTCCGATTTCGGTGCTTTCAAAGTTTATATTTTACAAATGATCTTAATCAAATTCGGGGCGGATCTAAAACTCAACCGATATTTTAAAATGAGGCTATTTGAAAGGATTTAGCCCCTGCGTTGAAATAAAAAAGCCATTGGGATCTAAAAACGAACCCTAACAGGGGCTTAAAGCCCTGTCAGGGTTGCATCAGTACTGATTCATAAAGAGATAGGTGCTAAAATTGCAACAATTAATTCCCTACAAAACTTACATTATTTTGCTGAACGTTTTTGTAATTTTCGTAGCGGTTCAAAATTTCTTTAACATACATAAACGTTTCCTGCCCCCTGCAATAGCCACATTTTACGATTGGATCGTTATAGATCATCGGATTGGATTTTTGAAGCACCATGTACTCAACATTATGAAACCACAGGTTGGGGTCTTTACCATACTTTGAAGCAAGGTTACGGGCATCGATCACATGGCCCAAACCAACATTATAAGATGCGAGAATAAATTTAATACGCTCTTCCTTATAGGAGATCCGGTGTTTCCAGTATTTATCAAGATCCTTAATATAACTTGTTCCTGCTTTAATACTTTGCTCAGCAGTTTGGGAAGTACTATCAAGGCCGTACCTTCTGGCAGTTCCCGGCACAAGCTGCATGAGGCCGTTTGCACCCGCCCAGGACTGAGCAGTGGCTTTAAAATGCGATTCCTGATACACCATAGAAGCCAGTAGTTGCCAGTCCCAGCCGATTTTTTCGCTGTAAAGTTTAAACATATCGTCATATTGGGATATACTACCTCCCCTATAAGAGAAACGATTGTTCTCGGCCCTGTTCACAGTCTTTTTTGCACTTTTAAAATATTTATTATAAGCTAAAGTCGATTCATTGGATTTCTTAATTTTCTCCATCCACTTGCTTAATTCCATATTTAACAAAGGAGATTCCTTTCTTATTGCCCAAGCGATCTGTTGAGGAAAACTGATAGGAGTTTCTATGTCAATATTGGCATAATAGGTTTGGTTATTAAGTGCAATATTTTCGTCCGCTACTGTATAATCAATTTCTCCCCTGGCAACTCTCCTTATCAATTCCTCGGTATCAACTCCACCCGAAACTTCAGTAATATTAATTTTTCCGCCAATTTCTTCCGACAAGCTAACCAGTCTGGTATAAAAAGAAGAGCCTTTCCGAACGTCTATATTTTTCCCATCAAGGTCAAGGATATTCCGGATCAGTTTTTTATTCAGTTTAGTTTGGTCAAGGGTTTCCCAATTATCGGGCTTGCGCTGAATAAGAACCTGCCGCGTTAACATTAAGGGTTCTGTAAAATCCACAATGGCAGCCCTTTCCTGAGTAACTGTTAAATTGGCTGCTATAATATCAACCTCGCCATTATTAAGTTGATTAAAAATAGAGTTCATGTCTTTAACAATTACCAATTCAAGTGTAACCCCTATGTTTTTAGCGAAGGAATTCAGTAATTCGAATTCGAAGCCCATGGAGTCACCTTTGTAAATGTAAAAACCTGTTGAACTATTTTCAGTTAGTACAATAAGTTTTCCCCGTTTTTTTATTTGATCCAGATCGAAGTTAACACAGTATAGAGAATCGTTTTGTGAATTCGGATCAATTCGGCTTGAAAAGTCAAACGGATAGAAGCAGATTATTCCGTAAAGAATAATTAGAGATAAAGCTAGTTTGTTTTTGGGATCTGAAAAAATCATAATACCCTCCTTTTTTTAAAGAACTCAGCTTATTTACGGTATTAAAACACTTAAGTTTCAATTTACCGTCCTTTTTGCCCGATATAGTTAATAACAATGCTTTCGATAAGCAGCTGTATTCACTTGATTTAAAATCAGTTACAACTTAGATTAAAATAATTTAAATTTTCCGATATTGCGGACGGATGCAGAAACAATTTTTACCTTTTAGCAAACAATTTGCTTATGCTTTTGGCATGATGGGATGGAGCATAATGATCAATCTCATCAGTGTTTTATTGGTTTATTTGTATTTACCCCCTACAGGCAGTGGCTTACCTAATTTAATTACACAGGTTGCCATTTTCGGTATTTTCAATGCCATTGCCATCATCACAGCAAGCGGCCGCCTTGTAGATGCCTTATATGATCCCCTGATAGCACAATTCAGTGATCGGAATCAAAATCCTAAAGGACGAAGAATTCCTTTAATGAAGATGGCAATAATTCCATCCCTGATCTTTTGCTGCCTGGTTTTTTATCCCTTGAAACACGAAGAAAACACGGCTAATATTGTCTGGCTGGCATCAATGCTTATTTGTTTTTACGTTTCATCCACTACCTATATTATTCCGTACAATGCTTTATTGCCTGAATTAGCGCCTACTTCTCATGACAAGATCCGCTTAGCAACCTGGCAATCTGTTGGTTATGTGGTAGGAATAGGAATAGCCTCCAATGCATTTAACCTTACTGATCTGTTGCAACATTCCTTTAATATTACTTCGCGAATTGTAGCTTTACAATACACTGTTTTTCTAATGGCGCTCTTAGCCTCAGCATTTATGGCTGTTACGGTATTCGCGATAGATGAAAAAAAATATTGTACCAGCAAACCAAGTATAGTACCTTTGAAACAAGCGCTGAAACAAACACTCTCCAATAAGCAGTTCTTATTATTTATTGTTGCCGATTTTTCTTATTTCATTGCGGTAACTATCATTACTTCCGGCTTATTGTTTTTTGTTACTGTATTGCTTGGATTGCACGAAACCATTGGAAATAAATTAATGATAACAATGGTACTTGTTTCATTTTTGTTTTATCCTGTTGTAATTTATCTTTCCAAAAAAGTGGGTAAAAAACTCATCATCATTTTTTCACTCTCCTTATTATCGATCGTTTTCCTGGGGATCTATTTTTTAGGGAAAAGCAGTATTGATGCTGAACTTCAGATCTATTTATTGATCATCCTGGCTGCTATTCCTTTGGCATCCCTCAATATTTTACCAAATGCGATATTGGCTGAAATTATTGAAAAAGACACTTTAGATACGGGTGCTAATAAGGAAGGAATTTATTTTGCGGTACGTTACTTTTTTGTGAAGATCGCTCAAACCTTCGGCATTGCTTTATTTGCCATGCTTTTACTTTATGGAAAAGATCCGGGGAATGATTTTGGTATTCGGCTAAGTGGCATTTTAGGTTTTACACTCTGCTTTTTAGCAGCTATTATTTTTAGTTGGTTTAAAGAGAAAAGGTGATTTTGGAGAGAGGCTTACGTTTTGCAAATAGGCGTTCGAGAGATAACAGACGCTTAATTACTTTTTGCTGTATTTGGAAAAATTTTTCTCAATCGAATTAAATCGTCTTCTGATAACCTAACTTCCAAAAGTTTTTGAAATATTTCTTTTGCATTCTGGATATCTTTATCGTTCGCATTCGGTTCGGTTTTTAAATATGTCCCGAGCATACCTTCATACTCGAGATGAAGCGTTGTGCCGCAATATTTGAACCTATAATATCCACTATCAAACCAACCTGGATAAAAAGTAATCTTTTCTATATTTTCTAATCTATCAAGTAACTTTGAAGCATTATAAAAGAATTCAGATAAATCACCATCTTCCTCTAAGTATTTTATAAACTCATGCGAGTTCTGTCGAACAAAAGAATTATTCATGCGCTTTAACTCTTTTATTTCAGATTCAATATTGGTTCTTGCCGTTAATTCATATTTGTCAAGAAAAAAGTTTGTTTTATAGATTCTGCTTTGTTCTAGAAAATGTTGAAGCACTTTTATTCTTCCCTCATTGAATAAGTAACTTGGATAGATTAAATACTCTAATCGAACATTTTTAAAGTATTGTTTATAAATAATATCCTCTTTCCCAAAAATTGAAATATCTGAGTCGATAAAAAAATTTATGTCATTTTCATCTGATTTAGAATGTGATTTAGTTGCTAAAATAGTTCTTGAAACTTTATCGATCGTTTCGGCTGGCACTCCAAGTAATGAAAGGTTTTGAGCAGCTATAGAGACGCTTTTCACCTCGTTGTCTAAACGTGTAACGTCATAAATGAAATCATGATAAAATAAACTGAATAATATTGAATCCCAATCTTCGATTAAATTTTCAACTAATTCTAATTCAGTTAACATCGAGTTCAAATGAGAAATATTGTGATAGTATCTGTCGGATGAGTTATCGAGTCAACAATTTCCTGCCATAATGCAGATACTATTAAATCATCCGAACAGTAGGAATTTGTCAGTTTGATGAAAATTTCTTTCAATCTTGTCATATTCATCAATTATAGCAAACACGCGGATAAGCGTGAATTTTTTCGTTGAGTTCAACTTAAAGTATCACCAAAAAAATTATTTTACAGCAGCATAAAGAGATTCAACCGCTTCCCAGTTCACTACATTCCACCAGGAGGCGATATATTCTGCTCTGCGGTTTTGATTTTTTAAATAATAGGCATGCTCCCAAACATCCAATGCAAGAATGGGTGTTCCTTTTACTTCAACGCTATCTAAATTCATTAAAGGATTATCCTGATTGGCTGTAGATGTGATCACTAATTTACCTTTACTCACCACCAGCCAAGCCCAACCGGAGCCAAAACGTTTCATTGAAGCATCCGTAAATTGTGTTTTAAATTCATCAAAGGAGCCAAAAGTGGCATTAATGGCGGCAGCTATTTTCCCTTTTGGTTGTCCGCCAGCATTGGGTTTCATTAATATCCAAAACAAAGAATGGTTATAATGGCCACCGGCATTGTTACGAACAGCAGCAGGTAGTTTTGCAACTTTATCAAAAATATTTTCAAAGGATTGAGGACTTCCTAACACATTGCCATCAACCGTTTCCAAGGCTTTGTTCAAATTGGTCACATAAGCCTGGTGGTGTTTGCTATGGTGGATCTCCATCGTTAATTTATCAATATGAGGCTCTAAAGCATCATAATTATAAGGTAAAATAGGAAGGGTGAATTTCCCACCGTCCGGAGCCGGCTTTTCTTTTTCAATATGCTCAGAAGCAGCAAATACATTATTGACAATGGTTGTTGCTGCAAGAGTGCCCATTGCGATAGCAGCTGATTTTTTAAAAAAATTTCTACGTGAGTTATTGTTTTCCATACTTCAACAAATTTTAACGAATTAAGAACCTTTGGAGATGCGCTATTGTATAATTGTCAATTAGTTAAATTATATGCCAATTGCATTGGAGCAAATTGAAAAATTGAAAATTATCCAAAATTAATCAGCACTTGATTTTTTTCTACAGCCACACCTTTCTTCACATTTATTTTTTTGATAACTCCATCAGTTGGCGATTTGATAATATTTTCCATTTTCATGGCTTCTAATACAATGATGGGATCACCTTTTTTAATAACATCACCTTCCGAAATGCACACATCAATAACCAAGCCAGGCATTGGAGCTTTTATTTCATTTATTTTATTGGCATTCAAATTATCAAAACCCAGGGTTTTTAATAATTCATCAAATTTATTTTCTACCTTAAGTTGATAGTTGTTCCCATTCACATTTACCAAAAAACTTTTTTGGGTATAATCTACTTCAACCACCTCAACATTGTATGATTTAAGATCTTTAATTATATGGAAACTTCCCTGTTTCACTTCTATCATATCCAGAGCAAAAGGGTTTCCATTAATGGTTCCGTTTGTTGGACCTTCAAACACAATTTTGTGTTCCTTGTTGTTGTTTACCTTTACTTTTAGCATATCACAAATGTAATTTTTTTAATACAAAAAACCACTACGTTACAGGCTAAATTAAAAATCTAAAGAAATTCTTAAATTATCAACAAACGATATATTCCTTTCCATTTTAAGTAATTTTACATTTACAAAAAAGAATTATGGAAAAACGGTGGAGCATAAAAGAAGGTGCTGATGAGGCGGTAGTAAAACAACTTACTTTAGAGCTGGGTATTGATAAGATACTGGCAAATATGCTTGCACAACGTGGCATTAGCAATTATGAGGATGCAAAAAAATTTTTCCGCCCTTCCTTGAGTGACCTGCACGATCCTTTTTTAATGAAGGATATGGATAAAGCCATCATCCGGTTGGAACAAGCCATTAAAAACAATGAGAAAATTTTAGTGTATGGCGATTATGATGTGGATGGAACCACAGCGGTTTCGTTGGTATATTCCTTTTTAAAAAAGCTTCCTTTTATTACTCAACCAGGAAAGCTATTGAATAGTTCTCCGGAAAGCGATAATTTATTAGTTGACTATTATATCCCTGATCGTTATGCGGAGGGTTATGGAATTTCCTTCCAGGGGATAGATTATGCGAAAGAAAATAATTTCACCCTGATCATTGCCCTTGATTGTGGTATCAAAGCCAATGATAAAGTAGATTATGCAAATGAACGAAATATCGATTTTATCATTTGCGACCACCACCGTCCGGGTGAAACATTACCCAATGCTGTTGCGGTGTTGGATCCCAAACGTAGTGACTGCTCCTACCCTTTTGATGAGCTTTGCGGATGCGGTGTTGGTTTCAAACTGATTCAGGCTTATGCACAAAAAAACAATATCCCTTTTGATGAACTTACCGAATATTTAGACCTGGCTGCCATTTCCATTGCATCTGACCTAGTGCCTATAACCGGTGAAAATCGTACACTGTGCTATTTTGGTTTGGAACAGATCAACAAAAAGCCGCGTAATGGTATAAAAGCAATTTTAGACCTGGCAAACATCAAAAAAAAGGTCACCATTAATGAACTGGTTTTTACCATCGGCCCACGTATTAATGCAGCGGGAAGAATTCAGACAGGACGTAATGCTGTAGCCTTACTTGTGTCGGATAATGTTGATCATGCCAAAACATCAGGGATAAATATTAACTCCACCAATACCGAACGCAGAGCACTGGACTTAACTATTACCCAGCATGCCTTAAGTATGATCGATGACAATGCTGAACTGATCAGTCGTAAATCAACGGTATTGTTTCATTCCGACTGGCATAAGGGAGTGATCGGTATTGTAGCTTCCCGCTTGATAGAAAAATATTACCGCCCTACGATAGTGCTTACCGAATCGAATGGAAAAGCCACCGGTTCGGCACGTTCAGTAAAAGATTTTGATGTGTATAATGCCATTGAAGCCTGCTCTGATCTGCTTGAACAATTCGGAGGGCATAAATATGCGGCAGGATTAACCTTAAAAATGGAAAATCTGGAAGCCTTTCAGCAGCGTTTTGAGGAAATAGTAAGTTCCACAATTCAGGAACACATGCTTGTTCCGGAAATTGTAATTGAGGCAGAATTAGAATTGAATGAGATCACGCCTAAATTTTTCAGGATATTAAAACAATTCGAACCTTTTGGCCCTGAAAACATGTCGCCCGTATTTATAACTAAAAATTTAGTGGATAAAGGATATGTGCGTATTGTTGGGAGCAACCATTTAAAAATGGACATTCAGGCGGCTCAACATCCTGCCGAAAGTATTTCATCCATCGCTTTTGGCCAAGCAGAGCATTTTGACGATATACTCCGAAAAAAAACCTTTAGCGCCTGTTATGCTATTGAAGAAAACGAGTACAATGGTAAAATTTCCCTTCAATTGAATGTGAAGGATATGAAAATGGAATGACTTTTTTCTTAATGCTGTTCGATTGTTTTGCTTTAGACAGATCTTTCCTATCAACCCGCGTTCGATTAATAAAAAATAAGATCAGGGCTAAAGCCCAATAAGATAAGCACATTTCAACCACGGTCTGAAGACCGTGGTTACAAAAAAGCGTAAGCGACTCAGATAGAACCCATTACCATTTAGGGGTAATAATACCCATGTCTTTTAAGACATGGGTTACTAGATATCACATTATTTTAGGCTTTAGCCTTGAATATTAATCGAACTCAGGTTATTAATTTCGCGATCCTTCCACAAAAGACTTAATTGAAAAGGTTTAAAATAAATCACTCTTATTTTATTAAACGAACTCTCATTAATATTCAATTATGATGCAAAATCCAGGGATTTTATGTGAAAAAACAATGGCTTTAACGTTAATTTTCAGGTTTTATGATGAAAAGTAACAACAAATACCTTTTTGGTCAAAAGTGGCATTCGTGGGGATTATTACAGCCTTCATGGGTACGAAAACGGCATTAATGAACAAAAATTGTCGATTAATTTTGTTTTATCATGTATTAAGTTATACTTTTGCCAATAGTATTAATTTTAATTTTTAATTTAATGAAAACAGGAACAGTAAAATTTTTTAATTCAGCAAAAGGTTTTGGCTTTATTACAGTAGATGGTACCAATCAAGAACTATTTGTTCACGTAACAGGTTTAGTTGATCAAATTCGCGATGGTGACAAAGTTACCTTTGAAATTCAGGAAGGTAAAAAAGGTTTAAACGCAGTAAATGTGAAAAAAGCTTAATTCGCTTTTTACCTTAAATAAAAAAGGCTCCCCGGATAAAACCAGAGAGCCTTTTTTTTATTCAAAAATTGTCTATTTATCTTTTATCTCCTCACCTCTCACCCATTTTTCTTTGGTAACCTTACCGCTTTCGTCATACACGCTCCACATACCATCTTTTTGATAATCAATGGTAGAAGCACTAAATCTCATAGGACCTTCGGCTTTTATTTTACCATTTTCATAATACTCTTTTTTGTTGTATTTCTTTTTCTTGGGGTCGGTACATTCAAATATCTCCTGTGGCTTACCGTCCTCAGCATACGACTTACGACTGATCAGGCTGGTCATATCTTTGGTGTTTTCCTCGGAATATTCAATTTGTCCGTTGGCATAATAATCCACCCATATTTGTGGATTGCCCTCGTAATAGGTGATTTCAGATTTCAGTTTCCCGGTCGGATAATACATCTGCATGTTACTACGTTTGAAATCCACTGTTTTAAATGATCTTTCAACATTACCATTTTCGTAAAAATTCTTGTAGATCTTAAGTTGTCCATCCTCATAGTACCCTCTATGCAAAACTTTACCACTTTCATAGATGTCCTGCACCCATTCCTGGGCAGCATAGCCTTTTCTATCATTACGAACCGAATCACCGCCTGTTTTTAAATTCAATTTCTCATACATTGTAATTCCATACACAGGATCAACCACTTTTGATGCCTTGTATTTGTTAGGTGGTGGAGGAGCTCCAAACCCTTGCGAAAACGACAATTGAGCAAAAGTTATAAAAAAACAAAGGAGAACTATTTTTTTCATTTTAAAATTAGCGTTGAATCATGAATATTCTGTAAAGATAAAAAAAAGCTAATTAGAAAGCAACAAAAACCAAAATGTAAATGGCAGGGTTTCTCTCCGTAAAAATCCGGTTTAATTATTCAACTAAAACTGAATTAGCGAACTCTTTAGCAACCAGATAACGTTCTGCATCCAAAGCTCCCATACAACCGCTTCCTGCTGCTGTAACTGCCTGACGATATACCTTATCCTGTGCATCTCCTGTTGCAAATACGCCCGGGATATTGGTTTTACTTGTTCCGGGAACTGTTTGAATATAACCGGTTTCATCCATATCTAACCAGCCTTTAAAAATTTCTGTATTTGGTTGATGTCCGATAGCAACAAAGAAACCCGTAACATCTAACTTACGCTCCTCACCTTTGCTGTTCACAACCAGCGCGGCTTCAACACTTTTATCACCTAGAATTTCTTTGGTTTCAGTATCAAAAAGCACTTCGATATTAGGTGTGTTCAGTACTCTGTATTGCATTGTTTTGGAAGCACGCATTTCACTTTTACGAACGATCATGTATACTTTTTTGCAAAGTTTTGCAAGGTAAGTAGCCTCTTCAGCAGCAGTATCACCCGCTCCAACAATAGCTACATCCTGTCCCTTAAAAAAGAATCCGTCACATACGGCACAAGCCGATACTCCAAAACCATTTAAGCGCTGTTCCGATTCCATACCCAACCATTTTGCAGATGCACCTGTGGCAATAATCACAGCATCGGCATGGATGGTGGTTTTTTCATCAATCACAACTTTATGTATGGGGCCGCAAAAATCTACAGAAGTAACCAACCCCCAACGGATATCAGTGCCAAAACGTTCGGCCTGAGCCTTAAAATCTTCCATCATTTCCGGCCCTTGGGTACCTTTTGGATAGCCCGGGTAGTTTTCCACCTCAGTGGTTATGGTTAATTGCCCGCCCGGTTGTAATCCCTGGTACATAACGGGTTTCATATCAGCTCTTGCAGCATAAATTGCCGCAGCGTATCCGGCAGGGCCACTACCTATGATGAGGCAGTGAACGTGTTCTATTTTTTCAGTCATAATTGTATTTTATTGTTACTGTTCTACAAAATCAATACCAAAATTTCAGGTGTTGATTTTCCTTTATTTATATTAAAATTTGATGCCCTTATAACTATTAATGATCAGGGCGTTCCTTTCTTAAAAAAGAAAGGGCGGGCTCTTGCTGCAATCTTCCACCGCTAATTAGCGGCAGGAAGGATTTACGCGGCAATCCCTAACGCGGCATTATCAGAAAAGGCATGAATACTTTAGTAAATTCTTCACCAAAACATGAATCCAAGTGTCCCGGGCAAATTAATACTTCAGAAAAATCGATGCGTTTAGGAAAATGCACAAATTATGCCCCCCATCAAGGCTAAACAAACGATCCAATATCCGCAATTTACAGCGATGTATTTAAATCCTTTGCGTTCAAACATGGCATTGGTCCCCAAAATTGGCAATGCTATCATAAAACCTGCCAATGTGCCGTGTAAAGCACCATGTTTAAAGGTACGAAAATTGGTTCCGTATTTTGCCATAAAATCCTGTATCATCAAACCTACCTCAGAAGTAGGATCAGTAATGCCCGGTTCATTTGCCAAAATTGAATACACACTGTATTGATGAATTACCATGAACTGAACTGAAAATGCAAGCAGAAAGCTCAAGAAAAAAGAAAGACTAAAAATCAAAGCCATGTTAGCGCCTTTCATTTTATCTTCTGTGATACCAGCTGCATTCATCCATACGGTTCCTAATACTTTAGGATTATACCATATAAAACCCAATACCATTGGCACCAAAGCTGCCACAAGAATAATCATAAAATTTATGTGCATAGTTGTTGTTTTTAAAGTTTTTTCAAAGGTAGGTGAATAATTTGATTTGATTGAACCCTGCTTAATTTATTCAATTAAATTCAAGATATCCTGCAAGGTGCTTTCATCATCCGGGCGTTTCGCATTTGGGTCTACCACATTCCCTTTTTTATCGATCAGCAGGTATCTCGGAATACTATTGATCTGGTAATACTTAGCCACAAAGGAACTCCAGCCACCAGGTGATAAGGCATGTACTCCGCCTAATTGCAAACTATTCACCGCTTTTTTCCAGATCTCTTCTGTATTATCAATTGAAATATAAAGAAATACAACTTCTTTTTTTTGTTTGTCGGTAAGTTGCTCGTGCAACTTTTTGCTAAATGGAAACTGCTGTTTACAAGGGCCGCACCAACTTGCCCAAAAATCTACATAGATAACTTTTCCTCTGAAATCGGCCAGGCTTATTTCCTTGCCATCAAAACCCTGTAATTTAAAGTCGGCTGAGGCAATATCTAATTTCCCTTCTGCGTTTTTTGGTAATTTTGTTTTCATCCATTTCCCCAGCTTTTCTTTTACAATTGCCGTGTACTCCCCTGTTTTATCCTCCTTCTCCATTTCGGTATAAATCCGTTTCACCGTTTCAGGATTTGTTTTTTCTCCCATTTCCAATAAATATTTGGTAAGGTAAAACAGGAATGGCTCTCCTTTTAAATTATCCCGGGCAATCACATATTTTTTTTCTGTTGAGATCGTATAGTCCTTAAATTTATTAAAACCATTCAATTCGGAAGCATAATAAGTAACAAAAGAACTCAGGAAATTCCGATACGATTCGCTGATCATTGCTTCTGCATCGCTTGCAGCCTTCTTATCCAACACCTCCAGAATAACTGCCGGCAATGAATTCACTTTTAGAATTGCTGTACTTTTATTGGCATTTACAACGGGGTAAAAAAGTAAATAATTGAGGTAATTATACTTGATCTGGTTTTCAATAAATTTTTTAAAATCCGCAGACAACAACTTTTTATCAGCATGATCGGTGTAAAACATTTTCTCTTTTTTCCGGTTATCATAGATCAACATTTCAAACTCATCCAGATTAAGGGATCTCATTTTATCTTCGATCAGACTGGTAGTAAAATCATTTTTAAATTGCTCATTAAAGTTTTTATTAAATTGATTGTTTACTGCTCCTTTGCCGGAGAAAACTATACTTCCAGGCAAATCCCCGGCTGCAAATTTTATATTCAAGCTATCGTTGGGCTCAAGGTAAAGGTGCATAAGTTGGGACTGATAAGTGAACTCCACCAATCGATTTCTGTCTAATTGAAACTCTATATTAAATTGACCTTGTTTAAGAGGAATCTGGTAATTGATTTGCTTTTGAGAAAGGTATGTTTTATCAATCGTTAAATTAACAGAGTCATTTTTCGCGTTTTCAATAGTTCCGGAAATGTATGTTTTTGCTTGTCCTAAAGCTTGCTTTGGGAGTAAACAAACCAGAATGAAATTCAGGGAAACTGAATAAAATATTATTTTTTTCATTTTTTTGTTTAAGCTTTTTTAGAGTAAAATAATTATAACAATTAAGTAGCATTTAATATTTTTACAACACAGAGTACACAGTGAAAACAGAGTTGCACAGAGTTAAAAAAAACTATTTTGCTCTATGAAACTCTTAATATTCTGTGATCTCTATGTTGATTTTTTTTTAATTCTCTTAAGCTGAGTGTTTTAATACAAAGGACTTAGCGGCCGTTTAAAACGGCAAATCCGTTAAATCCACATTTCCACCCGAAAGAATAATGCCAACCTTTTTGTTCCTGAATTTTTCTTTTTCTTTTAATAAGGCTGCAAATGCAACGGCACTGGATGGCTCCACAATTATTTTCATACGCTCCCAGATCAGTTTCATAGCTTCAATTATTTCATCTTCAGTAACTCTTATTATACTATCAACATGCTGCCTGATTATTGGAAAATTAAGTTCTCCTAAATGTGTTCTCAGCCCGTCAGCAATGGTATTTATTGTCAGGTTGCGTTCTATTTTTCCGCTTTGTAACGACCGGTATGCATCATCAACTTCGTAGGGTTCGCCTCCAAATGTTTTACACTTTTCGCTAAAAAAATGTGCAGCCAGTGCGGTTCCTGAAATTAAACCACCGCCACCTATTGGAGCAAAAACAGCATCCAGATCAGGATGTTCTTCCAGGAGTTCAATACATGCGGTTCCTTGTCCCAAAATCACATCTGAATTATCGAAAGGATGAATAAATATAGCTCCTTTGTTCTCTTCAATATTTTTAGCAGCCAATTCCCTTGCAGCAGGAGTTGGTTCACACTCTATAATTTCGCCTCCATATCCTTTTACAGCTTCTTTTTTTACTGAGGCAGCATTCGATGGCATTACAATATATGCTTTAATGCCCAGGTTCTGCGCTGCAAGAGCCAGGGCCTGTGCAAAGTTCCCGGACGAATGTGTTACCACACCTTTTTCCTTTTCTTCTTCAGAAAGTTGCAAAATAGCATTGGCAGCGCCTCGCATTTTGAATGCGCCTATTTTTTGAAAATTTTCGCATTTAAAATAGATATCGGCACCCGATAATATATTTAATATCCGGGAAGTTAAAACAGGAGTTCGATGTATGTAAGGAGCAATTCGTTTATGACAGTTTAGCAGATCGGATTTTTGCATACTATTTAAATAAATTGATTGGTTAATTACATCAATTATGATGGTACCTTCTGTCTGCTTTGCAGATTGAGATCAAACAGATAAGAAAATTTTTTAATGCAAAAATAAAAAGCGTGTCAACCTATCCGTTCGAAAACAGCATGAACCTTGTTTTCTTTTTTTTGCATCTTGTTTTTGTAAAATATCCTACATCATAATCAAATCCGATCATCATCATAGCAGTTAATGGATTTGAGGACTTGTAAACCTCATATCTTTTGATTGAAGGAAAATCACTTTGCTGACCTGTTACGCTAATAATATCATTTAGAGAATAGGATATTCTACATCCCAATGTTACGCCAAAGTTTTCTGTACCCATGATATATCCTCCAAAGCCCATTACTGCTGAAACATAGGACTTAACAAGATTTTCGGAAATATCTATATTTTTTGTCTGGGTAAGATTATCGCTGCCCCTGGTTTTATTGATCATTGAAAATTGCGGACCTATTTCAAAATAACTGGAGTTCACTGATCTTCTGTACATCAATAAAAAATTAGTTGCATTGAAACCGATACTGCGCAAGTAATTCGTTTTATTGCTATCCAGGCTATAGGTAAAAGATTGGTCAAAAGCTGAGGAGGTTACATCTATTGTAACTGCATGCTCTTCATTAAAATTTATTCCGATCTTTCCACCATACATATATCCGTAAGATAGTTTCGGAGCAAAATTACGATCATTGTAAAAATTCTTATTTACCAGAAACCCCACTCCGTATGCACCTCTCGCTCCAACATCAAGCCAGCTCTGAGAATAAAGTGATTGTGAAAAGATAAATATACTGAAAGCAATTGTAATTTTTTTCATAGTAAACCTTATTAAACTTGATTTGATATGGCTTGTAAATCCTGATTACATCCGTTCAAATTTAATATTATCTCTGAAATTAACGCATACTAATTTCAATATTTTTTTACTAAAAAAAATTCCTCTCCGGAGTATACCCTTGAGTTTGGGAAGGGGACGGGAAAGACTAATACTAAATTTGGCGATGGTTATTTACCCTCTGTTTCATTAAGAAAATCAGTAATTACCTGAATATTTTGCACCGGATTATCCTGCATGGTCATGTGCCCGGCATTTTTAATAATTGAAAACTTAGCCCCAGGAACCAAGCTCTGGTAATACCGGACAGTGGAAGGGCGTGCTTCATCAAATTCTCCTGTTATAAAAAGAGTTGGAATTTTGATCTCGCGTAACCGGTTAGTGACATCATAATCTTTTAATGGTCCGATCATGGTGAATTCGCTGGGGCCTCCCATGTATTCATATACATTTTGTCCGATCTGAGAAAAGGCGCTGTCAATATCAGCAGACCAGGGTAATTTTCTTGCAAGGAAATTTTCATAATAAATTTTTATTGCCGCTTGATATTCTGGTGAGGCAAAGGATTTGTTTTGTTCATTGATGAGAATATCTTTTTGAACGGAGTCGGGCAGCGTAGCGATTAATGTATCCGCATCTTTTAACCACAATGGAATACTAAGTGCCGGACTGCTAAGGATGATGGCCTTCATCCCTTCAGGAAATTTCAGATAGTAATCTGTTCCAAGCATCGTCCCCCACGATTGTCCGTAGAGATAATAATCTTTCAAACCAAGTGCTTGTTTCACCTGTTCAAGTTCATTAACAAAATGTTCCACTGTCATCATTGCCGTATCTGTGATCCTGTCGGACTTACCACATCCCAACTGATCGTAAAAAATCACTGGGCGGCTTTTACTTAATGCTTCCAATGGTTTGAGATAATAACTTGGAACACCAGGGCCGCCATGCAATAAAAGAATTGGTGTTTCAGGGCCCTCACCTATTATACGATACCAAACCTTGCCACCGGCAACATTAATGAAGCCTTCTCCCGGGACTAATTTATTTGGCTGCTGACAATTAGTAAGCACCAAGATCAAAACTATACCGGTAAGTAATTTCAGCGTGTTTAGTATTTTCATATTTGTATATTTTTTCTGAGTTAAAAATTTTCTAATAAGTTTTATTTTTCATATTGAAATTATTTTCGGCTTATTCCCGTTCATCCAGCCTCTCACCAGATCATCCGCATCGGGGTAATAGGTAGCTTTTTTATAAGCCCTTTGAATTCTTCAGGAGAACTGATCTGTGCTGTTGAATCAAAATAACCGTAACCTGCATAATGTCTGTTTTCAATTAAAATGACGGATTGTTCACCCGGAGTTTTTCCTTTATCAATTATTACAAAGTTTGGTTTTGCAAAAATATAGTTTTCTAAAATAGTTTTTGCTCTTTTATTATACATTTCAATTTCTTCCTGTTCTCCACAAATCCCATTGCACTTTTTTATCTGATGGTTAAAACAAATGGCCTCATCATCGGTTAACCCGCAGTAGCGCAGACACAATGTATGTTCATCCAGCCAGGACTCTAATTTTTCCCGTGCCGAAAAATAAGTAGTGAATGACATCAATGCATTTTCCGATTCATTATAATCAACCAGCTTAAAATTGATAATTCCTTTTTCATCTGTAAACCAATCGATGCTGTGAGTGAAGCTGTCAGCCTTACGTTGCCTGTTATATTTTGGTTTGTGTTTTTTTATTTCTTCGGCTTCCAATAACAATGCAATTAATTCACTCCCTGTGGCAACAAAATCAACATTGTATAGATCGTTCAGCATTTTTCTGCCTTTCTGCTCTTTGGTATTAAAATGGCTCATTGCACGGTTATATGCATTTACACTTTTGCCGATGTAAATAATGTTTTGCTCCTGATCTAAAAAATAATACACACCACATTCTTCAGGAAGTTTATCAAGGATATATTTTTTTATTTTATCGATCCGCCTTACCATCAATTCATCCACTCCTTTATTTTTGTATTGAGGATGATCACTTTTTACCTGCATCAGAATATCAAATAATTTAGCAGTAGCCACAGCATCCCCCTCTGCCCGGTGCCTGGCGGAATTGTCTATCCCTAATGATTCACATAGATTACCTAAACTGTATGATTTTTTTCCGGGAATTAATTTCCGACTTAAACGAACGGTGCATAATGTATCACGTTTAAATTTTGCGCCAAAAGAGGCGAATTCTTCTTTTATAAAACCATAATCAAATCCAACATTATGGGCTACAAAGATCCTGTCTTTTGTCATCTCCCAAATTTTATTTGCTACCTGAGCAAAGGTGGGCGCACCTTCTACCATTTCATTGGTAATACCCGAAATTCGCACAAAGGTGGGACTTATATAACATTGAGGGTTTATTAATGTAGAAAATTTATCTACCACCGTTAAGCCATCATGAATTAAAATACATATTTCAATCACATGGCCTCTGCGGTATTCAAACTTTCCACCGCAGGTTTCTATATCTATTATTGCAAACATTATTTATCGTGTAGTTTCGGTTTTATTTTTTCTATTAAATATATTCCGAATTTTAATTTTATAGATTCTAATTTATTAGGGCGTTCCCCTTTCTTAAACAAGAAAGGGCGGGCTTTGCGTTGCAATCTTTCCGGTAAAAAAACCGTAAAGGATTTCCACTGCAATCCCTAACGCGGCTTTATCAAACCGAAGAGTTCTTTGATAACATTTAAATTTGCCATCCCAACTCTGTTACTTCCCCATTTCTACTCTATATGACTGTAAAAACCGAATTATATTGTCGATATTCAAATCTTGTTGTTTAAATTCTCCAATATTTAAGCTGCATACAAAACTCCATACTTCTAAAATGTTTTCTGCTTTAACCGTATAAGGCGCATACACCGCATTATCGGAATGAAACTCAAACGTATCATTTCCTTTTTTCTTTCCCGGATAAATTCGCTTATAAACTACCCCATCATCTTTTGTAAGCACAATATAGGTTTGTCCGTCTTTTATATCGTCTAACGATTCCAGATATTTTCCTATTACAATACTGCCATCTTTTAATGGTGGCATTGAATCACCTTTGATCGGGAATGCCCTGTGTTTACCAATAATTTTAAAAGGTAAATTCATGATGGGCAGTTCCTCAATAAAGTTCGGATCGGCATATCCGCTCAAATAACCTGCCATGGCTTTTATGGGTACCACTTCCACCAGGTCATTATTATCTTTATCTACTAATATGGGAAACAAAATCCTGTTTTGCCCAATTTTCATAAGCGCTTCGGGATCGGTTTTAGACAGGTCGGCACGCACCAAAGCATCAATTGCCACATGAAAATAATCGGCAATTGTTATTAACAGATCATAGGATGGTTCTGCTCTTCCTTCTTCATAAGACCCCAATCGGGAACGAGAAATATCTAACTTTTCAGATAATTGTTCCTGAGACAACTTTTTTAGTGCTCTCAGAACCCTAATGTTTTTGGCTATTTTTGACATTGCTAAATATTTTAGCACGAAAGTACTAAATATATTAGTAATTTTAACCCCAGAAAGGATATTTTTTTTATCCTTCATTCCTGTCGGGATAATTAAACATCTTTTTTATAAAAAAAACGGAAATGGAAATACAAAAACATTTAGACGAATTAACTTATGAAATAGTTGGGACAACTATTGAAGTACAAAAAAAAACAGGCAGAGAATTACTAAAAAACGTTTATCGCCAATGTTTAAAAGAAGGATTATTACATAGAAAAATATTTTTTTTAGCAGAGATCGGAATCCCGGTACTTTATAAAAAACAACTGGAAATAGACTTTATTTAGATTATTTTTTGAAATCTGTTACCAAAAGGTGAAGTAAACACTGTGTTTCGGAATTTATTCCGACAAGGGAGGAATGGTTAATAAATTATCCTCACAAAACATTATAAAAAAATTAAAATGAGGTATCAATTATCAGGGGTATAAATTTCAATAAAACAAATCACGCCATGGTTACATAATTGGAATACCCCTGATAAGGTACTTTATTAAAAATAATAATTTATCTACAAGGCAAGAAAAAAAACAAATTCTCTTTTTTTTTAATCAGGTAATTACATTCCAAATATAATCAACAGACGACCTGCCCCAGGTTGGCTCTGAGTTAAATTCGAGATCATTTCTAATTCTTTTTTTTAAGGCTTACGCACGTTTCTCGACTCCGCTCGAAATGACAACGCACGGAATCAAGAAAAGGTTGTGTAACATCAATAAAAAAACACTTTATTAAAAACAATAAAATGGAACGCACCGTTGTACATATGGACTTAGATTCCTTTTTTGTTTCAGTAGAACGCTTATTAGATAGCAGTTTGAATGGCAAACCTGTTATAATAGGCGGCACTTCCGACAGAGGGGTAGTTTCTTCGTGCAGTTATGAAGCCCGTCAATTCGGTGTGCACTCCGCAATGCCTTCCAGAATGGCAAAACAGTTATGTCCGCAGGCAATTTTTATACATGGTGATTACGATCAGTATTCCAAGTACTCAAGCATTGTTACACAAATCATTAATGAACATGCTCCTGTTGTGGAAAAAGCAAGTATCGATGAACATTATATCGATATAAGCGGAATGGAAAGGTTTATAAAACCAAGTATGATATGGGCACATGAGTTGCGCGAGCGAATAATAAAAGAATCGGGCTTGCCAATATCATTTGGTTTATCTTCAAATAAAACAGTATCAAAAGTAGCCACTAATGAAGCGAAACCAAACGGAGAAAAGAATGTCGGTTTTGGTTTTGAAAAAAGTTTTCTTGCTCCGCTCTCTGTAAAAAAAATTCCGGGAGTTGGCGACAAAACCTATATGCTGCTCCGTAATATGGGAATCGAAAAAATACAGACCGTTCAGCAAATGCCCATGGAGATGATGATGCGTGTGTTTGGCGAGAACGGACAAATGATCTGGAAAAAAGCAAGTGGAATAGATAATTCTCCGGTTGAGCCGTATTCGGAAAGAAAAAGCATTAGCAGCGAAACCACATTTGATAAAGATACTACCGACATACAAAAACTAAGACAGAACATTGTTACGATGATCTTCGAATTGGCTTACCAATTAAGGAAAGAAAAAAAAGTAACAGGTTGTGTAACACTAAAATTGCGCTATACCGATTTTCAAACACATACATTTCAATGCCGAATCCCCTACACTTCAAACGACCATATTTTACTAACAAGAGTGATGGAGCTATTTGAAAAAAATTATTCCCGCAGAGTTCTCATTCGTTTAATTGGTGTAAAGTTTAGCCATTTAGCTTCAGGGTTTAATCAAATTCATTTGTTTGATGATTCGGAAGAAAAAATAAAACTCTACCAGGCATTGGACAGCATTCGGAATCGCTTTGGTGATGATGCAATTAAAAGAGGGATAAGTTTAAAAGGAGAATAACAATAACCCACACACATTCTCGACTCCGCTCGAACTGCCATGCGCGAGTCTGTAAAAGCTTCCAGTGTGTGCGTTGTCAGTTCGAGCGAAGTCGAGAACTGTGCGAAAGCAATAAGCAAGTATATAAAGTCTAATAATGTTACTAAATACCCATACCTATTACAGCCTACGCTATGGAACCTTATCCATTGAGGCAATTATTCAACAAGCAAAAGAGAACAACTATGATTCAATTGCAATAACCGACATAAACAATGCTACCGGTGTATTTGAATTTGTAAAAGCATGTACTGAAAATGAAATAAAACCAATTGTAGGAATGGAATTCCGGAATGGTGATGAAATCCAATTTATTGCTTTGGCTCAAAATAGTGAAGGCTTAAAGGAAATGAATGACCTAATTACCGATTGTAATTTAAATGATATATCTATTCCTTCGCAGTGGGATTTCAACCATTGCTTTGTACTATTTCCATTAGGAAAAACAAGTATTGAGCAATTAAAGGAGAACGAGTTTATTGGAATCCGTCCCAATCAGATCAATAAAATTTTATTTGATTCTGTGGCTCAGAAAAGTAAATATGTGATCCTGAATTCTATTACTTATAAGGATGAAAAAGGATTTGAAGTGCATAAAAAATTAAGAGCTGTAGATCATAATTTATTATTATCACAAATAGAATCACATCAAATTGCAGGTAATGATGAATATTTTATTCCTAAAAATAAATTACTTGGGTTATATGCACAGCATCCGCAATTAATTGAAAACACCAATTACATAATTAATAATTGTTCGTTCAGTTTTAATTTTAAAGAAATAAAAAATAAAAAAATATTTACCATTTCTGCTTATGATGACAAGCTTTTACTTCGTAAACTGGCGTATGACGGGTTAAAGTACAGATATGGAATTAATAATAAAATAGCAAAACAACGTGTAGAAAAAGAATTAGAGATAATTGATGACCTTGGTTTCTCGGCTTACTTTTTAATTACCTGGGATATAATTCGTTATTCTATGTCCCGAGGATATTATCATGTAGGACGCGGAAGTGGTGCGAATAGTATTGTAGCGTATTGTTTGCGAATAACTGATGTTTGTCCAATTGAATTGGATTTATTCTTTGAGCGTTTTTTAAATCCGAAACGGAAATCTCCGCCCGATTTTGATATTGACTTTTCATGGAAAGACCGTGATGATGTGTTGGATTATATATTCAAACGCTATGGGCATAAACATACTGCATTATTAGGTGCAATGTCCACTTTTAAAGACCGTTCCATCATTCGTGAACTTGGGAAAATTTATGGTTTACCAAAAGAGGAAATCGACCGACTCATTAAGCAACCCAACTCTCCATTAAACAACAATGAAATATGTAAAACTATTTTAAACTATTATACCGAAATTGAAGATTATCCAAACATGCGAACCATACACTCCTGCGGTGTATTGATTTCGGAAGAACCTATGACTACATACACCGCGTTGGATCTACCACCAAAAGGATTGCCAACAGTTCAATTTGATATGTATATAGCCGAAGATATTGGATTTGAAAAATTTGATATTTTAAGTCAGCGCGGGATAGGACACATAAAAGAAGCTGCCGAAATTATTTATCAAAACAGGGGAATCAAAGTTGATGTATATGATATTGACACCTTCAAAAAAGACAAACAAGTTGCAAAGCAATTAAAGTCGGGTGATACCATTGGTTGCTTTTACATTGAAAGTCCTGCTATGCGTGGACTTCTAAAAAAACTTCATTGCGATAATTATTTAACGCTGGTAGCGGCAAGTTCAATCATCCGTCCGGGTGTTGCAAGCAGCGGAATGATGAAAGCGTATATAGAACGTTTTCATGACCCCAATGGTTTTGAGTATTTACATCCGATATTAAAAGAACAACTAAAAGAAACTTTTGGTGTAATGGTTTTCCAGGAAGATGTTTTGAAAGTAGGACATCATTTTGGTGGGCTTGACCTTGCGGATGCTGATGTGTTGCGAAGAATGATGAGTGGTAAATCTCGAAACAAAAAACATCTATTGGAGATCGAAGATAAATTTTTCAACCATTGCAAAGCACAAAACTATCCCGAAACGGTATCAAAAGAAGTGTGGCGACAAATAGAATCATTTGCCGGATATAGCTTTAGCAAAGCCCATTCGGCAAGTTATGCAGTAGAAAGCTATCAAAGTTTATACTTAAAATCTCATTATCCTTTGGAATTTATGGTTGCGGTGATCAATAACTTTGGAGGTTTTTATACTACACGGGTATATGTGAATGAGGCTAAAATGGCGGGCGCAAACATCCATTTGCCTTGTGTAAACAAAAGTAATTATACAACCATCATTTTCGGTGACAACATTTACCTGGGATTCATTCATCTCAAAAGTGTGGAAAGCAGCATTGCTCAACATATTGAAATAGAACGAAAAAAAAATGATGATTATAAATCATTGGAAGATTTCACTAGACGCATACAGATTGGAATTGAGCAACTGATTATTTTAATTCGTATTGATGCCTTCAGATTTACAGGCCGGAACAAACGACAATTGTTATGGGAAGCGCACATGCTTATCAATAAAGATAAAGTAATTTCCAATTCAACTGAATTATTTGAAATAGCTAAAAACGAATTTGAATTGCCGGTATTGGAGCATAATCAAATTGAAGACGCTTATGATGAAATAGAACTTTTGGGTTTTCCAATCACTATGACCTATTTCGATTTACTAAAAACTGATTTCAGGGGCGAATGTATGGCAAGCGATCTAATAAATAATGTAGGCAAAAAAGTGCGGATGGTAGGCAGTTATGTTACAACAAAGCCTGTTAGAACAAAGCGTGGTGAACTGATGGCATTTGGAACATTTCTGGATGTGGAAGGTAAGTTTTTTGACACCACACATTTCCCACCAAGTTTAAAACAATATCCATTCACAGGTTCTGGCGTTTACCTGATTTTGGGTAAAGTGGTGGAGGAATTTGGCTTTCCAAGTCTGGAAGTTGCTAAAATGGTGAGGTTGCCGATTAAGGGAGATTCAAGGGCATAGAAAAAATTAAAATGAAAATGTTTTCAAAAAAGAGAAGCAACAACTGCCACTAAAAAAGTGAAGTATTATAAAAAAAGTTTAATACAGAAGTACAAGAAAATTAACGGAAGAAAAAAATATTTTTTAGCTAAAAACCGCTAATTATCTAAGGCTCCATTGTTTACCCAAGTCTTTAATTTTTCCAGATCATCAGAAGATAATGCCGTTGGACCGGTCGAGTATGCTGGGGGCATCCCACCGCCCGAAGTCAATACCCTGCTTTGTATGGTTCCATTATCTACTTTTTCTTTAAGGCCGGCAAAAGCGGTAAAATCACCGGGAGCTCCTTGATTTGAAGCCGTTACATGACAGGCTTGATTGCCTTGTCCGTAGCAATAGGTCACCAAGATTGGTTTAATAGCCGTTTGATACGGTGCCGTTTTTACAGGTAGTGGTAAATCTCCTTTATCATAGGTACATGATTGTAAATAACAAAATGTAACAAGGAGAACCAACCATATAGTAAGAATTGAATATTTCATATTTATAAAATTTACTATTGAAATTTTAATTTTAAAAGACCAATCTTTTTAATTGCTTATTTAACAAACTTAATAAATTAAAACTAAAACTCAACAAGCATTTCAAAAATATCAAAATAAAATCACGGGAACCGGATAAACGATTTTTTTTATTTTCACATAAATCGAACAGCACTAAATTTGTTTTTTACTGTTTCTTTGTGAATTAGTGGATTCTCAATTGGGCAAAACCATTAAACCTAATAAAATTAGTATCTTTGAAATAACGCGTGCACAATTGTGAAATTGATAGAGAAATGGATTGGGATTGACTATATGACACAAGGGTCAGGCTGCAGGCACTTGTTTGAAGACTTAGGGGTAGGATTATTCAGGAAAATCCTTAAATAATGGCATCGAGGGCTAAGGAGGGAGTTACAGAAGAGGTACTGTTATTGTTCTCAACAATGTATAAATGCAACCTTTTGTAGGTTTTATGCAACCTGTATGTATGAAGAAGATTAAAAAAATGACCCTTTATTTTAAATTGTTTTATTAGTATGATTAACAAAAATAAAAAATGAAAAAGATCGCACTTCTCTTTTCCTTTATTTTTGTTTGCTGTTACATCTCTGTAACGGCACAATGTGATAATGTAGCTTTAGGTAAGCCTGTAACAGCAAGTGGAGTTTATCCTCCTAACATCGCTGCGAATGCAGTTAATGGAAGTTGTGGTGACATGTGGAATTCAGGTAATTTTGCAACACAATCTCTGGAAATTGATTTGCTTTCAACCTATACGGTAAACAATATCAATATTATGTTTTCCATGTCACCAAACGGCAATGTGAATCATGAAATATGGACCTCCCCGGATATGGTATCATGGACAATGGTGGATCCAATCACGGGATTTTATGTTACCGGACAATTAATAGAAAGGTGTTATAGCAGCGCACCTTTAGCAAATGTAAGAGGAGTTAGGGTAACTTCCCTTGCTTCGCCTTCGTGGATTGCTATTATTGAAATGGGAATTTATACCTTATCTGCCCCAGCTACTCCAACTATTACTGCAAACGGTCCTCTAACGCTTTGTCAGGGTGAATCGGTCACTCTTACTTCTAGCGCGGCAAATTCTTATTTATGGAGCACCGGTGAAACTACACAAAGTATTATTGTTAATTCTGCCGGGACATACACTGTAACTACCGATCAATCACCAGCCTGTACTCAAGGTACCACCGCTTGCACAACATGTGGAGTTGGGACTGCATCAGAAACGATATCTGTAAATCCATTGCCAACAATTAGTGTTTCACCACCAGCACCTTCTACCTGTATCGGCTCTTCGTTGAATTTAATCGCCAGCGGAGCCAATACCTACGCATGGTCTCCGGCAACGGGACTAAGCGCGAGCACCGGGGATTCTGTTTCAGCTAGTCCTGCCTCCACATCAACTTATACGATCACCGGAACCGATACTTTAGGATGCATAAACACAACCGTTGTTACGCTCACCGTGAATCCCAAGCCAGTAGTAGATGTCAGGGGGCCAATGAATCCGCTATGCGATTCTACTAAATTAAACTGGGCTTCGTGGGGTACTGTTAGTGCAACGTCAGGAGCCGGAACTATTTCTTCTGATTTAACCGTTTTGGTTACCAAACCATCAGGCGGTTTGTCCACTACAGGCGGAATGTATAACGGAGGGGTTTTCCCTCCCCAGTATAATGTACCTGCTAATAATACTGCCATCAGAAATGATCTTGCCGGACTATTTACATTTTGTTTCAACAGGCCTGTTGTTAACCCGCAAATAGCACTATCAAGTATTGGAAATAGCGGGAACAGTGTTCAGATCAACACCTCCGTTCCTTATCAGGTTATCTGGCAAGGCTTAGGAATGAGTTATCCTAACAATACCACATTTGTTGGGACAGAGGGATTTACCATCATTCAATTTCCGGGAGTTCATACCTGTATTTCGTTTGATTATCTTCAAAGTGAAACATATTGTAATTTAGCATTCGGAACATTGGATACCAACTGCCAGTCCCTTGTATCACCACCGCAGTGCGGAGGAGGGGCAGATACATTAACTGCAAGCGGAGCCGTTACCTATTCATGGTCGCCAATCACAGGATTAAATACCAGCACAGGAGCTGTAGTGATCGCTTCTCCATTGGTTACAACCACTTATTATGTTACCGGTTTTGATGCCAATAACTGTTCGGATACAGATAGTATCACAGTAACAGTTGTTGCCTTGCCTGTTATAACGCTAACAGGTGATACATTGATCTGTTTGGGAGACAGTACCACCTTAACTGCATCAGGTGGCGGAACTTATCTATGGACACCTGGTAATTCCACCGACTCAATTATCACTGTAAGTCCGGCTTCTACCACCGTATACACTGTTGTGGTGACCAACTCAAGTGGTTGTATAGATTCATCATCTATCAATATAGTTGTAAATCCCTTGCCACAGGCACTTTTCACAATAGATTCTGTTTGTTTAAACACCCCGATGATCTATAATGAGGCAAGTACAGGGACTATTGTTAACTGGAACTGGAAATATGGAGATGGTAATGTATCCACACAAGAAAATGAAGCCCATACCTATTCGCTTTGTGGAATTTATATGGTTAAGTTAGTTGTTACTACCAATATGGGATGTAAAGATTCTATTTCAAAAATGGCGACAGTTAATTGTTTACCGGTTGCCAACTTTAGCTCTACAGATGTATGTCTAAGTCAAACAATGAATTTTATTGACTTGTCCATTGTGCCGGATGATACTATTAATAGTTCAATGCCTGATGATTCGGTTACGGGCTGGTCCTGGAATTTTGGTGATGGAAGTGCATTGAGCAGTATTCAAAATCCTAGCCGTACTTATATCATTGCGGGACCGCATAATGTTTCATTGGTTGTAACCAGCCATAATGGATGTAAAGACACTGTAATAAAAAACGTGATGATACATCCTTTGCCTGATGCAAAATTCAATACCACAAATGTGTGTGATGGAACTATTGTTCCTTTTACAGACCAATCTACAATAGCTGCACCAGATCTGATACAATCCTGGGAATGGAATTTTGGTGATGGCAGTCCTGTTTACAATAATCAAACTACTTCTCATCCTTATTCTTCGAAAGGTTCTTATACTACTAAATTAGTAGTGGTTTCCGATTTCGGATGCGCTGATTCAATAACCAAAACAGTAATTGTTCACCCTAACCCCACAGTAGATTTTACTTCAACTGATACTTCCGGATGTGCGCCTTTATGTGTTTCTTTTCTGAATCAATCTTCAATTTCACAACCAGGCACTAATGTGCAATGGGAATGGACTGTTGCTGACGGAAGTGCAGTAAGTTATTCACAAACTTTCGACCATTGTTTTACTAACCTTTCTGTTAGTTCAGCTGATTATTATTCTATTGTCTTAACGGTTACTTCTGACAGCGGTTGCTTTGCCACCATGACTAAAAATAATTACATCAGTGTATTTCCAAATCCTGTTGCTGATTTTTATACTCAACCAACCAAAACAAGTTTTTTAGACCCCATTGTAGAAATTACAGATGCCTCTGCCGGAGTTGATTTTTGGAATTGGGATTTTGGAGATCAGACGATTTCTTCCCTCTCAAATCCAGGGTCGCATACATACGCTGATACTGGCACGTACATAATTACCCTAATTACATCTAATCAATATGGCTGTTTCGACACCTTAAATAAAACCGTTGATATAGAACCCGATTTTGTGTTTTATATTCCGAATGCTTTTTCACCTAATAATGATATTCACAATAAAACGTTTAGCGGAAAAGGACTTTATATAAAAGAGTATGAAATGTCGATATTCGACCGCTGGGGAAATCTTATTTATAAAACGAATGATATTGATCTTCCCTGGGACGGAAAATTTAAAAACAGTACGGAGCTTGCCGAAGGAGATGTATATGTTTATTCTATCAAAATTATTGATATTAGAAAAGATGAACATCTTTTTAAAGGGATTGTCACATTGCTGAGGTAAATATCTTTCCTTCTCCAAACGGAGAAGACAAGCTATAGGACAGATGATATGAGGTAGAAAAAACTGGAAGCATTTTTCCTTTTATTGTTTCAACGGCTTAAATGATAAACTTTTGTATAGTATATTCGTCTTTTATAAAAGTTATCTTTATAAATTGAAACAATATTTCAAAAACACTCGTTTGTTGAGCAAGTAATTTTTCTTATGATCTTTTTGAGGACTTTTCTTTCTAAGTGGGTAATAATAAGTTGCTGCATCGTATTCAACTTCGGTTTAATAAATGCACAATGTAATTTGTTATGTAATACCGATTTTGAAGACAACCAGGTGACTCCCACCGGAAATTATACGATTGTTGATGCCGGTCTCATCCCTTGCTGGAATACTACAGCAACAGATAATAGTATTGAAGTGTGGGGCAGTGGTTTTAGTGGTGTCCCCTCCTATTCCGGAAATCAATTTTTAGAGTTAAATGCGTACATGGTTTCCACCATGTATCAGGATTTTACTACTGCACCCGGTGTGTCATTATCAATTTCTTTTGCTCACAGAGGAAGAAGTGGAGTAGATGTATTAAGTGTTGATATTGGACCTGTTGGAGGGCCATATACCACACTAGGTAATTTTTCTGATGGAAATACTGCCTGGGGGTATTATACCGTTAATTATATCATTCCGGGAGGGGTGGGGAATAATTTTTCATTGAGATTTAATTCGGTTTCTGCAGCAGGTGGGAATCCTGCTATTGGTAATTTCTTAGATGCTATTTCCGTTAATCTTCCATACAATACCGTATTAAATCCGGGCTTCACAAATCCTGCTTGTGGCCTTGCAAATGGAACAGCAACAGTAAATCCAGCAAACGGAACAGCTCCTTATATTTACTCATGGAGTACCACTCCTTCCCAGACAACACAAGCAATAACAGGACTTTCAGCAGGAACATACACTGTTACAGTTACTGATCTTAATGGATGTATCAATACTGATTCTGTTTCGCTTATAACTTCCCCGCTGCCAGTAGTAGATGTCAGGGGGCCTATGAATCCGCTTTGCGATTCTACTAAATTAAACTGGGCTTCATGGGGCACTGTTAATGGAACTTCAGGAGCCGGAACTATTTCTTCTGATTTAACCGTTTTGGTTACCAAACCATCAGGCGGATTGTCCACTACCGGTGGGATGTTTAATGGAGGCGTGTTTCCACCTCAGTATAATGTACCTGCTAATAATACAGCTATCAGAAATGATCTTGCCGGATTATTTACTTTTTGTTTCAACAGGCCTGTTGTTAACCCGCAAATAGCATTATCAAGTATTGGAAATGGAGGGAATAGTGTTCAGATCAATACCTCCGTACCTTACCAGGTTATCTGGCAAGGCCTAGGAATGAGTTATCCTAACAATACCACATTTGTTGGGACAGAGGGATTTACCATCATTCAATTTCCTGGAGTTCATACATGCATTTCGTTTGATTATCTTCAAAGTGAAACGTATTGTAATTTAGCATTCGGAACATTGGATACCAACTGTCAGTCCCTCGTATCTCCGCCACAATGCGGGGGTGGAGCCGATACTTTAACTGCAAGCGGAGCTGTTACCTATTCATGGTCGCCAACCACAGGCTTAAATACAAGTACAGGTGCCGTAGTGATCGCATCTCCATTGGTTACAACAACTTATTATGTTACCGGTTTTGATGCCAATAACTGTTCGGATACAGATAGTATCACAGTAACAGTTGTTGCCTTGCCGACTATTATGTTAACAGGTGATACCATTATTTGTTTAGGCGATAGCACAACTTTAACCGCATCAGGTGGCGTGACTTATTTATGGACCCCTGGAAATTTCACAGATTCAATTATTAAAGTAAGCCCAACATCTGACATCACATACACTGTTGTTGTGACCAATTCAAGCGGCTGCAGCGATTCATCATCGATCAAGATTATTGTAAAACCTTT
Source organism: Bacteroidia bacterium (assembly GCA_030654175.1). GTDB lineage: Bacteria > Bacteroidota > Bacteroidia > 2-12-FULL-35-15 > 2-12-FULL-35-15 > 2-12-FULL-35-15. The sequence continues at coordinate 273,856 of JAURXZ010000035.1, forward strand.
GCCGCAGGCATTGTTTAATGTGAATCCTGTTTGCAAAAACAGTCCAACAATATTTAATGATGCAAGCCTTGGAGGGGCGGTAAGTTGGAAGTGGCAATACGGAGATGGCACTGTATCAGCACTTCAAAATTCAATTTACACGTATGCTACTTGCGGTACGTTTAATGCTAAATTAGTTGTAACAACTGATGATGGTTGTAAAGATTCAACTACAAAAACTGCAAGAGTTTATTGTTTGCCGGTTGCGGATTTTAGCTTTGCGGATGAATGTTTAAATCAAACAATTAATTTTACTGACCTTTCAGCTGTTGCAGGAGATACTGTTTCGGTTTGGTCCTGGGATTTTGGAGATACAAGTCCTTTAAGCATAGTTCAAAATTCAGGACATGCATACAATGATTCGGGGCCTTTTGCGGTTTCTTTGATCGCAACAAGCAATAATGGATGTAAAGATACTGTTGTAAAAAACGTGAATGTATATCCATTACCCATAATAACGCTAACGGGAGATACACTCATTTGTTTAGGCGATAGTACCACTTTAACTGCACAGGGTGGAGCAACTTATTTATGGACACCTGGAAATTTCACCGACTCAATTATTAAGGTGAGTCCAGCAACCACCAGTGTATATTCTGTTATTGTAACTTCTTCAGATGGATGTATTGATTCATCATCAATAAATATGATAGTAAATCCTTTGCCACAGGCATTGTTTAATTTAACCCCTGTTTGCAAAAATGCAGCAATGATATTTAATGATGCGAGTGCAGGAAATATTTTAAACTGGAATTGGAATTATGGAGATGGCACTCTATCAACATTACAAAATTCAACTTACACCTATGCTACTTGTGATACGTTCAGTGTTAAACTGGTTGTAACAACTATTGATGGGTGTTTAGATTCAATTACAAAAATGGCAAGAGTATATTGTTTACCGGTTGCTGACTATAGCTATACGGAGGTATGTTTAAATCAAGTCATGAATTTTACTGATCTGTCCGCAGTTTCAGGAGATACTGTTTCAGGTTGGTCATGGAATTTTGGAGATGGAAGTGCATTGAGCAGTATTCAAAATGGAAGCCGTACTTATACCATTGCAGGACCACATAACGTTTCTTTGATCGCAACAAGTAATAATGGATGTAAAGACACTGTAATAAAAAGCGTGATGGTACATCCTTTGCCAGATGCAAAATTCACCACCACAAACGTATGTGATGGTACTGTTGTTCCTTTTACAGACCAATCTACAATAGCTGCACCAGATCTGATACAATCCTGGGAATGGAATTTTGGTGATGGCAGTCCTGTTTACAATAATCAAACCACTTCACATCCCTATTCTACGAAAGGTTCTTATACCACTAAATTAGTTGTGGTGTCCGATTTTGGATGCGCTGATTCAATAACCAAAACAGTAATTGTTCACCCTAACCCCACAGTAAATTTTACTGCAACTGATACTTCAGGATGTGCGCCTTTATGTATTTCTTTTCTGGATCAATCATCAATTGAACAACCAGGTACTAATGTTCAATGGGAATGGACTGTTGCTGACGGAAGTGCGGTAAGTTATTCACAAACTTTCGACCATTGTTTTACTAACCTTTCTGTTAGTTCAGCTGATTATTATTCTATTGTCTTAACGGTTACTTCTGACAGTGGTTGCTTTGCCACTATGACTAAAAATAATTATATCAGTGTGTTTCCTAATCCTGTTGCTGATTTTGCAACACAACCCACCAAAACAAGTTTTTTAGACCCTCTTGTAGAAATTACAGATGCATCTGCCGGAGCTGATTTTTGGAATTGGGATTTTGGGGATCAGACCATTTCTTCTATCTCCAATCCCGGAGCCCACAAATACGCTGACACGGGCACTTATATAATTACCCTAATTACATATAATCAATATGGTTGTTCCGACTCTGTAAATAAAACCGTTTATATAGAACCTGATTTTGTGTTTTATATTCCGAATGCTTTTTCACCTAATAATGATATCCACAATAAAACGTTTAGCGGTAAAGGACTTTATATTAAAGAATATGAAATGACAATTTTTGACAGATGGGGAAATCTCATTTATAAAACGGTTGATATAAACCTTCCCTGGGATGGGAAATTTAAAAACAGCACGGAACTTGCCGAAGGAGATGTGTATGTTTATTCTATCAGAATAATTGATATCAGAAAGGATGAGCATTTGTATAAAGGGATTGTTACATTACTGAGATAAAAAACATATTCTCATAATATCAAAAGTCAACCCACAAAATCTTTTGTTAAATACGAATCCCAATAACCAAAATATCGTCTACCTGTTCTGTAGTACTGCTCCATGCATCCATAACATCACTTAACAGTATTTCCTGTTCCTGCATTGATTTATTTTGAATCTCAAGTAATAGTTTTTTGAATTTTTTTGTTGTGAATTTTTTTCCTTTTTCACCACCAAACTGATCGGCATAACCATCTGTGAAAATATAAAATGTGTCACCTGGCTTCAATTGTACTTCATGAGTTTCAAAATGCTGGTCGTTTTCAGTGAACCCACCAATTGCATTTTTTGTTGCCTTAATTTCTTCTATTTCTAAACTGTCTTTTCGGATAAGCAGAAATGGCCTGTTCGCACCGGAATACAAAATTTTGTTGGTTTGCAGATCCATAGAGCAAAAAGCAATATCCATTCCATCGCGGGTAGAACCATCATTTTGCGATTGGTGAAGTGTTGTTTTAATTCCCTTATTTATCAACATTAAAATATCCCCAGGAATTTTACTTTGTTGCACGGCATCGTGCAGTTTTTCAGAACCGATCATACTCATAAATGCTCCGGGAACACCATGTCCGGTACAATCCGCAGCAGCGATAAACACCTCATTCTTTTTAATATCTACGCCAATAGAAGAGATGACAGGAGCCGGACTAAAAAAATAAAAATCACCACTAACAATGTCTTTTGGTTTATATAATACAAAGCTGTTAGGGAGGGCAGAATAAATTTCTTTCTTATCCGGTAATATCGCTTGCTGTATTCTTTTTGCATAATTGATACTATCCGTTATCTCATGGTTTTTTTGAACAATTTCAAAATTAGCTTCTGTCAATTCTTTTGTACGCATTGTAACTTGACCTTCCAGATTTTTCTTCTCTTTTGTTAGTTTACGCTCCCTCCATTTGATGTATCCCAAAACAACCATTATAACAATGAGAATACAGATAATGTAAAATATATTGGTACGCCAAAATGGAGGAGTAATAACAATTCGGATGGATGCACCTTCTTCATTCCATACCCCATTATTATTAGATGCTTTTACTCTGAAAATATATTCACCCGGATCAAGGTTGGTGTAACTTGCATATTGCCTGTTTCCAATATGTATCCATTTATCATCAAAACCCTCCATCATATAAGCATATTGATTTTTAGAAGACTGTGCATAGTCCAAAGCAACAAATTCAAAGGAGAAAAAACTTTGTTTATAGGAAAGTAGTAGTTCACGCTTTGTAGAGATAGGAGTATCAAGAGGGAATTCTTTTTCAAAAATTTTAAAAGAAGTTAAATATACCGGAGGTTTATGAGTATTATCTTTTATACTATCCGGGTGAAAACTTAACAATCCAGCCATGCTTCCGAAATACATCATGCCATCCTTTGTTTTACATGCTGCCCCTGTAAATGAATTGCTTGGTAATCCATCATTTATTTCATAATTTTTAAAGATGGCGATGTCTTTTTTTACAATGTGTTTTTTTTGAATGTCTGCTATTGCCTTTGTCAAATACTCCTTTACAGTTAAGGCTAAAAAGTTGGAAGCATAAAACTTACACAGTCCTTGATTAGTCGATATCCAAAGGCTTCCATCATCATCAGGTAAAATTCCGGAAATGACATTGTTTGGAAGTCCATCTTTTTCAGTAAAATGATAGAATTTATAACCCGAAGTAAATTTATTTTTTCCAGCTTGTAATATAAGTGCATTTAATCCTCCTCCATTAGTGCCTAACCATAATACACCATTAGGAGATTGATATATTGTATTTACTACGTCATTGTTAATACTATTAGGATCCTTTGGGTCATTTTTAAAACAATAAAATTTTCCGGTTGCTCTTTCAAATACATTCAAACCCTGGCTGCGTGTACTCACCCAAACATTGTTTTGTGAATCTTCAAATAAATTAAATGTATAATTTTCAGAAATGCTGGTTGGGTTTTCAGGATCATTTATATAAGATTTTTTCTTCTTTTCCTTAAAATTGAAATTATCAAGACTGCTTGGAGTAGCTGCCCATAGTGTTTTTTTGGAATCTGCTAAAAGGTTAAATACAAAAGCAGGAAGACCAGCTGCACCATAAGAAGAAGCAGGAGGATACTCAAATTTGTGAGTTGAATAATCAAAACTCATAATACTGTTTGAGGGCATGCCCAGCCAAAGATGTTGTTCATCAATTTGTTGTATACTACCAATTGGAGGCATGGGGATTTTTTTCTCTCCAAAGGTTACTTTGCAAGTAAAAAAATTAAACTCTCCAGAAGTTTTGTCGAAATTTGTCAATCCTCCTTTTCCAGTTCCCATCCAGATATCTCCTTTAGGGTCTTCATAAATAGTATATACCAGGTTATGGTTTAAACTTTTTTCATTATTGGAATTATTTTTGAAAACAATAAAATTATTATTGCTGCTATCATAAATGTTTACGCCTCCTCCATTGGTGCCAATCCATATGAGGCCCTGATTATCTTCGTAAATTTTAGAAATGTAGTTATTACTTATGCTATTGGGGTTATTGGGGTCATTTTTAAAAACGGTAAATTTACCTGTGTTTTTATCAAGGATATTAAGACCATTAAAGGTTCCTGTCCATAAAAACCCTTTAGAATTATCGTAAAGGCAGGTTACACTACTGCTACTAATACTGTTTTTATTTTTCAGATCAGGAAGGAATTGATTAATAACTGCTTTTTTTTCTTTATTTAAAACACTTAACCCTCCAGTATGATTTCCAACCCAAATTAATCCATTAGCGTCTTCCAAAATGTCATAAACCCAAACACTGATACCTTTTTTTTTAGATGAAATGTCGTTTATGTAATTCGTGAATTTTCCGGAATGTTTATCAAAGGATTTCACCCCTCCCTTATTGCTACCCCAAACTGATAACCATAAAATACCCTCCTTATCTTCAAAACAATTTAAAATAAAATTACAATCTATGCTATTAGGATCGTTCGGGTCATTTTTATATACCAAAAAATTACCTGTTTTTTTATCGAATTTATTAAGCCCTCCTCCGTAAGTTGAAATCCACATATCCCCTTCTCTACCTTCAATAATACCGTTTACCAGATTATGGCTCAAACTGTTTGGATTTTTCGGCTCATTCTTATATACTTTAAATTTACCGTTTTTTTTATCCAGAATACTTAATGATCCACTGGTTCCTATCCAAATAAAGCCTTCCTTGTCTTCAAGGATAGAGGTTATGTTGCCGGGGCCTATGGAATTAGTATCATTGGGGTTATGACGGTAAACAGTAAATTTATACCCATCATATTTATTTAATCCATCACCGGTTCCAAACCACATAAATCCCTCTTTATCCTGTAAAATGGCACTAACATTATTGTCAGATAACCCATCATCAACAGATAAATGTTTAAACTTTGTATTTTCGGAAAGGCCTTGTGCTTGGGCTTTACCCTGAGAAAACAAAAGAAATATTAAAACAAGATAAATAGAGACGGAAGGTTTGTTAATATGATAACTAAAAAGGTTCATTATTTATCTGTTAATTAAAAAATTTCAATTTCAATTGGTTACATCTTGTATCTCAAAACTATACACGAATACCTAAAATCAAAATGTCATCTGTTTGATTTTGATTTCCTTTCCATTTGATAATTGTTTCATCAAGTATTTTCTTTTGTTCCGCCATTTCAAGCTGACATACTGATTGAAGCAAATCGCGAAAAGGTTGATGGAACATCTTTTTATGTTCAGGTCCGCCAATCTGATCCACATATCCATCTGAAAACATATACAGCATATCACCTTTTAAAAGTTGGAAAGTCTGATTAGTAAAACCTGGTTGTCCTTCTTTTTTATAACTACCAATTGAGCGTTGATTTGCTTTTATCTGAAAATATTCCCCCGCTCTGAAAATGAGCAAAGGGTTATGCGCTCCGGCATATTCAAGGCTTCCATTTTTTTTATCAACAGAAATAAGTGCAACATCCATCCCGTATTTGGCTGATGTTTTTTTACTGTTTTGCTTTAGCGTATTTAATATCTTTTCGTTTAGTTCGTATAATATTTCTGAAGGATTAAAGTTATGATTCTCGTTAATAGTCTCATTCAAAAGATTATGTCCCATCAAAGAAACAAAAGCCCCCGACACCCCATGCCCGGTGCAGTCGGCAGCAGCAATCAGCACTCTGTCTTTTTCCTCATGTATCCAGTAGAAATCGCCACTTACAATATCCTTAGGCTTATATAATACAAAATGATTTTTGAAATGTTCACTTATTTCTTCTTCAGAAGGTAAAATAGCCTGCTGAATAATTGAAGCATATTCTATACTGTCGGTAATAGCGATGTTCTTTTTTTCAATTTCTAAATTTTGTTTTTTAATAACTTCGGTACGCTCGTTAACTTTTTGTTCAAGAATTATGTTTTCTTTCCGGAGCACCCTTTCTCTTAATTTGATGAAGAAAATAATGACCGAAAAAATAATTATTCCAAAGAGAATATAAAACCATGTTGTACGCCAAAAGGGAGGCTTAATTGTAAAACTATACGTTATCGGTTCATAGTTCCATACGCCATCATTGTTGCAGGAACGGACTTTAAAAGTATAATTACCCGATTCGAGATTAGGATAGGTAATTGAATTTTCCTTTACTACCGGAGACCAATCTTTGTCAAGGCCCTCAAGCATATAACGATATTTTACACGTTTGGGATTTGTTAAACTTGTTCCAACAAAGTCGAATGTCAAATGGTTTTGAGTCCATGGAAAAATATGATCAGCAGGGATCTCCGCATTCTCAAAAAACAACCGTGGATTTTTTATAGTAGTAACCGGCTCGATAAGATTATTTTTTTCAAGTTTGCTGTTGTATTTCACTAATCCTATAATGGAACCAAACCAGAGATTACCATTTTTATCATGACAAACAGCGTTAGGATTTATTTCCACTCCAAGGAAGCCATCCTCTTTTTCATAATGTTTGAATGTTTCATCTCTCAGGTTGAACTTATCGATACCAAGGCCCGATCCTATCCAAAGATTATTCTTGCGGTCACAAACAAGCAGAAAAGGGGTGTTTGAGGCCAAGCCATCTTTTGTTGAATAATTTTTGAATAGATCTCCTCCTTTTTCTAATAGTGCTAAAGGATCGTATTTGTATATGCCAAGATCATGTGTTCCGAACCACAAATTGCCTTTTATATCTTCTGAGATGCAGATCGTGAATTTGCAGGGATAACCATCTTTTTGAGAGAATTTTTTAAAAAGTTTCCCATCAAACCTGTTCTTTGAAGTGAACGGAATCTCACTGTCGTACATTGTAAGATCACCTGAAAGTGCACCAAACCACATTCTGTTTTTGCTGTCACGAAAAATTGTATAGATCTGGTTGCTGCCTACACCATCATCAGTTGTATACCTTTCAAATGTTTCTGTAATTAAATCAAATTTCAGCAATCCTCCCTTATTGGTACCTATCCAGATATTCCCATCTTTATCTCCATTGATACAGTATATCTCATTTACAGGCAAACCATTTTCGGTTGTATACTTTTTGATCCCCCCCGTTAAAGGATTGAATCTTGACAGGCCTTGTCCAAAATCAGTGAACCAGATATTGCCTTTTATATCTTTGTAAAGTGCGCTTGTGTTGAGTGCCTGCCCTTCCTTTCCAGTGTGACGAATGAAACGATAATTATTGGTTCCTGCTGTCTTCCCGGCCAAACCCTCTGTTTGGCCTTCGCGATGTTTCTCTTTCCCCGGGGCGTCTGTTGAATTGGCTTCCGGTATGAATTGAATAAGTCCGCCTTCAGTACCGATCCAAAAATCGTTATTCGAACCTTCTATTATCGACCAGACCAAACTATTCAGCAAACCTTCGTTTTCACCATAAATTTCGAACTGTTCATCAAAGTATTGGTTCAAATTTAAAAACGTACCTATCCATATATTTTTCTCTCTATCCTGTATCATGGATAGAATGCGGTTATTGCTAAGGCCATGTTGAGTTGATATCGTTTGAAAGGCGGTGTTTTTATAATTGTTCGCTTCAAGTTGAGGAAGATATTTTGAAACCCCTCCATCATACGTGCCAATGAAAATGGTTCCGTTTTCGGATTCAAAAACAAGTGTCACACGGTTACTGGAAAGACCATCCAGGGTATTGTATGCTTTCAAAAGGTTGTCGGATGCATTAATACGCACCACACCATAATCGGTGGTCCCAATCCATTTATTGCCTTTGCTGTCGCAGAATAATGAGGCAATGGATTGACTCGGAAAGTATGTATCCAAAGCAGAAAGTTTCGTTTTTGCAAGCGTGATTCCTTTCGCTGTGCCAATCCAAATTACACCATCTTTGTTTTCCATCAAAGAGGTAACAGCATCACTTGTTAAACCATCTTTTGTTGTGAAATGGGTGAAAATTTTATTTTCATATTTCAGCAGGCCCTGTCCTTCAGTTCCGACCCAAACCCTGCCTTTCCTGTCGGAAAGGACGCAGGTAATCGTTTTTGAAATTTTTATATTTTGGGGGATTACCTCAAGGAATTTTTTTGTAGCAACATCATATCTTGTTATTCCGCCCGACCAATGTCCAAACCAGATATCCCCATTTTTATCGAGACAAGAAGAGGTTACTCTGTTCTCTGCCAATCCATCTTTTTTATTGAAGTTCTCAAAATTCAGTCCATTGTACTTACTAACACCATTCATCGTTCCTACCCAGATAATTCCATCTTTATCCTGAAGCATAGTGTAAATGCTGGATTGTGGCAAGCCTTCTTCAATACCAAACTTACCAAGGTTGAGCGTTTGTGCCGATACAGAATTAGTATTACAAATTACAGATAGTAAAATGTAAAAGAATAAAATCCAAAACGCTTTTATTTTCTTCATTATATTTTGTTTAGCAAAGCCAACATCAGGACTTTATCGGTGAAGGGTTATTTTTCATCAAACTCTTCAACAACATCCAGTAAGCTTGTCAATATATTGCCGGTCTCATATTTTTTGGCAAGGTTCTCTGTTTTTTTTCTTTCCATTTTGTTTTTATCTTCCAACAATCTGTTTTTTTGATTGTTTGTTGAAAATAAACTAATGCCATCAAAAGTAGCAGGATTAATATCCACAGAAGGTGTGTTGGCCCTTTGCTGTTTGTTATCTATTGCCAGTTGTTTCTTATTTGTCTCCAATTTAACATTGCCTGCTATTACTTGCTTTTTATTTTCCGAATCGATGTTGGTCACTTTTAAATTCGGAATTTTACCGGAGTTCTCTTTCATTTTTAATGCAGCCATTTCATTATTTTTTTTCTTAAGAATACTTTCTGCTGCAGTCAGATCTGATGTTTGAGATTTCAGATCTAAGCGCTCAGTCTGAGCTTCAGATTGTCGGGGCTTTTTATTGCCATTTGCCAATTTTTTTTTATCAAAAACAGTATCTCCTTTTTCATTCCCATTGATATTCACCTCCGCTTTTTCAGATTCTTTCAATGTGGAAACTTTAGCTAAATTTTCATTTACCAATTCCTGAGTTTTAGGATCGTCTGTTTTGGGGGCTTCTTTCATTTTGGAAACTTCAGTTGAATTTTCATTTACCAATTCCCCGGTTTTAGGATCATCCGTTTTTTGCTTTGCCTGTTCATTAGCTGTTATTTTTATCTCTTCAGCCATCTTATTTATTTTATCGATTATTGCTAAAGGATTATTACCCGAATCTGCTTTTACTGAATCAGCATCCTTCTCAACAATACTTACATACTCCTTATCAAAATCAAAAACACCGCGCTCAGGAGCCCATTTTATTTTTCCGAAATCGTGTTTCACAATTCCGGAAGTAGTAGGAAGAATTAAATTTATTTCAAGGTTAAAAACATAGGGAACATAGTTTAATTCATCTTTGGAAGTGTACGTATTTATCCTCAGTATACTGGGCGTGGCACCCTCTTTTTTGATATTAAGAATATATTCGGTTCCTAATTCAATATTACTTTTTTCCATCTGAAATGAATACATTCCATTTTTGCGGGTTACAATTTTAGATATTTGTTTTTCATTTTTTAAAAGTTCAATAGAAACACCTTCTACCGGTTTACCTTTCAATTTTACAGTACCCTGAAGAATAAATATGGAAGGGGATTCTTTAATTGTTTGGGAATAAGAAAAAAACGGGGTGATCAGGGAAATGCAAAGAAAAAAAAAGAGATACTTAAGTTTTGTGCCTACTAAAGGCTTTTCCCAATCCCATTGCATTTCCGGAACTCTCACTTTTGTGGAAGTGCCTTGTGCATAACCTCCTCCTTGTCGGGAAGGTAAGGAGGAGCTTTTTTTAGGATTCATTAATGTTGAATAAAATCAAATTTCAAATTAACCATATTTGAAAATTCTTTTCCTGTTTCAAGCATATCATCATCAAGTTTTGCATAATGCCATTCTATGCCAATCTTATTGCCCTCTGAAATAAAATCTTTTAGCGAAAACATTATATCAAGGATATATTTTGCGGAAATTGAGTTAAAATATTCAAATTTAAATACGAAAACAACAGGTGGATTATCAGCTATTCGTGTGGATTTTTTAGCGTAAAATCCAGTGATCCAATCAATAATAGGGGTGAAAAATTTAACTGTATTTTCAGGCCTGGATTTACCCCCAATAACAAACTGACCAGAATTAACATCAAATTTTACAGATGGAGAATCTTCCGTTCCCTCAATGATCAATGACTTCATTATTAAATTGTTGAATTATTTATTGTTTAAATTTGATATCGTACCAAAAAGTCCATTAGCATATTATATTATGCTTCTACTTCACTTAGCACCGGTTTATTAATATTGATTTCTGTTTGCAAAAGATAAAATGAAGTAGATTCAGTAAGTGGTTTAAATTCGTATTGCATCAAATTACCGGATTTAATAGCGATATCAATTATTCCCAAGCCGGCATTGTTATCATCGGTACGTTTGGAGAGAATTTGTTCGCGGTACAGTTGTTTTAACTCTGCCTGATTATGTTTTAAAACTTTCTCCAATTTTTCTTTCAATGCGGGAATTTCATCATTCATTATATGATTTCCTGTTACGATGGTATATTTGTCATGAGATTTACTTAAAAGTAAAATCGCAATATTTTGTGTGTCATCTCCCTTAGAAGAATGTTTAGTAACATTTTCAATACTTTCAACTAATATACTGTACACTTTTCTATCAATTCCGGAAGTGGATTCTAATGCACTTAATTTGTTTTTTATATTTAACAATAGTAAAGTTGTTAAAAGATGATCGAAATGTCCGGTAAATGCAATTAAGGTGTTTTTTTCGCTCATAATTTGATGAGCTTCAAAAGCGGTTGATATAGATCCCATATTGTTTTTTTTGTAAAGTTATAATTTCTATTGAAAATTCAAAAATATTTTGGCACTGAAATTTGATATATTTTCACTTAAATAATCAGCCTCCTTTATTAATTATTAGCCACAATCAGCCAATTACTCCCATCACTTAAAACCGTTAAATATTGATATTGCAATGCTAAAAGTTTTGTTGGAGCTCCGTCTATCGTTTCTGCGCCATTGGCACTAACAGTAACAGTTGTAGCGGCATCAATGTTTTTTACAGTGTATTTTCTTCCGGCAATACCCACCGCAGTAGGTAAAGTAATTGTGGTAGTACCAGTTACAGAAACTATATCATCGCTTGCTGTTAAAGTATAAGCCGAATTTTTTGCACTAAAAGCTGTAGTATAACCATTGGCAGTAAGTGTTCCTGAAGTTAAAACATTGGTAACACTTGTATTACCAAGCTGAATAGTATTATCGGCCGTTATTTGAGCGTCATAACCTAATGCGGTTGAATTCGAAAAGGCGGTTCCGGAATTGAACGCATTAAAACCCAAAGCAGTATTGTTTGCTCCTGAAATATTATTTTTAAGTGAATTCATTCCATTTGAAGTGTTTTGAAAGCCGTTAGTGTTATTTTTAAGGGCGTCTACCCCGTTTGCAGTATTGCCATAACCGATATCGTTGTTTTTAAGCGCACTTTCTCCGTAAGCGCTATTATTGTTTGCTGTGATATTACGATAAAGTGCGCCATTTCCTGTAGCGGTATTGTACTTCCCTGAAATGTTGAAATATAGTGCCCCTGCTCCGGTAGCGGTATTTTGTTCTCCTGTAATATTAAAACTAAGAGCACCTACACCTGTGGCTGTATTGTAATTCCCTGTGGTATTATAATGAAGTGCTCCACCTCCAGTCGCTGTATTGTATTGGCCTGATGTATTTGCATAAAGTGCACTCAATCCAGTTGCAGTATTATAGATTCCAATAGTGTTGGAATAAAGGGCACTATCTCCAATAGCAGTATTATAAGACCCCAGCGTATTTAGGTAAAGTGCTCTAAACCCATAAGCCGTATTATTGATTCCTGCGGTATTAGAATATAATGCCTGGTATCCACCGGCAACATTTTCTCTTCCGGAAGCATTGAATTTCAAAGTTTGGTATCCAATAGCCGTATTATAAATTCCGATATTAACTGCAGGTGTTGATGAACCTCTCAGTGCCTCAAATCCAACAGCCACATTATTGTTATCAAATGCTGTTGAAGTATTATTTGCATATTGCATGGCATTTACGCCTACAGCAGTAGCGTTAGAACCTGCAACGTTCGAATAAAGTGCCTGGAATCCATTTGCAGTATTGCTGCTTCCTATTGTATTGAGATACAATGAATAAGCTCCATTACCTGTATTTTTGATTCCTGTGGTATTCGAATAAAGAGCTTGTATTCCATCGGCAGTATTATAGTTTCCTGTGGTATTGAAACGAAGTGAATTCATACCCGTGGAAGTATTCTGAATTCCGGTAGTGTTTGCATAAAGCGCTTGTAAACCGGTTGCCGTATTATGGGTTCCGGTGGTGTTATCATGCAGAGCCTGCTCACCGGTGGCGGTATTATAGAAACCTGTAGTATTTAAAAAAAGTGAATTTGACCCGAAGGCGGAATTTTGATATCCGGTAGTATTGGAATAAAGAGCCTGTATACCATTGGCAGTATTGTAGGATCCGGTAGTGTTAAAACGGAGCGAGTTTGCACCGAATGAGGTGTTCTGAACCCCTGTGGTATTATCAAAAAGGGCCGAAAATCCATTAGCGGTGTTGAAGTCTCCGGTAGTATTTGCATAAAGTGCCGCGTATCCCATTGCAGTATTGCGGTTTGCCGTGGTATTTGATTTAAGTGCGCCCGAACCTGTTGCAGTATTCCAGTTCCCTGTGGTGTTTAAATAAAGTGAATATGCTCCTGTAGCGGTATTTTCGGTACCAATACTATTTGTATAAAGCGCCTGTATGCCAGTTGCAGTGTTATAGCTACCGGTGGTGTTGAAAAAAAGAGAATTCATGCCGGTAGCAGTATTTTGAATCCCGGTAGTATTAGTATAAAGGGCTTGCATTCCGTTTGCTGTATTATAATCCCCTGTGGTATTTGCATCACCAGCTCTATAACCCCAAAAGGTGTTGAAAAGAAGATGATCAATTCTTCCCGCCTTTTGATTATTTACACGAATATTGAATGGAATATTATCAGTTGTTCCGATAAAATTTGTACCATCAACTGTGCTGTCATTACCAACAAGCGACCAGGAGGTTTTAGTTGGAACACTTCCCCATACACCAGTTCCCAGCAAAACCTGGGAAACGGAACCAGCTGCAAGCGGAACTAAAGTCCCGTTCAAATCTGATTGTATCACTCGTGTTCCTATGCCTGCTAACCCGGATATTCTCGCATTCCCGGTTACTTCTAGCTTTTCTGCGGGAGATGTGTTGCCGATGCCAATATTGCCAGCATTATTACTGTAAATATCCGAACCGGAAGCAGTCCAAACACTATTAAAGGTGGATCCTGTTAATGTTAACCCGGTTCCTGCATTGTAGGCCGAACTAGAGTCTGCTCTCCAGGCGGGTGCTCCAGAGGCATCTGTTTTCCAAACCATGTTACTTTGTCCGGCACCGGAGGTAACAATCCCATCACTCGAAGCGGTATTGCCAGCAATTGAAATAACAGGCGTTGTTGCACCTGTTGTTACTGAAATTGGTAAAACACCAGTAACGTTGGTTACAGTTCCATTATTGGGTGTGGTCCAGGTTGCTAAACCGGCAGCATCTGATGTTAGTACTTTACCAGATCCAGGCGTTCCTCCGGTAATTTTCACTTGCCCCGTTACTTCAAGTGTTGCACCTGGAGTACTTGTTCCAATACCCACATTGCCGCTAGAAAAATCTCCATAAATTAAAGGAGGATTTGAACTGTTATTTGCAATATAGAGCTTGTTTGAACCCGTTTCGTTATAACCTGCCTCATAACCAAGAAACACGTTGCCACTGCCAATAGAATCATGAAATCCTGCATTATATCCTAATGCAACATTATTATTTCCGGTGTTACCTGAATAAAGTGAATTGGTACCAATTGAGGTATTGTTGTTTCCTGTTGTGTTGTCAGAAAGTGCATATTTTCCTACCGCAGTATTTGAATCACCTATGGTATTATTATACATCGATTTTGCTCCAACAGATGTATTTGAGCTTCCAGTTACGTTATAGGTAAGTGATAAGTCTCCCAAAGCTGTATTATGAAAACCTGTTGTGTTGAAATCAAGGGAATAGGCGCCAATTGAAGAATTGCCATATCCCGTAGTATTAAAAGTACCTGCACGATAACCCCAAAAAGCGTTGGTTAACTGTTTTTCTATTCTCCCGGCTTTTTCATTATTCACCCGAATATTAAATGATTTATCGTCTGTGGTTCCAATGAAGTTTGCTGTATCAACCGTTCCTGCATTGCCATTGAGAGACCAGGCGGTGCTTGTTGGTACACTTCCCCATACTCCTGTACCAAGTAAAACCTTGTTAGCGCTATCAGCAGCAAGGGGGATTAATATTCCATTCGGATCTGCCTGCACTATTCGCGTACCTGTACCTAACAAACCGGATATTTTGGCATTTCCCAATACGTCTAACTTTTCTGTTGGGGTATTTATTCCAATGCCTACATTACCAGTTGCAGTCACTCTTATTTTCTCTGTATTATTTGTTTTAACAACAAAATCTACAGAATCAGAAGTTCCGATGAAGTTTGTTCCTGCTATAGTACTATCATTGCCTGTTAACTTCCAATTTGTTTCAATTGCACCTGAATTTCCTGAATTTAAAGAATAAAGAGCTGTGTCGGATTTAGAAGCATAAAACGAATATGGGGTAGCCATAAACTGCTGAACACTCATTAGTTTATAATTACCCTCATTTTTAATATCTATTTCTACCTTTAAAAATTGGTTGGCGGCTGACCATGGAATATCAATCATAAGTTGGTATTGTCCATTGTTGCTTACAGTACCATCACCAATGATCAATGAAAACAAACCATAATGATCAGTATTTGCAGAATGAACTTCCTGATAAAGAACTGTACCGACCGAACTTCCACTTAAAATTGAAAAACGTACAGCAATGGTTTTATTTTGGATGGACTGCCCGCTAAGGTCCATTCCAACAATTTCTTTTCCATTTTCATCAATAGCTATAGCCTGATAATTTAATCCTCTTAATTGTGCTAATCCGCTCTGACTTATAAACAATAAAAAAAAGCCAAAAACCCAAATTGGCAAAAGAGATCGCTTCCGTAGTAATGGACCTTTCCACCAATTACCAAAAGGCTGTGACCGGCTTATTGATGAATGTTTCATAGTACTAAAGTTTTTTGATAACTATATCTATAATTGAAATTTTGCTATTTTATCTGTATTAGAAAGCTAAGACAAAATAAGCAAAGTTTTGGCACAAAATTCACATCAATACACTTTGTTAATAATCAAAAATCAGCACGTACTGTTCATGGCATGATTTATTAAGAACATTTTGGCTAATGGAATTATATTGACCTTGTAGTCAGATATATATTATTGCAAATTAATTTGTTGAAAAGTAACCTTCAACGCCACTCATTTGTGGTTAAGAAACTGGTATTTATTTAGAAGTAACGTAATTGTATTTTATGATCGCAACGGATATCCCTAAATTAATTGAAAACCCACGATTATAAGATTTTTGGTCGGATTTTTCCAAATTCTGTAATCCCAGAATGTATTTATATTCGGCATAAAAAGAGATAATATTTGACAAGGCCATTTTTAAACCTGGAGAAAAAAACAAGCCATAATCAGTAGTTTTTATTGATTTATTTTGCATAATATCATACGTATCAGGTCCAATTGTTTGATTCGCTTTTAGCATATAACCAAAATAAGGCGACACCGAAAAATAAGGTTTTAACCGCCATTTATTAAGCATATACCCTACCCCAAGACTGGCATCTGCATATTGAATATTCCAATTTACATTTGTTTCATCAAAAATAATTGACGCTCCTGCTTTACGCATTCCTAAATTCGCGCGAATGAACAATCCGTTATAATGCTCATACTGATATCCTAAACTAAAGCAGCCCGAAATATTATTTGAAAATTTTTTTTCCTCAACACCCTGGGCATCTGTAAATTTAAATGTTGAGAACACTTGTCCTGCATCAAATGTAGCGTTAGACTGGGCTTTTGCAAGGGATGCAAAAAAAAGCATTGTAAATAAAAGGGGGAATTTAAAGAAGTGAACCTTCATATTTTTTTATCTTGAGATAATTAACTTTGATGAATATAAACTGCTTTTAGAATCCGCCAGAGAAATCAAATATACACCAGATGACCAGTTGGAACAATCGATAGTATACGTTTTAAACTCATTTACTTTTTGGTTTAACAGTATTTTTCCGGTGATATCAACTATTTGAATAAGTATATTTTCTAATAGTATGGTTGATTCAATTGTAACCTGGTTTGAAGTTGGATTTGGAAATATGGTTGCCTCAATACTTGATCTGATATTTTCAATTCTAAAAATGGGTTGAAGAAATCCTGGGGTAAACCTTGTAGTATTACTATAATACGGTGCGGTACCATAAGGCTGACCTATTGTTTGCTGCAATGTGGTTCCGTTTTCTGAAACATAATTACCTGTACTTGCAACGCATTGGCGCTTTAATGTTTGAGCATCTCCTGTTGAGAAAAAAACAAGCAGAAGAAACAAGCTTAAACAAACCCCTTTCATTTGCATTAGAGAGGGGATATTGCATATTACACTTTTAGTTTTTGTACACATTTTTTTTAAGATTTAACCCGATAATTAAATTCACCCTATTGACGCTTGACTGAGATTGATCTTAATCTGGCATACTTAATGATTTATACGTTTCAATGCTCATAGGGTTTCATTTCAATTTTCAAGACTCTAAAGATCATATACGGATACCTAAGACTAAAATATCATCCGTTTGATCTAATTTCCCTTTCCAATCTGAAATTGTTGTATCAAGTATTTTCTTTTGTTCTGACATTTCAAGACCACAAATGGACTGAAGAATATCTCTAAAAGGTTGTGAAAACATTTTTTTGTTTTCGGGTCCTCCAATCTGGTCGGCAAAACCATCAGAAAACAAATATAACATATCACCTTTCCTGAGCAGGAAACTGTGATTGGTGAAACCTTGCTTTTCATTTTTCTGATAGCTTCCAATTGAACGCTGGTCTCCTTTTATAGGGATATATTCATTACCTCGGAAAATAAATAAAGGGCTGTGGGCACCAGCAAATTGTAATTTTGACAGGAGTTGGGAGTTTGGAGTTTGGAGTTTGGAAGCGTTCTCCGTTCCATCAATTCCGAACTCCAAACTTATAAGGGCAATGTCCATTCCATATTTCACGGATGTTTCTTTACTGTTTTGCTTAAGGGTATTCAAAATTTGGATGTTTAATTCATCCAGAATTTCCGAAGGAGTATGCTTTCCTTTCACTTTAATTATATCATTAAGGAAATTATTCCCCATTAGCGACATAAACGCTCCAGGTACTCCATGTCCCGTACAATCGGCAACAGCGATCAAAACGCGCTCTTTATCTTCGTAGATCCAATAAAAATCACCGCTAACAATATCCTTTGGTTTGTATAAAATAAAGGATTCCGGCAAGTGTTTTTGTATCTCTTCTATTGGCGGAAGCAAGGCTTCCTGAATACTTTTTGCATAGTTGATACTATCCGTAATTTTTTCGTTTTGCTGCCTGATACCATCTTCTGCTTTCTTACGTGCTGTTACATCAATATCTATGATCACCCATTTTTTAACATTGCCCAATTCATCCAGAATAGGTGTAAGGGAACTTTGCACCCATAGTTCTTTACCCGCTTTGGTAATGTTTAATGCTTGATACATTGATGATTTTTTATTTTCAATGCAATCATGAACTAAGGTCTTTATATCCGGGTTATGGCTGATCTTTTCTAATGTGTTCCCCCTTTGTTTTAGTTCTTCTAAACCATACCCCTGAAGACGGGTAAATCCTGAATTTACCCATTCTATTTCACCGGTTGCCCCAAAAATTAATACACCATTATCCGTTTCACTTGCCACAATGGATAATCTGGCCAACTCATCATTTTGTTTTTCAATTTCAAGCGTACGCGCTTTTACTTCATCCTCCATAGTTTCATAAAGCCGGGCATTTTCAAGTCCGTTAACTACATAAACAGCTAGATTTCTGAGAATATTCAATTGATATTCGGTATATGCATTTTGTTTAAAACTTTGAACGGTGATCACCCCTACCATCTTATTTCCCGTGGAAATGGGCAGGTAAATAATAGATTCGGATTGCTCTCCTGCCTTAGGCACAGGAATTTCTCTTCCGGGGAAATAGTTATTGTATTCTTTATTAAGGTCATTAATAAATATTTCTTTTTGATTTTTAAAACACCAAACAGCTGGGCGGCTTTCATCGTTTAATTCATTTATATAGAATGGCAGTTTTTCTCCCTTTTCAATAAA
This sequence comes from Bacteroidia bacterium, assembly GCA_030654175.1. Classification (GTDB taxonomy): domain Bacteria; phylum Bacteroidota; class Bacteroidia; order 2-12-FULL-35-15; family 2-12-FULL-35-15; genus 2-12-FULL-35-15. The sequence continues at coordinate 293,048 of JAURXZ010000035.1, forward strand.
TCCTGAAAAATCAATTCGTTTTTCATCATCATTATAAATACCAATGCCAAATGCAGAAGCATCCATTAATCTGTTTACATTTTCATATACTTTATTGATGATCTCTTCAACTGATAAAACTGAAATGATCTCTCTTCCAATATCGCTTAGGAGTTTAGTATTCTGATAAGATCTTTCTACCTCTTCTTTCTGCTTTAAAACTTCATCCGTTCGCTTTATTACTTTTATTTCAAGGTTTTCATAAAGTTGAGCGTTTTCTATTGCAATGGCGGCATATATAGCCATACTTTGCAAAATATTCAAATGATATTCTGAAAAAGCATGTTTGCGTGCACTCTGCACAGTAATTACACCGATCGATTTGCCCTTTGTTATAAGTGGAATATAAATTATAGATTCAGACGCAAGACCTGCTATTGGCGCAAGAAGATTAGGCAAGTATTTTTTATATTCTTTTGAATGTTCATTAATAAAAATGATCTTACTTTCATTGAAACATAAGCTAGGAAGTCGGTCATTCTTTTCAACCCCTATTGATTGAAAAGGTATTTTTTCACCATTTTCTATAGTCCCGATAAAATCCAATTTTTTTTCTTCTTCGTTGTATATACCAATAGTAAATACGGAAGCATCCATTAATTTATTTACATTTTCATATACTTTTTCAATTATTGTTTCAATTGAAAGGGATGAAGTGATCTCTTGTCCAATTTCACTTAATACATTAATATTATTACGTGAAACTTCAAGCTCTTCTTTTTGTTTAATAACCTCTTGCGTTCTGTATTTTACCTCCTCTTCCATATTTTGATACAGATGAGCATTTTCCAGAGCATTTACTACATAAACAGCCAAATTCCTAAGTATATCGAGGTGGTATTCGGTATATGCATTTCGCTTAAAACTCTGAACAGTGATAACACCGATCTGTTTACTCGGAGTTGAAAGTGGGAGATAGATCAGCGATTCTGAACTAACGCCTTCTTTAGGCAAAGGCTTTTTTTCACCAGGGAAGTAAAGGTTATAATCGTTTTGATAATTATTCGTAAATAATTCCTTTTGCTTATTAAAGCACCAAACTGCCGGCCGCCTTTCATCAGTCAGTTCATCGTAATGGGTTGGTAATTTTTCACCTTTCTCAATTAACCCCGAAAAATGAAGACGTTTATTCTCTTTATCAAATAGTCCAATTCCGAATGCAGAAGCATCCATTAATTTATTTACATTTTCATATACTTTATTAATAATTTCTTCAACTGATAAAACGGACGATATCTCCCTGCCAATATTACTAAGCAGTTTTGTGTTTTCATATGATTTTTCTACCTCTTCCTTTTGTTTCAGAACTTCAATGGTCCGCTCTTCAATTTTCTCCTCAAGATTTTCATACAACTGAGCATTTTCCAAGGCAATTGCAGTATAGTTGGCAAGGGTTCTCAACATTTTAAGATGATGCTCAGTATAACTGTTTTTCTGATAGCTTTGAACAGTTATTACTCCAATTACGGTCTCCTTTAAGATCATCGGACAAAACAATAAAGAGTGAGTCATTTCACCATTTATTATTACGATATTATTAACGTATTTTTTATGTTCATTGAGATTGTCGTTAATAAATATTTCCTTCTTATTTTTAATACACCAAACGGATAAATTATCGTTATTGTCCATTGTAAAGGAAAAAGGTGCCACCCTTTCACCTTTATCATATTCGTATTTAATATCTATCGTATTATTTTCAGGATGATAAATACGGACACCAAATGTTTCAGCATCCATCAAACGGTTAATGTTTCCATGAAGTTTGCTGAAAATACTTTCAAAATCAAGGGTAGAAGTAAGTTCCTGTCCAATTTCACTTAATACGCTTAAATTATTACGGGAGATCTCAAGTTCTTCTTTTTGTTTAATAACTTCCTGTGTTCTGTTTTTAACCTCTTCTTCCATGCCTTTATACAAGTGGGCATTTTCCAGTGCATTCACTATATAAATAGCCAGGTTGCGGAGAATATCCAGCTGATATTCAGAGTAAGCATTTACTTTAAAACTTTGAACGGTAATTACTCCTATCTGCTTATTCGAAATAGAAAGAGGGAGGTAAACGAGTGATTCGGGTAGATCGCCTTCTTTTGTAAATGGCAATGTTTTACCAGGGAAGAAGTTGGTGTAGTCCCTTCTGAAATCATTGGTAATAAATTCTTTTTGATTTTTGAAACACCAAACAGCAGGACGCTTTTCATCAATTAATTCATAATAAAAGAAAGGCAGTTTTTCTCCCTTTTCAATAAAGCCTGACACGTCAAGCCGGTTTTCCGACTTATTATAAATTCCAATACCGAATGCCGAGGCATCCATTAATTTATTAATACTTTGATAAACTTTATTTACTATTTCTTCAACTGATAAAACGGAACCGATCTCCCTTCCAATATTGCTAAGTAACTTTGTGTTTTCGTAAGCTTTTTCAACCTCTTCTTTTTGTTTCAATACCTCTTCTGTCCTCTCCTCAACTTTTCCTTCCAGGTTTTCATATAATTGAGCGTTTTCTATAGCAATGGCAATATAAACGGCCAATTTTTTAAGGATGTCCAGGTGATACAAGGTATATGAATCTTTACTGAAGCTTTCCACTGTGATCACTCCAATTACTTTATTTTTAGAGAACAGAGGTAAATAAATGAGTGATTCCGGGCGTTCACCAACCACCGGAATTGGGATATATGGTATGTATTTTTTAAACTCTTTCCGTAAGTCATTAATAAAAATTTCCTGTCCATTGTTAAAACACAAAACCGGGAAACGAGTGTTATCATTTAGATCATAGGAACTATTATATTTTTTCCCTTTTTCTATAAAACCAGGGAAATCGATCGTGTTTTTAGCTTTATTTGGAATCCCGATGCAAAAAACATCTGCCATCATTAATTTATTTACATTTTCATAAACTGTTTCAATTATTTTTTCAACAGAAAGAGAAGACGTTATTTCTTGTTCGATCTGGTTTAAGATGGAAATATTTTTATAAGATTTTTCAACATCTTCCTTCTGTTTTGTAATGGTTCGGTATTCTCTGAGTATAAAAAATATGAGTATCAACACTAATCCAAATCCAATAATACAGGCATTTCTCTGGAATTGTTGCTTTTCGGTTTCGGCATGCTGTTTAGCTATTTCAGCATCTTTTGCTATCAGTTCTTTGTCCTTTTTTTCGCTTTCATACTTAGCGCTCATCTCAACTACCTCCTTGCTGGATCGCCCCTTGAGAAGGGCATCTTTCATTCCGGTATAGAGTGTATGATATTCATAAGCCTTTTGATAATTATCTAATTTTGCATAAACGCTGGCAAAGTTCAGGTATAGATCTTTTAAATAATTTTTATCACTGAAAGACTTAGCACCCTCATAACATTTATCAAGGTATTCAATTGCTGTTTTATAATTACCCTGAGAGTAATAAATATCGCCAATTGTGCCATACAGCGATGTTCTCATCTTTTTATTGTTGACCTCTGTTGAGAACTTTACACCTTCAAAGGCAAATTCAAGTGCCTCACCAAATTTTTCCTGCCCGGCATAGATACACGCCAAATAGTTATCAGAACGAATGATGCCATTCTTATTGTTATTTTTCAGATGAATCACCCTTCCTCTACTCAGGTAATCCATTGCTTCCGGGTGAGAACCCTTATAAACAAAGGTTTGAGATTTACCCAGATTATTTTTTTCGTATAAAACAATTCCGATCGAAACATAAACATCTGCAATGCCGTTTTCATCATTAATTTTCTCATACATTTTAAATGCCCTGAAAAAATACTTTAAAGCACCATCGTAATTGTTCTGATTTTGATAAAGTTGTCCTATCAAATAGATCAATCCGGCCTCTTGTTTTTTATCTTCAATATGCCTGCTCATAAGCTCGGGGGCTTCCGACCTTGCTGAGACCTCTTCAGATAATTTTAAAGCCTCAATATAAAACTTCATCGCTTTATTAAAGTTATTCTGCTTCAAGTACAGATCGGCAATACTGGTTAAAGTAACAATGATCTCCTTTTTGTTATCTAATTCATGAAATATTTTTAAGGATTGTAAATAGTAATCTATTGCTTTTTCAGTATTGTTGCTTGATCTGTATGTAAGTCCCAGGTTTGTCAGAGACCTGGCCATTCCTTTTTTAAAGGATAAATTTTTAGATAATTTTAATGCTTCCTCCGCAAATTGAATTGAATTCTCAGCCGATTTTCTTCTCGATACAAAACTCAATTCATTTAAAATATTTACTTTATTGGTGTCTTTTTTTGCGACTTTTAAAATGCTTTGCAAGGAGTCGATATTGCTGCTATGATCGTTGTTTGCAATAGTTTTATGGGAGGAAAATAAAAAAACAGAGGCAATTAAAATACAAGAGAGTAAATAAGGAAGAGCTTTAGTTCTGCCCTGTTCGTTTTTAAAAAAAAAGTGTTTTTTAAAATATACAATAGATTCCTGGGAATGTTTAGTACTCAGGGCTGTAAGGAAGTATATAGCTGTTATTAAGGTTTTCATCAATTTGTATCGTATTTTCAAATATTTATTAAAATACATACACTCCTGATGGCCAATGGGCTTGGTAATGAAACATTCCTTATCAATATTTTTATTCTTGATTTGAACTGGTTTTTATTTAATGGGTCCATCGTACTGAAACAAATAAAAGAAATACGGTTTTGGCGTGTTTCCTTTTGAATATGCGAATATAGTAAATTCCCGGGAAATAAAAAAGCAATGATTTAGGTTCTCTACCTTTTTTTGCAGGTCTGAAGGGAATGGGCCAGGTTTAGGCTAAGAATTTACGGTACGTTCAATACTTTCCCACAATAAAGCAGAAGTTTTATCCCAACTAAAATCAAGTTTCCGCGCCCTTCCTTTCACAACCAATGCGTTGCGCAAATCCTGATCTTTATAAAGAGATAGCATTGCATCAGCGATAGAATCAATCGAAAAAGGATCAACAAGGAGTGCAGCACCCTTTGCTACTTCCGGCATGGATGTTACATTGCTTGTAATTACAGGTATATCGCAATTCATGGCTTCCAGTATTGGAATACCAAAGCCTTCAAAATAAGGAACATAGGTCATTGCCAGGGCCGAACCCAATACATTCTTTAAATCTTCAGTCGACAAACGGCCTGTAAAAATGACATCCTCCCTGAATTTCATATTGATATAGGTTTGTTTTATATCGCTCGTCCAGTAATATTTTTCGCCTACAATAACCATTTTTACATCATTTGATCGGGTGCTCTTAAATTTATCAAACGCTTCAAAAAGACGTGAAATGTTTTTACGTGGATGCAATGCACCCACAAACAAAAAGTAATCACAATTCCGGGAGAATTTCTGTTTGGTTTGTTGTTTAATTGCGTCACCAACAGGCCCGTAAAACTCATTGCAACCATTGTATACCACATCAATGTTTGCTGGATCAATCCGGTAGTTTTTTACAATATCGTTTTTAGAATATTCCGAAACAGTAGCTATTCTGGTAGCTTTTTGAGCGAACTTTGGAAAAAAATGTTTGTAGTATTTTCGGACTAAAAAAGGTACATCCTCGGGATAATGTTCAAAATTCAGATCGTGAATTACTGCTAATTGCTTCACTTTGGCATTGAGAGCTAAATAACCATCGGGAGAAACAAAAACATCGGCATTGTATTTATTTAAAAAATTAGCAACTGAAAATTCAAACCACCAATAGAATAAAAATGGATGGCGGGCCTGTGGTGAAAGAACAATTGGAGTAATATTATCTGAAAAAATAAAGTCCTCATCAAAATCGCGGTCAAATAAAAAAATAAAATGGTCGTCAGGATGGCTGGTGGTAATACGTTTAAGAGTTTCGTATGAAAACCAACCGATACCTTCCAGTTTATTTTTCAGGAGTAAGCGCGTATTTACAACTATTTCCAATGTTTTTATTTTTTTCGAAACGAAAATACAAAAAATAAGCGCTCTGTGATCCCTGAGTTTTTGAGCGGTGATCAGGTTCTTATTCATGAACTGTGGATGGCCGACCCGATTACTATCGGGGGCCAATAGCCAATCGGTGCCACACTGCCGATCAAAAATATACTCGCTGTGGTGCATTACTGTTAGAAATTTACAAATATTTCATAAAAAACAATACTTTTACAACCCGAATGAAAAACGCAATTAAATTCATCCTTCATAAAATATTGGGTTTTAAAAACTATCTTTTTGTTTTTTCTTTGTTTAAGATCTATACGCTTAGGCGGGATAAAAATGAAAAGGATTTTTTTCAGTTTTTGAATTTAATACCTGAAAACACTTCTGTGCTTGATATTGGCGCTAATATTGGCATTATGACCGTGCATTTAGCCCGTTCTGTAAAAGGGGGTACCGTGTATAGCTTTGAACCAATGTCGCATAATATTACCACATTCAAGCGGATTGTAAATTATTTTAAATTAAACAATGTCCGTTTGTTTGAAGTAGCATTGGGAAATACAGAAGGTGAAGTGGAAATGGTAATGCCTGTAATTGGTTCGGTGCGGATGCAAGGCCTGAGCCATGTGCTGCATAGCAGTATCACTGAAAATAATGAAGGCGAACGTTGCAAAGTACCTTTAAAAATGTTGGATAATATAGAGGAGTTGATAAAGGCCCCGACACGCATAAGTGCAATAAAAATTGACGTAGAAAATTTTGAATATTTTGTATTGGAAGGTGGCAAAACTCTTTTAATTAAAAATAAACCCATTGTTTATGCCGAACTTTGGGAAAACGAAAACCGCGAAAAATGTTTTGAGCTGTTCCGTCAATTAAGCTACACGACTTTTATAGTGCAGGATAATAAATTGGTAAAGTTTGATAACACTCAACCCAAAACCCAAAATTTCATCTTTCTCCCTTCATAAAATTCGTATTTTCGCCTGATGCAAAAGAAATTTGTAGCCAATCTTGCCTTTTTACTTTTTATGAATTTATTCATAAAATCCATTTATATCTTAGGATTTGAAACGCAAGTACAAAACGAAGTTGGTGCTGCCAGTTATGGTATTTATTTTGCTATTTTCAATTTTTCATTCTTACTAACCATCGTTCTTGATTTTGGTATTACTAATTTTAATAACAAAAACATAGCGCAGAATAATCACTTACTTACCAAACATTTTTCGGGTTTATTTACATTAAAAATATTACTGGCCATTATTTATATAATAGTGGTAGTAGTGGCGGGCTTATTAATTGGATACGACACCCGGTTAATGAAATTACTACTGGTGCAAGGATTTAACATGTTCCTGCTGTTTTTTATCAATTACCTCCGTTCTAATTTAGCCGGGTTGCATTTGTTTAAAACCGATGCTATTGTTTCTATATTAGACCGGTCAATATTGATCGTTTTATGTATTGTAATGCTTAAAACAGACATGCTGAAGGAGCCTGATGGGATCATGTATTTTGTTTATGCGCAAACAATTGGTTATTCAATAAGTGTAATAACTGCATTTTTAATTATTCTTAATAAAACACATACATTTAAATTAAAATGGAATTGGGCATTCTCATTAATGATCCTGAAAAAAAGTTTGCCTTTTGCCATTCTTACTTTACTGATGTCGTTCTATAATCGTATTGACACTGTTATGATTGAACGTATGTTACCCAAAGGCGTGGGAGATGTTCAATCAGGTATTTATGCGCAGGCGTTTCGTTTGCTGGATGCAACCAATATGATCGCTTTTTTAACGGCTGGGATGCTATTACCTATATTCTCCAGAATGTTAAAACACAAGGAATCTGTGGAATCTTTAGTTAAACTGATAAGTACTTTATTACTTACACCTGCTATTGTTATTGGTGTTGGCTGTGTTTTTTACAGTAAAGAGTTAATGGGCTTGCTTTACCAGGTACATGTTGAAGAATCTGCAAAAATTTTCAGTTTACTCATGTTGAGTTTTATTGCTGTATCTACAACCTATATTTTCGGAACCCTTTTAACTGCCAATGGCAATATGAAGCAGCTTAATACAATGGCTGCTTTTGGCATGATATTGAATATTACCCTGAATTTTTTACTAATAAGGCAGTTTGAAGCTTATGGGTCCGCCATTTCAAGTATGATCACTCAATATTTAACTGCAATTATCCAGGTGATAATTGCGCAACGTATCTTTAAATTTAAGATCAACTACAAATTGATCAATACGCTAATAATTTTCGCAATTGGCGTTGTAGCCATCAATTACGGTTCAAGAATGCTAAATTTAAACTGGATGATGAGTTTTGTTATAATGGTTGCAACCTCCGTTTTGTGGGCTTTTGTTTCCGGAACGATAAGTATTAAGGCTATTTTCCGCATCCTTAAATACGGGTAATTAGTATTATTTCTGATTGGGCCGAATTACATAAATTGAGATTGGGTGCAATCAAAAATCCGAAATCCGCAATTTTTCTTATTTTTGTCAACTTAACTAAATTTTAGATTTATTAAAATGAACAAGAAAGAGCAATTGACAGAAGATTTCAACTCATTAAATATATTGCATTTTATTTACAAATGGCGCATATCGCTTATCGTTATTGGTATAGGCACTTTTGTAATTTCAAGTATTATATCCTTAACTATTCAGGAAAAATATAAATCGACAGTAATCTTATTCCCTGCCACCACCAGTTCCATTTCAAAAGCCCTTTTAAGTGATAATAGTTTTAAACAGGATGACGTTCTTGCCTTTGGTGCAGAAGAAGAGGCAGAACAGATGCTTCAGATCCTGAACTCTGACGAAATAAGAACAAAAATATCGGAAAAATACAATCTGTTGAAACATTATGATATCGATACAGCCGATAAATTCAAGCGTACAAAATTGTATGACGAATTTCAGAGTAACATTACTTTTAAGCGCACTGAATACATGTCGGTTAAAATTGAAGTGATGGACATTAATCCGGATACAGCGGCTCTGATAGCTAATGACATTGCAGCGTTACATGACTCTACGAAAATTCGTATGCAAAGAGAAAGAGCTACACAGGCATTGATAATTGTAAAAAAAGAATATTTAGAAAAAGAGGCCGATGTGAATGCGATGACCGATTCTATTAAAGTAATTAATAGCTACGGCCTTTATGATTATGAATCTCAATCGGAGGTTACAACCGGACAATATGCGATAGCAATTTCAAAGGGCGATCAGCGTGCAATCAAAGCACTGGAAGAAAAATTAAAGGTGATCGCAAATTACGGCAGCGTGTATGTATCATTGCGCGATAACCTGGAGTTTCAACGAAAACAATTAAACCTGCTTAAAACAAAATATGAAGGAACTAAAGTGGATGTGGAGCAAGTGTTACCTCAAAAATTTGTTGTTAGTAATGCGTATCCTGCCGAAAAAAAATCATATCCTGTACGTTGGATAATTGTTGTGGTTTCAACCATGGCTTCTTTGCTTATGGCTGTTATTGCTATATTATTGATTGAAAATCTTAAACAATTCAAATTTAAAAAATAGAGATGATCGGTTTTTCGTTTTTCTTATTTTAGAAAATTATGTTTTAACACGGGAAATGAATTGAAATAATATCAGTATTTATTTTGACTGCTAATATTAATATAATGCAAGAAGATATGCAAAATAGTTCTTATTTTATTAAACTAATGATGAAATGGAAATTCCATTTTATGGTCATTACCATTTCCGCAATTGTTGTTTCTGCTGTTTTTTCATCGGAATTTTTTATTAAGCCCAGATACAAATCCTTTGCAATAATCTATCCTTCAAACATAATCCCTTACAGCTCCGAGACTCCTTCCGAACAGTTATTACAATTGTTGGAATCGTCAGATATCCGGAACGCAGTAGTTAACAAATTTAAATTAGCCGCACATTATGATATTGATACCACTTCAAAATCAGGGCTTTTTGACTTAATTGCGGCCTACCAGGCAAATGTAGAAGTAAGACGAACACAGTATAATTCAATTGAAATTAAAGTATTTGACACTGATGCACAAATAGCTTGTGATATGGTGACCGAAATTATCAATGCCTTAAATTTGAAAGCGAGAAATCTTCAACGTGAAAAAACAAAAGAAGTGCTGGCGATAGTAAGTAATCAATTACTTGTGAAAAAAAAGCAGGTAGATTCAGTAAATTCTATTCTTCAGGAATTGAGGGTAAAATATCAACTATTAGATTATGAGGTTCAGGTTAAAGAAGTTACTAAAAGTTATTTAAAAGCTCTAAGTGGTGGCGCGAGAAAGGAAAGTTTAAAAGATATCGATGCTTTGATGCGCAACCTTGAGGAAAAAGGAGGAGAATACTATCAAATGAAAGAAACATTTGATATACTATTGGAAAGTTATAATACTTCTAAATTGGATTATGATAAGGTAATGAGCGATCTCAATAAAATTCTTACTTATTCTAATATAGTTAGCAAACCATATCCGGCTGATAAAAAATCTTATCCGATCCGTTGGGTGATAGTTGCTGTTTCGGTGGTATCAACCAACTTGCTTTTGCTTCTCATATTAACGATAATGGCTAAAAAGAACAAATTGTAAAATTTTGTCCGGCTAGATTTTAATTTTCACAAAATCAACGGCTACAGAAATTAAAAAATAATAAATTGTTAGAACACAAAAACATAAAGTGGGCGTATGCTTTAAGTATTTCATTTATTGTTATAAATGCGATATGTACGTATTTTGAATTTTATTATTTCAATTTACTTCCTGCTGTACTGTTAATTATATTACTCGCCCTCTTTGCTTTAGATAAGCTTATTCTTGTGGTTGTATTTCTTACCCCGTTGGCAGTGAACCTCCAGCATATGGAAGGGGGCCTTGGGCTTAGCTTACCAACAGAGCCAATAATTTTTGGCATCATGATCATTTTTATTCTTAAGCAAATACAAAAAAACACGATAAACCTCCAGGTGATGAAACATCCCATCACCATTGCTATTATAATCAATTTGGTTTGGATCTTTATTACAAGCGTTACCAGCGAAATCCCTGTTGTGTCATTTAAATTTTTGATTTCACGGCTGTGGTTCGTGATTGCATTCTACTTTATAGCTACTCAATTGTTTAAGGATTATACAAATATTAAAAGATTTTATTGGTTGTATATTATTTCATTTACCCTCATTATTTTTTATACGCTTTATAATCACTATTTAATGGGATTTGCAGAAGAACCGGCTAACTATGTGATGTCGCCTTTTTATAATGATCATACCATTTACGGGGCCATTCTTGCAATGTTTTTTCCTGCTTTGATATTTTTTATGATAAATAAAAAATATTCATCAAGCATTAAATTTACTGCATTCCTATTTCTCATCATTTTCACTATCGCTTTGGTTTTTTCGTATACCCGTGCTGCCTGGCTTAGCCTGGTTGTGGCCCTGGTGGGGTATCTTGTATTATTGCTAAGAATTAAGTTCCGCAATTTATTAATTGCATTTTTAGCGCTTAGCGCCATATTAATTACCTATCAAACCGACATAGTAATGAAATTGGAAAAGAACAGGCAGGATGCTTCACAGGATTTTGATAAACATATTGAATCCATTTCCAACATTTCTACCGATGCCTCTAACCTGGAACGATTGAACCGTTGGGGAGCGGCATTCCGCATGTTTGAAGAACGACCTTTTTTTGGGTGGGGCCCGGGAACATATAGTTTTCAATACGCACCGTTTCAGCATTCCCAGGAAAAAACAATAATCAGTACCAACATGGGCGACAGGGGAAATGCGCACAGCGAATACATTGGGCCATTATGCGAATCAGGTGTATTGGGTACACTCACATTCCTTGCCATAATAATTGCAACGCTCTTTACGGGCTTTAGATTATATTACACTATAAATGACTATGAAACAAAGAGATTGGTTTTAGTGATCTTACTTGGTTTTATAACTTACATTGTACACGGTGCATTAAATAATTTTTTAGATACTGATAAGGCTTCTGTGCCTTTCTGGGGCTTTATTGCAATGCTGGTGGCAATAGATGTATTTCACAAAAACAGAGAAACTGAGGCGGAAGTGAAGGCTGATTAAGGATTAGCTGATTTAGGATTATCAATTTTCGTGATTCCTAAAAACACCCTTTTTTTGTGTTAGCCATTCGAACACAGAATATTGTACTTGTACTATAATTCCATAACCAAACAATCCGAAATTCGTATTTCTTTTTAATGAATTCTTAAGCTAAATAAAGCAATGTCATCAATATAGGGCTTACTTTGTTTGTAATCCGTACAGGTTTTCATTATTACACTATTCAAACTTTTCATATCAATATCAGGATTGTTTTTAATGATCTCCTTTAAGGAATCTATACCAAAATCTTCACCTTTATCATTTTCCAATTCAACGAGTCCATCGGTATAGCATACAATAGTAGTACCCTGAGTAATATTTATTATCCCTTCTTTGATTTTCCCTATTTCATCGAACATACCTAAACCTGTACAGCCTACTTTCAGAGCGCTAACAGACGTTTTTGTTGCAAGAAGCGGAGGATTGTGCGCGGCATTAATATATGTGAGCGTATGTGTTACCAAATTATATTTGGCAATAAATAGCGTGATAAATTTCTCTCCTTTTGCGCTGGCTAAAACTTTTGCATTCAGCTCCTGAACAAGTTCAGTTAACGATGTTGTATGATTAAATAAAACGCGAAGGTTGGCCTGAAAGTTCGACATTAATAAAGCCGCAGCAACGCCCTTCCCCGAAACATCGGCAACGCAAAACGCACATTCGTTTTCGTTCAGCCATATAAAATCATAATAGTCACCGCCAACCTCCTGGTGAGGTAAATAGAAGGCAGCAGTATCCAATTGAGCATCATTGGGCAAAGTGCTGGGGAATAGCATTGATTGCATTTGAGAAGCAAGCTCCAATTCTTTTTTCATTGCGGCCTGTTGGATACTTTCTTTGGCAAGTTTTTTATTTTCAATGGCAACAACAATGATACTTGCAAGAGTTTGAACAAAATTCAAATGCTTAATGGCAGGACTTACTTCTAATTTGTCTTCCAGGTCACTGATCAGCACATACGCCAATGCTTTGGACTTATGGAATACCGGAATTAAAATTTCAAATGAGTTATTAAGATTTTTTTTAGAAAAGTTGATCGTACCTATTTCCTGTATGGGCAACAGATCACGCTCCACATTGATATTATCATATTCATCGCCAACACCATATTTTAAAATACAACTCCACCCATTTTGACTGTCACTATAAAGCACTAATTTCCCGATTTTTAATTCAGTTTCAAGAACTTCTTTAAAAATTTCAAGTAATTTATCAGTAGAGAAATTATTGTTGATGGCTTTTGTAATTTGAAGCAACGAGTTAAGTTTTATATCCTTAATTCGTTTGGAAGTATTTTTATTTACTTGGGATGCCATTTTACAATTGTTGATTTGTTGATTTAGAGATTTGTTGATTTACTAAAATGCTTTGCATTCTGCTATAATTCTCCAATTCTTCAATTCACTAGTCCGCTAATTTTTTTATTAAATCAGGTAACATTTTTAATGCAGCAACTTCTTTCATCTTGGTTCTTGCATCGCCAGCGGGGCTGCCGAAATAAGTTTTACCATCCGGAATGCTTTCACCTAAACCTGATTGCGCTAAAAGTGTAGCACCTTTGCCGATTGTAACATCACTTCTCACTCCCGACTGCCCCCATAGTGTGGCACCATCTTCAATAGTAACTACTCCTGAAACTCCAACATGTGAGGCCATTAAGCACATTTTGCCAACCACGGTATCGTGCCCTATTTGTACATGGTTATCGATCTTAGTTCCTGCACCAATTACGGTATCACCCGAAACACCTTTATCGATAGTACATAGTGCACCAATCTCTACATCATCTTCAATGATAACCCTTCCACAGGAAATCAGTTTATCGAATTTATCACTGCGTTTTTTATAATAAAATGCATCCGCACCAATCACTGTATTAGAATGTATGATCACATTATTTCTAATATGGCAATTATCATAAATAACTACGTTTGGATGAATAACACAATTGTCGCCAATGGTCACATTATTTCCCAGATATACCCCAGGCATGATCACTGTATTGACGCCTAGTTTTGCCGTATCGCTAACAGGTTTTAAAGAATAATTTACAGGACAAAAATGCAAAACCAATTTATTATAATCCCTGAATGGATCATCAGAAACAAGCAGCGCTTTGCCTTGCGGACATTCAACTTTCTTATTGATAAGTATAGTTGTGGCTTTTGAGTTCAGAGCTTTATCATAATATTTAGGATGGTCAACGAAAACAATATCACCGGCTTCAACCTTATGTATTTCGTTCATGCCACTGATAATATGGTCAGGATTGCCTTCAAATTCACAATTAATGAGTGCAGCGATATCTTTTAACTTATGTAGAGATGGTAATTTCATGCCTTGATACGATTTGTTCTATGTTTCAAATATAAGAATTTAAAAAATGCCCTGTCAATAATTTTGGCAGGGCATTCAGAATTTTCCATGGTACACTTTCGAATTAGTACAATGCAAAATTATAAATTATTTTACTTCACTCTTTCTGAATATTCCGAAGTGCGTGTATCAACTTTTATTTTTTCACCTTCATTAATAAATAAAGGAACTCTAACAACAGCGCCTGTTTCTAATGTAGCAGCTTTTAACGTATTGGTAGCGGTATTTCCTTTTTCACCCGGCTCGGTATAAGTAATAACTAACTCAACAAAAACAGGAGCTTCAGCTAATATCGGATCTTCACCTTCAAAGGATATTTTTACTTCCATTCCTTCTTTTAAAAATTTCAAACCTTCACCGAATAAAAAAGAAGGCACATAAACCTGTTCGTAGGTTTCATTATTCATGCACACAATAAAATCGCCTTCCGGAAAAATATATTGCATTTGTTTGTAATCAACGCGAACCACTTCTACAGCTTCCCCAACACGAAAACGATTCTCAACAATTTTACCAGTTTTCAAGTTACGCATACGTGCCTGGTAAAATGCCCGTAAGTTTCCCGGAGTACGGTGTATATATTCTTCTATTTTGCATAGCTCTCCGCCAAAACGGATCACTGAACCTACATTTAAATCACCTGAATTTGCCATTTCTTTATAAATTAAGAATTATTATTTTTTCGCCAGTTAAAAGCGATTACAAAGATAAGATTAAAGGGCTGATAAGCAAATGATCATGATAAATGATAAAAGGCTATCCGAAAAAAAACAAATTTCACAACAAAAGAACCGAAAACACTCAGATATACTTAGTTTATCTGAATATTCTGAGTGGACTTACTGTTTTTGTGTTGAATTTAATCTCTCGGTAAAAGTATTTAGCTTTTGCAAACCTTAAAACGAGGGACATTTTGCATTGCTATGCTTGCGGACCTTTGTTGTTTTTCTTGACATGCGCTCCAGTTTCTTTTTGATCTTACTGCTTTCAGTTTTATCCTTCTCCTGCTTTTCGGTTTTCTGTGCAGTCGTTTTTTGATCACCTGGATCATTTTCTTCAACTTTTTGCACTTCTGAAGAAGAAGGTGTAATGTCCTTTTTAACAGCGTTCTGTGTCCTTAATTCGTCATTTGAACTTGTTTTATTATCTTCCGATGCTATATTCGGAGTATCATCTTTTGAAGAGGCAATAGCAGGCCTCTTCTCCGTTTTGGTCTGTACGACAGTAACTTCTTCGGTATTTCTTTTTTCCTGCGTTTGTATTACATTTATTTTTTGATCTGAACTTTCTGTTTTTTGCTGAACAGAATTTGATTGTATCTTTGAATCCCGATAGTTATTGGGATTAGAAACTGTTTGTTGGTTTACCCTTGCTTTATTCGACCGTAAAGATTTAAAATAAGCAGCTTTATCTGCTTTCTTATCTTTTTTATTCCAGGTAGGGCAATCTGTTGTTGATGGTTTAACAGGAGTATTTGTTTTGTTTTTCTCTTCCTGAGCAAAACAAATAGCGGGAAATAGGAATAAAATGAAAATAAGGGTCTTCATAATATCGTTTTAAAACGTGATAACGCAAGAAATGTACCAATTAGTATTGGAATAATCAAACAATTGACAATTTTACAATTCTTACCGGCAATTTAATCCGATTTGTTGGTTATAAATAAACAGGAATTACGAATTTATGAAATGGTATTTTGAAAATCATCACATAAAACTGCTTACCGACTAAATTATTATCATGCAATTAAACATAAAAAAAACAGCCGCACTTACAGGTCATAATGGTTCTGTATACACTATAGATAAGGGCCTGTCAGAACAAACTTTTTTTACAGGAAGTGGTGATAAATTTATAGCCTTATGGAATTTACAAACCCTGGAGGCAGAAAAATTTGCGGCCTCTTTTCCGGCAGCTATTTATTCTATATGTCATATCCCTGAGAAAAATTTATTGTTAGCAGGGACCTCAGCCGGCAGCATACATATACTTGATCTGAAAAGAAAAGAAGAAATTAAAATTCTTCAACACCATACTGAACCTATTTTTGATATCAAATACTCATTAAAAACTAACTGCATTTACACAGCGGGAGGGGATGGCAATTTCGGCATTTGTTCCTTAGATACATTATCATTGATCAAAATTAAAAAACTCTGCACCGAAAAGGTACGCAGTATTGATTTTAATTATGTTGATCTTGAAATAGCTGTTGCTTCAGGCGATTGTAACATTCGTATTTTTGATCTGAATACCTTAGAAGAGAAAAAAACGTTTATTGCTCATACACTTTCTGCAAATATTACAAAGTATTCACCTGACGGAAGCCTGCTATTAACGGGTGGAAGGGATGCACATTTAAAAATATGGGATGCAACAAGTTATGAGTTGATAAGATCTATTCCGGCCCACAACTTTGCGATCTATGATATAGCTTTTAATCCTGACGCTTCATTATTCGCCACTGCCAGCAGAGATAAAACTATAAAAATATGGGATGCGAAAACCTTCGAATTATTAGTACGCATCAACAAAGAAAATTTTGATGGACATATAAATTCAGTAAATAAATTGCTTTGGAGTACTTTTAATAATTATTTGATTTCTGCAGGCGATGATAGGGTGGTGATGGTTTGGGAGGTGAGTAAGGGGTGAAATCTTAATCATCATGCCCTTTTCCTCCTCCGGCCTTTCCGGTAGTCCAGAGTTCTTGTTCCGCTTTTTGGGCACGTTTTAATGAATCGGAAATATTTTTATCGCCAAAGCGGGTAAGATCAGGTTTCCCTGCATTTACCCAGGCGGTGTACCATAAACTACCTATGGTAATAATAGCTTCCCGCATTCTGCGTTCCACCATTCCGTTCAGCATTTTATCATAATCACTCGTATATTCCAAGGAATACACTTTCATTAAAGTAGCACCACGGTTTTCGAAACTATATTTTTTATCAGCCGGGTATTTAGCATTTAATTCAGCTTCAAATCTTAGAACCGAATCAACGGCCGCATTGCTTGCTTTCACTGCTGCCCATGCTCTGTCAAGAGGCTTCTCAATATATTTTGCCCGCCCTGTCCAGTAATCATAACCTTCGGATTTTAGTTCAGGAATACGTGATTCCCAAAAACCATGTATGCCTTTTTGGTTGGTCAGCTGCCCGTTATAGTTTTCGGTAGTGTGAAGTGGTACGTGGGCATCAGCCACGTAATGTCCTAAATCTGCTGAATAATGCAATATCAGATCAAGGTTCTCATCTTTAAAAGCTTCCTGCAGTCGGAATACCATCCGTTCTATATGCCAAGGCACAATTCCATAGGCCTTTAATGTATCTTCAGTAAATTTCTTTACAGCAACTTTCCAGAATTTCGGTACCGAATCAAAAGGGTGCGCCCCATAATGGTCGATATCAATATAATGCCGGGGAGCTTCATCAACACTTACATTTCTTCGCTTGTCAGGATCTACGGCATGTTGCGAAATATATTCGATATGCTTTTTATAAAATCCTATCATTTGCTCCGGCAATGTAAAAACGGCCATCCTGTTAATTTTCTGATGTGCAAAAAAGCCCCATGAATAGGCAGGTTCATTGATCGGGATCAAAAAAATAACGATTGAAAATATGAAAATAAAAAGAAGCTTACGCATTGATTATTTTTTGAATTGTTTGATTAATGAATGTAGTATCGCACTAATCAAATTTACTAAATTAAATTCAACTATTTTTATTGAGAAAGTTTTACCAGGTATTTACCTTCTAAAACCGGAATTACTGTTGTTTGATCAAGTGTAAAACAATACTTAATATCTTTTTTTAATCCCATTGCAGCCAGGCGCTCCGTATGAGAGGAGTTACGTAAATATTTGTATGGATTATCCTGAGCCGACTTATATAAAAAGCTTGCAGCTAATGCACCATCACCCGATTTAAAAAGAGTATTTTCCTTTAAAAGTATATTGGCAATGGCACCGGCAAACAGTGTATCTTCAAGATTAAGCCGGTTTTTCCAGCCGGAACAAAGGAGAAGCACACTCCGGTTCTGTAATTTTAACCAATCACATAAGGCGGTAATATTGGTAAATGCACCTATCACAACTTGGTATGCATGCTTTGAAGCTTCAATAGCCTGTGTTCCATTGGTAGTTGAAATAACAATTGTCTGGCCTTTAATTTTTTCGGTAGTATATGAAAAAGGGGAGTTGCCAAAATCAAATCCTTCCAAAGCAATTCCGTTACGTTCGGCTCCCACTAAATAACCTTGTTTTTTATATTCTGTAGCTTCTTCAACAGTTGCAACCGGAATTATTTTATCAACTCCATGGTGGAAAGCAGTACACATTGCTGATGTTGCACGTAAAATGTCAATCACCACCACAATGGTATCGTTTCTATGGTAAATAGGATACAAATAGGGAGATAAACACACATCAACAGTAAGAGCCCCTCCTACCCTCCCTTGAGGGGAGGGATTGGTAGTGTTTGAATTTTTCATTAGTAAAATTTATGACCGTTATGAACCCTCCCTTTTCGGGAGAGCCGGGTGGGCTTATTTATAAAAAGGTGTTTTTACCACTTTCGCTTTTATCGCTTTATCGCGAATCAAAACAAAAATTTCGGAATCTGTTTTCGAAAACGAAGTGTTCACATATCCCGTTCCAATTGCTTTATTCAATGAGGGTGATTGTGTACCGGAAGTTACCTTGCCAATAATGTTACCGGCAGCATCTGCAATTTGGTAATCATGACGGGGGATACCACGATCGATCATTTCAAAACCAACTAATTTTCTTGAAACACCTTTTTCTTTTTGGTTCAGCAAAGCAGCTTTGTTGGTAAACTCTTTGGTGAATTTGGTGATCCAACCTAAACCGGCTTCAATAGGTGAAGTAGTATCATCAATATCATTACCATATAAACAAAAGCCCATCTCCAATCGTAATGTATCACGTGCTCCTAAACCAATAGGTTTAATACCGTATTCGGCACCTGCTTCAAAAATAGCATCCCACATTTTATCCGCCACTTCATTTTCAAAATAAATTTCAAATCCACCCGCACCGGTATAGCCTGTGTTTGAAATAACCACATTCTCCACCCCGTTAAACTTACCTTTTTTGAAAGTGTAATAAGGAATATCAGAAAGGTTGATATCAGTTAGTTTTTGCAATGCTAAAATTGCTTTCGGACCTTGTACAGCAAGCAAAGATGTTTTATCGGAGATGTTGTGCATCTCTACTTTTTTTGTGTTGTAATTCTGGATCCAGTCCCAGTCTTTATCAATATTAGAAGCATTTACAACCAGCATATATGTTTTCTCATCAATACGATAAACCAATAGATCATCAACAATTCCGCCTGTTTCATTTGGCAAACAGGAATATTGTATTTTCCCGTCCGTCAATACCGATGCATCATTTGAAGTAACACGCTGAATAAGATCAAGGGCGTTTTCACCTTTTAAAATAAATTCACCCATGTGACTTACATCAAACACACCCATTGCATTACGTACTGTTAAATGCTCATCATTTAATCCACTATAAGATACCGGCATAACATATCCTGCAAAAGGTACCATTTTAGCACCAAGTGAAATATGTGTATTTACCAGTGCTACATTTTTTAATTCAGTTGAAGTTGTTTCCATTTTTTTTGTTGCTTAGTATGTATTGAAATATATTTACTCCGGAGTATTTCTTTTTATTATCAGCCCTTGATTGCTTTTTGCCATACAAATATAACGATTTTTATGATTTCAAGGTTTCGGTCTTTCTGCGTTAGGGATTCCTTCGGCTGGCTCTGGATAAATTCCGTGCAAATCCTTTTCTTTTTAGAAAAAATTGAAACGAAAAGCCCGCCCCTTTCTTTTTCAGAAAGGGAAACGCCCAAATGGACCTTTATTAAATCAATGTTTTATTTGATCAAACCGATGGTAACAATCAAAGATTATAACAATTGAAGTCTTAATTACCCTTATTATTTTATATTTGTAATGTTGTTGATCAATAACGGGCATAGTTATTGAAATGGATATAAAAACCAAAAAATAAAAAATATGAAAAATATATTTTTATCATTTACAGCAATTGCTTTAAGCACAAGCATGTCCGCACAAATATACATGGCCAAAAATTGCGAGATCACCTTCTTTTCTGAGTCACCTCTCGAAAACATTGAAGCAATAAATAAAGCTGCTAAGCCTATACTTAATACCTCTACCGGAGATATTCAAACTAAAATTGCTATGGCTGCTTTTGTATTTGAAAAGCCATTAATGCAGGAACATTTTAACGAAAATTATGCAGAAAGCGAAAAATTCCCAAGTGCTACATTAAAAGGTAAAATAAATGAAGTAATTGACTGGACAAAAGACGGGGAATATAAAGCTACCGTTACCGGAAAACTCAATTTACATGGAGTTGAAAAAGACAGAACCTTTGATGGAATAGTTACCATTAAAGGTTCGGAAATCACGATTTCTACAAAATTCACTATTCACATTGCCGACCATGACATTAAAGTGCCCAGCCTGTATGTAAAAAATATTGCCGAAGATGTAGAAGTTAAACTGAATGCTACATTAGAACCTTATAAAAAGAAATAAAAAATATCCTATGATGAAAATTTTCCAAAAAACAGTTGTAGTAATCAGTTTAACAGTTTCATCAATTAATGCTTTTGCACAGGAAGACCTGTTGAGCCTTCTCGATTCTGTTGAAACAGTTAAAACACATGAAAAAGTTATCGCAACTTTTAAAACCAGCAAGGTAATTAATATGCAATCCACGGAAACGGTAAAGGCTAAAACCATGGATTTCAGAGTTACACACCGCTTCGGAAACATTGGTGCAGAAAGTGGTGGCGGTGCTCACACCCTTTACGGATTTGATAATTCTACTGATATTTGTATCTCATTTGACTTTGGAATTACTGATAATTTAACGCTTGGTGTTGGACGAAGTAAACAAAAAGAATTAATTGATGGATTGGTAAAATATCGGATATTAAGTCAAACTACCGACAATCATATTCCTGTATCCATGGCTTTTTATGGCGACATGAGTTATAATCCTCAGGAGGGAAGCCAGTTTTATAGTGGTATGGCTGCAACAGCGGATTTTAAACACAATGATATCCATCGTTTTGCTTATACCAGTCAATTAATAATTGCACGTAAATTCGGTTCCCGTTTTTCAATGGAATTAGTGCCAACTTTCCAGCATCGTAATTTTGTTTTAGCTAATATTAACCCTGAAAATGGCGCTGCTGAAAGCAATGATCTATTTTCTGTTGGTGGTGGTTTTCGTTTAAAGATCACAAGACGTATGGCAATTATTGCTGATTATTATTATATATTTTCGAAATACAGAACTAATAATACAGTAAGTCCTTTTTACAACCCTTTAGCTATAGGTCTTGAAATTGAAACAGGAGGACACGTGTTTCACCTTAACTTCACCAATGCTTCAGGGATCATTGAAAACAACTACATACCAAACACTACCGACAGCTGGTTAAAAGGCGGCTACAAGTTTGGATTTAATATCTCCAGGGTATTTAATATCGGACGCAAAAAACATTGATTTTTTTTTACGGAATAGGTTACAAGTAATTGCAATTGCTTACAAATGCTTGTAAAGAGGAAAGATGCGTTTATAAAATTGCTATACGCAATGGCGGGAGTGAATCCCTTTCACTTTATGAGTACCTTTAAAAACATTTGAATTATAAAAAATGAAAGTCAAAAATTCAGAACAAGAATTGATTGAATCGAATAAGTTGTTTTTCAAAATATTTGAAGAGAATACCATTGGAATGATCTTTACGGATTTAGAAACAACAAAGTATCTAAATGTCAACCAAGCGTTTCTTGAAAATTCCGGCTATACAAAAGAAGAAGTAATTGGTAAAACATCACTTGATTTAAATTTAATTGAAGCTGATTTTCGTAATAAGCATTTAGCAGATTTAAAAGAAAAAGGTGATTTGAAGAATATTGAAATGCTGATAAGAAAAAAAAATGGTGAAACGTTTTGGTCGCTTACGTCAGTTCAAAAAATGGTTTTTAATGAAAAAAATTATGCCCTTACCACTTTTATTGACATAAGCGATCGAAAAAAAGCAGAAACAGAGCTTGCTCAATTAGCCTCTATAGTTGAATCTTCTGACGATGCCATTATCAGTAAATCAACCGAAGGTGTTATTGAAAGTTGGAATATGGGGGCCGAAAAAATGTATGGATACACTTTTAAAGAAGCTTTCGGAAAACATATTTCTTTTATAATTCCAACTTCCTATCTCAAGGAAGAGAAAGAAATCAATGAAAAGATTCGCATTAACCAAACTATTTCACATTATGAAACGGTGCGCTTAAGAAAAAATGGTGAAGAATTTTACATTTCACTATCGGCTTCTCCACTAAAAGATCAGGGAGAAAACATTATCGGTATCTCCGTAATTGCCCGTGATATTTCTGAACGCAAAAAAGCAGAAGATTCAAGTAAATTAAAAGACGCATTTCTCTCCCTTATAAGCCATGAAATTCGAACACCATTAAATGCCATAATGGGCTTTTCCGATATATTAGCCAAAAGAAAATTAGGTGAGCAAGAACAAAAGTATGTGAACATAATAAAATCAGCAGGAAATGATTTGCTGAAAATAGTAAATGACATAATTGATATGTCAAAGATTGAAGCCGGCACAATGGTTTTTGAAGCAAACAGTTTTAGCGTTAACGAGATTTTTCAATCGCTCAATGAAATGCTGACAGGAAAGGCGCAAGAAAAAAATCTTACTTTATTATTTACCTGCGATAAAGATGTTCCGGATATTTTAAATGGCGACCAATCACGACTAAAGCAAATCATCACCAGCATTACAACTAACGCAATTAATTTCACCGAAAAAGGAACTGTAAAAGTGCGTGCCAGAGTTATTAAAAATGAGATTAATAATACATTAATAGAGTTTTCGATCGCAGACACGGGCATAGGTATATCCATGGACAAGATTAAAACTATTTTTGAAAGATTTCGACAGATAGAAACTCATGACAACAGAAAACAAGGAGGAATGGGGCTTGGACTTAGTATTGCTAAACGACTAGTTGACCTTCAAGGTGGTAGTATGACAGTTGAAACTGAATTAACGAAAGGCTCAACCTTTAACTTTTGTATTCCTTATAAAAATTAAACTGAAGTATGCAGCAAGAAGCCACATCGGATAACAGCACCTACCCCAAAGGCGGGGTTTCGCATTCCAAAGACAGTTTTGTGGGTAATCAAACATTAGTTTTTCTAATCAAGTTTTGTGGTAAAAGTCCCGCCTTTCGGATACCCGCAAACCGTTAGTCAAGACATCATGACAACAAAAAAAAAACATTTTCTGTTTTTATTTCTCATCTTTCAAATCCACTTTTGTGTACGCGGTCAACAATTAGATCCATTAACAAAAATTGAAAATTTCGGAAATAATCCGGGGAATTTAAAAATGTTCATTCATACCAGTTCCAAAAAGGATACCAGTAAAGTACCCCTTGTTATTGTTTTACATGGCTGTGGCCAAAATGCAAAAGATGTAGCTGAATTAACAGGATGGAATAAATTAGCAGACCTTAATAATTTTATAGTATTATACCCTCAGCAAAAATTATTGAATAACCCAAACCTTTGTTTTAATTGGTTTTACAATCATGATATAGAGAAAAACGAGGGTGAAGGTGAATCCATTTTTCAAATGATCTCTTATGCAAAAAAGCACTATCCTATTGATAGCAACAGGATCCATATTACCGGACTTTCGGCAGGTGCAGCTATGAGTGTAGTATTAACTGCCACACATCCTGAATTATTTAAGGTTGGAGCCATCTTTGCTGGTGGAGCATACAAAATGGCAACAGATCCAATAGATGGCATCAAAGCAATGCTTGGTAAAAAATATATTCCAAAAGAAAAACTTGTTGAAGAGGTTAGAAAACAAAATCCAAAATTTAAAGGACAATACCCTGCCTTAATAGTCTATCAGGGTTTAAACGATCCCATAGTAAATCATAAAAGTGCTTCCTTATTAATTAACCAATGGACAGGAATAAATAAATCTGATACTATTCCTGATAAAACTGAACGTTCATTTATGGGAATAAAAGATATTACCAGAACCGAATATTCGGACACTATGGGAAGAACAACCGTTATATTTTATGAGGTAAATGATCTGGGCCATCGGTTATTGATAAAGCCAGGCAAAAAAGAAAATGAAGGAGGACAAACAGGGATGTTTGGCGTTAATAAAAATTTTCACTCCACTTACCAAACAGCGAAGGAATTTGGAATACTAAAAAAACCATAAGCCGGAGTAACTTAGTCCCTTATAAACCCACGCGCTTTCTCGACCCCGCTCGAAATAACAACGCGAGCGGGCATTCCGAGGGGAGTCGAGAATTGGATGGAGGGAATGAATCAAAAAAATTGAATACCTAATTCCTATTATCTTTACACTATGCAACCAACGATCACCTATCCGCAATATAGAAAATACCCTCATGAACGAACGTACTTTAAGATCATTTCTAAAGACGAATGGGAAGAAATTCAAGTGATGGGAAGTAAATTAAGCCTTCAGCAATTTAAAGTTGCCATTTTACCGGACCGGAATTATATTTATGATCTCACTTTTGATTATGAAAAAAATTGGATAAAAATAACTGAGGAAGAATATGAAGCTGTTAAGAAAAAAATGACGCGCATTGTTTGATACTTTTTAATATTCATTTCCACTAATCAAATTTACCGGTAATCAATAAAAAGATCCCTCGGCTATCGCTCGGGATGACACAGCAGAGGCAGCACTCTGAAGACAGACACTATTTACTCCCTGTTTTTAGTATCAATCACAATGGTCACCGGTCCGTCATTCAACAATTCAACTTTCATATCGGTTCCAAACTGCCCTGTTTGTATTGGTTTCCCTAAATCAATTTCCAACTGATCGATCATTTTTTCATAAAGAGGAATTGCAATTTCCGGTTTGGATGCTTTGAGGTAAGATGGCCGGTTTCCTTTTTTTGTTGAAGCCTGTAATGTAAATTGAGAAATAAGAAGCAGCTCTGCATCTATGTCTTTTAAAGATAAATTCATTACCTCATTTTCATCATTAAAGATCCGAAGATTAATAATTTTTGAACTCAACCAGGTGATATCTTCTATGGTATCGGCATCTTCAATACCCACTAAAACAAGCAGTCCTTTGCCAATGGAACTTTTTAATTTCCCATCGATGTTAACAGAACTTTTAGCAACACGTTGAATAACAACTTTCATAAGTATCGTTTCTGAGAGAAGGTATTAATGTGGAGTATCTAACTCTTCACCGTTCATAATTCCAATATAACTATTGTATCTCGACCGTGCTATCCTGCCTTGCTCAACGGCCTCAATAACGGCACATTTAGGCTCATTTATGTGTACACAATTATTAAACTTACACTGATTTTTTAAAGCGCGCATTTCCGGAAAATAATTTGAAATTTCTTCCTTCGACATATTCACCAAACCTAATTCTTTTATGCCCGGTGTATCTATTATAAATCCACCATAAGCCAGTGGGTGCATCTCAGCAAAAGTGGTAGTGTGTTTTCCTTTAAAATGGACATCTGAAATTTCACCAACTGTTAAGTCCAGGTTAAAATCCATCGCATTTACTAATGTGGATTTACCTACTCCAGAATGCCCTGATACCAATGTGATCTTATCTTTTGTTAACTCTTTCAGCAAATCAATATCCGTTTTTTCTGTTGCTGAAACTTTATAACATGGGTATCCGATCTTCTGATAAACGCTTATAAATTCATCCAATTCATTCATCAATTTAGCATCTTTTTCAAAGAGATCGATCTTATTAAAAATAATACTTGTTGGAATGTGGTAAGCTTCGGCAGTTAACAAGAACCTATCAATAAAACCGGCTGATGTGCGCGGAAATGCGAGTGTTACGATCAGGAATGCCTGATCCATATTTGCCGCAATAATATGCGATTGTTTGGATAAATTAATGGATTTACGGATGATGTAATTTTTGCGGTCTTCTATGGCATGAATAACACCTCTCCCATCATTCTCCATTTCAAACTCCACCTTATCACCCACCGCAATAGGATTTGTGGTTTTTATCCCCTGGATACGAAACTTCCCTTTGATGCCGCATTCCACTATGGCTCCGATATCGTCTAAAACAGTATACCAACTGCCTGTTGATTTAATTACTACACCTTTCATTTCATTTCTCCTTATCCCCTTAATTTCATACCGAAGAAACAAATTCAATCAATCGGAAGGAAAAGGATTTTTTAACGATTTTTAGAACATCAAATTTATTAAAAAGAATTAGCTTTGTATGTATAATTGAACAATTAAGCAATTTTGCAGTCGGCAATTTAACAGTTGGCAATTGGAACTAAGCGATTGGTAAACATCATTTCCTAAATTCGTAATAATTCGTTATCCGTAACCATGTCAATAATAGTAAGCAATATAACAAAAATTTATGGTGCTCAACGTGCACTGGATAATGTATCCTTTGAGGTACATACAGGTGAAGTTGTTGGTTTTCTAGGCCCTAACGGTGCCGGAAAATCTACCATGATGAAAATCTTAACCTGTTTTATTCCGCAAACCTCAGGCGAAGCTTCTGTTTGTGGTTACGATGTGGCAGAAAACAGTCTGGAAGTACGAAAAAATGTAGGTTATCTTCCGGAGCACAATCCACTTTACCTGGATATGTACGTAAAAGAATATCTCGAATTTATTTCGGGTTTACACCATTTAAAAAATGTGAAATCACGTATTTCCGAAATGATTGAAATGACCGGCTTGCAGATTGAACAAAAAAAGAAGATCGGTGCACTTTCAAAAGGCTACCGCCAGCGGGTAGGGCTTGCACAAGCCTTGATTCATGACCCAAAAGTATTAATATTGGATGAACCTACAACAGGTTTAGATCCCAATCAATTAGAGGAAATCCGCAACCTTATTATTGAAATAGGAAAACAGAAAACTATACTTCTTTCAACACATATCATGCAGGAAGTAGAAGCAGTTTGCAATCGGGTGATCATAGTGAACAATGGGAAAATTGTTGCAAATGACATTACTTCCGTTTTACAAAATTCACAATCAAACAACACACAATTTATCACCGTGGAGTTCGATAAAGAAACATCCTTGATCGCATTGAAAAACATTGAAGGCATATTTGATGCTAAAAATATGAAAGGGAATATCTGGCAAATTGAAGCACGAACAGAAAAAGATATACGTACTGATATTTTTCAATTTGCCGTAAAAAACGGAATGGCTGTGCTTACACTTCACAAAGAAGAACAACGGTTAGAAGATGTGTTTAAACAATTAACAAAATAATACCTCACCCCACCCTTCAGGCACCCTCTCCAATTGAAGAGGGGAAGTGCGCGAGGTAAAAACTAAATAAATGAAAAAAATCCAAATCCTGTTTGCATCAACTGCAATTCTTCTTTTTGCCTGCAATAGTTCCACAAAAAAATCAGAAGCCCCCGGTGATCTGTCTGATCCTATTGCAGAACATATTGATTCTTCTTTTACTCCGGGTCAAAATTTCTTTTTGTTTGCAAACAATAATTGGTTCAAACAAAATCCAATTCCTTCATCAGAAAAAAGCAACGGGATTTTCCGAACAATTCAGGATACCATCAATGAATCGATCCGCAAGATATGCGAATCGTCAGTTGCTGATACTCAATCAAAAAAGGGTAGCAACAAACAAAAAATCGGTGATTTTTATTTTACAGGAATGGATACGGTAAGCATTGAAAAAGCAGGCTATTCCGGACTGAATGAAGAATTCATTAAAATTGATGCAGTAAAAAACATTCAAGAATTACTTGGAGCAGTTGCTCACCTGCAAACACTTGATGTGTCGTCTATGTTTGCATTTGGAGTAGCCCCCGATGAAAAAAACAGCTCCGCAAATGCTGTTTACATTGCACAGGGCAATTTAGGTTTGCCCGAACGCGATTATTATTTTAATACAGATCCCCGTACAAGTGATATTCGCATTGCGTATGCAAAACATATAAAATCAATGTTCGGGTTAATCGGTTCTGATGAAAAAACTTCTGCTACAAATAGTGAAAGTATAATTAAGCTGGAAACAGCTATTGCTAAAGCCAGCAGAAAAATGGAAGACTTGCGTGATCCGTATAAAAACTATAATAAAATGTCAGTTTCTGAAGTGAACAAATTAACGCCTTCTATCCAATGGCCTGAAATAATGACCGCTTTGGGATTAAAAAACGTGGATACCATTATAGTTGGGCAGCCTGAATTTTTCACTGCTTTGGAAACAAATTTGAAAAAAATAAATATTGCCGATTGGAAACTTTATTTAAAATGGACCTTATTAAACAACTATGCAGACTGTTTAAACAAGAAAATTGAAGACGAACATTTCTATTTTTATTCAACAGTACTTGAAGGTGTAAAGGAACAAAAAACACGTTTGAAAAAAATCGTTGAAAGCACAGACGCTGCACTTGGCGAGCTAATCGGACAAGTTTATGTGGAAGAATATTTACCGAAAGGCACCAAAGAAAAATTACTTGAAATAGGAAACAATATCCGTGATGTATATGCCGATCACATTAAGGCTTTGGATTGGATGACTGATGCCACTAAACAAAAAGCATTAAGTAAACTGAGTAAAATAAATATGAAAGTAGGCTATCCGGATAAATGGAAAGATATGTCCAACCTGGAGATTGACCGGAGCAGTTATGTTCAAAACACAATAAATGTAAGCAAATGGAAATATAATTTTATGATCAGTAAATATGGTAAACCTGTTGATCGTAACGAGTGGAATATGTCTCCGCAAACATACAATGCCTATTACAGTCCCACAAACAATGAAATTGTAGTTCCTGCATGTAATATTATTGTTCCGGGATTTGAAGGCAGGATGCCTGACGATGCCGTGTTATATGGCATAGTAGGCGGTTCCACTTTTGGCCATGAAATTACTCACGGCTTTGATGACCAGGGAAGTTTGTATGATGAGAACGGGAACTTAAAAGACTGGTGGACAAAAGAAGACCGTGAAAAATTTGTGGTTAAAACAAAATTAATAGTTCAGCAATTCAATGATTATACAGTGCTTGACAATATGCATGTAAAAGGAGAAAATTCACAGGGCGAAAATATTGCAGATCTTGGTGGTGTAATTATGGGTTATGAAGCGTTCAAAAAAACAAAGCAAGGGCAATCTACAGAAACGATGTATGGCTATACTCCCGATCAGCGCTACTTTTTATCCTATGCGTATGCCTGGATGGTGAACCGTACTGATGCATCATTAGCAAAACAAATAATGAGCGATGTGCACTCTCCTGCTGAGTTTCGCATCAACGGGCCGCTTTCTGATATCGATGAATTTTACAAAGCCTTTAACATAAAGAAAGGTGATGCGATGTATCGCGATGAAAATATCAGGGTTAAGATCTGGTAGTTAATTATTATTTCGGAATGCGGATTGCCATAATTTCGGATTGAATCCGCAATCAAAAATCCGCAATCCTCAATTCTTTTTTTTTATGTTAACACAACGCCAGCTTTTTTTTAATCATCTTGCCCAAACAAGTGAAACACCTTTAGCTTTAGAAATTGAAAAGGCGGAAGGCATCTATTTAACTGATGTTTCAGGCAAACGTTATATGGATTTAATTTCCGGTATTTCTGTTAGCAATGTGGGGCATCGTCATCCAAAAGTGTTAGCTGCTATTCATCATCAATTGGAAAAATACATGCACCTGATGGTGTATGGTGAATTTATACAAAGTCCACAGGTGCAACTCGCAAAACTTTTATCTGATCACCTTCCCGAAAATTTGAGCTCTTCTTATTTTGTTAATTCGGGAAGTGAAGCCATAGAAGGAGCAATGAAACTGGCTAAACGTTTTACCGGCAGAACAGAAATTATATCCTTCAAAAATGCATATCACGGCAGTACACATGGCAGTTTAAGCATAATGGGTAATGAAGAATTTAAAAATGCATTCCGCCCCTTATTACCCGATATCCGCCACATTGAATACAATAATATAAGTGACTTAAAACAGATAACAACTCATACAGCCTGCGTTATAATAGAAACAATTCAAGGCGAGGCGGGTGCTATCGTTCCGCAAAATGATTTTTTAAAACTTCTTAGACAGCGCTGTAACGAAGTAGGTGCATTGCTTGTAGCAGATGAAATACAATGCGGCTTTGGAAGAACAGGAAAATTATTTGCTTTTGAACATTACAACTTTATCCCTGATATACTTTGTTTGGCAAAAGGAATGGGTGGCGGAATGCCCATTGGAGCCTTTATTTCGTCTAAAAAAATAATGGATTCTCTTACCAACAATCCACATCTCGGACACATTACCACATTTGGAGGACATCCGGTTTCCTGCGCTGCAAGTGCTGCAACATTGACTGTTTTGTTGGAAGAAAAATTAATTGAGCAGGTTGAAAACAAAGAAAAATTATTTCGCAGCTTATTAAAACATCCCCGTATAAAATCAATAAACGGTAAAGGATTACTGCTTGCTGTAGAGTTCGAAAGCTATGAGTTAAACAAAAAAATAATTGATAAGTGCATTGAAAAAGGTGTAATTACAGATTGGTTCTTATTTAATTCACATTCCATGCGCATTGCACCACCTCTCACCATTACCGAAGAAGAAATCACAAAGGCCTGTGAAATTATTTTGGAGTGCATTGGTTACGAATAAGGAACAAAAAACGAATTTACAAAACGATGCTTGTTACTTTTTATTCATACCGTTTCGTAAATTAGTAATGATTCGTTTATTCGTAACCGTTATTCGTAACCGTTAATAATTCCCGATCGACAGCATCACCAAGGTACATGCCTCAATAGTTTCAATATTATTTTGTTGTAACAATTCTTCAAACTCAGGATTTTCTGTTCCCGGATTAAAAATCACGCGTTTAGGCTTTAAGCCAATGATATATTCAAACCAGGATGGTTGATTTTTGGGACCAACATATAGTGTTATCGTGTCAACATTATCGATATCAATTTTTTCCTTAATGATCTTTATTCCGTTTATTTCACCATCCTGAATACCAACTGGTATTACTTCATGATTGCGCTTTTGCAACGCTATTGTGGCCTTATACGCATACCTCTCCGGATTATCGGAAGCTCCTATTACTACTGTTTTTTTGCTCATTTTTGTTTTTATTATTTATTATTCCCTTCTGTAAATGATAAGCCAACTTTAATGATCGGGCCATCGGCTAATTTTTCACCTTCTAAATATCCAGCCGTTTTATATCCGGCATTTATCATAAGACCAACCGAATTCTCTCTTGTAAATAAATTAATAACCGCTGTTGCACCAATCGCACCGCCAAGTCCGCCTGCTGTATAATATAATTTATCACCTCCCAGTTGCATTCGTGGCTGATCCCATAGATCTGCAGATGCATGCACTGCAAGGTATTTATTATTGATCAAATAAGATAATTTTATGCCACCGCCATTTGTTCTCGAAAGTACTCCATCACTCTGACGGTAATAAAATTCAATTAGTTTTTTATTATATAAAGTAAAATGTTCAGAATAAAATTCTGAACCAAAAGGAGACAAACCCAGGCGAAAAGAAGGCATATATCTAACAGGGCCAAATTTTATCATTGGAATTTTTGCACGTTCATTTCCTTTTATCAGGTAAGAAAAAAGATAATCAAATCCGGCAATGTAAGTCAGAGGGTCTAAAAATGTTAATGCTGCTTGTTTTTTCATTAGCTCCAAATTATATGCCGAGGTAAAAGGATTATTATTTCCGTTTATATAATTTACTTTATCAAGATAAGCAACTACATCGTTTCCTCCCTTCGCAGTTTTATAATCAGTGCTTAAAATATATGCCGTTATATTATGCCTCCCGAATATATAAAGCATAAATTCCTGGTTGGAAATAGAATTGTTCAAAAACCATTTGGTGCGCAGTCTGTTTGCCAGTATAATACCACCTTCCATTCCTCCGAAAGTTTTAGCCGATGACTCAACGTTAGAAATCAGCCTGTTCGGCCCATTAGCAGGGGATCCGGATTGCGCATAACCATTTCCCTTTCCTAAAGGAAAAGGCAAACTTAAATGATAGCTGCTTTCGGTCTGACCATATTCTCTATACCGACTCCCATGTCCAAAAACTTCATGTTGAACCAGACCTCCTAAATAACTTAGATTGTAAGAAATAAATGATTTCCCCAATCGATATGTGATCCCACCTAATTTTTTCAGCTTCGTATTTTCATCTGTTAATTTTAATGGAAGGTATTTATTTTCGAAAGTATAAAGAGCTTTATGAAAGGTGATAATATTTTCGGCACCAACATCCTCTGAAAGTGTTTTATCAAAACATAAGTAATATTGCGCCTGTGGAAAAGCTATTTTAAAGATCAGAAGAAATAATACTGTTGTAAGATGTTTCATGTTTTAAGTTCCAAGCCGGGGTCTTTTAATCCACTTCCATATAATCCAGATCCTTACCATGCGTTTCTTCCAGAAAAAATGTTGCCATGATGGCAAGTGGAATCACAACCGCACCCACGATCATCGCTGACTGAACAATACCCATACCTACCGACATATAATTCCACCAGATGATCATCAGTACCGTAGATCCCCTCACAAAATTAGGAACAGTGGTGGTAACGGTTGACCGGATATTGGTACCGAACTGTTCGGAAGCCACCGTAACAAAAACGGCCCAATAGCCCATTGCTATTCCTGCTATAAAAATGGTGATGTAAAATAATTGAGGTGTAACCCCTG
The DNA here is from genome assembly GCA_030654175.1 of Bacteroidia bacterium. Classification (GTDB taxonomy): domain Bacteria; phylum Bacteroidota; class Bacteroidia; order 2-12-FULL-35-15; family 2-12-FULL-35-15; genus 2-12-FULL-35-15. The sequence goes on from JAURXZ010000035.1 coordinate 326,431, forward strand.
AAGACATCAAAAACCAGGAACAGAATAATCCCAGGAAAACCAGCGCAATGATGAGGGCCTTTTTTCTTGATCTTAATTTTTGGCTGATAAAGCCGGTTAAAATACTTCCTATGGCAGCACCAATATAATGGAACATAACAGCTTTACCGGTATTTACCGGACCGGTGACTCCAAGTGCTTCACCAAATTCCTTTGAAAAAGTGACCAGGATACCAACTGCAAACCAAACGGGTACCCCTACCAATATGCAGCAAATATATTTGAAAAAACGTTTTCCATTTTTAAACAAACCTATAAAATCCCCTCGTTTTACAGAAGCCGATTTCATTTTATCAAACATCCCTGATTCATGAATATAAACGCGTAATAAAAGAAGCACTAAGCCAAGTCCTCCTCCAACCCAATAAGCTTCTCTCCATCCCCATTCGGCCACATAAAAGGCCAGTACAGCACCCAGTATTCCAATACCTGAAACAATACTGGTACCCCATCCCCGCGCTTCCTTTGTCATCACTTCCGAAACAAGGGTAACTCCTATTCCCAGTTCTCCGGCCAGACCAAAGCCTGCTATTAACCGCAGCCAGGCGTACTGATTAAGATTTTGAACAAAACCATTTGCAATATTTGCCAATGAATAAAGTAAAATAGTTAGAAACAAGGTGGATAACCGTCCTTTTTTATCACCTAAAACGCCCCATGCAATGCCACCAAGCAACATGCCTATCATTTGCATATTAATAAGAAAAATACCGGAATCTTTAATTTGATCGGCCGGGATCCCGATAGCCTGCAAACTCGGAACCCGAACAATACTAAATAGGATCAGATCATAAATATCAACAAAGTAGCCAAGAGCGGCTATGATAACCACTATGTTGAAAGGATTGCTGCTTCCGTTTTTAAGCATAAAGCTGTTTTTTTGAGTGCTTAAATGTAATAATAAAAAGTCCTCTTTTATGAAATTAAAATTTGGGCTTCGGATACCTGTTCATAGAATGTTAATTAAAATTTGTAACGCTTCCTGATTTTGTTCGTAGTAAGTTATATTCCGCTTAAATCTAACCTCTAAAACTTACCGCCATGATGAACATTACTTATACCAATGGGCCTCTACCAGTTGAAAAAGAGAATATTCGTTCTCTAAGATTTCCGGCCAATGAAGTTTTAACATCAACTGATGAAATCAAGATCAGATACTCCAATCTGGAAAGAGCTCTAAAACTCGGCAATCTTGAGCACAACAAAATAAAGATCGTGTTTGAAGACGAACATGGTATAAAACAAGTAGAAACTACTGTTTGGGGGGTAACCGACAAGAGGGTGATATTAAAGCAAGGGGTACTGATCCCTATTCACCGAATACATGAGATAAGGTAATTTTCTGCTATTTTATAATAAAATCCAATCTGAATTGCCTTTATGGTTATTTGCAGCTAAACCTATGGCTATAGCCGGCCAAGAAACGCCCTAGTTAGGAAATAATTTTTATTTTAAAGAGTAATTTAAAATTTAATCAGGAAAGTTATCAACATTACTTGTTAGTAACAAGTATTTTTATACCTTTGCCGACAAATATCGATTATTAATCATAATATATATAGGTTTAATCTAACTAAAACAAAAAAAATGAATAGCACATTAAACGAAAAATCAGAAAAAATCAAAAACAGCATTAAAGGTACTGCTGAGAAATCAAAAGAAACAATCAGAGAGATCATTGACTCGAACACAAAATATATTGGAGAGGCTTTGACTTCTAACAAAAAAATTGTTGATTCCATTAAAGAAAAATTGAATCAGCAAGAAATGGAAGATTCCGTTACAGATACATTAAAAACCACTTTCGGGAAATCAGTTGAGCTTGCAGAAGACGCACTTGACAGCATTATCAACTCTTACACCAGACAAATGGAAATGAATGTTGATTTCAACACCAAGCTGGTTGACGCCCTTAAAGAATCAAACACGGCTCACCCTGAAAAAGTGTTGGAATTAATTCACGAAAATTTTGAGGCTTCACACCAGTTGACCATCAGAAATACAAAAGAGATCCTTGACTTCTATAATAAGCATACCAACCTGGCTGTGAATTTCAATCAGAAATTTGGAGAAAGCATAAATGCTCAAATAGAATCTCTTTTTAATCTTCAGAACAAAGGCTTGAATAAATTCACAAACTGGGCTTCTGAATGGTGGAAACAGGAAAGTAAAAAATAAGAAATGTAAGGCTTAATTTGCATATTTAAATCCAAATTATTGAAGGATGAGAATTAAATACGCCTTCTAAACATTACATTATCAACCAATTAAAACCAAAAGCTGAATTAAAACGAATATATAGTTTTATATTTTTATTCGAATTATTTCAGCTTTTTTGTGTTTTAATAAAGAGGGGCCTAGTTAATAAAAATTTTTGTAAATATTTAAAAAGTTATAAACATCGTCTGTTAGTAAGATATTTCTCTTAACTTTGCAGACAAATTAATCAAAAAAACCTAAAAAAAAATGACAACAGAAAAATTCACTGATGCAACAGAAACATTCAAAAAGAATGTAAGCGATACAATGAAATGGTTACAGGATACAACTGCAACGATCATTGAAACTCAAAACAAACAAATGAAAACTGCTAGTGATATTTATAATAAAACTATGAATACTGCATTTGCAGGAATCAACAAAGATAATTTCAGTAGTTCATTCGGAGTTTCAGAAAAAGTTGCTGAAATTTTACAAAAGAATATTGAAACAATTACAAGCATGTCGAAAGCTACAATGAAAACTGCAATGGATTTTGGTAAACAAGCCAGTTCAGAAACATTTTCAAAAGACTCAACAGCAAAAATAGTTGAATCATACAAAAAGCAAGTAGAAGAGATCACTGCTTACAATAAAAAATCTTTTGAGGCATTAACCAAGCAGTTTGATTCTACAAAAACTACTACTGCTGAATGGACTGAAAAATGGAAAAAAGAATTTGAAACTACAGTTGCAACTTCTAAAGAAAAGATGCAGTCAATTGTTGATACATACACTAAAGTTGCTACTCCTTCTGTTGAAACCAACAAAGAATTGTTCAACAAATTGAATGACCAGATGAACACTAATTTTAATGCTAATTTAAAATTTTGGTCAGATCTAACAAATTCTTACAATACAAAAGGTTTTGAAACAAAAAATGTTGTAGATTTTTTCAAAAACAACACGTTCACCGGAACTAACGGAACTAAAAAACAAACAACTACAGCAAATAATTAAAAAACTCATTTAAACAATTTTGCAATTTTTCAGTAGGCAATGGTTTACTAAATTGCCTACTGCAAAATTGTTTAAATTGCTTAATTAGGTAAATAACCCATAAAAAAAAGGTCAAATGAACATCACATTAAACGAAAAAGCTGAAAAAATTAAAAGCAGTATTAAAGGAACTGCTGAAAAGTCAAAAGAAACAATAAGAGAGATCATTGTTTCAAACACAAAACACATTGGCGATGCTTTGGATTCTAATAAAAAAATAGTTGATTCGATCAAAGAAAAATTGAATCAGCAGGAAATCCAGGATTCTGTTACTGACAATCTGAAAAGCACTTTTGGAAAATCAGTTGAATTAGCAGAAGATGCTCTTGATAGTATTATCAATTCATACACAAGACAAATGGAAATGAATGTTGATTTTAACACAAAATTAGTTGATGCTCTTAAAGAATCAAATAGCACTCAACCGGAAAAAGTGTTGGAATTAATTCACGAAAATTTTGAAGCATCACACCAGTTAACGATCAGAAATACAAAAGAAATCCTTGATTTCTATAATAAACATACAAACCTTGCTGTGAATTTCAACGAAAAATTCGGAGCAAGTATCAATGCTCAAATTGAATCACTTTTTAATTTACAGAGCAAAGGGTTGAATAAATTTACTAACTGGGCTTCTGAATGGTGGAAACAAGAAAGTAAAGATAAAAAAGAGACTGTTTAATATTAAACCGAAAAATTAGAGTTTCAGGTTTCAGGTTCTGTGTTAAACAAACTTGAAATTTGAAACTTTTTTAAAATTTGAACTCATTTCTGATGTTTTAAAGTCATTTATAATAGTTACAACAACTAAAAATCCAAAATTATGACTAGCACTTCCAAATCAAAAAGCAAGAACAGTATTTTATGGTTATTAAGCACAGCTACAGTGTGTTTATTAGCGGTATCAAACAGTGCTTATGCACAAAAAAAACCGGCACCTGACAAGCTTCTGGCCAACAAGATCTATACTATTGAACTTGCTGAGCAAGGTAAAAAAGCCGGAGATCCTGAGCCGGATGAGATATCCTTTAAATCTGATAAGTTTACATCAAAAGTAATGAAGCTCGATGAAAAATTCGCCCCTTCAGCGTATACTGCAGAACTTGATACTACTGACGCAGCTAACAAGGTTATTACTTTTGAAACTGAAAGTAAGAACCCGGATGAGGAACTTATAAAATGGACAGGCACTATTACCGGAGAAGAAATTGAAGGCACTGCTTATTGGACAAATAAAAAAGGTAAGTTGAAAAGAGAATATACTTTTACAGGCACTTTGAAAGGTAAAAAGAAGAAATAAAGAAACCCCAAGTGGGACTTCTTTTATCAAATATCATATGAGCGCAGCAAAAAAAAAGATCATTCGCAATGTAAAGATTTCAGGCACCGGCTCTTATGCGCCATCCGGAGTTTATACGAATGAATATCTTGAAACCATTGTAGATACCAAGGCTCCGTGGATTTACGAAAATCTGGGTATCAAACAAAGACATATTGTTGCAAAAGGAGAAACCACATCCGACCTTGGTGCAAAAGCAGCTCTTAAAGCAATTGCTGATGCTAAACTTACTCCTGAAGACATTGACCTAATCATTTTTGCCACCACCACGCCTGATATGAAGGCACCTTCCACCGCCTGTTTTGTTCAGGAAAAAATTGGTGCTTTTAATGCCGGAGCATTTGATGTGGTAGCTGTATGTACAGGCTTTTTATATGCGATCAGTTTGGCAACGGATTGTTTAAGCAATGGAAATTATAAACATATCCTTGTAATAGGAGCCGATACATTTTCGACAATAACCGACTGGACACGCAGAGATGCTGTATTTTTTGGTGATGGTGCAGGAGCTGTTGTTCTTTCTAGGATAGAAGATGAATCGGGTTTTGTTATTTCAAAAGTAGGTGCTGACGGACGTGGAAAAATGATATGGCACATCCCTGCAGGTGGATCGCAACACCCCATAGATGAGAACACTGCAAAAGACCGTTTGCAATACTGGCAAATGGACGGAAAAGGAATATACAATACAGCGATACGCGTATTACCCCAGGTAATTTCTGAAGTATTAAGCGATTCGGGATTAAAAATGGAGGATATCAAATACATGGTACCTCATCAGCCAAGTCTTAAAATTCTTAAGAAAACAGCCGAACTAATAAATTTTGATTTTGATAAAGTATTGACCAATATGGATCAATACGGAAATACTTCTGCGGCATCTATTCCAATTTTATTGGATGAGACCAATAAAGCAGGTAAGTTAACACGTGGCGACAACTTATTATTTGCTGCTGTTGGCTCCGGAATGGCTTGGGGAGCAATGATATTAAAGTGGTAGTTAATTGATGGTTGTTGGTTGATAGTTGTTGGTTGATAATTGTTGATTATCCATTATCAAAAAATATCCGGGATTAATAAATAGTAACAATTAAAATAATATAAAAAGAGAACATTCAGAAATTCCTACAAAAATGAAGAGCAAGCCGAAAAGTCCGAAGTCTGAAATGAAAACAGAAAAAACTAAAAAAACGGAAAATACTACAAATACAGAAAATACTAAAAAAACAGAAATGGAAGAATTAACAGAAAGTATCACAAAAGCGAGTCAAAAAATTATTCAAAATTATTTTGATAATAAGTCAGGCGGTAACCATGATAACAGGGATATTGCACATACTTTTGGTGAGTTGGGGACTAAATTAATGAACGAGCCAAAGGAAATGGAAAAAGTGCAGGAATTATACAAAGGATTTTTTAACAGTCAGCAGGAATTATGGAAACGAATTACTGAACGCCAAACTAAACCAGAAGATTATAGTCCGGTTATTCAACCAGCCGAAGGTGATAAACGTTTCAAAGCGCCTGAATGGGATGAAGCACCTTATTATTTTGATTTTGTTAAACAAAATTACTTATTGGTTTCTCAATTAATGAAACAGATCATTGCTACTTCTGAGATAGATGAAAAAGTTAAAAAGAAATTGAACTTTTATTCTCAACAATATGTTGATATGCTTTCACCATCTAATTTTATTGCAACAAACCCTGAAGCAATAAAATTAGCACAAGAAACAAATGGTCAGAGTTTAATTGATGGATTCAAAAATCTATTGACCGACATCGAAAAAGGTGGTATCACTCAAACTGATATGTCGGCATTTGAAGCTGGCAGAAATATAGCAACCACGCCTGGTGCAGTTGTTTTTGAAAATGAATTGATGCAACTTATTCAATACTCTCCTTCTACAAAAAATGTATTCGAAACACCGGTAGTAATTATACCGCCCTGGATCAACAAATATTATATTCTTGACTTGCGTCCTGAAAATTCTTTCGCAAAATTTGTGGTAGATCAAGGATTTACAACTTTTATCATTTCATGGAAAAATCCAAGTGCAGATTTACGTCACATCACTTTTGATGATTATGTGGAGATGGCTGCATTAAAGGCTTTTGAAGTTGCAAAAACGATCACGAAATCTAAAAAAGTAAATACCATTGGATATTGTTTAGGTGGAACGTTACTTAGCACTTCTCTTGCTATCCTTGCTGCCCGCGAAAAAACAGAAGAAAACCCTGTTAACACTGCAACTTTCCTTGCCACGATGATCGACTTTTCAGATGTTGGACCAATGGGTGATGTGATTGACAATGCTTTATTGAAAAAACTGGAGCGTGGCGAATTGCTTGAAAAAGGTGTTATGAGTGGTCATGATATGGAAAAGGCTTTCAATCTGATCAGAGCAAATGACCTGGTATGGAGCTTTGTAATAAATAATTATTTAAAAGGCAAAACACCAACTCCTTTTGATGTTCTTTATTGGACAAATGATAATACAAATTTACCTGCAAAAATGTATCTGTATTATTTGAGATACATGGTTTTGGAAAATAAGTTAAGCAGAAAAAATGCTTTACGTATTTGCAATACTCCTATTGATATTGGTAAGATAGACATTCCTGTTTATGTGATCGGACTTCAGGAAGATCATATAGCACCACCTCAAACAGCTTTTACAACAACAGAGCTTGTTAGTGGACCGGTTGAATTTATTCTTGGCGGATCAGGTCACGTAATGGGTGTTGCTAATCCTCCATCAAAAAAGAAATACGGTTATTATCTAGATGGAAAACTGGAAAATGGATTTGCTGCATGGAAAGATTCAGCTAAATTTCATGAAGGTAGCTGGTGGACAGCATGGACAGAGCGTCTTGCAAAAAAATCAGGGAAACAAATTGTAGCTGCGAAAACATTGGGTAATGCTAAATTCAAAGTTATAGAAGCTGCTCCTGGCAGATATGTGAAAGAAAAATGTGCTCCTCATCATTCAGAAAATGGTAAGCACTAATTGAACTAAAATCAGATCACAATATTAATTTTGATCGTTAAAATTAAAGTTTCAGGTTTAAAGTTTCTTACCAAACTTAAAATCTGAAACTTTTTTTATGCGGTATACACCATAACAAGTACGATAATTATAGCTAACTTTACAATGTGAAAAAGTTTGCTTGCATATTTATTCTATTATTATCCTTTGGGTTGAAATCTACCCATGCTGAATCTGTACAGATTTTTACAGCAAAATATACCTCTGAATTTAGTAACTCTGAAAAAAAAAGTATTCAGAACGCTTCCGCCTTTTCTTTTACCATAATTGATTCGAGAGAGTCGGACGAAAATCCTTATTCAAAAAAAAGAAAGAGAGCAAAAAAAGGTCTCTCTCCAATATTTTTTTGTCTTACCAGTCAATTCCATTTTGATATTATTGCTTTCGAAATTGAATTAGTTTACCTTCCTCAAGCTTTTTATTTCTCACAACGGCATTACGCCTGCGGTGAACGCGGTCCGCCCTCAACTTCACTTTCTTAAAAACCCCACCATTTTATTTATTCATTTAGAACATAGCGCTATGCGTTGGGTTCTGCTTACAATTTTAATCATGAAAAGCTGGAAAGTTGTCATAAACTATTTCGGAGATACACTCGAAGTAATAATCGAAGCAAAATCTTATGCTGAGGCCTGTCTCTCAGCAGAGCGGATTTATTCCGGTTGCACTATTAACGAAATTTCCGAGATCAAATATTAAAAAAAGTATCCAAATTTTTTACCGGGAGCACCAACATCAACCTTGTGGATAGGTTGCAAACTCTGCGTATAACAATTTGAAAAATAATGCTTCAAGTGAAAAAACCGGACGTTAATTTCAATTGTCAAATAAAAATGGACAATAAAGGAAGGTGCGTAAACCATTGCTACTAGACAATTTCACTGTTATATGCAATTAAAAAACACACTATCAGGAACATTAAAGACCTAATGGGGAATATTTTTTTATTATTCATATTTCGCAATTCGTATATTTGTTACCGATTTAGAATTTAGAATTTAATTATTAGAATTTCCAATACTTCTTATGAGAGAAAAAAACAACAAAGTTGCATTAGTTACAGGCGGTACAGGTGGTATGGGAACTGCAATATGCGAAAGGTTATATAAAGACGGATATACCGTAGTTGCCAATTACAAAGATTTTACCAAGGCAATGAGATGGAGAGAAGAAGCAAAAAAATGGCGTGATGACCAGCTTAAAATGGGTTTTGATTTGAAAATTGTTCAGGGAGATATTTCAAATTGGAAATCTGCTGAAAAGATGATGAAGCAGATCAATGACGAAGTTGGACAAGTGGATGTTTTGATAAACAATGCAGGTATCACAAGGGATTCGGCACTTCACAAAATGACCCCTGAGCAATGGTATGAAGTTATTGATACCAATCTTAATAGCGTATTTATTTGCACCCGCCTTGTAATTGAAGGTATGATAGCAAAAGGATGGGGGCGTATTGTAAGTATCTCTTCTGTTAACGGGCAAAAAGGACAATTCGGACAAACAAATTATGCTGCAACAAAAGCAGCTATGTATGGTTTCTCAAAATCACTGGCTTTGGAAGTTGCTAAAAAAGGAATTACTGTAAATACGGTTTCTCCCGGATATGTTGGTACTGCTATGGTAATGGCTATAAAAGAAGAAATACGCGATAAGATCATCGCTCAGGTGCCTCAAGGGCGCTTAGGTTCACCGGAAGAGATAGCAGGTGCTGTGGCTTATTTAACATCAGAAGAAGGACGTTATATTACAGGAGCCAATATTGCGATCAATGGCGGATTGCATATGTTCTAGGTTTAATTCACAAATTACAAAACCCAACAAATTATGAATATTGGTTTTATTCATAATTTGTTGGGTTTTTCTTTTTTTAATAATTTGTAAAATTTTCTACAGATCAAATAATCAGATACCTACAACATCTTAAAATCCCCGGCCTCCATCAAATCTTCTTCCGTTAATAATCCTGCATCAATAATATCTGATTTGTATTGAGCACGTAAAGCTCTGATCCATCTTTTGCCTCGGTCGGACAATTTAAAATCATCGGACATCAAACGGCCTCTCATTACAAGTATACCCAGATCTGCGCCCTCGTATAGGTAGCCGTCTTTTTGTGTGATCTGGAAAAAAAATGCTTCATTATCATCTACCACGGATTGCCTGTGGGCATCCATTTTTTTGAATTTTATTTTTCCGTTTTTTTTCATTTCCCAAATCCCGGATGGTGGAGCTTCGGTAACAATGGCTAATGTCTTTTTAGTATGTTTAATTATCAGTTGGCTCCAACTATCATTGTTTTCGGGCTGGGCCCAGCGGTAAGTTAATTCCTTTACATCTATTTCGTAAGGAATATCCATCCATTCTAATAAGTGAAACAGAAAAAGAGGCACATCTTTCATCGCAAACAATGCATGATTAGTAATTGAGCTTGCCCCTGAAATCCTTGGATTCAGCTCACCAAGATAGATTTCGCCATTATCCTGATCAATTAAAAAATCAAGTTCAAAATACCCCTTATACCCTTCCTTACGAAGCTGATCACCAAAAAGCTGAGTGTATTTTGTTGCTTTTTCTCTTATGTCAGGAGTAAATGCATTTGCATAAACTTCATTTCCGCACCAGCCGCCTTTGTATGGGGTTAATTCTTTAAAGCCAACCAATTCAGTCATTAAGGGGGCAACCAGAGTTCCGTGTTTTGTAACACATCCTTCAATTGCTGTTCCATAACAATTGATGCGCTTCATTATTTTAACTTCTTTCTCTTTTATTATTTCTTCTTTGTAAAGATCAAATTCCTCTTCATTGGAAATAAAAAATGTAGTATGTCCTGAATCTCCAAATGGAGTTTGAACCACTAAATTTTCGCCCAACTTTTCGGAAACTTTACGTAATTGAGAATAACTATCCACCGAAGACAACACATAGGGAACACAAGCTACACCGGCCTTTTCTGCTATCCTGTTTGTATTAACTTTATTATCAAGAAAAGTTCTCAGCTTAGCGGAAGGAAAACAAACATCAAGTCCTAATGCTTTTGCAGCTTCTTCCGTTTTTTCATTGAACATCAAAAACAGAGCCTTCCCTGCTTTACCGTTCACACTTCTTGATTTTATATAATCTATAACTTCCGTATGTTGAAGTAAGTAATTGTTTATGTCCTCAATGCTTTGGAATTCATCGTGAGGCATATCTACTTTTGGAGAGAATAAATTAGGATGTGCTCCGTCAAAAGAATCAATATGACTGATGTATTTAAAATTATTTATCCATTCGTCAATGCCTAATAAATTAAAACTGGTTGCACTTATAAAATAAATAGGCGTTTCATTTGATTTGAAAAATTGTTTTATTTCAGATAGTCCTTTTAATGTTTTTTGCTCTTTCATCATTTTGTATTTAGATGTTGGGTATTAGATGTTGGATGTTAGATGTTGGACATTAGATGTTGGACGTTAGATGTTGGATTTTAGATGGATTTTAAATGTGTGGCTCTAATATCTAAAATCCTATATCTAACATCTATATTATTATTTCTTCGTTTTAGCTTTACTCTCATTTAACTGCATCATCGCGCCCATTGCCGAAATTGTGTTCTTACGATTCAACGCCTCTTCAGTAAATACTTTCAATCCAAGTTCAACACGATAACCATGAATTTCCTTTACATCCAAAGCAATCATGAATCTGATAATTTCCTCACTAACCACCTGCCCCGGAACTAATATCGGAAAGCCTGGAGGATAAGGTATTACAAAGGAAGTAGAAACTAATTCTCTTTTTTTCGCCAACTCATTTAAACATTGACTCAAAGGAACATAATCACACAATTCCTCTTCGTACGCTAAAAAAAATGCTTCCCTTATATTACCACCCGGCACACCTGGCGAAGCCTGAAATGAACGATGGAAATAGCTAAAATCGGGTAATGGAGGCACATCATTTATCAATGATAAAATCTGCTTTTGTGAAATTTCAGATTCCCTTTTATTTAATGAACGGTTACTTTCATCCAGTTCATCAGCAATTTGCAATAATGCATTTATCAAAAATGTAACGCTACCTCTTGTTGTACCAATATTGGTCATTAACAATACTGTGTTGCGTGACGTTTTATTAACCTGAATATTGAAACGGTCCATTAAGTATGCATTTTTAAACGCATCCCCTGTTATTCCGGCCTTTCCAACTGAAAGGGTGATTTTTGTAGGATCCAGTACAAACTCGTCTTTCTCCCATGCTTCTTCCATTCGGGCCCATCCGTCTTCAACCGTATAATATTCATTTGGCCCGCATTCACGGTACTCTTCCGGTATAGTGTCTTTCACTGTTAGTATATGAAAGTACTTACTTAATTTGGGATGATTTTGTACGGTGGAACGCACGATCATTGCCATTTCAATACTTTTTTCAACCAATTCATATCCCTCTAACTCAACCTGTCTGCGCCCTGCATCCATTGATGCTAAGATCTGGTAGTTGGGTGAAGTGGTGGTATGTGTCATATAGGATTCCTGAAAATTATCTGCAACCCTGCGGCTATACTCTTCATCCCAGATCTGTATCATCGATCCCTGACGGAAACAAGAAAGTGTTTTATGAGTACTCTGCGTTGCATACACCCTTATCTTCACCTTGTCGGGATCGGGCATAGAAGGCATTTCATTGGGTTTTAATCCTGCAATATGTTCTTTGTATTTTGCTTTATACTCTTCACTCCGGTATTTATGAAATAATTTTTGTGCCACATACATCCCCGTACGTTGCTTGTATGTATATGTAAAACTTGCAAATGCAAACCAGGCCTCATCCCATAAAAAAACCATATCGGGTTTAATGGCAAGCACTGTTTCCATTACCTTTTCAACATTATATACCAACCCATCGAATGTACAATTGGTAAGTAATAACATTTTTACTTTATCTAATCTTCCTGCTGTTTTTAACGCGATCAGTTTTTCTTTAATGACTCTCAATGGCACCGCGCCATACATGGAGTATTCCTCAATAGGATAAGAATCTAAATACGCAGGAAATGCACCGGCCAACACAAGTCCGTAGTGATGGGATTTATGACAATCTCTATCCACAAGTACAACATCACCCGGTTTTATTAATGCTTGTTGAACAATTTTATTTGCTGTAGATGTTCCATTAGTAACAAAAAACGTATGCTCTGCTCCATAAGCTTTTGCGGCTTTTTCCTGAGCTTTTTTTAATGGACCTTTGGGTTGTAAAAGCGAATCAAGACCTCCATTGGTTGCTGATGTTTCTGCTAAAAAAACATTTCTTCCATAAAACTCACCAAAATCAGCTATCCATCGTGATTTAAATACAGAGTTCCCTCTGGAGATGGGCATGGCATGAAATACGCTTGTTGGTTTTTTGGAGTATTCTGTTAGGGCTGTATAGAAAGGCGTTTCGAAGCGTTCATTTATTCCACTGATAATTGTTAAATGAAGTTCCTGAACATCTTCCATCCTATAAAATATTCTTCTGAAAGCCTTTAGTGTGGAATCTTTTAGATGTGTTAATGAAGTATCGGTAATATAATAAATATCTAATTCCGGCCGGAACTGATGGATATACTTCCCTAAAAGAGGGCCTATTTCTGCATCCGTTACATCAGACAGATCAATTTTTAAAACATTTTGAATAAAAGGCTTTATGTGTTTAGTAATGTTGGTGGATGAATGCAAAGGCGCATATCGGATACATGCTGCCTGTATGTTGTAATTAAAAAAAAGACAAATTAAGGCATCTTGAAAAGAGCGCTGCACAACCAGATCATACGTTAAAGAACTATTTGGATTAATAAGTTCCTTTATTTTATTTTTAAGTACCATCTCTTCATTAGCAGACATGTCTTCTACATAGAGTACTTCAAAATAATTTTTTTTAGAGCTGCTGGAGAGTTTATCTTTTTTACTGTCGAGGGGAATTCCGGCATTAAAATTTTCGCCCAACATCTCCGGGTGAGTTCTGTAGTTATCGCTTACCAATAGTTGCACTATTTCAGCAACCTGATTGCTAACGGCCTTTAATTCGCCCTTTTTAACAGATTTAATTATTCTCCGGACAAGGGTTGACCCTGGGAAAGAAAAATACTGTTCTATACTTAATAAGTTTTGGAGAATTTCATTCAATTCACTTAAACGCTCATCTAATAAAGTTTCATTTGATTGAATACGGGTTATCAGATTACTTTTTTCTTTAAGCTCATTCCACAAATCAATTCTTAACTGATTTATATTGTAATGTTTTGAATTCATCGATATTAGTATTGAGATGTGAGATATGAGATATGAGATGTTAGATGTAAAACGAGATGTGTGAATTTTTTATCTCAATTCTCACATCTCATATCTCACATCTATTTAATGTTTGGAATGCAGTGCCAGCCTGTTTCCTTCTGAATCAATAAACAAGGCAAAATAGCCAGCTGTATCGCTTAGATAGCTCTTTTCCATTACTACCCTGCCGCCAGCCTCATTTACCTTGGATAATACGTTATTTAGGTCATGTCCGCCATTTAAATATATTAATGGACCAATTTCGCTGGGCACACAACCTTGTCCGGTTACTATTGCGCCTCCTATACCATTCTCGGCAGGAAAAAAGCCCATTGCAAATCCATTAAGTTCAACCGTAGTAATTTCGATCCCATAGATATAATTAAAAAAAGCCACCGATCTGTAATGATTATAGGCCGGGATTTCAAACCAGGTCACAAAATCTTTAAATTCGGACTGTTCTTTCAATTTCAATAAATTGGCTTCTTTTATTTTTTCTTTTAAATTGACGGTGGATCCCATTGTTTCTGACTTATTTGTTTTTAATAAAACCGCTTCCTGCAATTATCGCAGGATTCCATAATTTGATTTTTTTTGCCGTTATTCGCAGCCTCCTGGTTTATGGTTAAGTTGACATTTTTTTACCAATTAAAAGCTATCCATAATTCGTTATTAAATATAGTAATTAAAATACACACGCGATTATTTAGAAGAAAAAAAAATAGCATTATGTTGATAAAGATAAAGATAGGTATCTAATACAAATTCAAATAAAACTCTAAATTTATGACCTGTTAAAAAGTAACAAATAAAATTCTTAGAAAACATTTTGGCAACAACACTCGAAAAATTAAAGACAAATTATTGGTTTCAATCTATTCTGAATAGCTATAGCTTGATGTTTTTTTCTTTAAATAATGTTCTTGCGGCTCTTATTTTATTAGTGACATTCTTTTCACCATATTTAGGATTGTCGGGGTTGGCAGCAATCGTTCTAATAAATTTATCGGCCTATTTTATAGGATTTAACAGAGATGAAATACTGAACGGCCTTTTTGGTTTCAATGCTTTGTTTCTTGGCCTCGCTTTGAGGTATGAGTTTTCTTTTAACGCTTCCTTCATAGCATTATTTATTACAGCGGTTTTGATTCTACTTCTGATTACTGTATGGCTTAAGGGGTTGTTTTCCCTATACAATTTGCCATTTTTATCTTTTCCTTTCATTATTACGTATTGGATCATTTCTTTAGCTGCATCTAACCTTACAAATATCCATTTGGATGAAGATCACATCTATATTGCAAATGACCTGATACGAAATCAATCATCTTCTTTTTATCAATTGGTCCATTCTTTCGACAATATTAATATTTTCCCTTTTGTACTTATTTACTTTAAAACGCTTGCAGGTACATTTTTTCAAAGCAGTGTTTTAGGAGGGATGTTAATTGCAGCCGGATTACTTTATTTTTCACGCATTGCATTTTCACTAAGCCTTATCGGTTTTTCTTCCGCCTTTTTTTTCTATTCAATATTTGGTGCGGATGTAAATGACCTGAATTATAATTTACTCGGGTCCAACTTCATGTTCCTTGCAATTGCAATTGGTTGCTTTTTTCTGATTCCAAACACCTATAGTTATATAACCGTTCTTATTCTTACTCCTATATTGATGTTGGTACTGCTATCCTTTGGTAAAATGCTGGCAGTTTTTCAACTTAAAGCCTTTACATTTTCATTCAGTGTTATCTGTACTGCTTTTCTGTTTACTTTGAATCAACGATGGTTTCAAAAGTATTTACATGTTGTTACTATTCAGTATTTTTCAGCAGAAAAAACTATTTACAAATACCTGAACTCCATTCAACGGTTCAAAAATGAGCATCTTCTCAAGATCATACTTCCATTTTCCGGAGAATGGAATGTAAGCCAGGGCTATGATGGAAAAATAACGCATTTAGGCGATTGGAGTAAAGCGTTGGATTTTGTAATTGTTGATTCAAAATCCAAGACCTATCATGAACCATCCAACTACAGAGAAGGTTTTTCCACAGAAAATTTTTACTGCTATAATAAAGAGATCTTTTCTCCTTATGATGGTTACGTGTATGACATCATTAATACTGTTGAAGAAAATGATGTTGGGGAAGTTAATACAGAACACAATTGGGGAAATACTGTTATTCTGAATCATCTTAATGGACTGTTTTCACAAATAAGTCACATTAAAAAAGATTCATTTAATGTTTTTATCGGACAATATATTTACAAAGGTTCATTTATTGCAACATGCGGAAATTCAGGACGTTCACCTGAACCACATATTCATTTTCAATTGCAAACAATCCCTACTATTGGCGCTAAAACATTGCCCTATCCTATTTCTTATTTTATTGAGCGGGAAGGGAAAGAGAAAACGCTAAAAATTTCGGAGATCCCCAAAGAGGGCTCTTTCATTAGTAATGTACAGGTAAATGAATTATTGATATTAAGTTTTTCTTTTTTACCAGGACAAAAAATCTCCTTTCAAAAGGAAAACGGCACTTCCTCTATCACTTGGGAAGTTTTTACAGATGCCTGGAACAGGACTTATATTTACTGCGAGGAAACTAAATCATACGCCTACTTTATCAATGATGGTGTAATGTTATATTTTACTGATTTTGAAGGCGACCGAAAGTCATTGTTGTTTAATTTTTACCTTGCTGCATACAGGCAGTTACTTGGATATTATGAGAATATTAAAATAAAAGACAATGTTCCTTTAATTCATTTCAATAGTAAATGGATACAGTTCTTTCAGGATTTTGTAGCTCCTTTTTATCTGTTCACCAAAGCAAATTTCACTTCCACATTTACCTATGCGGATAATATTTATGCTCCTCAAAAATTAATTATAAATGCTGAAGTTGAAACTAAACTTATAAACTATACATTTAAAAAAGTTAATTTTGAGTTCGAATTAAAGGATAATAAAATTCACCGTTTCACTATTCATCGTAAAAACAAAACCGAATCCTATATACTCAATGGATAATGGACATTCACCTAACAACTAGCAACTAATAAACCATCAACTAACAACCAAACTAAAATGAAACTTTTAAAAAGATCGATCAGCATTGTTGTAATTTTAACATCATTAAATTTACATGCTCAGGACAAAACGTTAATGAATGCTTTTAGCCAGTCTTACGACTATGAAGCAATTCAAAAATACGATGTTGCAATATCTACACTTAACGCAGTTTATAGCCCCACATCGTATGAAATTAATATTCGCATGGGCTGGTTAAATTATCTTGCCGGTAAAAATAAAGAATCCGTTACCTTTTATCAAAAAGCAATAGCGTTGATGCCAGCTGCTACAGAGCCTTTGTGGGCCATCATTAATCCTTTAACTAAATTAGAAAACTGGAAGGAAATAGAAAAAACCTATCTTTCTATTTTAAAATTAGACTCAAAAAATGCAACTGCAAATTATAATTTAGGTCTTATTTATTATTATCGTAAAGATTATGTAAATGCAAAGAAATACTTTGATACATCCTTAAATCTTTATCCATTTGGTTATAATAATATGCTGATGAGTGCATGGACAAATTACTTTCTTGGCAACAAAAATCAAGCAATAACCTTATTCAATAAATCATTATTATATAGTCCTAATAACAAATCCGCTTTAGAAGGATTAAGCCTGATCAAATAAATCAAAAAAAATATCAATTACAAAATTCCGGGAGACGATGTAGAATCGTTCTCCCCTCTTTAACTGAATGTATAAAATATTTGTATTCATTTTTTTACTTTTCTTTTTTGCAAATGGTCATGCTCAGAACATGTCCAATACAGCAATGGTTGAACAAAATAGCACTGAACTCTATTTTGATGAAAACTGGAGTGATCTGACAAAATATGGAGAAAAAGCAATTGCAAAGGGATACGATTATTTTTTTTTACGCACAAGAGTAGGAATTGCCTATTACCAACAAAAAAAATACAAAAAAGCAGTCAGGCATTTTGAAAAAGCGGTACAATTTAATTCGGGTGACAAACTTGCACTCGAATATCTATATTACAGCTATATTTTTTCCGGCAGAGAAAGCGAAGCACGGGCATTAGTATCATTGTTCCCCGTAAGGTTAAAATACCTTATAAATCCGCCTAAAAATAAAATCATTGAAAGCGTTTATTGTGAAGGGGGAGTTTCATCCGGCAATCTATATAATATTTATGCAAACACCGACATTAATGGGCCGGCAAATATTTATGGTGAAGCAACCATAACCAAGAGTATGCAATACCTGCATTTCGGCCTAAACCATCAATTGGGTAATAAACTATCTGTTTATCATGGTTATAGCAATATCAAAATAGATCTGACAAGAAGGATAGGCATTTACCTGAAAGACACCCTTGATAATTACAATCTTACCCAGCATGATTATTATTTAAGCTGCATTCAACAATTTAAACACTTCGCCATTTCTCCGGCTGTCCATTTTATAAACGTGAATTTTGGCAAATTAAATGCCACCAAAAATCTGTTCACCAATAAATATGTTTTTACTAAAAAAGACACCACATTTATAAATTATGCAACCTCTCTTTCCCTAATTAAAAACATTGGAATATATACCTATAATTTATCCGCAGGATTTGCTCAATTAAACGGACTTAGCCAAATACAGGCCGGATTAGCCCTTACCTATTATCCCTTTAAAAATACAAACATTTATGGAACATCCTCTCTTGTTTATTTGAATGAAAACTATACGAATCGTATCATCTCCATACAAAAAGTAGGATTTAAAGTAATGCCAAAACTTTGGACAGAAATTGGTATAACATACGGAAACCTTCAAAATTATTGCGAAAACAATGCGTTTGTCGTTTTTAATACCGGAGATAAAATTCTATACAAATGTGGGATTTCCATTACATCCCCTTTATTTAAACATTTTGAATTCTCCATGCGTTACGATTATTTTAACCGTGAAAACATCTACTATCGAACAAATTATTTAAATAAGGTTGAGTCATTAACGATCAATTATAAAACCCAAACAATAATAGGAGGAATAAAATGGAAAATCTAAAAAAAATATTGTTTGTAACATTGCTAACGTTTATTTCCTTAAACACTCTTTATTCACAAGAGGGATCTCTGCAGGAGGCTTTTAACAACAGTTACACTCTTGAGTATAACGGTGAATACATGAAAGCTGTTGAAGCAATAAATAAAGGCTATGACCAAAAATCATACGGGGCAAATCTGAGAGCAGGTTGGTTAAATTATGAAGCAGGACTTTACATAGAATCTCAAAATTATTATAAAAAAGCAATAGCATTAAAACCTAATTCCATTGAAGCAAAATTGGGATATATATATCCGACAACTGCTTTAGGCAATATGGATCAGGTAATAGTGCAATACAAGAAAATTCTGGAAATAGACCCACAGAATTCAACCGCAAACTACAAGATGGGATTAATTTTTTACGATAAAAAAGATTTTCAAATCGCTTATAATTATTTTGAAAAAGTGGTAAACCTTTACCCCTTTGGATACGATGCATTATTAATGTATGCCTGGGCAAACTTTCAACTTGGAAAAAATAAAGAAGCAAAAATTTTATTTAAAAATGCCTTGTTGTTATCGCCTTACAGCCAATCTGCAATAGATGGATTAAGTTTAATTAAATGAGTTTAAGTTAAAAGCACTGTAATTCTGAACTTTCCTAACCCGATGGCTATCGGTGGTTTCAGCATCTAAGAGATTCCGAAACAAGTTCGGAATGAGTTTCTTCATGACTTGTTAATGGGTTGGGTCTCATATCTCATTACTATCAAGGATTCTTCGTAAATTTGCATTTTATCACTTAAAAATTATTGAATAAATGGCTAAACCAAGTTTTGATGAAATTTATATGGAATTGGCCGAAAACCTTGCCATGCGCTCGCATTGTGTAAAGGCAAAAGTGGGTGCAGTTCTTACAAAAGATACACGTATCATTTCATTAGGTTATAATGGCCCTCCGGCAGGCACACATAATTGCGATGAAGTATGGCCGGATGTGGGATGCCCAAGGGATAGTAAAGGCAGCTGCTCTTTAGCTTTGCATGCAGAACAAAATGCCATTTTATATGCCGCAAAAAGTAATATCTCTATTGAAGGTTCTACGTTGTATGTAACACTTTCGCCCTGTATCTCCTGTGCCAGAGTTATATTTACTATAGGAATAAAAAAAGTTTATTACCTGAATTCCTATGCCGATTTTAAAGGCTTACAAAGTGACGAAGGTGTTGATTTCCTCAGAAAATTCGGAGTAGAAGTGGTGAGATACATAAAAAAAGAATAGGCGTTTTTTCGGTTTACAAATTTGTAGCAGGCCATTAAACACCAGGTAATGTTGAAATTGTTTAATACATAATTTTAACAAAAAATGGCTTAATTAAACACTGCTTCACCAATAGGTAATTGTAAAATTGTATTCAAATAAGTATATTTGTATAAGTAAATTGCCTATTGATTAATTGTATAATTGCCTAACTAAAAATAATGAATCGCCCTAAATTTTATGTTTACCTTCCTATAATATTTGCTCTTGTTTTAATTCTTGGAATTTATATTGGAACTACTTTTCACCTTAATAATAATCTTGGAACTATTTCGGTTGATCCTAACAACAAGTATAACAAAATAGAAGAAATATTACACTACATTCAACAGGAATATGTTGATACCGTGGATAATGAACAATTAGTTGAAAAAACGATCGTATCGATGCTTCAAAATCTTGATCCGCATTCCAGCTACATTTCTGCCGATGAATTACAAGCCAATAACGAACCCCTCAAAGGAAATTTTGAAGGAATAGGTATTGAATTTAACATTGTGGAGGATACTATATGTGTGATTGCTGCTATTCCGGGAGGTCCGGCTGAAAAAGTGGGCATACATGCCGGAGACAAAATAGTTAAAGTAGAAGGTAAAAAAGTTGCAGGGATAAAGATCACCAATAAAGATGTTCTGGATAAACTTAAAGGAAAAGGAAAAACAAAAGTAAAAGTGGCAATTAAGCGTGGAGGAACATCACAATTGCTTGATTTTACTATTACACGTGGCACCATTCCCATTTTCAGCATTGATGTTGCCTATATGGTTACTCCTAAAACCGGATATATTAAGATCAGCCGTTTTGCAGCAACAACGTATGATGAATTCCTTAAAGCATTTGATAAATTAAAAAAACACGGGATGCAGCAACTGATCGTTGATTTGCGTGGAAACGGTGGTGGCTATTTAAATACAGCAGTGGACATTGCTGATGAATTTTTAAGTGAAGGCAAGGAGATCGTTTATACCCAAGGCAAAGCTCGTCCAAAGAAAGGTTACCAAGCAACCGACAAAGGGAATTTTGAAAATGGGAAATTAACCATATTAATTGATGATGGCTCTGCATCGGCCAGTGAGATCTTAGCAGGCGCTGTTCAGGATAACGACAGGGGAACAATTGTTGGCAGGCGATCCTTTGGAAAAGGCCTTGTTCAGGAACAAAGTGAATTCAGTGATGGATCAGCAATCCGGTTAACCATTGCCCGTTATTATACACCAACCGGCCGTTGCATTCAAAAACCATATACCGAAGGAACAGAAGCTTATTATAATGAAGAATACAATCGTTACCAAAACGGAGAGCTTGAAAATGCGGACAGCATGAAGATCGCTGATTCATTAAAATTTATAACTCCGGGAGGTAAAGTTGTTTATGGCTGTGGTGGTGTTACTCCGGATGTGTTTGTTGCACTCGATACGGTTGGCCGTTCAAGGTTTTTAACAGAAGTGATGTACAGTGGCCTTGTAAATGATTTTTCTTTTGGTTATGCCGATAAGGAACGAAAAAAGCTGAATGAATATAAAACCTTTCAAAATTTCAACACTTCATTTGTTATAACACCTGTTGTATTTGCTGAGTTTGTGGCCTATGCAAAAAAGAACAAAATTGCGGCAAATGTTAAACAAGTTCAGGCTTCCGAGGAAATAATAAAAACACAATTAAAAGCCCTGATCGCCCGAAATATCTGGAGTAGCGAAGGTTATTATCCTGTAATTCAAAGTAAGGATAATGTTCTTAAAAAGGCAATTGAATTGATGAAATAGAAAAAAAGCACAAAAAAAAAGCATTCTTTTGAAGAATGCTTTTTTTTGTATTGCAAAATAGAATTAGTGGTGTGCTTCTTCAGCTGGAGCTGCTGGAGCAACTGGTTCTGCAGGAGCAACTGGAGCAGCTGAATCTAAAGCAGTAGTCATAGATTGACTTGCAGCGTTAAATAAAGAATCCATTTTTGCTTTTGCTTCAGCTTCCATTTTAGTTTTTTCTTCAGCGCTTGGTCCGCAAGCAACAATACTCATTGCAACCGCAACAAATAATAAAGTAAATAATTTTTTCATTTTTGTTTGTTTTGTTTAAATTTATGTTAGTATCTGAGTGCAAAGGTAATATAAAATCAATTACTTCCATCACTGATTTCGAATTTTTGATGAATTTTATTTTTTCAGGTGGCGTTAAGTGCATAAAAAACAGAGGTTTACACAACAAAAAGGAGGCTACACTATTCCCCAAATGCCTCCTAAACCATTGATTTAATTGAAATGTGCCGAATTTTTCAATCTGGACTTCTGAACAATGCAAACCCGCTTGAGTGTTGTGATTTATTTTTATTTGAATCGGGTGATCTTTATCAAGCCGTTTTTACAGTCAACAATCCAAAATGTTGTACCTTTGACGGCAATTAAAACAAAAAGTTTAACCTTAAAACTCAGCAAAACATGGCTTTTGAATTACCTAAATTACCGTATGCATACAATGCATTAGAACCACATATCGATGCCCGTACAATGGAAATACACCACACTAAGCATCATCAGGCGTATGTTACAAATTTAAACAATGCAATTGCAGGCACCGATGCCGAAAAATTAAGTATTGAAGAGATCTGTAAAAACATTTCTAAATACCCTGTTGCTGTTCGTAATAATGGTGGCGGACACTATAATCATTCATTATTCTGGACACTTATGGCACCAAATGCAGGTGGTCAGCCTTCCGGTGATCTAGCTTCTGCTATTGATAAAGCTTTTGGTTCTTTCGATGAATTTAAAAAACTATTTGCTACTGCCGGCACCACTCGTTTCGGTTCAGGCTGGGCATGGTTAATTGTAAAAGACGGTAAATTGGTTATCAGTTCAACTCCAAATCAGGATAACCCTTTGATGGATGTTGCTGAAGTAAAAGGAACACCGGTTTTAGGAATTGATGTTTGGGAACATGCGTATTATTTAAATTATCAGAACAGACGTCCTGATTACATTGCAGCTTTTTGGAATGTAATTAACTGGGCTGAAGTAACGAAATTATATAAAAACGAAATGGCCAAATTGTTAAAAGAAGCGAAATAAGTTATTAATGATAATTCAAGATCAAAATAAAAGAGGCTGGGGTAACTCATCCTCTTTTGTTTTTTCACCTATGAACAAAACCATTGTTTCCATATCCCTTTTAGTGCTCATGTTTGTTGCTTTTTATACAGCTTCAGCAAGTTCATCATGCCTATCTTTCGAAGAGGATAGTGTTTCAATAGGCGAATTGGAAATTCAACGTGGAGATTCTATTCTAAATTCAATCTCAACAGATACTTTAGTACTTCAATTAAACCAAAAAGAAGTTGCACTTTCATCTTCATTGCACACAGATGATCTGAAACAGAAGAAACGGGTTTGTGCTTTTTTTGCCTTCCCTTTCCCTTTTGGATTTGTAGGGGCTCACCGCGTTATGCTAGGCACTAAACCATGGATCCCGATCGTATATGTTGCCACGTTTGGCGGATGTTTTGGGCTGCTTCCTTTAATTGATTTTTTAGTGATTTTAAATGCGAAGGATATGGAACAATATGAAAACAATCCAAATCTTTTTATGTGGATCAAATAGATTGATTTGAGATATAAATATTGAAAATTGGGAGTGGTTCACAGCTTGAAGAATAAAATATCTCACACCCCAAATCTAATATCTAATATCTAATATCTAAATACTAAAAAGTATGAAAGTAGGTTTGTTTTTCGGTTCGTTCAACCCTGTCCACACCGGGCATTTGGTGCTTGCTAATTACATGCTTGAATATACTGATTTGGAGCGTATTTGGTTTGTTGTCTCTCCTCATAATCCTCTAAAAAAGAAAAGCACACTTCTTGATGAAAAGCAACGTTTGCAAATGGTAGATCTTGCCATTGGCGACAACATAAAATTAAAAGCAAGCAATATTGAGTTTAACCTTCCCCAGCCATCTTATACCATTGTTACCTTAACCTACCTGAAAGAAAAATATCCTCAACACGAATTTGTGCTGATAATGGGAGCTGATAACCTGGAAAATTTTCATAAATGGAAAAATTACGAAGAGATATTAAAGCACCATCAATTGTATATTTATCCAAGGCCGGAAAGTGATGGAGGGAAACTAAAAGATCATCCTCAGATAAAATTAATAAATGCTCCCTTAATGGAGATATCATCTACCGCTATCAGACAAGCGATCAAAGAAAAAAAAGATATGCGTTATTTTATGCCGGAAGCTGTTTGGCAATACATTAAAGAAATGCATTTTTATGAAAAGTAAGTTGCCTTAGAAGGTATATTTTAGTTCTCTTTTGAAAAACAAAAAAATAAGGTATTACTATCTATTGCAAATAATAAATAATCACAATCCATCCTTTAAATGATCATTCATCCATTAGTTGATTGTTTAAAAACATTAAGCCGGATTATCCGAATGATTCTTCTATTTACCTTATTGATCGGTTGTGATCAACAACATCAAAAACAGGAATCAGAAAAGGAAATAAAAAAAGACACATCAAAAGCTCTTTCATTAAAAAAAGCTGCTCCTAAAAAAAACGCACTCCCCAAAAAAGAATTTGTCAGAATCTATAATGACAATGCGCGTTTTATTGCAGGAATGAAATGTGAAGAAGGAAGCGATTTTTCAAAATTCGAAAAAAATCCGGATTGGAAACAATATGCGGCATGGTATAACAATACCTGGGCACGTTTAGAAAAAGGTCAGTTGAAAAAAATTAAATCATGGTCAGAGCAGGAATTGGTATTTAATAATTCCTTCCCTGTTTCTCAACAAAACAATTCAAATAATGAGTCGCAATCACACACCATTTTTTATCCTTTCAGCGGTGCAGACTTTTTATACGCAACTACACTGTTCCCTAATGCTGATCAATATGTTATGATTGGCCTGGAGCCGGTAGGCAAGGTTCCGGATATTAGAAAAATACCAGTCGACTTCTGGGAAAATTATTTTCTTGCTCTTCGCACCGCTCAGGATGATATCCTTACAGCTTCATTCTTCAAAACCAAAGATATGAAAGTGGATTTTAGGATCCGGGAACTAAAAGGAACATTACCAATATTGATGATCTTTTTAACCCGTACCGGAAATAAAATTATCACCATGGAGCCTGTGCAAATAAACGATAGCGGAAAAATTGTTAATAGCAGATTTGAAAAAATTGCCAATCATCAGTTCAGCCCAATGAATGGGATCAGAATTACATTCGAAAAAGATAATGAACAAGCCGCAGAATCTGCTAATCTGAAGAATGATGGTGAAAAAGAAAATGTACAAAAGACACTTTATTATTTTTCAATTGATCTATCAGATAATTCCCTGATAAAAAAACCGCATTTTGAAAGTTTCATGAACAACTTTGGGGAAGTGATCACTTTTATTAAATCGGCTTCTTATCTGATGCATCAAAATGATTTTTCAATGATACGGAAATCTATTTTAGATCACAGTAGCATTGTTCTCCAGGATGATTCAGGTATTCCTTTAAAATATTTTGTCGAGGAGGATCCCGCTATTGCTGGACAAACGTGGTCGGAGCTTACGTTTTATGGTGCGTACAAAGAACCTATTCGTCTGTTCAAAAATTTTTACCAGGAAGATTTGAAAAAAAATTATGCGGATACCACCAAAACAAAACCTCTTCTTTTCAGAATTGGTTATCAAACCCAAACAAATAAATCAAATTTGATGCTTGCAAAAAAGCAACCATCAAATAATTAAATTTAGTATCCCGCTTTCGCAGAACCAATATTTTCAATAGGGTGCCAGGTTGTTTTAATCTCCTGGTTATCAAAAATTAAATATGGGCTTTGCGCTTTATCAGAAGCAAGAACAACTTTATCATAAATAAAAATCCGCTTCACATTCAATGAAGCATTTTCTTTGATCGTTTTTATTTCATTTTTATTTGTACGATAGTAGGTCAATGCATTCACATCCATGTGTGAAGAAAAATGAGAATGTAACTCTTCGCTACTACCGGTAAGAATGTTCACTACACCACCCGGTAAGTCAGAAGAATTCAACACTTCCGCAAAAGTTACGGCACATAAAGGTTTGCTTTCTGATGCAAGAACAATACATGAATTTCCTCCGGCAATAACCGGAGCAATAGCAGTTACCAATCCAAGCAAAGAACTTTCTTCAGGGGCAATAATGGCAACAACCCCGGTTGGTTCAGGAACAGAAAAATTAAAATGTGATGATGCTACGGGATTCACAGAACTGAATACAGCCTGATATTTATCACACCATCCGGCATAATATACTAAACGATCAACAGAAAGTGACACCTCATCATTAGCTGCTTTCTCAGTTAACCCCTGCAGTATAAGTTCCGAAATAAATTGTTCTTTACGGCCTTCCAGCATTTCAGCAATACGATATAAGATCTGACTGCGGTTAAATCCGGCACGTCCGCTCCATCCGCCAAACGCACCACGCGCAGCCACTACAGCATTACGAAAATCTTTACGGGATGATTGACAAATATTCGCCATGATATCTCCCTTTTTATTCTTTAAAGGATAAAATCTTCCTGATTCTGTTCTCGGGAATTGACCTCCGATATATATTTTATATGTTTTTTGAATTTCCAATCGTGTTGCCATTTTTTGTTTAGATTATATATTTACCCCTCAAAGGGTTTTAAACATTATTAGTGTTTATGTATATTTAAATTAAAATTTCAAATACGGCATTAAGCCATGTAATCCGCCTTCACGTCCAAAACCACTTTCCTTATATCCACCAAAAGGTGATGCAGGATCGAATTTGTTGTAAGTATTTGCCCATACCACACCGGCACGCATTTTACTTGAAATGTTAAATATTTTAGAACCTTTATCAGTCCAGATACCTGCTGAAAGTCCATAAGCAATATTATTTGCTTTTTCAATTACTTCTTCAATGGTACGGAATGTTTGGATCGTTAAAACAGGTCCGAAAATTTCTTCCTGTACAATTCTGTGTGATTGCGAAGCATTTAAAAATAAAGTAGGGCGACAGTAATACCCTTTGCTTGGAATAGCGCATGAAGACTGGTAAAAATCAGCTCCTTCATTTTTACCTATTTTAATGTACTCTTGAATTTTTAGTAATTGTTCCTTTGAATTGATGGCTCCGATATCCGTATTTTTATCCATTGGATCACCTACAATTAAGGATTCCATTCTGTCTTTTAGTTTACGGATAACAATATCGGCAACACTTTCCTGAATAAACAAACGGGAACCTGCACAACAAACATGACCCTGATTAAAGAAAATCCCATTAATGACTCCTTCTACGGCTTGATCGATCGGGGCATCTTCAAAAATAATATTAGCGGCTTTACCTCCTAATTCAAGTGTTAGTTTTTTATCAGTTCCTGCAATTGATTTCTGGATCATTTTACCAACATCAGTAGAGCCTGTAAATGCAATTTTATTGATATCGGGATGATTAACCATGGCTGCACCGGTTTTACCTGCACCGGTAATAATATTTACAACACCATCAGGCAAACCACTATCACGAAACAATTCAGCCAATTTTAATGCGGTAAGAGATGTTGTTTCCGCAGGTTTTAATACCACAGTATTACCGGCAGCCAAGGCAGGAGCTATTTTCCATGCAGCCATAAGCAAAGGGAAATTCCAGGGAATGATCTGTCCGGCAACACCCAATGGTTGTGGGTTTCTATTTGGAAAAGCATATTCTAATTTATCAGCCCAACCTGCATTATAAAAAAAGTGGTTAGCAGCTAAAGGCACATCAATATCACGGCTTTCACGAATACACTTACCACCGTTCATTGTTTCAATCACAGCAAATTCACGTGCTCTCTCTTGCATTAATCTTGCAATACGGTAAATATATTTACCACGTTCTTTTGCCGAAATTTTGCTCCATTTTTCAAATGCTTTACGGGCAGCTTTCACCGCTTTATCCACATCTTTTTCGTCTGCTTCTGCTACTTCTGCGATCTTTTGTTCTGTAGCAGGATTTATGGTATCAAAATATTTTTTACTGTTGGGCTTTACAAATTTCCCATCAATAAAAAGATCGTATTGTTTTTGAAGAGTAATATGTTTGGTATCTTCAGGAGCAGGAGCATAAGCCCAGTCTGTTTTGAAATCCAATCCAATTTTGTTTTCTTGTTTTTTGCTCATTTTTTATTTTTTTGTTTCTTTTACCCTAACAGGGTTTCAAACCCTTTTAGCGCTGAATTAACTTAAAATTTCGGATTCTAATTCTTGCAATAAATTTTGATTTATTTGTTGGTGGCTAAATTTGAAATTGCCTATATCTTCAAACAATCCTATCACTTCCTGTCTTTTCAATTGAGTTGTTTTATCAGAAATTAAAGAATGATAGGAGGAATATTTCCAATCTGTAATTTTTTCAACAAACCCATGATGAACAGGATTTGAATGAATATATAAAATTAAGGATTTCAAATATTCTGATGAAGCTATTTCTTTTCTCTTGAACGAACGAAGAAATAAGCTTCCTCTTCTGCCTTGTTGTTTATTTAAAGCTTGGGAATAACCATTAAAAAAATTAGAAAACTGTTTACTAATATGAAGGCTAAAAAAACCAATCTCTGTAATACCTCCTGAAAGAGCTTTAAACGCTGTTAAAGTGATATTTTCATCCGGTAGTTTTTCATTCTCTTTTAAAAATTCAAAAATTTCTTTTTCTGATTTAATTTGAACAAGAAAATGAAAATGATTCGGCATCAAACAATAGGCATAAGTGTTTGCGACAGGTGAAATAAATTCCGTAAATTTTTTTAGAAAATAAATATAGTTCTCATCATTAAAAAAAATGGCATCGCTGCCAATTCCATGATTATAGATGTGGTAAAAACTTTCGGGTTGTAATGGATCCTGATTAGCTGCCATTTTTTTATTTCACCTCTTACACCCTGACAGGGTTTCAAACCCTGTTAGGGGTATTTTAATTGCTATTGTATTTATTACCAAGTTCTTCAACCCTAACAGGGTTTGAAACCCTGTCAGGGGATATTAATCTTTCGAAAAATAATCCAAACTCTGATAAACTCCTGACGTTTCTTTTGCAATTTGCATCAATACGTCATTTGCTAAGCTACTTGCCCCAAATCGGAACCATTCATTGCTTAACCAGGCTCCACCTAATGTTTCTTTTACCATCACTAAATAATGCAATGCAGCCTTAGATGTAGAGATACCACCGGCAGGCTTCATTCCTACCATTCTTCCGGTTTTATAATAATAATCACGGATGGCTTCTAACATCACCAAGGTAACAGGCATGGTAGCTGCCGGAGAAATTTTTCCGGTTGATGTTTTAATAAAATCTGCACCTGCATACATGGCAATATCACTAGCTTTACGCACATTATCCAATGTGGAAAGTTCACCGGTTTCAAAAATAACTTTTAATCGTGCCGGTCCGCAAGCGGCTTTAATGGCGGCAATTTCATCGAAAACGTATTCATAATTCCCTTTTAAAAACTCTCCACGTGAAATAACCATATCAATTTCATCAGCACCATTCTCTACTGCAAACTTAGTGTCGGCAATTTTTACTTCACGGGTTGATTGTCCGCTTGGAAAAGCTGTAGAAACAGAAGCCACTTTTACTCCGGTCCCTTTTAATGCATCTTTGGCTGTTTTAACCATTGTTGGGTAAACACATACTGCTGCAACAGTTGGTAAACCGGGAATAATATCATGCAAATGCGCGGCTTTGAAACACATTTGTTTTACTTTGCCTTCTGTATCTTTTCCTTCAAGTGTAGTAAGGTCGATCATATTCAAGATCATTTTAAGACCTTGCATCTTAGAAGATTTTTTAATGCTTCTTGTTGTAAATCGTGCAACACGTTCTTCCACTCCCACCTGGTCTATTATTGGTGTGCTTCTAAAATCCGGCAAACTGTTTTTTGTGCTCATTGTTGATTTTTTCAGGTATATGAACAAAGATATCCAAAAATTCATTTGAGTAAAAAATAATTTTTGTGACCATACTTAAATAAACCCCATATCTAAAGTATTTCGACTATTTTTGAACTGTTAGTTCATTAAAAATAATTTATGAAAATCTTCTATTCAGTCTTGATTTTTTTCTTTTTCAATGTTTGCGCTTTCTCCCAAACTATTGATCCATATAAATTCATTGCAACTTTACAATTTGATAATAGATACCACGATTACTTTTCAACCAAACAAGAACAGGTGTTCCCTATTGCTTTTACCTTTAATACTCTTCAGGACGGAAGTGGCAATGGAAGTATTGATGCTGAAGATGCTTGTGAAAACAATGTGAAATATGCTATTGGCGATAGTATTTACGGCACAGGTAGAACAGAACTAGTCAAAAGAGGTCCGAACGACCAGCGCCCTGTTGTTTATTTTCATTTTTCCAAATGTGCTGATTATGATGTATATGAGTACTGGCTTTATTATGCGGATAATGATTACCTAAACGATCATGAGCATGATTGGGAAAAATATTTTGTTTATGTTAAGGGAAACGTTCCATTGTATGTACGGCTAAGTCATCATCAAAAATTTAATTTATTTTCCTGGGATGAACTGGCGAAAGATGAGGGGCACATCATTATTGGTGTTAATGGTGGATCACATGCGATGGAGATTAATATCCAGAATGGTGTTAAAATCAGGTATAACGGGGATATCTCAAAAAAAAGTGGCAGGCTTGATTTTGGTGATGGTACAAATTCCCCTTGGAGAATTTACACAACTGATGTAAATGTGACCGGTGCTGTAAACTACACTCAAAAACCGGATTGTTTTTTCGGGGGAGATCCTGTTTATTCTGGTGTTCCTATGCTTTCAAGCCACAAAGAGTATAAAAAGTGTAACAATGCTCCATGGCTGCGAAAAGAATGGAATGAGCCTCCAATTCCACGTCAAAAATCAAAAATGAATATGGCAATTACAATCGGGAATTAAGCAGCATTTCGATGTGCAGAATAGTATCTTCTATGTATTCTTCACTTGCAATTTCAAAACCAAGGCTCGAATAAAATTTTGTTAAGTAACGCTGAGCTCCAATACGTATAGGGATATCACCGTATTGTTTATCTATAAATTGTATTGCATTTTCCATTAGCTCTCTCCCCGCTCCTGTCCCTCGTGCTTTCTGTGATGTAATTACACGTCCAATTGAAACTTCTGTAAAAGCAATTCCTGCTGGAAGAATTCGCGCATAAGCGATCAAATCGTTGTTTTCATCAATTCCCATCAAATGAAATGCCTTTGAATCTTTCCCATCTGCATCCTGGTAAGGACAGTTTTGTTCAACCACAAATACCGCTATCCTCAGGTTAAATATCTGATATAACTCATCAACGGAGAGTTCATTGAATGATTTTATTTTCCAGGTTGTTGCCATTTAACAGGATTATCCGGTGATCCGAATTTTCAAAATTCACTTAATTAATTTCACCAAAAATAGTTTCTCAACCCAATTATACATTAGTACTCCTAAAATACAACCAACACTATTTGCAAAAAAATCAAACACATCAGCACTGCGTTCTTCAAACAAGGTAGCTTGCATTATTTCGAGTAAACCACCATAAATAACACATAGCATGAAAGCGACTAATTTTGCAGATCGTTGTAATTTTATAAAATTGGTTTGCACTAAAAAACCTCTAATGGTCAATAAAATCAAAACAAAGAAAATACCGGCATGAACAAATTTATCAAAACTAAGGATCTCTAAAAACGAAATATGCGGAATGTCCCTTCCGGGCATTCCGCATAAAATAAGAATGACCAATGCCCAAAGCAATGCCCATTTATTGTGTTTTAAAAACATTTTTTGGTATTGTATTTCAAATTACCGAAACCACAACGAATTAGTTGAATTGTTTACTGCCAGCCTATTGCCGACTGCAAAATTGACAAGTTGTTGAATTCAGAAATTAATGTCCTATCAACGTTTTATAATCAGCTACGCTTAAAAGACTGTTCAATTCAGATGGGTCTTTCATGGCTACTTTGATCATCCATCCTTTTCCATAAGGATCTTTATTTACTCCTTCAGGATTTGAAAGCAATGCAGGGTTTACTTCCAACACTTTTCCGGAAACGGGCATAAACAGATCAGATACAGTTTTAACTGCTTCTACGGTTCCAAATATTTCTTCATGGGAAAGCTCTTCACCTTCTGTTTCAATTTCTACATAAACAATATCACCCAATTCGCTTTGCGCGAAATCAGTTATTCCGATATAGGCATCATTACCTTCTACACGAACCCATTCGTGATCTTTTGTGTACTTTAAGTTTTCAGGAAAATTCATTTTATAATTTTATTTATTATTAAGCAGCGGTAAATGTAAAAAAGTTTGCCACAGATTACACGAATTTTCGCAGATTATTTTTTTAAAAATAAATTATTCTTAATTTGAAGAACAGTAAATCTGTGTAATCCGCGTAATCTGTGGCTATATTTTTTACTAAAGCTTCATCAAATTTAATTTGAAAGCGTTAATCTCAAACTAATACCTGCATTGGTATTGGTTGTTGGGAAAGAGTTTGATACCACCGGCTTGTTAATGATACGGTCGTAAAACAAACGAATATTAATTCGTTCATTAATTACGTAATCAGCAGAAACCTTAATAGATATGATATTGGTACCACCGGTAGATTGACTAACGCCCTCTACTATACGCCTGATCACTGTTTCGTTTCTACGGAAGGATAAATCTACCTTCATATTCAAATCGCTCTTGATCGGTTTCCCTTTGATCTGAAGCCTTTTACCTAAACTCAGATCTTTGAGCCGGTAACCGGTACCAATAACTATTTCGCGCCCACCCACTTCGGTAACGGTTTTGCTGGTTAAACCGAGCGATAAATTCCTGTCTTTTTTATATTCAAAATTCACTAATACGCTATTGTTAAGCGTTACATCCACTTTAATAAGCGGGCTCCATTGTTCAGAAACCGTAATTGTATTGATAAGATCTTTTGCTAAGAAATTCCGATTAGTTGGTATACTTGAAACGGCCTCTTTCGTACCCGTATAGCCATCATTATCAGGATCGGTGAACAATAAATTGGAAGTATAACTGCTCACATTATATGTTGAACGATAAGCATGGCTCAAGGTTATTGATTTGAAATATTTTTTAATGGATTCTATCTTCGACAACCCATCATAAGTAATACGCCAATTGGGTTTAGGCAATGCAGGGAAAGCTCCTTTTGGACCTATACCCACAGCGATCGGATTTTTTCCTGAATATGCTGCTATAAATGCAGGGATCAATACATCTTGTGACGTTTCATTATAGCCTTCTGCATAACCGTTAATTGTAGATAATGAGGAATCATTTTCAGCACCTAAACGTGTTGATATTTCTGAACGTCCATTTAAAAATCTTGAAAAAGTAGAATCCCCATCTTTAAATGAAGTACCAAACGCTAAAAATGACATACTAAAATTACCTGTTTGCATGGGAGATTGGTGCACAAACATTGCAGTATCCCTGTTCCACCTAAAAAATTCACTCTCATTTAATGAAGTTGTTTTTACTGCTGTAACCTCAATTTTTAGATTAGGTATGGGCTCAATGTTGGCACGAATATTTAAATTATCGCTACTTGTTCTCGTATAAGGTGTATTGATGGATTGTGTTTTTACCAACCAGTCCTTTTTTATTGCCTCATCACGAATATCTTCCTGGCTACCGAAAACAAAACCGGGTGTTGGCCCTGCAAAATTCGGATCCATACCCATCATATTTGTAAACTGACCGTAGCCTGGTAAAATGGTTCCGTTATTCATAGAATAAGTTACATTCACATTTTTTAAACTCATAATTATTCTCGCCACATATTCCAGTGCTATTGAAGGTTCACGCTCCTTTTTAGTTGAATCTTTTGGCGTTGGATTAACTTTATTTTTTATTGGTGGTACTACAACTTTCTTATTCGTTTTTTTATTTGCACCCTGATTGATCTTTTTAAAGTAAGGGATTTTATTGTAGAGCGTTACCATGTTCAAAGCTCCTGTAAATTGTATAACACGGGAATTTTGAATAATATTACCTAACGAATCCGCTTTAAAAGGAGCACGAGTCCAGTTGTAGGTTCCCGTATAGCGCACCGATGCAGTTGTAAAATCAAGTAAAGGCACTTTATTGATAGGGATAGCGTAATTTACGTTCAGCTGCTGATTGTATTGAGTTGTTTTTCCACCTCCTAAGAAATTATCCCTGAGTGTATCTTTCTTTTCCTGCGTATCAATTGCACCTTGAGGCTCCAAAATACGTGCTTCATTGGTTGCTATAAAATCAAGTTTAAGCGCTTTGGTTATGTCATATTTTAGATCATAGTTACGATTCATAGTAAACCGTTTATTGAATGTAGGGATGATCAGCATTTCCCCTTCAGTTGTATTACGTGTTTTTGCTGTATTATAACCTCTTTCCACATCCGTTGAAAACCCTAATTTGTTGGGGAAAAGATAAAAATTGATGTCTTTGATCAGCAGCAAAGATTTCGCCTGAAAAATTTTTGTTTTTGCAAAGGGCCTTATATTTTTAGGCGAAGGGGCATAACTATAAATTAAACCGGCCTTGTAATTTCTTGTAGAGTCATACTCCAGATTCACATTACGTTTATACAATTCATTAAAAGAGTAGGATGCAGCCCAATTTTCAACATCATAGATCTGGCTCTTTTTGGCGCCTTTCCCTTTCTCTTTTTTCACATTGGTAAAGTTGATGCTTCTGCGCTGGGTATAATCCTGTGTTGCGCGTTTTAGGGAGTCGCGTACAACGGTTGGAATAGTTGGGTCTTTTAATACAGGTGCTAAAAGAATATCCGGATCAAGCGGATTGTACTGAGGTGTAATATAGGTTTCTGAGTACCCCACATACATTGGAACATGAATTTTATAATCATCAGGTAAGAATTTCCCAAGCTCAAAACTCGAAGTAATATCGTATTGTTTTAATGTCGCTCTTTTACGTTCGCTTACTTTATTTTCTAAACTTCCAAAACCCGGAGCATAATAATTACCTGATACAGAAAGGGTACCAAAATCGGCTAATTTAGCAGTAACACGTGCCGTTGCAGCACCTCCGCCGGTCTCATCAAAATCACTTAACCTCAATTCATTCACCCATACCTGCGCGCATTTCGACAAGCCATCATCACCACCATCAATACCCTCTTTTTTAGGATTCCTGATTCCTATCATTATGGTTTTAATGGCACTTAAATTCGGGTTTCCTTTTACGGTAATTTTTCTGTTCCCATCCATAACCGTGTATTCCGAAATAGAACTACTTCCTACACTAAGGTTACGTTGTTGCTTGGCAGAAGACAGTTTTCCAAATTCCAAAACCATATCATTGGCTTCGGGCCATACCTTGTATTGATCATCTGAATTGGTTCCATTGTAGCTACCGGCAGCGGTTACAAGCAACGGGATATCATATTCGTAATAGTTATCGGTATAATCGGTGCCTAAACGGATAAAAGTGTGCAAGTCGTTATGATTTAAAATTTCAGCTGTATTTGGTGATGCTTCGGCATGAACATACATTAGTAATTTTTTGTACGAGCGTACATCTAATTCAGTGTTTTTAAAAGCAGCACGGGCCTCTCCATCCTTCAGGTTACAAACAGTAAGTGACATTGCCTGCTCATTTAAAGCAATTAAATTGGCTGACGCGGCATTTATTTCACGATTGATATTTGGAGGTAATACATAGTTTACCGGTTGTTTACTTCCATCCACTTCAATACTCACGGCCGAAACATCAAACTGCGTAGTAGCCTCGTCATTGGGAACATAAATGCCGGGTTGTAACAGATCAAACCCATATTTACGCCATTCACCACGCACCAACTCTAATCGTGCGAAACGTAAAATAATTGGTTTGTCCACATTTTTATAGAACATGCGTATAAAACGAATAGATTGGAAATTTTCAATAGAACCAACCTTTTTTTCCGGTGTTTTAATTGGTATTCTGAATTGATACCAGGTAATAGGTTTTGCTGTTCCGTCCTTAATATTTTGCCCAGAAGTGGTGAATACATTCGTAATATAATTAGTACCAACACCTGAAGCAAAATCACCCGGCTTTAAGCTTATACGATATTGGAAATAACTTTCTACGGTACTCAAATTATTATCACGGTTGATGTCTTCAACATTAGGTGTTAAAGAAGCTGATGTAGGATAGCTTTCTGGCGACTGTTCAGTGGTACGTGAATTATTTTCCATACCATTGAATTTTTTATAGCGCTCCACAGTTTTTACTCCTAAGTTATCATAATCGGTTCCACGGAAATAATGAAAATCATCATTGGAAGGATCGGCACCAATTGCAGCGGCAGCAGCAGGTGTAACAACACCTGATAAGGAACTTAAATAATTACCGAAAAAACTTTGCTCTGTAATGCTTGTTGAGGCACCTACCCCATCCAAACCAACATCCTGAAAAGGACGTTCGACCGGATCGTTATTAAATGTATTTAAAAGCGGTTGTACAGCAGGCACCAATCCCCATGGGGTAGTAACAGTAGTGGCAGGATTAACGGTTGTTGGCAATCCATTTTCAGCACTTTTGTAGTTATCCCGTAAAATATCTTCAGAAACGTTTCCAATGTTAAAATACAAATCACCTGTTGTGTTTGGTCCTGTTGGATTGAGCGGGGCTGTACCGCCTGCATTATCAGCATTAAAAGGATCCATTACCCAAAACTGGATATATTCCACATTGGCAGTTTCAAAATCATTGGTTTGGATCGAGCGCATTATACCTCCCCATCGTGTTTCCGGATTGTTCAAATTTCCATTTGCATCCAAACCTGCCGATATCCCGGGAAGAGGAGCGGCATCATAGTTATACGGGCCACGCTCATTAGGGTAATAAGCCATATCTAAGGTTGCAATGTTGGGAGGTATGCCATTCGGAACAGGTTTATTTGGAAAAACCTCTGTTTCAGGCACTTCACGAGCAAAGTTATTTGACATATCGGCATCCGTAATACCACCTGGAGTTAAACCGGTAGTTTGCCGCAAAAACAATGGATCAATAACATACCATGCCAGTTTTGCACGATTGTATCCGTTAGGTAAGCTATCAGCAAGATTCCCTTCCGGAAACAAAGACGTTTGCCCCTGAGGCGTACTTGCTAGGGTCCATGAGCTTTGTGAGCGCAGATCTATGGTTGACTGACTTCCTTCAAAATCGTCAATATAGGAGTTACCTTTTTTACCAATTGCTTTACTGTGGCCGGGGATAAGGTACGCATATTCAGCAGCAGCTGTAATTGTACTCATTTCTTTGGTTTCAATAAAAGGAATTTTATCCACCCAGCGTGTCAGGAAAGGGGCTTCAGTTCTATAATTACCATCTAAACCAACAATAGTATTTTTGATGGCCTCATCTCCTATGTTTACCTTTTGTGTCAGCGGCCGTTCCGTTAAATTCATAACCGTACCACCTATATTAAAATCTTTATTAATTCTATAGTCAAGATGTGCAGCCATCAATGTTTTCTGCTGAATGGCAAACAATGCATTACTCTCCAACGCTATTTTAATAGGAGTTCCCGAATTTAAAATACCATCATTAATAATTTTAACACGTCCTAAGGTATAATCAACAGTATAATCCACGTTTTCGGTAAGCTTAACACCACCTGCAGTAACGGTTACTGAACCTTGCGGGACATTTGGCGCACCTAATGAAATATCAGAACTGGAGGAAGATTGGTACTGGCCTCTTAATTTGAAACGGTTAAGTTGAGGGAATTGCTGAGCCACTATTCGTGTGGAATCATATAACTGGTCGAACACATAACTGTTGGCTAAAGCCTGATCAACAAATTTTGGACGCAGGTAATCACCAAAGGGTTCTACAACAGGAAAGATCACACGTCCATTACTGGCGTTAATGGTCACTCCATCAATAAAATCGAAAACCCCATCAGCTAACTGGTCGTTCTGCTGATTCAGGCGGTCTAAACTTAATACCTGTAGAAGGGTTCTTCCTTTGATAGCTGTTTCAGAAGTTGGAACAGGCAAATAATTAATATCTGTACCGGTTTGTAAGTTATTGTAAAGTACATTTAATTTAAAATCCTGAGAATTGATCTGATACGCACCAATTGAATATACGTTTTTCATCATCAAATTCCACATCGGATGTTTGGTATTGGTAGCAGTACTTTTCAGCATCTTTGTATACAATGCTTTAGGAGCACTTATTCCACCATCCGAAAATTCCCCTACCTGGTAAACCTGGCCATTAACCGTATATTGGTAGGCAACAGAAAGTGCCTGATCCGGGTTTAACTGTTGATTTAAAGATACAAAACCCAACTTTGAATTTAAAGTATATTCCGATGGCTGTAATTTTCTGGCAGAGGCCGTTAATTCATAGTTTATTGTTTGTTTCAGCGTGTTACTGGAAAGTGAATTAAGTTTAGAAACAGTAGTATTGATGGTTCTAACCACAGAGTCTCCGGAAAGGTTGCTATACAAATTATTTTGTCCGTTAAAAGGAAAAATCCCCGGATCAGTATCACTCAGATAGGTTTGATCAACAGGAATGTGAGCAACATCTTCAGCTAATTCAGAAAAAGAAACAATGCTTCGGATATCATTGGTTGAATTATTGGTGTTGGATATCCAAACTTCAATACGATTAATATTTACTTCCGAATTAACAAAAGGTAAACCTGCCAATGCCGTATTAAAATGATCACGGAAATAGTGGGCTAAAAAAAAGTGTTTGTTGGATTCGTAAGCATCACCTGCTACCTCAAACTTACTGATCTGGGCCCCACCGGTAACCTCCACTTCCGATTTTTTACCTTTTTGCTGCGACAACAAACCTGTAACGGTTAAACGGCCAAACTGAAGCTGGGTTTTAACACCAAACAATGTTTGACTGCCTGTAATTAAAGATCCGTTCAACGGCATGCTTACGTTACCGGCCTCAATTTTTTTAATGATATCATCTTCCTCACCGGTATATGCAAGTTTCATTTGATTTTCAAAATCAAACATGGCTTCGGTGTTATAGGCTGTTGTTAGCGTTAATTTGGTTCCGATTTTCCCTATTACGTTTAACTGGATTCGTTCATTAAAATCGAATGTATTTACTTTACGATTTCTTTCCGGGATAGCAGGATTTTCTGTTTTGGTCCCGTTATAGGCGAAAATTAATTCAGCCGAACCGTTCGGGCGAATATCGACCGTATTACCACCAAATATCCGATCAAAAATCTCTCCACCAACATTTAATTTAGGGATGGTAGGTTTACTTTGATTATTTTGAGTTTCTGCATCTGAACGGGCATTCCAATAGTTTTTTACCTGTTTTTTAAACATATAATCCTGGTACTCCTCGCTCTCCATGTATGTTGGTGGACGATAATCAGCCCCACCCATTTTCTGGCCAATATTATAATTCCCCGTAGTGGGGTCATATTCAACATTTGTAGTAACGTTGGAAGGGTTGTTCAGCATCAATCCTCCTGAATTTGGA
Organism: Bacteroidia bacterium; assembly: GCA_030654175.1. Lineage (GTDB taxonomy): Bacteria > Bacteroidota > Bacteroidia > 2-12-FULL-35-15 > 2-12-FULL-35-15 > 2-12-FULL-35-15. The sequence continues at coordinate 366,364 of JAURXZ010000035.1, forward strand.
TAATTCAAGGGATCGCCTGTTGATTGATCCTGAAAATTATAAGGAAGTGTAACAGGGGTTTGAGGTGTATCAATAGCAATAACAGGCTGCTTCGCGTCAATAATTGCCGCATGATTAAAGGAGCTAACCTTTGCATCAGTGCCAACAATGAGCGACAGCAATCCAATAGAAAGCCCTCCTATACCTATATATTTAGTTACGGTTTTTGTCAAAACTTATAAATACTACTTTTTAGTAATTTTCATGCCATGGGCAATAATTTAAAAGTTCTGACAATTTCTATATTTTTTTTGAATCTTTAAAAGGCAAGCAATTGAATCTGACATATTTTATATTTTTATTATCCGGCTGATTATCAACCTATTGATTTCTTAATTTATAAACTTTTAAGTGCCGCTTTGATAAGTTGTTCAACTGTTTGTCCTGTTCCTTCTGTTCTTATAATTTTATCCAATGCTTTATCTGCTGCTCCTTTGTTGAAACCTAGCATAACAAGGGCAGATAACGCCTCCTCTTTTAGAATATTGTTTGAGGACGCAAAAAATTCTGGCGCTAGACTTCCTTTTCCTAATTTATCTTTTAAATCAACGATGATACGTTGTGCTGTCTTTTCTCCAATACCTTTTACACTTTTAAGGAGTGTTACATTTCCGGTAGCAATGGCGCTTTGTATTTCGGCAGCGCTCAATGAAGAAAGCATCAGCAGCGCACTGGTACCTCCAACACCTGATACCGAAACTAACTGGCGAAACAGATTACGTTCAGCAATGTCGGCAAAACCAAAAAAACGAGGCATATCATCGCGTATATAAACCTGTTCGGTAAATAGTTTACAATGTTCGCTATCACCGATCTTTGTAAAGGTATTTAATGAAATTTGCATGATATACCCTACTCCGGCTGCATCTATTACAGCATAAGTGGGTGTTTTCTCAACTAATTTTCCTTCTATGTGATAAATCATAACTACAGTTTAAAGTTTGAAAGTTTAAAATTGGAAAGAAAACAGTTTATAGTTTAAAGTTGGGAAGTCGAGCGACTACACAAACTAACTTTTTAACTTTCAACTTTCAAACTTTAAACTAAATTCTACCTTTATTATTTCCTTGCCTGCGCATCCACCACTGCAATAGTGATCATATTCACAATTTCACGTACGGAACTTCCTAATTGTAAAATATGAACGGGTTTTTTCATTCCAATTAAAATTGGTCCAATCGCTTCGGCACCACCTAATTCCTGCATTAGTTTGTAAGCAATATTTCCTGAAGCTAAATTCGGAAAAATTAGGGTGTTTACTTTTTTGTCAACCAGATCCGAGAACGGGAACTGTTCTTTTAATAACTCGTTGTTAACAGCAAAATTCGCCTGCATTTCACCATCCACAATTAATCCGGGGTAATTCTTATGAAGCAATTCTGTCGCCTCGCGCATTTTGTTGGGCACTTCACCATCTGTTGATCCGAAATTAGAATAGGATAATAATGCGATGCGCGGTGTAATGTTAAATTGTTTTACACTGTTGGCTGTAAGTACTGTAATATCTACCAGATCCTGAACAGAAGGATTTACATTCATGGTAGTGTCTGCAAAAAAGTATGGCCCTCGTTTGGTGTTCAGAATGTACATACCAGCCACACGGCTTGTGCCTTCCTGCACTCCAATAATTTGCAATGCTGTACTGATAGGATCTCCGTACTTGCGGGTAAGCCCTGAGATCAATGCATCAGCAGCGCCTGTTTCCACCATCATAGCGCCAAAATGATTTCGCTCACGCATAATCTTACGGGCTTCGTACTGGGTAAAACCTCTGCGTTTACGCTTATTAAAGAAAATATCGCCAAAAGCAATTCTTCGGTCCTCTTCTGAAGCGCTTCTTGGGTCAATAATTGTGATGTCGTTTAAACCCAGATTGTGCTCTTCAATTAACTTTTTGATCTTTTCAACATCGCCTAACAATATAGGCTTTGCAATACCCTCGTCAGCAACCTGCTGTGCGGCTTTTAAAATCTTATAATGGTCGGCCTCAGCAAATACAACACGTTTAGGGTTTTGTTTTGCTTTGTTGGTAAGGCTTCTGATAAGCTTACTATCAAGGCCCAAACGATTGATCAATTCTTGTTTGTAAGCATCCCAATCGGTTATTTTATGCTGTGCAACACCGGATTGAATAGCAGCCTTTGCTACTGCCGGTGCAACGGTGTATATTAATCGGGAATCAATTGGTTTTGGAATGATGTATTGAGGACCAAAAGTTATATTCTTTGAATCATAGGCTAAGTTTACAGCGTCAGGCACAGGTTCCTTTGCAAGTTGCGCAATAGCATAAACTGCTGCAAGTTTCATTGCCTCATTAATTTGAGTGGCGCGCACATCCAGGGCTCCGCGGAAAATAAAAGGAAAACCAAGCACATTGTTTACCTGGTTAGGATGATCACTTCGGCCTGTTGCCATAATGATATCAGGACGGGCAGCCATTGCATCTTCATAAGGGATCTCAGGATCAGGGTTGGCCAAGGCAAATACAATAGGGTTATTCGCCATCGATTGTATCATTTTTTGATCCACCACATTGCCCTTCGAAAGACCAATAAATACATCGGCATCCTTGATCGCCTCTGCAAGGGTTTTTGCTTTTGTTGTGGAGGAAGCAAAAAATTGCTTTTGAACATCTAAATCAGTACGATCAACACTCAGTACTCCTTTACTGTCGAGCATTACAATGTTTTCCTTTTTAGCACCAACAGCAATGTATAGCTTAGCACATGAAATGGCAGAGGCTCCTGCACCATTCACCACTATTTTTACTTTTTCAATTTTTTTCTTTGCAACTTCACAAGCATTTAATAATGCCGCAGATGAGATAATGGCTGTGCCATGCTGATCATCGTGCATTAAAGGAATGTTTAACTCTTCTTTTAATCTGCGCTCGATCTCAAAACATTCCGGTGATTTAATATCTTCTAAATTTATACCTCCGAATGTTGGTGCTATTGCTTTAACAGTGCTTACAAACAGATCAATGTCGGTTGCGTCTACTTCAATATCGAATACATCAATATCAGCAAAAATTTTAAAAAGTAATCCTTTACCTTCCATAACCGGTTTTGATGCCAGAGCACCAATATTACCAAGCCCAAGAACGGCAGTACCGTTTGATATTACAGCTACTAAATTACCTTTAGCTGTGTATTTATATGCATCTTCCGGATTTTTTTCAATTTCTAAACAAGGCTCTGCAACGCCAGGTGAATATGCTAATGATAAATCTCGCTGTGAACTATGTGGTTTTGTTGGTACAACTTCAATCTTCCCCGGTTTGCCTTGTGAATGATAATCTAATGCTTCCTGCTTTCTTAATTTTGACATCTTTCTAAAATTTTATGAATTGCGAATATAGCAATTTACTGTGAATTACAGCCAAACAAAAACCCCACTTTTCAGGTGGGGTTTTGTATTAAAAAACGGTAAAAACAAAAACTGTTTAATACGGTAAAACAACTTGCTGAGGCACATTATTAATATCAACCCAGTTGAACTTATAACCATAAGGGCATCCTGAGGTCATAACATTACCAAAAACATCCACACCATAAGTTGTAGTAAGCGTGAATGCTGTTGTATAACTCACAACAACCCCCGGCATTGGTCTGTATAAACAAACCGAACCAGACATGTAATAAGAAATTGCTGTTGGTATGTCCACAGTAAAAGGTTGCCCTAACCTGTTGGTTCCCCATACTGCAGCGTGCACGTAAGAACCAAAAGTGGTATCTCCTGCTATTGTATTTGTTGTCAAACCAAGTGCATGGGTAAATGTTCTTGTTTTTGCAACCATCCAGGTACGAGTGGTTCCATCGTCAAAAGTTATTACCATATTAGCTCTTACCTGATGAACAATTGTATTGCCGAGCAAAAGTTGTATGATTCCACCGCCATTAACATTTTTTATACTGTGGAAACCATTAAAAGTAAGTGATTTATTATCAGAAAGACGGGTAACCTTGTAATTGTTAAAGGTAATAATGGCTTTTGCACCAACTGTTGTCCAGGTAGTTACTGTTCCATTATATGGAAGTTGAATAACGATCGAACCGGTACGTGACGTTAAATTCAAGCAGTCGTTACCGCTATACGTCAAAGTGATCTTACCTACAGACGCCATAGAAGTATCAACAGTCATATTACAAACGGCTTGCACATCTCTTGTTTGAGAACAATCCTGCATAGCATTGATCGCTTCATCCATTGCCCGGTTACTTTCATTATCGAAATTGTTCTGATCATTAGCCTTTTGAGTCTGCTGTGCCGTACTTCCATCAGGAGTAGGTTGAGTAACTGTTGCCGGTGTTGGAGCCGGAGCTTCTTCTTTTTTACATCCAACTATTGTTAATCCAGTTAATGTAACTGCTAAAACAAGTTTAAAGATTGATTTTTTTGCGTTCATGATTTTTTTAAGTTTTTAAATGGTGATTTGTGTTAAAAAGTGCTGATAAAACCAGTATTCTCAAATTAGAAAATATTTTTTCAGGTCGAAAAGGGTTTTTAAGTCTTAAGCGAAATTATAGAAAAAACAATTACTACACAAATATATTTTTTTGATTTATAACAAGTTACAATTAATTAAGGGCTGATATGGAGCAGCATTAATGAAAAATTGAGCAAACAAAACCCCCATCTTTTTAGGAATGGGGGTTTTGTCAATAAAAAAGATTGAATATTTTGCTAATATGCCAAAATAATTTGTTGATTCGCACCCTGACCATCCGTCCAGGAAAATTTATATCCAAAAGGACATGAGGTTGTAGCATAACCGCTTGCATCAACACCATACGTGAGAGTAAGTGAGTGAGCAACACCGTAATGTACAATAACTCCGGTTAAGGGCTTATAAATACAATTTGTTATTGGATTATTTATGTCGTAAGTAAAAGCTGTTGGCATATCAATTATAAAATTTTCTCCTATTCTGTTTACTCCCCAAAATGCAACATTCGTATGACCACCTAAAGTTGTGTCACCTGCTGAAAGAGATTTAAGCACTTCAGTTGTATTATTGTATGTAAGAGTTCTTTTTGCAGCAGACTTCCATGTACGAGTGGTGCCATCATCAAAAGTTAACTGCATGTCTGCGCGAACTTTATGCACAATTGGAGTCCCAAAATATAGTTGAAGCCATCCTCCACCGTTCACATTTGTAACTTTATGTGTACCGTTAAGGGTTAGAGATTTATTATTCGATACGTAAGTAACTTTGTAAGCATTAAAAGTAAGTGTTGCAGTTGCACCTGCAGTGGACCAGGTAGTTATTACACCATTAGAAAATGGAAGCTGCACAGTGATAGAGCCTGTACGAATTTTACCAGAACAAGCAGTACCATCATAATTCAATATAATTTTACCAATACTTTTGTAGGTTGAATCGATGGTCATACCACAAGATTGTACACTCCTAGTTGTTGATACCTCTCCCATGGCTGAGTTAGCTTCATCCATCGCCTGATTAGATTCGTTCTCTGTATTAGATTGGTCAGATGCTCTTGTGGTTTGGCCTGCATTTTCAGCAGAAGTAGCAGGTGGAACTACTGGTGCTTCCTCCTCTTTTTTACAACCTGCTATTATGAAGAGGGCAAATGCCACTGCAATAATACTCTTAAAAATTGTTTTGTTTGTTTTCATGTTTTTTTATTTTTTTAAGTTAATTAAAAAAGGTAATTTGAAATATAAAAAGAGCTGAATTAATTTTTGTTCTCAAATAAAAAAATATTTTTTAAATACAATTTATTTTTTTAAGCATTCGCTACAGAGCAAATTTATGTAATGATTGGGTATTAAACAAATAAATTAGGGTTATTTAAATTAATGACTCGATATTGTTTAAGTTTCAATTTTAAATTTTCACTCCGATCATGCACACATCGTCAATTTGTTCAAGGGTTCCCATCCAATTATTGAATGAAGATTCGAGTTTTTCTTTTTGTTGAGCTGGAGAAAGCCAGGAGTTTTGCAAAAGCATTTCTTTTAAGGCTTTTTTCTTAAGCTTTTTTCCGCTTTCCCCTCCAAACTGGTCAGCATATCCATCAGTAGATAAGTAAAATGAATCTCCTTTATTAAGCTGAAAGGAATGTGTTGTAAATGGAAGCGGATTATCTGTTTTCCCTATCGCTTGTTTGTTTGCTTTAACTTCTATCAGCTTGCCATTGGAAATATACCATAAAGGATTATTAGCACCGCTCCATTTTATTTCTTTTGTATTTGTATTGATAGTGGCCAGTGAAATATCCATTCCATCTTTTACCTCTTTATCGCTCCTTGAAAAAGTTTCTAATACAAGCTCCCTGGTTTTATCTAATATTTTCCCTGGATCTGTTATCCCTAGTTCCAATACAGCCCTATTTAAAGCATTGCTGCAAATAACACTTACCATTGCTCCGGGAACCCCATGTCCGGTGCAATCTGCAGCAGCAACAAACAATGTTTCTCCCCTACGCTCCATCCAATAAAAATCTCCAGCTACAATATCTTTTGGCTTATAAAAAATAAAACTTGCCGGCAAGTATTCTTTTACATAATGATCTGGTGGCAGAATAGCTTCTTGTAACCGTTTGGCATATGTTATTGAAGACAAAACTTCCTTTTGTTTTCCTTCGACAAGATTTTTTTGTTCTTCGATTATTTTATTTTGTTTCCTGGTAAACCGCAAACGATTAAAAACAAAAAGAGCAAATACCAATACCAATACCAAACTTCCGGTTATGCCATAAATAGCCACCTTCTGTTTCTGCTCTCTTTCTGCAGAAACGGCCTTTTGACTTTCATTCTCTTTTGCATCAAGGGCTTTTTGTTTATCATACGTGTATTTTATCTCTTGTTTCATTATAGCCTCTTGGCTATTTTCGCTCAAAATACTATCCCGCATCATTATATAAAGCTCATGCATCCTAAGTGCTTCTTTGTAATTCTCAGTTATTTTATAACTGTTGAATAAAGATTGGCTTGCATCTTTTGTTGCCGCAACCAAACCTGCACTTTGTGCAATAACTAATGCATTTTTATAAAACTCGATTGCTTTTTCAATTTCACCTTTTTGCTTATATATTTCACCAATGTTAGTTAGTGAAGCAGCCATCCATTTTTTTTTCCCAATTTCTTCAAACATTTTCAAGCTTTTAGTATAGTAATCCAAAGCTTTAGCATTGTCTCCCTGATTCTTATAAACGAGTCCTATGTTACCAAGGGCTAGTGCAATATTATTTTTGTCGCCAATTTCTTCACTAATCTTTAAATAGTGAATAAAATATTCCATTGCTTTGTTTATATTACCTTGATCAGAATATATGGAACCTATATTACTAAAGGCTATTGCCATGCCTCTTTTATCACCTATTGATTCTCTTAGCTTCAAGCTGCGTGTTTGGTAATATATTGCTTTTAATGTATCATGTTGTTCACGATAAATTCTTCCTATATTACTAAGAGTATTCGCCTCTCCTTTCTTATCACCAATTTCTTCATTTGTCTTCAAACTACGAGTATAACACTCGATTGCTTTAGCATTATCTCCCTGATCCTGGTAAACAATACCGAAATTATTCAAAGTAGCAGCAATACCTTTTTTATCTTCAATTTCTTCTCTTATCTTTAAACTACGGGAATAATAGTTAATGGCTTTATCAAAGTCGCCTTTATTGTAAAAAATAATTCCAAGACTATTATAACCCAAAGACAATGCTTTTTTGAAAGCCTTTTTTTCTGAACTGCCTAAAGATTCTTTTTTCAGATTCTCGTTTGCTATATCAACAATCTTCAGATTGAGTTCCTGGTCAAGTTTTGGATCAGATATATAAATAATATTGTCCCAGGCAGTATAAGCGTTTATTTTAAGAGTATCGTGTTGGGCCTTATTGATAAAACTTTTGAGGGAATCGACAGTATGTTCCTGTTTAGGTGTTAACTGCCCTGCCATCCGGAAGGAAATAAGAAATAGACTTAAATAAAAGAGTTGTTTCATATAAAAAATTCATTCGAAATGCCTCAGAATGATCATTGGCTTATAGGGTATTTTACAAGCTTAGTAACCGACAAACAGAAATTAAAATTACGGATAATTATTTAAAATCAAAACAAATATATTTTACTAAAAAACCGTCCTTTTAATTATTCCGTTTTATGTTTTACATCATATTTACTTTGCCTAAATATCATTACAACCGATTTGTTTCTATTATAACCATTGTATTGGAAAATATTCTTAATTTTATTCTCGAACCAATTAGGTGGTAATTACAAAAAATGTATACTTTTTTATAATTATAAAAAAAACTATCATGAATTATAAAGCTAAAATTTCAATTTCCATTTTTGCAATGGTAATCGCATCCATTTTTATTTCGGAATATTCTTCTCCGGCAATTGGAAGCACCAGCGGTTCACCTGCCGGACGAACAGGCTCTCCGGGAGACGGTGTAAGTTGTGCTGCTTCAGGATGTCACGCTGGCGGAGCAACAACACAAGCAGGTTTAATAACATCCAATATTCCAATAGAAGGATATACACCCGGCCAAACGTATACTATTACAGGAACTATTACCACAACCGGCAAAACAAAATTTGGTTTTCAAATATCGCCACAAAATACAACCGGGAATTTAAAAGGGTCATTGATTCTAACCAATACCTCCGCTACTCAACTGGTAGGAAGCGGGAAATACGTTACTCATAAATCTACGGGAACCTCCTTTCCTTCAGGTACTGCAATATGGTCATTTGATTGGACAGCTCCTGTTGCCGGAAGTGGAGATCTCACTTTTTATGGTGCTTTTAATTCATCAAACAATAACAATTCTTCAAGTGGTGATGCCATTTCACTTTCTTCTTTAGCTGTATCTGAAGCTCCAACAGGTATTGCTGACATTAACTATAATTCCAATCAAGTTCTTATTTACCCTAACCCGGTATCAGACAAATTATTCATTACAATTGGTTTGGCTGGTTCTAAAAACATGACAGTTGGCATTATTGATGTGACAGGGAAATTAGTAAAGGAAATTGCATGTGCAGATGGAACTATTGATTTTACTGACCTTGCAAAAGGGTATTATGTATTGAAAATCAAAACCGCTGATGGCGTTTTTATAAAAAAAGTGGTTAAAGAGTAATTTTAAGAACAGCAATGCAAACCTTTACCAAAGCCGAACGGTTATCAAGTAAAATAGAAATAGATAGTTTATTTGGAACAGGCAAATCATTTAACACCACACCTTTCAAAGTTATTTGGCTGGAAAAAGCAGTAGGCGACACTCCTGTAAAAACGGTTATAAGCATACCCAAACGATTATTTAAAAGAGCCGTTGATCGTAATAGATTAAAACGATTAACCCGCGAGGCATACAGAAAGAACAAACATCTTTTGTATGATGATCTGGGAAATAAAAAAATTCTATTAATGTTTATTTTCACTTCAAAAACAATCATAGAATATAAAGAAATGGAAGAGAAAATAATTTCAATACTGCAACGTTTAAGTAAAACCATTAATACTTAATTCAGGTTTGAAACGAAACACATCTCCTTTCAGCTATATATTCATTGGCATGATAAAAATATATCAATATACTATTTCACCCTTGCTGGGTGCTTCTTGCAGGTATGAACCTTCCTGTTCGCAGTATGGTATTGAAGCTTTGAAAAAACATGGTTTTTTTAAAGGAAGTTATCTAACAATTAAACGTATTTTATCTTGCCACCCCTGGGGCGGCCATGGGCATGATCCGGTACCATAAGTTGGAAAGTTGGAGAGTTGGAAAGTTGGAAAGTTGCAGGGGTTGACAAATGATTAAAATAAATCTCTAAATTTCTAAATCTCCAATTCACTAATTCACTAAATCACTAAATCATTCGTAAATTTGTATTTGATTCGTAATTTGAAACTCATGAAGGCATTCATCAAAAAATTTAAAATATTTTTTATCACAGCTCTTATCGGAGGCTATGCAATAATCTCGTATAGCTTTGTTGACAGCTATTTCGAGGTTTCTAAAAATCTCGATATTTTTGCCACCCTGTTCCGCGAACTTAATATTTATTACGTTGACGAAACAAATCCCGGGGATTTGATGAAAAAAGGAATAGATGATATGTTGGAATCATTAGATCCTTATACCAATTATATTCCCGAATCAGAGATCGAAGATTATCGTTACATGACCACCGGGCAATATGGAGGCATTGGTGCACTTATTCGCCAGGACGGAGAATATGTGGTTATCTCCGAACCTTATGAAGGATTTCCCGCACAAAAATCTGATTTAAGAGCAGGCGACAAAATTTTAAAAATTAATGATACCGATGGTAAAGGAAAAAAAACAGAAGACATTAGCAAATTTTTAAAAGGCCAGCCCAGTAGTGTTATAAAAATACTGATTGAACGTGAAGGGGAAAAAAAACCTATTGAAAAAATAATAAATCGTGAAGAGATAAAAATAAAAAGTGTTTCGTATTCAGGTATGCTAAACGCAAACATAGGTTACATAAAACTCACTGGTTTCACTGAAAATGCTGCAAATGAAGTAAAAGATGCATTGGTTGAATTGAAAAAAAATCCGGATTTAAAATCATTGGTATTTGATCTACGCGGAAATCCGGGCGGATTGTTGAAAGAGGCCGTTGAAATTGTGAACCTGTTTGAAGAAAAAGGGACTGATATTGTTAGCACACGCGGTAAAGTAAAAGATTGGGATAAAATGCATAAAGCCATTAATGTTCCTATTGATATAGAAACCCCGATAACAATACTGATTGACCGAGGATCTGCATCGGCTTCTGAAATTGTATCAGGCGCATTGCAAGATTTAGACAGAGCTGTTGTAATTGGACAACGCTCTTATGGCAAGGGATTGGTGCAACAAACGCGCCCATTGAGCTATAATGCCCAGTTGAAAGTTACTGTTGCAAAATACTATACTCCTAGTGGCCGTTGTATCCAGGCTTTGGATTACTCACATCATAACGATGATGGAAGTGTTTCTAAAGTTCCGGATTCATTAATATCGGCATTCAAAACCAGGAATGGCCGTATTGTATATGATGGTGGGGGTATTGCTCCGGATATAGCTACAGAAACACAAAAATACAGCAGCATTCTAACCAGTTTGGTGACGAAAAATTTGATATTTAATTATGCTACAAAATATCGTGTTGCTCATAGCACAATTATTCCGGCAAAAGAATTTAAAATGTCGGATACTGAATATGATGAATTTGTGACTTTTCTCACTGGAAAAGATTACGACTATGTGACGAAGACAGAAAAATCATTGGATGAATTAAAAGAAGATGCCAAAGACGACAAGGCTTTTGATGCAATTAAAGCTGACATTGATGCTTTGAAAATTAAAATAATGCACAATAAAGGAGAAGATCTGATAAAATACAAACCTGAAATAAAACAATTTTTAGAAGAAGAGATCGCATCACGTTATTATTTCCAGAATGGCCGTATGGAAGCTTCATTAAAAGATGATATAGATTTGAAGGAGGCAATAAGTGTTTTAAATGACAGCGATAGGTATAAAAAAATATTAACAACTATTGTAAAATCAGAAAAGCCTTTTTACAACCAGGATGAAGTAAAACGGAAAAATTTGAAAAGTATTGAGGGTGAAGAGGAAAACTAAATTAGATTCCGAAAAAAGTTCGGAATGACCAATACTGTTTGAGCGGAACAAAACACTAAAAAATACGGTACTTTATCGATCTTATTTTTTTTAGGATAAAACGTTCCGTATCATTTACAGTGTAATTTTTTTTGTTTTTTGTCTGCAATTGTAAAATATTTTGTCTTGATCTCTCCAATAATGCCAGCTCTTTCCGAAACAATAGTATCGCTTTGTAAATAGTAAAATTTCCTTTTATAAGTTTACTGAAACATCGTATCGAAAGCCAGTATTTAAAAAAACGAAGCTGAACACCCATTAAATGCAAATGATTTAAAATAATACGGTTGCGCTCTATTATTATTTTCACTTTTTCCGATTTCAATTTACCAATGGTAGAAGAGATCGCATGCATGCAAATAGATCGAGGTTCAAAATAACACTTCCAACCCACCCGCCAAGCGCGAATTCCCAGATCGGCATCTTCATAATAATACGGTGCGTATATCTCATCAAAACCACCCAATTGCCACAATTTCTCTCTGTTCATCAACGCATTGGCACCTGAAAGAAAAAAGCTAGGAAGCCACATTTCCTGAGCTTCTGGAACCGGAATATAGTTGATGGTTGTTTTAATTCCTTTAAAACCTGTTTTTGGATATTTTGCGCCATCTTGAATTTCTGCCCCATGGAGATCAATAATTTTCCCCATTACACCAAATGTATCCGGGGCTTCAAAATATTTTAATTGATCAATAAAATAAGTTTCTGTGAGTTGTACATCAGAATTTAAAGCCAATATCAATTCATGTTTTGCAGCAAAAATCCCCTTATTAATGGTAGGCGAAAAACCTTTATTCGATTCATTAACAAGCAATTTAATATCAGGATAATGTTGTTGAATAAACATTATTGAATCATCAATTGAAGCATCGTCTATAACAATCACTTCGTAATTGATCTGCGTATATTTTAATGCAGAAAACACCGAAGGCAAATTATCTTCGAGTAAATGTTTTCCATTGTAATTAGGGATCACAACAGATATGGAAGAAGGAGAAATGATATGATTATACCCGTTCATAAAGATCTATATATGCTTTTGCTGCATTTTCCCATGAAAATTGTTTTGTCCAATTGATGGATCGTTGAGCTTTTCCGGGATCACTTATAAAATTAATTAATCCCTTTTTAAAAACTTCGATCATATGTTCAGGGTTGAAATTATTCCAGTAATATGCTTCAACTCCACCTATTTCAGGCAAACTGGTCAAATTTGATAAAAACACAGGCTTACCCAAACTCATCGCTTCCACTACCGGAAGACCGAAACCTTCCGTTAAGGATGGGAAAACAAAAGCCTTACAGTTCTTATACAACCAATATTTTGTGGAATCATTAATTGTTCCCGGGAAATGGAGTTGCTTATCAACTCCTGTCTTTTCAGCAACTTTAATAATTTCTTTTGTGTAATCCGAACTATTATCTCCTGCAATTACCAAATGTAATTGTTTGTTGTTTTCTAATAATGGAAGTAGGGTATGGAAATTTTTTTTTGGTGAAATAATCCCAATTGAAAAAATAAAATCGCTTACGTCATTCTTCGTAATAAAATCAGGAACGGGTGCATCCTCTATTGTTTTGAGAGAATTACCATTGTATATCACATGCACCGGTGTATCATTCAACTGTAAATTTTCCCGAACAATAATTTCTGTAAATTTTGATATTACAGTAATTGCACTTGCTTTGTTAACTCTTTTTTGAAGACTGTTAAGTTTGCGTTTTTGTTTTGCGCCTTTATATTTTTCCAGAAAATTTAAATCGTGGATGGTTAAAATAAGCTTCGTGTTTTTGTTGTTAGGCAGGTAATGAGAATCTTGTTGTAAACAATGCCATACATCATATTCACTGCTATTAATAGGCAATAGCTTATGTAATGCAGTCTGTTTTACATAATTAAACTCTTCTCCAAAAATGTTTTTTTGAAATGCAGGTAAATAGAAATCGAGCTTAAGATTTTCAGGATCAATAAGCTTAAACTGTTCACCAATATTCAAACAGAATTGCCCCAGTCCGCTATTGGGGTTCTTCAGTTTTTCCATCTCTACTAAAACATGTTTCATTTTTTATACAATTGTCTCAATTTAAAATATTTTAAATAGGTGGAATGCGCTGATATTTTACAGATCATAAAACCATAGTATCCATCCAGTATTCCAAGTTGAAAAAAATAACTCTGAATAAATTTCACGAGGGGACTAAGATATGATTTTATTAAATTTGTTCTTTTTCCATCTGCAAATAGTGCATTCGCGGAAATAGAAGAAAATTTTTCTGTTTGTCTGATGTGTTCTTCAATAGAATAATAACTGTAATGTAAAATATTCCCCTTTAAACTGGAAGTGTTTTTATCTCCATCCGCTAATTCATATTTATCATGTGGATTAGTCCCGCCCCATTTGCCTTTTCTTGAATCCCACAACCGTAGCTTCTTATCAGGATACCAGCCACAATGATATATCCATTTTCCACAGTAATTGGTTAAACGGTTCATATAATAACCATCGTATTGCCAATTATTTTTTATTTCTGTGATCTCTTTTTTTAACTGTTCGTCCAAGGCCTCATCAGCGTCAAGAGATAATACGTGAGGGTATTTTGCTTGTGTGATCGCCCAGTTTTTTTGTTCGATGTGTCCATCAAATTTATGCTGAATAAATCGTACACCCTTAGCTTTACAAATCTCTTCTGTTCTATCTGTTGAAAACGAATCAACAACAACAATATCATCACCAACACCTTGTATTGATTCCAGGCAACGCGCAATATTTTTTTCTTCGTTAAAGGTTATAATAACAATCGAAAGCTGTTGCATTCTTAAATTCATAAAATTTGTGTGATTACAAAAATAACAAATAAATCAGCCCTTCCTAAAGAGAACCGAGGCACAAGCCAAAACACTTACTCAAAAAAGACACCTCATCGTTTTGCAGAGGCTGGAGAGGTCCGTTTTTTTTCCAAAAACCATTTTGTCATGTTAGTGATTTTTGGTAAATTCGCTATTCAAATTAAAAAAGACATGAACAAACAAATTTTAAAATTTTCGTGCATCGCAACCGCTATTGCACTTGTATCCTGCCAAAGCAGTGTTAAAAAAGAAGAAGGCACCGTATTAAATGCCGGTTTCAACATGGAGAACATGGATAACACTGTAAAACCAACAGATGATTTTTATCAATTTGTGGATGGTAACTGGCTTAAAAACAATCCTATTCCTGCATCTGAAAGCCGTTGGGGCAGCTTTAATGAATTGAATGAAAAAAATACAGCAAAGCTTAAAGTTATTTTAGAAGGTGCTGTTGCGGATAAGGCTGCAGCACAAGGAAGTAATGCTCAAAAGATCGGTGACTTTTATTCACTGGCTATGGATTCTATAAAACTAAATGCTGATGGAGCAAGTCCTTTAAAAGACGAATTTGATGCGATTGAAAAAATTGCTACTAAAGATGATCTGATCAAAGCAATTGCTCATCTTCATACTGTTGGAGTTTCTGCTTTATTTATAGGATATGTTGGCCAGGATCCGAAGGTTAATACCTTATACATACCTCAATTGTATCAAGGGGGCATTAGTTTACCGGATAGAGATTATTATACTAACACGGATGAACGTACCTTAGGTATCCAAAAAGCATACCTGGAACACGTTACTAATATGTTTAAGTTATTGGGTGACAAAGAAGATGTTGCAGAAAAAAACGCTAAAACTATTTTTGGAATTGAAACCAATTTAGCAAAAGCCTCAATGACAAATATTGAATTACGCGATCCGGAAGCACAATACAATAAAAAAACATTTACTGAATTAGCTAAATTAACTCCAAATATAAACTGGGTAACATATTTAAGTGGAGTGGGTGTGACCGAGCTTACTGATGTAATTGTTTGTCAACCTGCGTTTTTCCAGGAAATTTACCGTTCTATTGAT
The DNA here is from genome assembly GCA_030654175.1 of Bacteroidia bacterium. GTDB lineage: Bacteria > Bacteroidota > Bacteroidia > 2-12-FULL-35-15 > 2-12-FULL-35-15 > 2-12-FULL-35-15. Next base: position 382,009 of record JAURXZ010000035.1, read on the forward strand.
AAGGTTTCCATCAGTGATTGGAAAACATATTTACGCTGGACATTAATTGATCAAACTGCTGATAAATTAAGCGATGATTTTGTGAATGAAGACTTTAAATTTAATGGAACCATTTTAATGGGAACTCCTGCTTTAAAACTTCGTTGGAAACGTGCTTTGGAAGCTACAGATGGTTCTTTGGGTGATGCTTTGGGACAATTATTTGTTGAGAAACATTTTTCGGAAGACAGTAAAAAACGTGTGGCAGAGATGGTTGAAAACCTAATTGCTGCTTACAGAGTGCGTATCAACAGCCGTGATTGGATGGGTGAAGAAACAAAAAAACAAGCACAGACCAAGTTGGATAAAGTGATGAAAAAATTTGGTTACCCTGATAAATGGAAAGACTATTCTTCATTGGACATCAAACGTGATTCTTATGTACAAAACTTTATGCGTGCAAATACTTATTCGTTTAAAGAAATGATAAACAAGTTAGGCAAGCCTATTGACCGTGCTGAATGGGGTATGACTGCGCCAACGATCAATGCTTATTATAACCCATCCATGAACGAAATTGTTTTCCCTGCCGGAATTATGCAACCGGTGTTTTTTAATCCTGAAGCTGACGATGCTGTGAATTACGGTTGTATGGGTGCAATTATTGGTCACGAATTAACACACGGTTTTGATGATCAGGGGGCGCAGTATGATGCAGATGGTAATTTAAAAAACTGGTGGACCAAAGAAGACCTTGAACGATTTAAGGTGAAAACAGATATGCTTGTAAAACAATTTAATGATTATGTTGCTGTTGATGACCTGCATGTAAAAGGAGAGCTTACTTTGGGCGAAAACATTGCTGATCTCGGAGGTTTAACAATTTCGTATTATGCATTAAAAAAATCGTTGGAAGGCAAACCTGTTCCTGAAAAAATTGACGGGTATACTGCTGAGCAACGTTTCTTTATGTCGTGGGCACAAGGTTGGAGAATTAACATGCGCCCTGAGTATTTAAAGAACATGTTACAAACTAATCCACATTCACCGGGTAACTTCCGTGCAAATGGTGCACCAAGTAATATGCAAGAGTTCTATGATGCCTTTGGTGTAAAAGAAGGTGATAAAATGTATCGTCCGAAAGCTGAAAGAGCTGAGATCTGGTAATCTTTTTTGAGATTTAATTTATAATGAAAGCGTCCCGCAAATATTGCGGGACGTTTTTTTGTTTTTAAAAAGAGGATAATCGACTTACTTATTTAATAGAATATCATTTATTAAATTTTTAGTTAAAGAAAATTTGCAAACATTCCGTATTCAGATCAATTCAATCAGTATTTCAAAAAATTTGAGCCCATTGTTTTTTTGTTATATTTGTTCAAATAAAAAAAACATGAAGCATTTTTCTTTACTCGCCTTACTAGTTCTTATTTTCACAATCTCCCAAGCTCAGGATACTATCGTTAAAAGCAATGGCGATCAGATATTTTGTAAAATTATCGATGTATATCCTACAGAAATAAAATATACAAAGATCGATTCTCTGAATGGTCCCATCTATGTTGAAAGCAAATCCAACATTCAATTAATTAAATACTCCAACGGAAGTAGAGAAGAATTCACACCTCAGCAATCAGACAAAACATTAAATCCTGCTCAAAATAATCAGAACTATTCTACCAAACCGATAATTCCTAACGGTAAAATTCAAGCTGATGGTAAAGGGTATTGGTATAACGGTAAATGGATGAAGGAATCTGAAATGCATGACATTCTTGTAGCAAGTAATGATCAACAAATAAACTTATTAGTTGGTAGTGCTAAAAAAAGCAAGCGATTAAAACGTTGGGGAATTGCTGTTATCCCCCTGGCATTAATAGGAAACATGTTTATTACAAATCTGAACGATCCTGAAACAAGGGCTGTAGCCTTTGACGTAACAGGTGCTTCACTTTGCTTTTCGGGTGCTATCGCCTTTTCAATGACTCATATCTATTTTAAACGCAAGCAAAAAACTTCTAATAGTGAAGCTATAAAATTGTATAATTCAAAGTACTAAATCGAAAACTCAAAAAAATCAACTTTCATGAAAAAATTTTTTTTAATAGGTATAGTATTACTTTGCAGCTGTTTAACCAATGCTCAGGATACTATTGTAAAACGCAATGGCGACAACATACTTTCTAAGATCATTGAAATATCAGAAAACGAAATAAAATATAAAAAATTTGATTTTCAGGATGGACCGAATTTTATTGAAAACAAATCCGAGATCCAATTAATAAAATATTCTAATGGTACCAGAGATGAATTCAAGATCCAACCAAATACTATAGCTAAAACAAATGAAGGCAAAACTGATTATTATGCCGGACCTGTAAATTCAAATTTTAAAATTGAATCACATAACAATCGTTTTCGATATAATGGAAAAAGGATCAATGAACCGGAATTGCACAGGATACTCCTTACCAGAAATGACCCGCAAATAACCTTATTGAAGAATTCGGCCAGACGTTACAAAAAGCTTCAATATGTGGGGCTGGGTGGCCTAGCTTTTGGAGCCGCAGGACTCCTTTCATTTGCGGCTGCAGACCTTTTAGGTGAACCTGCCTTAAATGTAGTTGGAGGTGTTTTTATCGGTGTGGCTGTAACCTTGCCTATTGCGGCAATCTATTTTAAGCATAAGCGTACCGTTGCTAATGCTGAAGCTATCGCATTGTACAATTCGAAATTTCAGGATTAAGTATTGATTTCCAAGCAATGAATGATCTTTTTTGAATCATTCAATTTTAATCAGAAAACCGACCCACAAACTTTAAAGCTATTTTCCAAAAGGTTCAAAATTTCGTAAAATTTGAACCCTTTGTTTTTATTATATTTGTTTAAATAAAAATAAAACATGAAAAAAATTTGTTTACTCTGCTTATTCGCCCTGTTTTGCGCATTTACTTATGCTCAGGACACAATTGTTAAAATCAATGGAGATCAGATATCTGCCAAGATCCTGGAGATTTCAACAACAGAAGTAAAATATAAAAAATTTAATTTCCAGGATGGTCCCATCTATATTGAAAACAAATCCAACATACAATTGATCAGGTATTCAAACGGTACTAAAGAAGAATTCCAATCCCAACAAACCAAGAGTACAGATATACCTGTAGAAAACTCCAGTGATTATTATTCAGGGCCGGTAAATACAAGTAATAAAATTGAAAGGTATGGTAATCATTTCCGATACCAGGGAGAAAATATCAGTGAAAATGCACTTCATGATGTATTGTTTAAAAGTAAAGACAAACAAATAATGTCGTTGACAGGCAATGCAAAAGATGCTAAGAAATTACAATATATTGGATTTGGTGCTATTCCTTTAGGAGTGGGAGCTATTTATTTTTTCGCAAGAGGGGTATTTGGTACTACTTATTACAATCAACGTCCAAACTCGGGATATATGACCCTCAGTGCACTTTGTTTCGCAGGAGCAATAACCTGCCCAATCGCATCAGGCTACTTTAAACATAAACGAAATACATCCAATAGAGAAGCAATAAAATTGTATAATACAAAGTTCTGATACAAAACCGCTGACATTTGAAAAAATGTGGTTCTGAAAGCGTTTCGGTCTGCCTGAATGCTGAAAGATTGAACTATGAGAATCAAATAATAGTAACCCAGTTGTTAACGACTCACTTATATTGACCTGTCAGTTTTAAAAAACTGACAGGTCTTGTTATAAAAGGATCATGGGGATAATTGTTGCGTTTTATAGTAGGCGATTTTCAAAAAACCTTGATGCACTTGGAAATAACATTCAGGAAAAATCTTAATACCTATGGGCATTTTTTTGATTCGGGGCTATCCAAAAACTTTTTCGCATTTTGATTTGCAGGATCTAAGTCCTGCACCTTTTTAAATTGAATTTTTGAGGCACAAAAATCTTTCATATTTAGCAGATACACACCCATATATGTATTTGCTTCAATTAGATCTTTCTTATTCTCTTCAGGTTTTACTTTAGTAAGATACTGTTCGTAAAAAGGTTTAGCCAACCATTTTTCATTTTTAAGATCTTGCTGAACATTCACTTTGGCTTTCCACAAATATCCTAATGCTAAATCAGGCTGCAGTCTGATCATTTGAGAAGTAGCGGAATCCGCTTTTACGAAATCTTTAGAAAAATAATAGGCGCGGGCCAAACCAAAATAATCATTTATAGTTGCTTTATTTGCAGCAATTTTTTTATCAAAAAAAGTGATCGCTTCCGGATACTTCTTCATTTTCATATAAATAGTGGCAATATCACCATTCAATTCTATTTTATCAGGTTGTAGTTCCATTGCTTTGGTAAAGCTAAGCAGTGCCAATGAATCCTGACCGTTTTTGGACAATAGTTTTGCCTGGTATTCATAATCCTGGGGGATAATTTTTGTATCGCCATTTGCTTTTGAAAAGAATGAATTGCTGCTTGCCAAACCGGATTTATAATCCGGTGGTGCAGTTTCATAAAAAGAATATGAAAGATAACGGTATAAATAAACATTGTTAGAATCGCATTTTAAGGCTTCTTTGGCAGCTTCAATAGATTCGGTATAATGTTTAGCTTCCAATAAGAAGCCTGCATAACGTGCACGGGCACCACAGTCGTTATTAATTTCCAAGAAGCGTTTGTATTTTGCTACCGCATTATTATACTGCCCTGCTCTAAAATAAATCTCCGCCATTTCGCGGTAAGCCGGAGCAAAGGAGGAATCGATCAAGCTTGCTTTTTTGTAGGACTCCAGTGCAGCAGTATAATTTTTTGAACGGTTCCAAAGTTTCCCTATACGTAAAATTGCAGTAACTGATTTTGGATCCAGTTTTGCGGCTTCTTCATAAAATGCAATTGCTTTAGAGCCATCATTACTCTGCTCTAACACAGCATCACCTTTTAAAAGAAATATCTCCGGATTTTTTGGCTCCAGTTTTTGTGCCTGATCCAGCAATTTATTCGCCTCTGCAAAATCTTTTGTTTCTTCACTGATAAATACCTCAGCAATCTTTATTAATACAGTGGCATTTTTTCCGGCAGCCAATGTTGTTGCTTTGTAAAAATTTGCTTTCGCATCCGCAGATTTCAATTGGTGCCAATCCACTTTTCCTAAACCTACATATGGAAGAGGGTTAGTTGCATTTACATCGGCCCCTTTTTGGAATATCGCTTTTGCCATTTCAATTTTCCCATTTTTAAAAAAGTTTTCACCGTAATAAAAATAAAGATCACCATTACTTGGTTGAGCTGAAAGAAGCGTTTTAAATGATGCATCAGCTCTTTCAAACTGTTCATTAGTAGTTTGTTTTATCGCATCGGTTAATGTTTGTGCCGATAAGGATGTAACTGCAATAAATGAAGAAATAAAAAAGTATTTAGTAATTTTCATAATAGTGTTTATAATTTTAATTTAATGTTAGATCGGTTACGGATAACGAATCGGGCACGAATTTACGAATCTGAAGTTAAAAGTAGCAATTACCCATTCGCAATTTCGATTTTTTATTCGCCATTCGTCAGTACTGGTGAATCGGGCCAAACAAAATTAGTAAACAAAGCATCATTGCGATGACGTTTTTTATCAATATGCTTCAACTAATCATGATCTAAAATTAACAGCTTCCGGTTATAGGGTAAAGTCAATAATTTATTTTGTATTGACCTCAATAAGCCTTATCGGAGCAATGGCTGGTATTAATCCAGCTTTTAAAATCATAATCTGTCCTTTTTCTCCAGCCACAAAGGATACAAATCCCATACCAAGACCTGCACGGGTTTGTCTGTTGATCATATAAACACTTCTTGTAAGAGGGTATTCTTTTGTTTTTATGTAGGCCTGATAAGGCTTTACAGCTATTGAAGCACTATCTTTAGCAATGGAAAGAACTTTTATTTTTTTTAAAAAACTCACCGTTAAGGTATCATCACTGTCACTGATCCAGTTAACGCTTAATACTCCAATTGCATTTTTATGCGTGCTCACGTACTCTATTACTTCGGGGTTTGATTTCACAGCAAATGCATTTTTTGAAAATGGTTTCCCAAGAAGTAATGTATCCTTTATATAGCTCGTGTTTGCTGAGCCATTGTTATCAAACACAACATTAATTTTTCCTAGTTGAGATTGGCTATTAATTTGTTTCCATAGGGAATCGTTCCCAAGCAATATGGATTTCATTTTATCAACTGTCATTGTAGTGTCATTATTCTCATTATTAACTACAAAAGCGATGGCATCTTCAGCTATTTTAGTAGATATTGGGAAAATATTTGCCTGTTCGAATGTCTTGCGCTCATTAACCGTTAAATCGCGGCACATGACCACCACTTTACACGAATCATTTATTAAGCGCTTAATAGCTTCGCCTTCAGGCAAATACAACGCATGCACTTTGGCATTTTGATAAAACGATTCGAAGGTATATATTTGAGTATCAAATAATTGCTGAAAAGATTCATCAACAACGATATTTACTTCACCGGAAGTTGGAGTATCAGTTGGCTCAGGCTTTCCTGATGAACAACCATAAAAAAATATTGCAATTGTAATTATAAAGAAATACCCTATAAAATTAGGCATTCGGGCAGGTTTACTTAGCTTCTGTTTTAACATTTTGTGGTTCCTCCGTTAATTTCTGTTTCTTTTTTTGTGATAGTGTGCTAATATGTTTATGCTTGTTTTTGTATCTGCGATAAGCTATGTAAAGCCTTAAAACGCTATACGAAATAAGCACCGATCCGATTATAACTCTACCATCAGGTAAAAAATTGATCCATGTATCTGTAAATAAAAATAAGATGCCAATAACCAAATAAAAAACAAAAAGTAAAAAACTAAGGTACAGGCGTAGTTTATTCCAGATGTTTTTTATTGCAATTTTAAAATCCATTTGAGGTGTTTCTAAAAAGTATCATGAAGGTGTTTCTCACAAAACAGTGCTTACTCCAATTTCAGGATCCAAACGTTTGAATACTCTCTTTTGTATTTGGAGCGTTCGAGATCAGCATCCTTTTTATTATTTGTTTTCAAAGCAAAAATGTTATACATCTTTGTGGCCTTGTTTTGAATAATTTTTGTATTCCGGTGTCCTTTAATAATACTTGCAGCTTTAAATCTTTCAGCATTTTCCTTACTTCCAAAACTACCTATAACAACGTAATACCCATTGCCTGCAGGCTCCCCCTTTTCATCAGCAAAACGATCCGTTTTATAAGAAGGCACTCCGGCATCCGATGCAACAGGAACCGGTTGGTCCGATACACTTTTTGTCGTTTTTTCAGGCTCAGGATTTATTTTTTTGATCCCTTCATCTGAATTGCCTCTCTCCACTAATTGAACCGGCAAAACCTCCTTTTCAACAGCAACAGATTTTTTTGAATCTGTTGATTTAGGCATCTCTTCTCTGGTCTTTGTAATTGTTTCCACTAACATATCAATCTGGGCCTGATTATTATCCGATTGTGTTTTTAACTGCGTTATCACATCACCATAGTCCTTACCAGGTTGGGTTTTATCATCGGCTTCAACTTGTTTTGAATCTGCAGATTTAGTTATCTCATCCCTGGTCTTAATTATTTCAACTAACTTGTCGATCTGGGCTTGATTATTATCCGATTGCGTTTTTAACTGCGCAATCACTTCGTCATAATCCTTAGTGGGTGGCAATTTATCAATGGCTTCAGCTTTTTTTGAATCTGAGGTTTTGGGCATCTCTTCCCTGGACTTTGTAATCGTTTCAACCAACATATCAATCTGTGCCTGATTATTTTCAGATTGTGTTTTTAATTGCGCGATCAATTCGCCATTCTCAGCAGCGGGTGGAGCTTTTACTTCTGCATTTTTCACCTTTGCAAGCTCCATTTTTAACCGCTCGATCTGGGCTTGAGTTGTATCCGATTTTACTCTTAATTGCCCAATCATCACCGTGTTATCTGTATGCGGAGAAGTTAATGTGCCAGAAATTTTTGCTCTTGCATTATCCACTTTTAATTGATCGATCTGAGCCTGATTGCTTTCCGATTTGGTCTTCAACAGTGCCAGTTTAACATCAGCACTCTGGGAATTAACCAGCGCTAAACTATCTTTTAACTTCCTTGAATCGTTCCCTGCCCTTTCAGCTTCTTTTGCTTTTGCAAGTTCAGCTTTTAACTGGTCGAGCTGAAGCTGATAAGTATCAGATTTTGCTTTTAATTGGGCAATCATCTCATCATTTTCCTTATTCGATGAAGTTGCGCGTCCGGCTGTTTTCCCCGTTTGCAGCTCCGATTTTAAACGGTCAAACTGCACTTGGTTTGTATCGGATTTTGCTTTCAATTGCGTAAGCAAAGCATCTGTTTCTGAGATCAAAAAATGACGCAATAAACTATCTTTTAATTTCCTGCTATCTTCTGTTGCAGCTTCAGCCTCCTTAGATTTTGCAAGTTCCAGCTTTAACTGATAAATCTGCGCTTGGTTGGTATCGGATTGGGCTTTCAACTGGGCTATCACTAAAGAATTATCAACCGGCCGGTTCACTGTGCCTGCAATTTTTGCCCGTGCATTGTCCACTTTTAATTGATCGATCTGAGCTTGATTACTTTCAGTCCGGGCTTTTAACTGAGCAAGTTTAACTTCAGAACCGCTCATATTAGCCATCAATAAACTATCGTTCAACTTTCTTGCATTCGTTATGGAATCCCCGGCATTCTTTGCTTTTGCAAGTTCAGTCCTTAATTGATCTATTTGTACCTGATTTGTATCAGACCGTGCTTTCAATTGGCCTATCACTAAAGAATGATCAACCGGCCGGTTTACAGTGCCGGCAATTTTTGTTCTTGCATTGTCCACTTTTAACTGATCTATCTGGGATTGATTGTTTTCAGATTTGGCTTTTAATTGATCTATCTGAGCCTGATTTGCATCTGATTGAGCTTTTAATTGCTTTCGTAAAGTATCAATCTCGGCAGTTAAAGCTATTTGCTTTAAACTATCATTTAATTTTCCGGAATCTGATAATGAGGTTTCTGTTTTATTTGCTTTTGAGGACTCTTTGTTGGCAACATTGGAATAACCAGAGGATTGAGCTACTGCAAATTGGGCAACTATAAACAGAGAAAGAAAGGTAAATAAAAGGCTTTTCATACAAAAAACGTCTGTTTATATTGGAAATGTGATGTTTTCAATAATAATATAGTGCTTTTGCAAAAATATTAAATTTAATCAATATCCGGCAATTTTTATTAGTAAGGGCCTAATACCAAACAATCCAACTTAAATCAAAAAAAGAGGACGTAAATGTCCTCTTTTTTTGAAAATTCTTTGTTAATCCTCTTTTTTACTAAAAGGATCTTTTTACTTTTTACCACCTATTTTTATAGGGTTTTTTTGGAAAGTACCTTTTCTCTTGTATTGTCTTTTTTTCTTAGTTGACTTTGGCTTTAGCTTTAAATCAACCTCACTAGAAGGGCTTACATTTGATCCTAAAGAATACCCGGGAGCAACCTTAACTATTTCAAATTCTATCCTTCTGTTTTTCTTCCTGCCCTCAATGGTGCTATTGCTTTCGATGGGATCACTAGATCCATAACCTTTGTATGTCATACGGTTTTTATCTATCCCCTTACTGGCGATATAATCAAGCACCGCTTTCGCTCTTTGTACCGACAATTCCTGGTTGGTTCTGGATGATCCAAGATTATCGGTATGTCCGGATACTTCTATTTCAAGAGAAGGAATATCTTTCATAAGTTTTACGAAAACATCCAAAGCAACAAAAGATTCTTTTTGCAACGAGGTTTCGCTAACATCAAAAGAAATATTATTGGCAATTATTCTTTTTCCAACTTCCAATGCCTGTGAAGTAGTATCATTTGATTTTGGTCTTGGAGTTTCCAGAATCTTTGTAAGCGACTCTTTTGCATTTCCAGATGAAATAGAATATTCAGGGGCTACTTTCAGCACTTGAAATTCGGTTCTTCTGTTTAGCTTACGTCCTTCTTTTGTATCATTGCTGGCAATGGGCTGACGTGATCCATATCCTTTATAGGTTATGCGTTTTTTATCACCTCCATTGCTGATAAGATAGTCATGTACAGCTTTTGCTCTCACTCTGGATAGTCTTTCATTATTTTCTACAGGTCCGGTATTGTCGGTATGTCCGGATATTTCAATTTCAAGAGATGGAATATCCTTCAATAATTTCAAAGCATTATCCAACTCTGAAAAGGATTCTTTTCCTAATTTAGACTGGTTGAGTTCGAATGCAATATTATTCATTACCAATTTTTTTCCTACCTCTACCTTCTCAAGTGTAATATTGTCTACTTTTTTATCTCCTGAATCCGGAGTTAAGTTGAACGATTTATATAAATAACCGGATTTCGTAATAAGGATCTCAACCGGTTTACCGGCAGGAACTGATATACGGACAGAACCATCGCTCTCCACCGTAGGAGTTGCAATCACTTTATTACTCGCAACATCAGTAACTTTTACCTGTGCATCACTTATGGGATTATTTTTTTCATCAACCAATCTGATAGTGATAGATGCTGTGCCTGCATCACCTGTTTTTGCTGTTTTTGACTTTTCAAGTTCCGCTTTCAATCTATCAATTTCGGCTTGATTTGCGTCTTCTCTTGCTTTCAATTTAGCAGCCAATGCCAGATTAAATTCATCCGTTTCTTTACCTGTTGTTGGTGGAATGATTACAGCTGTTTTTGTTTTTTCGAGTTCTTCCTTTAATTTCCTGTTTTCTTCCAGACTTGCATCATAATTCACCTTCATTTGGTTATGAGCTAATTGCATGGAATCATTGTATTCATTTCCATTCCCACTAAGTGCAGCAATATTTATCCGATCTTCAACCTTAACAAAGCGCTCCTCCTCCTTTTTGTTTTGGAAAACATAACCAAGCAAAAATTCGGATGTTGAACCGGTATAAGAACTGATCTTACTAATACCGATATCGAAAGCATAGCCTACACTAAAACTACGATAACGAACGCCAGCACTAATTGCCATTGCATAATTACTATGGTAAGTTACACCTACCCACCCGATTTTTTTCCAATCAATCACACCATTAATATCATATTGAAGTGGCGCGCCTTTTACACTACGAACCATGATCAATGGATAAGCTATTATCGCCTTCTCTTTTGAAACATCAAATACATATTTTGCTGTACCCTGATAATGCCTGTTTAAGTTATAATAACCATTATTACCGCTAACAATTGGATATTTTAACCTATTCCCCAGAATTTGTGGAACTGCAAAACCTATTGTTAATCTTTTTAAAACGTATACTATACCTAAGTCAGCGCTAAAAACAGTTTTGTTTTGTGCCTGTTGAGATAAAAATGGATCGTCAGTATCCCTGATCTGAGCTTTAGAAAAATCTATTTTATTATCAAAAACACCACACGCAACTCCAAAGTATAAATTATTAGAGTCAGCTATCTTAAATTTATATGAATAGTTTGCAAAAGCACCAACACGGCTAATAATATCGGTAACATCAGAATATACTTTTAATCCTACACTTGAATTTTTTGCCCGAACAGGACCGTCAATTGTAAAATAACTGGTTTGTGGAGCTCCTGCCAACCCTGTCCATTGAGAACGGTGAGTCAGAAAAACACTGATGTTTTCATTAATTCCGGTATAAGCAGGATTAAGAACAAACGGATTTGAATAATACTGACTGCTAAAAGGCAATTGTTGAGCAAATCCTTTCCCGAAAGGGACAAGGATCAACAAACAAGCCAAAGCCAAAAGCCCAATAACTCTCCCCTTAACACCCTCTCTATAAGAGATCTGGGATAAGATAAGTTGCTTAATGTTAACTTTATCTATTATTTTCATGTATCGCTATCTTTATTTGTTTCGTTAATCTTTTTTCTATTTCTCCCTTCCTTTTCAGGAAGATCTAAAAGGGGCTTCTTTTTATTTTTCGTTTAAAATAGTAAGTGGCCCTTTGTATATTTTATCTGAATTTCTAAACTTCAGGAAGTAATAATAAGTTCCATCAGGAAGCGGGTTACCATTTTTATTTAAGCCTAACCAACTATTATCATAAGAGGATGAATAAAATACCTGCTGCCCTTCTCTATTGACAACAATAGCCTCGGTACCGGGATAATTTTCAATGTTCTTCACAATCCATATATCATTGTATCCGTCACCATTGGCAGTCATCAGGTTAGATACCGTTAAATTAAAATCAACAATGACTGTAATGGTTATTGAATCCTGATCCATACAACCATTAATATCAGCAACAGTTAATTCATATGTTGTGGTTACAACCGGAGTAGCTATTGGATTAAAAATGTTAGGATTGCTGAGACCGGCAGCAGGCAACCAGGAATAAATAGAACCTCCCTGCCCATTCAATGTATAAGAATCACCTAAGCTGATGGTGTTATCAGTACCCGCATTTGCAACCAGACTTGGGAAAATAACTACTGCAACTGTTGAAGAATCTTTACATAAAGTTGCGGGATCTGTAACAGTAAGCTCATAATTGCCTGACGCCTGACAATTACTTACCACAATAGCCTGAGTGGTTGCTGTTGTACTCCATGAATAATTCAATCCGGCCAAACCTGACATAGAAACACTACCTCCACAGCAGAATGATAATGCTCCACTAGTAATGATCTGAGGATCCGGCAGCGCATCTACAAAAATGCTAACCGTTGCAGTATCCAAACATCCTAAGTTTGAAGTTGTGATCAGACTTACGGTGCCTGCTCCTGCCTGAGCAAAAATATGAGTAGGATTTACCAATGTAGAAGAACTGCTATTTCCAAAATCCCATTGATTTAATTGTATTGCTCCAGATTCGATGGTTGACATATTAACAAATGAAGTTGCCGCTCCAAAACAAACTGTGTCAGCAACAAATATGGCCATTGGCTTAGGATAGATATTGATCTCTGCAGCATCTGAAGTATCATTTGAACAAACGCCACTATTTACAATGGCTCTGTAAAATACGGTATCCGTTAAATTAGAATAAGCCAGAGTATCCGTCACGTTTGCTGAGTCTATCCAGGTTGCACCTTGATCAACAGAATATTGCCAATTAACAACGGCTCCGGTGTATCCCGACAGTGTGAGTATAGCACCATTAGCATACGCACATCCTGAAACTCCACCAGTTATAGAACCTGCAACCGATACAGGATCAACAGTGATAGTATCGTTTGATGAAATTGCGAAGTTGCAAATGCTATTCTGTAACACTGCGTGGTAAATTGTTGTGGTTGTTAAATTAGTATAGATAAGACTTGCTGTTGTATCATTGATATAAACCCAGGTGGTTCCATTATCTATTGAATACTCCCATCTTACAATATTTCCAGTATGACCTGATAAGAATAATGTATCGGAATTAATACCGCTACAAACGGTATCGTTTGCTGAAACAATTCCTCCAATAGGTAATGGAGAAGTATCAACTGTTATTCTGGCTTCTATAGATATTGCATCAGCACAAAACTCTGTAGTGATTGCTCTGTACCATGTGGTAGTTGTAATATTGGAATAAATCAATTCCGCTGTTGTGTTTGCAATATCTATCCAAGCCGTTCCTCCGGTTATTGAATACTGCCATTTTAATACCGTGCTGGAAGCACCTGTTAATGTTAAGGTATCACCATTTGCTCCATTACAAACAAATGCATCAGTTCCTACACTTCCTCCAACTGCCACGGCATCAACAGATGCAACCACAGCGCTTGTGTCAGAACAACCAGTTGGCGCATATACACCAACAATATAGTAGGTACCACTAACAAGCACGTTTGTGGAATCAAGCATTAAATTAGTAGCCGCAGCATCTGTATAATAACTTAACGTTAAGCCGGGAGTTGAACCTGCTGTTACTGCAGGCAAAGTCAGATTTACGGTATCCGGTGAACATACCGGAGATGGGGTATTGATAACCACCACCGGCTTTGGATTTACTATTACATTTATTGCAGTTGTATCGGAACAAGTTGTGGCCAGATCAATACCAACAATATAATAGGTCCCACCTACAGTAACAGAATCGGGAGTTGGGTGAATTGATGCTGCACCGGCATCAAAAAATTGGCCATAAACCAAGCCTGGTGTTGAGCCAGCTGTAACTGCAGGCAAAGTAAGGTCAACCCCTGTAGGGAAGCATTCTGCTGCTGGATCTGTAGTAATTACAACCGGTTTTGAATTTATGGTAACTGTTACCGATGCAGTATCAGAACAGCTTGCTATGGTTGTACCAACAATGATATAAGTGCCTGCACCCACTGCCGTTTCATCAGGAATTGGAGTAATTCCGTCTGCCATAAAGTAAGTAAATGTTAAGCCTGGTGTTGTACCCGGCACGCTTGCTGCTACTGCAGGTAATGTAAGATCAGCTAAAGCAGGGAAACATACTCCGGGGTTACTTGTATTTACTACTGGTTTTGGGTTTACGGTAACGAGTACCGCTGCGGTATCAGAACATCCGGTTCCCGGAACAATACCAACGATATAATATACACCACTATCAGCGGTTGTTGGCGTGGCATATAATAAAGTTGCAGCTGCATCTGTATAGTAGGTTAAATTTAAACCTAGTGTTGAACCCAATGTCACTGCGGGTATTGTTATATCTACTGTTGAAGGGGCGCATACTGCAGGCTGGTCTGTTATCTGTACATCCGGTTTTGGATTTACGGTTACACTTACCGCTGTGGTATCCGAGCATCCTGTACTCAGGACTACACCAAGAATATAATAAGTACCTGCGGTTGCATTTGCAGGAGTGGCGTATGTTGGTAATATTGCTCCTGGATTATCAAAGTAAAAGAATGTTAAGCCTGCTGTGGTACCAGGCACTGTTGCAGCCACTGCAGGTAATGTAAGGTCAACTGTTGCAGGAAAGCATACATCTGCGGGGGCAACGGTATTTACAGTTGGTTTTGGATTTACGGTTACAGTTACTGCTGTGGTATCGGAACATCCGCCACCTACAACCCCAACTATATAATAAATACCAGACACTCCCACTGCTGATGAATCCGTCATGTGAATGGTTGCGGCCGCATCTGTGAAATAAGTATACGTTAATAATGGTGTTGAACCGGCAGTAACTGCAGGTAAGGTAAGATCCAGTGTTGACGGAGTACAAATTGGTGGAGGGTCATTGGTCACCACTGTTGGTTTGTTATTTATGGTAACAACCACCGCTGTTGTGTCGGAGCATCCTGATCCCGGGACTTTACCAACAATATAATAGGTGCCGCTTGTTGTAATAGCAGTTGAATCCGTGGTGTGTAAAGTTGCAGCTGGATCAGTAAAGTAAGTATAGGTCAGGCCGGATGTTGTACCCGGAACTGTTGCTGCAACTGCAGGTAATGTTAAATCAATTGTTAAAGGAAAACAAACCGCAGCCGGGTTAGCTGTATTTACAGTTGGTTTAGGATTCACAGTTACTAATATTGCTGTTGTATCCGCGCAAAACGTTACCGGAAACGTACCTACAATATAATAAGTACCACTATCTACTGCTGTAGGATCCGGAATAGCCATTGTAGCAGCTGCATCTAAAAAGTAAGTTAAGGTTAAATTAGGTGAAGAACCTGCAGTGTCTGCAGGTAATGTAATATCTACTTTTCCAGGTGCACATATTGCTGGTGGATTAGTAGTAACTAAATTTGGTCTCGGATTTACAGTTACTATAACCGCGGCTGTGTCAGTACATAATGTTATGGGTACTTCACCAACTATATAATATGTACCTGCTGTTGCAGTTGTAGGAGTTGGATAAAGTACTAAATTTAATCCTACAAGTGTATAGTATTTGAAAGTAGTACCAACAATGTCACTTGACCGAACACCAGCTGCGGTAAGATCCACTGTTGAAGGTGCACAAACGGACTGGTTAACTGTACTTACAACAGGTTTTGGATTTATTGTAACTACCACCGCTGTCGTATCAGAACATCCCGTTAATGGCACTGTACCAACAATATAATAAGTTCCACTCACAGCAACTTTTGATGAATCTGCAATATGAGTTGTAGCTGTTGGATTTGTAAAGTAGGTATAATTTAAGCCTGCGGTTGTGCCCGGCACTGTAGCTGCTACTCCTGGTAGAGTAAGATCCACTTTTGAAGGAAAACAAACCTGAGCAGGGTTACTGGTATTTACAACAGGTTTTGGATTTACGGTCATTTGCACGGGAGTGGTATCCTTACAGCCAAGACCTGTTTCACCTACTATATAATAAGTACCGCTACCAACGGCAGTTGGAATACCAACAGGAGTTGTTGCAGTTGCATCAGTAAAATAAGTGAAGGTTAAACCAGGAGGAGCTGGTGTAGAACCGTTTGTCACACCAGGCAATGTAAGATCTAATGTTCCCGGGGAACATGTTGTGTCCTTTACAGTTAGCACCACTGGCTTTGGGTAAACGGTTAATTCTCCAGGTGTGGTAGATTGTACATCAGGTCCACAATTGTTCCCGTCACTGATGATACAGTGGTATTGGTAACCATTAAATGAAAAAGGTACAGTTGTGATAATTAAAGAATTGCCACTAATTGAATAAGGAGGAGTAGTATTAGAAAAAGGCAAGAAACTAAACCCTCCGTTCGTACTTCTTAACCAGGTGTAAGTTAAACCAGAACCAAGTGTTGTAACAGAAAAGCTGGCATTGAGGCCTTGACAAACTGCAGTATCAGTAGGATCGCTCACAACAGCGGGTGGGGGATTAACTGTTAAAGATGCAGCATTAGAAGCGCATATATCGTCTGCACCTGTTATCTTACATTTGTATTGGTTTCCGGTCATGTAACCGGGAGCACTTGACACATTTAATAAAGCGGAATTAACACCACTGTATGCTGCTGTATCCAACAAATCAAGAAAAGGACCGCCCCCTTGAGATACCTGCCACTGGTAAGAACTTGGAGCCAATACAGTACTAACACTATAACTGGTAAAACCTCCCTCACAAATTGATTTAGGCGTAGGATTTACTAAAATAACAGGATCTCTTGCTATTGATGTAAAAGTTGCATGAGGAGTATTTGTTACATCGCCATTTATCACAGCAGTACTTGCGGCATCCCTTTTAAGAGTGCTGGGTCCGCTTGGACTGTTGGTTCCACGCACCTGAATACCACTGATCGTAATTACATCCAATACAGTTGTAGCAGCAACTCTAAGATTAATGGTGATTTTATTTGCGGTTACAGAAGAAATAGAAAGGATAGTAATATCAGTACTAATACCTGAGATACTAATACCTACAGGGGGAGTCAAAAACTGAAAATTAGTGGGTGCTGTTAAAATCAACGTTTTATTTACAACTCCAGTTGTTGCAAAATCATTATTTGAAGTTTCGGTAATAACAATATCCCCTAATACTGAATAAGGCGTTGGGAATTGACAGGTTGCCGTGACAGATAATGATGGTGCAGTAATTGCAACTTGGGCAAGGACATTCGTGAAAATAGAGGATGCAAACAACAATACTGTCATTAACATAACCTTTATAGTAACTTTAAACATTTTTGGCTCCCGATAGCACTTGGGATGGGAAATGTAATTGTTTTTCATAGTATGGAAATTATAATAATTTTTCATTTAAAGCGTAAACCGCATCTCAACTAAACCTTTGCCTTTATCCTTGCTGTTATTAATAAAAAAAATCTGCGCAATTACTGATTCTGAAACAAGAGAATATTAACCAAACTTCTAACTTTTTTATTACTGAAAACTCAGAACAAAAAAGGAACGGAAGATCAAGGTTAAAAAAAAAATTATGTTATAAATTGCCTGTTAATATCAGAAATTGTGTTTTTTTTCGTGAAAATTTTCGTAAAAAAATAAATTTACCTCTTTTTAACTATACAAACACATAACAATCCGCTCTTTATTAGTATTAATCGATAGTATGTCAATATCTTCAGATTAATGGTTGTGTATATTTTGAAATTTATTAATTCTATTAAAATCGGAATTATAAATTTAAAAAAACAAAATTAAATAAAGAACAAGGTTTTGATTTGCATACCAATAAATAAAATGAACAACCAAATGTTAATATCTGAACAATTTTCAGGAATTACACATTTAAAGTTTTATTAATTCATAGACTATAGCTGACAATAAATTGTCTCAATCTCAATCGGGGAGTTTTTTTTTAGAAGCTTTTTAAAAATGTCTGGCTCTAAGAATTATTTTTAAAAAAAGAAAAATTCACATTACCATATTTTCTGTGTTCCCCAAAATGCTCATGTTTTGTGAAATCCGTTTTAGCACCATGTTCAATGATCAAAAAGCCATCTGGTTGTAAAAGATTTTTACTGAATACTAATTCGGGGATCAACTCAAACTTTTCTAATTCCATTTCGTAAGGAGGGTCAACAAAAATAAGTTGAAAGGTATTGGCAGTTTTTTTGAGAAAACTAAATGCATCCGATTTGATCACTTTTACCTGGGGCATTTTAAAATCGGAAATTGTTTTTTTAACAAAATCGCAACATTGAAAATTATCATCAACACTTGTAATATCGGTAGCTCCGCGAGAAGCAAATTCGAATGTTATATTGCCTGTACCGCAAAAGATATCCAACACCTTCAATCCTTCAAAATCAATATCGTTATTGAGGATATTAAAAAGACCTTCTTTAGCAAAATCCGTTGTTGGCCTTGCAGTTATATTTTTTGGAGGGTTGATCCTTCTGCCTTTATGTGTTCCGCTGATAATTCTCATGTTAGTTTAAAGTTTGAAGGTTCAAAGTTTGAAAGCTTAAAGTTCAAAGTTTGAAAGTTGAAAGTTTGAAAAAACTCCATGCTTCATATTACGTGTAATGTGACTAAATGAAACATAAAACATAATATGTCAACTATAAACTTGCAACTTTAAAACTTTAAACTTATAGTAAATAATTATTAAAAAGGGTAAAATAAAAATGCTTGGGTAATGTTTGTAACTGGTAACTAAAGCCGGCATCATCAGTGCGTTCACCAAATTTTAAATTACGGATATACTTTTGAGCGATGGAATAAATATCCGAACCCTTCTCTACTTCGCCCAACAAAATCACTTCAATGGTTTCGGGATTTAAGAGCAATTGCTCACAAACAAATAGCAGGTAATAAATAAAATCTTCGGCAGTATGGTGGCTGAACGTATTGTAAAAAAGTAAATTTTTACCTTCAATTACTATTGCTTCAAAATGTGATGGTTGAATATGTACAAATAATTTTTTAACGGTCTGATTTTTATTTTGGATAAGCAAGCCTTCAATCAATCCACTTGAAAAATGATGGTAGCTGATATTTTTATAAAGACCTTCTAACTTGTTTTTTAAAATCAATGGCAAGGCAAAAACATTTTTAGCATCCAGATTTTTTATATCATCAACCAATACCTGCTCATCCCCATGAAGAGTAGCATTAAATTTCAAATACATTTCTTTTCTTTGGCTCTCAAAAAGAGGATTGGGAATTATTGTAGAGAGATTATTTACAACTATACAGCTTACTGAGCTGTATTTCTGAGGTAATAACCTGCTTTCTTTGGTCAGTACATCAAGGAGATCGGGAATTGCATCAAATCCATAAACATTCTGAAAAGGATAGTTTTCAAAAGCAATATATTTGTTTTTAGAAAGTTCATTTACTGCAAGCCAAACACCACCTATTCCAATTTGAATTATCAAATGGTAATCCGCTGTTTTTTTTTCATCAAAGGCTTCATCAATAAATGAATTGGCCTGGGATATTTTATTTTTCAATTCGGTTGTCATGATATAGCGCAAAGATACAAAGTATCCCGGATTCCGGATCGTCAAAATTGCGGATTTTATTCGATATCAAAAATCCGAAATCAGCAATTTAAAAGTATCTTTACAAACAATGAATCAAGAGGAATTCGGTACGATTTTATTAAGACATTTTCCATTTGAAACGACTCATGGACAGCGTGATCTATTAAATAAACTTTCAGAATTTATTTTAGGAAAAAACGCCAGCCAGGTATTTGTAATTAAAGGCTATGCAGGCACGGGAAAAACAACTATTGTCAGATCGCTGGTGCAAAGTCTACCTTCCGTAAATGGCAAAACAATACTACTCGCCCCCACTGGCAGAGCAGCCAAGGTACTCTCCAACTATACTAAACAGCAGGCATACACAATTCATAAAAAAATATATTTTAGAAAGCCCACAGTAGATGGAGGTATGGCCTTTCAGCGACAACAAAATTTACACGGGAATACCGTTTTTATTATTGATGAGGCTTCTATGATCTCCAACACCGGTGGATTGAGCGATGGTGGTATGTTTGGTGGAGGGAGTTTGCTGGATGATCTGATTCAATATGTTTTCAGCGGTACTAATTGTAAATTAATTTTTATTGGTGACACTGCTCAGCTGCCACCAATAGGGTTGGATGTTAGTCCGGCTTTGGATATTGAATACCTGAAAGCATCATTTTCTTTTTCCATTGATTCATTCGAATTGACTGAAGTAGTGCGTCAAACGGAAAATTCCGGAATACTTACAAATGCAACCGCTATTCGTAATCAAATAAAAAACGAAAAAAACAGCAAACCACACTTCAGTTTAGATGAATTTAAAGACATTATCCGAATTGAGGGAGCAGACCTGGAGGATGCTCTAAATAGTGCATACAGTAAATATGGTGCTGAAGACTCCATGGTGATCTGCCGATCGAATAAACGGGCAAATATTTTCAATCAACAGATACGCGCTAGAATACGCTGGCAGGAAGACGAGTTATCATCGGGTGATTATATGATGGTGGTAAAGAATAATTATTTTTGGCTTCCTGAAGAATCAAAAGCGGGTTTCATTGCCAATGGAGATATTATCCAGTTGATGCGAGTAGGGAATATTCAGGAAATGCATGGTTTTAGATTTGCCGATGTGCGTATGCGATTGATCGACTACCCTGATGAACCTGAGTTGGAAACACGCTTATTATTAGACACTATTATGAGTGAATCACCTGCATTATCACAGGCGGAAAACAAAAAGCTGTATGAATCGGTATTACTTGATTACGCTGATATTGCAGACAGGCGTTTACGTTTAAAAAAAATAAAAGAAGATAGTTTTTTTAATGCATTGCAGGTTAAATTTGCTTACGCTGTTACCTGTCACAAAGCACAGGGTGGCCAATGGCCATGCGTGTTTGTGGAGCAAGGATATTTAACCGATGAAATGATCAATACCGAGTATTTACGCTGGTTATATACAGCGGTTTCACGTGCCACAAAAAAATTATACCTGGTGAATTTTAATAAGGAGTTTTTTGATTAAATAAACAAAGCAGCACCTAACCTCTCCAATACGAGGCCCGGGAGTGGTTAATTTTTAATCATTATTTTCATCAGAATAGCCAAACGAGTATTGAAATCTTGGCATATTAAGCAAAGTTCCATTTCGGTCTTTCGCTTTTATCTTTTCGAAAAATATTTTGGTAGTCCGGTCACATCTTCCAAGCAATTGCTGCATTTGATAACTGAGTATCGGACCAATTGTTTTTTCAGAGTAAAATATTCCGCCTATAGTTGCCGACATTTCAAATTCCACAACAGCTGAATCTAAAACATTTCCATATCGGTCAATTCCAATAAGACGATAATTAACATTATCAAATTGGATCTTTGAGAGTTGCCCTTTTTTCTGAATCTTTATAGTTCCACGATTTTCAATGTTACTTTCCTGAGAAAAAATGGAATCAGTAACAGAGAAAAAAATTAATATGATAATGAGCTTTTTCATTTGAGCTTGTATAACGCAAATATAACGCCATTGTTATTATCATTGTAAATTTTCTTAATTGTTTTCTATATTCCGTTTGGAGGGTAGGCGAACTATTATCAAAATGAATACGAAAAACAGCTTCATTCAAAAAGCTTATACTTTTAAAATGTAACTAATAAAAACGATTAAAACTTATACGAAAAGCCAATTGAAAGCACTTCTTTAAATTGCAATCGGGGGCCGGCACCCTTCTGACCAGTACCATTGCCATTGACCTTACGCTCAAATGGAACTGGTATGTCGTGATCATAGATCATTTGGGTACTGATGCTTGCAGAAAGGTATTTATTTACTTTCATTCCAATTAAAACTTCCCAATTAACATCAATATTTTCAGGGTTTTCAAAATAATTATTGAACAGCTCTAATTTGGTCCCAAAATTCACATTTTTCATAATATCCTTTTTAAAGGTCATTCTTAAATAACCTCCCACTTCTGTACGTACTAATTTACCATCTTTAATTTTCACACCATTAATATCAAATTCGGCTTTATCAACACCGAAAGCACCGGCATCTGCCAATCGTTGATCATTAACAAACGTAGTTTTAGATGTAACAGGAGAAAGAAATAAAGAAAAATAATCGTTCGGTTTATAATCCAAACCGATGGCGCCTAACAGATAACCAGGAGCCATGAAACGGGAAATAACTACTGAGTCGTTTGGAAAATTATAACCATCCGCAAACTGACTTTTAAAGTTTATTAATGCGGAATAATACCAATGGTCGTAAAATGCATAACGACCATATTTTGAAGAAAGATCGATCTTATCATCATTCTTCCTGAGTGCCCGAGTCCCAGACTGAAGCATACCATAAGCCAGGTCAATTGAATTGTCCCAGATATCTTTGCCCTTTTTGTAATTGGAAAATGCATTCAATAAAGCAATGCCGGAAACCGAATTTTCTCCCCCCGCGGCCCAATTAGTAAAACTGGCCTGGGCAAAATTAACACTGATAAGTCCACCTTTTTTCCAGTTTTTGAGTGTATCAGGCGTTTGGGCAATTGATGATAATGCCATAAAAATAGCAGGTAATAGCGCAAGTGTTTTCATATATTTTTTATTTTCAAAAACAATACGTTTTCGATTTTATTTTTTTATTTAAAAGAACAAAACAATGACAAAACATTTAAATCAATTCGAAATAAAAAACCTTGTCTTTGCTAGTTTGATTTTTTTAACAGATCGCGAATTTCAGTAAGTAATTGTTCTTGAGTAGTGGACACAGAAGCTGAAACTTCCTGCTTCTTTTTTGCAGCGTTTACTCCTTTGATTATCATGAATAATACAAACGCTACGATAATAAAATTAATCACAGCAGATAAAAACAAACCATATTTAACAGTCCCGAAAAGTGTTAGTTCATTTAAATTATTTAAATGAGCTGCATCTAAAGCAGGTTTTAATAAAAGTGGCGTAAGCACATCTTCAATAAATGAATTAACAATTTTGCCAAAAGCGGAACCAATAATAACACCTATAGCCAGATCAATAACATTGCCTTTCATGGCAAAGGTTTTAAATTCTGAAATCATTCCCATTTTTCTTATATTATTATGTTGATATAAAGAATGGACAAAATTATTATGAGTTAGACTATATTTAAAACAAAACGATCACCATAACCGGTGATCGTTTCGTTTTTTTTAGCATAATCAATTTAGAGAGATCTCTTGAGGAAAGCTTAAGGGGCGGGGTAAAATTTAAGAATTAAAACTTATAAGAAAAGCCCACAGATAGTACTTCTTTAAATTGCAAGCGAGGCCCCGCTCCCATTTGTTTAATACCATTAATTTCACGTTCAACCGGAACAGGTATGTCATGATCATAAATCAACTGCGTGCTGATATTTGCAGTAAGATATTTATTCACTTTCATTCCAATTAAAACTTCCCAGTTCACATCAACATTTTGAGGGTTATCGATGTAATTGCTGAACAGTTCCAATTTAGTTGCAAAATTTACATTTTTCACAATATCCTTTTTATAAGTAAATCTCAAATAGCCACCCAACTCAGTTCGAACTAATTTGCCATCTTTTATTTTAACACCAATTGAATCGTATTCTGCTTTATCAACACCAAAAGCACCGGCATCCGCTAACCGCTGATCATTAACAAATGTTGTTTTAGACGTAATAGGCGAGATAAATAAAGACAAATAACTGTTTGGTTTATAATCAATACCTATTGCTCCTAATAAATAAGCAGGAGCCATGAAACGCGATATAACCACTGAATCATTAGGATAATTATAACCATCGTCAAACTGAGTTTTGAAATTTACTAATGCAGAATAATACCAATGTTCTAAAAAAGCATAACGGCCATACTTTGAAGAAAGATCGATTTTATCTTCATTCTTTCTGGGGGCGCCATGCCCGGATTGAAGCAAACCATAAGCCAGGTCAAGTGAACTGTCCCAGGTGTTTTTATCTTTTTTGTAATTGGCAAACGTATTAAATATAGCAATTCCTGAAAGTGAATTCTCTCCCCCCGCTGCCCAATTAGTAAAACTGGCTTGGGAAAAATTAATACTGACAAGACCGCCTTTTTTCCAATATTTTATAGTGTCTGTGGTTTGGGCGGCTGAGGATAAAGTCAATAAGATAGAAAAGCAAAAAATAATTTTTTTCATAATTTTATTTAAAATATATTTCGACACTATTGATCTAAGTATCGGTTTCTATCAATGGTTTAGCCTTTTTAAAAGGACCAAAAACCCTAATGATGCATTATTTTTTTAATAGATCTCTGATTTCAGTAAGCAACTGTTCTTGCGTTGGCCCTTGAGGGGCGGCAGCTTCTTCTTTTTTCTTTGCAGAATTCAATGCTTTAATAATTAAAAATAATGTAAGTGCAATTAAGGCAAAAGAAATAATTTGTGAAATAAAGCTCCCATATTTAATTGCTGTACCGGGAATAACCAGCTGATTCAAATCAGCTAAATGCGCTGCTTTCAATGCAGGAGTTAAAATTGCGGGAGTAATAATATCATCCACCAAGGATTTAACAATACCTCCAAAAGCACTACCTATTACAACCCCTACTGCCAGATCAATAACGTTGCCTTTTAAAGCAAATGTTTTAAATTCTTTTACAAATCCCATTTAAATTTTTTTTAAGATCAAACAAAAAAAAAGATTGGCCCTTATTGGAAAGGACCAATCTTATATAAGTAATTTATTAAAAAATTACGCGGTAACTTTTTTTGCCAGTTTCGCTTGCAAATTAGCATCCAAAGCGGATAAAAAATCTTCGGTATTCAAATAATGTTCGCCCAAAGTTACTTTATTTCCATAGATACAAACTGCTAAATCTTTAGTCATTTTACCGGACTCAACAGTTTCTACACATACCTGTTCCAGTGCATGACAGAAATTTATTAATTCCTGATTGTTATCTAATTTACCACGAAATTCCAAACCACGTGTCCAGGCAAAAATAGAAGCAATTGGATTTGTTGATGTTGGTTTACCGGCCTGATGATCACGAAAATGACGAGTTACAGTACCATGTGCAGCTTCAGCTTCCATTGTTTTTCCATCCGGAGTAACAAGTACTGATGTCATTAAACCCAATGAACCGAAACCTTGTGCAACAGTATCGGATTGAACATCACCATCATAATTTTTACAAGCCCAAACAAAATTCCCATTCCACTTTAATGCGGAAGCTACCATATCATCTATTAAACGATGTTCATAAACAATACCTGCGGCTTCAAATTTGGTTTTATAATCTGCCTGGTAAATTTCTTCAAAAATATCTTTAAAACGACCGTCATATTTTTTCAAGATGGTATTTTTAGTTGAAAGATATAAAGGCCATTTCTTTTGCAACGCAGTGTTAAAACAAGAGTGAGCAAATCCTTTAATGGATTCATCGGTGTTGTACATTGCCAATGCAATACCATCACCTTTGAAGTTAAATACTTCAAAAGATTGCGGAGCGCTTCCATCCTCAGGAGTAAAGCTAATTGTTAATTTACCCTTTCCTTTTGTAACAAAATCGGTAGCACGGTATTGATCACCGAATGCATGACGGCCAATACAAATTGGAGCAGTCCAGTTTGGAACCAAACGAGGCACATTTTTACAAACAATTGGCTCACGGAAAACAGTGCCATCTAAAATATTCCGGATAGTACCATTAGGGGACTTCCACATTTGTTTTAATTTGAATTCTTTTACACGCTCCTCATCCGGTGTAATGGTAGCACATTTAATACCAACATTATATTTTTTAATTGCTTCAGCAGAATCAATTGTTACCTGATCATTGGTTGCATCACGATGTTCAATACCAAGATCGTAGTATTTAATATCCAGATCAAGATATGGAAGAATTAATTTGGCTTTAATAAATTTCCAGATGATACGGGTCATTTCATCACCATCTAATTCTACCACTGGGTTGGCTACTTTAATTTTGCTCATTGTTTTATATGTTTTAAAGGTTCGGATTTAATTTAACAACTCTTGTTCCTAATTGGAGTGCAAATATAAGGTTTTGATTCAAAGAAAAAGAGCCAAAACTATAAGTAATGGCTCTTTGTTCTTAAATCCTAAATCAAAAATTAATATCCAAAAACATCCTGCAAGGAAAGAAAAGTTATTTTACCATATTTTTCAAGGGTTTTGGTATCCAGACTTTCTTTTTTTCCAATCACGAGAACAGTATATTGTTTATTCTTTAAATGATTTTGTTCAAAAGTTCTTATCTCCGGTAAGGTTAAATTGGGAACAGTTTTAAAGATATCTTTTCTGATATCATAATCCAAGCCCAGCTTTCGGGCATTTTCATAATTAAATAAAACACCGGCTTTAGTAATACGTTCGGAACGTATAATTTGTAAAATAGCTTCTTTGGAAGCTTTAAAATTATTTTCCGATTCCGGCATGTTATTAATTAATTCCTTCATGCCAGCCATTGCTTCCGGCAATTTGTCGGCCTGAGTTCCAATATATGAAAACACATAATTGTACTCTTCCTTCTTTTTAGGAACACTGTAGCTGCAATAAACAGAGTATGCCAATGCTTTTGACTCACGCATTTCCTGAAATACTACGGATGACATTCCAGCACCAAAATATTCATTAAACATACGAACCAAAGAAGCATTTTCTTTATTGTACTTCCCATCTTTCGAAAGCAAAATTACTTCGGCTTGCTTCATATCATAATCTATTACATAAACATTGGTGTTTTCATCCGTTTCCTGAAACTTAACAGGTTCCGGAATTGGTTTGAGTGTTTCGGGTACCTTATGAAGTTTATCTAATATTGAAACAAGGGCTGCTGCAGAATTATCTCCGTAATACAATACCCTATGCTGAAAAGAAGTAATTTCATTAATGATTGAGATCAATTCCTGAGAATTTAAATTTTTCAATTCTTCAGTGGATAAAATATTAGTGTAAGGTGATTTTTTTCCATATTTTCCATAGGCAAAAAGACCTCCAAATAAAATTTCACCTTTGTTTAATTTTGCATCTTCTCGTTTTTTAAGAATATCAGATACTAGATTTGTTAATGCAGCTTCATTGGGTTGTGCATTCGCTAAAAGGTCTTCAAACAATTTTATTGCTTTTTCAATATTCTCTGTTAACCCGCTAAGACTAACATAAACCTCATCTTCTCCAACGAAAACATCAAATGAACAACCCAGTTTATAAAACTCCTGCTTTAAAGCCGCAGCAGTTAAATCCTTTGTTCCAAGATATTTTAAATAATTAATTGCAACATCTAATTTTTTATTGTGGTTGGTTCCCATATCCAAAACATAATACATATCAAATGTTTTATTTTCAGAATTGGTAGTATATAAAACCGGTGTACCATTTTTTAAATTCATATTTTTTATATCGGTTGCGTAATCAATAAAAACCGGTTCAATGTCTTTTATCGGAGTAGCAATAACACTTTTTAAAAACGCACTCTGAGCGTCCCTGTTTACCTCAACAGGAGTAATAATGGGTTTAATTACCTTTTGAACATTTTTATCTTCGCCAGTACGTTTGTATACAAGAACATAATTATTTTTATAGTTTGTTTTGGCAAACTCTACCACTTCCTGCTTCGTAATTTTTGACAGACGATCGATCGTACTCACATAATTTTGCCATTTGGTATCAGTGATAAAAGCACTCACAAAGGCATCGGCACGTGAACTATTACGCTCATACATTTTTGTTTCCTGCAATTTCATATCAGTAATAACTGCGCTTAACAGCCATTCCGGAAAATCGCCTTCTTTCACTTTTTCAATTTGCTCAAGCAATAGATCTTTCACTTGCTCTAACGTCTGGCCTTCTTTTGGGGTGCCACTAACAATATGAGCTGAATAATCCTTGCACTCCAGATCGAATGCATTGGCTTCCAATACTTTTTGCTGCTGATTCAAATTCAAATCAATTAAACCAGCCTGCCCATTTGATAATATTTTATTGATCATCATGATCATATCGGCATCTTTGGTTCCTATGCCGGGAAAACGATATCCTATCATAACATTTTCTGCGTCTGGACCAATTACTTCTTTTATAACTGGCGATGTAATTGGCTTTTCAACAAATGGCACATAAACAGGCAGTGGCTTGCTTTTCCATGAACCGAATTTTTTATCGATCATTTTTATTGTTAAATCAGGATCAAAATCTCCGGAAATACAAATCGCCATATTGTTAGGTACATAATAGGTATAAAAATATTTTTTTATCTCTGTTAAAGAAGGATTTTTCAAATGTTCGATCGTACCGATAGTAGTTTGTGAACCGTAGGTATTGGTCGGAAAAAGACCTGCCAATAATGCTTCCCATGCTTTGCTTCCATCATTATCAAGCCCTCTGTTTTTTTCTTCATAAACAGCCTCTAATTCAGTATGGAACAACCGCAATACCGGGTTGCGAAAACGTTCCGCTTCAATGGTTGTCCACTTATCCAATTGATTGGAAGGGATATCATTTACATAAACGGTTTGTTCTAACCAGGTATATGCATTTGTTCCTTTTGCACCCAGATTAGATAACATTTTATCGTATTCATTGGCCACAGCAAATTTTGAAGCATACCCGGAAATGCTATCAATTTGATGATAAATTGCAATTCGCTTTTCATCCTCTTTTGTTTTTCTATACACTTCGTAAAGTGCTTCAATTTTATCTAATTCAATTTTTTCTTTTGCATAATCTTTACTACCATACTTATCAGTTCCTTTAAATAGCATGTGCTCCAAATAATGCGCTAAACCTGTTGCGTCCTTTGGATCGTTTTTACTTCCGGCACGGGTAGCAATGTATGTTTGAATACGAGGCGCGTTTTTATATACGGTCATATAAACAGTTAAACCATTATCAAGCTTGTAGATCCTTGCATTCAATGGATCAGAAGGCACACTTTCATATTTATAAACTTTTGATGATTGCGCTTTAATGTTTGAAAAACTAATAAAAAGCAATAAGGAAGCAGTTGCAAAAAACTTTGCAGCAATTGATTTTTTCATTTGGTAGATTTTTTGTTTTTGTAAAAATAGCATTTATTGTGAATACTCAACAGCCAAAAAAGTAAAAAGCGCTGAATTTCAAAAGGGAAAGATTGCTATGATTTATAAAGGAAAATGATTTTTATGGATTTCAGACAAAAATGTCATTAATGAAAAGATGCAGAATTTCAATAAAAATGAGAATAATAACGACCCATTCCAAACGTTTGCTTTCCTCTGCATTGGTAAGTTCAACAAATACAGAAAGATTATTTTCTACCCGCTTAAGCATGTATTCAAGTTCTTTAAAACGAATAGAAATGTCAAAAGTTTTGGTAAGTCCATCATTTACTTTTCCAAGAAATTCATCTTCCCAAACAACAGAAGGTGTATCATAGATATAGAGATTATCAATTATTCGATTTTTGGTATTCAGTGTTTTACCAATAAATTTTAATAATTTCCGTTTCGAAATTTTCAGACTGCCATGTGTCTCTAATTGGTTGGTCAAATTTACTGAATCCTCAAATAAATGTTGAGAAGCTTCCTGATAAAAATCCAGAGCTAATGACTGAGCCACTTGTAACATCACAATACGTATCACATCATTGTTGATTTCATTAACTGACAATGAATTGTATGAAAATTCGGGTTGTGATATTTCTTTTTTTTCAATGATGAAATCTTCCTGTAAGTGGTTTTCAAGATGATTAATGCAATATTTTGTGAGGTGGGAAATAAATGCACTTCGCTGTACATCATCAACATTAGCAAATACAACAACTCCATAATTCAACACAAAAACATATCCTCGCTCGAATTTATAAAACAATTCAAATGAATTGGAATTAATTAATTCACCGGTATATTCAGTTTTAAATTTTTTAATGTTAGTATTCTCTGCAATCTGGTATGCAATTATCCGAATCATTTTGTTTGTCTTTAATACAAAGGTAATTTATTCAATCTTAAACCAGGATTTTTTTTACTTGATATAAATCAATTGCCCTTATAGTTTAATACAAATTTAACTCAGTTTATTCCGCCAAAAAATATTACACCAATGAGAACACTTTAATTTCGTTTTGAATAACTTTTTTTACCATCCATCTATTCAAGCGTGCTCTCAATCATTTTGAAAACTTTTTATCGGAAAACTTTGTTGGTGATTATAATTTTTATTGAAGTTGATTGTAATCATCGAAAAAAAATCGAATTGAATTTACCTTTGATTTAGCATGATTCAGAATTTATTTTTGGTCAGAGGCTGATTAAAAAAGACAAATACTATCTGAAAGGATATGAGAACTATTGAATCCGAGCCAGAAAAGAAATCCTTTTTTTAATTGAACAATTCTCAACTAATTTAAAATTACTAAAGATGAAACGGGCAGAACTATTCATATGTATTATTTGTTTTGGAATAATAGGTTGCAACGGACAAAACAATAGCAAATTTGATAGCCCCAACACTATAGCGGGTATTACATTTGAAGAAAAACAAAAAAGAGATCTGTCAAATAATCCCTCTGATCCGGGCGCATTGAACCCCAGCCCTGATCTTAATTTCAGAATCGCAGCTAAAAAGGCAACACCGGGCGTAGTCCATATCAGAACTACGTATCCTCTTGATACCAGATTTGATTCCCGTAGTCAGTTTAGTGAAGATTTTTGGTACAGATTTTTCTCTGAGGAACCACTGACAAAACAACAAGCGGATGCCTCTGGTGTAATTGTAAGTAGTGATGGGTACATCGTTACTAACGACCATGTGGTTCAGGATGCCGAAGATATCCAAATAACCCTTCAGGATCAGAGGTCGTATAAAGCAAAAATTGTGGGTATTGATCAGGAAACTGATCTGGCATTATTAAAAATAAAAGAAAATAATTTGTCGTTCATTGAATTTGGAAATTCCGATGAAATAGAGGTAGGCGACTGGGTTCTTGCAGTTGGGAATCCGTTCAACTTAACATCAACAGTAACTGCCGGCATTGTAAGTGCAAAAGCACGTGGAATAAATATAAAAAGGGAGGGAGAAGAAGAAGCAAGGTCTGAATCGTATATACAAACAGACGCGGCTGTTAACAGAGGAAATAGTGGAGGAGCTTTGGTTGATTTTAATGGAAAATTAATTGGGATCAATTCCATAATTGCAACTCCGACAGGGTCATACGCAGGGTACTCATTTGCAACTCCGGTAAACACAGTAAAAAAAATCATTGATGATCTGCTTGTAAATGGTAAAGTACAGCGTGGATATTTAGGACTTGTTCTAAAAAACATGAATGCTGAAATGTCGAAAGAGTTCAATACAGATATAACAACCGGTGTATATATTGATAGTGTTCTTAGTGGTGGTGCGGCCATGGAGGCGGAACTAAAATTAAAAGATATAATTACAGCAGTTGATGATCATAAAATAATAACATCGGCTCAATTGAAGGAAATAATAGACCGGCATCGCCCGAATGAAAAAATAATTTTGACAATTATCCGCAATGGTAAAGAGAAACGAGTCCCATTAACGTTAAAAGATATTGATGGTAGTTTTCCAAAAACTGTAATAAACAAAACAGAGCTGTTAAAAAAACTTGGGATTAAAGTTGTTGAATTATCGGCAAAAGAAAAAAAGAAACTGAAACTTACCTCTGGTTTAAAAGTAGCGGAAATATCAAAAGGTGAAATCTATAATAATACCAATATTAAAAAAGGATTTATCATTACAAAAATAAATGGAAAGCCTGTTAATACGGAACAAGCTTTAGTAAAGGCCTTTGAAAATAAAAAATCCGGTGTAACCCTGGAAGGTATATATCCAGGGTTTCCTGCAATTATCTATTACACGTTTAGTTTGGATTGATATGTAAATGGAGCAACACTAAGTCAATAAAAAAAAGATGGTAAATCTATTAAATCGTTGTTCCTGCTCCAGTTTTTAATAACCTTGATTTGATGAGTGCTGTTTTTCAAAAACATTACAATTACATAATTACATTTTATAAATTAATCCACTAACGTAATAAATCTCAATTTCACGACAAGCACGAAATGAATGGGCTCATTGTTATTTCGAGCGTTTCAAGAACTTTGTAAGTGAATACTTTTATTGCAAACACTACAATGTATTATACCTTCTTTACAGTCTAATAACTATACACGTATCCCAACAACCAAAATATCGTCCGTCTGCTCTAAAGTACCTTTCCAATTTTCGATAAATGAATCCAGATGCCATTTTTGATCTTCCATTGATTTTAATTGATTCACAAGTATTTCCTTTTTAAAACTTTTTGTTTT
Source organism: Bacteroidia bacterium (assembly GCA_030654175.1). GTDB lineage: Bacteria > Bacteroidota > Bacteroidia > 2-12-FULL-35-15 > 2-12-FULL-35-15 > 2-12-FULL-35-15. The sequence continues at coordinate 414,629 of JAURXZ010000035.1, forward strand.
TAATTTTTTGTTATTTCCTATGCCAAACTGATCTGCAAAACCGTCAGAAAATAAATAAACAGTATCATTTTTTTGTAAATTAATTTCATGTTTGACAAATTCTTGTTCATCAATAGTATAACCACCAATTGCAGCTTTTGTTGCTTTTGTTTCTTCAATTATATTATTACCGTTCCTCAAAACCCAAATTGGCCGATTAGCGCCTGCATATACAAGTTTGGTCATATCTTTATCAAAGGCACAAATAGCAATATCCATTCCATCATTTGTTGAATTCCCATCACCTGATTGATGCAACACTTTTTTCATTCCGATATTTACAGATTGTAAAATAGCAGAAACATCATCGCTACGCATAACTGCTTCATTTAATTTTTCAGAACCAATAGCACTCATAAAAGCACCTGGCACACCGTGACCTGTACAGTCTGCTACAGCTATTAATATCTTATCAACCGATTCAAAAAACCAATAAAAATCACCACTTACAATGTCCTTGGGTTTAAATAATATAAATGATTCGGGTAGAGCCGTTTCAACTTCCACTAAAGGGGGAAGTATAGATCTTTGAATTCGTTCGGCATAATTGATACTATCAGTGATTTCATGATTTTTTCTGGCAATAATAATATTTTGTTCGGCTAATTTTAAATTTGCATTCTTTACCATCCGATTACTTCGAATAGAAAATACCATCAAAAAAACGACACCTAAAATCACTATGATTGAAATACTTAGAAAAGTATTTTGGTTTTTTATTTTTATAACCTGTGCATTTAAGACATTTTTCTGAAACAAAATTTCCTTTTCATGGGCAATAATTTCATTCTTCCTTTTAAGAATCAAGCGATTTTGTTTTTTAAGCACTGAAGCCTGCTGTTTCATTTCGTTTTTTTGAGCTAAAATCCGTTGCTCTTTAAATAAAATTTCAGCATTCTGCAAGATCACCTTTTGCTGTTCAAGATCAAGCTTATTAAGTAATTCGTCTGTAAGACGGATGGTTATTCGGTTGTTTATTCTACGAATAGCCCCGTCAGGACACTGAACCTTAATGTCATCAAAATGGATGGCACTTTCAATGTTTGGATTAAGAATGTATGCCTTCATTTCTTCGGTCAAACATCCATCATGGGGATTTAACATCTTGACATTGGTAACCGAACGATCCTGCTTTATTAAACTCACTTGCATTGAAAATGAAGTAACTTTAAATTTTAAATTTAAAAGGAAATTAGGAATTTCAGCACTAATGCATTCTGCACTAATCAAATCTTCTCTTTTCGAATTTGTGTCGCCAGTGAGGTTTCCTAAATAAGGAACAGGGCTTGGAATAAACAAAGATTTAAATTCAACCGTTTCGATCAATTCGCCTTGGTTAAAGACTTCAATAGTAGCACTTCCACGTTTATAAACTTTCGCAATATATTTTCCATCCTTACCTTCAATTGAACCGGGACTTATTTTAACTGTTAAATTTCCTGAAGAGACACCCGGTATGGCAATTGTCAAAAAGTTTTCAACTCCTATGTATAAGGCATTAAGATCGTTCATGGAAATTGAAACATTCTCCGTTTTCTGACTATATAATAAATTACAAAACAGGATAAGGGGCAGAGCAAAGTATTTAACAATGGTAAGTTCAATAAAGTTAAGTATATAATTTTTCATTTAACAATAATTACTACTCCAATTTTTTAACGTTAAAACAATGAGTGTCTCCTAAAAAAATTATAAATAAATTATCGCCTTGCCATTTCCTTCAGAAGACCAAATTTGTTGTTGGGTAGTTTACTCGCTTTCCAATATTTAATAATAATATTTAAAAGTTCCACAGCGCTATGAAAATCTTTCGCTTTTTCGAAATACCCCTGAACAGAGTATTCAAAAGCTTTTTCAATATTCTCTTCCGAACCATCACTTGACATGAAAATAAAAGGAATACATTTCATACGAAGTTTTTTGTCTTTAAAGATCTCTTCCCTTAATTGAAGTCCGTCCAATACAGGCATATTTATATTCCAAAGAATTAATATTGGTTGCACTTCTTCGCCTTTCAAGTATGTCAACGCCTCTTTACCATTATCAACAATAACTATTTCATTGACTATTCCGAGCGCCAAAAAGGCCTCTTCTAAAATTTTCTGATCACCTTTATTGTCTTCGACAACTAATAAAGCTCCAATTTTGTTTTTACCTGTTTCCATTTTTTTTGATTCAATTTTGGAATTCAAAAATATTTCTTTGCTCGCTTTTGCAAACACTTTATTATCTGAATTTCATTATATCAACTAAAACAAAAAAAAAACCATGTTAATATTAAAATTTTCATGAAATATTTCCCCTTTATGTCCATTAATTTCCTCATCTCCTTATAAAAGCAAATCTGTTGCAATTGTTTTAAGATGGCATATTAATTACTTCTACAAAATCAAATTATAAATAATATAATTAATGAATAATAAAATCAATAAAATGAAAAAAAACATAATTATTCTTTCGATAGTGTCGGCTATGGCCGCAGGAATTATTTATGGCTTCAATCATATCCAAGCCAACGAAACACCAATTGAACAGGATCAGCTTGTGAATATGCCGAACCTCAAAACCTGGCCAGAGGCATCACAAAAGGCTGCAAAAGAAATGGAAACCAAATATGGCAAACCAAACGGAGCCACCTCTGATATGATAATTTGGAATAATAATGGAATTTGGTTAAAAACTATTGTTTACAAAAATGAAATGAAACACAATTTTCCAAAATCACACACTGATGTTATTGAACAGTGGGTAAATTATAGTGTTCCATTAAATAACTACGATGAACTTGCTTTTTATGATGGCAGCGTTACCGCAAATAGAACTAATGGAACCATTTCATCAAGGTGCAACAATGAAGCAATGAATCTCCTGGCATTAAATCTAACATATGATATCGTTAATAACAGCAAAACTGTTGAAGAAGCACGTATGAATTATGGTAAAGATGCAATGGCATATGTGAAAGGCGAAAAACCGGCATACACCCAAAAGTTGAATTTCATAAGTGACAAAGCAGCACCTGATCCGGACAAGCAACTAGATTTAGAAATGGAACAAATGAAATTAGGTGTGAAAAAATAGCAATTATTTAAAATTATCAATACACGTTATTTCAGGAAATAAAAGATAGAATTAAAATAAAGTCAAACAATAAAAACAATATATATGACAACAATTGTAAAAACAGAAGAATTAACTATTGGAAGCACAGTATTTTCTAATAAAGGTTATATACCTAGCAATTATACTTGCGAAGGAGATAACATCAACCCATCAATTACTGTTGAAAATATTCCCTCCGGAACAAAAAGTTTAGCACTTATTGTAGATGACCCGGATGCGGCAGATGGTGTATTTAACCATTGGATAATATGGAACATCCATCCTATGGAAATGATAATTGAAAACACGGCTCCAGGCACACAAGGGAAAAACAGTTTCGGAAAAATAAATTATCAGGGTCCATGCCCTCCGGAAGGAAAAGATCATCGATACTTTTTCAAGGTATATGCATTGGACATCTTACTTGATCTAAAAAAAGGGAGCGATAAAAAAACTCTTGAAAAAGCCATGCAGGAACACATTCTAGCTAAAGGAGAAATAATCGGTATGTACAAAAAATCAAAACACAAGAATTTATAATATCTCAAAAAATAAAATTATGGCATTCACATTACCGGCTCTTCCTTATCTGAAAGAGTCATTAGAACCTTTTATTGATGTGATGACAATGGAGATTCATCATGGTAAACATCACAATGCTTACGTTACCACTTTGAATAAAGCTATTGAAAATACAGATGCAGACAAAATGAGTATTGAAGATATTTTGAAAAACATTTCCAAATACCCGGCCATTGTACGGAATAACGCTGGAGGACATTTCAACCATTGTATGTTCTGGACTCTTCTACGACCAAATGGAGGAGGCAATCCGAATGGAAAGCTGGGAAATGAAATTCATTCCGCATTTGATTCTTTTGATGAATTTAAGAAAAAATTCACCAAATCGGCTATAGGAAGATTTGGCTCAGGCTGGGCATGGCTGATAAAAAATGAATCCGGAAAACTGGAAATATGTTCAACTCCAAATCAGGATAATCCTTTAATGGACATTGCTGAAAATAAGGGGATTCCAATACTTGGTCTTGACATTTGGGAACATGCCTATTATCTGAAATACCAAAACCGAAGGTCTGAATATATTGATGCTTGGTGGAATATAGTAAACTGGGAAGAAGCATCTAAACGATTTTTACAAGTACAAAAAAAAGAACAAAAAAACACACAAATAAAATGAAACAAAAAGAAAAAGTTTTCCAAAATAAGCCGGGAAAGGATGAACCTCCTGTAAAGCCAGAAAAAGATATTCCGGTAAAACCTGATAAAAACCCCGATCCCACTAAACCACGACCTGGAGGCAATGAGCCGGAAAAAAATGATCCTACTCGAATTGAGCAGCCCGGCAAATCAGATCCAACGCGAATTGACTAAGAGCCTATTAATTATGGGATAGTCATGTTAACCGAATGAGTTAAATCCTTTGCTGACTTTGTTATTATTACTTGGCTTTTCAGGTAATAATTTTCTTTAACATTCAATGGTTGAATTTCAATTGCGAGGATTCTATTCAGCATATAAAAAATCGATAAACATTAAAAAATATAAAAAATGAAAACAACGGAAATTAATATTTCAATAAACGAATCGGTTAAACTACAAGGAACTCTTAATATTCCTTCCGGTGCAGAATCTTTTGTTATCTTTTCACATGGTAGTGGCAGCAGCCGTTTCAGTTCAAGGAACAGACATGTTGCGGGTGTTTTAAATAAAGAGAAAATGGCCACATTACTGATTGATTTGCTTACAAAAAAAGAAGACGAAGTTTTTGAAAACCGCTTCAACATTGAATTACTAACTGAACGCCTTGTTTCTGTAACTAAACAAGTGCATCAATTTCCAGAATTAAAAAATTTACCTATCGGGTATTTTGGCGCAAGCACTGGTGCAGCATCAGCACTAAAAGCTGCCGAAATCCTTAATGATATTATAGAGGCGGTCGTTTCGAGAGGTGGCCGTCCGGATCTTGCAAAGTCGTCCTTAACAAATGTTAAAGCCCCAACATTATTAATTATTGGCAGTTTAGATGAAAACGTTATTGAATTAAATAAGCGCGCTTATTCCTATCTCAATTGTGAAAAGAAAATTGAAATTATTGAAGGGGCAACACATTTATTTGAAGAGCCCGGAACATTAGATAAAGTAGCAGAGCTCGCTACCAGCTGGTTTAAAAAACATTTATATAAAATAGAAGTTGAAAAACAAACTCTCAACAGATAAACAGATTGCTAATAAAAAAATGAAAAAATGAAAATTTCATATTTAAAAGATAGATCAGGCGAAAGCATCGATCTGAATAAATTAATTTTTGATAACTCTATTGAGTTAAATAGCAGCACCGACCTTGATGCACTTATTGAAATAATTGGTGATTCAAAATATGTATTGCTTGGTGAAGCCTCTCACGGAACACACGAGTATTACACCTGGCGAACGCAGATCAGCAAAAAATTAATCGAGAAAAAAGGTTTTTCATTTATTGCCGTGGAAGGGGATTGGCCTGATTGCTATCGCGTAAACCGATACATAAAAAACTATACCGATTCAGGAAAATCAGCTTTAGATGTATTGCATGCGTTCAATCGCTGGCCAACATGGATGTGGGCCAATTGGGAAATAGTAGCGTTGACAGAATGGCTCAGAACTCATAATTCCTCTCTGCCAAAAAATCGCAAAACCGGATTTTATGGATTAGATGTATATAGCTTGTGGGAATCGTTCGATACAATTATAAAATATCTTGACAAAGAAGATCCTAAAACAAAACATACGGCTAAAAATGCTTTGAAATGCTTTGAACCTTATAGTGCAGGCGAAGGACAAGCCTATGCCCGCGCCACACTAATGGTTCCATCAATATGTGAAGATGCGGTAATTGATCTGTTAACACAGGTAAGAAAAAACATGATCAGCTATAACACCGATCCGGAGGCGGTAATGAGTGCTGAACAAAATGCACATGTTATTGTTAATGCCGAACGATATTACCGCGCAATGGTAAAACCCGGACCGGAATCATGGAATATTCGTGACCACCACATGGTGGATACATTAGATCGTTTAATAAAATTCCATGGCCCTGAATCAAAGGCAATAATCTGGGAACACAACACCCACATCGGTGATGCAAGGGCAACAGATATGGTTAGAGAAGGAACTGTAAATGTGGGCCAATTATTAAATGAGCAACACAAAGATGAAGGCGTTTTCTCTATTGGTTTTGGCTCTTATACAGGCACAGTGGTTGCAGGCCGGGAATGGGGTGATATTATGCGAGTGATGAATCAACCTAACGCTATACCTGATAGTTGGGAATTTCTTCTGCATCAGCTCGATGCAAAAAACAGGATTGTTTTCATGAATGAAGAGATGAAAAAACAGATCGGCAAAAAAGAATTCGGACATCGTGCTATTGGCGTAGTATATCATCCGCAGTATGAACACCTCGGGAATTATGTTCCCAGCCTCATGCCACACCGTTACGATGCGTTCGTTTATATTGATGAAACATCTGCACTTCACCCACTTCACATGGAACCTGACGGCCGCCAAATGCCTGAAACATTTCCTTTTGGGGTATAAAATTTTAATAACTATAAATAAAAAATAAAAAAAATGGAAAACAAAACAATGATCGAGGAACTTTACTTCTGTGCCGCGCAATGCACAAGATGCTATGATGCATGCCACATGGAAAAAGATAAAACGCAATTAGAAAATTGCATGAAACTTGATGAGGAATGTGCAGAGATCTGTCGATTGACTGCTGTTCGTTTAGAAAAAAAATCTGAAAATTCAGATAAGTATTTAAAACTGTGTGCAGAAATATGCGAATCCTGCGCAACAGAATGTGAAAAACATTCTCAATTGGAACATTGCAAAACATGTGCTGAGGTTTGTCGTAAATGTGCTGAAATGTGTCTTCAGCCGGCACATTAGTATAATTTCAAAAAGACTAAAAGCTCGCCCCCACTGCTCATTTGAACGCTGCCCGGCTGATTTACAAATCATCCGGGCAGGATGAGTTAATATAATTCTGATAACCAATTGATCTGCTTATTGTATCAAATCATAAACTGAAAAATATACAAAATGAAAAACATATTATTATTTCTCCTAGTAATTATATCCGGATCTAACTTGTTCTCACAAATTTATATTGCAAAAAATTGCGAGATCACTTTCTTTTCCGCAGCGCCACTTGAAAATATTGCCGCAACAAATAAAGCCGCCAAACCTATCCTTAACACTTCAACCAACGACATCCAAACTAAAATAGCAATGACTGCTTTTGTATTCGAAAAACCTTTAATGCAGGAACACTTCAACGAAAATTATGTAGAAAGTGAAAAATTTCCTCATGCAATTTTCAAAGGTAAAATAAATGAAACAATTGATTGGAAAAAAGATGGCGAATATAAAGCAACAGCAACAGGAACACTTGATTTACATGGAATTCAAAAAAACATAACCATTGATGGAACAGTAAACATTACAGGATCTGAGATTATCATTGCAGCCAAATTCAACATTCACATTGCGGATTACGGAATTAAAATCCCAAGCCTTTACATTAAAAATATCGCAGAAGATGTGGAAGTAAAATTGAACGCAACACTTGAACCGTATAAACAGAAATAAAGATCCTGAAGGACAAATTCAAAACAAATCCGGCAATTATTTTTTGTTATTTTAGCTTTAATCCTTTTAAATAATGAGCTAAGCCCTCTCCTACTGTAGTATTTATTTTTTTTAAATTATATAACCATGACAAGAGAAATGGCTGCAAGAAACAATACAAAATTAAAAAATATCCTCATTTCAAAGAAAAAAACAATTGCAGAATTATGATAAACATCAGTTTATTAATTGAAAAATAAACAAGTTGATCAATACCCTCTTTTATTTTTCAAAATCTATCTTTTCTAAACTAATCTCCTTTCTTTAAAAACCTCATTAATATATTTTTGTATATTTACTCTAAATCACGGATTCTTTAAATTATGTTATAAGAATTTCTAAATTTATTGTTGAATGAGCAAACTTGCTGAAAATCGAAAAATAAGATTTTTTTTAATTCTTCCATTCATTGTTTTAATGCCCTTATTAAGCCAATCTCAAAATATTGGTATTGGAGCTGATGTTATTTATAATTTCCAAACCGAAAGTATCGGTGCAGGTGCAAGAGTAAATTTTTTCCCTAACAGCAGACTAAGCATTGTTCCACAATTCTCTTATTACTTTGCTTTTAATAAAATAAATGAATATTATGCAGGATTGGGTTTAGAACTAAAATTTATTCGAAGAGAAAGGGTTAATTTTTATGCAATTGCTCATGGCGCCTATAACGTTTGGATAAATTATGCGGAATCACCACTGGAAGGTGCTCAGCCAAACAATTGGAATTTAGAAGGCGGGGTTGGCGTTTCCACAAATACCTGTTTAAGGCCTTTTTTAGAATACAGGTACAATCTTAAATTTATGGAAACCCATTTACGTTTGGGCGTATTATATATCTTCGGCTGCAATGGCGGTGGAGGTTCCAGGGATAAAAGATGCGATGCATACAGAACAAATTAATAAAAACAGATCAGCAATAAATCATAAAAAATATAAATAATTAAAATCAGACCCAACATTATCTATTTTTCTTACTTATTTGTTTATAAAAGGAATATTAAACTAAAAATTACTAACATGAAAACAAAAAACATTTTAAAATATCTTATGGTAGCAGCTATCGTAGGTACTATTTTTACAGCTTGTAAAAAAGACAGAATTGAAGAGGATAGAACTCTGAATGAATACAGTTCGCCTAATAGTTATTTAGATTCTAAAAAACAGGAAGAGCAGGAATTTATAATCACAGCGGATTCAGGTGGCCCCATTGTTGGAAATCAGTTTACTACTATCTGGGGTGGAAGGCAGTGTTTGATGTTTCCTAACGGAGATACTGTAGGATTGCCTTACACAGTTAAATTGGTGGAATTATATACTCCCAAGGACATGATTTATTATCAAATGCCAACTGTCGCTTCAGATACTATTTTGGAAACCGATGGTGAAATCAGAGTCAGAGCATTTAAGGATGGAATAGAATTGATGCTTGTACCAGGCTGTTCTTGGGCAATAAAAATGCCTAATTCCGCACCCAAAAATTACATGCATACTTTTTATGGATTTCCAACTTCAAATTATGTGAACTGGACTGACAATCCAGCATCCCTTGGTGTTACAACCAGCTTCAATCCAATTTTTACAACTACTACTGATGGCTATTTAAATTCTATTGTAAAATTAGGTTGGGTGAATTGCGGCATTACAAGAGGTGGTGGTACTAATCATCATCTGTCGTTTGCATCTACCACAGACAACTTAACTAACGTGGCAATTTTTGTATATTTTCCTGTTACTAAAACTGTAATGCAAGTGTATGGCTCCTTATCGGGTTCTATACCTGATGGCTCATCGGTTAAAATTGTTGCTATTGCTGTTGATGGAAGCGGAACGTTATTTAGTTTCAATCAAAATCTTACCATGACTTCTTCTACAGCGGTTGAAGTAACTATGGCTGCTACAACAGATGCTAATCTCACGGCATTATTGAATGGCTTGTAATAATTGAATTTATTAAAAAAAGCGGATGCTATTCAACATAGCATCCGCTTTTTTATGATTATTAAATCATCACATAGGATCTACATCTATTTGCACCCTTACCGATTTATAATCACTACTCGATTTAAATTGGACCAATAGGTTAGTAACAATTTTTTTTACCTGTACCACTGAAGCATCGCGCTCTATTTTTAATAAAATATTTTTGTGATACAAATTACGAATGCGTGAAACAACAGGGAATTCAGGACCAAGAACACGCTTTGCAAAATGATGTTTTAATTCATCAGCTAAAAACTTTGCTGAAGCATTTACCATATTCACATCTCTATGAATTAGCGTAATTTCAATCAAACGATAAAATGGCGGGTAGTTGAAATTTTTTCTATCCAATAATTGATTCGTATACATGGAAAGGAAATTGGTATGAATCACATCTTGTATTATACTATGATCCGGATTTTGAGTTTGAATAATTACTTTACCGCGTTTATTTTTTCTTCCTGCTCTACCCGACACCTGCGCCATTAATTGGAAGCTTCGTTCAAACGATCTGAAATCAGGGAAATTGAGCATACTGTCGGCATTTAAAATTCCAACCATACTCACATTATCAAAATCCAAACCTTTGGTAACCATTTGTGTCCCTACCAAAATATCAATGTTGCCATCTTCAAAATCCTGAATAATATGCTGATGCGCAAACTTGCTACGCGTGGTATCCAGATCCATCCTTGCAATTTTTGCTTTTGGATAAAAAATAGAAAGTTCTTCTTCTATTTTTTCAGTTCCAAAACCTTTCATTCTTACATTGGTATCACCACAAGCTCCACATTTGTTTGGTGGTTTTATTGAATAACCGCAATAATGGCAACGTAACTGATTACTTGCTTTGTGATACGTTAAACTCACATCGCAATTACTGCACTGTGGTATCCATGCACATATATTGCACTCTAATTGCGGAGCAAAGCCTCTCCGGTTTTGAAACAAAATTATTTGTTCCTTGTTTTGTAAAGCCAAAGTAACTGTATCCAACAATAATGGTGAAAAATGCGATTTCATTAATTTTTTTCTGGTCGCTTCTTTTACATCCGCAATTAAAATCTCGGGCATTTGCACACCACCAAAACGCTGAGGGATTTCAACAAAACCATATTTGCCTTCCTGTGCATTATAATAACTTTCTATACTTGGTGTTGCCGAGCCCAATAATGTTTTTGCTTTATGAATATGCGCTAAATAAATTGCGCCATCACGGGCATTGTAACGTGGTGCAGGATCATATTGTTTATATGAAGTATCGTGCTCCTCATCAACTATTACCAAACCTAAATTGCTAAAAGGAAGAAACAAAGAAGATCTTGCTCCTACAATTAGTTTAAAGTTAGAAAGTTTAGAGTTTAAAGTTGTATCGGGTTCTGACTTTGAACTTTCCGACTTTGAACTATGCAACTTTGAACTATCTACCCCTGCATTTAAAACATTATTCCATACCTCAACCCGCTCATTCCCATTAAATTTACTGTGATAAACGCCCACGGTGTCACCAAAATATTTTCGTAAACGATTGATGATCTGAGTGGTCAAGGCTATTTCAGGAAGCAGATACAACACTTGTTTCCCTTGCGCAATAGCCTGTTCAATAAGCTTTACATATATTTCAGTTTTGCCGGATGATGTTACCCCATGAAGAAGCACTACATCTTTTATGCTTGTGGATGGTTGTTGATTGATCGTTGATTGTGGTTCGCCAGCAACAATTGAACTTTCAACTTTCAACTTTGAACTTTCAACTTTCTTCCATCCAAACTGTTCCTGAATAGATTCATAAACCTGCTGCTGTACATCATTGAGCTGTGATATTTTATTCGCATTATCATAACTTGTAAAGCGACCAACTTCGCGCTCATAGACCTCTAAAATATTTTTTTGAACTAAAGACTTTAATGCCGCTTCGGCACCGGAAATCATTTTTATTATTTCAGACTTTTTTACTTCCTTATGCGAGGAGATAATTGGCAAGTTATTTGCAGTCGTTTGCGAATACCGCTCTGAAAGCTTAATGTAAGCAATCAATACATCTAATTGTTTGGGGGCTTTTTTTTCTAATAGCGGAAAAACAGTTTTTAAATTTTCTTCATCATTAGCATATTCCGTTATTCTAACAAAACTTTCGATCTTAGGTTTGAATTTTTCTTTTAACTCTTCATGGATCAATACCACACCTTTTTCTATCAGAATTTTCAAGATCGGATAAACAGTTTTTTGCTCCAGAATTTCAGAAACTTCATTAATGCTCAAAACAGTGCGAACTTCCAGTGCTTCAATGATCAAATGTTCCTTATCAGAAAATGTTTCGATCTGATCGCCTTCTATTACATCCTTCTGAGAAATATATTCCGGATTAAGTACAATTTTCGTTTCGCTGGCTAACCGCAAGCCACCAGGCAAAGCCGCCACCATAACATCACCAATGTGGCACATATAATATTGGCTCATCCAATCCCATAACGCAAATTGTTTTAAATTAACAATAGGATGTTCATCTAAAATGGAATCGATATATTTAGCTTCGTATTGCTTAGGAGGGATTTCATGGATATTGCGGACCAAAGCAGAATATAATTTGCCTCTCCCAAATTGCACCACCACTCTTTTTCCAACTTCAATAATGTCATTCCAATCATAAGGAACCCGATAAGTATATAAATTGGGAACCGCTAAAGGCAAAACAACGTCAACAAAATAAGTGGTCCGGCTCATTTAACAAATATACTATTCAACAGCAAAATAATTTGACTTGTTGAGAAGTTTTTATTCCTTTTCAAATTTTATATTTTTTCCCTGCGTCCCCCTGAATCGGAACCATTTACTTTGAGTTTCAAGGATAGATTTAAAATTTTCCACTTTTGCGGAATCTGCATTTATTTGAAAATCCATATTATTTATCTGCGAAAGCGTATCCGCCAAAATAGGAATATGTGTAATAGGGAGCATGAAATTACGCTTTGTAAAGCCCATCAGTAAAGTGGATTGAAATTGATCGGTGGCTATTGCAATTTTAGTAAAACCCTTTTTCCTTGCAAGGCAATAAGAGAAAAAAACATTTTCCGTGCTATGTTGAGCTTGTGCTTCTATAAATATTTTATCCTTTTGAATCCCAATTTTCTCAGCATATAATGCCATAACTTTGGCTTCAACATAAGGTGTATAAACAGCTCCACCTGAAAAAATTACATGTTTCGCAAATCCTTTTTTTACAAGGTAGCACCCCCAAACAACCCTGTTTCTCATAACCGGGCTCCAGTTTTTTCCATCATACGGAACACCGGGTACAATAACTACATCATAAGGAACATTTTTTATTGCACGGTTATAGAGTTTATCCGGAGAAGGCCGAAAAAATGCACAACTACTAAGAAGTAAGGTGATTAAAAAAAAAGATAAAGGGGATTTTTTTTTAGCGAAAAACATATATATTCATTTTGCTCACATTTGCATTCCTCATATTTGTTTGAAAAACATGCAGAATCCTGATTACAAAGTTAAATACAAGTTAATCAATAACAATGAAATGTATTACTATTTTGAAATGCCTATTTTATATCCTTCATTTTATGAGCAAGCATATTAAAGAAATTACCAAGAGGTTTTACCACCATCATTTTCAACATTGGATTTAGATCAGATTCAAATATTAACTGTCCAATGCAATTGCTTTCATCCTTTTTTGTAATGAAAATAAACAATTGAAAAGCAAAAGGAACCTTACCATTTGAATTGATAGTAATTTTCGAAAATGGAGTTTTATCTATTATTTTCATTCCAATAGTAGCCATTCCATTGATAGTAAAAGAACACTCTTCACTGGTCGCTGTCCAGTTAGTTACCTGGGAAGGCATTAACTTTTCGAAATTTTTGAAATCACTTAAATAGTTGAAAATATTTTCAGCGGTATTATTAATATCAACTACTTCACTTTCAATTTTAGTTAAAGACATATTTTTAGTTTAAAGTTAGAAGTTTAAAGTTAGAAAGTTTAAAATTTAAAGTTCGAATTTAGAAAGTTTAAAGTTGAGAGTGCGAGGGATGCTTTTTTAATTTCCCCACTTTAAACTTTCCAACTTTAAACTTATTTTCCCCATTCCGAAGGGTTTTCGCGCCATTCTTTTAATGACTTCAAGTTTTTCTCGGTTATATAATTCGATTTTAACGCCTGTTTAATAAGTGTATCATAATCGCTTAGCGTAACTAATTTACACTTTGATTTTTTGAAATTATCAATGGCCGTTTTAAAGCTATATGTAAAAATAGCGGCCATCCCTTTTACTTCGCACCCCTTTTCACGCAATGCTTCAACTGCACTTAAACTGCTACCACCGGTTGAAATAAGATCTTCAATTACCACTACGGACTGCCCTTTTTCAATCACGCCTTCTATCATATTGGTTAAACCATGTTTCTTGGCTTCGGAACGAATGTATACAAAGGGTAACCCCATCTCTTGCGCTACCAATGCTCCTTGAGCAATCCCGCCTGTGGCAACACCGGCAATAACATCTGGCTTGCCAAATTTTTCGACAATTGCATTTACAAATTCCTGACGGATAAAAGTACGTATCTTAGGATACGACAGTGTTACACGATTATCACAATATATTGGGGAATGCCATCCCGAGGCCCAGGTAAAAGGTTTGTTAGGTTGTAATTTAATTGCTTTAATTTGCAGTAGAAATTCAGCAATTTTTAAAGCGGACTCTTCATTAGATTTCATAAAGCAAAGATATTAACTATTTAATCAGTAACAGCTAATTAATAAAACAGAAATGATAAAAATATTTTATTTTAACAAATTAATTTACCTAATTAATGATCCTGCTATTTTCAAACCTAAAGAAGATGCTATTTTGGCAGATATTCGATCTTCAGATGAAATGCTATTGAAATTTAATAAACTGGTAAACAAAAAAAAACTGAACGAAATTTATTTTTTTAATGAAAACCTTCAGCATTTATTCAATTATTTTTCTGGAATGTTCCGAATCATTGAAGCTGCAGGAGGATTGGTGAAAAATGAAAAAGGTGAGTATTTATTTATTTTCAGAAATGGTAAATGGGATTTACCTAAAGGTAAAATTGAAAAAGGAGAAGGCATTAAAACTGCAGCCATACGGGAAGTAGAAGAAGAGTGCGGCATCAGCGGACTGTCTATCATCAGAGAATTACCCCCAACTTACCATACTTATACTATAGAAGAAAAAGCAATTTTAAAACGTACCTATTGGTTTGAAATGAGTTGCGATGATACTTCTGCTATATTAGTTCCACAAATTGAAGAAGGCATCACAGATGTAGAATGGATAGCTGCAAAAAATTTGAAAAAAGTTTTTAAAAACACATTCGAATCAGTAAAAGAAGTGCTGGATGCTGCGATAGAGCCAGGATAATAAACTCCGGCTAATTATTGGTTTTATCCCCTATGTTGTGTCTTTTAGCTTTAGGCTTGGTAATATCATAAAACAAACGATCAATATCACCATCCGGTCCTTCTGCAGGTGCCTGCACAAATTTACCTTCCGGGTCAATTAAAAAATAAGCTGGTAATGATTTTATTTCATATTTATTTTTCAATTCCACTCCGCTATTATCATAAAGCAACAACCAATCAAACTTTGGATTTTGCAAACAGAATTTTTTAAAATCGGAAATGTTTTTATCCACCGAAATGCTCACAAATTCAATTCGTGCGCCATATTTCTTCTTTAATGAGGGGAGAACTTTCATCTGTTGTAAACAAGAGTTGCAATTTGCATCAAAAAACAAAATGTAAACATATTTTTTTGAACGCAACTGATCCAGACTATGCGTTCGCCCTGCTTTATCAGGCAACTCAAAATAAGGAGCAATTGCACCTGCATGCAATTTTGAAAATGAATTTATTATGTTTTTTGCGATTCGCTGATGTTCCGGAATTTTACTTTCAACGATTATCTGATCCAGTATCGCCACAATGCTTCCTCTATTAAAAGTTCCATCATAATAACTTTCGTATAAGCCCTTTATTAATACCAATTCACAAATGGTATCATTCTTCAAAAAACCATCCGTTTTCAAAACCGCTAAAGTTCCGTTTAAACTACCGCGGTCATTGATTTGAAAACCAATTGCAGCACCCCGTTCCGACAATGCAATGCTTTGAAGTTTTTGTTTATAAAAGGTATTGAAAAAATTAAAATATTCGGGATGGGAATATAAAACCGGCTTTCCGTCTAAATAACTTGCAAATAATTTCTTCTGGCTTTTCTGAATTTTTTCTTCAAGTGCAGCAATTGTATAAGTAAGATAGGCATCGAAATAATTATTTTTAACCGGTTCGTAATATTTATGCATCGCCAATTTAAATGAATCAATTTTTGCCTGAGCACTGCGACTTACAAATGACCGATATTCAACAGATAAAAAATCATCGAATTTTTTATCATAATCCATCGTAAGCGCATTGATCTCCACTTTACTTTTCAGCCTGACAGAGAGCTTTACATCGTGTTCTAAATTAGGATTATGATAGGTAGTCGAATCCGGCTGCATTATTATTATTTCATAGGTAACATTGGGTTCAATATACATGGAAGCAATGTTTTTTTCAATCTTTATTGTGACATATTGAATTTCATTACTATTAAATTCCAATAAAAAATTGCCCGCAGAATCTATTGTGGAAAAAGTAAGTTGTTTTTCAGTATTAGAAATGTAATCATTGCGAACCCATACCCCAATATCCCTGTTTTCGTATGTTACAGCAAGACCTTTTATGATCACATTTTGTGCCTGACACAAAAAATGAATTAGAAAAGAAAAGATAAATAAAAATATTTTTTTCATAAAAAACGAAATAGGAAGAACTTAAAAAAAGCATTGATCAGTAATTTATCACAAGCAAATTCAACAGTTTCAGGTTCCATAAGCAAATAGAGTACCATAAAAAAGAAACTAAAAAAAAGCGACTAAACCTATAAATGAAATTTTCTCAAAAGCGATTAACTTTTCAGATCAATACCTTCAGGAACAAATGGAGCAGCATTACCGCCATTTCGTATTATATCACGCACAATTGTAGAATTTATTGCAGAAAGTTCTGAAACAGGCAAAATAAAGATCGTTTCAATTTCAGGAGCCATCACTTTATTATTTTGTGCAATAGCTTTTTCAAATTCAAAATCGGCTGAAGTTCTCAGACCACGCAAAATATAATCCGCATTCTTTTTTTTACAAAAATCGATCGTCAAACCTGTATATGTTTCCACACGAACTTTAGGTTCATTTGCAAATACTTGTTTGATCCATTTCTCTCTTTGTTCCAGCGTGAAATAGCTCTGTTTATTGCTGTTTTTTCCGATAGAAATAATTACTTCATCAAATAAAGGCAAAGCACGAAGTAATATATTTTCATGTCCTTTTGTAATAGGGTCGAATGACCCGGGAAAAATGGCGATGCGTCTATTCATGATTCTATGAATTGATTTTATGAATTAATTACGAATATACAACTATTTATAGTGGTTAATTATCAGTTTGATTCTGCTTTTCGTGCAATCATAAAAACCGCCTTAAACCTGTCAGGAATATTCAATGTTAGGTTCTGTAATTTTTCAGCAAGTATTAAATATTAAATATTCCTTATTACATACGAAATATACCCTATTACATATTTACAAAATCGCCACCACCTTTTCAGCTTTCGCTTTCATAACGCCAATAGGCCTCGCAAAGGCCCCGTAACCTTCAATGATCAGGAGCTCCTCAAATTCCTTTTTAGAATTCGGTTCAACAGAAATTAATAAGCCTCCATTAGTTTGTGGATCACATAGGGTAAGTAAAGAATCACCTGTAATTCCCGAAACTTTCGGATCATAACTACTCCAATTACGGAAACTGTTATCTGGGACACACATTTGTGATGTATAAAAACTCAAACCATCCAGCAAGGGCACTGATGAATAGTCTATTTCAGCAGATAAGCCAGCACCTTCACACATTTCGATCAGGTGTCCCAACAATCCAAAACCTGTAACATCAGTCATTGCAGTAACACCTTTCAGCTGAGCAGCTTTTTCGCCTAATTTATTTAATTGCATCATTTGTGCAGTGGCAATTCCTTTGTGTTCTTCTTTTAAAACACTCTTTTTTTCAGCGGTGGTAAATATCCCAACACCAATTTTTTTTGTGATATAGATTAAATCGCCTTCTTTAGCAGTATTGTTCTGTTTTAAATTCTTCAGATCAACCAAACCACTAACTGCAAGTCCAAAAATGGGCTCCGGACTGTCAATGCTGTGTCCTCCGGCAAGCGGGATTCCTGCTTCTGCACAAATAATACGTGCCCCTTCAATCACTTGTTGAGCTAACTCAACAGGAAGTTTATTAATAGGCCAGCCAAGTATAGCAACAGCCATCAAAGGTTTTCCGCCCATGGCATATACATCACTTATTGCATTAGCAGAAGCAATTTTCCCAAAATCTAATGCATCATCCACTATTGGCATAAAAAAATCAGTGGTGCTTATAAGCCCTTGTCCATTGCCAATATCATACACAGCAGCATCATCTTTACTACTATTCCCTACAATCAATTTATCATTTTGAGGAGCAATAAAATTTGATTTTAAAATCTCATCCAACACCCCGGGTGCAATTTTACAGCCACAACCGGCTCCATGACTGAATTGTGTCAATTTTATTTCTGTTATAGCTGTCATTTTTGCTTTTTTAATTTTAGATATTCGTCACACACACTTGTGTTTTAAGCAGCGCTCAAACACAAGTCTTGACGAATCGAAGAGTTGACTGCCAGGGCCATAACTAATAATTTTACTAAAGAGTAAAAACTTTTATGCACAATAGCATAGTTGACCGCTAAGGAAAGGCAATTGAATAAACTATTTCAAGTCTATCATCAGTATAATAACTTACAACCAATAATTATTTAGCAACATACATTACCTCTTTCACGGCTTTTATTACACGGGAAACATTAGGTAAAGATGCATCAATTAGCGTTGGAGCATAAGGTAGCGGAACATCAGCAGCAGTAACACGTAATACCGGAGCATCTAAATAATCAAATGCTTCTTTTTGTACTTTAAAAGCAACTTCAGTAGCGATAGCGCCTAATGGCCATGCTTCTTCAACAATAACCAAACGATTTGTTTTCTTTACAGAATTAATAATCGTTTCATAATCAATCGGGCGTATAGTACGCAGATCTATTACTTCCACACTGATACCTTCTTTTTCTAATTCAACGGCCGCACTTAAGGCCTGTTTAATAATTTTACCAAAAGAAACAATGGTAACATCTTTTCCCTCACGTTTTATATCCGCAACACCAATAGGTATAAGGTATTCACCTTCCGGCACTTCACCTTTTTCGCCATACATTTGCTCGCTTTCCATAAAAACAACAGGATCGTTATCGCGAATAGCTGATTTTAAAAGGCCTTTTGCATCATATGGATTGGAAGGAACTATAACTTTCAATCCCGGACAGTTTGCATACCAGCTGTCAAAGGATTGCGAATGCTGAGAACTTAGCATCCCGGCAGAACCTGTAGCTCCCCTGAATACAATAGGTATAGGGAATTGCCCACCGCTCATGCTCATCATTTTAGCTGCAGAATTGATGATCTGATCTATCGCCACCAATGAAAAATTAAACGTCATAAATTCAACAATCGGCCTCAAACCATTCATAGCAGCACCCACTGCAATACCCGTAAAACCTAGCTCTGCAATAGGTGTGTCTATAACGCGCTTTTCACCGAACTCAGCAAGCATACCTTTACTTACTTTATACGCACCATTATACTCGGCAACCTCTTCACCCATCAAAAATATTTTTTCATCTCTACGCATCTCTTCACTCATTGCCTCACGTAGTGCTTCACGAAATTCGATTGTTCTCATTTGTTTTTAAAATTAATTGATTACAAATTTAATATTTTTATTGGTTACTAATAACGAATCTATACGAATTTGCGAAACTATGTTTTGTTTAGCTGATTACGTTTCGATAGCTATTGGAATACCTTTCCGTAGCTGAAAATGGGAGTTTTTTGCTATATTTTAAACGTACAGTTTCGTAAATTCGTATAGATTCGTATAGATTCGTTATTAGTAACCTCTTCTAACTCCAAAGTAATTTAGTATTTTTGCCGAAAATTTTAACAGGATGGAAGACAATCAATTTGATATTATCATAGTTGGTGGCGGCATTGTAGGATTGGCATCTGCTTATAAGATCAATTTAAAGTATCCAAATAAGAAAATACTGGTTCTTGAAAAAGAAAAAGAGGTTGCTTTTCATCAAACAGGCCATAATTCAGGTGTAATACACTCCGGCTTGTATTATAAACCGGGGTCGTACAAAGCAAAAAACTGCGTTGATGGCAGACGTGAACTTGTTGCTTTTGCAAAAGAACATAAAATACCACATGATATTTGTGGAAAAGTAGTGGTGGCAACCGATAATTCGGAATTAGAACACATGAACCGTGTATTCAATATTGGTATCGCAAACGGGGTGGAAGGAATTGAAAAAATTGATTCGAAACGAATAAAAGAAATTGAACCCTTTTGTGTGGGAGTGGAAGGATTATGGGTGCCCTGCACCGGCATTATTGATTATGCCGATGTTTCACGTAAATATGTTGAGTTAATTCATTCTAAATTTAAAGGAAGTAAAGTACTAACCGAACATGAAGTATCGGCCTTTGAAAAACATGACGATCATACAAATGTAATTACTCCAAAAGGAGTATTCAAAGGAACTTACATCATTACCTGTGCCGGATTACAAAGTGATAGAATTGCAAAAAAAGAAGGTGCTAAAATTGATACGGCTATTGTTGGTTTCCGTGGCGACTATTACGATTTGAGTGATAAAGGCAAAGGGAAAGTGAAAAATTTGATTTATCCGGTCCCTAATGCAAAATATCCCTTTTTAGGTGTACATTTTACACGAATGATACATGGTGGTACAGAATGTGGACCTAATGCAGTATTTGTTTTTAAACGCGAAGGATATACAAAAACAGATTTCTCTTTAAAAGATACCGCTGAAGCTCTTTCATTTGGCGGCACATGGAAATTTTTTGCAAAAAATATGAAATTTGCATTGGATGAATACCATGGAGCATTTTCAAAAACATTTTTTTTAAAACGCTTACGCAAATTGATCCCTTCTTTAGAAATGGATGATCTGAAACCCGGTCGTGCCGGAGTGCGCGCTATGGCGCTTGCACCTGAAGGTAATATGATCGATGATTTTAAAATTGAAATAAACGGTAACGCCATTCACGTCTTGAATGCTCCTTCACCTGCTGCTACTGCATCCTTAGCTATTGGTACTGCCATTGAAGAAATGGCAACAAAGCACTTTAATTTGAGCTAGAGTCTTACAATTATTTTATTTTGCTTAATCTTATGAGTACTATAAATCAAGGTAAATCAAAACAAGAAAAAAAGGCCTCAAAAAGTGCTGTTACCACTACTAAAGGAGCGACAAATAAAATCATTTTGTTTTGGCTTGCCGGCATTCTTTTACTTACCTTTATCGCCTTTTCTCCTTCGCTGAAAAACGGATTTACCAATTGGGACGACAATGTATACATTGGCGAAAACACACTAATTAAAAGCCTTTCAGGTGACAACATAAAAAAAATGTTTAACACCGAAAATGCTGTTTCAAACAATTACCACCCAATCACTATTCTTTCTTTGGCCATTGATTATAAATTATCGGGATATGATCCCAAAACATACCATGTTACCAACCTATTGTTTCATCTGATAAATACAGCGTTGGTGTTTTGGTTTATATTTTTACTGAGTGGTAATAAAATTGTTGTTGCTGCAATTGTTGCATTGTTTTTTGGCATACACCCCATGCATGTGGAGTCTGTAGCATGGATATCCGAGCGAAAAGATGTTTTATACACCTTCTTTTTTATGGCAGCATTGATATGTTATTTTAAATACATCCATTATACAGGAAAGGCAAAATTTTTGATGTACGGTTTTATATTGCTCTTGTTTTTATTATCCATATTATCAAAAGCAATGGCTGTGGTATTACCATTGGTGCTGCTGTTAATAGATTACTATAAAGGCCGTAAATTCGACAAATACACGATCTTAGAAAAGGTCCCCTTCTTTGCGCTTTCTCTATTATTTGGTTTATTGGCTTCGCAGATACAATCAGGGGCAATTGCTAAATTCGAGATCTTCACATGGGTACAACGCCTTGCATTCGCTTCTTATGGGATGATCAACTATATTTATAATTTATTTGTCCCGCTAAAGCTTTCCTGCTTTTATCCATATCCTAATCTTATTGGCGATCACCTTCCGGCCATATTTTATATTGCACCGGTTATTGTTTTGAGCCTGTTCATATTAGTTTTTCTTAGTCTCAGGAAAAATAAAATTGTGGCCTTTGGTTTTTTGTTTTTTTGTTTTACCATCGCATTGGTTTTACAATTCATATCCGTTGGCCAGGTGATAATGGCTGATAGATACACGTATGTTCCTTACATAGGTTTATTATTTCCAATTGCCATGAGTTATGAATGGTTACAGGATCAAAAAGAGAAAAAATATATTCTTTACAAAAGAACTTTCATGCTTTTATTAATAGTATGTACGGCTTTATCCATATGGCTTACCCGCGAACGAACCAAAGTGTGGAAAAACAGTGATGTATTATGGACCGATGCAATTAGTAAATACCCAAGCAGTGAAGCATATCGGAACCGGGGGAGTTATCTGGTAAATAAAGTAGCCTATGATCTGGGTAAAAAAAAGGTTGGTGACAACGAATTTGACAGAGCCCTCGAAGATTTTAATATTTCCATCAAAATGAACCCTGATAACGCAAAAGTATATATTAACCGCGCTAATATACATGGCTTAAAAAGTCAGTTTGATCTGGCGCTGAGTGATTACTCAAAAGCAATAGAATTAGACAAAACAGATGCACAAACTTTTTTTAACAGGGCAATTACCTACAGTATAATGAAACAATTTGGTAAAGCAGCGGAAGATTATACTACTGCATTAGCATTGAATCCCGGTTTAATTGCAGCAAAAGAAAACCGGGCGTATGTATATGTTGATAATGGAAATTATGAAAAAGCAATAGCCGATTTAAATGAATTAATACAACTGAATGCCGCTACCCCCAACTATTATTTTTATAGAGGTTTTGCATATTTTAAAAAAGGAAATACTGCTGAAGCATTGGCTGATAATACTACTGCAATACAATTGAATCCTGATTATAGTGCGGCTTATTTTAATCGTTCTGTGATCAATAAAACTATGGGAAACGTTGAGGAGGCGCTGAACGATGCTTTAAAAGCACAAAGCTTGGGTTATGCGGTTGATGCAGGCTACCTGAATGATTTAAAAAATAAGCAGCGTTAATTTATATCAAATCGATAGAGGAAAAACAATAATTAAACTATTCACATTTACTCCTCAATCCCTATATTCATCAACGCATCACCTTGGTTGATCACCGGTTGATTATTAATTCCAATGATATAACCATCGTGCTGAGCAATTAACTTTTCCTGATGTTCACCGTAAGGATCGCAGATCATTCCAATGATCTCTCCCTTTAAAATATGTGCCCCATTCGTTTTAGAGGTGTGAAACAAACCTGATGTTCGCGCCCGGATCCATGTGGATCTATCCAACAATACAGTCGGATTTTTGGGTAGATCTACATTGATCATCTTCAGATGTTTCATTAGTCGAATACAACCGTTCATCCCCTCATTGATAGATAAATAATCAAAACGCGAAGATTCACCTCCTTCAAAAACAAGAATCGATTTCCCTTTTTTGGCCGCCTCTTTACGCAATGTATTATCACGGAAAGGTGCATTTAAAATAAGTGTAGGTGAAAATTTTTTACCTAATTCCAGATTTATTTTATTATTGAAAACACATCTCAATTGAGGATAGTTATTGATCTTTGCACCGCCTGTATGAAAGTCAATGCCAAAATCAATTTGTGGAATGATCTCATTCATTAAGTCAAAAGCGATCCTGCTTCCAAGAGAACCACTTTTTTTTCCGGGAAAACAACGGTTCAAATCCCTTCCATCAGGCAGATCGCGTGAACCAGATAAAAATGCTATGATATTTATAACAGGGATAGCAATGATGCTTCCGCACAATGGTTTTTTAACATCATCACGGGTGATCAACCTGCGTACTATTTCAATTCCATTAATTTCATCGCCATGCATCCCTGCAAGTATCAATAATGTAGGTCCCGGATTTTTTGAACGAAAAACATAAACAGGAATTTCAATCACCGTTTTCGTTGGCAATTGATACCAATTCAAACTCACCTGGGCATTATTCCCGGGCTTTATATCCACACCATTAATGTGTATGTTTTTGTTGGAGTAAGACATATTTTTTATTGGTTACGGATAACGAAAATTTACGGATTTATGAATCAGTGTGTGTTAAATAGCAAACATAGATTCGTAAATTCGTATGTCACCCTGAGCCTGTCGAAGGGCGCTATTGGCAAGCCTTACGGTTCATGATTAAATTCATTACGCTCAATGTATTCGATGATCTTTCCGGCAATATCTACACCGGTAGCACCTTCTATCCCTTCCAATCCGGGTGATGAATTTACTTCCATAACTAAAGGTCCACGTGAAGATTGCAACATATCAACCCCGGCAATTGCTAATCCTAATTTTTTTGCTGCCTTAATTGCCAATTCGCGTTCATCTTTTGTAAGTTCGATAACATTTGCACTTCCCCCACGATGTAAATTACTTCTGAATTCCCCCGGAAGTCCTTGCCTTTTCATAGCACCTACTATTTTCCCATCCACAATAAATGCCCTGATATCAGCTCCTCCTGCCTCTTTGATAAACTCCTGCACCAGAATATTAGCCTTTAAAGCAAGGAATGATTCGATAACCGATTTAGCCGATTTATGAGTTTCCGCCAGGATCACCCCAATACCTTGAGTTCCCTCCAATAGTTTTATCACAACAGGGGCTCCCCCTACTTGTTCAAGTACATTTTCAATATTTTTAGGAATAGAGGCGAATGCCGTTTTAGGCATACCAAGTCCCGCCTTCGCCAGTAATTGTAAACTTCTGAGTTTATCGCGGGAACGTACCAAAGCTTGTGATTCTACTGAAGAGAATACTTTCATCTGTTCAAATTGACGAACAACAGCTGCTCCGTAAAATGTAACAGAGGTACCAATACGTGGAATAATAGCGTCAATCCCGACAACCTGTTTTCCCCCATAAAAAATTTGAGGATGCCCTTTTTCAATTACCAAAACGCACTTCAAGTGATCTAGCACAATTACCTCGTGCCCTCGCTGCTCAGCGGCTTCAACCAATCGCCTGGTAGAATATAGTTTTAAGTTACGTGATAAAATTGCTATTTTCATATAAATAGATTTATAAAAGTTAAGTACAATATTATATTTCAGGATTTCAAATTACCCTTGGAGAAGGTTTAGTGACAAGGTTATTCAACAAAGCAACATCAACTATAAATCGATTTTTCAATAATTTCCGCCCGATTAAAACAGGGTAACGCATACTTCCTCTGTCACTTAACGAAATTACAGCTTTTATCCGTCTTTCCCCCATCTGGATAATGGTTTTAATGACATAGCGCTTTTCTATTTCACCAAATGAATTTTTGATCTCTTTTTGAGAATATTCCGTAAATTTCTGATCTTGTTCGTTGTATTCCGGATGTGATGGATCTAATAATTTAAAATGCAACACCCCGTTTTTCTCTTTTATATCATGGCAATGTAAAGCTGTAGTATATGCTCCTGTATCTATTTTCGCTATAACTCCAAACAACCCAAGATCAGGAAAATCAATTTCCTCTCTGCGCCCGATGATTAATTTTTCTTTTTGCATGGTTTTAATTCTTTGCAAGATAAATACTTTTAATCAAAAATTAAGAGCCTATTTCTATTTCATCACAAAAATGATTGAAATAGCGCACATATTGACCTCAAAAGGCATATAAAAAATCTTTTTTGAGAATTTTTAAATGGTGATACTGCAGTTATTAGCCACAAATAAAAAAGTATTTTTAAAATAAGTTGACAAAGTTAAAAATAGTAGTACATTTGCACCCGCTTTAGAAAGTTTTTTTAAGCAGAGTATTCGGGGCGTAGCGTAGTCCGGTATCGCGCCTGGTTTGGGACCAGGAGGTCGTCAGTTCAAATCTGGCCGCCCCGACTTATAAACTAGCTAATTAGGTAATTCGAAAATTTGCTCTTTTTAAAGCAGTTTTTCAAATTGGTTGATTAGCTTTTTTTGATTCCATAGCTCAGCTGGATAGAGCACAAGTTTTCTAAACTTGCGGTCATTGGTTCGAATCCAATTGGGATCACGTAATGGGACAGCAGCGATTTTCCGCTTACTGTCCCATTTTTTTTGTGGCTGTCTTGCCCGCTAACACTAGAAACTAACGTTAGCATTCTGTTCAAAGTTACCGTTCGAACTCCATCTTTTTCAAACTGCAAGTTTTCTTTACATATCGAACGGATAAGTTGTTGTTTTTTAGGTAAGGAGGCTGTATCGTAAACAGTATCAAGGGTTTTCACGATTTGCAAACCTTTCTTTAAGTATTTTCTGAATTCAGAGTCCGCTTGGGTACTACCTAAATGTTCTTGCACCAAACCGTCTATAATTGGCTCGTAACGCTTTTTAATTTCCTTGTACTCCAATGAGCTTATTACCCCATCAAGCATCATTTGTTGGGCGTTATTTATCCGTTCTCGATTCTTGTGAATTTCAGCTTGTATTTGGTTTTGGTTAAGGGCTTTATGTTCACTATTCGAAGTAAAAACAGTCTTTACAATATTTTGATATAATTCTTGAACCTCATTCTTAAATATGATGGTTTTCAAGTAATTCGAAAAAGTATCGTTTATTTCAAAAGCTTTTGTTCTTTCAGGACACCCCTTTGTACAATGGTAATAAAAATGCTTAATTCCACTTCCTCCTGTCGATGCACTTCCGGTTAATTTTTTACCACATTTTGGGCAAGTAATAAAACCTCGTAACGGTAGCTCCTCTTTCGCACAAATTTTATAAGCCAATTTTCGCCTTCTGCCAGTTAAAACATCTTGCACCTTTTCAAATAATTCTTCTGTAATTAATGGTTCGTGACTCCCATCCACAATAATAGCTTCTTCATCTTTATAAGCAGGTATATGAAGTTTACCACAATAAACCGGATTCTTTATCAAGTGCCAAAAATTATTTTTACTACACTTCAATCCTTTTTGATTACAGCCTCTTCTAATTTCATCAACATGATAAATTCCTTTTGATAATTCTCCAAAAGCCCATTTGATTGTCGGAGCATCTTCACTCGGTACAATCACTTTTTTTAGTTCTTCGTTCGTTATATTTTTATAACCCCTCGGAGCTGTTGCCATCCATCTTCCTTCTTTTTTTGCTCGCCGCATCCCGACAAAAACGTTTAATGCTCTTCTATCATTTTCAACTTCGGGTGCGGCTAAGTAAAAAGCCAACATAATTTTGTTTTCAGGAATTGTAAGATCAAGCGGTTGTTCAATTGCTTGAGGTTCTGCTCCTAATTTATTTAATATATTTATCATTCCATAAGCATCTCCTGTATTTCGAGAAAACCTATCCCATTTTGTAAAGAGAATTAAATCCGCTTTTGCTCTGTGTTTTTTTAACCCGTTTAATAATTTTGTAAACTCGGGTCGATTAAAAGTTTTGGCGGAATAATCCTCCTTAAATAATTCTACAACATGGATATTTTGCATCTCGCAATATTTCCGAAGTTGCTCATCTTGGTGTTTGAGGCTGTATCCTTTATCAGCCTGTTCATCCGTTGAGACTCGGATGTATAAAATTGCTTTTCTCATTTTATGCTGCGTTTTTATAATTTATACTTTCTTCATTTTCTATTTTTTCAAATTCCTTCTCTCTTACTTCTTCCTTGTTTTGGTTGAATACAAATACTTCATAATCTATTTGCGCCAACTCAAAAAGGTAATTCCGGATTTCAATTATTTCTTCATCCGAATAATTCTCACCACGGCTTGATAAAACCTCTTTGCATTTTTTAAAAGAAATTTTATCAATCAACTTTTTTTCTTTATCTGTCATTATCGCTTTGTTTACGCTGTATTCAGAACTTACAGCAACATAAATACATCCTTTGAAAACACCTCCTGAATTGGGCAATAGTTATCCGCTCAGGCAGATAAAGCCCAATAGACTTGGATGTTTCAAATAAATAGTGCATACTCTAATAGCCCCACAATTCAACAACTGTTATGAGTCATTAATTGGCGGACATTGCCTTAAACAGCTAGATTTATTACTTATTGGATTTCCCCTCATCATCGGGAGCGAAAGTAGGACGGAGGTTTGAGAGGCTTTCCGAAAACCCCACAACCGATAGGTTCTGCGAAGTGAAATCTTTCGATATATGTTACAGATGCAGAATGATTGTTTTAGCACGCTAAAAAGAACTGATCCTTATTGTCGAGTAAAATCGCTTTACCTAAAACTTAAAACAGAAATCAAAAATACAATGGCGAAGTAATGGTGTTGTCATGTTGTCTAGCATGATGTATATCATGTGTATGTGATGGAGAATTGATGTAAAGTGATGCGGTGCGATGACGTATGTGATGAGTATCTAATCCTAAAATCACTATACAGTTTGGGGAGTTTGATTAATCTCCAGGCAATCCAAGCTTATCAAAAATATAACGCACCTGTTTCATGTTATAATATCGTCCATGTCTTTTTCCAATTGCTTTTTCAAAAGGTTGCAACCATGTGGTCATAGATCGTACTCCTATTTTGTATAAACTTGCTAATTCTTGTTTCGAATAAGGTTTAATTTCAATTTTTTCTTGTTCTGCCATCATTTCAAATTTTGTGGGTGGCAAAAATGGAGTATTTGTTTGTTTTAATTTCAGAAGGTAAGCAGAAGTCTGTTATTTTTTTATTTAAATAATCACAACCGCTTTATTTGGCGTCTTCATCAGCGTTATCCATCCTTTGCAAAAGGGAATCGCGGAGGCTATCTAAAAATTTAGTTCTTGTTCCTTTCCGCATTCTTAATTCTAAAAAAGTACGGTGATATTGACCTAACTCAATATTAAAAGCCTTTTCCAAAGCGACAGCAATCTGGCGCAGTTCCGCTTTTCCATAGTTTAATGTTGGTTCAGAATGTAAAGCGTATAATAATTCAATTAGTGCAACCTTTGGAGCTGTCCATAAAACATCAGACTTCTGACTGACTTCTGATTTTTGCTTGGGAGCTTTTCTTTCAAGTTCCATTATCCCATCTTCGAGATAAACCTGCAATAAATCATTAGCTAATATCATCGAAATTTTATAGTCATGACTGGTGCTAAATTTGGGATCTGTTTCAAAATAAAATGTTTCGAGCGAAAGCCGAATATCGTGTTTTCCTCGTACAAAATATTTATGGTCAAGATAATTACATCCCGTACGATAGTATTTATAAAAATCAAGGTTGCTATCAAAATAGTGCTTTAATTTATCAAGCTCATTTTGGAGGTATTTTTTTATAACCTTATATCCGCCACTAGGTTTTCTCGTTTCAATGTTATAAATCGAGATATGGTAAAATAATTTACTACAAAATGTTGGCTTTAACTCTTTAAAAAAAAATATTTCTTCCGCTATGCTTTTGAATTTATATTTTACGATAAATTGTTTTAAGTTTTTTAAATTATTCTGGACAACTTGAAATGACAACTCAGCACTTGAAAGCGGATTATCAGTTTCAAGTGCAATATATTTTAATTGTTCTTCTAATTCTAAAAGAAGCGCTTTACAGTGGTCGTTCACAAATCACAATATGTTTAAAAAAATCTTAGCAGGGAAAATGCGGATTAGTTTATCTAAATTCATTTTATAAATCCTTCCTGTTTGCGAATCTTCCAAATTCGCCCAAATTTCATACCATGCCCTTTCAATATTTGTTTCAAAATAGACTTTAGCGGCTCCAAAACTTTTAACAACAAAAGGAATTTCCTGCATTGGATTTTTTGAATGTGGATTCTTTAATAAAATTGTCTTATTTAAAAGGTAATTACCTTTTACTATCAATTTATTTGCTTCATGCTTTTTCATTTTTATTTATTTTATAATTAATTCTCTAAAAGTTTCTTTAGCTTATTACACTTTCGTAGCTAAACAAAAAGTTTCTCATATAAGAATTTTTTATTATGGCATAATTGAAAATAATTAAACCCGTAATGGCGCATGTAATTCCCATTAATACATCCAAAGTATAATGATGTCCGGAATAAATCGCAGAAAACCATATTCCGATCATAAAAAAAGCAAAGAAATAATTGATAATACCCATTTTATTTTTTAAACCAAAAAAGAGAACTACTACAGGATATGCCGAATGAAGCGAGGGCATTGCGGCAAAAACATTTGAGCTTTTAGAATATAAAGCTCCGAACATATTTATTCCAAAGTAATTATCAAATCTCGATAGTCCGGCAGTGTTTCCTAAAGTATTAAAATGAACATCAAATCCGTATTTTTGGACATACCAAGGTGGCGCAGCAGGAAAAATATAATATACTATAAAGCCGATTATATTAACAAATAAAAAGGCTAATGAAAATTTAAGAAATTGTGTCTTATTTTTGCGAAATAAGTAAAAAGCAAAAATAAGTGGTATTGGCATCCAATTAATATAAAATAAGCCGGACGCTATATCTAAAAAAGTTTTTGAATGTTTTTGCGCGAATTCATTTGGGGTTAGTATGGTATTATTATCGGAAATTCCAAAAATGGACTTTTCTTTTAAATATAAATCCTTAATATGAATTGTATTAAATTGATAATTAGGGAACGCCTTCATGCTATCAAAAATTATCCAAAACACAATAAATATGGAAAAGCCTAATATGAATTTTCGTGTACTTACTGAAAAGTAATACATGAAATTAAATAATCCAGCTAGAAATAACTGATCCGTTTTAAATCCAATTAAAATGAATGAAAGAAGCAAATAACTTAATGTTATTGATGTTACAATTAGTATGTTTCTCAGCGGAACTTTGTTAATTTTTATCATATTTTTATCATGGTTTAAATCTTTCCGAAACTATCTTTCCCGTTGTAATATCATTTCCTGTTAACTCAACATATACCACATTGGGGCTCCAAAAAGAACCACCATCGGTTTTAAAAAAAATCTTCTTTAAAAGAGATATTTTGTCGTTTATTTTTACGAATGCGTGATACCTAGTTCCTTTTGTATTCATTAAATAAATGTCTGTTTTTTTATATGAAACGATATTTAATTTAAACCATTTTTTTTCTTTATCGAAAGCACTCACGTTAACACCGTACGCAAAACTCTTTTGTATACCTGATAATGGTAATATTTCGCCATTGTCAGCGTAACGAATCCAATAAATCTTAACAGGATCTTTTTCGTTAATTGTACTATCTTTATTATAGTTTACTTCATAAACAATTGTATTGATATTATGAGTTCGCTGTATATAGAAAAGCATATTTTTATTGAACGGTGGGGTAGGAAATGTGTCTTGTGGATTCACTTGCTTAATGCTCTTCAAAACAACGGGCATAGAGGAATTAACTAAAGATGCATTCAGTAAAAAAAACAATGGCAATAGAAATACTACTATATATTTTGTATTAAAAAATCGCATAGTTGATGTTATTATTTTAAATGACAATTTGTTAAGCTATCAGAGTTATAAGATTGGCACGTTTTATCGTATCCTTTACTTCCTAATTTGGTAGTTTTTACACTATCCACATTTGTATTGTTACCACTTTTTAATACTGAACATACGCATACATACTGTTTATTACATGAAAAATTCAGACAGGAAGATATTAGTATTGTAAACACCAAAATTTTATCTGTTTTTTTTAACCCAATCATTTTTTATATGTTTATAATTTTTCTAATGCCTTTTTACAGTCCAATAATCTTTTTGTAGCCGTTATATTTGATAAAACAGCCACAATAGTTATGGGAATTGTAAATATTGAGATACTTTCAAAAACATGTATAGATATTCCTGAAATAAATAATTTATAGTCCCCGCCAATAAAAGAAGAAATTATTCCACATAACAATGCGGATAATCCAATTGTTACTATGCGCTCAGGTCTTTGCATTAAACCTCCTTTACACTCAATTCCAAGCCCTTCTGCTCTTGCTCTTGTATAGCTTACCATCATAGATCCTATTAATGCAATGAAAGCAAATAATGAACTCAGGAAATAATGATGTGCCACTAAATAATAGCAAATACCTAAAAACATAACCAACTCACTATATCTATCCAGTACCGAATCGAAAAATGCCCCAAACTTTGTCGACATATTACCTAACCTTGCTACCTGCCCATCGAGCATATCAAACAATCCTGCGAATAAAATTAATCCACCGCCCCATCCAATGTAAGACAAATCGCCTCTATTTCCTTCTTCAGCCCCTACAATAAAAATAATTGCTACACCAATATTTAATAAAAAACCAATTATTGTAACTGTATTTGGGGTAAATCCAATTTTAATTAAAAATCTTACAAACGGATTAATAATTATATAAATTCCTTGTTGTAACTTATCTCTTAACGTCATCTATTTACTATTACTTTGAATTAATAATTTTTATTATCTATTTAAAAATCAAATTTAAATCTTACTCTAATTCCCAACTGTGAAATATTAGGATGATTGAGGTATGTAAACCGTTTTACTAAATCGACTCTGAAAAATTTAAAGATATTTGCAATTGCTACACTCCCTTCTACATAAGGCTTTTCGGATAAACTATAAGTAATTGGAATGCCTTCTGGAGTTATGGGAAATTTTAATAATCCAGAATTATTAACAGGATTATTATTCGAATTTATGCTACCATACAAAACTTTTAAGGTTACAGCTTCACGCCATTTTAGTTTTTTAAACAATGGGATTTTATTAAAGAAGAATCCATTAAAGGAATGGTCTATATTTATACTAGCATACTGGTCACTTACGAATTCAAGAAAATTCATTAAGTTATATGACTGAAGTTGATAGGCATAGGTTTGATTTGCACGATGTATGTCTAGTAAAGGGAAAGGAACCTTTCCAAATATTTTGCCGCCTTCTAAAACTACATCTGTATAACCTAGCTGAGAAAAGTAAAATCGTTTATAAATATTTAATGAAATATTTTGATAATCATATTCGCCACCTAACAGGCCTTTAATCCCTTGAACATAGCGCAAGGTGAATATTGGGTTTTTAAAAGATATAGGGATTCTATAAGTTTTCCCTTGATAGAATTTTTCGTTGGGAGCCCAACGAAGTGTTAACGAAACTTCTGAAGTTTGAATGTTCTTTATATCAAACGAGTCATTGACATAATCTGTACGATTGTAATGCAAGCCACCTGCTGCCTTTTGAATCCAATTTTTGTACCCTAGTGTGAAAGAAAAGTGATTTTTGAATTCGTTGAGATATTCTAAATTAAAAATATCATTATAAAGCCATTTATCATTTGTTCCTCGCTTAAAAGAAAGCAAAATGTTATCTTCTTGAACAAATTGCAGTTCTTGTCCTGGAATCTTAGTCTCTCTTTGGTAACTCGCTTTCAATGATCTTACCGGGAATTCAAAAATACTTCTTTTGGTAAAAGAATAAGTTGCGCCAATGTAATACTTCCACTTTTCATCTTTAAAACCATAAGCTCCATATCCTTCAAACACAATTTTCTTACTGAAAGCATTTGTTGTTCTCCCTCCAAATCTTAATCTAAAGCCTTCTACAGGATTAAAACTATAAAATGTGCTTAAGGGGCCCATATCAAAATAGGGAGTAATGGTTTTATATCCTGCAAAAAGTAAAACTAAAACATCCATTGAACGTTTAAACGCTGGGATTTTCTTTACACTATCAATAGTTGCATAAACACCTTTCTCAGATTTAGATAATTGTGAGTGCCTATTATTTATCCAATATTGGTCATTCAATATTCCAGCACTATCAGAAACAACAACGGGGTCACCGGAGTAATCTTGGTCAGGCCGAGATTGGTTTAATTTAAAATCTTTATATGAAACTGTCCTCTGACCAAATATTCCCATTTTCCCTTTGGACAATCCAAAATCTGCCGACAATTCCTCGCTTACAACGGTATAACCTTGGTCTCCATTTTTTTCAAAATTTTGTACAAATTTTAACTCCTTTACCCAATTAAGGTTTATGTCTTTATTTACACTCATATCAATATTGGCAACAGCATAACTACTATCGAGAGTTATTAGCATGTGTCCTTGAAATAAAAAATCTGAATGATTTCTTGGCACAAAGGCGAGTCGGATAAATTTGTTATTATTTTCAGTAATTGTATCAACAATAAAAAATTTATAAAAAGTAGGTGAAAGATTGGCAATAGGGCTTATAAATTGATTGGTTAAAAGGGTAATGTTATTATCATAAATATTAATATCCTGATACAAATACTTCATATAAGCATCTATGCCTTGATTATCTACATACCCCTCAAAAGCGACTGTTTTATTAGCCTTCACAATTTCCTTAGTTGTTTTTGGCGATTTTCTATACCATACGTTCGAAAGCGATTCCTTTAAATAAACAGGCAACACAGGCTTCCCTTCCAGTTTTGTTGTATCTAAATTTTCAAAAACAAATTGAAATTTTTTAAATGCTTTTCTATTTTTAAATTTATCGGTAACATTACTTAAGGCAAATTGGACTTTTTCATATTTTTCATATTCATAATAATCAAAGCCCTCTTTTCTATTTTCTGATTTATGATCAATTACTTTTCTAATTAGTTCAACGGCAGGATTATCTTTGTTTCTATATTTTGACTTTTGCCCCTTAACTGTGACTTCATCTAATTGTTTTGCTTCTGGTTGAAGTTTAAAATTGATTGATTGTTCTTTTCCCAAAACGACCTCTTTACTCATTGGCTTATAGCCTAAAGACAATACTTTTAATTTAGTGTAATTTTTATCTGATTGTATTTTATAATGGCCTGTAGCATCAGTTGTTGTTCCAATACTTGATTCATCAAAAAAGACAGTGGCAAAAGAGAGGGGTTCTGATGTTTTCGCATCAGTTACAATACCTGAAATGATTGTGTTTTGAGAAAACAAAGTTTGCCCACACAATATTAAAAACAAAAGACTAACGAGTATGTGGTTTTTCTGAAGTGACAAAGACATATTTTTTTTGTAGTGTATAATTAAACCAAATTCCAACAATTAGGGAAGCGATAATTTTGGAAAATAAATACGGTAAATTGAAAATCTTTAGTATTAAAGCGCTTCCGAAAACATTTAAGAAGACGCTTCCAATCCATACTAATAAATATTTTACTCCCTGTTTTTTCAAATCTTTATTGTCTTTCATTTTAAATGACCAATATTTATTTATGATAAAATTTGTTGTCGCTCCGGCAATGGCACCAATACTTGTTGCCATTAAATAATTACATTTTGCTAACTCAACTATGGTGACAGTAAACCCAAAGTCAACCATAGTTGCGCCCAAGGAAGATAGTTGAGTTCGCAAAAATATTTTCATTTAATAATATTTGTAATAATCAAAATTTGAATAATAATATTGCTATAAATTCCGGCAACTAAATCATCAACCATAACCCCCCAGCCATTTTTAAGTTTTTCTGTTTTTCTAATTCCTAAAGGTTTGACTATGTCAAAAAACCTAAATAAAACAAACGCACTAATAATTGTTATAAAATTGATTGGGAGAAAGAGCAAAGAAACAGTCATTCCTAGTACTTCATCAATGACTATTTTATTGCTATCCTTCCCCCAACTTCTTTCAGCTTTATTTGAAACGATTACCCCAATTACAAAGAGTATAAGATTTAAAAATAGGAACCGGATATTTGAATGTAAATGGAAGGTTACATACAAATAAATCAAACCACACGTTATTAACGAGGCAACTGTTCCGGCTCCCTTTTTTATAAAACCAATTCCAAAAAATGATGCTATTATTTTATACAAAGTCATTTACATTGATTCAACTAACTCCTGATAGTAATCTAAACCCAAATGCGTAATTAAGTCTTCTCCCATCATGTGTCTTAAAGTATTTTGCAACTTGATTAATTGTTTAAAAATATCATGTTCAGGCTTTAAACCTTCAGCAGTTTGAGGTGATTTTAAATAAAATGAAAGCCATTCTTGAATACCATCCATTTCGGCACGTTTAGCCAAATCCATAAACAAAGCAAGATCTAAAACAATTGGTGCTGCTAAAATTGAATCTCTGCACAAAAAATTAATTTTAATTTGCATTGGATAACCCATCCAACCGAAAATATCAATATTGTCCCAACTTTCTTTATTATCTCCTCTTGGCGGGTAATAATTTATTCTTACTTTATGATACATATCTCCATATAAAGTAGGATTGGATTCAGGTTGGAAAATTTCATCTAATACACTTAATTTTGAAACCTCTTTTGTTTTGAAATTTTCAGGATCGTCCAAGACTTTTCCGTCTCTATTACCCAATATATTTGTAGAAAACCATCCACTCACACCTAAAGCTCTTGCATGCAAACCCGGTGCAACTATCGTTTTCATTAATGTTTGTCCTGTTTTAAAATCTTTTCCGGCTATTGGTGTTTTCGTTTGCTTAGATAATTCTATTAAAGCAGGAATATCGACAGTTAAATTTGGTGCGCCATTAGCAAAAGGAATTCCTAATTTAAGGGCAGCGTATGCATAAATCATACTTGGAGCAATTCGTTCATCATTATTTTTTAGTGCTTTTTCAAATTCTTCAATGCTATTATGAATATTCGTTGGCTCAATATATTTTTCGGTAGAAGCACACCAAACAATAACAAGTCTCTCGCAATTATTTATGGCCTTGAATTTTTCCATGTCTTTCATTAAAGCCAATGCCAAATCATACTTTGTAGTTTCTTTTTTGATGTTTGTACCAATGATGTTTTTTACATAGTTTGGATCAAACACTGCTGACATTGGTTTTATTTGTTCTAGTTCTGTTTTTAATTCTGCCAATTGATGTAATTCCAAAACACTTGCATTAACAGCGGCTTCATATACATTATCTTCATAGATATCCCAACCTCCAAAAACAATGTCGCTTAATTTAGCCAAAGGCACAAAGTCCTTAATTAAAGGATTGCGATTTTCGGTACGTTTACCTAATCTTATACTACTCATTTGTGTTAAGGAACCTATTGGTTGAGATTTACCTTTTTTTATAGCTTCTACGCCTGCAATAAGAGTTGTAGCAACTGCTCCTAAACCTGGCATTAAAATTCCTAATTTCCCCTTTGCCTCTGTGGGCTTTTTAATTACATCCATTTTATTTATTTTTAATTATTAGATCCACTTATTTTGTTTGTACCATTCAACTGTTTTTTTAACTCCACTTTCTAAATCATGCTTTGCTTGAAACTGAAAGTGATGTGTTGTTTTTGTCATTTCACAATTCCAACTTTCTGCCACTAATTCATTATATTTTTCCAAATTTAAAGGGCTTGTTTTACCTGTAATTGCACTGATATACTGGGAAAAAAATGCAACAATTCTTACTATCGCTAATGGAAACTTAATATTTACTGGTTTTTTATTTAAAGCATTGCTAATTGCTATTGAAAAAGCATGCTTATCATATATTTTTCCATCAGAAGCAAAATAGATTTCATTTTCTACATCACTAATTGTTGCACGTAAAATTAATCTTACCAAATCTCTAACATAAATAAAAGTCAATTCTTGCTTATGATTTCCTAAAACAGGATTAATGTTTTTATTGATAAATTTGAATACTGTGTATAAATCTTTTTCTCCAGGACCATAAACTGCTGTAGGACGAATAATAATATAAGCTAAGCCGGAATTTTTTATTAGATGTTCCGCTTGTAATTTACTTTGTCCATAAACCGTGATCGGATTTTGATGTGAAACCTTAATTTGATCATTTGCTTTTACGGGACCACTGGCTGCAAGACTGCTAATGAAAATGATTTTTTTAGGGGTTATATTAGATAATTTAAGAGCGTTAATTAAGTTTTCGGTTCCGTGATAATTTGTTGCGAAAAAATCTTTTTTTGAGTTTGACTTTGTTAATGCAGCTGTGTGAATTACATAATCAATAGTGACCTTATTTTTATAAAAGTTAGAAAAAACTGAAAACAAGCTTTCTTCGTTGTTTATATCACCATATACAATGGTTGCATTTTTTAAATATTTTATGCTGCTACTTTTTCTTACCATTGCATATACTTCAAATTGCTGTTGCAAAGCAATTTCAACCAAGTGAGTTCCAACAAAGCCACTAGCGCCAGTAATTAATATTTTAACTTTTTTATCCATTATAAATGCTTCATGTAAGATCTACGTCTCATGTGTTGTCTGGCATCATAACCATTAGTAAACATCAGAAGTGAGTTTTTATTTTCCTCTAATACATGACTAGATATAGTGGTTTTTACGCCATTATCAATAAAAGCTTGCATCATGTGTGCGTAAAAAATTGCCGGAACACCTTTGCTTTTATATTCATCTTTAACTGCCTGTAATAGTAAATCGGCAGTATCATTCTTTTTCATGTCTTTTAAAATATGAATGAATCCAAATGGAAAAAGTTTGCCTTTTGCTTTCATTAAAGCTTTTGACAAGGATAAAAAACCCAAGCCAAAACCAACAACTTCGTTATTTTTATCGACAACAAAACTTACATACTTTGGATTGACCATTGAAAAATATAGATTTACATAGTGTTTAATTTGTTTTTCAGTAAGAGGAACAAAACCATATAAATTTTTAAATGCTTGGTTTAGTACACTAAACATTTGGTCTGCGTACGGTAATATCTCTTTAGCTGTTTTAAAATTTAAAATCATTAAACCATATTTTGTTTGAACAAGTTCTGAAATTCGTTTTACCTTCTCGGGTATTTCATTTGGAACCTTTATTTCATACTGAACCCAATCCACATCTTTTGAGTAACCATGTTTTTCTAAATGAACCGGATAGTAAGGGTAGTTATAAATAACCGCTTGTGTTCCTATTTCATTAAAACCCTCAACTAACATGCCTTCTAAATCCATGTCGCTAAAACCAAGTGGACCTTGAACTTTTGACATTCCATGTGATTTACCCCATTCTTCAACTGTTTTTAAAAGAGTCTCAGATACTTTCGCATCATCAATAAAATCAATCCAACCAAAACGGACAACGTTTTCATTCCACACTTCATTTGATCTATGATTTATTATACCAGCAATTCTGCCAACAATTTCATTATGTTTATAGACAAGCCATAGTTTTGCCTCACAAAAATCAAACGCAGGATTTATTTTAGATGATAGAGCCGATTTTTCATAAGTATGTAGCTGTGGAACTCTATATTTATTCCCCTTATATAATTTGTCAGGAAAAGAAATAAACCTTTTTAAATCTTTATCACTATTTACTTCGGCTACGCGTATCATATATCAATGTGTAAGTTGTTTTATATCCAATGTTTTATAGACCTTTGCTATTTTATCAATGGCAGTGTCTATTTGTTCGATGGTGTGCGTTGCCATTAATGAAAAACGGATGAGTGTTGATTGAGTTGGCACAGCGGGAGAAACAACCGGATTTACAAATACCCCTTCTTCTAATAACATTTTGGTTAGCAAAAATGTTTTTTCATTATCACGGATGTAAATAGGAATAATTGGCGATTCTGTTTTACCTATGTCAAAACCCAGCGTTCTGAATTTTTGAATGGCATAATTGGTATTATCCCATAACGTTTGGATACGATTAGGTTCTTCCTTAATAATTTCTAATGCAGCGATAACGCTTGCTGCCGATGCAGGTGGCATACTGGCGCTAAACATAAGCGAGCGGGCATTGTGCCTTATATAATCAATTGTTTTTTCGTCACCTGCAATAAATCCACCCACCGAAGCAAGTGATTTACTGAACGTTCCCATAATTAAATCAACATCCTCTTTCAAGTTAAAATGAGATGCAGTTCCACTGCCATTGTTACCCAATACACCAAGTGAATGCGCATCATCTAACATTACTACAGCTTCAAATTCCTTCGCAACAGCTATCAATGATTTTAAATCGACTATATCTCCTTCCATGCTAAATATACCGTCCGTTACAATAAACTTTATACTATTTTCCGGCAGAGAGCTTAATTTATTCCTTAAATCCTCCATATTGTTGTGGGCATATTTAATCGTTTTAGAATACGAAAGCCTTGCCCCATCAATAATGGAAGCATGATTGTATTCATCTAAAAGAATATAATCATTTCTACCCGTTAAACATGAGATAACTCCAAGATTCACTTGGAAACCTGTACTGAATACAATAGCCGCCTCTTTGCCAACAAATGCAGCGAGTTTTTCTTCCAATTGAACATGCAAGTCAATTGTGCCATTTAAAAAACGTGAGCCTGCACATCCAGAACCATATTTTTCCAAAGCAGCTTTTGCAGCCTCTTTTATTTTGGGATGAGTAGTTAATCCCAAATAAGAATTGGAGCCAAACATTAACAACTCTTTACCTTGATAGGTAATTGATGTGTTTTGACCTGAAGTAATAGCCTTGAAGTAGGGGTACATCCCTGCTTTTTTGATTTCATCCGCTGCCGTGAAAGCAGATAATTTTTGGTGTAATTGTTTTATCATCTTTACTAAATTTTAAATCCTTTTATTCCTTGTTTTTTCATAATTACTTAGAAGTATAATTACATTTATCTGCTAGTATTCTTAGGAACCATGCTCATTGTTATTAAGTATTTTAAGAGGGTTTCCTGCGCTTTGCTATCTATGACTTCTTTACCCTTTCTTTTGTTTAGTTTTTTGACCAAGTGTGGAACTATTTCTTTCCATTGCTCCTCGTTTCGTGATGCAGGATCCTTGAGTATTCTCCAATTCTGTTCGTAAATAGATTTACCTGCCATGAGCTCATTCCAAGTATAACCAGGGTACTTGGCTGAAACTCTGTTTACATCCGTTTGTGTTGGCAATAACAGTTTAGCACTGCAAGCAGTTAAAGCAATAAAAAGAAATAATGGAAGTGTTTTTTTCATATCATCTAACTTTTAAGGCCTTTTATCGGGACGTATTTTTTTGATAGGATAAATTTTTCATATTTCGTTCATTCTGTTGTTAGCATTTCGTGGTCTCTTATTAATCACCTAAGTAAATCCAATAAAAAGGTCCCGTACGGATTTGAACCGTATCTGCCTCCTGTAAAGAGACGCACTGCCTTTCAGACCGGGACCAATACTTTGAAAATTATTTTTCATTTATTTTTTTGTCAATGAGATAACTGTTTTAGTATATATTGTAAGCTATATAATTAGTTACTATGATATAGTGTCATAGGAAACTATTTAGATAAATTTTTTTAGTTTTTACATTTTGTTTTAATATTATCTAATACCCGCATACAAATTTCCAAGTCTTTCTTACTTATTCCTTTAGTGATGAACTCTTCTTCTTCCATATATAATTTATGAACACCTTCTATAATTTTATAGCCCGAAGGGGTTAATTCAATTACATTTTTACGCCTGTCTTCCGGAGCCGGAACTCTTTTTAAATATTTTTTCTGTTCAAGAATATCAATTGTTTTAAGAATGGCTGATTTTGTTTTATCCAAAGCAATTGCAATATCTTGTTGAATGATTTCTTGCCTTTCATTTCGAGATAAAAAATGTAGAATTGCCAATTGGTCAAAAGAAAGATCGCTTGTGAATGAAGTAAATCTGCTATTAATTTTTTTAATTAATAATTTACCGGAATAAACAATTTTATAACCTAAAGCATCTTGCATTTCTTTACATTTCATTTGAAATAGTTTACTGGTTAACTGTTCAAAGGTACAAATAAAATCAATATTTTGAGAAAAATCCAAAAAAAATTTAATGCTGTACTTCAAGATTGATTAACTTTTCAGTTCTATCTATTTTGTTTTTTAGTTTCTCTTCTGCTAGCAAATAGCATAACTGATTGTTTGTCAATAAAATACAATCAAATTATCAAATTCGTTTAAACAATATATGTTTAAACATATAAATTAGTACCTTTGCTTGAAATATTAACTAAAAAATGAATCCAATGAACTTAAAAGAAAAAATTGAAGAGTTGAATCAAATGATTCTTACCGGAAAACAAATGGATGCTTTTGAAAAGTATTACCATGAAGATGTTGTAATGCAGGAAAACTCTAATCCACCTACAGTTGGAAAATCTGCAAATCGAGAAAGAGAGTTACAGGCTATGCAAATGATTGAAGCCTTTCATGGC
The DNA here is from genome assembly GCA_030654175.1 of Bacteroidia bacterium. Taxonomy (GTDB): domain Bacteria; phylum Bacteroidota; class Bacteroidia; order 2-12-FULL-35-15; family 2-12-FULL-35-15; genus 2-12-FULL-35-15. Next base: position 456,869 of record JAURXZ010000035.1, read on the forward strand.
GCGGAAGTAAAATCAGTTGCTGTTGGTGATAATGTAACAACATCTGAATGGGAAATGGATGTTACTTATAAAGGCGCTCCTCGTATGAAAATGTGCCAGGTTGCAGTGCAGAAATGGAAAGATGGGAAAATTATTAACGAACGTTTTTATTATTCAAACTAATTAAATAATTTAAGAATGAAAGCAAAAGCAATTTCAATAAATTCTGAAACTCTTTTTATGTTGGAGTTTCAAGAAAACAAGAATAACAATGACTCGGATAACCACTACATTCCGGGAGCATGTAATATTGGCCGCGAGGAAATAAAAAGGAGAAAAATGGCAACCATCTTTTCTGCTATACTAACAATTGCGGTGATTGTTTTAATACTTACGCTTGATGCAAACAAAATTTGGAGATTACTCCTTTTCATACCTGCGACCTCGCTTGGTGTGAGCTTTCAGCAATGGTACTTTAAGTTTTGTGTGGCCTTCGGAATAAAAGGGGTGTTCAATTTCGGAGACATCGGCAAAACATTTTCCATTGAGCAAAAGGAAAATTACAGAAAGGATCGTATTAAGGCATGGCAAATGATTATATCGGGTATGGTATTTGGTTTGATATTAGCCTTGATTTTTTATTTTATGCCTTGAATGGAGGAGGTAACAATTATTTAAGAACTTTAAAAAAATGGGGCAAAAAAAACACATAGATGAAAAGATGAAAGAGTTTGCTATGAATATTGAAGAATTTACTATCGGACAAACTATTATTGATTCAGACAACACCCGTTGCGAAATATCCAATAAGACAATTAATAGTATTGAAGTTTCAATTATACGAAAAAGTGAAAAAGGAAGCAACTGTAAGCAATGGTTTGATATGAAACAATTTAATAAAAGATTTAAAATTTTGAATTAGAAAAATTTTAATGCGTTTTTGGGTAAATTATTATTATGGTGTACCCAAGACAAAACAGAAACCATTAGTGAATCGAAATTTTAAAATAATAACTCCAAAACTTAAATAATAATAACTATGGAAACAAACCAAATGTCAAAAACAAGAAAAATCATAAACTGGATATTTGTAGGACTCATGTCCGCATTATTCATTATGAGTGCAACCATGAAGCTAATGGCAGGTGCAGACGCAGAAATTGCTGTGAACTTTGTCAAGTGGGGGTTAGAAGGTAAACTTATGTTAATAGGGATGGGCGAACTCATTGCTGCCATTTTGTTTCTGATTCCAAGAACATCATCATTAGGAGTTTTGTTGCTCTCTGCTCATTTGGGAGGTTCAATTGCAACACACATGGAACATGGAGAAATGTTCATTCCTCAAGTAATTATGTTGTTATTAGTTTGGGTTGCCAATTATTTACGTAATCCGGAAATGCTCGCTTCGTTCACAAAAAAATAATTTCATGGAACGCAAAGATTTTTTAAAACTTATAGCGTTAGCCCCATTAGTCACTCATAATATGAAGCTACAGGCATTTTCAAAAATAACTTCTTCATTTTCTTCAACTAAGAAAATGCCTGTACTTTTTACATCACATGGAAATCCAATGGACATACCACTTGGGTTAAATGCAAATCCGTTTCTAACAAGTTTAACAGAAGTAGGAGAAAAAATCAGGAAAGAGCACGAAATAAAAGCTGTCTTAATTGTCTCAGCCCATTGGTGTACGAAAGGAACCCTTGTTAATGTGAGCGCATCACCTGAAACCATTTATGATTATTATGGTTTTCCGCCCGAATATTATACTCAGAAATACCTTGCTCCCGGTTCACCAGAAACGGCTAGGGAAGTAACCAAGCTTATTTCAAAAGTTAAGGAAACAACAGAGTGGGGTTTAGATCATGGTGCATGGCCTATGCTTAAACACATGTTCCCAAAAGCTGATGTTCCGGTTTTTGAGATGAGTATTGATTATTACCAATCCGCACAATATCATTTTGATTTAGCAAAACAACTCAAACCACTGCGAGATAAGGGTGTTTTAATTATTGGCAGCGGTGCGGTTGTGCATAATATAAAAGAAGCAGGGAAACGCTTTTTTAATGGCAATATGAAGCCTTATGGTTGGGATATAGAGTTTGATCAATGGATAAAACAACAATTGGATAAACGAGATATACAAAGCATAGTCAATTACGAAAAAAATAAATTAGGCTTGATGGCTGCTCCTACTCCCGACCATTTTGTTCCTTTAATATACAGTTTAGCATTAATGGAAAAGGATGAAAGTCTTGAGCATACTTTTGAAGAAATTCTCCCAGCGTTCAGCAACAGGGGTTTTCGCATAGGTTAAAAGATTATGAAGTCTTATCATTTAAGTAAAATATATGGGCTGGCGGTTGCAGTTTGATTTTTAGAATAGTTTGCTGTTCCATGTAAACAGTTACTGAAACATCTGCAATACCGGCCCTCCAATACTTTTGAAAATGAATAAAAGAGTTGTCGTCATTGGTGCAGGATTCGCTGGGTTATCAGCCGCTACCACACTTGCACAAAAAGGATTTGACGTTACCCTACTCGAGAAGAATACTTCTCTGGGTGGTCGCGCACGTAAACTTGAGATTGATGGCTTTACGTTCGATATGGGTCCAAGCTGGTACTGGATGTCCGATGTGTTTGAAAATTATTTCTCTCAGTTCAATACCAGCGTTGCTAAAGAATACGAACTCATCCGCCTCGATCCGTCCTATGCCGTTTTTTTCAGTAAAGAAGAAGTGCTTCGCATCCCTGCTAATCTGAATGAGTTTTATGCCCTTTTTGAAAAATATGAACCGGGAAGCAGCATTCAACTCAAAAAATTCCTGAAAGAAGCTGAATACAAATACAATGTGAGTATGAGCGATTTTGTTCACAAACCAAGTCTATCCATCCTTGAATTTGTAGATCTGCGCATCCTCAATGCCGCACTGAGAATGGATCTTTTTAAATCGATGAGTAAATACATCCGCAAACATTTCAAAGATCCGAAATTGATTCAACTGCTTGAATTCCCTGTTATTTTTCTCGGTGCAAAACCAAATGAAACACCTGCATTGTACAGTATGATGAACTATGCTGATATCGTATTGGGCAGCTGGTATCCGATGACCGGCATGTTTGCTATTGTAGAAGCAATGGAAAGAGTAGCTCATGCACAAGGTGTAAAGATCAGAACAGGAGAAAAGGTTGAGAAGATTACTATTGAAAATGGAAAGGCAGTGAGTGTTTTTTCAAATGGAGTAGCGTACCCAGCTGATGCGGTAATCGGAGCTGCGGATTATAATCACATTGAACAAGATTTGTTGGAAGAGAAATATCGTAATTACACCAAAGAGTACTGGAAAACCAGGAAAATGGCTCCTTCCTGCCTGATGTATTACATTGGTGTGAACAAAAAAATTGCCGGACTCGAACATCACAATCTCTTTTTTGATGCACCTTTTGATCTCCATGCAGAAGAAATCTACGATCGTCCGCAATGGCCTTCCAATCCACTCTTCTACTCTACCTGCGCATCTAAAACAGACAAGAGTGTTGCACCGGAGGGAAAAGAAAATTTAGTACTTTTAATACCTATTGCTGTTGATATTGAAGATACGGAAGAAATTCGGGAAAAATATTTCAATATCATGATGGAAAGACTGGAACATCTGACCGGACAAAGCATAAATGAACATGTGATTGTCAAAAAAAGTTATGCTTTGAACGATTTCAGGAAGGATTACAACTCTTTTGGCGGAAATGCATACGGACTTGCAAACACATTAATGCAAACTGCAATACTTAAGCCTCGCTTAAAGAATAAAAAGGTACGCAATTTGTTTTATGCCGGCCAGTTAACAGTTCCAGGACCTGGAGTTCCACCATCGATTATATCCGGACAAGTGGCAGCGAAACAAGTACTAAAACTCTATTGACTGAAAGTTCCATAGGTTGTTAGAAAGAAATATTAAGACCATATCCATTTACAAATCGAATAGTTGCCCAACAAATGCATAAGCACATAGTAAAAAAACTAAAGGGTAGATAATGGGGAGGGGCATTTTGGGCTATCCATTACAGAGTTTGGAGTGCTAAAATATTACAGAAGAATTGGTACAGGAATATTTGGAACACCATAGAATTCCTGACAATATTAAAAAGAATAATATTATACTTGTAACGAACTGAGACAATGAATTACAAAAAATTAGTATTAACATTAAAGGATGAAAGACATGCAGTTATATTTATTGTCGAAATCCAAAACAATGCTCTCCAAGAAGCATCAAAGCAAATTTTCTGAAACTACCAATTGGTGTAGATTTGGGATTCTATACAGGAAGATATGCTAATGATACTACTGAAGAAACTATTATTTCGGATATCCTTAAAAGGCTGGAAATTGATAAAAATTCCGGATATTATTTCATCAGGGAAGAGCATTCAGAATAGGGTTCTTCCATATATTCATTTTTACAACAAAATAATAGCGTTTTGACAGATATTATTAAGGTGTAAATGGAAACAATAATAATTGATTAGGACTGTAATTTTATAAATATGAATTTGGAACAAGAAATTAAGCAGAGTAAATTCAGGAGTGAATTTCAAAAAACGATTATAAATATTTATTACACTAACAGCTATATTTTTTCAAAGTTTCAGGATTTGCTTTCTGAATACAAATTAACAGTTCAGCAATATAATATTCTACGAATACTTCGAGGACAATTTCCTGAAACAGCTTCAATTGGAACAATAAAGGAAAGAATGCTTGATAAAAATTCGGACATAACAAGAATAATTGACCGGCTAATTATTAAGCAATTAGCCGAAAGAAAAAACAGTATAAGTGATAGGCGAGTTGCTGAGATTAAAATAACAAAAAAAGGGTTGAGCCTTCTTAAGAAAATGGATTTAGTTGATTTAAAATCGGATAATATCCTCTCGCATTTAAATGAAACAGACCTAAAGAAACTAAACGAGCTTTTAGATAAGATTAGAATTTAGGCCGAAAACCTTTTATTTTTCATGGAATAAAAATTTATTTGTTTAAACAAGTATTGTTTAACGATTATTTACTATCTTAGTATATATTAATATAGATTAGGATTCAATGCCAAAAGAAATTGCATGGGAAATTGTTAAAGAAAATAACATCCAAAAAATAAATTACCTCATAACGAATTTGCATCAGCCGGAAATCGAACTTGATGTAATTAGTTTGATTTATGAAATCAGTTTAATCAAGCCTGATCTTCTCGTAGATCATTTTAGTGATATAGCGATATGTCTAAATTCAAATAATTGCAACGTACATAAATTTACCTTGCTAACGTTTTCAAATTTAGCCTATAAAAAATTAGAGAATATATGGGATTGTCGCGACAGAATATGTGATATAATAACGGCCGGAGACATTCTTGTTTTAGAATCTGGACTTTCACTTTTTTTAGAAATGGCAAAATTCGGGGATGAGAAAGTAAGAAATGACGCCTCTCATTGTATTTCAGTAATTCTTGAATTTCTTCCCGTTGAAAACCTTCAAAAATTTACTAAAGCCATTGCTGAATCGGATATTTTATTTAAGGAAAAAATCTTACAATAATTGACAAAAGAACAAGTTTGCTTAACTAATCTTTACTTATACGTTCATAATTTTATATATTTAGAAGAACAAGTAAGCATTCTCTTAATTAAATTAAATTAAATTCCCTAGCATAACATTTAAACTTTGCTTAAATACTTTCACTTCTTTTTTGGGAATGTCTTTGAAAGAAAATTCATCAGCTTTCTTATATGCATTAGTTATTAAGGAAATATCCTTGTTAGCTTTTTCTGTTAAATAAATAAAGTTTTGCCTTCTATCCTTTGGATTTGAAATTCTCTTAACATATCCGGATTTCACTAAATAATCTATCATTTGCACCAGTGACGACTTCTCAACATGGATTATTTCACTTATCTCTTTTTGAGTCAGTTTCTTTTTCGACTCATTAATAACAAAAAGTATTATATAATCCCTATCAATACTTAAACCGTTTAAATAACTTGCAACAGCTTTGTGATAAAGCTTTGAAATATTATTTAAACGGTCTATGAGAGATAAATTATTCATCAATTGAAATTTAATTTGAAGCAATCGTAACCTTCTTTTTTCTAACACCTGAAATTACTCTTTTGGTTTTTTCTTTGGTTTTAAATGCAATTAAATACATTACAGGAACTAATATTAACGTGATAAAGGTTGCGAAACTTAATCCGAAAATAATTGTCCATGACAAAGGACCCCAAAACGCAACAGAATCACCCCCAAAATAAATTTTTGGGTTTAATTCTGTAAACATGGTAACAAAATCAATATTAAACCCTACAGCAAGTGGAATCATGCCCAATATTGTAGCCGTAGCAGTTAAAATTACGGGAGTCATTCTTATGCGTCCACCTTCAACAACAGCCTCTCGAACCGACATGCCATTCTCAACAAGGGTATCGGTAAATTCTACGAGTAATATACCATTCCTGACGACTATTCCAGCTAAAGCAACAATTCCAATTCCAGTCATTACAACTGAAATATCCATATTGAAAATAGCCAAGCCAAGGAGAACACCAATTACACTTAAAATAATTTCAGACAGAATTATTAATGTTTTACTAAATGAATTAAACTGAATAATTAATATCAATAAAATTATAAAAACGGAAATCATCAAAGCTCGTCCCATAAATGCAGCCGCTTCTTTTTGTTCCTCCTTTTCGCCTGTTAATTCAACAATTACACCTTGCGGAGTTTTAAAGTTTTTTGTAACCGATAGCAATGCCGCATTTACTTTATTAGCATTAAATCCGGAAAGTACATTAGAAGAAAGAGTAATTACTCTTTTTTGATTTTTTCTTTTTATTCCTCCGTAAGTGCTAGTGTAATCTACTTTAGCAAAAGCGGATAATGGAATTTGGCGGATAGCACCACCCATATTCATGTCACGGTAGGTAATTTTAAGATTTTGCAACTCTTCAATATTATTTCTCTGTGACTTATTATAACGAAGCATGATTGGATAATCATCGTTTGCATCTTTAAAGCGAGAAACCTCCTTACCATAAACTGCATTACGAAGTTCCATTCCTATTTGAGCAGTTGATATTCCTTCTCTATTTGCTCGTTCCCTGTCAATATTAATTTTTATTTCAGGCTTATTTAGTTGCAAGTCAGATTTAAGTTCTTCTACGCCAGCTATCTGAAGCGAATCAAGCATTTTCTTTAGGGAAAGTGAGGTTGCCACCAAATCTTCAAATTTATCACCACTTATTTCAATATTAATAGGTTTGGCAGTAGGTGGCCCATTTTGTTCTTGATCAACAGACATCTCAACTCCCGGAATACCTTTAACGGCAGTTCTAATTTCATCTAAATATTTTGCAGTTGAAACCCCATCTCGCAATCCAAATTCAACAAATGCTACTCCAACCTTTGCTTTGTTTGAATACTTTCCTCTGTCATCTCTATTTTCAGAAGCACCAACAGCTACGTTTGTAATTACTGATTCAACTATTGGATTTTTTTCTCCAATTACCTTATATATTCTACCTTCGATTATTTTCGCAATGGAGTCGGTCGCGGAAGCTTTTGTACCAACGGGTAAGGTTGCATATACATAAATAAAATTGGGATCTCCTTTAGGAAAAAAAACTACTTTAGGATTTCTTAATGCTGTAAGCATTACAGAACCAATAAGCAAGGCTATTGTTAATCCAACAACTTTATATGGCCGATCAAGTGTCCAATTCAAAAATCGTGCGTATAAATTCTGGACAGCAGGCCATGTTTTTTCCTGAAACCTGACAATCATTTTTTCAATTAATAAACTATACAAAGTATAAATCAGTAACATTAAAATAATGAAATTTCCTTTTCCTGGAGATCCTGTGATATAACACAATAAAGCAATCATTACCATTACAACAGCAGTAATAATTAGTCCTTTACGACTTTTTTTACCATGCTGCTTTTCATGTGGCTTCATAAAATTAACTGCAAATACCGGATTAATAATATAAGCAACGATAAGCGATGCACTCAATGTAATAATCATTGTTACGGGCATAAAGTGCATAAATTTACCTATAGTACCTCCCCAAAACGCAAGTGGTATAAAGGGTGCAAGTGTTGTTATGGTTCCTGATAATACAGGGAGAAATACTTCACCTGCCGCTTGCTTAGCCGCAGTAACAATATTCTTTTTTCCGTTATCGAAAATCCGGTGCGTATTTTCTATAACAACAACTGCATCATCAACCACAATACCTAAACCAAGCAGAAAAGCAAACAATACAATCATATTCATTGTGAATCCAATACCGGGTAAAATCATAAATGCGATAAACATGGATAGAGGTACAGATAATCCAACGAAAATTGCATTAGTAGCACCCATAAAGAACATCAGAATAATTGTTACGAGAATAAAGCCAATGATTATGGTATTAATTAAATCGTGCAATGTAGTTCGGGTTTGAGACGATTGATCTCCTGTTGTTTTAATAACCAAATCTTCAGGAAATGATGATTTTTTCATTTCAAGTATAATCTCATTAATCTTATCAGAAGCATTAATCAGGTTTTCACCACCTCTTTTAATGATATTTAAAGTAATTACCTTTTTGTTATCAAGGTGGCCATAACTTTCTTGTTCCAGAAAACCATCTTTAACATCAGCAACATCTTTTAAATAAACAGGTGCGCCAACCATTGAATTAACAACAATGTTTTTTATGTTATCAATATCCGAAAACTCTCCTGAAACACTTATTGTTCTTGCCATTTCATCCATATCAACACTTCCACCGGAAATAATCAAATTTTCTGAAGCAATGGCCCTTTCTATATCTGTCATTGAAAGTTTGGCAGCATGCATTCTGTACATGTCCACATTAATTTGAATTTCCCTTTCTAAAGCTCCAACCATATCCGCTCTTGTAATCTCCTTAAGAGATTCTATTCTGTCTTGTAACTCATCTGCATATTTTTTTAACTGGCTTAATTCATAATCTCCTGATATGTTCACAAACATTATCGGCATTTCAGAAAATTCCACCTCCATCACGCTTGGTTCGGAAGGGAGGTCTTTCGGCAAATCTTTTTTTGCCTTATCTACTGCATCCTTTACCTTTTGTTTTGCTACAGCAACCTCTACATCTGTATTAAATTCAATAATGATATTAGAGAAATCCTGTACGGAATTACTTGTAAGCTTCTTTACTCCGGATATAGATTTAATCTGTTTTTCAAGTGGTTTACAAACAAGATTTTCAATGTCTTTTGGCGAACTACCAGGGTAAACAGTACTTACATAAATTGTAGGGATAACAATATCCGGGAATTTTTCCTTAGGAATACTGTTGTATGAAAACATTCCTGCTAACGTTATAAAAATGGTTAGCACGTAGATGGCCGATTTATTATCAATAGACCAACTTGTTAATTTGAACTCTTTAAATTTCTTTTCCACAATTAAAATATTTAGTATTTAATTAACATGCCTTCGGTTAAATCCAAATAACCTGACGTTATTAGTTTGTCATTTAGGTTTAATCCCGTAATTATTTCTGCTTTGCCGTTATAAATCTGCCCAAGAGTAACATCCTTTCTTATTGCAATTTCTTTTCCGTTTTTAACACCAACAATATAAACATATTCAGAAGTGCCTGAATGTTGGATAATGTTGAGTGGAACTACAATCGCTGAGTCCTTTTGGTAATCAACAACCTTTAGAACAGCAATCATGTTCGGCCTATAATCTTGATTTTGTGAATCTAAATCTGCTTCCGCACTAAAAGTTCTGGTTGTATTATTTATAACTTTAGAAGTATAAAATATTTTTGATGGAATTTCTTTATTTAAATCAGGTAAGAAAATTACAACATCGTTTCCTTTTTTCACCTTTGAAGCATAGGATTCAGAAATTTCAGCTTTCGCTTTTAATTTATTAAGGTTGACCACCCTTATTGCCGGCATACCAGGCATTACTGATTGACCTATTTTTATATCAATCCCATCAACTACCCCGTTAATGGGTGATTTTATTTTTGAAAGCTCCATTTGCTCTTTTAGAGTTGAAATTTTTTTCTCTAAACTTTCCTTATTGTTTTTAGCAGATAAAAATTGTATTTCCGTGCCAATTTTTTGATCCCACAAATTTTTCTGTTTTTCATAAACATCCGATGCAAAAGCAAGTGCGTTTTTTAGTTCCTCTAAACTTTGCTTAAAAACAGAATTATCAAGTTCAGCGAGCACCTGTCCTTCCGAAACCTCATCCCCTTCATTCACTAATATACGGTCAACAGCTCCAGCCATTTTACCGCTAACAGTTACATTTTCGTCACCATCTACACGACCTTGAACATCTATAAAATGTTTGAAGGTTTCAAAAGTGATGGGCTTTATGGAGATGTCTTTTGTTTTTAGATTACTAATTGTTGTATCGCCACTTAAAGCAATCTCATCTTCAAGTTTTTTTATTTGCTCTAATAAATCAGAACTTTGCTGCTTGAGTTTTTCCAGTTTGGCCTTTTTATCTCCCGATCCGCAAGAGGCTATTAATCCTGTTATGAAGATTATAAATACTAATTTTTTCATATGTAGTTGAGTTGTTTTATTTTTAAGTTTATTCTTTAATTTATTTTATTACACCTGCGGCCTTTTCGTAGTCAACTTTTGCTGTAAAATATTCGTACAAAGCATTATAATAATTGGTTTGAGCCTCTTTTAATGCCGTTTCTGCATTCATAACTTCAATGCTGGAACCACTGCCTTGCTCGTATTTTTTCTTTGCAACATCATAAACCTCTTTCGCAAGTTCTATATTGGTTTTTTGAATATTTAATGTGTTCAAAGCGTTTAATAAGCTTGATTTAGAAGTTTCAATTTCCAAATCAATAGCATTCTTTAAGTTATTCATATTGTTAACCGTCTTCATCAAATTAACTTTGGATTGCTGCAATCTATAATGATTTTGAAAACCATCGAACAACGGAAGATTTATAGTTCCTCCAATTATTCCGATTGGATACCATTTTTTGCTGGCGTCAAAAAAGTCAAACTCGTTTCGTTGTGCTTGTGCACTGTAATTACCATATAGAAATATGGAAGGTAAATATCTTAATTTACCTCTCTTCACATCAAGTTCGTTTAATCTTTGTTGAGATTCCAATAAAGAATATTCAATCCGATTTTTATAATTCAATTCACTAGAAGTAGAAATATCAAATACCGGAATATTATCAAGATGCAAGGAGTCTGTAAGGTTAATTTGCGATTTAATTTCCATTCCCATTTGAAATTTCAAAACACTTTCCGTCAACCCAACTAAACGATCTATTTTTTCCTTTTCCGAAAGCAAATTATTATAAGCAACAGTTACACGTGTAACATCAATTTTCTCAACAAAACCATTTGTGTTTAATAATTTGGTGTCTTCAACTAATTTTTTCAAACGATCCACATTAGCTTGAAGCAATTTCAACCTTTCTTTGCTCACCAAAGCGGTATAATAGGCTTTAGTAACTGTAGCTTTGGTTTCAATTTGTGAACGCTGATAATTTTTTTCTGATAATTCTAAAAATGACTTTGAGGATTGTAAGGCAACGATGTAGTCACTATTAAAAACAATCTGACTAGCCTGAATCGAGCCTGTAGCGTTGTATTTTACACCAAATTGCACTGGAATGTAGGTTCCGGGAGGCGCGCCAAAAAATTCTCCAGGAAGTAATTGCGTTGGTAGCTTCTCATAATCTTTAACATCAAAAGAAGAAGATATTTGAGGAAGCCCCATACCTGTTATTTCTTTTTTCTTATACCTTGAGGCATCAATATCCAACTCGGCATTTTTTATACTAGAGTTATTTGCTAATGCAAATTCAATTGCTTCTTTCAATGAAAGGTTTTTTGCAGGCTCGTTCTTATTTTGAGCAACTGTTTGAAAAGAGATGACAGCGCCAATTATTATTATTGAAATATTTTTCATAAATTATTCGTCTTCATTTATTTGTCTGTATTTATTTATTAGTTTATGCCCTTTCAAAGTAGTTATGCCATGTAAATAATGATCTAATAATTCAATTTGAATATCCGCAATTTTGTATTTTTCTTTATGAAATAACAAAGGATTTAAAGCCATTTCAGTTTCTTCAATGCGCAGCCTGGCTAAAATTTCTTTATTTATTGTAAGCCTGTATAAACCTTCTTGAATACCTTTTTCCAAATTTTCCACAATCATTTGAAACAAAAAATTTTCTTTAAATTCTTTAAACTGTTTCCAAACAACAGGATGGTATTTTTGCAGATCATAAAATACGTGTGGGTTTATTTCTGAAAACATTTCTGCTAAATGTTCCATTAAAAGAATAATCTCCTGTATTGAATTATTTGATTTTTTAAATATGTGTTCAAATTCTTTTTTGTTTTCATTAATATTTTTTTCAAGTAGACATTCAATTAATTCTTCTTTATTCTTAAAAAATAAGTAAAGAGTTTTTTTCGACATCCCTATATGCCGACAAATATCATCTACAGTTACTCTCTTTAATCCATACATAAAGAAAAGTTCCTTGGCGCCTTCAAGAATTTTATTTTGATGTCCTTTTTCCATTAAGAGCGACAAAACTATGAAAACTATTTTATATTACATAGTTTCCTGTGTTATTAATTATAACATCATTCTTTTAACTATATCTATATCAGATATTTAAAATTTATTTTCAGATAGATGTTTAAACGATAATTGTTTAAAGTATTTTATCGAATTTCCTCTTTTAAATTACACTAGGAGGTTATAAGTAAAGGGTTGAATGCTACAACCTATCGATCTTGCAATAGAAAATATAAATTTAATTGTCCCAGAATTTTGAATTTTTGGGTAGTTTTGTATTCAGAACAAAATCAAATTCAGAACAAAATCAAATATGGCTAAAGAGGGATTAGAGTTTTATAGTTTTATTAATGATAGACAAAAAGCTTTAGTAAATATCTATTTTACAAATAATTGGTTGCATAATGAGTACCATGTTGTCTTAAAAGCATACAACGTCACTGCTCAGCAATTTAACATACTTAAGATTTTAAACGAAGTTTATCCTAAGTCCATGATGGTTTCTACCATTAAGCTACAAATGCTTGATAAAAGTTCGGATATAACAAGATTGGTTGAAAGGCTTTTAGAGAAAAATATAGTAGTTCGCAGGCAAGACCAGAAAAATAGGCGAAAAATTAATGTAAAGTTGAATATTATTGGACACAGCCTTGTTAGTAAAATGGATAAGGATATCAGAAATTTTGAGGGATTTGTAGAACACTTGTCAGATAAAGAGATAAAACAACTTAATTCACTATTGAATAAGATAAGAAAACTTTAATAAATCGGTTCTATCCTACACCAATTTGCCTACAATCCAGTACAATTAACAAAGGTATTCTCAGTGTAAGCTCCCCAAAAATTATACCAGTAGATGTTTTCTCCCTTACCACCTGATTTTTGTTTTATATAATGCATAATTTCTAAAGGCCATATTTATCTAGGCGGATGCTTTACTGAACATAATATTGAGCAAAATTTCCCAAAGCTGCAAAACAACCCCCAAACTTACAGTTTCAAACAAATTCTACTCAAGTCTGCAATAACAACCCTTCTCGGCTGTAGCCCAATCTCCCCGCCACACCTTTGCGTCATAAATTTTAAAACAAAAAATTATGACAGCATTAAAACAAAAACATCACTCTCACATGCGAGTGATAAAAGGCGGAAACCATCCAAAGAAAAAGTTCTCCAAAAAATCAAAATTCTATTTTCTCAAACGAGAAAAAAAACGTAAAGCCTGCATTGAGCAGAAGAGTTTATTCTTCGCCAATATTTGTGTAGAAACATTAGGCTTGATGCAAAAAGTAGCAAGAGCAATTAATCCGGCATTCTACTTTGAACGATTAGTACCACATTACGAAGCGCTTCGTAATGTGATCTCCAACTCGCATGAAGCAGAAACTTACAGCACCGACATCATCGAAAGAGAGCTCTGCATTTACAAAAGCTTTGCACACCTGAATCCGCAACGATTACAGGATTACAACAAAGTATTAATGAAAGGCGAAGATGAATACATTGCCTTTTACAAAGAGAGGGAAGAAAATCATTTAGATAAAGTTTCCGGCTTACGATTCATTGCAAAAAAAATGATGCTTTATGTAGCAACTTCCGAAGCGGAATTGTTTTTAGAGATCAACGAAAAACTCATCCAGTACCAGGATGAAAAGCTCACACAGCTTTTTTACAACATCACCATCCATGTAAACTTTTTAAAACAATCCGGTCATGGGCAATAAAACAGAAGAGGGAAAATTTATGCTCAAGGCATACTCACCCAAGGAAATCCGCAATCTATATGGGGTTTCAGCACTCACCTATAAAAAATGGACGGAAGGTTTTAAAGATGAGATCGGAGAATTAAAAGGCAAATACTATACCGTTGCGCAGGTGAAAATCATCATTGATAAACTGGGCGCACCGGGTATTGTTGAACTGTGATCTAAAGAAACGATGGAACATATATTCGATAATCGCCATGTCTTACAAAGCTTCGTGGTGCAGGGAGGCTGTAAAGCTTCAGTTTCCCCTTCTTCAAAAAAGTACGTCAATTCATTTGAGGATGCACAAAAAATGTTTTTTGATAATGCTTCTGACATAGAGTATAAAAAAATCAGAGCGCATTTATTTGTGGAAACAAAAAAGAAGTTGAGCGACAAACAAACAATAGCATGGTGCAACGATGTACTTGAAAACACGCTCCTTAATCACAGAGCCTATGATTATAATGGCACAGGGCGAGTTGGTTTACGAGAACTGTTTATGGAACGAGTAGCATTAAGAGGAAGCTGTTATGCCATTCTGTTTTTGAAAAAGCATTATTACAAACATGCTCATCCTAAAAATGTCTTACAAAAACACTCTTTAAAATTGCTATCTAAATAACACTTCGATGCGTTTGGATGCGCAAGATGAATCTAAACAGTGGTTTTCGGAAAGTGTCTAAAACCCTTGCCATTTCTTTGTTCTCGTAAAGTAATTACCACAATTAAAAAAGGAGGGCAACATGGAAAAAAATCAAAGTAGTACAGATAGCAGCAGCAATATGTTTCTCACAGGAACTATTCTGCTTGCGAACTTGGACTACTCAGGACTTGCCGATTATGCGGTCAAGGCACTCGTGGGCGGAGTGATTTGGATGGCATTTAAAGTAGCAGGGGATTACATCAGTGAACGATTAAAAAAGAAGTAATGGAAACTTGGAAAAAAATAACGGTTGGAACAATAATCGGAGGCGGTTTGATTGGTGGAACAGTTTACTTGTTGCGACTCAACAAAATGAATGCGGAACTGGAAACAGTACCGATGGTAAAAATTCACAAACTGGATTTTTCAGGATTAACATTGAGAGTTGACGTACAATTAAAAAATCCGACACGCACACCGTTCAAAATAAAATTTCCATTTATAAAGTTGGTGTACAAAGGAACAACAGTGGGCTCATCGCAGGTACTCGACAAAGATATTCAGATACCTGCTTTTGGAGAAGCCATCATTGACAAGATGATGATTAAAGTTCCACTGATGAATATTTTTTCTTTATCAGGTGGACTCATAAAAGCTATTCAAAATAAAGAGCCGGTAAAGTTGGAAGTAAAAACACTTACTACGATTGACATCGGTTGGAAAAAAGTACCCTACACCAAAGCAGATACCATTACACTTAGTCAAGGAAAGGCATAACATGGAAAGAAGAGAAACGATACGAGTTAAAAGCGGAAAGGAATACGACCATTTGTTTCCAAGGGCAATGCTTACCACTATCACTAAAAAAGAAGGTGCAACGGTAGCGGATACCATTCGGTTCATTCCACAAGTAGTGAGAGATACTTTGTTTCACACAGAGAAAATCGCTAAAGTTTTAAAGGGGAACAACGTACGAGAAACCTGCTCAAACATTTGGCACTTTGTTTACGATCACATCGCTTACAAAAAAGATGAAGATGGAAAAGAGCAGGTACGAAGTCCGGCAAGGGCTTGGCACGACAGAGGTAATATACAAGGAGTGGATTGCGATTGCTACTCGGTATTTATCAGCAGTATTCTGAGCAATTTAAAAATCAGACACAAGCTAAGAATTACCAAATACAAAGAAGACCGCTTTCAACACATCTACCCTATTGTTCCTTCAAGTGATGGCTCATATATAACAATCGATTGTGTAGTAAGAAATTTTGATTATGAAGAACCTTACAGCGAAAAAAAAGATACAAACATGGATTTAGAATATTTGAATGGTGTCAACGACACCAGTAATTACAAGAACATAGATACGATTGACTTGGTAGGCATCTTCGATGATAGCCAAGCAATGTCTGATCTAGGAAAACTCTTCCGCAGAAAAGCAAAAGGCGGTGGGGATTCTGAAGGAGGTGGCGGAAAGAAAAAAGGAAAGTTTAAAGCTCTCTTAAAAAAAGGGTTACACTTTACCAATAAATTAAATCCTGCAACAGCAACTATCCGAGCAGGTGTTTTACTCTCGGCAAAATTAAACGTGATGAAAATCGGGGAGCGTTTAAAGTGGTCATATCTGACCGAAGATGCAGCTAAGAGTAAAGGCTTAGACATGGGCAAGTTTGCTAAACTAAAAAGGATTCGAGAAAAACTAGAGAAGATTTTTTACGGTATGGGAGGCAAACCGGAAAATTTAAAAAAAGCAATTCTTACAGGCAAAGGAAACAAGAACAAAGAAGTAAATGGTTTAGGTGCGGGCTATGATCCACTAGACGGATTGGATGAAACATCCGATGCTTCCACTATCCTGGGAACAGATATGTACCACGATGAACTATCAGGAGTGGAAGATGATTTCGGGGAATTAGGAGTTGTTACAGCAACAGCAATTGCATCCGCTACTGGTGTAATTGGAGCCATAGCCGCCTTACTAAAAAGTGTCGGAAATATGTTCCCAAAGAAAGGAAAAGAAGGAGAAGGCTCAGGCGGAGAAGGTGGAGGAAGTGAAGAAGGCGGTGGCGGTGGTTCCTCTGAAGAAGGTGGCGGATCAAGCGATGAAGGTGGTGGCAACGTAACTACTAAAAGTAAAGGTTCAGGTTCATCAGGAGGCGGAGGAAGTAGCGGAGGTAGCGGAGATGATGAAGCCTCGGATGATTCCAATATCAATGGCAAGACTAAAAGTAAAGCTAAAGAATCAGATGACGGTGACAAGCCCGAAGGCTTTTGGGACAAGAACAAAAAATGGATCAAGCCTGTTGCGATTGGAGTTGGAAGTTTAGGATTGCTATTCGCAGGATACAAAATCGTGACGCATAAAAAACCTACACCATCACAACCTGCATTATCAGGTGTGCCAAGAAGTAAGAAAAAACATAAACGTAAAAAGAACAATCATTTCAAAAGTAAAAAGCACAAGAAAGAATCAGTTGCATTACTGTAAGAGAAAATAAAGTTTGAGTTCAATTAAATAACAAAAAGAAAAAATGGGAAAAAGTAAAAACAGGTACATAAAAAAAGCGCACCAACACGAAGTGCTTAATGGAGCAAATCCATTAGCGAAAGGTGACTTTAAAAAAACCGCCATCGAAACAGGTCGTGATGTTTTAATCGGTGCTATTGGCGGAGGATTAGCGGGCGCGGTGGTGGGACGTTCTTCTTTCCTTGTCGGAATTGCAGTAACTGGTGTTGGGCATTACATGGGCAGTAATGGCGCAGCAGCATTCGGTGTCGGCATGATGGCATCGGGAGGATATCAAGCAGTTGCCGGAATGAATGGTTCTGAAAGAGATGGCTTTGAAGGAGTAAAAGACCGTATGGCAGCATTTAAAGATGAATTTAAACGCAAACTCTTTTTAGATAAGATTATCAAAAGTAAAGACGATGGCACTAACGGTATGGGAGAAGTACAATACATCACCTACCCCAACGGTAAAGAACTCGAAGGAGCGTTTGATGATTTAGACAGAATCGAAAGACAAGTGGCAGAGTCAGCAAAAAACTTTGAGCGTAAACAATCCTTCTCAGGTGGGGTTGGAGAATTAGGCGAAGAACCTATTTTATAAACCTGAACCCTTATCATCAATCATCACATCAAAAAATTAATTACAAACTAAAAACAAAAAAATATGTTAGGAGCATTAGAAGGAATTGAAGAATACAACAACTCAGCAGCATTGCTAGGTCTTGATGGCCCTGAAACACAGGAGTTGCTTGGCGCATTGGGACGCATGAATCCCATTCAGCGTATGCGCATGATGAATAAAATGGCAGGTGGTGTTCCTGCAAGTAAAGGTTCTCGTGCCGAAATGGAAAAACATTTTAATGAGTTACCACAACACATTAAACAAGGTTTATTAAAAGGAGAATTGCGTTTGGCGGATACTGTCATCTACAGCATCAAGCCTGTGAATTCAAAAACAATCAAAATGTTTGAAACACAAGACGACAAAGAAGTAGGCTTGCGTAATATCAGTAATGCCAAATTACCAAAGAACCAAGCCATGCTTGTTAGTGGTATCTTTTTATTGGCAGCAATTCCTGCTGAAGTAAACAAGGACAAGATAATCGGGACAAAATTTGATGGCATCGAAGATTTCGCAGCTATTGCTAATGGAGAGTTCAGTTTAAAAAGTAACAAGAAAATCATTATGCCCGAAACGGTAAACACGATTTTTAAAACCAAAACGATGAACACCGTTCCGGTTGGGTATTACAAACTGGCAAACCCGCGAATGATCCACGATGATATTTTGGTGGAAGCAACCATTGACTTAGGATCGATGGATGGGTTAGATCCGAAAACACATTTGTATGTGGGCTTACATGGAACCATTACTACTCCATAAGCACAAATAAAAAGTGGTTTGCTAATAAAAGCAAACCACTTTAATTAAATCAAAACAATAAAGAGAAAAAAGATGCTAAAATATTATTCCAAGCAATTTGATGTACAGGTAACCGAAGCCGGAAAAACGGTCAAAAAAACCTTCGAGGTAGATAAAAGTGTGAAAACAATTTATGGTGTGTGCATTCTTTCAAACCGTGATGACTTGGCTTATTACAGAGGATCATTTCGATTAGAAATTAACAAAGATGAAATCTATGCCGATGGTTATTCCACTAAAAAGATTATGTCATCGGAAAATGTAGAACCAAACAAACGTTGTTTTTACATTGGAAAAATTATCGTTGGTAATGGGCTGATTACGTTTGAATATACTGATAGTGAAGATGGCAGAACAGTATTTGCGCCTTACATCGTGTCATTAAGTGTTGATGGAGAAAGAGAGAGCGAGATATGAGCAGAGTAAGAGTCTTAGTAACCGAAACAAGTATTACCAAAGCGGGACAGGTCAAACATTTTCAAATAAAACTTTCCAAACACGCTTTTAAAATTGTTGGGATTGAAACCGATGTGTTTTTAAAATCGAGATCGGGAAAAGATGGAGTCACACCTTCTACTCTAGCAGAAATTAAATCCGCAGAAATGTTTGTTCCAAAAAGAGAGTTAAGAAAAGAAGGTTACTATAATGTTGTCGGAAAACTAAAACTCCAAAGTATGGAAAAGGAAAACATCTTTTATTCGGATTGGGTTAAAGCATCCATCTTTTACGAAGAATTTAAATTGCCCAAGACTTTTGAGATTCATTCGGGATTAAAAGATATCAGAGGAAAAACCGCACCGAAAAAAGTAGACGTACCAGTTGAGTCAACCATTATCAACGCTTTGTATCATGATAACATAGGCAAGTTCTACAAGCAAGATATTTCATACACGTTAAAAGTATTTGTGTGGATGGAAGTGAACGAACAGCAAAACGGAGTAGCCTTTGAATTTTTAACTAACGAAAAAGAAGTAATTGAAAAATGACAACATCACTCGCATTGGAATACATCCCTCGAAGAATGGAAGAGTTGGGTTATGGTAAAAACTATTACATACGTTTTAGGCATTTGGTTTTACAAGCAGGAGAACTCTTAGAGTTAGAAGCCTACAATCAATTCTACATTATGGTGGAAGATGCTCCGGTCAGTATTAGTGTGATATCCGATTTTGGAATGTATGATTTGAGTTTTGGTAAAACCAACGAGCAGACCTACGAACATCAGGGACTTATTTACATCAACAATTATTCTACATCGGCAAATCACTTACGCTTCATACAAGTAATACCAAAGCATTTAAAAACGGAAGAGAAAAAATAATATGGCAATCACAAGCGAAACATACGACCAGTTAAAAATCGACAAACTAAAATTGTATTTGCAGACACAGGCAGATAGAAACGCAGCACGTTATTATGAAATCTATGTCGATAATTTAAAAGCCGTTCATAAAACAAATGATATCCAGGAGTTTGATTCTTATGAGGATTATATGACCGAAGATACCGACCGTATCCGCATATTGGTGTACTCTACTAATTCTCAATCTCCACGCAACGACCAATATGTGTACCGCATGAAAAAACAGGAAGAACAAAAAACGATTGTTCAACAGCAAGGCTTAAGCGGTATAGAAATAGAAAGTCGCATGGAAGAAAAACTTCAAACACATCGGGAACGATGGGAACATGAAGCCCTTGTAAAAGAACTGGAACAAACCAAACAGCAACTCAAAGAATCAGAAGAGTACGCTGAAAAGTTGGTAGCAGAATTACAAGAGTACAGAAGTAAAAAACTGCATTGGGGAAATGTAAATCTTGGAGAATTAGCATCGGTTGTTGTTGAAGGAATCGTGAGACGTAATCCACAAATGGTTGCCAAGTTACCCGGTGGAGAGGCATTAGCCGGAATCATTGAGCAGGACAATAAAGAACGTGGTACTACTACTACAACTCACGAAACAGAAGTCAGCTTTAAAAAGAAAAGTGATACTCCTGAATTGAGCGATGAAGAGAAAGGGTACTTAAACTTTATGCGTGGTATTGCTGAGAGTTTTGATGATGAAGAGATTGTTATTTTAACTCAAGTGATTACCAAACTGGAAGAAGATACCACTCAACTCAAACCAGTTGCCGAATTATTAAACATCAATGTAACTGAAGTTCTACAAAATATCGGCAAGAACTAAATCATTAATCCATACAGAAATCTTTTAGCAGGCTGTGAAAATCAGCCTGCCTAAAGGAAAACTGTGTCAACACAAAAATAACATGGCAAAACACACTTACGATATCAGCATTGAAGCGCCTACAGAACAAGAAGCAGATACAAAGATGAGTGCTTTAACGATACTCGCTTCACGCCTTACTGCAAAGGAATTGGAGAAGTTAGCACACATCGTTAAGAATGATCCTGTAAAACTTTCACTCGCAAAAAAAGCATTAGGGGTTTAAGCGGAGAGCCTCCGCAGGCAATAAAAATTAAAACGCAATGCAAGAAATAATTCCATATCAAAATCCGAATGTTCCAAAAGAACAGGGTTTGAGCCTAAAGGAAAAACTCCTTTACTCAGCTATTGGTTTGGCGGTATTGGGAGGTGGTGTGTATTTCGGAAGGAAGTTGATTTTAAATAAAGTGGCGAACAAAGAAGAGAACCAAAGTTTTGAAGACGGATCTTCTGCAACAATCGCCAAGCAAATTAAAATGGCTTTTGAAAATGACGGATGGTTCGGAACAAACACAACGGCTTTGAGAAATGCCCTTCGGCAAATTAGTAGTAAAGATGAGTTTGCAAAAATTCAAAAGTCCTATCAAAAACTTTACAACTCCAATTTATTAAAGGACATGGCTGATGAGTTGCAAAGCACTGAGTACAATGAGATGCTACAGATTATTGCAGGTAAACCTCCAAAGAAAGGACAAGCGCCAACAGTCAATGCTTACGATGCATGGGCGAAACGATTAAAAGCGGCCTTTGATAAATCCTATGGCTTTTTACCGGGGACAGATGGTGACGCGGTGATTGCAGTCTTTAACGAAATACCAACACAAACCGCTTTCATCCAAACCGCAGTCTCTTACAAAAAACTCTACGGAACAAATATCATCGATGATATGAAAGCAGAAGCAGAGTTTGGACAGTATAGCGACTGGATGAAAATTATCACAACAAAAAAGAAAAAATAGCGGGCGGAGAGCCTCCGCAGGCAATTATTAAAACTAAAACCGCAAAAGAAATGAATAATCAAAGGAACATAAAATACATTGTCGTGCATTGCACAGCAACACCCACCAATACTACGCTTGAGTCCATCAAACGTTATTGGAAAGAACAACGAGGATGGAAGGACACACCCGGTTACCATTATTTTATTCAACGAGACGGAACAGTTGTTCAGTTGTTGGATGAAAATAAAAATAGTAACGGAGTGTATTTACATAATTCCGCTTGTATCAATATTGCCTTTTTAGGTGGCATTGATAAGCAAGGAAAACCAATTGACAATCGAAGCGATTTGCAAAAACACGCGATGTTCGATTTGATTGTATCACTCACTGAAAAATATCCTTCTGCTGAAGTATTAGGTCACCGTGATTTCCCAAACGTACACAAAGCCTGCCCCTGCTTTGATGTAAAAGATTGGTTAAAAAATTACGAACCCGATTTAGGTAACGCAGCATAAGATGATACTTGGAAAATTACGAGCCATACTTCGTCACAAACGTTATGAGCTTTATACTCGTCCTTACGAACTCAATATTGTAGGCTTGCGTGGAAACAGCACCGAGCCCAACAAATTTGATGACGAGATTCATGTGTTCTATAAGATTAGCCCGATCAAATGGAACTATCATGTATTTAAAGCCACAACCGACCCCGGTACGTTTTGGTTGAAAAACCCAATGCAACAACAGGGTACTGCAATCCTTTCAGAAGGACAGTATCTCAATTCCTACCAGTTAGGACTGCATCAGGGAAAATACAAAGCCTTAGTACAACGCAAACCAGTGACGGTGATTCGTGATTACGACCGTAATGCAAAACTCGACTTTCTCAACGGTACAAAAACAACAGGCCTATACGGAATCAATATCCACAGAGCCAATAAGACAGGTACAACGAGAACAGTCGATAAGTATTCGGCAGGATGCCAGGTATTTGAAAATGCCGATGCCTTTCAGGAGTTTTTAAAACTATGCGAACGTCACTACCAATTATATGGTAACAAATTTACTTATACCCTGATAGATTTCAGGTCAGTAAAAAGAGAAGGCATTAGGCGTGCCGCATACGGTATAGGAACTCTTGGACTGATAGCGGTTGGATATTTTTCTTTTAAAAGCAGAGATAAAATAGCCCAATTATTTAAACGAAAAGAAAAAACGAACAATGAAAATTAAAGACATCTTTCATCAATTATTAAAAGACAAGGACGGAAATTTCTCACTAAGAGAATTATTTACAATGCTCTATGTTTTAATGTCCATCATCTCTTGGGTTGGTCACCAATTCTTTGGAGTAGTAGTTCCCGAATATATGTTTTACGCTTTCATCTCTATGGTTGGAGCAGGAACGTTTGGTTATTCATTGGAACGTAAATCCAAAAGTGGCCCGCTCAGAAAATAAAAATAAATCATTCTAAAATCAAAAAATAAATTATGAAAAAAGTACCAATCGTTATTTTAATTACAGCCTTGTGCATCGGGCTATTTCTTTTGTTCAGCACCTGCTTCAATGATACCGAGCATTTAAAGCCGGATAAAGAACAAGTTCAGAGTGCGGAACAAGAGGCGAACTTAGTTGAAGAGTATTATCAAAATGCTTTTATACACTTAAAGTTTCATTCTGATAGTTTGGAAAAGGAGTTAAGTAAATCACAACGACAACTTATCGCTACCAAAATAAAACTGGATCAATCCAAATTTGATGTAGTGAAATTGATGGAGAAGGATACATCCGGATTAAGTGTCGAACAAAAATTGAATAATTGCGATTCGTTGAAAGAGGAGGTTTCAGATTATGTGGTTTGGGTAGATAGTACACAAAACTGTTATGAAACCACGATCAGAGAGCTCACTAATATAGTTGCTGTCAAGGATTCAGAAATTGTCGTCTGCCAAATTTCTTATACGAGGCTCAAAAGTATCAGTGATGATAATCTGCAACGAGAACGAAAGTTAACAGAGGATTTGGAAACGGCTTACAAGCAACAGCGAAAGAAGCAAATTCAGAATAAGTTCTTAGCGGCAGGCTTTTTAATTCTCTCCGGTGTAACCACAAGTTTATTAATTCAATCACGACAATAAATACGCATGAAAGAAAAAACAATTGTATCAACTGTAACGCTCGCTGCTTCTTTAATTAGTTATTTCTACGCAAAGGAATCATCAAAAGATGTTGTTCCCTATGTAATGATTGGAGGATTTATTGGAGCAGTTATAGGCGAAGTAGTTGTGGGAGCGATAAAAGACAAAGACGATAATAACCAAAACAATTAAACATGACAGTAGAAATCATAAACAGCGGTGCGAGTTTAAAAATCATTTCAGATGGTTCTCCCCGCTTTGTATTAAAAAATCAAATCCGAGAAGTAGAAATTGTACGTGATACAATTATCAAAATCGACATCGGACAAGGAGCGTTGTACAACGTATTTGTTGACCAAGCTGAAGTGACTGTTCCCATCAGTTTGAATGTAGCAGATTTACGTGACAAGATTATGGAGATGCTTCAAACAAGTGTGAATGGTTTAGCAACAGAACAAAAACAAACCGAAGGTAATTCCGAGATCGTAAACATTAAAAATAGTGTGAACGACATGAAGGATAAGGTAAATGCCTTGAACGATAAATTGTTCTTTGAACCAAAACAAGTTGATGAAGCAAACTCAAATGTTGTGTACAAAGGTTTTGCTAATCCGGGTGCGCAAAATGTAGATGCTGTGTGGGCGATTCAAAAAATCACAAACAACAGAGGTGTATTAACTTACCAATGGGCAGGCGGTAACAAGAACTTTGATAAAGTTTGGGATAACCGTAAAGCATTAGTGTATAGCTAAACTTTATTTTAAGAGCAGGGTGTGATTTACACCCTGCTCTTTTTTATAAAAAAAAGATTATCCTTTAAAATGAAAAACTCACGTTCATATAAAAATGAAATTGTTCTGCTTGATTTATTCAGCGGAACAGGTGGCTTTTCAAAAGGATTAGAAGAAGCGGGTTATCACATTAAACAACATTATTTTTCTGAGATTGATAAATATGCAGTGGCTAATTATCAATACAATTTTAAAAAATCAATCAACCTTGGCGATGTTACGAAAATCAATACTAAAAAAATCCAACGCCCAAACATTATCTGCTTTGGTTCTCCCTGCCAAGATATTTCCATTGCTGGCAAACGCAAAGGGCTTAAAGGAAAACGAAGCAACCTCTTTTTTGAAGCAGTTAGAATCATCAGGGAATGCCGACCCGATGTTTTTATCTTTGAAAACGTCAAAGGGTTATTCTCCAGTAACCAAGGCAAAGACTTTGAAATCATACTGCAAACGTTTGCCGACCTTGGGCTTTATGACATCCAATGGCAACTGCTTAATACTAGCTGGTTTCTACCCCAAAACAGAGAGCGGGTTTACTTTGTCGGATGTCTTAGAGGCAAAACCCAATCCCAAATATTTCCTATCGGAGAAAGCACTCAAAGGAGTGATGCGTTCGATAAAGAAAAATCTCAAAGGAAAACTATAAGCCCAACCATCGATACAAAAGTTGGAGAAAGTACACACCGTTCTCCTTATGTTTTGCATTGGAAGGGCTCTTCCACCAAATGGAAATACGATCAAATGGAAACAAGTCCTGCATTAAACACACAGCAGGATTGGATTCGTCAACCACTTATAGCAAATGGTGCAGCATATCGTACCCGCAATTACAAAGGACAAAGTGGAAAGATTGAATTACGAAAAGATAATATCGCCAATCAATTAACCTCTGTTCAAAAGGACAGCATGGTGATGTTGCGCGAGCTCACTAAAAATGAATCGGAACATAACCGTTTGTATGATTCTAAAAATGGTATTTCAAAAACAATCAAATCATCCGGTCACGGAAGCGGTTCGCAAACCGAAAATTATTTGGTCAATAAAAAAATAAGACGCTTAACTCCCACCGAGTGTGAACGCTTACAAGGCTTTCCTGATAATTGGACAAAGAACGGAGTATTTCATATTCCTGAAGACACACAAAAAGGATATTCAACAGCTAAAAAAGGAGACAGTATTAATCTGTCTTATTTAGAAGCGAACAAACGAAGAGGGCGTGTAGGAAAAGGAATTGCAGGAACGATTGATACAGGTGTGCAACAATACACGCTTGCCAAAAATAATTTAAGAAGATTAACTCCTATTGAATGCGAACGCTTACAAGGCTTTAAAGATAACTGGACTAGACCCGGAATATTTAACGGTTCGGTTTCAGAAATATCCGATTCACAACGCTACAAATTATTAGGGAATGCGGTGAGTGTTCCTGTGGTGAGAGCAATCGCAGAACGGCTCATCGGAATGAAAGTGGTTGAATTAAAAAATGATGATTCAATAAAAAATCTAACACTCGAACTACAATTAGAACTATTGAATTTTAAACAAGCGGCATAATGAAAACACCCATCACCTATTACGGAGGTAAACAGAATATGATAAAACACTTGTTGGAAATTATACCGGCTCATACTATTTATTGCGAACCATTTTTTGGAGGTGGCGCTTTATTTTTTGCAAAACCCAAATCTGAGGTAGAAATCATTAATGATAAAAACGGAGAAGTAATAAATTTTTTCAAAGTAGTTAAAACAAAATTTACCGATCTGCAAAAAGAAATCCAAGGCACATTACACAGCCGTGAGCATTATAAAAAAGCAATGGTGGTATATGAACATCCCGATTTGTTTACCGATGTAAAACGTGCGTGGGCATTGTGGGTATTAACTAATCAAGGCTTCGCCAGTATGATTGGCTCCTGGGGATTTGGAAAAGAAAACTCTAAAGAGAAATCACTCGCCAACAAACGAGATGATTTTACAAGAGCGTATGCCGACCGTTTACGAATGGTTCAAATTGAAAACAACGATGCGATTAAAGTCATTCAAAGAAGTGATACCAAGGACACATTTATATATGCTGATCCTCCTTACATCGGTTCTGATATGGGACATTACAAAGGCTATTCGGAGGATGATTACAAACAACTGTTAGACGCATTAGTAAAAATAAAAGGTAAGTTTTTGTTGAGCTCTTACCCTTCTCCTATTTTATCACAGTACATCAAAAAATACAAATGGAATATAAAGAAGGTAGAAAAATCTGTGGCTGTTACAAAGCATACCGATAAAAAGAAAACAGAAATGCTTGTTATGAATTACGATCCAAGTAAAATAAAAGCACTAACAACAAAACCAAGTATTAAAAACATCTCGGTTAAAAATTTAGAATCCAAACTTAAACGATTAAAATTCGCAGCATAATGAAAATCACAACAGAAAATTATTTTGATACCGTTAAAAAATTCGATTTAAAGGAATTACCCGAAGTTCTTTTCTTATCGCACGAATTTATAATCAAAGGAACTAATAACGGGAAAGATTGGTCGGCATTTGGAACGGATGCAGGTTTTACGCGCATGACCAAATTGGTGTTTCAAAAACTGGAAGAGTTTATCGAATCTCAAAAAGGAGATTTATCAGGAACAAAAAAAGAATCATTTCTTGTTACTCAAGCAAAAAAAGATGCGGCAGGGTATAAACATTTGCCATTAGATAAATTAAAAATGATTTATCGATTGGAACTAGATGCTGAACAGGAAGATGGTTTAACGGAAGAAATCGAAATCAGAAAAGAAGCTTTGGAAAGAATCATTAAAGAAAAAGAAGGGAAAGCAGAAGGGATGAAAAGCAACGAAAACAAACCGAAAAAAATTAATGCGTATTCTAAAATCGGGACTGAAATAAAATTCATTCACCGTTTTTTAGCTTTTCACGATAAGATCCTTTACAAAAACACTTTTGAAATTTTTATTGATGAGTTGCAAAAAGCAATTCAGAAAAAAGAGATCACAAAAAAATCTCCTGTTGCTAAAGATATTATTGCGATGCAAAATGCTGTTATCAATGCTTTTAATACAATGAAGAATGCCAAGCATTTTGTTCTCAAACCCGAAACCATTAAACGGTATAAAACCATCATTGAAAAGTATGAGAATGCTTATGATGATTTGGACGATGAACCAACCGAAAAGAAGCCTAAACGCAAGTCCATCGGATTAAATGGGATCCCTCAAAATAATGGCAAGATCATGAACAGTTTAGATTTTGCTAATCTACAATTTAGCACCATTGGGCTAAAAGATAAGTGGCTCGAATTTATTGGCGATCCTGCGCCCGGATTCACAGCTATGGTATATGGACGCCCAAAGATGGGAAAAAGCTATCTGTGCGTAGATTTTGCGGGTTATTTGGCAAGAAATCACGGCAAGGTGCTGTATGTAGCCAAGGAAGAGAAACTAGATGCCACTTTACAGAAGAAATTGAAGGATAAGGACGTTGCCAATGAAAACCTCTTCGTTACAGATAATTTGCCCAATAACCTATCAGGATATCAATTTGTGTTCTTGGATAGCGTAAACAAACTTGGCCTCTCTCCTCAAGAACTTACCAAGCTAAAGACGGATAATCCGGGTGTAAGTTTTATATACATTTTTCAAAGTACAAAGGAAGGTAAGTTCAGAGGAACGAATGAATTTCAGCACGATGTGGATGTGGTTATTGAAGTACCGGAAAAAGGAATCGCTATTCAAAACGGTCGTTTTAATCAAGGTGGTGAGATGCGAATTTTTGATGATGGTATTTCGGGAGAAGATGATTTATCGGGAATCGGAAAAGTAAAAAAAAAGTCCATCCGCGAGACAGTTATAGAAATTGAAACAGAATTCAGTATTCCTTTAAAGGAATTAGCAATGGAATTAATTCCTGCTAAAAAACCAAAGGAAGAAATTGTTGATTTATTAGATCACAAATCTGAAGAAGCCGATAAAGCAGTAAGAAAAATTATTACAGATTTTATGTCTCATGAAAAATTGAATATTGATGTTGCGAAAATAAAATTCAATCAAATGGACAGACCTAAACTAAGTACAGGTGTTGCTTATTTTGATGTTACTTTAAAAGGCAGCAAAAGTGATCTTAAAAAAATAGCAGGTGAGGATTCACTTTTTGTTTATGATTGGGAAAACCCGACCATAGAAGGTGTTTCAAAGAATGAAAACACGATTGTTATTAAACCAACCTTTAGCGCTTCCCTAGAAGAATTTGATTTTCTTGTTGAAAGAGGTGAATCCGTCCAAGAGGCAATTAGAGCCAATAAATCTGAGGCAGAACGATGGGTACGAAAACTTGCTGAAGCCCAAATTAAAAAAGAAGGAGCGAAAGTAAAAGTTGATGCTGTTTATTTTATGTCTAACGATGATGAAGAGGAAGAAGATGAGGAAAAATTTTCGTATTACGATTTGAGAATATCGGGTTTGGAAAAAGAACTCAGAAAAGTAGCAGGTAAAGACAAGGATTTATATTACGACTGGAAAGATAAAGAGGATGTTAGCGGAATAAAAAAAAGTTCTTCAAAACATAACTTGACTTTACGGAATAATGTACCGTTGTTAGACGGAACTAAAAATAAAGCAATGAAAAAGACCACAAATAAAAAGGATTGGACAGAGCCTGAATGGTTAAACAAAGCCGACTGGGATAATCTAAAAACCATAAAAAAATATTTTGATAAGGGCGATTTTAAATCAGCGATGAATCATGCCATGAATAGCGACACAGCAATCCGAGAAGAAATACCGCCCGATGTTTGGAAAAAGATGGGTGGTCAGTTAACTAAAACCGGAGAAGAAAAATTGAAAGCAATGAAACAAAAATCTTCTCCAAAAACTGTTGAACAAATAAAAAAAACCACTATTGTTTTTAATCATGGTGTACGTTTATTGAAAGGCGTAATTGAGCGTGAGTGGGATTTAGAATTAACCGATGGCGATTATATTGAAATTTTAGATATTGCACAGGAAAGAAGTTCGAATCTCCCTGAAATAGTTAATGCTATTCACAACAACCTTTCCGAATTCTTAACCATTATGAGAAAGGCTTTAGAAGAATGGGATAAGAAAACAGGAAAATCGGTAGAAAAATCAAGAGAGAAATTCTATCCGGAATTTTATGCCAAAAGGAAGGATGATGAGAATCCGGGGTTTGTATTCAGCCTAACAAATACCAAAGTGCTTACAGAAGCATTACAAGGGGAGTTTGATCTTGTTTATTTGGTTCGGAGAGAATTAGCCAACAGGGGCTTGGACAGTAAGGGTAAGTGGGTTGGTTTTGATGAGGCTAAGCGGATTCATCGAGTAGATTGAGTATGTAAATTTTATTGCTTAACTGGCGGGGTTTCCCCGCCTTTTTTTGGTTTTATTTTACCATTTAAATCTTCTACAATCCCTAAAGTCACAGAACTGAATTCAATAAGTTCCTTATTTTCAAAATCAGAAAGAACATATTTAATAGCAGGGAAATATCTAATCTCTTTTACCTCCTTCATTTCAGGATGATTTGCTAACAATACTTTATGAGTGATATCGAAATGAATACCTCCTTGAACGTTCCAAGCATGCGCTATAATTTTGCCATTTCCATCATTGCTTTTCATTAGTATAATTCCCTCAACTATTTCTGTAGAAGGGTGTGCTTTAGCCACCTTGTATGAATTTAAAAGACACTTATTAAATTCCACTTTGAATTTGGTTTGATCTATTCCGATCGGAATATCCGAAATTAAAATTTCTGAAGTATATGCATTAGTCAATTCTTCCATCTTTTCCTCCCAACCCATTCTGTTTTACTGTTCCTAATAACAAAATGGCTTTTACACCCGGTAGTTCTCCAAACAGAAGGAGATATATTAATTGTTTTTCTTGCAGTAATCTTAAACTTCCAACAAGGATCAGCGTCTTTTAATAAATTAAGTTGAATTGTTTGATTACATCCACAAGGGCATTTGAATGCTAAAAGCCACGGAGATTTTTTTGCCCCAACAATATAAATTACATTTTCCTTTATTGATTCAGGAAAATCCTCTTCAAATTTAAATTTATATTCCGGTCGAAGCCACTCAACAAATCTCGTTAATATTTTTCTAATCCGCTTCATTATTTTAATTCAGGCATTTCAATAAATGGAACAATATCACCCCTGCCTACTTTTTTTCTCAGGTAACTATCCACAGGTAAGTCATCTTCAGACACATTTATAATACAGTTCTCTGTTATATCAATAGTTGATAATGCATAATTACATGCAGGGTCTGCCTTGTAAGAATGAATTCTATTTAAAAACTCATTAACTGCATGACTGGCAATGTTCATATTTACACTAATAACAGCGGGAGTATTGACATTAACATTTTTGATGTATGCGTTTTTTCTTAAACTCTCGAATTCTTCGGGATTTTTCCGGTACTGTGATGCAGCCCTTAAATCATCGGTGGTATAGACTCCTCTAGAAATCAAAGAAGACTTACCGGGCTGAAGATAATGCACAGAGCCACATATTTTATTAATTCCTCCTTTACCATCTGCTTCCAATTTCACACCTAAATCAAAGTATGGTATTAGATAAAAGGAACATAGCTGATTAAGCAAATGGCGACCATCAACACTATCCATACATCCAAATACACTATCGCATTTAATTAATTCACTTAATGCTTCCATACTATCGTAGAGATTTGCTTGTAGTGGGACAACCTCTGTCCCTAATCCAATCTTTTTAATGGCATCAGCAATTACTAACACTTTTGGAGCATGTTTCTCAGCATCTTTTAGTGTAGTATTTAAAATTCTATTTAAATTTTTATGCTCAACTGTGTCAGGATCAATTAATATTATTTTTCCAATACCTAATCTTACGAGTTGTTCAATTAACGGACTTCCGGTTCCTGAACAACCAACGACTCCAACAGTCATTTGTTTTAAATCCTGATACGTTTTATCACCAAAAGTTTGTATTGTACGCAAAGCAAAGCCATCATGTGTTGATTTCACATCATTCCCATACAATTTAATCGCATCTCCGGTAATTAATATTTTATTTACGGGCTCATGGTGCAAATCGCAATAAAAGAATCGGGCAAAAACTTCTCCATCAGGTAGCATTACGGCGCTAACATGCGGCTTATCATTTAATGCCCAGCCAAAAGCGGAATCAAAAAATTCGGAATCTGACTTATCATCTGTCCCTGAAAATTTATTATAGCCACCGGGATGGCTATGTATTTTCATAATAGCCAAATCACTTTTTCCAATTCTTTCAAAATAAGGTATAGCTCTTTGTGTTGGCCACTGGAGAAGATCTTCATCTCTCGAATAACAATCCTCATCGGGAATTAATATAATATCATGTACAGTTAGTATAATGTTTTCCTCATCGATATATCTTCCGCATAAGGCTACCGCAACAGATTCCAATCCGTCAGTTGGTAACAAATGGTTTTTAAGCATTTGGTGGTGTAGTCCTGATATTCTAAGCTGCAATTCCATTAGGTTGTTTTATAAATTCTTGTTCAAACCAAAAGCTAACTAAACTCATGTGAGTTGATAAATCATCAACTCCTTCACGCCAAGGATTTTGAGCGGTTCTATGTCGAGACCATCGCTGAAAGTTTTCGCCATTAATTAATTGCATACTTAAAGCATTGATAGGTTTCCCGTCAAGTCTTTTCAGACTGGGAAAAAAGTAAGCCATATCCAATGGGGTTCTCGGATAGCCAGTCTCTATTTTAATCCCTATCTTTACTAAATCCAAATTATATCCGAAAGGAACAGGATAATTATGAATAATAACCCATTGCATTCCGCCATCGTTTATTGTTTCCCAAGGTAGCGCAAGGTTATCAAGGAATAATAAATCCTCTTCCTGAAGTTGAAAGTCCCGTCTCATTTTATTTACCTCCTTCGGTTTGGTCTAAAGGTATGGTCATGAATTTCTCAATTCCCGGTTCGGTAAAACAAACCGTTTGATCGTAACCTACTTTAACCACTTTCCCACCTTTAAATCGTTGGTTAAGTTGGAAACGTTCAACTGGAATCTTTCCTGCTAATGTTAAAATTTCTTTCCCCGTCATGCATTCTACTTTAACGGTGTATTTTTGCCTATCCACTAATATAACATAGTGATGCCCCTTTGGGACTTCTTTACCTTCTTTTGCGTATTGCTCAAGGTCGATTTCATTTTTGTGTTCCATGTTTTATGAATTTAGATTGTTTATATATAGAAGGATAAAGCGTGACAGATTTGTTTTGTCACGCTTACAGATTACATTAGTATAATAACACATTTATTAAATTTAAGTTGCTCGTTGCTTTAAGCTTTTGTTCAATAATAATTTTGCTTTTGCACTTCATAATTTATATCTTTTAAGTGGTTTATAGATAAAAGCTTTAAGAGTGACAATAAGGTTCGTCACTCTTAAAGATTATATTAATATGAAACATTAAATTTTAAAAAATGCAAGAAATTTTACAAGTAGTAACACCATTTAAGACTCTTACTGATGCTGAAGTAGTTGCCAGGATACAGTTAAGTAATGATGAAAAGGAACTAAAATTCCTTCAGTATGAATTTTACAATAGATTCGCACCTTATATTTATAAAGTGGGTAGTCTAAAATGTAGAAATTTTCAGGATAGCGATGCTATGGCACGTGAAATTCTGCAATTAACATTTATCATCGCATATAAAACTATTGGAAAATTCACCTTTCCGGAAGGGATTTTGCCTGAAAAATGTAAATTAGTCCTAAAGGCTTGGCTTGGTAAAATTGCCAATCGAGAGTTTTTGAAAGAAATTGGAAAAAGGGTCGATGAGCATGTAGACTTTGATACCCTGAACATTCCTGAACCGTCCTATGATCCTTTCGCTATTTTGGTTGGCGGTGATGATGTTGAAGTTCCAAACGAATTTCGTTCAAAACTTCAGGAGGCAATGAACGAGTTGTCAGAACAAGACAAACACATTGTTCTTACCTATGCGGGCGAAGGATGTATCGATACAAAATTGCACTTAAGCACCAATGCGATGAACTATCTTTGTGAATATTATAAAACAACTCCTGAAGCAATTCGCCAAAGAAAAAAACGAGCACTAGATAAAATTAAATCAATCTGTTTTAAATAATTATTATAAATTAAAGAGTATGAAAAAAACAAATGTGGCAGTCAATCAAACCCAAAATCAACAGGAAAAACTAATTCAAAAGGCACTCAGAACAGGAGGCTTTTTATTCCCTGAAACCGTTGATGAAGTAATTGAGTTTGAAAAGAGCTTCGGTAATACGGATGTTATATTACCTGAAGATTTGCAACAACCCTTATTTTTAGAAACGCCAACTAAAAAAACATCTAAAGCAAAAATTATAGCCTTACAAGAGGAGAAACTTGCTATGGCGGCAAGAGAAGGATCTCCTAAAATAACTGAAGAGGTTCGAAAAAGAATGGAAGTGGATCGAAAGAAGGTGGATGCAAAAACAAAAAAAGCACGCAAAAAATAATGCTAATTCATAGTTTAAATAATATTTCAGACTTAGCGGAATCTATCGCAGAGGAAAATATTTTCAAAAACAAGGTTAATCTAGAAAAAATCGCAAAGAAAAAAAAGATTTCTCTTATTTATGGAAATTACGATGACTGTTTTCTCGGCGAGCTGATGCATAGTTCCAATAAGTTTTATATTTATTTAAATTTACATCTTTTAAACTCTAAATTTTCAACCCGAACTCGATTTACTTTAGGGCATGAACTCGGCCATTATTTTATTGATGCGCACCGAAATAAATTAAAAAATGGAGAGTCATTGTCATATTCTTCGGATTATAATTATGTGTCGAATATCCCAGTAGAAAAAGAAGCCAACCATTTTTCATCGCATCTTTTAATGCCTAAAACAAGATTTATTAAGTTGGCTGGAAAACAGGAGCCCGGTATTCCGAGCATACTGTCCCTAAAAGATACTTTTCACACTTCCATTGAAGGAACATCAATCCATTACATTAATTTAAATTTATTACCATGTATGTTCGTAAAATGGAGGGCTGACTTAACCCATCATTATGCTTCTTATACAACTTCGTTTGCTAAACTTACGGGACTTAAAGGAAAGCCAGGCATTAAAGTTCATCCAGAATATATAAAAGAAATATTTCACTTATTAGAAACGGAAGTGCCAAGACCTGATTATGTGGAGTGTGCAACAAAATTATCATCATGGCTGCCTAACATTTTGCCGGATTCAAGAGCTGATTTAATCGGTCTTGAACAAACGATTAAACTAGGAGCGTTTGGAGGCATTACGTTTCTTTGCTTTCCACAATAAATAGAAAATGGCGAAAAACAAAAAAGAAGTTATTATAAGAAAAAGAATTGGTAAATAATTTTTATACTTTTACTCATACATTAATCCTTTATAATTATGGCAAAATATTTAGAAATACTGGGTACAAGTAAAAGTGAAAAGCACCCCGAAAAAGAATTTATTAAACTTAAAGTAATTCAGGCAATTACGAATCTTAGTAATTTTGCTATACTTGATAATACATATAAAGGCGGTGTTTTATCAAACCTTCATATCCACATGTTTATATTACCTAGAATCCCTGTAAAAGTAAATGATATTATATTAATATCGACTGGCAAACATGATAATCAGTCAGAACCTACTGCCGATAAAAAAAATGAAATCCATCATGTTTTCACCCAAACAGATACGCCTAGATGGAACAAAACTGGAGATACTGTTACTGTAATTCTTTTTAATGTTTCCGACTCCAAACCACTAAAAGCAGTTGTTTAAAGCGGTTACTCTGAAAAGAACAAGTCATATAATTCAGCCATTTCTTTAGTATCTGCGAGTAATTCGTTCGAAATGAATGTTATGGGGCTCACATCATACAAAGGGACTGAGGAATATAATTTCCATCAGTTCTTTTTTGTTTTTAGCGATATCTCTTGAATAATCAATTCAATTTCTATTTATGAGAATATTTAAAAGAAATTCTTTTAAAGCCGAAGAGTATCATAAAGCTGCCGAAGTTAGATTAGTTCACAGTGGCAATGATTATTTCGAAACGCTTGAAAACCTTATTCATTCCGCAAAACACTCGCTTCACCTGCAAACCTATATTTTTGATGAAGATGAAACCGGCAGAAGCATTGCCAATTCATTAAAAGCTGCCGCATCCCGTGGAGTTAAGATACACATGATGTTGGACGGTTATGGTTCTAAATCACTTTCGCGAAAATTTTCGAAAGATCTCCGGTCATCCGGAATCCGCTTACGTTATTTTGCTCCTTTTTTTTCTTCCCAGAACATTTATTTTGGCAGGAGATTGCATCACAAAGTAATTGTGGCTGATAAAAACATTGCTCTTATTGGTGGTATCAATATCGCTGACAAATATCACGGTTCCGCAACAGACACCGCCTGGCTTGATTATGCCATCCTTATAAAAGGAAGTATTTGCCAGGAAGTTGATAATATATGTCTTCATACATACGGAAGAAAATTAATCTGGAAACAAAAAAAAGCAAAAAAAGTTCCGAAGCAAATTCAAGCAGACGAACTTATTTCTGTCAGAATAAGAGAGAACGATCGTTTAAGAAGGAAAAATCAGATCAGTGGTAGTTATTTGCAGGCAATACAAAATGCAAAAAAATCTATTTATATAACGGGCAGTTATTTTTTGCCTGGTACAAGACTTAGAAAAGCATTGATCAAAGCAGCGAAGCATGGGGTAGAAGTTCATCTTATTATGGCTGGCGTTTCCGATGTTCCTGTATTTCAGTCGGCCACCAGGTGGTTATATGACCTGCTCTTTCGCAATGGAATAAAAATTTACGAATGGGAAAAATCTGTTTTGCATGGCAAAGTTGCTGTTGTGGATGGCAATTGGGCAACAATTGGCTCTTTTAACCTAAACCATCTTAGTGCTTACGGCAGCATTGAGCTGAATGTAGACGTTTTGAATGAACAATTTTCAAAGTCTTTCCAACTTCATTTAAAGTCAGTTATCGAAACCGGTTGTAAACAGGTATTCCCCATTCACCAAAACAATCATTGGACAGCAAAATTAAAACGATGGGCTGCCTACCAATTAACCCGTACAACTATAAAAATAGTCGCCCTTTTTCCATATATTAATCCTTTTAAAAAGTTCAGTTAAAAATAAAAACTTCAATCAATTTTGCAGCAGGCAATTCAACAGTAGACAATTATGCATTAGACAATTCAACAGTTGGCAATTTACCAATTAAGCATTACAATTGCCTATTGCCTATTGAATAATTGTAAAATTATTTCCTTTTCACTTACCTTATTTCTGATTATATTTGTATTCCCTAAAAAAATAAATAACAATGATTACAACCGACAAATTTGTAAACCGTCATAACGGTCCGCGAGAAAATGATGTAAAAGCAATGCTAAAGAGAATTGGTGCCAATTCAGTTGATGAATTAATTGACCAGACAATACCTGCTGCTATCCGATTAAAAAAGCCATTGAACCTGCCAACAGGGTTAACAGAATATAACTACCACAAGCATTTACGTGTTATTGCTTCAAAAAATAAAGTTTTTAAAACATATATCGGTTTAGGTTACTTCAATACTATTGTTCCTCCTGTCGTTCAACGCAACGTCTTAGAAAACCCGGGCTGGTACACAGCTTATACCCCTTATCAGGCAGAAATTTCACAAGGCCGTTTGGAAGCATTGTTAAATTTCCAAACCATGATCATGGATTTAACCGGAATGGAAATTGCAAATGCCTCATTGCTGGATGAATCCACAGCAGCAGCAGAAGCAATGGCAATGCTTTTCAGCAGCCGTTCACGCGAAGCAGTAAAAAGTGGAGCAAATAAATTTTTTGTTTCAAATGAATGTTATCCTCAAACCATAGATCTATTAAAAACACGTTCAACTCCAATGGGAATTGAATTAGTGATAGGAGATTTTAAAACCACCACATTAGACAGTAGCATTTATGGTGCTTTGCTTCAATATCCCACTATGGATGGGGCAATTCACAATTATGCCGATTTTGTAAAAAAAGCAAAAACGAATGGAACATCCATAGCAGTGGCTGCCGATGTATTGAGCTTGGTTTTGTTAACTCCTCCGGGCGAATGGGGTGCCGACATTGTTGTTGGAAACACACAACGCTTTGGTGTACCAATGGGATACGGTGGCCCTCACGCTGCATTTTTTGCTTGCCGCGAAGAATACAAGCGCATTATTCCGGGGCGTATCATTGGCGTTTCTGTTGATGCACAAGGAAATTCCGCATTGCGTATGGCATTACAAACACGTGAACAGCACATCCGCAGAGATAAAGCTACCTCCAACATTTGTACCGCTCAGGCATTGTTAGCCATTATGGCAAGCATGTATGCCGTATACCACGGGCCGGAAGGCCTCAAAGGAATTGCTCAGCAGGTACATTTTTCAGCATTGGCATTAGCTGCTGAATTAGAAAAATTAGGTTATTCTGTTGATAAAGGAGTCTATTTTGATACCATAAAAATTAATGGCGCAGATGCTGTTAAAATCAAGCAACTATCAGAATCCGCTGAAATTAATTTCCGTTATACTGACAGCGCAATTACCATTTCTGTTGATCAAACAACTGATGCCAATGATTTAAATGCAATTATTGAGGTCTTCGCAAAAGCAGCAGGGAAAACGGCTTCAACTATTACTGATAAAGTTGTTTTTAACCAAAAATCCGCAATCGAAATTCGCAAATCCGAAATTTTAAAACATCCTATTTTTAATACCTATCATTCCGAATCAGAAATGATGCGTTATATCAAACGATTGGAAAATAAAGATCTGTCGTTAACACATTCAATGATTTCACTGGGTTCTTGTACAATGAAATTAAATGCTGCTTCCGAATTAATGCCTATCACATGGCCTGAATTTGCACACATTCACCCCTTTGTTCCTGTAGAACAAGCTGCAGGCTATATGGAAGTGATCGCAGAATTGGATAGATCTTTAAGTGAGATCACAGGTTTCGCAAAAATGAGTTTTCAGCCAAACAGTGGCGCACAGGGCGAATACGCGGGATTATTGGTTATTCAGGCATATCATCAGTCACGTGGGGATTCACATAGAAATATTGCTTTAATCCCTACCTCTGCGCATGGTACCAACCCTGCAAGTGCTGCTATGTGTGGCTTAAAGATCGTATTGGTAAAATGTGACGAAAAAGGAAATATCGATGTAAACGATATGCGCGAAAAAGCAGTTCAGCACAAAGATAATTTAGCATGTTTAATGGTTACCTATCCTAGTACACACGGAGTTTACGAGGAAAGCATTATCGAGATCACCAATATCATCCATGAAAATGGTGGGCAGGTTTATATGGATGGGGCCAATATGAATGCACAGGTTGGCTTAACAAGTCCCGGGAATATAGGCGCTGATGTTTGCCACCTGAATTTACACAAAACATTTGCGATTCCCCACGGTGGTGGTGGTCCGGGTATGGGACCAATTGGTGTTGCAAAACAATTAGTGCCATTCTTACCCTCTCATTCAGTAATAAAAACAGGTGGAGAAAAAGGAATTCATGCTGTATCTGCTGCACCTTTTGGAAGTGCCTTGATTTTATTGATCTCTTACGGATACATAAAAATGCTTGGCGGAGATGGGGTTACCGAAGCAACACGTATGGCGATTTTAAATGCCAACTATATCAAAGAATCCTTAAAAGATCATTACCCTACCTTATACAGCGGTAAAAATGGCCGTTGTGCCCACGAAATGATCTTGGATTGTGTCGCATTTAAACGCGAGGCAGGAGTTGAAGTAGGCGATATTGCAAAACGTTTGATGGATTATGGATACCATGCACCCACCGTTTCATTCCCTGTGCATGATACATTAATGATCGAGCCGACAGAAAGTGAATCAAAAGAGGAATTGGATCGTTTTTGTTCAGTGATGATCAATATCCGTAAAGAAATTGATGAAATAAGTTCAGGTATTGCAGATAAAGATGACAATGTTCTTAAAAATGCGCCTCATACAGCAAAATCAGTTATTACTGACGATTGGAAACACAACTATTCCCGCGAAAAAGCTGTTTTTCCATTAAACTGGATAAAAGAAAGCAAATTCTGGCCAAGTGTAGCTCGTATTGATAATGCTCATGGCGACAGAAATCTGATTTGTGCTTGTCCTCCAATCGAGGCATACGCTGATGCTGAGCTTGCATAGGAATGTCTAGTCCTGAAAAAAATTGACAGGGATTAGGTTATAAAAATAAATTAAAAATTAACCTCGGGAGAAAATTCTTTCGAGGTTTTTTTCTTCCTTTTCTTTCTTTTTATTTATTGCAGTGATCCATGTTTGGCGTTAACATGGTCATACTTTTTATGTTTTTGTTTTTCAATAAATTTCGATACTTTGTGTAAATATTTATATATCTTCCAAAAAAATGTCGATATATTGTAAACTAATTATATATTTGTCGAAAAATAAATTAATATAAACCTAAAAACCAAAAAAAATTATGAAAAAAATCACATTCCATTATTCAATTGTTTTAATGCTAACTTTCTGTTTTGTATTTCAAACTAATCCGGCAAAATCAAACTTTAATGTTTTGAACAAATGTCCCGTTGTTGCTTTAGCTTCTGTTCCATCTACGTTAAAAACTGGAAGTGCTAGAGTTTGTGAAAACACTTTAACAGTAAACACAAATAATTGTAATCCATTCACATTCCACTTCACTTGGTCTGGTGGCTCTTATAATAAAGCAACTGCACCTGGTTCAAATGTTCTAAATTTCAATCTTCCTTCAATGACTTCAGGAACAACCATCTATCTTGTTATAGATGACAACGGTGGTGGGTCATCAGTAACTTACACTTTCACCTCAACATCTAATTGTTAAAAAACCTTATTAGCTATTCAAGAATATTCAAATTTTACAAGACGAATAGTTATCATTAAAATCAAATGTCCATGTAAAACTCATGGACATTTGATTTTTTAAGTAATTTTATTTCTTAATAATTTGTTATTATGACATTAGGGTGTTAAATTTGTCATTGACTTCTTTTTAAGAATTAATAACTAATAAAAAACAGGATAAAAAAATGAAAAAAATTACATTAGTAGTAGGAATTGGTTTTGCTAGCTTGTTTTCTTTTGGGCAGCAAAAGTCAACATTGAATGCACCACAAAAATTAGTAAATCCTAAATTAAAAACTTCTTCGAATCATATTTTTGCAGCCGATCCTTCCAGAGCATTTTCAGGCTGGTTAAATTATGCCTTACAACTGGATGCAGTCGGTGGACCAAATGAGGGCTTGGCAGCTGGCCAATTTGGTTTAGTTTTCCCTGATTCGACTATCATTGCAGGAGTTTATACAGGTGGAGATGCAGCATACCCTCAATTTCATAAATATGCTACCATGTTAGATGCTAAAAATATGCCACTTCAAGGCATTGTTTCTAACAGCTCTTTTACGCTTGATTCAGTTGCGATCGCGTATGGTTATTTAAGAACTCTTGCTTCCACAGTTGTTGATACGCTTGTTGTTACCATAATTAAACAAGTTACTGCTTCAAATTATAATATGGGAGCTCCCGGTAACGAAAACTATCAGGATATAACTTATAATTTCGCTACTAAAAATGTTCCTGCTTCTATGATACTTGGAACCTATAAATATTTTTTAACTGAAAGTGATTCTACTAACAATGTAGGCGAAATTTATATCGCAACACCGGGCATTCCTACACAAACCAATGGTGCCCATATTGGCGCTATTGTTAGTTTTATTCCCGGATATTCATACGCTATTACCGATTCAATAAGCGAAAAAAATGCTTTCTATCAATTTTCGTATGAACAAAATGGTGACAATACTGATCCAACTTATTATGGCGGAGCTCCAAATGATTTTACCGGTGATATGAACTGCTCTTATGTATTACCTAGAGATGTAAGGTATAATATTAACACAAGTGGTTGGAATGGATATTTTATGCCATCTTGGGGTTGGACAACTCCTTATGGATACGAGAATCATATTATTTCTTTTAAAATAGATGAAATTTTGGGAATAAATGATATTTCAGAAAATGGTATAAAAGTGAAACAAAATATGCCAAATCCCTTTTCTAATACTTCTTCTATAAGCTATGAGTTGGATCGCAATGCAGTGGTAAGCCTAGCCGTGTATGATATAACTGGTAAAAAAGTTGCTGAGCAAAACGAAGGAAATCAAATTTCTGGCAAGCACGTTGTAAAATTCAATGCAGAAGAACTTCCTGCCGGAGTATATTACTATTCGTTAACAGTAAATAAAAACACATCTTCAGTAATGAAAATGGTAGTTATTAAGTAGATCTGTTTTAAGCATTAATAAAGCCCGCACTGCAAATGCGGGCTTTTTTATTTTTCAATTATACCGTACGCAGGTTTTCAAAAATAAATACAGGGCACAAACCTTATTAATTTAATTTCTTTATAATTTGTTTATACCAGTTCACTTCTTTAAATTTGTATGTCAATTTTCAGAAATCATTAACTTTAAAAAAATATCATGAAAAAAATTTATTTAATCACAGGTGCAGCTTTTTTGTCTGTATCTTCTTTTGCACAAGCTGGAAAAGCGGTTTTAATTGAAAAAAAATCATTTAATCATGCTACAAGCAATAACAGGATGACGGCCATTGATACCACAGGTATTGTAAACATCACTGATTTTTTACCTGAATATAATCCAAATGGCACACCAAGTTCTTTTTATGGTTATGTTGGTGGTGGAAAGCTTTATGGGAATAATGCTGATAATTTAAACGCATGTGCTCAGGGGTATCAAAATCTTAATACTATTCCCGTAAAAATTATAGGTGTTATGACTTGGGTTGGTGGTAAATCTTCTACTACTGGCCCTAACGGTGGAGCAAACTCTAAAATTATGGTAAAAGCATGGAACATGGCCGCTAATAAAGCATACAATACAAATGGAGCTACTCCTCCGGTTCCCGCTTTAAATTCTGAAGGCCCATCCACTACTTTGGCAAGTCCAATTGCCAGTGTTGATGTTGTTTATGCTGATATTGATACTGCAAATTTTTTATACGCTGCATTCACAACACCGGTATTAGTAACAGGTAATTTCGCAGTTGGTGTTGATTTTAATTCATTAGCTGCCGGTGATACTGCCGGATTGGTTTGTGATGCAGTAAATTCAGCAGGTAATGTTGATTTGGCTTTTCATAATACCGCAAATAAATGGTATGTAACAGATTTACTTTTTAGTACAAGCGGTTCAGGAGAATTTGATAATGATATTGCTATTTGGGCAGTATTGGCTGATGCTACAGGTGTTAACGAGTATTTCAACGGAATGAAATTAACTACTTATCCTAACCCTACAACTGAAAGAGCTACAATTGAATACACTTTAGAAAAAAATTCAAATAAAGTTAGTCTTGTTGTTTTTGATCAGGCAGGCCGTAAGGTAATTGAAAAGGCTTATGATTCACAATCAGCTGGTACTTACAAAATCGATCTTGAAACTGCAAACTTAAATGCAGGTACTTATATGTACCAATTAAATGCAAATGGTCGTAACTTCACAAAACAATTTGTTGTTACTAAATAAGCTACAATCATTGTAAAAAAAGAGCGGCAGGAATTTTCCTGCCGCTCTTTTTTTATATGCATTATATCAGACAATCGGTTAAGGTAATCAGCCGCACTTTCCCGGCAAGCTCGAAATGACCATACGATCAGTCATTTCAATCTTGTCGAGAAAATTGTGTGTAAGCATTTCAACCATCAATTTAGTTGTAAACATTACAATATATTTTAGCTCACACGAACCTAAAACTTGGTTCTCAGATCCTTCATAAACTTTGTAGCATACACAAAATCCTGAATTTCTTTATTATCCGTTTTTAAGATCTCCTTCTTGTTACCCTCCCACCATTTTGCACCTTCATAGATGAACAATATATGATCTCCAATTTCAATTACCGAATTCATATCATGAGTAATCACTATTGTGGTAATACCATATTCTTCGGTGATCTCCTTTATTAAATTATCAATAACAATAGAAGTTTTGGGGTCGAGCCCGGAATT
Source organism: Bacteroidia bacterium (assembly GCA_030654175.1). GTDB lineage: Bacteria > Bacteroidota > Bacteroidia > 2-12-FULL-35-15 > 2-12-FULL-35-15 > 2-12-FULL-35-15. Next base: position 501,075 of record JAURXZ010000035.1, read on the forward strand.
TGGTTCATCACAAAACAAGTACTTTGGCTCAACAGCTATAGCACGGGCAATAGCTACCCTTTTTTTCATACCTCCACTTAATTCAGAAGGAAAAAGATGGTTTGCGTTAAGAAGGTTTACCCTTTGCAGACAAAAGTTAGCACGATCCCGCTTTTCGCTTTCACTTAGATCTGTGAACATTGAAAGTGGGAAAACTACATTTTCCTCAACAGTTTTTGAATCAAACAAGGCGCCTCCCTGAAAAAGCATACCAATTTCTTTGCGAATTTCTTTTTTTCCATTAAAATTCAACTCATAAAAATTACGCCCGTCATATAAAACTTCACCTGAGTCAACTTCATTTAAGCCAACCATCGACCTTATTAAAACAGTTTTACCTGAGCCACTTCCACCAATGATAATATTGACTTTACCTGTTTGGAAAGTAAATGAAACGTCCTTTAAAACGCTTCGGCCAGCAAATGATTTTGATATATTATTGATCTGGATCACGCCAATAAAAGTTGAGTTAAAATTAAATCGAAAGTAAGTATCAATACGCTGCTATAAACCACGCCCTTGGTACTGGATCGGCCTACTTCAAGAGAGCCCCCACTTGTATAATATCCATGATATGCAGGAACGGATGCAATTATAAATGCAAATACTCCTGATTTGATCAGGGCGTAAACCACATTATAAGGTCTGAAATTATATGTGATCCCATAAATATATTCGTAATTGGTAACAACACCGGTCATTACCCCAAATACATAACCACCGAAAATCCCCAAAAACATTGAAAAAATCACAAGAACCGGGCTAAATACCACACAGGCAACTATTTTGGGCTGAATCAAATAACTCGCTGAATTGATCCCCATTATTTCCAAAGCATCTATTTGCTCGGTAATACGCATTGTTCCTATTTCGGATGCAATGCTGGAACCTATTTTACCGGCAAGGATCAGGCTTATAATGGCGGGAGAAAATTCCAATATCATTGAATCGCGGACCGCAACACCAACGGCATAAATTGGCACTAAAGGGTTTTCAAAGTTGAAGGCCGACTGAATAGTAATAACTGCGCCTATAAATACCGATATTATTGCCACAATACCCAATGAGCCAATGCCCAAAATGTTCATTTCTTCAAAAATACGGTTACGGTAAACAGAAAACTTTTCAGGTTTACCAAAAGCGCGTCTTATTAATATAAAATACCTGCCGAAATGAAAAAACACGTTCATAAATACCTTCAAAATTTGCCTAAAAATAAGAATAATTAACAAATTAATTTTGAAAATGTGCTAATTTGTTAATGTTCTGCATCTTCTGAACACATATTTAGTTCCACATTTACCACAGATTGCAAATAATTGTCCCTGATTATTTTTCTTTTATCTCGCTTATACTTAATTCGAATAGACTTAAAATTCCCTGATCTCCGGAAAATTGAGCCCCCCCCGTTTTCGCGATATGCTAATAAATTGTGAAATTTAAAATTAGCAGATTTTCAAATTAACAAATTACTTACCTTCGCCCCCGCTAAATCTATTGGCAAACCAATAACCATCAAAGATTCATAATTCATGTCCCCCTCAGCGAAGTCGAAGGGGCGTAATTCATAGTACAATATGCGTTTTGAATTAACAGATATTTTTTTATCAAATTTAAGAGAGGCCATTAGTATTCAAAATGGTTCTTTTGTTACCGAACAGCTCAAAGAGCTGTATCCACCAGATATTGCGGGAATTTTCAATCAGCTTGAAATAGAAGAGGCCAAATACGTTTACAAATTACTGGACGAACAAACAGCTGCTGATGTAATGGTGGAGTTGGAAGATGATGTCCGCGAACGATTTTTAGCTTCTCTTACTTCAAAAGAGATCGCAGAGCAGTTCATCGACAACATGGACTCTGATGACGCTGCTAATGTTATTGCTGAATTACCTGATAATGTGCAGGATGAAGTATTATCCCATATCGAAGACAGCGAGCAGGCAAGCGACATTGTTGACCTCTTAAAATATGATGACAATACCGCAGGTGGTTTAATGCGTAAGGAATTTGTGAGGGTTCACCTCCACAGCAAAGCACTTGAATGTGTTCGTGAAATACGTGAACAAGCGCATGACCTGGAAGAAGTATTTGCAATTTATGTGGTGGATGATGATGAAAAACTGATCGGACTTTTACCTTTAAAAAAATTAATTGTTTCTCCCGTTCGGTCCATCGTAGCTGATATTTATGACCCAAAAATAATATCTGTAAAAGCCAATACCCCTGCCGATAGTGTAGCCAATATAATGGATAAATACAATCTGGTGGCAGTTCCTGTTGTTAATGCTATTGGTCAATTGGTTGGTGTAATTACAATTGATGATGTAGTTGACTTTAGAAGAGAAGAAGATACGGAAGACGTACAAAAAATGGCCGGTGTGGAAGCCTTTGATGAACCATACATGAGTTTGTCGATTGTTGAGATCCTGAAAAAACGTACTGGCTGGTTAGTGATCTTATTTTTAGGGGAAACACTTACGGCATCCGCTATGGGCTTTTTCGAAAACGAAATTGCAAAAATGGTGATTTTGGCCCTTTTTGTTCCTTTGATCATCTCAAGTGGCGGAAATACAGGGTCGCAAGCATCAACTCTTGTTATCAGAGCGATGGCGTTGGGTGAGATCACAGTACGAAGTTGGTGGACGATCATAAAACGTGAGATAAAGGTCGGATTAGTTTTAGGGCTCATTCTTGGCATTATTGGGTTTTTGAGAGTATTCATCTGGTCTAATTTCACTACTATTTATGGCCCCCATTCAATGGAAATTGCTCTTGTAGTTGGTTTTTCACTCGTTGCGGTAGTACTTTGGGGAAATATAGTTGGCTCATTATTTCCATTGATACTAAAAAGGTTTGGTTTTGATCCGGCTGTTGCCTCGGCACCTTTTGTTGCAACTCTTGTGGATGTAACTGGTTTGATCATTTATTTCTCCTTCTCTATTATTTTTCTGAGGGGGCTTTAGCTTATTTTTTAGGTCTAAAAACCTGAGAATAAACCACTTATTGTTTTTTATATTGGTATTGGAATTTTTATTTTGTAACAAAAAGCGATATTGTTCGTAAACATAATCCAATTCAAATTAAAGCATTCATAAGGAATAGCTTTTTTAGTGAATTTGTAATGCTTGAGCTATATTAGATTTATATTTGCATCTTTGCAGTGTTTCAGCCGCTTTTCATTTGAAATAATGACAATTTGTTTTTAAATAAAATATGAGAAAAATTATACTCATTATTGGTTTTCTTTTCATCTCTCTGCTTTGGAGCAGGGCAGGTTCCTCTTTGTTTTCCCAGGTAATGGTTAATTACGGTGCTAAAATTTATATTGCCAATGATATTATTTTTGCCAATGGAGGAATCAGCAATTTTAAAGATACAGCCACATTGATCGGAGGTACTTTTATGAACAGCGGCTCCATCTATATAAAAAACTCCGGCACTGATAACGGTGACTGGACAAACTCGGCTGGAAATGGGGCTTTCACTAACACTGCCGGCACCAATGGAGCCAGTGACATTACTTGTTACATGATTGGCGGGAATCAAAATATCCAAGGTACATCTGTAACAGAATTTCACAATCTGGTTCTGCAAGGTTCCGGAGTGAAACAATTGAATAATATAGATGCTATCGTAAGAGATACGCTGAACCTTAATGACCGTGAATTAGCTACCGGGCAAAAAACCGTTTATGTTACAAACCCTGCAATACCTTCCATTCAACTTTCAACCGGCTTCGTAAGCAGTTTAAATGGTGGAGCATTGGTAAGAAGCACGGCTGCAAATCAATCCTACCTGTTCCCTGTAGGCTCCAGCCTTGGCACTTTAAGATACAGACCTGTAGAAATAACACCCGACAATAATTTCCCTAATGATTATGCAGTGCGTATGGCCAATGTTGATGCAACAACAGAAACTTATAATGTGGCACAAAAAAAGGCAACCGTTTTAAATGTTAACCCGGTGTATTATCATCAGATATGGAGGGAAGCAGGAAGTGCACCAGCCTCCATTACTATTTATTATGATCCAAATACTGATGGGGAGATCACAGGCATCGGACATTGGCAGAATATTCCACAATGGGAAGATATTCCCGCTTCTCCAACAGCAAATCAATTTGGTTTTAGCGCTATGAATGCTCCCTCATGGGACTTCTCCTCACCTTCTCCTGCATTCGCTTTAATTAAACTGTTGAATGAATGCGGTGAAATGTTTGTTCCTAATGCTTTTTCTCCGGATAATAATGGTGAAAACGACATGGAATGTGTTTATGGTAAATGTGTAAAATCATTATATTTTGCCATTTACGACCGTTGGGGAGAAAAAGTATTTGAAACTACCGATATGATGCAGTGCTGGGATGGTACATTCAGAGGTAAAGAAATGAATACTGCCGTATTTGTTTATGTTATGAGAGCAACCCTCACTACTGGCGAAGAGGTTAATAAAAAAGGGAATATCAGTTTAATAAGATAGATCAGATTTGAGTACGGAGATGTGAGATATGAGAACCAATAAAGATTAAGAGCGATGAAAACAAAAAACATAATCAGAGTACTCGGTGTGATTCTCATATCTCACATCTCTTGTCTCACATCCTCCTTGGCGCAAGACATCCACTTTTCTCAGTTTTACATGTCGCCTTTCACACAAAACCCGGCATTTACAGGGGCTGTTTATGGTATGTCGGCTCAGGTGAACTATAAAGAACAATGGAAAAGCGTTGGAACACCTTACAAAACAATTGCAGCTGCTTATGATGTAAGTTTTCAAAGAAAAAAGAAAGCGAAAGCTTTTTATGCAGCCGGCATCAATTTTTTTAGCGATAAAGCCGGAGATTCAAATATGGGAACTACACAGGCCAACCTTTCAGGAGCCGCCCATGTATATTTAGACAGATACACTAAAATAGGTGGAGGCTTACAAATTGGATATGCACAACGTAGTGTTGATTACACAGCATTGCAATGGGGAAATCAGTTTGATGGCCAGGCGTATAATCCAACGTTGAGTTCTCGTGAAACCAATACTTCAACTGCTTTTGCTTACCCTGATGTGGCAGCCGGAGTAATTTGGACCTATAATAATTCCGCTGGAATGAGACGAGTGGTTGAAAACAATGATCTTAAGGCAAACGTAGGAATGTCTGTATTTCATTTTTCTCAACCAAAATATTCTTTTGCAGGCAACAACGAAAAATTAAGAATGAAATTTGTTTTACATGCCGATATCCTTTTGAGCATACCGTTTTCCAATTTAGGTTTTGTTCCCGGTCTTATGATCTATAAACAAGGAGCTCCATCCGAAATATTAGCAGGTTCTTTGATCCGTTATAAATTAAAGCAAAAAAGTAAGTACACCAGGGATAAAAGCAGTTCAGCCATCTCTGTTGGTGGGTATTATCGTGCAAAAGATGCTGGAACAGTGGCCATGCTTCTGGAATACTCCAATTATGCCATAGGTATGAGTTATGACATTAACACTTCGGGCTTAAAGACAGCAAGCACAGGCAGAGGAGGATTTGAATTAACAATACGTTATACTGCCGCCAATCCATTTATGGTCCAGTCAAGATCCCGTTTTTAGTCAGGGAAAACGAGTCGGAAACAGAAAATTCAGAAACACATCGTCATATTCTATTATTCTATATCTTTGTGATTAGGATCGATTGAAAAACCATTAAATAATTCGAAAAAATTCTAATGGTTTTGTTTCAAAGGTTCATCTAATTTACACTGTTTATAGCTATGAAAATACTCTTTACTACTTTATTTTGTGCTTTATTTTTATTTCTTTCTGCACAGCAAAAAGATTCTATAAAAATGGAAATTAAAAATGTAGGACCTCAAATAAATTCTCCCTTTCCTGATTACGCCCCACTTATTTCTGCCGATGGCAATAATATGATCTTCACTTCTCCAAGACCCTTAAATGAAAAAGAAATAATAAAAGGAAAAACAGGAACTGAAAACGTTTACGTTACTTATTATGATGATAAAAATGGACGGTGGTTAGTAACGTTTATACTTGGACCAACTATTAATCGTCCGGATGTGGATAATTCCGCAATTGCTTTATCAAATGACGGACAAAGGATGCTTCTTTACCGTGGTGGTAACGAACAAAATGCTAATGGAGATATTTTGGAATCGATATTAACCGGAGAAGAGTGGTCCGACCCAGTACGATTACCCGAACCAATTAATAGTGATGAGAACGAAACTTCTGCAAGTATTTCACCTGACGGAAGAACAATTTATTTTGTAAGTGATCGTAAATGGGGATATGGCGGAAGAGATATCTGGTATAGCACACAAGATGAAACCGGAACATGGGGAGAAGCAGTAAATCTGGGAAAATTAATTAACAGTGCAGAAGATGAAGAAGGTGTATTTATTCATCCCAATGGGAAAGCGCTTTTCTTTAGTTCAAAAGGACATAATAGCACAGGAGGTTTCGACATTTTCATGTCAATCTATGATGAAACTACATTGGCTTGGGCAGAACCAGAAAACCTTGGTTATCCAATAAACACTCCCGAAAATGAAATATATTTTGTTTTGCAGGGAAATGGAAAAACAGGATATTATGCCTCATCAAAACCTGATGGATATGGGGATCTGGACATATATAGCATCACATTTCTGGAAGATCTGATGAAAAAGAACACAACCTTGCTGAAGGGACGTGTTATCAATAATACTGATACCCCGCTTGGATCAACTGTTGTTTTAAAGAACAAAGGAACTGATAAATTAGTTGGCACCTTTAAGTCGAACAAAACTACAGGAAAGTACCTTGTTTCCGTTCCTCCGGGCAAAAAATATGAGATGGTGATCAGTACTGAGGGCTACAAAACAGATACAATATCTATTGATATTCCATATAAAGCAGGTTATCAGGAAATTGTAAGAGATATTATTCTGGAAGCAAAGTAATTTCTAATACCAAAAAGTACAGAAACACATCCCTAAGAAACAAAGTTTAAGATTCAATGCGAAATGTGAATCGAAGGGGATTTTTAATCAAAACAGAACACAAAATCAGCCTCTTCTTTTAGAAAAATAAACCAAGTAAAAATTCGCATAAATCAGTTGATTCTGCGTTTTAGGTTTAATATTGTTTTTAATTTTATTTACTGGCCAAACTAATAGTCGGAACATAAATAATAATAAAAACCCTTTTTTTATTTCTTTTTTGTACGAATATCCGGCAACTATTTAAACTTCAAGTACGTTTAAATATTTTTAAAGATTCGGCTTTTTTCGGAATAAAATAATTTGGCAATTAAAAAATAAAACCTGAATTAACAATCCGTTGGTGAAAAGTATTTTTTGCAGGATATAAAACCGAAGGTAGTATAAAGAACTTTGTGTATTGTAAATGCCTTAACTATATAAAAAAAAAGAAGCCTGGAGTGCCAGCCTCCTGAATTTTGCTCATTCACATTTATTTACCTAATGAAAATATTTTTTTCAATTTTTCTTTTTACTTTCTCCCAATTCCTTGGCGCTCAAACTGGTTCCCCAAAGGTGGAAATTAAAAATATTGGTCCTCTTGTAAATTCCTCTTTTTCTGATTTCTCTCCTCTCATTTCTGCTGATGGTTCCACCATGGTATTCACTTCTGTGAGGCCAACTGATAAAACAAACAGCTCCCCTAACGCAACTGCTAAAAAAGATGGGCAAAAAATAAAAGATGCCAATTCTGCTATTTTCATTACCTATTATAACGATAAAAGCAAAACATGGATAGAGCCTATTATGCTTGAATCTGTTGTTAATCTTTCAGGTGTGGATAATTCAGCTATTGCTTTATCAAATGATGGACAAAGGATGTTGCTGTATAGAAGTGGGAATAATAAAAATATTAACAAAGGTGTTTTTGAGACCACCCTGAAAGGCAATGAATGGTCGGTTCCCAAAAGGTTACCTGCACCAATTAATAGTGATGGAAATGAGACTTCTGCCAGCTTTTCGCCCGATGGAAAAACAATTTATTTTGTTAGCAACAGACCTGGAGGATTGGGTGGCAGGGATATTTGGTATTGCATACAGAATGAGGCCGGAGATTGGGGTGAAGCAGTAAATATCGGGAATTTAATAAACACCAAAGAAGATGAGGAAAGCGTTTTCCTTCATCCAAATGGAAGTTCACTTTTTTTTAGTTCTAAAGGTCATAATTCAACCGGTGGTTACGATATTTTTGTGTCTCACCTTGATACAGTTACTAATATTTGGGCAAAGGCAATAAATCTGGGATCTCCTGTTAACACCCCCGGAGATGACCTTTATTTTGTGATGGCAGCCAACGAAAAAACCGCATATTATGCTTCTTCTAAACCTAAGCTAGTGGGCGATAAGGACATTTATAGTATTACATTTCCTGAAAGTATTTTATCAAAACATATCACCCTTGTGAAAGGTTTTGTAATCGGTGAAAACGGACTTGGGATCGAATCAAAAATTGTTGTAAAAGAAAAACTGAGCGGTGATATTGTCAACACAATTAAGTCGAATAAAGCTACCGGAAAGTTTCTTGTTTCTCTTCCTGCAAACGGAGAATATCAAATAAATTTTACAGATGACAATAATGGTACTTACACCGAATTTATTGAAGCTTCTGAAAAAAACAATTACAATGAAGTTGTATTAAACATTGTTCTGGAACCAAAATATGCTAATATTTTTTGCAGGGTACTCAATGAGGAAGGGAATCCAATCCCAAAAGTGCAGATAGAACTGATTGATATCGTTACCAAACAATTGATTGGAAAATTTGAAACGAACAGCGCTGGCGGTTCCCGCTTCTCCCTGCCATTTGAAACAAAATTCAATATTGTGTACAGCAAACCCGGTTATTTGTTCCAATCGGTTAATGTATCTATCCCAAAATCAAGTGGTTCTGAATCAAAAGATATAAAGGATATCACCTTACAGAAAGTGGAGGTCGGAAAAAAGATAACTATTAACAATGTTTTTTTTGATTTCAACCAGGAAATTCCTCAACAACAATCCTTTGCCGATCTCGACCGGATAATTAAGCTGATGAACGCCATGAACTCGCTTCATGTTGAAATATCGGGACATACCGACAATGTTGGCTTTCAAGACAATAAAAAACTTTCCGAACAAAAAGCAAAAGCGGTAATGAACTACCTGGTTGGTAAGGGTTGTGAAAAAAGCAGATTGAAATACAAAGGTTACGGATCAACTGATCCAATTGCCACAAACGAAACAGCAGAAGGCCGCCAGATAAACAGCAGAATTGAACTTAAAGTGCTTAAAGTGGATTTGATAGCTGAGCAAAAAGCGGAAGAAAAACGAATTGAATCAGGTTCAGAAAATGTTAACGTGGATGTTATTAGTCCGTTCCCGATCATTAACGAGGAAGAACAAATTTCAGAAAATAAAGATTCGATTCTGGCCGCTAATAAAAAAGACGAGAATTTTGATGCGGTCAAAGAAGCTTTCGGAGAAGACCAGTCTCAGGAAAATAAAGATTCAACATTAACTACCTTAAAAAAAGACGAGACCACCACTGATACACCTATAGTTGTTGAAGAAGAAAAGGTTGAGGAGAATAAAGAAACCGTTATTGCTGAGGTAAAAAAAGAAGAAACTACTGCTGATACACCTATAGTTGTTGAAGAAGAAAAGGTTGAGGAGAATAAAGAAACGGTTATTGCTGAGGTTAAAAAAGAAGAAATTATTGCTGATGCCCCTATAGTTGTTGAAGAAGAAACAGTTCAGGAGAATAAAGAAACGGTTGTTGCTGAGGTAAAAAAAGAAGAGACTATTGCTGATGCTCCTATAGTTGTTGAAGAAGAAAAGGTTCAGGAGAATAAAGAAACGGCTGCTGCTGAGGTAAAAAAAGAAGAGACTATTGCTGATGCCCCTATAGTTGTTGAAGAAGAAAAAGTTCAGGAGAA
>JAURXZ010000039.1 GCA_030654175.1 Bacteroidia bacterium
AGTCATATCCGGGACGGTGACAACAGGGGTTATATCAGCCGGAAGTGGGGCTGGGGGCGTATTAGTACCCGTTTTAAAAAAATAAGGGCTGGTGATAAGATTCTCTTGGGCATCATGAACAGCACCAAAACCGAAGGAGGCAGGAGTGGCGGAAGTTAGTGTGGAGATGGTCGGGTCCGTACCTGGCGAACCAAAATCCCCTACCCCAAAAACCGCGCCATTGCTAAAATTCACTCCAGAAGCATTGCTGATAGAATAGCTTGCGGATACCGGGACATTGACTACCGCATTGACATTGAAATTTATACCATACGGATTAAAAAACCAGAAATTAGCGGTGCCTATCGTGGATGTCAGCGTGCCGTCAAAATTGGAAGGGCTGTTACCCGTCACCCGGCCAATCACGTTAGTCACACCGCTACAACCACCCGGACATTGAAAAAGTGCAGTGTCCCCCGTCGCTATACCGAACTGGCTGAAGCTAAAGAACAGATTAGAACCGTTTTGTGTGCCGTTGGCATTAGGTCCGTCTCCATTGAGGGTAATGACTGGATTGGCGCCTGTTATATCAAAGTTTTGGGTAGTCCCCGTACCCGCTCCTGTCGTACCATCCATGCTGATCGGCGATTGAGCGTTGGCAATAGCAGAGACGCCCATAGTCAAAGCTGCAAATATCGCTGTGCCTAATATTTTTTGTAAAAACAGGGAAAATGGCGTACTCATTAATAGTATCTCGAAAATTTCTTTAAGCGTATGCATAGTAGCAGATTGATTACAAATCAACAGCACTAAAGTACCCCGCCCAGGGCGGATCGTGAGGGTGCAAATAAATTCGTGTAACCGCTTATTTTCAGAGCCGTACAATGGACACGTAAGGAAAGAAAATGAGCAGCCTGATTAAAGACCCAAAACTGATTTCAGCCATGCAAGAATTGGGACAAAGCTTGAAATCCCCGAGTGGTCTGGTCAAGTTGAGTCGAGAACCACTAAAGATCACTGTAGAAGCCTCACTAAATGCCGAAATGGATGACCATATAGGCTATGCAAAACATTCGTTGGATGGCTATAACAGTTTATTGCCGGTGACCAGAATGCCATCGACTTCATCATGGGTGTTTTGCCCGTCGCTTGGCGAAACGTTAACCTGCTCGGTAAGATTGAATTTACTGAGGCAACCTCAAAAGTCGACATTGAGGCGCTTGCCGCATGATGTAACGCCCCTAATTACTGGCGCAAGCATTGAAAGAAGAGGGGGATATTTAGTCGATGAAAAAACTTTTACCTTTTCGAGGGGATGGACAAAAATAGCATATACTGACTATCAATACGTAACTTCTATCGCTCATAAGGACACATTTAATGCCTGTCAGCATTAGATAACAAGAAATCAATCAAGAATGAGTCATAACCAGATAACTTTAGCTATTATTCAGGACGCAATAAGCGATGTAACTTGTTTGTTTTCATTACCTGAAGTTTATCTTCGCATTCGGGAGTTAATGGACGATGAGCATTCCGATCTTGATGATTTTTCCAACATTGTGAGCACTGATCCCAATTTAACAGCGAGCGTGCTAAAAATAGTTAACAGCGCCTATTTTGGTTTTACCGGACAAATAGCTAACATACATCAATCACTTAACTTATTAGGGATTGGGGCGCTCCATGATTTGGTGCTGAGTATCTCCGCAGTGAGTAGCCTTTCAATGCCTAATGAAATCATCGAGTTGTCCTGTTTTTGGCGGCGCAGCATCTATTGCGGCGTATTATCCAAACTAATCGCCGAACATAAAAAGCTTAAAGACCCGGGTAGCTTGTTTGTAATAGGCCTACTTCATGAAATAGGTCATTTACTATTTTTTTTCAAATTCCCAAAGCAATCCATGATGGCTCTGACTGAATCAGTGCAAAACCATCGTTCGCTTTTTGAAATTGAACGGGAAATATTTAATGTTCATTATGGCGAAGCAGGTCAGCAACTAATGAAAGCATGGAACTTACCGGTGAAATTTCAGCTTATCACGGAATTCCACCCTGAACCTGGAAAAGCTAAGGAGCATATACTTGAGACAGCAATCGTCCATATAGCCCATCACTATGCGTGTGCAAAAGAGAGCGACGATGATCCCCTTGGCACCATAGATGCTCCAGCATGGCAGCTTTTAGATTCAACGCCGAAATTAATGAATGATGAGATCTTGAACGAAGCCGATCTCATGAGCCGTGAATTGGAAAAACTGATCATTCGATAAATCAAAAAACTATGGTTTCATGAGACCCGCCCAAAAGTTTGCCCATAGCCTTGCAGAACACGTTACGATGCCCGAAGTGTATCGTAACTTCCGTCGCTTAATTGCCGCGCCTGATTCAAAAATAAACGACTATGTGGCTGTTGTTGACACGGATCCGGCATTGGCGACCAGACTGATTCGAATTGCTAATACTTCCTTTTTTGGCTATTCAAGAGCAGTACACAACATAGAACAGGCCATTAGCCTTATAGGCGTCATGCAAATTCATGATGTACTTATCAGCAGTTTGGCTATGCGAGCCTTTGCCGGTATTCCTAATGACATTGTTAACTTAACCGCATTCTGGGAAAGCAGCGTGTATTGCGGCATCATGTCACGCCTCATAGCAAAAAAATGCATGCTTCCAGCCAGCCAGCGTTTATTTTCTCTCGGTCTATTTCATGATATTGGGCATATTGTCATGTATGCAAAAAGGCCTGATTTAGCACAACAAGCATTGATGCAGTCGCTGCAGCAAGGCGAAGCATTATTCAGAATTGAGCGGAAAATATTTGGTTTTGACTACGGCCAACTGGGCTGCGAACTCATGCGCTTATGGCATTTGCCAGAAAATTTTCAAGAAATTACCCAGCATCATTTTGAACCGGAAAAAGCTCAACATTACCCGCTGGAAACAGCCATCGTGCATCTGGCTTATGCTATAACACAGACAGAAATCGGCAATGTTGACGCTCGTGTACAACAAACGGTTGTTTCCCCGCTGGCATGGAAACTCACTAAACTCAATGAAAATGACCTAAAATCTATCAGGACCGAGGCACAGAAAAATGTTCAGGAAGTTTTGCATGCCTTATGGCCTTTTGTTGAGTCTCCCTATAAAAAAGATCTTGCTAAACAAGATCGACTGCATGGTGAGGATTTTTAATTGGATAACTTTGCTCAAAGTTGGCTGGATATTCAGTGCAAAATAATTACAGATTGTTGCTGTGCTTTATTATTGATGATAGAGCCAGGAGGCAACACATTACTACCCTTGGCCCTATGGCCCCCTGCTAGTAAAGAGCCTTTTCAACTGTTAACGATTGCTCAATTGGCGCTCAAAAAGGGCATCCCTGTTATCAACCCAAAGGTATTAGCGCCTGAATCGGAACAGCAAGCCTTTGATTACTTTGCATCCCCAATATTTATAGCGTCGCATTTAGTCGGCGTTATCGCCGTAAAAACAACCCTTCAGTCAGAACAAAATCAACAGCAAATCCTTGCCATTCTGGACCAAGGGAAGAAATGGCTGGAACTTTCAACTGCGCAACTACAGGTCGACAGTTCTAAAGATTTTTATTCGACAGTGGTGAGTCTGGCAGTGGCCTGTCTTGATCAACATACTTACAACGAAACATTAATAGCGCTGATAACAGCGCTCACCCAACAATTTCAGTGTGAGTGCGTATCAATAGGTGAAATTAAACGCAACCATACAGAAATCGTCGCCTTATCCAATAGCGCTAAATTTGATTCCAGGGCTAATCTTATGCGCACCCTTGCGAATGCAATGGATGAAGCCGTTGACCAGGACAGGATTATTGTTCATCCTCCAACAGAAAAACAGCCCAACTACATTAATCGAGCTCATCTGGAATTGGCGAGAAAATATGGGGCAGGCTCAATCTGCACGCTTCCTCTAATTTATCAGGACTCGATTTTCGCAGCGATAACGCTGGAACGTAGTGAAGAAAATCCGTTTGCATCCGAAACAGTCCTGCTGTTAGAACAAACCCTATCGCTGCTCAGCCCATTTTTGCAACTGAAGCGTACAGAAGAAAAAGGCTTGCCTGATAAAATCTGCAGCAGCTTAAAAAAACAGCTTTCCGGGCTATTCGGCCTTAAACATCTGGGTCTGAAAATATCTGCTGTGGCGATAATTTTACTGCTGGGTGCAGCAAGTGTTATCAAAAGCGACTTTAGTATCCATGCGGATGCTGTTTTAGAAGGCAAAGTACAACGAGTCGTTGCCGCTCCTATGCAGGGTTTTATATTAACGGCTAATGCCCGCGCCGGAGATACGATCAAAAAGGGTGAGCTGATGGCGACGATGGACGATAGCGATTTAAAACTGGAAGCCGTTAAATTAGCCAGCCAGCAGCAGCAATCCATCCGAGAATATCGGGAGGCGATGTCCGACAGGGACCTGGTTAAGGTCAGTGTGCTGAGTGCGCAACTTGAACAAGTTAAAGCGCAGCTTCAACTCATTAATGAGCAATTACAGCGCACCTCCATTGTTGCTCCGTTCGATGGCGTGGTGATTGAAGGCGATCTCAGTCAATCGCTGGGTTCACCGGTCGAGCGAGGTGTCAGTCTGTTTAAAATGGCTCCGTTGGAAGGCTACCGGATTGTACTCAACGTTAATGAGCGACTCATTTCCTATGTGCAAGCCGGACAGACAGGCACGTTGGCATTATCAAGCCTACCGGAACGACACATCCCTCTGACCGTTGAAAAAATTACCGCCGTATCCAGAGCGGAAGACGGCAATAATATTTTCCGTGTGGAAGCCAGTTTGCATAATCATTCCGATCTATTAAGACCGGGCATGGCAGGTGTTGGGAAAATTAATGCCGGACGAAAATCCTTATTGTGGATTTGGACACATGAGCAGATTGACTGGGTAAAATTAGGGCTCTGGTCGTGGTGGCCGTAATGACATCAGTTTGGAGAATGCGTCATGAGTGAATCGTTATTGAGTCCGCAGTGGTACCGTGTTCAAGCGTTAACGCCGAGGTTGCAAAAACACATCGAAGTACATCGCCATGATTATCGCGGACTGATCTGGTTTATTCTTGAAGATAAATCTTCCGGTCGACATCATCGCTTCAATGCCGCCGCCTTCAGGGTTATCGGGCTCCTGGATGGCGAGCGCACTATCAATGAAGCTTGGCAACTGGTTAACGATCAACTGGGCGATTTTGCACCGACCCAGGACGAAGTGATACAGCTGCTGGGCCAGCTTCATAGTGCTGATCTGCTGCAATCAAATGTGGCAATGGATATAGAAGAGCTATTTCAACGGCAAGAACAGCATAAAAGTTTAAAGATCAAACAAAGCTTCAGCAATCCGCTCTCTCAAAAATTTCCACTCTGGGATCCGGATGATTTCCTTGAGCGGCATTTGCCTAAAGTAAGCGGGTTATTCAACTGGATCACAGCGCTGGTATGGCTGTTAGTCGTATTGGTAGCGTCCTTATTGGCGGCCATGCACTGGCAGGAGTTGGGCAACCATATTGTGGTTAATACCTTGTCGCCCTATAACCTGACCCTCCTGTTTTTACTTTATCCGATCATTAAAATATTACATGAATTGGGCCACGCCTTTACCGCAAAGTTAGAAGGAGGGGAAGTGCATGAGATGGGTGTCATTTTTATGATGTTCATTCCTATACCCTACATCAATGTCTCTACCGTAACCCATTTCAGGAACAAATATAAACGCATACTGGTCGGAGCCGCCGGCATTATCGTTGAACTGTTTCTCGCCGCATTGGCTTTGTTTATCTGGCTGATAATCGAGCCCGGAATCGTGCGGGATATTGCGTTTAACATCATGCTGATCGGCGGCGTTTCGTCGTTATTTTTTAACGGTAACCCGTTACTAAAATATGACGGTTATTATGTCCTCGCCGACGCGATTGATATCCCCAATCTTTTTCAACGCTCAGCAAAATACTGGGGCTATCTGAGCCAACGCTATCTCTTTGGCGTGAAGCAGCTTGCATCACCGGCTTACACGCCATGGGAGTCGGTCTGGTTTATTTTATACAGCATAATGTCAGTTTCTTATCGAATGACCTTATTGTGGTTCATTATTGTTTACGTAACGGATAAGTTTTTTGCCATAGGTATTGTTCTGGCTTTATGGTTAGTGATTGCCCAAATCCTAGTGCCGCTATTCAACATGGTGCGTTTTATTGTTGCCAGCCCCAGACTTCAGAAAAAACGCTACCGGGTCATCAGCAGTTGTAGTGCGCTTCTGGGTATCTTGATGATGACGATCTTTATGGCGCCTTTTCCTTCCTATACCCTTGCAGAAGGCATCGTGTGGTCGCCTGATAATGCCCAGTTAAGAGTGGAGAGCGATGGTTTTTCCGGGCCATTATTAACCAGCGATAATAGTCTGGTGCAAAGTAGCACTAGCATCCTTCAATTGGAAGACCCTTTTTTACAAACCCAGGTAGAAATTCAGCAAGCAAAGTTAAAGGAATTGGAAGCCAACTACCGCTCAGAAAAATTTAAAGATCTGGTAAAAGCTCAAATAGTCAAAGAACAGATACCGGCAGCCCTAGCAGAATTAGCGCACGCGCAAAAAAATGTAGAGTCCATGCAGGTTAAAAGTGCAACACAAGGTCAATTGTTAATACCGAATGCTGATGATTTACCCGGCCAATTTCTCAAACAGGGTGATTTAATTGGCTATGTGATTAATAATTCATTGCCTATCGTGCGCACCTTGGTCACTCAGGGAGATATGGGTAAACTGCAAGCAGGTACGGATCGCGTGCAAATAAGATTAGCTAATCACCTGGAGCAGGTTATAACTGCGAAAATCATCAGAGTAACCCCAGAGGCCACAAATCGTCTTCCCAGTGCAGCGCTTGCAACGTCAGCCGGAGGCAAAATGATTCTGGACCCGGCTCGAACAGAGGACTTGGTAACCCTGGAAAAATTTTTTCTGGTTGATGTTGAGTTCTCGCCGTTGGATCCGAACATACTCATCGGTACTCGAACTTATGTGCGCTTTGATCATGGCGGAAAAACGCTGGCCAAGCAGTGGTATAGAAGTCTACGGCAGTTATTTTTGAGGCAGTTCAATGTCTGATACCAGACTCAACGCAGTTGACATCGCTTCTTATACGGCTGGAGGGCGCTATTTTCTTAAGTCTGCCAGACCGGAGAATAAATCTCGCCCCGGCGTGTTACTCGGCAGATATCCGCAGAAAAAAGAAACCCAAAACACCGACTTTGAAAAATTGATCGCTCGTTGGTTCTCCAACACAAAATTCCTGTTTAACCGGCAAAAATATAATCAAAACTACATCGTTAGCCGGGTCAATTATTATGAGCGCGACTTAAAACACTTATCCGAGCCTGATTTAACCAGCCAGATTGCCACTATCCGGGAAAAACTACAGCGATCAGGTTTACAGGAACAACTGATTATCCACGCTTTTGCAACCATCAGGGAAGTAGCCGGTCGCACCCTGGGCAAGCGCCATTTTGATCCGCAGTTGTTAGGCGGCTGGGTGATGATTAACGGCATGATCGCGCAAATGCAAACCGGCGAAGGCAAAACCTTAGCAGCAACACTGCCCGCCTGCACCGCTGCCCTGGCAGGAATACCTGTGCATGTCATAACGGCCAATGATTATCTGGCCGCGCGTGATGCAGAGCTTATGCAGCCGCTCTACCAACGTTTGGGGTTGGTTGCCGGTTCGGTTATTGATGGCATGGAAACAGATCAGCGTTGCAAAATCTACGCAGGTGACATTGTTCACACCACCAATAAACAGATAGCGTTCGATTATCTCCGGGATAGAATTGAAATGGCCGAGGATACGAAACCTTTTCGATTTCAATTTAAACAGATACAAAAAGAACAACAACACCCAGCACACCTGTTCTTACGCGGCTTATGTTTTGCAATTATTGATGAAGCGGACAGCATCCTGATAGATGAAGCGGGTACTCCGTTAATTATTTCAAAAAACCTGCCGGCCGAGGAAAGTGAAGAGACCTATGTCGATGCCCTACATTTAGCTTCAACACTCATCATTAATGAACATTTCACGGCAAATTTTGATCAGCGCACCCTAACCTTAACTGAAGCGGGAGAAAATCATCTGTTTGAAGCGACTCAGGCTATGGCTAACTTATGGCAAAGCAAAAGGAGGCGAAACGCCTTAGTAACCCAGGCCCTGACTGCCCAATACCTGTTTACCGTCAACAAACATTACATGGTTCGCGATGATAAAATTCAGATCATAGATCAACTTACCGGACGGGTTATGGAAGATCGATCTTGGGAACAGGGACTACACCAGATGATTGAAGCGAAAGAAGGCTGCATCATCACCTGTCAAAGGGAACCGCTGGCCCGTATCAGTTATCAGCGTTTCTTCAGTCGCTACTTAAAACTGGCAGGAACCTCAGGTACAGCAAAGGAAGTCGCAGCAGAGCTTCATTCCGTATATGGCTTACAAGTCGTTGACATTCCAACCCATAAACCCTGTCAAAGAAAGATGTTACCGGAGCGACTTTATCTAACAGCCGATGCCAAATGGACAGCCTTAATAACGCGCATCGAAGAGCTCAACCAGCTTGGGCGTCCCATTTTAATCGGAACCAGTTCGGTAACGGAATCTGAACAAATCAGTGAAAAGTTAATAGAGCATCAACTGATTCATCAAGTGCTTAACGCCAAACAAAATAAGCATGAAGCCGAAATCATAGCCCAGGCCGGACAAATAAGAAACATAACGGTTGCAACCAATATGGCGGGACGTGGAACCGATATAGAACTGGGCACACACGTTATAGAACTCGGCGGACTGCATGTCATTGCGATGTCGCGAAATGACGCCCTGCGCATAGATCGTCAATTGTATGGCCGCTGCGCCAGGCAAGGTGATCCAGGAAGTGCGGAAACTTTTATCTCACTGCAAGATGAAAGAATAGCGCTGGCTTATCCGGAATCCATGCTTAAAATTTTTGCCTGGTTTACTGGAAATGAGCAAACGTTGCCTGAAATACTGGCAAGAATAATATTGAGATGGCCGCAAAAAAAGATTGAAAACCAACAAGTCCAACTACGCGATCAATTAATGAAACAAGATAAACAGCAGGATCGAATATTAGCCTTTTCAGGACGTTTTGAATGATTTAAAAACGTTGCTGCTTTCCGACATAAGGACATTCGTAGAATGTGCTGTGCGCGTCTTGAGAGCTAAAGCATGCACAGTACGCCCTTGTATGCAGGACGTCACTATGCTCTGTGCAAAACAACAGGTATAACCCACCACCTGGATAGCTATCTCAGCACAACATCATTAATACAAAATCAATTATAATCAACGCAAGAAAACAGACAATCAAACCCAATATTCTCGATGAACCATAAGCTTATAAAGACGATTTGCATACTATGTAGCGGCTATATGGCCACACTCCAAGCGGCTGAAACAACAGAGTTAGACTGCATGGTAAAACCTGAAATGTATGTAGAACTAAGCAGTCCCGTTGATGGTGTGCTAGAGAGCGTATTAGTGGAAACCAGCGATCTTGTCCAGAAAGGCCAGGTTTTGGCAAAACTGGAAGCTTCTGTAGAAACTGCACAAGTAAATCTGTCCAGACAGGAAGCATCAGTCATCGACATCATAGAAGGCAAAAAGGTTGAATCGGAATTTTCAAAACGAAACAAAGATCGTTTCAATCAATTGTATAAGAAACAGGTGGGGTCATTGGCTGATGATGACAAAGCAAATACCGAAGCAGACTTAACAAGACTCGCATTAAGTAAAGCCATCAGCGATAAAAAAACAGCTGAACTCAAACTTAAACTGGTTACTGCTCAATTAGAACAAAAATTCATCAAAAGCCCCATTACCGGCATAGTGATTGAGCGCTATGCCATGCCCGGAGAAACAGTAAAAAACCGACCCATTATGAAGTTAGCCCAAATCGATCCACTGCGTGTTGAACTGGTGGCCCCGGCCGCATTGTTTGGCCAAATAACCAAAGGCATGTCAGCCGAAATTCATCCTGAAAAACCGGCTAATCAAACCTATCAGGCAACCGTGACGATAGTGGATAAATTGATTGATCCGGCCAGCGGCAGCTTTACCGTACGCTTGGCGCTGCCTAATCCCAACGATAAGCTGATCGGAGGGGTTAATTGTATCGCTAGATTTAATTTTCCTTCAGAGCTTCCAACAGCTAACATAAAAAAAATCACTACTACTGAGCCATCGTTATTAAAACCTCGTGATTTATAAACTGAGGAAATCTTATTAAGGAATGACATTTTAATAACTCAAACAATGGTAGGATGTACTGCCGATAGTAGGCGCAGCAAGAGCGCCATAAAAAATCATCTTCAATATGGGTGCTTTGATGCCGGCATGACTCACACAACGCGGAGTTCCAGTCCGTCGTCAATGTGTAACATATAAGAAAGATGCAAGGCAGGAATAATAATAAGCCGATAGCCAGGTAAAATCATGAATAACAAAATTGCGCGTGAATTTAGCCATAAACTAATTTTGGAAGAATTAGAAGCGCGACAACTTTTTTCCGACGGCATTGAAGGGGTGATAGTACAAGAACTACCCCCACAGCCGCAGCCTGCGACTTACATAGATATAAATTCAACCACTAACTCGACTGCGCAATCAAACAATCCCCCGACCGTACAATCAAACAACACTGTCATTGCAAGCAATCAAGTCCAGGACGGCGTTCGCCAGGAACTGGTCTTTGTCGACACGGATGTCAAAAACTATCAAGAACTGCTCAATGATATTTACAACCAAAGTGATGCAGAACGAAATATACAAGTCATCCTGCTGGACAATAACAGTGATGGCATACAGCAAATCACTCAGGCATTAAGCCAATACCACAATCTTGATGCCGTCCATTTAATATCCCACGGCAGCGATGGCAGTGTCGATATTGGTAACAGCCCGATTAACTTCGAAAGTCTGATCCACAACCAGGAAGCTATCAGTGCATGGGGTAACTCATTTACTGAAAAGGGTGACATCCTGATCTACGGGTGTGATGTTGCCGAAACACAATTTGGCCAAAGTTTCATTGACTATTTATCTAGCTTAACCAATACCGATGTAGCTGCATCCGATGACGCTACCGGCAACTCGGCATTAGACGGTGATTGGACTCTGGAATTCAGCGCCGGCAGTATAGAGACTGCGGTAGCCCCGAGTGCAGTTGCACAAACTACCTGGCAGGGTATTTTGGCGACTACGACCTTTCAACAAGGTGTGAGCGGTTATTCCGGAACGACGGATACTTATCTCGATTCTTCATCGTCCGGCACGAATTTTGGGTTGTCCAGCGTGTTACAAATGTACAATTTTCTGGGTACGCAGCAATCACTGGTAAACTTTGATCTCAGCAGTATTCCAGTCGGGTCGATTGTAACAAGCGCTTCGGTTACCTTTACTTCGTCGATCAATTTAGGGCTGGTGCCGACCGTGAATATGTATAAGATGCTGAGCCCTTGGGTAGAGAACACATCGACATGGAACACTTTAGGCGGCGGTGTGTCTACTAACGATATTGAAGCTTTGAGTACCGCCGATGCTAGCTGGGGCGCTTTGATCGGGTTAGGTGGTACGGCAACATTTACCAGTGCGTCTGTGGCATCGACAGTACAATCCTGGATTAACAATCCTGCGAACAATAATGGCTGGCTGCTAACTGCTGGATTGACCTCAGTGCAATTCTATTCGTCTGAGGAAGTAACAACAACTTATCGACCGCAGCTATCAGTTATTTATACTGCGCCCACGCCCCCGTCTATGGATCTGGACGCTAATAATAGTTCAGGCGCTACCGGCAACAATTACACAACTTCGTTCACCGAAGGCGGTTCGGCGATCAATGTCGCCGACACCGATGCCACTGTGGCGGCGGGTTCCAACTCCATCAGCCCGAATCTTTCGGGTATGACAGTTACTATTAGTAATCTGCTGGATGGTTCTGCTGAATCGCTGGTTGCAACGACTACAGGGACATCTATAACGGCCTCCTATAACTCCGGGGTATTAACACTATCAGGCTCAGACACAGCAGCGAACTATCAGACGGTATTACGTACAGTCACCTACAACAACACCTCGAATGCACCCAGCACAACTAGCCGAGTCATCGATGTGGTGGCGACCGACCCTTATGGTGGCAACAGTACGGCTGCTTCAACGACGATCACCCTAACTGCCGTCAACGATGCGCCGGTGCTGGCCGCCATCGGCAATCAAAGCGTTAACGAGTTGGCCACCTTGAGCTTTACCGCCAGCGCCACGGATGCCGACCTGCCCGCCGACACCCTGAGTTTCAGCCTGGATGCGGCGTCCATCATCTTGGGCATGAGCATCGATGCCAACACCGGTCTGTTCAGCTGGACCCCCGGCGAAGCCCAGGGCGGCTTAACGCCGTCGGTCACGATCACCGTCACCGATTCCGGCACCGGCAACCTGCTCGACAGCGAGACTTTCACGATCAGCGTCGCCGACCTCAATGCCGCGCCGGTGCTGGCCGCCATCGGCAATCGAAGTGTTAATGAACTGGCCACCTTGAGCTTTACCGCCAGCGCCACGGACGCCGACCTGCCCGCCGACACCCTGAGTTTCAGCCTGGATGCGGCATCCGTCACCTTGGGCATGAGCATCGATGCCAACACCGGGGCGTTCAGCTGGACCCCCGGCGAAGCCCAGGGCGGCTTAACGCCGTCGGTCACGATCACCGTCACCGATTCCGGCACCGGCAACCTGCTCGACAGCGAGACCTTCACGATCAGCGTCGCCGACCTCAATATCCCCCCTACCGAGACCAACTTGAGTGCCGCCGAAACTTACACCGCAAACACCGCGCTCAATCTGACCAACATCGTGGTAACCGACGTGAACAGCCCCATCGTCACCGCCACCTTGACCTTGTCGGATGTTACAGCGGGCAGCTTGAACACCGGCACTTCGAGCACGGTCACTTCGACGTTCGTCGCTGGAGTCTGGACGGCCAGCGGCGCCATCGCCGATGTCAACACCTTGCTCGCAGGCTTAATTTTTACGCCGACCCTGAATTACAACAGCAACTTCATCATTAATACCAGTGTCAGCAACGGCGTGGCAGCGGCTGTCACCGGCAGCAAGGCGATGACCGGCCTGCCTGCAATCATCGGCAACATTAATACTGTGGTTACCTCCATGCCTTTTGATATTCCACATGGCTCTTTCAATAATACGGCTAGTATAGATAGCCACAATGTTAATTATGTTGATATTACTAGGTCCAGCAATAAAAATATTTTTGATAAGGGGGCATCACTGAGTAATAAAATCATTTTATCTGCTGCCGTTATTACTCCTTCAAAGGATGTTGTGATTATTGATGCTGATCAACAAATAGTCACTTCCGCTAGGAACAGCGAAGAGCCACAATCAATGGTAGGGCAGCCCAGGGGAAACGGGTTGGCAAATAATTTTAGAGATTTGTTGGCAAGTTCTAAGGCTGACTATACTGTCGACATAAATCGTGCTTCTACTCAAAGTGAAGAGCAGGCATTATGGCAACACATAGAGACCATGAGACATCAAATTGATGATAGCGAGTTACACCGCAACTCTTTGGAAATTAATGTGGTTGTAATATCTACAGTGACTTTAACAGCCGGTTTTGTTCGCTGGGCGTTGCGCAGTGGATCATTACTAGCGAGTTTGCTTTCATCAGTACCGCTATTAAAGCGATTTGACCCACTACCGATTTTTATTGCCTCTAAGAACTCAGCGGCATCTGCCAAGTCTGAAAATCAAGAGCATTTAGACGATGAGATTCTTAAAGATAAAGTTGAACGGTTGTTTTCCCAGTCAACACGCCGATAATGGCTGATGTTTAATTGTAGAGTTTATCCCTTGAGCGAAATGGCTCGTATAAGTATGAATAATTTAGCCTGCTTAACGTCAAGGTGGTTTAATTGGTGAATAAATTAACTAAAAAAGTTTCCCATATTTTGCCTGCCATGCGCATAAGTTTTGCTCTGGTATTATTGACTATCAGTCTATTACTTATTGGAGATTTGATTGGTTTTACACCCAATGAGCGTCAAGCAGAATTGAGAGCCAGAAAAATAATCAGTGAATCATTGGCGATACAATTTTCAATTTTAGCCGTTAACGCTGAAAGTCAGTTTTATCATTTTCTGGAAGTCATTGTTAACAGAGATAATACTATTTTGACAGCTGGAATACGAAATAATGACGGCGATCTGGTTTTTCATGTGGGTAATCATACTGAGCAATGGGGGGATTACAAGAGTCAAAAATCAACAGCTAACAATATATTGGTTCCTATCTTTAAAGAAGGCAAGATCTGGCGAACGGTTGAATTAAAATTTGCACCGCTACGCCCTGATAGCTTTCCAGACAATATTGATTCATCTATCTACAAATTGGTGCTGTTTATTTTAATATTCGGTTTTTTTGCTTATTTGCTTTTTATTTTACGAACCTTAAGACAGTTAGATCCCTCAGCAGTGGTTCCGGAAAGAGTTAATGCTGCATTTGATACATTAGCGGAAGGTGTATTGATCCTTGATGAAAAAGAACAGATTGTTTTGGCCAACAAAGCATTTGCGGAAAAACTAGGTCGCACGCCTAGCTCCTTGCTAGGAATTAAAGCATCTGAATTAAACTGGAAAGACAAGCCTAAGGATACGGTTAAAGAAATACTACCCTGGACCAGCGCACTGCAAAGTGGCAAAACCAATATGGGCTATAAACTGGACTTGCCAGTATCTTCAGGTGCAGTGAAAAAGTTCGTGGTTAATTGTGCACCTATTTCTGGAGATCACAATATAACCCAAGGTGTATTAATAACCTTTAACGATGTTACTGTGCTCGAACAAAAAAACATCGAATTATCATCTTTGGTTTCTCAACTTGAGATAACTCAAGTCGAAGTTACACAACAAAATAAAGAATTACATTTTCTGTCAACAAGAGATCCTCTTACAGGATGCTTAAACCGTCGTGCATTTTATGAAGCCTTTGGCATAGAGTTTGCCAAAGCCAAGAAAGAGGGATCCGAGTTATCCTGTCTTATGGCTGATATCGATCATTTTAAGTTAGTAAATGATAATTATGGTCACTCAAGAGGTGACGACATTATTCAACTTCTAGCCGATATTCTACATTCTAACTCCCGAAAAAATGATTTGGTGGGCCGTTATGGGGGCGAAGAGTTTTGTGTGGTTCTACCGGGTCTTTCTGCTGATGACGCCATTTCTGTTGCTGAACGTATTAGGCTAGGCATTATGAATGATTCAATCAGAATTTATGAAGAGGCCGGGCCGAATGTAACGGCTAGCCTAGGCGTTGCATCAATTTTTGATCATGCAGCAAATCCTGCTGAATTGAATGATCAAGCCGATAAAGCGCTTTATGTGGCTAAGGAATCCGGAAGAAACCGGGTTATCCGCTGGAATCCCCGCCAGGAAAAGTTGCCTGAATCCGAAGTGAAGACTTCTGAATCGACTGCAGGATTACAACCCTTAGTAACGGCTCACTCGACTACCCCATCTGATGATAAGGAGCAAACAACATCATCTACTGCTGAAATAAACCGTTTGCAAATACAAATCAAAGAGCTTGAGAGCCTTGCCTCTAAGTTTTCTCAAGAACTACAGTATTCACAAAATTATGATAGTTTGACCAATCTGCCTAATCAGGCACTTTTTTATGATCGAATAGCTCAAGCCATCATTAGAGGACATCGATATGATTATCTTGCCGGCGTGGTCACAATTGATGTTTCTTTATTTAATGAAATAAATAGTTCCATCGGGCGTGCTAGTGGAGATATTTTATTAAAAGAATTAGCGGATCGTTTAATTGGCGTATTAAGGAAAACTGATGGCTTAACCTTACTGAGCCATACGTTCAATGAAGTGACGATTTCTCGGTTTGGTGCCGATGAATTTGGTGTTTTATTAACCGATTTAAAGTCCAAAGATTCCGCCACTTGGATAATTGAACGTATTTTAGACATATTCTCACTGCCTTTTGAGGTAAATAGTCAGAAAATTTACATCACTTGTAACTTGGGGGTTAGCCTTTTCCCCGTTGACGCGGATGGTCCTGAAGAACTCATACGGCAATCTTTAGCCGCCAAACAACATGCAAAACAAATGCCTGGCAAGAATAATTTTCAATATTATGATGCTCAAATGCAAACGTTCTCGAAGCAGCAAATGCAGCTTGAAATCGAAATAAGACGCGCCATAAAAAATGAAGAGTGGATGCTTTTTTATCAACCCAAAGTTGATATAGCATCAGGAAAAATTAAAGGCGTTGAAGCATTAATTCGCTGGAATCATCCAGAGCAAGGGATATTATCCCCTTATCACTTTATTGAATTTGCTGAAAAACGAGGTTTCATTGAAGAAATTGGTAGCTGGGTGCTAAAAACCGCATGCGCTCAAGCAAAGGAGTGGCTAAGTCTTGGAATTGAGGATGTGAAAGTGGCGATCAATTTGGCGCCAGATCAACTTCGACATAAATATCTTGCTAAGCAAATTCTTGCCATGTTGGATGAGTTTGAATTACCACCCAGGCATATAGAGTTAGAAGTAACTGAAACCAGTTTAATGTACGATCTTAATGCTGCTCTTGATATATTAAATAGGTTACATTGCCGCGGAATCGCCATAACTATTGACGATTTTGGTACTGGTTACTCATCACTTAGTTATTTAAAGAATTTACCCGTAGATACTTTAAAAATTGACCGTTCCTTTATAATCGACATTGTTACGGATGATTATGATAAAAATATTGTCAAGACAGTTATCTCTATGGCGCACGGCATGGATTTATTAGTGGTGGCTGAAGGTGTAGAAACGCAGGAACAATATGATCTTTTACAAACGATGTCTTGCGATGTTATTCAGGGGTATTTGTTTAGCAAACCCTTACCTGCTTCGGAGGTAACAAAATTATTACTGGAGTCCTGAAACAAGTAGTCACATGGACTATAGTTCACTTTTAGGTAGATATTCCAGCTGATAGAGGGCTATCAGGCATTCAGGATTGCCAGGTTTCACAACCTTAATTTAAGGGCACTACTATTTTATGCTCTCTTATAACTCCCGGAGAGAATAATTCTATGGTTATCAATCACAATTAATAATGAACAATTAACTATATAAGATATTCATCAAATTATGTTCATAAAATCAGGAATTAATAAACTATTTGGCATTATCTTTATCGTTTTAACAGGCATTTCACCTTTAAAAGCTCAGGATTTATCTGAAATTTATGAGCTCGCATTGCAAAATGATCCCATTTTAAAGCAGGCTCAGGCTAATCAATTAGCAAGCGGCGAATCCAAACCCCAAAGTATTGCACGACTCCTGCCAAATATTTCAGCGACTGTTCTCAGCAGTCGAGATTGGTTAAAAAATAAAAAAGCAGGGCGTGATTATCGGGGTCCTGATCAGGAATATTGGAGCAACTCTTTTAACATTAAACTAACCCAACCCTTGTTTCACAAGGATTACTGGATTCGGTTAAGCCAATCTGACAATCAAATTGCTCAGGCTGAAGCTGATTATCAGACGGTTTTGCAAAAACTGATGGTCAAAACGACCGAAGCCTATTTCAATGTTTTATCTGCTCAGGATACTGTGGAACTTATCTTGGCAGAAAAACAAGCTATTTCCCAGCAACTTGAACAAGCGAAACAACGATTTGAAGTTGGCTTTAATGCAATTACCGATGTTTATGATGCACAGGCCGGTTTCGACGAGGCCATAGCGAATGAGATAGACGCCGTTCATGACCTCGAAAATAAAAGAGAGGTATTAAGGGAAATCATAGGCGAAAATGAGGTGCAGTTAAATTCTCTGGGCGCAACACTCCCCTTGCTTAAACCTGAACCCATCAACATTGCATTCTGGAGCGATTCCGCTGAAATAAATAATTTTAGTATCATTTCAGCATTTAATAAGGTGGAATTTTCGCGTAAATCGATAGATGCGCAACGCGCTGGGCATTTACCCCAATTAGATATGGTTGGATCTTATAGCACGTCTGATGTTAATAGCACCTCTGGTTTTCGGGGTGACACACAAAGTATTGGTGTGCAATTGAATGTCCCTCTATTTGAAGGAGGTGCTGTAAACTCGCGAACCCACCAGGCAAGTTACGAATACGAAGCCGCTAAAGAGAATTTAATTGCAACAAAACGTGCAGTGAAGCGTCAAGTCAAAGATGCTTATAACGGAGTAATATCCAGTATTAGTCGTGTAGAAGCCCTAAAAACCGCAGTGGCATCCGCAGAGAGCGCTTTGGAAGCGAATAAAGTCAGTTTTGAGATAGGAATCAGAACTATGGTTGAGGTGTTGGCTAAACAAAGAGACGTATACCGGTCAAAGCGCGGTTTTTATCGCAGTCGTTATGATTATTTGATTAACAGTATTAAGTTAAAGCAAGCATCCAGCAATCTTACTCAAAATGATCTTGAACAGATTAATCGTTTATTGGTGAAAAATCACGGCGGGTAGAAATGAGTTTAAAAAATTGGCGGAGCGGTACTCCATCCTGCCGCAGACATTGGGTGAACCTAACCGCATTCTTCGACTATCTGGATGAAAGTCGAAAAGTCATCTACACCACCAATGCCATTGAATCGTTGAATAGCGTGATTCGTAAAGCCGCCGAGCGTCGCAAGTTGCTACCTACTGATCAATCGGCCATGAAAGTGATTATTTAGCTATCGAACAGGCCACCAAGAAATGGTCGATGCCGATCCGTGACTGGAAGCCCGCTCTGAATCAGTTTATGATTCTCTACGAGGATCGATTTCCAGAGATTTTTTAACGGCGGTTTACACGGAAATTTTTACACACCCGCGATCGTGTTTGACTTTTTAACTCACCCAAGAATTAATATACTGCCATACCATCCAGAAACACTCTCACTATTCAACCAATTGATTCTATGATATTTTTAAATATAAGCGATTGCCCGTACGCGGATATACATTGCTCAGCAAGCTTATAATCAAGATACCAGACGGATTGCGTAGCAATCATTAAGAGTGTATATCCGGTTTAATGTAGCCACTACACTAATAAGTGGCAAGGATATTACTTAAAACCAACGATGGCATGGAGTCGGTTTTATTGTTAAATAATATATCACTCTTTTTTCAAGTCCGCTCGTTGAATCTGCTGCATATAGCGCTGAATAACCTCTTCAACCGGACGTGTTATCTTGATGAACTTGCAGCCTATTTTCTGGATTTTTTGTAATTTGTCAGGATTAATGACGTACTTATTACAAATTTCAAAGGAAATCAGGCTCTCACCTGCCTCTAAAAGCATCAGGTTACATTGCTCAAATGATTTCCCCGGAATCAGCAGATCAGAAACCTCTTTGGACACATTAAGCAGTGCAAAACCGGTAAGGCTGATATCGTATATTTTAAGATTGACCGGTTTCCTATCGTCAACTATCAATTGACAATAACTGGGTTTTGAAAGCGGCAGTTTGACCCTGTAATATTCTCTACGTTGCATCCAATAAAGCGATTCAGGAATAGGCATGCTGAATGCCGGCTCCCCGTTATGGCTGATTTTTTTCAGTTCTGTTCCGGTGAAAGAAACTTTAATGCCCTCATATTCAGTGTCGAATGTGACCTTGTCGGCCCTGAGTATGCCTTGATTTAACTCTTCCTTGGGCCCGTAATCTAAAACCACCCTATTATTTGCTTCATCGATACCGAGCAGTGTGGTGATATACGACTCGTTATTTGCCCCGAAACGGGCGCCAAGCAGGCATTTTTTTTTAACTAACAATGATAAATGATTGATTATTTGTTTTGGATTTTGGATTGAAAAAGATGCTTCGTCTTTCATTGATGGCAACTAAGATGTTTTTAAATGCTGTAAAAATTTAATGTATTGTAGAATATCCGGTATCCAAGCACAAAGAAAAGGGGTGTTCGTGGCGTGGTTTCTTTTATTTTCTGCGGGACTTGCAGAAATAGTATTCGCTTTAAGTCTTAAATATAATCAAGGCTTTACCAAACTGTGGCCCAGTATCATGACGATGCTGTCCGGTGGCGTTAGTTTTTATTTGTTGGTGCTCGCCATTAAAACCCTGCCGCTAGGTACCGCGTATGCCGTCTGGACGGGCATGGGCGCGGTCGGCGTAGCGGTGTTAGGCATTATTTTATTTAAAGAATCCGCCGACTGGTATCGCTTGCTGTCAATCATGCTGGTAATTACTGGAATTATCGGTCTTAAATTAACTGATAGTAATTAAGGTGTTGCATCTTATTTTTCAGTCGCCGATTGAAACCGCCATTTTGGAGCGTATTGATTCCGGCGATGTGGTGGTATTTCTTGAAAACGCGGTTCTGTGGATACTGCAAAATAGCGGCATGAGCATTAGATTAACGCAGCAGCTAGACAGCAATCGCCTTTGTGTGCTGTCAAATGATATTGCCGTGCGCGGAATTGCCCCCGATGACCTGGTTAAAGGATTCGAGGTGATCGATTATGCAGGACTGGTTGAATTGACAATTAATCACCCGGTTATTCAGTCATGGGCGTGACAAACCTGTCTGGAACAGATTTGCATTTACCCGGAGGGCGTCAGGCAGGACAGCCTGACGTGACAGATCAGAACTTGTGCCTGGAAACAACAGATCAGGGTTTTTTGGTCAATTCGGCAGAATGGAATGAAGCTGTTGCCCAGCGACTGGCCGCATTAAACAATATCGAGCTTAATGCTGAACACTGGGAAATCATTTGGTTTATTCGGCATTATTATCAGCAATTTAAACATTTACCCAATGCGCGGGTTTTCACTAAAGCGATAGCCAAAGAATTGGGTGAGACTAAGGGCAACAGTCG
>JAURXZ010000044.1 GCA_030654175.1 Bacteroidia bacterium
GTGGACAGCATCCCGGCCATCTTCGCGGTGACCACCGATCCGTTTATCGTGTTCACGTCCAACATCTTCGCGATCATGGGGCTGCGAGCACTGTACTTTCTGCTGGCCGACATGGCCGAACGCTTTCATCTGCTCAAGTACGGCCTGGCGTTGGTGCTGGTCTTTATCGGAGGCAAGATGCTGGCGATGCCCTGGTTCCATATGCCGGTGCAGTGGTCGCTTTTGATCGTGGGTTCGATCATCCTGATTTCCGTTGTCCTCAGCTTGAAGCTGTCGGCCCGCCAACCTTCCAGGAGTGAGTCATGACTGATGCTGCGATTCAAGACGCCGTTCCCGCACCAGGCCTTGAGCGCCGCGATGACATGGGCCGGCTCGTCGCCGCGACGTGGCACGGCGCTGGCACCACTGACGACACCGGCAACGCGCGCTGGCTGGTGGCGGTCGATGGTTCGGCGTGCTCGTTGCGCGCCGTCGCGATGGTCGCGGGGCTGGCGACACTGGAGAAAGGCGCCGGGGTTGATCTGGTGCATGTCCAGCCCGGGCTGAACAAAGAGGCTGCGGAGACCGAGCTGCCGCGGCGCGGATGGGCAGCCACGGCGCAGGCACGCCAGTTGCTCGACGCGGCTGCCATCCGCTGGCGCCTGCATGTCGTCATGGGAGAGGGTGCGCCGGAGATCGCACGTCTGGCCGATGCGCTGGGCAGTCGCGGCATCGCCATCGGCTCTCGCGGGCTGACCGCCACCGAATCCCTCCTGCTGGGCTCGGTGGCCTACCAAGTCGTGCACCTGGCCAGGTTGCCCGTGCTGATCGTACGCTGACGCCTGGGCTCGCCCGTCTTTGCGGGGCGGGCCGCGGGGACCACCAACCATCTGCTTAAACCTCTGGAGCACTAATTTTTGGAAACGCTGATTCAATTCATGCATCTGCCGGTGCTGGGCCAGGCGGCCTGGGTCTGGTTGCTTTTTGCCGGCATCGTGGTCACATTGCTGGCGCTGGACCTGGGCGTCCTTCACAAGGACGACCACGAAATCGGCGTGCGCGAAAGCCTGTTCCTCTCTGCCGGTTACATCAGCATGGCCTTGCTGTTCGGCGCCTGGGTCTGGTGGTTCCTGGGCGCCCAGAGCGGCATCGAGTATTTCACTGGTTTCCTGATCGAGAAATCGCTCTCCATGGACAACGTCTTTGTGATCGCGCTGATCTTCAGTTACCTGGCGATTCCGCGGCAGTACCAGCACCGCGTGCTGTTCTGGGGAATCATGGGGGTGATTGTGCTGCGCGCCATCTTGATCGGTGTGGGTGCGGCGCTGGTCAGCCAGTT
>JAURXZ010000045.1 GCA_030654175.1 Bacteroidia bacterium
GGTCACGGCCAGGCCCCTGGCGGTGATGTCCGCCGTGGCGCTCGCGCCGGTATTAAACGTGTAGTTGCCCGCATCGGTACCGGTGACGTTGATGCCGCTGACGTTCACGGTCTTGCCGGCGGCGGCGTTCTTGTCGGTGAAATTGGCCGCGGCGTTGCTCAAGGTCAGCGCGTCGCCCGCCACGCGGTTGTCGCCCAGGGTGACAGCGGCCGTGGTGGTGCCGTCATAGACCTTGTTCGCGCCTGCGGCGGTCACGGCCAGGCCCCTGGCGGTGATGTCCGCCGTGGCGCTCGCGCCGGTATTAAACGTGTAGTTGCCTGCATCGGTACCGGTGACGTTGATGCCGCTGACGTTCACGGTCTTGCCGGCGGCGGCGTTCTTGTCGCTGAAGTGGGCGCTCGTGTTGCTGAGGGTCAGCGCGTCGCCCGCCACGCGGTTGTCCGTCAGAATCACGGTGCCGGTGGTGGTGCCGTCATAGACCTTGTTGCTACCGGTGGCGCTGACGGTCAGGGCCTTGGCGGTGACATCCAGACTTTTCGTGCCGCCGGTAAAGGTGTAATTCGATGCCAAGCCTGTGCCGTCACCCAAGGCCAATGTGCCCAAGGTCACGGCCTTGGCTGTGCCGACATTCTTGTCCGCCAGGGTACCGGTGCCCGTGAGCGAGACTGTCTCGGTCCCGACCAGTCCGCTCAGCGTCAATGCGCCTGCCGCCACATTCGCCGTGCCGTCGTAAACGCGGCTGCCGGTTAGATTGACCGCTTTAGGATTCACGGTCAGCGCGCCATTGATATAGCTGATGATGTAGCCTTGCTGGTTGGAGTGCAGCCCGCCCGGCGCGATGGCGTAGCTGCCCGCATTGATGCCGCCGGTATAGCTCAGCGTGCCCGTCAGGTTTGCCATGTTCGGTGTCACGGAATACGTTACGCCACCACTGCCGTTGTAAGCCAATCCGTCATAGGTCTTGGTGACATTGTTCGCTGTGATGGTGAGTGCGGTCATAAAGTCACGTAACAACGGCGCGGTATAACCTTCATACATAAACCATTTATTAGTGAAATCCAGCGTGGTGAAATTGCTTTGCGCATGCATCTGGGCGGTCGTCAGGCCGGCCACATTGTTAATAGTACCTACGGCAATCGCTCCACCAGTCACACTTGCATAGGTTGCACCCACTGCTACCGATTGCCCCGTAGTTTCAGTATTCCAATAACTGTCTTGGATAGTGCTGTCGCCGTTAAAACCGATTACCCCGCCCATCATTGTAGATCCATGTGTGGCATACACCGCGCCAGAGGCATAGCTGTTGCTAATCACTGAAGACGTGCCAGCGCTATCGCTTAAACCAACCAAGCCGCCAGCAGCGGTGTCTGTCGCGTAGATGGCTCGGGCGCTGCCCGTTGCATAGCTGTTGTTAATGAGGCTTGTATTTTCTCCCACCAAGCCCCCCGCATAAAAACCGG
The DNA here is from genome assembly GCA_030654175.1 of Bacteroidia bacterium. Taxonomy (GTDB): domain Bacteria; phylum Bacteroidota; class Bacteroidia; order 2-12-FULL-35-15; family 2-12-FULL-35-15; genus 2-12-FULL-35-15. Next base: position 1,461 of record JAURXZ010000045.1, read on the forward strand.
TCACGTTGCCTGTTGCAAAAGAAGTATCAATGCTACCTAGATAATTTTTCCCAACCAAACCACCGCTACGATCAGTATTAGCTACATTGCCTGTCGCGTACGATTTTGCAATCACGCTAGCATTAATACCTACAAGACCGCCTGCATAAATACCGCCTGTCACATTGCCCGTGGCATAAGCATTGGCGATGCTCCCGCTCCCTTGATTGAGACCCGCCAAACCACCGCAATACTGACTAACGCAATTTACCGCTCCAGTTGCATAACTAAGGCCTATGGTGCCTGCATTAGTACCCACCAAACCGCCAACTGAAACACTGCCGCTTACATTGCCCGTTGCATGTGCAACACTGATACTGCCGCCAACATTCTCGCCGACCAAGCCGCCCGCTATATAGCTAGAAGTCACCGCGCCGCTGGCCCAAACGTTACCTAAAGAGCCGCTAACCACTTTACCCACTAGCCCGCCAACGTAATTGACACCGCTCACATTGCCGCTCACATGTGATGAATTGGTTAAGGTGGAGCTTTCAAACTCACCAACCAAGCCGCCAACCCAATGACTAGCTGTAATATTTCCTGTCGCATAAGTATCTGAAATCGTGGAGTTTTGCGAGAAACCAATCAAGCCGCCAGCTTTATTGTTAGCACTTACCGTGCCTGTCGCATGGCCATTGGTGAGCGTCGCCAGCATTAAAGTACCGAGCAAGCCACCCGCATTATCTTGACCGCCACTCACATTGCCCGTGGCAGTTATATTGTTAGCCACACCACCGCCAAATGCACCGAACACGCCTCCTACGCTATAAGCGCCTGTAACATTGGCAGTGCTATGCACATTATCTGCTGTGATGTTGGCTGTAACACCATACCCTCTCTCTAAAACCCCTGCGACCCCACCAGTACCAGAGCTAGTGGATGCCCCTGGGGTATACACTGTCCCCGAGCTAGAGATATTACTTAGATTGGTATCTACACCCCAACCAATCAAAGCACCTACAAAATCAGTACCCACAACATAGGCATTGGTTAAAGCAACGTTGCTAATAGTGGCACTCTTGGTATAGCCAAACAAGCCTTGAAAAGCGGCATACGACCTGACAATATTTAAACCATCAATCGCATAACTTTGCCCATCAAAAGTCCCCGTAAAAGGGTTGTAACTCGATGTGCCAATGTTAAATATAGGATCAAATCCACCCCCTCCATTCCAGTTCACCGTACCACTAGCATCAATATTGTTCGCTAACGCAAAACTGCTGGATAAATAAGTATCCATGCCTTGAAGCCCATAAACATCGGTAAGCAGGTAAGGGTTTGCGCCAGTACCACTGCCACTTAAAGCACGTAAAAAGCTACCGCCGTTTATACGGAAATTATAGGCATTAAAACTGGGTAAGCTGGTTGCAAGCTGGTTCCAGTTGCCATTATCCAGATTGAAGTTTTTAACATTGACCGCCGCCGTAGCGCTAATCGTATTCGCGGCATTCAGTGTTAGCCCGCCGTTACTGCCAATAATGTCAGCATTGATATTGATATTGATGTCATGATCTGCATTAAGAATCAGCGTACCCGCGCCCGTCCAGGTAATGGCGCTGGCAACAGTAATATCACCCGTATCCACGCCGCCACTGCTGGTGGTTTGTGTCACGTTGGTGCCAGTATTTAGTGCCCCTGCAATGGTGCTGGCAGCTGTTGAGTCAATCGTAATATTGGTAGGGTCGATCAACCACGCACCATCGTCACCCGCAGTCACTGTCGCACCGCTTTGGATAACAACATTACTCGCACTGGTTTCAATAAACCCGCTATGCCCGCCATTAGGTGCAGAAGCATCCAAGGTGCCGCCGACGTTGACCGTGCCTGCCGCCATGCCGCCGAGCAAGACGATGGCTCCGTCGTGGTTCTCGACGGTGCGCGCTTCGATGACGCCTTCGTTGTTGACCACGCTGGCGAGCAGGGCGTTTTGGGCGCCCGCGCTCATGATCACCTGGCCGCCGTCGGCCCGGATCAGCTGCTTGTTCTCGGCCAGATTGTCCAGGGTGCTCTGATCAACCTGCATCTTGACCAGGTTGTTGCCGTTGAAAGTCACCGTGACGGCATTGCCGGCGCCAAGAGCGACGGTGCCGAGCTGGGCGGTGATGGTGCCCTGGTTGCTGACGGTGTTGCCGAGCAAGGCGACGGAGCCGCCGTCGGCCGCATTGATCGTACCTTGGTTGACAACGCTGCCGGTGCCGGAGCCGGAGAAGGTCCGGCTATTGCTGTTCAGGCTGGCGTCGTTGACGTCCAGGGTCGAGGCGACCAAGCCGCCGACGTTGACCTGGGCGCCCTGGCCGAACAGGATGCCGTTCGGGTTGATCAAATACACCTGGCCGTTGGCGTTCAAATGGCCGAGGATTTGCGTTCCGTTGGTGTCGGCGATGCGGTTGACGGCGATGGCGGACGCAGTGGGCTGGACGAAGTTGACGGTTTCGCTGGGGGCGATGTTGAAGCTCTGCCAGTTGGCCGACAGGTTCGGGCTGGTCTGGTTGATGGTGGTGGTGTCGCCTGACTGGGTGATGCTGCCGGAACCTGAAACGATCTGTCCGCCAATGGGTTCGGTGTGGCCGACGGCCGCAAAAAGGGACAGGGAGACCGCGAACAACTTGCGGCTTGAACCTTCGCGGTTTCCGCGACAGGAACCCAGACGTTCAATACCCGACTCCAGACGAGACGGTAGATGCGGTTCATTGATGCGTGGCGTTTCATAATAAGGCCTTATCAAATTATATAGCTAAAGTTTTGCTGCATGATTCGGAACGCTTTATTAATCAAAGAGGTTTTCTGGAATCATGCAGCAAAACTTGCACCATACAACATCACCGTTCGCCAATCGTTCGGAGCCTCGCGCCAGTCGATTATTGTTATGCAAGTACAATCGGCGCTACGAACTAAAGCCGATCCTAAACTTAATTTTTAATCTGTGAATCTGTGGCAACTGTAACAAGGGATATTTTTTCGGGTTACCTGAACATATTGTCAATATTGACTGATTTATAAATCACATCACGACCCACACGGCATAACGTATTTAGGTGATTTCCATGAAAGAACCATCCCCAAGTTACGCACTTTTATTCACCACGAAGACACGAAGGACACGAAGGACACGAAGTTTATGTTTTTCTTCGTGTCTTCGTGGTGAATAACAGAATCGGATTGCAGGGTATATTCTTTACCGGATATCGCCTTAGAAATGGAATCCCGCGCCAACTCTCACGAGATTCGCACTACTATTCCCAGAAAAGCCAACCCCTGCATTGAGATTAACTCGCTCACCCACCTGATGCGCCAGGGCTATACCACCGGCCTGCTCGCCGCCATAACTTGCAAAACCCACATTGACCGTAGTATCCCCAGCACCGGAAGGCGCCAACGGAATGATTGCCGCCGCTTGGGCAATACCACCGTTGGCTTGGCTTTTCAGTTGTTTTATCTGCTGGTCTGTATAGGTATTAGCAGCGGCCAAGGCTCCCGATCCCTGCCCATTCAATGCAGCATTAAGTTGGCTCATGTTGACGGCATCGGTAGCATCAACGCCTGCTGCCACGTTAGTCATTCGCCGCCCGTTGCCAGCCGATCCTACCGAAACAGTATTCGCTGCGGATGTGGTTGAACCATTGCCGATTGCGACTGAATTGGTATGACTGGCTACGGCGTTATTGCCAACAGCAACCGCATATTGTCCAGATGCCACCGCATTGTCACCCAATGCCGTGGTGTTGGTATTGATGGCTTGCGCGCCCGTTCCCACTGCGACAGAGGATAGTGCGGTTGCACCAGCGCCAATGGCCACCGAGTTAGACTTTACGGCAGTGGCTCCGTCACCCATGGCAATGCCGCCAGACGACTGCGCATTAGCGTTATTGCCAATCGCCACCGCGTTGGTTGCACCGGAAGCGACGGTTGCCCCAGACCCGACCTGTACGGCCCCAGAAGCGGTTGCACCGCAGCTGACATTGCTTCCATTGATCTTGCAGACGCCACTTTGAACCAGCTGCGTCATGACGGCCTGCAACTGGGCGAAGTTGACTGCCTGATCGGCGGTTGTTGCTGCCGTCACACCTGAAACCTGGCCTGCGTTGGTGATGCCGCCGCGGTTGAGATTGGCTGAGGCAAAGCGCGCATTGACCGTACCACTGGTGAAGTTGGCTACGGCTGTGTTAGCCGTCGTTTGCGCGGTGGCAGCAGAACTCTGTGCAGCTGCTGCGTTGGTAACGCCTGTATTAGCAGTGGTCTGTGCCGTGGCTGCATTGGCTACGCCGGTATTCGCCGTAGTTTGGGCTGCGCCTAATGCAGTGAGCGCCGTGTTGGCTGTGCTCTGTGCTGCTGCCGCGTTGGTAACACCTATGTTGGCGATGGCCTGTGCCGCATTCGCAGCAGTCTGTGCCGTGGCTGCATTGGCTACGCCGGTATTCGCCGTGGTCTGGGCGCTGCCTGCTGCAGTGAGCGCCGTGTTGGCTGTACTCTGTGCTGCTGCCGCGTTGGTCACGCCGGTGTTGGCCGTGGTCTGTGCCGTGGCTGCATTGGCTACGCCGGAATCGGCCGTGGCCTGGGCTGCGCCTGCTGCAGTGAGCGCCGTGTTGGCTGTGCTCTGTGCTGCTGCCGCGTTGGTAACGCCGGTGTTGGCCGTGGTCTGTGCCGTATTTGCAGCAGTCTGTGCCGTGGCTGCATTGGCTACACCGGTATTAGCTGTAGTCTGGGCGCTGCCTGCTGCAGTGAGCGCCGTGTTGGCTGTGCTCTGTGCTGCTGCCGCGTTG
>JAURXZ010000046.1 GCA_030654175.1 Bacteroidia bacterium
AGTCACCGATCAGGTCGGCCCGCAGGGTCCAGCTGGCCCGGAAGTAGCCGAACACCCAGATCATGTTGGGCACACCGGTGAACATCATCCCGCGATAGGTCACGGTGTCGGCGAAGTTCAGCGGCTTGCCGTCGATGGTGAAGGCGATGTCGCCCAGGACGTTGAGGTTGAAGCCGGTGGCCGTGACGATGATGTCCGCCTCCAGCTCCTGACCAGACTTCAGCAGGATGCCCTTTTCGGTGAAGCGGTCGATCTCGTCGGTGACCACCGAGGCCTTGCCCGAGGCGATGCCCTGAAACAGGTCGCCGTCCGGCACGAAGGCGATCCGCTGGCGCCACGGGCGATAGGACGGGGTGAAATGCTTGTCGACGTCATAGTCGGGCCCGACGAAGGTGCGCACGCCTGCCAGAAGTTCCGCCTTGACCGCGTCCGGCTGCTCGACCCAGCTTGGTGAAAGCCGCCTGATCGAACAGCACCTTGCGACGGACGATCTCGTGGATCCAGGTCTCGTCGATCTCCAGCTCGCGCAGGGTGTTGGCCAGCTCGTTCTCGTTGCGACCGGGGATGAAATAGGTCGGCGAGCGCTGCAGCAGGGTGGTGTGTTCGGTATCGGCGGCGATGGCCGGCACCACCGTCGCGGCGGTCGCGCCCGAACCGATCACGATGACCTTCTTACCCTGGTATTCAAGGTCTTCCGGCCAGGTCTGGGGATGGATGATCTGACCCCTGAAGGCCTCCATGCCCTCCCATTCGGGGGTGTAGCCCTCGGCGTGACGGTAGTAGCCCTGGCACATCCACAGGAAGCCGCAGGTGAACCGCACCGTTTCGCCGGTGTCGCCGCGCACCGCCTCCACCGTCCAGCGCCGGTCCGGCGTCGACCAGCTGGCCGAGGTGATCCTGTGGCCGTAGCGGATGTGGCGACCCAGGTCGTTCTCCTCGATCACCTCGCCCATGTATTTGAGGATTTCCTCGGCGCTGGCGATCGGCGCCCCGACCCAGGGTTTGAAGCGATAGCCGAAGGTGTAGAGGTCGCTGTCCGACCGGATGCCGGGATAGCGGTGCGTCCACCAGGTGCCGCCGAAGTTGTCCTGGCTCTCCAGGACCACATAGGAGGTCCCCGGCCGTTGGTTTGCCAGGTGCCAGGCCCCGCCAACGCCGGAAATGCCCGCCCCGACGATCAGGACGTCGAAGTGTTCAGTGGTCTGCGCCAAAGGCTTGGTCAGCGTGGCTGTGTCGGTCATGGCCCGGGTTTTCTCCCTCTGGTCGCCTGGTTGCTTCCTGCCGGCCAAGGTGCGACCTCGGCTCAAGTTATCATTGATCAGTATCGAGCCGGGACCATGACGCCGGGCCACTGCCTTGGCAAACCCAAACTGGCTAGCGGGGCGGCGGCCCGGGCGGGCGATTGCCGCCACGCTGCGCCTGCGGCCGGGGAAGCTCCTGCAGGATCAGACGTCCATCATGGTCGCGATCCAGCGAAGCGAACACCTCGCGCGCCTTGCGCTCGAACTCCGCCGTGCTGATCCGGCGCGACAGATCGTAGTCGGCCGACATCAGGGGCTGAGGATCGTTCTGCAGCGAATACGGCGCGGCGCCTTCGAGCCGCATCGGCATCGCTCGCCCACCGCCCATTGCGGGACCGCCGCGCTCGCCACCGCCGCCGGGACCGCCAGGACCTCCGGGACCTCCCGGACCACCACGACCGCCGCCGCCGCCGCCGGGACCACCGGGACCACCGCCGCCAGGGCCGCCGCCTCGAC
>JAURXZ010000047.1 GCA_030654175.1 Bacteroidia bacterium
CAAGAATGATTGACCAATGCCAACCACCAAAATCATGACCATCAACTGGGTGCCAATCATTAATACATTCTTGTAATAGGCAATCGCTATATCAGAAGTCCACCGTGAGCCGCCGAACCCTAAAAAGAAGATCCCCGCATAGGCAAAAATCCAGCCTGCTATTGTAAGTAACATCATGTTGACGGCAATCAAGCCAAACAGCACCAGAATGACGACTGCTATTGCGATTGCAACAATTGCTTGCGCTATTGATCCGATGGAGAAATCTGTGGCGTCTACTATTTTTGTGAAAAATTCCAATGCCATATTAATGATCGCGCCCGGTGTTACGACACTGGATACATGTGCTGCTTCCCCGGCTATGCCTTTAAGAGAATTAATAAATGCCAGCGCCATCTGTGGACCGCTGTCGAGCAACCATAAATAGAATCCCGTGAACCCTAAAAACCGGATCAGTTCGACAAAGAAATCTGAAATATCCGCTTTTTTTAGTGCCAGAATCCCAAACGTCCAAACCATGCTTATGAGCGTCAATCCCCAAAACAATTGATAGGCGTGTTTTTTGATGGTGCTTTCCCACCCGGTTGCCGCCGTTTGGTATTTAGTCATCACCTGGTTAAAAGCATCGGCATCAAGAGCGGCGGCACAAACCTCATTCGCCAGCAGGAATGATGTCCCTAACATCAAAAAAATACCGATGCATCTTTTGCTTATCATAGCACCACCTAATACCCGATTTCTTTTGCAGGCTTGTAAGTGCCGCTTTTGAATTTATCCATCTTGGATTTTTGATCAGTTACGACTTGGCTTTGCAAATCGTTTTGCTCGTGTATTTGGTAAGTCAGAATCACCGAAATAGCTAAAATCAAGACGAGCAGTAAAACAACGCTTACCATTCGATACTGTTGTAAAAATAGGATGATAGTTTTCATAGCATTAATACCCCGTTTCTTTTGCAGGTGAGTAGATTCCGCTTTTGAATTTTTCCTCTAAAGCGATCGCCCGGGCTTCCTTATCGTTTTGCACTTCCATTTGGGTAGCCAAAGCATTTTGTTGCGCTACCAGTAGCCCCCTGATTTGAAGCAGTTGGTTAGTTTGCTCGCTGGCGAGTTCGTTGGCGGCTTGCAGGACTTGCATTCGCCCCGTCGAGGATTGGGCATTCCTTTGCAAGGCTCGTAAATGCTCAGTGTCTTTTTGTAGCGTTTGCTGTTGCAGGTCGACGCCTTTCAGTAAGGCATCGTTCGCCTTCTTTCTCGATTCCGAACTAAATTGGTCACTTTCGGCTATTTTGGCGCGGTCAGCCGCCGTGCAGGTGTCCGTGCCAATACAGGGCAAGTTCCGGTAATAGTCGATAGCTTGGAATTTTCCGAGGAAGCTATCAAAACTGCCCAATTGGTTTTTATACTGGTCTATAGTGTTAGTCGCGCTTAATAATTGCGCTAAGGTGCCTTGGGCATCATCCCAATTGAAATTTGTTAGCTGTTGGGTATTTTGTCGCATATCGTCAAGCTGTTGCTTTGCCACCATCAACTCCCTCAATTGGGCGGTGTATTGTTCGACCTGTTTAAGTTCCTGCGTTACCTCGGAAACAGCACTGGTAATGTTTTGGATAAAGTTGGTCGGATCATAGACAATATCGCCCACGCCAAAAATTGCGTGTGCCGGTGTCGTTATGGTTAAAATGCTCAATGACAATAATACGCGCAAGTGTTTCATCAGTTCACTCCTGTAGTGAATAATCGAAAGCCTGGTAAGGCTTAGTGAAAGTGAGGTCTTTAGTGACCACCACGTTAAACCGAAACCCGGGACGGATTTCCAGAGTTGGGGCAATATTCAGGTTTTTAGCGATCATTTGCGCGGTGACTTGTCCGAGTTGCTGGCCTAAGGCTTGGTTCAACGTCCCGGCTGTGGTCTGTTGGCCGTAATATCCCGTGTTATTGCCGCCAGAATTGTTGCCGTTAAGTTGCGAGAGCGAGGTTGCGGCAACTACGGCGGACATCAGCAACGCTGAGCCGAACAGGCGTACCGTGTGATTATTGGTTTGGTCAGAAAAGCCGGAATAACCCGCACTGTCGGCCCCCGGCATCGCCCCAATGTCCAGGGCTTTGCCATCCGGGAAGACAATGCGTTGCCAGGCGACCAATATCCGTTCTTGTCCATAGCCAATGTCGCTGGAATAGCTGCCGACCAGTCGGGAGCCTTGGGGAATCAGCAAATAACGGCCTGTGGCGGTGTCGTACACATTTTGACCGACTTGCGCGACAATCTGGCCGGGACTATCCGAGTTTATGCCGCCAATTAAAGTTCCAGGAATCACAAAGCCTGCGCGTAATTGATACAGAGATTCCGGGTGTTCCTGTTGTGTAGCCAATTTCCAACGATTCGAGCCATTGACGCTATCGAATGCTTGATACCCCGTATTGATATTGGTATTGCTAAGGTTTTGTCCTTGTTGGCTTGGGATAATCCCGGCCGCTTTCAATGCATCGATGGTTTGTTTATAGCGCTCGATAGGGTTTTTCGATGAGGAACTGCTATCAGCCATGTTCGTCTCCAACTCATGCATTTGTTCAGCCAGGCTTTTTTGTTGATTGTTGTTTTGACTAACATCCAAGGGAACAGGGGACTTGGCACTGATGGCTGCTTTGAGCAGTTCCAGTTTGGCAGTGCGAAGTTCTTGCAGTTCGGCTTCCAGTGCGGCTTGTTTTTCATCTTTACCCCCACCAGTTTCGCTGGCAGTTGCTGGCAACGGTGGCGTGCCTAAGTTTTCGGCAGCGGGTGGCGGTGGCAGGCGCTCGGGTATTATCAGTGTTGGCGTTGCGGCCTGGATAAAGCCGGTTCGATTCTTGCCCACGATTTGACTGGCCTGCTCGGTAGATTCAACAGGGCGCTCCTGTTGCTCCTTTTCTTGCGCGAGCCTGTTTTGGCTGCGATGCACTATCACCCCCATCATGGTCAGCACAAAGACCACAGAGACTGTGATAACAATGTACAACGGCATATTATTGACCCGACGGACACCGGTGCCTACGTCAAGGTCATCGTCCAGGTCGAAATCATCAGGTGTCGTGTTATTCATTTGCGATACGACCAATAGTTAGGTTTAGATAAATTATTGGCATCGTACAATCTGCTTAACTGCGCTTCGTCTATGCTGAGGGTCAAGCGATAGTAACCGTAAAATGCCACGTCAGTTAAGGGATCCAGCACATACGTTAACTGTTTAGCATCAGAATTTGCCGGAACTTCACCGGTGCTTTCATGAAGCGCATAGCCGCCATTTCTGAGCTGACGCTTTACTGCATTATTAAATAAAGTGTTGTCGTTGGCTTTAAGCAGAAAATGCGTTTTAGCGGGCGGGTATAAGGCGGCTAATTGGTTGACGGCATCGGCGGCTATCGCGGTATAAGCCGTTTCAGGGAGGGCAGGCACCGTCGGTTGGTTGGCGCAGCCCGCACTGAACAGGGCTAAAATATCCATAAATATTCCCGTTGCTGTTTGAATAGTCGGCTTCATGGTCATTGCTCACGTTCAATAGTGATTTTATCTTGGTCACTGCCAACACCCGCCACCAGGATAACCTTGTCGGGCAGGCCATCGACGATATACCGGTTCGACTGCACCCGGTAATTAACCAGGACTTGTTCATCGTCGGCAAACAGGCCGGTTTTCTCACGGATCGCCAATAAGGTTGGCGCTTCGGTTTGCGACAGCGATTCCGGCATTTGAATCACCGTTTTTACGCCATCGTTGAAGACCCTAACCGGTTTCCATGGCGCATTACCGCTTACGGTGTAGCCAAAATTAAGCTTGCCCAGGTACTCGCCGGTTTCAGGGAGGGTTTGCTGATCCCGCTGTATTTGGGCATTTATTTGCAGGTGTTTCCATTTATCCAAGGCCTCCTCCGGGTACACGAACGAGACCTGTGCCATATACTCGTTCCGGTGCGACCGCAACCGGATGTTGTAGGTTCTGCGGTCGGTGGTGACGACCATGTTGGTATTCAGGTTAATGGCCAGCGGTTTAACGATAATATGCTGGATGGCGTTGTCGCCGCGCCCGGTTACTGCAGGTTCCAGCAGCCAGCGTGCGGTATCGCCCATATTCACCCCGGAGATTTGTTCGCCGGGTTGTAAGGCAATATCGCAAACCTGAAGAACCGCACAGACTATCCGGGGTTGGGTTGTGCCGAACACAAACTGGATAAAGCCATTCTGTCCGGTCGTCGGTACCACGCTTTGGTTGGCTGAGGGTGACCGCCATTGATTGCCAATCGCCAAGGCTTGTTTTTCCAGGGGCGATAGCACCGGGTTTTGTTCGCCTAAATACACGTCGGGAAGCTTGCCATATTCGGTGACGGTCTGTGGCGGCAAGGGCGGCAGTCCAAGATCTTTAGCCATGGCAGTCAAGGCTTGCAGCATAAGGACTGTTAGCAGGGGTAACTTAACCATTAGGGTTGTCCTCCCAATTGTTTACTCCAGGAAACATCTTTAACATAAATCCCTAAAGGGTTTTTAAAGAGCTGTTCCTCAGTCGTTTCATTAGTTGGCGATACCAGGTAAACGGTCACGAGCGCCCGCCATTTTTCCGGGGGCTTGGCTTCAAATCCCTGTCTGTCGCGGGTGGTTTCCGTCCAATCAAGTTGCCAGGTTTCATCGCTCAGGGGGAGCGCCGAATCAATTTGTACCGCTACCGTCTCTTTTTGCGCCCGAACAAAAGGCCTGGATTGTTCGCTGCTGTTGTACCACTGGTTCATTTTTTCCATCGCCGGATCACTCTGCGTAATCGAGGCATATACCCGATAGAC
>JAURXZ010000050.1 GCA_030654175.1 Bacteroidia bacterium
GCCGGTGGGCGGCACGATGTGGGCGGCGTCGCCGGCCAGGAACAGGCGACCGAAGCGCATGGGCTCGGCGACAAAGCTGCGCAGCGGGGCAATGCTTTTTTCAATCGACGGGCCGGTCACCAGCCTGGCGCGTGCATTGGGGTCCAGCCGCAGACGCAATTCCTGCCAGAAGGCTTCGTCGGACCAGTCCTCGACCTTGTCGGTCAGCGGCACCTGCAGGTAGTAGCGGCTGCGGGTGGCGCTGCGCTGCGAGCACAGCGCAAAGCCGCGCGGGCTGTTGGCGTAAATCAGTTCTTCGTGCACCGGCGGCGTGTCTGACAGGATTCCGAGCCAGCCGAAGGGGTAGATTTTTTCGTATTCGCGGATCGCGCTGCGCGGCGCGCTGGCGCGGCACACGCCGTGAAAACCGTCGCAACCGGCAATGAAGTCGCACTCGATTTCATGCACTTCCTTGCCGTTCGGGCCGTCTTTTTCGTAGCGCACGCGGGGCCTGGCGGTGTCAAAGTCGTGCACCGTCACGTTGCTGGCCTCGTAAATCGTGGTTAGGCCGGCCGCCTGGCGCGCATCCATCAGGTCGCGCGTGACTTCGGTCTGGCCGTAGACCATGACGTTTTTTCCACCTGTGAGGTGGTTCATGTCGATGCGGTGGCGTTCGCCCTTGAACAGCATGTCAAAACCGCCATGCACCAGGCCTTCCGCGTGCATGCGCTGGCCCACACCGGCCTCGTCCATCAGGTCGATGCAGACTTGCTCCAGCACGCCGGCGCGGATGCGGCCCAGCACATAGTCGCGACTCTGGCGCTCGATGATGACGGCGTCGATGCCGGCCTTGAACAGCAACTGGCCCAGTAAATGCCCGGCTGGGCCGCCGCCCACAATGGCTACTTGTACACGCATGTTGGTCTCCGTTGATCGTTGGTTGGTGATGTGCTGCAAGCGTAAGCCGCGGGGCATCCTGTGGCCAGTGGTAACGGCGGGCTTTGCACGATGGCTGGCCAATTTGTGCGATGATCGCGCAATGGTCACTCCCAGAATCGACAGCGCTTGCGGCACCTTTCCCATCGCCAAGGCCGACCTGATTGAAGGCATGGCCAAAGGCATGGCAGTGCTGGAGAGTTTTGACACCCAGCGCCAGCGGCTCAATGCCACGCTGGCGGCCGAGCGGGCTGGCATTACCCGGGCCTCGGCGCGCCGCCACCTGCTGACGCTGACGCATCTGGGCTACCTTGAAACCGACGGCAGCTATTTCTGGCTGGCGCCCAAGGTGCTGCGTTTTTCGGGCAGTT
>JAURXZ010000051.1 GCA_030654175.1 Bacteroidia bacterium
GCAACGAGTGGGACTTGACGAAGAGCCCGGCGGGCGCGCATCAGTGGACGCCGAAACAGGCAACCGACAGCAACATGGCACCGGCTGCGCACGATGCGTCGAAACGGGTCCCGATCATCATGACCGCTGCCGACATGGCGATGCGCATGGATCCGATTTACGGGCCGATTGCACGGCGCTTCCACCAGAACCCTGACGAATTCGCCGACGCCTTCGCCCGCGCCTGGTTCAAGCTGACGCACCGTGACATGGGTCCGCGTTCGCGCTACCTCGGCCCTGAGGTGCCAGCGGAAGAGCTGATCTGGCAAGACCCCATCCCCGCCGTCGACCATCCCTTGATCGACGGCCAGGACGCCGCCGCCCTCAAGGCCAAGATCCTGGCGTCCGGGCTGTCCGTGCCGGAGCTGGTCTCGACCGCCTGGGCTTCGGCATCCACGTTCCGCGGTTCCGACAAGCGCGGCGGCGCGAACGGCGCACGCATCCGTCTCGCGCCGCAAAAGGACTGGGAAGCCAACCAGCCGGAGCAGCTGGCCAAAGTGCTGGCCAAGCTCGAAGCCATCCAGCGCGAATTCAACAGCGGCGGCAAGAAGGTCTCGCTGGCCGACCTGATCGTGCTGGCGGGTTGCGCCGGCGTCGAGCAAGGTGCCAAGAATGCGGGCCACACGGTGACGGTTCCCTTCGCACCGGGCCGCACGGACGCCTCGCAGGAACAGACCGACGTTGAAGCCTTCGCCGTGCTCGAACCGATTGCGGATGGCTTCCGCAACTACCAGAAGGCCGCATACACCGTCTCGGCCGAGGAACTGCTGCTCGACAAGGCGCAATTGCTGATGCTCTCCGCGCCCGAGATGACGGTGCTGGTGGGCGGCATGCGCGCCCTGAATGCCAACTTCGGACAGTCCCAGCAGGGTGTCTTCACCCAGCGGCCGGGTGCGCTCACCAACGACTTCTTCGTCAACCTGCTCGACATGAGTACGAGCTGGAAACCGGTATCGGACGCTGAAGACGTGTTCGAAGGGACTGATCGCGCAACCGGTGAACGCAAGTGGAGCGGCACCCGCGTCGATCTGGTCTTCGGTTCGAATTCCCAGCTGCGGGCCTTGGCTGAGGCCTATGGCAGTTCGGATGCACAGGAGAAGTTCGTCAAGGACTTCGTGGCGGCATGGGCCAAGGTGATGAATCTGGATCGCTTCGATCTCGGCTGATCGGGCAGGACGAACTCAAAGCCTGCTGAATGACCAGGACACGCTAAAGCCGCGATGACTTTGCCGCTGTGCCGGCCCCTGCGGAAATCAACAAAGACGGCGTTCCGTGAAAATCCGAAACGCCGTCTTTTTCAGTTCAAGCGTAATGGGCAGGCGGAATAACCGCCTACCCGCACCCGAAGGAGAACACCATGATTGCCATGAGCATGACCAGCACCTACGAT
>JAURXZ010000002.1 GCA_030654175.1 Bacteroidia bacterium
CACCTGGCGGAATCGAAGAGTTGCCGACGTACATGGTGTTCGGCGTTTTGTTTTCGACGTAGCGTTGCATGACAGTTCCTTGTTGCCCCCCTGGCCGAAGGCCCCGCCCTGCACCAAAGGCAGGGCCGGGGCCGTCAGTCGCTCTCGCTTCGGGGGGTATGGGTTTAGGCGCGGGCCACCCGGCCGGTTGCGCTGTACAGGATCACGCTGGTCTTGCTGCTCTTGAGCTGCGTGGGCGTATGGCTGCCTACCCACTGCGTGCCGAAGCTCTCCTGGGCGTCGATGAAGGCGCCGTTGCCATCACGGGCCTGCTCCATCGGGTTCACGCTCCAGGGCTTGACCATGCGGAAACGGGTCGTGCCGCGCTCACCCACCAGGATGCGCGTGTCACCAAAGGCGCTGCGCGGGGCGCGCGGGCGCCACACCGGCATGTCCTTGATGAAGCCCACGCTGCCGTCGCTGGCCAGGCCGGTCGCCACCCGGGCGCTGTTCGCCTGGAAAGACTTGGCCTGGCTCAGCGCGTTGTTCACGTTGCCGCTCATGAGAATCATGTTCGGGCTGTAAAAGCGGTCATCCTCGATCACCGCCTTGCGTCCGCCAATGGCGAACAGCAGCTTGTCGTAATGCACGTCCACCGCATCGGCGCCCAGGTCCGTGTCGAACTTGTTGGCGTTGGTGCTGTAGCTGTAGCTGATGGTCAGCACCCAGGCATTGGTCGGCACAACCGCTACCCCGGCTTCGTTCACGAACTCCAGCTCGCCCAGGTTGTAGTTCATCACGTAGTAGATGCCGGCCGCCAGGGCGGTGCCGTCGGCATTCACGCGGAACTCTTCGCGCACCACGGCGTTGAGCGTCACCACAATCGGGTTGGCCGTTGCGCCTTGCTGCACGCCCTTGAGGTCATAGACCTTGCGCGGCTTGACAACCGGGAAGTTCGCCACCGGGAAGATCCGCTTGACGCCGTTCACGTTGGCCGTCAGCACCTCGCCGACCACCGCCGTGGCGCCGTACTCATCGGCAGACATGGCCAGCTCGTTCAGGTTGATGGCCTCAACGTCTTCGCCCACGATGCGCACCATGTTGCGCATGTTCTCGGCCACCGGCTCGAAGTTGATCACGCTGTCACCCAGCAGCATGCGCATTTCCGAGCTGAGCTGGAAGGCCAGCTTTTGCGGGATGGGGCGGGTCTCTTCTTCCGTCTGGATGATGCCGCCCTTGCGGATCGCCTGACCCTCATAGCGGCGCAGGCCGTCCACACCCGCGGCCGATGGGTCGCGGTAGCTGTACGGAATCGTGATGACGTTGCTGAAAGGCGACGTGCCCACATCCACCAGGC
>JAURXZ010000027.1 GCA_030654175.1 Bacteroidia bacterium
ACTGGATCGAGCGCAATCTTTACACGCGCTTCAGCTGGCAAGGCGTGGGCTTGATGCTGGTCTTGAACCTGGCGCTGTTTGGCGTGGCGGGTCTGTCTGTCTGGGCTATCCAGATGGTCTGGATTCCCGTGACGGCCGCCGGCATCATCAATGGCATTGGTCATTACTGGGGCTACCGCAACTTTGAGGCGCCGGACGCCAGCACCAATGTGTCGCCTTGGGGTATTCTTATCGGCGGTGAAGAGTTGCACAACAACCACCACACCTACCCGACGTCGGCCAAATTCTCGGTCAAGCCCTACGAGTTTGATATCGGCTGGGTCTATATCCGTGCCCTGGAAAAAGTTGGCCTGGCCAGTGTGAAAAAAGTCCCGCCCCGGCTTCAGCTGGGTGCGATTCAGCCCGTGGCCGACGAGAAAACACTGGAAGCATTGATTGCCCATCGCTACGAAGTCATGGCCGGTTTTGCGCGCGAATTGCGCCGTGCCGGACAAGCTGAGATCGAAATGCTGAAGGCCAAAAAGGCGGATGTGTCCGTCCTGCTTGCAGCCAACCGCTGGTTGCACCGTGACGCCGACAAGGTGCCTGCTGCAGTCATGCCCCAAGTGGCCCAGGCCAGAGCCGAGCATCCGGTGCTGGACAAGATGGTCACGATGCGTGAAGAACTGCGCCAGATGTGGCTGACCACCTCCGCATCGCGTGAGCAGCTCACGTCTGACCTGCAGGCCTGGTGCCGCCGCGCCGAGGAAAGTGGTATTGGCGCGCTTCGGGAGTTCTCCATGAAGCTGCGCGCCGCCCGCATCTGAGTGCGCGCACCGGCCCGGGTCTCCGTCCTGGGTTGATATGGCTAAACAGCCGCCTTCGCGATTCGTCGTTGAGGCGGTTTTTTTATGGGCGCCTCTCATCGGAGCTTTTCCGGCTTGCGTGGTCGGGCGGATGGTTTAAGGCGCCTGCAGTGGAAGCCAGGCAGGTTGGTTTGCCCAGGGGGGCATGTGTGGCCTTCTCCTTGCGCGACTTGCGCAGGTGAAGTGTTTACCATGTCCCCGCACACTTGTTTCTTATCGCTCCGGTCCATACAAGCGGACATAAAAAAACCCGCTGTAGTGACAGCGGGTTTTTTTTGGCATCGCTCTGCAGCGGTGCGGGCATC
>JAURXZ010000030.1 GCA_030654175.1 Bacteroidia bacterium
ATCGGTGGGCCCCTCTTTATATTGAATTGATCCAATATTCAATACATTAAATTATAGCATTCTGCGATTAATTAGCATTCTTACTTTTTGTCTTGAAACAAAAAGTAACAAAAAATTCAAGAAAAGGTCATCGGCTCACACTTGCCGACACGGCCCCCCCCTACCTTTTCTGGCTCACGCGCTGTTCTGATTAACAACGACCTGATATAAAGGTCTGGATCTTTGTAAGGAATTGATTCAAAATTCAATACTTTAAATTATAGAATTCTCAGATTATTTGACATTTTACTTTTTGTCTTGAAACAAAAAGTAACAAAAAATTCAAGAAAAGGTCAGCGGCTCACACACTTGCCGACACTGCCCCCGCTACCTTTTCCGGCTCACGCGCTGTCCTGATTAACAAAGACCTTATATCCATTTGCAGTTCGTTTATTGGAATTGATCCGAATTTCATTCTTTTAAGCATATGCCATTCTCAAGTTATTTAGCATTTTACTTTTTGTCTTGAAACAAAAAATCCAAGAAAAGGAATCTGCTGACACATTTGCCGCCCCCCCCGCTACCTTTTCCGGCTCACGCGCTTTTCTGATTAACACCGATTTGCCAGTCAAACCCCGGGCTAATATTTTTTGGTTTTGTGCCATCTGATTAACATTTTCAGGAAATCTAATTTTTTTTGTTACTTTCGCAGTCCCAAAACGATTAAAACGGAGAGGTGTCAGAGTGGCCGAACGAGCAAGCCTGGAAAGTTTGTATACTCGCAAGGGTATCGTGGGTTCGAATCCCACCCTCTCCGCTGACAAATGAAACAAGGTCCCGCTGAAAGGCGGGACTTTTTTTTGTTATCAATTCATTCCTGATTGGTAATTCATCATTTCTTTCACGCAACTGAAACAACTAACTCTGTTGTTTTTCCATCAAATTCTTCGCTGTTTGTTTCCGCATCTTTTTTAGTAGATCGGACGATACCATCTTTATGATGCGGAGGGGCATATATGGTATACATTTTTAATTCCTTTGTCTTGTCTACATTAATGATATTGTGTTTTGCCCCAGCCGGAATAATAACTACATCACCATTATTAATTTCGTACTCATTTTCATCAATGATGCATTTTCCGTGTCCGCCTTCAAAGCGAAAAAACTGGTCATTTTCAGTATGTGTTTCAACTCCGATCTCTTCTCCCGGCAAAAGACTCATTAACACCAGTTGAAAATGACTGGATGTGTACAAGACCTTACGGAAATTTACATTTTCTATTGTTGCCTTTTCGATGTTGGTTTTGAATCCTTTCATTATTTATTTATTTTGGTGAATAGCTATGAATTGTTTTTTTTAACAGAAAAAAATTGTGCCAATCTATTTAGTTTTTATTTCCAAAAAAAAATCTAATTCATATAATCCTGCCACATAATGAGCATGTATTTATTATTTTCTTTTAGATCGCGAAAACCAAATTCATAACAGAAAAAATAAACATTACCATTTTTCGCTTTCCAGTAATTGGTGAAATAATTGAAATCAAATCCTTCTTTCAGTAACAAGTCTTTTTTTATTTGGGACTGGCCGGACAAATTATACTTTTTTAAAATTCTACGATTCTGTTTTAAAATAGTATCAATTTTAACATAAGTGCTCGCTTCTTTCTCTTTATTGTTTTTATAATGAAAGGAGGATTTACAATATTCGGAACAAAATTTTTGATCAATTCTTCCTGTCAATTTCCCTGAGCATTCTATGCATTTAGCCATGTTTTTTTTATTTTAATCTTTATTTATACCCGTATATTACCCGATTAATAACCGTTTAAATGTACGAATAAATTTTGTTTCAGTTTTTTCTTCATCGTCCTTTGCACAATAAAATATTTTTTTTTACATCAATATTAATTTGAAACGTCATGAAAGCCATTAAAATAAAGCATAAAAATGAAGATAGAATTAAAGTTGATTTCCCTTTCGACCGTGAAAATGTTCGAAAAATAAGACAAATACCGGATGCAAAATGGAGTGAGAGTCAAAATGCCTGGCATATCCCTTATGCTAAACCGGCTTTTGAGATGTTAAAAAAAATATTTCCGGAAGTGGAATATTTACCTAAAACAGCATCTGAAACCCCGGCAGTTTTGGCAATTATTAAATCACCTGATCGAGCTTGCGAAATATCAACGGAGGTAAAAAAAAATGCTCCTAAAACATCCAATTATATTAAACATACTGGTGTTTCTATTTTTGTTTTTGAAAAAAATATCGCCATTAAAATTCCGAAAAATGACCTGGATACGCAGTTTATATTAAGCTTAAGATATAGCCGCTGGGATGCAAAAAAATGGTGCTGGATAGTTCCAAATTACTCACGAAATTTAGATCTGATCAAAAGCTATTTCAAAGAGAGAATTACTGAACTTGTGGTTCATGAAAAAATTGAAACTTGCACTACTGTTGATGAAAGAAGGATTATCAAAAAAAATGATCTGTTAATTATAAAATCAATTGGCGGCCGCTTAAAACTGATTTTCGGGTTTAATAGAGAACTTACCAAAGCCATAAAAACAATCCCATATTTTAGTTGGGATCAAAAACACAAGTATTGGAGCATCCCATTTGCCGAAAACTTTTTAAACGAAATTAAAACACTCGCCATTGCTTTGGGTTTGAATAGCATTTATGAAGAAGAAGAAGCAAAAGGTGGATTAAAAAAAAACCGGGTTTCGAGGTATGATATCCCAGATTACAAACCTTGTCCGGAGGAATACATACTAAAATTAAAAGAACTGAGATACAGTGAAAATACTATAAAAACGTATAAAGGATTATTTGAAGAATTTATCAATTATTATAACACGTATGATACTGAAGCCATTGACGAATCAATGATCACAGACTTTTTGAGATATCTTGTAATTGATAGAAAGGGGCAGTGTCTCAAAATATCATATCACACCCCAAACACCTAAAAACACATCATTTTAATTTTAAATTCAATCTACAATTTTGATAGCTAAGTAAGAAATTCAAAATATACGCGTTTTAATTACATTTCTTGTAAACTTAAACCCTCAAAACTGTCTTTCGTGTCTCAAAATATCATATATGCCAAAAGCACCTGTCAATACTGTAATTCAGGATGTCATAAAACAGGAGTTCAAAAAAATGGCAATCAAAAACTCCGCTGTAAAAAATGCAAAAAATATCAATTACAATCTTATTCAAACAATGGATGTTTACAAGAAACTAAACAAATGATCATAAAACTTTGTAAGGTAAATGTAGGTATCAGAGATATAGGGAAATTGTTAGAAATTTCAGTAAACAGTGTGATCAAAAAAATAAAACAAGGTAACAATATCAAACGGAATTCAATACTGTTAACCAACCAAACCTACGAAGTAGATGAGATGCGCACGTATGTTGGTAATAAGAAAAACACAAAATGGGTTGTGTATGCCATCAACAAAAAAACAAAACAAGTAATTGATATTGCAGTAGGAAACCGAACAAAATCAACTCTAAAAAAAGTAACAGATACCTTGCTACTTTCATCTCCAAAAGCCATTTACAGCGATGGATTAAACATCTACCAGCATCTCATTCCTGCTGCTATACATAAAGTTCAAGCACATAATATAAATTATATTGAACGTATGAACTTAACACTTCGCACTAAACTAAAAAGGTTAAACCGTAAAACAATTTGCTATTCCAAAAAGTCAAGCATGTTATTGGCTGCCCTCAAAATTTTAGTTTGGGGCTAACTCTTCATAAGGTTGTAAAGTGAGGAAGTGCTCGCAACCTCACAGCCATCATTAGTTGAGATTGGGGAGTTTATCCAGAGCCTGACGAGGGGACTGAAAAAGCCTCGCAATGACGTTCCAACCAGGCGTTAAATTATTTTAATAAATTAACTTGTATAAAGTCTAATGTTTCGTTTATCCGATATTTAGTTTAGAAAAAAATTAATACGACCAACGTATCCGTAAATATATTCCATTACCTAACGTTCGGTAAACGCCACTAACGTCAGAAAAAAATGATTGTCCAATCAAGGCTATGTCCCAATCATCACTTATTGAAAGTGCTATTGAAGGCAATAAAATAAGGGTGTTACGCTCGGGAGAAAATATACCAGCAATGCTTCCATTCAGTAATGGATTAAAACTTTTGCTAACCTGAGCGAAAAAAGAATGTTTGAAGGGCATTAGTTTTTTTGAAGATAACGACACATTTGTTAATTCATTTATTCCTGATTGAAGTCCTTTGCCCCGGCTATTAAATAAATACGATGCGGTTGCAAAATAATCATTTTTAAAACTGCGATCCAATGAAACAGCCGCTGATACAACACCAGAGGTATCTGAAACATTTTTGTACGGATGAAAGTATGCCCCCTCTCCTTTAAATCCTGTATTTTTAATACTGCCGGCCCATCCGGTTCCTATTACAATGTCTTCAAAATAAATTCCCGCAAAATTCTGCAAGTCATATTTTCTGAAATTAGTTTTGTACATCAAAGCTCCTACTTGTTCTTTTTCATTATCAGATACTTTATATGCGAGTTCCAGGGAAGAAACGCTTCCTGCAGCATATTGAACGCGTATTGCATCGGTGCCGGGTCGCTCCTCATAATCAAAATCGAAATAATTGAAGGCATTAAAAATATCATTGGGATTCCAAACCAGATTAACGCCCCAATTGATGCGCTGTCGGCCAATTGTAACATCCCACTTGGTTGTTGACCAATTCAATAAAGCGCGGTCTAATATAGTATTAAGCACAACAGTTGATTCGTCAACTACATTGTAAGAAAGGTGGAACCGGCCATTATCAATATCAATTAATTTTCCAAACTGATAAGTTGTTTTTACCTGTTCACCATAAAACAAGCGGTTACGCGCTTCTGCTCTTAAATATAAATTATCTGAAATATTCCACTTTAAATTTATCCGGTTGTGAATAAAATTTCCTGAAAGCAGGGATTCCGCGTTATCAATAAAAGAAACTGATTGCATGTCTTTTATATAACCGCGAATTTGAATTTTGGAAATTTCATTTGATGAAACCGAATCCTGTGCAAAACAAAAAACAGGGGATAATAAAACGAATAAAAAATAAATTATTTGTTTTGAAATAAATTGAATGCTGTTTTTTTCAGCGTTTTTCATCGGATGCGACTTTACCATCAACAAGGGTTATCACTCTCCTGGCCTTATCTATAACACGTTGATCGTGCGTAGAAAAGATGAAGGTCATGTTCTCTTCTTTGTTCAGCCTTGCCATAATGTCAAGCAGATTTGAGGCTGATTTAGAATCAAGATTGGCGGTAGGTTCATCGGCAAGTACAAACTGAGGTTTGGAAGCCAATGCTCTTGCAACTGCAACCCGCTGTTGCTGTCCTCCGGATAATTCCGATGGACGAATATTGACTTTATCCTCCAACCCCACTTCACGCAGTAATTCAAGCACTCGTTTTTCTCTTTCCGCTTTTGATTTCTTTTGGAGCAACATCACAAATTCTACATTTTCTTTTGCAGTGAGAACAGGAATAAGATTATAGGACTGAAATACAAAACCGATATTGTTTAGCCTGAAGTCGATGAGTTTATTATCACTCATATTGGTGATGTCTGTTCCGTTAATAATAACCTGTCCCTCGCTCACATGATCGAGTCCGCCAATGATATTGAGTAACGTAGTTTTTCCGGAGCCCGAAGGCCCAACCAGTGCAGTAAACTCTCCGCGCTCAAGATGCAAATGAACACCATTTACAGCATTCACCGGAATACTTTTTTCATTATACACTTTGGTTATGTTGTGTGCATCAATTACTACTTCCATATTTTTTCTATTTATATTTTTCTGATGGCTTCGGCCGGTTTTAGTCGCAAAGCACGTATAGCAGGATAAATGGCTGAAAGAACAGCCGTAAATACTGTCATTAGCGTAAGCGGCAAATAATAGGATGAATCAAGCTCGGGATAAACAATGCTGCTAAATCCCCATGCGGCAAGGCCTTCTGAATACATTGAAATATTTATACCGGCACTTCCTGTCCACTTTACCGAAAAATATCCTATCAGTAAACCTAAGGGGCCACCAACAAGCGCCAGATAAATTGTTTCAAGCATGATCATAAAAAATATCCGCACACGGCTCATACCTATTGCCATGAGCATTCCGATCTCACGAACCCGCTCCAACACCGCCATCAGCATGGTATTGATAATACCAAATGTAAGTGCAAGCAAAATTATTCCAACAAAAATATACATGTACTCATTAAAGGAATTTATTACCAGCTCCAATTCAGGCGCCAGTTCTTTCCATGTTTTGATAGCCACATCGGGAAATTTTTCTTTAAGTTTTTCTTTTACCCCATCCACATTGCTATCGTCTTTCAGTAATATGGCGATTTCATGCACTGCATTTTCCACCTTCAGCAGCTGGCTTAAGTCAGAAGAGCGCACGTAAACATTCATCTCATCAAGAGTCGTATTTTTTGACTGGTAAATGCCAGCCACACGGAAAGCGCCTGCCACTATCTCACCGGTAGTATCCTGGAAGGTGAGAATAATTTTATTTTTGAGGTTCACCTTTAATTTAACGGCTAATTTTTTACCGATCAATACCGGGCTCCGGCCTGCACTATCAAGGTATTTTCCTGCAACAATGCGGGATGCAAGTTTTGTTACGTTATTTTCTTCTTCCGGAAATATTCCATTGATGGTTACTCCGGATGCAGTGGTAGGAGAAGAGATCATTCCGGTGGAAACAGTGCGTGCTGTTGCTGCTTTAACTCTATCATCTTTGCGGATATCATCCATCATGGAAAGATTATTTGCAAGAAGGTATTTTACTTCACGGTCGTCTTCAAAACCGGGATGATGGAGCTGCAAATGAGACAGCTGTGTATCCACGGTTTCGCGTATATACTGTTTGTACATTCCCCATGAGAATGCGATCATAAAAACTCCGGCCCACAAGCCTACGGTGATAGAAAGTATCACCACCAGGCTGCGGATCTTATGCCTCCATATATTTCGCCATGCTACTATCGCTATCATTTTTTAGCTGCGTAATGCATCAATTGCTTTTAGTGAATAAACTTTTCGTGCTGCGTAAACCGACAAAAATATTGCGATAAAAAAAACGATAGCCGCTTGTTCTGTGAATACGTTCAATTTATTTGATAATGGAATTATGGCTTCCATACCATAGCTGTCGTACATTTTTTTTATTTCTCCGGTAAAACGAATGGGGTGCTCCTTAAACCAAAGTATTATTGGCAACGCACCTATCATGCCTGCCAGCGTGGCGATAAAGGCGATGAGAAAAGATTCTATCATTACTACAACCGCGAGTAAGCGTTTTTTCATACCCACTGCCATGAGTATACCAAATTCGTGCATACGTTCGCGGGTCATCATCAGAATGGTTCCGAAAACACCAAAGGCAATCACCAGGTACAAGATCCCTATCACAATATAATCACCGGCTTTATCGCCCTCAATAACCTGATTGAGTTCAGGCATCATTTGTTTCCAATCCATTATTTCGTAATGAGCGGTATCCATCACCGAAATTAATTTTTTTTTCACCTCTTCCATATCAGCCCCTTCCTTCATCATCAGTGAAACGGAGGTAATTAAATCAGGTGCATCATACATCTCCTGCATCAGCGAAATAGGCATACTCACCAGTCGTTTATTTAATTCGGGAGAACCAAAATGAACAATTCCTTTAACAGGATATTTTCCGGCCGCACTTGCACCGTGATATCCCTGGCTTAGTAAAACAACAGTATCTCCAGTATGTAAGCCTAAATTAGCGGCCAAACCCTCGGATAACAAAAGACTTCTGTCTTTTGAATTTATATAGTTGCCTTCAACAATTTTTTCCTGCAGACGGGTAATTTTATCCTCTTTATCGGGAACGATACCAAGCACCATCACACCTTTTGTTTTATCATCAGAAGAAGCCAGTGCAAAGGATTCCAGACGTGGAACAAATTCAGTTACTTCCTTCTGATCCGAAACCAAGTGGTACAACTTTTCATCTTCTTTAAAACTGTTGTCGATGGATTGTTCATTCCAATATCCTTTCTGGTGTACCTGAATATAGCCGGACGAAAAGCTCACAACATTATGCACCATGTGTTCATAAACGCCAGTGTTTGCAGCACGCATCAGCACAGCCAGTATAACAGCAAAGAAAACAGATGCCATTGTAATGAAAGTCCGTCTTTTATTGCGCCAGATATTGCGCCATGCCATTTTCAGTAACATATTATTTTACCTTTTTCATGTTTTGAGTAGTAAAAAAACTTTGGTCAATTGGCTGATCAAATGTAATACTGCTATATATCATCACTGTTTTTTGCCCGATCTTATCTGCCGGGATCATTTCCAATTTTGTTGGGATCAGCCTGCCACCCATTGTTTTAACATCAGAACTCTGCATAGTATTGATCAATGTATTTTCCTCATCATAAAATTCCGCACGCATTTGTATAAAATCTTTTTTATCGATCCATACAACTATCTTCCCCCATACCACTGCAGCTTCCGGCTTAGGGATAAGTTGTATTTTATAACAGTTTCTTCCTTCAACTACAGAATCACTCAGAAAAGAATGTATATAATCATCCACTATTGATGATTCCTTTACCAGGTCATCATTGGTAAAATCGGTTCCCATCCACGACTGCGTCATCATAGAAGGTGGCAATTTAATCACACGTTCGATGGAAGGCACCCAGTTCCATACCTCTTTATCACTTTTTAAAAATACTGTTCCTTTTTCTTTGGCCGGTGATGTAACTAATATCATGGCATGGGTAGTTTCTTTACTCCATGCTTTCATTTTCATCTCCCGTGACCAGGTAGGCCGCACGATCTTTATCGTCATTTCGGATTGTGAGGTTTTACCGCGCATTTTTTCGTCTGCCTTCTTTATTACATCTTTGGCGGTTTCGTCCATTTGCAAAACCTGGCTATGCGAAAGAAAAAAGATCAAGCCGCAGTATAAAAGTGTAATGATTATTTTCATAAAAAATTAAGAAACAAATTCATGATAAAAAGAAATATTAAAGCACGTTTTTAAAGATAAAATCAATGATCATTATTGGTTTCAGAAAATATTTTTGCTGATCCTTAATAGGAACCTAATCCATTTAAAAACGAAACAAAAGTAGATTGAGGCAACAATTGTTTTCTTGATGGATATCACTTGAAATCGTGATCCTCTTCATTGCATTTTCTGTTTTTATTTTTTGATTTAGTATTTGATAATTTTAAAAATGCTTTTCCTTAATGAAAATGAGTTGCCGGATGCCCTCAGGGAATAAATTAAGAAATCAAATTATGTTATATCTTTGCTATAAAATACCCTCCACGGGTGATCATAATCATTAAGAATAACATTTGAACAATGACAAAATTATTTTTTTTCATGAGTTGTATCTTTGTATCCTGCTCAACAAGCAATGTTGCTCAGGATGCAACTTTAGCGGTTGCTAATTTTGACAAAGAAGGCCACCGGGGCTGCCGTGGTTTGATGCCCGAAAATACAATCCCCGCATTTAAAAAAGCAATTGATCTGGGTGTAACCACATTGGAAATGGATGCTGTTATTACTAAAGATAAACAAGTTATACTTAGTCATGAACCGTTTTTCAATCATGAAATCACTACCAAAGCTGATGGAAGTTTTGTAAAGGAAAACGAAGAGAAATCATTAAATATTTATGAGATGTTGTATGAACAAACACAACAATTTGATGTAGGATCAAAACCTCACCCCCGTTTCCCGAAACAACAAAAAATAAAAGTTCATAAACCAAAACTGCGTGATGTTATTGACAGTGCAGAAGCTTATACCAAAGCTAAATCGCTGCCTCCTGTTCAATATAATATTGAAACAAAAAGTACCGCTGCAACGGATGGTATTTATCATCCTAAACCGGAAGAGTTTGTTGATCTGCTTATGGCAGTTATAAAAGAAAAAAACATCGAGGACCGTGTCATTATTCAATCATTTGACATACGCACGTTGCAATTCATTCACAAAAAATATCCTTCTATAAAAACGGCCTATTTATACGAACCGCCATCGATCAAAACTTTTAAAGTCCGGTTAAAAGAACTGGGATTTACTCCAACAATTTACTCGCCTGATTATTCTACAGTCACCAATGCAATTGTGAAAGAATGTAAAGAATTAGGGATAAAATTAATCCCATGGACAGTGAATGATGTTGCAAAAATGAATGAATTAAAACGCATGGGAGTTGATGGAATTATCAGTGATTATCCTGATCTGTTTGAACAATTAAAATAAGTTACAAGTTAGAAAGATCAAAGTTGGAAAGCTAAACCAACAACTTTAAATTTTAAACTTTAAACTAATAACTAACAATATATGTCAGAATTTTTAGGTGAATTTATCGGAACCATGTTATTATTGATTTTTGGTGCCGGAGTAGTTGCTGGTGTGATCTTAAAAGGAACAAAATCAGAAAATGCAGGTTGGCTGGTTATTACCAGCGGATGGGGTCTTGCAGTGATGGTTGCTATTTTTGCAGTGGGCAGTATAAGTGGCGCACATCTTAATCCTGCTGTTACCATCGGACTGGCTTCGGTAGGTGAATTCCCCTGGGAAAAAGTACCTGTATATATTTTAGCACAACTATTGGGAGCATTTTCGGGTGCTGTAATTGTATGGATACATTATTTACCTCACTGGAAAGAAACCAAAGAGCAGGCTACTCAGCTTGCAGTTTTTGCTACCGGGCCTGCTATACGTAAAACATGGGCCAACTTATTAAGCGAGGTCATTGGATCGTTTATTTTAATATTCGGATTATTAACTATTGGTGCCAACACTTTTTCAGAGGGTTTAAAACCTTTTATAGTTGGTGGTTTGATTGTGGCTATTGGCTTATCACTTGGGGGAACTACCGGTTGGGCTATTAATCCTGCCCGCGATCTTGGCCCGCGAATTGCTCATTATATTTTACCAATTACAGGGAAAGGTAAATCAGACTGGGGCTATGCCTGGATCCCTGTTGTAGGCCCTATTTTGGGAGGTATTTTAGGTGCCGTTATTTACAAAGCGTTGTTTAAACAAGAGATCTATCCTTTATTATGGGTAGTTGCCCCTATTGTTTTGGTTATAGCTATTCTCGCAGTTATTAAAGAAAAAAAATCCGTTTCACAAGAGCAGTAGACAATTTTGCAATTTAGCAGTAGGCAATTAAGCAATTTAATATTACTTTTTAAATTGCCTACTGCTAAATTGTAAAATTGTTATTATTACTCTTGGTATTGATACTGCTAATTTAAAGCACTCTTAAATTTGAATATTTTTTTGACTTTTTTTAACCAACACAAATTCGTAAATTCGTATAAATTCGTAATTTGTAGTAATTATATTCATGGAAAAAAAATACATTTTATCAATTGATCAGGGGACTACCAGCTCCAGAGCCATTCTCTTTAATAAAAAAGGAGAAGTAGTACATATTGCCCAAAAAGAATTTACTCAGCACTTTCCAAAACCAGGTTGGGTGGAACATGATGCTTCGGAAATATGGCAATCGGTGGAAGATGTTGTTGGGGAAACATTATCCAAATACAAAGCTGAAGACATTGCAGCTATTGGTATTACCAACCAACGCGAAACCACAGTAGTATGGGATAAAAACACAGGTGTACCAATTTACAATGCCATAGTATGGCAATCCAGGCAAACGGCTGATATTTGCGAAGAACTAAAAAGCAAAGGTTTAAATGAGACCTTCCGGAACAAAACAGGATTACTTATTGATGCTTACTTTTCGGGCACTAAACTAAAATGGATATTAGATAATGTTAAAGGTGCCAGAGAAAAAGCACAAAAAGGTGAACTACTATTCGGAACCATTGATACATGGCTTGTTTGGAAACTAAGTGGTGGAAAATCCCATGTTACCGATTATAGTAATGCCTCCCGTACACTTATCTATAATATTTATGATCTGAAATGGGATGCTGAACTTCTTCACCTGTTAGATATACCTCAATCAGTTCTTCCAAAGGTATGTTCATCGTCAGAAGTTTATGGATATGCTGCTTTAAATAACATTAAAATCCCTATATCGGGTATTGCAGGTGATCAGCAGGCTGCCTTATTTGGCCAGGCTTGCTTTAGCCCAGGAATGGCAAAAAACACTTATGGTACCGGTTGTTTTATGCTGATGAATACAGGCGAAAAAGCTGTTCAATCGAACAACGGCTTGCTTACAACAATTGCTTGGGGAATTGATGGTAAAATAGAATATGCTTTGGAAGGCAGTATTTTTGTTGCCGGAGCTGCAATACAATGGTTGCGCGATGGGCTCCAGTTTTTTAAAGAAGCTTCGGAAAGTGAAACACATGCAAAAAGTGTTGTTTCTTCGGATGGCGTATATGTTGTTCCTGCCTTTGTTGGTTTAGGAACCCCATACTGGGATAGCGAAGTACGTGGTGCCGTTTTCGGACTCACCCGTGGAATAACCAAAGAGCACCTTATAAGGGCAACTTTAGAAGCGATAACATATCAGGTGAAAGATGTATTGATGGCAATGGAACAAGACTCCGGCATTCAATTAAAAAGCTTAAGAGTTGATGGCGGAGCTGCACGAAACAATCTGTTAATGCAATTTCAAAGTGATATACTGGAAGTACCTGTTGACAGACCTGTTGTAAATGAAACAACAGCTTTGGGCGCAGCATATCTTGCAGGACTATCTGCCGGTTTTTGGAAAAACCGTGAAGAAATAGCCAAACAATGGCTTGTGGATAAAACATTTAGTCCAAGTCTTGGTCGCGAAACAGTATCAGAATTATATGATGGCTGGAAAACAGCTGTAAAAGCAGCCATTGCATTTAAGCCTGTAAAAAAGATAAAAGATATTAGTATTGAGATATGAGAAACATGAAACTTAAATCCTTAGCATTTTTATTTGTTTGTAGCTCTCTTTTAATGAAAGCTCAAACCACATCATCATGGAATGGCAGCGGAGTTGTATTGTCTGCGGAAGGCTATATCGCAACAAGCAACCATACACTGGAACCGGGGTATCATTTTGAAATTGATGTTTTTACCAATGGTGTAAAAAAAACATACAGAGCACGTCTTGAAAAGGCCGACCCTGTAAATGATCTGGCAATATTAAAAATTGACGATCCTCTTTTTGAGTCCATTGGGGCCGTTCCATTTACATATAAAGTAAAAGATGTAAATACGAATGAAAAAATATTTTTAATGGGTTACCCTACAATTGACACTCCCGGGGAAACTGTTAAAGTATCTGAAGGAATTATCAGTGCAAAATCAGGTTATCAAAATGAAATTACGCAGTATCTGGTATCCTGTACCATAAGACCGGGCTATGGCGGAGCCCCGGTATTTGACAATGCCGGTAATCTTATTGGAATTAAAAGTTCTATGAATAAATCATCACAAAATACGGGGTATGTAGTAAAAATTTCATGCCTTCATAATTTGTTAGAAACACTTCCACAAATGCCATCAATACCTGCCAAAACCACCATATCCGGATCATCATTTTCGGATAAAACGGCAGCGCTTTCAAAATTTATAGTTGCGATAAGAGTAAAAAAGGAGGTTATACCAGAAACTACTTCTAAAGGTAAAAAAATGGTTGTAGGACAGGCATATGGAGGCGGCATTATATTTTATGTTGACAATACCGGTGAACATGGCTTAATAGCCTCCAATGACGATGGTAATAGCAAGCGTGCACAATGGGGATGTGATGATTTATTAATTGACGAAACAGGAACAGGTATTGGCAGCGGACAAGAAAATACAAAAAAGATTATTCTCGTTTGCCGTAAAGCAGGTTCAGAAAAAATAGCAGCAAGGTTATGTGATCAATTAGTACTTGATGGCTATTCCGATTGGTTTTTACCTTCTAAAGAAGAACTAAATTTGTTATACGAACAAAAAGAAATTATTGGAGGTTATGAGCATGGTTACTATTGGAGTTCTTCAGAGTTTGCCACTAATTTTGCATGGTATCAGCACTTTGACTTTGGCTTTCAGGATTATCTGAATAAAGACTTTTCTTACTTTTATCGCCCTGTGAGAGCTTTTTAGTCATCATTATTATTAGGAGAGAATTAATTATTAAAAAATGATCCTGAACGTTTTTTTGACTTTCAGAATATTTATAAATAACTTTAATAAAGCGATTAAGTATAACTATTCTAAACCATGAAAGTAAAAAACTTTATTCGCACAAATGGATTAGTATTTGTCTTATTTTTCTCTTTCCTCTTCGGAGGTAAATGGGGAGGAATTTCTTCCTTCGCTCAAAACAATATGGGAATAGGAACTCTAACCCCTAAGCCTAGTGCACTTCTTGACTTAACAGCTACAGATAAAGGTTTTTTAATTCCTCGAATTACTGATACCAATGCTATTTTTGCTCCTGATACAGCCTTGTTAATCTATCTTATCCCTACAAGCAATTTTTATTATTTCAACGGAAACTATTGGCAAGCGATAATCGCTGGGACAGGTCTTAACGGCTCAGTTGGCAGTACGGGTTTTACTGGAATTACTGGCTATACTGGTTCAACAGGAAGCAATGGGGCTACAGGCTCTACTGGTATTAAAGGAGTTACAGGAAACAGCGGACCTACGGGCACTTCAGGTGATACAGGAAGTACCGGATCTACGGGTGATACAGGAGGTACCGGTTCAACTGGTGACACAGGAAGCACTGGCTCTACAGGCAATACAGGAAGTACCGGTTCCACAGGCGATACAGGAAGCACAGGCTCAACTGGTGATACGGGAAGTACTGGTTCGACTGGCGATACAGGAGGCACAGGCTCAACTGGTGATACGGGAAGTACTGGTTCAACTGGCTCGACTGGAAACACTGGGTCAACAGGAAACACCGGTGCCACAGGAAGTACTGGTGTGACAGGTTCAACAGGAAGTACTGGAACAACTGGAATAACAGGTGTGACAGGAACAACAGGCGCGACAGGAAGTACAGGTTCTACTGGCGCGACAGGAAACACCGGCTCTACTGGTGCAACAGGTTCAACTGGTACAACAGGTTCGACAGGAAATACAGGTTCTGCCGGAACGACTGGTTCAACAGGTACAACAGGCGCGACAGGAAATACAGGTTCTACCGGAACGACTGGTTCAACAGGTACAACAGGCGCAACAGGAAATACAGGCTCTACCGGAACGACTGGTTCAACTGGCACAACAGGTATTACAGGAAGTACTGGTTCAACTGGAACGACTGGTTCAACAGGTATTACAGGAAGTACTGGTTCAACTGGAACGACTGGTTCAACAGGTACAACAGGTTCGACAGGAAGTACTGGTTTTACTGGTGCAACAGGTACAACAGGCGCAACAGGAAATACAGGTTCGACAGGAAGTACTGGTTTTACTGGTGCAACAGGTTCCACTGGTACAACAGGTTCTACCGGCCCGACAGGTTCAACAGGAAGCACCGGGTCTACTGGTACATCAGGATCTACAGGAACAACAGGTTCAACAGGAAGTACTGGAACAACGGGAAGTACCGGGTCTACTAGTGCAACAGGATCTACTGGAAAAACAGGGGCTACAGGAACGACAGGGACTACAGGAACAACAGGGGCTACAGGAAGTACTGGAACAACGGGAAGTACCGGGTCTACTAGTGCAACAGGATCTACTGGAACAACAGGGGCTACAGGAACAACAGGTTCAACAGGAAGTACTGGAACAACGGGAAGTACCGGGTCAACTAGTGCAACAGGATCTACTGGAACAACAGGGGCTACAGGAACGACAGGGGCTACAGGAACGACAGGAGCTACTGGTTCGACAGGAAGCACAGGGTCTACTGGGGCAACAGGATCTACCGGCTCGACAGGAAGCACGGGATCAACAGGAAGGACTGGTTCTACTGGAAGTACCGGATCCACAGGCAGTACAGGCTCAAGCGGATCTACCGGTTCAACAGGTGCAACCGGAACTATAGGTTCCACAGGCTCAACGGGAACCACTGGCGCTGATGGAGCCCTAAACGCCTGGAGCTTAACAGGAAATATTGGAACAACTGCCTCTTCATCCGCAATTGGGGTGGCTGTTAATAATAATTTTATTGGAACAACCGATGCTAAAGATTTCGTAATTACTTCAAATAATTTAGAACGGTTGAGAATAGCCAGTGCCGGTAATGTTGGTATTGGAACAATTAGCCCGGGCATTAAATTGGACGTAAACGGAGGTGGTAGTTTTAGGGGAAATCTTATGGTCCAACCACTCGGATCAAGTTTTACAACACCAAGTTTTCCATTAGATCTTTTTTCTTTCACAGCTAATTCCGCGGTTTATGGAGGAAATATTGGAGTACGGCTCATGCCATGGTCAAGTGGCGATGATATCAGTATCTCATTTCAGGATTTTGCCGGTTCTAACAAGATGCTTATTTCAAAACCAGTTACCGGAGGAAACCGCCTTGCACTTGGATCCGGAACCACAGAAGTATTAAGCGTAACATCTGCTGGCAAGGTCGGGATAGGAATAACAAGTCCTGGAGCAAACCTGGATGTACCCGGTGACTTTAAACGTGGCGAAGTTTATCATACAACAATTTCAAGAAGTTTAACTCAAAATGCCGGAGACTATGTGGAAATTGGAACTTTTGCAAACAATGGCACTGGTTTTTATGCTGAATTTACTGTTTATGCCCATTCATGCGGAGAGATACAAATGGAAAAGTTCAAATTTATGTCAACCTCCTATTCAAGCGGTGTTTCCGGCTCCTGGATAGAACTACCGTTAGAAGGATTTAATGACCTTTATGGCAATGCTCAGAATATTGCGATTGACGTTATGAATCCTGATCGAACAACTACTGCCAGCCCGGTTTATGCGAGATTACGAACCAAAATAGCTCCATGTGGCACTATGCCGGTAACAGTGATCCTTAATACAAATGTGGCATTTACCCCAACGTCTGTTGCAGGAGCAGGTGCTATAGTCCAAACCGGATATCTGGGAAGTAACAAATGGCAATTCCCGGTATCGTCAACTGCATGGAATAATACTTCGGAGGGGCTCTTTATTTCAAGTAGTGGTAATGTTGGCATCGGGAATACAAGTCCGGGTTATAAATTACATCTGGCAGGATCAATGAGATGGGGCGGAACCGGGGCCTCTGCACCCTATGTGTATTCTGATGAGGATGCTTCTGGTATATTTATGGAGCAAGTAGGTACAACCACGGCAAATAGCAGAATAAGACTTCAATCCTCCCCATCTGGTTCTTTATCAGCTTATTCTCAATTTTTTGTAGATCCTGTGAATGGATTTTCTTTCTTGAGCAGTGCTGGCGGGAATAGTGGATATGTTGGGATAGGAACCACTACCCCTCTATCGACACTTCACTTGGGTGATGGAGGAGTGCTAAGAATAAATGATGCCACTGGTGCAATGTATGTCAGACTTTTCCATTCTTCTGCCGGTAATTTGCACTTAGATCCTATTGGAGGTGGGAATTCCTATATTGGATGGTATGGAGGATCGGGACTTTATGTTGGGAATGGGTCATCTGGTTTTGGACCTGTGTTTGCAAGTGCATTTACTGTTTCAAGTTCTAAACGCTTCAAAAAAGATATTGGCAATACTAAATACGGGCTTTCAGAAATCCTTAAAATTCAAGGAAAAGAATTCAAATATATTACTGATCCCACAAATAGACAAGAGATCGGTTTTATTGCTGAAGAAGTTGACCAGGTACTTCCCGAATTGGTTTATCGAAACAAGTCGGGCGAAATTATGGGAATAGATTACAGCAAACTTACTACCGTTCTCGTTGAAGCCATTAAAGAATTAAATGCAAAAAACGAGGCGCAGAATAACTCACAAGAGAAACTAATTATTCAAATGAAGAATACTATAGATGAAATGCAAAAGAAAATAGAACAATTAGAAAAAAATAAATAGTTTTGAGAAATGAGTAAGGCGATTAAGCGCTGTGAAAACAACAATAGAACGCAGTTACGAATATCTCATTTTCCGAAATAAAAAGAATATTTTTATATCGGGTTTCGCAATTTTTAAATAATAAAAAAACAAGCAAATTGACTTCATTTTCAGCAAAAAACAGATCTTCCATAATTAATGAAATGAGTACTTCTCATTTCGATCTGATAGTTATAGGAGGAGGAATTACAGGAGCAGGAATCGCATTGGACGCATCTGCACGAGGCATGAAAGTTGCATTAATTGAAATGCAGGATTTTGCAGCAGGTACATCCAGCCGATCAACCAAACTTATTCATGGCGGATTAAGATATTTAAAGCAACTTGAATTTAAATTGGTTGCTGAAGTTGGAAAAGAAAGAGCTATTGTTCATCAAAATGCCCCTCACCTTACCAAACCGGAGCATTTGCTTTTACCAATTGTGGAAGGTGGTTCATTAACAAAATTTACTGCTCGATTAGGCATGACTATTTATGAGTGGCTTGCAGGTGTGAAAAAAGAAGAAAAACATCGTGTTTTAAATAGAGAAGAAACCATTGCCGCTGAACCATTGTTACGCAGGGATAACTTATTAGGTGGTATTCTTTTTTATGAATACCGCACTGATGATGCAAGATTGACCATTGAAATAATTAAAGAGGCGGTTAGTAAAGGAACAGTAGCGATCAATTATATGAAGGCTGTTTCTTTCATTTATACCGAAAGTAAAATTACTGGCGTTAAGATCTGTGATCAGCTTACCAACAAAACGGTTGACCTGCATGCAGACTATTTTGTAAATGCAACTGGCCCCTGGGTAGATGAAATAGATGATCTGGATAAACCTCAGAACCAGCATAAATTACATATCACTAAAGGTATCCACATTGTTGTGGATGGGCAAAAATTACCTTTAAAACAATCGTCTTATTTTGACACCTATGATAAACGAATGATATTTGTAATCCCCCGTGAAGGGAAAACATATATCGGCACCACTGACACCTTTTATTCAGGAGATGTTGCAAACCCGCTTGTTACTGCAGAAGATATTACTTATCTTTTAAAGTGTGTTAATGACATTTTTCCTGGTATTCAACTTACAACTTCTGACATAGAATCCAGCTGGGCCGGTTTAAGGCCGCTAATTCAAAAGCCAGGCAAAGGTCCTTCTGAGATCTCACGTAAAGATGAAATTTTTGAATCAACCTCCGGACTCATTACTATTGCGGGAGGTAAACTAACAGGCTACCGGAAAATGGCTCAGCGTATTGTTGATCTTATTGCAAAAAAAATAAAATTAAATGGAGGGAAAAAAATCCCCAATTGTACAACCGAAAACATTGAACTATCAGGAGGCAAAGTTGGTGGAGCAGTTAAGTTTTCTGATTTTGTAAAAAATAAATTAATACATGGCAGGGAACTTGGTTTAACAACTACAGAAGCTGAGATGCTTTTAAACCGATATGGTTCAAACATTGATAACATTTTTAATATCATAGAAAAACTAAAGAAACAAGAACAAGATCCCCTTCCACTATTGCTTCGTGCTCAATTACATTATTGCATTGAACATGAAATGTGTACCACGCCTTCCGATTTCTTTATCAGACGTATCGGGGCACTTTACTTTGATATTGAAACCGTAAAAAAGTGGGAAACCCCATTATTACTATACATGAAGAAACTCCTGGAATGGGATGATCTTTTAACAGCAAAATTTGATGCTGAACTTCAAAAGGCCGGTAAACAAATAAGTATAACTGTTTGATTCTATTCTGCCAATTTTAGGATTCATCCTGTTTGAAAAGTTTAGGACCCTGTTTTTTCGATTGAGGATAGAATTGGGAATGTTTTTTTTATCTGATAGTATAATACATTCAGAGTAATATTTCTTTTCAGCTTATCCCTTCACCCGGAATAATGTTACATGCCGGTCGTTTCGTAAAAAGTATAGAAAGTGAGTGAAGTCGAAAACAAGACCAATATATTTACCACTTGAGTCAAAAAAAACAAAAATCTTAAATGAAGTAAGCCACAAATG
Organism: Bacteroidia bacterium; assembly: GCA_030654175.1. Classification (GTDB taxonomy): domain Bacteria; phylum Bacteroidota; class Bacteroidia; order 2-12-FULL-35-15; family 2-12-FULL-35-15; genus 2-12-FULL-35-15. The sequence goes on from JAURXZ010000030.1 coordinate 20,073, forward strand.
CAAAATTTTAAAAAAAAATCCGGAGCAATAATTCAAACCTATACGTATCAGGAAATTTTTAAAAAATGTATCATCTACTTTAATGAGGATGAACTTGCTGCATCCACCTGGATCAATAAATATGCTTTAAAAAATAATGAAGGGCAATTTTTAGAACTGACACCGGATGATATGCATATTCGCATGGCTAAGGAATTTGCCCGGATAGAAAAAAAGTACAGCAACACATCAAACCTCAACGGAAATTTAAAACAACTTTCACAATACGGACAAGAACGTGAACTTTTAAATGAAAAAAAAATAACTGACTATTTTAAAAATTTCAAATATATAATTCCACAAGGCAGTGTAATGTCGTCCCTTGGTAATCCCTACATTTTCTCATCACTCTCCAACTGTATTGTATTGCCGGAAATTTTTGATTCGTATGGAGGCATATTTTATACTGATCAACAAATGGCCCAGCTATTCAAAAGGCGTTGTGGTGTAGGTATAGATATTTCAACGCTTCGCCCGGCCGGACAAAGAGTGGAAAATGCAGCCGAAAAAACAAGTGGTGCCGTATCATTTATGGAACGTTTTTCAAACACCACAAGAGAAGTATCGCAAAGCGGCAGGCGCGGAGCATTAATGATCACAATGGATATAGCCCATCCTGACATCGAACAATTTATCACCATTAAACAGGATCTGTCAAAAGTAACAGGTGCAAATATTTCGATACGCCTATCTGATGAGTTTATGGAGGCCGTAGCAAATGATAGCGATTATATTTTACGTTTTCCGATTGAAGCCCTAAATCCAAAAATTACAAAAAAGGTAAAGGCACTTGATCTATGGAACTTAATTATTAATTGTGCACACGCCACTGCTGAACCTGGATTGATCTTTTGGGACAGACAGCATTATTATTCAACTTCATCTGTTTACCCGGGGTTTAAAAATGTGACTACTAATCCTTGTTCCGAAATTGCTATGCAGGGAGGAGATAGCTGCCGCCTGATCGCCCTTAATCTATTTAATTTTGTTGAAGATCCATTTACTCCAAAATCAAAATTCAATTATAAAACGTTTTCAGAGATCGTTTATGAATCACAACGTTTAATGGATGACCTGGTGGATCTGGAATTAGAACATGTGGAGCGAATTTTGGAAAAAATAAAATCTGATCCGGAACCTGATCATATAAAAACAGTTGAAGAAGAAACATGGAAATTATTTTACAAATCAGGTAAAAAAGGAAGACGGACCGGACTTGGCTTTACAGCACTTGCAGACACGATGGCTGCACTAAATTTAAAATTTGATTCGGATGAAGCACTGATAGAAATTGAAAAAATAATGAACACGAAATGTGAAGCAGAATTCAACAGCTCCATTGATATGGCTATTGAACGTGGTAAATTTGAGGATTTCAATCCTGAAATTGAAAACACTTCCGAATTTGTTCAAATGATTCAAAAAGAATTACCTCATGTATATGATCGGATGATGAAATTCGGAAGAAGAAACATTTCATTAAGCACAGTAGCTCCAACAGGCTCATTAAGTATACTTGCACAAACATCATCAGGTATTGAACCCCTTTTTCAATTATCATACAAGCGCAGAAAAAAAATAAATACATCAGATGAAAACGCACGCATCGATTTTGTTGACCAATCGGGCGACTCCTGGCAGGAATTTGATGTGGTTCATCCTAAATTAAATTTATGGATGGACGTGGCAGGCGAAAACAATATCAATAAAAGCCCATATACAGGCTCCACATCAAGTGAAATTGACTGGATGAAACGATTAAGCATACAAGCCATCGTTCAAAAATACACGACACATTCTATAAGCTCAACAATCAATTTACCATCCAAAGTATCAAAAGAAAAAGTGGGCGAAATTTATTTTGAGGCCTGGAAACAAGGATTAAAAGGTATTACTGTATATCGTGAAGGGTCTCGAAGCGGTGTATTAATTTCAACTGATAAAAAGGAAGAAAAGGGTGAAAAAGAAAAAACAAATGAACTTGTTGAAACAATAGTTTTAAAACGTCCGGATAAAATTGAAGCTAAAATACTACGTTTTATAAATGTAGATGAAAAATGGATCGCATTTATTGGTTTGATAAACAATAAACCTTATGAAATATTTACAGGTAAGTCAGAGGACTTATCTGTAATTCCCGAATGGGTGGAAAAAGGATGGATCGTAAAAAATAAAGATGATAAAAATGAAAAACGATATGATTTTCATTTTATTGACAGAGATGGTCTTACTATAATTGTTGAAGGTTTATCACGCTCTTTCAATAAAGAATATTGGAACTATGCAAAATTAATTTCAGGAGTACTTCGTCACGGAATGCCAATTCCACAAGTTGTTGATTTGGTGAAAAATTTGAATTTACACGATGATTCTATCAATACATGGAAACATGGAGTGGAACGCGCGCTAAAACAATTCATCCCGAGTGGAACTCCTGTTCAGGATAAAATATGTCCAAATTGCGGGGATCCAAATGGTTTGGTTTATGAAGAGGGGTGTTTAAAATGCAGGAGCTGCGGATATTCTGAGTGTAGCTGATCCTGCACAGAGAAAGAAGTTTTTTTAACATTGAAAATAAATAAATTTCCCTAAAAAAACTACATCTCCTCTTATTGATATAAAACTATTTCCAAAATTTTGAAAAGGGATTTAGAGCCGAAGGCAATCAAGAATTAATCTATCGAAAAATATTTTTTTTACAATGTCGCTAGTCATTGTATATTTTTTTCCTGCCCGATACCTTTGAACAAAATTTTAAATCCTCCTCAAATGAAAGTTTTATTAATATTAATTGTCGGACTCTTTATAAATGCTTCTTTAATAATCACCAGCACAAGCTTTCCAAAAGATGGTTTGATACCATCAAAATATATGTGTGATGGAGCCAATTTATCACCATCACTTCAAATTCAGGACCTCCCTAAAGGCACAAAAACAATGGCGCTTATTGTGCATGATCCGGATGCTCCAATGGAAGGAGGATTTACGCATTGGGTTGCATGGAATATTACTCCGACTAAATCTATTCCTGAAAACTTTAAGGGTGGCAAACAAGGTATGAATGGAGCCAATCAAACCGGCTATGTTGGCCCATGTCCCCCTACAGGCAAACATCATTATCATTTCAATGTTTATGCTCTTGATACCGAATTATCATTGAGTAAGAATACCAATAAAGATGAATTGGAAAAAGCGATGGAAGGACATATACTTTCGGAAGGAAATCTTATCGGCTTATATGAAAGAAAGAGAGAAGTGTCGGACAAATAATAGACCATATCATAATTGAAGATGTGATATCAGAGGGCATTCGATTTAAAGGGCAAAAATAAACATTCAGAAAATAAATCATTCACTTGTAGTTTTGATCAATCTGCTTCTGTATTGAACAAAAATGCTCGATTTTGAGATAAAACCAATGTATTTACCTTCTTTCAAAACAGGCAAATTCCAAGCCCCTGTTTCATCAAACTTTTTCATTACTGAGGCCATTTCTTCTTCAGGGTCGATAGTTGCAAAAGGCTTTCTCATTATTTCTTTTACATAAACTTTATTGTACATATCATGCTTAAACATAATCTCCCTTATGTTATCAAGCACTATCACGCCCATAAAAATTTCATTTGATACAACGGGAAATATATTTCTTTTTGAATGAGCAACCACTTCAACCAATTCACCAAGAGTGGCATCAGGTGATACAATTTGAAAATCAGTTTCAATCAACTTCCCTATTTTTAAGGATGTAAGAATATTTCTGTCTTTATCTGAAGTGAAAATATGTCCTTTTTTCGCGAGTCTTTTTACATCCATTGAATAAGGTTCAAAATATTTTGATATCATAAAACTGCTTGCGGATACGATCATCAAAGGAATCATCAACTCATATCCCCCGGTGATCTCGGCAATTAAAAATATTGCAGTAAGCGGAGCGTGAAATACTCCACTTAATATACCAGCCATAGCAACAATGGTAAAATTACTTATGGGTGCCTCCACAATACCAAGCAAATTAAGAATATATGCAAAAGCGAAACCTAGATAGGCCCCTACAAAAAGTGAAGGAGCGAAATTACCACCATTACCTCCGCTGCCTATAGTAACTGCCGCTGCAATGGTTTTAAAAAACATGGTAAGTACAATAAACAGAACAACAAGCCATTTATTTGAAACATATTTAGCTAAGATACTATGCTCAAACAACTTCTCAGGATTGAGGTCCGAAAGAGTTTTTATACTTTCGTAACCTTCACCAAAAAGTGAAGGGAAAAATAAAATTAAAACAGCAAGGATACCGCCACCCAATATAGCTTTGCTGTAAACCTTCTTCTTTTTTGGTTTCAAAAACGATTCTATTTTCAAATAGACCCTTGCGTAATAGACAGAAACAAAACCGGCAAGTAAACCAAGTATAATGTAATAAGGCACATTATGGTAATCGAAGGGCTGAATTAACTTGAATGAAAATAAGGTATCTTCCTGTAAAATAATTTTCGAAAGTAAACCTCCGGCTGCGGCCGCAATTATTAAAGGAATAAAGGCAGAGATAGAAACATCCACCAACAATACTTCTAAAGCAAAAAGCACACCGGCAATAGGTGAATTAAATGCACCCGAAATTCCGGCTGCTGCACCGCAGGCAAGCAACAAAGTTCGGTCTTTATAATTGATATGATGTGTTTTTCCAAAATTGGAGCCGATCGCGGAACCTGTAACAACAATAGGAGACTCCAAGCCTGCCGAACCACCAAAACCAACCGTGAGTGCACTTGTTACAATATGAGAATACATTTGATCCTTTGGCAAAAAACTGGATTTCTTTGCAATGGAATGAAGAATATTTGCTGTTCCTCTTCCTAATTTCCCTTTTAGGTATTTTTGTACAAACCATACGGTTAGCAAAATTCCGAGAGTTGGAAAAATTAAGTAAAGAAAATATTGATACTTGATATGATAGTCATGCGTAATTGCAAGATGAATATAATGTACAGCGGTTTTAAGAATCACAGCAGCCATCCCAGCCGTAAGCCCAACTAATATACTTGAGAAAACAAGAACCTGCCGTGGCGACAATTTACCTGTTAGCCAGTTAATTATTGTTTCATATAGCTTCAGAAATTTATCCATTTTCTTTGAAGAACGAAGTTAAGAAAATTGTGAAATAACAAAGAGCTTGTTTAAATTTTATTTAAATGGAAAAAATTATCATTACCAACGTATTCATAAATAGTTCGATGATTCAATATGCTTACACACATGGTCCTGCTGCGCTTAGTCAAAGAATATGAGTTCGGCCACAAAATATTTCTTGAAAATTTAAACCGGATCCTCAACTGAAAAAATAATAATCTATTTAACAATCCCGCCACTCAATTTCAATAACTGAGTTTCAGAAATTTTAGCATTGAAACGAGAATCAGACAATCGTTTAATAGAACCTTCATAGCTTTCCTGGGCAATTTTCAATTCAATAGAAGTGCTTGCCCCCAATCTAAAACGTTCCAATGCTATTTCTAAATTTTCTTTTGCAAGCAGTTGATTTTCTTCTTCCAATTTTAAAATAGCAATATCATCCTGATTCTTTTTAAATGCTTTCATTAAATTTAATTGAGTTATTGTTTTCAGATTTTCAAATTCATAAGTTGAATTTTCTAAATTCAACTGCAAATTTTTGACATTGTTGGATGTATTAAAACCATTAAAAATGGTCCAACTGGCAGTGAACCCCAAATTCAATCCAAGGTTTTGATTGAGCAATGAAAAACCGGCCTGATTTTGAGACCGGCTAAAAATATAATTGGCATTCAAATTTAATTTCGGATAAGCCACTGATTTCCCTTCTTTGATCATATACCTGGAAATTTCAATATTTTTTTGCGCGAACAGCAAATCGGAATTATTCGTCATAATCGCATTTTTCAAATCATCGTATTTATATGGACTCATCAGTGGAATGCTATCAAAAACATCAAGGTCCTGCTCAACAGGCTGAATCAATAATTGATTGAGGTTGGCTTTTGAATCATATAATAAAGTGTTTTGCCTCATCAAATTTGATTTCATTGCATTGAGATCCACTTTTGCCTGTAAAACATCGGCTTTTGAAATAGCTCCTATATCAAACTTTTTCTGAGCAATTTTTAAACGCTCTTCCGAAACAATCATATTTTCTTTTAACCCGATTATTAATTGCTTTTGCATTGCAATACTATAATATGAAGTTATCACCTTCACTATCGTATTTTCAATTTCAATTTTTGCATTTAATTCACCCATACGCTCTAACTCTTGCAGTTTTTCATGGGTTGCGAACATTTTCATTCCATCAAAAACGGTCCAGGTCAAATAGGCACCGGTGGTGATATTTTTAGATTGCACACCATTTTTATCTACAACCAAACCGTTCGAAAACTCTTGTTTAGTTGCATTGTTAGCCAAAATTCCTGAAGCATTCAAATCTATTCTTGGCAACATTCCGGCATTACCTAACGTATTATTATTTGAGTTTTGTATGGCCAGATTTTTTGAAATAACAATATCATAATTATTTTTCAGAGCCATTTCAATCGCATTCTCAATAGTCATCTTCTGACCTTGCGCTCCTGCGGTTGCGGTAATAAACAATAAAAAAATCAGTATCTTAAACAATCTATTTAACTTCATGCTTGTGTTCTTTTGAGAAATAAGAGTAAATAGCAGGTATTACAAACAAGGTTAATACAAGCGAAAATAAAATACCACCAACAATTACGATACCCATGGCCATGCGGCTTATGGATCCGGCTCCCAGTGACAAAGCAATTGGCATTGCACCTAACGCGGTGGCAATACTGGTCATTAAGATGGGACGCAAACGTGCAGCAGAAGCCTCCTGTATAGCTTCACGCACAGTTCTCCCCTTTTCTTTTAACTGATTTGCAAATTCAACAATTAAAATTCCATTTTTTGTTACCAATCCAATCAACATGATAATACCTATCTGACTAAAAATATTTAAGGTCTGATTAAAATACCATAATGATAACAATGCTCCGCAAAGCGCTAATGGAACGGTTAGCATGATAATGAAAGGATCAATAAAACTTTCGAATTGCGCAGCCAGTACTAAATAAATAATTAATAATGCAAGAACAAACGCAAACATCACGTTGGAAGAACTTTCAGAAAAATCTCGTGAAGGCCCGGTTAATGCAGTTGAAAAAGAATCATCTAAAATTTTGTCCGATATAATTTCCATTTCTTTAATACCATCACCAATGGTTTTACCGGGCGCTAAACCTGCCGAAACTGTTGCCGACTGGTAACGATTATAATGATATAATTGTGGCGGACTACTCTGCTCTTCAATAGTTACCACGTTGTCCAACTGTATCATTTCTCCTTTATTATTTTTGGTGTACATAGATTTTAAGTCGAGTGGTTCATTACGTTTGGCGCGTTCAAACTGGCCGATCACCTGGTATTGTTTTCCATCCATGTTAAAATAGCTGAAACGCTGACCGCTCAATCCCAACTGTAAGGTTTGAGCAATATCGCTCACCGATATTCCTATTCCGGCAGCTTTCTCCCTGTCGATGGTAATATTTAATTCCGGTTTATTAAATTTCAGATTCACATCTACACCTTGAAACACTTTGCTTTTATTAGCTTCTTCTAAAAACAACGGCAATTTATCTTTTAGCTTTGCAAAATTGGGCGCCTGCAGTACAAACTGAACAGGCAAACCACCACGTGAACCACCTGATGAAATAGTTTGCTCCTGAATCACGAAGGTTTTTGCTTCAGGAAAAGCTTTTGTTGATCTGGTTATATAATCTGCAATTTGTTGTTGGGACCTTTTTCGTTCATTCGGTTCGGTTAATGCTAATCTCACAAAACCGGAGTTTACCGAACCGGAACCAATAAATCCGGGAGCTGTTACAGTTAAACAAATTCTTTTTTCGGGAATAGAATCATTTATAAAATCAGTAAATTTCAAAATATAGGCATCAGTATATTCATACGAGGCCCCTTCCGGAGCAGTAATGGAAACCCTGAACCAACTGCGATCTTCAAGAGGCGCCAACTCCGATTGCAACGAACTTCCAATTACAAAAATGAGACCTATACTTGAAATAATAATTACAAAAGCCAGCCAGCGCTTTTTCATAAATCGTGTAAGTGCATTATCATACCCATTTACCATCTTCACAAAATAGGGTTCAGTAAGTTCATAAAAACGACTTTTCTTAGGAACCTTTCTTACCATATATGCATTGAGCATTGGAGTCAAAGTCAGCGATACGAATGCTGAAATTAAAACTGCACCCGCTATCACAACACCAAACTCGCGAAACAATCTTCCAACAAAACCTTCCAGAAAGATCACCGGCATAAATACCGCGGCCAACGTGATGGATGTAGAAATTACAGCAAAGAAAATTTCTTTAGCTCCTTTATGAGCCGCTTCAACAGGATCCATTCCATCCTCTATCTTTTTGTAAATATTTTCGGTAACAACAATTCCATCATCTACCACCAGGCCGGTTGCTAAAACAATTGCCAATAGGGTGAGAACGTTGATAGAATAGTCCATCATATACATTATAAAAAATGCCCCTATCAATGAAACAGGAATATCAATTAGCGGGCGGAAGGCAACTAACCAATCACGAAAGAATAAATAAATAATTAATATAACAAGTACAATTGCTATGATCAATGTCTCCTTTACCTCAAGAATAGAGCGTTTCACAAATTTTGTATTGTCAAGGGCAATACCCAAATGAAAATCTTTAGGAAGGTCTTTTTTGATCTGTTCAACGCGTTTATAAAACTCATCGGCTATTGCAATGTAATTTGCACCCGGCTGAGGAACCACTCCTAAACCAATCATTGGAACGCCCGACTGACGAAGGATCGTTTCTTCATTTTCAGGGCCAAGTACTGCAGTTCCTATATCTTTGAATCTAATCACGCTCTCCCCATCCGAACGAATGATCATATTATTAAAACCCTCTTCATCAGTAAGCTTACCAACAGTTTTAACAGTTAACTCTGTGGTATTACCCGCCACTTTCCCGGAGGGTAATTCTACATTTTCTTTATCCAATGCCTGCTTCACATCCAATGGCGTTAAACCAAAAGCAGCAAGCTTATCAGGGTTCATCCACAGGCGCATAGCGTATTTTTTCTGACCCCATATCTGAACTGTACTTACACCGGATATTGTTTGTAAACGCTCTGCAATCACATTTTCAGCAAAGGCACTTAATTCCAAATGGCTTTTTGTATTGCTTTGCAATGTCAATGATAAGATTGCATCTGAGTTTGCATCCGATTTGGTAACAGTGGGTAAGCCATCAATATCCTGGGGTAATTGCCGAACAGATTGCGATACTTTATCACGCACATCATTTGCTGCCGCTTCAATGTTTGCATCTAAATTGAACTCTACTGTTATTGTACTTGAACCCTGGTTGCTTGAAGAGGAGATACTTCTCACTCCTTCAATTCCGTTCAATACTTTTTCAAGTGGCTCAGTAATTTGTGATTCGATCACATCTGCATTGGCTCCGGCATAATTTGTTTTTACTGTAATAATTGGTGGATCAATAGATGGGTATTCCCGTACACCCAAGTAATTATATCCGATAGCACCGAACAAAACAATAATAATTGACATTACGATTGCAAGTACCGGTCTGTTTATACTTATGGATGAAATATTCATTCTTTATTTACTTTATTTCAGTTATTTTAACAGCTGATCCCGGCTTTAATTGCATAATACCGGTTGTTACAATTGTATCACCAAAAACTAAACCATCCGTTATCTGGATCTTCGCTTCTGTTCTTAAGCCCGTTTCAACTTTTACGAATTCAGCTTTTCCATTATTAATACGATAAACCTTTTTCCCCCTAAGATCAGGAATGATGGCCTCTGTAGGAATCATAATTGCATCGTTAATAGCGTTCAATGATAATTGAACCCGTGCAAATGCACCTGGATAAATAGTTCCATCACTGTTTGGGCAAATAGCCCTTACTCGTAATGTACGCGTTGTAACGTCTATTCTAGGCTCTACAGCAAACACTTCACCTATATAGCTTTTTTTATTTCCTTCAATTGTAAAAGCCACTTTATCACCTTTTTTCACCACATCAGAATAACGCTCAGAAACAGAAAAATCTATTTTAACAGGATTGATCTGCTGAATTGTTGCAATAACGGTCCCAACAGTAACATAAGCACCTTCACTTACATTTTTCAATCCAACAAGTCCATTGAATGGAGCACGTATTTCCGTTTTTGCAATTTGTGATTGCAGGTATTCCATATCTGCTTTTATGGTATTTACTTTATTTTGAATTACCTCAAAATCCTCCTGACTGATAGCATTAATTTTCAGTAATTCCTGTTGGCGCTTTAGTTGAGTTTCCGAAAGATCCTTCTCTAATTGAAACTTTTTTAATTGTGCCTGAAAATCGGCATCATTGATCTTCACCAACAACTGTCCCTTTGCTACAGAAGAACCTTCTTTTAACAAAAGTTGAATAATTTTACCGGCAATTTCCGGCTTCAATTCTGCTTCCTCATTTGCCAATATGGTACCTGATGCATAAATAGTATTCTCCAGCTTCTCTGCTTTTATTACAAAGGCTGATACTATATTAGTACCACTTTTGGTTTGCTTAAGGCTGTTAGTAGTCACTGAGTGAGATGGAAATAAAAAAAATTTTACCGCCAGCAATGCGCCAATAACACTTATAATTATTAAAATGTTTTTAATATTCATTCTTACTTATTTTTTGATTTTTATATCTACTACGTTAACAGGTAAATTTTTCAGATTTAGAATAATTTTTTCTATAAACCCTTTAAACAATTCCTGATCATTCTTACTGAATCCTTTTAATGCTATTTTATTCATCTGAGTAATTCCGTCATGAATTTCAGGCATTATTTTTTTTGCTTTGGGAGTGAGTTGAATAATATGCTCTCTTCTATCCTTTGGATTAACCGCCCGCGTAATCATGCCCTTTGTGACCAGGTAATCCAGCACTCTTACCATTTCCACCTTATCAATTTTTAACAGATCAGATAAATATTGCTGCGTACATTTTTCTTTTGCTTTATCAATTGCTACCATAGTGGTAAAATGACGATCAATGCCAATGTGCTCTATTTTTTTGCTTAAAGCGCCCCAATAGGTTTTGGTAATCACAGCCATTGCCCTTCCAAGAGGATGCTCGCAAAGTTGTTTGTCTTTTTCAGAAATCATGCTGCAAAAGTAGTTAAAAACATTAACAGTTAACAATGTTAACTAATTTTAACGTATCTCTTTCCATACTAATGAGGCAGCGCCAAGTATAGCGGCATCATTTTCTGATAGCCGGGAGGGGAGGATTTTTATTTTGTTCTTATAAATATTTAAAAGATTTTTCTCAAAACTTTCAATGGTTGGTTTAAAAATAAAGTCACCTGCAAGCGCTAAACCTCCAAATAAAAAAATTGCCTGCGGACTGGTATATGCAACACTATTCGCTAATGCTAAGCCAAGAATATCTCCTGTATAATTAAAGGCTTCTATCGCATTTTTATCTCCTGATACTGCTCTATCATAAATGTATTTTGCATCAACAACCTTTCCTGCAATTTCAGTTTCACCGGTATTACGCAGAAGCATATCTGAATAGGTTCGTTTGATAGCAGTTGCGGAACAATAAGTTTCAAGGCAGCCTTTCCTTCCACATCCGCATTGCCTTCCATCAGGGAACATAATTACGTGCCCTATTTCTCCGGCAAAACTATCATGTCCATAAACCATTCCCCCGTTTACTACAATGCCACTACCTACACCTGTTCCAAGAGTAATAAAAATAAAGTCTTTCATCCCTTTGGCCCCCCCGAATAACATTTCCCCTATCGCAGCAGCATTTGCATCATTGGTTAAAATCACTTTACATTTTAATCTATCTGAAAACAACCCGGCAAGTGGAATAATCCCTTTCCATTTTAAGTTAGCAGCCTGCTCAATGGTTCCTTTAAAATAATTTCCATTCGGTGCGCCAATTCCAACTCCGGCTAATTCATAGTTCTGAGAAAACTCAAGGAAATACTTTTCAATATGTTCAGATATGGCCGCAACAAGATTTTCCGGTAAAGCAAAATGTGCAGTAGGAATTGCTTCCTTAAACAGTATGTTCCCGGCAGAATCTACTAAACCAAATACGGTATTGGTTCCGCCTATATCAATGCCCGCTACCAGTTGTTGCGTCATAATCAATGCCTTTGTTTATTAATACCTTTTTCACTTTCCATGCATACCATGTTAAATAAATAAAACAAAAAACCGGTATGATATAGGAAATATGTATATCCGTATAATCAGCCAACAATCCTTGCATTGGCGGTATAAAGGCACCACCCAGGATCATCATAATTAAAAAACCGGATGCCTGGCTGGTGTATTTCCCCAAACCTGCAATAGCCAATGAAAAAATGCAAGGCCACATGATCGAACAAAACAAACCTCCGCTCAAAAATGCATAAACACCAAGTGTTCCAGTACTCAGCAAACCAATTATCATTGAAAGGGTACCCAACACTCCAAATATCATTAATGTTAATGCGGGCTTTTGTTTGCCAATCATAAATCCTCCAATTAAAATAGCAACACAAATTGCATATAAAAAGAAACTGCTTACATCAGCACCGCTCACATGGTTCATGAACAAAACCAAACTCAATGCTACAAACGGAATAACAAGAGTTAAAATAGTGTTAGCAGTTTTTTTGAGATTAAAAAAACCGATTGCCCCGGTCCAGCGCCCAATCATTAAACTCCCCCAATACAAAGAAATAAAGGGTCCGATCTGAGAATCATCAAGGCCACCGAATTCAGGTGTTTTAAGTAAGGTTCCTAAATTACTTTGAATGGTCACTTCCACCCCAACATAAATAAAAATTGCTATCATTCCCAATGTAACTTGGGGATAAGAAGTTAACTCAAATCTGTTTTGTTTTTTTATTTTTTTGTAAAGAACATAAAGGACAAACAATAACAAAAGTAAGAACAAAGTGATACCTGATAAAAAAGCCAACTTACTATAGTCAATACTGTTTTCTGTAACGTCTCCCGATTTATTTGTGTAAGCAAAAAACAAAAAAATTGTTATCAAAAAAATTAAGATCCCAATTATTAAAAACAATGGTTCTTTTAAAATTTTCACTTCCGAAGTATCTTCTTCTATCTCAAGTTTTTGAAATTTAGAAAACACCAGAACAAGAATTGCCAATGCAAAAGCTACCGCCAGAATCACATACAAAATATTAATAGAGCCAATGGAAACAGCCGTTTTATCTGCATCCGTAGCTATCATTTTTCCAAAAAGGGCTAAACTTACGAGTATTGGTCCTATTGTAGTTCCCAATGAGTTTATACTTCCGGCAAAATTCAGGCGATGGGAACCGGTGGCCGGATTACCCAAATTCAAAACCAATGGATTAGCAGACGTTTGCTGTAAAGAAAAACCCAGGGCAATAATAAAAAAAGCACCGAGAATAAACATAAACGAACCTGAATTAACTGCTGGAATCATAATGAATGCGCCAATGATCGAAATTAGTAAACCATAAATAATTGTTTTTTTATACCCGATCTTATTAATAATATCTTTATTCAAATACAAAGAAAAAATATACAACATTAATGAACCAATAAAATAGGCCCCATAAAAAGCACTGTCAATTAATTGTGACTGAAACTGGCTCAAAGAAAAATGTGTTTTGCAAAAGGGTATAAAGATCCCATTTGATGCCGCCAAAAAGCCCCAAAAGAAAAACACGGATAATAATGCAATTAAAGAAGCTGGTTTAGTTGAGTTTGAATTTTCCATAAAATATAAATAAATTATTTTTTATCGAAAATAAAACTAAAATGCTTAAAACAAATCCTTTAATCAATTGTTTGTTAATACTGGATTGTTAATTACTATAATTAAGCCACTATTCGTGATTCACTTTACACTTATTTCAGTATCTCAGGCTGGGTTTTGATACACGATCTAACGGCCCATATGCTAAAATTGGTTCAACATGACTCCAAAATTATTTTACTCATCTCTTATTCGTAGATTTGTAAAAAAACATACCATGATTTACGACAAACACATTTTTATTTGTACAAACCAACGGGCCCCGGAAGCTCCCCGTAAAAGTTGTGGTGAAGCCCATGGGTTGGAAATAGTAGATGCTTTCAAAAAAAAACTAAAGGAATTGAATTTACCTCTTAAAATTCGTGCTCAAAAATCAGGATGTTTGGATATTTGTGATTTCGGACAAACAATAGTTATCTATCCCGAAGGTGTTTTCTATGTGGGAGTTGAATTAAATGATGTGGATGAGATAATCAACGAACATATCATAAATAACCGGCCTGTGGAGCGATTAAGGTTGGAGAACGTAAGACAAAAGAAGTAATAAAAGATGCTAAACTTTACAGATCTCTCCAAATATATTAACCGGCTTGATTTAATTAAGGATACAGCCAATCAGATCATTAAAGATTTTGATATGTTTGGTTTGGAAATAAAATTTTCAGGTAATGCCTTCAATGCCTATGAAGAGCTATTTGAACAAATAGAGCCACATATAGATCAACTCATCACTTCAAATCAACAAAAATTCATGAGTATTTTGTACCGTATCGATCTGAGTGATGAACAAATAAAAAAAGCGGTAAATGAAAATTCTTCTGAGCCTTTTTCCGCTATAGTCAGCGATTTGATCATAAAAAGAGAGTTACAAAAAGTAGTGATCAGAAACCATTATAAAACCCTCTGATCAACGATATTTCAAGACTGAGCCAAAATGTTTCCCTTTTACTTCTAAAAACCCTAAATTTGCACTCTCAAAAATAGAGTGAAGAAGCATGATGGATAAATTTTCCTATTTAGGTAACGCAGATACATCTTCGATAGAGGATTTGTTTCAACAGTATTTAAAAGATAGTAATTCGGTAGATTCTGGTTGGCAGAAATTTTTTGAAGGGTTTGAGTTTGCCCGCAAAAATTATGGAGATGAAATTAAGATACCTCAAAATGTAATTAAAGAGTTTGATGTTATCAATCTTATTAATGGTTACCGCTCCCGTGGACATTTATTTACACAAACCAATCCTGTGCGTGAGAGAAGAAAATATGCTCCCACATTAGATATTGAAAATTTTGGTTTGAATGAATCTGATCTGGAAATTGTTTTTCAGGCCGGGGCTCAAATTGGTCTGGGTCCTGCAAAGCTGAAAGATATTATCGCCCATTTACACCAAACTTACTGCCAGTCAATTGGTGCAGAGTATATGTATATCCGTATTCCAAAAGTAAATGAGTGGTTACAGGAGAAAATGGAAGGAAGCAAGAACACACCGAATTTTTTAATGCATGAAAAATTAATGATTTTGCATAAGCTAAATCAGGCGGTAGGTTTTGAAAACTTTTTACATACAAAATTTGTTGGCCAAAAACGTTTTTCACTTGAAGGTGCTGAAGCAGCAATCCCTGCATTAGATGCCATTTGCGAAAAAGGTTCTGATATGGGAATCGAAGATTTTGTGATCGGGATGGCGCATCGCGGGCGCTTGAATATATTGACCAATATTTTGGACAAAAAATATGAAGATGTTTTTTCAGAATTTGAAGGATATCTTTCCGAAGACTCTTTATTTGAAGGTGATGTGAAATACCATGCCGGTTATTCCTGCGACAGGATCAGCAATAATGGCAAACCATTTCATGTTAGTTTATCACCTAACCCATCTCACCTGGAAGCTGTCAACCCTGTTGTTGAAGGGATTTCGCGCGCTAAGATCGACCATTTTCATGGCGGTGATAATAACAAGGTCTGCCCCATCTTAATTCATGGTGATGCAGCTTTGGCCGGACAAGGAATTGGTTACGAAGTAATACAAATGAGTCAGCTGGATGGCTTCAAAACAGGTGGAACCATTCATCTTGTTATCAACAATCAAGTTGGATTTACTACTAATTATTTAGATGGACGCTCCAGTACCTATTGTACAGATCTGGCAAAAGTGGTTCTATCACCGGTTTTTCACGTAAACGGTGATGATGTGGAAGCCTTGGTTTTCACAGTTCAACTGGCAATGGAGTTTCGTCAGAAATTTCACCGCGATGTATTTATTGATGTTTTATGTTACCGTAAATATGGCCACAATGAAGGTGATGAACCTCGTTTCACACAACCCTTATTATACAAAGCAATTGCAGCGCACCCAAATCCAAGAGAAATTTATGTTAAGCAGTTGATTTCAAGAGGGGATATTGACATGGACTTTGCAAAAGAGATGGAGAGGAATTTCAAAGAACTTCTTCAGGAAAAATTAGATACTGCAAAGAAAAATGGCAAAACCCAAATTACATCTTTCCTTAAAAGTCAATGGACCGGCTTAAAAATGGCTGAGACAGATGCTTTTGATAAATCACCTGATACTTCAGTTGATAAAAAAACATTTTTAGATATTGCAAAAAAATCGGTTACATTACCAAAGGATAAAAAATTCTTCAATAAAACTCAAAAATTATTTGAGGATCGTTCAGCCATGATCGCGAATGATAATTATGACTGGGCAATGGGAGAATTAATGGCCTACGCCACTTTGATGAATGAAGGAAGTAATGTGCGTTTCAGCGGTCAGGATGTGGAGAGAGGTACATTCTCTCACCGTCATGCTGTTATTACACTTGAAGATTCGGAAGAACAATACATACCATTGAATAATATCGGCACTAAAGGAAAATTAGATATTTACAATTCTTTACTTTCTGAATATGGTGTGTTAGGTTTTGAATTTGGTTATGCGCTAACTGTTCCCAATGATCTGACAATATGGGAAGCACAATTTGGCGATTTTTTCAATGGGGCACAAATTATAATTGATCAGTTCCTTACTTCTGCAGAATACAAATGGCGAAGAATGAATGGCTTGGTAATGCTATTACCACATGGTTATGAAGGAATGGGACCAGAACATTCAAGTGCCCGTATGGAACGTTTTTTACAACAATGTGCAGAAAACAATATGCAGGTGGTGAACTGTTCAACTCCTGCTAATCAATTTCATATTCTGCGCAGACAAATAAGACGTAATTTCCGAAAACCTCTAATTTGTTTTACACCGAAAAAATTATTGCGTTACCCTACTTGTGTTTCCTCTTTAACAGATTTTACAACAGGAGGATTCAAAGAATTGATCGATGATTCATCTGCAAATGTGAAATCAGTTAAAAAAATTGCATTCTGCTCAGGTAAAATTTATTATGATCTGATTGAAGCCAAACAAAAAGAGAACAATGAAGACCTCGCAATAGTTCGTATAGAACAGCTGTATCCACTACCAACCAAGCAATTACAGGAAATTGTTTCGAAATACAAAAATGCTACCGAATATTTATGGGTACAGGAAGAGCCCGAAAACATGGGTGCCTGGGCATATATGTTACGTGCTTTCCGCGAAGTAAATTTAAAATACATTGGCCGCAATGAAAGTGCCAGCCCTGCAACAGGTTATGGCAAACAGCATACACAGCAACAACAAAGTATAATAGACAGAGTGTTTGTAAAACAATTAGCAATAAAGTAGATGTGGGATTTAAGATATTAGATATTAGACGCTAAATAAATTGCTTCTCAAATTTCAAATCTAATATCTAAAATCTCCTATCTAAAATCTAAAAAAAATGGCAACTATACAAATGAAAGTACCAAGTCCCGGTGAATCAATTACTGAAGTAGTGATTGCGCGGTGGTTAAAAAAAGATGGTGACTATGTAGAAAAGGATGAGGAAGTGGCAGAGATCGATTCTGACAAAGCTACATTAACTATCAATGCTGAAGAGGCGGGTGCTATTACATTATTGGCTGCTGAAGGTGATACTGTAAAAGTGGGACAGGTAATTTGTTCAATTGATACATCGGTAAAAGTTCAAAATTTGAAAGTTCAAAGTTTGAAAGTTGAAGCAGAGCCTGCTCCGGCAGCTAAAAAAGAAGTTGTTAAAGAAACCGTGAAGGCTGAAGCATCTTATGCAAATGGAACACCATCTCCTGCAGCAAAAAAAATGTTAGCTGAAAATAAAATTGACGCAAAAAAAATAAATGCCACCGGCAAAGATGGACGCATTACAAAAGGCGATGTCGTTAATGCCATGGCAACAGGGTTTGACACTTCATCTGCTGCAACTTGGGGCGGAAGCAGGGATGCAGAGCGTACCAAAATGTCGCCATTACGTAAAAAATTGGCACAGCGTTTAGTAGCAGTAAAAAACGAAACCGCTATGCTCACCACTTTCAACGAAGTGGATATGAGCGCTATTTATGCATTACGTGCAAAATATAAAGACAAGTTTAAAGAAGTACATGGGGCAAATTTAGGTTTCATGAGTTTTTTCACAAAAGCGGTTACTGAAGCCTTGCATCTATTCCCGGCAGTAAATGCAATGATTGATGGTGAAGAAATTGTTTATCACAAATATGCCGACATTGGTATTGCTGTGAGTGCCCCCAAAGGCTTAGTGGTTCCGGTTATACGCAATGCCGAACAAATGAGCCTTGCGCAAATTGAAACTGCCATTAAAAATCTTGCTTTGAAAGCACGCGACAATAAGATCACATTGGAAGATATGAGTGGTGGAACTTTTACCATTACCAATGGTGGCGTATTCGGGTCCATGATGAGTACTCCGATCATTAATCCACCTCAAAGCGCAATCCTGGGAATGCACAATGTAATTGAACGCCCTGTTGCTGTTAACGGACAAGTTGTTATTCGCCCGATGATGTATGTTGCGTTATCGTATGATCATCGCATTATTGATGGGCGTGAATCGGTTGGCTTCCTTGTAAAAGTAAAGGAGATGCTGGAAAACCCTATCAAAATGCTGTTTGGTGGTAAAGATCCTAACGAAATTGTTTTAGGCTTGTAGGTTATAACCTATTTCCAAAGGCCCAAGCCGAGAGACAAGCTGACCATTATAAAAATTAATGCCCCTTCACATTTTCGATTCCGCTCGATGACAGTTCGAGCGGAATTGGGAACCTAGTGCAATTAGTGAGACATTCAATCCCCTCCGCCTCGCCAAACTATTTTTTTCAACATTCTCTTCTTTATTCGTATTATGTTTTTATCTTGCAAACATAAGTTCCATGTATAGCTACCTTTTTGGATAGTATATTGAATTTTGAAAAAATTATAAACTAATAAATCATAAAATGAAAAACTTAAAAACAGTTTTTGCTGTTGTAACAGCACTTTTACTTTTAAACTCAAATTCTTTTGCACAAAAAGGACAGTCATCATCAGGTAACTGCGTAGAAAAAGGGACTATTCTAATTGATGGTTTTTATGGTTTTCCGTATTTTAACGGAACTCTTCTAAAAGCCGCTTATAGAGATTCGTTGGGTAGAAACAACCAAGTGCGCAATTTGAATCACTTTGGCGGCAAAGTGGAGGTAATGCTTACCGACAAAATGGGAGTTGGTATTGAGGGCACGTGGGCAAGTGCTACTGTCAGATATATAGGAAATAATGGATTGATCTATACTGCAGGAGTTGATAAAATCCGTGTTTTAGCCAAAATGAGTTTCCACTTCGCAACCGGAGAAAAAGTTGACCCATACCTTACATGGGGCTTAGGTTACAAAAACACGAATGTTTATACGAATGAACCCAGCGCAGTTAACGATATATCTCTTAATATAGTTCCTATTGCTTTTAGAGTTGGGATTGGAATGCGTTACTTTTTCACTGACATGATTGGTGTAAATGCAGAAGTTGGCTTAGGGGGGCCAATGATGCAGGGAGGATTATCTTTAAAGTTTTAATTAAACCACCACATTAAAAAATAAAAAAAGACGCTTTAGGGCGTCTTTTTTTTGTGTCAAAATGAAATTAGAAAATTAATATAAGAAAATTTCTTAGCCTTTTTTCGACAATAAAGCCGGGGTCAAGTGGGCAAAAGAACTACCGTATTTTTCCACTATTTCAATAATTTTATAATTAATTTGTTCATGAACATCCAAATACACCTTATACTCGATCCTATCCACAAAATACAGCACCATTATATTTATTGAATTTGAATCGAAATTATGCAAACGCACATGCGTTTCACCAGCAGAAATAAGTGGATGGTTCTCAATAAATCTTTGAATATCAGCCACAATATTTTTAAGCTGATCTGATTTTGTTTCATAAGATAAACCAATATTAAAATGGGCGCGTCTCTGGCTCCGGTGCGAAAGGTTATCCAATTCATTATCCACCAATTTTTTATTTGGAATGGTAACAAAACTTTTTTCCAATGTTCGGATGCGGGTACTCCTGAATCCAATATTTTCAACCTGTCCTTCTACTGTTCCAATCTTAATGGAATCGCCAATTACAAAGGGTTTATCAAGAAAAATAGTAAAAGAGCCTATTAAATTTTCCAATGATTCTTTTGCCGCTAATGCTATTGCCAAACCTCCAATTCCCAAACCGGCAATAAGTGATGCTACATTTAACTCGAATATTGCTCCAAGTAAAAAAAAGATCGCAAAAATGATAACGATCACTTTAATCGTTTCCTTGATAAATGGAACAAACTGGTTATCTGTTTTTGATTGGGTTAATGAGGCACGGTGCATTAAAACCAAACCAAAAAAATCAATTACACGAAGAAATATCCAGGTAATGGAAACCACAATAGAAATTTGAAACGAACGGTATAAGATCATTCGTAAACCAAATTTTTCAATCTCCACCAAATTCCATTCAGCCGGAAACTCCAAACGGTCGAAGGCCAAATAAAAAATAATCAGCATAATAAATATGCCCATTGGCTTTTTTAACAACACTAATAATCTATCAAATCCGATATCCCTAGAGTATTTTTGTAAAAATTTAAATACAAAGAGCGTTAACAGCTTTGAAAAAAAACGCTGAAAGATCAATCCCGCTAATATTATCCCAACAAACCAACAGTAACTTTCAACGGTATTTCCTATAAATGTGAGTTTCAAAAAATCTTTTAACATAATTATATTATAATTTTTTTGTGGGGAATATTCTCCACGTGCAAAAGTAAAAATGATATTTAAATAAATTTATTTAAAAATATTCTTTTGTTTGAAATAAATTTTTCGGAAATTTGTAAAAGAGTACCAAATAATTAAAAAAAACAAATCACTAAAATTGCAAAACAAATTTCATTTAAAATGAAAAAGCCAAATCCAAAAAAGAGTCCTGTGAAAAAAACCAATGAGAAGGGTAAAGATGCAGGAGACTTAAAAAAAGCAGCAACGCTTAAACCTCTGAAAGAAAAAGAAAAACAAAATTGGAAAAACAGTTTGAGTGAAGACGATGAAGATTTTACTGTGGAGGATGATATTAAACTAGATACAGATTTTGATGATGACGAGGACGAAGTAGATGATGGATTCTACGATGACAAGTTTTAGTTAAGGATATTTTCATAAAAAAAGGAAACCCATTTACCTGAATGGGTTACCTTTTTTTGTTATTTATATGAATGGCCGGTAATACTTTACTCAACATAAACCGCTCCACCAACATTATCGTGCTTCGCTCCGGTAACACTTTTCAAGCAATTTACTTCATTACGCATCCTGAGCACCCCCAAAAAGGCGAAAATTAATGCTTCTTTAAATTCTATTGTATCTTTCCCCGGAATGGTTAACTGATGGATAACATGCTTTTTAATCTTTTCCATTAAAAAGGCGTTATAAACACCTCCACCTGTAACCAGTAAGTTGCCGACAGGTTTGTTATTCAATGCTTTTGCAATTTGTATGGCGGCATGCTCACAAAATGTTCGCAAAACATCAGCTTCCGTAAGTTTAAATTTCCCCAAAAGAGGATCAATATTCTTTATCACCCACTCTTTACCCAATGATTTTGGGCTATCTAAGGGTAGTTTGTAAAATGCCAGTTCATTTAGTTCATGCAATAAGGTTTCGTTTATCGTTCCGGTTCTGGCAAGTTCTCCCCCATTATCATATTCTTTTCCGATTTTAGAGCAAATGGCATTCATTACAATATTCACGGGAGAAATATCAAAAGCGATCCGTTGATCATTATACTGGTAGGAAACATTTGCAAAACCACCCAGGTTCAAACAAAAATCAAATTCAGAAAACAGTAATTTATCGCCAACAGGTACCAATGGCGCACCCTGCCCACCTAATACCACATCCAGCGAACGAAAATCACATACTACCGGTAAATTACATCCTGCAGCAATGGCACTACCTGAACCGATCTGAACGGTTAATTTTTTTTCGGGCTGATGAAAAATAGTATGACCATGGGATGAGACAAAATCCGGCTTTAAATCATATTTTTTAATAAAATCCGCTACTAATGCACCCAAATAAAGGCCATAATCAACATTGGTTTGCTGAAAAGTTAATGCATCCGCTTTTTCGAGATTCAACAAAATCTGTTTCCAGGAATCCGGATAGCCAATGGTTTCGCCATGAACTATTTCATAGGTCCACCTGTTTTTTTCATTAAAAAACCTGCAAAAAGCAATATCTACACCATCAAGCGAGGTTCCTGACATTAAACCAATTACGCTATAATGAGTACTTGTATTTGTCATAAACAATTAGCGTATTTAAAATTTAAAAATTACATTTGCAATCCCGTCTGAATAAGCCGGATTAAATCAAAAATAAAGGAATTTTCAACATAAAATTTATACTTATGACATTTAATTTAACCGAAGAGCATTTAATGATCCAGAAGGCTGCACGTGATTTCGCAAACGATGTATTAAAGCCGGGAGTAATTGAACGTGACGAACATCAAAAATTTCCTACCGAAGAGATCAAGCAAATGGGCGAACTGGGCTTCTTAGGAATGATGGTTTCAACAAAATATGGTGGAGGCGGAATGGATTGTATTTCCTACGTTCTGGCCATGGAAGAGATCTCTAAAGTAGATGCTTCCTGCTCTGTAGTAATGTCTGTAAACAATTCCCTTGTATGCTGGGGATTAGAAACATTTGGTACTGAAGAACAAAAACAAAAATACCTGCCTCGTTTAGCTACAGGTCAGATCATAGGCGCATTCTGTTTGTCGGAGCCGGAAGCTGGTTCTGATGCAACATCTCAAAGAACTACTGCCATCGACAAAGGAGATCATTATTTATTGAACGGAACAAAAAACTGGATCACCAATGGTGGTACTGCTTCAGTATATTTAGTGATCGCACAAACTGATGCCTCAAAAGGGCACAGAGGTATCAATGCATTGATAGTAGAAAAAGGAATGCCCGGTTTTGTGGTTGGTCCTAAAGAAAATAAATTGGGTATCCGTGGTTCAGACACGCATTCATTGATGTTTACCGATGTGAAGGTTCCGAAAGAAAACCGTATTGGTGAAGATGGATTTGGATTCAAATTCGCAATGCAAACCTTAACAGGAGGTCGCATTGGCATCGCATCCCAGGCTCTTGGCATCGCTTCAGGAGCGTATGAATTGGCATTGGCGTATTCGAAAGAACGTAAAGCATTTGGAAAAGAAATTAATCAACATCAAATAATTCAATTTAAATTGGCGGATATGGCTACTGAAATAGAAGCCGCCCGCTTGCTTTGCTTGAAATCAGCATGGTTAAAAGACAAACATTTGGATTATGTTTCAGCAAGTGCCATGGCAAAAGTTTTTGCTTCTGAAGTGGCTATGCGTACAACCGTTGAGGCTGTTCAAATACACGGTGGATATGGCTTTGTAAAAGAATATCACGTGGAACGTTTGATGCGTGATGCAAAAATTACTCAAATTTACGAAGGTACCTCAGAGGTTCAGCGTATTGTTATTTCAAGAGCATTGTTAGCGTAGTTAGTTATAAAGTTCAAAGTTATAAAGTTATAAAGTTTTGCATTCTTACTCAGATCGGATATTTTGTTTGAAACTTAAAAAACTGTGTTCATTAACTTTAAACTTTCAAACTTTTAAACTTTAAACTATCTGTTTCAATGAAACGATTTTTTGTAACCGGTATAGGAACTGATGTTGGCAAAACAATTGCCAGTGCTATTTTGGTTGAGTCGCTCCATGCAGATTACTGGAAACCAATTCAGGCTGGCGATCTGGACAATACCGACACCATGAAGGTGCGATCATTGATTAGCAATACTACATCTAAATTCCACCCCGAAACCTATCAACTAACAAAACCTGTGTCTCCACATGCTGCTGCAGAAGCAGATGGAATTAAAATCAATATTGATACACTTACCCTTCCAATAACAACTAACTCGCTGATCATAGAAGGCGCAGGCGGATTAATGGTTCCACTAAACGATAAATTCCTGGTAATTGATCTGATACAAAAGTTGAAGGCTGAAGTTATTCTTGTTTCAAGCAATTACCTTGGTAGCATTAATCATACGCTGCTAACGGTTGAAGCGCTTAAGAGCAGAAATATTCCGATTGCAGGAATTATTTTCAATGGAAGATCTGCCAAGACGTCTGAAGAATATATATTGAGCTATACAGGATTAAAAAGGCTGTTATCCATTGAGGAAGAAAAAAAAATTGATAAAGAAATGGTTTTGAAATATGAAGCAATGTTAAAACCAGCATTTGTTAATCAAAAATAGTTCATTTTGTTTTTCACGGAAAAATTTA
This sequence comes from Bacteroidia bacterium, assembly GCA_030654175.1. Classification (GTDB taxonomy): domain Bacteria; phylum Bacteroidota; class Bacteroidia; order 2-12-FULL-35-15; family 2-12-FULL-35-15; genus 2-12-FULL-35-15. The sequence continues at coordinate 44,807 of JAURXZ010000030.1, forward strand.
CAAAATAAATCACGCACCAATGAAAGAAAGTTATGAAAGGTTGCTGGAAGGCAATAAAACATGGTCGGCCGAAAAACTAAAACAAGATCCTGATTTTTTTAAAAATCTTACATTGGGACAAAATCCTGAATATTTATGGATTGGTTGTTCCGACAGCCGTGTACCGGCAAATGAGATCACAGGTACCAAATCCGGACAAATGTTTGTGCATCGTAACATTGCCAATATGGTGGTACATACTGACATGAATTTGTTGAGTGTTTTATATTATGCGGTTGAGGTATTACATGTTAAGCACATTATCATCTGCGGGCATTATGGATGCGGAGGAATAGCGGCAGCAATGGGCAATAAGGATAATGGTTTTGTTAATAATTGGTTGCGAAATATTAAAGAAGTTTACGAAAAACATAAAACTGAACTTGAATCTATAACTGATTTAAAAAAACGTGAAAACCGATTGGTAGAGTTAAATGTAATTGAGCAGGTTCATAACTTATCCAAAACAATAGTTGTGCAGAAAGCATGGAATAAGCGTGAACTTCAGGTACATGGTTGGGTGTATGGCTTCAATAATGGACTTATTACCGATTTAAAAGTAATGATGGATGAGATCAGTGATCTGGAACCAATTTTCAGATATGATTTATAAAAAAGCTGACACAAATTCCACACTTTAACATCAAAATAATCTGATGAAATCTGTGCAAATTCATGTCAGCTTAACCCACTCCCTTTCAATAGGAGAAGTTTAATATCAGACCTATTTATTGATAGTTATTTTTTTAGTGCTATTTTCTTTATCATTTTTGATGTTCACAAAATAGCTGCCATTCGCTTCATTCGACAAGTCAATTGTTTCTTTCCCTGTTAAATTTAATTCTTTTGAAAGCACAACTTTTCCAATGATATTGGAAACAGTAATTATTGTTTTGTTTGAAAGATTTCCAGTACTTACTGTGAACATGCCATCTGCAGATGGATTAGGATATACTGAAATTGAAGTTCCTGCAGTAAATGAAGTGATAGCAGTTGTTCCTGTTACCGAACCATTAACCATTACTGTATCAACGCCAAAAGTTCCACCTGTTCCTTCAGCATTCCATGCATAAAAACGAAATGTTTTTGCACTGGTAGTATTTGTGAAATCGGCACCGCTTAAGGTAATTGTACTTCCTGACTGCTGGCTGGTTGTTGCATCCAGGTTCCAAAAGAAAATATCACCCGTTTGAACACTTAAATTTGCATTTGCAGGGGCAATGGATGCAGGAAGATTTGTTGCATAAGTATCTGCATTGGAACGAACAGAATAAGTTCTGATTCCTGTACCGGAGCGTTGTAATTTAAATGTAATACTTGATAAAGTCATTGAAAATCCTGTAGAAGGCGTAACAGTTACCTCATAATATTCAGATGTATTTATACTTCCTGTTAATGAAGAATACAGGTCAACTCCGGTTGTGGCACCAAGAGGCCATCCGGTAAAAGAAAACCGACCTGCCGCATTTGGATTTACAGCAGTGCCCACAGCCGAAAAACTACCAAATGTAACACCCGTAGCGGTTGGAACAGGTGTTGGATCAATTAAGCCTGATGTAGTTTTTACACTATCAAAACTGTATAAAGCTGAAAAGCTTTGTGCTAGAAGTACACTTGACGAAAAAGTTGCAACCGATAGTAATAAAGTAAGTTTTTTTATCATGATTTTAAATTTTAGTTTTTTAATATTTTTAAAGATGCGAAATTAAACATAATTATAGTACGCTATATTATCTATTTGTTATTATATGCAGTCATTGTTCTTTGCAAACCGATAGTTGCAACCCCCTGTATCATTTGTACCGCAAGTTTAATGCGGGGTTCTATTAATTTCTCCTCTTCTGCGCTCCATTTCCCAAGCACAAAATTCACTTGATTTCCTTTTGAAAATTCACTGCCCACACCAAATCGTAATCTTGCGTATTCAGCTGTATTCAGTGTTTCCTGAATATTTTTCAATCCATTGTGCCCACCATCACTGCCCTTACCTTTCAAACGCAATGCACCTAATGGCAGTGCAATATCGTCAGTAACTACCAACAGGTTCTCAATTGAAATTTTTTCGGCCTGAAGCCAATAATTTACAGCCTTACCACTTAAATTCATATAAGTAGAAGGTTTTATCAGAATCAATGTTTTCCCTTTGAATTTATATTCCGCAATGTCGGCAAGCCGGCCGGTATTGAATTTCAAATTATTTTCTTTTGCAATAGCATCAAGCACCATAAATCCAATATTATGGCGGGTATTGGCATATTCATCACCAATATTTCCTAATCCAACTATTAAAAATTTGCTCATATTAAAACCACCTTGTAAAATAAAAAAAGTTGGCGCCCGCAATAGAGTGGACGCCAACTTTTAATAAACAGTTTAAAAAATTATTTTTTAGCAGCAGGCTTCGCAGCAGGTGCAGCTTTAGCTCCGGCAGCAGGTGCAGCAGCTTTTGCAGCAGGCGCAGCAGCTTTTGCTCCAGGCGCAGCAGCTTTTGCTTCTTCAGCAGCAGCAACACGTGTAGTTTCAACTCCAACAACAGTAATGTTAGAAGCATTTAAGAACGTTAAGCCATCAATAATAATATCTTCAACACGAATTGATTGACCAATTTGCATTTCATCTATTGCAATATTGATAGTATCCGGCATTTTTTCAACTAAACCTTTAGCTTTAAGTGTTTTTAGTTTTTTAACCAATTTACCACCCGCTCTAACTCCTGGAGATGTTCCTGTCGTTTTTACCGGAATGTTCATTGTAACCGGTTTTCCTGGTGTGATCTCTAAAAAATCAACGTGCAAAAGTTGATCATAAATTTTGTGAAATTGCGCTTCCTGTAAAATCGCGTTATATTTTTTACCTGCAATTTCCAGATCTACCACATTTACATCAGGTGTGTAGATCAAGTTTCTAAAGTCCGAAGACAAAACTGCAAAGTGAATTTGTTCTTTACCACCGTAAAGTACACAAGGTACTTGCTGAGCATTTCTCAATGCTGTTGCATCTTTTTTCCCTACATTCGCACGTGGCGAACCGCTAATAGATACTGATTTCATTTTTAATTTATTTTAGATTTATTTTGATTGTAGCGCCCTTCCAATCAAATTCTTTTAAATATGTTTGGCGCAATATTTTAAATTATTTTCTTTATGCTTAGCTTACAATAAAGTTAGAGCTGATCGATTCAAAGCTGTGAACGCTATGTATTACCTTTCCAAACAAATCTGCTACTGAAAGCACTTTTATTTTACTGCTTTCTCTTTTCAAAGGAATAGTATCGGTAACAATAAGCTCTGTAATTCCTGATTTTTCAATATTTTCATACGCTTTACCCGATAATACAGCATGTGTACATACAGCTCTTACGCTACTGGCGCCACGCTCAAGCATCATGTCAGCTGCTTTAGCTAATGTTCCACCTGTATCAATTAAATCATCTACCAACATGATATCACGGCCTTCTACATCACCAATTAAGGTCATACTCTCTATTACATTGGCTTTTGAACGTTGTTTGTAACAAATAACAATATCCGATTTTAAGAATTTAGCATACGCATTTGCCCGTTTCGACCCGCCCATATCGGGAGCAGCCATTGTTAAATTTGGCAAATTTAAACCTTGTATATATGGTAAAAATATAGAGGAAGCATATAAGTGATCAACCGGAAAATCGAAAAAGCCTTGGATTTGATCTGCGTGAAGATCCATAGTAATAATACGTGTTGCGCCTGCGGCTGAAAGCAAATTCGCTACCATTTTGGCTCCAATTGCTACACGCGGCTGATCTTTACGATCCTGACGGGCGAAACCAAAATAGGGCAAAACCGCAATGATCTGATGAGCCGATGCACGTTTTGCAGCATCGATCATCAGTAATAACTCAAATAAATTATCTGTTGGCGGAAAAGTAGATTGAATGATAAGTACATCACTCCCGCGAACGGTTTCTTCATACGATGGCTGAAACTCCCCATCACTAAAGCGTAACAATGCAACTTTCCCTAATTCCTGACCATAACTTTTAGCAATTTTATCAGCTAAAACACTTGAAGCAGAACCGGAGAATATTTTAACCTGATTTTTCATGACCTTTTTATAGGGCTGCAAATGTAATGAAAAATGCAGTTCTGTCAAAAGAATTTTGATGTTTAAGCCATTATTTCTTTGTGAATCAAAAACAAATGAATAGTTTTGCACTCCCGCTCCCACAAAAATAAATGCCCGGGTGGCGGAATTGGTAGACGCGCTGGTCTCAAACACCTGTGGGAAACCGTACCGGTTCGACTCCGGTCCCGGGTACAAAAGGGGACTTTTGGCTATAAACGCCAAAGTCCCCTTTATCTTTTTTTGCTAAATCCCTTTCTATTTGCGCCATTGCGAACGCCACGTAATTAAATTCCGGGGTTCGATAATCGTCAATTTCATGGTCGTACTCTAATCCGTTCGGAAATAGCAATTCTTGTAGCTCTAACTTACCCTTATACCCGTTATAACTTCATATTTGCGGCAGATTAGCGTTCCTCCATTGCTTCAATCTTCTTGTCGTTTCACTTAAACGACCTTTTAATATAATAAGGTGTTCAATGCTATCTTACACATACTTTCCTAATTCTTGTTTTATCATTGCCTAAATCTGACATAATATACTTTTTACCTTAGTAGTTATTATTCATGTGTGGCTTTTAGGTTTCTGTGATTTTCAACATATAACGAGGCTTATTGCCTTATGTTACAAGGTATTGACACAATTAAACGCTATTTGACACAATTTGACACTTTTAAAATATATTAAACGTCTTAAAACGATTGATTTTAAAGGGAAAGAACAGCTTTTTACGAAAAATAAAAAATGATTAATTCAGGGTAAACGGTAGAACTACGCACAGATCAGGCAAGAAAAACATCTTACAAAACGTGGGAAAGGTTGATTTTATTGTACAATTGAAGGTTTCGTTTTTTATAGGGTTTCTTTTAGAATTTATTAAAGGGTTTCCTTTTACTGTTATTCGGTGGTTGGAAAATTATTTATGTTTAAGACAACTTTTTAATTAATGTTATTTGAAGTATTTCAGGACCAACTCAAAATAATTATTTTGTCATTTTTTCCGCATACTTTAAATTGTTCTTTACTAATTTTTTTAGAGAGGGGTAGAAAGTCAATTTCATTTTGGAGTTGGAGTTACAATACAAATTGTATATGTCTAATTCATAGGAACTATTATATTTATCGTACAATTCTATGGCCTCCTCTTCAGTTGGGCAGCGGGTTGAATATTTTTTTCTTGCCTCCCATAGCATTTTATCAGCTGCAATTTTTGACATATCAAGATACATAGCAAAGTAACCGATTGTAACAGAATCAGGATCGAGCAGGTAACTATACTTATAATCAATCAAAGCGGAAGTGTTGAAAATAAGAGTGTCGGAATAGCAATCGTAATCAAGGTATAGCATTGTTGAAGCAAATGAAGAATCCCATTCAGCTTTTTTACCTTCATATTTATAATGTTTAAGGCGGGCATGGGAATCTCCGATTGGTTTGTTTCCTACCAATTGCAGATTCGGTTTCCAATCTTTGGTCCAGTGTTCAATTCTTTTCGGGAGAAAAGGGATGGAATCGTTTTCGTTTCTGCTGTCATAACATGGAATTGAATTAAAAGCCAGCCTCAATTGTTTTTCTGCATCATTTTCCGCAATTTCCGGATTACGCATGAAAAAATAGTTATTATAAGGGAAATAAGTTATAAGCTGGTAATCTGTCTTATTAGTGATAGAGTGAAGAATTGGCAATTGAAATTTCGTTCCATAATCATACAAAAATAATTTCATGGAAGTAAAAATGTGTCTTGTCTGGTTTTGGCTATTTGCATCAAATTGATAGTTAAAAACAATATAATTTAACAAAGTTTTATTTTGAAAAGAATCGAATCCCATTTCAATAGAATAAGAAAGGTTTGAGAATTTATTTTTTACCCTGTTCGCAATTGAAACGAATGGTATTGTTCCTACATTAGCCGCATTAAGGATTATTTTCTCCATCCTTTGTTTTTTTATAAAATAAAACAATTCGCCTGAAAAAGAATTAATAGAATCTCTTGCTATAAATCGAAAATGCACGAGAGTATCGTTTTCTAATGGTGTTTTGTCTAATATGAAAATTGAATAATTACGTTTTAGATGTCTCCATGTGGTCATTGTAAAAGGAGTGTATGGGAAGATGGATTCCTTGGTATTAAGAAAAGGCTTAAACAATTCTATTAATGTTAGCGAACTCATGTTAAGAAATGAGGTTTGTTTTGGCAGCAAAAATCTGCCAGCCTTTAGTTTTGCATCTTTTATTTCAAGCGAATTACATTTGACATTATAATACGCCTCAAACAGTTCAGCGGGATATATTTCGTCAACAGTTGTATATGACCTGAAAAACGCTTTTGAATCTGACATTTTTTGAGAAGTCTTGTAAAACGACTCGATTGCTTCTGTAAACAATATATAAGGCGTGTCGTCTTCATGCGCTGACACAATTACTTCATTTAATGTAGATGCAATAGGTTCCAGATAGAGCAGAACATTCTCGGAATTTTCTTTTACAAAAAAAGTCTCTGTTTTATAGCCAACATATCTTACCGAAATCCATCTTACAGAATCAGTTGCTTTTAAAAGAAACACACCGTTTTCATTCGTTACGGTTGAGCCCGACAGAGAATTAACTGTAGCGTATGCTAATATTTCTTTTGTGATTTTGTCAGCTATCCGCCCTTTTATAATATGTTGAGCTGAGAGACTTCCTGAACAGAAATATACTATAGAAATAATAAGGATTTTATAATTCATGTAATGGATATTTTATATGACAAATTTAGTTTATTAGCTGGAGAATAAATGGCGAAGCAATTTATTTATGCGAGTTGTAATTGTTCTTTCACTAATTCATAGTAAAAACCATTTTTTTCGATCAGTTCAAAATGAGAGCCCTCTTCGACAATTGTCCCATTTTTGAGTACAATGATAGTATCGGCATTTCTAACGGTATTGAGCCGGTGAGCAATAATTAGGCGGGTCTTTTTTGAAAATAACTTATCTAGGTTGTCACTAATGATGCGTTCTGTTTCTGAATCCAATGAGTTAGTGGCTTCGTCCATAAAAATATAATCCGGATTTTTATAAAACATTCGGGCGATAAGTATCCGTTGTCGTTGTCCTGAGCTTAATGCAAGCCCGCCTTTTCCAATTATTGTATTATGACCGATCGGGAGCGACATTACAAAATCGTATAAAGCGGCATTTTTGAGTGCCTGTATATAATTTTCTAAATTAATATCATCATTTGTTTCGGTTACATTATTAACAATCGTATCGGTAAATAAATAACCATCCTGCATTACCACTCCGCACTTTTGCCTCCATTCTTTAATATCATAATCTCCAATGGGTTTATCTTCGAGCATAATTTGTCCGGATTTTGCTGTGAATAAGCCCAAGGCAAGTTTCATCAAAGTCGTTTTACCGCTGCCACTTGTACCAACTATTGCCGTGGTTTTATTACGTTCAATTGTAAAGCTAATGTTTTGGATTACCTGATTGCTAACTTCTGTATATGAAAAGGAAATATTTTTGAACTTAATTGATCGGACATCTGTAACAGATCGCGTTCCAGGTAATTCATCCTTTATTGCCTGAATTTCGAGAATTCTTTCCAAGCTAAATTTCACTTCCTGAGTTAGGGCAATAGTCCCGTATATACTTGAGATTGTTGAATTTAATTGCACAGCTATTAATTGAATGGCTGCCATTTCTCCTATTGTGATAGAATTATTAACAGCTAAGTATGCAGTATAAAAATTAATGGTACCCAATCCCAGATTATTTAAAAAACCTCCTCCGATTGACAGCCGTTGGGATAACTTAATATTTTTAAGATTATTCTTGAAAAATTTATTTTGATTGTTTAACAATAAATCTACCTTTTTTGATTCGTTTCCATTTAATTTTATTTCATGGATTCCCTCAATCATTTCTGTGATATAATTATGGGTGGATACCTGAATATCAAACTTTTCGGAATTTACTTCTCTTTTTTTAAGAAGGGAATAAATCGTCCATACTGCATAAAGAGTACTAAACGCAATACATATCAAATACACTTGAAGGTTATAGTAGATCATCAACGCTGATAAAACAACAGCGCTTAATGCCGATAATAACATGGAAGAAAAATTATAGGTTAAAAAAGATTCAATTTTACTCAGATCATATATCCTGTGAACAAAGTCACTGGTTTTTTTGTGTTGAAAAAAATGTAGGGGAATTTTAAACAACTTTCGGATGAAATCAGATGTAATCGAAAAATTAATTTTTTGGGAAATTTTATTTGAAATTATACCTTCAAAATAGCTAATACCGGATCCCATTGTAAACATGAGTATTTGGACGGAAAGCACAACCACAAGAACATTTAAGTCTTTTTGTAATAAACCCGAATCAAATGTTTGCTGAGCTAAATAGGGGGAAGCCACTTGAATTGCAAGCTTTACGAGCAGAATTAATAGAATTAAAATAAATTCTTTTTTGCTCGAAAAAAGATGGTTAGTGATAAATTTAAGCTGATTTGAGATTAACTGATTTTCAAAAAAGTGATTTCCCTTGCTATAAAAAAAATCCTGCGGTTCAAAAAGAATTACTTTTCCAAAATTCCCAGCAGTATTAAACAGAGTTTCAATATCTTCCAGTTTCATCACAAGTAAGCCTGTACTTGGGTCGGCAATGTATACTTTTCCTTTACTGATCTTATAAATAACAACAAAATGATCGTTGTTCCAAAAAGCAATAAGCGGTAAAGTTAGCTCCTCCAATGAAGGAACAGGATCACTCGGGTCGTGTTTTTTTAATGTTGTTTTGATTGCAATCGAATTAAATCCGATCTTTTCTCCCGCATTTTTTATAGCACTTATAGAAACTCCTTCTCTATCTATATGACAGAGTTCCCGGAGAGTCTGCAAAGAAATGTTCTTGCCATGAAACTTTACGATCATTTTAATACAAGCGGGCCCACAATCGGAACTTTCGTTTTGTCTATAGTATGAAAACATTGTTTAAACTTTTATATGTAATAAAATCCAGAATGTATAACCTTTAAACATGGAGCGAACTGATACATTTACAGCATCTTTTATTCCCAAACCATTTCATAAGGATTGTAATTGCACTTTGCTGGTTTTTTTAGCGAATTATCGGTCTCTAAATATGCCCGACAATCAGTACAGACATGTCTGAATTCACAAACCTTACAATCGTCTATCGTATCTTTTTTTATATTCCAAATAGCTTTAAATTGCTCCAGCTTAACTATATCTTTTATTCTAGTATCAGTTATTTTACCAAAACCATTTACCATAGAAGGACAATTTTTAATTATGCCATTGGAATCGATACTTATTTTTCTATTCAGACAAGAGTTGTAGTTAGTAGATTCTAAGAAATGATCTTGATTCAAGTTAAAGTATTTAGGCGAGATGATGCCACAACAATTCTGATCTATTATTACCTGTTTAGTTAAATAAATTCGTTCTGATATACCTTTAACAGATTCGATGTCCATATCGCATGAGTGCACAACCATCTCATTTACACGAGGAAATATAGATAATAGCTGATTATATTTTTCCGCTCCTTTAGTAAATTTTAATATCAGTTCGATTCTGAAAACAATGGAATGTTCAAAAAATTGGAGAAATGAATTCAGAAAATCAAAAGGAAGCCCAATAAAATCTCTGATTTGAATATTTTCGCATCCAAGCTCATCCAGGTCAGCAATGATTGTTTTGTAAATTTCCAAATTATCGGGCACTTTATCAAAATCAAGGATACAGTTTGAAATAATAGAAGGGTGATCCCAATTTTTATTAAGCTTCGGGAAATAATCTATTTCGTTTTTATCGCACAAAAAAGCATATTCATTATCAATTAAAAACAAAAAGTAATCTATGACTATTTCCCTTTTTTCTTTATTATAATAATCTATAATTTCGGCTATTGTCTTTGTTCGATTACTTGTGGAGAAGATGTCGTATATTTCATTATCCAAAAATTCAATTTTATTTCTTTGCGTATCAGTAAGCAATGTCCGTCCAAATCCTTTTGTTAATTGGCAGGATTCAAACAGTAAAATGTATTTATTCAGGTCAATTTTCATACGATTGTTCTTGATATTTTTTTATAAAAAGAATTAATTACAATTTCCTTTGTTTGATATTTTTCAATATTTATCATTCTAGCAACATTATTGTTATTACTGATAAATTTCGCCTTTGGTTTTATTAAGCTAAAATTCAATTGAAAATGTTCTTTATTGTTTTGTATAAAATCTACTATCGTTTTTTCTTGTATCATAATTTTTCTATTGGATTAATAAGAATAATAAAGGATTCAAGCGTTATATTTTTTAACTAAACTTGCTGCAATTTTTTCCTCAAGGTAATAATTACATGGGTATGAAACCATTCCAAATTGACCAATCGGATTAACTTCCAGAAAATAAAATTTATTATCTGTAGAATAGATCAAATCAATTGACCCTGATTCAAACCTTAACTCTTTCATCAGTTTATGTAAGTTAATCTCTATTTGTTCCGGTAGCTTAAATGGAACTGTTCTATTGGGTTTATCATCATTATATACCCTAAAATCCGTTTGGGTTTGCGAATCATTTTGCGAAAAAATAGCCATCGAATAAAATGACCCTTCCAAATAAAATGTTCGAATCTCTATTTTTTTTTCAATGTAGCTCTGAAACAAGGTAGGTTTAAATGATTGAGGCATATTTTTTAAGATGTTTTCATTTACCTCTTCGGTATATGTTGGCAGCCAATAATCGTCAGAACCAAAAATAAAAGAACTGTGAATCGGTTTTGTGATTACTTTTTTATGCTTTTGCAAAAATATTTTCACAGTATCACTCTGTGTAGTAATTATAAATTCAGGAATATTTAAACCACATTTACCTGCGGTAAGTAAAACAATATTTTTATTCACATTGGTGCAGGAAGAGCTATCTCCAATACAAGGAATATTCTCTTTTAAATGATTAATAAAAAAATCCCCAAAGGACTTATTCTCGCCTTGTAGGTAAGCTAAATAAGTTCTATTAAATTCACTGTTTGCGGACTTTGGAACATCCCAAATATTGCTATAGTCCCCTCTCCTATACCAGTAGGCTTTGATCTCACTGAAATCCAATTTCCTTCCATCTTCGAATTCAACTATAAATGTATTATCTATATATTCAATTTTATTTATTCTTATTATGTTATTAAATCGTTTGAATTTTACATTGTATTTCAATAACCATTTAATTACATGGTCTGTTGAAACATCTCTATCAATACTATTAATTAAAATCATAGCTGTAATAAAAAAGGAAAGGGCTGAACAATACAGCCCTTCCCTAATAATTTACTTATCTTGTGATAACATCCAATGCTCCAGCTGCATTATTGGGATTAAAAACCGCAGCCCAAGAATCTCCATATAAGCTACCAGATGAGCCATCTGCACCATATAGGTTCCCATCCACATAGGTAGTGAGACTTCTTGGTTGACTTGGCCCTACATAATTAGTGGTTGATCCTTTGTCTACTCCACCCTTTGTGGATGCTTCCATTTCTGATAAAATTGCTTCTTTTGCAATTTTCATTTCTGTTACTTTTTTCATAGTATTTAATTATTTATTTATTGCCTACTCTATAAGCTTTTCGGCTTCCGCTTTAATTTATCAATAAATTATACTCCAATTGCTTTATTGAAGTTCTCAAGCACCCTGGCAATTATTACCCTATAAGATGCAAGAAAGTGTCGACAATTTGCATAATAACGGTAGCTAAACTAATCAAATATATTTAGCAACAACACTAAATATTAAAAATACCGTATAAATACCTATGAAATACGGTAAAAACACCTAGTGGAAAAATACCGTAAAAACACCTAATAAAATACCGTGAAAAATACGTAGGGAAATTGTGGAATCTTAAAAACAGGGGGAAATAATTCAAAAATTTGCGATAAACAAAAACGTTTGTTTTAGAATGGAGATACGAATTTAAGAGATGGAAGTACTCTATTATATAATTATTTCTTTGTGTGGTAAAGTAGCTCAGTAATATCCACGTCTAATGCTTTCGCAATTTCAGTTAATGTTTCTAATGAAGGTTTTGCTGAATTGCTACAATTGGTTAGGGGAGTATTAATTGTCATTGTTTCACAAAATGATTTTATTTTGTGGAATTTATTAAATCTTTAATATCTACATCCAATACTTTTGCAATTTCAGCTAGTGTTTCCAAAGAAGGTTGTATAGCATTATTACACCATTTTGAAACAGTAGACGGAGTTTTATTTAACTGTTTAGCCAACCATTTGTTTGTTCTGTATTTTTCAGCTAACACAACACGAATTCTGTTAAGCTCTTTTTTGCTTGCTTTTTCCATAGGAAGCAAATATATATTTGATTTTATTCACAAAGAATCAACATATAATAACATACAGTTTCAATATAACAACAATATAATTTCATATTATCGCAATAATATGTAATTTAGCGACATAATATTTTTTTACAAAAAAAGACAACAAATATATCTTAAACATTAATAATATGCTTTCAAAAGACATTATTGTTAGTCTTATTAAAGACGATTTAACGAATATCCGTTTAGTATTAGGACTTGAAAGGCTTGGACTGGATGCAGGCAAATATTACTTACATTTGAATGAAACCATTTTTAAACTTGTGGGATTAAAGGAAGATAGAGAAGATTTTTTTGAAAAGTACATAGTTGAGTGCAGAACTATACATAATATAGACATCTTTAAATATCCTGATTTATTAAACGGAATAGCATTTAGGTTATATAACAAATTAATAGAAAAATATAAAACCCAAACACATGAAAAATAGAATAATCAAAGTATTTGCAACAATAATTTTTATAATTTTCCTTCCAATAATGTCAATAGCACTAATATTAAAATATTCGGACAATCCTTTTTGGCGAATTAAACGAAATTTTCAAGCAGTAATGTATATCGTTAACTTAGGACATCCAAAAACAATGAATATTAACGGAAGGGCATTAAATCCCTCCGTTTTTTCATTCCCCAAACAGTAAAGTATTAAAATTTCATTTCAACGTATTTTAAATTGTCGATTTTTGCTAAATAGGTATTAATTTGGTTCGATAACGTTAGTGTTCCTTGTACTGAACCGGAAAACCCCTGATAAAGTCTTATTTATCAGGGGTTTTTGGTTCGATAAAGTATCTTCAAAATACAAAGTAGTTTGTTTTCAATTAGTTATATGTTCGAGTTCTCCTGGGGATTTTCACTCTGAAAAATAATCTAAGAACGTTTTCGTACATTTAATGGGGGAAAGATTAGATTAAACATTGAATATTACAACAGAAAGTACGAATAGTAGAGCAGGAAATTCTCATAAACAAAAAAATTGCATGAAAAAAAATCGTTTAACATTATTAATTTTATTGACCTGTTCGTTTATTTCAGGATATGCGCAAAAACAAGAAAGCTCTTTGAAAAGCCCCACTCAGAAAATGAACAAGAAAGAAATAAAAGTTCTAATTGATAGCCTTGACACTGCATTACACAGTTGGTACGTTTACCAGGATAAAGTTGATTTAATGCTTGCAAACGTAAAAAAGAATTTCAAAAGCGGTGCTTATGATAGGGTTGAAAACCGAGTCGAATTAGCCTCGCAATTATATACAGATATTCAGCATTCATACAAAGATGGACATTTTTTCATACGATATAATCCTCAAGTGTCTGAATTCCTTGAAGCGCCTATGCCTGATTCTGTACAACAACAGGCTGAGTATGAAAGAAGGCTGAATGAAGGAAAGGAAAATAATTTCGGCTTTAAAAAAATAGAAATATTGCAAGGCAACATTGGTTATATAAGGTTGGATGGGTTTTACCCGTTTATTGCTGAATCTACACCTACGTTTGATGGTGCATTTAGGGTCGTTAGCAATTGTAAGGAATTGATAATAGATCTGCGTCATAATGGGGGCGGCAATCCGGATATGGTTCTGCAAACTCAAAGTTACTTTTTAAAAGAAAAAACACGAATGAATGATATTATTAACAGTAAAAATGATACTCTTAAAAGATGGGCCGACCCGGCAGCAACCGATTTCAGATTAAGTATGCCTGTTTATATTTTAACAAGCAGATATACTTTTTCGGGAGCAGAAGATTTTGCCTATGGCTTGCAACAAGTAAAACGAGCTACTGTTGTTGGCGATACTACTGGAGGCGGGGCGCATCCGTCCAGAGAATTTAGTATCGGTCAGGGTTTTGTAATACGCATCCCTACCCACCGTTCTTTTAATCTTATTACCAAAACAGACTGGGAGGGCGTGGGCGTACGGCCTGATATTGCTATACCATCTGAAGATGCCTTAACAAAAGCGCAAGTTTTAATTTTGACAGAACGCTTAGCTAATGCAAAAGATGAGGCGGAAAAGCAGATATTTCAATGGAATTTGAAAAGTATTGAAAATAGAGCACTGCTTACCAAACAGCTTCAAAAAGAAACTATAATAATTGCAAAAGACATTTTAACAAAATATTGTGGCAATTACACTGTATCAGACCTAAACGACCGAATGATGCCTTTTGCTGTAATTCTTAAAGAAAATAGGATATATAGACATTTTGATGATGGTTATGAAGACGCTTTAGTTCCTATTTCTCCTACTAAATTCGTAATTGATGATGATAGCGCAAGAACTATTGAATTTGTAACAAACAAGAATGGAGAAATGTCCGAATTAATTTTATCAAAGCAAAGTGGAATAAATAAAATGAATAAAAAATAATATAAATACTTCAAAACTTTAAAGCTTTATTTCAAGATATTTTAAATTGTCTATTTTCGCTAAAAAGGTGTTTATCAGGTTCGACTTTGATACCCCTTTGGGTACTAGCGCTAAAACGCACGTTCAGAGCTGGTTTTAGCAATTTACATTTCAGGACGGGACATTTCAGGACGGGACACAAGAAACAAAAAAGCCTCTCGGAAATGAGAGACTTTTTTGTTTACGGTATTTAGGTACGGTATTTTCAACTTTTAATGATTTTTCCTCTCCAAAAACGCTAAAATTGGTAAGATTTGCAGCTATAAATAGGTATAAAGTGTAAACATTTGTAAATTAGTACTGCCTGTACATTATTTATTACAAACGGGGTTGGACAAATCGTTGGACAAAGATTATGCAAACATTCGCCAAATTGACAATAATTTTTCTTTTTATCTCAACGGGAGTTCGGGGACAAGCCTCTGAAATCGACAGACTTATCCAAAACGAACTTAAAATGACTTTCCCCAGTATTTACTTTAAACACAACTCGACAGACTACGCCACAATGTCTTATACAGTCGACTCTTGTTTTAAATATATAGCGCTCCATTTTGAGGACAATATTAATAGTCTTGTAATTTGGCGAGACAGTACGGAAACAGAGGAGCTGACAAATAAACGTATTACAAAATTGAAGGTAGGCTTGAAGAAATATATACGATCGAAAAAAATTGAAATTCATTCAATGGGAAATGAGCAAAAAATCTCCAGACGTACAATTAACATTACCTCGGATAGTAATAAAATTAAGTATTTATTATCCTTAAATAGTGTGTTTGACATTTCTAAAACTCGTTTTCCTCCCGAAAAGAAAAACAAGAAGAAAAATCGAAGACGTTTAGTTTGGACAGGTTGGAAAACCGGATTTCATTGGAGTACATGAGGATAACCAAGTAAAAAGGCGGAAAGTATTAAGTAATGAACAACCTTAAAGTGTAACTAATTAAATACAACGTTCTTTTTAAATGAACAAACTAAGGCTTTATTTCAAGATATTTTAAATTGTCTATTTTCGCCAAATGGGTATTTATCAGGTTCGACTTTGATACCCCTTTGGGTACTAAACAAAGAAATCCCTGATAAAATTTTATTTATCTGGGATTTTTGCTTCGATAGGGTACCATTGAAATAAAAAATTCTTTGGAAGTTAAGTAATAAAATAAAAGTTTAATTCTTGACTTTTATTCTTAGAAGAACCTTGTATTATATCAGCTGCAATAGCGATCTATTAATTTTTGTTCTTCCCCATTTTTTTTAGCCTTTTTCGCTATTATTTTAAAAATGGGTAACATTAAAGTCAATAAGCCCGGAGCATTTAACTCAGCCATACAAAGTACAATTGCAAGATGGGTAAGACTTTTAGGTTTACTTTCTTTGTCCGTCAATCCATCCGAAGCCAAGCCATAAAGTATGCGCAGCATATTTTCAAAACCTTCGTGTCCGGGCACTACTTGAATGCCAAATCGTATTTCGCGATCCGTTGGATTGAAAAAGTTATGCAAAGCCATTGCGGGTACAGTATAAGATTCACCGGGTTTTAAAATCATCGTTTGTTTTTTTCCAAGTTTCAATCCCAATTCCCCATCAATTGCTGTAAATTTTTCAGAATAATTATGGTTATGGAGTACATTTCCACCTTCAGGTAATAAAGTTAATTCAAGATCGGTAATTTTCCCACCCGATTCTTTAGCAGTTTGCAGGAATGTTACAGTATCCTTAACGATTGGATTTACAATTGTTCTTTTCATAATTTATTTTTTGTATCCACCGAAGTCTTGCACTGCCGCTAAAGTTTGAGGCAAATAGCAGGTGGAAAGGTTAGTAATTTATATGCCACAAAAATATGGCCGGGAAGGGTGAGGAAACGTTGACTTTTGTCAAGAAATCTGCTTTATAGTATTTTGGGGAAATTTGATTAACATTATTTAACTGGCGAACAAGCATTCATCAAAGTTCTAATTCGCTCAAAATCATGAACAAAGTTCGATATTTGCAACCAGCAGGGTAAACACAACCGCCCCCCCTTATAAAGCTTATTTATCAAGGGTTTTTGGTTCGATAAAGTAGCTGCGAAATACAAAATAGTTTATTTTCAAGCATTTACTTGTTAAAGCCCTTTAAGATTAATTCCCAAAATTGTATTTTTAAATATTGTTTGCACTATAGTTTAATGAAAGAATCAATTATGGCGACAAAAACAAAGATTAAAATAGTTGATAACTCAAACTTAAGGATAGAAATTGACGACCTGTATGAGCAAACAGGCAAGGTTGATTTGGCTAAATGGGCTATTAAATGTGCAAAACATATTTTGCCATTTTCAGATACAGAAAAACACGATAAAACATCAATTGAAAATGGATTTAAAATAAATGAATTATGGCAGCTTGGGAATGCAAGTGTTCATGAAGTCAGACAAGCTGGATTTAAAATACATGAAGTTGCACGACAATGTAAATCTGAAATAGCGAAAAACGCAATCAGAACCGCTGGACAAGCTGTTGGAGTTGGTCACATGAGAGAACACGCAATGGTTTGTTCAGATTATGCTATTAAAACAATACAATTAGCTTTTCCTGATAATATCGACAAGATCACAGAGGAAAGACAATGGCAACTAAACGAATTAAAACAAATTCTAAAGAAACAATAAAACCACCCCTATCGAAAGGACAATTATGACAACAACAGAAAAAATAGAACAAGCAATAACAAATTTTGTAAAAGGTGGGGACAATAGGGACACAGTTATGTTAGACAAAGTTTTACATAAAGACTTTAGAGTAACAAATAATGGTTTTATGGGAACTTCAGGTATTACTGTGATTGACAAACAAAAATATTTATCAAAAATAAAAGACGGTATTTTTGGAGGACTGCCCAGAATAATGAAAATTGAAAGTATTGACGACAGCGAAACAATTGCAATGGTCAAACTACGCTTAGAAAGTACTGAAAATTATTTTGTATCATACAATTCGTTTGTATTAGACTCAGATAACGAATGGAAACTTATAAATAATCTTGCTGTTGTTGAATCGAAAAAGTAAGGAGAAAAAAAACAACGCACCGATAAACAACGGGTTGTATAAGCAAAGAAATATAGCCCTCTTTTAATTAGATGTCCAAATAAGTACCAAATCTGAGCAAGATCCATTGTATCTTTAAGGAGCTCGTTCATATTTGGTCTGGAAGGTGCTACTAAGCCCGACTTTTCATGCAAAACTTGAGAAGTCCGGTTTTTATTTCTCCTTAACCTCTTGTCAGGTCCCTAATATAGCGATCATTTTATTTACAATCGGGGTTGATAATTGTCAATATTGAGAACTTCCCACCCAATACCGCAGGTTATTATTAATGACACGTATTTGGACCGTGGTGTTTTAGGGATTTTGCTCCGCAACCAACCTGAAATTTGAACACCTGTTAAAGCAATATCAGTATTTAAGGATACCTTTGATACAAAATAATTTAAATATTCTTAGGGACTATGAAATGGACGTATAGTATAAAAAACAAATTGGCGGCATCAGGGGCACTACTTTCGCTCTGTTTATTGGTTTTGTTTAGTAATTATATTGACAGGGACCATACACAAAACGTAAAAAACTCAATTAGCACATTATACGAAGACCGTTTAATCGCGGAAGGCTATATTTTAAAAATGACAAGCGGTGTATATCAAATAAAGGAGGCAATAAACGCTGATATGAATGATGCCAACAAAAATAATACGATCAATAATTTGCTTTTAAATATTAAAGAAATAAGCAATGCTTACCAAAAAACTAAATTTACAGATGTAGAGAAAAAAAAAGCTGATGAGTTGTTAAACACGCTGCGTGAGCTTGAACCTCCTTATTTGAATAACACTCCAATTAAATTAGAATCTGCAAATAAGGCACTTGGCATACTCAATGAATTATCTGCGATTCAATTAGAGGAGTCTAAACAAATTATGGATTCAGCTGAAACATTATATCTGTCTGGCAAAACTTCATCACAATTCGTTTTCGCTATCATTATTATTATTCTATTAGTTCTTCAAGCACTTGTATTTACTTCTAAAACATTAATTCCAAATAATAAAACAAAATCTCCAAATCTAAATTAGTTAATACGAAAATAGAATTTGGTGAAGATGAATATATATTACTAAATAGTGGGAGAAGCCATAAACGACATCACAACAGCCGCAGGAGCGATTTCCAATTACGGGGAGTTCATAAAAAACACAATGGAAAAGAAAATGAAAGTTGAAATATGGAGTGATATTATGTGTCCTTTTTGTTATATCGGAAAACGAAAATTTGAAGCCGCATTAGTATTGTTTCCTCAAAGAGATTCAATTGAAGTTGTATGGCATAGCTTCCAATTAGACCCTTCTATTACCTATCAACCCGAAAAAGATGCATACACCTATGTTGCGGAACTAAAGGGGCAAACCAGAGAATGGTCGGTAAAGATCCATGAATCAGTTATTCTTACAGCAAAGAGTGTTGGACTTGAATATAATTTTGATAAAGTTAAAATCACCAACTCTTTTGACGCGCATCGCGTGATTCAACTTGCTAAAAAATATAACCTTACTGATAAAATTGAAGAGCGCTTTTTTAAAGCGTACTTTACTGAAGGCGCCTTAATGAGCGACCATGGAACATTAGTACGATTAGCAACTGAAGTAGGTATTGATAAACAAGAAGTTCAAAATGTTTTATCAACCAACTTATACGCTGAAGAGGTTAGAAAAGATGGCGAAGAGGCTCAACATATAGGTGCAAATGGAGTACCTTTTTTTGTAATGGATAGAAAATATGCTGTGAGCGGGGCGCAAGACCCAAACGTTTTTTTAGAAACACTCACAAAATCATTCGATGGTTGGAAACTTAATACTCCAACCTAAATGCTTAGTTGGAATCAGTCAAAACAACAGCTTCCGGTTATGAGAGTCCGTAAGAACCTTAAGCGCCAGAAAAGCCCTCCCGAAAGTTTCGATATCCAAACCCTATACCAAAGCCGCCCCCTTTATGAGGCCTACGTTTTTGTTCCAAAACCACTGCAGAATCAAGGGTTTCTGAATAAGGAAACCTAATTAAAAATCGATTCACATTGTAGTGCAATTTTATTATAACCTAACAACCATCACCACCAAACGGAATACTAAATCCCTGTTTAATTTTTATACCTTTTGAATTTTCCGCTGGCTTCCATTTTGGCATTTTATTGGTTGCGTCAAGTAATAATTTATCTATTTGGGGATCTGTAGATGTCCTCAATATTTTAGCGTCAACTATTTGACCTTGCTCATTAACATTGAATTTCACAATCGCTTGTTCAACTCTTTTGGAACCATTTGTTTTAGAAACTTTATTAATAACATTTTCTGTAAAATATTTTGTTAGTTGCTTAAAACCGCCAGGGTATTCAGCTTCGATCTCAGGAACTACCGTAACTGTCAATTGTCCTTCTATGATCTTATCACCACTATTAAGATTATCGTTTACCTGATTTTTATATTTGAACATAATTTTTATCCTGATATTGGAACTCAGGTCCGCAGCATTTAAAATATTTTTTTGTTCTGTAGTGAGCTTATCACTTGTACTTTCAAACATCAGGACTTTACCGTTGCAGGTAGCTAAAATTTCAACAGAAATATAGTCGATTATATCATATCCCCCTTGAGTATAAAGATAAGATCCCAGAGAGTAATCCATTTTTCTTCGATGATCCAGCTCAACACGATCTTTCTCAGGCATTGCCAGCCTTCCCCAGAATTCAGGCGTTATGTCACAAATGAATTTAGCTTCCTTTAGTTTTTCTTTTTTAACTGAAGGGTTAGATCTTCCACTATATTCAAATCCGGGATTTTGAGAAAAACCAGGAATAAAAAGCAGGGATAAAAGCAGGGTAATTACATAGTTTTTCATTTTATCATTTTTTTTAAGTGATTTCGATTCATTATTAAAATTATTGGAGAAAATAACTTAACTTATTTTGGTTGCGTAGCTTTTATAGCAAGCACATATTTATAAACTGCATCCTTTTGCACATCAGATAAATACGCTTTTTGAGCCATATCCTCAACAACCCCTTTCCATTGCGCTTCCTCAAGCTGGTAGATATTTACAGCAGCGTGACAACCAATGCAGGCACCCTCCGTATAAATTGCATGACCTTCCTTTAACTTCTCTAATGTAAGATCTTTATATTGTGCCTGAAGAGCAATTAGCTCTTCATTTCCCGGAGCTGGAATTCCTTCTGCAGGTTTTACAAATAGAAAATTATTTTTTGCAGTAGTTGTTGTTGAAGCCGGAGTTGAGGGTGCAGTTGATGTTGAGCTCCTTTTAGAAGAGCTACATGCTGCAATAAGTATTGTAGAAATCACTATTAAAATTATTTTAGTTGTTTTCATTTTTTAAAAATTAAATCTTTATTAAAATTAACTTTTTCATTGCTATAATTTATAGATCAAAAGTAATTCTTATTTAAAAGGAGACCTGTTACTGAGTAGTTATTGACTTGTTAATGACTTGTTAATACAGGTTATATACCATTAAAAATGGTTAATTTTGATTCAAATGAAGTTGAACCGAACCAATATATTCATCATAATTTCTTCCATTGCATTAGTAATGGTGCTGATCATTCAGGTGAACTGGATCTTTCAAACTGCACAAAGTAAAGAGGAGTTGTTTAACGAAAGAGCAGATATGGTTCTTGCGAGAACAACCGAAGCACTACTTGCGGATAAAGAAACTTGTGAGAATATGAAAACCGGAATAGGAAAGATTGAAACCCATAAAATAGATTCGTTGTTCACTCATTATATGAAATTCTACAACTTTCATGTCGATTATTCTTTTGAAGTCGTACAACCAGATTCATCCCCTAAAAAAAACAAAAGTCGTTTTGTACATAACGTTCAACCCGACCAGGTAGGCTGCTATGAAGGCGGGTTAGAAAAATTGACCAGTAAAAAAGGATTGGAACTGAAACTGATCTTCCCTGATAAAAAGCAATTCATAATGGCGGAGATGGGTACACTATTCATCACTTCCGTTATTCTGATACTTATTGTGCTTGTTTTATTTTGGCGAACAACATTATCACTCATGATGGAGAAAAAAATATCGGAATATACCACCGATTTTTTAAATAATATGACCCATGAATTTAAAACACCTTTAACAAACATTGCGTTAGCAGGTAAGATGATCATAAAGGATCCAAGTATTAAGCAGGAAGATAAAATAAAACATTACTCAGGAATAATACTTGAAGAAAATGAAAAATTAAGACTCCAGGTTGAGCAGGTGTTAAGTATGACCGCGCTTGAAAGAGGCGAAATTCCTTTACGAAAAACGAAATTTGATTTTCATGAATTGATCAATGATTCTTTAAAATATATTAGCATACAGATCGAGAACAAACAAGGAGATTTAAAATTAAACATAGATGCTAAAAGGCTTGTAGTAATGGGAGATAAAACACAACTTACAAATGCTATGTGCAACCTGATCGACAACGCCATCAAGTATTCTAAGAAAAAACCTGAATTATCTATTCGAACGTATAATATTGATCAAAATTTAATTATTATGGTTTCCGATAAAGGTATTGGTATAGAAAAAGAATATCAAAAGAAGGTATTCGATAAATTTTTCAGAGTTCCTACCGGAGATTTACATGATGTGAAAGGATTTGGTCTTGGTTTAGCATATATAAAAAAGATCATTGAATTACACGAAGGAACAATTGAACTTCAGAGTGAAAAAGGAATGGGAACAACATTCACAATTACACTACCAAATGTTTAAAGAAAAACTCAAAATATTACTCGCGGAGGATGATCTTAATTTAGGGATCCTTTTAGTTGATTATCTGGAGACTGAAAATTTCGATGTAAAACTTTGTAAAGATGGGGCCTTAGCCTTAAAAGCATTTCAGGCCAATCAATTTGACCTATGCTTATTGGATGTGATGATGCCGAAAATGGATGGCTTCTCCCTGGCAAAAGAGATTCGGATAAAGGATGAAAAAATACCTATCATTTTTATCACTGCAAAATCTTTAAAAGAGGATAAATTAAAAGGCTATGACCTTGGTGCTGATGATTATATCACAAAACCATTTGATGAAGAGGAATTACTTTGGAAGATCAAAGCTGTTATTCGCAGGATTCCGGAAAATAAAAGCGAAATCAAAACTGAAACTACTTCAATAGGGAAGTATATATTCGATTTTAATAATCAATCCCTAACTATTGGCGGTAAAACAAAACGAATCACTGAAAAGGAAAGTGATATACTTAACTATTTGTCCGGCCATCGGAATAACGTAATAAAACGCGAAGTACTATTAAAAGACCTTTGGGGAGAGAACGATTATTTTTTTGGCAGGAGCCTGGATGTGTTTATCACTAAAATACGTAAATACCTAAAAGAAGATCCCAATTTAAGCATTGAGAATGTTTTTGGAGTTGGGTTCATATTTAATGTTCCTGCAAAATAGATGTTATAATAGTTTAAGAGCCTGTTTAAATTTTATTCAAAATATTTATAGCCTTCCAACGATTTCTCATCTCCGCTCGAAAACACCAAGCACGGGGTCATTTCGAGCGGAGTCGAGAAAGGTGCGTTAGCATTAATAAGCAATATTCTTATTCTTTAAATAAAATTTAGATAGGCTCTTTAGTATCAAAAAAAATTGATCTTTTTGAAAAAGACTTAAATCATGTAACTCTTTTTCGGAATTATGTAACTTATTAACTCTTCGTCCTATTAGTTTTGCAAATAAAAATTTTATTTATGCAAGACCCTTTAATATGGAACATGGTATCCAGGCACCTTACCAGAGAAGAAACTCGGGAAGAGGCTGAAAAATTCTTAATATGGGTTGAGCAAAGGCAAGAGAATAAAGAGTTTTTCAATGAAGTAAAAAATGTATGGGAAGGTAAAGTAAATATAACTGAGTCATCTCAGTCAAATTCACCCTTAACTTTTCTCGGAAGGTTCAGCAAACAAAAAATGAAGGATTTTGTTCTTAAGCAGGCTTTAGGAAATCTTGTAGGTTTTACCATTGGGATGTGGGTAACAGCCTCATTTTCTCATTATGTTTTAGAAAGAAGAAATCTTAAAAATCTTTTTGGATTAGCAGGTCGAAAGAAATTGGCTGTTAATGATATTCCCGAATGGCTTCAAAAAGGAATAGCCATACTGGCCGGTTTTATTGTTCTTGAAATAATTAATCATTTTTTTCAAACAAAAAAACATATAGTAATATGGGTGTATATAAAAGAAAAATTCTACCTAACGGCAAAAATGCGTTCATAAATTAAGGGAGAATTACTCGATATTTGAATTCACAATTTATTTAATTGATTTTTTTAAACAAACTATTTTCCTCACGTATTAAAATTTTACCGGGCATAAACTTTGTGTTATCTTTTTGTCGAGCAAAAGAAATATGAAACGTGTAAAAGAAATAATTCGTTCTATCAATACTAATTTTTTCCTTAAAAAACACATTCCCCTGCCTTCCACCATGCAGCTTTTAAAGGACCTATACCCAAAGGTAGATTGGAGCCGTGTAGATTTTTATGAAGGCTTGCCCTGGTACACGCCTTTTATTGCTTCTTATGTAAACGCACAGGCATTGCCACAATTCTATTCTTTCAGCCGCTTTAGCATCTACTTACGAAAATTTGATGAATCGCGCGCCCAGTGTCTCGGTGATATAGTTCACGAAGGGATGCATATTCTACAAGGCATGCATTTCTGGAATGGTTATGGCTTTGGGATTTTAAGAGGATTTACTGTTTATTACAGTGCCTTATTTACCAGGCATGGTTACAGAAATAACCCCTTTGAAATACCGGCATATGATCAAAAATTCCGTTTTATGGCCTTTTGCGAAAAACATAACCAGCATGGGATCAAACCGGAAATAGATACCGCAGTTCTTAAAAAAATTTATACGGACACTCCGCTTGTTTTCCGAAAGTATCAATTCCATTATACAGGAAATTATTTTATTTTGGCTGCCAGCTTTGTGTTTAGTTTATTACTTGCATTGATTAAACCTTTGTTAGATGCGCTTATACTTTTGATCAAACTTCTAACTAAACCTTTTCGATAGCAGCACCGCAATAAATGCCGCGTTTAGAAATTCTTTCGGCAGGTCAGGGAACATTCCGCGTAAAACCACGCCCGAACGACTGATATTTTTCAATTGGGCAGTTTTTTTTCAGAAAAGATTAAAGAGGCCCCCCTTTGCCCCCTTCTCCACCATGAGAAAAGAAGGTAGTGATGAATAAAGATAAAAGGCCAAATGAAAAAGTTCAAACAAATTATTTTTTTAGCAATCAAACTCACCTTTATCCACAAATGCAACTTTTAGAACAATTTTAGTGTCTTTCAAAAAAGTCAAAATACACTTCCAAAGAATAATGAACGAGGGAGTCATTCAGCATAAACTTAGTTAAATTAGATTGAATGCTTTTTTTACATAACTTTGGGCAAATTCGAAGAATATCTAAAATGAAGATAAAGGCAATGCGTTTTTGGACATTTTTTATTTTTGCTTTGTACTCCTTCACCCCCTTGATAAGTGGAGCTCAGGTAGTTGCAAATTTTTCGGCTACCCCTACTTCCGGTTGCGCCCCTCTTAATGTGGCCTTTACCAATCTTTCAACAGGAGCTACTACCTATAGCTGGGATTTTGGGAATGGGAACACCTCAACAGCCACAAGTCCGGGTGCTATATTTTCTACTCCCGGAACATTCACTGTTACATTGGTTGCCACAAATGGCACCTCAAATACATTTACATCCACCATTACTGTATTTGCAAGCCCAATTGCCAGCTTTACTACCAGTACAATGCCTTCCTGTCCTGGTCAGCTGGTTACTTTAACCGACAATTCAACTCTTGGAAGTGCTGCACTCTCCACCTGGTCGTGGGATTTTGGTGATGGGAATGGTCAACCCACCGTAACCGGTTTAGTCACTCATTCTTATGCCTTAGCAGGCACATATCCTGTTACCATGATAGTTACAGATGCCAACGGATGCTCTAACAGTACCATAAAATCTGTTACGATCGCTGCAGCTCCTATTGCTTCTTTTACTGGCAGCCCCACATCAGCTTGTGCACCTCCATTGCTTGTTAATTTCACAAACACTTCCACAGTAACCGGAACAGTGAGTTATACCTGGAATTTTGGCGATAGCAATACTTCAACTCTTACAAATCCTTCCGATACCTACAACGCTTTGGGAGGATATACAGTGTCTCTTACAGTTATTCAGGGCGCATGCAGCGACACGGAAGTAAAAACCAATTATATCGGAATTCAAAGTGTTGTTGCTGATTTTAGCGCTGACAATGTATCTGTTTGCGCAGGAGAAGTAGTCACTTTCACTAATTTATCATTTCCTCTTTCGGCCACTCAGGCCTGGGATTTCGGAGATGGAACCACCTCAACTTCCACCAACCCTACACATGCGTATGCTGCAGCCGGAACTTATAACGTTACTTTAATTGAAGGAGCCGCAGGTTGTCAGAATACGGTTGTAAAAAACAGCTTTATCACGGTAACACCTTCTTCCACTGTGGCTTTCAGTGCTAACCAAACTCAAAACTGTTCCGCACCTTTTGCTGTAACTTTTAGTAATACCTCTACTGCTGGTTCTGATTATAGTTGGGATTTTGGAGATGGAACCCCTCCTTTTACCACAAATTCACTTGCAGATTTTACATACACCTATACCACTGCAGGTAACTTCACGGTAACGCTCACGGTAACAAGTGGTAATGGCTGTGTAACTGTGCTTACAAAAACTGATTATATTGTAATTCCCGACCCCATTGCCGACTTTACCGCCACTCCTGTACAAGGTTGTATACCTCTTTTAGCTAGTTTTACCAGCACAAGTATCTCCACCTTCGATCCCATCACAAGTTACATTTGGGATTTTGGGAACGGTTCAGTTACAACCGCTTCGCCAAACACAAGCAATACTTATAATACGTTAGGATTATTTACAGTTACCTTGATAATTGAAACCTCGTCAGGCTGCAGGGATACTATCACAAAGGTTGATCATATTTCAACAGGTCAAAAGCCAACCGCCAATTTTAGCGTTGTAGATCCTACCGTTTGTTATGGAACCGATGCTGAATTTAACGACCTTTCGATAGGTGCAGATTCAGCTTATTGGGAATTTGACCTTAATCAGGGAACTTTTTCCACACCTCCGGGAGCCGTTTTGCCATTCAGCCCGGTTACCAATCTTTTCCCCGATACAGGTACGTTCTATGTAACTCAAATTGCTTTCAGCAATGGCTGTGCCGACACGCTCAAAATAGATGATATTGTACAAATTCTTCCTCCAAAACCCATATTTACGTTTGAACTGAATTGTATCAATCTTTACTCTGTAACTTTTACCGATGCTTCCCTGGGCGCTGATTCAATTGTATGGAACTTTGGTGACGGAAGTCCTGTATTAAGTGACGTGCTAAACCCAACCCATATTTTTGCCACTCGTGGAACAAAAGTAGTGACCCTCACTGCCTATAATTTTGCAACAGGTTGCTCCAGTTCTGTGATACAAACATTTGAAATAACAGAGCCGATAGCACAATTCACCGCTGTTCCAAATATCGGGTGTTATCCATTAGCAGTAACTTTCACCAGCACTTCCCAGGATGATAACAGTGTTGTTTGGAATTTTGGTGACGGCAGCCCTGACCTGGCACTAAACAGTCCTACATTCCCTTTTCTCTATGTTTATTCACTTCCTCAATTAGATACAGTGAAACTGGTAATCACAGATGTAAATGGTTGCATGGATAGCACCACCAGTGTAATTACAGTATACGGCCCCACCCCCGACTTTAATGCCGTTACTACCTCAGGATGTACCCCTTTTCTGGTAAACTTAACGGATGCTTCCGTTTCAGATTCAGCTCTTGTTCAATGGACATGGGATTTTGGTGATGGCACAGCAAGCCAGACAGTAAATACATCATCAACAAGTCATACCTATACAGTTCCTGGTTTTTATGATGTAACGATGACAGTAACAGATAAAAATGGTTGTGTTAAAACCTTGACTAAACTGGCTTATATTCAACCTACCTTTCCTTTTCCTGCCTTTGTTGCTGATACCTTTGCCTGCAGAGATGAACTTGTTGTTTTTAATACAACCGGAACCATTGTGGCAAATCCGGCCACTTATGATTGGAATTTTGGTGATGGTACAACAGGCACAGGACCCGTTGCCACGCATGCATATACTTCCGACAACCTTTATACAGTTACCTTAAAAGTTACTGATTTGAATGGCTGCGACAGTTCTATCCAACAACAAATACGTATTCAACACCCTTCAGCCGGCTTCACCGATTCTGTTCTATTAATAGGCTGTGGTGTCACAAACATGCAATACACCGATAATTCTACCGGTTTGTCACTTACCGGATGGCAATGGAGTTTTGGAGATGGTGCTTCTGCCAGCACACAAAACCCTACCCACGCATACACAGTTCCGGGAACTTATGACGTTATACTTGTAACAACCAATATTGCAGGATGCACAGATACAGTAACAAATAGTGTTATTGTTCCGGGACCAACAGGAACTTTTTCCTTTACCCCTTCCACAGGTTGTCCACCGCTTATAGCTACATTTACTGCTGTAAGCAGCACTGCCATATCCTATACCTGGGACTTTGGTGATGGAACAGTAATTACAACAGCAAACCCTGTTATACAACATACTTATACCAGTGACATAACAGCAACTCCGGCATTGCTCCTGGGCAGTAACCTTCCTGATGGAACTTTTTGCCAGGTACCCGCTCCACCGGCAGGACAAATAACTGTTGTAACTGTGGTACCCACCGTTGTCATAAACTTAAACACCTCATCTGGTTGTATTCCGCTTACGGTTAACTTTACAGATGGTTCTATAGTTCCCGGTACCATTCCCGGTGATACAATTACTTCCTGGAACTGGAATTTTGGAGACGGTACCTCTTCAACATTACAAAACCCTACCCATGTTTTTTCAAGTGCAGGAAGCTATCCGGTAACGCTAGCAATCTCAACTTTTGGTGGTTGTTCAAACGACAACTCCGACTCTGCATTAATTGTAACAGCACACCCCGACCCAATAGCTGCTTTCTCAGTTAATGCTACCAGTTTTGACCTGCCATTTGATGCAACTATCTGTACAAATCAATCAGTGGGCGGAGCTACCTACATTTGGGATTTTGGAGATGGAAATTCTTCTACATTAGTGGATCCTCAACATTTGTATACCTTAGTTGGAACGTTCGATATTCAACTTGTTGCAATAACTCAATTTGGATGCCCCGATACTACTTACAATACAATTATCACCAAGGCCGATGTGGTTTTTCCTAATGCATTTACGCCTAACGCTGACGTGGCTTCAGGAGGAACTTATTCGCTGTTAAGCACAAGCAACGATGTGTTTTTCCCATATACTGCTGGGGTTGTTGATTTTAGCTTTGAAATTTTTAACCGCTGGGGCGAACAGGTTTTTGAATCCCTCGATATCAACAAAGGTTGGGACGGTTATTACAAAGGAAATTTATCTGAACAGGGTGTTTACGTTTGGAAAGCTTACATTAAGCTGAATGACGGAAAAGAACATTTCAAAAGCGGTGATGTTACGTTGCTGAGGTAGGGATCAATTTTACAGTTTTTCAGTAGGCAATTCAGGAGTAAGCAATTGTATAATTGTATAATTGCCAAATTGTAAAATTATTTTATTCAAACCTCAACGCATCAATAGGATCCAGTTTTGAAGCCTTAATAGCAGGGTACAATCCGGCAAATAATCCAACAAACATACATAGTACCACCCCACTGATGATCCACACCCAGGGAATTACAAACCCTACTCCTAACTGAAAAGAAATAAGATTACCGATCAGCATTCCAAGAATAATTCCCAATAATCCACCTATCTGACAAATTACAATTGCTTCTACCAGAAACTGACCGCGAATAGCCGTTTTTGTTGCTCCAACGGCTTTTCTGATGCCTATCTCTCTGGTTCGTTCTGTTACCGAAACAAGCATTATATTCATTAAACCAATGGCTGCGCCCAGCAGCGTAATAATTCCTATGATGGTTGCGCCAGTGGTGGCCTTCCCGATCAAACCAATCAGCATATTTGCAAGGTTGTCGCTTTTTGTTATTTCAAAATTATTGTCTTCACCAATTCGTACTTTTCTAACCACTCTGAAAGTACCGATAGCCTCATTAATAGCGGCATCCATCTGCATCGAACTAGTGGTAAGAACATTTATTGTGTAGGTCATATTAGGCATTGAAAAATACTGACGAACATTGTTTAGTGTCAGTATCCCTACTTTATCACCTCCAAAACCTGCACTGTTTCCTTTTGATTTTAAAACACCTATTACTTTGTATTTACCACTTCCTATTGTTACCACTTTATCAATGGGCTCATCTTTTTTATTAAATAAAGCTTCAACCACCTCTTTACCTAATATTACCACATGACTGCCATAAAGCACCTCTTGTGCAGAAAAATTCCGTCCACGCTCCAGCTCATAACCGGAAGTAGCCATATAATTTTCATCCCCGCCAAACACCCGTATATTCGGGTTTGTTTTTTTTGATGCATACTTCATCGTTCCTGCACCGGCTGCCATAGTTGAAACAGAAGGCTTTGCTGGAAATGAATACTCTTTACTAAAACGCACCGCTTCATCATAAGTGATATTTTTAAATCTTTTTGGTTTTTTGCCGTTTTGACCAATACGTAACTTCATTTCACGATTACGGATAGTGAACGTATTGGCCCCCATATTGGTAAAATTGCTGTTGATGGACGATTTAATGGCGTCAATAGCTGTTAAGATCCCAACCAAAGCCATAATTCCAATAGAGATAATTAAGACAGTAAGTGTGGTTCGCAATAGCTGAGCTCGGATCGAGCCAAGTGATATTCTAATATTTTCCTTAATATTTGAAGCCATAAATTAATTTGACAATTTGATAATTTAACAATTTTGACAATTTACTTATGTTTCAAAATGCAAATTATATGATAGACTTAATATAAGTTTAAAATACATTATAATGTTTACAACCAAATTGAGGGTTAAAATGCTTACACACAATTTTCTCGACAAGCTCGAAATGAACCAGCGCGCAGTCATTTCGAGCTTGTCGAGAAAGTGCGGCTGATTACCTAAACGAATTAACTTATATAAAGTCTGATTAAATCAAGAAAGATCCATAATTCAAATAAATCCTGATTCATACCAGACAGTAATCACAAAAATAGCAAGAAAAAAGCGATTTTAAAATTATGGGATGTATCATCTTTAAAATGAGGATTTTTATCAAAATAATAAATTTTAATATATTATCTTTGGTGTCCATAATATTATTATTAACCAACAATTTGACATAAAATTCGAATAATAAACCATTTTGAAAATTTGCAAATTTGAAGCAAACTTTAATTTTCAAATTAGCAAATTTTCAAATTAATAAATTAACAAAACTATGGCATTTGATATTGAAATGATTAAGGCACTTTATGAGAAATTGCCTGCTAAAGTTGAAGCTGCACGTAAATTATTAGGGCGTCCACTAACACTTACAGAAAAAACATTGTATGCACATTTGCATGTCGATCAAAAAATGGAATCTTTCCAGCGTGGAAAATCCTATGTTGATTTTGCACCGGATAGAGTGGCTATGCAAGATGCAACAGCCCAAATGGCATTGTTGCAATTTATGCAATCGGGGCGTCCGAAAGTTGCGGTTCCTTCCACTGTTCATTGTGATCACTTGATCACAGCCAAAGATGGTGCTGCTACCGATCTGGCTTTTGCAACAAGTGAAAGTAAAGAAGTATTTGATTTTTTAGGTTCCGTTTCTAATAAATACGGTATCGGTTTTTGGAAGCCGGGTGCTGGTATTATCCATCAGGTTGTTTTAGAGAACTATGCTTTCCCCGGAGGATTAATGATCGGTACCGATTCACACACAGTAAATGCAGGTGGATTAGGAATGGTTGCAATAGGTGTTGGTGGTGCCGATGCATGTGATGTGATGGCCGGATTGGCTTGGGAATTAAAAATGCCTAAATTAATTGGTGTTAAATTAACAGGAAAACTAAATGGCTGGACTGCTCCTAAAGATGTGATCTTAAAAGTTGCCGGTATATTAACAGTAAAAGGTGGAACAGATGCTGTTGTTGAATATTTTGGTGAAGGTGCAACATCCATAAGCTGTACAGGGAAAGGAACTATTTGTAACATGGGTGCCGAAATTGGTGCTACCGCTTCCACATTTGCTTACGATGCTTCTATGGAACGTTACCTGAATGCAACTGGTAGAGCTGATGTTGCTGAGCTTGCAAATAAAGTTAAAGAACATTTAACTGCTGATGCAGAAGTCTATGCTAATCCTACCAAGTATTTTGATGAAGTAATTGAAATTGATCTGTCAACATTGGAGCCTCATGTAAATGGTCCGTTCACACCGGATCTGGCAACTCCTATTTCTAAATTAAAAGAAGAAGCAATAAAAAATGGCTGGCCATTAAAGATTTCCGTTGGCTTATTAGGTTCTTGTACCAACTCTTCTTATGAAGATATTTCCCGTGCAGTAAGCATTGCAAAACAAGTTTCTGCTAAAAATTTAAAATCAAAAGCAGAATATTTGATCAATCCGGGTTCAGAACAAATTCGTTACACTATTAAACGTGATGGATTTTTAGATGTGTTTGACCAAATTGGTGCAAAAGTATTTACCAATGCTTGCGGACCATGTATTGGAATGTGGGATAGAATGGGTGCTGAGAAACAAGAAAAAAACACGATCATTCATTCCTTCAACAGAAATTTCTCAAAACGCGCGGACGGAAATCCAAATACGTATGCATTTGTTGCATCTCCTGAAATAGTGACTGCAATGGCAATTGCAGGCGACTTAACGTTCAATCCATTAACCGATTTTTTAACAAACGAACAAGGCGTAAAAGTAAAACTGGATGCACCAACAGGCGATGAGTTACCTACAAAAGGATTTGCTGTTGAAGATGCCGGATACCAGGCTCCTGCTAAAGACGGAAGCTCAGTGAATATAATTGTTTCACCAACTTCCAATCGTTTACAATTATTAAATCCATTTACTGCCTGGGAAGGTATTGATCTGAAAGGATTGAAATTGCTCATCAAAGCAAAAGGTAAATGTACCACCGACCATATTTCAATGGCAGGCCCATGGTTAAAATTCCGCGGACATTTAGATAATATCTCTAACAATATGCTGATAGGTGCAGTGAATTATTTCAATGAAAAAACCGACACCGTTAAAAATCAGTTTACCGGTGAATATGGCGCTGTTCCTGCTGTTCAACGTGCATACAAAGCTAAAGGGGTAGGATCAATTGTGGTAGGTGATGAAAATTACGGTGAAGGATCTTCACGTGAACATGCAGCTATGGAGCCCCGCTTCTTAGGTGTACGTGCAGTATTGGTGAAATCATTCGCTCGGATCCATGAAACAAACCTTAAAAAACAAGGGATGTTGGGATTAACATTTGCCAACAAAGCGGATTATGATAAAATTAAAGAAGATGATTCAATTGATATCGATGGATTAACATCCTTTGCACCAAATGTTCCTTTAACTTTAGTATTAAATCATGCTGATGGATCTAAAGAGGAATTTAAAGTAAATCATACTTACAACGAGCAGCAAATAGAATGGTTTAAAGCAGGTGGCGCTTTAAATATCATCCGTGCTAATGTTAAGGCTTAGTTATAGATTTAAAGAGCATAGAATCAAAAATCAGGAAAATACCCTTCGAAATTCGTTGGGTATTTTCTTTTTATGAATTAATTGAATAGAAAAAGTATTTATGAAAGCATACAACCCGAAAGATTGGTTCAGCCTTATTTTTAATTTTCACAAGAGCGATACATTCAGGTTGCTTATGCCTGCAATGGGAGGACTAACTGTCCTATCTTCAATTTTATGTTATATGGATGTTGAATTGCATCTTATTACTTTTCGAAGCACCACAGTAATGCACTCCTTACTAGGCTTTGTAATATCATTGTTACTGGTATTCCGAACCAATACAGCTTACGACAGGTGGTGGGAAGGCAGAAAATTATGGGGCGACCTTGTAAATAACAGCAGAAATTTAATGTTGAAGATCAATGCATTTTTACCGGATGACCAAAAGGAATTAAAAAACAATTTCAGGATATTAATAAGCAATTATGCGGTTGCTTTGAAAGACCATTTAAGAGGAGGTTTTAAGGAAGAAGGACTAGAAGAACATCCCAACCTTCAAATAATTGATCTGAAACAAACTAACCATACACCTAATAAAATTGCCCTGCAACTATACATTGAAGCAGACAGATTAGTTAAACAAAAATTAATTTCTGAAGAAAAATTTATTGTGTTAAATGAAGAACTGCGCTCATTTACCAATGTTGTTGGTGCCTGTGAACGCATAAAAAAAACTCCCATCCCCTATTCATACAGTTCCTTCATCAAACGCATTATATTTTTATACGTTATCACCCTTCCCTTTGGTTTAATTCATGACCTGAAATGGGCTACTATACCTATTGTATTATTTGTGTTTTATGCTTTTGGAAGCTTGGAATTGCTTGCCGAAGAGATCGAAGATCCATTTGGTACTGAAAGAAATGACCTTCCAACTGATGAATTGGCGAATACGATCAGGAAAAATTTAAAAGAGATCATAGAATAATTTCTTGCCTGATACCAAAGCGCCAACAGGATGATTTTTTAAAAGCACTGTCATGCTGAACTTGTTTCAGCATCTATCAGATTCTGAAACAAATTCTGAATGAGGTTTTTCATGACTTGTTAATAAATTCAATAAAAAAGACCAGTAAAGGACATATCTAAGTACAACCTCAATTTCAAGAGGCCCCACACGCTTAACTTGCTCTGTTCTAAGCATTAAATACAAAATATTTGTAACCTTTTTTGTGATTCTAACGTAAGTTAAAATGTTATTGTTGAGAAATTTTAGTATTTTTATTTTTAATACTGCAAATATGAAAAACAACTACGGCTACTCCATCCAAAATATTAATAAAATTATTGCTTGTATTAAGCAGTTTTTTATTGCAATCGTTATAATTGCTTCTATCTCTTTAAATAATTCGTTTGGACAGGTTAGTATAATAGCCCCATCGCTAACAGTTACAGGTTGTTCCTTCCCAACCAATTATAGCAATTTAGGTAATATTGTTATTAGAGAAACTACAATAGGCTCCATTGGTGCATCAGGGAGTGTTGTAACTTTAACTCTTTCAGCACCTACGGGCTTTGAGTTTTCACCCGGCACAGGGGCTGTGGGTGCCACTCCTGGTGACATAACTGCTTCTTCAATAATAGTTGTTTCCAATAACTTAACTGTTTCACTTACAGGTGCCACTGCATCAAATTTTGATACAATTACAATAAGTAACCTTATGGTAAGAGGAATAAGCGGTGCAACCGGAGCTTCAAATATTACAAGAACAGGTGGAACGGCAACAATTGCTGGTGATCCCAATGGCACAGCGCATGCATCTTTAACTTCTGTTTTAAATAATGTAACAGGTGGTTACATTTCTACCCCTCAAACTATTTGTTATAATGGTGATCCTGCCCCTTTTACAGAAACGGTTGCCTCAACAGGTCCCGGCACGCTAACCTACGAGTGGAAACATAACACCGATGGTTACTCTGCCACTCTTTCAACTACCCCAACATATGACATTCCGCCAGGCTTAACTTCTACTACTACTTATAGGCGTATAACTACCTGCACATTTGGCGGTGTTACTTGTACAGCCAACAGCACCACTGATTTAACAATTACAGTAATGCCTTTAGTAATAGGTGGCACCAATTTAGGTCCACAAACAATTTGTAGTGGATCTGCACCAACGGGATTACTTGGAGGTACCGCGACTGGCGGTGACGGCACCTACACGTATTTATGGGAACAATCTACCACAAGTCCAACCACAGGTTTTACTGCCGCAACAAATACGAATACAGCTGCTGATTATTACCCGAATTCGCTTACTGATACAACCTGGTATAGAAGAAAAGTAACATCAGCAGGTTGCTCTTCTAATGATACAGCAGCTATTGAAATGACGGTAAATCCTATTCCATTATTAACTAGTGTATTGTTTGATACAGCCTGTAGCGGAACTCCATTTAATTACAATCCTACCAGTCAGGTAATTGGTGCATCTTTTGCATGGTCAAGAACCGTTGAGACAGGTATTAGTAACGCTGCAGCATCCGGTGCAAACAGCCCTAATGAAACACTTATTAATACAACCGCCAGTCCCGCATTTGTTTATTATTTATATACATTATCAGCAAATGGTTGTACAAATGCAACACCTGCCAGTTTAGCCGTTACTGTAAATAACGGTCCCGAATTAAGCAGTGATACTACACTACTTCCTATTTGCAGCAACACCCTTTTAGGTTATGTTCCAACAAGTTCAACTACAGGTGCCTCTTTTTCATGGACGAGGGCTGTTGTAGTTGGTATTAGTAATCCTGCCTCATCAGGAAATGATTCTTTATCAGAAACGCTTATAAATACTACTGTAAGTCCTATAGTTGTCACTTACATTTATACAACAACCTCAAACGGTTGCAGCAGCAATCAAAACGTTACTGTAACTGTAAATCCTAAACCTTCATTAATTAGCAGTCTAAGCGAAACAATATGCAGCGATGTACTTTTCAATTATACCCCAACAAGTTTAACAACCGGTGCAACATTTGCATGGACAAGAGCATCAGTTCCAGGCATTACTAATCCAGTAGGAAGTGGTACAGATGACCCAAACGAAATCCTTTATGATACAACAACATCTCCTGTTAATGTTAATTATATTTATACCGCTTCAGCTAATGGTTGCGACAGCGTTGAAACCCTTATTGTTACAGTAAACCCAGCACCAAACATTACCAATGTAACAGAAGACACAATCTGCAGCGGAACAAATCCTAATGTGCCGTTAACCGCAAATCTGCCAAGCACTTTTGCATGGACAATAGGTGAAAATCCAGGTGGAATTACCGGAGGAAGTGATAGTTCAGGGGCTACGCTCAATCAGATCCTTACAAATCCAAGTAATTCAACAGCCTTTAGTTTGCAATACCAAGTCACTGCTACTTCAACTTCAGGAACCTGCTCAGGCAATTCTTTTTCAATATATATAACTGTCAATCCATCTCCACTTGCAAGCGCAGGTGGCAATAGTACAATCTGCTCTGATTCATCAGTTATTATCGGAGGCTCCCCCACAGCAACTGCTGGGACCGGTCCATATACTTATGCCTGGACCCCTGTTTCAGGTATAGATAACGCAGCATTGTCAAACCCTACTGCTAATCCATCAGCCAATACTACTTATTCAGTAACTGTAACGGATTCTTTGGGATGTGCCGCTTTAGTAAGCACAATGCTAGTGACGGTTAATCCGGCACCCAATGTAAGCGCAGGTGCCGATACTACTATTTGCATCGGACAAACTGCTACGCTTTTGGCTAGTGGGGGGGCATCCTATATATGGTCAACCGGTTCTTCAGCAAATGCAATTACTGTAAATCCTTCAGTAAATACAACTTATAATGTTATGGGCACTATGAATGGATGTTCTCATAGTGATACTGTTTTAGTTACCGTTAATACAATACCAGTTGTTAATGGCGGGACTGATACTATTATTTGTGCAGGACAAAGTGCAACACTTTCTGCAATTGGTGGCACAACTTATCTTTGGTCAACTGGGGCGACCGCAAATCCAATAATTGAAACTCCAACCGCTACCGCAACTTATTATGTTACTGGAACTACAAATGGCTGTTCGCAGAGCGATACCGTTCGAGTAACAGTTGATTCTCTGCCAATAATAAATGCAGGTGCTGACGTTTCTATTTGCACAGGGCAAAGTACAACCCTTATGGCTAGTGGTGGCGCATCTTATGTCTGGTCAACCGGTTCTTCAGCGAATTCTATCTCAGTTGCTCCAACCGCAACAAGCACTTATGGTGTTACAGGAACATTAAATGGCTGCTCCAACACGGATTCAGTTTTAGTAACAGTTAATTCTTTACCAATTGTAACTATTAGTCCGTCAGCTCCAATTTG
Organism: Bacteroidia bacterium; assembly: GCA_030654175.1. GTDB lineage: Bacteria > Bacteroidota > Bacteroidia > 2-12-FULL-35-15 > 2-12-FULL-35-15 > 2-12-FULL-35-15. The sequence continues at coordinate 83,031 of JAURXZ010000030.1, forward strand.
CCAAGGACAAAGTGAAACATTAACCGCCAGTGGTGGTGTAATATTCACATGGTCAACTGGGGCTTCAACAAATTCAATTATAGATACTCCTGTAACAACTACCACATATACCGTTACGGTAACGGACGGAAACAATTGTTCCAACATGGCAGCAGCAACTATTACTGTTAACCCTACCCCATTAGCAAATGCTGGCCTTGATCACACCATCTGTATTGGTGATACCGCAACCCTTGCCGGATCAGGAGGAATGACCTATCTGTGGACAGATGGAGGCAATTCTTTTAATACGCCAACCATATTGGTAAACCCTATTACATCAACGCAATATAATTTAACTGTAACTGACAATTTAGGTTGTACAGCATCTGATACAGCATTGGTATCTGTTACACCAAGTAAAGATATTTTTGGCCATGCAAGTTATTCCGGAGGTCCTGTTACAAATGGTATGGCTGTTTTATATAAATATGAACAATCTCAAACTCGCTTTGATTCTGTTCAATATGTACCACTTAGCCCCTCAACCGGTGACTATTTTTTTACCAACGTCAATTATGGGCAATATTTGGTTAAAGTATTTGCAGATTCAACAAGCTACCCAACACTAATAAACACTTATTATGGCGATGAATTTTTGTGGGATGGCGACTCTGTTCGTGTCATTAACCATTCATGTAATGTAAACACTACACTTGACAGTGTTAGCATGGTGGAATTAACAGGTACCGGAGGTGGTATTGGATTAATAATCGGAAAAATTATAGAAGGAGCTAGTTTTGGCAGAGTTGATGGGGATCCTATTCCAGGGGTAGATGTTAAACTTGGTAAAAACCCTGGCGGTTCTGTTGTAGCAACAACAAACACCGATTCAAGCGGCCACTTTACTTTTTCTGGAGTGGCTGATGGTAATTATACCATTTACGTGGATATTCCAGGGCTAGGAAGAGATTCATCTTATACTTTTACAGTAGATTCAACCAATAACCAGTTTTTGAACCAAAATTATATCGCGGATTCTAATAGTGTATTTATGAATCCGACTTCAACCGTTGGAATCATAAATCATGCAAATGCTGTTGAAAATAAATTTAGTGTTTATCCAAATCCTGTAAAAGGAAATACAACCATTGAATATAGTATTCCACAGATGATGGATTCAAAAACAACACTCGAGGTAACGACAGTTCTTGGGGTAAAAATCAACACCCTTGTTAATGCCATTCAATTGGCTGGCACTTACAAATATAATTTTAACCCGCAAAATTATCACTTAAATTCCGGTTTGTACTTTATTACACTTACCATCAATGGGAAAGCGAATACAAAACGAATTGTTGTGATTGAGTAAATAATCTGATACAACTAAACGCTGCCAGGGATTGAACCTTTGCAGCGTTTATGTTTAAACGCGAATTCGATAATTTAATTAAAAAAAGTTTAAATCAGTTTTTGATAAAAACTTTTTCTGAAATTCAGAATAAAAAATTCTAAACTAAAAAACATGTATAAAAAACTTTTACTTACAAACCTTGCCTGCTTTCTGTGGTTTTCTTCGTTTAGCCAATGGACCTCACTGACCAGTGGAACCGCAAATGCATTTACTTCGGTTTACTTTATAGATTCCAGCAACGGATTTGCTGTTGATGGTGATGCCGGAGGTATCTATAAAACTTCTGATGGAGGCACTACCTGGACCCTACAAGCTACGGCAAGCTATCCTTTATTTTCTGTTTCCTTTGGAGGTGCAAATAAAGGCTGTGCAGTTGGTGCAAACGGAACCGTTATGACCACAGTAGATGCAGGAACTACATGGTCGCCAGGTAGCAGTGGACAAGGGAATGGTTTACGTTCTGTTTTTTTCGTTGGTATTGATTCAGCATATGCTGTAGGAGATAATGGCACAATTTTAAAATCTTTAAATAGCGGTATGATGTGGTCACAAAAAATCAGTGGCACAATCTCCAATCTAAAATCTGTTTATTTTACAGATGGTATAACGGGTTACGCGGTGGGTTTAACAGGTACAATCCTTAAAACTATTAATGCAGGTGTTACTTGGACAACACAAACCAGCGGTACTATTGAAGATTTACTTTCTGTTAATTTTACTGATGTTAATACAGGTTATGCATCAGGGAGCAATGGTACTATCATTAAAACAACTAATGCTGGTTTAGCATGGGCCCCATTAAGCAGCGGCACTTCAAATATTTTAAATTCAATTCGTTTTGTTAATGCAAGTACTGGCTATGCTGTTGGTGCTGTTCAAACTATTCTTAAAACAAACGATGCAGGTGCTACCTGGTACACACAAATTCCAATTACCAGCGAAAATTTATATTCTGTATATTTTATTGATGCTAATACAGGTTATACAGCCGGGGCATTCGGAAAGATCCTAAAAACAATTAACGGTGGCTGCACCACACCAATTTTAAGTGTAAGCGGGGTAACCACAATTTGTGTAGGAAATAACACTAATTTATCCGCGATCGGTGCTTCAGCTTATGTATGGAACCCGAGCACTGGTTTAGATTGTTCTACTTGTCCCAATGTAATTGCAAACCCGGCATCTAATACTACCTATTCTATTACCGGAACAAGCACAGAAGGTTGTATTAATGTTACAGCTGTTTCGATAACGGTTAATTCTTTAAATGGGGGTAACATTTCGCTTCCACCACCAATTTGTGTTGGTGGTGACCCTGCCGCTTTTACAGAAACTAACATTGCAACAGGCTTAGGTGTGACCACTTACGATTGGAAAAGCAACACAGATGGATATGTTTCAACATTAGCAACCACCTTACTGTACGATGTTCCACCAGGTTTAACTTCCAGTACTATTTATAGACGAATAGCTACCTTTACTTTAAATGGGGTATCTTGTACTGCTAACAGCAATGATATTACTGTAATTGTAAATCCCTTGCCTCTTGCCGATGCTGGAACAGACGTACCACTTTGTTTGGGTGATGCTGCCACGCTCACTGCAAGTGGCGGGACTTCCTATACCTGGTACAATGGAGGTTCTTCCATATCCTCAGCAATATCTCTAATGGTTAATCCAACAACTACTACTGCATATAGAGTTGATGTCACAAATTCTTTTGGCTGTTCAAAATTGGATACGGTAATTGTAAATGTGAACACTTTACCAACTATAAGTGCTGGACCGCCTCAATCTATTTGCTTAGGAGAAAGCGCAATACTTACAGCTAGTGGTATTGGTGCAACTTATGTATGGTCAACCGGTTCTACAGCAATTTCAATAACTGAAACTCCGGTAGCTACAACTATATATTTTGTTACTGGTACAGACGGGAATAATTGTTCTGCTAACGACACCGTGCAGGTTACAGTTAATTCGTTACCTATTATCGCAGCAGGGGCAGATGTTTCTGTTTGCGCTGGACAAAGCACCACACTTCTTGCCAGTGGTGGTGGTGTAACTTATCTATGGTCGACCGGTGCTATAACAAATTCAATAATTGAAACGCCTTCAGCAACTACCTCCTATTTTGTTACAGGAACAGATGGAAATAATTGTACTCAGAATGATACTGTTCAGGTAACGGTTAATTCTTTACCAATTGTAACAATTAGTTTATCGGTCCCAATTTGCGAAGGGCAAAGCGAAACATTAACGGCCAGTGGTGGTGCAATATTCGCATGGTCAACTGGTGCTTCAACAAATTCAATAACAGAAACTCCGGCAATAACTACCACTTATACCGTTACGGTAACAGACATAAACAATTGTTCCGACAATGGAACTGCAACAATTATTGTTAACCCTTTACCAATCGCGAATGCAGGAGCCGATCAGACCATCTGTATTGGTGATACAGCAGCCCTTGCCGGAGCAGGAGGTATTTCATATGTTTGGACGGATGGAGGTACATCTTTTAATACACCTACTGTTTTGGTAAACCCTATTGCATCAACGCAATATACTTTAACGGTTACTGACAATTCAGGATGTATGGCATCAGATATGGCAATGATATATGTTACCCCTAGTAAAGCCATATCCGGGAATGTGCATTATTCAGGAGGCCCTGTCACAAGCGGAACAGCTGTTTTATATAAATATGAACAATTTCAAACACGTTTTGATTCCATCCAGATAAAACCTCTTGATTTATCAGGAAATTATCTATTTGATAGCATCAACCAAGGACAATATTTAGTTAAAATATTTGCAGATTCAGCAAGCTACCCATCACTAATAAACACTTATTATGGTGATGATTTTTTGTGGAATGGCGACTCAGTTCATGTTATTAATCATTCTTGTAATTTAAACACTACCCTTGATAGTGTCACCATGGTGGAGTTAACTGGTACCGGAGGTGGTATGGGATTAATAATCGGAAAAATTATAGAAGGAATTAGTTTTGGCAGGCAAGACGGTGATCCAATTCCGGGAGTGGATGTTAAGCTTGGTAAAAACCCTGGCGGTTCCATTGCAGCAACTGCTAACACCGATTCAAGCGGCCACTTTACTTTTTCTGGAGTAGCCGATGGTAATTACACCATTTATGTGGATATTCCCGGACTTGGAAGAGATTCATCGTATACTTTTACTGTGGATTCTATCAATAACCAGTTTTTGAATCAGAATTATATTGCGGATTCGAATATCGTTTATATTAATCCGACCTCAACCGTTGGAATCAGCAATCCTGCAACTATTTTTGAAAATAAATTCAGTGTCTATCCGAATCCTGTAAAAGGAAATACAACAATTGAATATACGATCCACCAAATGACGGACTCGAAAACTACACTAGAGGTAACCACTCTTCTGGGAGTAAAAATCAGTTCGCTCGTAAATGCAAATCAACAGGCAGGTACATATAAATATAACTTTAACCCGCAAAACTATCAATTGGATTTCGGAGTATACTTTGTTACACTTACCATTAATGGGAAAACTACAACAAAACGAATTATTGTGATTGAATAAGTTTTTATTATTAATGTGCTGATGTGCTAATTTGGAAATGAAAATTTCATTTCCAAATTAGCACATTTTTTATTATTTTTACTAAAACTTAAGCTATCCTAAGATTGAATAAATTTAAAATAATATTCCTAAGTATACTTCTCCTTTCGAGCATATTTGATTCTTTTGCTCAAAATTATAATTTCCGCAATTTTACAGTTGAAGATGGATTGGCCCAATCACAAATATTATCCATGTGTCAGGATAAAAATGGAAATATTTGGTTTGGAACAAACCGAGGTGGCATCAGCATTTATGATGGAAATAAATTTACCACCTTCAATGAGAATGATAGTTTAATAAATAATGTAGTCTATTCTATCACTGAACTTAATAACGGAACGCTCCTTTTTGGAACAAATGGAGGCTTAAGTATGTTATCTGGAAAAAACATTACAAACTTTACCGATAAAAATGGTTTACCACATAATCGCGTATTTAAAACTATTCAGGATAAAAATGGCACCGTTTGGATAGGCACAGCCAAAGGTCTTTGTCAATTATCAGGGAATAAAATAATACCATTTATCGAGGATACCTTGCTTAATAAAGCCAATATTTTTACTATGTATTCAGATAAAGGAAACAACATATGGTTCGGAACAATGGAGTATGGGCTTATAAAATATAATCTAAAAACGAAAAAAATCAATTATTTTAATGCATCAAACGGATTGAATGACAACTTCATTTGGACCATTAATGAGGATCTTCAAGGCAATATCTATGTTGGAACTAATCCAGGAATAAGTAGAATTAGTCCTTTAGGAATTATTGAAAAAATTAATATTAAAGGAGCAGAAAATATTGGCTTTAGAAATATTATTGCTGACCATGAAAACAATTTATGGTTTGCAACACCAAAAGGCGTTTACAAATATGATCACCATACCTACAAATTTTATAACGAAAAAAACGGATTGTCAGGCAATAGCGTTTACTGTGCCTTAGAAGATAGGGAAGGAAATATGTGGTTTGGAATACACGGAATTGGGGTTTCAAAATTTAGTGGTGAAGCTTTTACTTCCTATAGCACAAAAGACAGCTTGCCAGGAGACTATATTACATCTTTATTTCAGGATTCTAAAAAAAATATGTGGATGGGTGTTAAAGGTTTTGGTGTCTGCAAAATGAAAAGCAATAAAATAACAAATTATAAATTGGATCCCAAAAATTTAGAAAACTCAATTGTTGATAATGAAATACAAGCTATTTGCGAAGATAATAATGGCAATATGTATTTTGGGGGGCTTTATAAGGGAATGAGCATATTTAATGGAACTTCATTTCAAAATTTTGATGATTCAGATGGATTACCCGGCAGTAATATATTTGCGATTACTAAAGATCATAATGGTACGATTTGGATTGGAACAGAAAAGGGATTATGTTTTTTAAAAGATGGCAAAATCGAAATAATTGAGGCCATAAAAAAAATAAAAACAGAAAGCGGCAGCTTACCAATCTATTCCATTTTTGAAGATAGCAATCGAAACCTTTGGCTGGCAACGGAAAATGGTGTATTAAAATACGATCGAAAAAGCGTTGTAAAGTATAGTAAGCTTAATGGTTTTACAGATAACAGAGTAATCTCAATTGTGCAGGACACAAAGGGGAATATATGGTTTGGCACAAATGATGGAGTATTCCGTTATGATAACTCTGATTTCAAAAAAATTGACCAAAATAACGGTCTGGCTTCAAACGTTGTGTATTTTATTGAGTTTGACATGGCGAATAATTTATGGGTAGCTACCACAAAAGGCATTGACAGAATTAATCTTTCCATTTATAATTCAAGCAACAAAATAGAAATACGCCATTTTGATAAAGACGATGGCTTAAAAGGTATGGAGTACAATGGGAATGCTAAATTTAAAGATAGCGATGGTAATTTATGGTTTGGAACAATTAAAGGGGTTACGGTTTACAATCCGCACTTTGCAAAAGTTAATAGAAAAGAAGCATTAACTAGAATTACGGGAATACGTTTATTTTTTGAGAATGCAGAAAAGGAGTTAAGCCAATACTCAAGCGGCCTAGACAGCCTTGCATTCTTGCCAAAAAATTTAGTTTTGCCGTATACTAAAAATCACATCACATTTGATTTTATCGGAGTTTGTATCACTGACCCTAACAAAGTAAAATATCAATTCAAATTGGAGGGTATTGATAATGATTGGTTCCCGCCTTCGTCAAAAACCGAAGCTACTTATTCATCATTACCACCTGGTGAATATACTTTCCATTTAAAAGCAATGAATAATGATGGTTTATGGAACAAAAAAGACGTAACCTATACATTTAGCATTCTCCCTCCCTGGTATCAAACCTGGCGGTTCAGAACGCTTTCTGGATTTTTAATTATTGGTTCGGTTGTTGGCTTTTTTTATTACAGAACAGCCACTTTACGCAAACGTCAAAAACAATTGGAACAAACTGTTTTGGAAAGAACCGCTGAAGTTGTTTTACAAAAAGATGAAGCGGAAAAACAAAAAGATATAGCAGATAGCCAGCGTGTGATATCTGAGGAATTAAGAGAAATTTCAGAACAACAAAAACACATTGTAGAAAAAAAGCAAAAAGAAATAGTAGATTCTATTACCTATGCAAAACGGATACAAACTGCTTTGCTTACCAGTGATGAGTATATAAAAAGTAATTTGCCGGCCGATCATTTTATTTTGTTTAAGCCAAAAGATATTGTAAGTGGTGATTTTTACTGGGCATTAAGCATTGCTCGTATACCAGGCTGGGATTTAGGTACCAACACAATAAAATTGTCTAATTCCAGAATTCCGAAAAACACTTTTTATATAGTAACAGCAGATTGTACGGGTCATGGCGTACCCGGGGCCTTTATGAGTATGCTCAATATCTCATTCCTGAACGAAAATATTGTAGATCATGGTATACGCCTGCCACATGATGTGCTTAATGCACAGCGGAAAGATATTATAGAAGCTCTAAATCCTATTGGAAGTACTGAAGAATCCAAAGATGGAATGGATTGTGTCCTTTGCGTTTACGATTTTGATAAGATGCTTTTGCATTTTGCTGGAGCAAATAATCCTTTATGGTTAGTTCGTAATGGGGAATTGAAAGAATACAAGGCCGACAAAATGCCGGTTGGGAAATACACCGAATCCCCTCCATCTTTTACCTTACAAACAATAGAACTGCAAAAGGATGATATTATTTATACATCTACTGATGGCTTTGCCGATCAGTTTGGGATTACCGGCAAAAAATTAATGAAGAAAAAATTCAAAGAAGAATTGCTTAAAATTCATACGCAACCAATGATTGAACAAAAGGAATATCTGAGCCGTTTTTTCAAAAACTGGAAAGGTACTTTAGAACAAGTTGATGATGTTTGTGTGATCGGAATACGCATTTAATAAAAGGAACAGCCCCAAATAAGAAGATTTAACAACTGTAAGGCAATCTAAGCTAATTGCTGCTTCTGCATCTTACCGCTTGCGGAATATATTTGATTTACAATAATCCAAACCAGAAATAGCAATACCAGGAAGGACGAGCCAACCATCGTGTACCACAGAAAACTTTTATAATAAAACAAATAAAGTGAGTTGTATAAAGGCAAAAATGCAGCAAACCTCACTATCTCAACCATATTCACCCATTTTTTATTTTCCATGATCGCGCCACAATTTAAAACTGACAATACGATCAGTGCAAACATGGTTACTTTGTAAAACGTTGAAAGTTCATTATAATGATCCATGTAACTAACCAGTCCGAACAAAAGAACAATAAACTGAACAAGCACGTAAACCTGCATATTCAAAGGAACCTTAGTGCGGAATTTCACCGCGCTTAATTGTTCATCGGCTTTTTGAGCAAGCAACTTACCAAGATATTCAGGACCTCTGAAGGCTAATAAAAACTTTTCTTTCCAACTCTTTAACATTTTAAATCCTCTTAACATATCGCCATAAAAATGAAGATTGGCCCAAACAGGATTCCAACTGTTTAGTGGAATTGTAATACCATATTCAACCTCCTCCTCTTCCTTCTGAAAAGTATTGAACAGCCTGTCCCATACAATAAATACAGCAGCATAGTTTTTATCCAGGTACTTCGGATTAGTGCCATGATGAACGCGGTGATGAGATGGGGAATTTAAAACCCATTCAAATATTCCCAAGGATTTGATATGCTTTGTATGCAGCCAGTATTGATAAAGCGTGGAAAATGCAGCGGCTCCGGCAAATATCAAGGGATCAAAACCAAGAAGAGGAAGTGGAAGAAAAAGAAAAAAAGCAAGCGCATTGTGAAACCATGACTGTCTCAAAGCCACCGAGAGATTATATTCCTGACTCTGATGATGCACAATGTGTGCCCCCCAAAAAATGTTCACCTCATGCCCCCAACGATGCGCCCAGTAAAAAATAAAATCATACACCACTAAACAAAGCAAAAATGAAATAATGCTACTTCCGAGTTTGAAAGGTGCATAATTAAAATAAATATATTCATAAAAACCTAACAACATGAGCTTTAATAAGGTGTTCAAAGCCTGACTTCCAATACCGATATTGATGTTGGTAAGGGTATCCTCAAAATTGTAAAAGTTGGTTTTCTTAAAACGTCCCCAAAGGAATTCAATGATTATACTTCCTAAAAAAAACGGAATGGCAATAAGGATATAGTTAGGGTTCATGGCTTCGAAGAAATTATCAGCATTATGATTGAGCCAAAGTTACAATATTCCAAAGTCGAAAGTCAAGCGAAACAGGTGATTTATTTTAAAAGCCCTTTTAAAGGGCCATCAAGCCTTCAATACCCTCCATTTCCTTGTATTTGGAAATAATAGAATCGGCATTCAGCATTACTTCCTTAACCGTTATGCTAAAGTATTTCCCTGTTGTAGATTCTTTATGCAAAATAACAGCTTCATCAGAAAATTTTGCTTCTACCAAGGCTATTTTCTTATTATCGGCCGGTACAATAAATTTAAACATGTAAACCATCGGCCAGTTATTTTCTTTGTTTAAAAGTTCGCGGAGTTTCTCAAATTGTTCATCTCTATTCATCTAACAAAGATAAATTTTAATCCATTTAGTTTATTAATTTTGTTTCGCAATACAATAATTTATGGAAAAATTTAAAATAAAGGGCGAATACATACAGCTCAACCAATTGATCAAAGCAATGGCTTGGAGTAGTAACGGAGCCGAAGCTAATTCATTGATTGACCAGGGGCAGGTAAAGGTGAATGGCGAGATCGAATATCGAAAAAGGAATAAATTAGTGCCTGGCGATAGTATAGAATATAACCATCAGAAAGTTGAAATAGAGTAAATATTACATTAAGCATTCAATGATATAGAACGCTAATGATAGCGATTCCTATGATTTAACAAAATGCTGCGTTAGGGATTCCTTCGACAAAAACTCAGGATAAATTCCACGAAAATCCTTCTCCGATTTTTTTATCGCAAAAGTTTGAAGCCCTTCGACTTCACTCCGGATAAATTCCAAGCCCGCCCCTTTCTTTCTTCAAGAAAGGGGAACGCCCAAATGAATATGCTTTTTTACATCGAACTCAAGTGAAGGCTTAACAACTACCCATGATAAACACGTGAAGCAATAATTAATCCATTTTCCACTTCCAGTACTTCTGCAACATTCATATCCGGCTCACCATTTACTTTCCTTATATATTCCATAAATACCCTCACATTATTGGCAGTTAAAGCAGTGAGGTTATAGCTCAGTGTCGGTAACTTATCAAAAGCTTCCTGCCACCATTCGTGCATTGCCCTTTTACCCATAATTAATCCCTCGGTTTCCGGTTTCCGTATTTTCAACTTAGGGCTAAAATGCCTTGCATCAGCGTGATACAGTGCCAGAAGTTTTTCTAAATCATGTGTATTAAAAGCTTCCAGCCAGGTTAAGGCAATAGCTTCATTTTTTTGTGAATCCATTAAAAGAAATATTTCTGCAAAAATAGTTCAAAAATTGCAGATAAAAGTTTCGCAAAATTATTAAAGCCAAATCTATTTTGTTATTTTTACATACAAATCATTATAATGAGTAGTGTGCGTATAAAACTGTTGTTTCTTTTCTTATTTCCATTTTCGATTTGCTTTTCACAGGTAAATCCAAACAATATCACAATTGCAAGAGATTCATTTGGGATCCCACATATTTTCGCACCAACAGATGTTGAGGTAGCTTATGGTTTGGCCTGGGCACATTGCGAAGATGATTTTGAGCATATTCAACTAATGTTGATTGCCGCCAATGCACGTATGGGGGAAGTTTCCGGCAAAGATGGCGCTGCTACAGATTATTTTGTTCAATTCATAAAATCCAGGGAAACTGTTGAACGGTATTATGAAAGAGACCTGACAACCGATTACAAAAAAACAATTCAGGCTTATGCCGATGGACTGAATGCTTTTGCTCTTGCACATCCCAAAGAGATAAAACTTAAAAACATCTTCCCTGTTACTGCAAAAAACATCCTCTCCGGATACCAGTTGATACTCACGAGTATGATTGGAGTGCCAAGAGCTCTCGAATATATAATTAAAGGAAAGCCCGATGATTATATTTTTAACGCCAGTGCAGGATCCAACGGTATTGCTGTGAGCTCCAAATTGACTGGTGATAGTTCCGCTTATTTACTTATTAATCCCCATGTGCCTTTGGAAGGACAAGCCTCCTGGTATGAAGCTCATGTTTGCAGTGAGCAGGGATGGAACATGTATGGTGCCTTGATTCCCGGGATGATGTCTCCTGCTATGGGCTGCAATGAACATATTGGCTGGGCGATCACTTTTAACTGGCCTGATTATGTTGATATTTATGAGATGGAGATAAATCCTAAAAATAAAGATCAGTATAAATTTGATGGTGAGTGGTATACTTTTGAAGTACGACAGATCCCTTTAAGAGTCAAAACAAAACTGGGAATAATTAAGGTAAAAAAGGAAGCCTTGTGGTGCATTTATGGACCTGCTTATCGCACAAAAAAAGGGGTATACGGAATGCGTTACAACACGATGTTTAACATTAAAGCCGCTGAACAATGGTTCAACCTAGGCAAAGCAACAGAGTTTATGTATTTTTATTCTGCAATGCAAATGCAGGGTATTCCTCTTTTTAATTTTATTTATGCGGATGATGCCGATTGTATTTCTTATTTATTTAATGCCGCCCTGCCTCATAGAAATCCTGATTATAACTGGCAAAAAGTTGTTCCCGGGAATACTTCAAAAACATATTGGAATCAATTTTATACGTTGAATGAATTACCGCAAAAAAACCGCCCTAACTGTGGTTATGTATACAATACCAATAACAGCCCTTTCCGCTGTACAGCTCCAAACGAAAATCCAAATGAAGCTCTTTTTAATAAAGAATCAGGTTTCAACTGGAACAGAACCAACAATCGCGATTTGCGATTTAATGAGTTGATGGAAGGGAAAACACATATTACTTTTCAAGAGTTTAAAAACATAAAATATGATTGCACATATCCAAAACAAGCAGGAGGTATTTATAAAACATTCAAACCAATTTATGCTCTTAAAGAACAGGATTATCCAGATATAGCTGATGCAATTGCTAAGTTAAAAACATGGGATTTCTCAGGCAAAACGGATAACAGGGAAGCTGCTTTAGTAACATTTACCTTTAATTATTTATTTGAAAAAAAAGAAGCCGCTTATAACGAATTGGAAATTGGAATTGAATATGATACAGAACTATTGATAGAAGCTATCCGATATGCAAAAAAACAATTACTAAAATACCACAAAAGTATTGATGTGCCTTTTGGTGATGTGCAGCGCCTGATGCGTGAAGACAAAACGTATGCCGTTCCCGGCTTGCCGGAATGTTTGATGGCAATGGTAAGTGTTGAAACTGAAAATGGTTCTTTACGTGCAATAAATGGAGATTCTTTTATCATGTTCGCGAAGTTTTCAAAAAAAGGAAATTCATACGAAACGGTTGTGCCATTCGGAGAATCCCGCAGAAAAGAAAGTCCGCACTTAATGGATCAAATGAAATTATATAGCAAACAACAAACTAAATCAATCACACTTGACAAAGCAAAAGTGTTGCAAACGGCAATACGCACTTATCATCCACAATAAATTAAACAATGTGCTGATTTGTTGATTTGCTGATATGCTGATTAAGATTTTTTCATTGGCCTTTGTGGCATCAGCAAATTAGCACATCAACAAATTAGCACATCAATAAATAAACTATATGCCATTAAAAAACGATTTAATTTTAAGAGCTGCGCGAGGCGAAAAGGTTGAACGCACACCTGTTTGGCTGATGCGCCAGGCAGGACGTATATTACCCGAATACAGAAAGGTACGTGCCAAAATGGGAGGATTTAAAGAATTGGTAGAGACACCCGAATTTGCTTGCGAAGTTACCATACAGCCTGTGGATATTTTAGGTGTGGATGCTGCCATTATCTTTTCCGATATCCTTGTTATACCGGAAGCAATGGGCTTACCTTATCAAATGATAGAAGCAAAGGGGCCGTGGTTTGAAAAAACTATTAAAACAGCAAATGATATTGCACAACTTAAAATTGCAACAGCTGATGATCTGCATTATGTAATAGATGCCATAAAACTTACTAAAAGCGGGTTAAACGATCGTGTTCCTCTTATTGGTTTTGCAGGTGCACCCTGGACAATTTTCGCATATATGATTGAAGGCAGTGGAAGTAAAACATTTTCACAGGCAAAAAAATTCTTATACACTCAACCCGTTTTAGCTCACCTGTTGTTGCAAAAAATTACTGACAGCACTATTAATTATTTAAAAGGGCAAATTACTGCAGGTGCCGATATGTTACAATTATTTGACAGTTGGGCCGGAGTATTATCACCTGAGCAATATAGAGAATTTGCGTTGAAATATATTTCTCAAATATGTGATGCTATCACAGAAGTTCCTCTTACAGTTTTTGCAAAGGATGCTCACTTTGTCCGCAAAGATCTGGGGCAGCTAAATTGTAATTCCATAGGTTTGGATTGGACCATGGACATTGCTGAGTCGCGCGAACTGATTGGAAATACCAAAACACTTCAAGGCAATATGGATCCTTGTTTACTGTATGCTGATTATACAAGCATCAAAAATGAAACTATAAAAATGCTCAAAGCATTCGGGCCCCAAAGACACATTGCAAATTTAGGACATGGTTTATATCCGGATATAGATAAAGATAAAGTAATCTGTTTTGTAGAAACAATAAAAGAATTTAGATTTTAAACTGGTTACGGATAAGGCATCATTTGTTTGTTGTTAACCGTTATAGTAAAAATGAAAGCACCGATACTACATACAAAAGCATTTTTTCAAAAGGCTCCTTTGCTTTTTGCATCTTTGCTGCTGTGTGTTAGTTCATTTGCACAAAAAAAAGAAAAAAACCTGGTGCCCAATCCAAGCTTCGAGAAGCATAAAAATAAATCCACTGTTATAAAAAATGCCGTACCTTGGTTAGGTGTAGGAACAGTTGATTATTTCCTAAAAGCGGATAAGAAGGACACTTCCAGAAGCAAAGGAGCACATTCAGGAACCTGTTACGCAGGTTTACGTTTTCAGCCAAACTATAAGGAATACATGTATGTTAAATTAACTGAGCCTCTGGAAAAAGGGAAAATGTATGATTTTATGATGCATGTAAAATTGGTGAGAAGCAGCACCGTAACGGTTAAACAATTAGGTGTTTATTTTTCTGATAAACCTTTCAAAATCGGGATGACTTTCGATAAAGAAGGAATAATAGATTCCACTTACGGCAAAGGAATTTCCGGAACCCTTGGCTGGATACCAATTGAGGGGCTATATAAGGCTCATGGTGGTGAAAAATATATTATTATTGGAAATTTTAAAACCAGAATGAAAGATGATTTTGTTCGAATAAACAAATGGAACATTTTTAAAAGTCGTGAAGCATATTATTATGTTGATGATATATCAGTGATTAAAAAGTTAAATGCAGCAGATTCAGCGATTATTAAACAAAACGAGATCCATCTGGAGGAAAATAAAATAGTGAGCACATTGCCCGATACATTTACAACCGGACAAGTTATTGAAATTAAAAACATACAATTCGAAAATGGAAGTGCCAATCTGCTAAAATCTTCCTTCAATATGTTAGATGAATTGGTTCGGGTGCTAAATGATCACCCCTTTATGGAAATACAAATTAACGGACATACCGACAATCAAGGAAAAGAAGCAGTAAATCGTAAATTATCTAAGGCAAGAGCAAAAGCTGTTTACGATTACCTATTGGCACAGAGCGTAATAAACCCAATGACTTATAAGGGATTTGGACCTTCACAGCCTCTTGCGCCAAATGATACGGATGAGAATAAAGCTAAAAACAGAAGAGTGGAGTTTATTATTTTAAAACAATAAAACAAATCACTTTTTATTCTTTTCGTCAACGATTGAGTAGCCGGTAACATAGAAAAAAAGCAAATTAATAGTATCTGATTAGTAGAAATAATATTCGTCAATTGACAGAAATTTAAAACTAATAAACCTATGAGTGACTTTAAAAAAGGAGATAAGAAAATAATTAGTGCCTGGACGTTCTATGATTGGGCCAATTCATCATACCCCTTGGTTATAACAGCTGCTATTTTTCCAATATTTTATGTGAATGTTACGGGCACCAAAGATGCTAATGGAATTATCATTAGTGATGTGGTAACTTTATTTGGCAGACATTTTAAAAACACTGAATTATACGATTACATAGTAGCACTCTCGTTTATTATTGTATCGCTGTCCTCACCTGTGTTATCCGGTATCGCTGATTATAGTGGAAGCAAAAAACGTTTTATGCAGTTCTTTTGTTACCTCGGTTCTTTATCCTGTGCATCCTTGTACTTCTTCAGTGCCGAAAATTTAGGCTTAGGCTTATTATCTATTTTATTTGCCAGTGTTGGTTATTGGGGCAGTGTTGTTTTTTACAATGCATATTTACCTGAAATCGCGGAACCTGCGGATCATGACAAAGTGAGTGCAAAGGGTTATGCAAAAGGGTATTTTGGAAGTGCTTTACTTTTGATCATTAATTTAATCATAATAATGAATTTCGAAAAGCTGGGCTTCCCAAACAAACTTGCTGCAACACGTTTTTCATTCATCACCGTTGCCTTATGGTGGGCTGGTTTTGCACAAATAACTTTTGCAAAGTTGCCAACTTCAAAAAGGAAGCATTTATCTGAAGGGAATGTTATAACCAAAGGATTTAAAGAATTGCAAAAAGTATGGAATGAACTTAAGCATATTAAACGATTAAAACGTTTCCTTATCTCCTTCTTTATTTATAGCATGGGTGTGCAAACAGTAATGTTAATGGCTGTTATGTTCGCAAAAAAAGAAGTTAAAGATCTGGTTGAAGTTACAGAAACTGTTAATGGAGTGATCGTTACATCCTTTAAAGAAGTTCCCATTCAGGATGCATCATTAATTGCCAGTATATTACTAATTCAATTTCTTGGAATAGCAGGGGCTTTTTTATTTTCATTCATCTCCCGAAAGATCGGCAATATCAAAACATTGGGTCTTAGTTTGTTTATCTGGATCGCAATCTGTTTTACAGTTTATAAATATGTACACACCTCCTTCTCCTTTTATGTTATTGCCGCCCTGGTTGGATTAGTTATGGGAGGGATTCAATCTTTGTCACGTTCAACATATTCAAAACTTCTACCTGAAACGGAAGACCATGCATCCTACTTTAGCTTTTTTGATGTATGCGAAAAAGTAGGCATTGTTATCGGGATGCTTTCATTCGGTTTTATTGAAGGAATAACAGGTGGTATGCGCAATTCAGTATTAGCATTGATAGTGTTTTTTGTAATTGGTTTTTTAGTTTTGCTGACCATACCAAAAACAAAAAATGTAAGTTGATCAATGGTTCATTAATTAATTAATCAATAATAGTAATTCTTAAAAATTTGTAATTAGTAATAATATGATTGTAGATATATTTATTCCCTGTTTTATTGACCAGATCTATCCGGATACCGGATTGAATATGGTAAAAATTTTAGAGAAGGTAGGTTGTGGAGTAAATTACAATCCTGAACAGACATGTTGTGGTCAACCTGCTTTTAATGTTGGTCACTGGGCCGAGTGTAAAGAGGTAGGCGAAAAGTTTATCCGGGAGTTTCAGAATGATCGTTACATTGTTTGCCCTTCGGCATCTTGCGTGGGGATGATAAAAAATTATTATCCCGACATGTTCCATAACTCTGTTTTACACAATGAGTATAAACAAATTCAGAAAAACATTTTTGAGTTCTCTGATTTTATGGTGAACGTTTTAAAAATTACCGATATCGGTGCCACACTTAATGGAATTGGAACGTTTCATGATTCCTGTGCTGCTTTGCGCGAATATGGGATAAAACGCGAGCCAAGAGTATTACTTGAAAAAGTACGGGGACTGGAAATGCGTGAAATGAAAGATTCTGATGTGTGTTGTGGTTTTGGAGGAAGTTTTTCCGTAAAATTTGAACCGATCGCAGTTGGCATGGGCGAACAGAAATTAGAAAATGCTCTTCAAACAAGCGCTGAATACATTATATCTACAGATTCTTCCTGCCTCATGCATATTGATGGTGTTGCAAAAAAACAAAACAAAAATATTAAAATGATGCATTTGTGTGATGTATTGGCTTCGGGATGGGACTAAAAATTACTGCGGATTGATGATTGTCGATTGCGGGTTGAAAAACTCTCAATCTGCAATTGCTCATTTTACTTTATTCCTTTAACCACGTCTTCAAACTCCTTTGTGTTTTTTATTCCACTAAACGCCTCATCCTTTTTCAAGCGCGCAGTATCAGTAAATCCATTTTCAATAGCCCGGTTCAAAGATCTGATTGCCTCTTCATTATTTCCAGTTTTAGCGAAAACTGCTCCCATTAAATAATTGGCTTCATTATTTGTTGGGTCCACTAACACATAAATTTTACCGAAAAAATCAGCTGCAGGAAGATTATTTTGTTTTAGTGCTCCTGCGGTTTGCATATAAGCTGCTAAACTCAAAAAATTGAGCAGCCGTTTATTCATGAGTACTTTATTTTTGTCGGTGCCTGTTTTAATTTTCTGATTTAATGTTGCAATATTTTTATTCCACCAACTAAGATTTTGAGTCTGCAATGCTTTTAAATAATGCTGTTTTAATTCTTCTTCTTCAGTCCAGCTACCTTCCTCCAGTTTTAATTGTTTGTCAACTTCAGGATCAGATTGTAATGCTTTATATATTGAATAGCAGGGCGACAAATCTGCAAGGCCATCATAAAAATTAATGGTTTTCTGACATAACTTATATGTCTCAAATACTTGTTTTTTTTCCTGATACAATTCGATTTGCTTTAATGCCGGTTGATAACGTTTTGCGATTAACACTTCGTTTTTAGCAGCAGTGTTTTTTCTCATATCATTTAATGCTACCCACCAAAAGGCATCATCCATAATACCTACAGAGGGCCACTCATGCTTACCATCAAAAGTAATCAGCAGGTGTTTAATATTTTTTCCTGCTAAATCAATCATATCGTATTTTCTCATTTCCACGTAATTAAAATCTTCATTACCCACTATCCCAAAAAAAGAATAATTATCTCGGGGAGCCTCCATTTTGGCCATGGGCGCTGAAGCTCCACAACAAATAACAGCAGCAATGGAGCCATTGGCAATGGCCAGGGCATTTGCAACACGAGCCCCACCGGAAAAACCTAAGACATAAATACGTTGAGTATTAAGAGATAATCGATTCCCTACATCAGCAAATAATTTGTTAGCTATGTTTTGTGAATCTTCCCAGGTGGTTCCGTTTTTTGAATTATTTGAGCCTACTAAAATATAACCATATTGTTCGGCCAGGTCCTTATATAGAGATACCGGCAGTTTCCCTTCCGCATGAGGATCAAAAGCATATATAACAGGGTAGCTTTTTTCTGTTGAGTAATTAGCAGGTAAATACAAAGCATAACTTTGAGAAGCATCGTTTTTACAAATTACCTGTTCAATGACCTTTCCTTTAGGAAAGTTTTCTTTGAAGGATATTGAATCGGAGGATTGTTGCCCCTTATCTTTTTTAGGACCGCTACCTGATGAGCATGATTGCATAATAAATGCGGAAGCTAAAATTAATGCGTATAGACGCAAAGACGCAAAGCAATTAAAAAATCCGGCAAACTTGCAAATTTGAGAGAAACACAAAACATTGAAGGCACTGCAACAAAGCAACAAAAAACCTTTGCTGTTTTGCAACTTTGCGCGAGAAACAAAATAAAAAAGCATATTAAATAATTTTATAGTTTTTATATTCACCTATCTTCCAGCCAAACTTTTTCTCAATGAACATAAGCACTTTTAGCTTAAAAGATAATTTTTTTATAGTAGGATCGAAGGAAAATTTCCAATTCATTTTGTTAATCCGTTCCTGCATTACAACAGGGTGTGTTCCTTTAAAATGTTCTATTGAATCAATAGTAGAATAATCAAACTTATCAACTTGAGGAATATTTTGTTTCATCCATTCGTCAGTATGCCAGAGCTTATGAAATGTCTGCTGTTTGGCTTGCTGAGCTTCCGGAGGTTTCACCCACCCATAGTGATAAACATTGGCAGCAATCGCCTTCACCTTTAACTTTTTTCCATTTTTCCGGAAGCCCTGGGCATCTTTATAGGATGAAATAGCTTTATCATTTCGCACTACCCGTATCTCTTTACGATACCAGCGCCTTGCATCTCCCACATAATCATAGGAACCATACAAATGAGTATAATCGAACAATAAACCTTCAATCTTTTTATTGTCTTTGTACTGCTGCATCGCAGCCATTATAACAGGTAATTGCTCTTCATGAATTACTTCATCCCCTTGTATGTAAAATGCCCAATCGCTATCAGTTGAAATCGCAGCAAATGCTTTATTGGTTTCATCGGCCAATACCCGCCCTCCCTCACGCAGTGAATCATCCCAAACAGTTTCTACAATTTTTATTTTGCTCGACTTGATCGACCTTATTAATTCTAACGTGCCATCTTCAGATAAACCAACAGCAACAATTATTTCATCACAAATCGGAAGAATGGAAGTAATAGCCTCCACAATCGGATAATCGAATTTAATAGCATTGCGCACAAAGGTAAAACCACTTACTTTCATTGGAGTAGATTGGGATTTTGAAAGGCTGAATATACTTAATAAAACTAATACCTTAAATCGCATTAAATTTATGTTGCATAATTTTTTTTGAGATTTATTTTCCTTATTATTGTAGTAATACTGAATTTAAGGACTTTAAAAGTGCTTTTTGTTTTTTTATACTACGATCCCGATGCTTTTATTATAACAATTGGAATTACACTTGTTTTGAGTTTAATTAACAAAAAATCACCCAAGCATAGCTATTAAGAAAATGAAAACAATAAATCTCCTTTTATCTTCTATCTTAGTTTCTTGCTTATGTTTGTGCGCAGCAGGAGCTGAAAAAACCAAAACAAATAATCAGGATAGTCGAACTATTGATTCACTTCAATTATTTTTAAAGAGCACAAAAACAGATACCTCCCAAGTAAATACTCTAAATACGCTTAGCAAGACGTACCTAAATATTGGTAATTACCAGAAAGCGATGGAATGTGCACAACAAGCGCAAAATCAAGCAGAAAAAATTAAATATAAGAAAGGACTGGCCCATTCTTTTACGAATATTGGAAATATTTATCGAAAACAGGGGAATTATGATAAGTCATTGATTTGTCACCTGAACTCCTTAGGAATTCTGGAAGAAATTGGAGATAAAAAAGAAATAGCAATATCTTATAACAGCATTGGACTTATTTATTTCCGCCTTGGTGACTATGAGAAGGCCATGGAAATTTACAGAAAGTGTTTAAAATACCATGAAGAAATTGCCGACAAAAGTGGGATCGCTACTTGCTACAATAACATCGGCAATATCTATCTATTCCAGGAAGACTACGAAAAAGCATTGACCAATTTCTTTACTTCTTTAAAAATCAGTACGGAAATTTTTGATAAAAAAGGGATGGCCGTTTCCTATAACTCTATCGGAAACACTTATCAGGAAAAAGGAAATTATGATTTATCCTTAGACAATCAATTAAAATCCCTAAAAATCAATGAAGAGATCGGAAATAAACAAGGAATAGCAAACTGTTCCGGCAATATCGCAAGTACTTATGAAAAACTAAAAAAACTAAAAGAGTCCTATCTTTATCTTAATAAATCCTTAAACATCTATCAGGAGATTGGTGACAAACATAATATAATGAAGTCCTATTTTGCTTTGTCGGAGTTACACAATAAAATGAATGACTTTAAAAAAGCTTATGAATATTACAAATTTTTCTCGGAAATTAAAGACTCCCTTCTCAATGAGCATTCTGGAAGACAAATTGCGGAGATGGATGCTAAATATGATTCGGAAGAAAAGGAAAAAAACATTGAGCTTTTAACCAAAGACAAGGCTCTTCAAAAAGCAGATCTAAACAAACAAAAATTCATACGTAATGGTTTTGTTGCAGGATTAATTCTGGCTTTATTATTAGGTATTATCCTTTACAATAGATTTTTAATAAAGAAAAAATTAAATACAACGTTAAGAAATTCAAATTACGAATTAATTCAAAAGAATGCTCTTATAGAAAAGCAGAAAGAAAAAATAATAGACAGTATTACGTATGCTCAGCATATTCAACAAAGTATTTTGATAGAAGAAAGTGAAATACAAAAAATCCTTCCTGATTCTTTTATTTATTACCAACCAAAAGATATTGTAAGCGGAGATTTTTACTGGTGCTCAAAAATAGGAGATAAAATTATTTTAGCAGCCATTGATTGTACCGGACATGGTGTACCCGGAGCTTTCATGAGCATGATAGGAAACACCCTCTTAAACCAGATCGTAAATGAAAAGCATATTACAACTCCATCTGAAATACTCAGGCAATTAAACAAAGGAATTTATCAGGCGCTGCATCAGGAAAAAGAAGAAACATTGTCGCGGGATGGGATGGATATTGCATTGTGCAGCATCGATTACAAAAACAATCAACTGGAATTTGCAGGCGCACAAAACCCCTTGTATTTGGTATCAGACAATGAGTTAACCGTGGTAAAAGCCGATAGGCAAACAATAGGTGGTGGTGGAATGATATCAAAGAAAGAAAACCCTTTAAAAAGAGAATATACGAATCATGTTATTCCAATAAAAAAAGACATGTGTATTTACCTGTTTTCAGATGGGTATATGGATCAGTTCAGGGGAAGCGACAGAAAAAAATTCGGAATCCACCAGTTTAAAGATCTGATACTGGCTAATCAATCATTGAGTATGCAAAAGCAAAAAGCGCTGATGGTAGAGGAACATGAAAACTGGAAAGAAAATGCACATCAGATAGATGATATTCTGATAATAGGATTAAGGCTATAGATCAATAGATCTTCACTTCAAAAGGTAATTCCACCATTTCTTTGATCTCCAGGCCTCTGTTCCGTATTAATTCATCATCCTTAGCATGATACCAAATAACAGTAACAGGCAGATTATTAGAAGAGAGCTTTTCTAAAATTGTAATTATTTCAAAAATCTTTTTTGTAGATGCTGAATTAAAATAATCCAGCTTGAATTCAAAGTGAGTAGTCTGATTTGGAGCCATTATGTATTCCTCCATCCACTTTAAAACCGGAGAATATAACTTAACAGCATTTTCCGGCAAAGATCTACCTGAAATTTCAAAAACCCCTTTTGATTTATCCAAAATTATTTTGGGAGTATCATGTGTTTCTTCTATGATCAAACTTTTCTTCATTCTTTTTTTGATGATTTTTTCTTTTCCAGTATTCGTATTTACATCTGCACACACAATGAAAAAAACGACAAATCTTCAATCTCTGGTTTTAGATCGAACATTATCTTCTCACCACTCTCCCGGGCAATATCTATTATTCCAAGACCCGCACCATGTTCATCTGATATACTTTCCTTCAATGTTTTTTTATACAAACCGATCAACTCTTCTTTGTTTAAACTATTTACTTTATTGATCTTGTTCTTTATTTTTTCCGAGGAAGCTGCATCTACCATATTTCCGGTACAGATAATATATTTTTGCTCGTTTTTACCGATCATAAATATTGCTTCTTTTTTTCCATTTTGCTGAACAGAATGTTTGGAAATATTTTGTAGAATTTCCATAAGAACAAGATATAATTTCTTTTTTATATGGAGTTCTTCCTGCTGTTTGTTCAAATTGTCTTCGATCATTTTCAGCATAGGAATAACGGTTTCCTGCGAAAAATCCCCCTTATAAACCATTAAAATATTCTCTTTTCGCATTATTTCATGCATCTCCTTAACACTATCCATCGAAATATTGCTTTTTACATTCACACTACCCTTTCCCTGCATTTTCAACATAAGGTAAAACAGAGAAAGTTTGTCATTCTCATTTTCAAAGTTGAATTCCAATGGGTTCTCCGATTTTCTTGCCATCTCCACTAATCCTAAGCCTGCGCCACCTTTATCTGAAATTTCCCCACTCGAGAGTATGTCAATATAAAGAGCTTTGATCTGTTCTCTATCTAAATTATTAAGCTTCTCGAGTTTCCCTTTTAATGCAGGAACCTGCGTATTTTCAATCAAATTGGCAGAAGTAATATAAATACTATCCTGTACATTTCTGGTAGAAAATAAGCCGGGGAAGGTAACGGTTCTATTGGCTTTAATTTGAGTATCATTTCCATGCCTGACAATATTCTGGAAACATTCAACAATAACAAATGATACTTTATTTCTCATTTCTATCATTTCATGACTGTTATCAATCGAATATTCACTAAGGGCGATTATTTTTTCAGTAATTCCATCACTAAAATCTCCCTGGTAAACAAAGGAAAGATTGTCGTTGCGCAGGATCTGATAAAATTGACTGATGTGATTTATTTTCATGACAAAGCGAAGATAGAAATTTATCACAAATCAGGTTAGAAAACCGGAATTATTTTAAATATTTATTTCGCGCCTGCTTTTTTGTTATAATAACTAATATCATGAAAGAGGTATTCGGGTAAATTGCAGGTAATAAAAAGTTAAAGCATGCCCCTAATAGCCGGACAGAACGGCAGGAATGAAGTTTGCAGGCAAATCGAAAAATAGTAACACTCTATTAATTTAATTTTAAAGAAATAAATGCATCCTTAAAATTTAAAAGAAAAACATTTCTAACGGACCGGTTCCAGATTATTAAAACCAGATAAAAATGAATTGGCGGAGGCAACACAGTAATTTGAGAATTTCCCCAACTCTGCAAATGAGAAAGTGGACCTTTTATCCTGATAATTGGTTGAATCATTTTCAATAAAACTAATGTTCTTCCCCAAAGTACCTTTGAAACGTTTAACCCGATCCTCCCGCTCCACCAGTGAAACAAAATTATCCACGCAGGCGGAAGAGGGATCAATATCCGGCCAAGCGGCAGTAACCAATTTTATTTTGTTATATTCTATAGGTATTATTTCTATTTCAGGGCAATTTTTTTTCATAAAATTTCTGATAATAATCGCCTGATATTGATCTGTTGCAACAGCTATTTTTTTGAATCCCATTTTTTTAGCCAATAACAAAGAATAGAAAATATTTTCGGTGCTATGCTCCGCTTGTGTTTCTGCAAATGTATTGGCAGATGGGATCCCGAGAGAATCTGCGTAGATCCGCATCATTACACCTTCAATATAAGGATTATAAACAGCTGATCCTGAAAATATGATGTTTTTGGCAATGCCATTATCGAATAAATATTTTGCCCAAAGTATCCTGGCTTTAAGGATCACTTTCAGCTTTGGATCCTGGTAAGGAACACCAGGAACAATAATTACGTCATAAGGCCCTTTCTCTTTCAGCCTTTCAGATTTTTTTTCTGTTGGTTTTGGATCATAATAGCTGCTAAACAAGCACAACGCGCAACCAAGAAATGCAGGTGTTGAAAACGTTCGGTAGTTCATGGCAAGGAGTTTAGATTTTTATATATTTTGAAGAGCAGGATCTTTCGGAAGCGAACAGATCGTTAAAAAGGATTCCCGCGTATCAAAAAGTAAAAATTTATACCATGGGTGGAAATATAGATTTATTCAAATACGATGAGAAAACGGAGAGATAACATCATTTATTGTGAATACAGTATTTTCAGATAGATCTAATAAAAAGTCACCTTATCCAATCAATAAATTACATCCCCTTATATCGCTGTTATCAAAGCGACCAAGCACTTCAAAAGACATATCAGAAAAGGATTTCCCGAGATCCTGTGTGGCAATAAATGAACAGGAATTAATATTGGCCAGATCAATTACATTGATGCCTCCTGTTTTATTATGAGGTAAAAAAGAAAACGGATCATTCGTATCACGTATCAGAACTTTCATCCATGGCGGACAGTTGAACACTCCTTTCTCCGTTGAATATGCCTGTGATAAAAGCTCCGTCATTCCGTATTCACTATGTATTTCATTTACACCAAAACCTTCGCACAATACCGCATGTAACTCTTCTCTTACCATCTCCGTGCGCTTTCCTTTCATCCCACCGGTTTCCATAATGATGGTATGTTTTAACTGAAACTTCTGTATCTCAATCAGATCAAGCAAAGCATAAGTTACGCCCAATAAAATAATTTTTTGATTTTGAAACTCTAACTCTTTTAATTTCAGAATTAATTCATCATAATTATTTAAATAAAAACCGCTTGCCGAATGTTTGCTTTTATTTATCAGGTCTTCAGCCATATAAATCAATGATGACCCTTCACGGTCAAGGTAAGAAGGTAATAGAGCTAAAACACAATAATCCTCAATGTTTCCATAAAACAGTTCGAATCCTTTCCGATAACTTTTTTCATAAATAGAAATATCACTTACATAATGTTTACTTTGAATGCTGCCACTGCTTGTAAAAACCGCTGATTGACTCTTGTCCCTTGATTCTTGATTCTTGCTTCTTACCTCTTGCTTCTTGTCACTTGTTTCTTGCCTCTTGATTCTTGCCTCTTGATTCTCGTTTGTGGGATCAGAAATTAAAATATGAGTCTTAAAAAACTCAATGGGCATAAACGGAATCTGCTCAAGATCAATGATCTTATCAGCATTAACTTTTAACGCTGTTACATAATTCCGGTAAACCTGATTGTTGGCGAATTGAAACTTAAAAACAGACAAAGCCATCTGTTTAAATTCTTCAGATGTGCTGACATTAAAAATGCTGTTGGTGTTTGGTTTCAACTTATGGAAAGATCCTTAAAAAGTGATATTAAACAATAATTGATTTTTAGACACGTTATAATTTGCTTTGGCCAAAAATAATTAATAATTTTATGTTCTATTCAAAATCAATGAAACATTTTATCTACATATCGCTTTTAGTTTTTATTATTGTTACTTCTACCACATCATGTGTTAAGGAAAAGCAGTTTCCACCTCAACCCGTTATTGAGTTCGAAAAATTTGTGTCCTACGGTAATGATTCCGCTGATTGTTTCATTAAATTTAAAGATGGCGATGGTGATGTTGGCATCCTTCCGGGAGATGCAATTTCTGAAGATGATCTGAAAATGAAATATTTATTTAAACACCCAATTACAGGAGTTTTTACTCCTATTGATTCTTCATTCGGCACAGCTCAATTTGATACTTTATTTTACAGTTATCGTATTCCTAACATAACACCTGACGGGCAATACAAGGCATTAGATGGCCAGATCAAAATAAAGTTGAGAACAGCACCATTATTTGGACCACATACAATTGTAAAATTTGAAATAACATTAAAAGACAGGGCCGGCAACAAAAGCAATATGGTTAGCACGAATGAAATAACCGTAATTCCTTAAAAATACGATCACCTGAAGTAAAGAAAACTCACTCCAAGCAAAACTCTTTACAAATACACCACTAATAAACCTTGCATTTCTTTTGAATTGAATTCACCCTTCATTCAGTTCGGACCTGGTCAAATTTCCATCACATGGTCTTACAAAAAAAATAACGATATTTGTAAGCTATATGACCGAACAAAAAGATAAGAAAGGTAAATTCATAAAACGACTGCGCAATCGATACAGATTGGTGGTAATGAATGACGACACCTTTGAAGAAAAGCTTTCATTACAACTTACTCCATTAGGCTTGTTTATTTTAGTAGGGTCGGTTACCATTGTTATGGTTATGATTGTTACCTCTCTTATTGCTTTTACGCCTCTGCGCGAATATATCCCCGGTTATGCCGATACCGGTGTAAGAAGAAATTTAGTTCGACTCACTTTTAAAAGCGATTCCCTCGAAAAGTCAATGATAGCACAAAATGCATTTATGGCAAATATCAGCAATGTATTACGGGGAGATATTAAGCTTGACACCACTCAAAATCAGAAGGACAAAAATAAAGAATATAACAAATTAAAAATGTCTGCTTCAGAAAATGAAGCTGAATTGCGAAAGAATATTGAATCGCAGGATCAATATAGTCTGGCATATGAAACCGGAACAAACAAAAACGGGATCATGAACTTTTCCTTTTTTACACCTTTAAAAGGAATGGTTACGAGTTCCTTTAAAACAAATGAACAACATTTCGGTATTGACATTGTTGGTCCGGAGAACGAAGCCATTAAAACAACCCTTGATGGAACAGTGATCTTAGCTACATGGTCGTCAGAAACCGGTTATACCATTACGGTACAGCATAGTAATAATTTAATATCTGTTTATAAACACAACTCCGTACTGCTAAAAAAAATAGGTGATTATGTAAAAGCCGGTGAAGCTATTGCCATTATTGGTAATTCGGGAGAACAGACCACCGGTCCGCACTTACATTTTGAATTATGGTATAACGGGAACGCTATTGATCCTCAGGATTATATGGTGTTTTAGGAGGTAGAAAATGCGTTAGGGATTGCAGCGGAAATCCTTTTCCTTTTAGAAAAGATTGTAGAGGAAAGCCCGGCCTTTCTTGTTTAAGAAAGGAACGCCCAAATAATTAAATTTTAAATTTTAATTATAAAGGAACAGTTAAAAATTACTTGCAAATAAAACATTTGGAAACGAAGAAAAAAAACATAGCAATACTTGGCTCTACGGGCTCTATCGGCACACAAGCATTAGATGTGATCCGTGCTAATTCCGAAACTCTTGCAGTTGAAGTACTCACCGGCAATGGAAATGCCGATCTATTGATCAAACAAGCCATCGAATTTAATCCGAATGCAGTTGTAATTGCTGACGAAAGCAAATACCTCTATGTGAAAGAAGCATTAAAAGCATTTGATATTAAAGTGTTTGCAGGCAACAAGGCAATTGTAGAAGTGGTAACAATGGATAGCATTGATATGGTACTTGCCGCTATTGTTGGTTATGCAGGTCTTGAATCCACCATGTCCGCTATAAAAGCAGAAAAACAAATTGCATTAGCAAATAAAGAAACCCTGGTAGTTGCAGGAGACTTGGTTACCGCACTAGCCAAGGAAAAAGGCGTAAATCTATATCCTGTTGATTCGGAACATTCCGCAATATTTCAGTGCCTTGCAGGAGAATTTCAGAATCCCATCGAAAAAATTTATTTAACCGCCTCCGGTGGGCCATTCAGGGGGAAAGACAAGAACTTTTTAGCAACAATAAAAAAAGAACAAGCATTAAAACATCCTAATTGGGAGATGGGAGCCAAAATAACGATCGACTCGGCATCACTTATGAATAAAGGATTAGAAGTAATAGAGGCCAAGTGGTTATTTGGATTGAAACCCGAACAAATTGAAGTCATTGTTCATCCGCAAAGCATTGTTCATTCCATTGTTCAGTTTACCGATGGCAGCATGAAAGCCCAAATGGGCCTGCCTGATATGAAATTACCAATACAATACGCACTTGGCTATCCGGAAAGAATAAAATCCGATTTCCCCCGTTTTAATTTTATGAATTACCCGCAATTAACTTTTGAGCAAGCGGATACAAAAACATTTCGTAACCTTGCACTCGCTTTTGAAGCTATGAATAAAGGCGGTAACTCCCCCTGCGTTTTGAATGCCGCGAATGAAATTGCAGTTGAAGCATTTTTAAAAGATAAAATTGGATTTTTAGAGATGAGCGATGTAGTAGAAAATTGCTTGCAAACTGTTAGTTTTATTAACAAACCAAGCTATGCCGATTACGTTGAAACGGATGCCGAAACAAGACGGGTGGCAATTAACCAATTAAAAAAAATAACAATTTAACAGTAGGCAAAGTTAACCTGAAGTTGTTTCAGGTTCTCAACACAAGATGCTGAAACAAGTTCAGCATGACAAAACAACAAACACAGATTCGTAAATATTCATTATTCTTAATCAATGGAAGTTCTAACACAAGCAGCACAATTTATTTTAAGCCTTTCTATACTCATTGTTTTACATGAGTTAGGACATTTTATACCGGCAAGACTTTTTAAGATCAGAGTAGAAAAATTCTATTTATTTTTTGATCCCTGGTTCTCATTGTTCAAGGTAAAAAAAGGAGATACCGAGTATGGTATCGGATGGTTGCCATTAGGCGGTTATGTAAAAATTTCCGGAATGATCGATGAATCAATGGATAAAGAGCAAATGAAATTACCTCCTCAACCATGGGAGTTTCGCTCAAAACCGGCATGGCAGCGATTGATCATCATGCTTGGAGGTGTTACAGTGAATGTGATCCTTGGAATGCTGATTTATGCGATGGTTCTGTTCACCTGGGGGGAAGAGTTTTTACCTACAAAAAATGTTAAATACGGTGTAGCTGTTGACACCCTTGGTTACCAGATGGGTCTGCGCGATGGGGATATGATACTTTCGGTTGATAACAAACCCGTTCAAAGCATCAACAAAGTGCCCTATGAAGTACTCATCAATAAAGCCGAAAGCATACAGGTAGAACGTGATGGCCAGAAAGTGGAAATTGCTGTTACAGAAGACGATCTGAGCGAAATGATCAAAAACAAGTATAACCTTGTTGAACCGCGCTTTCCATTTGATGTTGATAGTGTTTATGCGGAATTGCCTGCAGCAGCAGCCGGAATTAAAAAAGGCGATAAAATAATTGCAGTTAACAGCGCTTCCACACCGTATTACCAGGATGTGGTAAAGATCCTGAAAAACAATCAAAACCTTCCTGTTACTATTACTTTACTTCGTGGCAGTGACAGTATAGTAACAAAAGCAACCGTAACCGAACAAGGAAAGTTGGGTGTAGCGGCAAAATCTTTAGATAATTATTTTACACTTGAAACAAGAGAGTACGGTTTTTTTGCTTCTTTTCCTGCCGGTGTAAATAAGGCCTACGAAACATTTGACAGCTATATCAAACAGTTTGCAGTGATTTTTACTGTAAAAGATGCCCATAAAGAAATTGGCGGGTTTATGGCCATGGGCAAAGCGTACAGCACCACTTGGGATTGGCAGCGTTTTTGGGCCTTTACAGCCTTTTTAAGCATAGTTCTTGCTATTATGAACATTCTGCCTATTCCGGCACTGGATGGCGGGCACGTAATGTTTTTACTATATGAAGTTATCACGGGCAGAAAACCAAACGAAAAACTGATGGAATATGCCCAATACGCGGGTATGCTTTTACTGCTGGCATTGTTATTGTATGCCAATGGGAACGATGTGGTAAGGTTGTTTAGTAAGTAAGTTTTATAAAACGCTAATTTTAATTTTTGGGGGCGTTCCCCTTTCTTAAACAAGAAAGGGGCGGGCTTTCCGCTTCAATCTTTTTGTGAAGAACAAAAAGGATTTACGCTTCAATCCCTAACGCAGCATTATCTTTTTCAAATGGCTGATTTTAAAAAAAATATCATTCTGCTTTTTTTAAATTTTATCGTGCTATTTTCAATGGCACAGGAAGGCACACGCACCACAAAAACCAATACTGCTGATGATATCCGGAAAATAATGATCGTTCCTTTTAACCCCAAATTATATATGAGTGATGTTGATATGAAGATCAATCAACAAACAAAATGGAAATTCCCGCAAATTCGTGAAAATTTTCGTCAACAATTAAATGCGCAGCTTAAGCTTAAATTACAAAGCATTTCACCTGTTGTTTCTTTTTATTCCGATTCCGCTAAAATGGCGAAAGACTTGTCCTATATTTATAAGTCTACCAACCTTTCTTATGATCTGATTCCGAATCCAACTGACGTAAAAACGCCATTAGTACACAAAAATGGCATTAAAAACGGACAGCTTGCGGTTGAGATCAGCACCGACAAAAAATTTATGAATGCAAAGGTCGGTGATGAAAAATTATTGAGCTATCTGAGCACTAAATACAAAACAGATTACTATGTTTTTATTAATCAGTTGGATATTAAAAACAATATGGATACCTATGACCTTGCCACAGATATCTTTCAACGCGAGATTGCTGTACATTATTCCATTTTAGACAAAACAGGAAAAAACATTGCAGCTGGAATTGCATCATCCAGCTTTTCATCAAAAGAAAATGATCCTAAAAAAATTGTTTCTCAAAATTTCGGTCCAATTGCTGCATATATAGCCGCAAAATTGAATTTAGCCATTAAGCCGGAGATAAAACCAGCTCAAAAAAAGTAATTTTCAGTACTTTTTCCTTTTATCTATTTACAATACCGATTGGATAATTTTCTATTGTTTTGGGCTAAAGCCCTTTATTAGTTAAATTCCCAATAACCCCGCCATTAATGGCGGGTTACAATAATAATCGATGAATTCAAGGACTTTAGTCCATACATAAAAGCACCTGAAATTATAAATATTGTGTTCTATAACTCCTTTTTGGGATATCTCTGGGCAAACGATGGTAGTGGCAATTTTTTTGTACCAATCATTGCAGCAAATAATCTTGAAATTCCGGATAGCTATATTTGCATTGAATAGGTTAGAATTAATTATTATTGGTAGTTTTGCCGGTAAATTCGAAAAAAGATATGGTAGAAGAAAAAATAATTGTAGGGATTTCCCAAGGCGATATTAATGGGATAGGTTTAGAAGTAATTATTAAAACATTCCTTGATCCACAGATGCTGGAAGTATGCACACCGGTTATTTTCGGTTCTAATAAAACAGCATCTTTCCATCGGAAAGCACTCAACATAGAAGATTTCAGTTTCAACCTGATAAAGGATATTTCGGAAATAAATCACAAACGCGCCAATATCATCAACGTATATGAGGAGGATGTTATTATTGAATTGGGAGCCCAAACCGAAGCAGGAGGAAAATATGCATTAAAATCGCTTGAAGCTGCTGCGTATGCACTTTCTCAAAACCAGATAGACGTTTTAGTTACAGCCCCTATTAATAAAGAAAATATCCAATCACCCGATTTCAAATTCCCCGGACATACCGAATATCTGGATGAGAAATTCGGAACAGGTGACAGCCTTATGTTCCTGGTAAGTGACAATTTGCGTGTTGCAGTAGTTACCGGTCACATCCCTGTTACGCGGGTAGCACAGGAATTAACAACCGAAAAAATAATTAAAAAGATACAGGTACTGAATAATTCATTGATCCAGGATTTTTCCATCCGAAAACCTAAAATTGCTGTTCTTGGCTTAAATCCTCATGCAGGTGATAACGGAGTGATAGGCAATGAAGAACAACAAATAATTATACCGGCTATCAATAAAACAAAAGATGAAGGAATGTTGGTTTATGGCCCCTACCCTGCTGATGGCTTTTTTGGCAATGGCACCTATAAAAACTTTGATGCCGTGCTTGCCATGTATCACGATCAGGGATTAATTCCATTTAAAACTATTGCATTTAATTCCGGGGTGAATTTTACTGCCGGCCTGCCAATTGTGAGAACTTCTCCCGACCACGGTACAGCTTATGACATTGCAGGGAAAAATGTTGCTTCTGAAGAATCGTTCCGCAGAGCAGTTTATATGGCCGTTGATATTTACAGAACGCGTAAACAATATGAAGAAATAACTTCTAACCCATTAAGTATCAGCCTTAAAAAGAGAGATCGTTAAAATTTAGCGGTTTTAAAGTTGAAAGTTAAAAGTTTAAAGTTAAAAGTTTAAAGTTTAAAGTTTAAAGTTTTGAGTATAAACCTGAGTGCTGCAAATCCTCTTTCATTCAAAATGCTGCGTTAGGGATTCCTTCGACAAGAGCTCAGGATAAATTCCGCGTAAATCCTTTTCTGTTTAGAAAAGATTGAAGCGGAAAGCCCGCCACTTTCTTCTTTAAGAAAGGGGAACGCCCAAATGAACGTTTTTAGTCAAATTATTCTTTTTATTACTCGAACTTGGGTTAAACCTCAAACTTACCGGCCTAAAACTTGGATCCTGAACTTAAAACTTGAATTTTTCTTTGTTTTAAAGCGGATTTTTCTACCTTTGTCCTCCTTCTTTAAAAATTAGATGAGATGCGAACCCCAAAAGAATACATTATTCAATTTGTAGGTTTAAGTGTTGGAGAGCATTTATATGATTTCCATATAAGTGATAAGTTCTTTGAAAGCCTTGATTATTCTGAGATTAAACAAGGTGATATTAATGTGAAGCTAACATTGCTTAAGCAGTCAAGTATGATGATTTTGCATTTTGAAATTAGCGGAACTGTAAAAATAAACTGTGATCGTTGCACAGCCGAATACGATTTACCCATTGAGGGAAATTACAAATTAATTGTAAAAGTAGGAGGCAGCGATACAGGCAATGAAGATGATGATATCATTACTGTTGCAGCCAATGAACATGAATTGGATCTGTCGCAGTATTTATACGAATATATAGCACTTTCTTTGCCTATAAAGCGTGCTCACCCTGACAATGAAAAAGGTGAAACAACGTGTGACAAAAAAATGTTAAAGAAATTAAATGATTTTTTGATCGAGGAAGAAAAAAAAGAAGATTCTTCCGATCCACGTTGGGATGATCTGAAAAACATCAGCTTAAACTAATTAAACAATTTGTCAATTTTGCAATAGGCAATTGAAAAAGACTAACAACTGAAAACTAACAACCATCAACTATTAACAACTAAACAATAAAATAAAATGCCACATCCAAAGCGAAAATTATCAAGATCCAGAAGAGATAGCCGTAGAGGTCATGACAAAGCTGTAGCGTCTACAATTTCAACATGCTCAAATTGCGGAGCACCTACTTTATATCACCGTGTTTGTGGTGGTTGCGGGTACTACAGAGGTCAACTAGCAATTGAGAAAAAAGTTTCTGCTTAAAAACAGTAATCGAGTAACGAATTTTATGGAATAACGGATCAATTTACAGATCCGGTATTCGATAAAATTCGTTATTCGTTATAAGTATATTCATAAAAATTTATAGAAACTTATGAAAATAGGTATAGATATTATGGGCGGTGATTTCGCACCCGATGCAACAGTATCAGGGGCAATTTTAGCTTATAACGAATTACCCAAAAATGTTCGCCTTGTATTAATTGGCGATAAAGAACAAATTATTTCAAGCCTTACTGAAAAAGGGGCCGATTCCAACAATTTCGACATTGTTCATGCCTCCGAAGTAATCAGTATGGGCGAACACCCGACTAAAGCCTTTACACAGAAACCCAATTCTAGCATTAGCATTGGGTTTCATCTTTTAAAAGAAGGTGGGATAGATGGTTTTGCCAGTAATGGCAATACCGGAGCTATGCTTGTAGGCTCGATGTTCAGCGTAAAAACCATTCCCGGTGTTATCCGACCTTGCATTACATCTTTATTACCGAAAGAAAACGGTGAAACCGGATTAATTCTAGATGTTGGGATCAACGCGGATTGCAAACCTGATGTATTGTACCAATTTGCCATATTAGGTTCTCTTTTTGCAGAACATGTTTATGGAATAAAAAAACCCAAAGTGGGCTTATTAAATATCGGTGAAGAACCCGAAAAAGGAAATCTGATCTCTCAAGCCACACACAGTTTAATGAAGGATACCAAAGATTTCAACTTTATTGGTAATGTGGAAGGACGTGATATATTTAATGATCTGGCGGATGTAATAGTATGTGATGGATTTACCGGAAACGTAGTATTAAAACAGGCCGAAGCACTTTATACCATGATCAAAAAAAGAGGTTTGAGTGATGAATATTTCGATCGTTTCAATTATGAAAATTATGGAGGAACGCCCGTATTGGGTATCAATTCAACTGTAATGATCGGACATGGAATTTCGAATGATATTGCTGTAAAAAACATGTTACTACTTACCAAAGATATTGTGGAAGCAAAACTTTCCGATAAAATAAAACAAGCATTTCAATAATGACTAAAATAACCGCTGCTATTACTGCTGTTGCCGGATATGTTCCTGAGTATGTTCTTACAAATGAAATATTAGAAACATTCGTTCCAACTACTTCGGAATGGATTGAATCACGTACCGGAATTAAAGAACGTAGAATATTGAAAGGTGAAGGATTAGGAACATCCGATATGTGTGTTCCTGCTATTCAGCTTCTATTGAAAAAACGCGGTATCAGCGCTTTAGAGATCGACATGATCATAGTGGCTACCGTTACACCTGATTTTGTTTTTCCTGCAACTTCCAATGTTGTTTGTGATAAAGTAGGAGCTACCAACGCATGGGGATTTGACCTTGCTGCAGGTTGTTCAGGATTTGTATTTGCACTTGCCACAGGAACTCAATTTATTGAAACAGGAAAATATAAAAAGGTAATTGTGGTTGGTGGTGATAAAATGTCTTCAATAGTTGATTATACCGACCGTGCCACGTGCATTATTTTTGGTGATGGAGCCGGTGCTGTTTTGTTGGAGCCCAATACAGAAGGTTTAGGAATTATAGATTCTATTTTAAAAGTGGATGGATCCGGTGGTAAATACTTGCATCAAAAAGCCGGAGGTTCAGTAAAACCGCCATCACACGAAACCATTGATGCAAAAGAACATTATGTGTTTCAGGACGGGCAACCGGTATTTAAAAGAGCGGTTGTGAGTATGGCTGACGTATCAGCTGAGATAATGGAGAAAAACAAATTACAGTCGGATGATGTTGCCTGGTTGGTACCTCATCAGGCTAATAAGCGAATTATTGACGCTACCGCATCACGCATGGGTGTACCTGAAGAAAAGGTAATGTTAAACATCCAAAAATATGGTAATACCACAGCCGGAACAATTCCACTTTGTTTGTGGGATTATGAAAAGCAACTAAAAAAAGGAGATAATATCATCATCTCTACATTTGGCGCTGGTTTTACATGGGGATCAGTTTATTTGAAATGGGCATACAATAGTTAATTGATTATAGTTATTGGTTGATAGTTCTGAGTTGGTAGTGATATACATTTGTGTAACGAAACCGGAAAGAATTAACAACAATTAAACAACAACTAACAACCAACAACCATTAACTAACAACTAAAAAAACTAACAACTAAAATTTATATCAAATGAAATTAAACGAAATTCAGGATTTAATAAAGTTTGTTGCAAAATCTGGCGTAAGCGAAGTAGAAGTTGAAACAAAAGATATAAAAATTATTATTAAGACCCCTGCCAGCAAAAACAAAGAGCAAATATTTGTTCAAACCGCTGCGCAACCTGTTATGCAAGCTCAGGCAGTGCAGCAGGAAGCTGTTCAGGTTACTGAATCAAAAACTCCTGAAGTGAAAGCAGTTTCTGGTGATGATGAATCGAAATATATTGTTGTTAGATCCCCTATGATCGGGACCTTCTATCGTTCTTCCGCACCTGATAAACCGCTATTTGTAAATGTAGGTGATGAAATTATTCCCGGAAAAGTGACTTGCATTATTGAAGCAATGAAACTATTCAATGAAATTGAATCGGAAATTAAAGGTAAAATTGTAAAAGTATTGGCTAATGATGCTACTCCTGTTGAGTATGATCAGCCATTATTTTTAGTAGACCCGGCCTAATTTGTCAATTAGTTGATGTGCTGATGTGCTGATTATTACTATTCAATCAGCACATCAGCACATTTACACATCATATAATCGAAAATATGTTCAAAAAAATACTTATAGCTAACAGGGGAGAGATTGCATTACGCATTATTCGTACCTGTAAAGAAATGGGAATTAAAACGGTAGCAGTTTATTCTACTGCCGACAAGGATTCGTTGCATGTTAAATTTGCTGATGAAGCAATTTGCATAGGACCACCTCCAAGTAAAGATTCTTATTTAAATATTCCAAGCATTATTTCATCTGCCGAAATTACTGATGCAGATGCGATACATCCCGGTTATGGTTTTTTATCTGAGAATGCAAAATTTTCAAAGATCTGCCAGGAGCATAACATTAAATTCATTGGTGCTTCGCCCGAAATGATCAATTCAATGGGAGATAAGGCGTCAGCCAAAGCTACGATGATCGCTGCAGGTGTACCTTGTGTTCCGGGTTCGGAAGGATTATTGGAAAGCGCTGAACAGGCAAAAGAATTGGCCCCTTCGGTTGGTTACCCTGTAATTATTAAAGCTACAGCCGGTGGCGGTGGACGCGGTATGCGTATCGTTTGGAAAGAGGAAGACATGGATGCGTTATACGATTCGGCATTCAAAGAGGCGGAAGCAGCATTTGGAAATGGTGCCATGTATATGGAAAAATATATTGAAGAACCACGCCATATCGAAATTCAGATCGTAGGTGATCAATACGGAAAAGCCTGTCACTTATCAGAAAGAGATTGTTCGATACAAAGACGTCATCAAAAATTAGTTGAAGAAACACCTTCACCTTTTATGACAGATGAATTACGTGATGCCATGGGTGCAGCCGCAATTAAAGCTGCAATGGCTGTGAGTTATGAAGGTGTAGGTACTGTAGAGTTTTTGGTTGACAAGCACCGCAAGTTTTATTTTATGGAAATGAATACCCGTATCCAGGTAGAGCATCCGATCACTGAAGAAGTAATTAATTATGACCTGATACGTGAACAAATATTAGTAGCTGCTGGTGTTCCCATTTCGGGGAAAAATTATTTTCCACAATTACATGCTATTGAATGCCGTATCAACGCGGAAGATCCTACACAGAATTTCCGCCCTTCACCAGGTAAGATCGTAAACTTACATACTCCCGGTGGACATGGTGTACGTGTAGATTCACATATTTATGCCGGTTATACCATACCTCCTAATTACGACAGTATGGTTGCAAAGCTTATCACTGTTGCTCAAACACGTGAAGAGGCAATTGCAAAAATGCACCGTGCATTAAGTGAGTATGTTATTGAAGGTATAAAAACAACCATTCCCTTCCATTTAAAATTAATGAAAGACGAAAATTTTATTAAAGGAGATTATACTACTAAGTTTTTGGAAACCTTTGATCTGAGTGAATAATAGAACTATTTTTTGAATAAAAAAACGGTGCTGAAAAAATTTTCAGCACCGTTTTTTGTTTTTACAGATATTATCTGAATAGTGACCGGGACGAGACTCGAACTCGCACGTCTTGCGACATACGCCCCTCAAGCGTACATGTCTGCCAGTTTCACCACCCGGCCAAGGCCACAAAGTTAATTTTATTACCTGCATATTGCAAGTAAAAGAAAAGAAATACCAAAATCTTAAAAATGAACATTTTAAAGCAATTAAAGCTCAATGTTTCATTGTTCAAATAGATAAATTCGGTGTAAGATATTCCAATGCTTCCTTCACTTCAGTAACCGGCTTATTACAGGTTTTGTTAGAACAAACATAAATGGGTGTTTGGTTTGCAATAAACCTGTTTTTTAAGAGCGGTAATGAACTTTCAGTAAGGCTGCCGGCAAATAGGGTATTGGGCAGATATTGTTTGTTAAAAACCTTCCTTTTATCATCAGCTTGTTTGCCTACAACAGCAACTTCATAAAATGATTGAGTAAAATGCAATAACAACATTGCCCAATTACTGTATCCTGAACCGTAATTAACAATTTCGGCCAGAACATTGTTTAACATTTTACGGCTGATGGTTATGTATTCCTCCTTTTCGAAGTGATGTCCCAATTTGAATAATGATTTTGCAATACTGGAATTAGATGCCGGAATAACATTATCTGACAATTCCATTTTTCTGCTGATGAGCGCTTTGTCTTCATCCGAAGTAAAATAAAACATAGCACTTTCTTTATCCTGAAAATGTAGAATGCAATAATCCATAAACTCATGTGCTTTATGCAGATAGTGTTCATTGAAAGTAGCCTCATACAATCCGATCAAGGCTTCAATAGTAAAACAATAATCTTCAAGATAACCATTGATCGTTGATTTTCCATTTTTGTAATTATGATTCAGACCGCCATCGGTTCGCAATTGTGTATTCAAAATAAATGTTGCATTCTTTACTGCTACCTCTAAAAAATGAGACTCATCAAATACAACATAGGCATCCACATATCCCTTTAACATCAAAGCATTCCAAGAGGTTAGCGTTTTATCATCCAATCCCGGTCTAATTCGTTGCTCACGAATTTCTAAAAGTTGTTTTTTAATTTTATCGATCGTTGATCGCAAAACACCAACTGTTATATTGTATTTTTCAGCAATGCTTTCATCGCTGTCATTGCGCAATAAAATATAGTTATCGTGTTCCCATAATCCGCGTTCATTGACATTAAAATAATCGGCAAACAAGTCGAAATCTTCTTTTAAAATAGTTTGTAATTCATCTTTTTTCCAGACGTAATATTTCCCCTCCACTCCTTCCGAATCGGCATCTAAAGCAGAATAGAATGCACCTTCAGGAGATGTTAATTCCCGCTCAACAAAAGCCAAGGTATCATAAACTACTTGTTTGTATAAAGGGTTTTGTGTTGCCTGAAAGGTTTCGCTATAAAGTGTTACAAGTTGGGCATTGTCGTACAGCATTTTTTCAAAATGCGGAGCTTTCCAATAATGATCCACCGAGTAACGTGAAAAACCTCCGCCAATCTGATCGTAAATTCCACCATAGGCCATTTTTTGAAGTGTAAGATCAATATGCTGCAATACCTCTCCCCTACTCTCTTTTGTTAGATCGGAAGAAAACGCATATCGTAACAAAAATTGATAATTATTTGGAAGAGGGAATTTTGGTGCTTTGTCAGGCCCCCCTTCTATGTTATCAAACCGTGATTTCCAGTTTTTACAACTCTGATGTAGGGTTTCAGAGGTAAATATATCCTGCTGTTTGTTTATTTTCACAAGTTCTGCAAGTTTAACACCTTCGGTAAGCTGTTTGGCATACTCGAGTGTTTTGTCCCTATCATTCCGATAATGATCAGCAAGATTAACCAACACATTCTGCCATTGAGGCTTCTGGAAATAGGTGCCTCCATAAATTGGCCTGCCATCTGGTAGCGCAAAACAATTAAGCGGCCAACCACCCTGACCTGTCATCAATTGAACAGCAAGCATGTATATCTGATCAATATCGGGGCGTTCTTCCCTATCTACTTTTATACAAATGAAATGATCATTCATAATTTTAGCCACCGTTTCATCTTCAAAACTTTCGTGTTCCATCACATGGCACCAATGGCAAGCAGAATAACCAATACTTATTAAAATTAATTTATCTTCTGCCCTTGCTTTTTCGAGTGTTTCGTCATTCCACGCGTACCAGTTTACAGGGTTATGCGCATGTTGAAGCAAGTATGGACTTGTTTCATGAATAAGAGCGTTTGTATATTTTGATATTGTTGATTCCATTTTTAAAAATTTTGGTAAAGGTAAGAATGAAAAATTTCAGAGTACTATAAATCTTTATTTGCGTAAATCTGTGAAATCTGTGGCTAAAAAAAATTCACAAATTAAACCTCCCTATTTTCGTATATTTGAATATCTAATCAGACAATCCTGCATTTTGCAAAAAAAGATAAAAAAATTTATACGGGATAAAGGTGTTTATGCTGCCATGCTCATGATCGTTGCCGGATGTATCAGTATTCCACTACTTTTTTGGTTTGCCTCTGTAATTGTGATCGGCATTGGTTCCATATTTTTTATGTTTTTTGGCTGCGGGCTTCTTGGCCTTCTTCAATGGAAATATGTAAAAGATCATATAGATATGGCCTATAATCATTTTGCCATGTATGCCTTTATCGGCTTTGGAATGTGTTTATTAAATTTTCTTTTACTATTAAACTACGTTATCGGCATAAGTGAGCATTCAGAAACATACACTATTTCAAGGAAAGGATATTACAATGAATTAATAATAGGAGGTGATATACCAAACAGAGCTTTAGAAAGAAATCTGAACACATATATAGGTGGGCATGCCGATGATGCTTCGTTTGATTTGAATAAAGTTACAATTACCTTTGAAACCGGCCTGTTTGGTTTCGACATGATACGCAATTGTGAATTCAATTAATTATTGCCCAGGTAATTATAATCCTGAATAACAGCACTTAAAAATTGTGAATGAGGAAGATCGCTGGTAACGCCCATTGTTGCTTTGGTTTTCATAACAAGTTTGTCGATGGCTCCGAAATTATTTGACTGAATACATACCTGCATCACTTCTTTAATAATAGCTACATCATTATCGGTGAGCCTGGATACTTCCGGAAAAATCAATGTATAATCCGGTTTTAATTTATTGAAAATGGTATCGCTTAATTGCACTTTTTGTTTCATTTTTATTACTGTTGTCCCTGCAGCCATATCACCAATCCGTTGACCTTTACCATTTATCAATATTGCTATTAACGCAAGAGCGCCTCCAAATAGACGCATATCAATAATTCGTAACAACCAGCGTAATAAATAAGCCCCGAAATTAGCTTGAGTCCCATCCAGCATAACCACCTTTATTTTCATGATCATTTTACCAAATGATTTTCCTTGAAAAAAGACCTCACAAATCAGATCATAAAACAAAATTGGTAAAACAAGAATTGACACAATGGCCATGCTGTCAAAAAGTGCCCATGAAGTAAGTGAAGCTATTAATACTACTAATAAAAAATAAGCTAAAAAAAACAAGTAGTCCAGCAATGTTGCTAAGATCCGGTCACCAATACTGGCGAGCTGGTATTCAATGTCAACATTTTGAGTAGTATGTATGCGAATATTATCCATAATAATCAGGTGGAAGACCGTTCATTTAAATTAAAAACTATATAAAAATAACTATTCTAAAGTATTTAAGCCAAACAATTTTTTAATGATTATTTTTTATAAATTTACAGAAGAGCATTTAGAAGTTGTGAGGAATTCTGTTTGACAAATTATTAAATAAAACCGAACAATAAATTAAATTGTGAAAGAAATAACTTTTCTAAATCAAAATGCTGCTAAGTGGGAGCAATTTGAATCACTTATTACGAGCAAAGGAGGCAGCAATCCCGATTTAATGGCCGATCTGTTTGTTCAGCTCACTGATGACCTGTCATATTCAAAAACCAATTACCCAAAATCAAAAACCACACAATATCTAAATTCAATTGCTGCACGTGTCCACCAGGAAATTTACAAGAACAAAAAAGAAAAAAGCAGGCGTATCA
This sequence comes from Bacteroidia bacterium, assembly GCA_030654175.1. Classification (GTDB taxonomy): domain Bacteria; phylum Bacteroidota; class Bacteroidia; order 2-12-FULL-35-15; family 2-12-FULL-35-15; genus 2-12-FULL-35-15. Next base: position 125,618 of record JAURXZ010000030.1, read on the forward strand.
TCACCTTTTGGAAATATGAGTTGCCATTTATTTTTAAAAATTCACATAAACAATTACTGTATGCCTTCTTGATATTTTCAATAGCCATGCTCATTGGAATTGTTTCTGCTGCCTATGACGACACCTTTGTGCGCCTGATCCTTGGCGACAGTTATGTGAACATGACCCTAGAAAATATTGACAAAGGTGACCCTATGGCCGTTTACAAAAGCATGAATCAAATAGATATGTTCTTTGGCATCACCATCAACAATATACGTGTTGCATTTATTTGTTTTGTATTGGGAATACTATTTTCGTTTGGAACCGGTGTTATGCTTTTATATAACGGAATAATGCTTGGCGCATTTCAATATTTTTTTTATGCAAAAGGTTTATTGCTACAATCGGTTCTGGTTATCTGGATCCATGGAACATTAGAAATATCGGCTATCATCATAGCAGGCTGTGCAGGTTTAGTGATGGGAAACAGTATTTTGTTCCCGGGAACTTATTCGCGCGGGACTTCCTTTATTAATGGAGCGAAGCAAGGGGTGAAAATTGTTATTGGCTTAGTTCCGGTTTTTATAGTAGCCGGTTTTTTAGAAAGTTTTGTTACACGATATTCGCAAATGCCTATGTGGTTGAGTTTATCAATTATAAGTAGCTCTCTTTTATTTATTATAGGATATTTTATTATTTATCCAATGTATTTGAACCGATTATCAAATAAGGAGATCAAACAATTAACAAACATTTAAAATCCACTATTCGAACTAATTTTATCGAAACCAACAACCAACAAATAAACTGAACAAAAAAATAAAAAATGAATAACCAAGAAAAAATCACTTTCCGTCAAGCGCGCGACTTTGGAGAAACATTTAATGTTTCTGTGAAATTTTTGCGCCAAAACTTAAAACTATTTTTTCAATCGTTGATATTTATTGCCGGCCCCTTTGTGCTTATCAGTGCTATTGCCGGAGCTTTTTATCAATCGAGTGCTTTGAGCATGTTTTCGATTGCCAGAATGGGCCAGTCTAACCTGTTTTCACAATTCGGCTGGACCTATTTAATATTTATCCTGGCTACAATTATTGCAAACATGCTCCTTCTGGCAACCGTTTTTTCATTTATGATCAACTATATGGAAAAAGGCCCTGGTGGATTTACGGTAAACGATGTAGGACGGACCGTAATAAAAAATATCGGAAATATATTTTCGGTGTTTTTTCTATTACTGTTATTGGCGATAGTTGCTGTAGCTCTTGTATTTGGAGTTGTTTATGGAATTGCAAGTGCAGCGCCCGTTTTAGGAATTCTACTTGGAATAGCCTTGTTTTTTGGTTTACTCATAATATTGCCACCATTAATGTGGCAGTTATCGGTGGTTTATTTGGTAAAAATGAAAGAAGACGGAAGTGCATTAAATGCCCTTGGCCGAACACGCCAGGTAATGCGTGGTAATTTTTGGTGGACATGGATCATTATGGTTTGTGCAGTAATGGCGGTTGGACTCATTTCCTTTATATTTGCACTCCCACAAGCAGTATATCAAATAGTGCTTATGTTCAGTCATTTAAAAGATGCATCGGGAGATGTTTCCATACCGTTTCTGATCGTTGCTTCCATTTGCACTTTTTGCAGCACATTACTATACAGCGGTTTATATGTGATCAGCGCTTTCCATTATTTTAGTCTGGCCGAACAAAAAGATAACATTGGTTTAATGGAACGAATTGAAGAAATAGGTAAAACACCCAATAATAATGTGGAGCAGCACTATTAACCTCTCCAGGTTTGCAGGTTGCCGTAAAATGAGAGCCTTTTACGTTACCACTGTTTTATTACTATATGGGTTACTATATGGCACAAATGGTTATTGCGTAAATGATTCTATAAAAATAAAGAATACACTTATTTATGATTCTTCAAAAGTTGAGGTCCGCCAGGCCGATATCAATAAACAGAGTCAATTATTAAGTAACAGTGATTATAAATATGATCATATTGGTCCTGCTCCAAAAACACTTTGGGAACGTTTTAAAGATTGGTTTTGGCGAAAGGTAGATGAACTTCTTAACACCAAAGGCGGTTCCTTAGGATTCCTTATTTTAAAATATGTATTGGTTATAGTCGCAATTGTATTGATCATAGTATTGCTTTTAAAAAACAATGTACGTGCCTTATTTTATGGAAAAAGTGCAAGCATACCCATTGATTTCAAAGAATTTGAAGAGGATATCCATAAGATCAATTTTAATGAATTAATTACAACTGCACTTTCCGAAAAAGATTTTAGGCGAGCGGTACGTTTACATTTTTTAAAACTTTTAAAAGAATTAACAGATAAGAATCTGATCTCCTGGAAAATTGATAAAACAAATAACGATTATTTGATAGAACTTTCCAACAGCAAGTATAACAATAACTTCAAAGAGCTTGCCATTTCATATGAATATATTTGGTACGGTAATTTCCAATTGGATGAAACCAATTTTAAAGCTGAAATTGAGAAATTTAAGATGTTTGATAATTGATGCTGAAAGGAAACAAAAAATATGGTCTCATTTTAGCAGTATGCTTTACTGCCCTTATCCTGCTGCAACTATTTACCCCAAAACCGATAGACTGGAGTCTTTCATACACTAAAAAAACAAATATCCCTTTTGGCACATCGGCCTTGTATTCTATGCTGCCCGCTATTTTCCCTTCGCAAAACATTTCGAATGCCGAAATCCCATTATACAATAACCTGAACAAGATAAATTTCAAAAATCATAATTATATTATCATCAATAATGTGTTTAAACCGGACACGCTAGACACCCGGGAAATATTAAAATTTGCCTCTCTTGGTAACAATGTATTTATTGCTGCTAATCAATTTGAAGGGAAATTCGCAGATGCTCTGAAACTTAAAACTGACAATTATTTTGACATAGGAAACCTTGCCAAAAATGATTCAACTATTTTTTCAAGTCTTTATAGATCGCGTGACACCGTAAAAAGTAATTTCAGCAATCCATCTTTACAAAAATCAAGCTACTATGTTTATAGCAAAGGTATGGAGGGCACGTATCTTGAATCGTTTGATACAGCAAGAAGTGTTGTTTTAGGAAGCTACCATACCAAGAGAATTAATTTTATCAAGTTTAAAATTGGTAAAGGACAAATATTTATAAATACACTGCCCGAAGCGTTTAGCAATTATCATTTTGTGAGTCCTAATTACCCTTATGTTTATAAGGCACTATCCTATTTACCCAACCAATCCATCATTTGGGACGAATATTATAAAGCCGGAAACGAGAAAAGCGATAATCCTTTACGTGTCATTTTTAATAATTCATTATTGCTCAAAGCATATTACCTGCTTATTTTATCCATCATTTTATTTATGATCTTTGGTGCTAAGCGCAAGCAACGCATTATTCCTGTTATTGAGCCATTCAAAAACACAACATTACAATTTGTTGATATTGTTGGTACATTATATTATCAAACAGGAGATCATAAAAATATTGCTGATAAAAAAATTCTTTATTTTCTTGAGCACATTCGTACTGCATTTCAAATTAAAACCACCATTTATGATGATGCGTTTATTACACGGATCGTAAACCTCTCCGGAATTGAAGAACAAAAAGTATGTGATCTGTTTTATTACTTTTCAGATCTAAATATTAAAACAACAGTAACACAACAAGAACTTTTAAAATTAAACGGAATGATCGAGGATTTTCAAAAACAAAGTAAACGATGAACTGAACTGCTGATTAGATGATGTGCTGATCCGATAATAAGATCATGCCTTGCTATTCGAATTAGCTTTTCAACTTTTAACTCGTAAACTATTAACTCATAACTAATTAAAAAAATGGAAGAACAGGTATTTCACAATCGAATTGATCTGACTGAATTGCAACAAGCGGTTAGTAATATCAAGCAGGAAATCAATAAAATAATTGTTGGTCAGGATGATATGATCGAACTGCTTATTGCGGCTATCCTAGCTGATGGCCATGTATTAATTGAAGGAGTGCCTGGTGTTGCAAAAACACTGACCGCCAAATTGCTTTCAAAAACAATGGCAATAGGCTTTTCGCGAATACAATTTACTCCAGACCTTATGCCTTCGGATATTATAGGTACGAGCATTTTTAATCTAAAAACTTCTGAATTTGAATTTAAAAAAGGCCCTTTATTTTCGAACATTATATTAATAGATGAAATTAACCGTGCTCCTGCCAAAACACAGTCGGCATTGTTTGAGGCCATGGAAGAGCGTCAAATTACAGTTGATGGAAAAACATATCCTTTAGCCGCCCCCTTCATGGTATTGGCTACACAAAACCCAATTGAACATGAAGGCACGTATCGCCTGCCGGAAGCACAACTTGACCGCTTTATATTTAAAATCGAAGTTGATTATCCATCGCTTGATGATGAAATAAAAATCATTTCGGAATATCATGCTAGAAAAAATACGGTTGATATAAACTGTGTAAATGCGGTAATAAATGCGGGTAACATAAAGGAGTTCAGGACAAAGGTAAGTTCATTGCATATTGATCCGAACTTAATTTCATACATCGCAAAAATTGTTAATCAAACCCGAAACAATGCATCTCTTTATTTAGGGGCCTCACCACGTGCATCGCTATCTATACTATCAACAGCAAAAGCAGTTGCTGCTATACGTGGTCGTGATTTTGTTACTCCTGAAGATATTAAGTTTGTGACAACACCTGTTTTAAAGCATCGTGTAATGCTCACACCAGAGAAAGAAATGGAAGGAATTTCTTCAACCGATGTGATAAAACAAATTATTGAACAAATTGAGATACCCAGATAGTTACCTGATAAGAAGAAGAAACAGTAAAAAAAATGAAGGCATTAATCAAATCAATCTATTTTACAAACCTGCTGTACTATGTTATAGCGGCAGAAGTAGTGCTGCTCGTATTTGGTTTCTTCTTCAGCTTTGTTGCGTCCTTTGTTGAATATGGTTTGCTTATTATTCCAATATTATTGCTGGTAGATATTGTTATTTTATATTCAAATAATAATGGTCTTTTCGGCAGACGCAATACACTGGATAAATTATCAAATGGTGATGACAATTTAATACAAATTGTTTTAGAAAATCGTTACTTGTTTCCTGCACGGTTAACTGTAATTGATGAGATTCCATTTCAATTTCAAGCACGGAATACTGAATTTAATTTAACTATTGAATCGGGGAAGAATAAAACAGTTGAGTATGTTGTCCACCCTGTTAAACGTGGCGAATATAGCTTTGGAGCATTGAATATATTTGTAAGAAGTCCGATCGGATTTATCCAAAAACGTTACCGTTTTTCACAAGATATGATGGTTCCTGTATATCCATCGTTTTTACAAATGCGCAAATATGAATTACTTGCCATATCCAATAACCTTACGAATTCAGGAATAAAAAAAATACGCAAAACAGGCAGCAATGCAGAGTTCGATCAAATTAAAGAATACGTTTACGGTGATGATTACCGAACCATAAATTGGAAAGCAACAGCGCGGAAAAACAAATTGATGATCAATCAGTTCCAGGATGAAAAATCACAACAAGTATATTCTGTTATTGATATGGGCCGTGTAATGAAAATGCCATTTGAAGGCCTGAGTTTACTGGACTATGCTATTAACGCAAGTTTGGTTATTTCAAATATTGCAATGTTGAAACAAGATAAGGCAGGAATTATTACATTTTCGCACAAAGTACAATCTGTTTTACTTGCAGAAAGAAGGAGTGCCCAGCTTCAAAAAATCTTAGAATTACTTTACAATCAAAAAACAGGCTACCTGGAAAGTGATTTCGAAAAATTATATATCAATATAAAAACAAAAGTAAATCAACGTAGTTTATTATTGCTTTATACCAACTTTGAGAGTTTGTCCGGCTTGCAACGCCAACTAAAATATTTGCGGAGGTTGGCGAAAGATCATTTATTAGTTGTGATATTTTTCGAGAATACCGAATTGCAGGCATTTATGGAAAAGCCCGCTGTAACTACTGAAGAAGTGTATAATAAAACCATTGCGGAAAAATTTATTTACGAAAAGAAACTGATCGTGAAAGAACTTGAGAAATATGGAATTCATTGCATTTTAACAGATCCGAAAAAACTTTCTGTAAATACAATTAATAAATATCTGGAGTTGAAGGCTAGAGGGTTGATATAGTTGATTTTTTTTGGGGGGGGGTATGTAAAAAGAAAAAAAACAATTCTTTCTTGAAGACTTTAAAAGAAATGTCCTGAAGAGGTCTTCAGGACATTTTTATTTTATTAGCGATTTTTTACAATAAATACCGGTCGAAAACCAATAAATGGAGAAGCTTCAATATTACCCTCATATTCATCCTCTGCATTTATTTTTACATGATTACAATCGCTCTTCCAACTACCACCTTTTGTACCTGCCTTCTTAGTTTTACTATTCCAAATCATTTCGGCAACGTTCCCACTCATATTATAAAGTCCATAGTTATTAGGATTATAACTTACGGAAGGGGCTATAATCATTTCGCCTTTGGTCATCGCGCCAGCAGTAGTAATACCTTCACTAATTTTGACCAAACATTCATCTACAGCCTTAATTTCGAAATTTGACGTATTGGTAGAGAAATTGCATAAAAAACATCCTTTGGCATTTTGTATTCCTGTTGTTTGAGAAGTTTGCCATGGATAGATAGCACCTTCCAATCCAGCTTGTGCAGCATAAATCCATTCAGTATCAAACGGTAATCGAATATCAAAAATTTGTCCTCCCTCTTTTTTATTTTGCCCATTCATTTCTTCTTTAAGCCATTTACAATATAATAATGCTGCCTCACGTGAAATATTAACAACAGGATATTCGTCATAAACAGGTTTCCAAAAATAATTATTCGGATCTAAAAATGTTTTACCTTCAATAAACCGTTTAGTAGTATCTGGTATGGCTTTCAAATAATCTTCCATTCTATTTTGAATCAACAAATCATTAATAAATGTCCTATATTTTTTATTAGTGACCTCTAATTGCGAAATGTAAAATTCATCTATTAAAACCGACTCTCCATTGTAATTTAACGTTCCTTTTGGAATCTTCAAACACCCATACAAATGCCTGATGATCTTACCCTTATACTTATTGTTTTCTTTAATTTCTTTTGCTGTAAGAGTAGGTACACGATGATAGGGATCCGGATTTTCATAATGGGCTACTTTTTCCTCTGAAAAATATTTAGGGCCCTCATCAAATTCCCCTGCTGTCTCCTTTACAACTATTGCTATTACTTCCTTTGGTAAAATCGCACTTTCCGACTTAGGAGGAATAACATGATCAACATTTTCATTGCTTGTATCAATTTCAGTTAATTGATTTTGATGAAATTTTTGAGGCACATTATTATTGGATACAGTACTTGAAAGAGGTTTATCCGGTACATTTATTTCAGTACTGAAGTAGTTCTTAACCATAAAGAAACTTGATATGATCACAACCAACCCTACTCCTCCGAGCAACCATTTTTTTAAAATATTACTTGAGAATTTATTGTTAAGTTTAGTGATCAGTTCTTGTTCTCTGTGCAACGAAGGCGCTAATAAAGGCTCGTTTGCAAATGCAATTTTTGCTTCCATTTCGATTAGATTTTTAGTTAATAAATCGTCCTCGTTCTGTTCTAAAAGGCGCCTTTTTAGCAGTTCGCGGATTTCTTTGTCTGTGATATTTGAATTATAATTGCTCATTGAGTTTTTTTGTAATTTGATCTTTCAATCGTTGATAATATACTTTCAATTGATTTTCGGGTTTGTCTATATATTTTGCTATTTCTGAATATGCTCTTCCTTCACTGCGCATAAGCAAAAGCATTCGCTGCCAATCTTCCATTTTCTCGAGTTCTTCATTCAATGCTTTCAATTTTATATTTTCAATAACTTCTGCAACAACCGGCTGTGCTTTGTTTTGTAATTCCATACTATCTATATCAGATACGGGGAAATTTTCTGCCGCCTTTTTTGTATCCCGATAATGATTGCGTAAATAATTAATGAAAATTTTAAAAATAAACGATGCAAATTTTTCTTCAGTTTCAAACTCATACTTTTTATAGGAGTCGATCACCTTGTATAAGGTTTTATAAATAAGGTCCCATGCTTCATCTTCACCTAAATTCCATGTATGAATGGCGTATGAATAAAGTTTTTTCCCATAACGATTATAGGTTTCAGCTATAAATTCGTTTCTACTTAAATTACTTAGTTTATATGTTTCCAGAACCTTTGTATTCACAATTTTATTTTTTTCTTTAATTGCCCCTTATTAAGTAAAACACAAACTGGTAACAGCGTTATATTTTTAATGGTCGCTTACTTAATATAACACAAGTTGGTAACAGTTATTTTAATAGAAATTAAAATTTAGAGGTAAATTACGGATATTACTGCTTTAAATACCTGAATGAAATTCAAAATACTTATTTTTGAAACTATCAAACAAACATGTGGCTCTCGCTCACTATTTTAACGAATGGATTTCGAAAATAAACCAAAAAAGAAACTTACGCCTGCTCAGGCATTGATCAGAGCGCAACTGGCTTGCGCCTATCAGGAACGTTGCCATCAGGAGATGCGTAATAAACTTTATGAATGGGGACTTTATCCTGATGCCGTAGAAAACATCCTTGCAAATTTAATAACAGAAAACTTTTTAAATGAGGAACGATTTGCAAAAGCTTATGCCGGAGGAAAATTCAGAATAAAAAAATGGGGAAGAATAAAAATAAAAATAGAATTAAGAAAACGAAAACTCTCTGACTATTGCATTAAAAACGGGATGCTGGAGATCGATGATAAAGACTACATAAAAACATTAAAACAAATAATTGAAAAAAAGTCAAAAGAAATTAAAGGGGGAAGCTTACAGGTCCGTAAATACAAAATCGCGCAATATGCAGCTTCACGTGGCTTTGAGCAAGATCTAATATGGGATATTATTAAGGAGGAATAGTTATTAATTCAAAAGAGAAAAAAGTCAAAATTTAAAAGAAGAAAACAACGATTTTTTGAATTTTGACCTTTCTCGTTCTATCTTTTTCATTTATTTCAACAAACCAACTTCCTGCAATATAGGCAATGCCTCTTTTTTATAAAGTACCGGAATAATTTTTCTAACTACTTTTCCTTCCGGCCCCTGAAAATAAATCACCAACCGTGGAAAGGAAAATGGGGGCGTTTTGAAATAAACAGATTTTATTCTACTCCGGGTAATGGTGGGAGTTCTGCTGCTTAGAAAACCTTCTTTAATACGCATGAAGGAAATCAATAAAAGAAAAAGCGCTCCATAATTAATTGGTTCTTTGAAGAAATTTACTCCGTAATATGTTACAGCTATCGCAGAATAAAAAAACAGAAAAGCAAATAATAAATAGTTCAAAATACTCATTACCCCCCAGCCTTCGCCTAATTCGTGTTCCAAAGGTATACGTATTACTTCCTTGGTATTGATAATAAAAATAGTATCGTCCGTAATATGGCAATATTCCTGTTTGTTGATCCTAAAATACTTTGTTTGCATTGAATTATTGAATTATTGCTGTGGGGGGCGGTCTTTCTGAATATTTTTCAGATTCTGTGCTAAAACTTGATTTTGAGCCCCTAAACTTAGTTCAGGATGCCTTCCCCGGTAAAATTGTTACAAAAATACGCTGAATTTCCATCAAAAGCGGCAATAATTTATTAAATTGCACCATGATTACAACTGACCAACTAAAAGACCTTCGGGAACGCACGAGTGCGTTAAGGGGGCATCTTTGACCTCGATCGTAAATTGCTGGAAATAGCCGAAGAAGAAGAAAAAGCTCTCGCTCCTAATTTTTGGGATAACCCTAAAAAAGCCGAAGAGCTCCTTAAACTTACCAAAATCAAAAAAGACTGGACGAGATCCTATGCTGCCTTAACAGGGAGTATGGATGACCTTACCCTCTTATACGAATTTTACAAAGAAGGTGAAGCCACCGAAGATGATGTAGAACAACAGTTTCAAGCCACATCAAAAATGCTGGAAGAAATTGAATTTAAAAATATGCTCAGTGGAAAAGAGGATGTTTTAAGTTGCGTGATACAAATAAATTCAGGCGCGGGCGGCACAGAAAGCTGCGATTGGGCAGAAATGCTAATGCGCATGTATATGATGTGGGGCAGTAAACATGGTTACAAAATAATTGAAACCGACCGAACAGATGGTGATGCTGCAGGAATAAAATCTGTTACATTAGAATTTGTAGGCGATTATGCTTTCGGTTATTTAAAAGGGGAAAACGGTGTGCATCGTTTGGTGCGCATTTCTCCGTTTGATGCGAATGCGAAACGTCATACCTCCTTTGCATCCGTGTATGCATATCCATTAATTGATGATACTATTGAAATAGACGTAAATCCGGGAGATATTGAATTTGATACATTTCGTGCCGGTGGTGCAGGCGGACAAAACGTAAATAAGGTAGAAACCGCTGTACGATTACATCACAAACCTTCCGGGATCATCATTAAAAATCAGGAATCTCGTTCACAATTACAGAATAAGGAAAACGCCATCAAACTTTTAAAATCACAATTATTTGAAATTGAATTACGTAAACAGCGTGAAGCAATTGATAAGATTGAAGGAAATAAAAAGAAAATTGAATGGGGTTCACAGATCCGCAACTATGTTTTTCAACCTTATAAATTGATCAAAGATATTCGTACAGGTTATGAAACTTCAAACGTACAAGCAGTTATGGATGGAGATCTGGATGGTTTTATTAAAGCATTTTTAATGGAGTATGGGAATAGTTAGTTTCTGGTTATTAGTTGGTAGTTGGTAGTTGGTAGTTGGTAAGGCAATCATTAAAAGGCTTTTTGCAAGAAGCAACTCTTATAATTAAATTATTTATTTTCTAAAAAAATGTTCAAAATATATCATAATACAAGATGCTCTAAGAGCCGCGAAGCATGCAGCATTTTACAAGATAAAGGTGTGGAATTTGAAACTATAGAATATTTAAAAACACCTCCAACACAAAAAGAGATCAAAGGACTTTTGAAAATGCTGGGTATGAAGGCTCAGGATATTATCCGTAAAGGAGAACCGTTATTTAAAGAAAAGTTTGCCGATAAAAAACTATCAGAAAGTGAATGGATAAAAGCACTTGCCGAAAACCCTATTTTAATTGAACGTCCAATTATTGTTAAAGGCAACAAAGCAATTATTGGAAGGCCTCCCGAAAAAGTACTGGAATTAATAAAATAAAATTATCGTTATTAACAAAACTAATTAAATAAGATTAATTCTGTCTAACCCCATATTTATAAGTGGTTTCCATTAATATTTTGCCATTCATATCATAATAGATCCAGTTGCCATGCGGCTTACTTTCTACACGACTGCCTTTTTTATCTCTAACTAATTTATAAGAAGTGTGGCCTTTCAATTTAGCATTTTCATACCAGGAACTACACTTTCCACTTAATTTCCCTTCTGTAAAAGTTTGCTCCATGGATTTTACACCTGTTGGATAATAATTTACCCAATGGCCATCAGGCCTTTCGTCTTTGTAATTCCCTTCACTATCCATAATACCTTGAGGAGTCCAGAATATCCAGTGTCCATTTTTTTTGCCAGCTTTATAGCTTCCTTCTTCTTTCGTTTTTCCTGAATCAAAATAATATTTCCATTTACCATTTTTTAAACCATCTTTATAAAAACCTTCGTAGTTAGGTTTCTCGTTCGGAAACAACCCTTTCCAACTACCATCCATTTTTCCGGCTTTAAAATTTCCTACATCTTTAGTTAAACCATTATCGTACCAAGACATCCAGGTCCCTTCTTCTTTTCCGGCACTGTATTTACCTTCCTGAAGTTTTTGACCATTCTCAAACCATACGGTCCAGATCGCTTCTTTTTTATTTAATTTAAAATTACCTTCCTTCCATTTTGATCCATCCTTATACCAATAAGTCCACAGGCTGTCCAACAAATCGTTTTTATAATAGCCTTCCGACTCCTTTATGCCGGTATCAAACCAATTCATCCACTTTTCATTACGAAGATCGTTAACCAACAAACCCTCCATTTCAACTTTACCTTCTTCATTAAACCACTTCCAATAGCCTGTTTTTTTATCATTAACATAAGGCCCCTGACTCTTTATCGTTCCGCTTTTAAACCAGTTTGTACAAATTCCATTTTTCTTTCCCTGCTTGTAAGTGACCACATAATCTTTTTCACCAGTGGTAGTATAATACACCCATTCTCCATCCATACGGCCATCTTTATAATCGCCTTCTGCTTTCTTTTTGCCGTTATCGTAAACTATAGTGACTTTGCCGCTACCATTTTTAATGATCTGTTCATCAGCTTCCGACCAAAGGTTAATAAAAAGTACCTCCTCATTTTCATACATTAATTCCTGTTGAGGTTTCCCCGTTTTAAACCATTCTTTCCATAGCCCCACTTGTCTCCCGTTTTTATAAAAACCTTCTTTTTGTTTTTTTCCATCGGCATACCATCCAGTATAATTTCCTTCGGCAACATTATTTTTAAACCCGCCTTCACTTTCTTTTTGTCCGCTTCCGTAGTAATAAATCCAGGATCCTTCCTTCTTTCCGGTCAAATAATTTTCAACACTTTTTAATGTCCCATTTTCGTACCATCCTGTCCATACGCTATCGGGTTTATCATCTTTAAAAAAAGTGTATTGCGCTTTGTTTCCATTACTATACCAGTATTTAAAAGCACCATTCTTTTTCCCTTTACTATAATTTTCTTCGGTCTTATTTTTTTTATCGGCATAATAAGAAACAAATTTTCCATTTTCTTTTCCTTCAAGAAAACTGCCTTCTTTAGCAACCTCAGCATTTAAATACCATGCAGTATATTTACCATGCTGCATCCCATCTTTCATTTGCTGCTCACTTTTCTTTTTTGTTTGAGCAGCATCCCAATATTCTGTTACCAACTGCGCAAATGTGCTTCCGGTAATTAAAATGAACGACAGAAGAAACAAACTTTTTTTAATTTTCATGCTAAATTATTATTTATAAACTGTATTATAAAACGGAAATATGACTATAATATTGAACTCTCACACGATAAAAAAATAAATGGAACAAAATGTTCAATACCCAATGAATGGTTAGTTACAAACACAAAAGTACAAAAAACATTAAATAAAAATTGAAATATATAATGGAGGGAAAATGCGAATAAAGCGAATTTGAGTCTCTTTAAATTTTACTATAATTGAATACTCCATCATATAAAGGCTTAGCACATATTTCGATGGTTCGACAAACGCTCACCACAAGCTTACTCAATATGACCATGCACGGGGGGGTAATCTGCACTAACAGTAGTAGAAGTACCGAAAAAACAGCCAACAGAAGAAAAAGAAATCATTGGAGAATGAACAAAATATTTAAAAATAAAATCTTTTTATTTTATTCCCATCAAATCAAATAACCAAAACAATAAAGCCCCCAATAATCCACTAATAGGAATAGTTAAGATCCAGGCCCAAAGTAAGCTAATTGTAATCCCCCATTTAACAGCTGATACACGTTTTGTAATACCAACGCCAATAATAGAACCGGTTATTGTATGCGTTGTACTTACGGGAATACCCATTTTTTCAGTCATAAAAAGTGTAAGTGCACCTGCTGTTTCCGCACTCACCCCTTCAAGTGGAGTTACTTTAGTGATTTTAGTACCCATAGTTTTAATAATTTTCCAACCACCCATCATCGTACCGCAACCAATTGCCGTATAACATGCTATTGGTATCCAACCCGGAATATGATGTATCGACATTTTACCTTTTGCATTTACAATTTGTTCAACGTTAGCCCATTCGGGTATTGGCAATCCTTGTGCTTTTAATTGTGCCATATATACCATTAATGCAGCGGCCATAATACCCATTACTTTTTGAGCATCGTTACCGCCATGCCCTATACTGAATAGACCAGATGAAACGAGTTGTAAACGTTTAAACCAACGTGTAGCTCTTGCGGGGTGGGCCTTTTTGCTAATGTTTACAATAATAACAGTAATGATTGACGACATTATCATACCAATAATTGGTGCAAGAAAAATAAATGCAAATGTGATAAGGATCTTTTCCTGATTCACAACTCCAAAACCGGCATGGGCAACAGCTGCTCCGGCAAACCCACCGATCAACGTATGCGATGAACTGGAAGGGATACCAAACCACCAGGTTAATAAATTCCAGGAAATGGCGGCAATCAGACCGGCAGCAACAACTGCAAAATTAATTGCATCAGTATGTACTATTTTTGCAACCGTATCTGCTACTTTCAAATCAAATATCCAGAATGCAACAACATTAAAAAATGCAGCCCAAATAACGGCCTGTAAGGGACTAAGAACCTTTGTGGAAACAATTGTTGCTATTGAATTTGCTGCATCATGAAAGCCATTAATAAGGTCAAAAATAATAGCCAGTATTATTATAATGATTAATATAGTCATTTTTTATTTAGTGATTTAGAGATATAGTGAATTGAGGATTCAGTTAATTTGAGATTAGAGATTTGCTTAACTCTCCAATTCCCAAAATTTTCAATTCTCCAATTTATTTTTTTATGCATTCTTCACCAAAATAGATTCAAGAACATTTGCAGCATCTTCACACATATCAGTAGCAGTTTCCAATGCCAAAAGAACTTCTTTCATTTTTATGATCTCAATAGCATTTTTTTCCTCTTCAAATAATTTAGCAATCGCCATATCAAAAATATCATCAGCATGATTTTCGATGCTATTAATACGAACACAGGCTTCTTTGATCTTATTAATATTTTTCATGTTCTTTAATTCACACACAGCATTATGCAGCTCCTCTGAACATTTTTCAATCAATTCGGCAAGCTTAATAATAGCGGGAGTCATTGTTTCCACCTTATAGAGCTCAATGCGTTTTGAAGAACCATGAACATAATCAGCAATATCATCAATTGCTGAAATCAAAGAGTGAATATCTTCTCTATCATAAGGTGTAATAAAATTCGCGCTTAATTCGTGAAAGGTTTCGTGAGTGATACTATCGCCAACATGCTCCAAACGCTCTATTTCTCGGATCAATTCCTTTCTTCTGTCTAAGGA
This sequence comes from Bacteroidia bacterium, assembly GCA_030654175.1. GTDB lineage: Bacteria > Bacteroidota > Bacteroidia > 2-12-FULL-35-15 > 2-12-FULL-35-15 > 2-12-FULL-35-15. The sequence goes on from JAURXZ010000030.1 coordinate 140,792, forward strand.
AGTAGTAGTTACCATTTCAACTAATGCTTTTGAAATATCAATTAGATTAGCGGTTGCTTTTTCAAAAAGCACAAAAAATATTTTATCTTTTGGTTGAAAAAAATGAAAGATGTTAAAGCCCATTTTATGTCGTTTTTTATGTGTAACTATTTTCGGATTTAAATGTATCAAAAAAACACAATCACGAAATGATTTTTCTATTATTAAAAACGTATTAATTCCACTTTTTTAATGCCCATTTTGATTAATTTTCGTATATGATTGAATATTTATATTAAAGCACTTGCAGCAAAGAATTGTTGAAATATACTGCTTGCTCCTTCCTATCTGGTAAGATTTCATTTCATGGGAAGGCAAATTATTGCAATCAAGATGGTGAATTAAGCACCAACGACAGCCTCAATCCCGCTTTCTTAAACCTAAAAAAGGCACCCTCAATAATCGAAAAAAGTAATAATGGCGAAAAGATCCTTGAAAAAATTGATTAAACAGGAAACATTCAGAAAAAGAAGAGAATGGGAGAAATCCACTTTAATACCAAAAGAAATATGTTTTATAGTTACAATCTCCATTGGATAATTGCAGCATAGAAAAATCATAATTCAGATAAAAATCAAAATGAAATATTTTTTAATCACATTAAAGCAATCAAAAAAAGAAAGAAATTTATTTTTTATTTTTTTCAACAATGGAGCGGTGTTTCAACACTTTCGCTTCAATATAAAAAATAATTTCTTCCGCTACATTTTTCGCCTGATCACCCACACGCTCTAACTTACGTATGATAGATAATAAATACAATGCCGATTCTATACATTCAGGATGATTACGAATATAATCAGCAATTACAGCATTCGCTTTGATGTTGATATCATCCAATAATTCATCCTGTTGAAAAACTTTTCTTGCTATAGCAGTATTTTCCTGGTCAAAAGCCTGCAAAGTTTCATTCATCATATTGATAGCGGCTTCGTACATTTCAACAGCACGTGTAAGCTCTAAAAGTTGCTTATCAAAATTATGGTCAACATTAATTACAAATTTGGCAATACCTTCGGCTATATCTCCTGTACGTTCCAGGTTATTATTTATTTTTAAAACTGCTAAAACAAAGCGCAGATCCACTGCAACCGGGTTGAACAAAGCAAAAATGTTTTCGCAGTCGCGGTCGAGCTTTAACTCATAGGCGTTCACACGCCTTTCGCTCAAAATTACCTCACGGGCCAGATCTTTATCAAGGTTTAATAATGATTCTTTGCCTTTATTCAATTGTAAATTCACAAGCGTCCACATTTTAATGGTTTCTGCTTTTAATTGCTGTAGTTCAATATCTAAATGGCTCATATAAGTTGAAAGTCAAAAGTTAAAAAGTTAAAAGTTTTAATTATCACAGATTAGAAATCCGAATGAGTTTAACCGAAACGACCTGTAATATAATTTTGTGTACGTTCATTCTTCGGGTTAGTAAATATCATTTTTGTACTATCGTGCTCGACCAATTCTCCCATATAAAAAAATGCAGTAGTGTCGCTCACCCGTCCGGCTTGCTGCATATTATGGGTTACAATTACAATAGTATATTGACTTTTTAATTCATAAATAAGCTCTTCCACTTTTGCCGAAGAAATTGGATCCAGGGCTGATGCAGGTTCATCCATAAGAATCACAGTTGGTGCAACTGCAAGAGTTCTGGCAATACATAGTCTTTGCTGTTGTCCACCGGACAATGCAAGAGCAGAGTTCTTTAATTTATCTTTAACCTCTTCCCAAAGAGCGGCTTGTTTTAAAGATTTTTCTACTACCTCATCAAGTATTTTTTTGTCTTTAATACCTTGAATTCTCAATCCATAAATTACGTTTTCATAAATTGTTTTTGGAAAAGGATTTGGTTTTTGAAAAACCATACCTATTTGTTTTCTTAATTCTTCAACACGAATTTGTTTATCATAAATATCAGAGCCATCTATTTCTATCCTTCCCTCCATTTTAAAAATATCGATATAGTCGTTCATTCGATTAAACAACCTAAGAAAAGTAGATTTCCCACAACCTGAGGGACCAATAAACGCGGTAACTGTATTTTTTTTTATAGAGATAGAAACATCTTTAATTACCTGATTGGGACCATAAAAAACATTTACATTACGTGCTTCGAGCTTATTCATTTTTTATTTTTTTATAGAAATTTACCATTGCACCTTTTTCTGCCATTTATTACGCAGGTACATTGCGATTCCATTCAAAACAAATGTAACCATCAATAGTACAATTATGGCAGAGGCAGCATTGATTGCAAATCCTTTTTGAGGTCTTGAAATCCAGTTAAAAATTTGAATGGGCAATACAGAAAACTCATCCGTGGGACTTGATGGAACAAATGGTACATAGGCCAATGCGCCAATTACTATCAACGGAGCTGTTTCACCCACAGCCCTTGATAAGGCCAGAATAATACCGGTAATAATTCCACCAAAAGAAGCAGGTAATAATTGATAGGATATTGTTTGCCATTTTGATGCGCCCATGGCAAAAGAAGCTTCTTTAATTGATTTAGGAACAGCTTTTAGTGCTTCACGGGTTGAAACAATTATTATAGGCAATATTAATAATGATAAGGTACTTGCACCTGCCAACAAACTCCCCCCCATACCCATGATCCTTCCAAATATTTCTAAACCCAAAAGTCCGTAAATGATAGATGGAACCCCAGCCAGGTTGCTAATATTAATTTCAAGAACATTGGCCAACCTGCTTTTTTTTCCATACTCCTCAAGATAAATAGCGGCAGAAATTCCAAGAGGAATTGAAATAATTGCAGTAAGGCCCATGATCCATAAAGTACCTATCAAAGCTGGTAAAATACCGGCTTTATCAGGATTCCTTGATGGAAAATTGGTTATAAAATCCCAATCGATACGCGCAAATCCTTCAATTAAAATATTGCCAATAAAAATAGCAAGCATTGCTAATCCAAAGGTGGTGCAGCCGATGCCAAAATATTTAAAAGCATTATCTTTTAGTCTGTTTTTTTTCGAACTATTCATATTTCTCCTGAAATTTCTTTTTAACCCAGTAACTTATATTGTTCAGAATAAATGTAAAAACAAACAATGCCATACCGGCAGCAAATATGGTTCGGTATTCTAATGAGCCATGCGCAACATCACCAGTACTCACCTGTACGATGTATGTTGTAATTGTTTCTATTGGAACCAATGGATTCAATGTTAATCGTGGCTGCTGGCCAGCGGCAATCGCCACGATCATTGTTTCCCCAACTGCTCTTGAAATTCCAAGAATTACGGACACAATTATTCCGGAAGAAGCGGCAGGAACCATTACTTTAAATGCTGTTTGCAAACGGGTTGAGCCCATACCATAGGATGCTTCTCTTAAGGATTTTGGAACTGCGAATAAAGCATCTTCACTTAATGAGGTAATTAAAGGAATGATCATAATTCCCATTACAATTCCTGCGGATAAAGCATTAAAACCTGCCATTCCCGGAATAATATTCTGAAGAAATGGAGTTACAACAGATAATGCAAAAAAACCATATACAACAGTTGGAACAGCTGCCAATATTTCAAGCAATGGTTTAACAATTTTCCTGAAGCTTTTTGGAGCATATTCATTTAAATAAACTGCTATAGTTAATCCTATCGGAAGTGCGACTATGATGGCTATTGTAGTGGTGAGAAAAGTACCGGCAACAAGCGGAAGTATGCCAAAATGTTTATCTGCAAATAACGGAGTCCACTGTGTATCAGTAAGGAAATCTACGATTGAAACTTCCGAAAAGAAATCTATTGTTTGAGAAAACAACACCCAAATAATTCCAATAGTAGTAAGCACAGTTACAACAGCAGCAAGTGCAAGCCCTGTTTCAATTATCTTTTCTTTTATTCTTGGCATTCTGTTTTTTACTAAAAACAAATGGCTCCTAAATATTAAGGAGCCAATTGCTTTAATCGGTACCTCATTTTAACAACTACTAATTACTTCGAAAGCGATTTTACAAACTCGTCAAATTTTGATTTCTCAGCCTTATACTCTTCATCAGTCATGGATATATATCCCACTTCCTGTGACAGTGCACCACCATTAGTCAAATAAAAATCAACAAATGCCTGAACCTCTTTTCGTTTTGCGGCAGTGCTGTTTACGTATATAAATAATGGACGACTTAATGGAGAATAGGTTTTATTTTTTACTGTTTCAATGGACGGAAGAATTGGTCCTTTCCCGTTTTCATCATTTTGATCATCTACAGGTACCACTTTTAATTTATCTTTATTTTCTTCAAAGTAAGCAATTCCAAAAAATCCTAATGCCAATTTATCTGTTGAAATCCCCTGAACAAGTACGTTATCGTCTTCACTTGCTGTGTAATCTCCACGGCTGGAGTGACTTTTCCCAACAATTGCTTCTGTGAAATAGTCGTAGGTACCTGACTCAACTCCTGCTCCAAATAGATGAATTTCTTCTTTTGGCCATTCCGGACGGATCTGATTCCAGAATTTAATTTTCCCTTGCGCTTCAGGCTCCCATATTTTTTTTAATTCAGTAACGGTGATATCATTCACCCAGGTATTTTGTGGATTTACCACAACAGCCATACCATCAAACGCTACTTTCATTTCAAGGCTGGTAATATTGCTTGCTTTACATAAACTGTCCTCCTTTTTAGTAATTGGCCTCGAAGCATCATTAATGTCTGTTTCACCACGACCGAACTTTTTGAATCCGCCACCCGTACCGGATAAACCTATCGTAACTTTTACATCTGGATAACCGACCTTAAATTCTTCTGCAACTGCTTCAGAAATTGGATATACTGTGCTTGAACCATCAATTTTGATCTCACCCACAAGGTTTTCAGTGTCTGTATTGCCTTCAGATTTTGAATCCTTGGAACCACCGCAGGCGCTAAACATTAAAGCAGATCCGACAAATAAAGTTGCTATTTTAATTATTCTCATTTTGATTGTTTTTTATTGCGGAGCAAAGTAACTATTGAAATCTCGGCCCCATGTTAAGCTATTGTTAAATTATTTAGATTTTTTCAGGTAAATGCGAAAAAAGTGCTAGCATTTCTTGTTTTGTTTTGTTTAAAAATTAAATTGAGCTTGTAATCGAAGTAAGCTACCCTTTTGTTGGTTGTATTGCAACTTATAATCTTCAAATCTTCGTTCTGAGATGGTATACATTGCAACTAGTTCAAAGTTTTTAAATGGTTGCCACTCCACTCCTATTTCATTTTCGGTTACCGTATAACTTCTTGCATCTAATTCGTGTTTTTTGCCTCCATCATAATACTGGATCCTTACAAAAGGAATGATGATCTGTTTTTTCAATTTTAAAAGGCATGATGCTGTAACATATCCACCTTTTAATGTTTGAGTTTCTATTGAATCCGTTACACGGTTAAACTCCGGACCACGCCCAATGTTATACTCTGCTTGTATACCGAAAGGTTTTGGATATAATACAAAACTAGCCGCAACCCTTTCATCAACAAATGAAAAGGCTTTATTTGGACCTTTTACCCCGGTTGACCTATTCTCAACAACATACATTCCTTTATACCCTTGAACTCCTGGTTCAATTATTTGTCCAAAAATTTCTATCGGATATGTAATACGAGCAACATAGTGCGGGTCATTATTTAGATCATTTTTATTTGCAGTTTGTCCATTATATGCTCCAATCCCAAAAACACCATAATCTCCACTTCCTTTTAATCCATCATTTACTAATGAAGTATACAATTTTCTTGTCTTTTCAGGCACCCAATAAAAGAACACTCCCAGATCACGTTCATTTGAAACCGCACTATTTAAAGCGTCATTTCTGTCCAATGGTAAACGATTTTGACTTGATTGTAAATTTTCGAAACCGAAAGGAACTTTACTCTGACCTACACGGAAACGAAATTCTTTCTTTTTATCCAATGATAGATCAAAATAAGCATCACGTAATTGAGCAAAATTATTTGAACCGGTAGAAGGAGATGAAGCAAAATCAGGCTGAACATAGATATACAATCTTTCATGAACATTTCCGCTAAAAATTATACGCATTCGCCTGATAAAAAAACCACCACTTCCCCAGGATTTATCACATTGCTCACATTTTAACGAATCATTTGTTTCAAACAATCTATTGTATCTAACCTGGGCATAACCTCTTATTGCTATTTGCTCATACCAATGCTTGGTTGGAACTTTCGTTTCCACTAATTGGGGTTTAGCCAATATAGAATCTTTAGTTGAAGCAACCGATTTACTGCTTTCAATTTTCACCTCTTGGGCAATACCTGATGTTAATAGCCCAGAGCTTATAATACAGGTTAACAAAACATTTCTTTTAAGGTCCATTTCCGTTAATTTATTGTTAATAAATCTTTATCAACGACAAATGTATTCCTTCTTTTGACCATAAATGTTAATTTAATGTTAAGGTTTAAGTAAAATAAAAACAATCATTCATTGCAGTAATCTGAATCATTAGATAACATGAATCTATATAAAAAGATTAAAAGTTTTTTCAAAGAACTATTAAAACTGCATGGTTGTGAAATAGTTGGGTTTGCTTAAAACAAAATTAGCCACACATTATTTTTTTTTCAATACAAAGGTTAACTCCCAATAGTGATACATATCAAAATTATTAACAATCAGTACCACAATTATTGGAATTCAATGTTAACAAAAAGAAAAGCTTACCGACCATTTACTTAACATTATTTTCATTTCGGGCTAATACTTAGTTAACCTTACGACAGTTCCTTTGTAAGAAAAATAGAAAGGAAATTATAAATGAAAAATAAATTGTTTATTACGCTTGCAGTTATCATATATATAAATGCAGCCTTTGCTCAAAATTCAACTATTAAAGGAAAAGTAATTGATGAGAAAACCGGGGAGACTTTACCTGGTGCAGTTGTTGTCATTCAAGGAACATTTACCGGAAGCAATACAGATCTGGATGGCGCTTTCAGTATTGAAAATATTGTTCCCGGAAAATATTCGCTGGAATGTAAACTAATTTCATACAACACTAAGTTACTTACTGATGTAATTGTAAAAACCGGTGAACCAACAATTGTATCGTTAACATTATCGGCTGCGTCAACGGATTTAGGAGTAGTTGAGATAGTTGCAACGATGAACAAAGAAACAACGAACGCTATGTTGGTGATGCAAAAAAATAACGCGTCAGTATCAGACGGGATCTCATCAGAAGCCATAAAAAGAACTCCTGACCGGAATACGAGTGATGTACTAAAACGCATCAGCGGTGCTAGTATCCAGGATAATAAATTTGCCATCATCAGGGGATTGAACGATCGTTATAATGCGGCATATATTAATGGTGCACCATTACCTAGCTCCGAGTCAGACAGGAAGGCGTTCGCTTTTGACATATTCCCTTCCAACATGCTTGATAATTTAGTGATAATAAAAACTGCCACCCCTGATATGCCCGGAGATTTTGCAGGTGGTGTGATCCAGATAAATACAAAAAGCATCCCCGAAAAAAATGAACAAACTGTTTCTATTTCCGGAGGATATAATACCATTACTACTTTCAAAGAATTTAAAACGTATGATGGTGGGAAGTACGATTTTTTAGGAATGGATGATGGAGCAAGAGCTATCCCAAAAGAAATCCCTTCAACAGCCGATTACCAAAATTTATCACTAGAAGAAAAAGGGGAATACGCAAAAAAAATGACTCCTTCCTGGAAAATAAATACAACTTCCGCCTTACCTAATCTAAACTTACAATATACCCTTGCAAATGTGGGCAAAATTTTAAAGAAAGATGCAGGGAGTTTATTCGCTTTTACTTATAATAATAATTATACTACTAATGAAACCATAAGAAGGGAGTATGAGGAACAATCCACAGGTGTTGTAAAAAGGATGGAACTTAATGATATGCTTTATACACAAAGCGTTTTAGCAAGTGCCATGTGGAATTTATCATATAAGCTGAACGACAACAATCAATTAAGTTTAAAAAATTTATATAGTGTAAATAGTGATGATAAAGTGGCTATTCGTAGAGGAGCCAGAGAATATGACCAACCAGAAAAATATTGGGAAAAAGCCTCTTTGCGTTGGTTCACACAAAACAATTTATTAAGCTCACAATTAATCGGAACTCATTTATTACCGAATAATAAAATTAAAATTAATTGGATCGGTGGCTTAAGTAATATAAAAAGAGATATTCCCAATATGAGACGGATGGTATACCAAAAAACAGCTGCTAATGAAAATGACGCCACAACTAATTATGCTGCTGTTATTCAAAATGAAGGAACTATCCCCAACTCTGCCGGAAATATGTTTTTTTCTACAACAACAGAAAATATTTACAGTGTAAAATATGATATTGGCCTGCCTGTTGAAATAAAAAATTCAAAAACCGAAATCAAAATTGGAGGATTTCATCAATTCCGTGACAGAATATTTGATTCCAGAAGTTTAGGTTTTTCAAAATATAGAAAAGGAAGTAGTATAAAATTTGACAGTGAACTACTTTACTTACCTGAAGAAGAAATTTTTGCCCCTGAAAATATGGGGGTGCTTGATAACAATGGATCTTCTAAAGGAGGATTCAAATTGGATGAAGCAACAAAAACAAGTGATAGCTATAAAGCATCATCATTAACAAATGCTGGTTTTGCAATGTTTGACACAAAAATATTAGAGAGGTTCCGATTTATTTATGGCGCAAGATTAGAATCTTATAACCAGCACATGGAAACAATCCAAGAAGGTACAAGCGAGCCAATTATTGTAGATACAACCATTAATGACATTTTGCCATCTGTTAATATGGTTTATTCATTAAGTCCAAAAATGAATTTACGCGCCAGTTATTACAGAACGGTAAACAGGCCTGAATTCAGAGAGTTGGCGCCCTTTATCTTTTTTGATTTTTTAACAGATTTTGCTATTACCGGTAATTTATATCTGCAACGCGCGTTGATCGACAACTATGATCTACGTTATGAATGGTTTCCAGGAGCGGGACAAATTTTTTCGGTTTCAGGATTTTACAAAGAGTTTAAAAACCCAACAGAGATCGCAAACAGACCCGATGTGTTACGTGAATTATATTATATAAACGCCCCTAAAGCGACTAACACAGGTGTTGAACTTGAATACCGCGTTAAGCTTTCATCATTATTTAAAAATGACACGAACACTTTTTTAAATTCAATAACACTGTTTAGTAATTTCGCTTACATCATTTCCAAAGTAGATGTAAGTCACGTAAATGGGTCTACAGAAAAAGAAAGACCATTGCAAGGGCAATCACCAGTAGTGGTAAATGCGGGAATTCAATTCATGCATCCAACAAATGGCTGGAGTGGGAACGTTTCTTATAATTTTGTTGGTCGCAGGCTTTATATAGTAGGTAGCACAAGTGAGCCTGATTATTGGGAAAATCCACGCAATGTCCTGGACTTTCAAATTGCAAAAAGAATAAAAGAGCGTTTAGAAATAAAATTAAACGTAAGAGATATGCTTGCTCAAAATTTAATTTTTTATCAGGATATTGATAAAAATAGCAAATACGATAAAGAAAAAGATAACACAATGGTTACTACCAATTATGGACAAACCATATCTCTTGGTGTTACTTATAAATTTTAATCCTCGTTAGACTTTATCCACGTTAAAATGTCACGAATGCTTTGGTAATGGATAGTTTCTGCTGAAACTAACTCTAGCTGCGTCATCCCGAACTTTTGTGAGGGATCATATTATGAATAATAACACTTACGACTTACGAGCCCCCTTGGCGAAAAAGCCAATCGGGATGACACTGCCTATAAAATCAAATTTTCATTCAATCTTAAAATTGTTTAAAACTAAATTACTGATAGAAATAATTTGAAATAAAAATTAAACAGGCTCTAACTTATATAAAACATATTTTAAGAAGAAAAAGCGATTTCAAAAATTTCTTCCCTGAATGAATCCGAAAACTACTGAATAGTTTCAATGAAAATTTTAAAACCTAATGATAACATTAAATTAACATATCAATTCTGTTTTCAAATTACTCCTACTTAACATTAAATTAAGGCATTAATAAGATATACACAACTTAGCGTTAATTATTACACAACACGCTGGCACTAGTTTTGTAACCAAATATTACAAACAAATAATATTAATTTAAAAATGAAAAAAATGAAAAAATTTTACGTACTAGCATTAGCAGGCTTAATGGGAGGTTCATTAAATGCACAAACTGCTTTTTGGACTCCGACTACTTACAAAGGAGCATTCCCAGTAACAGATAATACTTCCGCTACAGACTGGACAAACGGTTGGACAAATTTTGATCCTGAAAATACTGCTTATGGTGCAACCACTGTAACAGTTAGTGCTGACATTACAACTAATACTACCTGGGTAACAGGAACAATTGTAAACTTACAAAACAAAGTTTTTGTTAAGAACAACGCAGTATTAACAATTGAGCCAGGAGTAATCGTAAGAGGAGATAAAAATACTCAAGGAACTTTAATAATTACAAAAGGTGCGAAAATAATTGCTGCCGGAACATCAAGCAACCCAATTGTATTTACATCAGGAGAAGCTGCGGGTCTTCGTGCTGAAGGAGATTGGGGCGGAGTACTTATTGCTGGGAAAGGCGTGAATAACCAACCTGGTGGTGTTGCCAACTTTGAAGGATTGGCAGTTTCAACTGATACAGAATTCGGAGGAACCGATGATACAGATAGTTCAGGGGTATTAACGTATTGCCGTATTGAATTTTCTGGAATTCCATTACAACCAAACAAAGAAACAAATGGAATCACAATGGGATCAGTTGGTTCTAAAACTGTAATGCACCATGTTCAGGTATCTTTTGGTGGCGATGATGGTTTTGAATGGTTTGGGGGGAAATTAGATGCAAAATATTTAATTTCTTTTAGAAATTTGGATGATGATTTTGATTGTGATTTCGGTTGGAGAGGTCGTGTTCAATTTGGATTAATAATAAGAGACTCTGACTTGTTTGATGCAGCGGGAGATTCAAATGGTTGGGAGTGCGACAATGATGCTGCCGGTTCAGCAGCAACACCAAAAACTCAACCTGTATTTTCTAACATTACCAATGTAGGACCATTGCGCAATGGAACAATTACTTTACCGGCTGGCGAAAAATTTGAAAGAGCAATTTATCTTAGAAGAAATTCTGCTGTATCAATTTTCAACTCCATTCATAGTTCTTGGGAAAAGGGCATTTATATTAAAGATGCAGGCACCGTGGCTAATTTTACAAGTAATGAAGCGGTATTTGCCAACAACTTAATTGCATCTGACATTGCAAAATGTATCACTGTTGATGCAAATGCTATTTCAACCTTCTATGCCACAATTTTTTCAAGCAGTAATAATGATTCAACAAAAACCCCTGCAGAAATAGCATGGGTAAATGCATTCCCCGCTTTGTTATCTACCACACCGGATTATCGTTTGCAATCATCATCAATTGCTGCAACAGGAGCCTCATTTAGCGATAGTAAATTTGACATCACTGCTGGAATTAACGAAAATAGAAATAAAATCAGCAGTATCCGTTTATATCCAAACCCTGCGAACACACAAGCTACAATTGACTTGAATTTAGATGAACCTGCAACAGTTGCAATAACTGTTTATGACATTACAGGAAAAGTTGCAGTAAATGCATTTACAGGTGAGATGAATTCAGGTATCAATACTGTTAAAATAAATACCACTGAAATACCGGCAGGAATTTATTTCACAACTATTGTTTCAAACAATGTGAAGAAAACATTGAAAACTGTTGTTATTAAATAATCGGCAATAATTTCCACAAATAAAACACCTGTACACTCATATTGTACAGGTGTTTTATTTTTTTTAGGAATTATATTATTTAACATTTTTTTAACATTCAGAGAATGTTGTGGACATAAAAGTGGAATATTTTTGCAATAAAAAGCAAAATGAATACTTCAAAAAAAATTTTAATTGTAGACGATGAACCAGATATTTTAGAGTTTCTTTCATACAACTTTCACAAAAAAGGTTTTCATGTAGCCACGGCAATTAATGGCTTAGAAGGAATAAAAAAAGCAGAATCGGAATTACCTCAATTAATCATTTCAGATATCTTAATGCCAGAACTTGATGGGATAGAAATGTGTAAAGCCATAAGGGAAATTCCGCAGCTAAAACTAACACCATTTTTATTTCTTACTGCAGTTAATGACGATTACAAGGTGCTTTATGCAATGCTATCAGGTGCGGACCAATACGTATCCAAGCCCATTAAATTTGAATATCTGTTGGTTATGGTAAATCAGTTAATAGAAGATAAAAAATGCTTGGTCAATAATATTTCGATGCAATAATTTGAATAATTATGGATTTCTTTTTTTTGAATAAAAATGAAACGAACATTTAACCTCGTGATTAAAATCATTTTAATTGATTGGGATTGAGCGTATGTTTGCAGCCCAAAACGATCATTTTTTGCTTCTAAAAAGCAAATCCAGATCTTAACTCAAACTAAAATAAAAAAACATGAGCACATCCTTAAAAAAAATGAAAACGAAATCCAAACCTTCAAAAAAAGATCTTCAGAAAAAAGTATCAGAAATGTTAAATACATTTGTAAAATCAATAACAACTGTAGATACAAAAAAAATAAAGAAAGCGATAAAAGTTGCTAGCAAAGCAATTGCCAAATCTGTTAAAAAATCAATAAATAAGAATTCGGTGAATCCCAATTTAAAGAAATCCTCTATTACAAAAAATAAATCTTTAAGAAAATCAAATAAAAAAATGGTAGGTAAACCATCAGCGGAGCGAGTACTTTCCTTATTAAAAAACAAACAAATTAATTCGCTGAAAAATATCGACCCCAAAAGCGTCAATAAAAAAACACTGGAAACACCCGCTCACCAGAAAAATCATAAATTTTAAAATAGTTGAAACTGACTAATAAAAGTAATCCTCCAGAAATATTCATTTATTAATAATTATAGATATAAAAATATGAATCGTATCTTATTAGTATTTGACAATATAAAAGAACTTGAACATATAGAAGTGAATCTGACACGCAACGGATTTAAGATCTTAAAATCTTCCAGTTTAAAAGATGCTTTAACAAAGACTGAAGGAGCTATGCCCGATCTGATTGTAGTAAATACATTGGATGCAGAAAAAGAAGTAGAACTCTTCACTAATCAAGTAAAAATGAAATATCTGAGAAAAGCATTATTACCAAGTTTAATTGAATTAGAAGATTATTTAAATATACAAACAAGAGAGCACATTGTTATTAGAGAATTATTGCGAAACAAAAAATATAGAAATAATGAAATAGTTTTTTTTATTTCGAAAAAAGAATTAGTGAGCCGACCAAATTAAATAGGTAGAGCGTAAAGAGAATTCTGTTATGGTAAATACTCTATTTGGAAGGCCAATAACAATAGAGGCAGCATCTTGAGTATATTCATAACAGCTAGAATTCAGGTTTAATTTTTAGAAAAAGGGATTACAATACGCTTGGTTATAAACAAATCAATATTTGTCATGTGACAAAATCACAACTGAAGATAAAACAGATTCCTCTTTTATGAAATTGTTTTTAAGAGATTAAGTACACTTGCTGATATCATTTCTATACCTATTGCCAATACCAAAAACCCCATAATTTTTGAGAGAGATTTTAACCCTGCATCGCCAGTATATTTTAAAATTTTTGGTGCAATTGAAAAAATCACAAAAATTGAAAAAGCCACTCCAACTATTGCTAACATTATTGAAACTTTTTTGTCCAGCTCAGGATATTCAATCCACATATTGATCAATAATGAAATAGAACCAGGGCCGGCTAATAATGGCATAGCAAGAGGACTAAAAGAAATATCGTCTTTCTCCAAAGCTTCCTGCTTTATTTTCCCCTTTATATCCCGCTTATGTTTTGCATTAAGCAATAAAAAGCCTGATCGGGAAATGATGATCCCTCCTGCAATCTTTAATGCATTTATGGAAATACCAAAAAAACCAAGGATGTGAGATCCGGCCAAATACGAGCAAGCACATATTACAATAATATACATACACGTTTTCCGGATCTGATAATTCCTCCATTTAGCATCATGATTTTCTGTTAATGAAATAAAAACAGGTAGTGCGCTTAAGGGATTGATGAGCGCAAAGAGGGAAACGAAACTGGCAATAAAAAAAGAAAGAGTCATAAATAAATTCGAATTGTTTTTTTGCAAACCTACTTTTCCTAATTCAAATGAAGTGATAGAAATAGTTAAGGAATTATTAAAGTGTTACGCTAAAAAATAAAAAAAATATTAAATTAATAACATAGAACAGGTGGTAAACAATTTTTGATTTTAACAATTCCGTAATTCCACAATTGCCCAAAAACTAAAAAACACCTTAAAATAAAGCCTCATTTATTCCTGAATTGCCGTTAACGCAAAGTTTACTTTGTTAACATAATATTCATATACTCTTAAAATCTGGATAACACCCTATCGGGTAAACGGACGTAGTTTTGAAGTATAAAATCTAAGCAAATGAAAACGCACATTATCACTTTTATTGCAATCTTAATAACAAGTGTTGCAATTGCAGGAAACAACACTAACATTAAGGAAAAAGACAATACAAAACTGATTTCAGGCAAGGTAGTTGACAAAGTAAGTGGAGAAGAAATTGCAGGAGCCGAAATCAAAATTGACAATAAAGTTATTTACACTGACTTAAACGGAAATTTTATAGCAAATGTAAATTCAACAAAAACAGAAGCATTTGTCACTTTTGTTTCATATAATGATGCAAAAGTTAACATTGAGCCCTTTTCATATACCGCAATTGTTATCGAATTAGAATCTAAATAAATATCCACTCCCCTATTAAAACCTCTCCTAACCTGTGTTAGGGAGTTTTTTTTGCTTTTATAGCTACCAAAATTGAAAATCCGCAATGTTAACTTTACATTAACTTAACATTGCGACAGATTTATGCGATTTTGTTTCCTTTTTTTTAACACTCTTCATAGCTTTGTATAAGAAATTGTAACTGTTAAAACATTAAGGCTATGAAAAAAATTATTCTATTATTCATTGTAAGTCTCACACTGACTTTTGGAGTGTCGGCTCAAAACATAATTTTAAAAGATGGTTTATATTATTCTGGTAACGGAAGTTTGTATACAGGATCCTATACCGCTTATTTAGAATCTGGAAATAAGAAATCAGTATTTGATATTACTGAGGGTAAAGCAAACGGGGCCGTTACCTACTACTATGAAAATGGGGCGATAATGGAAACTGGTGCTTTCGCTGAAAATGAAAAAAATGGACAATGGTTGCGTTGGGATGAAGCGGGCCATAAGATAGCCGAAGCCTATTACGTATCAGGAAAGAAAAATGGCGTTTGGGTGGTATGGGATAATACTGGAATGAAACGTTACGAAATGATTTATGCAATGGGGCAAAAAACAGACACCTGGACCATGTGGGATGAAAATGGAAAAATCAGTAACATAAAAAATTATAATAATTTATAAAATCCCAAAAAAAAAATTAAGTCAAAGCATATTTATGGTTATAAAGATGACATTTGATCTAAGATTAATCTCCTTAATTTTATTGTAAAACCAGATGGTTTCGAGGAAATTACCCTTCCAAACTATATCCAATTCCCTTTATTGTTTTAATGTATTTATCGCCTAATTTTTCACGGATTTTAAGTATGTGAACGTCAATTGTTCTATTCTTTGCAACAAATTCATACCCCCAAATTAATTGTGAAATTTCATCCCGGGTAAATACTTTCCGCGGTGATGCAGAAAGCAACGAAAGAAGTTCAAATTCTTTACGGGGCAAAATTATTTCTTTACCATCCTTAAAAATCAGGTAACGATCACGATCTATAATTAAACCGATAGAATCATTTTTAATTACTTTTTCCAGATTTGAGGGATGCCGTTTAAGCAATGCTTTTAGTCGACTTATCAAGACCCGCATTTTTGTAGGTTTTATAATGTAATCATCCGCACCTGCATTAAAAGCAGCTACCTGAGAATAATCTTCATTACGTTCGGTATAAAAAACAACAAGTGTACTAATTAACTCCGGCTTATGTCTTAGCTCAAGGCAAATATCAATACCATCCAACTCGGGCATCAGCAAATCAAGTAGAACAAGTTGAGGGAGTTCATCAGTTGCAAGTTGAATTGCTTCCCGTGATTTGGTTGATGTGATGACCACAAAACCTTCAGCTTTCAATGCGGCAGTAGCCTCCGACAGAAACTCTTCGTCAGTAGCTATAACTAATATTTTAAAATTAGAATTTGTCATTTAGCATTTGAATAACTCTGCTAAAGTAGTTTTGCAATATGGCTTTTACATTAACTTAATATTATTTTTACTTTAGGAAATTTAGCGGATAGACCATAAAATGTTGGAAGAAAAAACGACAATTGGTTACAATATGTATCGTTTTGAAGTAATGTCCTATCCCAAAATGAATTTGTGCAATACATTTAACAAGTGCATTGCAAATAATAATTTCTTGAAATGAGCTCGGTATAGGAAATGGAACTGAATATATCCGAAGTACAGAATTACTTTGCACTAAATCAATATCACCTTTCCTTCCCTTCAATAGCAGGTTGAATTCCGCTTAGAACAGATTGCATTGAATAAAAAATAAATAATCTATAGGGATTGCGCTTCATATAAATTCTGGATATCCTGACATGGCCATCCTTATCAGGATTACTGTCTTTTATAATTAATTTATTCGCAAGAAATGTTTTTACCTTTTCTTTAAATCCCTTTTTCTCACCCTCCTTATTCATCACTTCTATTTTGAGATCATGATACCTTAATTTCATTGTCCCATTAGCAGCATTATCGTCCGCAACAAAAGAAAAGCTTAAAGAGTCCAGTTGCCCTGATTTAATTGACATATGTTTTGCCGGTTCGATAATAGGGTTGAAAGAAACCATTGACATCGATGACATACTTCCGGAACAATAAAAGAATTCTTTTGTAGCTTTTAAAGGAAATGTATAAACTTCATTAAACTTGCCCTGATTGAAAACAAATCCGCTTACAACGGCTTTAATGCTCTGATCTTTTGTATAGTATAAAGTATCATTTTTAACCCCGGTAATAATTGCATCCATTTTTTTTACGGTAACTTTCCCAAGTGATGATGCCCCGGGATTTAACACTTCAAATTTCACTTCAGCATTTTTCATTTCAATAGAATCTACCGACACAAAAAACGGAAGTCCTTTTACCATGGCCTGAAAAGATGGACGCTCAATATGCTTTAGCGGCAATGTATTATCGCGATAAATATCAATAGCACATCCCTCAATATCAACTTTATTAATAATAAGCGAATTATATTCAAAAAAAGATTTAACATCCATCTTTTTACAACTAACCTTTGCCATATTAATTTTCGCCCTGCTTATCTGCTGACCAGCCTCATCAGCGAACTCTTTCTTACTGAAATTTGGAATAAGTTGCACCGAATCTACTATCAGGGTAGAATCAATATAAGATGCAGATAAACTTTTTCCATATAATGAATATAAACCACTTCCTAGGTTATAAGAAAACTTATTCATGACCATTTCAAATTTTTCAGCAAAAAACAATCTGTTCTGACTATCCGTTTCAGGGTTTACACTAAATTTTTTAATCGATATGCTATTATCATTGGTAGAAAAAATAGATAATGTATCAATTCCATTTTTATAAATATTGAACCGGGAATTCATTATATCAATATGATCAATTGAAATGGAATTGAGCTTTTTTGAAAAGGCTGTATATATTGAAAAGTTATCATCAGGATCCGTTTTTTCTTTAACCGGCATTCGCTTAGAGCCTTGAAATATGGATATCTGAGGTTCTTCAAATTCAACTCTGCTTATCAAAAGATCACGACCTTTCAAATAGGGCAGTATCGAAAAATCTATAACCCTCAAAACTTTTGCTTTAAAAACATATTGAGCTTTTGGGCTGCTCTCTAATTTTGAAGGCGCTATTATCAGATTATTAACTGTTATGGAATAAGTCAATATATTAATGCTTAATTTATCAACCGATAAAACGTATTTACCATGCGAAGATTCTGATATCCGTTCTTTAACATTTTCAATTAATTTTTTATTAAAATAAACATTGAGTAAAACCCCAAAAATTATAAAAAGAGTAATAAAAAATAAAAGAACATAACCTAAAATTCGTATTGCTTTATGTATTCGCATGATTGATTAAATTAAAAGCACAAAAAGAATAGTGCACTGCAAATATAGGTATTAAGATAAATATTGACATAATTTAACTCCGAGTTCAAAATATTTATAAAAAAAGTTTCTGGTAATTTTTTTTCGTTTTCCTAATTTATTCAATTTAATGATTCCCATTCTTCAATGTGTGAATCATGTAACTTAATTCAAAAGTTATACAATACTTATTGAAATTAAGGTTTCCATCTTTGCACTAACTTAAATAAGACAATGCTGAATACACAAAAATCATGTTTTTCGAAATAAAAACGATTTTTTGTTAAACAAAAAAATATTACAAATGGAAATTTCAAAAAAATATACTGAGAAACTCATCGAAAAAAGCATTACAGAATCACACTTAACTTTTGTTTCAAAGCCGGTTCGGGAAGAATATATAGAAGTAGAACCAAATGTTCGGCTCCATATAACTGATGCCGGTGAAGGAAGGCCAGTAGTTTTATTGCATGGTTGGCCACTAAGTGATGAGATGTATGAATATCAGTATAACGATTTAGTTAATAATAATTTTCGAGTTATTGGCATTACTTTAAGAGGGTTTGGTAAATCGGATAAACCTTTTGGTGATTATAATTATGATATATACGCTAATGATATTAAAAAAGTGTTGTGCAAACTCGATATTACCGGTGCGGTGTTAGGAGGTTTTTCAATGGGCGGTGCTATCGCTATTCGATTTGCATCAACAGATGCAGGCGCACACGTATCAAAACTCGCACTATTTGGAGCAGCTGCCCCAATATGGACGCAACGCATTGACTACCCATTTAATCTAAGTATACCAGAAGTAAATGAATTAATTGAATTAAATTACAGCGACAGGCCGCAACTTTTAACTAACGTGGGAAAAATATTTGCAGCCACCGAGACTTCATTAAGTCCTGGGATTAATGCCTGGCTATATACCATTGGATTAAGCTCATCATCTCATGCTATGGCACAAAGTTTAATTGCCCTAAGAGATTCTGACCTAAGAAATGATTTAGCCGCCATTTCGATACCAACATTAATCATGCATGGCAAAAAAGATAAAATCTGCTCATTTGAAATGGCAGAACAAATGAAATTACATTTAACCAATTCTTATATAATCCCCTTTGAAAATAGTGGACATGCCTTGTTTTTGGAAGAAACCGTGAAGTTTAATAAGGAACTTATCAGATTTGCGAATT
The DNA here is from genome assembly GCA_030654175.1 of Bacteroidia bacterium. Taxonomy (GTDB): domain Bacteria; phylum Bacteroidota; class Bacteroidia; order 2-12-FULL-35-15; family 2-12-FULL-35-15; genus 2-12-FULL-35-15. The sequence continues at coordinate 160,339 of JAURXZ010000030.1, forward strand.
AAAAACTATCAAAAAAAAATAAAACTGAATTATTTTGTTCGATATGAAATTTAAAATTAGGGATTTAGGGGAAATATTTAAGATTACTTTTAAAGAATGGAATAAAAAAGATCCTTTCCGGCAAAGCGCTATCATTGCCTATTATTCTATCTTCAGCATACCCGGATTATTAGTACTTATCATCACTATAACAGGATATTTTTTTAGTAAAGAAGCGGTTCATCAAAACATATTTGATCAAGTCTCCAGCACTATGGGGGCTGATACCGCAGAGCAAATTAAAGGAATGCTAACAAAAGCGGGAGAATCCCAATCTACCATTTGGGGTTCAATAATAGGCTTTGTTATATTACTGGTAGGGGCAACCGGTGTATTTGTAGAATTACAAAAAACATTAAATGAAATCTGGCAGGTAAAAGTTGTTGTTAAAAAAGGAATTTTACCAATCCTTAAAGCCAGACTTTTTTCTTTCGGATTAATTTTGGCAATAGCATTCTTACTTCTGATTTCGTTAGTTGTTTCTGCAGCATTAGTGGCGATGAGTAGCTGGATCTCAGTTGATGCATCAGGGTTTGTTGTTATAGTGTTTAATATTCTCAATTTTATTCTTTCACTTGTTGTGATATCCGTTCTCTTTGGATTAATGTTTAAAATTTTACCCGATGCTAAAATAAAATGGGAACATGTTTGGTTAGGCTCTTTGGTCACAGGCTTACTATTTACAATTGGAAAAACAGCCTTGGCGTTTTATTTTGGCAAAACAGACCCTGCCTCAGTTTATGGGGCTGCCGGATCTATAATACTAATTCTGTTATGGGTGTCGTATTCTTCTATGATAATGTTTTTTGGAGCTGAGTTTACTGCTACATATGCCAAAATGTACTCAGGAGATGTGCCTCCAACCAAAATTGCAAAAAAAGAAATTCATCACAAACTCGATTAGATCAACAAAGAGCATTATAATATTTAAAAAGATGTTTACTAAAATAAGTAAATCATTTTTTTTAATACATGTGAATTATATAACTTATTTGAAAAGTTATGTAATCTTATTCTGAGCTATGATGGTCATCTTTGCATCATTATCAACATTCTATTTACAAGATCAAAAACAAAAAAACATAACAAACTCTGCAAAAGAAGAATAGTAAATTAAGCTTATGCTCAAAATAGAATTAAAATCATTAACAATGATCAAAGTCCTTTTGAAGTTATCATAACCAACAATAAAATAAAACGAATCAATTACAATTTAATCTTTGATTAGCATGAAACCCAAAACAGAAGCTCAAGTAATTAATCCAGACACAGCAGAAATGAAAACTAATATTGCGCCTGAACATAAGGAAATTATTATTTTTCTTGTGGATGATGACCCGCTATATTTGAAATCATTAGAGTTTGAATTTTGCCAAAATCCTAAACTGAAAATCACAACATTCCTAACATCACAGGCTTGTATCGAAAAATTATTTTTGAATCCGGACGTAATTATTCTCGACTATATTTTAACCATTCCTCATGAAAAGGCATTGGATGGTCTTCAAACATTGATGAAAATTAAGGAAACATTACCAAATACGCAGGTTATTATGCTTTCTGCTTTGGAGTCAGTCGAAGTTGCCACAAATAGCCTCAAACTGGGAGCATCCGATTACGTTGTTAAGAACCGGGATACATTTACACATTTGAAAGCACATATTAAAAAACATTTAGGTATTAATTCTAAAGAGAAAGAGCTAATTGTTTGGGATTGGTAAACACCAATAGAATCAATATAAAGAAAAACAAATACAAATTTAAACAATATCTAAAGTGTGAATTGTATAACTATTACCAAAAGTTATGTAACACTTATTCCCTCAATGCTATGCAACTTTGCAACGTGAAAAATCATTCACACCTGTCCGCCAGTAGCGGAAAATAAAAAAAAGAAAAAATGAGAACTAATAAACTATTAACAACCCTTGCGATAGTATCGGTTGTTTTAATTTCGGCATGCAAAAAAGAGGATGCTACCCCAACTAACCCGTCTAATCCAACATCAATTCCATTACAAACAACTATTCAAACAGCTGTGTCATTAAACGGAACCTCGGTAATAGCAATCCTTGCAGGCTCTGCAATTAGCAACACAGGTGCTACTAACATTACCGGTGACCTTGCGTTAAGTCCAGGAACCTCAGTAGGCGGATTCCCTCCGGGAATTTTGGTTGGTACGCAACACATCAATAACAATATCGCTACTCAGGCAAAACTTGATTTAACTGCGGCATACAATGATGCAGCCGGAAGAACAAGTACTGACATAGTAACATTGTCCGGAAACATTGGCGGATTAACACTTACACCGGGGCTTTATAAATCAACATCATCACTTGCTATATCTTCGGGTGACCTTACCTTTGATGCAAAAGGAAATCCAAATGCTGTCTTTATTATTCAGATCGCCTCTACACTTACAACAACATCAGGGCGTAAAGTTATCCTAAGCGGTGGAGCGTCAGCTTCCAATATTTTTTGGCAAGTAGGCAGTTCTGCAACATTTGGAACTACTTCTGTTTTTAAAGGAACCGTTATGGTAATGCAATCCATTACTTTTAATACAGGTGCTACACTTGATGGAAGAGGATTAGCAAGAACAGGTGCAGTTGTGATGGCAGGAAATACTATTGTTAAGCAATAAAAAATAAAACTATAAAAAAAGAGCGCTCTGATCGGTATCAGAGCGCTCTTTTTTTATAGTTACCCTTCCACTTAACTGAAATAAATGTGTGAATAATATAAATTATTAGCAAAGTTGTGTAACACTTATCAAAATTCTGGTTCCCACCTTTGTATCAACAGATATGTTAATACTACAAAAAAATCAAAAATAAATATTTTGGTTTGATGATAAATCAAAATATTATTTCCCAGGAAAAACACAATATTTAATATCATGACCATTCCAAAAAAAGAAAAAGCAATCAAAGTAGTGAATAAAAAAAACACTAATAATGGTTCCGATGCCCAGAAGCAGTCTTCTGAATATGCGCGTAGTTTAATCGAAGCTAGCCTTGATCCATTGGTTACGATCAATACCGAAGGTAAGATCACGGATATGAATGAGGCATTGGCAAATATCACAGGTATCACTCGTGAAAAATTAACCGGCACCGACTTCTTCGATTATTTTACTGAACCTCAAAAGGCTCGTGAAGTTTATCAGGTAGTGTTCGCAAAAGGATCGGTGGCAGATTCTCCATTAACGCTTCGACATAAGGACGGCAAGCTGACCGAAGTATTGTTTAATGGATCGGTTTATAAAGATGACAGAGGAAATGTACTGGGAGTTGTAATTGTGGCGAGAGATGTTGCCGAACAAAAATGGGCCATAGAGTTGCGAATAGCGAACAAAGAACTTGCGTTTCAAAATGATGAGAAAGAAAAACGGGCTGCAGAGTTAAGCATAGCAAACAAGGAACTTGCCTTCCAAAATGATGAGAAAGAAAAACGCGCGGAAGAATTGATCATTGCTAATAAAGAACTTCTCTTCCAAAATGATGAAAAAGAAAAACGTGCAGCTGAATTAGTCGTTGCCAACAAAGAACTTGAATTTCAAAACGATGAAAAAGAAAAACGGGCTGCTGAATTAGACATTGCCAACAAAGAACTCGCTTTTCAAAATAATGAGAAAGAAAAACGCGCTGCCGAATTAGATATTGCAAATAAAGAGCTTGCATTTCAAAACGAAGTGAAAGGAAGAAGAGCCGCAGAATTAGTGGTAGCAAATAAAGAACTTGCATTCCAGAACGATGAGAAAGAAAAACGTGCAGCTGAGTTGGCTATCGCCAACAAAGAACTAGCTTTTCAAAATGATGAGAAAGAAAAACGCGCTGCGGAGTTAGTAATTGCCAATGAAGAACTTGCTTTTCAAAATGAAGTAAAAGAAAAACGCGCAGCGGAGTTGATCATAGCCAACGAAGAACTTGCTTTTCAAAACGATGAGAAAGAAAAAAGGGCAGCAGAATTATTCATTGCCAACAAAGAACTGGTATTTCAAACAGGAGAAAAAGAAAAGCGCGCAGCAGAGCTGGTAATTGCCGACATAGAACTTGATTTTCAAAATAAAGAAAAAGAAAAACGGGAAATAGCAAATAAAGAACTTGAAGCATTCAGCTATTCAGTAAAATTAGCTTCTCAATATTCACTCAGTCTTATTGAAGCCAGTCTTGACCCATTGGTCACTATCAGCACCGAAGGTAAGATCACAGATATGAATGAGGCGCTGGTAAACATTACCGGCCTGGAGCGCGGGAAACTTATTGGTTCCGACTTCTTTGATTATTTCACTGAACCTCAAAAAGCGCGTGAAGTATATCAGGAAGTATTCGCAAAAGGATCAGTTGCCGATTCTCCGCTAACACTTCGGCATAAGGAAGGTAAGCTAACTGATGTATTATTTAACGGATCCGTTTACAAGGATGACAGAGGAAACGTACTGGGAGTTGTGATTGTAGCAAGGGATGTTACAGCCCAAAAATTACTTTCAAAATATTCATTGAGTCTTATCGAAGCCAGTCTCGACCCATTGGTTACAATAAGTACCGCGGGAAAGATCACAGATATGAATGAAGCAACAGTGAACATTACTGGTATAGAGCGAGGGAAATTGATTGGTTCGGATTTCTTTGATTATTTCACCGAACCACAAAAAGCACGTGAAGTTTACCAGGAAGTATTTGCAAAAGGATCAGTTGCCGATTCTCCGCTTACCCTTCGTCATAAAGATGGGAAGCTAACTGATGTATTATTCAACGGATCGGTTTATAAAGATGACAGAGGCAATGTATTGGGTGCTGTGGTTGTGGCAAGAGATATTACAGAACAAAAACAACTTGCAGAAAGAGAAATTGCTGGACGAGAAAAAGAGTTGATGAGAATAGAAGAATTGGAAAGATTTAGAAAATTAACTGTTGGACGAGAATTAAAAATGATAGAATTAAAAAAGGAAATTGAAGTATTAAAAAGTAAAATTTAAAAAATATTCATCAAACAGTCTAACTTAAGCCCAATGGAGGCATCTTCAAATATCAAATCAGATAACAAGCCGGAGGAGATTATAAAAACTCAGGTAAAAGGCGAGGAACTTGCTTCTGAAGAAAATATTGATCTCCAGAATACCGAAAAAGCATTGTTAAATATTTTAGATGATTATTCTGAGGAAAAATACCACTCAGAAGACAGTCAGCGCGCGTTGTTGAATATACTGGATGATTACAGCGAAGAAAAAATTAATATGGAAAACACTCATAGAGCTGTACTAAATATTCTTGAAGATTACAGTGAAGCAAAGGAAAAAGCAGAAGAGTCCACCAAATTGAAAGAAGCATTTTTAGCCAATATGAGTCATGAAATTCGTACACCAATGAATGCTATTATTGGCTTTTCAGATATATTATCCAAAAGCAAGCTCGAAGAAAAAGAAAGGGAGTATGTCAAAACAATAAAATTAGCAGGAGAAAATCTGTTAACTATTATTAATGATATACTTGATATTTCCAAAATTGAAGCAGGTATGATGACCTTTGAAGAACACGCTTTTAGCGTTAGGGAAATTTTCAAGTCGCTAAATGTAATGTTGATGGGAAAGGCAAAAGAAAAAAATCTTGAACTAGAATTTCTTTGTGATGACAATGTTCCGAAAAGTTTGCTTGGTGATCCCACCCGACTTATCCAAATAATAATAAACCTGACAGGAAATGCAATTAAGTTCACACAACAAGGAAAAGTACAGGTAAATGTTAAAATTTTAAAAAATGAGAAAAGTAATACTTCGTTGGAATTTTCAGTGAAAGACACAGGAATTGGAATACCTGAGAATAAACTTGATCATATATTCGAGCGGTTCCGCCAAGCTGAATCGCATACAACAAGAAAATACGGTGGTACGGGGCTTGGCTTAAGTATTGCAAAACAGTTAGTTGAACTTCAAGGTGGCAAATTATCCGTTAAAAGTGAGCTTAAGGTGGGCTCTACCTTTTCATTTTACATTTCATACAAAAAATCAGAGGATGCACCTCAAGAACCGGAGATCACAGAAAAAAAATACAACATGGAAGACCTGATTCAATTAAACATCCTCTTGGTTGAAGACAACCAGTTGAATGTTAAATTGATTTTGAGTCTGTTCTCAGAATACAGATTGAAAGTACAGGTCGCAGAAAACGGTAGTGTATGTATTGAAAAACTTAAAGAAAACAATTTTGATATTATTCTGATGGATATGGAAATGCCAGTTATGAATGGGTATGAAGCTGCGACAATTATTCGGACTGTGATAAAAAACAATATTCCAATTATTGCAATGACCGCCCATGCAATGGCTGGTGAAAAAGAAAGATGTTTAAGCCTAGGGATGAACGATTATATTTCGAAACCGATAAATGCTAAAATGCTTTTTGAAAAAATTTATGATTTAACGCTTAATTCTAAATAAAATGGACAACAACGAATCTGAAATGGACATAAAAAACATATGCGACTTCAGCTACCTTTCTGAGATGATGGGCGGAAAAAAAAATCTAATATTGGGAATAATGGATGCTTTTCTCGAACAAATTCCAGAGGAACTAATTTCTATTAACGAGGCGGTAACAAAAGCAAACCATGCTATAATAAAGAGGGTAGCGCACACAATGAAGTCTACTGTTTCCATAATGGGTATATATAGCCTTGAGCCAATTTTGAAGGAAATGGAAGAATTAGGATCGACAACCGAACTTAGCAGTGAATGATACTCTTGAAGGAAGAGCGCTTGCTATTGTTGGTGCAATAACCATTTATGAGTCAAAAATATATACACCCATCGGTTGCGGTAGCCCGGCACTTCCCGGTCCGTTAAAACCAAATTTAGCTTCATTAGCTTGTTGGACAATATTTTCAGCTAATGGGCTTATTGAAAACACTGCACCATTTGCCACTTCAATAGGTGATGTTGGAAACAATAATATAGGTGCAATTACAGGTTGGACTCCAGCTATGGTAACAGGTACACTTCACAATATTTTTCCTGATGCTGCTACAGATACAGCAGCAGTTCATTTGACAAGTCTCTACAATGAGATATATGCTTTACCAGTAGATATCACTTTAACAGAACCAACATTATTAGGACATAACCTCGTTCTTACCCCTCATGTTTACAGCATGGGTGCAGCAGGTTTTATAACAGATACACTTATTCTAAACGCATTAGGTAATCCAAATGCAGTATTTGTTATCAAAATTATGGTAGGAGGTCTTGACACATACGCAGGTTCAGCAATTAAATTAATAAATGGAGCACAGTCGCAAAATGTTTTTTGGATGATCGCAGCAGGTGATGTACTTTTAAACGATAATGTTACTTTCCGGGGAAATATTATTACTGAGGCTGGAGCTATCAACATGAGGTATACAAATGTTGATTTAGATGGAAGAGCATTTACAAAGGTTGGCGCTATTAGAGCACAAGATTTAACTGCTATAATGCCTCCGGGTTGTGGTTCTTCTCCAGTAGTTGTTACAGATCCAATCAATGATACGGTTTGTTTTGGCGACACTGCAAGTTTTTCAGTTACTGCAACAGGAACAAATCTTACTTATCAATGGATGGACGGAAATACACCATTGGTAAACGGAGCAAATATTTCAGGTGCAGATTCTGCAACACTTTATATTTTCCCGACAAGTTTTTCTGATACATCTTCATTCTACAATGTTATTGTAACTGGGGACCTTATGCCGACTGATACTTCATCATTTGTTTCATTAACAGTAAACACATCACCTGTTATTATAATGGAACCTACTGATCAAGTACCATGTGCAGGAAGTACCGCAACATTTTCAGTTGTAGCAACAGGATCAGGTCTTACCTACCAATGGAGAAAAGGAAATATAAACTTAAGTGATATTGGAAATATTATAGGATCAGATTCTACTACACTTGTTATTAGCAATGTAAGTTTATTAGATACTGCATATAACTATAATGTTGTTGTATCGGGAACATGCTCACCTAACGACATTTCATTAAATGTTAAATTAGATGTTAACCCTTCACCTGTTATAATAATGCAACCCTCTACTCAGACAGTTTGCGAAGGAGATTCTACAGGTTTTGTTGTTGTTGCAACAGGAACTGCTCTTACTTACCAATGGAGAAAAGGATTAACAGACATTTTTGGAGCAACCAATGATACTCTTACAATTGATCCTGCAAGTATTGCAGATATCGCTTCTGACTATAATGTTGTTATAACAGGAGCTTGTTTACCAGGTGTAACATCATTAAGTGTTTCGTTAAATGTTAATACAGCACCGGTAATTACTTTACAACCAACTGACACAACAGTATGTGCCGGAGATACAGTGACATTCACAGTTGCTGCAACAGGTACAGGTCTTACTTACCAATGGAGAAAAGGAATTATCAACTTAGCAAACATCGGCAATATTTCAGGCGCAGATTCTTCTACATTAGTTATTAATGGTGCAAACGTATCTGACTCTGCATCAAACTATAACGTAGTAGTTACAGGAACATGTTTACCAAATGCAATGTCAATGAATGTTACTTTGACCGTGAATCCTATACCAGTTGCAGTTGCAAGTAGTAACTCTCCAATTTGTGAAGGTTCTTCATTAAGCATTACAGCACAAACATTGACAGGAGCAACATATAGCTGGTCAGGTCCGAATGGTTACAACTCTTCCACTCAGGATTCAGTGATCACTTCAGCAACTGTTGCAAACAGTGGAACTTATATATTAACTGTTACCAAAGATGGTTGTTCGGATACCTCATCAACTGTAGTTGCTGTAAACGTTTGCTTCACTGATCTAAGTGTTGTTAAAACAGCAAGCAACATGAGTCCGTTTATTGGAAGAACAATTGTATTTACAATTGTTGCAACAAATAATGGTACTGATAATGGAACCGGAGTAGAGGTTAATGATATATTACAAAATGGATATACATATGTTTCATCAACATTAACAGCAGGAACTTATGATCCTTCCACAGGGGTTTGGACAATAGACTCACTGAATAATGGTGCATCAGAAACATTAATGATAACTGTTACAGTTAATGCAGAAGGAAATTATGTTAACACTGCAATAATATACGGAACTGAAACAGATTTAAACATGGCTAATAATAATTCGTCTATTGAACCAATTCCAACAGATTTCTTTATACCAGAAGGCTTCTCTCCAAATGGTGATGGAATAAATGATGTATTTGTGATCAGAGGAATTTTAAACTTCCCGGAAAACACCTTTGTGATCTTCAATCGTTGGGGAAATAAAGTGTACGAAACAAGTTCTTACAAAAACACATGGGATGGTAAAACAACATTAGGATTAAGAGTTGGAGGCGATGAATTGCCAATAGGTACTTATTTCTATGTACTTGATTTAAAAGATGGATCAGATGTTTTTAAAGGAACAATTTATCTTAACAGATAAAACAATAATTGCAGAAAATTAATCAAAAAATTAAATCAGGAAATTAAAATATAAATAAAATGAAAACACTTAAAAAAATAGCAATAGGATTGGTTTTAACTTCAGGGAGTTTTACCATCCAAGCACAGCAAGCTCCAATGTACACTCATTACATGTATAATACATTATCTGTTAATCCCGGCTATGCCGGGAGCAGAGATGCTTTAACGGTAACAGCGTTGCACAGATCACAATGGGTTGACTTTAAAGGAGCTCCATTAACTCAAACATTAACATTGCATGCTCCATTAAAAAACGAGCATATTGGATTAGGCTTATCAGTCTTAAATGATAAAATAGGACCTAATAATAATACCTCAGTAATGGCAGATTTTGCATACATCATGAGATTAACACCAAAATCGAAGTTAGCACTTGGTTTAAGTGCTGGTGCGAATATTTGGCAAGCTAATTTGAGCACACTTGAATTAGATCAACAAAGTGATCCTGTGTTTCAAAACAACATCCAAAATCATGCTACTCCTAATTTCGGTTTTGGAGCTTATTATTCCAGAGAGCGTTTTTATGCAGGTGTTTCGGCTCCTAATTTATTACAGAATAATTATTCTGTGGTAACAACAGATGCAGGAACAACATTAAAAGGGAAAGAACAAAGACACTTCTTTCTTATCGCAGGTACATTGATTAAATTAACTGACAACCTTGATTTCAAGCCAACAACTTTAGTTAAAGTAACTCCAGCCGCACCAATTCAGGCAGATGTTACAGCATCATTTGTAATTATGAAAAAATTATTGGTAGGTGCAATGTATCGCTCAGGTGATGCTGTTGGAGCCTTAGTAGGATTCGACATTACTGATCAATTTCATGTTGGTTATTCTTTCGATTGGTCTTATGGTTTACAAACATCTAAGTATAACAAAGGAAGTCATGAAATTGTATTAAGATATGATTTTTTAATCTTTGATAAAAAACAGATCCATTCACCAAGAAACTTCTAAAATTCTTACAAAAATTTAAAAACCTAAAACTATGAAAAAAATATATATTCCCTTAATTGTACTAATCGGGATGGGCTTTACCGCCACAGCACAAAAAAAATCAAGCAAAGAAAAAAGAGGAGATAAATACGCTTTTAGTTACACTTTTGATAAAGCAATTGAATCTTACAATAAAGCTAAAAACCTGACACCTGAAGGACAACGTCATTTGGCTGAAAGTTACGCCAACATGAATCAAAATGTTGAAGCAGAAGCCGCTTATGCAACATTAGTAGCCAGATCGGAAGGCGTTATACCTGAAGATTATTATAATTATGCTATGATCTTAAAAACCAATAGCAAATATGATGAGGCTAATAAATGGATGGATAAGTTTAATGAAGCTAAACCAGGTGATTTGCGTGCAAAAGACTATGTTGCTAATAAGGGTTCGTTATCCAAATTATCAACAGATGACGGCAAATACAAAGTAGTTCATCTGGATGTAAATTCAGATGCTCAGGATTTTGGAACCAGCTACTATAACAATAAAATTGTTTTTGCATCAAGTGGAGCTAACCCAAAATTAAATGCAAAAAAATACAATTGGAATGGTAAGCCTTTTTTGAATATGTACGTTTCCGAAGTGGAAAATGGACAAATGAAAACTGCTGAAATTTTCGATAAAAATTTGGATGGAAAAATGCACGATGGTCCGGCAAGTTTCGCTAAAGAAGGTGCTTTTATGGCTTTCACCAGAAACAATTATGACCTTAAAAGAAGAGATCGCGTTGTTCCGGTTCAAATATGTTTTAGCAATTTCAAAGATGGAAAGTGGTCTGATCCTGAGTTTTTTATTCTTAACAGCAAAGACTACTCAGTTGGTCATCCTAGCTTGACAGCAAATGGTAACACTATGTATTTCACAAGTGATATGCCGGGAGGATTTGGTGGAGCTGATATCTATAGAATTTCGAAAGACGATAAAGGTGTATGGGGAAAAGCTGAGAATCTTGGCGATAAAATAAATACCGAAGGAGATGAATTATTTCCTTTTTATGAAGAAAAAAATGGTGTTTTGTTTTTCTCATCTAACGGACGTTTCGGTTTAGGCGGTTTAGATATCTTTATTTGTGCCACCAATGGTTCTAAATTTGGAAGTGTTCGTAATGCAGGTGCTCCTTTGAATACGCAATTTGATGATTTTTCTGCGATATCAAATGATCAATTGAGTACAGGATATTTTTCTTCGAACAGAACTGGTGGAAGTGGAGATGATGATATTTATTCTGTTGATTATTTGAAATTAGATATCGGTAAAAAAATTGAAGGTCTTGCAAAAGAGAAAAACGAAAGCCCGATCCCTAATACATTTGTAACACTATTTGATGATAAAGGAAACGTAATTGATACGTTGACCACCAAAGCAGATGGTGCTTATTCATTTTTAGCGGAAACAGATAAGAATTTCAAATTAACGGGTAACAAAGAAAATTTTGAAGAAGGCAGTACAACTGCAAATACTTTTGCTAAAGAATTTGTAGTAAAAGCGGATGTGATTCTTCTTAAAAAAGAAGAAGTTATTGCTAAAAAAATTGAAGAAAAAATTCAGGTTGGTGCAGATCTTGGAAAAATATTAGCACTTAATTCTATTTATTTTGACCTAGACAAATATGATCTTCGTCCGGATGCAGTAATTGAATTAGATAAAATTGTAAAGATAATGAATGAATATCCTGATATGATTGTTGAATTAGGATCCCATACTGATTGTAGAGCAACTAAAGAATACAACCAGATATTATCTGACAAAAGAGCAAAAGTACCGGCTTGGTATGTTAAAAAAAGAATCAATAACCCGGAACGTATTCACGGTAAAGGTTATGGAGAAGAAAAACTAACAAGTGGTTGTGCATGTGAAGGTGAAGTTGTTTCAACCTGTTCTGATGAAGAGTTTCAAAAAGACAGACGTACTGAATTTATCATTATAAGAAAAACGATTAAACTTGATGCACCATTATCTGCACAATAATTAAACCGAAACAGAAAATAGTTTCTATAATAGTAAATAATTGAAGACAAAAAAAAGGGCGTTGCTTAATAAGCAGCGCTCTTTTTTTTATATATAAATCGGTATCGAAAGAAAGAAAGAAAGAAAGAAAGAAAGAAAGAAAGAATGTGTGAATCATGTAACAAATCAAAAAAGTAATGTAACACCCAAATACACTTCGGTACGCACCTTTGTGGCTTAAACATTTATTCGAAAACAATTTCAACTAAAAAGATTTTTTTTCTTATTCGAAGGGATAAAGGCCAATAAATAATAGAAAATCAACACTTATGAAAACACCAAACCGATTCCGTTTAATCACAATAATATTAATAGCAGTGATATTTGGAATAATCCAGGTGTCATTCGCCCAACCTCCTCAGGCATTCAAATACCAGTCAATTGTTCGTAATGACGAAGGAAACCCAATGGCAAATGCGGCAATAACTATCAGAGCTACTATTCATGATGGTGCAGAAACAGGCCCTGTCGTATACCAGGAAACACATGCTGTTACAACTAACCTATTTGGTTTGGTAAATCTTCAAATAGGAAATGGAACAATTGTGAGTGGGAACTTTCCATCCATTGCATGGGGATCGGGATCAAAGTGGATGGAGATTGAAGCAGATTTCGGAGCAGGATACGTAGCAATGGGGACTTCGGAATTGTTGAGTGTTCCTTATGCTTTGTTTTGTCCAAATGGAGCACCAGGAACTACGGGTATAACGGGCGCTCAAGGAAATGCAGGAGTAACAGGCTCTGTTGGTTCAACAGGGGTGCAGGGAATTGCTGGCGTAACAGGTTCTATTGGGGCTACTGGGTCACAAGGAACTGTAGGAGTAACAGGGGCTATTGGCTCAACGGGGATACAGGGAATTGCCGGAGCAACAGGTTCTTTCGGTTCAACTGGTACACAAGGAACTGCTGGTACAACAGGCTCGACAGGAGCCACAGGAACACAAGGAATTGATGGAATAGCAGGAACTACAGGTTCAACAGGAAACACGGGGGCAATGGGTTCTGCAGGAAACACTGGTTCAACCGGATCAACAGGAAATATAGGATCAACAGGTACAACAGGCTCCACAGGCAACATGGGTTCAACTGGAAACACGGGTTCAACAGGATCAACTGGAAGTACTGGAACATTAGGAAATACAGGTTCTACAGGTAAGACGGGCTCAACAGGTTCGACAGGAAACACGGGATCAACTGGTTCAACCGGATCAGTTGGAAGTACTGGCTCAACAGGGGGCACAGGCTCAACAGGAAACACAGGTTCAACTGGCACAACAGGTTCTACAGGCAAGACTGGTTCGACCGGATCAACAGGTAACACGGGTTCAACTGGCAACACAGGGTCAACTGGATCAACAGGAAGCATAGGCTCTACAGGAAATACAGGTTCAACTGGCTCAACAGGTCGCACAGGTAGCACAGGTTCAACGGGTTCTACAGGAAACACTGGTTCTACCGGATCAACAGGTAACACAGGTTCAACAGGTTCTACAGGTTCTACCGGATCTACAGGTTCAACAGGTAACACGGGTTCTACAGGATCTACAGGTAACACAGGTTCAACGGGTTCTACAGGTAACACAGGCTCTACAGGGTCAACTGGAAATACAGGTTCAACGGGATCTACAGGTAACACGGGTTCTACAGGATCTACAGGTAAAACAGGTTCTACCGGATCAACTGGAAATACAGGTTCAACAGGTTCTACAGGTAACACCGGTTCTACAGGATCAACTGGAAACACAGGTTCAACTGGCTCTACAGGTAACACCGGTTCTACAGGATCAACAGGAAACACAGGTCCTACTGGTTCTACAGGTAACACAGGTTCAACGGGCTCTACAGGTAACAAAGGTTCTACAGGATCAACTGGAAATACAGGTTCAACGGGTTCTACAGGTAACACGGGTTCAACAGGATCAACAGGAAGCACTGGTTCAACAGGATCAACTGGTAAGACGGGTTCTACGGGATCAACTGGTAACACGGGTTCTACAGGATCTACAGGTAACACAGGTTCTACAGGATCAACTGGAAATACAGGTTCAACGGGATCAACAGGTAACACAGGTACAACGGGTTCAACAGGTAACACAGGTTCAACAGGTTCAACAGGTTCAACAGGATCAACTGGAAATACAGGATCAACTGGTTCAACAGGTAACACGGGGTCAACAGGATCAACAGGAAACACTGGTTCCACGGGATCAACAGGTAACACAGGTTCAACCGGATCAACAGGTACAACAGGATCAACAGGAAGTACAGGTTCCACAGGATCAACGGGTAGCACTGGCGCAACAGGTAGTATGATTAATAGTTATGCTGAATTTTTCGCTTTAATGCCTGGCGATAATGGTGCTACTATTGCAGTTGGTGCTGCCGTACTTTTCCCTCAGGATGGAGAATCAGATGGTGTGATAACTAGTACTACTGATTCCGAATTCAACTTGCCCGACATAGGCACTTATCAGGTGTTTTTTCAAGTAAGCGTATCGGAAGCAGGACAATTGGTACTAGCACTTAATGGAGTTCAAATACCAAGAACAATGGTTGGGCGTGCAAGTGTCACTACACAAATTGTTGGGATGTCAATTATAAAAACAACCATTGTAAATTCAACCCTAAGTGTGCGTAACCCATTAGGAAATGCAGCGGCTTTAACTATTACACCTATTGCCGGAGGCACGAACTCGGTTTCCGCAAACCTTGTGATCATGAGAATAAAATAATTTCAATAGGCATTTATTTTGTGATCCTGAACATGGCAAAAATTTTTATAGGAATTTAGTATTATAGAAAATTGAAAAATTTAATTGCGAATAAATTCAACATCAATGAGAACTAAAATCAGTATAGTTGCAACCCTATTTCTCTTTCTGATGCCATTTGGCTGGAAGGGCCTGAATGGTTTGTATGCTCAATCCATCGCAATGGATGTGATCGGTTCGGCAGGTACTTATGTCTCAGCACCGGGAGGTTCCATGGCATGGACAATTGGCGAAGTGACGATAGAAACCTATTCCTCATCGAATAATTTTTTCACCCAGGGATTCCATCAACCTGATAAAAAAACCATTGTTACTGAGTGGGATTTTTTTATTCCGGAGGGATTTTCCCCCAACGGAGATTATATAAATGATTTTTTTGTTATTAGAGGAATAGATCATTATCCGAACAATACATTTGTTATCTTTAATCGTTGGGGGAATAAAATATATGAAACGGTTCGATACCAGAATACCTGGGACGGTAGAACAAAAATGGGATTAAGAGTTGGAGGAGATGAATTGCCGGTTGGAACATATTTCTATATTCTTGACTTAGGTAATGGAACTCGTGTTTTTAAAGGGACCATTTACTTAAATAGATAAAAAAAACAGAACAACTGACGAATTGTAAATCAGTGGTAAATTAAAATTTTCAATGAATGTCCTGATAAATAATCAAGACATTCATTTTCTATAAAATGAGTAAAGCTATTTCAGTTTTAAAAAAAATCTTCAAATTGATTTTGTGGGTGGTGATAAGCGTGGTGCTTTTATTCATCCTCGTTGCTGTGCTCATCCAAATTCCTGCTATTCAAACAAAAATCGTTAATGCTGCCACTTCTTTCATAAGCGATAAAACTCATACCAGAGTCGAATTAAAAAAAATAAACATCTCTTTCCCAAAATCAGTAGTTATTGAAGGACTATATCTCGAAGATATTAAAAAAGACACTTTATTATATGTTGGAGAACTTAAAGTAAACATCGCATTTAAAGATCTGATCAATAAGAAGATAAATATAAGTTCTTTAGCATTGGAAGAAGTAAATCTCAATGTAAACCGGATCGAAACCGATACATTGTTCAACTACAGTTTCCTTATTACCGCCTTTAGTGATACTACCAAGGTGGAAAAAGTGGAACCCGAAAAAAAATCAACTTGGGCATTCGGGCTTGATAACGTAAACCTGAAAAACATACGATTACATTATGATGATGCTTATGGAGGCATGAATGCCGCAATTGATCTAAAACATTTAAATTTAAAAATGGACAAGATCGATCTGGCACAATCAATTTATAGTATTGATGAATTGTTAGTTGAAAGCTTAACAACAAATGTTCTGATAAAAAAATCGGAAACTAAAGAAGAAAAAAAAACAGAAAGTATTTTGCCAACAATAACCGCAAATAAGATTGAGATAAACAATACCAATTTTACTTACGGGGATTCTGTTAGCAAGCAATCCCTTATTACATTTATTAATACATTTAAACTAAAAAGTGTATCACTTGATTTGGAGAAGCAAAAAGTAAGCTTAGAGAAGATCGCTTTATCTAAAAGTGAAATTGCATTCAATCAACAGGATATAGAAGCATCCAAAAATCCAGTTACATCACCTGACACATTAAAGGAACCAAGTGACTGGAAAGTTTCAGTAAAAAAAATTGATCTTGAAGGTAACTCATTTGCTTATAAGGTTGTAAACAAACCAGAGATACAAAAATCATTTGATGCCGCCCATCTGGATTATAAACATCTCACTTTGGTTGCTGAAAATTTAAAATATTCTGCAGACAAAACAGAAGCGTCAATAAAAAAACTCACAGCTGAGGACAAAAAAAATAATTTTAAAATAACAAAATTTGAAACTGATTTTAGTATGGATCAACATTCCATAACAGCAAAAAAACTTAAAATTAAAACCGGAAACTCTTCCATAAATGCTGATCTCAGTTTACAATATTCTTCGTTAAGCTCATTAAAGGATTCAATACAATTCATGATCGTGAATGCTGACCTGAAAAAAGTGAGCATACAAAATTCTGATATTTTGTATTTCAGTCCACAGCTGATCAAACAAGCATTTTTTAAAAGTGGCATGAATACTACAAATGTTTCAGGACTTATTACCGGACCTGTAAATAACCTAAAAGGGAAAAATGTAGTAATTCAAACGGGGGGTACCACAATTTTAAAAACCGATTTTATCATTGCAGGTTTACCGGATGCTAACGCTGCGTATTTTAATTTTCCAAATCTTAAAATATATACCGGCAAGAAAGACATTTTAATGATGGCCGGGCCTTCAGTTCCAAAAAGCATTGAACTTCCGGAAAACATAAGTATGCAGATTGCTTTTAAAGGCAAACTTAAAACCTTTGAATCAACAGTGGGCATGAGTAGCAGCTTTGGATCTGCAAATCTTTTTGCAACCATTGATAAAAATGAGAACTTTAAAAGCAAAGTAAATATTACAAATTTTGATCTTGGTAGTTTGTTAAAAAACAAAGAGATGTTTGGCCCTGTATCATTAACTGCTGAAACTAATGGACAAAACTTAGATAAAAACACTATAAAAGCAAAAGTAAACGTTGAAATATCAGAGATATATTTAAATAAATATACTTATCATAACCTCACGGTAGATGGCAATATTACCGGTCAACAATTCGATGGAAAAATAAAACTGGATGATGAAAATGCAGCGTTTGATTTTGACGGACTGGTAAACTTAAGTCCGAACCAGGAAACCTATAAATTCCATTTGAACCTTACAGGGGCCAACCTCCAGAAACTTAATATTACAAAAGAAGATCTGCGCATAGGCCTGACAGCAGAATCAAACCTGAAAGGTGGATCGGCTGCTAAATTAAATGGAAATGCCAGGATCAACAATATTATTATTGTTCACGAGGGTAAAAAACATGTCCTGGACTCGTTTTTAGTAGCCTCGATAAACGAACCCAACAAAAGTGACTTAAAGCTCAGCAGTGCGCTTATTGGCTTAAATTACACGGGAACGCTTTCGCCTGATGCCCTTCCAAAAGTGCTTATACAATTCATTAACAATTATTTCCCTTTTTCAGATTCTGTCAACCTGAAAAAAGAAACCACAGCGCATAATTTTAATTTTGACATTCAACTTCACAATCATCCTATCTTATCGGAAGTCTTTTTACCTGAATTAAAAGAATTTGAGCCCGGATTAATTGAAGGGAGTTTTGACAGCCGGAAAAACGAATTGAAATTAACGGCAGCAATGAGGAAAATTGTTTATGGAACTACTGAAATCAGAGACCTCACTATTGATGTGAATTCAGACATAAATGAACTGAATTATAAAATCTATTGTAGAAATATTTTAAACTCACAAATCAAATTAGATAATTTAGTTGTGGATGGAAAACTCGCGGATAAAAAAATATTTGCCAACGTATCTTCAATTGATTCAAGCCAAAACAAAAAACTTTTGATCCGTTCGCAAATTGTAAAAAATGGAGCTAACTATAAACTCACTCTCGATCCTAATGACTTCTACCTAATGAACAATCAATGGAACATTGCATTGGATAATTATATTGAATTCGGAAAACAAGGATTTTTGATCCATCACCTTTTCATTAATAAAAATGAAAGTCAAATAAATGTTGCTTCTGTACACGACAAATTTAATGATGACCTTAATATAGAAATCAAGAATTTTAAACTAGACAATATTTCCAGAATTATTGAAAAAGACAGCAATCTGGTTAAAGGAAATGTTGATGGAAATGTATTGCTTAAAAGAGTTAATAAGAGCTATGGCATAATTGCAGATGCGCAAATAAACAACTTATTTGTTCGTGAAGTACCTATTGGAAATATATCTATCAAAGCAGAGAACCCAACAGCTGAGAAATTTAATATTGATTTCAAGTTATCCGGCACTGAAAATAATCTGACAGCAAATGGATATTTTATTCCAAAAGGAGGCAGCAATTCAATTAATATAAAAGCAGAGATCCAATCTCTTTCAATGAAAACTGTTGAGGCCTTTTCAATGGGGAAAATTAAGGAAGCCTCAGGTAACATTACAGGTAATTTTTTGATAGAAGGTTCATCTGCTTCACCGGAGGTAACAGGCGCATTAACATTCAACAATACCTTTATTAAACCGGCAGCATTAAACAACACATTACAACTGAAACATGAAACAATTCAATTGAAAAAAGATGGAATTTATTTTAATTCGTTTACAATTTTAGATGAGGACCAACATGAGGCTATAATTGACGGAGAAGTTAAAATGAAAAATTTTAAAGACTTCGTTTTTGCCTTAAATGTAAATACTAAGGATTTTTTACTTTTCAATACAACTGCTAAAGACAATAAAGAATTTTATGGCAAAATGATCATTGACAGTAAGATAGAAGTAAGTGGACCTATGACACTCCCGGTTGTAAATGCAAGATTAAAAATGAAAAAAGGTTCAAACTTTACATTTGCGGTGGAGGCCCAAACAGTATAAGGGCATTTCATATTAATTCGGTGGGCCCCGGAACTCATCAGCAAAATGCATATTTAAATGGTTTTTTACAGCTGGGAGGAGATGTAAAACTAGAAGCGAATGCAGAATTCCGTTTTAATATCGTTCGCTTTTTCAAAGGTGCTTTATTTGCTGATGCTGGGAATATCTGGCTATTAAAATCAAATCCGGCAAATGCTTCGCTACCATTTTCAAGTTCACGTTTCTATAACGAATTTGCTGTGGGTGCAGGAATAGGACTTAGGATCGACCTTTCTTTCTTTATTTTAAGATTTGATCTTGCCACCCCTTTAAGAAAACCATGGCTAGAAGAAAATCAAAGGTGGGTAGTTGATCAAATAAACTTCGGAAACCCTTCCTGGAGAAGCGAAAACCTGATCTTAAATGTAGCGATTGGCTACCCTTTTTAGATATTTACATCTTAAGTATATAAAAAAACAATTCAAATTTCTAAAAACTTTAAAAGGATAATAATCACAAACCTGCTTCAAATTGTTCACTTATTGCGATTTGTTAAAACTACTGATGGTTATGTCCGAAAGCCTTTCAAAATCCTCCCCCCCCCATTAAATTAAGTCTTTCACGAACAATTTACCACTAAATCTTAATTAAAAACACACTCCAAATGTGTGAATCATGTAACTTATAACAAAAGTTCTGTAACACAAACTGGTCATTACTTGCTCACCTTTGTTGTGTGAAAATTAATTCACATTTAAATCTTACAATTATGAAAAATCTAACCGAATTAAAAGGAAACTGGAACGAAACAAAAGGAAAATTAAAACAAAAATTCGCAATACTTACAGATAGTGATGTGTTATTAGTAGAAGGCAAGCAAGATGAAATGTTAGGCAGACTTCAGGTTAAACTTGGTAAAACAAAAGAAGAAATACAAAAATTAATTGCTTCGTTATAATTAAGCAATCCAACAACGTGCAAACTAATTTCAATTTATTAAATAATTAAACCACTTCTCTATTACTTAATAAGAGAACTAAAACAATCAATCATGAAAAAATTTATCTTTCTCCCATTATTATTAATAACAGCATTGACTATGAAAAGTAGTGCTCAGGACCAACCTGCCGCTGAAAAATATGGAAAAACATTAAACCTTGGCGTAGGCATTGGCTATTATGGACACGTAGGAGGTACAACACCAGTAGGAATGCTAAATTATGAATTTGATGTGGCTAAAAACTTCACCCTTGCGCCATTTATCGGGATCTATTCATATACAAGATATTATTATTGGGGTAATCCAGACAAACCGCAATATGATCCTTCATACCGTCAATATTCTTACCGCGAAACTGTAATACCTGTTGGAGTTAAAGGAACATACTATTTTGATCAGTTATTTCATGCCAACTCAAAATGGGATTTTTATGCATCAGGCTCTCTTGGTTTTGTATTCAGAAAAGCTGTTTGGGAAAATGGATATTATGGAGATCAACATGTATACAAAAGTTCAAGTCCTTTATATCTAAATGTACACGTAGGAGCTGAATACCATATGACTCAAAAATTAGGATTGTTTCTTGACCTATCTAGTGGGGTATCTACTTTTGGTTTAGCGGTACACTTTTAACTATTTGTTATAAACAATACAAATAACGTTCTGAAGATGAAAAACACCGATTTAATTTTGATGCTTGTTGATAAATCAACAAATGCATTTGGACAAATACTTGGGCTTTCTGCGGAGAACAAATTGAAAAAAGTTTTGTCTATTATTCAAAGTACTATACAAGACACCTTTAATATTAATTCATACTATCTGACTGAAAAAACTCTTAACGATATTTTAACAAAAAGCCTCCTCGATCTTGAGCAGGCGAAGCTGCTAACAAGTTTACTTTGCACGCAGGCTGAAATATTGTTAGAGTTAAATCAGCCAAAAGACAGCCTGATACAATATCAAAATGCACTACAACTTTTGCGTTGGGAGGAACACCAACCAATTGAAAGAGATCACATAGAAAGAAAAAACAAAATTATGGATCTCGAAACAATTGTTTCCACAATGAAAGTTAATGAAAAAACACAATATTAAATATGAAAACATTTAAGACATTTTTAATAATAACTCTAAGCTTACTTTTTGTGATAAACATAACATCATGTTTTGTTGTTTACGAAAAAGACAATGGAAAACATAAAGGATGGTACAAGAACCCCAATAACCCGCATCATCCAAATAGTACAAACCCGGGAAAAGCAAAAGGCAAGCATCACAAATAATCAATAAAAAAAACATTTAAAATTTCGACAAATCCGAAATACTAAATGGAACTTAACCAATAAATTATTAACCAATTATTAAAATAAAAATGGGAAATCTTCTTTATACCATAGCGGTAATATTAATTATATTTTGGGCCATCGGATTCATAGGATACAATGTTGGAGGTATTATCCACGTTCTTCTTGTTATTGCCGTTATTGCAGTAATATTAAGAGTAATCAAAGGTAGATAACAAATTTATCTCCAAAAGACTAATACCTTAACAGACCTTTTCCAATTGTGTTAACACCTCTGAATATAACCTCATCAAAAAAATTGAACTATAATTCAAAAGGTATAAATAGTTTTAACGCAGTTTTGGAAAAGAGAACAAAACAATAACCATAAAAACACTTTGGTTGTGGTATAAGCTAATTGATTAATAAAATGCGATGACGGTCAAACGAAATCCCATAATAAAACAATCCTCAATTTTGAAGAATGAAAACAAAAATTCTTCTGTTTATATATTTTTTGTCGCTCACCTTTTTATCATTAAAGAGTAATGCGCAAATTTCCCGTCCGGTAAAAAAAAAACCTTCAATTAAAACTATCTGGGACATTCCACACAAAACCCTTTGGCAAAAATGGATGTGGCCACATCGGAGTGCGGCTTTTGAAATAACTAAAGAACGGGTTGTAAACTATGATACTGCGTATATTAAATCTTATCACAAAAAATTAGTAATTGCCTTACCTGTTTCCACACGCTTTTTAAAATTCAGTTTAAATGATTTAAAGAGTGGAAACAAACTAACTTTTTCTCCTAATTTACAATACAATCTTGGATTAAGTATAAATTCGAGATGGGCCACATTTATTCTCCATAGCGGTGTTAAAGTTTACAATGGCGACCCCAACAATAAAGGGAAAACTAATTATCAAGATTATCAGCTAAATCTGTATAGCAGAAAACTCACTACAGATATGTTTGTACAATATTACAGTGGTTTTTATATAAAAAATTCAAAAGATTTTAACAGCTACTCAAGTGTTAAGCCATACGCTGTACGTTCAGATGTATATGCCTTACACATGGGAGTCAGCAGTAATTACATCGTAAATAACAAAAAATTCTCCTACAAAAGTTCATTTGCTTTTGCCGAGCAACAGAAAAAAAGCGCAGGCTCACTTTTGCTGGGTATTTATTACTCTTATTTTGATGCTACAGCCAATGAGGCACTTATTTCTCCTCCTTTCAGAGGTAGTTTCGATTCGTTGTCTTATATACGCAGCGCACATACTCACAACTTTGGATTGAATCTCGGATATATCTACACACTTGTATTTTTAAAAAAATATTACGCTACAGCATCTCTGGTTCAAGGCTTTGGTGGAGAACAAATGGGCTATATAAGAGAAAACAACTCTTCTTACCAGAAACTAGTTGGTGGAGCCGGAAAACTACATATGCGACTAGCATTACGCTATGATAATGAAAGATATTTTATTGGGTCAATGGTAATAACAGACTATGTTTTATTGAGCGGAAAATCTCCTTCAACCTTTGATTATAGTTACGGTAAATTCCTGGTATATATAGGTTATAGATTCTCTATTTTGAAAGCTGAAAAAAAAATACTGCGTGATTTAAAAATGATTGATTACTGAGAGATTTGTTTCAATGTGACTTCATAAATTGTCCACGCTTTAAACATACTGTTTCGCAGTTTCCTGTAACCAAAGAAGGAAATAATTGATTTTAGCCCTCACTCTATCAAAAAGTGTGAATGATGTAACTTAATCAAAAAGTTGTGTAACACATCCCGCATACAAACAACCCACCTTTGTATTGTAATTAGTTCAAAAAATAATTTTCATAAACATTTAAAACCAGAAATCATGAGCACAGGAAAAGTATTAATAGGTGTATTGGCAGGCGTAGCCGCAGGCGCATTATTAGGTGTTTTATTTGCACCGGACAAAGGGTCAGAAACAAGAAAGAAAATTTCAAGAAAAGGTTCAGATACAGCAGATGACCTAAAAGATAAATTTGATGAGTTATTGAATAGTCTTGCTGAAAAACTTGAAGCAGCAAAAGAAGAAGCCGGTAACCTTTATGAAAAAGGCGAACACAAAGTAGACGAATTAAAAAAAGACATGAAACGTGCAATGAATTAAGATGCAAATAGAAACACCCTTTAAAATAAAATAAGATTTATGGAAGACAAAATAAACTTTCTGGAGCCTTTAATTGAAAGAGCCAAAGAATACGGAAAAGCAAGTTGTGAGTTATATAAACTTAAAATTCTTGACAAAATAGCAAGCACTGTATCTTCATTTATTTCACGCGGTATAGTTGTTATAGTCCTCTTCTTATTCCTTGCCACTTTAAATATTGGTGTAGCTCTTTGGCTGGGCGAACTGCTCGGTAAATTATACTACGGATTTTTTTGTGTTGCCGGATTTTATGGAATTATGGGGGGTGTTTTATATTTCTGGATGCACGTGTGGATTAAAAAACGAATCAGCAATTCAATCGTCTTACAAATGTTAAATTAAACAAGATGAAAAATATTACTTCTATTGATGAATTAAGGGAATCAATTCTTTTACTCGAAATGAAACAAGCCAATGAATGGTGTTTGTTAAAAGAGGAGTTTCATACTACTTATGAGAGTTTGAAACCTATGAATATGATTAAGAATACATTTAAAGATATGGCTACAACGCCTAATTTAAAAACCGATGTTGTAAATTCTGTAATTGGTTTAGCAGCAGGATTTATCGCTAAAAAAGTATTACTTGGAAATTCACATAATCCGATCACAAAAATCCTTGGGATCGTTTTAGAAATCGCAATTGCGAATAAAGTTGCTAAAAATGCGGATGGAATTAAATCAATTGGTAGCACCATCCTCAAAAAAATAATCAATTAATAGTCATTATACCCCTTATGGATCTCTCTTGTTCTTCAAAATTTAATATTTAGAGTGAACCATATAATAAAAAGATAACAGAATTTAAAAAATATTAATGAAACCGACACCCTTAACTCTTCCATTATACGCGAAATTTGCATTGATTTTGCTTAGTTTGACTATAATTACAGTTACACTTTTTTATGGGCAAACCATTTTAATTCCACTTGTACTTGCTTTACTATTTGCCATTCTATTAAGACCTGTAGAGCTTTTTTTAAATAAAAAATTTAGATTTCCTGCTGCACTTGCGGCTTTAACTTCCGTTGTTTTATCGGTCCTACTTATGACTGCACTCATTCTTTTCATTTCCTGGCAGGTGTCAGATATTACTGATGATTGGGCTAAAATAAAACAAAATTTCTCAATCCATTATGAACGTGTTCAGTCTTGGGTAAGACAACGCTATCATGTAAGTTATAACAAACAACAAAGCTATATTAACCAGGTAGCTCAAGGAACATTGAATGGTGATAGTGAAATTCTGGGAAAAACTTTAAATTCTTTTACGGGTACATTATTAAATCTGATTCTGATACCAATCTATACATTTCTAATCCTTTTATACCGGGAGATGTTCGTCCAATTTCTTTCTAAAATCGTTCATAAAAAAAATGAACACACACTCGCAGAAATTCTTTCACAAATAAAAACGGTTGTTCAACGATATATTATCGGATTATTTATTCAAATGGGAATTGTTACTATATTAACAAGTGTAGGTCTGATGATATTGGGTGTTCAATATGCTGTATTGCTGGGAGTTATAACAGCCGTCCTAAATCTGGTGCCTTACATTGGTATTTTAGCTGCTGGTATTATTTCAATTTTAGCTACACTCGGTAATTCAACTGATATATCGCTTATGTTAGGAATTGTAATTCTTAATATGGTGGTTCAACTTATTGACAACAATATAGTAGCACCAAACATTGTAGGAAATAAGGTACGTATCAATGCACTGACAACAATGGTTGGTGTAATTATTGGTGGAGTATTATGGGGAATCCCCGGAATGATCCTTTCTATCCCGGTAACAGCTATCATCAAAGTTATTTTTGATCATATTGAATCATTTAAACCCTATGGGTTTTTATTAGGAAATGTTGCTCCTCCACCTTCAAAATTCACTTTTATTAAGAAAAAAAAAAACAATGATGATTCTTCAACTAAGCAATAATTAAAGATTCAAAATAAGCAATGGGCATCGCTTTTCAAAGTATTTCAAAATTAATTCCATAGATCAGAATGGTAGTCGATGAAAAAATAAAAAATAAAATTGTATCAGAAGAGATAACAGAATCTTCGGAAAATCCATATTTAAAAAAACTGAAAGACTTCTTTGAAGAAATCTCTTCGCTTACTTTGTTCGCTTTAAGATTTTTCAAAGAAGTTGTCAGGCCTCCTTATGAATTTAAAGAATTTGTTAAGCAATCATATTTAATCGGATATAAATCATTTCCACTTGTTGCTATTACAGGTCTTATTATGGGTCTTGTTTTAACAATACAATCCCGCCCAACACTTGCTCAATTTGGAGCCGAATCCTGGTTACCGGCAATGGTAGCCGTTTCTATCATCCGCGAAATTGGCCCTGTGATCACAGCTTTAATTTTTGCAGGTAAGGTAGGATCAGGGATCGGAGCAGAATTAGCGTCCATGAAAGTAACCGAACAGATTGATGCAATGGAGGTTTCCGGAACAAATCCTTTTAAATACTTAGTAGTTACAAGAATCCTTTCCGCAACAATTATGTTACCGGTATTAGTTGTAGCTGCCGATGCCATTTCATTATATGGTGCTTATATAGGAGTGAACCTGGAAGGTGACGTAAGTTTTCACCTCTTCTTTTTACAGGTTTTCGAAAAACTATCTTTTGCCGATGTTTTTCCTGCTATCATTAAAACATTCTTCTTTGGATTTATGATTGCACTGCTAAGCTGTTACAAAGGCTTTAATGCTAATAAGGGAACCGAAGGAGTTGGGCAAGCCGCCAATTCAGCTGTTGTTCTTGCATCCTTATCGATATTTATTATTGATATGATTGCCGTTCAATTAACCAATCTATTTATTTAATTTAAAATGGAAGCAGTAATAACAGAAATAGAACATTTAAAAAAATCTTTCGGCAACAACAATGTGCTGAAGGATATAAATTTAAAAATTGCAAAAGGTGAAAACCTTGTTGTGTTTGGCAAATCCGGAAGTGGTAAGTCTGTACTTATAAAATGCCTTGTTGGCCTTATTGAACCTGATGAAGGGAAGGTTATAGTACTCGGTAAAGATATATCCGAATTAAAGAACGAAGAATTAAACATACTCAGAAAAAAAGTGGGCTTTTTGTTTCAAAGTGCAGCCCTATACGACTCAATGACTGTAAGAGAAAATCTTGAATTTCCACTTCGTGATTTAAAGTCAAAGCCAAAAGAAGAAATTGACGCCTTAGTTATAGAAGCTTTAAAAAATGTAGGATTGGAAGATGCAATCGATAAAATGCCATCTGAACTTTCAGGGGGAATGAGAAAGCGCGTGGGACTAGCCCGCACATTGATATTAAAACCTGAGATAATACTGTATGACGAACCAACTACGGGCCTAGACCCTATTACTTCCAAAGAGATTAGCAATTTGATCCTGGAGGTACAAAAAAAATACAATACAGCATCTATTATCATTACACATGATGTGGAATGTGCACGGATTACAGCAAATCGAATTATTATACTTAAAGACGGAACATCTGCTGCCGAAGGAACTTTTGATGAATTATCGGAATCAACAGACGAATCTGTTCGCGCATTTTTTAAATAAATATAAAAACAATATTCTACGTCAGTTCCGTCAAAGAACGAACACTGCCGATAGATTAAAAAAATAATATTATGAAAAAATCAACAGGGAATAAAATGAAACTTGGAATATTTGTTTCCATCAGTATTACACTATTTATCGTTGGGATATACTTTATTGGCGCACGACAACAGCTATTCAGCAGCACATTTCAAATAAGTGGTATATTCAGAGATATAAGCGGACTTCAGGTTGGAAATAACGTAAGGTTTTCAGGTATCAATATTGGAATCATTGAAAATATCGAACAAATTACTGATTCAACTGTAAAAGTTGATATGGTTATTAATGAAGATACAAGAAAGTTTATTAAAAAAAATGCAAAAGCAATAATTGGTTCTGATGGATTGATGGGAAACAAAATTATATTGATCATTCCGGGACCAGTGGGTAAAAAAGAACTGAATAATAACGATACTATTGAAACGGCTCAAGCGGTTAGTATGGATGATATATTAATAAAAATAAAAGTAACGGCCGACAATGCTGCCTCTATTACCAATGACCTTGCAATTATCATGCAAAGTATAAGTGAAGGGAAAGGGACAGTAGGTAAATTACTGATGGATAGTACCCTGGCTCACACTTTAGAGGGCGCCATTATCAACATTAAACAAGGTGCCGGAGGTTTCAAAAGCAATATGGATGCTGCAGGTAATAACGTACTTTTAAGAGGTTTTTTTAAGAAAAAAAACAAGGAAAAAGAGAAGGAAAAAGAAAAAGAAGCAGAAAAAAAATAGCACCTTGGTTAACACAACAGCCTTCAGTAAAAGGCTTTGTAAGGTGCAGGCTATTTTTTGCCCGACACTATTGTTAAGGTTTTAATTTTTCTATTTTTTCCAAAAGATAAACAATGCTCTGATAATTTTGGGGCTTAGCCCCAATTCGTTTAGCGGTTTCAAGGGCCTTAAGTGCCATTGAATTCGCTTCACTTTTTCTATTCAGCTCATACAATACGTTTGCGTAAGTCTCGTAAACCAACCATCCTGGGTCATTTTCTGCCGCTGTCTTCATCATTTGTTCTGCTTTTTCCAGGGCAATTTTATCGTCCATGTTTTCGTAAATAACTTTTGACACCTTTTCTTTATCTTCTGAAGAATGAATATATTTATCTCCGGATTCCATCACTAAACGCAAATATTCCGGCCAGTTCTGAGGGCCCCTTGCACGTTCCAAACAAAGCCAAAACAAAGCAGGCTCAGCTTCCGGTGAGTTTAGTTTTTTTACTTCATTAATATAGGCTGTTTCATTCGCTTCAGTGAGAGCTTTATTACCCAAAAACAGGCTTCTGCCTGTTAAAAAAACATTTTTAATTTTAGCATCAACAGAATCTTCTGTATATAATTTTTTAAACGTTTCGGCATTTTTTAACAAATAAGAAAACTCTCTGCTACTGTAATCATAAGTATAATCGTGTATAACACCCCAATTTACCCTATTAACTAACATCTCCTCTGTTTGGAAAGCAAAGTATTCTTTTAATAAATTACTTCTCTTTGTAAAGCTTTCTATATCTTGTGCAATCGGCATAAAATTAACAAGAGGAAAACAACTTCCTTTGTCCAGCAGACGTAAATAATTTAATATGAACTCCGGGTCCGATTTCTTTTTCGGATATTCTTCTTCGAAATACAAAAGTCTTTCCTTGGGATTGGAAGCCGATTCTGCCAATTTTAAAAAATCTTCCTGGTTCATCCCTCCTACCCTTCTATGTACTATTTTCCCATCACCATCCATAAACAAAAAATTAGGGAAACAGTTTATCCCATAGATCTCAGAGATGCCATAGCCTTCTGTTCCGCTATAATCGTATGAACCGTTAATAAAGTTGGGATTATAATAATCAGCAACACCATCATCCGTAAACACATCCTTTTCCATACTCTTACAAGGAATGCAACTTGTCAAATAAATATTAATAAAAATTAATTTATTTTCTTTTTTAGCCTTTGCCTTAAGCTCTTCAAAAGATAATTTCTCGAAATGGATCTCGTTTGTTTTAACACCCTTGAATGATGATGAAATTTCCTTGGTTTGTGCAAAACAATAAGTGGTCAAAAACATCATACATACAATAAAATTATTTGAGCCCATAGGTAGATGATTTTAGGTTATAAAAACAGTTTTATTTAAAATTTGTTTGTTACTAACATTAGCTTTTACTGTTGCAAAGCATCTTTAACAAAGGGTGAAGATACATTTAAACTCTAATACCTATTAAGCAAACATCATCAACTTGCTCCATATTCCCTTTCCAATTATCAAAAACAATACTTAATTTTTGTTTTTGTTCCTGCATAGGTAGCATTGAAATGATCATTAAATATTCTTTTAATTGCTTGGACATAAACTTTTTGCCTTGCGGACCACCAAATTGATCGGGAAAGCCATCGGTTAAGGTATATACTACATCATTTTTCTGTAATTGAAATTCATGTTGAGTAAATGGTGTTTGATCTCTATCATGTTTACCAACAGGCATCTTATCAGGTTTTAGCTCAATAAATTCATTTCCACGAATTACCCAAATTGGGTTATTCGCAGCTGCATAAGTGAATTTTTGCCTTGCAAAATCATAGCAGATTACACTTACATCCATACCATCTTTGCCACCATCCCGGCTGCCATCCTTTTTCAGACGTTCGATAATAGTTTTGCGTGTTTGTCCGAGTATTTCCGATGGATCAGACAAACCTTGTTCAATGGCTTTTTCGAGCGAAGAAATATTTAAAATACTCATGATTGCTCCAGGTACACCATGTCCTGTGCTATCAGCAGTTACCAAGAGAAAATTGCCATTGTCTAATTTGCTTGCCCAATAAAAATCACCGCTTACAACATCTTTGGGTTGAAATAAAACAAAATGTTCATTTAAATTTTCACTTAGCAATTCTTTTGAAGCCAAAAAACTACGCTGTATACGCTCAGCATAATTTATGCTATCAGTTATTTCTTTGTGTTTTTCTTCAACCAATACTTTTTGTTTTTCTACTTCTGCTTTTTGTTGTGTAATAATAATATTTGCTTTTTGTTTTTGTCTGTATCCTCTTAAAATAAAGAGTGCGAGCAATGCAACCAAAAACAACCCAAGACTTACTGAATATTTAATAATTTTTTGTCTTTGTTTTTCCTCTGCTGCGGCTGCATCTTTTTTATCCTGCTCGGCTTTGGTCGCAAGTTCCTTTTTATCAAATTCATACTTCATTTCTTTGCGAACCAATTGCTTTTTATTTTCCTGACTGAAAATTGTATCCTTCAGTGCTATTGCTTTTTTGTAATGGATAAGCGCCTCTTTAAGCCGTCCGGTGGTATCATAAAGTTGAGAAAGATTTTCTTCTGTTTGCCATAAATGATCCAAAGCACCAATGTTCTCATTTATAGCAATGGCTTTTTTAAGGTATTGTTCTGATTCTTTAAATTTTCCGGTTTTACTATAAAGCGAACCAATGTTAGCGAGAAAACTGGCGATTCCGCTTTTATCCCCGAGATCTTCTGCAATCTTCAATGCCCTGAAATAATATACTATTGCCTGGTGATGATCACCTTGCTGAAGATTGACATTTCCAATATTGCCGAGAGTGTTTGCTTGCACGGGTTTATCTCCAAGTTCTTCTACCATCTTCAATGCTTTGAAATAATAGTCCAGGGATTTAGGGTAATCCTTTTGGTCATAATAGACAGCTCCTACGTTGCCGAGCGTGCTTGCCTGCAATTGTTTATATCCAAAATCTTCTGTAATCTTCAGCGCCCTGAAATAATAGTCAAGGGCTTTGTGGAAATCTTCTTTTTCTAAATAATAAATATTTCCGATGTTGCTGAGATTAGTTGCAATGGCATTTTTATTCTCCAATTCTTCAGCCATCCTTAATGCTTTGAAATAATAATCAAAGGCTTTTGGGTAATCGGCTTGACCTAAATATACACCTCCAATACTCCCTAATGCCATTGCGATACCACTTTTATTTTTTAACTCTTCGTATATCTTTAACGCCTTCAACCAATAGTCTAATGTTTTTGAATAATCGCCTTTATACCAATAAACAATTCCGATATTGTTGAAAGAACTAGCAATTCCCTTTTTAAAATTTAGTTCTTGTGCTAACTGCAAGGCGTAGTTACCATAATATATAGCAGTATCGTAAAGACCTATCGCTGTATATTGCGAGCATAATCTGTTTGAATGGATTACTTTTAAAGTATCAGCTTTATCCTTTTTAAGGAGGGTTAGAAGAGAATCAATATTTTTATTTTGGGCAAGTAAAGTTAAATGACAAAAGAAAAAAGCCATTCCTAAAAGAAGATATTTTATTGTTCTTGTCACCATAGAAGTCGCAGAGTTTAAAAATACAACAGTTTAAAGATCTTATATAATAAATTCAAAATTCAGTCTGCCATCACTTTGGATTATCAATAGGCTAAACAAAAAAAACCGTAAGCGGCTAAAAACTAGCTATTTACGGTCTTTTTTACTTTAAAGCGGAGAGAGAGGGATTCGAACCCTCGGTACCGTTTCCAGTACGACAGTTTAGCAAACTGTTCCTTTCGGCCACTCAGGCATCTCTCCTATTACTTTTTAAGGAATGCGAAGGTAGAAAAAAAAATCCTATTGCAAAACAAAAAACGGAAAAAAGACATATTACCATTATACCGATTTTGTTGGTTTTATCGCTTTTAAATTGTAATAATTGGGCCGGAATATTATATTTGTTCTGATTCTATTCAATTTCCTGTCCAAATTAAATTTATTACCAAATGAACGTACATCTAATAGCTATAGGCGGCAGTGCAATGCACAATATGGCCATTGCTATGCATAAAAAGGGTTTTATTGTTACGGGGTCCGATGATGAGATACTTGAACCTTCAAAAAGCCGGTTGGCAAAACTAAATTTATTACCTGCCCGGGAAGGCTGGGATGTAAATAAGATCCACAAAGGATTAGATGCCGTTATACTCGGAATGCACGCCCGCATTGATAATCCCGAACTATTAAAAGCACAGGAATTAGGGTTGAAAATATATTCATACCCCGAATATATTTATGAGCAAACCAAAGATAAGATCCGCGTTGTTATTGGCGGAAGCCATGGTAAAACTACCATTACCGCCATGATCCTGCATGTTCTTAATTATCATAAAATAGATTGCGATTATCTGGTTGGTGCCCAATTAGAAGGATTTGATACCATGGTAAAGCTTACCAAAGAAGCCAAAATTGCTGTAATTGAAGGCGATGAGTATTTGTCCTCTCCTATCGACCGCAGACCTAAATTTCATTTATATAAACCCAATATTGCTATTTTAAGTGGTATTGCCTGGGATCACATCAATGTATTCCCTACATACGCCAATTATGTGGACCAATTCAATATTTTTGTTGACCTCATAGAACCAAACGGAAGCATCGTTTATTGCGAATTGGATAAAGAAGTGAAAGCTGTATGTGAAAAAGTTCGTTCAGATATTAAAAAATTCCCATACGCCATTCCCGAACACAAAATTGAAAATGGGATCACTGTTTTAACAAACTGCAAATTTGCCGATGGAAACTGCGAACTCCAGATCTTCGGAGAACACAATTTAATGAATTTGAATGGCGCCCGTTTGGTGTGCAATCAGATTGGAGTAAGTGATGAGCAATTTTATGAGGCCATTCGATCATTTACAGGGGCTGCCAAACGTTTGGAAGTAATAAAAAAGAATGCTGCAACAGCAATGTATAAAGACTTTGCGCATTCTCCATCAAAATTAAAAGCAACAACTCAGGCTGTAAAAAAACAATTCCCCAACCGTAAACTTATTGCCTGTATGGAGTTGCACACCTTCAGTAGTTTGAATGAAGATTTTTTAAAAGAGTATAAAGATTCAATGGAATTGGCGGATGAAGCCTTTGTTTATTTTAATCCACATACTATTGAGCATAAAAAATTAAAACCAATTACTGAAGATCAGGTAAAACAGGCCTTTGGTGGTAACAATATAAAGGTGTACACCGATTCAAAAATATTGTTGAGTGATCTGTTGAAAATGAATTTTTCAACCAAAAATTTATTAATGATGAGTTCAGGAAACTTTGATGGTATTGATTTTAAAGACTTAGGGGAGAAAGTTGTTCTTTAAAAAAATGTAAATTTTAAATTGGGCGGATTTATTTATCTTTGGTTTAATACTTTTTTAAAACAAATTGATCATGAAAAAAATATTTTCATCTCTATCTATTCTTTTTTTAGCAATTAGCATTAGCTACGGACAAAAAGATAAAACATACTATTCCCTCGCTGAAGCACTAAAAACGCCACTAAAGGTGTATAGTCTTAATTTAAACCACAGTCAATTAACTACCCTTCCTGAAACGATCAGTAAATTCACTAATCTTACAAAGTTGTCGTTAAGTAACAACGAATTAATGACCCTTCCGGAAAGCATTACTCAACTTACCCAACTTACAAGACTGGAATTGGACCACAACAAATTAACAACACTCCCCGAAAGCTTTGGTAAACTTGTTAATCTGGAACATCTTTCTTTATATTTCAACAAGTTGACGGCACTTCCCATGAGTATGGTTAAACTTACCAAACTTCAATATCTTTCTTTAGCAAATAACAAATTTACCACGCTCCCCGAAAGTTTAGGTAAACTCAGAAAGCTTACTACGATTGACTTGAAGAACAATCAACTGACCGTTTTACCTGAAATTGTTGCTCAACTTAGTAATCTAACAGAACTAAATTTAAATCATAACAAATTAACCGCGCTTCCAAAAAGTATTACCCGATTGAGGAAGCTGTTAAAGCTGGATGTGGCTGAAAATAAAAATTTAGTTCTAACACCGGAACAAGAGAAGTTTCTAAAGAAAGTAGCTGCTAATGCAGCCGCGCTTTCTGAATAAGAAAATCAAAATCTGAGGATTTAATTTGCACTAAATGGCTGTGGATTTTTTTTGCGGAGTATTGCTCCTGCAATAAGAGATAATATCACACCCATAATTAAGGTTGACATCAGCATACGAAAGAAACCGAAATAGTTAATTACTGTTTCTATGCTCTTGGCAATATTTTCTTCTGTTACTTTTGCTTCAATCATTGATTTTCTTGCTTCACTTACAAAATAATCAACAGCATCAGGAATTATAAATTTATAATAAACAGAACTGAACGCGGCTAAGATCAAAGAGAGGGCAATACTGTAAAGAACACCGCTTTTGGCTGCATCCTTAAAATCAATAAAACCTCCTTTATTTTTACGCTCCAGATAAATAGAAATTGTAATGCCAAATAATAAAAGCAGTAAGGTTGCGTAATAGCGGTATTGCTCTACGGCAAAGGAGTAATAACCTAGTGAATTGGCAATAACATACCAGGCGATACAATTAATTATTCCCGCAACTATCCCTAATTTAATACCTAAATTTATTTTCATAATAATATTACCACGAATTTGTGGTTGTTAAAAATTGAAGACTACAAATTTCAAATTAACACCTCAACAATTTGTTTATTTGTCAAACTAAACAAGTCAATACATCAACAATTGCCTACTGCAAAATTGTCAAATTAAGTAAATCAGCACATCAACTCATTAGCACATCAGCACATTACTTAATTGCCTATGCAAAATTGTCAAATTAAGTGCATCAGCACATTAGCACATCATCACATCACCTACTTGCCTACTGCAAAATTGACAAATTGTCAAATTGAAAACTACCCGTTCATTGAAATTAAAAACTCTTCATTGGTATGCGTGTTCTTAATTCTGTCTCTCATAAATTCCATGGCTTCCACAGGATTCATATCCGACAAATGTTTACGAAGTATCCAAACACGTTGCTGTGTTTCTTTATCGATCAATAGATCTTCTCTACGTGTGCTTGACGCAACAATATCAATAGCAGGGTAAATACGTTTGTTTGCAATTTTACGATCCAATTGGATCTCGGAGTTACCGGTACCTTTAAATTCTTCAAAGATAACTTCATCCATTTTCGAACCTGTTTCTGTAAGCGCTGTTGCAATGATAGTAAGCGATCCGCCTCCTTCAATTTTACGTGCAGCACCGAAAAAACGTTTTGGTTTATGTAGTGCATTCGCATCCACACCTCCACTCAATACCTTACCTGATGCAGGTTGTACAGTATTGTAAGCTCTTGCTAAACGTGTGATCGAATCCAATAAAATACATACATCATGTCCGCATTCTACCATTCGTTTTGCTTTTTCCAAAACAATATTTGCGATCTTTACGTGACGGTCGGCCGGTTCATCAAATGTAGAAGCGATCACCTCAGCTTTCACACTGCGTGCCATGTCTGTAACCTCTTCCGGACGCTCATCAATCAATAAAATGATCAAATATGTTTCAGGATGGTTAGCAGCAATTGCATTGGCGATATCCTTTAGTAAAACAGTTTTACCTGTTTTAGGCTGAGCAACAATTAATGCACGTTGCCCTTTACCAATAGGAGTGATCAGATCAACAATACGTGATGATAAATTTTGCTGAGGGTGACCTGTTAAATTAAATTTCTCGTAAGGGAAAAGTGGAGTTAAGTAATCAAATGGCACACGGTCACGAACAAAAGCAGGTTCACGTCCGTTTATTTTTTCTACTTTAATTAATGGGAAATATTTTTCGCCTTCCTTTGGAGGACGGATGCTTCCGCGAACAGTATCACCTGTTTTTAAACCAAATAATTTTATTTGTGATTGTGATACATAAATATCATCAGGAGAACTTAAATAATTATAATCCGAAGAGCGTAAAAACCCGTAACCGTCAGGCATTGTTTCCAATACGCCTTCACTTACAACAATGCCATCAAAATTATAAAGTTCCTGCTGACGTTGATTGAAGCGGTTGCGGTTTTGATTATCTCTGCGTTCAACACCCGGATTTTCATTCGTATGCTCCGCTACATGATGTTCGGTATTGTGTTCTGTTACGTTTTCAGGCTCCTGATGTGCAAAGTTCTCTGTTGCCGGAGCTTCAGAGGCATTCGATACTGTTTCAGGAGTAATTTCTTTATTCACAATTACTTCTTCCGGTTTATGATTGCCAGAAGTAAAATCTTCATCATGAAAAAATGAAGGTGATGGTGTTTCTTTTGTTTTTGATTCAGTATCAATATTATCTAAACGAACTTTGCGTGGACGCATTATTTTTTGCTCTTCCGGGTTAGTTTGAGTATGTTTTTCAGTATGTTTTTGTGGCGTAGCAGGAGGATTAATTGCTTGATGATCGAGGATCTTGTAAATGAGCTCTTGTTTTTTTAATGCTTCATACTTAGGGATATTTAAGTTTTTAGCAATTTCTTTAAGTTCACCAACAAGTTTGTTGTTTAATTCAATAATGTCGTACATGTTTTTTTTGTTTTGTTAATATTTATCAATGGGCCCGAAGGCTATCGGAATGATAATTTAGGATAGACTAATAAATAAATAAGATGTTTTGATTATAATATTTTGATAGAATACTGTGGTTTGATTTGTTACAAGAATGTGTAACAGCGGAAACGCAATACAATAGTACAAAATATTTTTAACATACAAATAAATATTTTTTTAATTTACACAGGCGATAATTGACCCTCCCCCCTGTTCAATGCGGTTCTATGGCAAATTATTCACAAAAATGATCCTTATCATACCTGATCTTTATAAACAATCAGGCCTGTAATTTAGTTGGGATAACCATTAAGATGACCTCTGAATTTATTTCTTTTGTCTATGAGTATCCTTGGGATCTGTGTTCTATTTATTTTTCATTTGAAGATTCAATAAACATCATTATTATTAATCATAAACAACCTGCGTTATCTGCGTTCTATTCAATTATCATGAATTTGCCAAGATACCAATGGATTTCTATCTCAGGATCTGTAATCGATGCGAATCTAATTTTATAAAAATAAACAACAGTATGGTAAATGACCAGAGCGAGGAGCCGCCATAACTGAAAAAAGGCAATGGAATTCCAATTACAGGAGCAAGCCCTATCGTCATTCCAATATTTATGGTGAGGTGGAAAAACAAAACGGATGCAACGCCATAACCATAAATACGACTAAAAGGAGAACGCTGCCGTTCCGACATAAATATGATCCGCAAGATCAAAGTTATTTGCAAAATAATAACAAAGGCACTGCCCACAAACCCCCATTCTTCACCTACAGTACAAAAAATGAAATCAGTATCCTGTTCAGGCACAAAATCATATTTTGTTTGTGTACCTTCTAAATATCCCTTACCCAAAAACCCGCCTGAACCAATCGCTATTTTTGCCTGGTTCACATTATACCCTTCTTTTTTCAGATCTACGGTGCCACGGCCCAATAATACATCAATACGTACCTTTTGATGCGGTTCCATGTGTTCGTAAACGGTACTGGTACCTTTCACCATGCTACAGGCAACTAATCCTATTGCCGCAACTATAAACAGATTTTTACGGTTACGTTTTATAAATAACAGCGCTATGGTACACAACGAAATAATAAAAATGAATAAATAGATGTTGTTGATCAATAATGCCAGGATAAACAATATGATAGCCAGAAAGCCCAATAGTAAATAGTTTACAGATAATCCTTCGCGGTACAGCGTAAAAATAAAAGCCACAAATACAATGGCCAAACCTGTTTCATCTTGCAGTCCCTTGATAATTAGTAAAGGAACGCCAATGAGCAATAATGTTATAAAGGTGTTTTTATAGTCGGCTATTTTTATATTTTGATTACTTAAAAACTTCGCCAGGGCAATATTGGTAGCAAATTTCATAAATTCTGCCGGTTGAATACCAAAATCTCCAAACCTGAACCACGAACGACTGCCTTTTATTTCCCTTCCGAGGAAGGGAACAGCTATGTTGGCCAGCAGAAATGCACCAAAAATGAAATAAGCGAAAGCGGTATAAAAATTTTCGTCAATGATCAGGATGATGAATGCCAGCATTAAGGCCGTTATGATCCAGATCATCTGTTTACCATATTTTTGGGATGTATCAGTGATAATATAATGTTCCTCATTATACACCGCGGCATAAATATTCATCCACCCTGCCACCACCAGCACAAGATAGATCAATACCGTTATCCAATCGATATTATGAAAAATACTAGGGGCGTTTTTTTGTCTCAACTGGTTTTGGTTTTGCTTTATGGATCAAATCACCTTCTATCATGCGTTTTTCCAGATCAGGCCGTGTGATCTTGCCTTTTAAATACTTCTCCATCATTAATCGTGCAATGGGGCCGGCCCAGGTAGAACCAAATCCGGCATTTTCAATCAGGATACCAACGGCAATTTTAGGGTTTTCAAGTGGTGCAAAGCATACAAATACAGAGTGGTCCTTTCCGTGCGGGTTTTGCGCTGTTCCTGTTTTTGCACCGTAAGGTATCCCTTCTATTTTTAGTGCTCCCGCTGTTCCACCTTCTACTGCTCTCGCCATACCTTTTATTACTTCATTGTAAATATTGGTATCAGTGATCATGGTATTGTGTTTTACTTTGAACCTATCCAGTAAAGTATCGTTCGGATTACCGCCTATTGCTTTTACAATATGAGGGGTGTAATACCATCCTTTATTGGCAATGATTGCAACCAAATTGGCATTCTGAAGTGGAGTGATCCCCATTTCGGCCTGACCAATACCCAAAGAGATCACCGTGCTTGCTTTCCAGGAACCTTTACCAAATACCTTATCGTAATATTTTATACTCGGCACATTTCCTCTTAATTCATTTGCCAGATCGGATCCTGTTTTTGTACCCAAACAAAAACTTGTAGCTATATCACGCCAATTTGCATAAGCTTTATAGGTATCGTGATATTTTTTATCGTCAATTACACTTTTAAAAACAAACGAAAAATAAGAGTTACAAGATGTTCCAATTGCACCAACCAGATCCTGTGGCGAAGGATGCGGGTGGCATTTAGGACGTCCTCCAAGTGGCGGATACCCCCTTGCACACGGATAACGGGTATTGGGTGTTAATACACCCTCGTGCAAACCAATCAGCGCCATGATCAATTTAAATGTGGAGCCCGGAGGGTAGGATGCCATTGTGGAACGGTTAAACAATGGTTTACCAATGCTATCCTGCGATAACAGACCGTAATTTTTGTTGCGGGCACGCCCTACAAATAAGTTGGGATCATATGTAGGACTTGTAACAATAGATAGTATTTCACCGGTGCTCGGATCAATTGCTACCACACTGCCTATTTTATTTTGCATCAACAATTCGGCATACTCCTGCAGGTCTCCATCAATTGTGGAAGTAAGCGGTTTCCCCGGAATTGCCATTGTATCATACAATCCGTTCATGTAACTGCCTTTCTCCCTATTATGCACATCCACCATCATAATGTGCATCCCTTTTTTTCCACGCAGCGCTTTTTCGTATGTTTTTTCAATTCCGCTTATTCCAAGGTAATCGCCCTCGTTGTAATATGGATCTTTTTCAGTTGTTTCTTTACTGGCTTCTCCTATATAACCCAACATGTGTGCTGCAATTCGCTTTGGGTATTTTCTGAGGGTACGCGATTGCACATAAAATCCTGGAAAGCGATAAAGCCGTTCCTGTAAAGACGCATATTCCTTAGGAGATAATTGCTTTTCAAAAATGGATTGTTTGCGAGGCGAGTTAGGCGCCTGCACTGCCTTTTTCATTTTTCTAATAAACACATCTTTTGTGATCCCAACAAGATTACAAAAATCCATTGTATCCAGATTTTTGATCTTTTTTGGTAAAACCATCAGATCATACGCTGCTTCATTATATACAAGCAATTTATTATTCCGATCGTAAATATAACCACGTACCGGAAATTCAGTATTGTAGCGAAACGCCTGATTCCGGGCATCCAATTTATAACTATCATCAATTACCTGGATGTAAAAAAGACGGAAAATATAGATCAATCCAATAAGTATAATAACACCCGCTATTATATATTTCCGTTCAGAAAGCTGGTTCATTCTTGTGCTTTTTTACGGTGAAAGAGATACTGGCTGATCACAACCAGGAGTACTGTAAATACAGAGCTAACAATAACCCTGAAGAAAGTGGAGAAAAATTCGGAGAACCGGAATACCTCAATATAAAACAAAATAAGATGGTGCAAAAGAATTAAAATTCCTGAATAGGAAAGAAACCATGGTATTCCCAAATACTGTATGGTTGGCTGAGTTCCGAATTCATACCCATCACGGGGAGAAAATAATTTTAACAATCCAGGTCTTAAATACGCTATAAAAACACATGCAGCAGCATGCATACCGGCAGTATCATAAAACAGATCAATGGTAATACCCATTGCAAATCCGCTGAATAACAATAACCATTTTGGTGTTTCAAAAGGTAAGCCAATTATAAACAATACGTAAATAAAAGGATTGATAAATCGTCCCAATTCAATATTCTTGATCACAAGTACTTGTATTCCTACGAGTATAGCAAACCGAACAATATTTCTGATAATTTCGTTTAACACGCTGTTGTTTGTTTTAATTCATTTGGGCGTTCTCCTTCTTGAAAAAGAAGGAGCGGGCTTTACACTTCAATCTTCCCTACCGCCTATTGGCGGCAGGGAAGGATTTCCGTTGCAATCCCTAACGCAGCATTATCGAATAAATGAGCTTCTTTCCTAATTTGTCATTTCAATTTGCACATTCTCAAATTTGTACATTCTCAAATTGACATTACTTATCGGTTTCTGATCTATTCTCTAATTCTTCCTGCTCTTTTTTCATCATATTGGTCACCACATAAACATGACTTAATTTTTTAAACTCAGTTGATAATTTCACTTTAACAGTATAAAAATATTCTCCTGATTTCCGTTCAAAACTTTCAACAGTTCCTATCAAAATATTTTCCGGGAATGTCAATGAATAAGCACTGGTTACAATGGTATCACCTTTGGTTAACTTTACGTGCGTTGGAATATCATGAAGGGTTGCAAAGGCAAAATTTTCGCCTTCCCACGTAAGTGGCCCATAGGAGCCATCTTTTTTTATTTTTGAACTGATCGTTGTTTTACTATTCAATAACGACATAACAGTACAAAAATTTTCTGATACATCTTTTATTTGTCCTACCACTCCGGTACTTGTAATAACCGCCATGTTATTTTTTATTCCCTGCTTCGAACCTTTATCAAGCGTAAGGTAATTGTTTCTTCTGTTGGTTGAATTGTTTACTACCTTGGAGTTGATGTATGAGTATTTTTGACGAAAAGCGGTATCATTAACAAAATATTGGTTGTTCTCTAATAATGAAAAGGATACCAACGACCGTGAACGAAGTTCTGCATTTTCTTTTGCCAGTTTTTCATTTTCACTTTTTAAGAAAAAATATTCTTCCACATCAGCAGATGTTTTTAAAATGTTTGCCGATACCTTGTTTGAAGAGTTAACAAAACTTGCTTTTTGAAAATAATTATTTTGAACAATTAAATAAATGCACAGCACTTCAATTGAAAGAAACAGAAAAAAAAAGTAATGTTTCCAAATAAATGTAATAAGGTTACGCATCTACTTAAAATAGAAAATTAGAGAGTTAAAGTATTGGAGAGCCGGCAATTTAATGAATTGGTGATTTTAAAACTATTTAAGAATCAAGGGTTGGATAAGCTAACGCATTGTTGTCACCCTAAAGCCTGCACAAACAATAACTGCTTCAGCCCCTGATCCTCTTTATTAATTGGATTTATCAATTATTTATATTATTCCCTTCTGCACTTCAACAAATCGCAACCTCCACTTCCCACTCTCCAACAACACACTATCTGCCAACTCACTCGCATCAACTCCCTATTTCATCAAGAAAGGGAATTTTTCTACATTTTTAAGTGCAATACCGGTACCACGTATAACAGCACGCAATGGATCTTCTGCAATGTGAACCGGCAGTTTTGTTTTCAAGGAGATACGTTTATCCAATCCGCGCAACATGGAACCACCTCCAGCTAAATAAATACCGGTTCTGAAAATATCAGCAGAAAGTTCCGGTGGCGTCATTTCCAACGCATTCATGATCGCCTCTTCTATTTTAGCGATTGATTTATCCAACGCATGTGCTATCTCCACACAGGATACATAAATTTCTTTAGGAACACCTGTCATCAAATCCCGTCCGTGTACAGCATAATCAGGTGGAGGATTATCTATTTCTGTCATAGCAGCACCTACCTCAATTTTAATACGTTCAGCGGAACGTTCACCAATTAATATATTATGTTGCCTGCGCATATACTCTTCAATGTTAGACGTGAACTCATCCCCTGCAATACGTATCGATTTATCACATACAATACCGCCCAATGCAATAACAGCAATTTCGCTGGTACCACCACCAATATCAATGATCATATTCCCTACCGGTTCTTCGACATCAATACCGATACCAATTGCGGCTGCCATAGGCTCATGGATCAAATAAACCTCTTTACCCCCAGCGTGTTCTGCACTATCGCGTACAGCTCGTTTTTCAACCTCTGTAATACCGGATGGTATACAAATAACCATTTTCAAGGAAGGCGTAAACAAGCGTTTCTCCGGATTGATCATCTTGATCATTCCACGGATCATTAACTCAGCAGCATAGAAATCTGCAATTACACCATCTCTTAACGGACGAATGGTTTTAATATTTTCGTGTGTTTTACCGTGCATTAACATCGCACGTTTTCCCACCGCTATCAATCGGCCTGTAATACGATCAACGGCAACAATGGACGGCTCGTCAACAACCACTTTATCATTATGAATGATCAGCGTGTTGGCCGTTCCCAAGTCAATCGCAATTTCTTGTGTTAAAAAACTAAATAAACCCATAGTGATGATGTGCTGATTAATTAATGTGCTAATTAGTTAATGATAAATATAATTAAATTTTATTATTCAATTGCTAAGTGGAAACATACTGAATTAGCACATCAGCACATCTCCACATCAGCAAATTGTTAATGTTTAAAATGTCGTGTACCGGTCATTACCATTGATATTCCGTTGGCATCGCAATACGCAACCGACTCTTTGTCTTTGATTGAACCTCCAGGTTGAATTACTGCTGTGATACCTGCATTACCGGCTATTTCAACGCAATCAGGGAAGGGAAAAAACGCATCAGATGCCATTACAGCACCTTCCAGGCTAAAACCAAAATTATCGGCCTTTAAAATTGCCTGCTTTAAAGCATCAACGCGTGATGTTTGCCCAACGCCACTTGCTAACAACTGGTTATTTTTTGCCAATACTATTGTATTTGACTTGGTATGTTTTACAATTTTATTCGCAAACTCCAGATCACTCAACTCGCTGGCTGTTGGAGCAATTTTGGTGATGGTTTGCATATCATTCTGTGTCTCTGTTTTTAAATCTTTATCCTGTGCAATCACGCCATTTAATAAGGTGCGGAATGATTTAGAACTACGTTTTACGTCTTTTTGTTGAAGAATAATTCTCTTTGATTTTAATTTCAACAGGTCCATCGCTTCCGTTTGGTATGCCGGAGCAATGATCACTTCAAAAAATAATTTATTAATTTCTTCAGCTGTTGCAAGGTCAATGGTGGCATTGGTGATCAACACACCGCCAAATGCGCTTGTAGGATCTCCTGCCAATGCATCTTTCCAGGCATCAACTAAAACCGGACGAGATGCCAGACCACATGCATTGTTATGTTTTAAAATAGCAAAAGTTGTATCTTTAAATTCTGCCATCAAATTAACAGCTGCATCAACATCCAAGAGGTTAT
Source organism: Bacteroidia bacterium (assembly GCA_030654175.1). Taxonomy (GTDB): domain Bacteria; phylum Bacteroidota; class Bacteroidia; order 2-12-FULL-35-15; family 2-12-FULL-35-15; genus 2-12-FULL-35-15. The sequence continues at coordinate 205,011 of JAURXZ010000030.1, forward strand.
TATAAGATAATTCTTTACCGCCAAATTGTGTAAATATCTCTTCTAAATTGCCATAAAAAACACCTTTTTGATGAGGGTTTTCGCCATAACGCAACACTTGAGCATGTTGTATGCTTTGCTTGAAAACGGTATCATTATCGCCATTAAAAAAATTGAATATGGCAGTATCGTAATGGGATGAAATGTTAAAAGCCGCACCGGCCAATGTTTTGCGCTGAGCAAGAGTGGATGCCCCTTTACCTTCAGTTAAAATGCTTAGCAGGTATTCGTATTCCTTTTTTGAAGGAATGATGACCACATCTTGGAAATTTTTCGCAGCCGCGCGAATTAAAGAAATGCCACCAATATCAATTTTTTCAATAATAGCATGCTCTTCAGCACCTGATGCGATGGTTTCTTCGAAAGGATATAGATCAACGATAACAAGATCAATTTCAGGGATCTCATATTCTTCCAATTGATCAATGTCGCTTTGCAGGTCGCGTCTACTCAATATCCCACCGAAAATTTTCGGATGTAACGTTTTTACACGCCCACCCAAAATAGATGGATAAGATGTTAATGATTCTACAGGAGTTACTTCAACACCAAGCTTTTCAATAAATTCTTGAGTACCACCGGTACTGTATATTTTTACTCCAAGTGCATTTAATTGATGAATAATAGGTTCTAAATTATCCTTGTAATATACCGAAATAAGTGCTTTTTTAATCTTTTTTAATCCGCTCATGATCCATTTTAATCTCTTCTACAAAGTTAATGAATTTTTATTGTCTATCACAGCAAAACTAATTTGTTATTAAATGTTTTTCACAATGGGATAAGCAGTGTATTTTCAACACAGAGATACTGAGAATACTGAGTTGCACGGAGTTTTTTCTTCAGATAGTGTATTTGTAACGCAGAGGAAGGGAAATCCTCAGCACTTTTCCCCGCGTTCAATTGTGTCCTCGGTATCTCCGTGGTTGTTTTTTTTGGTATCGTTAACCAGCAATATGCAGTTTTTTATAGACGGCATCACGCTTAAGTTCTCTAACATCACCCGGCTGCATGCTTTCTAACCGAATCTCCTCAATGGCAATTCGAATTAATCGTATGCAAGGAAAACCCGCACCTGCAGTCATTTTACGTACCTGGTGATATTTCCCTTCGGTTAAAGTGAGTTCGATCCATGATGTGGGAAGTAGGTCACTTATAGGATGCCCCCGAGGCGGGAGATTTTCCGGTTTCTTAACCTGTTTTACTTTACAAGGTTTTGTGGTATATGGGCCCGCATCCAAGGCGATAGTGATTCCTATTTCAATTTGTTTTATTGCTTCAGGAGTAATGATGCCTTGTAATTGAACAAGATAAATGCGTTTATGTTCAAATTCAGGGTTTAGTAATTTAAAATTTAGACTTTTATCATTGGTCAAAATCAAAAGCCCCTCACTGTTTTCATCTAATCTTCCCAATGGATAAACATCTTTTGGAAAAGTAAAATCCAATAGATCCAAACACTTCTTTTTGTGTGAAGAAGTGAATTGGGAGATCATTTTGTAAGGCTTGTAGATGATGTAATAATTCATAATTATTAGTTTAAAGTTCAAAGTTAGAAAGTTTAAAGTTCAAAGTTTGAAAGTTTGAAAGTTTGAAAGTTTAAACTAATTGAATTCACACTCAAATAGGTCAGCAAAATGTTTTTTTAATTTCTGTTTTACCTCTTCTTCGTTTACTTTTCTTCCTAGTTCTTTATCTAAAGAAGTTACTGCTTTGTCCACAATACCGCAAGGTACAATGTTTCCGAAGTACCCTAAATCTGTGTTTATATTAAAAGCAAATCCATGCATGGTAACCCATCGGCTGGCACGTACACCCATAGCGCATATTTTTCTGGCTTTTAATGGATTTTCAGCATCCAGCCAAACGCCAGTTTCTCCTTTGCTCCTACCGGATTCGATTCCATACTCCGCCAATGTCCGAATTACTATTTCTTCTAAAAAACGAAGGTATTTATGTATATCCGTAAAAAAATTATCGAGATCTAGGATCGGGTAACCTACAATTTGTCCGGGACCATGGTAGGTAATGTCTCCACCGCGATTTATTTTATAATAGGTCGCATTTTTCTGAATTAATTGTTGTTCAGTAATTAACAAATGCTCCTTATTACCGCTGTTACCAAGAGTATATACATGAGGATGCTCACAAAAAAGTAAATAGCTTGGAGTGGCTTGTGGTTGAGTGTCAGGAGAAAGCTTACGATTACTGATTTTGATTTGAACTACTTCATCAAATAGTTTTTCCTGATAGTCCCAGGCTTGTTTGAAGTCTATCAGCCCTAAATCAATAAATTTCACTTGTTGCATTTGTAAGGATAGAACGCTGATGTCGCAGATAGGTTATGATCAAATAAGATTTCTAAATAATTCTGTTAATTTTTATCAATGATAATCATAGTTATCTGAGTCATCAGCGTTCTATTAACTCAATCTCAAATTATATCTTGGAGAGTGCTGATTTCAAATGATTGATGACATTTACTTCCATTAGATCGGCCCCACGCATTTCACCAAGTATAACAGAAACCCAATCACCTAAATGTATAAAATAAATTGCTTTTTCAATTTCAGAATTACCTTTTGAGTAAACTTCAGTGATATGTGAAGCATATTTTTTTATTACTTCTTTGTTTATTTCAACCCTTGCAAGATTACGGGAATATTCATCTTTATCAATAAAAATCACCACAGAAAGTGCATCATTTTTTTCAGTCCAGCCAACTAATTCATTGTGATTCATTTCAGGAATGATGTGATGCCAGCATAAAATTTTTGCATTTTCGTTTAATTGCTGACGAAAACGAATTGCTATACCCTCGAAATAAGTTGTTGCATAAATAACAGGGATTTTGCCATTTAATTTTTCAGCAATACTGGTTGCTTCTGCAATAATATTAGCCTCTTCTGCTTCAATTAATTTTATGGCTGCTTCAAGTTCAGTTTTATATTTGTTGTTGATGATCCCGAAAAAACCTAAAACAAAAAACAATTGAGTTAGAGAGTAACCTAAGCAAGAGCGCGGAGGCATCCCTCCCGGAACAATAATGTGATCATAATTTTTTGATAAGGAAATCTCCAATACTTTTCCTCCGGAAGTAATGCTAACGATCTTTGCATTTTTTGCAATGGCCAACTCCAAACAATTCAACGTTTCCTCTGTATTTCCTGAGTAAGAAGAAATAATTATTAACGTATTTTCATTAACATAAGAAGGAATAAAGTAGCCTTTGGTAACATTAACAGGAACATTTGCGTTGCCAACAACAAGTTCGCTTACAATACTTCCACCAATACCTGAACCACCTAGTCCACATATTAAAACGTTGGAGATCTTATTTTTCGATTCCGTTAGTTTTGCATTATTACCTATACTAATTGCTTCGGATAATTGCTTCGAAAAGTTTGCTACTAATGATTTCATTATTATTGTTTTTATAAAAAAATTATTTTGTAAAAATAGTGTTTTTGAATCAATACCTACTCTATAAGGCGGTTTTAATTATACTATAACCAAAAATAAGGTTTAAACCCTATTTTAGGGCGGTACTCCTGCCTTTTTTTAATAAATTTACCCTCCCTAAATATGATTGCGTAATCATAAATCCTTTATTACCTTATATTTGCAAAAAATAATATCAAAACAAGATGAGTATCGAATTAAACGAACAGGAAATATTAAGACGTAATAAACTGGAAGAAATTACCAAAAGTGGTATTGATGCCTATCCGGCAGAATTGTTTGATGTAAATGCAACGGCAAAAAACATATTAGAAAATTTTAGTCCCGAAAGAGCGGAAGAGTATAAAAACATTTGCATTGCAGGCCGTATCATGAGCGTACGTGATATGGGGAAAGCTTGTTTTGTGAGTTTGCAGGATTCAACAGGCCGTATTCAGCTATATATTCGTAGAGATGATATTTGTCCGGGAGAAGATAAAACTGCTTTTGATCTGTTGTTTAAAAAACATACCGATATTGGTGATATTGTTGGTATAACAGGTTATGTATTTTTAACCAAGGTCGGTGAAATATCAATTCATGCTGTTTCATTTAAAATGCTGAGTAAATCATTACGCCCTTTGCCAATGGTAAAGATTGATGAACAAGGCGTTGCACATGATGAAGTAACTGATCCTGAATTTCGTTACCGTCAGCGTTATGTTGATCTGATCATAAATCCAACAGTGAAAGATACTTTTGTAAAACGCACAAAAATGGTAAATACCATTCGTGATTTTTATAATTCAAAAGGCTATTTAGAGGTGGATACGCCTGTATTACAGGCTATTCCAGGAGGTGCCACTGCCCGCCCATTTACAACGCATCACAACACGTTAGATATGCCAATGTATTTGCGTATCGCTAATGAGTTATACCTGAAACGTCTTATTGTTGGCGGATTTGATGGAGTATATGAATTCTCCCGTAACTTCCGCAATGAAGGAATGGATCGCACTCACAATCCCGAATTTACAGTAATGGAGCTGTATGTAGCCTACAAAGACTATAATTGGATGATGGATGTTACCGAAGAGTTAATTGAGAAAATTGCATTGGATTTAAACGGAACAACCCAGGTTCCGGCCGGAGACAAGATCATTGATTTCAAACGCCCTTTCAAGCGTGTAACCATGTTTGAATCAATAAAGGAATTTACCGGTATTGATATCAGTGAAATGGATGAGAACCAATTACGTGATGTATGCAAAGAATTGAATATTGAATTGGCTCCAAGTATGGGCAAAGGTAAATTGATCGATGAAATTTTCGGAGCAAAATGTGAGGGCAATTATATTCAACCAACTTTTATTACGGATTATCCTATAGAAATGAGTCCGCTTACAAAAAAGCACCGCAGCAAACCGGGATTGGTGGAGCGTTTTGAGTTAATGGTGAATGGCAAAGAACTTGCAAATGCGTATTCCGAGCTAAATGATCCCATTGATCAACGTGAACGTTTTGAAGATCAAATAAAATTGATGGAGCGCGGTGATGATGAGGCCATGTTCATAGATCAGGATTTTTTACGTGCATTGGAATATGGAATGCCACCAACAGCAGGTATTGGCATTGGCATTGACCGTTTGGCAATGATCATGACCAACTCTCATTCGATACAAGATGTGCTGTTTTTCCCACAAATGCGACCGGAAATAATTAAAAAAGCGGTTGTGGAATTAAAAGCGGAGGAAATTAAAATTTTGGATGAGGTAAAAAAGCAAAATCCAGCTACTTTGGTTACTATTAGTGAAGGTTTGGGTATCTCAAAAAACCAGTTACAAAAATTACTTAATTCGTTAGAAGAAAGAAATTTGGTAAAAAGAGAAGGCCCACTTTATCAGGTAACTAATTAATTTGTATGGTTGTCATTATTTAATATTTAAATTGAAGAAACCCTTGATTCTTTATAGAGGCTTTAGGAAATATGAAGGCGATTGTATTCAATAATACAAAGGCTGATTAAATAAATAGCTGTTGGTTCCTTGGCCCATTTGTTTTTAAACTCTTCATATAATTGAGGAGGATTTGTTTGAAAGAAGTCATCCGGGAATTGTCAAAAAATGCATGTTAAAATTCATTGAACTTTAACTATACCAATCACCCAATTCCGTTTTAATCATAAAAGGGGGAAAGTCCTCTTTAGCGTTTATTAAAATAAAAAAAATGGATTTTTTTAATTTTTTTGTAATTTAACCTATGTCGTTCAAAACAGGAAAATTAAGTCATTCGCATTTTATTTATCTTTTTTTGTTGCTCTTACTTTCTGTTTTCGCTTATTGGCAGATCTCTTTTTTAAAGTACTCTGTTACACACGATATGATAAACTGCTGGATTCCTTGGCGGTACTATATTTCAGAATGTTTTCAAAATCACATATTCCCTTTTTGGAATCCATACCAGCAGTTAGGCTACCCTATACATGCCGATTTACAGGGACCATCGTGGTACCTCGAATCTATTCTATTGAGTATTACTACGGGCCAAACTAATTACACGCTGCATTTTTTATTTGTTTTTTATGTTTTTATAGCGGGCATGGGGATGTATTTTCTTTCCTTGTGTTTTCACAACAATAAAATGGTTGCCTTTTTAATAGGGGCCTCTTATATGCTAGGCGGTTTTTTTGTCGGGCATGTCCAGCATTTTTATGCAATAATCGGTGCGGCCTGGCTGCCTTACATCATTTTGAATTATTACAAAATGTTTGTAGAAAAAAGTTATTTACGTGCTTTATATGCTGCTATTTTTGTGTTTTTTAACCTTACAGGAGGCAATCACACCTTTACAATAATCCTTATTTATTTGTTCATTACAATTTTTGGATATTTTATTTTTTCAGCGATTCGGGAAAAGAACAAAAAGGATATTATTCAGTTCTTAAAACTTAACCTTTTATTTGGATTTGTAACCTTGGTCTTTGCATCTGTAGTGTTGGTGGCTTTTTACCAAACGACTCCATATATAGCTCGGTTAAGCGGTATGATCTATAAACACGCTGCAGTCTGCCCTTTATCGCCTCAGTCATTATTATCACTTTTACTTCCTTTTTCCACCATTAACAGTGTCGACTTTTTCAACACCGACCAATCCATGTGCAATGTTTACGTTGGAATTATTACACTGGTCTTTATACTACTAGCGTTTATAAATAAAAAACAGCCTTTTGAAAAAGTACTTTTTGCTTTTGCAATTATTTGTTTAGTAGCTTCCTTTGGGGCATATACTCCGGTTCATAAATTCCTTTTCCACTATTTCCCCTTAATCAATCGATTTCGCTTTCCAAGCTACTTCAGTTTATTTTCAATACTCATTTTTTTATTATTGGGCGGAAAACAGTTGGCATTAATGCTTTCTGAAACAGAAATTAATTTTAAAAAATTACTCCGGATTGCATTCATCATTGCCTTATCATTATTAACACTGGTAATCATAGCATTTGTAAAAAATCAGGGCCAACCGTTTTTCTTTTTTAATAAATTCAATACTATTTTTGATTTTTTAAGATCTGCATCGCTCTACCAGAATATAATATTTCAAGGCACTATCCAACTTTTATTATTGGGATTGTTTATTGCTACTTTAACAACCTCATTAAAAAAACACTGGATCAACATTACAAGTATTCTTATTGTGCTGGATCTATTTATAGCACTTCAGTTAAACATTGCCTATGTTGGATTCTCGCCAAATTCACCGAAAGAACTGCATGATTATATTTTAACGTTGCCAAAACATTTCCCCATTCCTCCGAACAATAACATTATTGAAAACACTGAAGAAATAGGCCAAAAACATGGTTTATACCGAAACACAAGTATTTTCCATAAACGCATTTCTGCCGGTGTATTTAATTCGTATGCATTTAAAAACTATGCGATGCTGGTGGATTCATTTCCTCACTTATTCATTGTAATGCAAAACAATCCATTACTTTATTTTTCTGACCATATTTATAGCAATTCTGAAATTTCAAAACTTGACTCGGCCACAACAACAAACAAAACGATTATTTTATCCGATCATGATTATAAAACTATTGCTCCGCAAATTGAGAAAAACAATCCTGAACCATTAAAGGGAAATATAACTATAATCTCTTTTACTCCAAATGAAATAAAGATAAAAGCGAATGCGTCCCAAAATCAACTATTAACGATCTTACAAAGTTATTATGATGGATGGCAAGTATATATCGACAACCAACCGGCAAAAATTTCAGTTTCCAATTATTTGACAATGTCGGTTTTGTTTCCAAAAGGAGAACATGAAGTTCGGTTCCTTTATAAAAATTCCGCAATTATTAAGGCTGCAAATATTTCTTATGTCTCGTTCTTTGCTGTTTTAATACTTCTATCTTATGTCTGGATCAAAAAAAATAAAAACTATTGGGCTCCTGCTGTAATTTGGGTTATATTAATTGGCAGTACCTTGTATTATTTTATGTGATCCCAGAAATTGAGTAGATACCGAAAAATAGTAATTTAGTTAAAAAAAATCTGATTGGAATTCAAATTAAAATGAATAAAACACAACAAATAGCAGTAATAGGGGGAGGTAGCTGGGCTACGGCCATTGTGAAAATGTTATGCAACAATGTCCCAAAAATACATTGGTGGATCCGTAATCCGCTTGCTGTTGAACATATTATTAAATACAAGCATAATCCTAATTATTTAACTTCTGTACAATTCGACACAGACAAATTACTCTTGAATACAAATTTAAAAGAGATCGTTTCTAAGGCGGATGTTTTAATAATGGCCGTGCCTTCAGCATTTTTAAAAGATGCACTTTCAGGATTAACAGCTGAAGATTTTAAAAACAAACAAGTGTTCTCCGCAATAAAAGGGATTGTTCCCGAGCACAATTTAATTGTTGGAGATTTTTTTAATAAAGAATATAAAATACCTGTGGAAAATATTGGTGTTATCACCGGTCCTTGCCATGCAGAAGAAGTTGCAATGGAAAAACTATCCTACTTAACGGTTGCTTCTCAGAACCCCAACAATTCAGCATTTGTAGCTTCTCAATTAAAATGCAGATATATTAAAACCACGGTATCTGATGATATTTATGGAACTGAATATTCTGCAGTATTAAAAAATGTATTTGCCATTGCAAGTGGTATTTGTCATGGATTGGGCTATGGCGATAACTTTCAGGCCGTATTGATCTCAAATGCTATTCAAGAAATAAAAAGATTTGTTGACGAAGTACATCCTATTGACAGAGATATAAAAAGTTCGGCATACCTTGGAGATTTGTTGGTTACAGCCTATTCACAGTTCAGTCGCAACCGCACTTTTGGCGGTATGATCGGTAAAGGCTACTCAGTTAAATCAGCGCAATTAGAAATGAATATGATCGCAGAAGGCTATTACGGAACTAAATGCGTGTATGAGATCAACAAGAAATATAATGTCGATATGCCTATTACAAAGGCAGTCTACAACATTTTGTATGGAAAGAAATCTCCCGCAATTGAAATGGAATTGTTAACCGACAAATTGTCTTAAGCAAATGTTATGATACGAAAAGTACAATACAAAGCTGTAATTAATTTCCATCTTACTGTTTTATAATTAGTAGGGAATTCGCCTTTATCTTCAAATAAAATAACGAGATTAGAACATAAATACTCTTTTAATAAATGTTAGATAAATTAAATATAAACAAACTAAATATTAAAAATAAAAATGTAATTGTTTATGTATTGTTTGCGGCCTATTTTTTAACTGGAATTCTAATTTTTCACAATTATGGTTTATCATGGGATGAAAACTCACAATGGAAAAACAATGGACACGCGAATTACAATTTTATATTTCATGGCGATGAACAAACTCTTTTAGAAGGCATTGACAAATATCACGGACCTGCATTTGAACTCATTCTTGTATTCGTTGAAAAAGCATTCTCACTAACCGATTCAAGAGATATCTTTTTCTTAAGGCATCTGATTACATTTTTTGTTTTTTTTATTTCCACTATCTTTTTTTACCTGTTAGCCTTAGAAATATTTAAAAAAAAATCCCTGGCAATTATTGCTTTTTTAATTTACATTTTAAGTCCTCATATCTTTGCTCATTCATTTTACAATTCAAAAGACACCATTTTTCTCTCATTTTTCGTAATAAGTATTTATACCCTTGTTTCATTTTACAAAAGACAAACATATCTAAAGGCACTTGGTTTTGCGCTTATTACGGCCTTTACAATCGATATAAGAATAATCGGAATACTAATTCCTGCCATCCTGGTCTTGCTTCTTGCTATAGAATACGTATATGCTATAATAAATAAAAACAGACCGGAAACCTCCTTTAAAACCTGTATAGCGTACTTTATATTTCTTGGCCCGTTAATTATTTTATTTTGGCCGGTTCTATGGTTAGACCCTGTCTATCATTTCATTGAAGCACTTAAGGAAAATAGCAATTATCCATGGGATGGTAATGTGTTGTATTGGGGCGAATATTATTCTGCTTCTAAACTTCCATGGCACTATCTACTTTTTTGGATATTTATATCAAAACCAATTATTTATTCGGTCCTGTTTTTAACAGGAATATTGGCTTTACTAAAACATTTCTTTTCAGAACCATATTATTTTTTAAAAAAAAAGCCTGAAGTGTCAATCATACTAATTTGGTTCTTTTTACCACTTTTGGCTATAATTGTTTTTAAAAGCACCACTTTTGATACCGGCAGACATGTGTACTTTATGCATGGTGCATTTGTATTAATTGCCGTTTACGGAATTGAAGAATTATTAAAATTTAAAAACAGAACATTTCAAATAGCCGCAACTACTATTCTATTATTTAGTTTCCTGAATGTAATAGTTAACATGGTTCATATTCATCCATATCAAAACATCTATTTCAATGAGTGTTTAAGAAACATGCAAAAAAACAAAAACAATTTTGAACTTGATTATTGGGGACTTTCATCAAGAAAAGTATTGGAAAGTATTTTAAAAAAAGATAAGAGTAAACAAATAAAAATATATGCTGAAAACTATCCAGCCAAGTTAAATGTCAAAATTCTAACGCAAGCAGAACAAAAAAGAATACGAATTACTGACACCATTGAAAATGCCGATTATTTTATAGCTGATTATCGGTGGAGCAGGAATGCTGACTATCCCTACCAAAAAGAATTTTACTCAGTTATCATTGATGGAGCAAAAATTTGCACCGCCTTCAAAATAAGGAATACAGATGAATTGTATAATGCCGCAGGGGTAAAATTAATTGTCAATAAAAATAATTTCGAAACTAAAAAAGCACATTGGACCAACAATACAATTACTTCAGAAAAGGCACATTCTGGAACATTCGCATTAAAAGTAGATAGCACAATAGAATATAGCGATAACTTAACAATTCACGACCTGAATAAAATTTCAAAAAAGACAGGTCTTATTTTAAAAACATCGTTTTGGTGTTCAAGCAGTAATAATAATGCAAATGCAAAATTAATTATTTCAGTTGCTACCTCAGGAGGAAAGGATTACATCTGGAGAAGTGTAGCAGAAATAAAAGGAGAAAATACAGATGGCTGGAATCAAATTTCCGGGGCAGTTGAATTACCCGTCATAGATTCTAACAGCGATATAATTAAAATATACTTGTGGAATATCAATAAAACAGAACTCTTTATTGATGATATTGAAATTGAGCTACTACAAGAAAAAGACTAAAAGAATACCGAAATCGCATGAAGTATAATAAATACTAGTATTAAAAAGGTTCAAACAATTGTCTGGTTATTGAAATAATCAAAAACTATTTTCGCCTTTGATTTCCCAATAATTTCAACCATTTCTGCTTCATCGGCTTCCTTAATATTTTTGACAGATTTAAAATGTGACAATAGTTTTTGAGCTGTTGTAGTACTTATTCCTTTTATTTCAGTGAGCTCTGTTTTTAATGTCCCTTTATCCCTTTTGCTTCTGTGGTGGGTAATTCCAAAGCGATGTGCCTCATCACGTATCTGCTGAATTATTTTTAATGTTTCGCTGCGTTTATCCAAATACATTGGGATAGAATCGTTCGGAAAATATATTTCTTCCAGCTTTTTTGCGATCCCGATAATCCCCACTTTTCCTCTAAGTCCTAATTTTTCAAGACTTTCAATCGCAGAACTTAATTGCCCTTTACCTCCATCAACTACAATTAATTGAGGTAATGGTTGGTTTTCTTCCAACACACGCTTATATCGCCTGTAAATAACTTCCTCCATTGATGCAAAGTCATCAGGACCTTCAACGGTTTTTATATTAAAGTGGCGATAATCCTTTTTACTTGGTTTAGCATCTTTAAAAACCGTCATTGCGGCTACAGGATAAGCACCCTGAAAATTGGAGTTGTCGAAACATTCAATATGACGTGGTTCTTCACTAAGATGCAAATCTTTTTTCATTTGCTCCAGTATGCGTTTGGTATGCCGTTCAGGATCAACAAGACTTTCCTGCTTCATTTTTTCCCTTTTGTAATATTCAACATTGCGTTCAGATAACTCCAGTAAATGTTTTTTATCCCCACGCTGTGGAATAGTAAATTCTATATTTGGAAATTCTGTATCAATTGCAAATGGAACAATAATTTCCTTAGAATCGCTATTAAAACGATCACGAAGTTCAGCAATGGCTAGCGTTAGCAGCTCTTCATCACTTTCATCGAGTTTCTTTTTCAATTCAATAGTATGTCCTTGAATAATTGCACCGTTCATTACTTTTAAAAAATTTACATATCCGGATTTTTCATCAGAAACAATTGAGAACACATCCACATTATTAATAGTAGGGCTTACAACTGTTGATTTACTTTGAAACTTCTCCAACAGATCAATTTTTTCTTTAATAATTTGTGCATTTTCAAATTCCATTTTTTCAATGTACTGTTGTAATAGAATTTTCAAGTGGCGGGAAACGGTATTTATATTTCCTTTAATAATTTCTCTTATTTCTGAAATAGTTTGATCGTAATCTTCCTCCGTTTCCTTTCCAACACAAGGCGCTTTGCAATTTCCTATATGATATTCCAAACAGACCTTAAATTTATTGGCAGCAATGCTTTTATCGTCTAATTTTAAATTGCAATTACGCAGTTTATACAATTGTTTGATCAGATCCAGCACCATGTGCATCACTCTGCCCGAAGCATAAGGACCAAAGTAGGTTGAACCATCTTTAACAACTATACGGGTTGTAAACACCCGCGGAAAGGGTTCTTTTTTTATGCAGATCCAGGGATAGGTTTTATCATCTTTCAATAAAACATTATAGCGTGGCTGGTATTTTTTGATGAGATTATTCTCTAAAAGAAGTGCATCTATTTCGGTATCAACAATGATGTATTTGATGTCAACGATCTTTTTTACAAGTACCATTGTTTTGCCGCTGTCGTGCTGGTCTTTGAAATAAGACAGCACCCTTTTCTTTAAATTCTTTGCTTTACCAACATAAATGATCTTGCCTTCTGCATCATAATACTGATACACACCAGGATTATCAGGAAGTGTACGCAGAATATTTTGTATGAGTTCGGATCTTTCCAATTTAACAACCTGTTTTTTTTTATTTATAAAAAAACGCCTCATTCTTTTTTTAAGAACAAGGCGGATTAATAAAAAAATTATTAATTATTGTCCGTGACAATTTTTATACTTTTTACCGCTTCCGCAAGGGCATACATCGTTACGCCCTATTTTCTGCTCTACTCTCACAGGTTGTGGTTTCGGCTTAGGCTGCTCCTCGTCAGAAACTTCACTTCTACTGGTTTGTACCAGCTCTTTTTTGGGTGCTTGCACACGCGCTTGCTGAACAGCATTCTGAGTTTCATTCGGTAAATTTGCACGCATCAAAAAGGACACTACTTCTTTGTTTACATCCGTAACCATGCGTTTAAACAATTCAAACGATTCAAATTTATAAACCAACAAAGGATCTTTTTGTTCGTAAACTGCGTTCTGAACTGATTGTTTCAATTCATCCATTTCGCGTAAATGCTCTTTCCAGGCATCATCGATCATTGAAAGTGACGTACCTTTTTCTAAACCCAATACCAGTTCACGGCCATGAGTTTCGTAAGCATGTTTTAAATTAACCACTACCTGTAATGTTTTTATTCCATCAGATAAAGGCGTTACTATATTTTCGAATGAATTAGTTTTATCTTCATAAACATTCTTAATTATAGGGAATGCTTTATTTGCAATATATTCGTTCTTATGAATATAATTTGCTTCTGCTTTTTGATATAATCGCTCAATAACTTTCTGCGAATTTAAACTTGTAAATTCATTTTGAGTTAAAGGACTTTCAGTTGCTAATACACGAAGTACTTCAATAGTAAAGTTCTCAAAATCTTTAGTATCATGATATTCATTTACAATTGATTCGCAGGTATCATAAATAGAGTTAGCGATATCCACCGCAAGACGCTCACCAAATAATGCATGTCGTCTTTTTTTGTAGATCACTTCACGCTGAGAATTCATTACATCATCATACTCGATCAAACGTTTACGTGTACCAAAATTATTTTCTTCTACTTTCTTTTGTGCTCGCTCAATTGATTTGGTTATCATTGAATGTTGAATTACTTCACCTTCTTCAATTCCCATTCTGTCCATCAACTTAGCAATACGCTCAGAACCGAACAAACGCATCAGATCATCTTCAAGCGAAGAGAAAAACTGTGATGATCCCGGATCTCCCTGACGACCGGCACGACCACGTAACTGACGGTCAACACGTCTCGACTCGTGACGCTCTGTACCAATGATCGCTAAACCACCTACCTCTTTTACACCTGGCCCAAGCTTAATATCAGTACCACGTCCTGCCATATTGGTAGCAATAGTTACAGTACCTGATAAACCTGCTTCCTGAATGATCTCTGCTTCACGCTGGTGCATCTTCGCATTTAATACATTGTGTTTGATACCACGCAATTTCAACATCCGGCTCAACAATTCTGAGATCTCAACCGATGTAGTACCAACAAGCACAGGTCTTCCGGCCTCTACGCATTTTACTATTTCTTCAATAGATGCATTGTATTTTTCACGCTTGGTTTTATAAACCAGATCCTCATAATCTTTACGTTGAATAGGTCGGTTGGTAGGAATCGAAACCACATCTAACTTATATATATCCCATAACTCTCCCGCTTCCGTTTCTGCAGTACCTGTCATACCTGCCAATTTGTTGTACATACGGAAGTAATTCTGCAAAGTAACTGTTGCATACGTTTGTGTTGCAGCTTCTACTTTCACATTTTCTTTTGCTTCAATCGCCTGATGTAAACCATCGGAATACCTACGGCCTTCCATTATACGGCCAGTCTGCTCATCCACAATTTTCACCTTACCATCCATAATTACATATTCCACGTCTTTTTCAAATAACGTATATGCTTTTAATAATTGAGTGATGGTATGTACACGTTCCGATTTTATTGAATAATCACGGATCAGTTCATCTTTCACTTTCAGTTTTTCTTCCGTTGAAAGATTAGACTTTTCTATTACGGCAATTTCAGAACCTACATCAGGCAATACAAAAAAGCCTGCATCTTCAGATGAATTTGAAATCAATTCAATTCCTTTTTCGGTAAGTTCAATGGTGTTGTGCTTTTCATCAATTACAAAAAACAATTCTTCATCTACTTTATGCATTTCGCGGGATTGATCCTGCATATAAAAGTTCTCTGTTTTCTGCAATAAGGCTCTGATACCTGTTTCACTTAAATATTTAATGGTAGCTTTATTTTTAGGCAAACCTCTGTAAGCCCTTAATATCGCCATTCCGCCTTCTTTCTCTTTCCCCTCGGCCAACATCTTTTTTGCTTCCGATAAAGCACTGTTAACATAAGCTCTTTGAGCATTCACAATCTTTTCGATACGGGGTTTAAGCGGAGCAAATTCCTGGTTATCTCCCTTAGGAGTAGGGCCCGAAATAATTAATGGAGTACGTGCATCATCGATCAATACACTATCCACCTCATCCACAATTGCAAAATTATGTTTACGCTGTACGAGATCTTCCGGACTACGTGCCATGTTATCACGCAGGTAATCAAATCCAAATTCATTGTTAGTACCAAATGTAACGTCAGCTAAATATGCTTGTCTGCGCTCTTCAGAATTAGGCTCATGTTTATCGATACAATCAACCGTTAAACCATGAAATTCAAATAAAGGACCGTTCCATTCAGAGTCACGTTTTGCAAGATAATTATTTACCGTTACCACGTGAACACCTCGTCCTGAAAGAGCATTAAGATATACCGGCAAAGTACCTACAAGTGTTTTTCCTTCTCCCGTACCCATCTCAGAAATTTTCCCCTGATGCAATACGATCCCTCCGATCAACTGCACATCATAATGCACCATATCCCACGTAACAGAATTACCCGCTGCCATCCATGAATTACTCCATAATGCTTTGTCAGCTTTTATTTCAATGGACCCGCGTTTAGCGGCAAGGTCGCGATCTAATTGAGTTGCTGTTACTTCAATAGAAGTATTTTCTTTAAATCGTTTTGCCGTTTCCTTCATTACAGCAAAGGCCTCCGGCAATATCTCATCAATGATCTCTTTATTTTTTTCGGTGATCAACTTTTCCAATTCATCGATCTCTTCATAAAGCGCTTCTTTTGCCTCCACAGCTAAGGTCAGGTCGGTTTCAATTTTTTTACGAATATCATTTACCTGGCCTTGTTCTTTGGAAGAAAATTCCGAAATACGTTTTTTGAAATCAAGTGTTTTTCCGCGAAGCGCATCATTACTTATGTTTGCAAGCTTCGGAAACTCGGTTAGAATATTGTCAAGAATAGGTTGTATCTCTTTTAAATCTCTATCGGATTTGGTTCCAAATATCTTGGAAATTTTTTTTGTAATAAAATCTAACATTATATAAAATCGTTTGTGAATACTATTAAAAGGGTAACAAATTTACTTAAATTTTGGCTTTGTAATGGGGATTTTTTTTAACTACCTATAGACCCTGCCAGTATTGAGAAAATCAATGATATTAGTCAAAAGTTGTTCCGTTTTTTTTTATTCTGCCAAATTAGCAGGATAACGGCATTTCGGGGAGGCAAAAAGAATAAAAAAATTATTCATTAAAAAAGAGACATTCCTACAAACAAAAAATTCATAATAATGGGATAAATCGGTATTAAACTGCAAAAAAAAACCTCCTGAAAAATTCAGGAGGTTTTTTTTAAGAAATACTAATATTCATCTTCGTTAAAAAAGAAATCGTCTTTGGTAGGGTAATCCGGCCAAATCTCCTCGATAGTTTCATACATCTCGCCTTCATCTTCAATTTCCTGAAGATTTTCGATAACTTCCATTGGTGCTCCCGAACGAATTGCAAAGTCAATTAATTCATCCTTTGTTGCCGGCCAAGGAGCGTCTTCTAAATTTTTTGCTAATTCAAGTGTCCAGTACATTGCTTCTATGTTTAAAATAAGAACTTAAAAATTGTGCCAATTCTTAGTTTCTAAGATGTAAATTTTATAAAACTGTTGATTTTTCTGCAAAAGTAAAAATTAATTCCATTAATCAAAATGATAAAGGACATTAATTTACATTCGCGGCTTCCATGGCATTTCCTGAGCATGTAAATCCTGTGTAAGTTGGCGAGAAAGCATAAAAAGATAATCGCTTAGCCGATTGAGATATTTAACCACCAGATCAGATACAAAGCTGTTTTCGGAAAGATGGATCGTTAAGCGTTCGGCTCTGCGGCATACACAGCGTGCAATATGGCAAAACGACACAGTAGTGTGACCGCCCGGCAATACAAATGATCTCATTTCGGGCAATGTTTCATTCATTTTATCCATTTCCTTTTCCAACAAAGCAATGTCTTCTTCTTTTAGATCAGGGATCTTCATCTTTGATTTTTCAGGGTCTGACGCCAAAGATGAACCAATTGTAAATAAACGGTCCTGTATTTCTATTAAGATCTGTTTATGATGGTCATCGATATTTTGGTCACGAATCAGCCCAATGTGAGAATTAAGTTCATCAACTGTTCCATAAGCCTCAATACGAATGTGATGCTTCGGAACACGTGTACCGCCAATTAAAGAAGTCTGGCCTTTGTCACCTGTTTTTGTATATATTTTAAATGCCATAATATTAATTTTGGTTCTGTTGGTGATAACATATTTTCATTTGGGCGTGCCCTATGGGCCGGGCTTTCCACTTCAATCTTCTCCGATAAAGGATCGGAGAAGGATTTCCGTTGCAATCCCTCACGCAAACAAAAAAAACAAGGTTCTACCCTGTTAATTCATCAAAAAATTAAAGACGACTGAGAACAGTTGTTATTTGTTCGTTTTTAGTATCACGCTCCACAATACCATCTTTTAAACGGACAATACGATGCGCGTGTTGTGCAATATCTTCCTCGTGTGTTACTAAAACTATTGTATTTCCATTTTTGTGTATCTCCTCCAATAACCCCATGATCTCAATGGATGTTTTTGAATCCAGATTCCCTGTAGGTTCATCGGCTAAAATAATGGCTGGTCTGTTTACCAATGCTCTTGCAATAGCAACACGCTGGCGCTGTCCACCGGATAGCTCATTAGGCTTGTGCATGATACGATCACCCAATCCAACCTGCTCCAATACTTCCTTACCTCGTTTTAACCTGTCGGCTTTGCTATATCCAGCATAAACCAGCGGAAGCATCACATTATCAAGTGCTGTAGACCGTGGTAATAAATTAAACGATTGAAAAACAAAACCAATTTCCTTATTTCTCACTTCGGCCAATTCATTATCCAGCATTTGTGCTACAGAAATACCATTTAAAATATATTTACCTCCTGTAGGACTATCCAGACAGCCTAAAACATTCATCAATGTGGATTTGCCGCTGCCGGATGGCCCCATTAAAGCAACATATTCATTCTTATAAATATCAAGCGATACCGAACGTAATGCATGAATTACCTCGGTGCCTATTTTATAGGCTTTTGCAATATTGGATAACTGAATGATTGATTCCATTGTGAGGATAACGTATTTTCAAGCGAATTTACGAAATATACTGTGAATTATATAAAAACAAATTTTTCCACCCCTTAGTGTCATTTCAAGCATAAAATTTCTCGAAGTCATGCTAAACTTGCCTGTCCCGATGGCTATCGGTGGTTTCAGCATCCATGAGATCTAATTTGTAGTTTCCTAAAATTTAATCACAAAATGTTGCTTCATTTGCGTTTTCCGGAAAAACACAAGGCCCATAAAAAACAGGTCAAGAGTAACGGTTACCCTGTTATCGTTTTTTATTTCATTCCAGGCTTCCTTCAACTCAGCTGATAAATACATGTTTTCAAACACAAAAACACTTTCATCGGTTACTTTATCTATGCAGAGGTAAAAGTAATTTAATACATCTTGTTTGCAATGATGGCCATCAAAACATACAAATACTAAATTTTGATTGTTAGCTACTATTGCCTTTAAGATGTCATCAACATGTCCGGTTTTTTGTTCAATGTTCTTTATTTTTAATTGCTTGAAATTTTGTTTGGCAATTTCAGCTATCTCCTGATCTTTTTCAATTGTGATAATACTGTTGTTTGAATTGGCGGAAGCCATGTAAGCTGTATTGATCCCATAAGAGGTGCCGATTTCAATGGTTTTCGGAGGCATGAAGTGATTTACCAAACGAAACAATAACCGGGAATATTTGGAGGGTAAGGTATACGGTTTTGCGCTCCCGGATATTTTAATTATTTTTTTCGAACTCAAAAGTTCTTCTCTTACTTTTTCAATTTTTTGGAAGGAATAATATTCGTTTTTGTTGTATATAACATTGGTCAACAAACTGAAAACAAATGGAGAATGCACCCCATGCTCATTTACAGCTTTTAATCTGTAAATAAAATAATTATATATAAAAAATATTTTTTTCAATGATTAAATAAGCATCTAAATAGGTTCGCTCAAAAAGTGCTACTTCAATTAAAACCGCATAGATTCATAGTTAAAAAAAAGAACAGTTAAAAAAAGAAGAGATAGTTTTTTCTTCGCCTTTGGCAAAGAAAACTATGAAAAGCTATCGCACTTTCGCTCCTGTTTTAATTCTTATGTCTCTATGTTGTTAATTTTGCTTTCTAATTCTCGACTCCGCTCGAAATGACAAGGCACAAACCGCTTTCAAAGAGTTGAGAAACTTTTACAATAAAGTTTAGTAATTTAACAGATCACTTATCACTTTTGCAACCTTTACTGCATTGGGCAGCATAGTGGCTTCAAGCACAGAGTTCAGAGGTATCGCAGGTAAATTTTCAGAACCTACTACTTCAACAGGTGCATCCAAAAACTCAAAACATTTTTTAGATATTCTTCCGGCTAAAGCCTGTGCGAAACTATTGTTATAAGGCTCTTCAGTTAATACAATACACTTCCCGTGTTTTTTTACAGAAGCAAAAATTGTTTCCTCATCTATTGGATTTATGGTGCGCAGATCCACAATTTCAATTTGACCGGCAAACTCTTTTGCTGCATTTTTTGCCCAGTATACGCCCATCCCATAAGTGATGATAGTTAATGTCGGTTTAACAGAAGCTTCTGCTACCTGCACCATACGCGCTTTTCCAAGAGGTATAATATAATCTTCGTCCGGCTCAATGGTTCTGGCATCCTCTGTTCCTTTTATTTTGCTCCAGTATAAACCTTTGTGCTCAAGCATTATTACAGGATTCGGATCATAATAAGCGGCTTTCATTAATCCTTTCAGATCGGCACCTGTGGACGGATAACAAATTTTTATTCCTCGGATATTCGACAATACACTTTCTACACTTGACGAATGATAAGGTCCACCGCTGCCGTATGCTCCAATAGGTACACGTATGATACAACCCACCGGCCATTTACCGTTTGATAAATAACAAGACCGGCTCACTTCAGTAAACAATTGATTTAAACCCGGCCAGATATAATCTGCAAATTGAACTTCAACAATTGGTTTGCATCCAACGGCACTCATGCCCACTGTACTGCCTATAATAAAAGCTTCCTGAATTGGAGTATTAAATACTCTGTGATCTCCGAATGTTTGTGCCAATGTTGCTGCTTCACGAAAAACCCCTCCCAGCCTTGCTCCTACATCTTGTCCGTAAAGTAAACATTCGGGATGTTTTGCCATTAATTCACGAATAGCAAATAAAGCAGAATCAACCATCACCGTTTTTTCTTTACCCTTGGGTTCACGTTCTCCTTTTTCTTCCGTCACCGGAGTCGGAGCAAATTCATGGTCAAATAGATCTTCAGCACGCGGGTCTTCAGCTGCTAAAGCTCTTTGATAATGTTCCTGAACTTTTACTGCAGCATTTTTTTCAATTTCATTTAATTCAGAGCTGTCAAAACCAGCAACTATCAATTGGTTCCTGAATCGAGGAAATGGATCACGTTGCTGAGCTTCTTCCAGATCATCGCGATACCATTCCTTACGAACACCCGATGTATGGTGGTTCAACAAAGGAACTTTCGCGTGAATTAAAAACGGCCTGCGCTCTTTGCGTATAATGGCAATTACTTCCTGTATGGTGTTATACGATTTGATGAAATCGGTTCCGTCAATGGTGCGGGTTTCCAAACCTTTGAAACCTTTTGCATATTCGGTTGCATCTTGTGCACGAATTTCTTTTGCGCTTGCAGAAATATCCCATTCATTGTCCTGCACCAAATAAAGTATGGGCATTTTTTTTAAAACCGCCATCTGAAATGCTTCCGACACTTCTCCTTCTGTTATACAAGCATCCCCTAATGAGCAAACCGCTATTGGTTTATCATCACCATGATCAGCTAATAAATTTTGTTTTTCTAAATATTGAATTCCCATTGCAACACCTGTAGTTGGTATTGCCTGCATACCTGTTGCCGAGGACTGCATAGGAATTTTAGGCATATCATCTCTTCTCAAACTTGGATGGCAGTAATACGTTCTGCCTCCTGAAAATGGATCCTCGCGTTTTGCCAATAGTTGTAACATCAGATCATAAGGCTGCATCCCTATTCCAAGCAACATACTATCATCCCGATAATAGGCCGACAGAAAATCCTGCGCCTTTAATTGCAAGCCAAGTGCAAGCTGTATGGCCTCGTGTCCGCGGGAAGTGGCATGAACGTATTTAGCTGTAACTTCTTTGTTTGCTTCGTATAATTCACTCATTGCTTTAGCCGTACATATCAGCTCAAAAGCTTTTAGTAAGGTTTCTTCAGCAATAGTGGAATCTATTTTTCGTTTATCAGTCATTGTTGGTTGCATACTGTAAGTCTCAAAATTAAGCTTTAATTTTTATTTACCATAATTGTGATATACTGTGGAGTTTTTGTCTCGTTTCTGTGATTAACAATTTTAAAAATCATTTGGGCGTTCCTCTTTCTTGAAAAAGAAAGAGGTCGGGCTTTTCACTGCAATCTTTTCTTAAACAAGAAAAGGATTTACGTTTCAATCCCTAACGCAGCATCCGTGGGATTCCGAAACAACTTCGGAATGATCCTTACTACTTACAAAATTACAGTAGTATTTAAAACTATTTCAGCGTTGTATATTTTCCAAATCCATTCATCAATGCCTGGTAAAATAGATCGCCTTGAATTTTATAACCTTTTCCATTAAAATGAACCCGGTCCTTTGCCGAAAGTTGAGCTACAAACCATTTCCCCATGGAACCATAACCTCCCATTATTTCATACAGGTCCCAATAGGGAAGATTATTTTGCAAACAATAATTAATAATGGCGATCCTGGCCTGTTGCATATCCGGATTCTTCACTCTTCCCTTCCGTGTTTTACGGAAGGAGTCGGCCGGAGTTGTCAGTAAAATAGATGCATTGGGACTGGCTAATTTTATTTTGGTAATAAGTGTATCGATATTACGGGTGAATAAAACTTTATCAAATCCCACAGAAAATGCTTCGTTAGTGCCTAAAGAAACGATCACCAGATCGGCATTCAAATACGATAACTGCTCCGTAAAATATTTCGACTTTACATAATGTCTGTATTCTGCTCCATTTACACCTATCATATTGTATAACACACCTGCGGAATCGTTCTCAAGCAGCATTCCATATATACGTGTTGCTTTTTGATTAAGTGTATCCGTATTTTTATTTCGCAAAACAATTTGAGAAATCGGTTTATCAAATTTCAATTCAGAAACAAAGGTGCTATTTGAAACATCACTTGATCTGAAAACACCGCGCTCACAATTTATTTCATCACAAATAGTAATATCATAATTGCGAAGCCCTTTTTCCTGGAACAACGTAAATTTTGTAAAACTATAACCAAGACCGGGCTGATCTTTCACCGTTAAATTTATTTCGGCAAAAGGATTTGTTGTTTCAATAGTAAAGCCACTAATGCCGATGGGTAAAGGCTTTTCATGAAACACATTTCGTTTTGAATCCCAAACGATATTCGTTGTTGTTCTATAAGAGGCCGGTTCATTGCTTTTTGCAACATGGTATGGAAACAATAATCCCCTGCCGGCATTACCAAATTTTAATTGTAATTTCTGACGCACGGTTCCCGAAAAAAGATCGGCCTGGAGATGGGAATCACCAATGTGTACGATATCTACGCGCCCCTTTTTTGTTTCCTGCAATTCATATAATTTTTTATAAAAAAAATGTAATGAATTGCTGTCATTTTCAATTTTATTCAGGTCTTCCCTGATAAAACTAAATTGTTTGTACGAAATAGAATCGGGTGTTTGTGCAAAAGAATTACAGCCCCCGCCCTGCATTAAAGGAAGATTAAGTATAATAAGAAGGATGAGAATTATTTTTTTCATTTAAAATTTGAATCTTTTTTTGTTCAAGCCGCGCAATGTCAATAATTTAAGAGTTTTTCTAACCGAAATGCCTGCCCACAGTCTTCGACAAGCTCAGACTGACTGCGCGCGCTGGTCATATTGAGCCTGTCGAAATATGTGTGAAAGCTTTGAATATGGATATTTTTATTCATTTCTATAAAATTTAAACAGGCTCTTATTGTTTTTCTTTCCCCGGCATCGACAAAACTGATAACGCATTTTTGTCATTAAATTGATTGTATTCATTCATTAATTTAGTGAACAATAATTTACCGGCTTTGTGAGCTCCTCTAAAGTTGAAGTGTGTATAGTCTTTGTTAGCAAGGATTGTATCGCCTTCCACCCATTTCACCATCGATCCGTTTCCGCCCATGGCATCGTATAAACTCCAGAATGCGATCTTATTATTTTTTGCCATTCTTTTTTGTGCTTCTACTAAAATTGGTACGCTTGGATCAGTTTCATACACTCCATTTTTGCGGTAACTTTTATCGCCAACACTTATCAGTAAGATACTTGTATTCGGGAAGCTTGCCTGAATATGTTTAATAACATTATTCATACCACGCTCATACCACGAATAGTCAGTAACCTTTGAATTTACTGCATTTAACCCATATTCTAAAATGATCAGATCATACTCCAGGCAATTATTTGTTCCCGAGTAAACGCTTTGTGGCACTTTAGTTATTGGCATTCCGGAGTTTCCCCTGAACGAAAAATTATCAACAAACACACCACTGTCGCTTTCCATACTAAATCCAAAAATATCAAGAGGAGTTTTACACTGGAAAGTGGCTTTAATAGATTGTGAAGCATTTTGGTCAGCGATCACCAGTTGATTAACGGTTTTTTCGCCCTTAAGTGAATAGCGGGAACCATTAATTATTACATTGTTTTCGTCACCACTTTTGCCATAAAGTAATTTCGTTTCATAAAATTTATTGATGTGTTTTTTATTGACAGTAGTGTATTTTACCCAACTTTCGCTAACCGTGTTTGATGTATCAGCAGGATCTATAATATTGGGCACAAATCCATACCCCGATATTCCTAATACATGGTTTGCAGGAGGGTTTTCAATCAGATTATAGGTTGTCCAGCCGTTAAAAGAATGAATGACAGAACTTCTGAAACCTGCAACAATAGAGGTGATTGGAACAAAACCAACACCATACCCCCCGAAATTATCCTGCATAGCGCTTCTCAGATCCTGGGTGATCAGATCACCTTCTATCATTGAATCGCCAAAGTAGGCGATCCGGGTTTTCTTTTTTTGCTTTTTTGTTGCATTTAACGACTGAAAAAAATACGATAAAGAAGATGTTGTGTCCGTTTTAAAATCAATAATATTGGACTGACCTTTTAATAAAGCAATTGCATTAAATTTAACGCTATCCTTAGATGCGATCGAATCATTTGCAAGCTGCTCAATTAATGAATCGTTTAGTATATCTTTTTTTTGAATCAGATCAGAGAGCAGATCGGTCTTTTTTGTTTCGAAACCAAATATATTTATTTCGGTATCGAACCGGGATGCAACAAGTAACACAATGGTAATGATAAGTACCATTATAAAGGGTTGTGAATGCCTGTTTGTCTCGTTCATTGAAAGCTAGTGGAATTGGCTATAAAGATAACAATTGCTTCGAGAAATCTGGGTATTGAACTAATTTAAAAGCAAATGCTTGATCCGTAAAAAATTCAATTTTGAAAAAAAACATTAAATTTACTTTTTACTAAATCTAAAACGATGACATTTTACAGACCGTTTTTTTTGAGCTTCAATTTTGCTCTGTTCTTTTTTGCATTTCTGTTGTTCTCTTCTTGCGAAGGCCCAAAACACAAAAATGGAGAGAGTCCTCAATCAAACACAGACAGTAGCACTTCTGCGCCTTCAAATGGTATGGAGGTGAAAACATTTGAGGTAAAAGACAGTGTGGGTAGATCCCAAGGTTGGGGATATGATATTTATGTAAATGGTAAAAAAACGATTCATCAACCGATAATTCCGGCCGTACCCGGTAATAATCCTTTCAAAACTGAAAGTGATGCTCAAAAAGTGGGACTGTTTGCAATGGATAAAATGTTAAAACAAGGCTCCTTACCTACCATTTTAATTAAGGAATTAGACAGTTTGGGGTTATTAAAATAAAATTTCTGACATGCAGTTTTTCCCTGTTGAATATTCATCTCTTTCTGCAAAAGCCTTATTGGAATCAGTTATAATCAATTATGATATTGATAGCAATTCGTCCATTACTTTTTTAAAACGAGGTTTCAATGATACGTATTTAATTTCCGGAAATGAGCTCCTAAACAATGCAGAATACGGTTTGAATGAAAAAGAAGGACCAAACAGTGGAGCAAAAAAATATATTCTCCGGGTATATAAATACAACTGGAGAAGTTTTGAAAGTATTGAAACGGAGCTTAAATTATTAAACCACTTAAAAGACAATAGTGTTTCTGTTTCCTACCCGATAAAAGATAAGGAGGCAAAATTTATTCAAACGATACAGGCCCCTGAAGGCATCAGATATGCTGTATTGTTTTCGTTCGCGGAAGGTATACCACTCAGAAAATTATCAGCGGAGCAATCCTTTTTACTGGGTGCCGAAACAGGCAAAATACATTCATTAACAAAAAACAGATCGTTTGGAGCAACTGCGCATAATTACGATATTGAAACACAATTTGAAAACACGTTAAGCATTTTAAAACCGGTACTGATCAACCATACGGAGCAATACAACTACCTGGTTCAGCTTAAAGCTGATTTTATAACTACGTTCAGCAGTATTGATAAAACGGAATTAAGAACCGGTATTTGCCACGGGGACCTGCAAGCGGAAAACTTTCACATTACTTTAGATGATCAATTTACATTTTTTGATTTTGATTTTTTCGGAACAGGCTATCTGGCCTACGATATAGGCGTTTTTATGTGGTACGATCACAAGAACAAAACACCTGAAATTATCACTGCTTTTTTGAAAGGATATCAAACCCGGGGAAAATTATCTCCCACAGAAATAAAACTTATCCCCTATTTCAGCACACTCCGTGCTTTATTTCAAATGACCTTATTTTGTAAAACACATGACGGCAAACAATTGCCTTTATGGCCAGCACAGCAGGTTGCCGACTTTGTGAAAAAAGTAAATAACTGGCAGAATGACCATAAAAAGTAAAACATAACAAGTTTTTCACCACTAAGGCACTAAGAATCACTAAGATTTCACTAAAATTATTTTTATAGAACGGTTAGAATTTACGATACAGACTTTTTTGATTCCAATGTTGTTTCGCTTAAGGATTGTTTGCGTGAGGGATTGCAACGTAAATCCTTCTCCGATTTTTATCGGAGAAGATTGAAGTGGAAAGCCCGACCCGCAGCGCAGCGAAGGGACACGCCCAAATAACATGAATAATAAAGAATATGAATCTTATATTATAGTAATCCCTAATTAAACACCTACCTGCTCCTTAACAAATAAAGCCAGTTCATCCACATTTAAGTCTTTGCCTTTAACCGTATACTGCGCCTTATGATAGATATCCTCCCGCTTTTCCAATTGCCTTTTAATGAATGAGCGTAACTCAGGAGCTGTTTTATTTTCGATCAAAGGACGTTTTTCTTTCGCATTTGTTAACCGGTCTACGAGCGCATCCACACTCATTTTTATGTAAACGGTAACCCCGTTGTTGCTCATGAGCTCCATGTTATCGTAATAACAAGGGGTTCCGCCACCGCAGGCCACCACTACATTGTTTTTTTCGATCACTCTTTTCAACGTGTTGTGTTCCATTGCTCTGAATTCCTTTTCGCCTTTGGTAGCGAATATCTCCGGAATACTTTGTTTGTAGTCGCTTTCGATGAGCTTATCCAGATCGATAAAATCATACTTTAATTTTGCAGCCAGTTTTTCACCAACGGTGGATTTGCCGCTTCCCATGTAACCTGTTAAAAAAAATTTTGCCATTAGTTCTGAAGTATTAGTGATAGTGGGTCGTTGATTGGTTTACAGTAATTTATAGAGATCAGTTTATTTTGTTTGAAATAAAAATCAATGTTGGCTTCATCAAAGCTTAATCTTTTTTCACCCCAATTGTGCTGTTCGGTTTCGAATTGAATAAATCCTTTGCTTTTAAATAATTCTATGATCTGTTTCTCTTTAAGATCAAAAATAGTTTGCCCCCATAATTGTGTTTCAATGTTATCAATTTCAACACAATTGAACAATTGATGGTTTTGTTCGTCAAAAAACAGGGTAAAGCCATTTTCCCAATAATGCCAGACCGTTGTTTTGAAATTTTCAAGTTCATCGATCAATTGGACCTCTTCGGTTTCGCCAAATATTTTTTCGGCATCTGCCATAGATGAGCCAAACAAAAGGGTTGAGAGCCCTATACCGGGTATTATTTCCAAACGAATATTCATTTAAATAATTGGATTCATCTACAATTATAATATTTTTTTTTGAGATTATCAATCAATAAGAGGATATTTGGAAATGGTATCTCAAATTTATTACCCACGAAAACGCCAGCAGAATATGCTGAAAATCAAGCAAGAAGAAAATATTTTAGATTATTTTTAAAAAGACTTTGTAAAAGCGAATATTGCTTCTATATTTGCACTCCCAAAATAAGCATTGGGGCTACAATAAAAGTGTAGATTAGATTCCGTAGCTCAGCTGGTAGAGCATTACACTTTTAATGTAGGGGTCCTGGGTTCGAATCCCAGCGGGATCACAAGAAGATAGTTTAAGAACTATCTTAAAATTTCAAAAACCTGTAAAGCACGCCTTTACAGGTTTTTTTATAAATACACTTTCCAATTTATTTTAATTTCCCAAGAGCATAAAGCCTTCTCATTTCTTTTTTATCAAATTTACCGACACTTGTTTTGGGAATTTCTTTTAATATCACCATACTATCTGGTAATTGATAATTTGCAAAATCAGCAGATAAAAATTTCCGGAGTTCTTCAATGGATAACGATTGCCCCTCCGCTAAAACGATACATGCCATAGGACGTTCTAACCATTTTTTGTCAGGTATGGCAATTACCGCAGCTTCTTTTACTTTTGGGAGTGCTATAATTGCTGTTTCTAATGCCATACTGGAGATCCATTCCCCTCCGCTTTTAATAAGATCTTTCAATCTATCAGTAACTTTCATAAATCCATACTTATCAATCGTGCCAACATCACCTGTTTTAAACCAGCCATCTTTGGAAAAATGAGTTTCATTTCCTTTCAGTTTATAATAGCTTTCAATTACCCAGGCACCTCTGATCTCAAATTCACCAACCGTTGAATCATCTCTCGGAGCAATTTTTCCATCTTCTTTAACACTGCGCAATTCAATACCCGGCAACTCTATGCCCTGCTTGGCTCTTATTTTTAGCTGGTCGTCAAACGACAGATCATCATGTACAGGCTGTAACCGGGCAACAGTGCAAATGGGCGAAGTCTCGGTCATACCCCATACTTGCACGCCTTTCAGTCCAAAATCTTTTTCGAGCGCCTTAATTAAACTGGGTGCTAATGCGGAGCCACCCGCAATGTATTCTCTCAACGTAAGTTTTTCTGTTGTGGTCTTTTTCTTCAATGTGTCATAAACACCTGTCCAGATAGTAGGAACACCATTAGCAAAAGTTACTTTTTCGCTTTGTATAATATCAATAAGTGTTTCGGG
The DNA here is from genome assembly GCA_030654175.1 of Bacteroidia bacterium. Classification (GTDB taxonomy): domain Bacteria; phylum Bacteroidota; class Bacteroidia; order 2-12-FULL-35-15; family 2-12-FULL-35-15; genus 2-12-FULL-35-15. Next base: position 234,131 of record JAURXZ010000030.1, read on the forward strand.
CTGCAAATGTGAACTTGACAAAACTATTTTAGCCCCTGCAAGTATGCATAAAAAAGGAAATCCCCAGGCCATCACATGAAATTGAGGAACAATAATTAATACAGTATCCCGTGAAGAAATATTTGATGCATTGGGTATCATATTGGTTAATGCATGCAGGTAAGTAGAGCGATGAGAATACAAAGCCCCTTTGGGTTGGCCCGTTGTTCCACTGGTATAGCACATGCCGCAAGCATCATTCTCATCCAAACTGATCCATTCAAATTCTGAAGATCCGTTAGAAAGAAGATCTTCATAAATTAACACATTGGGCAAGGTAGTTTTAAATCCCGGCTGAGCATTTATTAAAACATAGTTGAGTACCCCCGGTGTTTTAGAGGCGACATTCTCCAGTAAATGAGCAAGTGTGGCATCCAAAAAAATTATTTTGTCGTCTGCATGATTTATGATAAATGCAATTTGATCGGTCGACAACCTTATATTTAATGTGTGGCAAACCGCAGCAACACCAGGAATTGCATAATAAAGTTCTAAATGCTGATAATGATTCCACGCAAACGTGGCTATCCTGTCACCTTTTTTTACACCTAATTTATTTATTAATGCGCTGGCCAGCTTCTTTGTTCTTTTATACATATCTGCGTATGTATATCTATGCCAGCTACCATCAGGCATTTTCGAAACAATTTCTTTATATGGAAAAGCACGGTTGCCGTAATCAATGATCGTATTGGTTGTTAGCGGGTAGTGCATCATTTGACCTTTCATGATTCTGTTTATAGTTTACTTGGTGATGCTTTTGCTGCGAAATTTTATTTGTTAAAACAAATTGTTGGAGCAACTTTTTTATAGATCACCCCCTCCATAGAAGGAACTGATTCCATGAGTTCACAGGTAATGATCTCTAGTTGCGAAAGATCTAAAGTCCTTTCAATATTAATTTTTTCGCTTTGTTTTACTGCATGAAACCTTGCCAATGTAATATGCGGGATGGGGTCTTTACAAGAAAAATCATATTCGGGAAAATTTGAATTTAATCCTTCGTAAATGGAATCCACCAGATGCGTAAAAGAAATGTTTTTGTAAAACCTTGCCCAAATCATTTTTTGATTTTTAGCGGGAGCCAAAGAAATATTTTCAAAATTCAGAACAATTATTTTATGAGAATTAATGATCCCTTTTATTATGCTTAGTATCTTTTCAAAATCGTTTGCATTGATGTTGCCAATAAAAAAAACTGTTAAATGCAGATTAAAAAATTTCACCCACTTTATTCCTGTAACCGATAGATTATCCTCTTTGAGCTTTTCCAGATAGGGCGGAACTTCAGGTGGAACGGGAATGGCTATAAATATTCTTCGTTTCACAATTGTGATTTTTTTGTTTAAAAAATATCTGAAATAAAAAAAATTAAATGATACAGTTTAATCGTAATAATTTGAATAAAAAGAATCTGAAACTTTTGCCCATACAATAATTCTTGTATCCAATATGAACCCGTTCTATTCACGCGGATATTACAAATCAAAAGTACAACCGTAAAAAATCAATAAAATGGTATTGATCCATAATTAGGATGATCTTTATCACTGATAATGGTACAGGCAAAGAATACAATATCCAAAGAAAAATCGCCAACAAGGGCAAACCGGATTATTATTATTAGAGTTTATACAGGTTTAAATACATCCTAATGTTTACAGCAAAAATTGGAGCCCAAAATGTTTACACACAATTTTCCCGATAAGCCCATAATGGCCGCGCGTTCGGTCATTTCGAGCTTATCGAGAAAGTGCGGCTGACCACAATAACGAATTAAGTTATATCAAGTCGATTATTAAGATTCTGATTCAACAAAGTAACAATTCAATTTTTTTGTGCCATTATTTTGATACTTGTTTGAACTATTACAGGACGTAATGTAAAAACAAAAACCCTCTAACGTATTACCGTTAAAGGGTTTTGTATTTATTTGAAAATATCAGATGAAGGTGAAGAAGTGTAAAATTTATGTAACGTAAGTATTTGAAAAAAGCAGGATCTTGTTATGCACCTACCTGTTTAGCAATAATGGTAAGTGTTTCACCCTTACAATGGTAAAATTTAGTAAGATCATCAGAACCTCCATTCAAATAAAAATCCAATTCATCAGCATATTCCCTGATCCTGGTTCCAGCGTCTTTATCTGATAATTTAATTAATTGGCCTGCTTCGTGTAGAAGTTGTTGAAGAAACCCGCTGTTTGCAGAATCGGAATGTAAATTTTGAATTTTCTTTTGAATACCAACAAGGATAAGTTTTTGATTAGCAGCTAAAAGCTTTACACTGTTTTCGTTTGTTGGTTGAAAATTTTTTTCGGTCATTATTTATTTCTTTTATGACTGCGAATTTAGTATTAAAAAATTGTTTCCTATTACAAAACTTAAGAACATTTATAACTTTTTATTGACATTTTTTATCTGAATATTGAAATACCTAACTAAAATTAAATTAATATCTAAAAGCTTTTTATTTATTTTAAATGTTCTTTTTAAAATTTATTGTAAATTAGATGCATAAGAGCCTGATTTTGATAAACCTGTTTTGGTAAAAAACCATTGATCAGATAAAAAAGGGCTGTATAAATAATATTTAAAAAATTGGTACTATGCAAAATAATGAAGAAAAGAACCCGGTAGTAAATGAAGATCTTACACAGATGGCAATTCCGGTGATCTCTGCTGATGAATCAGAATCTGAAAATGTTGATGTACTAATTTCTGAAGACGAAATAGAAGGTTTGAGTAAAACTCAACTTATTGATAAGCTTACTGAATATCTTGCACTGGATGAGGTTCATTCCATATTTCCGGCTGCTGTGATCATCAAAAAAAAATTAGATGAACTTGCTAAAGAAGAGTATGACCGCAAACTCCAGATCTTTACAGAAGACGGAAGTCTTGCTGAAGATTTTGAACCCAAGGCCGATCTTTTGGATGAAAAAGCAGAGCAGATCTGGAAAAGTTTAAACGCTAAAAAAGTGCTTCAGCGAAAGCAAAAGGAAAAATCTGCGCAGGAGAATCTTTCCACAAAAAAGCTGATCATTGAAGAATTAAAAGAACTGTTAAAAGGCAATGAGAACTTCTCGGCCTCTTACCACAAGTTTCAGGCACTTCAAACTAAATGGCGCGTTACAGGCAATGTCCCTATACAGGATACGCACACGTTAAGAGAAAATTATTTTTTCCTTACCGGTAAGTTCTATGATATGGTGAAGATCAACAATGAACTGAATGTACTGGATAAGAAAAAAAATATTGAGCATAAGATCCAACTTTGTGAAAAGGCTGAGCAGTTGAATTCAGAACCTTCGTTAAAGAAAGCAGTGGAGGCCCTTACTTTGCTTCAGGATGAATGGAGTGAGATCCGAAATTCTTCACGGGAATTAAAAGATAATTTATGGCTGCGTTTTAAAGCTGCAGGTGATAAAATAATTGAGCGTAAAAAAGAACACACCCTTCAGATTCAAACTCAGCAAAAAAGTAACCTTGCTGCCAAAACAGCTTTGTGCGAGCAGATAGAACTGCTTGGCCAGACTGAATTTGTTTCTCATAAAGGCTGTCGTGAAGCAACTGAAAAAGAAAATGCAATATGGGAGGCGTGGCAAAAAATAAGTTTTGTTCCAAAAAGCGATAATGGAAAATGCTGGACGCGTTTTAAAACAGCCCGTTTGAATTTACATCAATCCCTGGATCAGTTTTATGCGAAGCAGCGCAGCGAATTCTCAGGCAACCTGGAAAAGAAAATAGCGCTTTGCTTAAAAGCAGAAGCATTGCAGGAAAGTTCCGAATGGGTTGCTACTGCTGAAGTATTAAAAAAACTGCAAGTGGAATGGAAAACGATCGGACAAGTTGCAACCAAAGACTCTGATGCTGTTTGGATGAGATTCCGTAAAGCGTGCGATCATTTTTTTGAAAGCAAGACCAACCAGGTTGCAGCAAAGGAAAACACACTCAAAGTAAACATTCAGGCAAAGGAAGCACTCATCACCAAAACCGATCAGTTCCTGCCCTCTGAAGATATTCATCAAAGTATTGAAGAACTGAAAAAATTGCAGGAAGAGTGGGCTCTTGCCGGTGAAACACCTTTGAAGGACAGCGACAGGCTTAACAACGCTTTTGGTAAGGCAATTGAAAACCTGCTTGAAAGAATGAAAGTGAAATCAAATGTGGATGATAAAATGTTCTATCGCTTAAAATATGAGCAGATGCTGAAATCCCCGCAAGGCATGGAGCAGATAAGAAAAGAGCGTTCGGTGATCCAGGATAAAATTAAAAAGCTCCAAACAGAAGTGGACCAATTGGAAAACAACCTGAGCTTTTTTGGAAAATCAAAAAGTACAAATCCATTAATTCTGGAATACCAGGAAAATGTGGAAAAAACCAAGTTGGAAGTAAAAGAACTTAGTGCGAAATTAAAATTAATTCCAAAGCCTTAGTGGCTTGTTAATTTTATACAAAAGAACAATAAATTGCTTGTGAAGGCTAACGCACTTTCTCGAAAGGCTCGAAATGACAACGCACACAGGGATTCTCAGAAAACAGTAAAAACGAAATTTAAAAATAATTAAGATGTCTAAAACAAAAATAACAGTAAACAACAATGGTTCTATCCGCTTAGAAGGTGATTTCGAAATTGTAGATAAAAATGGAAATGCTTATGATCTGGCAGGAAGAGAAGTTGTTTCGATATGTCGTTGCGGGCTTTCAAAAAACAAACCTTTTTGTGATGGTTCACATAATGGACATTTTGAGCATGAAGCAATTGCTTTTGCTTTACCTCCTAAGAAATAATTATTTAACCACATAGAAAAACAGAAAAAAATTAAAAGGAAACTAAATAGGATCATATAATTTTTCATTTCTGCTTTACACCCTTTACCTTCTTTTCTATGTTTCTATGTGGTTTTAATGATCGTTTCTCAACCATTAACATTTTGTAATTCAATAACAAGATCCCTCGCGAAAAAGCTCGGGATGACAGGGGGTGCTGAATAGTAGGTAATAAAAGCTAATTCAAAAATACCCATTTATAAAATGTCTTTGGGAATAATTTTCATTGGCATTAATTTTATATTTTTTTTCAAGCTCGCTTTTGAATCCGGATTAAAACGTACTGTTGTTTCCCAGCAGTTTTCCGGCTTCAATTCTTCTTCCATTCCGGCTAAAACTTCCTTGGTAATAGTGGAAGAATAAATAACCGTTACACATTCGGTATTCAAATTTGCACTACGTGGATCAAGGTTGAATGTACCAATTACAGTTATTGTTCCATCAATTACCATCGACTTTGCATGCAAACCAAAAACAGGAGTAAAATTTATTTCTTTTTGTAATGCCCCTGTCATTATTTTATAGCGAACTACAGCATCCGGTTTGTATTCGAATACCCTTACCCCTGTTACTAAAAGCCTATCTCTATCGCGCTGATAGCCGCTAAAGGCTTCTAAGTTATCTGTTGATGCAAGGCTGTTGGTCATTATCTTAACCTCCACACCACGTGCTACCGCTTCTCTAAAAAGGGTCTTCCCTAATTGGGTGGTGATCAAATAAGGTGTTTGAATCACGATCGATCTTTTTGCATGCTTCACCAAATTGATCAAAGCAGTGGTGCTTATCCCTCCCCCATCCAACCCGTGAGTCCCATCATTTTTACCGGGCCTGTCGCTCACAAAATCAACACTATCCACCCACTGAAGCTTTCCGGATCTTTGTATCTCCTCAAAAACGATAGGAATATTTTTTATTTTTTCCCGAACCTGGGGCCAAAAATTATTTGAATCACATGCATATTGATGCAACTGTTCAAACCTGTTTGGGTCATTAAAATTAAATTTCGATGCATCTACCAGCTCTTCTACCGGCTTGCTAATAGGGCTGTTCCAGAAATCGTTAAAAGATCCTTGCACTTTATTTACCACCCCTCCTATCAATAGAACATCTCTGTCGCGGAAATTATATTCGTGGTCATAATCAAAATACTCATCCGCTATATTACGGCCTCCTGTAATTACTACTTTACCATCCACAGTAAACGTTTTGTTGTGCATCCGTTGATTGGCCCCAACGAAATTATTGGTAAGGCTGTTCACTTTTTCGAATATATTTTTACCAACATTTGTGGAAGGATTATATATTCTGATCGAAATATTTTTATGTGAATTTATAGTCAGCAGTTTATTTTCATCTGCCTCCACCATGATATCATCCACAAGTATCCTGACCTTCACGCCTCTATCGGCAGCGCGAACGAGATAATCAGCGGCAATTAAACCTACGTTATCAGCAGAAAAAATAAAATATTGAATGTCGATGGTTTTCTCCGCGTTCTCGCACAGCCATGCCCTCGCCACCATTGAACCATCGCCATCCTCCAGGGTGTAAACACCAGTTTTATGCTGCATCATGCCCGATAGAGGATCGAGTTTTTTTGAAAGTCCGGGTGCGGTTTCACAATGAATGGAAGAACAAAAATCAGTGACTATACTCTCCTCATTTTTAGTTTCCGTTGAACACGAGTAAAGTAGAATTGTATAAAGGAAAACAATTTTTTTCATGTGGATTTTATCTAATAGTAAAAATAATAAAATTCTCAGGAGGGTGTTTAAATTATATTTAACTATATAAATTTTCTTGTGAAAGCTAACGCACGTTTCTCCACTGAGCCTGTCCTGAGCGGAGTCGAAGGGCTCGAAATAACAGCGCGCATGAACTTTGCAGCTATTATAACAATATCACCATTGAAAGCTAACACACGTTTCTCGACTCCGCTCGAAATGACAGCGCGCGTGGACTTTGGAGTAATTATTACAATTTGCCATTGAAAGCTTAGGCACTTTTCTCGACAAGCTCGAAATGACAGCGCGCGTTGCCTTTTCAAGCGGTTTGGAGAAGCTAATGATCAATTACAAATAACTGACCGAAAATAATCTTAATTTTGTATAGCGTTCAGATCGTGTTTGAATGTGGTAAAAAGAAAAAACAAAAACAATAGTAGCCAATTTATTTTGTCAGAAAAATCAAAAATATTTCCTTTAGAAAAGAGTGACCTGCATCCAAGGAACAAGCATCGCTTTCGATACGATTTCGACCAGCTTAGTCTTTGTTGTCCTGAACTTAAAGCATTTGTTTCCCTTAATAAATATAATAATCAATCCATCGATTTTAGCGATCCTGTTGCAGTAAAAACACTGAATAAGGCTTTGTTAAAATATTTCTATACTATCTCCAACTGGGACATACCGGCAAATTATCTTTGTCCTCCAATACCCGGAAGGGCCGATTATATCCATTACATGGCCGATCTGTTAAATTCGTGCAACAATGGAACGCTCCCTCAAGGAAAGTCAATTAAGGTGCTTGATATTGGGGTGGGTGCTAATTGTGTTTATCCTCTTATTGGAAATAGTGAATACGGCTGGCATTTTGTTGGTTCGGATATTGATACTGTAGCAATTAATTCTGCCAAACAAATTATAGCTGCAAACGGATCTTTAAATGAAGCTATTGAATGCCGGTTACAAAAATCTCCATCATCCATTTTCAGGGACATTATAAAACCAGGTGAAGTTTTTGATATGACAATTTGTAATCCTCCTTTCCATGCATCCTTAGCAGAAGCGGAAGCTGGTACCGAGCGAAAATGGAAAAACCTGGGCATAAAAAAAAACAGCAAAACCGATCTGAATTTTGGCGGACAAAATACTGAATTATGGTGTCAGGGAGGCGAAGAATCATTTGTTAGTAAAATGATAGAACAAAGCGCTCAATTGCCAAAAACCTGTTTTTGGTATTCAACGCTCATCTCCAAAAAATCTAATCTTCCTGCTGTTTACAGATCACTTCAAAAAGTACAAGCGGTAGATGTAAAAACTATTGAGATGGCTCAAGGGCAAAAAGTAAGCCGCATTGTGGCATGGACCTTTTTAAATAAAAATGAGCAAAACGATTGGAGAAGTAAACGCTGGAAGCCTTAAATAAATGATCCTTAAAGCGCTTCTTCATTTTTCATAAAAACCCTGAATAATTCTATAATTCCGGGTTAGCATTTTTAATACTATTATACTCTGCTTCCAGTTCATTACATGCCTGTGTGCAAACATTCTCAAGCTGCAAAACCAAGTGAGGAATTTCTTCTGTATGTTGTTTTGCTCCTGCATACTCCTGAACTCTTTTTGCCGTAGTTTCAATATCCGCACTCATACCCATTATTGAGAAAGATGGTATCATTTTATGCACTGCTGCGTAAACAGATTCCCAATCCTTGTCCTGCACACTTTTTTTCATTGTGTCAATTAATGGAGGAGTTTGCACCAGATAAAGCGAGATCATTTCCATAATTAATTTCGGATTATTTTTTGTGCGCTTAATTAAATATTGCAGATCAATGCTTTTTAACTCTTCACCCTGGTGATTATCATTCACGGCAATTCCTTTTGCCTTCAGAGGCATCGGCTTTTTGACAAAACTAATTATCTTACTATACAGTACCCTTTCGTCAACTGGTTTTGCAATGTAATCGTTCATTCCCACGGCTTTGCATTTTGCAAGATCTACAGTGGTTACATCGGCCGTTAAGGCAATAATGGGAATCTTAGAATTCATTGTTTTACGAATATATTCTGTTGCTTCAAACCCGTTCATTTCAGGCATCTGCAAGTCCATCAAAATAATATCGTAGGATTTAGCTTGTAGTTTCTCGATGGCAATTTTTCCATTTGAAGCAATGTCTCTCTCAAATCCAAAATCATCCAATAGCGTTTTCATCAGTAATTGATTGAGTGCAATATCTTCCACCACCAATACTTTTATGTTTTTAATTTCGGGATCCACTTCCAAAATTTCCGGTTCTAATTGTGCCTCGGCTTTTGTTTTTTGAAAACTTAATACAAAACTAAATGTTGAGCCTTCACCAATTTTACTTTTCACTTTAATACTTCCACCCTGAGGTTCTATTAGTTGTTTTACAATAGCCAGCCCTAAACCTGTCCCACCAAAAAGTCGTGAAGTGCTGCTGGAAGCCTGCTGAAAGTTTTCAAAAACATGTTCAATTTTATTTTCATCTATTCCTATCCCGGTATCGGATACTTCAAATTCAAGAGTTGCTTTATCTTCATCTTCATTCAATAAAAGAACACTAACGGTAATTTTTCCTTTTGATGTAAATTTAACTGCATTGCTCACCAAATTCAAAATGATCTGATGTAAACGCACCGGGTCACCAATCAACACCTCCGGAATTTTACGATCGTATTTTTTAACTAATTCTAAATTCTTTTCCTGAATTTTTGTCTCAAACAAATGGAGCATGGCTGTAATGGAGGACTCCATTTTGAAAGGTGTTTTTTCAAAAGTCATTTTCCCTGCATCTACCTTTGCCAGATCAAGTATGTCGTTTATGAGCACAATCAAAGCATCACCACTCGTTTTTATTGCCGAAAGATATTCTTTTTGTTTTGAAGTTAAATCTGTTTTCAACACCACCTTAGTAAACCCAATGATCGCATTCATAGGGGTACGAATTTCATGGCTCATGTTTGATAAAAACTGCTGTTTCGCTTTCACGGCATCTTGTGCCACTAACGTGGCACTTTCAGCCTTACTTAGGGCTTCTTCAGCAATACCGGTTGCTTTCTCAGCAAAAGTTTTTGCTTCCATCAACTCCGTTTCAATTCTTTTTTGATCGGTAATATCGGTTCTTACCGCAACATACTGGTATGGCTTTCCTTGTCCATTCAGGAAAGGAACAATAGTAGTAGTAACCCAATAAATGGTACCATCCTTTGCCCTATTCTTTAATTCACCTCTCCAAATTTTCCCATTGGCAATAGTTGACCATAAACCGCTGATAAATTCTTTGGGATGATGCCCGGAATTAATGATACGATGATCCGCCCCGATCAATTCTTCACGAGTGTATTTTGAAACTTTACAAAAGTTGTCGTTAGCATGTTTGATAATCCCTTTCTGATCGGTGATGGCAACAATAGAAAACTCATCAAGCGCAAATTTATAATCTGAAATTTCTTTCGCACTTTTGCTCAAATCCTCCTCAATCCTTCTTTGCTCAGTAATATCACGTGCTGCTGCAAATACTCCCAGAACATTTCCTTTCTCATCTTTATAAACAGAAGCATTATACATTACATCTGTTAAAGTCCCATTTTTATGTTTTATTGTTAAAGGGTAATCTGAAACAGATCCTTTCTCAAAAACCTGCTTATAGCCTTCCTGTGCCATTACAGGCTCAGTAAAATAACTTGAAAAGTCGGTACCGATCAGCTTTTCGCGTGAAACTCCGGTAACTTTTATTGATGCATTATTTACATCTAATATCTTCCCCTGCGCACTGATAGTAACAAGGGGGTCTAAACTTGCTTCGATCAAACTACGGGCATATTGAGATGCTAATTTTGTAGCATTACTGAATGCTTCAAGTTCTTTATTTGCAATTTCACGTTTTTCCTTCTCTTTATTTTGATAGTCGAGTTCTATGTCAGCAATAACTAATTCAGCTGCCCGTTTTTCTTTTTCTCTTGTTTGAAATAAAAGTTCTTTATTAGCAATAACTAACTCCGCAGCACGCTTTTCTTTTACTTCATTTTGAAAGGCAAGTTCCTTGTTTGCAATGACAAGCTCCGCAGCACGTTTTTCTTTCTCTTCGTTTTGAAAAGCAAGCTCTTTGTTAGCAATAATTAACTCACCGGCTCTTTTTTCTTTCTCAGCATTTTGAAAAGCAAGCTCTTGGTTTGCAATGATCAATTCATTTGCTCTTTTTTCTTTCTCAGCATTTTGAAAGGCCAGTTCTTTGTTAGCAATGATCAATTCGTTTGCTCTTTTGCCTTTTTCACTATTCTGAAACGCAAGTTCTTTATTGGCAATAACAAGCTCTGCAGCTCGTTTTTCTTTTTCTTCGTTCTGTATTACTTTAGTTTCTTTCTCCTGGAGTTCTACACTCAATCTCCTTAATTCGGAAACATCAGCAATAGCAAGTAAAATTAATTGCTCTCTGTTCTCTTTTTGAAGAATATGATGAGCATTAAGCAACATTATTTTTTCGCCTATTCGTGGAAATACACGTGTTACTTCAAAATTTTCAAAACTCTTGCTTTTTGAAAGAATATCATTAAGCATCACACGAAGTTTCGGGATATTCCATTGTTTATCACCTAGTTCAAAAAACGATCTCTTTTCTGTTTCATCTTTTTTAACTAGAAATTTTTTATAATATGATTTGTTAGCAGATTGTATAATAAAGTCTTTGTTCAGCACAAGCATAGGCTCATGGATGGTAGCAATGATGGCTTCTGAATATTCATGTGATTCGGTCAAAAGATCGTTACGCATTTGTAATTCCTGATTGATAGAAATAAGCTCTTCATTGGTTGTCTCAATTTCTTCTTTGGATGTTTCAAGCTCCTCATTTAAGGTTTGAAATTCTTCATTACTTGAAAAAATCTCTTCATTAGCAGCTTGTAATTCCTCAAAAGTAGTTTCCTGCGATTCGATAATAGAATTTATTTCCAACCGTGTATTATTCAACTCCTCGGTAAGTTTTTTTATCTTTAGGGCCTCATGTATTGAATTGCTTTTCCCGCTATTACCAATTTCAATAAATTTTTCTACCTGTTCGTGTAAGGTAAAAACAATAAGTAACAATGGTTCATCCCAATCAATTTTAAGGAGAGAAACCTCCAAAGACATCATACGAAAAACCGATTCGACCTTTATTTCGATGCCTGTTTTTTGTACTGATTCTTTTGTTTTTATTACTTTTTGAATAGCATTGCGAAGTTCAAAAGCAAACTCAGGCCTTGTCATTTTTAAAATATTAAGACTTGCTTTGCCCGAAGGGTGCGCGAGAAATAAAGAGATCGGTCCTCGGAACTGAAGAATTTCCATATCCTTGTTTATCACTGCACATGCCGGCATATACCTCGATAGAATAGCAGAATCAATAGCATTCTCAATACCGGTTAAATTTACGCTTAAACTTTTAGTGGGTGTGTTTATCTTTTTACTGTAAAAATTTGTTCGTGGAAAATGAGGTGTCAACTCAAGTATCTTTCTCACACCGGTACTCTTTTTACGGGAATAAATCTTAAATTTGGTACTTGTAGTAATAAAAAGCTGAGAAGCTGCGCCTACAGTTTCTGCACTGCCAAGCATCAGACTACCCTGGTTATTCAAAGCAAAATGTAGTGTTGAAAAAACTCTTTTCTGGGCAGAAGAATCAAAATAAATGAGAAGATTACGACAACTGATAAAATCCATACGTGAAAAAGGAGGATCGCGCAGAATATTATGTGGTGCAAATACACAAATTTCGCGAAGTTCTTTAACAATACGGTAGTTGTCGCCAATTTTTGTAAAGTAACGATCTTTGTATTTCTTTGAAACTGGTAAAATTTCACTGGCAGAATATTCAGCTTTGCGTGCAGTACTGATCGCCTGCTCGCTAAGGTCTGTAGCAAAGATCTGGAAAGGTATTTTCGTTTTTTTATTTTCCTGCATTTCAGTTAACATCATGGCAATGGAATAAGCCTCCTCGCCAGTAGAGCAGGCCGGAACCCATATTCGAATTGTTTCGTCAGGTGTTTTACTCTCCAGAAGCTTTGGAAATAAAGTTGTTTTTAAATACTGAAAAGCGTCCTTATCTCTGTAAAAACTTGTTACGTTAATAAGCAGATCCTTGTAAAGCAGATCTACCTCGCTGCTTTTTTTGAGCAATAATTTTACATATTCTTTTATTGTTTTTATTCCGCATTGAAGCATTTTATTGTTCAATCGCCTTTTAATGGTGGACATTTTATAATGATTGAAATCCACCCCGGTTTTCTTAAATAAAATTTCAAAAATAGTTTTCAGATCATGATTGCTACTTTCGCTCAGTCCTGCTTCCTGTTTACTTTCAATATCATGTTGCAAAAAACCATTTTTGCTAAATACCGTTAATTGTGCAGCAATTTCTTTTGGGGACAAAACAAAATCAACAATATCAGAGGCTATTGCCGAATCAGGCATACTGCTCGCTTGTGCGGTATCATCTTGTGCAATTGTTATCCCTCCTGCATTTTTGATCGCTATTAATCCGTTGGTGCCATCTGTGCCACTCCCGGAAAGGATCACACCAATAACATTCTCTTTATGAGTTTCAGCAAGTGAAGAGAATAGAACATCAATGGAAATCGCAGAACTGTTTTTGGGACGGGGAAGCAATTGAATATGGCCGTCAATTACTTTAATTATTTTATTGTGAGGGATCACATACACATTGTCAGGAGCCATATGCTCCATGTCCTCAATCTCCTGAACTTTCATTTTAGTTATCTTGGAAACAATTGAACTGAGAAAACTTTTATGGTCAGGACTCAGGTGTTGTACATAAATATATGCCATTCCGGTATCGGAAGGTAAATTTTTCAACAAAGACGTCAGCGCTTCCAAACCGCCTAATGAAGCACCAATGGCCACAACAGGAAAAGAATGACCTTCCGCTTTTTTTTTGATTGATGATTTCTTCTTTTTAGTTACAGCAATGGATCTCATTATAATCTGGTATTGAAAATGAATTTTGTACTCATTGATCAAGGAATCGAGAATGGATCCTAAAAAAAATGTACTAAACGAAGATACAAAAATAAAGCGTTCAACTAACGTTGATTCAAGGCAATTATATTACAATTTCAAATCTACAAATTAGCTGATTTCTTCACTAAAATTTCGCTTTTTATAAGCCATCTATTTTTGTATAAATAAAAAAAGAGCCTTGCTTTATTAGCAACGCTCCTATTTAATGTTTGCCACACATTTAAGTGGTAAAACAAAGTCCAATTTTATTCGAACCCACTATTATCAATACTTTCCACTAATTGTATTTATGAATTTAATACAAGTAATTACATTCTATCCATATACCAACTTAATTCTTTCTCCATTTTTTTGTAACGAAAAATAGTGGTGATGATCTTTTGTAAACGCATGAAGGCGGTTTCACTTTTAACAACATAATCGAATGCTCTGTGATGCATACAATTTATGGCAACATCAATTTTATCCTGAGAAGATAACATTACAACCGGAATATCAGGATTCACATTTTTTATCTTATCCAATGTTTCCATTCCATTCATCGCATTCTTATCAATGCCATCAAGATGATAATCCAAAATGATCACATCGGGGCTATGAGATAAATTTTTAAGGCAAAGCTCTCCGGTTGAATATGTTTCAATTATAAAATCTGCGTGCTCAAGAAATTCAATTTCCAGGGATTTTAAAAACAATGCATCGTCATCTACGAGGAAAAGTTTTATTTTGTTTTCGTTTTTCATTATTTCGTATTTTTAATCGTATTAAATTCTTCTTCTAATTCTATACATGCTTGTAAACAAACGCTTTCAAGCTGCATCACTAAATCATGTATTTCATGGGTCTGTTCCTGGATACTTGAATACTCCTGCACCTTTTTTGCCATATTTTCAAAATCGGTACTAATACCCATAATTGAAAAAGAGGGGATCATTTTATGCACTGCCGCACGCAATGAACTCCAATCCTGATCCAATAAACTTTGTTTCATTGTGTTTAATAATGGAGGAGTTTGTTCCAGATAAAGTGAAATCATTTCCATCATTATTGCCGGATTGGATTTTGTACGCTGGTTCAAATATTTAAGATCAATGCATTTTAACTTCTCAACTACAACGGTCTTTATTTCTTTCGGGAGATTAACAGGTACAGGCTTCTTCACTAAACCCACTATTTTACTATACAATACTCTTTCATCAACAGGCTTTGCAATGTAATCATTCATACCCACCGCTTTGCATTTTGCTAAATCAACTGTTGTTACATCGGCAGTTAAAGCAATGATCGGGATCTTAGAGTTCATTGTGTTGCGGATATATTCAGTGGCTTCAAATCCATTCATTACAGGCATTTGCAAATCCATCAAAATAATATCATATGATCTGGCTTGTAATTTTTCGATGGCTATTTGTCCGTTACCGGCAATATCCCGTTCAAATCCAAAATCGTCCAATAGTGTTTTCATCAATAATTGATTAAGTGCAATATCTTCCACCACCAATACTTTTATATTTTTTATTTCCGAATCCAACTCCATCACTTCAGCTTCCAATTCGGCTTCAGCTTTCGTTTTTTGAAAACTTAATATAAAACTAAAAGTAGAGCCTTCATTAATTACACTTTTTACACTAATACTTCCACCCTGAGGTTCCACAAGCTGTTTAACAATTGCAAGTCCTAAGCCTGTTCCTCCATACAATCTGGAAGTACCACTGGTGGCTTGTTGAAAATCATCAAAAATATTTTTTATTTTATTTTCTGCAATTCCAATTCCTGTATCGATAACTGCAAATTCAATTGTTGCTTTTTCTTCGTTTTCATTTAATAAATTTACACTAACAGTAATTTTTCCATGAGTAGTAAACTTCACAGCATTACTTACCAGATTTAATATGATCTGATGCAAACGCACAGGATCGCCAATCAAGACATCAGGAATTTTATTGTCATATTCCTTCACCAGGGCTAAGTTCTTTTCCTGAATTTTTGTCTCAAACAAATGAAGCATCGATGAAATGGAAGCTCTTAATTTGAATGGTGTTCTTTCAAATGTCATTTTCCCTGCATCAACTTTTGCAAGATCGAGAATATCATTAATAAGAACTATCAATGCATCACCACTTATTTTTATGGCCGATAAATATTCTCTTTGTTTAACCGACAGATCAGTTTTTAACACCACTTTTGTAAAACCGATGATCGCATTCATTGGTGTACGAATTTCATGACTCATGTTTGACAAAAATTGCTGCTTTGCTTTCACTGCATCTTCGGCTATTCTTGTGGCACTTTCAGCTTTTGCCTTTGCTTCTTCAGCAAGTCCAGTAGCCAATTCAGCAAATATCTTTGCTTCAGTTAATTCTGTTGCAATTCTTTTTTGCTCCGTAATATCTCTTGCTACAACAACTGCGCCAAGCACATTTCCTCTATCGTCTTTATAAACAGATCCATTGAATAATACATCGGTAAGCTTTCCGTCTTTATGACGAAGTGTAAGAGGTGAATCAGCAACAGAGCCATTTGCAAAGGCTTCCAAATAAACTTCACGAGCCTTTTGGGGTTCGGTGAAATAATCGAAAAAGTTGGTTCCTGTTAATTGCTCGCGACTCTTACCGGTAATATTAGCAGTAGCCTCGTTCATATCTGTGATCTTACCTTCAGTGCTTATCGTAACCAATGGGTCAAGACTTGCCTCAATAAGACTAAGAGAATACTGAGATGCTAATTTTGCGGAATAACTCAGTGCCTCCAGTTCTTTGTTTGCGACTTCTCGTTTTTCTTTTTCCTTATTTTGAAAGACAAGTTCAATATCAGCAATGACCAGCTCTGCGGCACGTTTTTCCTTTTCCCCGGTTTGAAATAAAAGTTCTTTGTTAGCTATGAATAATTCGGCCGCACGTTTTTCTTTTTCATCGTTTTGAAAGATAAGTTCTTTGTTGGCGATAATTAATTCCGCGGCCCGTTTTTCTTTCTCATCGTTTTGAAAAGCAAGTTCTTTGTTAGCAACAATTAACTCTGCAGCACGCTTTTCTTTCTCATCGTTTTGAAAGAGCAATTCTTTATTAGCGATGATCAATTCAGCCGCACGTTTTTCTTTCTCATCATTTTGAAAAGCAAGTTCTTTGTTAGCAACAATTAATTCTGCTGCACGTTTTTCTTTTTCTTCATTTTGAAAAGCAAGTTCTTTATTAGCAATGATCAGCTCTGCGGCACGTTTTTCTTTCTCATCGTTTTGAAATACAAGTTCTTTGTTCGCAATGATCAACTCTGCAGCTCGTTTTTCTTTTTCATCGTTCTGAAAAACAAGTTCTTTATTAGCAATGATCAACTCCTCTGCTCGTTTTTCTTTCTCATCATTCTGAAAAACAAGTTCTTTATTAGCAATGATCAACTCTGCAGCACGTTTTTCTTTCTCTGCGTTTTGAAAAACAAGTTCTTTGTTAGCAATGATTAATTCTGCAGCTCTCTTTTCTTTCTCCTCATCCTGAAAAGCAAGCTCGATATTTGCAATGATCAATTCCGCGGCACGCTTTTCTTTCTCTTCGTCCTGAAAGGCAAGTTCTATGTTCGCAATAATTAATTCTTCCGCCCGCTTTTCCTTCTCTTCATTTTGAAAGACAAGTTCCTTGTTGGCAATAATTAATTCATCCGATTTTCTTCTCTTTGCCATGTCAGGTAGCGATAAATGTTGATTTAATTTGTGTCGTTCGAATTCCCGATATCTTCAATCGGACTGCGTCTTTTATCTTTCAATTGTTTAAAATGCGAAGGGGAAAGCCCGGTAACTTTTTTAAATTGATTGGATAAATGTGCAACACTGCTATAATTCATTTTCCAGGCAATTTCAGTAATGTTAAGTTCGCCATAGATCATCAGTTCCTTAATTCTTTCAATTTTATGAGAGATGATGAATTGTTCGATAGTAGTACCCTGTACCTCGGAAAATAGATTTGCCAGGTAGGTATAATCGTGGTTCAATTTTTCACTTAGAAAATCGGAAAAATTCATTTTGATCATTTCGTCAGAATGATGAACCATTTCAATAATCACATTTTTTATTTTTTCAATTAACACAGCCCTCTTGTCATCCATCAACTCCAGTCCTGAATCGAGTAAAGCAATTTTAAGTTGCTCCCGCTGTTCCGCAGTAATGTTTTCCATGATCTCAACCTCGCCTAAATCAACGGGAGTGAAATGCAATCCAAGTTTCTTCAACTCTTCTTTTACCGCCATTTTACAGCGGGTGCTTACCATGTATTTGATGTATAATTTCAAAATCTTGTTTGTTTTTAAACAATATTAACAAAGGTGGTTAAAATTAAATCTGCATTTGTTACACAACTTTTACAAAAAGTTACATAATTCACACATTTTGCCCTTTAGGGCAGACAATAAAACAACTCCAAAAACAGATGTAAACTATTAAAAATCAGCCCTTTGGTCTAAATTTACGTTTTTTTTTGGAGAAATTACTATATTTTCAAATGTGATCAGCAAGTTTCCCCATATTGATGATTGTGTAGGCTTTCTTCAATTAACCTTTTTTAAACAGCGTATAGCTGATCGACAAAGTAATCACACTCATTTTAAAATCATTCAATAAAAAAGGCGCATTATTCTCAGCATCTATTTTTCCACCAAAACCAAGCATATCATTATGGTTAAATACATCCTCATTGTAATTGCCATTTGTGGTAAACATTTGACTTTCTGTTAGAGGAAGGTTATACCTTAAGTCAATTGAAAGGGCTTTCCCTTTGATATCAAATGATTTACCAGCACCGAAAATAAAATTAAATCGGGGGCTGTTGAATACATCCAATCTCGTCTCCAGAGTGTACGGAGCATCTATTGTGGTTTTGTTTAAAGCCCAGTTTGAGTAATTATCCTTTTGAACAGTGGATGTTGACCTTATAGTTGGAGAACCGGTAAAATTAATTCCAATACCTCCCTGCAAAAAGAATTTACTTTCAGCAAAAGTATATCGTGCCAAAAGAGGAAGATTAAAATAAGTAATTGTTATATCGGATGATGTGGATTCAAATTTAATATCGCCATCCCCATTACCATCAAGTTTGTTTTCAGCACGGTTAAAATCGATACCACATTTAAGAAAATCAATTGTTGGCTCAGCGAGGACAGAAAAGTTGTCGGAGAAACTATAGGCAACAAATCCGCCCAATCCAAAACCAACACCCCATCTTACTTTCACATCCCATTCGGTGATCTTAGGGTTAAAATCACGCTGAAAATCTAAGTTTTTAACTAAATTGGCTGAGCGGATGTTTCCTGAACTCAAATTCAACTTTACACCTGCACTAAATTGTGCATTTGCAGTGATACATAACCCCAGCGATGCAATAAGTAATTTAATTTTCATTGTCTTGTTGTCGGTGATTAATGTGCTGACCCCGCACTTATAATTTTTTGAAAAGCATTTCTCAAATAAACTCCGGATTGAATTGACAACCCAAGAAACATTCTATACTATTGGTAATGAATATGTTTACTAATTCAGAATTGTTTTGCTGATATTATTTCATCCAATACAGCACACAAAATACTGCAAGGCCCATAGTAATAAACGTCATCAGAAATATAGCAGTGAATTTGGATACACCAAATTCTCTAACCATAATTCGTATCGGCTCCGTTATAATTAAATTCACCAAACTTGTAATTTTTTTCCAGGAACCCTGCCCTTTTATAACATAATCTTTAGCGCCTGCCCTGAACGTTTCAATCGCCAATCCAATATCTTCATTACTAGACAACATGATAACTTCTGTTTTAGGGTTAATGGCTTTGATCAGTTTCAAAATATCCAAACCATTTTTACCATTCATGTTATAATCCAATATCACTATCTGAGTTTCAGAATCAACCTTTGTTAAACAACTTTCACCATCACTAAAAGTTGAAATTTGCATCATGGTTCCAAACCGATTTTGCAAATACTGTTTAAGTGTTGCAACCATTAATTTATTGTCGTCCACAATAAATAGGTTTATTTTCGCTGTTTCCATTTGGCTGTTCTCCTTTATATAAATAAATAATTCTTACAAATAATCGATAATGCAAAGTAAGAGACATGAAACAATTAAAGTGTTACACATTTTAAAAATAATCTTACACAATTCACATGTTTGCAGGCAAAGTAATTAAATTGTTTTAAGGAGTAAAAAACGAGAGGCAGGTTAACGATGCTAATGCCCCCCATTGGAATGGGCATTAACAGCCCCAAAAACGGGGGGACATATTACAATGTGAGAAGAAAAAATTATAAAAAGGCGATCATACTCGGGGAGAAGAAATAGAAGTTGAAGAACATAACACATATAAAAGGCTTAAGAGAGCGAAAAATCAGGCTTCTTTTTCGTAAAAAACAGGATCGCCATTAATCGGTTCGATCTCTTTTTTAAACCGTTCAATAATGTTTCTTTCATCATCAGTAACAACGGAGTATGCCTTTGCTATTTTTTCCATCACCACAATAAAGGATCTTTTAAGGGCCGGACTCAGGTAATGACTGTTAAGTTTGATTTCCTTCATTGCCCAATTATAGCTGGTTTCAGGATCCAATTTATCTTTCTCCATAATTCGAAAAATAATATCGGTTACATTGAAATCATAATCTTTGCATCGAAGTTCAGCAGCAATGATGTCATGAAATTTTTGACGTTCGTCCGGCTGAATATATCCATCAGCAGTTGCAACAGTATAGGCCAGCTGACCAATTGCGTAATGTAAATTCTCTAAGGGTGTCATAGTATTTATATTTATTTAATCAAAGGTAATGTTGAACAAAAAAATAAATAATGAGTTGGGTCAAATAAAAAAATGACCTTCCTCATTAGTCGATGAAGTTCAAGTTTTACATTTCAGAAAAACTTTACCATGGAAACTCTCAATCAGGCTACTGGTATTGGCGAATGATGAAAACCCTTTTCAAAATGAAAATAAAAATTGAATTAACTGATAAAAATCATCTCATCTTCTGATGGCAATCATTCGCAATAATAGTGGGCTGCCATACTTTTGTTAAATAAATCTAAATGAGTTGGACAAAATGCAAAACATTATTAACAATCAATATATAATTGCAATATTTATAGCTCGCATTTTTTTGGGATTTCTATTCTTTTTTCAAGGATACGATGCTATTGTAAGGGTTGGGGTAAAAAACCTGATAGAAACACTTCATCTGCCGCTATCAGAAAAAGGAATTCCCAAAGCTTTTACGATTGCCGGAGTATGGCTCATTTCTTTTGTTCAACTTATTGGAGGCCTCTTTCTTATTTTTGGATTTGTAAAATATTATGTTTTATACCTGTTGGGCTTAAATTTGATTATCGCGTCAATTGTATATGGCAGCATTAAACCAATGTGGGATATGCAGTTCGTTTTTCCACGTTTGGTAATCTTAATTTTCCTCCTTATCGTTCCATCCCAATGGGATGTTTTATCTGTAGATTACTTCTGGTCATTCTTTAAATTTTTAAAAACCGTATAAACATGAAAACAATTCTGGTCCCTACCGACTTTTCAGACAGTGCAAAAAATGCAATTAATTATGCAGCAGAACTAGCAAAGCTTACCAAAGCCAAACTTATTTTATTTCATGCTTTTCATATCCCTGCTGTTCCGTCAGAGGTACCATTTGTAATGCCTTTAGATGACATAGAAAAAGACAACCTAAAAGCATTAACCAAAATAAAGAAAACTATATTATCTAAATACGGAAATGAGTTGAATGTGGTGTGTAAAACTAAACTTGGTTTTGCCGTTGATGAAATAAATGAAATAACCAAAGAAGAAAATGTTGATCTGATAGTGATGGGAGTTCGTGGGGCAGGATATTTAACTGAAAAATTAATCGGCAGTATTACCACAACTTTGATCCGAAAAGCCAAACGCCCTGTGCTTGCAATCAACGACAAGGTGACCTTTAAGAGTATCAAAAAAATTGTATTGGCCTGCGACTATCAAAATATAGATTCTAAATCTATGGAGCCATTAAAAGAGTTTATTAAGCTTTTCAAATCTCAATTATATATACTGAATGTTTCAAGTGAAGGGGAATTAATTTCTCCTATAAAAAAAACAGTTGGCGGAACACAATTAGTGCATTCATTTGAAGGTCTAAATCATTCGTTTGACTTTGTGGAGAATGAAGATATTGTAGAAGGAATAAATGAATTTGTAGATGAGCACAACGCAGATCTGATTGTAATGGTACCTAGAAAACACACATTCTTTGAAAATATTTTTCGAGAAAGAAACACAAAACGTATGGCTTTTCATACACACATCCCTTTACTTGCTTTACCAGAATAAAAGCGACAGAACATTATTGCAGATTTAGAACAACGAATTACAAAAAAAATGAAAATAATAATTGACGACAACAGCACACTGTTTGAAATACAAGAAGAATTTACAAAGATGTTCCCTTTTTTGAAAATCGATTTTTTTTTAAAAAACCTCACACCTACAGTCTTATCTACACATAAGCTTCTAAAATCAACAGGTAAAACAATAGCTGATTACTCAACCAATGATGAACAGACCAGCATTATCATTACACCACAAATGACGGTATCTCAACTTGAACAACGCTTTAGCAGCGAATACGGAATATCAATAAAGGTGTATAGGAACTCATGGAGAGTTTGGCTTGAAACAACTGTAACCGAATGCTGGACCCTTGAAGAGCAAAACAGGCAAGGTGAAGCACTAAGTGGGAAAATTAGCGAAAGTAATTATTAACCATTTTAAAAGAAATGCACGAAAACAAAAATACTTTTAACTAAAACACAAAAATATGGAAACTACAAAAACAATTTATCAATTGCACGAGGACCACAAAACATGGTTAAATAAATTAGAATTTTATAAAGATGAAATTTCAATTATGCAAAATAGAATTTCAGAAATTGCAAAAAAAAACACCTCAAAGGAAGTGCTTTCGTTTGTTGAGCATTTCCAAAACCAGTTAATTGTCCAAAAAGAACAGATAGATATTTTAAAACATGAAATCAACAGCCATGAAAGATCGATTGAAGAAAAAGTAAATAAAAAAGCCGTTGCGAATGAAAGCAAAAAGTTTTTGGATCATTCAGCACAAAGAAAAAACGTAGAAAATTTTGAAAAGAACTTTAATGATCTCAGAAAAGAACTGATTCAATTTCTTTCCAAATGGATGTAAAACCCACACAAATAGGTATTCTTCCCTAACAAAAAAACGAACTACCACCTGCAATGCAGGTGGTAGTTTAATTTAATAGCATATATTTGCCAACGGTTTTAAAAATAAATAATTTATTTTAGTAACAAGTGTAACTATTTATTTAACCATCAAATCAGCTAAAATTCGCAAACTCAATGAAGTTTTTAATTAAAATTATTCTTTTTGTTTCCATACTTCAATCATGCAATAGTAAAGAAGAAAAAACACATCCAATAATTGAGAATATTTCTGAATCAGTATATGCTTCGGGAATTATAAAAAGCAAAAATCAATACCAGGTGTTTTCCACAGTTAATGGTTTGGTACAGGAAATATTAGTGAAAGAAGGAGAGGCTGTAAAAAAAGGCCAACCAATAATATGGATCACAAGCGAAACATCCAAATTAACAAGGGAAAACGCAGAATTATCCGCTAACAACGCGAGACTAAGCGCTAATCTTAATAAACTAAATGAGCTGAAAATAAATATAGAATTTAATGAAAGTAAAGTTAAAAATGATTCCATTCTATTGCTAAGGCAGAAGAATCTTTGGAAAGAGAAAATTGGAACCCAAACTGAATTAGAACAAAAAGAACTCGCATATAAAAACACTGTAACAAATTACCAGGTATCCATACTCCGTTATGATGACTTGAAAAAACAGCTAAACTTTGCAGAAAAACAATCTCAAAATAATTTAAAAATCAGTGATGCCATTTTCCAGGACCATACCATTAAAAGTGAAATCAACGGTATCCTGTACAGAGTTTTGAAAGAAAAAGGAGAAATGGTGAATACACAAAGTGTGCTTGCCACAATTGGCGATGCGAATGAATTTGAAATTGAACTGCAAGTTGATGAATACGATATTGCTAAAATAAAGTCCTCTCAAAAAGTATTACTTAATATGGATAGCTATAGGGGACAAGTTTTTGAAGCTACAATAAAAAAGATCAACCCTATAATGGATCAACGCTCCAGAGCCTTTACTATTGAAGCAGAATTTGTAACAAAGCCAAAAGCGCTCTACCCCAATTTGACCACCGAAGCGAATATCATTATTCAAACCAAAGAAAAGGCATTAACTATCCCCCGCAGTTATTTAATTGATGAGACCTTCGTTAAAATGGAAAATGGAGAAAAAAGAAAAGTTAATACCGGTCTGAAAGATTATGAAAAGGTAGAAATACTTGAAGGTTTAAGCACGGCTGATATTATTACAAAGCCACAGAAATGAATTACAAATTAATCATCAGTATCGCCAGATCATTATTACTTGCCCGTTGGAAACAAACGCTTGTTGCGGCCATAGGAGTAACGTTTAGCATTACCATGTTTATCACATTGCTTAGCTTTATGACCGGACTGAACGATCTGCTGGATGGTTTGATCCTAAACAGGTCCCCTCATGTTAGATTATACAATGAAATTAAACCAAATAAAATTCAGCCAATAAATTTTTCGAAAGATTATATAAATTACCATAATTTCATACATTCCATAAAATCAACCAATAGCCGGGAGGAGATATACAACAACGGAAGTATCATGGAGGCGCTAAAAAATGATAACAGAGTACTTGGATTTGCGCCCAAATTAACTGCACAGGTGTTTTTTAACGAGGGTTCTATTAATATCAATGGTTTAATTAATGGTGTTGATATTATAGCAGAAAGCGAACTTTTTTTCTTCAACGATTATTTAATTTCCGGAAAAGAACTTGATTTAAAAAACGTATCCAATAGTATAGTTCTTGGAAAAGGCCTGGCAGAAAAGTTATTAGCGAATGTGGGAGATGTAATACAAATAACTACATCACAGGGAGAAATATTTCCATTGAAAGTAGTTGGCCTTTTTCAATCCGGATTGCAGGAGATAGATAAATTGCAAAGCTATGCTTCAATTGGTACAACACAAAAAATATTGGGTAAATCAAAAAACCATATAACGGATATTCAAATAAAACTAAAAGATATTACACAAGCGCCAGCCATTGCGAAGGAGTATGCTCAGCTTTTTCAAACAGATGCAGAGGACATACAAACAGCAAGCTCACAATTTGAAACGGGAAGTTCCGTGAGAACTATTATTTCATACTCCGTAGGTATCACTTTACTTGTGGTTGCAGGCTTTGGTATTTACAATATTTTAAACATGATGATCTATGAAAAAATGGATTCCATCGCTATTCTAAAAGCAACCGGCTTTTCAGGCAAAGATGTAAACATGATATTTTTGGTCATTGCATTAAGTATTGGCTTTTTTGGAGGATTTGGGGGGCTGTTTTTTGGTTTTATATTATCGTCTGTAATAGATCAAATACCATTTAACACAGCGGCTTTGCCAACTATTACAACCTATCCTATTAATTACAATCCTGTATTTTATATAATTGGTTCATTCTTTTCATTAGTCACCACTTATTTGGCTGGTTGGTTTCCTGCCAGAAAAGCAAGCAAAGTAGATCCTGTTATAATAATCAGAGGAAAATAATATGAGTGAGATTATTTTAGAAGCCCAACATATTAGTAAAAGTTTTCACGATCCTGTAACGATTAAAGTTTTAAATGACATCAGTTTCACGATCAATAAGGGAGAATTTGTTTCAATTACTGGAAAATCGGGATGTGGTAAATCTACCTTGCTTTATATACTCTCCACAATGGACACAGACTATGAAGGAGATCTGCTGATCGACAAGCAAAGCATGAAAAATAAAAAAGAAGCTGATTTAGCGCGGCTGCGTAATGAGAAAATCGGCTTTGTATTTCAGTTTCATTACTTACTTAATGAATTCAGTGTATTACAAAATGTAATGCTCCCCGGTTTAAAACTAAATAAATATTCAGAACAGGAAGTAGAACACAGAGCAATGGAGCACCTGAAAACATTAGATATACAAAAATTATATTCTAAAAAAGCAAATCAGTTATCAGGTGGGGAAAAACAAAGAGTTGCCATTGCCCGTGCCTTAATTAACGACCCCTACATAATAATGGGTGATGAACCAACAGGCAACCTGGATAAGAAAAACAGTGAAATAGTTTTTGAAATTTTCAAACAATTATGTGACGAACATAATCAAACCTTAATGATTGTGACGCATGACCAAAGTTTTTCAAAAAAGACCAACCGGATAATTGAAATGGAAGATGGTAAGATCATTAGCCAGTAAAAAAAACACTTCCTCCCCTTTTTAATTATCATTATATAGAAACTGCTACTGTATTTCAAAACGCCCCAGCTTTTTTAAATTCTCATTATCACAAATCAAACCCTACGATAAATCCGATAAAATTCAGTTAAAAATTAATATTAACTGTAATATGAATCATTCCATTTCTTGCAAACCATCATTGAAATAATTTCAGTAATGAATTTACTTTGCATAAAATTTATTTAATAATTATATATAAAAAAAACATAAAATATGAGAACAGATTCAGAAATTCAAAAAGATGTTATGGACGAACTTAAATGGGAACCCTTAATGAAATCTACAGAAATTGGAGTAGCTGTAAAAAATGGAGTCGTAACGCTTTCTGGATTAGTAGATACCTACTCCAAAAAATTAACTGCAGAAAAAGCAACCAAAAGAGTTGCAGGTGTAAAAGCGGTTGCCGTTGATATTGAAGTAAAAGTATCTGGTTTTGGGAAAAAGAGTGATACAGAAATTGCAGAAGCGGCTATTAGTGCATTAAAATGGCATAGCGCTGTACAACAAGAAAAAATAAAAATAAAGGTAGAAGACGGGTGGTTAACCCTTGAAGGAGAAACAGATTGGGAATTTCAAAAAAATGCCGCAAGTAGTGCAGTTCAACATTTATTGGGCGTACGTGGCGTAAGTAATAATATAAAAGTAACTCCACAGGTTACAGCTAAAGAAATAAAAACTAAGATAGCTTCAGCATTCCATAGAAGCGCAACAATTGATGCAGAAAAAATCAATATCGAAACAGTTGGAAACAAAGTTATTCTCACGGGCAAGGTTCGTTCCTGGGCTGAAAAAAGAGATGCGGCACGTGCAGCCTGGTCAGCGCCCGGAATCGGCCTGGTTGAAAACAAACTTGAAATTGACACAGAAGTATTTGTTTATTAAAGAGTTTGAAGCAGTAATTATTTAAACGATTTTCATTAAAAAAAACGGATATTTTATAAAATCCGTTTTTTTTATTTCTATCGGTAAAAAAATATTTCGAAAATAAAAAACGACTAATATATTATTTATGAAAACAACGATTATTTGCCCTATTGATTTTTCTGATTCAGCCAACAATGCATCCGAATATGCAGCAATGCTGGCACAAGTGATCAATGCCGAACTAATGTTATTTAATGTCCAACAAATTCATTTTGAGACTGCAGTAAGTTTAGGAGAGGGAGTTGGCAGCAGACAAAGAGAAAGCTCTCTATGGGCATCGAATAAGTTGAAACAAATGAGTCTTGATATTAACAAGTTGTATCAAATCCCTACAACTTACGAAGTTGATATAACTACAAAGTCACTGGCGAAAACAATTGCCTCTGCTGTAACACGCAACACGATGATTGTTATGGGAACCAACGGACCGGATAATCTGAAGCAATTTTTCGGAGGCACAAACACCTACAAAGCCAGCACGGAATCAGAATGCCCGCTTCTAATAGTTCCTGAAGACCTTTCATTTGAAAAGTATAAAAATGTGCTATTTCCGATTATCTATGGTAACATCGACAGAAAGGCACTGGATCAATTTTATGAATTCATCAATTTTTTTGATGCACAAATAACATTTCTTTATTTAACCGAAGAAAATAACACTAAAACAAAAAAAGAATTCAACCAAATAAAAGAAGAAATAGAAACTTTTTTAAATAGTAAATTAAAACATACTGTTAAAACAGCTTTCACTGACAATATTGAAGACACACTCGATGATTTTATACTTGAAAACCAAACAGATCTGTTAGTGATGGAGGAACGGCATAGGAATACCCTTCAACGTTTTTTTCAGAAAAAACCAATATTGGCAACATTGAGCGCAATAGCACCTTATCCAATATTGGTAGTTCATCCTTAAATGATCAAAACACTTTCAGTGGCCAGGCAAAATCATGCTTCAAACTTCAATTTAAAACGACAAAAAAATGAATACCGCTTTTAAGATTTCAAAAACGAAATCAAATTAAAAGAGTTTAGATAAGATCTATGGAACACCGGAAATGAAGCGGGAATTAAAATTTTATATTAAACATAGCAAATGAAACAACATTATGATACATTATTAGACGCGGTGAACGATCTAAAAAAAAGAGGATTTACTTATGATTTTATGGAGCAAAAAGATAAACTTTTTTGCACTGAAAAACAATGTAACTTTAATCCTGAAGAGTTTGAAATTGTTGAATTCCACAGATTTGAGGGGATATCGGATCCTGAAGACAATTCGATAGTATATGCCATCAGCTCTGAGAAAAACAACATAAAAGGATTATTAATAAATGCCTATGGAGCATATTCCGACACTAAAGTTTCAGAATTGATCGCAAAAATGAAAATTGCAAAAGAAAGCTACGGATAAAGTTGTGCCTTACAAACTTTTTACAATTCCAGGTTAAATAAGGAGTTAATAGACTAAAAAAATGCAATAAAACACCTGAGCATCTTCGTACAAGTGAGAACACCTAACTACATAACATCCCAAAGAGGCCTGCCTTTCGTCAGAAATAAAATTTTTAAGTTCTAACCAATTTAGAATTTGCATTTGCTTCCTTCAATAACAAAATAACTTCATCATCTTCTACTTGAGAAAAATCGGAATAAAACTGACCTACCCCCATAAAGTTTTGTGGGACCTGAAGAACAACAATTTCATCAGCAATACTTTCTATTTTCCTAATAGATGGCGGTGATGCCACCGGTGCAACCACAATAATTTTTTTGGGATTCATTTTCCTAACTGAATGAACCGTAGCAATAATGGTGCTGCCTGTTGCAATACCATCATCAGCAATAATTACAGTTTTATCTTTTAAATTGGTTGGTTCCTGGTCGCCCATATAGTATTTAAACTTTGTTTTCAGGTCCTCAAGAATTTTACCGGCTGTCCTATAAATATATTCTTCAGAAACATCTGTTACGCCATCATTAATTACCATTCCATCCAGGGAAACTGAACCAATCGCATATTCAGGGTTAGAAGGATGACCTATCTTTTTTGAAAGAACGATTTCCAACGGAAATCCAAGATCCTTTGCAATTACATATCCTATTGGCACTCCGCCACGTGGAATAGCTAAAACGATTCCATCGGTATCTTTATAATTTTCCAGTTTTAGAGCAAGCTCCATTGCTGCATCATATCTATCTTTAAACATATTTTCTATAAATTAAATTAGACTTTTACAAATATATCTTCAATTGGTTTTTTTATCCTTACATCCATTTATCACTCTCCCCTGTTTTTAGTGAGCAATAAGATGTTCTTTGGTAAATTTTGCCGAAACAGATTTCCCTGAAATATTAAAGGTCACTCTGCAGGAATTATATACTATAGTATTTGATTCCAGGATAAACCCATCATTCAGAAATGGTTTCAAGGTAAGATCCACTGTGGTTTCATCGGGCATAAAAAAACGTATTTCACACAATACACCCTCATTACTGACCGGTAATAATTTTTGATCAAGAAGGTAGCAATGTAGATTAGGGAATGCCTCTTTCAATTCAATGTGAAAATTTTCAGCTGCTTTTAATTCTCCTCCATGCGGCCCAACAGTCCCCTGGTATCTATTTACTGAATATAATATAACAATTCCCGATAGAAGTAATCCAAATAAAATAAGTTTTGCATTCATACCAAAAACAATTAATATGAATACAAACTTATAATTGGGATGCTCTTTTTAAAAGGACCTTCAACATTACATGAAATGATCTTTATTATTTTTAAGAGAAAGGTAATCGACATTCGTCTAAATAAAAAAAAATAATATCAATTTTAAGCAATCAATTATTTACTCATATCGCAATGCATCAATAGGATTTAAACGTGCCGCTTTACGCGCAGGGTACCAACCGAAAAATATCCCAATTATAGCTGCGAATAAAAATGAAAGTGCAATAGAATAAATGGTAACTGCAACAGGCCAGCCTCCAAATTTCGCTACCAACACTGAAACGAGGGTCCCTAATCCCACCCCTATTATTCCCCCCACAAAGCTAATAAACATGGCTTCAATCATAAATTGCATAAGTACATCCTTGCTTTTTGCGCCAACTGCTAAACGGATCCCAATCTCCTTTGTTCGCTCAGTAACTGATACCAACATAATATTCATAATCCCTATCCCACCTACAAGCAAGGAAATACTTGCTATACTTCCAAGCAAAATTGTCAACACCTTTGAAATGGAACCAAAAATATTACTAATGTCCGATTGAGTACGCACAGTAAAATCATCTTCTACATCTTCTGCCAGTTTATGTCTTTCTCTCAACAACATAGTAATTTCATCTTTTGCTCCATCAACATCTTCTTCTGAAACGGCCGAAGCAATAATTTGATTTATATTTGTAGTAGAAAGCATACGTTTCTGAACCGTTGAAAAAGGGGCAATAATAATATCATCCTGATCTTGTCCAAATGTATTTTGTCCTTTTTTTTCCAGCAAACCAATAATTTTAAACGGAATTCTATTGATACGCATTACTTGTCCAATGGGGTCACTTCCTTCTCCAAAAAGATTGACTGAAACGGTTTGTCCCACTAAACAAACCTTTGCGGCAGCGCGCTCATCTGTTGCAGAAAAATAAGTTCCACTTACAACATTCAGATTTCTTATAGAAAAATAATCCGTGAATGCACCGATCACAATTGTCCTCCAGTTTTGCGAGCCTGTAATTATTTGAGCTCCGGTTCTAACCACTGGTGAAACAAACTCTACCAAAGGGCACCTTGCCAATATTGCCTCTGAATCCTCACGTTTCAAATTCGCTGATGAGCCCGCTTCCATACGAACCCCTCCCTGATTCACAGCACCAGGGAAAATCATAATACTATTGGTTCCTAAACTGGCAATAGAAGCTTTAATATTTTGTTTGGACCCTTCACCAATAGCCAGCATTGCTATAACCGATGCAACACCAATAATAATACCAAGCATGGTTAAAAATGTCCGGAGTTTATTTTTGCTCAAAGAACGCGAGGCTATTCTAATAAGGTTAACAATCCTCATTTTAACATTTTATTTATATCGGCTTTTGGATTTTTTTTTAATTCCTCTGAAGCTGATTTTCTGTTTTTTACCGAATTATTTTCAATTATTTTCCCGTCTTTAAAAAGGATATTACTAATAGCAAACATGGCAATATCAGCCTCATGAGTGACCATAACAATTGTTATTCCTTTGTCATTCAAATTTTGAAATATTTCCATGATCTCATAACTAGTGCGGGAATCCAAATTCCCCGTTGGTTCATCCGCCAAAATCACCTGAGGTTCATTTACCAAGGCACGTGCAATCGCAACCCTTTGTTGTTGGCCACCCGACAGTTGATTAGGTAATGCATCCGGCCGGTCGCCAAGTCCCACAGCCTTAAGGGCATTGAACGCCTTTTCCCGTCTTTCCTTTGAATTTAGTTTATTGTTATACAATAGAGGCAGTTCAACATTTTCAATTGCCGTTGTTCTTGACAAAATATTAAAAGACTGAAAAATAAAGCCAATTTTTTTATTTCTCAATTCTGCCAATTGATCCCTGTTAAGCTTCAATACATCTATTCCATCCAGATAATATTCACCGTAAGTTGGACTATCCAGGCAGCCAATAATATTCATAAAAGTAGATTTACCCGAACCACTTGCACCCATAATTGCCACAAATTCCCCTGCTTCAATGGAAAGAGAAACACCACTTAAAGCATGTAATTCAATTTCACCGGAGCGGTAAATTTTTTCTAAATTTCTTACTTCAATTAAGATTTTTTCTTTCTCCACTGTGCTATCTTGTTTTCCTTGATGGGAATTTGGGCATAAAAGGGTTTTGAACAGGAGCCGAACTTTCTCCCTCCTTGTTATTGATACCGATAACTATTTCCTCCCCATTTTTAATATCACCCGAAACCTCAACAAATGTTTCATCAGAAATTCCTTTTCTAACCTTTTTCGGATAAATCATTTTATCTTTTAGAACCCATAAATATATAATAGAAGAAGTATCAGGTTGATTTAATCTTCCCTTTTTACTTGGTTTTATTATTTCATTCCATTGTTTTGCAACAGAATCAGGAATGTTTGCTGGTTTAAAATATTCATCGGGTGGATTAAAATGCAGTGCATTGCCCGAAATTTTCAACACTCCTTTATGCTCTAGGACCTTTATGGTTATATTGGCGGTAAGACCCGGCATCAGCTTTAAATCAGGGTTTGGAACATCAATAATTACAATATAGGTTACAACGTTTTGCACTACAACTGGCTGTAATCTTATTTGTTTTACTGCTCCCCCGAATACTTTATCAGGATAAGCATCAACAGTGAATGAAACTTTTTGTCCAAGCTTCACCTGCCCAATATCAGCTTCATCAATATTTGCATGTACCTGCATTTTAGTAAGGTCGTTTGCAATAGTAAATAAAGTGGGGGAATTAAAACTGGCAATCACTGTTTGTCCAACATCAACACTACGCGAAATAACAGTGCCACTCACAGGAGCTCTAATTGTAGCATATCTGATATTGATTTTTGCCTGATTAAGCTGAGCTTTTGAAGATTTCAAAGCACTTTTTGCAACCTGATAATTAGTATTGGCTAAATCAAAATCAGCTTGAGAAATAACTTTTTCGTCAAACAATTTTTTATTACGCTCAAATTCGAGTTTGGATTGCCGGACTTGAACTTCTGCTCTTTCCAGATTGGCTAAAACATCTTCTTTCGCAGCATTGAGAAGCGTGGTATCGAGCATTGCTACAATTTCACCTTTTTTACAACAGAGTTAAAATCCGCAAATAGCTTTGCAATTATCCCTGAGACTTGTGTCCCCACTTGCACAGTGGTATCTGCATTTATTGAACCAGTAGCAGTAACTGCTACCGTTACATCACCATTTTCAACTTTAGCTGTTCGCCATGAATAGTTCTTTTTCCTGCTTTTAGAAAAAAAATAATAAGAGATACCGGCTGCTAAAAGAACAAAAATTAAAAAAAAAATAATATTCCTTTTTTTCATTGAAAAAATAATTGACAAAACAGAACTACTGTTTATTATAAGTTCTCTCCATTTTATATCATCATTTTCTGAAAATGAAAACAAATATCAATTAGTAGTATAAACTATTTAAGAAACAATATTTTATTCATTATGCAACGAATCAGCGATTTTCAGAGAGTCTCCACCTAAAACATTTACCGGGAGATGATCCATCTCTTTAGTAAGTGGTACACAATATTTACCGGAATCACCCATAAACAAGAGAACAACAAGAAAAGCAATAACTACAAGCAGTATAAAAATTACTAATACATAAATTTTATTAGTTTTCATATCAGCTTCTAATAAAGGGGGTTGAAAATTAATGGTATTACGAT
This sequence comes from Bacteroidia bacterium, assembly GCA_030654175.1. Lineage (GTDB taxonomy): Bacteria > Bacteroidota > Bacteroidia > 2-12-FULL-35-15 > 2-12-FULL-35-15 > 2-12-FULL-35-15. The sequence goes on from JAURXZ010000030.1 coordinate 267,556, forward strand.
TAAGACCGGATTAAATTTCCATTTCAATTTTTACTGAATTTAATAACGAGTGATTAATGCAATTCGTTTGTATTTTTCTAATTCTCCGCTATCAACAAAGGCAATATCACCATCATTTTTCAATACCAGTTCTATCAGATCATCAACAACATCAGGCAGTACCTGAGGATCGTCTTTATCCAATATCATAGTGTTCAAAGTATATTCATCTTTTCCAATTTTAGCAGGACAAATAAAATCTTTCTCAACAATTAATAATCTTCCTTTTTTTTCTGCTGCGGCACGCCAAACATCCTCTATTCCATAAACATATTCTTTTCTATTTATGGCTTCTTCCAGCTTATTCAGCGAATTTTGCCGATCCAACTCCTTCAAACTTAAAATAGAAGGCTCTATCGCATTATATATCTCCTTGAGAGAAGATTTCTCATAACTACCTTCTACAAAGGCTACTATTTTTTTACTGTTTTTTGTTAGTTTTTTAAAGTGCCCTATGGTTCGTTGGACCCCACACACAATAACAGGAGTATCTATTTCATTAAGCTTAACACTTAAAGCGTCATCAATCCTCTTCAGGAATTTATCAAGATTAATTTCCTTGACAGCATCAGCTGTTGAAAAATTCGCAACTTTAGACGGTAAGTCCCTTTTTACCTCTTCTACATTGGATGGCATGTTGTTTAAATTGATCTCAATGAGTTTATTATTGTAACCACGATACACTTTTGCATTATGATTGACCATGATCAATAATAAATATCCATAACTGTTTTTCGTAGAGTATAACAGGTCTCTTATTTCAAAAGATGCATCGATGATCAGCTTTTCCTGAACATGAAATGGCAAATAGATCATCTTCTCTTTTTCAGAAGAAACAAATATTGCAAGCCCTTTTGATAGTTGCTTATGATCAATAGTGGAAATAAGAGTCCGAAGTTTGTTTATTACAACCATTGTTTTTTTTTCAGAAAACTCCTCCAGCAATTCATTTTCTGCGCGTTTCACCAATGCTTTGACCCTTCCTTCATCAATTCTATACTGGGGATATCTTTTATCGGTGGGGATAATCAAAGATACTGAAGGGGCTATTTGAGGAGCATTTATAACGGATACATCTTTCATATACAGTTTTTTATTGTTAAGTCTTAATACCGGAATTACATGTCCTTCAATTGTTGAATAATATGTGGCGATTTAATTCTGTCTTTCACAAACGATTAAACAAAAGCCGCCCCACTTTGGAGGCGACTTTAAAACAAAATATTTTAAGAAACTTTTATTTCTTTTCTTGGCTTTGTAACAGTCACTTCTTTCTTTGGAACAGATAGTTTTAAGATCCCGTTTTCGTACTTTGCGTCAATTTTATCCGAAAGGACATCTTCAGGCAATTGGAATGAGCGGGAGAAACTACTGTAAGAAAACTCTCTTCTTTTGTAATTTTTATCTTCTTCTTTTTTTTCTTCCTCTTTTTCTGAGCTAATTACTAAAACTTTATTTTCTACTTCAATTTTGAAGTCCTTTTTTTCCAGACCCGGTGCAGCCATTTCTATTCTATAATCCGTATCAGTCTCTGTAATATTTACAGAAGGCATCTTTACTGAGAAATCCCAGTTTAACAAATTATTATTAAAATCAAGAAGGTCAGGACTGAACATAGTTCCTGTTTCCATCAAATCATTTACTACTCTTGGAAACAAGTTCCCATTTCTTTTTAACACTAGTGCCATAGTTAAGTTTTTTTTAAGGATTTATTATAAATTTAATTGTCTACAAATGTATTTTCACAATCCTTTTTGTTCAATGATTTGAATCAAACGATTCATTGATGTTCATCACTATAATTACAGGTTAAAATTTTAAATTCTTATATACTTAATACATTGAAATTTACCTAAACGAATAGTTTCGAAAAATTATTAGCAGCCTATTTCCGAATTATTCAATGCGTTTAGCCAGACCACCATAACTTCCGATTACTAAACAATCCTCAATTAGATTCTTTTTTATCTTGTTTTTTATAATACCTCCTTAACAAAATATTGTGTTTAAGTGCTTCCATGTTTTCATCAAAACCTTTTGCTGCATCATCTATACTTTTCACACTTTGGTTGAGGTTGTGAATGAAAGTGGTATCAGTCAATAAATTACCAACGGAACCATCACCTTTTTTAATTTTCCCTACAATGGATGATATATCATCTGCAACAATTCCTGCTGTATCGCTGACTTTTTTTAGCCGATCTACAACCTGGTTGATATTCAAATAAAGAGAACTGTCAGAAATCAGAGAACCGATTGTTCCTTTTCCGTCTTTTATTTTATGGGAAATTTGTTCTAAATTAATTACAACACCTACAGCTTGCCGCCCCGCATCCTTTATATTTACAATTGCAGACTTTATATTTTGTGCAAAAACAGTGTCCGTCAAAATTGTCAACACACTATTCTTACTGCTCAATTTATCTGTAATATCTCGGACATTAGAACTGATCACTTTAATATTTTCATTTGTCACATTCAAAGTACGTGTCATTTCATCTGTTTCAATAGAACGTAATGTTTTCAACTCATCGCCTTCTTCAATAATTGGCGCTAACTTGTCAACCACATTAATATTTACCAGTTTATTCCCCATCAAACCATCCGTACCCACACTTGCCAGTGCATTTTTTTTTATGAATTTTTGCAGATCCTTTTCTATGATCATAGTTACATTCACTGAAGAATCGTTTACAATTTCCACGCGCTCCACTGTACCAACATCTATTCCGGCAAAACGAACATTATTTCCCTTCATTAATCCATTCACATTATAGAATTTCGCACTTATGCTAAATGTTTTACCAAAAAGATTTCGTTTATTCCCTACCACATATAGCGCGACAATTAATAAAACAGCACCCAGTATTACAAAAACCCCTAATCGTATATTTTTTAATATTTCTTTTTCCATTTTTTATTCAAAAAATTGATTAATCTTTTTATCATCAGATTTTTTTAGTTTTTCATAAGTCCCCTCTGCATAACAGGTGCCATCAATGAGCAAGGCAACACGGTTCGAAGCTATTTTTATACAACTCATATCGTGAGAAATAATGATAGATGATGTCTGATACAATTTTTGAATTTTCAATATCAGATTACTTATCTCTTTCCCGGTAATTGGGTCTAACCCGGTAGTTGGCTCATCATAAAAAATAATTTGAGGCTTAAGGATCAATGTCCGTGCAAGTGCTATACGTTTTCGCATTCCACCGGAAAGCTCTGCAGGCATCATGTCCACTGTCTCTGAAAGGCCAACATTGGTGAGCGCTTCCATCACTAAACCGTTCACCTTTTCAGCCTTCACCCCAAACCGATGCCTTCTCAATGGAAATTCAAGGTTTTCCCTCACTGTCATAGAATCATAAAGCGCATTACTTTGAAACAGAAACCCTGCCTTTGCCCTGATATCATCTAATCCTGCGTGATCCAGATCAGGAATATTTTTTTCAAACATAAAAATGGTCCCGGAATCCGGCTTCATCAAGCCAATAATACATTTGATCAAAACGGATTTACCGGAGCCGGATTTACCAACTACAGCAAGGTTCTCGCCTTTATACAGATCGATATTAAAATCGCGCAACACATGATTATCGCCAAAAGATTTATTCAAATTCCTGATTTGAATAACAGGAACATCTTTGACATCTGTTTTATTATTTACTTTAGACTCTTCAATGGTAACCATCTCAGGTAAAATTTAATATATCAATGATCTGAACGGCAATCAAATCAATTATAAAAACCAGCAGTGATGAAATCACAACTGCGGAGTTTGCCGACTGCCCCACTCCTTCCGTTCCTTTTTGGGAGTGGTATCCTTTATAACAACCAATTATTCCGATAGCAAAGCCAAAGAAAAAAGTTTTAAAAACAGAAGGTAAAATATCACTATATGCCAATGTTTGAAAAACCTGGCTCCAGTATAAGTCCCAACTAACCACTCCTCTTATGTTTGTGCCTAAATATCCTCCGTATAGCGAAATAGCGTCAGCAAAAATTGCAAGAACGGGTATCATCAAGCTCGTAGCCATTACCCTGGTTATAACTAAATATTTAAAAGGGTTGGTTCCCGAAACCTCCATAGCATCAATCTGTTCGGTAACTTTCATGGACCCAAGCTCAGCACCAATGCTTGACCCGATTTTCCCAGCGCAGATAAGTGCCGTGATCACGGGAGCTATTTCCCTGACCAGGGATACCGAAACCATTTTTGGAAGCCATGCTTCGGCACCAAACTCAACCAGCGTAGGTCGCGACTGAATAGTAATAACCAACCCCATAATAAAGGCGGTAATTCCAACCAACGGAAGTGATTTATACCCAATAAAAAAACACTGTTTCAGCAATTCGCGAAACTCATAAGGAGGTTTAAAAAACTCTTTGAAAAATCGTCCCGTAAAACGAAACATATCTCCCGTTTCATTCAAAAAAACTTTCCATTTATTTGGAATCACAAAATAATTCATTCCGCTAAAGTCTATACAATAGCGGGTTTTAAAAATGTATTCCATCATTGAATCTTCTGATTAAAATCATCGATCCATATTTGAGGAGGCAACTTATTTATCAAGACGCCTATTTTTTTCAGCAATCAGGAATATTTATTTTTACTTAAACTTGATAAGTTATTTGATTTGGACATGCCCGTGCAGATATGGATTGAAATTTATTTATGCGCTCCGACATCAATCAGCACAAGCTCCACCGAAGGACTTCAATCTTCGCCACCAATTAGAGGATGAAGGATTTTTGTACCAACCTCACGAATTATATCTGATAGAAGATATTTTAAAAATAAAATTCGGTTTGAATAAAAAAAAGCCCCTGACAATAAATTTATCAGGGGCTTATAATTTTAATATTTACACTACTAATCACCAAAATATTCTTTCAGTGTAAACGTCTCTTTCAGCCTTATACCTTTTTCAGTTTTTTGTACAGTACAACATTCATTTACCGCATCATGCTCAAAAAACAAGATGAATTCTTCATCAGCTGCAAGAGACATAAATTTTTCTTTCTCCAAAAGCGTTAGTAAAGGTCTGGTATCATAGCCCATTACATAGGGTAATGGAATATGGCCTGTTGAAGGCAAAAGATCAGCCATATATACAACTGTTTTTTCTTTATATTTAATATGAGGGATCATCATTGCATCGGTGTGACCGCGGGTAAGCATAATTGAAACATTATCTCCCAATTGATTACTATCCATATATTCAAGAGGATGTGAAACATGCTGCGCTCCCGCTTCAACCGGAGAATGGATTATGGGAGGAGTTATAAATTTTAATTGTCCACTCTCCTGGATCGGCAAAATATTTTCTCTTAAAAAACTTGGTTTCTCCCTCGGGTTTGGCTTGACCGCCCATTCCCAATGTTCTTCATTGCTCCAGTATGTAGCGTTTTTAAATACAGTTTCAAAAGATGTATTATCCTCTTTGAATTTTATACTGCCACCGCAATGATCGAAATGCAAATGCGTTAAAAACATATCGGTCACATCATCAGCACTGAAACCTGCGAGTTTCAAAGACTTTTCAAGCGTATCGTTTCCGTTCAAAAAAAAATGACTGTAAAATTTAGCATCTTGTTTATTGCCAATACCATTATCAATGAGAGTAAGACGGTTTCCATCTTCAATTAATAAGCAACGCATTGTCCAGTTGCACATATTGTTTTCATCGGCAGGATTTGTTTTGCTCCAAAGCATTTTTGGCACAACACCAAACATTGCTCCACCATCCAATTTAAAATTTCCGGTATTTATTACGTGTAGTTTCATATTTGCGATTAACTAATTTCTGCGAATTTACGAAATTAAAAAACCATCGAATTACGAAATCTATGATAGTTAGTTACAAATTAGACAAACAGATCAATTGTTCAATTGCGAAGCTTCACCGAAGGCAACCGCACAACCTCTGTAAGCAGTGCCATTTAAAACAACTTCCGACTTGTTTTTGTAGCTCCGTTCACTCATGCCATCACTGCACTTTTCATTAACAATAGTTATCTTTATTTTGTTGTTGTTTACTTTATCTTCTGCAATATATATTTTTTGATTCCCTTTAATTTCAGCTTTTGAAAAATTAAAATGATAGAACTTTGGAATCATCGGGTCATAAAAATCAATCAGGTTTTCTTTTTCTGAAATTTGTATTTGCCAAAAAGGTTCATTCCCCATACACCAATAATCATAGGCAATACCAGCGTTGACAGCATTCTTCAATTCCATTGAAATAAGTTCTGTGATTGAAGTTCGGAAACCGGTGTTTGTTGGAAAGGAATCTTCAACACCTTTAAAATGCATAAAAACAGTCTGGTTGGGATAAGGGCTTGGTAGGAGATTACTATATAAGCTATCCAGCTTTTTCTGAACGCTATCATTAAAAGTATAGAGCTCTGAATCTTCCGCGTTTTTAAACTGTCCGGGATGATAAACACCTTTATACTCCTTTACCTTTTTTACCGGGAGAACATTAACAGCTATTGAATCAGAATTAGGAATTGACTTTTCACCATTTGAATCAGGAGAACAAGAAAATAACAGGGATATAAAGCAGAAGGGAATAATTATTTTTTTCATACGTGTTTTTAGTTTGATCACCTCTGAAATGATGCAATAATCAGAGATAACTATTTTTTTTAGAATTTGATAAAACACGACTTTTATGAACAGACACGATTTAATGTCCGGCACCTAATTCATCTCTGCTGTACATATTTTGCCAGTTTTTATAATCCTTCTTATCAATTTGTTTTAAAATTGCCTTAATGGCTCCTGCCCAATAATTCCTCATTCCTATCCCCTTAACTTTACCACTTACTTTTTCGCAAACAAGAACTTTTTTAGATGCGATATCAAAAAAAGTCACGTAAACATCGGCCATTTCAGCTCCTTTGTTAAAATTCTCAACAACAAAAACTAAACCAACACCTTCTTTTTTATCCCCTCCTTTATATTTTTTTATCATCCCGTCAATATCGCTCTTGTCGATTTTCCCGGGATTAAAACTCATGCAGGCATCTACATCAATAGTACTGTTTACATCATTTACCGGAGCAATGTCATAATATACATTATCCTTGCGAAATGACTCTTTAAGATCAAAATTCTGAGGCTCCTTTGCAACAAGTGCATTCCATTCCGGAATCCATTTATTACGCATATCAGAACATGTTGCCGGCATAGCGCCAAACCCCTGATCGAACTGACCTACAAATTTAGCTTTTGTAAAATCCAAACCGTACCAAACGATTTCTTTTGTGCTAAAAACTTCTTTTGCACTTTGTGCATTCATGCTGCTTGAAGCAATGAATGAAATCATTATTGTTTTAATTATATTTTTCACGTTTTCTATGTATTGGTTTTGTTGACAAATTTAAATACAATCGACCAAAACAAACAATGACTTTTAACATCACAATTAATGTCGAAAAAAAAAGTATTTATCATTTGTACGCAAAACCTTTCGGCTTTTTAAAAACTAAAAAGCCCGCACAGCACGAATTGAAGGTGTAGAATTTTTGTTGCCATAATCCTGGCGGCCATTATTAAAATTCTGCGCCCAGGCATAATGCGAACTATGCTCAGTAGAACTCCAATAGAAAGGGTTAGCAAAACCGCCAACTGCAGTTTTGTGAGTACGTAATAAACTAAGCTCTGCTTTTGAAGGTAAAAACCAATCGCTAAAACCATTGAGCTCCAATTGGTCACATACACTTGCGGCATACTCACCGGCTCCCTGGCTGGCAACGATCGCGCTTGTATTGGCTTGCCCGGTGCCCACTGCAACACCTGTAGCTTTTGTTTCTATATAATTTCCATTATACCATTTTGCTTTTTTCTGATCTGCTGTTGCTGCAATTAAACCATGCTGCCCGGTACTATCAACATAAAAAATAACTCCTCCTCCAAAGCGTTCACCTATTTTGTGTGAACCTGCCTGAGGGCTTTTTAATTCCAAAATGCTTTTATCGCCATGAAAAAAGAAAAAAGCGGCTATTAAACTACTGATAAAAAATATTTTCATTGTTAATTTTTTAGGTTAAAAAAATCACGTTACTTACTATGCTTTTATGCTTCAGTTATGTTTATTCTACTTAAAACTTAAAGTTTCTTACTCAATGATCATCATTTCTACACGTCTGTTTTTCTGACGCCCTTCTTCTGTTTTATTATCAGCAATTGGTTTTGTTGAACCGAACCACTCTACTTTAAATCGGTCACCGGCAATACCTTTGGTCATCAAATATTTTTTAATTGCCTCAGCACGTTTTTCTGATAACTTTAAATTAGCTACTGCATCTCCTTTGTTATCGGTATGTCCCGAAATTTTTAATTTCCAACTTGGCTTCTTCGCCATTAAACCAGCCAGTTCATCAAGAGAAGAAAAAGAACTTGCTATAATAACATCTTTTGCTGTAGCAAATTCAAGATTATTAAATGCTTTTTTGAGCACTTCCGCTTCCTTTTGATCTAACTTAACGGCTACTTCTTTTGTTTCCGCTGGTTTAATTTGTTCAAAGCGGAATGTTTTATCAGTACCGGATCTAATCGCTTTTCTGGATTCACCACCAATACTAATTGCCACCTCATTAATGCCATCGGTATTTTCGCCATCTAATCTAAACAACATGTTTTCATCAAATGCTATGCCATCAAAAGTAAACCCGGCATCTTTATTACCGGCAGCTGTATTCAATGTGTTTCCCTGAAGATCAATTAATAATAATTTTGCTTCCGGGCAGCCCTTATTAATTATTGTCCCTGCCTTATCAGGACATAGATCTGTTTTATCCTCCACTCCGTCTCCATCAGTATCAGGGCAACCTTTAAATAGAGGCAAACCTGGCACTTCCGGACAAACATCTTCCTTATCACTGATCTTATCTCCATCCTTATCAGGGCAACCTTTTAGTTCAAGTGTCCCCTTTTCTTCCGGACAACTATCTTCCTTATCAATAATGCCATCTCCGTCTTTATCCGGGCACCCCTTAAATTCAACTAAACCAGCTTCATCCGGACATACATCTGATTTATCAATAATGCCGTCACCATCCCTATCAGGACAACCATTGTGTTTAACTAATCCTGAATCATCAGGACATAGGTCATCTTTATCAGAAATGCCGTCACGATCTTTATCAGGACAACCTTTCAACTCTTTTAATCCTGCAATTTCCGGACAATCATCTTTTTTATCAGCTATTCCGTCTTTATCTTTATCAGAACCTTTTCGCCCAAACATTAAGTTAATTCCAAAGTGCAGATGCAAATTTTTTGTGTTTTGAGGAAAAATCGCTCCTAACACATTATCGCTTACAATATAAAACTGAATTGGGCCACCATTAAGGGCTAAGCCTAAACCTAAATTATTATAACTCCGGTTATATATCGAATAAGAGCCGGAAAAAGTAAGCCATCTACCAACCTTCTGATTGTATGACAGTGCAACACCAGGATGAACAGCCTTGTCAAATAATTGAGCATACAATAAGATACCTGCATTGCTTTTCTCAGTAATAGAATAATTGGTTCCTAAATAAATTTGTGTCGATAAATTGGTTTTATAATTTGTATGAGCTTCTTCAATTTTAAATATTTCTGCCAAGGAATCAAGAATTACATCTGTTGCATTGGTTGTTGAATCCTCATTTACCAATTCATTCAGATCCATACCCTGGTAAGTAAATTCACCATCCGGATTTTTACTCTGGTAATTAGTGATTCCGTCTTTCCATTTAATAAAACCAAGATCGATCACACTTGCCGAAAAGGTGAATTTATCATTGAATTTATATACCCCTCCAAGATCAATCCCAAGTCCAGTGTTTTTCTTTTTAAAAAGATAATCTTTAACATTAATATTTGCAGTAGAACTGCTGTCAACACCTGACGTGTTAATTTTAATATCAGATTTTGCTGTCATGGCAAAATAAGCAGGATCGGTAGTTATCGACACATCTGATCTTTCTGTCCACACATTTTCCATCCCATACAGATATTTCACTTTCCCGCCCACTGTCAGCTTATCATCTATTTCCCTCGAAAATCCAATTGCATATTCGCGGTAATGTGAAAAGTTTACACCAAAATTCAGATTTACCTCTTCACCCAAAAGTCCGCCATTTCCTTTCCAGATAAATTCCATAAAATTTTTAGGGTAAGGAAAACGGAAATTCACTTTTTCGGTAGCGTTAAAACTGAAATAGTTTTTTTTAACTTTAAAACCAAATGAAAGAAGATCGGGCTGGTAGGCTACAGAGAAATAATTATTTTGTGATAGTTTACCAAGCATATTTTCATAATCAACATAAAGAGAATCACCTCTGTGTTTAATTAAGTCGGAATATTTAAAACCACTGTTGCTAAAATTTATGTATTCAGATGACAGAATAGGTAAACCAATATAAAATTTACTATTGGAAGGCATAAATGCAGGGTTAACATACATCCGTTGAGGAACGGCTTCCATATTGTACATTGTAAGATTTTGTTGAGCTGATGCTTTTTGATCAGTAATAACAATGAATAAAAGAAAAAGAAAATAAAGTATTTTTTTCATTACAATAAAATTGAGTATTAATTAAATAGTTTCATGTTTCAAATTGACATCCTCTGTTTTGCAAGTTTCATGATTTAGTTTTTTACTAAATACATAACTTGAAACTTTTTCAACTTTAAACTGTTTTTTATAATTTTGCCTTCACCTGAACCTGAATTCCGATCTTGACGTCTAATTTGTAATCCGAATAAATTTTAACATTTGTAGTACCTCCATTGGTAGTATTCGCTATCGCCTTTATCAAAAGGTATTTTGATGTTTTCAAATTCAACAACCTCGGCTTTGTAAGTGTAGCATCATAAACAGTTGATGTAGGTGCAATTACTTTCCCTGTGGTTGAATTAACCGTTGCTGAATTTAATATAAGCTGGTTTGGAATTACCAGAGAGTCGAGCTTTGTATAAACGCTGTCAACAAAGTAAACCTGCATATCCACATCAAATGGAAAACCGTTAGAATTATATGTTCTGATCATTGCAGATTCAACCTCATCAGGTATTGTTTGGCTGATCTCAAAAGGCATAGTATCTACAAGCACAAAATTCATAGCTGTTCCCCAAAGCGGCAACTCAATTTCCATATCTGCTTCAAAACGACTGGTATCAATAACAAAATTATTATGAGTTGTACCACCAGCAGGATTTGTTTGTGAATTTATTTTGTAAATTAAATATTTCGGTGTATTATTTATAACAGATACAATATTACTATTGGTGTTATCTAAAGAGAAAGAATCTTTTAGTATTTGACCTATCTGACTAAAGCCTGGACTAAGTATTGGAAGAGGGTTAGGACTGCCTGTGATAGAATAAGAACCTGTGCCCGGGGAATAACCTTCAAACTGGGAAAGACTTGCATTGATGGGAACACCATAGGAATTGGAGATCAGAACTTTTACTCTGGGATCAGCCAATGTAAAAGACCCTGCACCTAAAACATTTTTAAAAATTGATATATCAACAGAATCCACATCCGGTGATAACGACATCTGCCCTATATCTCCGAAAATTTTATCAAATTTCATATTGCTCAATGTTTGAGTAACAGTGATCTCATCTGATGCCGAAATAGGTGCACCTGAACCCGAAAGTGTTACTTCAAAATTCACAACAAATTCATTAAATGTGCTTCCTCCATTGGTCATATCAAAGTTATATCCAGCCAAATCGTAATTTGCATTAGATAAAACAGGAACACTGCCGGAATACGTAAATGGGATAATTTTAGAAAAAACCACTCCATTTTTTTTTGCTCCCGGAATCATTATTTTAATTTGTCCGCTGTACTTAAAATCAGAACTAAGTGCAAGGGCTATATTTCCGGTTTTAAAACTAACAGAATCTATTTTTGGCCCGTTTACACCGGAATCAAAAGTTACTGTCTGGCTATAAGGCACTGTAATAGTTCCTGCAAAAGTAAAAGCAGAAATTTGTCCTGAATTAAGTGCTCCTGAAAACGGGGGAGGCTGCTGATCAGGGATTGTTATTAGATCGGATGCAACAAGTGAAAACAAATTCCCTTTATATACCAATGTGCAGAACTTATCACTTCCAACAACAATAAGTCCTCCATTGTCTTGTTTAGCAAGCAAATCCTCAATTGTTAATGACGAATATACCAGCGGCACAGCAATATTAGGGTTCCACCCGGTTTTAGTAAGTTTGTCTAATTCAAAATTATCTTTAATACATGCCGGTATGATGAGAATCATTGCTGCAATAAAAAAGAATCCAATTAATTGATTTTTGATCTTAAGTATTTTCATGAAATAAGTTTTTGGGGTTGCTAAAATACGAAATATTCGGATTCCGAAATGCGGATTTCCAAAATTGCAGGCTAATCCGAAATCAAAAATCCCAAATCCGAAATACCTACTCTAACTGATACAAATAAATAGTATCGTCAGATCCTGTAATTATATTGTATATGCCATTATTATTCATATCTCCAATACTAAATGGAGTTTTTCCCTCAAGCGGAAATCCTTTGTATAATGAACCGTTATCATTAAACAAAAACAACTCATTCGTCTTTTCTGATAACACCCCTATTTTTCCTGATCCGTCAGGGAAACGGAAAAACAACGGAGCTTGAGATATAGTTTCATTAAATTCGTGAGTGAACAACAATGACTTACCCCTTGAAAAAACCTTCAATTCATTATTGAACAGAAAAATGTACTCTTTGATTGTATCATTGTTAATGTCTTTATAATCAAAGAAAGGCGCTGATTCAAAATCGTCCGGTTTAATAATTTCTTTCTTTCCGGTAAGACTTACTTTAATTATATTACCTACCGCATCAGCAGCAATAATGGTCGATCTGCTAAAGTCTTTTCCCGGTTCAATATAAAAATTACGAATACCTTCCGGCAAATTTTCTTTTATATTACCATATACTTCACCTTGTCGGTTGAGTAAATATATTTTTCCTTTTTCATCAATAGCACATAAAACGTCTTTACTTTCAACGTTTACGTATTGTAGCGGAACATAGATCTTACTGTCGGATTTGTTAAACTTAAAAGCTTTGATCTCTTCACCATTTGATTTGAAGCACCGTATTTTTTTGTTTTCGCATGCAACAAAAATCCGGTAGTCACGATTTTTTTCATAATCAACCACTGCGATAGCGTTAGTAGCCGGTGATTCTAATTTAACAGGGAAACCTTTCATATAATTTCCGTTCCTGTCAAGCAGGTGTATTGCATCTTGAGTATTGAATAGTAGTTGCAGCTTACCATTTTTAAAAGCATCTATCTGCACAATATCACTGATTATCTTTTCCTGCAATTGCTTTCTCCAGATAATTTTTCCTGCATTACTAATCAGATAAAGTTTATTGGCCACATCCTGTATTACAATTTCTTTTGCTTTGTCAGTATGATTAATGACTATAAATGGTTTCGAACTTATTGTTGTATCTAATTGTGATTCCCACATTGTACCGCTTTCCTGCTTGTATTTAGGATTGTATTTTAGATAGACAGAACTATAAAACAATTTATTAGTAGCCGAAAATTGAATCCCAACCGCTTCAAACTTATGAAACAGATCCAACTTGTTTTCAATATCCTTAGCTAATTCTTCAGTTACAAAAGAACTGTAAATATTGGCTGAACGGGCTATTGAAGAATAGAGATATACATTTGCTTCAATTGAAATGTTTTCGGAAAAAATTTTATAGTTTTTAGTATTCCCTAATATTTTATTGTTTTCAAAATCATCAATAAAATTTTGTAATGCCTCTTGATTGTTAGCAAATACAATGTAATCATCTATTGATGTGTAGTAATTATTAGTTATTTTATTGAATTGCCAACCAAATAGCTGAGGTAATAATTCAGGTAAATTCAAATGTTTAATGGTATGATTACGGTAAGTGATATTTCGGAGTTCGGAGTTCGGAGTTCGGAGTTTTTTTTCCTCTCCACTCTCTGCTCTCCGTCCTCTTTTCGCAATTGAATCAGCCAACCCATTAAGTGTAGTCACAGCATCATCAATGTTGTTTGAATGAATAACAGCATAGGAATTATTTACAAAATCGTTTGATGGAGACTCTGTAACTACCAATGCCATTTCACTACCCATCCATTCCAGTATTGATTTCTCAATACTAATATCATATTTTTCATCCAGGCTTTCAATATAATGGGCATAGGCCTGAGCCCTTCCCTGAGAAAGAGATTTTAAATATTTTTTATAATTACGATGATAGGCTTTAACATTCTCGATTCCAAACCACAACATTAATGCGGTTTTTGAAGGAATTACTTTCGTTAATTCAATTTCCTGTGGTTTTTGATCCTTAAATAAATTTAAAAAATTTGTAGATGAATCATTCGCCTGTGTAAAACCATTTAGCATTAATGCATTGGACTTTATGGTTGCATCCCAGCCCGAACAATCAGCGAAATCAGCTAAAGAATTAGTTTCATTTTTAAAAACAGGCGAAATAAAATGATTAAGAATGTTCGGGAAATTTTTATAATTTATATACACATTTGCGTCCACATTTGTTCCGGTTGTGTTTAACACCTTGCTGAAGTTTTTGTCCATCGCCAATGAAATACCGGATTTCATTTGCCGGATAGCATCTTCAACCAAATTTGGTTTGCCACTCATTATTAAAATGCCATTTAAAAAAGCATAGCTTAATGAATCTTGGTTATTTGGATGAACTGTGCCAATATCCACTCCTGAATATTCACGCAAAAAAGGTTCTTTATTGTTGTTTATTATTTTGATGAACCCCTCCACCGAAGATTGATAACTGCGATTGGGTAAACCGTATACATATAAAAAATCAAAAGTAGTTGCACCTGATACGTGTGCCGAAATAAATAAAGAATGATTGTCAAGCAATTGCGAAATTGCAACATTTGATTTTATCAACGAATCAATATAATGAGCCTGTGAATTAAGTTTCGTAAAGGTTTCTGCTCCAAGCAGGGCTTCCCACATAACGTTGGCTTGGGATAATTTTTTCCATGTATTTTTTGCCTGCTTGCTTTCAAAAACAACAGCAGCATTGCTAGGGATGGCATTGATAGCTTCACTAACAGGAGTATGTAATTCTTTTGTGTACGTAAACCAATAAATTCCGCCTGCAACAAAGGCTGAGATAATAATTCCGATCAGTATTTTTTTCCACATAGTTCTTAGGACCTGAATTTTAGAATCAAGATTTATACTCGTTGAATTTAAAAATCAGGTTGATATAAGCAAGGACTCATTGATGCCCGCATTCAGGTGTTTTTTTCTTTTAAATCCGCAATCGGAAATATACAAGCTGGCAACCCCAATTACTTCCCTCCAGATTTTGGAGGATTCACAGTTACTTTTAATAATTCCACTTCATAAATCAAAGCAGCGTATGGAGGAATCAAGCCGGTTAACCCTTTTTCGCCAAATGCCATTGCTGAAGGAATATATACCCTCCACAAAGAACCAGCTGGCATAATTTGTAAAATCTCCTTCATTCCGGGTATTACGTTATCCGGACTGGTTTTATAAGGTGTATTTTTAGGGTAGGTATCCTCAAACTGACGCCCATCAGCTAAAAAACCTTTTAAATGCATCTCCACTGAATCAGCTGGCTGAGGACGACTTCCTGTACCTACCTTAACAATGGCATAACAAACTCCGCTAGGCAATACTCCCATCCCTGGCTGTCCTTTGATCTTTTCAAACAGTAATTTTTCTTGTTGGCTATTACGTTCCTTTCCACTAAGTTTTTCATACTTATTCATCATTGGCAGAACGCTATCCGCATTAACCGATAATGGTTTACCATTCAACGCATCTTCAAGTCCTTTCTTAAACAATGTTGTATTGCTGATTACAAAACCGTTATTACTGATATACTGGCCAAGGTAAGCGCCCAATACATATTGCATTGTATCTATACCTGAATTAAGTTTAACAGGTAATGCTGAATTACCACCTGCAACTGTTGCTTTTTGAGCAAAACCATTTAAAGAAAAAAGGAATAGTATGGCTACAACATTTTTTTTCATTTTAATTGATTGATTTAAATGAGTTTTATGCATTAACTTGATCTTTTGAATCTCCCGTTGCCCTAGTAGTCTTTTTGAAACAAACGCTTCAACAATTCCTTCCTAAAGTTCTTTTTTTAGATTACCTGACCTACAAAAGTATCGTTTTTTTTCGTATATTTTAACACTTTATATTTTTGATCAATGAGTAAAACTTAAAACTTATTATTTTATTTCATTCTTGCTTATTAACCATTATCAAAAACTGCCATTGATTTTCAAGTAGTTTCTGATAAATAGCTATAAGAAATTTCAAAACATATAATCATTCTCATCATTTATTCTAAAACGCTTTACGTTTTTTTGAAATGTAATTTTTTTCACTTTTTATGTCTCTTACGTAATTGGAGTTTAAAAAGACCATTTACAAAAGGTTATAAAAAAAACTGTTTTATATTATCAATTGGTATTAGTGCCAATTTGAAATATAAAACAGTTCAATTTTGTATCCTTTTAACTTAAAATTCTATAAAAAAGAAGTAATTTGTTTTTTTCTCAGACTCCCGTTTTTCTAAAGAATATCCATTTTCTTACCAATAAATAATTATATAACCAGCAGCTCCTGCCTGGCCCGATCCGTTATTTTCAGCACCACCACCACCACCACCACCAGGAAAAGTTCCGGCAGCTCCATTTGTTTGTGGGTCATTTACATTCGCACCGCTACCGCCACCACCACCTGCACCGCCCATAGGACTTCCACCACCAGAACCACCACCAGCACCTTGATCCCCATTTTCACCATCTGCACCTGATCCACCTGTTATTGCAACAGTACCCGCAGCTGTACCTCCTCCACCTCCGGTATTAGAGGTACTTTGACCACCATTACCTCCATTTGCAGTGAGCGTTGTAACTCCCACAAAGCTACTATTACCACCATTTCCTCCGTTTGCATTACCGGCAGCTCCAGCAGCTCCAATAGTAACAGCATGAGTAGCTGCATTCGACACGTCAATCAAACCTTCAGCATAGCCACCGCCACCGCCACCGCCACCGCCTTCATCGTTGCCGCCATCAGCACCACCACCACCGCCTCCCCAAACTTTAACCCAAACAAATTTAACACCAACAGGATGAGCCCAAGCAGCATTTGTTGCAGTAAATACAGCCATACCATTTGGAATACCAATATTCCTAGCAACTGTACCTGTACCAACAGTAAGTATATTATCATCAGTATCCCATGCCATTTGACCTTCAATAGTTGCGGCTGTATTATCGGTTGTCTGAGGTAATACTAAACCTGCATTTGCGCCAGAAACACCAACTAAACGCATATCTAACATAACTCCTGCTGGAATATTAACATGGCCTGTACCTGCACTTAGGGTCACAGATGTTGCACCTGTTGTATTTCCTATTGAAATAGTCTTAGCTACTGCATCTGTTCCAAGACTAATTGCTCCGGTACCTGTATTTAATGTGAATATACCATTTGTAGTTGTATATGTTGTACCTGCTGTGCCTGTGTTTACATTCACGGCCGTTGTTCCACTAATGTTTCCTATAGTAATAACTTTGCTTGCTACACCAGTACCTAAATTGATATTTTGTGCACCAGACCCTTGCCCAATTCCAATGCTACCGGTTTGTGCTCCTGTTCCACCAATATTTATAGAACCTGTAGTCATTGCATTACCAATTTGTATTAAACCTCCTGTTTGACTGGCACCTAAATTAATTAAATTACCACCAGTTCCACCAATAGCAATAGTTTGAGCGCCAGTTCCTGTACCAATACTAATACCCCCTGTTTGAAGGCCGGTTCCACCAATGCTAATTGTTCCTCCTGTCATAGCATTACCCATTGCAATAGATCCTGCAGTTTGAGTATTACCAAGAGTAATTGTACTTGCACCTGTCCCACCAATTGCAATTGTATTAGCCATAGCTGCACCCGTACCTATATTAATGGTCTTAGCTGCATCAGCACCAATACTCATAGTTCCAGTTCCTGAATTAATGGTTAAAGGAGAATTATCAGTAGTTCCGATTATTGATGAGGATGGAGCAGCATTTCCACCTATTAACCATGCTCCTAAAGTAGATCCTGTTCCGCCATTCACTATTGGTAAAACACCTGTAACTTCTGTTGTTAGATCAATTAAGCCTCCAGTAACTGATAATGTTCCATTTCCTAGGGTGGTTCTTACAATACCATCAGTGGTGTATGCGTTTAATCTGACTATTCCAGTGCTATTAATACTCATCCTTTCAACATTATTCGTAGAAAATATGATTGGACTTGCCTGGCCATTATAAATATTCAACGCACCGTTTCCCCCAAAAAAACCAGGAGAATTTTGATTGTTCGTCCAAATAAAACTTTGCTGAGTCCCTGCTTTTATTTCGATTTGCGAATAATTATTTAAACCTGCACTAGTGTTCTCAAGGGTTATCAACCTATTAGTTGCTACAATATGTAATTTAGTTGTTGGGCTAGACGTCCCAACTCCAACATAACCGCTACTTGCAAGAATTCTCATTCGTTCAAGAGGAGTATTAACTACCGCGCTAGTTTTGAACACTAAATCCTGTACATCATTAGTTCCAATAAAATTAGTTCCTGCCACAGTACCGGTATTACCCGTTGTAGCCCACCCATCAGTAGAAAGAAGAACCGTACCACTAGCATCAGGAAATCTCCATGTTCTTGCAGCAGTCAAATCCAGAGAAGTAATGTTACCAGCAAAACGGGATCCTGCACCACCAAATGGTGTTATTTGTATTTGATCGTCAGTTGCTGTATTCGTTTGGAAAACTGTAGTTGGTGTTGTCAAGTTAATGTTCCCTGTTCCAGCTTTTAAATCAAGAGAAGCTGCAGCTGATGTTGAACCCATCGTTATTACATTTCCAATTGCACCAGTACCAATCCCTATAGTTTTTACTCCTATACCACCAGTACCTAAGTTAATAGCTTGTGTACCAGTACCAATTCCAATATCAATAGTTCCGGTTTGTGCTCCTGTACCACCAATACCAATCGTACCAGTGGTCATACCTGCACCGACATTAACAATACCATTAGTGGCCGTGTTATTGATATTTACGGTTTGATTATTAGCCGCAGTATTTGTACCTATAGTAATAATTCTTGCGGCATTAGAAACACCTATATTAAGTGCTCCAGTACCTGATTCAATATTTGTGCTTCCTGTTGATGCACCATCACCGATAGCGATGGTCTTAGCTCCTGTACCACCGGCTCCAATATTGATTGACATTATTCCTGTTCCTCCAACAGTAACACTACCAGTAGAAGTTCCCGTATTAATATTGGTTGCAAAATTTGAATTTGCATTTAAATTAGCAATTCCACCTGATGATGTAATACCTTGCTGGAATGTACCCAAATCAGCCCAGGTCTTAGCTCCTGCCGGATTCTGTGCGGTTGTTAAATCTACCCATCCCTGAGTACTGGATCCTGTTCCACCATTTACTATTGGTAATACACCCGTTACCTCAGTAAGTAAGTTAACAGGGCCACCTGTGCTGGACAATGTACCATTTATTAATGTGGTTCTTACAAAACCATCTGTTGTATAAGCGTTCAATCTCACAGTACCAACACTGTTAATACTCATGTTTTCTATTCCATTGGTAGAGAACCCCAGGCTATTAAATGCCGGACTAAAAATACCTGTGTTTGGATTAGCCCTAAAACTAAATATTGGAGTACCTGCATTTCCAAAATTGTTTGATAAGAATTGTCCGGTAGTAGTTATCCTGAATTTTTCTATTGCATTTGTTCTTACAACCAAATCCTGGCCATCGGTAGTTCCAATATAATTAGTGGCAGGATTGGTTCCGGCATTTCCTAATAAAGCCCAGGCATTTAAAGATCCATCAGCACCAGTAGCCCCCGTTGAACCCGTTGAACCCGTTGAACCAGTTGAACCAGTTGAACCAGTGGATCCTGTTGAACCTGTTGAACCTGTCGAACCAGTTGAACCTGTCGAACCTGTCGAACCTGTCGAACCTGTCGAACCTGTTGAACCTGTTGAACCTGTTGAACCTGTTGAACCTGTGAAACCTGTGGAAGCTGTGGACCCTGTTGAACCTGTTGAGCCTGTAGATCCTGTTGAACCAGAAGATCCTGTTGAACCGGTTCTACCTGTAGCGCCTGTTGATCCAGTGGAGCCGGTAAAGCCGGTTGAACCTGTATCACCGGTTGAACCGGTATCACCAGTTGAGCCTGTTGAACCGGTTCTGCCTGTAGAACCTGTAGAACCCGTTTTACCGGTTGAACCCGTAGATCCAGTTGAACCGGTATCCCCTGTGGAACCAGTTGAGCCGGTTGAGCCGGTTGAACCGGTTGAGCCAGTTGAGCCAGTTGAACCAGTTGAACCTGTTGAACCTGTTCTACCTGTTGAGCCGGTTGAACTAGTTGAGCCGGTTGAGCCTGTCGAACCTGTATCGCCTGTGGAACCTGTATCACCTGTGGAACCAGTCCTGCCGGTTGAACCTGTAGAGCCTGTCCTACCAGTTGAACCTGTTGAGCCTGTAAATCCTGTTGAGCCTGTAGATCCTGTATCACCTGTTGAACCGGTATCTCCGGTTGAACCTGTAGAACCTGTTCTGCCTGTTGAACCTGTAGCACCTGTTCTTCCTGTTGAACCTGTAGAACCAGTCGAACCGGTATCACCTGTTGAGCCGGTATCACCGGTTGAACCTGTAGAGCCAGTAGAACCTGTTCTGCCTGTAGAACCGGTAGAACCTGTTGAACCCGTAGAACCTGTAGAACCTGTTCTACCTGTAGAACCCGTTAATCCTGTCGAACCTGTTGAACCAGTATCACCAGTAAAGCCGGTATTGCCTGTTGAGCCGGTATCACCTGTTGAACCGGTAGATCCTGTCCTACCTGTAGAACCGGTAGCACCTGTTCTACCAGTTGAACCCGTTGAACCGGTATCACCTGTTGAGCCAGTAGCACCTGTGGAGCCGGTATCTCCGGTTGAACCTGTTCTACCAGTAAATCCTGTTGAACCGGTATTACCTGTAGATCCTGTTGATCCGGTTCTACCTGTTGACCCTGTATATCCAGTTGAACCGGTTGAACCGGTTGAACCGGTATCTCCAGTAAAGCCTGTATTGCCTGTAGCGCCAGTATCACCTGTGGAACCTGTCTTACCTGTTGAGCCTGTAACACCTGTCCTACCGGTAGAACCCGTAGAACCCGTGGAACCTGTATCACCTGTTGAGCCGGTATCTCCTGTTGAGCCGGTATCTCCTGTTGAACCTGTTTTGCCTGTAGAACCGGTAGTACCTGTTCTGCCAGTAGCACCAGTTGAGCCAGTAGCACCGGTTGAACCTGTATCACCAGTTGAACCCGTATCCCCTGTAGAGCCAGTTCTGCCAGTTGAACCTGTTGAACCTGTTCCGCCTGTAGAACCAGTTCCGCCTGTAGAACCCGTTCCGCCTGTAGAACCCGTTGAACCGGTTGAACCGGTTGAACCGGTTGAACCTGTTGAACCTGTTGAACCGGTTGAACCGGTTGAACCTGTTGAACCTGTTGAACCGGTTGAACCAGTTGAACCGGTTGAACCGGTTGAACCTGTTGAACCTGTTGAACCTGTTGAACCTGTTGAACCTGTTGAACCTGTTGAACCTGTTGAACCCGTTGAGCCGGTGGAACCGGTTCTACCTGTTGAACCTGTTTCACCAGTAGAACCTGTAGAACCTGTTCCTCCTGTAGAGCCTGTCCGTCCTGTTGAACCTGTTAAGCCCGTTGAACCTGTTGAGCCCGTTGAACCGGTTGAACCGGTATCGCCTGTTGAGCCAGTATCCCCTGTAGAACCTGTTGAACCGGTCCTTCCTGTAGCCCCTGTAAATCCTGTTCTTCCCGTTGAGCCAGTTGAACCGGTAGATCCTGTATCCCCCGTAGAGCCGGTATCGCCTGTGAAACCGGTAGCTCCAGTGGATCCAGTTCTTCCCGTAGAACCAGTTGCGCCAGTATTACCTGTGGACCCTGTAGAACTTGTGGCCCCAGTACTACCAACACCTTTATCGCCAGCTAAATTGATATTCCAGTTGTTATTACTACCAGTTGTTGAAGCATAATCAGTAAGTATATTCAAGGCAGTTCCGGCATAACTAAGAACTATTCCCTCCATATAATCATTAAGAGATGTAGCATTTGTTACACGAACCCGTGCCCCTGGAGTGTAGGCTAAATTTGTCTGTGTTGTAAAAGTTAAATTTGAACCAGTACCAAAATTATTGTTTGTAGCTGAAGTTGCCTGATAGCCTGCACCGGTAGAACCTGTTGAACCAATAGTCCCTTTATCACCGGCCAAATTAATATTCCAGTTATTATTACTACCAGTAGTGGATGCAAAATCAGTTTGAATTTGTAATGCTGTTCCGGCATAGCTAAGAACTATTCCTTCCATATAATCATTAGGAGCTGAAGCATTTGATACGCGAACCCTTGCCCCTGCCGTATAAGCCAAACCAGTTTGAGTTGTAAAAGTTAATGTTGAACCAGTACCAAAATTATGGTTTGTTGCAGAAGTTGCCTGATACCCTGCACCAGTAGCTCCGGTAGAACCAGTAGAACCTGTATTACCTGTAGAACCAGTTGAACTGGTAGAACCTGTTGAACCCGTTGAACCAGTTGAACCTGTTGCTCCTGTTACACCTGTTGAGCCTGTAGACCCCGTTGACCCTGTTGTTCCTGTTGCTCCTGTTGAACCCGTTGATCCTCCAATACCGGTTGTTCCTGTTACTCCTATTACTCCAGGATCACCTTGAGGACCAGCTGCACCATTTAAATTTACCGTCCATGCACTGAAGGTGCCAGCTCCAAGAGATGTAACTGTTGTAATATTTATTACTCCAGTTACAGGATTATAACTATTAACGGTAGCGGTCATTTGATTAGTTGACGAATTGGCCATAATTAAAGTCTGACCGATGGAATACGCTAAATCAGTTCCAATTGTCATATTAAAAGTTTGGCCATTACCTATTGTAATATTTGTTGCAGATGTAGTTGCATACCTATCACCGGTTGCACCTGTAACACCCGTTGCACCAGTTGAGCCAGATGAACCAGTTGAGCCAGATGAGCCTGTGGAAGCCGTGGAACCGGTGCTGCCCGTTGAACCTGTTGAACCCGTTGACCCTGTTGACCCTGTGGAACCTGTATCACCGGTAGAACCAATAGAACCAGTAGAACCAGTAGAACCAGTTGAACCAGTAGAACCTGTGGAACCAGTGGAACCGGTAGAACCAGTCGAACCAGTCGAACCAGTCGAACCAGTGGAACCGGTGGAACCTGTAGAACCAGAGGAACCAGTTTCTCCTGTTGAACCTGTTGAACCGGTTGAACCTGTTGAACCTGTTGAACCTGTTGAACCTGTTGAACCTGTTGAACCTGTTGATCCAGTTAAACCGGTTGATCCAGTAGAACCGGTTGATCCGGTTGAACCAGTATCACCAGTGAAACCTGTGGAACTTGTTATACCAATAGAGCCAGTTGCGCCTGTTGAACCGGTGGCACCTGTTGAACCGGTGGAACCCGTTGAACCGGTGGAACCGGTAGAGCTGGTTGAACCGGTTGAACCGCTTGCACCTGTTGAACCGGTTGCACCTGTTGAACCAGTGGCTCCTGTGCTGCTTGTAGCACCAGTAATCCCAAATACACCTTTATCTCCTGCTAAATTGATATTCCAGTTATTATTAATACCTACACCAGTAGATAAATCAGTTTGCACATCCAAACTTGTTCCAGCATAAGTTTGAACTATTCCTTCCATATATTCATTAAGAGAACCAACTTTTGTTATCCTAACCCTTGCGCCTGCACTATAAGCTAAACCAGGCTGCGTCACAAAATTTAAAATTGCAGGAGCACTAAAACTTAAATTAGTTACTGAACTTGCCAAATAACCAGCTCCTGTGAAACCTGTACTTCCTGTTGTTCCTATATTACCAGCTAAATTGATATTCCAATTAGCATTATTGCCACTGCCAGTAGACAAGTCGGTTATTATATCTAAGGTTGTTCCACTATACGCTTGAACTATTCCTTCCATATATTCAAAAGGAGTTGTGCCTTTAGATACGCGAACTCTGGCTCCAGCGGTATAAGCCAAACCAGCCTGAGTCTGAAATGATAAAAATACGCCAGTACCAAAAGTTAAGTTTGTAGTTGAAGTTGCCTGGTACCCCGCACCTGTAAATCCGGTTGAACCAGTGGAACTTGTAATACCAATTGCACCGGTAGCACCGGTTGAGCCTGTTGCACCTGTTGTACCTGTGGAACCTGTGGAACCTGTGGAACCTGTGGAGCCGGTTGAACCTGTGGAACCTGTGGAACCGGTTGAACCGGTAGAGCCGGTTGAACCGGTAGAGCCGGTTGAGCCGGTTGAACCTGTTTCGCCTGTTGAGCCAGTTGAACCGGTTGAGCCGGTTGAACCAGTGGAACCAGTTGAGCCGGTTCTTCCTGAAGAACCCGTTGATCCACTGAAACCTGTTGAGCCAGTTGAGCCGGTAGAACCAGTTGAGCCAGTATCACCAGTTGAGCCGGTTGCTCCGGTTGAGCCGGTTGCTCCAGTTGAGCCAGTTCTGCCTGTTGAACCTGTACTACCTGTAGAACCTGTGGAACCACTTGAACCTGTATTACCAGTTGAGCCAGTGTCACCAGTTGAACCTGTATCACCGGTTGAACCTGTAACGCCTGTTCTTCCTGTTGAACCTGTTGAACCTGTTCTTCCTGTTGAACCTGTAGAACCTGTTGAACCTGTTGAGCCGGTAGAACCCGTATCACCTGTTGAACCGGTATCACCTGTTGAACCAGTTGATCCGGTTGATCCAGTGGAACCGGTTGAACCGGTTGAACCTGTTCTTCCGGTAGTTCCTGTTGAACCCGTTGAACCGGTTGAGCCGGTGGAGCCTGTATTACCTGTAGATCCTGTATCACCTGTTGAACCGGTATCACCTGTTGAACCTGTAGCGCCAGTTCTACCTGTGGAACCGGTTGAACCAGTTTTACCAGTAGAACCGGTTGAGCCGGTAGAGCCGGTTGAACCGGTTGAACCTGTATCACCTGTAGAACCTGTGTCACCAGTGGAGCCGGTAGAGCTGGTAGTACCGGTAGAGCCGGTAGAACCGGTAGAACCGGTGGAACCTGTTCTACTAGTAGATCCAGTGCTACCAGTAGCACCGGTGGAACCGGTAGCACCTGTGGCCCCAGTATCACCGGTAAAACCGGTAGAACCTGTAGAACCTGTGGAACCGGTAGAACCTGTTCTACCGGTTGAACCTGTTGCTCCTGTTGAACCGGTTGAACCTGTATCACCGGTTGCACCAGTATCACCAGTTGAGCCTGTTGAACCAGTAGAACCTGTGGAACCCGTTCTACCAGTAGAACTGGTTGATCCGGTAGAACCGGTAGAACCGGTAGAACCAGTGGAACCGGTTGAACCTGTATCACCTGTAGAACCTGTGGAACCGGTCGAACCTGTGGAACCGGTCGAACCTGTTGAACCTGTTGAACCGGTTCTTCCAGTAGAACCAGTTGATCCGGTTGATCCGGTTGAACCAGTAGAGCCTGTGAATCCACTATCACCAGTAGAGCCTGTATTGCCAGTGGAACCAGTTGAGCCAGTTGAGCCCGTTTTACCGGTTGAACCGGTTGAACCAGAGGAACCGGTGGAACCGGTTGAGCCGCTTGAACCCGTGGAGCCGGTATCACCAGTTGATCCTGTACTGCCAGTGGAACCAGTGGCACCTGTTGAACCGGTTCTACCAGTTGAACCAGTATTGCCAGTGGAACCTGTGGAACCCGTTGAACCTGTGGAACCTGTAGATCCTGTTGAACCCGTGGAGCCAGTTGAACCTGTAGCACTTGTAGACCCAGTAATACCAAATATACCTTTATCGCCAGCTAAATTGATATTCCAACTGCTATTGAGACCAATGCCTGAAGAAAAATCTGTTTGGATATCCAAAGTTGTTCCACTATAATTCAGAACTATTCCTTCCATATATTCATTTACAAAGCCAACTTTTGTTACGCGAACCCTTGCACCAGCAGAATATGCCAATCCTGACTGGGTTTGAAATGATAAAAATGATGAAGAACCAAAAGTCGCAGGAGTAACTGAACTTGCCTGATATCCTGATCCCGTAGCACCAGTAGCACCAATTGTTCCTTTATCACCGGCAATATTTATATTCCAGGCATTATTATTTCCAATTCCTGAAGAAAAATCAGTAAGGATAATCAACGATGTTCCAACATAACTTTGAACCACACCTTCCATGTATTCATTAAGGAAACCAACTTTTGTTACCCTTACCCTTGCTCCGGCAGTATAAGCTAAACCAGACTGTGTTGTAAAATTTAAAAATGAAGCATTACCAAAAGTTAACATAGTATTTGATGTGGCCATATAACCGGCACCAGTGGCTCCGGTGAAGCCGGTGGAACCCGTAATACCAATCGAGCCTGTGGAACCTGTGGAACCTGTAGAACCGGTTGAACCGGTATCACCAGTTGAACCTATAGAGCCTGTTGAACCTGTTGAACCTGTGGCACCTGTATTACCAGTTGAGCCTGTCCTGCCAGTAAAACCGGTAGAGCCAGTGGAACCTGTTGAACCAGTTGAACCAATGGAACCAGTGGAACCAGTGGATCCTGTGAATCCTGTAGAACCTATCAAACCTGTTGAACCTGTTGAGCCGGTACTGCTTGTAGCACCTGTACTACCAACACCTTTATCACCTGCGATATTTATATTCCAGTTGTTATTACTACCAATTCCGGTAGAAAAATCCGTAAGTATATTCAAGGCTGTTCCAGTGTAACTCAGAACTATTCCTTCCATATAATCATTAAGAGATGTAGCATTTGTTACACGCACCCTTGCCCCTGCAGTATAAGCTAAATTTGCCTGCGTTGTAAAAGTTAAATTTGAACCAGACCCAAATGGATGATTTGTAATTGAGGTTGCCTGATATCCTGCACCTGTAACACCAGTTGAACCAATGGTACCTTTATCTCCTGCCAAATTGATATTCCAGTTATTATTACTTCCAATAGCGGACGAAAAATCCGTTTGTATCTGTAAGGCTGTTCCAGCATAACTTAGAACTATTCCTTCCATATAATCATTGGGAGATATTGCATTTGATACACGAACTCTTGCCCCTGCGGTATAAGCCAGACCTGACTGAGTTGTAAAAGTTAAAGTTGAACCCGTACCATAATTATGATTTGTTGTTGACGTTGCCTGATACCCTGCACCAGTAGCTCCTGTAGAACCTGTAGAACCTGTAAAGCCAGACGTTCCAGTTACGCCCATAATACCCTGAACACCATTAACGTTAACCGCCCAAGAGGAGAAAGGCCCAGGCCCGCCAAGTACTGATGCTATACTAACAGTCATAAATCCTGTTACCGGATTATAAGTACTAACAAGTCCGCTCATCATGTTTAATGAATCCTTTGCAATAACTACAGGCTGTCCTGTGGTGTATGCTAAACCTGTTCCTACAAAAAATGATTGCCCACCCATGGCTACACTCATTGAAGTGGATGATGTTGTTTTATATACATCTCCGGTGGCACCTGTGGAACCTGTTGAACCAGAAGCACCAGTTGAGCCCGTTGAGCCCGTTGAGCCTGTACTACCAGTTGACCCTGTACTACCTGTTGAACCTGTGGAGCCAGTTGAACCGGTTGAGCCGGTTGAGCCGGTTGAGCCGGTTGAACCAGTATCGCCTGAAGAACCTGTAGAACCTGTGGAACCTGTAGAACCTGTCCTACCTGTTGAGCCTGTTGAGCCGGTGGAGCCGGTTGAGCCAGTAGCGCCAGTAGCGCCAGTAGCGCCTGTGGAACCAGTATCACCAGTTGAACCTGTATCACCTGTGGAACCCGTATCTCCTGTATAACCTGTTCTACCCGTTGAGCCTGTAGCACCAGTTCTTCCTGTAGAACCTGTTGCGCCTGTTCTACCTGTTGAGCCTGTTACACCTGTTGAACCTGTATCGCCTGTTGAACCTGTATCGCCTGTTGAACCTGTATCTCCTGTTGAACCTGTATCTCCTGTTGAACCTGTTCTACCGGTAGAACCTGTTCTTCCGGTAGCTCCTGTTCTTCCGGTGGCTCCTGTAACACCTGTTGAACCTGTATCTCCTGTTGAACCTGTATCACCTGTTGAGCCGGTATCTCCTGTTGAACCAGTAGCACCTGTAGCGCCTGTTCTACCTGTAGAACCCGTCTTACCAGTTGAACCAGTAACACCTATATCACCTGTAGTACCAGTAGCACCAGTATCACCTGTTGAACCTGTATCTCCTGTTGCACCAGAACCAGTTGCACCTGTTATTCCTGTTGCACCTGTTATACCAATAATACCTGTTGAACCTGTTGAACCTGTTGAACCTAAAATACCAAATGCCTGGATCCATTTTGTTCCATCCCAATAATAAATTCCTAGCCCACCATTTGTCATTAAAGGATTCGTATTGTATACTAACAAACTTATTGCAGGATTGTTAATTGTAATATTATCAATAGTGGATGCAAGCGATACGCGGGGAATAAGTAAACCCTGATTAGGACCTGCTATATCTAAACGAGCAGAAGGGTGAGGTGTGGTGGTTCCGATACCTACGTTTTGTTGTGCAAACACATCACTCGTTAAACCCATCCATTGAAGGAGAGTTAACAAAAATGAGCAAATGATTATTCGTGTAAGTTTATTCAAAACTAAAATTTTAAATGTGTTTTGACCTTCCTGAATGCCTTGCTTGTACGTTAATCTTACAAAAAAGGTTTCTTATTTTTTAAAACAACAAATATCTATATTTCCCAACAAGCTACCGGTAAATTTGCACCATAAATCTTAATAAATAACATCTAAAGTTGTCTCAAGTTTTTATAAACGCCTCCTTCAACATAGCGCTAATCAAGTATTCTTCAATAACAATTAAGTTTTCCCCGTATTATTATTTTGGCGCCAAAGGTATAGAAAAAGACTTGTTATCAAGTGATTAAAAAAAGAATTCCAAAATATAAAAATTAAATATTTCGCCATTTCAGCCAAAAGCCGCGATAAACTTCATAAAAAAAACGACAAATGATCAATTTATTTTAATCAGCCTGTATTTTAAACTTTAAATAAAATAACACAAACCACTAATAAACAGACAACTAAAGATTAATGTGTTTGTAATTTAAATCAATTTTATAACGAACTTCCAGCTAAAATGCAGCGTTGGAGCCTTTTCGATGAATTTCAAATTGGCAAAAAAATTAACAGCATTTTGTTATACAGCTAAAAATCAAACGAATATAAAATTTAAGGTTAAATTTATTTTTTACTAACAAAATATTGTTAAAAAACCAGATTAAATATTTCAACAATTACACGTAAACAATCACCTTACCAATGTTACTTTACCAATATATTGATGAAAAACATTTTCAACATCGTCCTCAAAAGTAATTTTATATACGTATACATCACTTTTACATAATTTATTTTTGTAATGACCATTCCACCCTTCTTCAGTATTGGTGGTCTCAAAAATTTTTGTTCCCCAACGGTCAAAAATTAAATAGGAGTAATCGTGCACGCCCATTACATTTGGTTTAAATATTTCATTTAATTCATTTTTGTTGGGAGTAAAAGCATTGGGTATCCAAAAGAAAAATTCTGCCTGAATAGTTATATCTGAATAAGCTGTATCATAACACCCCGAAAGATTCTCCACAACCTGCATAACTGTATATTTCCCTATAGTGGTATACTTATGCATTGAATCACAATTAATGCTGCTACTTCCGTCCCCCCAAAAAACCTCGCAATCTGAGGCTAAAGAACTTTGGTCAGACATTGTAATATAGGGATCAGATATGGTAACAATGGTTGGATTAAGAGTAAAACCAGCTATTGGTGTAGGATTTACCGTTATTGGAGTAGGCAGTACGGCTGTATCCTTACATCCGTATTCGCTGGTGATCGTTAAACTAACAGGATAGTTACCGGCAGATGAGTAAGAGATCAAGGGATTTTGAAGGATAGAGCTGGTCCCGTTTCCAAAATTCCAATAATACGTTAATGGGGATGCAGAAACTGAACTATCGGTAAATTGAACCGGGTTTAAAACGCATCCTAGAATTGTAGATGAATTAAAAAGTGCAACGGGCTTTGGATAAACATGAACAGAATCAATAAAACTTTTGGTGCATCCATTTTCGCTAATTGTGAATATAACCGGGAAAACACCTTCCGAATCAAAAACAACATTTGCAGGATTTAACTGACTGGATGCGGATGGAGATGCTGCTGAACCAAAATTCCAACCAAGCGTTCCATTTCCCATGTAAGCTCCAGCACCGGCAAAATCAAAACTATTGTTATAAACACACTCCCCGGGAGGTGCTGTAAAGGCGGGGGCAAGTAAAGGATAAATATAAAAGGTATTGGCCTGAGTATCGGCACATAAAGTTCCGGGATTAATAATTAAAGTTACGGTATATATCCCGGAATCAGCGTAAGTCCAGGTAGGAGAAACCAGATTTGATGTATCAAGGTTTGTAGAGGGATCACCAAAATCCCAATGATAATTAAAAGCATTAACGCTGTTTTGGGTAAAGTTTACATTATAGCCAAAACAAAATTGAGTTTGCTGAGGTATGGAAGCAACGGGCAAATTAGGGCAGTCCACCACATTAAATTGAAAATCTCTTTTATTTGCGTCCATAAATACACCATTACGATATTCACTTACGCAAACACCCACCACCCACTGCCCAAGCATATTTGGAGTTCCGGTCATGAAACCGTTTTGAGGATTAATATTTAAACCGGGTGAAGCACTTAAAGGATATGCCGCATTATATGATCCAAGCCAGGGGACAAAGGGGTAAGGAGGCGGAGATGCAACCATGGGGCATCCACCTGATGCCTGAGAACCTAAAATAGGACAGGTTGAACTTAAACCGGTGAAAGGATCGCATAGTTCATAGTACAATGAATCACCATCAGGATCGGTTGCTGCATGATTAAAACTTAATGGAACTCCTAAACATAAAAATATAGGAGGAAAATTTACATAATGTGGACTGCTGTTATTAACCCCTGATGCCGGATCGGGGATATGTGCCATATACGTTGAACCAACATCGCCCGGATTAATCAAATTCAGTATAGAATTGTTTCTGCAACAACGCTGATAGGTAATATTATAGCCTCCGGGAAGGGGTGGTAAATTTACATTTGTTATGTAAATAGCTTCTTCAACACAAATATTTGTAGGTGGTATAAAACAGGGATTATTAACCGAAACAGGTAAAACTGTTGATCCTGGAAAGGGGATTTCTACGCTATCTATGAAATTCCCGGAATTATCGAAAATAAAAATTGTTGCTGGGTTATCATAGGGTGCTAATCCGGTAAAACAATCTCTATACAATTTTAAAGTAATACGATAATTATTACCACCTAAAAAATCATAGAAAATTTCGCCACCTACAATGTGAGTTGCGAAGCTTTTTACAGAAAACACTAAAAAAAATAAAAACAGTATACAACTTTTAATTTTCATTTATGACTATTCATTGCTGTAATTCATAGAAAATTATTTTTTTGTGATCAGAAAAAAATCGGCCCGCCTGAGATGACAAACCAAGGGTGCGCCATTGTAACTAATATTAGTAACGGCAACATCAAAGCCCAACAGAACTGTTTGTATGGATTGAGATGTGGTTAAGGATGAACTGGCAGTTAACCGACAATAGGAATTGAGGGATAATAATAAAGCAATTAATGAAAGGATGTTTTTTTTGAAAAGAGTTTTTTTGAAAATCATAAAAACACATTTTAGATTGTTATGAAATCGAGGACAAAGGGTTATTGGATGAAGGGTGTTTTGAGAAATGAACATTTAAGTTGGCACAATATCCTTTCGTCCAATTCGTAATTCGTCTCCTAAATACAATCCAATTTTAGCGAAGCAGCGTAACTCTTCCTATTTTTCGTTTTTTAACTCCACGCATACTTTCCACATCAAAAACACAAGTAAATACATCCGACATTGCTTTTTCACCTTTATAAGTTCCATCCCAACCAATAGTAATATCAGTGGACTCAAAAATAAATTTACCCCAGCGATCAAAAATGCGCATCCTGTAGGTTTTTATACCTGCTCCATATCCCATAAAAAAATCATTGTTTCCATTTTTATTTGGTGTGAAGGCATCCGGGAAATAAAAATAAAAATCCGGCAGAATTTCTACTGTTTTAAAAGATGTGTCGGAACATCCATTTGGATTGATTGAGATAAGCATTACAGTATAGGTGCCATCATCGGCATAAAAATGTTCAGGGCTTGCGAGTGTGGACGTTGAATCATCGGCACCATCGCCAAAATTCCAGAAATAAGTAGCTGCTCCAACAGAAAGATCGTTAAAAGTTACAGCTTGGTTAGTAGTAAATACAGGTTGAAAATCGGAACTTATAGGATAAACAGTAACGTTTACAGTATCTTTTTTTGAATAGCCACATAAATCAGTAACTTGTAGCGTATATACAGCTGACGTTGGAGGAAGAACAGTCACCGAATCCATGGTGGTAACGTTTGGAGTCCAAAGATAAGTATAGCCAGGTAATCCATTAATAACATCAGCATCAAGTAATACCTGTTGGCCACCACAAATAATCGTATCATTATTGAGTGTCACTTGCATTGGAACGTACGCTGAATAATTGAAAGTTGCGGTATCAGAGGCTGTGTTTCCACAACTATCACTTACCGTTACAATATATGTTGTTGTTAACAAAGGATTAATATGCACGGTATCAACAGTTCCTACCACATTTGACCAGCCACCACTTCCTGAAGCGTTTACCCATGTATATGTAAACCCTCCAACCGCAACCCCTCCGGCTGTATTAGCTGTCAAGAATAAACCCTGGGCAGGGCAAACTAACGTGGTGTCATCATTTAAACTTACTTTAAGCGGGGGGGTGTCAACAATATAGATGTTTTTAATTAATGTATCGGTTCCGCTACAAGGATTTATTACATACAAAGACAACATAGCCGTTTCCGTTCCTTCAATGAGTAAATCCGGAAGAGAATTTATAATTATTAATGCGGAATCCTGTCCAGCGGCAAACTGAACACTATCACCAATAAAAGAATAATCATCTCCATTAGTAGCTGTGCCGCTTAATGAATAGTAAAACGTTTCTGCATTCGCGCTATTTGCCACTCCTCTGTTAACCAGCAATGAGGCGAAACCACAACCTTCATAAATTGTGGAATCATTACCGACTATTACACCACCAAAATTTGTACCTGATGTTAAGGTTGTACTTCCTGCGCTAGCAAAACTTCCAGCTTCTAAAAACACTCCAGAATCAAAACTATTATCCAAAACATCTGCAATTGCAAGCTTAATGTGATAAGGTTGTCCGCAAATAACAGGAGCGATAGCTGTTAAGAGAGTAGTAAAACCATTGTATTGAATTGTTAAACCATCAGGAGCTGTTCCAGAACCAAACCCATCACCATTATCAAAATAATAAGCCGGGTTGTTCAATAAATTTACATTATTAATAGTTACGGGGGTACTTGATCCGGGTAAAAGAGCAATGTTTTGATTTACATAAGTTCCTCCGGCAGGGTTAGGTCCTGAGATAAAAAAACCAAAAGCATCATTAAAACTTGAGTTTGCATATACCATATACTCTTCAGAACCAAAAGCATATCTAAATTTTATTGTATCAGAGCCCGGAATAAAATCAAATTCCAAAAAAGCAGCATCATTTAATGATCCTGAAGCGATCGCAGATAAATCGGGATCTGAAGATGAAGTGCCAAAATCAGTAGATTGACTTCCGGAATTGTTTGGACCTATTGCATTGGCTATATCTCCAGATGCCATGATCACTCCCCCCGCGAAGCCTATATTGGATGATGTACCAATAAAAGAACCAATAGCGGTGGGTGCACCATTATACGTAATATTGGTAGCCGTAAGCCCGCCACCTAACAGCACATTTTGCACCAATTGGGCAGGAGTTAAAGCTGTACTCGTTACTAATTGAGCTTTGATAGCTGGTGCAATCAGCAGCAAAACCGGAAAAAGAAACCCTAAGAATAAGCTATGGAATTTTTTAAATTTCACCATTACAAATTACTGTTTATGTTTTGATTAACAAACAAATATATTAAAATAAACCTATTGTTGCTTTTTGTTTTTTATCGAGTTTCAGGAAAAATTAAATTATTATGAAGCTTTAATTTAACAATTTCAAACAGATGATGTCAACTAAAATAAAAAGGTTGCATGAAGATCAAAAATATTCACCAACCAAAATTAAATATCCTTTATAAGTTCACATCCATACGTTTATAAAAAAATACCATTATTATGATAAATAGAAAAGAAAAAACTATTCCAATATAATTAATGTCATTTATTAGAATAAGAATTATTTCTTTTACAAAAAAGGAAATTACAAACAAACCTACTCCCCAACGTTTCATGTGCCATACACCGATATAAGAGATAAAACTGACGGCAACTATTAACCCAAAAAGAGCCGGATACCAGTCGCCAAGTTTTTTTACAGAAGGAGAAAACACAGCCGGAAAACTGAATACTATCCAGATAAAACCTAAAACACAAACAAAGGTGATTAATTTTGGCCGCTTTCTGATTATGGACTCCATTTGGTTACGAATAACGAATCATTACTAATTTGCGAAACTATTTTTGATACTTGCCTAATGAATAATTTTTAAATTGCTTAATTGTTCAACTCGCCCGAATAGCTTCTACCGGATCCAATTGTGATGCACTGTATGCCGGAACAAAGCCTGAAACCACACCTATCAAAATTGAAATGGTAAACCCTAAAATTATATTTGATTTGCTCAAAGAAATTTCCATACCAATGGAATCACCTGCCAATTGAGTAATGGCGAATACAATCAACAGACCTATAATACCGCCTATCAACGATAAAAAAACGGATTCAAATAAAAACTGCAATAAAATAAAATAATTTTTTGCCCCTAATGATTTTTGGATACCTATAATATTTGTGCGCTCTTTCACTGATACGAACATAATATTTGCAATTCCAAAACCTCCAACAAGTATTGAAAAGCCACCAATGATCCAACCTGCAATACCCACGATTTCAAACAAACTATCAAACTCTTTCGAGATCAAGCTGGTTTGGTTCAAAGAAAAATTATCTTCTACCAATGGTTTTAGCTTATGCATGGAACGCATCAGCCCGGTAAGTTCGGCTATTAATTCATCATTGCTAATACCGGGTCTTGCCCTGACCATAATTTGGGGATCCAGATTTTCATTATGAATATCGATCAGGCTTCGGGCATAATTCACCGGAACAAGCACCTGTGTATCAGGACTACCCCCTAAAATACTTTCGCCTTCCTTTTTAAAAACGCCAATCACTGTGGCTTTTGCTCCATTTATTTTAATTGTTTGCCCTAAAGGACTTTGATTGGGAAACAATGCCTTCGCCAACACATCACCAATAACTGCCACAGGACGACCGGAAGAAGATTCTATTTCTGTAAAATAACGGCCATCCGCTATCTCAAAATTTTTCACTTTTTCATATTGATGAGAAGCACAGATAATAGTTACGTTTTCAATACTATTGCTTTGATGTTTAATGGTTATCTGAGAGCTGATAAGAAATGCAGCCGATTGCGCACCATTGCACTGTTGAATAATGCCATCCAACTCGTTATAATCAGGCAGGGGCCGATTCATATATTTCCACCATGGATAATCCCCATCAAAAGCCCATGGCCACTTTTCAATGAAAACCACATCATCGCCTAAGCTCTGCACACTTTTACGAAGATTTTGCTCCAAAGAGTCAACCACTGTAAATACAGTTATTATTGCAAAAATACCAATAGTAATGCCTAATAAGGAAAGAAAAGTTCGCAATTTATTTACTACCAAAGCATTTATGGCAAAAAAAACGCTTTCCTTAAATAAACCGAAAAAAATCATTTTGGAATGATGTTATTAATCATACAAATGTACCAATAAATAATTTTAAATTTTGAGTCAACTCCGAAAAGAGTTTTTGACACGAATTGCACGAATAGATTTTTTTTAAATACACTTAATAATCAGTGCATTAAATTGGTGAAATTAGTGTCAAATAAATTTTATAAGGATTTTGGAGTGGACGCATGTTTTTGAATTTTTGAATTAAATCCACGATTCAACAAATTTAAAAATCAATAAAATTTCTATCTTTGCCAAAATGAATACAGCATACCTTATTTTAGGCGCAAACATAGGCAATAGGCTGCAAAACCTGCAAGAGGCGATTCAATTAATTTCTAAAAAAGCAGGGTTAATTACTGAAACATCCGATGTTTTTACAACAAGCGCATGGGGAAATACCGACCAACCCGACTTTTTAAATCAAGCAGTATGCCTTCAAACACCTTTGACGGCAGTAGATCTATTAGAAACATTAATTTCAATCGAACAA
Organism: Bacteroidia bacterium; assembly: GCA_030654175.1. GTDB lineage: Bacteria > Bacteroidota > Bacteroidia > 2-12-FULL-35-15 > 2-12-FULL-35-15 > 2-12-FULL-35-15. The sequence goes on from JAURXZ010000030.1 coordinate 304,257, forward strand.
CTACTCGGGCGTGTACGCGATCATCAAAAATGGACGGAGCGTGTTATTGATATTGACATTTTATTTTACAATACGGATATTATTAACACACCGGATTTAAAAATACCACATCCATATTTACAAGAGCGAATGTTCGTATTAGTTCCAATGGGACAGCTGGCTCCAATGTTTGTTCATCCGGCACTAAACAAAAACATTCAAACTTTGCTTTTAGAATGCACCGATAAATTAGAAGTAATAAAACTACAAACTACAAATGGCTGAGAAAGAGGCACACTACAATTTTATCGCTATTGAAGGAAACATAGGGGCAGGCAAAACTACTCTTGCAAAAAAACTTTCTGTTGACTTCAATTCACGATTAATTCTGGAGCAATTTGCTGAAAATCCCTTTTTACCCAAATTTTATGACAACCCCGAAAAACATGCCTTTCCACTTGAACTTTCTTTTTTGGCCGAACGGTACCAGCAATTAAAAAATGAATTAGGAAAACAAGATATTTTCAAACCAACGATTGTTTCGGATTATTACTTTTTAAAATCCCTGATCTTTGCAAAAGCTAATTTAATTGAAGATGAATATGGACTGTATTCTAAACTATTCCATATCATTAATGATTCCCTGCCTAAACCTGATTTGTTTGTTTACCTATATCATGATGTAGAGCGATTACAACAAAACATCAAAAAACGAGGAAGAAATTACGAGCAAAGCATACCTGATGAATATCTGATAAAAATACAAAACACCTATTTCGACTTCATAAAACAACTAAATGACTTACGCATATTAGTGATCGATGTAAATAACATCGACTTTGCCAATGATAATGCGCACTATAATCACATGATGGAAATCATTAATCAACCGTACAATGCTGGTATAACAAGAATAACAGCATAAATTACTGGCATATTATTTTTAGTTTAAAATATAATTGCATAAAAACCTCTATTATTTGAAAATTTAATTATTTTTGCGCCACTAATTGAGAATGGTAAGGCAAAATAAAATTCATTAAGAACAAAAAAATAAAATGAAAAGATCTCTACAAACACTTGGTTTAGCGTTAATCGCAGCTATTGGCTTAAATTCTTGTGACGGGCTTGGCAAATTGGTTAAAAATGCTGACAAAATTACTTACAAAGTAACGCCTGACCCAATGGAAATGCATGGTGATAGTATTGCAGTAAGTATCAGTGGTACTTACCCTGCAAAGATTTTCCCTAAAAAAGCTGTTGTAACAACTATTCCTGTAATTAAATACAATGGTGGCGAAAAAGCACTGAAGCCTGTTGTATTAATAGGTGAAAAAGTAGAAGGTACTGGTCAGAAAATAACTAACGCAACAGGTGGTAGTTTCAATTATACTTCTGAAAAAATTGCATATACTCCAGAAATGAAGGTTGCAACATTAGAATTAAAAGTTGGCGGCCAGGTTAAGAAGAAAGTGAAAGACCTACCAGCTAAAAAAGTTGCTGATGGTACGATCATTACTCCTTTATTAGTAAAAAATGATGAAAAGGCATTAATAGGAAAAGATAAATTCGTAAAAACTATTCCCCGTTCTCAAACAACAAACATTTTCTTTACCATCAATCAATCACAAGTTCGTCCAGCAGAAATGAATAGTGCTGACATGAAAACTTTTAAAGAATTCACAAGCAATGGTATCGCTAAAGGATTTGATTTTAAAAACATGAATGTTTCAGCTTACGCTTCACCAGATGGAGAATTAACTTTAAATGGAAATCTTGCTGAAAACCGTGCAAAAGAAGCTACTAAAGCGATGATCGCAATGTTCAAAGATAAAAAAATGAAATTAGATGTTGCTACAACAGATGCATTTTACAATAAAGTTACAACTGCTGAAGATTGGGATGGTTTCAAAAAAGAAATGGAAGCCTCATCAATTCCTGACAAAGATCTAATTTTACGTGTTTTAACAATGTATCCTGATGGAGACACCCGTGAAAGAGAAATCAAAAATTTATCAAAAACATATACTGAAGTAGCTGATAAGATCTTACCAAAGTTACGTAGAGCTGTTTTAACTTTAAATGCAGAAGAAAAAAGCCGCACAGATGAACAAATCAAAGCTTTAGCAGCTGTTTCTGCTGATAGTTTATCCGTAGAAGAGATACTTTATGCTGCTACTTTAACTACAGATATTAATGCTAAATTAGAAATCTATAAAAAAGCAGAAGCAAAATACAGCAATGACTGGAGAACATCCAATAATGTTGGAATGATCTACTTAATGCAAAATAAATTGAATGATGCTGAAACTCATTTGAAAAAGGCTGATGCCTTATCTGCAAACAATGCTGTTGTTAATAATAACTTAGGAATTGTAGCACGTTGGAAAGGTGACCGCAAAGGCGCAATGGAGCTTTACAAAAAGGCTACAAATGGTGGACCTGAAGTATCTTACAACATGGGAATAATCGAAATCCAAAATGGTAACTACGCTGCTGCTATTTCTAATTTCGGTAGCTATGATACATTCAACTCTGCTCTTGCAAAATTGTTGAACAAAAATAATGATGGCGCAATGTCAACTATAGATAATTCAGCTGACAAAGATGCTGCTGTATCTTTCTATTTAAAAGCGATTGCAGGTGCTCGTCAGGATAAAGCAGATGTTTTAAACAACAACTTAAGAACAGCTATTCAGAAAGATGCTTCATTTAAAGCTATGGCAAAAGATGATGCTGAATTCATTAAATTCCGCGAAAACGCTGACTTTAAAGCGATGGTAAACTAAAATTAAAAAGGTTTTATAAATAAAAATGTCCAGCAAAATTGCTGGACATTTTTATTTATAGAGATCCCAACAGGATCAATTCAATAGATCAAATCATTTTCTGAAATAAGTCCCAGGTAACAACTCCAACACTTACTGCAATATTTAAAGAATGCTTGGTCCCAACTTGTGGTATTTCAATAACACCGGCACTTGCATCAATTGCTTCTTGTTCTACACCTTTTACTTCGTTACCAAAAATAATTGCTAATTTTTTCGACTTATCAGGTTTAAAATTGTTTAGCATAATCGCAGATTGGGCCTGCTCAATAGCATATACATTGTAATTGTTTTGCTTTAACTCTTCAACTGCCTCCAGAGTGGTTTTAAAATATTTCCAGGTAACACTATCTGTTGAACCCAGCGCTGTTTTTTGAATATCCTTATTCGGTGGAGTTCCTGTAATACCACATAGATAAACGGCTTCCACTAAAAAAGCATCAGCTGTTCTAAAAACCGACCCTACGTTATTCAAACTACGCACATTATCAAGCACAATTACAATTGGCGTTTTGATGGCTTGCTTAAATTCATCCAATGATTTCCGATTCAATTCTTCGTTCAATAATTTTCTCATATCTCTATATCCAATAATTCCAGTTACTATAACCAAAGTTCGATTGTTCAAATGGGCGTTCCAATTCTTGACGGAAGAATTGGCGGGCTTTTCGCTTCAATCTTTTCTAAAAAGAAAAGGATTTACGCTACAATTCCTAACGCAGCATTATCAGTGAAATCAAACCCTGCAATTAATTTACCGGTCTTTTATGTTTTTGGTTCAAATTTTCAGCGTACACGGACCTAAGCCAAAATTAACAATAGGACTCAGGTTATTACTTTAAAAATTAATTTATTTATAAAAGCAAAACTATAAAACAATTGCTGAAAAACTGTTAAAAACTTTCATTTGAGGTGTAAATAGGTTTTGTACTTTTACCGAAGATGGCAAAGAATAAAACACCAACAAAAACAACCACTGCGGAAAGTGAAACTCCGCTTATGAAACAGTTTAATGGTATCAAGGCAAAATATCCGGATGCTTTGTTACTGTTTCGTGTTGGTGATTTTTATGAGACCTTTGGAAGTGATGCCGTTAAAACTGCAAATATTTTAGGTATTGTGCTTACCAAACGCGCAAACGGGTATGCTTCTTTTATTGAACTAGCGGGCTTTCCTTATCATTCATTGGATACCTATCTTCCTAAATTAGTTCGTGCAGGGCAACGTGTTGCGATCTGCGACCAGCTGGAAGACCCTAAGTTGACAAAAACCATAGTAAAACGGGGTGTTACAGAACTAGTAACTCCAGGTGTTACCTTTAATGACAAGGTACTTGAACATAGATCAAATAATTTTTTAGCAAGTGTTTACCTGGGAGAAAAAATTTCAGGTGTTTCATTTTTAGATGTTTCTACCGGTGAATTTTTAGTTGCTGAAGGCAATCTTGAATACATTGATAAGCTGTTACAAAGCTTCCGCCCAAGTGAGGTTCTATTTCAGAAAAACAAAAAAAAAATATTCATTGAAACTTTTGGTGAAAAATTTTACACCTACGGATTAGATGACTGGGCCTTTAGTTCTGATTTCGGTAACGACCTGTTATTAAAACATTTTGATACAAAATCATTAAAAGGTTTTGGTATCGAAAATCTGAAACAAGGCATAATTGCTGCCGGTGCCGCGCTACATTACCTTGCCGATACAGCACATGATAAAGTAAAACACATCACCACCATATCACGTATCGAGGAAGAGAAATATGTATGGCTTGATCGTTTTACCATTCGAAATTTAGAATTATTTAACTCACAAAATGATAATGCAAAAACACTGATCGACATTATTGATCAGACCGTTTCACCAATGGGTTCGCGCATGCTAAAACGATGGTTAGCACTGCCATTAAAAGATAAAGTTTCCATTGAAGAACGATTGGAGGTTGTGGATTATTTTTTATCGAATCGTGAAACAAACGAACTTATCATTCAACAGCTGGAATTAATTGGTGATCTGGAGCGTATCATTTCAAAAGTTGCAACAGCCCGTATTTCACCAAAAGAAGTGGTTCAATTGAAACGTGCGTTAACAGCCATTGTTCCAATAAAAACTACTTGCGAAAATTCAAAAAACACATCATTACAAAAGATCGCAGAGCAACTTAACCCTTGCAAATTGGTAATTGAGCGCATCGAAAAAGAGATCATGCCCGAACCGCCTTACCTTGTTGCCAAAGGAAATGTAATTGCTGAAGGGGTGAATGCAGAATTGGACGACTTGCGAAAAATCTCCTATTCAGGGAAAGATTATTTGTTGCAGATACAACAACGTGAAAGTGAACTTACGGGGATCTCCTCTTTAAAAGTGGCATTTAACAGTGTGTTTGGTTATTACCTGGAAGTTACCAATACACATAAAGATAAAGTTCCGGACACATGGATCCGAAAGCAAACACTTACCACTGCGGAACGTTATATCACACCCGAACTAAAAGAGTATGAAGAAAAAATATTAGGTGCCGAAGAAAAAATCATTGCATTAGAAATAAGACTATTTAACGATCTGGTGATCGGATTGATGGATTACATTTCCACCATTCAGTTGAATGCTTCGTTAATAGGCCGACTGGACTGCTTGTTGTCCTTTGCCACAATAGCACAAAAAAACAATTATGTTCGTCCACATCTTTTTGAGAATGATATATTAGATATCAAAGATGGCCGGCATCCTGTGATTGAAAAACAATTACCTGTTGGTGAAGAATATATTGCAAATGATATTTACCTGGATAATCAAAAACAACAGATCATTATCATAACCGGACCGAATATGTCCGGAAAATCGGCTCTGTTGCGACAAACCGCATTAATAGTTCTGATGGCCCAGATGGGAAGTTTTGTGCCCGCAAAACACGCGAATTTAGGATTGGTAGACAAAATTTTCACAAGAGTTGGAGCTTCTGATAATATTTCATCAGGTGAATCAACCTTTATGGTGGAAATGAACGAAACTGCAAGCATCTTAAATAATTTATCCAACCGCAGTTTAATTTTACTGGACGAAATTGGTCGCGGAACCAGCACCTATGACGGGATCTCCATTGCCTGGGCTATCGCTGAATATATCCATGAAAATCCTTCTGTAAAAGCTAAAACATTATTTGCCACCCACTATCATGAGCTGAATGAAATGACAAATTCCATGCATCGTGTGAAAAACTTCAATGTTTCGGTGAAGGAGGTAGGTAACAAAGTGTTATTTACCCGCAAGCTGGTACCCGGTGGAAGCGAGCATAGTTTTGGTATCCATGTTGCAAAAATGGCAGGAATGCCCAAAAAAGTATTGGACAGGGCAAATCAAATTCTTGCCCAATTGGAAGGCGAAAGAGAAGGAAAAGAATCCGGAATAGGCGGATCGGAACGGAAGATAAACCTGAAACTTGGAGGAGAGAAAAAGAATCAAGGGTTAAGGATAGAGAACCAAGAATCAAGAATCAAGAATCAAGAGGTTTTTGTGGAGGCGATCAACAAACAACCATCAGCAGAAAATTTGCAGCTAAGCTTTTTTCAATTGAACGACCCTGTTTTAGAGAATATAAAGGATGAACTTCAAAAAACAGATATTAATACCTTAACTCCTATTGAGGCCCTAATGAAATTAAATGAAATAAAAAAAATGATAGGAGGTTAAGGAATATTTTCAATTTTTGTTTTCCCGAAAATCCCTGAAGTCCTTAAGGTATTTGCGTCTATTTTGTAACTTCTTTAACAGTTTCCACTCTTTCCACCTTTTCCAATTTGTGAAATTTAATTCCGATCATGAACTCATGGGTACCTGTGCTGTACTTCCTTATGTTTGAAGTAGTAAAATCGTAGGAATAAGCAAAGGTCAGGTTTTCCTGCATTGTATAGCCAACCATTACTGAAACAGCATCCAGATTCCTATATGCTGTCCCTAACCACATTTTTTCGCGGTATACGGCACGCACACCAAGATCGAACTGAACAGGGGCTGGTTTTACAAATTTAATTAAGGCCGATGGTTCTAGGTTAAAATTTTCGTTTAATTTATATTTGTATCCACCGGTAATATAAAAATGCGTAGCTAATTTGCTTAATGATGAGGTAGCTGTTTCAAAAAAGTTTATCCTATTCTGCAATATTTGCGGCATACTTGCCCCTGCATACCATTTCTTATCAGATGAATACGCATATACTCCCACTCCAAAATCAGGTGCTATAACAGACTGCAAACCCGTGCTGATGACCTGATCAGTAGGATCTCTTAATGTAATTTTAGAAGCATCAACCATAAATTGAAGAACACCGCCTGATAAACCGAAGGATACCTTTACTTTTTCTGCAACTTTGATATGATAGGCATAGGAAAGATAAAAACCAGTCCTGCGCGTTGGTCCTACAATATCAGTGAATAGTATCCCGCCTAAGCCCACGTTTAATGATTTGGTTGGACCATTCACGCTTAATATATAGGTACGCGGTGCATCTGTGATCCCGATCCATTGATAACGATTATTGGATAAGCCTTCAAAATAAGGATTACTTCCTGCAACTGCAGGATTCATCACAAAGTTATTAAGCATATAATTACTATAATGAGGCAACTGCTGTGCATGTAAAGAGGCCCCACCCCACCCCTCAGCAAAAGAGAGGCTGAATAAAAAAAGAAAGAGGCCCATCCCTAACCTCCCCAAAGGAGGCAGATGGCGATCGTAAAAATTATCTTTTATCTTTTTCATACGTATCTTTTTATCTTTTCTTGCTTTGTTGACTCCAAATCTTTCGGAGAGAAAATAAGTAAGAATCGCTTTATCTCAAAATTGTAATTGGCCCTGTCAATACATCCGGGAAAAACGGATCATTCAAATTAATAATGTAATAATATGTTCCAACAGGTAATAATTTACCTTTGAATATGCCTTTCCATTTCTCGGTATATCCGGTTGATTGGAATAACAACTCACCCCATCGGTTATAAACTTCCACCACAGATTTAGGGAATAGTTCAATGTTATCGATAATCCATTCGTCATTTGCCCCATCCGCATTAGGCGAAATACCATTTGCAAATGTAATGTTGGCAACCACAGTTACTATCACAATATCAGTTGAGGTACAACCTTCGGCAGATGTAACTGTTACAGTATAAGTAGTAGTTACTGTAGGATTAGCAACAGGATTTGAATTTGTTCCATTATCTAATCCAAGTATCGGATCCCATGAATAGGTAGCTCCAACAGGACCTGTAGGATTTCCTCCAAGTACAGTGGTGGTAGTTGCCAATATAGTAACATCAGCACCTGCATTTGCAACAGGTAATGCATTTACCGTAACTGAAATTGTATCATTGTGCGCGCATCCTGCACCGTTATCAACTATCACATAATAGTCTGTTGTGCCTAATGGAGGTGTTACCGAAACATCCATAACACTTCCAATCAGTGTATTTGCCGGAATCTGGAACCATTGATAATTGATAACGTTAGCACTGCTTCCTGTGGCACTTAACAACATGGTACCCGGTTCACAGAAAGCTGTATCATTTCCAGCCACAGCGTTAACTGTAACAGTTGATGTTATAATGATATTATCTGTAATAGTACAACCATTTGTATCAGTAACTGTGATATCATAAGATCCTATTAAAATTCCGGCTAGATCCTGTGTAGTTAATGCAGAACCTCCACTCCATTGATATGTATAACCAGGTGTGCCACCGCCAACTGTAACATCAATTGCACCGTCCGCAATGGTATTACAACTTGCAGGTGTTGGAACATTTGAAATTGTTAATGAATCAGGATCAACCAGTGTATTTGATTGTGAGGAAGTACAACCATTCGCATCGGTTACTGTTACAGTATAAATACCTGCCGCAAGGCCTGATGCAGTATCACTAACGCTGCCACTTCCTGTCCAGGAGAATGTATATGGAAGTGTTCCTCCAAACGGTATAACTGCAACAGAACCATTGCTATTTCCATTACACAAAGGATCAACTGAATTTGCTAAAGAAAATCCAATCGGGGCTGGATCAGTTATTTCAACCGAAGCGAATGAAACACAGCCACCACCTGTAACCTGCACAAAATAAGTACCTGCACAAAGTGCTGTTGCCACATCTGTTGTTTGGGCACCCGGATCATTCCACAAATAGGTATAAGGCAATATTCCTCCTGCTGCTACAACGGTTGCAGTTGCATTACAAGCTGCATTACATAAAAGAGGAACAGATGATGTAGTAAGTGTTGGCGCATTCAAACTGTTTAGTGGCATCACTATACTTTGCGAGCATCCTACAAAATCAGTAATTTGAACTGAATAAAAGCCAGGGCATAAACTGCTTATTGTATCCAATACAGAACCCGTATTCCAAACAACAGTGTATGGTGCAGCACCTCCACTTGGAGCCACAGAAAGACTTCCATCACAAGCACCACAAGTTGCCGCAGTAATAAACTGGTTAACAACCACCTGAGTAGGCTCAGTAATAATTACAGAATCAATTAAAGAACATCCAATGCTATCTGCTATTTGAACATAATAAACACCTGCACCTAAATTGCTTAATGTTGGAGTGGTTTGTCCGCCCTGAATCCAAAGGTAAGAATAAGGAGGTGTTCCTCCGGCAGGTGTCACCGCAGTTACGCTTCCATCAGATAAACCGAAACAACTGATATTGGTAGAAGTAATGGCTGCACTTGTTGGTCCACCCGGATTACTAATTGGTATTGAATAGCTTGAACTACAACCTGCACTATCAGTAATATTAACAGAATATAAGCCGGCACATAAATTTGTTTCTGTATCACTTGTTTGACCGCTGCCCCATAAAAAAGTATATGGAGAAATTCCACCTGACGGGGACAATACTACCTGACCATCACATAAACCGCAAGTAGCATTTGTAATTATTGCATTTGACAGAACAGTAGCCGCCTGCACAATAGTATCAGGTAATGAAATAGTACAACCAAATGAGTCAGTAACTATTACTGTATAGGTTCCAGGACAAAGGTCAGTGATCAAGGTATCAACTGATCCTGTATTCCATGCGAATGTATATGGAGCTGTTCCACCGGTAGGAGATGATTCTGATAAACCATCACAAACACCCAAACAAGAAATATTACCAGTTGTAATATTTGGAACAATCTGAGTAGGTTGTGTGAGTGTTATTGAATCTGTATCAGGGCAACCATTCGCATCCGTTACAGTTACAGTGTATCCTGAAATACACAATCCCGTGATGGTATCTGTGGCAGCAGTTTTTGTTAGGCTTGGACCCGATGACCAAACATAAGTAAAGTCTGGAGTGCCGCCAACCACAGTTGCAATTGCACTACCATTACAAACATTAAAACATGTAAGGTTTATCCCTGTTGCTGTAACATCAGGGCTGGAGTTTACGGTAACAACAACTGCTGTTGTATCGGTGCATCCTGCTGATGTTGCACCTACAATATAATAGGTTCCTGCAACAGCTGTTGCAGGAGTTAAATATGATGTTGTAGCTATTGCATCTGTAAAATAAGTATAAGATAAACTAGCTGTTGAACCTAGTGTAACTGCTGCTGCTGTAATATCTACAGTTGCCGGAGAGCAAACCGCTGCAGGGTTATTGATAACTACTGTTGGAAATACATTAAATGTAATGGTTACACTGTCCATAGAAACGCAAGGAGCATTTGTAATTGTCCACCTTAAAACATAGGTACTTCCTGCTGTACCACTAAATAGGGTGGTAGGATCAGATGCAAGAACAAAACTTCCTCCCACTCCGCTAGAAACACTCCAGCTTCCTGTTCCGATTATTGGAGAATTCGCTGAAAGGGTTACCGAAGTTAAGCCGCAAGTAAAAGAACCTGTTTGGTCTGGCCCGGCAGTAGCAGTTGTAGGAGCTTGATTAAATTTAATTGTTACACTGTCGGTCGAAGCTGTACAAGGAGCATTTGAAATTGTCCATACTAAAACATAAGTATTTCCTGCTGTTCCGCTAAACACTGTAGTAGGATCAGTTGCAAGAACAAAACTGCCCCCAACTCCACTAAAAATGCTCCAGTTACCTGTTCCTATAATTGGCGCATTTGCTGCAAGAGTAACCGAAGTTAATCCGCAGGTAGCAGAACTCGTTTGGTCTAATCCGGCAGCAGCAGTTGTAGGAACCTGATTAAATTTAATTGTTACACTGTCGGTAGATGCTGTACAAGGGGCATTTGAAATGGTCCATATCAAAACGTAGGTATTTCCAGCTACTCCATTAAATATGGTAGTTGGATCAGTTGCAAGAGTAAAACTTCCTCCTGCTCCACTGAAAATACTCCAACTTCCAGTTCCTATTATTGGTGCATTTGCTGCAAGGTTAGCAGAGGTCAATCCACAGGTAGCTGTATTAATTTGGTCCGGCCCAGCGGCTGATATCGTAGGTAAGTCATTAATAGTAACAGAATTTATCGCGAAAGCTGCGGGGCAACCTCCAGATGCAGCAATAGTATTAGTTACAACATATGTTCCAGGTGTACTTGCAGAAAGGTCTATTTGGCCGGTTGCCGCATTAATAAAGATGAGACCAGGTGTAGAACTAAAAGTTCCTGCACTTGACCCGAGAGGGAAAGTTGGAGACGGGTCAGGACTTCCACCCAGGCAATAAGGTCCCAAATAACTAAATGTGGCTGATGGGGATAAAGTAATGGTAATATTAAAAACACCGGTATTCGGACAAGGTCCGCTGGTAGTGTATGTTATAATATAGGTCCCTAAAACACTTCCTGCTAAATCAATCTCACCTGTATTTGCATCAACAAATACTAATCCTATTGTTGAACTAAATGTTCCTCCGGGCAAACCTGTAACTATTGGCGTAGGATTGATCCCTGCTTGACAAAAAGTGGATAAAGAATAAGTAAAAGATGCATCATCAATGGCATTAATTGTTAATGGGAATGTTGCAGAATTTGCAGAGCAACCTCCAGATGCAGCAATGAAATTAGTAATTGTATATACCCCCGGAGCGCTCGCTACAATATCGATTTCACCTGTATTGGCATCTGCAAATACTAGGCCTGCCGGTAGAGCTGAAAAAGCTCCTGCACTTGATCCAAGAGGAAATACAGGCAAAGGATTTGAACCTATTCCCTGGCAATAAGATGGTGCAGCGTAACTAAATGTTGCGTCAGGCAATAAAGTAATGGTTACAATAAAAATACCTGTATTTGGACATGGTCCATTAGTAGTGTAAGTTATAGTGTATGTACCCAACGTACTTCCAGCCAAATCTATTTCTCCGGTAAGTGCACTAACAAAAACCAAACCTGGTGTGGAACTATAAGTTCCTCCGGCTAATCCCGTTACAATTGGTGTTGGATTGGCTCCTGTTTGACAAAAAGTTGATAGGGGATAACTGAAGGTTGCATCATCCAAAGTATTAATAGTTATTGTTGATGTTGCAGTTACAATAGGACAGCCATTTGTGGCAACGATTGTATTAGTTACAGTATAAGTCCCTGAAATACTTGCAGCCAGATCTACTTCCCCTGTAGATGCACTGACAAAAGACAAACCTGCTGTGGAACTAAATGTACCTGCTACCCCACCTCCACTGAATGTTGGAAATGGATTAATACCATTTGGGCAATAAGGTGTTCCTGTATAGCTGAAAGTGGCTACAGGCAGTGCGGTTATCGTTATCGGGGAAGTGGCTGTTACAATGCCACAACCTGCTGAAGCTGCTATGGTATTGGTTATCGTATAAGTTCCTGCCGTGCTTAATGCCAGATTAACTTCTCCGGTTACTGCACTTACAAATACCAATCCTACGGTGGAGCTGAATGTGCCTGCGACTCCACCACCATTGAACGTTGGGAAAGGATTGACTCCATTCTGACAATAAGGAGTGCCGGTATAGCTAAAAGTAGCTACAGGCAGGGCCGTTATCGTTATTGGGGAAGTGGCTGTTACAATGCCACAACCTGCTGAAGCTGCTATAGTATTGGTTATCGTGTAAGTTCCTGCTGTGCTTAATGTCAGATTAACTTCTCCGGTTGATGTACTTACAAATACCAATCCTGCGGTAGAACTGAAAGTACCAGCATTTGATCCAAGAGGGAATGTTGGAGAAGGGTTAGCAGCATCCTGGCAATAAGGTGTTCCTGTATAGCTGAAGGTGGCTAAAGGCAGTGCGGTTATCGTTATTGGGGAAGTGGCTGTTACAATACCACAACCTGCTGAAGCTGCTATGCTGTTGGTTATTGTGTAAGTTCCAGCGGTGCTTAATGCCAAATTAACTTCTCCGGTTGCTGTACTTACAAATACCAATCCTGCGGTGGAGCTAAATGTGCCAGCCACTCCGCCACCACTAAATGTTGGGAAGGGATTAACTCCATTCTGACAATAAGGGGTGCCGGTATAGCTAAATGTTGCTACTGGCAATGCTGTAATGGTAAATGGTGACGTGGCGGTAACTAAAGGACAAGCACCAGAAGCCGCAATGGTATTGGTTACCGTGTAAGTTCCAGCCGTGCTTGCAGCAAGATCAATTTCCCCGGTTACTGTACTTACAAATACCAATCCTACAGTGGAACTGAAAGTACCAGCACTTGACCCAAGGGGAAATGTTGGAGAAGGATTAGCAGCATCCTGGCAATAAGGTGTTCCGGTATAACTAAATGTTGCCGAAGGTGCAGTTGTTATAGTTACATCAAAAGTAGAGTTATTAGGACACAGGCCATTAGAGGTATACGTTACAGTGTATGTTCCAAGAGTACTTAATGCTAAATCTATCTGACCTGTTGCGGTGCTTACAAAAACCAACCCTACCGTTGAACTAAATATACCACCCGGTAGTCCAGTTACTATTGGGGTAGGATTAGCGGGATCCGTTTGGCAATAAGTGGATAATGCGTACGTGAAAGATGCATCATCTAACGGGTTAACAGTTAATGACTGTTGAGCAGTTTGTATTCCGCCACATCCTCCGTTTATGGTAAATATGATATCACAAGTACCTGCCCCTACACCTGTTACCAAGCCTGTTGTTGCATCAACAGTAGCAACTAATATATCGCTGCTGCTCCACGAGCCCACTCCACCAGCAAGCACCACTGAATTAGCAGTATAGGTGGTCGTACCGATTACACAAAGTGGTGTTGTTCCGGTTACAGAAACTATACTTGCATTCGGAGTTATGGTTAATATCTGTTGAGCAGTTTTTATTCCACCACATCCTCCGTTTATGGTAAAAATGATATTGCAGGTGCCTGCAGCTATACCTGTAACTAAGCCCGTACCATCAACAGTGGCAACTAAGATGTCGCTGCTGCTCCATGACCCAACCCCGCCACCAAGCACCACAGAGTTAGCTAAATATGTGGCTGTTCCACCAATACAAAGCGGTGTTGTTCCTGTTACAGAAGCAATGCTCGCATCTGGAATTATAGTTAATGATTGCTGTGCACTTTGTAGTCCATTACATCCACCGGTTATGGTATGTATAATATTACAAGTACCCGCAGCTATACCCGTTACCAGGCCGGCTCCATCTACAGTGGCAACTAAAATATCGCTGCTGCTCCATGCGGCAACTCCGCCACCAAGAACCACTGAATTAGCAGTATAAGTATCCGTTCCACCAATACAAAGCGGTGTAGTTCCGGTTACAGAAACAATGCTCGCATTTGGAGTTATGGTTAGCGACTGTTGTGCGGTTTGTATTCCATTACATCCTCCATTAACAGTATATATAATATCGCAAGTGCCTGCCCCTACCCCCGTCACTAAACCTGCTCCATCTACAGTGGCTATTAATACATTACTGCTGGTCCAGCTTCCACCTGAATCACCATCACTGGAGTAATTAGCAGTTGCGCCAATACAAAGAGGTGAGGTACCGGTTACAGTACCCGCATTAGCACCGGGGTCAAGCGTAACCAACACTGGGGTTGTATCAGTACAACCGCCTGGTGTTGAACCTACAATATAATAGGTCCCAACAGGCACCGCTGTCTCATCCGGAACGGAAATTGTTGCGATGCTATTTGTAAAGTAGGTAAATGTTAGTCCACCAGTAGATCCGGCTGTTACACCTGGCAAAGTAAGATCAGTAGTAACTGAAGGGGAGCATATTGACTGCGGTACCGTAACCACCGTAGGTATTGCATCGGAAATCACATTTACTGCAGTTGTATCAGAACATCCAGCCAATGTAACCCCTACAATATAATAAGTAGCTGCAACAGCTGCTGCAGGAGTCGGATAAACTGTTGTAGCTCCGGCATCTGAATAGTAAGAAAAAGATAAACCACCGGTTGAACCAAATGTTACCGCAGCTAAAGTAATATCAGCAGTTGCAGGTGAACAAATTGGTGCAGGATCATTGGTAATTACAGTCGGTTTAGGATTTACAGTAACTGTTATCCCTGTGGTGTCATAACAGCCGGCCGTAGACTGACCAACAATATAATATGTACCAGCTCCGGCAACTGTAGGAGTCCCAAACGTTATTGTTGCAGCGGCATCCGTAAAATAAGTAAATGTTAATAAAGGTGTAGAACCAAACGTAGCAGCCGGCTGGGTAATGTCAACTGTTAATAATGGTGTGCATATTGGTTGAGGCACTGTAATTACTGTTGGTTTAGGACTAACCGTAACAACAACAGAAGCAGTATCGGAGCAGCCTTGTGGTGTTGCACCAACAATATAATAAGTTCCGGCAGTTGCAACCGTAGGTGTAGCATAAGGTGATGTGGCGCCAGGGTCAGTAAAATAAGTATAGCTTAATCCTCCTCCGGATGTAACAGCAGGCAAGGTAAGATCGGCTGTTGTTGCAGGTGTACACACATTTTGGGGTACTGTAACTAAGTCTGGTTTTGGATCAATAGTAACAACTACCGCAGTGGTATCAGAGCATCCAGCTCCAGTGGAACCAACAATATAATATGTACCAGTACCAGCAGTTGTTGGTGTTGCAAAGGTTATTGTTGCCGGGGCATCAGTAAAGTAAGTAAAAATCAATCCTCCTGTTGAACCGGCTGTTACTGCCGGTAAAGTAATATCAATTGTACCAGGCGAGCATATCGATTGAGGAACTGTATTTACTGTCGGCTTTGGATTTACAGTATAAGTTAATCCGTCAACAGTAGAACACCCTCCCGGTATGGTACCCTTAATATAATAGGTTCCGGCTGTGGCTACTGTAGGTGTTAAATAAGCTATTGTAGCTCCGGGGTCTGTAAAATAAGTAAAAGTCAAGCCTGGGTCAGAACCAGCAGTAACAGCGGCCAATGTTAAGTCAATGGTAGTAATTGGGGAACAAGTTGCCTGATTTAATGCCACTACTATAGGTTGTGCATCTATAGTAACCAATACGGAAGCAGTATCGGTACATCCGAAAACAGTTGAACCTACTATATAATAGGTACCCGCACTTGCCGTTGTTGGTGTTCCATAAACAATAGTTGCAGCTGCATTTGTAAAATAAGAATAACTCAAACCGGCAGTAGAACCAGCAGTAACCGCTGCCGCAGTAAGATCCACTGTTGCAGGTGCACATACGTCCTGAGCTACGGTAATTACATCTGGTTTTGGATTTACT
Source organism: Bacteroidia bacterium (assembly GCA_030654175.1). Lineage (GTDB taxonomy): Bacteria > Bacteroidota > Bacteroidia > 2-12-FULL-35-15 > 2-12-FULL-35-15 > 2-12-FULL-35-15. Next base: position 320,669 of record JAURXZ010000030.1, read on the forward strand.
GTAAAATCTACAGCGGTAGTATCAGCACAGCCATCAGGAGTAGTACCAACAATGTAATAAGTTCCGGCAACTGCGGCTGTCGGATCAGGAACGGCAATTGTTGCAGCTGCATCAGTAAAATAAGTATAAATCAAACCAGGAGTAGAACCTGCTGTTACAGCTGCTAAAGTCAAATCAGTTGTTGTGGTGGGTAAACAAGCGGCCTGATCAGTAGTAAGAACCACCGGGGCTAATGTAACATCAACTGATGTTATATTGGAACATCCTGTTGCCGGCACAGTACCAACAATATAATATGTTCCTGCACCAACTGCTGTTGGGTCTGCAACAGGAATAGTTGCTCCCGGATCGGTAAAGTAAGTAAAGTTCAGACCTGGTGTGGATCCCGTTGTTACTGAATCGGCAGTAAGATTCGCTGAAAGACTTAAGCAGAGCGATAAAGGAATAGCAACTACAGTTGGTTGTGGATTGATTGTTACAGTTACAGGTTCAATATCAGAACAGCTGCCCAATGTGCCCACAATATAATAAGTACCACTGGCTGATACAGCTGAAGGGCTTGGGTTCGGCATTGTTAGTCCGGCATCTAAAAAGTAAGTTAAAACCCCAAGGCCGGTAGACCCGGCAGTAACCGCAGGTAAAGTAAGGTCAACAGTTGCTGGTGCACATACTGCTGCAGGAGGGGTGATAATTACATCAGGGGTTGGATTAATTGTAACCGTAACCGCTGTGGTATCGGAGCAGCCGCCAACTGTAGAACCAACAATGTAATAAGTTCCTGTTCCCACTGCCGTAGGAACCCCAACAGGAGTTGTTGCCCCGGCATCTGTAAAGTAAGTAAACGATAAGCCACCGGTTGATCCAGCAGTAACTCCACCTAAAGTGAGGTTCACTGTTGAAGGCGAACAAGCTGTTTGTGGAACGGTTACAACTGTTGGTTTAGGGGTAATCGTTACTATTACGGCTGCTGTATCTGTACATCCTGACCCCGGATTTACTGTACCAACAATATAATAGGTACCTGAAGTTGCTGTTGTTGGTGTTGGATATGAAATTGTAGCAGCGGCATCTGTAAAGTATGTGAATGTTAAACCTGCTGTAGAACCAGCAGTAACGGCAGCCAATGTAAGATCCACTGTTGCAGGAGCACATACTGTAGCAGGATTATTGGTAACTAAGTCCGGTTTAGGATTGATGGTAACTGTTACAGCAGTGGTATCTGAACATCCACCAATTGTACCGACAATATAGTAGGTACCTGTTGTTGCTAACGTAGGTGTAATATGCGCAATGGTTGCCCCTGCATCCATCCAATACGTAAAACTTAAACCGGGTGTTGAACCTGCAGTTACACCAGCCAATGTAAGATTAACTTTTGCGGGTGAACAAGCTGCCTGTGGGACTGTAATTACTGTTGGAGTTGTGTTAACAGTCACGGTAACAGCACTTGTATCACGACAACCTTCCGGTGTTAAACCCACAATATAATAGGTTCCGGCTGGTGCAACTGTAGGTGTGCCGTAAACCAATGTTGCACCGGCATCTGTAAAATAAGTAAATGTCAAACCTCCGGTAGAACCAAGCGTTATAGCTGGGGCAGTAAGGTCAACTGTTGCTGGTGAGCATACCGTTTGGTTATTCGTAACCACATTTGGCGAAGGGTTAACAGTAACATCTACAGCTGTTGTATCCGAGCAAAAACCTCCAAGTGTACCAACAATATAATAAGTGCCTGCCGTTGCTGCTGCCGGAGTTCCATATACCAATGTTGCGCCTGCATCTGTAAAATAAGTAAAAACCAGCCCCGGAGTTGAACCTGCGGTAACAGAAGGATCTGTGAGGTCGGCAGTAGTTGCTGGTGAACATACAGTTTGAGGTACGGTAATCAGATCTGGTTTTGTATTTACCGTTACCGTTACTGCTGCGGTATCAGCACAACCACCCACAGCTGTGCCAACAATATAATAAGTCCCAGCTGTTGCTACTGTTGGAGTAGCGTAAGCCAAAGTTGCACCGGCATCTGTAAAATAAGTAAAAGTGAGTCCGCCTGTAGAACCTGCTGTAACTGCGGGATCCGTAAGGTCAGCTGTTGCCGGTGAACATAAAGCAACAGGATCAGTAATAACTAAGATTGGAGATGCATTTACGGTAACTGTTTTTATTGCAGTGTTTACACAACCGCCAATAGTAACTGAATAAGTAATATCAGATGTTCCAACAGAAACAGCAGTAACTAAACCAGATGCGGCACCAACGGTGGCTACCCCGGGAGTTGCACTGCTCCATGTTCCTCCAGGAGAGGTGCTGGTCCAGGTGGCTGTTGCACCAACGCAAAGAGGTGATGTGCCGGTTATTACCTGAGGTGTTGGGTTAGAAACTGTTACTGTCTTAATTGCTGTATTCACGCACCCCCCAATAGTTACTGAATAGGTGATGTCGGATGTGCCGGCTGAAATACCTGTTACCAGACCAGAGGCTGCACCAACCGTTGCTACTCCAGGAGTAGCACTAGACCAAGAACCGCCACCTGTAGTACTGGTCCAAACAACTGCATCACCAACACAAATTGGTGAGGTGCCTGTTATTACCTGAGGGGTAGATGCTGTGATAGTAACTGTTTTTATTGCCGTATTTACACAGCCTCCAATGGTTACTGAATAAGTTATGTCAGAAGTGCCAGCTGCAATACCAGTTACAATACCTGAGGCGGCACCAACAGTAGCAACCCCTGGCGTTGCGCTGCTCCAGGTTCCACCAGGAGAAGTACTGGTCCAGGTGGCGGTAGCTCCCACACAAATCGGTGTTGTGCCTGAAATTACCTGGGGAGTGGGTGCTGAAACTGTTACAGTTATTGGGTAAGAGGCGCCCGGACAACCATTAATTGTATTATTTACAGACAAAACAGCATTGTAAACACCAACAGCAGCTCCTCCGGGAACAACCAAAACGATAGGACTTGCAGGCAATACCTGATTTACTACATCTACAAACCCCTGCCCTTCGGCTGTTGCATCAAAATTAACGCTGTATTGATTTGGGCTTCCACCCGTAGAACTATAGGTAAGGTTAGCAGTAAGGGTTCCCACACAAACTTCAGGATTAGCACCTAAAGTAAGTGCCGGTAGTTGTCTGATGGTAACCTTGGTGTTTATAGGCTCTCCTATACAACCGTCTGCCGTTGGAATTATATTATATGTAGCAATACCGGAAGATGGCCCTGTAGTATTTAATGTTTGAGAAATTAAACTTCCGGCACCTGGAGATGCGCCAGACACGCCTGCCTGAATAACGGTCCAGGCAAAAGTGGTACCAACAACATCACTTGTTATTGCAACAGAAGATGTGGCCCCAGAACAGATAGTTGAATTTGAGGCAATAGCTAAGGGAATAGGGTTAACAGTAATGTTGATAACAATCGGAGTCCCACCTGCAGGGCAACCAGCTGTAAAAGGTGTAACTGTATAAGCCACAGTGCCAGGAAAAACCTCTACGGCAGTTAAAGTGTCCCCAATAGTGGACCCACAACCAGTGGAGCAGTCACTAGAACCTACAACATCGGTTTGAACAGCAGTCCAGGTATATGTAGTCCCCCCAAGATCACTTGTTAAAGCAATTGCTGTAATTGTTCCGGAACAAATGGTTGTTGCAGCAACGGGATTGGCAACGGGACATTGAGCCCTCCCTTTTTGAAAGGAAATTAAAAAGAATAGAACAAAAGCAAGCTGCAAAGATCTTTGCAGCCTGAATATCTGAGCTTTATTCAAAATGTAATATGTAAAGCTATGCATGTTTTTTAGTTTGAAATTTGATAAATTTCACTGTATTTTCTAAGAAAGTATTCAAAATAATATTACCAACCGTATGTTATGATCACCTCTTAACAATCACCTTTGCATTTATAGGTTCCCCTGCACAGCCCTTAAAATCAGGAGTAATACGATAGGTTACGATTCCCTTTTCAGCATTTGCTGTTAAAACCTGGTTGATCACAGAGCCGGACCCGGCTATTGCTCCATCTATTCCAGATCGTATAACTGTCCATGAAAATGCTGTTTCTGCTGCATCGCTTGTTAGTACTATTGATACCGCACTATTTGAGGGAATTGTTGAAGTTAATGGAGTTGCGGTAATACCCGGAATTGGATTGACTGTTATTTTAACAGAAGAAGATGCGCCTCTACAACCATTTGCAAGGGGTGTAATTGTATAAACAACAGAGCCAGCTGCCGCGTCAGTTGCGGTTAATGTCTGGGCTATGAGGGAACCTGCTCCATCAGCTGCACCAACAATACCATCCTGAACAATTGTCCAGGAATAGGTTGTTCCAATTTGATTAGCAGATAATGCAATGGATGCAATGGTACCGGAACAAATAGTGGTAAGTGATGCTTCGGCAGAAGCTATCGGACATTGTGCCCGAGCATTAAAAATGATCGTTGAAAAGAAAACAATAAATAAGACCCGAAACAGCCAATGCAGTTTGAGATCCTGAGCTTTGAGAGTAGTTGATAAATAACTTTTTTTCATTCCTATTGTTTGAGAGTGGTCAGGGTCACAAAATAGTTTTATCGCAAATCAGAAAAAATTAAAAATTAAAGGTATTATTTTATTTTTAAAACTGTCAAATATTTTACTTTATCTTGATTTATTTTCTAAATAAGAACTCATCGGAAAGGGGGAAATGACAAAAAATCGATTTTTCCACGCTTTTATTGAACTAAGCCTTCAATTTCTTTGATTTATATGGTAGACGTGAAAAAATATAAAAAGGTTGCAAATGCGAAAGATCCATAATTGTGTTAGGAGAAAAATTGGCCAATGAAATCACCATTTTTTTTCGCCCTTTGGGGATTGGAAACACCATGGGATTTTTATTTCTAATACGATTATACTGCTCCCGGAAAATAGGTCTAAACCCTTGTAAATCCGTAGCTGCGGGGGGGGGCAAACTCAGAAACAAACACAATTCCAATAATATATGCCTCAGACAAAAAGAAGAAGAATTCAAAAAAATATAAAATTTCAAAAAAATAAAAACCCGGTTATGCGGTCTCTAAATTAAAAACATCCTTCACTTCTTTATAAACGCTTGAGATTCCTTCTTCTAAATTAATTTTATGCTTCCATCCGAAAGAGTGTAATTTGCTTACATCCATTAATTTTCGGGGTGTTCCATCGGGCTTGGTTGTATCAAATTTTAATTCCCCTTCGTAATTAACGATCTTCTTCACCAGTAATGCAAGATCCTTGATGCTTATATCTTCACCTACTCCAATATTAATCAGACCTGGTTCATTATAATTTTGCATCAGCGTAAAGCATGCATCAGCAAGATCATCCACGTGCAGGAATTCACGCATTGGTGTACCTGTACCCCAAATTTCAACGCTTGATAATTTTTGAGTTTTTGCAGTATGGAATTTACGAATAAGCGCAGGAAGAACATGAGAATTATTCAAATCATAATTATCATTTGGTCCATAAAGATTTGTAGGCATTACGGCAATAAAATTACAACCATACTGACTGCGGTAAGCATCACACATTTTAATCCCGGCAATTTTTGCAATCGCATAAGGTTCATTTGTGGATTCTAAAATCCCGGTTAATAAATAGTCTTCTTTCAATGGCTGGGGAGCCATTTTAGGGTAAATACAAGAGGAACCCAAAAACAGTAATTTTTTAACGTTATTCAAATAAGAGCTATGGATAATATTACTTTGAATCATAATATTATCGTATATAAATTCAGCACGATATGTATTATTAGCAACGATACCGCCAACTTTAGCGGCAGCTAAAAAAACAAAATCGGGCTTTTCTGATGCAAAAAAATCAGCAACCGCTTGCTGATTAATTAAATTCAACTCTTTTGAAGTACGGGTTACTATATTTGTAAATCCATCCTTTTTAAGTCGTCTAATAATGGCAGAACCTACCATCCCGCGATGACCTGCAATATATATTTTTGAATTTTTTTCCATTCAATGCTTTTTCCAGAAGTCTGTTAAAAAATATTAATTTCCCTGCTCAATAATTGAGAGAAGCCGGAGCATCCTGCTAATCAATAAAAAGATTTCTCGACTCCGCTCGAAATGAATGAATGAAAAACCTTTTCTTTATAAATTACTCATGAAAATTCATGACATCATGTCCACCATCCAATAAATATTTATCTCTTTCGAATAATTTCACATCACTTTCTACCATCTCTTTTACTAATTGTTCTAAGGTATATTTAGGCTCCCAACCTAAATCTTTTTTTGCTTTTGAGGCATCACCAATTAATAATTCAACTTCGGTAGGGCGGAAATAACGCGGATCGATTTCAACAAGTAAATTCCCGGTTGCAACATCAGTTCCTTTTTCATCCACTCCTTTACCTTCCCACTTCAAAGTAATACCCACCTCTGCAAAAGCCAATTCAACAAACTTACGAACGGTTATTTTTTTACCAGTAGCCAACACATAATCATCAGCAACCTTTTGCTGCATCATCAACCACATACCCTCTACATAATCTTTTGCATGTCCCCAATCGCGCTCTGAATCAAGATTACCAAGAAATAATTTTGTCTGTAATTTTAAATGAATTTTAGCAACAGCTCTTGTAATTTTGCGGGTTACGAATGTTTCTCCACGAATAGGACTTTCGTGATTAAACAAAATTCCATTACAGGCATAAATGTTATATGCTTCACGATAATTTTTAGTGATCCAATATGCGTAAACTTTTGCAACACCATAAGGTGAACGTGGATAGAAAGGAGTTGTTTCCTTTTGAGGGATCTCCTGAACATAACCATACATCTCTGATGTAGAGGCTTGATAAAAACGAGTTTTGTTTTCGAGTTTCAAAATACGGATAGCTTCCAAAATCCGCAATGGTCCGATCGCATCGGCATTAGCGGTATATTCAGGGGAATCGAAAGATACTTTTACGTGCGACTGTGCCGCAAGATTGTATATTTCATCCGGTTGCGTTTCCTGAATAATACGGATAAGATTTGTAGAATCTGTTAAATCGCCATAATGCAAAAAGAATTTCACTTTTGTTTCATGCTGATCTTTATACAAATGATCAATACGCCCGGTATTAAACATGGAGCTTCTTCTTTTAAGACCATGTACTGTATAACCTTTAGACAGCAACAGTTCAGCTAAATAAGCTCCATCCTGACCTGTAACTCCTGTTATTAATGCGACTTTACCCATTCGGTTTTATTTTAAATTTAAATGCAATTATACGGTTTTTTTGTTGAAATAAAAGGGTAAAAAGTCGTTAATTTATATTATTACTCAAGATCCTTCCAAACTTTACAACAAATTTCGCAAAAAGACCTGTCTGTTTGATTTTTCAAGAAGTTTTATGTCCGAATTAATTTCAATTTTAAAGAATAGATCTTAAGTTCTGTATGGTAATAAAGCAGTCTTAGAAAGAAGAATTCGCTTACCAAATGGACTACAAAAAAAAAGCAAAAAATTGACTACCTTTGTTAACCAATAAAAATGCATGACCACATCAAATAACATAGAAGATTTAAGTTCGAAAGAATACATTATTATAAAAGGTGCCCGTGTTCATAATTTAAAAAATGTGGATGTTGCAATTCCTCGTAATAAACTGGTTGTTATTACAGGTCTGTCCGGTTCCGGAAAATCTTCGCTTGCTTTTGACACCTTGTATGCTGAAGGTCAAAGACGTTATGTAGAAAGCCTTTCGTCTTATGCACGACAATTCCTTGGGAGGATAGATAAACCCGAGGTGGATTACATCAAAGGTATTTCACCTGCTATCGCAATTGAACAAAAAGTAAATTCCCGTAATCCACGATCTACTGTTGGCACTTCAACCGAGATCTATGATTACCTGAAATTATTGTATGCACGAATAGGTAAAACATTTTCGCCCGCTTCAGGCGCCCCCGTAAAACGTGATACTGTGCAGGATGTAACAGCATATATCAATTCATTGGAAGATGGATCAAAAATTATAATTCTTGCCCCTTTAAAAAAACAATCCGGCAAAACAACAAAAGATCAGTTAGGGTTACTTCTACAACAAGGTTTTACCCGCATTCAATATCAAAAAGAAATTCATAAGATCGATGAATTTTTAGAAACATTTCTCCCCCGCCTGAATGGCAAGATCGGCAAGGAAGAAAAAACAGAAAAGGATCAATTCTTCATTGTAATTGACCGAATCACTGTAAAATCAGGTGATGAAGACAATGATAACCGTATATCTGATTCAGTCCAAACTGCTTTTTTTGAAGGAGATGGTGAATGCACGATAGAAAATATCTCAGCGATTAATCCTCAATTAGAAGAAAAAGAAGAAACAAATGGTAAAAAACTAAAGAAAAAGACCACAAAGGCTTCAACGGCTTCAGACAGTGCCGGGCTCAGACATTTCTCAAATCGATTTGAATTAGATGGGATGACTTTTGAAGAGCCGAGCGTTCATTTTTTTAGTTTTAACAATCCTGTAGGCGCTTGCAAACATTGCGAAGGTTTTGGAACTGTTATTGGCATTGATGAAGATCTGGTTATTCCAAATAAAAATTTATCGGTATACGAAGATGCCATTGTTTGCTGGAAAGGCGAAAAAATGAGTGAATGGAAAAATGTGTTGGTGATGAATGCTCATAAATTCGATTTTCCTGTCCACCGGCCCTATTATGATCTAACTGCAAAAGAACGCAAACTGATCTGGTCGGGAAATAAATATTTTGAAGGATTAACAAGTTTTTTCAAACATTTGGAAGAACAAGCTTATAAGATCCAGTATCGCGTTATGTTATCCCGCTACCGCGGAAAAACAGTTTGTCCGGAATGCAATGGAACACGATTACGCAAAGATGCCTCTTATGTGAAGGTTGACGGCCTATCTATCAATGATATTGTATTGATGCCGCTGAAAAACACTCTTGAATTTTTCACACATATTGAATTATCATCCTACGATACTGAAATAGCGAAACGTATTTTAATTGAAATCACGAATAGGTTGCAGTTTTTAGATGATGTAGGCTTGGGGTATCTCACTTTAAACAGGCTTTCAAACACTTTATCAGGAGGAGAATCTCAGCGTATCAACTTAGCTACATCACTTGGCAGCAGCCTTGTCGGGTCTATGTATATTTTAGATGAGCCAAGTATAGGTTTACATTCCCGTGATACAGAGCGATTGATAAAAGTACTTTACTCGCTGCGAGATATTGGTAATACCGTTATTGTTGTTGAACATGATGAGGAAATTATGCGTGCGGCCGATCAGATAATTGATATTGGACCACTGGCGGGCACTCATGGAGGGGAGTTGGTTTTCCAAGGGAATCACGAGGATCTGGAAACCGAAGAAAAAAGTCTTACAGCGCTTTATTTAACCGGAAAAGAAAAAATTGAGATTCCTAAACAAAGAAGAAAGTGGAATAATTTTATTGAAATAAAAGGTGCAAGAGAAAACAATTTAAAAGGTTTTGATGTTAAGTTCCCTCTCAATACTATGACTGTAGTGACAGGCGTTAGCGGTTCAGGAAAAACATCATTAGTAAAACGAGTTTTATATCCTGCACTCAAAAAAATTCATGGTGGTTTCGGGGAGCAAACAGGAAGCTTTGATAAATTGGGAGGTGATTTGAAGAATATTTCTGCGGTGGAAATGATCGACCAAAATCCAATCGGCAAATCATCACGCTCCAATCCGGTAACCTATGTAAAAGCATACGATGAAATACGTGCATTGTTTGCAGATCAGCCATTGGCAAAAAACAGAGGTTATAAACCATCTCACTTCTCATTTAACGTAGATGGCGGACGATGTGAAGTATGTGAAGGAGAAGGGGAAGTACAAATTGAAATGCAGTTTATGGCGGACATTCATTTGGTATGCGAGGCCTGCAATGGTAAACGTTTCAAACAAGATATTTTAGAAATCACCTACAACCCCTCACCTTTTACAGACGCTAAAAATATATCTGATATTTTAAGTATGACAGTGGAGGATGCTATCCATTTTTTTGATTCGCCACAACGACCAACCAATCTGGAGAAAAAAATTGTTCAAAAACTAAAACCATTAGCAGATGTAGGTTTAGGATACGTTCATTTAGGGCAGCCCTCCAGCACCTTAAGCGGTGGTGAGGCTCAACGTATAAAGCTGGCATCTTTTCTTGGTGCCGGACAGAACAGCAACACGCCAACTTTATTTATTTTTGATGAGCCTACCACAGGTTTACATTTTCATGACATTTCAAAACTGTTATTTGCTTTTAACGCCCTAATAAAACAAGGGCATTCATTGATTATTATTGAGCACAATGCAGAAATAATTAAATGTGCAGACTGGGTTATTGACCTTGGCCCTGAAGGCGGAACAGAGGGAGGAAACATTGTTTTTGAGGGACTTCCGGAAGATCTTATAAAATGCAAAAAATCGTATACCGGTATTTATTTAAAGGACATACTTGGTAAAAAAACATTAAATGTTTAAATTCAAAATAGCTATTTCATAAAAAAATAAAGTCTACAATTAACTGTAATTACTTTTAATCCAATAAGCACTAAAAAGCCCTGCATAGCTTTCCCCACAACCATTTCCACAATTACTTTCCGGTATAAAACCATTGTCAAACCAAGTGCATAAAAAGCAAAAAAACTTCCTGCCAATCCATAGCATACGCTTATATTATCAGCAGGAAGCTTTCATTTCAATACATTTTCTTCAACTATTTTTATTTAATTAAAACACTTTCCATTGTATTTTGTTGTTGCTTTTGAGGCTTCAAAATATTGTTTCTGTTATTTTTTATATCTTGATCAATGGCTTTTATTTTTTGAAAATCTCCTAAATAAATCTGACCACTTTGGCTGAATGCATCAATTGCATTTTGATACGTTACTTTTTTTATATCCTTGTCAGATATACCATTCAACTTCATCAATGCCGCTGTTTTAGGAACTGCCATTGAATCAGAAATTCCGGAGTGGTTAGAGTTCAGCATTATTTTTTCAGAGCTATATTGTTGAATCAATTCTACAATTTTTTTATTTCCTGTATTTGTGGAAGACCCGGCAGTAAACGATGCCCAAAAACCTTTATCTATTACGCTTTTAATGGTCTCTTCTGTATTATGGTCGATAATTACCATAAAAGAATCTATGCCATGTTCATTACAGATATCCATGCTACGTTGAGTTGCATTTTTTTTATCACGATGAGGAGTGCGAATTTGAACCGGCATTTTATTTTTTATTGCTAATTCAAGCTGCAAGCGAAAATACTTTTCTTCTGCTTTTGTTTGGTCTTCAAATCCAATATCCCCCACTCCCACTACACCTTCTTTACGGAGGTAAAGCGGCAAAACAGACATAACATGTTCAGCTAATTTCTCATTATTCGCATCTTTAGAATTTAACCCAACGGTACAATAATGCCTAATGCCATATTGGGAAGACCTGAATCTTTCCCACCTACCAAGACTACCATTAGAATCTTTAAATGCCGCTAATCCGGTTAATGATTGTTCAAGACGGAAGGAAGGTTCTATAATTGCTACAACACCGGCTTCCGTCATTTTTTGATAGTCGATGGTAGTAAGAGAATCCATATGAATGTATGGATCGAAAAAGGTCATTCCTTTAATCAGTTCTTTATAATCGTTCCACTGCATTTCGTCATAAACATTTTCCAGGTTGTTCTTTTCTTCGGTTAATGGGCTTTTTACAAGCAAATTGTTTTTCATGATTTGAAAATTTTATTGATTTGAAAATTTAAATTCTGTACTGATAAAGGACTCGGAATATTTTTTTAAAAGATTTTTTGCGGGTTTAAAATCAGACTGTGTGCAGGATAATTTTGCAGCAAGTTGCTCCTGTTCATTTCCCGATTGAAATAGCTTCTCAATATCCTTAATGATCTGATTATCGATATATGGAGTCACGAGTTCCCATACTTCAGGAGAAATGGTTTTCCCTGCTTCCCATCGTGTATGGGCAAAATCAGAAACCATATGAGCAAGTTTCTGATTTGCTCTCTCCTTCAAACCATAGATATTCTTAATGCTTTTTCCACAAAAAATTGTTTTTAATACTAACAGGTTCCATGCAGGTTCATCAAAATGAATGGAAGGGTAAGGATTATTAAATGCAATGGCATCAAAAACACACCCCACATTTGACCGAACAGCTTCTTTGGCCTGATTCAACCAATTCTGGGGATATGAAAACAAAGGTATAAATGAATTTAATGCGGCAAGTTCATTCATTTCTGCGGTTTCAAAAAGCTCGCTTAACCTTTTGACATAATTTATTTCGTTTTCGGTATTGAAATGTAAAAGGATATAAGCCCTTGCGAACTTATCCAATGTCCATCCATCGGGTGAAAAATTCGAAGAAACAAGAAATTGATTTTTAATTTCCGGCTTAAGAATTATTTCTGTTTTATTTATATACTTTGGCATTGCAATAAAAGCTGTTTGCAGAATCCTTTCATTTTCGCGACTTACAAAAATGATATTTTCTAGCCACAAATTCTCTTCAGTTGTAACATTTAATGCCAGAATTTCTTTTGTTAATTTAATGAAAGTCATGTTTGAAAAGTTTTATAAAAATTCAGGAATATGCCTGTAATCAAATAATTCAGCACCAATATTAATTGGATCTTAAATTTCAAATACAAATATACAGGCAACCTACTCCGACAAAAATTGGTATTCGTTAAATGAATATTTTTAATAGTTCAATTAACAGAATGGCCACTTGAGATTTTAGAGAAAAAATTACGTTTTGCTGATTGGTTGAGTAATAGCGGAAGGAACATTTTTTGTTTGAATATAATCTTTTTTAATACCAATTCTCTTTTCCATTGCAAAAAAATAAATTGAATATGTAATAAAAGTAAAAACACAAATACATAACCCGGTTGCTTCACGTGCTAATTCCTGGTTAATTGTTTTCATACTTATACCAGCTCCTTCGGTAAAAAAACCTTCATAATTTGTTATTTGTTGGAAAGAATTAATTGCATTCGCTAAATAAAGTATTGAAAGTATAATTAAAGATTCCTGTGAATATCTATTTCTAAATGTTCTAAACGAAACAGCGGCAGCAATAAGGTATAACGCCATCCACCATATTGGATCAGGATCATTTATTTGCCAATAAGCAAACAATACGTAAACAAAAGAAAAGCAAAGGGCCATGTAGCGCATGATAAAATAATTTTAATTCTTAATCAAATAAATGTTGCCAGATGATTGAATAAACATCTGGAGCTTCCACCACATCATTAGTGATGTAGTTTTTTGAAATTAAAACCGGATAATATTCTTTTGAGATATGGGGTGAACCATGTGAGCCTCTTACAAGTTGAGAATCTAAGGGAACCACATCCATCAAATATCTTAATCCTAGTTTTTTTCTTAAAAGTTTATATCCGGCTTTAACTTTAATAAATGGTTTTTGTTCCATGAACATTTCCAGAGGATCATAACCCGGTTTCTTATGTATATCAACGGTTTTGGCAAAATCAGGTGCATGTTCGTCATCCTGCCAATAGTAATAGGAAAACCAATTTTCAGGTTCTGCGATAGCCACCAAATCACCACAGCGCTCATGGTTCAAACGATGAAGCTTTTTTTCGTGCTCATCCAGTACCTGTTTAATGCCTCTTGTTTTATTAAGAATATCTATAACTTTTTGCCTTACCGATGGATCGTTCAAATATACATGTGCAATCTGGTGATCGGCTACAGCAAATGCTTTAGAAGCGCCCGGGTCAAGAAGTTCATAATTACGTTCCTTACGCACATTTAATAAACCTTCGTTTCTTAAAATACGATTTATGGGAATTGATTCTTTAACATTACAAATGCCATATTCGGATAATAAAATAATTTTTGCTCCTCTAGATTCATAAAACGAAATCAGATCCTTGCAAAGCGTATCGATCTCTTTGAGATCATTTCCCACTTTATTAAAATCAATTCCATATTTCTGAAGACAGTAATCCAAATGTGGGAGATAAATAAGGGTTAGAGTAGGATCATGTTTTTCCTCAACGATCATTGAAGCATCTGCGATCCATTGGCTTGATTTTATACTGGTGCCGGGACCCCAGAAATTAAAAAGAGGAAAGGTACCTAACTGTTTTTGCAGATCGTCCCTAAGGTTTGCCGGATATGAATAACAATCAGCGGCTTTCCCTCCATCAGCATGATATTGAGGGCGGGGGGTTACAGAATAATCGGCCCCGGAATACATATTATACCACCAGAACATTTTAGAACAAGTAAAAGAAGGATCTACTTTTTTTGCCATTTCCCATATTTTATCAGCTTTTACGAGCTTATTAGATTGCTTCCAGAATTTAATTTCGCAATCATCTCTATCGTACCATCCATTCCCAACAATACCATGTTCATTGGGGTGCTTCCCGGTAACATAACAACTTTGCATTGTTGTTGTTACCGCAGGTGTTGCGGGTTTAATTAGTGTAAGTTCATTTTCTGAAATATACTTTTTCAGAAAAGGAGTATGGTCACCGATCACACTTTTACTCAATCCTGCAATATTTATAACAACAGTTTTATTCATAGTTAGTAGCAGTTGATTTCATTTTATCCAGCACCCACTCAAGTTCTCTTGTAATGGATTCATTGATGGGCAATTGAAAATCAGGAGCTAAAATGTTCCAGGTGTATGTCTCCACTTCCCAATGATCACTAACCTTTTGCTTACAATGATTTAATAGTGTTTGCGAAATATTATCCTGAGTTGAAGAAAGAAGATCATAATTTTCAGAAAATACAGGCACATGAAAATGCACCCGGCATTCAATAAATTTTTTGTCATTTAATTGAATTAATGCATGAGAAAGATCCGGAAACTTATGTAACTTATTCTGATCATCTATTGCTATTACCTGATGTAAATAAAGCGGTTCATTGTAAGTACTTAAATTTTTAATTTTTTCATCACGGTTATTTACAAGGTTAATTTGGAGGGCCGAACTTATCTGAACCTTGCCTATTAAAATGTTGTTTTTTTTTAATTCTTTAAATACAATATCTGCGTTTTCGTAGGCAATTGCACTATGGCAAACATCAAAACATAGTTGCAAATGTCTTCTAAGTGGTTCTGTTTTATCGCCAGTTATACCTGACCTTTTTTCTAAAAAATCTATTCCTAAAGGAATATAATATTTGTTGTACCAATCAATAAATTCGGAGGAATCCTCTATTAGCCCATCTGGTTCAGGTTCAATGTTTAAGTGTAGTACCTTCCCTGTATCTTCGTAAATTTTTATTAAATGACCTACGACTTCCAAAATATTTAAGGTGCATTTTTCATAAGCTCTAATGGTCTCTTTTTTATTTCTGAACCAATGACGATAAGAAAGGGGAGCAGTAGAAATGCTGCCCTCCATGCCATCAGGTATTATTTCTTTTAGTATATCAAATAATTTCACCGTGTACTCTACTCTCTCCGGCATTGTCCAATCAGGTGAATACACCTGGTCTTTGACTGGATCCTGATGAAAATCACCGAAAGGAAATCCATTGATCGTAAACACATAACAATTATTATTTTGAAGCCAATTTTTAAATTCCTGAAGATACAGACCTTGAGATAAGGCCATACAAGCGGCATTCGACAATCGCAAGCCGATTCCAAATGGAAGGTTAGGAGAAATTTTATTTTTAATAACCGGAACAGATTTTTTTATTTCAGCGAAATGTTCTTGCCAGCTTTCGCCCGGATGGATATTGGTGCAATAGGATAAATGTCCGAAAGGAGTGTGCATACAACTTATTGAAATTTTTGGTTAATACCGAAAGTAGGGGCAGGGAACGCTGATAACATACGTTGATTATGATTATCTGCCTGCATAATTTTCCATTCTTGAATTGTATCTATTGCCTTTTTCAGAAGCTCAAAATTCATTTCATTTACCTCTTTTCCTTTCCCAATACCCTCTAAGAGCATTATGGTCAATTGTCCACCTAAATGTTCCCGGAATTCATTTAATCCATTCAGAATATTAATTTTATCTTTTTCGATCAGCGTTGGATGAAACAAATCAAAACCCAACTTTAAAAGCAGGTTGATGATTCTATCCAACTTTTTTTTTGGAAGAATGCCAATTAAATTTGAATACACACTATCCACGGCAATACCCACTGCAACAGCTTCTCCATGTCGAATTGAAAAACCTGAAAGGTGCTCGAGTTTATGAGCAAGCCAATGTCCAAAATCCAATGGCCTTGATGAACCGATCTCAAAAGGATCGCCTCCCGAAATATGTTGCAGATGAAGTTCTGCGCATCGGTATATAAGGTATTGCATAGCCTTTTTATTCTTTTGCATTAACAGAGTAGAATTTATCTCGATCCAGTCGAAAAAAACGGCATCCTTTATCAATGCTACTTTTACCGCCTCTGCCATTCCAGACCTCCAGTCGCGGTACTCCAATGTTTCTAGAAATTTATAATCATTGAATACAGCAACGGGTGGAGCAAAAGTGCCAATAAAATTTTTTTTACCTCTAAAATTAATCCCGTTTTTAACGCCAACACCTGAATCGTTTTGCGATAAAACGGTGGTTGGAATTCTAATATGTTTTACCCCCCGATGTGAGATGGAAGCAGCATATCCAACAAGATCTAATATTGCGCCACCTCCTATAGCTGCCACAAATGAATGACGATCTATTCCATATTGATGTATTGCTTCAACTATTTTTTCGGTATGATTATCATTCTTCGCACCTTCTCCACCTGGTAATATGAGCAGATCCGGAATCAGCTCCACGCATTGGTTTTTTGAAAAATAGTTTGGAATATCAGACCTTAAATAATCATGACAATTTATAACCTGTTCATCAATAAGAAACAGTATTTTTTTTTTATAATTTTTTTGACCAAAGCCATTAAAAAAATTAAATAAGGTAGGATTCTGCTCCTGAAAAAGAGTTTCAGTAAAAAACACGTTGTACTTATATTCAACTTGAAATGCTTGTGTTAATTGCTTCATAAGAATCAGGTAACTGCGAAATACTTTGACAAAAAAATTGAAACCGGCATTAATGAAATGGTAATTAAACCTAAAGTTGTATAACCAAATGCCATGCACCATGCAGCATCCATAAGAATAAGGGCTATTACTCCAGCTTTCACAGCCTTACCAATATTAGGGCCAATGGGATCACTGATGGCTTTTATTAAAGGTTTGAATATAAAAAAACCAAAAACGAACAATAGAATGAGTGGAGCAAAGAGCTCCTGTGCAGCGCTGTAAGCAACATATACTTGTGCGAAAATAACAACAAGGTACAGCAAGCCCGCGGTATAAAGCGTTTTTGAATTACCTCCATTAACTTCTCCCCTGCTCACCATTGTTATTGCAGCAACATAAACAATTGATATAATTGCAAGATGCGCCCAATTACTTATTATTTCCGGATTTGCGCTAATTCCTAAAAGCAAATTCCCTCCTCTGCACAAGCCCATATTTATCGGGCCGATAATAGAATTATTTTTTCCATACACATTGTATACAACTGCTAAAAAAGCAATGGAAATTGCAATTAAGCCACTTATGCTGTGATTATACCATGCTATAGCGCATCCGGCTATCAATAATAAAAAGCCTAAGACCTTTGCGTTATTTACTGAAACTTTTCCCGAAGGAATTGGTCGTTCAGGCCTTTCCACCGCATCAAGTTTTGCATCAAAGGCATCATTAAGAACTACACCTCCTCCATACAAACCAATTGTAGCCAATATTAATGTCCAATTAAAAATATCAAACTCACGAAAATGGCTGAAAGCGATAGCGTAACCCGCCAATACATCAGCGATAGCCGTAACAATATTAGCGGGACGCATCAGTTGTATATAGGGTTTTATCTGCAAACTATTTTCTATTTAATAAAAACACTTTCTCTTAGATTCTGAGGTTGTTGCCCTCCCCGTAACACACTGTTGCCATTGTAGGTTATACTTTGATCGACTGTATTTGTTTTTTGAAAATCCTGTAAATATATCTGACCACTTTGTCCGAATGCATCTATTGCATTTTGATACGTTACTTTTTTTATGTCCTGGTTAGAAAGACCTTTCATCTTCATCAAAGCTGCTGTTTTAGGTACAGCCAGAGGATCAGAAATGCCCCAATCGGCAGCAGAGTTCAGCATTATTTTTTCAGAACCATATTGTTGAATCACGTTTACCATTCTTTCGTTCCCCATTTTAGTAGATGGATAAATTGTAAATGCAGCCCAGAAACCACCATCCAAAACCATTTTAGTGGTCTCTTCATTATTATGATCAATGATTACCATATAAGAATCTATCCCATGCTCATTACAGATATCCATACTGCGCTGGGTGCCTCTTTTTTTATCACGATGCGGTGTATGAATCTGTACGGGCAACTTTGCTTTTTTTGCTAATTCAAGTTGTAACCGAAAATATTTTTCTTCTGCTTTTGTCTGATCGTCAAATCCGATCTCTCCGATACCAACTACTCCTTCTTTATGGATATAAAGAGGTAAAATTGCCATCACTTGTTCTGCCAGGTCCTCATTGTTTGCTTCTTTTGAATTTAATCCAATGGTGCAATAGTGCTTAATACCAAATTGTGATGATCTGAATCTTTCCCAACCAACTAAGCTGTTGTAATAATCTTTAAAAGTAGATATCCCCGTTCGCGGCTGCCCAAGCCAAAAGGCGGGCTCTATTATCGCTACAACTCCCGCCTCAGCCATTGCCTGATAATCATCGGTAGTTCTTGAAACCATGTGAATATGCGGATCAAAAAACGTCATCCCTTTAATTAGTTCTTTAGCTTCCTTCCAGTTCATTTCGTTGCCGCCAAATTCTTCTTTATTTTCTTCCCAGTGTGATGGATTTTCTACTTGTAATTTATTTTTCATGATAAGATTTTTATAGATTGGTATTTTTAAAATTCTTGATTGATCAATGAATCAGCATATTTTTTCAAAAGATCTTTTGTCGGTTTGAAATCAGATTGCATGCATGCTTTTTTTGCTATGGACTGATCCTGTTTATTTTCTGATTGAAATAATTTTTCAATATCATTAATTAAAAGATCATCGATAAACGGAGCAACCAATTCCCAAACTTCCGAAGAAAGGGTTCTTCCTGCGGCCCAACGCTCATGGGCAAAATCAGAGATCATGTAGGCGAGTTCTTTGTTTGTCCGTTCTTTTAATCCATAGATGTTCTGAATACTTTTCCCACAAAAAATTGTTTTCAATACTAACTGGTTCCAGGCAGCTTCATCAAAATAGGTAGATGGGTATGGGTTGTTAAATGCAATAGCATCAAACACAGGCCCCATATTTGACCGGACTGCATCTTTTGCATAGGGCAACCAATTGTTGGGATAAGAAAGTAATGGTATAAATGAATTTAAGGTTGCAAGCTCATTCATTTCAGCAGTTTCGAAAAGCTCTTTCAATCCTTTAACATAGTTTTTTTCGCTTTCCGGATTGAAATGTAAAATGATAAAAGCTCTTGCAAGTTTATCCAATGACCATCCATCGGGTGAAAAATTAACCGAATCGAGAAACCGGCTTTTAATTCCCCCATTAAGGACTATTTCTGTTCTTTTAATATACTTCGGCATTGCAATAAAAGCGGTTTGTAAAATCTTTTCATTGTCACGACTTATAAAAATGATATTATCCAGCCATAAATTCTCTTCAGTTGAAACATGTGTCGCCAGAATTTCTTTTGTCAGTTTAATAAATGTCATTGTTTGAAAATTTTTAAATATTTACAAATAGGCCTGTAATCAATCAATTCACCTTGGTTTGGATGGCTCTAAATTTCAAACGCAAATATACCAGCAACATACTTAGACAATATTTGTATTCGTTAAATGAATATTTTTAATAGTTCAAATAACGGAATGGTTGTTTGGGGTTTAATTTTAAAAATAAATCAGGCTATTCTTGTCAGCTTGACGGAAGGATTTTGGCAAAAAAATGGCAGGGATAACAATGGTGATATTATTTGCAAAAAATAATGGTTGGTGAAGTAATTCAAAAAAACTTGTGATGCTTCAAATCATCGTGGCAATGGCACATTTATCTGCCACAAGAATTACGTTAAATTGTTTTCAGACAACTTATTAGAAAATCAGGTTATCAGGTTCCTTTATTCAGGATGATATGTTCTTTCAGAAAAGATATCTGAAATTTTATTTGAAAAGGCCATTTTCTTTACCTTCTGATTTGAGAAAAGTTCCATCTGGTCGGTATAATGTTTGCTTTCAGGTCGGGCAGAATTTCCATAAGGCAATAAAGTTTCAATCTGCTCAGGACCATTTTTAGAAAATGAAACGAAATGTGTGTAGGATTCGCCAACGTATCCGGTACTTCTTCCGTTCTTGAAAGGACGTGTATAAGTGGCAGCCAATACATCGGGAAAACCGGGCAGTGCATATTCGGTATCACCTCTTACATGCCTCTGAAGTTCGCCTAAGCGTACATCCGTTTTTCCAAAATGCTTCAAAAAATGTTTTTTGGCAAATGTAATTGCAGGAACAAAATCGGCTGAATCTATCTGCGCTCCAGCAAAAAAAGTACCATAGCCGTACCCGTTTTTCTTAAAAATATATTCCACGGCAATTGCCATGTATGCAGCACCAATACTGCTTGATGCTGCAACCTTATCCCAATTTTTCAAATAATTTATTTCTAAAGCAATTTCGGGATATTTTTCAGGGTCAAGATTAAATATCCCGGCAATGGATTTCATTATGGGTGAATTATTAGAAAATGTTTTATCAAATTTTATTTTTTTAAACCCTTCGAAATCCAGTTTATCCTTTGCTTGAATAAGTTCCATAAAACGTGTACTCCTGTTACTGTTAGTGTACTTTAAGCCCATTGCCTTGGGGAACATTTTATAATTGGTTGAATCCAGATTATTGCCCGAACCTGTACAATTAAAAGGCGTGTTGTTCATATTAAAAACATATCCGCATTCAGGATTTTTTATTTGTGGCAACTCTTCCTCTCTGTATATGTCCTTCCACAATGTTTTAGATGTATTGCCCGGAATAATTCCGGTCCAGTCATAGTCACCGGTTCTTTTTGGCACCCTTCCATTGTCAATAAAAAAGATATTGCCTTCCTTATCAGCATACACGATATTAAAGCGAGGAAAACCTTGTAATTGAAGGGCTTTGTAAAACTCATCAAAATTGGTTGCTTTATTTGCATAATAAAATTGTTCAGCGAAACCGCAGGACATATTAGCAGAAGTTCGGATCGAATAAAAATCTTTTTTTGATTTCGACACTAATGTTGTTCCATAAACGCTCCAGTAAGTGGTTTTTGAAACAGCTATTTTTAAAGGCCCTGCCAGTTTTACTTTCAATTTTATTTTTCTCTCCTCCAGTTCTTTCCATTCTCCATCAAATTCATACGTTAATTTTTTTGTAGGGTGCATTTTTAATTTATAGGTGTCAACAAGGTCATACTCATTAAACGTCATGCCCCATCCAAGATGCTCGTTATTACCCATAAAAATGGAGGTGCCTACAGGAAAAAAAGCACCAATGATGTTAAGTCCTTCTTCGCTGCACAAATGTGCTTCATGAAATGAAAAAGGGCCTTCAAGTGGTTGATGCGGATTGATGGCAAGGTAAGTGCGGCCATCAGCGGTTTTTAAAGAATTCATTGCATAGGCATTGGAGCCCACAGGAGCAGTTTCCTCATCATATTTGCCATCCATAATATTTTTTACAGGTTTATCAATATGCGCTAAAAAGCAACTGATTAGTGTATACGTTCTTAAAATATCCTTCGATGTAACAGGAAATATCCCTTTTAATATTATTTCATTTTTATGTGATTCAGCATAAGCGTTTATGCCCTGGCAATAACCATCGAGGTATTTTAAAAATACAGGTGTCAGTGATTGGGAGTATTTATCAACAGCTTCTTTTATCCCAAGTGAATGATTCAAATAATCTTTACCTGCCCCTTTTTTGCCTTCATAAATTCCTGATAATCCTTTTCCCATTATTAACGTTTCCTGCATGGTTTTAAAATTATTTTCGGCATTTGACCATGCGAAACCATACGCAACCTGGGCATCTGTTTTTGCAAAAATATGCGCCACTCCAAATGTATCTCTCACAATAGTGATAGCTTCAGGTTGAATTGGAGGGTATATCACACTTTCCTGGGAAAAACTATTTCCATGAAAGATAAGTGTTAGAGCAAGTAAAAAACAATTCAGGTAGTTCATTTTAATTAGCATATTGATCTATAAATTTTGATTATTAGAGCCATGTAATTTTCTTTCAATTAAGAGTAAAACAAATCCTACCAGAGCAAGAAAAATCCCTATATACATTACCCATACAGGAAGCTGTACAGGAATATTCAGGTGGGTGGTTATGCCCAAAATGCGGGATAATCCCCCAGGCAATACCAGCATTTCATCGTTAAATATAGTTAATGTTTTTTCAAAACCTACAAATAGAACAATAGCTGCTCCTACAATAAATTGTATACCCTGAATTAAAAAAAGGGTTAAAACGGCTCTGATACGGCTCATTTTAAAAGAGGAGACTGCGGTGCGAAACAAAATTGTATACGTCCACAAAAAACAAAGAATAAAAATACTGAAGAAAAACAATCTGAAATATTCGGATGTCCAGAATAAATACCAGAATAACATAGGGCCTCTAACACAGGAAACTACAACTGGAAGAGCAATCAATAAGAGAGATGGAGCCAAAAGCAACAAACTATTTATTTTTTGTTTGCTCTTGTAAAACGTTAATAACAGGGTTGTATAAAGAATTATTAACGCCAGTAGGAAAGAAAAAAACAGTGGTGCCGAAAAGCAGGTAAATGAGATCAGCCCACCAACAATGCTTAGAAGAAGCAGCGCAACAACCATTTGCTTATCAACTTTACCCAGTTGTTGCTGGCTTACAAAAGAAGGAGCCATAATTGTTAGCCATAATTGCTTCATTCCATCGATCCCAAATCTTTTCCTTAGCAGCTCTTTTTTGATCATCAAAGGAAGAAGCATTGATGTGAGAATAAGCAGGACCAATAACCTGGATACCCAGGCAGAATAGGTATTGCGTATTGAAACCACTACACCCACATTTGCTTCCCGGAAATTATAGGAAGGAAAATCAAGATTCGTTAAATAGAGTTCCTGGTGTTTTTTCTCCTGTACACGATAATTATTTAGCGACTCTTTCCAGGCATTTAAAGATCCTTCATCACCTGTATCTAACCAATGATAATAGTGCAAAAAGTAGCTGCGGTACTCTTCCAGGACTGTAAACAGATTCTGCTGGTAATCAAGAGATGCGAGCAATTTGGTATAATCCGCTTGATTTTTCGAAGCCTTGCCAGAAGATGCCTCAACCAATATTTTCATTTTTTTTACACCCTCTATCGCTTCATATCCTTCGGCAACAGCAGCTTTAAGGTTGGGTTTACACACATAATAAATACTTCCCAGTGCAGAGCTGGATGCTCCAACCATATCCCATTCAAATATCCACATCATGGGTGGTGGTTCCAAACCAAGGGCACGTATATCATACTGCGCAAATTCGGTGATGTATAAACCTTTCCGGGTAATATCATGCGACATCAGTAACATCTCTGTAATATTGTTCGCCAATAGTGAATCGTCACCAAAATAGAACCTTACCCATTCGTTTGTAATTTGTTGCAAGTCGGCAAAAGGATTTTGAGCAAGTTTTGCGGTAGCAAAAACATTGGCATCGGTAATTACATTAAATCCATGCAAAGGATATATGGATAATGGCCCTGCACGCAATGGCCCTCCTTCCTGCGACCATAGCCAAAAACCCTCGAAATGTTTGTTGTTAGCGGAAAACTGCTGTAGTGCCTGCTGATGCAAAGGAGCAAGATAATTTGGAAAAGCATTCAACCCTTCAAACTCCCTGCGGCATTGAAACTCCGTTATTCTCCGGTGTTTGCCCTGCGAAAGAGTGGGGTTAAACGGAAGCCAGCTGTAAAAATCACCACTGCAATATTTAGTTGAAACCACCAGGTTGTTTGAATGTATGGTATCAAGCACCCTGTGGTATGTTTCTGTATTGGTATGTAAATCCCCTGTTTGCCCCACTCCTACCGACCAGGTTCGGAAAATAATTAATTTATTATATTTTTCCGCCACTTCAATAAATGAATTCAACATCATTTGAACACCTTTATCAGTAGTAACACTTAGCTCGCTGTAATAATCCCACCCCGGCCGGTTATAAACAGAGCCCGCTTCACCAATACGAATGAGCAAACCATCAACACCCGGCATGGTTTCAAACAATTCTTTTGCTCCTGATTGATAAATTTCCCAGAATTCCTTATTTTCAGTATCTGTTTTGCCAATATTTTTAAGAATATAATTTTTTAAAGGAGTAGTAAATGTGGCCATATCCGAACCCATATATACTTTTAATCCATTTTGATGGGCGACTTCAATCAGCTTTGAAAAATATTTCCTAAAAGCGGTATGTCGCAAACGGTAAATGTTATTTTGAGGATATATTTTAAAACCATTTCCTACCGAGTCAAAATTTACAAATTCAAGAAATCCAGGAAAAACAATTCCACTATAATTGAATTCTTTTATGCGGTTTACATATATGGTAAGTTCTTTTTCTATGCGGTCAAAAGCTGCTGTATCAATAAATGGAGAGGAATCCATGATCATGTCCTCAAAACGATGCACGTTATGCTCATAATTATTTCCCCAGTTAATAGTGTCAGGAATAATACCTACACCTCCCATATCAATAAGCCTGATTCCTAAAGTTCTTGCAGAATCGTATTTGGAATGGATTGTGGAGTAAGTTCCGGATTCAGGAGTTTTTTTAGGGCTGTAAGTAATTCCCAAAAATCCATTAATTTCAGTAGCAATGATAAAACCAATTGCTAAAAAAATGATAACCGGAAAATAATTTTTCAGAAACCTCATTGAATGCTATATAAAACAAATAGATGAAGACAAATATAGTTAACATTTTTGAGCGGAAAAGAGCTTGGATTTTTCTGATCTCTGTAAAGACTTTCAATCACTAAGAACAAATTTTTAAATGAATTGGCATGTTATTTTGGTAGAGTCTATACACTACTTTTATGAAAAAGTTTCTTCTCATATATATTATAATTCTTGTTGTCCATCCTATTTATATGCTATCGTTCAGGGCTTCTATAACCGATGAGCCTTTTGCCCGAACTGAAATGAGCTTTGCAAACAAAAATTCACCAGCTAAATCTGATTGCGACAAGGTTCAACTTTTTGTAAAGGCCGATTTCCCGGTTGGAGTTGCTGTAAATTTTCAAAAGTTATTAAATGAAGAACGCTATAGAAACCTCATCCTTTCACAATTTAACAGTATTACTTCAGAAAAAAGCATGAAGGCTCCTGTTATTCATCCTCAAAAAAATGTTTATAATTTTTCCGAGACTGATTACCTGATAAATTTTTGCCAAACACACAACAAGCGCCTGCATGGGCACACCTTGGTGTGGGATAAAGAAACCCCTCGCTGGATGGAAAAATTTAAAGGCGACAAAAATGCCTGGGAACTGATGTTACAAGATCATATACAAACAATAGTACAACATTGTAAGAAGGGTGTAAAAAGCTGGGATGTATTAAATGAGGCGTTTAATGATAATGGATCTTTAAGAGAGAACCTATGGCTAAAGAATATAGGCGAAACTTATATTGAGAAATGTTATATGTACGCAGCCGAAGCGGATCCCACAGCGATCCTTTTTTACAATGATTTTGATCTGGAATCCAAACCGGACAAACTTGGTGCAGTTTTAAAATTTTTCGCCAATCTGAAAACTAAAGGCGTTAAGATAGATGGAATAGGGATGCAAATGCATATCAATATTATTGCACCGTATTTAAGTGATATAAGTCTGGCGACAATGGAAATTGAAGACCATGGTTTTTTAGTTCATTATTCTGAATTTGACATCTCATTAGTAAAAACCGGTAAATTATGGATGTTCAGCAGGCATTTGTTAACCCTCCAGGGACAACGGATGAAAGGAATTGTGGCCGGATACAGAAAATTGAACACCCAGAACCGATTTGGAATAACAATGTGGGGGCTATGTGATGACGACAGCTGGCTTGCAGCGAAAAATGGAAGTGACCGGCCATTATTATTTAATGCCTGGTATAAAGTGAAGCCCGCCTACTGCGGATTTTTAGACGGACTGGTGAATTAGTAGTGAAATTTGTGAAGATTAATAAAATTTTAAGATTTACGCTTCTAGATTTCTAATAAAAGAATAAAGGTATGATGCTAAAAAAAGGGGAAATTGGGATTCAGAGATTTTAATAAATGAAAATCTCAATAAAATCAATCTATTGAGGTTTGTTAGAGGTCCCAAGCAGATACTAAACTAATCTCTAAACCATCTATATACAAAGGAGTTTAACAAAACTACCAACGAAATTGGGAACTAATTGTGAACTTGATACTATTATTCGTGTGACTAAAAATAAAAAAATAATAGTTTAGTAAGTTAGTTTTATTTTATTGATTACCTGTTGTTGATGAATAAACCATTAGCGTTGTTGGTCCAACAAATTCTATTGATGTGTTGTTTTCAAAAAAAGCGAAGGGAGGAACTTCTATGAATGTATGCTTTTTATTACCTTCCCAACTTCTCCAAAAGTACATATATTTTCGGGTTGGTATAAGTTGAATCGAGAAAGTAAAAAAAGGTTAATTGACTTTAACCCAAAAATGATGCAGTAAAACATTGGCATTGCTAATACGGGTATGCAAAGACTTTAATCTTCCGATCTTATCAAAATAAATCTTTTCGAGTTTCTCCGACTCACTCCAAGTAGCATCAACGACCCACTGATTCACCTGACTATACCAATAATCGAAATCTTTTTCTTTTACATAACCGATTAACCCGTTTTCAGGTAACAGATAATTGGAATTATCCACCCCATGCTTTTCGTCTTTAAAACGCTGAATACCGGCCCCATGACCATAAACATATTCATGTTTATTACGTGGCTTCGTTTTTGTTCCTTTTGGAGTAGGAAATAGTTTTGCTTCGATTGTAAAGATTAAATTGCTACCTAAATACACCCCAATGTCTATCGTACTGGAGCCCTTCTGCGCATTTTCCCTCATGAAATAATATTTAGAAAAGCTTTTATTGGTCATAAATAAACAAAATGCTGCGGAATGCTGATTTTCATTTTTTTTCTCTTGTAGCAAAACGTTAAATTCTTCTGAAGAAGGAAAATCAATCATCCCATTTTCAATATATAAAAGCAGGTCTTCAATATTACTACTCTTTTCAAGCACTTTAAATTCTATATGTCCCATATATCAAAAGCCTGCTCTTTTTAGGTCTATAAATGTATCATCTGCATCATGCAAAGCAATTGAATTTAGCCAGTAGCGTTTTGAATTAGGCTTGATCAGATACACACAATCGTAACCCTCAATATGCTTGTAAATTCTTATAACCTTTGTATAAATAGCACCGCTGTTAGAAATTTTATCTTGGATAAATGAAGGACTCACTTCGTTTTCGTCATTCGTATAACTATATTCCATCCCGTTGTTTTTACCAAATCCAAATTGACAAATAGTAAACATGGCAGTTTGATAAACGGATCCTAAATGCCATTTTTTGTCACTTTTTGCATAGGTTACATTTAAAATATTACAAAAAACTTCACCAAAAGATAGTAGTTGATCCTTAACAACTTTTTCTTGTAGTATTCTCCCTGCACCATTTTCGCTAATAGCCTTTGCTAAATGGACGTAATAATTTAATATGTCATTTTGAAGTATTTTTTCAGTATAAGATAATTTTAAAAATTCTTTTTTGGTTGGATAAGGAATATCTAATATTTCAGATTTATTGACATCTGTTTCTGTTAATATCATACTACTACTGCTGTTTGCTAAGACAAAAAGTTTGAAATTTAGATAGTTCTCATCTTTCTTATTATAAAATGAGTTATAAATGTCTTTTAGAAAGTTTTCATCTTCTTCAGGAACACTTATTCCTATAAAATCACGATTGTAAAATAATATCTTCTTAGAAGTGTATTCATTTTTTTTAGGGATGAAACAAGTTGGTATATTACATTCACCCAAAACTTGGTCAATAATCATGAACGGTGGTTCATACATGTAATCGTCTTTTAAAAAGCTTGTTTTAATAGAAACGTTTTTAGCTATTTCCGGTTCTCCATTTTTTTTAATTCCAACAATTCTATCCTGATTTTCAAGTGTAATTCCCTCTCCTCCTTCAAATCCTCTAATCTCTTTCCAAGTATTTTTAGATGCGATAAAATCATTCAACGTAGGTAATAACTTTAACCGATAAATAAGATGAAATAGGCGACCACCTCCAAGTAGATTCGTTTTCCAAACAAACTGTTTTTTTTCATCAATAGCCCAGTCCCATTTAACAAGATGAACATCATAATGATCTATTTCAAATCTAATTTTCTTTTCAGTTGAATTTAATCGCTTGATAACAATATGTTCAATAGCTTCTTGATTTGATGGTTTGTTTTCACCAACAATTGCAACAACGGGCGTATCAGCCGTTTTGTGGAAAAGACCGCGTCTTAAATGAGTAAAATCGAAGATTGTTTTAATTGTGAAATCACTGAAAACCTGTTTACGATATTTCAGTGCAGGACTGCTGTTGTTATAAAGAATAACATTTGATGGAATAATTAAACACACATTCTTTGCCAAAGACATCGAGCCCTCAAAAAAGTGAAGAGCAAAATTGTTATTTGGAATTTTTTTATGCTTAAAATCAATTAATGTGATAAATTCCGGGTTTAGTATTTCTTCTTTATTTTTACCTGTTTCTATATTAAATGGTGGATTCCCGACAATTAGATCAAATTGAATATTTGCTAATTTTGCTTTTGAGGCCCATTTGAAAAAGTCACTGTTAATAATATTTTGTTGACTTAAATCGTGAAATTTAAAATTATTCCAAATTTCTTTAGGGGTAAGCTTGTCTAAAAGAGCTGTTGTAAGGCCAAAAATGCTAACCAGAGTAGCTGTTTCTTTTACATCAATTCCAAAAATATTATTTTGTAATATTTCTTTTGCTTTTTCTCTTTGAGGATAGCAAATTTCTCCAATTGAACTATTATTAATTGCCCACCACTGTAAAAGTCGTTTAAATGCAGCCACTAAAAAAACACCAGAGCCACAAGCCGGATCAAGTATTGTAAAGCGTTCGTTCAAAAACAAGTCAGGTTTGTTTAAGGGCATAGCCTCATCGATAAGGAAATTAACCAAATGAATTGGTGTATATACCACGCCCTTCTCTGTTTCTCCGGTTAATCTTAACGATTCTGCTTGGATGAAATTTTCATATATTGCACTTATAACTTCAGCTGGCAAATGTTTAAAGCTATATTGATTCCACAAAAACAGCTGTCTGCTAGTTAAATTAATATTTGCAAGTAAAAAGTCTGCCAACAAACTCAAATCTGTTCCTTGAATTGCTTCTTTTTCTTCAAATGAAAATTTATTAAAAATCTGACCATTAAACTCATCAGACAGGTCATTTAATATTGTAACACAGAGATTATTATCTTTAGTTAGGGCATCTGAAAAGCTATTAATATTATATATACTATATATTATCCTAAGCGTATGTTTTCCTTCGTCATCTTTTATTTCTTCCAAAAATTTAATTAGAATACAAATAACAAGGAGCTTATCAAGAGTTTCTGGCTTTAAATTAATTTTATTTGAATTCAGAAAACTTTTTCTGACAGTCATTAAATAATCTAATAAATAAATATATGGACTGTTTTTTTCATCTAATTGATCTTCGAACTCTGATTGTTCCCAAAAAGTTCCACTGGTAAATAAATGAGCTGAAAATTGATTATTATTATATTCATCTATAAAATCGGAACTTGCCATCACCAAATTCTCTAAACTTAATTCATTTTTTCCAATAACTTCAGCCGGCTTTCTTGCATTAATTATCTCAATACGTGTTTTACTATGAATTATGTAAACTTCATTTTTAGTGGAACTCCAAATAGCAGCGTGTAATTTTAAATGCTCCTCGCTTTTAAAAAAAACATTTTCCTTTTTAAAAATACAAACAGCAGGTTCGGAATGGTATGGCTTAGCAACATTCTCTTTATAAAATCGTCTAAAAAAAACAGCGCTTGCTCCAAGCTTTTTCGCTTCATTTAGATATAGCAATTCAGCATTGTTTTGAGCATCAATAATATTGTTGCACAAAACAAGACCATTTTTTGTAGTAAAATCTAGGATTTTTAATGACATGAATTAATCGTTTTGACCCTCCAAACTTACTTAAAATTAGCAATCATATCAACCAAAAAAATTAAGAAATGCTAACTTCGTTATTAACAAATACGCTTTGCTAAAGAATTTAGCATATTAGGAAAAAATAATTTCGTGCAAGGTAAATTGATAGGTGCATTAGAAGAAATTTCCGTGAAACATATGTGAAAAATTTTTGAGCAGAAATGAGAGGAAATGAGCAAAAAAGTGCTTATCGGAGCGGTTTTAAAATGAAAAACCTCAATAGAATCAATCTATTGAGGTTTGTTCGAGGTCCCGAGCAGATTCGAACTGCTGTAGCAGCTTTTGCAGAGCTGAGCCTAGCCACTCGGCCACAGGACCTTTTAATTTAGAAATGCAAAAATACAATTTTTTTTATATAATTATTCCTTTTTCTTCTTTAATCTCATATTTCTTTAAACAAGTTGGACATAAACAGTTGTCATACTGCTTTTTTAATTCACTTAATGTACCCATATCTATAAAAATAGTTTCGCACCAACAGCCTGATGTTTCACAGGCACAGTGAAAAAGTGTTGCACATTTCGAACAAATTTTGTTTGCCATTTTATTCTGTAATTATTACACTCACTTTCTCCACATTACCATTCATTGGCGGATTTAGTTTTGAAACCTTTACTTCCAGCCTTTTTAATGCTGGAAATTCCTTTTTTATCTCATTTACAATACGTTGGCCCACCTGCTCGATCAAATTTGAACGTATTGCCATTTGTTTTTTTACAATATCATAAACAATAACATAGTCGATCGTTTTATTCAGATCATCGGTTAGGGCAGCTTCTGCAAAATCGGTTTCCATGGTAACATCAACAATATAATTGCAGCCAATTAAACCTTCTTCTTTTAAACAACCGTGGTATGCGTATATTTTTATTCCTTCTACTACTATTTTATGCATTGCTACGGTTTTTCAGGTTAGAAAAAGCACAAACGGCCATTTATTCAGCAGCAAAAATAAATAAAAATTAAACCGGCTTTCATTATAAATACAAAAATGCAATAATTACCGGCTTCTAATTCCAATTTATGGAAGATAAAAAGCCGATATTTATTGCATTTAAGAGTGTTTCAAATTTGCTTACCCTCTGGCATGTCGGCTGCTACCGTACCTTTTATCATAAGAACTATGATGGTGATGTTTCACAGCAGGAGGTCCCTGAATCGTATGATTACCTCCCTTTTTCTTTTTCAGTACGCTAAACAGTGCAATACCAATTACTGCCACAAAGCCAATTACCATGTACACATAACTCATAAACTCCTTGTGCGCATTGTTTTTTTGAGTTTCCAGCAACAGTTCTGCTGAGTTTTCATCACCTTGTGCCATAGTTTTTATGGCAAAAAGCAATATAAAGGAGAAAAGTAATGAGTAAGAACTCCAATTACTTTTTATACCCTTTTTTTCTGATTTTTTTGTTAACGTTTCCATGATTTTTATTTTTAGTAAGATTTATCATTGGCAATTTCAAGAACTTCCCCATAAGTATACTAAAACGTTCGATTAATTAATATATTATACAGACAAAGATGATTAATGTTACAAAAAGGTTGCATGAAATTATTTTTTGTAAATCAGATTAATTAGTGTATATTTGCATTCTTAAACATTGAGAGAGAGAAAAACAGAAGGGGCGAATAGCCCCTCTTCTTTTGCCAAAAATCGAATGATAACTATAGATAAAATAAAAAATATTGCTGACCTTAAAATCGCTGAAGGCACTAATTTCATTGTAGATATAAGCGTTAAGCCGGGAAATAAGATCACTGTTCTGTTGGATAATGATGAAGGTGTTTCTATCAGCGATTGTGTTGCAATGAGTCGTCATATAGAATTCAGCCTTGATCGCGAAAGTGAAGATTTTGAGTTGAATGTAATGTCGCCAGGATTAACCGAACCATTTAAAACACTTCGTCAATATCAAAAATATATTGAAAAACAGGTGGATGTAGTAACGAAGGAGAATAAAAAGATAAGTGGCAAACTGCTTTCGGTAAATAATGAAGGCATTGAATTGGAAACAAAGATCAAAGAAAAGACAGAAGGAAAAAAAGCAAAACAATTAATAATTAATAACATCAATTTAACGTTTAATCAAATTAAACAAACTAAAGTTGTAATATCATTTTAATAAATTAAAAAAAATGGAAAGTATCAATTTAATTGAATCGTTCTCTGAATTCAAAGAAGTAAAAAACATTGACAGAGCTACCTTGATGAGCATCATTGAAGATGTATTCCGCAGTATGCTAATTAAAAAATATGGCTCTGATGAGAATTTTGACATCATTGTGAACCCTGATCGTGGTGATATTGAGATCTGGCAAAATCGTGAGATCGTGGATGATGAATTTGCTGAAGACAGCTTTGATTATGATGAAGGAAAACATATTGGCTTATCCGAAGCACATAAAATTGAAGCCGATTTCGAAATCGGTGAAGAAGTTACCACTCCTGTAAAGCTACTAGATTTTGGAAGACGTGCTGTATTGGCTGTTCGTCAGAATTTAATATCTAAAATTTTAGAACTTGAAAAAGACAGTCTTTATAAAAAATATAAAGAAAAAATTGGCGAAATAATGACTGGTGAGGTATATCAGATCTGGAAAAAGGAGTTGCTTATACTTGATGAAGATGGAAATGAGCTTATTTTACCTAAAACAGAGCAAATTTCATCCGATTTCTTTAAAAAAGGAGATCATATTCGTGCAGTAATTCAGCGCGTGGAAATGAAAAACAATACTCCTGTTATTATTTTATCACGTAGCTCAACCACCTTTTTGGAACGACTATTTGAATTGGAGGTTCCTGAAGTATTTGACGGACTTATCACTATCAAAAAGATTGTACGTGAACCGGGCGAAAGAGCTAAAGTTGCCGTGGAATCTTATGACGACAGAATTGATCCGGTTGGAGCATGTGTTGGAATGAAAGGATCCCGTATTCATGGAATTGTTCGTGAATTACGTAACGAAAACATTGATGTTATCAATTATACGAGCAATGCTTCTTTGTTTATCACTCGTGCGTTAAGTCCAGCGAAGATCACTTCAGTAAAAATTGATGAAGAAACAAAACGTGCCGAAGTGTTCTTAAAACCAGATCAGGTTTCTTTAGCAATTGGTAAAGGTGGCCACAACATTAAACTTGCCGGTAAATTAACCGGTTATGAAATTGATGTTTACCGTGATACTGATATTGATACAGAGGATGTGGATCTTGAAGAATTTGCAGATGAAATTGAGGCTTGGGTTTTAGATGAACTTAAAAACATTGGTTGCGATACAGCAAAAAGTGTATTAGAGCTTTCAACTGAAGAACTTGTAAAACGTACCGATTTAGAAGAAGTAACAGTAAATGAAGTAAAAGCAATTTTACAGTCTGAATTCGAATAAATAATTGCAATTGATCAATTTAACAATGTTGCAGTTGGCAATTAAGATCAATTAAACAATTAAACACTAGGCAATTTACGTAGGGTTGCGTTAGGGATTGCAGCGAAAATCCTTCTCCTTCGCTTTTTGCGAAGGAGAAGATTGAAGGGGAAAGCCCGCCCTTTCTTGTTTAAGAAAGGGAACGCCAAAAGAATTAAAATTTGTAAAAAAAATAAAGATTTAGTAAAAAATAAAGTCCGAAACTTCAATAAGCAAGTAATAATAAAATATGTCAGAAAATACCGTTCAACGATTAAGTAAAGTAGCCAAGGAATTAAATGTTAGTGTATCCACTATCACCGAGTTTCTTAAAAGTAAAGGCCATATCATAGAAAACAATCCTATGGCTAAACTTCCTGATGCGCTTTATACCCTGTTGTCTAAGGAATATCAATCAGAAAAAGCCGCTAAAGAAGAAGCGCAGCAAGTTACCAGTACTACAAATACACGTATTAAGAAAGAGAGTATTTCCTTAGATGTAGAATCTAAAAAACCGGAAATAAAAAAGATTGAAGAGGAAGAAGAGATCGTAATTAAAAATGTTCAGCCCGTTGCACCTCCCGAAAAGGTGGTTCCAAAGGTGGTTGAAGAAATTAAAAAGCCGGTAGAAGCAGTAATTCCGGTAGTAGCTGAAGAAGTTGTTGAAACAGAATCAGAAAAAGATGTTGTTAAATCGGACATTAAGTTTAAGATCGTTTCTAAAATTGATCTGGATGCCTTAAACAGCAAAACAAAGCCTGATAAAAAATCAAAAGCGGAGAAAGATAAAGAGAAAAAAGAAAAAGACATTGTTACCAAAGAAGAAGAGAAAAAAACAAAAACAACAAAGGATAAAGCGAAAGATAAAGAGAAGGAAGAAGATAAAAAAGAGGAACCTGTAATAGAAGAAAAAGCAATTGAAACACCTGTTGCTAAGGTTACTGAAGTTGTTGAAGAAATAAAAAATCCGGATGCGAATAAAGTAGATTTTTACGAAACAAAAGTAGAAAAGCTGGAAGGCCCCAAAATTTTAGGTAGAATTGAATTACCTGTAAAAGAGGAGCGTAAAAAACCTGTTGCTTCTTCATCAGCGGCTAACAGCGCTAACAATAAGAAAAAAAGAAAACGTATCCGGAAAAATTTTGGAGGTGCCACCATCGGTGATGCCTGGGCTCCAAGAACTCCAGGTGCTCCGGGAACACAAACACCTTCTACACCAAGAACTCCGGGAACAGGAACTCCTTCAACCCCTGGAACAGGATCTGGCGTTGGAAGACCTAAATTTGATCCTAAAGCTCCAAGAACCAAATATGCAAGACCTTTAAAAGTTGAATTAACTCCTGAACAAATTCAGGCACAGATAAAAGAAACTCTTGCCCGCCTTAGTGGAGCAGGAAAATCCA
Source organism: Bacteroidia bacterium (assembly GCA_030654175.1). Lineage (GTDB taxonomy): Bacteria > Bacteroidota > Bacteroidia > 2-12-FULL-35-15 > 2-12-FULL-35-15 > 2-12-FULL-35-15. The sequence continues at coordinate 355,912 of JAURXZ010000030.1, forward strand.
AAGCATCAAAACATCGTAAATCAAAGCGTGATCTAATAAGTGAGCGTACTCAGGATGCTGCCGATCAGGTAGAAGCAGAAAAGAAAGTAATTAAAGTTACGGAATTCGTATCGGCTAATCAATTAGCGCAGATGATGGAAGTTCCGGTAAACGAAATTATTTCCACGTGTATGAGCCTTGGCTTGTTCGTATCCATCAATCAGCGGTTAGATGCTGATACACTATCTATTGTTGCTGAAGAGTTTGGTTATCAATTAGAGTTTGTAAGTGTTGAGGTACAGGAAGCTATTAAAGAAGAAGAAGACAGAGAGGAAGATCTTGTGGCTCGTTCTCCAATTGTAACCGTTATGGGTCACGTGGATCATGGAAAAACATCTCTTTTGGATTATATTCGTAAAGCCAACGTTATTGCAGGTGAAGCCGGTGGTATCACCCAGCACATTGGTGCTTACAACGTAAAACTTGATAATAACAAAACCATTACTTTCCTTGATACTCCCGGTCACGAAGCCTTTACAGCGATGCGTGCCCGTGGTGCTCAAATTACTGACATTGCAATTATTGTGGTTGCAGCGGATGACGGTATAATGCCTCAATCCATTGAAGCTATTAACCATGCTCAGGCTGCCGGAGTTCCAATTGTAATTGCTATTAATAAAATTGATAAACCAGGCGCTAACCCTGATAAGATTCGTGAAGGCCTTTCTCAATTGAACATTTTAGTTGAAGAGTGGGGTGGTAAAATTCAGTGCCAGGAAATTTCAGCAAAAAAAGGAACAAACATCGATTCATTGCTTGAAAAAGTATTGCTTGAAGCGGAAATGTTGAACCTAAAAGCAAATCCAAACAAAAATGCAACCGGAACAGTGGTTGAATCAGAGTTAGATAAAGGTCGTGGATATGTAAGTACTATCCTTGTTGAGGCAGGTACATTGCATGTTGGCGATATTGTATTAGCAGGTTGTTTCAGCGGTAAAGTAAAAGCATTACACAATGAACGTGGACAAGTGGTAAAAGAAGCTGGTCCGGGAATACCGGTTGCCTTATTAGGTTTGAGCGGTGCGCCACAGGCAGGTGATAAATTTCACGTAATAAGTGATGAACGCGAAGCAAGAGAAATTGCAGCAAAACGTTTGCAATTGCAACGTGAGCAAGGTATCCGCACCAATAAACACATTACACTTGACGAGATCGGAAGACGATTGGCAATAGGAAATTTCCAGGAATTGAACGTGATCGTGAAAGGTGACGTGGATGGTTCGGTTGAAGCACTTGCCGATTCATTACAAAAACTTTCTACTGAAAAGGTTTCGGTAAAAATCATTCATAAATCGGTTGGTGCTATCAGCGAATCCGATGTATTGTTAGCATCAGCTTCCAATGCGATCATTGTAGGATTCCAGGTTCGTCCATCGGGTGGTGCACGTAAACTTGCGGAAACAGAGCAAATTGATATTCGTTTATACTCCATTATTTACCAGGCGATCAATGAAATTAAAGCTGCGATGGAAGGCTTGTTGGCTCCGGAATTTGAAGAGAAAATCGTTTGTAACATTGAAATACGTGAGGTATTTAATATCACCAAAGTGGGTAATATTGCAGGATGTTTTGTACTTGACGGTAAAGTAAACCGTAACACCAAAATACGTATTATCCGTGATGGTATTGTTGTTCACACAGGTGAACTTGGTTCATTAAAACGTTTTAAAGACGATGTAAAAGAAGTTAATAAAGGTTTTGAATGTGGACTAAACATCAAAAACTTTAACGATATGAAACCCGGAGATATTATCGAAGGTTATGATATGGTAGAGATCAAAGCGAAGTTGTAAAAGACCTCTCGCCTTATTCCATCTCCACATGAGAAGTGGGAAGCAAGACAATTGTTACTTAGTAAAAAAAAGGATATTGAAAATTTTCAATATCCTTTTTTTGTGTTCTGAAAAAACAAGGACTCAAGATTAGTATAAATGCGAAGGCTCATTATTTATGGATTTAATTTTAGTAAAAACTGCAAATAAAATACCCCTATAAATTGGTTTACCTTCCACCTTAAAAACCAAAAAAACGTAAAAAAAACAAAAAAATCGATAAAAAAATGCAACTAATCGAAAATGTATTATCTTTGGCGAAATTTATTGAACATTAGAATCTCTTCAAATCAAACAATAAACTCTACAATCATAATGAGAACAACAATTAAAATTTTACTATTAACTGTAACAAGTTTTTTATTTGCTGTAACTATGGCAATTGCGCAAACTTGTGGGACTTCTCAAGTTACTTATTCTGGATATACCTCAAGTTATCTGCCTAAGTGGAATGTAACGAGTGGGTGTATTAGCAACTCCTCCATTTTTGATAATGGCAATGTAGGTATTGGAACGGCAGCGCCAGGAAAGAAGTTCGATGTGAATGGCGATGCTCTTATTGGGGCAAGTAATAGGGCGGCAGGCCATGCATTTTTGTTTCTCGATGCGGGAACGGCTGCGGGAAATGAACCCCATTTTCGATTCTCCCAGAACACAATATTAAAGGCACAAATCAAGTGGTCATCAGACGCTGCTGGCGGCATTGATTTTTATACAGTAGGAACCGGGTCATTTGTGAGATTTACGAATGCTGGCAACGTGGGTATCGGAATAACAAGCCCTTTAGCTAAATTACATCTGAATAATGGAAGTGTTTTATTTGATGGAACAACAGGAGCAACTCCCACAAGTGGTGCAGGAACAAGGATGATGTGGATTCCTGCTAAAGGGGCATTTAGAGCAGGTACAGCACTTTCTTCAGAATGGAATGATGCAAGTATCGGTACTAATTCAACCGCTTTTGGAAGTGGAACAACAGCTTCTGGTTCATACTCTTCAGCATTCGGAGGCGGTACAATTGCTTCCGGTTACTTATCTTCTGCTTTTGGAAACGGTTCAGTTGCTTCCGGTCAAAATTCTACTGCTTTAGGGTCTAGTACAACTGCGTCCGGTGTGGGATCTGTAGCTGCGGGTTCTGGCTCAGTTGCTTCTGGCGTTCTTTCAAATGTATTTGGTATTAGCCTAACTGCACAATCTTATGCTTCTTTTGTAATAGGAAGGTATAATACTATTTCAGGCACCACAGGCAGTTGGGTTGCTACAGACCCTTTGTTTGTGATTGGCAATGGAGCAAGTGCCGGAGCTGCAAGTAATGCATTAACTGTTCTAAAAAACGGAAAAACTTTAATTGGGAATCCAACCTTAGCAGGCTTTATGGGTACTCCTGATGGATATTTACTATTTGTGCAGCAGGGAATATTAGCAGAAAAAGTAAAGGTAGCTGTAGCTACTACAGCTTATTGGTCAGATTATGTTTTTGATGAAAAATACAAATTAAAAAGTATTGAAGATTTAGAATCATTTGTTAAAACCAATAAACATTTACCTAACATACCTTCTGCTGAGGAAGTAGTAAAGGATGGTATTGATATGGCAACTATAGATGCCAAGTTATTAGAAAAAATAGAGGAGCTGTCCTTATATATTATCCAACAAAACAAACGGATTGAAGCATTGGAAAAAAAAGCGCTATACAAAAAATAGGCTTATAGAGAGTTCGAAGATTACTTTTATATTTTTTCTTGATTATTGCTTCACAATGTGATTGCAAAAAATTGAAAAAAGAAATTTCAAACACACAAAAACTGTAATCATGAAAAAAACGATACAAGAAATCCAATTAATTTATAAAAATTACAGTATTGTTTTTTTTATAATCATATTGTTCTTAATATCCTCAAATAATATTATTGCTCAACAATGGAGCAATTCCATCACTTTTGATACCGCCTTTAGTAATTTATATATTGATACACTTCAAACCAATAATAGTTGGCAAATTGGGACTCCTAATAAAGTATTATTTGATTCCGCACGTACCAGACCCAACGCCATTGTAACAGATACTGTAAATTATTATCCTATTAATGATACCTCTTCATTTGTTTTAAAAATAAACAGACCCACGGATGCTCCTTTCTGGGTGGAATGGGTACCCTATATTTCTGGGCCTACTCCTTTTGTTTCATTTATGAGTAAAATCGACACCGATAGTCTTTCAGATATTGGGTATGTTGAATATTCACTTGATAATGGGACCAATTGGCTGCCTGTAAATGAATATTTTTTTGTTGGAGATTATCATCCGCCATATTACGGACCGGGTACGCCTTTTTTCACGAGTACATGGAACGGTTGGTTTGAAACGTTTATATATTTAGGAGATAGTAATCCTGATCCGGGAATAGAAACGGTGGATTCTGTTTTGTTTAAATTCACTTTTGTGAGTGATGGTATAAACACAAATAAAGAGGGATGGATTATTGATGATATAAGATTCGGAACAATAGCTTTAGTAGGTGTAAATGATATAGAAGAAAATAATAATTTTAATATCTATCCTAATCCTGTTAATAATGAATTTACTATAACTGCAACTGAAACAGGCAAAATATATTTTCAACTGAAAATATATAATATACTTGGTGAGATGGTATCTCAATCCATAATTGAAAATCCAAAATCCCAAATTAATATTAGCGACTTACCCAAAGGGGTTTATTTTGTAAAGTTGATTTCGGTCACTCAAATTCTAACTAAAAAAATAATTAAAGAATAAAATTATTTTTCAAATATTTCAGTTAATATGAAAACAAATAACAGAAAAACATGCTTTACTATACTGTCTATTCTTATTTTATTGGGAATAGAAAAAAATTGTGAAGCGCAATTTATTAAATCAAGCGCTGACAGTAATTTTTATACTATTCAAGCAAATTTTTTAAGCTTAAACCTGCCACCCGATACGGTAGAAAGTGGTGTATACTACCAATATAAAACATTTGAAAATTTTTGGAAAGGGCGGTTGTCTCCACATGGAAATTTTAATATTGCAGCCAGAGCTTATTATAATTATGCCGCACAATATACTCCAATTCCGAATAATACCAGATCAACAGCTCCATGGACTTGTAACGGACCTTTCATAGAGTCAAGTCTACAATCTTCCAATGGTATGGGTCGAATACAGGCAATTGCTTTTGACCCCGATGATGCAACTATAATATATGCAGGTTCTCCATTTGGTGGTGTTTTTCAATCAACGGACGGAGGCACTACCTGGCAAAATTTTTACACTGATGATCAGCTGCCATTTACTGGTGTGTCGGATATTGTTGTTTGCAAGGACCCTAATACAAATAAAAAATTTGTTTTTGTTGCTACCGGTGATGGTGATGCCCTTAATACCTTTTCAATTGGCATTTATAGATTAGAAATTGGTGTTAATATCTGGACTCCAATCAATACAGGCTTATTTAGCACTTACCAGGATAAAAAGGCAATTTCAAAAATTTTAGTTAAACCCAGCGACCATAATATTATGTATGTCGGCACAACGGATGGGATATTCAAAACAACAGATGCTCTTTCAACAAGCCCAACGTGGGCAAATGTATTTCAGCCCACTAACTCTGATAATACCTATATAAAAGGATTGGAGTTCGACCCTAACGACAATACCTATAACCATATATTTGCTTCCGGGATAGATATTATTCAAACGTATAATGGAGGGAGTTTATGGTCTTCGGCAACGGGAAACTCATCTCCTTACGGTTATGCATTTAATGGGACGAAAACTCTCAATGAAGATATTCAGTTGATAAACATTTCAGCTTTCGGTGATTATCTATATGCTTATTTAATATCCTATAGTAATTCAGGCGCTGCATATACCTACCGAAAAATATACATTTTTAATTACAACATTACCTCTAATACCTGGAACACGAATCCGTACACTAATACAAATCCTGCCAGTAATGGTGCCTCCTATAGTGGTGCAAATGATATTAGTATTTCAAGAATGCCAATTAAAGCATTATCCAATAATGTTGTTTGTTGGGGTTCTACTTATTTTTTTCACTCATCTAACTATGGGGTAAGTATAGATAATTCACTGAACTATTCTCAACCCAATTTACATCCCGATCAACATAAGTTTGTTGTAAACGGAACTAATTTGTATATTGGAAGTGATGGTGGTATAACAAAAGTTTCAAGTCCACTTGCTGCTTCACCATCGTTTGCAAACCTTAATGGTACTGGTTTAGCAGTTGGCACCATATATAGAATGAGTGATGCCAAGCATGAAACAAATGACATTACACTCATTGGAGAAATGGATAACGGAAGTCATAAAAAAGAGAATATCAACTGGCAAAAAATAGGAGGAAGTGATGGAGGGGAGCAATGTGTAAAAAATAATATAGACATGGTAAGTGCTGATTCATATAATAATACTATCAACTATACCTCCAATAATTGGTCATCAAGCACAGGTGTTGGAAAACCCTGCGCTTCTTGGGGTAGAGAATGGAATGCGCCTATCGAATATGAACCGATAAGTGATAAATATTATTTTGGGCATACGGATTTATTTATAAAAACAAATCCAAACAATAGTAATTGTACGTCTAGTTGGCAACAAATTTCAGATTTTGATTCTTATTTCTTTTACTCTTGTAGTCATGGTATAAAAACGTTCAAGATTGCCCCATCAAATAATAATTATATCTACGTTGGTATGAATCATGAAGGTACTGCTGGTCCAAATACCCCCCATTGTCCAACGCCCCCAACCCAAGCTTTTTTATTCAGAACCACCAGCGGAGGCTGCGGTCCTTATCCCATTGCCAATTGTTGGACGGACATTACTCCCTCTAACGACAGGCTCTGCGGTTCAATTAGTTCAATAGCAATAGACCCTGTAAATCCTGACAGGTTGTGGATTTCGGGTTCAGGTTTTATTAACGGCACGGAAACAAGCCACGTTATGTATAGCAATGATGGAGGCACAACATGGTCAGATTTTTCAACAGGTTTACCAGATTTACCTGTATTATCCATTATTTATGAAAAGGGTACAAATGACCAACTATATGTTGGTACGGATGCAGGTGTTTATTATAGAAATCCTTACGTAAGTAGTTGGCAAAAATATGCAGGCCTTCCAAATGTTATTGTCAATGATTTAGAGATAAATATACCGAATAATAAAATAGTTGCTGCAACTTTAGGGAGGGGGCTTTGGGAAGCGCCACTTGTATGTCCACCAACTGGCACTTTAACACTTTCTGGGAACGTAAGTTTAAATAAATTCGAGGAAGCAGATGGATTAATTACTTCCACTCAAACTTTTAATAGTGGCTTAAAAAACAATTATCGTTCAGCAACTGCAATAACATTGACGCCCGGCTTTATTGCAACCGCCACAACAGGCAGTAGCTTTGAAGCATTTATTCACGGCTGCGATGCACCCGGCAATAGTTTCCGCAAGCTAAACGCAAATAACAGCAATAACGCCATTTCACAATATACATCAATTGAAAAAAAAGAAAGTTTAACTAAAAACAATATAGGCATTGTCCCAAATCCAAACAATGGTAATTTCAGAATTACTGTTACCAAAAATGACAATGCTGTTGTTGTCAAAGAAATACAAGTCTATGATATGATGGGAAAAGTAATTTGGGAGCAAATTACACCATTGAGCAATACATTTGATGTTGATATTTCATCCTACTCACAAGGTATTTATTATGTAAGGGCCGTAAATGAATTGGGCGATATAGAAATGACAAAATTGCTGAAACAATAAACCACAAACTGAATAAATTTTGCTAATCTGTTGCCTTCCCTCAAAAATCAGCCACAATAGACAATAGCTGTCGCCTGGTGCATGGAGCATCAAGGTTTTAACTTTACCCTCAATTTGAATACTCTAAGATATCTCCTATTTGTTAGAAAGCCAAAATTCACAATAAAACTACTCACTTTTCGAATCCAATGTAAATTTTTCATTTCTTTTTCATTATCTGTTAATTACTATTTAAAAAGACTGCATTGCCAAATAAAAAATATAGATTACATTTGTACAACGATATCAAGAAGTGAATATCCTATAAGACTACAATTTTCTGTTTATAGCAAATCTGCTAATTGAAGAACAAGTCCCAAGCCGCTTCCAATTAAAAAACCAATCAAAAAATATAACCTTTAAAAATTAAAAAAAATGAAAAAACTTTTACTTTCTTTCGTTGCAATTTCTTCTTGTTTAGCTGCAAACGCACAGTGTAATGAGCTTTTTATTTCCGAGTATGTTGAAGGAACCGGAAACGATAAAGCGATAGAAATTTATAATCCAACCAATGGTGCTATCGATTTAACAGGATATTCAATTGCGCGTTACTCAAATGGCTCAACTACATCTACAGCAGGTGGGGTGTTAAATTTAACCGGTACAATTGCCGCTCATGGCACATTTGTGATTGTGAACGGACAAACTACCGTACAAAGCGGTGGGACATCACCAGCCGTTAGCCCTGCTTTACAAGCCTATGCAACAACCCCTAATAATGGTCAATTAGATGGTATTTATCCTGCTCCAACTTATATGAACGGAGATGATGCAATTACACTTGAAAAAAGTGGTGTAAAAGTAGATATTTTTGGTAAAATCGGTGAAGATCCGGGATCAAGCTGGTCAACAGCGTCACCATTTAATGATGCCCAAGGAACATGGATCACAAAAGATTATACACTTAGAAGAAAAGCAACCGTTAATGGAGGAGTTACAGTGAATCCTCTATTATTTGAAGCGTTGGTTGAATACGACTCATTAGCTCAGGATACCTGGACAGGTTTAGGTACTCACACTTGCAGCTGCCCGGTAGGAATCAACGAAATTGATAACAGCGTTTCTGTGATCGTTTATCCAAACCCTTCTAACAATAATTTCTTCAATGTTTCTACTTCTGAAATAATTAAAGTGATTGAATTATATAATGTTGTAGGACAACAGGTAATTCAAAAAGAAGGAAACAAAACTGACAAACAAATAAAAATTGAAACAGGAAATCTTGCAAAAGGTATTTATACTGTGAAGGTTTTATTTGCTAATAATAAAACTTCCATCGTAAAAATCTCTATCCAGTAATAAATCTAATTTGACAATTTGATAATGTGCTAATTTGAAGATGACTTAAGTAATTTTCAAATTAGCACATTTTACATTATTAAATCTATAAGATGTTTTCATGAAACATATCCTACTAATTTTAGTTTTTGTTACCTGCTCCCATTTATCGTTTTCTCAAAAAGGAGAAATAAAAGGAACAGTAAAAGATGCTGCTACAGGTGAAACTATTATAGGCGCTACTATTTTAATTGCTGAAGGAAAAGGTACCGTTACTGATATTGATGGTAACTATAGCATTAAAGCCGATTCCGGACAATACACACTTTCTATATCCTATGTTGGTTATGAACCCCAAAAATTAAAAATAAAAGTTGGAAACAAACCTTCTGTTTTTAATTTTTCGCTTCAAACACAAACATTAAATGAAGTAGAAGTTATTGCCGATGTGGCTAAAATACGCGAAACCCCTGTTGCTTTCTCTAATATTGGAGCCAAACAAATACAGGAAGAATTAGCCTCCAGGGATCTTCCAATGTTATTAAATTCCACTCCTGGAGCATACGCAACCGAACAAGGTGGAGGAAGTGGTGATGCACGTGTTACTATCAGGGGTTTTGATCAACGGAATGTTGCTGTGCTTGTGGATGGGGTTCCGGTAAACGACATGGAAAACGGACAGGTGTATTGGAGCAATTGGGATGGATTGGGAGATGTTACAAGGAATGTACAGGTTCAGAGAGGACTTGGTGCATCTAAACTTGCTCTGGCGTCTATTGGCGGGACAATGAACATTATCACCAAAGGAATTGATTCTAAAAAAGAGATCAGTTTTAAACAAGAGGTGATGAGTGATCTGATTTACAAAACTTCAATAGGCTTTAACACGGGGCAATTAAAAGGCGGGTGGGGAATTACAGGAGCGTTTTCACGTAAAAAAGGAGATGGATACGTTGATGAAACATGGACAGATGCATATTCTTATTTCCTGAAAGTACAAAAAAGGATGGGAAAGCATTTAGTTAGTCTTAGTGGAAATGGGGCTCCTCAAAGCCACGGGCAGCGCAGTGAAAAATTACCCATTGCTATTTACGATAAAGCATTGGCGACAAAACTTGGCATTAATACGGATAGTGTTTATCAAAACAGCATGTTTTCAAATGCTGAAAGCGGAACAAGAGGAATTCGTTATAATCCTCATTGGGGTTTATTAAACGGAGATCCACTTAATGAGCGTAAAAATTATTTTCATAAGCCACAATTCAACCTTTCCGATTTCTGGAACATCAATAAAAAATTATATTTATCTACCGTTGCATATGCTTCCTTTGGAAAAGGTGGTGGAACAAAATTGTTAAACGCCCCGGGATCCAGTGACCGTGATCCCAATACCGGACAGTTGCTATTTGATAAATACTATACTGCAAACCAATCTTTAGTTGATGCATTATACAGTCCTACGCTGCACAAATCAAGTAATATCATTCAAAGTTCTATCAATAATCATCAATGGTATGGTATACTTTCTTCATTGAACTACCAGATAGACACAAATTTCTCTGCTATTTTTGGTGTTGACGGTCGCTACTACAAAGGCATCCATTACAAAGAAGTTTACGACCTTTTAGGTGGTGATTATTTTGAAAACCATACCGACCAAAACCAGCCGGGAGGAAAATTTGTTGGCGACCCTAATTTTCAGTATCAGATGAAACGTAAAGGCGATAAAATACTTACCAATTACGAAGGTTATGTTACCTGGGGTGGTGGATTTGCGCAATTAGAATATAAAAAGAAGAACTGGAGCGCATTTGTTACTGCAAGTGTTTCAGAAACGGGTTACCAACGTAAAGATTTTTACCAAAATAAAGATCTGATCCTTTCGGATACAACTATACGACAAGCTGTTGGTTTTGGTGATACACTAACTCATAATGGGACTAAATACACCAATCAATCAGCCGAGGCTGAATTTTCAACCACAAAACGTAAATGGTTTTTAGGTTATACCTTTAAAGGTGGAACCAACTATAATATTAACGAACATCAAAATGTATTTGTAAATATAGGTTACTTAAAAATGGCACCCCGTTTTGCCTTAGTGTTTACTTCCACTAACCTTGAAAATACAAAAGCAAGAATGCAGGAAGTGGTTGCTTTTGAAGGTGGATATGGCTTAAAATATCCAAAATTTGCAACCAACGTGAATTTATATTACACCAACTGGAAAAACAAACCACTTTCGGAATTTCCAACGATCAGAATTGCAGGCGATGATTTTTATTATACCCTGAATGGTTTGAATGCAATACATAAAGGTATTGAGTTTGATTTTATTTACAAGCTGCTTAAAAACCTTGATGTGGAAGGTTTAGCTTCCTTTGGAGACTGGACATCAAGAACAGAAGACCAGGTATTTCTGTTTGATATCAATACTGACAGACCTACAGACACTATTAATTTCAGCGCTCAAGGGATACATGTTGGGGATGCTTCCCAGATTCAATTAGGCGGAAGCTTACGTTACGAGATCATTAAAAATTTATATATAAAAGCACGTTACACCTATTTTACAAAAAACTATTCCAATTTCAATTTGCTTGATCTGGGTGTTACGTACAATAACAACGGAACCATAAAAACGGATAACCGTGATCGTGAGTCATGGAAAATGCCTGATTATGGGCTATTGGATCTATATGCGGGATATGATTTCAAATATTCGAAATTGAAATTTACAATTACAGGTGGTTTAATAAATGCGTTGAACACCTTCTATATCACGGATGCACAAAACGGATCAAACTTTGATGCCAATACAGCACTTGTTTATATGGGTATGGGCAGACGATTTAATTTAGGATTAAGGGTAACGTTTTAGCAATTTGATAGTAGGCAATTAAAGCAGTAGGCTATTTAACAATAGGTAATTAAGCAGTCAGGCAATTTAACAAACTAAATTCGTAATCGTTTGTTATCTGTAAGTAATTTAACAATAAAAACAAAAAAAACAATGAAAAAAATTCTTTACACTTTATCACTTATTGTAGCAGTAAATTTATCCGTATTTGCTCAGGCTGTATTGCCTACCGCATGGAGCTTTTTAAATACTACATTCCCTACAGGATGGTCAATTATTGACCCTACGCCTCTTTATTATACAGGATCGGGAAATACTCCACCTGCTTATAAATTTGATGCCACAGGCGACCAAATGATCATATTTTTTGCAAGCAATCCAGGTAATGTTACCTATTACCTGGCTGGAAATTCTTTTACAGCAGGAGGAATATTTTTGGTTGAAGAATCTGTAAATGGAACAAGCTGGACAACCCTGCGTTCACACACAGCTCCAACAACTACTTATACTGCATTTACAGATGTACCTGCCAGCGCAAGCCGTTATATCCGTTTTCACTACTCATTAAAGGTTGGCGGGAATATCGGATTAGATGACGTAGCCATCGCTGCAGGAGCTGCAGGCCCTGCACAGGAAATAAATATTAAACAAGGCACTACTACTATTGTTACAGGCGGTACCTATACACCAAATTCAAGCGTGGGTGTTAATACTCCAATAACATTCATTGTAGAAAACCTGGGAACAGTTACTGCCCTTAATATCACATCGGCAACTATTTCCGGAACCAATGCAGCTGATTTTAACGTTTCAACCACCCCTGCAATGATTGCAGCTGCAAGTACAGGAAATTTAATAGTTGATTTTACACCGGCTGCCGCAGGTACACGCAATGCCATTTTAACCATTGTGAGTGACGATGCCGATGAAAACCCTTATATCATTAACTTATACGGCATTGGTGGAACTTATGCTTCAGAACCTACAGCTCAGGCAACTAACCTTACATTTTCCAATATAAAATCGTACACGCTTAGTGCTTCATTTACAGCAGCATCAACGGCTCCGGAAGGGTATATTATTTTGCGTAAAAAAGGTTCAGCAATTACCGACAGCCCTGCAGATGGAAGTGTTTATCAACGTGGCGATATGATCGGCAGCTCAAAAGTGGTTTATAACGGAACAGCTACTTCATTTACTCCAAACAATATTGTTGCCGGCACGGATTATTACTTTGCTGTATTTACCTATAGCGGACCTGGTGCATACCGCAATTATTTGACAACAAGTCCGCTTACAGCAAATGTTACAAGTTTAAGCACTATGCAGCCTGCCGGTTATTATACTGGAATTTCAACTGCAAGCGCAACATTCCTTGCCGACCTGCACACCAAAATATACCCACACACCCATTTGTTTTACAGTAATTATGGACCGGCAGTGGTAACTCCTTTTGCTTCACGTGATACTACCGGAGATAACAGAGTTGTTACCTGCGTATATAGTGGTGAAAACAAGGTTTATACTGAACCTTTCGATTGGACAACAAACGGATTTAGCCGTGAGCATACGTATTGCCATAACTGGATGCCAACAGAGCCCGCACTTGGATTAGAAGAATACGAAGATTATCATCATTTATTTCCTACCAACCAAAACAGTGCAAATGCTGTACGTAGTAATTACCCGTTAGGAGAAGTTGTAACTGCCACCTCTACTTACTTAGAAGGTGAATTTGGATTAAATGCAAAAGGGGAAACAGTTTATGAACCCCGCGATTCACACAAAGGAGATGCTGCACGTGCAATTTTTTATGAAGCTACTTGTTATACCACTATTGGTGGTAATAGCTGGGCATTGCGTAATCCTATAAGCGGTACTATACCTTACGGGCAAAATCAAAACATCTTAAAAACATGGAATTTCCAGGATCAACCGGATGCATGGGAAATTGCACGTAATGATTTTATCGAATCTATCCAGGGAAACCGTAACCCATTTGTGGATAGCATTCAATTTGCCTGTTACATCGATTTCGCTACCATGACAAAACTTTCAGGTCCTAACGTGCCATGTAATGCTGAAGTTCTTGGAATAGCTGATGATCAAAAAAACAATGATCAAATGCAAATTACTCCAAATCCAAACAATGGGAATTTTGTTGTAAACTACACATCTGCAAAAAATCAAAAAGTAAGTGTAAAATTAATTGACATGCTTGGCCAAGTGGTATACACCAATGAATTAAAGGTGATCAGCGGAATCAATCCAATTGAAATAAGCGTACAAAACTTAAAAAAAGGAATTTACCTTTTTGAGTACGTAACTGAAAAAGGAAAACAAACCGAAAAATTGGTTATTGAGTAATATTTTTGTTCGTTTGAATGTAATTTGAAAGCCCCCTATTTTAGGGGGCTTTTCGTTTAATAACCAATCTTGTTTAAGGCCATGATTGCACTAATGCAAAACAACTATTCTATTATGCTACTCACAAAACGATACAAATTAAAATCAGCTTTTTTTAATTCTACTTCTATTTGTTGCTGTAATATTTTTTTCGAAACACTTTTCATTTTAGCGTTCTGAATTAAACGGTATGCTTTTTCAGCCAATAGGTATGGGCGTTTTGTGTTTATGCCGGTAAGCTGATGTTTATCGATTGCTTCAATTAATTCATCAACACCTTCATATTTTATTGCAACAGCTTTAATTACAGGAATGCTCCAATCGCTCAATGGTTTGGAATGAACCAATTGCTGAATATTTTTCATAAAAATGGATGCTCCTGCCCTATCAGATTTATTGATCACAAAAATATCAGCGATCTCCATTACACCCGATTTAAGGCTTTGCACCTCATCTCCTGATTCAGGAACTAAAACCAATACAGTGGTATCGGCTAAACCAACTATTTCCACTTCACTTTGTCCAACACCAACTGTTTCCACAACAATATAATCAAAAGCAAAGGCCCGCATTATATCTACCACTTCAATAATTGTAGCCGATAATCCACCTAAGGAGCCTCTGGTAGCCAATGACCTGATAAATACATTTTCATTTGTAAAATGCTCGGCCATGCGTAATCTATCACCAAGCAAAGAACCATAATTAAAAGGGGATGTAGGGTCTATAGCGATGATGCCAACCGATTTATTTTGATCAGTAAGTCTTTTGATGACTGCATTTATCAAGGTGCTTTTACCTGCACCGGGAGGACCTGTAATACCAATAACAGGGGTGTTTTTATTAAATTTAAGAGATGTTAAAATTTCCTGGTAACCTTCCAACTCATTTTCAACAATGGTAATACAGCGTGCCAGGGCTTTTTTATCGCCTTGCTGTAATTGTTGAATAAGGGTTTTAGTGGACATCCTCTTTAGTAATGAATAATATTTAAAACTCAGCCGTTTTAGGTGCTCTTGGGAATGGTATCACATCACGGATATTGGTCATGCCGGTTACAAATAATACCAAACGCTCAAAACCTAATCCAAATCCTGCATGTGGGGCAGTTCCAAATTTTCGTGTATCTAAATACCAGTATAATTCATCAGTTGGGATGTGCATTTCATTCATGCGTTTTTCTAAAAACTCCAAACGTTCTTCACGTTGCGAACCTCCAATTATCTCACCAATACCGGGAAATAAAATATCCATTGCACGAACAGTCTTTCCATCTTCATTCAAACGCATATAAAACGATTTAATGTCTTTTGGATAATCCGTTAAAATAACAGGCTTTTTAAAATGTTTCTCCACAAGGAAGCGCTCGTGCTCACTTTGCAGGTCGGCACCCCAGTTTTCGATAAGGTATTTGAATTTTTTCTTTTTATTCGGTGTAGAATTTTTTAATATTTCGATCGCTTCTGTATAGGTAAGTCTTTCGAATTCTGTTGATGAGCAGAAATGCAATTTTGTTAACAGATCCATTTCAGAACGCTCGTCCTGTGGTTTTAACTTTTCTTCGTCCAACAAACGGGTTTTCAAAAATTCCAATTCATCAGCACAATTATCAAGGGCGTATTTTATTGTATATTGTAATAGATCTTCGGCTAATTTCGCATTATCATTCAGATCAGCGAAAGCTACTTCGGGCTCTATCATCCAAAATTCGGCAAGGTGACGAGCGGTATTTGAATTTTCGGCACGGAATGTTGGGCCGAATGTATACACTTCGCCCAATGCCATTGCACCTAACTCCGCCTCCAATTGACCGGAAACAGTAAGGTTGGTAGATTTTCCGAAAAAATCCTGTTTGAAATCTACTTTTCCTTCTTCCGTGCGGGGCGGATTATCAAAATCCAAAGCCGTTACACGAAACATTTCTCCTGCACCCTCAGCATCAGAAGCCGTAATAACAGGTGTATGCAGGTAAACAAATCCGCGATCGTTAAAAAACTGATGTATAGCAAATGCTAATGCATGACGAACTTTGAATACCGCATTAAATGTATTGGTACGAAAACGCAAATGTGCGATCTCCCTTAAAAATTCCAAACTGTGTTTTTTAGGTTGAAGCGGAAATTTTTCTGCATCACTATCACCTAATATTTCCAGGTGTTTTACTTTCACCTCCACCTTTTGGCCTTTCCCTAAAGACTCTATCAGTTCACCTGTAACACTAATAGCGGCACCTGTTGTAAGGCGTTTCAACAATGCTTCATCTGCATTTTGGAAATCCACCACAGCTTGTATATTATTTATTGTTGAACCATCATTCACTGCAATAAACTGATTGTTACGAAAGGTGCGTACCCAGCCTTTTAAGTTTACTTCAGTTCCATAGGCCGTTGAATTTAACAGCTCTTTTACTTTTGTTCTTTTCACGATATTCGGGGGTATTAAAAATGTTTTGAGGTACAAAAATAACAATTAAGTAATTTGAAATTTTAGTATTGTGATATAATATCGTTTTAAAGCCTTGCACATACTTCGACAGGCTCAGTATGACCAACACGGCTTGGTTTCCGACCTATTATTTGCATAAGTAAGTAATCATAACCTCTTTCGATGCGAATGCTGCGTTAGGGATTGCAACGTAAATCCTTTTTGTTCTTCTCAAAAAGATTGAAGTGGAAAGCCCACCCCTTTCTTTTTCAAGAAAGGGAACGCCCAAATTAATTTAAAATTTACTCTTCAAAAACTCACACCCTCAGCCCAATCACCATTATATCATCAATTTGCGCTCTGTCGCCCCTCCAATCAGAAGCCACTTTTTCTAACTTTAGTTTTTGTTCTTCCATACTTAAAGCGTGAATCTCTACTAACAAATCTCTAAATGGTTGATAATAGAACTTTTCATTACCCGGGCCTCCAAACTGATCCACAAAACCATCCGAAAAGATATAAATACAATCACCTTTTTCCAATACTATTGTGTGGTTAGTAAATTGAAATGAGTTTTGTGATGAAAAACCTATAGATGCTTTGTCTGCCTTGGTTTCGTGAAGCACTCCGTTCCTGATCAAATACAAGGAATTGTGAGCTCCGGCATACTCCAATTGATTATACAAAGGAGTTTGATCAACTTTTTCAAAACCGGAATTTTTATCATTCCTCATCAGGCTTATCAATGCGATCTCCATTCCGTCATTGACTTTCCCCCGCTGATCTTTTTGACGCAACGATTCTACCACTAATTTGCTCAACTCATTTAAAACCATTGCAGGCTGATGAACATGATTTTTTTTCACCACCTGTTCTAATAAGTTATAGCCCATCATGCTCATAAATGCCCCGGGAACACCATGTCCGGTGCAATCAACAGCTGCTATAAATAGTTTGGATTGCGGTGCGGAGAACTCGGAATTAGAAATCTGATGAAACCAATAAAAATCACCGCTTACAATATCTTTGGGTTGATACAGAACAAATGATTCGGGCAGGTGTTTTTTTATTTCACCTAATGGTGGAAGGATGGATTCCTGAATTCGTTTGGCATAGTTAATACTATCCGTGATCTTTTCATTTTTTTCATCCAACAGCTGGTTGGCCTTTTGTTTTTGACGATATCCTCTGTATATAAAAAAAGCGAGTATAAGCACAAATGTAAAGCCCATGATAAAGGCATTGCGCAAGATGACCTGTTTTTCAGCTTCAGCTTGCTGAGTAGATATTTCTGCATCTTTTTTGATCAGTGCTTTGT
Source organism: Bacteroidia bacterium (assembly GCA_030654175.1). GTDB lineage: Bacteria > Bacteroidota > Bacteroidia > 2-12-FULL-35-15 > 2-12-FULL-35-15 > 2-12-FULL-35-15. The sequence goes on from JAURXZ010000030.1 coordinate 373,929, forward strand.
CTTTTTTTTCAGATTCATATTTTGTATTCATCTCCGCTATTTGTCCGCTGGAGGCCTCATTCAATAGGGTGTCTTTAATATTCGAATACAACTTTTGATATTCAAAAGCTTTTTTAAAATCACGTTTTCTATCATACAACTCGGCAAATGCATAATACGCATCCTTGATACCTTCTTTATTCCCTATTTCATTAAATATTTTTAATGCAAGACTGATATATTTATCAGATTCTTCAAACTTATCCTGCATCAGATAACAGGTGCCGATATTATTAAAGGAAACTGCAATTCCTCGTTTGTTCCCTATTTTTTGATTGATTTTTGATGATTTGAAATAAAAATCAAGGGCTTTTTCATAGTTCTTTTGCAAAAAATAAATATTCCCGATATTGAGATATGAATCTGCTGTTCCTATTTTATCTCCAATTTCTTCCCGGATCTTAAGTCCTTTCAGTAAATTCTCTAATGATTGTTTGAAATTGCCATGCTCCTGGTGGATAAGCCCAATGTTGTTATAAGACATGCCAATTCCTCTTTTATCCCCTATTTCTTCACGAATTTTCAATGCTTTTACATAATTATCCAACGCTTTTTCAAAATTATTTTGTTTCAGGTAAATAACGCCCATATTGTTATACGAGTTTGCTGTACCACGTTTGTCGCCTATTTCTTCCCTTATCTTTAAAGCTTTAAGATAATTTTCAAGGCCTTTTTCATAATTCCCCTGGTTTAAATAAACAAGCCCGATATTATTGTATGAATTCCCTATACCTTGTTTATCTCCAATGCTTTCGCGAATTTTTAATGCCTGGAAATGATTTTCGAGGGCCCTTTCATAAATACCCTGGTACCAGCAAGCTACCCCTATATTACTATACGAATCCCCTAACCCACTCTTAAATCCGAGTTCTTCTGAAAGTTTCTGGCTTTGTTTTGCATACTTTATAGCCTCCTCATAGCTTCCGGTATTTAAATACTGCCTGCTTAGTATATTTAATGAGTTTATCTTGGAGGTGTCTTCTTTGGCTGTTTTTAAACTAAGAATAATTGAATCATTTGGGCTCAACGGAATCCCGTTGTTAACTTGTGGCAAATTGGGACCTGCCGGAATAGCAATAAAATCTATGGGAAACAGTAGTGATAAAAAAAAGAAAAGAGTTAAAATTTGTTTCATGTATAACTAATTTGTTTTTCTAATTGTCACATGGAATTCGCATTCAGTTTGTCACGATATGTCAAATATAGAAAAATTTAAGGAGAGATAAAACACCGAGGCGCCCCCCTTAAAACAATTGATTTAAAGAGCAACAAAAAAACCTATACAGGGAATTGCATAGGTTTAAATAAAGAATAAAAAAAATTTATCAGATGAGAATCGGAAATGTCACTACTTCACAACAATCGTTTTTGTGAAACGATCAGCATTGGTTAAGCCCACAAAAACATACATTCCCGCCTGAAGCGTATTATCATTAAAAGACAAGGAAAAGAGCCCTTCTTCAACAGGTATTTCTTTTGCGAATACTTCTCTGCCGAGCATATCGTAAATTCTTACAGTCATATTTTTTTCTGTTACATTTAATGATGGTGAACCATCCGCATTCATAAACTTCCCATTCAATTGTGTCCCATCAGAAGGATTTGGAAAAATTTCAAAAACCGTTTCGTTTGTAAGACTTATGGATGAAGGTTCTGTTTCTATACTTCTTTCCTCTGTTTCATTTGCCAGAGTTATCATACCCGGTGCTGAAGAGAAAGCGAGTTTGGTATTGGGACGGTAATAACTTCTTGTTCCGGCACTTTTAGCGCATACTCCGCTACCGGCCAGATCATCTCTATAATACAATGCAACATAATTGGAGTAACTGAAGCTCTGTACTGTTGAATTAGCAGTAAAACTACTGTTATTCCAACAGATAGAGATCAGTAAATTACCGGTTCCGTTATAAACAAATGGAGTGCTGAACGTATAGGTATTCCATCCGTTAACGGCTGCAACTGTCCCCGAATAAACAGTAGTGGTATTCGTTCCGGATAAAAATGTGGTATTGCTGAAAGATGCTGCCGAAACATGAGCTATAGTGATGGTAAAACTTCCCATTGGCTGTGAAGCTGCACTTGTAACATTAAACGCCATAGACTTTAAATAAGGCGATGCAGAAGACCATCCAGCTGTGCTAAGTTCGGATTTTGTAATAATGTATTGCGTTCGTTCATCCATATAAACTGTGCCAAATGGATGCGCTGAATAGGAACTTGTTCCATTTCCAACAGTGACAGTTGAACCGGTAGTTGTTGAAGCAAGTGTAGTGAAAGAGGCTGTAGCTGAATATACACCAGCATTGGAACAAACTGCCTGCACCTGAAATTGATAAGGAGTAGATGCAGTTAAACCACTTATTGCTTTGGATGTGGTGGTTGATGAAATGGTTGTCCAGGTGGATAAAGATGTTTTTTTGTATTTTACGGTATAACTATTTGCTCCTGAAACAGCTGTCCAGTTGAGCGTAGCACTTGTTTGAGCAAGCAAACTTGTTGTAAGCCCTGATGGTGTTCCGCAAGTATTGGTATTCAAACAAGCTGTAATCCCTATTCCTCCAACTGTAGCGATCTTAGCCGCACCTATCGCATTGATCTGCGCTATTGTTTTATGCACTCCCTGTCCGGCACCGGAACCAGGAAAAATAATATAATCAATGATACCTTGTGCGGTTCCACCGTTTCTGGCATTTGAATTAACACCTATCTGGTTAGCCAGATAAATAGAGGCCTCCCCTAATTTACCGGCAGGCCCGCCATCGGCAAAAATAGCATAGCATCCCAATCCGGTTACTGTATTGTAAACGTATCCTATGTCACCTAGCTGAATATTACCCAACGTTTTTACAGCGGCAGGTAAAACAAAAAAAGGAATTGCTTCTGAATTAACATATCTGAAAGGGCTTGTAGCGGCATAGGCTGTATTGATCAATGAGGTTGTGGAAACATACATTCCCGGATAAGGACTGCCGGAGCCCTGAATGATTGGATTACCACTGTTATTTGTAACAACTCCCCACCAGTTGCCCGGAGATCCGGCATTAGCAGTATAATCTAATCCACTGTTGTTGGGCCCATAAGCACGGGGGCTTCCATCAGCATCTATAGTTAATTTAGCCCTAAACATAATTGCACTTGATGGATTATGTTTATAAACTTTAAAACCCTGAATAGTGGTTTTTAATGTCAAATCACAATTAACTGAATTTTGAGCAGAAATAGTTGGACTATTTATTATCGTATTTCCCAGCAACAGTGTTAAAAGGAATATTTTAATTTTTTTCATGTCCGGTCTTTTATTAGATGCCAATTTCTTCTGTCTTTTAATTTATTTTACAAGCACTTTTTTTGTAAAACGACCGGTATCTGTTAGCCCAACAACCATATAAACACCTGTTTTAAGCTGTTCGTTATCAAAAGACAAAGAGAAATTTCCTTCTTCCACATTTACCTGTTTTGATAATAATTCGCGGCCAAGCAGATCATACATTTTTATAGTTATTTCTTTATTTTCTGTTTCTGTAAGTTTACCATAGATCACACCTCCATCCAAAGGGTTAGGGAAAATTTCAAATACCGGCTCATTCACTGTTGAAGCTATTTCTAAACTTCTCAGGTCCTGGCCTTCCTGAGCTGCCAAAGACGAAGGTGGAGTGACTGATAAAGTGGAAGAGAATTCCAGTTTAGCATTAGGGCGGTAATAGCTTTGGGTGCCGGTAATTTTAGCACAAGCTCCACTGTTTACTAAGTCAGCTCTATAATACAAGGCCACAAAAGAAGAATAACTGTTTGCAAGAACAGGTGAATTCACAGTAAAACTGTTATTGTCCCAGCAGATAGACATCAATAAATTACTTGTACCATTATATGTAAACGGAGTGCTGAAAGTGAACGTATTCCATCCCTGCACAACGTTTACTGTTCCTGTGTAAACAGTGGTGTTGTTTGTTCCTGAAAGAAAAGAAGTACTTGTAAATGACGCTCCTGAAGTGTGTGCCATTGTAATTTTAAAACTCGACATTGCCTGAGGTGAAACCGAAGAAACATAAAAAGCAATTGATTTTAAATACGGTGAAGAGGCGTTCCAACCCGCTGTTGTAAGCTCCGCTTTTTTGAAGATGTATTGAACCCGCTCATCCATATATACTGTGCCAAAAGGGTGAGCCGAATAAGGAGTTGTTGCCGTCCCTATAGTGATGGTTGGATTATATGAAGTAGATGCGGCAGTTGTAAAAGTTGAAACAGAGGAATAGGTTCCCGCTGATGAACAAACAGCCTGTATTTTAAAGTCATAAGCAGTTGAAATAGTTAATCCGCTTATTGTATGAGAATTAGTAGCTGCTGAAATGGTTGTCCAGGTTGATGATGATGATTTTTTATACTGAACATTATAGCTCGTTGCTCCGGATATCGCAGACCAGTTAAGCGTTGCACCGCTAACAGTAATTGCAGTTGCAGATAGCCCGAATGGAGTTCCGCAGGAAGGTACATTTGATCCGATTACACAAATATCAAATGAAGTAGTAGTTGGAATTGAAGAGCCATAGCTATACACACGGATATAATAAGTAGCACCTATAGTAAGTACGTTTGAAACTATTGTTTCGGCTGCCCCGCTTCCACCACCATTATCGGCACAACCAATTTGGCCTCCTGTGCATGTTGTATGTAAAGCAACTACTGCATCAAAACTTGCAGAAGGACTTACCTTTATAGTGTGTGATGTAGCTGTAGCCTGAAATTTGTACCATACATCAAAAAGTTTTGGGGTTCCTCCAAATGCATCACAACTTGCTTTACCAAGTCCACTGGCCGTAGCTCCGGCAACATCTCCTGATGATGGAACACAGGTGGTGTTTGGGTAAATAGCCTCTGCATTAGCGCAATTATCATTAGTAAGAACAGTAGCAGGTGTAGCAAAAGATGCTACTGGAGAGTAGCCTCCCGTTGAAGAACAAACGGCCTGTACTTTATATTGATAAGTTGTGGAAGCATTTAAACCGTTTATTACGATGGAAGTAGTAACAGATGTTAATGTTGTCCAGGTAGATCCTGATGCCAGTTTATATTGTACATTATAGCTGGTTGCGGTTGAAACTGATGCCCAGTTAAGTGTAGCACTATTTAAAGTTATTGATGTAGCATTAAGTCCTGTAGGTGTGGTACAAGTGGTAGATCCATTTATAAGGCTGTAGTAAGTACCCCAATTCCAATTCACTCCCGGATCATTATGCGTTTGGCTTGGGTAATGCTGATGCCCTTTGATTTTAACAGTTAGAGGTAATACACAAGATCCGTTACAAGATACACCACTCCAACAGGTGGTTGGATTTATGCCATAACCGCTGATACAAATATCTTTTACAAGGTTAGCTGAACTTTGGTACATGGCAGGGGTATACCAACCTGTTTGGGTATTATAACCTTCGTGCTCAATACCAATTGTAAATGGATTCGAATTTCCTACATGCCATGCTTTTTTTGATTCCAACACCATCTGTGTAATTTGCCCATCCGATGAACGTACCACATAATGCGCTGAAACATTCGCATTGCAATTCTGGAACCATGAGATACAGCTGGCGTAGCTACCTTCCACATCATGTATTACAACCCCTGTGATTGCTTGTCCGCGTGTACTATAATTGCAGGAAGCAGCTGCATTCCAAATTGCTGGTGCATAATCAGCAGACTGAACTGAAGGGGCGTTGTTTCCTGTTGATTTATATATGTTCCCCTGGTTGTCAGAAATTTCCTCTTCCGAAACCGTAACCTTGGTTGAACTCAAAACTATGTAATTGTCTTCACCAAAAAGTGTTTGCAGATCGAAATCATGATTCGGGAAATTGTATTTTTCCTGAAATTCAGGAGCATTCAAAAATGTGAAATAAGAATAGAGTTGCGTGTTAAGTGCAAAGATCTGTCCTTCTGTATCAGATGGCAGTTCACTAAGCGCTACAAGGGTGCTGAAAATAATGTCGCTGGTTTTTGTTCCTGCAGGTTTTTGACTTGCAATGGAGTTCATTACTGTATTGAATGCACTTGCATAAGCAAGTATGTTTTTTTCAGGGCTGTTGATTATCAAATTTGTCGGGATGCCTGAAAGGTCTGACACAGTGACAAGATTATTTTTAAAATAATTTTTTCCGTCAAGGGTCAAGCCCATCACTCCGTAAGCTAAAGGAAGGCCCATGCAATTTTCATTTCCTCCGGCATTATGAACAATGTGAAAAATATGGGTGTTTCCATAAGCTACAGCCTCCAGCAATCCGCGTGGGATGTTTGGGTTTTGATCGTATGCTTCCTGAAAATAAGTTGTATAATTGGGTTCTTCGAATTTAAGACCTGTAGCTGGTTGCTGCACTAAAGAAATGCCTGTATTTTGTTGCTGAGCAAAAGCGATGAAGGGGAAAGCTAATAGTAGTAGTAATGCTTTTTTCATGATTTTCTTTTGTTAAAAATGGAAATTAAAAAAATATTTTATTTTTTGCTGATTTATAGAACTTTATTCTGAAATTACCGTATAATTAAAAATTTTATGCTCCAAATATACATCCTAACAGAAGCCACAACAAACCAAAGTTTTTGTAACTGTAGGAGTCTGACACTCAAACTTAGGAGTAAAAAAATTGTCACTTTCATCAAAAAAATCAGCATTAACGAACCTTTCAAGAACCCCTCCATTTCCCAAACAAAAACACAATAACTTAAAATCTTGATTTCAAGAGGTGGAATTTATTTTTTTTGATTATTTTTATCTTTTTAGTAGGTAAAAGCTTCTGTAAAAATTGAATTCATTTTTCCAAAAGCATTGGCATTACCAATCAGATATAACTTTCATTTAGAATATCATGCGACCTTCCGATCACTTGTTTGACCTTATCAGATCGCTGAATCCCTCCGAAAAAAGGCATTTCAAACTTTATGCTCAACGGCATATTGTAGGGGAAGAGAACAACTATTTAAAGTTATTTGATGCAATAGATAAGCAAAGTGAATACGATGAGGCGGCTTTAAAAAAGAAGTTTCAGCTCGAAAAATTTGTCCTGCAAATCCATGTTGCAAAAAATTACCTCTACAACCTTGTCCTGAAAAGCCTGAATGAATACCATACCGTGGATTCAACCAATATCCAGCTTCGGGAATTACTTAGTAGTGGTGAAATCCTTTTCGGCAAGGGGTTATACAAGCAAGCATCAAAAATTTTAATTAAATTAAAGGAGAAGGCCTATCGGTATGAAAGGCAGATATATGTGCTAGAAGTGGTTGTACTTGAAAATAAAATTGCTTTTGCGCTGCAGGATATGGAAGCCGCAAAAAAGGTAATCACGAAGGGTGCAAAGGAAGAAGAGCAATTACTGCTGGATTATCAAAATGCAAGGCAATACAAATACCTGTCGGACAGACTTAAAATATTTATTAAAACGAAAGGCACTGTAAAAGGAGAAGAAGATAAGTCTGAACTGGAAAGTATTATAGAACATCCTCTTTTGAATAATGAGCAAAATGCAATTTCTTACAGCACAAAATATTCGTTTTTTCATGTGTTCAGTAAATATTATTCGGTAAAGGAAGATTATAAAAGCGCCTATTCTTATTGTAATAAGCTGGTTGACCTGATTGAATCGCATCCCGAACAGATCACAAAAAACCCTCAGGCCTATTTACTTGCCCTAAACCATTTGCTTGCAATATTGAAAGAGTTGAGAAATTTTGATGAATTTGAAACAGCATTAAAAAAACTAAAATCGGTTCAATCTAAAACACTTCATTTTCAATCCAGGGCATTTGCATATACCTTTATTCATGAATGGAACTTATCTTTTTACACAGGTAAATACCAGCATTGTATTACTCTTATTCCATTTCTGGAAGATGGCCTGCAAAAACATGATAACCTTATCACGAGTGACCTCAAGCTTTTATTTTATTTTAATGTGTTCTATGGTTATTTTGTATTAGGACAATATCAGCAAGCTATAAAATGGCTGAATAAAATATTAAATGATAAGCGAACGGAGATCAGGCAGGATATCCGCAACTTTGGAATGGTGGTAAATATAATTCTTCATTATGAAATGAAAGATTATGATCTGCTTGAATACCTTATCCGGTCGGCTCAACGTTTATTTGAAAAAGAAAAAGACGCTCATAAATTTGAATTGTTGGTACTGCTCAACATAAAACGCCTTATTAAGGGATATTCAGCAGATGAAGAGCGGAAAATGTTTATTAAACTTCGTAATAAATTGCTGTTTACTAATTTAGAGAACTACCTGATCGCTTTTTCAAGAGGGTCTTCTGAAAAAATAATACTAAATACATTTGATATTCTCTCGTGGTTAGAAAGTAAGATCGAAAGCCGCCCTTTTGCAAGTGTTTTATATGAAAAAGAAAAAGATCTGCAAAAACAACAAATGGGTATTGTAAAGAATTGATTTTGGTCGGGATTACAAATCCCGACCAGCGAAAAAAAACTTACAAAAAAATGCTGCTTTTGAATGAATCCCAATCATAAATCCGCCCATTGAATAATCACAATAATATTACTATATTCGTATAAAAATTTTTATCTTTAGATGAAAGCATTAATTATAAAAGGCACAGAATTTTCTCCTCAAATTACCTTCAATCCTGAATTGTTGAAATTTGAAATTTCCGGAGAATCACGACCTGAAGATGCTGGAAAACTATATGGAGTTGTGCTGGAGTGGCTGGAAGAATATTTAAAAACAAATAAATCAAGAAAAACAGTTCCAAACCCTTCCCAGATAAAATTTGAATTTAATTTATTATACTTTAATACCGTTTCTGCAAAATATATTCTTGAAATTTTGAGAGTACTTCATGCCCACTTTGCCAATGGCCCGGGAATTAAGATCTTATGGTATTACAAAGCCAAAGATGAAGATATGAAGGAATCAGGGGAAGAATTTGCCAGATTAGTGAATATCCCTTTTGAATTTATTCAACTATAAAAAACAATTTGACAATTCGGCAATTTGATAATTGAAAAACAGTAAAAGAAATTCAAATTAGCACATTTTCAAATTCTCAAATTACACTTTTAAGGCACCCTCACTCCTATTACCAGCATATCATCAATTTGTTCTTTTTCACCTTTCCATTCGGAAATTATTTTTTCTAATTTTTGTTTTTGCTCCCGCATTTCCAACTGGTGAATATCTATTAAGAGTTGTTTAAATGGCTGATAAAAAAATTTGCTGTTATCAGGTCCACCTTTCTGATCCACATACCCATCAGAAAAAACATATAAGCAGTCGCCTTTTTCTAACTGCATTTTATGGTTAAAAAAATGTTCGGATTTTGATAGTGAGATCCCAATAGATTTACGGTCGGCTTTTGTTTCGGTAAGTACTCCATTACGTATCAGATAGAATGAATTGTGTGCTCCTGCATATTCCAATTCATAATTTTTAAAATCTATCTTACATAAGGCAATGTCCATACCATCTTTAACGGAGCCCAATTCATTGGTTTGTTTTAGGGACTTTACAACCGATTTACTTAATTCATTTAAAATAAGAGCAGGCTCAATCAGTTTAGATTCCATTACCACCCTTTCTAACAGGTGATAGCCCATAATACTCATAAATGCGCCCGGAACACCATGTCCGGTGCAATCAACTGCTGCAAATAGCACCTGATTTTCGTCAACCTGATGTGCCCAGTAAAAATCGCCACTTACAATATTTTTGGGTTTAAAAAAGATAAATGAATCAGGAAGTAATGAGTTAATTAATTCTTGTGAAGGAAGTATGGCTTGTTGAATCTTTTTTGCGTAATGCACGCTGTCTATTATTTCCTTATGACGATATTCAACCTGGGTTTTTAATTTGTCGATACGATCTTTTTCATGATGTATTGCTGTGCTTTGTTCCCAAAGCATTTTCACCTTTTCTTCGTTTTGTTTTTTTTGAGTTTCGAGTGCTGATTTTTCCTGAAGGATCTCTTTTAATTGCTCCTCCATTTTCTTTTTTTCTTTATACACCGTTTCAGACATTGCCCACATTTGCTTGTTCTTTTCTTCAAGCTCCAGCTTTAAAAGATCAAGTTTTTGTTTTTCTATTATTAATTGTTCGGGACTAAGCTGTTCCATATACTATGAATTACGAATCTGTGTTTGTTAAAAATGATCACACTGATCACAAAAATGATTGCATCGATGATGCTCTATTGTTAAATTGCTATTGTAGAATTGTACAGTTAATAGTTGGCTGTTCCCAATTGATTAAAATTTATTTTTTTTCATTTAAAGAATCAAAATGCACTTTGATCTCCAAAGGGATCAGTTCGCAAGGAAGATTATAACATGAAACTTTGGGAGCTATAAAACCTTTTGTTTCACCACCAATGGCATCCGCATCACTAATAAAAAGTATAGGAGATTTTGCCGATGCCCCGCCAACTTTTTTCCATATTTGCTGTGCAAAGGGAAGTGCCCAGTCTGATGCATTCTTATAATAAATTACCGAAAGTTTGCTTACCTCCATTTGTTGTGCAGCATATTCTTCATAGTCAATATCTGAATTCTGAACTATTACCAGTTTAACTAATTTTAAAATACCTGAAAGCATCATTTGTATTCGATCAGCATCTTTCTCATCCGTTTGATTAACTATCAAAAAAACATCCGCAGGTTCTGTATCAAAAACTTTTTTTGCCTGTTGCTCCAGAATAAGCCGAACATCTTCTACAAACTGGATTGCTGAAGGCACTCGTGATAAAATCATATTGTTTGATAAATGATGCTGCAACCTGTTAATAAAATCAAGTTGTCTTTTATCGGCATCAGAATCATCAAACTTGCCGGGCATCCATATAAACGTTTTATACCTTTCGTCCTTTTCGATCTTTTTGCGGGCTTCATTAAAATGATGCTCACTCACAGAAATTCCATCACAATATTCAAATTGTGTTTTTTCAATAAAATGGATCGAGCAGAATGAATTTTGCATTTCAAGTTCAACATTTTTCAGATCGTTTTCTTGCTGCTTACCACTTTCAATGTCTGATTCAAGCGAATCTTCAAGTGAGGAAGAAAACAAAAATCCAGCGCGCTGCAACGTTAGAAGTAACCTTTTTTGGTTCTTACTCTGTTCAGATCTGTTTAAACTTAAAAAAACTTTATTTATGTTGGCTGTATCCATCCTTCTAATTTTAGATTTGCTGAATGGGAGATTTAGAGATTTGTGTATTGATTTGATAATTTAATGATTCTCTATTTCCAAAATTCTCTAACTCTCTATTTTTTTATTTAACCACATTGAATTTCCCTTTTGTAAAAGGTTTGTTTTTATTATCACGAATTTCATAAAAATAAATACCTTCTGCAAATAAAAGGGTATTTATATTCGCACTGTAATTTTGAATTTTATAGTTGCCTATCAACTTACCCGAAACATCTATTATTTGAATATTATCCGCTTCATCAATAGCTGCATTGATATTTATCTCATCTGATGCCGGATTTGGAAAGACTTTTACTTTATCAGAATAAATATTTTGCTCATCAATACCTACCCAACCTGTTAATGCTACATCATCTAAATACAATGTGCTGCCTACCCGAGCTATCGATTTTTTATAACTGGGCGAGAAACCGATAATAAGGGTATCGGGCACTTCTGAGGATTGATAAACAAGATCGGATTGGAATAAAGTATATATTATTGTTGAATCAATTATAATGTCAGTACGGGCAATAGTATCAGTAGTTACTCCATTCCATTTTTGCAAAATAACAGTTACGGCTCCAAGGTCCGTGCCAACAGGGAGGTATTTAGCCCAGAACTCCAATTTTTCGGGGCGCCCGACATAAGAAACTCCAAGTTTCAGAGAAGGAGGAGAAATATTGATTTTTCCTGTAAAAACATAACCAATAGTATCATTTATTGTTCCCGGTACTGGATTGTTGTTTACGAATATCGTTTTTAACTTCAGTGCAGAGTTCCCGGAATGTTTATCTATACCGGTTGCTTTAAACGCAGAAATAGGATTAGGAGGGGTAAAAATAGATAAGAAATTCAAAGTTTGCCAATTATCAGGAGTTTGATAATTAAATTCAGTAACCCAATTTTCAAAACCACCGTTGGGTTGAGAAAAACAGTTTAAAGTTAAAAGTGCAAAGTTTAAAGTTATAAAGCAAAATATGATTACTGTTTTTTTCATGGCTGTTTTTTTGCTTCTAAAAATCTAAAATTTCTTTTATTTAACCACCGTAAATTTCCCTTTAGTAAGGATCTGTTCTTTTTTGTCAATTATTTCATAGAAATAAATTCCTTGAGCAAATGAACTGGTATTGATGCTTGCATTGTAATTCTGAATTTTGAAGCTACCGACCTGCTTACCTGCAACGTTAATTATTTTGACATTTTCGGCTTCTTTAATTTCTGTTGTGATTGTCAAATGGTCCTTAGCGGGATTCGGGAATATTTTAACGTTCCCAACATTTTTATCATGTTCGTCAGTGCCCACCCATCCTGTAAAACTCACATCGTCAACAAACAGCGTGGAGCCAACTCGCGCAGTAGTTGAGTCTTTGCTTGAAAAAAAAGCAATGATGGCGGAGTCCGGTTGTTCGACTGAAGAATAGCTAAGATTGAGTTGAAATAAAGTATATTCTGAAGTTGATGCAATTGTTAGTTCGCCTTTCCCGATAGTATCATATATTGCTCCATTCCATTTTCGCAATGTAACACGTGCTAAACCACTATCATTACCAACAGGCGAATATTTAGAATAGAACTCTAACTTTTCGGGGCGTCCGTTATAAGGGAAACCGGCTTTAAATGTTACAGGAGAAAGTTCTATTTTCCCTTTAAAAGCGCAGCCAAAAGTATCAGGAATAGTACCTGGCATAGGATTATTATTAACGAAAACCGACTTTAATTTCAAAGCATAATTCCCTGAATGTTTATCAATACCTATCGCTTTAAAAGCAGAAAGTGGATTAGGAGGACTTAAAATTGACAAAAAATTAAACGTTTGCCAGTTGTTGGGACTTTCAAAAGTGAACTCAGGCGTCCAGGTTTCAAAACCTCCATTGGGCTGAGCGATTGTGGTTAAAATTAAAGAAAACAAAACCACTAAAGTTGATACCGTTTTTTTCATATAAAATATACTCCAATGGACTTTTTAAATCCTAATTTATTTTTTTAATCTTCTTTTACCTTAAAAAACTTCAGGAAGTTACAAAATTATATTGTTGAAATAATTGAAAACATTTATCAGACCTTATATTAACTTAAATATATTAAAATAATTAAAAATCAATTTGGAAGGTAAATACGGAGACTTTTTCAGTCAGATCAATCTCGATCAATGATGAATGAGAAACTCCTTCGTCCCTCGCAATGTGCCTTTGAATGGCACTGGTCTGTAAAAGTGAAATTTCATTAACATTTTTTACTTGTATTAAGTTTATTTAACAACATTAAATTTCCCCTTAGTTAATACTTTTTCTTTTTTATCAATAATTTCACAGAAATACATTCCTTCTGCAAACAAAGAAGTATTTATTCTTGCAATGAAATTTTGAATTTTGAAACAACCAACCATTTTACCTGAAACATCAATAATTTTTACATTTTGGGCTTCTTCAATTTCAGTAGTGATTGTTAAATTATCCTTTGCCGGATTTGGAAAAATTTTCACTTTATTGGTGTATCTATTTTTTTCTTCTATGCCTACCCATCCAGTAAATACCACATCATCTATAAATAATGCGCTACCAGGTTCTCCTTTACCTTTATATTTACTGGCACCGAAAACGATAGATGCTGTATCAGAAATGGAAGTTGAATAATAGCTAAGATCAATATGGAATTTTGTATATTCTATTGTATGTGGAATTGTAATTCGACCAATCGCAATAGTATCCCTGCTTATTCCGTTATTTTTAAACAAGACTACTAAAGCTTCAGCGCTATCGATGCCAACTGGAGCAGATTTAGCCCAGAATTCTAATTTTTCGGGGCGTCCAGAATAAGGAAAACCAAAGATATACGAAAAAGGAGAAAGCACTATTCTCCCGGTAAAAACGCCACCTGAAGTATCTCCAATCAAGTCAGGGTTTGGATTATTAACTAAATCAATCGTTGTTATTTTCATTGCGTAATTTCCAGAATGTTTATCAATACCTATGGCTTTAAAAACAGAAAGGGGATTTGGAGGAGATAAAAGCGACAAGAAATTAAGTGTGGCCCATCCATTCGGAATTTCATAAGAAGCTTCGGTAGTCCAGTTTTCAAACCCTCCATTAGGTTGGGCAGTGCTGTATAAAATACCGTAAGCTGATACTATTAAAAAAATAATGATTTTTTTCATCGTCAATTTTTAAATCCAAACAGTTCTAATTGAAAAAAGTGATTTGGAAATTTAATTTTTTATTGATCTTTTAAATTTTTTAAAGTATTGTAAATATCGAAAGAATAACATCAATAAATACTGCATACGTAATCGCTGCAAAAATGTTGTTATTATTAATCTAATTATCTTTTGTGTAAAAAAGATCGATTTAACAGGGGGGCTTGTAAGGATTTAATACTAAATTTTAAAAAAATATTAATTATCTGATTATGTTAAATTTCCCTTTAGTAAGCGTTTTGTCGTTTTTATCGCATATATCATAAAAATAAATTCCTGAAGTAAACATACTTGTGTTTATCAATACCTTATTGTTTTGGATTTTATAAATACCAATAAATTTGCCTAAAGCATCGATTACTTTCACATCACTAGCATTATCAATCTCGGCAAAAATATTGAGCTCATCTTTTGCAGGATTTGGGAATAGCTGAACTTTGTTGGCATAAAGATCATATTGATTAATCCCCACCCAGCCTGTGAATGCGACATCATCAACATAAAGTGCACTTCCAACTCTTGCATTATCAGCATCTTCGCTGGAACCAAAAACGATAGATGCCGAATCAGGTATCTCTGATGAAATGTATGTAAGATCAACCTTAAACAATGAATACGCAATGGTAGTGGTTATGACCATTTCGCCAAATCCGATAGTATCATTGCCTGTACCGTTCCATTTCCGCAAAAAAATACGCACCCCACCGGTATCATTACCAACAGGTATGTATTTGGACCAAAATTCCAGTTTTTCAGGTCTGCCAACATAAGGAAAACCGTATTTATATGAAGGTGGAGAAAGATTTATTTTTCCTGTAAAAACTAAACCAACTGTGTCATCAATCCCACCCGGAGCAGGGTTATTATTGACAAAAATGGTTTTTATTTTTAAAGCATAATTCCCCGAATGCTTATCCACCCCCGATACTTTAAAAGAGGATGTAGGATTTGGAGGTGTGAAAAACCCAAGGAAGTTGAGCGTTTGCCAACCGTCAGGAGACTGACTATTCAATATAGTACTCCAGTTTTCAAAACCACCATTGGGTTGAGACTTACCACCAAAAATTGTGAAAGCAAAAATTCCGAATATGAATATTAACTTTTTCATTATTTATTTAATTCCTATATTTTATTTCAACAGGAATAAATTTATTCCAAACTCTAAGGTAGTGTTTTTTACCTCACCACATTAAATTTACCTTTACAAAGCATTCGCCCCTCATCATTTCGTATTTCATATATATAAATACCCTCTGCAAATGCTCCCGTATTTATATTCACTTCGCAATTCCTGATTTTATATCTTCCCGTTATTTTTCCCGTTATATCACTCACTTGTATGTTATCGGATGCTTCGATTGAAGAAAATATGTTCACATTATCACTTGCCGGATTTGGAAATATTTTTATTAATTCTGCATTATTGTCATATTCCTTAACACCCACCCAGCCTAAAAACGTAACATCGTCAATATACAAGGTGCTGTTTACTCTGGCTATCTGAGGTACTTTACTTGCTGAAAAACCGATAAATGCAGAATCTGGAAGTTCATTGGAGTAATAAATAAGATCTGTCTGAAAAGTAGAGTAGCCAGCTGTTGCATTTATATTTGTTCCCCCAATGGCAATGGTATCACTATGAGTACCATTCCATTTTTTTAGTATTACAATTGCTCCTGCCGTGTCATTACCAACAGGATAATATTTAGACCAGAATTCCAGTTTTTCAGGACGTCCTGTATACGGAAAACCATATTTATATGCAAACGGAGAAAGGGTAACTTTTCCAGTAAAAACACCTCCAGTAGTATCACCAACGACATCTGGGAGTGGATTATTACTAAAATAGACTGTTTTAAGCTTTAATGCATAATTACCAGAATGTTTATCAATACCAGTAGCTTTAAAAGCAGAAAGAGGATTAGGGGCGGTAAGGGAGATAAAATTAAGGGTTTGCCAATTGTCAGGCTCCTGCAGGGTGTAAATAGTACTCCAGTTTTCAAAACCACCATTGGGTTGGGCTTTCCCCTGAAATGTTGGGGCAAAAATCAAAATCACGGATATGATCATTAATTTTTTCATGTTTCGTTTTTTTAAACGGATTTTTTATTTAGGATATTTATTCCAATAGCTATCGTAAATTAAGATAATTCAATATTTTTTTACCAAATGTGTGTGTTTTATTGACCGTATACCCAAAAATTACCAAGGGCACCATCTGCATTATTTCCTATTCCAATATAACCATTCCCTCCAATTGAAAAACCTACACCATATCCACGAACTTCCCCAGCGAAATCGGCCCTCTGAACCCAGGTATTTGAAAGTGGATCAAATTCAAAAAAATCATTATAATTTAAGTTTCCATCATACCCTGTACCAACATACCCTTTATTGCCGATTGAAAAACCGACTGAACCATACCGTTGTGCGCCCGGAAAAGAAGCTTTTTGATTCCATTTTCCTATCGGATCATTGTTTATATCAAATCCATCACTTGTATCGGTTGGATCGAATTCCCAAAAATCATTGAAGCTGGAGCTTCCATCTGTGCCACATGCAAGATATCCTTTATTTCCAATTGAGAACCCAGCACCGACATTTCGAGGCACAACAGCGGCTTTTTGAGTCCATTGGTTTAAGTCAGGATCATATTCTAAAAAATCGGTACGGGTAGAGAAAAAATCGTCACTTCCTGACCCAACGTATCCTTTGTTCCCAATTGAAAAACTGAAAGCAAACCCACGGGGTGTATCTCCACAATCGGCCTTTTGTAGCCACACATTTGAAAGTGGATCGTATTCCCAGAAATCTTTAAGATAAGCCGTTCCGATATACCCTGTTCCAATATACCCCTTGTTCCCTATCGAAAAGCCAACAGCATCAAATCTTGCAACTCCACCGAAATCGGCCTTTTGTGTCCACTCATTTAATTCAGGATCAAACTCCCAAAAATCACGGTGCTGACCAGCAATTGCATCTACACCGGTTCCTACATACCCTTTGTTTCCAATGGAAAAACCTACCCCCTCTGTTCTTGCTCCTGCATTAAAATCCATTTGCCTGCACCAGGTATCTGAAACCCCGCCCTGCGCAACTTCCACGCAAGAAGCCTCGCTAACTTCTTTATTACTATTGGATCTAACACATATTGAACCCGACTTTTTACCGAAAGTTACTATAATGGAAGTAGTTCCTTGTCCTGAAGTTATTTGGGCATCGTCCGGAACTGTCCATAAATAATAAGTAGAAATTTCTACAGGATCTATGGAAAAGATAACTCCTGTTTCTCCCGGGCATAGATTCTTGCGTCCGGTGATAACTCCCGGAGTGGAAGGAGATTTTTCTTTTTTGCAGGAAATAAAAAAAGCAATAAAAAAAATAAAGAAAAAGCTATTCCTAAAAAAACCAAGTAAGAAAGGTTGCATTCCGAAATGCCAAATGTTTGGCCTTTGGATCAGGTTTTCCTCCCCTTCTCTTTGGTGTTGTAGTGAATAATCTGGATTACTTTTCAGCATTATCTGACCTTTCTGATTAAATTTTTTATCGTATAAGAAATAGAGATCCCCAGCTCATATTTATTTAATTTTATTGAGTTATCAATATAAAAATAATTATTTGTAAGAGCTGCACTATCAAAGCGCTTTGAAGGATTTGTTAAGCTATTCAACCCACCACAATACCTTGCATCTATAAATATCCCGAGGTTCTTAAATTTAAAACCAATACCGGCCCCAGCGAGCCATTCAAAATTATTTTTATTTCTCATGCTAAGAACATCAATGTTCCCTGTAGATGAATAATTTACTACTTCTTCAGTAAAAAGAGCTTCATTGGTATAAGCAATCTGGGAAGTTGCCTTGGCCTCCCTTATTCTTAAATACCCGGCACCAAGAGACGCATAAGGCACAACATTTTTCCCTAAAAGAAAATATTTTTTCACATATAAAGGAACTTCAATAAATGATAATTTTTCATTATAAAGCATTGTCCAGTCCAGGTTTTTCGAAAAATTTCTATTGTATTGAATACTGAAATTAACGATGTCTACGTTAATAGAAATGTTTTTTCTGAATTCATATTCAACATATCCGTAATACAAAAGAATTGTTTTATTTGTTTTGTAAGGGGCATTATAATCAACATTTTCAAGAATGGAATATGTTTTGGAAATTTCTAATTTCGGCTGCACACCTGCATTTCGAAGACCAATTGAAAACAACGGAAGGACATCAAACTTTTTCACCAAAAGATCAAAATCTTCATGAGTAGAGGTTTCCTTCAATTCATAATACGGATTATTCTTTAACAAACTTCGCACATAGGTTTCGGCTTGAAGCATATTATCCTGATCAAGGGATGATTTTGCAAGCAATTCCAAAGCATTTTCCTTCTTTTTTTTGGAAAAATTACACTCTTTAAGCGATTTTTCAAGGAGTTTAATACAATTGTCGTAATCACCATTATTATATAATTCTTCGGCCTGTTTTAAATTTTGGTCACAGTTAGTTTGAGCCTTCATTTTTAGGCCAACCTGCAAGAAGAAAAATAAGAATAAAATAAAAACACGATTCATTGTGTAATTGTAAAGTAATTAATCTGATCGCTCTAACTATAAACTTTTACATGTTTTTTCGTAAGGGATATCCTCTCCAACTATTAATTTCCAATCGGATTCGGACATGTTCACTTTTAATAAGGAACAAATTTTGTTTACAAATTTTTCGCTTGATATTTCCAAAACTCTAATGGTTTTGTCAGCACATCCGGTAATAATTATATTATCAGAAGTAAATATAATGCTTTTTACTTTGGATCCGTAATTTTTCAATTCGGTAGAACTACCTATTGAATTATAATTTTCGAAGTAGGATTGAAAATTATAAAATTTGATTGATTTATCTGATGCCGCGGAAGCTACCATAGTAAAATCACTGTTGAATTTAACATATTCAACTGCTGCTGAATGAGCTTTGAATTCCCAGTGTTTCATTTTATCTAACTGTGTATAATTCAAATCAAATGACATCAGCGTCCCATCAGAGAATCCTACAATCAGGTTGTTTTTGGAGTTATTCAATGCCATGCATAAAGGTTTGAAAGTTTTGTTTCTGAACAAAACATCTCCCTCTCCTTTTTTAATATCCCAAATTACAATTTTCCCGTCTTCCTGCGCGGATACCAATTCACCCCCGCTATTTAAGTAAACCAAAGATTTGATAGCAGCGGATGCTTTAACTGCTTTTTCCACAACAGGTTGTTGTTCTTTGATATCCCAAAAAACAATTGCACTGTCCTTCCCTGCCGTGGCCAAATGATTGTCATCAGAACTGAATGTAATTGTTCTGACTGCGCCCTTATGGGCTTTCAATTCTTTAAAACTGATCATTTTAGCATCCTTATTTCCCAATATATCTTTAACTTTCCAAATACAAACAGCAAAATTATCATGGCCTGTTGCAAGGTAATTTCCGGATGGACTGAAAGACAAACAATTTATCGGGCTTATGTATTTGATCTCAGAAAGAAATTTACTGGTTCCCTTGTTATGATCAATGATATATATTTTACCATCCACGCCAACTGAAATCAAATTATTCTGAACTTCTGCCATTGCTCTTATATCCATTTCGGGACCTTGAATGGTGTTGTGCTTACCACTATCCAAAACAGAATATGCATTCCGCACGCCTTCGTAAATTACAGGATCTTCGGATGAACCACCATTGTTTTTATTAAACAAAAATGCTTGCACAGCAAGCTGACCCATCAGATTTTTATTATTTTTATAAAGAGATGATTTTAAGGCCAAATTCTGTGCAATAGAAAGTAGCTTGAGTTTGCGGGATTTTAATTCGGCTTTTTCTGCTTTTATTTTTTCCTGTTCGGATTTTGCTTTTTCTTGTTCAGCATTATTTTTTTCTCTTTTTGCAACATCTGTTTGTTGTTGAGCGTTTTGTTTTTCAATTTCCGCTACCCCCTTTGCAGAAAGTGCTTCCTGTTTAGAAAGCTCGGCTTGCTGTTTTGCTTTCAATGCAAACTTTTCACTCATTTCAGCCTTTACCTTTAGAAAAATGGCGTCATTTTTGGCTTTCAAGGCATTTTTCTCAGAATTAAGTGCAAATTTTTCAGATGTCTTTGCCTCCAAGGTCTTTTGATTTGCTATCCCCTGCTGATTTACCGCTTTATTCCGTTCTATGAATGCCCATGAAGTAAATCCTAAGAGAACCAAAACTATAATGGAAGTAATTATCATTACCGCTTTTCGTTTACGCTTAATTGTTGCTTCACTTATTTGCAGGTAGTCATTTGCCGAAGAAATAAGTAGTGTAGCTTCTTCAACTTTTTGTTTGGGAGCTAAATTACTTGAATCGTACTTGGCGATCAAATATGGATTAGGGGTAACGCTTTCATTCCAATTCTTGAAATAACTCAATGAGCCGATGGTAAGCAAATAATCCTTTGAACGGTTTTGTTGCTCCCACCTTTCTACTTGCTTTTTAAAATCATTCAGTACAAGCACATTTTCCTGATCCTGTTTTGTCCATTCGGTAAGCTCAGTCCAGTTCCTTATTAAAGACTCGTGCGTGATATCAAGAATATCATTGTCATTTAAAAAAGAATCGTTTTTATCCTTACCAATAAATGGTTTAAGCAAAGTGTTGCCGGGTTCCCTGTATAAATTTACTAAGCCCTCAATTAATTTAACATCAATAGTATTTCCAATAATCTGTTTTATTTCTAATACAGAGGCTCGGTTTCTTACCGCACGACCATCGTTTATTTTAGTGAGACAGGTAAATATCTTTCGTAAAATTTCATGGGCATATTCCTTTGAAATTTCTTCTTTAATATGATTGCGGCAATAATCAACAGCTGTTTCAAAGAGCTCACGTGCATGGGCATTTAACACATTGGTTAAAGATGCTCCTTCAAGAATCTTTAATTTAAATAAAGGCTGATTATTATACCAATCAATAAACAGTGCTTTTTGATCATCAGGAAGCAGACCTCCATCAATGCCCCCAACTTTAGCATAATGAATAATATCCATTTCTGCTGCACCATCATCGATGTGAGCTTTCCAAATACGATTGAGGGCGTGTTGCAAAATGGGGAGTTGATCCAGGCCATCACCAAGTTCATTTATTAATCTTTCAATTAAACGATTGTTAATTTTATTTCCGGATAAATTGGCAGGTTCCAGGATTGCACGATGTATTTCCTGTCTTTTTAACCTTGGCACAAAAAACTGACTGTAGACAATATGTTCGGGAAGACCTTTAAAGGCAGCGCAATCACCAATATAATCGGAACGCATGGTGCACACAATGTAAATAGGAAGGTTTTCTTTTTCTGCTATTTTTGTGGTTTCAATGATCAGATTGAGAAGTGTAATAGCCTGAAGAGAAGGTTTTCCCTTATTAAAATTTTCAGCGTTTGTGAAAAGCTCTTCAAATTGATCAATTAAAATCAACAGGTTTGAACTTTGATTTATTAAATTTTGTTTGGTATCACTATCAGCATTAATAAAACTATCTGAACTCTGATCTAAATAGTGTTTCGATTCTTTATAAATTTTAACCAAGGAAGAAAAGCCATAGCTAAGGTCTTCCTCTAATTTATCGACATCAGAAAAATCCAAATGATGATTAAGTGAAATCGCCAAATTTGATAAAGGAGCTCTCTCTGGTCTGAAATCTGCGATTATCCAATTATTAAAGCGAGCCTTAAAAAAACCTGCCCTGGAACGTGGAATCAATCCGGCATAAATAAGCGAGGATTTCCCATCACCAGAAGCACCGGTAACCATCAAAAATTTTTTCTCTTGTAATTGGGAAATTATTTTGTCAATATGCTCTTCGCGCCCTTTAAAAAAAATGGACTCTTCCTCGTTAAAAGGACGAAGACCGGGATAAGGACATATTTTTTCGTCTGACATTCTTAGTTTAAATCAAATTTGTTACCCTGACTTTTCACTGTCGAAAACTCATCTTTTGATGAAGGGTGGATTTGGAGCGATTGAGACCTTCTATTTTATATACAATAATAACGAAATGAAATTTAATAGTCAACTGTTTTAAAAAAAAATTATAACTATTAACTTTTTGCCAATTCTTGTTATATTTGCCGGATAACATAAACTCTATAAAATGAAAAAAATAATTTTTTCTTTCTTTGCCATTTCTCTTGTATGCCTTTTTACACAATGTACACAAGAAAGTAAAACTGTCGAAAACAAAGTGATCGAATCTACCGATTCAACAAAAGAGGTATGGGCTGAGTTAGTGGAGTCGAAAACAATTTTGATAAAGCCTGAAAGCTGGGAAGAAGACTATTGGAATTCTGTAAATAAAAACATGGATAAGAACAAAATATTCAACACTCTTGTTGATGCTGTTCTCAGTGGTAAAAAACAAGCATACAATCTTTTTACGGATTCAGTATTCACTATTGATGAGGTAAAAGCAATGGTAGAGAAAAACAATATTGTTACTTCGGAAAACGCGGAGATGAAAAAAATAAATGCAAATGATCTTTCGATGATACGTATGCGAGAAAAATGGATGTTTGATAAAGAAAACTTTAAATTAGAAAAGCAAGTTACCCGGATTGATCTTCTTTTTAAGAAGCTGGATGAAACAGGCCAATATATTGGAGATAAGCCCTTGTTTTATGTTAATTTGTAACCATGTTATAAATCCCTGAAGTTTTCTACTTCAAATTAGCATCCAATATAAAAAAAAGGTTTCAAGTTCATTGTTTATAACAAACAATGAATTGAAACCTTTTTTTAATTTAAAACCGTTGGATTATTTCGAATTTCCTAAACCCGGATCCCAATCATTTGTATATCATCAGTCTGTTCCAGATTCTCTCGCCAGTTTTCAATAAAAGTGTCGAGGAAGTTTTTTTGTTCCTGCATTGATTTGTCTTGAATGGAAAGTAGTATTTCTTTGAACTTCTTGGTTTTAAGTTTTTTATTGTTTTGCCCAAACTGATCCGCAAAACCATCGGTAGATATATACAGAGAATCATTTTTTTTAAGAAGAAAAGTATGTGTGGTAAATTTTTTTTGATTGTTGTAATCGAGCCCGCCAATTGAGAATTTATCCGCTTTTGTTTCTTCCAGAATATTATTTTTTATATAATAAAGTGGCCGGTTGGCACCGGCAAAATGTAACTTCAAGTCTCCTTCTGCTTCACTCATTACGCGTTTTTCTCTTCCAACACGCGATGTGAATTCAAAGCAACAAATAGCTGCGTCCATTCCATCACGGGATTGGGATCCTGTTTGTGTTTGATGCAAAGAATGATTTACGCCTTTATCCAATAGATCCAATATTTCTGCCGGGTCGGTAATTCCTTTTTCATTAACAATTTGATTAAGAAGTGTACTTCCGATAACACTCATAAAAGCGCCAGGAACACCGTGTCCGGTACAATCTATTGATGCTATGATTATTTTTTCATTTATTTGAGAGAACCAATAAAAATCTCCACTTACAATATTTTTGGGCTTAAACAGAACAAAGGAATGAGGAAAACAAACTGAAATTTCATTAAGGGAAGGCAAAATGGCTTCCTGTATTCGCTTAGCGTAATTAACACTGTCTATTACTTCTCGGTGTTGTAATTCAATTTCAACTTTTATTTCATTGATCTTTTCTTTTTCCGCATGAATTGCCATACTCTGACTCCACAATTTTTTGACTTTTTCATCTACTTTTTTCTTTTCTTCTTCTAATTTTTCTTTTTCGGTCTGTAATAACTGAAGCTGTTCATCTACCTTCTTTTTTTCGATGTAAACAGTTTCACTCATTTGCCATATTTTCTTGTTTTTTTCCTGCGTTTTCTTTTTTTCAATTTCGAATTTTTCTTTTTCCTCTGATTGAGAAAGGGTTGCAGCGTTTAATTCATTGAAAGAATTTTCGAGTTCTGATTTTTTTACTTCAAGAACCGCGCTTTTTTTAATAAAAGAACGTTTTAGGAAATAATAAATGCAAAATAGAGAAACAAGAATGATTGTTAAAAAAAACAGAATTAAAATGGAGGTATTTACCATTAGTATAATTGTATAATAAAAAGTATATGTCTTTTTCTACTTTTTTATATCAACATAATAAGAAGTTGATAAATTAAAATTTTGCGAAGGTAGCCATTTAGCAAAACAAACTAATTAACTAAAGAGAATATGTTTACTTAAATACATTAAATTTTCCAGTTGTAATTACTTTGTCTTTTTTATCACGAATTTCACAGCAATAGATGCCTGTTGCGAATAATGTGGTATTCACATTTGTTGAGTAATTATGAATTTTGTAAATACCGGCTAATTTGCCTGAAGAGTCAAAAACTCTAACATTTTCAGCATCTTTTACCTCAACAAGGATTGTAACATTGTCAATGGCCGGATTTGGAAATATTTTCACTTTGTCCGAATTTAATTTTTGTTCATCCATACCCACCCATCCGGTAAATTGAACATCATCAACAAACAGGGTGCTGCCCACCCTAGCTAAAACAGAATCATTACTGGCTGTGAAAATAATTATCGCAGTATCAGGGAGCCCTATTGAATTATATTGAAGAGGAGCTTGGGAGAGGGTATATGCTGAAGTTGCTAAAAGCACAACCGAGCCGGTTGCAATCGTATCATGGCTAGATCCATTCCATTTTAAAAGCATAATACCTGCTCCTGCGGCATCACCACCAACGGGTAAATATTTAAACCAGAATTCCAAATTTTCCGGCCGGCCAGTATAAGGAAAACCGTATGTCCTTGAAGGTGGAGAATAATTTATCTTCCCGGTAAATACCGCACCTGCAGAATCACCTGTTTTAATCTGAGATGGCTTGTTATTAAGGAAAACCGTTTTTATTTTTAATGCGTAATTTCCTGAATGTTTATCTATGCCAATGGCCTTAAAAGCAGAAATAGGGTTAGGAGGAGACAATTGTGAAAGAAAATTAAATGTTTGCCAATGATCGGGATTTTCATATGAAAATTCTGTGGTCCAATCTTCAAATCCGCCATTGGGTTGAGCTTTAATTATTGAAATCCAGGAAAATATTATAAAAAATGTAAATATTGATCTTTTCATGTATTTTTTTTTAAGCCTCAATACCTAAACTAGATTAAAAATTAATTGCTTTCTATTTTGTAAACACCCAAAAATCTTGATAAGTAAGCAAAGCATTATTATACCAATCACCCGTTCCTACAAATCCTTTATTCTCAATTGAAAACCCAACAGCAAATTCGCGTTTTCCACCATCCAACTCCGGTAGGGTATCCCATTGATCAAGAAAAGGGTCATATTCATAAAAATCATTAAAATAAATTAGCCCATCAAATCCTGTACCTATATACCCTTTTTTGCCAATTGAAAATCCGACTGAGCCATAACGTGGAAGGATCGGAATATTTCCTTTTATGGTCCATTTACCAAGAGGGTTTCCATTTTCATCCAGTCCAAGACTTGCATCAGAAGGGTCAAATTCATAAAAATCATTATGCTTTACACCATTTATACCAAGGCCGGTTCCAAAATACCCTTTATTTTCATTTGAAAAACCCACACCACTATGGCGTGGAACAATATCTGCCTTTCTTGTCCAAACATCGGTCGAAGGATCATATTCCCAAAAATCAGCTTGTAAGCCACTGCTTGCAGGCTGTCCTGTGCCAACATATCCTTTATTTCCAATAGAAAAGCCTACGGCATAATGCCGGGTAGTATCGCTACAATCAGCCTTTCTCAACCATGAATTTGAAACAGGTGTGTATTCCCAAAAATCCTTGAGAAACTGATCAGGAGTGAATCCTGCTGATTTGTGCCCCGTTCCAATATATCCTTTATTTCCAATGGAAAAGCCCACAGC
Source organism: Bacteroidia bacterium (assembly GCA_030654175.1). Lineage (GTDB taxonomy): Bacteria > Bacteroidota > Bacteroidia > 2-12-FULL-35-15 > 2-12-FULL-35-15 > 2-12-FULL-35-15. The sequence goes on from JAURXZ010000030.1 coordinate 400,242, forward strand.
ATTTATTCTTTGAAGCCCCAAATTCATGTTGGCAGCATTTCCACCTAAATCTGCTTTTTGTGTCCATGTGCTTAATTCTGGATCGAATTCCCAAAAATCTTCATAATAAACCACCACTCCGGAGAAATATCCTACACCAGTTCCAACATATCCTTTGTTACCAATACAAAAACCAACACCAGCTGTTCTGATACCCCCACCAAAATTTAATTCTCCACACCACTGATTTAAAGCGCCAAATTTCACTTCCATGAAAAATTGATTACTTATCGCTTCGCCATCCTTGTAATAAGTAACACCAATTTTACCTGCTTTTCTTCCGAAATTAACCTTGATTTTACTCGTACCCTGGCCCGAAGTGATTTGAGCTTGCTCAGGAACTGTCCATAAAGTATAATCCGCATCCGAATTGGCTTCCACGGAGTATTCCACATCAAGTTCACCATAACAGACACCCGCAGGGCCTTTTATTTCAACAATCTTGACTGTAGGGTCTTTAATGCAAGAATAAAACCCTACAAACAAAATTATAAAAGATATACTTCGGACTAATTTTGAATTTAAAAATCGCATTTTGTTATAATTATATTTAATTATTATATGCTTTTTGGAGTTATGTCAGTGGAAAACAAATTGAAAAAATTATCCTTAATCTTTAGTTGGCTTTTTTTTGACTTTATAAATTAAATAAGTAAAAACAAGCGAAAAATCAAATTTTGCCAACCTGGTATCACTATCAATATAACTGTATTCTTTTATCAAACGATCTGCTTTAAAACGATAGGTTCTATCATTCAGGGTATTAACAGAAATGTACGCTCTTAAATCAAAACCTACACCAAAGTTATTAATCCTATATGTAGCGCCCCCCCCGGCAAGAATGGAAACAACGTAAGAATTGCGTAAAATTTTCGAAGAAAAATTTTTCTCGTAATCTTCCTCATAAGTATCAACATTACCATAAAGATTATTTACAATCTTTCTTTCTTGTTCAATATTCAATGTGCCTTTCTTTAGATAAAGATTACTGAATCCGCCCATCAAATAAAAATTTAATTTTTTTTGTGATTTTAAAAAATAAAATTTATTACCAAAATCTAATTGGAAATATCTTAATTCTTCGGTACTGGTCATCTTCCAGAGACTATCTTTTAATTCTAAATCCCTATTAAAGTTTATGGAAAAATAACCTGCATCTGCAAAAAAGGAAATTTTTTCGATTGCCCTGTATTCCAAAAGGAAATTAGTGTTAAAAAATTTTTTAGTTTCAAATTCGCTGTCGTTTATTATACCCGGCATTACCTGGTAAGAACGTGTTACCAATACTTTCGGAATGGTGTAATGAGGCCTTATACCAAAGGATAGCTTTGGGTAAACATAATAATTATTAAATTTCCTTGAAAAATCATCAAGGCCTGTATACTCTTTAATTTTAAAGGAAGGATTGTTTTTCAATAAGAGCCTGAAGTTTTTATCAACCGCTGGCAAACTGTCTTTTTCTAAGTTTGAATTGATAAGCAAAACATAGGCATTTTCTTTTTTATTTTTGGATAAAGAACAAGTATTTAATCCGTTTTGAAGCATGTTAATACAGTCCTCGTAACGCCCTGAATTATAAAGGTCTGTGGCCTCTTCAATAATATTATCGCAAGGATTTTGAGCTACCATTTTTTGGCCGCATAAAATTAATCCGATTATATAAATCCAATTTTTCATTATTTATTTTTACAGGTTTTCTCGTAAGGAATGGTTTCACTAATATTTTGGGTCCATTCAGTTTCAGTCAGATTCCTTTTTAACAGCTCACAAAAAGAAGATGATAGTTTTTCCGTTGAAGGTTCAATTTTCCTTATAAAATGATCGGCCCCACATACATATAATTTGCCTTCATTATCGAATAAGAGATAACGGGTTTTTGACTTTATGTCCTTTATCTCCAAGGGTTTCTGCACTTTTTTTGCTAAGTTAAATATTTTTATTGATTTGTCGGCAAATGCGGCAGCAAGCATATTGCTGGAACTATTAAATGTGATTTTCTCAACGCTTGTATTGTTTTCTGAAATTGTAGAAATTAAATTTTCAGCGCGTAACACTTTTTCAGTATCATAAAGTCTTATTTTCCCATCAGAATAGCCGACAGCCAAAATACTTTTTCTGCTATTAAATTTCAGTTGAACAGGCTTAGCCTTTTCACTTTTAAATACAAGGTTTATTTTTTCAGAAGCAATATCAACAGCTAATAAATCGCCATTGGCTAATGAAACTGCAAGTTCTTTCCCTTCAGGCAAAACAACCAGATCTTGTATGGAAGAATTTGTTTTTATTTTTTTCAACAACTCTGTTCCATCTGCTGAATATTTCCAAACCATAATTGTGCTATCTTTCCCTGAACTGGCAAACATCCCTTTAGGGCCATTAAATGCTATAACACGTAAAGGTCCTTTGTGGCTTTTAACTAATTCTTTAATAAGAACAGGTTTTTTAAAATCGGTAATATCCCAAATACAAACAGTACCATTTTCATGTCCGCTCATTATAATATTGGGCCAATCGGTAAATGTTATAATTTCAAATGGACTTGGATAATTTAATTTGCCTTGTTCTATTTGTTTTTCCGATTTGAGTTCCCATTTATAAATATTCCCTCCTTTATCAGCTGATAACAAAATATTATTATCTAACAATAACATTGTTCGTTGTTCTAATGATGGGAAGATCTTAGGAGCAGCACCCTGCTTGTTTAGATTATTATAAGCACTCCGCACAGCACTATAAATAACAGGGTCTTGCCCTTCTCCTCCGTTATCTAATGTAAATTTATAAGCCTGAAATGCTAATAAAGTTTGGTGCTGAGGATCATTGGAGAATAATACAGATTTTAATGCAATGCTTTGAGCTAATGATATATTACTGATTCTGGAAGCTTCTTTTTCAGCCTTTTCAGCCTTGTTTTTTGAAATAATTGCTTCCTGTTTAGCCTTTTCAGACTCAGTAAGCGCCAAGGTAGCCCGTTCGGTTTCTTTTTTTGCAATATCAGCATTTTGTTTTGCTTGTATGAAATTTTGACGGGCATCTTTTTCAGCATTTTCGGCAATTCCTTTTGCCTTAATGGCCTCCTGCTTTGATGATTCTGCTTGCTTTTTTGCTTCCATTGCAAACTTTTGCTTAATTAAAGCATCTTCTTTAGCAATTAATGCGACTTTTTTTGCATTCACGGCATTACACTCCGCTATTTTTGCCTCTTCTGTTTTCTGATTAGCTATTTCTTGCTGATTGAGAGCTTTATTTCGTTCCTTAAATGCAAAAGAAGTAAATCCAATTAAAATCAAACCTATAACTGATGCAATTACGAGTGCAGCCCTTCGTTTTCGTTTTATGGTTCTCTCACTAATCTTAATAAAATCTTTTGCAGGACGGATAAATTGTGCAGCTTCTTCTAATTTTTGGGTCGGGGATAAATTACTTGTATCGTATTTAGCAATTAAGTAAGGATTGGGATTTAAAGTTTTATACCAATTTTTGAAATATGTTAATGAACCTATTGTAAGTAAATAGTCTTTTGAGCGATCTTGCTCTTCCCACCTTTCCACTTGTTTTTTTAAGTCATTTATTACTGAAACATTTTCATGATCTTGTTTAGTCCATTCAGCAAGTTCAGTCCAGTTTCTAATTAATGATTCGTGAGTAATATCGAGAATATCCTCATCGTGTAACTCATTTGAACCGTTGGAGGATGACACTATATATGGTTTCAGTAATGTATTGCCGGGTTCCCGAAATATATTAACTAATCCTTCGATAAGTTTATTATCAACTTTTTCTCCGATTATTTGTTTTATTTCCAGTATTGTTGCGCGGTTTCTTACAGCACGACTATCATTTATTTTGGTAAGGCAAGTAAAAATCTTTTTTAAAATTCTTTGAGCATCCTCTCTTGAAATGCTTGTGGTGAGCGAAGTTGAACCATCTCTACCAATATGTTGGCGGCAATAATCAACAGATGATTCAAAAAGCTCACGGGCATGTGCATTAAGCACATTGGCAAGAGAGCCTCCTTCTAAAAACTTTTGTTTGAATTCAGGTTGATCATTATACCAGGAAGAAAACATGGCCTTTTGATCCTCGGGAATCAATTTTGCATCAATACCTCCAACTTTTGCATAATGAATAATATCCATTTCCTCTGCCCCATCTTGTACATGGCATTTCCAGATACTATTCAAAGCATGCTGCAAAATTGGAAGCTGATCAAGGCCATCACATTCGTTTATCAATGTTTCAATCAAGCGGTTGGAAATTCTATTTCCGCTGAGGGTGGCAGGTTCTTCAATTACCTGATGAACCTCTTTTCTTTTAAGTCGGGGAACAAAAAACTGGCTAAAGCCAATATATTCGGGCAAACCTCTAAATACCGCACATTGCCCCACATAATCCGAACGCATGGTACATATGATGTATATTGGAAGATCTTCCGCCAGCGCAATTTTAGCTGTTTCGAGCAACAGATTAATAACGGCTTGAGCATTTACTGATGCTTTACCGTTATTGTAATTTTCTGAATTGGTAAAAAACTCTTCGAATTGGTCAACAAGAATAAAAAGATTAGCCGCTTTTCTTTTTAATTTTTTTCGTTCTGTTTCATCAGCATTATTCCAAACCTGACCATTGTAATCCAGATAAAAAGGGGAGTTTTTGTATAAATTGATCAATGAGGAAAATCCAAAACTTAATTCCTTTTCAACATAGGCAATATCAGCATATCCTAATTTTTCTGCCAGAGTAATTGCCATATTTTTCAATGGAGAACGTTCCGGACGGAAATCCGCAATTAACCAGTTATTGAATTTTGCTTTAAAAAATCCGGCACGGGCATTAGGTATTACCCCGGCATATACGATAGAAGATTTACCATCACCGGAAGCACCGGTAAGCATTACAAATTTTTTCTCCTGAAGTTGAGATGTAATTTTTTCAATATGTTCCTCTCTTCCACGAAAAAAAATAGATTCTTCTTCGTTGAAAGGCCTGAGACCGGGATATGGGCAAATTTTTTCTTCCTGCATTTTTTTATGAAGCAGGTTTTAAAACAACTTTATCATACTGTATCTTTATCTCAAGAGGTATAAGCTCTCCTGCAACAATAAGTGAAATAACTTTAGGAGCAGCGAATTTTTTATTGGTATTGGTATGCGGATCAATATCTCCTATTAAAAGTATTGGTGTATGGGAAGTGGCTCCGCCAATTTTTTTCCAAACCTGCTGTGCAAATGGCAATGCCCAATCTGCAGATTCTTTAAAATAAATTACAGCTAATTTACTTTTTGATATTTGCTGTTTGCACAGTTCAGAATAATCAGTATCACTATCCTGGATAATATTTAGCTTCTCAACGGGCACAATATCACTTAGCATATCTATAATTTCATTGGCTTCAATTTCGTCCAGCTGGTTGGAAATAAGAAAAATATCCGTAGAATTTAAATCAAATGAAACCAGTTCTTTTTTCTCCATTAGAGAGCGTATATCATCTGCAAGCTGAATTGCAGATACTACATTACTATACACCATACTCTTGGAAATATTATTTTTCACTTCATTTATAAAATCCATTTGAAGAGATTCGATATTCAAAAGATCAGTTGAAGGAGGTTGCCAAACAAAAATTTTGAAGTCGGGATTCAGAAGAAGATATTTTTTAGCTTCCTGAAATTGAAATTTTGAAACGGAAATACCGGTATCAGTTAAAGGCTGGTATTCAGGGAAAAGAATGTGAATGGAACAGTTAGAACTTGACAGTTGTTCAGATATTGAAGGAAGATTACCGGTGGTGAAATGCTTCTGATCAGCCACGACAGTCATTCCTGCTCTCTGCAAAACAGATGAAAGTTCATTTCGTAACCCGGATTGCTCCTCGGAGCAAATAGAAAGAAATACTGTTACGTTTTGATTGTTGGACATAGGAAAAGCTGAATTCAATTACAATAATAGCGAAAAAAAAGGGAATATTCAAGCGTTTTTGAAATTTCAAAAACTGCGTTGGCTAAAATCCTAAATGAGGAAAATTTATGCAGCAAAAAATTATTCCTTTATTCTATTTTCTCAATATAATTCTCAATTAACCGAGGGACAGCATATTTGTGAATATCCTGTTTTTTTATTGTAATACAGGTTTCGGAAAGTAATTTTTCAAACGGATTTTTACAATCAATCTCCCAAAAACGTGCATAAATTTTCTGATGACTCAAAACATGTTTATAACTGGCAGATACTGATTTAATTGTGTATTTAGTATCGACAATAAAAATTTTCCATTCCTGAGATCTTAAAAACTGCTCTTCATTTAGTTCTTTATTGGTTTCAATCAGGGGGAAATCATACAGGTTGGTCCAGATATCTTTTTCGGTCCGCTTATTAATTGCAGTGCTTGTTTTATAATTCAATACGATATAATTAAAATACCGATTTCGGACTTTTGTTTTCTTTTCTTTAACCGGAAATTCTGAAACACGTTTCTTAGAATAAGCGAAACACAATGTATTTAAAGGGCAAATGGAGCAATCAGGAGAAACAGGTTTACATTGGATCGCACCAAACTCCATAATAGCCTGATTATGTGTTGCCGGATTTTTTTTATCAATTAATTCATTCGCTAAAGAATAAAATTCTTTTTTTCCTTGTGAACTATCAATTGGCGTTTCAACACCAAATATACGCGACAATACGCGATATACATTGCCATCAACTACAGCGTGTGGCTTATTAAATGCAAAGGATGCAATAGCGGCAGCCGTGTATTCTCCAACACCTTTCAATAAAAGAATATCATTGTATTGATCCGGAAATTTACCTTTATAGTTATCAGTAATAATTTTAGCGGTAGTATGCAAATTTCGTGCACGGGAGTAATAACCCAGGCCTTGCCATAACTTCATTACCTTTTCGTTTTGCGCTTTGGCTAAATGCTTAACTGTTGGAAATTCTTTGGCAAATTTCAGGTAGTAAGCCATTCCCTGATCTACCCTTGTTTGTTGTAAAATGATCTCAGAAAGCCATATTAAATAAGCTTCTTTAGTATTGCGCCAAGGGAGATCACGTTTGTTTTGTTGATACCAATTTGTTATCTTTTTTGAAAATGAATTCATACAAATTTTTATATGTCAGAGCTTTTAATTGTAAAGTGAATACATTAAACAATTGAAATTGAAAACAGTTAATTTTTTCTTTTTTTTATCTCGATCTGCGTCACGTTCGATTAGCCAGGTTGGCTAAACAAAAATCCAATTATTAAAAAATGATCAATGTTTTTTCTATTGCTTTTTTTAGTGGCGGGTCCACTTTTGCTTTTTCCGCATAAATCCCCCAATTCCGAATTACATCTGCAATTTGATTTACGATACTATCGGCTTTTTTTATATTCATTAGCTTTGCAAATCCAATCAAATCGGTTTTTGTAATATTTTTTCTTTTACCATTAATACTTAATGCATGTTGGCTAACCCAATCACTTCCGGGTCGGTATGCATGACAAATATCATATGCTGGAGAGAGCTTCCACTCACTGGTTTTGTCCATTATAAATGCAAAATTTTTCGTATGATCATCACAATTACGCCCCATGACATTAAACACCATTCTACGGTATAATTGTTCCGCCTGTGGATATGGTAAACCAAGAATTCGCATGGTTTCAAAAAGTTGTTCGTAGCTGTATAAGTCTACTTCATTAAAATCATAATGCTGGAGTGCGCAAAGGCTTTGCACGTGTAATTTACCCGTTACGGTAGTTCGGTCAAACCTCCTGGTCATAAAATGCGCTCTTCCGTTTTCTTCCAGCAACCTGCATTCGGTCATTTCTATACCAGCCTCCAGCGCCATTAAATGATAAGCCATCTCTACCCGCCCATAACCGTTGGAAGCCCCGAATTGTTTATCAGCAATTCCGTCAAACTTAATCAGCCAATGTTCAAACCCCTTTGGTACCTTTGTTTGTCCGCTCAGAACTTTCTTCGTTTTCGGATTATAGGCTATTACCGCTTTAGCTCTTGCCCCTCCGGCAGAAGTTCCAATCTTTAAAATATCGAGTAATGCCTTTTCTTCATCAAGTGTTAAATCTGTGCTAAAATCTTTCCGTCCTGAAAGTATTCCTTCCGCTACTTCAATTAGGCTGCCTATTTCAATTTGGGTGGCTTTATCATTAGTTTTAGGTTGAACCGGCTCAAATTCTAAGGCACCCATTCCTCTGCTTCCTATAAAGCAGAGGATTTCAATTGGGTTTAAACTGTCTGTTGGTCGACCATGCCTGGTTAACCAATTGTTGATTAGCGCATTACCATATTTATCGGGCAGGATATCGGCCAGTAAGCCAGGAAGACCTTTAAAAGTTGGAGAATTTCTTAATTCAGGAAAAGAAAATATTTTTTTTTCGGCACGATCTATAGGCATTTTTAAAGGAGCAAGGTTCCATTTGTTTTTTAAAAAAGACGGGGAATATTCAAATGAGCCTATTCCAGTTTCAGAGTTCCATGCTATAGCTCCTACGCGCTTATTCCAAATGTTGACAAAAGCTGTTGTTATCATTACCAATCAGATTTGGGCTTCTTCCCTATTTTTTTTGCTTTGGTAGCCCTTTTTCTTTTTGCCTTATCCAGCTCAGCAAGCTGAATAGGACTGATTTGCTGTTGTATTTCAAATTGCTTTAATACATGTAAAAGGTTTAAAGCGCGGAGTAATTGAATCAGCGTAATGATATTGGACCGCTTTCCTTGTTCAATCTCACTTATGGTTGATCTGTTGACGTTGGCTTCTTCGGCCAATTGACTTTGGCTTTTATTTTGCTCCAATCGATGGTGCTTAATAAAAGCGCCAATACTCTCGACTTTAGCATTATCGCTCGCTGCATTCCACTTAGCGTTGGTTTTATCCATCATTGTGTGTGTTTTTTGGCCTTAGTGATGGCTTTATGCGACAAATATACTGTTATTTTGGTTGTTTGGGGTGTAATAGTAGCGTTAAATTATCCAAAGGTTAGGCTAAATTATCATCGCCCAGCACTAATTACAATGATATCAATCAACTATCGCAAATCAGCATTAATTTCTTTTAACATTTCTGATCCCGGACAAAGATCTGATTTTGTTAATGAATTTAATGGCCTGTCACTTGTTTGAAGCATTTCATGAAGGTCGCTGCAATCAGGGTTCACATACAATAAACCCGTTAATATTTCACCTTTTGCTCTTGCATTTTGTACCGCATTCATTGCAGATAACCTATCTAACGGATCCCAATCCTGGGCAAGTTTATTTAAAGAGATGTATGACCCATCGTGCATTTTTACTTGTTTGGTAGTCCCTTCCTCATACGTTGTGGTAATCTCTGTCATTTCAGGAACAAAATCCACTGTGGCTGTTGCTTCAACATGTTGACGAACATAATCGTAAGATTTAGTTGATCCTACATTATTATTAAAAGTAACACAAGGTGAAATTACATTGATAAATGCAAAACCAGGATGATTCAAAGCAGCTTTGATAAGCGGAACTAATTGCGTTTTATCCCCTGAAAAACTCTGTGCAACAAAAGTAGCACCCAGTTCAATAGATAAACTAGCCAGATCAATGGATTCAAATAAATTAATGTTACCTGATTTATTCTTAGAACCCTGATCTGCAGTTGCAGAATCTTGTCCTTTTGTAAGTCCGTAACAGCCATTGTTCATTACGATATAAAGCATATTCAGGTTACGTCTGATGACGTGAACAAATTGCCCCATACCAATAGATGCAGTATCTCCATCTCCGGAAACACCTAAATAAATTAGGTCGTTGTTTGCAAGATTTGCGCCAGTAGCAACAGAAGGCATTCTGCCATGAACCGAATTAAATCCATGCGAATTACTAAGGACATAAGCAGGAGTTTTTGAGGAACAACCTATCCCTGAAAGTTTCGCCAGTTTATGGGGCTCAATATTCATTTCATAGCAAGCTTGAATGATCCCTGCACTTATTGAATCGTGTCCGCACCCTGCACAGAGTGTAGAAAGGGCACCTTCATAATAATCAACAGTGTAACCCAGTTTATTTTTTATAAGTTCAGGATGGCGGAATTTCGGACGGATATATGTCATACTTTATATTTTAATTCTAGGCCTAATTTTTAATTTTAAATTCTGGCGAAAATGATAAATTTTTGGTGATCTGCTTGAAAATATTATCAGCAGTGATAGGCATACCATCATAATTAAGAACGGAGATCATTTTTTGAGGATCAGCTCCTAACTCAATAAGTAACAGGCTTTTCATTTGCGCGTCACGATTTTGTTCAATAACAAACACCTTTTCATGTGAATTGATAAAATCCTGTACTGTTTCATTAAACGGAAAAGATTTGATACGAATTGCATCAACAAAAATTTGTTTTTGATTCAATAGATCTATCGCTTCTTCAGCAGCATACTGAGATGTTCCAAAGAAAAGAATTCCATTTGCAAATTGACTTTGCTCCTGATATAATTGTGGAGCAGGCACTATACTTTTTGCAGTATTCCATTTTTTAATTAACCTGTCAACATTTCGCTGGTAGGCCGCTCCGTCTTCGGTATAAGTAGCATATTCGTCACGGGAAGTACCACGGGTAAAAAAAGAACCTTTAGAAGGGTGCGTTCCAGGATAAGTACGATAAGTAATACCATCATTATCCACATCCAAATATCGGCCGAATTTTACAATTTTATCAAGAGCCGCTGCATCAAGCACTTTCCCTCTGTTATATTCACGTTTATCGTCCCATACAAATGGAGGAGAAACGTGATCGTTCATTCCCAAATCAAGATCCGTAAGCATGATCACGGGTGTTTGTAATTGTTCTGCAAGGTCAAAGGCATCCACCGTAAGATCAAAACATTCTTTAGGGGTTGAAGGAAAAAGTAAAACATGTTTGGTATCACCATGAGAAGCGTATGCCGCTTCAAGAATGTCGGATTGTTGCGTTCTGGTTGGCATTCCGGTGGACGGCCCAGTGCGTTGAACATCGATCAATACTGTTGGAATTTCAGCAAAATAAGCCAAACCAAGAAACTCATTCATTAATGAAAGTCCGGGACCACTTGTAGCTGTGAATGAACGGGCACCATTCCAATTAGCACCGATCACCATTCCAATAGCTGCTAACTCATCTTCAGCCTGAACAATGGCTACATTTTTTTTACCGGTTATTTTATCAACACGAAACTCTCCGGCATAGGAACTGAATGCTTCAACTACTGATGTAGACGGGGTAATCGGATACCAGGCAGCAACTGTTGCACCTGCATAAACGGCACCTAACCCACATGCTGAATTACCATCTATCATAATTGAATCACCGATCAGGTCACGTCTTTCCACACGGATATCTAAAGGGTATTTAAAATTAGCGTGGATATAATCAACACCTAATTTCAATGCTTTTACGTTAGCCGGAATTAATTTTTCTTTTCCTTTAAACTGTTCTCCAAGAAGTTCTTCAAGTACAGCAAACTCAATTTCAAAGAGTGCTGCAAGAGCTCCTACGTAAATTATATTTTTAAATAGTTGTCGTTGCCTTGGATCGGTATATGCTTCGTTGCACATTAGCATCAGCGGAATACCAATGTAATTAATATCTTCACGAATGTATTGATCATGCAGCTTTTTTGAACTGTCGTATAAAAAATATCCACCCGGCCTTACGCTGGCAACATCATTTAACATACTCTGAGGGTTCACAGAAACAACAAGATCTATCCCTTCTCTGCGACCCAAATAGCCTTTTTCACTGATCCGTACTTCGTACCACGTAGGCAATCCCTGGATATTGGATGGGAAAATGTTTTTAGGTGTAACAGGTATTCCCATCCTGAATATTGCTTTGGTAAAAAGAAAATTGGCACTCGCAGAACCTGTTCCGTTTACATTTGCAAATCGTACTACAAAATCGTTTACTTTATTATCAATTAATGACATGCTTTTTTTCCTGCTTTAGTAACGTTATAAAAGAATTTAGTCATATCCCATGCTGATGTAGGGCATCTCTCTGCACACAGTCCACAATGAAGACAAACATTTTCATCCTTCGCCATTATCCTGTTGGTGGGTAGTACGCTTGACACATAAATATCCTGACTTAAATTTGTTGCCGGTATTTTTAACATAGAACGCAGATCGCTTTCTTCTGCATTATCAGTAAAAGTGATGCATGCAACCGGACAAATATCAACACAGGCATCGCACTCAATACATTTATCAGTCGTAAAAACTGTTTGAACATCACAGTTAAGGCAACGTTCAGCTTCTTTGAAACCGGTGATATGATCAAATCCAAGTTCTACTTCTTTCTTGATATTTGTAAGCGTCTGTTTTTTATCCGCCTGAGGAACCACATGTCTATCATCATTCACAACTTCACTGTCGAAAGCCCATTCGTGAATACCCATTTTTTGACTCACCAGATTTACATACGGTGAAGGGCGAACATTCAAATCCTGATTGGTACACATCAGGTCAATGGAAATAGCACCTTGATGCCCTTGAGCTACAGCGGTAATTACATTTTTTGGTCCGAATGATGCATCGCCACCAAAAAACACTTTTTTATTTGTAGAAGCGAATGTTACTGCATCAACAACAGGCATACCCCATTTATCGAATTCGATACCAAGATCACGTTCTATCCAAGGGAAGCTATTCTCCTGGCCCACTGCAATAAGTACATCATCCGCTTCAATGAAAACATCCGGACCACCTTGCGACACTAATTGTCTTTTTCCTTTGTCATCATAAACAGCTTTTACTTTTTCAAACATCATCCCTTTCAACTTGCCATTTTCAACAACAAAAGATTTAGGAACATGATTATCAATGATAGGAATATCTTCATGAGCAGCATCTTCTTTTTCCCAGGGAGACGCTTTCATTTCTTTGAACGGACTACGCACCACAACTTTCACTTCTTCCCCACCTAATCTGCGCGCAGTGCGGCAACAATCCATGGCTGTATTTCCGCCACCAAGTACAATTACTTTTTTTCCAATTTCTTTTGTATGCTCGAAAGCAACACTTCCCAACCAGTTAATTCCCAGGTGAATATTTGCAGCGCCTTCTTGTCTGCCCGCTAAATCAGGTAAATCTCTGCCTTTTGGAGCACCGGTACCAATGAATACAGCATCGTAGTCTTTACTTAATATTTCTTTAAGACTGGATACATACGTATTGAAATGCGTATGAATTCCAAGGTCCAGAATATAATTCACTTCTTCGTTAAGTACCGTTTCAGGAAGACGAAAAGCCGGAATCTGGCTTCTCATAAAGCCTCCGCCCGATTTATGCTCATCATATAAATGAAGCTCGTAACCAATGGTTGCAAGATCACGCGCTACAGTTAGGGAAGCAGGACCAGCACCAATTAAAGCTACCTTTTTACCATTTGATGGAAAAGGAGCTTGAGGCATGTGTTTTTTTACATCTCCTTTATTATCCGCTGCAACACGTTTTAGACGACAAATTGCAACGGGCTCCTCATCAACGCGACCTCTGCGGCACGCAGGCTCACAAGGGCGATCGCAAGTACGACCCAGTACACCGGGGAATACGTTAGAATCCCAGTTGATCATATAAGCTTCTGTATATTTTTGTTCCGCAATAAGTCTTATATATTCAGGAACAGGAGTATGAGCAGGGCAAGCATGCTGGCAATCGACCACTTTATGGAAATATTCCGGGTCATTGATATCTGTTGGTTTCAACTATTTCTCTTTTAAATATTAATAATTCCTTTTTCTATTCTTTGATCGGTTCGTTATCGTTTCTCAAAAATATCTAAAATTTCGGAAATAAAAAAATTTGCGAACATTATAAAAATACTATTTTTAATTTAAACCTACAGTATAGCAAGCTGAAAGGCTACTATATTATTTCAGTCCGTATTTATTTTTATATTTTTGGTAAAGTTTTTTTTGATCATTATCCAGATCAATGCTGACACCTTTCAAATAAGCCTTTTCCACATTATTGGTTCGCATATCCAGGGCATCACCTGTTGAAATAAACAAGTTTGCATCTTTGCCTACTTCTATGCTTCCGGCTGTTTTATCAATTCCCAATATTTTAGCAGTATTTAAGGTAATTGCTTTCAAGGCTTGTTCCTTTGTTAATCCATAAGCAACTGCTGTTCCAGCCATAAAAGGCAAATTTCGTGTACCCATTGCTTCCATACTACCTTCGTTATTCAGGCAAAATAATACCCCGGCTTTTTGCAATAAATAAGGAAGTTTAAAAGGTAAATCTGTATCGTCTTCGGGATGTTCCGGCAGATCATGTAAACGGGAAACAATAACTGAAATATTATTTTCTTTTAATAGATCCGTTACCATCCAACTGTCTTTCCCGCCAACGATAGCAACTTGTTTTAAGCCATATTGTTTTGCAAAATTCACAGCCTCAATAATTTCTTTTACATTGTCAGTATGAATATAAATTGTTTGCCTTCCATTGAAAACCTCTTTCATTGCTTCGAAGCGGAGATTTTTTTCTTCTTTTAATTCAGATTCATTATATGCTTTTGCATCAGAAAATAATTTTTTAAGTTCATTTGTTTGTTTTGTATACTCCTTATTTTTTTCATAAGGTCCCGGGTAAATATTGTCTTCATCCAAAAATTTACGGGTTTGAATTCGTGGCCAGTTGATGTGTAATCCATCATCAATTTTGTACGCAGCATCCTCCCAATTCCAACCATCCAACATCAATATGCTTGAAGTCCCCGATATCAAACCACCACGTGGTGTTATTTGAGCTAATAAAACCCCATTGCTTCGAATGGTAGGAATAATTTTAGAATCTGTATTATAAGCGATCAATGAACGTACATTAGGTAATAAGGTACCAACTTCTTTAAAATCATTTGAAGCACGCACAGCTTCCATTTCAGACAAACCTAAAGTGGAGTTTGGCGCTATAATTCCCGGATACAGATGCTTTTCAGGTATATCAACAATTTCATCATAAGCTGTTTTATCAATTTTTGCAGTTCTTGCATCGGCAACCAATATAATTTTTCCATTTTTTATCCCAATAATAGAATTTTGAATTATGCTATCAGTACCTAAATGTGCGATACCATTCATTAGTAAAATGCTTTTTTGCTGGGCATTTGCTGTGATGGATAAAAAAATGCTGAGGATAAAAAATATTTTTTTCATTTGCTGTGTACTTTTGGTACGCTGATTTTTATGATAAATTATGATGTAGGATGATTTTGATTTGTTAATTAATGGCTTTATTATGATCTAAAGTGTTTTTTAAATTCATTTGATAATACTTTTCTTTTATATTGAGGATCCGTGCCAAAATTAAGTAGCAATCCAACCTCCATCTCTGTTGCTCTTAAATAATTTACTAACTGGATTTCATGTTCTTCAATTATTAAATCAACTGCTTTTAATTCAACTATTACTTTATCCTCTACAATAATATCCGCAAAATATGACCCAACAATGTTACCTTCATAATAAACAGTAACTGGTCTTTGGTTCTCACACTTCAGATTTAACTTTTTTAATTCGATTGAAAGTGCATTTTCATAAACCTTTTCGTAAAAACCATATCCAATAGTATTATAGACATTAAAAAAGGCTTTTAATATTTTACCAGTAATTTCCGAATGTTTAAAATTATCAGCTATCATAAAAATATCAAATCATTTTTCATCATATTCAATCATAAAAATCTGCGTACCATTTTTAATTTACTCTGTCTGCATATAATCTAATTCCATTGAATCACAACCATACAATTTTTGTTTTTTCGGAACCGGTTTTTGAGTGGGCGCGCCACCTTTTTTGTCATCGATCATCCTTTGGATGATGCGTGCACGCTCCTTCTGAATATCATCACGCAATTTGATATCCTCCTCTTTATCAAAATAAATAAGTCCGTCAATAATTGTTTTTTCGGCTTTTGCATAAATAGACAAGGGATTATCAGACCATAAAACGAGATCCGCATCTTTTCCAACTTTAATACTTCCAACTCTATTATCAATGTGTAATAATTTTGCAGGATTAAGTGTTACCATTTTCAAGGCTTCTTCTTCAGTCACTCCTCCGTATTTAACTGATTTTGCTGCCTCTTGGTTTAACCTGCGTCCCATTTCCGCATCATCAGAATTAATAGCAGTGGTGATACCCATTTGAGTTAGCAAAGCAGCATTGTAAGGTATCGCATCCTGAACTTCCATTTTATATGCCCACCAATCGCTGAACGTAGATGCACCGGCTCCATGCGCTTTCATTTTATCGGCAACCTTATATCCTTCTAAAATATGGGTGAATGTATTTACTTTAAAACCCATTGAATCCGCAACATGCATCAACATATTAATTTCGGACTGAACGTAAGAATGGCAAGTGATGAACCGCTTTTTATTTAAAATTTCTGTCAATGCCTCTAATTCCAGATCTCTACGAAACGGAACTGAATTATTTTTTGCTTTGTCAGATAATAAACTAAATGCTTTTTGTTTCGCATCATATTCTTTTGCACGAATGAAACTATCATAATACACTTGCTCAACACCCATGCGGGATTGCGGAAAACGAATTGTATTGAAATCACCAAAGTTGCTTTGCTTAACATTTTCACCCAATGCAAATTTGATAAAGCCATCTGCTTTTGCAAATTTCATTTCTTCGGGTGATTTACCCCAACGCAATTTGATAAGAGCAGATTGCCCACCAATAGGATTAGCGGATCCATGAAGCAACTGAGCAGTGGTTACCCCACCAGCCAATTGACGATAAATATTTATATCTTCTGAATTTACAACATCACCTATCCTCACTTCAGCACTCGATGCCTGTGCTCCTTCATTAACTCCATTGGAAATTGCAATGTGGGAATGTTCATCGATAATACCAGCAGTAAGATGTTTGCCTGTGCCATCAATTATTTTTGCAAATGCCAGTTTGGTTGCGTTAATATCATCAGCAATGCGAACGATGCGACCTTCAGTGATATATACATCCTGATTTTTTAAAACACCCTCTGATTCATTGGTCCAAACGGTAACGTGTTTGATCAAAACCGCTTGGTACCGATTTTTAAAATCATATATTATTTTGTCAAACCGATCACGGTCATCGAGTTTTTTCCCATACGCACAAAAGGGATAAATTACTTGTCCATATTTTAAGGCTTCTTTTTTAGATGAATCTTTTTTCTGTTCAGGTAAATAACCAGTTTTAAAAGTAGCGCTCCAGTCAATCCAATCACCATCGGCTGTTTGACCTTTCCCATTCATTTTAAGCGGTTCACTATTTATATTTCCGCTCAGGCGAATTGTTCCAATTATCCCATCCGGACTGTAGGCCTCTTTAGTAGAATTAAAAGAAATGGAAACAGAATTACCCGAAACAGCAATATTCATGGGTATCTTAACTGAATCAATTAAAACGGTCCCTTTTAATTTATCCAAGTCCCCTTCCACTTTTAATTTGTAACTGCCCTTTTTATCATAAGAGAAATCATAATCCCCTCTGATATCAATACTATTATAATCATTTATTTTATAAGGAATACCCTGGATCCAGTTTTCGTAGATCATCGTTTTTTCATCAAATAAATTTCCGGATGTAATAATGAAATTCGCCATCATTCCGCTTTTTAATCTTCCGATCTTGTCAGATACATTCAATAATTCTGCAGGGGTAACAGTTAATGATTTCAAGGCTTGCTTTTCCGACAAGCCATAAAAAATGGCTTTCCGAAGGTTTTTCCAGAAATCCTTTTTATCTTTCAGATCGGCTGTGGTAATTGCAAACTGAATCAAATATTTTTCCAATGCAAAGGGGTTAAGAGGAGCCATTTCCCAATGTTTTAATTCAGTTAACGAAACATTCATCGCATCATAAGCATCTTCAACATCATAGGCAGTAGGGAAATTAAGGGGAATAATAAATTTACAATTTGTTTCTTTTAGGTCATCCAATCGCTGATATTCATTTCCGGATCCTTTGATGATGTATTTTATTTTGAATTCGTCTCCAATTTTATCAGCCCTTAAAACGCTCAACTTATCAGTAGTTTCAATTATCTGAGAAAGTGGTTGCAAATTGTTAAATGCATCTAAAGAAATGTTGTATTCTTTTTTTATTTTATCTTTTTTATACCATTCGGCATCTAAATAAGTCTGACGTAATAAAGCGATTGACCCCATTAAAGATGAAGGATAATCTTGCATTGAGGTTCCTTTATCAAAAGAATACATTGCTGCCGCTTTATCGCTGATCATCAATTCATTTTCACGTCCCTCCCCCAAAGCAACAACAGCGGCTGAACCACGCACGATACCATCTTTTTGAAAGGTGAGTACTGCACCAAATCCCATTTTACGCATCTCTTCAGCGGCTCTGTTATCTTTACTAAAAATCTTGTTTGCTTCCACCTCGCCTTTAATTGCCTGGTTCCAGCCATAAGCCCCTTTCGTATTACTCTCCATTTGAGGATATGGCCCACGATTACCGGTCCTGAGTTCAGGCATCCCGTAACTGGTATACGCATCGATCAACGCAGGATAAATGGATTTGCCTTTTAAATCATAAACCACAGCTCCCTTGGGTATTTCTGTTTTTTCAGCAGCAGAAATTATCAATCCATCCTTGATTAACAATACACCCTTTTCCAATATTATCTCATGATCAACAAAAATTTCAGCATTCGTAAATGCATAAACAATATGATTTTGATTTGAAATACCATTAACCGGAAACGTTTGCTGGGCAAAGGTGGTATTACTTAAGGTAAGAGCTAAAAGGAATAAAAATATGTTTTTCATGTCAGGTAATTAAAATCTTGCAAAAATGATTGGTAACAAATTTAATATTTAAAAATGATTTTCCACTAAATTAGAACCATCAGAAAATCGTTAGATTTTTGTTACTTTTGAGCCGACAAAAAAATTAAAAAAAATGGAAACAGGAATACGTCACACACATTTATTATCGGTAATCTTATTTTTGCTGATCTATCTTATTAAAACAGCTTTGCTTTTATCAAATAAAAATGAAGGCCTTGCTAAATTCACAAAAGTGGTTAAGGTCCCAGAAATGATCGTTTCCACTTTGTTTTTAGTAACAGGTATTTATTTGCTTACACAAATACCGGAAATAAAACCCTTGCTGATCATTAAGATCGTTGCAGTATTGATTTCAATTCCATTGGCTATAATTGGCTTTAAAAAGAAAAATAAGGTCTTAGCGGTGTTATCATTATTATTGATAATTGGGGCTTATGGAATGGCGGAGATGAGCAAAAAACAAAAATCAAAATCGATGGAAACCATATCGGGATCCAATTTAAATGGCCAGGAAATATTTAACGCCAGCTGTATCTCCTGCCATGGTGCTGATGGGAAATTAGGATTGATGGAAGCGTCCGATCTATCGATATCTACTATGGAGTTTGCTGCAAAAATAGAAATTATAAAAAACGGGAAAGGGGCTATGACTCCATTCGCTGAAATACTTACTGAGGAACAAATCAAAGCTGTTGCTGAATATACTGAATCACTGAAAAAATAAAAATTTCTAATTTCCTGTTTAAGGTTTTTAATGAGATCCTGAAACCTGTAAATAAAATAAAAATGCACGATACCTCAAAAAAACAGGAAACAGCGATATTGGTTGGATTGATCAGCCGAACTCAGGACGAAGAAACGGCAAAAGAATATCTTGATGAGCTTGAGTTTTTGGCCGATACGGCCGGAGCAAAAGTTTTAAAGCGATATACGCAGCGTTTAGAGCATCCCGATTCCCGGACATTCATTGGTTCCGGGAAGTTGAATGATATATGTACTTATGTGATCGAACACAAAATTGATATCGTTATTTTTGATGATGAACTTTCTCCAGCACAACAACGGAACCTTGAGAAAGAAGTGAATGCTGAAAAAGAAATTAAAGTAAAAGTGGTAGACCGCACACGTTTAATCCTTGACATTTTTGCATCACGCGCACGTACAGCTCACGCCAAAACCCAGGTAGAACTTGCTCAATCTATTTATTTATTACCCCGCCTTACAAAAATGTGGGATCACCTCGATCGTATCAAAGGTGGTATTGGTATGAAAGGGGCTGGTGAAACTGAAATTGAAACAGACAGACGTATTGTTCGTGACCGCATTGCATTGCTGAAAGAACGCCTTAAAACCATTGACAGGCAAATGGAAACGCAGCGTAAAAACCGCGGAGAGATGATAAGGGTTGCTTTAGTAGGCTATACCAACGTTGGTAAATCTACTATCATGAATATGTTAAGTAAAAGCGAAGTGTTTGCTGAAAATAAATTGTTTGCTACACTTGATACCACTGTTCGTAAAGTAGTAATTGAAAACTTGCCGTTCCTGCTTTCTGATACTGTTGGATTCATTCGCAAATTGCCTACCACATTAGTTGAATCCTTTAAATCAACATTGGATGAAGTGCGTGAAGCTGACATTTTAATACATGTTGTGGATATTTCTCATTCCGGATTCGAAGACCAAATAAATGTTGTAAATCAAACGTTAAGCGATATTGGTGCCGGAGACAAACCAACTATCCTTGTTTTTAATAAAATTGACGCATTTACTTTTGATCAAAAAGATGTGGATGATCTGTCGCCAATAACAAAACATAATATCAGTTTAGAGCAATTGAAAAAAACATGGATGAGTAATTTAAATGCTCAGTGTGTTTTTATTTCCGCTGCCGACAAACAAAATATTGATGAGTTTAAAAACGTACTTTATGAAAGGGTAAAAGAAATGCACCTTAAGCGTTATCCTTATAATAAGTTTTTGTATTAGATTGCAATTCTAACAATAATTTCAATTGATTTACTCTCGCTTCTCAATATCTAATCGAATACGATAAGCCACACCAATATTAAAAACCGGGTAGCTCTTTAATGGAGTGTAAACAGGATTACGCAACGTTTCAATTTTGGAATTGTAAGTATATTGCCAAGGACTTTTACCAAGTGAATAACCAAGTTCCCCAAAAATCAGGACTTTTTTGTATATAAAATAATCCACGAATAATTTCAGCTGTATCTCGTTAAAACGAACGTAATCCAGATTTTGCGCTTTTGCTAAACGAAAAGACCTGGTTAGTGATCTGAAGTTTGCCCCAGCGTATAATTTATTTTTCACAAAAGCATACTCTACTTTATAGCTAGTGGGCAGGATACCATATAAATTCAATCTATCAGACACTTTCCAGTCGAGCCCAACCAAAGGCATAAAAAAGTTCCCAAAAGCTTCGCGGTTATAATATAAACCTGCCTTTATTTTTAATTTTTCACTGTGTACGTAGTTTTCTAAAAAAATCCCACCTAATTGAAAATCATTTTTATCGATAACATCTTTAAGATCTGAAGCAATTTTTGGAATCGTTATCAGTACAGTTTTCCACTTTTTATTTTTTGATACAAACTGGAATCCCAAAGGCATGGAAACGTTGTACAGTTTTGAAGTATAAGAAGAATCGGGAGTAATTGTAGAACTGATCATTTCGCTGTTTAGACGGATCAATAAGGTGTTTCCATTTTTAAATTCTTTTGGTAAAAAAAAATTCAGAAAATAATCATCGGTCTTATTTCTCAAGTTTGAATTGCCTTTATAAGTAGATGAAAAGGTTTGGCAGTTAAAACTAACAATATCAACATATGGTTGGGAAAATGTCTTATTTGCCAGCAGGATAAGCAAAAAGAATAAAAAAGGGTGTATATTTTTCATTTGACGAAAATGTATCCAACAAAGGAATAAAAAAAAAACGAATGTTTATAACCTAATAAAAAATCCTTTTACCCATATTTTATTGAAATTCGTCAAATCACGCTAATTCCTTTGATACGAATATGTTACAGGATATTATTAATGAAAAAAACCAGCGAAACATAAAAAAAACAAAAAAAATCGTTCAGGAAACTTTGAAAATGAAAAACGTTTCCATAGTTTTGTCCCCGAAATTATAAATATAATAATGGAAACAAAGGACAGGATATTAATAGGAGCTGAAGAATTGTTTTTTAAGTATGGCATTAAAAGCATTACAATGGATGATATCGCTAAACATTTAGGGATATCGAAAAAAACAATATACCAATCTTATTCCGATAAAAATGAAATAGTTGAAACACTGATGTTGCAGCGTATGCAAACCAATGAATGTGAGTTAAAGCAAATTGCAAAAGAATCGGCAAATGTAATAGAAGAGGTTTTTGCAATGATGAAACATATGGGAGCAATGTTTTTACAAATGAATCCGAATTTGTTTTATGATATGCAAAAATACCATCCCGCCTCCTGGAAAGTATTCAAACAATTTAAAGAAAATTGTATTGAACGTATGGTGGAAGATTCCGTGAAACGGGGAATTGAACAAGGTTTGGTTCGTGAAGATATTAATACAAAAATCGTTGCCCGATTAAGAATGGAAGAAGTTGAAATGGGATTCAACCCGGAAGCTTTTCCGCCTGATAAATTTAAGATCGTGGATGTACAATTGGCATTGCTCGATCATTTTTTACATGGAATTTGTACCATAAAAGGACATAAATTAATAAATAAGCATAAGCAAGTAACAGAAGATGAGTAAATGACCTTTGTTATTTCAAATTTTAACATAAAAGATCGAAATTTCAAGGAAACAAAAAACAAAATGAAAAAAATAATTTTAATATTTGGCTTAGGTATAATAGCAGTAGACTCTTTTGCAGAGGCGAATGACAGCTCAAATTACACCTTTTCTATTCAACAATCAATTGACTTTGCATTACAAAATCAACACGATATAAAAAATGCAATGATCGATCAGGAGATTGCAAAGAAAAAAGTAAATGAAATAATGGGGCTGGGACTTCCGCAAATCAACTCCAGCTTTGACGTGAAAGATTTTTTGGAAATACCAACTTCATTAATTCCCGCTGAAATTTTCGGGGGCCCTCCGGGAAGCTTTGCTGCTGTTAAGTTTGGAACAACTTATCAGGCCACAGCCGGATTAGATGCAAGCCAGTTGATTTTTAGCGGAGACTATTTTTTAGGATTAAAAGCATCGAAAGTATATGTAGAACTTTCAACAAAAGCGATCCAACGCACCCACGTTGAAATAGCAGCAACAGTGAGTAAGGCATACTATACTGTTTTGATAAACGAAGAACGAATGAAATTAATGGATGCAAATATCGTGCGTATAAAAAAAGCGATGGATGATACAAAAATTTTAAATGACAATGGTTTTGTAGAAAAAATTGATCTGGACAGGTTAACTGTTACCTATAATAATTTATTAATAGAGCAGGAAAAAGTAGAGCGTTTGCTAAAACTTGGAACCTATTTATTAAAATACCAGATGGGCATGGATATAAATGCAACACTTAAATTGTCCGACAAATTAGCTGATGTAAAACTTGATATAAGCAAAAATGTATCCGTTGAAAAATTTGACTATTCAAAACGAGTTGAATACAATTTATTTGAAACACAGTATAAACTTGCTGACCTGGATTTAAAACGCAATCGCTTTTCTTATTTGCCAAACGCCTTTGCTTACGGCAGTTTAAGCGGTTCAGCACAACGCAATACTTTCAGTGTTTTCAGTACCGGCTATGGATGGTACCCTACAGCATTGGTTGGGGCAAAGGTTACAATGCCCATTTTCACTGGCTTACAGCGCAATGCAAAAAACCAGCAGTCAAAACTCTCCTTACAAAAAGCAGAGAACAATATAGAATTTATTAAAAAATCAATTGATCTGGAAATATCCTCTTCAATGACCACCTTACAAAATGCATCAGCATCCCTCGAAAATCAAAAGAAAAACATTGCTCTTGCCGAAGAAGTATATCGTTTATCTAAACTGAAATATGAACAAGGCGTTGGTTCCAATATTGAAATGCTAACAGCCGAAACAGCTTTAAAAGAATCACAAACCAATTATTTTAATGCTTTGTTTGATGCCTTGGTTGCAAAAATAGATTTTGATAAAGCAAACGGTAACTTAAAGTAATAAACACAATTAACAATTTAGTAGTAGGCAATTTAACAAAATCATACTTTGCCGGTCGCCTTCAGAAAAAGGATAAAGGTGAAAAAAAAATAAAATAACATATAATGAAAAAAACACTTTTAGTATCAAGTCTCGCACTATTAATGATAGCTTGTAATTCGGGAACAGATAAAAAAACAGAACTTGAAAATCTTAAGAAACAAGAGTCTGAATTAAAATCAAAAATAGCTGTTCTAGAAGCAGAGCTCAATGAAGGAAAAGACTCTGTACAGGCAGGAATTGCAGTAGGTGTGGCTTCATTAAAACCTGAAATTTTCAAAAACTACATTGACGTACAGGGTAGAGTTGATGCGGATGAAAACATCAGCGTTAGTACTGAAATGCCCGGTACTATTACAAAGATCAATATAAAGGTAGGTGATAATGTAAAAAAGGGGGACGTGCTTGCAGAAACTGATTCACGTGTCATTAGCCAAAGCATTGCCGACTTGCAGGTAAACTCAGATTTGGCAAATCAAATTTGTGAAAAACAAAAAAATCTTTGGGACCAAAAAATTGGAACAGAAGTCCAATATCTACAGTGTAAAGCCAACAAAGAGAGTTTGGAAAAAAAGATGGCCATTTTGCATCAACAATTAAATATGACTAAAATTATTTCGCCAATTAACGGAACTGTTGATGCTATCGATACAAAGATAGGACAGCTAGCTGCACCAGGCATGCCGGCCATCAGGGTGATCAATTTTTCTAATTTAAAAGTAAAAGCGGATGTTGCCGAAAGTTATGCATCAAAAATTAAAAAAGGCACTGAAGTTATCGTTCGATTCCCTGACACAAAAGATTCTGTAATAACAAAAGTGAATTTTGTATCTCGCGCTATCAGCAACAATACACGCTCTTTTAGTGTTGAAGTTTTGTTGGATGAAAAAAATGAATATCACCCCAATATGGTAGCAAAATTGAATATCAATGATTACCAATCACAGCAACCTGTTATCGTTATTTCGGTTAAAACAATTCAAAAGGACGAAACAAATGCATCATTTGTATATGTTGCTGAAAACAATATTGCAAAAAAACGCATCGTTACAATAGGTAAAGAGTATGCCGGAAAGGCTGAGATCATAAGCGGATTAAAAGAGGGTGATATATTGATAACAGCCGGTTATGATGTGGTGAATGATGGAGATGCGATACAGTATAAAAAATAAAAGATATTTCACTAAGGCGCTGAAGAACATAAAAATTAAACAACGGCTTTATGCCCCCCGCCTCTTTGCGGTAAAAAAAACATAAAATGAATTTTAAAGAATTTAAACTATCGAGTTGGGCAATTGATAATAAAATAAGCGTGTATGTACTTACTCTTATTATTACAATAACAGGTCTGTTATCCTACAACAGTATCCCTAAAGAAAGCTTTCCTGATATTGTGGTACCTACCATTTATATAAATACCGTTTATGTTGGTAACTCACCTATCAATATCGAAAACCTGGTTACTAAACCAATCGAAAAACAATTAAAATCGATCTCCGGAGTAAAAAAACTAAACTCCACATCCTTACAGGACGTATCGGTTATTATGGTTGAGTTTAACACCAATGTAGATGTTCCTTTAGCCAAACAAAAAGTAAAAGATGCGGTAGATAAAGCAGCTACTGACCTTCCGAAAGACCTGACCCGCCTGCCAAATGTAATGGAAGTCTCCTTTTCCGATTTACCGATCATGTATGTAAATCTTGCCGGGGAAATGGATCTGAATAAATTAAAAAAATATGCTGATGAGCTGAAAGACAGGATCGAAGGCATGAAGCAGATCTCTAAAGTAGTAATGGTTGGTGACCTGGAACGTGAAATTCAAATTAATGTGGACATGTATAAAATGCAGGCTGCAACTCTTTCTTTGGGCGATATTGAGCGTGCAATAAAATCTGAAAATATTAATATTTCAGGAGGTTTGGTACCTATGGATGGGATGAAGCGGAACCTTACTATTCAGGCAGAATTCAAATCAATTGAAGAAATAAAAAATCTGAACATTAATTCTCCGACAGGTGCAAAATTGCATTTGAAAGATATTGCTGAAGTAAAAGACGGAAACAAGGAACAACAAAGCTATGCACGCCTTGAAGGCAAAAATGTAATTACGCTTAATATCGTAAAGCGTACCGGAGAAAATTTAATTGAAGCATCTGATAAAATTGAAGAAACAATTAAAAGCATGCAGAAGTCTAAAGAACTTCCGGAGGAATTAAAAGTCACTGTTACCGGCAATCAGTCAGACAAAACACGAAGCACTTTACATGACCTTATCAATACCATTATTATTGGATTTATATTGGTAACATTTATTCTGATGTTCTTTATGGGTGTTACCAATGCCATATTTGTGGCATCATCTGTACCGCTATCCATGTTTATTGCTTTCATGGTAATGCCCTGGCTTGGCGGAATTTTCGGGTTCAGTTATACCATGAATATGATCGTGTTATTTGCATTTTTACTTGCTTTAGGTATTGTGGTGGATGATGCTATTGTGGTAATTGAAAACACACACCGGCTTTTCGAAAACGGAAAACGGGATATTAAAATAGCCGCTAAGATGGCCACAGGTGAAGTATTTTTGCCGGTATTAAGTGGAACCCTTACCACACTTGCTCCATTCGTTCCCTTACTTTTTTGGAATGGTATCATTGGTAAGTTTATGTTTTACTTACCCATCACATTAATAATCACTTTATTGGCCTCCTTATTAGTTGCATACGTTATCAATCCAGTATTTGCGGTTGATTTTATGAAACCGCATACCGATGAAAATAAAAAAGCAAAATGGACACGTGGAACAAGTATTACAACTTTTATTTTAACACTCCTAAGCACCATACTTCACCTTTCAGGCCATCCTGCAATAGCTAACCTGACACTGTTTATTTTAGCTTTTTATTTAATAAATACATTTTTCTTACACCGTGTAATTGAAAAATTCCAAACAAAAGTATGGCCGGCATTTCAGGCCCGTTATACCAGGTTTTTACTACGCTTCTTAAAACGTCCATGGATGGCGCTTTTTGGAACATTATTGTTATTTGTTTTTACATTGGTATTTTTTGCAATACGCAGCCCTAAGGTTGTTTTCTTTCCTCAAGGAGATCCAAATTTTGTTTATGTATATGTAAAACTCCCTGTAGGAACAGATCCTGCTACTACCAACAAAGTAATGTTGCAGGTAGAAAGCAAAATAAATGATGTGCTTGGAGATTCCAATAAAATAGTAAGTTCAATAATAACCAACGTTACAAAACAAACAACAGACCCTCAGGATCAGGACCAGAGCGATTATCCTAATAGAGGTAAAGTTGCCATTTCATTTGTAACGTTTGAGGCAAGAGAAGGAAAATCTACAACCGAGTATTTATTGGCATTGCAAAATTTAAAATGGAACATCCCCGGTGTTGACATTACAGTTTCTAAAGAGCAAGCAGGACCGCCAGTTTCCAAGCCTGTTAATATTGAAATACGGGGAGACAATTTTGATCAAATAGTTAATAATGCGAACCGCCTGAAAAGATTTCTTGATAATCAAAAAATTGCAGGAGTTGCAAATCTGAAATCGGATTTTGAAAGTAATAAACCGGAAATAGTTTTTAATATCGATCGCGAACGCGCCAACAGGGAAGCTGTTTCTACCGGACAGATAGGCATGGAAATTCGAAATGCCGTGTTTGGTGCTGAAGTGAGCAAATTCCGTGATGCAAATGACGAATACCCTATACAACTCCGTTATCAATATGATCAGCGAAATAATATTGAAGCGTTGCGCAACTTAAAGATCACCTTCCGTGATATGAACATGGGTGGCGCTATCCGTAGCATTCCATTGTCGGCATTCTGCGATATACAATATAGCAATACCTATGGTGGTATTAAACGTAAAATGCAAAAGCGTGTAATTACTTTGTCTTCCAATGCTTCCGCAGGATACAATGAAAATGAAGTGGTGGCCCGTGTACAAAAGGCAATGAAAAACTTTAAACCACAGGGCGAAGTCGAAATTGCATTTACAGGCCAACAGGAAGAGCAAAAAGAAACAGGAGCATTCCTTGGTACAGCACTGATGATCTCATTTGGTTTAATTTTATTGATCTTAGTAACTCAATTTAATTCGATTGGCAAACCATTTATTATTTTAACAGAAATATTTTTCAGTATTATCGGGGTATTGCTTGGTACCGCAATCTTTAAAATGGATATGAGTATTGTAATGACAGGTGTTGGAATTATTGCCTTAGCCGGTGTAGTAGTGCGGAACGGTATATTGCTCGTAGAGTTTGCAGAAGTATCAAGAGCCAATGGAATGAGTTTATGGGATGCAACAGTTGAAGCAGGCCGTACTCGTATGACTCCGGTAATCTTAACCGCAACAGCTGCTATACTTGGTTTGCTTCCTTTAGCGGTTGGTTTTAATATTGATTTTGAAACCTTATTCTCACACGGCAAACCGAACATCTATATCGGAGGCGATAGCGTTGTGTTTTGGGGCCCTTTATCATGGACTATGATTTTCGGATTAACATTCGCAACATTCTTGACGTTGTTGTTAGTGCCCGCAATGTACCTGATAGCAGAGCGTTTGAAACGCAAATCAGAAATCATTTTAAAACATTTTGGTTTGCCAGCTGCAATAATGTATATACCATTTTTTATTCTTGTGTGCCGATTGATACTAAGGTTCCAAGGTAAAAAATTGGAGTATGGTAATTTGGATTATTAGGCATAGTAACCCAATCCGACAGAATGGAACGCAGATGACACAGATTTTTCTATGATCAAATATGATTTTTGATCTGAGTCATTTATTTAAAAATGATCAATAAAAAATCAGAAAACTAAAAAAGGTGTTCCAAAATTTTGGAACACCTTTTTTAATTCAAACAAAAATCTCAATCAAAAAAATCTACAAAAACTCATTCGCCAAATTTGCAAGCTCTGAGCGTTCTCCTTTTTCAAGAGTAATATGTGCGTATAACTTTTGATTTTTTAACCTATCAATTAAGTACGACAAGCCATTACTTTGTGTATCTAAGTAAGGAGTATCAATTTGGTAGATATCACCTGTAAAAATTATTTTAGTGTTTTCTCCTGCTCGTGAAATAATGGTTTTTACTTCATGCGGAGTAAGATTTTGAGCTTCATCAACAATAAAAAACACATTTGATAAACTACGCCCTCTGATATACGCCAATGGACAAACAACCAATTTCTCATTTTCAACCATTTCAGTGATCTGCTTGTATTCACGATCCTTTTCGGTAAACAGTCCTTTAATATATTTCAAATTATCCCATAAAGGCTCCATGTATGGGTTTAACTTCGATTTAATATCTCCTGGCAGGTAACCAATATCTTTATTAGACAAAGGAACTACAGGGCGAGCTAAATAGATCTGATGAAAATTTCTGCGTTGCTCCAATGCTCCGGCCAATGATAGTAATGTTTTCCCTGTTCCGGCAACACCTTGCAAAGTCACCAATTTAATTTCAGGATTTAGTATCGCATCCAAGGCAAAAGCCTGCTCAGCATTTTGAGGGCTAATACCAAGTGCGCTTACTTTTTTAATGCGCTCTATAGTATCTTTAACAGGGCTATATGTAGCAAGGACTGATTTAGCAGCATTTTTTAAAATAAAAAAATGATTGGATGGTGGCTTTTGTTTTTTTAATAAAACAGATGTCTCACAGAATCCCTTCTCATAAATTTCATTGATAATTTCGAGAGGAACTTTCTCCATTTCACTACAACCGGTATACAGTTCGCTAACATCCTTTATTTTTCCGGTCTCATAATCTTCCGCGATCAAATTAAGCGATTTCGCTTTGATCCGCAGATTGATGTCTTTGGTAACCATTACCACTTTATGTTTGGGGTATTGTTCCGAAACATACAATGCGGTATTTAATATCCGATGATCTGCTTTTTTCTCACCAAAAACCTGTTCAGCATCAATTGTGGAACCCTGATGCATTTCAATTTTTATCATTCCATGACCCTTGCCATTAATAGGTATCCAATCCTGCAAGGTATTACCTTCCGAAATTTTATCTATATATCGCGAAAACTCTCGGGCTGCAAAATTTTTGGTGTCATTTCCCTTTTTGAAATTATCCAGTTCCTCTAAAACAGTTATGGGAATTACTACATCATGCTCATGGAAGCTTTTGGCAGCCATATGGTCATAAATAATTACTGATGTATCAAGAACGAAGATCTTTTTTTCTTTCACCATTATATATCGTTTTTATTAAATGTTTCGATAAAACTATAAAAACAAAAAGCACATTTTAAGAACTAGCAATAAAGTAATGAACAAAAAATTGTTTAAAGTATTTCTTTTGCAAGTTTAACGCAAACAAAACAAGGATGTTTCAACGAAATTTTTTCAATCACAATTTTTCATTTTTTATTAGTTTAAAACGACTTTAAAATTGTTAAAAAATAATTCAAATTGAATTTTTTAATTGTATTCCCTTAATAATGACGTGGTAAGGTATTTATTATTTAATGGTAAAAAAAACAAATTACCATTCTATCTCTTTATAACGTGTTTTATGCCGGATAAATTATTGCTCGACATCATTTAATTAATATTTGTCTAAATAAAACAATACCTCATTCATATAATTGTAAAAACAGTAACTTTGTCAATCAAATTTTGGTTATATAAAAAGAAATACCTAAAATTGATGTCGAAAAATAAACTAAATTATTTTACATGCCAGTAGCAGTAAGTTCACCCATTGATTTTTTACCGATTGCATTAATGTTTATGGTAGCTCTTGGATTTGTTGCTACTACAATGTTTGTAACGCATAAGCTAGGCCCTTCGCGCAAAACTAAAATTAAATCTGCAACCTTCGAATGCGGTATCGAACCAGAAGGAAATGCACGTGTTCCTTTCTCCATTAAATATTTTCTCGTAGCTATTTTATTTGTTTTGTTTGATGTGGAAGTAATATTTATGTATCCCTGGGCAGTAAATTTTAAAACACTTGGATTAGTTGGTTTTATGGAAATGTTAACATTTGTTGCTTTTTTATTAGTGGGCTTTTATTATATCCTTAAAAAGGGTGCATTAAAGTGGGAATAAGGTGTACAGATAAGGAAGAAAAACGAATCTGTTTGATCCCTGGTCAATAATTAAAACAAAAATGAGTATAATCGAAAAATCAAAAATTGATATTGTTACAGCACCTCAAGGAATTGAAGGTCCCGGTTTTTTTGCAACCCGGATCGATAAAGTTGTAGGGATGGCACGTGCAAATTCATTATGGCCTTTGCCTTTTGCAACTTCTTGTTGTGGAATTGAGTTTATGGCAACAATGGCATCAACCTACGATTTAGGACGATTTGGTTCTGAACGTTTGAGCTTTTCACCTCGTCAGGCCGACCTGTTAATGGTAATGGGAACCATCGCTAAAAAAATGGGACCTGTATTACGTCAGGTATATGAGCAAATGGCAGAACCTAAATGGGTATTGTCAATGGGTGCTTGTGCCTCCAGTGGTGGTATATTTGATACCTATAGCGTATTGCAAGGTATTGACAGAATTATCCCTGTTGATGTATATGTTCCCGGTTGTCCTCCACGTCCTGAGCAGGTTTTGGATGGTATCATGCAAATACAGAAATTAGTTGAAAACGAATCCATCAGACGCAGAGATACTCCCGAGTATAAAGAGATGCTGGCTAAATACGGAATGGAATAGATGGACAAAGAAGCACTATTAACCGCAGTTCAGGAAAAACTAAAAGCCCAATTTGGTGAAGGAATAATTTCATCTGAACTACTTTACGATTACCCTGTTTTTACTATTAAAAGCGACCTTATTTGTGATGTTGTAAGATTTCTTTACAATGATGATGAACTCGCTTTTCAATATTTAACAACCCTTGCCGGGATCCATTATCCTGATAACAAAGGACAGGAACTTGGTATAATGTACCAATTACACAACTTACCAAAGAATTTAAGGATCAGAATAAAAATAGCTGTAAGTATCAATCATCCTGTTGTACCTACAATTACGCCAGTATTTTCTGCTGCTAACTGGATGGAGCGTCAGGAATTCGACTTTTTTGGTATCATTTTCAATGGACATCCTAATTTGAAACGTATTTTAAATATGGACGAAATGACGTATCATCCAATGCGTAAGGAATATCCACTTGAAGACGGAACACGTGAAGATAAAGATGATAAAATGTTTGGAAGGTAATTTCTTTCTTTAATTTTTGACTTTTGACTTAAAAACTTTTGACTTTTAAAATAAATGAGTTCTAAAAATAAAATAGAAAAATTAAAAACGGACAATAGCTCTCCCTCCATCATTGAGGGTTGCGAAAAGCCGGATGAATTTTCCACCCTCAACCTCGGACCTACACATCCCGCTACACACGGTATTTTCCAGAACGTGTTAAAAATGGATGGAGAGATCGTGATGGATTCTGAATCTACTATCGGATATATCCATCGTGCATTTGAAAAAATTGCGGAGCATCGCCCCTATTATCAATTCACCCCTATAACCGACCGTTTAAATTACTGTTCTTCCCCTATCAATAATATGGGATGGCACATGGCAGTTGAAAAGCTCGTTGGTATTGAAATACCAAAGCGCGTTCAATATTTACGTGTTATCATTATGGAGTTGGCACGTATTTCCGATCATATAATTTGTAACAGCGTTATCGGTGTTGATACCGGAGCAATGACTGGCTTTTTGTATATCTTCCAGATGCGTGAACGTATTTACGAAATTTATGAAGAATTATGTGGTGCCCGTTTAACAACCAACATAGGCCGTATCGGAGGTCTTGAAAGAGATTTCACACCTAAAGCCTGGAGCCTGATAGATAAATTTTTAGTTGACTTCCCTCCTGCTCTGAAAGAATTTGAAAACCTGTTGATGCGTAACCGTATTTTTATGGATCGTACCATTGGTTGCGGACCAATATCTGCTGAAAGAGCTTTAAATTATAGCTTTTCAGGACCAAACCTGCGTGCAGCAGGAGTTGATTATGATGTACGCGTTATGAATCCATATTGTTCATACGAAGAGTTTGATTTCATTATTCCTGTTGGCTTAAATGGTGATACCTATGATCGTTTTATGGTGCGTGAAGGCGAGATGTGGGAAAGTGTAAAGATCATTCAACAAGCAATTGAAAAAGTTAAGAAAGAGCCTGCAGGAGTTTTCCATGCTGATGTTCCAGAGTTTTACCTTCCTCCAAAAGAAGAAGTTTACAACAATATGGAAGCATTGATCTATCACTTTAAAATTGTGATGGGTGAAACTGCAATCCCCAAAGGCGAAGTATATCAAGCGGTTGAAGGTGGCAATGGAGAATTAGGTTATTATATAATCAGTGATGGTGGAAGAGCACCTTACCGTGTTCACATCCGCAGACCCTGCTTTATTTATTACCAGGCTTATGCCGAAATGATAAAAGGAGGAATGCTTTCAGATGCTATCCTTACTATGAGTAGTATGAATGTAATTGCCGGTGAATTAGACGCATAAGAAAGTAAATTTTAAAACTGAACTATATGAATTATAAAAAACAATTTTTAGTCATCCTCCTGATTGCAATTACTGCCAATTGTTTTTCTCAATTTATCTATATGAAAACTGCAGAAATAGGTAAAATCAAGGATGCTACAATTGCAATTGCCATCAGTAATGACGATGAATTAAACAAAAATTTAGAAACTTTTATGGCTTCTAATTGGACTGCTAGTAAATATAAAATTATGAAACGTTCTGAGTTAGAAAATTATGTAAAAACGACTCCCAAAAATTACGTTATCACCTATTTACAAGATCAAAAAGGAAAATTGACAAGTAGTAATAAAGCATTGGCAACAGGTGGGGAAAAAGATCAAATTACTTACAGAGAGGATCACTTGTTATTACTGGAAGGTGTGAGTAAACCATCCAAGATCAAAACAACAGAAGCATTATTCAAATCCTGGATTGATTTTGAACTAGAAGGAATTGATAAATTAGCTGAGAGTATTCGAGAGCTTCAACAAATAAATGCAATTTTAACATTCGCTGATCTAAAAGATAATCAACTCGGAATATTTAAACAAATGTCTCATTATCCAACTAATGATGAAAAAAAGATTATAAGTAAAGAATTATGGGTTGCTTCCTCAAATGTTGAAATAGATGAAGCAAAAGTAAAAAAGATTTATCCATATAAATATAAGGTTGTTTCAAAAGAGCAAATTGCAGAAGCAATAAAATCCAAAACAAAAGATATAGTTTATTTAGCTTATGTAAAAGTGCAATCTTTTGAAAATACAGGTATTGGTTCTCCTAAAAGACCGGATCAAACATTTTATGTTATACAAGATGCTGAGAATGGCCAAATATTATCAATATTAAACGGATTAGCTACTTTTGACTATAGGTATTTCGAAGCTATTAAAAATGCTGCTGAAAAAGCTAAATAAAAAAAATAATTGGGTGTAAAATGAGTTTGTAATGAGTAAAGAAATAAAATTTAACGAAGAAACGCTTGCCCTGGTTCATAAGTTGATGAACCGTTACCCTGAAGGCAAGCACAAATCAGCCCTGCTACCGATCTTACACATTGCTCAGGCAGAGTTTGACGGGTGGTTAAGTCCGGCCACCATGGACTATGTAGCATCTATTCTTAAGATCCAATCCATTGAAGTATATGAAGTCGCTTCATTTTATTCGATGTATAATTTAAAACCTGTTGGAAAGTGTTTATTGGAAGTATGCCGTACATCATCATGCTGGGTGCGCGGTGCAGAAGATGTAGTAAAACATTTGGAAAAACGTCTTGGAATAAAAGAAGGAGAAACCACTGCTGATGGAATGTTTACGATCAAAACTGTTGAATGTTTAGGAAGCTGCGGAAGTGCTCCATTATTGCAATGCGGAGCATCGTATCACGAAAATTTAACGTTCGAAAAAGTAGATGCGCTGATTGAAACTTACCGTGCAGAAGGAAAAAGAAAGAGTTATACCGATTTAGATTATAAAAATACATTGTAATAAAAATCCTCCCCCCTCTCCAAAAGGAGAGGGGCCGGGGGTGAGGTAAAATGGGCAAAAAATTATTATTAGAACACATTAACGTACCGGGCATTGAAACACTCGAAGTATATCGCCAGAAAGGTGGTTATGCTTCAGTGGAAAAAGCGCTGAAAACAATGACTCCGAATGATGTTGTTGAAGAGGTAAAAAAATCCGGATTAAGAGGCCGTGGTGGTGCAGGTTTCCCTACCGGAATGAAATGGAGTTTTCTTTATAAACCAGAAGGTGTTGAGCGTTACCTTGTTTGCAATGCCGATGAATCGGAGCCGGGAACATTTAAAGATCGTTTTTTAATGGAGCATATCCCTCATAGTTTAATTGAGGGAATGATCACATCCAGTTTTGCGTTGGGTGCAAAAACATCATACATTTATATACGTGGTGAATATTTTTACGTTGCCCGTATTCTGGAGAAAGCCATCGATGAGGCTTATGCTGCAGGTCTTTTAGGGAAAAACATTTTAGGTACTGATTTCTCACACGACTGCTATGTACAGGTTGGTGCAGGTGCTTATATCTGCGGAGAAGAAACAGCATTACTTGAATCACTTGAAGGTAAAAGAGGTAACCCTCGTATCAAACCACCATTCCCTGCAATAGCCGGTTTATATGGTTGTCCGACTGTTGTGAATAACGTAGAAACAATTGCAACCGTTTGTCCGATCATAAATATGGGTGGCGAAGAGTACGCAAAAATTGGCATCGGTAGAAGTACCGGAACCAAGCTGATCTCCGCATCCGGACATATCAATAAACCGGGGACTTACGAAATAGAATTAGGTTTACCTGTTGAAGAATTTATTTATTCAGAAGAATACTGCGGAGGTATTATAAACGGAAATAAGCTAAAGGCCGTTGTTGCCGGAGGTTCATCGGTTCCTGTATTACCGGCTCATTTAATATTAAAAACCGAAAAAGGCGAACCTCGTTTAATGAGTTACGAATCATTAAGTGAAGGAGGCTTTGTATCTGGCTCTATGCTTGGTTCAGGTGGATTTATTGTTTATGATGAAACAACCAGTATCGTAAAAAACTTGTATACATTCGCTCGTTTTTATCATCACGAAAGCTGCGGACAATGCTCCCCTTGCCGCGAAGGGACGGGATGGATGGAAAAAATCCTTCACCGTATTGTTGAAGGACATGGTAAACCAAGCGATATTGATTTACTTTGGGATATTCAACGAAAAATTGAAGGTAATACTATTTGTCCTTTGGGCGATGCTGCGGCATGGCCTGTAGCAAGTGCTATCCGACACTTCCGTGCTGAGTTTGAAGAATACATCAATCATCCGGAAAAAATAAAAGATATTAAACATTATTACAGTGTGCACCAGTTAGCAGGAGCATAATTGTAAATTGTAAAAGAAATAAAAATGGCAAAAGTAACGATAGACGGACAAACAATTGAGGTACCTGATGGAACTACCATCCTACAGGCTGCCCGAATGATTGTTGATGATAAAAACTATACAGGGGTTAACATTGCTCCTCCAACAATGTGTTACCATTCAAAATTAAAAACCAGTGGTGGATACTGTCGTACCTGTATTGTAAAAGTTACAAAAGGTTCTGAAAAAGATCCCCGCCCAATGCCTAAACCTGTTGCTTCTTGTAGAACAACAGTAATGGATGGAATGGAAGTGGTAAACTTAACATCTCCGGAAGTATTAGAATCCCGTAAAGCGGTTGTTGAATTTTTATTGATCAACCACCCTCTTGATTGCCCTATCTGTGATCAGGCCGGAGAATGCCACTTGCAAGACTTAGGTTATGAGCACGGTTTAGCAAAAACCCGTTACGATTTTAAACGCAGAACATTTAACCTGATCGATATCGGGCCTTATATAAAATTACACATGACACGCTGTATCATGTGTTTCCGTTGTATCAAAGTGGCGGATCAGATCACTGATGGTCGTTACCAGGGTATGCTTTTCCGCGGTGATGCTTCTGAGATCAGCACTTACATTAGTAAAGCGATCGATAATGATTTCTCCGGAAACGTAATTGATGTGTGTCCTGTAGGAGCTTTAACTGATAGAACTTTCCGATTTAAAAGCCGCGTATGGTTCACTAAACCAATGGATGCACACCGTAACTGTACAAAATGTAAAGGAAAGGTATCTATCTGGCTTAAAGGTGATGAAGTATTGCGTGTTACAGGGCGTAAGGATCAATGGGGTGAAGTACAGGATTGGATCTGTAACGAATGTCGTTTCGAGAAAAAACATGTGAATGATTGGGTCATTGAAGGACCGACCCATATCGACCGTCATTCGGTGATCTCAGCGAATCATTATGAAAATTTATCAAGTTTAAAATTGGATATTGGTAAGCAGCAAAAACAGTTGAATAAAAAATAATTAATTAAACAGTACGTCAAAAGTCCTAAATTATAGGGATTGGAGGAAGCTTATTTATGACATTATCATTTTTGATTTACAAAATTATTTTAGTAGTAGTTGTTTTTGCAGTTACACTAGTGGTTGCAATGTACAGCACGTATGCTGAGCGTAAAGTTGCAGCCTTTCTTCAGGACAGGATCGGGCCTAACAGAGCAGGGCCATTCGGTATTCTTCAACCATTGGCGGATGGTATAAAAATGTTTATGAAAGAAGAAGTGATACCGGGTGCCTCCAACAAGGCATTGTTTATCATAGGGCCATCTTTAGTATTGTTAACAGCTTGTATGACGGGTGTTGTTATTCCCTGGGGTTCACCTTTAATTATTGATGGTACAGTATATCCTTTGCAGATCACAGATGTAAACATTGGAATACTTTATTTATTTGGTGTTATCTCCTTAGGTGTTTATGGAATTATGATCGGTGGCTGGGCATCAAATAATAAATATTCCTTACTTGGTGCTATACGCGCTTCCTCTCAAATGATCAGTTATGAAGTAGCAATGGGATTGTCTATCATTGCCCTGGTAATGACAACAGGCACGTTGAGCTTAAGTCAAATTGCGGAACAGCAGCATGGCTGGCACTGGAATGTATTGGTACAGCCTTTAGGATTTTTTATATTTATTATCTGTGCTTTCGCAGAAACCAATCGTGCACCTTTTGATTTACCGGAGTGTGAAACTGAGTTGGTGGGTGGTTACCACACCGAGTATAGCTCAATGAAATTAGGGTTTTTCTTATTTGCAGAGTATATCAATATGTTTATTTCATCGGCCGTAATTGCTACATTTTATTTTGGCGGTTACAATATGCCTTTCATTGAACGCTTTGTTCAGGATCCCAATTGGTTGGCAATTTTAGGCGTTGTATTTTTATTCATGAAAATTGTATTTTTTATATTCGTTTTCATGTGGGTTCGCTGGACCTTACCACGTTTCCGTTACGATCAATTAATGAATTTAGGTTGGAAAATATTGATACCTTTGTCGCTCTTAAACATTGTGATAACAGGTGCTGTAATGATGCGCGAAGAAATATTTCAATTGTTGTTTAAGTAAGATAAAAAAATGCAATTAACGAACAGATCAAAAGTTGTAGTTAAAAAAGAAATGACCTTAGCTGAAAGGCTATACATTCCGGCTATTTTCAGCGGGATGATAATAACCTTTAAACATCTTTTCAGAAAAAAAGTAACCATTCAATATCCTGAACAAACACGTGAGGTTAGCAAGATCTGGCGCGGACAACATGTTTTGAAACGCGATGAAATTGGTGCAGAACGTTGTACTGCCTGCGGTTTATGTGCTGTTGCCTGCCCTGCTGAAGCCATTACAATGATTGCTGCTGAGCGCAAACCGGGAGAAGAGCATTTATATCGTGAAGAAAAATATGCCGCTACTTACGAAATTAATATGTTGCGTTGCATCTTCTGTGGAGATTGCGAAGAAGCTTGCCCGAAAGAAGCAATTTTTTTAACGGACAGAAAAGTAGAGAGTCTTTATACAAGAGCTGAATTGGTTTATGGTAAAGATATTTTGGTAGAAGCTATTGAAAAAGATAAACGTGTGGATGTAACCGTTCGGGAAACACCTGAGGTTGCTGAATTTAAAGCACACAAAGAATTTGGTCACAATACAGTATTTGAAAATAAAAAAAATTAGTTGATGGTTGTTAGTTATTAGTTGATGGTTCATTCAACTTCTAACAACTAGCAACCAACAACTAACAACCAATAACAAATTTATGATTACAACATATTTATTTTATTTTCTATCCTTTCTCGCCATTATGTTTGCATTAATGGTAGTGTTTTCTAAAAACCCTGTTCACAGTGTACTCTATTTAGTTCTTACTTTTTTCACAATTGCCGGTCATTATGTTTTGTTGAATGCCCAGTTTTTAGCTGCTGTTCACATCATTGTGTATGCAGGGGCTATTATGGTGCTTTTCCTGTTTGTGATCATGCTATTAAATCTTAATAAAGAAACAGAGCCGCACAAAAGTGTTTGGCTTAAAGCTTCTGCGGCTGTAGCCTCGGGTTTATTGTTGGTTGTGTTGGTTGGTTCTTTAAAAAGCGCAGAAACAATTGTGGCCACAAATGCTTTTGACCCCAATATCGGACTGATCGAAAATTTAGGTAAAGTGTTATTTAGTGAATTTCTGTTGCCATTTGAAGTGTCGTCCGTATTATTATTAGTAGCAATGGTTGGGGCAGTAATGTTAGGAAAGAGAAGTATAAAATAGTGTTAAAAATCATTAGCAAAATAAGTTAAGATCAATTATTAAATAAAAATAAGATTTCAAGGTGAGCAAAATTGAATCTAATATCTAACATCTAAAATGAGCGCAATTCAAACAGTTCCTTTAAACTGGTATTTATTATTAAGCACAGTATTATTCACCATTGGTGTATTGGGTGTGCTTTTTAGACGTAATGCCATTATTATTTTTATGTCGATAGAATTAATGTTGAATGCTGTGAATCTATTATTGGTTGCATTTTCAAGCTATTTGTCGGATGCTAAAGGACAAGTATTCGTTTTCTTTATTATGGCAGTGGCCGCTGCGGAAGTAGCTGTAGGGCTTGCTATTTTGATGATGGTGTATAGGAACACAAAATCATCAGATATTAATATTTTGAATAAATTGAAGTGGTAAAAAATAAGTGAACAACTACGCAATAGGCAATTTGCCAATTGTACATTTGCTTACTGAAAAATTAAAAAATTTATGATTAAATTAGTTTGGTTAGTTCCATTGCTTCCTCTGATCGGTTTTTTGATCATTGGATTATTCGGAAAAAAATTATCGAAAGGATTAGTTAGTATCATTGGTTGTGGCTCTATACTGGCAGCATTTGCAATATCATTAGGGATATTTTTCGAATTGATCGGCCAGGCTGAAAAATCAATTACCATTGATCTGTTCAGTTGGATCAGCGCTGGCAAACTTTCCATCCCATTCTCCTTTTTAATTGACCCCCTATCTTCCTTATTTTTATTGATCATCACTGGTATTGGATTTTTGATTCATCTATACTCAACCGGCTACATGAGCCACGATGAAGGCTTTTCCAGATTTTTTGCGTATTTGAATTTGTTCATCTTTTTTATGTTATTATTAGTACTGGGCTCAAACTACCTGATCATGTTTGTTGGTTGGGAAGGAGTTGGATTATGTTCTTATTTATTGATCGGCTTTTGGTTTAAAAATACTGCTTACAACAATGCTGCTAAAAAAGCTTTTGTAATGAACCGTATTGGTGACTTAGGCTTTTTACTGGGTATCATCTTAATATACGTAACCTTTGGAAGCATTGGATATCATGATGTATTTTTAATTGCAAAAAATTTCACTTCGGGTAACCCTGCATTAACAGCAATTACGTTATTATTATTTGTTGGAGCAATCGGTAAAAGCGCTCAGCTCCCTTTATACACCTGGTTACCCGATGCAATGGCGGGCCCTACTCCGGTATCAGCCTTAATACATGCTGCAACAATGGTTACTGCGGGTATATACATGATCGCTCGTTCAAATATATTATTTACACTTGCTCCATTATCAATGGAAATAGTTGCTATTGTTGGTGTTTGTACTGCACTGTTTGCGGCAACCATTGGACTTGCACAAAATGATATTAAAAAAGTGTTGGCTTATTCAACTGTTTCACAATTAGGTTTTATGTTCCTTGCATTAGGAGTTGGAGCCTATACCGGTGCTGTGTTTCATGTTATGACACACGCATTCTTCAAAGCATTATTATTTCTTGGTGCCGGTAGTGTTATCCATGCAATGAGCGGAGCACAAGACATACGTGAAATGGGTGGATTGAAAAAATATTTACCAATAACACAGATCACATTCCTGCTAGGAACTCTGGCAATTGTGGGTTTCCCTGGCTTTTCGGGTTTCTTTTCAAAAGATGAAATATTAGCAAATGCCTTCGAACACAATAAACTATTATGGTTCTTCGGAATTCTGGCCGCTGCCATGACAACCTTCTACATGTTCCGTTTATACTTCCTCACATTTACAGGTAATTTCAGAGGAACAAAACACCAATTAGATCATCTGCACGAATCACCAAAAAGTATGACCATTCCATTAATGGTTTTGGCAGGACTTTCTGTTGTTGGCGGTTTGGTTGGCATTCCAGCGGTATTAGGCGGAACGCATTTTCTTGAAGAATTTTTAAAACCTGTTTTTGAAGATTCATCATTCAGGCTTATTCATCATCTGTCACACGAAACAGAATACATATTGATGGGCGTTGCTGTTGCCGTTATGGCGATTGCTTTATATTATGCTCACAAAATTTATGTTAAAAACAAAACCTTACCTGTTGCTGAAGGTGAAGAATTACAACCTTTACACAAGTTGGTGTATAAGAAATATTTCGTGGATGAATTGTATGATAATATGATCACCCAACCTTTAAATTTTATTTCTAACGCATTACACAAAGTAGTAGACAATCAATTGGTTGATGGTATAGTAAATGGAATTGGAACATCTGTAAACTGGACGAGTAGCAAAATTCGTCTTGTACAAACCGGAAACATTGGGTTCTATATTTTTGTAATGGTGATAAGCATAGTGCTTATTTTGTTTACAAGTATGATGTAATTTTTAGAATTTATTAGTTAGATATTAGAATTTTTTAATTTATGATCACATTATTATTGATATTTTTCCCTTTACTCGCAGCACTATTGCTGTTAATGGTAAAAGGCGAACAAGTAAAAAAAATTGCATTAGGTGCAGCAATTATAGAATTTGTAATTTCCATTTTTGCCCTTACTCAATTTCAATACAATGCCAATGTACAATTTGAAGCAAGTTATGCCTGGATCCGGTCTTTAGGAATTACTTTTCACGTAGGTATGGATGGCATTTCATTGCTATTGGTTCTGCTTACAACATTTCTTGTTCCGATAATTATCCTTACCTCTTTTAATACTAATTATAAAAACCCCGCAATTTTTTACTCATTGATCTTATCAATGCAAATGGCACTAATAGGAGTGTTTGTATCACTTGACGGATTCCTGTTTTATGTATTTTGGGAATTAGCATTAATTCCTATTTATTTTATCTGCTTGCTTTGGGGCGGGGAAGACAGAGCAAAGATCACCTTCAAATTTTTCATTTATACATTAGCCGGTAGTTTATTGATGTTACTTGGATTAATTTATTTATACCAACATACCGAAGGCACTCACTCCTTCAATATTGATGCTCTTTACAAAGCCGGACAAAGCCTGGATGCTGTTCATCAAGGCTATGTTTTTGTTGCCCTGTTTATGGCCTTCGCTATTAAAATGCCGATATTTCCATTTCACACCTGGCAGCCCGACACCTATACAACTGCTCCAACAACTGGAACAATGCTTCTTTCAGGCATCATGTTAAAAATGGGTACTTATGGTTTAATACGCTGGTTATTGCCTGTTGTGCCTTTAGGTCTCGACCATTGGGGCAATACAGCTATTATCCTTTCGGTGATAGGGATTGTATATGCATCATGCATCGCCATCGCTCAAAAAGATTTTAAACGTTTGATCGCTTATTCATCAATCGCACACGTTGGTTTGATCTCAGCAGGTATTTTAGCAGCTAATGTACAGGGTATGCAAGGTGCTATGGTGCAGATGTTGAGCCATGGAGTTAACGTTGTTGGTTTATTTTTTATCGTTGATATTATTCAACAACGTACCGGCAAACGTGATTTTGTTTCATTGGGTGGGATTCGAAATGTAAATCCACAATTTGCTGTTTTATTTTTAATTGTATTGTTAGGTAGTGTGGCGCTGCCACTTACAAATGGCTTTATAGGCGAGTTTTTATTGCTTAACGGACTTTATCAATACAGTTCATGGCTTGCAGCCTTGGCTGGATTGAGCGTTATTTTAGGCGCTGTTTATATGTTGCGTAGTTATCAATCAATTATGTTGGGAGAAACAAATGCTGTCACCTCCACTTTTGCTCCTTTATCAGGAAATGAAAAAACAGTATTAGTCATTTTGTGCGCTGCAATTATTGGATTTGGAATTTATCCAAAACCTTTGTTAGACATTGCTGAACCGGCTGTTACCAAATTGGTTGAAGGGGTTCAAACAGCATTAGGACGATAGATTATCTTCCAAAAGCTGAGAGTTGAAAGCATAAATAAATATAGAATAAAGAGATTCGTAATTCGTTAAAATTCGTAATTCGCAGAAACATATATGAAAGCATTAGTATTACTTTCTTCATTGGGTTTAATATCACTACTTGCTGAAATTTTCAGCTTTAAAAAATTGCTGTATCCTTTTGTGTTAATAGGATTAGTGGCTACATTCATTTTTAATCTTACTGATTGGAATACGAATATCACCTATTTTAAAATGATGCATTACGATAACTATGCAGTTGCATTTACATCGGTAATATTAGTAATTGCGTTCTTATGGTTCTTAATGTCTGAAAGCTATTTCAAAGAAGAAACAAGTCTTACCGATCATTTCGCCTTGATCCTGTTTGCTTTAGCAGGTACAGTTATTATGGTTTCTTATACCAATATGACCATGTTATTTTTAGGCATCGAAATTCTTTCTATCTCCATGTATATTTTAGCGGGAAGTAAAAAAGATGATCTTGGTTCTAACGAAGCTGCTTTCAAATATTTAATTATGGGAGCTTTTGCCACCGGATTTTTATTGTTCGGGATCACTTTAATTTATGGTTCTACAGGCTCTTTTGATCTAACTGAAATAAGTAATTTTGTAACATCACATCAAGGTACTGTTCCTTCTATTTTTTACGCAGGGGTTTTACTGATGTTGATCGGTTTATCATTTAAAGTTTCAGCTGCACCATTTCATTTTTGGGCACCGGATGTATATCAGGGGGCACCAACTGTGATAACAGCATTC
The DNA here is from genome assembly GCA_030654175.1 of Bacteroidia bacterium. Taxonomy (GTDB): domain Bacteria; phylum Bacteroidota; class Bacteroidia; order 2-12-FULL-35-15; family 2-12-FULL-35-15; genus 2-12-FULL-35-15. The sequence continues at coordinate 444,760 of JAURXZ010000030.1, forward strand.
ATGGCAACAATAGTAAAAACCGCTGCTTTTGCTGCTTTCCTGCGTTTATTCTCAACAAGTTTTGCAAGTGTTAATGATACCTGGGTGAACATTGTTTGGGTAATGGCAGCATTAACACTGTTAGTTGGAAACATTACAGCTGTGATGCAAACTAGTACTAAGCGTATGTTAGCCTATTCAAGTGTGGCACATGCCGGATATATGTTATTGGCACTATTAGCAGGAAACAGCTATTCAAGTAGCGCTATTTTATTCTATACCACCGCCTATTCAATAGGATCAATTGCTACATTTTGTATTTTAAATATTATCACAAATGCAAAAGGCAACGATACTGTAGATTCCTTCAACGGTCTTGGAAAATCAAATCCATTCTTAGCATTTGTAATGACAGTTGCATTATTATCATTAGCTGGTATTCCTCCAACAGCAGGCTTTTTCGCAAAGTATTATATTTTTACTGCAGCCTTCCAAAGTGGATTTACAGGATTGGTTTTGATTGCAATTGTAGCATCATTAGTTGGTGTATACTATTACTTTAGAATAATTATTGCCATGTATTTTAAAGAAAGTACTGACGAAACTATTACAGTAAAAATAAATCACAAGATCTTGTTGATCACTGTTGCCATAGCAATCATCGCTTTGGGACTGTTTCCTGATTTTATAATTAGGTTATTATAAAATTTTAAAGATGATAAATTGCGTAGTATTCTATTATATAAGTGAATACTCGTTCTAAATCCCCATTGTCACCGTTAATTATCCATTGTGTAAAAGCAAAATAACAGAACTCGATTTATTTCACCTCTTTCAGTTTATTAAAAAAACTTGCGTAACTTTGATAGCAGCGGATTTGAAATTCTGGCTGATCAAAAACTATGAATTCAAAAAACATAATTACTGTCTTTATTCTAACCGCGCTTTTTACCCTTCTCACTCCTTTAGGCCGGATTGGTAGTGGTTACGCCCAAAATAACATGGGCATTGGAACCTTAAGTCCGAAACCAAGTGCCATCCTTGATGTAACCGCAGCCGATAAAGGAGTTTTAATTCCTCGTATTACTGACACCAATAATGTTGCTGCACCAGATACTGCATTATTAATTTTTTTAATCCCAGCCAACAATTTTTATTATTTTAATGGTAACTACTGGCTGGCAATCCCAGCAGGAACAGGGACGAATGGCTCTACAGGTGATACAGGATCCACAGGAAGCAATGGCAATACAGGTTCTACCGGAATCACTGGAACAACGGGAAGTACAGGTGACATAGGAAGTACCGGTGATACAGGACCCACTGGAAACATCGGTGATACTGGTTCTACTGGAAGTACAGGTCCAACAGGATCTACAGGAAACACTGGTGACACAGGCTCCACTGGGACCACTGGAGTAACCGGTTCTACTGGAGATACAGGAAGTACAGGAACAACTGGTTCTACTGGCAGTACCGGTAGCACTGGAAGTACTGGCAACACAGGTTCTACTGGGACCACTGGAGTGACAGGTTCTACAGGAGATACAGGAAGTACCGGAAGTACAGGAACAACTGGTTCTACTGGCAACACAGGAATTACAGGGGCCACGGGACTAACAGGATCAACGGGATCAACAGGTGCAACTGGAGCAACAGGTGCAACGGGTTCAACTGGATCAACAGGTACAACGGGATCAACAGGTTCAAGCGGTGCAACTGGATCGACAGGTTCAACGGGATCAACAGGATCAACAGGATCGACTGGTTCAACGGGTTCAACAGGATCAACAGGGGGAACTGGAAGTACCGGATCTACAGGGTCAACTGGCTTAACCGGAGCAACTGGATCAACAGGAGCAACAGGAGCAACAGGTTCAACTGGATCAACAGGTTCAACAGGTTCAACAGGAGGAACTGGAAGTACCGGATCAACTGGCTCAACTGGAGCAACAGGTTCAACTGGATCAACTGGATCAACTGGAGCAACCGGTTCAACAGGATCAACAGGGGGAACTGGAAGTACCGGATCTACAGGGTCAACTGGCTTAACCGGAGCAACTGGATCAACAGGAGCAACAGGTTCAACTGGATCAACAGGTTCAACAGGTTCAACAGGTTCAACAGGAGGAACTGGAAGTACCGGATCAACGGGCTCAACAGGAGCAACCGGTTCAACGGGATCAACGGGATCAACAGGTGCAACGGGATCAACAGGTTCAACAGGATCAACAGGATCAACCGGTTCAACTGGTCCAACTGGATCAACAGGCTCAACCGGTTCAACTGGATCAACTGGATCGACTGGTTCAACAGGAGCAACAGGAAGTGCTGGTTCAACAGGAGCAACAGGAAGTACTGGATCTACTGGTGCTGATGGAGCTTTAAACGCATGGTCGCTTACCGGAAACGCTACGACTACTCCTTCCACTTCCGCCATTGGTACCGCTATCATTGCCGGACAAAATTTTGTTGGAACCACAGATGCAAAAGATTTGGTAATAGGCACAACCAACTTAGAGAGAATCAGAATAGCTAGTGGCGGAAATGTTGGTATTGGAACAACTGCTCCTGCCGGTATTTTCCATGCCTATGGCAGCGCCCCCATATATTTCGATCGCGTTTCTGCCAATCCCGCTCATTTTATCTTTAGGAGTGCCGCTGGTACTCCGGCAGCACCTACTGCGGTGTTAATAAATAAAGAAACAGGACAGATTTCATTTGGTGGATATAATGGTACAGCTTGGGTAAATCCCGAAACTGGGTTCAAAGCTGTTGCCACTGAAAATTGGGATGCCACACATCTTGGCTCACGTTTGCTTTTTAAAACAACAGCTAATGCAACTACTGCCGCTGCCACAAATATGATCATTGACCATAATGGTAATGTTGGTATCAATACAACAACTCCTGCAAACAAATTATCCATTCAAAATACCGGCAACGCAATTGGTGCACTTGATATCACCAGTAGTTACAATACTATTGGTTCTACCAACACTGCTGTTAATATTAATTTACCTAGTGGTCAGGTTAACCAGGACAATACTGGCATCAACCTCACAGGGACACAGGATGGCGCATTAAACGCCTTTAATATAGCGGTCAATTCACGCAACACAACTTACGGTCTTAAAATTTCGGCTACTAAAATTTGGGGAGGAGCTGCACTTATAGGAAGTGCCTACGGTATCTTTAGTTCGGCATCAACCGATTCGCCCTTAGGATCCTCCTACGCTGGATATTTTGAAAATCTATCCACCGTTGGTACCGCATATGGCGTTTATATCAAAACCACGGCAGGTGCTGGCACTGTCCTCCCCTTCTCTGTGAATCACGGAGCTGCAGAATTGATGCGTGTGAATTCTAATGGCAATGTTGGTATCGGTTCCGCTGCCCCATCAACGCAACTTCATACAACAGGAGGTGTTCGTTTTCAAACACTTACAGGAACAGGCAACCGATTTGTTATAACCGATTTAAATGGTAACATTTCTGCCGGATCTGCAACTACTGCCGGAATAGTAACTGGAAGTGGAACACTTAATTATTTGCCGAAATGGACACCTGATGGAGCAACGCTAGGGAATAGTTTAGTATTTGACAATGGAACGAATGTGGGAATTGGAACAACCACTCCGGCCGGAAAATTAGATGTTCAAGGAACTGCTTTTATAGGCGCTTCCACAACAAATGCCGTAAGAATTGAAACCGGACTTATTCGAATGCAGGACAATACAGATGCAGGCAGGAGCTTAGAGTACCAAGGAACTAAACTTAGTATAGGAGAAAACAATGGCCGCGCTTATTCTGCCAGCGCCACAGCATTGTTTAATGTGGCCAGTTCCGGTGACGGAACTGAATTACTTCGCTTACGTACCAATACCAATAATGGTTATGCCCTGATGACTCAGGCAAGCGTTAACACTTTTAATTTCAATTTTGTTCAAAATGGAATTTCTCAAATGTATTTAAAATCTGATGGCAATATTGGTATTGGTACAGCTGCACCCACAGTAAAAACGCATATCTACAACTCTGTAGATGGAATATTTACCGGTTTAGTTATTGATAACCGAAAAACCTATGGGGTTGGAACCGGAACTAATGAGATAAGCAGGCTCATTTTTTCCTTGTCGGAAGCAGCTGTGCCAGACCCCCTGAATAGAGTGATGGGCTTTATTAGTGCCGGGACCGAAAGCGAAAACAGTTCTGCTGATGGCTTCATGGCTTTTGGGACAAGGAGAACCGCAGCTGAAACAGAAAAAATGAGAATCACCAGCGCAGGTAATGTAGGTATAGGCACAACCAGCCCCGATACTTTAAATGGATACTTCTATGCTGCTGGTCGTATCCTGAATGTTAAGAATACAGCTGATAATGCTACCTTGAACTTAGAAGGAACCTACGCAGACATTAGCCTTGTTGACAGGGATGCAACCGCAAATGAAAAATGGATGATTTTACGAAATATGGCAAGTTCCACCTCTTTTATCGCTCATAATGATAATGGAACTACTAAATATAATTTAATGTCGTTGGATCACAACACAGGCAATGTCGGAATAAGGACAGCAAGTCCAAATGCTAATTTACATGTTTATGCAAATGGAACCGGGCGCTCAATGATCCGGGTGGAGGCAACTACAGAAAACGCCTATTTAGTTTTGGATAGAACCGCTGATAATGCTACTCTTGTTAATAAAAATGACGGCACCTTTAGAATTAATCACAGCGGAAACTCAACAGATGCACATCTTGTTATTGCAACTAATGGCAATGTTAGTATTGGAACTACCGCGGCAACTGCTCAACTTACTATAGCCACAGCAGCCCTAGGAAATAACCTTAACGATGTTGTTGAAATGCAAAGACTTTATGGAGTTAATGCCAATGTAAATAATTTAGATATCAGACATATCCGAACTGCCGCTGGAGCTTCCTGGTTCACTGCAGGTACACGGATCCAGGAAAAAATTGATGCTACATGGATGGGATATCTTCAATTCAATGGAAACAGTAATGATGGTGGAATTTCTTTTGGTACCGGCCTAACCACAACTGCACCGGGAAATGTAACTGAGCAAATGCGTATTACGGCTGCCGGTAATGTTGGTATTGGTACAGCTAGTCCGGCAGCGAAACTTGATATACTTGGAGCAATAAAAATAGTAGACGGTGCTCAGGGAGCAGGCAAAGTGCTTACATCTGATGCTGCAGGTTTAGCCAGTTGGCAAACGCAATCAGGTGGCGGAATTGCTCCAATAGGCTCCATTCAGGCCTGGGTAAAAAGTATGCCTGGAACTCCGGCTTTGCCCACAGGCTGGGTTGAATGCGATGGCGCAGTATTGGCCGATGCTGGATCACCCTATAATGGGCAAACAATACCGAACTTAAATGGAGGCAACAGGTTCCTGCAAGGGAATGCAACTTCTGGTGCCACAGGAGGCTCCACAACTCATACCCACACATTTTCTCAGACCGCGACTGATTTAGCACCTGACGCAAGTAATGTTGCGAATGGTTCTTATACAGATGCAGCCAATCACCTTCCCCCCTACTTCAATGTGGTATGGATCATGAGGGTTAAGTAGGGTCTTTGAAAGGTGCTAACCATTATATACTCTTTTCGTGAAGGCATATAAAGCGAATAAAAATTTCTCTTTATTCGCGCAATACACCCGAAACTCGATTATTAGACATCTCCCTGTTTATTTCGAAAACTTGTTTACCTTTGGTATAAGCAGATATTTGAAATTTTAGCTGATCAAAGACTATGAGTTCAAAAAACATACTTACTGCATTTATTCTAACCGCGCTATTTTTCCTTCTCCCTCCTTTAGGCAGAACTGGTAATGGTTTCGCTCAAAACAACATGGGTATTGGAACACTGAGTCCGAAGCCCAGCGCAATCCTTGACATAACCGCCACCGACAAAGGGGTTTTAATTCCTCGTATTACTGATACCAATAATGTTACTGCACCCGATACAGCATTATTAATTTTTCTGATCCCAGCCAACAATTTTTATTATTTTAATGGTAACTACTGGCAAGCAATTATAGCTGGCATAGGGAACAATGGTTCAACAGGTAGTACTGGCTCCACCGGTGAAGTGGGCTCTACAGGATCTACTGGTTTAAAGGGGAATACAGGATCTACAGGTGTTACAGGTGTTACAGGTTCTACTGGAAGTATAGGGACAACCGGTAATACAGGAAGCACCGGTGACACTGGTTCTACCGGAAGTACTGGTGCAACGGGCTCTACAGGCGATATAGGAAGTACAGGAAGCACTGGCGACACTGGTTCTACCGGAAGTACTGGTGCAACGGGCTCTACAGGAGATACAGGAAATACAGGAAGCACTGGCGACACAGGTTCTACCGGAAGTACTGGTGCAACGGGCTCTACAGGAGACACAGGAAGTACAGGAAGTACAGGAAGTACAGGAAGCACCGGTGACACAGGTTCTACCGGAAGCACTGGAGCAACTGGTTCTACAGGCGATACAGGTAGCACAGGAAGCACTGGCGACACTGGTTCTACTGGAAATACGGGAAGTACGGGAAGTACTGGTTCAACAGGAGCAACTGGTTTATCAGGAGCAACAGGAAGTACTGGTGCAACTGGCTCAACTGGAGCAACTGGAGCAACAGGAAGTACTGGTTCTACTGGTTCAACAGGAAGTACCGGTTCCACAGGAGCAACTGGTACAACAGGTTCAACAGGAAGTACTGGTTCAATAGGAAGTACTGGTTCGACAGGTGCAACAGGTGCATCTGGAGCAACAGGAAGTACTGGTTCAACAGGAAGTACTGGTTCTACTGGTTCAACAGGAAGTACCGGTTCGACAGGTGCAACAGGTGCATCTGGAGCAACAGGAAGTACTGGTTCAACAGGAAATACTGGTTCAACAGGAAATACCGGTTCGACAGGAGCAACAGGTACAACTGGAGCAACAGGAAGTACTGGTTCGACTGGGGCAACTGGAAGTACTGGCTCTACAGGTTCGACAGGGACTACAGGTTCAACTGGAACAACTGGAAGTACTGGCTCTACAGGATCGACAGGGACAACCGGCTCTACCGGAGCAACGGGAAGCACTGGTTCAACAGGGAATACTGGTAGTACAGGAAGTACTGGTTCGACAGGACCTACAGGTGCAACCGGCTCAACAGGAGCAACGGGCAGCACTGGTTCCACAGGTTCAACAGGTTCAACAGGTTCAACAGGAAGTACTGGTTCGACTGGGGCAACTGGAAGCACTGGCTCTACAGGTTCAACTGGAACAACGGGAAGTACTGGTTCGACAGGTTCGACAGGGGCAACCGGCTCAACCGGAGCAACGGGAGCAACGGGAAGCACTGGTTCAACAGGGAATACTGGGAGTACAGGAAGTACTGGTTCGACCGGATCTACTGGAAATACAGGCTCTAGCGGATCAACTGGTTCTACTGGATTACTGGCAACAGGAACTGCTATTGGAAATACGACCTACTGGGATGGTACACAATGGGTGCTAAACAGCAATACCATCTATAATAACGGAACCAACATTGGGATAGGCACGGCTACTCCTACCGCTACCGCTTTATTAACCATCAATCCAACTACAAATGCATTAAGAAATGGCATAGACATGACACTGTCTGGTGCCACTTCAACCGCCACAGGTTTGAACATCACAACAGGAAACTTAAACGTAAATGGCATTACCGTTACTCATAGCAGTGCCTCCCAAACCTCGTCTTTATATAGCATTGGAGGTGTTTTATCTTCTACAAATATTGTTTCAGGTTATAATGGATTTAGAAATGGAAGTGGATTAAGTTATGGTATTTATGGTATTAACGGCACTAGTTCCACGTATGCAACCAATGCGAATACCTGGGCGGCTTTCCTTCAGGGAAGAACCGTTATTTCATCTGAAACATCGCCTTCTTCAGGTTTGGGAACTGATTTAGAAATAAGAAATACAACAACTGGGGCAGGTAATCCGGCAACTGTTTCAATGCGCCAAACAGTTTCCAATACCACTAACGCAACAATTTTAACTAATTTGAATTTCGGAGATAATCATCAAACTCAACCACAGGCACAAATTCAGGTAATACGAGGGGCTGCGGGAGGGGCCGGTGACTTACCCACAGACATGATTTTTTCTACAACACCCGATGCTTCAACCACTCTCACAGAAAGAATGAGAATTATAAATTCGGGAAACATTGGTATTGGTACAGCTGCACCACAAACATTATTGCATTTGACAAGACCAGCAGGTGGAAATGGAAATTTAATATTAGAAGGTAACAGTTCAGTAACAGGGGCGCCAAAAATGTATTTGATAGACATAACAGGAGCAACTGTAACAACAGCCCCTTCATGGATGATTTCAAATACAGCCGACAAAATGTCTATTTCAAGAGCACCTACATTAGGAGGCGCTTATGCTGATCTTGTGAGTATTACTAATACCGGCAGTATTGGCATCGGAACAATTTCTCCCTCAACTCAATTGCATACCACCGGAGGTGTTCGTTTTCAAACACTAACCGGCACGGGGAATCGATTTGTTGTGGCTGATCTTAATGGAAACCTTTCGGCTGCCTCTGCCACCACAGCCGGAATAGTTACCGGAAGCGGAACCCTCAATTATTTACCCAAATGGACTCCTGATGGAGTTACACTTGGCAATAGTACTATTTTTGATAATGGGACGAATGTTGGCATCGGAACCTCCTCGCCCACAGCTTCACTGCATATTCAAAAATCAAATTCCTCCACCGGTATCTTGGTCGAGAATACAAGTAGTACAGCATTAGTTTACCCTGGCCTTACTATTTCAAATTACAGAGGTGCTACATCAGGGCATCCTTATATTACCATGAGTAACGCTGCCGGAACAAGTTCTGCTCCAACAGCAATAACCAACTCCTTACTAGGTGCGCTTGTATTTTCTGGTTATGATGGGGCATCATTAGTCCAATCGGCTCGCATCGAAGCAAAAGTAGAAGCCCCTTTTAGTGTTGGAAACAATTTGACTTCTTTAAATTTTTCAACTGGCAGTGGAGGGAACTATAGTGAGAAGATGACTATAACAAGTGCCGGCAATGTTGGCATTGGAACAATCAATCCTACCGCGAAATTACATATTTCACAACCCTCGGGAAGCGCTTTAAAATTTGATAACAGACAACTTATCATATTTAATCAGAATACAAACCCTGATACTACAGGTAATATTATTGGCGGGCTGGGTTTTTATGGATTTGGGGTAACCCATGGTCAGTTTCATTACAGAACAGGAAAAGGGTTTGAAATGATAGACGTGAGTCCTGATGCCCCCAACATTGCTCACGCTTCCACAACATTCGCTCCGCTCTACCTAAGTAGTTTATATACAACCGGCAATGTAGGAATAGGACTTTCTAATCCAACAATTAAACTTTCAATAATTGGAGCAACTAACGGAGAAAGTGCTGGATTTGAGCCATATACATATTTCAGTTCCGCTTATTCAACTGCAAATGCTTCCATAAGCCATATGGTTAAAACAAATGTGGGAGTTGTTGGTTATAACAAATCAACAGGAATTACAACTTCGTCCTCCCTGATTGAAGTTGGTGATGCCATAACCTTTGCTACCAAAGCAGCTGATACTGATGTAGCTGGAACAGCCTGGGATCTTGCAACAAATACAAAAATGATAATTACAAATACCGGCAACGTTGGTATTGGAACCGCAAGCCCTACCAGTAAGCTTGTTGTTGATAATGGCACTAGTGCGGATGCCAGCCTTGTATTACAAAACAGCATCTCTGATGGATCGAATATTCGTTTCAAAAATTCCGGTACAAATGCATTCAGTATCGATCAAATAGAGGCTCCTAATGCAAGGCTTCGCATTTTTACAGAAAGTGGCCCCAGCGGAAATGTGGAACGGCTGACCATACTTGAAGCAGGCAATATCGGTATTGGAACAACCACCCCAACTTCAACGCTCGATGTAAATGGTACTATTTCAGGAAACTATCAGGGTTTCTCTTACTACGCATCGGGGGCAACAGCGCCAACCGCATGGAATGCGGTTGTTATGCCAACACTTGATTACAACACATTTGGTGTGGGAACCTACAATACCGGCACAGGACTTTTCACGGCTCCAAAAGCGGGGTACTACCGATTTATGCTTGGTGGCTATACAACCGCAAACACTGCAACCAATGACCGGTATGCGATAGGAATTTCAGTGAATGGGATCTTGAGGGCCTTTGGTGGTGGGCAATTCTCAAGTGCAGACTCTCCTGAAGGAACATTTACACACGTTGTCCATTTGAATGCTGGCGATCTTATTCAGCCTATGTTCTTCAATTCCCTTGGGACTGCAATTAATCTTGGATCAGCTTCAGCAGGTCATCAATTTTGGTTTCAGGGTGAATTTATAGGGAAATGATCATTTAGAGATATTACTTAATTTTTTCAAAACTCATTTTCTTATCAATACCTTAAACCTTTTTTGACTATTTTCGTAAAAAAGGATATTATTTAGTTACAAAATTCTATTTATGGATGAAAATGATATTATAAAAGGCTGTTTAAAAAACAATCGTGAAAGCCAAAAAGCTTTATATGATTACTATTATAATAAAATGCTTGGCGTTTGTTTGCGCTATTCAAAAGATAGCGATGAAGCTAAAGAAATTCTTCACGAAGGTTTTTTTAAAGTTTTCGCTGATCTTAAAAACTTTAAGGCTGCTGAATCCTTTGAAGGCTGGATAAAAAAAATAATGGTAAATGCTGCTATCGACTATTTACATAAAAACAAGCAAAACCTCATTGTTAGCACTTTTAATGCAAATAAAACCGTTGCAAATACGTTGGACGAAATAAGTGATGAAGAGCTTATTTTAAATATTGATAAAAAAGAAATTTTAAAAGCCGTTCAAGAGTTAACACCAGCCTATAGAAAAGTTTTTAACCTATATCTGATCGAAGAACGCACTCACAAACAAATAGCTGAAATGCTCGACATTAGTGAGGATACATCAGAATCAAATCTGTCGAAAGCAAAATTTAATTTGCGTAAAAACATACAGCAAATAATAACAAAACCGGATGGTAAATAAAAAGCATAACAGTAAGCTTGACGAAGTAATTAAAGAAACATTAAGTAATTACGAAGCATCAAACAGTATAGCTGATTGGGCAAAAATGGAAAGAATGTTGGATGCAGCTCCTAAATCAAATTCGTTTAGGTATAAACACAAACTTTTATCCATTTTCGAATCAGAAAAGGGTGCCCCGAAATCAAAGGTTGCAAAATGGATATTTTCTCCTTATTTTCTTATTGCTTTGGTATTGGTAGTAGGCGCATATTTCCTTTTCAACATATTAAACTCGCCTAAAACCATTGAAGATACAACTGATTCGGCAACAAAAGTAATTATAGGTGCAGATACTTTGCAAACGATACCTCCTGTTTTACCTGTGGATGTTTTAAGCGCGGCAAGCAAAATAGAACTGCCTAAAGACTCCATAAAAACTGAGCCTTCCGCTGAAGAGGATCTGGTAAAAACAGATGATATAGAAACTGCTAAAAAAGAAGCTTTACTGGCTAAGGAAGCTGCTTTAATTGAAAAAGCAAAGCTCAAGAAAGAGCAGATCATCAAAAAAGAGTTAATTGCTAAAAAAGATTCAGCAAAAGCTGCTAGCAAAGAATTGAACGAAAAAAATGTAATAAACCCGGTTGAGGAAGAGAATAAAGAGCAATCTATCATTCCATTGGGCCGGAATAATTTTCTTTTATACAATAATTCGGATAGCGCGAAGAAGAGTCAAATTCAACAAGCAAAAGACACTTTGAAAGGCCCTAATTAGGTCAACTTGGTGTGTTATTCTTTCGTAATAAATATTTAGAAGTTTTTAAAATTTTGAGCCCAGATCAAGCAGGCGGCTCTTAATGGACCTTAATTTATTTTCAATTTCAGAAAATTGATTTTTCTCAATTTTGGATTCGTGTTTAACAACTTTGCGGTTTTCCTTTAAATATTTTTTTGCGCCTTCCAGGGTCAAACCTTGCTCCTTTACAAGGTTATAGATCACTTTAAAATTATCAATATCCTCTTTAGTAAATAACCGGTTGCCCTTTTTATTTTTCTTGGGTTTGATAATATCAAATTCACCCTCCCAAAAGCGGATCAGAGAAGTGTTTACATCAAACATTTCAGCTACTTCCCCAATGGAATAGAATAATTTAACAATATCACTTTCTTTGTAAGGCACCCGGGGTTTATTGATTATTGAATTAATGCTTTGCAAATTGTTTCAAACAAATATAAAATTATTTTTACAGATTAAATAATTAATTAAACAAGTTCGCTGAAAGGTTTATGAATGCATTTATTGTAATTTGATTGCTGACTGCGTTAGGGATTGCAGCGTAAATCCTTTACTGCCGCCATTTAGCGGCAGTAAAGATTGAAGTGAAAAGCCCGGCTCTTTCTTTTCAGAAAGAGAACGCCAAAAAAAGTAAAACAGGAATTCACTCCTCATGTCTGAAACTTAATCAAACGATTGCGATGATTGTGATGAAAGCTCTATCAGTTTTTGATATTGCTCAGGAGTCAGGTCATTATAGTAATAGTTAATGGGATTCATTTTTTCACCGGCCTTCATCACTTCGTAATGCACATGGGGCGCAGTTGACAGCCCGGTACTTCCCACATAACCTATTAATTGCCCTCTTTTTACCACTTGTCCTGCCCTCACGGCCATTTTACTCATGTGCCCGTAAAGTGTTTTATAACCATATCCATGATTAATAACAATGTGGTTTCCATACCCCTGTGCCAATGCATCGGCACGCTCTATGGTTCCATCCCCTGTAGAATATATTTCTGTGCCCTGCGCGGCAGCAAAATCCATTCCGGGGTGAAATTCAGCAGTTTTGTAAATTGGATGTGTGCGCCAACCAAAGCCGGAAGGTTGATGTCTCAGATCTTCGTTGGAAATAGGCTGTATGGCAGGAATAGATGCCAATAATTTCTCTTTTCCTTTCACCAAAACCACCACCTCATCAAAAGATTTTGATTGAATATACAACTGCTTGCTGATCATATCAAGGCGTTTACTGGTTTCCACCATTAAAGCTGAATTGTTGTAACCCTGAAGTTCCTTATACCTGTCAACTCCACCAAAACCAGCCTGGCGTATGCTTGCAGGTATCGGTTCTGCTTCAAAAATGGTACGGTACACATTGTTATCCCGTTCCTGAATATCACCCAATACCTCGGTGATCTGCCCCATGCGGCTATTTAAAAGTTCGTATTGCAAGGTGAGTTCAGAAATTTCCCGTTGCAACTGTTTCTCTTTTGGAGAGTCTAAATATTTATAGGCAATTAAAATAGTAATAGTAGCAAACACCAGGCCTATTGCCAAATAAGACAATACCTGTATAACACGCTTGCGCATGGGCACAATGGCTTTTTCAAAAGACAGGGATTTACTATTGTATTTATAATTTACCTTACTCATTTAATCAATAATTGCGGATCTCGGATTGCCAAAATTGCGGAATTCATTTTACAACATGAGGTCAAAAAATCCGAAATCAAAATTCCCTTTTTGAAGAAAAAATAATTCTTTGTGAGTTTCTTTACCACATCTAATGCGAATTTACACAAATAAACTAAATTTGCAATCCAATTGAATCAATAAGCAATTTAACAATTTTGCAGTAGGCAATTTAATAATCGCTTACAGAATGTCAACCTGAAGTTGTTTCAGGTTCTCAAAAGCTTATGCTGAAACAAGTTCAGCATAACCAAAGAACAAACATAGATTCGTAATTCGTTAAAATTCGTAATTCGTAGTATAAAATGGAATCAAGTAAAGTTCGTCAAACGTTTTTAGATTTTTTTAAGTCGAAAGGACACCAAATAGTACCATCTGCGCCAATGGTGGTTAAAAATGATCCTACATTGATGTTCATCAATTCGGGTATGGCACCTTTCAAAGATCTGTTTTTGGGAAATGCTCCTATCAAATATCCCCGTGTTGCCGATACTCAGAAATGTTTACGCGTAAGTGGAAAACACAACGACCTGGAAGAAGTTGGTGTAGACACCTATCACCACACATTGTTTGAAATGCTTGGCAACTGGAGCTTTGGCGACTACTTTAAAAAAGAAGCGATCACATGGGCCTGGGAATTACTCACAGAAGTTTATAAAATAGACAAAGAACGTTTATATGTAACCGTGTTCGAAGGCAGTACTGATGATGGTTTGGGCTTTGATCAGGAAGCGTATGATATATGGAAACAATTTATTCCGGAAGAACGGATCTTAAGAGGAAATAAAAAAGATAATTTTTGGGAGATGGGTGATACAGGCCCTTGCGGACCTTGTTCCGAAATACACTATGATGGCCGTTCTTCAGAGGATATTGCAAAAATAAAAGGGGCATCACTTGTAAATAATGATGATCCCCAGGTAATTGAAGTATGGAACAATGTGTTCATGGAATTCAATCGCAAGGCCGATGGAAGTCTTGAAAAACTGCCTGCACAACATGTGGATACCGGAATGGGCTTTGAGCGGTTGGTGCGTGTTTTACAAGGTAAACAGTCGAATTATGATACCGATGTTTTTAAACCGATACTTGATAAAATAGAAGAATTAAGTACGCTTGATTACAATCCGGAAAATGAAAATGAACCTAAAAATAAAGATCAACGCACTATAAACATTGCAATGCGTGTGATAGCAGATCATATACGTGCAATTTCTTTTAGTATTGCTGATGGTCAATTACCTTCCAACACTGGGGCTGGTTATGTTATCCGGAGGATTTTAAGACGTGCTATCCGCTATGGCTACCAGTCGTTGAATTTGAAAGAACCGTTTATGTATCAATTGGTTCCTGTGCTTGCAAATCAAATGGGCCAAGCATTTCCGGAATTAATTTCACAAAGATCATTGATAGAAAAAGTAATTAAAGAAGAAGAAACTTCTTTTTTCAGAACGCTGGAAAAAGGTATTGAACGTATCAATGCAATTATTATTCATAAATCCAATGCCAGTTCAAAAATTGTTGAAGGTAAAGATGCTTTTGAACTATTCGATACGTTTGGTTTCCCTTTAGATCTGACACAATTGATCGCAAGAGAAAATAATTTTACCATCGATACAGATGGGTTTAACAAATGTATGGAAGAGCAAAAAAACCGTTCCCGTCAGGCCACAGCTATTGATACAAGCGATTGGGTATTAGTGGAAGGCCGAAAGACCGAAGAAGGCGGAAGAACATTTGTTGGTTACAAACAACTGGAAAGTGATGCAAAAATTATCCAGTATAGAAAAGTAAAAGCAAAGGGAAAAGAACAATATCAATTGGTATTGGATAAAACACCGTTCTATGCCGAAAGTGGCGGACAGGTTGGTGATACCGGCTTTTTAGAATCAGCGAATGAAAAAATAATAATCACCGATACAAAAAAAGAGAACGGAATTATTATTCACTTTACGGATAAATTACCTGAAAATTTAAGCCAGACATTTGTAGCTAAAGTAAATGCTGAAAGACGTTTGCTTACGGAGAACAATCACAGTGCTACTCACTTATTGCATGCAGCATTGCGTAAGGTATTGGGGACACATGTGGAGCAAAAAGGATCATTGGTTAATGATGAATATTTACGCTTCGATTTTTCTCATTTCTCTAAAGTTACAGATGAAGAAATTGCAGAAATAGAATCTATCGTTAATCAGAAGATCCGCGAAAATATTTCGTCCGACATAAAAGAAATGTCGATTGATGATGCTCGTAAAACAGGCGCTATGGCTTTGTTTGGCGAGAAATATGGAGATGTGGTTCGGGTGGTTACATTTGATAAAAACTATTCAATTGAATTATGTGGCGGTACGCATGTACCGGCAACCGGACAAATAGGATTATTTAAGATCACTTCAGAAAGTGCTGTAGCGGCCGGGATCAGAAGAATTGAAGCTATAACCTCTGTTAAAGCAGAAGCATTTTTTACTCAACAAACAGCGTTGATACATGAATTAAAAACACTTTTGAAAAACCCAAAAGATGTTTTGAAAAGTGTGGAAAATCTGGTGGAACAAAATTCCGAATTGCAAAAACAAATTGAGCAAATGCTTCGTGAGAAAGCGAAAGGGTTGAAAATAGAATTGCTTACAAAGAAACAAACCATTAACGGGATCAATTTTATTGCAGAAAAAATTGATCTGGATTCGGCTGATGCAATAAAAGATCTTTCATTCGAGCTACGTAATCAAATCGATAATTTATTTATGGTACTTGGCGCTGAAGTAAAAGGAAAACCAAGTTTATCCGTTATCATTTCTGATAACCTGGTAAAAGATAAAAACTTAAATGCCGGAACAATTGTACGTGAAATAGCAAAAGAAATTCAGGGTAATGGTGGCGGAGCGGCATTCTACGCTGTTGCAGGTGGCGCTAATTCTCAGGGAATTGCAAAAGCATTGGAGAAAGCCAAGAGTTTTTTGAATTAAGTATTATACCCTGACAGGGTTTCAAACCCTGTTAGGGTTATTTAAACTCAACAACAAAGGGGTATTATATTTTAGAATTAACAGTATCTAAAATTTGCCCCCATAGCCCTTATCTAAATTAGCCACAAGTGGTTTGTGCTTAGAATAACCCTAACAGGGTTTGAAACCCTGTCAGGGGGAAAATTACTTTTCAACTCTCCAATCAATAGGCAAAATACCTTGATGCTCTAAGATCTTATTTGTTTTTGAAAAATGTTTACATCCAAAAAAAGCGCCACGAGCCAATGGTGATGGGTGTGCTGCTTTTAAAACAAAATGTTTGTCTTTATCTATCAGCTCTTCTTTTGTTTGAGCAAATAGTCCCCATAATAAAAACACAACGCCTTTTTTTTGCTCGGAGATTGTTTTTATAACCGCATCGGTAAATATCTCCCAGCCTTTCTTTTGGTGTGATCCCGGCTGCCCTTCACGCACAGTTAATGTAGTATTGAGCAATAAAACACCCTGATCGGCCCAGGGCTCCAAATTGCCGCTTTGAGGTATTGGAATACCCAAATCAGTGTGCAATTCTTTAAATATATTTTTTAATGAGGGCGGGTTCGTCACTCCCGAACTAACCGAGAAGCTTAAACCGTTCGCCTGCCCCTTTTTATGATAAGGATCCTGGCCAATGATTACCACCTTTACATTTTCGAAAGAGGTATGGTTAAATGCGGCAAACAACTGATTACCAGGAGGAAAAACAGTACTTTTCTCTTTTTCCTGCATCAAAAATTCCTTAAGCTTCAGAAAGTAAGGTGCCGAAAATTCTTTGTTCAATACCTTTTTCCAGCTGGGATCAATTGCAACATCCAATGTTTTCATAGCTTCTGATAAAATTAAGATGTTCAAAAGTACTATCAAATAAATAGTTTTTTTGGTGTATTATAAAATATTTTTGTTTAAATAGAACTTTTTTGGTAACTTTGCCGTTCAAAGATATTAAAGAAACCATTTTTATCTGATCTAACATGAAAAAAGTTTTTGCAACTATTCTATGTATTATTTTTATTAGTTCTGTTATGGTTTCGTGCAAGGTTCAGCATGAACGCTGTGCTGCATACGGAAAAATAAACAAAATCGACACCGGAAAGTCTTTCACAGATAAAACCGCGAAGTCAATTTAATCTCCTGTTTTTTATTCTATGGATTGGCTAAACCTTACTTCTGAATCTCAGTTGGAGGAGATCATCCAAAAATCATTTGAAATGCCGTTAAAAGGCATTTTGCTTTTTAAGCATAGCACCCGCTGTTCTATCAGCTCTATGGCGCTATCCCGTTTAGAACGTAAGTGGAAACTCGCAAACAATATCGTTCCGGCTTATATGCTGAATTTACTACAACACCCTTCTGTTTCTTCAAAAATTGCTGAACAATTTAATGTTCGGCATGAATCCCCTCAGGTTTTAATTATAAAAAACGGGAAATGCATATATAATGCTTCCCATTCTGATATTACAGCTGCTGATATTGAATCGGCCTTAGGTTAATTTTTTTTATTTGCTAATGAAATTTGATGAAAAAACATCAATGTTCAGGTATTCAATTTTGCGTTAGGGATTGAAACGTAAATCCTTTTCTTTTTAGAAAAGATTGAAGTGGAAAGCCCGCCAATTCTTTTTTCAAGAATTGGAACGCTCAAATGAAAGTAAACAAATTATTTTTGTTTATTAATTGAACTGAAATTATAAAGATAAAATATGATCATGAACTAGTAAATCCCTGATAATAGAGGCTTACAAGCGCACTACTTTGAAACTTTATTGATTGTCCCGCTTCCGGTAATATCAGACTTAACAGAAGGATCGCCATAATAAGAAACACTCCCACTGCCTTTAATATCAACATCCAGGGAAGTAGTTTCGCCAATCACCATGGATCCGCTTCCCAAAATTTCGATTTTAGCTTTGTCAAATTTGCCTTCTTTAACTTCCGTATTTCCACTTCCGGTTATACTTACATTTAATGTTTTATAAAAACAACTATCCGTAATTTGTATTTGACCAGATCCTAAAATTTCTGTTGTTAGTTCTGCTCCTTCAAATCCCCCTGAAATAGTAACATCTCCCGAACCTAAGGATTTGATCTTTTTCAAATCAGGCATAGTAATAACAACTTCCATTTTAGAATTATTTATACAATCGTCTTCATCAAAACCCAGTATTAATGTAGAGGAATTTACTTCCGTCTTAAAATATTTTAATAGATTTTCATGATCATTTATAACAATACTAAACCCCTCGCCTTTTTTGATGTGTATGTTTGAACTACCCCTTGCTTCGATACTTTCAAAAGCTTCTGATGTTCGCTCTTCTGACTTAACAGATCCTTCTCCTGTGATACAATCTGCAAATTTGCAGCCGCCAAATAAAAACAAAGAGGCAATACATATTGCAGCAAATAAATGTTTGAGTTGTTTTTCCATTTTTATAATTATTGTTTATTCTATCTGTAATTTATTAAAAACATTTTTTATTTACCTCTTGGTGGTGCCGGAGGAAGTTCGGGCAGACGTGGATCACTCTCTTTGTGTTTGTGAACATTCTCAAGCCCTCCGCAATCAATACATTCAAGTCCCTGCTTGCTCATAATCCATTTACGGTTTACCATGTCGGAATCCAGGGCATCGTTCAGGTTATCAATGTCAAAAATTATTCTCTCCATCGATTTACTTAAAAACAACGTTTTGTTTACCGGCACTTTTAAAACTAATTTCACATTTTGTGCCCGTAATTTATCTACACTTTCTATATCAAAATAACTGTTGAATTCTATTATTGAATCCGTTTGAATGACAGTATAATCAATACTCTTAGCACGATATCCCGCTTCTTTTTTATTATATCCCTGTGCAGATTTAATAGCTACTAATTCAAAGCTATCAGTTGCGCTGGCAACAATATTAAGTGTAGGATAACCTAACCGAAATTTATTTTCATCCTTGGAGATCATTGTCCAGTCACCCAAATGAATATTACGGTGGCGGTGGGATGATTCGTCCTCATCATCATCCACCATTGGTTTTAGATCCAGGTAAAGTGTATTTCCTTTGGGTTGAATAATATTAATATTTTGCTTCGCTGTTGCCTGTTCCGAAAAATCAACTCCAAGCTGAAGTCCAACATATATAACCAATGCAAGGCCAGATAACCATAAAATATTTGCTGTGTATTTTACAACTCTATTTTTTTGTTTGATCCCAAATAAATATTTTATTCCTCCGTAGATCATTGATATTAAAGGAATACCAAGGAACAGGATCAAACCAATTACTACTAAATAAACTGGCAGATCATTTGGCAAAACAGCAGAACTCAATTGGTACAATGAAAAACGAACAGAATCTCCAGCGTTTCCAAAAATGGAAATGGTGCCCCACCCAAAGAGTGTTGCCAATAATGCGATAAGAAATATGACACCAAAAAATATCAGAAAAAATGCAACTACCTTAGCAATTACTTTAAAGATTGCTTCAAACATTTCGCCTATAAAATCAACCGCTTTGTGGATAGATGATTTAACCCGTTTTTTATTTTCGGGTGAGTTCACTTCATTACCTAAGTCTTTCACCCGTTCTTTAAACTCTTCAAACTCTTCATTTACGGCTTTTCCAATGTTATTGATGTCCACTTTTTCACCTCGCATTTCTAATTTTTCGGCCGTAGTTTTCGCTTTAGGAATAATTATTATTAAGAGGATGTATAATAATAAACCTGAACCAAATACAAAGAAACTAATTGCAAAGGCAGCACGTAACCAAATAGGATCAAAACCGAAATAGCTTGCAATTCCGGAGCAAACACCTGCCAGTACTTTATCATCAGGGTCGCGGAACACACGTCTTCTTCTGCCGGATGAGTCTGCATCTTTATTTCCGCTACTCTCCTGTTTGCTATTCGCATCGTTTTTAGGGCTTTCGCTCTCACCTGCAAAATCTTCGGGTTTACCCATCACGGCAATCATGCTTTCAACATCGGCCATTAGTATAGCCTGCTTGATGCTGCTTACCTTCCCCTGAAGCATTTCCGCAATACGTGCTTCAATATCACTCATGATCTCATCACAACCCTCTGAATTTTTAAAATAACCTTTTATCGTTGAAAGGTATTTATTGAGTTTATCATAAGCATCTTCTTCAATGTGAAAAACAATTCCACTTAAGTTCATTGTTATGGTGCGGTTCATTTTCTTTGGGTTTTTAGTTGTATGATTTATCTAAATATTATATATTAAATTTCTAAATTTATTTGGGCGTTCCTTTCTTAAACAAGAAAGGGCGGGCTTTTCACTTCAATCTTCCTTCGCCAGCAGGCGAAGGAAGGATTTTCGTTGCAATCCCTAACGCGGCATTACGATCAAGAACATGTTTGTATTTTTTATTGAAGTTTTGAGTTCCATCCTTTGAATTGCCTACTATTTAAATTGTCAAATTGTTAAATTGCTATTTCTGCGTTGTTTTATTTACTGCATCTACCAGTTCATTCCAGGTTAATTCCAGTTCTTTCAAAAACTGTTCACCTAAAGGAGTTAGCTTGTAATATTTACGTGGAGGCCCTGATGTAGACTCTTCCCAACGATAACTTAATAAGCCATCATTTTTCAGGCGCATTAGCAAAGGATAAAGCGTTCCTTCCACCACGATGAGTTTTGCTTCTTTCATTTTGTTTATGATCTCAGAGGGATAATGATCCCCTTTTGATAGTACCGACAAAATGCAAAACTCGAGAACGCCTTTTTTCATTTGCGCTTTTGTATTTTCAATGTTCATCATTTTATAATTATGTTTTTTATAAAATCAATCGAATGTCTTTGCTGAATGTTATAATTTTAAATATTTGATTCAACAATTTGTGATTCTCAATAATTGACACTGCAAACATAATACAAAAAACAGTACCTTGTATCACATAGTACTAAAATAATTACAAATCACTGATAATCAACCATAAAATATTAATGGGGAATGGGAAATTTGAAAAAAATTAACATTTTTTCAGTTGTTGAAATAGTAGAATTTGCAGATTTTTCGATTTAAACAGTCCCAAAAGTGTCAAAATTTTCAATTATATCACTTGATAGAAAAATTGACATTTTTATAAATAAATATCCGTAAATTGCAGTATCATAAACTTAATACTTCACAAATGATAAAACTGAAACAATTATTTGTCATCATTGCATTTATCGTTATCGGTGCATCAAGTGTGTTTTCTCAATCCATTAATTCTGATAATAAATATACCGGATCAAACTTTAAAATGCCTGCCAACGTTAAACCAGGGGATTATATGGAGAAAACGGTGATCGTAAAAGTAAAGTCTCAATTTCGTTCAGTTTGCTCATCCGATAAAATTGAAAACGCTCTTTTTAAAACTTTATACAGTAGTATCCAGGGAAAGGATTTGGTAAAAAAATTCCCACACACGAAAGCACCCGAACGCCTTGTAAATGAAAGAGGAGAACGATTGGCTGACCTTACATTGATCTATGAATTTAGTTATTCAGCATCCTTTTCATTAGAAAAAGTGATCAGTAAATTTTTAGCATTACAGTTATTTGAATATGCAGAACCCCATTATCTTCCTCAGCTATGTTATACGCCTAACGACCCGAGTTTATCTACTCAATACGGTATCACCAATATTCAGGCAGAAGCTGCTTGGGGAGTAAATACAACCACTGCACGCGGAGATACCAATATTGTGATTGGTATTACCGATACCGGGGTGGAGCCTAATCACCCTGATTTGAAAAACAACATTAAGCATAACTATGCTGATATAATTGGAGGTGGCGATACAGACAGCGATGGTTATACTGATAATTTTTCGGGATGGGACCTTGGAGAAAATGATAATGACCCCACTTACAATTCAAATTCCCACGGTGTGCATGTTTCAGGGATTGCAGCAGCATCAGTTGATAATGCAACTGGTGTGGCAGGTGTAGGTTTTAAATGTAAATTTTTGCCGCTCAAAATTACAGATGCCGGAGGGATTCTTACAAAATCGTATGAAGCCATTACGTACGCTGCTGATCATGGCTGCTCTGTTATTAATTGCTCCTGGGGTGGAGCAGGCGGAGGCCAGTTAGGACAAGATGTAATTGATTATGCCACTATAAATAAAAATGCTTTGGTTATTGGTGCTGCAGGAAATAATGGAATAGATGAAGCGTTTTATCCTGCGGCTTATAAATACGTTATAAGTGTGGCAAACACAAAAAGTGATGACAGACGTTCTACTTCTTCTAATTTTAATTACACTGTTGATGTATGCGCCCCGGGCGAAAGTATTAACTCCACTTATCCAGTAAACGGGTACTCATCTCAAACCGGCACGTCAATGTCGGCACCATGTGTGGCTGGTGCAGCTGCTATCGTTAAATCGTTTTATCCGTCCTATACCGCTTTACAGGTTGGAGAGCGTTTAAAAGTTACCTGTGATAATATTTACCCGTTAATGAGTCCTATTTATGCAAACAAATTAGGTAACGGCCGTATTAATTTATTTAAGGCGTTGACAGCAGCAGCAGTGCCATCTGTAATGATGACGCAGCGAAATTACACCGACAATAATGATGATACTTTTGTAATTGGTGATACATTACGGATATCGGGCGATTACGTTAATTACCTTGGCCCTGCAACCAATCTAACGGTTACACTTTCCACTACATCATCTTATGTAACTATTCTTGATGGGACCACCACCTTGGGTGCTTTAAATACATTGGCGGTAGCAAATAATAATACGGATCCTTATACTGTAAAAATACTTTCTACTGCCCCGGCAAATCAGTCGGTATTGTTTAAACTCGCTTACTCCGACCCTGCTACATCTTATGTTGCGTATGAATTCTTTACTGTTATTGTAAACGTTGATTATATAAATATTACCATCAACGATGTATTAACCACAATAAGCAGTGGCGGACGTATCGGATACAGCCAGAATAGCCAGGCTGGCGGTTTAGGATTCAAATACATGAGCGGAGGAACTATTTTATATGAAGCAGGTTTAATGGTTGGTGTAAGCGATACAAAGGTATCAGATGCCATAAGAAGCATTTCAACGCCTGAAGCTGATTTTCAGTCGGTAGTTGCAGCACGAAACATAGTACCGGCTGTTTTTTCTGAATTTGATGTGGATGGAACATTTAAAGATAATCTTGCAACCTCTCCCTTACCTGTTACTGTGCATCATAAAGCATTTGCCTGGAGTACTATTGGCAACAGAAAATTTGTGATCGTTCAATATGTTATTAAAAATACAGGCACTGTAAGTTTAGCTAATTTGTATGCAGGAATTTTTGCTGATTGGGATATTGATGTTGCCACGTTTGGTTCGAACCGTGCTTCTTTTGATGCAGTAAATAAAATGGGTTATGCGTATTATACAGGAACCAATGGAACCTATGCAGGTATTAAATTACTTACCAGTTCGGCCCCGGTGGTGCATTATGCTGTTGATAATGTGGCTGGTGGTGGAGGTGGCGCTGACCTGAGCACAGGAGGTTTTGATGGGGCTGAAAAATATCTGACGCTTTCAACCAATCGTGCAAACGCTGGAGTTGCAGGTGCCGGAGCGGATGTGATCGATATTGTAAGTACAGGCCCTTATTCTATTTCTGCAGGAGATTCCATCAGAGTGGCCTTTGCATTAATTGCAGGTGATAATTTAGCGGATATAAAAACAAGTGCCGTAAATGCCCAGATCAAATACGATGGAATGAATATGACCACCGGTATTTCAAGCAATGTTGCCAATGATTTGGATCTGATGGTTGTTTATCCAAACCCTGCTAATAACCAATCGGTGATTGATATCACAATCATGGAGGAGTCATTGGTTGAACTAAAAATGTTTAATATATTTGGCCAGGAAATTAAAGTAATAACAGCTGAAAAAATGCAGGCCGGGGCACATCGCTTTGTGCATGAGTTATCGTCTATTGCAAGCGGATTATACTATTACCAATTAACGGTTGGCAGTAAAAAACAGGTGAAAAAATTAATTATCAATAAATAAATTTGAAAATGTGGTAATTTGAAAATGTGGTAATTTAATTTTCAGATCAACAAAATATCAACTTAACAAATTGAATTTATATATATTTGCACAAATTAAATTTAAAATGTGCAAATTTGATTTACTTATTTAATTTTCAAATTAACAAATTATCAAATTGTCAAATTAATTAATATGGATTTAAGCGGAATTATTTCAATTGCAGGAATGAGTGGACTTTATAAAGTTGTGGCTCAAACAAAAAACGGTTTAATCGTTGAGTCATTAACCGATAAAAAGCGTGTGCCGGTTTATGCCACAAACAAAGTAAGTACTTTGGAAGATGTTCGGATCTATTCAACAGGTGATGATGTGCCTTTGAAAGAAGTTTTGCAAAAGATCTATGACAAAGAAAAAGGTGGACTTTCAGTTGACACTAAATTAGCGGATACAGAATTGAAAAAATATTTTAAAGCTGCATTTGCTGAATTTGATGAGGATAGAGTATATGTATCGGACATTAAAAAAGTAATTAACTGGTATAACGCGCTTCACAAACAAGGTTTGTTAGAGAAAAAAGAAGAGAAGGCAGCAGACGATAAATCGAAGGATGAAAAACCTAAATTGAAAGCTGCTGGTGATGCTAAAACAGGAGCTAAAACAAAATTAAAAGATACTTCAGCAAAACCTGTAAAAACAGCTAGTTCAAAAGTTAAAACACAAGGTGTAAGAAAAACAGGAGTTGCTTAAACAGTAACTGTTCCAGGTTTAAAAAAGTTTCAAGTTTTAGGTTTCAGGTTTGTTGTTATACACAGAAATGAAATTTTTAAACTTGAAACTTTTTTATTTTAAACAGGCTTTACACATTTAAAATACATCCTGATGTTTACAAAAAAAACTGGAACTTAAAATGCTTACACACACTTTCTCGACAAGCTAGAAATGACCACGCGCGCAGTCATTTCTAGCTTGTCGAGAAAGAGCGTTGATTCAATAGATAAATTAAATATATAAAGCCTAATAAAAAAAATGCATCCCAAACAAATAGAGATCCCAACAAAACCGATTCGTCATTTTTTGCCGCAAAGCTTAACAATAGATTCATGGAAGAATGTTGAATCCTTTTTTATTGATCTGAAAGAACGTAGTATTTCTTCAGCGAAAGATCTGGAACAATGGTTGTTCGACCGCAGTGAGCTGGAAGCTGTATTGGGTGAAGACATGGCCTGGCGATATATTAAAATGACCTGCAATACCGCAAATCCTCAATTAATAGACTCCTTCAATTTTTTTGTGAATGAAATTGAACCGTTTATTGCTCCTTATGTGAATGAGCTTAACATAAAACTTTTTGATTCACCCTATTTAAAGGAACTTGATCAGGAAAAATATCGCATTTATTTGCGGGGAATAAAAAAGTCTTTAGAGTTATACCGTGAGGAAAATATCCCTTTACTTACAAAAATTTCAACAGAATCACAGAAGTATGCCGCAATTAGCGGTGCTATGACCATTGAATGGAATGGTGAAGAGATCACTTTGCAAAAGGCTGCAAGTATCGTGAAAGATACGGATAGAAATGTGCGTGAGGCTGTGTATACTAAAACTCAGGAGAGAAGAAAAGCCGATATAAACACCTTTAATGATCTATTTTCAGAACTTATTCAGTTACGTCACCAAGTGGCGTTGAATGCAGGGTTTACAAACTATCGTGATTATAAATTCAATGAACTTGGTCGCTTTGATTACACCGTTCAGGATTGTTATAATTTCCATCAGTCAATAGCAAAAGAAGTTCTTCCTTTAGCGGAGGCATCAGACACGGAACGAAAAAATACTTTAAAACTGGATACTTTAAAACCATGGGATACTGATGTAGATGTGGAAGGGAAACCGGCATTAAAACCCTTTGCAAGCAGCGCTGAGCTAATCGATAAATCTATTGAATGCTTTTATAAAGTACGCCCCGCTTATGGTGAGTATTTGGAAATTATGAAAGCAATGGGCCATCTGGATCTTGAATCGCGTATTGGTAAAGCACCCGGAGGGTATAATTATCCATTGCATGAAATTGGTGTTCCATTTATTTTTATGAATTCCGTTGGCACTCATCGTGATCTGGTAACAATGGTGCATGAAGGCGGACATGCCATTCACTCTTTTGTTACACGCGATCTGGAAATTACTGATTTTAAAAGCACCCCATCAGAGGTTGCTGAATTGGCATCTATGTCGATGGAATTGATCTCCATGGAGCATTGGGATGTGTTTTTCAAAAATGCTGATGACTTAAAACGTGCTAAAAAAGAGCAGCTGGAGAAATCATTAAAAACATTATTGTGGATCGCTGCGGTGGATAAATTTCAACATTGGATCTATGAAAACCCTGCACATACTGTTGAAGAGCGAATGGATGCCTGGGGAAACACTATCAATCAATTTAGCAGTAAGGTAATTGACTGGACAGGATTGGAAGATGTGAAAATGCGTCTTTGGCAAAATCAGTTGCATATTTTTGAAGTTCCGTTTTATTATATTGAATATGGTATGGCGCAATTGGGTGCTATTGCTGTATGGCGCAATTATAAAAGAGATCCCGAACAGGCTTTAGATCTATATGAAGCTGCATTGCGTTTGGGTTATACAAAATCAATTCCGGAAATATATAAAGCTGCAGGTATTGAATTTAATTTTTCGCAGGAATATGTGAAGGAACTTGCTGATTTTGTAAAGAGCGAATTGGAAAAAATATAAAATTTTAAAAAGCCGAATTGAGGGGATAAGTATTTATTATATGGCATTTTTTTGTAGTTATAATGGCTTACATTTGATAATGCAGGCTAAGAGTGGCAAGCTGGCAATTCGCGCATTTACAAACGATTACAATTAAAAAACATGCACCAATCTGCTAGTTAGCAGCAATTAAAAATGGAATTAATGACAACTATTAAACATAAAGAAATACAAACTGTTGACGACTTATTTGACTTTCTTAAACATGAAACACAGTCGAAAACTAAGGCTGTTTATCGTGGTGTCAAATCGATAGATTATAAATTAGTTCCTAGTATCGGGAGGCACAAAACCAACAATCAGAGGGGATTTAACACAAAAAGAGAAATATTGCTTTTGAATACATTTCGTGAAAAAGCTTACCCCTTTATGGAAAACAAAGGACACTCAACATTAGAACTCCTTGCTCTCGCACAACATCATGGTTTACCGACAAGACTTTTGGACTGGACAAAAAACCCATTAGTGGCATTTTATTTTGCAGTAGAAGATTCATGGCTTGATGAAAGACAAATGAAACCGAGTGCAATCTATGTCTGGAGAAAAAGCTTAAAAGGCGAAATTGTTCCCACATTCGAACCTTTCGAACTCACAGAAGTACGATTATTTTTACCTGTACATTTAACTAACAGAATAATTTCACAGAGTGGAATTTTTACAGTTCACCCAAATCCATATGAACCCTTTGAATCAAAAGAAATAGAAGTGGTTCAAATCCACCCTGACGTTAGACGACAATTAAAAAAAGCGTTATTTCAACTTGGTATACACTCATCTGCTCTTTTTCCTGACTTAGACGGAGTAGCAAGACATATTAAATGGCTAAAAACGGATATTTTTTAAAAATCAACTGCTACACAGGTCTGGCGCCATTTGGGCATCTCGCTTCGCAAGACAAATTATATTAACTTTGAAATCAGGCTTCGCAATTAAAAATATAGTAAGAAACCCAAACGAGCGCCAAGCCAGGAAACCTTATGTACAATTTAAAATATGAGTTTAGAAGAAAGATTTAAATATTGGAAGAATGAACCAGACGAAAGTCCATATAGAAGAATCTATGACGAACACACTATGGACTTCAACGACTTCCTTATTAAACACTATTCTGATAAAAAATATTTTAACTGGAGTAGGTGGAACAAATGGATTTCATGGATAGAAAAAGCCTATAAACATGATGAAATGGAATTGTTGAGAATTAAAGGTGGATATTATCGTACAGACACTAATTCACAAGATTATTTAAATGCTTTGAATCAATTGGAATTAGGAATTAAATTACCTGACGACATAACAAAAGTAATAGCCTTTCTAGTCGTAGACGGCTTTTTCAAACATTATTCAATTGAACCATCTGATTGGATTAAAATTGACAATTACCCTAACCCAGATAAAGATAGTGGAAAATTTAAAATTGTTGAATTAACCCAAAACAATATGTTGCTTAATTATTTTAGAGAATCCCTTATACATTTACCTTGGTGGGATATTACTAGAGGTGATCCTCAAGGAAGATAGAAACATTATATAAAAGGGGTTTTGCTTGAGGCTTGCTGAGTTGCCAACTTGGAGCTTTTACTATTAAACATTTGTAATAAATTGAAACTTTGTACTCCGAAACCCGCCCGAACGCAAAGCCCCATGCCATTAGGTACAAATATGATAAAAAAAAAACTACTATGAACCGTCCATTAAAATCAGAACACCCCGCCTATTTCACACATTACATTGATCTTGTAAAAAACGATGATGTACTAAAAGAGTTAAAAAGCCAAATTGCAGAGATAAAACATTTAATGGCAGGAATACCTGCGGAGAAGGAAAATTTTGTTTATGCGCCCGGAAAATGGTCAATTAAAGAAGTTTTAGGTCACATAATAGACACAGAAAGAATTATGGCCTATCGTGCTTTGTGTTTTGCACGAAAAGACAAAACCAAATTACCGGGTTTTGATCAAAATGCATACGTATCCAATGCAAATTTTAATGATAGGACATTAAAAGATCTGGCCTTTGAATATGCGATTGTTCGGGAATCCAATCTATTATTATTCAAACATTTTACTGAAAATTGTTTAAACGAAGTTGGGAATTCTAATGGTAACGAAATCACTGTACGTGCTATTATTTTTATGATCGCTGGCCATACAACCCATCATGTGAATATGATCAAATCGAAATATTTGATGCTTTAGAACCTCTTCAATTCACTCCTTCTTTTTTTTAATCTTAATAAATTAACCCTAACAGAGCTTAAAGCCCTGTCAGGGTATGTTCAATAGTTTACAAAACACTTTTAGAAGCCATAACTAAGGCATTCAAAATATTTGCCCCACTCTATTTCAATAATCTTCTAATTTATTACAAAGTCAAAAGCCCTGTCATACTGAACTACTTTCAGCACCTATGAGATTCCGAAACAAGTTCGGAATGACCTTTTTCCTGATTTGTTACCTGTTTGGAATTAGAGCACCGCTTGAGTGATATCAACAAAAAATGAGGTTATTAACAATTCGTGGGGAATAAAACACACTTAGTTGATGTTTATTGAAAAAGATACCGCCATAGCTTTGACAAATAATGAATTATAAGGACCTGAAAAACAGGGCATAAAAAGAAAAATGAATTCTTGAAGTTTAAAATCAAAAAAATGAACATGAAAAAAACATTTTACGCATTACAAATAATGATCTGCGTAGTTATAATTTCAAGCTGCGAAAAAGAAAACCAGAACTTGTCGATTCCCAAGCCTGAACCAGCAATTAAAATAGGTGAATCACATGGTGGTGGTATTGTGTTTTATGTTGATGATAGCGGACAACACGGTTTAGTTACTTCTACAAGCAACCAAAGTACTTCCATGCGTTGGTTCAACGGCAGTTTTATAGAAACAGCAGCAACTGGAATTAAAACGGGTACAGGATCGAAAAACACTGAAGCGATAATTACCGCTCATGGAGTGGGAGTTTATGCTGCAAGTATATGTGACAAATTAGAATTAAACGGCTATAACGATTGGTTTTTGCCTTCAAAAGATGAACTGAATTTATTATATATGCAAAAAGCAGCCGGAGTAATTGGGGATTTTGAAAATGATTTCTATTGGAGTTCTACAGAGAATTCATACAATGGTGCCTGGTCGCAGAGCTTCAGCAATGGCGCCAACAGCAGTGCAAATAAAGATGGCGCTTACGATGTACGTGCGATCAGGGCATTTTAATTAGGGCATATATCAAAATTAACAACTTAGAGACATAGCAGTTAAAACTGGGGAGAATTGCGATAGCTTTTCTTAGTTTTCTTAGCCAAAGGCCAAGAAAAAAACTATCTGTACTTTTTTAACCCTCTTTTTACTTTATTAACTATGAATCTATGTGGTTTTAATTGGAGCGGCCATTTTGTGCGAAACCTAGGCTTTCTATTGTCAGATAATATTTACTTCCCTCTCCAACTCCACATCAAATTTATCTTTTACCGAATCCATTATTTTTTGTGAGAGGTCATAAATTTCATTGCCTTTTGCATTACCATAATTTACCAATACCAATGCTTGTAATTTGTGAACACCTGCATCACCAAAAGTTTTCCCTTTCCAACCACATTGTTCAATTAACCAGCCGGCAGCCAGTTTAACATTACCATTATCCAGATCATAACCAACTATAGCAGGGAATTGATCTTTAAGAAGTTCAAATTTTGCACGAACAACTTCAGGATTTTTAAAAAAACTTCCTGCATTTCCAATTTCAGCCGGGTTAGGCAATTTACTGCTACGTATATTACACACGGCTTTGCTGATGGCCTGTATGCTCAATTCCTGAACACCCATTTCATCGAGCTCCTTTTGTATAGCACCATAATTGGTATTAAATACAGGCCTTTTAAGCAATTTATAGGTTACCGATAGTATGATGTATTGGTTTTTCAGCTCACGTTTAAATACACTTTCGCGGTAGCCGAATTTGCAGTCAGCATTGGTAAATGAATGGATCGTTTTATCGGCAATATGCAATGCTTCTAATTCATAAAAGCTATCTTTTATTTCAACTCCATAAGCGCCAATATTTTGCATGGGACTGGCCCCTACGTTACCGGGTATCAATGATAAATTCTCTAAACCCGCATAATTGTTGGCAATACAATGCATCACTAAATTATGCCACACTTCGCCTGCACCTGCATTAATAAAATAAAAATCAGCATCTTCTTTTACTATTTTAATTCCCTTCAGATTGTTTTTTAAAACAATACCATCAACGTTTTTTGTAAACAATAAATTACTTCCGCCACCTAAGATCAACTTTGGAGTATTGACAAAAATTTTTTCCGAAAGAATTTCGTGAATCGCCTCAACGCTTGATAATTCAGTAAAATAGCGGGCTGAGGCATCAATGCCAAATGTATTTAATTTTTTTAAAGAATAATTTTCGTGGATGATCATTGGATGCTTCGAATTACGAATTTTAGCGAATTACGAATCTATGTTTGTTCTTTGTTTGTGCTGAAGTTGTTTCAGCATCCTAATTTTGAGAACCTGAAACAAGTTCAGGTTGACGTTCTGTATTGGTTTTAAATTGCCTTCTGTTAATTATATATTGTACTTCAATATACACCAAAGGGCTCTGAATCCATCTTTCCAGCCGATTTTTTTTCCTTCTTCGTATGTTCTTCCGTAATAGGAGATCCCTACTTCGTAAATTCTGATCTTTGGAACACGTGAAATTTTTGCGGTTACTTCCGGCTCAAAACCAAAGCGTTTTTCTTTTAATTTTATGTTTTGAATAATGTTTGTTTTAAATAATTTATAACAGGTTTCCATATCTGATAAATTCAGATTTGTGAAAATATTTGACAGAAAGGTTAAAAAATTATTTCCAATGGTATGCCAGAAAAACAATATCCGGTGAGGCTTGCCATCAACAAAACGGGAACCGTAAACAACATCGGCAAAGCCTTCAATAACGGGCTTTAAAAGAATATTATATTCCTGAGGATCGTACTCCAGATCAGCATCTTGTATTACTAAATATTCCCCTGTTGCCAATGAAATACCCTTATGCAAGGCTGCACCTTTTCCCTGATTATATTCCTGATTATATAAAACAATGTTACAACCCTTGTTATTACTGATAAATTCGTTTATTACCGATTCTGTTTTGTCAGTTGAACAATCATTAACAATAATAATTTCTTTTTGAATATCATTAATTAATGTAACAGCCAATACCTTATTCAAAATAAGGTGAATGGTTGCTGCTTCGTTATAAGCAGGGATAATTACAGATAATTTTTCTTGAGGCATTTTTTTAATCTATTGTAATTTGAGCAATTCTTTTTTATTTTAACAACACCAAACTTATTTCGCTTTCAAATATAGCTTTTAAATTAATTGCATCCTTAATCCCTTTCACCAATTTGCTGACGCCACATTGCATAATACAATCCTTTTTGATTAAGTAATTCATCATGTTTTCCTTGTTCAATAATTTGTCCTTTTTCAAGAACAAAAATTTTATCCGCATGCATAATTGTGCTTAAACGATGCGCTATCAATATGGATATCTGGCTATTGCTTTTAGATAGATCGCGTATAGTTTTACTTATTTCTTCTTCTGTCAATGAATCCAAGGAAGATGTTGCTTCATCAAACACTAATAAGGATGGTTTACGCAAAAGTGCACGGGCAATGGACAACCGTTGCTTTTCACCACCAGAAACTTTAACCCCGCCCTCACCGATCATGGTATCTATTCCCTTATCGGCTCTCGCTAAGAGGCTTTGGCAGGCTGCTTTAACAAGCACATCCATACACTCTTTATCGGTTGCATTTGGCGCTACAAATAATAAATTTTCTTTGATAGTTCCGGAAAACAATTGTGTATCCTGAGTTACAAAACCTATTTGAGAACGCAACTGATCGAGGTCTATGGCTTTTCCACTGGCACCATTATAAAGTATTTCACCTTCCTGCGGATGATATAACCCTACCAATAATTTCACCAATGTGGTTTTACCGGAACCTGAAGGACCAACAAAAGCAATGGTTTCACCATTTTTGGCATCGAACGAAATATTATCGAGCGCTTTGTTTTTTGCTGTTTGATGTTTGAAACTTACATTATGAAATGATAATGTTTGCAGGTTTTTTACCGCAACAGGATGCTGTGGTTTTTCCTCTTTAGGTGTATTCAAAATGGTTTGAAAATTTTCTAAAGAAGCTTCTGCTTCGCGGTAAGTACTGATAATATTGCCCAACTCCTGTAAAGGACCAAAAATAAAAAAGGAATAGATCTGTAAAGAAAATAACTCTCCCAATGTCATTTTATCGCCAAAAATTAAAAACAACAGCAAAAACAAAATGCAACTTCGCAGCGTATTAACAAACGTTCCCTGAATAAAACTTATACTCCTGATATAACGCACCTTTTTAAGCTCAAGCCCAAGTATTTTTATAGTGATACCATTTAAGCGGTTTATTTCCTGATCAGCCAATCCCAGGCTTTTCACCAATTCAATATTGCGTAGTGATTCAGTTGTAGCACCTGCTAAAGCGGTAGTTTCGCCAACAATGTGTTTCTGAATTTTTTTTATTCGTTTGCTTAAGATGGATGTAACAAAACCCATGATCGGAACTGCTGCAAAATAAACAACAGCTATCAACCAATGAATTTTTATGGCGTATATCATTACAAAAGCCACACCCACCAGGGAAGTAAATAGGATGCTTACAAAAGCAAAAATTAATTTTTCCACATCAGTACGAACCTTCTGAAGCTTTCCTAATGTTTCACCGCTTCTTTGATCTTCAAATACCTGGTAAGGTAATTCCAATGAGTATTTTAATCCATCTGAATATATTTGAGCACCTAATTTTTGGGTAATAACATTCACATAATAATCCTGAAAATTTTTTGCAATACGCGACATCATTGCGAATCCCATCGAAAGTAAGATCAAGCCTCCAACACCTTTTACATAATCAGATTTACTATAATCATGAGGATTGGTTGCGTAGTTATCAACGATATGCTTAAACACCAATGGATCTAATAAAGAAAAGATCTGATTAATAGAGGCAAGTGCTAATGCCAATGCTATCAGACCTTTGTATCGTTTTAAATACTGAAGTAATAATTTCATAGCTTAAAAAATCTAATCTAAATTTCGTTTGAATAAAACGCCTTCACCCTATCCCGTAAATTATAGGCAGAACTCATCACTTCTCCATAAGCTCCCGCTGTGCGTAATGCAAAGATATCACCTCGCGTTGTTTCAGGTAAAGTTACAGCTTTGCCAAAACAATCGGAACTTTCGCAAATGGGGCCTACTACATCATACCTCACCCCCACCCCCTCTCCTATTGGAGAGGGGTGTCCGATAGGACGGGGTGAGGTTAAATTCTCTATCTTATGGTAAGCCTGATACAAGGCAGGACGCATCAATTCAGTCATACCTGCATCTAATATTACGAAATTAGTATTCACTCCTTTTTTTATGTAAAGTACTTTAGAAATAAGTGTGCCGCATTGTGCGGTAATAGATCTTCCTAATTCAAAATGCACTTTTTGTTTAGGACGCAACTCTAAAAAATCGTTGAACAATTTAAAATACGCAGCAAAATCAAGTATGAGATTTGCATCCGGTTCGTGATAATTAACGCCCAAACCTCCACCAACATTAATGTTTTCAATTGTTATTTTACGACTTAAAAACCAATTCTGAATTTCGTTCACCCGCAAACACAAAGATTTGAATGAGCTTAGATCCATTATCTGGGAACCAATATGAAAATGCAAACCAATGAGTTGAAGATTTTTAAATTCTTTCAGAGCATTTACAACCGTTTCCAGTTCCCAAATGTTGATCCCGAATTTATTTTCTTCCAGCCCTGTAGTAATGTATTTATGAGTATTTGCATTCACATTGGGATTAATGCGTAAGGCGATGCGGGCATTTTTCTTTTTCGAAACAGCAAGTTCATTGATCACTTCCAGCTCTTGTAAACTTTCGCAGTTAAAACAAAAAATGTCATTATCCAAAGCAAAATTAATTTCAGCATCACTTTTGCCAACACCCGCAAATACAATATGTTTGGGCTTAAAATTACATTCGATCGCCTTTTTTACTTCATTACCACTTACGCAATCCGCACCAATATTATATGATTTAATAATTTCTAAAATGGCATTGTTTGCATTTGCTTTCAAGGCATAATGCACAATAAATCCATACTTGTCCGACTCCTCTTTTAATTTTTGAAGTGTTTCTTTGAGCACTTCTACATCATAATAGTAAAAGGGTGTTGGAATGCTTTTGAATTTATTTATAGTTTCTTTATTGAACATAGTTTCGTAATATTTCTACAGGCTTAATTTATCTATATGCTGTCACTCTAAGCCTGCCCAAGAGTTTGAGTGGACTATTTACTCAGAACAATCCTTTATTAAGAGCGATGAGTGTATCTTTTTTCAATTTAGAATCTACCAAAATAGAAACATTATTTTCGCTGCCTCCATAAGAGATCATACGAATCGGAATATTTTTAAGTGCCTCAAAAATACGTAGTGCATAACCTTGTTTCTCGGCAGTAAAACTACCAACAATGCAAACGATGGTCAGATCAGTTTCTACCTCAACAGTACAAAATTCTTTCAACTCTTTTTTAATGGCATCTATATTTTTTGTATTGTCGATCGTCAATGAAACAGCCACTTCCGAAGTAGTGATCATATCTATTGGGGTTTTATAACGTTCGAAAATTTCAAAAACAGAACGCAAAAAACCATAAGCAAGAAGCATTCGTCCCGATTTTATTTTAATTGCAGTGATCCCATCCTTAGCAGCTACCGCTTTAATACTATCTCCTGAAATTTTTGAAGTGATAACAGTCCCTTTCGCTTGTGGCTGCATTGTATTTAATAAGCGGACAGGGATGTTACGCATTTGCGCAGGAAGGATACACGTTGGATGTAAAATTTTTGCTCCAAAATAGGCTAACTCGGCCGCTTCATCAAAAGATAGCTCAGCGATAGGATGTGTTTTTTCAACAATACGGGGATCATTGTTATGCATCCCATCAATATCCGTCCAAATTTGAATTTCATCCGATTGAATTGCTGCACCAATTATTGTTGCTGTATAATCGCTACCTCCACGCTTTAAATTATCAATTTCACCAAAAGCATTTCTACAAATATATCCTTGTGTGATGAACAACTTTTTATTCAGATATTTTGCAAGTTCCGATTTTATATTTGTTTCAATATATTTCATATCCGGCTCTTCATTCTCATCAATCCGCATGAAATTTAAGGCTGGAAGTAAAACAGAATCGATGTTCTTTTCTTCAAGGTAATAATGAAATAAGGTGGTTGAAAGCAACTCGCCTTGTGCAAGAATGGCACGTTCTTCATTCACGGTAAATAAATCCATTGTGAACGCGCGCAAATAATTAAAATGCGAATCGAGCAATCCTTTACTCTTATTTAAAGCCTCGGAAGTTTTATACAATTGTTTGATAACGTCATTGTACTTAAGGTACAATGCATCAATTAACCGGTTAGCGGCATCATTTTCTTTAGCATATAATGTATTTGCAATTTCAACCAAACTATTGGTTGTACCACTCATTGCAGATAAAACAACTATCTTAGGCACACCGTCATTAATTAAATGGACCAGTTCCTGCATGCGCTCCGCAGAGCCTACGGATGTTCCTCCAAATTTTAAAACTCTCATATTTTTACTTAACACTAATTAACATATTTATCTATTGAAAAATTACAGACAGTAATGTACTTTTACTTTTTGTCAAAAGTAGCCATAAATTGGAATTGTTAGTATACCTGATGATATCTATTGAAAAAAGTTTACAGGACTTAATTCAATGCCATTTAGCTAACCGGGACAAAAAACATCTCTAACATTACCTTTTAAATAGTATTTTAGCAACCGATTTATGTTAACACTTCTAAAAAAAGAAATAAGCAGTTTTTTAAGTTCACTGATAGGATATATTACCATCACCGTTTTTTTATTGGTAGTTGGTTTATTCCTGTGGGTGTTACAAACCGATTCAAATTTATTGGATAACGGTTATGCCAATATTGATGGCCTTTTCATCATTGCTCCCTGGGTATTTTTGTTTTTGATACCCGCTATTACGATGCGATCTTTTGCAGACGAAAAAAAGTCAGGAACCATTGAATTATTACTTACCCGCCCGCTTACAGATCTACAAATTATTCTGGCAAAATACCTTGCAGGTTTTGTTCTTGTTGTATTTTCATTACTTCCCACGTTAATTTATTATTACTCCATACATAAGCTTGGAAGTCCCGTTGGGAACATTGATACCGGTGGGATGTGGGGTTCCTACATCGGCCTTTTATTTCTGGGTGCCGCTTTTGTTTCAATAGGCATTTTTGCTTCTGCCATTACCGATAACCAGGTAGTATCCTTCATCCTGGCTTTATTCCTTTGTTTCTTTATTTATACAGGCTTTGATTATATGGGTTCATTTGCAATATTCGCCAAGATTGACAATATAATTCTGGCTTTAGGGATTAACAGTCATTATGTTTCAATGAGCCGTGGTGTAATCGATACACGTGATGTGATCTATTTTTTGAGTTTGATCTCGATCTTTATTTTCGGAACACGTACTGTTTTGGAGAGTCGTAAATGGTAATGCAAAGTGAACAAAAAAATGTTTAATAAAAGTAATAAAAAACGCGATTTAACTGCATTAGGCTTAGCTGTCATCATTTTGATATTGCTGAACTTTTTAGGTTCATTTGTATTCCATCGTTTTGACCTTACCTCTGAAAAACGTTATACCTTATCCGATGCCACAAAAAAAATATTAAGTGAATTGAATGATGTGGTATATGTAAAAGTATACCTCGAAGGCGATTTCCCGGCAGGCTTCAAACGTTTGCGAAACGAAACCAAAGAAATGCTCGATGAGTTCAGGGCCTATTCCAACGATAATATTGAATATCAATTTATCAACCCATCTCAAAGTGCCGATAAAAAGGAGCAGAACGAAATTTACAAGCAGCTTTATGACAAAGGCTTGCAACCAACTAATTTAGAAGTAAAAGAAGAAAGCGGAACTTCACAACAAATTTTATTTCCCGGTGCAATTGTTTCCTATAAAGGCCGTGAAATGCCTTGGCAGCTCCTGAAAACCCAGATGGGACAATCATCGGAAGGCCAGCTTAATAATTCAATTCAGGCATTGGAATATGAATTTGCAAGTTGCATCCGAAATTTAACAACTCCAATTAAGCCGGAAATAGGCTTTATTGAAGGGCATGGTGAGCTGGATACGCTTTCGCTTAATGATATTAAAAATGCTTTAGGAGAATTCTATTTATTAAAACGCGTAAAGATCAATGCACAGCTGAATGCACTTTCAGGGTTAAAAGCCATTATTATTGCTAAACCGGATACCTCTTTTCCGGAAAAAGATAAATTCATCATTGATCAGTTTGTGATGAACGGAGGTAAAGTACTCTGGGCTATTGATCCACTGTATACCAGTATTGACAGCCTTCGCAAATCGGGCGGAACAATGGCGCTTCCTTTTGATTTGAAATTAGACGACATGTTCTTTAAATATGGTGTGAGGATAAATCCCAACATGATCCTGGACATGCAGTCCTCAGCAATACCCGTAAACAAGGCTTTTCAAGGTCAGCAGCCCCGTTTTGAATTAATGCCCTGGATGTTTTCTCCTTTAATAATGCCTACCGGCAGCCATCCTATCGTAAAAAATTTAGACGTAATAAAAATCGATTTCGGATCAAGTATTGATACTTTAGAAGCAAAAGGAATTACTAAAACAATTCTTCTTAACACATCAAAATTCTCTAAAACCCTTAACTCCCCTGTACGTGTGGATATGCGAATGGTAAATTTGAAGCCCGATGAAAATC
Organism: Bacteroidia bacterium; assembly: GCA_030654175.1. Lineage (GTDB taxonomy): Bacteria > Bacteroidota > Bacteroidia > 2-12-FULL-35-15 > 2-12-FULL-35-15 > 2-12-FULL-35-15. Next base: position 484,069 of record JAURXZ010000030.1, read on the forward strand.
AATTCAGAGATTCCTATCGGCCGGTAGCTGTTTTACTGGAAGGTGAATTCGAATCACTATTTAAAAACAGGATCCCACCCCAAATAGCGAATGATAGCGCCATCGGGTTTAAAGAAAAAGGTGTTAAAACTAAAATGATAGTGATTTCTGATGGTGATATTATCCGGAATGAGGTTCAATACTCCAGCGGAAAAACATACCCTTTGGGATATGATATATATACACAGCAAACCTACGGCAATAAAAATTTTATTTTAAATTGTGTTAATTATCTTTGTGATGATTCGGGTTTGATCAGTGTTCGTGCACGGGAATTAACGCTGCGCTTGCTCGACAAGAAAAAAGTTAAAAATGAACGATTGAAATGGCAGATCTTTAACACCGGCCTGCCTTTACTTCTTCTGTTTTTGTTTGGAGCAATTCATAACTTCATCCGGAAACGCAAGTACACCAAATAATGTTACTAAGAGCGAATTTCTAAAGATTGCTGATCTGTAACCCTTCAAAAAAAAATGAAAAAAAATCGAATCGCCATTATTCTTGTAATTATTTTGGGTTCAATCTCCTTTTGGTTTATCGTTAATAAACGAGATGGAACCATAAAAGAAACATTACGCGATTTTGCAGTAGCCGATACAGCATCCATCAATAAAATATTTTTAGCGGATAAAAACGGTAATTCTGTAACACTTGAGCGTCAGGAAGCAGGCAAATGGCTTGTTAACGGCCAATACAATATCCGTCCGGATGCATTGCAAACCCTACTAACCACTATTAATAAAATTGATGTTAAAGAGCCTGTTGGAAAAAACGCTCAAAACAATGTTATAAAACGTTTGGCTGCAAAAGCTATTAAATGTGAAATTTATCAGAACAATAAGCTTACAAAGGCATATTATGTAGGAACCGAAACACCGGATATGACAGGAACCTATATGATCCTGATCGATCTTGAAACAATGAAACCATCTGAAAAAGCTTTTGTTACTTACATTCCCGGATTTGAAGGGTATTTGACCACCCGTTATTTTGTTGAAGAGAGAGGCTGGAGGGACCGCACCGTTTTTCAATATATTCCTAATGAAATTAGATCCGTTAAAGTAGAAGCACCCGCTAATCCGGCCTATAATTATGAGCTTTCGGTAAAGGGTAATAATGACTATGAACTAAGAATGCTTTCGAGCAATCAACTGTTGAGTAACCTGGATACGCTTGCTGTAAAGCAGTATTTATCATACTTCCGGCAATTGAATTTTGAAAGTTTTGAGGTAGACGTGAAACAAGAGCAAATAGATTCAGTTTTAAAATCACAACCAACAAATATTCTAACAGTTACGGATAACAAAGGCAAGTCAAATAAAGTACAGTTCTATGCCCGTAAAAACCTAAAGGGAATAACTGACAATGATGGTAAACCCTTGCCTTTTGATCTCGAACGTATGGATGCACTCCTTAATAATGGAAAAGATTTTGTAATGGTGCAATTTTTCGTATTCGGTAAAGTATTGCCTACACCTGATTATTTCCAGAAGGAAACACACCAAATTATCCCCGGTTCCGACAAACCTAAAAACAAACTTAAGGCATAGCTGTTTTTACCTGATAAAGAACGGAAAAACCAAGTAAACAGGGCTTTTTTTTGTTAAAAAGTCGGTTGAAACTAAAAAAAAGGTTACAAATTTTATTTATGTAAAATACCCTATATTTGCATTACAAATTTGTGATCCCTAAATAACCAAATAATAAAATACAACCTTATGAAATTTATTGTTTCCAGCACCTCATTATTAAAGCAATTACAAGCCATTAGTGGTGTACTTAATTCAAATAATGCTTTACCTATTTTAGATAATTTCCTTTTTGAAATAGATAAGAACCAGTTGAAGATCTCAGCATCGGATTTGGAAACTACCATGACCACTATAATCAACATTGAATCGAAAGATATTGGAAATATTGCCGTTCCTGCAAAGCTTTTGTTAGAGACCTTGAAAACATTTGCTGACCAACCGTTAACTTTTAGTGTTGATGATAAAAAATTCGGGATCGAAATAATTTCTGATTATGGTAAATATAAATTAACCGGTCATAATGGAGATGAGTTTCCAAAATTACCAAGCATTGAATCAGCATCATCACTTGACCTGGAAGCAAGCGTTTTGGCTTCTGCAATCAACAAAACAATATTTGCAGCAGGTAATGATGAATTACGCCCAGTAATGTCAGGAGTATTTTGTCAGTTATCTACTGATGATATCACCTTTGTATCAACAGATGCACACAAACTGGTACGTTACCGCAGAACGGATGCAAAAGCACAGGCTGCTTCATCATTCATTATCCCTAAAAAACCATTGAATCTTTTAAAAAACACATTGTCTAACATCAGTGGGAACGTAAAAATTGAATACAATAAAACGAATGCATTTTTTTCGTTTGAAAACACCAATTTAATTTGCCGTTTAATTGATGGTAAATACCCTAATTACGAAGCGGTGATTCCAAAAGAAAATCCAAATAAATTAACTGTTGATCGTGTTTCTTTTTTAAATTCGATCAGACGTGTTTCTATCTTTTCGAACAAAACCACACATCAGGTACGTTTAAAAATTGCTGGAAGTGAATTAAGTATTTCTGCCGAAGATCTTGATTTTGCAAATGAAGCAAGCGAACGCCTAACTTGCCAGTATGCCGGTGAGGATATGGAAATTGGATTTAATTCAAAGTTTTTAGCCGAAATGTTGAGCAATTTAAATTGCGAAAATGTAAATCTTGAAATGAGTGCACCAAACCGTGCAGGAATTTTGTTACCAACTGAAAAAGAAAACCCTGCTGAAGACATATTGATGCTGGTAATGCCGGTAATGTTGAATAGCTAATTGAAAAGCATTAGGTATCAGGTATTGTGGTCTGAATAAGGAATTCATTCTTTGGTCTTCAGTATTAGTATATGTTGGATGATAAAAACATTAATTCCGATCCAATACCTAAGGATTCACCACCTTCATAATACTTGATACTAAGTACATACTACTTTATACAATGACAAAAATAAAAACCATACTAACAGGCCTGTTGATTTCAACAAGCCTTTTTATTTCAGCACAAACTACTATTGTTGATAGTATCCTGTCAGGAGGCGTTTATCGTACCTACCGCTTATATAAACCTGCATTATATACAGGACTGAGCCCACGTCCATTAGTACTCGATTTGCATGGCTATACTTCAAATGCTGCAAACCAACAATTGTATTCCAACTTTATGCCGATTGCGGATACTGCAAATTTTTTAATCCTTTATCCTCAAGGAACCAGTTTGGGAGGTCAGCCTTATTGGAATGCCGGTATATCAAATACCGGTGTTAATGATGTTCAGTTTATTTCTGATCTTATTGGCACTATAAAAAATAATTATGCCGTTGACGCTAACAGTGTTTATTCGTGCGGTATGAGTAATGGAGGATACATGAGTCATACATTAGCCAGTACTTTGGGTGATAAGATTGCTGCGATAGCATCGGTTACAGGAAGTATGTTTTACAGCCAATTCTATAGCTGGATCACCAGCAGAGCTGTTCCGGTGATGCAAATAAGTGGCACTGCTGATGTTACAGTACCTTATTTAGGAAATACAAACAGCCTTCCAATTGATACTTTGGTAAAATACTGGGTATCTATCAACAATTGTAACCCTACTCCCGTATTTACTTCTGTTCCTGATGTAAATACAAGTGATGGTTGTACTGCTGAACATTATTTGTTCTCAGGTGGAACCGGAGGAGCAACGGTTGAGCTTTATAAAATTATAGGTGGAGGCCATTCATGGCCCGGTTCACCTTATATTATTGGAGTAACGAATCAGGATTTTAATGCTTCTTTACAGATCTGGCTGTTTTTTAGAAAATACAAACTGAATCAATTTGTTGGAATCAATGAAGTGGTAAATTCAGATAATTCCCGGATCTATCCAAATCCGTGCACCAACGTTGTTAATATAGATGATGAAAAAGTTGAAACAATAATGATCATGGATGTGAATGGCAAAGTGGTTATTGAAACAAACAAAAAACAAATTGATGTATCGTCACTTGCTAAAGGAGTGTATTCAGTTGTTATTGTTTCTGAAAATTACCGTACAGTAAAAAAATTAGTGAAGCTTTAGCCTGCTTCTGATATAATAAGGCACATCCTAATTACCTATCCCTGCTTGAATTCGTATAAAAAAAAATCGTTACAAGTATGAAATAAAATTTCATACTTGTAACGATCATTATAAAAAACTCTATTGCTTATTAATTTGTTCCTGCTACTAAATTTACATTCAATTCGAAATCATCGCTGATTGCTTTATCACCAATAGATTCAAAGAAACTTGCTGAACCGTATTTAATATCAAATTTAGTACGATTGATAATTATTTTAGCAATTACTACCATTGTTTTTTCATCCATTTTTATTTTTGCCGGAAAGGTAATTTCATTTGTAATACCTTTTATCGTTAGTTTTCCGGTTACATTAAAATCATTCTCTGGTTTTAATGTTGCTATTGGGGCAACTTTCGTGATCTCAAATTTTGCAGTTGGATTTTTTGCCGAACTAAAAAAATCATCGGATTTTAAATGTCCGATCAATTTATCATTCCATTCTTTATCCGTTAAATCAGTACAGGTTATTGAATTCATATCAAACTCTATAGTTCCACCAGTGATGGTATTGTGATCATTAATAACCGATCCTTTTGAAACATTGATCTTACCATCATGTTGTCCTGTTACTTTTTTACCTAACCAGGTTGCAGTAGTTGCTTTAGTATCAACACTGTAAGTTGTTAAGTGTTTTTCTGTTGGAACAGTAAATGCAAATGCTGTTATCGCAGCTGCTGCAACAAAGCCCATTGTGATTTTTTTTGTCATTTTTTTATTTTGTTTTTAAGTTAATGTTAAACGTTAGAATGAATTAGTTCATTCGAGAGCACAAATGTATGTACATACATACATTAATCCAAATTTATTTTCTTAATAATAGTTAAAATCATTTTTTCTGAGGTTTTAATTAAATCAAGAGCCCTATCAATCAGCCTTTCGGCACCAGAAACTTTCTCAAATAGAAGTATTTTTTACTTTTTAAACTCAATAGAAACTGAATTTATGCAATAACGTAACCCGGTTGGTGCAGGGCCATCATCAAATACGTGCCCTAGATGCCCGCCACAGGATGCACATGTGATCTCTGTGCGAACCATTCCGGCAGTTTTATCTTTTGTATATACAACTTTGCTTGAATCAAGTACATCCGAAAAACTTGGCCATCCGCATCCTGCATCAAATTTAGTATCCGACTTAAACAATTCCTCACCGCAGGCAGCACAGGTATAAATGCCTTTTTCTTTGTGTAAAAAATATTTTCCGGAATAAGGCATTTCTGTGCCCTTTTTACGTAACACATCAAATTGTTCGGGGCTTAACACTTTTTTCCACTCTTCATCCGTTTTTACAACTTTATTGCTCATGGTACTTTTAGATTTTACGTTAGTTTGATTGTTCTGACTTTCCCCCTTACATGCAATAAAAGTCAGAGCAATTAAGAGATATACTATATTTTTCATGGGAGATAATTATATGATTTATCCTTTCTTATGAGCGCAAAAACTATACCAATCTATGATGTAAATTAACATCTAAAAACCGAACGCAACAAAATGCTCTATCTGAACGAGTTTATTATCTTTTGTAGTGAAAAAAACAGGGGAATCAGCAAGGGTAATCGTTCAATAAGCCTCGAATCAGCGGATTAAAAATCGCAAAATGAAGTAAAAAAGAAATTCGCAACAAATAATTACCTGCTTGAGGTAAAAAACTCAACCGGTGCATCGGTATTGAAAACGATAAAAAAGTAAAGAGAGATAAGGCAATTGTTTTTTATCCTAATGTAAGATTCTATTAATCATCAGTTGGCTCAGCAGCTTTCTCAAAACTTGCTTTTTTAGGTTTGATCTTTTTTACAAACAAAACATTGATCAACTCATCATCAAGAGTAGGTACTGTTTTGGACATACCATTAGTAATGGTGACAGGGAAATCATAACGCAATTTTTTCTTTACCAAAGCATAAGTTCCATCTTCCAGTTTTGTATACATTGCTATAATCCGGCCATCTTTTACATCACACTTTCCATTAAAACACTCCGCATCGCTTCCGGTTCTGAAAGTAATAATAACATCCGAATAAGTACCATCAGCAACATCGTCAGCACCACGAGCTTCAAATTTTTGAGCCCATTTTATATAGCAGTTGCTGTCTTCTTCAACTTTTTTGCTTGCCTGCGCAAAAACAGTAATGGTTACAATAAATAAAGCAAGAGTAAATAATATTTTTTTCATATCAATAAGTTATAGTAGTGCAAATTAATTAAAATAAGTTCATAAATATATAAATTATCTACAATAATTTCAAATGTTAGCCCAAAAGAACTTATTTTTATATCTCATTAAGAAAAGAAACATTTCCATACTTTTTCTGTTTTCAACCGATGGTATCGGTTTCATATTTTCGTATATTCGAACAACCTTAGGTAATTTTTAATATTTTATGAGTAGATCTCTTATTGAAAACAATTTAAAAGAAGCCCATCAGCTGCTTGAACAGTTCATAGCAGAACCCAAAAACACGGATGCAATTGAAAAAGCCGGGAAATTATTAGTTGAAACTTTTAAAAGTGGGAACAAAGTGATATCCTGTGGCAATGGTGGTTCTATGTGCGATGCCATGCATTTTGCAGAAGAACTGAGCGGCCGTTTTCGTGAAGACAGAAAAGCATTGCCTGCAATTTCTATTTCTGACTCCTCCCATATTTCCTGTGTAGCAAACGATTATGGATATGATAAAGTTTTTTCACGTTATATTGAAGCTATCGGAAACAAAGGGGATGTTTTATTGGCGATCAGCACCAGCGGCAATTCAATAAATATTATCAATGCTATTAATGCCGCTACACAAAAAGGCATGACTGTAATAGGGTTAACCGGGAAAACGGGTGGTGAAATGGCAGCCTTATGCAACATTGAAATACGCGCACCGCACAGTCAATATGCCGACAGAGCCCAGGAAATACACATTAAGGTGATACATTCTCTGATACATTTTGTTGAAAATAATTTGTAACCCATAAAAAAATGCTTGTAAAAACATACGGTAGTGCAGTTTATGGGATCAATGCCACCACTGTAACAGTTGAAACCAATATAAATCCCGGTATAAATTTCTTTTTAGTGGGCTTGCCCGATAGTGCTGTAAAAGAAAGCCAGCAACGAATTGATGCCGCATTAAAAAACAATGGTTTTAAAATCCCCGGTAAAAGTATTGTAATTAATATGGCACCTGCTGATATACGCAAGGAAGGCTCTGCTTACGACCTAACCATTGCAGTTGGAATATTAGCAGCATCCGGTCAAATAAAATCAGATACAGTAAGCGACTATATAATAATGGGCGAACTTTCACTCGATGGTGGGTTGCAACCCATTAAAGGGGTATTACCGATTGCTATAAAAGCGAAAGAAGAAAAGTTTAAAGGTATAATCCTTCCAAAACAAAATGCCAAGGAGGCTGCTATTGTTAGTGGTTTAGAAGTGTATGGAGTTGAAACGATAAAAGAAGTGATTGATTTTTTTAATGAAAAAATTAAACTTGAACAAACAATTGTAAATACAAGAGATGAGTTTTTCTTAAAAATAAATGATAACGAATTAGATTTTGCTGATGTAAAAGGACAGGAAAATATTAAGCGTGCCCTGGAAATTGCCGCTGCTGGCGGACATAATGTAATATTGATAGGGCCTCCGGGTTCCGGAAAAACAATGCTGGCAAAACGTTTACCCACTATTTTACCCCCGATGAATTTACACGAAGCACTTGAAACTACAAAGATCCATAGTGTTGCAGGTAAGATGGGAAAAAATGTAGGGCTCGTTTCTACGCGTCCATTCCGTTCGCCTCACCATACGATCTCGGATATCGCTTTAGTAGGTGGAGGAAGTGTACCACAACCTGGCGAAATTTCATTGGCACATAACGGTGTTTTATTTTTAGATGAATTGCCTGAATTTAAGCGCACAGTTCTGGAAGTGATGCGCCAACCTTTAGAAGACAGGGTGGTAACTATTTCCCGTGCTAAATTTTCGGTGGAGTACCCTGCAAGTTTTATGTTGGTAGCTGCCATGAACCCTTGTCCTTGCGGATATTACAACCATCCTGAAAAAGATTGTGTTTGTCCTCCGGGCACAGTACAAAAATATTTAAACAAAATATCCGGGCCATTATTAGATAGAATAGATATTCATGTTGAAGTAACACCTGTATCCTATAATGAACTGGCTGCTGAGCGTTTATCTGAAAAGAGTACGATTGTAAGAGGGCGCGTCATTCAGGCACGCGAAGTGCAGGAGAAGCGTTATATAAATAATGACGGGGTGCATTGTAATGCACAAATGAGTTCGAAACAATTGCGCGACATTTGTAAAATTGATGAAGCAGGAAATCAATTGCTTAAAACTGCAATGGAGAAATTAGGATTATCAGCACGCGCGTATGATCGAATCTTAAAGGTAGCACGCACAATTGCTGACCTGGATGGAATTGAAAAAATTGAAACAAATCATTTGGCAGAAGCTATTCAATATCGGAGTTTAGATAGAGAAGGCTGGGCTGGGTAATATTTTTTGAAGTTTCGATCTTTGCTTTTTCTGTTAAAAAGTGATGTAATATTTTTTAAAGAAGAATTATTAATTTTACTCATTGGGCGTTCCTTTCTTAAAAAAGAAAGGTCGGGCTTTACGCTTCAATCTTTTCTAAACAGAAAAGGATTTACGCTGCAATCCCTAACGCAGCATTAACCATAAAAGAGTTACGAATACTCTTACAAACAGTTCATCGAAAAGAAAATGCTTAAATTCTATTTAACAATTATTGTTGCTGTAATCATTGGAATTAATTATTCGAATGCGCAAAACGCTGTAAATACAAGCGCAAAGCAATATTTTGATGCCAAACATTATGGCAAGGCGCTTAAAAAATATCTGGAGGAATATGAAAATAAAAAAGATGACCTCGAAATTAATTATAATATAGGATTCTGTTATCTCCATATAAACGATGACAGATCAAAAGCCATTCCCTACCTCGAATTTGTTTATAACAAAGGTGATTATAAAGATGATCTATTGTTAAATCTGGGGCTTGCTTATATGTATGCGTATAAGTTTGACGAAGCACTTACCTATTTTGATAGCTACCAGAAATTAATTTCATCTAAAAAAGCAGAGCTGGTAGAAAACTATTACGAAGACCTCCAAAGCGGAAAACTTGACTACCAAAAAAAGATCACAACGGGTAACTTCAGTCTTATTGAGCATTATATTGAGAATTGTGAAAGTGCAAAGGAATTGGTTAAAATACCTGTGAACGTAACATTCGAAAATTTAGGAAAAGAAGTGAATTCAAAATATGAGGATTTTTATCCTTTCATTACCCAAAGCCAGGGAACACTGTACTTTTCATCCCGCAGGGAAGAAAACCCTCTTAAATCAATAAACTCACAAGGTTATTTCACTTCAGATATATATGTTTCGGAAGCAAAAGAAGGACAATGGAAAAAACCAAAAAACTTAGGACCTGTTGTTAATTCAGATGCCAACGAACAATGTGTTTATGTGATGCCGAATGGAAAAAAAATGATCATTTTTCAGGATAATGAAAATGTTACTGGTGATATTTACACAGTACCTCTTCAAAAATTGCTTCAGCAACCTCCGGTTGTTTTAGTGGAACCTATCAATACTGAATTCCGCGAATTTGAAGGCTGTATCACAGAAGATGAAAACATGTTGATCATCTCCAGTGATAGATCAGGAGGTTTTGGAGAAACTGATCTATATGTATTTCATAAACTTCCCAATGGGGAGTGGGGCGCACCAGCTAATTTAGGGCGGCAAATAAACACTAAATACAAAGAAGCATTTCCAATGTATGACGAAAAAAATCAAACCTTGTATTTTGCATCGGAAGGACATACTAATATGGGAGGTTTTGATATTTTTAAATCTCAATTTGACACGACAATTCAAAAATTTGAACCACCTGAAAACATTGGTTATCCTATCAATACTCCTAATGATGATATGGTATTCAGCCCTTCAGAAAACCATCGTGATGGATATATTTCTGCAGTAATGAACGAAGGATTCGGAGACCTTGATCTGTATAAAGTAGTTTTTAATGATATTGAAAGCCGGCCAACAATACTCAAAGGTATAGTGTCATCAGCTGATGGGGCGGACAAAGAAATGAATGCAACTATATCTGTAAAAAATGTACAAACTGATAAAGTAATAGATTCAAAAAAGGTAAATCCCCAAAGTGGACGATACATTTTTGTAGTTGATCCGGGGAAATATGTATTAAAAATATCAAGCCCGGATCATGCTGATTTTGAAGAGGAAATAAATGTGTTTGATAAATCGGATTATGTTTTTGAAATAGAAAAAAACTTTACACTTCAAAAAACAGGGGGGGCTTCGTCTTCAATTAAAGATGTTTCCAAAACAGATTCTGCAAAATCATTGAAAACGATAGTAAGAGGTGCTATATTAACAACTGACACCTTACAAAACCAGATCGATGTAGAAGTATCCGTTCTGGATCCAAAAACACGAAAAAAACTGGAGGGGAAAAGCGCAAACACTCAAAGTGGTAAGTACTTTTTTGATCTATATCCGGGCATCTATATATTAGCTGCTTCAAGCCCGGGCTATGCTGACTTTGAACAAGAAATAATTATTGGCAAAACAGATCAGACCATCGAAATAGAAAAAAATATAGTGCTTCAAACAAATGAAGAAATGGCACTTTCTGTTAAAGAAAAATTAAAAAAAACAACTGTAAAACCAAAGGCTGCCCCGATAAAAAAAACTGCCAAACCTGCAAAAAAATCTAAAAAAACAAAAAAGAAAGCCCCTGCGCCTGTAAAGAAAAAAACTAAATCAACTACGAAAAAAAAACAGAAAGCAAAGTAAACAGCCGGATCATGTAACTTTTTTATTTAACATTCGTTTTAATGAAAAAACTAAATCATGAAAGCGCTGAGCCAAAACTGGATCGTTGAAAACCTAATTGACTTCGAATACAAAAAATATGAATTGTTGGGTTATTTGCAAGGAATAAAACAAGAATTTAAAGATGAAAAATTATATCCCGCATTAAGCGATCTGATTGCGCATTACAACAATCTGATCACGATCAAAAACAACAAACAGCAACTGAGCGAATCGTTTGGGAAATCGCTGTCGAAAATAGATTTTGAAAAACTAAAATTAATTTACGAATCGATTGAAAAAGACAATCAACTGCTTTCTGAGATAGAAAACATCATAGATTTTTCAATTCCCCAACTGGAGAGTCATTTAAAAGAAGGCAAAGATATTTACAACACCATGGAGGGCAATATGCAAATTGAGCCCATCGGCATAACGCCTTTAAATACCAACGAAGGTTATATGTTCATTAATGATGGAAAGCAAAACGAAACTTTTGTACACCAATACAACATTACTTTTTTTGAACATGCTAACGAGAACTTTCGTGGCATACACACTTCTTTTATTACCTCCTTCGCCTACTCTTACATTAACACTTTTGAGAGTATAAAAATTCAACTTATAAAAGAAAAACCTCAGTTACCAAATCCTGCTGTTTTTGCTATAAGCAGCCAAAAAGAATATCCCCTCACCGAAAGTTTCATTCCTATCGCAAAACGCACCTTGGTGAGATATATCAGCACCTTAAGCTGATCAATTCAGAAAAAAAATCAATTATACAATTTTGCAGTATGCAATTGGCTATATATTTAGTAACTTGCATACTGCAAAATTGTATAATTGATTAATTTTTCTGCACGACAAAAAAATGCATAAACTCCATTCCACTCTACTTGTTTTTTTATTCAGTTTGATCTGTAATTATTCATATGCACAGCCTGCTGAAAAATTAACTGCAAAAGATTATTTAGCCGAACAAGATTATAACCATGCACTTGAAGAATTCCTGAAACTTTATAAGAATAAAAAAACTGACCCGGAAATTAATTTCCAGATCGGTTTTTGTTACCTCGCCATCAATGACGACAAATCAAAAGCAATCCCCTATTTAGAGTTTGTTTATAATAAAGGAGGTTATAAGGATGAACTGCTTTTATACATGGGCTTAGCTTATATGCACGGTTATAAATTTGATGATGCAATTAAATTTTTTAATGAATACAAAACGAAGATCAAAAAGTTCGAAGAAATAGATCGTTACATTGAGAATTGTGAAAATGCCAAAAAATTTATAAAAACACCGGTGAATGTAACATTCGAAAATTTAGGGAAAGAGATCAATTCAAAGTTCCCTGATTATTATCCTTTTGTAACGCAAGATCAATCTACACTTTATTACACAACCCGCAGAGAAGGCCGCTCACAAAAATTAAAAAGCTGGCAGGGGTATTTCACTTCTGATATTTATTTTTCAAAAGTGGTTGCAGGTCAGTGGTCAAAACCTAAAACGATCGGCCCTATGATCAACTCTGCTGAAGACGAACAGTGCGTTTACGTTACCCCGGATGGTAAAAGGATGATCGTATACATGGATAATGAATTAGGGTCAGGCGATCTTTTTATGACAACAATGAAAAACAAAGCTTTTCCGAGACCTGTTGGCTTCATTGAGCCCGTTAACACTCTTGAGCTTGAATTGGAAGGATGTATCACAGAAGATGGCAATATGCTTATTGTTTCAAGTGACAGAGCAGCGGGATTAGGAGAAACAGATCTGTATATGTTCAAAAAACTTCCTGTAGGAGAGTGGGGAAACCCTATTAATCTTGGGCCTAATGTAAATACTAAATACAAGGAAGCTTTCCCAGTATATGATGAAAAAAACAAGGTTTTATATTTTGCTTCCGAAGGGCATTCAAGTATGGGAGGTTCTGATATTTTCACATCTAAATTTGATACGGAAACTCAAACATTCGGACCGGCAGTAAATATGGGGTATCCAATCAATACTCCTGAAGAAAACCTCGAATTTACTCTGGCTGCGAATAAACGGGATGGTTATATTGCTGCTGTGAGAAAAGAAGGTTTCGGAGATCTTGATATTTACAAAGTAATATTTAATGATGTTGAAGATAAACCTTCGGTGGTTAAAGGTGTGATATCAACAAGTGATTCATTAAAAAAAGACATTGAAGCTGTCATATCTATAATCGATGAGAAAACGAAGGAAAAAATAGATTCAACAATTGCAAATCCAATAAGTGGAAAATATGTACTTTCTGTATATCCAGGAAAATATATAGTGATTGTAACAAGTCCGGGGTTTGAGGATTATAAGGAAGTATTAAATGTGTTTGATAAATCGGATTACGTTTTTGAAATAGAAAAAAACATAAAGATCTTAAAGCCGGGTGAATCATTATCTACCACAGTGAAAGATGCTACGAAAGGCACGAATGTAAAGCCTGTTAAAACACCTCCAAAGAAATAAAATTCTTATTACCGGGTCTCCTGAAGGAATGGAAACCATTCACAAGTGAAACAGATCAGCAGAAAAAAGGCTCCGTAAAAAATACGGAGCCTTTTTTACAACCAAATAAATTTCTGATCTAGTTTGCTTTTGCAGATGCTTTGATAATCGCATAAACCTTATTTGCAATATCTTCAGAATACGCTGCTCCACTTACAGAAAAATTATCTAAAGGACGTTGATCCAAAATTGAATAAACAGCGCCATCTTTTTCAATATAATATGCAAAATGTGCTTCCGGCTGGTATTTGATGCCGTTTTCTTCATCTTTCATTTGCATTGAATATGCAAAACCATTAGGCTCTTCTACCAATACTTTACCATTGATGTAAGAAGAAGCGTTATTCACCGTAAGGCTTTTGTCACTTTCAATACCTTCTTTAATATTACTAACGGCAATTGCGCTTACAGTAAGCATATAAAAATCGTTAATGCGAACATCAACGCCACCATTACCATTTTTTTCCAATTTAGCGTCTTTTGGCAATTTTACTGAAATGTTGATAAAAGAAGATACGGTACTAAGGTTTTGTTCAACCCACTCTGCTTCGTTTACAGCCAATGTTGGAATTGGAGCTGCTGCGATGCTGGCTTCTGCAACTGCGGGAGTCTCTGTGTTTTCAGATGGAGCACCGCAAGATGCAAGAATAGTAATACCTGCCAATGCAATAAAATAAGACGTTGTTTTCATGTTTTTTTTTATTTTTTTTATTGTAATTTTCCTACTCATCTGGCTTTTCAGTTTCGCCTTGTTTTTTAGAGTGGGTGCTAAACTCCACTTAATATTTTATGTTTTATATTAACAAGTATTGGATCATAAATTCCTCTGAACGATCAATTTTTTGACAAAATATTCATTTTCGGTTTGTACTACTATTTGGTAAATACCCGGAGTAAAATTCTCCACCCCCAGTTGATAAGTATTGTTATTCATTTTATCTGAAAACACCAATTTCCCCATGATATCAAATACATTGATCTGCGCTTGTTCAAATGCGCCATCAAAATGAATATTTGCCAAACTTTCGGTAGGGTTTGGAAACACATTCATTTTAGCTTCTTCCTGGATTGGTTCTTCTTGTGTTTCTTCGATTTCCTCCTCTAACATTTTAATTGTTGATGGAGTGGAGGAGAATACCAATTTCATATTCGGGCGGCTGTAACTTCTTGTTCCGGTAGTGTGTCCGCAAACACCACCACTTGCAACATTGATTTTCTTATAATTAGTTTGATACGTTGGAGTAGCAGTGCATCTCACATTTGAATTGGAAGAAGAGCTGGTGTTGTTCCAACAAATATCTATCAACAGGTTTCCAGTACCATTGTATGTGAAAGGCGTTGTGAATGTATGTGTGTTCCAACCTGTGGCTGCAACTTTATTTCCGGAATAAACAGTGGTCATTGTTGCATTCTGGAAACTTGTGGATGTAAAACTGGCAGCTGTTGTATGCCCGATCCTGATTGTGAACCCTTTCATTGTTTGTGAACTTGCTGAAGAAACCTCGAACGCAAGCGATTTGATGAAACTTGAAGTTGAAGTATAACCTGCGGCAACTAATTGACTTTTGGTGATAATGAATTGAGTCCGCTCATCCATATTGCCTGTTCCATAGGGAGCGGTACCGGTTGTTCCCGTTCCGGTGCCAAGGGTAATTGTTGTATTGGAAGAAGACGAAGAAGATAAAGTGGTAAAGGTAGATGATGAAGAATAGCTTGAAGGAGAAGAACCACAAACTCTCTGCACCTGAAACTGATAAGTGGTAGAGGGAGTTAAACCACTAATTAATTTTGAAGTTGTGGTTGAAGTTACCGTTGTCCATGTTGAAGAAGCATTGGATTTATACTTTATATTATACGTGTTGGACGATCCACTCACAGCAGCCCAATTCAGTTTAGCACCGCTTGAGGTAATTGTATTTGCCAACAATCCCGTAACTGCCGGGCAAGCGCTAGGAATGGTCAATGGTTTTATGCCGATTATTGCACTTACATCTGAATTAAATGAATACGGAGAAGGACTTAGCGCTGTAAGCAGGAAATATCCATCGTCTTGTCCCTCCCATCCCCAGTTAATATGAAAAGAATTGGTACCCTGATATCCATCCGCAATAAAAGAATGGCCTGCACCATGTGCGGGGTCATCACCACTAACAACCACTATGCGCTGAGCGTCAAGTTCGGTACGTATCTTATTCACCCACTGTGTATTTGTATAAGACGACTTAAAAACCTCTTGCGCAGTATTTGCATATTTGAATTTATTCACCAGCGCTGTTCTTATAGCACTTGAATATGCAGAAGAAGAAGAAGCGGTATATTCCATTTTTACTGCAACGCCTGCATGAAACAGGATCTTTGCTACTTCCGGGTTATTAGCAGAAAGTATGTTGGGCATAGCAGCCCAGTTATAAGTTGCTGCACCAAAATTTGCCGAAATAGTTCCATAAGGGGGGCAACTGTATGAGGTGGTCCCTGTTCCCTGAGCAGGATGGTTATAATATTTCATAACCTGGGCAAATGCAGTGGCAACACAACCAACAGGTGCACGCCCACAATCTGTTGAGGAATTATCAACAGGGCATTGCGCATTATAATAGCACTCTTGCGACCATGTAGTTGTAGTAAGCGGCCCTACACTCAAGAGTAAAGGTGGTGTTGGCTGGTTGCTTTTTTGCCCATTGCTGATTTCATATTTTGCCCACTCCTCTTCGATTTCCTTATGCTCGTAATTCAGATTGCCGGAAACAACCTCATAGATCTGCTCTTTGTATTCGCCCAACAACCATTCTAAACCATCAGAAATATTTTCCTGATCGAAATCACTCTGAAAAGAATAACCCAAAACCGGATCGATTCTTTCATCTGCAGAAACAATAACAAACGCGCTTTCGGATACATTATAAATATAGTAAACAGGCACCCCTTTGTGATATATAAGGGATTTGCTTTGGATGTCAGCGGCTCTAAGCGATTTTATACCGGAGGGTTTTCTTTCATTAAACAAAGAAACTACAACTGTTTTTGCCCGTTCATCAGATACAAATTGACCAAAAGCATCAGAAAGGAAAAGAGATACATTGATCAACATTAATGTACAGCACAGTAGTGTTTTTTTCATATTGCTTTGTTTTTTTATTCGGTAAATTACTTTGTTTATTATTCCTGATTTAGTTTAACACCTGATTCGATTTGCATATCAACAGCGCAAAAGAATATGATGAATATTGAATACAGATATTGGCTCATTAATTTTTCTGAACGATCAATTTCTTCACAAAATATTCATTCTCAGTTTGAATAGCTATCTGATAAATACCAGGAGTGAAATTCTCAAGTCCCAGTAGATAAGTACTGTTATTCAGGTTATCTGAAAACACTAATTTTCCCATGATATCAAACACATTGATCTGCGCTTTTTCAAATGTGCCATCAAAATAAACAGTTGCCAAACTTTCGGCAGGGTTTGGAAACACATTCATTTTAGCTGTTTCCTGAATTGGTACTTGAGTTTCTTTGGTTTCGTCTTCTAACAATTTAACCATTAGGGCACCAGAGAAGATCAGCTTCATATTCGGGCGGCTGTAACTTCTTGTTCCGGTTGTATTTCCACAAACTCCTCCATTTGCAATATTGATTTTCTTATAATTAGTTTGATACGATGGAGTAGCAGTACATCTCACCTTGGTATTGGAAGTGGAGCTGGTGTTATTCCAACAAATTTCTATCAACAGGTTTCCTGTACCGTTGTATGTGAAAGGCGTTGTGAATGTATGTGTGTTCCAACCTGTGGTTGCTACTTTATTTCCTGAATAAACAGTTGTCATTGTTGCATTCAGGAAACTTGTGGATGAAAAACTGGCAGCTGTTGTATGCCCGATCCTGATAGTGAACCCATTCATTGTTTGTGAACTCGCAGAAGAAACATCGAATGCAAGTGATTTGATGTAGTTTGATGTGGAAGTATAACCAGCAGCAACCAATTGACTTTTGGTGATAATGAATTGTGTCCGCTCATCCATATTACCGGTTCCATAAGGCGCAGTGGTGGTTGTTCCTGTTCCTGTGCCAAGGATAATTGTAGTGGTAGAAGAAGTAGTAGAAGATAAAGTAGTAAAAGTTGCTGATGATGAAAAGTTTGAAGAAGAAGAACCGCAAACTCTCTGCACCTGAAACTGATAACCGGTAGAAGGACTTAAACCGCTAATTAATTTTGAAGTTGTGGTTGAAGTTACAGTGGTCCATGTTGAAGAAGCGTTGGATTTATACTTTATATTATACGTGTTGGATGATCCCCCCACAGCAGCCCAGTTCAGCTTAGCACCGCTTGAGGTAATTGTATTTGCTGACAATCCTGTAACTACAGGACAAGTTGTAGGAACAGTCAATGGTTTTATGCCAATTATGGCACCTACGTTGGTGTTAAATGAATAGGTAGAAGGACTCAAGGCTGTTAACAGGAAATATCCATCACTACTCCCACTCCAGCCCCAGTTGATATGAAAAGAATTGGTACCCTGATACCCATCGGCAACAAAAGCATGACCGGCATTCGCAACCGGATCGCTTCCACTAATGATCACTACGCGTTGAGCATCCAGTTCAGCACGTATTTTACTCTCCCACTGTACATTTGTATAGGATGATTTGTAAATATATTGTGCCGTATTTGCGTATTTAAATTTATTCACTAATGCTGCTCTCACTGCCGTTGTATAAGCAGCAGATGAATTGGCAGTATAACCCATATTTATAGAAACACCTGCATGAAACAGTAGCTTTGCTACCTCCGGAGTACTTGCAGAAAGCGAGTTTGGCATAGCTGCCCAGTTATAAGTTGTTGTACCAAAATTTGCTGAAATTGTTCCATAAGTAGGATTGGTGTATGAGTTGGACCCTGTTCCCTGAGCAGGGTGGTTATGGTATTTCATAACTTGCCCAAATGCTGTGGCTACACAACCTGTGGGTACCCGCCCGCAACGTTTTGCTCCAAGTGAGTTATCACCAGGGCATTGCTCATTATAATAACAGCCTTGCGACCAGGTAGTAGTGGTAAGCGGTCCTACGCTTAAGAGTGAAGGAGGTGTTGGCTGGTTGCTTTTTTGCCCGTTGCTTATTTCATATTTTGCCCACTCCTCTGTGATCTCCTTATGCTCAAAACTCAGATTGCCTGAAACAACATCATAGATCTGTTCCTTGTACTCCCCAAGTAACCACTCTAAACAATCAGGAGTATTTTCCTGATCGAAATTACTCTGGAAAGAATAGCCAAGAACGGGATTGATACGTTCATCCGCGGAAACAATAACAAACGCATTGCCGGATAAATTAAAAATATAGTATGCTGCCACCCCCTTATGATAAATCAAGGATTTGCTTTCTATTTCCGCTGCAGTAAGCGTTTTTGTACCATCCGGCTTTCTTTCATTAAACAAAGAAATAACAACTTTTTTTGCCCGCTCATCAGATACAAATTGCCCAAAAGCATTAGTTAAGAAAAGAGAGAGATTGATCAACATTAAGAAACTGCATAGTACTAGTTTTTTCATATTTATTTTTTTGTTTTTTTTTATTTGTTAAGTAAACTGTTAGATTTTATGTTGTTTGCAAAGGGTATGTTTATTATTAACGCGAATCAGGGTTTTGTGAATTTATTCCGATAATGCGCCACGGGAGAGGATATAACACGAATCGGTATGGATAACTGGCTAGCAATCAGGCAATTTAAAACAAAACCCTTTATTCGCATTGTAATTAAATTTATAAAACCGAACAAGTCCGTTTTGTATAAACTTAAATTATTATTCATGAAAGATTGACGAGAGGTGTAACGGATATTGTTACGTACGAGTAGAAGTTTTATCATATTTTAGCGGTTTTGGGAACAAATGAAAAGATCCATTTATTCTTTCTAGGGTGAACACTAACTATTTTTGTGCGACAAAAGTAATACTTTCAGGTAAAAAAAGCAAATTTATATTGATGGATGCCAGTTTAGGAAATCCCAAAGACTTATTTCAACGCTGTTTGCTATGAAATGGTTTCGTATTTCTATAAAAAAATAAGCATTGCCCCTACCCTCTCAAATGATATGCTTTAGGGTTTGTAAATGCACGTAAACCTGCATGTGAAAGTGTTGCACCAAAACCTGAATGTTTTCTTCCACTCCATGGTAAAGCAGCACTTACACGGTCGCAGCAATTCCAATAACCTGTTCCGGCATCTATTTTTGACAATATTTTTTCGGCACGCTCTTTTGACGCAGAATAAACTGCTGCTGTAAGGCCATATTCAGTGTCCTGCATCATTTTAATTGCTTCGGTATCATCTTTTACTTTCATAATGCCGATAATAGGTCCAAAGCTTTCATCACGCATCAGGCTCATTTCATGATTTACGTTAACCAATACGGTTGGCTCAAAGAAATACCCTTTAGCGCCAAAGCGTTTTCCACCGGCAACCACTTTGGCTCCTTTAGCAACTGCATCTTGCACCTGCGTTTCAACAAAATCAAGCTGCGCCTTGCGTGTAAGCGGGCCAATATAAGTACCTTCTTCCAATGGTGAGCCTAATTTAAACCCCTTTACCTCTTTTACAAATTCATCAACATATTGATCATAAACGTTTTCGTGAACATATATACGCTCCACAGCACAGCAGCTTTGACCATTGTTATAAAACGCACCATCAGCTGTTCCGGCTGCTATATTTTTAATATCTGTTACATCGTCAGCTACATACAAAGGATCTTTACCGCCCAATTCAAGTTGACAAGGAACCATTTTATGTGCGGTTTTTTCATAAATATATTGTCCGGTTTTATAAGAGCCTGTAAAAAAATAGCCATTAAAAGGAAGGTGAAGTAATATTTCACCAACTTCACGTGCGCCTATCACCAGTTGAAAAGCTTTTTCAGGAACACCTGCCTGCTTCAATAGTTTTTCTATTTCTACTCCTGTAAGAGATGAAAACTCAGACGGTTTATACATCACTGAATTTCCTGCAAGCAAGGCCGGAACAAACACATTAACTCCCACTAAATACGGGTAATTCCAAGCCGAAATATTGCAGATCACACCAAGTGGTTCATAAACAATTTTCTCTGTCATCCCTGTATCCACAGACATGTAGTCGTCAGCTAAATATTTTTCGGCATTTTCAGTAAGCCATTTAATACGGTTACATGCACCATTTATTTCATTACGTGACTGCTGCAATGGCTTCCCTACTTCAGATGTAAGTATACCGGCTCCGTTTTCTATGTTGGCTTTTAATAATTCGGCAAAGCGCTGTATTATAATTATTCGCTCTTTTAATGCTACCTCATTCCAAGCTTCCTGGCCTTCTCTGAGGAGTGTAAATTTACGTTCAATGCTTTCTAAAGTATCTTCTTTAAGAGTTGTAATGATCTCTTCTGTTGCGGGATTGATGATGTTCATGATAGAATTTATAGGTTACGGATAACGAATTTTTACGAATTTACGAATCTATGTAATCGGTGGATAAAAAAAATGAGTTTTAATGTTTAGAGTTCAGTGCTTTTTGATTTACGGCTTTTAAAAACTGTTCTCTGATATTATGCGCAACAGAGCTTCCCTCGTGTTGTTGCGCTAATCGTTCAGGATGAAATTGTACGCAAATTAAAAATGGTTTGCCCGCTTTGTTTTTCCATTCCGTTGCTTCAGCTATTCCGTCAGGAGAAAATGCCGATACTTTTAAATCATTTGCAATAGTATTCAAGGCCTGATGATGTGCGCTATTTATAGTACATTTTTCAGCGCCAACAATTTCATAAAACAAACTATCTTTCACAACAGTAATTTCATGGATTCCATCCTCTTTGTGTCTGCGATGATCTAATTTTCCGATTTCTTCTATATCCTGGATCATATCTCCACCTAAAGCAATATTCACTAACTGCATGCCTCTGCAAACAGCCAGTACGGGAATGTTTTTATCCTGTGCAAACTTAAAAACGTTTAGCTCAAACTCATCACGAACTACATTAAACTCCTCAGGGGCCAATGGATAATTAATTCGTTCATTTTTATAAAATTTCGGATGGGTATCAATTCCACCACTCAAAACAATTCCATCACATTTTTCCAGCTCACTAATATTTGCATGGGTAAGCTGAATAATTTCAATATCTGAATCGTTTCCTTTTATCCAAAGAGGATAATTTGAATAACGTGCCTCTGTATCTGTTATGCCTATTGTTAGATGCATGGTGTGTGAAAATCAATTACAAAACAAATCTAATTAATATTAGGTTGAAATGCATGAATCTATCTTTTTAATATTTATTTATTATTATTTTTTGTAAATGTTGGCAACAAAAAAAAATCAAATTTTATACTTCTTTATAAGCTAAAATAAGTAGTCGAAATATTTTGCTCACAAGTTTTGAAAGTTTTAAACTTGCTTTGTAATTTGAAGTTTACTTAAATCAAATCCCTTTGCTTTAAGACGGGAAATGATCTGTTGGTATACAAGATCGTCCATTTTGGGTGTTCGGGAAAGTATCCACAAATATTTTTTGTTTGGATGACTAACCACAGCGTAACTATAATCATCGGCCAAATCAATTATCCAGTACTTGCCTGTAAAAGGCCAAAAAAATTGAACTTTCAATTTTGCATTGCCCGAATTTTTCTCCACAAATGCTTTTCCTTTGATATATGCCTGTTTTCCGTTCACACTATCTTTGTTACATCTATTCTCAACTATAACATACCCCTTATCACTTAAGGTGTATTCGGCAGTTGTGCAATTGCAGCCTTTCTGAAACCGCTGAGGATATGATGCAATCTCAAACCATTTCCCCGAATACTTCTTTAAATCCACATTGGGAACAGTTTGCAAAGATTGAGATTGTGTTATTGTTGTTGACATCATAATAAACAGGATCAAAAGGTGATTGATTTTGTTATTCTTAATTTCTGTTTTCATAAGCAGGGTTGATCTGTTAATTTCGCCAGCATTTTGTTTCCGTCTTTAAAAGGCTGATTTATTTAAACTCTTCATGAAATATCTTTACTACTTTTTAAAAAATCATCATTTTTTTTCTACTAAATCCGTCAAAGCGCTTTCGAGATCAGGAAAAAGAAACTTATACCCTGAGGCCTTTATTTTTTCTGATGAAACTCTGCTTCCTTTTAAAATTATCTCGGACATACTGCCGAAAATTATTTTTATTGCAATAGAAGGAACATTTGGTAACCAAAGAGGTTTTTTAAGTTTACGAGCCAAAATTTTTACATATTCCATATTTGTTTTATGGTCGGGTGCTACAGCATTATAAACACCCTTCATTTGCGAATCTTCAAGAGCTTTAATGTAAATACCGCATAGGTCATCAATATGGATCCATGGCATATATTGTTTGCCGCTACCCAATGGTGAACCAATTCCCATTTTTACGGTTGCGACCATTTTTTCTAATGCTCCGCCTTGTTTTGAGAGTACAATACCTGTTCTGATTTTAACTGTTCTGATTCCTAATCCTTCAAATCTATCCGCAGATCGTTCCCACAGTTTACAGGTTTCTCCTATAAAGTCATTGGCCGGAGGGTCTGTTTCAACAAAAATTTTGTCGGTACTAATTGCTCCATAATATCCAATTGCGGATGCAGAAATAAAAACCTTAAGTTTATTTTTATTTTCTTTTACTTTATCAAAAATCAATTGTCCGGATTTAACCCGACTGTCGATGATAAGTTGTTTCCTTTTTGCTGTCCATCTTTTTTCTGCAATAGCTGCGCCTGCGAGATGGATAATACAATCAGCTGTTTCAATAGCTTCCCGGTCAATTTGATTTTTTTCTATATCCCAAGCAAAAGCCGGTATGTCGATGTCTTTATTACTTGTTCTGCTCAAAACAGCAACCCGGTATCCCTTTTCCTTTAATTTCACGCTTAAATGCCGGCCCACAAGGCCGGTTCCACCGCTGATCAGAATAGTTAACATTATCTATTATTAAAATTATATTAATCTTGTAAAAATAAATGTTCGTATGAAAAGCAGAAATTAAATTTTGCCAAATGTCACAACAAATTCCATTAGCAAGAATGATGTACCGCAATGCTAACAATGATATTTATCACTTTGAAAGGTTTTCGCAATATCTTTAAAAACTGTTTAAATTTTATTTAAATGAAAAATAATAATTTCAAAATCCTCGCACATATTTCGAAAGGCTTATTATGAAACATGATGCTTTTTAAATCCTTTCTTTTCAAAAACACAATTATTTAAAAAAGGAATAGCTATCAGATTTACTCTTTTACAAACTTTCTGATAGTGCGAAATTTGTCAGAATCAAATTTTATAATGTATACGCCTTCAGGAAATTGACTCGTATTTATAATTGTTTTTGTATTTAAAAATGTTGATCGATATACTATTTGCCCAAGAAGATTTAAAATTTCAACATTTAAAATTTCAGCCGGATCTTCAATATCAATGGTCAATTGATTTTTAACAGGATTTGGATAAAGAGTTATTTTGCCGGTGTTTTCAGAATTCTCAGTTACAGAAACAACTGAAGTCTTTTGTACTTTAAAATTATACGGAGATAAATAACTAATAGAAGTTGGAACGCCATAAATTTCCAAAAAATAATCACCCGCATTAACTTCTTGTGAAAAATTTATAGTCGCACCACCGTCACTGTGAACTATTGAGCCAACTACATTTCCGGTCGCATCAATTATGCGAGCGACTAAATCCAACAAATTAATATTACCAATACTTATGCTTAATTTACTTGGTTCTGATACTGAAAATTTGAAATCGTCATAATCGTAAGGGTAACCTCCTGCAGGTTGAACAGTAATAAACCCGCTATACAAAGTATCGAAATCAATATGATAGGCCAAAACATATTCATTTGGTTCATCAAGGCCTTGCATATTCTGGTAATTTTGCATTGGTAAATCTGTGTGAATTTCAACTGTTCCGGAAGAATTGAAATAAAACAAATTAAAAACCTGATTAGCATTTAAATTATAATAATTTTTCAAATTTGCACAATCTGAACGGACAACACCGTCTGATGGATCTGTCCCGTCCAAACAACCATCACATTCACCGATAATGCATGCAAAATCAAGATCGCTGGAAATACTTTTATGATTTAAACCAATAATATTTTCTCCTGTGATTCCATTGCAATTAACATCAACATTATAAAAATCAATTCCACTATAAGTTGAGTTATCATCCATGTGAAGATTATTATCCTGAAATTCTAAACCACCATACAAATAAACTCCGGAGTCGTTACTATAATAATAAGTTCTCCTGAGGTCTCTCATGGCTTCAGATTGTTCATCAACATCACTTACCGGTAAACCGCAGGAAGTTGAATTACTTCCTCCATGAGGAGTACCTGTGGTAACTAATTTCGCAACATGATGCTTCCCATCAGATTGCCAATTGACAGGATTTTGAATATATTCTCTTGATGCCAATCCTCCCATGCTATGGCCCATCAATATTACTTTATCTCTTCCGGTTTTTTGTAACACCTTATATATGGCCTGCGAAAGGGCCGCCCCTTGCTTAACGATTGCTTGTTGCTCACTTAAAACATAACCTGCATCACTTGATGTAGGATAAACACTACCATCACTGCCAACACTAAAGTTTACATAATAATAATCACCTGCAATTAAATTAGGAGTGAATAAGGCTAAATCAGCACCTGCTACCGGATAGAAATTTTTATTGGTGGTGGTATTGTTGCCATCAAAATTTAAACAAAAATCAAATCTTCCACCGTAAGTAAAACCATATTGCGAATCCATAAAATTAGTTGTAGAGTCCCAGGTAGAAGATTTCGAACCGAGTCCATGTACAAAAAGTATTGGGTATGGAAGCTTCATTTGTTGGGTGCGATCAAGAGAGGGACTTTTAAGTAAACATTTGGCTCCAGCGGAATCAAAGGCAGACCAGTATTCAAAATCAGGTGGGCGGTGATGGGTAATATCATTTTGCTGTGCAACTGTTTTTTGAGCAAAGGAATCTATAGTTGCAGTACATAAACAAAAAAAGCAAAAAAGGAATTTCATAAAACAAAAATAACAAAAGGAATTATAAGTGTCTAACCAAAGTATTAACTTTCTTTTTTATTGAAGGCTATTTTCGGGCTATAAGGAAGGGGCTTGAACGAAACGGTTGTGAAACAAAAAACAATAAGGCGAATATAAATACAAACGCAAAAACGAATTTTATTTTTATGGTGGATTTTTTATTGAATGATGAATTTCCCTCTTCGGATCATTTTTTCTGCATTTTCAATTTCAAATATATAAATCCCTGAAAACAAGTTTCCTCTTTTCATTAAAAAACCGTTATTACTTTTGGTGATTTCCGGGAAATATTCTTTTCCGAAAATATCATAAATTTTTAATTGGTTTTTATCTCCTGAAATGTATGGGATAGAGAACGTTGCTTGCTCACTGAATGGATTTGGAAAGACCAGTATATCTTCTTTCTTTATTGCAATGCTCTCATTACTTGTAGTTGAACAAATTAATGTATGCTGCTGAAAGAAAGTCCACATTAAATCATTTGCGCTAATCACTGTTGAAACCGGATCGCCTGTGGTGGTGGTAGCCCCTCCAGGCCAAGAATGGCCTCCATCATGAGTAAGATAAAGGTTCATCTCATTTCCGCAGTTGCAGCCCCTCCAGTTGATATGAGTATAATCAGAATTGTTATGAATCGTGTCTAAATTTGTTGTGCAGCTATTGAATCCCGCCCACACATTCATAACCGAATCAAGAGGAGGATTGTAATGATTTGATGTTCCCGAACCTATTCCTCCCTGATAAGGAACATTGTTGTCCTGATAAGAATGAAAGTGAATTACGGGAACGGCTCTAACAGGGTTGCATGCACTTACATTCATAGAACCTGCAACAGGTGCAATAGCAGCAATTTTATTGCTTCGTTCGCATGCAAGACGGTAACTCATAAAGGCGCCATTAGACATTCCCGTAGCATAGATGCGCGCAGTATCGATCGAATAAGTGGCTACAAGTGAGTCTATTAGGTTGGAAAGAAAACCTACATCGTCAATATTCGTATTCATTGCATAGCCGCAACATCCACCTGCGTTCCATGTACGGATGCCAAAAGGACTTTTCTTACCTTCGGGATAAACCACAATAAAACCGGCATTGTCTGATTTGGTGCTTAACTGTGATTGGTTTTCTAATTGAGCACCAGAGCCAAATCCTCCGTGCATAGCAATTACAAGGGGCACCTGATTACCGGGAGTATATGATGTGGGAAGGTGAACCAAATAAGTTCTGTAAAGAGAGTTATGCCAAATGCTGTCGTATTGCGAAAAGCAAGGAAGTATTCCGAAAATGAAAAAAAGTATGGTTAGTTTTAGTTTCATTTGTGCAGTCTTGTTTGTAATAAAAAAGAGAACATTGCAGCAAGTCTACTATTCCTGCCCTCTTTTTTATTGTTATACGCTTTGCGAACCAGTTTCCTTTATAATAATTACGCCCGCACAATACTTTTAGAAAGTATTTTTAACTATTCGTAAATCGATAACCGTTGTTAATACGCCTCTGAATAAAGCGTTCTAAAATCAGCTCTACTTACCGGCTTCGGATTATTAGGGTGAGCAAAATCCGCAAAGGCCAAATCAGCAAGTGTATCCAAATGTTCTTCTTTTACATTGATATCACGCAATTTGTGTGGGATACCAACTTTAGTATTCAAATCAAACAGGTATTGAATAACTGCTTCTCCTGTGTATTCGTCCAGTTCAAGGGTACGTGCCATTCTTGCAAATTTATCTTCAAAACCCGCAATATTAAAGCGCATGCCGTAAGGAATGTTCACAGCATTGGCTAGTCCGTGGTGAGTATCTAGTAAAGAAGATAAGGGATGAGCCATAGAATGTACTACTCCTAATCCTTTTTGAAAAGCAATAGCCCCCATCATAGAAGCCATTAACATTTCGGAACGAGATGCCAGATCAGGCTTTTTTACAGCCTTTTCCAAAGAAAGAGAAATTAAACGCATTCCTTCCAATGCAATCCCATCACACATAGGGTGATAATTCTTCGCCAAAAAAGCTTCCATATTATGAGTAAGCGCGTCCATACCTGTTGCTGCTGTCACTCCTGCGGGTAATCCCATCGTTAACAAAGGATCAGCAAAAACAACTTTCGCAAGAAGTTTTGGAGAGAACAGAATTTTTTTCTGATGTGTTATATCATCTGCAATTATCGCGCTTCGGCCCACTTCACTGCCTGTTCCGGCAGTAGTAGGAATAGTAATAAAATGAGGAACCTCATTTGTTACATAAACATCACCTCCGATAAGATCATCATATTTGAACAGATCTTCTCTGTGATGAATACGTAATACAATTGCTCTTGCAACATCCAACGCTGCCCCACCGCCAATACCAACAATGCTATCACGATGGGTAGCATCGTATGCATCACCACCTTTGATCACATCACTTTTTACCGGGTTCTTATGAATCTCAGAAAACACCTCAACAGACAAACCCTGTTTTTTTAAATCGGCAATAATCTCTTTAAAGAAAGGAAGTTCCGCAATGATTGGATCCGTTACCAACAAAGGTTTAGAAAGATTATTTTGTTTTAAATAAGCAGGTAATTCTTTAACTGCATTTGCACCAAAACGAATGGTGGTAGGGAAATTGAATTGAACAACACGATTAAAATCCATTTTATTTATTTTTGATTGTTTATAAAGATACCACTAAGGCACCAAGAACACAAAGGTTCACTAATTTATAAGTTAAAATTCTATTTTTGTAAACTGAAAACCAATTACACATCCAGCAATTACCCTCAATGTCATTCGTGCATTTTTGAAAAATCTTCTTAGTGTTTCTCAGTGTTCTTAGTGCCTTAGTGGTAATTTTTTTATTTTATATTATTTCAAAATACCTCTTCATCTCCCAGTCGGTAACCACTTTACTAAATTGGCGCCACTCCCATTCGCGTGTTTGAGTAAAATGTTCAACGAATTTTTCTCCAAAAAGTTCTTTCGCTACTTCAGAATTTTTCATTGCCTGTGTTGCTTCCCAAAGGTTTGCAGGCAATACACCATGCGATTTATCTTTGTAACCACTACCTGTTGTAGGAGCCTGTAATTTAAGTTTGTTTTTAATTCCATATAAACCACTGGCAAGGCAGGCTGCCATAGCCAAATATGGATTCGAATCAGAACCAACTACGCGAGTTTCCACCCTTGCGGACTTAGGTCCAAGAGGTAATGAACGCAAAGCAACTGTTCTATTGTCCACAGCCCATGTTAACGTTGTTGGTGCCCAGGCGCCTTCTACCAAGCGTTTGTATGAATTTATAGTGGGTGCCAACATCGGCAAAATAAATGGTAAGCAATGCAACTGACCGGCAATATAGCTTTTGAACATTTCGCTCATATTTTCTTTATCCTTTTCGGAATAAAATAAATTGGTCTTGCTTTTTTTGTCCCATAAACTCTGATGCACATGTCCGCTGCATCCCGGAAGATTTTCACTCCACTTGGCCATAAACGTAGCCATGATCCCGTGTTTATAAGAAATTTCTTTTACCCCTGTTTTAAAAAGTACGGCACGATCAGCAGCTTCTAATATGCCCGAATAAGTTATTGCAGCCTCATAAACACCAGGACCTGTCTCTGTGTGAAGCCCTTCAATAGGGATATCAAACTTTTTCAACTGATCAAATAAGGCCGTAAAAAAATCATTTCGCAATGTGGTACGTAAAATCGAATAGCCAAACATGCCGGGGCTCAAGTGATTGAGACCGCTGAACTTTTTTTCATGCAGGCTTTGAGGTGTTTCTTCAAAATTAAACCACTCAAACTCCTGACTAAAGTAAGGTGTATATCCTTGTTTCTCTGCTTTACCGATAACCTGCTGAAGCAAATTTCTTGGACATACATAGGCAGGTTTCCCTATTAATTCGCAAAGGAAAAACGGTACATCATTTTCCCATGGAATTTTTCGGAACGTTTTAATATCAACTCTTGCAGGAGTATCGGGATATCCCGTGTGCCATCCCGTAAAGGCTACATTATCATACGCTACATCGTTGGAATCCCAACCAAACACTACATCGCAGAAGCCGATGTTACTATTTATGACAGATAAAAATTTTTCTGTGCTAACGTATTTGCCACGCAAAACTCCATCAATATCAGTGATTGCAAGCTTTACTTTCCCGGAAGGGTGGTTTTTAACGTACTCTATTATTTCTTTTTCTGACATGATGATGATGGTTTAATAGTTGTTTTTTTACCACTAAGACACTAAGAACACTGAGGTTCAAAAGCTTATTTTTTATTTCTTAGTGGTTCTTTGTGCTCTTAGTGTCTTAGTGGTTTATTTTTAAACGTTAATTATTTTTATAAAATATTTTAAATCCAAGGTATGAAACAACAAGCAATCCAAAATAAATCAAAGCAAGATCAAAATTGTAATACGTCATAGAAATCAAGGAAACAACAGCAATAATTAATGCAAGAATAGGAGAAAGCGGATAAAAAGGAACTCTGAAAGGACGCTCTAACTGAGGTTCTTTTTTTCGAAGAGCAATTAACGAGATCATGGCGATGACATAAAGTGTGAGAGCACCAAATACAGCCATAGTGATTATTTCGGTGGTTTTACCGGTAAGCAAAACGATGATTCCAATAGCAGTATTTACCAACAATGCATTTGCAGGCGTTTGGAATTTCGGATCAACTTTTCCTGTAAATCTTGGAGCATAGCCGGCCTTTCCAAACTCAAGTGTTGAACGTCCCCCCGCAAGCATCAGCCCATGAAAAGAAGCCACCAGACCAAATAGCCCTACCGTAAGTAACATGTGAAAAAGCAAACTATTTCCTCCCACTATCATTGCCATTGCCATTGGTAAGGGAGAATCGGATGTTCCACCTTCAGAATTATACACAATAGCTTCCCAGCCTCCAACACCAATTGCTGCAACAAAAGTAAGAACACACAATACCACTAATGTGATAATTGCTGAACCAAAACCTTTTAAAATATCTTTTTGAGGATTGATCGTTTCTTCGGCCACATTAGCAACGCCTTCAATACCCAGAAAAAACCAAATGGCAAAAGGCAATGCAGCAAAAACACCGGTGTACCCAAAAGGTAAAGCATTTCGTGTTAAGTTTTCTGCTTGAAAATGTGGAAGAGTAACTCCTGCAAATATCAGTAATTCAATAACGGCCAGCAAAGTCACAATTAATTCAAATGTTGCAGCAGCCTTTACTCCATATATATTTAACAAGGTGAAGATCACATACACTGTTATTGCTACCCAAAGAATATCGAATTGAGGAAAAATAAGATTAAAATAGGCGCCAATGGCAAAAGCAATGGCGGGTGGAGCAAAAATAAACTCTATATTCTGTGCCATACCGGCAATAAAACCAACATCTTTTCCCAAGGCACGGCCTGCATAATCAAAAACACCACCAGCCTTAGGTATTGCACAAGCAAGTTCGGAATAAGAAAAAGTGAATGTTACGTATAAAATAATAATGAAAAATGTGGCGATAGCAAGACCCAGCGTTCCGCCTTTTTCAAGGCCAAGGTTCCATCCAAAATACATCCCGGAAATAACGTATCCAACACCCAGCCCCCACAACATTAAAGGAGTAAGTGATTTTTTTAAACTTTGCGTATTTTGTTGCGGCTCCACTTAATTAAAATTTAACATCAATAATAGTGAAAATAAATTAATTTAGTTGGGAATAATATTCATCCTGCTGAAGGTTAATTTTATTTCATATCAATAATTCTCTTCCAGTATCCCGGAAGAGAATTTAGTTTTTCTTTTACCAGATCTTCAATTCGTTTTTTATCCCCACCGTTTTTTAGTTTGATATGTATTAATTGCGGTTCATGGATTGGTTTACCTATTTGTGATACAATAAAAACATTGGCTTCATCGGCAAAATGATTTTCAACAATTGCCTTGCTAAGGTCCATTGCAAAGTAATTGTATATTTTACCGATATGGCTTACCGGATTTTTACCTGCGGTTGCCTCCATGCTCATCGGGCGGTAGGGGGTTATCAAACCATTAACTCTGTTTCCTCTCCCTACCTGTCCATCATCACCGCTTTCAGCACTTGTTCCGGTTACCGTCAGATAAATGCTTTCCCTTTCATAGTCATCCGCAGTATTGATATAAATAGTAGTGTCAGGTAATGGAATGTTGGAATGAATAAAATCTTTTATCTGTTTAATTTTGGAAATGTAATCATTCAGATCAGTAATGTATTTATCAATCATTGCAATAGCAATTGTAAAATAATATCCCGAATGATCTTTAACCCCCATCACTTTAATATCTTCCCCAATAAATGGAAATCTGCTTTTTGTATCCTGACTGTTTAATAATTCCTCTATTTTAATAATAGAATTTTCCAGAATTGTAGTGGGATAATAGCCCGCACCGAATGACGTATCGTTTGCCAATGGAATTTCGCCTTTACCGAAACGGTTAAAAAGGTCAACTAGATCAGGACTTCCCGGACGGATTTTTGAAGTGATTAAAATATCTTTCGAGACATCCAGATGACGGATGTTTTTTTGTAACCAATTTTTTGCGGTTTCAATGGCAATTTCTTCAACAGGAATTATTTTATCATTTACCTGCTGTGTTGCTCTACCGGCAATAATCAGCGAAATAGGTTTTATTATTTTACCACCATTATATGCCGGTATAGATTGCCCCCCAATTAAAAGAGCCTTATCCACATTATGATGCATGATCACTCCAAATTCTTTTAGATAATACTTACAAAGCTCAATGGAAATCTGCTCGGTAATTTGGTCACAAATAGAATCGGGATGCCCGACACCTTTCCGCTCGGCCATTTCAATATCATTATCGGCAAGCGTTCCTATGATAATACTATTTGTCATTTTGTTGCTTTGCATTTATTAGACTTAATATAAGTTAAAATACATTATAATTTTTACAACGCAGTTTATGGTTAAAATGCTTACACACACTTTCTCGACAAGCTCGAAATGACCGCGCGAAAGTCATTTCGAGCTTGTCGAGAAAGTGCGACTGATTACCAAAATAATTAACTTATATAAGGTCAGTTATTTTACAAAATCAACAGGTAAATAAATATTAAAAGTCGCACCTTTTTTCAATTCACCGGTTGCGCTTATAAATCCGTGATGATTTTCCACAATTTTTTTACAAATAGCAAGTCCTATACCTGTGCCTTTATATTCATCTTTTCCATGCAAACGTTGAAAAACCTCAAAGATCCGTTCATTAAATTGAGGATCGAAGCCTATTCCATTATCAGTGACAGTAATGTGATAGTATTTTTTATGGGGTGAAAGATTTTTATTATCAAATTTATTACCGGTTCCGATTTCGCTGTCGATACTTATTTGCAATGGTTTTTGGTGGTCCGAAAACTTCAATGCGTTGCTGATAAGGTTATGCAATAACTGATGAAATTGAAAACGAATAACTTTAAGAACAGGTAATTTATGAGCTTTTATTTTGGCATTTCTATCATGAAGCTCTTCTTTAAATTCATCTTTTATTTCTTTCAAAATTTCATTAATATCTGTTTTTTCAAATACTACTTTTTCATTATTTGTATGTGAATAGGCCAACAGATCCTCAATAAGGGTTTGCATCCTCTTGGCCGCTTGTTGCATTCTTTTAAAGTAATCTTTGCCTTTTTCAGATAAATTTACTTCTTCTTTTTCAAGTATATGAGAGGCTAAAAGCTGTATTTTACGCAAAGGCTCCTGTAAATCATGACTTGATATGTAGGTAAAAGAAGATAGTTTTTTATTTATGTTTTCGAGTTCATGATTTTTATTTTCAAGGGCCAGACTTACCTGCTCAATTTGTTTTGTTCTTTCTTTAACAGCCTTTTCCAAAGCAGCATTATTTTTTTTATATGTTTGAATATTTTTTTTAAGCTGTTCCTTTTCTTTTTCTTTGTTTAAGTTTAAGGTACGCTCAGTAATATCATGAAAAGCAAGGAGAGTCAGATGTTCATCATGGCTGCTCTGTACAATACGTTTTGCATTAAGAAGCATTGTTGTTTCACCAATTCCCGGAAATTGTAATTTGACCTCAAAATCTTCGAACCCTTTACCTTTCGAATAAACATCTTCGATCAGTTTGCGTAACCGGGGAATATTCCATTGCTTATTTCCTAATTCATATAAGAGTATACCTTCCGTTGCGCTTTCCTTCGTTTGAAATTTTTCGTAGAATGATTTATTGGCGGATTTCACCCGAAAACTCTTATCAAGAACAATCATTGGTTCATGAATAGTGGCAAGGATCGCTTCTGAATAATTATAGGATTCAGTGAGCAATTCATTCCGCATTTGCAATTCCTGGTTAGTAGTAATAAGCTCTTCGTTAGTAGATTCGATTTCTTCTTTTGATGTTTCAAGTTCTTCGTTCACACTTTGAAACTCTTCGTTGCTGGAAGCAATTTCTTCATTAGCCGACTGGAGTTCCTGGTTAGCCGATTCCTGCTCTTCAGTGATAGAACGCAAATCATTGCGCATGGCCATTAACTCTTCTTCCAGTTTTTTTATCTTGGTATCTTTCTGAAATGAACTGCTTTTACCGCCCTTGGTAATGGTTTCCTTTGTTTCAATTTTTTCCTGCTCTTTAAAAAGAATCATCAAAAGAGGCTCATCCCAATTTATGGTTAGCGGAACCACTTCCAAACGAATTATTTTTAAAGAGGAATCTATTTTTATTTCAATTCCTGACTTTTCTACTCTTTTTTTTGTTTTAATTGCATTGTGGATCGCTGTGCGAAGCTCAAAAGCCATTTCAGGACGAATCAACTTTAATATATTCAAACTGGCTTTGCCTGCTGAATGTTGCAGGTATAAGGAAGTTGCCCCCCTGAACTGGAGGATGTCCATGTCGTAATTAATAATTACGCTTGCCGGCACATAACCCGAAAGAAGAATAGAATCAATTGTTTTATCCAAATCAATTGAATGCGGATTTACTTGCTTTTCGGAATGTGTAACTACATTTTTTTTAGGAAAAATTGTTCTCCTGAAACCCAAAGTTGTATCAGGTAAAACACGCAGGCCGGTACTTTTTTTACGTGAATATATTTTATATTTTTTATTTACGTTAGCAAACAGATTTCCCAATGTCCCAACAGTTTCTGATTCACCAAGCATTAAATATCCACCATCATTTAAAGCATAATGGAACATGGAGATCACTTTTTTCTGAGCAACACCTTCAAAATAAATAAGCAGGTTACGACAACTGATAAAGTCAACTCTTGAAAATGGAGGATCGCTCAAAATATTATGAGGTGCGAACACACACATATCGCGCACCGATTTGGCAATGCGGTAACCACCATCACTTTTGGTATAGAAACGCTTTAACCGTTCAGCGGAAACAGACTCAAGTTCTTGCTTGGTATATTCTCCAATACGTGCCTTATTGATTGCCTGCTCGCTAAGGTCTGTTGCAAAAATCTGAACTCCTTTGTTACTTGACTTGTTTCCTTGTATCTCAAGAATGGTCATTGCCATAGAATAAGCCTCTTCACCCGTGGAGCAGGCTGCCACCCACATACGCAAAGTTTCACCGGGGGACTTGCTTTTTAACAGCCTTGGAAAAATGGTAGATTTTAAATACAAATGGGCCTCTATGTCGCGAAAAAAATTAGTGACATTTATAAGCAGATCCTGGTAAAGCATCTCTAACTCCTCGCTGTTTTTAGCAAGGTATGCTGCATAGGCTTTTAATGTTTTCTTTTTATTTAAAACCATTCTGCGAAGAATCCTCCTTTTAATGGTGTTCATTTTATACGGAGTAAAATCTACACCAACTCCTTCATACAGAAGCCGAATAACCCGCTTTAAATCAACATCTTCATTATCTATTTCATCTTCTTTTCCTTTTCCGAAAACTTTACGTTTTACATACCCGAATTTACTCAGGTTTAACAGCTTACGTGCAATTTCTTTAGGGGATAAAACAAAATCAACAACACCTGCAGCAATGGCCGATTTAGGCATACTATTGAATTTTGCTGAATCGTCCTGAGCAAAAGTCAATCCCCCTTCATGCTTAATTGCTTTTAGTCCGATAGTACCATCAGTTGCACCTCCCGAAAGAACAATTCCGATAACCTGCTCTTTATGCTGTTCAGCTACTGAAGAGAAAAAAGAATCAATAGAAAGAAAAGACACCCGGTCCTTTTTTCTGGGACTTAATTTTATAAAGCCTGCGCTCACGATCATTTCCTTTCCTTCAGGGATCACATAAATAGTATTCGGATGAATTGGCATTCTATTTTTTGCTTCGATCACTTTCATTGGAGTGACGCGGGATAACAGCTCAACAAGCACACTTTTGTAATCAGGGCTTAAGTGCTGCATATAAATAAAAGACATACCTGTGTTAGCAGGCAGGTTTTGCAAAAGTTGCGTTACAGCTTCAAGTCCCCCTGCAGAAGCACCAATTGCTACTATGGGAAAAGTTTTATCCTTGGTTTCCTTCTCAGGTATTGCCTTTTTATTTTTAGTACTTGTTGCTCTCATCCTATAAAATTATTGCGATCAGTTTTTGCCGAATTTTAATGCTAAAAATAATATTATTTTATTGCGTGATGATTGTTTTATCTGCAAAAAATAAATAATATTCCTATGGGTTCAGGATGCTCCGGATTCTAATACAAATTGGAATTTTTAAATAATTCTTTTTCACCCCATCACTTATCGCTTGAATTGAAGGGAGGTTGATTTGAGTGCTTTATATTCATTTTGGTGGTATGAAATAAATGTGCCTTAATAATATAAGCAGGGTGGCGATTGAAATTTTGGCTAACGCTAATAAATGCTATAAATTCTCTCTCTTTTTAAATGGTGAATAAGGGAAACGCCCCAATAAAAAGTTTCAGATAAATTGTTTTTATTTTATGAATTGAACTCAGGTAATATCCTTTCTAAAACACAGTCCTGACTATTTGAAGACAATACGCTCTGTGAGAACAGAAGATGAGGTTTTTACTTTTACTAAATAGATCCCTTTTGCCGTTTCATTCAGGTTAAGTGGTAATTTATTATTTCCTGAAACTAAACTATGGCTTTCAAAAAGAATGATTTGCCCTAAGGAATTCACTAATTCAACCTTTACGGCCTCATCGTTCAAAAGCCCTATTTCTAAAGTAAAACTACCTTCAGCCGGATTAGGATATACAGTTATCCTTGACATTCCATCGGTAAAATCAATTCCGGAAATACATGGATCTACAAATATGATCTGGGTAGCAGAACCTGTACAATTGTTAATATCACTATAGGAATATGTAATGGTATGGCTGCCCGCACCGGATATTGCAGGGTCAAAAGAACCTGAATTCACGCCTGCACCCGAATAAACCCCATTTACCGGGCTTCCTCCCGTTAATAGAACAGAGGGTTTGTTTATACACATTGTATCGTAAGAAGCTGCGGAATAATTAACAGTAGGCCCGCCAATGGTTGCCGTAACAGAAGTACGTGGGCTAACACATGGAGAGGTTTCAACCTGCCAGTTATATATATAATAAAAATAAGTAGGCCCTGCCGATGATCCTGTTATATCTATTACACCATTAAGACTAAAAGGATAAGTCCCACCGGTACTATTCCTCCACAGGTTCATACCAGTACCTCCAATCCTGTAGCTTCCCGGGGTAAGAGATATATTAAGGGTGACAGTTCCTATTCCATTGGGAAATACAACAGGAACAGTTTGTATCTGTGTGCCTGCCGAATCCCATAAAACAATATTACGGGAGCCGGCTGCACCTGAATTTACAAGTGCAGTTTGTAATGTACACGTTTGAAGTACATCGAATGTTAAATACTGAGTGGAAGTATTATTATGAAATCCTCCGCCTCCAAATACGGTGGTAGTGGCAGGACCAACATTACCTATTGTTCCCGGAGCCTGACTTTCCACATAATAGGTGGTAGTGGTATTCAGCAAAGGGGTTGAGTAGGTATTGCCTGTATTAACTGACGTTCCACCAGTAGGCGCAGTAAACCAATCAAGCGTTCCGCCACCTGTTGCACTTAAACTAACGCTGGATGGCGAAGAGCAGCCAATCCCTCCGGTAGTAGCTGGTGCAGATACTGAATTAACAACAAATGAATTTACAGATTGGTCATTCAGGGAATTGCCATCTGCGCTGCTATTTGGGTTACTTGTAAAACTGGTAAAAGTATGCGCCCCTAAAGCCACTGCCATTGCTGGTAATGGTATGGTTACAGATTGTCCGCTTACCAGAGAACCTGTCCAGTTTTGTATCAAAATACTATTATTGTCTATTTTATAATTAACATCGCAAGAGGTTAGTGTGGTTGCTCCGTAATTTTTCAGTATCACCGATGGAATAATTGTGGCAACGCAGATATTGCCCGAAGGATTTACGATGCTATTGATCCCTGCATCTAAAGCAATAGGGTTGTTACATTTTACAGATGTAGTGAGTGCATTACGCATCGGGCTATTCAACATAATGGCCTGTACTCTTGCTTTTTGATCGTTGGAGAACATATACATGCAGGCATCATTAACATAATCCATGTAATTCATGAACATGTCTCCGTTAGGGCTGTTACTGCATGTGACGTTTGGAAATGACGGACAACCGTAATTAGAAGCCTGTTGAGTTGGGGTATCATTACAAAAATCATTGGCACAGGAACCATCACCCCAAACATGCCGTAAGCCAACCCAGTGGCCTATCTCATGAGTCACTGTCCGTCCTTTATTATAGGGGGCTGTAGCAGTTCCTGTGTTTCCAAATGCTGTATTTAAAATTACAACCCCATCTGATGTAGTTGAGCCATAAGGCGCGCTCAACCCTCCTAATCCCGAACTTCCCGGATTTGGAAATGTTGCATAGCCTAATAAACCGCTGCCTAAACTTAAGCACCATATATTCAGATAATTGTTAGGGTTCCAGATGGTAGCGGGCTTTATAGTCCCATCAACATAGGATGTTCCATAAGGTGGCGCAGTAAAACCGTTGGAATTTCTGTTTATCCGGTTAATACCAGGTTCTGCCAATGTATTTCCGGAAGGGTCAACAACCGCGAAACAAAAATTGACCTCGCAATCCGCAGCTACACCGGTCCATGCAGATGGAACGCTGGAAATGTCAGCATTTAATTTTCTAAAATCTTCATTCAAAATTTGAAGTTGCGAATTTACCTGGGCCTGGCTTAAGTTGGAGCCTGTACCGGTGGCTTCTCCATTGTGAATCACATGAACAATTACCGGAATAGTATATACCGTGCGGCTTCCACCGGCACCAGATTCTATCAGAGGCTGTAACCATGTTTCAAAGCTATCCGGAAGTATCGGGCTGCCACAGGTTCTGGTTGCAGAAGCACCAATATTTTGGGCATTAAGCGATAGCAAGCCAACTATGCTTATCAGAAAAATAATAAAAAGGCTGTAAACTTTTTTCATCTTTTTACTTATACCGGAATCGATTATTTCATAACAATGCGTTGCCTTAACACAGTCGATAAAGTGGTCGCCTGCACAAAATAAACTCCTTTTGCTTCCCCATTCAGGTTAAGTGATAATTTGTTATTTCCTGAAACAAAATTATGGTGCTCCACAAACATCACCTGCCCTATCGAATTCATTAATTCAACCTTAACTTTTTCGTCATTCAATAGATCTATTTGCAATGTAAAGCTTCCATCAGTAGGGTTGGGATACAAGGCCATCCCTGATAATACATCATTGGAGTTTATTCCTGTAACACATTCTATCACATAAATAT
Source organism: Bacteroidia bacterium (assembly GCA_030654175.1). Lineage (GTDB taxonomy): Bacteria > Bacteroidota > Bacteroidia > 2-12-FULL-35-15 > 2-12-FULL-35-15 > 2-12-FULL-35-15. The sequence continues at coordinate 523,545 of JAURXZ010000030.1, forward strand.
TCTGACTGGCTGTATTCGTACAATTGCCGGTATCACTGTATGAATACGTAATTGTATAAGTTCCTTCGCCTGATATTGCAGGATCAAAAACACCTGAATTTACGCCAACACCTGAATAAACGCCTCCTGCAGGCATTCCACCTGTTAATACAACAGAAGGTTTATTGGAACAAATGGTGTCATAGGCAGCTGCGGAATAAGTAACAGCGGTTCCTCCAATGGTAGCAACAACCGGAATACGTGGACTAACACAAGGGTCGTTTTTAACCAGCCAGTTATAGATATAATAATAAAAATCCGGTCCGGCTGAGGAACCCGTAATAGTGATCACCCCATTAAGCGTAAAAGGATAGGTTCCACCGGTATTGTTCCTCCAAAGGTTCATTCCTGTTCCTCCTATCCGATAGCTTCCGGGTGCAAGGTGAATGTTCAGCGTAACGGTTCCTGTTCCATTTGGGAAACTTACCGGAACACTTTGCAGTTGAACGCCTGTAGTATCCCATACTATAATATTACGGGTGCCGGCAGCGCCTGAATTTACAAGTGCAGTTTGTATGGTGCAGGCTTGCAAAACATCAAATGTTAAATATTGTGTGGAGGTATTATTATGATAACTTCCTCCTCCGAAAATGGTGGTTGTAGCAGGGCCAACCGAACCTGTGGCTCCTGCATTCTCGCTTTCCACATAGTACGTTGTTGTGGAACTGATAGAAGGCGTACTGAAGGTGCTTCCGGTAGTTAGAGGGACTCCTGCAAAAGGTGTGCTATACCAATTAAGAGTTCCACCACCAGTTGCACTTAATGTTACAATGGAAGGTGCTGTGCAGCTGAATCCATTAGTGGCAGTTGGAGCGGGTGGAGGATTCACCGTAATAAAAGAAGTTTGAAGTACAGAATCGGCACCACACGCACTGCTCACAACCAGCTTAACATTATAAGTGCCGGCAGTCCCATAGGAATGGGAAGGATTATACAATGCGCTTGTAGAGCCATCACCAAAATACCACGTTGCGTTGCCTGCATTTGTGCTGGTGTTGCTAAAGTTTACAACAAAAGGCAGCACGCAGCTACTTGTAGCAAAAGCTGTAAAAGCGGCATTAACAGAACCTGAAAAAACAGGCCCTACACCAACTGCATGCCAAGCATTTGTGGTTGCTATCACTTCCGGAGAGCAGCCACCATACAAATCCACAGCAGCCTGAATTGTACCTGTACGCGCATCTGCATAAGTGGTTCCCGGTGTAAAATAAACCGATAAACCACGAAATGCTATTTTTTCTGCTTTTGCCATTGTGATACCACTAACGTTAAATGCAGCGCCATTATCATTTGTTCCGCTACCACCCACACAAAGTAAATAATACCAATAAATTGACGGGCCCGCATTTCTATGAGGCTCACCACCACCATCCCAATTGGTACCTAAATAACAATTGGGGTCTCCTAAATTGGATGGGTTCGACATATCCCTAAGTCCGCTATTGTTAGTCATATTATCTGCACCCATTAACCAGTCGTTTTGCGATGGACGTGCAAAAACCTCAATGGAGGTACCAAAAATGTCGGCAAAGCCTTCATTAAGTGCATCTGATTCATCTGTTCCGCTGCCTCCCAAACCGGCAGTATACTGAACCAGGCCGTGAGTAACTTCATGGCCGCAAATATCAAGAGCAGTCATAATTTTAAACCCTTGAGATGTATTGCCATCGCCATAGGTCATTTCTTGTCCGTCCCAAAAAGCATTTACATAATTTACGTCATAGTGGACATAACTTAAAAGGGCAAAACCATTTCCATCAATGCTGTTGCGGTTATGTACAGTTTGAAAATAATCATACGTTTTTTCCGCCCCCCAATGTGCATCAGCCGCTGCCTGATCAGTACCTGTCACATTCCAGGCACTTGAAGCGCTTGTAAAATCGGTATTGGTATAGTTGGTGGAATTGTTCAGGTTAAATGTTTTAATTCCATTCCCTCTCCCTGTTTCCTGAAGCCGGTACTGGTTTGTTCCAAAATTATCGGAAGTCATGTTTACGGAACCACTATACTTAGTATTTGCTGTACCTAAAACATCTGCTGTGTGAATGATCGGTTTTTCAGCAATTACTTCAGCTGTTAGTGCATCTACAAATACATAAGCGCGGTAAAGCGGTTTTTCAGCGTAAATATTAAATTTATAAGCCAGGCGAATGTTAGCTGCCGAATAATCTGCACCTGATCTATGCACCATTACTAATTCTCCTTTTGGAAAATAAGTAAAATCAGGCTGCTTCAGCATCTCACGCATGGCAACTTCCTGCGTTTTGTTTTCCCATTTATATCGGATCGCATTTACTTTTTTTAATGCACTTTCTAAGGCACCGGATTCTGTAACAGAGGCAAAAGGGCGGGTGTTTACATTCAGAAAATAATCGCCATTAACCGAATACAATCGTCCATCTTTACTATGTGTAATGATCATTGAACCTTCTACAGGAAAATTGTTTACGTATTCTTTGTAACGTGTATGAGTAATATTTAAGTCATCATTTATTACATCATACGCTTTAAAAGTAATGTTATCAGGTAAATTAAGCGCATGTGTTATCCAGGCCGAAAAACCTTCTTCTTTAATGTTCTCATCAGGATTGAATTTTATGAAATAAGGGAGGTTGGTATTTTTGCTATAGCTAACAGTTGTTGCATTTGCGAGGCGTAAAGCCATCTGCTGAGCGTATACAGGCAGTGCTGTGAGACATATAAAAGAAAAAACAACTCTTATAGAAAATGTTTTGTTTGTTTGCTTCATAGTAATTGTTTTAAAAATAAAATGAACAAAATAAAAAATGAGAATAAACATTTCTCTAATACGCCTGGAACGAAGCTAAAAAAACTTTTCCATTAATCCAACTAAATGTCTGTTTACATTTTATGTTCTTAATCAAATCTTGCATTTAATGATAACACTCACAAAAACACAACTAAGATATCAATCCGTTAATAAAAAAAGGAAATTAATGGAATATATAATTGCAGTATTTGTTGAAATTTACCAATTATCCCGAAAATTCGACACTTAGACGGCTCAGTTTCACTGATGTGCGTTTTTTTTAAACTAATCAGCAAAAAAAGCCCGTTTGTCGAAATTTTATTTAAATTTGCACAGAATAAAAATGATAGGGTATTAAAATTTTAAATCATAATTAAGTTTTTGATTTTTTATGGATTCCACACAACTCCGAATTTTACTGGCAGATGATGACCTTGACGATTGCTTTCTTTTTAAAGAAGCATTGGATGAGTTTCACATATCCGTTTCTTTCACAATTGTAAATGATGGGGAACAACTTATGCAACATCTTCAAAAGAAAAGTACATACCCTGATGTTCTTTTTATTGATATGAATATGCCCCGAAAAAACGGATTTGAGTGCCTCGAAGAAATAAAACGCACTGAAAAATTAAAATCAATTCCGGTAATTATATTCTCCACTTATTACGATCGGGATATTGTAAACATGCTTTATCAAAAGGGTGCGCAATATTATATTCAGAAACCCCGTGAATTTGGAAAGCTAAAAAAAGCGATCCACCTTGCACTCTCCATGACTGTAAAAGAAAAATTCTTACAGCCACCATTAGAACAATTTGTGCTCAGTGTTTTTTAAATAAAAAAATTGAAAATCATATTAAACGTCCATAAAAAACAATTATTTTTTATGAATATTTTCTGATACCTGTACACCCAAAAACCAGTCTAATTAAGCCTCTCCGACTCTTACAACCTGTTAATTCTGCAATAATACTGACAAATGGTGATTTGTCTCACAGCCCATTGCTATTGGAACAAAAAATTTATATATTTACTGCTAAATGTATAAAGTCCAAATTTAAATTTTGAAAATATGAAGTGTAAAATACTCGTTTTTGTACTGTTTATTTTTTCATTGCACAATTTTGTCATTGCACAAAACACAACTCCATTTGATTCCTACAAGGCTGAAGCGGATGGGTATTTTGTCAATTTTATGGAAACTACTTCCGGTATTGTAGCTACCGATAATTATGCTTCCAATCTTTACCTTTTTAGTGAAGGCAAGTACAGCATTTTATTTAGTTCGCCCGGCTGTGGCAGATATATGCAACTTTCGCCTGATAAAAAAAATATTGGTTTTAAATATATTCAAGCCGATGGTAAACAAGCCCCTGCTTTATTAAATATTCAAACAAAAACAATTACTTTATTACACGCTCCGGTTGATCTGTGCGGCCAGATCAGCTTCTCCCAAAATGGAAAAAAAGCTTTTACTATTGGTAATGAATTGGTAATAATTGAGGGTAGCATTTATACTAATTATTCCTTAGGTCAATATGTGAATATAGCGCCAATAGCACCTGACGGAAAATCCGTTTGTTTCAATGATGATCACGACCAGTTGTTTTTATTGAATTTATCGAATAAACAGGTTATTAAATTAACTTCCGGTGTAAAAGGAAATATGTATCCCGTATGGTCGCCTGATGCTTCTAAATTAATGTATTCCTCTATTTCAGGTCAACTGTATATTTATGATCTGCAAAGTCAAACTACTACTTTTATTTCTGAAGGCCAATACCCTTCCTGGACAAGCGATTCACACCATATTGTTTTTACAAAAACCGAAACAACCGATCTGCATTTTATGGGTTCTGATATATACAAAGCCAAAGCAAACGGTTCCGAAATAAAAAACATTACCAATACTCCAGATAATTTCGAAATAGCAGCCATACCTTCCGGTGACAAGATAATTTTTCAAAGTTTAAATAAGAGAACTGTATCTATTCAATCATCAACAACGAACGCTTCTTTATCTGCTCAATTGATTTTTAATGCCGAAAGTCCTTTAAACATAAGTAATCAGGGCTTTCAAAAATCGATGCAATCGGAAGTGCATGTACCGGGAACAGTTCCTTATGTAAACCAGGTATACGACACACCCGAATGGCATTACGGTTATGGTTCCTGTGCAGCAGCAACTGCTATCATGGCTACTGCATATTACAATAAAATCCCTAAATGGCCAATAACCACAAGCAATGGCGTAGGGAGCCACACAAGTGAATATGGAGCCTATGTTGCTGACAAGTACCGGTTAAATCAAATTTATTATCAGGATGTATCAACAACAGGTGGTGGTGAAGATGCATGGGGCGGTTATGGTTATACCTGGACAGGTTCTTATAGCCCGCACTCAAGAATGCAACAATATATTTCACAGCATTACATAACTTCTGTGCAGGAAGACGCTGATAATTACCCTAAGGCTTTAGCCCAAATTAATAGCGGTTACCCCTTCCCTATCTGCAACCTGCTTACTTCTGCCGGACATTTGACATTAGCGGTTGGTTATGTAGTAGGCCAGCATACTATCATTTTTAAAGATCCTTACGGAGATAAAAACAACGGTTCATGGCCCAACTGGTTCGGACAAAATTCTTACTATGATTGGCCCGGCTATAACAATGGCAATCAAAACCTGAACACTGTCGCCTGGACCGTAACAGCTCAGGGCTCAGAGGTATCCTATAACGATACCATTATAGATGATATTTTTTACAATCATGGTTTTTATATGAACAACAGTCAGAATGGCTCTGTACAACGTTATTTCCATGATCTGAATTCGGGTTATAACAATCATTATTGGTTTACCGGAACCGAAGCGGGCACAACCGATATCGCTTTTGTTACCTGGACCCCCAACATTGCCACCGCAGGAAACTATGAAATATTTGCTTACATCCCCGGAGGAACAGGCTCTACAGCCGTAAGTGCGAATTACCGGGTAAATACGTCAAGCGGAACTACAAATGTTGTAGTTGATCAAAGCCAAAACAGTGGCCAATGGGTTTCTTTAGGGATCCACAGTTTAGCGGCAGGACAAACTGATAATGTTTATTTGGGTGACGCAACAGGCACAGCCTCTCAAAATATAGCTTTTGATGCAATGAAATTCCGACACCTTGGTCCTGTTGATAATATTGCACCCACAACGGCCATTGCTTTGCCTAATAACTGGGACACCACCAATTTCTCAACAACGTTTACCGATGTGGATGACATTGGAGGAAGCGGGATTGATAAAAGCTATTACCAGGTGATTGATTACGATGGTGCCGAATGGCATGCGAATTCAGGGAATGGCTTTTTTGCTGACAATTTTGATTCGTACAATTCATCCGTATGGTCGGTTCCCACAAGCAGCGGAACTTGGCAGGTATCAGGAGGGGATTTAATTCAAAGTGATTCTACTATAAGTAATTCCAATATCTATGCTTCTCTTGATCAGAATTTATCAAACCGGTATTTGTATCAGTTTTATGCAATGGTAGCCACTGCAACATACGGAACCAGCCAGCACCGGTTTGGCTTTCATTTTTTTAGTGACAATGGAGCGCTTACCAACAGGGGGAACTCCTACTTCATTTATTTCAGACAGGAAACAAGTACACTTGAAATTTTTAAGGTAGTGAATGATGTTTTTACATTATCAAAAACGATCAATAATGTCACTACTACTTTAGGTCAATGGAATGATTACAAAATTATTTTTGACCGTACTAGCGGAAAAATTGATGTTTACAAGGATAATGTTTTGCTTGGCTCCTGGACCGATGCAAGCGTTTTAACTACCGCTGGAAATTATATTTCTTTCCGTACGGGGAATTGCAAAGCGAACATCTCTGAACTGAAAGTTTACAGATCAAGACTTCCTTCAGTTGCAATAACGGTAGGTGCTGCGTCCACGAATGATATCAGGTATCAGAATCCTAACCCTTCCACTTATTCAGGAAAAATAAAATCTATTGTAAATGATGTGGACGGAAACTTATCAGCAATTGCCTCTCAGAATATTAATGTGGATTGGACCGATCCATCCTGTGTAACAGTGAATGATGGTAATGGAAGCGACATCAATTTCACGAGCTCAACCAGCTCACTATCGGCAAACTGGACGGCTTCAATTGATGCAAATTCGGGTATTTTAAAATATTGGTATGCAATAGGAACAAGCTCCGGAGCAACCGATGTGGTAAACTGGACTGATAACAGTCTTAATACTTCGGTTACAAATACAGGGCTCTCACTTACTCCTGGACAAAATTATTACTATAGTGTTAAGGCTGTAAATGGTGCGGGATTGAACAGTATCTGCAGCACCAATGGTGTTTTGGTAAGCATGACCACTGATATCAGCGAAAACGAAAACGAGATCATTGTTGCGGCACAACCGAATCCTTTTGATGAAAATGCAACCGTGTTCTTTTCTCAACAAACCGAGCAAAGAGTGACAATTGCATTGATTGATATTCTCGGAAAAGAAATACAGATATCAAACACTATATATCCCGCAGGCAACAGCAGCATTAACCTGAACGCTGATGCATTAAAACTTGCGAAAGGGGTATATACTTTTAGAATTTCATCGGATAAGTATACCGCTTCATTGAGGTTGGTAAAATATTGATCTAAAGAATTCCCCGAACTTCATGTTATAATTTTTTTGCCACAGATTTCACAGATTTACACGAATTGATGCAATACAATTTGTGAAATCAGTGGTGAATCTTTTCTAAATTAGGGTGTTAAGATCATGTTTGATTGTGATCGTGGTCACTAAAAATATTTTTTTTCATTTTATATTTGTAAAAAATAATAACCTTTTTTCTTTTTCTCTTCATAACTTAACCTCTGTTATATAATATGTTTCTAAAACTTTTTTTCACCGCTCTCCCTATTTTCATTGCCTTCGATATAACCTGGGTTGGATTTTTGGCAAAGGATTTTTATCGCGATCAAATAGGTTCTTTAATGAAATCAAACATTAACTGGGTCGCAGCCATTCTTTTTTATTTTATTTTTATCCTGGGACTTGTTTTATTTGTGATCCAACCGGCATTGGAGAAACAATCGTGGACACATGCACTTTTGTTTGGTTCTTTATTTGGGCTCGTTACCTATGCCACATTCGATCTTACCAATTTGGCCCTTCTAAAAAGCTGGCCTGTTTTAGTAACAATTGTTGATCTTATTTGGGGAATGTTTTTGTCTGCTCTGGTTTCGGTACTTACTTACTTTATTGTTGTTAAAATACTTGTATAAAAAAAACACCATGCTTTTCTGCATGATGTTTTTTTATATAGTGGTAAAGAAAAAAGTTTAATTCAAATTTTATTGAATGATCACTTTCCCGGTATGAATTAGCATATTGTTTTCAGACAAAGAATAAAAATACATGCCGTTTGGCAATGATTTCGCGTCTATAACAACTGAAGTAGTAAAAGCAGGGATGACCATCTTTATTAAAGATTTCCCTAACACATCATACATAATGAACTCACAAGCCTCTGCTTCCGGAGCAGAAAATTTAAGAGTAGCAGTTTGATGAAAAGGATTTGGATAAATGCTGATGCCCTTGTTTAGCTCATTATCAGCAATACCAGTAAAATTTGTAGAAGTATAAGATGCTGACCACCCAAGATCAGTTACTGAACCGTTTGATGTAAAAACAACTTTCATTGCACCACCGGGTAATGTAACTGATGCTGGAATGCTGGTTCCGCTGTAAGATCCGATCTGTGTAGCCGGTGAAGTAGAATTGTCGTATACTTTTACAAAATCCATTCCTCCCTGTGTACTAAAATCACTAAAAGACAACGTGATGGAACTTGTGTTAGCAGGTTGTATCAACCAGGTGCAATTAGCACCATCACTATAATTATCGGTACCACTACCATCGTTAAAGCTACCCGAAACGGCAGTAAGTGTTGTAGATCCGCTGCAAAAAACAGGAGGTGCTATTGTGGAAGTATAAGATGCAGACCATCCAAGATCTGTAATAGAATTATTTGAAGTAAATTCAACCAACATAGCACCGCCAGAGGATAATACAATAGGTGAAGGGATAGAACCACCGCTATAAGAACCTATCAATGTAGGAGGTGAACTGGAATCGTCATATACTTTTATAAAATCCTGTCCGGCTTCTGTATTAAATGCAGCGAATGTTAATGTAATAGAAGTTGCAGCAGGAGGCTGTATTAGCCATGTACAATTAGCATTATCACTATAATTAGAAGCGCTGCTTCCATCTGAAAAAGCTCCTGAAGAGGCTGTTAAGGTTGTGTTTCCACTGCAATAAACCGGAGGTGCGGTAGTGGATGTATAAGAAGCTTCCCAACCTGCACCACTATAACTGATATCAGAAGTAAAACGAATATACATTGCTCCACCGGTAGATGTTATGGTGGCGGGTAACGTATTACCACATGCTGTACCTATCAGGTTACCTGTTGTGTCGCTTCCGTCATAAATTCTTACTTTGTCGGAACATAGATAAAGCTCAAGGTCCAGCGCGGTAAAAGTTAAACTTATTGTTCCTGCTCCTGCAGGTGAGATCAGCCAAAAGCAATCCAGATCATCAACATAATTACTGGTTCCACTACCATCCGTTAAACTACCTGATGCAGCATTTAATACCATTGCAGTGCCTGAACATTGCGCTACAGCAGACTGTGTGAATAGAATGGCAGCAAAAATAAAAGTGTAGATTGTCTTCATGAAAAAACTGGTTTAGTAAAAATTTAGTAATGGTTATTAATAATTAATCGCTTCTAAATAAGTTTTTGAAAACAGATTAGAAACGATTAATTTTTCTTGATTATATTTTTATTTCTTAAGGAACTAACTGGCAATCATTTATAGTATATTCAATATCCAATTTATTTTTAACTAATTTATTGCTGTAAACAGTTCTTACAACATAAGAAAGAGGAACACCTGCTTTTAGATCAGCAGAATTTCCAAGTTGATTGGTTAATGAACTCAAACTACCAGCGTTGATCGCAGAAAATGTACTTTGTGTTTCACCTCCAAGAGCAACCACTTTAACTGAAAGATCATCCAAAGAAGATAAATAACTTGCATCTATGTTACCACTTACCGGTGCATTGCTGAAACTTACATTGATAGCAGATGAAATTTCCATTTTAGAAGAGCTTGATTCAATAAGCAAATAAAATACTCTTCCGTAGGTTACATCTGATACATAACAAGCAGGGTTACCTGCATTAACATATTTCGCAAGATCTAATGGTGTAACAGATGGGTCAAAGAAATCATCAAAAGAAGGAGGAATGTCATAACTCATTGTATAGAATGATTGTTTTAAAACAACCAAATAATGATTCAAAGTTGAGTTGTTAGAAAATGAAAGGTTCGCCATAACAGTTACAGGAACTATTTCAACATTTAATCCTAATGCTAAAGCTAACTCTTCTTTTGTTTTTACATTTTCGTGCTGGAAAGTAAAACGAGCCGGCATTACCTCATTATTATCATTCACGATATCGTTTAATGCTTGTGTGATCAAACTTTTCTTTACTTCATTCACATTTACATAAACTGAATTTGATCCATTGATAATATCAATTGATACAGTTCCGCCTCCGCGTCTTACCGCGATAACATCAGGTGTAGCCTGATTTAAAGAAGCTCCTTGTAATAAACTTCCGGGATATACTACAGAAACGTTAGGATCGTAAAGTGGAAAATCCTGATTCCCCTGCATTACATTCCAGGTACTGTTAGTACAATTCCAGATCCCACTATCCACAGGAACAGAAGATGTAGAAACGTTAGAAAGAATTTTTTGGTTACTAAATGCATCAAATTCACCACCTGAAGCCAAAACTGTTTCAAAAGAAACTCCGTCCTGAGGAGAAGTATCTTTCTTACAAGAATTTAAAGTAAACATGGCACCTGCAGCAACTAGAACACCGATAAACTTAAATTGTAATTGTTTTTTCATTCGTTTCTTTTTAAGAAATTTAGTTAAAATAAATTGAATTATTAATTTTACAAAGAGAGACTACGAAACTATTGTTAAGGCTTGATTGACTATCCGCTAAAGGTTGATGAGAGTTGTAACAAGTATTGCTACGGAAGAGTACTTTGATCATTTTTAGCGGTTTAAGGAACAAATGATTTAACATTTATTCTTTCTAGGTTGAACACTAACTTATATTGAACGGCACAAATGTACAACCCGATTTTTCAAAAAGCAAATTTATTTTCAACTATTATGCAAGCATAAGATTTTCAACCACTTAAAAAAAATCGTTGATTATATAACGAAACTACAGAATCGCATTGAAAGAAACTGCAAAAACAAATAATACATCCCCTTGCTTGTTTTTTCGAAATCGCCCCAATTCGTTTATTCGGCAGATTATTCGTAAATTCGCAATCCGATTTTTAAAATGAAGATCGTTATAACAGGAAGAATGGACAACATTAGAAATTTTTGCATTATTGCACATATCGATCACGGAAAAAGTACCCTTGCCGATCGTTTGCTTGAATATACCAACACTATCAATAAGCGTGATATGCAGGCTCAGGTCCTTGATGATATGGACCTGGAAAAAGAGCGTGGCATTACTATCAAGAGCCATGCTATTCAAATGGATTATGAATACCAGGGTAAAAAATATGTTTTAAATTTAATTGACACTCCCGGTCACGTTGATTTTTCATACGAAGTATCGCGCTCCATTGCTGCCTGTGAAGGCGCATTGCTGATCGTGGATGCTGCGCAGGGAATCCAGGCACAGACCATTTCTAATTTATACCTGGCTTTAGGCAATGACCTGGAAATTATCCCTATTTTAAATAAAATTGATCTTCCAAGCGCTGAACCCGAAGCTGTGAAAGACCAGATCGTAGAATTGCTGGGGTGTAAACGTGAAGAAATTATTGCTGCATCCGGCAAAACAGGACTTGGAGTATTTGACATCTTAGCTGCCATCATTGAACGAATTCCTGCTCCAAAAGGAGACCCTGAAAAGCCTTTGCAAGCGTTGATATTTGATTCGGTGTATAACTCATTCAGAGGGATCATTGCTTATTTTAAGATCCAAAATGGTAGCATTAAAAAAGGTGAAAAAGTAAAGTTTGTTGCCACCGGAAAAGAATACAATGCCGATGAAATAGGTGTTTTGCGATTAAAACAAGAGCCGCGCAACGAAATTAAAACGGGTGATGTTGGGTACATTATCTCAGGAATTAAAGATGCCCGTGAAGTTAAAGTTGGTGATACCATTACAAGTGTATCCCGCCCTTCTATTGCAGCTATTAAAGGTTTTGAAGATGTAAAACCAATGGTATTTGCAGGTATTTACCCTGTTGATACTGATGATTTTGAAGACTTGCGTTATTCAATGGAAAAACTTCAACTGAACGATGCATCCTTAACATGGGAGCCGGAATCATCGGCTGCTCTTGGTTTTGGCTTTCGCTGCGGATTCTTAGGAATGTTGCACATGGAAATTATCCAGGAGCGTTTGGAACGTGAGTTCAATATGACCGTGATCACTACCGTTCCCAACGTATCCTACCATGCGTATAGCACCAAGGATGAATTGATGATCGTGAACAATCCGGCTGACTTGCCTGATCCAAGCAAGCTCGACCGTGTGGAAGAGCCTTATATAAAGGCACAGATCATCACCAAGTCTGAATTTGTGGGCAATATTATGACCTTATGTATTGGCAAACGCGGTAATTTAACAAACCAAGTATATTTAACTACCGACCGTGTAGAGCTTATGTTTGATATGCCTTTGGGCGAGATCGTATTTGATTTTTACGATCGTTTAAAAACAATTTCTAAAGGATATGCTTCTTTCGATTATCAACCCTTGGATTATCGTCAGAGTTATTTGGTAAAGCTTGATATTCTTTTAAATGCAGAGCCTGTAGATGCATTGTCGTCACTTATTCACCGTGACAATGCTTATGAGTTTGGTAAAAAAATGTGTGAGAAATTAAAAGAATTGATCCCTCGTCAACAATTTGAGATCCCTATACAAGCGGCAATTGGCGCTAAAGTTATAGCACGCGAAACAATAAAAGCAATGCGTAAAGATGTTACTGCTAAATGTTATGGTGGTGATATTTCCCGTAAACGTAAACTACTTGAAAAACAAAAAGAAGGTAAAAAACGTATGCGTTCTGTTGGTAATGTGGAGATCCCGCAAAGTGCATTCATGGCGGTGTTGAAGCTGAATGATTAGAATTTGGATTTAACTGAAATTTATTTTTAGTTAATTATTTTTATTCATCGAAAAAACGTAAACTTTTTTATTTGGGCGTTCCCTTTCTACCTCACCCCCTTCCCCTCTCCAAATGGAGAGGGGAAGGGGGTGAGGTAGAAAAGGCGGGCTTTACACTTCAATCTTTCCTTCCGCAAAATAGCGGAAGAAAAGGATTTACGCTACAATCCGTAACGCAACATTACCCAATTTTTGAAGAAATAATTTCATCTGCGAAAATCTGCAGGAAACAATTAACACTGTTTCACAACTAAGGAAAGACCATTACTCAAAAACCGGGATCTGCTCTAAATACTGGTAGGCATTGTTTGTGTAATCCATCAAACAACAAAAATGATGCATACCATTGGTTACTACCAGGTATTTCACTTTAAACACCATATTGTATCGAGCTATCTGGTCGAAAACATCCTGGTTAATTTTCACTTCGGGTGCTTTGCATTCCACCATTAAATGCGGAGTCCCTTGTTTATCATACACCAACACATCCATCCGTTTTTGCAGCTGATTGTATTTTAAACCAGCTTCCACGGCAATTAATGAGGCTGGGTAATTCTTTTCCTGGATCAAAAACTGTAAAAAATTCTGACGTACCCATTCCTCAGGTGTAAGCACCACATATTTTTTTCGGATCGAATCAAAAATTTGTGTGCGTAACCCTTGCTGTTTAAGCTTAAACTGATAGGGAGGTAAATTTAATGTTTTCATTTTTTTTTGAATACCTATACCTTCGGTTAGGTTCAGTATCTTTTTTAACAAATATTTTGTAACAAGGTATCTTTTACACTACTAAATTACTAATTTCGCTTGGAGAAAATTTTCTCGAAAATAGCGAAAAGATTCGTTATTCGTAAATATTCCTAAACGTAAATATATGAAAAGTAAAGAAGATATAGTGGCAAACTGGTTACCCCGTTATACCGGCACGCCCTTAGAAGCATTCGGCAAATACATTCTGCTGACTAACTTTAACAAATATGTAAAAATGTTTGCCGACTGGAACGGTGTTAAAGTGGATGGTTTGGATATGCCTATGCCTAATGCAACAGCGAATGGTATTACCATTATTAATTTCAGCATGGGAAGTGCAAATGCCGCTACCATCATGGATCTTTTAAGCGCCATTGAACCAAAGGCCGTTTTATTTCTTGGTAAATGTGGTGGTCTGAAAAAGAAAAATGAATTAGGCGATTTGATACTCCCTATTGCAGCTATAAGGGGTGAAGGAACATCAAATGATTATTTTCCGCCTGAAGTGCCTGCGTTACCTGCATTTAATTTACAGAAAGCGATCTCAACAACTATTCGTAATCATAATTTGGATTATTGGACAGGCACTGTATATACTACCAACAGAAGAGTGTGGGAGCATGATGATGAATTTAAAGATTACCTGCGCAAGATCCGCGTAATGGGCATTGATATGGAAACAGCAACGATATTTTCGACAGGTTTTTTCAATCAAATACCAACTGGAGCTTTACTTTTAGTGAGTGATCAGCCGATGATCTCGGAAGGTGTAAAAACGGTAGAAAGCGATAAAAAAGTCACTCAAAATTTTGTTGATGAACATTTAAGAATTGGTATCGATTCGTTAAATGAGCTTATTAACAACGGTTTAACGGTGAAACATTTGAGGTTTGAAGACTAAAAATTCAATTGAACAATTTATCAATTTTACAGTCGGCAATTTAGTAGTAGTAATTAAAAATAATTTAACAGCTTTTGCAGTAGGCAATTTAGCAATTAAACAATAGGCAATATTATACCATCAGTTCAATCATTCGTAATCGGGATGATCATTTTTAACAAACACAGATTCGTAATTTGTTAAAATTCTTAATTTGTAGTAAGTAATTCGCAGTGCAATGGAGTTTAATGATATAATGTCCGAGTTAAAAAGAAAGATTTACCGTCCGGTTTATTTTTTGATGGGCGAGGAACCTTATTTTATTGATATGATCTCCGATTATATTGAACAAAATGTGCTGGATGAATCGGAAAAAGAATTTAATCAAAGTGTACTTTATGGTCGTGATATCACTGCCGCTGATGTAATTGGTGCTGCCAAGCGTTTCCCGATGATGAGCGAACACCAGGTGATCATTATCAAAGAAGCACAAAACATAAAAGATCTGGTTGGAAAAGATAAAGATGCTGAAAAAGAAAAAATAAAAGAAAAAGCAAAACCTCCTTTTGAAGCGTATATAGAAAACCCTCAAAAATCAACCATCCTTGTTATCTGTTACAAATACAAAACCATTGATAAACGAACCAGTGCGGCAAAAGCTATTGATAAAAACGCTGTACTTTTCGACTCGAAAAAAATCTACGACAACAAGGTTCCTGATTGGATCAACAATTATTTAAAGGGGAAAGAATATACCGTAAGTCCTAAAGCAAGCGCTTTACTAACCGAATATTTAGGAACCAACCTCAGCAAAGTATCCAATGAGTTGGATAAACTGATGATCAATCTTCCACCAAAATCTGAAATTTCTGTTGAACATATTCAAACAAATATTGGCATCAGTAAAGATTACAATGTGTTTGAATTACAAACCGCTATTGGAAAAAAAGAAGTTCTTAAAGCAAATCGAATCATTAATTTTTTTGCTTCCAATGAAAAAGAACATCCGATGGTGATGACGGTATCATCACTTTATGGATATTTCTGCAAGCTTTTAATTTATCAATTTTTAACTGATAAATCAAAAGGCAATGTCGCATCCGAACTTGGTGTACACCCCTTCTTTGTTGGTGATTATGAACGCGCGGCAAAAAACTTTTCGGCAGTTAAGTTAAAAGCAATTTTCAGTTATTTACGTGAATATGATCTCAAATCAAAAGGAGTTGATAGAGGCTCTGCTACTGAAGGTGAGTTGTTGAAAGAACTGGTGTTTAAGATTTTGCATTAATACAGGACTGTTTGCGTTAGGGATTGTAACGTAAATCCTTTCCTTCCGCTAATTAGCGGAAGGAAAGATTGAAGTGAAAAGCCCGCCACTTTTCTTTTAGAAAGGGGAACGCCCAAATAGATATTCAAACAGATTATCTTTATTTTATTGATCAAACTCCCATTTATAATACACTCTTCAATATTTCTCCAAACCGAAACACATCTTCAAAAGAATTGTAAAGAGGCACAGGTGCACATCGGATAACGTTTGGCTCTCTCCAATCAGCTATTACACCAGCTTCAGTAAGTTTATTGAACAGATCTTTCCCCCGGCCGTGTGCTACAATTGAGATCTGGCAACCACGTTGTTTTTTATCACGAGGTGTAATTATTTCTAAAAATCCATCCTGATTCGTATCGCTTGTTTCTTGTTTCTTGCTTTTAGCTTCTTGTGTCTTATTTATCTCATCTATTACAAACTCTAAATAACCGGTCAACATTTCGGCCTTTATAACCAAAGCATCCATCCCTACTTCATCAAACATATCCACCGCAGCCCTATGAGCAGCCATTGATAAAACAGGAGCATTGCTCATTTGCCATGCTTCGGCTGTTGGCATAGGAACAAAACCTTTTTCCATTTTAAAACGGGATGCTTTATCATGTCCCCACCAGCCGGCAAAACGGGCTGTATCGGGTTTATTCAAATTATTTTGATGAATAAAAACACTGCCCACACTTCCAGGACCGGAGTTTAAATATTTATACGTACACCAACATGCAAAGTCAACATTCCAATCATGCAATTGTAATTTTAAATTTCCGGCAGCATGTGCAAGATCAAAACCAACTATTGCTCCAGCCTTGTGTCCCGCTTCAGTAATGGCTTTCATATCAAAAACCTGACCGTTATAATAATTCACACCACCGATCATGATGAGTGCAATAGAATTTTTATTTTTTTCTATGGCTTCCAAAATATCTTCATGACGGATGCAATATTCTCCTTCGCGCGGTGCTACTTCAATGATCGCATCTCCGGGATCATAGCCATGAAATTTCACTTGCGATTCCAAAGCATATTGGTCGGAAGGAAATGCTTTTGCTTCACATAAAATTTTGTAACGCTCTTTTGATGGACGATAAAAGCTTACCATTAATAAATGTAAATTCACAGTAAGTTGGTTCATCACCACAATTTCATCGGGCTTTGCACCAACAATTTTTGCAACAGGTTCAGCAAACTGCTCATGATAGGAAAGCCACGGCTTACGTGCATGAAAGTGGCCTTCTACACCGAATGTAGCCCAATCTTCCAATTCATTCAAAACGTAATCCTGCGTGGCTTTTGGTTGCAAGCCCAATGAATTACCAGTCAAATAAACTGCCTCGCGACCATGCATCATTGGAAAGTAAAACTTATTGCGATAAGCTTTTAGTGGATCAATTGTATCCTGTTGCTTTGCAAATTCAAGTGTGTTTTCGTATGTCATAATTATTTTTCTTGTAAAATTATTTTAATTCCATTAGCTCTTGTTTCGCTTTTCTCGTAAGGCCTGAAGCCACAAGGTTATAAGAATCTGTTATCCACTCGTGTAATAGTTTTATTGAAACAGAACCATCAACAATAATCGTATTCCAATGTTTTTTGTTCATGTGATAGCCCGGTATCACGCAAGTATATTTCTCCCGTAGTTCAATTGCTTTTTCAGGATCGCACTTTACATTAAATTGCAAAGGGCGCCCATCCATACCAGTAAGCAAAAAAGCTTTGCCCATTATCTTAAAGACTAATGTTTCAGGGCCAAAAGGCAAACTTTCTGTTACACCTTTTTTAGAAATGCAATATTCCCTTAGTTCTTCAATATTCATCTTTTTTCGGCTATTAAAAAACTGATGTTTGTAAAGTAGAATTTTAAATATACAAAACCATTTTTATGATCATTCTTTTCAAACTTCGCAAACTCTCCGATTCTATTAAAAAATTGATTTCAAAGATATATATTTGCAGTCAACAAATTTGAATTATGAATTAAGCATGGCATAAATTTTACAAATTCGTAAAATGAATACCTTGATGATTCGGGTTCAAAAAACAAATTAAATACAATGAAAAGAGAAAAATCAGAAGCTTTATTTGAAAAAGCAAAAACATATTTCCCTGGCGGAGTGAACTCCCCTGTACGTGCATTTCGCTCTGTTGGAGGCACACCCTTATTTATTGAACGCGGGAAAGGTTCACAGATATGGGATGCAGATGGTAATAAATTCACTGATTTTTGTGGCTCCTGGGGGCCATTAATATTAGGTCATGCAAATGATAAAGTAAATGATGCTATAAAAAAAACAGTAGAAAAAGGCTGCACATTTGGTGCGCCTACTGCGTTGGAAAATGAATTGGCTGAATTGATTTTGAATAACAATAAATATATTCAAAAAATACGTTTTGTAAGTTCGGGTACCGAAGCCGTGATGAGCGCAATACGTTTGGCCAGAGGGTATACCAAAAGAAATAAAATTTTAAAATTCGAGGGATGTTATCACGGCCATAGTGATTCTCTTTTGGTAAAAGCCGGTTCGGGATTGGTAACATTTGGTAATTCATCATCGGCAGGTGTTCCTGAAAGTTTTGTTAACGAAACAATTGTAGTTTCCTTAAATAATGAACAAGCTGTAAAACAAGCATTCGCAGATTTTAAAGATCAGATCGCATGTATAATTATTGAACCAATACCGGCAAACAATGGTTTGTTATTGCAACGTAAAGAGTACCTTCAATTTCTGCGTGATATCTGTACCGAAAATAAAACACTATTACTTTTTGATGAAGTGATAAGCGGTTTTCGTGTAGGGTTTACAGGTGCTGCAGGCTATTATGATATTCAACCGGATATTATCACGTATGGTAAAATTATCGGTGGAGGGCTGCCGGTAGGCATGTATGGCGCAAGTGCTGAGATCATGAGCCATATTTCACCTGAAGGAAATGTTTATCAGGCCGGGACCTTGAGTGGAAACCCTGTAGCAATGGCAGCTGGAATAGCACAATTGACGGAATGTTTGAAACCGGGTTTTTATAATGACCTCGAGAAAAAAACCTCCGTATTTGTAAATGCCTTGAATGATTATGCTGCACTTCACCGTTACAGCTTTAGAGTGTTTTCTATTGGTTCTATTTTTTGGTTTGCTTTTACTGATGCTTTAAGCATACAGTCGGCCGAAGAAATTGTTCCGGAAAGCATGAATTATTTTAAGATCCTTCACAAAGAATTACTTGAACGTGCAATTTATATGGGTCCTTCAGGATATGAAGTAGGATTTATTTCTGAAGCGCATACTCCTGAAATCATACATGGTGTTCAACGTGTGGTTATGGAATGTTTGGATATTGCCTTGAAACAATAAATTAACAATTGCTAAAGACCGAAATTTACAAGGTAATTTTTGGAATCACTCAAATAACAGGCCGAGGCAAATAAAAGGCTTACTTCTCTGAATTTTAAAGAGAAGTAAGCCTTAGCAAAATTAGTGTTGGATTATTAAACTTTCATAACAGTATTAAAGGAATAAAGATTCCGTGAGATCTGGCTTTTAGGTTTACTAAAAGGTACTTAATAATTTGATCTCATTCCGATATAAAATAAGTTTTTTATCATTTTCCAATTGTTTTAATAAACGTGAAATAACAACTCTGCTCGTTCCCATCTCCTCTGCAATTTGATTGTGTGAAAGTAGTATAGAAGTCTTACCTGACACTTTCGATTTGTTTTTTAAGTAGTTCACCAATCGCTCGTCCAACTTATGGAAAGCCACGCTTTCTAAGGATTTTAAGAGTTCATTAAACCTATGGGTAAAACTGCTAAAAACATAACTTTTCCAACTTGGATATTTGAAAAGCCACTCGTCTAATTTATTATGTGGAATTGTGATCAGTTCAACATTATCTTCGGCAATGGCTTTAATCTCGCTTCTCTTTGCTTCCATACAACAAGCGTAGGCCATTGCACAACTTTCATTATCACTTAAATAGTATAAAATAATTTCCCGGTCTTCTTCATCCTTTCGCATTACCCTGATCGTACCACTAAGTATTATTGGCATAAAATGGATTGATTTCCCGTAATCCATGATAACATCGCCTTCCTTTAAGCTATGCACTTCTCCAACTGCGATTATTTCATTGATCAGGTCATTCTCAAAAATGGAAGAGAATTTATTTTTTAAATCACTCATAGTTAAATTTTAAAGTCAAGTATAAAATTAAAATTAATCATATTTACTTTATTATAAACATATTTCAGATTATTATACGTTTCACCCTGGTTGATCTTATAGGCTACTAAAAATTTTAACTCAAGACCTTTCAAGGCTTTTTGAAACGAATAGATAGCATCAAAATTTATTTGATGATAAGAAGGCATACCATATTTATTTAATCGGAAGTTTTTTACATCGGGCAATTGGTAATACCCATAACCAATAGAGGTTTTCAATTTATTATTGAGTATCGTTAAGGTTGTTTTTGTCATAAATGCATTTACATTTCCTAACCCTTCATTTCTTTCCCGTTGTAAAAAAGTATAAAAATTTTCTTTCCCCCACTCCCTGGGCATTAAATATCTGCCATCACCGGATATATGAGTATAGTTTAAATTAGTGTTTATTTTTTTATTCTTTACACCCAGTTGTGCACTGATTGAATTGGACTGTGCCCCTTTATTTATATATGTTTTTGATTGAACTACATTCCCTCCATTATTTACTGCATCCTGATGTATGTATATTAACCCTTCATAAAATTTCATTTTTTTTTTTTGTTGTTCAACATTTACTTCCATTAATGATGTGTTCATTACATTTTCTAAATAACCATTCCATAAATTTATTTTTACATTTTTAGAGGGATTAAAATAGATGTTAGCGATTGCCATTCCGGAACTACCTTCAATATTTTTATAATAGTTCGATTTGATCCCATCAGTGGTCACTCCAGCCGGAAAAACGCCAATTGAATTGGCCAAAGAAAACCACTTTACAGTTGAACGAGGCGAGATTCCTGTTATCCAGCCACCATTAAAACCAATTTTGTCAGCCTCTTTAATGCTAAACCAAATTCCTTCTTCAACATTAGGGCGCATTCTGCCATCCTGCGGATTTAAAAACGGAGTATTGATATTCATCTTTCCTACTGTTAAAGAACTTTTTGAAAGAGTGTATTTTAAATATAGCTCTTCTAATCGGTCTAAATCATTTTTATTGGAGCGATCCTCTATGTCAAACAATCCAATTTCATAACGATTAGCAGAGTTCGTTAAATTATCAAGTTCATGTATTTTAGAAGAAGCTAAATTATACATAAAAAATCCACTCACTCCTGCCTGAAATCCATAAAGAGGTTTGGTTAATACTCCAATACCAGCCCCTGAGCCAATTACATAATCATCTTTTAAATCGCCCTCATTAATAGTTGACATTACAAAGGTTCGTGTATGAGCTTCCCAATGAGCTTGCACCAAACAATCTTTTAAGCATACCGAATCTTTTGGTTTAAGTGCTATATGATGATTGTCCTGGTCTTGAGCAAAGGAACTTAGAGACAATAAAAAACTTAAAAATAATAGGATGTTCTTAAGCATGATTATTTCTTCTTTTTTAATAAGGTACTTTTATCTTTAATTGGTTGAAACGGGCCATATTTATGCTCTTCTTCACTAAAACCATCCGTGTAAGGTCCGAAAGGATGATCGAAAGGTTTCTCTTCTATTTTAGGCCAGTCCTTTTTAATATTTTTATGCGGACGGGATTGTGAATTTACGTAGGCTGCGATGTCCCAGGCCTCTTCATCAGTTAACATCGGACTGTTATGGCTTGCCCCTAATGGCATATTGTATTTTATGTATTTAGCAAAATTTGACATCCTGAACAAGCCCGCGCCATCATTATAACTGTGCTCGCCCCATAAAGGAGGGTAAGTGTAGGTTGTTTTATCGGCATTCATAAGTCCTAAGCCATCTGCCTGATGGCAACTGGTACATTTTTGGGAATAAAAAAGCTTTCCTTTTTCAGGGCTAGCTGCTCTTTCTAAAAAAGCCAGACTTTTTAAACCTGAACCGCTTGGTGAAGAACCTTTGGGCACATCTTGGCCAAGCCATTTGATGTATTCAACTATCGCCTGCATTTCTTTTGAAGTTGTATCAATTGCTTTGCCATTTAAACTCCTCTCAAAACAATCATTAACACGTTTATAAATATTCTCCATTGCCCCTGAACGCGCTCTGAACTTTGGATAAGTAGAAGCTACAGCAAAGTAATTATTTCCAAAAGCTTTTGTACCGGCATCTAAATGGCAGTTCTGACAATTCATTCCGTTGGTGTATGCTTTACCTACCTTTCCCTGTGGCCCAAAATAGTGTGCAGTATTAACAATTATATCTTTTCCATACACTATTAAATCCTTATTGGAGGCCCCTTCTAACGTTGAAACATCCGGAGCTTGCCGGTAGATGACTGTATCCTTTGCCTCTGTACTTGCCAAATCAAGAACCGATTCCGAAGAAGTTATTTCTTCTTCTAAAGGCGGTACATAGTCGGGCATATATTTATACAACAGTATTCCCATTGCAATTAACAAGATCACTAAAAACACAATTAAACCTAATAATCTGTTTAATACATGCAGTAACTTGTTATCGTTTTCATTTGCCATGATGCATTAATTTAATGAGGAAGTTTATCTTTAAAATATCCATAAACATATGTGCCTAACAGTGCAAAAAGAAATACAATTATCATTGTAAAGAAACCATAACCAATGTTGACTACCATTGGTCCCGGACAGGCACCACTCAAGGCCCAGCCTAATCCAAATATTATTCCTCCTAAAAGATAACGAACTATTGATTTTTCCTTAGGATGAAATTTTATAGGATTGCCGTGAAAATCACGTATGTTATATTTTTTAATAAGAGCAACACCAATAACTCCGAGAGTCACAGCTGTGCCAATTATTCCATACATGTGAAAAGCTTGGAAACGAAACATTTCCTGGATCCTATACCATGACAAGGCCTCTGATTTTGCCATTACGATGCCGAATAAAGTGCCGAGCACTAAGAATTTTATAAATTTCATAATTAAAAAAGTAAAGGGATTATTAAAAAAGTCATTATTAAACCACCGATAAAAAAACCAACCACTGCAATTAATGATGGAAATTGCAGATCGGATAAACCGCTGATAGCATGCCCGGAAGTGCAACCTCCCGCATATCTTGAACCAAAGCCTACAAGCAAACCACCAAAAGCTAAAATTAAAAAACCTTTGATAGTAAAAGCGGCCTCTAAACTAAATAGTTCGGCAGGTTGAACTGATTGAGGAGCTGAAAACCCCAACTTAGCAAGGTCAGCAACAGTATTGCTTGAAATATTTATAGCTTCATCAGAAGAGAGAAACTGATGGGCAATAAAACCACCAAGAATGGCACCTATAAGAAAAACTAAATTCCATATCTGGCTCTTCCAGTTAAAATCAAAAAATTTGACAGATTTCCCACATCCTGCCGCAGAACAAATAGTTCTAAGGTTGGATGAAAAGCCGAATGACTGGCCAAAAAACAGAAGCAGAAACATAATACCTGTAATTATTGCCCCGGAGAACCACCACGACCAGGTTTCTTTTAATATATCTAACATAGAATAAGTTTTATTGATTTTTTAAGTGAAAAGAAATAATAGGTTTGAACAAATGATTAATTAATTTTTCAGTAGCACTGACATGAAACAAACCACCTTTCCCGTGTGTGCCAATACATACAATATCTATAGCATGCATTTGATTAAAATGAATAACTCCATTTTCAACATCCAAATCGTTTAGTATGTGATTTTCGTAATCCGTAATACCATTCTCTAATGCATATTTATCCATTCGTGTTGATAAATTTCCTTTTTCAACAGCTGTTTGACCGGAAACAATTTGCAATTGATGAACCTTAGCGCCAAATGCTTTAATTAACTTTTTTAACAAGGTTAAATTATCATCAGTTGGATTTTTGTAATCATGAACCAGGAGAATATTTTTAATAACAAGATCCGAGCGATCACACATTAAAGACAATAGAGGAATTTTAGACTTCCTTGCAATAATTTGTGTTTCGGAGCCTGATAACTTCTCCTTTAATCCCCATGCTCCTTTGGTACCCATCACAATTAAATCGAATTTATTTGTTTCCGAATAATTTATAATGTTGTCGGTAATCTTACCCAATACTAAATGTGTTTGAATATGCTGGCCATAAAGAACCTTTAAATTATTCAACTTTCTGTCGGCAATTTCTTTTTGAGAAATAACATAATTGATATCAATTTCACCACAGGTTCGAATTGTACCATTGGCATCAATTGTAACTGTATCCGGCACATCCAGCACATGCATAAAATGAATTTCTATTGGTGCTTTTTCCTCTAGCTTTTTAACCATTAAATAAGCATACTCTGCCTGAACCGAAAAATCAGTTGGTATCAGTACTTTTAAATTTTCCATATGATTTAACTATTTTGATTTACATTTTGCCAGCTTCCGCCATTGGTTACATTCTTGAATCCTTTCGATTCTAAAACCCTTTGAACCTGGCCACTGCGATTTCCGCTACGACAACAGACAATGATCTGTTTGTGATTTTTTAATGTTTCAATATTTGCAAGAATCTGTTCAAGTGGAATATTTATAGACCCTTTCACATGCCCTGAATCAAACTCCCCCGGGCTTCTCACATCAACAATGGTTGCGCCTGCTCTAATTAGTTCGGACAAATCCACTATTGTGAATCCGAAAAGTTTTTTTAATGCTGCTATCATTATTCTTTATTATTATTTATACAAAAGTATGACCAAAATCATGGTTTAACGGTTACAAATGTTACATAACAAAAAAAGAATTGAATACGCTCCGGTAAAAAGTATGGTAATAATATTAGTGGCGATTAGAAATTAAAAACCTGATTTGATGTACGTCCAGCCTTCTTCCTGCTTAATTACAATTTCAATTATTCCTGCAGGAACAAATCCTGCTTCCGAAATAATAGTTGACTTATCTAGTTTTCTTTCTTTTAGCGAAAACTCACATGCAATAAACTCCACTCCTTTTTCTTTAGCAGCCTTTATCTTTTCATGCGCAACCGTTTTATTATTTAATAATAAGTCCAATCCCGGCCCATGACAAACCACTTCAATTTTAGTATCAGGCGCCACCGTTTTAATATTAACAAGCTGTTTCATTAGCGCTTTATGTGCTAAGGTATCTGAAGTTGTAAGCTGAAAAACGATCTTGTGAATGGTATTTGTTACCTCAACCGGGGCATCTTGAGTGTGTTCGGAATTAGATGCTTTTTGAGCATAAAGATTGTTGACACTCAAAGCGAGCGTCATTAAAATTAATTTTAGTGCTGTTTTCATTTTGATTTTTGTTTGTTTTTTGTTTAAAATAATTATTGATAAATATTTATTACCTAAACTGATAATCAA
This sequence comes from Bacteroidia bacterium, assembly GCA_030654175.1. Classification (GTDB taxonomy): domain Bacteria; phylum Bacteroidota; class Bacteroidia; order 2-12-FULL-35-15; family 2-12-FULL-35-15; genus 2-12-FULL-35-15. Next base: position 549,102 of record JAURXZ010000030.1, read on the forward strand.
CACCGGTAACCTGCGAAAGCAAGGTGTCAGGAGCGTCTAATATTTTTGCATTATGAGGTGGTGTTGGTGTGATCGGTGAATTTACTTTCAAATAGTCCAACATTACCGTATGCAAGGTGGATGTTGTGTTTTTCGCATCAGTCACACCTTTCATTCTGCACAGCATATCAGCAGGGTCGCCATCACGTTCACAAGCAAGAATACTATATAATTTATCCGGGTCCAATTCTTTTCCTTTGATCGTAGCACTTTGAACCCTCTTACCCATTTCGGCAAATGCATTAAAACTTACTTCCATCCCTTTAAATTTAATTACCCAACCTCCAAATCGTTTGGAAGCATCTTTTGCAAATACATTATTAAGCTCCTTTTCGAGCCATTCCCTCAATTGCTTTCCGCTGGCTTTGGCAGTTCTTACAACACTGTCAACCGGTAACATATCAAAAATAAATCCATTGGTAATTGGAATATTACCCGTATGGTCAGGTGTAGTGAGTGGCGGACAAAAACGGAATCCGTTCGACAATACAATATCTATTTCAGGGAACTTCCAGTTCAGCGCATTTAATATGATCGTATCAATCGGATTTTCTACTACAAAGTATCTGTATAATGGAATAGTACTGTAACCCACTATTTGATTAATGTGCTCCTTGAATACACCTTCGTTTGCATCTAATAATTTTTGAATATTTTTATCAGGTTTCAATTCTGAAGATGCTACTTCTAACAGTTCGTATGAATCTTTAATAACTTTTCCATTTTCAACGGTCAAATCTAATTTTCCTATAAATGAACCAAACGCACCAGGTTCAACAACTTTAGAATATTTACATACTATAGGGTTCCGAACTCTTTCATGTGTATCGCCTCCTAAAATATAATTCACACCTTCGCACTCCGACATATTTGCCAATGAAATTTGTTGTGATAAACCAAGATGTGCAATGATGATTATGAAGCTGCATTGCTCTTGATTTTTTAAAACATCCACGTAATGTGATAAATTTTCTTCAGGTTTTGTATAAATAATTCCCTTGCTGTAATTAGGGCTCTGACGAATAGGTACAAGAGGATCGGTATATCCTAAAAAACCAATTTTTACCCCTGCTACATTCCAGATATTGTAAGGTTGGAAAATCAGTTCTCCCTTTTTTCCTTCACCCAGATCGTGATACATATTTGCACATATTTTAGGTGCATTTAAGGCGCCCATTAATGTTTGCATGTTTTTTTTACCGTAAATAACCTCCCAGTTTCCCGGTAAATATAGATCGTAGTTCAATGCGTTTAAAATGGGAACGAATGCCTTACCTGTTGTTTTTACACTTAATTCACTACCCTGAAACATATCACCTGTATCAATCACAAATGTGTTTGGATTTTTCTTCTTAAGATCATTGAGCATTGTTGCCATATAAGCGTAACCGCCTGTTTTTCGGAATACGGCTTTATTGTTTTCCCAAAACAATTCGTCATGTGAATGTATTTGGCAATGCACATCGGTGGTCTGAAGTATGCTAATGGTTGAAGTTTTATTAGCTTCGAAAACGCTTTCGGTTACTGCCTCTTCGCTGATATCTGCGATAGCTGATAGTGGCGAAACGATAGCAGAGCCAATACCCAACAACCCCAGCGATTTTATAAAATCTCTCCTTTTATTATTTTCCATTTGAAATAGTTTTAATTTATGAATGTATAAGAATATTTTTTTGCAACAATATTCTTAAGTTCTAATTTTCAAGCAATGAGCTTATTGGTCAAAACAAGCCTCATATCAGTTTTTAATATTATGAATCTGTTCTGATCAAATGTTTTACCCTTCCCTCGAAAAAAAAGTTGTGTACATACGCAACGCCAATGCCAAACAACACGGTGCTAATTCCAATAATTGCGTTATAATAAACAGGCGCCATTAATGCAATACGTATGAAAATAGTTATCAGTACAAAGGCGGAATATCGGAAAATATTCGGATAATGGATCACATATCTGAAGGCGGCTAACATCAGCAACATATCTGCAAAAATAAGTATAAGATAAAAGAGAGGATAGGAAGGGTGAAATAACCCTGTAGCCAAATACCGTTTTATATCAAAAAAAACAGAGGTCAACAACCCAATTAACACTCCAATTGCAATTATTTTTTTCAGGTTAATAAATTTGGTGCGCTCTGTTTCATCGGTGATCTGCCTGTGTTTTTGTAAACTATAGAACCAGCCGGTTAGTGAAAAAACAATTAATGCTGCACCGGCATCTGAAGCCATCCTGTAAATAATGGTAAACTGCTCCTGAAATGTGGAGTTGAGTGATAAGTTGGATAACTCTTCAAATGAAGTTCGTAAAAAAATCAGGCTCATGATCTGAAATTGTTTGGCAATGGAATTGGAAATAGATTGAGGGATAACAAAAACTAATCCTATCATTTCAAAAAACAATAAAAAATTAAAACTGAATTCGATGGCATCCGTAAATTTTATATTGGAAAGAAGATAAAATGATCTGAAAACATGAAAATAGTTTCCAATGCCAATCAAAAGTGAAATGATGAACACAGCAACCAAGATATAGCTAAGGTTACGGGAGTTTTGTTTACTTTCCCAATACCCTTCACTTTTATCAAATATTTTTGTTATCAACTGTGACATTTTGTGTGCATTTCTAAAAAAATCTGTTGTTATAAAATGTTGTTTTTAAGAGTTGATTACATAACAACAAAACCTCTATAAGTAAGAGGTTTTGTTGTTTGGAATAAAAAACATGTTAAAATTTTATTGCGAAATAAATATTTTGAACAAGCTCTTTGTAACAATATGTGGTTATTTATTGCAAGCTATATTTTGCCATGCACCCAAATTCTCAACTTCTTTAGTGTATCCGGCTCCTAACAGTTTGCTTTTAGCCACACCGGCTCTGGCTCCACTGCGACAAACAATTACTACTTTGTCGTATTTTTTTAATTCTTCTATTTTGCTGTCAAAAGAATCTAAAGGGTAATTAACAGAACAGTCGGCATGGCCGTCACCTTGCCACTCCTCAGGAGTTCTTACGTCAACTATAATTTGCTTTAGATCTGTTTTTGTTTCTATTGGATTTTTCATTGTATCTGTTTTTTTTGATTGTGAATTACATTGTGCTAAGGTCAGACCTGATATAGCAACAATAATAAATGTTATTATTTTGGACATTGTTTTTTAGTTTAATAAAAGGCGACAATGTGCCGCCTTTTATTTGTTTTAGGCCTTTACCATTTTACTCTGGCAAACAAAATTGGTTTTAGGTACATCGGTCTCTGCAATGGCTTTAAAACCTCCTTCCACTTCTTTGAAATTATGAATACCACGTGATTTTAGGATGCTTGAAGCGATCATACTGCGATAACCACCTGCACAGTGAATATAATATGGTTTACTATCATCAATGGTTTTAAACCAATTATTAATTTCAGCTAATGGTCTGCTAAAAGCTTCCTCAACATGTTCAGCTGCATATTCGCTATCTTTTCTAACATCTAATACAATGCTTTCGCCAACTTTAAACTCCTTTTGAAATTGAGCTGCTGTAATGCGGTTTACTGTATCTACCTCTTTCCCTGATTTTTTCCATGCATCAAAGCCTCCATCAAGATAACCGATAACTTTATCAAAACCAACACGTGCCAATCTTGTTACACTTTCTTCTTCTTCACCCTCTTTGGTAATTAATATGATCGGCTGCTTTACATCAACGATCAAAGAACCTACCCATGGAGCAAAATCGCCATGTAAACCAATGTTGATTGAGCGTGGAACAAACCCTTTTTGAAATTCTGCTGCATCACGCACATCTAATATCAGAGCTTCGGTTGCATCAGCAGCTGCCTCCAATTCATTTGGACTTAACGCCTTCATGCCTTTTTCAAGGATGGTATCAAAACTTTCAATTCCTTTTTTGTTCATTGCAACGTTCATTCCAAAATAACCCGGAGGAGGCAATAAACCATCTGTCACAGCTTTAACAAAAGCCTCTTTATCAGGCTGGTTCAAAGCATAGTTCATTTTTTTCTGGTTCCCCAAAGTATCTACGGTTTCCTTCATCATATTTTTGCCGCAAGCGCTTCCGGCACCATGAGCCGGATAAACAATAACATCATTTGCAAGTGGCATTAGTTTATTGTTTATGGAATCATATAATATTCCGGCTAATTGATCCTGCGTCATTGAAGCAGCTTTTTGAGCCAGGTCGGGGCGGCCAACATCACCAAGAAATAATGTATCGCCACTAAACAATGCATAATCTTTACCGTTTTCATCTTTTAATAAAAAGCAGGTGCTTTCCATGGTATGCCCCGGAGTATGAAGCACTTTAATAGTAACATTACCAAGCTTAAATTCTTCTCCGTCATGTGCTGATATAAAATCAAATTCAGGAGAGGCATTCGGTCCGTAAACTATTGGAGCTCCTGTTTTTTTGCTTAAATCTAAATGACCGGATACAAAATCGGCATGAAAATGTGTTTCAAAAACATACTTAATTTTTACGCCATCTTTTTTTGCACGATCAATATATGGCTGCACTTCTCTCAACGGATCAATAATTGCGGCTTCGCCATTTGAAGTGATGTAATAAGCACCTTGTGCTAAACATCCTGTATAAATTTGTTCTACTTTCATTTTGTTTTATTTTTATTTTTTTTATTTATTATTATTCAGCAAAATTATGCTGTTTTTAAAGGATTAACGGTAACATATATTACACTTGGCATTTGAAGTATACGATGTGTTACCTATGTTACACTGTTATTTTAATAGCGTCTCTTTTATAATGATATATATTCCCATCAATAATACAAACCAACCAAATATGGGTTTAAGTTTTGCTCCATCTATTTTTTTGGATAAGAAAATTCCAATAAAAATCCCGGCTGTAGCGAATGCGGAAACCATCGTTAATAAGCTCCAGTCAATAACAGTTTCGCCTCCTTCACCAAAAAAACCTATCAAGGATTTTGCAGCAATTATAACCAAGGAGGTGCCAACCGCTTCTTTCATGGGTAGTTTAGACAATAGTACCAAAGCCGGTATTATTAAAAATCCTCCACCGGCTCCCACCAATCCGGTAACCATACCAACAACAGCCCCTTCGATCAAAATTACCGGGTAATTAAATTTTTGCGGACCTAAATCTTCTTCTTTTTTCTTTTTATCTTTTTTGATCATACTGTAAGATGCAGCCACCATCAGTACAGCAAAAAGCAACATCATTAAAATACTCTTGGTTACAACAAAAGAACCTATTGTAAAAACTTCTTTTGGTATAGCAGGTACAATATAGGCCCTTGTTAAAAATACCGCCACAATGGAAGGCGCTCCAAATACTAAAGCTGTTTTAATATTTACTAAGCCTTTTCTTAAATAACCCACCGAACCTATGGCACTGGTGAAGCCTACAATGAATAAAGAATAGGCAGTTGCTACTACTGCATCCACCGAAAAAAGATAAACCAATACCGGGACCGTTAAAATGCTGCCCCCGCTGCCAATAAGCCCTAAAGAAACCCCTATTAAAATTGATGACAGATAACCTATTATTTCCATTTTGTTTTGTTTTGTTAATTATGTTACAAAGGTCGCATGATATAAATCATTTAACGGTTACAATTGTTACAATTGAATTTATTGTGCAATGAAATTAATTATTTTTAACCTATTGTATTTGTATTTCATACCACCCAAAAGTTCCACCGCAAAGCCAATTAGAATTTTTAAATCCCATTTCATTTAACTTCTCCGCAGCCTTTGTAGATCTCCCTCCACCTTTGCCACAAGCGGTTATAATGATATCTGCTTTATCAAATAATTTGTTGACCAGTTCCAATTCTGAAATTGAAATATTCATCGCACCCGGTATATGCTGTTGATCAAACTCTTCCCGATCACGCACATCAATAATTTTGACCTCTTGTTTTTTGTCTGCTATTAATTGCTTTAACTTCTCAAGAGCAACGCAATTGACTATTTGTATGTTCTCCATGTATTTTATTTTTAGGTATAAACCAATTCCAAAGTTTTTTCGAATTATCATCACTACATTTCATACGATATTGAATAACTATTGCGGAACCAACCGTCAGCAACCCAATTACAATTATTGAAGCAGTGATACCTAATGCATCTGCAATTATTCCAGTTAAAATAGCACCAATAGCATAGCCCAGATCACGCCATAAGCGAAATATCCCTAAACTTTTTGGCCTGTCCATAGGATTGGTATTTTCTGCAACCGTTGCAAGGAAAGTGGGGTAAACCATTGCAGTGCCCCAGCCTAAAACAACTGAAAGAAAAATAAAATGAGTCATTGTTTCTGCCCAAGGCATCACCAACAAAGTAATACCTTGTAAAAACATGCCTGTAAACAACATATTCTTTTTACAAAAATGGTCTGCCATTTTACCTGTTATTAATTGTCCTAAGCCCCAAACAGCGGGATACGTTGCTGTTATTATTCCAATTTGTTCTAGACTGAAATCTTTTTGAGACAACAGAATTGGGAAGATGCCCCAAACCATTCCATCGTTCAAATTATTAATTAATCCGGCTTGCGTCACAGCACCAAGGTTTTTATTTTTCCATGTTGTATCCCAAAATACATTTTTTAATGCAGGGATGTTACTGGAATTTGATTCTTTTGCAACATGATGTTTGGTATCCTTTATCAGCAACCAACTTCCGAAAAACCCTAATAAGGATAAAACAATTCCAATGTAAAATGGATATGGTCTTAACCCATATTGTCCGGCAATCCAACCGGTAAGAAAAGCCACAATAGCTACTGAAAGGTAACCGGCAAACTCATTTAAGCCCATTGCAAAACCTCTTTGCTTTTCACCAACAAGATCTATTTTCATTACAACGGTACTGCTCCAGGTTAACCCCTGGTTGATACCCAATAATATATTTGCAGCAATGATCCAGTTCCAGTTTGGGGCATACATCAGGATAAAAGGAACTGGAATAGCAAACAGCCAGCCAATGGTAAGCAAATTTTTTCTGCCGAATTTATTTGCTAAAGAACCGGTAAAATAATTGGTAATTGCTTTTACAATTCCGAATACTATAATGAAGGAAAGAATTGCTGTATTTGCTGCAAGATGAAATTCACCTTCGGCTATTTTAGGAAGAATAGCTCTTTCTAATCCAACCATACCGCCCACGAAGGCATTGATGATCACAAGAAGAGTGAACTGCTTCCAGTTTTCTTTTAATCCGAGGTTAACGTTTTTCATTACTTTGTTTTTTATTTATTACAAAGTTACGCCCCTCTTAACCGGAAGTATTTAACATATGATAAATAATCACTTATGCGCCCTGATCCGGCTTAAGCTAACTTGAGTGATTCCTAAATAGGATGCAATGAACTTTAACGGAACCCTTTTTAAAATGTTAGTATGATCTTTTAGTAGATTAAAATAGCGCTCATCAGCAGTATTAAACTGTAAGCTTTCAATCCTGTTTACTGTATTCACATATGCCGCTTCAATGATCTTACGAAAAAGTCGTTCAAGATCATGATATGAATCAAAAAGTTTAAATAATTTGTTTGAATCAATGGCGATTAATACAGTATCCTCAATAGCCTGAATGGCTTTTCGGGATGGCTTTCCGGTAAATAAACTTTCGGCCCTTGCAACAAATGCATTTTCAAATTCAAAACTTTCAGTTATGTCATTGGCATCCTTGAAATAATAAATTCTAACACAGCCTTTCTTCACAAAATAAATGGTTTTGCAGGTATGCCCAATAGGTTGCACATCGGTGCCTTTTTTAAAACTTACCTCGCTACAGATTTCGGCCAATGATTTTTCGGCTTCTTTCGAAATCGGATAGATGGCTTTTATTTGTTGAAAAAGAGCTTCCACGGTGCTTTTACAATCAGTTAATAATTTGTATGAACATAAAGGTATTTAAAATGGTTAGATATTCAAATAAAAATAGACCAGGATCAAACTAGGCTTGTATATAAGGCTGTTATGAGGGTTAAGGATTCAACACAGGGAGAAAAGGAATAAAAATGCAACAAATGCACCTTCTTGAATTATTAAAAAATACGTACCTCCTTTCGAAAAACCGGAAAATGAATATCAATATCTACCATCGCGATCTGATCTACAAGAAATTCCTAAAAATTGTTAAACTTTTATTCCAAAAAAACTCCTTAGACAAATTACATACACAATTGCTTATCTTTGTTATAATACAACATCCTGATTTTATTTGCGTTTAAATTAAAAAATGAAAGCAAACGATTACCAAAGCTTAATTAAAAAACTGGATGGCTTCATCCGTAAGTACTATAAAAACCAACTTTTACGTGGCCTGATTTACAGCACAGGTTTGGTATTGCTGTTTTTTATATCCCTTACTGTGCTTGAATATTACGCACACTTCAATACCGCGATACGTACCGTTTTATTTTATTCATTTATTGTTGCCAGCGGATTTATCTCTGTAAAATATATTGTAATTCCCCTTTCTAAACTTTATAAATTAGGACAGCTTATTTCTTACGAAGAGGCTGCAAACATTATCGGTAAACACTTTACAAATGTTCAGGATAAATTGTTGAATACACTTCAATTGCAACAAGAAACATCTAACATCTCAAATCCAATATCTAACATCTCCCTTTTAGAAGCAAGTATTAATCAAAAAATAAAGGAATTAAAACCTATTGAATTTACTTCGGCAATTGATCTATCCGAAAATAAAAAATATCTGAAATATGCATTGATACCAGTTTTGCTTATCGCGGTAATTTTATTTTCAGCACCAAGCATAATCACAGACGGAACAAAACGCTTGGTAAAACACGCTGATTTTTTTGAAAAAGAATCACCCTTTCAGTTTGTGATCACCAATAGTGATCTAACAACTGTTACTCAGCAGGATTTTGAATTAAAAGTAAACCTGACAGGCGATGAAGTTCCGGACAATGTTTACGTTGAGATAAATGGAAACGAATATAAATTAGAAAAAGAAAACATTGTAAATTTTAATTATCTTTTTAAAAATGTACAAAAAAACACCAGCTTTCATCTTTCCGCTGATGGCTTTAAATCGAAAGAGTATGAATTGGTAGCTTTACCAAATCCTGTTTTATTAAACTTTGATATCGCACTTGCATACCCAAAATACCTGAACAAAAAAGATGAAGTTGTTAAAAATACAGGTGATCTTGTGGTTCCTGCAGGAACAAAAGTTTCATGGAGCTTCAGCACTAAAAACACTGATCAGTTGCGAATAAATTTTAATGATACGTCCTTTGCTGTATCACCCGTTTCTGAAAATTCATTTAATTATTCCACCCGACTGTTTAAGGATAAGATCTACTCAGTTTCTACTGCTAACCAGTTTTTAAAAAATAAAGATTCTGTAACTTACATTATCAATGTAATTCCGGATGCCTACCCGCAAATAAATGTAGAAGAGAAAAAAGATACCACATCTACCAAGCGTATTTATTTTCGCGGTGAGGTAAAAGATGATTATGGTTTTAACAAACTAACGTTCAATTATCATTACATCACAAATAATGATTCTGCAGCCGATACTGACGAAAAAAAACTTACTACTAATATAAGGGCTGTTGCGATCAACAAAAACCTTACTCAGGATCAGTTCTATCATTACTGGGACATGAATGAATTGGGTGTTTCTCCCGGTGACCAGATCGAATATTATTTTGAAATATGGGACAATGATGGTGTTACCGGAAGTAAATCCTCTCGTTCACAAAAAATGATCTTTAAAGCCCCCACACTCAAAGAACTTGACTTAAACACCGATAAAAACAATAATAAAATTAAAGACGATCTACTGGAAAGCATCGATCAGGCAAAAGAAGTGCAGAAGGAAATAAGTGAGTTGCAACGCAAAATTGCCGAGAAAAAAACGCTTTCATGGGAAGAAAAAAAGAAACTGGAAGATCTGCTCGACAAACAAAAAAAATTGCAGCAAAACGTTGAAAAAATCAAAAACGAAAACAAACAAAACAACGAACAGCAAAGCGAATACAAGCAACCTGACGAAAAGATCCTGGAAAAACAAAAACAACTGGAAGAGCTGTTTGATAAAGTAATGACACCTGAATTAAAAGAGAAATACAACGAATTGCAAAAACTGCTTGAAAAACTGGATAAAAACAAAGTACAGGAAGCGTTAGAAAAAATGAAGCTTGAAAATAAGGATCTAATGAAGGAACTAGATCGTAACCTGGAGGTTTTTAAACAACTGGAATTTGAGCAGAAATTGCAGAAAAGTATTGAAAAACTGGACGAGTTGGCAAAGAAAGAAGATGAACTTTCTAAAAAAACAGAAGAAAAGAATACAAATGCTGAAGAACAAAAAGCAAAACAAGATGAGTTGAATAAAGAATTTGAAGAGGCTAAAAAGGATTTGAAAGATCTGGAGAAAAAGAACGCTGAGCTGGAAGAGCCTAAAAAAATGGAGAATACAGAGCCGGAGCAGGAAGACATCAAAAAAGACATGGAGAAAAGCAGTGAACAACTGGATAAAAAGGAAAAGAAAAATGCCTCTAAATCTCAAAAAAGTGCTGCACAAAAAATGAAAAAAATGAGCGAGAAACTTTCCAAAATGCAACAGGAAATGGAGGAGGAAGCTCAAAGCGAAGACATTGATAAATTACGTGGTATCCTTGAAAATCTGCTCCAACTCTCATTTGGACAGGAAGCATTGATGGGCGAACTGTCAAAAGCAAAAACCAATGACCCTCAGTTTTTCAAGATCAATCAAAAACAAAAAAAATTACACGATGATTCCAAAATGATCGAGGATAGTTTGGTGGCCTTAAGCAAACGTGTGCCTAAAATTCAGGCAGTGGTTAATCGCGAAATAAGTGCTATTAATATGAATATGGAAAAAGCCATTGAGGAAATTAAAGAAGCCCCTACCCCCTCATTTGATGGAAAAAACCATAAAGAAGAAGGATTGAGCCGTCAGCAATTTGCAATGACCTCTATTAACAATTTGGCCCTGATGCTAAATGAAGCCTTAATGCAGATGCAGGCGGATGCAAAACCAAAAGATGGACCTCCGGGAAGCGGAAGTTGCAAAAAACCGGGAGGGGCTGGCAAAAAGCCTTCTGCAGCCGGTATGCGCAAAATGCAGGAACAGCTCAATCAGCAGATCAAGAAATTAAAAGAAGGAATGGAAAAAGGCGGCAACAAACCAGGCGATAAACCCGGTAAAGGAGGTTCCGGAATGAGCCAGGAACTTGCTCAACTTGCTGCACAACAGGAAGCTATCCGTAAAGAATTTCAAAAAATGGCTGATCAAATCAATAAAGATGGCAAAGGAGGAGGCGGTATGAGTAAACTTGCCGAAAAAATGGAAGAAACCGAAACCGATCTGGTAAATAAAATGATCAGCCAGGAAACTATTAACCGCCAGGAAGAAATATTAACGCGCCTGCTGGAGAGCGAAAAGGCTGAGAAAGAGAGAGAAATGGATGAAAAAAGACAGTCGAATGAAGCAAAAAATGAAACTTTTAGTAACCCTAATGAATTTTTAGAGTATAACAGACTTAAAGAGAAAGAAACGGAGCTTTTAAAAACGGTTTCACCGTCTTTAAATCCTTTCTACAAATCAAAAGTTAACCAATACTTTAACAACTTTGAAGAATAAAATGGTACTAGCAGCAAATCAAAAAATCCGGATATCTTCGAAAGCCGAAAATATTATATTAGTTGAACGAATGATAGAAGATGTTTGCGACCTGTTTAACATCAGTCAGGATTTTTATGGTAATATTTTAGTGGCCCTAACCGAAGCTGTTAACAATGCCATATACCATGGAAATCAGGCTAATGCAAACAAAAATATTGATATCTCTTTCAAAACATCTCCAAATCTCGTTTCGTTCATTGTAAAAGATGAAGGCCCGGGCTTTAATTATTCTGATCTGCCGGATCCTACTAACCCCGAAAACATAGCTAACCCTAATGGCCGCGGAGTATTTTTAATGCGTAACCTTGCCGATAATGTTTCTTTTGAAGATAACGGCAGTAAAGTAATCCTTGATTTTAAAGTTGAATCTAAAAATTAGTTTTTAAATAGCATATATACCAGATTTTATATAAAAAAGCGGACCAATTTACTAAAGTAAATTGGTCCGCTTTTTTATGCTAATTAATACCAAATCGTTAACAAGTCATGAAAAAACGTCATTCCGAACCTGCCTGCCCCGATGGCTATCGGTGGTTTCGGAAACTCTTAGAAGCCGAAACAAATTCATCATGACTTGGCTTTTAAATTAAAAATTCCTAAACCTGCCAAAAACACCAAGAGGCAGCTTATTTCCTTCTGTTGCCTGTAAATACAACTCACCAACATTCAAATTTTCTCCCGCCTTTTGCTTCAGCAAATTTTCAATGATCAGAGGTGAAAAACCCAACGAATACGCATTAAGAATTAAAAAATGTTCCTGATCGCTCAACAGGCTTAAAACGCCTTTTATCATTTCATTGATATTGTCTTCCAGTTTCCATTTTTCGCCATTGGGGCCATGGCCAAAGGCGGGAGGGTCAAGAATGATTCCATTGTATTTATTGCCACGCTTTTCTTCACGCTTCACAAATTTCAACGCATCTTCCACTACCCAGCGAATATTATTCAAACCGGATAGATCCATATTCTCTTTTGACCAGGTAACCACTTGTTTTATCGAATCAACATGCGTAACATCAGCACCCGCTGCCTTTGCCGCTAAAGAGGCACCACCGGTATAAGCAAATAAATTCAACACTTTGGGTTGAGGTACAGACATCGCCTTAACGGTTTGATAAATAAAATCCCAATTAGGAGCTTGTTCAGGAAATATACCAACGTGCTTGAAGGAGGTTAAACCCAAACGGAAAGAGATTTGAGATTTGAGATTTGAGATTTGAGATTCTTTCTCATTTGTCTCATTTCTCACATCTGATATCTCATATCTAATTTGCCACTGATCAGGCATTTGTTTCAACTTTTTCCATTCACCTGATGAACTTGAGCGAGGCATAAATTTAATGTGCGCACGTTTTTCCCATTCAGCATTACTCAGTGATTTATCCCAAACCGCTTGTGGCTCAGGCCTGATGGTAATAAACTGACCAAAACGTTCCAGCTTTTCAAAGCCTCCAACATCAATTAATTCGTAATCCTTAAAATTCTGTGGTGTAAGTAATTGCATAATTGATGTGCTAATTAAAATAATGTGCTGATGTGCTAATTTTTTGATGTGCTAATTAGAAGATATGCTGATGTGTTGATTTATTGATGTCTTAATAAATTCAACAAATACAAATGTATGAATTAATGCTTTTATTTATCAAAACCGTATTTATTATTTGGTTTAAAAAAGCAAATTGTAAACCTAAAAAGCAAAAATCAGCACATCAGCACATCAGCACATTATCAAATTAAGTTACCTTTGCACCCTCAAAAAAAAATTATGGAAAATAAAAGAGTTCGTTTACGTTTTGCACCAAGCCCAACAGGTGGTTTACACATGGGTGGTGTGCGTACAGCATTGTTTAGTTATTTATTCGCAAAAAAACACAATGGTGATTTTGTTTTACGTATTGAAGATACCGACCAAACCCGCTATGTAAAGGGCGCTGAAGAATATATCATTGAATCATTGAAGTGGTGTGGAATAGAACCGAATGAAGGTGTCGGGTTTGGTGATGGCCCACATGCACCCTACCGTCAGAGCGAACGCAAAGAGTTAGGTATTTATAAAAAATATTCCGATCAGCTTATTGCAAGTGGCCACGCCTATTATGCTTTTGATACCCCCGAAGAGTTGGATGCAATGCGCAAACGTTTAGAAGCAGCTAAAGTAGTGGCTCCTCAATACAATGCGGTAACGCGTCAAAACATGCGTAATTCATTGACGTTATCCGAAGATGATGTAAAAAAATTAATGGATGCAGGAACTCCTTTTGTGGTGCGTTTAAAAGTGCCCCGTAATGAAGAGATACGTTTTCACGATATCATCAGAGGATGGGTGGTGGTTAATTCTACTCAGGTAGATGATAAAGTTTTATTGAAATCGGATGGAATGCCTACTTACCATTTGGCACATATTGTGGATGATATTGAAATGGAGATCTCACATGCGGTACGTGGTGAAGAATGGCTACCATCAGCACCTGCACATATATTAATTTATCGTTTCCTGGGCTGTGAAGATAAAATGCCATTGCTGGCTCATTTGCCATTAATATTAAAACCTGATGGTAATGGAAAACTATCAAAACGTGATAAATCAGGAATTCCAATGTTTCCCTTAAACTGGCATGATGAACGTACCGGTGAAAGTTATGTTGGATATCGCGAAAGCGGATTTTTTCCAGATGCATTTGTGAATATGCTTGCTATGTTGGGCTGGAACCCCGGAACAACTCAGGAAATTTTTTCGATGGAAGAATTGATCCAGGCATTTTCATTTGAACGTGTAAATAAATCAGGAGCTAAATTCGATCCTGAAAAAACAAAATGGTTCAACCAACAATATTTACGCAAAAAATCGGATAAGGAATTGGCTGAGTTATTCATGCCTGTTTTAGATGAAAAATTAAAGGGGACACAAGATACAAGACACAAGAACCAAGAGTTTGTAGAAGGGGTTTGTAAATTGGTTAAAGAAAAATCACATTTTGTTAATGAATTCTGGGACGCAGGAATTTACTTTTTTATTGCTCCAACCGCTTATGATGCCGATGTAATTAAAAAAAGATGGAATGAAAATTCTGCAAGTTTTATAAAAGCCGTAATAGAGCGTTTTAAAGGCTTAAACACCTTTACAGCTGCCGACACTGAAGCCGCATTCAAAGCCGCTGCTGAAGGCCAAGGAATTGCCACAGGACAGGTAATGCAATTGTTCCGCGTATGTTTAAGTGGTGTTGGTGGTGGCCCGATGTTATTTGAAATGGTAGAATTGCTTGGTAAGGATGAAGTTGTAAAACGATTGGAAGCAGCGGTTGGCAGTATAAAGATTTGAGATATTAGATGTTGGATAATAGATGTTGGATAATAGACATTGGTTGGAAGGGAGCCTTTATCCGGATTAATATCTAATATCCAACATCATAAATCTATTTTTATCCAATTCCGCCTTCTTTCAAACGCTCTGCATTTTCAGCCAGTTGGAGACCATCAAGTACCTCTTGTATATCTCCATCCATGAACAATGTTAAATTATAGAGGGTCATATTGATACGATGATCTGTGATCCGGTTTTGAGAATAATTATAGGTGCGGATCTTTTCGGAACGGTCGCCCGTAGAAACCATTGTTTTTCTTCTTTTGGAAACGCTATCCAGGTGTTTTTGTAATTCTATTTCATACAATTTCGCTCTCAACATTTTCATCGCTAATTCACGATTACCAAGCTGTTTACGATCCTGCTGACAGGTAATAACAATACCTGAAGGCTTATGTGTTAACATTACCTTTGATTCCACCTTGTTCACATTTTGTCCACCGGCACCTCCCGAACGGGCAAACTGAATTTCCAGATCGGCAGGATTAATAACCACATCCACCTCATCGGCTTCCGGCATTACCATCACTGTTGCAGCGGAAGTATGCACACGGCCCTGTGTTTCGGTATTAGGGATACGCTGTACACGATGTACCCCTCCTTCAAATTTTAAGATGCCATAGGCGTTTTCACCGGTTACGTTAAAAATAACTTCTTTGTAACCTCCCATTGTACCGTCATTAAAATCAACCACCTCAACCTTAAGTCCTTTGTTTTCACAAAAACGTGTGTACATCCGGTATAGATCGCCTGCAAAAATACTTGCCTCATCCCCTCCTGTACCTGCACGGATCTCCATTACCACATTTTTAGCATCTTCAGGATCTTTTGGAATCAGCATTTGACGGATCTGATCCTCGATCAATTCTTTTTTAGGAACCAACTCATCCAGGTCCATTTTAGCCATCTCCCTCATTTCCTCATCCTTTTCATTGGACAAAACTCCTTTGTTGTATTCAATGTTTTCTACCACGTTTTTATACTCATGATAGGCCGTTACCACTTCGGTAAGGTCTTTATACTCTTTGTTGAATTTTTTAAATTCACTCATATTGCCAATTACCTTTGGGTCGGACAATTTCTGTTCAACTTCTTCCCAACGTCTTTTTATGGCTGCTAATTTTTCTAACACGTTCTGTTTTTTCTGATTTTTCGCTACGAAGGTATAAAAAAAGATGCATTGAACCGGGGTGTTTCACAAACACTAAATAAAAAAGCCCTGAAAGGGCTTTAAAAAACAACAAAATATCTTTCTTTAGTGTTGCCCATACTTTTAATCGACAACACCATATTCATCATCTTCGTATTTGAAAAGGGGTTCTGTTTCTTTTTTAATTAATACTCCCTCCGCATTGAATTGTAATTTATGTAATGTTTCATCATGACTAATTTCGACATTATAAATGGTTTGCCCCTTACTGTCAATGCTTTTTCTTATGTCAGCAAGAAACTCTTCATCGAAATGTTTGTTTCTTATATACTCGTTTATTTCGTAAGGAATATTCTCCAATGTTTCCTTTTCTGATTTTTTATCTGATCCCGGGGTGCTCATCTTAATTGTATTTTAAGTTTCCTCTTACAATGTTACATTCAGTTTACCTCCAAAACAATGAACTCGGTCATTCAGAATGCTTTTTTTAAGGACAATTTTTTTAGAACCAGACCAAGATTTTATAAAATAAATGGCAATATCAGTTTTAAAGCCAACCCACATATTTCGACCGGACCAATTTGACTCTTCACAATCCGATTGACATAGTTGATGATATGGTTAATGCCGCGTTAGGGATTGCAGCGTAAATCCTTTTCTGTTTAGAAAAGATTGAAGCGGAAAGCCCGCCAATTCTTTTCAGAATTGGAACGCCCCAATTCAAAAAACGATAATTATGTAATTTAAATGAAAAAAATAACACCGAAACTTTACAAAGCAAGAACAGCTTCTTCTTTAACAGAAGGACGTTCACCCAATAAAGCTTCAATTTCTTTTTTGTAAACCACTTCTTTTTCCAGTAAAAGTTTTGCAAGTGCATCCAGCTTATCACGGTTTTTTTCTAAAATACTCCTCGCACTCTCATGAGCTTGTTCCACCAGTTTCCTGACTTCTTCATCAATAAGTTGAGCCGTTGCTTCGCTGTAAGGCTTTAAAAACGAATTTTCATATACTCCCGTAGAGTCATAAAAACTGATGTTCCCTATTTTTTCGCTCAAACCAAGATTAACTACCATCATATAGGCTTGCTTGGTAACCTTCTCCAGGTCATCAAGGGCCCCGGATGACGCTTCCTTGAAAACGATCTCCTCTGCTGTTCTTCCACCCAAAGCAGCGCAAAGTTGGTCAAAAAATTGCGCCTCAGTGATAATTTGCCGCTCTTCGGGCAGATACCATGCCCCACCAAGAGATTTGCCCCTGGGGATGATAGAAACCTTTTGTAAAGGGTCCACATTTTTAAGCATCCAACTCACAATTGCATGACCTGCCTCGTGATAAGCGATTATTTTTTTCTCGGAAGGAGAAATTATTTTACTTTTCTTTTCAAGCCCCGACATGATGCGATCAATGGCATCAAAAAAATCCTGTGTCTCCACCGCTTTTTTCTTTTTCCGGGCTGCTATAAGAGCTGCTTCGTTGCATACATTGGCAATATCGGCTCCTGAAAAGCCGGGTGTTTGTGACGCAAGATATTCCGTATCCACTTTTGAATCCAGCAAAAGTGGTTTCAGGTGTACTTTAAAAATGGCCAACCTTTCCTGCTTGTTAGGGAGATCGAGATGAATATGCCTGTCGAAACGGCCGGGACGTAATAAGGCGGGATCCAATATGTCGGCCCTGTTGGTAGCTGCCAGTACAATCACTCCAATATTAGGATTAAAGCCATCCAGCTCTGCCAACAGCTGATTAAGTGTACTATCCCGTTCATCATTCGCTTGTATGGAAAGTGCGCGGCCACGAACCCTTCCTATTGTATCAATTTCATCAATAAAAATAATACTGGGTGCTTTTTCCTTTGCTCTGTCGAATAGGTCACGAACCCGTGAAGCGCCCACTCCCACAAACATCTCAATAAATTCGGATCCGGACAAGGAAAAGAAAGGAACTCCGGCTTCCCCTGCAACAGCCTTTGCCATAAGTGTTTTACCGGTTCCTGGAGCACCAATTAACAATACACCTTTGGGGATTTTAGCGCCTAATTTTGTAAAATGTTCAGGATGCTTTAGAAATTCTACAATTTCTATGATCTCTGTTTTTGCCTCTTCATAACCTGCCACATCTTTAAAGGTTATTGGACTATATTTTCCTTTTTCATAAAGCCGGGGTTTTGACTTTCCAAAATCAAAAATAGAACCTCCGGCTCCTGAAGCAGAACCAAGTCTTCTGAAAATATAAAACCATAAAAAACCTAATAACAGGAGTGGAAAAAGCCATGAAATAATATTCGGCCACCAACTATTAACGGTTGTATAGGTAACAGGGATCCTTTCCTTCTCAGAGAATCCGGCTTCCGCTTCTTCAAGCTGACGGTCAAACACCTCCACTGATCCAACGGTAAAATAATAATGCGGACCTTTATTAACACTACCAAGAAATCCTTTTGCAACATCTTTGTATTTTTCCTTTTTCAGACTTTCCGGCTTTATATAAACCTGTGCAATTTCTTTATTAACAACATCTATTTTTGCCACATCATGTGAAGGAAGTATGTCTTGCTTAAACTCTTGCCAGGTGATGGATTTCGCAGCAGAAGATCTTCCGGGTAAATAATTGAACAGGATAATTGCAATTAGAATAATAAGGTATATCCAATAGATAGAAAATGGACGGGATCCCTTTTCCTTTTTCTTTAGATCATTTTCTTCTCTGCCGTTTTCTGATATCTGCTGGTTCATTCGTTTTTGTATTTGAAACTTATCGTCAAAGCAATAACATCATGACGGAGAATATCAATAATAAACTCAATCAAAAGTACAGTGCCGTAAAAGAGTGAACAATGGCGCTGCTCACGGAAGGCCGTGATTTTAGTTACAAAAAATATGGGTGTTTTTTATCTTTGGGTAGGAAGGAATGACATTTAGGCTTCCTTCACTGAATAAAGGAGCCTGCTAAAAGAACTCATAAACCTTTATACTAAAAAGACCTGTCAGGTTTTGAAAACCTGACAGGTCTAAATAAATATAATTTGTTACCACATAAAGAGCATTCCTGAATTCAACGCCTCAATAAATCCTTAATATTCAAACAAACCATATTCGGATTTTATGGTCAATCGTTTTTTATCGCTTGCTTCCACTCTTCCCACTATCCGGGCATCCACATTAAATGATCTGGAGATCGCTATTATATCGTCTGCAATGGCTTCAGGAAGGTATAATTCCATGCGGTGTCCCATATTAAATACGGTGTACATCTCTTTCCAATCTGTTCCACTTTGTTCCTGTATCATTTTAAACAATGGTGGGAGTGGGAACAAATTATCTTTTATCACGTGAACTTTATCTACAAAGTGAAGCACCTTGGTTTGTGCACCACCACTACAATGTACCATTCCGTGAATTTGTGAGCGGTATTTATCTATTATTTTTTTGATGATAGGCGCATAGGTCCGGGTTGGTGAAAGAACAAGTTTGCCGGCATCGGTAGAGATCTGAGTATTGAGATTGGGGATTTGAGACCGGTGTTCAAAATTTATTTTTTCTGTCAAGCCAACCTTTCCGCTGTATATCAATGATGAAGGAACAGCGGGATCAAAACTTTCGGGGTATTTATTAGCCAGGCTTTTTTCAAATACATCGTGGCGGGCTGATGTTAAACCGTTACTTCCCATTCCACCATTGTATTCGGTTTCATAGGTTGCCTGTCCTGATGAGGCCAGGCCTACAATTACATCACCTGCCTGTATATTTTTATTATCAATAACATCGGCACGTTTCATGCGGCAAACAACAGTTGAATCCACTATAATTGTACGTACAATATCACCAACATCAGCTGTTTCGCCTCCTGTGGAATGTATCCCTATTCCGAAGCTGCGCAATTGTTCCAAAACTTTTTCAGTCCCGTTAATGATAGCTGAAATAACTTCGGCCGGAATCAGATTTTTATTTCTCCCGATGGTGGAGGAAAGTAAAATCGTATCAACTGCCCCAACACATAGCAGGTCGTCTGTATTCATTATGATAGCGTCCTGGGCTATTCCTTCCCAAACAGAAACATCTCCTGTTTCTTTCCAGTAAAGGTATGCTAAGGAGGATTTAGTACCGGCACCATCAGCATGCATTATAATGCAATAATTTTCGTCCCCGCTTAAATAATCAGGAACGATCTTACAAAAGGCCTTTGGAAATAATCCTTTATCAATTTTGGCAATTGCATTGTGAACATCTTCCTTTGATGCTGAAACTCCACGTAAATTATATCGGCTATCCGTATTCATATTGAGATAATTTGTTTTTTAATTGCCGTATGGAATATGCCATGCCATCTTCATCAGTGTTTGTGAGGTTTGGCCAATGGCTATTTCATATCTAAAAAAAATAAAACACCCTTCTGTAAAACAAACGGAAGGGTGTTTAATTAAAATTTTTATTGAAACTTATTTGAAATTTACATTCCCCGTCTTCAAATCATTAATTCAAATTCGAAGAACACGCTTTCAAATTGATTTACTCTTCCTCTTCTTCTTCCTCTTCTGTTACTTTTTTCTGAGTTTTAGGAACTTCTTTCGGTGCATTCGGATTCACGTAATCCTTACGTAATACGGAGAACACGGTTCGTCTGTTCTTTTGATGACCCGCTTCTTTTTCTTCAGTAGTAGCCATTTTATTGATTTGAGCATCAGTGATCAACAAACGTTTTTCGCCATATCCTTTTGGAACCATTCGTTCTGCAGGAATTCCTTTTGAAACTAAATAATCAAAACATGATTTAGCACGTGCTTCAGATAATTTAAGATTGTCTGCATCACCACCTCGTGAATCGGTATGAGCACTTAACTCAATAAGGAATGTTGGGTTGTCAATTAAAGTCTGGTACAAAAAGTTTAATGAATCCTGAGATTCAGGACGCAAAGATGACTGACCTAAATCGTACAATACATCCGGGAAGCGGATCTCTTTCTCGATAGGAACTAAAGAAAAACTTACCCCTTTAAATATTTTTGCATCTTCAACTCCAACAGTAGTCACTTTGGCTTTTGCTGAACTGTTCACAAAACCGTTTGGTGCATTTTTAGATACGATATCATTACCAACCTGTGTGGTGATCACATAGGAAGTGTTAGGGTTTACGAAACGTGCATTTCCGTTTGCAGCAAATACATACTTTCCATCTGCATCTGTCTTTGTTTCAACAGAGGAACCATCCGATCCTAATAACTTAACAGTTACACCCGGAATGGGCTCTTTAGATTTAGCATCGTTTACAGTACCTGTAATTGAAAACAATAATGGTGGCAATACAAAAGACCAGATATCATCAGAACCTTTTGTTCCTTCACGATTAGATGAGAAATAACCTCTTTCTTTAGCACCTTCAAAAATAATTCCGAAATCATCACCGGCTGAGTTGATAGGGTATTTCAAATTGGTTACATTGGCCCATTCGCCTTTTCCTTTTTTCTCTCCTCTGAAAACATCCAAACTTCCCATACCTAAATGCCCGTCTGAAGAGAAGTATAACGTACCGTCATCGTGAAGATACGGAAACACATCATTACCTGCTGTATTGATCTCTGCTCCTAAATTTACAGGCTGACTCCATTTTTTGGCTTTCTTATCATAATTAGATACCCAGATATCATTTCCTCCTTGTCCACCGGCCATGTCAGATGAAAAAAGCAAGGTTGCTCCTCCAAAAGAGATGGACGGGGAAGCGAATTTGTTTGAATCGTTGCAAAACCAGAATTTTTCAGGCTCACCCCAAACATTTCCTTTTTTAATTGAAAACCACAACTGATTTAATGAATTTTTGTTTTTTTCAGCCAAACAACGGGTAAATACTAACAAATCCCCTTTTCTGGTCATAGAAGTTAAACCTTCATTGTCATTTGTATTAACAGGACCCGGTAATGGAGCCGGAGTGCTCCACCTACCGTTTTTATCCATTTGAGTTTCAAAAATATCACTATAAAATTCACCAAGAGAACCATCAAAAGCACCGCCTGTAACACCGGGACGCATAGAAGTGAAATATAATTTATTGTATTTTTTATCAGCATAAGTAGGACAAAAATCCGGATCTTTGCTGTTTATCAATGTCATGTTCTCAACTTTGTAACGAGTAGGATGATCTTTCCATTTGGTTGCCAGTTCACATGATTTGATACCGTTTTCACCTCTTGGATCAGAAGGTGCTTCTGTTTGATAATTGGTATATTCAATTAATGCTTCGTTATATTTTTCCTGCGCTTTTTTTGCATCTGCCAAATATAATTTTGCTAAAGGATTGGTATAATTAGCTTTAATTGCTTTTACGTACCACGCTTCCGCCTGCTTGTTATCACCTGTTAATCTGTAACATTCCGCTATTGTGAAAATAATAACAGCTTTGTCTTCTTTTTTCTTGGCTTTTGTATAGGCTTTTTTGTAAAGCTCTATTGCATTAAAATACTGCCTGTTTTGGAATGCGGCATCAGCGTCAATAGAAAAGTTTTTCTGGGCCATTACGTTTGACGAAAACGCTAGAGTCACAACGAATGCAACAAATAATTTTGAAATTCTATTCATATCAATTTTTAGATTTATCTATTTTAAGAGTGCTAAATTAAATAAATAATTGGAACAACAAAACTATTTTGCTCCATTATTTATTTAGCCTAAAGCCAAAAATTTGTAAAATACCAATCGAAACATTTGTTTGTCAAGGTATTTCACTCATTAAAACCAACTATTTTGTAAACAACAATTCTCTGTATTTTGGCAAAGGCCAGCTTTCGTCATCAATAAGTAATTCCAATTTATCGACATGATAACGAATTACATCGAAAAAGCATTTCACTTTTTCGCAATAATCGATAGCTTGTTTTTTAGCATCCGTAATTACATTTGCTGCTTTTCGAGCCTCTATCATTTGGTCTACCTTGGTTTTAATGGTATTGATATGTTCTGAAATTTCCAGGATCATTCCCAACTGAATTTGGCCGGCTTTTTTAAAGTCTGCCTCATTCATTATATCTTTTAGCCCTTTTACGTTTTCAATTAACGAACTTTGGTATTTAATGGCAGTAGGAATGATATGGCTCATAGCTAAATCAGCCATTACACGCGATTCGATCTGGATCTTTTTAGTGTAGGTCTCCAAATAAATATCGTGACGGGCATGTTGCTCGCGTTCTGTTAAAATACTGTGACGCTCAAACAGTTCCATCGTTTGCTTGGAAACAAAAGCACTTAACGCAAGTGGCGTAGTTTTAATGTTTGAAAGGCCTCTTTTAGCCGCTTCTTTCACCCACTCTTCACCATAACCGTTTCCTTCAAAACGGATCTTTTTCGACTCAACAATATATTTCCGAAGGATTTGAAATATCGCTTCGTCCTTATCCACATTTTTGGAGATCAATGCGTCCACATCATTTTTAAATTGGATCAACTGATCGCCTACAATAGCATTCAACACTATCATTGGACCTGCACAATTTGCAGATGATCCAACGGCACGGAACTCAAATTTATTCCCTGTAAATGCAAAAGGGGATGTTCTGTTACGGTCAGTATTGTCTAATAAGATATCAGGAATTTTCCCAACACCCAATTTTAGAGCTGTTTTTTCGTCAGGGCTCATTTTCCCTGATTTTACTTTGGTTTCCAACTCATCCAGCACATTTGAAAGCTGAGTTCCAAGGAAAACAGACATGATAGCAGGAGGCGCCTCATTAGCACCCAAACGATGATCGTTGTTTGCTGAAGCGATAGCGGCACGCATCAGATCTGCATTATCATGAACAGCCTTAACTGTGTTTATAAAGAAAGTTAAAAACTGTAAATTGGTTTTAGGAGTTTTTCCGGGGCTTAATAAATTTTTGCCTGTATTGGTGCTCATACTCCAGTTATTGTGTTTACCGCTGCCATTAACACCTGCATAAGGTTTTTCATGCAACAGAACGCAGAAATTATGTCGTCTTGCAATTTTCTCCATCACATCCATCAATAACTGGTTGTGATCCACTGCTAAGTTACATTCTTCAAAAACAGGGGCACATTCAAATTGGTTTGGAGCCACCTCATTGTGACGTGTTTTGATAGGAATACCCAGTTTTAATGATTCAATTTCAAAATCCCGCATAAAAGCTGTTGCGCGCTCAGGGATAGAACCAAAGTAGTGATCTTCAAGCTGTTGCCCTTTTGCTGGAGCATGTCCGAAAAGAGTGCGGCCTGTCATCGACAAATCTGGGCGGGCATTGTATAACGCTTCATCCACCAAAAAATATTCCTGTTCCCAACCTAAGGTAACATTCACCTTGGTTACATTTTTATCGAAATACTGACACACATCAACAGCTGCTTTATCTAACAAATGCAATGTTTTTAATAAAGGAGTTTTAAAATCGAGTGCTTCACCGGTGTAGGATACAAAAATGGTTGGGATACATAATGTTTTACTTATCACAAATGCAGGTGATGTTGGATCCCAGGCTGTATAGCCTCTTGCTTCAAATGTGTTACGGATACCACCATTCGGGAAGCTGGATGCATCGGATTCCTGCTGAACCAACTGACTGCCTCCAAAACGTTCAATAGCACGGCCACCTTCTGTAGGCTCAAAAAAAGCATCATGCTTTTCAGCAGTTGTACCTGTTAATGGCTGGAACCAGTGTGTATAATGTGTCGCGCCTTTTGAGTTTGCCCACGCTTTCATGGATGCTGCCACCTGATCGGCCATTTTGCGGTCGATTCGTGAACCCTGCTCAATGGCAGACATAACACTATTAAATGCTTCTTCCGATAAATACTCACGCATGGCATCAATACCAAATACGTTCTCTCCAAAAAATTCAGATACTTTATTACTTGGTAAAGTAACTTCTACCGGGGTTCTCGAAAGAACGGTCTCTAATGCTTTAAATCTGTGAAATGCCATTTTTTATTGGGTTTTGAATTTTAATATGTGTTTGGTTTCTTATTATTTAATTTTATTTGGGCGTTTACATTTTTACCTCACCTCCTCAGGGACGTGAGGTAAAAATGGCCGGGCTTTCCGTTTCAATCTTCCTTACCCGCTAAACAGCGGTAAGGAAGGATTTCCACTGCAATCCCTAACGCAAAAAAGAAAAATGGAAATGAACGAATTCTTAACTTAATTTTTTCAGGGGCAAAAGTATAAAAAAAGGCAAAAACCAGCAAAAAATATTGATATTTTTATTAACACCCCCTATAAAACCACAAAAACGTCAAAAAAAAGTATAAAAACACACAACCACCCCCTATTTTTGTCGAATAAAATTAAAAAACTTCATTTCTTTGTTTTTTTAGCCTCTTATGGGGATTAATTTTTCAGTCTCAATTATCCCCCTTCGTTAAAAATAAAAATCTTTTTGAAGATGACCGCGTGTAACGTTCATTCCGAATCACGCTTTTAGGTATGAAGCAATCACACATTAACTAAGTAATGATTGTTTAAGTGGCAAAAACTCTCTTGCAATGACGGAAACGATCAAATTTGTCGGTACTACCCTTGCTTTCGGGCTTTGCGCTGCAATCTTCCCTTCCAAGTATGGAAGGGAAGATTGCAGCGCAAAGCCCGACCTTTCCTTTTAGAAAGGAAACGCCCCAATAGATATCCTTCCCACCAATTACTTTGTCACATCATTTTAAACCCAGAATATAAACAATGAAAAATCCATTTTAACATAATGGCTAAAACATTCGACAAAAAACATTGGCGTCTTAAGATTTATTTTTTTAGATTTGTCGGCAGTTTAGCTTTGTCTTATAAAACAATCTCCAAATAATTGTCGGGATTAAAACCTGTTAATAAGCTGCCTTTTAAAACATTTACACATATAAATTTCCAAACATGCTAAAAAACATTACTTCTAAATTTCAAGTATCAAATTGTAAGTGGGTATTTCCATTCATACTATTTTTCGTTGCAGGCTTTCAGCAGATGCAAGCGCAAGATATGGGTGTTACTGCTTTAGTTGCTCCAATCACCCCAATGTGTGCAGCAAACAACCAATCGGTTGTTGTAAAAATAAAGAACTTTGACGCTGGTACAATAGATTACAATGTGGATACAGTTGTTGTAACCGTTGAAATTACCGGTGCAAGTACACAAACATTCACTGATACATTATATGCAGGAACTCTTGCTTTCGATTCGACACAAAATGTTACTGTAACAGCATTATGTGATTTAAGCACTGTTGGCACCCACATATTCAAGGTATATACTTCTGTTTTATCGAGTGATGCAAGCGGCCTTAACGATACATTAGCTTTAGCAAACATTGTTGTAAATGTTGTACCGGCTACTCCAACCATCACAGCTTATGGACCAATAACCTTTTGTGAAGGAGACAGCGTACTTTTAGTTTCCAGTAGTGCAACAGCAAATGCATGGACAGGCGGATCATCGGACGATTCACTTTATGTTTTAACATCCGGCCCTTATTCAGTAACAGTATCAAACGGAAGTTGTTCTGCAACATCAACAATTACTACTGTTACTGCAAATCCATACCCTGCTGTTCCTACCATTGCTGTATATGACACCACCGTTTTTTGTATGGGTGATAGCGCCATATTGGTTTCGAGCAGTGCCACCGGAAATTTATGGACAGGCGGATCAACAAACGATTCACTTACTGTTTATGCATCAGGTCCTTACACAGTTACCGTAACAAGTACAGGTTGCTCTTCAACATCTGATACCACAACAATAACAGTAAACCCATATCCTGCAATTCCAACTATCACTACTTCCGATACTGTTGTATTCTGCACGGGCAGCAGTGTAATTTTATATTCCAGCAGCGCTATTGGTAATTCATGGACAGGTGGTAGTACAGCCGATTCCATTATTGTTGCAACAAGTGGCCCTTATAATGTTACAGTAACTATAGCCGGTTGCTCTTCCGTTTCTGCCGATACAACAGTTACTGTAAATCCACTACCTACTGTAACCTTAGCTCCTTTTACCACTAATCCATGTTCGGATGATGCTCCATTTGCTTTAACTGGTGGTTTACCTGCAGGTGGAACTTATTCAGGTATAGGTGTTACCGCTGGCACCACATTTAACCCGGGAAGCGCAGGAGCTGTTCAGGGGATCACTTATACTTATGTAGATCCTAATGGCTGTGCAAACTCTGCATCCAGCAATATGACCGTTGTTTTTTGTACCGGAATTGAGGAATATACTTCGGAAGGTGTAAGTGTTTACCCAAATCCAACAACCACCGGAATCTTTAATATTGCTGTCAGAAATGCAGGCTCAACTGAAATGATGATCAGCGTTGTGGATATACAAGGAAAAGAAGTATACAACGCTTTGGAAAAAAACATTTCGGCTGATTACAATAAACAAATTAATATCATGCACCTTTCAAAAGGCATCTACTACATTAAATTAAGTACGGATGCTGATGTAAAAATTCAAAAATTGATTGTTGAATAATCAGTAAATGTTGTTCGGAATTTATGTGTACAATTTGCATGAAAATTGTACACATAAATTCATGATCTATCCGATTGGGAAGGAAGGGTAGCTTTTTTAATAATACTCCTCCTCTCTTTCTCTTATGAGAGAACTCCTTTCTCAATCATTGAATAAACCTTTATAATAAGAGCCCCATTAGAAATCTGTGACAATTTTTTTTGAAGAAAATAATTATTAAAAAAACAAAACAATATCAAATGAATAACAACACCTTATCCTGTAATAACGGCAGTTTTCAAAAATCATCTGCCATTTTCAAAAAAATGCTTTTAGCATTGGTTTTACTTGCATATCCTGCTTTAAATACTGTTTTTGCTCAAATAGCTGTTACCGCCCCGTCATTAACTTTGGCCGCTTGTCCGTCATTTCCAACAAGCCCGGGCACATTAGGAAACCTTGTGGTCACAGAAACAGCTGCAGGTGATATCTCCGGATCAGGAACCGTGATTCTTACAGCTCCGACTAATTTCGAGTTTACTTCGGCTGGCACCGCAACAGCAACAGGTACTGAAATAAACGGAATTTCAATAGTTCTTACCAACGCAACTACACTCACCCTAACCTACACAGTAAGCAGCCTTACCGAAATAAACGCTTTAACATTGAGTGGTATTCAGGTAATTGGAATAAATGCAGCTACTCCTGCAAGTAATATTACACATTCAGGAGGAACTGCAACATTTAACCAAAACGTAAATGTTGCTATTCACGCAGTACTTACTTCTACATTAAGTCCGGTTTTAAGCAGCGGTTTAACCCCTCCATCAGTATGTAGCGGCACAGCATTTAGTTATACCCCTACAAGCGTAGCTGTGGGGGCAACTTTTGCATGGACAAGACCGGTAGTAGTTGGCATAAGCAACCCGGCAGGCAGTGGTACAGACAACCCGAATGAAACGCTTTCCAATTCAACATCCGGTTCGGTTTTCGCAATCTATATTTATACCGTTACTGCCGATGGCTGCACCAACCCCGATACCGACAGTGTAATTGTAGAAATAAATGCTTTTTCTATTTCCAGTACATCTGCAACAGCTAATCCAAATCCGGTTATATCAGGTGATTCCACCCTATTAAGTGCAACTGGAGGCTCACTTGGGACAGGCGCTTCATACAATTGGTATTCAGGTGCTTGTGGCGGAACACTTATAGGGACAGGTAGTTCTATTTATGTAACTCCGACCAGTGTTGCTACTTATTTTGTAAGGGCTGAAGGTACATGTAATACAACGTCATGCACCTCCGTTACTGTAAATCTAACTTCCGGAATTTCAGAAAAAAATATTGCTTCAGGCGTTACTATTTTTCCAAACCCATTTACCTCTCAAACCACAGTTTCATTTACTAAAGAAATAAAAAATGCAACAATAAAAATGATCGATGTATTGGGCAAAGAGGTTAAAAGCATTGAGTTTTCAGGAACTCAGTTAATGATCAGAAAAGGAGAATTGAACGCTGGGGTTTATTTTATTCAGGTTGTTTTAGAAAAAGAACTGATCGCTCACCAAAAAGTGGTGATTCAATAGAAAATTTACAATTAAGCATCTTTCCACTTAGGTATTTTAATGGCTAACACAAGGGGTAATAACCAAACCCTTTGTTTGGCAGTTGACCGTTGAAAAAAAATCTTTAATTTTTCTTTCAGTAGAGCTATGCATCACATTTAATGTGCCTGCACCCACCAGAATTCCGTTTTTTTTAGGAATATCAAACCGCTAACAAGATGATTAACTGATGTTATACCCGGCACTTGTTACAAATTAATCCAATAGTTATATTTTTAAAGGCAGTTAAACTTAACAGGTTTTGAAAACCTGTCAGGTTTCTTATCTTTTAATTTAATATAATAAAACATAGTTAGAAAGATCCTACTTACTAACCAATGCTATCGGGCAATTTAAAGAAAAAAAAATAAAACTGTATCTTTTCAAAAAAACTACATTATGAGGTTAAATCGCAGGAATTGAGAACTGCAAAATTGGAATCCAGAAACCAATAAAAAAAACGGGGCGACACTGAAAAGCCTTAAGAGTAGGAACGAAAATTAAAATTATCTAAAAATGAAAAAAATAATTCTAACACCAGTTCTGCTTACAATGATAAGTACAACTCTAACATTTGGACAAACAAAGGTAAATTCGGATAATATTCCAAATGTGACCTTTTGTAATGCGGCACATGAAAATGATACAATTAGATATTCCGATCTTGTTAAGTGTGTTGAAATCACACAACCTTACAAAGAATTGAAGATCAAATCTTTTACAGTAAGTTTTTTATTCCCACCTGCTGACGGCAAAGGAGAAGCATTGTTTCTGGACTATTCAAATACAGGCGGTAAATTAAGTGAACAGATTTTGGATGTTTTTAAAACTCTTGAAGCAAAAAAAGTAAAAAAGATTTTAATTGAACAAGTTGTGATACTTGATGCAGATGGAAAAACAGAAAGAAAAATGAAAGGAACTGTTGTAAATTTAATGTAACAATGAATAACTATGATGCCGATCCTCGAGGTATCAGTGTACTATTTGCCATAGATTGCACAGATTACACAAAGCAAATTATAATAATTTGTGATAATCTGTAGCAAAGTAAACCACTTCCTGCAAGGGCTTATACGGTTGTGTTTTGATTTTAAAAAATCAGAACACAACCGTTTTTTTTATCATGAAACTCTCTTTTGAGGGTAAAAACCCATTCTTTTGCTCTACTGATAATGCCACTTTTTATTTTAACCTTCAATCATCAGGGGGCATTAACATTAATGAGGAAAATCATCTTGTCCCGTAATTGTTATCATTCTCCTTCAGTAAAGGCCAACCTAATTTTGCCTACGCAAACCAAAAATCAGTATTAAATAAACCATCAAAAAATTGAACACAGAAAATAAAGTTTTAATGAGAATGGCCCGTGAATCGCTAAAGGGTAAATGGGCTTTGGCCATTGGCACATTTGTGATCTATGTTCTTCTCACCGGTTCGGCAAGTTCAATGGGAACTTCCGGCTCAATCATCTCCTTGATAATTGCGGGGCCGTTCACACTTGGTGCTGCTATTTTTTCGTTGTCCATCTCCAGAGGCAAAGAGGCAAGGTTAGAGCAGATTTTTCAGGGTTTTAATCATTTCACAACTGCATTAGTGGCTTACCTGCTCATGGTGCTTTATATACTGTTATGGACACTTCTGCTGATCGTTCCGGGAATCATTGCTGCCCTATCCTATTCCATGACATTTTACATACTTTCTGATGAGGAATCCATTAAGGCAGAAGATGCATTAAAGAAAAGCAAAGCGATGATGGATGGTTATAAATTGAAATTATTCTATCTCTGCCTGTGGTTCTTCTTATTGGCTTTATTATGTGTTCTCACCTTGGGAATAGGCTTTCTTTGGTATATTCCTTTTGTGAATGTGACCATGGCAAAATTCTATGATGATATTAAAGGAAAATAAAGCCATTCAAGACCCTTCAAAATTATTGCCCGGCACCTGGAATGTTTTTTATTTGTTATTGCCATTTTTAATTTTATAATTTTGTTTACACAGCCTGCCAATTAACCCAGGCTGTTTGTTCGAATTATGTTTAATGGAAATACAATATGAAGATTTTTGCAGAAACAGAACGACTTATTTTACGCGAATTACTTCCTTCTGACGATAAAGGAATGTTTGAACTGGACTCAGACAAGGATGTTCATAAATTTTTGGGCAACAAACCTGTCGAAAACATTCAACAAAGCAGAGATGTAATTGAATTTGTAAGGCAACAATATATAATCAACGGTATTGGCCGGTGGGCAGTGATTGAAAAAAAAACCAATGATTTTCTGGGCTGGGCCGGACTGAAATTAGTTAAGGAGGAGACGAATAATCACTCCAATTTTTTTGATATTGGTTACCGTCTTATTAAAAAGCATTGGGGGAAAGGCTTTGCGACTGAATCTGCAACAGCATCTCTGGACTATGGATTTAAAATTTTACAACTGGAAACTATTTACGGTGCTGCCGAAAGTGACCACAAAGCTTCAAGAAAAATTTTAGAAAAAATCGGGCTCAATTACATAGAGACCTATGATCGTGAAACTACGCCAACAGACTGGTTTAAAATAACAAGACAAAATTGCATCGATAAGAAAATCTACTTGTAAACCCAACTGAAAATCAGTTAAAATCTCTTTTAAAATTCTTCTTTCAATAACAGCAAAGCGCCTATTTTGATGAGCTTATCAGCAGGAGTGGAATTTTTCCTGTAAATAATGCGGTAGGTATAAACGCCTTGTGGAACTAATTTATCCTGAACTTTTCCGTCCCAGCCCAGATTTATATCATCTGATTCAAAGATCTCCTCACCCCATCTGTTAAAGATAAACAATTTGAATTCCTTCAATCCATTTCCTACAACATAGAATACGTCATTAATATTATCACCATTGGGAGTAAATGCCTCCGGAACATAAATAACCTCAATATCATTTACGGTAAGCCCTATCGACATGCTGTCTAAACAGCCGGGCCCATAAATAGCATACAATGTGATGGTATAAAAACCGGGATTATTATAAATAGCGGTGGTATTGAAGTTGGCCGAATCAAGCACCCCGTTTCCAAGGTCCCAAAGCCATGAATTATAGTTGATACTGTTGTTTTCCAGAGTAACATCGGTACCCATAAGAATGGTTTCGGTAGTGGTCATCTGAAATGCGGCATCAGGCCTTAGATTTACATCTACTGCCGCAATAATAACTGTATCATCATAACAACCAAGCACATTTTTAACGGTCAATGAAACATTGTAAACGCCCTGATCGGAATAAATATGAGTTGGAGGGGCATTACCTGAATATGTACTTCCATCGCCAAAATTCCAAATCCACTCTACAGCACTAAGAGATGCATCCGTAAAATCAACCGAACCTCCGCTACAAATAACAGTGCTGCTTTGCAGGAATGCAGCTGTTGGAGCAGGGAGAACATATACTGTTCCGGTAGCAATATCGGGGCAACCATCTATTGAAGTTACTGTCAGCGTCACATTATAGGTTCCCGGGGCACTGTATTTATGAGAAGGATTTTGAAGCGTGGAGGAAGTGCTTCCATCGCCAAAATTCCATTGCCAGGAGGCAGAACCCGGAGAAATATCAAAAAACTGGTGGGAAAGCGGGAAACAAACGGTATCGTTGATGTAAGAAATATTGGCCGTTGGAACGATCAGAACAGAAATAATATTCGGACTGACAATCGTATCCGTGTAAATAGTATTCCCTGCAATAAGTGTAACAGAATAATTTCCGGGAATGGAGTAAATATGGATAGGGTT
The DNA here is from genome assembly GCA_030654175.1 of Bacteroidia bacterium. Classification (GTDB taxonomy): domain Bacteria; phylum Bacteroidota; class Bacteroidia; order 2-12-FULL-35-15; family 2-12-FULL-35-15; genus 2-12-FULL-35-15. The sequence continues at coordinate 582,151 of JAURXZ010000030.1, forward strand.
TTGCAATGGTGATGTTGGACTTCCATCACCAAAATCCCATTGCCACCAAGTAGTAGTGCCCATACTTGTATCGCTGAACACAACAGATGTGCTTCCGCAGATAGCAACCGGGGCAAATGTAAATCCTGCATTCACCACAGGAGGAAGCACAATATTCAAGGTATTGTTGCAGATCCCTGCACAACCATTTGAATCTGTTACAACAACCGAATAATTGTAAGGCCCTGTACCGCCATATAAATGAGTAGAGACCGCTCCGGTATCAACCCCGCCATCACCAAACGACCAGTTATAGGTATAAGGAGAAGTGCCACCTGCAACAATTTCACTGAAAACAGTATTCCCACCCAGGTAATTATTTATGGAGCTGCAGGTAACCACCGGCAAAGGGTTTACAGTGATCACAAAAGGAAGCGAAGTAACGGGTGAATTTATCGGGCAAGGGTAAGAACTTGTCATGATACAGGTAATTGCATCTCCATCATTGAAGGTGGAAGAGGTAAACGAATTAGTTGTTGCACCGGCACCTGTGCCATTCACGTTCCATTGATAGGCCGGGTGATCTCCACCGTTTAATGGTACTGCAAAAAATGAAGAAGATTGTCCTTCACAAATTACCGGGGCGGAAGATGAAACATATACATCAGTATTTAAGAATGGCACCACGTGTACATAAAACGTGTCGATCTTAGACCATCCGCAGCATGGAGATTCTGTTTTAAGGGTGATCATGTATTTTCCTGTAGTTGTAGGAAAAGCATACGTAAAAGTGGGACTTGAGCCGGTTTGTGTTGGAATTGAAACTCCCGGATCGTACATTTTCCATTCATAACCTAAAACATTAAATACCGTGGGGAAGGCTGCCGTATAGGTTTCCGTATTTCCCGGACAAACGGTATCAGACCCCGTAACAGAAGGTAGAACAACTGTACCATCAGAAAAAACACCAGTAAAATCAGTATACATATAAGGTACACCATCCACAACGAGTGTTATGGAATGACGGCCCATGGTTGCATATTGTGTCATAGCAGAATCAGTGCTTCCGCTCAAAGGTATTGAACCACCATCAAAAAACCATTGAATGATACCCGTTGCATTGGTGGTATAATTAACATCCGAAAAAGTGCAACCTCCGCTTTTTACATAAATAGCAGGCTCCACAGTAGCCTTCATATCAGACTGAGCTATGGCAATGCCTTCGGGATCTTCATAAAAAGGTAAACTCACACCGGGTACTCCATTGCCGCCATTACCGCCTTTGCCGCCTTTACCGCCATTTCCACCTGCTCCTCCTGAACCGATATCACAGCCGATACCACCATTTCCGGAACCGGAACTGCCTCCTCCAACACCACCGGGAGTGCCACCCAGGCTGCCATCACCTTGTAAACCCGAATTAAGGAAACAATCTTTCAAAAAGGTGTTTACGCTATTGGTATCAATATACACAGCAAAAGAGCCACCACCGCCTGCACCACCTGTTGCTCCGAAACCTCCCTGACCACCTTCACCACCACCACCACCACCGGGGCCTGATCCATTATAATTTCCTACGCATTGGTTAACACAACCCTGTGAGCCGCCACCGCCTCCGCCACCACCGCCACCACCGTGTACGCCCTGATCACCGTCCTGACCATCTCCCGGGATAAAATAGGTACCAAAAACAATTACTCCGTTTGCACCATCAGCACCATCGGCACCATCAGCACCATTAGCACCATTGTCTCCAACGTTTGCAGGGCCCTGATCACAACCTACAGAAATAAAAGCAGCGCATACGCCCAGCCCTCCAGCTCCTCCAGCTCCTCCACCAATTCCCATTCCGACTTGTCCGACTGCTCCCGGAGGCGCACTATTACTTCCTGAAAAAAAACAACCTTTACCGGACCCTCTTGATCCACCGGCACCACCGGCACCACCATTATTACTGCCCGGGTATGTTCCTGCTCCACCTGCTCCACCTGCAGTACAGCAGCCCCCATCCTCATCCCCTGGTTGCCCTAAAGTACCGTTAGCACCATCTAAACCATCAATACCGGGTACTCCACCGGGCCCTCCTGTACAATTACCTGATGTAACTGTTAACCGTGATAAATTGTAATTAGAACATTGGCTCACGTGGATTCCATAAGCGCTAACACTGATACCGTTCACATCACTTACAATAATGGTGATATCATGAATACTGAAATTTGAAATATTACTGCATTCCACCGCCACTACTCTATTGGGATTGGGAAGCTTATTGGTGGAATCCCTGAAAATTACGGTTTGTTGTGAGTTTGTTTTTTTCCAGTTATTGGCCGGGTCAAATCCCCCGTCCATGGTGATGCCGCTGATCATCGGCAGTTGGTTGGAAATGGAGTAATTGCCTACGGAAAGCCTCAGCTGATTATCAATGGTATTTACAAGTGTAAACGCGTAAGGAAGAGAGGCCGGGTTGGCCTTTGTACCTGCTGCACCGCTGGAAGCTCCTGTTGGAGATACGTAGATTATATTACATTCCTGCGCAAAACCGGTTACTGTTCCCAGGCTCCAGCTTAGAATTGAAAGAAAAGCAATAAATAAAAATCTGTATTTAAATCTAAAAATCATTTATATATCTATTCCAACGAATTACGAATTTTAACGAATTACGAATCTGTGTTTGTTAAATTGTACTGTTAACTTACTTCTTGCTTTAATGACACCTTAAACGTTCAAAAGGTTGCTTAATGCAATTTTTTTGATGGTTACCTCAATTATTTAACAAAAAAACTCTTCGTAAGGTGCTCGACTCCGCTCGAACTGACATAGTGGGTTGTCATTTCGAGCGGAGTCGTGAAAATGCGAAGGCATTAATTTAAATCAAATAAACCATATTGATAAAATCTACTTTACTCCTGATAAATCAATTTTGTATAGTGCTTCTGTCCTTTGTATTCCAGCTCTAGCAAGTACATTCCGGGAACAAGCTTATCTTTCAGATCATTCATTTTTATTTGCTGATCCCCTTTACTTACCTTTTTCTTTTCCGAAATTATTTTTATGCCTTCTAAATTCACCAGGGAAATGTTCATTGTACTTTCCTTATCAGGAGCAATATCAATATTTAACTCAGTTGAAAAAGGGTTTGGGAAAACCTGTACGTTTTCATCCGACAGCACAAATTCATCAATGCCTACATTCGTTGTAACGAATTGAGGTTTGGAAGTGGTATCTGTACATCCATACGAATTGGTAACGATCAAAGAAATGTCATAATTACTGTTTGGCGGGGCATAGGTGTGTACAGGGTTTTGTATATTGTCAGTACCTCCATCACCAAAACTCCACAACCAGGTTATGGCATCAACGGAATTATCGGCAAAATGAACCTCATTTCCATCAATATAGGCCTGGAAGTTGGCTACAGGATTTGGATACACAAAAATCTGGCTGGTAACCGTTGAACTGTCTGTACCGGTAGCACCAAAAGCCATCAGCGTTACATTATAGGTTCCGGGATTTGAATAATAATGAGATGGATCAGATAAAACAGAACTTGTTCCATCTCCAAAATCCCAATGATAGGTGATCCCATAAACACTGTTATTGGTAAAATCCACAAGCAATGCAGCGCATCCATTCACTTTAGATGCAACAAAAGAAGCGCTTAATTTTGAAGAGATGATGACCGTACCCGAACAACTTCCTGCGCAGCCATTAGGATCGGATACATTTACCTGGTAATCATAAGCACCGGATGCCTGATAAATGTGTGAAACAGTATCGCCAGCGCCTAAAGCCTCATCACCGAAAGTCCAGCTATACGTGTAAGGAGGCCCCCCTCCTGAGCTTACAGAAGAGATAAAAGTGGTAGGTTCACCGGAAAAAAACATGGTGGCACTACACGTTACTACCGGCAGGTCAATCACCGTTACCGTTATTGCATTGGAGGTATCCTTCTGTCCGGTTGAACAGCCCAGAGAGGAGCTCACTATACAGTTCACGCTGTCGGCATTCAGCAATCCTGCTGAGAAAAATAATGGGTAATTACCTCCTGCGGGAGCCCCGTTCACCAGCCATTGATAGGATGGGTTAGGGCCGGCATTGGCCACATCTGCGCTAAAGGTGAACGAACCTCCGCTACATACTACATTGGTAGGACTTTCGGAGAGAACAGAGATCACCGGTTGTGAAATGCCTTCTACCGTTACTGTCATTGTATCGGGGAATGATTCGCCACAGCAATAATCTAAATTTCTCAGGTACACCTGGTAGGTTCCGGCCGAATCGAAGGTATAAGTAGCGTTTTGATTGGTCGGTCCTGTAATTGTATCTGTATCATTATTCCTTACAAAATACCAGGTATAATCATCGGCAACATCCGAAGAGGAATATGTACCTGCATCGCCAATACAAACCGTGGTATTTGTGGATGAAATAACCGGAACAATACCAACCCCATTACTGAATATATCAATAAAATCACTGAAGGTGTATGAGATCCCATTGTTAACCATTGTAAATGTTTTTCTACCCAGGGTGGTGTATTTAGTTGTTGCTGTAATCCCGCTTCCTGATGCAGGAGAGGCTCCCGCTCCAAAAAACCAGATAACAGTGCCGGTTGCATTGGTTGAAAATGTTACAGGCGCATTCGTGCATCCCGAATACTGAACATATACAGAAGGTTGCTGCAGTGAATACATATTTTGTTCAACAACGGGTGTTCCGCTGCCATCTTCATAAAGTGTATAAGTTACGCCATCGGAGCCCAGTCCGCCAATTCCGCCATCACCACCGTTTCCGCCTTTACCACCAAATCCGCCAGCTCCTACATAGCCATTGTTTCCTCCGCCTTGTATTCCGCCAAGTCCACCGGCACCACCAACTCCACCGGCACCACCAGCTCCTCCTATCCCGCTTACACCCGAAGTGAGCTTGGTATCTTTAATAATTCCATTCACACCATTGTTATATATATATATTGCAAAAGAGCCACCGCCACCAGATCCGCCAGTAGCGCCTGTTGCATGCTTAGCTCCTTCACCACCACCACCACCGCCTGCACCGGTACCGTTTACGTCTGCCGGGATACCCCACAAACAATCACAAAGAATACCACCCAGAGAACCGCCACCGCCTCCGCCACCGCCACCGCTTCCGTCAGTTCCATCTGTTCCGGTACCACCGTTCCCAGGCACATAAAACCCAGCGGTGAATGAAGCAGTACCGTTTGTTCCGGGAAGCCCTGCAAGGCCATCAGCACCATCGGTACCGTTAACACCATCGTTCAATGAAGTACGTGTGGGTGATGTAGGATAAATGCAGGTAATACTTTTTTGTCCGCCAGCACCGCCATAACCACCTCCGCTAAGACTTACCTGTCCATTTTGTCCGGGATAGCCATTGGTTGCAAAATTTGGGTCTCCGCAAATCTGGCAATCACAGGTTCCTCTGTCTCCGCCATCTCCGCCATTACCACCCGCTTTACTTCCCGGGAATGTTCCTGAAGCCCCTAATCCGCCAGCACGTAAAGCAACAGCATCATTGTTATCTAGGCCATCACTCCCTGGCAATCCCTGCGCCCCGGCTATTCCGCTTGCACCATTAGTTCCTACAGTACCATTGCCGGCATTACCTGCAATAACTTTACAACGTACGATGTTGTAATTGGAGCATCCGTTCAAATGAATTCCATAAGTTGAAATTCCATTGCCAAAAGCATTGGCTGTACGTATGGTCAGATCCTGAAAACGGAAGTTGGAAATAGCGCTGCAATATATTGCCACCAAACGATTGGGGGCAGACTGTACATTGGAATTGTCGCGATAAATAGTGGTGGCAGTAGCGTTGCTTTTTTTCCATGTAGTGGCATTGTAACCTCCTTCGATGGTTAAATTCGCTTTCATGTTTATTGCCGTGGAAATATTATACGTTCCTGAGGACATATAAATTTTATTATCCGTTGCTGTTGCAAGGGTAACGGCATACGTGAATGAAGCCGGAGCAGCTTTTGTTCCCACAGCTCCTGTTGATGCGCCATTTGGAGTAACGTAAATAACAGTGCATTGCTGTGCAAATGCCTCAGCACCTCTCCAAAGACCCGTGGAAAGGATAAGCAGGATTAGTAAAATTTTATATTTCAATTTCAAAATCATTTGTTTGCTTCGTTTTGTTTCTCTCGCAAGGCGCAAAGTCGCAACGTTTTTTGTTGTTATACCGTTTCCCTTGTTTCCCTCCAACAATTTAGGAGTAAGGGATTTTTTCTAATCTATAATTATTTTTTTTATGATCACCCTATCCTGATTATCATTGTTTTGACTACCTCCCACCGTTATTGGTGTGGCTGGCAAAATAAATTTCACAAAATAGATCCCTTTCGGATGACCCGTTAAATCAACTGCTAATGAAGGTGTTCTGATGTTTGATCTTTCATAAACGATCTCACCAAGAACATTCATTATTGTAAATACTTCGATGTGCTCCAAACATCCTGAGCAATCTTCAATTTGAACGGTAAACTTCCCATCATTCGGATTTGGAAAAATCTGTAATTTGTAATCTGAAACCAGCGCTTCGTCAATCCCCACTAAGGAAGCAACTACCACCACAACACTTGTTGTAACACCTGAACAATTAGCGTTATAGGAGGTAAGTGTTACGGTATAAGTCCCTTCAACTGCATATACATGTGTTGGGTTTTGTTCTCCCGATGAGGAGCCATCACCAAAATCCCAAAGCCAGGCATTAGAATTGGCACTTGTATTTGTAAACATCACCATTCCTAAACCATTGAGAGCAACAGTATCGTCAGATTGGGTGAAGGAAGCGGTTAAGCCAAGCGCTCCGCAATTATTCTGTATGGTGATAATGTCTGTAATTGTATCAGAACAGGTAGTGTTGTTCACGATCATGAATACCGCATATTGACCAGCAATGGTATAGATATGTGTTGGGTTTTGTGACGTAACATTTGTAGAGCCGTCACCAAAGTTCCAGTTCCATGCTATAGGAGCAGGAGTAGAATTGTCGGTATAAGAAACTGCTGTACCTACTGTTCCGGTTGCCGGCACATTGAAAGCAGCTACCAGCGCAGGCACAACGGTTACTGTTACATTATCCTGGGCGGGACATCCGGCAGGGCTGGTTACAGTTACTGCGTACACTCCGGATATAGTGGTTTGTAATGTTTGGGTGTTTCCACCGATAGGGTTACCATCCAATGTCCAGCTATAGGTACAACCGGGATTGCCGCCATCCAGTAAAGGAAGTATTTCATTTGAACAAACGGTATAATTAACACCCAGTTCAATGATAGGATCTTTAATGATGAGTAAAAGTGTATCTTTCCCTACACATCCGGTAGGACTTGTTACTGTAACCCGGTATGATCCGGCAGCAATGGTTTGTAAGGTTTGGGAGTTCATCCCGGCCGGGTTGGAATTCATTGTCCAGAGATAGGTTTGCATTCCACTCATTCCAGCGTCTAATACAGGCAAGGTGCTATCAGTACAGATCAAAATATCCGGCCCAAGGCTGATCGGCAGTTGTGTATAGATGGTTAAATTCATCATGTCGCTGCTGGAGCAACTGCCATAGCTTACGTTTACCGAATATGCTCCGGCCTGTGTGGTTTGCAATGTTTGAGTGTTTCCACCTGTTGGAGTTCCGTTGAACATCCAGGTATAGGTTGCTCCGGGATTACCTGCATCCAGTAATGGTTTCTGATCTGTGAAGCACATGGTGGTATCGCTTGTAATACTAACTGTTGGAGCAGAGATCACTTCAATTTCCCTTGTAGTAACGGAAACACCACAGCAACTTGTAGATGTTAATGTAATTACATAGGTACCTGGGGTACTGTATGTTACGTTACCCGGGCTTTGTGCGGATGATGAAGTAAGTGAACTGCCCGGTATGCTCCAGCTGTAAGTGCTTGCTGTTCCAGTGGTGGATACATTTACGGCATCGCCAATACAAACAACATCTTTGGAAGTAGCCACTTCGGGAGGGGCAAAATTTGTTGGAAGATTTATAAAATTTGCAAGCGGATACGGTACACCATCTATTATCAAGGTGATACTTCTAAAACCGGGCATACCACTATCGTATTGAACGGTAACGTTAGCTCCTGAAGCTGTAGCAGGATTTGCTCCAACCCCAAACACCCAATCAATATTGCCGGTTGCTACTGTTGTAAAGGTAACATCGGCATTTGAGCAGCCCGAAAATGTAGCTGTTACAGCAGGTTCAAAAGGGTTGTACATATTTGAAAACATCACCTGATCCTGCCCCGGCTGCTGATACAATGCAATACTCGCACCATCAGAACCGTCTCCACCATTACCGCCTGGTCCGCCTTGTCCACCTTGTCCACCTTGTCCGCCTTCACCTACATTACAACTATGGTCAAGCGTCAGGTTATTCATTAAATTACCGCCAAGGCCTCCGGCTCCACCAAGTCCTCCGGTTCCACCGGTACCACCGGCACCACCGTTACCACCTGATCCGGGATCTAAGGAACAATCCCTTACCACTCCGTTTATTCCATTTGCCCAAACAAAAATTCCAAAAGAAGCACCTGCACCTGTGCCACCGAAGCCTGTAAAACCACCCTGACCGCCTTCACCGCCACCACCGCCACCACCACCTGTGCCGAAAACATAGGTTAAGGTATCTCCCGTTGTGGGGTGCACTGCTGCAGGCTGACAGCCTTTTGCGCCACCACCACCACCACCACCGCCACCAGCGTTTTTACCCTGTGTTCCGATAGAGCCCGTGCCTGGAATGTAATATCCTCCTGTATAAGTTGTTACTCCTTGTGTGCCATTTAAACCGGGTAATCCGTCTATCCCAACAGTTCCGACAAAGCCGTTATTAGAGGTTGGGCTAGCCATACAAGTTACAAGGTATTGTATCTCACAAACGCCTGCACCACCAATTCCACCAGGAACTCCGCCATAACCAAGTCCAAATCCACCTGCCAGTCCGGGATTCGTATAATCGCCTTCGGCATTGTATAACGTAACACCCAATATCTGGGATGTATCCACAAGAAATCCGCCTCTTTCGCCACCTGTTCCACCCGGACCTCCCGCATAACTGCCTGGAAACGAACCACCAGCCCCTGCACCACCAAGCCTGCAACAAATCCCGCCACCGATATCATGGTCTCCTTCTGCTCCTGTTTCGCCAACAAGGCCAATTGTTCCTGTTAAGCCCGGGGTTCCGGGAGCACCGGGTAATCCATCAGAGCCATTTCCGGCATTTACTTTACATCTTGAAATAACATAATTGGTACAGGAATTAATATAAATTCCATAAACGGAAACTCCATCCCCCACCGCATTAGCAATATTAATGGTAAGATCCAACAAACGGAAACCGGATACATTGGTGCAGGATAATCCAACCAAGCGGTTTGGAGCGGTAAGAATATTTGAATTGTCACGTTCAATTATGGTAGCAGTTGTATTGCTTTTCACCCATGTGGAAACGTTAAAACCGCCTTCGATGGTTACATTACTCGGTATGCTGAGGGCGGCATTAAGGGTATAAAGCCCTGACGACATCCTGATAATTTTATTTGTAGTGCTGACTAGCGAAAGGCCGTATGCAAAATTTGCCGGAGTTGCTTTAGTGCCTGTAACCCCGCTAGATGCGCCAGTTGGACTTACATAGATGTAACCACACTCCTGTGCAGAAACACCTAAAAAGGCGGTAGAGAAAACGAAAACAATAAAATATTTGTAGAAAATATTCATTATTTAATTTTTTGTACTGTTGTTAATACAATCCTAAGGAAAGGTAATGTTAGTAAAACAATTAAAAATAAGCAAATAAATTGAAGGAAAAATTTCGGTTTTTTAAGGTGGGAATAAGGAAGAGGCTGAAGTGAATGAAAAAAAACAGCTGAAAACGGTGAGGATTTGGATAAAAAAAGGGGTTACTGATAAAATAATGCAGTATAGTGGCAAGATGCCAGCTAATAAATGGCACGAGTTAAAAAAACTCGCGCCTAGGTGCTATGATAATACTCATGGCTGCTGGGGAATTTATCCTTCAAATTGTAAAGTTTTTAACATAAAAAATAAACGAGCAATGTTCGTTTTATTTTTACACTCAGAATATTGTTACAAAACTTAATAAATATATTATCTGGGAATACTATTGTTTAAACACTACTAAGCATCGGTTTTAAATAAAAGGGTAAAAAAAATGCTGAATTACTATATTAAAGAAAAAGCCTATTATGAAAAAAAATATTATAATCAATAATTATAACAATTGCAGTTTTGGAAATAAAAATGATCCGGAAAATAAAAAAAAGGGATTTTGGATTATTTTATTACCAATCCTTATTGCAAACAGCGAGAAAATTTTCAATTTAATAAAACAATTTTTAATTTTATTGAGAAATGATCCAATTCATAAGTTATTAGATATATTTAATTGTAACTAATTGGGACTATTTTAAATTTGATCACCTTTAATAAATTTATATTTTTTATCTTAACAACGCTGCAACACGCTGATAATGTGGACACTGTATGGTTAATAATTATTTAGCAATTTTTTTTAGTTTGTTGTTTTTTAGCAGTTTGGCTGTTTAACTTTGTATAACAAAATTGTTTAAAAGAAAACCACCAAGTAATTAGCTTGATGGTTTCTGGAAAAAAGACAAAGTTGGTAACTAGTATACCCTAAGGTTGGAATTTAGCAATCTTGATTTTGGAGACCAAAGAAAGAAACTTTATCAGTACAAAGAGTCAGATTCCCGTCTGACTTTTTCTTTTACAAAGATAAAGCATATCGATTTCTTTAAAACAGAAAACAATTAACATTTGGTCGATGTTATAAACACGCCTTGTATCTAGCATTATTATTGATGTTCAGAGCGATCACTTTACCCAAACGGACATTACCTAGTCGTATCAAGTGTTTCGATACAACTTCCACACCACTCCTTTTATCAATAGGTGTTTCAGCTCTATTTCTTTCTTATTACTGGTGAGTTTTACAATTATTTAGTTACCTTCTTCCCGTTGAGCGAAGCGTTCCGCTATGCTATTTTCCACAAGGCCTTCGGTCTGTTCCATTGCTTATAGTTTTTGGGGCAGTTTGATTTTAAAACCTATTTGCTTTCTCGGTTTTTGATTGTCTTTTTTTTCTAATAATTCATCCAAATATTGAAATACTAATTCAATGTTCTTGGTATTATTATCAGTTTTTGTTACGAGCTTTTCAATAGCTAAACGTAACTCGGTATTATCCAATAGCATTTGACGGATGCGAGTGAAGATTCGAATGATTTGGATATTTACAGATATGGCTTGCGGGCTATTTAAGACACTTGACAACATCGCCACTCCTTGCTCTGTAAAACAAAATGGGGCATAACGTAAACCCATCTTATCAGAATTGGAGGTGCCAAATTGGCTCCTCCAATTTTCAAATTCATCTTTATTCATTTCAAACATAAAATCTTCTGGAAATCGTTCTATGTTTCTAATAACTTGTCTTTTTAATTGTTTGGTTTCAACGCCATAAAGATTTGCCAAGTCTCTGTCTATCATCACTTTTTGCCCTCTAAGATAATAAATCTGATTCATTATTAGTTCATCAGGAATTGAAAGTGCTGTGTGTTTTTTAGCCATTGTTTTTGATTGTTATTTTGAGGTCGCAATTTGCGACCTCAAACATTAATTAATTCTTTAAGGTGGCGATTTGGCAACTTAAACTTTTCGTTACCAAATCTAATATATTTCCTTTTCTTGATAGTCCAATTTGGAATATCAAATTTATTTTTAATATTCATTTGTTCCAATAACATCCTTCAAACTATTGATTTTATTGAAACTAGCCTAAAACGGCCCAAGTTATATCCCCGATAAAATAAAAAACCCCGCTATCTAAATGATAGCGGGGTTTTTACTGTTTGTAGTGGTCGCGAAGGGATACCGAACCCCTCCACCAAACCCCATATATAAAGGGTGTTTAATAAATACATCAGCGAAATTGTGAACTAATTGTGAACTGGGTACTATTATTTATACGCTAAAGATATAAAAATAATAGTTCAGTAGAGTTAGTTTTTATTCATCAACAACAAAAGTTGTTGAAGGCTAAGAATTCGTTTTGATTCTTCAACAACATAACCAGTTGAAGTAAAAACAAAAGTCGTTGAAGCTTCAACAATTATTGTTTATTCGACTCAAACACACTATAAAACAAAGGAGTTCCAACCAACAACGCAAATTTAACATAGGCTTTTTTAAGGTAATTTAGTGGGGTGTTCCGGTAAAATTTGGGAGTGTTAACCTCCATTTCAAAACAAATTTGTATTGAATTTTCATCCATACAACGAAAAGTGTTGTTGCTGATCGAACGATCAAAAAGAAAGGTATGTTATGATCCGTGATTTTCAACAGCAATAGCAAGTCTTCCAAGGCTCGAATCAATTTTGTCTAACAAAAGGCCAATTCCAGACATTTGCTCATCATGAATGTCGCCATTAGAAACATAGAGATTGTTTTTACGTTCCAACTGTTTTATTTCGGAAATTTTAATTACCTGGTCGATAGACAATTTAGTCTTAGAGGCAATTTTCTTTAAAATTTCAATTTCGCTGATGATCGCTTTGTCTTCGATGTGAAGCGATTTTCTTGCATCTTGGTCAAATAATGTTCCCATGTTTTTATTTTGTTTTGTTAAATTATAGCACAAAAATATAAATCTTATCCCAGCACTTTTTAAGTACTATTTTAATTCTCCACAAACACATTTAACAAAATCAGTATCAACACATTAATTTTATTTTATTTTTTAAAGTTCAAAAGCACGAATATTTTCCCTTTTTTCTATTATTATCTGCTTTGTTTAAAATCGAAAAATGGGTAAAAAATTGGTTTGTGGAAACATGTGTTTTTTTTCACTACTTTACTACTATCGCTGTATCCTTTGCAAGACTAATGAAATATGGTAGCAATCAATTACTACCAGTTACTACTTTACTACTTTTATTTTACTACTTATTACGCCTTTTTACTACTAAATAGCCCTTTTTACTACCAGTCACTACCTTTATTTTGTTGATATTGAACTGATTGATTAGAATAGTAGTAAAGTAGTAATATTATATTATAATTTCAAATGTATCTGTTTTTACTTCAAAAACAAAAGCCCAACAATTTACAGAATTGAATTTTTTTTGGATAAAAACCTCTCCTATTTTTTTATACGGATAATTAGTAGAAACAGCAAATTGAAGCTTTTGTTTTAATTCCCCCCTTTCAATATTTTTCTTTACTGCCGTATCTTTTCGATAACGGTTAAAAGCCTCCTGACAATGGGAAAAATTTATATATAGAAAATCGTAATTATCCTGAGGCTCTCGTATGAAGTGAAAACAATCATTAATAGTGTTTTTCTCATATAGTGTTTGGATGGTCTCAAAAAACACATTTACAACATCAATACTGGCGTTTATCTTACTTTGATTTTGTGTTGTTTCTATTAATCTTTCAAGAAGTAAAGTGTAAAATTTTTCGTCAAGTAATAAACTAAGTGACATTTTAAATGAGCAAAGTATAATTGAAATGTGGCTCGCTTCCCTTTCAGTCAAAACAACTCTTTTTTTTGATGCAATATTTTTTATTTCCTTCAATACCTCTCTATAAATGTTACTAAATTCATCTTTATATTTTATTCTTTGTGTATAAATATCATTAAAAATTACGCTATTACCTTTTTGCAATTCATCTTGTAATTCTTGGATTTTCTCTTTGGTTATGCTTGTAAATTTAGGATTCCAAGCCATAAAAATTAATCTTGAGAATAAAGCATCATCACCAGTAGGAAAATAATTACCATCCACAAGCATACCGGATTTCACCTGTGTAGTATTTGTTTTGTTGTTTTGTGATACCTGAGCCCTTGAATAGCCAACACCATCATAAGCACTTTTTAAAATATCCGTTAATTTTTCTTCAAAGACACTTGAAAACTCTTTTATGTAAACGATATTATTGTTTATCTGTGCAAACTTTCTCTCTATTGCTTTTTGCGTGCTTCCACTTGTTAATTCAGCTTGAGGACTTCCAAAAAAATTCATAAAAAAGTTTACAAAAGTTGTTTTTCCAGTTCCTTTAGGACCATATAAAAACAAAAATGGAAAGGCCGAAGTTTCTTTGAAAATAATATCCCTATGGATTGTGGCAATTGTATAGCATAGCCCTATTAATCCATCCATATCGTATATTTTATATATTTTTTCCGCAAATTCTTTGAGTGTTAAAGTACCTGGTGCAAACTTAAATTTACTCTCTTCTGAAATAAGGCTATTTTCGTCATCATCGGAAGTTAAAATTCGTCCACTAGGGATATAATAATACTTGTTATCAATATCAACAACTCCATGTTCATTGCATAACAGGTACTCTCCATTACACTTTAATACACCATTGTAAAACACATAAAAATCTTGTGTGTTATATTGTCCTAAAGTATTAATGTATTTAGCCTCTTTAGATGATTTATAAATGCTCTCAACTATGTTTTTTAATATATATGAAGCACCGTTAAAATTATAGCCTCCCAAAGAAAGTATTGCGGAACAATAACTTGATAAATTTAAAAGATCCTTACTAGTAATTTCTAATAGTTGTGTGCTTCCATCTTCACCAAGCAACTCAAAAAGATGCGGAGCGTTGTTACTTCCATCCTTGAAAGTATAAAGCATTTTCATAATAAAATTTGATATACGGATCTCCCTTGTTACCTTACCAAATGTTTGTTGAACATAATATTGATTATCCCGCATGAAAAACCCATATTTATCAAGACTTTCAGATTCAATTTCTCTTTTATTAGGTTCATTTTTTGTTTTTAACTGTACTTCAGCTTTTTCGCTTGGTTTTATTTCCGGTTGCAGTCCTTTAATAATCTCATCTGCTAAATCATCCTTATTATTGCGGTCTGGGAACATATCAACAACGGTATAATTCTGTTCAAACTCATGTAGTTTTTTTAAAGTTGAACTATTCCTCCCTGCATCATCTGCATCATTCAGATAATAAATTTCACGTCCAAACAAAACGCCTATTTTTTCATTGGTTAATTTATTTGATCCTCCGGTTGCAATCCAATCAAATTGAGGATAAAAGAAACTAGATATAATGGCTGTTTTTTCGCTCTCTACTAAACAAACTATCTTATTTGTAAGCAAGTGTTCGCCAAACAAACAAAGGCTGTATTTAGTGCCTTTTTTAGCAGTCAATGCATAAGGTTTATTTACATGGCTTCGTTTACAATTTTCATCGTATTCAATATGTTGAATATTTACATTTTGTTTATTCAAATTTTGATATACAAATGCTGTTTTGTCTTCAATCGTTCCGCAATTCCATTGCTTTAAATGCTCCGGTGTAAGCTTCAATGTTTCAATGCAAAACTTATGAAAATTTGATGTTTGATTTTCAATTGTCTTATTATAGAAAGGTTCGGAAAGGTAAACAATCTTAATTTTTTCTATTGTATCAACAAATTCTTTGATTTGCGGAATGTCTTTGTCTGTTGGTTGTATATGTACCCCACATTCGTTTTTGCGGTCGCAAATACCGAAATCCCTATCACTAAAATTCTGATAATACCTAAAAACTTTTGGCTTTTTACATTTAGGACACGTCCCTTTTGGTTTTGGGTGTTTTTCAAACTGAGGTTTACTTTTAATTTGCGCCATGGTTTTTTTTAAAAAATAAGCCCCAAATTAAGGGGCTGTTTGTTAGTTTATATGAATTATAAAGTGCTTTGCTTGTAAATGAATTGATTTTAATTTATCCTCGTAATCTTCTATATCAATTGAATTGTATTGTGTTTCAAATAGCTTGTATTTATCCGCCATACCGGAAAGAACAATGAAATAGTACATTCTCTGATACTCTTTAATAAATTCCTGATCCTTAAAATTGTCCTGGCTAATGCTTTGAAAAAATCTATTCATGTTTAGGTACAACAACGCAATTGTTTCATTATGTCGACAACTCATATCTTCCGATAATTGGCTCCCAACATAGCCCAAATACATTGTTTCTAAATTATTTATTATTGTTTTAGGATCATCAATACTTAGTAGTTTTTCAATAGCGATCAACCTGCTTTTTTCATGTAATATTAATTTTGGCGTATTTTTCATGGCTTTAATGTTTTTAAGTGAACCAAAGACAATTAACCTGCAAATTGTCTTTGGCTTATTAATCAATTTTCACATTTGCTCGCACCTGGCTAAGTGATAATTTTTTAGTCTAGTTTTAAATAATTAAATCCCTCCATTTCCCTTGCTATTTTGTGTTGTTGAACTTTAGCATAATACTTTTGTGTTGTTGAAGTTTTTGAATGTCCTAGCATAGCGGCAACCGTTTCTATTGATATTGTACTTTGATTCAAAATTGACGTACCGAACGTCTTTCTAGCCGTATGTGTGCTCATTAGTTTAGCATCAATTCCGGTAAGCAATGCTATTTCTTTTAAAAAACGGTTCATTATTTGGTTTGAATAAACTGGTAAGACTCCATTATTTTTAACCTCTATATCCAAGTCATTGATATTTGAATATCTATTTAATATTTCCATTGCTTCAGGCAAAATTGGTATTGTAGCCTTAATAGATGATTTTTGCCTATTAATCAATATCCAGTATTTGCCTCCGGTATCAAGATGAATATGCTCTCTTTTTAAGTTATACAAATCAACGTAAGCTAATCCTGTATAACACTGAAATAAAAAGCAATCCTTTGTTTTTTGAAGTGGAACAGAAGCGAAATTTTTTTCTTGTAGTATTTTCACTTCATTTATTGAAAGTGATTTTATTTCTTTATTCTTATCCTTTTTTACTTTGTAACCCGCTAAAAAATTTGTGTGGATATATTCCTGAGTTACTGCATAGTTCAGTACTGATTTGTAAAGAAAAAGGATCTTGCAAAAATAATTATTACTAAACTTTTTTGTGGTTTTACAATACACATAAAATTCATCAACTATTTTTTCTCTCATGTCAGTAATTTCAATATCTAACCGTTGATACTTGATTTTTAAAAAATCACGGAAGAGTTTACAATGAGCAACTTTTGAATTATATGTTCGTTGCCCGAAATCAATATCTATTAAGCTTTCCTGCCTCTCTAAGAATTTGCTAAAACATTCCATAAAGGATGGAAAAACAGGAACAGCAGAAAATAATTGTTTTTTAATGGCGTTTGAAGAAAGCCCTTTCCCCTGTAAAACAAGGTCGGTTTCAATCTGTAAAATTCTAGTTTTCATCAGACCTAATTGGGTTCGATAACTTTCGGTATCGGCCTTATTTTCCATGTTAATACGTCCCGAATCCCATTCTTTTCTCGTAAGGGAAATACCGGTGCTTAACTCCACTCTTTTACCTGCCAATGTGATCCTACAAACCACAGGTGATTTGTCCTTTCGATTCATTTTTTTTGTTGAAAGAAATAGAAGAATACGAGCCTTTGCCCGGGATGGACTAATTTTTTTTATATCATTACTGATACTGGGCAAAAAACTTTGTATTTTTGTTTCTGTTATCATAACTTTATGTATTTAAGGTTTAATTAAGCCCTCTGTGTGCCGCCAAGCTCTAGAGGGTTTTTTTATTGCTATTTTTTATATTTCCCATTAAATTTTGAATTATTTCACTTGAATTAGATTGAAGTTTTTCAAGTGCTTTTACTCTATCATTATTTGAATTGTCTTTCAAATCTTCTATTGCTTCACTCAATTCTTTTAGGTATGCACTATATTTCATAAGGTTTTCATTGTCGAAATAAATACATTCCGAAACTAAAAAATACGTTAATTCATATTCTGTATTTTCAGTAAATTTTGTCTGTTTATATTGGCTTCTACTCATTTGGAATTTTTTTTTAAATCAGCGAAATATGATTTTTGGTTTAACAATTATTGTCCTTCTTATAGCGTAGGACTTCCGCTTCCGTAATTTTTTTACATCTTTTACCTATTGCTTTCAGTGTACCTTTTCTAATATGGTAATTGACTCCCTGGGCGGTTAATTTTAGCATTGTGGCAACTTGTTTAACCGTTAGTAGTTTTTCTACCTGGCTTTGTTTTTGTTGCTCAATAATGCCGTTAAATTTATTTTCCAATACTTCAAACTTATTTTTAAGGTCTTGGATTTCCGTTTCTATTGCCATAGCTGTTTAGTTTATGAATGGTTTTACTCTTATTGTTTTTCATTTAGCCCTAAAAGAGTTATGACATCTTGCTTTTTATAATAGCACTTACATTGTTTTGATGTGCCTATCTTTTTTACTGGTAGCTTCCCCTCTCTCACATATCTATCAATTGATGAAGTGTGAACCTGTAATAGTTCGGCCACTTCATTTTTGGTCATTAAGCCCAATTCATCTAAAAGGATTTCATCTCTTTTGGTTAGCTCTTTTTTTTCTACATTTGTTTCTTTTTTCATTGTTTTATATAGTTAGTAATGTTGTATGTTGGTTAATATTCAACAATGATACAATTATTAATTGTTAATAAACAACAATAAATTAAACAAACTCAATTAATTATTGTTAATAAGTGGTTTTTTACTGTAAAATATAGGGTTATGGATGTGAATAAAAAAATTTTAGAATATTTAAAAAAGGAAAGAATTTCCCAATCTGAATTGGCGGATAAGACAGGTATTACCCAGCAAAATTTAAACAGATTGCTTAATGCTGAAAACATAAAAGTAAGCCAGATGCTTGAAATAACAAAGGCTTTGGAGTTACCATCAACGTATTTTATTGATGGTAAAGTGCAAGCAAAAAATGATGAAATTGAATGGAGAAACAAGAGAATTGAAGAGCTTGAAGAAATGCTTCGGGATAAAAATCTTATTATAAATGAAAGAAGAAGATACGAAGATCAAAGGTTGTTTGATGCTGTTTTGTCTTTATTAGACCTTGAATTTAAGAATGTAAAAGCAAATACAAAAAAAGAAATTTTAGAACAATTTAGAAAAAGCATTGGGGATCTTGCTTGGATAGTTGAAACACCAATTAATTTTATCACTGATGAAAAGATGAGAAATATTATTGTAAAAGAAATCCAGGAAAGGATTATAAAAATTGAGAACAAAAAATCGAAATAGTTCAGAAAAGAACAAAAGGAATTAATGAAACGTATATCGGCATTAATTTTATTGATAACCACTGCCTACCAAACTTTTGCAAAGAAAAATTACAAAGAAAAATTCATACCAACAACGTCAACAACGCTTAATTTGAAAGCCATTTGCATTACTTTGGCAAATTGTGGTTGAAACCATTTTCAAAGGCTCTTTTACAATATTAAGGGCTATATTAAACATATCCGCATCCCTATTAACCTTTGTATCAATAATTCTAGCGTAAATACTTGTCTGTTTTAAATCTTTATGTCCTAATAGCTTTGAAACCGTTTCAAACGGTACATTAAGCGTAAGTGCTAATGTGCCAAAGGTGTGCCGGGAACAATGAAAGGTCATTTTCTTATTTATTCCTGCCTTAATGCAACTCCTTTTTAAATTACGGTTTACAACCTGGTTGCAAGGCATTTTAAACACTGTTTGTTCAGGGTGTGGAGCAATACCCTGTAAAGCTGAATCCGGCTGTAAAAACGCTTTAGCCTTATCCGGTAATTTCATTGTAATTACTTCTTTTGTTTTGTGCATCCTTATTGATAAAAAACCATTGTCGATGTCTTTATATCGCAGTAATTTGGCATCCGTAAAGCGTATTCCGGTATAGCAACAAAATAAAAATGCCCTGAGTGTCTTTTTGGGTTCGTCCTGATCCCGGAGATTATAATAATAGGTAGTAAGATTATCTATTTCTTTTTCAAGCAAATATTCTCTTTGAGTGTTTTCGGTCTTTAAACGCTTCAAACTGAAAGGGTATTTATCAATTAATCCCTGTTTTCTAGCCCTGTTTATAAAGGTTCTTATAAATTTCAGGGAACGGTGTATTGTATTTACCATGTTACCAAGGTCGTTCCGCATATATTTTTCGTAATCGTCTAAAAACCGAAGGGTAATATCACTGAACAAAATAGAAGGCTTATAGCGCTTTAGTTTGGATAAGTCTTTACCATAACCGATTATAGTGCCTTCGCTTTTATTTCGGATAAGTTTTTCCTCTTTAATTTCATTTTCTACAAAATCAATGAAGCTTGCCGTTTTTTCATATCCAAACTCATGCTCAAAATCTCCAAGCGTAAGTAACTGATTACTGTTTTTGAATCTTAGGATTATAGTATCAGCAAGGAGTTTCTTATTACCTATTACCTGGTTAATCTTATCGGAATCGGGGTAACTACGTTTTACCTGTTCTTTGGCGGCATCCCAAAATAATTGTGGACAATATTCAGCCAATGAAATATCCTTTTTGCGCCCTGCAATTTTTAAACGAAGTAATATAACGCGGGTACTATCCTTGCGCATAGCATCTTTGCGAAGGGTCAGGTGAGCTGTGTTGTTTGAAATTGGTTTCATAGTTTTTGTGAACTATTTGTGAACCAATTTCGCTGATTTTAGATGTTTTACAACCTTTGTAAAATCAGGGGATTTCCAAAACCCCTGATTTTACTAAGTTTACTAACGTAAAGTTTCTCCAACGTTAGTATTTTAGTGGTCGCGAAGGGATTCAAACCCCTAGCCTTCTGATCCGTAGTCAGACGCTCTATTCAATTGAGCTACGCAACCATTTTGCTTTTAAAAGCGCTGCAAAGATAAGCAAAATTTTATATCAAAAGCCGATAATTCGTATTTTCTTATAAAAAGAAGAACATGTTTCCAGGTATTTTATTTATAATACATTTGTATTAAACTAATTAAACCCTAAAAAACATGATCCCAACTATTCCTATTATTATAAGCGTATTTGTTTTGCTTATCCTGTTTCTTTCCTTTGTAACTGTTGCCCAAGGTACTATTGGCGTTGTTACTATATTTGGTAAATTCCGCAGGATCATGGGTCCGGGCTTAAACATGAAGATCCCATTTATTGAAGTGATACACAAGCGTATCTCTATTCAAAACCGCTCCGTAGAGCTTGAATTTCAAGCCATTACAATTGACCAGGCGAATGTTTATTTTAAAGCGATGTTGCTTTATTCAGTACTCGACCAACAAGAAAATACCATTAAGAATGTAGCTTTCAAATTCATTGATGAGCGGAGTTTTATGCAAGCGCTTATCCGCACAATAGAAGGCTCCATCCGTGGTTTTGTTGCAATAAAAAAGCAAGCTGAAGTATTGGGATTAAGAAAAGACATAACTGAGCATGTAAAAGAACAAATTGATAAAATACTGGAGGAGTGGGGCTTTCACTTACAGGATCTTCAATTGAACGACATCACTTTTGATGAAGCAATTATTTTATCCATGTCGAAAGTAGTTGCCTCAAACAATTTGAAAGCTGCTGCCGAAAATGAAGGGCAGGCTTTACTTATCACAAAAACTAAATCGGCTGAGGCTGATGGTAATGCTACCAGGATTGCTGCAACCGCAGAAAAAGAAGCGGCACAACTACGCGGACAAGGTGTTGCGCTTTTCAGACAAGAAGTGGCCAAAGGTATGAGTGAAGCGGCTAAAGAGATGGAACAAGCTAATTTAGATACTTCTGTAATTTTATTTTCGATGTGGACAGAAGCTATTAAAAACTTTGCTGAATACGGAAAAGGAAATGTTATTTTCTTAGATGGATCAAGCGATGGTATGCAACGTACCATGAAAGAGATGATGGCCATGAGTTCACTGATGGAATCTAAAAAAGGCAATACTCCATAGGTAAATCATAAATAACAATACTGAATCTGGTAAAAATGTTTCAGAATTTTTTGTGTTAAAATTAAAAGGTATGTTTTTCAAAGAATACTAAATTAAAATTCATTGGACGTACACCTTTCTTATCAGCCCCTTTCCTTCTCCAGATATGGAGATGGGAAGGGGTTTTTAATTTCGAAAAAGACAGCAAACTTCCAATACTGTCTCAATCCTACTACCTTCAATAAAACCTCTTTTTCAGGAATCAATTTATGCAAAAGAACAATCATTTTTCAGAACATGTGAATGATGTAAGTCTTTCCTGAAATTCCGTAATACTTTCATTTTTTTTAAAACTCACCTTTGATCATTGATATAAATTCGGGAATCACAATTATTCAGGTTATTATGATTTGTGAGTATAAAATTTTTGTTCAAAATAAAATGTTAATAGGTGACATAAGTCACAGTTAAATACATTTTATTGTTTGACTTTTGTTATATAAATTATTAACCATACAAATCACTATTAAAATGAGTTATTATTTTTCAAAGATCGTCAATTATGATTTTGACACAGCAATTACGAGAGTTGCTGAAGAACTAAAAAAAGAAGGTTTCGGTGTACTCACCGAAATTGATGTGAAAGAAACATTTAAAAAGAAACTCGACATTGATTTTAAAAAATACCGAATCCTTGGCGCTTGCAATCCACATTTTGCTCATGAAGCAATACTTAAAGAAGACAAAATAGGCACGATGCTTCCTTGTAATGTAATTGTACAGGAGCATGAGAACGGAAAAGTAGAAGTTACTGCTGTTGACCCTGTTGCTTCGATGATGGCAGTAAAAAATGATTCGCTTGGCCATATAGCTTTGCAGGTAAGAGAAAAGCTTAACAAAGTGATAGAAAATCTTTAATTCAAATTTTTTTTATCGAAACCCATTGTTATTTGATGTGATTGGTTATTGTCGTCAAATGTATTTTTCGACAAATTTTGAAAATAATTTCAACTATGTAACAAAAGTCACTGTACAGCAAAATCTACCCCACTACCTTTGTAATACTAAATTTAAAAAACAAACAAAATGGAAATCAAACAATTTGAGGATAAAAATTTAGCTCATTACTCTTATGCCATTGTAAGCAATGGAGAAATCGCTCTAATAGATCCCGCAAGAAATCCTCAAGCCTATTATGATTTTGCAAAACAACAAAATGCTAAAATTACAGCAGTGATTGAAACACATCCTCATGCCGATTTTGTGAGCAGTCATTTGGAAATACACGAAACAACCGGTGCAACTATATACTCAAGCATATTATTAGGAGCCGAATATCCTCATAAAACTTTTGATGAAGGAGATACAATTGATTTAGGCAAAATCACATTAAGATCATTAAATACGCCAGGGCATTCTCCTGATAGTATAAGTATTGTTGCTATTGATGAAAATGGAAAAGAAAAAGCAGTCTTCACCGGTGACACATTATTTATTGGTGATTGTGGAAGGCCTGACCTGAGAGAACAAGCCGGTGCAATTACAGCAGCGCGCGCTGATCTGGCAAAGCAGATGTATCATTCACTCCGCACTAAATTAATGACCTTGCCCGATGATGTGCTTTTATATCCTGCACATGGTGCCGGCAGCTTATGTGGAAAAGGTTTGAATGATCAAAGCAGCAGTACTATTGGTGCAGAAAAAATTGGTAATTGGTGCTTGCAAAATAAAAGTGAAACGGATTTTGTAAAAGAACTATTGGCGGATCAACCTTTTATTCCAAAGTACTTTCCGTTTGATGTTGCAGTGAATAAAAAAGGTGCAGAAGCATTTCAAACAAGCATTTCAAAAGTAGAGAAAAGAGAACCGGTTACCTGTAAAGGTTGTGCAAATTCACTTGATCCCGAAATTATAA
This sequence comes from Bacteroidia bacterium, assembly GCA_030654175.1. Taxonomy (GTDB): domain Bacteria; phylum Bacteroidota; class Bacteroidia; order 2-12-FULL-35-15; family 2-12-FULL-35-15; genus 2-12-FULL-35-15. The sequence goes on from JAURXZ010000030.1 coordinate 605,853, forward strand.
TAGTTGACACAAGACCTCAGGAACAATTCAAAAAAGCGCATTTGAAAAATGCGATCAACCTGATGAATGATACAAAATTTGAAACCTGGTTGGGCAGCATCGTAAATCCGAATGAAAAATTTTATCTGGCTGCTGAAAATGAAGATGTTTTAAATCAACTGATTGAACGCTGCGCAAAAATTGGTTACGAAAAACAAATTGAAATGGCTTTTGTTTCAAATTACGGAACCATTGAAATGCCAAAGTTTGACAGCAGTCAATTATTAAGCAACGAGGAAGCATTTACCATCATTGATGTCCGCAACGATTCGGAAGTAAAAACACAGGAGATCTTTGCAAATTCAATTCACATACCTTTGCATGAACTTAGGGAGCGCACCAATGAAATACCGGTAAACAAACCAATAGTGGTTCATTGTGCTGCAGGTTACCGAAGCGCAGCAGGGAGCAGCATTATCCAATCTAAATTAAAAGAAAAAGCACAAGTATTTGACCTGGGCGAAGACGTAAAAAAATTCAAACATGAACTTCATAAATAATCATAAACTCACACTAATAGGAATCGTTATTGGAGCTATTGCCGGCTACCTCTACTACTATTATGTTGGCTGTGCAAGCGGCACCTGCGCCATCACATCAAAGCCTTTGAACAGTACATTATATGGCGCGATGATGGGTGGGCTATTATTAAATTTATTTAAAAAAGAAAAAACTAAAACAGAAGAAAAATGAAAACAGACGAAATCACTGTTGCCAATTTAAAATGCAACGGTTGTGCTTCAACAATTAAAAAAGAATTGTTAAAGATCGAAGGTATAAAAAGTGTAGAAGTTGCAATTGAAAAAGATACCATCACATTATCACATGAAAATGTTTCCAGAGACACCATAATAAACAAACTTCATTCACTTGGTTACCCCGAGGCAACTGAAAAAAATGGTTTACTATTACAATTGAAAAGTTATACCAGCTGTATGATCGGAAAAATTAATACTATTTAAAAGGATAGAAATGAATATCGAAAAAATCATTAAAGAAAAACAAGGCACCATCGTAGATGTGCGTTCAGCAGAAGAATTCAGCGGTGGACATGTTGCAGGCTCCATCAATATTCCATTGCAGGAAATTCCGCAACGGATAGAAGAAATAAAAAACCTAAAAACCCCTTTAGTTCTGTGTTGTGCCTCCGGTAACCGAAGCGGACAAGCGCACCGCTATCTTATACAACAAGGCATTGAATGTTACAATGGCGGCTCTTGGCAAGACGTAAATCAGTATCAACCACAAACACTTTAATAAAATGTTAAACACAATAAAAAAAATATTTGGAATCGGTCCCAAAGTGGACTATGCAGAACTAGTAAAAAAAGGAGCCATCATTTTGGATGTTCGCAGTAGTGGTGAATATTCAGGCGGGCATGTAAAAGGATCAATTAATATTCCGGTGGACCAGTTGAATAAAAACTTAAGCAAACTGAAAGACAAAAACAAACCCATCATTACCGTTTGCGCATCGGGTATGCGAAGCGCATCAGCAAAAAGTATTCTAAAATCAAATGGCTATACTCAGGTATACAATGGTGGCAGTTGGGGTAGCCTGCAAAACAAATTAAGATGATAAAACAAACTCTTTTTACCGGTTGGAATTTTATGCGGTGGCTTCGGTTAGGATTGGGTGTATTTATTGCCATACAAGCAATACAAACTCATGACACACTCGCAGGCTTTATAGCAGCGTTCTTTTTATTTCAGGCGGTCACAAACACCGGCTGCTGCGGAAGTAATGGTTGCACAGTGCCCACTCCCAAAAACGATCCCGACAATATTGAAGATGTTAAGTTCGAAGAAATAAAAACAAAAGTATAATTAGTAATAATTAAAAATTAAAAAAATGGCAGCAACATTTTCTGAAATAATAAAAAGCGATACCCCTACTTTGGTTGATTTTTCTGCCGAATGGTGCGGTCCCTGCAAAATGATGAAACCAATTCTGGAACAATTAAAAACGCTCATTGGCAACAAAGCAATCATTTTAAAAATTGACGTGGACAAAAATCCAAAAGTATCAAGTGCTTACCAAATTCAAGGAGTGCCAACACTCATCCTATTCAAGAATGGAGAAATAAAATGGAGGCAATCAGGAGTGGTTCAAGCGGAACAATTAAAAAACATCATTCAATCTTTTTCGAATGTTGCTTAAGAATATTTTATATTCTACCCTTTGGAATAAATGTCCGCAATGTCATCAGACAAATGTGTTCCTGACAAACAATGCCTATAATTTAAAAAAGTTCGACAAAATGCATACTTCATGTGCCTGTTGTGGAGTAACCTATGAAAAAGAACCCGGATTTTTTCAGGGGGCAATGTATGTAAGTTATGCCTTAATGGTTGGTTGGTTTGTTCTTACATGGGCTGCCGATTCTTTCCTTTTAAAATCTGAAACATGGCAATACTTAACTTTTGTGATCAGCACAATAATTCTATTTATGCCGCTAACCTTTCGTATTTCCCGTTTACTTTGGTTGAACTTTTTTATTAAGTATGATAAAAACAAAACTACCTGCAAATAAAAATCACTAAAACAATATAACGTTATGAAATTTTTTTACTCTTTACTTATTGTATCAGCAGCTTTATTTAACAGTTGCTCCAATGGACAAACAGGCACTACCAAAACAGATCTATCTCCAACAGAATTTGCAGAAAAAATTAAAGAGCTACCATCTGCGCCCATAATAGATGCACGAACACCCGGAGAATTTGAAAAAGGACATTTGCCAAACGCAAAAAACATTGACTGGAATGGAAATGATTTTGACCAACAGATCGCAACTCTTGATAAATCGAAACCTGTTTTTGTTTATTGTTTAAGTGGTGGAAGAAGTTCTTCAGCAGCAAAAAAAATGCGTTCTGAAGGATTTAAAGAAGTGTATGAACTAAAGGGTGGAATAATGAAATGGAGAGCAGCCAACCTCCCTGAAAGCGCTGACAACACAAGTCCTTCAACGGGTCTAAACAAACAGCAATTTGAAGAACTATCCAAATCTCACAAGACTGTTCTGATAGATTTTTATGCAGACTGGTGTGGACCCTGCAAAAAAATGAAACCTTATTTGGATGAAATTTCAAACGACATGTCAGCAACAGTTAAAGTGGTCCGAATCAATGCAGATGAAAACCCCGAGCTATGCCAAGAATTAAACATTGATGCATTGCCGACTTTACAACTCTATAAAAATGGAATTCGTACCTGGGAAAACATGGGCTACATTGAAAAGGCAGAAGTAGTGAGCCAAATAAATAAACCCTAAAACAAACTAATACCAGGTAAACCGGAATGCTATTTTTCTAATCGCGCTTGATATTACTTAATTGCGTGACAATAAAAAATCTTTCAATTCTTTAAATTCGGGCTTTATAATAGTGCTTTCTTTTTTTAACTTAAAAAGATGTTGTACCGAAGCCGGTATCGCTATTGTATCTATAATAATATTTTGTACTACATCATCAAACTTAACCGGATGTGCTGTTTCAAGAATAAGACCTTTTTGATTGGGGTGTTGTCCTAAATAATCCTGAAGTCCTTTATAAGCAACAGCTCCATGAGGCTCTAAAAGATAACTATATTTTTTATATACTTCCAAAATCGTTTCTGCACTTGCTGTATCGCTTACACAACAATTGCTTATCATCTCTTTTACATGTTTATGATTGTGAGCAAACAATTCCAATAACCGAACAAAATTACTTGGATTACCAACATCCATTGCATTAGAAATAGTGGCAACCGCAGTTTTCGGAATAAACGTTTTATTGATAATATAATTAGAAAACACATCATTACTATTGCAGGCGGCAATAAAATGTTTGATCGGTGCCCCGGAAAAATAAGCAAGTAAGCCCGCGCAAATATTTCCGAAATTACCACTGGGAACGCTTATCACAGGAGGTGATTCGTGTTGCCACTGCTGTAATGCATAAAAATAATAAAACTGTTGGGGCAGCCAACGTGCAACATTTATAGAATTGGCAGAAGTAAGAGAAAGATGTTTGTTCAACGATTCATCCGAAAAGGCTTGTTTTACCATACTTTGGCAATCATCAAACGTCCCCTGAACCTCAAGTGCAGTAATATTTTTCCCGAGCGTTGTTAATTGCAATTCCTGTATCTTACTTACTTTTCCCGATGGATAAAGAATTACAACATCTACCCCTTTTACATCTAAAAAACCATTTGCGACTGCACTCCCCGTATCTCCGGAAGTAGCCACCAATACGGTTATTTTTTTATCATTTCCTTCAGAAAAATGACTCAAACAACGACTCATAAATCGTGCGCCAACATCCTTAAACGCTAATGTAGGCCCATGAAAAAGCTCAAGTGAATAAATACTTTCTGTAATTTTTTTTAATGGGAAATCAAAATTTACGGTCTCTTCGCAGATCGTATATAGATCCTCTTCGGGTATTGTATTTCCGATATAAGGCCTGATCACTTCGAAAGCAATTTCTCCTTTTGTTTTAGAATTCAATCTTTTAAAAAAATCTGCAGAAAGCACAGGTATCTGTTCCGGAAAGTATAATCCTTTATCAGGTGCCTGCCCTGTTATTGCTGCTTCTTTAAAAGTTACAGGAGGTGATTGTTTATTGATGCTGTAAAATAACATGAATTGATTGTTTTGTTTTATCAACGAAAGCCAAAATTTCTGATACAAGTTTACATATTTTTTTATTGGAACCACATATTAAGTGTATCGAAGAATTAAAAAAAACTACGTTGAAATTTTCAATAACAGAAACACTTTTTTGAAAAACTTTTTTCTTCTTCCCACCGGGGACAATGATAAAAGACAATGCTTTCTGTGACTAAAATCATCTGCTAATTTCCTTTCTCTGCTTTTCTTTGTGTGTTGAAAGCATGCAGGACAAAGCACCTGTTACACGATGAATATATTGAACCATGAAAATACTTTCGCCAACGGATTTTTCAAAATTATCTAACATTGCAGTTCGGTATGCCGGTAAATTAGCAAAGAAACTGAATGCGGAGCTTATTCTCCTTCATGTGGTATATATTGATGCCCCGCCACGTGCACAAGCAACATTAAAAACACGCCAGATCCTCGATGCGATGGCTGATAACGCTAAACAGGATTTCACTCAGCTTATTAATGAGATCAAAAGCGAAGCCGGAAATAAAATAAATGTAAGTCATCATATTGCATTAGGTTACCCTGTAGAAGATGTTATAAAAACATTTGCACAGCATAACACTATAGACCTGATCATTATGGGAATGAAAGGCTCAAGCGGATTAAAAAAAATGTTAATAGGAAGTACTGCGGTAGCCGTTATGGGTAGTAGCCGCATTCCTGTTATCACTATTCCTGAACATGCGCGGTTTAACGCAATTAAAAGCATTGTATACCCTTCGGATATGCATGCAATATCCCTTGAGGTTAAAAACCTTATTCAATTTGCGAAATTATTTAACGCCTCAATCCATATATTACATGTTGTTTCAACGGATTCAAAAAAGAAAATTGACCGGTTAAAGATCAAAAACAAGCTGATAAGTAAATACAACTATCCTCGCATATCTTTCCATATTTCTGTGAATGACCAAGTAACAGAGGCAATAGATGAATACGCTGCAGATACAAAAGCTGATCTGCTGGCTATGTTCACACACAAACCAACCTTCTTTGAAAAGCTATTCGGCCAAAGTATAACACGGGAAATGGCTTTTCATGGTTGGATCCCCTTGCTTGCAATAAAAAAAAACAAAACCATCCAAACAGAATAAAGTTATGAAAGGCTCAATTAAAATAGGAAAAGTAGCGGGTATCGGTATATATATACACTGGACCTTTACCTTACTAATCGCATTCATCATTTTCAGTAATTACCGTGCAGGACAGAATTTCGAACAAATATTATGGTCCATAATTTTTGTATTGAGCATATTTGTTACCGTTCTATTACATGAACTCGGTCATGCGCTAGCAGCAAAAAGATATCATATTAATACCAAAGACATCACACTATTGCCTATTGGTGGCCTCGCACGATTGGAATCCTTACCGGAAAAACCCAAAGAAGAATTAGTGGTGGCCATTGCCGGACCTGCAGTTAATTTAGTTTTAGCCCTTATTACCGCACTATTTATCACAATACCCGAAGCAGAAGATTTAACCATTCAATTATCAAGCGGAATTAACAGTGGCAATTTTTTTCTTAATTTTTTTATTGTAAATGTCTGGCTGGCCCTTTTCAACTTAATCCCGGCCTTCCCTATGGATGGCGGACGAATGCTTAGGGCTCTACTCGCCATGAAATTTGAAAGATATATAGCCACAAATATCGCTGCACGAATAGGACAAATATTTGCAATAGTTTTCGTTTTCCTTGGAGTTTTTATTAATCCATTCTTGGTTTTTATCGGGCTGTTTGTTTTCTTAGCAGCAAAGGCTGAATCAGAATATACACAGACAAAATCATTGCTTCATGGGTACAAGGTCAAAGATGTAATGATGAAGCAATATAATTCCATTGATGCCGGTCAGCCGATCAAAACAGCCGTAAAAGCACTTCTCGATGGTCAATCTAAAAATTTCCTGGTAACCGAAAACTCCCATTCGGTAGGCACTTTAAGCCGGGATGAAATAATAAGGGCACTTGCTGAACAAGGAGAAAATGAGCTAATCTATAAAGTGATGAACAAGGACCTGATTATATTAGATGCTGATGCGCCCCTTGAAAACGCTTATCAGCAGGTGCAGGAAAACAAATCAACTTTAATGCCTGTAGTTGAAAACAACAGACTGATAGGAGCAATAGACACAGAAAACATTTTAGAATTTATTATGGCGAATGACGCTCAGGCGAAAAGCGCATATAACGGACAAAAATTTTAAAATCAATTTTGTCACATTAATTTTTCAGATTTCCTCTTCATGAATAACCTGTATTCAGACCTTTTTGGATTTATACTCTGCGCGTCTGTAATTATTATAAGTGGTTCACGTTTATCAAAATATGGTGATCTGCTAGCCGATATGATGGGATGGGGGAAAATGTTTGTGGGGCTTATTCTTATGGCTACAATAACATCAATGCCAGAGTTAATGACAGGAATAAGTTCTATTGTTATTGTGGATGCACCAAACCTTGCTGTTGGCGATATTGTGGGAAGCTGTGCTTTCAATATTCTGATTATCTCCGTAATGGACCTGTTTTACGATTCCAAAAAGCCGCTAACATCTGTTGCACAAACAGGACACGTTATCGCTGCATCTTTCGGGATTATGATGCTAACCCTGGTTGCATTCGCGATTTTAATGCCCGGCATTTTTGGCAAAATAGCATGGATAGGTGGATTCAGCATATTTTTTCTTATACTCTATTTTATTGCAATGCGCACGCTGTTTCTATACGTAAAAAAACAACCGGTTGCTAAAGAGAAGGAACGATCCTATTCTTTAACGTTAAAACAAGTTGTTTTCAAATATGCTGTGAATGCCACTTTTGTAATAATAGCCGCTTTGGGGCTCCCTTACTTCGGAAAACATCTTGCCGCAGCGAGCGGACTAGGGCAGAGTTTCTTCGGCACATTATTCATAGCCGCCTCTACATCACTTCCTGAACTTGTTGTTTCTGTTGCAGCTATTCGTATGGGAACGATTGACCTTGCCATAGGAAATATTTTCGGCAGTAATCTTTTTAATATTTGTATTTTTACGATTGACGATATTTTATACACAAAAGGACCTATCTTCCTGTATACAAATCCGAATCACATAATCCCTGTACTAAGCACAATTATCATCACTGCAATAGGTATTTCCGGTATCGTTTTCAGGTCTGAAAAAAAATGGAAACTGGCGTTGGATACAGGAGCAATTGTACTTGTATATATATTAATGATGGTGGTGTTGTATTATAAAAATAAAACTGTTACGTAATGAACTGGCATCTTCTTCCCCTTTCTGAAATCAGCAAAAAACTAAAAACAAGCCCATCTGGCATTGATAGCACAACCGCTACACAACGTCTCAGCGAATACGGTGAAAATAAAATTGCAGAAAAAAAGAAGAAAACTCTTTTGCAGAAGTTGCTAAATCAGTTTACTGATTTTATGATTCTCATTCTTATTGCAGCTGCTATTATTTCAGGCGTTTTAGGAGATATGACCGATGCAATAATTATTCTTGCCATTGTAATTATTAATGCAGCTGTTGGATTTATACAAGAGTACCGTGCGGAAAAAGCGATGGAAGCATTAAAGAAAATGGCTGCAAGTCATGCCCGTATTTTGCGTGATGGAAAAAATATTGAAATCCCTGCCATTGATTTAGTTCCCGGAGATGTTGTTCGGCTTGAAGCCGGTGATATTATTCCTGCCGACATACGTTTTTTTGAAACTCATAAATTTAAAATTGACGAATCGGCACTTACCGGAGAATCACACAATGTAGAAAAAAATCCGGATGAACTTCCGGAAGGAAAATATGCTTTGGGCGACAGAATAAATATGGGATTCAAAGGGACATTTATTACAAATGGACGCGCCCTTGCCTACGTGGTTGAAACGGGCATGAACACAGAGCTTGGCCACATTGCTAAATTAATTCAAACCGAGGAAACTTCCACTCCACTTCAAAAAAGATTGGCTGCTTTTGGTAAAAGATTATCAGTTGTTATACTTATAATTTGCACAGTAATATTTCTTATCGGCTGGTTGAGGGGTGAAGCTGTTTTAACGATGCTGCTTACTTCCATATCACTTGCTGTTGCTGCCATCCCGGAAGCATTGCCTGCATTGGTAACCATAGCCCTTGCATTTGGCGCCAAGCGGTTAGTAAAAAGCAACGCGCTCATCCGCAAACTACCTGCCGTTGAAACGCTGGGCTCGGTTACATATATCTGCACAGATAAAACAGGTACGCTCACTCTTAATAAGATGACCGTGCAGGAGATCTATGAAACGGGTGATAAAAAGTCGGATTCGGCATTTTCAGAAAGCAATGCTTTGTTAAATGCAATGGCTTTGAACAACGACCTTTCAAAAGATAAAAATGGTGAATGGCTGGGTGATTCTACAGAAGTGGCTCTGGTTCAATACGCTGCCGGCAAACATTTTGAAAAAACTGAATTAGAAAAAAAATTTCCAAGGGTTGCTGAATTACCTTTTGATTCCACCCGAAAATGTATGACCACTTTTCATAAAACGGAAAAAGAAATTATCGTTATTACAAAAGGTGCGGTGGATGTATTATTTGAGAAACTAACTGATGATCAGAAGGCGCTTATCCCTGAATTGGAAAGCAAAGCAAACGAGATGGCGACCAAGGGGTATCGTGTATTGGGATATGCAATGAAAACTATCTCCGCTTTGCCTGAAGAATTGCATACTGATGAAATAGAATCATCATTAACTTTTATTGGTTTTGCGGGAATGATAGACCCTCCGAGAGAAGAAGCCAAACAAGCAGTAGAAGAATGCAAGCAGGCCGGAATTATTTCAGTAATGATCACAGGAGATCACAAACTCACTGCGATGGCAATTGCCAAACAATTAGGGATCATCAGCTCAGAAGAAGATTTGACTTTAACCGGGGCTGAACTTGCGGAACTACCAGAAAAGGATTTTGAAAAAATTGTCGAAAAAATTCGGGTATATGCAAGGGTAAGTCCTGAGCAGAAATTAAAAATTGTTTGCGCTTTACAAAACAAAAATCAATTTGTTGCCATGACCGGTGATGGCGTGAATGATGCGCCTGCACTTAAAAATGCCGACATTGGAATTGCGATGGGAATAAATGGAACTGAAGTATCTAAAGAAGCCTCCCACATGATTTTACTTGATGATAATTTTGCAACTATCGTAATTGCAGTAAAACACGGACGAAGAATATTTGATAATATACTGAAATTCATTAAATACATAATGACTGGAAACTCAGGAGAGATATGGGCAATTTTTTTAGCGCCTTTTTTCGGTTTACCAATACCCTTGTTAGCCATACATATACTTTGGATCAACCTGGTGACGGATGGGTTGCCCGGACTAGCACTTGCGTCAGAACCCTCAGAGGCAAATATTATGAAACGTCCACCAAGAAATCCCAAGCAAAATATTTTTGCCGGAGGCATGGCCATCCACATTTTATGGGTAGGTTTTTTAATGGGTATAGTAACACTTGGAATGCAGGCATGGGCAATACAAGATGGAAATTCGCATTGGCAAACAATGGCTTTTACAGTGCTGTGCTTTAGCCAAATGGGGCATGTGATGGCGGTTCGTTCTGAACGTGAATCTATTTTTAAAATCGGGGTGTTTTCGAATAAGCCAATGTTGGGTGCACTGCTATTAACAGTCTCACTTCAGTTGATGATCATTTACACGCCCTTCTTTAATAATATTTTCAAAACTGCACCACTTACAATCTATGAATTAGGCATAACCATACTGTTATCAAGCATTGTGTTTTGGGCTGTTGAAATGGAAAAAATGTTAAAAAAAAGAATATTTAATAAAAAGGAAAAAGAAAACAATCATAAAAATCAAAACAGCTGATTTGGGCTTCACGCATCCTTAATTTAAATTTTGAAATTCAAAATATAAAATTTTATCTTTACCATTAATAAACAATGTGAGTGTGATTGCAGATAGGGAGGTGAAACAGCCCACTTCCTCTAAAAAGGCAGGATATCCTCACAACTGTTGACCCAAAACAGAACTACTCAATGATCATTACAGGAAAGACCAAAATACTAACCATCATAGGTGCTCGTCCTCAAATTATTAAAGCTGCAGCCCTGAGCCGTGCTATTAAGAATAATTTTCAAAAGGAGATCCTTGAAGTGATCGTTCATACAGGACAGCATTATGATGAAAACATGTCGAAGGTGTTTTTTGATGAATTACAAATCCCTCACCCTGATTATAACCTGAATGTAGGATCGGGAGAGCATGGAAAACAGACAGCTTCAATGATCGTAGGGATTGAAGAGATCCTGCTGAAAGAAAAACCAAACTGTATTGTATTATATGGTGACACCAATTCAACATTAGCAGGTGCTATAGCGGCATCAAAAATTCTTGTTCCAATAATTCATATCGAGGCTGGTTTGCGGTCTTTTAATAAATCAATGCCTGAAGAAATTAACCGTATCATGTGCGATCATGTTTCTACCCTTTTATTCTCACCAACAAGAACAGGATACAATAATTTATTGAAAGAAGGTTTCATTGAAAATAATCCCCCCCCTTATACGTTCAACAACCCCAAGGTGTACCACTCAGGTGATGTGATGTATGACAACAGTCTTTATTTTTCAACACTTGCAGAGCAAAAAACAACGATATTAAATGATAATAATTTACAGGAAAGCAAATTTATTTTAGCCACCATTCATCGCAATAACAATACGGATGAGCCGGAGAGATTGAATGCTATTTTTAATGTATTGAATAAGATCGCGACAGAACATAAAACAAAAATTGTACTGCCAATCCATCCACGCACATCAAAATTGCTTCATAAAAATCTTTCGGGTGAATTGTACAAGACTATTAAAACAAATGAATACATAAAAATAATTCCACCTGTTTCGTTTTTGGAAATGATCGCATTAGAAAAAAATGCAACCATGATCATTACTGATTCCGGAGGCGTACAAAAGGAGGCCTACTTTTTCAAGAAACCCTGTATTATCCTGCGTTCAGAAACAGAATGGATAGAACTAGTAAATTGTGGTGCAGCTCGGATCGGTGATGCAGATGAAACAAAAATTCTGGAAGCTTTCAATTATTTTTTAACTGCAGAGGATCTAAAATTTAATGATTTGTTTGGCGATGGGAAAGCTGCAGAATTTATTTGCGGGGAGATTTTGAAATACATTAATTAGAACAAGTATAACATTTTAATTCCTTCCTTAGGGGGAGGTCAGGAGGAACTTTGTTGCTTATATACACACATAAAATAACACCACGTAACAAGTATATTTTTAATTTGATTTTTAAAAATATGCTTGGCATCGACTTTAAACTAACCATCGATGCCGGGTTTTTCAAAAAACATGAAGGGCCCAAACTAAGCTACACTAATGCCCCCCTGGAGGAGGAGTTGTTTTTTACTTCACGCGGTTTATTATTTGAAACAGGTATTGCCGAACAGCACATTTCAGTTTTCGACCACAACAGCAATAAAGTATTTTTTGCAACCGGCAAAGCTTCGGCCCTGCCTTTTGATGTGTTTGCCGCAAGCTTTTATTTAGTGAGCCGTTACGAAGAATATTTACCTCACATACGTGATGTTCACGATCGTTTCTCGGCAGAAGACAGTCTCGCTTTTACGAATGGCTTTTTGCAAAAACCGGTTGTAAACATATGGACACAATGGATCAGAGATCTGATTCAAAAAAAATACCCTACACTGATCTTCAACGAAAAAAAATACGAATTCATTTCCACTATTGACATTGATAACGCCTATGCTTTCCGCGAAAAAGGCTTTACCAGGAGCGTTGGGGGTTATTTAAAATCTGCGATCAAATTAGATGTTGCTGAAATTATGGATCGTACCCGTGTATTACTTGGCTTAAAAAAAGATCCTTACGATACTTACGAATTCCAACTTGAAATGATCAAGAAGTATAAATTCAAGAGCATTTATTTTTTTCTGTTGGGAGATTATGGAGTGAATGATAAAAACTTACCCATCGAAAGCAAAAAATTCCAATCCCTCATCAAGATGCTTGATGATTATGCGCAAATAGCTATTCATCCATCTTACGGATCAAACAAAAGCAAAGAACAATTAAAAAAGGAAGTGGAACGTTTATCAAAAGTGGTCCACCGTGAAATAACAAAAAGCCGACAACACTTTTTAAAATTAACATTACCTGAAACATACCGCAACTTAATTGATCTGGATATCACAGATGATTATACAATGGGCTTTGCATCACAAGTAGGTTTTAGAGCAAGTATCTGTAGTCCATTCAATTTTTACGATCTGGATATGGAATTGGAAACCAACTTAAAAATTCATCCTTTTGCAGTGATGGAAGGCACCTTAAAATATTATATGAACGTGCACCGGGAAGATGCGATGCAAAAAATAAAACCGTTGATCGATGAAGTGAAAGCGGTAAATGGAGAGTTTATTAGTCTTTGGCATAACGACACGCTGAGTAATCAAAAATTATGGTTAGGTTGGCAAGCCATTTATGAAGATATGGTGAAGTATGCCGTTGAAACGAGAAATAATTAAACAATTATACAGTTTTGCAGTTGGCAATTTAACACCAATAATAATTTTATATTTTTATAATTAAACAGTAACAAATTAAACAACCAACATTCATGAAAAATGAATTAATATTTTCAAATTGCCTACTGCAAAATTTCAAAATTGTTCAATTGTCTACACTATGCTAAAACAATTTGCTTTAAAATATTTTCCGAATTTTCTTTTAGAATGGGCAAAGCAACTGAAAAAAAATCAGCGTAGGAAACAGTTGCAGCAACAACAAGAAAATAAATCGGGAATTTCTAAACAAAGATTGATCGAGGATCTTAAAAAGATAGGATTGAAGAATGGTGACTCCGTTTTAGTACATAGCAGTTTGAGTAAAATTGGCTTTGTGGATGGAGGACCAAAAACTGTTGTGGATAGTTTATTTGAAGTGATAGGAGAAACCGGAACACTACTTTTCCCAGCCTTCCCTGTAATTGGAAGAGCGAAGATGCACTTAGAAGAAAATCCTTATTTTAATATTAAAGAAGCACCATCACAAATGGGGAGCATCACTGAATATTTTAGAAAATTAAATAACGTTCACCGCAGTTTTCATCCTACAGATTCGATGTGCGCAAAAGGCCCACTGGCAGACTATTATACTAATTCGCATTTTGGACAGTTAACTCCTTATACAGAGAGCTCGCCATTCAGGAAGCTTTGCAGCAAAAAGGGGAAAATACTAATGCTGGGCACCACCTTAAATGGCGCCTGTACTAATTTGCATACCCTGGAAGATGCGGTAGATTTTAAATATCCTGTTTATGATGAACGAATTTTTGAAGTAAAAATGATTGATATGGAAGGTAAAGAGTCGCTTATGAAAACCAAAGTCCACAATCCTGATTACTCTGCTAAGCGCAATTGTGACGCCCTAAAACCAATGTTTGAACAAGAAGGTGTTATAACAAATGGCATAATTGGTGAAGCCAAAAGTATGCTGATAGATGCGGATAAAATGTTGGAAGTGATGATAAAAAATTATAAAGAAAAAGGAGTTACAATGTATACTCCTTGGGGAAGTTGATCTGAATATCACTCTATGGATAATGTCAATTAGTTAAGGACCTCATGAATATTTATATTACACTCGATTATGAAATTTACTTTGGTGAAAACCATGGTACAGTGGAGAAATGTATACTATACCCTACTTCTGAATTGATCCGTATTGCCGAAAAACATAATGTCCGGTTTTGCTTTTTTGTTGACTGTGGATTTGTTTTAAAGTTGGATGAATTTCGAAAAAAATTTCCTCAACTTGAAAAGGATTACAAGGCAATTACTGAACAAATAAAATATTTATATGATACAGGGCATGATATACAATTGCACATCCATCCGCATTGGGAAGACAGCTATTATAATGGAGAACGCTGGATCATTGACGTGAAACGTTATAAATTAGTTGACTTTAATGAGACCGAAATTGCTGACATTGTTTATCGGTATAAAAAAGTGTTAACTGATCTGACAGGAAAACAGATTTTTGCATATCGTGCCGGAGGCTGGTGTTTGCAACCATTCAGTAAGCTAAAGAAGGCATTTAAACAAAATAATATTACATTGGATAGTAGTGTTTTCAGAAATGGATTTTACAGTTCAAAAAATTATAATTACGATTTCAGGGAAGCCCCAGATAAAGATATTTACAGGTTTGAGGATGAACCGGAAAAAGAAAATGCAAATGGGTTTTTCACTGAATTGCCCATCAGCGGAATCAGAAATTCACCTTTGTTTTTTTGGAGATTGTTTTTGTTGGGAAGAAAAAACCCGTATTTACATAAACCGCTGGGTGATGGCAAAGCAATGGCAGCACCCGGCCAACGAAAAAAAATGCTGACACAATACACAAATTGTACCGTTAGCATAGATGGGTATAATGCTAATTTATTACAAAAAGCCTTGAAAAAATTGCAGAAAAAAAAGTTTGAACAAATGGTGGTAATTGGCCACCCTAAAGCCTTGTCGCGATACTCGATCCAAAAACTAGAAGAATTTGTAGTTAAAAATAAAGAAATCAATACTTTTACGACTTTTACCCAACAGTTTAAAGTATAGTGATCTGAAACATGAGAAATGGACAATTGTTTGTTCTCAGACCTTATGTCTCAAATCACATATCTACCTATGATAAAACACATTGAAAATAAAAATATCGATAAAAAAAAGTGGGATGCACTCATTGCCAAAAGTCCTGATTCCTGCATTTTTGTTTATTCCTGGTATTTAGATGTTGTTTGTGAAAATTGGTCAGCGCTTGTCTTAAATGATTACGAATCAGTATTTCCGCTCGCTTCAAAATCAAAATACAAGATCAACTATTTGTATCAACCGTTTTTTACTCGCTATTTTGGTGCGTTTTCAATAACGGAGCATACCAATAAATTAACCACGGCTTTTTTAAAAGCTATTCCCGAAAAATACAAATACATTGAATTTTGTTTACACGAAACCAATGATTTTGATCTGTCCGGTTATTCAAAAACTGAGCGAAAATATCAATTATTGAATTTAAATGCTCCATATCAGGCATTATATAAAGGATATTCGGAAAATGCAAGGCGTAATATTAAAAAGGCCATTAAAGCCGGATTTGTCATAAAGCGTGATGTTGCCCCTGAAGTTGTGGTTGATCTTTTTAAATCTACAAAAGGACAAGAGCTTGAAGTATTCAAAGCAAAGGATTATGAAATATTGCTTGAATTAATGCGTTTATTAGTTAAGCAAAACAAAGCGGAAAGTTCGGCTGTATATGACAAAGAAGGTACACTGTCTGCCGCAGGTTTTTTTATGAAAAGCAACGATCGCTTTATTTTTTTAAAAAGCGGTGTTACGGATCACGGTAAGGTGAATGGAGCCATGCATTATTTATTCGACACGTTTATTCAACAATATGCAGGCACAAAAAACAAACTCGATTTTGGAGGCTCATCAGTTGAAACAGTAGCTCGTTTTTATAAAAATTTTGGGGCAAAAGATTGCGTATATTTACAGCTGAAAAAAAACTCTTTATCACGCATTGTAAAGTGGATAAGTAAAAAGGCATAATTTGCTAATCAGTAGTTGATAATGGATAATTTATAACTTTAAATTAATAACTCATAATTTTTTATGGTACACATTGTAGGAAGTCATAATTCAGTTTTTAACCAGTATATCGCTGAAATAAGGGATGAAGTTATCCAGAAAGACAGTTTGCGTTTTCGCAAAAACATCGAGCGTATGGGTGAAATTATGAGTTACGAGCTGAGTAAAACATTGACCTATGAAACACGTGAAGTAATTACTTCTCTTGGCATTGCTAATGTTTCGATGATAAAAGAGCAGCCTGTAATTGCAAGTATCTTACGTGCAGGATTGCCATTGCACCAAGGGGTTCTAAATTATTTCGACCGTGCCGAAAATGCTTTTATATCTGCATACCGCAAGCATCACAAAAACGGAACTTTTGATATTCAATTAGAATATCTTGCCAGCCCGGATCTTAATGATAAGGTATTAATATTATGCGACCCGATGCTTGCTACAGGATCTTCAATTGTGCTTACCTACAAAGCATTGCTGCTTCGCGGAAAACCAAGACACACCCATATTGTAACGCTTATCGCCAGTGCAGAAGGGGTTGAATATGCAAAGAAAAACCTTCCGGAAAATGTAACGATCTGGTGTGGTGCTGTTGATGAAGAATTAACCGCAAAATCATACATAGTGCCAGGCTTAGGCGATGCCGGTGATCTGGCTTATGGAACAAAAATGTAATCTAATAAATAGATTTGAGATAAGAGTATTGAGATATGAAGAACCACCGAAATTGATCCATAAAGGCGTGTCTCTCTTATCTCAATACTAAAGCCTCACATCTCAAAACTAAAATTTAATGGGATCATTGTTGGAAATATTATCTGTTTTTTTGATGAGTACCGTTAAATTTGTTTTCGGAGGAGTTCCGCTTGCATTGGGCTTAGGGTTTTCATTTTTCCAGGCTGTTACGGTTACTTCCTTAGGAGGATTTGTAGGTGTTGCCGTTTTTGTAAATACCAGCGACAAGCTTATTGCATACTTAAAAAAACGCAAAATCCTCAAACAACTTGAGAACCCGAATCAGATTCGAAAAAAATCATTTACCCGAACAAATAAGATCATTATTATTGTGAAGCAACGCTTTGGTTTATTGGGCATTTCCTTATTAACACCATTACTGCTTTCTATTCCTATCGGTTGTTTTTTAGCCGTTCGTTATTTTAACGACAAACAAAAAATCCTGTTTTATATGTTTGGCTCTATTCTCTTCTGGTCTGTTTCGATCTCCTCTTTTAAACTGCTTTTTTAGTGAACGATTACAAACACATCTTTTTTGATCTGGACCAAACACTTTGGGACTTTGAAACCAACTCCCGCGAAGCCCTGATAGAGCTTGCACACAAGTATAAATTATCCGAAAAAGGAATCGATTCAATCGATGAATTCATTGCTCACTACATTCATATTAATAAACGAATGTGGGATGAATACGGTAAAGGAGTGATTGATAAAAACACCTTGCGTTATGATCGTTTTCATGAAGCTCTGAGTAAATATGATATTACAGATAGAGCACTTAGTAAAAGTATTGCAAATGATTATATAACTATTTCCCCCTTAAAAACCAATATGTTCCCTCACTCCATCGAGGTTTTAAAATATTTAAGTGAAAAATATTCTCTTCATATAATCACTAATGGTTTTGAAGAAGTGCAGCATATTAAAATTAAAAATTGTGGTATTCAACAGTATTTCGACCAGATAATAACTTCTGAACGGGCTGGTTTTAAAAAACCGGATATTCGTATTTTTCAATATTCAATGGATGTGGTTGATGCCAGTGCACTTACAAGTTTAATGATCGGTGATAGTTTAGAGGCCGATATTATTGGTGCCCGGGGAGCCGGCCTTCATCAGGTATATTTTAATCCTGCTGGAAATATACATGAAGAAGATATTACGTACGAAATTAAAAATCTCAGAGAGTTAATTGATCTATTATAAAATGGGGCTTCGAAAGAACTTAATTGATAAATGATTGATTTATTAATAACATCACATCGATTTAATAAAATATAAAATTAAACCGCGAAGGGAACATTTCCCCTCACTGACAGAACAAAAAGAACGGCTCAAATGTATTTCATGCATTTGAGCCGCTCTTTTTATACCGGCCACAAGAAATTATATATCTATTTGAGCATTAAAATATCAGCAGGCAAACAACAATATCCATAAAATGTATCTAAATTTGTATTTGTAAAAACGAATCGAAAAAATTGAGAAGGCCCTCAATATGTTTTTTAAATATTTATCAATAAAAATGAATGTAAAAGGCCTATTCATACAAAACAAAATTCAATAAAATGATGACAGATAATCTATTAAAACGAGCATTGAATTTTGAATTTTTATCCGTTGAGGAAGGTGTGTTTTTATTTAAAAATGCTCCAACAGCAGATCTGATCTTTGTTGCCAACGAATTAAGAAAAATTCAAAAGCCCGATGGAAAAGTTACCTGGCAGATCGACCGCAATGTAAATACAACCAATGTATGTATTGCAAACTGTAAGTTTTGTAATTTTTACCGCATCCCAGGGCACAAAGAAGCATATATCACCGACATTGAAACGTACAAGAAAAAAATTGAAGAGACCTTTCATTTTGGTGGCGACCAATTACTTTTACAAGGAGGCCATCACCCGGGTTTAGGTTTAAAATATTATGTTGACCTGTTTAAAGAATTAAAAAGTTTATACCCACAATTAAAACTTCATACACTTGGTCCCCCGGAAGTGGCACACATTACCAAACTTGAAAAATCAACCCATACTGAAGTATTGAAAGCATTGAAAGATGCAGGGATGGACAGTATGCCGGGAGCCGGTGCCGAAATTTTAAATGATCGTGTTCGCAGGTTAATTTCAAAAGGGAAATGTACAGGCCGGGAATGGTTGGATGTGATGCGTGCAGCACATCAATTGGATATTACCACTTCGGCTACAATGATGTTCGGACATATCGAAACCATAGAAGAACGCTTTGAACACCTCGTATTGATCCGTGAAGTGCAGAGTGAAAAACCAAAAAACACAAATGGCTTTTTAGCCTTTATTCCATGGCCTTTTCAGGATGACGGAACATTATTAAAACGTCATAAAGGCATTACCAATAATGTTACAGGAGATGAATATATCCGGATGGTAGCCATGAGTCGCATCATGTTGCCTAATGTTATTAACATACAGGCCAGCTGGTTAACAGTTGGTAAAGATGTTGCTACACTTTGTTTACATGCTGGAGCAAATGATTTTGGAAGTATAATGATTGAAGAAAATGTTGTATCTGCTGCCGGAGCACCGCACCGGTTTACAGCTAAAGGAATACAGGAAGCCATTCTGGAAGCAGGCTTTGAACCGCAGTTACGCACTCAAAAATACGACTACCGTGAACTACCTGCTGATATGGTGGAACAGGTGATTAATTATTAATTTTTTTTCTTTTGAATTTAATTTTAAATGCTCGAAAAATAATTTAATTCAATGGGGCGTTCCTTTCTTAAACAAGAAAGGCCGGGCTTTTCTCTTCAATCTTCCCTTCCAAGTATGGAAGGGAAGGATTTTCGCTGCAATCCCTAACGCGGCATTCTGGTTCGAAGAACAGATTAATCTTCCTGTATTAAATCTCAATTTTCAAACCATCATAAGCGAGTTCAATATTGGCAGGTAACTCTTTTTGAACCTCTTCGTGCAAGCCCAATTGATGGCTGATATGAGTAAAATATGCTCGTTCGGGTTTTATCTCTTCAACTAATTCAATGGCTTCTTTCAAAGTATAATGTGATATATGGGGCTCTCTTCGCAATGCATTTAACACAAGGATCTTTGTCCCCTTTATTTTTTCTTTTTCAACATCCGAAATATAATTCGCATCGGTTATGTAAGTAAAATCATTTATTCTAAAACCAAATACAGGCAATTTATAATGCATTACTTCTATTGGTAAAAAATCAACTCCTTCAATATTTGTTAATTTGTTTTCTAATAAATGTAAATTAATTTCCGGTATTCCCGGATACTTGAAATCGCTGAAAATATATGCAAACTCTCTTCTGATCGCTTCCTGAACACGGGCGGATGCATACACATCCATTTTTTTGTTGTTTATAAAGTTAAATGCACGAATATCATCGAAGCCGGCTGTGTGATCTTTGTGTTCATGGGTAAAAATTACCGCATCCATATTTTTAACATTTTCGCGTAACATTTGCTGACGAAAATCAGGACCGGTATCAATTATAAATGTTTTCCCTTTTTCTTCGATCAAAACAGATGTACGCAAGCGCTTGTCTCTTGCATCGGTTGATTGACAAATATTGCAAGTGCAAGCAATGAGAGGCACGCCTTGTGAAGTTCCTGTTCCTAAAAATGTTATTTTCACAATAGATACGAATTAAAAAAAAACAATTTGACAACTTAAACAGTCGGCAATTTAATAACGGACTATGTCAAATGATTTATCAAATAACAATATAAAATCAATTTGACACTGAAAGAAATTTGAATAAACAATAAACTATAAATTTTTATACCTGAAAACCTTAAACATTAAACTTGAAATATTTTTTTGCTACCTCACCAATGTAACAATTCCTTTGTACTCGTGTTTTTTCTTATTAAAATCGGTAACCTTAAATGAATAAATATAAACTTCGCCCTGTGAAATTTCAGTCCCATGATTTGCTCTTCCATCCCAGGGTTTATTCATATCATCGGAAAAGAAAATCAAATTTCCCCAACGGTCAAATATCGTCATTTCATATTTAGTAATAACAAGGCCCCGGCCACTGAACGTATCGTTTATTCCATCATCATTGGGTGAAAACGCATTAGGGATATAAAATAAAAAGTCCGGTTCAATAATTATTGTTTGATAGGCCGTGTCCAAACAACTGAACTGATTGCTTGTAATCAACATGATGGTGTATATCCCTGTATCCGCATAGGTATGCGGTAAAGGATCAAAAGATGATACTGTATCTGTGCCATCGCCAAAATTCCAGATCCAGAAATTGGCACCAGCTGATGCGTCTATGATCGAGATAACGGGGTTTGTAATTACTGCCGTTTGTGGATCAACCGTAAAACCCGCATTGGGATCGGGATATACGGTGATGTAATTGTTTTTAGATAAGGAACTGATACAACCACTGTCTGAGGTAACAGTTAATGTAACACTGAAAAATTCAGGTAAAAAAACAGAGTTGTTGATATAACAATGATTCGGATCGCTTGAAGGGCTTCCTTCACCAAAGTCCCATGCCCATTGTACATTGGTGCCCGTAGCAACAGAAGATAAATTTTGAAAACCAACACACAAGGGTTCGCAACCCGATGTATCATCCACTGAAAATAATACATCAGGGTTTGGATTAACAATACTAATTTTAGTAATAGAATCCACACAACCGAAATTGGAAACGACCAGTAATTGAACCGAATAGGAACCTTTTGCAGGATATAAATGTGATATATTTTGATTGGTATTAACAGCACTACCATCACCAAAATTCCAGATCCAGAATTGCAAATTATCGGTATTCGGTATAGTTGACAAATCATTAAATGGAACTGCGTTTCCATCACAAACATTTGTTGTGCTGAATGCTGCATCAGGCAAGGGATGCACTATAACCGTTTTTGTTACTGTGTCTTTACAACTATTGTTGGTTGAAACAATTAAAGAAACTGTATAGCTTCCAGCGCTTGCGTAAGTATGACTAGTAATTGGTGTTGTGCTCAAAGGTGCTCCATCACCGAAATCCCAGGATACACTGGCAATAGTACCAATGGAAACAATTGAGGAATCAATAAAATTCATTGCCTGATTTAAACATACATCCACAAAACCGAAATTTGCAATGGGCATAGGAAACACTGTAATTGAATCTTTCAAGGTATCTGCACAACCAAGATTAGAGGAGTGGGTGATCAGGGTAAACTCATAATTTCCTGCAGCCGCATACAAATGACTTGGGCTCCACACAGTAGTATTTAAAGGGGAACCATCTCCAAAACTCCACGACCAACTTGCTACGCTGCCCACAGAAGGGTTAAGTGTTGTGTTTGTAAATGCCGCTGAATCAAATAAACAGGTATTATTAAACAGGAATGCAGAGGCTGGTGCATCAAAAACCTTTACGCTTAAGTTTGCTACAGCCGAACATCCATTGGCTGTGGTACTTACTAAAGTTACATTATAGGTGCCCGGTAATGAATAATAGTGTGAAGGGTCTTCAACATTACTTGTTGCACCACCATCGCCAAACACCCATAAATAACTGGTAATTGAAGTAGAATTGTCAACAGAAGAGGTATTATTAAAATACATCGTATCTCTAAAACATACATCGTTAAAGGTAAAACCGGCAGTAGGGTTGAAATAAACCTGGACAGATTTTGTGATCGTATCAGCACAACCAAAATTATTATTTACAATTAAAGTAACGCTATAGCTGCCTGCATTGGCATAAATATGGGAAGGGCTTTCGGTATTATTCACCGGGCTTCCATCTCCAAAATCCCATAACCACGAACTGATACTTCCCAAAGCAGTAGTGGAGCTGTTTGTGAATTGTGTGGCATTGGTGTTACAAACTGAAGTATTGCTGAATCCTGCCAGGGGTTTGGGATCAACAACGATCTTAACAGTATCACTAGCCCTGCATCCGTTTGGATAAGTGAGCGTAACAGAATATGTTGCTGTAGCCGCAGGACCTGCTGCCGGATTATAAATAGCAGGATTGCTTAAACCGGAAGCAGGTGTCCAATTATACGTATATCCGGGTCCGTTAGGAGAAACGTCCAGTAAAGTACTTGAACCAAAACATATTGAGTCGCTTTGTGCGGATACCGTAATCGAATAGTTATTAGGATCAAAAAGAAAAGGGGTACCTATAATAGTTAATCCACTTAACGTATCTCCCGGCAAGCCATCCTGTGAACCTCCCCCGTGGACACCTCTAAGGCCTTTACTCACATTAAAAGACACGTTAACAGGCAATGTAGTTTTACTCCAAACACATCCCCCTCCACCACCTCCGGAAGCTCCTTGTAAATAACAGGTAGGAAAAGCACCATCGCCACCTTTCGCATTCACATTTAAAACTCCGGTAAAATTATCAACATCAAGTAAAACAGTTCCTCCTCCACCTCCCCCACCTGTACCATCACATCCCCCTGTTAAAACATCAAAAGTACTTGCATCAATTGTATACCCATTCCCAATTAATGAATTTGCTCTTATAATCACAATACCTCCACCGTTGGTACCAGGTGTTGCCTGAAGATTGTTTTGTTGACCACCACCACCACCGCCACCTAAAAAAACTTTGTTCAGTATATTGGTATATGACAATTGTTGCCCACCTCTACCACCTATATCCATTACAGGACAGCCCTCCCAGGAATAACCTCCGTTTCCGCCAGCGCCAAAATTCCCACCTCCGCCACCTCCGGCATTAACATTGTTGCCACCACCGCCACCATTTGCCCGCTTCCCCATTCCATTGAGTTTTGATGCACTAAGGATAGAAATACCTTCTCCTTTTTCAGCACCAAAATAGGAGGTGGAAGGATAAAAATAATCGAAACTACCCGGACAATTATAACCGGTAGGAGAAACGTTTCCTAAAGCAAACCCTTTGCCCTTGGCATCAATGTTATTATTAAAGGTTATTATTCCGCTGCATTCTATTGCAATAACACCTCCAACACTACCATTCCAAACAGGACAAGTTATGGGGGAGGTTACAGTTGCATGCACAAATTTTGGCACCCGGATAAGTTGAACTGCACTTGCAACATCGTAAAGCCGTTGTAAGGTATCCGTTAAATAAATCGTATTTCCTGTGATACCTGATATATGAGAAAACTCGTAATTACCACAATTATTCAGATTCAAAACATCTCCAAAACTAGCGGTATTACTCGTATCTACAATTGCCCCTTTCATCTGAATAATCAGCACCCTATTGCCAATAGCAAAAGCAGAAGGATCTGTAACTTCTATACTGCAACTTGAAATTAAGGTTACCGGTGTATATGAATTAACTGTTCCCGATAAACTATTGATGGTTTGTGAAAAAACGGGAGATAGGCCGCATAAAAAAAGCAGAACCCTGAAACAATTTTTTTTTTGCAAAAGGAACCAAAAAATATTTCGAAAAATTATTTTTAAAACTGACATTTTTCTATTTGTTGGTTACAGACAAATGGTTACTGATAAACGGTTACTAATAACGAATGATTACGAATTTGCGAAACTATGTTTGCTATTTTTTTTTACACACTGTTTCGTAAATTCGTTTTTTATTCGTTATTAGTAACCGAAAAATTCGCACCCTAATAAACAATAACTTTTTTAACTGTTTCGTTATTCGGATTACTAATACTTATCAGGTAAACCCCTTTTCCATATTTTGTAAGATCCATTTGTTTCGTATAAGTTCCGTTAAAGTCTGTTAAGGTTTCCTCATAAACCAAAGCTCCTAAAGCATTCAACAATGTAAGTTTATATGTTGATCTTATTATCACATTAAATGAAATACTAAAATTCCCATCATTCGGATTTGGATAAACAGTAAAAAAATCGTTATTGACTATTGCATCAATTCCGGTATTATTAACATTAATTGTATTTGAAGAACAAGTGCTTCCGCCTGCAATAACAGTGAAATCACCGTTTTGTGTTGGAGTATGCGTTTGACTTGTTGCACCTATAACCGGTTGTCCGTTCCAGTACCACTGGTAAGAAGAGGCTGTGCTGGACGACAAAACGCCACCGCTCTGAGTAATCACAGGTGTTGGGCTTACAGTAATTGTATAGCTAGAAGGAATTCCTGTGCAACTGCCATTAATGGAAGGAGTTACCGTTACTGTTGCCACGATAGCGGTATTTGTTGAGTTAACAGCAGTAAAAGCGGGAACATTTCCTGCTCCGCTTGCAGCTAAACCAATCGCTGTATTGGAGTTTGTCCATGCATAGATAGCTCCCGAAGGTGTGCTGGAAAAACTACTTGCACCTATATCACCTCCACATACATTTTTGTTGGAAATAAAATTTATTTGCGGTGTTGAAGTAATTGTGATGGTTATTCCGCTACTTGCTATTGTTGCCGGATTTGCACAAGCTTCGTTTGATGTCATCACGCAGGTTACCACCTGTCCGTCAGTTAAAGAAGAGGTAATAAATCCGATACTATCAGTTCCAACATTTACTCCATTTACTTTCCATTGATAAACCGGTGTTGTTCCTCCATTGGTTGATGTAGCCGTGAATGTAAATGATTGGCCACCACATGCAGGATTGGTCCCTGAAGTTAAGGCTGTTGTGATGGTTGGTGCAATGGTACCACTTGTTGATATTGTTGTTGAATTGGATGTAGCTGTTGTTGGGCTGGCACAGCTTAAGTTGGAAGTCATCACACATGTTACCACTTGCCCATTTGTTAATGAGGACGAGGTATAAGTTGCACTGTTTGTTCCAACATTTACTCCATCCAATTTCCATTGATATACCGGTGTGGTTCCACCACTGGTTGGTGTTGCTGTGAATGTGATTGATGCACCTGCACAAGTTGGATTTGAACCTGAGGTAACAGCAGTTGATACAGCAGGCACAATTCCGGTTGTTAATGATATTACGATTGCATTTGAAGTATACGTCCCTCCTGAGGTCATGATACAGGTTACTGATTCGTTGGTTAATGTGCTTGTGGTATAAGTTACCCCTGTTTCTAGGCTAACCGGTGCGCCATTCAAATACCATTGGTAAGTTGGGCTTGTTCCACCATTAACAGGTGTTGCCGTAAATGTGATCGATTGACCTGAGCAGGTTGGATTTGATCCACCAGTCACCGCTATTGAAACAGATATTCCAGAACAACCACATGCCGCAAGATTACTTGTTGTTACCAATGAACTTCTAAGGGTGTTAAGCGTGGCAGTGGTTCGTGTTGATTGGCCGGCAGTAAACATATTGGTACAGGCATCAGAAGAATAATCCATATAATTATGCTGATAGTCGAGAGCTGTAGAACCGGATGAACAGCTATTTACAGTAGCATCCGGAAGGCAATTACTTTGAGAGCGCATGTGTGGAGGTATGTCGCAAACAAGGTCTCCTTCTGCAGCGCACTGCCCCGGTGTGTTTGGCGGACAAGTGGAACCAGAGCCATCTCCTTTGAAAGTATGAAACAGATCAAGCGCATGCCCCATCTCGTGAATCATGGTCATATTCAAATTTGTATATGGTTTTAAGTTATAACCAAGCGATCCACCCGGATCAAAACCAAAAGCATTGTATAGGATTATGGTTCCATCTTCAGTAAATGCACCTCCCGTAGGGTAATACGCATACCCCTGTGTTCCGGAACCGGCACCGTTATTGTCAATTTCAGAAACCACCCAAATATTATAATATTTTTCATTGTCCCAAAAACTCAGGGCTTTTATTGCTGCTTCATTATTTGTAGTGCCATCCACACCAACATTTTCATAATTACCGGTACCTGTACCATTTATGCGATCAATCCCTGTTGTCGGATTTCCGGAAGGGTCTTTTTGAGCCAAACAAAATTCGATTCCGGTATCTACGCCATTGCCGTCAAACTGGCTGCCTGCAAGCTTTCTGTATGCATCAGTTAATGAGCTGATAGCACTAAGTATTTGCGCATTAGAAATATTAGTTCCTGTTCCAACAGCTTCTCCTAAATGTATTACGTGTACTACACAGGGAATAGTAAAAGTGGCTGTAAGTGTCTGATTTCCGCCACCATTGTTTGCAATGGATTTTTGCAATAAAATTTCGTTGGTTTTGCTTCGGTGTGCATATTCCGGATTGGTAGCCATTAGCTTATCATGTATAATATCCGACAAACATGGCTCTGCCATTTTTTGAGCTTTTAATCCTCCACAGAAGGTAGAAAGCAGCAATGCCGCCAATAATAAATTTTGCATGTTTTTAAGGTATTGCTTTTCCATATTTTTTTGAAATTAATGCTTTGTCTTCTCTTGGATTGTAACTGTTTTTATATCAAATTAATTTTTTAATATTCCTTATTAACATAGCATACGTTTTTTACCTCACCAATGTTACAATCCCACTGTAATTGTGTTTTCTCTTATTAAAATCAACAATTTTAACAACATAAACATAAACATCGGCCTGTGCGAGATCCGCACCCTGGTTTGCCTTTCCATTCCATGGGGTGTTAATGTCATCTGAAAAGAAGATCAAATTCCCCCAACGGTCAAATATTGACATTTCATAGTTTAAAATAAAAATCCCTTTTCCTGTAAAACTATCATTTGTTCCGTCCCCATCGGGTGTAAAAGCATTTGGAATATAAAATATAAAATCGGGTTCAATAATAACAGTCTGATAGGCTGTGTCAACACAATTATATTGAGTAGAAGTGATCAGTGTAATTATGTACGTGCCGGAATCTGCATAAACATGGGTAGGGTTTAAGAACGAAGAAGAATCAATACTTGTATCTCCAAAATCCCATGTCCAATAATTAGCCCCTGTTGATAAATTTGTAATTGAAATTAACGGATTTGTAATTGATGCTATTTCCGGCTGTACTGTAAAACCCGCATTAGGATTGGGGTAAACGGTGATATAATTATTTTTAGATAATATACTTGTGCATCCGCTATCGGAAGTGACGGTTAAAGAAACATTGAAATAATTTACCGAGTATATGGAATCATTGGTGTAACAATTACTTGGAGTTTGCGAATTGCTTATCGGGCCGTTATTACCAAAGGTCCACAGCCACTGCGTATTTGAACCTGTGAGAATAGAAGATACGCTTTGAAAATTTACACACAAAGGTTCACATCCTATTGTATCATCTGCAGTAAAATTAACTATTGGATTAGGGTTAACGATGCTTAAATTAATGACAGAATCCTTGCAACCAAAAGTGGAAATAACCAATAACTGAACAACAGAAAAACCGGCCCCGGAATAAAAGTGAGAACTATTCTGACTGTTGCTTAGCGGGCTGCCATCACCAAAATCCCATGTCCAGGATTGTATGGTATCAGTTGCTGGGATAGTTGACAGATCATAGAATTGAGCACTGCTTCCATTACAAACAGATGAGGTACTAAATTGTGCATCAGGAAGAGGATGCACTTTTACGCTTTTTGTTATTGTATCATTACAATTATTGTTATTTGTGACCACTAAAGTAACGCTATAGGTTCCCGGGACCGAATACGTATGGCTTGGATTCTGAATGGTGCTTAAGGGGCTGCCATCGCCAAAACTCCAGGATCTGCTTAAAATACTGCCACTGGAAACAGTTGATAGATCAGTGAAATTCATGGCCTGATTTAAACAAACATTTATAAAATCAAAATCTGCAATGGCCGAAGGAAATACTGTAATACTATCTTGCAAGGTATCAGGGCAACCAAGATTGGATGAATAAGTAATCAGGCTAACCTGGTAAGTTCCCGAAACAGCGTATAAATGGCCGGGGCTCCATACCGAAGTATTAGGTGCAGAACCATCACCAAAATTCCATGACCAAGCGGCAATATTGCCCATAGTTGGGCTATTTGAGGTGTTTGTAAAATTCGCTGAATCCGACAAACAGGTATTGCTGAATGTGAATGCAGAGGTGGGCCTGTCAAAAACTTTTACCTGAGTATTGAATGCATTGGAACATCCATCAACAGTTGTTGTCACCAAAGTAACAGAGAACGTTCCTGAGCCCGAATAATAATGATCAGGATCTTGTAAACTACCTGTAGGTCCGCTATCACCAAACACCCATAAATAGGAAGCAATTGATGTGGAGTTATCAACAGAAGAGGTATTTATAAAATTCAACGTATCACCCAGACAAATATCATTATGCGTAAAACCAACAGTTGGTTTAAAATAAACCTGAACAGATTTTGTAACCGTATCCATACAGCCATCACTGCTGTTTATCAATAATGAAACATTGTAAGTTCCAGGGTTAGCATAAGTGTGACTAGGGTTTTGAGTGGTATTGACAGGACTTCCATCCCCAAAATTCCAGGCCCAGCCAATAATACTGCCGGAAGATGCCGTTGAATTATCTGTAAATACAGTAGCATTTCCAAGGCAAACGCTGGTTGATGAAAAATCAGGAACAATATCTACCAGGTTAAATGTGATGGTATCATATAATGACCCGCCAATTGTCAGGAAAGCTTGAATACTTATGGTTTGTGAAGTGGTGGCGCCTAAGGAATAAGATACATTTGCCTGCCATGTGGAGTCGGTAAGAATCGCAGCATGCATAGGAGAACCATTAAATGCACCTGTTAAAACAATAGAATCTGCCGGGCAGGCAGTAGTTCCCTGGATATTCTGGCTGCAGGAAATATCTGCGCTCACCGTTGCATCCACTGTAGGTGAATTAGTTTCCAAAGGACCTAAATTATCCATACTAATGTTAACATAGCCACTGCATGAAGAGATCCAGTAGGGGCGGAATGAAACAAAACACCAGTTAGAAGTCGGAGTCAATGTTACCGTATAAGTTTGCCAGGTGGTACTAGTGATCGGCCCTGACTGCCATAATACTTCACTTGCTGCGCATAATCCATTCGAACCTAATATTTCCAGGGAACTGTAGCAATCGCCCGGCCCGGCAGTATTGTAGACATCGCTATGTGCCAGGTCAACAGAAAAAGAATAAACTTGTCCGGCAGTCATACACGAACTAAGCGCCTGGCTCGACCCTTCATAATATCCTCCGGCAGATGACCCTGATTGCAAAAAACTCACATATGAGTTACCATGGGAGGCTGGTTGAGTAAATCCCCAGGAACCGGGCTGAGTATCGGGAGTTCCGCCACAATTCACCCATGGGCCGGGCTGACAGCCGGCACAAGAAGGACCTTCAAATGATGGATTGATAAAAGAAAGAGGAGGAGAAGGAGTTGTCCCGCATTGCGCAAATAAGTAATTTGAAGACAAACAAAATATGACGAATATAAATACTACTGTTTTTTTCATGAGAAGATGGCCTCCTACCTTACCAATGTAACAATACCCCTGTAAACATGTTTGCTTCGGTTAAACCCTGTAATTTTAACAACATACACATATACATCTACCTGCGCTATTTCACTGCCGCCATTTATTTTTCCATCCCAGGGTTTACTGATATCATCGGAAAAGAAAATTAAATTACCCCAACGGTCAAAAATCGTCATCTCGTAGTCTTTAATAAAAATGCCCTGCCCGGAGAACGTTTCATTTATTCCATCCCCATCCGGTGTAAAAGCATTTGGAATATAAAATACGAAATCGGGTTCGATAATAATAGTTTGATACGCTGTATCAATACAGTTGAATTGAGTGGATGTAATTAACGTTATTGTATATGTTCCTGTATCAGGGTAGGTATGTGGCAGAGGACCTGACAAAGCAGAAGTGGCTGAACCATCACCAAAATTCCAGCTCCAAAAATCAGAACCGGCAGATAGATCAGAAATTGAAATAACAGGATCTGTAATAATTGCTGTTTTTGGCTGAACTGTAAAGCTCGCATTAGGATTAGGATATACTGTAATATAATTATTTTCAGATAAGCTACTAACACAGCCGCTATCTGAGGTGACCGTTAAAGTAACAGTATAAAAAGTTGCAGCAAAAACAGAATCATTGATGTAACAATGGTCAAAAGATTGTGAATTGCTGATGGAATTTCCATCACCAAGATCCCATGCCCATTTTATATTCAAACCTGATAGTATGGTTGAAGAATTTAGAAAAGAAATACACAAAGGTTCACAACCAATGGTATCGTTTGCAGCAAAATTTACAACAGGATTAGGATTAATAATACTTGTTTTTGTTATTGAATCCTTACAACCAAAATTTGAAACGACAAACAATTCCACCGGGTAAGAGCCGGCACCAGGAAAAAGATGGGAGGAGTTTTGATTATTATAAACAGGGCTGCCATCGCCAAAGTTCCACGACCAGGATTGTAATGTATCAGTGGCAAGGATAGTAGACACGTCATTGAATTGAACAATACTTCCGTCACAAACATTTGAAAAGCTGAATTTCGCAACAGGCAAAGCGTGCACTACCACACTCTTTGAAATACTGTTATTACAGCCATTGTTGGTTTTTACAATGAGCAAAACAGTATAGGTTCCCGGAATTGCATAAACATGATTTGGATTTTGAATGATACTTATTGGAGTTCCATCACCAAAATTCCAGGACCAGCCAGCATTGCTTCCACTTGAAACAGTTGATTGATCATTAAAAAATATGGCTTCATTTAAACACACATTGGTAAAACCAAAATTGGCAACTGGCATAGGAAACACTGTAACTGAATCATGCAGCGTATCCGGACAACCGAGATTGGATGAATAAGTAATCAATGTTGTTTGGTAATTTCCGGGAACGGCATACAAATGGTGAGGATTCCATACCGTTGTGTTTAAAGCAGAACCATCACCAAAATTCCACGACCAGCTTGCTGTGCTACCCATTGCAGGACTAAGAGAAGTATTTGTAAATACCGCAGAATCTAATAAACAGGTATTGTTTACGGTATAAACGGAGGTTGGGGGATCAAATGTGTTTACCAACAACGTATCTGCCTTAGAACACAGATCAGTAGTTGTGGTTACTAATATAACGCTGTATGTTCCGGCAGCAGAATAATAATGATTTGGATTCTGTAAACTGCTTGTAGGGCTCAAATCCCCAAACTTCCATAAATAAGATCCTATCGCGGTTGAGTTGTCAACCGAGGAGGTATTGGTAAAATATACCGTATCTTTTAAACACACATCATTAGAGGTGAAACTTGCTACCGGATTGTAATAAACCTGCACCGATTTTATAATTGTATCAGCACAACCAAAATTGGTGGTGATTATTAAAGTAACAACATAGTTTCCCGGATTTGGGAAGATGTAAGAAGGGCTTGGACTATTATTTACAGGGCTGCCATCCCCGAAATCCCAAACCCAGGAGCTGATGGTTCCCGAAGTAGTAGTGGAACTATCCGTAAATTGTGTGGCACTACCATAACATTCCTTCGTATAACCGAAAGCGGCACTGGGATTTAAGTTTCTGGTGATAACAATACTTATGGTATCCCTGCAAGAGTCGGCATCCACAACAGTGGCCAGATAAACCCCTGCTGCTAAGCCTGTGGCAGTGGGACCATATTGAACAGGAGTGGTATTCCAGTAGAATACATAAGGCCCAGTACCACCAAACGCAGTTACAGTTGCAGAGCCATTAAGTGCATATGGACAACTTTCATTACTAACAACACCAGGTGAAACCACACCAATTACTCCGGGTTCAATTACCAACGGTGGAATTAAACTAATTATAATGGAATCCTGGTAGGCACGGCAAAATGGATCTGTTACAGTATACGTATATGTTCCCGGAGATAAATTGCCAATACTATCAGTTGTTTGTCCGCCAGGCTGCCATATATAACTATAAGGGGCGATGCCTCCAGTTACCAGAACGCTTGAAGTACCACCATCACAGTCGGCATTTGTTGAAGTTACAGTAACACTTAATGGTGGCGGTGCTGCACATGAAATGCTAAAACTGCCTAAAAATCCACTTCCACAGGCAAGCAGGTCGCCACTGGATCCTAACATTATATCGTAAACCGGTCCGGGTGTAGGTATAGTTTCCATATACGTAAGTGCCGAATCGAATTTCACAATACTGTTTGTAGTACCTGCATAAACGTTACCGCATGGATCGGTAGATAATCCGCTGCACTGGTAATTAACACCGTTTGGCACTGTTACAGTGTTTATATGGGTTAATGTGCTTTTATTAAATCTTCGAAGGGTAATTCCATCATATATATAAACATACGGTCCCTGAATAAGCGTACCGTTAAAGCCTTGAAAAACACTTGGAGAGTAGGCAGGATTGAGTGCATACCCGGTACCGGAATAAATTAAAGCGAGCCCGCTGGGTACAACCCCTCCGGGAGTAAAATCCGCATTTGTTTTGCGGAGTTCAGCCGATGGTAAATGCAGAGAATACATATCTCCATTACAGTCCGTGGCAATTGACCTTGTTTCCTGGTTATATGCGATCTGGTCGCTAACTGCTCCGGTAGCCATGTCGAGCCGGGCAAGGTTATTCCCACCGGGATTAACAAAATAACCGCATACTGCAAGAACGGTCTTAGAATAATTAAATGCCAGGCGCCATTCTTCACACAAACCTCCCTGCGACCAAACCTGAATACCTGCAGGATCGAGCTTTTGCCGCTTACCGGAGCAATATCCACCTATAATGTATGTATTACCGGGATTATCAACAGCAATGTCACCCAAAAAAACAGAATAGGTAACATAGCTCCACTGCAGCGTTCCTGTAGAGTTATATTTTTCTATGTGGTAATTAGACTGATTGCCATGAATAAATATGTTACCAACAGAATCTTCCTGAATGTCGAATGCACGATTTAAAGAAGGGTAAGTGGTGGGAGTTAGCCAGGGATCGATGACAATCCCTTCGGAGGAAGAAATGGTTGAGGATGCAAATTTTAATTCTACTTTATTTCCATTAACGCTAAATTTTACCGGGATATCCTTGTGTGAAGATGCAGTAAAAGCATTCGGAGCATGGTCGAGAAGCTGCCATTCGGAATTTAAACTTTGTGGAGCAAATTTACTTTTGAGATGAAGGTCTCCTTTTTCATCGGTGCTTATTGAATCTAATCCATCCCATTGAAAGGAGATAAGCGGAAGAGTCACATTGGGCTTCACAATAAATTTATATTTCAGCCCACCTTCTTCGGGCAATTCAAATTCCGCATCCACACCGGGATAAAGATCGATGTACTTAATTTTTTTGTAGGCAGGAACAAAATTGTAAAAAGTTTTGTCATCAAATCCGCCATAAAAGTTACTGTAATTATAGTAGTTAGAAACTTTTTGTTCCGCAACTAATTCTATTGAAGGGCTTGAACTCACCCATTTCATAGTAGCAGTATGCCAGATGGTTTCCACGCTTCTTTCTTCGGGCTCTTTACCAACCTTAACTCTATCTTTTTCTTCAATATTTCTTCTTTCAGGAAATTGAAAAACAATGCCATGTGCAGTGAAATAAGCATTAAATTCTTCGTTTTCCACACCATAAAGGATAGGCTCGGTAAAAGCCATTTTTGTTTCCCTGGCATTTTTGGTGAACTGCCCCTGTTCTTTAATAAAAACCTTATCCTGAAGCGGTTTAATAAGAAGTTTTTTACCTTTTGTTTGTGCCATCATAAATGGCTGGAAACCGGAAATAAGCAGAAAAACAAATACACATCTTCTCACACCCCTCCATTGGAGATTGAAACGACTGTTGTTATATTTAACTTTTAAACTTTTCATTTATTTTTTTAATTCCTTTTCGCATTTCGCGTCCTCCTTTTGAGAGTGTGGGGCAAACAGCGAGTTTCCGTTTGAACAAATGCGTGTGTGAAGCGAGAGAGGCTTTTACTTCACAAGTGTTACAATTCCTTTATAACTGTGGTTTTTATTTTTTAAATCTTTAATCTCTATCACATAAACATATACATCCTGCAATGCTATATCAGATCCGCGGTTTGCTTTACCATTCCAGGATTTGTTAATATCATCGGAAACGAAGATCGAATTCCCCCAACGATCAAATATAGTCATTTTAAATTCTTTTATAAATAGACCTTTCCCCATAAAAGTATCATTCATACCATCACCATCCGGTGAAAAAGAGTTTGGAATATAAAATACAAATTCAGGATCAATAATGATGGTTTTATAAGCAGTATCTGCACAACCGTATTGAGTGGAAGTGATCAACGTTATGAGATAGGTACCGGTATCTGAATAGGTATGAGGAATTGGAAGGCTTGTGGTGAGCGCAGCCGAACCATCACCAAAATCCCAAATCCAATTATCTGCTCCAATGGACAGGTCTTTAATTGAAATGACAGGATCAATAATAGTTGTTGTGGTTGGGTCAACCGTAAAAATTGCCTCAGGATTTGGGTTTACGGTTATGTAATTACTTTTTGTAACGGTGGTAACACATCCACTATCCGAAGTTACTGTTAATGTAATATCAAATGTAAGAGGTGAATACACAGAATTGTTTATGTAGCAATGATTTGCATCCTGTGTACTACTTGTTGAACTTCCATCACCAAAATCCCATATCCGGGAAGCATTAGTCCCGGGGGAGGCAATGGTTGATAAATTTTGAAAATCCACACACAAGGGCTCACATCCAATTGTATCGCTGGCGGAAAATAATACTGTAGGGTTAGGATTAACAATAACTGTTTTTGTAATGGAATCAGGGCAACCGAAATCGGAAACAACCAACAGTTGAACTAAGTAAGATCCAGCAGCCGAATAAAGATGTGAAGCATTCTGACTGATGCTGACAGGGCTGCCATCCGCAAAATCCCATGCCCAGAGTTGTATCACATCATTGGTAGGATTAACGGGAATGGTTGAAGAATTATTAAACTGAACCGTGGTGCCATCGCAAACATTTAAAGAACTAAACAATGCGGTAGGTAATGGATGTACAACTACACTCTTTACTATTGTATCTTTACAACTGTTGTTGCTTGTTACAATTAATGTAACAGGATAAGTTCCAGAGCTCGCGTAAATATGACTGGGATCCTGAGCTGTACTTAGCGGAGTGCCATCACCAAAATTCCATGACCTGCCTGCAATACTTCCGGTTGAAACAGTAGATGCATCATTGAAAATCATTGCCTGATTTAAACACACATCGGTAAAACTAAAATCAGAAACAGGCATTGGAAACACAGTAATGGAGTCTTTCAGGGTATCCGAACAACCCAGATTTGATGAATATGTTATAAGGGTGACCTGATAATTGCCCGGAACTGTGTATAGGTAGCGTGGGTTCCATACCGTTGTATTTAATGCAGAGCCATCGCCATAATTCCACGACCAGCTTGCAATGGTACCCATTACCGGATTGATGGAGGTATTTGTAAATTTTGCGGAATCAAACAAACAAGTGTTACTAAATAAGAATGCAGATATTGGAGCATCAAAGGTTTTGACAATTGCACTTGCTGTATCCATACATCCATCGGCACTTGTAGCCAAAAGTAGAACAGGATAAGTTCCTGCAGAATAATAATGAGCAGGGCTCGCAATGCTGCCATTCGGGCTTCCATCACCAAATGACCATAAATAACTTGCTATTGAGGTTGAGTTATGAATTGTAGATGAATTTAAAAAATTCATGGAATCGCCAAAGCAAACACTACTTTGACTGAAAGCCGCCACAGGATTATAATAAACCTGAACCGCCTGTATAACGGTATCAGAACAACCAACACTATTATTTTCAATTAATTTAACATTATAACTACCTGCATTTGCGTAGGTGTGGCTAGGGTTTATCGTAGTACTTACCGGACTGCTATCACCGAAATCCCAGGATCTTGAAGTAAGAGTTCCGGTAGTATTGGTGGTATTGTTGGTAAATTGTGTTGCATTGCCATGGCATACAGTGGTATTGCTGAAAGCAGCATCCGGAGAACCATTGAATATTAATTGTACAAAACCATCTCCGCCTTTAGTGGAGCCATTCCCTCCATCTGCAACTCCGGGTGGGAGGTCCGGGTCGCTGCCATTGCCTGCAGTTTGGCCACTTCCATTGATGATAATTGTATTAATTCCTGAGGAAAAACTGTTTCCACCTCCACCACCACAAGCTCCGCAATCGCAACCTGTTGCCACTCCGCCACCGGTACCGCCATCATATCCACCGCCACCGGCACCACCACCACCACCATCTCCACTTTTACTTGTTCCCTGACTTCCATTTCCACTACCACTTCCCCCTGCCACGCCTGCGGATGAACAAGAGCCCGGTGATATATTTCCATTTTCTCCGCCACCACCGCCTATTGCTCCGCTGCTATGCTGTCCACCTCCACTTCCACCACCTCCGGCACCTGCAACCAACAATGCTGTAGCGCCATTAAAAATAGCCGAGGCACCACCACCACCACCACCACCACCGGAACAGCCTGAGCCGCCTGCATTACCACCAGATCCACCGCCAACAACACCATTACCCCAGCCACCTGTTCCACCGGGTGCATTTCCTGCACATTGCCCTCCGGGTCCCGCTCCCCCTCCAACTATTATCGTTAATATTTGCCCCGCTGTAACAGCGATATCGCTTTTTACATAAGCTCCGCCACCACCAACAGCACCTTGGTAACTGTCATTACCACCACCACTTCCTCCGGCAGCCCAGGCCTTAACATGGATGGTATCCACACAAAAAGGTACGGTAAAGGTTTGAACAGCACCAGTATAAGAAAATGATTGAGTTACCTGTGAATTACCTGTAAAGGAGAAAATAAATGACAACACAAAAACAGCTATCATATGCTGAAATTGTGGGAAATGGAAAAACGCTTTTTTAGACCGTAAAAATTTGTTCATGATTGTTTTTTAAATTCGCCTCTTCCAAAATATTTTTTGTAACGCTAAACACCTAAACAAATTTAACTGTTTTAACATTATAAAGATGCACATTTTGTTAGAAACGTTGCATCATTACTAAATAATTACGAGATGTGAATTTATGATCCTGGTTCAATTGTTAAAAAATGAAGAACATGCCTAAATATGAGTAATTAAAAGCAATAAAAAGATGATGAAAATCAGGAAATCTATTTGGCCTGTTTGTACAAGGGAACTGTGGAGCAAGCTTCGCCATACATGATGCTTTTTGCAACGGGGCGCAAAAGCCTGGCTATTTCAACGTATGCGGCTTTTGGAACGGGCAGGTGACCGCAACCTTTGATCACGATACGGGCATCTTTATAATCGTTTATATTCAGTTTGCCAAGGATCTCACTATATAAAATCGTTTCAAGAATTTCAAGGTTCCCAAAAACAACTTTTTTTACATAAGGCTCTAATTGTGTTGCCAGCAGCATATATGCCCAGGTAGGAACAATGGCATCGGCAGAACAAATTAGGGCAACATATTTATTTTTGTATTTAGTCCAATCTTCATTTTTTACAAATTCACGAAAATCTTTTTCACGTAAAATCAATCCTTGAAAAAGCAAATCCTTAATATCAAATAATACACGCTCTCCCTGAGGATAAAACTCTTCAAGATCAATTGTGACAATACCACTTAGGGCTACTTTATTTATTATTTCCATATAGATGTGAGATTTGAGACATTAGATTTGAGATACCAGATGATCTGAAAACAATTTGTCTCAATTCTCATATCTAGCATCTCACATCTTTCTTTACATAAACCCTAATTCTAGTTGCGCCACTTCACTCATCATTTCTTTTTCCCAGCTAGGCTCAAACGTTAATTCAATTTTTGCTGAACGGATCCCTTCTACTTCGCGCAATTTATCTTCCACCTCAGGAGGTAATGTTTCCGCAACCGGACAAGATGGTGATGTCAAGGTCATCTTTACATTCAGGTTATTTTCTTCATCTATATTAATTTCATAGATCAAGCCAAGTTCCCAAATATCAACCGGAATTTCCGGATCATAACAGGTTTTGATCGTGTCAATAACACGTTGTGCAAGAGGTGTATCGTGTGTGTTTATTATTGCCGGCATTTTTTAAAAATAAGTTTAAAGTTTTAAAGTTAAAAGTCAAAAAGAAAAAGGATAAGTTACAGATCAAAAGAAAAACATTAAAATTTTTGACTTTTGCCTTTCTTTAACTTTTGACTTTATAAGCTATTGCATCTAATTTCATTTGTTTTATCATGCTCACCAAACCATTGCTACGTGTAGGTGACAGGTGTTTGGTCAATCCGATTTTTTCCACGAAATCTAATTTAGCATTAATGATCTCATCTGGTGTGTGGTTTGATAAAACACGAATCATTAACGCTACCATTCCTTTTGTAATAATTGCATCACTGTCGGCTGTAAAAACAACTTTTCCATTGATAAGTTCTGAATGCATCCAAACCTGACTTTGGCATCCTTTGATGATCTTATCTTCGGTCTTGTATTTCTCATTGATCAATGGCAAAGATTTTCCCAGATCGATGAGGTATTCGTACTTCCCCATCCAATCATCAAAAATTTCAAACTCTTCTATGATTTCTTTTTCTGTGTCTTCTATTCTCATTGTTTCTTTTACCGCTAAGGGCATTTCAGATTCACTGAAATTATTTTAACATTGAAATTGCTTTTTGCAATCCTGTAATAAAAATATTGATCTCTTCTTTTGTATTATAAAATGCAAATGAAACTCGAATAGTTCCCGGCACACAATAGAACGCCATCAAAGGTTGTGTGCAATGATGACCTGTCCGGACTGCAATGCCAAGCTGATCCAAAATGGTTCCAATATCAAATGGATGTAAACCCTTCACTACAAATGAAATTACACTTGCTTTATTTTTTGCTGTTCCGATAATTTTCAACCCTTCTATTTTTTGTAGCGCATCAGTTGCGTAGAGCAGTAATTCATGTTCGTATTCTGCAATAGTATCTAATCCAATAGTGTTAATATAATCGATGGCAACTGCAAGTCCTATTCCGCCTTCAATATGAGGTGTGCCGGCTTCAAATTTTAATGGAAGGTCGGCATATTCTGTTTTTTCAAATGAAACTGTTTTTATAGTTCCACCGCCAACCTGATAAGGAGGCATTTCATTCAACCATTTTTCTTTTCCGTAAAGTATTCCAACACCGGTAGGGCCAAATAATTTATGTCCGCTGAAACAATAAAAATCACAACCCAATGCCTGCACATCCACCGATGTATGAGGTACAGCCTGTGCACCATCCACCAAAACCGGGATGTTTTTTGCATGTGCCAGTGCAATAATTTCTTCAATAGGATTAATGGTTCCAAGTGTATTGGAAATATGGGTGATCGCAACAATTTTTGTTTTTTCGTTCAGTAATCTTTTATAATCGGAAATTATTAATTCTCCTGCATCATTGATCGGAATTACCTTTAATACTGCGCCTTTTTCTTCACACAATTGCTGCCATGGCAAAATATTGGAATGGTGTTCCATTGCTGAAATTAAAATTTCATCCCCTTCTGAAATATATTTTTTACCAAATGAACTTGCGACTAGATTAATAGAATCGGTAGTGCCTTTGGTGAAAATAATTTCATGTGAGTGCTTGGCATTCAAATGGTTTTGAATGGTGGAACGGGCATTTTCGTATGCAACAGTAATTTCCTGACTTAAGGTATGAACGCCACGATGGATATTCGCGTTTTGATTTGTATAATAATTTGTAAGGGAATCAATTACCGATCGAGGCTTTTGCGAGGTTGCTCCATTATCAAAATAGATCAAAGGCCTTCCATTTACTTTACGGGAAAGTATTGGAAAATCGGCACGGATCTTTTCAATATCAATGCTTGTTTTGTATATCGTTTTTGGTGCTGTCATGAATACAAGTACAAAGTTAAGAATAATTCTAAATAGAAGCGTCTTTTATTGAATTTAAAGTGTTTCAAAGGACATTTTTTTAGAAATATTGTCACTTTTATCAGCTTTTGATTCTCCGTAAAATTTTTATGACCCGGCCAATTATATAATAGAATCAAAAGATATTTATACTCCTTTGGCTATCTATAATAGTGTTTGGACGAAACCTTTATATTAAATTGTGGAAGAAAGATTAGTTTTCTTATCATTATAAGGTAAATCAGTAATTAAACATGCAAAAATTCTTTATTATCTGGTTGATCAGCATGTTAATTCCTATTTTCTCAAGTGCACAAGCTCAACCGGAAAAGAAGAAAGAAAAAAAAGATTCTTTAGCTGTTTATAAAAAAATACAACGCATTGCTTCGAAACGGAAATTCACCCATTTGCTTTACCAGGCTATTTTTACGGATTCTATATCCGGCCTCCTTGTGTCTCCGAAAATAAAAAAAGATAATTATGACAATTACAAAGGAAAAATCATCCGGAAAATTGAAATAATTTCACTTGATCCTTTCGGTACTTCAGTTGATTTCCCTGACAGAAAAATTGATAAACCGTTGGTGAAAACAGGAAATAAATTACACGCTAAATCAAAAGAAATAATTATAAAAAACCAGTTGCTGATAAAGAAAGGGGATACGTTAGATCCCCTTTCTTTAAGGGAGTCGGAGCGGATCTTAAGAAGAACTTCTTACATAAGGGATGCTAAGATCAGCATTGATCCGGTAAGGAATAGCCAAGATAGTATTGATGTGGTAGTGGTGGTCCAGAATCTTTGGTCGTTGCTATTGACATTAGAAAGTGATGGCCCTTACTACACTGTTTCGTTAAAAGAAACTAACTTTTTAGGACTTGGGCAGGGGTTTCAAAACGGTTTGACCTTTCGACCAGATTCTTTGACCCATGCGGTTTTAAATGGTAGTTATTCTATTCCTAATATCAGAAGAAGTTTTATAACCGCAACCGCTTATTATAGCACTTCTACAAACAATTCTGTTCGTGGGATGAGCGTAAACCGAATGTTTTATTCCCCTTTGGCTAAATGGGCAGGAGGAGGAGACGAGATCCTTGTAAATTCAGTTAATCCATACACTGTAGTTGATTCTTTTCAGTCGGGTTACCCTATAGAATCCAGGCATCATGATTACTGGCTTGGCAGAAGTTTTAAAATACATCATGGGGATTCTGATGAAGACAGAAGTTCGCGATTAGTGGTTGCCGGAAGGTTGCTTAACATATATTATAACCAAAGACCAAATTCCTTAGTTGATACTTTACACATATTTCAGAACAGTACATTTTACTTCGGGAGTGTTGGATATTCTACACGTAAATACTATAAAGATGAGTATATTTTCCGGTTTGGTGTAAACGAAGATGTTCCCGAAGGAAGTCTTTTTGCGCTGATTGGAGGATTAGAAAACAAAGAACTTTCCCTGAATTATTATATGGGGGCAAAAACCGCTGCAGGAAAGCACTTCGATAACAAAGGTTATATTTCAGGCGGCTTAGAATATGGCACGTTTTTGAAATCCGCCAAACCAGAAAGAGGGGTTATCAATTTTGATCTCTCTTATATAAGTGATCGTTTAATGATAAACAGATATGGTGTAAGGCAGTTCATTTATTACCATCTCACACAAGGGCTGGATAGAGAAGTTTATGAGAGTGTAAATATTAACGGGAACAAAGGGCTTTACGGATTTGAAAGTAATACTTTAAAAGGAAAAAGTAAAATGTATCTGAACTTACAAACTATTATTTATACACCCTGGAATTTGATCGGGTTTCAGTTTGCTCCTGTTGTATTTGCGGGTTTCGGAATGATGGATAACAAAAACGGATTTTCCATACAAAACACAGTATACCAGGTTTATGGAATTGGGGTGTTGGTAAGAAACGAAAATCTGATCATTAATTCGTTCCGGTTTTCTTTTGCATTTTATCCTAATGAACCCGGCAGACCCGGGGTTGATTTTAGAATAAATCCTTTTGGCGCTTATGATCTAAGGTTCAATGATTTTTTTCTTTCTAAGCCAAGTCCTGTTTCATATCAATAAGATGTGGAGGTGGTTATTTTCTTTTTAAATATTTACAGATTATGAATTAATATTAACCTGTTCTTTTTTTAAGAATAAATTTAATGGGGGCGTTCCACTTTCTGAAAAGAAAGTGGCGGGCTTTGCGCTTCAATCTTTTCTAAAAAGAAAAGGATTTACGCTGCAATCCCTAACGCAATAATAACAACAGCAGAACAATAGTATCAATCGTATCTATTATATTTGCAACAAAGTCTTAAAAAATTGTGAAAACACCTATTTATTTAGATCATAACGCTACCACACCAGTTGATAAACGGGTGTTAGAAACGATGTTGCCCTATTTTACTGAAAAATTTGGTAACGCCTCCAGCCGCACACATGCTTTTGGCTGGGTTGCAGAAGATGCTGTAAAAACAGCGCGTGAACAAGTTGCTCAACTTATCAACTGTTTGGCACAGGAAATTATTTTTACATCCGGTGCCACTGAAGCTATTAACCTTGCCATTAAAGGTGTTTGGGAAAAGTATCAAACCAAAGGCAAACATATTATCACTGTTAAAACCGAACACAAAGCAGTGCTGGATACTTGTAAATCCCTGGAACGAAAAGGTGCTGAGATCACTTATTTATCAGTGGATCGTGAAGGATTGATCGATCTGGAAGAATTAAAAAATGCACTAACTCCTCAAACTATTCTGGTAGCTGTGATGTATGCCAACAATGAAACAGGAGTGATACAACCTATCAAACAAATTGCTGACCTGGTTCATGCCAACAATAGTATTTTTATGTGTGATGCAACACAAGCTGTCGGAAAAATAAA
The DNA here is from genome assembly GCA_030654175.1 of Bacteroidia bacterium. Lineage (GTDB taxonomy): Bacteria > Bacteroidota > Bacteroidia > 2-12-FULL-35-15 > 2-12-FULL-35-15 > 2-12-FULL-35-15. Next base: position 649,610 of record JAURXZ010000030.1, read on the forward strand.
TTGCGATGTGGAAGATGATCATATTGATCTGATGTGTTTGAGTGCACATAAATTTTACGGTCCGAAAGGTATAGGTGCTTTGTATGTTAGAAGAAAAAACCCACGTGTTACGTTGTATCCGCAAATAGATGGCGGTGGTCATGAACGCGGTTTACGCTCAGGAACATTAAACGTAACAGGCATTGTGGGGCTTGGCAAAGCCTGTGAAATTGCACAACAGGAAATGTGGGACGATTCGATCCGCATTTCAAAACTGCGAACAAAATTGGAGCAGCACCTCTGCGACCTGCCGAATGTTTTTATTAATGGAAGCACGAAGCATCGTTTGTTTAATGTTACCAATATTACTTTTCAAGGTGTTCGTTCAGAAACACTAATAAATAAAATTCCAAACATTGCATTAGCAATGGGTTCCGCATGCACTTCCGCTATTGCAGAACCATCACATGTTTTAAAAGCGATGGGAATGAGTGATGAGGATTCCTATAGTGCTGTTCGCTTTAGTTTGGGCAAATACACTACAGAAGCAGAAATTAATGAAGTGATTGAAATAGTGAATAGAGTAATTTTTGAGATGGCAAAGAACTGATTAATGTAGAATACGGACAACCGTTTTATAACCCTTTAGATTAAAAAGATTTTTAAACTCTAACACCAATCATCAAAATATCATCCACCTGCTCCAGGTTTCCTTTCCAATTATTGACCGTTTTGTTAAGTATCAACTTTTGATCCTCCATCGATAAGTGCTGAATCCCTAACAATAGCTCTTTTAATTGCTTTTGTAAAAATTTCTTTTCTTTGGGTCCGCCAAACTGGTCGGCATAACCATCTGATGCAGTATAAACAATATCCCCTTTTTGCAATACTATAGTTTGTAAGGTAAATGACAGGTTCTCTTCATTATATTTACCAACAGGCATTTTATCAGCCTTGTATTCTATCAATTCTCCCTTACGCAGCAACCATAAAGGATTATATGCAGCTGCAAAATGTAAAAGCATGTTGTCAAAATCAAAAGCGCAGAGAACGCAATCCATACCGTCCCTTGAAACCTCTTTACTTCCTGGTGGATTAAGAGCTTTTATTATTTCGGCACGTTGAGCGTTAAGGATATCATGTGGCATAGTAATACCTCGTTCCAATACGTTTTCGTTAAGATAAGAAATATTTAGCATACTCATAAAAGCGCCAGGTACCCCATGTCCGGTACAATCGGCTGTAGCAATATAAAAGAGTCCTTTGCCACCATTCCCAGCATTTGGAGCACTTTGTAATGCCCAGTAAAAATCTCCACTGACAATATCTTTGGGTTTAAATAATATAAAATATTCTGCTGGTAAATTATTCTTAATATAATCATCGCTAGTAAGCAGGGCGGTTTGTATGCGTTTGGCGTAAGTGATTGAATCTACAATCTCTTTTTGCTTTTCTTCAACAATGTGTTTTTGCCTATCTGCAATCTTACGAAGCTCTTCAGCAATAATACGCTGGCTATCAGCTATATCTTTTTGCTTAGTGACTTCATTCTTTTGTTCCTCAATAATATTTTTCTGCTTACGAGTAATACGTAACGATCTGAAAATAAAGCCGGCAAATACCAGCACCAGTAGAAAACCAACAACAACTGAACAGATGATATTTTTTTGTAAGCGACTTTTCTCTTCTGCAATTGCTTGCTGCTTTTCATTCTCCGCCTTAGTAAGAGCTTCTTTTTTACCAAATTCATAGTCCATTTCTTTCCGCACCAATTGTTTTTTGTTTTCCTGACCAAATATAGTATCGCGAATTGCTATGGACCTCTTATAATAATTCAAAGAAAGTAAGCGCATCTCTTCAATAGATAAAAATTTGCCTCCACTTGTATCTGGTAAGGGAATGTTTGCCTTTTCATAAAGTTCGCTTAAATCACTATATGAAACTTGCTGGTGATCCATTGATCCAATACTTTCATTAATAACAAGGGCCCGGGAGATATATTTCTGTGCCTCTTTATATTTTTTTTGCTCGGTATAGAGGGAGCCAATACTCCCAAGTATTATTGCCTCACCACTTTTTCTCCCAAGCTCTTCATTTATTTTCAATGCTTTGAAATAATAATCCAAAGCTTTAGGAAAATCTCCCTGATCGGAATAGACATTTGCAATATTGCCAAGTTTGCTTGCAATACTACTTTTGTTTCCAACCTCCTCTGCTATTTTCAATGCCTTAAAATAATATTCTAATGCTTTTTTATAAAGAGAGTTGGACATTATTTTATCGACAGTCTGTTGACTCCCGGCTTGATGATAATATACATTGCCGATATTGCCAAGCCACGCGGAACTATGATTTTTCCTTCCTAACTCTTCCGAAATTTTAAGTGCCTTGAAATAATAATCCAATGCCTTTGGGTAATTAACCTGATCGGAATAGATAATTCCTATATTACCAAGCCAGGTTCCAATTAAGTTTTTATCTCCGATATCTTCCGCTATTTTTAATGCTTTGAAAAAACAGTCCAATGCCTTGGGAAAATTTGCCTGATCTTTATAGACAGTTCCAATGCTTCCGTAAGTAATAGACAATTCATCTTTTGCACCCAGTTCTTCGTTGAGTTTTATTGCTTTAAGATAATAATCAATTGCTTGAGGGTAAAGCCCCAATTGATTAGTATTCCAGCCCAACTCTGCAAAAGAAATGGCGAGAAATTTTTTGTTGTTTATCCTTTCGGAAATCTCCTTTGCTTGTTCTGCATAGAAAATAGCACTATCTGGATTTTGATAAGAGTATTTACTGGCAAGTGAAATAAGGCATTTTACCTTATTTGTATCAATTTTTTCTTTTTTCAGTAGGTTTAAAAGAGAATCAATTTTTTTGTCTTGGGCCTTTAAAGGAAATACAAAAAATGAAGACACAAGAAAAAGGCAAAACAGCGCAATGCCTTTACTGAATATATCTAACCTGAAAATTTTTTGTACAAACATTTTAGCAATTTTTACCCTTTATAATCTAACTCCAAATATACAAACATCATCTACTTGTTCTAAAGAACCTTTCCATTCTATAAAACGATTTTTCAAGAACTCTTTTTGATCCTTCATTGGTAAATGTTTATAGGTTTTTATCAAATCATCCAGTTGTTTGTATTTGAATTTTTTTCCTTTAGGGCCGCCAAACTGATCGGCATAGCCATCTGAGTAAAGATAAATGCTGTCCCCTTTTTTCAACTTTAGTGTATGGTTGGTGAAAGGATGGCTGTTAGGGTGGTAACCGATGGGCTGTTTGTCAGCTTTCACTATTCCCATTTGCCCATTTTGAATAAGGTAAAGAGAGTTGTTTGCTCCCGCCCATTCCAATTCATTTGTTTTAAGGTTAAGCCGTGCAAGTGAAATATCCATTCCATCCTTATTCCCATCCGCCTCACCAGTTTGCCTAAGCTCCTTTATAACTTTATCACGTAAACGGTTGAGAATTTCTGCCGGGCTTTGTAATCCATTATGAGAAACAATATCATTAAGAAATGATATACCGAGCATACTCATTACAGCACCGGGAACACCGTGACCGGTGCAGTCAACGGCAGCAAAGTACCAACACCCGTTTTTTTCAGCACCCCAATAAAAATCTCCACTAACTATGTCTTTGGGCATAAAAAGGATAAAGTGCTCCGGCAGATGCACGCTGACGTGCTCTTCCTCTCTGAGGAGCGCATTCTGTATATGTTTGGCATAACGAATACTGTCGGTGATGTCCTTGTTTTTTTCTTCAATTATTTTTTTCTGAAGTTCTGTTTCTGTACTCTTTATTTCAATTATTTGCTTTTGTTTTCGGGTAATACGAAGTGATCTAAAAATAAAACCTGCAAATAAAAGCACTAATAATAAGCCAAAACCAACTGACCATGTAATAATTTCTTGTCTGCGATTTTTTTCTTCAGCAATTGCTTGCTGTTTTTCATTCTCGGCTTTTGTTGCGGCTTCTTTTTTATCAAATTCGTAATTCATTTCCTTACGGACAAGCTCTTTTTTGTTTTCCTGGCTGAAAATAGTGTCTTTTAATGCAACTGCATTTTTGTAATGAACAAGCGCAAGTTCAAAACGGTTGGTTTTGGAAAAGAGATTGGCAAGGAAATTTTCGACATTCATTTCTTCCTTCATCGCTCCAATTTCCTTATCCATTGCCAATGCATCCAACAGATATTTTTCGGCTTGCGCATATTTTTTTGTATTTGTATATAAGGAGCCTATATTTCCGAGATGTCTTGCAATTCCATTTTTATCTCCAATTTCATTCGCTATTTTCAATGCCTTAAAATAATATTCCAATGCCTTGTCGAAATATCCTTGATTTTCATAAACCTTTCCAATGTTGCCCAGTGTGTTTGCAATTTCTGCTTTATTTCCCAATGATTCTTTCATCTTCAGGGCTTTGAAATAATAATCCAGTGCTTTAGGGAAATCACCCAGATCCCTGTAAACACTTCCGATGTTGCCGAGCCAGATTGAAACATGATTTGTATTGCCCTGTTCTTTCGCCATTTTCAATGCCTTAAAACCATAGTCCAATGCTTTGGGATAGTCGGCCTGATCGTTATAGATAATCGCGATATTGCCAATTTGTTTTGCCATTCCAATCTGATCATTCAACTCCTCGTATATATTTAAAGCCTTTAGCCAAAACTCCAGAGTTTTAAGGTAGTCGCCCTGATAATAATATATTATGCCAAGGATGTTGTAAGTATTTGCAAGTTCATTTTTATATGGAGGATTTAATTGTTTGGCAAGTTCCAAAGCAACGTTTCCATAATGAATAGCGGAATCGTAAAGTCCTCTGATCCGGAACTCCCCGCATAAATTGTTTAAATGAATTACTTTGTTGATGTCTGCTTTATCCTTTTTGAGCAGAGTTTGGATGGAATCAATATTTTTATTTTGGCCTTTAAATGAAGCGGGGAAAAGAAAAAAAACAAACATAATGTATAACATTTGTTTGGATTTGCATCGTGGGTAAAAAGTATAGAATTTGTGTAGAATCATTTTAGTGTGTTTTTTCAAAAAGGTTACACTCTTACCCCAAACACACAAACATCATCTATCTGCTCTAAAGAACCTTTCCATTCGGTGAAATGATTTTTCAAAATTTCTTTTTGGTCATTCATTGGTAGTTGAGTATTCGCGACTATCAAATCTTCAAGTTGTTTGTATTTGAATTTTTTACCTTTAGGTCCACCAAACTGATCGGCATAACCATCGGAGTAGAGGTAAATGCTATCACCTTTTTGCATTTGTATTTCATTATTTGTGAAAGGGCGACTTTCAGGATAATAACCAATTGGCTGCTTGTCAGCTTTTATTTCTTCTAACTTTCCATTTCTAATTAGGTTGAGTGCATTATTGGCCCCTGCCCATTGTAATTCACTGGTCTTAAGGTTAAGTCTGCACAAAGAAATATCCATACCATCTTTACTACCACCCGCTTCACCTGTTTGTCTAAGTTCATTAACAACTTTATCACGGAGTTGATTGAGGATATCGGCTGGATTTAATAAATGTTCCGATGCAACAATACCATTTAAAAAAGAAATGCCAAGCATACTCATAACCGCTCCCGGGACACCATGCCCTGTGCAATCAACAGCAGCAAAGTACCAATGCCCTTGCTTTTCGACTCCCCAGTGAAAATCACCACTTACAATATCTTTTGGCATAAAAAGGATAAAATGTTCGGGCAGGTGAATGCTGATATGTGCTTTTTCACCCATCAAGGCATCCTGTATTCGTTTAGCATAACGAATACTGTCAGTGATATCTTTGTTTTTTTCCTCAATTATTTTTTTCTGGTTTTCGGTTTCTATATTCTTGATTTCTATTGTTTGTTTTTGTTTACGGGTTTTACGGAGTGAGCGAAAAATAAAACCTGCAAAAGCAAGGATTATCAACAAACCAGAAACAATTGACCGGGTTATGATTTTTTGTTTTCGGTTATTTTCTTCAGCAACGGCCTGTCGAATTTCACTCTCCTCTTTTATTAAGGCTTCTTTTTTTTCAAATTGATAATCCAACCCTTTTTTGATAAGTTCTTTTCTATTGGCCTCATTAAATAAACTTTTTTTCATTTCATTGGAACGTTTTAAATAATAGAGTGCATACAATCTTGTTTTTTCCAGATTTAAAAGTTTATCACCAACGCTGTCAGGCAATGGAATGTTAGCCTTTTTGTAGAGGTCACTTAACACTTCGTAATCCTCTTTTACCCCTTCTTTAAAGCCAATGAAATTATCAAGATAGAGAGCGCGATGAAGGTAGCTTGACGATTCTATATATTTCTTTTGTTCTAAATACAGCGAACCGATATTGCTCAACCAGGCTGCGGTTTCATTTTTATCTCCAAGCTCTTCGGCCATCTTCAATGCTTTGGAATAACAATCGAATGCATCAGTATAATTCCCCTTTTTCTTATATATAGTTCCAATGCAGCCGAGTTGATTCGCAATATATTTTTTATTTCCAAGTTCTTTTGCGACACCCAATGCCTTAAAATAGCAGTTCAATGCTTTTGGATAATCTCCTTGTATTGAGTAGACATTGCCTATGTTTCCAAAATGCCTTACTATACTATTTTTATCTTCTAGCTCTTCGGCCATCTTTAATGCTTTAAAATAGTAGTCCAATGCTTTAGGATAATCACGTTGGTTTTTATAAATAATTCCAATATTGCCTAAATGTCTTGCTATCCCGCTTTTATCTTCGATCTGTTCGGAAATTTTCAGTGCCCTTAAATAATAGTCCATAGTTTTTGTAAGGTCGCCTTCTTTTGAATATACAAGTCCTAAATTACCTAAACTAGTGGCTATACCCATTTTATTGCCAAGTTCTTCATCGAGCCTTAACGCTTTATTATGAAAATCAATTGCACTGGAATATTCGGATTTAAGGAAATAAAAATTACCTAAGTTGCCATAGGTTTTGGCAAGGAGGGTTTTAGTATATTTTGTCTTTTCTGCCGGAGAAGGAAGTTGGTTAATGACATCAAGTGCCAGCTTGCTGAGGATTATTGATGTGTCAGGGTTTTGAAACATTAACAGCCGGCTCAGGGCGTTGAGGTGATTTACTTTATTTGTGTCGGATATATCTTTTTTAAGAAGTATTTGAATTGAATCAATGTTTTGGTTTTGAGCTTTTAAGGGATTTGTTAAATAAAAACAAGCAAATAAAATGGAAAGCAAGAGTATTCGGTTGCTGTAGAAGTGAAAATAAAAAAACCTTTGCACAATCATTTTTATTACTTTTTTATATTAAACTCTTACCCCAAATAAACAAACATCATCTACTTGTTCTAAAGAGCCTTTCCATTGTATGAAATTTTTTTTATAAATTTCTTTTTGATCCTTCAACAATAAATGGTTATTCGCTAAAATCAAATCTTCAAGTTGTTTGTACTTGAATTTTTTTCCTTTAGGGCCGCCAAACTGATCGACATAACCATCGGAATAAATGTAAATGCTGTCTCCTTTTTGCAATTGTATTTCATGATTTGTGAAAGGGCGACTTTCAGGGTAATAACCAATTGGCTGTTTATCAGCCTTTATTTCTTCTAACTTTCCATTTCTAATAAGGTTGAGTGCATTATTGGCTCCAGCCCATTGCAATTCATTGGTTTTAAGATTTAGTTTACACAGGGAAATATCCATCCCGTCTTTGCTGCCGCCCTCTTCCCCGGTTTGTCGTAATTCTTTAATGACTTTATCGCGTAACCGATTAAGAATTTCGGCAGAGCTTAATAATTCTTCCGAAGAAATAATGTCATTAAGGAAAGATATGCTAAGCATACTCATTATCGCACCAGGGACACCGTGGCCGGTACAATCAACAGCTGCAAAGTACCAATACTGTTGTTTTTCAGCTCCCCAATAAAAATCTCCGCTTACAATATCCTTTGGCATAAAAAGAATAAAATGCTCAGGCAGATGCATGCTTGTATGCTCTTCGTCTCTCAGTAATGCGCTCTGTATTTGTTTAGCATAATGGATACTGTCTGTGATGTCTTTATTTTTTTCTTCAATTATTTTTTTTTGAAGTTCGGTTTCGGCACTCTTGCTTTCAATTAGTTGTTTTTGTCTGCGAGTAATACGAAGTGTACGGAAAATAAAACCAGCGAACAATACCACTAATAAAAAACCAAAAGCAACAAAAAATATGATCATTTTTTGTTTTTGACTTTTTGCTTCTGCAACAGCTTGTTGTTTTCTGTTTTTTGCTTTTAATTCCTCTTCTTTTTTATCAAACTCATTATTCATCTCCTCGAGTTCAAGATTTTTTTTGAATTCGCTGCTAAAAATCAGATCTTCAATTGCAATATAATGTTGATAGTAATATATTGAACGCAAGCGCATTTGTTCCATATTTAGCAGTTCTCCGCCCACGCTATCAAGCAAAGGGATATTTGAACTTTCATAGAGGTTGCTTAAAGCCAAAAAAAGAGTTTTTTCTTCAACTTTTGCTCCCGTCTTTTTATTTATTGCGAGTGCATTGTATAGATAATCGTAAGCTTTTCCGTAATTTTTTTGTTTAGTATAAATGGAGCCTATATAGACGAGCGTATTTGCTGTTTCCATTTCATTGCCCAATTCTCTCTTCATATTTAATGCCCTAAAAGAATATTCTAATGCTTTAGGGTAATCTCCCGTACTTTCATATATGTTTCCTATAATATCAAGAGTCCTTGCTATGCTATTATTATTTCCGAGTTCTTCCTTAATCTTTAATGACTTCAAAGAGTAGTAAATCGCCTGGTGAAAATCGTGCATAGACAAATAAACTCCTGCGATGTTATGCATAACAGCTGCAGCTAAGTTTTTATCATTTTGTTCTTGAGCCAAATTCAAAGCCTTGAAATAATAGTCTAATGCTCTGGGGTAATTTAGTTGAAAAGCATAAGCAATCCCAATATTACAGAAGTTTTTGCTGATGCTTTTTTTGTTGCCGATTTCTTCATTAAGCTTTAATGCTTTTAAGGTAAAATCAAGTGCTCGCGGAAAGTCTGCTTTGTTCAAATGATAAACTCCAAGATTACCATAAGTATTTGCAAGCAGCGCAAATTTCCTTTTTCCTTTAATCGAGTTCAGGTGATTAATTATTTCAAGCGCCTGATTGCCCAGTAAAATTGAACTATCTAGGTTTTGATACATCAAAGCCCAGCCCAGGTCATTAAGGTGATTTACCTTGCTAGAGTCTTCTTTGTCTTTTTTGAGAAGCGTTATCAGTGTGTCGATGTTTTTGTTTTGGGCAAATGAAGCCCCGCCCCAACCTTCTCCAAAGCGGAGGAAGAGTGAAAAAAGAATAAAAAGAAAAGAAATTTTATGATTGTATTTCATTTGAATTCATAATCCCGTTCTACCAAACAAATACGGGTTTTGTAATTTTTATACCAAATTGCTTTTCCATTTTTTTGAGCAACAAGATGTTCTGTATTCAATTTCCATTTTTTGATGGATTCCAGATCCTTCCAATATGAAACGGTGATTCCCAAATTTTCTCTCGCAAATTCTATCCCTAAAAATCCATCCTGTTGTTTGGCTAAGTTAATCATTCGTTCTGAAGTATCGGAATAACCTTCAACTTCCTCGGTTCGCTCGGAAGTGAATATTACCGCATAATAAGGAGGTTTAGGTGTTTCAGCGAATAAATTCATATTTGTTATCGTATATAACAAATATAAAAAAATAAAGCGATAAGTTTTAAATGAATAAAACTTATCGCTTTTAAAATTAACTATAAAAGTTTTGCTTCTATTCAGGAGCGCACCTCTATAAAACTTCTAAAAAAACAAACTGTTCCAAAGTTCCAAACTATGGAAATGTTCATCAACAAATTTGATTGCGTGAGGGGTTGTAGCGAAAATCCTTCTCCTCGCCTTTTAGCGAGGAGAAGATTGAAGCGGAAAGCCAGACCCGCAGCACAGCGAAGGGGCACGCCCTAATAAATCCAATAATAAAAAACGTTTTTACAAAACCTGTTCAGCAGAACTATATCATTTTACAACAAATTATTTTCCAACCTTCACTCTGATACCTTCTGAGTTGCTTGAAAACTCAGGAGCATACATACATTGAATGGAAGTAATGCCGTTTGAGAAATTACCATTATGTGTTACCACTAATGGGTATTCAAAAACATAGGTTCCTTTGGGTAACCGGTCAAAAAAGAAATTTGTTGCTGCATCACGTGTACTTTCGTAATACCCTAAACCATCCTGCCATTTGTATCTTGAAATAACATTGGTTGGTTCAAAACCAGATGCACGCATATCTTTCATTTGTACATATTCCATATCTCTATCAACACGCAACTCGATACGAACCTTAATTTTGTCTCCCACCTTCAATAACGTTTTTTCCGTTATAGGTTCTATCACGGGACCGGCATCAGTGTTTTTTTGCAGGAACAATTGTTTCTTCAAATTCAATGGTGTTTTTGAAGGAGTGATCTTGTCCAACTGCTCAAAATATTGCCAATACAAAGCGCCCCAACTAACACCTTCATCTTTTTTCACAACTGTAACTTCACCCATTTTAGGATTAATATCACCTCCGCTCCAGGATGTTTTAAAATAACCCGTGCCTGCTTCCTGTTTTAAATCAGGCATTTTTTTAGGATCAATTTTTTGTTCACCCAAACTAATTTCCACATTGCTTTCTGTTGCTAACCAGTCTGTTCCCCTAAGCAACAATGCATACACCGCTTCAGTTGTTGCTTTAGTCGTTTTCCAATCCTGTGTTTGTTTTGATTTTAGTAACCATACTTTCAAATCATCCACTGCTTTTTTATCATTTGATACTTCATCAAACGCTTCGATCAAAAGCGCTTGTGCTTCAATCGGTGCCTGATACCAATAAAATCCATCATAATTCTCTTTCCAGTACATTCCCATTTCTTCGCTGTTCAGAGAGTTCTCTTTCAAGGATTTCATTATATCCTTAGGAGTTACTTTATCATCATAACGATGTAATGCCAATGCGATCATTCCTTGCATATACCGGCTGTTTTGCAACCAATATTTTTTCTCCTGGCCTTTATAATAATCAAATGCTGTTTGATTACGATTGTCAATACTAATGTCCTTAAAATAACTGCGGGCATACAAGTATTGAATTTGCTGGTAACCTAAGTGATTATCATTAAGATGTGCTCTATCGTGTTTCAATATCCATTCATAATCTTCGCGAATACGATTATCCAGATACTTCACTCCCTCTTTCACCATATTCCATACGGTTGCATCATTATGAATATTTTTAATACCCAGGTGATCCAGATGCCCCATTCCTGTGATGATATGCTGCGTGATGTAACGATTATCAGGCATTCCTTCAAACCACGGCCACCCACCATTTGACGATTGCTGTTTTTGCAGTTTTTTTAACGCAACGGCCAACTCATTACTCATTTTATTTAAATCGAACAATACCGCAACACGTTTTTTGCGTTCCGTCTCATCTTTTGCATCCAACACCCATGGGGTTTCTTCAAGCATCAACGATTTTAATTCCTGATTTTTTTCCAAGTTGGATAGGAGCGCTTTTGAATCCGGAGTGTTTTTCCAGGAATCAAATACCGCTTTTATTTTTGGTGATGAGTTTGCAATATGCGAAGCAATGCTGTTTGCATAAAAACGTGAAAAAGTTTGTTCCGAACATTCATAAGGATATTCCATCAAATATGGCAACGCTTGAACTGCATACCATGCAGGGTTTGCAGTAAACTCCAGCGTAAGTTTATGATTACGTAAAGTTGTGGAACCATTACTTTGATTAATCAGTTTTTCGAAACGGAATGTTTTGGTTTGGTTGTTTCGGATAGGCAATGGCATTGTTTCAGTAACCAGCATTCTGTTAGTTAATACAGGTAATGCCATTTCCTCTCCATCTGTAAAGTTCCCGGCCTTAGCAACCACTTTATAGGTGATGGCCCCTACACCTTCGGGAACAGTTATACTCCAGCTTAATGCAGAGCTTTGCCCTTTTTTAGATGTGAATGAAGTTTGCCCCTCTTTTGTAAGTTGGGCAGTAATATCCTTCATGGATGTTGCATCATAAAAATAGACCTGTGCGGTTCCTGTCAGATCGCCATCAGATAAATTTGAAATTTTTGTACTGAATTCCATTTTATCATTTTCACGAAAAAAACGAGGAGCGTTTGGTATTACCATCAAGTCTTTTTGCGTAACCAATTCTTTTTGAATAGTGCCAAATTTCAAATCTTTGGTATGTGCAAAACCCATCATTTTCCATTTGGTTAACGCCTCCGGAATAGTAAATTTTATTATTACATTTCCATCTTTATCTGTTTCCAGTTGAGGATAGAAAAAAGCTGTTTCAGCAAAATTACTTCGTGCAGCAACTTTTGACATGTCTTCTCCACCGCCTGATTTTTCTTCGGGTTCCTGATTTTGTGATTCACCTGTGGAGGCTGTTGTAACATCATTAAGATAACCACTGTTGGAATCTTTTTTCGGTGATTCTTTTTTATCTTTACTATTTCCTGATAATTCACTTTCATCACTCTCTGCAGATTTTTCTTCGCGAGCCAAAGAACCACCCATTGCAGGAGCACTCATACTTCTGGATGCCATTTTTTGTCTGCGACCGCCTCCGCCTTCACCATCCATATCATCACCATAACCATAATAGCCATTACTATATCCGAACCAATTTAAATGATCGTAATAACGGTATACACCTGATGGATATCTGTTCCACTCAATATTAAAAACCTGCGCATTCGCGGTACCAAAACCACTATTTACATCCCAATATAAATTGGAATAATAATTATTGTAAATATCAAAATACCAATAATTGGGCTTAAAAGCATCTAATGACGCATCGTACAAGGTTGCCATCATTTCAGCCGCCAATTTATCTCCTTTTTTATCTTTGATCTTTACTTTCCATTCTTCCTGCTGTCCGGGAAGTAATTTATTGCGGAAGGTTTCAAATTCAATATCCAATTCCTTATTTGTATATGGCACAGTAATCACACCATCGTGCATGTAGGACCGATTATTTTTTATAAATACACAATGAAAAGAAAAATTACCACGGTGTTTTTCTTCAACAGGAATTTCAATTAATTTCTGTTCTTTATTAAGTGTGATATACTCTTTTTTAACGATCTCGCCCTTGTGTTCTATTTCATAAAGCACTTTTACATTGTTTTCTTTTGAGCCGATCACAAACTGGGCTTTGGCGCCAGGTTCAACAGGACGAACAGTGATCATATTAAACCAATCAATATTGTTACCCGGCACTTCGCTTCCGCTGTTAGAATAAACAGTAAAATATTTTATTTCTTTCACATCTTCGCCATAGGCATCTTTACTATGTGCCTCCATAACATATACTCCCTTTTTCCATGTATTAAGATTTGCGATCTTTACAGAGTCGTTCATATTTGGAGATGAAATTTTGCCACTTGCAGAAACTATTTCGGCCGTATTTTTAAATGCTTTTTCAAAAACTTTTTCCCCTCGTACCCATTTGTACATATTGTTTTCGTCCTTGTACTCATCATTAGGAAAGGTTTTTTCAAATTCATCTTTACTCAATAAAAATTTATCGGGCTGAGTCCAGGCACGTGTACGATATGTTTTTTCAGGCTCTTTCAATTTATAGATCTCTACTTTGCCTTGTGCAGCCTGAAACTGACCACTCATATTGGTAGTAGAAATTGTAAAAGCCTCTTTATTTTCTTTCTCAAGCAAAGCCGGAATGTTTATATCAAGCGTCAATGCTGTGTATGCAACCCTCACATTCGTCTGTGAACTGTGTGTTTCACCATTGATATCGGTAACATCGGCATAAACCGTAAAGGAGTATGTTGGTTGATACGATTTAGGAATACTAAGATCGGGTTGCGCTTTAAAATCAATAAAAAAAGCACCTGTATCATTTGAAGTAGTAACACCGTTTGTAATTTCCATTTGCGGAGACTGAGGGTAATAACCTCTCCACCAATACCACCAATAAGGGAAGGATGCATTTCTTACCACACGGTATTTTACTTCAGCACCATCAATTTTAGCGCCTGAATAGGCCTTAGCAAGGCCTTCAACTTTTATCTTTTCGTCTAAACGAAAACTGCCTTTTACCGGATTAAAACTTACTTCGAACTTAGGACGCTTATACTCTTCCACCGAAAAATAAATAGATCCGCTACCATTGCTTAAACTCATTTGCCCATTAAGAACCCCACTTGGCGTTGTGAATGAACCGTTGAAAGTACCATACTCATTGGTGGTTAAACTTACATCGGCCACTTTCTGAGAATTAACATCATAAAAAGTAACTGTAGTGGATGTTTTGGGCATTATTTCATTTGTTTCACCATCGGTATTAATCATTATGCCTTTGAAATAAACGGTCTGTCCGGGTCTATAAATAGCCCTATCCATAAAGAAGAACGTTCTTGGTTGCTTGCGTTTTTCATCAATATATGTTTTGTACTGATAAATTGCATTGTCCGTTTGAAGACGATCTACCTCCACTTTACCATCCCCTGTGGCAGATGGAGCATTGTAAGAAAAATCCACACTAAAATTTCTATAATCACCAACCGGTGGAACATTAAAATATCCGGTTTCATCGCTTGTGAATTTTTCTGATCTTACATATTCATATTTACGTAAAGTGTAGTTGTATTTTTCGTAATACAATTGTGCGGATACTCCTTTCAATGGAGCGCCATTTTCACGGTGTTGTAAATAAAAATCATAACTGCCATTTGTCATTTTCCGATTTATATAGCTGATGTTTGACGACCAGATCGGAGCATATGCCACACCATTTTTTTTATAAGAGAATGTTTTGTCAGACCCTATAAGTATCACATAATGTCCGAGTGGCAGTTCGGGTATTTTTATTTCTGTGGAATGTGATTGATAATCTTCATCAACCGGTAACTCAATTGTCCATTCCTTTAATGGTGCAAGTTTTAAATATTGCTTGATCAATTGTTCGCCATAATAACGTTCAACAGATCTATTATATTTATCAATATCCATTTGTGCAATGCGCACATAAACTGTTTTTACATTTTTATATGTTAAAAGCGCGCGGAATGGTTGGTTAGGAAGCGCCACCTTATCTGTAATAAAATCAATGGAATGTTCATTTATCTGAGCTTTCAGCACTTCACAATTAATGGCACCATCACTCTTTGGATATTTTTTAATTACAGCATCACAAACCTCAAGCGCTTGCTTTTTCAACCACTTGTATTCCTCTGATTGCAAAGGCTTGTATTTATTACCTTGTTCAAAGTACACTTTAGCTATTTCATAACTTACTTCGGCTGAAGCTGGATTTGCGGCTAAACGTTTTTCCAGATTTTGTAATGCCTTCAGATATAAACTATCTTTTATTTCCGAAACAGATTTGTTTTTTACAAATTTCAATCGTTTTAAGTCAACGTCAATTAAAGCGATCTCTCCATGTCCTTCCTTGTATGAAAAGGAGTTGGTTGCGGAGTGAAACTTTATAAGGTCCTGCAAAATTGTAAGCGCATAATATTTGGAAGACAAGGTGTCTTTTGTTTCAATTTTAAGTTTTGAGAACGACTCAAAATCATTAAAATAATTATTATCATTTAATTCGAATTTGTAAGCCGGACGAATGATGTCGGGCTCTTCGCTCATATAAAAATCAACGGCACGGTGTGCAACAAAATCATATAAGGTTGGGCGAAATTTACGTGAGTTGTTGTTTTCTTTTACTAATATCTCATCGTAAATATTAAGAGGGGTGCGCTTTAAACTATCAACACTTTCAAGTGAAGCCTGATAATTTTTTATGACCTGAGAAAAAATTGTTTTTAAATCCCAGGTAGTTATATCATCATTATCAAAATTAACAGTGGCTGTGCGGTTATAAAATTTCCAACGGTTGTTTTGATAATACTGCCAATAACTTTCGGCTATCATGGATTGCAAAACAGGCTTCACCGGATAGGTGGCTTCTTTGGCCTCTTCATTTAATTTGTTGAGTGCTTTCACCAAAGAATATTCTTCGATGTATTTTTCAAATTTCATCCGATGGATGATGGCTTTTACAAATTGAGGTGAATTGTTTTCGGCTTTTGCTTTATCGTAAATTCCAGCCACCACCTCCAAGGCGGATTTGTTCAGGCCTTTTGCAGTGAGCGAATCGACCTTTTTCCATTCTTTAACATAATTGCTGCCCTTAGGGAAAATTAATAACATCGTGTTTTTATTTTTTTTATAAGTGGTGATTGTAAATGCTGTTGCAATCAATGAAATTGCGATCAAAGCAATAACAGATATTCCCTTGTATTTCATACTTAAACTGTTTTTTATTTGTAAATATTGGATTCATAGTTGTTTATAGAAAACATTAAACTTGAATACTATAATAATGATGCAGGGTGAATTAAAATTCCATAAAGAATCAAAATATTTTTTTTAATCATTTGATTAAAAGGCCATTAAACTCTAATTCCAATCACTAAAATATCATCCACCTGCTCACAATTTCCTTTCCACTGTTGGAGCTGTTTATTTAAAATTTCTTTTTGCATGCGCATTGGCTTATGGCAATTCGCCAAAAACAACTCTTTCAATTGTTTGGACTGGAATTTTTTACCTTTCGGTCCACCAAACTGATCAACGTAACCATCGCTGAATGTAAAAATACAATCGCCTTTTTCTAATGGGATCACTGTGCGTGTGAATGGTTTTTCTATACCAATATGTTTTCCTACAGGCATTTTATCTGGTTTAAATACCAATAGTTCACCATTTCTAATAATATAAAAAGAATTATTGGCGGCAGAATATTCCAATTCCATTTTTTTAAGATCGAAACGACACAGAACAGTATCCATTCCATCTTTCCCCTCTTCGGAAGACCCTTCAGGGTTAACTGCTAAAATTATTATTCTACGTAATTCATTAAGAATTTCATCCGTATGTTTAAGATGGGATTTGGAATAAATAATTTCATTAAGAATCCCCATACTGATCAAACTCATAAATGCACCCGGTATTCCGTGGCCGGTGCAATCAGCTGTACAAACATACAGGTCGTTATCTTTTTCCATCAACCAATAAAAATCCCCACTCACAATATTTCGAGGCTGATACAAAATAAAATAATCGGAAAGGCGCTGAGAAATATACCTTTCAGATGTTAAAAAAGAAGATTGAATTCGTTTTGCATAGCTGATACTCTCGGTAATTTCTTTATTCTTTTGGCTGATCTCAATATTCGCTTTTTGTTTAATCCGATAACGGTTATAAGCAAGCAACGCAAACAACAATAACAATATACTTACTCCAATAGAACCATTTTTAACAACATTCTGGTTTTTTAACTTCGCCTCTTGTAATGATTTGTCTTTGGTAAGCAGTTCGATCTCTTTTTCTTTTTTATCAGTTTCATATTTAGTTTGTATTTCCGCCATGTTTTTTGAATTGTTTTCATTCATAAGCGAATCTTTAATAGTGGCATGATGTCTAAAATAAGTATATGCATTTTTAAAGTCTTCTTTTTTTAAGTATGCTTCTGAAAGTTCTTCATTACCTTCCATCAATATTTCCTTACTTTTAATAGATTCAGCAAGTACTAAACTTTTTTTTAGATATTTCAATGCCTTTTCAATATCCCCTTTATTAGAATATAAAGTACCAATATTGAGCAATGATTTTGCGCTTCCATCTTTATTTTCAATATCATCATTTATAAGCAAGGCTCTCTCATAATATTCTAAGGCTTTTTCGTAATTTTTTTTGTTGCTGTATATGTTTCCGATATTCATTAGAGAAATTGCAGTTGCGGTTTTATCTTTAATTTCTTCAGTAATTCGCAAAGATTTTAGATAATATACCAATGCAGTATCATTGTTTTTTAGTTTTTCATAAACATTTCCAATATTAGTTAGGGATTTATTAAGACCCGCTTGACTTTGCACCTCAGTGCTGATTGCCATCGCTTGTTTATAATAGGTCAAAGCGCTTTCGTAATTCCCGCCTGCCTTATAAACATTCCCAACTCCTAAAGAAGGGTTAATCATTAACTCCCTATTGCCAAGCTGCTCAAATGTTTTTAATGCCTTGATATAATACTCCAAAGCTTTTTCATAATTCCCTGTATAAAAATACGAGGTCGCAATATTGCTAAGTGGCATGGATTTTTTATCTCCAATGAATTCACAAATTTCTAAAGATTTTAAATAATTTTTTAAAGCTTTTTCATAATTTCCTTGATTTATATTAACATTCCCAATACTATTTAAACTATTCGCAATTCCTTTTTTATCGGAAATACCTTCTCTGACAGATAATGCTTTAGAATACTGCTCTAATGCTTTATCAAAATCCCCTTGAACAAAATAAATAGCACCAATTGCGCTATAAGAGTTTCCTATCCCTTTTTTAAAATCAATTTTTGCAGAAAGTTTTAATGCTTCATGGGAATGTTCTAAAGCTTTTTCAGGGTTTTTTTTTCTGTATTCTACTGACAGAGCATTTAGAATATTTATTTTTGATGTGTCGACAGAATTTTTTAATTCATTTTCGAGACTATCTATTTTATTGGATTGGGGAAAGCAACTTGCAGGATGAAATAAAATGCAAACAAAAATCAAAAAGGAAAATAAAAAATATTTCATCTAATTATGAATTTTATTAAAACCTGATTATTAGGTATAATTTAACGTATAATAACTGTTTTGTTTGAACCAAAAAACACATTTAATAAAAAAAATTTCTTGTTTATAAAAATGCAAACCTTACGAATAACAGAGATAAAAAATTATATCATCCTCAACACAAATTTTTTATAACGATGCAATTTACATCAATTTTTTTATAAAAAATAACCCCGATAAATTCTTATCTAAAAAATTTATCGGGGTATTCAGATGAAGTGTTTTATTGTTTTATTCCACTTGTATCATTTTTATTGTGATGATTTCGCTGCCAATTTTTAATTTCAATAAATAAACACCTGCTGTCAACCCTATATTATCTGCGTTAAATTTACAGGTAACGACTCCTGCTTGTTTTTTTTCATTTAATACTTCGGCTACCTTTTCCCCCAATAAATTAAATACATCCAATTGAATCACATTTGCATCCACTATTGTAAACTGAATAGTGGCAATCCCTTTATTAGGATTTGGATATAAATGTATGTTTGTTTTAGACGGAGTGATTTGCTTCACAGTTGCTAATGGATCAATATAAATCGAACCCGAATCAGCTATAAAGTCAAGGTTATTGATATTTTGTAAACTATCTAAACATTCATGATACGTTGAATCCATCGGCAAACCGGGGATATTTACATAAATTTTATAACATCCGGCTGGAAGATTGCTAAAAATATACTTTCCATCTACATCAGTAGATGTATAAGCAATGATGCTGCCAGGGTCCCCTTCTAAACCGATTGGAGTCCCTTGAATGGGCGTCCCAGCTGTGCGGTCATAACCAAAACCTTCTAAAATAACACCTCCTAATGAAGCACTTCCATTAAGGGAAAGAAGCCCTCTCATATTAATGGTTGCTGTTGAGAAGGTTGTAAATGGGGATGTGATAACTATAGGAGTAGCTTGCTCCCAATGTGTAGAATCGGAAAAGTATGTTGCGGCAAGCAAGGGGTAAGTCAAACTATCGGCTATTGCTAATACAAGATAACTATCTTCATAAACCTCCAAGAAAGCATAATCACCAGCGGTTTGAATTGAAGTGATATCAACTAAATGCATTGCAGCATTCCCATCATTTGTATACTGTGTATATAAATAAACATAACCGGCAGTAACAGGGTTTCCGATATTATCAAAAACATTTCCTGAAATTGTAGAGGTTCCGCCCGGGCGATATTTTGCAAAAAAGATATCCTGTGTATTAGATGAACTCACGCGGTTTGCTATTCCGGCACCAACATCAAAATTTACCGTGCCTTGATAATATCCTGTAATGTATACATTTTCTGCTGTATCAACAGCAATACCTGTTCCTGCATCTTCAACACCTGCACAAAGGCTTTTCGCCCATAAGTAATTCCCTGCATTATCATATTTTGCGAAAAATATATCCCCTCCATCTGACCCGCTTGTATGGGTGTCATCAACTGTTATTGAAGGGTCAAAATCGGCATCGCCCTGGAAAGATCCTGTTATGTATATATCGCCTTCATTGTCAACAACAATGCATGATCCAAGGGCGCTATCAACAGCAGAAGTGGCCGGTGCTCCAATTGGATATGCAAATTCATATTCTCCGAGCTGATTGTATTTTGCGTAAAATAAATCTTTAACCCCCTTAGAAGTTTGAATTTGGCCACCCATTGGATCAAAAGCTATGGTGCCACTGAAAGCACCTGTTAAATAAAATTTGCCGGCAGTATCCACTGCAATGCTTGTTCCCACACCAGAACCAGCGCTTCCACTGAGTTTTTGGGCAATAACATATCCTCCAAACGAGTCATATTTAGCAAAAAATATTGCGTCTTGGGTGCCTAAGGATATTTGATTAATAATACCCGGTCCCGGGTCAAAATCAACCGAACCTTTAAAAGATCCTGTCAAATAAGCATTTCCTGATTTATCAACAGTAATTGATGTAGCGATATCACGGTCTGCACCTCCTATTTGATTTGACCATTGAAAAATCCCTGCGTTATCGTACTTTGTAATAAATATATCTTCAACACCTCCTATCGCTGAAAACAGGGCCCCTCCTATGGTTGATTCAAAATTCGCACTTTTAAAAACCCCTGTTACATATACATTTCCGGTGATATCCAGAGCAACACTATTGGTAATATCAACTAATAAGCCTCCTTGGCTTCTTACCCACATAAAATTTCCACTATTATCATATTTTGCAACAAAACCGTCCAGTTCTCCTGAGCTTGACGCATAAGATATCACTTGATTGGATGTATTAAAATCCACAGTACCCCAAAAAGCACCGGCTAAGTATACGTTTCCAGCAGTATCAACTGCAATACTTGCCCCTGAAGACCAACTTGATAAATTATATGCATCTAGTGTTTTCGCCCAAACACAATCACCATTGGCAGTGTATTTTGCGAAAAAACAATTACGAACTCCTGAACCTACTAAAGAAACGGGAGTTCCGAAAGGATTAAAATCGGCAGGTGCAATCCCTGCGCCAAAAGATCCAGTTACATATACAAAGCCCGAATCATCAACAGCAATGCTATATCCTTTATCGTTTCCAAGGCCGGTAGAACTAATACCTTTAACCCATTTATAATTTATTTGAGCTATTGCATGATTAAATGCTAAACAACCCAATAGAATGAAAAAAAATTGTATTTGTTTTTTCATGTGTCCGAGATTTAAATGTTGTATGCCAAAGATAGTACAAAAAATCAATTTTCCTACTCTAAAATTCAGGCATTAAGTCTAACAACATCAGGCCTGAAATCAATAAATAGTTTTTATAAAAACTGAAAAAACAATTCTAATTGGGCCTGAAATCAGCCTTTTAAAAAAGGCGAGGGCCTTTAGTTGAACTATTCAAAATTTTTGAATTCGAATTTGAATTTTTGAATCTGAGCGCAGGAAAAAAATTGAAATAAAAAACAGAAAATTAATCAATGTCAGTAACTCCACCTGAAACAACAAATTTCATTACTTCGGATGAGGAAGCCTCCACGTAAGTAATATGGTCAAGCGGTACTATCAATAAATTGCCTGAAAAAGAATAGGATAATGGCATATAAACGGCTACGGTACCCTCCTTAATTTTGAGTTCACTAAGATCTTCCTGGGTCACAAAACCTAACTGCTGAATGTTATTTTCTTTATTAATGGTAACCAATACAGGCTTATTAAAACGTTTTTTACTACCAACAAATGCGGAAAATAAATCTTTTATTGATGAATACACTGTTTTAATAAGGGGCGTATGCTCCATAATGCTGTCAAACATTATAAACAAAGGGCGTAAAATGATTGATGAACCCAACAAGCCCATTAAAAAAATCAATGCCAATGCAGAACCAAGTACTATGAATGGATCCACTACGGGACTTACAATTACCCCAAAAATGCTAAAAAAAGACCCTACTAAAACAACAATGCTGTATACCACATAGGCGGTGATCGCAACCGGCACTGTGATAATTAACCCTTGAATAAAATAACGTAAAATTTTGTTCATTTTTTGTAGCTTTTTTAATGGAAACAAAATTAGTCAAATATTTTTTTGTTTCAGTAGGAATCAAGCCTTAAAACAAAATGGGAGCACAAATAAGGCAGATTCAACCATATTGAATATGTGGAAATATGTGAGAAGGATTTAAATAGTGATATTGCTATCAATTTTATAAAAATTAAACAGCCTCTGACAACCATTATTTTATTATTTTTGAAAACAGCCATAAGATGATTCCCCGGAATCACAACAAAAAATAATTATTCTGAATGGAAAACAAGATACAAGAACTCAACAAAAAGATAGCTGAAGCACAATTAGGTGGTGGAGAAAAACGCATTGAATCTCAGCATAAAAAAGGAAAACTTACAGCGAGAGAACGCTTACATTTTTTAATGGATGAAGGTAGTTTTGAAGAAATAGGAATGTTTGTAACACACCGTTCTGTTGAATTTGGTATGGAACGCGAAAAGTATTTAGGAGACGGTGTAGTAACGGGTTACGGAACTATCAACGGACGATTGGTTTATGTTTTTTCCCAGGATTTTACAGTGTTTGGAGGATCGTTAAGTGAAACGCATGCCGAAAAAATTTGTAAGATCATGGATCTGGCCATGCAAAATGGTGCACCTGTAATTGGGCTGAACGATAGTGGTGGTGCACGTATCCAGGAGGGTGTTGTTTCACTGGGTGGTTATGCAGATATTTTTTATCGTAATACCCGAGCTTCAGGAGTGATCCCTCAACTATCAGCAATAATGGGACCTTGCGCTGGTGGCGCAGTATACTCTCCTGCTATTACAGATTTTATTATGATGGTTGAAAACACTTCTTATATGTTTGTTACAGGTCCGAACGTGGTAAAAACAGTAACACACGAAGAAGTAACATCAGAAGAATTAGGAGGCGCCTCTACACACTCAACAAAATCAGGAGTAACCCATTTTTCATGTGCCAACGAAATTGAGTGTATCAATAACATTAAAGCACTATTGAGCTATATGCCGCAAAACTGTGAAGATGAAGCACCGAGCGTTTTGTATGAAAGTAATGGCAAAGAAAAACGCCCTGAACTAAATTCAATTATTCCTAAAAACCCAAATCAACCCTATGATATTCGTGAAGTAATTAATGGGGTGATCGATTCGGAATCTTTTTTGGAAGTACACAAAAATTTCGCAGAAAACATTGTAGTTGGTTTTGCAAGACTGGCAGGTAAAAGCATTGGTATTGTTGCAAATCAACCTGCTTTTTTGGCCGGGGTATTGGATATTGATTCATCCACTAAAGCTGCACGTTTTGTTCGTTTTTGCGATAGCTTTAATATTCCCTTACTGGTGTTTGAAGATGTCCCTGGATTTTTACCGGGTACCGACCAGGAATGGAACGGTATCATTACCAGCGGTGCAAAATTATTGTATGCTTTTTGTGAAGCAACTGTACCGCGCATTACTGTAATTACCCGCAAAGCTTATGGTGGTGCTTATGATGTGATGAACAGCAAACATATTGGTGCCGACATGAACTACGCCTGGCCAACAGCTGAAATTGCTGTAATGGGTGCTAAAGGTGCTGCTGAAATTATTTTCAAAAACGAAATTGCATCCTCTAAAGATCCTGCAGCCACTCTTGCTGAAAAGGAAAGAGAATATATTAAACACTTCGCAAATCCCTACCGTGCTGCCGAAAGAGGTTATGTAGATGAAGTGATTAATCCGGAAGATACACGTGAAAAATTAATAAAAGCATTTGGTATGCTTAAAAACAAAGTAGATGTATTACCAAAGAAAAAACATGGTAATATTCCGTTGTAACGATTTGATGTTGGACGTTGGATGTTAGATATTGGGACTCAGGGTGTTTGATTAACCAATATCTAATTTCCAATATCCAACTTTAGTTATTTCTTATTTAACAATTGAAGATACAGATCCTTGTCCGCTAAAAAATTGCGGGCATATACCACTTCAGGGTCAGTTTGCAAGCTGTTTTCCATAAAGCCGGTATAGTAATAATACCTTGAAACAATTTCCTCTTGCAGCGCTTTTTTGATCTGCTCTTTATTTTGCAAAAGCATTTCTTTTTTCGATTCTATAATTTGCTGATTCAATGCTTTGTATTTTTTTTCGAAAAGTTTTATCGTATTGTTGTTTTTTGAAAGTTCTTCAAACTCCATCAATTTCAACTCTTCGGGAGTTTTAAAAGGGTATTTTCTGTTTTCGATATAACCCACAAACGTATAAAAACTAACATCTGTAACAATCATCTTATCGGCTGGAACATTCACCTCTTTGGTGTTTCGAAAATAAGTAGCATAATCAAAGATCAATGAAGACTTTTTTAATGCTTCAACTATAGGTGCGTTTTTTTGTACCGGTTCTGTTTTTATATCCGGCTCTATTCCTCCTATGTCAAATACTTTTCTTCCATTCCGGGTATAAAAAACTTTTTTCAGGCTATCAGAAAATATTTTTTCTTTTCCATTAATATATCTACTGGAGTAATCCCGTTTTTGAATACATCTCCCGGAAGGTGTGTAATACCTGGCCGCTGATAAATACAAACTTGTTCCCTGACCCGGAAAACGAGTGCCTTGTACGAGGCCTTTTCCAAACGTTTTTTGCCCAATAATAACGGCCCTGTCAAGATCCTGCATGGCCCCGGTAAAAATCTCACCCGCAGAAATGGTATTACTATTTGTTAGAATTACCAAAGGTAAAAGTGTATCAAGAGGTTCGTTGTGCGTTATATTATTATAGTCAGTGGCTTTCCCTTTTATATGTAAAATAAGAGTGTTTTTTGGAACAAAAACATTCACACAATTAACGGCTTCCTCCACCAAACCACCAATATTATCGCGCAGATCAAGAATGATCGATCTTAATTTAAGATTTTTTTTCAGGTTTGTTACTGCTTCCAGAAATTGAATATCGGAGCCTCTCAAAAACTGCTGCACCTGGATATAGCCAGTTGCAGAGTCGAGCATGGTGTAAAAAGGAATTGACTTGGTTACAATTTGTTTGCGGATGATCGTTTTTTGTACCAATCCCACATGAGGCCTTTTAACAGTAACGTTAACGCTCGTTTCCGGAGTACCTCTCAATAGTTTTAATGTTTCATCAAGAGATTTCCCTTCCATTGATACCCCATCCACCTCTTTATAAATATCCCCGGCTCTCAGATCATTTTGCTCAGCACCGTATCCCTCAATAACAGCTGTAATAATAACTGCAGAATCTCTATAATCTACTCTGGCACCAATGCCTGAATAATTTATCCCCGCCCATACATTTTCTCTTTCTCTTGTTTCGAGCGAATCAAAAAAAACGGTATGAGGGTCAACTGACTTTACCATGCCATCAATCGCACGCCTGATAAGGATATCAGAGTCGAGCGTGTCAACAAAATCGCTTTTGAGAATTTTAAAAACAGAGGAAAATAAACTTATATTTTTTGCATTTTTTTCATCATCCGAACTGGCAATAAAAAATGCTGTTGAGGTTATTGCAATAAAAAAAATGAGGCCGTAAATAAAAAATTTTTTCATGAACTCCTGCCCTCTTTATTCTTTTATGAATGATTTATAATTAACTCCTGATTTAAGCACGGTTTTAATAAAATAAGTGCCTTTAGCATATTGACCAGTATTTATTGTTACCAACTTTTGAATACCATTATATATTTCCGACCTAAAAACAATTCTCCCCAAAACATCTGTTATTTCAATGGATTCAACAGTATTTGCATTGTTTAAGGAAAGAATGTTAATGTTATCTTTTGCAGGATTTGGGTAAACAATTACCTGGTCACCTATTAAAGGGTATTCTGATATTCCGGAAATAGTATTACCAGCTGAAAGTAGCCATAACATGGGGTCAAATTGAACACTTACAATTGGGAACGGAACAGTAACATTAAATATTTGTCCGGAATTTGTATGATCAAACACAATAGTTGTATCGGTATTTTGCCCGATGAACTGAACAGGAACAGGCATTTCAAAAAAAGAAACCGAAGGATCCGACTGCGTTTGATTAACCGTTAAAGTAACGTCATTTAAAGTCTGGCCCCACAAAAGATGATAGGACGGAAAGCCTTGATTATAATACCATTGATTAAAAAATCCGGTCAAACTCTGGTTTCCGGCAGCTTCAAAATGTGCTATCAGATCAGGTGTACGGGCATATTTTCCGGCAAGCAAGGGGTCATTCAAATAATTTTTTATTGATAAAAAAAACAAAGAGTCGCCTAATTTCCAGCGAAGCATGTGAAGGAGGTAGGCGCCTTTTTTATAGGATAATCGTCCGTCAAATATTCTTCCAACAGAGGTTGTATCATCGCATAATACTGTGCCACCGGGAGAAGAAGTGATAGAGACAATTGCGGAGGCTTTCCATTGCATCCAGGAGTCAGGAAAAAAACGTTCTTCCGTTAAGCCTTCAAAATAGGTTGCAAAGCCTTCATTAAGCCAAATATCCTGCCAGCTGCCACAAGTGATGTGATCGCCAAACCATTGATGGGCACATTCATGCGCCATTAACGAATGATTAAAATCCACAACAAAACTCATTGTTTGATGTTCCATTCCTCCACCCCAACCGAATTGAGCATGGCCGTATTTTTCATTTACAAATGGATATGTAATGGTGAGGCTATCGAAGAATTTTATGATGTTGATAATACCTGTTGTTTGGGTGCGTGCCAAAGAATCGTTTTCGGGGTAAACATAATTCAATACCTGAAGCGAGTCCCCTCCTGGCAAAGGCACATAGTCGGAGTAAGATGAATAGTTAGTAACTGCAATTGCTATAAGGTAGGCTGCAATCGGGTAACGGGTTTTCCAATGGTAAATCTTATCACCTGCTGATGTGTTTTCAGAAAGCAATATTCCATTGCTTCCTACCCTGTTTATTTGTGGAGTAATTACAATTATATCAACTGAATCAATCTTATCATTTAAACTTTGTTTGCACGGCCACCATTCTTTTGCTCCAAAAGGTTCGGAAAGCGTCCAAATAACAGGTGTGCCATTATGCGTTGATTGAATAAATGAACCCAGGCCTGTGCTTGGTGGTACGCCCTGATAATAAACAGTTATTGAGTCGAGGGTGTTTATAGGAATAGCGGCAGGAAGGCTGATCTGTAAAACATCAGCGGTTAAGCGGCTGAACGACAAAACGGAGTTATGATATTTTACCGAATCCACCGTTAAGGAATCGGAGAGATCAAATTCTATTTGATCAAATCCATTTACAATGGGTTTAAAATAAGAAGTAATACCCCCCCGGATATAATTTACAGCGGGATCTATATTCCATTCACAGCGATGGTATTTTAGATCATAGTTATCAGAAACTCCCGACAAAACCGATCTCCACTTACCAGCTTGTGCCTTTTGCTCTGATGATGGAATGTCTATTATATTACTGTTTGGGGAAACAAACTGAGCATCAACCTTTAATGAAAAAATAAAAAGTGAAAACAATAACAAAACCATTGTTTTCATATTTACCGAATAGAATATCATTCTATAAAGATAATAAGATTAATTCAAAAAAAATCCCCTAAAAAAGGGGATTTTTTTTAAATCAGTTTCATAAGCTCTTTCATAATTAATGTCATCTTTTTCTCGGCCTGTGCGGCCACATGTTGAACCTCTTCGTGGGTTACCTGAACAATTTTGCCCGGTACCCCTAAATCAGTAATGATTGACATCGCGAAACAAGGAATTCCCATGTGTCGTGCAACAATTACTTCGGGCACAGTACTCATTCCAACAGCATCTGCTCCAACGTTAAAAACATATTTGTATTCGGCAGGTGTTTCAAATGTTGGGCCTGTTAGGCCTGCATAAACACCTTCCTGCACTTTTATGTTATTTGCCGAAGCCACTTGCTTTGCTTTATCAATAAGGTCTTTATTATACGCATCGCTCATATCCGGGAAACGTGGTCCAAGTTCAGCCATATTTTTACCTATCAATGGATTGGATGGAAAAAGGTTAATATGATCGTTGATGATCATCAGATCACCAATTTCGAAATTCGGATTAACACCACCGGAAGCATTGGAAACAAAAAGTTTTTGAATGCCTAAAAATTTCATCACCCTTACCGGAAAGGTAACCTGTTGCATATCATATCCTTCATAAAAATGAAAACGCCCTTGCATGGCAACCACGTTCTTTCCACCTAACTCACCAAAGATCAGTTTACCTGTATGGCCTTCTACCGTTGAAACAGGGAAGTTCGGGATCTCTTCGTAAGGAATGGTATGTTTAATATTTATTTCCTTTACCAGGCCACCAAGTCCGGTACCCAAAATAATTCCAATTTCCGGCTCAATGGATATTTTACTTTTAATGTACGCTGCTGTTGTTTTGATTTGTTCTAACATAATGTAAAATTTGTTCGTTAAATTCGTTTTTGTCCTTTTCGTAAAAATCTATTTCAATTGGCATATAAAAAAGCGGCATGTGGCTTAAAATGTCTGAAAAATCAGGGTTTCTTAAACGCATTGCATCTTTTTCGGTGGTCACTATTATTTTATTTGACGATGCAATATTATCAAATATTTTTTTAACTTCTTCTAAATCATTTTTTGTGAACGTATGATGGTCCCGAAACTTAACAGGAATAAGGGTTTTTACTTTATCTTTTAAATAATATTCCAGAGATTGAGTATTGGCTATTCCGGTAAGCAGGACAACGGAATAATGTCTTTCAAAATAATATTCTTTACTAAACGGGTTAATCGTTTGGGCATGCAAAGGAAGGAAGTCACCATATTTAATATATGAAAAATAAATATGCTGATGCGGTAATGGCTTGATCTCCTTTGTTAAACGATTACGTTCAATTGGTAAAAGCACTTCCGGACACTTGGTAACAATAATAATATCGGCACGTTTTATTCCCGAACCAAATTCCCGCAAACTTCCTGTAGGCATTACAAAATCGTTGAAATACAATTTATCGAACTCGGTTAAAACAATTGACAACCCCGGTTTTATTGCCCTGTGCTGAAAAGCATCATCCAATAAAATGGTTTGTACCATCGGGAAAAGGTTTACTATCTTTTTTACGCCTCTCACCCGTTTCGCATCCACAGCAACATGTACATTACTAAATTTAACGGCAAACTGAAGTGGTTCATCACCAATATCGGCAACTGTAGATTGTGCATTC
Organism: Bacteroidia bacterium; assembly: GCA_030654175.1. Taxonomy (GTDB): domain Bacteria; phylum Bacteroidota; class Bacteroidia; order 2-12-FULL-35-15; family 2-12-FULL-35-15; genus 2-12-FULL-35-15. The sequence continues at coordinate 678,988 of JAURXZ010000030.1, forward strand.
GCTAAAACAAAACCTTTGGTTTTTCTTCCATAACCACGGCTGAGTGTGGCTAAGTAAAACTCCGGACTTAATAAACGGATTAAATATTCGATATGTGGTGTTTTCCCTGTGCCACCAACAGTCAGGTTCCCCACAGAAATATTGAGGACCTTAAATTCGGTAGAAGAAAATATCCCCCAATCATATAATTTATTGCGCATAGAGAGCAACAGGCCATATAAGAGTGAAACAGGAAAAAGTAGTATGCGCAAAAATTTCATTGGCTAAAAGTACGAATATTAATGTATCGATGTGCTGATGTGCTGATTCCTGATGAGATAATGTGCTAAATTTTTGATGTGCTAATGTGCTGATTAGTTGATGTGCTGATGAACCAGTGAACAAAATTTTAATGTACAACATACTAATGACTAAGATGATGCGTAGATGTGCTGATTAGTTGACTTTCCAGTCACTGATTAGCTCTTTTCTCACAAATTCTGAAATCAAATTTATGCCAACTAAATCGTTATATTTGTACATTGCTAATCAGTACATCAACTAATCAGCACATTAGCACATTAGCACATCGGTAAATCAGCACATTAAAATTATGATAGCAATAGATAATACAATAGTTTCGGAGCATTTGCTTGAAAAAAAATTCGTGTGTGATTTGAATGCATGCAAAGGAGAATGTTGCGTAGCCGGTGATTCGGGTGCTCCGCTTGAACTGGAAGAGATCGCGATAATGGAAGACCTGCTGGATAAGGTAAAACCCTACCTGCCTAAGGATGGACTTAAATCGATTGAAAAACAAGGTGTTTTTGTGATCGATGAGGATGGAGATTATACAACTCCATTAGTAAAAGGCAAGCACTGCGCTTTCACCTATTTTGAAAATGATATTGCTAAATGTGCTATTGAAAAAGCCTATTATGCAGGTGATATCACCTGGAAAAAGCCTATTTCCTGCCATTTATACCCTGTACGCATCACTAAATACAAGGATTACGATGCAGTAAACTTCCACAGCTGGGAGGTATGCAAACCGGCATGTGAATGCGGAGCTAAGCTGGATGTACCGGTATATAAATTTTTGCGCGAACCATTGATCCGTAAATACGGTGAAGATTGGTACAAACAATTGGAATTTGCTGATAAAATAAAAAAGGCATAGCTTCAAAAGTATTAATTGTAAAGGAGTACCTAAGCATACCCCCTCCAAACACTTGTATATGTAATACGGATATTTCCCTATTAGCTCCAAATTTTTTTACATTTAATTTTCAGTTTTTTTTCCAATAGAGTTAATGTCGTGTTTTTAAATACGTTAGTGATTTATCAACATTCATCTGTTAATTCTGCATGTTTATAACTTCAACCAAATGTTAATTCAATCCACTTGACTACCCGTTTTTTTTTGACAAGATTTGTACACCTTAATTCAATAACCAATTCTTTACTTAAAACGCTCAAAAAGAAAGCAATAGGCTTTCAGGGGAATTCAACCCTCTGTTTTTAAGAAAGACCTGAAAGCAACAGGTTGATTAAGAGGTAGTTAAAAAAAAACAAACAAGAAAAAAGATATAAATGACAGCAGAACCAATATTAAAAGAGAACAAAGACAGATTTGTACTTTTCCCTATCAAACATAATGATATATGGGAAATGTATAAAAAAGCAGAAGCGAGCTTTTGGACTGCAGAAGAAATTGATCTGAATCCTGATCTTCAGGATTGGGACAATAAATTAAATGACGATGAGAAACATTTTATTAAACATGTGCTTGCTTTTTTTGCTGCAAGTGATGGTATAGTAAATGAAAACCTGGCCGTTAACTTCATGAGTGAAGTTCAATATCCGGAAGCTCGTTGTTTTTATGGTTTCCAGATCATGATGGAAAATATTCATTCTGAGACCTATTCTCTATTAATAGATAGCTATATTAAAGATCCTAAAGAAAAAGATAGACTTTTTCATTCTGTAGATACACTGCCATGTGTTGGGAAGAAAGCCGATTGGGCTATTAAATGGATAGGAAACGGAACCTTCGCTGAACGGTTAATTGCTTTCGCTGCAGTGGAAGGGATATTCTTTTCAGGAAGTTTCTGTTCTATCTTTTGGTTGAAAAAACGTGGATTAATGCCGGGCCTTACTTTTTCGAACGAACTTATTTCCCGTGACGAGGGTTTACATTGCGATTTTGCATGTTTGCTTTATTCACAGTTGGAAAATCAGTTGCCACAGGAAAATGTAACAGCCATCATTACCAATGCCGTTGAAATTGAAAAAGAATTTGTATCCGATGCACTTCCTGTTCGTTTGATAGGTATGAATGCCGATATGATGTGCCAGTATATTGAATTTGTTGCCGACAGATTATTAGTTGCTCTTGGATGCCCTAAAGCATACAATGCAACCAACCCATTCGATTTTATGGAATTGATCTCCTTACAAGGCAAAACTAATTTCTTTGAAAAACGCGTTGCTGAATATCAAAAATCAGGAGTAATGGGTAAGAAGGAAGACAATGTTTTCAAACTTGACGAAGACTTTTAGTGTCATTTCGAGCTTGTCGAGAAATCTTTATTAATAAATAAAAAGATGCTTCGACTCCGCTCAGCATGACCCAGGCGAGATAGATTAATAAATTAGAAAAATACTTAATACAAAATATATGTACGTAATAAAAAGAGACGGAAACCGGGAATCGGTAAAATTTGACAAGATCACAGCACGTATCCAAAAACTTTGCTACGGATTAGATGCTACTCACGTAACAGCTATCAGTGTTGCGATGAAAGTGATTGAAGGTATTTACGAAGGTGTAAGTACCAGTGAATTGGACAACTTAGCGGCTGAAACAGCTGCAGCACTTACTACCAAACACCCTGACTATGCGCTTTTGGCATCACGCATAGCTGTTTCTAACTTACACAAAAACACTAATAAATCGTTTTCCAAAACAATGGAAGCGCTTTATTCATACATCGACCCGAAGACAAGCAAAAAAGCACCTTTGATCGCTGATGATGTTCATGAGATCATTCAAAAAAATGCACAGGAATTAGATTCCACCATTATTTATGACCGCGATTTCGGTTATGATTATTTCGGATTTAAAACATTGGAGCGTTCTTACCTTTTAAAATTGAACGGAATGGTGGCTGAACGCCCTCAACACATGATCATGCGTGTGGCTGTTGGTATTCACAAAGATGATATTGCATCCGTTATTGAAACATATAACCTGATGAGCGAGCGTTGGTTTACACATGCTACACCAACATTGTTTAATGCAGGAACTCCAAAACCACAAATGTCGTCATGCTTTTTGTTAACGATGAAAGATGATAGCATTGATGGTATCTATGACACATTGAAAAACTGTGCAAAAATTTCACAAAGTGCAGGTGGTATCGGATTAAGCATTCATAACATACGTGCTACAGGTTCTTACATACGTGGTACAAATGGTACTTCGAACGGTATCATCCCGATGTTGCGTGTATTTAATGATACTGCACGTTATGTTGATCAGGGCGGTGGGAAACGTAAAGGTTCATTCGCTATTTATTTAGAGCCTTGGCATGCTGATATCTATGAGTTTTTAGATATCCGTAAAAACACTGGTAAAGAAGAAGCCCGTGCACGTGACCTTTTCACTGCAATGTGGACTCCCGATCTATTCATGAAACGTGTAGAAGCGAATGGCGACTGGTCATTGTTCTGCCCTAACGAAGCACCAGGCTTGGCTGATTGCTGGGGTGAAGCATTCGAAAAATTATATACTAAATACGAAAAAGAAGGCCGTGCACGTAAAGTAATTAAAGCACGCGAACTTTGGACAGCTATTATCGATTCACAAATTGAAACCGGTAACCCTTACATGCTTTACAAAGATGCTTGTAACGCAAAGAGCAATCAACAAAATTTGGGTACTATCAAATCATCTAACCTTTGTACCGAAATTTTAGAGTACACTGCACCAGATGAGATCGCTGTGTGTAACCTGGCTTCTATCGCTCTTCCACGTTTTGTTGAAGGTGGAAAATTTGATCACCAAAAATTATTTGATATCACGTATGTGATCACTAAAAATTTAAATAAAGTAATTGATCGTAATTACTACCCGGTTGCTGAAGCAAAAAAATCTAATTTACGTCACCGCCCTATTGGTATTGGTGTACAAGGTTTGGCTGATGCATTTATTTTAATGCGTTTCCCTTTCGATTCTCCGGAAGCAATATTATTGAATAAAGAAATTCACGAGACCATCTATTATGCTGCAATGACAGCATCAAAAGACCTTGCGAAAGTAGAAGGCACTTATGAAACATACGAAGGATCACCTGTTTCGAAAGGTGTATTCCAATATGATATGTGGAATGTTACCCCATCTAGCCGTTGGGAGTGGGATGTGTTGAAAGAGGAAGTAAAAAAACACGGTGTGCGTAACTCCTTGTTATTAGCGCCAATGCCAACTGCAAGCACTTCACAGATCTTAGGAAATAACGAATGTTTTGAACCGTATACTTCCAATATTTATTCGAGACGTGTATTATCAGGTGAGTTTGTGATCGTGAACAAACACTTGTTGAAAGACCTTGTTAAATTGGGTATCTGGAATGACAGCTTGAAAAATAAAATTATTATTGCCAATGGTTCCGTACAAAACATTGAAGTAATACCGGCTAACATTAAAGCATTGTACAAAACAGTTTGGGAAATTTCTCAAAAGGTGATCATCAACATGGCTGCTGACCGTGGAGCATATATCTGCCAGTCACAATCATTGAACCTGTTTGTACAGGATGCTAATTTTGCGAAACTATCTTCTATGCATTTTTATGGTTGGAAAGCAGGATTAAAAACCGGCATGTATTACTTACGTACCAAAGCTGCTGCTGATGCAATTAAATTTACTGCTGATGCTTCTGCTGCTAATGAAAAACCATTAACAGTTACTACCACAACTGCAACTACTGCAACAACAACAGCCCCTACCGAAGTATTGGGTAACGAGGATGTATTGATACAGGAGCGCCAACAACAAATAAGCAATGAACGCCAGGCACTATTAGAAGCTGAAGCACAAAAAGCTGCTGAGATCGCTGCTCAATTGACTTGTTCGCTGGATAACCCGGATGCTTGTGAGGCTTGTGGGAGTTAGGTAACAAAAAATAATTAATGTAAAAAGCCCCGATTACATAAAGTAGTTGGGGCTTTTTAGTCTAAAATTCTATCATTAATTTTTTAACGAATAGCTATGAAGGAAGAATTACAGACACCAAGAAAAACGACACAAACATTCGCATATCTACCCAAAAACTGGTTGCTATGCGCTACTTTGTAGCGAGTATAAACTGGTTAGTGGTAATTTTAAGAACTACTTTATAGACAACATAATTCTTCACATAAATCAATACTATGGACTTAAAAGATTTTATTAAAAACACTATTTCTTCCATAAGCACTGCAATTACTGAAAGTCAAACAGAATTAGCAGAGAAAGGTGTAATTGTTAATCCTGAAAGGATGGAAATTGGAAAAAATGGGGAGAAGCTACTTCGAAGTGATGGTTGGCGTTATATTCAAAGTTTGGAATTTGATATTTTAGTTGGCGTTGAGGAACAACAAAATGGAAATGGAAAAGCAGAACTAAAGGTTGCCGGGATTTTAAACATTGGTGGAGGCTTAACTGAACAGAGTACGAATCAAAACCAAAATCGCATTAAATTTAATATCCCAGTTGCTTTTCCTACAAGCGATACTCCTGAAAAATATAAAAGCAGCAAGGGTCAATATAGTGTTGCATAAGAATACGAGTTACAATCAGGAATCAAATGACCTATAGTGTAGATTTCCAAACCGAAAAAAAAAGCCTAGTTGATTTTGTTGATAGACCCCCGGTAGGCGCTAAGCTGAAGCGTTGCAAGTGTGTGAGGGCTTAGTGACGTTTTGTAACAGGTAAGCTGTGCTTACAATCCCAATATTTAATTCGAAGACAAAGTTTACTATGTTTGAAGTACTGTGTATGGTAAGCACAGCTTACCTGTTAAGATAGTCACTAAGCGCAGCTTAGCGCCTACATACACCATACACATACCTACACATACATAGTAAATCAAATCCAAAAAATAAAGTTACTGTTGAATTTAAAAACAATACCAATTGTTTTGTTTATTTTTAAAATTAAATTCACAAAAGAATGTCAGAAAAATATAAAACACATAGTGATGGTTTATACTTTGTTAGCTTTAGTGTTGTAGGCTGGATCGATGTTTTTACAAGAAGAGAATATCAGGAAATTTTGGTGGATAGTATTTCGTATTGTCAACAACACAAAAACCTTAAAATTTATTGTTATTGTGTTATGCCAAGTCATGTTCATTTTATAACGTATTCTGAAAATGGCGAAATATCAAATGTTTTAAGAGATTTAAAATCATTTACTGCTAAACAAATAATAAAGGCAATAGAAGAAAACCCTACAGAAAGCAGAAAAGAATGGATGTTAAATAAGTTTGAGTATCATGGAAAAAACAGTCCTCAAAAACAAAAGATGCAATTCTGGAAACATGATAATCATCCATTTTTTTTATATAGCAATAAAATGATCCAGCAAAAAGTGGATTATATTCATAACAACCCTGTTGAAGCAGGTTTTGTTAACGACCCTAAAGAGTGGCGGTTGAGCAGCGCTAATGAACAAAGCCCGATAAAATTGGATGAACGCATTTAGCTGGCTACTATATTTGAAGAACTGAGTATGGTATTCATAACTTACCAATTAAGGATATCACTAAGCGCAGCTTAGCGCCTACGCGAGTATACTAAACTAAACAAAAAAGAGTTTTCTACCAATACAGTCAAAACAGAGGTTACAAACAATGGATATGGATCTGATCACTTTTCTAAAGAGTCTCACTACTATCGTACCCCAAACAGAAGCAGAAATACACAAAGTGTTTTTTGCCGAACAATTGCCCAAAGGCCACAAACTTCACGAAGAAGGTGAAGTCTGTAATCAATTATTTTACATTGAAAGTGGTTTATCGCGCACCTTTTATTTTAATGAAGAGGGGAAAGACATTACCTACCGCTTTAATGGAGAAAACACCTTTACTTCACTCATAGAAAGCTATTACGATCACAAACCAAGCTTTTATACAATTGAATTGCTTGAGGATGCTGTTGTGCACACTGCACCATTCCCTGAATTTGAAAAACTCCTGGAAAAACACCCTGAACTGATGAAAGTTTATAACCATGTACTGCGCAATTTTGTTCTTCAATCCAATGAACGAATTGTTGCACTTCAGTTTCACAATGCACAGGAACGCTACCAAATGTTTGTCGACAAAAACCCGCACCTTCTTCAACGGGCGTCATTGGGCCATATCGCTTCTTACCTTGGCATTACACAGGAAACATTAAGTCGTATCCGCTCAAAATAATTGGCAGGAAAAAAAATTTTTTGACAAATGTCAAAAATTTTCTCATTGCTGCGGCTGTAACTTTGCATTACAAAACAATTACTATCAGCAAGGTTATGAAAACAATAAAAAAAACAGATCGATTTCCAAAATACGGAAGCCTTTTAAAAGACATTAGCCCATTTACCCATTCCGAATTAGACAAATTTCTGTATGAGCCGGAAAACAGGACCAGCCCCCGTTTTGACATGCATCAACAAGAGTTAAGTACCGGGAACAATGTATTTTACCGGGCTGTTAAGGTGAAAGCAAAAGGAAAGATCCAGAGTACCAGCGAAGAAATTGTAAATACCACTACGCACGCAGCTGGTGTTTTACTAATACTCTTATTTTTGCCGGTGCTTATCAGCAAGGCGATCCATAACAATAACCCACAAATGATCTGGAGCCTTGTAATTTTTGGTTTCGGTATGTTCATGGCTTACCTGGCATCAACAATGTATCATCTTGTAAAAAAAGAAGCTACAAAACGTAAGCTGAGGGTGTTGGATCACATTGGTATTTTCCTGTTAATTGGTGGAACATATACCCCAATCGTTTGTAAATACACAGATACCACTACTGCAATTTATTTCTTGAGTGTGATGTGGTCATTGATAGTTGCCGGTAGTGTACTCAAAGTTTTTTTTACCGGCAGGTTTGAGCTGTTATCTACCATTATATACCTGTTCCTGGGATGGATGGTGGCATTTATCATACAACCTTTGCACGAACAAATGCCATTGGATGTTTTTCTCTGGATATTAGGGGGTGGATTGGCGTATACAACAGGCATTGTTTTTTACCTGTGGCACAGGCTTAAATACCAGCATGGAATATGGCACCTGTTTGTACTTGCCGGCACCGTACTACAGTTTATAGCTATTTATAAAAGTGTGTAAGTGTTTTTTTAATATAGTTTTGCAGTAGGCGCTAAACTGAAGTATTGTAAATAATTTTATTGCCGTATTTTATCCTCGTTCATTTTTTCTTTTATCCAGGATAGGGCTGCATTGCTATCTTTAAATAATTTTATATCCGTTTTGTGGTTACATTTATTTAGTCGCAATAAAAAAAGTCCAATTAAACGTGTACTCAATGATCTTACCACAATGGCCATAGCAATAGTATTTTCGAATGCTTCAGCTGTAGAAGAAAATTCACGAGCGTCCTTGTCAATGTTAACAAAATCATGTCCTTCAACCAAAACACTAAACCGCTTCGAATTTGTTAATTGTACAGCAGCGTTATAATTTTCCCGGGCATCCTCAAGCGTTAAATTAATATTTTCTTTAACTACCACTTTAAGTATTCCTTCTTCTATTAAACTGTTAACAACTGTTCGTGTTTCAATTTCTTGCATAGCAAAGTAAAAATAAAAATAATTTTTATTATTTAAAAGAACTTAAAACAAAAAAATCTTGAATCAGGGGGGAGCCAAAAGGGAATATTTATACGAAGTTCGGTTTGGTTTTACTTAAAAACTGGACTTTGCTCCCTGTAACCGCCAAGCTGAGGCGTTGCAAGGATGTGAGGACTATTGACTTTTTTAACAGGTAAACTGTTTTTTGATTATTTTTAAAATTAAATTTATTTTATGTCAAACTTTCTTCTTATTCTGATCACAACATTTTTAATTCAAGGTCCAATCTCCATACCCATAGGTTCGGGGAACCGCCAGGATATTTCAAAGATCCATCTGACTAAGATCGGACAGTTTGGGTTGATCAGAAAAGCAAGACCAAATGTACCTGAACATTATCATACAGGAATTGACATCAAACGACCAACTGATAATTATGAATCGGAACCGATCTACCCAATCGCAAAAGGCATAGTAATAAGCAAAAGAACGGATGGCACTTATGCAAACTTAATAATTGAACATGAAATAAATGGGATCAAACTGTGGACATTATATGAACATATTTCAGGTGTGAAGGTGAAGGTTAATGATGTTGTGAATTCTAAAATTCCAATTGCACGCTTTATGAATAAAGGGGAGTTAGATCGTTTTGGTTGGCAATTTGATCATTTCCATTTTGAATTAATAAAAGTTAAACCGGGTAAAATAAAACCAAGCAATAAAACTCCTGAACGATTTTTTAATTCGTATTCGTTGATCTGTTATAGCATTAATGATCTGAACAAATATTATTTTGATCCGATTGAATACTTCAATTATAATATCAATAAATAATAAAGCACCCTGTAAAAATCCATAAAACATTTCTAATAAGTTTGCCTGCCAAGAAAAATTAATTTTTGCATCCATCACCAATTAAAAAAGAAATTACGTGCCTGTTTAAATTTCCTGTGTTCGTTTTTCGGAGAATTTAAAATGTGTGAATGATGTAATTTATTCCTAAAGTTATGTAATGTATATCCTTTACGAGGGGCTGATCTTTGTAGATCATAATCTACCTATCAGAGATGGTGCACCCTGCTTAAGTAAAACCCTTTTATTCTTTTATAATGGATCATGTAAATTGGTTTTTAATTCTTCTGAACTTCCTTGCCGGGCTTACCCTGTTTTTATTGGGAGTGTCGAATATGTCGAAAGGAATGAAAGCGCTTGCTTCGGATAAAATGAAGCAAATACTTGAAAAATTTACATCAAATGTTTTTACCGGGATCTTAACAGGTGCTATTGCTACAACAATTTTAGACTCGTCTTCTGTTGTGATCATTATGGTGATAGCTCTGGTAAATGCGCAGCTATTAACTTCTAAGCAATCGTTAGGAATTATATTGGGTTCAAATATCGGAACAGCGGTAGGCAGCCAGATCATCGCATTTGATGTTGGAGCATATTCAGCAATTCCATTATTAATAGGCTTTATCATTTTTTTAGCAGGGAGAAATGATAAAACAAAACAAATTGGAACATGTATTTTGGGGCTTGGATTAATTTTTTTCGGCTTGTATTACATCGGAGCATCCGCTGAACCATTAAAAACAATACCTTCTTTTGCTAACCTGATGACGCAAATAGAAACGCCTTACAAAGGCGCTTTAACGGGTGCCATCACCACATTATTAATTCAATCCTCCTCGGCTACTCTTGGTATTGTGATATCGCTGGCAAATCAAAATCTAATTACTTTATCTGCTGCAATAGCTGTAATGCTCGGTGCTGAATTAGGCACGTGTTCAAACACTTTAATTGCCTCCATTGGTAGGTCAAGAGACGCGGTAAGAGCAGGGGTTTTTCATTTGTTTTTCAACATCGTATCCCTGGTATTAGGATTGATATTAATAATACCATTTACTTCATTGGTAAATTTAATTTCCGGGGCAGCAACACTTACGCGACACATTGCCAATGCACACGTACTGTTTAATATTTTAGGGGTTGCACTATTCATAGGATTTGTTCCAATGATCTCGAAAGTACTTTTAAAAATAATTCCTGACAAAACGGAGCTGAAAACAGTAAACACAATTTGAGTTATACCGTTAATAAAAGCAGTTGACAAGTCCAATTTTTAGTTTATTATCATCATAAAAATCATTATCCGGAAGGATTAGAAAAAAATAATTCTGAACTATCGGACTTGAAACGTAAGAAATATTCCAAGTAGGATGGAACAATTTCGACTCAAATGTTTTTTATTCACCGGAAAAAAAACACCCTTCCGCACAGAAAGCCATTCACTCTCGCTTTTTTGTAATTTTTGCAATCGCCCTTACCAGTGGATGATTTAGACAAGTCTGCATAAATTATATCCAATTACAAACGCTTACAAACAGGTATATCCGTATATAAACACTTACGAACCGAATCAGGAATGCCGATCTCCACACCTTTGCATCGTCAAAAAACAGCAAACCGTTTTATTGATAACGATATTAAAAACAGTATTAACAACTAAAAAAACAAAAACCATGAATGCATTACGTAACAAAGTACAATTGATCGGTAACTTAGGAATGGCTCCGGAGATCAAAACATTAGAGAGCGGAAGAAAACTGGCAAAAATGAGTATTGCCACAAATGAATCGTATAAAAACGCGAAAGGCGAACTTGTAAAAGAAACACAATGGCATAACCTTATTGCCTGGGGTAAAACTGCAGAGATCATCGAAAAATACCTGAAAAAAGGAAGCGAAGTTGCCATTGATGGAAAACTGATCAACAGAAATTATAACGATAAGGATGGCGTAAAGCGATATGTAACCGAAATTGAAGTGAATGAAGTGCTTCTAATTGGTGGAAATAAAGCCTAGTCAATTAAAAAATTTCAAAAAAATAAAAAAAAATTAACAATTAAAAAACAAAAACCATGAATGCATTACGTAACAAAGTACAATTGATCGGTAACTTAGGAATGGCTCCGGAGATCAAAACATTAGAGAGCGGAAGAAAGCTGGCAAAAATGAGCATTGCCACACATGAATCCTATAAAAACGCGAAGGGCGAACTTGTAAAAGAAACACAATGGCATAACCTTATTGCCTGGGGCAAAACCGCAGATATCATCGAAAAATATTTGAAAAAAGGCAGCGAAGTTGCTATTGATGGAAAACTGATCAACAGTAATTATACCGATAAGGATGGCGTAAAGCGATATGTAACCGAAATTGAGGTGAATGAAGTACTGATTTTGGGCGGAAAAGAATGAACCAAACTAATTATTTTTTAAAGCCCCTGAAAAAAATTCAGGGGCTTTTTTTATTTGCAATATTCCTGAACTAAAGCAATACGTTTGCCTTCAGGTGGCAAGAATCGTTTCAGGCACAACACCTATTTTCAAAAAAGAAGAAAAGATTGGATCATAATTTATTTTTTAATCCCTTGAAAACAAATCAGGATCCACTACCCTTCCATCTCAATCACAAGATCATCCGCATCCACCATTCTGCCTTCTTTCAGTTGAACACTTTTTATTTTTGAATTTTGATTTGCAACAATAGTTGTTTCCATTTTCATTGCTTCAATAGTAAATAAAGGAGCATTCTTTTTTACAACATCACCTGCTTTTACAAATATTTTTGAGATCATGCCCTGTAAAGGCGCGCCAATTTCATTTGCTCCCGACACTTTGATATTAGCATGTTTTACGATCTGAATATGATTGTCTTTAATTTCAATGGCCCGGTTTTGTCCGTTCAATTTAAAAAAAACGGTTCTCACTCCATTTTCATCAGGCTCTCCAACATATTCCAGTTTTACAATAATATTTTTTCCATGAGAAATTTCAATCATAATTTCATCATTGTTCTTCATTCCATAAAAGAATTCCAGGCTTGGAATAGGACTAACATTGCCATAGGTTTGAAAATGTTTAAAATAATCTTCAAACACTTTAGGATAGAATTTATAAGAAAGGAAATCAAGAAAACTTAAATTATTATCAAATTTCTGACGAAATGCGATCATTTCTTTTTCAAAATCTACAGGCTTTAAATGAGCATTTGGTAATTCGGTATAGGGCTTTTCATCTTTTAAGATAAGTTTTTGAAGATGCTCCGGAAACCCTCCAAAAGGCTGGCCAAGATCACCCTTGAAAAAACTTTTTACCGATTCAGGAAACGAAATGCTATCCCCTTTTTCAAGAATATCCTTTTTTGAATAATTATTGGAAACCATGTATTGAGCAAGATCTCCAACTACTTTTGAGGAAGGTGTTACTTTAACAATGTCACCAAAAAGTTCGTTCACATCCTCATAGGCTTTTTTTATTTCAACCATCTTATCTCCCAAACCTAATGATATCGCTTGTGATTTAAGATTTGAATATTGTCCGCCCGGTATCTCATGTTTATAAACCTCGGCTGTACCTGCTTTTAAGCCTGATTCAAAAGGATAATAATGTTCCCTGATGGTTTCCCAATAATTTGAATATTCATTCAACGAATCCATATTAAATTCCTGGTGACGTGGTGTTCCTTTTAACCCTTCTACCAGTGAATTAAAACTTGGTTGAGATGTTAAGCCCGACATCGATGCCAGCGCAACATCAATAACATCAACTCCTGCTTCAATCGCTTTTAAATAGGTGGCACTCTGGATAGAAGAAGTATCGTGCGTGTGCAGATGTATTGGCAGATCAACAGTTTTCTTTAACTCCGTAATTAACAACTCAGCAGAATACGGTTTTAATAATCCCGTCATATCCTTGATCCCAATAATATGAGCTCCGGCATCCTCCAACTGTTTAGCAAGATCCAGATAATATTGTAACGTGTATTTTGTTTTTGATTTATCCAGTATATCACCTGTATAACAGATGCATACTTCTGCAAGTCCTCCTGTACGCTCTCTTACCGCGTTAATACTCACCTTCATACTATCAACCCAGTTAAGGGAATCAAATATTCTGAAAAGATCCACCCCATGTCCCCATGATTTTTCAATGAATTTCTCAACCAGGTTGTCCGGATAAGCAGTATATCCAATAGCATTGGAGCCTCTTATTAACATTTGCAACAATACATTTGGAATTGCTTCGCGTAATAGTTGTAAACGTTTCCACGGACTTTCATGCAGGAACCTCAGTGCAACATCAAAGGTTGCCCCTCCCCACACTTCCATCGAAAATGTTTGAGGGTGATTGTAAGCGAATCCTTCTGCAACAGCCATCATGTCTTTTGTTCTTACCCTTGTGGCAAGTAGCGACTGATGGGCATCACGGAAAGTTGTATCTGTATATTGTATTTCTTTTTTTTCTTTAAGCCACTTGGCAAAATTTTCAGGGCCAAGTTTGGTTAACAATTGTTTTGTTCCCGAAGTAATTGGATGTGACCTGTCAAAATCAGGAACCTTAGCGACTTCAAACTTTTTATTAATGTCAATTATTTTTACATCCGGATTTCCATTCACAGTAATATCTGCAAGAAAACGCAGTGTTTTTGTCCCGCTATCCAATCCGTTATTAAAATGTAATAATTCAGGATGCTCCCCAATAAAATTAACGGTAGCATTACCCTCCTGAAACACATGATGGTTGATCACATTTTCAAGAAATTGAATATTGGTTTTCACCCCTCTTATCCTGAATTCGGTTAATGCGCGATGAAGTCTCTGACTTGCTCCTTTAAGTGTTCTTCCGGAAGCGGTTACTTTTACAAGCATTGAATCAAAGAACGGTGATATCTTAACTCCATTATAGGAACTGCCTTCATCTATTCTTATACCATAACCTCCTGCATTACGGTAGGCTGTAATGGTACCGTAATCGGGTTTAAAATCATTTTGAGGATCCTCTGTGGTGATACGGCATTGAATTGCAAATCCATTGCATTTAATTTCTTCCTGGCTATTGATAAAGATCCCGGAGGATTTAAGAGAATGTCCACTCGCAATTAAGATCTGACTTCTTACAATATCAATTCCTGTTATTTCTTCGGTAACAGTATGTTCTACCTGTATGCGGGGATTCACTTCTATGAAATAAACATTTTCCTGTGTATCAACCAAAAATTCAACAGTTCCGGCATTATTATAGCCGACTTTTTTAGCTAAACGAAGGGCGTATTCATACAATTTATTTTTGGTTTCCTGTTTCAGATTAGGAGCCGGTGCAATCTCCACTACCTTCTGAAACCTGCGCTGTATAGAACAATCCCTTTCAAAAAGATGAACAATGTTACCATGTTTGTCCCCTAAAATTTGTACTTCAATGTGTTTTGGTTTATCAATAAATTTTTCAAGGAAAACAGTATCATCACCAAAAGCATTTTTAGCTTCCCGTCTTGCTTCATTATACGATTTTTCCAGATCTTCTTCATTCCGGATGATGCGCATGCCCCTTCCTCCGCCACCGGCAGCAGCTTTTAGCATTACCGGGAAACCAATTTTTTTCGCTTCCGCTAATGCTATCTCCGCTGTAATAAGATCTTGTTTACTGTCTTCAATAATAGGAACACCCGCTTCTATCGCCACTTTTTTTGCTGCGATCTTATCGCCCAACTGTTCCATGATTTCAGGATCAGGACCAACAAAAACAATTCCCTCTTCACGGCAGCGTTTTGCAAACGTTACATTCTCCGATAAAAAACCATAACCCGGATGGATCATATCAATACCCTCTCTTTTTGCAACGCGGATTATTTCCTCAATATCCAGATAAGGTTTTAAAGGCTCGTTCTCTTTACCGATGATGTAGGATTCGTCCGCTTTATAGCGATGTAAGGAATACCTGTCCTCATAGGTATATATTGCAACGGTTTTTATTTTTAATTCAGACGCAGCCCTTAACACTCTAATGGCAATTTCTCCACGATTTGCAACAAGCAGTTTTTTAATTTTATCCATAAAAAGTATAATTTTTTCGGTATTTTAATTTAATAAATGGGCGGCCAAAAATAAGAATAAAAGGGCATTGTTTTTTTTGATTTTAATCATTGTTTTGCGCAACCAACTGAACTGTATATCTGCTCTTCACTTCCAATAACACTTTTTTATCCATCGTTACTCTGTCAATAGTGGCCTGATCGTAATAACGTATCGTTATTAATTCGAGGTTTTCGTTATACAAAACACGATACTCTTTTTGTAATGTTTTTATCAGGTCGGGTAATTTATGAGCATCGTTATCTATACACACTGAAAAGCTGATAGCAGAATTTTGCATCATATTTATTTTCACCTGTTTTTCGGCAAACAATTTATAGATAGCACTAAAATTTTCTTCTACAATAAACGAAAAATCTTTTGGCGAAATAGAGATCAATACCTGGTCTACCTTAAAAATAAAGCAAGGCAAGGGCAGTGACGATTGATCTTCATTAATAATTGTGCCTGCTTCCTTTGGATTCAAAAATGATTTTACGTACAAAGGAATTTTTTTATTTTGTAGTGGTTTTATCGTTTTTGGGTGAATAACAGTAGCCCCGTAATAAGCCAACTCTATTGCATCGTGATAAGAAAGATGTTCAATTTTTTTTGTTTCAGCAAACCATTTAGGATCGGCATTTAAAACCCCGGGTACATCCTTCCAGATAGTAACACTCTCTGCATTGCTTGTAAATGCTATAATAGCAGCGGTATAATCAGAACCTTCACGCCCCAAAGTGGTAGTATAATTTTCGGAAGTACCACCAATGAATCCCTGGGTAACTGTGATTCCTTCGCTTGTAGCAAGGGCTTGGGAGAGGCGCTGTGTAAGTTCCCAATCCACATTGCCCTGGCGGTAAGTATTATCTGTTTGAATAAAATCCCTCACATCCTGCCATTTACTTTTAATACCGGCTTGATTCAAGTATGCATTTACAATTTTTGTGGAAACAATTTCACCAATGCTTACGATCTGATCATATTCATGGTCATAACTATGAGTAGGTGATTCTTCAATTGCCCAATCCAACTCAACAAATGCATTATTAATTTCATTATATATTGGATGACCTTTGTCAGTGAACAATTGCTCTATAATATCAAAATGATACTTTTTTATTTCTTCTAAAATTGTAGTAGCATTTTCTGTTTCAGTTGTTTTATTTTCCTCCGAAAAAAAATACGCATTGGTTAACCGTTCCAATGCATTGGTGGTTTTACCCATTGCCGACAAAACAACCACAATGTTTTGATCAGGATACTGTTTTAAAATTGTTGCAACATTTTTTACAGCTTCTGCATCTTTAACGGACGCTCCTCCGAATTTAAATACCTTCATTTTCAATTATTCAATTTATTCAATTTTGCAGCAGGCAATTTTATACCCGGTAATTGCAAAAAGTTAATCTCTGTTTTTTTATTGATATATTTTAAAGAAAAGTTAATTATTATCCAACACTTCTAATTTTTTGTTAATTGCTTACTTCAAAATTGTTTAATTCTATCATTTGCCTACTGCAAAATTGCTCAAATTGTAATATTTGCCTACTGTAAAATTGCTTAATTGTTTAATTGTAATATTTGCCTACTGACCTAATGCAAAATTGCCTACTGGTAATTTAGTATTTGTTCCTTGGTCAACTTACAGTTGATCCATTCTTTATCTAAGTTTGAATTTATTTTTTCGTAAAACCGGATTGCCGGTTCATTCCATTCCAATACCTGCCATTCCAACCTCTGAACATTCTTTTCTTTCGAGACCTTTACGACTTCATCAAATAGTTTTTTCCCAACACCCTGTTTTCTGTACTGTTCGGTCACAATTATATCTTCCAGGAAAATACATTTGCCTTTCCAGGTAGAATACTTCACATAATAGAGGGAGATGCCTACAATTTCGCCCTCCACCTCAGCAACAAAAAAATAAAAAACAGGATCTTCACCAAACCCATCCCTTTCCATGTCTTCAGTGGTAACAATTACTTCGTCAGGCGCATTTTCATATAAAGCCAACTCTTTTATTAATCCCAAAGCCGCTGACAAGTCTGATTTAACTCCTTTTCTTACTGAAATAGTCATACGTACATGTTTTTTTAACTTCAACCCTCCCCATTTTCAATTGCAGATGGCTAACCGGCAGGTTCTGATGAGATAAATAACCTGTTTATTCCCTTTATCTACTAAAGTAACAAAGATATTTAAATCTTTGAAGGACTAAGTGACATTTATCATTTTCATTATCACAAAATTAACACGACATTTGCGTAAATTCAAACAAAAAAAACAATGAGCAGGGTAAAAACACTAGGACAATTTATAATTGAAAAGCAGGCTGACTTCCCATTCTCTAAAGGTGAATTATCAAGACTTTTACGTGATATCGGAATTGCCTCAAAAATTGTGAACCGTGAAGTAAACAAAGCCGGATTAGCTGATATTTTGGGCGATGCAGGTGAAATAAATATTCAGGGCGAAAATGTAAAAAAACTGGATGTATTTGCAAACGAACAATTTATTGCTGCATTAAGCGTAGGTGGCGAATGCTGTGCTATTGCTTCTGAAGAAAATGAAGACATCATTATTATTAATAATGAAATGTCGAAAAATGCAAAATATGTGGTGGCCATTGATCCTTTGGATGGTTCATCCAATATTGATGTAAATGTTTCTGTAGGTACTATTTTTTCGATCTATCGCAGAACATCACTTACAGGACCGGGAACAAATGAAGACTTTTTTCAACGTGGAACCGAGCAGGTAGCAGCAGGATATGTAATTTACGGATCTTCCTGCATGATGGTGTACACCACAGGTAAAGGGGTCAATGGCTTTACATTAGACCCTTCTATCGGAGAATTTTGTTTGTCGCACCCTAACATGCAAACCCCTAAAACCGCAACAACTTATTCTATTAACGAAGGGAACTATGTGCATTTCCCTGATGGTGTAAAAAAATATTTGAAATATTGCCAGGAAGAAGATGATTCAACAAATCGCCCGTTCTCATCACGTTATATTGGATCGGGTGTTGCTGATATTCATCGTAACCTGATCACAGGTGGTATTTATATTTATCCAACTACTGCAAAATCACCTAAAGGAAAATTACGTTTATTATATGAATGTAATCCTTTGGCCTTTATTATTGAACAAGCCGGAGGTAAAGCCACTGACGGATTTCGCAGGATCATGGAATTAGATATCAAGGAACTTCACCAACGTACACCCTTATTTATCGGTTCTTCTGAAATGGTTGATACAGCCTGTGCTTACATGAAAAAATATTCAACAATGGATGCTGTGATAAATGAATAGATAAATTCTACAATTTAGCAGTAGGCAATTATTCAATTTGAACAATTGCCTACTGCCCAATTGTGAAATTGTAAAATTTATTTCTTTTAATCGTTTTTTAATATGAAAACAATTGACAATTATAATTTCAAGGGAAAAAGAGCTGTAGTTCGTGTTGATTTTAACGTGCCGCTCGATGCCCAATACAACATTACTGACGACACCAGGATCACTGCTGCTACGCCTACCATCAAAAAGATACTAAATGATGGTGGTTCTGTTATTTTAATGTCACACTTAGGAAGGCCTAAAGAGGGCCCCGAAGAAAAATTCTCGTTAAAACACATTGTACCGCATTTAAGTAAATTATTAAATACTCCTGTATCATTTGCCCCCGACTGTATTGGTGCAGAAGCCAAATCAATGGCAAAAGCGCTTAAACCGGGTGAAGTGCTTTTATTAGAAAACCTGCGTTTTTATAAACAAGAAACAGCAGGTACAGAATCCTTTGCCCATGAACTGGCTTCACTGGGCGATGTATTTGTTAATGATGCTTTTGGCACAGCGCATCGTGCACATGCATCAACTACTATCATTGCAAAATTTTTTCCTAACGATAAAGTGTTCGGCTATGTAATGGCCAACGAAATTGCAAACATCAATAAGGTATTGAACAAATCAGAGAAACCATTTACTGCTATTATGGGTGGGGCAAAGGTTTCCGGTAAAATTTTAATTATTGATAAGCTACTGGATAAAATTGATAATCTTATTATCGGTGGAGGAATGGCCTATACATTTATTAAAGCTCAAGGCGGAAAAGTGGGTAGCTCCTTAGTGGAAGAAGACAAACTGGACATTGCTTTAAAAATAATAAAAGATGCAAAAGCAAAAGGTGTAAATATTTTTATTCCCGTTGATACTGTTGCCGCTTCTGCTTTTTCAAACGATGCAAACAAACAAACTGTTGATATCAACGCCATACCTGATGGCTTTATGGGTTTAGATATTGGCCCTGAATCAGAAAAAATATTTGCTGAAGTAATTTACAATTCAAAAACTATTTTATGGAACGGCCCAATGGGTGTTTTTGAAATGGACAATTTTGAGCATGGCACCAAAGCCATTGCTGAAGCCATTGTTGTGGCCACAAAAAAAGGTGCGTATTCTTTAATTGGCGGAGGCGATTCTGTTGCAGCTATCAATAAATATAATCTTGTGAATGATGTTAGTTATGTATCTACTGGTGGCGGGGCATTACTTGAATATATTGAAAGTGGGAATTTGCCGGGGGTACAGGCGATAGAAGAATAAAAGAATTGCTGATAAAGTCCAATTTGACAATTCTATAAATGGTGAATTTGATCCTATCGCCAATTTAATATCTCCTCACGCGGAATTGAGTAAGAGAATGAACTTCCAAATTACCGTATTAAAGTTACAATCCCTTTATACTTATGTTTCCGATCTTTTAGATCAATCGCTTCTACAACATAAACATATACTTCAGCCTGAGCAATTTCGCCACCATGATTTGCTTTTCCATCCCAGGGTTTATCTATATCATCGGTTTTGTAAATTAAATTACCCCAACGATCAAAAATAGTCATTTCATATTTTTTTATAAAAATGCCTCTGCCTGAAAAGCTATCATTTATTCCATCTCCATCAGGGGTAAATGCATTAGGGATATAAAATAAAAAATCGGGTTCAATAATTACGGTTTGATAAGCTGTATCCATACAATTGTATTGAGTGGATGTGATAAGTGTCACTAAGTATGTACCACTATCTGCGTAAGTATAAGGAGCAGGGCTTAAGACAGAAGATGTATCAGAACCATCACCAAAATTCCAGTTCCAATGATCGGCTCCCGTGGATAGATCTGAAATTGAAATGACTGGATTTGTAATCGTTGTTGTTGGGGGGGTAACTGTGAAACTCGCATTTGGAGAGGGATAAACAGTAATGTAATTATTTTTAGTAACGGTACTAACGCATCCACTGTCGGAAGTGGCTGTTAGCGTAACATTGAAATGTTCAGGTAAAAATACAGATTCAGTACCGTAACAATGGAATAGGTCCTGTGCTACTGTGGAAGAGCTTCCATCGCCAAGCGTCCACAACCACTGATCGATACTGCCCGTTGTACTATAGGAGAAATTTAAAAATAAAACACACAAGGGTTCACAGCCTATTGTATCATAACCATCAAAACGTACTATCGGATTTGGATTGACGGTAATAATTTTAACAGCTGAATCCTCACATCCGAAGTTAGAAACAACCAACAGCTCAACAGTATAGGAACCGGAAGAAGTATAAAGGTGAGATGTGTTTTGATTTGTATTTAATGAACTGCTATCTCCAAAGTCCCATAACCAGGATGCAATCACGTTATTGGTTGGGATAGTAGAAATATCAGTAAACTGAACATTGTTTCCATCACAAACATTTGCAGTGGAAAACTGTGCATCAGGCGGAGGATAAACGATCACATTTTTAATAACTGTATCCGAACATCCATTGCCGGTAATTACTTTCAGAAAAACAGGATATGTTCCCGCCTGAGTATATAATTTATCGGGGCTCTGAGTGCTAGCGTCAATGCCGGTATTGTAATCAAAATCCCATTGCCAGCTGGCAATATTATCCGGAACTGCAACCGTTGAAAGATCTGTAAATTGAGTAAGCGCATTTAAACAAACACTATCAGCTTTAAAAGCTGCAAGGGGTTTAGCATAAACATCTATTGTATGAAGCACACTATCTTTGCACCCCTGCGCTGTAATAGCCATTAATTCTATATCGTAGCTACCCGGAGAGTAGGTATGTGTTGGCGAAAACGATGTATCATCAATTCCGGTAGTATGATCAAAATCCCAACTGTAAACAGAAGCGCCTGTGGAAGTGTTTTGAAAAGCAGCTTGTAAGTAATCACAAACATTATTGACAGTAAAAGCTGCTACCGGAAGACAATAAACGTCCAAAGGTTTGGTGCTGGTAGAAGTACATCCGCTATCAGATGTTGCTGTGAGGCTGACAGTATAGGTATTGCAAACAGAATACAAATACGTAGGATTTTGTAAAATTGAACCTGCTGTCCCTTGTCCGAAAGTCCAGTTGTAAGCATCAATAGTACCGCTGTTAATAGTGCTACTATCTATAAATACGGAAGTAAGCCCAACACATACGGCAGATGCTCCAAAGTTCACCACAGGATTAGGATTTACGTAAACAATACTACTGTCTTTTGCTACACAATTGTTTTGATCTGATACTGTTAAAATATAATTTGCGGTAATAGTTGGAGAAAAAGTTATGTTCTGAGTGGTTAAGCCTCCCGGCTGCCAACTATAATTATAAGAGCCAGTTCCGCCTGTATTTGTTGAGTTTAAGGTGCCGCTGCTTCCCTGGCAGATAGAAACGAAATTTGTAATATCTGATATTAGTTTGGTTGGTTCTGTGATAGTCACATTTTGAGTAACCGTGCATAAATTCGAATCGGTTACCGTGCAGGTATAACTGCCTTGAATAAGCGCTGTGGCTTGTTGCGAGGTTTGAACAGGTGTGCTGTTCCAGCTATAAGAATAAGGCGGTGTGCCTCCTATGGCAATAATAGTGGCATCTCCTGTGGCATCTCCAAAACATTTAACATGATCAATAAAAACATTGTCAATACCGAGTGCCGCTGCCGGACTTGTGATCACAGTGCTGTCTTGCGATGCGCAGCCCTTTATATCCGCTACTGTTACTATATACTTTACCGGGGTCAAACCTGTTATCACTGCGGTAGTAGATGTGTTACTCCATGCATACGTATAAGGAGCTGTTGTGCCCGAACCTGCAGCAGTTATTGCTCCGTCATTCAGGCCGAAGCAGCTTACATTAGTAGGATCGAGAGAAACGACAGGCAGGGGCAATATGCTGAGTGTATCATAAATAGTATCTGTGTAACAGGCATAGTGATTAATAGCAGTTACCAGGTAATCTGCTGTACTATCAAATTGCATAACCGGATTGTAAACTGAGGCTGTTCCGATCAATACATTAGGAGTTGTAAGTAATGCAAACCGCCAATCATAACTTACTATTTTAAATGTATCCAACAATCCGAACTGTACAAATCGATTTACACAACTGTCGCTTGCAACTATTTTGTTTACTGGCCGGATCAAACTGGTAACAATTGCGGGTAAGCCTAATGTTGATGATCGTCCACCCAAACTTTGTTGCATATCCACATATCCGCAGCCTGTACCCAATATATTCGGACTATTAATTACGCCTAAAGATGTTTGTCCATGCAAGGCAGCGTATATTTTACCATTGGCGGCAATCTGCAATGCACACATCTTATAACCTATTGCATTAGCTGTGGTTCCAATGATCTGCCTGGATGCCAAAAACGCAGCATTATTTGCCACTGTTAAATCGTACTGATAAATGTTTGAGTTGTTCAATAAAGCATAATAAAGTATTTTGTTATCAGGAGAAAATTCCTGACTGTATGAATAACCTCCGGGTGAAGAATCCGAAAACTTAGTACTCAAAACACCTGATGTATTGTTAAAATCATATACATATATACCATTGGGCACTGAGCCATGGGTTGCTGTAACTATCTTGCTATCAGGCGATGACTTTAATGAGCCCAAATGGGCATCCATCGCTGGACCAACAGAACTAATAACAGGTGTATTGTTAAAACCGGCAGATGTTATGGCATAAGCATAATAATCAGGCGTTCCTACCGGCTTTCCTATTACCCAAAAATCACAATTATTGGAATGTTGTGCTACACATATTTTTTCTGTTGTAGTGGTACCATACAGATGTATGTTTTTTACTGCAGTTACGCTTCCCAGTCCGCCATTCAACGTCATATCTACTTCAGAATAACGTACACCGTTGGGGCCACCAACATATTCAACTGTAACTATAAAATATTTATCAAAACGTTTACTTCCGTAGTTATAGGTTCCGGGGTAAGGAACTATAATAGCTGATTGAGTTGCAGAAGGATTACCAAACAAGCCTGTTCCATTGGGCATTGCCACATGATTTTTATTCCAGACAGTTATACCATCCGTATAAAATACCAATGCGCCATTTTTGTCCGCCACAGATGCACAGCCTTCTGAAGTGCTAAGTACTCCATCGGTAAGTGGTGTTGGAGGGTCCGTGTTAAAATCAAGTCCCGCATTAACCCCAAAATACCAAATGTTGGCTTCACCCTGTGCAAAAATAGCAGATGTAAAACTTAGTATAAAAAAAGTGTAAAAAAATAATATTTTTAATCGTGTGCCCATTACTTAGAACATTTATTAATTAACCCGTTGGTGAAGCATAAATCATACAGCAATCATGATCTATTTCATCAATGTAACAATCCCATTGTAGGCGTGATCTCTATTTTTAAAATCGGTAAGTTTTACAACATAAACGTATACGTCTTTTTGCGCAATTTCGTTACCTCTATTTGCTTTTCCATCCCATGGTTTATCAATATCATCGGTTTTGTAAATTAAATTACCCCAGCGATCAAAAATAGTCATCTCGTATTTTTTTATAAAAATGCCTTTACCTGAAAAGCTATCATTTATACCATCTCCATCCGGTGTAAATGCATTAGGAATATAAAATACAAAGTCAGGTTCAATAACAATAGTTTGATGTGCCGTATCAACACAATTATATTGAGTGGATGTGATCAGTATTAATGTGTATGTGCCGGTATCAGCATAAGTATATGAGGATGTATTATAAACAGAGGAAGTATCAGAACCATCGCCAAAATTCCAATTCCAATGATCAACTCCTGTGGATAGATCAGTAATTGAAATAACAGGGTTAGTAATGGTCATTGCTTGAGGCTCAACAATGAAACTCGCATCAGGATTGGGGTATACGGTGATGTAATTGTTTTTAGGCAACGTTGTAACACAACCACTATCGGAAGTAACCGTTAATGTAACATTAAAAGAATTAGGCGAACCTACAGAATCATTGATATAACAATGGTCGAAAGATTGGGAAGTTGTTCCCGGGCTGCCGTCTCCAACATTCCATGCCCATTGAACATTAACACCGGTGAGAACAGAAGATGAATTTTGAAAAGAAATACACAAAGGCTCGCATCCAACCGTATCGCTTGAACTAAAATTCACAACAGGATTTGGGTTTACCGTAACCGGTTTTGTGGTAGAATCCAAACAGCCAAAATTGGATACGATCACCAACTCAACATTATAATCATTTGCAGTAGCATACAAATGGCCACCAGGAACAGATTGGCCGGAGTGAACTAAACTGCCATCTCCAAAATTCCAGGTCCAGGACTGTATAGTGGTGTTAACAGGGGTGCTTGACAAATCAGTAAATGATACCGCAGTTCCTGCACAAACGTTGGCTGTAGAAAATTCTGCTGTAGGGTTAGGATAAACCGAGATGTAATTAATTTTAGAAAGAGTACTAACGCATCCACTATCGGAAGTAACCGTTAATGTTACATTAAAAAAAACTGGGGAAGAGTTGTTGCTATAACAATGATTGGAATTTGTAGTATTGCTTGTTGCACTTCCATCACCAAAATCCCAGAGCCAGCTAAAATTATTTCCTGTGTTAACGGACGATAAGTCCTGGAAGGAAACGCATAACAATGCACACCCGGCCGTGTCGTCAGCGGTAAAATTTACCATTGGTTTAGGATTTATTGTAACTATTTTAATGATGGAATCGGAGCAGCCGAAATTGGAAACTGCTTGTAATTGTACACTATAAGAACTGTCCAAAGCAAAAAGGTAAGAAGGACTTTGAGTATTATTTAATGGACTTCCATCACCAAAGTCCCATGAATAGGCTTGTATCGTCTCTGGAGAATTAATTGTTGATAAATTAATGAACATTACAGAGCTTCCAACACATACATTGGCAACAGAAAATTGAGGAACCGGTAGCGGATGAACATCAACATTTATTGAAGCGCTGCCAATGCAATCGTTACTGTTTTTTACAATAACTGAATAAGTTGCAGGTGAAGAAGGCGATACCGAAATTGCAGTTGTGGTGGCTCCCGTGCTCCACAAATACGTTCCACCACCAGATGCAGTAAGTGTAGTGCTATCACCATTACAAATACTTGCATTACCGGTTATTGAGGCTATTGGTAATGAGTCTACCGTTATTATCAGGCTGTCTGTAACGGAACAATTATTAATATCTGTGCCGGTAACAAAATATTCGGTAGTGATCAGAGGGCCGGCAATTACAGTTGTTCCTGAAGGTGCATTCAGTCCTGCAATTGGCAACCATGAATAAGTAAATGCACCACCGGCATTTATTTGCACGGAATCTCCAATACAAACGGATGAGCTGGGGCTGAGCGATAGGGTAGGTAATTGATGAACAACAATTTGTATTTGCGCAGTATCCTTACAATTATTATAATTAGAGATCACCTGATAAGTGATATCGGTGATCGGTGATGCGATAACTGTTTTTGCAGTATCACTGCTTAAAGTTATTGCCGGGGACCATAAATAATTTGACTGACCATTTGCAGTGAGTGTTAACGTATCACCATTACAAATGCTGTCTTTGCTTGCACTTATTGTTAAATCGTCTATTGGTTCAAACCATTGTATTACCACTAAACCATCACCACCTGTTTTTATATCGCCAACAGCACCAACCGTCATATCATAATCGTTCCCCACTCCTGCTCCTGAAATATAGTGAACATCGGTCATATCAGGTGGATAAATATTTAGCTCCGGTGTAAACTTAACAAATCCCCCCGAAGTATATTTAAAGCCAGAACCACCTTCACCGCCATCTGCAAAGTCTTCCGGAAGGTGGCCGGAAAACGAAAACCTGCTTATCCCTGAAATACCTCCAACATACCCACCACCGCCACCGCCAAAACCTGTAGAATTTGTAATTGCATTTTGCCCTGTTAATGGTAAATACCCTCCTGATAAAGGACCATTGCCATTACCACCGGACGTTTCATCTAACCCATTAGCATCTGCCATACCGCCTCCACCACCTGCTATAACCCTTGCATTAGCCTGAGTAACGGTTGAAAAGAACACTCCACTTAATCCGCCACCAGAACCGGTTTCGGAAGTACTTGCTGATGCCATAGAATTTCCGCTGCCTCCAAAACCAAAAGTTGATCTTGCTGTTTGATTTTCGGCCCTTGTAGCCCAACCTCCTTCACCGGAAATTACAACGTACGTTTCACCGGGAGAAGTTATAAACTCGTCAACAGTGAAGCCTCCAGCTCCAGCCCCAAAACCATACGCAGCAACATAACCACCACCACCACCGGCTCCCCAGGCTTTAACTTTTATTGAAGTTACTCCTGCAGGTATAATAAAATGCTGATCAAACCCTGTATATTTTACTGCAATACCTCTATTATAGCCTAATTCAGGCAATACTGTTTTCCAGGCGGTTGAATTATAACCGCAAACATAACATTGGTTTAAAGTTGCCAGATCAGGATCTGCACAATCAATCAAGCCATCACTATCATCATCAATTCCGTTACCGGAGATCTCAGTTTGCGCAAAAAAAGACAAACTATAGAAGGTGAATAATATAAAAAATAAAAGTTGTTTCATTCGTTTGTGTCGATTTATCTTATCAATGAAACGATCCCTTTGTAATTGTGTTTCCGGTTTTTAAAATCAGTTGCTGTAATTGAATAAATATACACATCTGCCAATGCAATTTCTTTTCCCTTGTTAGCCTTTCCATCCCAGGGTTTATTTATATCTTCAGAAACAAAGATCATATTTCCCCAACGATCAAAAATATTCATTTTAAATTCTTTTATAAAAACTCCTTTGCCTGAAAAGTTGTCGTTGATTCCATCACCATCCGGTGTAAATGCATTTGGAATAGAAAACACAAAGTCACTTTCTATACTTATGGTTTGAGATGCCGTATCTAAACAATTAAATTGAGTGGATGTAATAAGCGTTATCAGGTAAGTACCGGTGTCGCCATAAGTGTGTGGGGCCGGATTATTTAAGGACGAAGTTGTAAGATCACCAAAATCCCAGATCCAATTAACAGCTCCAACAGATAGATCTGTGATGGAAATAACAGGATCTATAATAGTTGTTGTTTCCGGTAGGGCTGTAAAAGAGGCAATAGGATTGGGATATACGGTAATAAAATTGTTTTTAGATAATATACTAACGCATCCGCTATCGGAGGTAACTGTTAAAGTAACATTGAAAAAATTTGTGGCAAACACAGAATCGTTGGTGTAACAATGATCAAAAGATTGAGAATTAATTATGGGGCTGCCATCACCCACATTCCATTGCCATTGAATATTATCGCCCGGACTTACAGAAGATGAATTTTGAAAAGAAACACATAAAGGTTCACATCCGGTAGTATCATTTGCAGTAAATGATACGGTAGGGTTTGGATTAACAATAACTATTTTAGTAACAGAATCGGAACAACCGAAATTGGAGACCGTTAATAATTGGACCGTATACGAACCCACGGCAGCATACAGGTGGGAAACATTTTGAGTTGTAATAAGAGGAGTACCATCGCCCAAATTCCATGTCCGGGATTCTATCGTATCTGTTGCAGGAATGGTTGATAGGTCGGCAAACAACGTATTTGCTCCCAAACAAACATTTGTTGTTGCGAATTTCGCATCAGGGGGGGGGTGAACCACAGCACTTGTTATTAATGTGTCTTTACAACCATTATTGGTAGTAACGATCAGAGAAACCGGGTAGGAACCTGGATTTGAATATGTATGAGTAGCATTCTGAGTGCTTCCTGATGGGCTGCCATCAGCGAAATTCCATGACCAGCTTGAAACAGTTCCGCTTGAAACAGTTGACGAATCATTAAAATTCATTGCCTGGTTTAAACAAACATCACCAAAACTATAGTCCGCAACAGGCAGAGGATAAATAAGCACCGAATCCACATATGTATTGCTTACACAACCATCCTTAACAAACGTCATACTAACAGTATGATAGCCCGGTGTTAAAAAAACAATTCCAACAGGATTTTGTAAAATGGATGTAGCTGGCGAAGCATTTGCAAAGGTCCAGAGGAAAGTAGAGTTTGATAAAAAATTTCCACCTGCAGTAAAGCTGAAACTATTGCCACCCAGGCATTTTCCGGCAGGAGCCGTGAAAGTAGAAACGGGTGTTGGACTAACAATTACCGAATCGGTTGTAAGCGGTGAAACACATCCGTTTGCATCCACCGAAAGTGTTATGATTTTTGTCCCTGCACTTGGCCAGCTAACTGTATAAGGCCCCTGACCGGAGCCCGAAACAATAGTACCAGAATCGAAATCCCATGTATAGGCGTCACCAGTTGTACCTGTGCCTGTGTATGTGATAGTAGAGTTTGTTCCTATACAAACAGGAGATGTAGCTGTGAATGTTGAAGTTGGAGGTGTTGACACCGTTACTCCAACTACTGTTGGTCCGGTTGTTACTCCGCAGTCGGTTATATCCATTGAAACATTATATGTTCCGGGGCTTGCATAAATATGACTCGGACTTTGATCAGCACTATGTGGTGTACCATCACCAAAATCCCAGTTGTACACAGCTGTGCTTCCGGCTGTACCCGTGTAAGTGAAGACGATATTATTTCCGGCACAAGCGGGAGCGCTAATAGTGAAGGTAAGCGTAGGGGTTATTGCTGTTGGACAATAGGTGAAATTAATTTTATAATTATGAGCCGCAGAAGGACCACTATCATCAAATCTATAGATCGTTTCCCAGCCATTACTTCCGGTTGGCGCCTGCACCAACGCACAAACATTAGAGCATTGGGTAACAGTGGAAGTCATATCCATACATTCGGTAACACCTGAAAGTGTGAAAGGAGTACTCCAGTTTCCCCAGGGAGTACCATTTACCGACAACACATCTCCTGAACAACTGGAATGCTGCCCCGGGTTGGAACCACCCTGGTGCACCCACCACATTTGATTTCCCTGAACATGAAGTAAATCTACAACATCGATACAGGCATGAACGTCATAAGAAACACATTGCGAAAAGCCAGTAACAATGGGAAACAAACAATTGATAAACCAGAATAAAACAAGTAATTTTTTTTTCATGAATAAATTTTCTTTTATTTAATTTACAATATGAATATAGCCTCTGTTTTCAACTACCTTACCAACGTTACAATTCCTCTGTATTTGTGTTTTATCATTTTAAAATCAGTAACCTTAACAACATATACATACACATCGCTCTGCGCTAATTCATTACCATGATTTGCTTTTCCATCCCATGGTTTTCTGATGTCGTCTGTTTGATAAATGAGGTTACCCCACCTGTCAAAAATAAGCATTTCAAAATCTATAATTCCATATGCTTTTGCAGGAAAGGAATCATTTATTTCATCGCCATTAGGTGTAAATGCATTGGGAATATAAATTACCCAATCAAGGCCTATTAAAATGGTTTTCTGAATGGTATCTGCACAGGAATAGATATTATTAACTATCAGGGTAACATCAAACTGCCCCGTATCCGTATAGGTATAATAAGGATGTTGTAAAGTAGAAATACTATCCTGCAGGCCAATACTAAGATCCCATTGCCAGATAGTGGCTCCCAATGATTCGTTTTGAAAAGAAATAAGTGGGCTTAATATTGTTGCTGGTTGCGGACTATAATTAAATGCAGCAACAGGGATAGGATTTACCGTAATATAATCATTCTTAATGAGGGTAGTGGTACAACCATCATTTGATGTTACAGTTAATTTTACGGTATAGGTTACCGGAGAATATACGGTGTTGTTTTCAAAACAGTGAAAGGGATTTGTGAGGTTACTCAACGTACCATCACCAAAATCCCAGAACCACTGCTGGTTTATACCTGTTGCTATGGTAGATAGATCCTGAAAGTTCACGCATAAAGGAGAGCATCCGATACTGTCAGGTTGAAAATCAACAACAGGGCTGGAACGAACTGTTATTGGAAGAGTGACCGTATCCTGGCACCCAATAGCATCTGTGACAATAACTGTATAAGAAGAATCTGCCATTGGTGAAACCGTTATACTCTCTGTGGTTTCGGAAGTGTTCCATAAAAAAGAATACCCCGGAGTGCCGCCTGAAGCCGAAGCAGTGATTGTTGTGCTTTGTCCCTGGCAAATATTTGTGGAGGTTGCGCTGGCGGTAACGGCCACCGCTGGTGTGACAACAGCACTGAACGTTTGTACACAACTATTGGAATCCGACACCGTAACGCTGTAAGTCCCCGATGATAAACCGGTTATTGCGTTAGTGGTTTGTCCATTGCTCCACAAGTAGGTGTATGCACCTGTTCCACCGCTTGCTGTTACAGTTGCTGTTGCATTATTACCTGTGTTACAAGTTCCACTTAATATCGCAATACTTGCCGTTAAAGCAGATGGTTCTGTTATAGTTAACGATGCGCTTGAATCGCAACCGGCAGCATCGGTTACAACGATGGTATAGTTGCCTGCACAAATGCCATTGGCCGCGGAGGTTGTTTGTGCAGGTGTTGTGTTCCATGAATAAGTGTAACCGGGGGTGCCGCCCGAGGCCGTTACTGTTGCTGTTCCATTACAGATCGCATTGCAGTTCAAATTAACCTGAGCAGTAATAGCAACTGTAATAGCTAAGGCTGGCTCAATGATGGTAACAGTTTCAGTTGCAGAGCAACCGTTTGCATCAGTAACAATAACAGAATAAGTGCCTCCGGAAAGAGTTGTGGCGGTATCGTTCAGCTGAGTCGGTGTTGTGTTCCATACATAAGTGTATGGTGCAGTTCCACTCCCTGTAACAGTGGCTATAGCGCTACCATTGCTTTCCCCCTTGCAGATGGTGTCCGGATCGCTCATAGAAAGAAGAGGATTTGGATTTGTAATTACCTCCACTGTATCTTTAGAAACACAATTGATCCTGTTTATTGTTACTTCGAAATTATTTGTTACCGGTAAGCCGGAATTATTTAATGCCGCAAACGTTGCCTCTGAAGAATTCAGGTTACTTAATCCTGGGGAAGCGGTCCATAAATAGGTGTATCCGGTGATGGGCGGATAACCCAATGTAATTGTTTGGCCGGAACATACACTGGTATCAATACCAATTTGTGTCATTGGTATAGTGATGGCCAACTGGTCGGATATGCAGGAACAATGGTTTACAGAAGTGTCCAATACCGCAATAACAGAACAGGAATTTCCGGCAGGTAAAAAAACATCCGATGAATAAGAATAGCTTCCATTTTCGGGTATCGAAGCATTGAGTGTATCGTTTACAATAAAAACATCCCCGGTATTATAAACTCCGTTTCCATTGGCATCAAAATAATAACTGATGACCACATCATTTACCGGTAAAATATCTTCGCCCGTATTATTAATAGTAAAGCTAATAGTAGCGGTTTCCCCTGTGGGTGGGTTAGGTACAGAATATCCGCTTGGATCGCTTAGGGATAAATAAGCTTTGTACGCGAAAACAGCCAGGGTATCAAATCCGTTTATAACATTGATATTACAGGCATTTCCTGTAGAGGTACATACTACGTTGGCGATACTCAATGTGCTGGCCTGGAAATAAGAAATACCACAGGAGATAGCAGCTGGTGTTCCGGCATAATTAAAATCAAAAACAACACTATCCCCGGCTTGCATTCCTGCGGGCATCTTCCATTTAAGAGTCAACTGCCCGTTCAACATGGTTTGCACCGGATTTGGGTTTGCAGGAGCATTGTGAATACCTGCAAAAGAACTGTTTTCATAGCTTACACCATACGGAAGAGTAATGACGATTGAATCCGTTGCTCCAATAGCGCCCGGACCAAGATTTACAGCATTTACATGCATTATCGAACTGGCAGCACACGGAGAAATATAAGTGGTTGACAAAAAAACATCGGTAGTATAAGTGGCCTCGGCACCTGTTATTACAAGCTGTACAGGAGGTATCAGGTCCTGGTTCACAGGAAGTCCGCAGGCTGCTTTCCCCTTAATGTTAAACTGAATACTATTGCCCGATGTGTAACTGCAATTGGTAATTATTTTGAATGTGACCTTCACTAAGTTCAATGTTGAATCGAGATAACCTTTTAAACCATTGCTACCAATAAGGTTATTTATGGCCGACAGATCCCATTGCCAGGTAGTTCCATTCAGTAAAACAGGGTCGGGAATAACGCTATAAGGGCTATATTCAGGATAACTAAGTTTTGACGAACCCGGTACAATAACCACTCCTACCGGCAAAACAGTGGTTAATAATACATTGTATAAGGTTCCTGCCTGAAAATTTACCAATTCAACACTATAGTTGCTTGTGTCGCATAGCGGGACTGAACCGGATGGACCGGTCACCGCAATATCCAATGCAGGAATGAGTGGTGTTTCTTTCAAGGTAATTTTACCGGGTAAGCAGGGATAATCAGATAAATTAACAGGATAACCCTCGGAACAATTCCAACCTGCATAAATGATAATGCTGTCCTGGAAACAGGAAGTAAAATTGGCTGTAACCCGAAAACTTCGGATAGTAGCAGCATTTACTGTTCCAAGCTGATAAATATCACCTGTAGCCGGAATAGAAACATTGTTATCCACATCAAATACATCAATGATAGCTACGCCCGAAATTGTGGGGCAACTTATCCAGGAGTTTTCTGTATTAGAGGTGTTGGAAGGGTTTGATAATGTGACATCCCAGGTAGCCATACTATCAGGAGCATTAACGGATGGCAATATGGATTGAAGAAAAAAAGACGGGGCATCATAAATGACATAATCCTGTGTCGCGGATACAACCAAAGGATAACTTCCGGAGCCGGTTAAATAACCGGTTGGTGAAAAGGTCCAATCATATTGTATTCCCTGCGACACAACAGGTGTGACCTCACAGGAGGGGACAATTATAACATCAAGGGTGCCAGAGAACCCATCATCGCTCAATGGAAGAGTTCCTCCATAACCATTAAAATAGTTTTCTACCGGAAACACAAGCAATGCAGTATCCGCGTAAAGCGGTGTTAAAGCAATCGCTGCACTTGTGCTCGAGAGTCCTGATCCGGCTGTTCTATCTTCAGTGAACTGAGCAGAAACAAATTTATAGCCGAGTGGAATAAGGGCTGTCAAATTACTGATATGCGCCCAGTTCCGGTATTCGTTAGGAAACAAATTCCCTCCATTGTAATTGCTGCAACAGGGCCCGATACTTAAATAATACTTCTGTGAGATGGTAATATTTTCGCAGGATTTTACAGTATAATAACTATCGTCATGGCTCTCAAACCGATACCCCATGATAAAACACTGACTAAAAAAACCGTCACACTGGTATCTGTTAAAGCCCGGGGGAGGATTCGCAACATCGGTTAAATAAAATTCATTGGTAGTTTCACAAGTGTAAATCGGACCTATGGTGTTAGTTGAGACTTTATATCGAGGTATAAACACCAAAGAATCGCTGTTTAAATATTGAAATCCATTGGGCATACAGCCGGAAGAAATAAGTCCCGCCACACTTAAATTATAAGAAAAAGAACGTGTGGTGCCCGTTGTAGTCACCCCGGCAGTGAAATTAGTACAGGTGGCAACAAGCACTCCTCCTCTGAATACAGTTAATTTTGCATCCTGATACGTTAACAAATTACCATTTGTTATGGAACTGTTTATATAACAATACACCCAGAAAGGATGTGCTGTGCTGGTTCGCACTTTTCCATGATAACCTTCTGAAATGGTATCACCAAACATGGCCCTGTTGGTTTTTATACTTGAAAAATTCAGATTTCCGCTCACATCAGGGACACCGTTTCCACCTCCCGGTTCATTATCCGGCAGGCCATAGCTGGTGCGTTTGAAATAATAATTACGGACCATCATCCCCTCAGGACATACACTAACTTCCGGTTCAACAGGGATCACAATAAATGTTGCACAAAGAATGCTTACCGGTGCACTTTGACAGGAAACCGCCACTTCACACGCACATGAAACGGAGGGTACATAAAACACCTTTATGTCCACAGAACCAAACCCTCCGGAACAACCATTACAATCTACTGCAAGGTCAATTTTTACCTGTGCCTGATTCAGATCAAAAGGTGGCATTCCGTTAAAAATTGCAGTTATGATATTGCCGGAAGTTGTCACTGAGGTGGGGTTCCAGGTGTCAACTCCATTTATACTTAATACATAAGGATTAACCAAATTAACTAAACAGGGAGGCAGTGTGAAAACAAATTTCCAGTAACCACTTGCATCACCCGGATAAGGTACCTGAAGTCCATAACTAGTGAATTTAAAATTAAATGCACCCGTCTGACCGGAATCTAAAGTGGAAGGAGAATAGTTATTACTTAAAATACCATACAACTGGGAATACACTCTTCCCCAGCCCTGGCTGATAATATAAGAGCTCTGACAGAAATTGCTGTAACTTCCACGATACGCCCAACCGTTCAGATAAGATTGCCCGGTACCTGCGCAGGCATTGTAGCAGCAGCTGTAGGTATTCCATTCCAAATAGGCCGTATCCCCTGCATTAAGAGCAGGAATAGTTAAGTATACCCTCCCCTTGGAGTTTGCGGCCATACAATTTAACTGATCTGTGATTTCTGTACTATCAGCGGTAACGCTGGTGATTGGGCCTGAGTCTATTTGTAACTTAAAGCTGGATTCATCAATATTTGAACCCACACTGCTGTTATACCCTGAACCGTTTGTCTGAAATATATCCAGCTGAATATTAGTGGCTTGTCCCAATCCGGTATTCACGATCATCAACCTTTGAAGACTGGCATTTCCCGCACCCAAACAAGGATTCATATCGGGGTTCAGGGGGGTGATCTCTATATTTGGTATCAGGTTAGGAAACACCACATTGGCGCCAAGAATAGACGTCTGGCAAACCTGGTTGTTACACCCCCATGCGGCAGTGATGTCTGAAGCAACAAGGAAACAGTTATTAACCTTTACTGTTTCGCAAATAATAATAGATTCGCCCTGCTCAAATAAACCGTTATTATTACCAACAGAACTGAAATGCGAAGCATTAAATGTAATTGTTTCGGTAGTACCTGAATTCACCCAAACACCATTATTTATGTTGTTAACCTGTATCCCGGTTCCATGAATATCGGTAAGCGTAAACTGGGCCAAATCGCCAAGTCCACTGTTAGTGATCGTTATACACCGTGTATAGATGTCACCAATATTGGCGGTGTAAGACTGATTGGTAATGTTAGAAATGTTTAAAACCGGTTGTTTTACAGAATATGTTAAAGTAGTATGGTTATCATAATTTTGGCTGTTATTAGCAGTGTAATCAACACGTATTTTATTTTCCACTACCCCTCCTCCCGCAATATATGCGATAATATCACAATTGGCAGATGCAGTAATTGTAATGCTTAAGGCTTGCGCCAAAGGAATAATAGAGGGCAATAAAAATACTGGTTTGTTCGGGGTGCTGGTGTTCAGTTCTGTCACTCCGGCACCTGTTACTGATCCTACCTGGTAAACCATCCCCGATGGCATTGTAAGCTTTAACGTATCACTTGTAACGGTGAAGGGGGAGGGGTTATAGATGGTAATGGTAAAAACTTTGGCTGCCCCGCAAACGCTGATCTGAGAGGGTAAGTTACTGCCAATAGTAATAATATTGCCCTGGCTATAGCACTGATAATAGACTAAAGAGAAAATAAAGAGTAAAAACTTTTTCATCCTTTGCTATTTTGGCAAATTAAAATTACTGAAAACAATAGTTTTGAAAGGTAATAAAAAAGATGCTGTAAATTGGAAAATAGTTGCATTGGGAGGACAAGCTATATCAAAACGAAATATTGAGATATCAGTATATCAAGAAAAGAAAGAAATTCACCTCAACAATGTTACAATCCCTTTATAGAGGTATTCCTCTTTTTTAAAATCAACAACTCTTATCGAATAAACATATACATCTTGTAGTGCAATTTCCGTCCCGCGTTTTATTTTTCCATCCCAGGCTTTGTTAATGTCATTGGAAATGAAAATCAGATTTCCCCAACGATCAAATATCCTCATTTCAAATTCTTTTATAAAAACACCTTTGGCTGAGAAACTGTCATTTTTTTCATCTCCATTTGGTGTAAATGTATTTGGGATATAGAATTCAAATTCCGGTTCAATAATGACAGTTTCATAGGCGGTATCTATACAATTGTAAGTAGTGGATGTAATTAACGTTATTGTATAGGTGCCTGCTTTTTGATAAGTATGAGAACCGGGATCGGATAAGGCATAAGTTGTGCTATCTCCAAAATTCCAATTCCAAAAATCTGTTCCTATTGATAGGTCGTTAATTGAAATAACAGGATCGGTAATAGTTGTAGCCTGTGGTTGAGCTGTAAAATCTGCTATGGGATTTGGAAATACAGTGATAAAATTATTTTTAGATAGTGTGCCAACACAACCACTATCAGAGGTTACTGTTAAAGTAACATTAAAAATGTTTGGAGAAGATACATTATCATTGGTATAACAATGATCAAAAATTTGAGAGTTATTTACAACACTGCCATCGCCTACATTCCAGTCCCACTGAACGTTACCTCCGGTTGCAATAAAAGACGAATCCTGAAAACCAACACATAAAAGTTCACATCCGGTTTTATTAATTGCAGAAAAATTAACAAGGGGGGTAGGGTTAACAGTAATTGTTTTAGTTACAGAATCTCTGCACCCGAAATCAGAAACTGCCAATAATTGAACCGCATAAGAACCAACAGCAGCATACAGGTGTGTGGTGTTTTGGTTATTAATAACAGGACTGCCATCACCAAAACTCCATGCCAGATTTAAATTATTGCCGCTTGCAATCATTGATGAATCGTTGAAATTCATAATTTGTGTCAAACACTTTCCGGTAAAGCTAAAATCAGCAAGCGGCAATGGCTGCACAGTTACAGTGGCTGTTCCGCTTTGTGTCGGAGAACAGTTCCCTGAACCAGCATCCTGCATACTTACCAAAGAATACAAATATATTCCCGAAACGCTTGTAGCAACATTAACTGTCGCATTATTTCCCACACTGGTTACCGTTTGAGCTGTTCCGCCATTAACCATATACGTGAAGGTATAAGGCGCTGTTCCACCTGCCCCTGTAAAAGTAATGAATGGTGCTGTAGCATTCTTACATATTGCTGTTGTTCCTGTAATTGTTGCGGTTGGCAATGGATTTATGGTTATTGTTATCCCGGAGCTGCTTGCAGTTGCTGGATTTGCACATGCATCGTTAGATGTTATTACACAGGAGACCACCTGTCCGTTAGTTAATGCTGCTGTTGTAAACGTTACACTGTTTGTTCCAACATTCGATCCGTCCACCTGCCATTGGTAAGCAGGAATTGTTCCACCATTAACAGGTACAGCGGTAAAAGTGACGCTGGCACCGGGACAGATACCTCCGCTTGGTGATACTGTAATACTTACAGATGGTGTTACCTGCGTTGTTACCGACATTGTTATTAAGTTGGAGGTTGCAGTAGCTGGATTTGTGCATGCCCCATTTGATGTAAGGATGCAGGTGATAACATCATTATTGGATAAAGTTGAATTTGAATAAATGTTGGAATTTGTGCCTGTATTCAGTCCATTTAATTGCCATTGATAAACTGGTGTTGTTCCACCATTGGCAGGTACAGCTGTAAAAGTAACATTAGTGCCTGAGCAAATGCTTCCGGCTGGCAGTGCTGTTATGCTTACAGATGTTGTTACTGAGGTTGTTACTGACATTGTTATTGCATTGGATGTTGCAGTGCTCGTAGACGTGCAAAGCGAATTTGAGGTGAGGATACAGGTAACAATATCATTATTTGCTAACGTTGAATTTGAATAGCTTGAAGAATTTGTTCCGGTATTCGACCCATTTAGTTGCCATTGATAAACGGGTGTTGTTCCCCCATCGGTTGCAGTAGCAGTAAAATTAACAAGTGTGCCGGGGCAAATAGTTGTGGCACTTGATGTGATGGTTATAGTGGGAACAAGAGAGGGGTTTTGAAAAAACTCAATAACTACTCTTCCATGACCGGCTTTAGTGAAGGTGACCATATTTCCTGTGCCAATACCGGGGCTGGCTGAACTTACCCATGCCGTATAATCTGGATCAGCCACATTAGGAGGGTCCTTATACACCATTGGATACACATTCCAACTACCAAAATCCGTTGAGGCTGCCGATGATCCGCTTGTTACAGAAGAATGTATAAAATTGGTTCCTCCTTCTCCGGCATAATATATTCCATTGCCTGATAATCGTAAAGTCATTAATCCCCCATTATAGCCTCCTCCTGCCCCTCCTCCGCTTTTAACTCCTCCATTTTCTCCTTGAAAATTTGGCATCCCACCACCGAAGGTTACATCCCCACCCTGTCCACCTGAAGTACAATAGGTATTTGGCGCATCTCTTTCTGAACTCCCTCCACCACCGGCTATTAGCAAAGCTCTTGACTGATCATTTGATGTTATTGCTCCGGTTCCGGTAAAAATTCCTGACAACCCTCCTCCAAACCCACCATAATTCGGAGCGGAGTACGACCCGCCAAAACCATACGATACGGCATCAGCAGTGCCATCGCAGGCACCACCTTCCCCTACCATTACTGAAAATACATCGCCCGGGGTTACAGTTAAAAAACCTTCTACATAACCTCCCGCTCCGCCACCTGCGGTCTCCGCGTTATATGTTGAGCCCCCTCCACCAGCACCCCATATTTTTATTTTCATCTGAATGGCGCAGGACGGAACTGTCAGTAATTGATCGGCATCAGTAAAATTAAAAATCTGTTTAGAAAGAAAAACATTTTGTGCACAGCTTTTATTGAAAGACGTAAAAAAGAGCAATAGCAAAACAATTCCCGCAAAATAAATTTTACCGGAAACAATGTTTTTCATTTTCAAAATGAAATCATTATTTGATCTATTTCTCATGTATATAAAACCTTTTTCCAACTATCTCACCAGTGTTACGATCCCTTTGTAAGTATGTTTTTTCAATTTAAAATCAGTTACCTTAACCGCATATACATATACATCAGCCTGTGCGGCTTCCTTTCCCTGATTTGCTCTACCATCCCAAGGTTTATTTATATCATCCGTTTTGTATATCAGATTACCCCAACGATCAAAAATGGCCATTTCAAATTCATTGATAAATATGCCTTTGCCGGTGAATGCATCATTGATACCATCATCGTTTGGTGTAAAAGCATTTGGAATGTAAAATATAAAGTCGGGCTCAATAATGATGGTTTGAGTGGTTGTATCTATACAATTATATTGTGTGGATGTAATTAACGTAATGATGTAGGTTCCTGTATCAGCATACGTTTGCGGAGCCGGATTATAAATAGCAGAAGTTTGTTGATTACCAAAATTCCAATTCCAAAAATCAGCGCC
The DNA here is from genome assembly GCA_030654175.1 of Bacteroidia bacterium. Lineage (GTDB taxonomy): Bacteria > Bacteroidota > Bacteroidia > 2-12-FULL-35-15 > 2-12-FULL-35-15 > 2-12-FULL-35-15. The sequence goes on from JAURXZ010000030.1 coordinate 719,488, forward strand.
TGTAGATAGATCTGTAATTGAAATAACAGGATCCACAATACTTGCAACTTTTGGTTCAACTGTAAAATTGGCTGTGGGATTGGGGTACACCGTAATGTAATTATTTTTAGATAAAGAACTTACACATCCACTATCGGAAGTAACAGTGAAAGTTGGAGTGTAAAAAAGTGTGGTTCTTACTGAATCGTTGGAATAACAATACGTTGGATTTTCTAAATTATTTATTGGACTGTTGTCACCAAAACTCCACAGCCAGGCCACATTGGCTCCGTTTGCAATGGATGATAAATTTTGAAAATTAACGCACAATGGTTCACAACCAATAGTATCATTGGCAATAAAATTCACTACCGGATTAGGGTTTACAAATTTTGTTTTACTAATAGAATCAACACATCCGAAATTAGAGACAACCACTAATTGAACTATGTATGACCCTTCGCTTGCATATAAATGGGTGGTATTCTGGTTATTAATAACAGAACTTCCATCACCAAAACTCCAGGCCCAGGATTGTATTGTATCGGTGGTTGCGATAGTGGATAGATCATTGAAGGGAACAATACTTCCATCACAAACATTTATTGAACTGAATTGTGCAGCAGGCAAGGGATGTACAACCACCATTTTTGTTATCGTATCCTTACAACTGTTGTTGGTGGTAACAATTAAAGAAACCGTAAATGTTCCGGCATTCAAATAAAGATGGCTTGGAGTTGGGCTTCCATTGGGTGAAGTACCATCGCCAAAATTCCAGGATCTGCTGCTAATGCTGCCACTTGATACAGTTGATAGATCGTTAAAATTCATTGCCTGATTTAAACACACATTTGTAAAACTGAAATTGGCAATGGGCATAGGGAATACGGTAATTGAGTCTGTTATTGTGTCCGGACAAGCAAGGTTAGAGGAGTAAGTGGTTAAAGTAACAAGGTAATTTCCTGACGTAACATACTGATGGCCGGGACTCCAGACTGATGTGTTCAATGCTGAAGCATCACCAAAATCCCATGACCAACTTGCTGTGCTGCCCATAACAGGACTTATTGTTGTGTTTGTAAATGCCGCAGGATATAGCAAACAGGTATTGTTTAGAGTGAAGCTAGAAATTGGCGGATCAAACGCTTTTACAGAGGAAGTTGCTGCATTGGAACATCCATCAATGGTTGATGTTACTAACGTAACGGTGTATGCCCCTGCGCTGGAATAGTAATGATTTGGATCCTGCAAATTACTTGTAGGACTTGCATCGCCAAACACCCATAAATAGTTAGCAATTGAGGAAGAGGTATCAATTGAAGAAGTATTAATAAAATACATCGTATCTCTGAAACAAACATCATTATAAGTAAAACCTGCTACCGGATTGTGATAAACCTCAACCGCCTTTGTAATAGTATCGCCACAGCCAAAACTATTATTTACAATTAATGTAACAGGGTGATATCCTGCACCGGTGTATAGATGTGAAGGGTTTTGATTTGTATTTACCGGACTTCCATCTCCCAAATTCCATTTCCATGTGCTTATTGTTCCCAAAGAAGTAGTGGAAGTGTCAGTAAACTGTGTGGCATTGTTATGACAAATTTTTATAAAATTAAAATTCGAAATTGGATTTGGATGAACGATCACTGTTTTGGTAATAGAATCGGAACAACCGAAATTAGTAACAACTATCAATTTAACCGCGTAAGAACCCGAAGCAGCATATAAGTGAGAAATGTTTTGATTGTTGTTCAGCGGACTGCTGTCAGCAAAATTCCATGTGTAGGATTGGATGGTATCTGTTGGAAGAATCGTTGAAAAATTATTAAATAGAACAGCGTTATTGTCGCATACATCCAGTGCATTAAAATATACACTTGGGTTGGCATGTACTGTTGTGTTTTTTGATAACGTGTCTTTACATCCATTGTTACTTGTTACAATTAAAGAAACGGTGTATGTGCCCGGACTCACATACGTATGTGCAGGATGCTGTACTGTATTCAAAGGTGTTCCATCACCGAAGTCCCAGGACCAGTCAGTAATAGAACCACTTGAAACGGTTGATGAGTCGTTGAAATTTGATGCCTGGTTTAAACAAACATTTGTAAAGCTGAACTTCGCCAAAGGCACAGGGTGCATGCTTATTTTTATGGAATCGATAAAATAACATCCTGAAGAGTCTGTTACCGTGAGCGCATAAGCGGAATTGGTCAACAAACAAGCTGTTGGATTAGCGATCAAAGAATCATTCAATCCGTTTAACGGAGCCCATTTATAGGTATAAGGCGGCACCCCTCCGGTTGCTGATGGCGATCCGCCAATTATAGTGCAGGAAGCCGGACACACAGATAGATCACTTCCTGCATGAGCTTTAAGTGCATTTTTAACTGTTAAAATATTTGTTGCCGCCTGTGAAAACGCCCAAGAAGGTTCAGTGGTATATTGTGACGTGCCAGGAGAAGGAATTTCCTGGGCAGTTGCAATAAGAAACAAAGTGTCCGGACAAGGCAATACAATATTTTGTGACCATGCTGTTCCATAACCGCTGATGGTCGTTAAAAGTTGCCATGGTTTGGTAATTGGTTTTAAATAAATGCGGATCGCTTGTCCGTTTCCCGTTCCAGTTAATGTAAATGATCGGGCCACATAGCTTGCTGTATCTGTACTTGGCCCAATATATTGAGAAGAACTATTAACTCCCGGAGTTGGATTTATTGTTGGAATTGAAGTAAATGGTCCGTCAATTCTCACTCTGCCTTGCCCGCCTGCGCCACCGGAGCCGCCACCTCCAACACCACCGGCACCACCTGATACAGACAACGTTCCTGTTCCTGATGAATTTAATTTCCCGCTGAGAATTATAGCCCCACCCGATCCTCCACCACCACCGCGATATCCACCACAGCCAATTACTCCGGTTCCTCCATCAGCGCTGATGTTTCCTGAAGATATGATCGTTGAAGATAAATAGGCATGAAAAGTTCCTGCACCACCACCTCCGCCACCACCTCCACGAGTGGTGCCTGAGCCTGCAACGCCCGCTCCACCGGCAGAACCACCGGCAAAAGGGATCAATTGACTGTTACCGTTTGCTTTTCCGTATTCTGTAGTGCCGGGTGTGGTTCCATCCGAAGCATATCCTCCGCCTCCGTAACCGGAATAACCTGCTCCTCCGCCATAACCTCCAGACTCGCCATCTTTTCCACCACTTGTACCAAATGGATGGCCGGTACCACCGCCACCGCCACCTTCATCTGCACTGCAATTATTATGACCATTACCACCGGGAACACCATTTAAAGAAATACCGCCAAAGCCCGGGGCGCATGCTGCAGGAGTGGAGCCACTCCCTCCACCGGGTGTTTCACCACAAAGCAATTCTGTTCCACCACCTGTGAATCCATCTCCACTGTGATTGGTTCCACCGGCACAGGGAGAACAATTAGTAAATGATTCGGTGCCACCACCACCACCACCGGGTCCTCCATCCGTATTTTGACCCCCGGGGGCATTTAAGGAAAGAGAAGCTCCATTATCTATTAAAACCTTTCCTCTGCTTATTACGTTTAAAGGCAAAAACCCTTGGTTCCCCGCTGTACCGGGATCAGAATCCGTTTTACTGACAGTAACATTAGCACCATTATTAAACAATAAATCATCAACAATCATGGCTCCTCTGCGGGAACGTATTCCACCTAAACCACCACCACCAAGGTTAACAGCACCCGAAGCAACAATCGCAGGTTGTGGCTGAACAATGTAAAAAGTATCAGCATTGGAAAATGTTATGTTGTTCAATACAACTTGTAACGGTATCCTGTAGGCAGCCGAAAGTGCTTGCCAGTTATCAGAATTTGGACTTAATCCTGGCATTACAAAAACCTGGGTGGATATCAGTTTACCATTCCAACTTACACTTACAGGGCCTATTTTGATTTTATTAGTATCTGCGTTATTAGCGCATACAACACGAACTAAATCTCCTGTATTATTAGAATAAAGTCCATCCGTACCAAAATTGCTATTCTGATTATAAGGTCCAATAATTTCAATGTATGTAGACCGCCCAGTGCTTCCAATATCAGGAATAATATACGAGATGGTTTGTGCAAAAATCGGGGAAGCCATAAAGAAAAAAACAATGCCAGACACAACCTTTCCGATGGAGAAATGCCTTCCTGTAAAAAAGATCTTTATTGTTTTTTTCATTTTTTTAATCCCAAGAAAAATGAGCTAGGCCGGAAAAATTCTTTATCTCACCAATGTAACAATACCACTATAATTATGTTTACGCATTTTAAAGTCGGTAACTTTAATACTATAAACATATACATCGGATTGTGCTATTTCAGTGCCTTTATTTGCTTTACCATCCCAGGGTTTACTAATATCATCCGATCTGTAAATCATGTTTCCCCAACGATCAAAAATTGACATTTCAAATTCTTCGATATAAATACCTTTACCGGTAAAAAAGTCGTTTACACCATCACCATCTGGTGTAAAGGCATTAGGAATATAAAATAAAAAGTCAGGTTCAATAATGATGGTTTGGTATGCTGTATCGATACAATTATACTGAGTGGATGCGATCAATGTAATAATATAAGTTCCCACCTCAGCATAAGTATGTGATGGCGGATTTTGAACAACGCTTGTTTGAAGATCACCAAAATTCCAACTCCAAAAATCTGTTCCGGTAGATAGATCTGTAATTGAAATAACGGGATCAACGATGGTTGATGTTTGCGGTGACACTGTGAAAGACGCATTTGGATTGGGGTACACAGTGATGTAATTAGTTTTAGACCTTGAAGTTACACATCCGCTATCGGAAGTAACAGTAACAGTTGGAGTAAAAGAAACAAGCGAAGAGACAGAATTGTTGGTGTAACAATGTTCAACATTTTGTGAACTGCCGGGAGTGCCGCCATCACCAAAACCCCACAAAAACTGCACATTGGTGCCAGTAGCAATAGAAAATGAGTTTTGAAAAGAAACACATAAAGGAGAGCAGCCGACTGTATCAATTGCTGAAAAATTAACAACAGGATTTGGATTAACAACGGTTGTTTTATTGATAGAATCTATACAACCAAAATTAGAAACAACAAGCAGCTGAATATCATAAGAGCCGATTGCAGTATACAGGTGGGTGGCAGTTTGACCGCTGCTAATGGGGCTATTGTCATCAAAATCCCATGTCCACGATTGTATAGTATCTGTTGGAAGTATTGTTGACAGATCATTAAACTGAACAGGTGTTCCAACACAGACATTTGTGGCGCTAAACTGTGCATCCGGTAAAGGATGTACAACTACGTTTTCTGAAGTATTATCTTCACACCCATCATTGGTGGTAACAATTAAAGAAACGGAATATGTTGCCGGGTTTGCATAGATATGGCTTGCATTCTGAACCGTAATTAATGGCGAGCTGTCACCGAAATTCCAGGACCATCCGGTAATTGTACCATTTACAACAGATGATGAATCGTAAAGATTGGTGGCCTGGTTAAGGCAAACATTTGTAACACCAAAGTTACCAACAGGAGAATGAAACACTGTAATGGAATCTTTCAGGGTATCTGCACAGCCAAGGTTTGACGAATAGGTTATCAGAGTAACCTGGTATTTTCCGGGTAAAGCGTACAAATGGCTTGGACTCCACACTATTGTATTTAAAGGGCTGCCATCTCCAAAATCCCATTGCCAGTTTGCAATACTGCCCATCACAGGATCAACTGATGTGTTTATAAGTTTTGCCGAATCCGCTAAGCAAGTGTTGCTGAATGTAAATGCGGTAACCGGTGCATCGTAGGCATTTACAGGAATGGTAACAGAATCAGCGCAAGCATTATTTGATGTTGCTACTAATTTAACGTTATACGTTCCGGCAATTGAATATAAATGAGCAGGGTTTTCAAGAATTCCGGATGGACTGCCATCACCAAATACCCATAAATAGGAGGTGATAGAAGCCGGAAGTGCTACTGAGGAAGAATCGGTAAACTGAATGGAATCTCCAAAGCAAACATCATTATGGCTAAACCCTGCTGTAGGTCCATTATATACCTGAATAGATTTAGTTGCAGTATCAGCACATGCGAAACTATTCCCCACAATTAACGTTACTATATAATTTCCTCCACCCGGATAAATATATGAAGGATGTTGGTTTGTATTTACAAGGCTTCCATCTCCAAAATCCCAGGCCCACGCACTGATAGTGCCGGGAGAGGTGGTAGAAGTATCTGTGAATTGTGTTGAGATTCCCTCACAAACAGTGGTGCTGCCAAAAATTGCAACGGGCTTTGGAGTGACAGTAACAGTAATGGTTGTAGTGTTATCACAGCCACTAACGCTATCAATTCCTGTAATTGTATAAGTTGTGGTTACAAGCGGTTTGGCCGCAACAATATTACCTGTTGCAGCGCTTAAGCCAAGCACAGGCGACCACGAATATGTGGTTGCACCTGCAGCAGAGAGTGTGGTGGTATCCCCGGCACAAATAATTGTATCACCTTCAACTGACAAGGAAATTATAGGTTTGTTTATCAGAACAAAATCACTGTTGTTTGAAGAATCACATTCGGTAAATCCAGTTTCAGGAGCTGTAGCTGGGCTTGAACCATCGTCATTTACATATATATAAAATGTGGCCGATGTGCCGGTAAAGGGCACTAAAACCGTATCGTAGGAACAACTGTCAGCTAAAATGGTGGATGCAAGAGGAAACATCGATATCAATGTTCCTCCCGATAAAGGATCTCCGTTATAAACCGAAACATTTGTAGGTGCAGTGGTAACTTTACTTCCTATGTTGCATAATTTTAACCCAACAATTACGGTATCTGGTTTTTGACAATAAATGACTGAATTAATTTCAACAGTAACATTTGCCAAAGGAATGCAGGTAGTACTCCAGTTCACATCAAAAATGGCAGATTGCGCAAGAAAGCCATTCAGCTTAGGAAGTAAAGCATGATTCTGCTGTTGAATAGGAATAGAAAGGTCGTCATTTACATTTATAACACAATACGAATGCTGGTTCATTACCTTTCTGGAACCAACCCACTGGTTAGTGCTGCTGTTAAATGCCTTTACCTTCCCGGCAGATCCTCCATTACCGGTTGCACAAGCGCAAACAATATTTACCTGCCCGTCTCCGTCCACATCCACAATTGTAGGGAATTCGCTCCGTGTTGCCGACCCGCAGGGAATGGATGCAATTACATTTCCTGTTGCGCCATCCCACACAAATAAATCATTTTCATCCCTATACACAACTTGTGCAAGTCCATCACAATCAAAGTCAAATACCGAACCGGTTGTGTGTTGAGATCCATCAACAATCGTTTTGATCCATTTTTGTGATAAAGCGTTAGTGGAGGTATCCACATCAATCACTGCATACCGATCATTTCCTCCAACACCTATTTCAGGAAGCCCGTCATTATCATAATCAGCAATGTTAGCCCTGCCTCCTGCACTGGTATTGGGTATGGTATATGTATTTCCCATTTGTAAACCGGTACGCGGATCCCAAACATAAATAGTTCCGTTTGAAGTAACGATCACATCCAATTGTCCATCAATGTCCATATCCGCCACACAGCTGAAACCATCGGCCAATGAACCGGGAAGGCTATTAGCGATAGGGGTAATAGTAGCAGCAGTTATGTTAACGGCAAAAACAGTATTTCCACATACCAATTCCAGTCCGGCACAATCCGGACAATAACTATCGGGCAGAACATCAGCTGCTATCGGTAAACCGGAAGGTGCTCCATTTGAGCCGGGATTAGAGCCTCTGCTGCCTACCCCTGTTGCAATTAACGCACCGGTTAATGAATGGTAAATAGCGTTATTAATATAAATTTCAGGGATTCCGTCATAGTTAAAATCAGCAATGGAGGGAAGCGATTCTGCCGTAGTACCAATATTTACAGGTGTAAAACCTGCTTTAGCGGTTCCGTTATTTTCGAAGCACCTTAAAAAAGCATCACTGGTAACAACATAAATTTCCCCAAGCCCATCGTCATCGGTATCCCCAATTGCAATAGCATCTGCATGATCAAGAATAGCCGGACAATTAACGGTAACCTCGAGAGCACCTGTTTGACCATCTAAAATAAACAGTTCATTAACACCACTTTGGTGACAAACCACTTCCGGAGTTCCGTCACCGTCCATATCACCTACCATCATTGTGGAACGGGTAGAAACATCCATGGGGGATTGCCAAATGGTGTTTAAACTAAAAGCTGGATTGGTTGGATTGGTGGTACAACTTAAGGCTGGTTTTCCATAAAAAAAATCAGAACAATCGGGGTTCCCGTTACATTGCGGGTCATAACAATCTATCAAGCCATCTCCATCATCATCAATACCATTGTTACATACCTCCTGCCCGAATCCTGCAAATGCGGAACTAATTAAGGTTAGAAGAATAAGTGTTGTTTTTTTTAACATCGCACCGGGTTTAAACAATTGCATATTTTTATAGACATCAAAACTGCTATAAAAGTTGCATGTATCAATGGTAAGTATAGCGAAGAAAGATAAACAAAAAAACCGGAACTTTATATGATTTTTTTCTCAACTTTGAATTACAAGAATCTCTGACTTTTAAATATCATCAGTGAATGGGTGGTGTTTATCATTTGGCGCGGGAGGTGCCAAGGGCGAATAAATGGATTCTCCGCCATCAACGGCCAAGGTGATTCCAGTAATATAGCTTGCAGCTGGAGAAAGCAAAAACAAAATAGAAGCAGCTATTTCTGCTTCCGTACCTAATCGATAGGTTTGATTATTTTTAATAATATTGGTATATAAATGTTGACGAAATTCAGGAGCATAGTTATTCAAACCACTGGAATCTATTGTACCCGGAGCAATGGCATTTATCCGTACTCCGTATTTGCCCCATTCATTTGCTAAACTTTTCGTCAAATTCTCAACGCCTGCTCTTGCCGCACCGGTATGTGATAACATCGGAAATCCGTTTCGCATATTGGCGATCACCGAAACGATAGCTCCACCTTTATGTATAAAAACTTTATTAAAAACTTCCTGCGACATAAAAAAAGTGCCCGTGAGATTGGTCTCTATCACAGCATTCCAGCCTTTTCGGGAAATCGATTCGGCTTTTGAAGGGAATTGTCCACCACCATTGTTAACTAAAAAATCGATTGTTCCCGCTTCGTTTATGGTCTGTTCCACGCATTTTTGTATGCTCTCTTCTTCCCTGATATTGCATTCGATGGGGATTGCTTTGCCTCCTTCATTTTTTATAATGTTGGCTGCTTTAATAAGGTTGTCGGCTTTTCTGCTGGCAAGTATTACCGTTGCTCCCAATGATGCTAATTCCCTGGCTGTTCGTAAACCAATTCCTGTACCTCCACCTGTGATCAGTGCAACTTTATTTGCAAATAAATTATTTTTAAAAATGCTGTTCATTGTGTTAATTTGATAATGTGCTGATGTGCTAATGTGCTGATGCTGGTCTGAACCTGATTTATTTAATTTTCAAATTGACAAATTTTCACATTATCAAATTTCTGTTTGCTAATATGCTGATGTGTTGTAATGCTGATCTGTAAGCTGATTTATTTAATTCTCAAATTGACAAATTATCAAATTTTCAAATTTCTGTTTGCTAATGCGCTGATGTGCTGCAATGCTGATTTGTAAGCTGATTTATTTAATTCTCAAATTGACAAATTTTCAAATTATCAAATTGTTTTATGACCTTACATCAATAAGTTTTCGTTTATGCTCTACATCGTCAATGATCATTTTGCTGATTATCTCATACATAATTTCTGTTGTTCCTGCTCCAACAGTTAAAAGACGGTTATCTCTTAAAGCACGTGCGATACCATAATCTTCCATATAACCCCAACCGCCATGAATTTGCAAAGCGTCATTAATAATTTTATAAGATTCTTCAGATGTATATGCTTTTGCCATAGAAATTATTCCTATTGCTTCCGGACCTTTTTCAATAAACTCATGCACAGCACGATATGAAAAGGAGCGACAAGCTTCAACAGCTACAGCCATTTGTGCTAATTTATGTCTTAATACCTGTAGTTTTCCAATAGGTCTGCCAAATGCTATCCTTTCTTTCATATACTGTTTAGCTTTTTCCATAGCCCATTCAGCAGCCGATGTCCCGCTTATTGCAGCGATCAGGCGTTCTTCCTGAAAATTATTCATGATGTAATAGAACCCTGCATTTTCTTTACCGATAAGAACAGATTTAGGCACTTTACAATTTTCAAAAAACAATTGCCCTGTATCAGAAGTGTGCATACCCAACTTATTATGGACGGGGATAGCCGAAAAGCCGGGAGTATTCGTTTCAAACAATAGTAAACTTAGATTATGGCCCTCACCTGTTCTTACAACCAGTACTATAAAATCAGCCATTGTTCCATTGGTAATAAACATTTTGGATCCATTCACTAAATAATGATCACCCATATCTTTAGCCGAAGTGGTAATACCTCCTACATCTGATCCTGCGCCAGGTTCAGTAATTCCTAATGCCGCAATTTTTTCACCTTTTAATGCAGGTACCAGGTATTTTTGTTTTTGTTCCTCTGTTCCTAAAGCATAAATTAATGGCAATGGTAAATAGGTGTGTGCAAAAAATGACAAAGCCAAACCGCCTGCATTCGCCTGCGTTAATTCTTCTACTATTACAACGGCCGACCAAAGATCCATCCCACTACCGCCATACTCTGTTGAAAAACTTACTCCAAAAAATCCTTGCTCACCCATTTTTCGAAATGCTTCACGGTCACAAATTTTATTTTTTTCCCATTCATCCACATTTGGTGTGATTTCTTTTGCAACAAATTGACGGAATGAATCTCTAAGCATGTTATGCTCTTCAGTAAAAGGATTTGTTGTCATGTTTTTTAATTAAGAATTAAAACGTTTATTCAAATTTAGTTTAAAAATTGGTTTTTAATGCTCGGAGACCATAAAAAAAGATGCTTGAAAAATTTAATGCCAAACCTCTAACAAGATGATTATTTGCTTTAAAAAATAAAGAAGGACGTGGCTAATAAAAACAAATAATGATTCGAACAAACAAAAAGAGCCAGGATATCCCGGCTCTTTTTGTTTGTTTTAAAATTTAAATTACTCTTTTATAAGTTTAGTAACTTCTCGGCCTTTGTTATTTTCAATTATTACAAAATAAATTCCTTTAGCAAAATTGTTTGCCGGAATTTGCAAAGTTCCTGAATTTCCCTGGCGTACAACTATTGTTTTACCTGTAATATCGGTTACTGTTACTTTAGCAGCTCCCTTTAAGTTTATATTAAAGGAGTTGTTAAATGGATTTGGATAAACTACAGTTTTTGTTTTAACCTCATTATCGGTTTTAATACCTGTCAGCTGGTCGTTAACGAGTATCTTACTATAGGCTTTAGCAAATCCCGCTGCCGAACGACCATCACAAAAGAGACTTAATACTACTTCATAAACGCCATCCTGCCCAGCTCCATATAATTGAGACAGCGTTGTATCACCATTAATAATAGAGTAAAGCGTCCAAACAACAACAACTGAATCATTATTACCTAAATAATAGTCAGTAACAGCAATAGAGTCAATTGTTGTGAAATCAATACCACATGACAGTATTGCTTCGCTTGTTAAAGTGGCAACGACCACAGAATCATTCAAAGGGTCTGATGCTGTATCATTTATAAATGTATTTTCCGGTGATCCTATTACAAAGGATATAGAATCACTCAGGCCGTTTACATCAGTAATGTAAGCGGCATAGTATCCACCACATAAATTACTAGCCTGTCCCCCTGAAAAGCCATTGGAATAAATAATTGAATATGGCCCAACGCCACCGGCTGCATTCACATGAGCAGAACCATTACAAGCACCGGCACTATCCACATCGTTTGTTGTTATGCTGATCATTAATGGAATAGGTACAGTAGTATCGCCCTGAACAAAAACGTTCGATGCACCCAAACAACCAATAGCATCTTGTATCTGAACGTTATAATAACCCGGACAAGCATTTGTCAAATTGGAAGTATGATATCCATTGCTCCAAGTGAAAAGATAAGGAGCTGTACCACCTGCAACTGTTGAAAAAGCTGCACCATCACAAAGTCCTGCTGAAGCACTTGTTGTGGTCAATGTAACATTGATAAATACGCCATTACAAGGTCCGACAACTGAATCTGTACCTACAGATCCTGTTGCTGTAGTAGAACACCCATTTGCATCAGTAACAGTTAAAATAAATGAACCGGAACACAACCCTGAAAACTGAGCAGTAGTAGAACTTAATCCGGTTCCCCAGTTAAATAGAAATGGTGCAGCTCCGTTACTAACAGCAGAAATTGCTGTTCCGTCACAAGCTCCCGGGAAGGTTTGGTTCAATGTTGAACTGATTGTTGCTGCGAAAGAAGTACAGGGGTTATAAGTACTATCGGCAGTAATGGTAAAAGATGTGGTATCTGTTAAGCCGTTAATATCAGTAACAACAACATTGAAAGTTCCCAAACATAAAGAATCTTTGTAAGTACCATTCCCACCGGTTGACCATGAATAAACATAAGGAGCAGAGCCCCCTGTGGCAGAAACGGTAGCGGTTCCATTACAAACGCCACCAGTTGTTTGTGTTGCTGAAACTGTAGCAATTAATGGAGCTGAAGTAATAGTAAATGAAGTAGCAGCCGAGTCTCCGTTAACATCCGTAACAATTAAATTGTAAGTTCCTGCACATAGAGAATCAATGTAAGTGGTATTTCCTCCATTTGACCAATAATATACGTATGGAGCCAACCCTCCGCTAGCAGTTGCTGTTGCAGTGCCATTACATCCAATTGTTGCATCGGTTTTTGTAACTGAAACAACTAAAGTACTTGTTGTGTCATTGGTAATGGAAACTGATGCGATAGCAGTATCTCCGTTAACATCGGTAACAGTTAAGTTGTAAGGCCCAGCACATAAAGAATCTACATAAGAAGTATTTCCACCGTTTGACCATGAATAAACGTATGGAGCCAATCCTCCTGTAACAGTAGCTGTAGCATTTCCATTACATCCGCCTGTTGCGTTTGTTTTTGCAACTGAAACAACTAAAGCACTTGTTGTGTCATTGGTAATAGTAACTGATGCGATAGCAGTATCTCCGTTAACGTCCGTAACAAACAGGTTGTAAGTATTTGCACATAAAGAGTCGATGTAAGCGGTATTTCCGCCATTTGACCAAGAATAAACATATGGAGCCAATCCTCCGGTAACTGAAGTTGTCGCAGAGCCATTACATCCGCCCGTGGCGTTTGTTTTTGAAACTGAAACAAGTAAAGCACTTGTTGTGTCATTGGTAATAATAACTGATGCGATAGCAGTATCTCCGTTAACGTCCGTAACAACCAGGTTGTAAGTATTTGCGCATAAAGAGTCGATGTAAGCGGTATTTCCGCCATTTGACCAAGAATAAATATATGGAGCCAATCCTCCGGTAACTGAAGCTGTCGCAGTGCCATTACATCCGCCCGTTGCGTTTGTTTTTGAAACTGAAACAATTAAAGCACTTGTTGTGTCATTGGTAATAGTAACTGATGCGATAGCAGTATCTCCGTTAACGTCCGTAACAAACAGGTTGTAAGTATTTGCACATAAAGAGTCGATGTAAGCGGTATTTCCGCCATTTGACCAAGAATAAATGTATGGGCCCGACCCTCCGGTAACAGTAGCATTAGCATTTCCATTACAGCCACTTGTTGCATTTGTTTTTGCAACAGAAACCATTAAGGAACTTGTATCGTTAATAATAGTAACTGAAGCAGTGTCAGAGATATTGCTGGAATCGGTGACAATAACCGTGTATGCTCCGGCACACAGTGAATCTACGTATGCTGTAGTCCAACCATTGGACCATGAAAAGGTGTAAGGTTCGTGTCCTCCTATTGCGGAAGCTGTAGAGGTCCCGTTACACCCACTTGTCGCATTGGTTTTTGATACAGTTAAATTAAGCTGTGCCGAAGCACTCCCGAAACATAATATCAAAACCGTTAAAGAAATAAGTTGTAAGATTTTTTTCATGTTTATTTTTTTAGGTGTACACTATTTTTTTGATAAGTCCAAAAAGTAAAATTTCCAAAACACGATGCAAAGCTAATCCGATTTTGACCAAAAGCAATAGCCCATTAATTGGTATCTTTAAAAAAATTAAAGTTTCATATTGGTGACTCGTTTATTTATAATTTAAGTGATTTCAACTCCCTATCACAAACTTTTACTCTTAATTCTCAATTTCAACTTCCATTCTCAACAAATGGCTTGAAAAGTTTTTACCAAGTGTATCCATTCTTAAAGATCTGGAAGCTCCACCATCCAAGGCTTGATTACACATAAAATTAAGCGATTCAATGGCCTCCCATTCATATCGTATTATTGGGCCTTTGATAAGATCTTTGAAATGTTCTTTTACTTTTTCGGCAGTAACTTTTTCTTTAAGTATAGCATAAAATTCAGGTGATCTGGCCATCAGGCCAATATTACAAACATCATTTTTGTCACCTGATCGTGCACTTGCTATTTCAATTAATTTTATTTTTTTCATTCTTAAAATGATTACACCGATTTATTTGTAAAAATCAACAGAAAAATTTTGCCACAGATTTCACAGATTCTTAGATTAATTTTTAAAAAAATATTTCTAATTTAAAAAACTGGGACTCTGTGTAATTTGTGAAATCTGTGGCAAAATTTATTAGGCTAAGTTTTATATCATTCAACTTTCAATGATCTCTACTTTTTCTTTCACCCATTCTCGTGGAATTAAAGTAGGCCAAAGGCTCAACATAATTCTATCTGTTTTGCCCCAGCCCGGAATACCAATTAATCCGGGAGGCCCATTCAAGCCAAGGCAAATAACAGATTGCATACACAATTTTCCGGTACGCAGATCATTGTGTTTTATTGCTAATCGAACTCCTATTTCATTTATTTCATCAAGGGTTTCTTTTGGAGGAAGAGGCGCTGCAGCTCCATGGATTCCGTTGATACCGACTAATGAAAATTCTGATCTTTCAATTTTAACAGGCAGCGTTGCCCAAATTTCTTTTACAGTTTCGATAAATCGTATAGCTTTTTCGTACGCATAGGGCCATGAAAAGAAAAAGAACTGGTCACTCATATAACCTTCCATTTGCCCAATACTCAATTTCAATTTCTCCGGACGAGGTTTTCCTTTTATGCCCGAAAATTGCACTTTATTAGTTGAGAGCTCTTCAATTTTAACACCCGTAAAATCAACGATTACATCCGGTGTTATATAATTAGCCGGATCATGAATTTCATAAATGAGTTGTTCGCGTATGGTGTTGCGACTAACTTTTCCTCCCTGGCTTTCCAGTTTTGAAAACACGGCAGTACCGTCTTCAAACACTTCTGCAATAGGGTATCCCAAGTTACTGATGGAATAATCCATTGGCCATTCGGCATACGAATTACCACCGGAGGCTTGTCCCCCACATTCTAATAAATGCCCGACAGCAATACCTGAAGCTAATCTATCAAGATCGTTTTGACTAAGATCTGAACTCCCCTCTCCAAGTGGAGAGGGGCTGGGGGTGAGGCGCCATTTAAAATGATGGATCAAAATACCAAGAGTAAGACATGGATCAGCAACTCTTCCTGCAAGTATAAGATCAGCACCTTTGTCAAGAGCTTCCGCGATTGAATGAGCACCGGTATAAACGTTAGCATGTGTTATTTCGAAAGTTGAACTTGAGAATGGTTTACCGTTATCAATGTTTTCTAATGCAAGCCCAGATTGTTGCATCTCTTGCAATTGAGGCAATAAATTATCACCTGTGATGATGGCAATTTTAATTCCTTTTATTCCTTGCTTTTCTAATAATGCAGCCACTTTTTTCGCAGCAATTTCAGGATTTAGTCCTCCTGAATTAGTTACGATCTTTAAACCATTCTTAAATGCAATGGGGAAGAGTGTATATGCCATTGACTCAATGTCGCGGGCATATCCAAGCGTTTCATCTTTTAATCTATCTTTCTGAAGAATAGAAAGCGTAAGCTCTGCCAAAGAATCGATCACCAGATAATCAGCGCCTTTCTCTTTTGCGATCTGAATAGCAGCTAAAGGGCTGTCGCCATAAAACCCTTGTGCTCCGGCAATTTTTATAGACTTGCTATTCATTTTTTGTGAGTTATGAATTTAACGAATTGCAAAATTTTTTGTTACTTGCCAATTGTATAATTGTTTTTATTATTTCCCTTTCCACACAGGCTGTCTTTTTTCTGTAAAAGCAGCTATCCCTTCTTTTGCATCTTCTGTTTGTATTACTTCAGCTAACATTTGTTTTAAAAAAATATGTGCTTCAGTGGCTTGTTTACTTTTAAGTTCATCAAAGGCTTTTAAACCCAAGCGAATCGCTGAAGGAGAATATTGCATTATTTCATCCGCTAAATTCTGCACTGCTTCATCTAATTTTTCTGCAGGTACTATCTGTGAAACAAGTCCTAATTTTTGAGCTTCTGTTGCATCAACAGTTCGAGCTCTCATGCAAAAATCAATAACTGTTCGTGGAGGCATAACCTGCAGCATACTTTGCATTACCTGAAAAGGCCAGATCCCGCGCTTCACTTCAGGCAAACCGAATTGAGCTTCCGGAATTGAGATGACATGTGTGCAACCACAAATAATTAAAAAACCTCCGGCATAAACCGAGGCACCAACCTTTGCAATGCAGGGTTTGTGTAGTTGTGAAAAAATATCTCCTATAACTATTTCTTGTTTAGGTTCCGGGATGGTTGAAATTGTTGGTTCAATGATCTTAGACGAAAAAGCTTTTAAATCTCCACCAGCACAAAACACATCTCCTTTAGCAGCAATAACCACCACCCACACAGATGGATTGTGGTGCGCATAAGCTAAAGAATAAGCAAACTCCCTTATAAAAAGCGGGTTCATTGCATTCTTCTTTTCCGGACGGTTGAGAGTAATCGTTAAAAGATGACCTTTTTCTTCTACAATTAGATGAGCGAAAGTGAGACTTTTTAAAGAAGTTGTTTCTTTTTCTGTGTATAACATTATACTCATTTTAAATATTAATTTTCCTGACTCGAAATTTTCAACAGAACAGTATTTGCCTCCACAAAGGATTTTTCAGTAATAAAGATTTCTTCCACTATGCCATCAGAATGCGCTTCAATGGTGGTTTCCATTTTCATTGAACTAATTACAACTAATCCTTTTCCTGAAACTACTTCCTCACCTGGTTTAACTAGAAGTTTCACAATTTCTCCTGGCATTGGCGCTTTATAGCCTCCAGACTTTTCACTGGACAGCGATTCTGAAAAACGAGGAACAACAGTTGCTTTAAAGCTTCCGGCTATGGGATGATGTATAAATAATTCTTCTTTCGATTTTGCAACAACAAATGTTTTCCTGTGACTATTAATGATACACGTTAAACTATTATTTTCAATTGAAACCAATTCTGCTTTAAAGTTTTTATCATTAATTGTTATGTCAAAAGTGTTGTTGTTTTTATAACGATACTCTACTTTGATCACATCGCCTCCAATATCAAATGTGCTCCAATTGTTTTGATAAAAATTATTTCTCCAACCGTTTACGCGGCCATTATTATCTGTCTGATCATTTCTCTCCTTCCATTCCGAAAGCATTGCTACAATAGCCACTTCATTAATTATTTCAGAATCAATTTTTTTACTATCAGTATAGTTTTTGAAATATTTATATATAAAATGAGTGTCAAACGTTCCATCACTAAAGGATGGATGTTTAAGAATTTCAAGTAAGAAATTTTTATTGGTAGTTAATCCTAAAATGACAAATTTTTCGAGTGCATTTTGCATTTTTTGAATTGCTTCTTCACGATTATTTCCTTTGGCAATAATTTTTGCAACCATAGGATCATAGTAAATATCAACCTTTGAGCCTGAAGCAACACCGCTGTCGTAACGAATTCCGTTTAAAGGTGGCTCGTTCCAAATTAATACAGTCCCGGTAGCAGGAAAAAAATTAGTAGCAGGATCTTCTGCATAAATACGGCACTCAATGGCATGGCCCTGTTGATGAGTGTTTTGATAATTTGCTTTTAATGGCATTCCTTTCGCAACTTCTATTTGAAGGCGAACCAGATCAATACCTGTGGTTTCCTCAGTAACAGGGTGTTCCACTTGTAATCGGGTATTTACTTCTAAAAAGTAGAAATTATTTTCAGCATCTAAAATAAATTCAACCGTGCCGGCATTAGTATATTGAATGGATTCTGCAACTGCTATAGCCGTTTTCCCCATTTTTTCTCTGAGCTCGGGTGTTAAAGAAGGAGAAGGACTTTCCTCTATAATTTTTTGAAATCTTCTTTGAATAGAACATTCTCTTTCAAAAAAATGAGTGTAGTTGCCGTGGTGATCTCCGAACAATTGAAATTCAATGTGTTTAGCAGATTCAAAATATTTTTCAATTAATAAAGTATCATCTCCGAAGCTGCTTTGAGCTTCCCGTTTGGCGGCTTCAATTGATGCAGCGATTTCTTTTTTATCATAAACAATTCGCATTCCTTTCCCGCCACCGCCTGCTGCAGCTTTAATAAGAATAGGAAAACCGATCTTTTCGGATTCATTAATAAATATGTCAATGGATTGATCTTTGCCGTTATAGCCCGGAACAGTTGGGATACCAGCCTTCTGCATTATTTTTTTTGATCGGATTTTTGAACCCATCACCTCTACTACTTCGGCAGATGGGCCAATAAATATGACTCCTGCTTCCGTACATTTTTTTACAAAAATTGCATTCTCTGAAAGAAAACCATAACCGGGATGAATAGCATCTGCTCCGGTTATTTTCGCAGCATTAATTATTTTTTCCTGGTTTAGATATGATTCTGATGCTTGTAACCCTCCAATAGAAATAGCCTCATCCGCTTGTTTAACAAATAATGCATCTTTGTCTGTGTCAGAATAAACAGCAACAGTTGCAATACCCATTTCGCGACAGGTTCTCATCACACGTATTGCAATTTCTCCTCGATTGGCGATAAGTATTTTTTTTATTGCTTTCATTTTTTTTACTGGTTGTTAGTTTTTGGTTGCTGGTTGTTAGTTGTTAGTTTGTGATTGTCAGTTAGCAAACTATCGACTAACAACTATAAACCATCAACTAATTTTAATTACATCCTAAAAACACCATAACCATCAGCACCTTTGATCTCTGTGTTATGAATTACTTCAAGGCACAGTTTAAGGTAATTTCGCGTTTCTCTTGGGTCTATTACACCATCGTCCCATAGCTGACCTGAGGCATAATATGCATTGGATTGTTTGTCGGCTTCCGAAGTAATTTTTTGTTTTATAAATGTACCTTTTTCTTCATCATAAACAACCGCTGCTTTTTGCGCTGCGTCACGCTGTATAATTTCCATTACTCCCGAAAGTTGCTCCGGGCCCATTACAGCAATTTTTGAATTCGGATATGAAAATAAAAAACGTGGTTTGAAAGCTCTTCCACACATTGCATAATTACCTGCACCGTAGGAGGCCCCAATGATAATGGTTATTGCAGGAACAGTGCTGTTGGATACAGCATTGATCATTTTGGCACCATGTTTTATTATTCCCTCTTCTTCATACTTTTTACCAACCATAAATCCGGTAATGTTTTGTAGAAACAAAAGTGGAATATTATTTTGATTACAAAGCTGAATGAACTGGGTGCCTTTGTTTGCCGCTTCAGAAAACAATACTCCATTATTGGCAACAATTCCTATTTGATAACCATTGATAACAGCATAACCGGTAACTAATGTGCTTCCATAATTGGATTTGAATTCTGAGAAATGCGAACCATCAACAACTCTTGCGATCAATTCACGCGCATCAAAAGGGATACGAACATCTGCTGAAACAAGGCCTAAAATTTCTTCACTATCATATAAAGGTTCAATAATTTTTTGCCTGACTTTTTCTTTTTCAGGGCTATTGAGAAACGACATTATTTCTCTTGCTATTCTTATTCCATCTTTTTCGTCAACAGCCAAATAATCAGAAACTCCGGAAATACGGCTATGCATATCCGCGCCTCCGAGCGCTTCATCATCTACTACCTCATTCGTTGCCATTTTAACCAAAGGAGGTCCGGCTAAAAACACTTTTGCCTGATCCTTTACCATAATGGTGTAATCCGACATACCCGGAACATACGCACCTCCGGCTGTACTATTACCAAAAACAATAGAAATGGTAGGAATGCCTTTTTGTGATCTCCGTGTTATTTCACGAAAAATGGTTCCGCCATAATTGAATATTTTTGCCTGATCAGGTAAATTTGCTCCGGCAGACTCAACCATATTTATTGTAGGAAGTTCATTTTCTAATGCAATTTCACTTATCCTGAGATTTTTTTGAAGAGTCGGATAATCTATTGAACCACCTTTAATAGTTCCAACATTGGCAGTTAGTATACATAACCTGTTACTCACAAACCCTATCCCCCCCACAAGTGTTCCACCAACGCCAAAACCATCACCACCAATACCAGCTAAAGGAAGTAATTCTAAAAAAGGAGAATCCAGGTCTAATAAAAGTTCAATACGTTCACGTGCTAATAATTTTCCGGTTTTTTTGTTTCTTTCAAGATATTTTTCTTCTCCCTGAAATAAACTTTTTTGCATGGTTTGTTCCAATTCAATAACCTTTTCTTTCATCAGCAAATAGTTCCTTTGATAGGATTCGGACTGGGGATTTATTTTGGTTTTGATAAGGGACATAAGCTGCAAATAATTTTAAGGATAGGCTAAAGTAATAAATTTTAATTCGACCTTTTTAAAATTTCCGGATTGATGATCTCAAAAGTATTTCTATACTTACCTTACTAATGTTACAATACCTTTATAATTATGTTTTTTGCTTTTGAAATCAATAACATTGATAACATAAACATATACATCTGCTTGTGACAACACTACACCCTGATTTGTTTTGCCATCCCATGGTTTATTAATATCCTTGGTTTTGTAAATCAGATTTCCCCAACGATCAAAAATTGTCATTTCAAATTCATTGATAAAAATTCCTTTTCCACAGAAGCTATCATTTATTTCATCGCCATCCGGTGTAAACGCATTAGGAATATAAAAAACAAAATCCGGTTCAATTATAATGGTTTGAAAAGCACTGTCAATACAGCCGTATGTGGTGGATGTGATCAAGGTAATTGTATAGGAACCCGTATCTGAATAAGTATGAGGAGCAGGATTACTTAATGCTGATGATGTTAAATCTCCAAAATTCCAATTCCATATATTGACTCCGATAGAAAGATCTGTAATTGAAATAACCGGATCAATAATCGTTGTTGTTTCAGGTTGAGCTGTAAAACCCGCAACAGGAGCCGGATAAACTGTGATATAATTATTTTTGGATAAGGTGCTTACGCAGCCGCTATCTGAAGTAACAGTTATTGTAACATTCAAAGAGTTGGATGAATAAACAGAGTCGTTAATATAACAGTGATCAAAAGTTTGTGAATTATTAATGACGCTTCCATCACCAAGGTTCCATACCCAACCTATGTTTATGCCTGTTGCAACTATTGAATTATCCTGAAAGGAGATACACAATGGTTCACAGCCGATAGTATCGTTCGCTGTGAAGCTTACCTGAGGATTGGGGTTAACAATGCTTGTTTTACTAATGGAATCCTCACAGCCGAAATTGGAAATGACCAGCAATTCAACAGTATAAGAACCATTACTTGCATATAAATGAGAGGGATTTTGACTGCTGTTAAATGCGCTGCCATCACCAAAATCCCAGGTCCGGGATTGAATTGTATCTGTTGTAGCGATGTTTGATAAATTAGTGAATTGAACAGCGGTTCCATCACAAACATTGGTGCTGCTAAATTGCACAATTGGCAAAGGGTGCACCACCACACTTTTTATCGTTGTGTCGATACAACTATTATTTGATGTTACTATTAATGAAACAATGTAGGTTCCCGGGTTTGCGTAAGTATGCGCAGGATCCTGAATAGTAACTACTGCACTGCCATCACCAAAACTCCAGGACCTGCCGGCAATGCTGCCTCCGGAAACAATTGATGAATCATTAAAACTCATTGCCTGACCTAAGCAAACATTCGTAAAACTAAAATTGGCTACAGGCTTTGGAAATATTGTAATTGAATCTTTCAAAGTATCCACACAACCAAGATTGGATGAATACGAAATCAGAACAACCTCATAATTTCCGGGACTTGCAAACAAATGGCTTGGATTATATTCTGTTGTATTTAAAGCCGAACCATCACCAAAATTCCATGACCAGTTTGCAACACTACCCGTTGCAGGATCAAGAGTCGTGTTTGTAAACTCAGCTGAATCAAATAAACAGGTATTGCTAAATGTAAATCCGCTAACCGGTGGATCAAAAACATTTACAGGGACAGTAATCGTATCAGCACAGGCATCGGCTGTTGTAGCAATTAATGCAACATTATATGCCCCTGCATTGGCATAATAATGATTGGGATTCACTAAATTACTGGTAGGCCCGTTATCGCCAAAAGTCCATAAATAATTTGAAACAGAAGCCGGCAGACTC
This sequence comes from Bacteroidia bacterium, assembly GCA_030654175.1. Taxonomy (GTDB): domain Bacteria; phylum Bacteroidota; class Bacteroidia; order 2-12-FULL-35-15; family 2-12-FULL-35-15; genus 2-12-FULL-35-15. Next base: position 742,132 of record JAURXZ010000030.1, read on the forward strand.
ACGGAGGAAGTATTTGTAAAGCCCATCGAATCGCTCAAACAAACATCATTGAAAGTAAAACCAGCAATCGGATTTTGAAAAACGGTAACCTGTTGTATAATAGTGTCTGAACAGGAACTGTTACTGTTTACTAATAAATTAACAGTATAATTTCCGGGGTTGTTGAAGATATGTGATGTGCTATTACCAGAACTAAAAGTGCTATCTCCAAAATCCCAATACGCACTTGAAATAGTACCGGGACTATTAATAGTTGATGTACTGTTAAAAGGAAGCGCTGTTCCGTTGCACTGATCTGTGAATGTAAAGCTTGCGTTTGGTTTAGGAAATACGGTGACGCTCTGGCTAATGGAATCCTTACAAGTAAATGAATTTGTAACTACCACTTTGTAATTTGTTGTTATTGCGGGAGTCTCCATAATAACGGCATTTGTAGAACCTGTATTCCATAAATAGGTTCCGCCACCCGAGGCAGTGAGTGAAGTGTTTTCCCCTGCACAAATTATCACATCTCCGGTTATGGATGGAACTGGAGTTGGATTTACATTTACATAAACGAAAGCAGAATCCTCGAAGCCACCTGTGACAGTGACTTTAACATAATAGCTTGTTGGAATAATAGGACTAACTGTAATAGAAGAATTAGTGGAGCCTGTACTCCATAAATAGGTTCCAATTCCTGTGGAAGTAAGCGTAGTGTTTTCGCCTTTACAAATAACAGTGTCACCAACAATAGAAGCCGCACAGCCATTAGCTAAAGAACCTGGCTGACAAGGGCATAGATCATTAAGATCCGAAACGCCATCGCCATCACCATCGGCAGCAGCACTGGCGGTTGAATTTGCTACTAATAATAAACCATAAGGGTTAGCCCCACCTCCTGACGGGAAATTGTACATCGAAACATCAATATAATTAATGCCTACAACCCACGGACCTATCAGGGTCATGTTTAGTTGTGTGCCTGAAGAAAAACCCCCTCCGCTGATACCTGTACTGTTTCCGTTTATAAAAACATCCGATATTGTATTGTCGGCATATCCTGAAAGATAAAGAGTATAGTTACCAGCAATAGTTACACTGTTTCCATTACAATCGGAGGGCAAATTAATGGTTAATCTAAAATAACGATACCCATCATTCGTATTACCTGAACATGGAGCATCAGAACCGGTTATCCAGTTCCCATTATTTATTGGAGGAGGTAAAGCGGCAGGGTCAACCCATGCACCGGGAGCACAATTATTATTGATCAATGCAGGGCTATAGCTTAAACCCATCGGATTAGGTGGGCTACTAGAATACCAGGGCGAAACGGTCCAAATTGGATCAAGGCTGCCAGGAGTTCCCTGGCCCGTTGAAAGCGTGGCGGGATTTGGAAAGGATTGTGAATGCACGTCCCCCGACAAGGTAAATATGAAAACAATAATTAATAAAAAAAATTTCATGGACAGTACTTCAGCGCTAATGCATTATTATTTACTTACTTCTTTTTTGTACAGTTGCCAATTGACAAAAAAAACTCCAACTACCTCACCAATGTTACAATTCCTTTATAAGTATATTTCCGTTTTTTAAAATCAGTGATCTTTATCGAATAAATATATACATCTCCCTGGGCAATTGTAGCCCCCTTATTCGCTTTACCATCCCACGGTTTAGTAATATCGTCAGAGTTGAAAATTAAGTTGCCCCAGCGGTCAAAAATGGCCATTTCATAAATACCCACAAAAGTCCCTTTGCCGGAGAAAAAATCATTTATACCATCATCATTGGGTGTAAAAGCATTTGGAATATAAAACATAAAGTCAGGCTCAATAATGATGGTCTGGTAAGCTGTATCAATACAATTGTATTGAGTGGAAGTGATCAATGTTATGGTATAAG
>JAURXZ010000048.1 GCA_030654175.1 Bacteroidia bacterium
GGTAAAAAAAGAAGAGACTATTGCTGATGCCCCTATAGTTGTTGAAGAAGAAAAAGTTCAGGAGAATAAAGAAACAGTTGTTGCTGAGGTAAAAAAAGAAGAGACTATTGCTGATGCCCCTATAGTTGTTGAAGAAGAAAAAGTTCAGGAGAATAAAGAAACGGTTGTTGCTGAGGTAAAAAAAGAAGAAGCTACGTCTGATGCCCCTATAGTTGTTGAAGAAGAAAAGACCGTTAACGGTAAAGACACTCTTATTGCTAATGTAAAAACAGTAGAAAACGAGGACACTTCAAAAGAAGCGCTACTTAAGAAAAATCAAGAACTGGCAATGAAAATTGAAGCTTTGGAACAAAAACACAAAGCGCAGATGGATTCCATAGTTAATGCCAGTTGGGGAGCAGATCCTAACCTTGCTGCTGATGAACAAGATATTATGGTTGATTCTGCTAATCTGGAATCCGTTAATGAACAGACCGATACAACTGTAGTTGCTGAAAATGCGGATGAGGAAAATACTTCTGAAAATGGAGAAAACGGTGAACAGTCAGAAATCGTTGCTGATGAAAATGCCGGTTCAGCAGAAGATTCCTTGAGCATGGAAATTAAAAACATAGGTTTGCTTGTAAATTCACGTTTTCCGGATTATGCCCCCCTTATTCATGCGGATGGGAACGTTATGATATTTTCCACCAACAGACCATTAACTGAAACACCGGCTCCAATAACACCTCCTTCAAAAAAAGGAAAACCACAGAAACTTGAAAACAAAGGGGGAAAAGCAAATATTTACACTTCCTACTATGATCTTAAAGATAAAAAATGGTTAGCACCAAGAAAATTGGGGCCAACGATCAACCTTCCAGATGTTAACAATTCTGCTATAGCCCTATCAAATGACGGACAAAAGATGATCCTTTACCGCTATGATGGTAACCAGACTGAAAATGGAGATCTTTTTGAGTCCTCATTAAATGGTGAAGAGTGGTCAAACCCTGTGAGATTGCCAGCCTCCATCAATAGTAATGACAATGAAACTTCGGCCAGCATTTCTCCGGATGGAAAAACAATATATTTTGTAAGTAACCGGAAATTAGGAGTAGGTGAAAAAGACATTTGGTACAGCACACAAGAAAACAACGGAATATGGGGAAATGCTGTAAACATTGGTGAATCCATTAACACCGACAAAGATGAAGAAAGTGTATTTATTCACCCCAATGGTAATACGCTTTTCTTTAGTTCTAAAGGGCATACTTCTATAGGTGGATATGATATATTTATGTCTGTTTTAGACTCAGCAACAGGTGAATGGGGCACTCCAAAGAACCTTGGGAGATCCATTAACACCACCGAGGACGATATGTATTTCACATTAGCTGCCAATGGAAAAAAAGGTTATTATTCTTCAGCTAAACCAAACGGAATCGGAGAAAGTGATATTTATAGCGTTGTATTAGGGGCAGACATTATTAAAAAGAACACAACATTAGTAAAAGGTTTTATTACCGATGAGAACGGGGAAGGTATAAAATCAAAAATTGAAATAATTGACAAATCAACAGATGAAACATTTGGCGTCTTTAATTCAAACAGAATTACAGGAAAATACCTTGTTTCGCTTCCTACAGGTAAGAAGTACGATCTGAAAATTACTGCCGATGGTTATACCGCATACGTTGTTTCACTTGACATTTCCTTCAAAACAGGTTATAATGAAATTGTAAAAAATATTGTTTTGGAAACAAAAAACGTATTTATCACCAGCAGGATGTTCAATGAAACCGGAAAACCGATCAGTGTGATGATTGAGGCAATTGATAAGGGTTCCTTGCAACTGATCGACAAGTCGGAAAGTGATAACGAAGGGTACTCCAAAATTGCTGTTCCTTCCGGAAAAGAATTAGATATATTTTTCAGCAAACCGGGTTATTTGTTTCAATCGGTTAATTTATCAATTCCAAAATCTACAGAATTTGAATCAAAAGATCTGAAGAACATTACAATGCAAAAAGTGGGAGTGGGCAAAAAAACCGTTCTTAAAGCCATTTCTTTTGACTTCAATCAAACCATACCATTACAAGAATCTTTTTTAGATATCGATCGCATCGTTACCTTAATGAAGGATGTGGCTTCCGTGGAAATTGAAATATCAGGCCATACTGACAATGTTGGTTCAAAAAAAGACAATTCTAAACTATCAAACGAAAGAGCCAAAGCGTTGGTGGATCTCCTTATTAGCAAAGGCATAGACAAGAAACGACTTGAATATAAAGGTTATGGCTCTAATGAGCCCATTGGTTCCAATGATACGGAATCAGGACGTAAGGCAAACAATAGAACAGAACTCAAAGTACTAAAAGTAGATTTAAAAGCTGAAGAGCTGGCCGAAGAAAAACGCATTAAAGAGGCGCCAATAGCTAATACAGTTAGTTTAAAACCAGACGAAACAATTGTTTCCGTTGATGAAAAACAAACGGAGGAAAATAAAGATACAGTTGCTATTGCTGATAAAAAGGATGAAAATAATGATGCTCCAATTGAAACCAGAGAAGATAAAACTCAGGAAAACGTAGGAACTATTGCTGAAGATGTAAAAAAAGACGAGAACTCGAATGAAATTCCTATAGCTGTAGAAGAAGAGAAGATCCCGGAAAGCAAAGAAAAAGTGGTTGCTGATATTAAAAAGGATGAAAACACAAATGATACGCCTGTGGTTGTTGAGGAAGAGAAGATCCAGGAAAACAAAGAAACAGTGGTTGCCGATGTTAAAAAAGATGAAAACACGAACGACACTCCTTTAGTTAAAGAGGAAGATAATACCCAGAAAAACAAGGAAACAGTGGTTGCTGATGTAAAAAAAGATGATGTTGCTGAACAAAGATATAAGGCACGCCTGGATTCAATAGTTGATGCAAGTTGGGCAGCTTATGATAACGAACAAGTTCAGGAAAACAAGGAAGCAGAAATAGCTACTGATAAAAAAAACGAAAACACGAATGATACCCCAGTAGTTACGGAGGAAGAGAAAATTCAGGAGAATAAAGAAACAGTTGTTGCTGACGTAAAAAAAGACGAAAATACAAATGACACTCCTGTGGTTGTTGAGGAAGAGAAGACCCTGGAAAACAAAGAAAAAGTGGTTGCTGATGTTAAAAAAGATGATGCTGAACAAAAATATCAGGCACGTCTGGATTCAATAGTTAATGCAAGTTGGGGATCTGACCCTAACGAACAAGTTCAGGAAAACAAAGAAACAGAGTTAGCTACTGATAACAAGAATGAAAACACCAATGATACTCCTTTAATTACAGAGGAAGAGAAAATTCAGGAGAACAAAGAAACAGTGGTTGCTGACATAAAAAAAGACGAAAATACAAATGACACTCCTGTAGTTAAAGAGGAAGAGAAGGTCCAGGAAAACGAAGAAAAAGTGGTTGCTGACGTAAAAAAAGATGATGCAGAGCAAAAATACCAGGCACGCCTCGATTCAATAGTTAATGCAAGTTGGGGATCTGACCCTAACGAACAAGTTCAGGAAAACAAAGAAACAGAGTTAGCTAATGATAACAAGAATGAAAATACCAATGATACTCCTGTAGTTACAGAGGAAGAGAAAATTCAGGAGAACAATGAAACAATTATAGCTGATAAAAAGGAGACAAATAATTCTGGTAATTTTTCCCGCCATACGCTGGAAAGCTTTGCAACTGATTATAAGGAGAAAAAAACTAAAGCTAACAAAGTGGAAATTATCCATGAAAAGCAAGACCCTGTGGAAGTAGTTGCCGATAAAAAAGAAGAAACTGCCACCCCTACAGAAGAAGAACAAAATGAGGAAACAAAAGAAGCAACAATTACTGTTAATAAAAATGAAGACTCAGATGCTGCCACAAAAAAAACTACAGAAGCAACAAAAAGCACTAACACCAGCACACTTCCGGAGCGTTATAAGGAATTCGACAAAGATGTTAACGGAACTATAACCTATGACGAGATCATAAAAATGATTGACTCTTTCTTTGATGACTCTCCAAATGTGAAACAGGAAGATATCACCTCAATAATTGATTATTTCTTCTCAGAATAGTCAGCCTTTTAATTTCTATTATCTTCAAAAGTCGATTAAAAAAAGCTGTATTTGATACATTTTAAAACAGGCTGGCAATAATTTATTATCTATAAGATTGCCCTTAATTGCCTGACCATTTTAAGCCTGATATTCGAATTTCACAACATCTTTTGAAATACCAGCCCTACTCTATTGCCCAAACTCCGGATAAATCGCTAAAAAAGTCAAAAAAAAGCGCCATTCATAACCTCCTGCCCGATGGTAATGGGCAATTGGGGAATCAAACAGTTGCTGAAATCAGCTAACCAGCAATAAAGCATTTTATATTCATATCTTATCTGTGGTTTGATATCCAAATTGTTTGCAGGCAGTCCATTCATCTTGAGTTGAATAAAATTGAAGAAAAACAACTGGGAAAATTTTTCAATTATTGGTATTCCGATTATATTCCTCTTTTCGAAATCATGGGATAAAAAAGAGACAAACGACTGGACGGATCATTTTAAAAAAAGGCGATAAATCGGATGAAGCTGAAAGAGGAAAATCCGAATAATTAATACTAAATTACTTGTTTTTTTGGGTTTTAATTGCTTATTTTGTAAAATGCGCTTATTGTGAAAACAGCAGTTTTAACGGGTAAATTTCAAAGAAAATGAAAAGATTTTTCTATTGTTTATTATCTTCTGCTTTTTAAACTATCCGCCAGAAGGGTATTGAATTGAGTTTTAAAAATGCGAACATAAACCGTTTTGAAATTAACATACAAGGCAATTATCAGGGGCTTTTTCAAAGATTTTGATTTGACATAGAAACCAGCAAAGAACAAAAAATTAGATATCTTAAATTATGGAATTTCAGAATTTATGCATCTATAAATCAAATCCCAAAGGGGGGATAAGAATTTTTTAAAATGACTACGGAGTTTAATCCATTAGTTATTTAATATAGTTTTTTAAGTCATGAAATTACTCATTTTTACTTTTCTTCATATCTTCTCTTTTTCCCTTTGTGCAGAACAGAAGGATCCATTGAAAAAAAGTGCTTATATCTCTGGTAATGTATTCGATGAAAACAAGAGCCCAACCAGTGCACATATTGATATTATTGATTTTGAGACCAAGCAGTTGGTTGAACAATTGGAAAGTAGCAGCACAGGAAGTTTTCGTATTTCGGTATCACAAAAAAACGATTTCATTGTCTACATAAGCAAACCCGGCTATTTATTTCAATCGGCTTTGGTATCAATCCCTGATTCCATTGGATACGAGAAAAAACTTACTGATATTGTATTAAAAAAATTAGAAGTAGAAAAAAGCACCATCCTGAATAGTCTTTCTTTTGACTTTTACCAAGCCATTGTGCTGGAGGAATCACGTCCGGATCTGGAACGTGTGATAGCGTTATTAAATGAAAATCTTTCACTCCAGATCGAAGTTTCGGGATTTACCGACAATATTGGTTCAGTAACTTTCCTTCGAAAACTTACTGAACAAAGAGCTAAATCGGTCGCGGATATTCTACTAAGCAGCGGTTTTGACAAAACACGAATAAAATATAAGGGCTATGGAGCTTTGCAACCCCTTGGAAGTAATTTTACAGAAGAAGGGCGTCAGCAAAACAACAGGATTGAGCTTAAAGTGCTAAGTTTAAGTTTGACCGCTAAAAAAGATTCAAAGCAAAAAAAAGGAATTCTTAATGTTATTAAAAAAGAGCCGGATGTTGCTGTTGAAGAAGACGAAGTTGCTAAATCTGCAATTGAAGATGAAAAAGAAGAGGAAGCTGCTAAATTTGAACAAGAACAGGAAGAATTTAAAGACTCAGTAGAAGTTGCTTTAAAAAAATCCAAAGACACTTCCAATGTTCGTTTACCTGATAGCTTATCCAGGATCGATTATAAAGGAAAGTTCATTGCGGATAAAAACCCGATGGCCTTTTCTACCGTTAACCTATTGACCCCTTATGGTGAAATTATAAAAACCTCCAAAACTGATGAAAATGGTGTTTTTGAATTTAAGGATATTGAGTCGGATGAGGAAGTAACATTTGGATTTGACCTGGAAGAAACAAAAAATTTTAAAAAAATATTTTTGGCCGATACCACAGGCGCTGTCGTTAAAGAACTCGACAAGATCAATGGAGAATTCGTATTAACGCTCCTGCCAAGTGAAAAAACTAAATTAGGAAAAGTTTATCTTGTTGATCCACCATTAAAAGCGTTAAAGCCGAAATCAAAAAATGCCTTTATTATTGGCAGAGTGGTTGATGAGAGCAGCCACCCTATCAAAGCACAGATTGAAGTAATTGATAACAGCACCAACCAGGCAATTGAAAAGATTCAAAGTGACAGTGAAGGAATGTTTAAAATAACTTCAGCACTTAAAAAAAATTATGATATCACTTTTAATAAATCCGGCTATTTGTTTCAATCAGTAAGTGTTGTGATTCCTGATTCGGGGGGATATGAAAAAAACTTAGGGGATATTACCTTGCAAAAAGTAGCAGTAGGAAAGAAAATTGTGCTTAACAATATTTTCTTCGACTCCAATGAATCCACACTGCGAAAAGAATCTTTTTCTGAGTTAGAACGCGCAGTGAAGCTTATGAATGATATGAGTTCTCTTCAAATGGAAATATCCGGACACACTGATAATATAGGCTCTTCAAAAAGTAACCGCCAACTATCGGAACTTAGGGCAAAAGCGGTAAAGGATTTTTTGATCAGCAAAGGCTGTGATAAGGACCGTTTGAAACACAAAGGCTATGGCTCGGGCCAGCCTATTTCCACCAACAATACAGAGATAGGCCGCCAGATGAACAGAAGAACAGAATTTAAAGTATTAAAAGTTGATATGGCAGCTGAACAGATAGCAAAAGCTAAGCAAATGAAGGACATCAGCACCAGTTCTGATAAACAAAATGAAGACCCCGGCCTTACGAACGGACAGCAGAAAAAAAGCACTTCCGCAATACCTGTTCCTTTAAAAAATTACGACAAAGACGACAATGGAATTATCTCTTACGCTGAAATAGTAATTGCAATTGACGCCTTTTTTGAAGAAAATGTCAAAGAGCAAGGCGATAAAAAAGGTGACGATTCTATTTTCGCATTACTTGATTTTTACTTTGAGCAATGAGCTTAAAATTAATTTTGAAGGTATAAATCTGAAAATTTGACTTCTATTTGTCAAAAAAATGATTAAAAGTGGACTTTTTTCATATTCCAATTAGCATATTATTGCATTAATTTGCATATTTTTGATACTTGCATTGAGAAGTTTTTAACTTTACAAAAAAAAATAATTATGACACAAGTCTCAACCGCTTTTGAGGTTTACAAATTCATGAGTGAAAAAAACATCCTGATAGCCTTTACTGGTTATTTTGATCATCTTGTGACCACATCGTTATTAAAAAATATTAAAAACAAATTAAGCGTAATACAATCAGCTACCGGTATCGACAAAAAAGTATACAACATATTAGTAGAAAGCATTGAAAACATAAGCAAATACGCGTCAAGCAGAAATCCACATCAAAATATTGCCATGTTGCTTTTATGTAAATCGGATAATCACTTCACTGTTATAACCGGCAACCATATACTAAACAATGATATCCCTGCATTAAAAGAAAAACTGGATAAAGTTGCAAGCCTTAGCTCCGCTGAATTAAAAAAGATGTATCGTGAACAAATGCTTTCCAAACGTACCCATGAGAACAGTGCAGGTTTGGGGATAATAGATATCGCCATTAAATCAGGCAATCAAATAAAATACGATTTTAAACAATTGACAGATCAAACATCATTTTATCTTTTTCAAACAGAAATAAATATTCAAAAATAACACAATCATATATGGATTCGCTTATAATTGAGGCAACTGAAGATTCACCAAAAATAACGTTTGATACGGTATCCAACCGTTTTATGATTTCGGGTGAGTCACGTCCTGAAAATGCCGGAAAATTTTACACTCCGGTAATTAATTGGATCGTTAAATATGAAGAAGTACTGTATTCCCGGAAACAAGATACAAACGATGATTCTGTGTTGGTTTTTATTTTCAAATTGGATTATTTTAATTCAACATCTGCAAAATATATTATGGATGTATTGTTAATCATAAAAAAGTTTGTTGACCAGGGTTATAATATTAACATAGAATGGCATTACGATAAACGAGATGATGATATGCTGGATGCCGGTAATGAGTTCTCTGATACTGTTGATCTTAAGTTTGATTTTATCGAATACTAAAAACTGATACTACTAAAATTCTAAACATTTAATTTAAAGCCTATTACTCATATTTTCTTTAACATCCTTTATATTCCAATAATATGGATCCTCTTATAATTGAAGCAACACTCGACTCTCCTGCAGTAATATTCAATGCTTCAACTAATCACTTTCTTATTTCAGGTGAATCACGGCCAGAAAATGCCGGTAAATTTTATTCTCCTGTAATTGATTGGATCATGAAATTAGAAGCCATGGCCTTTTACCGAAAACAGGAAATGCAAGATGATTCAACCCTGGTTTTTGTATTTAAATTGGATTATTTTAATTCTACTTCCGCAAAGTATATTTTGGATATACTGTTGATCATAAAAAAATTAAGCGGGAAAGGCTATAAAACAAAAGTGGAATGGCATTATGATAAACGGGGGGATGATATCCTTGATGCCGGAAACGAGTTCTCTAAAATGATCGATTTGAAATTTGATATTATTGCAAACTAATGGCAACTCCTCATTAAATAAGTGCTTACCCATATTTAAAAAAGAATATACATACAAAAGCCTCGTTCTGATCAATGATCAGAACGAGGCTTTTGCTTTACATGTGCTACTTCAATACTCCCAGCCATTTAGCTGAGCCTATTTAGTAGGCTATTTAGTATTAATAATATTATTGAAGTGTATTCTTTTCTTTCGCTTCTTTATTAAACTTAGCTTGCATACGTAACCAAACTAGCACCAATGAGCCTATTAACAACCAAAAAAAGATGTTTGGCCCATTACCCAATTTTTCTACAAGAGTAAATGTCCACTGAAAAAAACTTCCAATACCATTAAAAACATCAGTCATATTCATAATTAAAAAAATTTATTGATTGCGGTCAAAAATACAAATTATATTAATAAAACAGCCTTTTTTTTGACTAATTTACTTATGAATAGCAAATCTTTGTGATTTTACGAATCTATGTTCGTTATGTAGCATTCAGATTCGTAAATTCGTTTTTTTATTCGAAATCTGTAATCAAAATATGTTAATCCGATTTTTTAAACACAATAATCCTTCCTCGTTTATTCTCCTGCCAATGTTTGCATTGGTATTATGGATAATCGGCTTTTTTTCAGCGCAAAGTAGTGCGGGAACCTATCACATGCCGGTATACGAGACAGTGGCAAAACCACTCAACAGCATTCATTTTATTGGCACACTCACCGCTTTCCTTTTAATTATCAGCGGAGCTTTTTTACTCAATTTCATTGTTAATAAATTCGAAATACTTACGAAACCTTCCTTTCTTCCCGCCTTGTTTTATATTGTTTTTATGAGCATGGACAATGCAATGCTAACCTTACACCCATTTGTGTTTACGAATATCTTTATAATGCTCGCTGTATACAAATTAGTAAGTTCTTACCAAAAAGACACCGCTTTTTCAAATGCCTTTGATGCAGGTATATTATTATCTATTTCCACACTTTTTTATTTTCCAAGCATTGTTTTCATACCCTTACTTGGCATTGGATTTATACTTTTCCGCCCTTTTAACTGGCGGGAATGGATCATTTCATTACTTGGTATATTGGTACCCTATATATTTTTATTCAGCTATTATTTTTTAAACGACACTCCTGATAACTGGCGGAATACTATTGCGTTTTTCCCCGATTTGCCGGAGCAACCAAAACCCGTTATTTCCAACAGTTTCTATTTTATGCTGGGAATCTGTATATTGATCATTTTCTTTTCATTCAAAAAATTATTTGTCGGGTTTAATGAGGCTTCTCAAAGAAACAAAAAGGGGATTTCATTACTTCTCTGGTTTTCAGCTTTTGCTTTGTTATCAATATTTATAGCTCCAACAGTATCTATCCAAAATTATTCTGCGTTAGCAATTCCATCATCTGTTTTTTGTGCCAACTATTTTTTGAAAATTAAAAAGCCATGGTGGGGGGAACTATTGTTCCTTTTGCTACTCGCTTCTATTTTTATTAATCACTTTTTCACTCTTTTTTAAACAATAGCACAACAGGCAATACTCTTTGCATATTTTATTATGTATCTTTGTAAATATTAAATTCAGTAAAATCAATCATTGATTATGAGCAAATTTGGAGTAGTTATTTTCCCGGGATCGAATTGTGATCAGGATATGATTTATGTATTACGTGATATCATGGGGCAGGAAGTGGTAGAATTATGGCATAAGGATACCGACCTTAAAGGTGCTGATTTTATTATCCTTCCGGGAGGATTTTCTTACGGTGATTATTTGAGATCGGGTGCTATTGCACGCTTTTCACCTATTATGGAAAAGATCATTGAATTTGCTAACAAGGGTGGTTACGTACTGGGCATTTGCAACGGCTTTCAAATATTATGTGAGGCAGGACTGGTTCCGGGTGCTTTACTTCATAACACTGAACGTAAATTTATTTGTAAAAATGTTTTTATAAAAACAGATAATAACGATACATTGATAACTTCAGAGATCCCTAAAGGGAAGGCCCTGAAAATACCTATTGCACATGGTGAGGGTAATTTTTATGCTGATGCTGAAACATTAAAACAATTGAACGCAAACGGACAAATACTTTTCCGTTATTGTGATGCAAATGGTATCGTTAACGATGCGGCAAACCCAAATGGTGCCAGCGAAAATATTGCTGGAGTTTGTAACGCAAATAAAAATGTGTTTGGAATGATGCCACATCCGGAGCGCGCCACAGATGGTCAACTTAGTAATATTGACGGACGCTGGATCTTCGATTCTATTTTAAGTCTTGTAAAACAATAAAAACAACTCCTCATCTCCTCCCCCTGTGGGAAAAAGAGGAGCCAGGGTTCAAACCATTAAACCGTTTTAGTGCTAAGGTTAGCGGAATCTTTTGTTACTGATTTTTTACCTATGAAATTGTTAAAAAAAAAGCATTCCTATTTGGTATTAATGGTTACAATTATATTGTTATCCGGATGCTCTTTGTTCAGTAAGAAAAAAAAATGTGCAGATTGTCCTAAATGGAGCAAAGTTGAAATTCAGAAAGGCCCCAAAAAGCAAATTTAGTTGGTTTGTAAAACTCAGCAGGATCCGGTTCAATTCCTTCGAAACACGAACAAAAGAAGAACAAATTAAAAATACCCTTTTTTAGGTATTGGTTTCATTTCGGAATGGCTGAAGAAAACTGTATTTTTGTATAAATATGAAAACAATGTCTAAAAATCTGGCACAGTTGGAAATAGGTCAGAGTGCTATTATTAACTCTTTTACCGACAAGCACATGGCACTTAAATTGCTTGAAATGGGCTGTACACCCGGTGAAGTGGTACAACTTGACCGTATTGCCCCAATGGGCGACCCTATCGCTATTCGCGTTTCGGGATATTTGTTGAGTTTACGTAAAGCTGAAGCTTCTACAATTCTCGTATCGTTACTGGCTGCTAATATCTAAATAAAGCGGTTGGTGGAAGCGAATCAATCTTTTGTAAATTTTTCTGATAAAACCTCCTTAAAAGTTGCCTTAGTTGGAAACCCCAACAGTGGCAAATCCACTTTATTCAATGCACTTACAGGCTTAAATCAAAAAACAGGAAACTTCCCTGGCGTAACTGTTGATAAAAAATCAGGCGTTGTAAAGCTTAATAGAACGGAGAATCAAGAGCCAAGAGCCGAAATATCCGACAAGTCTCAACTATCAACCAGCAACTACCAACCAGCAACCAACAGCACAATAACTGTTGAATTTACAGATCTGCCGGGAACCTACAGTCTTTATCCAAAATCCCTTGATGAGCACGTTGCTTTTGAAGTTCTTTGCGATCCCAATAATGAAAACCATCCTGATGTTACCATTATAGTTGCAGATGCAAGTAATCTGAAACGGAATTTATTTTTAGTATCACAGATCATCGATCTGAAAATGCCTGTGATACTTGTTTTAAATATGATGGACCTGGTAGAAAAAGAAGGTGATGTAATTGATTCTATAAGGCTTTCTGAAAAATTAGGGGTAAAAGTAGTAGGCTTAAGTGCGCGTAACAAAGAAGGCATAGAAACGCTAAAACAAGCATTATTGCAACCATTGCCTGTTCCTCAGTACGATTTTATTGATATTAAAAAACTGGCACCGGAGCTGATAGAAAAAATTGCTGCCATCGTAAAGGTGAATAGTGATTTTGCTGCCTTTCAAATTATTAATAATTTTTCGGAAATAAATTACTTCGATAAACATCCGGATAAAAAAGAGAAAATAGCCGCTATTTTAAATGCTTCTACCGTTGATAGCAACAAGCTGCAATCGCAAGAAACCGTAGAGAGATATAAAGTGATCAATCGTATTGTTGAGGAATGTATCACTCACAAATCAGCCATTAAAACGGAATCATTCAGCCACAAACTGGATAGCATTTTAACGCATCGTATTTGGGGATATTCAATTTTTCTGGTCATATTGTTTTTTATTTTTCAAACTATATTTTTTCTTGCTGCTTATCCTATGCAATGGATTGAAACTTTATTTGTTTCTTTTTCTAATATTGCAACACAAACCCTGCCTCCGGGCGAATTTACCAACTTACTTGTAAACGGGATCTTAGCTGGGTTGAGTGGAATAATAGTATTTGTTCCACAAATTGCCCTGTTGTTTGCATTTATCGCCATACTGGAAGACACAGGCTATATGGCACGTGTAAGCTTTATTATGGACAAGCTGATGCGGAAATTCGGACTGAATGGCCGTTCGGTAATACCACTGGTAAGCGGAGTAGCGTGCGCTATTCCGGCCATTATGAGTACACGTACCATGAGTAGCTGGAAAGAGCGGATGATCACCATAATGGTAACTCCACTTATGAGTTGTTCGGCACGCTTACCTGTTTATACACTATTGATCGCATTGGTTGTTCCTGAAGGGAAAAGTCTGGGCATTTTCAATTATCAGGGACTTATTTTAATGGCTCTTTACCTGATCGGTTTTTTTGCAGCAATGATGGCTGCTTTAGTGATGAAGTGGATCCTGCGGTCCCGCGAAAAAAGTTATTTTATTATGGAGCTGCCTGTATACCGCAGCCCTCAATGGCGCACAGTAGGCCTCACCATTTACGACAAAGTAAAATCATTCTTGTTTGATGCCGGTAAGATCATACTGGCAGTATCTGTGATACTTTGGTTCTTATCATCTCATGCACCTAGCAATCGGTTTGAAGTAATTGAAAAAAAGTATGACAGTCCGGAAATGGCTAAAATATACAATGAAGCTGATCTTCAAGCAAAGATCTCATCTGAACAACTCGAAGCCTCTTATGCCGGAATACTTGGAAAATCAATTGAACCAGCAATAGCCCCTTTAGGATTTGATTGGAAAATAGGGATAGCATTGGTTACGTCATTCGCAGCACGGGAAGTATTTGTAGGTACAATGGCTACTATTTACAGTGTAGGTAACGCTGATAACACACAAACACTTCGCGAAAAAATGCAGGCAGAAGTAAACACTGTAACCGGCAAACCCCAATTTTCAGTTGCTGTGGGTTTTTCACTTATGATATTCTATGCTTTCGCAATGCAATGTATGAGCACACTTGCCATCGTTTACCGGGAAACAAAACATTGGAAATGGCCGGTAATTCAATTCCTTTTTATGAGCGCTTTGGCTTATATTTCCAGCTTTGTTGTTTATCAGCTGCTAAAATAAATACCGCTTAAAGCTGGCACTCATTTTTTAGCCACAAGATCAGTTCCGTTTAACAAATAATTTTTATAAAATGAAAATTCAACATTTATTAATAACACTCGCATTTACAGTTACACTAACCTCATGCGTTGAAAAGGTGCCTATAACCGGCCGTAAACAATTGAGCATTGTTCAGGAAAGCGAGTTAATAGGAATGAGTTTAACAGAGTATCAAAAATTTTTATCCACACATCCGGTAGTTCCGGAATCTGATCCCAACGCTCAATTAGTAAAAAAAGTGGGTTTAAAAATTCAGGCTGCAACAACTAAATTCATGAGTGAGAGGGGATTGAGCAAAAGGATACAAGGTTATAAATGGGAATTTAATACAATAGCAGATCCGGCAGTAAATGCGTGGTGTATGCCTGGTGGAAAAGTAGTGGTGTATACAGGCTTATTGCCGGTAACTCAGGATGAAACAAGTCTGGCCATTGTAATAGGGCATGAAATTGCACATGCCATTGCCCGCCATGGTAATGAGCGAATGAGCCAGGGATTGATCGTTCAGGCGGGTGGAATTGCTTTACAAGCTGCACTATCACAAAAGCCGAAAGAAACACAAAATATTTTTTTACAATCGTTTGGTTTAACCTCTCAATTAGGGATATTAAAATATTCACGTGTTCATGAAAGTGAAGCCGACAAACTTGGACTTGTATTCGCAGCAATGGCGGGTTATGATCCAAATGCAGCAGTTAGTTTCTGGCAGCGGATGGCTGCTCAAAGCAAACAACAATCAATTGAACTACTTAGCACCCACCCAAGCGATGAAACGAGAATTGCTGATATCAAAAAGTTTTTACCGGAGGCAATGAAGTATTATGTGAAATAATTTTTTAGAAAAATCATTAAGGAGAAGTCGGTAATCCCTTTTTTTTCATGAATTTTCGGGTTATCATTTCCTCTTTTTGTTGTTTATCCTTCTAGAATAACAAGCAATTTACCTTTGCTATTTGCAAAATGGATGGAACATTAATCTGGTTTTTGTCTAAATTTGAAATATTCAATTTTATTATAGTTTATAATTTGCAAAAAAGAATAAGTAATTGCAAGAATTTACGATTATACAAATACATAAGTTGCCCATATAAAAGGGTCGGTGACAATACATTAAAAAAAACTGTCGAGAATGAAGAAATATCTATTAGTTCTGACAATTTTACTTCTGACTTTCAAAATGGGAAAGAGCCAGACAAATGTTTATCACCCTTTTCCCGACTCCGGCACAATATGGATTGGAACTTCTTGGTATAATGATGGAGGAACCGGTCCCTGTGTTGTAACCAATGATTACAACTTATATATTTCCGGAGATACGACTATAGGGATATATTCATATCATAAACTTTATAGAAATGGATACATCTCTTCTTTTATGTGCCCACAACCCGGATACTATTATTACGGGGTGTATGCAGGAGCTTTTAGACAAGACAATGCAAACAAAAAAATTTATTTATTTGAAAACGGAACAGATACTCTTGCGTATGATTTTAATTTAAATGTTGGAGACACCCTTAATTGGACCTGTTTAAGCATCGGATACAATAATTATATTCAATCGATCGATTCAGTATTAATCGGGAGCCAATACCACAAAAGATTTTGGCTTAATAATAATTATGCCGCACTGATTGAAGGCGTTGGAAGTACTCTTGGCGCATTTGCTCGAATAGCTCCCGCTTTTGAATCTGGCGAAGATTTATGGTGTATAAGAATAAATAATCAAACTGCCTGGTCTTCCTCACAAGTTAACAAATGTAGTTTAACATCAATAGCTGAAAATTCTATTGCAGAAAATCAAATTTTAATTTCCAATAATCCATTTTCAACTGAGACAACTTTGAGTTCCATTTCTAATTTAAAATATTCGACCTTAACTGTTTATAATTCATCGGGCCAGCAAGCCAAACAAATGCAAAATATTAGCGGGCAGACAATAACTTTGTACCGAGACAATTTACCAAGCGGACTGTATTTTATTCGCCTGACACGAGACAACAAAGTAATTATGACAGGTAAATTGGTAATTACAGAATGAAAGAAGCACCGTCAGCAACATTCGCTTGCAATATGGCCGTTAATAGCCAGTCATCATTTAAATTCGCAATAAAAATTGTTGATGATAAAAACATATCGCAGCTGAATAAATTTATTTTTTACTTGTTTTTGCCAATGTAATTTTATAATTTCCAATTCAAAAATCGGGCACATCACTGAGCCGACTAATAAACACAACAATAAACTGCAACCAATTTTAATGAACCAAGTCGACCGTAACCAATCCATTCTCTATAAATACATTCCTGAAAAGGCTGTACCTACTATTTCGGAATGGATATTTAAATTTGATTTTAAGTTGCGTATCAAAAAAAGTCGTTCTACAAAACTCGGAGATTATCGCCCGCCATTTAATGGAGAAAATCATTTGATCACCATTAATTATGATATGAATAAGTATGCGTTTTTAATTACGCTTGTTCATGAAATTGCTCATTTATCAAACTATAATAAAAACAAAAACTCGGTGAAGCCACATGGAGAAGAGTGGAAACTTCATTATAAATTATTGATGCAGCAGTTTTTAATTCCTGATATCTTTCCGGTAGACGTAATAACAGCATTACGTAAATACATGAATAATCCTGCGGCTTCGAGCTGCTCCGACATTAATTTGTTACGAATATTAAAAAGATACGACATCCGCCAGGATACCGTTCTATTAGAAGAGTTGCCAATGGGAACTACTTTTCAGTACAATAAAAGCCGCAATTTTATAAAAGGGGAGCAGGTCAGAAAACGTTTTAAATGCAAAGAAATTAGCACCAACAGGATGTTTTTATTTAACCCACTTACTGAAGTGGCGGTAATTAGCTGATTTACCGGATTTTTCTGACTTTTAACTAAAAAAAATTCAACAAATCGGGATAACTAGCAGGGTTTTTCTTAAATTTGTTTTCCAGCACAAAAAATAAAAAAATTATTTAAAACATTTTGAATGAGCGCTACTTTATTAGATAAAAACAATGATTTGATTGTATCAAAACTTGCCGAAAATATTATTGGATCAGAAATTATAAAACTGGCAGCCGAAGTAAATGAAAAAATAAAAAAAGGAGAGAAAATATACAACCTAACTATTGGCGATTTTAATCCAAAAGTTTTTCCCATTCCTGCTGAATTAAAACAAGCTATTATCGCTGCTTACGAAGATGATCAGACCAACTACCCGGCAGCTGATGGTATGCTGGAATTGCGTCAGGCAGTTTCAAAGTTATTGAAAGAGCGGGGTAATTTGGATTTCAAAACAGACGAGATCGTAATTGCCGGTGGTGCCCGACCAATTATTTATGCGATATTCCGTGCTTTAGTTGATGCTGGTGATACAGTGGTGTTCCCGGTACCATCATGGAACAACAATCACTATACCTATTTGAATAACGCAAAACAGGTATTGCTTGAAACGTCTCCTTCTACTAATTTTATGCCTACGGCTGCCGATCTAAAGCCTCACATCAGTTCAGCAAATTTAATAGCACTTTGTTCTCCTTTAAATCCAACCGGTACAACCTTCCGCAAAAAAGATCTGGAAGAAATTTGTGATCTTATTTTGGCAGAAAACAGCTTACGCGCTGTTAAAGGAACCAAGCCTGTATATTTGATGTATGACCAGATCTATTGGGCACTTACACACGGTGTTACCAAACATTATGATCCGGTAAGCCTTCGCCCTGAGATGAAAAACTATACTGTTTTTGTGGATGGTATTTCAAAGTCCTTAGCTGCAACGGGTGTTCGTGTAGGTTGGGCAATGGGACCTAAAAAGATCATTGAAAAAATAAAATTAATTTTAACCCATGTTGGTGCATGGGCGCCAAAAGCAGAGCAGGTAGCAACTGCTACCTATCTGAATAATTTAGAAAATTACGATACATTTTTGGGTGATATAAAAACAAAGATCAATGATCGTTTAGTTGGTTTTTACAAAGGATTTCAAAGTTTAAAAACGGAAGGTTTTCATGTTGATGCAATTGCTCCGGAAGCAGCAATTTATTTGACAGTACAGTTTGCTTTACACGGACAAAAAACAAGTGATGGCAAGGTTTTAAAAACTACTCAGGATGTTACTAAATATATTCTGGATGAAGGAAAAGTTGCTTTGGTTCCTTTTTATGCATTTGGAGCATCACCTGATTCAAACTGGTATCGCCTGTCGGTAGGGACTTGTAAGCTTGAAGACGTAGAAGGTGTGATCGGAAATTTACGTTTGGCTCTAAAAAAATTAAGTTAGAAATCAACAAAATAAATTGCCACGAATTTCACGAATTAATTTTTTAAAAATATAAAAATAATTTTTACTCTGTTTTTAAAATTAGTGAAATTAGTGGCTAATTTTTCAGTTGAGCTTTACAAAAAAGAATATGAAAAATAATTATTGCGTGATAATGGCAGGCGGCATAGGAAGCCGCTTCTGGCCAATGAGCAGAACTGCACATCCAAAGCAGTTCATGGATATTTTAGGTACAGGCCAAACGCTATTGCAACAAACATACAACCGTTTCTTACGCCTTTGCCCAAAAGAAAATATTTATATTGTTACCAACGACTCTTATGTTGACCTGGTGAAAGAGCAGATCCCCGGAATTGCTGATGCTTCTATTTTAAGTGAACCAATGCGTAAAAACACTGCACCTTGTGTTGCTTATGCCTGCTACAAAATAGCGCAGATGAACCCCGATGCTGTTACTGTAATTGCACCTTCGGATCATTTAATTACCAAAGAAGATACTTTTGTAAAAGCGATCAAATCCTGCTTTAAAAAAGCTGCAAAAGAAGATTGCCTAGTAACACTTGGTATACGACCAAGCAGACCTGACACAGGCTATGGATATATCCAATTTGTAGAATCAGAAGCCAATGAAAGTGATACCCGGATTAAAAAAGTAAAAACATTTACTGAAAAACCGGATCTGGAAATGGCCAAGTTCTTTTTACAAAGTGGCGATTTCCTTTGGAATTCAGGCATTTTTGTATGGAGCGTAAAAAGTGTTATCAAAGCCTTTGAAACACATTCACCTGAAATGGCTGCTCTTTTTAAAGAAGGAAATCCTTTTTACAATACCCCTCAGGAAGTTGAATTTATTGCTAATGCTTATACCCGTTGCAAAAACATTTCAATAGATTACGCCATCATGGAAAAAGCCGAAAATGTTTATGTACGCGCTTCAGTGATCGGCTGGAGTGATTTGGGTACATGGGGTTCGTTATACGATCATATTAAATGTGATGAAGACAAAAATGCGATAGTTGGTAAAAATGTAATAAACTACAATTCTAAAAACTGTATCGTAAACGTTCCAAAAGATAAACTGGTTATTCTTCAAGGCCTGGATGGCTATATTGTAGTAGAATCAGATGGTATATTATTGATCTGCAAAAAAGAGGATGAACAGCAGATAAAGACTTTTGTGAACGATGTGAAAATAACTAAAGGGGACAAGTTTATTTAAAATTGAGTTCTATTCAGCCTCATTTTTTTTACCACTAAGGCACAAAGAACACTAAGATTCACAAAGGTGAATTTTTAAGCACAACTAATATTATTGTAAACAGTACTGATATAAAGATTGTTTAATTTATATTCGCTACTTTTTCTTAGTGTTTTTTTTGTGTTCTTAGTGCCTGAGTGGTGAACTTCCTTTTTTATTATAATAGCTGAATACCCAAAAATTAATAATCACTATAGTCCTTATTCTTTTTTCCGGTATACGCACCCGAAAAATACAGGATAAACCTCAAGCCAACCATACTCTGCTCTTGGTTCCAGTCAATAAAAAGACTGGCTCCCATTCCCACATCATAGGTTATTTTTTTTATAATTTCACCTTGAATATATAAGCCGGGCTGATTAAAAGTTCTCTTAACATATTTTGTAGAATCAACTAAGGTAACCTGATTACCGGTGGAATAGGAAACGCCTAAAAATGCTGCAAAATGATAGTCTTTGTCTTCAAAACGTTTACCATAACCTAAATGCAACTGATAGTTATTATAAGAGCCAAATCGCTCACCGGAAAGCAGTATCCCTGATTGAAAATAATTTTTTTTGATATGGAAATTAAAATCAAGGCCGCCTGCAAAACCCAATTCACGTTTATAGGTTAAATTTTGTTGCCCTCCCCCACCAATGGTCAACCAATTATTATAGTATTGGAATTTTTTATTATCGACCACAAAAATACTGTCCGGGGAATCGTTTTTTTTTTTGCCTTTTGCGGATCCCGCTTTTTTATCATCCACAGCTTTGTAGCGCTTACCATTAATAATTATTTCGTCTGACGCTTTGGAGGTGTCTGTTTGTGCGCAAATATGAGTGGCACCCAGGATGGTTGCAACGCAAGAAAGAAATAATATGCAGCACTTTTTTTTCAAATGGAATTATTTAAAAAATAGAAAGGGATGATCTTTTTATAGAAAAACGTTATTTGTTATATTTTAAACTTTGAGCACTTCAACCACCAGTAAATAGTGGCACATATAAGCTTTACAAGTTTGAAAATATATTAATTATAACCCTAACAGGGTTTGAAACCCTGTCAGGGATTGGTGTTTTATTTCATTGAACCACACATCTCTTCAGGTTTCACCCAAAGATCGAATTGTTCATTGGTTAGGAGACCTAAGCCAACAGCGGCTTCGCGAAGAGTTTTATTTTCTTTGTGGGCCTTCTTTGCAATTTTAGCGGCATTTTCATAACCCACATGTGTATTCAATGCTGTAACCAACATTAATGAATTTTCAAGATGTTGTTTCAACACAGGTAAATTAGGTTCAATTCCAACAGCACAATTATCATTAAAGGAAACGCAAGCATCACCTATTAAACGGGCAGATTGTAATACATTGGCTGCGATCAATGGTTTGAATACGTTCAATTCAAAATGTCCGCTTAAACCACCTATTGACACAGCAACATCATTCCCCATAACCTGGGCACATACCATTGTTAATGCTTCAGGTTGTGTAGGATTTACTTTACCGGGCATAATGGAAGATCCAGGCTCATTATCAGGAATAACGATTTCACCAATTCCGCAACGTGGGCCTGAACTTAACATACGTACATCATTTGCAATTTTCATTAATGCAACTGCAGAACGTTTTAAAGCACCTGATAATTCAACCATGGCATCATGTGCAGCCAAAGCCTCAAATTTATTTGGTGCAGTAACGAATGGAAGACCTGTAAGTTCTGCAATTTTTTTTGCAACCAACACATCGTATCCTTTGGGCGTATTTAATCCAGTTCCAACGGCTGTTCCTCCCAAAGCCAATTCACGAACTACTTCCAAAGCATTTTTAATGGCACGTATGCTGTTTGTGATCTGCTGTGTGTACCCGGAAAATTCTTGTCCAAGCGTTAATGGCGTAGCATCCATAAAGTGCGTACGGCCAATTTTTACAATACTCTTAAAGTCGTCCGATTTTTTTTGCAATGTATTTCTCAGCTTCTCCATCCCCGGAAGTGTAATATCTACAACCTGTTTATAAGCTGCAATATGCATAGCTGTTGGATACGTGTCATTTGAGGATTGTGATTTATTCACGTCATCATTTGGGTGAATAAATGTTTTTCCTTCACCCAATTTATTTCCAAGTAATACGTGTGAACGATTAGAAACCACCTCATTCACATTCATATTTGACTGTGTTCCTGAACCTGTTTGCCAGATAACCAAAGGGAATTCACTATCCAATTTTCCTGCAATGATTTCATCACATACCTTTCCTATGATATCTTTTTTATCGGCATCTAAAACTCCTAACTCCTGATTTGCCATTGCTGCTGCCTTTTTCAAATAACCAAAAGCATGAATTATTTCTCTGGGCATAGATGCTTCGGGCCCTATTTTAAAATTATTTCGGGAACGCTCTGTTTGAGCACCCCAATATTTATCGGAAGGTACCTTTACCTCCCCCATCGTGTCTTTTTCAATTCTATATTCCACTTTAATAAGTATTAAGTTATTAGTATTATCGTTCATAAATTTCAGAGGTGAAGTTACAATTAATCTGTTAAAAAACAGGCGGAGTTATAGAGGAAAACAGTTCCGGATTTCCCCTGTTCAAAAATTTATTTTGATCGAATTAACTTTTATCGGGGTAGATCCAAAGAGAAATTTTTCCGGGAGCTTTATCAATCGTAAAATCAGTGCTTTCATTACTAAGGTTAATTACTACTTCGCCATACTTCTCCGATTTAACTGACCAAATGGTAAACCCCATCTGGGCCTGACTTGCTCCAAAATGATCGTCAAAATAAGTTTTGAATTTATTAAAAACCTCGTCTGCATTATCGGCATCATTTATAAAAATATCGGAATGAATCTCATTTAAACCCAGCTCATCAAAGTTGTAAGCTATATTAAAAGAACCTTCGGAATCTAATTTATATTCGTAATATAAATACCCTTTATCAGCCTCAATGGGCTTGTTGGCCTCCTTTGACTGAACAAAATTTAAACTGTCCCCGAAGTTAAATCCCCTGAAAACACTTGTATCGCTAATCATCACCTTTTCGAAGATGGGGCCATACTCTGCAAGTGGCGATTTAGGCTCATTACAAGATGAAATAATGAAAGCTAATAGCAAAAATAAAATTGCAATTTTTGATTTCTGAATTTTAAAAGAAAACATCCGAGTTAATTTTTGTTGAAACATAAATATTTAAATAATAAAATAAATTTTAGGTGTAAATTATATTCTTTTCGTCAATCAAACCCTCGCCCTTAAACCTCAACAGAAGCTGAGCAACAGTAATTACATCTTTTTGACAATAGGTTGCAATTCTTTGAATGTCATTGTTTTCCCAATATACACGGGCAACATCACTCCCATCAATATCATCTTTGGGTGTGGGAATATTGAAAATATTAGCAAGCAAATTTAGTGACGTATAGTTTTTATAATCGCCAAATTTCCATAGCTCCATGGTATCCAGATGGTTTATTTCCCAAGGCTTTTTGCCGGCAATATTTAATATCTTCGGAAGTTTAAGTCCATTAATGAGAAGACGTCTGCACAAAAAGGGAAAGTCAAATTCTTTACCATTGTGCGCGCACAGTAAATGTTCCTTTTGGTTAAAATGCTCATTGAGTAATACAGAAAAATCTTGTAACAATTGTTTTTCATCAACACCGAAAAACGATTTTATCCGAAATGTTTTATCATTAAAAAAACCAACTGAAATACAAACCACCTTTGCGAACTCCGCATAAATACCAGCTTTTTGATATTGTGTTTCGTAGGTTTCAGCCTGCTGATAGCGAAATTTTGTGTCCCAAAGTTTACGCACATTTTCATCCAGATCAGCATATTTATATACCAATGGAACCGTTTCAACATCAAGAAATAAAATAGTCGAAAACTTTATATTTTCTATCATAACTTATTTATTTACGTTTTATTAAAACCTTAGCACCAATAGTATTAACATTAATGCTGTCGTTTTCATCAATTACAGCTGAAATTACTGTAAAATTGAACTGTATAGACATTGAATCAGTTTCAAAGGGATACAAAAGCTGCTTGTTATCAATTGTATAATTCCCATAACTCTCAGGGTTGTTCTTTTTTAATGTTCTCACAAAACCAACAAGGTCAATGAAATTGTTCTCCTTATTATTGTCAGATAATTTCAGCTTATTGTTTACCAACTCAAGAAATAAAGTGTCGTTATCAAAAACAACAGGCGTTTTATAGTCACTGGAATTAATATTATTATAGGCATTAAATTCACAGTAATAATCAAATCCTTTCACATTTATAGTTGTCTGGTCGTATTGCGAATGAATATAAATATCCCTTTCGCCTTCACGAGAATAGGAAACATAATTTTCAACGCCCATCAATTCCAGAACAATTTCATTTTTATTAATATAGTTAGATCCTGTTGAATCTTTACTTATAAAGATAGAATCCAGATCCTGGGTGAACCAGGGTTGGATCCCATTAAACCCGTGAGTTTTATCCAAATAACTGATAATAGAAGAAATTTTTTCGGCTCGCTCCCCTTTCAGTAAAGGCTCGGCTTTTTTTATTTTGCCATCAATCAATATCTTTTCATCAGAAATAAACTGCTCCAATCTCCTGATCTGACTGCGTTCTGAAACACTGAATGCTCCCCACGGTCCGAATGAACTTAAAAATGCGATCACACAAAGCGAAACAGGAATTAGTTTGATATTTTTATTCTTACTTACTAAAAAGTACGTAGCAATAATTAACAACCAGAATGCAACTAACAATATAAAATAGCGGTTCTCGGTTATACCATATTGTGAAACCCTTTTAAAAACGGCCAATCCAAGTAAAATAATCAATGGGTATAATGCGATGTAAAACCAACGATCCACTATTTTTATCCAGGAATTCCCTTCGCGATCTTTTACCGGCCAAATAAGTAATAATGATAATATTCCTACAACAGAAAACCCTATTACCAGATAAGACACCCATCCGCGTGGAAGTTCCATTGCTATGGCTATCTTAGCACCATAGGCATAAAGTATAAATAAGTAAATGGTAACAAGAGGAAGCAAAACAAACTGAGTGAATACTTTTAATCCTTTCGGATAATCAGTGACATCTTCAAGGGCCTGAGTTTGTTTAGGAACACCTGCAAGAAAAAACCAGGTATTAAAGATTCCGGCTAAAAACCACCACAGATCGGCATAATACTTTGAATTTATTTCAACCTTAAAAAGTTTATCGATGGCGAGTAATGCCAATGCCAACCCCATATATAAAACACCGGTATATAAACCCGCAGTTAAAAAACGAATAAATAACGATTTGTTAAATTGCCAAAAACCATTGGTATGCCTCACATTGATAAAGGGAGCGAAAGAAACTAAGAGATGGAGACCAATTACAAACAGCACAAAACGGGCGGTATCTTCAAGTCCGAAATCTTTAAAATCAGGCAATACAAAATAGTAGCAAACGATCAGGATCAATGCTAAAACCTTTATTAACAGGCGTTTAAAAACCGGTTGATCTTTACTTTCAGAATATAATTCAGCTGCTAAAAACAAATTCAAGCCCAAGTAACAACACATAATAACCTTCCATAGGTAGTTTACGTAATTAAGTTTTTCATAATCACTATGCATTAAATAAATAGCAATAGCGGTTGCAATAATGGAAGATAATAAGGAGAGGGGGAATCTTTTAATGGTACGTATCGACTCGGTGAAAAAACTTTGGAGTGATGGTAGTTTGAACATTGTATGGTTTCAGATATAATTTTATTTAATGATCACCCCTTTTTTATTAAGCAAGGGAATAAGAATTAAATTTTCATCTTTAATTGTTTCAGGTAAAAAAATATATTTTTTATCATACATCACATTTTTGATAAAAAAACTTACCCAAAATTCATTATTCAGTCCAAATACAGTTTCAACGATCGGCTCAATTTTCTTAAATTCATTTGCCTTTATAACATCCAGGAAATGTCGTAAAATTGATGTTTTTACATTTTCATTATTGAACATTCCGTAGCCCGTTGAAGTAACCAAAACGCCTTCGATATTTTCATGTTTAAAATTTAACAAATAAACATTCCATTCATCTTCATCCAGTTCATTCTGCTCTTTAACAATGGCAACAGCAATATTTTCAACAATTGGGGGAACAATATCTTTCTTCATACACAAACAATCTATTAAACCTTTTCACTCAATTAAATGTTCCTACACTCTAAAAAAATTCAAAAAATAAAATTTCAAATCCGTAAAAATCAGCTACCGTACATTTCAAGTGCAGCATCAACATAATAAAACACATCTGTTGGATGATCCTGGCCGGGTATTTTTTTCTCACGTTTATTACCCAAACGCACCACAACCATATTTAACTTAGGAATGCATAAAATATACTGCCCTAATATACCACGGGCATAAAAAATATCATGTCCTTTATAGTTTGGGATCAACCACCATGAATAACCATATTTCGCATTCTTTTTGCCAAAATCATCCATCAGGTCAGCCGGCTTTATCGAATTTAAAACATATTCGGTAGAGATCACCTGCTTGCCATTCCATTTTCCGCTATCTAAAAATAATTCGCCAATACGACCAAAATCACGTGCATTTGAATTGAAACAGCAATATGTTTTTTCCATCCCACCTTCATGGTCGAGACTCCACAATGCATCATTTTTTGCACCGATCGGCTTCCACAATTTTTCAGAAGCATAATCACTTACCGTTTTTCCTGTTACTTTTTCAAGAACAAAACCAAGCAATTCGGTATTACCACTCAGATAAGAAAATGTTTTGCCGGGATCAGAAGTCAATTCATATTTGTAGGTGAGTTCTTTTAAATCGCTTCCATAATAAGCGGCACCGGGATAAGCAAATGGATTTACATAATCTTCGTCAAAGTTAATTCCGGAAGACATGGTCAACAAATGTTTAATAGTAAGTTTTGCACCCTCACCCTCTTTAAACTCAGGTAAAAAATCCCCCACAGGTTGATCAACATTTTTAATGAATCCATCATCAATGGCACAACCAATTAAAATACTTGTAAATGTTTTCGCCATTGAAAACGAGTTGGTATGAGAATCTTCGCCATAACCATCCCAATATTGTTCGTGCGTAATGGAGTCGTTTTTAATAACTACAAAAGCTATTGTTTCCATTTCCTCAAATTCCTTTTTATGGGATTCCGATATTGCTTTTGAATTGTAAGCATTCGACAGATTCCACTTTTGAAATGCACCGGCTTTTATTTCCCGATTATCAAAAATGGCATATTCTGAAATATTTGGTCCCGAACGGCCTTTAAAATAGGTATTTCCAACGGCCTTATATAAGTATGTTTTGCCTGAAACAATAATGAGGAGATTTAAGACCACTAAAATGATGAGAAACCATTTACCGGTTTTTTTGAGAATTTTCATACTTTATCCAATAGTTAAAAAATGTTTAACAAAATTACGTCAATTAATCGTTTAAAAGCAAGAAAAAGCCAAAAAACAGTGATGTAATTAACACATTTTGTCCTCCTTTTTTTAAATAAATGGGTCATAAAATTCAAAACGTCAAATTTTATTGACGAGGCCGGTTTTTAGGTAGGAAAAACGCTTTTTTAATAGGGCCCGCTTAAATTTCGGGTAAATGCATCAGCTGCTTAAACCCTTGGCATATATTTCGATGCTTAGGACAGCAGACCAGCACAATTCAGTGCAATATAAAACGCACGCATTTCCTGCCGAAGCGATGGCTTTATTGGGGTTACAAAATACTTCCTGAAAATTTAAACAAGCACTATTATTAATTTAAAATTAATGCTCCTTTTGTTTTGCTTTTACTGCATCATCTTTAATACTCATGAACAAAAAGACTAAAACCCCTGCTACTGTTAGAAGAAAATAAGTAACATATTCGATTCGCCCCGAATCAACCATTGTTCCGGCTACACTATTAGGTTTAGGGTATTCAAGAAAAGCCCAACGGAAAGGGAAAATAAAGACAAGTGCAATAATTATTATTGGCATCATTTTTTTTATCATGATTTCTAATTTTTTGTTGAATAAATCTTTGACTATTTTTTACATAACAAAGATATTTTGAATCAAAAAATTAAAATATGATGTTTCTCAGTTTTTGAACATGATGTTGATCAGTTTTTTTGCAAAACAAAAAATCACCATTTAAAACAAACGGAATAGGTAGGTTTAAACCTCTTTGTTTTAAAGGATCTTAATGAAAATAAATTTATATGGTTGTTCACACTCCTTTTAACTGTTTTTCGTTTTTTCTTTTTAGAATTATTTGAATGCGCAGGGTGGGATTTTTTTTTCGAGTCTTTTGATTGAATTTCTATACGATTTAACTTGTGATCATCTCCAAGCTCAGCCAGATCAAGTGCTTCATCCAATTTCTTTTTTTTATTTATTTGTTCGAATTCATCATCTGCCATTTTCTGATATTTATGACAAGGACAATCAGGATTACGAGGGTCATTCAAATCGAATACCTGTTTATCATTACGAGGTTGAGCAAAAGATATCTGAGTAAATAAAAAAAACAAAAGCCCTAACAACCTCCCCTTCCTAAGTAAGGGAGGAGAGGCGTTTAGGGCTCTATTTAATTTAACGGTGTTCATTTTTTTATTCTTTGTTTCTCAAATGGTGATGGATCTTTACCCTTTTTTAATTGTTACTTTTTCCATTCCACTCCAGGTTTTGAATTCATTTGTATAATACAAGTAGGCTGAAGAAGCTGGTGCATCATACACTCCCGGCATTTCTGCTTTCAGGTCCAGATTGATCTCTTTTATTGCATTGGGAGCCATTCCGCGATAATATACCGCAATATTATTCCCAACTATTTCATAATAATCAAACACTTTCTTTTCCTGCAACTCTTTTAATTGCCAAGGTTGAACAGTAAATCCTGCAGGAATTCCTATGATAGCCATTGTGCTTGGCACCTCTTCACTTTTTTTGTTTGTGATGGTTGCAGTCATTCGAACTGTTTCACCAACACTTGCACTTTTTGTAGCCAGTTTTGTTTTCAGATCAATAGCACAAAGACCATCACTTACAGGTAACGTTGTACTCCAGTTTAATGAAATTGAATAAGGTAGCGGGGTTTTCACACCAAGGTATTTTACTTTCACATCATGCTTACCTTCACCTTTAATAAACTCTTCCATTCCATCAATTACAATTGCGCCTTTTTCGCCTGCTTTGTAGGATCTTTCAGCAACTTTTTTTCCATCCACATAGATCTCAACCGTTCCGGCCTCACTTGTTTTTTTGCTGGCCTTAGCGTATTCAGTAAGTGCTTTCAAAGCTAGTATTGTTCCTTGCGTGCTGCTGAATACCCCAGAACCACTACGTGATCCAACAAGATACTGAACAGCAGTAGATAGAGCACTTGTATTTTTACCTGAAGTTTTTAATATTGCTAAGATCCCTAGCGATGTTGTTTCAATTGTTAATGACTGACCCTGAGAATAGGTGATGGAATGGGTTGTACCGGTCCAGCTTCCGTTCTTATCCTGTTTGGAGATCAACATATTCATTGCATCATCACCTTTTTTAACATCATTTAATTTATAAGCGGCATTGGCCATCATCGCAAGCATATATGGGTCTTTTGTTTCCGTTGCTTTTTTGTAAGATGTTTCAAATTCCTTTTTGATATCTGTGTATCCCGCTTCAGCAAGAGCATACACCGTGTAAGCATTTAAAATATCATCACTGATCCTTCCGAAATCATGGTAAGCATGTTTTTCTTTTGTAAATCCACCTTTTCCATCTTTGTGGCTCATCAACCATTCTGAAGTACGGTCAAGCATTTTTTGATCCACATCAGCACCTGCTTTTTTCATGTCCACAAATTCCATGATGCCATAAGCAGTTAAACCTTCGTGAGCAGGTGAAGCGCCAAACCATTCGTATCCTTTTTCTTTTGTTTCAAAAGTTGTAAGACGTTTGTAACCTCTGTTCAACAGATCACTAGCATAACTGATCGTTTTTGTATCCTTGCTATCCGTTGATTTCAAATAATCCAATACCATTGCATTCGGATAAGCAGTACATGATGTTTGTTCAAAACAACCATAAGGTTCTGATAAAATCCCTGCAACACCTTTCATAAGATCATTCACCACATTTGGATATGCTGTAAAACTGGCCTTCAACGAACCATTTACCACTTTATTCATTTCGAAAGAAAATTCTTTTTCTATTTCCTGTCCAGAGAATGAAGCATTAACCGGAAAACCTTTAGGAGAAATTTTTATTTTTTGAACAAACGCATCGCCCAAACCACAAGCTTTAAAAGAGATATTGAATTCGCCATAACCGATCTTATCAAGCACTTTATAGTCAAGATAAATTGTTTTGGCTTTACCCGGCATAATTATCTGGGCAGAAGGAATCTCTACCAGCGCTTTTAATCCATCGGGTGAAACAATACTCAACACACCACCAAGAGGTTTGTCTGTGTTATTTTTCAATGTCAAGGGAATAGATACATTATCTTCAGTTGCAACTTCTACCGGAATTTTTGTTGTCATTGCAAAAGGCAATTGGGTGAAAAAAAATTTTTCTGTTCTCCCGATTGTTCCGTCAGTTGCAATGCCTTCAATAGTTGTACGGAATGAAGTAATATCATCAGAAGCAAAAAACTCTACTGTTTTTATTCCCGTTCTATCCACTTCGATATTCGGATTCCAATAAATAGTATTACGAAAATCTGTTCTGGTTTCTACATTTTCCTGTTTGCTATAATCAGGACTGGCAAATTCGCGGGCACGGAAATAGATCATTCCATTTCTTTGCTGAACATTTTGATCTTCCTCCATGTCAGGTTCTTCCATTTTAAATCTGTCTGCTCTGAAATCCATCGCTCCTGATGCAATATCATCTCCATTATGGCTGCTTTTTTCTTTAGCTAATTTAGCCCCATCAGCATTTTTTAGAATATCCTGTTTTACAACTGCCTCCACAATGGGTGCTGGGGCTTGTGCGTTTCCTTTTTTATTTTCACCGGCTTTCATTCTCGCAATTTTCATTGGCCTTTTTTCTTCTTCGTCTTTTGGCATCGCTTTTCTTTGCACTGCTCTTCCCATTCCGGCAGGTGCTTCCATTACCATGTCATCTAATTGTGAACTTGACGAAGCACTTGGAAAGTTATTACGATCATAATAATTTTGATCATACATATACATCACCAACTCATGATTATAATTTTGAACATACTGAGCTTGCGGAGAATAACCTGTTGCTGAATAGGCCAATGTTACCGGTGTTGACAGGTCAAGTTTATTAAAAATAAATTTCCCGTTCTCATCTGTTTGAAATTCTCCCTGGTTATTTATTTTTATTTTTGCACTTGAGATCGGTTTCCCTGTTGTTGCATCTAAAATAGTTCCGGCTACAATTGCTCTTTCACCCTGATAAGCAACATGAGGCAAATTATCATTCATCATTTTTTCCCAAGTGAATCTTCTCCAACCGGCAGTCAGCAATAAATAATCTAATGCAAGATCGGCTTTGGGTTCTTTGTCATTAAAATAAAATGCAGGCTCTTCTACTTTTCCTTTTATATCCTGCTGTAATAAAAGTTGCGACAAGATATTTCCTGATTTATCATCTGCAAAAGAGATCAGCTGATCATTCACCACCGACAAGGAAAGGTTTGCTGGCATTGGCATTCCGCGTTCATCTTTCACGCTCAATGTCATTTTCACTTTTTCTCTAGGAAGGTATTTTTCTTTATCCGTTTTAACACTGATGCTTAATTGTTTGTCTTTATTTACAAATGTTAATCGCTCGGAACGAGGAATTCCTTTGGAATCAAACAATGTTATTTGTGAAACACCTGTTGGGAAATTTGCTGTTGGAAATACAATTTTATTTATTCCTTTTTTTGCATTTACAGCTGTGGAATAATACACTTTCCCTCTTACTTGCGCTACCACTGATAATTCTTCTGTTTCAGTAGTATTAATATTTACAGAGATATCGCCTGTTTTTGAATTATCGATATTCATAATATATCCTCGCGACAAGGCCTCCGGCAAACTGAATGTTTCTGTGATCCCTTCAGGCTTTGTTATTTTAACGCTATATTTTTCGTTAGGTTGAGGATTAAATTTGAATGCTCCCATTCCCTGGTGAAAACTGCTGAATGTAGCTATTTGTGTTCCTTTTTCGGTTACTACAATTCCTTCTACATCAGCAGGTTTATCAAATTCATTCAAGGCACGAAAAGCAACATTACTTTCCAAACCATTTACCAGATCACCACCTTCGGGATAAAGCGCAAATTTTATTTTATTTAAAACAATTGGTATGGAACGAGAAATACTTTCGGTACTTCCATTATAATCGATCATTATATTAAGAAGGCCATCATTGGTTTTCAGATCTTTTGGAAGATTAAATTTAAGATATTTGATACCTTCCTCGTCTGTAACCTCTGCTTTTGCAAGTAGTTGCTTGCCATCCAGATTTGCTACAAATTTTATATTATAATTACTAAGTGGTTTGTTCTCGTTAGTATTCAATTCTAATTTAGCAATCACTTCATCACCTGCACCAAATGCTTTTTTCTCGAAATCCAATTTCATTTTTAAATTTGGCAGAACGATATCCTGCACCTGGAGGTCTTTTTCAAAAACATTATCAAGGCCTTCATTCTTCATCCAGTTGGTATAGGCGCGAACTTTGTACATTCCACCTAAAGCTTCTGCATCCAAAACAAAATCACCGGCAGCAACTCCATTTTTTGCGATCAGGTTAATACTTTTTTCAACTGTTCCTTTTGGATTTAAAAACTCTACATGAACAATATCACTTTTTTGTGATGCTTTCATTGTTTCGCCTTCCCTCACATAAGCAGTAAGCCAAATATTATCGCCCGGCTCATAAAATGGCTTATCAAATTGAACGTAAATTCTATCTTCGGGTGCTTGCTTACTATACGTTGATAATTTGTTTTTTATTGAACGGATAAGATCATTTTCCGTCATTAATTGGTAATAGTTGGCCGGGGCCATCCAAGCTACCAAGGCCAACATTGCAATGCTTATGCTTGCTAGTGGCACTATTCTGTTTAATTTTGTATTTCTCATGGCTGTGGGGGTTTTTAATTTGTTTTTGCCTAAGAGATGCAAGGAGTTTTAGTATTCCATAAAAAATATTCTTTTTTTTTTGAATGGGTAGATTTTAATTGGAGGGGGATATTGAGAACTTACGCTTTTTTAATAATCGTAAAAGCTGTATTAACACAAAAACAAATAGTGTTTCATACAAAAACGAACTGTGTGTTTTTCTTTTGTCTTGATACCCTTCGGCAAGCTCTGGGCAGGCGCCAGAAACAAAAAATCAAGACGGCAAAATTTCTCCACACAAGCCACACACCATCGTTTGCCGTCATAGCTCACGCGCCTTTTCATAAATTTATTTATAGTAATCAAAGGTGAACTATAAGATCCAATGATTATGCCTGCGTTAGGGATTGCAGTGGAAATCCTTTTCTGTTTAGAAAAGATTGAAACGAAAAGCCCGACACTTTTTACCTCACCCCTTAATCCCCTCTCCAATTGGAGAGGGGGTTGGGGGTGAGGTAGAAAGTGGAACGCCCAAAACTCTATAAAAACAAAAGAGCCCCATATTACTATGGAGCTCTTTTACTATATCCCGATAAAACCGGGCCTAATGAGTGATCTCAATAAAATTAATCAACCACCTGAACCATTTTAAATGGCACATTAATAATTGCCTGGTAATCTTCTCCCGCTTCTAACATATCTTCATCATCTTCTTCGTAATACCAGTTGATAACTACTTTACTTCCTCCTTTATTGATGCCTTCCAGTTTCTTGAATACATCTAAAATACATTTTGAAGAGCTTGTATTAAAATACTCTAACTGAATGTTAACATTAGTTTCAGTCTGTGGTTTACTTGCGTATCTTTCCAACAAATCTACTATTGGCTTATAAAACTCAATAGAATTTTCAGGAATTGAACGCCCTTTAATTTCTAAAAAACCTTTTGCTGTATCAAAATTAACAGTTGGTGTTTTTGGTGTTCCTTCAATTGATATTGCTTCCATATAATCTACGTTTTATTGTGAAATATTAATATTTAAACTAAAAAATGAGTAATTATCGTCAACCGGAGTAAAATGAAACTGAAGTTTACCACCTGTTTTACGTGCGATGTCAATCATACCCAAGCCACCTCCGCCTTTTAATGACATTTCACCGTTATTCAAAACTGCTTTATAGTATTCTTTTAATTCTTCTTTGCTCAGTAAGTTTATGTCCTCCAATAGCTTTTGTAAGTTTGGAATGTTTTCATTTTTAATATAATTGCCGGTAATAATATTATACTGACCATCAATTTTACCGATCATAAAAATCGCTGAACGAATCTTATCATCCTGATTCGGGGACATCTCGTCCATGTGATGGTAAAGGTTTTGAAGACATTCAACCAGCACATTATAAACCTTCTTTTTAACTTTAGGTTCTTCCTGCCAATTGTCCAGCTTCGCTTCCATTATTTGCAGAATAGAGGTAAGCAAGTCTGATGTAATATCTCCTTTAAAAGAGAGCATAATATTATTTTGCTCCATTTTATCGTAGAAACCATATATATCTAACACCATAAAATGCTTTTTTAATTAATGAAGCCTGTAATCCTGAATAATTAATTACGCAAATATATACATAAGTTTAATTAAACAAACAATTACTGCTTTTATTTCTGCATTTTATAAAAATATATTTTCAAAACCTTTGCCATTGTAACTGAGCTTTTTATCTCTCAACAATTGCTTCTTTTCAACGTAAAAAAAGGTAAACTTTATTAATTTTATTTACAAATAGTGCAGTTTAAAATGCTTTGAACAAAATTGCTTTTTTATTCAAAAAACATCAAAACCCAAGAACCTAAAAAAAAGATCCAAATATCTATAAAATACATCAAACAATCTACTCTAATTGCAAATAAATTTTACAAATAAATTAATTTAATGAAATAAAAACAGATTTCTTATGGATATTTTCAATTTTAGTCCTCAGAAAAATGAACATAAAAAGCCTACAAAAAGAATAGGAATTTTATTTCTTTCTCATAAAAATCTGAATAGGAACACCCGCCAAATTAAATTGCTCACGCATCCTGTTTTCAAGAAAACGAATATAGGCTTCGGTCACATATTGGGGAAGATTGCAATAAAATGCGAAAGTAGGAGCATGTGTTGGCAACTGATTAATAAATTTAATTTTCACATGCTTTCCTTTAATTGCTGCAGGTGGCTGGTTTTCAACAATTGGCAACATCACATCATTTAGGTGACGGGTTTTAATTGTTTGAACGCGATTAGCACATACCTCTTCGGCAATTTCCACGGCTTTTAAAACACGTTGTTTGGTTATTGCGGAGGTAAATATAATTGGCACATCACGGAAAGGGGCTAATTTCTCCCGAATTTTTTCTTCGTATTCTTTGGTGGAGTTGGTTGTTTTTTCAACCAAATCCCATTTATTTACCACTATTACAATTCCCTTACGGTTAGTTTCGGCCAAACGGAAAATGTTAATATCCTGAGCTTCCAAACCTAATGTTGCATCAATTAAAAGTAAGATCACATCGCAATCTTCAATAGCACGAATAGAGCGCATTACCGAATAAAATTCCAGATCTTCCTCTACTTTTGACTTTTTACGGATCCCGGCAGTATCAATTAATAAGAAATCATGACCGAAGGCGGTATACCGCGTATTTATAGAATCCCTTGTGGTACCTGCAATGTCAGTAACAATATTACGTTCTTTACCAAGCAGCGCATTAATAAATGATGATTTGCCAACATTTGGACGGCCAACAATAGCAAACTTAGGAATGTTTAATTCTACCTCTTTAAAATCAGCGTCAAGTACTTTTACCACTTCATCTAAAAGTTCACCTGTTCCACTTCCGCTTATAGCAGAAATGTTATACGGTTCACCCAGTCCTAATGAATAAAACTCGCCCGACATACCTTGTCTAACAAAATTATCAACCTTATTAGAAACAACAAATACTTTCTTTTTACCTCTTCTTAAAATATCAGCCACTACCTTATCATCTTCGGTGATACCTTCCGAAACATCAAGCACAAACAAGATAACATTTGCCTCTTCAATGGCTAATTTCACCTGCTTACGAATTTCACCTTCAAAGATATCATCCGACCCTTTTACGTACCCTCCTGTATCTATCACAGAAAATTCTAATCCATTCCATTCCGATTTCCCGTAATGCCTGTCGCGTGTCACCCCTGATTCCGCATCAACTATCGCTTTTCTGCTTTCCGTTAAACGATTAAAAATTGTCGATTTCCCTACATTCGGACGTCCTACTATTGCTACTATATTTGCCATTTTAATTTAAAAATTTCTATTATAATTATTGGGGCGCGCCCTTCGGGCCGGGCTTTCCGCTACAATCTTCTCCGATAAAAAAAACCGGAGAAGGATTTTCGCTGCAATCCCTCACGCAAACATTTGAAACCTAAAGCCTTTTATCGTGACATCGAAAAGTTTAAATCTAACAATTTGAAAATCAGCACATCAGCACATTAACTAGAGTAGCCAAAACGCTTTAGTTGATTATCACTATCACGCCAGTCTTTATTTACTTTTACGAATAGTTCAAGGAACACCTGTTTTTGCAAAAAGGTTTCCATATCCTTACGAGCGTCAGTACCTACTTTTTTAAGCGCTTTCCCTTGATGTCCGATGATAATACCTTTTTGTGAATCACGTATCACTAATATTTCGGCACGTATCTTTACTATTTTTTCTTCTTCTTTAAATGATTCTATAACCACCTCCACCGAATAAGGAATCTCCTTTTTATAGTTCATCAATATTTTTTCACGAATGATCTCAGAAATAAAGAACTTTTCAGGTTTATCCGTTAACTGATCTTTGGCGTAAAACCCAGGCCCTTCAGGCAAAAGGGCCAGTATGCGATCAAATATATAGCTTACATTAAATTTTTCAAGTGCCGAAACAGGTATTACTTCCGCATTCGGAACCTCTGTTTTCCAGTACTGCACCTTTGTTTCTAACTGATCCTGAACAGCCAGGTCAATTTTGTTTACAAGCAATAGCACAGGCACCTTCGCATTTTTTATTTTATGAAGAACCTGCTCTTCAATTTTAATATCTTCAAAAATATCGGTAACAAAAAGCATTATATCGGCATCAGTAATTGCAGTATATACAAAATCCATCATGGATGCCTGCAACTTATAATTGGGCTTTAATACCCCAGGGGTATCAGAATAAACAATTTGAAAATCCTCACCATTCACAATTCCCATGATCCGGTGGCGGGTAGTTTGTGCTTTTGACGTAATAATTGACAGGCGTTCGCCCACTAAAACGTTCATAAGTGTAGATTTACCCACATTGGGACTTCCTATAATATTCACAAAACCAGCCTTATGCACCATTTAATAAAATGTTAATAAAATTTATTTGGAGTACAAAGAAACAAAATATATCTTTGCACTCCCAAAAGAAACGACATAGAGCTGTATTTATTCTATGATTTAGTGTTTAAGGGGTGATTAAAAAGTAATAAAAAGTTAAAATAGACGTTATATATTAATAAAGATATATTGCGGGGTGGAGCAGTTGGTAGCTCGTTGGGCTCATAACCCAAAGGTCATCGGTTCGAGTCCGGTCCCCGCTACTGAAGATGACGGCAACAGAAAATTTCTGTTGCCGTTTTTCTTTTCCCCCCTTCGAAAACCCATTTAATTTACGAAGTTGTAGGGTAAATCCGAAACTTGCTTTAAATTTACCTGAAAGAATCTTTCAATGTTGTCACTATAAGATCCGTATGTTTGATATGGGAGAAACCATATTAAGTACCTCAAAATAATTCAGTATGAGCACAACAAAAACTTTAAGTTCAACAAAAAAGCCTGCTTTAGCCGGATTTTTGGTGTTTGTTGCTTTACTTGTGATAACACAGTATCTCTCTTATCAACGGTATCTTATTAACTCTGCTGCACAACAGCGAGAAATATCCAATGTGGCAAGCGCAGCAAAAGAGCGTTTGCGCACTTCCCTCAATTATAGCTTTGCAGCTACGAAAACACTGGCCTTTATTGTTGAAAGATACGGAGATCCCGAGGACTTTGATGCAATAGCAAAGAATCTTCTTGAAACCAGTAAATTCATTGATGCAATACAACTTGTGAAAGGAGGGGAAATAATTAAGGTTTATCCCTTGCGTGGTAATGAATCAGTAATTGGTTATAACATTTTACAAGATACTACCACAAACAAAGAAGCCTTGAAAGCAATAGAAAAAAATAAATTATTTTTTTCCGGACCATTTGAATTGAAGCAGGGTGGAATGGGAGTTGTTGGCAGACAGCCGATTTTTAAGGAAAATGAATTTTGGGGTTTTGCGGCAGTAATAATTAAACTCCCTACACTATTACAAGCTGCGGGCATTGAAAATAATGAAAATAAAGATTACGAATTTCAGTTGTCAAAAATCAATCCCAATACAAACAAGGAAGAATTCTTTTTACCGAATGCTGAAAAATTTAATAAAGGGCATTTTGAGGTGTTGCAGGTCCCTGATGGCGAATGGAATTTATATGTTAAACACCGAAATAATGATACCTTAAATTTATCATTAGCCTTTGTTCTTTTAGGGGTTTTATTGGCAATAACAGGAGGTAGATTTACCTGGTATTTTATGCGTCAACCATACATATTAAGTAAATTGGTTAATGAAAAAACACAACAGCTGCAGGATAGTGAAAACAATTTCTCTACCACGCTTGCCAGGATCTCTGATGCTTTTGTTTCTTTGGATACTAATTGGCGCTATACCTATATGAATCAAAAAGCCGGGGAACTTTTTGACCGTGACCCTAAAAAAATGGTTGGTAAAAATATCCGGACAGAATTTCCGGAGGGTATTGGACAACCTTTCCAAATAGCCTATGAAAAAGCGATGAGAGAGCAGAAGTATGTTCAGATTGAAGAATATTATCCGCCTTACAATAAATGGTTTGAGAATAATATTTACCCTTCTCCAAGCGGATTATCTATTTACTTTAAGGATATAACTGAAAAAAAACAAGCTGAAGAAAAGATCAAAGCAAGTCAGGAGCAATTGCAGTTGATCTATGATTCGGTGTCGGATTCCCTGTTTTTAATTGATGTATTACCGGAAGGCCGGTATAAAATCATCTCCATAAACAAATCATTCATCCGTTCAACCGGATTAAGCAATGAACAGGTGTTGAATAAATATATTGATGAAATAATACCTGAACCTTCTCTTCAGATTGTATTAAAAAATTATGCTAAAGTAGTACGAAAAAAACAAATTGTTGAATGGGAAGAAACCACGTCTTACCCTACTGGTGTTAAAACCGGGATGGTATACATGAGTCCTGTTTTTAATGAAGAAGGGGAATGTATTCAATTGCTCGGAGTCGTGCATGATATAACAGAGCAAAAAATGGCGGAAACTGAAATTCTGGCCATGAATGAACAATTAAGAAACCTTTCGGGACACTTACAAAATATCCGTGAAGAAGAGCGTACACATATTGCCCGCGAGATCCATGACGACCTGGGGCAGCAACTTACCGGGTTGAAATTTGCTTTAACAGCATTAAAAAACAAAAATGAAAAAGAACTCCATTTAACTTTGGTGACAGAAAGGACAAACGATATGATCGAGATGGTCAATACAGCTGTTGTTTCAGTGCGCAGAATAGCAAAGGAGCTTCGGCCAAGTGTGCTTGACGATCTTGGCCTGGAAGCCGCTATTGAGTGGCATGCAAAAGAATATGAAGAACGCACCGGAATAAAAACTAACCTTGAATCAAAACTGGAGGACCAAAATTTTTCTAAAGATATTAATACCGCAGTTTTCAGGATCTTTCAGGAATCACTTACCAATATTACAAGGCACTCAGAGGCAAATGAAGTAGATGTAAAAATTTTTATTCAAGAAAATAACCTCGTGCTGTTGATCATTGATAATGGTATAGGTATTACAGATGAACGAAAAAACAATCGGTCTTCATTGGGTTTATTAGGAATGAACGAGCGGGCTACTTATCTTGGTGGCACATTTACAATAGAAAAACACCTGAATGGTGGTACCATTGTTACCGTAAAAATACCCATATAAATATGAGAGTTTTAATTGCAGATGACCATGCCATTGTTCGGAAAGGATTAGCTCAACTGATCCGGGAAGAGTTTCCGCATTCAGAAATACTGGAAGCAGCAAATAGCCCGGAGGTTCTCGAAAAAGTAAAAATCGGGATTTTTGACGCTATCTTAATTGATATTTCCATGCCCGGCCGTAATGGCCTTGAAACGCTAAAGCAAATACGTGATTTCGGCATTAAGGCCCCCATACTGGTAATAAGTATGCATCCTGAAGAACAATATGCAGTAAGAGTTTTAAAAGCAGGAGCATCAGGCTTCCTGAATAAAGACAGTGCCACAGAAGAGCTGATCACAGCCTTTCATAAGGTAATATCCGGCAAAAAGTATATTAGTGCTTCGCTGGCCGAAAAAATGGCAGAAAGGTTTGAAAGTTCTTCCGAAAAACCATTAAGCGACCTTCTGTCAGACCGTGAACTGCAGGTGCTGCAGTTAATTGCTTCCGGCAAAACCGTTGGTATTATTGCCGATGAAATTTCATTGAGTGTAAACACCATTAGTACGTACCGTGCTCGAATCCTCGAGAAGCTCAACCTGGCCAACAATGCAGAGCTTATGCGCTATGCCTTAGACAATGGCTTGATACAATTGTAGTACAAACCATTACAAGCTTTTAACGCTTTCCACTAATTTATCATTTATTTTCCTTCCGTTACTTTGAGGTACTAATTAAAGTACTATGGTCCCTATTGAACAAACACTTACAGTTTTTTCTGTTGATGATTCAGAAATTGTTTACAAAAGCATCAAGACTCTTCTCCTTGAAACAAAAAACATATTGTGGGCGGGGCATGCACTTTCCTTACATGATGCATGTCTCCAGATTGATAAAAAAAATCCGAATGTAGTTATTCTTGATATCCAATTGAGAGAAGAAAGCGGTTTTGAATTTTTAAAATATTTAAGCAAGAATCATCCTGCTATTGTAGTAATAATGTTCTCTAATTTATCATCAATGCCATATCGCGAAAAGGCTATGGAACTTGGTGCAAAATATTTCCTGGACAAATCGACTGAATTCGAAAAAATTCCGGAAATTTTAACTGAATTAATAAATAATATGCCCCCGGTGCATCGGTTCAGACTCTCAATTTAAAGGAAGGTTTCAAACTGGACTATCTTATAAATTTTAATTTACTCTAAAAAAAATGAAAAAACTAATATTCCTTATTGTCTTATTCTTTTCTTATGCATTTAGTGCACAAGAGAACAAAACCAAATCAACGGAAAATAAAAAAACCACTTCGGTGGAAGTTAAAAAATTGGAAGATGTGAAAATGCCTGAGGATGCAAATAAAGACAAAAGCAAGATCAATGAAAAGGCAAAAAGTGAAAATCTTGAAAAAGAAATTTACAATTTGATAACCATAAAGTAAAAAATCTTGAAATAGAAAAGAAGGCAAAAAGATGAAATAATTATCACTGCCATTTTAAAAATTAACTCTCAAACACCAGGTATTAAGAACTCTTTAGCTTATAACGTTAC
This sequence comes from Bacteroidia bacterium, assembly GCA_030654175.1. Taxonomy (GTDB): domain Bacteria; phylum Bacteroidota; class Bacteroidia; order 2-12-FULL-35-15; family 2-12-FULL-35-15; genus 2-12-FULL-35-15. Next base: position 41,334 of record JAURXZ010000048.1, read on the forward strand.
GAAACGACTTACAAAATATATTTCGGAGTCGGCAAAAAATGTCGAACAGAGGAAACTAAACACAAAAGCATGAAAAAGGAATGTAAAATATTTATAATTGAGCCGGAGCGTATCATTGGGCTCGAACTTCAATTGCAGTTAGAAAAAAATGGTTACTCTGTTTTTCAGTCTCACTCTATAGTTGATATAGAAACTTTTGAGGACAGCGTCTCGGCAAATATAATAATTATAGATACCGACAAAGAATGTTCCTATAATCAGGAACAAATAGAGAAAATCCTAAACCGTCCGTGGCTTTCAGCCATTTGCATAGGTACCGACAAACAAAAAATGAAAGAAAAGGAATATAAAGGAGTGAACATCATTGGCGCTTTTTTAAAACCGTTTGACACTAAAGAAATATTAACGCTGGTGGATAAATATAACGGCATTGGTGAAAACTAACCTTCTATTTAATACTAACAAAAGCCGATTCTTCTTTGAAGAGTCGGCTTTTTTGTTTTTTTTAATGTTGCAAGTTTTTTTTTAATCTTCCTTCCTAATTTCTATTTTTTTGTATTATTCCCTAGATTCTCGAAATAATAATCTTTCTGAATCATCATTGCGAAAAATTAACCTCAAAGTGGGATAAAACGAATACTCCTTTTCCGGAGTTATAATAGAGGCCATTTAAATTTTATTTAAATGAATAACAATATTGCTTATTGAAGCTAACGTACTTTCATCGACTCCGTTTGAAATGACAATGCGCACTATCGTTTCGAGCCCTCGGACTCAGCTCAGGACAGGCTCAGTCGAGAAATCGTGGGGTAGGCTGGAAATTGTTTTGAATAAAATTTAAACAGGCCCAATCTATAATGGCACATTTTTTTGTGCTTTCTATTTAATGATACAAGAATTTAACCTTGACGATTCACATTATTGATTTGGGTATTTAAATCATGATTTAATTTTAATAAATGAAAACTCTAAAAAAAACTTTTATGATAATTACAATACTGTTAGTTGCTGCCATTGGTTTCTTATGGTATATGGGCACATTTGGAAGTGTTAAAGCAGAAGAAAAAGAAGAAGGCGGATATACAGTTGTTGGAAAGGAAGTTATCGGTCCATATTCGAAAGTAGGGCAACATATAAGTGATGTAGATACCAGAATGAAGGAACTCGGAATAATTTCCACCAAAGGATTTGGCATTTATTATGACGATCCAAAAACGACTCCTAAGGAGAAGTGTCGCAGTTTAGTTGGAAACATTCTTGACGAAAAAGATTTTAACAGGAAAAGTGATATACAGTCGAAAGGATTAAAAATTGATTCAATTCCCAAAGCAATGTCATTAGTTATCGAATTTCCTTTAAAAAACATGATGTCGTATATGATCGGACCAATGAAAGCTTATCCGGTATTTTCAAAAATTATAGAGGAGAAAAAATTGAAACCCGGTCTGACCTTTGAAATATATGATCCCGCTGCAAAAAAAATAACATTTGCAATGCAATATACATTGTAAAACCCTTTAAATACAAGCATTTTAGATCAAAACAAAATAAGAAAGCAAAAAAATTACTTTTATTAAAATCAAATCATTATGGACTCAACATTAAAATTGCTGATCGTAATTATTAGTATTGGAATTCTAAATACAATTTATTTATCATATCATACTTTCACGCATAAAATGGTAGCTTGTTTTTTCTTTCCAAAAGAATGGTGTGAAAAGGTGCAAAAAAGCAATTATAGCCGAACTTTTGGTATTCCTAATTCTTACCTGGGCCTTTTGATGCTCACATTAATTCTTCTATTTACGTTGATGTATTCAAACGGGACACTTTCTTTTGTCCCGGCCTTTATTGTTATAGCTGCGGGGTTTCTATTTTCAACTTATTTCCTCTATATACAAGCGTTTGTGCTGAAAGCATTTTGCACATGGTGCGTACTGTCTTTTTTTGTTTTTACTGCACTGTTCATAACAGGATGCACTGTGCTCTTTTTTTGAAAAATTTAATGTACAACGTTTTTAAGAATTCAGGATTCCGGAAGGATCTTCGTGAAATTTTTTAGAGCCTGTTTAAATTTTAACTCAAGAATAACAATATTGCTGAATAATGCCAACGCATCTTTCGCGACTCCGCTCGAAATAACCATGCGCACAGTCATTTCAGGCCATTCAACTCTGCTCAGAACAAACTCAATGAAGAAACGGTGTGAAAGCTAGAAACGGTTTTGAATAAAATTTAACAGGCTTTCAATCTGAAATTATTTTTTTATCACACCTAGCATTCTACCCACTTTTTCAAAGGCTATTAATGCTTTATCAATATGTTCTTTTTCGTGCGCAGCAGAAAGTTGAACACGAATACGTGCCTGCCCTTTTGCAACAACAGGATAAAAGAAACCGGTAACATAGATCCCTTCCTCTAATAATTTAGAAGCGAATTCCTGTGCTAATTTTGCATCATACAGCATTACGGGAACAATAGCTGAATCGCCATCTTTAATTTCCAGTCCTACTTTTTTAATTCCTTGTTTAAAATAGTTTACGTTCGATTCTAATTTATCGCGCAAAGCAGTAGTTTCACTTAACATATCCAACACGGCAATAGAAGCACCTACAATATGAGGAGCCAGGGAATTGCTGAATAAATAAGGGCGGGATCGTTGACGTAACATCTCCACTATTTCTTTTTTAGCGGATGTAAAGCCCCCCATAGCGCCACCAAGTGCTTTCCCCAATGTACCTGTAACTATATCCACACGGTGCATTACATTTTTCAACTCAATGGTTCCTCTTCCTGTTTTTCCAATAAAGCCACTAGCATGGCTTTCATCTACCATCACCATTGCATTGTATTTATCGGCCAGATCACAGATCTTATCCAACGGGGCAACAAAACCGTCCATTGAAAAAACACCATCCGTAACAATTAACCGGAAACGCTGTTTTTGAGCGGCCTTCAGCTGTTCTTCCAGATCTTCCATGTTGCAATTTTTGTAACGATAGCGTTGTGCTTTACATAAACGAACCCCATCAATAATGGAAGCATGATTTAATTCATCAGAGATAATTGCATCCTCTTCACCAAGCAAAGGCTCGAATACCCCGCCATTTGCATCAAAACAGGCTGCGTATAAAATAGTATCTTCCTGCCCAACAAACTTGGCAAGCTTTGCTTCCAGCTCTTTGTGAATATCCTGTGTTCCACATATAAAACGAACGCTGCTCATACCATAGCCATGCCTATCCAGTGTTTTATGAGCGGCTTCAATTACTTTGGGATGAGAGGATAAACCAAGATAATTGTTAGAACAAAAAACAATCACTTCTTTTCCGTTTACCTTCACCACTGCACCCTGTTCTGTAGTTATAACACGTTCGCGTTTAAAAAGGCCTGCCTCTTCAATAGTGTTTAATTCTGTCTGCAAATGATCTTTAAAATTTCCGTACATAACTATATAAATATTAGATGTTAGATTTATAAAAAAGTCAAAAGAGAAAGAAGTTAAAAGTCAAAAAAAGTTACCGCTTTTCTTTTGAATTTAAAACTTTAGGACCTTTTAACTTAACTTAGTATTTGAGTAAAGCAAAAGTATAGAAATTTTACCTTAATTTGTGATAGTTTTAAAATGAAAGACATGAAAAAAATAATGCTGCTTGGTTCAGGTGAACTGGGGAAAGAATTTGTAATTGCTGTAAAACGTTTGGGACAATATGTTGTGGCTGTTGATTCGTATAATGATGCACCCGCGCAACAAGTAGCCGATGAACGCGAAATAATCAATATGCTGGATGGGAATGAACTGGATAGAGTTGTTGCTAAACACAAGCCCGATATTATTGTTCCGGAAATAGAAGCTATCCGAACAGAGCGCTTTTATGATTATGAAAAACAAGGTATAAAAGTAGTACCCAGTGCAAGAGCCGCAAACTTTACGATGAACCGTAAAGCGATACGTGACCTGGCGGCAAAAGAATTAGGATTAAAAACCGCTAAATATGAATATGCAAATAGCCTGGAAGAATTAATCTCCGCTGTAAAGGTTGTTGGAATGCCCTGCGTTGTTAAGCCATTGATGAGCTCATCCGGAAAAGGACAATCAGTAATTAAAACAGAAGGTGATATTCAAAAAGCCTGGGATTACGCCCAATCAGGCAAACGTGGCGATCATACAGAAATAATTGCTGAAGCATTTGTAAAATTCAATTCGGAAATCACATTGTTAACGGTAACGCAAAAAAACGGAAATACATTATTTTGTCCGCCAATCGGCCACAGGCAAGAGCGTGGAGATTACCAGGAAAGCTGGCAACCTGCAGAAATAGATCCTGCACATTTAAAAGAAGCACAAACAATGGCCGATAAAGTTACCAAAGCATTAACCGGTGAAGGCTTATGGGGAGTCGAATTTTTCCTTGCAGATGACGGGGTTTATTTTTCTGAATTATCACCCCGTCCGCACGATACAGGTATGGTGACGCTTGCAGGCACACAAAATTTTTCTGAATTTGAATTGCATGCCCGTGCGGTTTTAGGGTTGCCAATCCCTGAAATAACATTAGAACGTGTTGGCGCCAGTGCGGTTATATTGGCAGATAAAGAAGGAACACTTCCATCCTATACAGGAATTGAAAATGCGATGAATAATAAACTAAGTGACATCCGTGTTTTTGGAAAACCTGTTACAAGACCCTACCGCAGGATGGCTGTAGCATTAACATACGACAAAGTGGGAAGCAATGTGGATGCAGTAAAACAGCGTGCAATTGAAATTGCAGGAATGGTGAAAGTAGAATCGAAATAAATTAATATGCCCGAGTAACATTTTTGTAATCCATCTGATCATTTTGCCAATAGCCATTAACATACAAGAGTTTTTAGAATTATCGAAACTACATCCGGTACTGGATGTTCGTAGTCCGGGGGAATTTGAATACGGACATATTCCCGGGGCACATACGTTGCCTTTATTTTCAGATGAAGAACGCGCTATAGTTGGAACCGCCTATAAACAGGTCAGTCGCGAAAGCGCTGTTAATAAAGGCTTAACGTTTTTCGGGCCAAAAATGAAGGAACTGGCAGATGCTGCAAAAAAAATAAACAGCGGAAATACATTTATTGTGCATTGCTGGCGCGGTGGTATGCGAAGTGCCAGTGTAGCATGGCTATTGGAGTTATATGGCCATAAAGTGTATCTTCTTCGCGGAGGATACAAATCATTTCGAAAAGCGGTGCTTGAAAGTTATAATGATGAAAGAGAAATTTTAATTTTAGGAGGCAGAACAGGATCCGCGAAAACATTAATTTTAAAGGAATTTATTAAGCTGGGGGAACAGGTTATTGATCTGGAAGCATTGGCGCATCATAAGGGATCATCCTTTGGCGCATTAGGTGAAAAGCCTCAGCCTTCGCAGGAAATGTTTGAGAATGAATTATTTTCCCATCTCCATAAAACCGATAAAAATAAAACAGTTTGGTTAGAAGATGAAAGTGGTATGATTGGTAGCAGGGCCATTCCAAAATTGTTTTATGAAAAAATGAGGGGCAGCCGTACTTTTTTTCTTGACATTCCATTTGAGTTACGACTCAACTATTTAAATGAGGAATATGGAAAATTTGATTCTGAAGATCTAAAAAATGCTATCTCACGGATCACAAAAAAACTTGGGGGACTGGAAACCAAAACTGCACTTGAAGCAATTGATACAGGAGATACAAAAGCAGCCTTTGAAATATGTTTAAAATATTATGATAAAACGTATGATTATGGCAAAAATAAACGTGAGCCTAAAACCGTTGTCATTTGCCCTTTTGATGCTTTGAATATTGAGGGTATTGCGAAGGAAATAATTAAAATGAGCAGTTCGAAAATTAACCACATAGAAAGATAGAAAAACAAACAGCTCCGAAAGCAATGGTTTATATAGCTTTTTCCTTTTTAGCTAAAAAATCTATCCGTTTCCTACGTTTACTCTTTTTAAAAATTTACTATTAAATGTGAGTTAAAAAAACTGCCTTACCTCACAATTGTAACGTTCCCGGTATAGTGATAACTTTCATTCTTGTTATCTGTAAATGTTACAACATATACGTAAACATCCTGAAGAGCAATTTTAGTTCCTTTGTTTGCCTTACCATTCCAACGCTCATTAATGTCTTTGGTAGCAAATATCCTATCTCCCCAGCGATCGTAGATAGACATTTCAAATTCAAAAATATTTTCTCCTTTAACATAAAATTCATCATTGATACCATCCCCATTTGGAGAGAAGGAATTTGGTATGTAAAAAGTAATTTCGGGATTAATAACAAAACACAATTGATTAGTATCCACGCATCCTGCATTATTACTGATCGCTAGTGTTACACAATAGGTGCCTGCTTCAGCGTATGCATGTGATGGATCAGTTAAGCTGCTTGCATTATTCAACGTATCCTGAGCATCACCAAAATCCCAACTCCATGAACTTGCTCCGGTCGAATTATCAGTAAAAGAAATATTTGCTTCAAGAATACCAACAGAAAGCGGTGCCGTAAACTGTGCAACAGGAAAAGGATCCAGGGTGATCAAATTAACATTTGTAAAGGTTGCACTGCAACCATTTGAGGTAGCAATTGCTAACGTAATAGAATACTGCCCTTGTATGTCGAAACAATGCTGTGGATGCTGATCAACTGATATTCCACCATCACCAAAATCCCAATTCCAGCTTGTAATATTACTGCCTATTGAATTTGATGCATCTGTAAATGTTACACAAAACGGTTCGCAACCTGAAATAATATCTGCATTAAATACTATTTCGGGTAAGGCATTTACCGTTACTGTAGCAATTGCTGAACCTAAGCAACCACCGCTTGTACCCGTAACTGTATAGGAAGTTGTGGTTGTTGGAGTATCCGTTATGAGATCTGTATCTGATCCGTTTGACCATAGATACGTTACAGCACCTGAAGCAGAGAGTGTTGCTGTTTCACCTGAACAAATAGTTGCAGAATTTACGCTGATTGCCAAAGCATCGCCAACGGTAACAATAGCAATGGTGTTGCCGGAACACCCACCACTAGTACCTGTAACGGTATATGAAGTTGTGGTTAATGGAGTATCTGTTATTGAATTATCCGTAGAACCAGTCGACCACAAATAAGTAGTTGCTCCGGAAACAGTTAATGTTGCTGTCTGTCCGGCACAAATACTGGTTGAATTTACTGTAATGGCTAAGTTATTTCCAACTGTAATAGTAGCAACAGCAGTACCGGAGCATCCTCCGCTGGTTCCTGTAACTGTATATGAAGTTGTAGCGGTGGGAGATTCCGTTATTGAATTTGTTGCAGCGCCTGTTGACCACAGATAGGTTGTACCACCGGAAGCACTTAATGTTGCTGATTGTCCGGTACAAATTGTTTCGGAATTTACTGTGATCGCCAGCGCCCCTCCTACCGTAACAGTAGCAACAGCAGTACCAGAGCATCCACCACTAGTCCATGTTACAGTGTATGAAGTTGTAGCAGATGGAGACTCTGTTATTGAATTTGCAGTAGCACCAGTTGACCATAAATAAGATGTACCGCCTGTAGCACTTAATGTTGCGGATTGTCCGGTACAAATTGTTTCTGAGTTTACAATAATCGGCAAAGCCCCTCCCACAGTAACAGTAGCAACAGCAGTACCGGAACAGCCTCCGCTGGTTCCTGTTACCGTATATGTTGTTGTGGTAGCAGGAGATTCTGTTATTGAAAATGTAGTGGCACCTGTTGACCATAGATAAGTTGTTCCACCAAAAGCACTTAATGCGGCTGATTGTCCTGCACAAATTGTTTCGGAGTTTACTGTAACAGCCAAAGCGCTACCTACAGTGATAGTAGCAACAGCAGTACCGGAGCACCCTCCGCTGGTTCCTGTTACAGTGTATGAAGTTGTAGCAGATGGAGATTCTGTTATTGAACTTGCCGTAGAGCCATTTGACCACAGGTAAGTTGTACCACCAGCAGCAGTTAATGTTGCTGATTGTCCGGTACAAATTGTTTCGGAATTTACAGTAATTGCTAAAGCCGCTCCCACAGTGACAGTTGCAACAGCAGTACCGGAGCATCCTCCGCTAGTACCCGTTATAGTATATGAAGTTGTGGTAGCAGGAGATTCTGTTATTGAATTTGATGTAGCACCCGTTGACCATAAATATGTTGTACCACCACTTGCGGTCAATGTTGCAGACTGTCCGGTACAAATTGTTTCGGAGTTTACTGTAATGGCCAAAGGACCGCTAACAGTGACTGTAGCAATAGCAGTACCGGAGCAGCCTCCACTGGTACCTGTAACGGTATATGATGTTGTGGTTGTTGGTGATTTTGTTATTGAACTTGCTGTAGCGCCTGTTGACCACGAATAAGTTGTACCACCACTCGCAGTCAGGATCGCATTTTGTCCTGCACAAATAGTTTGTGAATTCACCGTAACAGTGAGCCCTGAACTTGCAACAAGTGTTTCTGTTGCTGTTTGTGTGCAGCCATTAGAGCTTGTTACTGTAACAGTATAAGTCCCGGCACAAAGTCCGGAAGCGGTTGCAGCGGTGCCACCTGAAGGTGCCCATGAATAAGTATACGGAGCATTCGCTCCTGATGCCACTACCGTGGCTGTTCCATCACATGTACAGCTTGGATCTATTGAACTTGAATTAAGTACTAATGGGGTTAATGCTGTACAAGAATTATTCATAGCGCTTATCCATGCCGCATTTGCAGCGTTATTGGCTGAGCCCGGAGTTTGATTTCCTGAAGTTGAAACTCTTGCCCAATTCGCCTGATTACTTGGAACATTATTAACCGAATTGGTCATATAAGCAACCATAGCACTAGAGGGTCCACTAAAATAAATATCTGAGTTTGTTGTGTTGTTTCCCCAACTGACTGAGAAAACCTCATTCCCAGAAGGACTTATCGTTTGAAAAGAATCATCCCCATTGGCCATTGCAAGACTCCCCCAACTGCCACAGGCACTGAAACCTGTAGTTGGATACGTTGCAGTAGTAGTACTTGGTAAGGATACATTTTCCTCTAAAAGAGTACAATTACTAATCGGAAAAACTAATTTGCAATTGCCATCCGACATTGAAATATCATCCGAAGGAATACTGGCATTGATATCGGCATCATTATAAATAACAATAAGAGTTCCAATTGGGATACATGACCAAAAAGCAGTGCTTTTAAAACGGATAGAACCCTGGGCAATTCCTGTTCCCACACCTGTTGCGTGGTTTCCGTTATTATCATCAATATAATACCCTCTCAGATCCATACAAGGGATCGAACTGCAGGTTGCTGTACCAACAACCAATAGTTCTACGAATTCCTTTGAACCAGTAGGACCTTGCGAAACTTCATTAATAATTAATTGGGCTTTGGAAAAAGGAAGGAGCGTAATAAGAAGAGTAAGGAGAAGTAGAACTTTTCTAATTTTAACAACCATATTAAAACTTCTCTTTAAAGTTAATATTTTGAATGTGTTAATCTATACGTTTTTTCCGGTGGCAAATTTACTCCTTTTTTACCAGCATTACCGAAGTTAAAATTATTGTTTTGTTAGCTAATTGTTAACTTTTTGGGAATATGATAGTAATGTCGTAATTCTTGTTAAAACAACAGCACTAAACACAGCTTTAACTATTTGATTTTAAACATATTAACAATAAATAGTTAATACTAAAATCTGTTGACGCATTTAGATACTATAATAAAATAATATGCCTGATTTATTGTGTTTTCGGTTCAACAAGTTTATTTGGGCGTTCCCCTTTCTTAAACAAGAAAGGGGCGGGCTTTCCGCTTCAATCTTTTCTAAACAGAAAAGGATTTACGCTGCAATCCCTAACGCAAATTATCCTGAGCAATTTCATTTCGAGCTGAATCGATGAAAATTCTCCTGAGTTCGATTAACATTCATGGCTAAAGCCTTATAATAATGGGTTCTTTGGTTAAACCCACGTCTTAAAAGACGTGGTTATTATTCCCGCCTAAATGGTAATTGCTATTTGATTAGCTTAGGCATCGTTTTTTATAACCACGGTCTTCAGACCGTGACTGAAATGTGTTTATTTTATTGGGCTTTAGCCTTGATTTTTATTGTTTTATTAATCGAACCCAAGTTATTACAGTTCTTTGAGGATTGCTATAAAACAAAAAAACGAAGCCTTCTAAAGACTTCGTTTTTGAATTATTTTTAATTTGAGTTAATTCGCTGCTCTATTCAACTATAAGCTTACCAGTACCAATGATATTATTGTTTTGGGAGATCTTATAAAAATAAATACCATTTGGTAGATCTCCTCTTTCAATAACTATTTGCTGAGCAGAAACAGCGCTTTTTACTTCTATTTCTTTTCCGGTTAGATCATACATCAAAAAATTTATTTTCTCTTTTCCTTTATTTCCATTTATTTTAATTGTTGTAGAAGTGCTAAAAGGATTAGGAGAAACCTGTATGCCAATTTCTTGCTGTGGTTTACTGTTTACAGAAGCTACAACAGGCAGCTCAATTTTTCTAATTACCCTGTTCACCCAATCAGATACTAATAGATTTCCATCCAAACTCATTATAACATCAATTGGCTTACCTAATCTTGCAACAGCAGATGCACCATTTACATTTCCGGAAGTATGCGGAATCCCGGCAACAGTAGAAACGCTTCCTTGCGTATCAATTTTCCTCACCGTATAATCAAATCTACCGGCAACGTAAACGTTCCCAACATTATCTGTAGTTAAGCCTTTGGGGAAATAAAATTGAGCAGCTGTACCCGGACCATCCGAATGACCTATTACGCCCGTACCGGCATAAGTACTCATTGTACCATCTGGAAGCACCTTTCTAATTGCTGAATTGCCCTGATCGCTTACATAAAAAACATCATTCAATTTGTCGTATGCAATTGCAATAGGGAATGATAAGTCGGCAGATGCGCCTATTCCATCAACAAACCCAGTTTTACCACTTCCAACAAAAGTGCTTACATTGCCCTGGCTGTCGATCTTTCTGATCATGTTATTACCGGGATCGGCAACGTATAAATTCATTGCGTTATCAAAACACATATAATTCAGGTAATCAAATTGTGCTGCTGAACCACTTCCATTTACAAATCCTTTCTCACCACTTCCAGCGAAGGTTGTTACCTTACCCAAATTGTCAATTTTCCGTATTACGAAATTTGAATTATCAGAAATATAAATATTATTAAAATTATCTACTGCTATTCCTAAAGGATTGTTGAATTGCGCATTTGCCACATTTCCATTTACAAAACCTGAAGTCCCGGTTCCTGCGAAAGTGGTCACATTGCCTGCTGCATCGATTTTCCGTATTCGATGATTTGCAGCATCACAAATTAATAAATTTCCTCTTTTATCATACACCATTTGCTCAAGTCCCGAAAACTGAGCGGTTAAAGCCGGACCATCGATAAATCCATTAACACCGGAACCGGCAAATGTGGATAGTGTTTGTGCTTGCAGACTAATGGAGGTAAACATAATTGCAGCAACTACTGATAGTATATTTGTTTTCATTTTGCTGTTGTCGGTGATTATAGTGCTGACTCCGCACTTTTTTTGACAAAGTAATATTTTAGTATCTCTACAAATTGAATTCCTTAAAATTAATTATTAATTCATTATACAATGCATATGCTAAAGGTAATGCATAGATTCAAAATTTCAAAATTCTTTGCAGGAAATTATCTACCCGCTTAACAAAGCTCATTTAAGCACTTTGATCAAAATCTATTTGGTCGGAGCTATCAATTTTCTTTAATGGTTTCTCAATGGGTAATGTAAAATAAAAAGATGAGCCCTCTCCTTCTATACTTTCTACCCATATCTCACCATCATTTTTTTCTAAAAAACCTTTTACCAATAACAATCCAATTCCAGCCCCTTTATCTTCTTTTCTTGCTTCCGACAGTGAGCTCATTTGCGGAGTAAAAAGTTTCTCCATTATCTCTTTTGACATTCCAATTCCAGTGTCTTTTATCTGAATTACTATTTTATCCTCTACACTTTTAGCTGAAATCGATACTGTCCCTCCTGGCTTAGTATGTTTAATAGCGTTAGAGACAATGTTTTGAATAACAGAAAGCAACATTTTTCCATCTGCAAAAACGCTCGTATTCTCCCCAATTTCATGATGAAGATTTATTGCACTTAAAGATGCAGTCTCATTCAATGTGTTAAAAACCTTCTGAACGTATTGGGAAAGTTCAATTTTCTTTGGAGAAAACACCTCGGATGCATATTTTATTCTCGCCCACTCCACCAGGTAGTCTAACATATTTAATTCATCATTTGATGATTTATGAAGGAGGTCGAGCATTTCTTTTACTTTGCCAGGCTCCATCTTTCCAAAATTCGATCTCAAATAGTTAGTTATTCCAATAATTCCGGTTAATGGACTTCTTAAATCATGTGAGAGTATAGCAAGAACGCTCTCTTTGTGGGTATTAAGATCTTCCAGTTCTTTTACATATTTTTTTATGGCGTCTTCCGATTTCTTTCTCTCCGTTAAGTCTCTTAGAATTTTAACATAACCTAACATCTCTCCATCTATCCCGATGAGTGGGAATACCAGGCCATACGCATAAAACTTGCTTTTGTCCTTACAAATATGCCATCTGTTATCAGTTGCTCTCCCTTCCTTTGATGCTACTTCGATCTCGTTTTGGGGAATACCATTCTGGATATCTTCGTCAGTAAATATTATATTGAAATGTTCGCCTATAATTTCGTCTACTTCATAACCAAATATTTTTGTTGAACCGGAACTCCAGCTGTTAATGATCAACTCTTTATCCAGCGTAAAAATTGAATAATCCTGCAAGCTATCTATTATCTGGCTATAAAATTCAGCAGTGGGTATATATTTACTTTTAAGAATTTTAGAATTACTTTGCTCGTTTCCCATTAGTTTTTTTATAAAAAAAGTATAAATTTTATGTTTATTGTCTTGTAAATTCAAGAAACAATAACAACTCAAAGGTACGAAAAAGATTGCACAATAAGGGATACAGCATATTTATTCGGATAAATTTCAATAAACGCAAAAACATCCCATAAAAAAAAGTAAATTTGTAAATAACCTAAAAAACATCCCATCAACGTTACCATGTCGAAGAATTATTTAGATGAATTAAACCCTGTACAACGCAAAGCAGTTGAATGTACCGAAGGCCCTGTAATGATCATTGCAGGTGCGGGTTCCGGCAAAACGCGTGTACTTACTTATCGTATCACCCACCTTATAAAAAAAGGTGTCGATCCTTTTAATATTTTATCGCTCACATTTACCAATAAGGCAGCGCGTGAGATGAAAGAACGTATTGCCAAAGTGGTAGGTACAAGTGAATCAAGAAACATCTGGATGGGCACCTTTCACTCGGTGTTTTCACGGATATTACGCAGTGAAGCGGAGAAACTTGGCTATCCTCAGAATTTCACCATTTATGATACTGATAATTCCAAAAGCTTAATAAAAGCAATTTTAAAAGAGCAGGGCCTCGATGATAAGGTATATAAACCCGGTATGGTTTTGTCGCGCATTTCTGCTGCGAAAAATAATTTAATTTCTGCACAAGCCTACCAAAATGATAAACAGGCCTTGGAAGAGGACCGTCAGGCAGCAAAGCCCAAAATGGGCCTTATCTATCAGATCTATGCTCAACGTTGTTTCAAAGCAGGTGCAATGGATTTTGATGATCTGTTATTTAATACCAATATTTTATTGCGTGATTTCCCTGCGGTATTACATAAGTACCAGCATAAGTTCAAATACATCATGGTGGATGAGTACCAGGATACTAACTTTTCGCAATATGTAATCATTAAACAGCTTGCCGCTGCATACCGCAATATATGCGTAGTTGGTGATGATGCACAAAGTATTTACGCATTCCGTGGCGCCAATATTCAAAACATTTTCAATTACGAAAAAGATTATCCTGAGCTAAATATATTTAAACTGGAACAAAATTATCGTTCTACAAAAATCATTGTAGGGGCCGCTAATACTGTTATTTCTAAAAATAAAGAACAACTCAAAAAAAATGTTTTTACAGAGAACATAGAAGGCGAGCTTATTAAGGTAATGAAAACAGAATCGGATAATTCCGAAGGAAATTTTGTTGCCAGTTCCATTTTTGAAACAAAGATGAATGAGCAGGCTCATAACCGCGAATTCGCTATTCTTTACCGTACCAACGCACAATCACGTGCTATGGAGGAAGCGCTGCGCAAACAAAATATTGCTTATCGTATTTTTGGTGGTTTGTCGTTTTATCAACGTAAAGAGATCAAAGATCTATTGGCTTATTACCGCCTTGCGATCAATAGTAATGATGAAGAATCCTTAAAACGTATCATTAATTATCCTGCACGTGGAATTGGAGATACTACTATTGACAGAATTATTGTTGCCGCAAACGACCATAACATAAGCCTTTGGAGGGTGATTGAAAATATCAACGAGTTTGACATTGGTTTAAATTCAGGAGCCAAAGCAAAAGTGGATGAATTTACTGTGATGATAAAAAGTTTTTCTGCAATGCTTCAAACACATAGTGCGTATGACCTGGGGCAATACATAGCAGTTCATTCCGGCATCCTGAGAGATCTTTATGCTGATAAATCACCGGAAGGAGTTAGCCGTCATGAAAACATTCAGGAATTACTAAACGGATTAAAAGAATTTACTGAAAGTGAAATTGATATAAATGATATTGGAGCTGAGATTACCACTGAGAAACAAGATGCGGGGGATGAGAATCAAGAATTAAGAATCAAGAATCAAGAAGCAGAGGAACAAGAGCTTAAGGAATCAGGTATTGACACTGCAATTAATGGATTGTTATTTTCTTTCGATGAACAAAAGTCTGACATTGAAGAACCAACCGCTGAAATAACAAGCACGACTCCCACACTAGATCTGTTTATGCGGGATATTGCATTAATGACCGATGCGGATAAAAAAACAGAAACTGAAGAAGACAGAAATAAAGTTTCTTTAATGACCATACATGCTGCAAAAGGCCTGGAATTCCCTTATGTATATGTTGTAGGTTTGGAAGAGAATTTATTCCCTTCACAAATGTCGTTAACTGAAAGAGCAGACCTGGAAGAGGAACGCAGATTATTTTATGTTGCCATTACCCGTGCCGAAAAACGTGTAACCCTCTCCTACTCTACTACACGATACCGCTGGGGGAATTTAATTTATTGTGAACCAAGCAGGTTTATTGAGGAAGTGGATGCGAAATATTTAGACATGCCAACAGAAAGCAGCAGCCGGTTGTTTGGTAATGAAGAATATTCAAGCAAGCCGAAACAATATAGCACTAAACCTAAAGAGACCTTTGTACAGCGGCCTGTTGTTGGAAAAAATCTGGTTAAAATTAATTCTGCTTCAAAAAACACTTCAGATTTTGATACCGAAAGTTTAAGGAGTTTACAAGTGGGTATGGAGGTAGAGCATGATCGTTTTGGAAAAGGTAAAGTAATAAATATGGATGGCGATTTCCCTAATAATAAAACTACTGTGTTTTTTGAAGGTGTTGGACAAAAACAATTATTAATAAAATTTGCGAAACTGAGGATTGTGGGGTAGAATGCCCACGCATACACTTCGACAAGCTCAGTGTGACATCGCGCGTTGTCAGTCTGAGCTTGTCGAAGACTGTGGGCCGGCATATTTTAGTTTTAATTAAACATTATTAAATTCTATCAATGAAAAAAATAAAATACTTTTTCTTATCACTCTTTTCAAAAAAATATATCAAAGGAAAACCAAGTAATTCAAGTGCTCCAATGACGACAAAATCATTTTATGATTTTACGATGAAATCAATTGAAGGTAAAGATATTCCCTTTTCTATTTATAAAGGCAAAAAAGTATTGGTTGTAAATACAGCATCGGAATGCGGCTACACTCCACAATTTACTGAATTGGAAGAGTTACATGAAAAACATAAAGATAAAGTGGTGTTACTTGGCTTTCCTGCAAATAATTTTGGTGGTCAGGAACCGGGAAGTAATGAAGAAATTGCAACCTTTTGTCAGCGGAATTTTGGTGTAACCTTTCAACTATTTGAAAAATCTGAGGTGAAAGGCCCAAACCAAAACCCTTTATACCAATGGCTTACACATAAAGATCAAAATGGATGGAATGATACAGCTCCCAGCTGGAACTTCTGTAAATATTTAATTAATGAAAAAGGAGAGTTGGTGAAATTTTATTCTGCGGGTGTAAGTCCTATGAGTGATGAGATTTTGAAAGAGTTGTAATAACTTCTTTATTTGCTTCTATTTTAAATTAAGTAATAATTCAATTTAGAATTTCAAAAACTGTGTGTTTTTCTTTTTTCTTGAAAAAAAGAAACAAAAATTCAAGAACAAACGATTCCTCCACACAGGCTACACTACATCGCGTTTGTTTAAGGCTCACGCGCGGTTTCATAAGTTTATTTTTTCGTATTAAGTAAATTTACAGTAAACTGTTGCTATTGGCTGTTTTATTTTCTGCTCAGCACCATATTCTTCAATGCTTCTATCCATTTGGGATGATCATTTAAACTTTCCACGAGGGTTATTTTTTCACCACCATGTTCCTTGAAGATCTCGTTGTATTCCGTTCCTATTTCATAAATAGTTTCTAAACAATCTGAAACAAAAGCAGGTGAAAAAACTAACATTTTCTTTTTGCCTTCTTTTGCTTTTTGTTCTACTACCTTATCGCTGTAAGGCTTTATCCATTTATCATTCAAACGTGATTGAAAAGTACTCTCATATTTCCCTTCCGGAATATTTAATCGTTTTACTAACTGACGTGTTGTTTCAAAACAATTGGCACGGTAACAATAGTGATTGTCTTTGGTAATGGAATCGCAGCAACTAGCCAGATTACAAGTATTTGCACCATAGTGTGCCGAACCTTTCAAGATGTGGCGCTCGGGCAAACCATGATAACTGAAAATAAAATAATCGTAATCGTCAAAATTATATTTTTTTGCAACCTCCACGCAAGCATCAATAAAATCGGGATTATCATAAAATTTTGAGATAATTTCAACGGACGGAGTTACCTCCCATTTACCGATAATACGAAGAGCCTCTTCAACAGATGAACCCGTGCTTGATGATGCATATTGAGGATACAAAGGGATCATAATGATCTTTTGTACCTGGGCTTCACGTAGTTTGTTCAATGCCGATTCCATACTCGGACTTTGATAACGCATCCCCAATTCAACTGCAAAGGAATCACCTAAAGCTTTTTGTAATAGCGTTTTTACTTTAACACTATTTGTTAAAAGGGGCGATCCTTCTTTGGTCCAGATATGCTGGTATAGCTTCGCTGACTTAGGTGCCCGAAATGGCACAATAATACCATTCACCAGTAAAAAACGACCAATAGGATTGATATCGATCACACGAGGATCATTCAAAAATTGTGATAAATATTTTCTAACATCCGAAGTTTTTGGGCTGTCGGGTGTTCCAAGATTTATAAGTAGTACGCCTGTTTTCATAATATTTTTTTTATTTCACCACTAAGGCACTAAGAACACTGAGATACACTAAGTTTTTTCAACATTTTGAGAGACCGTTTTCATTTCACATTTTTTCATCACTAAGGCACGGAGAACACCAAGATACACTAAGTAAAGTTTTTTCAACTGATTTCTTAATCATTAAAAAAGAAAAAGATTCATTCTATTCACCCTCGCGGCAAGAATGAAAAGCTCTGCGATACTAAAGGAACTAAGCCATCATGAACAATATTTTCACAATGAAAATTTATCAGTAATCCTTTAGGTTTATTTGTTAATTTTAAGTACGAAAGTAATTGAGCTTTAAATACAGGCAAAATAATCTCAACTGATTTTAATTCAACAATTACAAGATCATTTACTAATAGGTCCAATTTTAAAGACCCACCTAATTGTTTTTCTTTATAAATTATTGGTACAACAATCTGTGATGAAACTTGTAAACCTGCTGATTTCAATTCATCAATCAAACAAACTTCATAAACAGATTCTAAGAGACCAGGTCCAATGTGCTTATGTACTTCAATAGCGCATCCTACAATTTTATATGCTATATCATTTATATACTTCTGCGTTACCATCTCAGTGTATCTTAGTGTTCTTAGTGCCTTAGTGGTGTATTTTGTTAAATATGCAACGCACGTTTCCCTGTTGCATCCAAACACGCTTCTTTAAAAGCTTCTGTGTATGTAGGGTGTGCATGGCTCATACGTGAAATGTCTTCGGCACTGGCACGGTATTCCATGGCAACAACTGCTTCGGCTATCATATCGGCAGCACGAGGGCCAATGATGTGTACGCCTAATATTTCATCGGTTGCTTCATCTGCCAATACTTTTACAAAACCATCTGTATCCATTGATGCACGGGCTCTTCCACTGGCCTTGAAAGGAAAATTACCTGCTTTATATTTTTTGCCCTGCTCTTTTAATTGCTCCTCGGTAAAGCCAACAGCAGCTACTTCCGGCCATGTGTAAACCACTCCCGGAATTAAATTATAATCAATGTGTGGTTTTTGTCCTGCAATAATTTCTGCTACAAAAGTCCCTTCATCTTCTGCTTTGTGGGCAAGCATTGCACCTTTAATCACATCGCCAATTGCATAAATGCCTTGTACATTGGTTTGTAAATGTCCGTCCGTTTCAATTTTACCACGATTATCAATTTTTACTCCGGCTTTATCTAAACCTAAATTATCAGTATACGGTTTACGGCCAACGGAAACCAGGCAATAATCACCTTTTAATTCAACCTTTTCTCCTTTTGCATTATCAGCTGTTACCGTTACTTCTTTCCCCTTAGTTGTTACACCGGTAACCTTATGATTAAGATAAAACTCAAAGCCTAATTTTTTTAAACTTTTCAGTAACTCTTTACCTAATGCAGTATCCATGGTACTGATGATCCCGCCTGTAAATTCGAGTACGGAAATTTTAGAGCCTAACCTTGCGTATACCGAACCCAATTCCAAACCAATTACACCACCACCAATGATCACCATATGTTTAGGAATTTCAGTTAATTCAAGCGCTTCTGTGGAAGAGATAATTCTCTTTTTATCTATCTCAATTCCCGGTAATGATGCAGGTTTTGAACCTGTTGCAATAATCGTTTTCACTGATTCAATTTGTGTTTTTTTTCCATCTGCACCTGTAACTTCAATTGTGTTTTTATTTACAAATGAACCATGACCATTAAAAACAGTGATCTTATTCTTCTTCATTAAAAAATTAATTCCATCAGAGGTTTGTTTTACTACATCACCTTTGCGCTTTATCATTTGTTTGAAATTAATTTTCAGATCCTTTATTTCAATACCATGCTCGGTAAATGAATGTGTGGCATTGTAATAATGTTCTGATGAATCTAATAATGCTTTGGATGGAATACAACCCACATTCAAACAAGTGCCGCCAAGGGTATTGTAACGCTCGATAATGGCTGTTTTCATACCCAATTGTGCGCAACGAATTGCCGCCACATAACCACCAGGGCCTGAACCTATAATTGTAACATCAAATTTTTCCATTGTATTTTTATTGTTAAAGTATTATGTATTAAGTATTTTGTATTAAGTACTATGTATTAAATATTATGCCCAAGTATTATAGTACATAATACATTGTACTTTATACTTACTACTTTCTTATAATTTTAAATCGTAAAAACCATGAGTATAAGATCAGGAGCAAAGATAGATACATTGCCGCCCGACCAATATAATCGCCAAAACGGGTATAAAACGTCTGATCGTTATTTAATTTAATTTGTGTTTTTATAACTGCCGGAACCCACCAATTGGTTGCTTGTTGTATTTCTCCTTTGTCGGTAATAACACAGGAAATGCCTGTATTTGCTGACCGTACAATATACCTTCGTGTTTCAATAGCTCTTAATGCTCCATATTTTAAATGCTGTTTATAACCGGGAGTATCGCCCCACCAGCCGTCATTGGTAATGATCGCAATAAACTGAGCTCCGTTTTTAACATATTCAGATACGTATTCGCCATACACACTTTCATAACAAACCACCGGGGCTGCTTTTATTTTGCCATCTGTGGAAACGAACACACTGCGCTCATCCTGCGTACCCAAACTTCCTGTTGTTCCACCCAGATCGATGGCCAATTTTCCGAGATACTTAAAAATAAAAGGGAAAGGCATTTTTTCTACACCCGGCACTAACTTCGATTTATGATAGATCTGGATCAGACTGCTGCTGTCTATTTGCAGGGCGGTGTTGTACGAATCATAATAGCCCTCCTGGCTTCTGAATTTCCTTGCTGTTGAAGATAAAGCCTCGTCCGGTTGGTAAACCTTGGCTGTTGAAGCACCAATAATAATTTTAAGTTTGGGATACGGTTTTAAGAACTCCTTTAACGTTTTAATGCTGCTACTTTGTATCAACTCCCCCTCCCAGAATTCCTCTGTTAAAGCTGTTTCCGGAAAAACCAAATAATCGGTAGTGGTATCTGTTTGTTGTGAAGCAAGTTGCAACATTTTTTGTAATTGCACTTCATAACCGGATATAAATTTCTCGTTATAGGGATCAATATTAGGTTGAACAATTACAACATTTGTTTCAGCTTTCAAGTCAACATGAAAAGCCAAAATTATGTACGAAATTAAAATAGGTAGCGCTATTAAAGCTGCCAGTCCAATGATCTGTTTTTTTGAGAACCGAAAACCAAAATCCGAAACTATTTTAAAAATGAAGCAATTGGTTATAAGCACCCATAAGCTTCCTCCAAAAACACCTGTATATTCGTACCATTGAATCCAATTGAGCGTGGGAGCAAAACCATTACCCAAAGTAAGCCAGGTCCAGGTCAAATCCCAATCGAGGTGTAAAAATTCAAAAGTGATCCAAAAGCTGATGAATACCAGGCTTCCCCATTTTTCACCTACCCGTGTTTTTACTTTATGAAATAACATAAAAGTAATGGTCATCAATAATGCATTGCATCCTATAGCCATTGCTGCACCACCAAAAGAAGCATTCTTCACCCACCAGGTTGTTAAAACATTCCAGGTAAAAAACGTTAAATAGCTACAGGCAAAAAGAGTGAGTGTTTTGTATTTATCCGGATTTTTAAATATAGCATGTTCTGCCATTAAGAGCGGTACAAATGCGATAAATAATAAAGGAACAAAGCCATGAGGAAACCAACCAAAAGCCAGTAATAAAGCACTTAATAAGGAGAGTAAAAAAAGCTGATAGGTTTTCACATCATTAATTTGGTCGCAAAAGTACGAAAGTTTTAGCTTTTGTCAGAACTAACCAAACATTCAGGAGATATTATACTAAACAAATTATTTTTTATTAATATCCACTTTAATGGAGAACACATTGGAATACAATGCTACTGATTGATCGCCAATATCAGTTAAGGCATAATCAATGGTAACAGACTTAATACGAACACCTATACCGATATTGGGCTGAAAGGTTTTGATTTTTTGACCCACAGCATCGGTATATGCCTGATAATTGCCAAGTCCGGCCCTTAAAAACACCAAATTCATGTAAGATGCCTCAAGGCCAATATGAGGGTCAATGCTAATGGCTTTGCTCTTGATCATTACGCTGCGTTTGCCATCAAACGTTGCATCCAGATTCAGTTCGGCAAGTAATGACATTTTGGGTGAAAAGTCGAATTTACGAGCTCCACCCAATAATAATTTGGGCAGTGTAATTTCCACCGAATTTTCGGGAATTTCATTGCCGGTAGCTACAAACACAGCTTTTGTTTCTTCCGAAAGGTTATAGGTCCAGGCATTAAATGTAGAAGTAACATCCCTTGCCATAGCAGCAAATTTCCATTTTTTGTAATCATACTGAGCACCTGCATCAATCCCGAAACCCCATGAACCTGCAAAACTACCAACCCTTCTGCGAATAACTTTTGCATTGGCTCCCAAACGTAATCCGGGAATCTTCAATGTTTTTGCGTAAGAAACTATAAAGGCAAAATCTGTGGCAGAGAATGTCGTGATGCGGTTATAATCAACATTCCCATTCGAATTGATCAATTCAGTAGTATTAGGAATATCATCCACACCAAAACGAATAATAGTGACACCGAGTACACTTGAGCTGTCTAAACGGGTTGCATAAGCACCGTAATCATATTTGGCAATGCCTGCAAAATATTCGCTATGCATCAGCGCCACCTGGTGTTGATTGCCTATACCCAATAATCCTGCGGGATTCCAATAGCCGGCAGTAACATCATTTGCTGATGAAATGTAGGAATTAGACATGCCCAAAGCTCTTGCACCAACACCAACATTTAAAAACTCATTACTGTATTTAGGAGCTTGTGCAAAGGCATTTAAGCAAATGCTTATTATAATGGTTATTGATAAAAAATATTTTTTAGTCATAATAGGTTATAAAATTAAACTAAATAATGGTTCAGCCAATTTTTTAATATCTAATTTTTCAGTCCTAAAAAGGTTTGAAAACGTAGCAGAAGTTTTCAAAACGTATTTTTTTAATTCTTATTGCTTATTTTTTTAAGGTTTTCTAACAAACCAGCGGAAATGCGAATTCCTTATGAATTGTATCGGCTTGAACACCTCAAAATTTAGAAAAACAGTTTCTGAAATTAAAACAGTATTTTCGCTCTCGATTAAAAGGGAGATTTGTAATTTCGCCAACACAAAATGAACATTAAAAAAAATATACCGAACACCATCACCTGCGGCAATTTATTTTGCGGCTGCCTGGCAGTTGTATGTGCTTTTAATGGTAATTTACTTTGGAGTGCATATTTAGTGGGTATTGCCGGAGTATTAGACTTTCTTGATGGCTTTATTGCAAGGCTTTTACACGTACATTCCGAAATTGGAAAACAGTTGGATTCATTGGCTGATATGGTAACGTTTGGATTAGTGCCGGGAGTAGTAATGTTTACATTCCTATCAAATGCTGCGGCTATTTATGTCGGAACATCCGGCTCCAATATGATAGTACTAAGCTATCTTCCTCTTTTTGCATTTTTAATTACAATTTTTTCTGCAATACGCTTAGCAAAATTCAATATTGATACGCGACAAACGAGCTCTTTTATTGGGGTTCCCACCCCGGCAAATGCTTTGCTAATTTGTTCTTTGCCTCTCATTCATTTTTTTCAACCCAACGTTGGAAATTTCAGCTTAATCCCAATTTTGGAAAACGTATGGTTTTTATTAGGGCTCACCATACTTATGTCTTATTTATTGGTGGCGGAATTACCGTTGTTCGCGCTTAAATTCAAAAACTTTGGATGGGCAGATAATAAAATTCGTTATTCATTTTTAATTGCGTCTATAATAATGTTATTGCTGTTTAAGTTTATTGCAATCCCTTTTATTATATTTTTGTATGTGATCTTATCAGTGATCAACACTCTTTTTATAAGTAACAATTCCGTAAACAAATTAAATAATTAAACAAAAAATGAAATTCAGAGCAGAAATAGATGTAATGCCATTGAAAGCATTATTAGATCCTCAAGGGAAAGCAGTTACAGGTAGTATGAAAAATTTAGGTTTACCCGAAATTGAAAATGTACGTATTGGTAAACACATTACATTGGAAATCGAAGCAGCCTCTAAAGATGCCGCTTCCACTAAAGTAGATGAAGCCTGCAAAAAATTATTGGCAAACCAAATTATGGAATTTTACGAATTCGAAATTTTTGAGAATTAAGTAATACTGTTTTTGTCGGTTTAAAATTTTTCAATTTCTATCATAAGAAATTGTTGATGCTATTTTTTGTTATCAAAACCAACACCCCTGAAGGGGTAAAAATCCTTTTCAGCGATGGGCTTACAAGAGAAAATACAAAATAATACGAAAGAACTATTAAAGTCTTTCAACACGTTAAATCAGGCAGAACTTGTATTTAAAACTTCTGAAAAAGCCTGGTCGGTTCTGGAATGTGTGGAACATATTTTTTTAATTAGTGAAGCAGTATTAAAAGTCATTTCTACTCCTGCACCAGTTGAAAAAACTGAAAACAGCAAGACTGAATTATTTGGTGAGGAAAAATTAAATATGCTATTAATTACCAACCGGGCGTTTAAAGTTCCAGCACCTGATTTTGTAAGTCCCAAAGGTCGTTTTGCGGATAGTACAGATGCTACTCAAAGTATCAACATTACTATTGATAAGATCATTCAGCACATCAATACTAATGGTATTGAACAGGAAACACAAACACTAAAACATCCTGTATTAGGTGCCATGACTAAGACTGACTGGATTCATTTTATGATCGCCCACACCAACCGCCACATACTGCAAATAGAGGAGCTTCAAAAAACTATCTGATCTCAAGCCATTAATCCGACTGCCAAAAGGATAAAAAAATCGTGAACATTATTTGATTAATTTGTAAAAAATGAAACGTATTTTAACTGGTTTGATCTCCTGTTTATCCTGTCTTTTCGCACTTACGGTATTCTATGGCTATTGTTCAATTAATAACATGAAATCAGCTGTTTTTGAATACAACCTTTCAAAACCCACAAAAAGTTTTGTTCTGCCGGTTGAACTCAATGAAATTTCGGGCATCACAACTCTTGGTCAAAATGAGATTGCTTGTGTACAAGATGAAATCGGGACTATTTTTATCTATAATCTAACAAAAGAAACCATTATAAAAGAATATCCGTCCAAATTAATTGGCGATTTTGAAGAGATAGCCCTTGTTGGAAACACGATGTATTTACTACGAAGTGATGGTGTGCTAATTGAACATTTAAACTATAGTACATTATCCTCTGAAAAGAAAGAATATGCACTCCATTTACCATCTACTAATAATGAGGGCCTTTGCTATGATAAAAGAAATAATCGCTTATTAATTGCTGCTAAAAGCAAGGCAGGTAAAGGGAATGAAAATAAAGATATTCGATTGATCTACGGTTTTGACTTAAAAAACAAAATACTTAGTAAGGAACCTATCTTTAAATTGAGTATTGATAAGATTGAAGAAAAGGCAAGAGCTATGGAAATACCTATTCCTATGCGAAAAATAAAAAAAACAAAGAAAGAGGTCAGTGATTTTAATTTCAGGCCATCTGCAATAGCTGTGCATCCCTTTAGCCATTTGATCTACATTCTATCATCAAGCGACAAATTGCTTTTGATTATGAATGAAAAAGGAATTATCATTCATCTTTTCGCCTTAGATCCTGTTTTATTCAATAAAGCGGAAGGCATTACATTTTTACCTGACGGAGATATGCTTATCAGTAATGAAGCACAAAAGGGAAAGCCTACTTTGTTGAAGTTTAACTATGTTAAAAAATAAAAGTTTTTTTGTAATCTAAGTTTCGTTCAGCCCACTCGGGGAACACATATTAGATACTGAAACCTCCGATAGCCATCAGGTCAGGCTAGTTCAGCATTATATAATATTTATTTTGTTAAATAACATTAGTCTGATTGTACTTTTTTTCCCGCAATTCGAAATTTTTGCCCAGGTATACTCTACGCACTTGTTCATCACCGGCCAACTCTTCAGCGGTTCCGGCTTTCAAAATACTACCTTCAAAAAGTAAATAAGCGCGATCGGTTATTTGCAACGTTTCCTGCACATTATGATCAGTAATTAATATACCAATATTTCGTTGTTTAAGTTTTGCGACAATTTGCTGAATATCTTCAACAGCAATAGGATCAACACCTGCAAAGGGTTCATCTAATAAAATAAATTTAGGATCGGCCGCCAAGCAACGAGCAATTTCTGTACGTCTGCGTTCACCACCGGACAATCTGTCGCCCAAGTTTTTTCGGATATGCTGCAAATGAAATTCATTCAGCAACTCTTCAAGCTTATCGCTCTGTTCCTGTTTATTTAATTTCGTCATTTCTAATATGGCACGGATATTATCTTCCACACTCAATTTTCTGAAAACAGATGCTTCCTGCGCTAAATAACCTATTCCGAGCTGTGCCCGCTTGTACATAGGCTCGTTTGTAATATCTTTATCATCTAAAAATATCTTACCGGAATTGGGCTGTATCATTCCAACGATCATATAAAATGAAGTAGTTTTCCCTGCACCATTGGGACCTAAAAGCCCAACAATTTCGCCTTGCTTCACTTCAACGCTTACGTTTTTTGCAACCGTACGGCTTCTGTATTTTTTTATTAAATTATCTGTACGTAAAATCATAGTTGTAAAATTAAAATGAGAATTGAAGTGTTCCTTTAATACTAAATGGAATAGCTCTTGGATTATCTAAATAAGACATTCGCCAAACAGCATCCAATCTGAAGATCTTAAATATATTTTCGATACCTGCTGATGTTTCAATATAAGGGCCTTTATTAAGTGTGGTCAAAAAAGCCGGGAATATAAGCAAATCATTACTCTGTTGATTTGCCCTGCCAATTAATGCTTTCCCTCCAACTACCTCTCTCCATTTTAATCTGCGCATCAATGGGATTTTATTTAAAAAGAACCCGTCAAAATGGTGGGATATAGTTAATGAAGCATACTCGTCACTTACAAATTCGTAGTAATTCATACTGTTATAGGCGTATATGTCGTAAATGTAGGTTTCGTTACCACCATGTATTGTCATTAAGGGGTAAGGTAATTTGCCCCATGTTTTCCCATATTCTAACACATAATCAAAATATCCAATCGGATTAATCCGAATACGGTCGTCCAGATTTACGGTTAGCTTTTGATAATCATAATCGCTGAAAAATAAATTTTTAATCCCTAAGGTGTATTGAGCCTGAATAACAGGATAACGTGTTCCTAAACTGGCCCGGGTAAAGGTCCCGCTGAGGTATTTTTCATCAAATGCAAATCGTGTTAATAAACGCACTTCAGATGTGGTGATGCTCTCCTTAAATGCAGTTTTGGTAGGGGTTTTCTGATATTCGTAATGAAAATCAGCCAGAGGCGACATTTGCCTGTTAAAAAAACTTAGCTTAGAACTAAACCCGGTAAACCACTCCCGTTCGATATACGCATTTACCTGCTTTACACTTGTTAAATTACGCAGCGGAGTTATTCTAAAAAGTGAGGCAAGAATATTATCGGTAGTAAATCCATTTTGACTCTGCCCTAAAATCTCATTATCATTTTTGTAATACATCCCCACGAGGGTTCGTGGTTTTTTTTCAAGAAAACACCGCATTCCAAGACTGTATTTTAATCTTTCATCCCGTGTTCCAAAAGCCACATACCCGCTTAACTCATACCATTTGCTGAATTTATCGCTGGTACGTCCGCCAAAACGAAAACGCTGACCTTCAATTTCATTGAAACTATATATATTGTAATAAGGGCCATACTCAAAGTTACCCTTGGTTTTATATCCTGTTACAAATAATTGTATGATATCAACCCATGTACGGTATATTGGCAATGATTGCAATGTATCCACCATGTGATAAATTTCCTTTTCATTTTTAGATAAAGAATCATGTCGTTTTTGATTCCAGAAATCATCGGTTTTATTAAAAGCATCATCAGCAACTTTTAAGTTATCAGTAAGTGAGTAAAATTTATCTTCTTCGGGCTTATTGATCTTAAAATTATTGTAGGAGGCCGTTTTTCGTCCATAAACGCCCATCAGAGATTTCACTTTCTGATCAATAGGAAAAGGGTTAAAATCGATTATCAAACGTTCCTTTTGCATCATCCAGGCATTGTCCACATTGGTGTATGTCTGAACTACAGCAGTTGAATTTATAAAATTAATATTGGCATCCGTGGCAATACTCATTTCTATTTGTTTGATAGCAAATGAAGAATCCGCTGCCCATAAATTCCCTGTAAAAGTTAACTCCTGCTTACGTTTTGGTTTAAATTGCAATTGATAACATTTATGGCCGTCAATTTCCATACTATCAATCAAATAAAATTTGTAAAAAAACAGTGCATTATCCGAAATAGGGCTGATGAAGGTTTTACTGAACACGATAATCGTATTGTCGTATATATTTACTTTCTGATACATATCACCCATGAACTGGGAAACACTTGCATTTTCAAGACCTGCAACTTTACTTGCCTTAATAATTTCGTTATGTGTTTTCGGACTTTTCCGATAATAATATTCAGACAAGGATTCGGTCATAAAAACCGGTAAATAAGGCTTTTCCCGCACATTGGAACTATCAATATTGTCGAAAATAAAAGAAAAAGGCTGAAGCAGTTTTTTGTTTTTAAACTCATCGGGAATATTATTCAAATCAAATTCTATTTTGTTGTAGGCCTCATATTCGTATGCATTCAGCTCCTCGCTATCGTTTTTATCTTTATTTGCAATAATTTTTCGCAGGATACGGTGGGCAGGATTTTCACCCGGACGTACTTCTACGGTAACCAGATCGACACCTTGAGTAAGTCCGATGTTTATTTCCTGCGTAGCACCATATTTGATGGCTCTTACCACACGATTATAGCCAACAAAAGAAATAATAATAGAATCACACTTCTCGGATGTGGAAACAGTGTAATTACCTTCAATATCACTTGCACCGGCAGCTTTAGTTCCTTTCAAAAGCACATTAACAAAGGGCAATGGTTCACGTGTGATCGCATCAACTATTTTTCCGCTCACTTTGGTGGTTTGAGCGAAACAGGACGGAGGCAAGGCAAGCATCAGCATTGACGATACAAATACAACCTGTAATAAATAATATTTAAATATTTTAGTCAATGTTTAAAGTTGAAAATGTATTATTACACAATTACTTGATTATGAAAAACGAATTATTACAAATTTACAAAACTGTATTGATTATTTTACAGGTTAAGAAATAAATGAAATATATAACGAAATGTAACCGGTTAAATTGTTTATTTTATCAATTGCCCGCTTATAAATCAATTAAGATTTAATTCGTTTTTTAATTACATAACCCGAAACAAAAATACTTGCCTCATAGAGGAAATAAAGAGGGAAAGCCACCAGCATTTGCGAGGTAACATCCGGAGAAGGGGTAATAATGGCAGCTGCCACCAATATCACTACCACAGCATGTTTGCGATATTTACGCATAAACTCCGGAGTGATTAATCCAAACTTGGTTAAAAAATAAACCAATACAGGCAACTCAAACACAATTCCGGAAGCAAGAGTAAGGGTTGTAATGGTTGAAATATAAGAATCCATGGTGAAATTATTTTCAACCATTTTACTTACCTGATAATTACCTAAAAAATTAATTGATAAAGGAACAATAACGTAATAGCTGAATAAGACCCCGGTTAAAAACAATAAAGTAGATGCAATAATGAATCCAGTGGAGGCCTTTTTTTCTTTGTCGCGCAAAGCAGGTTTGATAAAACGCCATATTTCCCATAATAAATATGGAGAACCGATTATTACGCCTCCTAAAAAGGAAATCCACATTAATGAAGTAAATTGATCGCCTAAACCAAGGCTTTGAAGTTTAAAAGTATAATGGCCAAAACATAACTGATCGCCAAGGTTGAGAAAATGCGATAGCTGACAAAAGCCGCGATAAGTGACAAAATCGCTGGAAAGCGGACCGAAAATAACAGTATCAAATAAAAACTCGGGGAAGCAGAATAAAACTCCGGTTATTACCAGCACCACTAATACTGAACGGACAAGGTGACCACGCAATGCATCAATATGGCCCCAAAAGGACATTTCACCTGATGCATTTTTTGATTTATTAAAAAGTCCGAGTAGTGCCATTAATTGGGATGTAAAGTTAATAGAATTTAGTTCATTTTGTATAGATCAATTCACTAACTAAAAAATTACTTACTTTTGAAACGTATGAAACAAAATTCTGGCTGGTATTTATCTATTGCAACTATTGCAATTGTTGCAATAATGCTTCTATCCTTACATTTCGGATGGTTAAACATGTTTTTTTATGGTGCAGAGCTGAAACCTAATGTTCAGGGAATCGATTATTTTGCGGTGCCCAAATCATTTTTGAATCTTCTTGAAGGGCGAAGTATCTTTGACACCTGGGGCGGGACTCCTTATGGCCCACACTCCACGTGGTACCTAGCACATCCGGCATTCAGCCTTTTTGTGGCTTCCTGGTTTTCCTTTTTTTCGCCATGGACCAGTTACTGGTTATTTGCCCTTTTTTCATTAGGGGTAATGGCATATTGCGGATACCTGGTCTCAAAAACAACCACAAATAATTTTAAAAAACATCTCTCCTACTTTTTAATGTTATGCGCCTTCCCTACTTATTGGATGCTGTTTGTCGGTAATATGCATGCTCCTTTGGTACTGGCACTTACCTTAATTTTAGTTTCCATTTACGAATTAACATATTCTGAGAATGAAAAGGATATAAGAGCCGCTAATAAAAAACTGCTTATAGGTTTACTTATTTCTTTTTTCAGCAAACCCATTGTATTGCTAATGCTTCCTCTGCTTCTTTTAACAAAAGAAACACGCAAAACAACCATTAAAAGTTTAATTATCTATTCTGTTGTCTCTTTGCTTTTTATATTATTACCCCAATTAAATCCCCAAGGGGTTGGTTTTAATAAACTGCTAAGTATTGTCTTCGACTTCGATTTTATAAAAGAAAATATGAACATTTATAAAAACCACTTTGTTTTGAACGAATATATGAGAGACAATAGTATTCATTGGTTGAATTTAATTGCACAATCTGAATACAAACTGATGCATATTGACGTTTTTTCATTACCGGTTTTTATTGATACGATCGCTGAAAAAGCTACACCTTCAGGTATTTATAAAATACCGATCTATGTTAGTTTGTTTTTATCAATAGGAGTGGCATTTATTGAAGATAAAAAGATCCGCCTGGAAAGTACGTTATTGTTGGTGATGGCCATTTCATTGTCCTTCTTTTTAAGTTATAATACCGTATGGGAATACCAATTTACCTCGGTATTACCAATCCTTGCATTATTGCCGATATTAAAAGAAAAAGATGTTTTTTATAAAAAATACATTTCAATCATGTTCTATGTTGGAATATTTTTGTGTCTGCCGAGTTTATACTTTTTATTCCGTGGTGGCGATTTCAGCGGCAATGCCTTAACATGGATCCGCCTCGACAGGATCATTCCGGTACTTATCTTATTTTTAATAATGATTTTTCAGGTGATTGTGGTAGTGAAGAAACATGCAAATTTTAAACGTTTTAATAAAATTAGTGTTCCGGAAAATTTACCTCAGAAATTATTTTTTGATTGATGGGGTGTAAAAAAATCGGAATACAGTTAAATACAATTCATAAACGCCAGCATTTAAAAATAATTAATAACATGAACACATTTTATTTTATCAGTTATTATTCATAAACGTATCAATTTGCCAAAAAAAACAATGAATGCCAACTTTTTGCAAAAGTTTCGAAAAACTGAAACCATCCTGCTTGGCGTTTTGCTATATGGGATTGTTTTGGTTTATACTTATCAGTATTTTCAGATTGCCAACAAATATGAACCCTGGACCACTGATGAGTTTTTCTACTATATAGAAGCCAAAGCCATCGCAGCCCACAATATTTATCAAACACCTGCCAGTTTAGATGGCAACACCTCATATATCGGTGATTTTGGCTTTCATGGAATTAGCTACGCAATCAAAGATGGCTGGTTATCTAAACTGCTTTTTCAAACAGAAGACCCACCATTAGTATTGATCAATTTCCTCACCTGTCTGGCTACTTTAGCACTCATTCTTCTGTTCAAGCCTTTCACACTGAACACCAGAATAAAAATAGCGCTGGTTGTGGCCACTCACTACGTATTGTTTTCCTTTACACTTTCCTATATGCAAGAAACCATCCAGTATTTTTTTGCAGTGCTGGCATTAAGATCTCTTTACCTTATTTATTTACAAGAAAATACTTCGAGAAGTAATTATCTATGGTATTACCTTTTAATTATCATTCTTGCTATCACCTTCCGCTATGGTTGGTTTATGTGGGGAGCCGGATTATTACCATTGGCAAACAATTTCAAAAGTTTTTCTAAGTGGGCTCTAGTTGCAGTCGGTCTTCTGTTTTTGGGAATATTCTTCAGCCGATATATCTCAGCACCTTATCCATATGGGGAGTTGGTTGCAGATACACTTATCAGGACAGAAAAATTTTCATTATTGAATTCATTGAACATCATTTATCAAAAGTTTTCTCACAACTTACAATTATTTTTAACTCCAACCGAAATATTAGCAACTACCATAATGCGATATTTATTGTTGGTATTATTAATTGTCAATTCCTGGTATGCGATAGTTAAGCGCAACAAATTTACAATTGGTTGTGCATTGATTGGATGGGCTTATTTTATAGCTTGTCTGGCTTTTTATGCTGTATATTGGGGATATGATGAGAGGGCTTTGGCTGTGTTGAACCCTTTGTTGGCCTTTTCTCTTATAGGTAATTTTAATTCCCTGATTTTTTATCCGGTACTTGCAATTCAACTATGGCTTTTTCCTGGGATAGTTAAAACAACAAAAACTCGTAATATGGAATCTATTGCACTAAATGCTTCTTCATCTGAACGAAAATCAAGGGAAGCCTCTTATTCAAAAATTAAAGAACTGATTACGGATGACCATAGTGTTGTGGTTGCGATTGATGTGGCATTTATACTTCATGGAACAACAAACTACTTTTTTCATTTCCCATTAATAAACAGCAAAGGATATCCAATTCACTATAGAATTCATCTTAAAGGGATTGATTTAAGAGAAACTCACCCGGCCCAATACATACTTGTAACCAATAATGAAACGAAAAACAACACATTGATTTATAGTGACCACTGGATAAAATTGTATCGACTTTTTTAATTGAATCAAATTATAATTTGATGACAATGCTTATAATTTCAAGGATTTAAAATTTTGGAATAATTTTGGAAAATAAAGTTATATTTGTGGTATAAAGGATGTTTTTTTATGCTTCTTAATTTTAATCCTTGACTTAAATATTTCCCTTCTTCTTTTAAATCATTTAGAGGGCTATAACTATGAACTTTTTAATAAAAAACAAAAACTTCTATTTCAGTATTATTTTTTTTATCACTCTATTGTTCTCTGCATTGCGAATAATAAGTTCATTCCCTAGTACAAATTATGGTGATGAATTAACTTATTACGGTCAAGCAAAAAATATACTGGAACATGGACCGAGTGGATTTCAAATGAATGCAATTTTTTTTTTGAAAGACCCTCTGTCCCATCTGTATCCTCCGCCAATACGTATTGCACATACTTTTTTTTCGGCAGTAGCCCTCAAATTTTCTGATACATTCAGAGCACTATCATTCCTGTCTCTTTCCTTTTTTATTACTCATTGTATTGTTTGCTTTTTTTTTATAAAAAAGTATTGGGGCGAAACAGCCTCACTTATTGGAGGACTCTTGATTTGCTTATCACCTTTAAGCTGTGGTCTGGCAGGTAGAGCCCTTTCTGAATCCGGATTTTATTTATTTTTCACTTTGTCAATATTTTCACTTATTGATTATTTGTATAAGCCAGGATTATTTAAAGTAGTTTTATTTATACTATTCTTCAGTATTTGTCTTCTGATAAAAGAAAGCGCTGTCTTTATTTTACCTTTTTTCAGTTTGATATTATTAGTTGAAAAGTTTTATCTCAAAAAGGATCTTAATATTATACATATTTTCATGTTGATGTTAAGCCCCCTTTTGTTAATTTTTTGCATATATCTGCTTGCGCTTGGAGATCTCAACAATGTAATGGATATTTTTAACGTGATGAGGGAAATTAATTTAAGTGTACCTCACACTTATATTCTTTGGTATAATTCTGGGCCTTGGTATCAGTATTTTGTAGATTATTTTATTTTGTCTCCTTTCACTTCATTGCTTTTCCTTTTTTTTGTCGGACATTATTTTACAAATCAGAAAAACCATATGCAACAAATTACTTTTTTAATTTTGTTTTTTGTTTATTTTATGATTGTGTTTTCATTTCTACCCAAAAATGTACGTTATGCCCAACCCTTAGATTTAATTTACAGAATCAGTTCTGCTTTAATGGTAATTCAGCTATTTAAAAAATCTAATCTTTCAATTGGAATAAAAAGAACAATTGTTATTTCTTTTTTTACATTAATTCTCATGAATGATTTTTGGTCATATCGAAATTTTTTCGTTGTACATAATATTTATGACCCGATGTCTTATAATTTGCTGATTTCCGCTGGATTTTTTGGTGGTTAGTTTTATTCATCATTTTATAAAATGACATAACAAATTAAAAGGCTGGTGCTTTTAATATAATCATCCAATCTTTTTTTAAGGTGGGATTTGAAACTTCAAATCAGAAATTTCTGAATTAAAAAAAACAGTTCATAAAACATCAACCATAAATCAGATTACCCCATAAGCATTACAAAAAAAATGAAACCTACTGCACGAGTTATTAATATCATCAATAACATTCTATTGTTAGCTTTATTAGGTATAATAACAACGCAGCTATATATTACATTTCTTAAACATGAGGAAAAATTCGAAAATCCACTACGTTTTATTAACCAAAACTATGGGAATGATTACATTTCTCAATATGGCAAACGTTTTGATGAAATAAAAACAATGTTCCCTAAGCCCACTCATTTAACATACGTGGGGGAAGCTAATGAATCCTTTGAAATGGGTACGTTTCATTATGTACTTACTCAATATTTCCTTTCTCCTAATTTAATTTTTACAGATAATACTATTGGTGATACTGTAATCTATAACCTTTACATTTCAAAACAACTTAATCCTGCTACTAATTTCCATTTGAATAATGGGTGGCATGTGGTTAAGGATTTTAACAATGGGTTAATTATACTTACTAAATGATGCTGTTTTTTTTAATATTATTATCTTTTTTACTCGGGCTCCTGTCCTGTACTATCATTTTTAAAAAAAATGAAGATATAAGTTTTCGTTTCCTTCTGAATTTATCTTTGCCAATTGGAATAGGTGCTTCATCTGTTCTCTTTATTTCATTAAATCTATTTGGTCTACCAATCTTCTTGATTCCTTTGATTGAAATAGGAATAATCATATTTCTTATTTTCAAAGTAAAAAAAACAGGGAAACAAACTCAATCGATATGGTTTAAAACTGACAAAATTTCTAAACTTAAGGAGATCAATCGTTCTGAAAAACTGCTTCAAAATCCAATATTGCTTTTAATAATGGGAATTTATTTTTATGCTTTATTGATAAATTCCGGAATTTTCATTTTTGAAAGTATAAAAGAACCGCATGGTTTATGGGATGCATTTAATCTATGGAATTTTAAAGCCAAGTTTATAAGCCGAGCGCCTTATGAATGGTCGAGTTTATTTCATCAAATGGTTTCGAATAACCTACATTTGGATTACCCCCTATTACAAACTGGCTATATAGCATATTGCTGGTTACTTATGAAAAATGAAAGTGTTTGGGTACCAATTGTCCTTTCTTTTATATTCACTTTCTGTACAATAGGGCTTTTAGCATCCTCAGTTACCATTTTTACTAACAAAACAAAAGGACTTATTGCTGGCTTAGTATTACTTTGCACTCCCTTTTATATGACAATGGGAGATTCGCAATATGCTGATAATACGGTTGGCTTTTTCTACCTGGCTACTATTATTTTATTAACCTTTGCTCGTTCAGGAACATCAATAAAACCTCATTTATTAATTGCCGCTGGCATTACTGCAGGATTATCAGCATGGAGCAAAAATGAAGGATTACTGTTCATTACCTGTTTATTTGTTTCTCAATTAACGTTATTGTTTTTTAAAAATTACCGGGAATTATTTGTGGAACTAAAATATTTATTTTTAGGCATGTTACCAGTACTATTGTTGATTGCTTATTACAGAATTTCCATAGCCCCTCCAAATGATATTGTGCATGCGCAAGGGACAGAAACATTGATAAAACTTTCAGATTATTCCCGTTATGTAACAATTGGCAAATGGTACATTTCGCAGTTTAGTACATTTGGGCAATGGGCATTAAATCCATGGTGGTTATTTCTTTTTGGAATTATATATAAAGGCATTAATTTAAAGGAAAACAAGAATAGCCTCGTTTCTACTTTTATTTTGCTAATATTAATGTTAACAGGGTTTTTCTTTATATATCTTATCACCCCATTAGATTTAGTATTTCATCTTTCTACCTCAATCCATAGATTGTTTTTTCAACTATTCCCTACTTTTATTTTTATATATTTTGTTGCGATCAAGGGCAAAAAAGCTATTCCAAACAAAAGTGCAATAGATAAGGCTTAATAAATAATATCATGATCAAACTTAAATCTCTTCTTAACAATCAATGGTTTTTCCCTGTTTTAATGCTTTATTATGGGATATTTTACATTTTATTTGGAGAGATCTACCCGTTTAATGGCGGCCTCAGTACGGATGGGTTTGTATTCGCAAGTTTTATTCCAGACTTCACAAAAAGTCAATTTTTCGACACCTATTATGCACATAGAATTTTGCCATCTCTTCTTGTAGGAAATTTTTTTAAACTATTTTCAATAAAATTAACGGAGCACAATATTTATATTGCATTTCAAATTTTAAATTTAGTAAGTATTGTAATAGCATGCTATTTTTTAAAAAAAATGCTCATACTTTTCAAAATATCCTTAAAAAATCAATTGCTTGCCTTCATATTACTTCTATTTAATTTCGGAATTATTAAATACCCTTTTTATTTGCCAGTAATGACTGACACTTTTGCTTTAATGCTAAGCACTGGTTTGTTATATTTTTATCTTAAAAACCAAGTTACTGGAATTATTATTAGCACCATATTGTTGGCGTTCACCTGGCCTATGGGTTATTATCAAGGATTAATACTAATTGCTTTTCCAATATGTATATTACCTTTTAGCCCTGCTCTCAAATGGCAAAAAATCCTTGTTTACGGAATTTCTATATTTTATATTACAGCCCTAAGTATTTATTTGATATTTATAGAAAAGAAAGACCTTACTGTGGACTTTGTCATGAGAATCGACCGTAATTTACTCCCCTTTAGTTTATTAGGAATAGCTATCCTTTATTTCTTTTTCGCAAAAATATTTCTTAACAAAACACTCTTTGATATACCCTTGTTTTTAAAAAAAATAAATTACAAACGATTACTATTGTCATTTTCTTTGTTTGTTTTAATTTATATAATTATTAAAACATTGCATCCTAATCCTAATCCGAGGTATACCACGGTGCAAACACTTATTGATCCTGTTGTATATTCCTTAATCAGGCCGATTATTTCTATAGTAGCAGATACAAGTTATTTCGGCATAGTTGTTTGCCTATTACTTCTATTCTGGAATAGTTTTTGTAAAATTATATCACAAATGGGCTGGGGATTAGTTGCTGCGTTTGGTCTGAATTTATTTTTATTTGGTATTACTCCGCAAAGCAGACACTTAATAAATATTTTACCCTGGATAATTATTTTTTTAGTGAAAGCCCTTAACAAATATTCGTTTTCAACGAGATTTTATGTGGTTGCCGGATTATTGAGTTTCGCGGCTTCAAAAGTATGGCTACAGCTAAATATTTATGAAGGAAACGCCACTGGGAATTTAGACGAAAACGGCAGTATGGGTTTTCCGGATCAAATATTGTGGATGAATATCGGCCCCTGGATGAGTGAGCAAATGTATTATGTACAAGGCGGAGTAATGATAATTTTCATTTGCCTACTATTTTTTATGCTTTACAAAATAGAAGTGAATGAATTTAATAAACTGCAGCTTGTAAGAAAATACAAAGTTTTAAAATAGTTATAATTTTCCATAAAAAACTTACCGTTTAATTAACCGCATTAAATTAAAAGGGATTTTGTAGTTTAACTATTTTGCTTTGATATAATATTGTGCGCCAGCAGGGCACCATTTAAGATATTTTTCTAAACTACTTAAAAAGGAAAGGAATTTAGGGAAAAATAAAATGTATCTTCTTATTATTATTTTGTAACCAGAATTAGAACACATCTCAATAAACAAAGCCGGATTAATCATTTTACAGCCAACATCAAATTCGCAAGTTTCAAAAACTTTTCTTGTCAATGGATTTTCAGGATTATGTTCAAATACGTACAAATGGCCTGTTGGAGAAAGAAATGATCTTAAAAATTTTAAAGTGGTAAGATGAAGCTCTTCGGGAATATGATGAAATACATTAGCTACAAATATGATATCAAATGTAGATTTCAATTGAAGGTCCTCGACATTATCAAATTTAATAAAATTAATATTATCAAACTGTTTGTTTTTCTCCTTTGCGGCATTTATTGACTTTTCAGAAACATCCACAGCACAGATGGAACAGTCTGTGAAATATTTATTAATAAATATTTCACTCTTTCCAACTCCACAGCCAAAATTCAAAATTTGCAATTTTTTATTTTCAAATTTTTCATTTGAAATATAATCGTCATAGATCGTCTTTATTTTATGCTCATCAAAATAGGTTGGTTCAAATCCAGATGCGGTAATACTTTTTTTTAGTAAATTATCATAATCATCGGCAAATTGATCAAACTCGGCTTTAGGCACATTGGGGTTCGTTTCCATATTATTTTAATGTGAAATAGTGAAAAGTTTATTATCCTGTATGCATTTTTAATTAAAATACGCATACTCGAATTTCCTATTGTTGAGTGGAATGCTTCTCTTTTATTCGGCTTTTTATAATGAATAGCGGCCGATTCTTAACTTGAAAAAAAATCCGTACGATATATTCCCCGATAATTCCCAAAGATATCAACTGTACCCCGCCAAATAAAATTATCACAAACAATAACCCTGTAAATCCAACGGGCACATCGATGTAAAAAAACTTTCTAATTAATGTGATAACAAAATAAATCAAGGACACTATCACCGAAAACACTCCCAATTTAGTAATGAATTTAATAGGTATTTCACTAAAATTAAATATTCCATTAAAAGCAAGTTTCATTAACATTGACAAACTATATTTGGAATTACCGGCAATTCTTTCATCTCTTTCATACTCTACACCTACCTGTTTAAAACCGATCCACGACCTCATACCTCTTATATATCGGCTTTCTTCAGGCATTTTATTCAGAACATCGGCTACTCTTCTGCTAATTAAGGAAAAATCACCACTATCAAGAGGTATATCGATATAAGATATTTTTTTTAAGATGCGGTAAAAAATAAAATATGCAGCTTTTTTTAACAGGTTTTCCTTCCTGTTTTTCCGAATACCATAAACAACATCATATCCTTCTGTATAATAATTGTAAAACTCAAAAAACAATTCTGGAGGATCCTGAAGGTCTCCATCAAGAATCATTAAAGCTTCTGTTGCCGAAGCTTCCGATATACCGGCAGATAAGGCAATCTGATGCCCATAATTCCTTGCAAGAAATATACAGTGATATCTTTCATCTGAAAATGCAATTTGATTGCAAATTTCAGCAGTGGCATCAGTACTGCCATCATCCACTAAAACAATTTCAAAAGTAATATCTGAACCACTTATTAATTTATTAAGCCTATCAATAAGAAGAGGTAAAGATTTTTCTTCATTATAAAGAGGAATAACTAAGGAGATTTTAGGGTTGATCATTTTTAATTAAAATTTTTAATCTTACACAACCTACTGAAGTAAACCGAATAAAATATTTTTTTTAGGTTATTTAATTTTTTGGACTTCCATAATTTTTTCATTTCCAACTTCAATTTGAAATACAGTTTTTCCATAATCATAATCCCCGGGATGATATCTGAAATTAGATAAAAAATAATTTGCTGAATTTAAATCATAGGTCCATATCAAACGTTTTCGCTCCTCAACAGGGATA
Organism: Bacteroidia bacterium; assembly: GCA_030654175.1. GTDB lineage: Bacteria > Bacteroidota > Bacteroidia > 2-12-FULL-35-15 > 2-12-FULL-35-15 > 2-12-FULL-35-15. Next base: position 81,256 of record JAURXZ010000048.1, read on the forward strand.
ATGCTAAAATTCAAATGGCATTCCTCCAGATCTGCAGCAATATAAATTTGGTCAGAATTATCAGTTCTCAATATATATTCTAACCCCTGCCTATATGATAAGCCCCAATAGTCTAATTCGAAATTTTGTCGAATATTTTTACCTGCCAAAAAGTTAAAATATACATTTTGAAAAGGGTGATTAGCAATCATAAAGACAAATATGACTAGAATTGATATTATTGTTGAAAAAGCAATGATCCGAATAGGCCATTGTTTCTTAACAAATTTGATTAATTCTGTAAAGCCATAAACTGCGATAAGCAAAAGGAAAGGATATACAAAAAATATATGCCGGTAAGAATCATAAACAGTAGATTTCAAAATTATAATAGCAAGAATGGGCGTTGCAAACATGTATAAAGAGAATTGCATATGCAGTGTGCTTAAAAAATTAGCAAAAGTATTTTTTATCACAAAAAACAATCCGATCAAGAATAAAACAATATAAAAAAAAGGTGTTGTCATGGAAATCCAAACAGGCAAATAGTGCCAAGGTTTTGGTCCTGAAATAAGCTCGCCAAAATAAAATACTGTACCAGGTGTTGGGAAATGACTCATTTGCTTCAGTGCTTCAATAAAATGGTGCACAGGATTAAGCCAAAGTACAGGCCAAAAAGCAATGGTAAATAATAATGTATAACAAATAAACATTAAAACTGGAACTGGCTTTCGTTCCTTTTGCATGGCATACAAATACAAAGTGCCAAGAGGCAAAAGCACACCCATAACACGTATGTCCATTGCAAATCCGCAGATAGCGGCATGAATTATAGCTAACAATAAAGTTTTACGTTCTACAAATAAAAAAGCTGTGTAACTTGCAATGATGCAAAAAGAAAGCATAACTAAATCTTTTGAATTATAAAAGCTTTCAGCAAAAATACGGGGCGATACAACAAGCATAATACTGCATAACAATGCTATAGCATGACTTTTAAAAAATCTTAATCCCAACAAATAAAAAAACAGCGTTCCAACAAAAAAAACCGGGTAAGTTAACATATGCCGTAGCAAATAAATTTTCCGGGGATCGGTTATTTCCAATATTTTCTCCGCAGAATATAAAAAAATTTCAAAAGCCGGACCGTGATATTTTTCATCGCAAGCAAGCAGTTCTGCGGCATCACCAGACTTTATAAAGTTGTAATTTACTGCACCGTTTAAACGTGAGAAAGCTTCTTCATCACATGATATGCCATAGTCGGAAAAAGTAAAGCATACTGTAACAAATAGGCCTATAAAAAAAACAATAGCCGCACGCTTGAAAAATAGCTCGTTGATGTTTATTAGTTGCATTTAAACTTTGTCAGATTTTACAGTTGTTGATTACTTTATATTATGTTTTAAAATTTGCAAAAAAAGATTGCCTTTAATTTAAAAAAAAGGAATTATAATGAAAATCAAAATTGAAAGTACTTTTTGATTATATATAGTACCACTTTAAAATTAATTGAATATCCGCTAAATTTAAAAAAAACAATTTTCAGACCTGTTTTTTTTGTAAAAATTTATATAAAAAAGCAATCAAAGTACTTTATCAACAACATAGGCTGGTCGATTACGTGTGGCCTCAAAGTTTCGCCAAAGATATTCTCCAATAATCCCTATCGCCATCATTTGAAATGATGATACAAGAAGGAAGACCATCATCATTGTAGTCCACCCTTGCACATCGATATGCCCTAAAAGTTTGGCCCAAAGCACATAAATTGCATATATAAATGATATACTTCCAAGCAATATGCCACAAACAGTTATAAACCGAAGTGGGGCATATGAAAATGAAACGAAGGAATCAATAAATAGTTGAATTTTTTTCTTCATTGTCCAACGTGATTTACCAATTTTCCGTTCTCGCCTTTTATAAGGGATGCATGCATAATCATATTTCATCCAAATCAATAAATACAAAGAGTTTACGTTTTTTTCTTGTATCGCTAAGACTTCATCTTTTAATTGCTTATCAAATAAGCAAAAATCGAAACCTCCATCAGGTATATTTGGAAGAGCTAGTTTTTTAATTAGTTTTTGATAAACGGATGCTAGGATTTTCGTTAAAAATGGATCCTCTCTATCTTCCCTGTTTGCCAATACTAACTTGAATCCTTTGGTCCAAAATTCGTACATTTTTAACATTAATTCGGGAGGATCTTGCAGGTCCGCAGCAATCACCAAGTTGCAATCACCTGTCGCATATTTCATTCCAGCCTGAATTGCATTATATGAACCAAAATTCCCTGAAAGCTTTACTATTGTAACCTTTTCAGGGTATTGATTTTTGAAGGTGATAAGCGCCTCAAATGTTTTGTCTTTACTGCCATCATCAATCATTATGTATTCAAACGAAACATCTTCAGGGAATAATTGTTCATTCAAGACCAGTTCCTTTGAAGTAACAGGTATATTCAATTCATTATAGTAACAAGGAATGATGATGGATAATTTAGGCATGAAAAGTTTTTTTTATAATTACAAAAATAATGAATTATACCATCAAGACTGTGGTTGTATTAAATAAGCGCTTATTTTACAAAGAAAAAAAGTGGGAGCAACTATAAGTTATTGCTCTTTAAATATTTTTTTGGGGTCATCATTCTTTAGCCCTGCCAGTAAACGGCAGATTTTTTATGAAATATTTTTTTTATATCAATCCTTATTTTTTTGAGGTTAATACCCAGAATTGGGCTTAAATGGTTTTAGAAAATTTAGTTTAATTGCTGCTATTAATTTTTGTAAAACTGAAATTTTAATCATTTGGATGAATTAATATTTTTACTAAACTCTAAAATATCATTGTAAATAAAGTCAGGGGAGTAAATTAACAACTGCTCTTTACTACGAAAACCTGTAAGTACTGCAACGGTTTTAACGCCTATTCTTTTTCCAGTCAAGATATCCATACCGGTATCTCCTACCATAAAATCATTTTTACTTAATTTTATATCTAGCTGGGTAATCAGATATTGTTTCTTGACCTTCTGTTCGGTTACCAACAGTTTTTTGAAATACTTTAATAAATCTAAGTCCTGTAATTGTACCTTTACCCGTTCTTTTGATTGACGTGCAGTAATTAAATATAGTTCGTAATTATTACTTTGAAGCGTTTCCAATACATCTTGTGTGAAAGTGAATTTTTGATCTTTATTTAAATACTCCGGTTGCTCAATTTTGTCCATCCAATTCGCTCGAAATGATTTTATTTGGTCTGGCGTATATAAAAAACGATTCAATATATCTTCATTGGACACCATATCCTTTTTAATTAACCAATATTCATCAAAAGAGATATCAATGCCAGTAAGAGCCACAAACAAATCATATAACCTGTTTTTGGAATCGATTATGGTTCCATCTAGGTCAAAAAATATTTTAATACGTTCGGCAAGCATAAAATGACTACTCCAATTATTTTATTAATTCTTCTTTATTTTGAACAAATAGCAAATATTTCTGCGCAATGCTCAGGGAAAATTTTCCCAACCTCAAAAAAACCTTCAATCATTTCTGGAGTCCAATATTGTTCAATTTGACCATTTGATAAAGGTTTTAAAAAAGACCCCCCAGTTTTAATTACTTTAAAGCCTGCTTCCAATATATGTTTGCACAACAAATCAAGGTCATATACTCTATAATGCCCTAAAGCGTGGTCCCTTTCATTAAGTGAACTTTCCATTGGTAGCATACCCATCTTTACTGCAACAATCCTATGAATTGATTTTGCATTGGGCACTGAAACAATGAATACACCATCATCTGCTAACCAGGTTTTTATTTTGCCGAGCACTTCGGATGGATTTTCAATATGCTCCAATACATGACTCATTATTATTGTATTGAATTTTAAATCTGTAATAAAATCTTCAAACATACAACAATGTTTGATTACATTAATATAATCAGGTATTTGATTGATAAGATCTACCGAACCTTCAACAATATGTAATTTTTCAAAATCACCTGTCAAATACTTGGTCATATAACCAGATGCAGGGCCTAATTCCAAAGCTATTTTACCACTGAAGTAGGGTTTTATTGTACGATAAACAAACTCAGCTTGTTTATAGTCAATATCAAGAATATCATTTTTATAAAATGGCACGGCCTCTCTTACTTTTCTGTCTCTTTCCTTCATTTTTTTGATAATTTAAATTGCTTTAAAAGCTTCATATTCTTCTTTCAATCCATCTCTAAGATCAACTTGTTCCTGAGTGAGATATTTCAACATTTTTTTATTGTCAAATACCATATCGAATACGGGAATTTCTTTATTAAGAATTTCAGGCTTTATGCTTTTTTTTGAAATCTCAATAATAATATTTACTATTTCCTTTATCGAGTATGGTTTGGAAGAAACCACATTTATGGGTCCTTGATATTTTTCCAAATTAATTGAACTACAGATAGCTCTCACACAGTCGCTAATATGCAAATAAGATCTTTTTTCATTCCCATTGCTATAAATCACTGGATTTTTATTTTGTAATAACATTCTGATGGTTACAGGAATTAGTTTTTGGTAAGAATGCTCCCCAGGCCCATATATATGTCCGATGCGTAAAATTTGAAGTGTTTTATTTTCTTGCTTTGCCCAAGAATACAACAATTTCTCACAATTCAATTTTGATTGGCCGTATAAATTTTCTGGAGAAACCAATGAACTCTCATCAATTACATCATTGTTTTTACTGTAAACATCCAAAGAACTCAAAAAAATTAATTGTTTGACACTATCTGGTAAGCTATTAAGCAAATATGAAGTATTAGATACATTACTGGAGCATAAACTCCTCTCGTCCCCTTCAGTTGAGTTTTTGGGTGTGAATGCTCCAGCATGGATGACAGTATGAATACAATTCACGCCATTATTTAACCAAACCTCTTTACCGAACTTATAGTTTTTATGATCAATCGATTTGAAACCAAAAATAGGTAGGGATGTTAATAGGATAATATTTTCAGGTCCAAACTTATCTGAAACGGCCTTTAACAAATGTTTACCAATAAAGCCAGAAGCACCGGTTATTAAAATCATTGCAAATTTTTTATTTTTTTTACAATTTCACCCTCAGTAGCCAACATTGGTTTTCTATCCATACTTCTCAGCCACATTAACCCATCTGGTAATGGATTAATCTTTTTACTTAACATTGGAAATTCATTATATAGGACAATGTCTTTGAAAATTTCAGGCATATTTAAACCCGCTTCAGTAAAAAATAATATAGTAGTAAAAAATCTAGATATATTTATTTCAGTTGGATTAGGAATACCATTTTTGTCGTAGGTCATATCAACTCCAAATATCCCATGAGGTTTATTTGAAACTGCTTTTATAGTTTCAATCGAAATTCGATCAACTTCAGAATTTGAAAAGGTTTGTCCAATCTTTGTCACCCCGGTAACACCAGAAACAGATCTATTTCCGTGGGTCCACCCTTTTCTTATCCTTGTTTGAGCAACCACCAATTCCCCTTCGTGCCAAATAGACAACCAAGTAACAGTTTCTGGGGTTAACATTTCAGCACCTACAAAGTCGCCCCAGCCATTATATCGTTCAATCCAACCTTTTGCAAAATTAAAATCATTTGTTGGTAATGCTCCTTTCCCCCCCCCTCCAATTGATGACGACCTTAACCAAATATTCCCATTATTATCACCTAATTCAGAAAAAGCTTTTTTAAGGTCATCACTATCATTTATGATCATATTAATTGGCACTTTTATTCCTGCTTCCTTGCATTTTAAATAAGTTTTATATTTATATACACAAGCATCTATTACTTCATGATCTGGCATAAAAGTTTTAACCCCGCAAGCATGAATTTCGTCTCTAAATTTTGAAGCATGAAAAACTTCTAAATCATTTTGAAAATGAATAAAATCAGGTCTTTCATTTTTCAAGATTTCAAGTAATGCTTTTTTATACTCTTGTGTATCTGAATAAGGAACAAAATATTTTTCATGGGCGTTAGATAAAACCAAATCCGAAGGTTCGCTGCCCATTCCTAGAATCAATTCATTTTTTCTACCTCTAAGAAGCGAATTTATTACCCCCTCTGAGGGAGTGCCCCCAGCACCACCTATTAATATTTTTTTCATTTGAACATCCCTATCTTAAATCTATTAAACCCATGTATGTTTGTCAGGATGAGAATACACACTTAAATGCAATCAGATCTTTTTATTTTTAGTATTTGTATTAATATTTCCAATCTTGATTTTATATTTCAAACAAAATTCGAATAAGGAATTACTATTTGTTTAATAAGGTTCGAGAAATGAAACTTTACTTTCCATTTAAACCATCCATTTTCTGTATAATAATTTTTGATTTATCCATATACGGTTTTTCAATATATTTGAAACCTAAAAAACTAATTATAACAACTAGTGGAGTTATTGAAAATACAACCAGACTGTATTCTAAAGGTTTCAGAAGTTTAATGCTTTCAAAACCAAATCCAAAATAAAAAACTGTAAAAAGTACTATGCCATGCAACAAATAGGTACTATAACATATTTCCCCTAAAAATTTTAAAGTGGAATTTTTCAGAAGCCCAAACAATGAAGTACCCAAAGCTATAAAGGTGAAAACAATTGTAATTAATAGTATACAATATATGTCATTAGCTGTATGGAATTGTCCAATAAAAAAGAGACAAACAAGAACAATTATACTTGAATAAATATCATTTATTTTTTTATAAAATGAACTGTATTTTATTAAAAATGGAGCAATTGCCCCGCCAATAAAAGAATAAACATAATAATCTACTATCCCATGAAATTTATAAAATGTAACTATAAAAATCAAACTTAAAATAAGGTAGATTATTTTAGGTTTAACTTTTACAAGAAATATTGAAATTATGGGCAAACTCAAATAAAACAACCATTCATAAGGAAGCGACCAAACTACTCCTGCATTTATAAAAGATGTAAAACCAGAATTATTAATATTTGGTGTTTGATAGATTGTGAAAAAGCACCAATTAAAAACAGATTTAAGAAATTCTGACAACTCAACATTTACCTGCCAATTACTAATAAACATAATTGAAATAATAATTAACCATATTGAAAAAAAATACATTGGAACCAACCGGAATATTCTGGAAAGAAAAAAAGATCGCCACTTAAATCCATTTTCATTGGCGTTAAGAAGTTTTGATATAAATAGAAAACTAGTGATCATAAAAAATAATGAAACACTAGTTTGTCCGAACTGATTATAAAGATTTGAGTTTGGAGCAGCCCAATAACCGGTTTGAAGGTATTGATGCCATATGCTTGAATGATGGATAAACACACCCAAAGCTAAAAAACCTCTCATCCCTTCGATGGACTCATATCTGCCGACCACAGGATTAATTCTATAATTCAACTTAATTAAGTAACCTGTAATAAAGGCGATTAATAAAATGACTATACAAAAAAAAGGACTTAAAGGATTCATTAAATATTTTTGCTTGGTGAAACTCCGTATTTATAATTGCGGAGATTAGGGAGTAACGAATCAGAAAAAAATTTTAGACATTGTTGCAAAACGCATATTGATTTGCACAATGTCTAAAATATATCTTTACAAAAAAAGATGAACAAAAATTACAATGCCACAAAAAACTATTTCTTGCTCTTAATGTTATTTTTTTTGCTGAACCCCCGTTTTATTTTTTTCTGCTAACACTTTATTTTGTTCATCCAAAGCCCAGGCAAGATTATTTTTAGCAAGTTGATCATTAGCATTAGCATCTACAGCCTTTTGAAAACACTTAACTGCATCATCATATTGATTTTTAGACATATAAGCAACGCCAATATTTATTAATGCTGCTGAATTTTCAGGCTCTGTTACAAGTATTTTATTCCAGATTTCAATGCTTTTATCATAGTCCTGCAATTTTAAATATTGTAATCCATAAAGAATATAAAAATCTGTATTTCTTTTATCTTCTGGTGTTTTTTCTATTTCTGCAATTGATTGAAGCAACTTGTTTTGTTCTGTTAAAGCCCAATTCAAATTATTTTTTGCCAACTGAAAAGTACTATCTAATTGCACAGCCTTTTGCCCAAACTCTATACCTTTTTTATACTGTTGAATTATAGTATACGCAAATCCCAAATTGCTGTATGCAATGGCACTCTCAGGATTTAATTCAATCGCTTTCTTCAAAGGTTCTATAGCCTTTCCTGCCATTCCGGAATTAATATAGGCATTTGAAAGGTTTAGTAAATTACTAAAACTGGGAGTTGCATTAGCAACAGCTTCATAAGCCGCAATATCTATCGTCTGAGCCTGATTAGTAGCCTGTTCCGGAGTTGAAGTAGAATTGCCGGCCGTTTTGTAAAAAATATACGCTATAGGTAATAACAACAAAACTACAATTACAATAGTTCTGATCGTTTTACTTTGCTTTTCGTTATCAGGAGTTGCTTCATTCTTTTCTTCCTGACCAATATCTAAACTGTCATCTGAATCAAATGAAGTGCTTTCAGGTTTACCTTCTTGATTAATATCGCGGGTTTGGTTTAAGTCAACTAAATCGTTTTCTTTTTTTTCTTCATTATTAGTATTCATGCTCTCGACTTTTTTATTTTTTTTAAATTAATATCCTGTTCTAAATCATAAACAGACTCAGATACAATTGTACTTCAAATTTAATAAAAATAATTAAATATTTAATATTATTCTGACAAGAAAATCAAAAATCAAGTCTTTAATTCCAAAATTCAAATTAGAATTTTTACTACTTTTACGAATAAAGCTAATTTTAACCATGATTAAACAACTTTTTGAAAATTTATCTAAAGGCAAAACTTTAGTTTACTTCCTATTACTGATTTCAGTTGTTACCCTAGTTTATTCAAACCACTTTAACAACTCCTTTCATTTTGATGATTCCCACGCTGTAGAAAACAATTTATTTATTCAGGATATAAAAAACATTCCGCGTTTTTTCACAGACGCAACAACTTTTAGTTCCCTCCCCAGCAACCAATCATACCGGCCATTTGTCAGTACCTCTCTCGCTTTCGATTATTGGTTAGGAAAAGGATATAATATGTTTTATTTTCATCTTTCATCATTTATTCTTTTTTTGTTACAGGGTATTTTAATGTTCTTTTTCATTTTCAAGTTTTTTAATACCTCCTTAAAAAACAACTGGAATTTTTATATTGCGGCAATTGCCGTTGCATGGTATCTTTTGCACCCTGCCAATGCCGAAACCATCAATTATGTTATCGCCCGGTCTGATCTCCAATCCACTTTTTTTGTGGTGCTTGGCTTTGTTCTTTATATGTTTTCGCCCTATTTTAAAAGAACTCATCTCTATCTGATCCCTATCGGGATAGGTGGTCTGGCAAAACCCACCACAGTTATGTTTGCCCCCTTATTATTCTTTTACATCCTTTTGTTTGAGCAAAAAATGAGTTTGTATGATATTTTCAATAAAAAACAGTCTAAACAACTGATTGCGGTAATTAAAAAAACGATCCCTTCATTTATTTTTTGTGCAGCACTTTATTTATTTATTGACCGCTTAACCCCTAAAACATGGGAATCGGGAGGTTCTTCCACTATCAATTACTTAATCACCCAACCATTTGTAATTGCTCATTATTTTACTACTTTCTTTTTCCCTTTCGGTTTAAGTGCAGATAGCGATTGGGAACCGCTGCAAAGTATCTGGAACATCCGGTTTTTTATTGGTTGCGGATTTATTTTTTTAATGCTCTATGTTTCATTCCTTTTCTCTAAAGATGAGCGCCTTCGGCCTATAAGCTATGGTATTCTTTGGTTTTTTTTAGCATTGGTCCCCTCCTCAAGCGTAATTCCTTTTGCTGAGGTATTAAACGACCACCGTATCTTTTTTCCTTATGTAGGGCTTGTAATAAGTGTTTGCTGGGCTGTTGGTTTATTGTTAATGAAATACAAGAAACGCCTGGAAAAACTACCTTTCAGCTATGATATAATGGCTGTTTTTATTGTGATAGTCGTGCTTTCGGGATATGCATTTGGAACTTACGAACGTAATGAAGTATGGAAAACTGAAGAAAGTTTATGGTATGATGTAACTATTAAAAGTCCAAAAAACGCGCGTGGATTGATGAATTACGGGCTTAGTAGAATGGGAAAAGGTGATTATGTGGAAGCTGAAAAATGTTTTACAAAAGCATTAGCTATGTGGCCATATTATTATTCTTTACATATCAACATGGGTGTTTTGAAAAATGCAACAGGGGATAAAGCAAGTGCAGAAAATTATTTCAAAAGTGCAACTCAATATGGAGGAAATACCCCTGACACCTGGTTTTTTTATGGAAATTTCCTGTGCGGTCAATTACGTTATGCTGAAGCGATACCTATGTTGGAAAAATGCATCGAACTTTCCCCTGCTAGCATTGGTGCTCGCAGCATATTGATGAAAGCATATAACGATACCGGTGATTGGTCTAAACTTAAAGATATTGCCCAAGGGACTTTACAAATAATCCCAAACAACCCTGAAGCATTGCAATATCTGGAAGCAAGCAAAAATCAAAAAGGGAAAATTGAAATGACTGAAGAAGAAGTAAAGAAAGCTCCTTCGGCAGAAAAATATTTTAATTTAAGTTTAATGTATTACCAGGCAGGCAAATACGAGCAATGTGTTAATGCCGGCTTAGAAGCTGTAAAACTAAAGCCTGATTATGCCGATGCTTATAACAATATGGGTTCAGCATATACCCTCATGAAGCAATATGACAAAGGAATTGCAGCTTGCCAAAAAGCAATAGAGATCAAACCTGACTTTCAGTTGGCAAAAAATAACCTGGCTGATGCTTTAAATCAACGCGACAAAACTTCAAAAGTTGAGACCGCTGCTAATGAATCACCATCTGCCGGCAGTCAGATTGATCTAAGTTTAGCCTATTACCAACAAGGCGAATATGAAAAGAGTATAGAAGCTTGTAAAAAAGCATTACAATTTCAACCCGAATATGCAAGTGCTTACAGCAATATGGGTGCGGCTTATAATATGTTAAAGCAATGGGATAAAGCCATTGAGGCTTGTACCAAAGCATTACAAATTGATCCTGAACACAGATTAGCTAAAGGCAATTTGAATTGGGCAAAAGACGAAAAAGCGAAATCAAAGAAATAATGTGCTGATGTGCTTATTAATTTATGTGCTGATGAATAAAAAAATTAACAAACAATAAGCACATCAGTACATAAATTAATAAGCACATCAAAATATCAGCACATCGACAAATCACCTCTATGATAATCATTACAGGCATTACAGGCGGAATAGGAGATTTTTTATTCAATAAATTTACTCAAGCCGGAGAAAAGATAATTGGCACTTATCACGAAAACAAGCCTGAAGGGAAGATTTTTGAAAACACCTACCAACTTGACATCACCGACTACATACAAGTTGAAAAATTCATTAAAAGCGTTGAACCGGAATTAAAAAACACTACACTGATTAACTGTGCCGGTATTACCCAAAACTCATTCGCTCACAAATCGAATGTTAGCGATTGGACCCAGGTAATTAACGTGAATCTGAATGGAACATATCATCTGATACGTGCAACATTACCTGTAATGCGTGAACAAAATTTCGGACGCATCATTAATTTATCATCAATAGTAGGACAAATCGGAGTGATGGGGACCAGCGCTTACGCAGCATCCAAAGCAGGATTGAACGGAATGATAAAAAGTATTGCCTTGGAAAATGCACAAAAAGGGATTACTATAAATAATATTAATTTAGGTTATTTTGAAGTTGGAATGATAAATTCTGTACCCCATGAGGTACAAGAAAAAATAAAATCAAAAATTGCTTACAATAAATTTGGCGACCCTGAAAACATTTTCAATACAATACAATACATTCGCCAAACGCCCTACCTAACAGGCTCCTGCATTGATTTGAACGGAGGCTTGGTTTAATTCAAAACCTGAGAATTTTTTATTATTGTGGAAGTATATCTTCCATTTTTTTATTTCCGAATTCAATATACCTGTATGTTAAAAAGGAAAGGAAAAATAAAAACATCAGGTAAGTGATAATGCGCAGTGGAGTATAATCTGCCATAAAAACCATGCGCATATTCCCATGCCATAGATATAAACTGTAACACATCATTCCACACAACTGCAACGTTTTATTGGCAAATAAAAATTGTATCGGATTTCTTTTCATGTGCAAAAGTGATAACGTTAACAATCCAAATCCCAGCTGAAAGGAAGTATTTATAAGTGGTTCGAAATAAGAAGAAATATAATGTAAAAAAACATAGTCGGAAAAATAGCATCCCAATGTGATCACAAAAAGTGAAAGGAAAAACAAAACGATGCTGTATTGTTCAAACCATTTTTGTTTCCAGCCTGTTACAAACCAATGGCATAGCAGCATTCCTGTTGCAAAATCATCTAGCCTGCCAAACAAGCTGTCCTTGATCATATTCAGGTGGGGTGCCAGATAATAATTAGGGTAAAAACAAGAGATAACTCTAACAATAAAACTCATATAAAACACCACCATACAAAATTTTATTATCCCCTTTTTTACGATCAGCCAAATCAATAAAGGAAAAATCACAGAGAACAACACTTCTATGCCTAAAGACCATAACACATAGTTATAGGACGGTATAAAGGTTTCCTTAGTAAAATTGAAGGTTATTGTAAACATCAATATCATGTCTTTCCAAAAACTCCAATCATGGATGTTGCTGGCATGAACGATGAAAAAAATAGAAATTACTAATAAAATATAGTATAATGGCAATAACCGCGAAGCGCGGTGTTTATAGAAGGTCCAAACACTGGCCCCTGTTTTTAATTCACGGCTACCATTTGCATAGGGAAGATAGAGTACAAACCCCGAGAGGATAAAAAACAGATCCACTCCCAACCAGCCATGCCCTAAATAGGTTAAAGGGAATATCGGCAAATCACCAATAAAAAAAGTATACCAGCCCGGCTGGTTAAAAAAAACGCCTATCAAATGAAAGTATATTACTCCCAAAATAGCATAGCCTCTTAATCCATTTATAACTGCAAGTCTTTTCATGAAAATAATTTTACAATTTTACAATTTCGCAGTAGGCAAATATTCAATTGTACAATTTTGCAGTAGGCAATTTACAATTTCAGCGAGTCCCATTTTGCCTACTGATTAATTGCAAAAATTGAAAAATCAGTTTGCAATTTGCCTACTGCAAAATTGCAAACTGATTAAATTGATTTTTTAACAAACTCATTTTTAAGCAAGGCAATCTCCTGTGCCAACTGCTTATTCTGCGAATGTAATTTTGAAACAACAATACTTAAATGTAAAAGATAAATTAAGATTGCAAATATAGCACCTGTAAAAACCAGGTTTGGAGCTTCGTACACACCCAGCGTATTCGCCAGAACTTCCAACCCATTTCTCCAAAATGAAAACAAGATCAATACAATGGTGCAAACAATCCATACAATCGAATATTCTTCGCGCAATTTCCCTTTAATGATCAAGCGAACAATATAAAATAAAAACAATAAACTAACTGCTATTGCTACGATCTGAATTTTTGCCATATTTTTTTTAGTTGAGAGTTATAAGTTAAGAGTTAAAAGTTGGGAGTTATGAATTGAAAGTTGAGAGTAGCTGATTTTTCTCCTTTTGCTAACTCATAACTCTCAACTTTTAACTCTTAACTCTTTTCCTAAATTTCATTCTTGTAAACGTAAAAATTATTGCCAATGTAACTTTAAACATATAATAAACCGATGCAAAAGTACCGATTGAAGAAACCCCACCTTGCCGCTCTTTCATTGTTACCGACACTTCGCCAATTTTAAAATTATGAAGTGAATACATAATAATAGCTTCCGGTTCAGGATATTCATCAGGGTAATATTCGGCCACTATTTCCAGCACCTTTCTATTAATTAAACGAAAACCAGAAGTGCTATCATTAACAACTGTACCCACCAACAGGCGATTCAGCCACTTAAAATAATTAATTCCCATCCTTCGAAAAGCAGATGACTGGAAACCTTCATTTGAAATAAACCTTGAACCAATAACAACATCAAAATCATTGTTAATAGCAGCATTTACGATCTTTGGAATTTCAGACGCAGGATGCTGTCCATCACCATCAATTTGTATCGCAAAATCATAGCCATTCTCCAGGGCATACCGGAAACCCGTTTGCACAGCACCACCTATTCCTAAATTAATAGGTAAGTTCAATGCAATACATTTAAGTTTGGAAATAACGTTTGCAGTGGAATCTTTAGAACAATCATTCACAACAATCACATCTATCAATAATTGTTGAGATTCCGCCAAAGCATTAATATCATTCACAACAAATGCTATCGCCTCCTCTTCATTATATGCTGGAACTATGGCAGCTATTCTTTTCATTTTTTTAATTTAAGTAGTAAAGTTTAATTTGGCAAGTCGGCTTAATAATTACTATCAACGCTCAACTTTCGAACTTTAAACTTTCAAACTTTAAACTTATTTAAATCTATCAACCCTTAACTTTCAAACTTTAAACTTTCGAACTTTAAACTTATTTTAAATAATCCCTTCCTTAAGCAGATCATGCAAATGTACAAAACCATGATACTTTCCTTTATCAGTCACAATTAATTGTGTTATGTTATTTTGTTCCAATAATAACATGGCATTTATTGCCAATTCATCCGCATCAATCCTTTTGGGTGTTTTATTCATAATATCAGAAGCCTTTAGATCACTAATGGAATCGGACTTTTCAAGCATTCTACGTAAATCGCCATCTGTTATTACACCAACCAGATCTCCATTATCAATTACAGCGGTTGCGCCCAATCGTTTAGACGAGATCTCCAGAATAACCGCTTTTATTGAATCGTCCGGTTTCACTTGTGGTGTTTGATTTTGTGATGAAATATCTGAAACTTTTAAATACAATTTTTTTCCCAAAGCTCCACCAGGATGATACTTGGCAAAGTCCTTACTGGAAAAACCTCTGTAATCAAGCAAACAAACTGCCAGGGCATCCCCCATCGCCAATTGCGCTGTAGTGCTTGATGTTGGAGCAAGATTATTTGGACACGCCTCCTTCTCAACAGTAGAATTCAATATATAATCAGCTTGTTTAGCCAAATACGATTCAATATTACCAACTAATGCGATTAGTTTATTTCCCCCAATTTTTAAAAGCGGGACCAATACCTTAATTTCCGGTGTGTTTCCGCTTTTCGAAATACAAATTACAATATCATCTTGCTGTAGGGTACCCAAATCACCATGTATAGCATCGGCAGCATGCATAAATATAGCCGGAGTACCTGTTGAATTGAAGGTAGCTACTATTTTTTGAGCAATAATTGCACTCTTTCCGATACCGGTAACAACAACCCTTCCTTTTGATTCATATATTAGTTGAACACATGCAACAAAATCATTATTGATATAATTCAACAGATTACGAATTGAGTCTGCCTCAATAGTTAAGGTAGATTTGGCGAGTTCAATTATTTTATCGATGGATTTATTCACTTGGTAGAATATTTAAAATAAAGTGGAGAACTGTTTGTCATTAGAACAAATTTTACTATATATTTACATTAACAATAACAAAAGAAACAAATTTGCTGATTCATAAAAACGGTATAAAATTAGTTTTTTTCCTTGATAATCTATTATACGCTATATTAATTAAAAATCAAAAATATTAAAACAATGCTCGCTGTAGATACGTCACTTCAACAATGCTTACAAAAATTTTTCGGATTCGATAGCTTTAAAGGACAGCAAGAGGCAATCATTACAAGCCTTATGGAAGGTAAAGATACATTTGTAATTATGCCAACCGGTGGAGGCAAATCCTTATGTTATCAGCTGCCTGCCTTAGTGAGTGGAGGTACCGCTATTATTGTTTCACCACTTATTGCTTTGATGAAAAACCAGGTGGATGCTTTACGCAACTTCGGTAACGAAGAAGGCATCGCTCACTTCCTTAATTCATCCTTATCAAAAGTTGAAATAACTAAAGTTAAAAAAGATATTACTGATGGGAAAACAAAACTCTTATATGTAGCACCAGAAAGCTTAACAAAAGAAGCCAATATTGCATTTTTTAAAGAAATAAAGATCTCATTTTTTGCCATTGATGAAGCACATTGTATATCTGAATGGGGACATGATTTCCGCCCTGAGTACCGCAGATTACGCCAAATAATTGAGCAGATAGGAAAAGTGCCGATCATTGCATTAACGGCAACAGCTACACCTAAAGTACAGCAGGACATCCAAAAGAACCTTGGTATGACAAGTGCTAATCTTTACAAATCATCATTTAATCGCTCAAATCTTTATTACGATATACGTCCAAAAACAAATGCGATAAAAGAAATTATCAAATACATTAAAGGACAACAAGGAAAATCAGGTATTGTATATTGCCTTAGCCGTAAAAAAGTAGATGAACTTGCTGAAACACTTCGTGTAAATGGTATTAAAGCATTGCCTTATCATGCTGGCCTGGAAGCAAAAGAACGTGCAAAAACGCAGGATCTGTTTTTGATGGAAGATATTGATGTAATTGTTGCAACTATTGCATTTGGTATGGGTATCGACAAACCGGATGTTCGTTTTGTGATTCACCACGACATTCCAAAATCATTAGAAGGTTATTATCAGGAAACAGGCCGTGGCGGACGAGATGGTGGTGAAGGTAACTGTGTTACTTTTTATAGTCATGACGATATTTTGAAATTGGAAAAATTCATGAAAGGAAAACCCGTTTCTGAACAAGAAATAGGTAAACAACTATTACATGAAACGGTTTCTTACGCTGAAACATCTAGTTGCAGAAGAAAATTCTTATTACATTATTTTGGAGAAGAGTTTGACGAAGCAAATTGTGGAGGAATGTGCGACAACTGTCGTAACCCGAAGCAAAAATTTGAAGGTATGGATGATGTGGCATTAGCCATTGAAGCTGTGGTGGACGTAAAAGAAAAATTTAAAACGAAAGATATAATCAATATACTTTTAGGCACTATCAATTCTACAACAAAAGCATACAAACATAACGAACTGGAATGTTTTGGTAAAGGAGCTGAAGACGAAAAAAACGAAAAGTACTGGAACGCTGTTATCCGACAAGCTCTCGTATCGGGCCTTTTAGCTAAAGATGTTGAAAATTATGGTTTATTAAAAGCCACCCCTGAAGGCAAAATCTTTATGGATGAGCCATACAGTATGATGGTTACGAAGGATCACGACTATGAAGGAACGGAAACAGATGATGATGAAGGAGGTCCGGGTAACAAAGGAGGTTCCGGTGCTGACGCTGCTTTATTTGCTGCATTAAAAGACCTGTTGAAACAAACTGCCCATAAACTTAAACTTCCCCCTTACGTTATTTTCCAGGAATTATCATTAGAAGAAATGGCAATTCAGTATCCTATTAAAATGGATGAATTGGTTAATATAACGGGAGTTGGACAAGGTAAAGCACAAAAATTCGGAAAACCATTTCTTGATCTTATTACAAAATATGTAGAGGATAATGAAATCGAACGTCCACTCGATCTTGTTGTAAAATCAATCGTTAACAAATCGGGGTTAAAAGTTCATATCATCCAAAGCATTGACCGAAAACTACCTTTGGAAGATGTTGCAAGTGCAAAAGGATTAAGTTTATCTGATTTAATTACTGAGATTGAAAGCATAGTGCATTCAGGAACAAAAGTGAATATCGCTTATTATATTAACGATAATATGGATGACGATAAGCAGCAGGAAGCTATGGAATATTTTAAAGAATCAGATTCCGATTCTATTGAGGCAGCCATATTGGAATTAGGTGAGGATGATTATACTGAAGAAGAGATCCGGCTAATGCGCATTCGTTTTATGAGTGAATTTGGGAATTAGATCAAAAAGTTAAAAGTTTTAAGTCAAAAGTCAAAATAATCACAATAGAAAAAAATTGAATTTATACTTGAATTACATTTTGTCCTTTATTTTGACTTCTTTTTTGTTGAGCAAAGAATTTTTGACTTTTGAATTTTTTCTCTTTTGACTTCTTTCAATATGGCAAACAGAACCCCAACTGCTGATTTATTAAAAGGAATAGCGGCAATATTGATGATTCAGGTGCACATCATCGAATTATTTGCCACACACGATATTTTCAAAAGCAACATAGGTCAACTACTCCTCTTTTTAGGAGGCCCTCCAGTAGCCCCTGTTTTTATGATAATTTTCGGATATTTTATTGCCGGATCAAAAAAATCAACATTTCAATTAATACTTAGAGGAGCAAAAATTATTACTCTGGGAATACTTTTAAATCTTGCATTAAATTTCAATTTGATCTTATCGGTAAATAAAGGTTTACTTGATATTGATATTTGGCCTTATATTTTTGGCGTTGATATATTGCTACTTGCCGGTTTAAGTATAATTTGTATTGCATTATTGAAAAAAGCACTTGACAGAAGTATTATTTTAGTTATTGTTTTTATTATTATTTCCGCATTCCTGGGTAATTTCCTTTTAGATCATACCACCGAACAGCCATTTTTAAAATATATTCTTTCGTTATTTTATGGCGCTTCTACATGGTCGTACTTCCCTTTATTCCCTTGGTTAGCATATTCTTTAACAGGTATTCTTTTTTATAAGATACAACAGAATTATGATCTAAACTTACTAAATAAACCAAAAATAAAAATAATACTTGGAGCTTGCTTTCTACTGTTTTTGACTCTTACCATTCAATATGCAATTACTATCTCCTCGGATCTACCCGCCTATTATCACCATGGAATAATTTTCTTTTTATGGGTAATTTCATTTCTCTTCTTTTATACTTTTTTCATTAATCAAATTGATAAATTATTTGGGGGCACCATTTTATTTGTATACTTGAAATGGTTAGGAAAAAACATTACTATTGTATACATAATTCAATGGATAATTATTGGAAATATTGCCACCGAAATATATAAAACAGTGTCGAACCCTTTTTATTTACTTCTCTGGTTTGCATCGGTTTTATTGATTTCCAGCGGCATTTGTTATTCATGGATAAAGATCAAAGAAATGCTAATAAAAAGGCAATAAGTAATTAAAATTGACAATGGAGAATGGCTAATGGAAAATTGATAATGGTACATTCCAACACCTAACACCTAACAACTAACAACTAACAACCAGCAACTATCAACTAACAACAAGCAACTAACAACTATGTACCATAAAACTTCTGACAATCTGAATCTTCATTATGAAGTTCATGGAAATCCAAATTCAAAAAAATATATCCTTTTTCTTAATGGATTATCTCAATCAACGGTAGCGTGGTTACTAATGCTTCCGGCCTTTACAAACGACTATCAAATTATTTTGTGTGATTTTATTTTCCAGGGACAATCCGATACAAAAGCGAGTGAACGAAGCTTTGATCAGCATGCTGCTGATGTGAATGGTTTGCTTGACGCTTTAAAGATCAAAAAAATAGACATAGCAGGTATTTCATACGGTAGCTTGGTTGCTCAGCACATTGCTCTTAATTATCCCGAAAAAGTAAACAACCTGATATTACTTTCCTCCTTTGCTCATAAAACCTCTTATTTTGAGGCAATTTCACTTGCCTGGCAAAGAGCCTTGGATACAGGAGGATATTCACTTATGCTCGATGTGATGCTCCCAACCGTATTAAGTGAAGCATATTTTGAACATCCATTGATTCCTATTAATATACTTAAAAACTCAAGGCAAACAACCAATACAGATGCCGGAGCTCTTAACAAATTAATGGATGCTACTTATAAACGTGGCGACTACAGGGAAAAACTTAAAGAAATTAAGATCCCAACAATTGTTATCCATGGAGAAAAAGATGCATTACTTCCTGTACACATGGGAAAAGCTGTTGGTGATTCAATCCCCGGAAGTAAATTTATTGTTATTTCTGATGCCGGTCACACACTCAATTTGGAGGCAGTTCCTCAAACAGTAAAATTGATATTGGAATTCATTCAGCCCCCTATCAAACCTCTTACTATCGAAAAAAGCAAGGTCAGTGAATTACATTTTCCCGATAAAGAAGTACTTATATCGGAAGATGCTATCCAACAAAGAAAACGAGACATAGAAAGAGCAATATTGTTGGGGAATAATTACAAAACAAAAGTGAAAATTATTTTTGCTGACGATGAAGGCATTAAACAAATAAAAACAACCATTTGGGGAATCACTGATAAGCGAATCCTTTTAAACAAAGCACTTGTTATCCCGATTAATCGTATTCTTGAAATAAAGGAGTAAAAAAACTAAGGATTTAGGATTTTTGATTTCGGATTTAGCTATTTGGGGCAACGACTTGAAAAAAATAAAAAAACAGGTCTATTAAAATCCGGGGAATAAAATTTTAACACATCGAAAAAAATTAGATATAAAAATAAAGAAAATAATTCTGCCCAAAACCTTTCTATGTTTTGAAACGAAGTTTTTTTCTATCTATAACTTTAAATAAAAACTATGTAGCTATGTGGTTAAATAATTTACCTCTCTTACGATGAAAACAGTATTAATAACAGGTAGTACAAGCGGCCTCGGGTTAGGCATTGCCAAGGAGTTTGCTAAGGCAGGTTACAATATTATTTTCAATGGCTTGGAAACAGATGGCCAGGCTATATCTGAATCGATAGGAAAAGAATACAAGGTGGACACTCTTTATTCATCCGCCAATATGCTTAATCCTTCCGAGATCAGTTCAATGATTAAAGAAGGAACATCTAAATTCGGCAATATAGATGTATTGATCAACAATGCAGGAATACAACATGTTTCACCCATTGAGGATTTCCCGGCTGATAAATGGAATGCTATAATTGGAGTTAATTTAACAGCGGCATTTCATACTTCTAAAGCTGTTTGGCCAGGAATGAAAGAAAATAAAACCGGAAGGATCATAAATATTGCTTCAGCTCACGGATTAGTTGCTTCTGAATATAAAGCAGCGTACGTGGCCTCAAAACATGGCCTGGTGGGCTTAACAAAAGTATTGGCACTGGAGGGGGCTCCTTTCGGAATAACAGCGAATGCAATTTGTCCGGGTTATGTTAAAACACCTTTAGTTGAAAAACAAATTTCAGAGCAATCCATATCCCATAATATTCCCGAAAAAGAAGTGATCGATAAGATCATGCTTGCAAAACATCCGATCAAAGAATTTGTAAGCAGCGAATCAATTGGAGCCTTAGCGCTGTTTTTAGCCTCTGACGCAGCTTCAATGATCACCGGCACCGCAATCCCTATGGATGGTGGCTGGATTGCGCAGTAAAAAGTATAATGTATAATACAAAGTTTTAAGACAAAGCGACTTTTTATACATAATACTCCATACCTAATACTTAAATATCCTAAAACTCTATCCTATATCCACCATAAGGGAATATACCGAATTGATATTCCGTTTGAATGGATTTTGTATCACGGTTATAGGATTGCCTAAGAATATTTTTTGTGGCGAATATATTTTCACAACTAAAAAACAAACTTTGCGAAGTCCTTTTTCTGTTCGTTTTATAGGAAAGCTTAATATCAAATCTCGAATAATCTTTTAACTTTTTTGAAAAGGCTTCGCTGTCAATATAAACAGCCATTCCGGCAATATTTGATTTTTCAAGATCAATTGGTGTGTACCTGTTTCCTCCTGCTTGCGTATATTTCAGATCAAGCGAAAGTGATTTTATTTTATTTTTTCCTAATTCCAATTCATAACCAACAAGGGCATTACAAACATATCCGCCATCATAACTTGTATGATTTTCCAAATTATTACTTCCCTTATATTTTGATTGATACACTGACGCAGTAGTTAAAAAATAATAGTGTTTACTAAAAAACTTTTCTACAGTAAATTCCACACCATAATTTTTGCCATCACCTTTGTTTGTCAAACTGTCAACAAGTGTAAGCCCTTCCAAAGCATTACCTTCATTGATCATGGAAAAGGAGGAGCTCGAATATTGCTGTACAGGAATATTATATAAATATTGATAATACGTTTCGAGTTTAAATCTGAAACCATTTGCAAAATTATAATCGTAATTTAAAATTAGATGATGGCTTTTCGACAGATCTAAATTGCGGTTGCTTCTATAATAGTTGTCAGTTGCGGGAATATAGTTTTCATAAAAATAATATATGGTGGGTTGCATCTGACTGTGCATTCCATATCCAATACTGAAATTTTGTTTAGGAGACAGCTGATAGCGCATTCCTAACCGGGGTTCCAATGCCCAGGTCTTGTTCAATAAAAAATTCTGATAATGTATACCACTGTTGATCGTGAGTTTATCCGTAGGGCGAAATTGCCATGCTACAAAGGATTGGAACAAACCTGCGGTTGATTTATTTACATCCAATTCCTTAATATATTTCCCATATAACGTTGAATATGCAAAGGAATGAGCATCGAAAAACAGCGTTTGGTAGGTCGCACCAACTTTAATTAAATGACTAGCATTTATTTTATCAGTAACTGTGTAATTAGCAATCAAATTACCTTCTGTTGAATTGTTTCCAGCTATTCTGAATTTGGAAACATCCACAGGTGAAAGAGAATCAATAGTTACATCAAAATCGCTTGCTGAAGCAGATAAAGAAAGTTTTCCAGAAACATTACTTTTAAAAAAATAAGTATGTGAAAGCCCTGTCGCTCCCATGCTTGTTTTGAAAACAAGATCTTCTCCTTTTGTAGTAAAGGACCAATCACTTGATTTTTGTTTGCTGTCCAATAAAGAGATGGAGCTAATTCCACCAATACCCCAAAAAGTAAATATACCGGCCTTTTCAGTTGGAATATTGAATTTATAAGATACATCTTGGTACTGAGGGCTTGCAGAAACACCAAAAGAAATCCCCAATCTGTTAAATACTTCCAAGGTAGAATAGCGATAATTCACAATATAAGAACTACCCTTTTTCTTGGAGATCGGACCTTCCGCTCCCAGCTCAATACCATTAACACCAACCTGTCCGGTGAATTCTCGCTTTTCATTATTCCCGTTTCGTAATTTCAGATCAAATACCGCAGCTGTTTTATTTCCATATTCTGAAGGAAAGGCGCCTGTTAAAAAATCAGAATTGCCAAGCACGTTATTGTTGAGCATGCTTATTGGGCCTCCTGATGCACCTTGTGTTGAAAAATGATTTGGATTTGGAATATCAACACCCTCCAAACGCCACAATACGCCAAGAGGTGAATTGCCGCGCACAATAATATTATTTTGTGCATCATTACCGGATGAAACTCCTGCATAATTAGAAACCATTTTACTTGGGTCGCCTCTGCTTCCGGCATAACGGTTTGTTTCTTCAGCCTGAAAATTACGAGCACTTACACTTACCAGATCATTATTTGCTTTTGTTTTATCCCTTTCTGCTACTATTTCAATTACTTCGGATGAATAAACTTTTTCGCGCAATTCAACCGTTAGGATCATTTCTTTAGCGGATGTAATAATGATATTATTTAATATCGTTTCTTCGTAACCAATAGAAGTAACTTTTACCGAACGTCTACCTATTGGTACATTTTCTAAACGAAATTTTCCGTCCACATCAGTTGTTGAACCAATTAATGTATCACTGTTTAAGAGTATAATGTTTGCGCCAAACACTGGCGATTTAGAGTCAATATCAATAACTTTTCCACGTATTGTTTGTTTATATATTTGTGCAATGCCATTTTCAGAAAAGGAAAACAATACAAGCAACAGTAGGATAATGTGTTTATACATTTTGGAGGATTTTAATTACAAAAATAGCCTTTGATTTTTAATAACACTATGAATCGTAAATTAAATGCACGAATAACGTCCTAAATAGTGCTCATGTCAATCAGAGCCTACCTAAAGCCCTGGGCGGACATTTTATCTTTTACTTAATAACCTTGGCTCATGACACACACTGCTATGACCCTCGATTATCATTAATAATATCAGATACGAGGTTCGTACTATTTCTTAATTCTCAAGAGAATTTCTATACTTGAAACAAAATACTGTATTTTTATTTTTCGAAATTAAATTTATGAGTAAAATAAAAATATCAGTCGTTTCATATTTGAATTCAAAACCATTTTTATACGGTTTAAATCATTCCGGATTAATCAATGAAATAGACTTACAACTGGATATTCCATCTGTTTGTGCACAAAAATTAATAGATGGAAAAGTTGACATTGGATTAATTCCGGTTGCTGTATTGCCGCAGTTAAAAGAAAAATACATCATCAGCGATTATTGTATTGGTGCCGAAGGGAAAGTTGCATCAGTAATGCTATACAGCAAAGTACCTTTACAGGAAATAAAAAATATTTTGCTTGATTATCAATCAAAAACATCCGTTTTATTGGTAAAAGTTTTAGCTGGCAATTTTTGGAAAATAGATCCCCAGTGGATCCCCGCTAAAGCGGACTACGAAAATGATATAGAAGGGAACACCGCAGCTGTTATAATAGGAGATCGTACATTTGAGTTGGAAAACAAATACCCTTATTCGTATGATCTGGCCGAAGAATGGCAAAAATTCACACAATTGCCTTTTGTTTTTGCCTGCTGGGTAGCCAATAAAAGATTGCCGGATCACTTTATCAGCGAATTTAATCAGGCTTTAAAGTATGGAATTGATAACCGGACTAAATTAATTGATGACCTGGTTCAACAAAACACCTACTCTACTGATATAGCAGCCTACCTTAATATTAATATTAAATATGATTATGACAGTTCAAAAGAAAAAGCTTTAAAACTGTTTTTAGACTATATTTCAAAAATGCAGCTATAATTTTTGTAATCCGCACTTATTTTATCTTTTAAAGAATGTAATTCCAAATTTTATATGAAGTATGGCTTTTTTTATTAAGTTTGCAGTAAATAAATAAAAATTGAGTTTTTTCTGTAATTTCTTCTATTCAATTTAATAGTTCGGTTATGATAAAAAAAATAATGTATTTGTCGGTTCTGTTGATGTTTTCAATAACTACCGTATCCGCTCAGAAAAGTATAATTGAAAAAAGCGAAGATCAGGTAAAAATGTTCAATGCACAGCAACGTTTTTACGCTGGCGATTATCAGGGGGCATTAAATGTTTATAACGACCTGTTGAAAACCATTCCCAACGATGCTAACATCCTTTTTCATATTGCTGAATGTTATTTTTCAATGAATCAATTTGTGCAGGCACTTGACAATGCAAAAAAAGCTAAAAGCATTGATCCTAAGGCAAATGAAGACATTTCATTACTATTAGGTAAATTATATTTTATGGACGGAAATGTAGATTCTGCACTTATCGAATTTACTGCCTTTAAAGCCGCTATAGGAGAAGGTAAAAAAGCAAATGAAAGTGATATAAATGTATTCCTTTCCCAGGTAAATCAAGCTAAAGTTTTGATGGCAAAACCTGTTAATGTTAAAATTGATAACGTAAGTGAAGTAATTAATTCTGAATATGACGATAAAAACCCATCGATAACTGCTGATGGAAGAACCTTAATTTTTACCTCTAGACGTCCGGGGAAATCAAGCGCATTGGATATTGAAGGAGATAAAAAATACTACGAGGATATTTACATTTCAAGATGGGATTCAGTTAAAAAAACATGGGCTGACGCTGAATTGGTTGCCGGAGCCATCAATACCGAAGGTCACGATGCTTGTACAAGTATTTCACCTGATGGAAAAGCAATTTTTGTTTATAGAAATGACACAGAAGGCGAATCTCGCGGTGGGGATATATATTTTTCAAAATTGAGTTCTTCCGGAAAATGGGGTTCACCTGTAACAATAGGCAAGCCGATCAATACCACCTTTTTTGAAGGTGGCGCTTGTATTTCACCTGATGGCAGCATGCTCTACTTTGTAAGTGAGCGCCCCGAAGGAGGTTTCGGCCATGCCGACATTTACGTATCGAAACGTAAAAGCCGCACTGAGTGGGATATCCCTGTTAATCTTGGACCTGATGTAAACACAACCGAAGATGAAGGAGGGATTTTCTTAGCTCCCGATGGAAAAACATTGTTCTTAAGCTCAAATGGATACAACTCTATGGGTGGATATGATATTTTCAAAACCGTTAATGAAAATGGTAAATGGTCAAAACCTGTTAACTTGGGTTACCCTATCAATACTCTTGATAATGATATGAGTTTAACATTATCAGTTGATGCTCAGGCAGGATATTTTACCAGCGATAGAAAAGGTGGTAAAGGTGACCTTGATATCTATAAGGTTGATTTATCAAATTATCCGGTACTTGAAAAAGATATGAAAGCTAAAGTTATCGATTCTATGGCTATTTTAAAAGGTACTATCTTTAACGCTACAGATGGTAGTGCAATGGAAGCAGAAATTGTATTTTATGACCAAAACGGAACAAAAATAGGCGGAACAACATCTAACTCAGGGAGCGGAGATTATTTTATTACCCTTTTAGCCGGAAAAACCTATCAGGTAAAAATAGAATTAGAAGGCTACAAACCTGTTGATGAAAAAGTAGAAGTTAAAGCAGCAAAGGACGGTCCAACTGTTTTAGTGAAACACTACTTATTGTACAAAAAAGATATTTAAATTCATTTAAACCTTTAAAAAAGGGTGTTACAGCAAATATGCAAGTAACACCCTTTTTTTATTTACTCATTTTACCTTCTTTACAAAGTTTCTGACAACCTGAGTTTGATTTATATTCATGGCTAAAGCCAATAATAAAGGGGTATTGGATTAAACCCACGTCTTAAAAGATGTGGTTATTATTACTCCTAAACGGTAATAATTGCGTTGAGTAGCTTGCGCTTCGTTTTGAATAAATACGGTCTTCAGGCCGTGGTTGAAATGTGTTTATTTATTGGGCTTTAGCCATGATTGTTTATATTAATCGAACTCTAGTTGATAGCAAACCGATAACCAGGTGATTAAGTCAAAAGAACTGTCATGCCCTACTTTTTCAGAACGGTCGAATTATTTGCAAATTCAAATTTGCATCTTTAATGCTGAGTACTTGGGTCAATGAGCATAAACCGCGTAGTGTATATTTTATTTCCGACCGTTACTTTCCCAAAATAAAGCCCGTCAGGTAAATTCCCTCTATTGATCGTTATCTGTTTTTTATTATAAAAACTCTTGGTCTCGGATATAACAGCCTTATCTGTTACTCTTTTGCCCAGTATATCATATAATTCAACACTCGCCTGCACACTTGTTAGCTTTGTTTCAAACTGAATGGTGATGTCAGTATTTGACGGATTAGGATAGACAACAAAATTCTTAAGGCTATTAGCTCCTTCATTTATTCCGGTACTTATAGGATTAACAATAAAAACGCTATCCAATTTAGCTATAAACAGATCATTATCAGCAAAACCGGTGATAGGATGACTACCAAATGTAGCCGAACCACTAAAATATCCTGTTGTATAACAACTTCCCATTAGACTCACTGCTACACCTCTTCCAATATCAGGGTTTGCTCCACCTGCCTGCATCACCCATTTTGTGCTGCCATAATAATCAAGACCTGCAATGAAGGCATCATCCTGATTTGCGCTCACAACGCTGATTGTATCAAACATAGCTGCGCCAAAAAAAGAACCGGCCACATAACTGTTGCCGGAGGAATCGACACTTATTCCATAACCGATATCTCCCTGGACACCACCAAGCTTTTTCATCCACATAATGTCACCTTTGTAATCATATTTTCCAGCGAAAATATCTCTGGAGCCGGAACTGGTAAGTGAAATGGTCCCGAATAATGAAGTCCCTTCAAAAAAACCGGTAACATGGGTATTACCCGCATCATCCGATACGATAGATTTACCTTCGTCAGCATCAGTTCCACCTGCCCTTTTTGCCCATACTGAAGTGCCGGATGGATCATATTTTGCAATCCACACATCAGTGCTATCGACACTTGTAAGTATAGTAGTACCAACGGTGGCTGTACCGTTAAAAAAACCTATTACATAGCAATTACCAATAGCATCCGTACTGATACTTTGAGCCCTGTCCTCTAAAGATCCTCCTGCACGTTGAGCCCACATAAAAACGCCTGTACTATCATATTTAGCAACAAATCCATCATAATTCCCTGCACTGATCAAAGATGTAGTTCCAAAAGTGGCAGTCCCTCTAAAAGACCCTGCAATAAAACAATTCCCTGATTTATCAATAGTAACACCGCTTCCCACATCCCATGCACTTCCACCAGCTTTGTTTACCCAAAGTGCTGTTCCGTCAGGAGCATATTTAGCTACGAATACATCATAATCAGTTGAAATACTGGTTATACTAAGCGTACCGAATGTGGCAGTACCTAAAAAAAGACCGGTAACATAAACGTTACCATTAGCATCAGTTGCGACTCCTGTACCATAATCATAGCTGGTACCACCCGCTTTTTTTGCCCAAACAAAATTGCCGTTAATATCATATTTTGCAATAAAAATATCGCTTGCAAAAGGATTGCCTGCAATACTGGCTTTCAAAGTAAAAGATCCGAATTTCAAGGAATCTTCAAACCAACCGGTAATATAGCTGTTACCTGCATTGTCAATAGCAATGGAGTAGGATTCAACTTTTTGTTGTCCACCCGCGCTTTTTGCCCAGGCCCAGGTTTGTGCAAAAGAAAATGAGGAGAACAGTGTTAACTGTAGTAAAAAAAATAAAGATAAAGAGAGTATAGATTTTTTCATAAATGTGGTTTTAATAAACAAATAGTTATTGTACGAAAGGCCATTGCTGAATGTTACGCTCAACATCCTTAACAAATGTAGTCTTTTGTTTTTTAAATGAAAAATTTTTAAACATCAACCGATCTAATACGTGTTAAAAACTTACGCAAATAGTAATTCGCTTCAATTTTCCTGTTGGCCGATAACTTTTGGAGTTGATTTTAATTCGTGAAATTCGTGTCAAAAAGAGTAGATAAAAGGTAATTACCCTTTTTGTGATCTATCTTTTATTCGGTAATTTGTGGAAGAGTAAACCTATTTAGCAGCTTTATTATTTGCTATAATATACTGTTCAAGCGCCATTGTCATGGATGGAGCTTTAGGATTTGGAGCCGATATATCTACTTTTAATTTGGCATCTTTAACAGCAAGAGCGGTGGTAGAACCAAAGCTGGCTATTCTTGTTTTATTTTGTTTAAACTTAGGAAAGTTTTTTAATAAAGATTTAATTCCAGAAGGACTAAAAAACACAAGAACATCATAATTTACATTTGCCAGATCCTTTAAATCACTACAAACTGTCCGATACATTATAGCTTTCGTGTATTTTATTTTTTGCTCATCCAACTTATCTGCGATCTCCTCTTTATGAATATCAGAACATGGCAATAAGTACTTTTCGTCTTTGTGTTTTTTGATAACAACCATCAGATCAAGAATGGTTTGTTTACCATGAAATATTTTACGTTTACGATACAACACATATTTTTGCAGGTAAAATGCTGTCGATTCTGAAATACAAAAATATTTCATCGTTTCCGGAACAGTGATCCGCATTTCCTGACACATTCTAAAATAATGGTCAACCGCACTTCTGCTGGTCATTATTACAGCGGTATGCTCTAAAATATTTATTTTATCTTTTCTGAAATCCAAAGCGGAAACTCCTTCTATGTGTATAAAAGGGCGGAAGTCAATTTTTACATTGCACTTCTTTGCAAGATCAAAATAAGGTGATTTGTCACCTTCTGGCTTTGGCTGCGTAACTAATATGGTCTTTATTTTCAATTTTGTCGAGCTAACGTTAAATTAAAAAAACAAAACAATAAATACACCGTTTTTAAAGGGAATTATTTAACATGAAGCATAAATAATTTCACCAAAATAACAATTGGTAATATTTCAAGAGTGCAAAGATACATAAATAAATAGATTCTGGAAATCTCTGAACTGTTGAGCCCAAGAATTAACCCACGAATCATTCTAATCATAAAAAAAGTGACAATGACTCCTATCCCCGTATATATAAAAACAACCGGAGAAACCTGTTTAACAAATGTTAAACCTACTACTATCGGGAGCATAAACAAACCCAATGTATTGCAGAACAGAAAAATGGTCATCATATATTCATTTGCTTCTCTTTGCACCTTAAATATATAACCGAATAATTTAATACTTGCAAACTTTAAACTATAGGCAACTATCAGAGCAATGCCTATAATTATATTTAAAACGGCAATATTTGACGTGATCAGCTGAAAGCCATAATAGGCCAGGATCCTGCTGATAAATAAAGTGAGGGTGATGATAAAAAAAATCGATAAAAAAAACGATACCCTGTTACCTATTGAAAGCTCATCACGCGACAATTGGTTTGAATTACGATTAATATAAAATCCTTTTACTATCTGACTCAATTTTTTATAATTGGATACATACATCCATACAAATAATATGTATAAGAACAGCAAAAAACCTGTGATCACAAAATCATAATTAGTATAATGAATTTCAGGTTTGTGATCGTTAGCTGTTAATAAATGGTTTTTAAACAAAGAGGGTGCAATTGATGTATCATTTACACCTGCAATTACAGGCTTAGTAAGCGCATTAGCACTATCACCCGAACTCATATTTTTGATAATTTTTTCTGGCACAACACCACAAAGATACCGAAACTATCAATTTAAAAATGTGAAAATTTGAAAACCCTTGCGAACCAATGAATTCTTTCATTCAAGCAGCTGAACATTCTAATTAGAACATTTATAAATTGATTTATTTTGCCGCCAAATGAATTTTGTTAACTAAATTTGTGTGAGAATAAAATTGAATTAATTAAAAACGGGGACTATTTTAAGACCTCCACATAGATAATAACAACTATTCAACACCTAATACTACTAAAAAATGAATTCAAAAGACATAGCACCAACCTTAGAAAAAGTTTATAAAGATGCTGGAGATTTCCTGCCATTGAACGGAACGGATTATGTGGAATTTTATGTGGGTAATGCCAAACAGGCTGCACATTATTATAAAACAGCTTTCGGGTTTCAATCATTAGCATACAAAGGACTGGAAACAGGCTGTCGCGACTACTCCTCTTATGTTTTAGCGCAGGATAAAATCCGTATTGTTTTAACAACGCCCCTTAATTCAAAATCTCCAATTAACGATCATTTGCGAAAGCACGGTGATGGCGTTAAAGTGGTTGCACTTTGGGTGGATGATGCTACTAAATCATATAACGAAACAATTTCAAGAGGCGCCAGATCTTTTATGGAACCTACTAAGGAAGAAGATGCTAATGGTTATGTGATTCGTTCTGGAATTTATACGTATGGCGAAACGGTTCACATTTTTGTTGAGCGAAAAAATTACAATGGCGTTTTTTTACCGGGTTATCAGGCTTGGAAATCCGATTACAACCCAACTACCACAGGTTTACTTTACATCGACCACATGGTGGGAAATGTTGGCTGGAATGAAATGAATACCTGGGTAAACTACTATCAAAAGGTGATGGGTTTTGTTAATTTATTATCATTTGATGATAAAGATATTTCAACGGAATATTCTGCATTAATGAGTAAGGTAATGAGCAATGGAAACGGCCGTATTAAGTTTCCTATCAATGAACCTGCAGAAGGCAAAAAGAGATCCCAGATTGAAGAATACATTGATTTTTACGAGGGCCAGGGTGTGCAACACCTTGCAATGGCAACAAACAATATTATTGAAACAGTTTCTACATTAAAAAGCCGCGGAGTGGAGTTTTTAACCATCCCAACTACTTATTACGATGAGTTGCAAAGCCGAGTTGGTAAAATTGATGAGAACATTGCAGAACTTGCCAAATTAGGCATTTTAGTTGACCGTGATGATGAAGGATATATGTTGCAGATCTTCACTAAACCTGTTGAGGATCGTCCTACATTATTTTATGAGATCATTCAACGTAAAGGTGCTACTTCATTTGGCAAAGGTAATTTCAAAGCCTTATTCGAATCCATTGAAATTGAGCAGGCGAAACGTGGTACTTTATAATAATTTTAAAAATGTGCCGATTTGATTATCAAATTGGCACATTATCTAATTGTCAAATTAATAATTACATTTGCCACCTAAAATTGATATTTTAATGAGTAAAGAAACAAGAAAACCAGGATTTGCTTTCGGAAAAGAAAACTATCGTATCCTCATTATAGGAGTTGTAACTGTTGTTATCGGTTATTTACTGATGGTTGGCGGTGGCTCTGACGATCCCAATCAATTTCATGCTGACGAAATTTTCAGTACCCGCAGAGTAACTATTGCCCCTGTTACAATATTGGTAGGTTTTGTTATTGTACTGTTTGGTATCATGAAAAAATCAAAAGACTAATTTCGATGTGCTAATTAAAAAATGTGCTGATGTGCTGATTGAGCATATAGTGATTGGGCATTTTCTGCGACATTTATACATCAATAAATCAGCACATCAATAAATTAGCACATCACTCAATCAGACATCATGTCCTATATCCAAGCCTTTATTTTAGCAATTATTGAAGGTATTACAGAGTTTTTGCCTGTTTCTTCTACCGGTCATATGATCTTAGGCTCATCCATCATGGGCATTGCACACGATCCCTTTACAAAACTTTTTACCATAGCCATCCAGCTGGGGGCCATACTCTCTGTTGTAGTTTTATATTGGAAACAATTTTTTCAAACTCTTGATTTTTATTATAAAATTTTTGTCGCATTCATCCCTGCCGTTATTTTTGGTGTTTTGTTCAACGATTACATAGACTCTCTGCTTGAAAACGTTGTTGTTGTTGGGATCACATTATTTTTAGGAGGTGTTTTATTTCTTTTTCTAGATAAATTATTTAACAATGATAATAAAACAGACGCTCCTCCAAGTTACCCATCAGCCTTTAAAATTGGCTTATTTCAGGTTATTGCCATGATTCCGGGAGTATCCCGTTCCGCAGCAACCATTATTGGAGGCTTAACACAAAAAATGACTCGTAAAGCAGCAGCTGAATTTTCCTTTTTTTTAGCGGTACCTACCATGTTTGCAGCCACTGCAAAAAAAGGATATGATTATTATAAGGATGGGATCGCATTCGACTCACATCAGATCAATTTATTGATAGTAGGAAATATTGTTGCATTCATTGTTGCCATGATCGCTATCAAATCATTCATCGGTTTTCTAACAAAAAACGGCTTTAGAATGTTTGGATATTACCGCATTGTTGTTGGGCTTACAATTCTCATTTTGTATTTTGCCGGCTACCAATTAAGTATCGTTTAATGAAAAATTATGATTTCAGGCTGGGAGAAGTACTCCTAATTCATAAGCCATACACCTGGACTTCCTTTCAGGTGGTAAATAAAATGAAGTATGTTATTAAACATCATCCTTCTCTAATGCTGGATGGCAAAAGAGTGGAATCCAAAATTGGACACGCAGGCACCCTTGATCCATTAGCTACCGGTTTGTTAATTGTTTGCACCGGCAAACAAACTAAGAATATCGAACAATACCAGGCACAGGAAAAGGAATATACCGGCACGTTTTATATCGGGGCCACTACTCCCTGCTATGACAAGGAAAAGGAAATTGATGCTTATTTCCCAACCAAACATATTACCGATGATCTTATTTATGCTACCACAAAACAATTTACAGGTAAGATCCAACAGACACCACCTATCTTTTCAGCAATTAAAATTGGAGGCAAAAGAGCTTATGATATTGCCCGTGAAGGAAAAACAGCTGAAATAAAACCAAAGGAAATTACAATAACTGAATTTGAAATTACCCGTATTTCCCTGCCGGAAGTAGATTTCAGGGTGGTTTGCAGTAAAGGCACCTATATAAGGTCCTTGGCTTATGATTTTGGTTTGGCTCTTAATAGTGGTGCACACTTAACGGCCTTGTGCCGAACCCGCATCGGCACCTATAAATTAGAAGATGCCTTGACCCTCGAAGAGTTTGAAAAAAAGCTCATGGAAACAAATAATTGAACTTTTTATTGACATATCCTTTTATTAGTAGTAAATTCGCGCCCTTAAACTAGCAATAAACCTATTTAAAATCCCGTAAGATTTATGAAACTTTCACAATTCAAATTCAACCTTCCAAAAGAATTAATAGCTGAGACCCCTGCCAAAGTTCGCGATGAAGCACGTTTAATGGTAATACACCGCAAAACAGGTAAGATTGAGCACAAAGCATTTAAAGACGTATTGAGCTATTTTAATGATGGCGATTGTATGGTTTTAAACGATACCAAAGTGTTTCCTGCCCGTATGTACGGAAATAAAGAAAAAACAGGTGCTAAAATAGAAGTTTTTTTATTACGCGAACTTAATGCAGAAAGCCGTTTATGGGATGTATTAGTTGATCCTGCCCGTAAAATACGTATAGGTAACAAACTTTATTTTGGCGATGATGATACATTAGTAGCTGAAGTAATTGATAACACAACATCACGTGGCCGTACACTGCGTTTCTTGTTTGATGGTTCTTACGAAGAGTTTCGTAAAACATTAAACGACATGGGCGAAACACCTCTTCCAAAATACATTAAACGCGCACCAACCGAAGATGATAAAGAACGTTACCAAACAGTATTTGCAAAAAATGAAGGTGCAGTAGCTGCACCAACAGCAGGTTTACATTTTAGCCGTGAGTTATTAAAAAGATTGGAATTAAAAGGTGTAAACTTTGCTAATGTTACCTTACACATTGGTTTAGGAACATTCCGTACTGTAGAAGTGGAAGATTTAACAAAACATAAAATGGATTCCGAACAAGTAATTATTCCGGAAACTGCTTGTGCTATTGTAAATAAATCACGTGAAGCTAAAAAGAAAGTATGCGCAGTTGGAACTACTACTATGCGTGCTATTGAAACATCTGTAAGCACTGATGGTTATTTGAAACCATATAATGGCTGGACAAATAAATTTATTTTTCCTCCTTATGATTTCAGTGTTGCAAATTGTATGATCACTAATTTCCATACCCCTGAATCAACACTATTCATGATGGTATGTGCATTTGGCGGTTATGATCTAATGATAAAGGCCTACAAAGAAGCCATCAAAGAAAAATATCGCTTCTATACTTATGGTGATGCGATGTTGATCATCTAATTGCTATTAGTAACTTTTAATAGTTGATGGTTAATAGTTTATACTATTAACCATTTTCTTTTAAATAATAGTCCCAAACCAAAAACCATCAACCAATAACTAGCAACTATCAACTAACAACCAGCAACTAACAACCGCTCTTGAAAAAACACATCATCATAGTTGCCGGAGGAAGTGGAACACGCATGAATAGTGCTATTCCAAAACAGTTTCTTGAGCTGCAAGGCAAACCTGTATTGATGCATTCTATTGAAATATTTGTAAAGGCCATTCCCGAAATAAATATCATCCTGGTACTTCCATTATCGTATAGAAAAGAATGGGAAACGCTTTGTAAAAAACATAATTTTACAATTCCTTTTCAACTGGCAGACGGAGGTGAAACCCGTTTTCATTCTGTAAAAAACGGATTAACGCTTGTTCCTGAAAACGCTTTGGTAGGCATACATGATGCTGCCCGTCCATTAGTGAATAAAAAAACAATCATTAATGCATTTGAAACTGCCGAACAAAAAGGCAATGCAAGCCCCGCAATTCAAATAAATGAATCATTACGGGAAGTGAAAGGTAATAAAAACAAGGCCATTGACCGCAGTACTATTTTTATCATTCAAACTCCTCAGTGTTTTCAATCAAACCTGATAAAGAAAGCCTTTTTACAAGAGTACAGTCAATCATTTACTGATGACGCAAGTGTGCTGGAGGCAATGGGAGAAAAAATAAATTTGATTGAAGGCAACCGTGAAAATATAAAAATCACCACCCCTCTGGATCTTATTATAGCGGAAGCGATTATGAGTCTTTTTGATAAAATTTAAACAAGCCCCAACAATAGACTTTTCGGTTTTAGATGATAATAAAATGAAATTATTGTTTTGTCAACTGAATTTCCATTAACTTTATAACATCTTTTTATCCTGTTTCGCCTTAATAATTAATAAAATTTAAACGAATTGAGAAAGCCCCTAAATAGTCGAAGGGGATCTTTTCAATGATGAATGGCAAAAACGCACCCACAACTTGTCAAATAGCAAGATTATTTGTAATTAAAAGATTTTCAGAACCTTACGCGTTAAACTAGCGTACAAGTAGACAGTAATTTATTTTTTGAAAAATTGGTAGGCAGAATCAGAAGCCTTTATTCTGATTAAATTGTTGGTTATTCTTAAAATAAAATGACTATTGGAAAAAACATAACTACTTCTATTAGCCTTATAGTGCTATTTTTCTTCTCAATTAGTTGGGGAGGAGGATTGCTTGGTCAAAACAATATGGGTATTGGAACGTTAACACCCAACCCTAGTGCACTTCTTGACTTAAAAGCTTCAAACAAAGGACTTTTAATCCCCCGTATTGCTGATACCAATAATATTGTTTCTCCCGCAACCGGATTATTAATTTATCTGGTCCCTACCAACAACTTTTATTATTTTAATGGAACTTACTGGAAATCAATTATTGCCGGGACAGGTAATAATGGTTCGTTTGGTACCACAGGAATTACGGGTTATACCAGCTCTACAGGTGATATAGGATTTACGGGCACAACTGGAGGTTCCGGCTCTTCTGGCGATACAGGAAGTACTGGCGATACAGGAAATACAGGTTCAACAGGCACTACAGGAACTACTGGTGCTATAGGAATTACCGGTTCAACGGGATCGACTGGTGATACAGGTTCAACTGGCGATACTGGAAGTACAGGCTCAACAGGAAGCACAGGATCTACCGGCACATCGGGTGATACTGGTTCAACGGGCGATACAGGAATTACGGGCTCAACAGGAAGTACAGGATCTACAGGTGCTACCGGAAGCACAGGATCTACCGGCTCAACGGGTGATACCGGTTCAACGGGGGATACAGGAAGTACAGGTTCGACAGGAAATACAGGATCCACAGGTTCAACCGGAAACACAGGATCTACAGGCTCAACGGGTGATACCGGTTCAACGGGCGATACAGGAAGTACAGGCTCTACAGGAAGCACGGGATCCACTGGAAGTACCGGATCAACTGGTTCAACCGGTGACACAGGCTCTACAGGCGATACAGGAAGTACGGGCTCTACAGGAAGCACAGGCAGTACTGGTTCAACAGGAAGTACAGGTTCTACCGGATCAACTGGTTCAACCGGTGACACAGGCTCTACAGGCGATACAGGAAGTACAGGCTCTACTGGTGATACAGGTTCTACAGGTGATACAGGTTCCACGGGAGATACAGGAAGTACTGGTTCAACAGGTGATACTGGCTCTACAGGAGATACAGGAAGTACGGGCTCAACAGGAAGTACAGGTAGTACTGGTTCAACTGGAAGTACCGGATCAACGGGATCTACAGGTGATACTGGTTCTACTGGGGATACAGGAAGTACGGGCTCAACAGGAAGTACAGGTAGTACTGGTTCAACTGGAAGTACGGGCTCTACCGGATCAACGGGTTCTACTGGTGATACAGGCTCAACGGGCGACACAGGAAGTACGGGCTCAACGGGAAGCCCAGGCAGTACTGGTTCTACCGGAAGTACGGGCTCTACCGGATCAACAGGTTCTACTGGTGATACAGGAAGTACCGGATCAACGGGGTATACAGGTTCAACTGGATCTACAGGTTCAACAGGAAGCACTGGATCCACGGGGTCAACAGGAAGTACGGGTTCCACCGGCTCTACTGGAAGTACCGGGTCTACTGGAAGCACCGGAACCACTGGCTCTACTGGTGATACCGGAAGTACCGGCTCAACGGGTTCTACTGGTTCAACAGGAAGTACAGGTTCTACCGGTTCAACGGGAAGTACTGGTTCAACGGGAAACACTGGATCTACTGGCTCAACTGGAAGTACAGGATCTACTGGAAGCACTGGATCTACGGGTTCCACCGGAAGTACAGGCTCCACTGGCTCAACAGGTAGCACTGGTTCAACTGGCTCAACAGGTAGCACAGGTGCTACTGGAAGCACCGGATCAACAAGTTCTACCGGAAGCACCGGATCAACAGGCTCTACTGGAAAAACAGGTTCTACTGGCTCAACTGGAAGTACGGGTTCTACAGGTTATACAGGAGGCACCGGTTCAACAGGTTCTACGGGCTCAACAGGTAGCACTGGTTCGACAGGAAATACAGGTTCCACTGGAAGCACTGGCTCTACTGGTTCTACCGGAGGTACAGGCTCTACTGGCTCAACCGGAAGAACCGGATCAACAGGTAACTCTGGTTCTACGGGCGCAACAGGAAATACTAGTACAACAGGAAGCACAGGATTTACCGGCTCTACCGGAAGCACAGGTTCTACTGGCTCAACTGGAAACACTGGTCCTACTGGCGCAACAGGAAATACTGGTACAACAGGAAGCACAGGATTTACCGGTTCTACCGGAGGCACTGGTTCTACTGGCTCAACTGGAAACACCGGTTCTACTGGCGCAACAGGAAATACTGGTTCAACAGGCAATACAGGATCTACTGGTTCTAGCGGAAGCACTGGTTCTACAGGAAATACAGGATCAACAGGAAATACAGGTTCTACGGGTTCTACCGGAAGCACTGGTTCTACTGGAAAAACAGGATCGACAGGAGGCACAGGATCAACAGGTTCTACTGGGTCTACTGGATCAACAGGGTCAACAGGGTTTACTGGTTCTACCGGAGGGACTGGTTCAACTGGCAGCACAGGCTCAACTGGCGCAAAAGGTGACATTGGTGCAACAGGTGCTGATGGGGCATTAAATGCATGGGCACTATTAGGAAATGCAGGAACTGTTGCTGGTACTAATTATATCGGGACCAAAGATATACAGGATCTTGTGATCAAAACAAGTGCGGTTATTAATACACCTCTTGAACGCGTCAGAATTATGGCTGCCAATGGTAATGTAGGTATTGGTACAGCATCTCCCGGAGGTAAACTTGAAGTTAATGGAGGTGCCCTCAGATTATCTAACTCTTATCTGGATATTAACCGCGTTGGATTTGCCAATAGTGGTATTTCCTGGTATTCACAATCCTATCCAAGCTGGAGCACATATATGTCTCCCGGAGGAACCACAGGTACGGGGCCTCATGGCGATCTAACAGCTCCGTCCGGCTCATTTGTTACAAGCTGGGCACTCAGAAATTACATAGAAAACGTGGCCGGGTACGGATGGACGTTCGAATCCGCAGCAAATACAGCTACACCGGCTGTAAAATTTGAAATTAGATCTAGTGATGGTCTTTTCCATTCCTACGGTAATGGAATTATTGATGGCAGTGTTGGTATTGGCACAGCATCTCCACTTTTAAAATTAAAAGTTGTTGGTGATATAGAATCAAACAATATGGTTCGAGCAACCGGATGGTTGATAGGGACAGGTGCAGGGCAAGGTGCCGAAATAGGTGTTTCCAGTGGATATTCTTATTTCTTCGGTTACGACCGTACAGGAGGAGCATATACACCTACAAGGTTAGTTGGTTCTACCATTGATCTAAGACACAGTGATGCGTCCTCAGACCTTTTCATTACAACTGCCGGAAATACAGGTTTAGGAACAACCACTCCAGGCGCAAAACTAGAAGTTGCAGGCCAGGTAAAAATTACTGGTGGTACTCCCGGAGCAGGGAAAGTATTAACTTCCGATGCAACAGGTTTGGCAACATGGGTTACACCAACTGTTGGAACAGTAACTTCTGTTACAGGAACTGCTCCTATCGT
Organism: Bacteroidia bacterium; assembly: GCA_030654175.1. GTDB lineage: Bacteria > Bacteroidota > Bacteroidia > 2-12-FULL-35-15 > 2-12-FULL-35-15 > 2-12-FULL-35-15. Next base: position 121,177 of record JAURXZ010000048.1, read on the forward strand.
TTCCAGCGGTGGTACAACACCTGCTATTTCAATTAC
>JAURXZ010000003.1 GCA_030654175.1 Bacteroidia bacterium
ATTGCTACTCATGTTACCGTTCGACTTGCATGTATTAGGCCTGCCGCTAGCGTTCATCCTGAGCCAGGATCAAACTCTCCATTGTAAGTTTGTTTGATAATGCTCTTCTTCAAAAAAAGAAAAATTATTTATTATTTTGGATTTGTTTCTCAATATACTATTAGAACATAATAGAATAAGGGATACTTACTATTTCTTTAGACTTCTCAATATTTTCAAAGAACGTTATTTATATAAAATATCTTAATTGCTTAAGACTATAAATTCATGTTGTAAAGAACGACCCGTTTTCTTCGGGGTGACAAAAGTACTAATACTTTTTTAATCTGCAAGTATTTATATAAAATATTTTTTTATTTTTTATACCTACTTCTTATTTAAATGAACAAGCCGTTGTTGATAAACGGGGTGCAAATATACTACTCTTTTTTATATCTCAAACTTTTAATTAAAATAATTATTTGAGTTTTTGTTTATTTGCTAGAAAGAACGCTGCTTGTTTTAAAGCGGGGTGCAAAAGTAATAATTTTTTTAACTCTGCAAACTTTATTTGAAAAATAATTTATTTCTCTTCTATTTTGTTTGCTCAATGAACGATGCTTGTTTTAATTAAGCGGGGTGCAAAAGTAATAAACTTTTTTAGTTTTCAAGTTTTTTTTAAGAAAATTATATCATTTCCCTTGTTGTTACAGCTAACTGTAACGTTATCAAAGAAATAGCATTGATAATATTTCTATACATAATGAAGAATGCAGGTCTTTTTCCCTTTATATATTAATTATCTGAAGAAATGGGTTCAAAAAATTGGATGTTCATCTTTAATAATAAGGATTAACGGATTATATACGGATCGTTTAGACTTATAAAGTAATATTATCGCGGGCAATAAATATGATGTATATATACAGTATATAGGTACAATTGTACTATTTACTAGTTAATATCCCTCGATCAGAATGCCTAAAGGCCAATTAAATTAGCCTAATCAGAAACTTGTACCCGAAAAAAGCTGGCAATTGAATGTAACTCCATGATTGAATTCCATTTGAGTGGTATCTACTTATGGATACGATCAATGCTCTTTAATAGCCTGGTATTGCATAAGAGATTTCTTTGTCGGACTCGGGATAAATTCCGTGGAAATCCGTACCCGTCAGATTGATGTCTTTCAGTTGGGCCGGATTCCTTTTCAAAAAGATTGAAGCCTTTAGATATGGCTCTGGATAAGCTTCTCGCCCATCCGTTTATTACTTCAAGAAAGGAGAAGACCCAAATAGAGATGCTTTGAGCCAATCCTATTCGCTTTATTAACCAACAATTCTGATTCCATATGTAAATATAATATCTCTACGGGTATTTAGGATCTTATATTATCGTAAAAAAGTCTTCAAGCACATATGGAATCAAGCTTTTTAGTTAATGTTTGCCTTTTTTATAAATCCGAAATCTATTTTCTATGTTTTTTGATTTAACATCAAGTCCATTTAAGATCAGTGTTAGTTATAGATACGCTATATATATAGTGGTGTTAATAACATTTTGCTATTGGAATCGATATGCATGCTTATTTTTGGGATATAAATTCTTCTGTGCTTCCTATTGTGAAGCACCTCTTATTATAAGTATATGAAAGTTTGCATAGCAGAGAAACCAAGTGTAGCGAAAGAAATTGCCGAAGTGTTGGGGGCTAAAGATCGGAAAGACGGTTATTTTGAAGGAAATGGCTATCAAGTTACCTGGAGCTTCGGGCATTTGTGCGAGTTAAAAGAACCACATGAATATGATTCCGCTTATCGCGAATGGAATTTGAATATGCTTCCTATACTTCCTCAAAAGTTTGGAATAAAATTAAAGGATAATAAAGGGATTGAGAAGCAATTTAACACGATAGCAACCTTATTTTCAAATGCAAAAGAGATCATTAATTGTGGGGATGCCGGGCAAGAGGGAGAATTGATCCAGCGGTGGATCATTTCAAAAGCAAATTGCAACAAGCCTTTGAAACGTTTATGGATATCGTCACTTACAGAAGAGGCTATTCGCGAGGGTTTCAAGAAACTGAAAGATGGGAAAGATTATGAAAGTCTTTACTATGCAGGTTACTCAAGAGCTGCAGCGGATTGGTTATTGGGGATGAATGCTACACGATTGTTCACTATTAAATATGGAAATGGGAAGCAGGTGCTTTCTGTTGGCAGAGTGCAAACGCCAACGTTGGCAATGATCGTAAACCGTCAGTTAGAAATTAACGATTTTAAATCCAGTGTTTTTTTTGAATTAAAGACGAATTACAGAGAGGTGATCTTTAATGGAAATGTAGAACGTTTTTATGAAAAAAATAAAAGTGCTGCGGAAGATATTTTAGCTTCAATAAAAGATGCACTGCTTGAGATAACATCTGTTGAAACAAAAAAAGGAAAAGAAACGGCCCCTCGTTTATTTGATCTAACATCTTTACAGGTAGAATGCAATAAAAAGTTTGGATACTCTGCAGATGATACTTTAAAGACCATACAAAATTTGTATGAAAAAAAGTTTGTTACTTATCCCCGCGTGGATACAACGTATTTACCGAATGATGTGTATCCGAAAATTTCAGGTGTTTTAAATAGCATGGTCAATTACCAACAATTGGTAAAGCCTTTGCTGAGTGGACCTATACGTAAATCGAACAAAATTTTTGATGACAAAAAAGTTACTGATCATCATGCTATCATACCTACGAATGTAAAAGCTCAAGGTTTAGCTGGCAATGAGGCCCAGGTGTATGATGTAATTGCCAAACGATTTATTGCAGCATTTTATCCCGATTGTGAAGTGTCAAACACTACAGTTTTAGCGGCAGTAAAGGATATTGAATTTAAGGCAACAGGGAAACAAATTTTAGATCCGGGTTGGCGCATTGTTTATAGCAAAGAAACAACCAGTGATGATGAACAGGAAGAAACTCAATTATTACCTGCATTTGAGAAAGGCGAAAAGGGGCCACATAACACTTATTTAGCTGAAGGTAAAACATCTCCTCCGAAACCCTTTACTGAGGCTACTTTACTGCGTGCAATGGAAACTGCAGGCAAACAAATTGATGATGAAGAATTACGCGAATTGATGAAAGACAATGGTATTGGCCGGCCATCAACACGTGCAGCGATAATTGAAACATTGTTTCGCAGAGATTATGTAAGGCGGGAACGTAAAAATCTAGTACCTACCAGCACCGGTATGGAGTTGATCGGGGTGATCAGTAATGAATTGCTGAAATCGGCTGAAATGACCGGTAATTGGGAGTTTAAGCTAAGGCAAATTGAAAAAGGCCAGTATAAAGCGGAAGCTTTTTTACAGGAAATGAAAATTATGGTGAGCGACCTTGTAGCTCAAGTTAGAAGTGAAAGCAGTAAACGGATCACTATCGCTACAACAGAATCGGAAAAGAAAGCTGTGAAAGAAGATGTGTCTGTTTGTCCGAAATGTAAGAAAGGAAACATGCTGAAAGGGAAGACTGCATTTGGTTGCAGCAATTTTAAAAATGGTTGCGATTTTAAAGTTCCTTTTTTACTGATGAATAAAAAGTTAAGTGATAATCAAATTTTAACGTTAGTTGAGAAAGGGAAAACACCTGTTATTAAAGGATTTGATATAGGTACTGTAAAAAAGGATGGTATCCTAAAACTGACTACATCATTTAATATTGAGTTTGAAGAAAAAGCAGCGGCAAGCCCTAAAGTAAAAAAGGATGATTCAGCAAACATTTGTCCGAAATGCAAAACTGCTGCTATTATTAAAGGAAATACCGCATACGGTTGTGGCAACTGGAAAAATGGCTGCAATTTCCGTTTGCCTTATGAATTTCTGAGTAAACAATTGAATGAAATAGCTATTCAAGCATTAATTAAAAATGGTGAAACCCTTGTAATAAAAGGATTTTTGAAAGATGGGAATAAACTTAACGGGAAATTAAAATTTGATGATCAATTTAATTTAAGCATCGTTTTATAAAATAACTCATCATTATATTTTGTAAAAATTGCATCTGTAATTTTGTATGTTCTCTATTTGATGTGAGTTTTTTTTAACCCTAACAGGGTTTGAAACCCTGTCAGGGTGATGAGTAAGACAATAATTGACAGAATTTGATATGATTTTTTTTACCCGAACAAGTTTTGAAACGCTGACAGGGTGATGCGTTAGACAATAACAGACAAAAATATATTTATTAAAATAGAATAAATGACTACTGAAGAGATAGGACAGGTATTAAAACTTACTGCGCAATTAATGGAGTTGCACAATGAAAATCCATTTAAAATAAAATCTATTGCTAATGCTGCTTACAAATTAGATAAAACTGATATTGATCTGGAAGGGAAGTCATTGCAGGAATTGGAGCTGATAGAAGGAATTGGAAAAGGAATTGCCTCTAAAATCAATGAGTTGCAGACCACTCAAAATTTGAAAGAACTGAACCAAATGATATCAATAACTCCTGCCGGAGTTATTGATATGATGGGGATCAAAGGCATTGGCCCAAAAAAAGTCGGGCAGCTTTGGCGAGAATTAGAAATTGAAAGTATTGGCGAGTTGCTCTATGCATGCAATGAAAACAGGTTAATTGCTTTAAAAGGTTTCGGATTAAAAACACAGGCAGAAGTAAAAAAGCAAATTGAATTTCATCAATCCAACAAAGGCAAATTCCATTATGCTGCGGTAGAAGGGTTTGCAATGATGCTAGTGGATGTGCTAAAAGAAAAATATCAAACTCAATTAGTTTCACTAACCGGTGAAATACGCAGAAAATGTGAAGTAATTGATAAAATTGAGATCTTGATTGCTTCTGAAGATGTTGTAAATATTGATGAAATAGAAAACAAGGCGCAAGTTAAAATAGAAATAATAGTTTGCACAGAAAGTGAATTTTACAATAAACTTTTTGAAACCACTGCAACATTAAATCATTTGTCCCAAATTTCATATCAACCAATTTCACGCGTTAATTCTGAGAAAGAAATTTATGAGTCCCTTCAGCTAACCTATATAGAGCCTGAATTACGTGAAGGTCTTAATGAAGTGAATTTAGCAAAAGAAAATAAAATTCCAACATTAATAGAGGTTTCAGATCTGCGGGGTATTCTTCACAATCATAGTACGTATAGTGATGGACTGAACACGCTTGAAGATATGGCAGTTTATTGCAAGGAGCTAGGCTATGAGTATCTGGGGATCTGTGATCATTCACAATCGGCTTTTTATGCCGAAGGATTAAAACCTGAACGGGTTATTAAACAACAATTAGAAATTGATGAATTAAATAAAAAGCTTTTTCCGTTTAAAATTTTTAAAGGCATTGAAAGTGATATTTTAAATGATGGTTCCTTGGATTATCCGGAAGATATTTTAAAAACATTTGATTTTATTGTTGCATCGGTGCATTCCAATTTAAAAATGGCTGAAGAAAAGGCGACCGCACGTTTAATAAAAGCTATTGAAAACCCATATACTACCATATTAGGGCATCCTACAGGGCGACTGTTATTATCACGTCCGGGATATCCGATCGCTCATAAAAAAGTAATTGATGCCTGCGCTGCTAATGGAGTAATCATTGAATTGAATGCTCATCCTTATCGTTTGGATATTGATTGGCGTTGGATTCCATATTGTTTGGAAAAGGGAGTAATGATCTCTATAAATCCTGATGCACATACAAAACAAGGTTATCATGATATGTATTACGGAACCTGCGTGGCACGTAAAGGGATGTTATCAAAGCAAATGTGTTTTAATTCGCTGAACAGGGAAGAGATGCAATTGTATTTTAATTCACGAAAAGGGATATAGATGCTGAAAATATAAAGCGGTACTTTTATTTAAACGCGCACCCCAATTATTAAAATGTCATCAACTTGCTCTAAATTACCTTTCCATTTTTCCAAATTTTGCTGAAGAAGCGCTTGCTGTTCGTTCATTGGCAGGTGATGAATAGAAAGCAATAACTCCTTTAGTTGTGCGTATTTGAATTTTTTGCCTTTTGGCCCGCCAAACTGATCAGCATATCCATCTGTAAATAAATATACATTATCTCCTTTTTGCAGTTTAATGGAATTCAATCTAAAATCTTTTTTTTCACCATTATACATGCCAACCGGCATTTTATCAGGTTTGAATTCGATCAAAGAGGGCCAATCCATGCCTCCCAATGAAGAAGAATTGTTTTCAACTGCACTTTCATATAGTATTCCATTTGCTAAAGACTGATCTCCTTTTGGCAAATTGGAAGGGATTTTTCTTACAATCCACAATGGATTATTGGCGCAGGCAAATTCTAATTTCAAATTATCAAAATCAAAACTACAAAGCACTGCATCCATCCCATCTTTACCTTCTTCAGTCCCTTCAGGATTAAGAACTTTAATTATATCCTCCCGCAATTGATTCAATATTGAATCAGGACCAACCAATTTTTTTTCACGAGCAATTTCGTTTAATTTAGTAATGTTCAATAAACTCATAAATGCACCAGGAACCCCATGCCCGGTGCAATCACATGCTGCTAATAAAAAATTAGTATTTGTTTGCTCGGCCCAATAGAAATCACCGCTTACAATATCCTTAGGTTTATATAAAACAAAATACTCCGGTAGATTTTTATTAAGGAGCGTATTAGAGGCCATCAAGGCACTTTGGATTCTCTTTGCATAATGAATAGAATCGGTAATATCTTTGTTTTTTTCTTTCAATTCCAAACGTTGAAAATTAATTTCACGATTGAAATTTATATTCTCCGTTTTAAATTGCCTTACACCAAGAAAAATCAGGGTACTTGTAAAAACAAAATTCATCCATCCGATAGTATCAATTATTGAATTGTAAGCATAGTATGGTTCAAATAGCGCGAACAACATCTTTGATCCGGCAAGAAATACGGCAGATAAAACGAAATAAACAAAAATGGTTGTAAAACAATCGAATAAAATAATTCCTGCTACAGGCATAAAAAGCAAAAAAATATGTGTCTGGCTCTTTTCTCCGAACAGTAATGAATAGCCGATCAGAAAAAGAATTCCTGTAATGAGCCCAAAATGAAAGCCTAAGTTATACTTACGTTTATAGATCAGAAAAAAACCAAATACCAATAATAAAAATTCACTGAAAGTGAATATAACTGTGAGGTAGCGTTGTTGACCCAAGCCCAACAGAGTATAGAAAATACAGACGAAAGAAATAAAAAGACTTGCGGTATTAAAAATGCGGATTTTATTTTGTTGGCCAAATGGCAACTCAGGGCTTAAACCAATATGTATTATCGAATTAAAAAATTTTCGCATATATAATGATTTTCAAAAAATAATGTAGAAAAAACAAAGAAAATTATTGCTTAAACAATGAATCCACAAATTCATTTTTATTGAACACTTGTAAATCTTCCATCTTCTCCCCTACCCCAATGTATTTGACAGGAATTTTAAATGTATCGGAAATACCAATCACCACACCACCTTTAGCGGTACCATCCAATTTTGTTAAAGCCAATGCGTTCACATCAGTAGCTGCAGTAAATTGCTTGCATTGTTCGATAGCGTTTTGACCTGTGGAAGCATCCAGTACCAATAATATTTCGTGTGGGGCATCAGGAATGATCTTGCGCATTACATTTTTAATTTTGCTAAGCTCATTCATTAAATTCACTTTATTGTGTAAACGGCCTGCTGTATCAATGATCACCACATCTGCATTTTTTGCAACAGCAGAAGTAAGAGTATCAAAAGCAACCGAAGCAGGGTCTGCATTCATTCCCTGGGAAACGAGCATTGTACCTGTTCGTTCGGCCCAGATCTTTATCTGATCAACAGCCGCAGCACGAAATGTATCAGCAGCGCCAATCACCACAACTTTACCGGCCTTTTTAAATTGAAAAGCAAGTTTTCCTATGGTTGTAGTTTTGCCAACACCGTTTACTCCTACTACCATTATCACATAAGGCTTTTTGTTTGAAGGCAAATCAAAATCAGCTTTCCCTTCCATTCCATTAGAAACAAGAAGTTCAGCTATTTCTTCACGTAAAATTTCATTGAGTTTTGATGTTTCAACTTTTCTTTGCTGAGCAACACGTTTTTTTATCCGGTCAATAATACGTAAAGAAGTATCTACACCAACATCAGAAGTTAAAAGGATTTCTTCTAAGTTGTCGAGCACCTCATCATCAACAACAGCTTTCCCCAAAATAGCGTTTGCCAGTTTGCTAAAAAAGCTTTGCTTTGTAACAAAAAGTCCTTTATTTAAACTTTCTTTTTTCTCTTTACTAAAAAAACTAAAAATACCCATCTAAAAAAAATTTAAAGTTTAAAGTTAAAAGTTAATGAAACGTCCGCAAACAATAAAAGCTTCCCCTTATTCTGGAGGAAGCTTTTACAAATACGATTAGCCTAATAAATTTATTTAGAAGCTAAAAAATCTTTAATGTGATCGTTGTGAACGATTTCCTGCTTAAAAGAATAAGCACCGGTTTTAGGTGATTTTACCATTTTAATCACTTTTGTAAAGTTATTTCCTTTACCAGATTTCAGTGTTGCAACTACTTTTTTTGCCATTGTGTTATAAGTTTAAAGTTCAAAGTTTAAAGTTTAAAGTTTTTGCAAACTTTTAAAATTAACCGCAAACTAGATTATTTAATTTCTTTATGAACGGTTACTTTTTTCAAGATAGAATTGTATTTTTTCAACTCTAATCTTTCTGTAGTGTTCTTTTTGTTTTTAGTAGTCACGTAGCGAGACGTTCCAGGTTTACCGCTGGTTTTGTGCTCAGTACATTCCATAATCACCTGAATTCTATTACCTTTTTTTGCCATTGTGTTATTTATTTTTCAAAATTGAAAATCAAAAATTTTATTTTTTCAGGAAGCCTTGTTCTTTTGCTTCTTTCATTACAGCTGTAATACCATTTTTAGTGATAGTACGTATTGCTGAAGTGGACAAACGCAAAGTGATCCATTTGTTTTCTTCAGGTAAAAAGAATTTTTTAACCTGAAGATTCACGTTAAATTTTCTTTTAGTTTTAGCATTAGAGTGGGATACTTTGTTACCCACGATAGCCTTTTTCCCTGTTATTTCGCAAACTCTTGACATCGTATTTTGTATTTAAAATGTTCTATTTATTTTTTTCGGACTGCAAATAACGTAAATTTAATGGATACTACCAAATATTTAACACATTTAAGATACGATTTGAGAAACAATTTAACAAAAAGTGAATTAAATCAGGCGTTTTAACAAATAAACCTTTCCAAAATTCAACAATTTATTTACTTGGATATCCTTCCGGATTTAGCTTTATGTCTCTTTTGATCTCAAATTTGAACGAACTCTTATCCAATATATTTATTTTTTCAGAAATCGTTTTAAAACCATTCGCTTCAATAGTAATATCAAAAGTTCCCGGACTTAATATCATAATAAATCTTCCGGAATGAGGATTTGGCAGATAGGTACCTACAATTTCATGAGTTTTACTGTCATTCACAGAGATGAACACATCCATAAAATTTAATCTTTGTGTGGAATCGGCCGAAAAAATATCACCGATCACCACTGAATACTGAGGTTCTATATCATTAAAGGTAACACGGTAAATATCCAGATCGCCCATCCCTCCTTCTCTTAATGCTGCCATATAACCAAACCTGCCATTACTTGCCATCCTGAAATTATAATCATCTTCCGGGCTATTAACAGGGTATCCCATATTTTTAGGATTTGAAAAACTTTTAGTTACCGCATCTTTCTCCGCCTTAAAAATATCATAACCTCCCATTGTGGTATGCCCTGTAGAACTGAAATACAATGTTTTTCCATCAGGTGTAACATTAGGGAAATCTTCATTAAAAGAAGTATTTATTTCCGGGCCAAGGTTTTGTGCCGGCCCCCAAGTGCCATTCGGCAATTGAGTACTCATGTAAAGGTCTGTACCACCGTACCCGCCATCTCTATTGCTGGCAAAAAACAATACACTACCATCATTATTGATACATGCTGCAATTTCTTCAGCGGATGAGTTAATATTATCACTTAATTTTTCAGGTGTTTTAAACGTTTTTCCTTTTTCGTTGTCTGTTATATAAATATCTCCAACTCCTTTAAAATTGGTATAATAGAAAAGCATTACATCACCCGATCCGGATAAGCCAATTACTTCCTGTTCACCATCTTTTTTTATCATTGCTGATTCAAATTTTTTGGCTTTGGAAAAAGTTCCATTGTTTTCTTTTGAAATATACGCAGCAGCCTGGTATGTTCCGTCTTCTTTCACTTTTTCGGCACCTTCTTCAGGTTTACGGGAGTTGAAAATGATAAAGGATTCATCATTAGGAACAAATGGATAATAATCCGCATAAGGCGAATTTACGCTCGCTCCTAAATTTTCGAACGTTACATTTAAGGGGAATTTTATTAATTCTTTTGCATTGATACACAATTGCATCTGAAGATCAACATCTTTTAAATTCTCAACAGTTCCACGACCAGTCTGTTTAAATGTTGTGTACGCTTTAATAGCATCATCAAAACGGTATGCGTAATGGTAGGCTCTTGCTAATAAGTACAATGCATTAGGATCATACTTGGTTTTACGTGTAATGATCTCTAAATAGGGTATTGCTTTGGATTTATTAATATTTGTATTCAAATAACAAATAGCAATGTTATAATTGTAATTATCATTTTTGGGATCAATTTCCCGTAAACTCAGATAATCCTCCAATGCACCTTCAAAATTACCTTGTGCTAATTTTTGTTCTGCTTCAAAGGGATCAATTTTTTTTCCTGTACCACTCTGAGCAAAAGCCGATTTTGCTAAAAACAATATTAATGTTACACATACAATTGATAGTACTTTTTTCATTTTTAGTATTTTAGAATATATTTAAGGGGAGAACAAAGATAAAAAAAAAACAATTGGATGATTTATGAAGACCAATTCATTTTTCTGATAATGCTATAAAGTTTCAAATGAAAAAACCAGTAGGGATTTATGAATCTGCTACCCTATGCTTCAGGGAAGTTATAACGGAAGCAGGCTGCCTATCTGGCAAGGGTTACAGTGCCTCTGTATTGATGCTCCGTCCCTCTAAAATCTAAAAGAACAACTAAATAAACATATACATCTCTTTGGGCTATTTCTGCACCCTTTTTGGCTTTACCATTCCATTTTTCAGATAGATCTGCAGTATGGAATATCATATTGCCCCATCGATCGAATATCCACATATCGTATTGGCTTATATTAGTACCAAAACCAGAAAATCCATCATTAGTTCCTTCACTCTCATTTGGAGTAAAAGCATTGGGTATGAAAAAAGTAAATTCCGGTTCGATTTTAAGGCAATGTACAACTGTATCAAGGCATTGGTAATTATTTTGTGCAACAAGTGTAATACAATAATTACCTATATCAGCGTAATTATGCATTGGAAATTCCAAAAGACTTCCAGTAGAATCATTAACATCACCGAAATTCCATGACCAGGAGGAAGCACCTGAGGACAAATTATTAAAATAAATTTCAGCAGATAATGATGTTGGTGGTTGAGGATTATAATCAAATTCGGCCACAGGTGCCGGATAAACATTGATGAGATTGTTTTGGGTAATGGTAGAGAAACACCCATTTGAGGTTGTAGCGGTGAGAGTAACTGCATACAGACCCGAATTAGCATAGCAATGCGCTTCACCTGGATTTGTTCCAAATGGCGATCCATCACCAAAATCCCATTGCCAGCCAGTAATAGTGCCACTTAAAGGATCGCTTGTATCGGTAAACTGTGGACAGTGGATAACGCAACCACTGGAATCATTAACTATAAATTGAACCAAAGGGGTTGGATTCACTATTGTGGGCATATTTATAGAATCAACACATCCGTGATTATTTGTTACTAAAAGTGAAGCATTATACGTTCCGGGAAGAGTATATGAATGAGTTGGATCTTGAATGGTGTCGGAAGCTGTTAAGTCGCCAAAATCCCATAACCAGGAGCGTATGCTATCGTTACCGGTCACCGTAGAAAGATCGGTGAATGAAGTTGAAGAACCTATACAAGCTTTTGAACTTACAAAGTTGGCGAATGGTGAAAAATGAACTGTAACAGGATGCATGCTGATTGAAACACAGCCATTAGTGGCGGTAACAGTTAATGAAGCATTATAAATACCGGAAGCTGTATACGTGTAAGAAGGATTTTGAGTATTATTTATTGGACTAAAATTGCCGAAATCCCAGGTCCAGGAAGTAATTGTACTTCCAATAGAAGTTGAAGAGCTGTCAGTAAAAACAATGGGATCATTAAGGCATCCATCAGTTGCACTAAAATTTGCGATCAAAAAAGAGGATAAAGCAACCGTTAAAGAAATTTCATTTTGACAGGCATTAATATCAGTAACAGTAACAGTATAATCATCTGCATATAAATTTGATGCTAAAGCGGCAGTACCACCCGATGGCGACCATGAATAGGTGTATGCTCCCGTACCACCTGCTGCAGCTACTGTTGCGCTTCCGTTATTTAGGCTACATGTTGAAGCGACCGTGTTACCTGATAATGTAATAGGGGGAGGCTCAGAAATAACTACTGAAGAAGAAGCTAAGCAACCCATATCATCGGAAACAGTAACACTATAGGTACCAATTATTAATCCTGTAGTTGTTGCCACCGAGTCGCCATGTTGCCATACGTAATTATATGGTGCAGTCCCTCCGCTACCAATGGCAGTGGCGGTTCCATCTGTGCCACCGAAGCAGCTAACATTAACTGGTGCTATTGTAACCGAAACAACTGTTGGTTGGGTATTAATTATTACCTGTTCTGTGGCAATACATCCGTTGGAATCTGTAACAGTATAATTATAAGTACCAGCACTAAGGTTTGTAGTATCATCACCGGTAATGATAAGGGTGCCAATTCCACCAGAGACTATTAATCCAACGCTTCCTGTTCCTCCAAAGCAGCTGATCTGTAATACAGAAGTTGAGGAAATGGTAAGTTGAGATGGTGAAGAATTAATTGTTGCCTGAGTGGTTGCGGTGCATCCGTTTGCATCAGTAACTGTATAATTGTATGTACCTTCCAAAAGGCTTGTGGTGGCATCTCCTGTAATACTGAGAGTTCCAGTTCCACCTGATGATGCTAAAATTACACTTCCAGTTCCGCCAAAGCAGCTAATTTGTGTGGCTGTTGCCGACAGTATTACTAATGATGGTTCAATATTTATAGTTGCTGAAGCTGTGGCGATGCAGCCATTTGTATCGGTAACAGTATAATTATAAGTACCTGCTATAAGATTTAAAGTGTCGTCACCGGTGATCGCATACGGCATTGTTCCACCAGAAGGCACTAATCCAACACTTCCTGTTCCACCAAAACAACCAATCTGACCAGGATTCGTGGTTAATGTAACTATTGTTGGTTGAGTATTAATTATTACCTGTTCAGTAGCAGTACATCCGTTAGAATCTGTTACCGTATAGTTATAAGTACCGGCAATAAGGTTAGTAGTGTCATCACCGGTGATAACAAGCGCCCCGGTTCCACCTGACGCTACTAAGCCAAGGCTTGCTGTCCCGCCAAAGCAGGTAATTTGCAGGACAGTGGTTGATGAAAGTGTAAGTAAAGATGGTGCGGGATCAATTATTGCCTGTGCTGTGGCAAAGCACGCATTTGCATCTGTAACAGTATAGTTATATGTACCTTCTAAAAGATTTGCAGTGGCATCACCAGTAATTGTTAAGGTTCCTGTCCCGCCTGATGAAGCCAGCAATACAGTTCCTGTTCCTCCAAAGCAGGTAATTTGTGTTGCAGTTGCCGACAGTGCTACTAATGATGGCGCAGCATTGATAACTGCCGAAGCATTTGCAGTGCATCCATTTGAATCTGTAACCGTATAGTTATAAGTACCTGCTATAAGATTTAACGTATCATCACCGGTAATAATAAGAGTTCCTGTTCCACCAGCAGCTATTAATCCAACGCTTCCAGTGCCACCAAAACAATTAATCTGCAAGGGAGTTGATGTTAGCGTAAGCAATGGTGGTTGGGTATCAATTATCTCTTGTGATATTGCAATACATCCTTTTGAATCAGTTACCGTATAATTATAAGTACCCGCCAAAAGGCTTGTAATGGCATCGCCAGAGATAACAAGTGCTCCGGTTCCGCCTGCAGCCAATAAAACAACACTTCCTGTTCCACCAAAACAATTGATCTGAGAGGCAGTTGAAGTAAGTGTAAGAACGGGAGGAGCAGGATTTATTATAGCTTGCGCTGTAGCTATGCATCCATTTCCATCTGTAACAGTATAGTTGTATGTGCCAGCCAATAGATTTACGATGGAATCACCAGAAATGGTAAGAGTTCCTGTTCCACCTGCTGCCAATAAAACAACACTTCCTTTTCCGCCAAAGCAGCTAATTTGTGTTGCAGTTACTGAAAGTGCAAGTAATGGCGGTGCAGCGTTGATCGTGGCTGAAGCGCTCGCAGGGCATCCTTTTGTATCGGTAACAGTATAGTTGTAAGTACCTGCTATAAGATTTGTAGTATCATCACCGGTGATGGTGAGGGTTCCTGTCCCACCTGATGCAATTAATCCAATACTACCGGTTCCACCAAAGCAGTTGATCTGGGTTGCAGTTGCTGTAAGTGTAACGATCGGTGGTTGAGTATTAATTATTGATTGTGCAGTTGATATACATCCGGTCCCATCTGTAACCGTATAATTATAAGTGCCGGCTAAAAGATTTGTTGTAGCATCACCAGAGATGGTAAGCGTTCCTGTTCCACCGGATGCCAGCAATGCAACACTTCCTGTTCCGCCAAAGCAGCTGATCTGAGTTGCTGTTGCCGTAAGCACCGGTACCAGCGGTTGAGGATTAATTATTGCCTGCGCTGTTGCAATACATCCATTTGCATCGGTAACAGTATAGTTATATGTACCCGCTATTAAATTTATAGTGTCATCACCTGAAATAGTTAGGGTTCCTGATCCACCTGATGATACTAATGCAACACTACCTGCGGCAAAGCAGGTAATCTGCGTGGCAGTGGCTGTAAGTGAAACTACCGATGGCGCAGCATTGATGGTTGCAGAAGCAATAGCTATGCATCCATTTGCATCCGTAACAGTATAATTATAAGTACCTGCAATAAGATTTATGGTATCGTTACCAGAAATGCTGAGTGTTCCTGTTCCTCCTGATGCAATTAATGAAACACTACCCTTTCCACCAAAGCAGCTGATCTGTATAGCAGATGCTGTAAGTATAACTGCCGAAGGTGCAGTATTAATTATCGCCTGTGCTGTTGCTGTACAACCGTTCGCATCTGTAACCGTATAGTTATATGTACCGGCTAAAAGATTGGTGGTGCCATCTCCCGTGATGGCAAGAGCTCCTGTCCCACCTGCTGTTACTAGTCCAACGCTTCCAGTTCCACCAAAACAACTGATCTGGCTCGCTGTGGCTGCAATTGTAAGAATTGGCGGAGCTGCATTTATTATTGCCTGATCTGTGCCAACACATCCATTTGAGTCGGTAACGATGTAGTTGTAAGTACCTGCTAAAAGATTTGTAGTGTCATCACCTGTAATAGTAAGTATTCCTGTTCCACCTGACACTACTAATCCAACGCTTCCAAATCCGCCAAAACAGCTGATCTGCAAAGCTGTGGCTGTAAGTGCCACTATTGGTGGTGCAACATTGATAATTGCTGATGCATTTGCGGTACATCCATTTGAATCTGTAACAATATAATTGTAAGTACCTGCAACAAGATTTGTGATACCGTCACCGGAAATAACAAGGGTTCCTGTTCCTCCAGCAGCAGCCAGCACCACACTGCCTGTTCCACCAAAGCAAGTGATCTGTGTGGCAGTTGCTGTGAGCGTAACCGCAGATACCGGGTTAATAGTTGCTGATGAATTTGTGGTGCATCCATTGGCATCAGTAACCATATAGTTATAAATGCCTGCTGTTAAATTTATAGAAGCATCCCCTGAAATAACAAGTGCGCCTGTTCCTCCTGCTGCAGCCAATACCACACTGCCTGTTCCGCCAAAGCAGACAATCTGTGTTGCAGTTGAAGTAAATGTAAGTGCAGGAGGTGCAGGAGCAATAACTGCTTGCGTTGTCTTTGAGCAGCCATTTGCATCCGTAACTGAATAATTATAAGTACCTGCAACCAAGTTTGTAGTATCACTGCCTGTGATAACCAGTGTTCCGGTTCCACCCATTGCCACTAATCCTAAACTACCTTTTCCGCCAAAACAATTGATCTGTGTAGCAGTTGATGTAAATGTCAATTCAGGTGGGTCAGAAACATCAACCGTGGAACTGATAAAACATCCTGTATTATCTGCAACTGTTGCGCTATAGGTTCCTGCAATCAAACCTGTTATTGTTGGCAACGTATCACCATTTACCGACCAATAATAAAAATAAGGACCTACACCTCCACTTCCTGATGCAGTGGCTGTTCCATTTGAATCTCCCAAACACAAATTATCGGTGCTTGTTAAGGTTATTGCAACAGGAGTTGCAGGTTGTGTAATGGTAACATTTCCTGTTTTGCTGCATCCTATCACATCAGTAACAGTTACAGTATATGTGCCCGGCCCTAAAAGAGTTACAGAAGAATTGGTTCCTCCTGAAGGAGCCCATAAATAAGTATACCCTCCGCCACCACCCGATGCGTTCACTGAAGCAGTACCATTGGCTGCACCAAAACAGCTTACATTGTTAAAATTCATGGTAGTGGTAATGGGGGTAACTGCAGTTACCGTTACGGTGGACGTTGCAGAACAACCGGTTCCGGTAATATCAGATATTGTTACAGTATAGGTGCCTACAGGCTTTGATATGGATTGGGTGGTTTCTCCACTGTTCCATAAATAAGAATATGCGGGCTGGCCTCCTGAGCCAACAGCTGTTATAGTTGCAGAGGCACCCGGGCAAATATTTGGTGGTAAACCAATAGTTACACTTATTTGAGGGTTCTGGACAATGGTTACACATTCGTTTGTTTTACAACCTCCTGCATCTGTTACAGTAACGCAATAGCTTCCTGCTCCAACAAAAATTGAAGAAGTGGTAGCACCATTATTCCAAAGATAAAGATTGCTTCCAAGGCCACCTGTTACCGTTACTGTTATTGTTGTGGACGTACCGAAACAAATATTGGGAGGTTGGTTAATAGTTGCCGACAACGTACTGTTTAAAGCAATAACACTCACTGAATCGTTGGCTAAACACCCCGAAGCATCGGTAACCGTTACAATGTATAGCCCCGTATTAACAAGAATAGAAGAAGTTGTAGCGCCTGTGCTCCATAAATACGTATAACCACCCGCTCCACCGGTGGCAGATGAAGAAATAGTAATGGCGCTGTCGCATAATATATATGAAGTTGCTGTAACAGATAGTGCGGTAACCGTTGGTTCAGTAATTGTAACTGTTGGCGTAACCGAGGTGCAGCCTTTAAGATCGGTAATTGTTACAAAATAAGTTCCTGCACTCAGATTTATTGCTGTTGCTGTGGTTTGCCCTGATGCAGCGGGGTTCCACAAATAGGTGTAAGGACCGGTACCTCCGGTAGGAGAAGCCGTTGCAGTTCCGGTATTTACTCCATTACAGGTAAGATTGGTGCTGGGACTAATAATAGATGTTAATGGCGGAGGTTGATTAATAACGATGATCAATTGTTTGATACAACCTTTTGAATCAGTAATTATTACTGTATAAGTTCCTAAAGCCAAATTGCTTGCCGTGGCAGCTGTGCCCCCGCTTGGTACCCAGGAATATGAATATACAGGGGTTCCGCCTGATGCAAGAATTGTTGCGCTTCCGGTGCTGCCACCATTGCAGGAAACATCGGTGGTGCTTACAATACTCGCAGTTAATAGCGGTGGCTCAGTGATGTTTGTTTGCGCACCTACGGTACAACCTTTACTATCCGTAATGGCCACAGTATATGAACCTACCCCGAGATTAGTGGCTGTTTGTCCGGTTCCTCCGATAGGACTCCAGAAATACGAATACGCGGAAGTGCCGCCTGTAGGATTAGCTATTGCCGCCCCGTTGGTACCACCATTACAACTCACCTGGTTTTGTACCGTAATAGTTGCTGCCAGAACTAAAGGTTGTGCAACTATCGTTGTCGCAATTTTTGAGCACCCGATTGCATCAGTTACCGTTACCGTGTATGTATCAGCTAAAAGGCCGGTAGCGTTGGCCGAAGCGCCTCCGTATGGCGACCAGGAGTAAAAATAAGATGAGACTCCTCCTGTAACAGTAGCAGTAGCAGATCCATTATTTTCTCCAAAACAAGCTACACCAACATTAGTCATGGTCACATTAATTAAAGTTGCCTCTGAAATGGTAACCACAGCAGAATTAGTACATCCTATCATATCATTTACCGTGACAGTGTAGGTTCCAGCCGCTGCTGTAAGGGATTGGGTGGTTTGGCTGGTATTCCATAAAAAAGAATAAGGTGCCTGTCCACCACTTGCAACAGCGTTAACTATTGCTGATGCTCCATTACAAACCATTGAAGGAGCAGGAATAGAAACAAGCAGAGGTGGATTTTCTGTAAATGTAACACCTGCCGATACTACACAACCAATACTGTCGGTAACTGTAACATTGTAAGTGCCGGCCCCTATAGTTATACTTGGTGTTGTAGGCCCATTATTCCATAAAAAACTATGTCCCCCTAAGCCGCCACTAACAGTAGCAGTAAGGTTCGTAGAAGCACCATTACAAAGCACAGCAGGTTGATTTAAGTTGACAGCTAAAGTACTGCCGGCTGAAATGCTTACTGAATTGGTTGCCGTACATCCCACAGCATCAGTAACTGTGATAATATACGTACCGGTATTAACATTAGTGGAAGGGGTTGCTGCTCCATTGCTCCATAAATAATTAATAGTTCCTGTTCCGCCTGAGCCTGTTGCTGAAATAGTGGCAGTGGCACTGCAAGTAATCGCATTATTTGGAGAAGTGGTGACAAAGATCTGAGGATTTGCGCTAAGTGTAACGGAAGCAGTACTGCTACAAAAACCAGGACTTCCGCCTGTTACGGTTACGGTGTGAGTACCCGGTTGAACATTTGTGAGCGTTTGGGTTGTTTCTCCAGTATTCCAGAAATAAGTGAATGGCGCAGTCCCACCCGTATAATTAGCTGTTATTGTTACTGTCTCTCCAAAACAAATTACCGTTGGGGGGCTAATAGTTACAACAATTGGGGTAGAAAGTGATAGTACCACCTGATCAGAAACAGGGCTACATGCACCATTGCCGGTAGAAGTAAATGTAAGAACTAATGTTCCACTGGTGCGTTCGGCTAAAGTGGGGGTATAGGTGGCATTTGATGAGGTATTTAAAGGGAAATAGATTCCACTCCCACCCGACCAGATTCCCCCGGTGGCTCCTGTTACTGTACCGGCCAGGGTAACGGAATTGCCGCATGGACTTTGATCGGGACCTGCATTAATAGCCGGTGCAGGACTGGAGGTAACTGTAACATTGGTTATTGGTGCAGGACAAGCGGGATAATTTTGATCGTAAACAATAAAAGAATACGTTCCAACAGCAGTAGCTGTGTAGTTTTGATTTGTTCCAACTACTGTACCTCCACCATTTGCTGCATTGGTCCAGGCAAATGTGTATGGAGGAACACCACCATTTACTGTACCTGCAATTAAGACCGAAGGATTGTTAGAACAAAAAACTGCAGCAGCAGCTGTATTCAAAAGTGGTGGAGGCATATTTACTCTCACTGTATCGCAAAATTGGCCGGGAGGTACACAAGGGCCTCCTGCAGGGGTGCCACACACCTGATAATCAATATAAGCAGGATGCCCAAGTACTGAACTTGCAACAGTAGAATCACAGGCGCTTGCACAACTTAAATAAGAATTATAGGCACCAAAAGCTCCGGGAAAAACTGAATTCCAGCCGATTGTTGAATTAATAAGCCCTGAAGTAAACATTTGGATGGTACATCCGTTTCCTACGGTTACATCTGGTGAAGGAGTTGGACTAGCTATGGATGTTATTGTATACCCATTTGGATTATTACCGGGCTTACAGAATGTTAAAGTATAAGGTCCTGGACCGCTTATACAAATAGGAGTACCAACTGCAATTTGCGGACCGCAGCCGATCTGATAATACATCGCTCCTGAAGGAACAGCCCCCGAAGATATTTCAAAGTTGATAGCAACAGCAGCAGGATCAAGAGTGATACTAAATTCGACACACCTATCCGGAGCTGAGGTTCCACAACAATTTTCTAATCTGGCCTCTTCAGGACAAGACCAGCTACCATTGGGTAAACCGGTAAGATCAACGATATGAAAAGGAGTTTGTAAATGACAAAGACCCGATTGTGCGAAGGAAAGCGTACGCCAACCGGTAAAAAGCAACAATAAAGTTACAATACCAATTTTAAAAGGACATGAAATATGTACTCGAAAAAAATTCATCTGATTTTTTAAAAAACATTACTACTAACTGATAATCAGCGGATTGAAATTATTTTCTGAACTAAAAGTATTGAATGAATTAAGTAGCGAAAGTGTTAAAAAAAGGTCTCCCATCAGTTACATTACTTTGGGAATAAGTTACATCATTCACACTTAAAGTAAAACCACAGGAAAGGTTATGATAAAATAAGTGAACGTAAATTAACCATCACAAGCGGGTGTCAAAAAAAGAAATCAAATAAAAACTATAAAAACATTATCTTTTGATTTACGTTACTCAGACTAAAAAGTTGGATTTCAGTATAATAAACTAACGAATAGTTTTTAACAATCTTCCTTCCCTAAAAACTACCAGCCTGATACTTTCGGTATTTAATAGCATTAATGAAAAAGGGAAAATCGAGTTAAAAACAATTATTGATGTA
Source organism: Bacteroidia bacterium (assembly GCA_030654175.1). Classification (GTDB taxonomy): domain Bacteria; phylum Bacteroidota; class Bacteroidia; order 2-12-FULL-35-15; family 2-12-FULL-35-15; genus 2-12-FULL-35-15. Next base: position 20,948 of record JAURXZ010000003.1, read on the forward strand.
TACAGGAAATTCATTTTTCTGGAAAAGCAATACTATTCGCTCTTAAGGAACTTGACAAGTGAATAATCCTAGGCTATTATTCTAAATTCTGATAGGGTTCAGTTTGTGCGACCAATGAAATAGGCAGGACGTTTTTTTATCTAACAAGCGTTACAATACCCCTGTATTGATGATCCATTCCTTTAAAATCTTTTAACTCAACAAGGTAAACATACACATCACGCTGGGCTATTTCTTTCCCTTTGTTAGCTTTACCATCCCAGCTTATGCTGAGATCTTCGGTATGAAATATCATATTGCCCCAACGGTCGAATATCCACATATCGTATTTGCTTATATTAGTTCCAAAACCGGTAAATCCATCATTTGTACCCTCACTATCGTTTGGAGAAAATGCATTTGGAATAAAGAAAGTAAATTCAGGTTCAATTTCCAGGCAATGTATGGCTGTATCAACGCATTCGTTGTTGTTCCTGGCGATAAGTGTAATGCAATAATTGCCAATTTCGGAATAATTATGTGTTGGAAATTCCAGAGAACTTCCATTTGTATCATTAATATCTCCAAAATTCCAAGCCCAGGATGAAGCACCAATAGATAAATTATTAAAGTATATGTCGGAAGATAATGAAGTTGGAGGTTGTGGGTTATAATCAAATTCCGCTACAGGTGCCTCATAAACATTGATAAGGCCGGATTGAGAAATGGTGGAGGAGCATCCGTTAGATGTGGTAACAGTAAGTGAAACTGTAAATAATCCTGAAGTTGTATAGCAGTGTTCTTCAATAGGCTGGCTACCTATAGGAGTAAGATCACCAAAATTCCATAGCCAACTGGTAATAGTACCGTTTAAAGGAACGCTGGTATCAGTAAACTGAGGGCAGTGAATAATACAACCGCTGGAATCATCAACTATAAACTGAGCCACAGGAGGCGCATACACAATTGATGATACGCTTGTGGTGTCAATACAGCCATAATCAGATGTAACCAAAAGTAAAGTATTGTAAGTTCCGGCCTGATTATATGTATGACCTGGAGTTTGAATGTTTCCCAAAGGAGATGAGTCGCCAAAATCCCATAACCATGAACTTATGCTGTCGTTGCCACCAACTGAAGAATTATCAGTGAATACCGTTGAAGCGCCAAGACACACTTTTGAACTTACAAAATTTGCGACCGGTAAAAAATGAACAAAAACAGGTTGAATTAGCGTTGATACACACCCATTTGATGAAGTAACCGTTAATGATACATTATAAAGGCCCGGACCTGGATACGCATAAAAGGGGTTCTGTGAATTACCTAGGGGGCTTAAATTGCCGAAATCCCAGGCCCATGAAGTGATTGTACTTCCCGGAGAGGTTATAGAACTATCGGTGAAGAGGGTAGAATCATTAAAGCATACTTCAGTTCCACTAAAATTTGCAATTAAAAAAGAGGCTGAATTAACTGTTAAAGATAATTGTTTTTGGCAGGCATTAGAATCAGTAAGCGTAACGGTATAATCATCAGCTAATAAATTACCGGCTAATGCATCAGTTCCACCTGAAGGTGACCATGAGTATGAATATGCTCCTGTTCCTCCAACAGCCGTTACTGTTGCACTTCCATTATTAAGGCCGCATGTTGAAGCCACCGTAGTGCCACTTAAGGTAATTTCAGCAGGTTCCGAAATGGTTATAGTTGAAGAAGATGCCGTACACCCTCTATCATCCGAAACAGCTACACTGTAAGTTCCGATTGTTAAATTTGTAATTGTAGCCGCTGTCCCCCCATTTTGCCATAAATAATAATATGGTGAGGTGCCTCCATTGCAGGTAGCTGTGGCTGTTCCATCTGAACTACCAAAACAGGTAATTTCTGTAGCTGATAATGAAACTGTTAATATGGCCGGGGCCGTATTAATTATGGCCTGTGCAACAGCTGTACAGCCATTGGAATCCGTAGCTGTGTAATTATATGTACCTGCTAAAAGATTTGTGGTCGGATCACCTGTGATAACGAGTGTTCCAGTTCCACCAGATGTAACTAATGCAACACTTCCTGTTCCTCCAAAGCAACTGATCTGTGTTGGAGTTGCGGTAATTGAAACCGCTGCAGGAGAAGTATCTATTATTGCCTGAGCTGTTGCTGTACATCCGTTTGCATCTGTAGCAATGTAATTATATGTACCGGCAACAAGATTTGTGGTATTATCCCCTGTAATAGTAAGAGCCCCCGTTCCACCTGATGCTGAAATTGCAACACTCCCTGTTCCACCCGAGCAGGTGATCTGTGTTGGTGTTGCAGTAATGGTAACAGCGGTTAATGGTCCATAATTGATACTAGCGGATGCATTGGCACTACACGAGTTAGCATCAGTTACCGTATAGTTATAAGTGCCGGTGGCAAGGTTGGTAGTATCATCACCACTGATAACAAGCGTTCCTGTTCCACCTGAAGCTGTTAACTGAACACTGCCTGTACCGGCAAAACAAGCAATCTGGGAGGCAGCAGCTGTTAGCGTTACCGCAGATACCACATTAATAGTTGCAGAAGCATTTGCAACACATCCATTCGAATCAGTAACCACATAATTATAAACACCCGGAGCAAGATTTAAGGTCGCATCACCGGAAATAACCAAATTACCAGTACCACCAGATGCTGCTAATACAACACTTCCGGTACCACCAAAACAAGTGATCTGTGTTGCTGTTGCAGTCAATGTAAGCAATGAAGGTGCCGGATTTATAATCGCCTGTGTTGTTTTTGAACATAAATTGTCATCAGTTACAGTATAATTATAAGTACCAGCGGCAAGATTTGTAGTATCATCACCTGTGATAACAAGTGTTCCCGTTCCACCAGATGCCACTAATCCAACACTGCCGGTTCCTCCAAAACACGTAATTTGTGAAGGAGATGATGTAAAAATTAATTCAGGCGGTTCAGCAACAACAACAGTAGAAGTTACTGAACATCCCGTAAAATCAGCAACATAACCGCTATATGTACCGGCAACTAAACCTGTAATAGTAGTTAAGGTATCATCATTTACCGGCCAATAATAAAAATAAGGAGCAGTACCACCACTACCTGTTGCAGTGGCTGTTCCAATAGAATCGCCAAAACATAAATTATCGGTGCTAGTTAAGGCAATTGCAACCACGCTTGCCGGTTGAGTGATGGTAACATTTCCTGTTTTGATACATCCAATTGTATCTGTAACAGTTACTGTATATGATCCCTGCCCTAAAAGAGTTGCTGAAGCATTGGTTCCTCCTGAAGGAGCCCATGAATAGGTGTATCCGGGAGTACCACCTGAAGCACTGACCAAAGCCGTTCCATTGGTTAACCCGAAGCAGCTTACATTGGTAAAACTCATAGCTGCATTAATTGGTGAAGCCTCAGTGATGGTAACATTGGCGGTAGCGGAACATGAAATCCCTGTAATGTCAGATATTGTTACTGTATAAGTTCCTAAAGGCTTTACAATTGACTGGGTAGTTTCCAAACTGCTCCACAAATAAGAATATGGCGGCTGTCCACCAGCGCCAACAGCAGTTACAGTAGCTGTACCTCCAGGACAAATATTCTGGGGGGTAGCAATAGTTACACTTATTTGTGGGTTTTGAACAATAATTACGCATGCCGTTTTTATACAACCTGCACCATCGGTTACTGTTACGCAATGGTTTCCTGCTCCGGCAGTAATTGAAGATGTAGTTGCATTTGTACTCCACAAATAACTATAAACGCCCAAACCTCCTGAAACACTGGCTGTTACTGATGTAGTAGAACCAAAACAAATATTAGCGGGTTGAATAATTGTTGCTGCCAAACTACTGTTTGACGCCTGAACACTAACGGTGTCAATGGCAAAGCAACCTGTAACATCACTTACGGTTATAATATATTCCCCGGTACTAACATTAATTGAAGAGGTAGTTTCCCCGGTATTCCATAAATATGTATAGCCTCCCGAGCCTCCACCAACTGAAGATGCGAAAATTGTAATCATAGTATCACAGGATACAAATGAGGAAGCAGATGCTGTAACAGTAACGGGTGGTGGACTTGTAATAGTAACTGCCGGTGAAATTGTAGTACAGTTTTTGGAATCCGTAACCGTAACAGAATAAGTACCTGCTACCAAATTTATTGCGGTTGCTGTAGTTTGCACGGGACTTGTATTCCAGACATACGTATAAGGAGCAGTACCTCCGGAAGGAGTTACCGTAGCACTTCCATTACTGTCACCATCACATATCAGATTGGTGCTATTGCTTATAACTGAGGTTAATACAGGAGGTTGATTAATTACAATTGTCAAAGAGGTGGTACATAATTTTGAATCGGTAATGGTTACTGTATAGGTCCCTAAAGCTAAATTGGAGGCTGTTGCATTGGTCCCACCACTTGGTGCCCAGGAATATGTGTAAACCGGGGATCCTCCGGTTGCACCGATTGTTGCGCTGCCAGTGCTGCCACCATTACATGAAATATCAGTGGTGCTGACTATACTTGCAGTTAACGGGGTAGGTTCGGTAATAGTAGTTTGAACCGTTTTTATACAACCTTTAAAATCGGTAACCGTAACCGTATAGGACCCGGCACTCAGGTTGACCGGATTTTGTACCGTTCCTCCAATAGGATTCCATGAATATGTATATACAGGGGTACCACCGGTAGGGTTAACGATCGCTGCTCCATTTGCACCTCCGTTACAACTTACCTGGTTTTGAACAGTGATAGTTGCTGCTAATAGTAAAGGTTCGGAAACTACAACTGTTGCAGGCAATGTACAACCAATTGTATCTGTTACTGTAAGACTATAGGTACCCGCTAAAAGCCCTGTGGCTGTTGCCGATGATCCTCCATAGGGTGACCAGGAATAGAAGTAAGCCGGAACTCCACCGGATACAACTGCGGTGGCAGATCCATTATTCCCGCCAAAACATCCTGCACCCACCGAACTCATTGCGATATTAATAATACTTGCCTGAGAAATAGTTACAGTGGCGGTATTGACACAACCTGTAAAATCAGTAACAGTAACCGTATATGTTCCTGCTGTTGCTACCAATGTTTGAGAGGTTTGACCGGTATTCCATGAAAATGTATATGGTCCCTGCCCCCCGCTGGCTATGGTGTTAACAGTGGCTGTGGAGCCATTACAAATAATTGAAGGTGTAGGAATGGAAACTATTAGTGCAGGATTTTCTACCAGTGTAACACATGCTGTTGTAATGCAGCCCCCCACATCAGTGACTGTAACACAGTAATTACCTGCACCCGCAGAAATTGATGTTGTTGTAGCACCATTACTCCATAAAAAAGTATATCCACCCAATCCTCCGGCAGGCGTAACATTGAGCGTTGTAACTGCTCCGTTACAAAGCACAGTAGGCTGATTCACAGTTGCCGCTAATGAACTGCTGGCAGTTACACTCACTGAACTATTGGCCGAACAGCCCACGGCATCAGTGACCGTTATAGTATAAGTGCCTGTATTAACACTGGTGGAAGAAGTTGTAGCTCCGTTGCTCCACAAATAACTTATAGCCCCCGTTCCACCTGTTGCGGATGCCGAAATGGTGGCTGTGGCACTACAAACAATTGCATTATTTGGAGAAGTGGTAAGGGTAATCTGAGGATTAGTACTGAGTACTACAGAAGCGGTGGCGGTACAAAAGCCCGGACTTCCGCCCGTTACCGTTACATTGTGAGTGCCGGGAAGAACATTAGAAATCGATTGGGTTGTTTCCCCTGTGTTCCATAAATAAGTATACGGGGCAACTCCTCCGGACGCATTGACTGTTATTGTTGCTGTTTGTCCAAAACAGATCACTGTTGGTGAAGTAATTGTTGCAACAATAGGTGTTGAGATAAATAACACCACCTGATCTGAAACAGGACTGCAAGCCCCATTTCCGGTAGAAGTTAAAGTAAGTACCACCGTTCCGTTGGTAAGTTCCGTAATGGTAGGTGTATAAACAGCATTTAATGATGTATTTCCGGGAGCAAAGGTTCCACTCCCACCCGACCAGATACCTCCGGTAGCGCCTGTTACGGTTCCATTAAGTGTAAGAGAAGTGCCACATACAGTTTGATCGATACCTGCATTAATAGTTGGAACAGGGCTGGATGTAACAGTAACATTGGTTATTGGTGCGGGACAAGCAGGATAATTCTGATCGTAAACAATGAATGAATAACTCCCGATTGCAGTGGCTGTGTAGGTAACACCGGTGCCAACAACTGTCCCTGTACCATTTGGCCCATTGGTCCATGCATAGGTGTATGGCGGAACACCACCATTTACAGTACCTGTAAGTAACACAGAAGGATTGTTTGCGCAAAAAGAAGCTGGATTAGGACTAACGGTATTCACAACAGGAGTTGACATGTAAACTCTTATTGTATCACAAAAAAGTCCCGGAGGGCCGCAAAGGCTGGCAGCTGGCGTCCCACATACCTGGTAATCAACATAAGGAGGGTGTGCTGTTTGAGGCGTAACAACAGCAGTTGTACAAGCACTGGTACAACTTAAATAAGAATTATAAGCTCCCGTTGCTCCTGGAAAAATTGAGTTCCAGGCAATGGTGGAGGTAACTACCCCCGAAATAGACATGCTAGTGGTACAACCATTACCTACTGTTTTATCAGGTGTGCCAGTGGGCCCTTCAATGGAGGTTATTTTATAAGTATTGAGATTACCACCCGGTTTACAAAATGTAATTGTGTACGGCCCCGGGCCACTCAGGCAAACAGGGGTTCCAAAAGAAATCTGTGGTCCGCAATCTATTTGATAAAACCAACTTGGGGGGGCAGCACCAGCGGCTACATCAAAGCTAACGGCAATTGCAGATGGAGAGAGTGTTATGAGAAATTCAATACATCTATCTGTTCCGGTAACTCCACAACAATGATCGACTCTTGAAACCGGTGGAGATGTCCAGCTTGAATCTGCATTAGCAGATAGATCCACATTATAAAAAGGAGTTGTAGGATCACACAAACCGGATTGTGCGAACAAAAGAGTGCAAAAGCCTGTGAATAGAAACACCAAAGTTACTATGCCAATTCTTAAAGAATATGAACTTTGGGTTCGAAAAAAACTCATTTTGAATTTTTTAAATTATCCACTACTGTTAAAAAAAGCATTCCTTTTATAGGATGTTTTTACCGGCTAAAAGGTTGCAAGGCTGCATTTTGGAGAATTTATCAATTTTAAAAATTGGAAATTTATTCCAAAAAGTACTACAACAATGCCCCTTTCTAAACCTTTATCCCTATTACCAGGATATCATCTACCTGCTCCAGATCTCCTTTCCATTTTTCAAAATGGTTGTCAAGAATATTTTTCTGCTCCCTGGCTGTTTTTTCATGATTTTCAATGAGCAGTTCCTTAAACTTACTGTATTTGAATTTCTTGCCCTTTTCCCCGCCAAATTGATCGGCATATCCATCGGTAAACAAATAAATAGCATCGCCTTTTTCCAACTTGATCTTATGATTTGTAAATATTTTTGTTTTAGCTGTATCGGCACCTATCGCTTGTTTATCGGCTTTAATTTCTATAAGCTCAATTTTCCCATCCACCTTTCCGTCAGCAAGCAAATCAGAAGTATTTCTCCTCACAATATATAAAGGATTATTTGCACCTGCATATTGTAGTTCCAGTTTTTCAAAATTAATTGAACAGAGTGCCATATCCATTCCATCTTTAATAGAACTTAATGTTTCAGAAACTTTTTTATTGAATTGGGATAATGCATCCCCCGGATTATTAACAGTGGCCCTGTTTATTGTCTGATTTAAAATGGTGCTGCCAATAACACTCATTAAAGCTCCAGGAACTCCATGTCCGGTGCAATCAACAGCAGCTAAAACAGCTACCTCCTGGGCTGGCTCATTGTTACGTGGTGTTGTTAATTTGGTGTCGAACCAATAAAAATCACCACTTACGATATCTTTAGGCTTGTACAAAATAAAATAATCTTTCATCACACTATCTATTTTTTCAAAAGGTGGTAATATCGCTTTCTGAATATTGAGGGCATAGTTGATACTGTCTTTGATATCCTTATTTTTTTCTTCGATAATTTCGTTTTTAATAGCTAACTGGTCGTTGGATTCGGCCAAAGCTAATCGGGATATGATCTCTTTTTTTGTAAGATTAGTACGTATATATATTTGTAAAATACTCAATAATGCTACTGTTAAGGTAATTAAACCGCCATTTATTAATATTTGACTTAAAACCATAGGACTGTTCATCCAAAATAAAATAACACTTGCAATCAACGAAGCCGCTACTACAATTATAGAATAAATTGGTTTCCAGAGGATAAACATCCCTGCAGCAACAAACAAGGTAATATAAGCAAAGGTATGTTTCTGAAATTCTGCACCATCCAATACACTGTACATATAAGCGTTTTGAATAGAAATACCAAGAACAGGAATTAAAACAATTATTTCGGGATGATGAACAAGTTTGTTTTTTAATAAAACAGCTATTAGTGTGAGAAAAGAAACAACAATACGAAATAATAAAAAATCCGTAAAATGAGCTGGGCTGTTAAAATAGTCGCCAATAGCAAAAACAAGATTTAATACAAGTCCTACCCTTGCTATCAACAAGTGATTCTTAAAAGCAGTGGCATTTAACTCAGTTACCCAATCAACTTTACTATTCAAAGTACGTTTCGTCATCTATATTTATTTGTTATCCTTGCCAAATATAAAACAAATAGGCCATAAAAATTTCTACTTTTGCACAAATATTAAAAAGTATGGTTGAGGATAAAAATGAGGGATGGTTTGAAAATTGGTTTGACTCGCCCTATTATCATATTTTATACAAACAACGTGATTTCTGCGAAGCCGAATTGTTCATTGACAATCTGATCGATCATTTAAAACCGGAAAAACATTCCAAATTTCTTGATCTGGGTTGCGGCAGAGGCAGGCATTCCATTTATTTGAATAAAAAAGGATATGAAGTGATCGGATCTGACTTATCGCTTTCAAACATTAAATTCGCCTCACAATTTGAAAACGAAAATTTGCGATTTTGTGTTGAAGATATGCGTAAAATAAAAGGTGAGGATCAATTCGATTATGTACTTAATCTTTTTACGAGTTTTGGATATTTCGAAAATGAAGTTGATAACTATGAGACAATAAAATGCGTGAGCAAAGTACTCAAACCAAAAGGGATCTTTGTTCTTGATTTTATGAATGTTGAAAAAGTAATCGCCAATTTAGTAGTACACGAAATAAAAATCATTGATGATATTGAATTTAATATCACCCGGAGAACTGAGAATAACTTTATTGTAAAGCATATAACGTTTTCTGATCAGGGAAAAGAGTTTAATTTCCAGGAACGGGTAAAAGCAATTACTCTAAATGATTTTAAGAACTATTTTGATGTCAACAAACTTAAAATATTACATTTGTTTAGTAATTACAACCTCGAGAAATTTGATCTAAACACTTCTAACAGGTTAATAATTATTGGACAGAAAGAATAAAAAATTTGAAAATGTGCTAATGTGAAAATGTGCTAATGTGTTACTAATTCAAAACCATATGCTAATTTGATTAATTAAACATGTTCATTTTCAAATTGTCATTTTCAAATTTTCAAATTGTTAAATTTTCAAATTAATCAATAATGAATTACCTGATGTATATATTACTTTTCCTTTCAGTTATTATTAGCGGATTAAGTGTGCTATTCATAAATATCAGCGGTAAAAATTTAAAGCTTATTCTTTCTTTCAGTGGTGCATTTTTATTTGCAATTTGTGCTTTACACCTTATCCCCGAAATATATTTATCAGGTACACCTAATATCGGCATTTACATTTTATTTGGTTTTTTTGCTCAAATATTACTTGAGTTTTTATCGGAAGGTATTGAGCATGGCCATATTCATGTTCACAAACATGCCGAAAACGCATTCCCTTATGCTATGATGCTAGGACTTTCCATTCATTCTTTTTTGGAAGGAATGCCACTTGCCAACAATGATATACATTCGCACAACTCGCTTTTAACAGGTATTGTAATGCATAATATACCTATTGCTATGGCATTAATGACCATGCTTCTGAAATCCCATATCAGCAAGCGGACTGCTATTTTATGGCTTGTTGTATTTGCATTAGTTACCCCACTTGGCACATTTACCAGCTATGCAATAGGTGAAAACATTATTGGAAATTTCTCTTCGTATTTCGATAGAATAATTGCGGTTGTAGTTGGAATATTTCTTCATATTTCTACCACCATACTTTTTGAATCAAGCGAAAATCATCGCTTTAATTTCATTAAATTTTTAGTGATCCTATCAGGAGCAGGGTTTGCTTTATTTAGTCTGTAAACTTGCTAAATAGTCTATATACTTGCTAAATTATTTTTGGGCGTTCCACTTTCTTGAAAAGAGAAAGTGGCGGGCTTTCCGCTGCAATCTTTTCTAAAAAGAAAAGCATTTACGCGGAATTTATCCTGAGCCTGACGAAGGAATCCCTAACGCGATCTATCCATGAAAAGCAATGAATACATTCTCAAATAATCTTGGGAATTTTTACAAAAAAAAATGCACCCTCTCAGGTGCATTTTTTTATAATGGAATTTATAACTATTTCAATTTTGTCAATGCTGCTTTTACTGCATCAAAATCAGGATAATCACCGGCATTTTCCAAAACCTCTTTATGACGAATAATTCCATCCTTATCAATAACAAAAGCGGAACGTTTGCTCACTCCTTTTAGTCCAAGTATCCAATCGCTGCAAAGAACATCATAAGCGGTGGATACTTCTTTATTGAAGTCGGATAACAAAGCAAAATTGTAATTATTTAATTCTTTGAATTTAGCCAGTGAAAAAGGCATATCAACAGAAATACCTAATACCACTGCATTTACATCATTATAGAATGACAACTCATCACGTGTTTGACACAACTCTTTTGTACAAACACCTGTAAATGCTGCCGGGAAAAACAAAAGAACAACATTCTTTCCCTTAAAATCTTCTAATGAAACTTTATTTTTATCCGAATCCACCAAGGTAAATGATGGTGCTTTTTGTCCTATTTCTATTTTCATCGCTCTATTTTTAAAATTTAGTTTAAATAATTACTTTTTACAAGGCGATAAAGATAAAAGTTTATGCTTAAGAACTTCATTAAAAATATTATTCCAACGCTAAAATTTTGTAACTTTGACCGAAAAATTTTTATAAACCATTAAAAACCAATATCCCATGACATTAGTAGGAAAAAAAGCGCCATCATTTAAAGCGCAAGCAGTAGTATACGGTGGAGAAATTGTTAATGACTTTTCTCTTGATCAGTATATCGGTAAAAAACATGTTATTTTCTTTTTCTATCCAAAAGATTTCACTTTTGTTTGCCCTACAGAATTACATGCATTTCAGGATAAATTAGCAGAATTTGAAAAACGTAATGTAGCTGTAGTGGCTTGTTCAACTGATACAGAGCAGTCGCACTGGGGTTGGTTACAAACGCCAAAAGCACAAGGTGGAATTCAAGGTGTTAAGTATCCAATTGTAGCAGACACTACAAAAACAATTTCAATGAATTTTGATGTATTGTTTGGTGAATATGAATTAGATGAAAACAATGCATTGCTTGCAACCGGCCCTATGATCGCATACCGCGGTTTGTATTTAATTGACAAAAATGGCATTATCCGTCATCAATTGATCAATGACCTTTCCTTAGGCCGTAGCGTTGATGAAGCATTACGTATGGTTGATGCGTTACAATTCTGTGAAGAAAACGGTGAAGTTTGTCCTGCAAACTGGCACAAAGGTGATGATGCAATGAAGGCAACTCACACAGATGTTGCTAATTATTTAGCAAAACATTAATCTTTATTTTTTTAAATAAACGAAAAGTACCTCTAAGTAAAATTAGAGGTACTTTTTATTTTATATTTGTTCCCCATTTAAAAATCAATCTATAATGAACAAAAAACTTCCAATCATTCTAAATGTTGTATTAGTTATCGCAGTAGCGGTATTATATTACCTTCATTTTTCTACCTGTAATAATGCTTGTGGCACAACAGCGGAGGGCGATTCAACAATAGCTTCCAAACCGGCTATTATGTCGCCAAAAGAAATTAAGGCTTCAAAAATTGTTTTTGTTAACAGTGATATTTTGAATAAAGAATATGAATTTGTGAAAGACCTGACTGCTGCTGCCCAAACCAAACAACAGCGCCTTGAAAATGCCTATCAAACAAAAGCGCAAAAATTTCAACAGGATTATACTGACCTTCAACAAAAAGCCAGCCAGGGCTTGTTATCCGAAAACCAAGGTGCTGCGGCACAGGAAGACCTGAAAAAACGGAAAGATGAATTAGATAAGATGGAGCTTCAGTTGCAAAGTTTAGTTGAAGAAATTCAAAAAAGTAATGAAGAAGTTCGTAAAACCGTTGTTGACTATGTTAAAGAATATAACAAAAAAGCAAATTATAATTTCATTTTAACTCATACCGATGGTCCCGGTGGCGTATTGATATTAGCGAACGACAGTTTGGATATTACCAACGAAATTCTTGAAGGCCTGAATGCACAGTACAAAGCAAAAAAAGCGGGGAAATGATTTGCTGATTTTTTTGATGTGCTGATTTTTGATGTGCTAATGTGCTGATTTTTGATGTGCTGATGTGCTGATGTGTTGATGTGCTGATGTGCTGATTTGATGATGTGCTGATGAAAAGAATGAACTAATGAACAAGAACCAATTGAACTATTAAAATAAAATAATGGCAACAAAAGGAAATTTAATAGAAAAAATTAAACATGTAGAACAATTTCACGATGTTTTTAAAATAGGGAATCGTTATACCCCTACTGCGGATCTTGATGAAAAAGAATACATGTTGCGTTATAATTTGATCAAAGAGGAAAACGAAGAATACCTTGAAGCTTGTAAGAATGGTGATCTGGTGGAAATAGCTGATGCTATTGGCGACCAGCTATATATTTTATTCGGAACTATTTTACGTCACGGCTTGCAGCATAAAATTGAAGAAGTATTTGATGAGATCCAGCGCAGCAATATGAGCAAGTTGGATGAAAAGGGAGAACCTATTTTTCGTGAAGATGGTAAAATATTAAAAAGTAATTTATACTTCCGACCTGATATAAAATCAATATTAGAAAAGTAAATTCATTTCACCAATTAAAATTAATTCTTCCGGGCCCTCACCATTTCTCTTTTTCCCGGAGGGCCGGGTAATGATTCAACAGTAAATCCAACACGCTTTAAGGTACGTTTCACTTCACCTTTGGCGCAGTAGGTAACCAGGCATCCGCCTGATTCAACAGAAGCAAATAGTTTAGCAAATATTTCTTCAGTCCACATTTCAGGCTGCACACCCGGACCAAATGCATCAAAATAAATCAGATGGTAACTGTTTTCTAAAACGGCTTCCTGCAGTGTATTCTTTATTTTTAAAATGGTAAATTGATTGGAGAGTGCAACAGGTATTCCCCATTCGCATGCATGGATAGTAGTGTAAACAGGTTGAAGGACTTGCGCATTCAGCAATTCCACATAATTTAACTGGTCAGTTAAATCACCACTTACGGGGTATGCTTCAATTGCTGTATAATGAATTTTTATATCTGATTTCTGGGTTTCAATATAGGTGAGCATCGCATTTAATCCGGTCCCTAAACCGATCTCTAAAATAGCAAGAGGCCCCTTCCCTCCCCTATACAAATCTGATGAACAGATAACAAATGGTTTTAATCCTGCGTCAATAAAAACATGTTTGCTTTCTTGTATTGCACCATGGATAGAATGGTAATGTTCGTTTAATTCTTCAACAAAAAGAGAATGCGAGCCATCGGCTGTTTTTATTATTGTTCGAAGCATATACGGTAAGAAAATATATTAGCCACAAATTTCATGGATAAAAAATTCGTGAAATCCGTGGCTAAATTTAATAATAACCAATAGTTTTATTTACTCAAAACCTTGAACTCAGTTCTTCTGTTCATTTGACGGCCTTCATCAGTATCGTTACTTGCAATAGGCTGTTCTTTACCGTAACCAATAGAAGTGAGACGATCCGCTGCAATGCTCACTTTTACAAGGTAATCAAGAATTGCCTTTGCACGGCTTTCAGATAATTTCTGATTGAATTCTGCCGATCCTTTTGAATCCGTGTATCCCGAAATTTCAATTTTTAATGAAGGAACATCGTTCAATAATTTTGTTAAACGCTCCAATTCATTAGTAGATTCAGGTCGAATGGTGGATTTGCCATAGTCAAAGAAAATGTTTTTCAAAATAATTTTGCTTCCCACAGCAACATTTTCCAATGCCACATCTTTCACAACTTCCTGAAAGGCAGCAGTCATAGGGATATCAAAGTTCTCTGAATGGAACAGGTAATTTTCTTTTTTTACAGCAATACCATAATTTTTACCGGCAGGTAAGGAAACTAAATAGTTACCGGAAGCACTATTAGAAGTAAAACTAGCGATCACTTCGTTCTTTTGATTATCAATGATCTCAATGGTTGCCTCCAATGGTTTTTGTGTTAAAGCATCAGTGACCACACCTTTTAAAATGGTTAATTGTGCTTCCTTGATCACAATGGTAGGTGCAATTACGGTTTCTTTAACCGGTGCGGCAAGGCTGGCAAGCAAATTATCTTCATTATTCAAAATCATTGGTTTTTCAGGACCCAGAAAAGTGATTATGTAAATATCTTTTTCACCAAGCCCTTTTTCATTAAATGAAGAATAATAACCATGTTTACCGCTTGCGGAAATTACAAAAAACACATCATCATCCGTTGTATTAACAGGATAACCAAGGTTTTCAGGAGCGCTCCAAACACCGTTTTCAAAAACCGTTTTAAAAATATCATATCCTCCCATTGTTTTATGCCCCTGAGAACTGAAATACAATGTTTTTCCATTCGGGTGGATGAACACTCCTTCTTCGTTATATTTTGTATTAATAGTAGGCCCTAGATTTACAGCTTTCCCCCATTTACCTTTTTCATCTTTTGTGGAAATATAAATATCCCTTTCTCCTAAACCACCTTCCGGCTTATCGGAAACAAAATACACCGATTTACCATCAGGAGAATAGCAGGCGGATGACTCGTGAAATTCGGTATTAATATTTTTATTCATACGTTCGGGTTTACTCCAAACTGCACCTTTTAATTCCGATTCATATAAGTCACCATTATTTTTTCCGATATAAATTAAAAATTTTTGTCCATCAGCCGATAAACCTGAGTTCGCATCATGATCGTCAGTATTGATCGGTGCGCCCATGTTTAATGCAGGTGTCCATTTACCATCATTTTTGGTTGAAATATAAATGTCTTCAAAATATTCATTGATGCCCGGATCAATTTTCCCACCGGTAGTATTTGCCCTACGTGATGTAAAGAGCATAACGGATTCATCAGCGGAAATTACTGTTCCATAATCAGGAGACGGGGAGTTTACTTCCGAACCGGCATTATCAATAAATACACGTACTGGGTTTTTAACCAACTCTTTACCTGTATTACATTCTGCAATATGTTTATTTACATCGGCTGCAAATGCTTTGCCCTCATCAGTTGCGAGCGTTAAGGATCTCTGAAAAATTTCAAATTCAGTAATAGATTTATTCCATTGCATATCTAAATGATAGGCTTTCCCCAGCATATAATGTATTTGTGGATCAAATTCAGGATTAAGTTTTAATACTTTTTCAAGAAATGGAATTGATCTTAGTTTATTACTTGAATATAAATAACACTTACCAATTTTATAATTAAGTAAGGCATTGTTAGGATTGAACTGATTTGCCGCAAAATAATGATACAAGGCCAATTTGTAAAACATAGGACCTTGTTCGTATAATTTGTCACCGGTATCAAGCCGGCCCTTAGCATCTCTGAATCCATCTTTATTGCTTGCAAAATTTTCTTTTAAAAATTCTACATTTTGTGCATAAGCATTAGAAGACAGTACTACAATTAATATAAAGATAATTTTTTTCATATTTTACATTTTTAAATTCCCTAAATCATCAAATCTCCAAATTTCTATTTCACTAATTACTTACAATCTCCAATATAGTTTTTAGCTGATTCAACACCAAGCTCAACTGCTTTATTCCAATCCGAGCAGGCTCCGGCATTATCACGAAGCATTTCTTTTGCTATACCACGGTTCAAATAAGAGTAACCATAAGTTGCGTTTAACTGAATTGCTTTTGAACAATCATCAGCAGAACCTTTATAGTCTTTTATTTTAAATTTTGCAGTAGCACGGTTGTTGAAAGCAAACGCATAATCCGATTTTAATTCTATTGCCTTTGTAAAATCTTCAATGGCACCATCATAATCACCGGCATCATACTTTGCGCTGCCTCTGTTGTTATAGGCTATATAATAGTTTTCCTTTTTTTTGATAGCCTCTGTATAATCACTGATAGCGCCTTTGAAATCACCTTTTTTACGTTTTGCACTTGCCAAATTATTATATGTAAATCCCATATCGGAATTAGAAGCAAGGGCTTTTTTATAATCTTCAATAGCCCCATCCATATCCTCTAATTGCCGTTTTGCGCTTCCCCGATCATTAAAAGCATAAGCATAATCCGGTTTAATTCTAATGGCTTGCGTAAAATCATCAACAGCACCTTTATAATCGGCATTTTCAAATTTTATTCCTCCACGGTAATAATATGCCTGTGCATGATCCGATTTGATTTCAATAGTTTTAGAATAATCAGCGGAAGCACCAGTTTTATCTGCAAGTGCATATTTCGCCTGCCCCCGACTGAAATAGCTGTCAGGATTTTGCTCCAATAAAAGTGACTTGTCAAAATCAGCAATTGCATCGTTATATAACTTCATTTCGAATTTAATACTACCACGATTGTAATATGCTTTTTCAAAATCTGCTTTAATAGTAATTGCCTGATCAAAATCTTTTAAAGCATCATTATAATTTTTATTAGCAAAGTTCGCAATTCCGCTATTATAGAACTTTTCGGCATCCTGAGATCCGTCATCAAGTATTTTGGCCTTTATGGTATCCGTTTGTGCATTTATAACCTGTACAAAAAACAAGTAAATGGCAACTAAAACTATTTTTTTCATTTTCATATAGAAAGAATTTTGAATACAATAAATGTAATAAGATTTTTGTTACGGCAAACAGCATTAATATCCAAAATACAAATTAGATAACGTATTCTTCTCCAAACAATCAAACAAAATTCTTAAGTTTGTGTTTCATTTTTTAAAAATTTATGGTACAGCCTGTTAAGCAAAAATCTCCATTACTCACTATCTTTTTTACTGTATTTCTTGATCTATTGGGCGTTGGTATCGTTATTCCTGTAATAGCACCCCTATTGCTGTATCCTGATCACCATATGCTTCCACTGGAAGTGACAACACATACACGCACTATTATACTTGGCTTTCTTATAGCAGCATATCCAATAGCGCAGTTTTTCGGAGCTCCCATGTTGGGCGCCTTATCGGATCGCTATGGAAGGAGAAAATTGCTTGCTATCTCGTTGGTTGGAACGTTGATAGGGTATTTACTTTTCGCAATTGCCATCCTTGAACAAAATATTTATTTGTTGTTTGCAAGCCGATTGTTAGATGGCTTTTCCGGTGGCAATATTTCTATCGCACTTTCCTCTATTTCTGATTTCTCCGATGAAAAATCTAAAGCAAAAAACTTTGGAATGATTGGTGCTGCCTTTGGTCTTGGATTTATTCTGGGCCCTTATGTTGGTGGTAAATTAGCTGATCCTGCTATTGTTTCGTGGTTTAATGCAGCAACGCCATTTTGGTTTGCCGCCATATTGACATTAATTAATTTAGTTTTTGTTTTTTTTGCATTCCCGGAAACACTGCGGGAAAAAAGAAATACACCGGTGAGTATATTTACCGGGATGCAAAATATTGGAAGGGCATTTCAGCTTAGACATTTACGGATCATTTTTTTTGTGGTTTTTTTATTCACCCTGGGATTTAATTTTTTTACTCAGTTCTTTCAGGTATTCCTGATCAATAAGTTTGATTATAAAATTTCAGAAATAGCCGATGTGTTTGCCTTTATGGGTATTTGGATCGTTGTTGCGCAAGGCGGGTTGCAGCGTCCCATGTCTAAAAAATATTCGCCTTTAAAAATCATACAAATTTCCTCGGTTCTTTTAGCTATCACACTGCCAATGCTTCTTTTGCCAACTGAATCAAAATATATTTTCTTTGTTCTGCCTTTCATAGCCATTTTCCAAGGCTTAACGCAGCCTAACATAACTTCAGTAGTATCAAGCCAGGCAGGAAAAGATGAACAAGGACAAATATTGGGCATCAACCAATCCATTCAGTCACTTGGGATGGCAATACCACCTATTATTGCAAGTTATATTAATTTAGTAAATATTAATTACCCTATTGCAACAGCATCATTTTGCATCCTATTGGGATGGGGAGTGCTGATCATTTTTTTTAGAAATAAAAAAACGAATGGAACTTTTGTGTAAATTTATATAGGCTATTTCCAAAAATTTAACCTCCCATTTCAATATATATATCCAAATAAAAGAAGAAAATCAGATCTAAAAAATATAAGAAAATGAAAAAAATAATTTATTCAACAGCACTGCTTTCTTTAGCTATTTTCAGCTCATGCGGGGATAGCAAAGAATCTTCAAAAGAAAAGAAGACATACGCTGCGGAAGATATTAAAATTGAAACAAAAAAAGCAAATGCCTTTTTTGATCGTGTATTTGACGCTACAGTGGATCGTGATCCGGTGAGCCAAACACGTTTAGGGATCAAAAAAGATTATGACAAATGGACCGACATCAGTGATGAACATGCACAAAAGGAATTGGAAATCACCAAAGGCAATTTAGATTCGTTGCATACGATTGTAAACATTGATGCGCTTGATGTCCAAACAAAGATCAGTTACCGTTTGTTTGAAAAAGAGTGTCAGGACAAAATCGATAATTTCAAATGGCGTTTTCATGATTACCCTGTTAATCAAATGGGAGGAATGCATTCTGAAATCCCTGCCTTTTTAATTAATATGCATGCTATAAGTAATAAAGCAGATGCAGAAGCATATATTTCAAGACTTTTAGGAATCAATAGTTTATTTGATCAATTATTGGTGAACTTAAAAGTTCGTGAAGAAAAAAACGTTATCCCCCCCAAATTTGTTTTCCCTTTAGTATTAACCGACTGCAAAAACATATTGTCCGGAGCCCCTTTCGACAACGGGAAAGTAATGAATGCTTTACTGGAAGATTTTATTACAAAAGTAAGTGCATTAAAAGAATTAGATGACACAGCTAAAAAAGAACTGATCACAAAAGCATCTGACGCATTGTTAACATCCGTAAAACCGGCTTACGAAAAACTAATAGCTTATTGGAATGAATTGGAAAAAAAATCAACTGATGATGATGGTATCTGGAAACTGACTGATGGTGCGGCATTTTATGATGCAGCTTTGAAGCAAACAACAACTACCAATTTAACTTCTGATGAAATTCATGAAATTGGTTTGAAAGAAGTAGCTCGTATACATAGCGAGATGAAGGTGATCATGAAAAAAGTAAATTTCAAAAATGATAACCTTCAGGATTTCTTTGATTTTATGCGCATCGATAAACAATTCTATTATGCCAATACTGCCGAAGGGAAAGAAGCATATCGCGTAAAAGGAGTAAAGATCATTGATGATATGAAAAATGAAATTGATAAATTATTTCTTACAAAACCCAAAGCTGATATTGAAGTTAAGCCTGTAGAAGCATTCCGCGAAAAATCAGCAGGAGGTGCATTTTATGAAGAGCCTGCATTGGATGGCTCTCGTCCGGGACGTTATTATATTAATTTGTACAACATGGCAGATCAGGCAACCTATCAAATGGAAGCGTTGGCCTATCACGAAGGTATACCGGGACATCACATGCAAATAGCCATTGCACAGGAACTATCCAATATTGCTAAGTTCCGTATGCATGGTGGAAATACTGCTTATGTGGAAGGTTGGGCTTTGTATTCTGAGCTTGTCCCTAAAGAAATTGGTTTTTACCAGGACCCTTATTCTGATTTTGGAAGATTAGCAATGGAACTTTTCCGTGCAGCCCGCCTTGTTGTTGATACAGGAATTCATCGCAAAAAATGGACACGTCAAAAAGCATTGACCTATTTTAAAGAAAATACACCAAACCCGGAAGGCGATAATAAAAAGGAAATTGAACGCTATATCGTTTGGCCATCACAAGCTACAGGATACAAAATTGGGATGATCAAAATTTTAGACCTTCGTGAAAAAGCGAAGATCCAATTGGGTACTAAATTTGATATCCGCGAATTTCATGATGTAGTGCTTACTTCAGGACCTGTACCGATGGATATTTTAGAAGAAATGGTAAAAACCTGGGCAGAGAAGAAGATGAATTGATGTGAAGATGTGCTGATTTACCGATGTGCTGATCTAACATCTGACTAATCACTAATGACTAATGACTAATGACTAATGAACTAAAAAAAATGGCAAAGAAAAAAGAAACAAAAAAAGAAACAAAGTCAATTCTTACAAAAAGTTCACACGAATTTTTGCGTAATTATTTGAATAATTCATCACCAACCGGTTTTGAAATTGCGGGACAAAAACTATGGCTCGATTATATGAAACCTTATATTGACGATTATTTTATCGACAATTATGGAACAGCTGTTGGTGTTATCAACCCCAAAGCAGAATTTAAGGTAGTGATAGAAGCACATGCTGATGAAATATCCTGGTTTGTGAATTATATTACTAATGATGGTTTTATTTATTTGCGCAGAAACGGTGGTAGCGATCACATGATAGCTCCTTCCAAGCGAGTAAATATTTATACTGATAAAGGTATTGTTAAAGCTGTTTTTGGATGGCCGGCAATTCACGTTCGTGATGCATCAAAAGAAGAACCACCATCCTTAAAAAATATTTTTTTGGATTGCGGATGTAATACAAAAAAAGAAGTTGAAGAGCTGGGAATTCATGTTGGATGTGTGATCACTTACGAAGATGAATTTATGGTATTAAATGATCGTTATTATGTGGGAAGAGCATTGGATAATCGTGTAGGAGGATTTATGATCGCTGAGGTAGCACGTTTATTAAAAGAAAGCAAAACAAAATTACCTTTCGGTTTATATATTGTTAATTCTGTGCAGGAAGAAGTTGGTTTACGCGGTGCTGAAATGATCACACATACAATTAAACCAAACGTAGCCATCATTACAGATGTTTGTCATGATACTCAATCACCAATGATGAATAAGATCGCCAGCGGTGATCTGGCTTGTGGTAAAGGACCTGTGCTTACTTATGGTCCTGCCGTACAAAACAACCTATTGAAACTGATAATTGACGCTGCCAACAGCAACAAAATACCTTTCCAACGTGCTGCTGCATCACGTGCCACAGGAACTGATACGGATGCATTCGCCTATTCAGTGGGTGGTGTTCCATCAGCATTGATTTCTTTACCCTTACGTTATATGCACACTACCGTGGAAAGTGTTCATAAAGATGATGTTGAAAATGTTATTAAGCTAATTTTCCAATCGCTGAAAGCAATTAAAAACAATCACGATTTTAAGTATTTACAAAAGTAATTTCAATTTAATTCAATTTGGCCTGCCCTTTTCTTGAAAAAAAGGGGCAGGCTTTTTTTATTCAATTTACTCCATCAGAACTGTTTTATGTTAAAAGAAAATCATAAAAAAAATGATTGAAATCAAAGCTTCCAATGGTTATTGTTATCTCATGTTAGTTATGCTTTCTATTCTTTTGTGCTTAAAAAAATTATGAAAAAAACAGCTACGAATTACTGCCGCTTTTTCAACATTTTATTGATGAAATGGAAAGCGGCAAGCGCCTTCAAAAGAATGGGTGTTTGATCAGAAAAACAACTATCAAAAATTATCTTGCTCTGCAAAAGAACTTAACAGATTTTGCAATGGAAAAGGGAATTGTTATTCGTATCAAAGATTATGAACGAATGAAATCAATAAGATCACGAATAGCCGAAAGGAACTATTGGAAAAGGTTTTATTTTACTTTTACCGAATATCTGTATCAAAATTGCGATTTGTATGATAATTATGTAGGCACTCAAATGAAATTGCTAAGGGCCTTTTTTAATTACCAGATCGAAGAAATGAACCCGACACCGGGCAACTATCACAATCGGTTTTATGTTACAAGTGAGGATATCCCTGTATTAGTGCTGGTGCCGGAAAGATTAAAATTTTTGATCTATAATAAAGAATTTGAAAACAGTTTGCCCAAAAGGTTAAGAATAATGAAAGATATGTTTGTTTTTGGATGCATCACCGCATTAAGTTTTGGGGATCTGATGAAAGCAAACAGAACAAACATTGAACACATAAATAAAAATGTGTATTTGTGTACCACCTCACAAAAAACAAATATTCGTTCCAGAGTATTTCTTCCTGATTTTTCCAAAGAAATTCTTTTGAAATACAAACGCAGAAAACGCACTTTATTTCCACCAATTTCAAATGTAAATTTCAATATCGCAATTAAAAAAATTGCTTTACTTGCCGGATGGACAGAGGAGTTGGAAGTTACACGAAGTAAAAGGGGGCAACATTTTGAGAAATACAAGGATGAGGTAAAAAAAACAAATTACCGTTTCTGTGATCTGATCGCTTCACATTCTATGAGGCGAACAGCAATAACAACCATGCTAAGAATGGGTATGCACGAAATGAATGTTCGCATCATTTCCGGCCATAAAGCTAACAGTGCGTCCTTTAGCCGTTATGTTTGCTATGCTGATGGATTTATGGATGCTGAAATGGAAAAATATTATTTAAAATTAGATTCGGTAGATTCTGAAAACTACAAATATAAAAATGTTGAAAATTAAATTCTGCTAAAAAAACAAAAAGAGCCTGTTTCAAATACGAAACAGGCTCTTTTAATAAAATATGAAAAGAGCATAATTGTGCATTTTTTTACATATTTTTGATAACATAAAAGTTCTTTGAAGTACGCATCACTATTGCAAAAGGAGCAATATGCCGTTAGAATACCTTTGGAGCTGCAATGCCGGGCAGAAGTTTCGTTGGAGCTAATGGGTATAGGTATGGGTTTAATGGTAAGGAAAATGATAATGAAGTGAAAGGAAACGGAAACCAGCAGGATTATAGAATGCGAATCTATGACCCAAGACTTGGTAAGTTCTTATCGGTTGACCCGTTGACAAGTAAATATCCAATGTTAACACCTTACCAGTTTGCGAGTAATACTCCGATTGTTGCAATTGATTTGGATGGAATGGAAGCGTTTATAGTCCACGGCACGAAACAAACTAGTTCATTTGCCTCATATATTACACCTGAAGCTAAAAAACAATTATTAAGAATTACAGGCAATACAAAGCTAGATGGAAGTTTTAACTGGAGTGCGCCTTATCCTCCAATGCAAAATTCATTGACAAGAAAAGTCTCAGCGAAAGAGTTAGTAGCGCATATTGTGAAGACAAGACTCGAAATGATGAAAAACGGAGATATCACCGAGGATGAACCAATTTCAATAATAGGACATAGCCACGGTGGGAATGTTGCTATTCAAGCTGCGAAGATTCTTGGAAAAAAAGGTATTAAAGTTAATTTGGTTACAATAGGAACACCTGCATATAATACTGATGAAAAAGATGCTTACGGAGGTGGACCAGATTCGGAAGATCCCGTGAGTAATTCAGGAATTAATGACCATATTCAGGTTGTACATAAAGATGATGATGTTGTTGATGTTGCAGGAGGTTCTGAAACTTTTAATAGTGGACAAACGAAAAATTATGTAGTTACTGACGATGATATTAAATATGATAATGGATTAGATGCGCACATTCGTTTACCATTTAGTAAAAAACTAGGCGAATTTTTGAAAAAAATTCCTGAAATGAAAAAGGCACCAGCACCTGGAATTAAACCTGTTGATAGCAATAATAATTAATTATGAGTAAAACAATAACGATATCACTTTCTATAATTTTTGTTATAATTTTAGTTTATTCTTGTCGTATGTGCCAATACAAAAAAACATTAGAAAAAGTTTCTGAAGAAATGTATAATGAAATATATTTGAATAATACTTTTAAGGGCAAGATAAAAAAGCTAGAGCCTTATCATAATAAAACCTATGAATATATTATGACAATTGATACTGAAGAAGAAGAATTTGATTTGGACTATGCTATTTTATGTGTCGATGAAAACTTTGTGTCTTTTGTTGAAAAGGGGGATAGCGTATACAAAACAGGAGGTTCGAAGACAGTCAAGTTTTGCAAAAAAGATAAAAGCTGCAAAGATATTGAGTTGAAATTCTGTGGTGGCTCTTTTAAATAGCCCCGGCAGGCGTGAGTGCTAGTGCGGTATGTGCGGTATGCAGGCGCGAGTTTTTTAACTCGTGTCGTTTAATTAATAGGCATCTTGCCGTAGTGTGAATTTAAACACCGTTAGCAATAGCGGTGTTTTTTTATTTTAACCTTTTACAAGACTTTGCAAATTATCTTTCAGGCGTTTTTTAGCAATCAAAGAATCAATAATATGATAAAGAGATTTTTTTTCAGTATTGTCTAAATCATCAATCAGCTTTAATTTTTCCATTAAGGTTTTATCGTAAGTATTTACATCCTTAAAAATATCATCCGCTTTAAACAGGTCAGAAAGCGAAATTCCAAGAGCTTTAGCAATCCTTTCCAGTGTAGTAAAAGAAGGATCGGTTTTACCGCTCTCAATACGGCTGTATTGTGGAGCCTAATTGGTAATACTGCATTTAGAAAACCGACTTTCAATATCAATGAATACTTAATGCCAGACAGCCTTATGAAGCTAAAGAAGTTTGTTAGGAACTACATTCAAGAACAGAATGAAGATAGTAGTGATGAGGCTGTGAACCAAAGAATTTTACTACTTGAACAGAGTGAAGTGGATGACCTACTACCAGCCCTTGTATAACAATGAGTAGCGGAGCCCCCCCTGTCAATATAACAATGACAGGGGCTTCCTCTGTATCATTTGAGACACTTCATTTGCAACACCTCAACCTCAGTAGTTATCCGCCTTTCTTATACCGCACTACCATTGATATATAGGGATATGGATATTCATCCAAAAATATTTTTTAATTTTTTTTGATTCTGTTATTAAGCCTTATAGTACGATTATACTATCTCAAACACAGGCTTTCAGTTACCCATGCGATGGTGTCGAACACGTTTGCATTCTAAAGCCTATTCACAACAACCACTGTTGTTATTGATGCTTAAGCCATTAAGGTCGATAGGAAGCGGGAAGTGAGGCTTTATATCCATTGATTATTTTTGAACAGCCCATGTAGAAACCCGATTCAACTGATATTTATTGATATGAAATTGATACTAACAAAAGAACAGGCACGCAAGATATTGGAGATGCCTGTAAGGAATCCAATAAAGATAAAGGTTGCGGATGCTGATAGGATACTGAACAAACCGAAAAGTAAGTAAAATAAAAACACCAGCCGTTCCGCTGGTGCTTTCAAATCACAAACTATCTATTTAAAATTCATCTTCGTTTCATCATTAAATAGATTGGGGTCTCATATAGTAAGTTTCCACCCCCGCTATACGAGTCCCATTTTTCTCCTTCTTTTCAACCTAATTCACTATCCAGTTTTCCGCTCTGTCAAGTAAATTATAACGGTTGAAATATCTTTTTGCGAAAATCACATCAATTCTATCTATTTAATATTATCATCTTTATTCGCTTTTTTCAACAATAAAAATGCGTTTATTATTACAAATATTGAAAGAACAAAAAACAACAAGGAAAGAGTTGAGATATTGTCATAAACTGTTGTAATAACCCTATTGCTTACTCCAGTAGATGCTTCAACTATGTATTTGACATCTGTTAATACACCCAGCAGTAAGAATACATATAGCAAGCAAAAAGCAAAAGCAACAATTAGTTGTATTTTAATTAGCTTTTTCATACAGTTTATTTTTTCTTTTTTGAACTTGAACCACTATTGCCACCGCTTGAACTTGCATTTCCACTTGAAGTGTTAGCAGATGAACCAGCTGCTTTTCCGCTTGACCCTGAAGTTTCACCACCAACTCCAGCACTTCCTAACGGTTTTTTATCAAGAGTATTTTGATATGTGCCCTTCATTGTCCCTGTAACTTCGTTAACATTTATATTTTCAACAGTTGCATCCTGTAGATAATTTTGAAGAGACTTTGGAATTGCAAAATCCTGTTCGCCACCATTGTAATTGAAAACATCTGCTCCACCAGCTTTTGTAGCATCGCAACTTATGGTTGTGCAATTATTACCAAACAAATTATAAGAATCAATTATTTTACCATATTTGTCAATATCTTCATCCCCAGTATTAGGTGATTCAGATGAACCAAAGTATTGTGCATCCATAAAATTCTGTACCGCCTTTTCATCAGCATCATCAACTTGAAACGCTTTAGCTTCCATCCTATACAATTCAGATTTTATATAATCCTTTGCCTTATCGCCAGTATATCTTATCAATACACCTTGTCCTGTTGCACCACCTGTCGAAGCATCCGAATTAGCAAACCTACCATATGTATAGACAATTACATCATCCCCATCTTGAACAGTAATAAAAGTGTGTCCAGTACCTTTGGTCTCAGTGTAAATTCGTAATTCTAAACCATCCCAATCAACACCCCAAATAGGTGAATTGCTTGCAAATTGATAGGGTGTAAGTTCGGGATATTTTTTGGTAATTGGGTCAACACTTAAAAACCTTCCCAATCTTGGGTCATAGATTCTCATACCGTAATCTTGTTGGTTTCCGTTTCCTTTTACTTCATTATCATTTTCTTTTCCATTGAACCCATATCGATACCCATTCGCCCCAACGAAACTCCTCCCCGGCATTGCAGCTCCAAAGGTATTCTAACGGCATATTGCTTCTTTTGCAATAATAATGCGTACTTCAAATAACTTTTAGGTTATCAAAAATATGTAAAAAAATGCACAATAATGCTCTTTTCATATTTTATTAAAAGAGCCTGTCTCACATTAGAAACAGACCATTCTGTTTTTTTATAAAAAAAATCGTAATACTGCGGGACGCTTCAATCCCTAAGGCGGCATTAACAATAATTAACCCTCATAATATTTATATTAGCGTACTGAACTTGAATACATTAAATCTTTTTCATTTAAATTCGATTTTTTTAAACTAAATAAAATGAGTATTTTTAGTCAAAATTATAAGGTTAAATATTAATAAAACAATAAATGGCGATTTTAGGCTCTATACTCAAACGAACATTTGAACTAAGGGAAAGAATACCCAGAATACGTAAGGTCAACGGTTATACTCAACAAGCTAAGGTATTAAAAAAGCTGCTTACTAAAGCTGAATTTACTGCCTTTGGCGGACATTATAATTTTTCTAAAATAATAAGTGAACCCGATATAATAAACGCTTTTCAGAATACAATTCATACGCATGATTACAATTCGATGTTCAAAAAATGGTGGTTCCGTGCATTGAATGGAGAGGCTTATGTTTGTTGGCCCGGACGCATAAAATATTTCGCATTAAGCTCCGGAACATCCGATTCTTCAAGCAAATATATCCCTGTTACTTCCGATATGCTGAAGGCAATAAAAAAAATCAGCATTCGGCAATTGGGTTTACAAACCCGCTATGATTTTCCGAAAGAACATTTTCAGCGTGGTGCTTTAATGCTTGGAGGAAGTACTCACTTAAATTATAATGGCACTTATTTTGAAGGCGATCTAAGTGGTATTACGGCTAAAAATATTCCTTTCTATTTTCAACATT
The DNA here is from genome assembly GCA_030654175.1 of Bacteroidia bacterium. Taxonomy (GTDB): domain Bacteria; phylum Bacteroidota; class Bacteroidia; order 2-12-FULL-35-15; family 2-12-FULL-35-15; genus 2-12-FULL-35-15. The sequence continues at coordinate 48,901 of JAURXZ010000003.1, forward strand.
TTTATAAACCAGGAAAACGTATTTCAAAAGAACGTGATTGGGAAACCAAACTTGAAGAAATCACAAAAAATGCAAAAGAATGGGATATAGCCATTGTTGCAGGTGTGCCGGCCTGGGTTCAAATTCTTTTTGAAAGAATTATTACTGAATACAACGTAAATAACATTCATGATATATGGCCAAATTTGGAAATATATGTTCATGGAGGAGTGGCGATTGCACCTTATAAAAAAGGATTTGAAAAATTACTTGGCAAGCCCATCATTTATTTTGACACCTATTTAGCATCAGAAGGATTTATCGCATACCAGGACAGGCAAGGGACTGAATCATGCAGAATGGTGCTGGATAATGGAATATTTTTCGAGTTTGTTCCTTTCAATGAAAAGAATTTTGATTCGGAAGGAACAATTGTTGAAACACCCGAAACATACCATATCGGGCAAGTTCAGGAAGGTGTTGAATATGCACTATTACTTTCTACCTGTTCGGGCGCTTGGCGTTATTTGATCGGGGATGTGATAAAGTTCACCTCTGTTGAACTTTATGAAATTATTATTACCGGTCGTACAAAACAATTTTTGAGTTTATGCGGAGAACATTTGTCTCAGGATAATATGAACCGAGCCATTGAACTTGTTTCAGGAGAATTGAATATTGAAATAAAAGAATTCACTGTAGCAGGTATTAATTATGAATCATTGTTCGCCCACCACTGGTATATTGGCACTGACGACAAAGTAGATGTGGCAATCTTGCGTAAGCGGATTGATGAAGTATTAAAAGATCTGAATGATGATTATCGTGTGGAGCGTATTGCAGCGTTAAAAGAAGTTATTATTGATGTAATGCCAAGTCACGTGTTTTACGATTATATGCAATCAATAGGTAAAATAGGTGCCTCATTCAAATTTCCACGTGTACTAAAAGGCACGAAATTAACCGATTGGGAAACTTATTTAAAAGATAAGGTATTGTTAAGAAATAAATAGTACAGAATTGGCGAAGTAATTTTGTTCTTTTTTAAGGCGTAAATGAGGCAAATAGCCATAGCTATTTAACGATTTTACAACGCAAAAAAAGGGCAAAAGAACAAGTCAAAATGTATTAGTTATTTTTTAACAATGCCTAAGGTACAAAAAACAAACCTATGATTTTAAAAGCCATTTTTCAAGGATTATTACTGGGATCAGTTTTGGCTATACAGCCCGGACCTTCATTGTTCACGCTTATACAAACGAGCAGCAAAAAAGGATTTAAATCGGGTTTTGCACTTGCTATTGGAATTTTTTTAAGTGATGTAATTTGCGTGCTTTTAGCTTATTTAGGCATTGCGCAACTTTTCGACAATCCGAATAACAAAATGGTTATTGGCCTTATTGGAGGCACCCTTTTGATAGCATTTGGATTGTTCAGCATTTTTCATAAAAAGAAAGAGGAGGAAGAAAAAGGATTGGTCATAAAGGCGGTAAACGTTCCGCTGTTTATTACAAAAGGTTTCTTTCTGAATATCCTAAATCCCTCCGTTATTTTTTTATGGATACTATGGGTTGGGGCAGTGAGCTCAAATAAAGAATTTACCCGAATTCACATTACGCTTTTTTTCATCACTACGCTGGCCATTGTATTTATTACTGATGTGCTAAAAGCCTATTTTGCAAATAAAATTAGCAAACATCTCAGCCATTCAATTTTGCGTAAAATAAGTATACTACTTGGTATAATTCTTTTGGTTACCGGCCTGGTTTTTATATACCGCGTGGTTTCTGTGTATTTCTAAACTAATATTTCCAGAACCGGGTTCCCACTTGTTTGAAATTATAATAAACTTTATTACTCCTACCCTTTATTTATAGATCAGGAAAATTGCAGGACGTTTATTAATATCAGGTATCTGCTTTTTCCAACTGGAAACATATTTTGTTTTAATAAATTCTGTCGGAAGGGTTATATCACAGGCGATACAAAGTGGCGTTTTACTGTCACAATTTGTTAAAATGTCATCCAATAAATGCATATTGCGATAAGGTGTCTCTATAAATAGTTGAGTCTGACTTTTTTCTCTAGCTATTTTTTCCAATTCTTTTATCTTTTTTATACGTTCGCTGCGTTCCTTTGGTAAATATCCATGAAATGTAAAACTTTGTCCGTTAAATCCGGATGCCATCAGAGCCAGCAAAATAGAGGATGGTCCAACTAAAGGAACAACTTTAATACTTCTTTCGTGGGCTAATTTTACCACATCAGCACCGGGATCAGCTACACCGGGGCAACCTGCTTCTGAAATAATTCCGATATTTTTTCCAAGATTAATAGAGTTTAAATAACCTGAAATTTCATGAAGGTTAGTATGCTGATTTAACGGATGTAAAATAATTTCCTGCAAAGGTTTAATGATCCCCATTTTCTTTAAATAATGGCGGGCTGCTTTTTCGTTTTCAACAATATATTCATCAATAGTATTGATGATCTGATTTACTTTCACAGGCATAACATCGGCTGTTTCAGCAGTAATTCCAAGTGTTGTAGGTATTAAGTAAAGGGTTCCTTTTTCAGTCATTTTTATTTTTTTTATTCAACAAAGAACTTCGTTTATCTTTTTAAAATAAATATTATTAATTAGTAATTTCAATCGAATGAGCAATTACATCACACGCTTTTTCAAGTAATATAAATACAGTTTCGAAACCCTGCTCGCCACCAAAATAGGGGTCAGGAACAGCCATATTAGAATTTGGATAAACCCTGTTCAATATCAATTCCACTTTGCTCTTATCATTTTCATTTCGTGCAAGGCTAATAACATCAGAGTAATTGGAACTATCCATAACAAAAATAGTGTCGAATTTATCAAAATCTTCTACTTGAAATTGTCTTCCTTTTAATTTAGAAATATCAATCCCATGCTGTTTTGCATTCAAAACAGTGCGGTTATCGGGATGCTGACCAATATGATAATTAGATGTTCCTGCCGAATCGATAGTGATGTCAAGATTCAATTTTTCGGCTTTGTCGCGTAAAATACCCTCTGCCAAAGGTGAACGGCAAATATTGCCAAGGCAAACCATTAAATAGGACATATTAAAATATTATTTTTATTATTATTTTTTTACTAAAAAACTATAAATACTCTTGTAACAAAATCTCCATTTCTTTCTGCAATTTCAATGCTTCCTCTCTCGCAACTTCTGCAAATTTTTCACCGGAACTTGCATAAATAATTCCTCGTGATGAGTTAACCAACAAACCACATTGTTTATTCATACCATATTTAGCTACATCCTGTAAACTGCCGCCCTGAGCCCCAACTCCGGGAACTAACAAAAAATTATCAGGGATCATTTTGCGGATATCAAGAAGCATTTCTGCTTTTGTTGCACCAACCACATACATCATATTATCAGGAGTGCCCCATTTTTTTGAAGTTTCAATTATCTTCTCGAATAATTTCATCCCCCTACCCTTTTCAACAATAGATCCAATTTCACTTGTTTGAAAATCAAATGCACCTTTATTAGAGGTGAGTGCAAGTAAAATCACCCATTTATTTTTGTATTCCAGAAATGGTGTAACGCTATCCTCACCCATATAAGGAGCAACAGTGATCGAATCAAAATTCAAAGTTTCTAAAAATGCCTTCGCATACATTTTAGAAGTGTTACCAATATCACCGCGCTTTGCATCGGCAATAGTAAAAACATCTTTATACTTTTGATTGATATAATTGATCGTTTTTTCCAAACTGATCCAACCTTTTGCACCTTGTGTTTCATAAAAAGCCATATTGGGTTTGTAGGAAACACACAAATCATGGGTAGCATCAACGATCTGTTTGTTGAATTCAAAAACAGGATCTTCTGTCTTCAACAAATGTGAAGGAATTTTAGTTATATCGGTATCCAAACCAACACAAAGAAAACTTTTTTTCTTTGTAATGGTTGAAAACAGCTCTTCTCTTGTCATTAGATTTATATTTGATCTCCTACTATACAGTAGAGTAGAATAAATTATTTTTAAGCTTTATTTACGTTTTTAAGTTCTTTCGGAAAATCCTCCTTGATGATATATACTCCATCCATTGGGGTTTCCATTGGAAGGGCATCTCGCAGATAAAAATATAAATGCGTTTCATCATTTTTTTCATCCACTACCTTTTCTGTTTTTTTTAAGAGTTTTTTCGAAACAGCAAATTGCATATTTTTACCGCTTTCCGTTATACAATCAACAATGGTCATATCCCAAATTTCAAAACTAAATTCTTTGTCGTCAGGAAAATATCCTGCTAACGTATAAATTGCATTATTTTTTATTTTGAATTCAGTTATCGGTTCCGATACTTTTAACTCATCTTCCCACAAGTATTTAATGTTGTCTTCCGATTCTTGTCCTTCATTTAGATCATCGGCAATACCTTGGTTAAACTCAGAGTTAACAAGGATAAAGTGTAAGTGTAAATTCATTTAAAAAGAATTGATTTATTAATTAGAGTTTAAAAATGCCGATCGAAAAATCGGTCTATTTATTTTTACTTTCATTCCATGTTCTATACATATCCTGCTGTTTTGGCCTTCCAGCTTCTATTTCTCTTAAAGGTTCGCAGGGTTTTAAAGTAGCTTTACAATCTGCAGGTAATTGCTGATACAATTTTGTTCCCTGTGTTTTCCATTTGATCATTTCATCACTCACCTCTTTTACAATTTTTGCAGGATTACCAACCACTACCTTTCTCTCAGGAATGATCATATCTGCCGGAACAAAGCATAATGCTCCTATAATGCAATTATCACCGATCACCACATTATCCATTACAACAGAGTTCATTCCCACCAACACATTTTTACCAATTGTGCCACCGTGTATAATTGCACCATGACCAATATGAGCGCTCTCTTTCAATAAAACAGTTGTGCCGGGAAACATGTGTATTGTGCAATTTTCCTGCACATTACAACCGTCTTCAATAATTATTTGCCCCCAATCACCACGAATAGCAGCACCGGGGCCAATATATACATCCTTACCAATAATTACATTTCCTGTAACAGTTGCATTGGGATGAATAAAAGCACTTTCGTGGATTACAGGTTTATAACCGTTGAATTCGTATATCATATTTTATATTTGGGATTTTAGGATTTAGGATTTTTTGCTTTAGTTGTTCGGATCCCTGCTGAAAAAATTGAAACCAGCTCGTTTGCTTCTTTCATCAAAGACTCAATTTCATTATTATCACATTTAATCCCTAATTCTTTAATAAATTCAAGCCAAAATAATGTTTCATCAGCTTCTTCATCAACAATTTTTAATTTATTCAAAAAATCCGCTCCCGATTTCCCTCTACATACTGCACGATAATTTGCCGCTACAGATGATGATGATTTTAAAATTTGATAAGTGATTACATCTAACGATTTGCTTTTAGGTAAAGTATCTATAAATTTAAAAACGCGGATCGCAAACAATTTCGTCCTGTTTTTTAATTCTTCCTTAGTCATAATTTTCTAACAATTTTGAATCCTAAATCCTTAATCCTTAATTCCTAAATTTTAACACTTCTCAATGATCACCGCATACCCTTGACCAAGGCCAATACACATAGTTATAAGTGCATACCTTTTATTCTGTTCCTGTAATTCAATGGCTGCGGAATTTAAAATACGTGCACCACTCATTCCTAATGGATGTCCTAGTGCGATAGCACCACCATTCGGATTGATCCGAGAATCGTTATCTGCCAGTCCCCAGGCGCGTGTACACGCTAATGATTGTGCTGAAAATGCTTCATTCAATTCAATCAGATCAATATCATTCATTGTTAAACCAGCCCGTTTCAAAGCCATATTACTTGCAGCAACAGGACCAATTCCCATAATACGAGGTTCAACACCTGCAACACCACTTGATACAATTCGTGCTTTAGGGCTTAAATTATATTTTTTTATTGCATCCTCAGATGCTAATAAAATAGCAGCCGCCCCATCATTCAATCCTGATGCATTGCCTGCTGTTACTGTTCCTCCTTCTTTACGAAATGATGCTTTTAATTTCGACAAACCTTCCAATGTAGTATCAGGTTTTATGAATTCGTCTTTATCGAAAATTTTCGGTTCCCCTTTTTTTTGTGGTATTTCAACCCCAACAATTTCTTTTGCAAAACGTCCTTTTGATTGCGCTGCTGCTGCCTTTTGTTGACTCCACAAAGCAAATTTATCCTGATCTTCGCGATTAATTTTATCACGCTCCGCAAGATTCTCAGCTGTTTCGCCCATTCCATCAACACCATATAGCTCTTTCATTTTAGGATTTATGAAACGCCATCCAAAAGATGAATCAAATAGTTGCTGATCGCGCCCAAATGCAGAACCGGCCTTTGACATTACCAAAGGGCCGCGTGTCATGTTTTCAACACCACCGGAAATCATCAACTCCGTTTCTCCGATCATAATGCTGCGTGCTGCAGCCATAGAAGCCGACAAGCCGGATGCACACAAACGATTCACCGTTTCACCGGGAACCGTATACGGCAAACCCGCTAGTAATAAAGCCATACGCGCCACATTACGATTATCTTCACCAGCTTGGTTTGCACAGCCCATGATCACATCACCAATTTGTTTTACATCGATGGTAGTATTACGTTTTACTAATTCTTTTAAAACCAATGCAGCTAAATCATCAGTACGGATTGTAGATAATGTTCCTCCAAAATTTCCAATAGGAGTGCGAACTCCATCAATAATAAATGCGTTTTTCATAGTATATTTTTTTTCACCATATGAACTCTAAGAAAAAAATCTTAGTGGAACTTAGTGTTTCTTAGTGCCTTAGTGGTAAATCCTTATTTTTCTTCAAACCAATTTTTACTCGTTCTATAAACAGTGCCCTTAAAAAGAGCTACTATTTTATCATTTTGATCTTTTACTTTTACTTGATATATCCCAATTTTATTCGAAATGCTTACTTCTTCAGCTACAGCTGTAATTACATCACCTTCTTTCAGCGATATGATATGTGAAATACTAGTTTCAACAGAAACGCTCATTCTTCCATGTGAGTTCGATGCAAAAGCCAATGCACTATCTGCCAATGAATATGTGATTCCCCCATGTGCAATCGCGAAGCCATTTAACATTTCCTTACGGATGGTCATTCGCAAAACACAATAACCTTGTCTGACTTCAACACGTTCGATTCCCAACCACTGGCTGAACCAATCAGTGTCGAGCATTTTGCTCACAATTTTTTCAGGTAATGAATTATCTGCCATCTCTTTAAATAAGGGTTGAAATGAATGCCAAAGGTATTCATTTTTTTGAAGAGGCTCTCTATGTTTTCTTTCCGGAAAAACACTTCTAAATTATTATCCCCCTTTTACTTTTACCTTTCAAATAATCGTTAATTTTACAACAAATTAAAAATGAAACACAGATGACAAATTCCACTATAAATATGACAAAAATTCACAATTTTAGTGCAGGTCCCGGGATACTACCTGCTGAAGTATTACAACAGGCTGCTGAAGCTTGTATCAATTTTGATAATCTAAATCTTTCATTACTTGAAATTTCTCATCGCAGCAAAAATTTTGAAGCCGTGATGGATGAATCCAAAGCATTGGTAAAAGAATTGCTGGAGCTAAAAGATGGCTATCAGGTTTTATTCTTAGGTGGTGGTGCAAGTTTACAGTTTGCTATGGCTCCGTGCAATTTATTGCGTACTGATGGCACTGCAGGCTATATAAACACAGGTGTTTGGGCAAGCAAAGCTATTAAAGAAGCTAAGATCATTGGTAATACGGTAGTTGTTGCTTCATCGGAAGATAAAAAATTCAGCTATATCCCTAAAGGCTATGAAATACCTGCTAATTTAGACTATTTGCATATCACTTCAAACAATACTATTTACGGTACCCAGATAAAAGAATTCCCAAAAACAGCGGTACCATTGGTTTGCGATATGAGCAGCGATATTTTTAGTCGCAAAGTAAATGGCAATGATTTTGCATTGATCTATGCAGGAGCACAAAAGAACATGGGGCCTGCCGGTACCACAATGGTAGCAGTTCGTGAAGACATACTAGGCAAAACCGGCCGTAAAATGCTCTCCATGCTGGATTATCAGGTACACATAAAAGGAGAGAGTATGTATAACACACCTCCTGTTTTCCCTATCTATGTTTCGATGTTAACATTGAGATGGTTAAAGAAAAACGGTGGTATTGCATGGATCGAAAAAATCAATCAGCAAAAAGCTGCTACGTTGTATAATGAGATTGACCGCAACTCTATGTTCATTGGTACTACTGCAAAAGAAGACCGTTCAAATATGAATGTTACTTTTATCATGCACAAACCTGAATTGGAAGTTGAATTTGACAAATTGAGCAAAGAAGCTAATTTAAGTGGATTACGTGGTCACCGTGATGTAGGTGGATACCGTGCTTCTTTATACAATGCCCTTCCGCTGGAAAGTGTTAATGCATTGGTTGAAGTGATGCAGGCATTTGAGAAAAGATTTGCGTAAAACTCTTATTTTTTAATTAAAAACAGCCCTTTCTCATAAATGATGAGACCGGGCTGTTTTTATTAAATTATTTATTATGAAAACAAAAATAGTAGTGATCTTTTTACTCGTTTCAAGTATTTTTAAAATACAGGCACAGAGCCAATGTTTTAAAGACTGTCAACAACGTGCCCGTAATGAGTGGGAACAGTTAAAGGCCCGAGGTATAATTTCGATAGATTCAGCCTTGGAAATCAACCATAAAATACTTTTAAACCTAAAAGGTTGCGCTTTCCCAAACGCGCAACTGAAGAAACTGGATGATGAAAAATTTACAATTGAAGAGCTGAAAGGGAATGTTGTTTTTATACATTTTTGGTTTATAAACTGTGCCACGTGCATTGCTGAAATACCTTCCATTAATCAGTTACATCAGCTTTATGAAAATAAAAAAGTGAAATTTTTAGCCATTTCATTTAATGACAAAAATACCCTTTGGGAATTTTCAAAAAAACATGGTCCATTTGAATCGATACAAACATCAATTGAACAAAAATTGTTGGAAGAAAACTTTTGTGTTCTGGATGGTTATCCTATGAATTTGGTTTTAGATAAAAATGGAATTGTAATTGATGCCTGGTATGAACAAAATCCGGATAAGACCCAGCAAGAGGGATTTTATAACAAGGTTAAGCAATTGATAGATGAAAACTTATAAACAATAGAATTAATAATTAATAAAGCCTACTGCATGTTTTTCAATGCCTTCAAGGGTATTTTGATCTTTTACATTCCCATTTTCATCAAGCAACGATAAAACACTTGAAATTGGTAATTTATTGTGATAAACATGTAAACCCAAATAATGTAAAATTCCGGTTAAGTGATCCATCCCCCGTAAATTCCCTGCACGACCGCTGGAAACACCTACTAATCCCACTTTTTTTCCTCTAAGCAATTCAGGATGCATAGCATCAATAAAGGTTTTTAAAATTCCAGGGAAACTTCCATTGTATTCAGGGGCAATGATCACATATTTTTGTGAAGGGATAATATACTTATCCAAAATTTCCTGAAATTTCCCTGAACGTCTGCTAAATAATTCATTGAAAGCAATATCAACAGGAACCTTTTCCAAAGATAAAATTTCAGAGCTAACTCCTTGTTTTTCTAGTATTTGAGAATACAATTGGGCAATTTTAAGTGAATTGCTGTCTGGCCTGTTTGTAGCCGAAATAATAGTTATCATTGAAATATATTATTAACAAAATCTGTTTGAAAACTCTTAATAAGTTTTCAATCCTTTTCCGGCTCAAAAACTGTATTTTTAATGAAAATTAATCAGACTACAAAGTAAGGTATTTTTTTTCATTATGAATATAACATATTACGGTCATTCATGTTTTGGAGTAGAGGTTGGTGGCAAACACCTGCTTTTTGATCCTTTTATCAGTCCAAATGAATTAGCCAAAGGTGTTGATGTAACTACAGTAAAGGCCGATTATATCCTTATTTCTCACGGACACGATGACCATATTGCTGATGCAATAAGTATAGCAAGTCGTACAGGAGCTAAGGTGGTTTGTGCCTTCGAAATCCACACCTGGCTAAATAAACAAGGAATAAATAATACCCATCCAATGAATATTGGAGGTAAATGGAAATTTGATTTTGGGAATGTAAAATGTGTTTCAGCAGCGCATTCCAGCAGTTTACCTGATGGAACCTATGGTGGCAGCCCAATGGGCTTTGTTATTGAATCAACTGAAGGCAACTTTTATTTTGCAGGTGATACGGCCCTTACATACGATATGAAACTTATTGGTATTTATCGTACCATTAATTTTGCTTTTCTGCCTATTGGCGACAACTATACAATGGGTGTTGACAATGCAATTATCGCTGCCGAATTTATTAAATGCCGCCAGATCATCGGTATGCATTATGATACTTTTGAAATGATCAAAATTGATAAAAAGGAAGCTGTAAAAAAATTCATGCATGCAGGCAATGAATTAATTTTGTTTGATATTGGTGAAAGTAAATCGATAACAAGTGGAGCTTTGGATACGATCAACAGATAATATATAATTTTAAAAATCAGAGAAATAGAGAATTGGAGAGTTGAACAAATCATCAAATTACCTAAATCGCTATATCACTAAATCACTAAATCTCTAAATCAACAAATGGGAAAAATAATAGCAATAGCAAATCAGAAAGGTGGAGTTGGAAAAACAACAACAGCTATTAACCTTGCAGCAAGTTTGGCTGTATTGGAATTTAAAACACTTTTGATTGATGCTGATCCCCAGGCAAATTCTACCTCAGGAGTTGGATTTGATCCTCGTAATATAAAAACAGGTATTTACGAATGTATTATCGATGGTGTTGATCCAAAAGATACCATACTGCAAACCGAAACTCCTAACCTTTTTCTTTTGCCTGCCCACATTGATCTTGTTGGTGCCGAGATTGAAATGATCAATCTTCCGCAGCGCGAAAAAATGATGAAAATGGCTTTGGAAAAGATCAAAAATGATTATGATTTTATCATTATCGATTGTTCACCTTCACTGGGTTTAATTACTATCAATGCGCTTTCTGCCTCCGATTCGGTTTTAATTCCGGTACAATGTGAATATTTTGCATTAGAAGGTTTGGGGAAATTGTTGAACACCATTAAAATTGTTCAGTCCCGCCTTAATCCTGAATTAGCAATTGAAGGCATTTTATTAACGATGTATGATATGCGATTACGCCTGAGTAACCAGGTGGTAGAAGAAGTAAAAACCCATTTTCAACAAATGGTATTCGACACCATTATTCAACGTAATACTAAATTAGGAGAAGCACCTAGTTTCGGACAGAGCATTATTATGCACGATGCAAGTGGAAAAGCTTCTGTAAATTATTTGAATTTAGCACGTGAAGTACTTCAAAAGAATGGGCTTACACGATTAAATGATGCAGAAAAAATTATTAAAGTAGAAGAAGAAAACTAATTTGATTTGATAATTTGATAATTTGAAAATGTGCTAATTTAATTTTCAAATCATCAAATCACCAAATCACCAAATTAAGAAAAAATGTCAGTAAAAAGAAACGCATTAGGCAGAGGATTAAGCGCATTGTTGGAAAATTCGAAAACCGATATCACCAGCAATAATAAATTGGAAAGTGAAGGGAAAGTGGTAGGCGCTATAGCAAACATCGAAATTGCAAGTATTGAAACCAATCCATTTCAACCACGTACTAACTTTGAAGAAGATGCACTCAATGAATTAGCCTCTTCCATAAAGGAGCATGGTATTATTCAGCCCATCACCGTTCGCAAATTAGGATATGACAGATATCAGTTAATTTCAGGCGAAAGACGTTTTCGTGCATCGCAGATAGCCGGGTTAACAACTGTACCTGCATATATCCGTATTGCCAATGATCAGGCGATGCTTGAAATGGCATTGGTGGAAAACATTCAACGCGAAAACCTTGACCCTATTGAGGTTGCGATCAGCTACAAACGACTTATTGATGAATGCTCTCTAACACAAGAACAACTTTCACAAAAAGTAAGCAAACAACGTTCAACCATTACCAATTATTTACGTTTATTAAAGTTACCTATCGAGATTCAATTAGCGATCAGGAACAATGATATATCAATGGGTCACGCTCGTGCATTGATCAATATTGAAAATACAGACCGGCAATTAGATATTTATAATCAAATTGTGTTGAACAATTTATCGGTGCGTGAAGTTGAGGACCTCGCTCGTGGTGCCAAAACAGAATCAGCGGTAACTTCAACTAATAGTGCTTCTGCTAAAAAATCAACAAAGGGGAATTTATCTTTTGAACAATTAAAAGTGGTAGAAGATTTACGTGCTGTATTTAATACTAAAGTGGGTATCAGTCGTGAAGTGAATGGAAAAGGGAAAATTGTTATTCCTTTTAAATCAGATAATGATCTAAAACGTATTCTTGATCTCTTAGATGCTTAACACTAAATGGTATTCGGATTTGGTGGATTGGTTCTACTCGCCTTCAGGGAGGTCGGGAAGCGCATTCTTTTTCGTATTTATTTTTTTCTTTTTATCCCCTGCATCAAACTTTGCGCAAGTAAAGGATACTGTAATAAATTCCAAAAAATCGAAAACGGTAAGCCAATCAAATCCACTTGAGAATGGTTATATAGAAGGGGATTCGCTCGGGCAGACAAAAGTCAAACCCAAAACCGCACCTGCCTACCATTCACCAAAAACATCTGCTTTAATGTCAACCATAATACCCGGCCTTGGGCAGGTATACAATAAAAAATATTGGAAGGTGCCTGTTATTTATGCAGGGTTGGGAGGATTAGCCTATTCGATCAATGAAAATCAAAAAAAATACCGCAAATATATTGATGCATATAAATTCCGAATTGATGGTGATTCTTTAACCATTGATAATTACCCCAGATATTCAGATGACAATTTGAATACCCTGCAACAATATTATAAACGTTTCCGTAATTTATCGGTGATAGGCTTTACCTTATTATATGTGATGAATATTGTAGATGCAAGTGTTGATGCACATATGTTCACTTTTGACGTTGGTGATGATCTATCATTCCATATTCAGCCAACGTTCCTGAATATAGCTAATGCTAAAAATTACACCACCGGTCTTTCCCTAAATATTACGTTTTAATTTCTATCAACAAATTACTCCCAGGAATAAAAAAGTTCTTTTAAACTCATTACACTTATCATAGTTTTTTGAAATCAGTATCTATAACTTCGTATATCAATTATACCATTTGAATACAGGGTTAAATCATGCTTCTAAAGAAATTCATAAGACTTACCCTCGTATCATTATCAGGACTGATTTTGGCAATCGCCCTTTATCTTATAATTGCTTTAATTTTATCACAAATACCTGTTAATTCAGATTTCAAGGAAATACCAAATGGAATTGAAATTTTTGTACAATCCAATGGGGTTCATACCAATTTTATACTTCCAGCACAGTCAGAATATATAGATTGGACTCCACTCCTTCCCTATGATCAATTTGAAGAAGTTGATTCTTCTTTTAAATACATCTCATTTGGCTGGGGCGATAAAGATTTTTACATGAATACTCCTACATGGGCCGATCTTACAGTTGCAACAGCGCTTAAAGCCCTCTTCTTTATGGGCACTGGGGCCATGCATATTAATTATATTCAAAACAAACCCGGCAAAAGTGATCTTTGTAAACGCTTAATGATCTCGAAAACCGAGTACCTGACATTAATTAATTATATCAATGGTACTTTTAAAACAAATAATTCCGACAAATTTATCCCCATTAAGCATCCCGGTTACTCACAATACGACTGCTTCTACGAAGCAAACGGAACTTTCAGCTTTTTAAAAACATGCAACGTTTGGGTTGGAGAAGGATTAAAAAAAGCAGGTATAAAAACAAGTTTTTGGACTCCTTTTGATTTTTCAGTATTAAATTCATTGGATTGAGAGTCTGTTAAATTTTGTTCAAAACAGTTTCCTGCCGTCCCGGGATTTCTCAACCGAGCCGGTCCCGAGCGAAGTCGAGAAAGGTGCGTTAGCTTCATTAAACAATATTATTATTCTTTTATATAAAATTTAAACAGGTTCCCGGTTTATATAAATTATAAAAAATTGTATATTCGTAATGCGTATAGTTGAAGGAAATTTTATTCAAACACCCCATATGAAAGAAGAATTCCTGCATCATATCTGGAAATTTAGACTGTTTAATCAGTTGAATTTGCTATCTACTTCAGGAGAGACCATAGAAATTGTGAAAGTGGGGAATCATAATTTCGATGCCGGCCCCGACTTTTTTAACGCTCAACTAAAAATTGGAAACACCTTGTGGGCAGGCAATGTAGAGATCCATTTAAATGCCAGTGATTGGAAAAAACATTTACATCAACACGATAAGGCATACGATAACATCATATTACATATAGTATATAATGCCGATGAACCAATATACAGGGCTTCTGGCGAAACAATTCCAACGCTTGAATTAAAGGAGAAAATTGAAAAAAAAATAATTCAAAATTATTTGCTTTTAAAATCTAATAGCGATTGGATCCCCTGCGAAAAACAGGTCGGTGCCGTTCCTCAACTAATTATTAACAACACTCTTGATAAATTGCTGTTAGAACGCCTGGAACGCAAATCAAGATCAATCATTGATAGTTTAAACATTAATAACAATAACTGGGAAGAAACATTTTATCAACATCTGGCACGTAATTTCGGTTTTAAAACAAACGCTGAACCTTTTGAATTGCTTGCCAAATCAATTCCTTCTCTATTTCTTGCAAAACATAAAAACAGTTTACTTCAGATTGAAGCAATGTTATTTGGTCAGGCAGGTTTATTGGATGAACATCTGGAAGATAAATATTTACAAGCTTTACAGAACGAATATGTTTTTTTAAAACAGAAATTAAAATTGCATTCAATTGATGCCCACCTTTGGAAATTTTTACGTTTGCGACCGGTTAATTTTCCAACTATCCGTATTGCTCAATTTGCAAATTTGATTTTTAATTCAACACATTTATTTTCCAAAATTATTGAAACAGAAAATTGCGGGGATATAAAGAAGCTAATGAATGTTGATGTTTCCGACTATTGGCACACTCATTTCGTTTTTGATAAAACCTCAACTCCTGCAAAAAAACATTTAGGAGATGATTCTGTAAATAACATTATCATCAATACAGTTGTTCCATTTTTATTTGTGTATGGCAAACAAAAAAATGAAGTAAAGTATGTGGAACGTGCATTGCAATTTTTAGAACAAACAGCTGGCGAACACAATTCAATAATTAATAAGTGGGATGCTTTGAAACTATCTGTTAAAACTGCCTATTCGACACAGGCCTTATTACAGTTGAAAAATGAATATTGCAATCATAAAAAATGTTTAAGTTGTAATATTGGTAATTATTTGTTAAAAAACGCTTAATTTAGTTTCCGGATAAAAACATAAATAATGGTTAAAAGAATTCAAAATTGGTTTGAAGTACAGGCATTTGGTGTTTGTGAATGGTGGGGAAAAAAACTTGGCATCAGTACTACCAATATTCGTATGTATTTTATTTATCTTTCATTTTTTACGGTAGGCTCACCTGTTATCATTTACTTTATAATGGTATTTATTTTAGAACATAAAAAATACTTTAAACCTTGGCGCAGTAAGCGCAGAAGCGTTTGGGACTTATAAAGTTAACCAATAACGAAATTTTTAAACTCTACGTTTAAAAAACAACAAACTCCATTTAGCAAATTTGAAAGATCCGTTACCGATAACTAGCAATTCAAAAAATAAATAATTTAATATTCGCATATTTTGTTCCCTTTTCGCCATTTTTCTAAGATTTACCTTTCGCTCGCATTTTTTATTTTAATTGTTTGTGCTGGTATTGGAGGGTTTATAGGTATTGAAGGATATAATTTCCTTGATGCCTTTTATATGACCATTATTACTGTTGCTACTGTTGGATTTGAGGAAGTAAATCCACTGAGTGACAACGGAAAAATATTTACATCATTTTTAATTATCACAAGTTTTGGTACATTTGCTTTCGCAGTTTCGTCTATTTCAAGATATGTGCTTGATGGAGAATTTAAACAATATTATAATAAATATAAACTGTTGACAGCTATAGATAAGTTAGATAATCATGTAATCATTTGCGGCTATGGTCGTAATGGGCGCCAGGCTGCACATGTATTAAAAAAACACGATACCCGTTTTGTTGTTCTTGAACAAAATAAGGATATTGTTGGATCGATCAATCATAAATATTCTGATTTGGTACTTGAAGGAGACGCCACAATAGATGAGGTATTAATAAAAGCAGGAATATTAAGAGCTAAGGCTTTAATAACAACATTACCCGTGGATGCCGACAATTTATTTATCGTTCTTTCAGCAAGGGCTTTAAACCCCAATTTAACGATAATCAGCCGTGCATCAGAGGATAATTCTGATAAAAAATTAAAAATTGCAGGAGCAAATAATGTAATAATGCCCGATAAACTTGGTGGTGCACACATGGCTTCCTTAGTTATGAAACCGGATGTAATAGAATTTGTTGACTATATTACTGGGCAAGGTGGAGATAATATTCGTTTGGAAGAAATAACCTTCGCAAATTTATCGGAAGAATATCAAAATAAAACCATTCGTGACCTTGAAATAAGAAACAGGTCAGGTGCAAATATCATTGGATTTAAAACAGCCCAAGGTGAATATATTATTAATCCAAGCGCTGATACAAAGATTATCCCTGATGCAAAATTATTTGTACTGGGCACTACTGAACAAATTATTAAATTAAAAGAATTGTTTGTTTAGCGAATTTCATTTCCCCTTTCATGAAAAAAATTTTAATTACAGGAAGTAACGGCCTGCTTGGTCAAAAACTTGTTTACAATTTAATAAAGCGCAGCGATGTTCAGGTAATTGCTACTTCTTTTGGCGCAAACAGATTGGTAAAAAAAGAGGATTACACTTACGAATCTCTTGATATTACTAATAAAGCAGAAGTAGAAAGAATTTTCACAAAGTATAAACCCAATATAGTAATAAATACTGCCGCAATGACAAACGTTGATGCTTGTGAAACCAAGCAAGATGAATGTTGGGCATTAAATGTTACCGCGGTACAGAATATCATTGATGCAATAACACTTATAACCTCCTCCTCTGCTGACGGAAAAGAAAATAGTCCTCACCTAATTCACCTATCAACAGATTTTATTTTTGATGGTAAAAAAGGATCCGAATATTTGGAAACAGACTTACCCAATCCGCAAAGTTATTATGCAAAATCAAAACTTGAATCCGAAAAAATTGTTCAAAAAAGTAAGATAAAATGGGCCATTGCCCGTACCATTATTATTTACGGAATAGTTGATAACATGAGCCGCACAAATATTGTATTATGGGCTAAAGACGCGTTAACTAAAGGACAAAAAATAAATGTTGTGGACGACCAATTCCGTTCACCAACACTTGCAGAGGATTTAGCTGATGGATGTATTTTGATCGCTGATAAAGGCGCAACAGGTATTTATCATTTATCAGGGCAAGAAACAATGAGTATTTTAGAATTGGTTTATAAAGTAGCCGATTATTTCAAACTAGACAGATCATTAATTACTCCATCGAAATCCGACACTTTAAATCAGGCAGCAAAGCGTCCGCCATTTACCGGTTTTATAATTGATAAAGCAAAACGTGACTTAGGGTATAATCCTCATTCGTTTATGGAAGGATTGGAAATATTGGATAAGCAGTTGAAAGAGCTGAACCCAAGTGTTTAAATTCTAATACCGATCACCAATAGATCATCCACCTGTTCGCGGCTTCCTTTCCAGGTTTCGAACGTTTTGATCAATCGATTTTCCTGTTCGAGCATAGGTGTGGAATAATTAGCCAACAATAGATCTTTAAGTCGTTTACTCATAAATTTTCTCCCTTCATTACCACCAAACTGATCAACAAATCCATCCGAAAAAATATAAATACAATCACCTTTTGAGAGTGAAATATTATGTTTAGTAAATTTCCTTTCGGTTTCAGATTGATGCCCTCCTATAGAAAATTTGTCTGGTTTAATTTCAATTAGTTGGTGGTTTATAGTCTGAAGTTGTTGGGGATTTTCATTATCAATTATCAACTCTCCATTATCCATTTTATTGATGATCCACAGCGGCCGCTGAGCTCCTGCATATTCAATTTCAGTTTCGCTATTAAAGGAAATAAGGGCAATGTCCATTCCATCCCTGGTTGCGCCTTGATCTTCTTGTTTTAATGCCTTACGCACCTCTTTATGTAGGTTATTCAAGATCTCATCAGGTGAGGTAATTCCTTTTTCGTTTACGATCTGATTGAGAATGTTATTTCCGATCATGCTCATAAGGGCACCGGGCACCCCGTGTCCTGTGCAATCGCAGGATGCTATTAATCTTTTACCATCCTTTTCCGCATACCAATAAAAATCACCGCTTACAATATCTTTTGGTTTAAACAAAACAAAAGCATCAGGAAATAGTTTATACTTGAGTTCCTTAGGAGCTAAACTTGCATCTTGTATACGTTTGGAGTAATTAATGCTATCCGAAATATCTTTATTTTTCGATTCAATTTCTTCGTAAGCAAATGATAATGCAATGTTGGCTTTTCTTTTTTGGATATTCCCTCTAAAAAGAACAAATGCAAAAGACGCAATGAACAATGAAAAAATCAGAAGATAAATCTTAAAGTTTTTTTCACGTTGCAGTTTTTCATCTGAAAGTGCTTTATCCTTTTCCAAGCCTGCAATCATCAACTCTTTTTTCTCTGATTCGTATTTTGCAGTCATTTCATTTGCCTGCCGATTGTTGTTTTCATTATATACACTATCTGTTAACGTTGCGGCAAGTTGTGCATATTCTAGGGCTTTTTTGAAATCATTCTGCTTTTCAAACAGCTTCGAAAAGCTTTTATAAACATCTATTATTGCATTTTTATCCTTTATTTCTTTTGAGAGGTTCAAAGCTTTTTTGAGTGCAAATGTAGCCGCCTCATAACTTTTAGCCTTCACATACAAAGAACCTAGAATGGAATAATTACCTGATAAATAACGTTTATGACCAATTTCTTCCGCAATTTTTATCGATTTTTCATTCGTTTGAATTGCAAGGTCAAGTTTTCCCATGTTATCATAAACAATACTCATATTGCCATAAATCGCAGTCATTCCTTCTTTGTTATTTGCTTCTTTTGCAATTTCTAATGCACTTTTATAACTTTTGATAGCATCATTGTATTTTTCTTGCCGAGCATAAGCAGTTCCCATATCTCTATAATTCGTTGAGACCTCTATATTTCTTTTCAACTTTTGATTGATAATGAGTGATTTATTATAATAGTTTAGCGCTTCGGAAAAATTCTTTTGATAGTAATATATCCAACCGATATTCCGATAACAATAGGCAATAGCACCGTCATCCTTTAAATCTTCATAAATTTTTAATGCTTTGAAATAATTTACGGATGAAGCCCCATAATCCCCTTTATACCAATATAGATCGCCTAGATTATTATAGGCTTTACCCATCCCCTTCAGGTTATTTAGTTGTAATGAAAAAGTTAGCGCTTCCTTTCCATATTCAAATGCCTTATCCGAATTAGTATCTTGAAAATGTTTAGAAAGCATTATCAATGCTGAAATTTTTGCAGTATCGTTTGAAGTGGATTTTACAAAATTTCTGACTGAATCAATTGTCTGATGATTCTGTGCTGACAAATAGAAACATTGTAGCATCACGAGTAATAAAAAAAGATATTTTATACAAAGCTTTTTCTTCATTTAAAATTAGTATTCAATGCTAATATTCAATATCTGGTTTACTACACAGAATAAACTAGTTTTTTGATTGCTTTCAAAGATAATACATAATAATTTCAAGTTAAAATATTAAACAATGTTTAAATTGTTCATCTTAAAAAAATCATTTTTTTTAAGACAAATGATTCTTTGTAAAACTGAATATTTCCCCCTTTATCATTAATAATGAAGAAATTTCTTTGAAGTTTTGATTTTATATATAAATTTGCTATTCTAAACTTTGATTGAAACGTTTTAAATTAATGATGGCAACAAATCCATACATAGTTCAACAATCCACCAAAACGCCTTTAATCAACTTTGATCCGAATGGAAATTTTGAATTAAAAGGAAAATCAATTCCTGAAAATACAATATTATTCTATAAACCATTATTTGAATGGCTTAACGAGTACGCTCAAAACCCTGCTTCCAAAACTAATCTTAACATTCAATTAGATTATTTTAATACAAGTTCATCCAAATCTATTGTTGATCTGTTTAAAATGCTGGAACTTATTTCCAAAAGCGGAAAAAGTGAAACAACTATTAACTGGCTTTATAATCAGGAAGATGATGATATGCAGGAAGCCGGAGAAGACTATAAGTCTATTATTAAAATCCCTTTCAATCTTGTTTCTTTTGCAAAAAAATAAAACTGTTTCAAAACCCAATCTTATGATAAAAAAAATAATTCTTTTTTCTTGTGTAGCCTTAACGGTATCATGTAATAACACTAAAACTGATACATCCAATGTTACTGAATCGCCAAAGGATACAGTTAAAAGTCCAACAACTCAGCCGGAAAATGAATTGGCCGATTTTAAATTTCATACACTTATTATTAATATCCCTTCCCCATTCGAAATTATAACGCTTTTGCCAAAATCGAATATTCCGTTTAAACAAGGATTGGTTAACTCAACTGAAAATGTAACTAAGTATACCACAACCACAAAAAAAGGATTGAATTACGGTGTGTATGTTGTTGATCTGGTTTATTTATCTTCGAACGAACATTTTTCTGAAGTAAAAAGTTATTTCAAAACAGCAGGTAGTTTAGCGAAAAGCCTTGGTTGTGCCGAAATTTTCGAAAATATTGCCGGTCCAAGATTAGAAAACAATATTGATAAAAAAGATACTATCAATAAAATTATCGATCAGATCTATACTGAAATGGATAATTATTTACGTACCAATGACCGACTTTTAACTGCAACCCAAATTTTGGTAGGAAGCTGGATCGAGAGTCAGTATTTAACAGTAGGTTTAATTAAAGACGAGACAAAAAACAAAGAAAATGAGTTGCTGTTTCAAAAAGTTGCACAAGAAGGATATACATTGGAAAAGCTAGTGCAATTGTTAAAGGAATTTGAAAAAGAAAAAGATTTCAAACCTGTTATTGAGGATTTAAAAGAGCTACAAAACCTTTATAAAGAGCACAAAGGTGGAGATATTGAAAAAGCGTTACTTACTAAAATTTATGATAAACTTAGCGTAATTCGCGGTAAAGTTGTCAATTAATTTTTTAGTTCATAAAAGGAAAGCCTTGTAGATAAAAATCTTCAAGGCTTTTTCTTTGTACTAGACTTTATATAAATTAAAATACATTGTAATATTTACAACAAAATTGACCCTTAAAATGCTTACACACAATTTTCTCGACAAGCTCGAAATGACCATGCGCGCAGTCATTTCGAGCTTGTCGAGAAAGTGCGGTTGATTAGCATAACGAATTGACTTATACAAAGTCTATTATAATAAATATTTTCTTCGGGTAAGTTTCTTGAAGCTGCCTATATGCGTTTTTCAATCAGATATTGATTCCTATTAACGGAATTGCGCGAAATCAGCTCACCAAGAAATCCGGCAAGAAATAATTGAGTACCAATTATCATGGCTACCAAGGCAAGGTAAAATAAAGGTTTATCAGTTACATCACGGGTAGGAATTGCATTAAACGATTTATATACCTTTTCGAGGATTAGATACAAAGAAACTGATCCGCCAAATAAAAATGAAATAGTTCCAAAAAAGCCAAAAACATGCATTGGCCGTTTTCCGAATTTCGAAACAAAAGTGATAGACATTAAATCCAAAAATCCATTTACAAAACGTTCAAAACCAAATTTTGTTTTACCGTATTTACGCTCGTAGTGCTGCACTTCTTTCTCTTCTATCTTTGTAAAACCGGCCCATTTAGCAATCACAGGGATATAACGGTGCATTTCGCCATAAACTTCAATGTTTTTAACAACATCTTTTTTATAGGCTTTTAAACCACAATTGAAATCATGTAAATTATTGATTCCACTGGCTTTTCGGGTTGCCCAATTAAATAATTTTGTGGGTATGGTTTTACTTAGAGGATCGTAACGTTTCTTTTTCCAGCCTGAAACCAGATCAAGCCCGTCAACCATGATCATTTTATATAATTCAGGAATTTCATCTGGAGAATCCTGCAAATCGCCATCCATTGTAATTATTACATCACCCTGGGAAGCTTCAAATGCCACGTTTAAAGCGGCTGATTTACCATAATTTCTCCGGAATTTTATTCCTTTAATGTTTTGATTTTTAACCGACAACGCTTCAATAACCTTCCAGGAATTATCTGTACTTCCATCATCAACTAAAATCACCTCATACGAAAAATTATTACCAACCATCACTTTCTCAATCCATCCGCATAACTCCGGCAAAGATTCTTCTTCGTTCAATAAAGGGATAACAATTGAAATGTTCATAGGAAACAAATATATAAATAATCTATGAATTACGAAACATAACGAATCAGGAGAAAGGGATACAATCTTCCTGAATATGGAAAGATTTTTAAAATGATGGTAATACTTTGAACTTTTAAATAAATTTTATTACTTTTGTGCCGGGGTAAGTCTTATACGACCAGCTCCCTAAAACCCTCCAGGTACGGAAGTAAGCAAAGGTAATAGGTTGAGCGGTGCGATATGAGTAGCTTACCCCTTCTTTTTTCACTTCCTGAGAATCACAAAACTCCCACGATTACCGGCAAAAGACGAATTACGAATGAACCCAACTATATTCGTTGAGTTCCAAATCGTTTTTATACATTTGCAAAACAAATAACAATTATAAACCATTCCCAAAAATCTACCTTTCAGGAGATTAAAAAGGCTAATTATTTTAGATATGAAATTTTTTATTGACACAGCAAACCTTGCACAAATTAAAGAAGCTCAAGACCTTGGTGTACTTGATGGGGTAACTACTAACCCTTCATTAATGGCCAAAGAAGGTATTAAAGGCGAAAAAAATATTTTAAAACACTATGTTGATATTTGCAAGATAGTAACCGGTGATGTTAGTGCTGAAGTAATTTCCACTGATTTTGCAGGAATGGTTAAAGAAGGTGAACGACTTGCTAAACTTCACAAACGAATTGTAGTTAAAGTACCAATGATCAAGGATGGTATTAAAGCTATTAAATATTTTTCCGAAAAAGGGATCAGAACAAACTGCACATTGGTGTTTTCTGCCGGACAAGCATTATTGGCTGCAAAAGCAGGTGCTACCTACGTTTCTCCATTTGTAGGCCGTTTAGATGATGTTTCAACTGATGGCTTAAGATTGATCGAAGATATCCGCGTTATTTATGATAACTATGGTTATGAAACACAAATTTTAGCAGCATCTGTTCGCCATCCAATGCATATTATTGAATGTGCTACAATTGGCGCTGATGTTGTAACTTGTCCATTAAGTGTGATCCTGTCTTTACTGAAACATCCATTAACGGATATCGGTTTAGCGCAGTTTTTAGCGGATGCAAAAAAATAACACCTCACCCCCACCCCTCTCCATTTGGAGAGGGGCTTTTAAAACCACAGATCTTTTAACTTTCCAACTTTTAACTTTAAACTGTTTTGTTTCTACGCATCAACCCCAATAAACCAAATTATGATGAAATTGCAAAAGTTGTAAAATGCTTGCGCGATGGCGGTGTTGTTATTTACCCAACCGATACCGTTTACGGGATAGGGTGTGATATTAATAAACAACGTGCGGTTGAACGTGTATGCAAAATAAAAGGTATAGACCCTGAAAAAGCTAACTTCTCTTTTATTTGTTCTGACCTAAGTCACCTCTCTGACTTCACTAAACCTATAAATACAGCCACGTATAAGGTTATGAAAAAGGCCCTTCCCGGACCTTTTACATTTATAGTGGAAGCCAATAACAATGTTCCTAAAATATTCAGGAGCAAAAAAAAGACCGTTGGAATTCGTATCCCGGATAATATTATTTGCCTGGAAATAGTAAAACAATTGGGCAATCCCATCATGACCACCTCTGTTCATGATGATGATGAAATAGTGGAATATACCACCGATCCTGAATTAATTTACGAAAAATATAAGGACCTGGTAGATATTGTTATTGCAGGTGGTTACGGGAACAACCAGGCTTCAACAGTTGTTGATTGTACAAATGGTGAATTTACTATCCTCCGACAAGGATTAGGTGTGTTAGAGCAATATTTATGATTTTTTGTAATTTTACAATCATCCCCCCTTATTACATCCTTCCATCATATTTCATTTAATTTCAACTTTAATATTCTCCTATTCGTCTAATTTAGACCGGAAAATTGTTTTGAATAAATAAAATACTTATTTTTATCAAAATAAACAAACTCCTATTTTAATGATAACAGCAAATACTATTGAAGTTAAGGTTCAAAAAATTTCCAAGTCAAGAATAAATGAACTTGATTTTGAACACCTGACATTTGGTAAAATCTTTTCTGACCACATGTTTGTAGTTGATTATAAAAATAATCAATGGGGTGATGCACAAATATTGCCTTATGGTCCTGTACCAATGAGCCCTTCCACATCCGCACTTCATTACGGACAAGCAATTTTTGAAGGTATGAAAGCCTATAAAAATGATAAAGGAGAAGTATCACTTTTCCGTCCTTTTGATAACCATAAACGAATTAACATATCTGCTGACAGAATGTGTATGCCCGGAATTCCTCAGGAATACTTCATTGAAGGGCTAAAACAATTGGTTCGGCTGGACAAAGATTGGGTGCCCACAGCTGATGGCGCTTCTTTATATTTACGTCCTTTTATTATTGGAACTGATGAATTTATCGGTGTAAAACCATCAGATACATACAAGTTCTATATCATTACTTCTCCAGGAGGTGTGTATTATAACAAACCGGTAAAAGTATTGGTAGAAACCAATTTTATTCGTGCTGTTGAAGGTGGTGTTGGTTTTGTTAAAGCCTCCGGTAATTATGGCCGCTCTTTATATCCAACCAAACTTGCTCAGCAAAGAGGTTATGACCAGATCATTTGGACGGATGCACGCAATCACCGTTATCTGGAAGAATCAGGAACCATGAACTTAATGTTTGTGATTGATGATGTATTGATCACTGCACCATTGGGTGATACTATTTTAGCAGGTATCACACGCGACAGTGTATTGACGCTTGCAAGAGATTGGAAAGTAAAAGTTCAGGAACGCAAGATCAGTATTGATGAAGTAATAGATGCTCATAAAAACGGAACCTTACAGGAAGCTTTTGGTACAGGTACAGCAGCAACCATTGCACATATTTCAACAATTGGTTTTGAAGGAAAAGATTATGTATTACCGGGTATTGAGGGCCAAATGTTCTCACAACGTGTTGCAAAAGAATTAGAGGATATCCGCAAAGGCCGCGCAGAAGACATCCACAATTGGATGTATAAAATTGCTTAAACATTCAGGTATCAGAGAGTGAGATGTGAGTATTAAAAATCTCATCTCATTCTCTTATCTATATTATGGCATATTAATTGATTTATTGAAATAATCACTTATAAATACTATCCATCAAAGTAAACCATTGTAGCCATGCTAAAAAACAAACTTTTTCTTGGAACTATTTTCATTTCACTTCTTTTATGTATCACTGCATGTCAAAAAGAAGAAGTTGAACCTCCTACCAAAGTATTGATGCAAGGCACTTGGGAACTGACCTCTGCAACTGATGGGTCGGGTAACAATATTTTAGGTATTGTTGCTTTCCCGGTAACGGCAATTCAATTAACTGACGACAATGGAATGGTTGGTACACAAGGTCCCTTGTTTACATACTCGGTTTATGGAGGCAGCCAATGGGTTACAGCAAATGCAAAAATTAAACAAGCATTTGATTACGCAAATTTTAGATTTAATACCGGTGAATATTTTGTAGAAGCAGGGAATCCCACACGCTTTACAGTTGAAGCAAAACTGCAAGCTACCGCGCTTGCCGGAGGTTTAACAGATGTTTTAACAATTATGGGTGTAGGGCAGGGTTGGTTGCAACAGGTTATTTATCACAAATTTATTAATGTGAAAGTGACTGTCCCTAAAATAGATAACTCTAAAGAAAGAAATACAATGATCTGGGAATTCGACAATGAAACTACTGCCGCATATAATTACAAAGATGGTCAGGGAAATATCCTTTTATGGGGCGGATGGCCGGTGAATAATTTTTCGAAAGGAACTTATACATTCACTAAACGCGTATCAGGCCTCAACGATATCGTAACAGCACATTTATAATTTTAAATGTTCCGGAGTACGTTCCAGAAACTCAATAAATAGCATAACCAAAATTAATACCGAATACGAGTTTAATATTGGAGTTATAGAACTTTCCAAAATCTTCGGTATCATAAGGTATTATCCTATAACTGTTGCTATGGGCAAAAACGGTATTTTTTTTATATCCCATTCCACCAAAAATATCCATCGTATAACGAGAATTCCTGCCCATTTGCACACCAACCAAAATATTGGCATTAAAGTGCCTGAAATCCAAATAATTTTGTCTGTAAAACCGTTGCAAACCAATTGATAGGTGAGCATTAGAATAGGATACGTTTGGAGAAATATAAAATCCGAATGGTGCATATTTTTTACGGCTTATCAAATAAAATTTATGTGAAACCTGCACGCGCCAGCCTCTTGCTATAAAGTGATATTTACCCGGTATTTTCGCAGCCGCTTCAATAGTTTTCCAAAGCGGACTTGTAGTGAGAAACGAAATTCCCAGTTGTGAAGATTGTTTACGTCCGGTTGTAATTTCAGCAATCAAACGATATTCGGATGTAAATGGTATCGGCCCCCACAAAATAGCAAGTGGGTTGGTTTTTAAGAGGAGCGGCTGCAGAGGAGCTACTTTTTTTGGTAATGGGCCGGGTTTTATTCTAATTGTATCGCCATCCACAAATGCGCTGGCAACAGCGCAGCCGAGCATCATTGAAATCAGAATAAAATATTTTATTTGTTTTAATTTCATAAACTGTTAGCAGAATAAAATAAAAACATAAAATCAATCCTATTACCCTAATGAATACCTAGGCAAAGGCGTAATTGCCTGGGTTGTAAAATCTTGTTTTAAATATTTATAATAACCTGTAATAGCGATCATTGCAGCATTATCAGTACAATACTCAAATTTAGGTATAAAAACCTGCCATCCCAATTGTTTGGCCAATTCGTGTAAGGTGGCCCGCAGTTCGGAATTAGCAGATACACCACCGGCAATAGCAATTTGTGTGATATTATTTTGTTGAGCAGCTATTTTTAACTTGTTCATCAGAATATCAATAATGGTGCGTTGTATGGAAGCACAAATGTCGGCCTTGCGCTCGTCAACAAAATTCGGATTTTTAGCCGTTTCATTATTGATAAAATTCATAAAACCTGTTTTTAGTCCGCTAAAACTAAAATTGAGGTCCGGAACTTTTGGCTTTGAAAAAGTAAATGCCTTTGGATCACCTTCTTTGGCATATTTATCAATCAATGGTCCACCGGGGTAAGGTAATCCCATGATTTTTGCAGCTTTATCAAATGCTTCTCCTGCTGCATCATCAATAGTTTCACCAATAACTTTCATTTCAAAAAAGTCATTTACCAATACTATTTGAGTATGTCCCCCGGAAACTGTTAAACAGAGGAAAGGGAAATTGGGCGCCCTGATTGGCTCCTCCTCCCCTTTTAGAAGGTCAGGAGGGGCATCTATAAAATGTGCCAATATATGACCTTGCATGTGGTTTACTTCTATAAGCGGGATATCAAGACCCAATGCAAATGCTTTTGCGAATGATATTCCAACGATCAAAGAACCCATTAAACCGGGCCCTCTGGTAAAAGCAATGGCACTTAATTCATGCTTTGCAACTCCCGCTTGCTTCAATGCCTGATCTACCACAGGAATAATATTTTTCTGATGCGCACGGGATGCCAATTCGGGAACAACTCCACCATAGGCTTTATGAATATTTTGAGTAGCCACAATATTGGCAAGCAATTTGCCGTCTTTAATAACAGCAGCAGCCGTGTCGTCACATGATGATTCAATACCTAAAATGATGATACTTTTGCTCATATTAAATTAGTTTGAAAGTTTAAAGTTGCTTTAACTTTTGGTGCACCCTTAACTTTTAAATTTAACTTTGTAACTTTCAACTTTATAAACAAAGATATTAAAAAACTCACTAACATATTATTTAGGCTGATAGCAACCATCATCTTTTTGATGATAGTTCTGTTTTTGCTTATTCAAATACGCAGTGTTCAAATATATGCCGCAAAAAAAACTGCAATATATTTGTCGGAAAAGCTACAGACCCGTGTTGAAATAGGAAGTATTGATATTGAATTCTTTAAAAAACTGGTATTTAAAGATCTTTATGTAGAAGATCTGCATCACGATACGTTATTGTATTCAAAAGAACTGAAATTAGACATCAGCAATATCAATTTTAAACAACGCAAAATAAATGTTTACAATTTAGTTTTATTCGATACTAAAGCCTCCCTGGTAAAATATAAAACAGATGAGGATCTGAATTTTCAGTTTATAATTGATGCTTTTGATACAGGCGATACTACAAAAGGAAGCCCATCCCTTCCCTGGGATATAAGGTTTAGAGAAGTAACATTATTAAACAGTGATTTTACGTATCGAAACGAGCATGATACTGTACAATCATTTGGCATCAATTATTCTGATATCCGGGCAAGTAAAATTAATAGTCGGTTCGCAGATATCCGATTTGTTGAAGATACCATTCACACCACAATTGATTATTTATCAGCAGTTGAAAAAAGTGGTTTTATACTCAAAAACTTAAGCTGTTATGCAAAAATAAGTCCGGTTGGGATCCAATTGGATGAATTGAAAATAAAAACACCTGAGAGTACAATTGCTACCGATCTGACTTTTAAATACAACCGTTACAATGATTTTAATGATTTCATTAACCAGGTTTACTTAAAGGCCGATTTTGATCATTCCATTTTAGAAATGAGTGATATTTCCTTCTTTGCCCCGGACCTCAAAGGCTTGAATAAAAAGCTGATCGTTTCCGGAAAGATCAGCGGAAAAATCAATGATTTGCGCGGAAAAAAAATGAATATTTTATTAGCTAATACAGCAACGCAATTTATCGGAGATATAAAATTAACGGGTTTGCCCAAAATTGATGAAACAGTTATTTACCTCAATATTGAACAGTTAAAAACAAATTACTATGATTTGAAACAATTAGCTATGCCACCTTTTGAAACAAGTCAAACATTAGATATACCCAGTAACATAGCCAAACTGGGCAATATGAAATTTAAAGGAACGTTCACAGGTTTATACAACGACTTTTATGCCTACGGTAATTTTTCATCTGCATTAGGAAATTTGTCGACAGATCTTGCTGTAAACCACGATGAGAAAAAAAACAAAGAATTTTACAAAGGAAAATTAAAATCAACAGCCTTTGATTTCGGAGCATTTTTCGGAACAGATATAATAGGTAAAGCAACTGCAAATGTAACTATAGATGGATCGGGCTTAACACTTGAAAAAATTGCTGCAGGATTGAAAGGTACCATTAACAGTTTAGAATTTAATAACTATACCTACAAGAACATTGCAATAGAAGGCAACATTGCAAAGCAGATCTTTAAAGGAAAGCTAAATGTAAAAGACGATAATATTGATTTTGATTTCAATGGAAAAGTAGATTTCACAGGCAAATTACCGAACCTCGATTTTATTACTACACTCAACAGGGCTGATCTGGCCGCCTTGAATTTTATTAAATCAACAAAAAAAACAAACCTTTCAACCCAAGTGATAATCAATGTTACCGGCAACAATATTGATAATTTAATTGGACGTATTAATTTTGATAATACGATCTATCAGCAAGATAAGGAGACCTATAAATCAAGTGCATTTAATCTTGTCTCGGAAGAAGAAAATGGAGTAAAAACAATTAAAATATTTTCGGATCTAATGGATGCACAAATGGTTGGAAAGTTCCAGATTCTTGACTTACCTGTATCTATTGAAAAATTATTAAGCAATTATTTACCTTCCTATTTTAATAAAAAGTCGTATCCAAAGTATATTTCACCTCAGATTTTTGAATATAGCATTTTGTTAAAAAAGACTGATCCTATTACACAATTATTCGCCCCCAAAATAAGCATAGCACCAAAAACATTGATCAAAGGAAATTTCAATTCAGTTACAAATGAATTATATCTAACCGGCAATTCCACCAAACTTACCTTTGCTGATTTTGTAGTAAAGAATTGGAATATAAAAGCAAAAACGGATAAGGGCCTGCAGATCGCCACCGGCTGCGAGAATCTTTATTTAAGCGATAGCACCTGGCTAAGGGATTTTAATATCGTTACATCAACTGATTCCGACAGTGTGAATTTAGAGCTAAAATGGGACAATAAATCAAAAAATGCAAACAAGGGTGATATAAAAGCGTTGGTGCATTTTAATCCAAAAAAAATAATAGAATTAAAAATATTACCATCACAATTTGTTTTATCCGATTCCATCTGGGAAATCACTAAAACAAATGAAATAGTTATTGATTCAAATTATATAACTGTAAAGGAACTTATAATTGAGAATCTTAGCCAATCCATTGCTTTGAATGGAATAATATCAAACAATAAAACAGATCAGCTAAAATTATCTCTTACAAATTTTAATCTGGCTAATTTGAATTTATTTACAAAACCTTCAGGGGTAAATTTCAAAGGACGGGTAAATGGCGAATCCGTTTTATCAGATGTGTTTCATGAACTTTTATTATTGAGTAATAATAATTTCACATCACTTTCAATTAATGATAATGCAATGGGTGATGGTGCAATAAAAACGATATGGGATAACACCAAAGAAGCATTGTATTTGCATGGTTCATTTACAGTAGGAATTGTTCCTAATATTTTATTTTCAGGATATTATTACCCTAAAAAAACGGAAGACAATATTGATATGAAGCTTGACCTGCAAGCAATGCAATTACAGCTTTTTGAACCATTCATCAAAGATTACTGTCCTAATTTTAAAGGTTTTTTTGCAGGAAATGTTGAAATTAAAGGCTCTGTTTTAGAACCTAAAGTATCAGGTGTATTGAATGTTAATGCAAAAAAAATAACTGTTGGGTATTTGAATACAACGTATAATTTTTCACATGATATTATCATCGATAATAATTCGTTTGGGGTTGAGAACTTAAATATTTTTGACATCAATCATAATAAAGCAGTGGTTACAGGCAAAGTATACCATACAAATTTTAAAAATTTTCAACTCGATTTTGATCTCCAGCCACAAAAATTCATGTGCCTGAATACCACAGAAGCAAATAACAGTTTATATTATGGCAAAGCCTATGTTTCAGGTATAGTCAACATTTCGGGCTATACAGATAACATTTCAATTGCTGCTAATGTAAAAACCGAGAGTATTGTTACCAATGATAAACCGGATAAATTGAATATGCTTTCTAAAACAGAACTGACCAAATTTTATATACCACTTTCAGGTCCGGGAGAACTTAGCTCAACTGATTTTATCACCTTCATAAAAAAAGACAGCAGCCTTGATCTAAAAAACAATTACAAAGTACAACTTGGTGGGCTTACACTTAATTTTGATCTGGAAGTTACCCCCGATGCAGAAGTTCAATTAATATTCGATCAAAAAGTAGGAGATATTATCAGAAGCAGAGGTAATGGAAATATTAACCTGGAAATTACTACTAAGGGAGATTTTAAAATGTATGGAGATTATGTGATCGAAGGTGGCGATTATTTGTTTACGCTTAAAAATATAATCAACAAAAGATTTGATCTTGAAAAAGGTGGAGTCATTAAATGGAGCGGGATCCCTTATAAAGCAGATATTAATCTGAGTACTGTTTATAAAGCCCGCGCTTCTCTTAAACCATTTTTCCCTGATGATTCGTCAAGCACTTTGAAAAAACGATACCCGGTAGATTTAAAACTTTTAATGACAGGTGATCTTTTATCGCCTGAAATTAATTTCAATATTGGATTGCCTACGGTTGATGCAACAATAAGCCAAACCGTTATGAACTATATTAATACGGATGCTGAGATGAACCGCCAGATTTTTTCATTGCTTATTCTTAATAGCTTTGTTACGCCTTATTCAATTGCAGGTAATAGTGGAGGACCTACTGTTGGGTCTGTTGCAGGAGCCAACACCAGCGAATTACTCTCGAACCAGTTCAGCAATATGTTAAGTAAAATAAGTAACGATTTTGATGTGGGTGTAAATTATCGCCCCGGTGATGAGATCAGTAAAGATGAGCTGGAACTGGCTTTATCCACCCAATTATTTAATGATAAGCTATCAATAGATGGTAACGTAGGTAGAAATACTCCTAATACCCAAAATGCAAACAATTTCGTGGGAGACGTAAATATTGATTACAAACTAACTGATGATGGCAAGTTCAGAGTTAAAGCGTTTAACAGAGCCAATGATATTAATCAGATGTATTCAAGCGGACCATACACAAGGGGAGTCGGAGTATTTTACAGAGAAGAATTTGATACGTTGGGAGAATTGTACAAACGGTATTTAAGTAATATAAAAAACAGAAAAAATAAGGAGAAGAAATAAAAATAATTTGAAAATGTGCTAATTTGAAAATTTCATTAGCACATTTTCAAATTACCCCATTTTCAAATTATTTTCACTTATCTAATTTCAATGAATGTCCCATTTTATCACGCTTTGTTTGCAGATAAAATCTATTGTGATCATTCGATTCAATTTCAATTGCAATATTTTCTATAATTTCTAATCCGTAACCAATAAGGCCTGCGCGCTTTTTAGGATTATTGCTCATCAGTCGAATTTTAGTAACTCCAAGATCACGCAATATTTGTGCACCCACGCCATAATCACGTTCATCCATTCCGAAACCCAATTCAATATTGGCCTCAACGGTATCGCGTCCTTCTTCCTGTAATTTATATGCTTTCAATTTGTTCAATAGCCCAATTCCGCGCCCCTCCTGGTTCATATATACGATCACTCCTTTTCCTTCCTTTTCAATCATTTCCATTGATTTCTGAAGTTGAGGGCCACAATCGCAGCGACAAGAACCAAATACATCCCCTGTTAAGCAAGAGGAGTGCATACGCACTAAAACCGGCTCATCTTTATCCCAGGTTCCTTTTATTAAGGCCAAATGCTCCTGATCGTTGGTGGTTTGGCGATAGGCGATCAATTCAAAATTCCCCCATTGGGTTGGCATTTTAACCTGAACATCTTTTGTAATGATACTTTCGTTTTTAATACGATAAGCGATCAGATCCTCAATAGAAATTATTTTAAGATCAAATTTCTTAGCAATTTCAAGTAATTGTGGCAAACGAGCCATTGTTCCATCCTCATTCATTATTTCAACCAATGCACCTGCTGATTCAAAACCGGCAATACGTGCAAGATCAATAGTAGCCTCTGTATGCCCTGCTCTGCGCAACACACCACCTTTTTTAGCTTTTAACGGAAAAATATGACCGGGCTTACCAAATTCTTCTGGCTTGGTATTTGGATTAACCAGCGCCTGAATAGTTTTAGAGCGGTCGCTTGCAGAAATCCCCGTAGTACAACCATCTCCAAGTAAATCAATAGAAACAGTGAAAGCCGTAGTATTTTGTGATGTGTTGTTACTCACCATCATTTCAAGACCGAGCTCCTCGCAACGCTCTTCTGTAATTGCAGCACAAATAAGTCCGCGGCCATGAGTTGCCATAAAATTAATAACCTCGGGGGTAACTTTATCGGCAACAGCAATAAAATCGCCTTCATTTTCACGATCTTCATCATCAACAACGATAATCACCTTACCTGCTTTAAGATCAGCAATTGCTTCTTCAATAGTATTTAACACAGATTCCATTTTTCAAGATTTAATACAAAGATACTAAAAATAGTAAAGTGCCAGTTGCCACAACCACTATGATTGCAGGACAAAATCCCATTAATCTCTGTTTTTTATTGGTTATATCATGTTTTCCCAGACTTAATGGACTGAAACTATAAAAAGAAAATTTGACGCCCCACTCCCATGTGAATCTACTTGTTGAAACAAAAATGTTTCATTATCTTTGAATTACTTGTGTATATATACATTTTTTATGGAATGTATTGAAGACAGAATCAAAATTCACATTTCAAATTAGCCCCTTTCAAATTGATGGAAATAGTTTTCGCTACGGCAAATAAAAACAAAATAAAAGAAATTCAGGCCTTGATCCCCTCTACCATTAAGGTATTGGGGCTAACCGATATTAACTGTACAGAAGAAATACCGGAAACGCAAGCTACCATTGAAGGCAATGCCTCACAAAAAGCTTTTTATGTTTACAATAAGTACCATGTAAATTGTTTTGCAGATGATACAGGGTTAGAAGTGGAAGCCTTGGAAGGACGCCCTGGTGTATTATCTGCGCGTTATGCAGGTGAGAGTAAAAATGCAGACGACAATATG
Source organism: Bacteroidia bacterium (assembly GCA_030654175.1). GTDB lineage: Bacteria > Bacteroidota > Bacteroidia > 2-12-FULL-35-15 > 2-12-FULL-35-15 > 2-12-FULL-35-15. The sequence continues at coordinate 83,698 of JAURXZ010000003.1, forward strand.
AATAAGATACTGGAGGAGATGAAAGGTATTACAAATCGAAGAGCTCGTTTTAAAACAGTTATTTCATTGGTAATAGATGGCAAAGAAGTTCAGTTTGAAGGAATAATAAATGGAACTATGCTAATTGAAAAACAGGGCTCGGAAGGTTTCGGTTACGATCCTATTTTTGCCCCTGATCTCAAACAAAATCAGTCTGCAATTGGAAATGGGCTGAAGGAGAGGTCGGGAGAGGCTGGATCTGATGTAAAAAGAAAAATATCTTTTGCTGAAATGGATCTTTCCGAAAAAAATAAAATAAGCCACCGGGCATTGGCAGTTAATAAACTTGTTGAATACTTGAATCGGTTAGACTAAAAATCTCCTTTGCTTAATTTTAAATTTGTAAAAACAAAAAGCCACAAATTCCAATAACTATCATCAATTCGCGCAATTTCAATTTCTGTTCAATGCGTGCAATTCATGTCAAAAAATATATATGAAAATAGGTATCATTTTCGGAGGTTTTTCCAAAGAGCGCGAAATATCATTTGCGGGTGGAAGAACTGTTTACGATAATCTGAATAAATCATTGTTCGAAGCTGTTCCGGTATTTATCGACAGCTTTGGAAATTTTGTTTTACTAAATTGGGAATTTGTTTATAAAGGAAGCATCCGTGATTTCTATCCTCCTGCCGAATTTATTCCGAACAAAGAAGGTGATTTTCAAATTTATGCTGAGCAGATCGGTAAACTATCTTCTGAACAGCAACTTGAATTGATCAATAAAATAGGGCAAAAAATAGAACCGGGAGATCTAAAAAAACATTTTGATTTTGCTTTTTTATGTTTGCATGGTCCATTTGGCGAAGACGGTAAGATACAAGGCTTGTTTGAATATTTAGGAATACCTTATTCAGGTGCGGGAATTTTGTCATCAGCAATCGGCATTGATAAAAGCGTACAAAAACGCATGATGGTAAATGCAGGATTTAACAGTCCTGCATTTTTTACAATTGATAGAGAAAGCTATATTAAAGGGCATTGTAAAGGTCTTTTCGAAAAAGCAAAAAAAGAAGTTGGATTTCCAATGGTCATAAAACCAGCTAATCAAGGTTCTTCCATTGGAATTAGCATTTTGCATGATGACGACAATTTTAAATTTATGGAAGCCATTGAAAAGGCTTTTTTTACAAAATGGGTAGATGCAAATGAATGGAAAAAATTAAGCGCTGAACAAAAAAACGAGTTCATTCGTGTACTTGCTGATATTCGTGAAGGTATAGGAATGCCAATTAGAGTTGAAAGTTCAAAGTTGAAAGTTGAAAGTTCAAATACAGAAGCTAATATCTGCTATCACCCGCAGGACCTGATTGACTATTTGAATATACTTTTTGAAACCGAAAAAGAAGGAGCTGTTCTGGAAGCCCTTGATGGTGAGAGTAAAGTTCTTGTTGAAGGTTTTATTGAAGGAAAAGAATTTTCATGTATCGTTCTTCAGGATACTGACGATCAGCACAAGGAAAAAAAATTAAAGGCTGAAGTAATTGCCTTGCCACCAACAGAGATCAGAAAAGGAAAAGAATTATTCGATTACCGCTCAAAATATTTACCCGGTCTTTCACGTAAGATAACCCCCATTGATCTACCAAATGATCAAATACAGGCGATACGTAAAGAATGCGAACGTTTGTTTTACGCTTTAAATTTTGATGTTTATGCCAGGATCGATGGCTTTATTTCAAATGAAGGAAAGATATTTTTGAACGATCCGAATACGACTTCAGGAATGATGCCTTCGTCCTTTTTCTTTCATCAGGCAGCGGAGATCGGTTTAAACCCATCGCAGTTTTTAACATATATAATTCGCACTTCGCTTGCACAGCGGATCATAGCAAGCAAAAACAGCGGAGCGTTTGATAGCTTGTTATTAACATTAGACAACTCAATTAAAGAAGATAAGGCCGCAACTACCAATAAAATTAAGGTGGCTGTAATTTTGGGCGGCTATTCTTCGGAGCGACATATTTCTGTGGAAAGTGGAAGAAATATTTATGAAAAATTAGCATCCTCAACAAAGTATGAACCTATACCGGTATTCCTTACAGGTGATGCCGATGAACACATTATGTATCAGATCCCGATAAATATTCTGTTGAAGGATAATGCTGATGACATAAAAGATAAGATTGAAAATTACAAGATACATGATCTGGTTAAACAAATTATTGAGGAGTGTTCCAACATTACTACAAAATATTCAAGCACCGATAATTTAGCTAAACCAAAGCGATTAACCTATCAGGATCTATCCAAAATGGTGGATTGCGTTTTTATTGCTTTGCATGGTCGCCCTGGCGAAGATGGTGCCGTACAAGCCCAATTGGAACAAGTTGGGTTACCTTACAATGGTTCAGGTGTGGAAAGCTCACAGATCACAATTGATAAATACCGCACCAATGAAATTTTAAAACAAAACGGATTTTTAATCGCTGAACATTTATTGATCTCAGATGAAGCCTGGAACGACAATAAAAATGAAGTACTGAACACTATTAAAGAAAAAATTCAATTTCCATTTATTGCAAAACCAGTGGATGATGGTTGTTCATCGGCTGTTCGTAAAATAAAAACAATAGAAGAATTTGAAGCGTTTGCAAAATTAATTTTCCGAAAACAGGAAAATTTAGATACTGCTGCCGCACAAGTATTGCATATCAAGGATAAAGAAGAGTTCCCAAGAAAGCAAGTACTCCTTGTTGAAGAATTAATAAGCAAACGGGATGCAAATCATTTTCTTGAAATTACAGGAGGAATGCTTACCAGGTATAATGCTCAGGGCAATATTATATACGATGTTTTTGAAGCTTCTGAAGCACTCAGCGGAGGAGAAGTTTTATCATTGGAAGAAAAATTTTTAGCAGGACAAGGCCAAAACATCACCCCGGCACGTTATTCAAAAAACAAAGCCGAACGCCAGCAAATTTCAGATAAAGTAAAACAAACCCTGGGCGATGCCGCTAAACTATTAAACATAAACGGTTATACACGTATAGATGCTTTTGTACGAATTTATGATGTAAACAGGGTGGAAGTAATCTTCATAGAAGTAAACTCATTGCCCGGAATGACCCCTGCTACCTGCATTTTTCATCAAAGCGCACTTGAAGGGTATAAACCTTACGACTTTATTGACAACATTTTAAATTTTGCTTTCCAGAAAATGAAAGTGGCTGTAAAGTAGATGCAGTAATATAGCAATTTTATACCCATGACAGGGTTTCAAACCCTGTTAGGGTTAACTAAAGCAAATGTTTTCATCTATGGATCTTGCCCTCTACGGTTGGATTTAAATTGATACCCTTTCACCCCTAACAGGGTTTGAAACCCTGTCAGGGGACTGTAACACAAAATAAAGTACATTTATTAAAACAGACAATGATAAAAGTTGGAATAACAGGCGGTATTGGAAGCGGAAAAACTACCGTTTGTAAAGTTTTTGAATTGCTTGGTGTGCCAGTTTATTATGCGGATATTGAAGCGAAACAAATTTTGGATTCGAACTTAGAAGTAAAAAAGAACATTATAAACACCTTTGGCAACAGTGTTTTAAATGATGAAGAGAAAATCGATAAAAAAAAATTAGCTTCCCTGGTATTTAACAATAAAGAAAATTTAGAAAAGCTTAATTCCATTGTCCATCCTGCTGTTCGGGAGCATTTCGAGAATTGGCTACAACAACATTCAACCCAAAAATATATTTTAAAAGAAGCAGCTATTTTGTTCGAAAGCGGTTCATATAAATTAGTGGATAAAGTTATTGCTGTGGTTGCCCCTTTGGAGCTAAAAATAAGCAGAACAATGCAACGCGACAAGGTAACCCAAGCGGAAGTAGAACTTCGAATCAGTAACCAACTGAATGATGATGAAAAAATAAAACGTTCTCAATTTGTGATTCATAATGACGAACAACAATTGCTCATTCCACAGATCTTAAATATTCACGATCAAATAACTAAATCATAAATATTTTTCTCTGATTGCTAAAACTTTACTATTTTCGGTAACAAATTAATTAAAACTATAAAACAGTTCATGGAAAATCAAAATCAGGGTACACCAAATCAGGAAAACATAAATCAACAATTCAACCAGCAATTTGCACAGCCCTTGGGACAGCAACAATTGCCTAATTCTACTGCCGTTTTGGTATTGGGAATAATTTCAATTGTTGGTTGCTTCTGTTATGGCCTTGTTGGCCTAGTACTTGGTATCATTGCTTTAGTACTGGCAGGAAAAGCTAATGTTTTATATCAACAAAATCCTACCAATTATTCCGAAGCTTCTTTAAAAAATTTAAAAGCAGGGAAAATATGTGCGATCATTGGAACTTGTTTATCCGGTCTTTATTTTGTAATTCTCGTTATTTATATTGCATTCATTGGTACTGTTCTTACAGCCATGCCATGGGGTGATATTTTAGGTAAACACTAATACTCTTTTAAATAAATAAAAAGGAGCCTTACCTAAATAGGTAAGGCTCCTTTTTTATTTCAATACAAATGTTCCAATTAACTCACTGGCTTGAAAATCACATGATGCCCTGTTTTTACAAACAGATTTCAGGCATTGACTGTCCGGGGTGTGGCATGCAGCGATCATTTATTGATTTACTGCATGGTGATTTTATTGCCAGTTTTAAAATGTATCCGGCATTATTACCTGTACTATTTACATTGGGTTTAACAGCTGCTCATTTATATTTTAAATTTAAAAATGGTGCGATATTCATTAAATATTCTTTCATTTTCACCATTTCTATTATTACTATAAGTTATATCATTAAATTATTGAAATGAAAATAGTTGATGTCAATCAAATTCGCGAAATCGATAAATTTACCATCGAGCATGAACCCGTTTCTTCAATTGATCTGATGGAACGTGCTGCAACATCTTGTGTAAATTGGATCACAGAACAATTCGGTACTAAAACCAAGTTTACTGTTTTTTGCGGACTTGGCAATAATGGTGGCGATGGATTAGCGATCGCACGAATATTATCTGAAAGAAATTTTAAAGTAAACGTTTTTATTATCAGATACTCTGAAACACCATCGGAAGATTTCAAAGTAAATTTAGAAAGGCTTTCAGCGCTTAAAACAATTTCTATCCAAGAAATAAATGCCATTTCGGATCTTCATTTAAAGCATTTCCATGAAGAAGGACAGACTGAAGTAATAATTGATTCCATTTTAGGTTCAGGCTTGAATAAGCCTGCAGATGGATTAATTGCGGAGGCTATTAGTTTTATTAACCAACAACCTTCACCCGTTATTTCAATTGATATTCCGTCCGGTTTATACTGCGACCAACTGAATGCAGCAACAGATCCTATAGTAAAAGCAACCTTTACACTTTCCTTTCAATTTCCGAAACTATCTTTTATGTTTCCGGAAACGGCTGGATACATTGGTGAATTTACTATTTTAGATATTGGTTTGCATCAGGATTATATCGATCACACTCAAACAAAAAATTATTTTATCACTAAAAATGTTGTACGCGTTTTTTTGAAAACACGAAGTAAAATTGCACATAAGGGTATTTTCGGACATGCGTTATTAGTTGCTGGTATGTATGGGAAAATGGGCGCAGCTGTGCTTTCCGCAAAAGCATGTGTAAGAACCGGAGTCGGACTTTTAACAACTCACATTCCAAAAATCGGATATGACATACTGCAAACTTCTCTTCCTGAAGCAATGGTGGAAGTGGATAGTGAAGCTAATTTTATTACAGACAATATTCGGATTGAAAAATATAATGCCATTGGAGTGGGCCCCGGTATTGGCACTGAAAAGCAAACACAGAATGTTGTTAAACTATTGATTCAAAATACTACCGTTCCAATCGTATTTGATGCCGATGCAATTAATTCGATTTCTGAAAATAAAACATGGCTTTCTTTTATACCTGCAAACAGCGTGTTTACACCTCATCCAAAAGAATTTGAACGTTTGATCGGCAAAACCGAAAATAGTATGGAGAGGCTAAAGATACAACGTGAGTTCTCGATCAAATATGCTGTTTATGTTATTTTAAAAGGCGCTCACACAGCAATATCTTGCCCGAATGGAGATGTACATTTTAATTCAACCGGAAATCCCGGTATGGCTACCGGTGGCAGTGGTGATGTACTTACAGGTATAATTACCTCTTTGATGGCACAAGGTTACACATCACAACAATCATGCATCCTAGGGGTATATTTACATGGTTTAGCGGGAGATTTTGCTGCCCATGAAAAATCAGAAGAAAGCATGATCGCTTCTGATATCATTGAACATTTATCAGTAGCATTTAATTTTATTAAAGAATAAACATTAAACAACAGCGTCAAATACACTGTTAGTGTAACAATTTAGATTCTCAGAAAATTCAATAAACAAACACAAAATTTAATACACTATTTATAATGTCAAAATTTCTATTAAAATTCTTTTTTATTTTATTCCCGCTGGCAGTCACTGCACAGATAATGCCTCCTTATTCCGTTTATTTAATAGGTGATGCCGGTGAAGACACCATCCCCGGAAAAGCTTTGTTAATGCTAAAAGACGAACTGTTATCACATCCCAATAGTGCTGTCATTTTTTTAGGAGACAACGTTTACCCGAGCGGATTAAAGGCCAATGATAAAAAATCGGCTTTCCATCTGGAATCACAGTTACAAATTTTAAATAAATATAAGGGTAGTGTTTATTTCATTCCCGGAAATCACGATTGGCAGGCGCAGGGTATGCAGGGATTGAAGAGACTTTCAAATGAAGAAAAATATGTGGAAACCTATTTAAAAGATAAAACTATTTCTAAGAATAAAAACAACTCAACTTTTTTACCGCACAATGGTTTGCCTGGTCCTGAAACGGTTCTATTAAATGAGAAGCTTCGACTTATTATCATTGACACTCAATGGTTTTTACATTATTATAAAAAAAATAAAATCCGATCGAAAAAACATACCAAAGCATTGTTTTATTCTCATTTAGATAGCCTATTAAACCACGCCAAACAGAACGGAGAGCAGGTAATTATTGCTACTCACCACCCCATGTTTACTAATGGACAGCATTCGGCAAGTAAGCAGCCACTGCGTTTTTTGATAAACAAAACACCATTACAAATTTTCGGATTGATGGGTTTAAATCGTGTACTATCGCAAGATCTACCTCAGCCTCGTTACAAAAAAATGCGGAATAGAATGTTGAAATCATTCAATCAATATGATAATATTATTTGTGCATCAGGGCATGACCATAATTTGCAATGTTTTAAAGAAGGAGCCAATCGTTATATCGTGAGTGGCGCGGGAAGTAAAATCAAAAACTTTCATAAAAAGAAAAAGTTTGATTCCGTTTTTCAGGATGATACCAAAACAGGGTTTATTAAAATTCAATATGCCCCTGATGGGAAGCATATCACTATTGTTTATAGAGTTGGAGAAAAAGAAAAATTGTTGGAAGGGTTTTAGAAATTTCAAAAAAGGATAACGAATTTAACACGAGTATTAAGTGCTCATCTATTTCCCATCCTTACAATATTGCTGAATAAGCTTATACGCTTTTTCATTATTCAACCCGTCTGCTTTTTCCAGATCCTTACAGGCCCCCTTTTTATCCCCTGATGCAAATTTTACAGCAGCTCTGTTAATGTATGCCGGGGAATAATCAAATTTCATTTTTATAGCCATATCGAGATCAAGCAAGGCATCCTTAAATTTTTTCATTCCACCTTTTGCTACTCCTCTATTCATATAAGCTATAATATTTTTAGGGTCGAGCTTTATCACTTCATCAAAATCCTCAATTGCACCTGAATTGTTGTTTATATTTATTCGTGAAGCGCCACGGGTTATTAAAGCCTCCATATGGCCCGCTTCCATGTCAATAAAACGGCTTAGATCTTTATCAGCACCTTCAAAATCTTCTCCTTTAAATTTTGTTTTTCCACGCCAAAGATAACCTTCATTATTTTCGGGATTTATTTCCAAAACCCTGTTAAAGTCATTTACCGCAAGTACATAATCCCTTTTGACATTATAATATATGATCCCTCTTTTCATAAAAGCGTTTTCATAATTCGGTTTAATTTCAATTACTCGTGAATAATCTTCAATAGCCGGCTGTGGATCTTTACCTGTTTCGTAGATCAATCCACGTTGGTAAATTGCTTCAGCATCTTCAAAATTTATATCAATAGCCTTATTATAATCCGCTAAAGCCTCTTTACTTTTCCCCAGTGCTAATTGTGATATACCACGTTCACGATAGGCTGCTCCAACAGCGGTATCAAGACTAACAGCCATATCAAAGTTCTTAATTGCATTTTTATGATCTTCGGTTTTTGCCTGTGCGATTGCCAAACGAAAAAAAGCAGCCTGAGATTTTGGATCTTCTTTAACCACTTTTTTGTAATCTTTAATAGCTGCCTGGTAAAGTTTATTTGCGCCCTTTATGTCTTTGTTTTTCAAATGCACAACAGCGGAATCACATTTATGATTACCCAATTCAAGAAAGTTGATTGCAACAGCTTCCGCCTTCGGCTCAATTTGCGCTGAGAGATGAAGTGAAAAAAAAACTAACACGGATAAAATATATACTGGAATGGATCTGAACATTGGCTTTTCGATTTGTGAATATTCCAAAGTTAATCATTAGTTAGTTAAAAGTTTGAAAGTTAAAAGTTAAAAAAGTTAAAAAGTTAAAAGTTTTGTGCAATAATAAAAAACTCCCACCAATAATGGTGAGAGTCTTTTAAGAGTAAATTACTGAATAGTTTTATAAACTTTCAAACTTTGAACTTTCTTAAGCTGGAGTTTGCTCTGGTTTTGGCAATAATGCTTTGCGAGACAATTTGAATTTTCCTGTTTTAGGATCAACTCCAATTAATTTCACTTGTATTTTATCACCTTCTTTTAAAACGCCTTCCATAGAATCCAATCTGCGGTGTTCTACTTCAGAGATATGAAGTAAACCATCTTTACCGGACATAAATTCAACAAATGCACCAAAAGGCATAATGGATTTCACTTTTCCTTCGTATACTTCACCAACTTCCGGTTGAGCAACAATGCCTTTTATTTTAGCTAATACCGCATCAATTGCATCTCTGTTAGTAGCAACGATATCAATGTGGCCCATATTGTTAATTTCTTCAATAACAATGGTAGCACCAGTTTCGCGTTGCATTTCCTGAATGATCTTTCCTCCAGGCCCGATAATTGCACCAATAAATTCTTTAGGAATTGTAATTTTAACAATACGTGGAGCGTGTGGTTTGTAATCTTCTTTTGATGTAGTAATCGTTTTAGCCATTTCAGCTAAAATATGCATACGTCCTTTTTTAGCTTGTTCCAAAGCTTCAGCCATAACTTCGTATGGTAAACCATCCACTTTTAAATCCATCTGACAAGCAGTGATTCCATCTTTAGTACCACAAACTTTAAAGTCCATATCACCTAAATGATCCTCATCTCCTAAGATATCAGATAAGATCGCATATTTACCTTTTTCATCTGTAATTAAACCCATTGCAATACCTGAAACAGGTTTGTTTATTTTAACACCAGCATCCATCAAAGCCAATGTACCGGCACAAACCGTAGCCATTGATGATGAACCGTTTGATTCTAAAATATCAGAAACAACACGAACAGTATAAGGATTTTCTGAAGATAATACTTGTCTCAAAGCACGTTCAGCAAGGTTACCATGCCCAATTTCACGTCTTCCCGGTCCACGGTTTGGCTTTACTTCACCTGTAGAAAATGCAGGGAAATTGTAATGCAACATAAAATTGTTTTGTCCCTGGTATAAAGCTCTGTCAATTGATTGCAGATCTAATTTAGTACCTAAAGTAACTGTGGTTAATGATTGAGTTTCTCCACGTGTGAAGATAGCAGAACCATGTGCAGAAGGTAAATATCCAATTTCGCTCCAGATAGGGCGAATTTGATCTGTTTTACGACCATCTAAACGAGCTCTCTCATCTAATACGAATCTACGAACAGCATCATATTCTACTTCATGATAATATTTTTTAGAAAGAAACTCTTTTGCTTTTCTTTCTTCTTCCGGTAACGATACGATAAACTCAGTAATTACAGCTTTAAAAGCAGCGCTACGTTCTTTTTTGTTAGGATTTTGTGTTTTTGCAACTGCATACGCTTTATCGTAAAGAGCTTTATAAACGCGCTCTTTTAATTCTGCATCATTTGTTTCATGACTATAAGTACGTTTTACAATTGGTCCTTTTGCAGCAATAACTTTAGCAGCAAGATCGCTGATAGCTTTGATCTGAATACGAATTACTTCGTGAGCAAATTTGATAGCTTCTAACATTTCGGCTTCAGAAATTTCTTTCATCTCACCTTCTACCATCATGATATCTTTATCAGTAGCAGCAATGATCATGTCTAATGTTCCTTTTGCTATCTCTTCTACTGTAGGATTTGCAATTAATTTCCCATCAACTTTTCCAACACGTACCTCAGAAACAGGTCCGTTAAATGGAATATCAGAGATCGTAATTGCTGCAGCTGCTGCTAAACAAGCAAGTGCATCAGGCATTACATTTTTTTCACCTGAAATCAAGGATATCAATACTTGCGTATCAGAATGGTAATCATCAGGGAATAATGGACGTAATGCACGGTCAACTAAACGACAGGTTAATATTTCGTAATCAGATAAACGAGCTTCACGCTTGAAGAATCCACCAGGGAAACGACCTGCAGCCGCAAATTTTTCTTGATAATCAACTGATAAAGGCAAAAAGTCTGTTCCTTCTTTTGCATCTTTGTTAGAAACTACTGTTGCAAGCAACATAGTGTTTCCCATTTTTACAACCACTGCTCCATCAGCTTGTTTCGCTAACTTTCCTGTTTCAAGTGTAATTGAGCGACCATCCGCTAATTCAAATGTGTGTGAAATTCCAATTTGTGACATGTTTTTTTGTTTTTTAATTTATTGTTTTCTTTACCTCTTTTTACATTAATTTCCGACTTGTTCTTATGCACAAAAAGCACCTAGCTGTTTAGCGAGGTGCTCTCTGATAAAAATATCGACTGATCTCAATTATTTTCTTAATTCCAGTTTTTTAACGATGGCACGGTATCTTTCGATATCGTTAGCTTTCAAATAATCCAATAAGCTACGTCTTTGTGCTACTAAAGCAATAAGAGATTTTTGAGTGCCAAAATCTTTTTTATTGGTTTTTAAGTGCCCTGTAAGGTGGTCAATTCTGAATGAGAACAAAGCGATTTGTCCCTCAGAAGTTCCGGTATCTGCTTCAGATTTACCGTATTTTTTGAAAATGTCTTTTTTAATTTCAGTTGTTAAATACATCCTGTTTGGTATTTTGATTTTTTTTAATTCGGATTGCAAAGATAAAGATATTTTTTAAATTCACAATATTATTATTTAGAAAGTTCATTTGGATGGTAATTCCAACAAAATTTTACCAATAAAAAATGAAACAAGCTGATTTTCAGCGCCTATTTTGCAAATCAAATGTAAATCAGATCATAAATTACTGGCAAACTGCTTCCTATTTATCATAAAAGCACGTTTCGATTTGAATCCAAAACCTCCTTTCAACAAAGTACTACACTGATATCGAATACGTTTTGCTTGTAATCAAAAATATACTCCGAACTTTATAAAATTTAAATTACATTTACAAATTAGCTACGTGAATTTTCTTCATAAAACTGTTACTCATTACATACAGGGATATTTGCTATCACAAAAAACATGCAAAATAAATTTATTTCATTTTTTTTGGTATTGGCAACCGCTCTAAACGCGCAATCTTACCACACTGCCGGTGTCGTTCAGTCAGCCCCACAAACGGATTCGATCAAAGTTGAAATTAAAAATATTGGCGATCAGGTCAATTCCCCTTTCATTGATTACGCACCTCTTATCTCTGCTGACGGTTCCATTATGGTATTTACTTCCCGTAAGCCTTTAATAGCAAATAAAATAAAAAACTTAAAAGACCATATCTTTTACTCGAATTTCGATAAGGAAAAAATGAAATGGTCAAATGCAATTCCTTTTTCAGATACAATCAACGTTCCTAATCAGAATAACTCGGCAATTTCTATTTTAAATAATGGCCAGCAAATGCTCATTTACAGGGATGACTTGAATACCAACGGAGACATTTATGAGTCGCATTTGGAAGGTACAAGCTGGACAGAGCCAGTAAATATGGGCGAACCGATTAATAGTGCAGATAAAGAACCCTCCGCTTGTATTTCTCCCGATGGCAGAACAATTTATTTTGTAAGTGATCGTGAAGGCGGGCTTGGCGGCTTTGATATATGGTATAGTATAAAAGATAGTACTGAAAAATGGGGAGAGGCTAAAAATATTGGCGCTCCCATAAACAGTATGGAAGATGAAGATGGCTTGTTTATTCACTCGGATGGGAAAACACTATTTTTTAGTTCTAAAGGACATAATTCTATGGGGGGATATGATGTTTTTATGTCGGTTCTGGACAATACTACTAAAGTTGCTTCTTCACCTAAAAATCTGGGACCTTCAATTAACACTTCCGGAGATGATCTATATTTTGTAATGGAAGCAAACGGAAAGACCGGTTATTACTCTTCTAACCGGCTTGGGGGATTTGGAGAAAAAGATATTTACCAGATCACCTTTCTGGAAAATATCATGAAAGGAAATTTGAGATTGCTAAAAGGACGTGTTCTTAATAAAAAAGCAAATCCCATCTTGTCGAAAATTATAGTGAAAGATAAAGCTACAGGTGAGATAATTGGCACTTTTGCTTCGAATAGCGCTACCGGGAAATACCTGATTACGCTTCCTGCCGATAAAAATTATGATCTGGAATTTACTGCCCCAGGATATATACCTTACTCTTATGCCATTGAAAGTTCAAATAAACTTGGTTATAAAGGTATTGAAAAGGATATTATACTGGAACCAATCCCCCTTGCCGGGAATGCCGGTGATGTAAAGGAAGAGGTTCTGCCAATTGATAAAGGTTCAAATCGTTCAAAGGGTGATAAAAATCCAACGGTTTTTGGTAAAGTACTTGATGAAAACGGAAATCCCCTCAAAGTTTTGATAGAAGTGATTGATAACAATACAAACAAAGTGGTGGGCAGATATGAGAATTCTGTAAGCACCGGTATCTTTAACTTAAGGCTAAAAGGGGGAGATTACCGAATTGTTTTCAGTAAACCCTGCTACTTATTTAAATCTGTTTATGTAATTACCTCCAACTCTGCCGGATATAAAAAAGACCTGGGGGAAATAAATATGGAACTGGTTGGGGTTGGAAAAAAGATCGTTCTCGATTTTATTTTGTTTGATTACACAAAAGCCTCTCTGCGTGAAGAGTCCTACTCTACGTTAGATCGTACCATCAGGCTTATGAATAGTTTAGAATCACTGGAGATAGAAATATCCGGCCATACCGATAATATCAGCTCAGCAGCTCACAATCAGATGCTTTCTGATGAAAGGGCCAGAGAGGTTATGAAATATTTAGTGCGAATGGGTATTGATGGGGAACGTTTGAAATATAAAGGTTATGGATTCACTCAGCCTGTTGCCTCTAATGATTCGGAAATGGGCCGCCAGTTGAACCGCAGAACAGAGTTAAAAGTTCTAAGTGTGGATTTAGAAGCCGAGCAAATAGCAGAAATTAAACGGTTGAAAGAGTCTTTAACCGAAGTGAAAGAAAACCCTGATGTTACAAATCTTGCAGTCGGAAAAGAAAGCGAGAACAACACTCCTATTCCAGATCGTTTCAAACAATATGATACAGAGAACGACAACAAAATTTCATATTCTGAGATCATTCCTTCCATAGACTCTTTTTTAGAAGGAACTCAAAAAACGAAAGCAGAAGAAATCACTGCACTGATTGATTATTATTTAGAACAGTAAGGATCAATTTTTGTTGATTTTATTGATTATATTGCGGATATATTAAAAAAAACAACGTCCAATTCAATTCAATTAACGAAATAACAAAACTAATCATCGCATTATTACGTACACAGTTGAGAATAATTACTTTTTGATGTTTTTGTAGATTATCTTAAATGAGTATTTGGTCATCAAAAAATAAGTTTTCTTAAAAAAAAATTCATAAACTAAGCACCCATGAGTAGCAAATTTTACCTATCATTTACACTCTTAACAGGCTTGCTTTATTATACGCCAGTTGCTGCACAATCCTATATTAACCTTGAGGCAGGGCAAGTATTTTCAACATTTAAATACATTGATAGCAAAGGAGTTGAGGACAATGCCTATTCATACAATGTGGTAAGCGCTTACAGCATTGGCTATCAATATGCAGTAGAAAACGGATTATTTGCCCGTGCAAGTATAGGTATGCGTAAAGCCGGTGCTAATTTGGTTTATAACGATATTAATTATATTTGGAATATGCAATACACTGATGTTAAGGCCGGTATTGGGTATCGTTTTACGAAATGGCGTTTAAAACCCAGCATATCTATATCTCCCTATTATGCTCACCTGTTGGATGCTTCTCAATCTATTAATGATGATAATTACGACATCAAAGACAATAAATCAATAAAAAACTCTGATTATGGCCTCTTTATCTCGCCCGGATTAAACATAATCCTATCGAGCTATGTTTCAATATATGCCGAATATAATTACATATTGGGATTACAAAATATTGAAACGGCTACTGAGGAAAAGTTATACAACCGTGGTTTCTCTCTCAATTTTGGTGTTTCACTAAACATCACAAAAATCGCCAAACTTAACCAGCCTAGAATAGTAAAATAATTTTTGTTCGAATTAAGCGGACACAAATTGCACGAACTTAACCAGCCTAGAATAGTAAAATAATTTCTGTTCGAATTAAGCGAACACAAATTGCACGAATTAAAATTATAATCTATTACACCTTGAAAAAGCTTATCCTGAGCTTATCGATGGAGGGAATGGGGATTAATAAGCGTGAGATTTGTTGTGCGTGAACTTTCAGGATTTGTTGTCTATGCACTTTCATGGACATAACAAATAAATAAACTTTGAAAATATAAAATAATGAAAACAACTACTCGGATTTTACTAATTATAGCCCTACTTTCCTTTGGTAAAGTGGGCTTTGCCCAGTTGCGCGGCATTAATTACCAGGCAGTTGTTATTGATGAAAATGGAAAAGAAGTAGCCGGTATGAACCTGAATGGACAAGCTGAAAACAACAAAACCATTGGAATTCGTTTTTCAATATTAAGCGGAAGCACCACCGGGCCATTGCTTTATGAGGAAACACATTCAACCAATACCGATCAACATGGTTTGTTTTCGTTGATAATAGGCGATGGAACAGTTAGCAATTCAGGCCAATATCAATTTCTTATTGATATTCCATGGTCAACTGCCAATCAATTTTTAAAAGTTGAAATAGCGATTAAAAATGATGGCGATTTTAAATTGATGAGCAATCAACAGTTCATGGCAGTACCTTATGCTTTTTATGCTTTAAATTCTGATACCGCAGTTTTTGCCTTCAACTCCGATACGGCAGCTTTTTCCTTTCAATCTGATACAGCATTTTATGCCCTTGGAGCCCCCTCAAACATCCACTCACTTTTTGCCAAATATTTTAATATTGACAGTCTATTTGTAAACTATACAAATGTCGATTCACTCTTTGCGAATTACATAAACACCGATAGCCTGTTTGCCACCTATGCAAACATTGATTCACTATTTGCTAATTACATAAATGCCGATAGTCTGTTTGCTAACTATACAAAAATTGATTCACTATTTGCTAATTACATAAGTGCCGATAGTCTGTTCGCTAACTATGCAAACATCGATTCACTCTTTGCTAATTACATCAATGCCGATAGTCTGTTCGCAAACTATGCAAACATCGATTCACTATTTGCTAATTACATAAATACAGATAGCCTGTTCGCTAACTATACAAACATCGATTCACTATTTGCTAATTACATAAATGTGGACAGCCTGTTTGCTAATTATGCAAATATCGATTCACTATTTGCTAATTATATAAATGTGGATAGCCTTTTTGCCAACT
>JAURXZ010000006.1 GCA_030654175.1 Bacteroidia bacterium
CGGTTGAATTCAAATAATAATCAAGCATCATAGTCCCATCATTTGGGTTAGGATAAATTAAAAACGTTTAAGTATCAACAACGGGTTGCTCTGAGTTTACATTAATTTGCATATTACGTTGGTTTAAACTGCCGGGAAGCATCCTCAGTTCAGGATATTGATAATTAAACACCTGCCTTAAAAGTGCCTGGGCATAAGCACAGCCTTCTTTGCTGCAATCGTTCGCATATGCTTCTATACTTGATTTTAAAGCCGCGTTTGTTTTCATACTATATGCTTTTTCAGGTGCCTGGTTTACCTGTATGATCAATTTTTGAAGTTCGTAAAAATCATTTGTTGGTTGTGAATTGATTAGCGATAAAGCATTTGCATAATCCCCTTTGGAAATATACGCTTGCACCAGTTCCTTAGAAGAGTATGGTCTAGGCTCAACCGTTAGCATTTTAATAACACTGTCTATTGGGTTGGTTTCAAGAGTGTCGTTTAAAAAATAATTGATCTTGTAAGCGGTATATAACTGGCGTTCAAAATCTGTTTGGATTATCTGAGCCTCTAACATTAATCTTTGGGAAATGCCAATCTGGGCAGTTGATATTTGTTGTTTTATTCCATTCGGTAAATTTAAAGCATCTACTTTTAATTTAACAGCCACTGTTACCGGGGAATTAGCAATAACTACATCTTTGATGTGACCGGGAGGCGGTGTAACTGGTTTAGTAAGGTAAGAAACTAATACCTGATCTGATAAATAAGGGGATTTGCTCATTAAGGTGTTCTTCAAATTCCCTGCCGGCATACTGCTATTTACAGCATTTAGCAATTGCAATGTATTACCACCATCAACTAAACTTGTATAAGTATTATTTAAAGTTAGGGACCTGACAGCTAAAGTTGCTATCATTGCTGATACTTGCGTTACGTTCAACAAAAGTTTGTTTGGGCAATCTGATGGTTGCCAGGCATGAGATGTGGGCGCAACAAGTACCAAAGCATCGCTGCAAGATGGTTGTGGTAAAGGCTGGGTGTTAGCATCCGAATTAGTAGCGTGAATAACATATTTTGTTGAACCGGTAATAAAAAATTGGTTTTCATTACCACAAGCAGCAGAATACCTGTTTCTAACTAAATCAGAAGGGTTGCTGCCACCTGAATTCGGAGTACCCTGAACATAAGCTATGGAGTTATTTTGCCCGCTTCCGGTTATTCCAATGTCGTAAGCGTTACCAACAAATTCATTGCAATGTATTGTTAATCCATCGGTATAATTTGTCATTCCTGAGTTATCATTTAAAGGAACGATACCTGCATACAAACCGGTAAATTTATTATTGTAAATTTCATGAGCGCCCAATTTAGAATCATTCACCCACATACCAACAGCGCTAACACCATAAGCAGGAATACTTGGATTAAATACATTATTCTGAACCGAATAATATTTACAATTATCTAAATACAGTCCGGAAGAAAGTTGTGAAGGAGAATTTCCAACATGAAAGCTGCAATTGTTTACTGATGGGTAATTCATTCCTTTTAAATGCACCCCATCATAAGTATTGTTGAAAAAAATGGCACCATTAATATCTACCTTGATAATTGGATTAGAATTGTTCGCGTATATACCATAGTCAAGATTTGTGAATGTATTGCTTTTACTGTTTGTACAAGGAAATAGGGTACTTAAACATAAGTTAGCAACTCTGTAATTCGCATCAAGGCTCCCGATACCACTTGCCCTGATTCCATTATTGGCATCAGGAGGAGCTGTATTTCTGAAATCGTTTCCTAAAAACCGAATCCCTCTTACATCGTATAAAGTAACCCGTGTTTCCAGGTTAGCATTTGGATCATTCAATTGTTGTGTGGTTTCAAAAATACAGTTACTGAACCTGCCTAAATCAGGCATTGTAATGCCGGGAGAATTAGGGTGAAAGTTTCGATATGATAAATATTGCACATCCCTGCGGCAGTTTCTGAAAGTACTGTTACTTGCCTGTATAATACCTCCTGTATAGTCCCAGTCCATATTTCCATTTGCATCTGTTTTGATGGTGCTTATTCCTTCTCTTGCATTTTCTATCAAGGCAGCATTTTTTAAAATTATTTTCCCTTGCGCACCTGCTGTTAATTGGCTTGCAGCACGGTTACCTTGTAATTCTATTCCCTGCCACATCAAACCGCAGTCATTGGTGATTGTCCCGCCATTAAGGATTAAATTACCTCCTCTTTCAACAATAATTTTTTTTCCTTCAGCCATATTAATTTTACTTGTAACCGTTACCGTATTCCCGGTTGGAATAGTTACATCATTTGTATATTTAACAGGTGAGCTAATGGTACCTGTTAATAATGTTTGAGGGACTGATGGTGGAGCAAGAGGAGATTCCCACAAGCCTCTTCCATGTGTAGCCGCCCTTATTTTTCCTGCGCAATAATTTATTTCTAAATCAGTTACCATCACCACTGGGAGATTGGCGCTGAAACATACCCAGCCTTGCTGAGCACCTTGCTGAGGGTAAAGGCTGCTGTTTGTATAATATACTCCTACATCGGTTCCAACATATAAACCATCGTCAGAACCATTTTGATATACTATGCTCAATACCGGAAATTGTGGTAATCCCTTAGAATGGTCGGTCCATGTCCAGACTCCGTTAACATCATGCCCATAAACAACCCTGTTTTCGCCAACCCCTGGCGAAGAAAAGTTAAATTCGTTAAAGCTTAGCCAAATCCTGTAGGGGTTATTGGGATCAACTGCGATACGAGTTATCCCTGCCCACCGTATCGCCTCTAAACCGGCAGTTATATCTGTCCATGAAGTACCCCCATCAGTTGTCCTGAATATTGTTTTTGCAAGAGCTTGCGGACCGTCACCGCTAGACTGACCTGTGGCAGGATTAGTATCCCAGGTAGCTCCATCATAAGCGGCATAAATAACAGAGGGATCAGATTGAGCAACGGCAAGGGCAACAAGAGGCTTGGAGGAAGGAACAGAATTATAAACAATACCACCTGGAAGAGTTGCTGTAGTATTAAAATCTGTAGTAAAATTGGATATTTTGAATCCCCCATTGGCTGGCACTGTCCAAGAGCCCCCCTGACTAGTTGATTTGAACACATCGTGGTAACCTGCATACCAATTGTTATTATTGTCAATGAATAGAGGGCGGTTGGTTAGGGATGCGCCTGGTGGTTGAGCTATGCCTCCTCCTCCCCAAGATACTCCTCCTCCTAAAGTTGATTTGTCAAGTTGGTTTCCAAAGCCCCCATTATAGGCTCCAAACATAATATTAGGGTCAGTTTTGTCAATGCAAGCATCGTAAGCATCACCTACTACTTGCACACTCCAGTTGGGAGCATTATAGGTATATAGCCCATTATCCTGTGCTCCGGCAACTATTAAATTTGGATTGCTTTCGGTACCGCCTATTCCATAAAACTGGGTAATGTTTAATCCTGTTCCATTAATGTTGGTCCAGCTTGCGCCTCCATTAAGGGTTTTTAATACGCCACCATCATTACCTACAAACAATCTATCAGCCGTACCGGTTCCGAATCCGTCTGCACTTGCCTGCACTAATTGCACAGCTCGGATATCTGAATGAGTGTATGTTCCATTATAAGATTGGTTATAATTTGTGATTGAACTAAAATTAGAACCGCCAGTGGTAGATTTGAGCAATGTACCCTGGCCTCTACCTGCATACATTACCTGTGGGTCAGCGGGAGAAACTGTAAAAACATAATTGTCATAAGTAAGATTTGGGTTACTCACAAGCAACCACGTTCCGCTACTAAAGTTGTATTTGTCTATAAATGCTTGTGCTGGTGAACCTGAAAAATACAACACATACAGGTCGCTTGCTGTTACTGAAATACGCATTTTGTCAAGGTCTGTCGTGCTTGTTAAATTACTTGTAAGATTTGTCCAGGTATTGCCCGCATTCAGGCTTTGGTAGATTTTATTATCCCCTACAGCAAATAAGTTATCAGAAAAACTTGCCCTGAATTGAATGTCCCTGAAATGATCAGCATTATTAGGTGTTCTATCCAATAATGAATTACTAAAGCCGTCAGTGGTTTTATAAACTTTATGATCTGTAATAGCATAATAAATATTTGTACTATTGGGAATATTGTTGGGATCTCTGATAATTTTATACACATTAAAATCATTATAAAGATTACTTGTAGGAGTCATACTCAAAGCAGTACGGTTCCAGTGCGCCCCTCCATCAGTAGATTTCAATACACCTATGCCGTATCCAGAGCGTGCCATAGCCTCCATACCAGTAGCAACGTAAATGGTTTGATTGCCTGAAGCGGGATCAACCACAATAGATCTAATGCCCATAGCAGGCAAACGCGATACATCGGGATTGTTCCATGTCGCGCCACCATTTGTTGTTTTAAACAACCCGCTGGTATTGCTCCCTGCAAAAATGTTATTGTGATTAAACGGGTCAACGTATAAAGTCCAGATAATACCCATATTTTGGTCGGTACTCGGATTAGGTTGTTTAAAAGGACCTAAAGCTGTCCAGTTTGATGTGATGCTGCTTGGGGTATTGCAAATGGGCTGTTGTATAAATTCAGCTAATGCTTTATATGCAGCATTGAAGCCACCGGATTTAGATTTTGTGATTGGATCATCTACCCTGCCTTGCCAAAACCATTCCCAACGATTAAATTTAGCGCTTAATCCGTCAACTTCTGTACTATCAGGATTAGCCAAAAAGTACGCGCGCACCCGTGATTGAATATCATAAAAACTGGCATTAGGCATTGCCATCTCTTCATCTAAATCAGGCATTTGGTTTATTGAGGGAGTTTGCGAAGGGGTAACAGTTATTAAAACAGTATCAATTTTGCTGCATTGTCCATTAGTTGCAGTTAAAATATAAGTAAATGTTTGGGACGTACTGCCACTGTTTTGAAGAACAAGTGTTGGATTAGATACATTTGCATTACTTAAGCCTGTTGTAGGACTCCAACTATAACTAAAGGCTGGAATAAAAGCAGAACCTAATTGCACAGGCGTATTGCTCGCAATAGTAACATCTTGTCCTGCACTTATAGTAGTTGGCATCGGATACACCGTTACCATTGCAATAGCGGTGTTGGAACAACCGTTAGTTGTACCTGTTACAGTATATGTAGTGGTTACTAAAGGGGAAACAAAAATAGGATTGGTAGTAAGGCCTCCTATGGGAGGCGGAGGAAGCGGAGGAACTGGAGGAACAGGAGGAGCTGGAGGAAGAGCTCCACTTGGCCAAAAATAACTAGTAGCTCCGCTTGCAGTGAGAGTAGCTGTTTGGCCTGAGCAAATAGTTGCTGAGTTTACGGTTACAATTGGTGCCGGATTTACTGTAAGTGTTGCTGCATTTGATATACTTGAACAAGCACCGCTACTGACCAAACAGCGGTATTGAAAACCATTCATCGCAGCTGAAACAAATTGGACACCTAATAAATTTGAACCAATACCGCTTAGGTTAATGAATCCTGCTCCTTGATTCACCTGCCATTGGTATGTTAAATTAACTCCAATTGATATTATAGAGAAATTGGCAATCGTACCCACACATACGCTTATGGATATAGGGTTAGTTGTTATACTTGGTGCTGTGCATGGGAGACAACTCACAGCAGTACAGCCTCCGGTAAATAAAAGCCCTGTATTACCTCCCAAATTCTGGCTTCGAGTGGGAACTAACCCAGCATTAAATGTTGCTCCTCCCGTTGCAGTAATATCAGAAATATGAACGTAATCCCAACAAATTGTTCCGCTTGCTTTTGAGATAATAGCAGGCACACCCGCTGTACCTGATTGAATCCTGATAGGCAAGGCTCCGGTTCCTTGTGCACAGATATTTCCTACTGTTTGGGTTTGTCCGGCTTGCAGGGTGTAGGAATAGCCCGGAGAAAAAGATAAATTATTAAAAATATTGCCACTCCAGAAAGTTCCATTTTTAGCAATAGTAACATTATTAAACGTATTAGGCCCAAACATAGGATTGCCGTATATAGTTGCGTTGCCAGCAAAAGAAACATCATGAAAAGTATTACTACCAAATATTACCCCATCCGAAGCAAAAGAAACATCATGAAAGGTATTATTATCATAGATATTTCCAATTGCGATTCCTGTAAAAAACAGGTCATTATACGTAAATCCTCCTCCTGTAAAACTACCTCCATTACCAATACCGTTAAT
Organism: Bacteroidia bacterium; assembly: GCA_030654175.1. Classification (GTDB taxonomy): domain Bacteria; phylum Bacteroidota; class Bacteroidia; order 2-12-FULL-35-15; family 2-12-FULL-35-15; genus 2-12-FULL-35-15. The sequence goes on from JAURXZ010000006.1 coordinate 6,221, forward strand.
AGTGGATGTTCCAGCATCAAGGGTCATTCCGGCAGGATTAATAGTCCATACTACTCCGTTATAATTTGATAAATTAAAGATGGAAGAACCCATGTGCAGAGATCTTGTCGAAACAGTATTAGAATAAAAAGCTGATGAGTTTACATTGTTATTATTGGTGTTTAAATTGCCATTGTTGAGATAAATAACATTTGTAACTCTCAGTGCATCCTGCAAAGTCCAACTACCACCAATACCATTAAATGTCAAGGATGCGTTTATGATTGTACCCGAAGTCGTTATGGTTTTTCCGGTGATAGCTTCCATACTAACCTGTCCGTTAAGGTTGAAGTTCATTCCTGCACCAAGAGCTAAGGAACCAAAGATTCGCAACGTGTCGAAGGAACTTCCAAGTAATGTAGGCGTATTGAATACCCCTATCCACGTCATGTCAGCACATTGAACAATTGTTTGGTCAATCGTTACCGTTGGTGTGGCAGCGGTAAATGAAAGCGCATCAAAATAAACATTGTCTGTCGACTGAGGAACTTGATTGTGAAAGATATTGCCACCACTTGTTGTAGCCCAGTGGTTATTAAAGTCCGACCAACTACCTGAGCCACCCACCCAAAAATAATTTAAGGCATTACAGTTAATGCTTGTCAAGATAGCCATTACGAGTAAAGTAGTTTTTATTTTCATATAATTGCTCAGGTTAAATTCGTTAATAAATTGAGGTTTCAGTCATACTAATAGCCATTAATTGACTTCTATTTGTGGAAAACAGCCGATGAATGAAATTGTTGGTGGCTAAGCTAATCAAATATATTTAATAACAAAATTAAATATTAAAAATACCGTAAAAATACCTAAGTAAATACCGTAAAAACACGGTGTCAAAAAAAGGCTAAAAAAAATATTTTTTGGCTTCGATAAATTTAATTTTATAAGATGAGGAATACAAAGGAACAGTTGTGGGACTAGCCATTTGTAAAGGGTATTGAAAACCTGAATTCAATTACTTTTCTTTGGTGTGATTGAGCTCTGTAATATCTATATCCAATACTTTAGCAATTGCCGCCAATGTTTCTATGGAAATAAGGTAATAAGAGAGCTCCTCGAAAGACTAGTAATTGTTTTTGCGGCAACCCTTTGGCGGGTTTTAACACTATGCCTCCTATTCATTCAAATGCATCCCGGTAAAGAAATCCTTTATCCTTTTGCAACTGTTATTCTTTGTGGTTTATTAAGTTCAACGCTTCTTGACATGATTGTAACACCTGTTGTATTTCATCTGTTCAGAGAGAAAGCATTACAGAAATATATAGAAAGCAAACAATCGAAAGAGTTATAAAATTCTAATGAAGAAAACCGTAATTCATATTAAAAATTGGTATGTCCCAGGTGCATCAAGGTTGTAACTGATGAGTTAAAAGCATTGGGATTACAGGTAATTGAAGTAAATTTAGGGAAAGCTACCAATATAGATTCACCGTTCATAACCATTAATTCCATTGAGAAAGTTCTAATATGAAGAATTAACGTTTTCTGAAATAGCTTATCGTTTAGGATATAAAAGTGTACAGCATCTATCAATGCAATTCAAAGAAATAGTAGGTATGTCAAAAACAGAATACCAAAGATTGAAAACAAATGAACGTAAATCCATAGATGAAATTTAAAGAGAAAAATATTTTTGCAATAAGATATAACAAATAGCAATAATGTATAATAAAAAAACCGTTATCCATAACTATGTTTAAGCCTTCTGATTTAGGTCTTTCCGTAAGGAGATTTTTCGTGATAAAACGTGGGTTTAGCAAAATAGCTATGAGTAAGAAAAAACAGTTTCTTTCCGTTCCAGAGGGAATTTTCGAGATAAAGGAGTTTTATCATTCCTTTTTTTGGATAGAGGATGATGTCATTTTTGGAAAGTACAAACCTGGTCTTGTTATTAATATTGAAGTTGCAAAAGAAGCCGTAAATGACCGAAAAAAAATGTCAAATGGCATTTGTAAACCTTTTCTAATTGATATTACAGAGCTATTATCCGTTGATACCAATGCAAGAAAATATTTGGCAAGTGCCGAAGCCTGTGAGTTTTTAAGTGCCGGAGCAATTTACACACACAATAAATTATTAGCATTTTTAGGGAATGCGTGGATCCTTCTTGACAAGCCAATAATTCCTGTTAAAGTTTTTACTAATAAAGAAGCAGGATTAAAATGGTTGGAGACTTTCAGACATCAGAATTAATTAGTGGAGGAAATGTGCCCCTCCTGCTTCGCACTGTTCTAACTGTGAAACATCTGAAATTTCTAATGTTAATTCCTTGCTTCCTTAATATATAGCATTTCTATCAACACCCAATAACTCACTAATATATGCCGTGCCTCCCCTTTCTGATTTCAGAGACTCTGATACCATATAATGTAGCGATCCCTTTCTGAGAAGCAGCTACAATGCAAATTGCATCAACAAATTTACCTTATCTAAAAAAAATCTATTTTGGAACTATAAAAAGGAATATCACTTCCTCCGTATGTATTGGCAACACTCAGGTAAATTATTATAGGCACCAACATCACCTTTATATTTTTCGTTATCATAACCAACTGCTGCTATATTCTTTTGTATTTGATCAAGAGAAATTTTAATTGTGTCATAAGAAACTTTTATCATTTTTGTTTCAGTATTCCAATCCGCCTCAGACACCCCTTCAACTTCCACAGATCCTTCTATAGTTTCTTTACACATACCACAATTACCCCAAACCTTAAAGGTTGAAGTTGTAATTCCGTTTACTATTTCTGTTGTACTCAGAGTTGTTTCAGATTCTTTTTTATTTCCACAGGCTCCGATTGCCAGCATAAATGCAATCGCAATAAATTTATTTATGTTCATTTTATTCAATTTTTTATTTGCTCAAGAGTATATTTTCAATATCAACTATTTTCTCCGAGTACCTGATTAATAATTTGTTAAGTTTGGTTTAGTATAGACTCATAAAATACTGCCCGTAAGATTTTTTTTTAAATCTTGCGGGCAGCATTATTATCATTTTTAAAGTTTATAAACTAAGGTTGTCCACCCGTAACGCCATTTGTTGTGTAACCAAAACTTATTCCATTAGGTCCATCACCAACTGCAATAGTTTGCATAACCATTTGACTTGCAATATCAATAACAGATACTGTGTTATCATCAGTATTTGTAACATAAGCTATTTTTCCGTCAGCATCAATTACTATTCCGTGTGCTTTATTTCCAACGGTTATCGTATTTATTATTGCAGAGGTTGTAATATCAATTACAAAAACTTTATTAGAAGTCGGGTTGCCATTAATTCCTCCCTGATCGCACACGTAAAGGAATTTACTATCGGGTGTCGGATACAATTGCAATGGTCCTTGGGAACCGCTAGGCAATGGTATTTTAGAGACTTGTTGTGTTAATATGTTATACATCGCTACTTCTTTTGTATCGTACAAAGATGCGAAGGCATATTTACCATCACGAGTAACCGCAGTTTGAACAGCAATGCCTCCAAGGGGGATTTCATTAATAGATGATGTTGCTATATCAATTATCGACATGCTCTTTGCAGTCATATTTGCAACATATAATTTTCCATTAATCTGTCTTAGCCCATGTGGCTTATGTGCTGTATCAAGATCAAAACGACTAACTTCAGCAAAGGTCTGGGCATTAATCTTTATTACCTGATTACTTTCATTGCCGGTTACATATGCAAAGGTTGAATTATTGTCCAACACCACGTGGGCAAGATGCTGTTCCGTTCCAAGATTGATACGGTTTGTTATCGTATTTGTAGTAGTGCTAATTACAACAACCTGTTCAACATCTCCCTCAACAGCAGGCACACATGTTACCCACAATGATTTACCATCCGGAGCCACCTGCACATTGTGTGGCATAAACATTTTTGAGCCATCCATGAGATCAACAGTTTTGATAACCGTTCCGTCAACCGCATTGATTACGGAAACCGATCCGCCATCTTCATTGGCTACGTAAACCACCTTTGTATTTGTAAAAGAAGGCGTTGGAGCTGGCTCATCTATGTCCTTCTTTTTACATGAAGTTAAACCTGTACTGAAATAGAGTGCTAATGCAAGCACAAATAATATAGTCGCCATTGAATGGGACAATTTTTGAATTGTTTTCATTTTATTTTTTTTTAATTTATATTATAAAGATGAGATAGATCACTTGATAGAGAAGTGAACAATAGATTTCCAACCCGAAAAAATTATCGGTTGTCCTTTTTAAAAGAAAAGGAATCAGATTAACAAAACCCGTATATATATGAATATTGGTGTATGATTAGTAATAGGAGGGGCATGATAATTGGGAGCTATAGTTAAGCCGATTCGCTTAGCAAAATTAAATAGCGTAGTATTAAAACAGAAATCATTTACTTGAAAACTGGAAGGAACTTTCTGATGTGTAATGTGATGATGACTGTCCTTTATTTTAATAGATGCCGCTTTTTCTTGACAGCACCTTTTGCTTTTCTTTTTACTACCACAACATCCTTCCTCATCATGTTTTGAATTAAGGGAAATAGTTTTCAATTTACTTCCACAATAATGAAAATGGAATACTAAGCCAGATCCGGTAAACAAGTATAAAGCACTAAAACAAATTAAAAAACTATTTTTCATTTGTTTACCAAAACGAGTTGATATATTAATTATTGTATCAAACAATTATAAACGATAATTTTTTCTCGTAACGAAGAAAATACTAATAAATACACTTATGTTTCTATACGAGTTTAACAAAATTGCGAATCGAAATAATTAAATAAAATGATCTAAATCATGTTTTAATTACAACAACTATTCTCCCATATTTTTCTAAAGACATAGAAACCCTGAATGGCAATAAAGCAATCCGAATTGGACGATTTAAATTTTACAATTCTCATTACCATCCTAAAGACATTATTTAATTTTTTTTGAAAACATTGATAGTAAAGAGTTTTGTGTACAAATATGATTCAAACGATTTCAATTTACTTAGAAGTAAATTGGCTGAATGAATAAAGTCAAAAATGTTTTTTCTCAAATAGCATCATTCTTAGAGGAATTGTGAGTCAACTATTTTTGCAATAAAATATAACAAATAGCAATAATGTATAACAAAAAAACCATTATCCATAACTATTTTAAGCCCTTCTTCTTTAGGTCTCTCCGCAGGGAGATTTTCCGTGATAAAACTTAGGTTTAATAAAATAACTATGAGTAAGAAAAATCGGTTTCTTTCCATTCCAGAGGGCCTTTTCGAGATAGGAGTTTTATCATTCCTTTTTGGGGATAGAAGATGATGTCATTTTGGAAAGTACAAACCTGGTCTTGTTATTAATCTTGATTTGCAAAAGAAGCTGTAAATGACCGAAAAAAAATATCAAATGGCATTTGCAAACCCTTTCTAATTGTTATTACTGAGTTGTTATCTGTTGATGCCTATGCAAGAAAATATTTGGAAAGTGCTGAAGCCTGTGAGTTTTTAAGTGCCGGAGCAATTTACACACACAATAAATTATTAGCATTTTTAGGGAATGTATGGATCCTTCTTGATTAGCCAATAATTCCTTTTAAAGTTTTTACTAATAAAGAAGTTGGATTAAAATGGTTGGAGCCTTTTAAATATCAGAATTAATTACTGGAGAAAAAAATTATAATAAATAAGGCTATGATTGAGAAGGAGAGGCAAACTAATAAATATTAAAATAAAAACTGATTATTATCATATTAAAGTTGCTAAATTGTTGATGAAAATCATTTAAGGCTTTTCAGCATTTTGTACTTTTGCACATCAAATAATTCATAGTGAGAAGAATATTTTCAATAGCGTTATTAATAATATACACCACAGTTATCTGCGGATTCACTATTAATTTACATTACTGTGGAGGTAAACTCGCGTCTGTTGATTTATCAATAAGCAGCGAAGAACATCCATGCGCCAGTGGCAGCAAAGCCATGAAAAAAGGCTGCTGCAAGAACAAATCAGTCCACTTTCAATATAAAGCCGAACAAAAAGCACAGCAGTTTACAACGATTAACCCGGATCATGCCGTAAAAAATTTACTTTTGCATCCGGTAAGTCTTCACGATGTATTTATTCCCGGATTTTATCTTACCAGGAAAGGGGAAGTTTCACACTCACCGCCCTTTCTTGTCCCGTCAAATCCTATATATTTAACCAACCGGGTTTTTAGAATTTAAAAACCAGTATTTCCTATTGTCTTTCGGCATGAATTGCTGAGGGATATTCTATTTTCTATAAATCGAACTTTTTTAAAAAAATAAAACAATGAAAAAATTAATCTTTTCTATACTAGGCTGTGCTTTATTCTCAGGTGCAGTAATGTCGCAAATTCCCAACTTTAGTTTTGAAAACTGGACAACCGTTGGGTCATACAGTAATCCTGATAATTGGGGAACAATGAATAACACAACTGCCGGTGCAAGTGTCTATACTGCAACCAAAGGAACTCCGGGCAGTCCCGGAACCGCGTACCTTAAATTAACTTCTAAAACAGTCAACACAACGGTTGTTAATGGAATAGCGGTAAGTGGTGTATTAGATTCTATAACCATGATGCCAAAATCAGGTTTTGCCTTTAGCCAAAGTCCGGCAAATTTTACAGGGAAATGGCAACACATGATTTATGGAAGTAGTCAAGGCTCGTTACAGGTTACATTAACCCGCTGGGATACCGGGTTAAACCAAAGAGTAACTGTTGCAACTGCAAATCAAACATTATCAGGCATGGCAATGAGTTGGGCTAATTTTACACTCCCATTTACATATACAGACGGGAATAACCCTGATACCTGTATTATTGTTTTAAAAGCAAGTGGAAGCGTTCCAACAAATAACGATTATTTATGGGTAGATAATCTTGCCTTTTCGGGATCTGTAACAGGGATTGAAAAATACGATTCGTTTTTAAATAATATGGTTGTATATCCTAATCCATCAACTGAAAGCATTTCCCTGAATCTTAACCTGAAATTTTCACAACAAATCATTATTGAAGTAACTGATTTAACCGGAAAATTAATCCGTTCAAAAAATGAAGGTATGTTGCAAGGGGAATCAATACAAACAATAAATGTTTCGGGTATTGCAAAGGGAACCTATTTAATAAGAGTGGTTGGTGAACAAGCTACTGAAATTAGAAAAGTTATAATTGAATAAACATTTTCTGTTTTTACAACGGAATCAAATACTTTAAAAATGAAAAAAGTAATTATAATATGTTTGACCGCATTAAACTTGAATGTTTTTGCACAAACTCAATTAGCTATTCCTGATACTCTTGTTGGACCAAGCTATACCCTAAATATGCACGAGGATAGTGTACAGTTTTTTCCAACAGGAAATATCTCTCACACCTTCGGTTTTAACCAATACCAATATTTAGGACCAACCCTTATTTTCAATAAAGGAACCAATGTAAACATTACGGTAAATAATCAAATTGGTGATACAACAACAGTGCATTGGCACGGAATACATCTTCCATCAAAATGGGATGGCGGGCCACATACACCAATTTTACCAAGTGCAAGTTGGAATCCTCAGTTTACGGTAATGGATAATGCGGCTACTTATTGGTATCATCCGCATCCCGAAATGAAAACTGCTGAACAAGCCATAAAGGGAGCGGCAGGATTAATCATTGTGAGAGATCCGATTGAAGCAGCTTTAACCTTGCCAAGAAAATATGGTGTTGATGATTTTCCATTAGTGGTGCAATGCCAACAATATGATTCAAGCAATCAGGCAATGCCACTTGGTATGCAAGACAGCACCCTGTTAGTAAATGGTGCAAGAGCAAATTATGGGGGCAATTCTGTTTATGGTAATTTTCCTGCACAGGTTGTAAGGATGCGTATTCTGAATGCTTCAGGTGAACGAGCATTCAATTTTGGTTTCACCGGCAATAAACAGTTTTATCAAATTGCTTCTGATGGTGGTTTACTCGATAATCCTTATTTAACTACCAGAGTTCGTTTAGCTCCGGGAGAACGTGCTGAAATATTGTTAGACCTGACAGGAATGAACGGGCAAACTCTTTATTTAATGAGTTATGCTTCAGAATTTTCGATGGGAATACAAGGCGGGCCAACCATGCCAATGCCAGGAGGCCCGTCAATGGATAGTCCTTTGAACGGAATTGATTTTAACATTATGCAAATCAATGTTGTTCCTCAAACGCTTAACCCTGTTACAACAATACCAACTACACTTACAACCAATTCACCCTATACTGCCGGCATGGCAAACGTAACACGAACCATTCGTTTTACTGCGGATAGCTTAATGGTAATGGATGGGCCATTCTATTTTAACGATAGCACTTTCAACATGATGCGCATTGATTATCAAATTCCACTAAATAACATTGAAATTTGGAAACTGGTAAACGAAACAATGGTAGCGCACCCTTTCCACATTCACGATGTTCAATTTTTTGTAATTGATAGAAATGGAAACCCTCCAGGGCCGGAAGAAAGCGGGAGAAAAGATGTTGTGTTTATACCTCCAGGGGATTCAGTAATGTTCATTACTAAGTTTGAAGATTTCGCAGACACAATTATTCCGTTCATGTACCATTGTCATATTTTAATGCACGAAGATGATGGTATGATGGGACAGTTTGTTGTGATCCCAAGTACCGTTGGAATAACAGAGATCGATTCAGAGAACGATGCTTTAGTTGTTTATCCTAATCCTGCTACTGAAAAAATACATTTCAAGATTAAGGATGTTTCAACTATTAAGCAGCTTAGTATTGTTGTTTACGATCAGACTGGCAGATTGATTTTTCAATCTGTTATAAATACATCAGATTCCAGTATAGATGTTTCTCATTGGAGCAAAGGTTTTTATACAGCGAATATCTATGATGGACAACGAATAATTCATAAAAAAATAATCATTCAATAAAAAAAATATCTATGAAGAATTTAAAAATAATTGCCTTAAGTTTATTACTATGGTCATGCGGTAATAATTCAAGCAAAGAAAATAAAGAAACACACGAACAACATGAGGAGGTAACAGAAACAACAAACATTGCAACCTTCGAAGATATTGATGCAACGGTTGCTGCACAATTTAATCAAATGGTAGAACATTACATCCATCTTAAAAACGGTATGGTAGCTTCAAATAGTGTTGAAGCGAAAGCCGGAGCGAAGAGAATGCTAGATGCGATTGCCACTATTGATACCCTAAAACTGACCACTGAACAAAAGCCGGTTTTCAATGCTCAAATTGGGAAAATTAGGGAGGATGCAAATCATATCATCGACAACGATGACATAGACCATCAGCGTGGACATCTCAACTCCCTTTCTAAAAGTATTTATAACCTGATTAAATCTTTTGGTAGTGAAAAAACTTTATACTATGAGTTTTGTCCAATGGCGAATAACAACAATGGCGGCCATTGGATCAGCGAAATTGAAGAAATAAAAAATCCATATTTCGGTGATGAAATGCTCAATTGCGGGGAAGTTAAAGAGACAATAAAATGATATTGATTCTAATTTTTGGAAACGAAAACTTAATGTGTGAATGATGTAATTTATTACAAATATTTTACAACACTTGCTGGTCTTTAGTTGTTTTTCTTTGTTGATTGAAACTAACCATTACTCTAACAAAAAATCTTGAAAATATGATGTTGATTTTTATGTTATGCGGATGAGGGGGCACTTTGGGTACTCAATTCTACATAGAACTGACAAAAATCAGCTTTTTTCCTAATAAAAGTCATAGGCTTAATATTTGAGTATCTGAATATTTGCATACTAAAATATTCAAATACTCAAACATGAAATCGATAAACGAATCTATTATCAAAGTTTCTGAAATTATTAAGGCATTGGGTCATCCTGTTCGTATCCAAATTCTTAATCTGCTCAGTAGTAAAAAAAACATAAAGATGTCAGTAAAAGAGATTCAAGAACATCTTGGATTAACCCAACCGGAAACTTCAAGACATTTGATAATAATGAAAAATGGTTCTGTCATTCAATATGAAAAGCAAGGGAATAGTTCACATTACTTTATAAACATTAATCATTCTTTTGTAAGCTGCATTTCAACCTGTGTAAATAAGTTTACAGAACATAATCGTATATCTGTTAAATGAGAAAAAACAATAAAATAGTTGTAACAAAGGCAAGCGGAATACAAGCGCCCTTTTCTCCTGAAAAGCTGGAGCGGTCTTTATTGAATGCAGGAGCTTCTGAGGAACTTGCGGAATCAATTGTGGATGAAATACAGCCAAAACTATACGGTGGTATTTCAACTAAAAAAATCTATCGTATTGCATTTAATCTGCTTAAAAGTACTTCAAGCCCACTTGCGGCAAAGTATCATCTTAAGAGAGGTATTATGGAGTTAGGGCCGTCAGGTTATCCATTTGAAAGATTTATAGGTGAGATCCTTAAACATCAGGGGTATTCCGTTAAGGTGGGTGAAATTGTTAAAGGTAAATGTGTAAACCATGAAATTGATGTGATTGCTGAGAAAGACCATCACCATTTTATGATTGAATGTAAATACCATAACCAACCTGGAACGATAAGCGATGTAAAAATTCCATTATATATACAGGCTCGCTTTAAAGATGTGGAAGCTGCATGGGTTCTGCTTCCCGGTCACGGTACTAAATTTCACCAGGGATGGGTAGTAACAAATACACGGTTTACAAGTGATGCAATTCAGTATGGAACTTGTGCCGGACTTAATCTGCTTGGATGGGACTTTCCGAAAAAAAACAGTTTAAAAGAACAGATTGATGCACTGGGACTATATCCTGTTACCTGCCTCACTACGCTTACAAAAATTGAAAAACAACAATTATTGGAAAACAAGGTAGTGCTATGCAAAGAAATCTGTGATAACGAAAATCATTTAAACACTATTGGGATAAAACCTTCACGTATTAAATTAATACTTGAAGAAGGCCGTCAACTTTGTAATCAATTAATAAAAAATGGGAAACATTAAATTAAATATCACTCCATATTCAGTTGAACCTGAAACAGTGATTTCTGCGCTACAATCTGATGGCACAACCGGGTTATCTGCATCAGAGGCGCAGAAACGTTTTAAAGAATATGGTGCAAATAAAATTGAGGCGAAAAAGGGCAAAAATGTATGGCTTATTTTCCTGAGCCAGTTTAAAAGTCCTATTGTATGGCTTCTTGCCTTTGCAGCCGGACTATCCTTTTATTTTGGCGAATGGCTGGATGGGATTGCCATTCTTGCGGTGATACTCATTAATGCGCTCATTGGTTTTTACATGGAATATCAGGCAGAACGTTCCATGAATGAGTTGAAAAAATTATCTGCCGTACCTGCCAAAGTTCTTCGGGACAAAAAACTGGAGGAAATAAATGCCGAAGATATTGTTCCGGGGGATGTCATTTATATTGAAGCCGGTGATATGGTTCCGGCTGACGGGCGAATTTTTAATGCTACACAGATGCAGATTGATGAATCAGCATTAACGGGTGAATCTGTACCAGTGGAAAAGCAAATTAAAAAAATAAAGGCTGATACCACACTTGCCGAACGAAATAATATGCTGTACAAAGGCACTTATTCAACAAAAGGAAATGGCTATATGGTAGTAACGGATACCGGTATGGATACGGAGCTTGGAAAGATTGCGCAAATGGTGCAATCGGCAGAACAAGCGGCTACACCACTCGAAAAAAAGCTGGAAGATTTCAGCAAAAAATTGATTTGGATAACGGTAGGATTAGTAGTGGTAATTTTTGTTGCCGGACTTCTGAATGGGCAAAAATTACTTGAAATGCTTGAAACTTCTATTGCGCTTGCTGTTGCAGCCATACCGGAAGGATTGCCCATTGTTGCAACAATGGCTTTGGCTCAAGGAATGATGAAAATGGCAAAATACAATGTAATTGTAAAAAAACTTTCAGCTGTTGAAACGCTGGGCGGAACTAATGTGATTTGCACGGATAAAACAGGGACACTTACACAAAATAAAATAGAAGTAAATAAAATAGTTACTCCGGCTGATAATGCAGAAGCGGTGGAAATTATCAACCGCATAGCCGTTTTATGTAATACCGCAGAATTACAAAACAGCAATGGTAATGTTAAAGAAATCGGAGATCCACTTGAAACCGGATTGCTCAAATTTGCTTTAAAAAGCAATTTTAATATTCAGGATTGCCGAAGCAAATTTCCAAAAATCAAAGAAGAACCTTTTTCTTCCGAAACTAAGATAATGGCTACGCTTCATCAGACCGCAAATGATCTTACAATCTATGCAAAAGGAGCCTCTGAGGAATTATTAAAGCGTTGTGATCGTGTTGTAGAAAAAGAAGGCATCACAGAACTTAATGCTGAAAAAAGAGAGCATTGGATGCAAAAAGCGGAGGAGCTGGCCAATTCAGGCTTAAGGGTAATTGCAGGAGCATATAAACCCAATGCTCCAAAGGAAGGAAACATGACTGAAAACCTTGTATTTGTCGGGCTGTTTGGAATGATTGATCCGCCAAGAGAGGAAGTTTTCGCTGCCATTGAAGAATGTAAGAGCGCAGGCATTAATGTGATCATGATAACCGGGGATCATCCTGCCACAGCAAAAAATATTGCATTGAAATTGGGAATTGCTGACAATAATAATATTAAAGCAATGGTCGGAAAAGAAATGGGGGATTACGAACACTTAACAGAACAGGAAAAATCAAATTGGCTGGATACCAAAATATTTGCACGGGTAAGTCCTAAACAAAAGCTGGATCTCGTAGCTGTTTTACAGGAAAGAAAATATATTGTAGGAATGACGGGCGATGGAGTAAACGATGCTCCAGCATTGAAAAAAGCAGATATAGGTATTGCAATGGGATTGAGGGGGACACAGGTATCTCAGGAAGTGGCTGACATGGTATTAAAAGATGATTCTTTTTCATCCATTGTAATAGCTATTAAACAGGGGCGCATCATCTTTGATAACATAAGGAAGTTCGTCATTTTTCTGCTATCCTGTAACCTGAGTGAATTAATAGTGATTGCTACTGCCTCTGTATTCAACTTGCATTTTCAGTTATTCGCACTCCAGATTCTTTTCATCAACCTCATTACGGATGTGCTGCCAGCCCTTGCATTGGGGGTAACTGAAGGCAGTGCTGATATTATGCAGAGGCCACCGAGAAACATGAATGAACCTATTATTGACAGGAAAAGATGGATTAGCATTTTCTTTTATTCGTTTATTATTGGTGCAGTTAGCGTAGGTGCAGTCTTCATTAGTCATTTTACAGTGCATAAAACAGAATTATGGAACCCTGAGCTTTGCAACAACATTCTATTCTTCACGCTTATTTTTTCCCAGCTTCTTCATGTTCTGAATATGGGAAGCAACAAATCTTCTTTTTTTAAATCAGAAGTATTCAGAAATAAATATGTATGGGGTGCAATAGCTCTTTCCGTAGTTATTTTACTTGGGATGTATGCCATTGAACCTGTCAGGAAAGTATTGTCTCTTTATGAAATGTCAGCAAGTGATTGGCTTATTTCAGTGGGGGCAAGTGTTGTTTCGTTGATAATTATCCAGGTAGGAAAGAAATTAAAAATTACACAACAATAATAGAAATGAAAAATTATCTGATAGTCTTGTTAGCAGTTATAACCCCTGCATTATTTGCACAGGAAACAATAAGTAAAGTTGCAAAAAATGAAACTGTAAAAAACGGGAAAATCAGGCATTTTGAAAGAACAATGATAATCAACGGGAAACCTGAAGATGTATTTGCTTTTATGGATGACATCAGAAATACCGGCAGGCACATGACGGAGAGTAGCGGAGCAATGGCAGGAAGTAAATTAAAGATTGAATGGTTATCAGATCACAAGACCGGATTAGGCACTAAATACAGATGGACAGGAAAGGTTGTAGGAATGAAAATGGACTTCACAGTTGAAGTTAGCAAATGGGTGGAAGGAAAGGAGAAAGTTTGGGGAACAGTTGGCGATGCAAAAATGATTGTGATTGACTGGTTTGAAATGTATCTCGTTCTCAGCCCTTACGAAAATGGTAAAACACAGGCTCAACTCGGCATTTATTACACTAAGCCAAAAGGGAAATTTCTTGGATTCCTGCTTGGCAAAAGCTATTCCAAATGGTGCGTAAAAAGTATGTTAAAGGATACAAAGAAACATTTTTAAAAAAATATACATGAAAAATAATATAAAGATTCAGTTTTTAGGTGCAGTAGAAACCGTAACAGGATCAAAGTACCTTATCCAAACCAATGATAAAAATATCCTGGTGGATTGCGGTATGTTCCAGGGATTAAAAAAACTTCGTTTACTGAATTGGGAGCCACTTCCTTTTAATGTGGCAAAGATTGACATGGTATTGCTTACACACGGTCATCTTGATCATGTCGGTTATCTACCGAGATTAGTTGGCGAAGGTTTTTCAGGAGAGATTTGGGGAACAGAGCCTACACTTGATATAGCAAAAGTCATTTTAGAAGACAGTGCAAGAATTCAGGAAGAAGATGCAGAGAGAGCCAATGCGGAAGGATTTTCCAAACACAAGCCAGCCAAACCTTTGTACGATACGAAAGATGTTAAAAAAACACTGCCCCTTTTCCGTCCGAAACCACTTGATAAATGGATTGAAATCGATAAGGAAATATTCTGCCGTTTTAAATACAATAGCCATATCATCGGGGCAACATTTATAGAATTAAAAATCCAAAATAAAATTTTAGTTTTCTCAGGAGATATTGGAAGGGGAAATGATTTATTAATGTATCCTCCTCAAAAACCAGAAGTGGCAGATGTACTCTTTATTGAATCCACTTATGGAGATCGTCTTCATCCGGAACATTCAGAAGAGAACCTGATAGAGATAATCAATACTGCCGCCAAAAAGCAAGGAACTATTATCATTCCCGGTTTTGCAGTTGAGCGTATTCAAATGCTAATGTATTTGTTATGGAAGTTAATAAAAAAAAGAGCTATTCCAAACCTCCCTATCTATATGGATAGTCCAATGGGAACAACTGTTCTGGATGTTTTTGCGCAATACCCCTCCTGGCATAAACTTCCAATGGATGACTGTAAGGAAATGTTAAAAGACATAAAGCAAATACGAACTATACAGGAAACCTATAAGCTTGCCGCATCCGGGATTCCTAAAATTATTATTGCAGCAAGTGGTATGGCTTCCGGTGGACGGGTACTTACTTATTTTGTGCAATATCTTGGTCAACCTTCCGCAACTATATTGTTAGTTGGATACCAAGCTGAAGGCACGAGAGGACGAGCATTACTGGAAGGAGCAAAAGAAGTCAAACTTTATGGAAAATTTTTTCCGGTTAAAGCTAAAATTGAAAATGTAGAAGGCCTTTCTGCACACACAGATCAGAAAGGATTAATTGACTGGATGAGCGGATTAAAAAAGAAACCTGAACATATTTTTATTGTGCATGGTGAACCTCAATCTGCTGATGCGCTGCGGGTAAAAATTAAAGATGTGTATGGATGGGATTGTGAAATTCCTTCTTTAAATGAAATAATTAAAATCAATGAATAGCCATCACATACATCAATTAAGAGCAAAAAATATCGGTATAGACACATACCGGGAGAACATCGTTTATATGAGAGCTGATTGCCATATCTGCCAATCCGAAGGATTTACTGCATTAACCCGAATAGTGGTTCATCATAACGATAGAAGTATAATTGCAACCTTAAATGTCGTTCATTCTGAATTACTGGATCATGAAGAAGCGGGCTTATCAATGGAAGCCATGAAAAGGCTGGCAGTAAAAGAGGGAGACTGTTTAACGTTTTCTCATTTAAAGCACCTTAGTTCTCTGAGTTACGTAAGGGCAAAGATGTACCACAAAGAATTAACAGAGCAAGCGTTTAATGAAATTATCGCAGATATAGTTGCAGGCAGATACTCTAATATCGAGCTGGCAGCTTTTATTTCAGGCTGTTCAGGCAACAATCTTTCACTGAATGAAATAATCGGTTTAACAAAGGCAATGATTAACAGCGGGCAAAAAATAAAATGGAACAATCCGATGATTTTTGACAAACATTGCGTAGGTGGGCTTCCCGGCAACCGTACTACACCTATTGTGGTGAGTATTGTTGCAGCAGCCGGATTAACTATTCCCAAAACATCTTCAAGAGCAATTACTTCTCCTGCCGGAACGGCAGATACAATGGAAACAATGACTCGTGTAAATCTTGGACTGGATGAAATAAAACAAGTAGTTGGAAAGGAAAACGGTTGTATTGTTTGGGGTGGAGCAGTAAAGTTAAGCCCGGCAGATGACATTCTTATTTCGGTGGAAAAATCATTGGATGTGGACAGCGAAGGGCAGATGATCGCATCTGTTTTATCAAAAAAAGCAGCAGCTGGCGCAACTCATGTGGTAATTGATATTCCTGTTGGAGAAACTGCTAAGGTAAGATCCACTGATGAGGCAAAACAACTTCAATCTCACTTTGAAGTAGTTGGTAAAGAGATTGGATTGCAGGTGAAAGTAATACTAACAGATGGTTCTCAACCAGTAGGCAGAGGTATTGGGCCTTCCCTGGAAGCAATGGATGTATTATCTGTGCTAAGAAATGAAAAAGTCGCACCACTGGACTTGAAAGAAAGAGCAATTGTATTAGCAGGTATGCTGCTTGAATTATCTGGAAAGTATGCAGTCGGAACAGGAAATCAAACAGCAAAAGAAATTCTTGAAACAGGAAAAGCATTGGCAAAATTTCTGGCTATTTGCGAAAAGCAGGGAGGATTCAGAGAACCTCAATACGCAATACACAAGCAGGAGATATTATCGGAAAGAGAAGGAATCGTAAAATCCATTGATAATCGAAAGCTGGCACTTGTTGCGAAACTGGCAGGTGCGCCCAAATCGCCATCAGCAGGTATTCTATTTCTTTCTCCACTTGGTAAAAAAATTAGTAAAGGCGATGAATTATTTATTGTGTACGCTGAAGCAAAAGGGGAACTGGAGTATGCAATAGATTATATGAAAAGTAATAACAATATCATAAGCATAGAATAAATGAAACCTATTGTATTTGCATTACCCGGAAATGAAGTTTTGGCAAAAAGCATTGCCAAAGCGATACAAGCTGATTTAGGCGAAACAGTTATCCGACAATTTCCTGATGGAGAAACTTATGTACGTGTTCTAAGTGAAGTAAAGAGCAGGAAAACCATTATGGTATGCACATTGGCACATCCCGATGAAAAATTGTTGCCTCTGTATTTTCTTTCAAAAACATTAAAATCATTGGGAGCAGATTGTACCTGCCTTGTCGCCCCCTATCTTTCCTATATGCGCCAGGATAAAGTTTTTAATGAGGGCGAAGGTGTAACTTCTGAATACTTCGCATCACTAATCTCAGGATTTGCTGATACACTCATCACCATTGATCCACATTTACATCGCAGGCATTCCATGTCGGAAATTTATTCAATCCCCTGCAAAGTGATACACGCTTCATCACTCATCTCTGCATATATAAGTGAGCATATTACTAATCCTTTATTGATAGGGCCTGATGCAGAAAGCGAACAGTGGGTTTCGGAAGTCGCAAAAAATGCGAATGCTCCTTTTATTGTCCTTGAAAAAACAAGATTAGGTGACCATGACGTAACAGTTTCTGTTCCACAGGTAGAAAAATTTAAGAATCATACGCCTGTTTTAGTAGATGATATTATTTCAACTGCCCGAACGATGATTGAAACAGTTAGCCATCTCAAAAATGCAGGAATGAGAGCGCCAGTATGTATTGGCGTTCATGCGGTATTTTCAGGAAATGCTTTTGAAGAATTGAAAAAATCCGGAGTTGATAGAATTGTTACGTGCAATACGATTCCCCATTCATCGAATGAAATTGATATTACTGAATTAATAGCCGATGCAATAATGGATGAAGAGATAGTTGGTCTTCAATCTGTAATTACTTGCCCCCACTGTGGTCATAAAAAAACAGAAACAATGCCAACAGATGCCTGCCAGTATTTTTATGAGTGTGAAAATTGTAAAAAAATATTAAAACCGAAGGTAGGCGATTGTTGTGTTTATTGTTCTTATGGAACTGTAAAATGCCCTTCAAAACAGGTAAAAAACAATTGCTGTTGAAATAAAAACAGATTAAAATGGAACAACAAAATTAATGACTATGTGGACCCTCATATTTAAACTTTTTGCCGGAATCGGTTTGTTCCTGTTTGCCATGTATTTGCTTGAGGAATCGCTGAAAAATCTTTCAGGCAGAAATTTCAAGCTCTTTCTTCAGCGCACTACCAAAAACAGAATAGGTGCAGTTACAGGCGGTACGGTAGTAACAGCAATACTTCAAAGCAGCTCAATGGTTTCATTAATGGTGCTTGCATTTGTGGGTGCAGGAGTGTTCTCCATGAAAAATGCAATGGCAATAATTCTCGGTGCCAACCTGGGTACCACGCTGGATAGTTGGTTGGTTGCCACACTTGGTTTTAAGGTGGATATAGAAATAGCGGCTTACCCGGCAGTTTTCGCAGGTGGTTTACTTCTTATTCTTTTTGGGAACCGAAAAACCGTAAAATATATTGCCTATTTTCTTTTCGGCTTTGGTTTGTTGTTCATTGGGCTTTCATTTATGAAAATGGCTATGGAAGGCCAGGTGAAGGCATTTGACTTTTCAAAATATGCCGAGATGTCAATGGTAGTTTTTCTGATTATCGGGTTTATCATCACTTCGCTTGTGCAGTCAAGCTCAGTAACTATGGCTATTACACTCAGCGCACTTCATGCAGGCGCTATCACTTTCCCGGCAGCAGCTGCCATAGTGCTCGGATCTGAGACAGGTACTACCATTAAAATATTGGTTGCTTCTTTAGGGGGCACCGCTTCAAAAAAACGGGTGGCACTTGGTAATTTATTTTTTAATATTTTTCTTACGGTATTAGCTTTCGCCTTATTAAAACCGATTTTGCTTATGATAACTGATGTTTTTGGAATCATTGACCCGCTTATTGGTTTGGTTACCTTTTCAACCCTGATTAATTTAGCCAGCGTAATTATCTTTCTTCCCTTTCTTGAACCATTTGCAAAGTTCCTCGAAAAGTTTTTTAAAGATACGGATGGTTCAGCTGCTGCCTTTATTGGTAATGCCGATACGAACGAACCTGAAACAGCTTTGGATTTATTTAAAAAAGAAACAGAATATTTTATTCATAACTCTATGCTTTACAATCTTGCTTTGTTTGATATCGATACAAAGCCACTATGTGAACATCCTGTTTTTAAAGCCATCAATGAGAAAAGAAAATATTTTTCAAAAACAATGGAAGAAAAATATGAATTTCTGAAACAGTTGCAGGGCGAGTTGCAATCGTTTTATTTATCTCTACGAACAAAAGTGAAGGAAGAACAGAATGCTTCACTTAGTCAATTGATTTCAGCAGCACGCAGCTCTATGCATGCTGTAAAAAGCATGAAGGGTATAGGAAGCAATATCGCCAACCTTAGACGGTCATCTACCGATATTAAGTTCAATTTGTTTACACAACAAAAGGGAGAAACCGAAGAATTATACAAGCAATTAAATACACTCATGGAACAAGAAACAAAGCCTGATTTTGAAAAGCTTCAAAGCATATTTACCACCATACAGGATAACTATAGTTCCGCTCTTAATAATTTTTACAAAGAAGCGCAAGATGGAAATATTGAAGATTTGGATATTACAACGGTCATTAATTTTAACAGGGAGCTTTTTACTTCGCATAAAGCTATTCTTATATCAGTAAAAGATTTTTTATTGGAAGAAAAAGAAGCACAAGGTTTTAATGAGATACCTGTATATAAAACTTAAGGAACACATGTTACTGAGGAATGAAGTCAAATTAAATGCGCACACAAATAAAACCAAAATATAAACCTAAAAATAAAACATCATGAAAAAAAAAGATCAAAAAGCGCTGAAAGAAAAAATTCTTGTCGCATTTAAAAAGGTGCTGCTCGTGAACAAAGCCGATCTGACTGATAAAATTGAAAAGGCCGTTAAGAAATCCATAAAAAAAATTGTGAAGAAGGCTAATGAAAAAAAGGAGAAGTTTTCAATACAAAAAACAAAGAAGTCGGCTTCGAATTCTCCTAAAATAAAAACCGGAAAACAGTTGCCAAAATAAAAAGTACAAGAATGGAGCATCAACACGATAAAGACCAACTAAAGCCTCTTCATCACAAAGAAGAGCAACACCACGACCAACACTCTGGACAAAATCACGATGGACATGATAAACATGCAGGGCATTCCGTTTCCGACTTTTGGAAACGGTTCGTAGTATGTTGCATTGTAACAATACCTGTGTTGGCTTTATCGCACATGATACAGCAATGGTTGGGTTTTTCGCTTAGTTTTCCAGGAGACAAATATGTTTTGTTCATTCTCTCCACGTTTATTTTCTTTTATGGCGGCTATCCATTCTTAAAAGGAGGGATCGATGAACTGAAGGATAAAGCCATTGGCATGATGACCCTGATTGGGGTGGCTATTTCTGTTGCATGGGCATATAGTGTTGCTATTACATTCGGTTTGGACGGGATGGATTTTTATTGGGAAATGGCCACCTTAATTGACATCATGTTAATTGGGCATTATTTTGAAATGAAATCAGTAATGGGTGCTTCCCGTTCGTTAGAATTATTGGTCAAAATGATGCCATCCACTGCTCATCTTATCATAAATGAAAAGGTTGAAGAAGTTGCAGTAGATCGGTTAAAAAAAGACGATGTAGTAATGGTAAAACCGGGAGAGAAAATTCCGGTTGACGGCTTTGTATTGGAAGGGGAAAGTTATGTGGACGAGAGCATGCTTACCGGAGAAAGCATGCCTGTAAAAAAAGAAAAAGATAATAAAGTAATTGGTAGTTCTATAAACGGCAATGGCTCTTTAACAATAAAAGTGGTAAGCACAGGTAAGGACAGCTACCTTAACAAAGTAGTGAAGCTGGTAGAAGATGCCCAAAAGATAAAATCAAAAACACAAAATTTTGCCGACCGTGCAGCAAAAGTGTTAACGTTTGTTGCTTTGGGAGGCGGTGCACTCACACTTGTTGTATGGTTGCTATTAGGATTTCCTTTTGTATTTGCTTTGGAAAGAATGGTAACTGTAATGGTCATTTCCTGCCCGCACGCTTTGGGATTAGCCGTTCCTTTGGTAGTGGCAATTTCCACATCTATTGCAGCACAAAAAGGGCTCCTTATTAGAAATAGAACTGCCTTTGAAAATGCCCGGCTAATTACAACTATCATTTTTGACAAAACAGGAACACTTACAAAAGGCTCACATGAGTTGCAGGAAATCATTGTTCTCAACAATCAATATAATGAAAAAGAATTGCTTCGGTTAGCATCGGGCATTGAACAACATTCCGAACATTATATTGCCAACGGTCTAATTAGAAAAGCAAGGGAGTTGGGTGTTAATATCCCTAAATCAGAGAAATTCACTTACCTGCCAGGCAAAGGATTGGAAGGAACTGTAGAAGGTAAAGAAATCAAAGTGGTTGGCCCTAACTATCTGAAAGAACAGAACTTCAGTGTTTCAAAAACAGCCGATGAATTAACGAACACAGTGGTTTATATTCTAATAGATAATGTGAATGCAGGATACTTTACATTTTCTGATCAAATCAGAGAAGAGTCATTTGAAGCCATCCAACTACTCAAAGGAAAAGGAATAAAAAATTTACTACTCACAGGCGATAACGAACGGGTAGCAAAAAAAGTAAGCGAAGAATTACAGATGGATGGTTTTTTAGCGAACGTGTTACCTCATAATAAATTAGAGAAAGTTGCAGAGTTGCAGAAAAAAGGTGAGTTTGTTGCCATGACAGGTGACGGTGTGAATGACGCTCCTGCCCTGGCGCAGGCAGATGTGGGTATTGCAGTGGGTTCAGGGACTGATGTAGCCGCAGAAACAGCTGATATCATTTTGGTGAACTCCAATCCGAAAGACATTGCAAACCTGATTTTATTCGGTAGAGCCACTTACAACAAAATGATACAAAATTTATGGTGGGCAGCAGGTTACAACATTTTAGCCATTCCACTTGCAGCGGGCGTTTTGTATAAATGGAACATAATGCTCAGTCCGGCACTTGGAGCGGTATTGATGAGTTTGAGCACCATTGTGGTGGCAGTGAATGCACAATTATTAAAAATAAAAATAAAATAAAATGAAATTAATAAAAAACTTTTCAGAAATACGCCTTAAAGACCTGCCGCTTGTTGGAGGAAAAAATGCTTCTCTTGGCGAAATGTTCTGCACTTTATCTCCGAAAGGGATCATTGTACCCGATGGATTTGCTGTTACATCTGAGGGATATTGGAATTTCCTGGAGCATAATAAAATCGTTCCACAACTGAGTAGTTTGCTTTCGCAACTTGATAGTAAAACATTTAATAACCTGTCTGACATTGGTTCTAAAGCAAGAAAGTTTTTGCTTGAAGCATCCTTTCCGAAAGAATTAAAAGATGAAATTATCATAGCGTATAAACAATTACGTGAGCGTTCAGGCAACCCCATTTCTCTTGCAGTTCGTAGTAGTGCGACAGCAGAAGACTTGCCAAATGCAAGTTTTGCAGGTCAGCAGGAAACATACCTGAATGTTAAAGGGGAAGAAAATTTAATAAAGGCATGTCAGCGTTGTTATGCTTCTCTTTTTACCGACAGAGCAATCAAATACAGGGTTGACAATGGCTTTGAACACATGAAAGTCGCTTTGTCCATTGGTGTGCAGGTAATGGTTCGGTCTGATTCAGCCAGTTCAGGGGTGATGTTTACAATGGATCCCGATTCAGGTTTTGAAAATGTAGTATTGGTTTCGGGAGCATGGGGATTGGGCGAAAATGTGGTTCAGGGAATTGTAAATACAGATGAATTCCTTGTTTTTAAGCCTTTGTTGGGCAAGGCTAATCAACCGATTATTTCTCACACACTGGGCAGCAAAATGAAAACCATGATTTACTCAGCAAAGGGTGAGAATGAAATTTTAAAACCGGAAGATGCAGTAATAAATTTAGATACCCCCATTGAAAAGCAAGAACAGTTTGTTTTGGAGGATAATGAAGTTGTTCAGTTGGCTGATTGGGCCTGTAAAATACAGGAGCATTACAAATGCCACATGGATATTGAATGGGCAAAGGACGGAGAAAATGGAAAACTATACATAGTACAAGCTAGGCCGGAGACTGTTCACAGCAATAAAAACAAAAAATTATTCAAGCAATATACTTTAAAAGAAAAAGGCACAGTACTTTGTAAAGGTGTCGGACTTGGAAACCGTATTGCATCGGGTAAGGCAAGAATACTTCATTCTCCGTCTGAAATTTCAAAATTAAATGAGGGGGAAATATTAGTTACTGAACGTACCGATCCTGATTGGGATCCGGTATTAAAAAAAGCAGCGGCTATTATAACCAACCAGGGCGGAAGAACTTCTCATGCTGCTATCGTTGCACGGGAGTTGGGTGCAATAGCTATTGTTGGCGCTGGCAATGCTACAACTACAATTCAAGACGGGCAGATAATTACTGTTTCTGCTGCGGAGGGTGATACCGGTTATGCGTATGAAGGAAAACTGGAGTGGGAAGAAAAAATAACCGACATCAGCCATATTGAAATGCCGGATACCAAAGCAATGCTCATTTTAGGCCATCCTGAACAGGCATTTAAGTATTCCTTTCTTCCCAATGATGGAGTTGGACTGATGAGGATGGAGTTCATTATCAATAACGCCATCGGTATTCATCCAATGGCATTACATCATTTTGAAAAATTAGCTGATCCGAAAGTTAAGGAGTTGATAGAAAAACGCACTCACGCTTATCCCGATAAAAAAGATTATTTCATCCATCGGTTGGCAGAGGCTACGGCAGTTATTGCAGCAGCCTTTTATCCGAAGGATGTGATTGTCCGCATGAGCGATTTTAAATCCAATGAGTATGCTAATCTCATTGGCGGTAAACAATTTGAACCGAATGAAGAAAACCCGATGATCGGTTTCCGTGGAGCTTCACGTTATTATCATCCGCTTTATAAGGAAGGTTTTGAAATGGAATGTAAAGCAATGAAACTGGTGAGAGAAGAAATGGGATTTACCAACGTAAAACTGATGATTCCCTTTTGTCGGACTGTGGATGAAGCTCAGAAAGTAAGCAACCTTATGAAAGAGTATGGCTTGGAAAGAGGAGAAAATTCGTTGGAATTATACATGATGGTTGAAATTCCAAGCAACGCTTTGTTAGCTGAAGAATTTGCAAAACATTTTGACGGATTCTCCATTGGCTCCAATGACCTTACACAACTTACATTAGGTGCTGACCGGGATTCTTCCTTGCTCAGTGATATTTTCAGTCCGTTTGATCCTGCTGTGATGCAGCTTATCCAAATGTCTATTGAAAAAGCAAAAGCAGCAGGAATAAAGATTGGTTTGTGTGGCCAGGCTCCGAGCGACTATTCTGAGTACGCAAAATTTCTTGTAGAATGTGGCATTGATAGTATTTCCTTTAATCCCGATGCTCTTTTAAAAGGGATAGAGAATATTGTAAAAGCAGAAAACAAATTACAAATCAATATATCTCATAATTAACAAAATGATAAAAAGTTCTAAAACAATATTGATAAGCGCATTGGTATTACTGTGGAGCATTTCAGGTAAGGCACAACAAATATATCAAACCAAGGAAGGAAGTATTGGGGTGATTGGCTTGTACATGGATGCTAAAATAATTGCCAATAGCAATCAGTTGTTTGCCTTAATAAATTACGAAACTGCGGAAATCGAATTAACACTTTATCCGACAACTTTACGCACTACAACAGATTCATTGAATACAAAACTTCTTAATTCACCCATAGGGCCTGCAACTCTGAAAGGAAAACTGAATATACCCTATGTAAATACCCTAAAGCATCCTGACCATAAATTAAATTTTGAAGCAGAGCTACATTTGAATGGAATCGTAAAATCAATGTATGTAATAGGAGAGCTTAAGCACATTGCCAGCAATGGAGCTATTTCCTGTTTGCTTACTCTCAATTTTAAATTAGGGTTAAGCGATTTTGAAATCATCTTGCCGGAAGGATGGAACAACGAAATAACAATACAAATTGCCCAGGCAGTGCTTAAAAGATCAAATCAATAAAAATTATTCAAATCATAAAAAAATGAGAACACATAAAAAATTATTGACCTATTTAACCGGTATTCTTTTCCTGACTATTGCCGGATGCGGAGTATATACCGACATCACTTCCGATTATGACCGGAGCGTTGATTTTACAAAATATAAAACATTTGCATGGTTACTGGATAAAGACACATCTAAAAGCGAATACAACAACCAGATTATTCGCAACAATACCCGCAACTATTTCACTCATTGTATGGGAGAAAGAGGATATAAGGCAAGTATTGATACACCGGATGTGTTTCTTGACTTAGCTATTACATCTGCCAAAAAGCAAAAAACAGTTACCACGCCTGTTACGACTTTTCCTTCCAACTCGTATTACCACAACCCCTATTATTATCCAAATCCAGGCTCTTATTATTACCGCTACAACTATAATTACAACTATACTACTTATGTAACTCAAAAGGTGGAATATACAGAAGGAGCAATTACACTAAATATAATAGACAGAAAACTGAATAAACTGGTATGGAGCGGAACCGCTAAAGGGGATTTATATGATCCTTCTTATATAGGAGACAACCTGCATCCTGCTGTATATGATATTCTTGATAATTATCCGGTCAAACCTGTTAAAGAACATAAACGCCCGAAAAAAAAGATATAAATTATTTAAATGAAAGTAGCAATTTATAGTGCTCATAAATTTGAAAAAATTTATCTTGAAAATATTTTCAAGGAAGCACACGAAGTAAAATACATCGCCAGTCCGCTTACTGTTGAAACAGTATCTCTCGCTCAGGGATATGAGGCTATTTCTATTTTCGTAAATGACGATGCCTCTGCTCCAGTGCTGCAAATTTTAAGCAAAGCAGGAGTTAAATTTCTTGCACTTCGTTCAGCTGGTTATAACCATGTGGATATTGCAGAAGCTAAAAGGCTGAATATAAAAGTAGCCCGTGTTCCGGAATATTCTCCTTATGCGGTCGCTGAACATACAATTGCCCTGATGCTTGCGTTAAACCGAAAACTAATACGTGCCCATAACAGAGTTATGGAACAAAATTTTTCACTGGACGGATTAGTCGGTTTTGACATGCACGGGAAAACGGTGGGCATTATCGGCACTGGAAAAATAGGGAGTGTGGTTGCAAAAATAATGAACGGGTTTGGATGCAATATTCTTGCTCATGACAAATTTGAAAACACTGAGTTGAAAAATAAATATGATGTGCTTTATACGGATTGCGAAACATTATGCAGGGAATCAGATATAATAACTCTCCATATTCCTTTCACACCTGAAACAAAGTATTTGATTGACAAGAACTCTATCTCAAAAATGAAAAGGGGCATAATGCTCATTAATACCAGCCGGGGAGCATTGGTTAATACTAAGGAAGTAATAGAAGCTCTTAAAACGGGACAAATCGGGCATTTAGGAATGGATGTCTATGAAGAAGAAGCTGCTCTGTTCTTTGAAGATCGTTCCGAAGAAATCTTACAAGATGATGTGATTGCGAGGCTGATGACATTTAACAATGTTCTTATAACAAGTCATCAGGCATTTTTAACAGATACAGCATTAAAAAATATTGCGGAAACAACTCTTAGAAATATTGAATGTTTTGAGAATGGAAAAACCTGCGAAAACTTATTGACTATATAATGAATAAGAAACAAAAAATAAGAAAAATAGCAGTGATGACTTCAGGCGGAGATGCTCCCGGATTGAATGCCTGTATAAGAGCTGTGGTAAGAACAGCAATTTTTAATAAATTAAAAATTGTAGGAATTCAACATGGTTTTGAAGGTTTGATTTCAGGTGATTTTATTCCAATGAATGCAAACACCGTGAGCAACATTATTCAGTTAGGAGGTACAATACTTAAATCTTCCAGAAGCGAAAGGTTTAAGACCAAAAAAGGAAGATTAATGGCATATAAAAAAATTAAAAAAGAAAATATTGATGCTATTATCTTAATTGGCGGAGATGGATCATTTGAAGGAGCAAAAACATTTACCAAAGAGCATAACGTTTCTTTTATTGGGATTCCAAAAACAATTGATAATGATATTTTCGCTACAGATGTGTGTATTGGTTATGATACAGCTCTTAATACAGCTATGCAGGCAATTGATAAGATAAGAGATACTGCCCAATCTCACGAACGTATTTTTGTAGTGGAAGTGATGGGTAGGGATTCGGGTTACATAGCTTATGGAGCAGGTCTTGCAGGAGGTGCTGAAGCCATTTTAGTTCCAGAAACAAAAGCAGATGATAAAAATTTAAAAGAGGTTCTTAGGCATGGCTGGAATAGAAATAAATCCTCCTTGATAATTGTTGTTGCTGAAGGCGATGAAAGCGGTGGTGCTTTAAAAGTAGCTGATGATGTTAAAAAGTACATGCCCTCTCACTATGTAGGAGTTTGTATTTTAGGGCATATACAACGGGGAGGAAGTCCCTCTGCCGCAGACCGCATCTTAGCATCCAAATTTGGGTATGGAGCCATAGGAGCACTACTTGAAGGTAAAAGCAATGTGATGATAGGAATGAGGAAAAATGATATTTATTTTACGCCATTAGAGCAGATCAAAAGACATCACCTGGATATCAATCAGAATTTAATAAATATGATGACTACTTTAACAAGTTAATATTTATGCTTAGCAGTAATTAACAGCAAACAAATGCAAAAAATAAAACTTAAAAATATTAATACCAAAGCTCCGCAAAAAGCTAATAAGGAGGCATACAAGAGTGAATTGAATAAACTCCACCGGGAATTATTCAATCTGCAACATTTGTTTTACGCATCACACTCATACAGTCTTTTAATAATTTTTCAGGGCATAGATACTTCCGGCAAGGACAGTACCATCCGCAATGTCTTTTCCCATGTCAACCCACTTGGAGTTCATGCAACATCTTTCAAAGCCCCATGTGATATGGAACTGGAACATGATTATATGTGGCGTATTTTTCAAAAACTTCCTGAGAAAGGAATGATACAAATTTTCAATCGCTCACATTATGAAGACATATTGGTTCCAACCATTCAAAAAACGCTTCCTCGACAGCTCGTTGAAAAGCGTTATGATTTCATTAATGCTTTTGAACATCATTTATTTGATAACAAAACGCTTATTCTAAAATTCTTTCTACACATAAGTGAAAATGAACAGAAGAAAAGAATACAGGAAAGGCTTACAGACCCGATAAAAAAATGGAAGTATTCGGATGAAGATATTAAATCGTCAAAAAAATGGAAAAGCTACATCGAGGTATATGAGCAAATATTAAATCGTTGCAGCCCTGAGATACCTTGGGTAATAGTTCCGGCTGATAATAAATGGTACAGAAATTATTTAGTAGCTTCCACAATAGTTAAGCAGTTAAAACAATTGAATTTAAAATTTCCAAATAAAAAGAATGATAAATAGTTTCATTTTATATAATTAAATAAGCAATGATTGAAAAAATAATAAACTGGTCTATAAACAATCGCCTGATGGTATGGTGTTCGGTGTTGCTAATTGGGCTTGGCGGTATTTATTCCATTTATGAAACGCCTGTGGATGCTATTCCTGATTTGTCGGAGAACCAGGTTATCGTTTATACCGAATGGATGGGAAGGAACCCGAAAATCATGGAAAATCAAATTACCTATCCTCTAGTTGCTAATTTACAAGGAATTCCAAAAGTAAAAACTATCCGTGCTGCGTCTATGTTTGGTATGAGTTTTATTTTTGTGATATTCGATGATGATGCGGATATTTATTGGGCACGTACCAGAGTGTTGGAACGACTTAACTACGCACAAAAACTTTTACCACAAGGTATAACTCCCACGCTTGGCCCTGATGGAACGGGTGTAGGCCATATTTTTTGGTACACACTTAAAGGTGATAATTACGATTTAGGTGAATTACGGGCTGTACAAGACTGGTATGTAAAATTTGCTTTGCAAAATGTGCAGGGTGTTAGTGAAGTTGCCTCATTCGGTGGATTTCAGAAACAGTACCAGGTTACTATTGATCCTCATAAACTTATTTACTATAACATTCCCCTTATGGATGTTAGCAAAGCTGTTATGAATAACAACAGAGATGTTGGAGGCAGCTTATTTGAAATGAATTCAATGGGATATATGATAAGGGGATTGGGATATATAACTTCCATAGAAGATGTGAAGGATATAGTTGTTGGTATGAATAAATCTATTCCAATTTTGCTTGGTGATATTGCAGATGTGCAAATGGGCAGTGATATTCGTTTAGGAATTGTGGAAGAAAACGGGGAGGGTGAATCCGTGGGTGGTATAGTTGTAATGCGTTACGGTGAAAACGCAAAGGATGTAATCGAACGGGTTAAACAAAAAATAAAAGATGTTGAAAAAGGATTACCACCAGGCGTTAAATTTAAAATTTCATACGACCGCAGCAATCTTATTACTGAAACTATTGCCACACTAAAAGAATCCGTTTTGGAAGAAGTTATTGTTGTAAGCCTGATTGTCTTGCTATTTCTTTTTCATTTCGGAAGTGGTTTTGCAAGCATTCTTAATATCATTCTTTCTGTATTGATAGGATTCATTTTAATGAAGCTTTTTGGCATTACTTCCAATATCATGTCCTTGGCTGGAATAGCTCTTGCTGTGGGCGACTTGGTCGATTCCAGTATTGTAATGACAGAAAATTCATATAGAAAATTATCAGATAGAATATTAAAAAAATAAAACATTCAATTGAAAAAATGGAAAAAAAAACTGGACATACATCTGAAATTCCGGAAGAGGAAAGAGTTGAGATAATACGCAAATCAACTGTGTCAATTGGTCGAGTTGTGTTTATGTCTATTGTCGTAACTCTGATTTCTTTTGCTCCAATTTTATTTCTCACAGGTCAGGAAAAGAAATTGTTTACCCCGTTAGTTTTAACAAAAACTTTTTGCATGATTGGCTCGGCTATCGTGGCACTATTTATATTGCCTGCAATTTTACGAACCGTTATGAAAGGTAAACTGCGGAGTGAAGAAGCTAATCCTGTATCTAAATACCTCACTAAGTTTTTCTCACCGATAATACGATTTTGCATACGTTGGAAAAAATCAGTTATTATAACAATGATTGTTTTGGTTGGTTTAAGTATTCCGGTAATACTTAATACAGGAACAGAATTTATGCCTCCACTGGATGAAGGTTCTTTATTGTTTATGCCAGTTACTCTTCCCGATGTTTCCAATACAGAAGCCAAAAGAATTTTACAGGTTCAGGATAAGATTATTAAAAGTTTTCCGGAAGTGGAAAACGTTTTGGGTAAAGCCGGTAGAGCCTATACCGCTACTGATAATGCCCCAATTAGTATGATTGAAACTATTATTGTTCTTAAGCCACGTTCGAAATGGAGAGAGGACATGACCAAGGAAAAATTAATCGCTGAAATGAATGAAAAAATTCATATTCCCGGAGTAGTAACGGGTTGGACAATGCCTATTATCAATCGTATCAATATGCTTTCAACCGGCATAAGAACGGATGTTGGAATTAAAGTTTTCGGGCAGAATCTTGATTCAATTTATAGTATTACAGAAAAAATAGAAAAATCGTTAAGGAAAATAGATGGATTGGCAGACTTATATCTGGAACAAATTACGGGTGGAAAATATCTCAATATAAAAATTAAAAGAAAACAATTGGCGCGTTATGGCTTGAGCATTGAAGATGCCAATATGGTTATTGAAATGGCATTGGGCGGCATGACACTCACAAACACTGTTGAAGAAAGAAGAAGGTTTACTATAAGTGTGCGTTTGGGACAGGATTTTCGCAATGATCTGGCGGAAATTAAACGAACACCTGTGCAAACTGAGAAGTATGGGAACATCCCGCTTTCGGCAATTGCTGACGTTGAAATTGCTGAAGGTCCACCAATGATTAATTCGGAGAATGCTATGTTACGGGGAACAGTTTTATTTAATGTAAGAGGACGTGATATGGGAAGTGTTGTAAAAGATGCAAAAGATAAAATTGAAAGTGAATTTAAAAAACTTCCAAGCGGCTACTATATACAGTGGAGCGGGCAATATGAAAATCAGGTAAGGGCGCAAAAACGCTTAAGTATTATTATACCTATTGTTTTAGTTATAATGCTCATTGTATTGTACACCACGTTTCATTCTTTCCGTGAGGTGTTGATTATTTTTTCTGGATTACCTATCGCATTAATTGGGGGCATTTTATCCCTTCATTTTTTCGATGTCAATATTTCGGTTGCTGTTGCTGTTGGTTTTATATCCTTATTTGGAGTGGCTATTGAAACGGGAGTTTTGATTTTAGTGTTTATGAATAATGAATTAGCTGACCTAAGTGAAAAGGCCACTTTGGAAAAATTTAGCATTACTCCACTGCATATTGAAGAAGCTGTTTTCAGAGGCGCTTCACTAAGAATCCGTGCAATATTAATGACAGTAATTGTTGATTTTGCGGGTATGATCCCCATAATAACAGCCACAGGTGCGGGAAGTGATGTAATGCGTCCAATTACAATTCCATTTGCATTTGGTTTACTGTTTTCAATATTGTATTCACTCATATTACTTCCTGCATTGTTTGCTTTTATAAAAGAATTTGAATTTAAAAGACACGGAAAATTAACCTTTATTAAAGCCGAGTAAATTAATGAAAAAGATAATTGGCATAATCCTGTTCCTTATCGAAACTTTTTTTTTACAGGCGCAAAGCCCTGTATTAAAATTGGTTCAGATAACCGATTCCATTGAAAAAAACTATCCGGAAATTATTAAGTATGAATCAAAAGTGCAATCCATTCAAGCAAAAGCGGAAGGGGCTAAGGCATGGATGCCACCAACATTATCTGCCGGTCCCGAACAGTTCTTTTATAATCCTGCCATGCTCACGGATAAAAGCGACATGAATCGTGCGGGGATTACTTTAAGTGTTGAGCAAATGATTCCTAATAATAAAAAACTTAATGCGAAAAAAAATTACCTGCAATCACTCGCTGTTATTCAGCAAAACAATGCAGAGTGGACAAAAAACACATTCCGTTATTATGCAAAGTATCTCTATTACCAAAGGCTGGTTGCAGAAAAAACACTAATACTGGTGCAGGAAAATAAAGAGCTATTATTGATGCTTGTTAATACTTCTGAAGCAAAATATCCATACAATCAATCCGACCTTAGTTCTATTTTTAAAGCAAAAGCAAAATTAGAAGAACTAAAAAATATGGAAACTATGTTGTTTGCTACAATTGCTGAAAGCAATATTGGATTAAATACCCTGATGAATAGGGATGTAAATACGTCCTTTGCAATTGATACAACCATTGCCCTTAAAGAGTATGAAATAAAATCAATTTACAATGATACTTCTTCTGTAAAGCGAAGCGACATTTTGAGTATGCAAAATAATATCAACTCTATGAAATTAAATAAAGAGTTGATGTATTCGCAGCGTAAACCTGATTTTGGAGTACAATTCAGCCACATGCAAATGCTGGGTATGCCAAGTCAATATTCATTAATGGGAATGATGACCATTCCAATTGTACCCTGGTCTTCAAAAATGTATAAATCAGAGGTCAAGTCAATGAGTTTTGAAATTGAATCTATGGCAAAAGAAAAAGAAGGAATGCAGTTAATGGCTTTGCGTATGATTAATGAAAAATTGGTAATGCTTAAATACGGCAAAACACAACTGAACAATTTTAAATCAGGCATTATTCCTATGTACAATAAAAATTTCGAAGCCAATTTACTTGCATATAAACAAAATACAGGTAATCTCTTTGTACTGCTCGACTCATGGGAAATGTTGTTAATGAAAAGAATGGAATATTATAACAAAACATTGGAAGTCTTGAAAATTGAAGCAGATTATGAATACGAAACGGAAACAAAATAATTGTTGAGATGAAATTAAATAAAAAATATAATTATACAAGTCATTTGCTGACAATTCTCCTATTATTAATGCTAATGGTTGTTGAATCGTGCAATAATAAAAACAGCAATTCAGAAGAAGAAATGGAAGGAATGGAGAGTATGAAAAACGATAATAAGTCTAAGCAAGATACGATTCAAAATAATATGGAGGGAATGGATAAGAGTGAGCATAACATGAAGAATATGAAAGTCGAAAATAAGGCAGAACAAGATACGATGCCGAACAATATGAAAGGGATGGTTATGGGTGAGCATAACATGGAGAGTATGAATAAATCAGACGGCACTTCTTCCAGTTTAAGCGATAGTTTAAAAATTGGTTCATTAGTTATGCCTGCAAATTATCAGGTCATTTCTTCTCAAAAGTCAGTAAAGCCGGTAAAAAAGGATGGTATTAATGAGATAAATGCACAAGGTTATATTTCTATTGACGAAAGACGTAATAATAAAGTTTCGTCAAGGATTTCGGGAAGAATTGAAAAACTGTATATCAAATATAATTTTCAGTACGTAAAAAAAGGAGAAAAGATAATGGAGTTATATAGCCCCGAATTGAATACTTACCAGGAAGAGCTGGTATTTCTAATGAAGGGCAGCAATGATTCTTCTTTAACTGTAAAAGCTGAAGAAAAACTCCGTTTACTTGGAGTTACTCAAAGCCAAATTAATGATATAAAAAGAACTGGAAACACATTCTCTAAAATCGACATTTACAGTCCACAAGGCGGATATGTGTTTTTCAAACCATCATCGCCAGTGAGTTCAATGAGCAATAGTACAACTAGTAAAATGAATAGCATGGGCAATACTAATAATGCCTCAAACAGCCTAGTTTCAAGTGACGGCCAAATTCGTGAAGGAAATTATGTAAATAAAGGAGATGTATTGTTTTGGGTAAATGACCTTGAGGTAGTGTGGGCAATGATAGCAGTAGATAACAGTCATCAGCAGGAATTAAAAACTGGAGCAAAAGTTTTATTAATAAGTGAGCTTTATAAAAATGACACTATATCTGTAGCTATCAATTTCATCGAACCAGCTTACAAGCAAAATCAAAAATTTGGTATGTCAAGAATTTACTTGAATAATTCTGATAAAAAATATAAAATAAATTCTTTACTGGAAGCTAAAATAAGTTCCGGTAAATCGTCATCTCTTATAGTTCCATATAGCAGCGTGCTTTTTCTTGGTAAAAGAAAAATTGTTTGGGTTTTAAAAGGAAAGACAGAAGATAATAATAAAATATTTGAGGCAAGAGATGTAATTATTGGTTTGATGCACAACGGAATGATTGAAATAAAAAAGGGATTAAGTACCAATGACGAAATTGCTAATGACGCTGGGTATTTACTGGACAGAGAAAGTTTAATAAAACCTGAATAGAGATGAAACAAATGAATAAAATATTCTCAACTATATTTTTAGTTACTACAGTTATTATGCTGATGATTTCCTGTTCTTCCGAAAAGAAAAAAGAAATTCAGGAAGAGTCGACAGGTAAGCATAGTAACATGCTTTCAATTTCCGATAAGGATCGCTTGCTTGCCAATATAAAAAGCGAGAGTGCCTTAGTAAAAACTATTTCGGAAATGACAACGTTGATTGGCAAAACAGCTATTGATGAAAGAAAGATGGAAGCAATAACCTCCCGTGTTAAAGGAAGACTGGATAAATTATTTGTAGTAAATCCTGGGGAGTATGTTGAAAAGGGTCAAGCTATTTATTCAATTTATAGTGAGGAATTACTATCCGATCAAAATGATTACCTCCGTGCAATTGAACAATACAACAATTCAATTGCTCAAAAGGATATAGCGAAACAATTATTGGAGGCTGCCAGAAAAAAACTATTATTATGGACAATCACCGAGGCTCAAATAAAAGAAATTGAAACTTCAAAAAAACCTACCCCTTTAATGAAATTTTATAGTCCAAATAGCGGTTACTTGATAGAATTACCAGTACGTGAAGGTGAATACGTTGATATTGGTACTCCAATATTAAAAATAGCTGATTTAAGTAGTTTATGGATAGAAACGCAATTATATAGCGATGAAATAAAATATTTGGAGCAAAACCCTTCACTTTTAGTTGAATTTGAAGCGTATCCTAATGAAATGTATAAAGGCGCAATTGTTTTTGATAATCCTTCATTAGAAGATGATCAGAAAGTAAACTTAATCAGGGTGCAGGTGAATAGTAATAGCAATAAACTAAAACCCGGAATGATGGCTTATCTCTATTTAAAAAGAAATGAGAAAAAGACATTGGTAATACCAAAATCTGCTTTGTTACTTGAATCAACAACTTCTGTTTGGGTTGAAGACGGTGATGGAATGTTTGAACAGAGAATGGTTAAAACGGGTATTGAAAATAAAAAAGAAGTGGAAATTTTATCGGGGATAAAACCGGGAGAAAAAGTAGTTGTATCGGGGGCTTACTTCCTTAAAAGCGAAAGCGTGATAAGGCAGGGCGGTGGCGATATGGGTGGAATGAAAATGTAAAAAAAAGGAAGACAAAATGTGCATAATACCATTTGTTGTTGAAGAGTATTTGTATTCCCTGAAAAAACATAAAAAAAATGTAACTGTTGAAATCAAAGTATGCGGTAATTGAGGCAAGTGCAAGACTCGTATTAAAAAATGCTTGAAAATGAAAGGCGTTAAAAAGGCGAAATGGGATATGAATAGTAAAATTCTTACTCTTACATATAGCCCTAAAATAATTTCACTTGAAAAGATTCACGAGAGGCTTGCTCTGCATGGAAATGATACAGAGAATTTATACGCCCCAAAAACTAAATACAATAACCTGCCTGATTGTTGCAAATATAAAAGGGATTGAGGGTAAATTATTCTTTCATACAAGTAATTTTACTTCATTGCTTTTCAAATTACAGAGTTGCCATCCAAAATCAAAATTATTCGCCTTCTGCCATTAAGTTTGGCAGGTAGTTAAGAATAGCTTGGTTCTTTTCGTATTCAAGCACTTTTTCAATATCTTTTAAATCCTGTCCATCTATAATTACTGCATTTTCAATAGAGTTGTCGGTTAATTTGGTGTCAAATTGTAGCTTTAAGGCTCTCATATAATCACGTTTAGCAAGGTCAAATTCACCCTTATTAAAATAGCAATCGCTTTTTAAATAATAGGTGCTTGCATCTGATGGCATAGTGTCTATTATTCGCTCAAAATCGGTTATAGCCTTATCATATTTCTCGGCCAGATTATACAATATTCCTCTTGTTCGGAGAATATTAATATTATCGGGTTCTTGCTTTAATTTTTCATTACACGAATCTATAAAGCCACAGATCATCTTTTGCCTCATTACAATTCTTCTCATAATCTGTTATTTTTTAAAATCCCCTTACTAATATAATTACCACTGCAAATATAATTCCGGCTAAAAATATCCCCATACTCATTCTGACTGTATTTAAAGAGTGTCCGTTTAAAATCATTCTTAAAAAGCAATGCAAAAAACAGCAAGTTTAGGATAAAACACGTAAGTATATAGACGGATACTAACATAGCAATTTTAAGGATATTTATTGTTAAAATGTCGTAAAATCTTACATAGGTAATAAAACCAATTTTTTTGAATAGCAAAATATTAAAAAAAGCTATAAGAAGGAAATTTAGGGTAAAAAACAAAAACATCTGTTTTATTGAAGGGATCATCATGGTTATAAAGTCTTTATTGGTTAATATAAAAACAAAATGGGGTATGTCCCCGCTCCAGGTACATACCCTTCCATGATGAAATATGGTGGGTGCGTTACCTTACACATCCACTTAGTTAGAAGGTTCCGCGAGGACCCGATCCACCAGTAAAATGAGAAGGACGCACCCATATAGGTGCGCTCTTCGTCATTTGCCGGTGGATCTAAAAATTTCGCGGATTTTCTAATACCTAAGCAAGCGACAATGCGCTATAATTAATATATTTTCTTTTTTTACATCATTATTGGTTTATTGATTGTAAAATTACGAAACTTTCAATACTTCTAAGCAATTTCATTTGATCTTAAAAATTCATAACTGTTTTTACCGCTTCTCCCACTTTTTGCTTATTCATCCAGTGTCTTTGATAATTAATTGTTGTTTGAATATCAGAATGTCTATATATCAATTGCAATGTTTGAATTGGTATTTTATCTCCTGAGAGGTTTCCGAAAGTATGCCGGGCAAGATGGTTATTTAAACTTTTTTTGATCCCAGCTTCCCCTGCAAGTTTTTTCAACCATATATTGTAAATTCTGATTGCATTTTTTAGCTTTATTTTAATATCCTTCGGATCATCTAAATTTGCTTTACTCATTTCAGGAAAAATATATCCCTTATTTTCATCTTTGTATTTTTCATAATACTTCAATATTTTTTTAGCCCGATCAACAAGAGGGACTTCTACCGGCTTATTATTTTTGCCCATAACGTAGGTTAAGGATTCCGGATTAATTTGCTCCCACTTTGTTTGAAGAACATCACTAATTCGTGCTCCGCCCCAACACAAAGATAAAATCCAAGAATTTTTTGCATGAATCCACGTATCGGTTTTTTCTTCAAGTTTTGCCTTTTCCAATTCCACAACCTCATTTTCTTCCAATGCGATTTTTTGACTTTCAGGCATACGCATTTTATAGCCACTTTTTCCGCTAAAAGGATAGTTTTCTCTCGTGATAGCTTTAGCTTCAATTGCTCTATTATAAACTGTTCTAATGACATTCATGTGATTAAAAACACTCCTTTCCGAGTGTTCGCCCTCTACTTCTAAATAAATAGCAAGATTCCTAAGAAAAGAGGAAGTAATAGAGCTGAATTTAATATCCTTATTTACTACTTTTCTAAATAGTGATTTTTCATTGTCTCTTTCTAAATTTGGAAATACTTCATTAAAATCTTTGTCATAAAAGAATGACCAAATATTTTTCCCTTTTCCATCTAAAGAAGTCGCTTCATGGTCTTGATTTTTCTTAAATTGTTCCTCAACATAATCGCTAAAAAAGTCAAAGAATGTTTCTGAACTTTTTACATCTTTTAAAATATTGATAATTTTTTCCGGTGTTAAATCACTTTTTCCTGATTCGTATTGAAGGATCAAATCAGCAGCAAGAGAATCCTTAGCCTTGATGGTATTATTAATCCTCTTATAATGTTCGTGAGTGCGGTTGACTAATTTATTTGCAACATCCCATTGACTTTCTAAAACATTCTCGATAAAAACAAATTTATGTTTTCGATCAAAAGTTAAACGTAAAGCAACAAATCTCGAACCGTCAGATAATTTCTTGCCTTTGAATAAAACGATTTTGGATGAAGCCATGATTATAAAATTTTAGTAGTTTTGTTTTCTTGTTCACAGTATTACTTTAACAGAAACCATTATGTTTACTTTAAAAACGTTTCGGAAACAAATATACGATTATTGCGGAAACTGGTTTCCACATAGTTTCCACAAGTTGACTTTTTTAACCGTTTTTAACCCATTTAAACCAATATTCAAAACCATTGACAATGCTGATAAAACATAGATATACCGATAGTTTGGAACGATTTGAAACTTTTAAAAGGGGTGGTATTGTGGGGTTCATAACCCTGAGGTCAGGGGTTCGACTCCCCTTTTCGCTACACAAAACCCCTTGATAATCAAGGGGTTTTCTTTTTTTTTAGGGCTTTTGTGTTGCGAAAAAAATTGGATTTTTAGGTCAATTTGTGTATATTTAGTGAAATTAATCATAAAAACACTTCATTAATGTTTAGTTTTTAGTTCTATAATCTTAAGGTGATTATTTCAATTGTCTATTGGTTAACTCTCAAACAGCAACTGAATTTAGAATTGGGGCGACACAATGCTTAAAAGATTATTTGGTAAACCATAGTTTAGCAGCATAACATGAATGAAATAGAAATATATAAAGGAAAAGATAATCAAACTCAAATAGAAGTTAAGTTTGAAGGGGATACCGTATGGCTTACACAGAGTCAAATTGTATTGCTTTTTGGATCCAGTAAAGCCAATATTAGTGAACACACTAAGCATATTTTTGATGAAGGAGAGCTTGATAAAAATCAAACTGTTCGGAAATTCCGAACAGTTCAAACTGAAGGCAAAAAGAAGGTTACAAGAGAGTTGGATCATTATAATTTAGATTTGATCATTTCAATTGGTTACAGGATTAATTCAAAACAAGGCACCCAATTTCGCCAATGGGCAACACAACGCTTAAAAGATTACCTGGTAAAAGGCTACGCCATTAACGAAAAACGATTAAAAGAAACAGAAAACAAATTCCAGGAATTAAAGCAAGCCGTAAGTTTACTGGAAAGTATTTCTAACACAAAAGAGTTATCCGGCAACGAAGCACAAGGATTATTAAAAGTATTGAGCGATTATAGCTTTGCCTTGGATATACTTGATCAATACGACCATCAAACATTAGAAATTAAAGAAACAAACAATCAGGAGATTTTCCGAATATCCTATAAAGAAGCAAAGAGTGCCATTGAAGGATTAAAGAAAAAATTTGGTGGTTCCTCATTGTTTGGCAACGAAAAAGACAGATCTTTTCAAGGTTCTTTGGTAGGTATTTATCAAACTTTTGATAGTAAGGAACTGTATCCATTTATCGAAGAAAAAGCTGCGCATCTTTTATATTTTGTTGTAAAAAATCATTCGTTTTCAGATGGGAATAAACGAATTGCAGCATTTCTATTCGTTTGGTTTTTAGAGCGTAACAACTTGTTGTATCATCAAGGAAAAAAAGTGATTGATGATAATGCCCTGGTTGCACTTACCTTAATGATAGCCGAATCTAAATCGGATGATAAAGACATGATGATTAAAGTAATAACTAATTTGATCAATAATAAAAAATGAGCGCCCCCTCTGGCTAAAAAGCCATTCGGGATGACAATGCCGATGAAATCCCCCTTTCCGTTTGCACTATTTAATGCTTTGGGGTAGAAATGGAATTATGCCCCTTCAAAAACAAATATTTAATTTTTTCCTGACTTTTTCTTCCCCATTTGTCGGTTGCTTTGTAGTACTTATCATTTGAAAGCACAAAATATTCGTGAACGCTTTTTATAGATCTTACAATGTAGGGAAAGTATCTTAATTTAGTTTGAGGTAAGCCCATTGCCTCGCAGGAACGCTCTCCCAGAAAAAAATGGTTATACCCAAGGTGTATTTTGATCAACAATTTTTTTTGCCAATTATAGTTCGGAAAAGAAGAAAGTAGTGGTTCATTCATCAATGCCAAGGCCAGGGCTTTCGTGTCGTCATCGGCAGGAGGTTGTGTGATGGTCCACTTATAAAGTTCCTCTATGGCTTGTTCTTCCGTATCGGGAAGGTAAGCAGGCGGAATTCCTAACAGATATCCAATATACTTCCAAAAATGTAAAAGTCCTTCCACTTCCTCTTTTGAAGGTTTGAATCCTAAATTTTTTAAACCATCCATAAATGCCAATGAAAATCCCAAATTAGTGGCCACCATATCCCATTGGTTTATTGGTAATCCCCACTTATTGCTATCCCATAATGGCATTTTAAGGATCATTACCCTTGTATAGGCATGTATCAAGCGGACCTTAATAGTATGCTTAAAACCTTGTTCTGACCTATCCAGGGCATTTTCTCCGGTAACATTTACCCAAAACTCAATGGTTTCAGCCATTCGTTTGGCGGCACCCTTTTTAAGCGCTTCCGTAAATATCAATGGTTTGTTGATGGCTGCCGATTCATATCCACCCATTAAACAATAGTTGCGCAACACTATTAAAGCCGCTGCACCCGACCTGCGACAGAAAACAGCTCCCCTATCCAGTTTATCCTTGTCAAACCATGATGGCAGGGTATCTACCTCTAAAAACAGTTGTTTCAGACATTCCGGAACACTGGGAACATTATCAATCCCTTTCAAAAAAATACTTGAGACCAACGCGTCCGCTTCTTTAAATCCCAACTTCAAATACACTTCTTTTACCACTTCATCTGCCAATGAATCACATTCAAAAAGCAGGTGAACCTTCTGTTCTATGCTCTGTCTATCAGGAATGGTATCCAGTTTTTTGAGCATTTTTTTTCCATGCCCATTTTTCCAATAATGGTCGAAGCCCGGTGAAGGATATATAAAGCGGCTTGGATTCATTTCTTTAATGTCTGGTTTCAATACCAATATTCAGCAATATTAAGTCCAATAATTTAATTGCGTAAAAAAAAAATTTAACAACATAGATTCATAGAAAAAATACAAGGATGCCATTAAACATAGGCAGATCTTTAAACATAGATTATGTGAAAAAAAATATTTTTCTATCCACCTCTTAAACCCTTATGTTTCTATGTGGTTAAAATTGATATTTTTATAATAAGTAACGATCAATTTCTATT
Source organism: Bacteroidia bacterium (assembly GCA_030654175.1). Taxonomy (GTDB): domain Bacteria; phylum Bacteroidota; class Bacteroidia; order 2-12-FULL-35-15; family 2-12-FULL-35-15; genus 2-12-FULL-35-15. Next base: position 47,838 of record JAURXZ010000006.1, read on the forward strand.
CGTCCCATTTTCCTGTGCTTTTAGCAATATCAATTAATTTTTGTCCCTGTTCGGTCATCAAGCCTTCTTTTATAAGCTTTTCAACCCTTTCCCGGTTAGATCTGCTCCATTTGCTTTTGGGACTACGGGGTGTAAATGTTTGATAATAACTTTCCCCATCGCGTTTGTTGGCTTTACTATCTATCCAGCCAAAACACAAGGCTTCTTCAACGGCTTCCTCATAGGAAACACTTTTGGTTGAACTTTTTTTGTGATACAGGATCAACAAAACCCGCTCAGCGATACCACTATTCTTTTCCAGCCATTTGCGCCATTGCTTTCTTCCCGTAGCGTAAAAAGTTTGCTTCCCGTCTTTTGTTTCCATTTATTTGTTTCTTATCTCGGAGCTACAATTAAAACCACATAGATACATAGAAATAAAATTCCAGAAAAAATATTAGCTTCTCATAGTTTTCTTCGCCTTTGGCGGAGAAAAAAACTATCTTTTTCTATTTCTTGTATATGCCTTTTAACCTCTTTGCTATGTATCTATGTGGTTTTAATTTAAAGACTAAGCACATGCTGAATCTATTTCAGCATCTCATTTTCCGCCACTCTTTTTATTAACCATTAATTTCAAAGAATTTATTTCCGTGTACAAAACCTTTATTTCAAATTCATTCCATTCAAGCAACATTTCTGTTTTATTATAAAAATTTAATGAATTGAAAGAAAGTTTTTTCTGCTCTTTGTTAGCCGACAATACCAGATCATATTCAGCATAGGACTCCGCATCAGATGGAGAGCCATCCAACGAAGGAGCATCCATAACATCCACCACTTCCTTAAAATTGATCTTTAGGTCCCCAATAATAGCATCCTGACCAAAGTATATAAAAAATGGTTTTCCGAAGCTCAATGTATCAACAACTAATTGAACCGTTTCCTGATCCTTAATTTCCAGGCTAAAAACATAGTTCCCCCATGCCAGCGGGTAGTTTATGGCTTGATCCTTCCCTTCGAAATACCAAAGAAAAGTATGAAACTTCTTAGCCCCTTCTTCTATGTTTAATTCCAATTGAATGCTTGCCGAGCGGTCATTCCATGGCTTATCCTGAATAAAGAGGTTAACAGGTGTAATAGTTAATGTTTTGTAATGAATTAACTTATTTTCTCCTTTATTAAGAGGTGCCTTAAAGGTATTGTTATTCATGGTCTTTTTAGTTTGTGCATATCCAATTGCTCCCATTGATAAAAGCAGGATAAGGACTATTTTTATTTTTTTTAGGATCATCGCTGGCTGTCTTTTATTTCAAAGATACAATTATTTCTATCCGGCATAAATGCGGCAAGATGACGATAAAAAAAAGCGTAACGAGGCCGTTACGCTTAAGAATTTAATTTACTATAATTTGATATACTGCCCTGAGCAGGGTTATAATTTAAAAATATGTCTGAATACCAATTGAGACATAGCAACCGTATGCATTAAAAATAGTTCTACTTTTCGGTAAAGTACTTGTGATACCATTATATGTATAGGTACCAGTGCCACTATTGGAAGTAACAGTATAAAAAGAATTTGCATTTGCTTCAATGGCAACATGCTTTGCAAGTAAATATGTATATCCGAGTGAAATGTATGCCCCATATACATAGGATTTTTCCCTAGTAATTTGGTTTCCATTAATGGAAAATGAATTTAAGGTTTTGCGATTATTGGTCATGTCAGAATATCCACCGGTTATAGTTCCTTGTATAAACAAAGCCGATTTGCTCATCATTTTATTCTCTTTTTGGAATGAATAACAACGTTGCTTTTGCAATAAATAGTACCTGGCAAACAATTCGGTTGGTATACTAGGCGTAGGTACGTTTCCGAGTCCAGCGTAGGTTAGTCCAAAACCACCACCAAGACAAAAATTGTCTGCAACAAAATAACCAATTCCAGTATTATAGCCAATAGCTAGTCCTTTCCGTGAGTCAGTCCATTTATTATTCATTGTATCTCCAATGTATGAGGTACCGGATTCGTGCCGAATGATAGTATATTGCAATGGACTAATTCCAAAAATCCAAGTTCCTTTTTCACATGCCGATTGAGCATTAAGACAATTGCAACTGATAACTATAAAAACGAAACAAATAATTTTTTTCATAATAATTATACTTTGTGTTCTATTTCAGATTCGATTTACTTCAATTGAAGTTTCTTACTGTTATTGATAACCTTTTGGCACTCTTTTATTTCAAAAATACAATTATTACTACCTGGCTTAGTGCGGCAAGATGCCGGTTAAAAAAAGCGTAGCGGGACGCTACGCTTAACTGGGTAAGGTGCAACATCGGTTTCATTGTTCGCCTTTCAGGTGCCACGAAACCTCAGTTGCTAGCGTAAGTATTATTTTTCTATATTTCAGTCCAATGGTCAACGGTCAATTTTTGACTTTTGAATATATATTTTTCTCGTTTTTAATTCGCATTTCGAAGAATTATTAATTGCATTTTCAGCGTCTTTCAAATTGTGAAATTCGACAAAAGCAAATCCTTTGATATATTTTGTACGAATGTCTCTAGGGATTTTAACAGATACAACATCACCAAATTGAGAAAAAAAATCAGTCAATTCTGTTTCATTTGTGTCATATGGAATATTAGTCACAAATACTTGTGAATATGTTGAGTTGTCTAAAGAATGATTTTCTTCTGTAATAATTTCTTTTGTAAATGGTTTGGATTTTGATATTTCTGTTGAAGACTTTGTTCTTTTTGAATTTTCCTTAGATTTAAAAGAAGAGGGAATTGTAATTTCAAACTGTTTTATTTCCTTTTTACTAGTGCGGGTTTTACGAGCTATATCCCAAGCCTTGTTTCTATCAAAGTTTCTTTTCAAAACACCTAATTCCTTTAAGGACTCAATAAGCTGTCGATATTTATCTGTGTCCACAATTCCACAAGCTTCCCAAATATCATCCGTTGAAAAGAGTTTTCCATTTGTACCAAGTCGTACAACTGTTTTTTGTTCTCTACTCAAATTTAATTGTTCGAAATTGTCGAGCCAAAATTTTTCCTCCTTTGTAAAAATATGTTTTTGAGAAAGAAGTACTTTAAATGATTTATTTTTAGATTCAAAATGTGGGGGTTCTAAATCGTTATTTTTCATAAGTTCATAAATTCTTCTAATTCCCTCACCCAGTTCCCGCATATAACCAATCTCTCTTAGTGCCTTGGCTACATTTGAATTTCTTGACTGATGGACACCTTTTAAACTTTCGAGGTCAGTAACTTTAATAGCAGATAATAATTCTCCGGGACTTTGAATTTCTAACCTATCATTAAAAACATATACTTCTATTCCTCTACCTTCAATACTATAATCCCTATGGGCAATTGCATTAATTAGCGCTTCACGACATGCTAATTCGGGATAAATAATCTGTGTTTTAAACAATGCTTGTTTTGAGAACCTCGTTTCAGTTAAATGAGGGCGAATAATATCCCAGCTAGCTTCTATGAGTTTAACAATATTGTCGGTAATCTCTTCATCAAATACTACATTGAATTCTTCTCCACTTTTAAGAATGGTGTCGGCAACTTTAATTATACGCACCTGTAATCTTGGATGCCACCTATTTGGTTTTTTAGAAAAAAGTAAAAGGGCTGCTCTTTTTAGTTTTAATTTGTTACCATCAAATTCAGCTAAGTCAATATGTTGAAGAAATTTTTCTGGAGAAATTCTTATTGATAATTGATTTGTAATCTGTGAAATAAGGTCAACATCAATATCCCCCATATCAGCGCTATCAATAAAGTGTCTGTCATATTCTCTTGAAATTGTTTCTTCTCTTGTGAAAATTATTTCTTCAGCAGAAATTGGAACGGACTCTAAATCTTTACGCTGAATGCATCTTCCATCTGATGTTAAGTAAACATATTCATTACCTTTAGGAATTGAGAAATATATTATTGTTTTGCCTTCAATTTCTGTAATTTTTGTTTTGTAATTTGGTAACGGTGTATTTTTATGCACATTGTTTTTAGGGGCATTTAATAAGACATCAATTTTGTCAGCAGAATAATTAAGTCCTGTAACAACTCCGCTATCTTCGACACCTATTAAAAGTTCTCCTCCGTCAGCATTTGCAAATGCAACAAGAGTCCTTGCAATGTCGTCACATACATCTTTTGTGTCACGATTTGTTTTTTTTTCGGGAGGTCCCTGTAGACCACTCTTAAATTCTCGATAATGACTTTCACCAAGTTCTAAGGCTATTTCAAGTCTTTCTTTTAGTCTAAGTATTGCGATGTCGTTCATTTGTATTTATTATATTTATAATGTGTATTATATTAATATTTCCACTAACGGGTTGGCCGCCTGGCGATGTGCTGGTTTAAAAACCACAAAACTGGCTGCTACCACAAATATATATTAAATGCTCTAGAGGTTATGGCAAGCGCCAACAAAAAGTTTACACCGCTAAAAAAATGCACTTGCAACTTGCACGCCCCCCGCATACTGCAAGGGTGATTTTATGCCTTCGTTTTTCTTTTAAGTTGTCCATTTTGCCGTTATGGTTTTAAAGTCCACCTTGTCATACCATTCATTTTTCCACTTCTCAAGATATGGAATGTCATTAGAAGATGGTTCGTGTTCACACCTGTCAATTTTTACAATTGAGGGCATAACCGTTGCTTCTCCAATTAACAACGCTTCACCCGATTGCAATGATGGAAGTATATCTGTTACTGAACCAAGTGTGTCAGGCAACAAACGCTTTACATAATTTTGGTCGTCAGGGTTTGTTAGTCTCATTGCTATGAAGTTATTGCATTGGGAAAATATCGTTTCAGATAATTCAGATGGTCGCTGACTTATTATTGCTAATGAAATTCCGTATTTTCTACCTTCCTTGGCTATTCTCTCTATTGATGCTCGTGAAGATTTAAACCTTGCAAGGTCGCTTTTTGGAACATATTTATGGGCTTCCTCATAAACTAATAAGAGAGGCATATCATTGTCTCCATTTTGCTTTTTGTAGTAGTATGAATAGTCAAATAGTAAACGAGAAATCAATGAAACAGTAATGCTCAAAACTTCAAATGGAACACCACTTAGGTCAATAATTGTAACATTTGATTTTGCGTTTTTTCTTGTGTCGGGTTTAAAATCATAACCTAAAAATTGTCGTAAAGTATCTTCAAATGAAATGTCCTTACTCTTATTGCCGAATAGAAACTGTCGTAGTCTTGGAGAGTTGATTTTTGTATTTAATCTTGAAACAAATTTATCAATTGAGCCATCGCAATATGGACCTTTTGAAATACCGTGTCCTCTATCTTTACTTTCTCTGCGAGGAGATGAATAAGTATAAACTTTTGTAAAATAGTGTTGAATTTTCTTAGCCTCTGATTCAAATGTAACAGCACCATCAATAAATTGAATATTAAGGTCGTCCTCACTATGTCTTGTTTCCTTACGAAAATTTTGAAGGCAATTTAATATTTCATCAATATCAAATTTCAATGGACTGTCAAAATACACTTTGGTTTCTTCGGGATTTTTTAGGATTTTATTTTCCGTGATAAGATTTCTAAGTAAAGACGATTGATTGTAATTATTGTTATCGCCAGACTCCAAAAAAAGCTCTTCAAGTTCATCTGCATTTAACAACCAATATGGAAGAACTAAATCGTCAATCTTAATAATGTTTGCTTCTGGAAATGCAGTAGCATATTCAGAATGAATGTCAAATATTACGATGTGTGAATTGTTCAATCCTGTAAAACCAGATTTTTTTTCTTTGGTTGCATTTTGTAAAACCTTTGCAGTCGTATGAGATTTTCCTGAACCTGTTGAACCAACAATTGCAAAATGCTTATTGAAAAATTTATTTCCGTTTACTGGAACTTCAATTCTGTCTTTAGGGGATTGAGCCAGTTCAGCAAAACAAAACCTTTCATATTTACTTTCTTTACTGCCACTTGAATATATTGCCCTAATATCTTCAATTGATGCCTTTGTTGCTTCTTTAGGCGGCAATGCAATTGAATCACCGCCTCGTCTAAAATTCCCATCTTCGATTGTTCCAAGTGGGTTTGCTTCAATTAAATATTTTCTATCCCCACTGTCAGTCACTTCAATAAGAAAACTTTCAATTATTGCGATAAGCTTAATTGAAGAATTTTCATTGTCTGCTATCTGAATATAAGAGCCAACTTTTAGCTGCTCAGTTCCTCTAAAAGCATTTAAGTCATCAACTTTAATTTTTACCTTGTTCGGTAGTACAGCGATTACCTCTCCATTTGCTTTTGTTTCTGCCATTAGATTATGTTTTTAATATCTTCAATTTCTTTGACTTCAATTTCAATATGTTTTCCCGTAAACAGAACAGGAGCTGGGCTATCAATAAAAAATTGATATACTTCCCCTGTTCTATCCAAGTTGTTCAATAATTTTTCAAGGTCTTGTTGCTTGTTTATAAATTTAAAGAATAACCTATTAGTGAATGTTGGACGTGTATTTATGCTTTTAATGTTGAAAGGTGCATTCATAAAGTCGTAGCCATCACTAATCACATAGCCATCTTTTTGAAAGTCGACTTTTAGTTTAATTAAATCACTTTCTTGAATGCCATTAAAGTAGATAAAAGGGACAAACCTATCCGTATCGGGAATAGTCTTTGTTTTGTTTTTGCTCCATTTTGTTTTTAGCAACAGAACTAACTCTTTCAATAGTTTAACTTCAACGGTTGGCTTAACCTCAATAATAAATATCCTTTCGTGAGGTTCTGTATTTAGTGAAGTTTTAAAAAACAACTGATTCAAGTGTTTTAGCTGCTTCTCTTTTGCAACTATTTCAATATATGCTGATTTGTAAATTAATTTTTTACCATTTATTATAATTTTGTCAATTTCACTTTTAGATGTTTTTCTTTTTGAACGAACAGAAGGGCGATTTTTAGTGACAATATCTAATAAGTGACTTGAAATTACAGAGTAATATATTTCAGCCTCCTCTTCAGTCTTTGAATATGCATCTTTTATTTTTTGTATTACTGCTTTGTATTGACTTTCAAAATCTCCTGCATAAATTATAGTAAAGCGGTTAATAAAGTCAGTTCTTTCAATTGAAGAGAATTTTTTAATTTTCCCAAGTATTGCATCAAGCTCGGTAACGGATAGAGTTTTTTTTGATGGCGAGATGCCTTTTAGATAAATGAATAGTATAAACTTACTTGTCTTGTTTTTTAAATACTGGTCAAAGAGTTGAACTAATGGTTTTTTTATTTTTTGTTTTTGTTGTGCAGAAGTGTAGTCAGTATTATGATATTTTACTTGAACCAAATAGTCGTCATAGCCATAGTCTTGGAGTTGTTCAATTTCAATAGTTTTGGTTGAGTTATTGAATATTTCCAATATAGTTCTGTCAAACTGAAATTTATATCCTCTAAGTGCTATGTATGCTCCATCCATTCGTTAAATATTTTAGCCTATAATTTCATTTTAGCCGGGTCGGTTAATATTTGCACGGTTGCCCTACAATGATGCATAACGGATGGCTATGCGATGTGGCCGCCTTCGTAAGTAAAATTATAAAATTACAAGTGGCAAAAACAAAATAAAAATAAATTTATATCGAGTTTAATAATGCTTTAAAGTAACAACTCGAACTTTCCAATTATAGTAATTTAACTATTATTTATTCAACTAAAAGATTTCTATTCTTGATTTACTTATTCTCTGTATAACTTGAAAGAGCCCAAATTTCGTCTAATTCGTTGCAATATTTTCAGAATTAAGTTTTTCGTAAAGTCAGTCCGTAATTAGCAGAACAAAGGGTTTGTTATCTTTTTCAACGTTTCTATACTTCATCCAAGGAAGGCTTTTAATCTGGATTATACAGAAATTAATTAAAATAATTTTGTTAAACCAACCGTAATTCTGCTTGTATTGTTATTAGAAAGGGCATTATCGAAAAACAAATTATTAGAATAATAAATCGTAATATTTCTTATTTCAATTCCAGCAGAAAAAATTGAGAACCCAAAAATTGAATTTTTAGAACCTGTCGATTCAATAAAATTTTTAGAACCTCCAACTCCATATACACCAACTTTTGCAATTATGGAAATAGCGTTGATGTCCTCAAACGTTTTTAAATCTAATTTTTTTAATGGCAAAACTCCAATGGTTTCTATTCCGAATGTGCTAAAAAAATAAGTCTCGTTTGCGTTAAAAGAATTACCTGCAATTGGCAAGTCGACACTTAATTTTCCAACAAACTCTGAAATCAAACTAAGAGATTTATCTTTTCTGTAATTTTTAATTTTTAATAATGGCGTTCGTAAACCAAAAACAGAAGTTCCACCACCCGAAACTAATTTAAGTAGATTACCATTTGACTTGTTGATACTATCTACATCATTAACTAAGCTATCGATTTGTTGGTTATTTAAGTTTTTCAAGTCTCCACCGGAAATTGTTTTGGTTTTAGCTTTTGAAAGAACTGAACCTACTGAAAAACGGAAGGGACCATAATATACATCAACAATTTCGGTTTGAAAAGAGCCATTATCTCCAAACATACTGAAATTCGTATTAGTCATGAACTCAATATTACTGCTGGAATTGTAATACATTTGAGTATAAATACTGTTTTTACAAGGAAAAGGACGAAAAGTTCTTAAGGAAGAATATTTATATATTTTCTTTAATCCAGCATAATAAATATTGTCTATTCTTTTGTTCCCATCCAGCTCCAATTTATTCAATGAATCTTGTTTTGCATCCGTACAATTCTCCGTTTGCATGCAATTTTTCCATTCCCCCTTAATATATTTTTTAAGTGCCTTTTTTTTCTTATTTTTTTCTATTTTTAAATCTTTTAAATACTTGTTGGTCGTTACTATATTATCGTAATCATCCTCACTATACATTTGTTGCTGAATTTGTTGCTGAATTAGCTCGTGATTTCTTATAAGAGTATCAACATGTTGCTGCTGTTGTTGCTGTTGCTGCTGCGGTTGCTGTTGAGCAATTATTAAAAAGTGAAGTATCGCAAAAATAAATGTTAAGTATATTTTTTTCATTTTTTTGAAATTATTTTTGTAAAGTAAACTTTTTAAAAATCATTTTGTGTTTTAGATAACCAAACCCCAACAGTCGATGTTTTTTAACTAACAATAGGCATATTAAAACAATTCATCAACAAAGGTATTATAATAACCCAATTAGCAATCTTTTTATTTAATTAAGAATAATTATAAAAGGATTAACAAATCATAGGATATAAATTCGGGAATGAAATGCAGAGTGTTTCAACAAAGAGGATGTAATAAATTTCTGCTTTTTGGTAAAAAAGGAATTTCATCTTTCTAAGGTTTAAGAAGATTTCTCAATTGTTTTGCGGAGAATAAGGCTGATATTCTCCGCACTATTTGCGGAGAATAATTATTTAATGCGGAGAATAAGGCCGATAATCTCCGCAAGATCTGCGGAGATTAATTATTTAAAATTCTAAATGAAAAAACCCCTATAATAGGGGTTTTCATGTAATTATATTAGATGCCTGGCTGAAATGCCATTGCCTGATCAAACTCTTTTAATGCCTGCTTAGCTCTTATTATCAGTTGTAACAATTAAAAACTTAGAGATGCTCCAGAATTCCTCCTCATTAAGAATTTCAAGTTTTACAATTGAACTCGCTCCTTCAACAAACTTATATGAGTTTGCAGGGTGGGATGTTACAAGACTCACTTTCCTTCCTTTAACAGGAATGTTTTTTATTTTTGTAATATCAATTTTTGCAAAACAATTAGGACAAATAGTCTCATTTATTTCAATTACCTTCCCTAAACCAATAAAACCGCCTTCACTTGTAATTACTCCTTTACTTTTCAGCTCTTTGGTGGTTCCAACAATAAAATAAGCAGTGTTGAGCTTCTCTGTTTTTTGGTCAGACCCTTCTTTTTCTACAATGTACTTCATTTTAAGATTTACAAAATCAACATTAAGCCCTTCGAGTTTGGTTTTTAGATCTGTAATTTCAGTTTCTTTTTCAATTAGTTGATTTGTAAGGTTGGTAACAGCCAGTTCGAGGGCATCTACTTTTAAATTAGAAGATTTTAACCTTTTAGTCAGGTTTGCAACCTTTTGTTTGTTCTTCCCTAACAAGTCATATATCAATTGTATATCGCTGTTAATTTGATCCTTATTGGATTTTTTAAATTCAACACCCTCGGAACTTGTTGAAATAATTTTTTCTTTGGATTTTATTTGATTTAAATTTTCCTGGATCTCATTAAATGAGGTAATAAATTCATTCATAGCCGCTTCTTTATCGATTATAAGCGAATCCTTTTCTTTTAGTTCAAGGTTCATGTTTACGTTTACATGTGCCAGACTATCGGCTAAAGCAATTTGTTTTTTTTCTTCGCTGTTGCATGCAAATAAAGCGGTAATGGCCAATAATATTACATATTTTTTCATAATAGATCTTTTTTTTTAATGATTTGAATGCAAAGATAGAGTTGTTGTTTCACATAAATGTTACATAATTATTTTAGATAGAAATGTTTATACCAAAACTTACTATTTTTTTAGTAAAAAAAGGTTTGGTTGAAATTGAGGGTTAAAATGCTCCACCCACTTTCTCGACAAGCTCGAAATGACCATAACGATTTAAATATATAAAGTCTATTGCCCTCAAAAAAGAAATATTTTGAGCTCAAAAACTCAATTTCAAAGAAAAAGCCGCGTTAGGGATTGCAGCGTAAATCCTTTTCTGTCGCTGTTTAGCGGCAGGAAAGATTGAAGCGTAAAGCCCGCCAATTCTTGTTTAAGAATTGGAACGCCCAAATGAAAAATTTAGAAATCAAAATGAAGGTTAATCAAATCAACATACTCAATAATTTATTCAACTACTACCCTTTTGGTGTAGCGGTAATTATTGTTATTCCCCACCATCAGGTAAATCCCCGGTTTCAGCATTTCAGGGAATGATAAAGAAAAATTACCGGCTTCAACAGTCACCGCTTTTTCGAAAACAGATCGTCCTAAAACATCATATAAAGCAATCCTCAGGGATCTTACATCAGTATTGGTATTGCCAAACTTTCCATATAAAATGCTGCCATCAAAAGGATTGGGGTAAATATCAAACACAGTAGCAACATCTATTTCAACAGAAGATGTAGATAAATTAGGTCCGGTTATACAAATATCAAAGGTGGTGGTAGCTGGTCCGATAGAACCAAAATCGTAAGTACGGATATAGTAGGTGGTTCCAATGGTTAAACCGGTTGTGGTAATGGATTCACCCACTCCGGGGCCACCATTATCGGCACATTCAATTTCTCCGGAAGTGCAGGAAGTATAAACACTAAGCACAGGATCGAAATCGGTGGAAGGGCTCAGTGTTATTACATGTGATGCAGCTGTGGCTGTGAATTTATACCATACATCCTGTAAAGCAGGGCTTGCAAAAGGATCACAACTTGGCGCTGCCACACCACTTGCAGTAGTGTAAGCGATATCGCCCAGGGTATTCACACAGGTAGTATTAGGAGTAAGAAGCTGTGCAGCTGAACAATTGTCGTTTGCGGGGCTTATTACGTTTATATTAATGTATTCAGCGGTGCTTTCATTGTGTATCTTATCGCAACTAGTGATAGCGTATGCAACACCGGGATAATTGGTGATGGTGATGGTATCGATATAGGTAATAATTGGTGTGGGTGAAATAAATAATATCTGTTTGGCATTGGTGATATCCACGGCACTTCCGTCAGTGCTTCGGTATATTACAAAGTATTTGGCGGTATCGCCATCGGTGGCAGCAAGGGGTAACTGCCAGTTCAAAGTAACTGTGGTAGGCGTTGTGGTATGAGTAACCGCAGCAGGAGGCAATGGGTTTACAGCATCTATCCAGGGCATGGTGGGTATTAAACATTTGTATTTATTGGTAGAGGTAACTAAAGAATCGGACAAACTTTTCATGTTATTTTTAATGGAAGTAGCACTGAAATACACTTCTCCCTGTGCCTTAAAATTTATCAGACGGGTGCTGTTGACCTGATCTAAAATATTATTGATGGCCCAATTGCCACCGCTTGAATTTAACTGGTAAGAAGCCATCCCGGCATAACAGTGCCTTCCATGGTTATTGGCCTGTGTACCCCACCAATCCACCAACGTGTTAAAATCCTGGTTAGTTCCTATTTTCCAGTATAGTTGCGGGGCCACATAATCAAGACTTTGAGCGGTAAGCCATGCAATGGGATCACAATAAATTTCGCTGTAAGACGACAAACCGATTATTCCCGAAGGAACTCCATTTTTCCATATTCCAAAAGGGCCAACACCAAACTTTACCCACGATCGTATGGATTTTATACTGTCGTTCACCATCTTTACCAACAGGTTCACATTATCTCTGCGCCAATCGTTTTTATTGGTAAAACCTCTCGGATAGTTGCTATAAGCAGCTGCATCGTCAAAGACGGTACCGTTTGCCGGATAGGGATAAAAATAATCATCGAAATGGATGCCATCCACACTGTAACGGGTTACAATATCAGAAACAACCATGGTCACATAATCACGTACCTGCGGCAATCCCGGATTCAGTAATTGTAATGAATTATAGGTTACACACCAGGAAGGGTGCAAAACAGACACGTGGTTGCTTGCAATACTGCTGCTGCTGATACTCACTACAACCCTGTATGGATTCAACCAGGCGTGAAATTCCATGCCTCGTTTATGAGTTTCCTCGATCATAAAAACCAAAGGATCGAATCCTCCAGCAGGAGCCACTCCTTGCGTTCCTGAAAGCCATTGCGACCAGGGTTCATAAGGACTATTGTAAAAAGCATCACATGAGGGGCGCACCTGCACAAAAACCGCATTTATTCCTGCTTTTTGAAGCTTATTTATGAGTGTTATAAATCCACTTTTGAGGGTAGTTACTGATTGTCCGGTACTGGTAGGGTAATCGATATTGGAAACGGTTGCTATCCAGGCACAACGCAATTCTCTTTTTGGATAGAGTATTGCTCGGCTTCCATTATCCTGAAATGCAGATCCCTGGCTTATCGTATCCATCTTTTCAATTGAAAATGGAGCAGTCTGGTCAAAAGGCATGTTGAAATCATACTGCTGCTGCTGTGCTATACCATTAAAACCAATACAAGTGGCGATAAGGAATAGTAGTGCTTTGATTGTACTAAAGTATTTTTTTTTCATTTTCAGCCGGCTTTAAAGTCAAAATTTAGCCACGAATTACACTAATTTTAGGGGATTAATTAGTGAAATTCGTGGCAAATATTACTAATTACACAAATCTACTATTTTACAACTACTTTCTTTGTAAAAAGAGTCCCTTCTGTCCCCCCCAACAACATATAAACTCCGGGACTAAGTGCATTGGCAAAGGATATGGAAAACTGTCCATTTTCAAGAGCTATTTCTTTTGCGAATACTTCCTTGCCTATCATATCATGTAATTTAAAACTCATCCTCTTCGTTTCCCGGTCACCGGGTCTTATCGTTAAAATGCTTCCATCAAAAGGATTTGGGAAAACGTCAAACTGCGCTATATCAATATTTTTAATTGTATTAACACTGGTGGTGATGGGTGGTTCTGTTATACAGATATCAAAAGTGGTAGTGGTTGGAGCAAGAGAACCATAATCGTAAACTCTCACGTAATAAGTAGTTCCAACACTTAAGCCGGTTGCAATAATTGATTCAGCAACACCAAGTCCGCCATTTTCGGCACATTCGATCTCTCCTGAACCACAGGCAGTATATATACTCAATACCGGATCCATATCAGTGGAAGGAGTGATTGTTACGGTATGGGAAGCAGCGGTGGCGGTGAATTTATACCATACATCAATTAAGGAGGGAGTAGCAAAACCATCGCAACTTGCCTTCGCCATGCCACTTGAGGTTGCATTTGCAAGATCACCAGCTACATTAACACAGGTAAGATTTGGGGTAAGGCTTATCGCATTTGCACAGGTATCATTAACCGGCCCCGGGATGGAAGTGGTGGAACAATTACCTAAAATGGTATTAAAGGATTGAAAATAGGCATTTGCAAAGGTATCTCTCCAGGTATTACTATTTAATTTGGCAGCATCTCCGGTATGGTCACAAAAACCAATTTCGTTGAGGCAACCGGTGGCACTGGTTCCGCTTAATACCGCAAGATGAAAAATATAAGAATCATCTTCAACACATCTCCTGTCGGTCCATGACCCCAGATTCGACATGTCCGCTTGAATTTGCTGAGCGAAACTGATATCGGGCGCTGTATTTCCGTCATTATTAACACACCAAAATGTTTCGGTACCGGTACCTCCTCCTCCATTGCAGTGAATACTTAAATAATAATCGGCATTCCAGCTATTTGACATCGAGCAGCGTTGCGACAAGGTGATCCAGCCATTAGGGATGGATCTGGTCATGTGAGAGGTCCAGTTAGAACATCCATTTGTTATTAAAGTATTTAACCTCAATCCAACTTCCAGGGAGGTCACAATTTCGGTGGCTGTTCTGCCATCGGGATTTCCTCCATTGGAATCATATCCATGACCGGGATCGATAACAATCACCTGAGCGTAAAACAGAGAGGATATGCAAAGAAGAAACGTCAGAATTGTAATTTTTTTCATAATTAGTTGATTTTTAATTGTGAAATAAGAATTGAACCATCCTTGGAATTTATATAATAAATACTTTTTCCATCATGAGAAAACGAAGGGTTCATTTCTATTACCCCCTCTGTATTCGTTAACTGATGCGTGGTTTTATTAACAACATCATATAAATACAATTCAGAATTTGAAATTGAATGTCCATCTTTACTAACGTCAACAAAGCCCGCTAAAAATTTGGAATCCATCGACCATGAAGTTACCAGCCCATTCCCGATTTTCTTTGGTTTCTCTTTTTGACTGATATCATAAACCCATATCTCGTTTCCGATATGAATGGCCACCTTTTGTTTATCGGGTGATAAAACAGGTTGGTAACAAACCTTAGTACCTTCCAGCACCACGATCTCTTTGCTTTTTCTGCCTGTTTTTATTAATTGTAATTTATCGTTCACATAAATTACAGGATCAGTATCCAGGTGGGAATCAAGGCTTTGTATAGCACGAAAATCCATATCAGGGCGTTTTACAATTTTATTGCTGCCCAGCACATATTCAACGGTCTCGTTCTTGAAATCTTTGGTTTTGCTTTTCATCAATATGCTCTTACTTTTGGATGTCCATGTTGGAAAATAACCACTACCGGGAGAGGAAAAAATTGATTTCGGAAGGCCTTTTGCTGTTGTTTTTTTTATGAAAACCTGGCCCATGCTTTCATCAGAAAAACAAATGTATTTCCTGTTTGGAGATTCAAACACACAGGACATGGAACCCTTGATATTAGGTACTGTTTTAGAACCCGACAAAACATATTTTTTTTCAACACTGTTCTGGGAAAAACAAAAATTTCCGGATAAAAATAGTGCAACGTAAATGATCGATTTCATAGATTTTGATGGTTAAATGGGGTGGTTAAATTTTATATAAATGAGTAACAATATCTTATTAAAGCTTTGGCTACATAGTATACTGAGTACCCAAACTTACAATATTGTTTAATTCAAAACAAATTTATTGTTTTACCCAAAGATAATTAATAGTTAAGAAGCTGAACAAACCTGTTTTCAGCTAAGTGTAGGAGTCTGGGGAGCGCAGGAATGTGATAACGCTATCATGCTGGGGTTATAAAGTAAAAAAGCTCAATAAAACCTCCCGAGGAAAGTCTTATTGAGCCTTTATTGAGCCCTTAGGTATGTAGAATTTCTATTTTTTCTTTTTTCCTTCTTTTTCTTGTCCTGCAAAATCATAGCGTTTCTTTTCTATTCCACCTTTCAGCATAATAAAAGTTCCTTCAATTTCGTAATCCGTTATGGTTGCATCCCATTTGTAGGTTGTTTTTTCTTCAGTAAATTCTGAAGTGAAACTTAACTTATGTACTTCAGATTCATCTTCGGTATAGGTTGTATCCAATGTAACTTTATAAGGCATGGAAGGAGCAGTCAGTTTTTCTTCCATCAGATCACATTGAACTTGGCCGCCTTTAATTATTATCAAACTTGGAAGCGGTTTGGCAGCGCCTGTTTTTTTCACTTCAGTGAACTTCACATCATATTTTTTACCTTCTAAAAACTTATTTTTTTCAGGCTTGGATTTTTGAGCAAAGCTGCTTGAAACCAATAATAAACAAACTCCTAAAACTCCTGATCTTAATGCAATGGTGTTAATCATTTTTTTTAATTTTAATTAAATTAAGTAGTTGTAAAATAAGTACTGAACCCGATCGATGCAATTAATGTGCCTCAAATCAAAATACTTAGATTTTGTAAAACTATACTTTTATCTTTGTTAAAAAAAAATTTAAACGAAAATAAATGATTGTTTTTAATGCACTGCTCTATTATTTAGTTATAATTCCAATCTCCCTGCTTCCTTTCCCATTATTATATGCCCTTTCGGATGGTTTATATGTCCTTTTTTATTATATGTTGGGATACCGAAAAAAAGTGGTTTTACAAAATATCCGTAATTCATTTCCTGATAAAACGGAAAAAGAACACATTGAAATTTGCAAAAAATTTTACAGGCATTTCTGCGATCTTGTTGTTGAAAGCCTCAAAACATTTACCATTTCGGAAAAAGAAGTTCTAAAGCGGGTTATTTTCACAAATCCCGAGGTGATCGATAAATATTTTGACCAGAAAAGAAGCGTTATCATTGCCGGTGGGCATTATAATAATTGGGAACTATTTGCAGTGGCAGTGGATGCTCTTATCAAACACAAAACGGTGGGTATTTACAAACCGCTCAGCAATAAGTATTTTGACGGTAAAATGAGGGGTACCCGAAGCAAATACGGGCTTGAAATGATCTCTACCAAAGAGGTGAAACCTTTTTTTGATAAACATATCAATGTGCTCACTGCCACCATATTCGGTACCGATCAATCACCCTCTAATCCTAATAATGCGTATTGGATGAAATTTTTAAATCAGGACACAGGAGTGCTTTTCGGGGCTGAAAAATTTGCCAAGGAATACAATTATCCTGTTGTTTATGGTCGCATAAACAAATTAAAACGCGGCCATTACAGCCTTGATTTCACTGTTGTTACCGATACGCCAACCGAAACAGCTTATGGCGAGATAACCGAAAAGATCACTCTTTTATTGGAAAAAGATATTCAGGCAATTCCTCAATATTGGTTGTGGACCCACCGCAGATGGAAACATAAAAGGCCGGAAGGGAAATAGTTCATAGAAATGTGTGGAATGGTTGGTCAGGTATAAATATTGAGTAAAAATACCTGACAGACAAACCCATAGTTGTATGAAAAAGTTAATAGTGATCTTAGCAGCCATTTCGATCTTTGCAGCGTGTAAAACTTCGAAAAAAACAACATCAGAAGATACGTTACAAAAGCCTTTGAATTGCCCTGATAAAGAGTTAACATTCAATGATGATATTAAACAGATCTTTAAAAAAAATTGTACCAAATGCCATAATAAAAATGAAAAAGCAGGGTACAATTTTCATAAATTAGAGTTTGTAAAAAAAGCTGCTAAATCGGGTAAACTGTTAGGAACAATTAAGCACATCAAGGATTATGAGCCCATGCCAAGGTATGCGCCATTTCTTAAGTATGCTTCCAAACTTGACCAGGAATACATTGATAAAATTGAATGTTGGATCAATAGTGGAATGAAAGAGTAAAAAATAAAAAATTGTCGAACCAGTATTTATGAATATTTTCTCTCTTTACTATATGTTTGCGTTAGGGATTGCAGCGTAAATCCTTTTCTGTTTAGAAAAGATTGAAGTCCTTCGACTTCGCTCAGGATAAACTCCAAGCGCGCCCCCTTCTTTGAAAAAAGAAAGGAAAACGCCCCAAAATTATTAAATAATGAAAAAAACAATTTTATCAGGATTCGTATTATTATTGATCTTTGCAACCTGCAAAACTGCCAGACAATCTGAAAAGACTGCTGTTACCCAACCTGCGCTCGATTGCAGTACTATGGATGTTACCTACAGCTTTGATATAAAACCTGTTTTTGAAACCTTTTGTTTCGAATGTCATGGAGAAAAAGAAGCAGAAGGAGGGTATAATTTCATGATGATCTCTGAAATAAAAAGAGCAGCCAAATCGGGTGCATTGCTTGGTTCTATCAAATGGAAAAGAGGATTTTCACGTATGCCTGAAAAGGCGCCACAACTGGATGCACAGACGATCAATAAAATAGAATGTTGGATCAAAAACGGGATGAAAGAATAATGGAACATATAATCCCACTTGCCGAAAGGATGCGTCCAACCAGTTTGGATAACTATATTGGACAAAAACACCTTGTGGGTGAAGGGGCTATTTTACGCAATGCAATTGAATCTAACCTACTTCCATCTATTATTTTATGGGGCCCTCCCGGTGTTGGAAAAACCACCCTTGCCAATATTATTGCTCATCAGTTAAAACGTCCGTTCTATGGATTAAGTGCGATCAATGCAGGCGTTAAGGATATCCGGGAAATAATTGACAAGGCAAAAAGTAACAGCTTATTTGCTCAGAAAAATCCAATTTTATTTATTGATGAGATCCATCGTTTTAGTAAATCGCAACAAGATTCATTACTTGGTGCGGTTGAAAAAGGGGTTATCACTTTAATTGGAGCCACCACCGAAAACCCTTCATTTGAAGTTATTTCAGCTCTTTTATCCCGCTGCCAGGTATATATTTTAAAACCACTGGATAAAGAGGATCTGCTTGCAATGCTTGATCTGGCAATGAAAACAGACAGTATTTTAAAAACAAAGAACATCCGTATCCTTGAAGGTGAAGCTTTATTAAGGCTTTCGGGAGGTGATGGACGAAAATTATTAAATGTTTTTGAGTTGGTGGTAAACACAATTGGTAGTGATGAAATTGAAATAACCAATGAAAAAGTAACCAATATTATCCAGCAAAACATAGCATTATACGATAAGGCAGGAGAAAATCATTACGATATCATTTCTGCATTTATTAAGTCCATTCGCGGTAGTGATCCAAATGCTGCTGTGTACTGGCTTGCCAGGATGATTGAAGGTGGCGAAGACCCTTTATTTATTGCAAGAAGATTGGTAATACTTGCTTCGGAAGATATTGGTAATGCTAATCCTACAGCCCTGGTGATCGCAACTAATTGTTTCCAGGCAGTGAACGTGATCGGGTTCCCTGAATCACGAATAATTTTATCGCAAGCAGTAACGTATTTAGCTGCATCCGCCAAAAGCAATGCAGCTTATATGGCTATTAACAGTGCTATTGAAGCCGTAAAAAATGGCGGAGACCTACCTGTGCCCCTTCATTTGCGGAATGCTCCAACCAAACTGATGAAGGATATTGGTTATGGAAAAGAGTACCAATATTCACATGGTTACACCTCCAACTTTTCGAATCAGGAATATTTGCCCGAGGGCCTTAGCGGAGTGAAATTTTATGATCCGGGAAATAACGCCAGGGAAAAAGAAATAAGAGACCATCTGAAAAAATTGTGGGGAGATAAGTATAAGTACTAAGTCCAATTCTAACTCAACTGCCCTCCTACCCTTATTTATCGGGATAAATTCCTGCAATAGATCTTTCAGTAAAAAAATAACAAAGTAAATTTCGCGCAAAATACAAGATTCATTTCGGAAGCTTTGTTATGTGAGCCTGAAATTGTTGTTTTGTGTTCATTCCCAACTTGTTTCGGAATCTCATAAAGATGCTAAAAAAAGTTCTTTTTCATCGCAAATGCTGCGTTAGGGATTGCAGCGTAAATCCTTTTCTGTTTAGAAAAGATTGAAGCGGAAAGCCCGCCCTTTTCTTTTTCAAGAAAAGGGAACGCCCAAATGAACATGCTTTTTAGACTAATTATTTTTATTTTATTAATTGAATACAGGTAAAAAAGGACACCAAAAAATTTTTTTATCATTAAGAAATCAAATATTTTCACTATTTTTAAAACCCTATTGACGCTTTGATAGCTTTAAAAATGAAAAAAATATCCGTTTTAATATCTCTACTATTCGTTGTACTTATTTTTTCATGCAGAAAAGAACTGGAAAAACCTTTTTGGGATACTCAGGTTTTAGCACCTTTGATAAATGCTTCTCTTGACATAAACAATCTTCTCCCCGACTCCATTTTACAGGCCAATGCGGATAGCTCCATGAAAATTGTTTTTCAAAATGATATCTATAAACTGGCTATGGATACAATTTTTAGTATACCTGATACCACATTAAGCCAAATTTACACCATTCCATTTCCTGTAACCTTTAACCAGGGCCAGGTGGTAGTGAACAACAGTCAGTCCGAAACCACCTATAACCTGCAAGGCGTGCAGTTGCGCAGCACCACAGTAAAATCAGGTTTTGTTCATTATCAGATCAAAAGTCTGATCAAAGAAGTAACTAATTTTGTTTACAGCATTCCTAGTGCTAAACTCAATGGAGCGCCTTTTTCCATTAATGTATCAGTTCCTGCCGCGGTAGGAACCACACCCGGGGTTTACGATCAAACCTACGATCTGTCGGGCTATGTTTTTGACCTGACCGGAATTTACCATAACAAAGTAAACACCCTGTACACCTCATTTACGGCCTCTGTTAGTCCTTTAGGGCAACCCGTATTGGTTAACAATACAGATAGTTTAATTGTTACCAATACTTTTTACGATATAATACCCTATTACGCGAAAGGTTATTTTGGTCAAAACACCTTTAACGTTGGTCCTTCTTTTACAAATTTCACGTTATTTGATCGTATTGTTGACGGAACACTTCAATTAGAAGATGTTAACTTTAACTTGAAAATTGAAAATCCCATTGGATTGGATGCCCGGATCTATTTTAACAATTTAAGTTCCGTTAATACCAGAACAGGTAATACCATTAACCTTAGCAATTCAATTATTGGAATACCAATAAATATAAACCGCGCAGCAGAAAGCGGAGGTACTGTATTTCCAACTTATGCTAATTTTCCATTAACAGTGAATAATTCAAACATTAAACAAATGATTGAAAACCTCCCTGATAAATTTGGTTACTCCATGCAAATAATTGCTAATCCGCTGGAGAATGTATCCAGTTCAAATGATTTTATTTATTCGGATAAATTAATGAAAGCCAACCTGGATATAGAGATCCCGCTTTCTTTGGTTGCAAGTAATTTAACGCTGGTGGATACTTTGGATCTAAATATTTCTAATCCTGATGATCAAAGTGTTAAGAGTGGCACTCTTACGTTGATCGCTGATAATGGTTTTCCTTTTGATGCTTCCCTTCAGATCTATTTATTAAATGAGGTAAATTCAGTGGTTGACTCTGTTTTTGCTAACGCGAATATTATTGATGAGGCCCCCATCAATTCAGATCTTAGGGTGATCAGAAAAAAACAGACCAGGATCGCTCTTCCATTGAGTGAAAGCAAAATGAATCTGTTATATCATACAAAAAAATTAAAATTAAAAGTAAAGTTCAATACAAGCGCACAGCCACAATACATCAAAATTTATAGTGAATACAGCATTGATGTAAAATTAGTTGGCGATTTTAATTATACGATTCAGTTAAAATAAATCAATTTGAAAATGTGCCAATTTGAAAATGAACCGGGAATCAGTTTTAAAATTGTCAAATCGTCAAATTACCAAATTATCAAATTATCAATTGTGAAGAAAATATTTAGTATACTTTTTATTACTTTCATTCATCTTATTTCGCAAGCCCAGATTGCCACTATTTATTCTGAAGAATTTCTTGATTCTTCTAAAACACGTATTGGCATTAGCGCAGATTACGACTTGAATTCCAATGCATTTACCAGTGCTTTTATCTCGAAATTTTATAACGGTGGGTATATTGATACCGATCTGAAAAATTCTGTATTAAAGCGGGCAAAGAACACAAATCGAATTGGTGGCAATTTCAATTATGGAATTAACGGTGTAATTAATTTAGACTCTCTTAATCATAAAAAAAACATCAGTGTTTTTTTCAGTGTCAGGGACAGGATACATGTGGATGCGCAATTTTCAAAAGATCTTTATAGAGTTGGCTTTTATGGGAATTCACAACATGCCGGAGAAACGGCTAATTTCAATGATTTCAATTTAAATCTGATACGATACCAGCAAATACAAATAGGTTTATTTTCATCAAAGCTGGATAGCGCAGCACGTTGGGGAATTGGTCTTTCATTTTTAAAAGGGGAACAATATCTTTCTATTGCAGCTAAAAAAGCGGAATTATTTACAAGTGAAGATGGACAATATATTGATTTTACAACTGAAATGAGTGTTGCTCAGTCCGACACTGCACGTAAGGGCTTTGGAGCTGTTAATGGATTTGGATCAAGTGTGGATATGTTTTTTGAAGCACCTTTTCAAACCCGTTTTGGTGTTTCTAAATTGCGTGTATCTGTTTCCGATATCGGTTTTATTCACTTTAATAAACAAACCTTAAATTATACCCAAGATTCCACTTTCCATTATACCGGTTTTCACGTCAATAGTTTTAGTGATCTGCAAGATTCAACGATGGGTGCTTCATCCACAGATACTATTATCAACTCTATTGCAACAGCCAAAAAACAATCCTACTCGGCCACTTTGCCAACTCTGTTTGATTTGAATTATGAAACCCATTTTGCCACCTATTTTCATTTAAAAGAAGGCATCCGTTATGTTTTTAATGGAAATAACAAACTGTTGTTTTACGTAACAGGGAAGTTTTATTTTAATCCTAAATTCATGCTTTCAGCCACATTCGGTTATGGAGGATATGGCATCCTTAATTATGGATTAGGCATTAATGCTAAACTGGGAAATGGTTTTGTGATCTATGCCGGAAGTAATAATATTGAAGGATATCTTGCACCTAAAAAAACAAGCGGACAGGGTGTTTATATTTCTTTAATTAAAACGTTTAAGTAAAAATTCAGCACTAAGGCATTCAGAGTACTCAGAAATACCTGAGTAGAGACGAATGATAATTGAAATTAAAAAACAAAAATTATGTCATTAAAAAACGTTCCAAATATTAAACATTTAGATACCAATAACTTTTTTCTAATTGCCGGGCCCTGTGTAGTTGAAACGGAAGAAATATGTTTTGAGATTGCCGAAAAAGTAAAAGCAGTAACCGACAAATTAGGAATACCTTATATTTTCAAAGCATCCTACCGTAAAGCCAATCGCTCACGTTTAGATTCCTTCACAGGTATTGGTGATATAAAAGGATTGGAAATAATTCAAAAAATAGGGAAACAGTTAAATATACCTACACTTACTGATATTCATACAAATGAAGATGCTGCCCTTGCAGCAAAATATGTGGATGTGTTACAAATACCGGCTTTCCTTTGCCGCCAAACAGAATTATTAGTTGCTGCTGCAGAAACAGGTAAACATGTGAACATTAAAAAAGGTCAGTTCCTGTCAGCAGAATCAATGAAATTTGCGGTTGATAAAGTTCGTGAATCAGGGAATTCTAACATTATGCTTACCGAACGTGGCACCTTTTTGGGGTACCAGGATCTGGTTGTTGATTACAGAGGGATTCCGGAGATGCAAAAAAATAATGTTCCTGTTGTCATGGATATTACTCATTCGTTGCAAACACCCAATCAAACCAGTGGTGTTACCGGTGGGAAACCCGAATTAATTGGCACCATTGCTAAAGCAGCTATTGCTGTGGGAGTTGATGGAATATTTTTAGAAACTCATCCAAATCCTTCAAAAGCAAAATCAGATGGCGCAAATATGCTTCACCTTGATCATTTTGAAAAGTTAATGATCGACCTGATCAGGATCAGAAAAGCAATTGTATAATTTATAATTGTAAATAGGTGCCAATGAAAAAATAATATTTTAAAAATGAAAAAAATTATAAAATCCTTTGTCTTCGTTTTTATTATTCTCACATCACATTTTTCAAATGGACAAGTTATTAAGTTCAGAAAAGTGATTGGAAGCAGTGAATACGATTATGGGATGTCGGCAAAACAAACAGCCGACAAAGGATATATTCTTGGCGGATCTACGAGTAGCTTTGGAAATGGAAATTCGGATATGTATGCAGTAAAAACGGATTCGATGGGAATACCAAAACTGCACAATACATTCGGAGGAATAAACATTGACAGAGGATCGTGTATCAGACAAACCAGCGATAATGGTTACATTATTGCAGGTTACACCAACAGTTTTGGTGCAGGAGGATATGATGTTTATTTAGTAAAAACAGATTCGGCACTCCAAACACAATGGACCAAAACCTATGGAGGAAATGATTGGGATTTTGGTAATTGTGTGGAACAAACCACTGATGGAGGATATATAATATGTGGCGGAACATACAGTTTTGGTGAAGGCGATGAAGATTATTATTTGATCAAAACAAATTCAACCGGAGATACATTGTGGACAAGAACATTTGGAGGTGCTAAAGAAGATTTTGCTAAGTCTGTTGTTCAAACTACTGATGGTGGCTATATTTTAACAGGTACTACTAAAAGTTTAGGTGACTCTCTGGGTGATTTTTATACAATTAAAACAAATTCATTAGGTGATACTACCTGGACCAACAAATACGGTGGTTCTCTTCTTGATTATGGAAATGATGTTTTGGAAAGCAGGTATGGCGGCTATATTGTTGGAGGGGAAACACAAAGTTTTGGTTTAACAGATTCGGATGGCTTACTTTTGCAGCTTTCTCCATCAGGAATTGCCGGAGCGACACTTTTTACCGGGGTAACAGGATATGATAATATTGAATCTATTACCGAAGATACTCTTGGCAGAATAGCCATGACCGGCAGAAATGTTGGATCAGGTGATCCAGATGGGAACGGGGATGTTAGTCTTTTTATAATTACTAAAACCTGGAGCTATTACGGTGGTACAACATTTGGTGCGAATGGCTATGATATAGGATATTCGGTAGAATCAACCATCGGAAACGGATTTATTATTTGTGGTCATACCAATAGTTTTAATAATTTATTAGATGATATTTATCTTATTAAAACAGATTCTACAGGGATTTCTACCACTTCCGAAAATACATTTGTAACCAATATTGAATCGTTTTCTTCTTCGGAGTATCCGGAATTCAAGATCTTTCCTAATCCCGCTAGTACTAATGTAACTTTTTATACAGGAAAAATAGTTGAGCCTGCACTTGTCAGGATTATTGATTTAATTGGTAATACCATAAAAAGTGAAAAAATAAATCAAAATCAAAAAGAAACTTTTTCAATAAATATTTCTGATCTGGCTGATGGAATATATATTCTTAATATCACAACGAGCACAAGTTCTTATTCTCAGAAATTAGTAATTCAGCATTAATCGGACCGATCTTGCTGTGTTAATTTTTTTCATTGAGCTTGTCAAGAGCCAGTTTAAGAATTAGTTTGAACTTCGGTTCTTTCTTCAATTGTATAAATTACTTATACTGATTGTATAGAAATTTTTAAATTTGTATTCATTATTTAGTATTTCATATTTTAGAATTTAAAATTTACATTATGGGACGTGTATTCGAAAAGCGTAAGTATAAAATGTTTGCCCGCTATGATAAAATGGCAAAAGGCTTTACCCGGATAGGTAAAGAGATAGCAATTGCAATAAAACTTGGAGGAGGAGATCCTGCAGGCAATGCTCGTTTACGAATGGCTATTCAAAATGCAAAAGGTTTGAATATGCCTAAAGATCGTATTGATGCTGCTATAAAGCGCGCAACTTCAAAGGACGAATCCAATTTAGAAGAGATAGTATATGAAGGCAAAGGCCCGTATGGTGTTGCCATTTTATGTGAATGCGCTACAGACAATCCTACTCGTACTGTTGCCAATGTCCGGATGAATTTCAACCGCACTGGCGGTGAACTGGGTAAAACAGGATCTTTGGATTATTTATTTGAACGTAAAGGAGTTTTCAGGATCAAGAATGAAAACATTAATATGGACGAGCTGGAAATGGAATTGATCGATTTTGGTGCAGATGAAATTGAAAGTGATGAGGAAGAAATTGTGGTATATACCGCATTTACTGATTTTGGCACAATGCAAAAAGCATTGGAAGCGAAAAAACTACATATCATCAGTTCCGAATTAGAACGCATTCCAAACTCCACCGTTGAATTATCTGATGAACAAATAGAAGAAGTAATGCTTTTGGTTGGAAAATTAGAAGAAGATGATGACGTGCAAACTGTTTATCATAATTTGAAGTAAAACCTCACCCCTTAATCCCCTCTCCATTTGGAGAGGGGATTGGGGGTGAAGCTTTTAACGCATTGATAATTTTTTCTATTACCGATTGAATATCATTTAAAACCTCCTCATTAGTAAAACGTATTACTGTTATACCGTATTCATTTATAACCTGGGTCCTGGCCTCATCCAATTGTATTTGTTCTTTTTTATTGTGATATTCGCCATCAATTTCAACTACCAGTTTTTTTTCGTGGCAATAAAATTCTGCGACAAATTTGTCGATAGGATGTTGTCTTCTGAATTTACAATTTTCAATTTTTCTGTTTCTTATAACTTCCCAAACTATTTTTTCAGCTTTTGTTGTGTTAGCTATTCGCAACAGATGGGCATTTTCAAAAAGTATAGGTGCAGCGCCTTTAAATAAATTTTCAATGCTATTAGCTTCGCCAATCTCACTTTTTTAATACATACCCTCATTCCCCTCTCCAATTGGAGAGGGGTTAGGGGTGAGGTGATATAACGTTAACCCTGCAATTGGGGTTTCTATTACCGTTTCGATATTAACTCCTTTATTCTCAGCCACAGCTCTTAATATATTACTATAATAAAAAGCTACCGAGCCGACACAACTTAGTTTTAATTCTTTGTGTCTTTTATATTTACAAATGTGTCTATCAAAGAATTGTTCAAAACAATTTGCTACCAGGTCAATAACAAATTGCTCCTTTAAATTTTGGTAAATAAATTTACTAAAAGATGCTAAAAACCTGTTTGGCATTGTTTTTTTATAAACAGCATCTAAAATATCATTGGTACTCAATTTGAATCTTTCAAAAAAACGGGCAGATAGATCAGCCGGCATTTCACCATTCAAATAAGATTGAATGAAGGTTTTGGAAATGTGAGCTCCACTTCCTTCATCACCCAATATAAAACCCAATGATGCCCTATTTTCAACAATAGTTGAACCATCATAATAACAGGTATTTGAACCGGTTCCTAAAATAGCCGCTATACCGGGGTTGGTACCGCATAATGCACGGGCAGCTCCAAGCAGATCGGTATTAATTTCAATAGTTGATAATGGAAAATTTTGCTTTAGTGAATTACGAACAATTTCTTTTTTAGAATCGGCTCCACAACCTGCACCATAGAAGAAAATTTCAGATGGTGAATGAGTGTTTAATTGTGGTAAAAGCTCTGATTTTATAATTTCAGAAATTTCAACTTCAGTTTGAAAATAAGGGTTGAAACCTTGAGTGGAATATTGATGTATTTTTCTTTGATCGTCAATTAAACGCCAATCAGTTTTAGTGGAGCCGCTATCTGCAATTAAGATCATACTATTTTCAATTCAAGATTTATTCCGCAGTTTTTAAGTCAATATTTAGGATAAATATAGAATTTTTATTTCAATAATTAATTTGTCATGCTCAAACAGCCAACAAAATTGCACATAAAACTGAAGCGTTATGCTCAACTTGTTTCAGAAGCCCCAAAAATCAAAAATAAATTAAGAACGACAATTTGATCCCAATGCTAAGTGCATTAACATTAAAGGGGGATTATGAAGATCTGTAAGCAATTGCATGATATGCTTTTTTATGTTGCCCAAGAAAAATACGTGCATATATCCTAACAATCGATAATTCAATAAGTACAAAACTCAAAGCAGTGAAAATTATTAAAATCTCCTGGTGTTTATGGATATGACTAAAAAGTATATCAATACCAATAAAAGTGGGGGTAAAAGGTAAACCTGCAAAACCCAAACACGAAAGCAGGAATATAAAACCAATTTTCGGGTGCTCATATGTATAGCCATGAAATTGATTTAATTCAATATTATTATCGAATGATTTTATTTTTTTTAAACAAATAAATCCGACTATTGCTGAAACAACAGAACCACTCAAATACATAAGAATATGATTGTGTCCGAAATTTTCATTTAACAATGCAATGGAAAGTGTGATAAACAACTGACCTCCTATTACAAAACTCCATGCCCATAAAGCATCCCCTCTTTCTGCGAATGCTTTTAAAATTAATAACAAACCCAGAAAAGAAAAAAGGAAAGGCAAAAGATCGAACAGGTCAACAGGAATACTTGACTGGAACAAATTACAATATAAACCAAACAGATAAATAATGCTCAATGAAGCGACCGACATTTTCCTTTTAAAAAAGTCCAGTTTTTTCCCTACCCATTTAACCGGATTCCATAAAAAATGATAGAGAATAAAATCCAAATTCCATTCTTTTAAAGAGAGGATGTAAAATGAATTTTTAACTTTATTGAGCAGAGTATTCGTATTCCTTAGCTTTTTAGGTTCAAAATTAAAAACCATATCATGTATTTTATAACCTAACACAGATGGTGAAACCAATAGCTGGTAGGCTCTTAAAAAAGCATTACCTGTAAAATGAACTAAAGCAAGATCATGAAAACCCAAAGCTATTTCAATAAAGATCAATCCGATCTGCGCGATAGCAGAATAGGCAATTTGTGTTTTAACGGATGATTGAACCTTAGCAATACTTGTTGCAATAATGCCTGTGAAAATTCCGGTACATACTATCAATACTTTAATTATAAAAATGCTTTCCCAATAAGGAAAAGTACGGAGTAAAAGAAAAACTCCTAAATGAACGGATAGTGAGCCGTAAAAAACAGCACTGGAAGTAGTTGGGCCTTCCATTGCTCTTGGCAGCCAGGAAGAAAAAGGCAATTGTGCAGATTTGGCGGCAGCTGCAATTAAGATCATTAACGCAATAAAAAATGCATACCAGTTATGTTCCTTAATATGTTCAGCAACTAATTTCAGGTCATTAATTTCAAGGAAAGTAATATTTTCGTGCCATAAATGATGGCTCATCCACATCGCTAGTATTAAGCATATATCACCCAATCGATAAATTGAAAGTACTTTTAAACCATTTTTTACCGGCAAATACCTGTCTCTGTAAAAAGCAATAAGTAAGAAAGAACAAATACCTAAAATTTCCCAACCAATAAATAGTGTTTCAAAATTTCCGGAAAAAATCACGAGATTATACCCTAAAAAGAAGAGAAGTATAGTAGTAAAAAAGCGCTTAAATCCCTCTTCACGATGAAGATAAAAACGACTGAATACAGCAACTAAAAAAGTTAAGATTGCCCCCACAACAGCAAATACGGCAGTGATTTTATCAAAATAAAAATCGATAAAAATTTCAATATCTTCCGTTTCAAAAAGAACGATATGCTTGATATCCAGCGTTGGAGAACTATTCAGTAGCCAAAACACCACAAGAATTAAAATACCCGCTAAATTTATTCCTATTGTGGAAATAGCAATACCTGAAAGTATAGATTCCTTTTTACGAGGAATCAACATACTAACAATAAAACCAAAAAAGGGTATCCAAATAAAAAATTGCAATAATTGCGACATGTTGTTTTTTTGTTTTTAGTTTTTGGATGTTGAATGTTCGATGTTGGATATTAAATTGAGAAATCTTGTTTCAAATCTAGCCCTTCTAATATCCAATCTCTAACATCTATAATCTGTACACGGGTAAATTTTCTTGCGTGGCATCAACAATATAATTTGTTTCCATCTCCACCGCTGATTCCATAAAAGCATTAAAATTCTCAATAACTCCTAGTTCATTTGTAATAGGCGTGTATTCAGTAAACCCGCCATCTTTAAAATAATAAAATTTATTTGTTTCAGGATCTATTGCCACCAAATGAACCCAATCATTGATAAACCATTCATACATTTCAGAAACTGCCTGTATTGTTTTTAAAACAACTTCCGGAAAATGTTCAACAATGATCAGCAAACGAACAGGATCATGCACCTCAATCATTTGCACAGGAAGTCCGGGCCTTAAGTCTCCATCACAACTATTTGCCACACCAATAAGACCCATTACATTATGAGGTAGTTTGGTCCCTGCTCCAAACTTGTGGTTATCAACTCTTGAAAAATAATATTCAAGATTGATCCCGCCACACACCGGTCCGAGAGGTTTCATAATTCCTGTCAAAAGCTGACCTTGCGGATCTGTTTTGTAATCATAAGAATTCATAAAAGCCCGTCTGTCCAAAAACAAACCCTTCGTTAAATTTCTACTACCTACAATACACAACGTATTAGTTCCATGCCCAAGTTCAGGGCGTGGCTCAAATAATGAAACGGATCTGTCCTTGATCGCTTTACGGACTTTTTGCAATTCATTTTTTGTATTTATTGATGCAAACCTTCTGGATCTTTCTTTGGTATTCAGATCTAAGGCGCTTTCAAATGCGCTTTTATTTTTTTTATGATTTTCTATGTTTTTGGGTAGGAGTACCTGCTCATCATAAAATTCAATTTCATCACCGGCTGTATCATGTAAACATCCAACAAATTGAGTTTCGTCAGGGATACAGATGCCTTTTGCATTAAGCAATTCTCTTACTTTAAGATGATTGGCCATGAACGAAAATACTTTTGCATTAACAGAACCTGGCCTTCCACTGCATGCACCACAATCGTGAGCTCCATGATGAGGATTATTGGCACTGCTTGAACCATGAGCCATTACATATACAATCGGAGCAAAACCTTTTGTCAAGCCGATCCCACGTAAAAGTCCTTCCACTCTGGTGGCCATTTCTTCAATGGTAAAACCTATCTGCAAATCATTTTCACGATCCTCCAAATTTTTGTTCTCAATAATAAGTTCAGAATCTTTGGTCATGTGAGTAAACGCATTAGAGATAGCAGGACTCATTTTAGGTCGGAAAATATTCATAAACAATCTAACCCCTGCAAAAAAACCAAGCGTTAAAGAAATCAAAGTGCCAAGAAAAAAAGTATGCGTTTTATTGGTGTACAATAATTCATGTTCTCTTTTCCCTTTAACATTAAATTCTTTAATTAAATATTTAGGAGTTACCGGAGCCGGACACAGTTTATCATAAAATTTACCATTTTCAGGTTGAAAATAAAATTCAACAGCAAAAAAACCGGGTGTTCCAAACGTTTCACAATTGGGATCTGTTTTTTCAATATGCCTGCGCAATGAACATTCCCGTTCATCAATGCAGAACATTGCCTGAAAACTTTTATTGACAGGATCAACATGTTTTCTCTTTTTTTCTAAAGCAATTCCTGCAAGTACCTCATCATAATAGCTCCATTCAAATGTCTCCTGAAAAATTGTAAATACCTCATTTAATTCTGTTGAAGGAACATCAGAAAAAAGATTTAAGGGTTTACTATTTACTTTAGTAGATAATGGTTTCCAATCTTTCCCTAATTGAAAATTCAGAGCATCAATTTCCAATAATAATTCAAAAACAATTAGATCGTGTAGCGATATTTTTTTCTGATCCAGAAGTGATTGAGGCTGATCTTCAATGGAAGATACCATCCCCGACCATCCTTGATGACTGAATTGCTGATCAAATAAGTATTGCTCATAATAGGCTTCGTCTCCAACAACAATTTTCAGAAGATCTGTAATTTTACAAGTGCCATTTAATAAAAGTTGTTTAGCTCTTTCCGTTTTAAAAAAACTGGTGAAACTATTTTTCTCTAATTCCCTGATTGAAGAAAGGAAACCTTTATTTTCTGAAGGGAAATTCCAGATAGAAATTCCCTGATCTAAATAACTGCAAAGGATTCTAAAAAGCAGAGGCTGAACAAGTGAATCAAGATCCGTTTTATACAGGCTTTTCCAATGTGCCCTCAACTGCCCTATTCTTGCCAAATTCGAAGCATCGTAATCTTTAGATAATAAATACCCCTTCCACTTTACTAAATTTTCACGTCCTTTTTTTTCAATGATGATCCTTTCAAGAATGGTATCTTTTATACGCCCGGTTTCATAAAGCTCCCGGTATTCTTTCAATTGCATGGTAACCTGATACCCAAATATTTTGGAAGCTTTAAAGATAGCCTCATAAAATTTCAAGTGTTGAAATGCATGAAGGGAATTATGATGAATAAAATCCTTTAATGGAGTTTGGGAAGGCAAATAATGCTTCAACTCATGTAAAACAAGAGTTTCGTCAAATGAGGGATTTGATAAAATACTTGATGAATTATCAATAATTTTTTCATTTGTCAAAACATTTTTTTGGCGCGAGTCTAACTCATTCATTTCTTCTGATTTTACCATGAATAATTTTGTTGCTATTTAATAACTCATCTTGACCCTTACATCAGATTCACTGGAAATCAAAGTATCTTCATAAAATTCGACCACTCCTGTTTTTATATGATGCGTTGCCCCAATAATAGCGATTTCGCCTTTTTCAATCATTTGTTCAAGTATATAACTTCTGTCAATAATAGTTTTTACTGATCGCTTCACATTAAGTGTTGCTACGTTCTCTAAAAACTCCCCATTGCCCGAATTTCTTTTACTCGACTCAAGTGTTTTTGTTTCCTGGTAAATGGCTGGTTGAATTTTTGATAGCAACTCGGTAAGATTTCCCATTTCCAAATGATCGCAGGCGCCTTTTATAGCACCGCATTGCGTATGCCCCATTACCACAATTAATTTTGACCCGGCCACTTTGCATGCAAATTCAATACTTCCGATAATGTCGGTATTAACTATATTTCCTGCTATGCGTATCGAAAAGATATCCCCCAGCCCCTGGTCGAAAATTAACTCAGCCGAAGTACGGCTATCAATACAACTTAATATCACCGCAAAGGGCCATTGACCTTCTCGTGTTTCATTCACTTGTTGAAGCAAATTACGATTGGCTTTCAAATTATTTACAAAACGCTGATTACCATCCTGTAAAATACCTAATGCAATTAAAGGGGTTATAGAAGCTTGAGTTTCTGAAGTATGTGCTTTCATAATTTTATTTTTTTAGTGGCCTGATACTCCGTTAAAAGCCGGAATATTCTTAAGGTCCATATTAATTTTTTTTAATTTTGCGGTATTGTTCTTGAAATCATGAATAATTTCAAGAACATCCATGTCTATATTCCGTGATTTACTTCCATCAATTATAACATTGGAACCTTCAGGAAGTTCATCAAGCGTAAAAGCTATACTTCCTTTATTGAGAAATGAAACATCTTCTGCTAATTGAATTATTATTTTATCTACACCATCTTTTTCCTCCTTATGATAAAAAGAAGCCAGTTTAAAATTGTTTCTTAAAATAATAAATGCTGCTATTACCATACCTGCAGCAATCCCTTTTAACAGGTCAGAAAACTGTATTGCTATTACAGTAACAATAAAAGGCACAAACTGCTCCCAGCCTAATTTATACATCGAAACAAAAAGCGGGATCTTAGCCAGTTTATAACCCACCAATAAAAGTAATGCAGCCAAACATGCAAGAGGAATCATATTAAGAACAGAAGCAATTCCAATCACACTTAACAGTAAAAATAAACCATGAAATATTGATGATAATTTTGTTTTACCTCCTGCATTTATGTTGGCTGAAGTACGAACAATAACTGCGGTTAAAGGCAATCCACCAATTAAACCGGACACTAAATTACCCAGCCCTTGTGCTTTTAATTCGCGGTTGGTTGGGGTGTTACGCTTATGGGGGTCAAGCTTATCGGCAGCCTCAACACTTAACAGGGACTCTAAACTAGCAATGATTGCAATGGTTACAGCAACAACATAAACATGATAATTTCCAAATGCTGTAAAATCCGGTAACGTAAATTGATTCACAAAGCCTGATACTGAAGCCGCTACAGGCAACCTCACCAGTTTATCTCCATCTAAAAATAATGAAGGGAAACTCGTTTTAAACAATTGGTTTATTAAAATTCCAACGATTACAACCAATAATGCACCGGGAACAATTTTAAAAAAACTGATTTTTTTTAAAAAAGGCTGTTCCCACATTATCAGGATAAACAGAGAAACAATAGCAATAATGATAGCTCCGGGATGAATATAATTAAGAGAATTGAAAATTTCAGAAAACGTATTTTGTCCATCGGATTGAATAAAATTAAAATCCCCTTCATTGTCTTTATCATATCCAAGCGCATGAGGTATCTGTTTAAGAATTAATATGATACCAATAGCAGCCAACATGCCTTTAATTACACTGGAAGGGAAATAATATCCAATAATTCCTGCTTTCAGGTAACCAAGAGCAATTTGAATCAAACCTGCCAATACCACGGCAAGTAAAAACACTTCGTAACCTCCCAACTGTGTTATTGCATTTAGAACTATAACTGTTAAACCAGCCGCTGGGCCGCTAACACTCAAGGCTGAACCACTGGAAAACGCAACTACTGTACCTCCAACAATACCGGCTATAATTCCGGAAAAAAGTGGCGCACCTGATGCAAGTGCAATTCCTAAACATAGAGGTAAAGCAACCAGGAAAACAACTAAACCTGCGGGCAGATCATTTTTAAGGTATTTAAAAGTTAAACCTTTTACAATTTTGTTTTGCATGTCCATAAGGAATATTATTATCAATTATTAAAACAAGTAATAGATTAATATAAATGATTAAAATCCTGCAACAGATTAAAATCAAATGAATAATCTAAAACAGATTAAAATCAAAAGAATTAGTGTACGAAATCTTGAAAAATGAAATAACAAGGGCTGAAGCCTTGGAAGGATAAAATGGTGATTACAACATTTCCGGTGGCGAAAATACTTTTTGACTGTAATCAGATGAAGAAAAATCGATGTTCTGTTTAGAAGCTAAGCTCCCCGCCTCTAGTTGTCCGGCAATGAGTGTATTATTTAAATGCTTGTGATTAAGATAAAAATCTTCAGAAAAATTCAGTTTCTCATTTTTTTCACTACCCTTTTCTGATTCCTTTTCCTCGCAGTCAAAATTGTCTATCCAGACCAATGATACACCATCAAATGTTTTTGAAAAGTACTTGATCGTTTCATAGCTGTAAGCAAATGAAAATACAATAAGAAGGCAATATGTAATAATTTTTTTCAAAAGAGAAAATGACTTTTTTTGCAAAGATGCGAAAAAAACAGGGGATTGATTGTTTAAAATATATAAATTAAGTTTTTTTAACAAGTAACAAAAGAAGTAAAAACATGTTTAAGGGCTGTTTTGTGTGGCTTGCTGAAGGGTACGAGCAAGCCCTCCCCTTATGTTCAACAAAATCAACAAGTAACATCTCAATTTGGGGGCCGGAGTGGGAATAACTTTATTCCTTAACTAACGACACTGATTAAACATTTCAAAATTAAAAATTGAATTTAACTCCTGCATTTACCTGTCTGAATCCTCCAGGCATGATACCTGACGAAAGTCGGTGTAAACGTGAAGCTTTGTATACTTCATCTGTAATGTTTTTAGCAGCAACAAAAATGGTTAAACCGCTCAGGTATTTATTTTTGCTGGCTGAAAAGGAGTACGAAATATTTAGATCAATCGTTTTGAAAGCTTGTAAACTCCCAATAGCGCCTTCTGCTGTCTCATTATCAAAGTTTAAATAATCAGTATATTGTTTTGCAACATAATTTAAATTTGCTCCAATATTAAACCCTTGAAAAGTATATGAAATACCTGCATTTAAAATATAGGGAGGTAAATAAGGCACCGTATTATTGGCAATTCCATCATTACCAAAAACAAAATCCAATCGTTTAATTTTACTAAAGTCACTAACAGTTAATTCTTTTGTCACTAAACTATCGGTGCCCGCAGCGTTTGCAAAATAAACATCAAATCCGCTTCGTTCAGCATTTATTTTTTCGATCAACTCTGCTTTTGTAGCATCTGTATGTTTGGCCTTCAGCAAATCAGAATCTTTTAATAATCCACTTAATACTTTACCTTTCATCATTGTTCCTGAAAAACTAAGCACTATCTGATGTTTTTCATTATTTAATAATTTATGTAAATTCAAATTCACAACACCTTCAATGCCATTAATATTTACTGCTCCAAGCGTTTGAAATGCTTCATTTCTACCTGCAGAATAGTAATTAGAAATATTATTATTAAAATAAGAGGCTTTAACACAAGCAAACTCTTTTAACAAACAACCTCTGATTCCGGCCTCATAATTAAAACTTGTTTCGGGAAGTCGATTAATTGGTTTTGTATCCGAAGGGATTGAAACAATGCCATCTTCTACACTTAAAAATCCGGTTTCAGCAGTTGGCGCTGTATAACCTTTGTAAATACCTGCATAAGCCGTTATTTTATTTATGCCTGCTGATAATACTTCGTATGAAATAGAAGTTCCGGGAATAAAACTTGAATAAACATTTTTTTGACTGCCAAAATCGTTGCTGCCATCATTATTCGTCATTTTTGAAATTGCCAGTCTATCATAGGAACGCATTTCTACCCACTCATATCGCAAAGAAGGGGTGACAGATATTTTTTTATACGTAAACTTATCTTTAAGCATCCCTGAATATGCTGCTAATTCAAAATACTGGTCTTTAATCAAAATTCCACTTCTTGAAAAACGTGATGAATCGTTTTTAATTTCTATGTTGTTAAATGTTTCCCAATGCCCTTTTGCTATAAGCTCCAGGTTCATTTTAAAGTCTTCCTTTTCGATGTTATATTTAAAACTTTCCTGCACCCCGCCTACTCTGAATAAACGATTTCGTGCTGTAGTACTTTCTTCTCCTG
The DNA here is from genome assembly GCA_030654175.1 of Bacteroidia bacterium. Taxonomy (GTDB): domain Bacteria; phylum Bacteroidota; class Bacteroidia; order 2-12-FULL-35-15; family 2-12-FULL-35-15; genus 2-12-FULL-35-15. The sequence continues at coordinate 84,778 of JAURXZ010000006.1, forward strand.
TTGAAACTTTTCCTACTCGTATATAATCATCATTACCAAATGTTCTCCCATTCAAATAGGCATATCTGTCATCATAAATATCATTTCCTAAATAAGCTGACGCAGTTGATGCTTTGATCAATGTATTTTCCTGACGCCACCAGTCACGCTGAAATTGTGAAACATATACTTTTGTAGAAAGCAACGTGTTTTTTGATATTTTAAAGTTGTAAATAAAATCTACTGCGTATCTTTTGGTATTTAGATCGTCTGCATCAAAAGGGTTTTGACGAGGGTCTGCATTAAAGGAATAAGGCGTTAAAGCGCTATAACTCGCTTTCGATTTTTCCTGGTGATAATTTAACTTCAGATAAACGGAGGAACGGGTATTTAATTCACTATACAATTTTGCAGATGTATTAAATATGGATGACTGGGAATTATCCTGAAAACCATCAAATTGTTTGTTCAGCACCTGTAATTCAGCACCTATATTGTTCCAGGTTCCACCATAGGTGAGGTATTCGGAATGATAGCCATTTTCACCTGCTGTTAAATTAATTCCTAATGTTGGTTTTAAAGGAGGTTTTTTAGTAATGTAGTTAATAGCGCCATACATTGTATTACTTCCGTAAGCCAATATATCTGCACCTTTCAAAATTTCAATGCCATCCAATCTATCGCTTGGAGGATTATAATATGCCTCAGGCGCTAAATAGGGTGCAGGAGCAATAGGCGTTCCGTCTTCCATTATCAATATATTAGCTGATCTGCGCGGGTAAGACCCCCTTATTCCTACATTTAAACGGTTAGAGATCCCCATATCTCCCGAAACATTCACGCCTTCCACTTTTTTCAGTATTTCCTCTGTACCAATGGGTTTGGTTAATTCTATTTCTTTTGATGATATTATCGTATTAGACCCCTCATACCTTGATGAGAAATTAAGAGTTGGAGAGGATACAACAACCTCCGAGATCATTATAGCACTTGGCTTTAATTTTAATGCCTGTAAGTCAATTACTTCATTTTCTGACAATACATTTACTGTTACTTCATTTTTCTCATAGCCTAAAAAAGCAAAAACTATTTTGTGTTCTCCTATAGCAACATCATTAAATTGATAATTACCTTTTATATCTGAGTTTTTAGAAATTGTGCCATCCAGATTAATGGATACGTATGGCATTACTGAATTATCGGCCTCATTTTTAATGATACCTTTAATTGTTGCATGTTGAGCAAAGCTCAGAAAAGAGCTTGTTAATAATGAAATAGTATATATATATTTTCTCATGTCTTTATTTAGATTAATTTTAAATAACAGGACAAAAGTAGATTTGACAGCAGATATAGGCAATACCTAAAAAGTGGTATATTAAAAAATATTCATTTTTATGGGATCGATAAACTTTTGGTGAAAAAGAAAAATCTGTGCAATCTGTGGCAAAACAATGCCCTAACTATTCGTAATTAGTAAGTCAGTATGTTTGTAGAAGGACGTAATTCGGGGTAATTTAATTACTTGAAGAAAATAAAAAATGATTAGGGCTTACCAAATTTTCGCGAACAGCAAATAAAACAAGTCCGGCAGTATTATTAACACCTAGCTTATTCATAATATTTTTACGGTGAGTGGTAACTGTATGGGTACTTAAAAATAATTTATCAGCAACCTCTTTATTTGAATAACCTTCAGCGATCAAAGTGATGATCTCCATTTCACGGTCACTGATATTCATTCCCTGGCAGGAATATTCCGGAATAGTTGTTGATTTTTCATTTAAAAGGGCATTTGCAATTTTACCGCAAATAAATTTCTCCCCTTTTGTAGTCTTGTAAATTGCTTCTATTATTTCATCCTGATCGCAATCTTTTAGCAAATGACTGGTAATACCTATTTTCAAACCTTTTGAAATAATTTCATTGCTCTGCAACTGGGTGATGGCAAGCAATTTTGCTTTAGGATAATTTTTAACGATTTGCTGTAATCCTTCTAAACTGTAGTTTACAGATGTATAATCAATAATGATCAAATCGGGTTTGTAAAATTTGGATTGATTTATCAGATCAGAAGTACTCAAAGCTTCGGCCAATAGCACAAAATCAGCATTCTCATTCAAGAGAACTACTAAACCTTTGCGGCTTAAAAAGTGACTGTCGGCTATGGTAATTTTGATCTTTTCCACAAAAAATTATTTAGACTGATTTTAAATAATACTCAAAAGTACATATTGAATTCGTTTCCACAAACTATTTTTTCAATTATTTTTCCCCTAAAAAAGTAGTAAGTGCTTTATGCCTGTAAGTGAACAATTTACACAAATAATTAAAGATGAAGGAAACAACCGGAAGCTCTCACAACAGTATCACATATTACATATTAAATATTACATACTAACAGGTTCCACAACCGTACTTTTCCCTTCAATAGAAAGTATTGTATTGCTAAAAACTGTTTGAGCTTCGTCAAGCAAGGGTTGTAGATCTCTGTAACGAGCCGAATAATGGCCGATCATCAATTGGTGTACCTCTGCTTTTTGAGCTATTGTAGCGGCTTGTAAAGCAGTGCTATGAAAGGTTTCTTTTGCACGTGGCAACATCTCATTTAAAAAAGTTGCTTCGTGGTATAATAGGTCAACTCCTTTTATAATCTCTATAATACGCTCATCATAGCAGGTATCCGAACAATAGGCATAGCTGCGGGGCTTGAGTTTATTGCTTACAAGGTTGGTATTGGGTATTAATTCGCCATCGGTTGTTATAAAATCAGCACCGCCTTTTATTGGCAAAATCTGTTCTACCGGTATATGATATTTTTGTATGATCTCTTTTGAAATGTTTGCAAGCAAAGGCTTTTCAGTAAATAAAAAACCACAGCAAGGAATCCGGTGATTCAATAGAATGGTGCGTACCTCCACTTTATTGTCTTCAAAAATCAGATCATTAGCAATGTATTTATGGTGATGATAAACAATTTTAAACCTTAAATAAGTTTGGGAATGTTTGAATTGAACCTCAATTATTTCTTCCAGTTCGGGCGGACAAAATAAATGCAAATCAACTGTTCTACCTAGTAAATGCATACTCGATAAAAGGCCGATCAATCCCAGGTAATGATCACCATGCAGGTGACTGATAAAAATATGATTTATACGCTGAAATTTCAGTTTAAACTTCCTTAACTGGATCTGTGTGGCCTCTCCACAATCGATCAAAAAAAACCGCTCAGCTATATTTAATAACTGAGCGGTTGGATTACGAGTAGATGTAGGAGTTGCACTGCTGCAACCTAAAATAGTTAATTCAAAATTTTGCATTATTTGCTGGAAACAACCATTCTTTTTGTTGTGGTAATAGCACCATTTTTAACAGAATACATGTAAACACCCGGTGCAAACGAATTTGCATCAAGAGCAATAGTGTTCATACCTTTTACAGCTTTGAAATTACTTGAATATACCACTGCGCCAAGCATATCATAAACCTTAAACTCAACATCTGAATTATTTACAGATGTAAAACCAATTTCTGATTTAGTACTAAACGGATTCGGAATGTTCTGAGCAACATCAAATTTGGACAAATTAAGAGATTCAATTCCTGCAGCAGGATCTACTACATGCAACTTGTAATTATTATTTTCTGTTGCATTTGCCCAAGTTCCTATACCAAAAGCAACACCACGTCCTTTTGATTTTATCTTTATTGGAAAATCTCCTGCTTTTGTTGGAGTTCCACTTACAATAACACACGATTGCCCAGGTGCATCCCAATAACAATATTTGGTCATTGTATAACCGCTTATTCCAGTAACACCTCCCGAAGGAGTATTTGTTCCATTACCTAAATAAGTTAATCCAATAACGGATATATCAACGTATGCAGGAGTTCCTGAGGTAGAAGTATCTGCTAAAACTTCTGTTAATGCCAAATGGCTAAGTGTTACTGTTTGCCCCAAAACTACAGATGTAGCAGGTAATTTAATACTCATAGTAACAGTATAAGCTATATTTATAGTACCTGAAGGTATACCGGTCATGGAATCCGGACAAATACCAAAAGTAGAATCAGTTGGGACGCAGGTAATGTTTGGAGTACATACTGCTTGTGCAGCAGAATCCAAAACTCCTAAACCTGTCACTAATAGAACGGTTGAAAGTAATTTTTTAATCATAATAAAATATTAATTAGAATTTATAGCTTTAATTCATTTTCCAGCCGCGATTTTGGGCTTTAAAACGATTTTAGGCCATAAAGGTAAAGTTTTATTTTTAAAATTCAAATGGCTGTTAACTAATTACTTCCCTCTTCTCAATTAATTCATTATCGTTTCTTCATAATCAATCAAAAAAAAACCGCTCAGCTAATAGCTGAGCGATTTTTTTGATTTTAATTTGCATTACTGCAACCTGAAATTTTAATTCAAAATTTTGAATTATTTGTTTGAAACAACCATTCTTTTGGTGATCGTATTTGCACCATTTTTTACTGAATACATGTAAACACCAGGAGATAAAGTATTAGCATCAATGCTAATAGTGTTTACACCTTTTACTGATTTGAAATTACTGTTGTAAACAACAGAACCAAGTAAATTATAAACCTTAAATTCTACTTCAGAACTGTTTACTGATGAAAAACGAATTTCAGATTTATCGCTAAATGGATTTGGAGTGTTTTGACTTACTTCAAACTTCAGCTGATCAATTGATCCAACCCCTGATGGTGCTGCAACAACTAAACGGTAATCATTGTTCTCAGGTGCAGCTGCCCAGGTTCCTTGTCCAAAAAATACAGCACGTGCTTGAGAAATAATTTTTATTGGAAATGTTCCAACCTTGTTTGGAGTACCACTTACAATTACACATGATTGACCAGGAGCATTCCAATAACCAAATTTAGTCATTGTATAACCGCTAATTGAACAACTAGTACATCCTGAAGGAGCATTTGCTCCGCTACCTAAATAAGTTAATCCAATTGCAGATAGATCAACCCAAACAGCTGTTCCTGAAGTAGAAGTATCAACTTTAACTTCCGTTAACGCTAAATGGGTTAAGTTGTAAGTTACACCAGCAACAACTGTAGAAGCTGGTATTTTAATACTCATAGTAACAGTATACGCTTGACTTATAGTACCTGCTGGCAAACCTGTTGCAGAATCCGGACAGATACCAAAAGTAGAATCTGGTGGAACACAAGAGATATTGGATGTACACAATGCTTGTGCCGAAGAGTTCATCACTCCTACACTTGAAATAAATAAAACAGTTGAAAGTAATTTTTTAATCATAATTATTTAGAGTTTAGGTTAAGGTTTATATTCATCTTGCACCATTTATAATTGGCTTTTAAAATGAATTTAGGCGATAAAGATAAAATTTTAATTTTAATTTTCAAAAAACTGTTCATAAATTAATTCCAATACGCCTCTCCAGTTAAACTATCGGAAAGAATGAAATGTAATTTATTAAGCTTGAACTGAAAATAGTTCAATAGCCTCAGGTAAGGTTTTGGTGATAGTTAAGATGGTATCCAATTGGGAAATGGCAACCAGTTTCTTTACAGATTCCTGTAAGCCCGTTAAAACAAATACTCCCTGGCTGTTTTTGCACAGACGGTTAGCCACCAAAATAGCGCTTAACCCTGAAGAGTCGCAATAACGTGATTGAGAAAGATCAATGATAATATTTTTTACACCATCCGTATTTAATACTACCAACTCTGATTTAAGAGAAGGAGCTACGGTGCTATCCAGTTTTTCAGCAGTTAGCTTTATTACTGTGTATTTATCGTTTTTTTCTATTTGAAAATTCATAATAAAGGATATTTTTACAAAAGTAAGAAAATTATCCTTTAAAATTACAAATCCAAGGCGATTATACAAGGAAATGCAAATTTTGGCCCCCCTTAACCTGACATCATGGGAGGTTAGTCAAAGCTTATAAAGACTGTGGAGAAGACCGATTGAGGCCTAAAAAAATGACATTGGATTGAAAAGCCTTATGGTAAAGCAATGCTGCGTTAGGGATTGCAACGTAAATCCTTCTCCGATTTTTCATCGGAGAAGATTGAAGTGAAAAGCCCGCCCTTTCTTGTTTAAGAAAGGAACGCCCAAATAATTTCAGCAAATCTTAAAGAAAAACAACCAAAAAATCCGTAATTTAAGCCCTGCCCGCCAGCAAAAACAGCACAGCCATACGTACTGCAACACCATTCTCCACCTGTTCCAGAATAATACTTTGATCACTATCCGCAACATCACTGGTAATTTCAACCCCGCGATTTATAGGGCCGGGATGCATGACCACAATTTTTTTAGTAAGCGAATCCAGCAATTCTTTGTTCAAACCAAAGAGCATGGTATATTCACGTAAAGAAGGGAAAAATTTAATATCCTGCCGCTCCAGCTGAATTCGAAGCATATTGGCTACATCGCACCATTCAAGCGCTTTTTTCAGGTTATGTTCAACCTTAACGCCAAGGCTGCTGATATATTTGGGCATTAAAGTAGTTGGCCCGCAAACCATAACTTCGGCACCTAATTTTTGTAAGCAGAAAATGTTTGAAAGCGCCACCCTGGAGTGAAGAATATCTCCAACAATAGCTATTTTTTTCCCTTTTATGTTTCCAAGTTTTTCTTTAATAGAAAAAGCGTCAAGTAATGCCTGTGTGGGATGCTCATGAGCGCCATCACCGGCATTTATAATTTTAGCATTCACATGTTTCGATAAAAACAGTGCAGCTCCAGGGTTTGGATGGCGCATCACCACCATATCCACTTTCATGGCTAAAATATTATTAACAGTGTCAATTAAAGTTTCCCCTTTTTTTACGGATGAGGAGGAAGAAGAAAAATTGATAACATCAGCACTTAGGCGCTTTTCAGCCAATTCGAACGAAAGTTTTGTGCGTGTTGAATTTTCGAAAAATAAATTGGCAATGGTAATATCTCGTAAGGAAGGAACTTTTTTTATCGGGCGATTGATTACTTCTTTAAAACTTTCAGCCGTGGTCAATATTAAATTAATATCACTGGCCGTTATATCTTTTATTCCAAGTAAGTGTTTGGTGCTCAGTTTAGTCATCTTAACAATTTAACAATTAAACAATTTAACAATTGGCAATTAAGCACTAACTCACTTATAGCCTCCTCTCCTTTGGAAAGGGATTAAGGGGAGAGGCTAAACACCCATTAATGTTACTTTATCAGCTCCATCAGTCTCTTTCCATTCTACCTTCACTTTTTCCGATGCGATCGAATCAATGGTTTTACCCACATATTTTGCCTGTATGGGCAAATGACGGCTCAATCTACGATCTATCAATACCAATAGCTCCACGTCCTTTGGTCTGCCAAAGGCAAGCATAGCATCCAATCCAGCACGGATAGTACGGCCGGTGAACAGTACATCATCCACAAGGATAACATTTTTATTTTCAATGATAAATTCTATTTCGGTGGCAGTAGGTACTAACTCTTTCTGACGGAAATCATCACGAAAAAAAGTAATATCAAGACTTCCGCACTTAATATCTTTTTTCTTTAAAATTTCAGAAAGCTTTTTTTGGATGCGTTGTGCAAGAAAGGTACCACGGGGCTGAAGGCCGATTATTACAGTTTCTGAAAAATCGTTGTGTACTTCAATTAATTGATAGCAAAGCCGGGTAACGGTAATTTCGAAGTGTTTACTATCTAAAATGATCCTGGGCTTCATCATATTCAGGGAACAAATATATATTAATTAACTCAAGTTGGGGTGTTTTTTTCTAGTAAATTTTGATTTATAATGAAGATTTGAATTAAAATTATTAGGGCGTTCCCTTTCTAAAAAGAAAGGGCCGGGCTTTGCACTTCAATCTTTTCTTCCGCTAATTAGCGGAAGAAAAGGATTTACGTTGCAATCCCTAACGCAGCATTCAAGGCCTGAATACAATAGTTCAGCAAACTTGCAGATTAATTTGCCTATAACAATTACACCGGGTAATTAGCAAACCCAAATTAGTAGATTCGTAATATTCGCTATTCGCAACTAAAAATTCATCGGCAAAAAAATAAGTTTTATCGTGAAAATAAAGATATATTTGAAACTTTATTTGAAAGCTTACCGTACTAATCGTCAAATTGAAGTGGTTAATAAAACTTAAATCTTTTTATGAGGCAGCTAAAAATTTCCAAGCAGGTTACTAACCGCGAAACAGCATCACTCGACAAATACTTACAGGAAATAGGGAAAGTCGATTTAATTACCGCAGATGAAGAAGTAGAGCTGGCCCGAAAAATAAGAGCGGGAGATCATGCCGCGCTTGAAAAACTAACCAAAGCCAATTTACGTTTTGTTGTTTCTGTTTCCAAACAGTACCAAAATCAAGGCCTTAGCTTACCCGATCTCATTAATGAAGGCAATTTGGGTTTGATCAAAGCCGGACAGCGGTTTGATGAAACCCGTGGTTTTAAATTTATTTCCTATGCCGTTTGGTGGATCCGTCAATCTATTTTGCAAGCTTTGGCTGAGCAATCACGTATTGTGCGATTACCCTTGAATAAGATCGGATCTATAAATAAGATCAATAAAACGTTTTCCAAATTAGAGCAGGAATTTGAACGTGAGCCAAGCCCTGAAGAAATTGCAGGGATGCTTGAAATTTCAGAAACTGAAGTAAAGGAATCCATGAAAATTACCGGGCGCCATGTTTCTATGGATGCACCTTTAACCACTGGTGATGATAATGCAGGGAGCATGTATGATGTAATGCAGTCGGAAGACAGTCCCAGCCCCGAATTTGGATTATTACATGAATCATTGCGCAGAGAAATTGAACGCGCATTATATACACTTACCGCCCGGGAAGCAGATGTTGTGAGATTTTATTTCGGTTTAAATGGTGAGCATGCCATGACATTGGAAGAAATTGGTGAAAAAATTGGACTTACCCGCGAGCGCGTTCGCCAGATCAAAGAAAAAGCAATTCGCAGATTAAAACAAACATCACGAAGCAAAATTTTAAAAACATACTTGGGGTAGTTTTTTTGATGTGCTGATGTGCTGATTTTTTTCGATGTGCTGATGTGCTGATTTTTCTATGTGCTGATTACTAAAGTTGACACTACCACTTTTATAAATTACCTCTCAGGAAATCTGTGGGGCAATATCTTATACCCTTACTCTTCAAATCAACTGCTCAACACGTTGGCTACTAGCACATCGACTCACCAGCAAATCAGCACATCAGCACATCGAAAATCAGCACATCAATCTTTTTTGTACTTTTGTGATCAATTAGCTTATTCAAACATCTTTTTAATCCTCGCCAATGGACCATTTAATTGCCCCATCTATACTATCTGCCGATTTTGCAAACTTACAACGTGATATTGAAATGATCAACAACAGCAAGGCTGATTGGTTTCATGTGGATATTATGGATGGAATGTTTGTTCCAAATATTTCTTTTGGATTTCCGGTTATTAAAGCGATAAAAAAACATGCAACAAAGCCACTGGATGTACATTTGATGATCGTGGATCCCGATCGTTATTTACAAACGTTTAAGGATGCAGGAGCAGATATATTAACTGTGCACTATGAAGCTTGTCCGCATTTGCACCGTACCATCCAGGCAATAAAAGCCCTGGGAATGAAGGCCGGTGTAGCTATAAATCCTCACACTGCTTCTAATTTATTATCTGAAATAATTCAGGATATTGATTTGGTTTGTATTATGAGTGTAAACCCTGGCTTTGGGGGGCAAAAATTTATTGAAAAAACATATCATAAAATTATTGCTATTTCAGAAATGGTACGCGCATCTAAATCAAAAGCATTGATTGAAATTGATGGAGGAGTGGATATGAACAATTACAAAAAATTAATAGATGTAGGTGCAAATGTTCTGGTTGCAGGAAATACCGTTTTTTCATCGGCTGATCCAAGTGCAACGATCGCTGATTTAAAAAAAATATAAAACAGTTCGTTTTAACAACGGTTTTAAAGTAATAAAAAAAAACACTCACATATTACCCTGAAGCCGTTAGATTTCCTATTGTTTGCGTGAGTGATTGTAGCGAAAATCCTTCCCCGATTTTTATCGGGGAAGATTGAAGCGGAAAGCACGACCCGCAGCGCAGCAAAGGGACACGCCCAAATAAAACAGAAAAGTAAAAAATTAACGAAGTCTAACATAAAATGAAAACACTTTATCTTGTTCGACACGCAAAGTCTGATTGGGCTGATGAAGACCTTACTGATATTGACAGACCCTTGAATAAAAGAGGCTATCGTGATGCTCATTTTATGAGTAGTTTGATGAAAGAAAAAAAACTACTGCCTGATTTAATTATTACCAGTCCGGCCATAAGAGCCATTACCACTGCCCTTATATTTTGCCGTAATTTTAATTTTAATTATTCAGATATAGTTATTGATCCAAATTTATATGAAACAAACCTGCAACATTATAAGGATCGTATCTCAAAAACAGATAGCCGGTATAAAAGCATTATGCTTTTTGGTCACAATCCTATAATCTCTGATCTGGCGAATAATTTAACAAAGACATTTATCGAAAACATTGCAACCTGTGGTATTGTTGGTATCCGTCAGTCAGAAAATTGTAAAGAATGGAAATGTTTTAATGATATGGTTGGAGAACTTATCATGTATGACTTCCCAAAAAAACACATCGAGAAAAATTAGTGTGATAACAATCATCCATCGATTATATTCACGCTAAACAGGTTTCAGCATCCCTTAGTGATGCCGAAACAGGTCCAGAGTGATTAAGATCACTACAAAATAAACTTTAAACACCAGTTAACTAATTGTTAAGGTTTTAATTTATTAAAAATTGTATTCGTTTTTTTATAGGTTTTACCATTAGTTTTGCACTCATTAATTAACCCTTATTAATTATAAAAAAAATGAGCAAAAAAGAATTACGTAAAGAACTTGAACTTACATTAACAAAATCTCTTGAAGAGGTTTTGAGTAAAAGAAATGTAGAAGTTGCAAAAAAAATCAGGAAAACTACCTATGAGGCTTCAAAAATGGTAGCGAAAAAGTTTCTAAAAAACATACAACCTATTAAGGAAAACAAAGCTGCTACCCCTATAAGGATTGTAAAAAAAGCTATTGTTCCAATAAAAAAGGTTATTGCTCCTTCCGATAAAAAAAGTTTGACAAAAATTAAAAAGAAATAAAAAAAATTCAGTTGATTACAATATTTTTCGGGTTTCAGGTTTTGTAATATTTACAGAATCTGAAACCCGAAACTTATTTATTCGCACATAGAAATTTGAATCTTGAAACCTGGAATTTTTTTAAGAATGGTAAATAAAAAAACAGTTTTAATCAATCGTGAGTTAAGTTGGTTATCATTTAATGAACGTGTGTTACAGGAAGCTGAGGATAAAACAGTTCCACTAATTGATCGAATAAAATTTTTGGGTATTTTTTCTAATAACCGGGATGAATTTTTTCGTGTACGTGTGGCAACTCTAAAACGAATTGTAAAATTTCCAAAAAAAACTGAAAAACTTACTGGCGAAACGCCCGAACGCTTATTATATAAAATTCAAAAAGTCGTTATTGAACAACAAATTAAGTTTGAACAGGTTTATCAAAAAATAATAGTTGAGCTTGGACAAAATGATATTTCTATCATTAATGAAAAGCAAATAACCGCTAAACAAGGTGTTTTTGTGAAAAAGTTTTTTCATGAAAATGTTATGCCCTTACTTTTCCCGATAATGGTTGATAATTCTTCAGGATTCCCTTTTTTAAAGGATAAATCGGGCTATCTTATCATAAAACTTGGACGAGATGACAATGCAAAAAAAAATAAATATGCTATAATAGAAGTACCTACGAATTCAATTTCTCGTTTTGTTGTTTTACCAAAAGAAAAAGAAAAAAAAATAATTATCCTCCTTGATGATGTTATTCGTTATTGTTTGGAAGATGTTTTTAATAACTTTGTTCATGATTACATAGAAGCTTACAACATAAAAATAACAAGGGATGCTGAAATTGACATGGATAATGACCTTTCAAAGAGTTTTGTTGAAAAAATATCAAAGGGATTAAAAGACAGAAAGAAAGGACAACCTGTCCGTTTGGTTTATGATAGCCAAATAGCCCCTGATATGCTGGCTTTTATAATGAAAAAAATAAAACTTGGTAAAGAAGATAATCCTATACCCGGAGGTCGTTACCATAACTTTAAAGATTTTATTTCGTTCCCAAATGTAGGGAACATGGATTTAAGTTATAAAAAAATACTTCCTATAAAGCATCCTGCTCTGCCAAATGGACAATCCTTAAAAGACCAACCAAGTTTTTTTAATGTTCTCAAAAAAAAGGACGTATTGTTAACCTATCCCTACCAATCCTTTGATCATATCATTGATTTGTTGCGGGAGGCTTCCATTGATCCTAAAGTTCAATCGATCAAAATTACCTTGTATAGGGTTGCAAAAAATTCAAGCGTGGTTAAAGCGCTCATTAATGCTATAAAGAATGGTAAACAGGTAACAGCTGTTGTTGAACTTCAGGCACGCTTTGATGAGGAGGCTAATATTTATTGGGCCAATAAGCTACAGGAAGAAGGGGCCAAAGTAATTTATGGTGTACCCGGATTAAAGGTGCATACCAAAATGTTTTTAATAACCCGCAAGGAAGGCAATAAAACTATAGACTATGCCCATGTTGGAACCGGAAATTTTAATCGTGATACCGCAGCCGTTTATACTGATCATAGTTTGCTTACCATTGATAAACGTATTACGGAAGAGGTAGCAAAAGTTTTTACTTTTTATTCGGATAATTTAAAAACAGGCACTTATAAACATTTGTTGGTTTCTCCATTTTTTATGCGAAAACAGATCATACTGCTTATAAATAAAGAGATTCAGAATGCTAAAAAAAATAAGCATGCATCAATTATTTTAAAATTGAATAATCTGGTTGATCCTGAAATGATCAAAAAACTATACGAAGCAAGTGCAGCTGGTGTAAAAATTAAATTGATGGTTCGTGGAATTTGCTCTTTGGTTGCAGGAGTTAAAGGCTTAAGTGAGAATATTGAGGCGATAAGTATTGTTGATCGTTTTTTGGAGCATAGCCGTGTGTTAATATTTTATAATGGTGGTGATGAAAAATATTTTTTATCTTCGGCCGACTGGATGGCTCGCAACTTAGATTTCCGTTCAGAAGTTGCTGTACCAATATATGATAACGAAATAAAGGAGCAATTACGGAAAATTATTGACCTTCTTTGGGCGGATAATACAAAAGCCCGAATATTAGGGAATAATCAAAATAACGAATACAGAAAAATAAACACCAAACAAAAAGTACGCGCACAAGAAGCAATATATAATTTGTTAACCCTTAAAAAGAATTAAATACATCAGTGAAATTTGCAGCAATTGATATAGGTTCCAACGCAGTAAGACTATTGTTTAGCAATGTTTACGATGACAATGGCGTAACCTATTTTAAAAAAGCTGAACTTATTCGTATTCCTCTTCGTTTGGGTGAAGATTCTTTTTTACACGGTAAGATCTCTGAAAAAAAAATTGAGAAATTAGTAACTTCAATGAAAGCATTTAAACATTTAATTGATGTTTATGATGCCATTGATTATCGTGCTTGTGCCACGTCAGCGATGCGTGATGCCGATAACCGGTGGGATGTAATCGAAAGGGTGCGGAAAGAAGCAGGTATAAAAATTGAAATTATTGACGGGAAAACGGAGGCCGATATTATTTATTCAAATCATATTGAAGAACAGCTGGATAAAAACAATGCCTATCTCTATATAGATATTGGTGGAGGAAGCACTGAGATCACACTTTTCTCAAAAAATAAAGCAGTAGTTTCACAATCATTCAATATTGGCACCATTCGTATGCTGCACAACCAAATTGATAAAGAGTATTGGAACTATTTTAAAAACTGGGTAAAGGAGATCACAAAAGGATATAAGCCACTATTAGCAATTGGTTCGGGAGGTAATATTAATAAATTATATCGGATGTCGGGAAGGAAGTTGAACAAACCGTTTGCAACATCCAAATTAAAAAGCCTCTACGAATTACTGGAATCTTATACTTATGAAGAACGTGTGAAAATTTTGGGTTTAAATCCCGACCGGGCGGATGTCATTATCCCTGCATCCAAAATTTTACTCAGTGTTTTGAAAAATGCCGAAATAGATAAAATAATTGTTCCTCAAATTGGTCTTTCTGATGGCATTGTACATCAATTGTATGAGAAATACAGGGAGCAAAATTTGACACAGAAAATATGAGTTTTAAACTAATACCGCATAAATTATCCTTCCTTTAAAATATACTGTTGACTATTTTTCTTTTCAAGAATTAATCTCAAATAAAAAAAATATTTTTTAAGTTTATATCGATATTTAAGCTAGTTTGCAACAAAATTGATAGTTTTTACGTAAAAAAGAAACTTAAAAGAAACATAAAAAAATTGTCTTGAATTTAATATTATGAAACTTACCAGAATACTCATACTATTATTTTTAATAACAAATCATCTATTAGATAATACAAACTGCATAGCCCAAAACATTGGGATCAACACTTCCGGTGCAGTACCCAATTCCTCATCATTACTGGATATTGACGCAGCCCCGGGCAACAACAAAGGGCTATTGATACCCCGCATGGCTCTGGTTTCGTCAACAGATGCAGTAACTATTACCAGCCCGGCAACCAGTTTACTTGTGTATCATACCGGAAGCGGTGGTTTGCCAATAGCGGGATACTATTATAATTCAGGAACTTCAGGCTCACCTATTTGGGTTCAACTGCTAAATGGAGGCTCCCCAGGTACAGCATGGATGCTCACGGGTAATACCGGTACCACAGGAGGCCCCAATTTTTTAGGAACAAAAGATAATATTTCATTGCGCTTCCGAACAAACAATACCCAACGTTTTATTATTGATTCAACAGGTAAGGTTGGTATTGGAATTATGAGCCCAGCCTCCAAGTTAACGATAGCAAGCACAGGTTATAATGGATTTGAAGATATTGATGGAAATGCAGAAGTACACATTGGAACTCAGTTAGCAGCTCCAAACACTTCTGGAGAGATTGCCAGACTTGCCATTCAGCCATACGGACATACCGGAGGACCTTTCAATATTATTGCACGAGATCTATCTTCTTATGCTTTCCTTGACTTTCGTTACGGCCCGCTCACTGAACCTACTTTATTCACACTCCGGAATGACGGTAATGTTGGTATCGGGACAGCATTACCAACAGTAAAAACTCATATTTACAATGCTGTAGATAGTATATTTACCGGATTAGCGATTGATAATCGAAAAACATATGGATCCGGGACAGGCACAAATGAGATAAGCAGACTGATACTTTCCTTATCAGAGGCATCCATTCCAGACCCACTCAATAGGATAATGGGATATATCAGTGCGGGCACTGAAAGCGAAACAAGTTCGGCAAATGGTTTTATGGCTTTGGGGACAAGAATTGCAGGTGCTGAAACTGAAAAGGTAAGAATCACAAGTTCTGGAAACGTAGGTATTGGCATAACAAGCCCTGGAGCAAAGCTTGATGTTGTTGCCTCAACAAATGCATTATTGACAGATGTTACTCAAAATATTTCAAACAGTGGAATTCTGATAACTGCAGACATTACAAATACCTTCCATAATTCAGGTATATTCTGGAGATCGCTTAATAATAATTCCACCAAACCTAAGGCAGGTATTTGGATGTATAATGAAAATGGTCCGGGATCCTGGCTTTTGTTTGGTACTTCCAGTACTTATGCAACCGGCATTACCAACACCGCTTTAGCTATAGCACCTACAGGTAATATAGGTATTGGAACAACCGCCCCCGGAAGTAAACTGGTAATAGATAATGGTGCTTCAGCAGATGCCAGCCTTGTATTGCAAAACTCAATTTCGGATGGTTCCAACATACGTTTCAAAAATTCCGCTACCAATATGTTTAGTATTGATCAAATTGAAGCTCCTAATGCAAGGTTGCGTTTTTTTACTGAGAATGGTCCTAGTGGAAATATAGAACGCATGACAATGCTCGAAACAGGAAATGTGGGTATCGGAACAAGCACCCCTTTATCGAAATTACATATCAATGGAGATCTCGCAACTCAAAACGGGCAGGTTAAGCGCGATTTCCTTACCTTTAATACCGGAGCAAGTACAAATGTTATAATACATATAAAAACAAATATTACCTGCGCAAACATCATGTATCGTTTTTTGATTGAAGGGTATAATTATGGAACGGCAAAAGCCATTAATTCTGAAGCTGTGGGATATGCTTATGCGGGTACAGGAACTATTGTCAGCAATCAAAATATTGACCATTCAGGTGGAGTTATCAGTTCTCAATACCTAAGCTCCGATGGCTTTGTTGTGATAAGGCTTGACCCCAACGGATCCAATTATTATATAGGATTTTCTGTATCAGGATGGTTTGTAAATCCTACAGGTAATGCATTTAATATTTCAGGTGTTGTATATCACCAAAATGCTAATTTATAATAAACAAGATCGCAGTCTGAGCTGTTAAAAATCAGTTTATTCTGGATTACCAGCACTTTTGATTAAATTATCTATTAAAAAAATCAAAAAAAATAATCATCAAAATTCGAAAAAAGAAAAAGAAAAAAATTACCTTTAGCTGTTTCTTTCAAGAATAACAAAGAACATTTTCAAAAAAAATGAAAAATATTTTTTTAACTTCAATTACCTTACCCGCCCGATTCCGCTTTATTTTTATAATGGCGAGTATTGTTTTTTCATCTTGCCTCTCCTTTTCGCAAACCAATTTTTATAATGCAGGAGCTGATATTACTGTTAATCCAAGCACTATTTTATATGTGGACGGACATTTATCAAATAGCTCTTTTGGATTTATTCACAATCAGGGAAATATTTATTTCACCGGGGACTGGACCAATAGTGCCCCAATGGGCTGCCTCGACCCTAATACAGGATCCGTATTTTTATATGGAGGAACTCAAACTATTCAAGGTAGTGCACCAACCATATTCAATAATCTTGACTTACAAGGTTTAGGTACAAAAACGCTGAACGTAAATACTTTTGTAACAGGAAATTCAGGCGTACTATCACTAAATTCGAATCCCCTGGATCTGAAAAGTAATACGGTAGTTATTACCAATCCTGCTCCAACAGCCATTACCCGTACAAGTGGATATATTATTTCTGAAACCGAGCCAGGTGTTGGCTATGGAAAAATTCAATGGAATATTGGAAATAGCCTCAACAACTATACTTTTCCTTTTGGAACAATTTCCGGTACTTACATTCCTTTCTTTTTTGATGTTACAGAAGCAGGAACACAAGATTCAATTGGAAATGTTTCTGTTGCAACATATCCCACAGATGTTACTTCAACACCAAACAACCGGCCATTACCATCAGGAGTAAACAATTTGAACGATGCCAGTGGAGATGAGAGTGATATTTATTGTGCTGATCGTTTCTGGATAGTTGATGAAGTAGATTATTCTACTAATCCAATAGCCGATTTCACTTTTACGTATCGTGATGAAGAATGGGATAACTCAGGAGGAAGTACAAACATTTTACTTGAAGATAGCTTGAAGGGAAATATGTGGAACGGAACGCAATGGATCAGTACCACAGGGACCTGCAATACCAATAACAATACAGTTAATGTAAAAAAAGTATACGGTTCCGCTCCATGGACTTTATATAGCGGTAAGCCTCTCCCGTTTGCTTGTGGAAAATTTACAACCCCCAATGCATTTTCACCAAATAATGACGGTCATAGCGATTTATTTATTTTACAAGGAGCCTGGGAATTCTGTATTGCAAGCTTCCATATAGCCATTTTCAATCGATGGGGAGAAAAAGTATTTGAAACCGAAAATATTGCGCAAGGTTGGGACGGTAACTTTAAAGGCAAAGCCCTCGACCCGGGAGTATTTGTGTATTATATCAAAGCACAAGATATTACAGGTGAAAATTTAACTAAAAAAGGAAATATTTCATTGATTCGATAAAAGGCAATTATTAAATTTTACAATTAATCAGTAGGCAATTTCTAACAATTTTTCAATTTTGACTACTGAAAATTGTTAAATTGTTGTAATTAATCAATATGAAAGTAGAACAAATATATACAGGATGTTTAGCTCAGGGAGCTTATTTCATTCAATCGGAAGGTGAAGCTGTGGTTATTGATCCTTTAAGAGAAACCAAGCCTTACATTCAAAAAGCAGAAAAAGAAAATGTAAAAATTAAATATGTTTTAGAAACTCATTTTCATGCTGATTTTGTAAGCGGACATATTGATCTTGCAAATGCAACAGGAGCAACAATTGTTTTTGGACCAAATGCAATCACTTCTTTTAAAGCACATATTGCCAAAGATGGTGAAGAATTAAAAGTAGGAAAGATCACCATCAGGGTATTGCATACTCCCGGGCATACCATGGAATCAACAAGCTATCTTTTACTGGATGAAAATGGAAAAGAATACGCAATTTTCAGTGGGGACACTCTTTTTATTGGTGATGTTGGAAGACCTGATCTAGCAGTAAAATCGAGTTTAACCATGGAAGATCTGGCAGGCACACTTTATGATTCTTTGCGGAATAAAATTATGCCCTTACCCGGTGAAGTGATCGTATATCCTGCTCATGGAGCAGGATCTGCCTGTGGAAAAAACATGAGTAAAGAAACATTCGACACACTCGAAAATCAAAAGAAAGTCAACTATGCTTTAAGGGCAGATATGACCAAAGCTGAATTCATAAAAGAAGTAACTAATGGCATACTACCTCCTCCAGGCTACTTTCCATTAAATGTTAAAATGAATAAAGAAGGATATGCTAATATTAATGAGGTAATAAAAAAAGGCACGAAAGCTTTGGTTCCAGATGATTTTGAGCGTATAGCTGATGAAACCGGAGCATTAAAACTTGATGTACGTGGACAAAATGTTTTCGCAAAAGGCTTCATAACAAACTCTATCAACATTGGAATAGACGGGGGATTTGCTCCATGGGTAGGTACATTGATACCGGATATCAACCAACAAATTTTATTGATAACAGACGAAGGAAGAGAAGAAGAATCCGTTATCAGATTGGCCCGCGTTGGGTATGATAATACAATTGGTTATCTCAAAGGAGGCATTAATGCATGGAAAGATGCAGGTAAAGAAGTAGATCAAATAAATTCTATATCTGTTCAAACATTTGTTGAAACCTATCGTAAAGATAAGAACATCAACATTTTGGATGTGCGCAAAAAAAGCGAATACGATGCTGAACACATTTTGGATGTGGCAAATTTGCCTTTAGATACTATTAATGAAGGCATGCCATTAATTGATAAAAACAAAACCTATTTTGTGCATTGTGCAGGAGGTTACCGTTCAATGATATATACTTCTATTTTAAAATCGAGAGGTTATAATAATTTGATCAATGTGGAAGGTGGTTTTAAAACGATAATTGCCGCTGGTCCGGAAATAAAAGTAAGTGCTTTCGTTTGTCCATCAACAATTAGTAATTAAGCCATTAATTTAAAATGAATTTATCTGCTCCCCATACCCCTAATATGTTCCGCGCCAATATTAAACTAGGTATGGAAGTAGATGTAGTATTAAAAAAAGACCAGCGCACCGGCAAACGAACCCGCGGGAAAGTACAATGGATACTTACAAGTGCCCCTTTTCACTCCCGGGGAATAAAAGTAACGCTTGATACCCGACAGGTTGGCCGTGTGCAGGAAATAGTTGGTTTCAGTATAGTATCCTGAGAATTTTTATAACCCAGTACCTAATCCTGCCTTAAATGAGATACAACTTTCTTATTTTGATAGCTTTGATACTTGTCTTTCAAATCACACAAGCGCAGAATTATCCTGCATTTGGACCGGAAAAAGATGTAACTGTTACCGGTTTGAACTTTGATGCGATGGAGCTTTTCATTTCTCCTGATGGGAACACTCTTTTTTTTAATTCGCTTAATTCAGGCGGAAATACCAATCTATACTACGCTTCAAAAATTGATGATACCACATTTACCTATCAGGGATTGCTGGGAGGTTGTTATGACTCTTCTCCAAACCATTTAGATGCCGTTGCTTCCATGGATTCCTTAAATAACTTCTTTTGGATTTCGGTCCGCAATTACCCGGCAGTATTTGAAAATCTGCATCGTGGGATATACTCAGCCGGTAATGTTTCAGGCATCACAAGGGTTTATGGAGACTTTAATATATTTACTCCCAGTTGGTTAATTATGGATGGTACAATAAATTATCAGGGCAATCTGCTTTATTATAACAATGCTTACTTTAACAATTGTACCTACGGAATGCCCTGTAAGGCGAGGCTTGGTGTCGCTCAAAAAGTAAATGATTCAACATTTAATAAACTTTCAAATACAGAAGCTATTTTCGCAAATGTAAACGATACCAATTACTTAGTTTATGCTCCACAAATTACAAAAGATGGTTTTGAGCTATATTTTACAAGAATTTTAAATTCAACTGTAAATTCAGAAATTTGCGTGTCGGTGAGGAACAGTCTTTCAGCCCCTTTTAGTCTGCCTTTTGTGATCCATTCCAATAATGGTTTTGTTCCGGAGGCACCAACTTTAACTACCGACAAACAGAAAATGTATTACCACCAAAAAGATGGTTCCGGAGTTTTTAAAATTAATATGCGTTATCGAACTTCTTCTACGGGAATAAACAAATTTTCCTCCACTCAAGACTTTGAACTATTTCCAAATCCGACAACTAATAGTATCAATATAACTGTTCCAAATCCAAATGATAAATATGAAATTGAAATCCATTCTCCTCTAGGACAGCTAATTTTGAAGACATCTGCAACAAGCACTGTTGATATTGAACATTTACCAAAAGGAATTTATTTTCTGACGGTGAATCAAAATAATAAAAAAGTAACAAAAAAAATAATAAAACAATAAACTCCTGATCTTATAAACAGAATTTAATTGATACAAAAAGTATGGATGCGATAAAAATTTAAATGAATTTAAGTTGTACCATTCTGCTCAGGCTTTCCCATTTTTTTGTATATTTGATTCTTATTATGAGAAAAAATTTCGCAAAAATAACTTTCAAATTCCTGCCCTGGGTAGCCCTACCCGGTTTGTGATTTTTAATTGAATACTCTTAATCAGAACGTAGAATTTTTGCAGTAAAAAATCTCCCTTTATCATAAGACATTTGCCTTATCTGCGTTCCATCAACATTAAAAAATTATTAAATAATTTCACATTCTTAAATAAATTTTCATGAAAAAAATTATTGTATTAGGTGCCGGCATGGTAGGTAGTGCCATGGCTATTGACTTAGCAAAAAAGCACAGTGTAACAGTTGCTGATTTGAGCGACAAAGCATTGGAAAAATTAAAACAAAAAAATCAAAGCATAAGTACTCTTCAACTGAACGCCAAAGACAAAGCGTTATTAATTTCAGCAATTACGCCTTTTGATATTGTAGTTTGTGCAGTACCGGGTTTTATGGGATTCGAAACCCTTAAAACGATTATTGAAACAGGTAAAAATGTGGTTGATATTTCTTTCTTCCCTGAAAACTCTCTTGATCTGGATGCATTGGCAAAACAAAAAGGAGTTACTGCAATTGTTGATTGTGGTGTAGCTCCGGGAATGGACAATATCATTTTAGGATATTATAACGAAAAAATGAAACTTACTGATTTTGAATGTTTGGTGGGTGGATTACCTAAAGTAAAAAAATGGCCGTTTAATTATAAAGCTCCTTTTTCACCTATTGATGTGATCGAAGAATATACACGTCCTGCACGTTATGTAGAAAATGGCAAGATAATTACTAAACCTGCTATGTCGGATATTGAACACATAGAAATGGATGGCGTAGGAACACTTGAAACATTTAATTCAGATGGATTACGCTCGATCATTTTCACAATGCCGCACATTCAGAATATGAAAGAGAAAACGATGCGTTACCCCGGGCACATTGAAAAAGTGCTCGCTTTGCGCGATTCAGGTTTTCTTAGTAAAGAACCAATACAGGTAAATGGTGTTGATATTGTGCCTTTGGACTTTACCTCTAAAGTTTTATTCAACGATTGGAAATTAGGTGAAACAGAAGAAGAAATCACTGTAATGCGCGTTACTTTGATAGGTGATGAAAATGGGGTAACTAAAAAAGTATCTTATCATTTACATGATGAATACAATAAAGAAACTCAAACATCTTCAATGGCACGTACAACGGGTTATACTGCAACCGCTGGTGTTAACCTTGTATTGGAAAATCTTTTCACCGAAAAAGGTGTTTTCCCTCCTGAGTTGGTTAGTAAACAAGCTGTTTGTTTTAACCACTTTATAAATTATTTAAAAGAAAGAGGAGTTCATTATCGTAAAGAAGAAACAATCATAAAAAGTACGCTAAAAGCCACTAACTAAGAGGATCAATAAGAATTGATTTCTTCTTTTACAAGAGTATCTTGATAAATTTTAAAATGTAAAAAAAACATCTCCATAAACGAGATGTTTTTTTTATTTATAATTCAACCGGCCTATTCTTTGCAAACTCAAAAAAATCGCTTCCAAAAAAATGTGGACACGTACGTTACACCATTTCATCTATTGGTAACAGGCTTTCCCAATACAGAAATAAATAAAAAGTAAGATCTTCAACACTTTGGGCATTAGCATTCACAAAATGTGTGAATGATGTAATCTATTTGAAAAGTTATGTAACTCTTTTGAAATCAACTACACCCACCTTTGTTGCATAATTATTAATCACAATTAGAAATGGAAAAAAATCAAAACAACCTGAATTTTCATCAAGGTGAAAACAAATTGAATCAACCATCAGCAGGAAAAGAAAGAGAAAACCCGCAAGTAAACCCGGGAAACCCACTTCCAAATAAACCTGAAAAAAATAATCCAACAAAACCTGATATTGAGAATGATCCGACAAAATCAAGACCCGGTGGAAATGAACCTCAAAAAAACGATCCGACAAGAATTGCCGAACCAAGTCCGGCAAAAAACTGAGTGAATAAAAAAAATTATAACTTCTTGTACTCCCCTTTATACCGTTGTGAAAATTAATTCACAATTTAAATTAAAATAAAATGGCAACTATAGTAAAAGCAGCGAAAGCGGTAAAAAAAGTAAAAGCAGTAAAACCAGTGAAAGCTGTGAAAGCGTTAAAAACAGTGAAAGCAGCGAAAACTGTTAAAGCTGTTAAAACAGTAAAAAAAGTGGAAGCGGAGAAAAAAAATGTTTCTCCTGTTAAAAATCTAAAAAAGATCGAAGACCACATTAAATCCGCTAAACACCATGAAGAAGCGGCAAAGCATCATCGTGAAACGGTTAAACATTATGAAGCAGGAAGTCATGAGAAAGCAAAAGAAAGCACAATGAAAGCTCATGGCATTCTTTCTTTTTTAACAAAATTGTGGGGCAAAATTTAAATTTATTTAGCTTGTAGAATTAAAGCCGATGGATAATTATTCATCGGCATAAATTCTGTTTTTTATCTTGAAAACTGACTTGTATAGGCACATTAAATTTACTCAAGCAATAAATCACAAAACCAAAAACCTTTAGTGGCGGGCTTATCTAAAAGCAAATCAGAAGTTTTTATTTCCAAAGGTTTGTATATTTTTTCTCCAATTTTAAATTTTATTGGCATTTTAAAAATGGGGCCATCAAAGCAAAAGCTATGGTATTCGCCATTTTCACCACAAGGATCTATATTATTTTGAAGTGTTTTTATAAATTCTTTAGTTATCTCCTCTCCCACCCTATGTTTACCCATGTAGGTATCATTTACGCAACAGGTAATAGTTCTAAAATTTTCTGCTAAAAATTCATGGATCAATTCTCCTGTATCTCTTTTCCACAAAGGAAATTCAGCGGTCAATCCAATTTTTGATAAATTACTTTCGCGATAAGCCCGAAGATCTTCAAGAAAAATATCACCGAAAATTACTTTACTTACTCCTTCTGATTTATATTTCAAAAGTAAGGTTTCCATATTTTGCTCATACTCGGTATTGGTACCTTCGCTTACAAACATTTTTAGCAAAGGCAGGCCTATCGAAGCAGCTTGTTTATCCAACAACTCTTCACGAACGCCATGCATCGAAACTCTTTTAAATTTAGCATTTAAAGTTGTGAGCAAAGCCACAACTTCGTATTTATTTTCTTGTAATACTTTATGTAAAGCCAGCGCAGAGTCTTTACCTCCACTCCAGCAAAAGATAACTTTTGGTTTTATTATCATATTTCTAACAAAAAGACCTTGCACATTTTTGACTGCGCTCAAGCTCACATAGCGGGATGTTACTTTGAGCCAAGCTAAAATATGCAAGGTTGTTTATTTTTTTAAAATCAAATTGCTTTCTTGTATTTGAGAGTATTAATGTTTGTTACTTGAAACAGAAATTACCCGGAATTACACCAACTGTAAAGCTATCAACAGCAACTCCAGTTGTGTTGTACCTTATCACTTTTCCGTTACTGGAAAAATTACCTGCGTCAGAGCCGTAGAAATAATCATTGGTAGGATCAATACCTAAACCATAAAAATTTCTGTTGATAGTTGCCGTTGTATTTAATACAGTGGCAGTGGAAAGCTGAGAATACACTTTACCATCATAAGAATAATACAAAGTAGTTTTTGAATTATTAATAACCAGGTTTAAAGGTTGTGAATAAATTGATGCAAATGGCAATGTCAGATCAACAGTATTTGTTGATGCATCAATACGCACTAATTGACCTAATTTTACAAGGTTAGTAGCCGGATAAGGCGCATATTGTCCACTGCACAATACCCAGATTTTTCCGCTGGCATCAACTTTTATGTTCTTCGGATTTGCACCAACAGTTATCGTTGTAACAACAGCGTTTGTGGTAGCATCAATAACAGTAACAACACTGTCGTTATCATATCCACCACTGCAGGTTACATACACATTGTTACCAACCTTTACCATTCCTTCAGCACCTTTTCCAGTATTAATAGTTGCGGTAACAGTTTTAGTGTTTAGATCCACTACTTTTATTGCACCATTAATACCACCTGTACCCCATTCTGAAATATATCCTTTGCTATTATCTATTCCTAAAAAATTACGTGGATTTGTTAATCCGCTAATCACACCATTACTTGCAAAGGTGCTGCCATCCACTATTTCTACCTTACCGGCATTATTCACTACTATATACCCTTTCCCGTTAAAAATCTCCATCGACTGAACAACATTACCTAATGGATAACTATTTTTTACCTCAAAAATGTCATTAGTTACACCTGAAGTACTTCTGTTATAAAAACTTATAGTACCAGTGCCACTCCCATAAGGGCCTTCATTACTAATGAATACACCGTTATCATACGCTCCCCCAACAGGAGCTGGTGTCGGAACTTCCGGGTCATCTTTTTTACAGCTTGTAAATGTGATCGCTAAAGCCAATGCGCTTAAATTAAATAGTGTTTTTGTTTTCATTTTTATTGTTGTTAGATGTTAGATATTAGATTTAGTTGTTAGTTGTTAGTTGTTAGTGCATTTTCAATTGTCAATTATCAATTATCAATTATCAATTCCTTTTATTCTGTTGATTAAAATAAACGGTTGCACCAAATTGACAATTAAATAAAGGCATTGCTCTATATGCCACAACCTGGTATGTTTCCTGCCAAATATTATTTAATTGGGCAAATACTTTTATTTTTAAAGTATTCCATCCAAAGGTTTGTGCAACATTCAAATTCCCAACAGAATAGGGCTTTAAATAGGACGTATTATCAGATGTTGTATATCTATACCCTGTATACACCTGAGTATAGCTGATAGAAGTGGCCCTATAGAAGAGAGAAAGATTACATTGTCCGTTTTGTATTGGAACATAGATCAACTGTTGGCCTAATGCTGCATCGTTTATTGTTGTTGATCTTTCATTGGTTGATAAAACATAATTATACATTCCGGATAATTGCACTTTAAATTTTCTAATCGTATAATTCACGTTTACCTTATATTCAAGCCCACGAGACCATACCTGCAAAACATTGGCAGGCGTCCAACTATTATATTGATCAGGTAACCAAAGTATCCAATCATCAATAGTCCGGTTAAAGGCGGTTGCACCTAATTCCCACCCAATTTGTTTATAACTAGAACTATGAATTAAACTTAATTCTTCAGCCCATCCACTTTCCGGTTTTAAATTTGGATTTCCTTGTGCACCCTGCCCTGCCCAATACAGATCATTAAATGTTGGTAAACGATAATGTTTTGAAACATTTCCTTTTAATATAATAAGTTTAAATAATTTCCCTTCAAAACCAACAGATGAAGTAAAAGGAATTTCTTTATTTTCAATAAATTCCTGACGTGCACTGATCACAGCATTCCAGTTATTTTTGGCAGTATGAACCTTATAACTTCCAAACAATGCGGTTCTGTTTTCGGAAGGATTTTTTAAATAATCAGGTGTACTTGCCTCGCTGTAGGTATTGTTAATACCGATATTTATCAGATCAAATTTTGTGATAGTAAACCTGGTCTCAACTTCTGAAATTGCGTTTTTTGTCCGGCTTTTTGAATCTTCATTGATCATAGAATCTTTAAATTTCAATCCTTCATCAAAATAAGCGAAGCGGGCTAAAATGGTTAATTTCTTTCCTGTTCGTTGCCATTCAGTAGTAGCTCTGTATGATTCATCTTTTTGATTGGATATATTACTATTTTGGGTCATTGAGGGTGGAATGTTCCTATCACTGAACTGATACCAAAAACGGGTATTTATTTTTTGATTTGAATTTATCTGAAAATAATTTTCCTGAAGTAAGCCTTTTTGTTTTAATTCTGCATTCGATTGTTTTTGTTCGGGTTTACCATATTGGGCAGTATTGATAAATGGAAAATCGTTTTTTGCATCGTGATTAAAAACCTTGAAGGAAGTAACGAATCGTTTTTTGCTTATTTCAAAACTTGCCTGTTGTTGTTTATCCGAAAAACTACCAAAAGCAATAGTTGCGGAAGCAGAAATTCCTTTATCAAATTGACTTGTATTGTTCAAATGAATAGTTCCTCCAACAGCCCCACTACCCCACAAGGCGCCAGATGCTCCATACTGCAACTTAACATCATTCAAAAAGTTAGTTGGTATTAGTGACAGATCTAATTGTCCAAGCATCGGACTTTGTAAATTAAATCCGTTCCATAAAACTGCGGTGTGGCTAGCTCCTGAACCTCTAAAAGAGCTTGATGCCAAGCTTCCTAAACCGTATGATTTAATAAAAACCTGGCTTCGGTTAGCGAGCAGATCTGCTAAATTACCTGCAGAATTTTGATCAAGAAGGCTGCTATCAATTGTTTCAGATTTGTTTCCGGAAGAAAAAGTTGATTGTCGGGAGGAGGATACTTCAACAACAGACAACTGTTTTACAGTATCCATGCGCAGTTGAGCAAAGCCTGTAAAGGCAAGCAAAAAGGAACAAACAAATAAATTAATTTTAAACAAATTCATTACAAACGATTAAGCGTTAGCTAAAATCATTGGCAACAAACGGTAAAATTGAATGGATAGAAAAATGTTAACCTATTTATCTATTCTTCGCCTTTTCTCCGAAAGCTACAAATGGTAATGCAAATGGCAGGTCTTCTGACTTGTTCTGTTTTTAACGCCTTCCCGTCTTTAGATGAATCAAGATAAAAGAATCAAGATTTAAGACAGTGGCAAAATGAATGTTAAAAAAATATTTAGAAAAAGTTAACTTCAAAGTGATATATAAAGCAAACTTTACAACTTTGAACTTTAAACTTTAAACTAAATAAGAACTTACAGCATCGGGAAATGTTCAGGATTATACCTGATTCCCTTTTAATTCCTCAAAATGAAGAAACCAATTGCGGAACAAATGTATAAAAATAATTCAATTAGAATCATGACTAAAAATTAACTTTGCTAAAATTCAGATCATGTCACAGCAAAACAAATTCATTTACATCGCCTACAATAAGCCTGTTGGCATTGTTTGTACCACAGAAAAAATTGAAGGCAATATTATTGATGCCATCAAACATCCCGAAAGAATTATTCCTATTGGAAGATTAGATAAGGATTCGGAAGGATTGATCTTACTTACCAATGACAGTAGCATTATTAACAAGATCATCCATCCCGATTTTGAACACGAAAAAGAATATTTGGTAACACTTAATTTACCATTGAGAAATCAGTTTTTAAAAGAGTTGGCTGAAGGAGTTAATATTGGTGATGCAATTACCAAGCCTTGTAAAATAAAAGCGGAGCCAAATGCAAGACGGATATTCAGAATTGTTCTGAAACAGGGCTTGAACAGGCAAATACGCAGAATGTGTAATGTATTTAAATACCAGGTAATAAAATTAGAGCGGGTACGAATAATGAATATCAAATTGGGAAAATTAAAAACAGGGGAATGGCGGGATCTATCAGAAGATGAATTAAATGAACTGGTTGGTCAATTGAAATAAAAAAAAATATCTCCAATTTTGAATGGTATTTACGGAAAAATTAAAAGAGTAAATCAAATGGAATAAAAAAAATCCCCTGCTTAAAATAAGCAGGGGATTTTTTTATAATCTAATTATTTTTAGAAATGGAAAGTTGCTCTTAAAGAAGCAGTACCAGTGTTTGAACCATTGAAACCAAAAATAGTTCCTTGGTTTAAATCAGTATCAAATCCAAATTTAGAAGAACCTGCAACTTCAGTTTCTATTTCACCTACAACTGGAGTTGTTCCACCTGTAGTTTCAGTAACATTTGTTCCTTTACCAGCAGTTTGGAAACCAATACCCCAACCGTATTCAGCACCAATTGCAATTTTCGGGAAAATGAAATACTCAGCACCAACAAAACCACGAACTCCAATTCCTAAAGTCATTCCAGACTTGTTAGAAAGAGTACGGCTACCTAATGGACCTTCAGCTAAGATAGCTCCTGTTGTTGGACTCCAAGTAGTAGAAGTAGGAGTTGGTGTAACACCTGGTGCAGCAACACCTGTCATAGTATTACCGTAGGTATACTTTTCAGATGACATTGCGATCCAAAGCATTGCATCAGCACCATAATACCCTTGCAAACGTGTTTTACCTCTTCTCATTTCTTTACCAACACCAATACCTATTACAGTATTTTTGATAGATATTTTGTCTTCTTTTTGTGGAAATGGAGCAGGGAATGTTGGTGCAGTAACAATTGCATCATCATTTACAAAATTTTTGTACCCCTCAGATGTAAAGCCTAAACGAAGTAATGCTCTGTAAGCATTTTTTTCATCAATAAACTTTTTACCAATAATGGTTCCGTTACCATTTAACCAGGCCACACCAGGTGCACCGTTAGCTACACTAGCATTAAATGCATTGCCAATAAAATTGAATATTGGATCAGCACTCATACTGATAGCCCAATCATCTGTTTCTGGTAACATTGGTTCGCCTTTTTTAGAAGTAAGGTCCTGTGCAAAAGCACTTGTTACTCCAAATGCTAAAGTAAATAGAAATACTTTTTTTTTCATAGCTTTTCTTTGTTTAAATTAATTGTTAATTTAGTTAAAATTCAAAATTTACGCAGCAAATATATATACATCCTTTGTTTGCATTTATTCACATTCCAATTGTTATCAACAGCAACTTGTCAACAATATGACAATTATAATTCCTCATGTTTTACAAATTCACAAAAGGTTGGACTAAATGAAACTGGAATTCATATTAACTCAATTTCGCGGTGCAAATTTATATATGATTTTTCAGAAATTATTATACGTTCATTATAAGTAATCCTTATTTTAACGATGATTTCTTTATAAAAGACTCAATATCAATCGGGATTTGTTATTTAAGGAGAGAAATCGGATGTTAATTAAACAAATCGCTTTATATAGGAAATTTTTCTAAGAAGGGATAAAACAGCTAATTATGGGACAAATTCAAGAATTGTGCCCTAAAAGCAATCAAAATTCAATAAAAACAAAGTAAAAACGTGTTAAACTGAGTCGTTTTTTCATTTAAATGATCAATAATTATCATTTCCCGGCTTTATCTTCCAAAAGAGGAACAAATTTAAATTCACCATATTCGGTTTTTTCAAACTGCTTAGCCCCTATTTTTTCAATCAAAGTCATTATTTGAACTTTATCTCCAACAGGTATAACCAATCGGCCACCAATTTTCAGTTGTCCCAATAATGCATCCGGGATAGTTGGAGCTCCTGCGGTAATAATTATTTTATCATAAGGTGCAAATACAGGTATCCCTTTATATCCATCACCATAAAAAAACTTGGTGCTGTAGCCTATGGTAGGCAAAAAAGTTTTGGTAATATCAAACAGCTCTTTTTGACGCTCAATAGTAAATACTTTTGCCCCCATTTCCAACAATATACTGGTTTGATATCCCGAACCCGTCCCAATTTCAAGTACTTTTTCTCCACGCTTTAACTCAAGCAATTCCGTTTGAAACGCAACAGTATGAGGACGGGATATCGTTTGTCCGGCCCCAATAGGGAACGCAATATCTTCATAGGCACGTTCAATAAAAGAACTGTTTAAAAACAGGTGACGCGGCACAGTTTCTATAGCCTTTAATACTTCAGCGTTTTCAATCCCTTTTTCTTTTAAAAGTTTTGCTAACTGCTTACGTAACCCCTTGTGTCTGTATGTGTCGTTTAACATTTATAGTATTATGTATTATGTATTGAGTATCAAGTATTAAGTACTAAGTAAGGAGTATTATATAATAAGTATTTGAATCTGGCTTCACCACATCATTGTACTTTATACTTCCTAAATAATACTTTGGACAAAATTAACATTTAAGTACTCATAAGTAAGCAAATTTTATCAAGAATGGATTGTGGAAAAAACTATTTTTGTTTTAAAATCAACGTATTTATGATAAAAATAGGACTACTTGGAGCAGGACATTTAGGTAAAATTCATATCCGGCTTTTAAAAGAAATTGAAAAATTTGATCTGATAGGTTTTTATGATGCTGATCCGGCTGCTGCCGAATTAGTAGAAAAAGAATTCGGAATTAAACGTTTCGATTCTATTGGAGCCCTTATAGATCAGGTAGATGCAATTGATATTGTTACTCCTACTATTACACATTATGAATGTGCGTCCAAATCGATCAAAAAATCGAAACATGTTTTTATTGAAAAACCTATCACAAACACCATAGAAGAAGCTAAAACCCTTATCGGCCTTTCAAAAGAAGCCAATGTAAAGGTGCAGGTTGGGCATGTGGAGCGTTTTAATCCCGCTTTTATTGCTGCAAAAGAATATTGTTCAAACCCTATGTTTATTGAAACACATCGTTTGGCCCAGTTTAATCCTCGTGGTACTGACGTTTCGGTGGTGCTGGATCTAATGATCCACGATATTGACATTATTTTAAGTGTTGTAAAATCAAATATCAAACGTATCAGCGCAAGCGGGGTTGCTGTGGTAAGCGATAGTCCTGATATTGCAAATGCACGTATAGAATTTGATAATGGCTGTGTTGCAAATCTGACCGCAAGCAGAATTTCAATGAAAAACATGAGAAAATCCCGTTTTTTTCAAAAAGATGCCTATGTTTCGGTCGATTTTCTGGATAAAAAAGTGGAAATTATAAAAATAATTAATGTTCAGAAGGGCGAGGAAGATCCTTTGGCAGTAACCATTGAGCTTGGGAATGATAAAGGATCGAAGCAAATTTACTTTGAAAGTCCAACAATTTTACCTTCCAACGCAATAAAGATGGAACTTGAAGCGTTTGCTGATTCAATAATCAGCAATACCACTCCTTTAGTAAGTATTGATGATGGCTATAAAGCATTGGATGTAGCTTATAAAATAATCGAAAAAATGAAGGTAATGGCATCCAGTTAACCAAATTGATCAATTTTGCAATTTTACAGTAGGCAAGTTAAAATAATTTTACAATTTAACAATTTATCAATAGGCAATGGATAATTCGTTTAAATTGATTAATTGCATACTGATAAATTGTTTAATTTTTTTTGCCAACTGCCTACTGCATAATTGTTAAATTGTTAAATTGTCTTTTAAAATTGCTTAATTGTTTTTGGGATGTCGAATAGTTATAAATTATTATTATTTTTAAGTACATCTATTATTCTAATAATTAGTTCCTGCGAACTCTATAATCCTTCCGAACCAATTCCTGCCTATATACATATTGATAAAATTGCCCTCAGTACTATTGCTTCAACAGAAGGCAGTAATTCGCATAAAATTACAGATGCATGGGTATATGTTGATGAACAATTGATCGGTTGTTTTGAACTTCCCGCAACTTTCCCTGTTTTATATGAAGGCAGCCACCAAATTAAAATAAGAGCAGGTATCAAAGTGAACGGAATTGCTGCTACCCGTGCCCCCTACCCTTTTTACACCATTTATGATACAATAATCAGCTTACAAAAAGGGATGAAGCTTAACTTAGCCCCCATTGTTAAATACAGAACCAATATGACCTTCAGCTTTATGGAGGATTTTGAAAATACAGGGACCATTATTTCTAAAAGCCCTGCGTCAGGTGTTGATACAGTTATTCAACGACTTGATGCTCCCAACCCAAATGTTTTTGAAGGAAACGGATCAGGTATTGCCTATTTAGATGATACACATTACTTTTTTGAAGGTGTTTCATCCACTTCCTACGTTTTACCAAAAAGCGGATCTGATGTGTTTTTAGAATTTAATTACAAATGTAATCGTGAATTTGTGGTGGGTACATTTGCTCATAGTTCAGGAGGAACTTCAAAAGATGCAGCCTTAACTTTTAATCCCAGCGCAAACTGGAACAAAGCATATGTATATTTAACAACTGTAGTGAGTGCCAACAGTAACGCTACTGATTTTAGTGTGTTTTTTGGAATGATTAATAACAATGCTTCAGATAGTCTTGCTTTGTTATTAGATAATATTAAACTGGTGTATTAAGCCGAAATTATAAATGTTAAATTGTAATTCAACATTTATAATTTAAAATTCAACATTTCATAAGTGAACAAAAGATTACAAGTTTTAAAATATCTAATTGCCGATTTCTCTTCAGCTGTTTTAGCCTGGACGTTATTTTATATTTTCAGGAAATTGTATATAGAACCTGAAAAATTTGGTAAAGCGGTACCTGTTACATTTGAAGATCAGTTTTATTGGGGCTTGCTGCTCATCCCTTCCTGCTGGATACTAATTTACAGTTTTACAGGTAATTACAAAGATATTTATCGCAAGTCACGATTAAAAGAGGTGGGACAAACACTTTTATTTTCAGTGGTGGGTGTAATTATTATTTTCTTCGCCCTTTTGCTGGATGATGAAATAGTTTCGTACAAAAATTATTATCAAAGCATTTTGGTCTTATTGGGATTACATTTCGGTTTTACAGCAAGCTTTCGTTTAATTTTATCAAGTATCACCAATTATCGGGTTCATAACCGTATAATTGGTTTCAATACTTTATTGGTCGGCAGTAATGCAAATGCATTAAAACTTTATAATGAAATGGAAAATTTGCACGAATCATCGGGCAATAAATTTATTGGTTTTGTGCATGTTGATAATAAGAACGGGTATTCGAATGAGTTAAACAAAAGCTTACCTCATATCGGGGAACTATCTGACTTAAAGTCGATTATACAAAAAAATAATATCGAAGAAGTTATAATTGCCATCGAATCTTCTGAGCATGAGAATATTGGAAAAATAGTGAATGAGCTGGATGATTCACCTGTAATTATTAAGGTTATTCCGGATATGTATGATATTTTATCGGGCTCAGTAAAAATGACCTCCATTTTCGGTGCACCCCTCATTGAAATTTCAAGAGAAATAATGCCGGCCTGGGAGCAATCGGTTAAACGGATCTTTGATGTGTCGGTATCGTTATTTGTTTTGATAGCTTTTAGCTGGGTATATATAATTTTAGCTATAGCGGTAAAACTTGGATCCAAAGGTTCCATTTTTTATAGTCATGAGCGAATCGGCTGGCATGGAAAACCTTTTTTTATCCATAAATTCCGTTCCATGTATATGGATGCTGAAAAAAATGGCCCTGCATTATCCAGCAAAAAAGATCCTCGTATCACTAATCTTGGAAATTTTTTACGTAAGGTTCGTTTAGACGAAATACCACAGTTTTATAATGTATTGATTGGCGAAATGTCAATTGTTGGCCCTCGCCCTGAACGCCAGTATTTTATTGACCAGATAATTCAAAAAGCACCTCATTATAAACATTTACACAAAGTTCGCCCGGGAATTACCTCATGGGGACAAGTTAAATACGGATATGCCGAAAACGTTGAAGAAATGACAGAACGCCTTAAATACGATATTATTTATATTGAAAATATGGCGCTGGGAGTGGATATGAAAATATTAATTTACACTGCCTTGATCGTAATTCAAGGTAGAGGGAAATAGTATTTAGTTAGAAAGTTTAAAGTTAGAAAGTTCATTAGTTTGTTGGCTAACTTTCTAACTTTGAACTTTGAACCTTAAACTTTGAACTGTCTAACTTTGAACTTTCCAACTTTAAACTTTATAACTTTAAACTTTATAACTTTAAAACTAATTTAAATGAAAAACATAGCAGTAGTCGGTTCGGGAACAATGGGTAATGGAATTGCTCACACATTTGCACAACAAGGTTATAACGTTGCACTTATTGATATTTCTCAACCGGCTTTGGAAAAAGCAATGGCCACCATTTCTAAAAATCTGGACCGGATTGTAACAAAGGGTGTGATCACAGAAGCGGAAAAGGCACAAACACTTAAAAATATTACTACTTATACCGTTATGGCGGATGGGGTAAAAAATGTGGATTTAGTGGTAGAAGCAGCAACTGAAAATGTAGAGATCAAATTAAATATTTTCCGGGACCTGGACAAAATTTGCTCCCCCAATACCATATTAGCAAGTAATACCTCCTCTATCTCTATTACCAAAATTGGAGCTGTTACAAAGCGCCCTGATAAAGTAATTGGAATGCATTTTATGAATCCTGTTCCGGTAATGAAATTAGTGGAAGTGATCCGAGGCTATTCTACTTCCGATGCAGTTACCAATCTGGTAATGGAAACATCAAAAAAATTAGGTAAAACTCCCGTTGAAGTAAATGATTACCCGGGATTTGTTGCCAACAAAATATTAATGCCAATGATCAATGAAGCTATTATTACACTTCATGAAGGTACTGCTGGTGTTGAAGAAATTGATACCGTAATGAAATTAGGAATGGCTCACCCGATGGGACCACTTCAATTGGCTGATTTTATTGGTTTAGATGTTTGTTTATCAATTTTAAGAGTATTGCAGGATGGCTATGGCAATCCGAAATACGCACCATGCCCCCTATTGGTGAATATGGTTATGGCTGGTCAAATGGGAGCTAAATCCGGACAAGGGTTTTATA
The DNA here is from genome assembly GCA_030654175.1 of Bacteroidia bacterium. GTDB lineage: Bacteria > Bacteroidota > Bacteroidia > 2-12-FULL-35-15 > 2-12-FULL-35-15 > 2-12-FULL-35-15. Next base: position 120,323 of record JAURXZ010000006.1, read on the forward strand.
CGTATACCGCAGGTTCAAAAGATCTTGTGATTGCTGATAGGTTTAAGAAAAAGCAAGTTAGCAATTTAGCGATTTAGTGAGTGGCTATAATGATGAGCGAATTTATGAAGAAGTATTTATCTGAAATGACAAATGTTGATAAGAAAATCTGCTCACTAAATGTACTAAAATGCCAGCTCATCGAATAAGCAATGTTATGCTTTTTTTCTTTTTTATTTTTTATTATGCGGTCAAAATACCCTACGTTGGTAATTTACAGCGGTCTTAACACAAAAACCTTAAAACAAAGTTCTGAAAATACTATTAATGAAATGCCTTATCAAATGGGTCAAAGTGTGTCTCATATACTTCCTCAATAATTTCTCCTGATTCATATTTATGTCCATCTTTGTCTATTAGATATGGGAAACAATGAATACTTGAACTATGAGTTTTTCGATTTAAAAACTGCATTCTAATTTTCGCTTCCACAATAAAGTCTAAGGGGAACCCATTTCCAATTAATACCTTCTCAATTATTTGTTTTAACTCTTTAATGTTAATTATCAGAGGATAAATATTCAGTTCTGGAGGGTCTATACTTGCATTTAAAATGTCAATTGTCGCCTCGGCTAAATTTAATTGTCTTGCAGCATTTGATAGCCAGTCTCCCATGTAGCCAATTTTGAAATAACGTTCAGTCCCGAATAAGCTTTTAGTCAAGTTATGAGCTAGTCCATTTAGGTTTCTTTTCTTTGGCATTTTAATTTTTTTGTTCTTCTAGTAAGATTTTGTTCGTTGCCCTAAAATTGCCGCTAACAATAAGCTAAACGCAGCTTAGTAAATTCGTGTCACCTTGAGCCGAGTCGAAGTGCTCTTATGAATTTAAAAATCCCCACCCTCAATTAATTTAATAGCCTCTTCAATGGCTTTATCTTCCCCTTTAGCGTCATAATCATCTTTCAGGTTAGAGCTGAACAATACAGCCACACCTTGCCACATAAAGGCCGAAAATGAGCCACGCATATCTTTTACAATATCATACGTAGTTTTACCTGTTTCACGGTCAACAAGCTTAATCAGAATTCGGCCTTGGGTCATGGTTAATTTTTTTAATTCATTTCCAAACTCATCCTTCAGCTGTTTTTCAGCAAGTTTCATGTATTTTTTCCGCTCATTCTCATTAGGGATCTTTGCCAGGAGTTTATCGTATTCTTTGAGTTTAGCGGAAGCTAAAATGGCATACGGATATACTTTTTTTACATTGTACTTCAACCGATCCCATTTTGCAGCTTCTTTTCTATTTTTAAAAACACGGGGAACATAACATACAAGAGGTGTTAAAGTGACATACGGAATTGTTTCACCATTATAAACAGTAGCATGAACAACAATAGCTTTTTCGGGCAGTTGAAGTCCCTGATATACCTTCCCTAAGGGAGCTACAGTAGAAGGAGCATCATTTTGTGCCGAACTAAAAAAAGGTAACAGAAAAATAAATATGACTATTCTTTTTGCCATGAGGCTTTATAAAAATTAAGTCAAAAGTTTTAAAGTCAAAATTCAAAATGAAGATAAGGAGGCAATTCTTATACCAATTTTGCAAATTTGAATTGCAGTGCCGGTTTCACATGGATAGAAATTTGTTTTTTGACTTCTTTCTCTTTTAACTTTTGACTTTTTAATTCAACCTATTCGCTTTCCACTTTGATCTGCTTTCAACGGATTCCTTGTTTTCAACTTTTGAGGAAACTTGCTTTTCGGTCATCAATTTAGCCCCAAACAATGCTGCGACTATTGCTTCGTCTTCATTTTCGGTACTTAGCATTTCTGGCGAAAAATGATCTTTTATAAAATGTGTATCAAAATAGCCTGAAGTAAATGCCTTGTGCTTCAATACAAATTTGCAAAAACTTAAGGTTGTTTCCACCCCGGTGATCTTATAGTCATCGATAGCACGGATCATACGGCTGATCGCCTCTTCCCTGTCTTTGCCAAATGTTATCAATTTGGAAATCATTGGGTCATAATAGATCGGAATATCCATCCCTTCTTCAAAACCATCATCTACACGTACACCCAGCCCTTGCGGACGTCTATATGTAACTAATTTACCAATATCGGGTAAAAAATTATTACATGGATCTTCGGCATACACACGTACTTCAAGGCTATGTCCATGAATTTTCAAATCAGCCTGAGTAAATGATAATCTTTCGCCTCTCGCTACTTTTATTTGCTCTTTCACAAGGTCAATCCCTGTGATCATCTCCGTTACCGGATGCTCTACCTGCAAACGGGTGTTCATCTCCAGAAAATAGAAATTTTTATTTTCATCCAGCAAAAATTCAACTGTTCCCGCTCCCTCGTAATTACATGCTTTACCAACATTAACAGCGCATTCCCCCATTGCCTTACGGATTTCAGGCGTTAGCACCGATGATGGCGCTTCTTCTATCACTTTTTGATGGCGTCTTTGAATAGAACATTCCCGTTCAAATAAATAAACGATATTTCCATGAGAATCACCTAAGATCTGTATTTCAATATGTCGCGGACCGGCAACATAGCGTTCAATAAAAACCGCTCCATTACCAAATGCAGATGTTGCTTCATTAACAGCCAGTTTCATCTGCTCCTCAAATTCTTCGATACGTTCTACAATACGCATACCTTTCCCACCACCACCGGCACTTGCTTTTATTAATAAAGGAAATCCTGTAAGAGAAGCTATTTTTTTACCTTCTACCACACTTGTAATTGCTCCATCAGAACCCGGTACCATTGGGATCTTATACTTTTTAGCTGCCGCCTTAGCTGACAGCTTATCACCCATTATGTTCATTGCTTCAGACGATGGCCCGATAAATACCAATCCGGCCTTTTTAACTGCTGCTGCAAAAGATGCATTTTCAGATAAAAAACCGTATCCGGGATGAATCCCATCTACACCTAATTGTTTAGATATTTCAATAATTTTATCACCCAACAAATACGACTGATTAGAAGGCGGAGGCCCTATGCAAACTGCCTCATCAGCATATTTTACAAAAGGAGCATTTCTATCTGCTTCGGAATATACAGCAACTGTTTTTATACCCATCTCCCGGCAGGAACGCATGATGCGTAAAGCAATCTCACCACGGTTGGCAACTAATATTTTGTTCATAAAATGTAATTAATAAATTCTTATTCCAATTACCAAAAAAATACATTTGTTTAACGTAAAATCAAGGTATATATTTGAGTTGATACAAACCTAATAAAAAATTACTTATAGCTGTTAATTTTCGCTGGATACAAGCCCTTTATTTTAGTATAAAGTATAAACAATAATTATGGAGCCTATCAATCATGAAAATAAAGTTTTCGAAAAAGTAACTTACTCTCAAAAAGAGTTAAAAAAAAGACAATTTGAAAAATGTACGTTCAATAGCTGCGACTTTTCAAACAGTAATTTATCTGCCAATGTTTTCAATGAATGTATTTTCAATAACTGTAATATGGCAATGGCTAAGCTCAACAAAACCAAACTTACCGATGTATTTTTTAAAGATTGTAAATTAATTGGTATTAACTTTTTTGAATGTAATGACTTTATGTTCAGTGTAAATTTTGAAAACTGCCTATTGGACTATGCTTCCTTTGCATCAAAAAAAATGGCGAAAACAAAATTCATCAGCTCTTCTTTAAAAGAAACCAATTTTTCAAATGCAGATGTTTCAGGTGTTTCCTTTCAAAACTGCAATTTAGAAGGAACCATATTTAATAAAACCCAATTAAAAAACACTGATTTTACAACTGCTTATAACTATACGATCGACCCGAATGAAAATTTTATCAAAAAGGCCAGGTTCTCAAAAGACAGATTAGAAGGCCTTTTAGCCAAATATGATATTACAATTGAATAAGCGTTGGTAGGTTAAATACCAAAACAAAATAGTATGGCATGTGTTTTGGTTATGAAGAAATAATTACATTTGTAAACAATTAAAAATTAAACCCATCTAAAAACCTGAACAATGAAAAAAATTATTGCACTATTTACGGTGTTCGCATTTATGCTAACCATCGCTGTGGCTCAAGAAGGCACTAAAAACAAGGTAAAAGAAGAACCTAAAAAAGAGGTAAAAGCTAAAAAAGAAGACAAAGTAGAACATCCTAAAAAGGCGGATAAAGCAGAAGTTTCAGAACCTGCTAAACCTGATATGCAAGAAAGCAAAACGGGCACTCCAACTAAAAAAGATGGCACTCCAGATAAGCGTTTCAAAGAAAACAAACCTGAAGCTAAAACAGCTGGTCCGGTAAAAAAAGACGGAACACCTGATATGCGTCACAAAGAAAACAAAGAAGCTGCAGCAGAAAAAAAGAAATAATTTTTGCTAATAAATAAAATGTTAAAAAAAAATCTGCTTCAAGAGCAGATTTTTTTTTAATATAAAAAGCCAAACAACCACAACGGAATTTTATTATTTATCCCTGCTTCTATATCATCTATAGCTAAGTAGGAGTTTTTAATATTTTTGATCTGGTTAAACTTCTTGCTCTTCCCTCCTACTTCAAATGTAAATTTGCCATCAATTAAAAAGTCTCCTTTTTCGCTGGATTCAACCGAATGAGATTGCTTTAACTGGTTATAAAAAAATGTTTCGCGTAAATTACCTTTGTCGGTATTTTCAGCAGCCAGTGCAAACGAAAGGTTAGGATTATTCAAATAGATCTTATTCGGTTTTGCCAACATGCTATAAGACTTCCCTTTGTCTTTCAACAAATAGATCAATTCCGCATTTTGCAGATAATCCAAATATGCCAACACCGATTGCCGCGATATTTCAAGGCTGCCTGCCAAATTAGAAATATTAGGCTGAAACGGAACACTGGTAGCAAGGATGTATAATAGCTGCTTTAGCTTATACACATATTTCAGATCCACATTCATTAAATATGGCAAATCAATTTCAAGGATCAAATTGATAGTGTTCGCCAGTTTATTGTGATATGTTTTTTTGCTTTGCAAATAATAAGGGTAATAACCATACCGCAAATAATCATCGAAATACACCAAAGGCTTAATTTTAGAGGCAATACTCCTAACAATCTCTTCGTGATTTGCCAAAAGTTCTTTTAAGCTTAAAACTTCAAAATTTTGTTTGGTTTCTATTTGCAAATATTCCCGGAAGGATAAGCCCTTCATATAATAAACCACTGCTCTGCGGCTCAGATCAGCATTACCACCGTGTATATGTAAAATAGACGAACCGGTAAATACCACTTTTAGTTCGGGATATGAATCATAAATGTTCTTCAGCTCCTGCGACCAGTTTGGGTATTTGTGTATCTCATCCAAAAAAAGATATTTACCACCTTTATTCAAAAATTCTTCGGCAAGTTCAACTAGATTTTTTTGAGTAAAACGTATATCATCCAAACTCACAAACAAAGCCGATTTGTCAAAACCGAATTTTGCTTTAATATGTTGAAGTAAAAAGGTGGTTTTACCCACTCCGCGGGCTCCTTTGATCCCTATTAGTTGCTCTTCCCACTCAATTTCATCCTCTAATGGCCTTGTAAAAAAGGGAGTAAGTTTTTTTAAAAGCTCCTGGTGTTTTAAATATATAGCATCCATAACAAATTAAATTTTGTTATACAAAGATAACACTTTTTCATTAATTTGTTAACTAAAACTAACATTAAAACAATTTATTGTAAAGTATAGATAACAATTAAATACAAAAAGTGTTAACTATAGTTAACACTTTTATTTAAATTTATAATTTACACATTACAAATATGGAAATTTAACGCCCCTTTTTTACCCAAACATTTTTCCCGGGTTCAATATTTTTTTTGGGTCAAATACTTGTTTAATTCCTTTTTGAATGTTCAATGCTTTTTCCGAGAACACAATCCCCATATACTCCTGCTGAATAAGACCAATACCGTGCTCACCACTAATAGTACCGTTTAATTGTTTGCATAAAATAAATATTTCAGCGATCGCATTTTTAATATACTGCCCATTCCATTGTTCATCTGTTAGATCGCCTTTTATAATGCGTATATGCAAATTCCCATCACCTGCATGACCATAACAAACAGATTTAAAATTATAGTTATTGCCTATTTGTTTTACGCCTCTTACCAACTTTGGAAGCTCTGCGCGCGGTACAACAGTATCTTGCTCTTTACTGATCGCATTGGCGGTTACAGCTTCGTTAATTTTCCTGCGTAGTTTCCAAAGTTCTTGTTTTTGCGCCACTGAATCGGCAAACAAAATATCACCTATATCATATTTGGCTATCAGTTCGGCTATAGCTTCTATTTCCTTCATCAACACGTCTAAATCATTGCCATCCAATTCGATAAGTAAATGCGCTTGTATGTCATCTTCCAATTTCACCACGCTGCTTTCTACATAGCGGATCACCCAATCCAATGCATCGCGTTCCATCAATTCCATGGCACTTGGTATAAATCCTGCACGAAACACTTCACTCACTGCCGAACAAGCTTCATCCAAACTTCTGAATGGAACAAGGATCAATAAATTATGTTTGGGATAAGGTAATAATTTCACAATTATTTTTGTAACAATACCCAATGTCCCTTCACTACCTACCATCAACTGTGTTAAATTATAGCCGGTAGAATTTTTCAATGTATTTGCGCCTGTGTATATTATTTCCCCTGTTGGCAATACTACTTGCAAATTCAGAATATAATCTTTGGTAGTCCCATATTTCACACATTTTGGCCCTCCTGAGCTTTCAGCAACATTACCGCCTAAAAAACAACTTCCTTTACTTGCAGGATCGGGTGGATAAAACAAACCAAGTTCAATAACAGCATTTTGAAACACCTCATTAATAACGCCAGGTTCAACTGTTGCCTGCAAATTCCGTTCGTCAATTTCTATTATTTCATTGAATCGTTCCATCGATAATATAATTCCTCCATATACCGGTAAGGCTCCGCCACTGAGCCCAGTTCCGGCTCCACGTGGTGTTACGGGTATCAATTCTTTGTTTGCGATCATTAATATTTCTCCGATCTCCTCAGCTGTACGCGGCTTTATAACTACTTCGGGTAAATACAACAGCTTCTCGGTTTCGTCATGTCCGTAGTTAGCTAGGCTTTCAGGATCAAACATAACGAACGCTTCTCCAACAATTTGTTGAAATTTTTCTACTATCAATGGGGTTATTTTATTGTAAATCATTTTATTAAATTTTGTATCATTTTGGTTGATTTATTAAAGAATTTGTCAGGCATTAAAATTAACCACATACGAACATAGGAACATAAGAATCAAATTTAAGCAGAAAGTAATAGTTTTAGGTATTTTCTGCTTTTTTCTTTACTCGTGTAGCAAAATACTATGTTTCTATGTGGTTTAATCAGAGTAACATCTCTATTAACTGTAATTTTAATTAAAGCTTCGCTAATTTAAAAAGGGTAGATTTGTAAAAAACAGATTGAATGAAGAAGTTTAAAAAATGTATGGGATGCCATAGGGCACATATTTGGGATGAAGAACAGTTTATGCTTTATGGAGATTGGAAACAACGGATCTCAAATGTTCTTTGCCCTGTTTGTATAAAAAACAAAAAAGACAGTGATGAATTATTTGAACTGTACCAAAAAGTATTGGAAAAACTGATCGGAGAGCCTTTTTAAATCTATCAACGAAAATTAATTCAATTTATATTCTTTACTCAACAATTGAGATTGCCAAAAACCGCATCGAACATCAATCAACAGGGCTTTTGATTCAAAAAATAAGTATTAATATTAACCTCTCCGGATCTTCTGAACAGTAATTTTTAATTCGTTTTCAATGGTTTTTAACCTTCCCATTTCTGAACTTGTAACTAAACTGATAGACAATCCTTTTTTACCTGCACGACCTGTTCGTCCACTACGGTGGGTATAATACTCTAACTGTTCAGGCAACTGGTAATGAATTACATATTGCAGATCCTCCACATCAATACCCCTGGCAGCCATATCTGTAGCAACCAAAATTTGCACTTTTTGATTTTTAAAGGCACGCATCACCTTTTCGCGGTCACGTTGTTGAAGATCGCCATGCAAGGCTTCCGCCAAATGATTGCGCGCAATCAATTGTTTAGCCAACGATTGTGTTCCATCTTTGGTTTTGCAAAATACAATTCCCCTTCCTTTACCTTGTGTTCTCAAAAACTCCAATAATGTATCTAATTTATCTTTGGTATCTATACATTGCACATATTGGTGTTCAATATCCCTGTTCACCACATTTTTTACATCTACCTGCACCTTATAAGCATCTTCATCCATATAGGACTGAATGATTTCTGTTAAGGATTCAGGAATAGTTGCGGAAAACAACCAGATATTCCGATGCCCATTGGTTTGCTCCAAAATGGTATCTATATTGGCTTTAAAGCCCATACTCAACATTTCATCCGCTTCATCTAAAACAATGGTTTTAATATCTTTTAAACTGATCGCTTTGCGTTCTAACAGATCGATCAAACGACCGGGAGTAGCCACCACAATGTGAGTAGGCCGTTTCAGATTACGAATCTGAAGTTCGATTGGCTCACCACCATAAACAGCTTCCACAAAAATCCGACTGGAATTATAGCGTGCAATTCGGAATAACTGCTTGGCTATTTGCTGTCCCAACTCACGTGTGGGACACAATACCAAGGCCTGAATTTTATCAGTAGAAGTATCTGTTGCCTGTAATAACGGCAAACCGAAAGCCGCTGTTTTACCCGTCCCTGTTTGGGCCTGTCCAATAAAATCGGTGCCTTCCTTTAATAAAAAAGGAATTGATTTTGCTTGTATTTCGGTAGGATTAATAATATTATTTTCGATAAGCCCTTTTATTAAAGCTTCCGTAATACCCAATTCGGAGAAGGTCGACAAAATTTTATGGTGTTAATGAAAAACAAAGATAAGGAAATTAATACTAGTGAACCGATCTGGCAATTATCCGTTTTATTATTGAATATTATTAAATCAACAAAATATCATCATTCCAACTCAATTCGTTTAAGAAAATATTTTTAGAATATAAATATTTACAATTCAACCATTGATATATTTAAGTATAAGAAGATCTCTTTTTATGAGTTGTAAGTTTTAAATCACCTGATTAATCGCTAACTTTACAAAAAAAACAAAATGAATTGCATTATTGTTGATGATGATGAATTAGCCATAAAATTAGTAAAACAATGTATTGAACGCGTTGATTTTATTACACTGATCGGAACCGCCTCCTCCGGAACAGAAGCTTTAAATCTCTTAGAAAAAAACAAAGACATTGATCTGGTTCTTTTAGATATTGACATGCCTGGCATGACAGGCTTTGACCTTGTTAAAAATTTTAAAATTCCGCAAGTAATTTTCATTACCGGAAATAAGGAATATGCTGCTGAAGCCTATGATTATAATGTTACAGACTTTATTCTTAAACCGATTGATTTTACCCGATTTTTAAAGGCTGTTCAGCGTGCCAAAGAGGTAAAAGAGAGCATTCAGGTTAGTAAAAGAAACGAAAATGAAATATATCTCAAAAAAAGTTCCCGGCTCATCAGAGTAGATGCAAGAGATATTATTTATGTTGAAGCTCAGGGCGATTATGTGAATATATATACGGCCAAAGAACGGTTTACCATTTTATCTACAATGAAATCCGTAGAAAACCGACTTCCCAAAATTGATTTTGCCCGAATCCATAATTCATACATTATCCGCCTCGACAAAATAGTTGAAATAGAGGACGAGACCATTTCTTTAGGAGGAAAGTCATTCCCTATAAGCCGCTCACATAAAAACTCATTTTTTCAAAAGTTAAATCTCTTTTAAAACATAATTATAAAAAAAATTAGAATCATAGATAAGGTATCATTCAATATTTTCTTCAAAAAATCATTATTTTACCGTCCGACAATTTTAGTAACAAAACCGATAATTGTTTCCCTGTGTCGAAAACTCTTCAACTTAAGCTGGATTTTAGCCATATTTATATGTAATTTAATCCGCTTATTAAAAATAAAAAATGAATAAAAAGGCTTCAATCCCAGAAAATGAAGAATATCGTTTAGATGCTTTATTAAAATACAATATTCTTGATACTTTACCTGAAGATGAATTTGATCGCCTTACACAACTGGCTTCAATAATTTGTGGAGTTCCGATTGCCTTAATTAGTTTAATTGATGAAAACAGGCAATGGTTCAAATCAAAAGTTGGCCTTGATGCCCAGGAAACTCCAAGGGATATATCTTTTTGCCAATACTCAATTGGTGGCAATTCCATTTTTGAAGTTGAAGATGCAACAAAAGATGAACGTTTTTTGAGCAACCCACTAGTTATTGAAAACCCGAATATTAGATTCTATGCAGGTTATCCTTTAATTGATCCTGAGGGCTATGCTCTTGGTACCCTTTGTGTAATTGATAGACAAGCCAGGAAACTAATGCCTGCCCAACAACAAGCTTTAACCCTGCTGGCAAATGAGGTAGTTTCACAAATTGTATCAAGAAAAAAAAATGCAGAAAAAGATAAACTGGAAACACTGTTCAACCTATCAATAGACATGATTTGTGTGGCGGGAACAGATGGATATTTCAAAAAAATTAACCCTGCATTTTCTTTAACTTTGGGCTGGACCATAGATGAATTACTTGCAAAACCGTTTTTTGAATTCATTCACCCTGATGATGTAACGGCTACATTTAATGAAATTGAAAAATTAAGTCATGGAGAAAAAACGGTAGGCTTTGAAAACCGGTTTATAACCAAAAATGGTGATTATATATTAATAAGCTGGGTTGCTAATCCTGATAAAATAACAGGGGAACTTTATGCCATAGGTAGGAATGATTCGGATAGAATAATCTGGGAACAAACCCTATTATTAAGTGAAGAAAAGCACCGGGGGTTTTACGAAAACTCACAAGGTTTGATGTGCATGCATGATTTAAAGGGTAATTTCCTTTCCATCAATTCCGCAGGTGCTTCATCGATTGGGTATTCAGTAGATGAGGTTACGCATATAAATTTATTGGATCTTGTCCCAGCCGAAACGAAAGATTTAACTCTGGATTATTTAAATGAAATTGAAAATACGGGTTCTTCAAAAGGATTAATGAAAATTATTCACAAAAGTGGAGCCCTAAAGACGTGGATGTATAATAATGTACTTTCAGAACAATTGGATGGTAGCAAATTTGTTATAGGAACAGCAGTTGATATAACTGAGCGAATTCAATTAGAAAAAGAATTAAAAGAAAGTAATAGCCGTTTTTTTAAAATATTTGATAAAAACCCAGTAATTATGGTTATCTCAAATTTAAAAACAGGAAAAATAGAATATGTGAATGAAACTTTTCTTGAAATTTTCGGTTTTACAAAAGAAGAAGTAATTGGAAAAACATCTGTTGAATTAAATATACTGCCCGCTGATGAACGTGAAAAAATCGTATCCTTATTGAAAAAACAGAGTAACGTTAGGTCAGCAGAGGGAATGATGACAAAAAAAAACGGAGAGAAATTTTGGGTTCTCACCTCTTTGGAAATTATAGAAATTAATGGCGATTTCTTTATTCTCTCTTCTCTTAATAATATAGATGATCGGAAGAAAATGGAGGAACAAATTAGTAGATTAGCAGAATTTCAAAATGTTATTCTTGATGGAACAGACTACTCAATTATTTCTACTTCTGAATCTGGAATTATTAAATCCTTTAATAAAGGAGCAGTGAAAATGCTTGGGTATAAAGCTGAAGAAATGCTAGGAATTACTCCTGAAATAATTCATGATAAGCAGGAGGTGATAGATCGGGCCAAGGTATTATCTGAAGAATTGAAAATAGATATAGAGCCTGGAGTTGATGTTTTTCTGGTCAAATCCCGATTAAATAACTCCAGTGATATTAATGAATGGACGTACATTCTTAAAGATGGCTCTAGAATTCCTGTTGAATTATCTGTTACAACTCTTCGAAGCTCAAAGAATGAAATAGTTGGTTATTTAGGGATAGCGAAAGATATCAGCGAAAGTAAAAAAGCCAAAGAAGAAATTATTAATGCAAGAGCAAAGGCTGAACAAGCTGTAATTGCTAAAAACAGTTTCCTTGCCAACATGAGCCATGAAATTCGTACACCAATGAATGCTATCATTGGATTTACAGAATTACTTGAACAAAGCTCTTTGGATGAAAATCAAAAGGAGTGTGTAAGTTCAGTTAAATTGGCAGGAAACAATTTGCTTGCCATTATAAATGACATCCTTGACTTTTCAAAAATTGAATCCGGAAAAATTACAATTGAAAATGTTCCATTCAGTTTGAAGGATGCTTTGAAAAATATTTACAATCTTTTAAACGTTAAGGCAAAAGAAAAAAATCTTGAATACAATTTTTTCATCGATGCCTCCCTTCCCGATTTCGTTGTTGGAGATAGTGTAAGATTAAATCAGATCATGATCAATTTGGTTGGAAATGCGATCAAATTTACTGAAGAGGGAAGTATTACTGTATCAGTAAAAAAAATTGAAGAAGATGATCTAAATTATAAATTGAAATTTATTGTTCAGGACACGGGAATAGGAATACCGGCTGATAAAACAGAATCAATCTTCGACAGATTTTCTCAGGCAAATACTGAAACAACCAGAAAATTCGGTGGAACAGGCTTAGGCTTAAGTATTGCAAAAAATTTGGTGGAATTGTTAGGAGGAGAAATAAAATTAAAAAGTGAACTTGGAAAAGGTTCTGAATTTTCATTCGAAATTCGCTACCACAAAGTTGATAAATCAGTTTTGGAACCGTTACAAAAAGACTTTGTTGCAAAAAAACCTATTGGGCCCGTTAAAATATTATTATTTGAAGATAACGTATTAAATCAGCGATTAGCCGGTAAAATACTTACGAAATTTGGATTTGATTTTGAAATTGCTGAAAATGGAAAAATAGGTTTAGAGAAATTAAAACACGGAAAATTTGATCTGGTATTAATGGATCTGCAAATGCCCGAAATGGATGGCTATCAGGCAACTATTGCCATCAGAAATGAGTTGAAACTTCAAATCCCAATTATTGCAATGACACCTCATTCACTAGTTGGTGAAAAAGAAAAATGTATTGAAATTGGAATGAATGATTATATAGGAAAGCCTTTTACACAGGATGATCTTTATAACAAGATCAGCTTCAATTTAATTGAAAAAAAACAAGATTCATCTGCCAAAAGTAAAATTATTGGGACAGGCGATGCGAATAGAGATTCGAACCCAATTGACCTGAGTTATTTAAAAGAACTTTCTGATGGCAACAAGCAATTCGAAAAAGAGATGATAGAACTTTTCTTAAATCAAGTTCCGGGCGATGTTAGTTCTTTGGATGTTGCCTTTAAAAATTCTGACGCTTTACAGGTAAAAAGTTTATCACATAAGCTAAAATCCTCAATCACAGTTGTTGGTTTATCAATCCTTTCACCCCATTTGAGTTTTATTGAAAAAAATGCTTCCAATACAGAAATGAATGAATCATCACTCGAAAAATTTATTTTTGTTAAAAATACACTTAACATAAGTTATCCTTTATTGCAGACGAAATTAAAAGAAGAGTATTACCAAAAATAAGTTGTTTAATAAAGAACCATGAAACTGGCAGCTATTTGTAACTGTTCGCAGAAGGATCAATAGAATTTGAACAGGCAATAAATGAAATAATAAAATGAAAATATTATATGCTGAAGATGATGATTTGTCGCGAAAATCGCTTACTTTTTTTTTAATACATAGCGGGTTTACGGTATACCCTGTAAATGATGGAATGCAAGTAAAGGAGCTATTAAAAAATGAACATTTTGATTTAATTATTACAGATCTGAACATGCCTTTTTTTGGTGGTATGGAGATTATTAATTTGGTTAGAAATGAATTAAAATTATCCACACCAATTATTGTTTTAACCGCCTTTGGTATAGAAAAAGCCGAACTCGATGCGTTTGAAATCGGAGCCAGTGAATTTATTGCTAAGCCATTCAGCCCTTCCATTCTTAAAGCAAGAATAGAGAAACTTTTAAAAATAAAATAGTCAAAAATTTATTTATGATAATTTTAGAATATAAAAGTATCTGCATAAAAATCAGTATACTTTTTTTATCGATTGTGGGAATTTCAAAAACCTTCTCACAAATTGAAAATGTTAATAGTTCATTTCAGGTGGCAAGAACCCTCGCATTTTCCTCAAAATACAATGAATCAATTCTACTTTGTAAAAAAATATTAGAAAAAAATCCCAGTTATCAGGATGTACAGGTTCTTTTGGGTAGAGTGTATTTTTGGAATAATCAACCGGATTCAGCTATTTTAGTTTTATCAGAATCCATCAATTCGAATCCATACCAGGATGCCTTTGTGGCATTATCTGATATTCATAGATGGAATAGCAAACTGCTTGATGCATTAAAAACTGCTGAGGACGGCCTGAAATTTTTTCCTTCAAGTGAAGAATTGTTTATCCGGAAAATTAAAGCTTTGCTTGAATTGAAGGATTTCAATGATGCGTATCCTATAATAGATTCACTCATTGCTAAGAACAAGAAAAATTCAGAACTAAGACAATTGTCAGAATCAATAAAAATGAAAAGATCAAAAAATATTTTTTCAATCTCTTATGACTTTGATTATTTCGATAAACAATTCAATGACCCATGGCACACTATTTCTACCAGCTATGCCAGGCAAACAAGGTATTTAGGAAGGCTGATTACCCGGGCAAATTTTGGGAATCGATTTGCTTCTAATGGCTATCAGATAGAAATAGATGCTTATCCTGCTTTAGGAAAAAAAATGTATGCTTATATTAATGCGGGGTATTCACCAAGTATAATTTTCCCTAATTACCGTTCAGGAATATCGGTTTACCGGAATTTCCCACGCGCTTTTGAAGGCGAACTGGGATTCAGAGTTTTATATTTTAGTAAGGCAACAATTTTGTATGTGGGGTCGATCGGAAAATATACAGGCAATTTTTGGTTTTCAGCCCGACAAACACTTATTGCATTTGATTCCGGAAAAAAAGTGTCTCCTACTTATTCTTTCATTACAAGGTATTATGGGAAAACCACTTATGATTATATCACTTTAACCCTTGGATACGGCCTCACTCCGGATGATAGAGTAAGGGAATTATTACTTGAGAATGTAACGGTGAAAAATTATATTATGAAACTATCTGTACAAAAATTATTTAGAGGAAATAATATATTTTCTATTAACTCAGGAATAGTTAGGGGAGAATATATACATGGAGATTATTTTCTGAACGGAAAGAAAACAGGTAACAACATTTTTGCCGGAATAAATTTTCAAAAAATATTTTAAGAATTGCTGCATCTGTTTATTTCAGAAAACGGTACATCACTCTGTTCATAATAGGCTTTTAGCCTTTTACCGAAAAGGCTTACGGAAACATTTGATGATTCGATAAAAGAGTTATAATATGGTACTTCTGTTATTGGGAAATTATATTTTATGATTGAAATTAAATTTAACTGAATCCAATCACTTAAAGTCTCTTTATAATTATTTAAAAAGTTAAGACCATCAACACCTTTCAATTTTAGCATTGCCATCATTGCCTCTTGCTTTAAGGTAACATTTTTTGAATAAACATTTTTGCTTATTAATGAATATGCATCAGTAATATTCATTTCAGCCAATTCCCTTATCCCTTCGCATTTGTCAGGCCATTGCCTTGAGTTTAATTTTTTGTAAGTCTCTTTTATTAAGTTCGATTCAATAAAAAAGAGTTCTGTTTTTTTTGAATACTCACCCGTGTAAGCCTTATGAAGATTAATAACAGAATCAAGTAAAAGAAGCCTGAAAAATTTATTATGAATATTGGTGGTAAATGCTTTATCTTTTTGCAGATCCTTAAACGATTTATTTTCAAAAATAACACTAAATACAAGGCTTTCAGCAATAGGTTCAAAAAATTTTTTTTTATTTAAAGCAATCGTTATTTTTATGCGACTGATGATAAGGAGTATTAAAAAAAGCAGGGCAAGAGAAAAAAATAATAGTATCAGTATTGTCAGAAATATTTCTGACCTTTGAGAAGCCATGTTATACGGAATTGTGTGGTATGAATAACAAAGGTATGGAATTATATCCTAAATGAGTTTTACAGCAATAATACAACAGGTAGTCGAAATATTTAATATTTCTATATTAATATTTGCCGTATTTATTATGTCATCCTATTTGATATTAGGATTAATTTCAATAAGATCTTTAAGAGAATATTTAAGGAATAATGAATTCATCAATTATAATGTTCTTTTATCATCTGAAAACTCCCCATCACTCTCTTTAATTGCACCTGCTTACAATGAAGGGAAAACAATTGAGGAAAACATTCAATCTCTTTTATCATTAAACTACAGTAACTATGAGGTTATTATTGTTAATGATGGAAGTAAGGATAATTCCATGGAAATAATGATAAAAACATATCATTTAGAAATAGATCCGGATTTTCAATTCCCTCCCCATTTAAAAGCCAAAGAAATAAAAGGAATTTACAGATCTAAAAATCCTGCTTATAAAAAACTCATTGTTGTTGATAAGATCAATGGAGGAAAATCCGATGCTTTAAATATGGGAATTAATATTTCTTCTAAACCCTATATTGTTTGTATTGATGTTGATTGTATCATTGAAAAAGATGCCCTTTTAAAAATGGCCAAACCTTTCATGGAAAATATTAATGGGAGGGTAATTGCAACAGGTGGTGTGATCCGTATTGCTAATTCATGTAAAATATCCAATGGTAGGTTAGTTGAAGTAAATGTGCCAGAAACATTCATCCCAAGGATACAGGTTATTGAATATTTAAGGGCGTTTCTATTAGGACGGATGGCTTGGGCCAAGTTGGATGGTTTATTATTGATAAGTGGAGCATTTGGAATGTTTGATAAACAAATTGTAATAGAATCCGGAGGATATGATCACAATACTGTTGGAGAAGATATGGAACTGGTTATGAGAATGCGTAGATATATGATTGAAACAAATCAAAAGTATATCGTATCCTACATTCCGGATCCATTATGCTGGACTGAAGCTCCTGATAATTTTTCTATTTTAAGAAGACAACGTAGTCGTTGGACAAGAGGAACAATGGAGTCATTGTGGAAACATCGCATTATGTTCCTGAATCCCAGGTATAAATTATTAGGCCTTCTCTCTTTTCCGTACTGGTTAATTTTTGAATATTTTGCACCATTAATAGAATTTTTCGGTTTAATAGTTACACTTTTATTTTTTGCTTTTGGTTTGATCAATTTAAAATTTTTCTGTCTTCTTCTATTGTTTGTTTATTCATTTGCCATAATGGTTTCCACTCTTGCGCTGCTTACAGAAGAATACACTTTTCATCAATATCCTAAGATAAAACATTATTTTCAGTTACTACTTGTCGCGATCATTGAACCATTTTATTATCATCCTTTTTTGGTTTACTCTGCGTTAAAAGGAAATTGGGAAAAAATAAAAGGAATCAAAACGTGGGGTGATATGACAAGAGGAGGATTTACCAAAAAGTAATTCTACCGATTTTTTGAAAATATTTTAAAGAGTTCTGTCCCTAAATACCGACAATAAGTTATTGTGACTGAAAATAATTGCAAAAAAATTGTTAACTTCGTTACGATGAATCTATCCAAAATTTTCAATACTGCAATTCTTGTATTATCACTTACATGGAGCATTAATGGTGTTTCACAAGAGACAGAGGATAATAACAACGAGACTTTTCAAGAGATCACTCCTAAAAAAGGTTTGAGGCTTGGTTTATATGTAGGATCCTATTTTGCAAATCAATATACCGCCAGTATTTATGATGGTTATGGTTTTGATATTGACGGGAACAAAAATACCTGGGATAATAGTTTGATGAACCAAAAGATCAACATGGAATATGGTGGTTATGGCTTTGCAGGACAACCCGATCTTATTGCCCAGGAGCTCAAAATCGACTATCATACCTGGACCTTTAATTCAAGTGATATGCCTCTCAACATGAGGTACAGCCCTTCTTTTTCAGTAGGATTAAATTGTATCTATTCGGTAGATGTAAAAAATGCGATCTTATTAAATGTTAACCTTGCAAAGTTAAATATCGGTGGGAATTTTACTATTATAACACCACAGCAGAGTGGTTCTTCACAAATCAATGATAGGATCAAAACCTTTGCTATAAAAGGTGTAGAACAACGCATGATGTTCCAATTTGGTTATCAGAGAATATTAGGCGATAACGAAAAAGTTAATTTTTTTGTTGAAGGAGGCTTACATGTTACTGTTACCAAATTCGATAAAAATGAAATCCTGATCAATAATCTAAAAATTGACCTCACCACTTATTATAACCAGGTGGCTTATTCGTCAGCTTTACTTGTAAGAAAACCGATTGGTACCGGACTAGGCGTATTCGCTGGGTTTGGAACTAATTTAACAATAAATCCAAAATTCACTTTACAGTTATTGTATAGTCCAACCTACGAGCGGGTAAATATTGGAATAAACCCAAGATTAAAGTTGCAGAATGCAATAGGGTTAAGGGCTTATTATAATTTTTAGGTTCTCTATAGGTTTCAAGTTTCACATTGCAAACTTTGTATGAAACATGAAACCTATCAAAAATATTTGCATCAACTTGAAACTCTTTTATTTCACCTCAGTTTCTTTCACTCCGGCAAAGAATTTTCTTTCTTTCAAATAATAAAAATTCCCTTTTGCCATCACATGTACAATTAAATTTTCAATAGAAATAGGGGAACCATCTTTTAGATCTGCTATATTTGAATGACGGATATTGTGACCATCAAAAATAAGGATCAGACCGGAACCAATAGCTTCCATTTTGTTCCCTTCTTTAATTACTACACCAGTATCCTCACCTAAACCAATTCCTATACAACCCGGATTACTTGCCACAGCCTGCGACAAACGTCCAAAACGGCCCCGTGTAACAAAATGCGAATCTATAATTACATCTTTAATAAATGCAAGACCGGTAGTAATTTTAACTTCACCTTTTAGCAAAGCATGTGTACTACTGCCATGGTAGATCATTGTATTGCTCATTCCCATTGCGCCTGCACTTGTTCCTGCAATAACAAAATTTTCGTTTTGATAACGATCCGTTATCAGTTCCAAAATTTCGGTACCACCAAAGATCATACTTAAACGTAACTGATTTCCACCGGTAAACATTACCCCATCGGCTTTTCTAACACGTTCAATATATTCAACATTAAGGGCATCTTCACGGTTTTTAATATGCATTACCCCAACATTTTTACAGCCTAATTTTCCAAAGGATTGAACGTAATTTTCACCAACCTCTTCAGGTATTTGAGATGCAGTGGTTATAACTTCTATAACAGAATCAACTCCTTTCATTTCAGATAATATTCTTTTCAAAATACCGAATTCAAAAAAAACTAATTGTTCTTTTTGAATAAATGATGGATCCATTCCTGTGCCTTTATCTTCACTTCCACCTATAGATATTAATTTCCCTTTTGGAGCTCCCATCTTTTACTACGAATTACTAATTTAAAACGAATTTACAAATCTGTGTTTTCAATTGCTTATTGCTAAATCGCCCAATTGTTTTCGGCTGTAAATTTAACCTAATCATTACAATTATATAATCTTAATTTTTTTCTTTATAATAATGTTTTGAACAAATTCTGATTGTATAAAAATAATAACTATATTGATAAAAAATTATAAAATAGAATGAAAATAGTTGAAATAAAAGTGATGAGGGGGCCTAATTATTGGTCGATCAGAAGAAGTAAATTGATTGTGATGAAGCTTGATCTTGAGGATTTAGAGAATTTCCCTACAAATAAAATAGCGGGTTTTTGTGAACGCATAGAACAAGCTATTCCAAGCATGATAGAGCACCGTTGCTCGGAAGGTTGCCAGGGCGGTTTCTTTTCAAGGGTTAAAGAAGGTACCTGGATGGGCCACGTTATTGAACATATTACACTTGAAATACAATCTTTAGCAGGGATGGAATGTGGATTTGGAAGAACCAGAAGTACTGGTAATCCGGGTGTTTACAACGTTGTTTTTTCCTATATGGAAGAAAAAGTAGGTGTATATGCAGCCAAAGCATCAGTAAGAATTGCTGAAGCTCTCATTAAAGGTGAACCTTATGACCTGGAACATGATATCCGTACCATGCGTGAAATAAGAGAACAAGATCGTTTAGGGCCAAGCACCGGTTCTATTGTTGATGAAGCCGTTGCGCGCGACATTCCTTATATCCGCATAAACAGTGCATCTTTGATACAGTTGGGATATGGAAAAAATCAGGTACGTTTTCGTGCTACAATGACAGATCACACCAGCTCTATCGCTGTGGATATAGCAAGCAATAAAGATGAAACAAAACGTATGCTGGGAGATGCTGCAATACCTGTAGCAAAAGGTGTTTGCATTGCTTATGCAGAAGATGTGGTGGACGCTGTTAAAAAAATCGGCTTCCCATTGGTATTTAAACCTCTTGATGGAAATCACGGAAAAGGCGCATCAATCAACGTAAAAACGATTGAAGAAGCTCATGCAGCTTACGAACATGCTAAAAAATATTCCCGCAAAATAATTGTAGAAAAATTTATTACCGGTTTTGATTTTAGAATACTAGTGATAAACAACAAGTTTATTGCTGCCGCATTGCGTGAACCGGCCCACGTGATTGGCGATGGCGTTTCAACTATTCAACAATTAATTGATACCGAAAATAAAGATCCGCGCAGAGGTTACGGACACGAAAATGTACTGACTGAAATTAGTATTGATAGAGAAACGATAGAACAACTGACTAAAAAAAATTACACCATTGAAACAGTTCTTGCTAAAAAGGAATTATGTTATTTAAAGGGAACAGCTAACCTGAGTACTGGTGGTACTTCCACCGACATCACGGATATCGTACATCCTCACAATATATTTATTTTTGAACGTATTTCACGAATAATTGGTTTGGATATTTGCGGCATTGATATAATGGGAACCAATCTTAACGAACCATTGGAAACTACCGGTGCAGTAGTTTTAGAAGTGAATGCAGCCCCCGGCTTTAGGATGCACTTAGCTCCTGCCAAAGGTTTGCCGAGAAATGTGGCGGCTCCTGTAATAGATATGCTTTACCCAACAGGCAAATCATGTAGGATACCAATTATTGCCATTACAGGAACCAACGGTAAAACTACAACCACCCGTTTAATTTCTCATATCGTTAAAAATAACGGATTTAAAGTAGGCTTCACCACTTCCGATGGTATTTATGTTGGGAACTCCATGCTTACAAAAGGTGATACTACAGGCCCTGTGAGTGCCGAATTTATTTTGAAAGACCCTACCGTTGAGTTTGCCGTACTGGAAACCGCACGTGGAGGCATTTTAAGAGCAGGACTTGGTTTCAGCAAATGTGATGTTGCGATAGTGACCAACGTACAAGCGGATCACATGGGTTTATCCGACATCAATACCCTGGACGAAATGGCCAAAGTAAAAGGGGTAGTGGTGGAAAGTGTTAAACGTGACGGTTATGCTGTGCTTAATGCGGATAACAAATACTGTGTAAAGATCGGTAAAAACGCAAGTTGCAAAGTAGCTTATTTTAGTGTTGATGAAAATAATCCTGTAATAGTTGAGCATTGCAAAAAAGGCGGAATTGCTGCTATTTACGAAAATGGATACATCACAATAAAGAAAGGTGATTGGAAATTCAGAGTTGAAAAAGCAACCTTAATACCATTAACCTTTGGTGGCAAGGTAACTTTTATGATCTATAACGTATTAGCGGCAACACTTGCATCTTATGTGTATGGATTTAAAATCGAAGATATTGGTACCTCACTCGAAACGTTTATTCCTTCTGCAGCACAAACTCCGGGAAGAATGAATATTTTCACTTTTAAAGATTTTAAAGTGATGATCGATTTTGCACACAATCCGGATGGTTTCAATGGTATAAAAGAATTTTTATCCACCATCGACTCGCCTGATAAAATAGGCATCATCACCGGTACTGGCGATAGAAGAGATAGTGACATCAGGGAACTTGGAAGGATCTCCGCCCAAATGTTCGACCACATTATTATACGACAGGATAAATTTTTACGTGGAAGAGAAGCAGATGACATTGTTAAACTTTTAGTGGAAGGTATTAAAGAAATAGATCCAAAACAATCTTACGAATATATCCCTAAAGAAGTAGATGCTTTAAAACATGCACTTTCACTTGCCAAACCAGGCACATTTATTACTGCTTTAAGTGACGTGATCGACAATGCACTTGATATTGTTCAAACTTATTTAGACAAAGAAAATGGACTGTAGTTTTATTAATAGGCTTTGTACAAATTAAAATGATATGAAATTAACTTTTAATAAAAAAGCCTCATTCAGCGCGTCATTGCGAGGCACAAAGCAATCTCACGTCCATCATTAGTTGAGATTTCGGAGTTTATCCTGAGCCTGACGAAGGGACTGAAAAGTCTCGCAATGACGCTCCAAATAGGCATTAAATTATTTTAAATTTTTAACTTATATCAAGTCTACAATGAAAATGAGCTAAAGGAATATGAAAATTACTTTAGCTCATTTTCATATTTGCACATTTTCAAATTAATTTTCATATTTGTAAATAATAAAAATTTTATAGTTTGAGAAAGCATTGCATCTATCTTTTATTTCTATTGTTTGTTTTAGTTTCGTATACTTCTATTGCACAGGACGAACCTGATCAATTTGAAACTAAAATTATTGAGGAATCTCCCCCTCGTCAAAAACAGTATTATTTATTCAGCCCAAGAGTATCGGTAACAGTACCGCACCCGATGGGCAATCAATCTTTTAAAAAAAGTTTTGTTGGTATCTATGAAGTTAACGCAGGTCTTAATGTAATGATCTACAAAGGTTTGTTTGTTGGAGGCGCATTTAAAAATGGATTATTAAAGATCACTGAAAATAAAATACCGGATCTGAATGCAGATATGGCAATTAATAATGCTGCAATAAAGATTGGTAGCGATTTTTATGTAAACAGTAAAAACACCATGCTATTATCAGCGGCACTATCTGTAGGGCAAAACAATACAAAATACTCATCATTTAAATGTAAAAGCCTAAACCAACATCCCATAATTAAGGGCTTTAAATCTTCCTATTTTGAACCTGAAGTAAATCTGTTTTTTTTAACAGAAGCAAATTTTGGAATTGGAGCTACCCTAACCTATAGTGTAATCAAACGCAACTTTGATCCTTATGAATTATGCCTGGATGAGTGGGCCCAGTTTGGCAAAGATAATTCCGGTCCTATTCGGTATATTAGTTTTGGCTTTGGTTTTTATTATGGTTTTTCAAAGAAAGCATACAATTAATCAATTTATTTTTTTAAAATTTGGAGCACACTCCCGGCACAAAATATTAAACTGCAGCACTTACTGGTTACGTTTTTACTATTGAAAAAAAATATTTATTTACGATGAAAAACAAACCTTTGTTCGAGCTAATGCCTGAATTACTTTTATTTTTTACATTTTTTTTATCTTGCCAAAATATTTCTTCGAATGGTCAAATCACAAATAATAATTTAAATGATTCTCAAACAATGAATACCGATAATTTCAAATCAACTCCCGAACAGATTGAAAAGGGGTTGTTTCCGGAGTCTAATTCCCACCCCTATTTTTACACTCGATTGGGTGGAGAATGGGTAAAATTAAACGATAATTGGAGTATCCGACTAACTGAAATATTTTCCGATAGCCGCTGCCCAAGTGGAGGAGGTGCTTGTGAAGTTTCTGGTTTTGCAAAAGTAAAAATCCAGTTAATGCAGCCAAATGTTGATTATTATAAAGCCTACTTTGAAACATTAATCGTTCCCGGATTGAATAGGTATCCAATGCCGGATGGCTCCCTAAAACCTACATTATTAGAACCAATAATCATTGACCGCAAAGATGCAATTACAAATAAGCAAATTGGCTTGAAAATTACTTTGGCTGATCTGCACCCTTATCCTTTTATGAAATTCGTTTCAGATGTGAAAAAAATTAAATATACCGGATTAATCCATATTGAAGAATTGAAATAGCATATTCAGGCAATATAGTTTCAGCAAAAATTCCCAGGTAATTACTCAAACTAATAATACATTTTACGAATTTTTTGATGGACAAGAATCAACAATTAAAATCCCAATTGTATACAAAATGTGTTGATTATGTAAATCAACGGATGAGCCACATCCAAGCTGCCATTGATGCTGCGAGCGAATCTGGAAATGATGAAACAAAAAGCAGTGCAGGAGATAAACATGAAACCGGACGGGCTATGATGCAGCTGGAGCAGGAAAAAAATGCCAAACAATTAATTGAAACTTTAGAATTAAAGAAATTACTTGATAGAATTAATCCTAATCAACACTCGCAAACAGCTGCACTCGGAAGTTTAGTAATTACAAACAAAGAAAAATTTTATATTTCTATTAGCGCGGGAAAATTAATGATTGATTCAGAAATTTATTTTGCAGTATCCCCCACTTCTCCAATAGCACTCAAACTTATTGGTTTAACAGCTGATCAGGAGATGAATTTTAATGGCTCTTTGTATGCAATACAACAGGTTATATAGTTATAATAGTTCATCTTTTTTTTCAACACAGAGAACATGGGGGAAAAGGAGTTACACAGAGTTTAAATAATCATCAATTTTTCTTCGCGCTTTTCACAATTAAAAATCTTCTCATTGAAACTCCGAAACCTCTGTGAACCCCGTGTTTAAAATCATTTCCCTAAAAACTCCTTAAACCAAAGTCCACTGTCTTTTATAGTTCTTTTTTGTGTATTAAAATCAACATGCACCAATCCGAAACGAGGCCTGTATCCTTCTGCCCACTCAAAATTATCCATGAAACTCCATACAAAATAGCCCTTCACAGGAACTCCCTCTTTTTGAGCCTTCAGCACTTGTTCTAAATAATCTTGCAAAAATTTCTGGCGCTTAGGATCTTTCACCCCGTTTTCAGCTACTTCATCACGGAAGGCTGCGCCATTTTCTGTCACTATTAATTTCTTAATAGTTGAATAGTCGGCAAATTGTTTCAAGATCCGATAAATGCCTTCGGGATAAACCTCCCAGTTCATTTCGGTAACATCATGTCCCAACTTTTTGGGATTTACATTTACCGCACGCACCAACGGGACTATACCTAAATCTCGGGCCACCAAACGTGAATAGTTCTGAACACCAATAAAGTCGAAATCGAAGGCCATATTCTTAGCATCTTCGGGCAACATATATTTCTCTATTTTTTTTATGGCCGGAAGATCCTTTATCGGATATCCCATTCCCAAAACAGGTTCAATAAACAGTCGATTGATCAATACATCCTCTCTTTTAGCTGCACGGATATTGGCAGGTTTTTCTTTCCATGCATCAATGGGGCTGCACGAAAAAGTGGTTCCGATATGAGCATTCGGAACATTTTTCCGGATAATTCTACCTCCAATACCATGGCAAAGTACTGTATGATGGGCCGCTTTTAAAAAGCCTTTCATCCCGCGTTTGCCGGGAGCATGTACTCCAAGCATATAACCCAATGCCGTAAAGGCCATTGGCTCATTAAACACCATCCAGTTTTTTACCCTATCGCCAAAATGTTTGGTGCAGAGTTCCACATATTCAGCAAACCAATTACAAACATCGCGGTTTTCCCAACCACCTTTCTCTTCCAAGGCTTGCGGAATATCCCAGTGGTAAAGTGTTACCCATGGCTCCACTCCTGCTTTCAGGCATTTATCAATCAACCGAGAATAAAAATCTATTCCTTTTTGGTTTACAGCCCCTGTGCCTGATGGCAATATGCGAGACCAAGCAATTGAAAACCGGAATGCAGGAATATTCATTGAGCTTAACAAATCGATATCACTCTCATAACGATGGTAGAAATCGCAGGCCGCATCTCCGTTTTCACGGGTTTTAATTCTGTTTTTTTTGTTATGCGTAAAATGGTCCCATACCGATTCGCCTTTTCCTTCCTCATTCCATGCGCCTTCAATCTGATAGGCTGCTGTTGCGGCTCCCCACACAAAATCCTTTCCAAAATCATTTCTGGAAATTACAGGAGCAAACCTTAACTGCCGAGCCAAAAGCCCTGATGATAAGCCCGTTGCAACACTTGCTAAAATTGTTTTTTTGATAAGTTCCCTGCGATTCATATAAAATGAGTATCCATTATTTTTTGTACAATCTGTTTTGAAGGGAACAATTTCTAAAGATGGAAAGTTTAAGAACCTGTTTAAAATTTAATTACCATTATAGCCTATGCTTGCATTAACTTTTCAATGTCAAATTTTTTCATTTTCAAATATGCTTTCATTACCCTTCCTGCCCTTGATGGGTCGCTCAATAATTTTGAAAGTATGGTAGGAATGATTTGCCATGAAAGTCCAAATTTGTCTTTGAGCCAGCCGCATTGCACTTCCTGACCTCCCTGAGTGAGCTTATTCCAATAATCATCAATTTCAACCTGTGTTTCGCAAAATACCTGAAACGAAACAGCCTCGGTGAATTTGAAAACAGGTCCACCATTTAATGCAGTGAAAGGTTGTCCGTTAATTTGGAAAGCGACTGTAAGTACGGTTCCTTCTTTCTGACCATGAATTTCAAAACCTTCCTTTCCGTAACGGCTGACACTTTCAATCTTTGAATTTTTGAAAATCGAAACATAAAAATTAGCAGCATCTTCGGCTTGGTTGTCAAACCATAAGCATGGGGTTATTTTTTGATCTGTCATTCTGGGAACTTAAGAATTAACTAAACTTGCTTCTGTATATTTTTTAAAGTTGTCTAAAATGGCTTGCCATCCTCCAAATTGTAATTCAAGAGAATTTTCGCTTTCAGCTTCAAATGTTTCAATAACCTTTGTTTTTCCATTCTCCGATGTAAAAGATATTTTCACCTTTCTATCGTCCTCAAGAGTGTATTCAATAAGTTCATTGGTTTTTACATTATCATAAACACCAACAAAGTCAAAGCCTTCAGTACCATCTTTTGCTTCCATTCTTGAAAGGAATTTACCTCCGATTCTCAGATCATTTTCAGCTTTTGTGGTATGCCAATCTTCTGAAGCGCTATTCCAATTAATTATATCGGTTGGGGTTGTCCAGTTTTTCCAAACCATCTCAATTGGTGCATCAATTATTGCTTGCACAGTTATTAAGGATTTATTTGCATTCATATTAGATAATTTTATTTTGATTTTTCTACACAATTAAACATCCACTGTACTCCAAATTTATCAGTACAGCTTCCATAATAGGCTCCCCAGAACATTTCCTGAAGCTGCATTGTTACTTTCCCTCCTGCCGAAAGGCCATCAAAAAGCTTTTTTGTTTCGTTCCTGGTATCAGGTTCAAGGTTGATATATAAATTATTACCGAAATTCAAAGTAAAGCCCATTGATTCAGGTGCATCAGTTCCCATTAAAATGTGTCCTCCAAGAATTGGAAGTTCAATATGCATAATTAAATTTTTATCTGCTGCTGCGATCTGAGGCATTCCTTCTGAAGCGGGGATATCTCCCAATCGGGCAATTCCGCCTCCGCTAAATTCGCCACCAAACACAGATTTGTAAAAATTAAATGCTTCCTCTGTATTTCGGGAAAAGTTAAGGTAAGTGCTTACTCTAGACATAATTTGTAATTTTTTTGTTTATAAAAATCATTTTTGTCAAATTTCAGGTTGGTGTTAATTATAATAACAGGCAACAAAAAATTGGAAATTCGCTGTTTTCCAGAACTCCAATTACCGTAAACTAAAAAAACATGCCTTTCGACATGTTTTTTTAACGAACGAAAATAATATTTTTCGAACTAGATAACTTTTACGTTAGAAGCGTTAAGACCTTTTGGGCCGCTTTCTACTTCAAACTGTACCTTGTCGTTTTCACGGATCTCGTCAAGAAGACCTGAAGAGTGAACGAAGATGTCTTTTTCACCTGATTCTGGTGTGATGAAACCAAATCCTTTAGTTTCATTAAAAAATTTTACTGTACCTTTTTGCATGATGTTTATTTATTTATTAATGATGCAAATATATAAAAATAATTTGAAACCAAGCATTTTTTTTATTTTTATCTTAAAAAAAAGCCAATTGGTCTATAAGAACTTAAATTCCAGCATCCTAAAAAATTTAAAATTCAGGTAAATTCAGCACCAATTTATTTTTTAACAGGCCGATTTTACTTCAAAGCAGAGGAAATAACCTTACTGACATCCGTAATTAAGGTATTTATTTCCTCATCAGCGTATTTAGTAACAAAAATAGGTTCGTGTATGATCATTTGAGCTTTACCCGGTAAAAGGTTAAAAGAATCAGAAGGAAGGATGTCTTTTGTACCAATCAATGTAATTGGCAAAATGGGTAGTCCCAGATCCATAGCCAACCTGAAGGCACCTCGCTTGAATGGCGCAAGTTCCCCGGTTTTACTTCGGGTACCTTCTGGAAATATCACCACAGAAGTGCCATTTACTAATTTCTGTTTAACCTTATTCATACTTTCAATAGCAACCTGAGTATTGGATCGGTCAATAAATATATGGCCTATCATTTCGCAGCATATCCCAAATCCGGGAATTTTACGAAGTTCCTGTTTCATTACCCACTTAATATCAATGCCTAACCAACCATAAATTAAAAATATATCGTAATAACTCTGGTGATTTAACACAATAATATAGGAGGTGTTTTTTTGAATGTGCTCCTTCCCTGTTACCTTAATGGATATTGGTGTTAAATAGGAATTGAGTCTTGCCCATATAACTCCACAATAACCTGCTGCTTTCTGACTAAAGAGGGAGATCAAAATAGCTATTATACAAAAGAATAAAGTATTAATGATCAAAAATGGAAAAAAGAAAAGCCATTTATACGGCTGATAGAGGATGTATCCTAGTTTTCTCATACTTTTTTTGGTAAAGGTAATATTAAAATAATTGCAGGTGCTTTTTCAAAATGTATCAGATCCAAAATTTTATTCTCATTTCAACACCGCCCGGGAAACAGGGTTCCGTTCTTAATAGCACCAACACGTCAAGTGTTTTGGCTATCGGGTTATATTTACAAAAATCCCAAATTATTTATTTGTATTAAACTTCTTAAACAATTACTTTTGAACAAACACTGTTAAAATTAAGCAATTCAGATTTACTTCACACATAACGCAAAAATTATGGGTAAACAATTATTTACACTTATTGCTTTTCTTGCTTTTTTTAATGCAAAATCGCAAACTTCCTATTTTCCGCCAGTTTTCGGAACTACATGGGATACCGTTTCACCTGCTTCTCTTGGCTGGTGCCAGGAACAAATAGATACGCTGACCGATTATCTTGGAAACAGAAACACCAAAGCATTTATCATCTTAAAAGAAGGGAAGATTGCGCTTGAAAAATATTATGGAACGTTTACACAGGATAGTGCCTGGTATTGGGCTTCAGCGGGCAAAACCCTTACCGCTTTTACTGTTGGCATTGCTCAGCAAGAGGGGTACCTTTCTATAAATGATACCACCTCACACTATTTAAATAGCGGCTGGACCTCCACCCCTGCTTCTAAAGAAGATTTAATAACCATAAGGCATCAGTTAACAATGACAAGCGGATTAGATGATGGCGTTCCGGACTATACCTGCACCGTTGATACCTGTTTACAATATCTGGCCGATGCAGGCACAAGATGGGCGTATCATAACGGACCTTATACATTACTGGATGATGTGATTCAATCTGCAACCGGACAATCCCTGAATTCATATATATCACAAAATATTAGCAGTCAAACTGGTATTACAGGATCATATTTTCCTTCCGGCTATAACAATGTGTTTTACAGTAAGGCCCGTAGTATGGCTCGTTTCGGTCTTCTTGTTCTTAACAAAGGTATTTGGAACAACAATGCCATTCTCACTGATACAGCATATTTTAATCAAATGGTTAATACCTCTCAACTTCTCAACCCTTCTTATGGCTATTTATGGTGGCTCAATGGTAAAACATCCTTTATGTTTCCCACACTTCAAACTATTTTCCCCGGCTCACTCAATCCTTCAGCACCAGATGATATGTTTGCTGCTATAGGTAAAAACGGACAACTCATAAATATTGTTCCTAGTCAAAATTTAGTTTTTATACGAATGGGAAATTCGCCCGGTACAGGAGGCGCTGTTCCCATTGCTTTTAATGATACCATCTGGCAAAAATTAAATAGCATTTTTTGCAATGCATCCGGCATTTCAGATTCCCATATTGATGAAAGTGATTTACAAATTTATCCCAATCCGGCATTAGAAATGGTTACCATGGAATTACCCAAACATTTTTTTGATCTACAAATTACCGACCTGGCCGGAAGGATCATTTTTGAAAACAAAGATATTTGGCAAAAATCAGAAATTGACATACGAAATTTCGGGAAAGGAATTTACTTAGCCCGTGCTATAACCAATAATAAAGGCACTTATACTAAAAAAATAGTTGTTTTAAGATAGCATCAGGATACTCCGAATTAAATTTTCAGGTAATTAGTAAAAACAATTTTTATAATATATATTTGTTTACCAAAGCATCCAATATTTTCTTTAGACCATTATTTCGAAACAAAAAAACTTTGAATATGAAATCAAAAATACTCCTGTCAGTTGCCTTTATATTACTTGGAACCTACATCCGGGCTCAAAACTCAAATAGCCGTCCTGCAAAAAAAAATCAGGATGAACAGGTAGTAGTAAAGAACGGAAATACCTCGTTTTTTAAACTACTTGACAGAGCCACTAAAATTGATGTTAAAAACGATATCCGTGATGCAGTTTTTCTGGAACTTGACTTTGCTGAATTAGCAAGGATCAACAAAGAAAAACCTTCTTCCCTGATCCTAGATCTGCCTCTATCGGACAATAGTAATGCAACATTTTACCTCAAAACAGCAAAAGTAGTTTCCGACAACTTTTCACTCCTTACCGGAAACAATGAAAAAGTGGATTATACTCCCGGTTTATATTACCAGGGAACAGTTGCAGGGAACACGCCATCACTGGCTGCATGGAGTTTATTTGATCAGAGTATCATGACCGTATTTTCATGGAACAACCAAAATTATGTTTTAGGACTTTGGAAAAATGAATCAAACCCCCTTAATAATATCTACATTTTATATAAAGACAGCGATGTACTTTACCAAAGGAAATTTGAATGTATGGCCGATAAATTAATAAAAGAATCGACTGCTAAAGCTACAGGAACAGACAATCCTGAATTATTGTTTACAAATTGCGTTAAAATATATTTTGAGTGTGATTATGAAATGTACACTGATAATGGAAACAGTACTACAAATGTCGGAAACTTTGTAACAGGTATGTTTAACGTTATTCAAACATTATATACCAATGAAAGTATAGGTGTTGAAATATCTCAGATATATGCCTGGGCTACCACCGATCCATATATATCGAATACAACCTCTACAGATCTTCTAAATAGTTTCCAGGCCTATCGTACCACATTTACCGGTGATTTAGCTCATTTCCTAACAACCAGGAACCTTGGTGCCGGAGGATTAGCTTATCTTGATGTATTGTGTACTCCCAGTTATGCCTACGGTATGACCAATATTGACAATACGTATGACACCTACCCGAACTACTCATGGACCATAGAAGCTGTTACACATGAGTTGGGACATAATATAGGTTCCAATCATACCCAATGGTGCGGATGGGTGGGAGGAGCTATTGATGATTGCTATGCAACCGAACCTGAACCTCAGGGAGCACCAGCATGTCCACCGGGACCTCACCCTGCAAATGGTGGAACTATAATGAGTTATTGTCATTTAGGTGGAACCGGCATTTTACTTACAAATGGCTTTGGAACCCAACCGGGAAATAAGGTCAGAACACAATATAATGCAGCCACTTGCTTAACATCTTGTGCTCCAACAGATCCGGTTTGTGCCAATATAACTGCTATTAGCGCCTGTGGTCCATCAAATGTTCAAACCTATACCGGTGGAGGAACCGGTTCATGGAATACAAGTACGGTTAGCTCTTGCGGATTTATGGCTCCGGGAGTAGAAAAGATCTTTAGTTATGTTGCCCCATCCACAGGTGTTTATAGTATTCAGGTTACGGCAGCAACGGGTTATGTGGATTATCAATGGAAATCAAATTCCTGTGGTTCTACAGGCTGGACATGTATCAGCAATATTACTACTCCAGGTGCTTATGGTTCTATGTCATGGACAGCAGGTACTACCTATTATATCCTGCTTGATGATGAAAACAGTACTGTTGGTACACATACATTTTATATAAATTGTCCTGCTATTACCGGGCCTTGCGCCAGCATCACTTCAATCAGTGCTTGCGGAGTTGCCGGAGCTCAAACATATACTGGTGGAGGAAACGGAGTTTGGAATACAACAACAAACAGCGCTTGCGCCTACCTAACTCCCGGGCTTGAAAAAATTTACAGTTTTGTTGCTCCTACAACTGGCATTTACAGCATCCAGGTTACTTCAGCTTCAGGCTGGGTTGACTATCAATGGCAAACTACTTCATGTGCTGAAACAGGGTGGAATTGTATTGCAGATACCAATGCAATTGGAGTATTTGGTGCAATGTCCTGGACAGCAGGAACAACCTATTACATCTTACTTGATGACGAAAATACTACCGCTGGCACCCATACATTTTACATCAATTGCCCGGCTATTACAGGCCCTTGTGCCAACATAACCTCTATAAGCACCTGTGGTTCAGCTTCTTCACAAACATTTACCGGAGGAGGAGCCGGAACCTGGAATACCGGTACTTGCGGATATCCAACACCGGGCACAGAAAAAATTTACAGTTTTGTTGCTCCTATCACAGGTACTTACGGTATCCAGATTACTGCTGCGAGTGGTTATGTGGATTATTTATGGCAAGCTACAAACTGTGCTTCCACAGGATGGATCTGTATTGAAGATACCAATGCAGTAGGCCTGTATGGTGCAATACCTTGGACAGCCGGAGTAACTTATTATATCCTGGTGGATGACGAAGATGCAACTGTTGGTACCCATACATTTTATGTTAACTGCCTGGATCTTCCTACCGGAATTATAGAAAATACAGAAGTACCCAATGTAAACATTTCTCCTAATCCAAATACAGGTAGCTTCACCATTAGCATTGATCATTTTGCAGCAAAAGATCTGCAAATAAACATTTTTAATGTACTTGGCGAGATAGTTTACTCATCGAAGCCAGAAAACATAACCGGGAAATTTAATAAAGAAGTTTTTCTTGGCAATGTTTCTAAAGGTGTATATATGGTCCAAGTTAGCGCAGGAAGTAAATTGTATCATAAGAAAATAATTGTTGAATAGGCTGAAATAAGCCTGTGTAAAGGGAACTGGGTTGTAAGTTTAAGAGGCTGTCTCAAAAGGACAGTCTCTTTTTGCTTTAGAAAAAATTTAAAATCTTGCAAAACAGATAGTCACCCTTAAAAATCAAACAACGTTTTAATATCAAATTGAAAGCATTAAAATTTTGATAATGTAAGATAATATTGCATTCAAAATTCTCTTTCAAATCTATTCAAACTTAAATCTAATGCCAAAATAACAATATTTTTCCTTAACAAGTTCAACGACATTTATCAACTATCTATATTATTATACAAATTATCGAATAATAATTGTACGTTTGCCGCAAAATTCAAAAACATAAAAAAAGATCCATGAAAACAAAAATTACAATTTCGCTTCTAGCTACAGCAAGTTTTTTATTTAATGTGAATGATTCACGGGCACAGTGGACAGTTAATGCGGCAGGAGATGTTTATAATAGCAATTCTTCCGGTCTTGTCGGCCTCGGGCTAACAGCGCCCGCTTCCTTATTTCATGCTGCGGGACAGATTCGCACTGGTATTCCGACAGGAGGATTAGGAGGGGCATCGGCAACTACAGGGTCTTTCCTGCTATACAACTCTACGAATAGCAATACTGTTAATATTCAGTCCGGAACGACCTCAACAAGTTATACTATGACTCTACCTACTGCTCAAGGAGCTAATGGTTCAGTATTGACAAATGACGGTTCAGGAGGTTTAAACTGGTTGATTGTTGAACCTTGGGTGACTTCTGGTAATACACTAAGTGGTACTTTACCTTCTTCTCCTGTTCAGTGGATCGGCACAATAAATGCTGCTGATTGGATTATAAAAACAAATAGCACAGAGAGAATGAGGGTTTTATCGACCGGCAATGTAGGTATTGGAACGGCAGCGCCAGGAAAAAAAATCGATGTGAATGGCGATGCTCTTATTGGGGCAAGTAATAGGGCGGCAGGCCATGCATTTTTGTTTCTTGATGCGGGAACGGGTGCAGGAAATGAACCCCATTTTCGATTCTCCCAGAACACAATATTAAAGGCACAAATCAAGTGGTCATCAGATGCTTCTGGCGGCATTGATTTTTATACACTTGGGGCAGGGTCTTTTGTGAGATTTACAAATGCCGGCAATGTAGGTATCGGGACAACAAGTCCTGATTTTAATGGTAGTGGTTCTGCTTTTAGAACATTATCAATACTTGGCCCAAACACTTCCGCAACAAGCTGTGGTATATTAGAGATGGCAACTCAATCAACAGATGCAGATGCAAATATAGCAGGAGTTCTGAATTTTGCTGCGAGTTCAAACGCTAGCACTAAAAAAAGTATAGCTCAAATCGTATCGTTCACTCAAGGTACAACTGCAACCAACAGGGGAGGATTTATGATATTCAACACAAAACCTGATGGCTCAACATCTACTTTAGAAAGAATGAGAATTGACAATTTAGGCAATGTTGGGATTGGGACAAGCCCGGCTTACAAACTTCATGTAGTAACCACACTTGGTGGCGACAAAGCTGTAATGGGAACCAGCTCTGCTTCAACAACATCCGGTGTAAATCATGGAGGGTACTTTGAAGCGAATGGTGCGGGAGCAAATGCAAACGTAGGTTTGTACGCATCTGCAAGTGCTGGCCTTTTAAATTACGGAGCTCATATTATTGTTACTGCAAATGGCAACGACCGCTCGTTGGTTAGTGCAGGAACAGCTCCATCTTATTTTAATGGTAGTGTGGGGATTGGGTTTCCTAATCCTGCATTTAAATTGGATGTAAATGGTACTTCCAATTTTTCTGGAAATATGACAATTACTGGAAATCTCTCTGTAAACGGTAGCAGTACTAGAACAATATCTGACAATTACACTTCCGACCAACAGTTTAAAACAAATGTTGATTCAATTCATTCAGCCTTAAACACAATCAAACAATTAAAACCTAGAAGTTTTTATTTTGATACAACAAATGTTTATGGGTTAAATTTCAGCGACAAAAAACAATTTGGTTTTATAGCTCAAGATGTTGAAACTATTCTTCCCGATTTGGTTACATCAATAACAAAACACGCTGCTCTTGATACATTGGGCAATATTATTCATTCCGCTATAACATATAAAGCATTAAACTATAATGCATTTATCGGAATTTTAACAAAAGGTATTCAGGAACTGCAACAAAAAAATGATAGTTTGAAAACAAAAACAAACGAGCAGGATTCTATCAACACGGCATTGCAAAACGAGGTTAATCAGCTGCAAACAAAAAACACCTCATTACAAAATCAGATAAACAATTTGATAACAAATGACACCTTAGTGCAAAATCAACTGAATCAACTCTCATCACTGATTAATGACTGCTGTAACAATGGTAATGGGAATGGGAATGGGAATGGTAATCATCATTCAATGCAACCTGGTCCAAATAATAATCAAGACCAATCTTCAACACCCCTCATTGATGTTGAATTAAATAACAAAAATATTGTGATACTTAATCAGAATGTTCCTAATCCGTTTGCAGAACAAACTACAATCAGTTATTATTTGCCGGATAATATTACTCATGCACAAATTATATTTTCAGATCTATCGGGTAAAATCATTAAAACTATTGACCTAACAGAGAAGGGCAAAGGGGTGTTAAATGTGTTTGCTAATGACTTATCAAATGGCATTTATACATATTCTTTAATTATTGATGGACAAATAGCGGAAATGAAAAAGATGGTAAAGAATTAATACTAAAATTTAGAAATTAGAGAGGCGAAATTAGTTTTAACGTTCGTCTCTCTTTATTTAGCTTATCTCATAGTTGTAATATTAAAAAAAAGCAATGAAAATAATTGGATTAATTATATTGACACTTTTTTATATTACAGCCAAAGGACAGGGTGTTTTCCAAAAAACATTTGGAACTATAAACTATGAGGAAATTTGGGGGCTAGACATTACTTCCGATAACGGATTTATTCTTGCTGGTTATACTAATATTGACAATGGTTATATTTTAAAATTAAACTCTAATGGAGATACCATTTGGACAAAAAATATTGACGCTGGTGGTATGGATTTACTTTATTCTATTCAACAAACACAGGATAATGGATTTATTGTTGGTGGACGAACAAGTGGATTTGGAGGAGGTGGACTAGATATGTTTCTAATTAAAATAGACTCAAACGGAAATAATCAATGGACAAAAGCAATTGGTGGGCCTGGTGATGAGACTATAAATTCAGTTAAAGAAACTTCAGATGGAGGATTCATCATCGCAGGAAACACTTATAGTTTTGGTGCTGGGTTGAATGACTTTTATATTGTCAAAATGGACTCAAGTGGAAATATACTTTGGAGCAAAAGTATTGGGGGAACAGGCAACGACAACGCATATTCAATTACCCAAACAATAGACAGTGGTTATGTTGCTGTTGGCCTTACCGCAAGCACAGGTGCTGGAGACAAAGATGTTTTATCAGTAAAACTTGACAAGAATGGAAATATAGTTTGGACTAAAACATATGGGGGTACGGGAGATGATAGAGCAAATTCTATTCAGCAGACAATTGATGGAGGATTCATAATTTCAGGAGTAACAAATAGTTTTGGTGCTGGTAATTATGATTTTTATTTAATAAAAACCGATTTGTCAGGTAATTTATCTTGGGAAAAAACATTTGGAGGTGTTGGAGATGATTGGGCATATTCTATTGAACAAACAAAAGACAACGGATTTATTTTAGCCGGGTACACTGCAAGTTTCGGCAAGGGCGATAAAGACTATTACTTAGTAAAATCGAATTCTGTGGGAGATACAATTTGGACAAGAACATTTGGAGGGCCAATGGCAGAAATAGGAACATTAGCTAAACAAACATCTGATAATGGTTATGCCATTATCGGATATGGACAAAGTTTTGGTGCAGGTAGTTGTGATTTTTATTTTGTAAAAACCGATAGCAATGGAAATGGAATATGTAATCAAAATAACACTAACACGCTTATAAGTAATCCTACTTCAACAGTGACCATTCCATCATTGACGGTTTCATCAGGTGGAATTGGTAATAGCATATCGCCCGTCATTACAAGCGGAACAATTATAAATTCATTATGTACAAATGTAGGAATGCTGTTACCTGAGCAGCTAATTCTGGATTTTAATTTTTATCCAAATCCCGCTCAACAATTTTTTAATATCGAACTGCCTCAACAACAAAATTTTAATTTACTTGTTTATGATATCACAGGTAGAAAAGTAGTTGAAAGAACGAATGCTACTGGTACTGTAAAAGTTGATTGCAGCAGTTTAACATCAGGCATCTATTTTGTCAGAGCAGTAAATGAAAAAAACATTTTATCCTGTAAATTAATTAAAGAGTAAAATGTTTGCAAACAATATGCTTCCATAGGCAAAAAAACTACCCACTCACCGAAACATTAACACTAAACAATTCTTTTAATTTGCTTACTGTATAATCTACCTCTTCTTTGGTATTGTATTTACTGAATGAGAAACGTACAGAAGGCCTTGTAACATCAGAACCGATGCCCCGAAGTACATGCGAACCGATATCACTGCCGGAGGTGCAGGCACTGCCACCGGATGCGGCAATACCGGCTATATCTAAATTAAACAATAACATTTCTGCGTTTTCGGTATGCGGGAAACGTACATTTAATACGGTGTACAAACAATTATCCTGGCAGGCGCCATTAAATTCTATAACAGGGATCTCTGCCTTTAACTTTTCCACCATATAATTTTTAATGCCGGTAATATGCTTTTGATGATCATCCATATCGCGCAAGGCAATTTCCAATGCTTTCGCTAAACCAATAATACCATACAGATTTTCGGTACCACCACGCATATTTCGCTCCTGCCCGCCTCCATATATCATTGGATGAATTTTCACAGAACTGCTAACGTATAAAAAACCAACACCTTTAGGACCATGAAATTTATGTGCTGCACAGGTAACAAAATGAATTTTTATTTTTTGCAGATCCATTTCATAATGCCCCATTGTCTGTACGGTATCTGAATGGAAAATAGCATTGTATGTTGAACAAATTTCACCAACTTCCTTTAATGGCAAAAGGTTTCCAATTTCATTGTTGGCGTGCATCAAGGAAACAAGCGTTCTGCCATTCTCTTTTAATAATTCTTCGAGGTGGACCAAATCCACATGGCCTATAGTTGTTAAGTTAACAAAGCTTAATTTTATAACTCCTTCTTTTTCCAGTTCCTCTAAGGTATGCAACACGGCATGGTGTTCAATTCTGCTGGTAATGGCATGTTTAATACCCAAATCGTGTATAGTGCAGCGGATAGCCATATTATCAGCTTCGGTGCCACCGGAAGTAAAAAAAATTTCGGAAGGTGAAACATTCAATGATTTAGCAACCATTTTACGGGCGCCCTCTATAGCCGCCCTTGTTTTTCTACCGAAGGAATGGATGGATGAAGGATTCCCAAAATGCTCTGTCATGTATGGCAGCATTTCGTTCAAAACTTCTTTATCTAATGGTGTTGTAGCTGCGTTATCGAAATAGACTTTCATAAACTTTTTTTTGTTTTCAATACAAGATAGATTTGGTATGGATAACGAATTTTTACGAATTTACAAATCTGTATATTTTTAAATAATAAACACAGATTCGTAAATTCGTTTTTTATTCGTTATCCGCACCCAAAATGCTTATACAGCTATCTGTTGCTGTTTTATAAATTCACGAATATCTGACATTATCTTTTTAGAAAGATTATCGGCAGTAGTTCTTAACCCGCTTTCGGAGTATATACGAATGATCGGTTCGGTATTGGATTTACGTAAATGTACCCAGTCCTTTCCAAATTCTATTTTTATTCCATCAATTGCATTGATAGGCTGTTTCTTATATTTTTCCTGTATACCTTCTAAAATACTGTCGATATCAATTTCAGGTGTCAGCTCAATTTTATTTTTTGAGATCTGGTAATCAGGATAGGTAGAACGCAACATGGAGGAGGTTTTCCCGTATTTCGCTAAATGCGATAAAAATATAGCAATACCAACCAATGCATCACGGCCATAATGTAATTCGGGTAAAATAACGCCACCATTGCCTTCGCCACCTATCACCGCTTTGGTTTCCTTCATCATGGTAACTACATTTACTTCGCCCACAGCAGAAGCACTGTAACTACCGCCATGCTTTTCTGTAATATCACGCAAAGCACGTGTTGATGAGAGATTAGAAACAGTATTACCTTTTTTATTTGCTGCTTTCTCGGCTGGTGTACGTTTGTTTAAGACATAATCAGCACAAGCTACCAATGTAAATTCTTCACCAAACATTTCACCATCTTCGCAAACAAAAGCCAAACGGTCAACATCAGGGTCAACAACAATTCCTAAATGAGCATTTTCCTTTTTTACAAGTTTAGAAATATCCCGTAAATTTTCAGGAAGGGGTTCCGGATTATGAGGAAATTCTCCTGTTGGATCACAATATAGTTTAATGACATTTTCAACTCCTAATGCATTAAGCAAAAGGGGAACAACTATGCCTCCTGTAGAGTTCACACAATCGATCACCACTTTAAATTTGGCAGCCTTTATCCCGGCAACATCTACAAGAGAAAGTGCAAGAATTTTATCAATATGTTTTTTAAAATAAGTATCGTTCTTAGTTACTTTACCCAACGAATTAACCTCTGCAAATGCATAGTTTCCTTTCTCTGCCATTTCCAATACTTCGGCACCATCTTTTTCATTGATGAATTCACCTTTTTCATTCAATAGTTTCAAAGCATTCCACTGTTTTGGATTGTGGCTTGCTGTAAGTATGATAC
Organism: Bacteroidia bacterium; assembly: GCA_030654175.1. Classification (GTDB taxonomy): domain Bacteria; phylum Bacteroidota; class Bacteroidia; order 2-12-FULL-35-15; family 2-12-FULL-35-15; genus 2-12-FULL-35-15. The sequence goes on from JAURXZ010000006.1 coordinate 160,683, forward strand.
CACCATCCGCTTGTTCTTCAGGAACAGCTATTTCAACAGTTGGGGTAGTTGACAAACCAATATCCACAACATCAACACCCATGCCTTGCAACGTACCTAAAACCAAATTATTCACCATTTCACCCGAAATACGGGCATCACGACCAACAACAATTTTAATTCGGGTATTTTTTGAGTTTTTTGTGATCCATGCTGCGTAGGCCGAAGTAAATTTTACTATATCCAATGGACTAAAACCTTCACCGGGTTTGCCTCCAATTGTTCCTCTGATACCTGATATTGATTTGATTAACGTCATTTCTTTTTTCTATCTTTCTGTTAAAACACTAAAATATTATACCAATTGCTGAATAAATACGAATTTACAAAAATAATGGTTATGACCAAAAATTACGAATAGCTACCGGAATAAAAAGGCAACTCACTGGAAGACAACGCATTCTATAGACGGTAGAATCCAAATTTGGACTTTCTTAAATTCGTAACTGCAAGACTTTTTATTCGTGATCTATTTGAGATACAAAGGTATACTATTAAAGCATTATTTAAAATAATTAGTTCTCAACAATCACTCTTTTATGTTAAGAAATATCCCCTTTTGACTCATTTTTTTATTATCTTTGACAAGTACTTTATCCAATCCAACTCTACATGAGAAGGCATAGACAAACGTATAAGCTAAGCAGATAGTTATAGGGAAGAGTTCTTTCCCGGAGTAGGGAGATCAGATGGCTTTTGAACCAATAAAAAGACAGAGAGATGGACAGCGAAGAATTTGGAGATAACGAAAAAAAAGGGGGCGAACAACTTATATTGGTTGACCGTTTCGAAGAAATGATAAATAGCGGGAAGCAGTATTTTTTTGATGGGGAAGAATTTGAAGAGATAATTGATTATTACTTCGAAAAAAACAACTCAAAAAAAGCCTTACAAGCTATCGAACTTGCTATTGGCCAATACCCGTTCTCTACCGTTTTCTTTTTACGCAAAGCGCAGATTTATGCCGCTACCAACCAAAGTCAAAAAGCCTTGGAAATTTTATCATACGTAGAAAGTATGGAGCCCTCCAATACTGAATTATTTATGACCAAAGGCTCTATTTACAGTCAAATGGGACTTTCTGACCAGGCTATTGAAAACTACAAAAAAGCCGCTGAAAATGCAGAGGATATTGATGAAATATACCTGGCAATGGCTTTCGAATTTGAAAATACTGCTAAGTTTGATGATGCCATTTTTTATCTAAAAAAAGCAATTGCTGAAAATCCTGAAAATGAAGCAGCCTTATATGAACTGGCCTTTTGTTATGAACTAAACGGACAGTCAGAGGAAAGTGTAAAATATTATACCGAATTTGTTGATAAACACCCCTACACTGCTACTGCCTGGTTTAATCTGGGTGTAGCTTATAATAGATTAGAAATGTTTGAAAAAGCAATTGATGCTTACGATTACGCAATTGCTATCAATGAAAATTTTTCATCTGCTTATTTCAACAAAGCAAATTCCCTGGCAAATTTGAATCTTTTTGATAAAGCCATTGAAGTATACAAAGAAACATTAAAAGTAGAAGAACCCGAAGCAATTACCTATTATTACATCGGTGAATGTTACGAGAAGAAAGAGGATTTTGAACACGCTTTGGTTTTTTATAATAAAGCAATTGCACTTAATGCTCAATTGGCTGATGCATGGCTCGGTATTGGAATTGTACTTGATGCTCAGGACCGTACCAGTGAAGGTATCCACTATGTAAAAAAAGCCGTTGAACTGGAAAAAGAAAATGCCGAATACTGGTATATTTACGGTGAGCTTCAGCAAAAAATGCAATTTTATGAAGATGCCGAAAACTCTTTCAAAAAAGTAATTGAATTGGATCCTGAAAATTCTGAAATATGGCTCGATTATGCTAATTTATTATTTGAACAGGAAAACAAAAATGGTTCGTTGGAAATATTAGCGGAAGGGATAAAACATCATCCGCAAAATGCAGAATTACAATACCGGATCTCAGCTTGTTTGATGAGCATCGGACAAAAACAGGAAGCACTGAGTTTTTTGCGTAACGCTTTAAAACTTAACTACGAAATACATAATGAATTGTTTGACTATTTACCACAGCTAAAAGAAAATACAAGTATCACTGATCTAATAGAATCGTACAAAAAATAATAATATAATGTGCTGATTTAATTGATGTGCTGATGTGCTGATTAAAAAAAACTTAATGTTTAAAAAAAATATAATTCGAAACAAATAACCATAATTTACGCATCATTAAAAAAAAATTACAAAATTGAAACATCAAGTAATCAATATCAACACATCAGCACATCAACTAATCAGCACATCAACTAATCAGCACATTAACTAATCAGCACATTAATAAATATGAGTTTAAATTTTACACTTCCTTATTTACCGGAACGTCCGGCAAAACCACGTAATAATGGCCTTACCATGATGATGGATAAGGGACTAAGCGTTCGTCAGGTAGAAGATTTTTTATCCGCCAGCGGTTCTTTAACCGACATCGTTAAGCTTGGTTTCGGAACATCATATCTGACCAATAACATTGAACAAAAAATAGCTCTTTACAAAGAGGCAGGAATGAAAGTGTATTTAGGCGGAACGCTTTTTGAAGCTTTTATTGTTCGCGGTATGTTTGCCGATTATATGAAATTATTGGATAAGCTAAAGCTGAATTGTGCCGAGGTTTCTGATGGTTCTATTGTTATGCCCCATGATAAAAAATGTGAGTACATCCAAACTCTTGCTAAAAACTTTACAGTATTATCAGAAGTAGGTTCAAAAGAAGCCGGTATAATTATTCATCCGGCTAAATGGACATCAATGATGAACAAGGAACTGGAAGCCGGTTCGTGGAAAGTAATTGCTGAAGCCCGCGAAAGTGGCACTGTGGGAATTTATCGTGCCAATGGTACAGCACACACTTTGCTCATCAATAAAATTTTAGCAAAAGTAAACAAGGAAAGTATTTTGTGGGAAGCACCCTTAAAACCACAACAGGTTTGGTTCATGAAGCTTCTTGGACCTAATGTAAATTTGGGTAATATTTCTTATGATGATGTGATTCCTTTAGAGACCCTGCGTTTGGGATTACGTGGTGATACCTTTTTTAGCCATTTACCAAAGGAATTAAAACAAACAGTAGAAGCTTAATTCAATTAGACAATTTTTCAATTTAAGAGTAGGCAATTGAGCCTGCAGGCAATTGGGTCAGCAGGCAATTAAATTTTATATAAGACAAACGTAGTAAAATGAAAGAGATAACTGTAATAGAATTAAAAAAATTAAAAGATACCGAAGTCGATTTTCAATTGATCGATGTACGCGAAGGACATGAAGTAGAGATCTGCGTAATGGGTGGTGAGCATATTCCAATGGGTGACGTTTTGGATAATTTGGATAAAATTTCGAAAACAAAACAAGTGATCGTTCATTGTCGCAGTGGGGCCCGCTCAGGTGCTATTTGCCAGGCATTGGAAAAAGAAGGGTATACGAATGTTTACAATTTAAAAGGCGGTATTATTGCCTGGGCAACTGATGTGGATACTACATTGACAAAATATTAAGCTAAAAATCCAAATCCTTAATTTCTAATCCTAATTTCTAAAATCCTAAATCCTAATTTTTTTTATGTTAGAACTTTTCAAACACATTATCCATCTTGATTTTGAGTGGCTTTTCCAAAATTATAACAATACAGTATATACTATTTTATTTCTTGTGATTTTTATAGAAACAGGCCTGGTGTTAATGCCTTTTCTTCCCGGTGATTCACTTTTGTTCACAGCCGGTTTATTTGCAAATCAAATCAATAGCGTTACCGGTGAACCTTTTTTGAATTTAGGGTATTTGCTCGTATTACTTCTTATTGCTGCCATTGTGGGTGATAATGTAAACTATTGGGTAGGTCGCAAAATTGGGCTAAAAATGCTGAAAATAAAGTTCAGGGGCAAAAATTTAGTAAAAGAGGAATATTTAACTAAAACTCATGCATTTTATGAAAAATACGGACCAAAAACCATTATTATGGCCCGTTTTGTTCCAATAGTAAGAACTTTTGCACCTTTTGTTGCCGGTGTTGCTGAAATGAATTACAAAAAATTCCTTTCATTTGATGTCCTTGGGGGTGTTTTATGGATCTTCAGTTTAACCCTTGCCGGTTATTTTTTAGGTGAGATCCCCTGGATCCGGAATAATATTGAGAAGGTAGCTTTAGGTATTATTTTTATTTCTATACTTCCGATTATAATTGAGATACTAAAAGTGAAAATGGCAAAAAAGTAATTTTTTGGTTTATAAAATTTATACCTTTTAGTATAATACCATTTAGTAAAAAAATGAAAAAAGGTTTTAACACAGAGTTCTCAGAGCTAAGCACTGAGTTTCACAGAGAATAAAATAATCTCTGTGAAACTCCTTTAAATTCTGTGAACTCTGTGTTTAAAATTTAAAGGAAAAACGTCTGAAAATTATCTTTATAACAAAGACATTCCTATTGATGAATAAAACATACGGACTAATCGGGTTCCCCCTCTCCCACTCTTTTTCAAAAAAATACTTTACCGAAAAATTTGTAAAAGAAAATAGTAGTGATTGTGAATACAATCTCTATCCCATTGATAACATTGATCAATTACCACAATTAATTACAGATAATCCCACACTCTGTGGATTAAACGTAACTATTCCTTACAAAGAAAGTGTAATTCCATTACTGGATGAGCTTGATGAAACAGCAAAAGCGGTAGGGGCTGTTAATTGTATTAAAATAGTATCAGGTACTGAGTATCAGGCATCAAGGCTAATTGGTTATAATACTGATGTTTATGGTTTTCGCCAATCAATAAAGCCATTCCTGGAAATACAGCATGAACGTGCATTGATCCTTGGTACTGGTGGTGCATCGAAGGCTGTTGCTTACGTTCTAAAAGAAATTGGTATTGAATGTTTTTTTGTAAGCAGAAGTAAAGAGCAAAATGCAAGAATCAAGAACCAAGACTCAGGAGCCAAGATCTTTTTGTATGAGGAACTTACAGATTATATTATCTCTGCATTTAAATTGATCGTTAATACAACTCCTTTAGGTATGTACCCTAATATTAATGTTGCTCCGGAAATCCCTTACAAATCATTACTACCTTCTCATTTATTGTATGATCTGGTTTATAATCCCATTGAAACTGAATTTTTAAAACGTGGAAAATTACTAGGGGCCTCTACTGTAAATGGCTTATCTATGCTTCATCAGCAGGCAGAAGAAGCCTGGAGGATCTGGAATAAATAAATCTTATTTAAAAGTTAGGGGTAATTATAACAGACGACATAGACATTATGAACAAATTGAAAATCTTTGTAATATTAATTTTCTTACCGACAATTATATTTGCACAAAAGACAATTATCCTTAATTCAAAATTCAAAGCTGAAATTGTAAAAAATATCAGCCAAATTCTGATGGACAATTATGTTTTTTCCGACACAGCAATTAAGATGAGTAATTGCATTTTAAAAAAACTGAAACAAGGTGAATATAATAAAATCACCGACCCAGTTGCTTTCTCGACCGTTTTAACTAATGATTTACATTCAATATACCATGATGGTCATATGCTTGTCCAGTTTAACCCACAAGAATTACTTCCAGAACCAATTGATACATCAACACGTGATCAAAAAAGTAAAGATGATCCATTTAAAAGAATTAAGCAGGCTAATTTTGGATTAAAAAAAGTGGAAATTTTGAATGGAAATATTGGGTACTTGAGATTGGACCATTTTTGGGCAGACAGCACTTTCGGAAAAGAAACAGTTAAGGCGGCACTTCAATTTGTATCCTATACCAATGCATTAATAATTGATTTAAGAGACTGCGGTGGTGGCTCAGAAGAAACAGTAAATATAATAAGTGGTTACTTTCTCGAAAAATCAGTGCATTTAAATGATATGTTTGACAGGAGAACAAAAACAACAACTGAATATTGGACTAAGCCCGACCCGACATTTACTAAAATGGCAAAAATGCCACTATACATTTTAATAAATAATAAAACGTTTTCAGCTTCTGAAATGTTTGTATACGGAATGCAAACTATAAATAGAGCAGTAATAATAGGAGAAACAACAGGTGGTGGTGCGCACGGAACATTTTCACAAGGAGTTAGTAATGGTTTTCGACTATATGTTCCATATAGTACCGCAATAAGTCCAATTACTAAAACCTGTTGGGAAAAGGTAGGAGTTAAACCTGAAATTGAAATATCTTCAGACAAGGCGTTGGAAACAGCAGAAATGAAAATTTTTGAACGAATGTTATCTAATTCAACAAATCCCTCGGAACTCTTTAATCTAAGGTGGGACTTGGAATTGTTACGAGCAATTAATAATCCTATCACAATTGACACTTTGACTTTAAAAAGATATGCTGGCAAATACGGTGAAAGAGTTTTTACATATGAAAATGGGAAATTATTTTACCAAAGAATTGGAAAACCAAAATTTGAGCTTGAACCGATGTCACTGACAGTAATGAAAGGAAAAGGAAATACTTATTTTAAAATTGAATTTGTGCAAGACGATCAAGGAAAGGTTGACAAAGTAAATGCATATTATCAAGACGACAGAATAGAAACTTCGAGACGGACAGAATAACGACCGCTACCGCAGGCTTAGCTCCAAAACGATATACAGGAGTTTCAATTTAGAGCTGTCAGGTATTAAAACCTGACAGCTCTTGCTATGAACCAAATGGCACAATTGTAGTAGCTCCTATTATAAACGCGTTAAAATAATTATCAAATTAGCACATTATCAAATTATCAAATTAAAAAACTTAATTTTGCTTAACCATGGATTTTAAAATAACTTCCGCTTTTGAACCTACCGGTGATCAGCCTTCGGCCATCAAACAATTGGTTAATGGGGTTCAAAACCATTTACCTGCTCAAACATTATTAGGTGTGACCGGTTCGGGGAAAACATTTACCATCGCCAATGTAATTGAGCAAACACAAAAGCCAACTTTAATTTTAAGTCATAATAAAACACTTGCAGCTCAGTTGTATGGGGAATTCAAACAATTTTTCCCAAAAAATTCAGTGGAATATTTTGTAAGCTATTACGATTATTATCAGCCCGAAGCGTTTATTCCAAGCTCAAACACCTATATCGAAAAAGACTTAGCTATCAATGATGAAATTGAGAAGTTGCGTTTAAGTACCACTTCTGCCTTGCTTTCGGGCAGAAGGGATGTTATTGTGGTTTCCTCTGTTTCCTGCATTTATGGTATTGGAAACCCTATTGAATTTAAAAGTAATGTGATCAAGATCAAGAAAGGTGAAATTATCAGCCGCAATAAATTTTTACATCTATTAGTTGGAAGTCTTTATTCACGAACCACAGGAGATTTTTTACGCGGCAATTTCCGGGTAAAGGGCGATACAGTGGATATCAACCTCGCCTACGCAGATTACTCCTTGCGTGTTGCTTTTTGGGGTGATGAAATTGAAGAAATAGAATTCTTTGAAACCCTTACCGGAAAGAGTATTGAGAAGCTCGACAATGTAATTATCTATCCTGCAAATATATTTGTAACCAGTCCTGATTCGATGAAAAGTGCCATCTATCAAATTCAGGAGGATATGGTAAAGCAGGTAGATTATTTTAAAGAAATTGGTAAACATCTTGAGGCAAAACGCCTTGAAGACCGCGTTACTTATGACTTAGAGATGATGCGTGAATTGGGATACTGTTCCGGAATTGAAAATTATTCCAGGTATTTTGATAACCGTTTGCCCGGTTCCAGGCCCTTTTGTTTATTGGATTATTTCCCTGATGATTTTTTAATGGTGGTGGATGAAAGCCATGTTACTCTTCCTCAAATACGCGCCATGTATGGTGGCGACCGTGCACGAAAAATCAACCTTGTTGATTATGGCTTCCGTTTGCCGGCTGCAATGGACAATCGTCCCTTGAAGTTTGATGAGTTCGAATCCATCATCAATCAGATCATCTATGTAAGTGCCACACCGGCAGAATTTGAGTTGGAACGTTCTGAAGGGATCGTTGCCGAGCAGGTTATTCGTCCAACAGGCCTATTAGATCCTATTATTGAGGTCCGCCCGAGTGTGAATCAAATTGATGATCTTCTCGAAGAGATCGATAAAGTGACCAAACGTGATGAACGTATTCTGGTAACTACGCTTACCAAACGGATGTCGGAAGAATTACAAAAATATATGTTGAATATCGGTATCCGCTGCCGTTATATCCATTCTGATGTGGAAACTCTTGAACGTGTTCAGATCATGCAGGACCTGCGACTTGGTGTCTTTGATGTGTTGATCGGTATCAATCTTTTACGTGAAGGTTTGGACTTGCCCGAGGTGTCATTGGTTGCTATACTTGATGCAGATAAGGAAGGTTTCCTCCGCTCCGACCGCGCCTTAACACAAACAGCAGGACGTGCTGCACGTAACCTGAATGGAAGAGTAATTATGTATGCCGATAAGATTACCGGCTCCATGCAACGCACCATTGATGAAACAGAACGCAGACGGCAAAAACAAATTGCTTACAATCTTGCTCACGGTATGGTTCCAACTGCATTGAATAAATCAAAGGAATCAATTATGGGACAAACAACAGTAGTTGTTGATTCAAAAGGTAAGTTGGCACGTGCTTATGTTGAGAATGAAACCATTAATTATGCTGCCGATCCTGTTGTACAATACATGAGTAAAGAAGAGTTACAAAAGGCCATTACCCGCACCCGAAAAGCGATGGATGTTGCAGCTAAAGCATTTGATTTTGCAGAAGCTGCACGTTTGCGTGATGAAATGTTTGCTCTCGAAAAATTATTTGATAGTAAATAAGTAATTTGTTAAAATCCCCCTGTGCCTGCCCGTATTCATAATTACCATATTAAATTTTTATATTCAATTGCCGGGTAATTAATTTTATTACATTTACCTGCTTTTAAATCCTTTTCCTCATAGGAAAAGGATTTTCTTTTTACAGATAAATTTTATTTAATAATAAAAAGATTCCTCTACTCATTAAAAATAAATGAGTTTGGAATGAATCGGTTATTTCAAATTAATTGCCGGAAAGCCTATTCAAAATATAAAATTAAAATGAAAAAACTTCTACTTACATTAATTATCAGTATTTCCTGCTTTATTCAAGCACACGCTCAAAATCAATACACGGTAAGCGGTACTGTTTTTGATTCACTTAGCAGAGAAACAACTATCGGTTCACTAGTTTATGTAAAAGGAACAACTAATGGTGTTGCTACCAATGTTTATGGGTTTTATTCTCTTACCCTTCCTGAAGGCAAGTATGAAATAGTTATCAGCTATCTGGGCTATGTTACCCAAACACACAGCATAGATCTAAAAAGCAATATTACGTTAAATGCAAAATTAAAATCATCTGAAAATATATTAAAAGAAGTTGTTGTTTCAGCAGAAGGCAGCCGGGAAAAAGAACAGGTTCGCTCCGCCCAAATGAGCAGCATTTATATACCCATCGAAAAAATAAAAAGCATCCCTACCATAGGCGGTGAAACCGATATTATAAAGGTATTGCAACTCATGCCCGGTGTAAAACGAGGCAGTGAAGGACAAAATACAATGTTTGTGAGAGGTGGATCGGGAGATGATAATCTTATTTTATTAGATGAAGCAGTAGTATATAATGTTTCTCATTTGGGTGGATTCTTTTCTATGTTTAACAATGATGCCTTGAAAGAAGTGACCATGTATAAAGGAGGGTTTCCTGCACAATATGGAGGGCGTTTATCTTCTGTAATGGATATACGGACAAAAGACGGGGATATGCAGAATTTTCATGTGGATGGGGGTATCGGTTTGTTATCATCTCATCTCACTTTGCAGGGCCCAATTTTAAAAGACAAAATGTCATTTATTGTTTCCGGCAGACGTTCCTATATCGACCAGGTGTTCAAATTGGCTAATAAAGGAAAAGATGTATTGCCTTATCATTTCTATGATTTTAATGGTAAGCTAAACTATAAACTATCTGATAAAAACCGACTTTACCTGAGCACCTATTACGGAGATGATGTATTAGGAGTGGGAGGCGATTTGGGCGGTGGTACTTATTTGGGCAATGCAATTGGAACCCTTAGATGGAATCATTTGTTTCACGAAAAATTATTCTCCAATCTTTCTCTTATTTATACACGTTTTCGTTATGAGATATCTGCAGGAAATTCATTTGCAAAATCAAAAATAACTGATGCTAATTTAAAATATGACTTTAGTTATTTTAAAAACCCCAAAAATGCGATCAAATATGGTGTTGTTTATAGCAATCGTAGCTTTCGCCCCAATTTCATAAATTCAACAGGCATAGTATCCGAATATGTAAAATCTACAGAGGGAAAAATAATTACGACTCACGAGTTAGCATTTTATGTTAATCACGAGTATGATGCAACTGACAAGTTAAAATTAAATTATGGCATACGTCAGTCGTTGCTGTTAACGGATCATGGTAAAATATACTTTAATCCCGAACCTCGAGTTTCGGGTGCTTTTTCCATCAATGAAAAACAATCAGTAAAGCTCAGCTATTCAAGAATGGTTCAATACATGCAATTGGTTTCAAGCTCTTCAATAGCATTACCTACCGATATATGGTATCCCGTTAGCAATAATATAAAACCGCAAAAAAGTGATCAGGTAGCTTTGGGATACAACTATTTGTTTGATAAAATAAAAACTACGGTTACATTCGAAACCTATTATAAAAAATTAAACAATTTGATCGAATACCGTGAAGGCGCCAATTTGATCTTAAATGAAAATTACGAAAAGGAATTAGTAGTAGGAAAAGGAGATTCGTATGGTTTTGAATTTTTCACGCAAAAAATGTCAGGAAGATTTTCCGGTTGGGTAGGTTATACTATTTCGTGGACTACCCGACAATTTGATGGCCTCAATCAAGGAAAAACTTATTATGCAAAATATGATCGCAGGCACGATCTATCTATTGTTGGAACATACGAATTTACTAAACGCGTTTCAACATCAGCTGTTTGGGTCTTTTCAACCGGTCAGCGATTTACCCCTGTTACCGGCACATTTGTAATGCCCAATTCATCACTTACCAGTGTTGATATGCTTCCCATATATGCGGATAGAAATACAGGGCAATTACCTAATTCACATCGCCTTGATCTGAGTTTTATTGTTAAATCAAAACCTCACCGGAGATTTTTTAAATGGACCGGAGAATGGTCTTTTGGAGCTTATAATTTTTATAATCGTGCGCAACCCAATAAAGTTGTGGTTGTGCAGAATCCTGATGGAAGTTCTAAATATGTTGCAAAAGGGATTTTTGGAACTATACCATTTTTTGCATATAATTTTAAATTTTAATACTTCAATTATTGACACGAATTACACGAATTAAATAAAAATAAAATGAAAAAAATCATACTTCTCCATATCGCCTTAATCACCTTTTTAATTAACGGATGTATTCCTCAGGGAATTGATATTGATGTAAAACCTGCAGAACCCGGTATTGTGGTTGCCTCCAAAATAATACCGCACAGTTTTATGTTTGTAACCTTAACAAAATCATTCAGTCCTTTAGAGCCAATAGCAACCCAAGATACAGTTGCCTCCGGTATACTTGATAACTACTTAGTATCAAATGCGTTTGTTACTGTTTCCTATAGCGGTCAAACTGATACTCTGAACATGCTTCTTCCAGGCATTTATGTAAGCACAAATACCTTGCTTACTAATTACAATACCTATACGCTTAATGTAACAGAACCATCCACAGGAATTCAGGTATCGGCAGTAACAACGATGCCCGGACAGGTAAATTTTGACACGGTGTATCCAGTTGTTATAAAAAATCCGGATGATACAGTTATTTCAGTTAAATATGTATTAAAGGACAATCCAAATGAAGAAAACTACTATGTTGTAAACTATATTCTTAAACAGGCCTCCAGTGGAGCTAATCTTGATATAAGTTCCTTTTTTAACAGAGGTTCCAATAAAAAACTGGCTGAATTCGACCTGTTAAATGATGCCTCATTCACCAATAATATTTTAACGAAAGAATCCATACTTAAAAATGTTCATTCAACAGATAGTATAGCGGTAGAAATTGCAAATATTACTAAAGGGTATTATGAATTTTTAACGGCCTTTAAAAGTACTGAAAGTATAGTATCGATCCTTACATCAGAACCCGTGCACTTCCCTACTAATGTACAAAATGGATATGGCTATTTTAATGCCTATTATCCAAGTTCGAAAGTTTTTCATCTTGGACAATATTAAAAAACCATTGTTATTAATTCTCAGTAGATTTTTTTTGTTTAAACCACTTTTTTATTTTGCCCGCTAATAGCCATTTTTTTTGCGTGGTTTCGGTTTCTCCTAATAAAAAACCATAAGGTTTCAGTGTGTCTACATTGTCGTAAACTATTTTAAGCATGGCGATAAGTGGGATGGCGAGTATTACTCCGGGTATTCCCCAGATAAGTTCGCCCAAGACCAGGGCCAGGATAGTAAATAAGGGATTGATCTTTACCTGTGGCCCTACTATGATGGTTTCAAGCACCCAGCCCTGAATAAATTGAACTATCCCGTAAGTAATTACAATACCTGCAAGCATAGAATTGTCCGCCCCTTTTACAGCCGATACCAATACCGTTAAAGTAGTTCCCGTTATATTGCCTATAAAAGGGACAATTTCAAGCAAGCCACAGAGAATAGCAAAAAACCAAGGATTTTCTACACCGGCAATAGTAAAACCTATACCATACATTATCCAAAGACACACTATCATTTTAGCCAACCCTATTAAGTATTGCTGCGAAACTTTTGCTGCTTTGTAAACCACTTCCCGGACTTCATTTTTTTGGTCAGGCGGAGAAAGCTGAAAAATAAAATCCCTTATATGGATACGATAATAAAGCAATAAATAAATGTAAACAAGAATCAAGATAAAATTGGTGAAGAAATAAGCCAATGAGCCTAAAATAGATGGTATGGCCCTTGTAACGGATGATTGCTCCTCCCGTATCATCCGGGTCTGCTCTTCTTTTGAAATATTTGAATTATCATAAATATACTGCTGCAAATCATCAAAGATCCGGGTGACCTTCTCCTTTATTATTGCTGCATCATTTGCCAATTCTGAAATTTGCCATCGCAATAATAATGCTATACCTGCTATAAGCATTAGTAAAACTAAAAGACAAAATAAGGGAGCTAATAATTTGGGGATCTTTTTTCCTTCAAGCCATTTGCAAAAGGGTAAAAAAATGGTAGCCAGAATTGTTCCGATAAATAATGGCATGAAAAAATCTTTGCCAAAATATAATCCTGCAAAAATAAGGAACAACAACAGCAATTTTCTTGTAAATGGTGAAGATGAACCTACCATGGCAATATATTAAATTTTACAATGAACCAACTATGATTTTAAAAACCGATGTTATTACTTAAAACATTCAATTTTTTTTGCAAAATATATACCAGGCCCTTTTTACTAAAAAAGAAAGAAAAAAGGCCTTTTAAGTAGAAAACTATGCCCAAATAGATCATTTTTTTACAAAATACTCCTGAATATGGTTCCCAACTCCCCTCTAACTGACACATCTTACGAATTACCGGTCGATAAATAACTCATCTAAAACTTGTTTTTAAAGAATCAAAAAACGACATTTGAAGAAAGGTATCATTATGAGAAAATATTTTACAATAATTATTTTACTTTCAGTTTCGCTGTTTTTTGCTTGTCATAAAAAAGAAACAAGTAAAACAAATACAACTGCATCATCAAAATCAGCAACGGAAAATAAAAATATTGCTCCAGTAATTAAGGATGCAATTGTTGACCCTGAAACTGATCTGATGAATACAGGTGCTGCTTATAACATTGACAGCACAAAAATAAATGGTGATATCCTGTCACTTTTCATCAATTATTCCGGAGGGTGCAATGAACATTCATTTGAATTATATTCCAATGGCATGTATGCAAAATCTTTACCTCCTCAACTCTCAATTTGTTTAAGACATACCAATAATGACGATGCTTGCCGTGAGTTAATAAGTCAGGAAGTGAAATTTAATATTACCAAATTAAGATATCCCGGAAAAAATACCGTGATCCTAAAACTTGGTGATAAACAACGTATAAACTATACTATTAAACCAATTTAAAAATAAGAAAATTTGAAAATGAATTCATAAATTTTCAAATTAATAAACATTACATCGCATGAAAAAAATTAACATTTTATTTATTTCCACTGCTCTTTTGTGTTCTGCATTTATTAAGGCACAAGAAAATCCGGGTATTGCTCCTTACAGTTTTAATCATACTGTAGAAAGCAGTATACAAACAATAGTTCTGCCTTCACATGATTTCACACAGGATATTGAAGATGCCAAGGTATTTGAAAAGCAAGGCAACTACCCTCGTTTTGCCAGAAGTTTTGATTTAGATCTTACTATGCTTAATTCAGGCAGCTGGACTGAACTTGCAAACGGAGATAGAATATGGCGTTTAAATTTAAGATCGAACGGAGCACTCTTTACCTGTCTGTTTTTCGATAATTTCTTTTTACCTGAAGGTTCTACTTTCCATGTTTATACTCCTGATCACAAGAATGCATCCGGCTCATACACCAATGCGGATAACCAGGGGAATGAATTATTTTCAACAGAGTTCATCAGCGGAAGTGAAAGCACGATCGAGTATTTTGAACCTTCTTCTGTAAAAGGGCAAGGTAAATTAAGAATTTCTTCCCTGGCCCATCAATACAGGTTGTTGCCAATGGCCAATGATTGTGAAGTGAATGTTATTTGTTCTGAAGGATCTGCCTGGCTGGACGAAAAAAGAGGTGTTGTCCGTATCCTTGTAAAAGAAGGAACAAACGTTGGTTATTGCTCCGGCTCCCTGATCAATAATACGGCACTGGATTGTAAACGTTATATTTTAACAGCCTTTCATTGCGGTGTAAGTGCAACCACTCTTGATTTAACGAAGTGGAAATTCTACTTTAATTTTGAAGCAACGCAATGTACCGGGCAATTAGATACGTATGGTGTTATTAATAATGTATTTACAGGTTGTACAAAAAAAGCCGATTCTGACGATAATGGAGGAGACACAGGATCCGATTTTTTGTTGTTACAAATGAGCGCTACCACACATCCTACCTGGTGGACAAATGTTTATTGGAATGGATGGAATAAAGCGAGTACTGCACCTGTAAGCGGGTCTATTGCTATTCATCACCCAAATGGTGATAATAAAAAAATATCAATAACTACCGGAGTTGGTACTTCTGCGAGCTGGGGTGGAGCTGTTCCCGGAACGCACTGGCGGGTAAAATGGGGAGGTACAACAAATGGATGGGGAGTTACAGAAGGAGGTTCATCAGGAGGCCCTTTATTTAATGCGAACAGCCAGATAGTGGGGACTTTAACCGGTGGCGGTTCCTTTTGCAATAGCGTTCAACCAAATGGTCAAAACCAGCCTGATGCATTTGGCAAACTTTCCTATCATTGGGTATCAGATGGCACCACCAGCCTGCACCAATTAAAGCCATGGTTAGATCCAACAAATTCAGGCGTTACCTTTTTAAATGGGGACTACAATCCTTGTAACGGTGTTGGTATCACTGAACCTGCTATTGAAAACCTATTAAGCATTTATCCAAATCCAACGAATGGTTCATTCAATGTTTCTATTGAACTTACAAAAACAAATGATATTGATATTGCAGTTTATAATATTGTAGGGCAGGAAGTTTCTCATAAAAAAATTGAAAACACCTTAGGCGGCACCTATAACATGGATCTGACAAACAAAGCCGATGGAGTATATTTTATTCATATAAAAACAAGCAATTATAGTGTTGTTAAAAATATGATACTATTAGGATCGAAATAAATGGATGGCATAAGTATAAAACAAAAGCGTCCCGCAATTTGCGGGACGTTTTTGTTTATATAAGAAAAAGTTAATTGTGTCCATTTGTTTAGAAGGTAATTATTATGTTTAGTATTGTCATTTAAGAAGTAAATTGCTAAAATAAAGATGGAGATGAAAACGCTTAGTGTAAATAACCAAATATTTGATTTTTATACGCTACTTTCACCTTCACATAAAGCGGAAATATACGCAACCAGTTGCGCATATATTCCAAATAAGATAAATAAGCGCAACTAGTTGCGATTATAAACGTGTTATGCGTAATTATAAAAAAAGAGACAGCAGTAAATCGACAAACAGGTTTTTCATTCCTTAACTGTTTTTTGGACAATTAATCGGTAAAAAAACAAAAAATCGGTACGACTTATGTTTGCTAACTTGTAGACCGTTACGCAGAAAAAAAAATAAATGCAAAAACGGTACGACCTGTGTTTGCTATATTGCTGACCGTTACGCTAAAAAAAAACACAAAACGGTACGACCTGTGTTTGCTAAATTGCTGACCGTTACGCTGAAAAAAAAAACGGTACGACCTGTGTTTGCTAACTTGCAGACCGTTACCCCCAAAAAAATAAATACAAAACGTTACGACCTGTGTTTGCTGACTTGTAGACCATTAGCCGACACTCTTTCCGACCACAATGTTTTTTAAAATTTCCCCACCGCACTTTTAAAAAATAATTTTAGGTCCGCCCACATTGGCACATTTTGGTTTTGCCCTTTCCACAAGCCGACACAAGAGCAAAACCAAAAAGAGCCAATTTTCCCACCCACAATTTGTCTGTTGAAAAGATTTTAAGAAATAATGTTGAAAGTTTATTTACAATTACTACTTTTGACACTTATTGTCAATATAATATATGTCAACAAAAACATTAGGCGAAAAGCTTAGACAAATAAGAGAGCAAAACGAATTACCTTTACGTAAGGTAGCTGTGTTGCTTGACATTGATGTAGCCATTCTTAGCAAAATGGAACGTGGTGAGCGCAAACTATCAAAAGAGGTAGTGTTGAAACTTGCAGACATCTATAAATACAACTCGGAAGAACTTTTGGTGCTTTTTCTTAGCGAAAAAATAATGTATGAAATACAAGATGAAGACCTTGGAGAAAAAGCATTAAAAGTAGCGGAAAGAAGAGTAAAATATTTAAAAGCAAACAAGACCAAATGACGATTAAGGACTTAAATATAAAATATAAAGCCGACAGAGCCTACTACTTGACAAACAAGTATAATGAAACACTGCTCCGCAGTGATTTTTTAGACCCGTTTTTTGAGTTGCTCGGTTGGGATATAAAAAACACTTCCGGCAAACCCACCAATGAAAGAGAAGTAATTTTAGAAGAAGCATTAAAAGAAAATGCTTCCGAGCATTCTAAAAAACCTGATTACACGTTTCGATTATTTTCAGAAAGAAAATTCTTTTTAGAAGCCAAAAAACCTTGCGTTGCAATTGAATCAAATAATGATTCAGCTAAACAAGTCAGGCGTTATGGCTTTACAGCCAAACTAAAAATTTCAGTTTTATCAAATTTTGAATACCTAATTATTTACGACACATCCGTAAAAGTTGACAAAGACGACACTTTTCAAAAGGCTTTAATAAAAAAATATCACTTCACTGAATATGAAAGCAAGTTTGAAGAAATCAAAAAACTTTTAGGAAAAGATGTAGTTTATTCAGGAGCATTTGAGACGGAGTGGAAAGAAATTGAAACCAAAATTAATCAGTATTCAATTGACAATCTTTTCTTAAACCAAATCAACGAATGGAGAAAATCGTTAGGTGCCGAGATTTACAAACACGAACCTAAAATTGACGAACAGCAATTAAATGATGTTGTTCAAAGTTATTTAAACAGGATTTTATTTCTTCGTGTTTGTGAAGACAGAAATTTAGAAGATTACCAAACTCTCTTGAAATTTGCTAATGCAAACGACTTTAAAGCATTAATCAAAAAGTTTGAACAAGCCGACAAACGTTATAACTCAGGGCTTTTTGACCAATTACTTAAAGACAAGATTGTAGAAAACATTAGTTCTGTTTTTTGGTCAATTATTAAACAGCTTTATTATCCCGAAAGCCCCTACTCTTTCAGTGTTTTCTCATCAGACATTTTAGGTAGCATTTACGAAATTTTCTTGTCGGAAAAATTAGTAATTCAAAACGGTTCAATAGCTTTAGTTAAAAAGCCTGAGCATATTGACAGAGATATTATCACAACTCCGACATTTATAATTAGTGATATTTTAAGGAATACTGTTTTAACAAAATGCCAAGGTAAAACCGATAAAGAAATACTAAAACTAAAATTTTCAGATATATCGTGCGGTTCTGGAGCGTTTATTTTAGAGTTGTTTCAATTATTAAATGATATTTTGATTGACTACTATTATAAAGCAGACAAATCAAAGCTCGTTCAAACAAACGTCAATACTTACAAACTTCCTTTCAAAATAAAAAGGGACCTTTTATTGAATTGTATTTATGGCGTTGATAAAGATTATAATGCAGTTGAAGCCACAAAATTTGGCTTGCTTTTAAAATTACTGGAAGATGAAGATGTAAATTCAACAAACGCCAGTAAGCCAGTATTGCCAGACCTTGCAAACAATATTTTCTTTGGAAATAGCTTATTGAATCCAAAACAAGTAAAAGGAAAAAAAGAACAGGTAATTATCAATCCTTTTGATTTCTCAAAACTAAAATTTGATGTAATTGTAGGTAATCCGCCTTATATGAAGTCGGAGGATATGAAAAATATTACACCACTTGAATTGCCTCTTTACAAAACAAATTTCAATTCGGCATACAAGCAATTTGATAAATACTTTTTGTTTATTGAGCAAGGTATAAACCTACTAACTAATGACGGACTTTTAGGCTATATCGTGCCGAGCAAGTTTACAAAAGTTGGTGCTGGCAAAAAATTAAGGGAAGAACTTGCTACAAAAGGCTATCTACATTCGATTGTTTCTTTTGGCGCAAATCAAGTATTCGCTGACAAAACAACTTACACTTGTTTACTCATCTTAAACAAAAAACCTCAAAAGACTTTTCAATACGCAGAAGTTAAGAGTTTAAAAAATTGGAAAGTACGTGAACCAAATGCAGTAAAATATGCAACTAAAAACACAACCAATTTAGACAATGAAGTTTGGGTGTTAGTTCCACCAGACCTAACCAATGCTTACAATAAAATATCTGCACAAAGTATAAAATTGGTTGATTTAGTTGGCGAGGATAATATTTTCAATGGCATTCAAACAAGTGCGAATGAAATTTACATTTTCATTTCGACAAAAGAAGATGCAAAATATTACTACTTCACAAAAAAGAATGTTGATTACAAAATTGAAAAGGCTATAACAAAACCATATTTTCAAACTTCATCAGGCGAAGACAACTTAAATACTTACAGAACATTCAAGCCAAATGCAAGAGTAATTTATCCTTACGAAAACACGCAAAAAGGAGTTGAAATAATTCCGCTTTCAATCATTCAGAAAAAATATCCTTTGGCTTTTGATTACTTCCAAAAACATAAGACTATTCTAAACGACCCTAAAAGAGACATAAAACCTGAACCTGCAACAAAAAATGAATGGCATAGATTCGGCAGACAACAGGGTTTAAATATTTTAGCGAAGAAAGAAAAAATAATACTTGGTGTATTATCCAGTGGAGACAAATATGCTATTGATAACTTCGGAACATTATTTACATCCGGTGGCACAGCAGGTTATTGTGCAATAACTTTACCTGACAATTTCAAGTATTCCACCTATTATATTCAAGCAATATTGAATTCTAAATATGTAGAGTGGTTTGTAATTTTAACTGGAGAAATTTTCAGAGGAAGTTACTTTGCAAGAGGAACAAAGGTTCTTAACAATTTACCTATTCGTAAAATTGATTTTGCAAATATAAAGGATAAAGGACTACACGATAAAATCGTTGAACTTCAAAAGGAGTTAATTAAAATTCAAGACCAAATTGATGCAAACATTGGCAATAAGAGAGCATTAACTCCACTACAAAGTCAGTTTTCAAGAGAGAAAATAGCTTTAGAAAAACTATTAGCCAAATTATATGATTTAGGCAATGATGATGCGCAAATCCCACTAATCAAAGAATTGTATGAAGCTAATTGAGAACGCAACAGCAGAAAAATTAAGGGGTGGCTTTTATACTCCTGAACCAATTGCAGAATTTATTTTGCGTTGGGGAATTAATGGAAGCACTGACTTTGATATACTTGAGCCAAGTTGTGGTGATGGGGTTTTTCTTGAACAGTTGAAATCTTTAAAGTCAAAATACAAATCAATCACAGCAATTGAGTTTGACGAAATTGAAGCCAAAAAAGCCGACAAAATTGAATTAAAAAATAAACAAATCATCAACGATGATTTTCATACTTATTGCAATAATACTATACAACGCTTTGATTTAATTGTGGGCAACCCACCTTACATACGGTACCAATTTTTTGATAGACAGCAACAGGTTGAGGCAGGCGATATTTTTATTAAAGCGGGATTGACATATTCTAAACTTACAAATGCTTGGGTTTCCTTTGTTGTTGGCTCATCCCTATTACTAAAAGACAAAGGTGGTAAAATTGGTTTTGTTTTACCGGCAGAAATTTTGCAAGTTTCATTTGCATTACAATTGCGAAAATTTATCGCACACTTTTACAATAAAATAAATATCATTTCTTTTGAAAAGCTTGTATTTCCTAATATTCAGCAAGAAGTGGTTTTACTACTTTGCGAAAAGAATGGGACTAAAGAACACAACATTGAACATATTGAATTGAAAGACGCAAGCGAATTAAAAACACTTGATACAGCAAGATTAAAAAGCCCACAAAAGAAAATTGATTTTAAATCTAATAAATGGACTTTTTATTTTTTGGAGCAGGAAGAAATTGATTTTTTGGAAAACATTGCCAAGAAAAGAAATATTTCAACTCTTGGAAAATATGCAAAAGTTGAAGTTGGTATAACAACAGGCTCAAATGACTTTTTTACTGTTCCTCTTACAACAGTTGAAGAATATGACCTTCACGCCTATGCAAAACCGATGGTTGGCAGGAGCGTACAAGTCAACAGCGTAATTTTTACAGAAAAAGATTGGGAGAAAAATAAATTTTCAAAAGCAAAGGCACATTTGCTTGCGTTCCCTGACAAACAAAATCTCAATCAAAAAAATGGGGCAGTAAAATACATTGCTCACGGTGAAAGTTTGGGTATTCACAAGGGTTATAAGACAGGAATTAGGAATGATTGGTTTGTAGTTCCCTCATTGAAAATTTCTGATGCGCTTTTTATCAGAAGAAATAATCTTTATCCAAGACTAATAATTAATGAGGCTGGAGCATACACCACAGACACAATGCACCGTGTGTTTGTGAAACAAGGAACAGACATAAATGCTCTTACAGCAAGTTATTATAATTCACTATCACTTGCATTTACGGAAGTAAGCGGACGAAGCCACGGAGGTGGAGTTTTAGAATTAATGCCAAATGAAGCAGAGAAAGTTTTATTACCATATCACAAAGACAACGCTAAGTTACTTTCTCAAATTGACAAATTAATACGCAACAAGACGGATATTGAAGAGGTTTTAAAAATTACGAATCAGATAATTTTGAAGGAACATTATGGTTTAACGCAAAAGGAAATAAATTTAGCTCATAGCATTTGGAAAAAACTATCGGCAAGGAGATTAAATAGGGGTAAATAAAAAATGCTATGATTTCTAAAATCGACATAACAAATTTTGGACTTTTCAATAACTATTCTTGGAATACTATTATTGGGAAGGATAAAACCTTTAAAAAGCTCAATATTATTTATGGTAGAAATTACTCGGGCAAAACTACATTAGCAAGGATATTTAAGTGCATTGAAGATGCTAATTTGCACAAAAATTATACCGACTGCGGATTTACAATAACTTTTAACGATGGAAAAACTATCACAGAATCTGAATTTGAAACTGCATTTAAAGTTCGAGTTTACAATACTGATTTTGTCAAAGACAATTTAAGTTGGCTTCATAATGATGACGGAACAATTAAACCATTCACAATTCTTGGAGCAAAAAATGTAGAATTAGATAAGCAAATTAAAAATATTGAAATCAAATTAGGAAATGAAGAAGAGAAAACTGGTTTATTTTATGAACTAAGCGTAAATCTAAAAATTCTTACTGACCATAAGGGTGAACATCAAACAAAAAATAATTCTTTAGAAGAAAAATTAAGAAAAAGAGCAAACGATAAGATAAAGGTCGATAGTACTTTATTTCTTCCTTCGGCTTCAAAAAAAACTTACACGATTAATGACATCAAAAATGATGTATTAAGTATTGAAAATGATTTGTCAAAACATTCGTTAGATGCAGAAAACATAGCAGAAAGATTGAAATTGATGAAAGAGGTTTCAATGGATAATATTAATTTCTTACCTGAATCACAACCTAATTTTGCTACTTACTATCTCAAAACAAAAGAGCTTTTAATTAAAAAAATAAAGCCAAACCAACCAATAGCTGATTTAGTTAATGATAGCCTACTACAAGAATGGGTCAGACAAGGCATTGATAAGCATAAAGAAAAACGCACTGAATGTGGTTTTTGTGGTAACCCAATAGATAAAAACTTATGGGACAAGTTAGATGCTCATTTTAGTAAAGAATCAGAAGAGTTAAGAAAAGAACTCAAAAGCCAAATTGATACTTTGGAACAAGCAAAACAAAGCCTATCAGTATTTCTTATTTTGAATAAAGATTTGTTTTACACCAGTTTATCACTAAAATTTGAAAGCATTCTAAAAGGATGGAATTCAGCAATTAAAACATATGGAAAATCTATTGACAAATTAATATCTGAGCTAAAAGAACGAGAAAAGGATATTTTTAGAGAAAAAGAATTATCAGAAGTATCGGACGTATCAGTAACAATATTTGAGGCAATAAAAGAATTTAACGCGCTAATAGGTGAACATAATAATAAGACGAGCTCATTATCTACCGACCAAATAAAAGCGAGATTGGAGCTCCGAAAAGCAAACATAGCTCAGTATTTAATAGATATTGATTATAAAAATGAATCCGAAAAAATTCAAGAACTTGAAAAGATTTATAAAAAGGCGGAAGCAGACTTAATCCCAAAGCAAGAAGAAATCGTAAAATTAACAGAAGAAAAACGAACTTTAGAAGCTCAAGCAAAAGATGAAAGTAAAGGTGCAGAGCTCGTAAATCAACACCTCACTCATTTTTTTGGACACAATGAATTAAAATTAGTTGCTGAAGGTCAAACACCAAATATGAAATTTAAAATTGACCGTGATGGCATTGATGCAAACAATTTGAGTGAAGGAGAATGCAGTCTAATATCTTTTTGTTATTTCGTTGCGAAAATGGAAGATGAATTGAAGGATGAAATAAATGCCAATAAACTACTCATATACATTGATGATCCAATTTCCAGTTTAGACAGCAATCATATTTTTTTTATGTTCAGTCTCATTGAAAGTATAATTGCTAAACCAAAAAAATATGGACAGCTTTTTATCTCTACTCATAACTTAGACTTTTTGAAATACCTCAAGAAGCTAACAATCCCAAAGTATAAACCACAGCCGAACAGTGGTGACAAGGGGGATGTGAAATATTTTATGATAGAAAGGAAAAATAAAGGAAATACAACTTTGAAATTGGCACCTGATTATTTAAAAAATTATATTACAGAGTTTAACTATTTATTCAATCAGGTATATCAATGTTCCATTTCTGACGCTTCAACAATATCACACGATTACCAATACAACTTTGGAAATAATATGCGAAAATTTTTAGAGGCGTATCTTTTCTACAAATATCCAAGCCACAAGCTCTCAAATGACGAAAGAATTAAAAAGTATTTCAATAATGACAGCATCACAATCAATTTAGTTAATAGAGTTATTAATGAATATTCTCATATCGGAGAACATTTTGACAGAAGTATGGAACCCGTTGATATAGACGAAATCAATAAAATTTCAAATGCCGTAATCAATAAAATAAAGATTTCTGACCCTGACCAATATGAAGCATTACTGGAAAGCATACAATAGCTTACCCACAGGTGTAAGCACAATTGCAATTCGCGCAAAACCAACAGCACAAGCAAAAATTGCAATAGAGCTTACACCTTTGCCACGCAAAGAAAAATTATTATTTAAAATCTCTACCCTTCAAAATTTTTAAAAACTGCGAACGCACTTGCAACATCGAAAAAAAAACAAATACAAAACGGTACGACCTGTGTTTGATTCCTTGTAGACAATTGCGCATAAAAAAGTAAAAACAAAACGGCACGACCTGTGTTTGCTAATAAAAAACAATACGACCTGTTTCCTGGCTTGTAGAAAATTGTGCAGAAAAAAATACGTACGGGTTACGACCATTGTTTGAATTTGTGGGGGTGGACAGAAGAAATAAATACGCATAACATCACCTAAATTAAATGGCCGTTAATAGCCAGTTTCATCATTTGAGTTCGCAATCAAAATCGGTCGTGGCAAAAACATTTCACAGCGGCAGAAAATTATTTTTTATTTTGTTTTTGCCACTTGTAATTGATTAATTTCGTTTACGAAGGCGGCCACTTCATTTAGCATATCGTTAGGGGCAATGCAATAAAAAAGAAAAAAAACGAACGGACAAGAACTTTCCGTTAGCAAGCAACTTGAGACATAAAATATAAATAAGATGCCTGAAAATAAAAAAGACTCCATCATACACTGGTTGGGCATAGGAGCAAAAGTTGCAGGTAATGTTGCTTCTAAAGTTATTGGAATTGACTCTTCAACTATCGAAGGTACTATCGCGGGAGGTGCATTGGGTGCTCTTGTGACAGAAACGCTACAAAACATTGGGAAGGATATGAGAAATCGCTATCTCTCCAAAAAAGAAGAAACCCGTATAGGTACTTCTTTTTTTTATCTATTAGAAAAGTTCAAAGAAAATATTGATAATGGACAGAAAGTTAGAGATGATAATTTTTTCGATAAACAAGAAGGAGATTTTAGCAGAAATGAGGAAATTCTTGAAGGATTATTATTGATTGCACAAAAATCTTATGAAGAAAAAAAAGTAAGATTTATTTCATATTTCTATGCCAACATTCTTTTTTCCAAACAAATAAACACCTACCACGCCAATTATTATTTAAAAATGGCCGAAGGGATGACGTATAGGCAATTTTGTCTACTAGCCATTTATTTTGAAAAAGAAAAATACGGACTTCAAGTGGACATACAACCTCCTGATTCTGCCATTGATCATTACGATATCAGAGCAGAAATGCTTTCACTAAATGACAAAGCACATCTTATCGTTGATTTAGGTGTTACTGGAGGCAACGTTAAGAGCCAGCCCTTTTCACCAGTAATCGTTGTTATTACAGAATATGGCAAATTGTTTTATGAATTGTTTAATTTATCACAAATTCCTTTTGAAGATAAATTAGAAGTTGCAGAACAAATAATACAACCTGAATGGTTTGAAAAATTGAAAAGAGAACAGCACCTTTGAATATAGAACGTTTCGACCATAGAGTTTTAAGACCTATGTGTTCAGAACTTTGTATAATGAGACCTGTGTGTAATACGACCGTAGCGTGTTTCGACCGTTATGTTTTTATAACTTTGTACTCAGACCTGTGTGTATTGCGACCAAAGCGTGTTTCGACCGTTATGTTTTTTATAACTTTGTACTCAGACCTGTGTGTATTACGACCAGAGCGTGTTTCGACTGTTATGTTTTTTACAACTTTGTATTCAGACCTGTGTGTAATACGACCGTAATGTTTTAAGAACTTTGTATTCAGACCTGTGTGTAATAGTACTGTCACGTGTTTCGACCGTTGTGTTTTAAGAACTTTGTATTCAGACCTGTGTGTAATACGACCGTAGCGTGTTTCGACTGATATAAATATAACTCGAAAGAAAATTTGCACTTGCCCCTAACATCACCTAAATGATAAAGCCGTTTATAGTAAGCTTCATCATTTAAGTTCGCAATGAAAATAGGTCGTGGCAAAAACATTTCACAACGGAAGAAAATTATTTTTTATTTGTTTTTGCCACTTGTAATTTTATAATTTTGTTTACGAAGTCGGCTTCATCATTTAGCTTGCCGTTATGGGCAATACTAAAAATCAATACGGTACATGAAAGCAATTATTTTATTTGGATTTTCTTTTCTACTCCTTTCATGTAATCAACAAACTGAAAAGACTGCAACAATCACAGACTCTTTGTCAAATAAACCTACATTAGATTCGAAAATAATAGACCTAACTGGAGAAATTATTTCACCTTTTCAAAAAGAACTTAATAATGCCATCAAGGATCAAAAAATTGACCCTTACTACAAAGACATATACAAACAAGAAAAACTGATTGTTGCAGACGATAATAAAATGCTATCAATTACAGACAGTTTATTTACTAATGATCCTAACACTGACCTTTTCTTTTTCATAGTATTTACAAAATCAATGAATGGTTCAGATGGCTTTTATTCTGAGGCACTTGGACTTGCATCATTTAATTTTATAACTACCAAAACAGAATGGTTTGCTGACTATTTTAACATTGCTCCTAAGCTGACCGACCAAGACATGGATAATTGGGCAACCTATATTTGGGGAGAAATTCAAATTTCTAGAGAGAACCAAGAAGGAAAAGCCATTAATGAACTGGAAGAAAAACTATTGGACAACTTAAAAGGAGTAAGAGAAGAATACAAAGTGGTAATAGAAAAACTAATTAAAAAAATAAGAAGTACTGCCCATAACACCACCTAAAATAAATGCGGAGCAAGTGCAAGTTGCAAATGTTTTTTCGCAGCGGTATAAATTAATTTCTAAACATTTGCAAGGTTGGTTTGTGCTTTTAATTTACATTTGCGGTAACGAATAGCAGAGTGCAAGTAAGTCCGCACTTCTTTTAGGTTCGTTCGTTGTGTGCCATTGTAAAAAAAAAAAGAACGGACAACCTTTCCGTTCGACAATTATGATTTCTGTAAATCGAATTTTGAATTTATTATACCGTATCTTTCGACTATTGTTCTTTTCGACTACTAATTTTTAAAAAACATTTATTAATTAACACATAGATGTATTTAGACCCTGATGTTGCTAACAGAAATTACATGAAACCTCAGCAGACAATTTTACTGATAATTGTTTTGATGACTTTTGGAAGTTGTAAAAACTTTAATTCAAAAATAATCGAGGAAAATGCTAACCAAGCGGAGTATTATGGGAACAAAAAAGATACTGCATTAGTTAAACATTCAAAAGAAAAGGTATTTCCCAAAATTAGTAATCTATCCGAATACAAAAGGTCTGTATTTATTCCAACATTAGAAAGCAAAATTTCTAATAAAAAAAATGCAGTTTATTGTGTAACACTTTTGTATGCTTGGGACGAGATAAGAAAAACTATAACAACACCGTTGCAAATTGAGGATAAATTTTCTGATTTGTCATTGTTAAATAATTCGAAATCTTATATCGGAGTTCTGGATTCAGAAGATTATGAAGCAAAAGGTGAAGTAATTGGAGATAAAATAATAGCGAAAGCCAGTTTTAAGAAATCATTACCATTTGAAGTTAGACTCCAGGGTTTTGATAACGAAATAAAAGTAGAAGATAAACTAAAATTTGATAATATAAAAGTTGCATCATTTGGCACTTTTGGTTGTTTTCGTGACATTTCAAGTATGATTGAAATTCTTTTCTACGAAGACGATAATAATTTTATTCTGAAGTTAATACCAAAAGACAAGCAACATGAGATAGTTTTATTTAAGTCTGAAATTAAATTCAACTCAATGACTGAAATTATTGAAGAAATAAGTAAGAAAGTTGAAATTGGAAAAGTTGAAAGCCAAAATAAAAAATTAAGATGGAAATATAGATTCGAAGAGATGGATGTCGTAATTATTCCTAAATTCAAATTTAATATAGAAACAAATTACAAGGCACTAGAAGGTCAAAATTTCAAATCAAATGAAAGTGTATTTTATATTGAAACAGCCTCGCAAAAAACTGCTTTTATTTTAGATGAAAATGGCGCAGATATTGAAAGTGAAGCATTAATGGCTGCTTCCTCTAACAAACCTAAACCTAAGAAAATGAGATTTGATAAACCATTTTTCTTGATGCTTAAAAAGGCGGACTGTATGAATCCCTATTTTGGACTATGGACGACAAATACAGAATTAATGGTAAAAGAATAATTCTTAGAAATATGTTTTACGACCACTGTACATTTTGACCATAGCGTATCTCGACCGTTACGTTTTTAGAAAAAAATATTACGACCGCTGCGTGCCACGACCATAGCGTATTTGGACTTTAACGAAAAGAAAGAACAACGGCACACAACATAAAATATGCAATACCTTTGCCGACACGCTCAAAAAGGCCAATGCGCGGCATCGCCTATTTGACCGTTGTGTGCCATTGTAAAAAAAGAAAAACGAACGGACAGAAACTTTCCGTTCGACAATTATAATTTTTGCAGACTGAATTTTGAATTTATTATAACGTAACTTTCGGCTGTTCCGTTTTTTTACTATTATCAGGGTTACCTACCCAAAATGGGTGGATAGGCCTGACAAAATCAGGGGCATAAACAAGTTGGCTGCAAGGCGGACAGAAAATTTCTCCGTAACGACAATTCATCAAAAACTAAAATCATTTTTCTTTCAAAAAAGTAAACTGGCGGACTTCTTTGCAACCACACATCGACCGCTCAAAAGTTTAAATTTTTACTCCACCGCACATTTTTACGCACCGCTGAAAAAGCGGTACGATTTGGCTATCACACATTGCAGCACATTTGCAGGTTAATTTTATTTATGCGTAGAAAAAATACGCATAAATAAAATTTGCTGAGCACCACCTGCAAAAGAGCTGCAATCCCGACCGCTCACAAATTGGTGTGCTTCGCACGAATTATGCGCTACTCCCTCCGGTGGCAGAACGTAAGCCATTACTAATGTCTCGTAGTGATTGGCTTTTTGCAAACTGACAGAAGAGCATGAATACCAAATGAGTCCAGCTATTGAATCCTTTTTGATGCTTATCTGTTTCCTTTTCTTTTACAAGTTTTGAAAATTTTAATCCGTCTAACTTGGAGATAATTTGAGAAAACAAAGTTGCATCTGTCTTGAGAGAAAATTTTTTTTTGTGCAACTCAAAGATAATTGAGATACTTAAATTCATTCTATTATTTTTTAACGTTTAGGACGCTACTGATTGGTCTTATATATTTTCATTTTAATTGAGCTCCACAACCTTTTTTATAACTGACTTTCCATCAATCATAATTTTAACAAAGTAAATACCAGCCCTATCTCCATTTGCTTTAGCACTGAATTTATATGTATACTCGGCCGCTATTTGATAAGCATTTACAAGTGTTTGCACCTTTTGGCCAGTTGTATTATATACTTCGATACGTATGTCGGATGTTTTATTTAACACATAGCTAAGGGTAGTGTTTTCCGAATACGGGTTTGGAGAAATGGAAAAGGTAACTTCATCAGAAAGTCCCTTATTATTTGACCTTGAAGTACTGATTGCCCTTGTTGGTGAACAACTGATGTTCCACACTGTCTCAACATGCCATCGAGCATTGGGGTACGATAAATAATCAGGATCGATAATGGTTAACTGTGAGCCTGAAACACCATTTACCAGTGCCCAATTGCCGGAACCACTGTTATCCCTCCAAAGATAATAAGCGTTTAACTCCGGGATGGGACTAATTTCGCCTTCTATTTGATAATCATTAAAAGTAAAAGTCCCACCAGTTTGATTAATAAAAATAGTATTGTGGTATGCACTCATTGGGCTATAATTTCCACATGTATCTCGCACTTGTAATTTATACCGGTATGTACCGCTATTTGGATTCCCTGAAAATGGGAAATACAAATTTCTTACTGTATCTACTAGTAAACTCAATGAATCCATTGAAACCGCACCAACTCTTTTGTAGGTATTAGAAAGTGTTTCACGATATACAATAAATGAATCAACATTGGTATAAGATGCCTTGTCCCAATAAATAATATTATTTGTTGATGTGTTATCTACTGTTACCATGCAAATGGAAGGCGCTGCGGGTATTGGCAAAACCTGTGTTATCTGGCTATCAATATTTGAGCAGTTATTTCCATCAACATAAGTATACGTGATAGGTTGCATACCGCTTCCAGCGATAGAAGGATTGAAGCTATTATTGCTTATTCCAACGCCACTAAATATACCTCCAGCAGGAAATCCTGTTAACGTTTTTATGGAATCATTAAAACATAAAACACTATTCAAACCACTGAAACCAACTATTGGTAATGAATTTATTATTGTATTAACAGGCTTAATATCATCGAGGCATCCACCTGAGGCTGTAAGTTTTATATAATATGTTCCGCTTGTCGCAATGGTATTGGGAGATAACAAAGTATTTGTAGCACTAGTATCCATCCAGTACGATAATAAGCCAACACCAGTGCTTCCGGCTGTTATGGAATTTGCTGTAAGATCAACAGTATTGGGAAAACATACTGAAGCTGGGTCTGAAACATTTAAAACTGGTTGTTGGAAAACGACAACATCAGTTCCTGAAGAGATTTGAGAGCAGCCCATTGAAGGCGTTACAGTAACAGAGTAATTTCCTGAACTTGAAACAACAATGCTTTGTGTGGTTTCATTGTTTGACCATAAGAAACTGCTTCCTGAACTTGCTGTTAAAGTAACATTGCTACCCTGGCAAAATGTTGTTGTTCCACTTGAAGTAATTGTTGATGTTAATGCAGCAATTGTAAATGTACTTCCAGTCGAAAGATTTAAAGAGTTAAATGAGCCGGCTGGAGCGGGCTGTTGGGAAGCTAGATAATTACTAAAGGCAACCTGCCCGACATTAATGTTATCATAATAATCATATATTTTTGAAGCAATAGCAGCAGTATTTGTAGTATCCCACCAATTATTTTTTGCAGTAACTCCTGAGCTTGACAAATTTTGTAGATTGAATACTGAATTACTAATAAAATTGCAACTATCCATAACTACCGAATTTGCATTCGATATTTTCATTCCAATAGCATTTTCAGAAATAGTTGAATTAGTTATAGATACGTAACCTCCAATCTGGTATCCTGAATAGCCTGTTATTTCGAAAGCAATACCAGTGTTATTGCCCATTTGCTTTACAGATGCAATTGCTCCGTTTCCAAAAATTATTCCGTTTGAAGCAGTATTATTGATTATACTTTTTGAAATGTTAACGGTAGCAGTGGGCAGGTTAATGGGAACATTGTCTAGTTCGCTATTTGAAATTGAAAGCGGACCACCTACTGGAGTTCCCCATCCTTCGGTTATTTCAGAAGAAATTATTTTTGAATGATTGAAAGAAATATTTGCTCCGCAGCAACCAATCAGTAATGATGAATTGGAAACAGTACTACTATCGAAATTAATTCCATAATTATAGGGATCGGAATTAATTATGCAATTGTCAATAAAACTGCTTTTTAAAGTTATTGGCTCAGTGCAGGGGTAAACTCCCCATAGTCTACTCCCAATAATGGTTGTTTTGTTAAGAATCAAGGAGGCTGAAGTTTGGTAACCATGAGTTATTACATTACTGTTGCTGAATAAAGCATTATAAATAATTAAAATTCCTGAATTTTTTATTGGATCCTCATTCTGTTCACTTTCATTTGCAAGCTGAACTGCAGGCTTTGGACCATAAAATTGAAGGTTATTTAAACTGCTATTACTTAAATTAGCCCCTTTAAACATTAGCATCGGATTATTGCCACCTGAACATCCATTAAAAAAGATAGGTAGTGTATCAATTCCATTAGCAACTATGGCTCCTTGAATTATAATTTGATAATCTCCATTGTAAGTAATTTTTACACCGGGTTGAATTGTCAATGTAATCCCCAATGGTATTCCAATATCGCCAATTAAATTGTAAGGACTGCCGCTTATATTCCAGGTGGTGTTTGAAAAGAATGCTCCGCTTACGTCAGTTTGGGCTTTGGAAGTTTGCAATCCAAAGATAATTAAGAGAAATATAAAAATTGAAAATTGTGATTTCATATTCTTGGATTTATTTATTTTATTGACCAATAGCATTATTGCATTTTCACATACTTTTCATTAACTGATTTCGCATGAATCATAATCTTAACAAAGTATGTACCAGCCCATCTCCATTTGCTTTAGCACTATAATTATATGTGTTCAAAGCGCTGTTTGAGTTGAACTTACAAGTGTTTTATCCTTTTTTTCATCTTGTTATATCCTTTCATATATGCATCTGAATTTTTATTCAATATATATGTTTTGTTTGTTTCCTCAGTAAGGGTTAGGTGAAATGGTAAGAGCAATTTCATCCGAAAGAGCATGTGTACATAGGACATCGCCCCCCCAAAAAAAGTGTAATTATTTTTCAAGTTCATAAATTAAATCACGTTAATAATTTAATTCGTATAAACAAATATGCCAGATACACATAAGGATATTGGTTTTCAGATTAATTTAATTCGAAAAAAAGGTGATTAAATTGTTTTGATTTTAGAGATGTATGAAATCCGATTAAAATGTTCTGCCGTATGTGACGAACTGTAGGTAATCGGACTTCTGTATGTGGCGAACTGCTGGGACTATAACATAACGACAAGACAAAAAAGAAACAACGGCACACAACATTGGCTAAGCGAAATAGCCGTTAATAGCCAGTTTCATCATTTTAGTTAGCAATGAAAATTGGTCGTGGCAAAAACATTTCACAGCGGAAAAAAAAATATTTTTTATTTTGTTTTTGCCACTGGTAATTGATTAATTTCGTTTACGAAGGCGGCCATGTTCGCCAAGCCTGCCGTTATGCATAAGTTTTAAAGACCACCGAATCACATCTTGAAAACGAGACTACTGATATTATTCTTTACGACAACTGCTAGAATTGTACTGGCACAGACAAGCGTTTTTGGGCAAATTAAATTAGTGCAAAGCACGCTTGATTCTCTTAAACTTGAAAAACTAAATAAAAACATCAAAAAAGGATTTTATGGGGAGGTGACAAGCGTTGTTGTTTATCACGACAGCAATGTGGTTTTTGAAAAGTATTATAACGGTGCCAGACCGAATGATTTATTGACAATGCGCTCAGGAATGAAAAGCATAACGGCCTTATTAATTGGTATAGCAATAAAGGAGCAATTAATTAAATCAGAAAATGAACCAGTAATAAATTATTTCAAAAATGAAGAAATTTTAAATCTTGATGATAGAAAAAAAGCAATTACAATTTCAGATATACTGAAAATGTCTTCTGGAATTGAATGGCATGAAATCCAGCCGCCAATCCCCGACCCGAGAAATAGTATTATGCAAATGGTGGCAGCAAAAGATCAGGCCGCTTTTGTCTTAAATCAAAAGATGGATACCCTACCTAATTCAATATTTCTGTATAACAGCGGTCATTCGGAAATACTTGATAGAATCATTCTAAATTCAACAGGGAAAACCACACCCTTGTATGCCAAAGAAAAATTGTTCGCTCCACTTGGGATTAATGAATTTTATTGGAAAGATGGAAGTTTTACAGAAAAATCATCAAAAGACATTCACTATAATAAAAATGAAATATCCCTTAACCTAAAGTCTGTTGACATGCTTAAACTGGGTGTGTTGATCTTAAACAAGGGCAAATGGAATAACCAACAAATTATTGACACAACATGGTTACATAAAACGTTTAAAGAGTACTTTATTTCCGGTAATGATGTTCATTATGGCTATCAATGGTACATTTGTAATTATCCTTCTGGTTTTATAGTATACAATACTGCAGGTGGAGGCGACCAATATATTAATGTAATTCCAGCACTAAATATGGTTGTTGTCACGACTGCTAAACATTTTTCCGGAGATAATAAGAACAATGGACTTCTTCGTTTTCACATTATGCAATCCCATCCAGAATTCAAATCGATTCTTCTAGAAAAGACAAATGAAATTTTACGTTCAGACACAATAGTGGAATCAAGCTTTGATTTGGGCGTCATAGCACGAGATTTATTAGAGTGTGGCTTATATAATGAAGCAATTAAGCTCAGTGATATCATCATATATAGGAATGAAGCGACTTATAGGACATATTTGAGAAAAGGTAATGCGTATAAAATGTTAAGTGAAACTGATAAGGCTATAGAATCGTTTCAGAAGTCATTACCTTTAAATCCAGGCAAGACGTACGTAGAGAAACAAGACAAGAAATTTTGTAAGAAACAAATTAAAAACCCTACCCATAAATGCACCTACCAGTAATTGGCGCGGACGAGGTAATATAAAGTTTTGTATCTTTAAAAAACCATTTGTAGGTATAGAAAGTTGAGTGTTCCAAACGCCAACTACTGATAGCTGCAAACCGTTATGCCCAATGCAAGTAGACAGGTCAAACTCACACAGAGCGGTAAGCCTTACAACTATGTCGCTCTTTTTCGTTATATTTTTTGATCAAGCCTGCGCTTTTGGTGGATATTTTCCAGTTTTATTTACTCAGTTCATACCTCTTTTTCGGTTTTCTGTAAATAGCCCGAAAATTCACCTGTGTACCAATTGTAATTATGGAATCAATTCCCATATCAATAAAAGGTGATATGATACCAAGATCGAACTGACATATTAAACCTATATTTATATTCCCTATATATTTCTTTCCTTTCCGATGATAAGGTATGTTTTCGAAATTTGGCCCGGGTATAAAAAAGAATTTATATCCCCCATATATATCTAAGTTCAATCTTTTATAATTCAAAAAACGATATTGTACATTTAAACCCGTACACAACACTTTTAATGGAGGAGTGTATATTAATTCAAACATTAAACGTGCATTTTTTTTGAATTTACCAGGGTCTTCTTCATTCGACCATTTAAACCTGGGCGAGAGATACCTCAAATTAAGACTCGGAGACTCTAAAGCATTGTTTGTGCTTGCTCCACATTCTATTCCCCAAGACCTTTCAACTAACGATTGGCAGAATATTGGCAAGGACAAATGGCATAAAATCAAGAGAAAGGGCAATTTCATTTTTGCATAACGGCCATTTCAGGCTTTTATTGCGT
This sequence comes from Bacteroidia bacterium, assembly GCA_030654175.1. Lineage (GTDB taxonomy): Bacteria > Bacteroidota > Bacteroidia > 2-12-FULL-35-15 > 2-12-FULL-35-15 > 2-12-FULL-35-15. Next base: position 195,939 of record JAURXZ010000006.1, read on the forward strand.
TTGCTTGCGCACGATTGACATACTGACTTATTTTTCTAACGCATTTCCACAGCAGACTGCAAATTTTTCAGTTCATCATTCTTTCATAAATTTCTCGGCAGACAGTCTTTCGTTGACTTAAAAATATTTGTACCCCCTCCTAAAAATCGGACTTTATAAAAGTAGACGTTGTAGCATCTATTAGAATTAAAAAAAAATGTGATCCGACACAAGTTCGAATCACATTTTCGCAAAATATCAGGAGTAAAAATATGGGTGTATAGTCTTTATCTTTATGATATATAAATAGTGTTGATTATACAGTCATAATTTCTTTTTCTTTAATTTCAAGATGTTTATCGCATTTCACAACAAAGCCATCAGTAAGCTGTTGTACCTTTACTTCGCTCTCTTTTATTTCATCTTCAGGAACATTATTTTTTAGCAATTTTTTTAATTCTTCGTTGGCTTCTTTACGGATAGTGCGGATGCTCACTTTTGCATTTTCAGCTTCTGATTTTGCTTTTTTTACCAGATCTTTTCTGCGCTCTTCGGTTAAAGCCGGAACTAAAATGCGAATTAATACACCATCATTTTGTGGATTTAAGCCAAGGTTAGCGGCCATTATCGCTTTTTCAATTGGAGTTAGCGTTGCTTTTTCCCAAGGTTGAATTACCAATGTCCGTGCATCTGCTGTATTGATACTTGCAACCTGATTCAATGGTGTTTTAGAACCATAATAATCTACCAATATTGATTCAAGCATAGTTGGACTTGCTTTTCCTGCACGTACCTTCACTAATTCAGCTTCCAAATGCGAAAGGCATTTCTCCATTTGTTCTTTGGTATCGTCTAATATAAATTGAATGTCTTCGTTCATAATCTTTAATTTGATAATTTGATGATTTGAAAATGTGATGATTTTTGCGTCCTTTTTTTAACCAATTTGAAGATGTAAATGTAATTGATTTTCAATTTACAAAATCATCAAATTTTTGAATTGTACTTTATTAAAACTCCACCAAGGTACCAACTTTATTACCTTCTATTATTCTTTTTAGATTTCCGGGCTTGTTCATATCAAAAATAATGATGGGTAATTTATTTTCATTACAAAGTGTAAAGGCTGTCATATCCATTATTTCCAGGCCTTTTTCATATACCTCACTAAAAGTAATGGTCTCGTATTTTGTGGCGGTTTTATCTTTTTCAGGATCGGCAGTATAAATACCATCAACGCGGGTTCCTTTCAAAATGATATCCGCTTCAATTTCAATGGCACGTAAGGTTGCTGCTGTATCAGTTGTAAAATAAGGGTTTCCGGTACCGGCACCAAAAATCACCACACGATGTTTTTCAAGATGGCGAACTGCACGTCTGCGAATAAAATGCTCACAGATCTGTTCCATTTTAATTGCCGATTGAAGTCTGGTTTCTACCTTAATTGCTTCCAATGCAGATTGTAAAGCCATTGAATTAATAACCGTAGCAAGCATTCCCATATAGTCGCCTTGCACACGGTCCATACCGCCTTCAGCAGCTTGTATCCCTCTGAAAATATTTCCACCACCAATTACAACAGCCACTTGAATTCCCATTTCTGAAATTTCCTTGATCTGTTCGGCATATTCACTTAAACGTTCGTGATCAATACCAAATTGTTTTTTACCCATTAAAGATTCACCACTTAATTTTAAAAGAATGCGTTTGTATTTCATTTTTTATTAGAATTATTTTTTATTTTTTTGAATTATATATTTTAAAGCTGAAGGTGATTTTTTGATTTCTTTTCGTTGTTCTTTCTGCTTCTTAACCTTCTGAATAAAGGTAGTAATTTCTGCTTTACCGATTTAATAATAATAGTTAAAAAGAACGAATAGCACGAACTCTAAAGCCATTTGGTTTAGTGTTCACGGTTTGCATCACACCATTACCTACTTGGATCCAAACATAGTTTTGATCAGCTTCACTGGATGTCCAATAATAGCTGCCCATAAAACCGCCTATTTCTAAATTGTTTAAACAAAGAATGTTCAATTCATCTTTACTTGGTAAATACCAGTCACTGTAACTGTTCAATACTAAATCATTACACAATTGAGCCGCATAGGTTCCTGCTCCCTGACTGGCAACAATCGTGTTTGTATTTGCATTTCCTGTGCCTAATGCTGTTGCTGTTGCTCCCGTTATTGTATTGGTTCCATTGTTCCACTGTATGCTAGAACTTTGGTCGCTTGGTGCAGCTATTAATCCATGTGGTACGTTTGCATCATAACCAGGGTCACCAGATTGTAAAACGTAGGCAACAATACCTCCCTGATGGCTCGCTCCAATTCCAGCTGTAAAACTTAGCTCATTTCCATAAGCGGTCCCTATACTATTAGTGGCATAAGCTCTTACATAATAAATGGTGCCAACTGTTAAGCCAGCCATTGAGCTTGTAAATATTCCTGCTCCGGTACCGTCCGTTGTTATATTGTCAACTATTGTTGGATTTGTAGATATGCTCCAGCATACACCTCTTGCTGTAACTGCTGCACCACCATCATTTGTTATATTACCCCCACTAGCTTCAGCGCTTAGGCTTACTCCGGATACTGCGGTGGTAGTTAGCGTTGCAAGTACAGCCACAGTTGTAAAACTTTCCTGGTTGCCATACATGGTACCGGCAATGCTGATAGCATAAGCCCGTACATAATAAGTGGTGCCTACAGCAAGTCCTGTTATATTGCTTGTAAATGTTCCAGTACCTGCACCATTAGTGGTTTTAATATCAGCTGTTGTTGGATTTGGAGATGTGCTCCAGCATACGCCACGTACGGTAATTTCCCCACCTCCATCGCTGGTAATATTTCCACCACTTGTAGCCGAAACATTTGTAATGGCAGATACTACTGTGGTTGTAAGAGTTGGATAGGTGGCTCCTAACCATGCAGGTATGTTTGCAGTGTTAAGCTGTAAATATTGGCCGGGTATGCCAACAGGTATCATAACCCATGCTGTACCATTCCAGTATTGCATATCTCCGGCATTATTTCCGGCAGGTTTATTTAATATTTGTGCATCACCACTTGTAGCATTCCAGTCGGCATTTACATTCACTTCGGCACCAGCTGCAATACCTGCCAGCTTAATTGAATCAACGGCCGGATAAGAGTTTTTTGCAGTATTAGCTAACACTTCTGTGTTATTAGTTACACTTGTTTGAAAGTCGCTGATCTGTGAAGCAGGAATTGTAATACCTGTACTTTTATCCCAGGCAGTAAAAACAGGATCTGTTTCAGTGATTGTGCCTAAGAGGGAATCAGCAGTTTTCGCATGCAAAGCATAAGGGATACTTAATAACTGGCTTGTTCCGGAAATGCTGTAATTAGTTCCTCCTGTGATGTCGGTTTCAGTTTTTATAAAATACGGTCCGTTTGCCCAATTGATAGCATCAAACCCTGTCCCCCCTCCTATTTCAATACTCACCAAACCATTCACATTGGTTGTTGGGGTCTGTGTTTCAACATATACAGGAGTTCCTGTTGATGAACCCTGCAAAATGCTTATTTGCATACCTATAACAGTTGAAGTAACTAAAGCATCACCACTGTTGCGGATAACGGCCTGATAACTCATTTTTTGAGGCGCCTGGGCGAAGGAGTTGAAAGTTAAAAGTTGAAAGCTAAAAATTAAAACTGTTGTGAAAAATAGAATTACTTTTTTCATGGATTTGAGTGTTTATTAATTTTTAATGATCTTAAATATTTTCATCTCTCTATTGTTTTGGATCACTTTAATAAAATAAGTAGCAGGAACAAGGTTTTCCATTGAAATAATTGTTTCAGCAGCACTTACTTTTTTACTTTCTATAAGTTTAGAACTGATATCGTAAAGTTGATAATTCAGATCTTCAATTTTGTAATCGTCTACTTTCAGTTTCACATAATCAATTGTTGGATTTGGATATGCCGAGCACAAAAGGTTTACCGCTTTAGCTTCTGCAATACCTGATACAATTGAAATTTCGTAGGGCTGCTGTACTCCTTGCGCTACAGAACCATTCGTTCCACTTGCAGTGGTGTAAACAACCTGCCCGACAGAATAGCTCACCGAGCCATCAGTCCCCGATATGTTACCACCTGAGGCAAGTATCGTTTTTTGGGCATATAATGCCGGTAGGCTACAGCCTATAAAGAGTATGAGACTTAATATAATTTTTTTATGCTGCATTGGTACGTCAGATTATAATGAAAATTTCAAATTCAATTTTCTTGTATTCATTAACATTATTTGCGAATAATATATTCCACTTTTTCAGGATTCATTTTAACAGACCTGATTTCAGAAGGATATTTCATTAACTGAACTTTAAGTTTATTACTTCCCGGTTCAATTTTTAAATAATCAACCACTGCACGGAACTGCAAAGCATTAATTTTCTCGTAATTCTCAAAGGCAACATTATATTTTACTGATACTTTATCCGGAAAGAGCTTAAGCACATAACCTGACGGTAAATTTTCCACTTCAATAGGTAATTCGATGGTTGCTTCGGTAAATTTAGTAACATTCACCGTTGCCTGCACCGAAGTTTGTGAAAGGTCGATCAATTTTAACGCAGGTGTTTTTAAAATGTTGATTTTTAGAGAAAGGGAATCGGTGATATTTTTTAAATACACCGGTTCAGTTTCAACATATTTAATTTTTTCAATTAGGTCGGCTGCCCCTGAAATTTTAATAAAAGCAGGGCTTAGCTTAACTGAATCGGTCTGTTGATAAAGCTTGTCAAAGTCAAGTTTTAAATTTGCTTTTACGGGTACCGTTTTAGTTATTTTTTTACTGAAATTCAGAAATATAGTATCGGGGTAGATCTTAACAACTTTTATATCATCAAATTGTGAAGTAACTTTATCGATCCTGGAATTGGTAAGCAGGTAGTTGTGATTTTTTATTCTTAATGATTTTGAATCCTTAACATCAATCAAAACCGTTTCTTTTTTCCGTTTAAGCTTGTAGATCAACAAATTGAACCCGTTTGATTTAACGTCAATGTTAATGGTTTCGGGTAGATTGTTGGAAATTACTTTATCAGAAGGCAGGTTAATATAACTTACCGGGAAGTTAAGTTCAATCGTATAATCTTTTGAAAGAGACATTGTGAGCCAAAAAAATGCCGATACTAATAAACAAAATAAAAAAGTCACCACCCGCCTGTTTAAGCGGATGCCTTCTTTTTCAGGAGTATCAGAACTATTTTTAAAAAATGGTATCTTCATACGTCTTTCTAAATTAAGTCCACCATGCTCTCCCTAAGGCAGGGAGAACCAATCCACAGGCCACCCAGGCGGCATCGTGGTACGTAGTTTCCTCCTAAGCTCCCCTTCAAGGAGCTTAGGAGAAACCACGGTTATTTATTTTTGTTCTGCACCGATCATTGTGGATGAATCCATAGAAACTGCACTCTTCTCAATTTTTAGTTTGTGCCCACCTTCTACTTCAATAATAAAAGTAGTATCCTGAACATCTATGATTTTTCCGTGAATCCCGCCAATAGTAACGATTTTATCACCTTTTGCAATATTAGCACGGAATTTTTTTTGATCTTTTGATTTTTTTAATTGAGGACGGATCATAAAAAAATAAAATACTACAATAATTAAAATTAAAGGAATAAATTGTCCTAATCCTCCGGCTTGACCGCCTGTCATTAATAAAATACTTGTTGGATTCATCGTTTTTTGTTTAGTTATTGGTTTTTAGTTGTTGGTTGTTGGTTGTTAGTTTATCATTTTCAAATCAGCATATCGGTAAATTAGCACATCAGCACATCTATTTCTCCGGAACAATAATGGACGCACTGATGGTTAAAGTTTTTGTGCTCGGATTACAATTGGTCACCAAGGTTATTGTTTTTTCTACCAATCCGGACTTGCCTTCACTGTCAAATACCACGTCAATTTTACCTTCTTGTCCTGCTTTTACCGGTTGTTTTGAATAAGTAGGAACAGTACATCCGCAGCTACCTTGTGCCGAAGAAATAACGATATCGGAGCCTCCGGTATTTTTAAAAATAAAAGAATAGGATACTTTTTCACCTTGTGTAACACTTCCAAAATCATGTTTTTCTTCTGAAAATGTAATAACAGGTGCCGAACCTGCTTCAACAGGCACACCGGATGCTGTAGATGGGACATTGATCACATCAGTTGAAATATCCGTTTCGCTTTCTTTTTTTGCTTCCTGATTACAAGCTGCTGTAATAATCAGCAGTGCTACCATTATAAGATTTACAATTGAATTTGTTTTCATTTTAATTTTTAAACGAATTACGAACTTGCATAAATTTTTCTGTTTTTTAATTGTCACATCGGCACATTTTCAAATCAGCACATCGCTTTCTACTCCATTAATCCTCTACCAATTTTATTCAATTTCTTCTCCGCTTTAAAATCGATAAGGAGTTTATCCAAAATACCATTAATAAAAAGTTTACTTTTAGGTGTACTGTATATCTTTGATATTTCAATAAACTCATTCAATGAAACTTTAACCGGGATATTTGAAAAATATAATATTTCAGTAATAGCCATCTGCATGAGTAAAACATCCATCATTGCAATACGTTCTACTTCCCAGTTTTTTGTTTTATCACCAATTAATTTTTTTGTTTCATCATACTGCATAACCGTTTGACGAAACAGGTCCTTTATAAACTGCTCATCTTCTTCTCTATCTTTATAAAGAGGTAACAAAGCAAAATCAGGGGTTGAATTTTCTTTAAATGACTCAATTGTTTTTACAACCATTGGATTTACAAGATAAATATCATCTCCCCAATGCAAGTTTCTTTCCTCGTAAAAATGGTTCAGCAATTCAAAGTCAGCCATGTGCTCTTTGAACACTTCAATGGCAAAATCAAGATGTGTTTTATATGAATCATCAGAAACATTCATATAATTATCATACTCTTCACTTGCCTTAATATTGTTGAATATTTTTTTTACCAGTTCAAACTCGTTAGACCAGCTGATTCTCCTGTTATTCATTTCGCGCTTCAAATGAATATTTTCTACAAGTTGCAAAATAAATTTATTCTCAATAAATTTCAGATTCGGATTCAGATCGTTGCTGGTCGGAAGCCTTTTGTTCTTAGCCTCTTCACTCAATACAGTAGCTACGTGATGTAATTCTACAAGAAAAGCTAACTGGTATATATAGAGATCATAAATTTTATCTATGCCTGTAAAAAGATCGCGCTCACCTTTTGGCAGATCCTTATTATCGGATTGAAAAAACGCATACAACGCCTGCATTACTTTTATTCTTAAATACCTTCTGTTTAACATTCCCTACTTTGAATTACAAATCTTTACTAATTTACGAATTTTAAGCATCCTATTATCACTATCTCACTGTCAACACCCTTCGGCTAATGCTCAGAAAAAAATTCCAGGGGAACCTGTTGCTTCGAACTAACAACTAAAAACTATCAACTAAAAACCTAATTTAACCTTACCAATATCAGCAATACGTTTTTCAGCAAGACGATTAGCAGCCATATACGTAGGAATGTTTTGTTCCTTGGCTACTTTAAAAATATTCAACGTTGTCTGATAAATTTTTTCGGCATGAGCCAATGCACGCTCACGGTTATAACCTTCCAGTTCATAATAAACATTAATGATACCGCCTGCATTTACTACAAAATCGGGAGCATATAAAATCCCTTTTTCAATAACCATTTTGCCATGTACGTTTTCATCGGCCAATTGATTGTTTGCCGATCCGCAAATAATGGAACATTTTAAACGATTTAATGTATCTGTATTTACGGTTGCACCAAGGGCACATGGAGCATAAATATCCATTTCCATATCGTACACCATTTCAGCAGAAATAACTTCGGCACCTGTTTCTTTTGCAACTGCCTTTAAACGTGTTTCATTGATATCATTAATAAAAACTTTAGCACCATCTTTTACCAGGTAGTGAACAAGGCTTTCGCCAACATGTCCAATCCCTTGTACTACTATTTTTTTACCTGATAAACTTTCGTTCCCCCATTTTTCATGAGCGGATGCTTTCATTGCAATATATACACCATAAGCTGTAACCGGAGAAGGATCACCACTTCCACCCATATTTTCGGGCAAACCGGTAACAAAATCAGTTTCCATTTTAATGTACTCCATGTCTTTTGTAGAAATACCAACATCCTCGGCAGTAATGTATTTACCTGCAAGGCTATTGATAAATTTACCAAACCTGCGCATCAATGCTTCACTTTTTTGTGTTTTTGAATCACCTATGATTACAGCTTTTCCACCACCCAGGTTTAAACCGGCAACAGATGATTTATAGGTCATACCGCGGGAAAGGCGCAATGCATCCGTAAGTGCTTCCATTTCATTCTTATAGGTCCACATGCGGGTACCGCCAAGACTTGGTCCAAGAACAGTATTGTGTATCGCTACAATTGCTTTTAATCCGGTTTCATTATCATTACAAAACAAAACTTGTTCATGATTATTCAAGGTCATTTGCCCAATCACAGGATTTTCAGCCAATGACGAATTTTTAATATCTAAAACTTCTATCATTATTTATTTGTTTAAAGTGTTTATTTTATTTAGTATTTTTGAGGCTACTAAACCATATCACCTGCATTTTATTTCCGGCACAAAATTATATTAATTTTCCGAGTTGAAGCACGGTTGCTTAAAGTTAATTAAGCACCAAGATACGGTTTCCCTCTTTAATTTACTTTAACTGGCTGAATATAAGCTACACAAGCTATAATAATGAAATCTCTCATCTATTTAAACAAATACTTTTTAAAATACAAATGGCGGCTGTTATTGGGTGTTTTATTCGTTGGTATTTCAAATTATTTCGCAGTTGATGGTTTTATCTATGCAGGACAAGCGGTTGACTTTATTCGTAACAATATAAACAACCCTGATAAAGATTTTTTAATCAGTGAATTAGTGCGATATGCCGCAATAATACTTGGATTAGCCCTTTTGAGCGGAGTGTTTTTATTTTTTACCCGACAAACAATTATTGTGATGTCGCGGCTGGTTGAATACGACCTCAAAAATGAAATTTATGCGAAATATCAACAACTGGATGTGGCTTTTTATAAACGCAACAACACCGGTGATATGATGAACCGTATCAGCGAAGATGTGGGACGTGTGCGGATGTATATTGGCCCTGCGGTAATGTATATTTTAAATACTCTTTTTCGGTTTATATTAACGATAACGGCAATGCTTCATGTAAATGCCCAACTTACCTTGTATGTGCTGATCCCATTACCTTTACTGGCATTTGCAATTTATATCGTTAGTTATACGATCAATAAAAAGGGAACTTTAATTCAAGAAACGTTATCAGATATCACCACACATGCACAGGAAGCATTTTCCGGTATTCGTGTGTTAAAAACCTTCGGGCGGGAGGATTTTTCGGTACAGAAATTTGAAGAACAGAGTGCTGAATACCGCAAACGTACTATGGGCCTGGTAAAAACAGAATCACTATTTCAACCCATTATGATATTATTGATCGGTTTGAGTAATATATTTATTGTTTATATTGGTGGCAGGCTTGCTATTGAAGGTAAAATAAGTTTTGGAAATATTGTTGAATTTATTTTATACGTAAATGCTTTAACATGGCCGATTGCATCCCTGGGCTGGGTAACATCACTTATTCAGCGTGCCGCTGTGTCGCAAACAAGGATCAATGAGTTTTTACAAACACAACCTGAAATTTATAATTCAAATGGTATTTCAGGTAAAATTGAAGGTGACATTGAATTTAAAAATGTAAGCTTTACCTATCCCGATTCAGGTATACAGGCTTTGAATAACATATCATTCAGCATCAAAAAAGGAAGTTCTGTAGCTATTATTGGTCGCACAGGATCGGGCAAATCAACTATTGCAAATCTCATTTGCAGGTTATATGATGTAAATTCAGGTGAAATAGTGATAGACAATAAAAATATTAAAAACATCAATTTATTTGAATTGCGCTCGCAAACCGGCTATGTGCCGCAGGAAGTGTTTTTGTTTTCGGATACTATCTCCAACAATATTGGCTTTTCGATGGATCAGAAAGATAATATAGCAATAGAAGAAGCCGCAAAAAACGCTGCGATTTATGATAATATTATGGATTTCCCTTTAAAATTTGAAACCATTGTTGGTGAACGCGGAATCACACTATCAGGTGGACAAAAACAACGTATTTCCATTGCCCGGGCGATTATTAAACAACCACAATTATTGATCTTTGATGATTGCCTTTCGGCTATCGACACCGAAACAGAAGAAAAAATCCTCAACAATTTAAAAAAACTAATGGCAGGTAAAACCTCTGTTATCATCAGTCACCGCGTATCCTCCGTTAAAAATTCAGATACTATAATTGTTCTTGACCAGGGACAAATCATTGAACAGGGAAATCATCGTGAATTGATAAACAAAAAAGGAAGCTATTACGAGCTTTTTAAAATGCAACAATTGGAAGAAGAGTTGATGGCCTAGAAGATAAGAACATAAACAGGCTGCAATATTCAGCTGTAAAATGGTATTAAATACCACAAAAAACTTACCCAATAAGCAGATGCGGGATGGAAACCCCAATATTGGAGTTCTTTATAATAAATCCCCAAAAATCGCAACAATTAAACTATTCATACGCTTATTTAAGCAGTTCGTAGACAAAAACTCATAGTTAATATTAATGAAAAGTTATTAACAAGCCTTGTTTTTTGTTTTTATATTTTAAATATTTGCCAAAGAATTTATATAAAAACCAACAATTTCAGTTATTAGGATGGAAGAAGGATTTGAAAAAAACGGAGTAGAAAGAGAAGAAATATTCTCTAAAGCTGTAAGAGCGGGGAAAAGAACCTATTTCTTTGATGTAAAAAGCACCAGGGGAAATGACTATTACCTAACAATTACTGAAAGCAAAAAGCGTTTTGGCGATGATGGTAAGTTCTTTTATGAAAAACATAAGTTGTTTTTGTACAAAGAAGATTTTGAAAAATTTACGGAAGGTTTTGCTGAGGTAATCGAGCACATTAAATCAATTTCTCCTATTGAAGTTGCTTCCTCTGAAACTGCTACACAGGAAGAAGTATCAACATCTGAATCACCAAAAACTGACAACAGTTTTTCTGATGTGAATTTTGAAGATTTAGATAAATAGAAATTTCTTTTTATTCTTTCCATTAGTCTTTCCTAAGGACACTATTATTAATCAGTGATGCTAAAATCACACAAAACAATGGCTTTTAAAGCTATTGTTTTTTCTGTTTCCGGGTAACTTATACCCTTCCGGCAAGACCGCTATAACTCTTCTTGCAAGTAATTCCCAACAAATTTTATTTTTTTTTTAGAAAACTTGCTTATTTAAATAAAACAATCTACTTTTGTAAGCGAACACTCACTTACTTTAATTCAAACAAAACAAAAAAACAAAAACTGAATCATTCCATATTTACTGATAATAGGTCTTCCATGACTTTTTAAGTTGCAGTTTAAAATAGTATTCAGGTAGTCATTTTTTACAAAAAAAATAACGATGGAAAATAAAAAATTCACAGAACGACAAATAGAAATCATAGAAGCTGCCACAAAAAGGATTGATGAACATGGTATCCAGGATTTAACGATAAAAACACTTTCCTCTGATTTAAATCTATCGGAAGCCGCATTGTACCGTCACTTTAAAAGCAAAAATGAAATTTTACTTGGTTTACTTACCTATTTTATTGAAAATATGAAAAAGAGGCTTGAAGTTATCCTCTCCAAAACCAATACAAGTCCATCAGAACTATTGAAAGAAATTTTCGAATCCCAATTAAATACATTTGTTAAAAAGCCTTCAATTGTAAGTGTTATTTTTTCGGAAAGTATTTTTCAATTTAATAAGGAATTATCAAATACAGTTTCTTCTATGATACAAGTAAATCAAAATCATATCGAAAACATTATTAAAAAAGGCCAGGCGAATGGGACTTTCACTAAAGCTATTGGTGTTTCTACAACAGCAACAATTATTATGGGAGGCATGAGAATTACAGTTCTAAAATGGAAATTAACAGGCCATAAATCTGATCTGATAAAAGACGGTAGCAAAGTATTAAATGGAATATTAAAATTGATAGAGGTTAAGCAAAAATAACAAACCCAATGAAAACCATTATTTTAAGATCATCGGCAGTTTTAATAACTCTATTTGCAATGGTAACTCTTTTCATGAGTACCTCGGTACTATTTGATCTATTCGGAATACGAGAGAAAGAAGGTAATTATGTATTATTTGTTGTCCTCTCCAATTTTATTGCCGGATTCCTTTACCTGATTGCAGCTTATGGTTTATTTAGCGAAAAGAAATGGTCCACAAAATTGATCTTAATTACAACTTTGATTCTTATCGTAAGTTTTGCAGGTTTATTAATTCACGCGAATACAGGAGGCATTTATGAGCAGAAAACAATCACAGCCATGATTTCACGCATCGCCATTACAGGTGCATTTGCATCAATTTCTTGGTTTTTTATAACACAAAAAAAATACAATTAATACGAAATAAAAAAACAAAAAAACAAAAAAAAACAATGAAAAAACAAATAATAATAACTGTTGTGGCATGCATAAGCATGGCTTACGGTTGCAGTGATCCAATTACGAAAGAAAACAATGAAACCGTAAAGGCCCAGCAAGAGCCCATATCAGCGTCCACGGAAACCGAACACCATCATAATGAAGGCGCTTCCATTGAATTAAATAATGGTCATAAGTGGAAAATAGAAGTTGAAATGATGAAGTACATTACAAATATGCAATCAGATGTAAAGCTGTTTTCTGAAGCAAACAATAAAAATCTGAACGACTACGCTATACTTGGAGCCGGTCTGCAGAAAAACGTTGATCTGTTAACCTCAAATTGCACCATGAAAGGAAAGGCTCATGACGAGTTGCACAAGTGGCTTTTACCTTATATTGATATGGTGGATAAATTTAATAAATCAAAAAATGAAAGTGATAATCAGGCTATATTTAAAGAAATAGAAAACTCTTTTGTTCTATTTAATCAGTACTTTGAATAATACAAGAATGCACATTATGATATTTACTTTGTAATGTAACCTATGTTACTGATTATAAGTTCTGATATGAGTACGTTTGTTCTTAAATCAATATAACCATAAAAATGAAATATATAATAATAGGAGCAGTAGCAGGCGGAGCCAGCACTGCAGCAAGACTTAGAAGATTAGACGAGCATGCCGAAATTATAATGTTCGAAAAAGGAGAATATATATCTTATGCCAATTGTGGCCTGCCTTATTATATAGGTGATGTAATTAAAGACCGAAACGCTTTATTGATTCAAACAGCATCCGCATTTAATAAAAGATTTAACATTGATGTAAGGACAATGACTGAAGTACTAGCCATTAACCCCGCATCAAAAACAGTAACAGCTAAAAACCAAATTACAGGAAAGGAATATGAGGAGAACTATGATAAATTAGTACTATCACCCGGTGCTGATCCTATTCGTCCTCCTTTGCCCGGCATAACTAATGAAGGAATATTCACACTCCGAAATGTGAATGATACCGATCATATTAAAGAATTTGTACAACAAAAAAATGTAAAGAAAGCTGTAATTATCGGGGCCGGATTTATAGGGCTGGAAATGGCCGAAAATTTACATAGCCTAGGGATGGATATTACGGTTATAGAAATGGGAAACCAGATATTAGCACCATTAGATTTTCCGATTGCGGCTATTGTTCAACAACACATACGCTCCAAAGGTGTTAATTTGCTTCTCAATTCTGCTGTTACCGCATTCGAGAAAAACAATTCTAAACTAAATGTTTTATTAAAAAGTGGAGATGAAATAACTGCCGATATAGTGATCCTCTCAATTGGTGTAAAACCTGATACCCGATTGCCAATCAAAGCCGGACTTAAAATCGGAGATGCAAAAGGAATATGGGTTAATGAATATTTACAAACATCCGACCCGGATATTTATGCAGTTGGAGATGCGATAGAATTTAAAAATCCAATTACAAATCAATCCATGAATACATACCTTGCCGGCCCGGCAAACAAGCAAGGGCGTATATGTGCTAATAACATTGTATCGGGTAATGTTCAAAAATATAACGGTGCTATCAATACCGCTATTGTCAAGGTGTTTGATATGACTGTTGCCACCGCAGGAACTGCCTCGAAGCACCTTACGAAAGCAGAAATAAAACATATTGTATCCACAACATACAGCGGATCACATGCAGGTTATTATCCGGGCGCGCAGGAAATGAGTATTCAAATTGCTTTCTCTCCCAAAGATGGTCGCTTATTAAGTGCACAAATAGCGGGTTATGATGGTGTAGATAAACGAATAGATGTATTGTCGTCCGTTATAAAAAGAAACAGCAACATTTATGAATTAACAGAATTTGAGCACGCATACGCCCCTCCTTACTCATCGGCTAAAGATCCGGTAAATATGGTTGGATTTGTTGCAGAGAATATTTTACAAGAGAAATTAAAAGTTTTCTACTGGGACCAGGTTGCCACTATTTCAGATAGCGATATATTATTAGACATCAGAAGTAAAGAGGAATTTGACAAAGGCTTCATTCCAAATGCAATTAATATTCCAATAGATGAACTAAGAGACAGGATAAGTGAGTTGGATCTAAACAAAAACATATATGTTTATTGTCTTGGCGGAGTGAGAGGATATTTGGCTCAACAGATATTAAAACAAAACGGATACAAAAAGATTTTAAACTTATCGGGGGGGTATCAATTATGGGATATCTGTAATAAAGAAATTGATCAAACCAAAACAGCTGAAATAACAATTGCATGATTTAATCAAATGAATACCCAGAGGCAGAGCCTCGAGGTATTCATTTGATTAAACCTTTTACCATAAAATCGATTCTAAATACAAGGATGAATAAACAACGAAAACTTAATTAATTCTAAAAAAATTTGCCCAATCATGTTAGTAAACGCTCACTTAACAAAATTAAAATCCATATTGGTTTTCACAATATTGATTTTTACATTAAATGCAAAAGCTCAGAACCTATCGCTGAAAAATTGTATTGATTCCGCACTGCTGCATAATAAAACATTACAAATTGCACAAAGCGATATAGAGATTTCTGATGAGAGGAACAAAGAAGCTAAGGGTGGTTTAATACCTAAATTATATGGAAATGCAGATTATCGATATTATACCGATCTGCCCTATCAGTTGTTACCGGCCTCAGTTTTTAACGGTCCTGCCGGGGTATATAAAGAAGCGCAATTTGGTGTGCCGCATAACTTAAATGCAAACCTAACTATAGATGTGCCTTTGTATAATCCTCAGGCAATTGGAGCAATTACAGTTTCCAAAAGAGCAAAGGAATTAAGTCAGATACAATTTCAACAAACCGAAGAACAGGTAATTTTTGAAATATCCAATTTGTATTACAATGCACAAATCGTATCCAATCAAATTTTGTTTATAAAAAACAGCATTAGCAATAGCGAAAAATTGCACAGCAATATCAAATTGCTTTATTCACAACAAATGGCTAAAGGAACAGATGTTGACAAAATTAAACTTCAGCAAAGTCAACTTAACACACAATTAAGTAAAGCTAATACACAATATCAACAACTATTAAATTTATTAAAAATCCAATTGGGAATTGCAGTATCCCAATCAATTGCAATTGAAGAAACCTTTACCCCAATTTCGGAAGAAGCAAAGTACTCCACTAAACCAACCTCCGACATTACATTATCAAACACTAAGCAATTGCTTTTAAAATCAGAATTGCAAACATTAAAATTATCACATCTCCCCTCTTTCTCGCTTTATGGTTCTTATGGAACAACAGGTTATGGAAACTATAGTGGAGCAAATGATTTTTTCAAATTTTATCCAATTGGATTTGCAGGTGTAAAAATGACATGGCTAATATTTTCAGGGACTTCATTGGAACACAAAATATTCCAAAAGAAAGAAGAGATAAAACAAAATTCACTTCGTGTGGAATTATTAAATGAGAAACAAAACGTTCAAATTGAAAACACACAAATGCAATATGACGTTGCGGTTTCCAATCTGTCCAATTCAAAATCTCAATTGGAATTAGCAGAAACTATTTATTCAAAAACTCTTATTCAGCAAAAGGAAGGTGTTGCCACATTAACAGATATTTTACTTTCAGACAATGCACAAAAAGAAGCACAACAGAATTATTTGTCGGCTTTAGTAGATTTAATGAAGGCCGATCTGGAACTCAAAAAAGTATCAGGAAATTTATCATTTAAAAATTAACAGTTTGAATTATCAATAAAGTAAATAAAAATAAATTATGAAAAAGATATTATACATCATTATTCCATTGGCATTAATTGCAATCGTGGTAATTAAATTGAAAACTAATAAGGAGATCGTAAAAGATAAAGTTTATCAATATGATAAAGAGGAAGCAATCAACGTTATTGCAGACACGATCCAGATTGAATTTATTGGTGCTGAAATTCCACTTTCAGGGACATTCGAGCCTAACAAGGAAACTAAATTAAGTGCCGAGATACAAGGTAAGATCAATGAAGTTTTGGTTGATCTGGGAAGCAACGTAACAAAAGGTCAAACGTTAATTCAGTTAGATAATTCATTATTGAAACTGCAATTGCAAACCGCAGAAGTCCAGATTGAAGGACTTGAGGCTGATGTAAAACGTTTCACAATTTTAGCTAATGCTGACGCCATACAAGGTGTTCAATTGGAGAAAGCTGAATTAGGTTTAAAATCGGCTAAAGTACAAAGCACCACTATACGCGAACAAATTAATAAAACATCAATCAAGGCTCCCTTTAACGGAGTTGTTACTGCCAAACTCAGTGAGGAGGGAGCATTTGCAGCACCCGGAGTACCATTGCTTCAAATAACAGATATTGCCAATTTGAAATTTACCGTAAATGTTTCGGAAAATGATCTGGGCCTTTTTCAATTAAATCAACCATTCGCAATTATTGCAGATGCGTATCCTGATATTTTATTATCCGGAAAAATAACTATGATAGGCAGCAAAGCTAATATGGGTAATAGTTTCCCTGTTCAGCTAATTGTTAGCAACACATCAGATCTAAAAATAAAATCCGGAATGTTTGGCAAAGTGAATTTTAAAAGTGACAAACAAAAATCGGGAATTGTAATTCCAGCTTCAGCAGTTGCAGGCACAGCAAGCCTACCACGGATTTATAAAGTAGAAAATGGAAAGGCTGTTTTACATGATATAACTATTTCTCAACGGATAAAAAATAAAGTTGTTGTATCAAGTGGATTAAAAGAAGGTGATATAATTATAACAAATGGATTTATTAATCTTTTTGAAGGCGCAAATGTTTCAATTAAAAATTAAGAATTAAAAATTTAGAATTTAAAAATTTAGTATGAAAGAGAATATTATACAACAAAAGAGTTTTGCATTTGCAATTAGAATTGTGAATGCTTATAAATATTTACAAGCAGATAAAAAAGAGTTTGTATTATCTAAACAATTATTAAGAAGCGGTACATCTATTGGTGCAAATGTTGAAGAAGCAATAGGTGGTCAATCTAAAAAAGATTTCATCGCCAAAATTTCCATTTCATATAAAGAAGCGCGCGAAACAATGTATTGGGTCAAATTATTAAAAGCCACTTTATATCTTGAGGAAAAGGAAGCCGACAGCATTATGAATGATGCTGAAGAATTATGTAAAATTCTCTCTTCAATTCTCGTTTCATCAAAACAAAACAATTCTTAATTTTTAATTCCTAATTCTTAATTGATTAAAAATGAATATTACAGAAATATCAATAAAACGCCCTTCGCTGATAATCGTTCTTTTCAGTGTGCTAACATTATTAGGATTTATCGGATATAAAAATCTGAGTTATGAACTCATGCCGGATTTTAATCAACCTGTTGTGGTCATTAAAACGGTGTATCCGGGGGCAGAACCAAATGAAGTAGAAACTTCGGTTTCGCGAAAAATAGAAGATGCCTTATCAAATCTGGAAGGAGTAGATTATTTGGTAACAAAATCTTTACCCAACGCATCCATCATTATTGCCAACCTGAAATACGGAACAGATCTGGATAAAACAATGCAGGATGCGCAACGCTATATTGATAATATCCGTAAAGATCTACCGCAGGATATATTAAGTCCGGTAATGAGTAAGGTTTCGCCAAATGATTTACCCATCATGTCTATCAGTGCAACAAGCAACCTGGCGGGAACGGAATTTTATCAAAAAATGAAAGATGAATATCTTCCGCAAATCCAACAAATTAAAGGGGTAGCAGAGTTAACTATTTTGGGTGGTGAAGAAAGAGAGATACAAGTAAAAGTAAATCAGGACAAGCTAAAACTATATAAAATTTCGCTGTACCAGGTTGTAGAAGCCATTAACCGGTCGGGTTTAGACTTGCCTGCCGGTAAAGTGCAAACCGATCAGGAGAATAATTCTGTTCGTTTAACCGGTAAGTTTACAACCATTGATGACATAAAAAATGTTCAGGTGGCAATGCCTGTTGCCGGAAGTCCGGTATATGTAAAGGATGTAGCCAATGTGATGGATGGGATTAAGGAAACAACTTCTATCAGCCGTTACAATGGCAAGAATGGCATTGGACTGTTATTAAAAAAACAGGGAGATGCCAATGCCGTGAATGTTTCAAAAATGGTTCGTGAAAAATTCAAAACCATCGAACAGCAAAATGTTGATTCACAAGTGGAATTTATTATCGCTGACGACAGCACCGATAAGACAATAGCTGCAGTTGATTCAGTTATTTTTGATTTAATATTAGCTGTAATATTGGTTTCATTGGTAATGCTTTTATTTCTGCGAAGTTTAAGAAACTCAATAATTGTATTGATAGCAATCCCTACCTCTCTGGTTACAGCCTTTGCAGTGATGTGGCTTTTGGGATACACACTAAATTTGATGACCTTGCTTGCCATGTCTTTAATTATCGGGATACTGGTGGATGATGCAACGGTTGTGTTGGAAAACATTCAACGACATCTGGATATGGGAAAAGGAAAACGAACGGCCTCAATGGAAGGACGTATGGAAATTGGCTTTTCGGCTATATCAATCACATTGGTGGACGTGGTAGTATTTTTACCCATTTTATTTTTACAGGTTTTTGTTGCCGATATGCTTAAACAATTTTCGGTAGTTGTTGTAACTTCCACACTCACCAGTTTATTGGTTGGCTTTACACTCACCCCGTGGTTGGCTTCACGAATTGGAAAGAAAGAAGATTTACAACCTACCAACTTTTTTAATCGTTTCCTTCTTGGATTTGAACATCAATTAGAAAAATTCACCAATTGGTATGGCAAGCAACTAGAATGGGTGCTGAGTCATAAACTGATTTTTACAGGCATTGTGATATTGCTATTTGCATTGACCTTAGGCGTAATGAAACAAGGTATCATTGGTAAAGAACTTATTTCTACCGGTGATCAGGGGAAATTCAGATTGAATATAGAGTTTGATAAATCTATTTCTATCCACCAAAATAATCTCATCGCTCAAAAAATTGAAACCTATATAATCAAACAATCCGAAGTTTCAACTGTATTTAGCAATATTGGTGGACCAAGCACAGGGATTGGTAGTTTGGGTGTAGGCTCGGCCAACAAAACCGAATTTACTATTCAATTGAAAACGGCCAAAGAACGCAATGAACAACCAACAGAAAAGTTTATGCAAGAACTCCGGGAAGAACTAAAAATGAAATTTCCGGGTATAAATTATTCAATGGCTGCATTGGGTTTAATTCCAAAGTCTGCACCAATAGAAATTACATTAAGTGGAAGTAATTTGGATTTGGTAATGAAAACAGGTAACGGACTAAAATCAATTATTGAAAAAATACCGGGTTCAGACAATGTGCGTTTGTCGGTGGAACAAGGCAGTCCTGAATACAAAATAGTTCCCGACAAGGACAAGATGCAGCGCTTAGGTTTAACCACCGCTTATGTAGGCCTAAATTTAAGAACAGCACTTACAGGTAATGATGATGCAACATTGACTGAAAACGGAACAGAATATCCTGTAAGGATATGGTTTGATGCTTACGATCGGCAAAACTATGAAGATGTGCAACATCTATCTATTGTTAACCCCATGGGTATGCCTGTTGAAGTTTCACAATTTGCAAGCGTAGAACGGGATAATTCACCATCCTTATTAGAAAGAAAAGATCGTCAACCGGCAGTAACACTCACCTCGGATGCATTAGGCAGACCTTCAGGGACAGTTGCCGGAGATGTTGTGGCGTATGTTGATAAGCACCCTTTGCCCGAAGGCATACAAATGACCTGGGGTAGTGATATCAAAAGGCAAAATGATAGTTTTGGTGCATTAGGTTCTGTATTACTTATTTCGTTTCTCCTCATCTATTTAATTATGGTGGCTCTGTATGACAGCTTCGTTTATCCTTTTGTGGTTTTATTTTCAATCCCTGTTGCTGCAATAGGTGCATTTTTAGCTTTGAATTTATCACTGAATAATATAAGCTTATTTGCTTTACTTGGTTTGATCATGCTAATGGGCTTAGTAGTAAAAAATGCAATTTTAATTGTGGACTTTACCAACCAGCTAAAAGCAGAAGGTAAACATTTTAAGGAGGCGTTAATCATTGCCGGGAAAGGCCGTATGCGGCCCATTTTAATGACAACTATTGCTATGATAATAGGCATGTTACCCATTGCATTGGCCAAGGGGACTGCAAGTGAATGGAAAAACGGTTTGGCCTGGGTGATTATCGGAGGGCTTTTTTCATCATTGATATTAACTGTTTATTTAGTACCAATGGTTTATTATTTAGTGGACAGATTAAAAGAAAAAATTATAAATAAAAAAAATAATTAATATGAAACAGTTAAGTTCATTCATATTGGCCGGTATAACAATATTGACATTATTTTCATTTATACAAAAAGGAGAAACATATTCTTTAACCATAGAAGTAAAAGATCTAAGAAATTCAACCGGAGCAGTTCAATTTGCTTTGTATAATAAAGATGGAACCATCCCGGATGAAGATTATAAACAATACTGTAAAATATTAAAAGGAAAAATACAAAAAGGGATCGCTAAAGTAACATTTACCAGTCTTCCGCATGGTAAGTACGCGGTAAATATTCTCCATGACGAAAACGAAAATGGAGAAATAGACAAAGGTTTTATTTTACCAATAGAGGGAATTGGTTTTTCAAACTTTCAATCTATTGGATTTAGCAATCGTCCAAATTTTTCAAAAGCTAGTTTTGAGTTAAAAGAAAACAAAACAATAAATGTTAAGGTGATTTATATGTGAAGTTAAGATCTGAACAAACGAACCTTTTGATAATGAATACGTCCGAGGCAGAGCCTCGATATATCAGTGCAGTATTTGCCACAGATTACACAGATTCACACAGATAAATTTGTATTAATTTCTAAAATCTGAGGCAAAGGACTAACAACAGACTGCTTATGCACATCCCAAGGCTGAGCCTCTGGGAATTCATCAGATTAAATTAACAATTTGAGTTTTGTACCTAATATTTTATAAAAAATTAAATAAAAAATCATTACGACTTTTTTTAAATAATATTAAATATATTTATAATCGTTTAAAAAATATTTTTGACACCTTTTAAATGGATTACAAACAGCAACTTCTCAAGGAACATTCCCGTGCTAATACCGATGCAATCGCAAAGGCAATAGGAAACAATGCTGTTGAATTTAAAAAAATAATTGACATTATTTATAACGAAAAAGCCCCATTACCACAGCGTGCTTCCTGGTTATTATCAACTATAAATGATAAACATCCTGATCTGCTGCTGCCTTATATTTCTCTTTTTATATCCAGCATAAAAAAAATAAAAATTGATGGGATCAAAAGAAATATGCTTGCTGTATTGGCTTCGAATAAGATTTCTAAAAACCTCCAGGGTAAATTAGTAAATCTCTGTTTTGATTTTTTACTTTCATCTGATGAAACAGTAGCTGTAAAAGTTTATGCTATGCAAGCCATTGCAAATATTGCCAAACATCACCCTGAATTAGAAAACGAATTAAAAGCTGCTATTGAAGATCAATTGCCAAAAACTACTGCCGCATTTCATGCACGTGCAAAACGGGTTTTGAAGGGTTTTAGTTTTTAATTTCCTCTGCTAAACTTCTATTTTTTAAAGGCACTTTCGTAAACATCGATCCATTCCTTAGGTGTCATTTTGGCTGCCAGATCGCCAATAAGCTTATAAGGTATTTGATCCATCTTTTTGAAACGCAGGCAACTTTTACCCATGTCCAATTTTGTTTTTGAATGCTTTGGGTATTCTTTTATGAACCAATCCGATAATTTTTTATCAGCATAAACACCCATGTGATAAACAGCTATGAAATTTTTTTGTGAGGCAATACTCATAAAAGGTAAAGGTAGTTTGGGATCACAATGGTAACCATTTGGATATAAACTATGAGGCACCACATAACCGATCATTCCGTAACTCATTACTTCAGAAAACCCCTTAGGCAGATTTTTGAGAATAACTTTTCTTAATTCATTTATTGCTTCTTTCCTATCATCAGGAAGGCTGTCAATATAATCCTTTGGTGTGGTTGCTGATGATTTCATGTTCTGCTTAGTATTGCTTTGTTTGTTATGAGAATTTTGATGAGCCTGTTTAATTATTTATCAAATATATTTATTTTTTAGCAACAAGCATTTTTACAAAAAAAAGCTCCCGAAAAAATTCCGGGAGCTTTCAAAATATAAAACTGTTTTGATTAAAAAAAAACAGAGGCAGTTAAAACTGTTTTATTTTACTTCCACTAATTCCACATCAAAGGTCAGATCAGCCTTTTCAGGGATCATTGGCAATCTGCCTTGTTCGCCATAGGCTAAATAGTAAGGAATTATCAAACGTAATTTATCACCAACATTCATCAGTGCGATGCCTTCATCCCAACCCGGGATAACCTGTGCTTGCCCTAAAACAAATTCAAATGGTTCACCACGCTCCACGGATGAATCGAACATTTTTCCATCCGCTAAATAACCGGTGTAGTGCACCCTAACCGTTTTGCCGGGAGCGGCTTTTACAGGGTTAGTGCTTTTTACTATTTCATAGTATTTTAAACCTGAAGCGGTTGTTTTTGCTTCTTTACCAGTAATATCAAAATGAGCTGGAACTAAAACCGGTACAACATCTAATATTTCAATATCAAAGATCAAATCGGCTTTTGGCGGAATTGCAGGGGCATGTCCCTGATCACCATAAGCTAATTGATAAGGGATATAAAACTTTACTTTATCACCTTTATGCATTAAAGCAATACCATCTTCTAAAGCCTTAATAAGTTGACCTGAACCCATTTTCACTGTAAATGGTTGTTCTCTTTCAACAGATGAGTCGAACAATTTGCCGTCCTTAAAAAAACCACTATAATGAAGTGTAACGTTGTTTCCAACATCGGCTTTTGCAGCAGCCTTGTTTTCTTTTATCACTATGTATTTTAAACCATTTGCCATAGTAACAGTATCTTTTCCTTTCACATCCCATGCTTGCGGACTTTCAACTATATTCAACAATTCAACATCAAAAATGAGCGTTGAGTTGGCCGGTATTGCACCTGATTGTCTGTCACCATAACCTAATTCAGGACCAAATTTGATTGTTGCTTTATCGCCAACCTCTAAAAGGAGAAATGCTTCATCCCAACCTTTAATTACCTGACCTGCACCAAGTTTAAAAGAAAATGGTGCACCACGATTTACTGAACTATCAAAAACGGTATCATTAGTAAACTTTCCGGTATAATGAACAAATACTTTATCCCCAACCTTTGGTTTCTTTCCTTTTCCTTTTTCTTTAATTGTATACTCCAAACCTGATGCGGTTTTCATAGTTTTTGGATTAGTAATTTTCTGACTTTTTCCTTTTTCCTGTGCATTAACAGCAACAGCAGTTAACGCTAAAATAATGATTGCTACTTTTTTCATAATTCAGTATTGAAATTTGAGTTTATTGAGCCGGAGTAAAACTTACTAATTCCACATCAAATACCAATGGAGAATAAGGAGGAATCGGTCCTGCTCCCTGCTCACCATATCCTATTGCAGATGGGATAAGTAATTGCCCTTTTGCACCGGCACTCATTAAAGAAATACCTTCATCCCATCCCGGAATAACCTGTCCCTGACCTAAAGGAAATTCGATAGGTTCATACGTTCTTCTTTCGTCATACACTCCGGCTTGTTTTGCAACAGCTTCATCACTTGTATCAAAAACACTGCCATCAAGTAAGCGTCCTGTATAATTTACTTTAACTTTACTTCCTGTAGCAGGTTTAGGGCCTTTTCCTTTTGTAATTTCAATATAATACAAACCGGTAGCTGTAGGTTTAGCAGTAATTTTATTCGTTTCTAAATAGTTGGCAAATGCTTTTGGTTCTTCATTTTTACGAAGTTCAGCCATTGCTTTTTGCTCTTCCATTTTTTGATTGCGTTCTTTATCAGCATCTGCTTTTGCAGTGATCTTTTCAAGTTTTACCTCAAAATTTAACATACTGCCTTTTTCAATATAAGGTGGAAGAGTTTTAGCTCTAAAGGTTTTAGTGTAAACAGAATCTGCGCTGATCATAAAACTTGCGCTATCCCCCACCGACATCATTGATAAAGCATCTTCAAAACTTCCTTTAAATGTTGATTTAGTTAAAGGGAATTCGATAAAAATAGTACCATTCGGGTTCTTGTCTTTTGAATCAAATAACACTGAGTCTTTGCTGTTCTTGTATGCCAAAACCAATTTAACTATATCTCCTTCTTTAGGCTTCACACCACTTTCATCTTGCTTATAAAATTTAGAATAAACACCGTTTTCTTCCATTTCATAACCCGGGTAAGGTGATTTATTACAAGCTGAAATTACAAGCACAGCTCCAAGAGTGGCAAAGGCGATTTTTTTAGAAAATTGATTTTTCATCTTATTTTTTTGTGAATTTTATTTATTTAAGTTTATTATTTATTCAATTTTATTCAAATGCAAATATAAAAACATCCTTCAAAAGAAGAAGAACACTAATTGTTATGTTTTGTTAAATTCAACAGTTCAATTTCGTATATAACTGTTGAGTAAGCAGGCACAATATTGGTTGAAGAACCTGTTTCCCCAAAAGCAAGGCGCGAAGGTATAATAAATTTTGTTTTGGCACCTTCATTCATTAAACTTATTGCAGTTTTAAAACCATTTATTACCTGCCCATCCTCACCAAAATTAAATTCCAAAGGCTGTCCGCGTTCATAAGTAGATTCAAATTTTTTTCCATTTAAAAAATAACCGATATAGTGTATTTTTACCATATCTCCGTATTTTACATATTCGCCAACGCCTTGTTTTACAGGCAAGTAATACATACCATTATTGATCTGATAAAATTGAGTTTGATTGGTATCCAGGTAGATCTTAAGCTTGCGTGATTCTTCAATATCACGGTCCTCAACAATAACCTTATATTTCTCCAGTTCAGCTAAATATTCCTCCCGGGTAAGGATACTCTGCAATTTTACATCCATTTTTACCATGCTTCCCGGTTCCAGAAACAATGGTAGTTCGGAATTGAAAAATTTTTCAAATAGAGAATCTGAGCTAACAATAAAGGAATTACTATCTCCGGCATTCATGGAAGTTAAACCTTCTTCAAAACTGCCTTCAAAAGATGAACGGTTGAAAGGTAAAATAACCATTCCTGTTTCATTACAATAATACGAATCCAAAAAAACAGAATCTTTGATGGTTTTATAGGTAATTTTTAATTGCAGGAAATCACCGGGTGCAGGTTTTCTTTTTCCATCCCCTATTGCTTGCAATTTATAATAAAGTCCGGAATCGGACCGGGTGTATCCTTTATATGGGGAATTATTCCAACAAGAACTTAACAATGAAGTAATAAAGAGTGCAACTAAAACATTAA
Source organism: Bacteroidia bacterium (assembly GCA_030654175.1). GTDB lineage: Bacteria > Bacteroidota > Bacteroidia > 2-12-FULL-35-15 > 2-12-FULL-35-15 > 2-12-FULL-35-15. Next base: position 222,000 of record JAURXZ010000006.1, read on the forward strand.
TTTTCATAGTAATTTAAAATAATTTCACAATTGGGCAATTTTGCTGTAGGCAATTCAAAAACTAATTTTCAATTGACCAATTAATCTATAGGCTATAAGTAACTTTTAAATTGCCTACTGCAAAATTGTAAAATTAAAAAAATTGCCTACTATATTAACGAATAGATAGTAATTCAATATCATAAATAACTGAAGATTTTGGAGGAATTTTGCTATCATCCCCCATTAATCCATGCGCTAAATGGGATGGCAAAATAAACTTCGCTTTATCACCAACATGCAAAAGTTGAATACCTTCATGTAGTCCGGTCTCCACATTATCCCTGCCGATCAAAAAAACTTTGGCGCCTGTAGAATCAGATGAGTAACAGAGTGTACCATCAAGCAGGCTGATCTTATAATTCACCTTGGCATATTTTTCAACAACCGCGGCCTCACCTTTACCTTTATTTATGATCATGTAACGCAAGCCAGTGCCTGTGGTGGTCATATCCCAGCCATGGTGTTTCACATAATTATTAATTTCATCACTTTCCTGCTTCACATACATTTTGTTGGCAACAATCAATTTATCCTGAAAATCTTTGCTCTGCAGATTTGTGTTTTTTGTTGTTTTTTTATGCCCGTCACTGCAAGATTGGAATACAGAAACAGAAACTAAAAAAAACAAACTTAACACAGCGTTAAAAAGTTTTGTCCCTTTCTTAACTGCCTTAGGGCATTCTTTCTTTACCGGAATAGGTTTCAGATCAGAATTAAAGGATGGGAATAGATAGTTAAACAACATTTTAATGTAACCGATCATCAGAATTAATAATTTTTTATTTTTTGTGCTTCTAAAAGGCTGAATTAACTCAAACCTTCTTTTTGGCTGCTTTGGTAATGCCCTTTTTTTTCAAAGCAGGAGATGTTGCAGGATGAAGTTCTTTCTTATAGCCTGCTAATAAAGAAACGAATTTAATAATTGTTTCATCCAATGATATTTCGCTCATGCCGCCAGCTGCATTAGCATGGCCGCCACCACTAAAATGTTTGCGTGAAAATAAGTTCACATTGAAATCACCTTTCGATCGAAAAGACGTTTTTATTATACCATCGCGTTCAACAAAAAAAGCTGCAAAACGTATTCCTGCAATAGAAAGCGCATAATTGACTACACCCTCGGTATCGCCTTTTTTATAATTAAAGCGTTTCAATTCATCTTCTTGTAAAGTAAAAAATGCTGTTCCGTATTCTTTTAAAACTGTTAGTTTTTCAGCAAGGCAATATCCCAATAATCTCAATTTATCTTCTGTATTGTCATCATAAATACGATTGTGTATTTCTGAATTTTCAGCCCCGGCATCTATTAATTCGGCAATTATGCGGTGCGTTTTGGGAGTAGTAGATGGAAACCGGAAAGATCCTGTATCCGTCATTATCCCGGTATATAAACAGTTGGAAATGTTTTTATTTATTAATTTTTTATCACCCATTAACTCAATAAAATCATGGATCAATTCACAGGTAGAACAGGCTTTTATATCATGAAGCATAAAATCTGCAAAATCTTCAGGTTGCAAATGATGATCGATGATACACTTTTTCGCCTTCGATTTTCCAACTTCATCACCTAAGGCATCAATACGCTTAAGGGAATTAAAATCCAGACAAAAAATAATGTGTGCTTTCGCAACCGCAACTTTAGCTTCTTTGGCTTTAGTTGAAAAATTTATCACATTTTTATTGCCGGGCAACCAATATAAAAAGGAAGGGTAATCATTAGGCGTGATTACGGTCACTTTATGTTTTTTTTGACTCAAATAGTTATACAAACCTAAAGATGAGCCCATTGCGTCACCATCTGGCGACCAATGTGTAACAATAACTACGTTTTTAGGCTTACTTAAAAGCTCTTTTATTTCTTTAACCTGATTTGCGTTCAATTGTGATATTGTTTGATTAAGCTACAAATTTACGATTTTTAACCGGCTTTTTGCATCATTTTTAAATCCTTTGGGCGTTCCCCTTTCTTAAAAAAGAAAGGGGCGGGCTTTCCGCTTCAATCTTTTTGTGAAATACAAAAAGGATTTACGCTGCAATCCCTAACGCAGCGAACCATGAAATAACTAAATAATTCCCTAAACTTGAGATACTGAGTATATTTTTCTAATTTCGCAGCCTCAAAATAATAATTAATACTTATAAAACAAAATGGCAACAAACAGAACTTTTACAATGCTTAAGCCTGATGCTGTATCGAATGGATACATTGGCGGAATTTTAAAAATGATCAATGATGCAGGTTTCCGCATCGTTGCAATGAAATATACAAAACTTGCAGCAGAAACAGCGGGAGCATTTTATGAAGTACACAAAGAGCGCCCTTTTTATGGTGAATTGGTATCTTATATGTCGTCAGGTCCTATTGTTGCAGTTATTCTTGAAAAAGAAAATGCAATTGCTGATTTCAGAACATTAATTGGTGCTACAGATCCAACAAAAGCAGATGCTGGAACAATTCGTAAAATTTATGCAAAATCTATTGCTGCTAATGCAGTTCATGGTTCCGACAGCGATGAAAATGCTCAAATTGAGGGTGATTTCTTTTTCTCGAAATTAGAACGATTCTAAAACAGTTTTAAAGTTTAAAGTTTAAAAGTTTAAAGTTCTGTGTAATGCTAACTTAAAATTTTTAAACTTTAAACTTTAAACTATTTTTACCTTATCTCCGCTCCTACTTTCTCCTGATACGTTTTTATCAACTTCTCCATTATTTTCTCTATCTGTTTATCTGTAAGTGTAGCACTTTCATCCTGAAGAGTAAAGCTTAATGCATAAGATTTCTTTTCTGCCGGAAGCTTATCCCCCTGGTACACATCAAAAAGATTTACGTTTTTTAACATGTTTTTTTCGGTTTGATATGCCAGTTGCTCCAATTGTTCAAACTGAATGGCCTTATCTATCAATAGGGCAAGGTCACGTCTTACTTCTGGAAATTTAGGAACCTCGGTATACATTATATTGGTTTTCTTCAATCTTTCAATTATAAGATCCCAATTAAAATCAGCATAAAAAACATCTTGTTTGATATCTGTTAATTTTAGAACAGATCTGTTAACGGTTCCAAATTCAACCAGTGTTTTTTTATTGGAACTAAAACTTAACCCTTGCGAAAAAATATCTGAATCTGACTCCGCTAACTTTATGTCGTTTATTCCTAATCGTTCAAGAATAGCCTTAACATAGCCTTTCAATGTATAAAAATTAACTGCCTCATTTTTCACATTCCAGCTTTCCTCTTGTTTACGACCGGAAATAAAGAGCGACAAATGTTTTGTTTCAATATATTTGGTAGCTTCTCCGCCCTTTATGGCCATATACGTTTTTCCAAATTCATAGATCTTCAAATCGGCATTTCTACGATTCTGATTATAAGCAATAGTCTCTAAACCACTAAATAAAAGGGTTTGACGTAATGCATTCAGATCACTACTCAATGGATTCATCATTAAAACGCTTTTTGAAGGATCCAATGATTTTATTTTAGAAGCGTATTCACTTTTGGTCAATGACAAACCCATCATTTCCGCAAAACCATTATTGGATAATATTTCAGAAACAACATTTTGTGTTTTTTCTTTATCCGGTTTTTCAGCAAATTGAATGGATGAATTTAATGTTGTTGGAATTTCAATATTGTTGTAACCATAGATCCTTAATATTTCTTCAACCACATCCTGTTCGCGTTGCACATCCACTTTGAATGTTGGAATAGAAAGCAGCAATGCATCATTTCCTTCATGCGCAATTTCAATTCCTAATGATATTAAAATATTTTTAACGATCTCCAGATCTATATGCTTACCAATCAGACGGTCGCAATTTTCATAAGAAAATGGAATTTTACAGTTTTCAATTTTCTTTGGATAAATATCAATAAGGTCAGAGGAGATCTTACCACCAGCAATTTCTTTGATTAAAAGGGCGGCTCGTTTTAAAGCATATACAGTAATGTTGGGATCTGTTCCACGCTCAAAACGGAAAGATGCATCTGTTTTTAAATTATGTCGTTTTGATGATTTACGAACTGAAGTTGGACTAAAGTAAGCACTTTCTAAAAACACAGTTGTGGTAGCAGATGTAACGCCCGACTCTATCCCGCCAAACACTCCTGCAATGCACATTGGATTATCGGCATTACAGATCATCAAATCTTCAGAGGACAATTCGTGCTCTACCAGATCCAATGTTTTGAATTTTACTTTATCGGCTAATTTTTTAACGATAACTTTATTTCCATTGATTTTTTTCGCATCAAATGCGTGCATCGGCTGCCCCAACTCATGTAATACATAATTGGTAATATCCACAATATTGTTGATAGGCCTTACACCAATTGCTTTCAAACGGTTTTTCAACCATTCAGGGGAATCTCCAACAGTAATTTCAGAAATCACAATTCCGGAATAACGGGGACAAGCATTTGTATCTTCAACAAGCACTTCAATTTTATAATCTGTATTGTCTATTTCAAATTGACTTACTGATGGTAGTTGAAATTTCGGAGCTTGGAGTCCGGACTTCTTAGTTACAGTGTTTAATACAGCTGAAAGATCACGCGCCACACCAACGTGCGATGCTGCATCAGCACGATTAGGTGTTAAACCAATTTCCAATACATGATCTTCTTCCACCTTAAAATAATCCTTTGCCGGTGTTCCTATTTTTGCAGAAGCATCAAGAACCATAATACCTTCATGCGATGCTCCCAAACCAATTTCATCTTCCGCACAGATCATTCCTTCAGAAAGTTGCCCGCGAATTTTTGATTTTTTTATTTCAAATGGCTCTCCAACACTTGGATATAACATTGCCCCAATAGTTGCTATCACTACTTTTTGTCCGGCAGCTACATTGCTTGCTCCGCAAACAATGGTTAATAAAGTCCCGGTTCCGATATCTACAGTTGTAACACTTAAACGATCAGCATCAGGATGTTTTTCCTTCGTTATTACTTCGCCAATCACTATCCCGGCCAAGCCCCCCTTAAGAGTTTCAAACTTCTCAATCCCTTCAACTTCTAACCCGCAATCAGTTAATAACTTACCTGCTTCTTCGGCCGATAGATCCGTATTAATATATTCCTTAAGCCAATTATATGATATTTTCATTTTATGATTTTTTGTTGCCGTCCATCAAAGACCCAAAGTTTGCTACCCTTTCTTTGCGTTTTTGAGCCTTTGTGGCATTTATTTTTTTTTCATTAACACGAATACAAAACTAAGAAATTAAACGATAATAAAAATGTATTAAATAACAGATGATATCCATCATTTAATCCTTTGAACTTGTATAATTTGCTTAATTTCGTTGCCTTTCGCAGATTGATAAGTACGCAAGAAAAAATGAAATTTAATTATGGATGATTTAATAGAAATATATAAGAGCAAAATTGTTGAATTTAATAAACAGATCGGCATTCAAAAAAGCAAGGCTAACCTTGTATTTTATAGCCGATTGATCTTGTTTATTGCTGCAGCAATTACTTTTTTTTACCTGATTGAAAAACATCCGAATCTTTCAATTACCATAATTCTGTTAACGGTAATCCTTTTCCTGATCCTTCTGAATATTCAACTAAAAATTGCAAGAGAAATAACATTTTTACAGAACCTGATCAAGGTAAACGAAATAGAAATTGATCTGCTGAATAACAATTATGAAAAATTAAATGAAGGTGCTGAATTTATTGATAAGCAGCATAATTTTATTGCCGATCTCGATATTTTCGGAAAAAGATCCATATTTCAAATCTTAAACAGAACATCCACTTATACAGGTAGAATCAAGCTTGCTGGTTGGCTTTCTAATCCGTTTTTAAATATAAATGAAATAACTGAACGTCAGTCAGCCGTTAAAGAGCTTTCTAAAAAACAGGATTGGAGCCAGCATTTTGTTGCTCTGGGTTTTGGAAATACTGAAGGGAAACCTGATAAAGACGTGATCAAAGAGTGGTTAGAAGAACCGGCAATTTTTTCTTCTGTAATTTTTAAAATAATAGGATTTGCACTCCCTGCATTAACAATAGTAACCGGATCACTTTATTTTATAGACCTGTTACCTGCCGGTTATTTTTTACTGCCATTTTTACTTCAGTTGATAATCATTGGTTTCTACACAAAAAAGATCAGTCAAACTCATGATCGTTTAAGCCGAAGATTCAACTCTATAAATAAATATGTTTCACTTATTGCACATGTAGAATCAGAAAAATTTGAATCTAAAAATTTAATAGAATTAAGTTCGGGTTTTGCAAATGGTCCCGAACAGGCAAGTGTGAGCATCGGCAAACTGAAAAAATCAGTTGATATGCTGGATGCACGCATGAACATTGTCGTTGCAATGCTTCTGAATGGGATTTTTCTTTGGGATATTAATGTGATGAAAAGTATTGAAGGCTGGAAGAAAGATCATAAGGAGAAATTTCTTAAATGGATAAACAATATAGGTGAATTTGATGCCTATATAAGCCTTGCATTATATGCTGCCACCAATCCAAACTTTTCCTTTCCGGAAGTGGTAACTGAACCATTTGTAATTGATACAGAAAATATTGGGCATCCATTATTAAACAAAAATAAACTTGTAAAAAATAATTATCATATTGAAGGAAGCCCTAAAATTGATCTCTTAACAGGTGCAAACATGGCCGGGAAAAGTACTTTTTTGCGCACTATAGGAGTTAACCTTACCCTTGCCATGATTGGAGCTCCTGTATGTGCCACAAAATTCAAATTTACTCCTGTGCTATTATTTACCAGTTTAAGAACCAACGATTCCTTACAGGAAAACGAATCGTTTTTTTATGCTGAGCTCAAACGTTTACAATTGCTGATCAATCATTACGAAAGTGGTAAAAAAGTATTTTTCTTATTGGATGAGATCTTAAAAGGTACCAATTCTAAGGACCAGCATACCGGTTCAGAAGAGTTGATCAAAAAGATCATTAAACTAAATGGCGTTGGCATTGTTGCCACCCATGATGTAGAGCTTTCTATACTGGCAAATCAGTTTCCTGACAATGTGAGAAATTTATGTTTTGAAATTACCATCAGTGATGACAAATTAAATTTTGATTATAAAATAAAAGATGGTGTTTGCAGAACCATGAATGCTTCTTTTTTGATGAAAAAAATGGGGATCATAGATCTTTCTCCTTCCACAATCTCAATTTAGATCGGAGAAATAAAATTTCACTTCATTTTTTTTCTTTAGGCAGAGTGAAATAAAAAGTACTCCCTTCACCAAATTTTGATTCTATCCAAATTTTACCATTATGGTGAGCGATGATTTTCTGGGCAATAGCCAATCCTATCCCATTACCCTCATACTCGGATGCATTATGCAAGCGCTTAAAAACCACAAAAAGCTTACCAATGTCCTGTTGTTCAATACCGATTCCATTGTCCTTAATGGAAAAAACATATTCAGTATCTTTTTCTTTAACAGTGATCTCTATTTCCGGTAATACATTTTTCCTATGAAATTTTATGGCATTGCTTATTAAATTTTTGAATACTTGTTTTAATTGTATCTTATTTCCTATTATAACAGGCAGATCGGTTGCAGTGATTTTTGCATTGCTTTCTTTTATGGATGCTCCCATTTCATCAAGTACTTCTTTTAAAACAGCATTACAATCAACAGCTAAAAATGTAGTTGGCATTTCTAATCTTGAATAGTCCAGCAAGTCTTTAATCAGGTTTTGCATTTTGGAGGTTGCAGCTAAAACAAATTCAAGATATTGATTCGTGTCTGTACCACATTTTCCAGAGATCTTTTTGTCAATAAGTCCAACAAAATTAGAAATGGTTTGAAGCGGTTCCTGCAAATCGTGTGATGCAATAAAAACAAACTGTTCAAGTTGCTTATTAGACATGATTAACTCTTTTGTCCGTTTTTCTTTCTCTTCGATTTGAAGAACAAGCTCTTTATTGGTATGAAATAGTTCTTCCGATTTTTGTTTTATCTCAGATTCAGCCTTTCTTCGTTTGGTAACGTCTCGGGTTATTTGGGAGTAACCCTGAAAGGCATTGTTTTCATCATACATTGCTGTTAATATAACATCCGCAAAAAATTTCGCCCCATCTTTACGAACCCGCCACCCCTCACTCTCAAATCTCCCCTCTTCTTTCGCAATTTTCAAATCCCGTTCCGGTTCTTTGCTAATTATATCATCTTCAGTGTACAGTACAGAAATATGTTTACCTATAATTTCCTTTGCCGAATATCCATTAATTCGTTCTGCACCAATATTCCAAGATTGAATAAAGCCATTGGCATCAAGCCTGATAATTGCAAAGTCCTTTACATTTTCTACTACCAGACGAAACCGTCTTTCACTTTCTTTTAATTGTTTTATGTTGTTTTCTAATTCTTCACCCAAAGTGTTTAAACCCAAAGCAATTGCATCCAACTCATCTCGATTTTCGCTCACTACAATTCTCTGCGAAAAATCCATCATCGTAAATTTTAAAAGAACTTCTACTATTTCATTTGTTTTTTGTTTACTTCCTTCAATATAAGATAATTTACCTGCAATCTCTTCACCCAATGTATTCAGACCTACTATAATAGCATCCAACTCATCTTTTCCCTCTGAAAAACTTGAACGTGCGTTAAAATCAAATTTCAGAAATTTTAAAATCATGTCTAAAATCTGTTGTACCCGTTCATCTTGAATATATTTTTTTTCGAGTTCCATTGATTTTAATAATTTACTGGTTAATTTGAATTGGCAGATTTCGCAATTCATATATTCATATATTCATATATTCATAAAAACTTCTTAAAACAGACCGATTCGTTTTTCGTTTATTTACAATATTGAAATAACCATTCTTTTGCATCCATCTCATTGTTAAACATTTTTAAAGGATACGGAGGAGGTTTTAAATTAAAGAACAAGTTGGCTAGCATTTTCGCAAAAGCTGAGTCGGCAATTATTGCAGCTGCTTTAATTATTTTTGGCAACTCTTCGGCAGCATATTGGCGAACCTCTCTGGAACTGGGCGAAGAGTTGGTTACATCTAACACCATGCAAAATTTTTTATCACCAAATATTTTTTTAAATTCTTCAACTGATTTTTGGGTTTCTTCAAGAGTTTGTGCTGGAACTTTTTTAGAGATGGAATAGAGTATTCCTCCTTCACCAACCCATAAGGTTGCTGTCCGCGTTTCAATTAATTTAGCATTTTCAGGAGGTTTCATAATTTTAAATTTATTGTTTAAATTTATTTATGGATATTATTTTCGGTAAGCCCGCCATGATCTATTCAACAATCGAGTCAATGCTTTTTCAAGCATAAAACCTGAAATAGTTTCAACACCATTTGCTGAAAATAACAGACCAACGGAGCAAATAATAAGCCCATGTAACAAGCTATGATGTAATACAGGTAATTAAAAATTTATGCCAGAAGGTTCATTATTAAACAACCTTCACAACAATAATGGTTTTAAATTTCTTTTTAATCTAATCTTTTTTGAACGAAGAAGGGCCAATACCTTAAAAGTGGAAGTGGGCGATATTTTTAGCACCGAGTAAATTCGTTAAATGTTGCAATTTTTTTTGGACCCCAACTATTCTTATTTGTGACTAAGAATATTAGCATCTTAACGAAAAGTAAATGGAATCAGTAAATTGTCTGTATAATTTCGAATAAAAATTATTAGGATGAAAATATTGATACTCTTAACATTTTAAAAATTGAATTTTCTTGCTCTAAAATAGTTTGGGCAATTCCAAATTTTGGTTTATCAATCGAACGAGAGAAGGAAAATTTTTAAAATGAAATAAGGTAAAAATATAATTTCTCCTATCATGAAAAAAATAATTCTAATCAGTTTGTGCTTACTGTTTGCTTTATACACAGCATCCGCTCAAAGCTGGCAATGGTCAAAAAAAATCACTCAATCAGAATTTAATAGCCATTTTGGCTTTAGTAAGGGACTTGAAACTGATAAAAATGGAAATATTTTTTCTTATGGCGCTAATTATAGTACTTCAACTGATACAATAGGTTCGTATTTGCAATGTTATTCCAGTAATGGAGTATTGCTTTTTTCAAAACAGTGGGAAATCCCCTTTCATATTCAAAAGATGGATTACGATGGCAATGATTATTTCTACTTTGCCGGGAAATTTTTTGGTACACAAACAATTGATGGTATCACCATTGTTAGTCAGGGAAATGAAGATGGAGTGATCGGCAAGATGGATTTAGCTGGAAATATTATATGGATGAAAACTTTTGGAGGAGGAGGTTCGGATGGCGCTCTCGGTATTTGTTTAATTCCTGGTGATGCCAGTATATATGTTACAGGTGGTATTAAAGATACTTTGTTTTTTAATAATTCTTTCGAATCAGTAAATCAGCAATCAGCAATTATTTGTCAATATTCCGCAGAGGGTGAACTTATTCGTCACAAGTTATATGATTTTATACCTCAAAGGGATATTGAATACCGCAATTGCGGTGTGGAAATAAGTTACAAAACGGGAAATATCTACGTGTTAATGGACCGTGATGGTGTTCAGTGGTATGGAGATACAATAAATGCTTCCGATGAAGGGAGATATGTTATAAAATTGAATTCTAATCTTGATACCATATGGTCTACTTTTATTATCAGTGATGCATGTTATTATGGATGGTCTTGCAATAGTTTAAGTGTTGCAGCAAATGGAGATGCATATGTTTCAAGAGAATGCAGCGGTAAATACGGAGGTACAGCTGAATTATTAAGGCTGAATGCAAATACCGGTAACATAAGTTGGAATTTAGTCAATCATGATGGGTTTTACACCGATGTATTTATTGATTCCAACACGGTTTACCTTATCGGGAATGAAGGAGCTAACGGTTGTCCTTGTGAAGAAAATCACCCAGGATATTATGTAATAAAAAAAATTAATGACAACAATATTGTAGTAGGAGAAACAAGAATTTCCACGGTATACTTATCTAATATTTGCAAAAGTTCATCCGGAAATATTTTTGTTACCGGTCGCATTAATGAAAAACAAACAATTATAGGTCCAGATACTATTTTAGCGGACAGCCTTCAAAGCGGAGACTATTATTATTATTATGGAAAGTTTTTGTCAAAGCTAAGTGATATTAATTGCATTGTTCCAACTGTTTCTGTTTCCGCACCGGATGTGTTCAGTCATTATTATTCGCTTTGTCATGGGGATACTGCTTCCTTAACTGTAAATCCAACTGTAGGAAGTTTTAATTGGTCGAACGGCAGCACCGGCCTTCAGACAAATGTAGGAAGTACGGGTAACTATTGTGTATCAAACATCCAACCTAATGGATGCATTGCTTATTCTTTACCGGTTTCTGTTATCGTAAATGAAAACATTAATTCGCATAAAATATGCATGGTTACCTATAATAAAACTACACATAAAAATACAATTGTGGTAAAATATGATGATTACAATAATTCTGAAGACATAAAACAGATCAATTTATTTAAAAAAGATGGAAATTCCATAGTACCGGTTAGTTCAACAACGACTGGTAATATTACATGGGGAACTGTATTTACCGACCATACTTCAGTAGCGGATTCGGTTTCAGTGGAATATTATATTTCAACTATTGATACATGCGATACTGAATCTGCATTAAGTTTAATGCATAAATCCATTTTTTTAGATGTTTATAAGAATTTTAATAATAAAAATGTGCTTAACTGGAATGCATCTATTGGTAATCCAGTCACCGGTTATCGAATCTGGAGGGGCACCACAGAAAACACACTTACCATTTATGATTCAGTAAATGCTCCGCTAACAACTTATACAGAGCAAAACAGTTCAATCATCCATTATTTCTACCGGATCGAAACTATCAATCAATATTCCGGTTGTTATGTAGATGGAGTAGCTTATTATTCTTCACGCTCAAATATTGCGAACGATAATATTATACAAACAATTCCTCTTGTCCTTTCACAAACACATTCCGATGTATTATGCCATGGTCAATGCACGGGTTCTGTAATACTCAGTGCCAGCGGAGGTTTTCCTCCATATACTTACAGTGGTTTAACCACCGGACTTTGCATGGGCACCTATTTTTATTCTGTCACGGATTCAAACGATAGCATTGCAACAACAACAGTAACAATTAATCAAGGAGTTGCAATTACTGCAATCGCATCTGCTATACCTGTTGAGGTTTGTGCAGGCAGCTGTTCCGATTTAGCTATAAGCGTGACAGGTGGCACTCCAGGCTATACGTATTTATGGATGCCGGGAAGTTTAACAAGTGCAACACCCAACATCTGTCCTGCCGAAACCACAACCTACACTTGTACTGTAGAGGATTCGAACGCATGTTCTCAAAATACATTGTTAATAGTAACTGTAAATGCTTTGCCTAACGTAACCATGATTGCAACTGACACAATAACCAGCATTAACGGGAATACAGATTTACTCACAGGAACACCGGCAGGAGGAATATTCTCAGGAACAGGAGTGAGCGGAACAAACTTTGACCCTTCGGTTGCAGGTTTAGGAACATGGCTTGTCACTTATACATATACTGATGAAAATGGATGTATAAATACCGCAACAACAAATATTACTGTGAACACTGCCGAACCCACTCCACTTGTCCTTTCACAAACACATACCGATGTATCATGCCATGGTCAATGCACGGGTTCAGTAATACTCAGTGCAAGCGGAGGTTTACCTCCATATACTTATAGCGGTGTAACCACCGGGCTTTGCATGGGTACATATTTTTACTCTGTCACGGATTCAAACGATAGCATTGCAACAACAACAGTAACAATTAATCAAGGAGATGCAATTACTGCAATCGCATCAGCAATACCTATTGAGGTTTGTGCAGGTAGCTGTTCTGATTTAGCTATAAGCGTAATAGGTGGCACTCCGGGTTATAGGTATTTATGGATGCCGGGGAGTTTAACAGATAGAACTCCGAACATTTGTCCTAATGGAACCACCACCTATACCTGCAGCGTAACCGATTCGAAAGCTTGTGTCCAAAACGCTATGATAACTGTTACAGAAAATGGTATACCAACAGTAACCATAGCTGCAACTGATACAATAATTGAAATAAACCTGGATACAGATTCACTAAGGGGTACACCGACCGGAGGAATATTCTCAGGAACAGGAGTGAGCGGAACCAACTTTGATCCGTCTTTAGCAGGCTTAGGAACATGGACAGTAACTTATACTTACACTGATGAAAACGGATGCACAAACACTGCATCTTTGGACATAACGGTAAATATGTCTACTGATGTCAGCACTACCGGAACTGAAATGTTAGATTTTGAAGTTTATCCAAACCCTTCTTCGGGAATTATTATAATCCATTTGAAAAAGAAAACAGTAGAAACGAAAATCTGTGTTTATGATGCGTTGGGAAAATGTCTCCTTGAAAAAGTCTTTACGAAAAACGACAAAGGGAAAATTGATTTAACCGATCTGCCAAAAGGTCTTTACAGTATGGAAATTGAGGCCGATGGACATAATTTAATAAAAAAGCTTGTCCTTCAATAAAATAGTTTAAAATCACCATTAGTGATGACAAATCAAATTTTGATTATAAAATAAAAGATGGAGTTTGCAGGGATATCCATTTTGCAATAAAAAATCATTCTCTATGATGACTGCCATCATTCCTTTTATCCTAGTTGGGAATTAGTTTTGTACCAGAATAGATCAAATACTCTTTTAGCATGAAAAACACCCTTAAGTTATTCGCAATTTTGATTGTATTAATTTCAAATAATTCATTTGCTCAAAACAATAGAATTTATGACGTAAATACTTTTACTGAAACAAAAGGAAAGGTATTACAAGTTGTGGAAATCGTTCCTTCGAAAGGCGTATCCGGTGGAATTCATATAGTGCTGAATACGGGGAGCGAAGATCTTTCAGTACATCTGGGTCCTAAATGGTATTTAGATAAACAAAGTGTTCAGTTAAAAACAGGTGATAAGATTGAAGTTAAGGGATCAAAAGTGATAATAGATGGAACAGAGGCTATTATTGCAAGAGAGATTATTAAGGACGGCAACACATTAAAATTAAGGGATACAAATGGAATTCCTTTTTGGTCAGGGAAAGGAAGACGTTAAATTTAATTGTGATTTTTTTTATACGCACAAAGTTCTATTAGTAGATCATTAGTTTAAACTAAAAAAGAATATGAAAGGCTTAATCAAATTTATGACAAGCACAAGTGGGAAAGCAGTGCGAATAGTAATAGGATTAGTACTGATTGCATGGGGAGTTTATTTCGCAACAAATACACCAAACTGGATCTTAATAATCATAGGACTAATTCCTTTATCGGCCGGAACCTTCAATTTTTGCATTTTAGCACCATTTTTTGGTTATAGCTTAAATGGCGCAGAGGCAAGGCGACAAATTGATGCGGACAAAAATTAATCAAATTTTATAAATTGGTTCGTTTGCAGTAAAAAGCTACCAATCATTCGAAAGTGCCTCTAAGCAGCTCGCAAAATCTTCTCCATCTTACGACCTTTCGCCAATTCATCCACCAACTTGTCCAAATACCAACTTTTTGTGTCAAAGGATTTACGATTTCCTCTACACGATAACCACAAATTGCACCAGTGATGAGATGTGCATTTGGGTTTAATGTTGCATTCTTAAAGAATGTTTCAAAAGTTACTTTTTTATCAATTTGGTTTTGCAGTTTTTTGTTGTCGAAACCGGTAAGCCATTCAATTACTTGCAGCAATTCTTCTTTTGACCTGCCTTTCTTCTCTACTTTTATGAGATAGTGTGGATATACCGAAGCGAATGTCATTTCCGCTATACGCTCATCATGTGTTTTCGTGTTTTTCATTATTTGCATAACTATGTTAATAATGTAATCCCTGTCAAATCTGCCAGGTTGTTCTTCAAAAAGGCATAAGTGATTTTGTCTACTTTACAGTTAATAAACTGCACTCTTTTAAATCTCTTATTGTACTTAAAAAAGGTATTTAAAATAGTCGCATTTTGAAATTTAACTCCATAAAATGAACAGTTCTCAAAATGGCAGTCCTCAAAGGTTCCTTCAAAAACAACATTACTTATATTAGTGTTTTTAAATAGTGTAAATTTCCATATAACATCTTCTACAACATTACTCTCGAAATTTACTCCGGAAATCTCTGCACCCGAAAAATTCGCCTTAGAGAAATTGCATTTTTCAATATTATTTTTCAAAAATTCAGCATCGATAAAAGAGCAATTATTAAACTGATCATTTAATAAATTTGAAGATTGAATTTTGCTATTTCTAATATCCGAAGATGAAAAATCACACATTTCAATATTATTGCTTCCAAGAATAAGTCCCGACAAATCTGAGTTTATAAACTTACAGTTCTTCATATTTGAAGAACTAAACTTTTCTTGCAAATTTTTTAATCCCGAAAAGTCCGCATCTAACCAATTTCCTGATGACATATTCCAATTCCAACTCAATTTTTTCTTTGGTTTGAATGGAGAAAACTCATCTAATGACTTTACAGCGGGTTGAAAAATTGTAACTTCTTTGTCGTCTGACTGGAAACTATCAGAAAAATAGTTTAGGTCAACTCCCAAAATTTTAGCAACACGGTTTAAGGTCATAATGTCTGGCATTGATTCACCACGTTCCCATTTGCCGACTGCTTGAGAACTGATAGATACCTGCTGAGCAAGTTCTGCTTGAGAAAGTTTAGCTTTCTTTCGTGCTGTGGCGATTTTATTGCCAATTGATTTTGAATTTAGCATCATATTATTTATTTTTTTGATGCTGCAAAGTTATATTGACCTGTTGCCATAATGCAAAAATAATCAGCTACTTATAGTTGTAAATACGCTACTTTCAGTTGTTATTCGACAACTATTAGTGGTTTTTCGGAATTATGCAGTGTATTGTCCTCATAAAATTACGATCGACCTTTTTGATCTATATTAATCAAACGAAATATGTCAAAACATGGGCCGATTTATAAGGGCCTGGAACAGTTAGTACTGGAATTAATATATCCATTTATGCCTTTTTTCTCTTTAAACAGCGCCCTCTCGGCTCATCACCCTCACGGAGCACAATTTCTGAATGTAGTAACTGCGCAGCCTCAGCTGAATCATTCACTTTGGAAGCACTGCGTTCTAACATTTCTGATTCAAAATCAGATAATACACTTGCCCTCATTCCTGCTTCTCTCCATTTAGATAAGGGTCTACATCCTTTTGATATCCCCCTGGCCAG
Source organism: Bacteroidia bacterium (assembly GCA_030654175.1). Classification (GTDB taxonomy): domain Bacteria; phylum Bacteroidota; class Bacteroidia; order 2-12-FULL-35-15; family 2-12-FULL-35-15; genus 2-12-FULL-35-15. Next base: position 238,319 of record JAURXZ010000006.1, read on the forward strand.
TGCCAGCGCATCCAAAAGAGCTTGATTTGCCCCCTGCCCTTTGAATGGACTCATAGGGTGAGCCGCATCTCCGATCAGTGTCACTGCCCCTGCATTTTCTAACAATTCCGGCTTGAGCAATTCCCGGTCATACGCGGGATAGCCGGAAACCTGAGCTTCCGGGCTGGCCGCTAAAATCTGAGGAATGGGATCGTGCCACTGAGTTCTGCGACACGCTTCTTCCTTGAGTGCCTTTGCACCTTTAGCACTCAATGCCTTCGCCTCCTTTTCCGGCATTTGGAAGCTAAATTGCCACATCACTGTATCTGATGAATAAGGCATCATGTACATCCGCTCATTGCCATTGACTGTTTGAAATACAGTGGCCGAGTCCAGCAAAGAACTATCAAGACCATTGAGATTCACCAAAGGACAAATACCCAATATCACTATGCAACCCAGATAACGTAAAGGGGTAATATCCTCATCAATGAGCAATCTCCGCACCGAACTACGAATACCATCGGCTCCAACCACCAGATCCGCCCTGGCGCTTTTCATCTCCCCGTTCACCTGAAAGCTCAGCTCAACACCTTCACCCTCACATTCCTTAAAATCTACTAACTGGTGCCCCCATTGCACGGCACCATGGCCACCGAGTTGCTCAAGCAGCTCTAAACGTAATGACTGTCGTGCGATATGCACGTTTGTGCGTTTGGGAGACGTTTTCGAATCTGACAGCATCCTCATTCTCATTCCCCATTCACCAATCACTTTTCCTTCTGTAGTATGCACCACATGTCTTGTAGAATTCACCCCTTGTTTTAACGAGAAAAGCCCCAATCCCTTGATGGCTTTACTAGCTTGTTGCAACGTGAGTCCATAGCCCTGAGATCGGGCATCGAAGTTGTTATCCCGCTCATAAAGTGTAAAAGGGATCCTGCGATGCAAAAAAGCTACAGCCAGAGCCACTCCTCCAATACCACCACCAATAATAGCAACGTGTGGGTAGTTTTCTTTGTCAGCTATGGGATGACCGGTAGAATGAACCAATCCTGAGCCGCCACAGTTCAGGCATAAAGATAGGTGACGATTGGGACGAACCGGAGCCGTCCCTTCGCCCTTGTTTTTTTCAAATTGATCTAATTCCAACTGGAAGCGGAGTTGCACTTTCTTTTTGAACTTCCGGCTTTTTTTGCCGCGTCCCTGACATTCCTCGCAAATAATCCAGCTAGCCTCTTCGTTTTCCACCTTTTTTTATCTTCTTTATTTAACCTGATTTTGACTACACTCTATGAAATAATGCTTAACCGATACACAATTGATGCTGAGACAACAATACTATTGCCGCCATTAAAAATATTAAAAAATCCCAGAGAATTAATATTTTTCCAAATCTTTCTTCCGGAATTTTTACAGTCAATTTGGAAAGCAAAATTGACAAAACTAAAATTTGTATTTATGATTTATTGGGAAACAGTCTTCTGAATAAATTTTGTTGTGCACCGAACAGAAAAGCCGTACGTCTTATAATCTGTGGTACGGTGCACACGGGCCTCCGAGGAATACATGGCGCGCCCCCATGCATTACCGCCACTCTCGGTGGCCGACCACCAGAGGCCGTAGACACCAACATTGTAGAACGAGCTTCCGTTGGAGGAGCCTCCGGGAAGAGCCCTAAAACCATTGCTGTTGGAAGCTCCTTTATCATAAGTACCTCCAACATTCATCCAGCCTGTAGTTGGTCTCAACTTGTTTCCCGCAACATCTTCACCGCCTAAATAGCTTGTCAGTGTTGTCCATTCATCATCACTTGGTAAATGCCATCCTGCCGGGCAGGCATTTAGTGCAACTTTCCAGGTATAAAGGTAACCATATACTTTTGCATTATTCTTGTCATTATTATAAGCAGTACAGCCTTCTGCTGCTTTATAAGCAAGATTTTCCGCCATCCATATTTGAGTACCTATATTTATTATTTTGTATGTTTTGCCATCTCTTGAGTCTGTCATTGAGCCGATGGTTTTGGTTTCTGTATAGCTAGCTTCCTCTATTTGAACTTCGGCAGGAGCTGTGGATTTTATCTGCGCTTTACTGCTCATTGCAATAAACAAAATTGCAATTGCGGTAGTTAATAAAGGTTTGTTTTGCATTTTTTATGTTATGGGCTGTTCTTTCTTTTTATTTCTGGTCCTAATACCCACCAGTCGTTGCACACAGCATTTTTTTTAACTGCGGTCGTGACACCCTACAGTCCTCATACACGCTGGTCGTAAAGTGAAATTCTTAAAACCTTGCGGTCGTAATACCCTACAGTTGTATATCTTTCTTTTTACTTATTCCGTGATATATTCTCATACTTAACGACCGGTGAATCAATATTTTTAATGATTTTAAAGTTCGTAATTTACCTTTTTCAATTTACCTTCAGAATACCAATATAAATCTCTACTAACTAAATTGGGGGCATTATCATTGAGAATATTGTCTAAAACAACTCTTGCAAAGTAGGAAACTGAATTAACTTCTGATTCTTCATTTACAGGATAAATTATTACAATATTTTGATTTGGAACTATTATAAAAGCTCCTTTCTTTCCTAATAAATCCTTTTTATTTTCCAAATCCAAAATTACATTGGCTTCAAATAAAGTTTCGCCTTCCAATGCGTATGAAACAAACTCTCCTTCCGTAAGTGTTTCAAAAGTAAAGTTATATTTTTCTGAAATATTTTTCTTTCCCAATTCAAATAATTCTTCAGGTGTTTTATTCCAACTTCCAAGAAATTTCTTATTAACTGAAGATATTGTATATGGCAAATCAAAAATTACCATGGCATGAATATGATTACATATTTCTTTGTCAATCTTTTTGGATGCCTCTATTCCTTCAATATATTCATAAGAGCATATTTTTATGCCGATGTATTTTTTCACCTGCTCAAAATCGTCTTCTATTTTATGAAACTCGCGAGCAAATTCTTCAGCCTTAATTATACTTTCAAAATGATCGTCTATAGTCTCTTTATAGTTTTGTAAATTACTGTTTTTGCATTGTTTAGCAAGGTTTAAAAGACCAAGATTTCTATCATTACTCAAATGAATAACCCCATCCTCCATTTTATATTCTAAAGCAAAGTCATTTAATGTGCTGTGTACTTCGTTAATAAAAATAGTATATTCTTCCTTTGTAAAAAAATTAGCCCAAGAAGGAACATGGTTTCTGGAATTAAAAAGACGAGTAAAAAAAGTCATTTGTATAGTTTTAGTTTTTTTAAAGTTGCCTATAACTTGTAAATACTCACATTGTCAGTCGGCAAAAGATACTGTTTTTTGTTTTTTTTAATTGTCTTGCCCATAACGGCTAAATATGCGCATTTCCGCGCATATTTTTTGTTGGTGGCTGTGGTTCTTTTGTCCTTCCGTCCAACACAGCTATTAATAATACAGTCTTGGCGAAAAATCAAATGTAGCACAAAATTGTCGATGTAATTTTGACTAAAAATTTCAAATGAAGAATTTTTTTCTTTTTTTCTTTTTCATTTTAAACCCAACTGTTTATGCGCAGCAATGGGAGTGGGCAAAACAGATTCCTTGCTCAGTAAATCTGTCGGGAGTGCAAATACTCACTGACAATGTTGGAAATCTTTATTTCAAGGGGAGCTTAGATGCTAATGGATTATTTGCCGGTTTTAATCTCAACGAAGGAACTTTTATTGCTAAATTCAATTCTAACGGACAGGTTTTGTGGACTAAAAATATTCAAGGCATCAGTAAAGTCAAGATTGATAGTAAAGGCATTCTTTACATTACAGGAACTTTTAACGATTCTTTAATTCTAAATCCCTTTAGCGTTTACAGTCATGGTGGAGCAGATATTTATTTCGGCAAAATTAACTCGAGTGGGCAAATATTACTTCTAAAAACCTTTGGTGGATCAAATGATGATGCAGGAGTCGGATTGGATATAGATAAGGATGATGAAATATATTTAACCGGCATGTTTCATGACAGCATTGCAATCGGAACAATAAATATTAAAGACACCATTGGGTTTAACAACTTTTACGTAACCTGTCTTGACACTAGTCTGAATACTAAATGGGTTAGTACCGGAAATTGGAATTATGCGGTTGGGATTGATATTGCTGTTGATAAAAATAAAAACTCTTTTGTTTGGGGGAAATATGCAGATACGACCTACATGTATTCCGGTGGTGATTTTATAAGCAAATTTAATAGTTTAGGAATGAAAACGTATTCGGATGAGTTTTATAGTTATGGAGACTTATATAATATAGAAGTAAATAATTCCAATGTCTATTTACATGGCTACGGTTGTAATCCGCAATTTTGCACTGCTTTATTGAGAAAATATGACCCATTAATGAATCAGATATGGGCAAAGTATTTGGGAGATGGATATGATTACTTTTTATCTAACGGGATTCCTTTTGAAAATGGGAACATGATTATTGCGGGAGGGTATGGATATCAGTATGAAGACTCTGTCCAAATTGATTCTGTCTGGATTCTGAAAAAAAATGGGAAGTATTCAGATTTGTTGGTTGCAAAGGTGGATTCAAATGGAAATTATTTGTGGTTCATGACTGCTGGCGGAAATGGGGGCGAATGGGCTGAAGAGGTTGCACTTGACAAATTCGGTAATTGCTTTGTCTATGGAAGCATTACAAATTATCAGGGAATTGCAGATACAGTAATATTTGATTATGACACCCTAATCGGATCCGGAAATCAAAAACAATTTTTTCTTGCAAAGATTAATCAACCACTTATAGAGGTTATAACCGCAATAAATGAAATTACTGAACTGTTTTCTGTTTTTCCAAATCCATCTTCTGGAATTTTTACAGTCAATTTGAAAAACAAAACTGTCGAAGCAAAAATTAGTGTCTATGATGTGTTAGGAAACTGTGTTTTAGATGAAGTATTTGTAAAAAACAATAGCTTGGAAATCAATTTGAGCAATCAGCCAAAAGGTGTTTATTTTATAGAAATTATGTCTGAAGAGGTTCAAGCAGTAAAGAAAATTGTCTTGCAGTAAAGTTTTTAGATGCGAAGTTTTGAAGCCCACCATTGCCACCAACGGCTAAATATGCGCGTTTTTCAGCGCATATTTTTTGTTGGTGGCAGGTTTTTCTTTTACTAAAGTTTTAACACAACAGTCTAAAAGTCCTTTAAAATTTGGTCGTTACACACAATTCGTAAAAACACATTGGTCATATTTTAAAAACATTTTATTTTTAAGTTAACCACAAAGGTCTAAAAGTCCCTTGAACAAAGGTTGTCACACATAGTTCGTAAAACACAACAATCTTAAAGTGTTTTAAATTGTGGTCGTAACACAAAGTTAACAAAAACATAATGGTCTAAAAGTTCATTAAGTAAAGGTCTTCAAGCATGGTTCGTAAAAACACAACAGTCTGAAAGTTCTTTAAAAAATAGTCGTGAAACATAGTTCGTGAAAATGTACTAGTCATATTTTGTAACTGCAATCAAATGTATTCTTTTTATGCTTGAACCGTCTAAATGAAGTCGGACATTTTTAACAAGCTCATTATGTATTGAAAGCAAATCTGATTTTAATTTTAAATACTCATTTTTAACTAATTGCCTGTCGTGATTTTCATTGACACCAGGCAACCAGAATTCAATCCAATAAAGATCTGCGTTTTTGAAAGTAAAAAACAAGTCAACAATATATGTTTTTGTCAAAAATGTCAGGGTTGCAGCTTTTAATGAATAAGAGAATTTGTCTTGAAAGTCAAATACAAATTTTGCATCTTTAAATAACGCAAAGAATGTTTCTTGGGTAACAGGTGGCTTTAATTCTATGCTATTTATTATTAATTGTGTCATTTGTTTGGTGTTAAAATTGCTAAGTCATAAACCATAGTTCGTAAACTAATAACTGTCTTATTTTAAATATGGTTTTATTTAGAAGTCGAAATATATAGGTTTCGATTCTTGCTCTAAACTTGCCACCAACGGTCAAATATACGATGCCGCGCATTGGGCTTTGAGCGTGTCAGCAAAGGTATTGTATATTTTATGTTATATGCTGTGGTTCTTCAGTCCGCTACCGTTGCCATCCTTCTATTATATAATTTTTCTCAATTAATTTTCGTTCTTCTCCACCCTTGTCTGGAATAAACCAAAGTTCAAACCTTGCTGCATAAGGTTTCCCCCAGTCGCCTTCATAAATTGTAAATGGTCTGCCGAAGTCTGAATTTCCTTTGTCCATTTGAAAGCTAACTAAGCTGTCGGTCGAATTGCAAACAGATATTGTTGAGTTTTCTTTTAGTCTGTCCACAGAAAGTGGGTCGTTTTGAGTAATTTCAAATGCTTTTAAATAAATTTTTCCTTTGTCAATACGCTTTGTCCCAAAAGCATACTGATAAAGTCCAGGTTGCAATGAACTGTATATGTAAAAGTCAGTGTCTGCAATATTTGTCGGCTGAGTATATTCAAGCGGCTCATTTATTTTCACGTTTGTAGGGATTTTCAAATTGTCAGCATATTTGTCTGGCATTGATTGGTCTTTCCAAAACAAAGCAATTGAGTAAAATAAAAAAGCAACAATTGAAATTCCAATGATTATTGTCGTCAAGATTGCAAAACGCCAATGTCTTTTAACCAGTTGAAAAACTGTCGAAATGATAAGTCCTAAAAATCCAAGCAGAAACAACAAGAAAGAATAGTCTTGCAATTTAGGTTCATTTGTAAATTCACATAATACCATTATTATTGCTGTCAGTCCGAAAAAAAGAACTGGTCGCCACCATTTGTCAAAGCAATACGTAAAGAATTTTGTCATTGTCAATTAGTTTCTGTGTATCCTACCATAGCATATAACACATCAGTAACCGCCATCCCGTAGCGTTTATTTGTTGTTTTAGACCTGTATACGCTATCTACTGCGTTTAATTCTTCATTAGATACCAAAAGATTCCCTAAACCAATATCAATCCTTTAAGCAAAAAAAAATCCCGAATAAATCGGGATTCTTTTTGAAAAATTATTTTATTAGCTTAATGCTATTCGTTTGAAGTTTGTTACTGTCAAACCTTTTTCAGAATCGTTCAGATACTGAGCAATTGTTTTTTTGCTGTCTTTGATAAATTCCTGGTTAAGTAAAGTAGATTCTTTGTAGAATTTATTTAATTTACCTAAAGCAATTTTTTCCAACATATCTTCCGGTTTACCTTCTTCGCGAGCTTGTTCTTTTCCAATTTCAATTTCACGTTTAATGGTATCGGCATCAACATCACCTTTATCAACAGCTACAGGAGCCATTGCTGCAACTTGCATAGCAACATCTTTTGCTACTTCAGCAGAAACAGTTGGAGAACTAAATCCTACAATGTTTGCTAATCTGTTTCCCGGGTGGTTGTATGCAATAACAAAAGGAGCTTCTACAACACCAAATTTAGTTAATTCAATTTTTTCACCAATAACACCTGTTTGCTCAATTAATTTATCAGCAATAGTAATGTTATTATCATAAGCTAATGCTTTTACTTCATCAGCAGATGTTGCATTTTTTGCAATAGCAATATCTAAAATGTTATTTGCAAGTGTAATAAAGGCTTCATTTTTTGCAACAAAGTCAGTTTCGCAGTTTACACCTAAAACAACACCACGTTTGTTATCAGCAGTAGTTTTAGCAACTATCAAACCTTCTTTAGAGTCACGATCGCTGCGGTTAGCAGCTACTTTTTGTCCTTTTTTACGCAATTCATCAATTGCTTTTTCAAAATCACCTTCTGCTTCAGTTAATGCTTTTTTGCAATCCATCATACCGGCACCAGTCATTTGTCTTAACTTGTTTATTTCTGCGGCTGTTATCGTCATTGTTGACATATTTTTTTAGTATTGAGATGTGAGATGTGAGATTTGAGAGCTGAGCTATTTTGTCTCAATTCTCAATACTCATATCTCACATCTATTTAGTTTATCTTTCTTCTTGGTTTTTTAGCAGTACCTGCAGCAGTTTTTGCAGCTGTTGCAACACCACCTTCTTCGTCAGTAGTTTTGAATTTAGCATCAACACTTAACTTTTCAGCTTCATCGCGTGATGTTTTACCACCTTCTTTTTCTTCAGTTGCAGTGTTTTCTTTATCTACTTTACGCTCAGCTAAACCTTCTTCAATTGCTTTTGCGATGATACCTGTAATTAAAATGATAGATGTAGAAGCATCATCATTTGCAGGGATAGCATAATCAACAGCGTTAGGATCGGAGTTAGTATCAACAATAGCAAATGTAGGGATGTTCAAACGTTTTGCTTCAGCCACTGCGATATGTTCTTTAGAAATATCAACAATAAATAATGCTGCAGGCAAACGTGTTAGATCAACAATACTACCTAAGTTGGTTTCTAATTTTGCGCGTTCACGTGAAATTTGTAATTTTTCTTTTTTAGAAATATTTGCAAACGTTCCATCAGTTGCCATTTTATCAATAGTAGCCATTTTTTTAACAGCTTTACGGATAGTAGCAAAGTTGGTAAGCATACCACCCGGCCAACGCTCAGTAACATAAGGCATACCAATTGCTTTTACTTTATCGGCAACAATATCTTTAGCTTGTTTTTTAGTAGCTACAAATAAAATTTTCTTACCTGATTTTGCAATTTGTTTCAAAGCTTCAGCAGCTTCGTTTATTTTTACAACAGTTTTATTTAAATCGATAATATGAATACCGTTTTTTTCAGTAAATATATATGGAGCCATTGCCGGATTCCATTTTCTTTTTAAGTGACCAAAGTGTGATCCTGCCTCTAATAATTCAGTAAAATTTGTTCTTGATGACATTGAGTCTTTATTTATGATTATTAATACTTTGTTTGATAGATGTTTCTTATATAAAAGTATGAAATCAATTTTCATTGATCTCATACTCCCAGATAATATTAACGCTTGCTAAATTGGAAACGTTTACGGGCCTTTTTCTGACCAGGTTTTTTACGTTCAACCATTTTAGGATTACGAGTCATTAAACCGTCTACTTTTAATAGTGGCTTGTGATTCGTATCAATTTCTACTAAAGCACGGGCAATTGCTAAACGTACAGCTTCTGCCTGACCTGTTACCCCGCCCCCCTTTACATTTACTTTTACATCAAATTCACCTAACGTTTTTGTAACGCTGAATGCTTGAGTAACTTTATATTGTAAAGCAGATGTTGTGAAATAAGCCTTGTAATCTTTGTGGTTGATTACAATGTTGCCAGTTCCTTTTTGCACATAAACACGTGCTACAGCGGTTTTTCTTCTACCAAGAGTATTTGCTACTTCCATTGTTTTATTTAATTGTATTTAATTTAATTTCTTTTGGTTGTTGTGCTGCGTGTGGATGCTCTGCACCTGCATAAATATAAACGTTGCGTCTTAACGCATCACCTAATTTATTTTTTGGTAACATACCACTAACTGCCATTCTGATAACCTCAGTCGGTTTTCTTGCTAACAACTCTTTAGGAGTAGCAAAACGTTGTCCGCCCGGGTAACCTGTGTGGCGCACATATTCTTTATCAGTTAATTTGTTGCCGGTTAATTTTACTTTTTCAGCATTAATAATGATAACATTATCACCAGTATCAACGTGAGGAGTAAAGTTAGTTTTATCTTTACCTCTTAGGATAAAGGCTGCTTTTGAACTCAAACGACCAAGTATTTGATCTTCGGCATCTATTAACACCCATCCTTTGTTTACAGTCTCTTTACTTGCTGAAACCGTTTTGTAACTAATTGCTTCCACTGTATTTAGTATTAATTTATATTCTTAAATTTCCAAAATTATTTAATTCGGGACGCGAAGATAGGTAGATTTTTTATTCCCGACAAACTAATTTACAAATAATTGTTGAAAACTATATTTTAAACCTGTTTTGATCGTATTTTCCTTAAAAAGAAGAAATTGGGAGAATTTGGAAGTCGAAATACTCAATTCTGTCAACATTACCCCTGCTTTACGTTGCAAGTCCGCGCTCCACGCAAAAAAGCCAACCTTTGGCGTGCTTTCCACTACAATCAGGCTTAATTTATCAAAAGTATCGTTTCTTAAGGGATACTATGCGTTAGGGATTGCAACGTAAATCCTTTTCTGTTTAGAAAAGATTGAAGTGGAAAGCCCGCCCCTTTCTTCTTTAAGAAAGGGGAACGCCCAAATAAACCTTAAACTGAGCAAAGTCATAATTCCTCAGTGGCCTTAGTGCCTCAATGATAAAAGCTCCCCCCACCTATTAAGAATCGTTCTAAACTAAACTCCTGACAATTCCATGACAATAAGCTCCGAAATAGAGGGGATATTTGTAAAGACAAAAAAATGCCCCTGGTGAATAAAGTTAAAATTATAGCGTTTACCCACAAAATTACCGACATTAACGATATCGGTAAACTTCATATTGAAGAAAATGCTTTACAAGGTCGCTTAGCTTTTTTGAAGCAGGAAGCCGATCTTGATGAATTATTATACCTGTCTACCTGTAACCGTGTTGAATTTATGCTATCCAACAACGAAAGCGTAAATACTACTTACCTTAAAAAATTCTTCACTGCATTTAATCCTGTTTGGAATGAGTCTGAAATTAACTGGGCAATAGAAAACGCACAGGTGTTTGAAGGCGATGATGCCTTGCGTCATTTATTTAATGTAGCATCATCAATAGATTCATTGGTAGTTGGAGAACGTGAAATTATTACCCAGGTTCGTAATGCTTATGAGAAATGCAGCGAATTTAATTTAACCGGGGACTTAATTCGTTTGGCGATCAAAAAAACTGTGGAAACAGCAAAAGACGTTTACACGCATACTAATATTGCCCGTAATCCTGTATCTGTAGTATCATTGGCATACCGTAAATTGCGTGAGCTAAATGTAAAACAAGATGCACGTTTTTTAATTATTGGTTCCGGTGTTACCAATACCACCATGGCTAAATATTTGAAAAAACATAAATTTGCCAACTTCACTATATTTAACCGCACCTTGGCAAATGCACAAAAATTAGCTGAAGAATTAAACGGTACCGCGTATACACTTTCTGAATTAAAGAACTACACTAAAGGTTTTGATATTATTGTTACCTGTACCGGTGCTTCCGAAAGCATTATCACTTCTGAAATTTACAAGAGTTTAGTTGGTGAAGACAGATCTAAAAAAGTAGTGATCGACCTTGCTATCCCTAATGATCTTGATGCTGAAATATTAAATAATTATGATGTTAATTTAATTGCGATCAACAATTTACAGGAAGTTGCAAAAGAAAATTTACAAGCACGTGAGCAGGAATTGCACGCTTGCGGAACCATCATCGAAAAAAATATTATTGAATTCAAACAACTTTTAAAAACACGTAAAGTTGAGCTGGCAATGAGTGAAGTGCCTAAGAAAATGAAAGAGATCAGGGAAACTGCGAATGAGGTTTTTGCAAAAGAAATATTGAGTTTGGATTCCGGATCAAAAGAGGTATTGGATAAGATCTTATCCTATATGGAAAAAAAATACATTAGCGTACCAATGAAAATGGCGAAAGCAATTTTGATTGAAGATATAAAAAATAACTAATTTTACTTCCTTAGAGGCATTCTCAAATTCAATTGCCCCCATCAATGTTATGCTGAGCGAAACCGAAGCATCTTGTAAATCAATAAAAAGATTTCTCGACTCCGCTCGAAATGACTCATAGATGTGCTTTTGAGAAAGTCTCTTTTAATTTCACATTTTAAAATAAATGGACAGAAAAATAATAATTGGCTCAAGAGGCAGTGATCTTGCATTATGGCAAGCGAATCACATTTTACGTAAAGTTCAAAAACTTGGACTTACTGCTGAAATAAAGATCATTGTTACTCAAGGTGACCAAATTCAGAATTTGAGTTTGGATAAATTAGAAGGAAAAGGTTTTTTCACAAAAGAAATTGAAGATGCCTTGTTAAGCAAGGAAATTGATCTGGCAGTTCATTCACAAAAGGATCTACCTACTACTTCTCCTGAAGGACTTAAAATTGCTGCTGTTTCGGAGCGTGAAGATGCTGCTGATATTGTAATAGTTCGTAAAGAATCGACTGACAATACGCTGAAATTTGCGATCAAAAAAAATGGTATCATTGGTACTTCTTCACCTCGAAGAAAGTCGCAATTATTGGCCTTTCGTACTGATCTTCAAATTGTGGATCTAAGAGGTAATGTTCCTACACGTATTCAAAAATTACGTGACAAAAAGTATGATGCCATCATGCTGGCTTCTGCCGGAATTGAGCGTTTAAAAATTGACCTTAGCGAATTCAAAGTATTACGTCTTGATCCTAAAGAGTTTATTCCTGCTCCTGCACAAGGTGTATTGGGATTACAGATCCGTGCTGATGATCATGAACTATTTGAATACATCAACAAGCTAAATTCCGAAAAAGTACAGGATACTATAGGCGTTGAACGTAAAGTATTAAACCTTTTGGATGGTGGATGTCAGCTGCCTTTGGGCGTATACTGCTTCAAAGAAAATAACAAATTTAAAGTATGGACATCCAAAGCGGAAGCCTGGAATACAATGCCTAAAAGGGTTTACCTTGAATCGTACAGTGATGAAGGACTTGCAGAGAAAATTGTTCAGAAAATAAAATCGATACAACCTACTTCTGTTATCATTACCCGTGACCTGAGTGATGATTCGTTTTTCAAAAATGTATTGGAAGGCAATGGTTATAAGGTACACGGCATCTCTTTCATCGAAACAAAAAAAGTAGTGCTTACTGAAACACCACCAAGTGATTGGGTGTTTTTTGCAAGTTCCAATGCCGTTGATTTTTTCTTTGAACAAAATCCTGAATTAAAACCAAAAACAAAATTTGGAGTGATTGGAAAATCGACTGAACAGGAATTAAAAAAACACAATAGAAATGCTGCATTCGTAGGTTCCATAAACGATACGAAGGTAGTTGGCAAAAAATTCGCGAAAGCAGTTGGAACCGAAACCGTTCTATTTCCTCAGGCGAAAGGCGGTTTGCGTACTATTCAGCAACAGTTTACTGATGCCGATAAATTAACGGATCTGGTAGTTTATGAAACGGTGAAAAAAGAAAATTCAACACTTCCGGAAGCCGAAGTAATTGTATTTACAAGCCCTTCAAACGTTGCTTCCTTTTTTGAAAAATCGAAGATCAGTGCAGATCAAAAAGTAATTGCAATAGGAAAATCAACAGAGAAAAAATTACAGGAACTTGGAGTAGCAACCTGCATATTACCTGCATCCTTTGATGAAGTGGGCTTAGCGGAAGCTGTTTTTGGGTTGTAATTAAAAACAAAAAACACCACTAAGGCACAAAGAACACCAAGTTACACTAAGAAAAAAACAAATAATTTTGTGGTTTGATGAATAATTTAAAACTCAGTGTTTCTAAGTGATCTCAGTGCCTCAGTGGTTAATTTTTTCGAAAGAGTTATTTTTATTTTGGAATAATGCAATCGATCTTATTACGCAAACCTGAATATTTATTGAGGTTCACTTTTATAGTACCCACAATAATTGGTGTTTCAACGTAAACAGGTACTTTATTCTTATCATCGGTCACCCAAACGGTCATCCCCGCCCCTTCTTTAAAAATTGTTCCTTTGATCAACTTGGGACTAAATTTTATACAACGTACATTCCCTAACAATTCGCTTTTAATTACTTCTTTGCCCAAATAAACAATATAAGAAAAGTAAACTTCCCCATCGAGCACAAATGTGATCGGTATGGTATCATTGGGCTTGTGAGTTGAGAAATCAAGGCAGCGGGCATAGTATATTGCAGTGAGCACATCATTGGTACAGGAATTAATGGCAAGAGAATCAAGCTTTACCGGTTTTTTATTTCTTTGGGAGGATGAATAAATTTTGTTTTTTTGATTATTAAAAACATAGTCGTCTTTTGCATAACTGCTTCCTTCATTCACATCCCTGATAAAACGAATTGGCCTTAAGGTGGTAGTATCTACATAGGATTCATACCTATCACGCACTTTAAAAAACCAATCGTATTTTGGATAGGTACCACCAATTCCCATAAAATGGTAAACCTTTCGTCCGTTCAAATCCGCAGTGGCGGCAGAAAACCCCACTTCTCCGGTTGTCAACCAAATAGCGCCCCAGTTGTAATTTATTACGTAATTAAGGTATTCTCCTGATTGAAAAGTTTGATTGGTTACCGTACATTTTTTTTGTGCGGTTCCTGTAAATGGTAGTAATAACAGGAATATGCAGTAAAAAACAGAACGTTGATTACGCAGAGAAATATGATCAAATATGATTTTTTTAATATCGGTGTTCATCATAATCATTATTAAGCAACTAGTCTAACTATCGCTCCAATAAAAATCGGAGTTCTGCTCCTTTATAGTTTGTGCTTCTGAGCAGTTTCAATTTCTTTGATCACCTCATTTACCGTTTTTGAATCCGGATAAAATGAAAGTATTTTTTGAAGTACTGCATCCACCAATGAATCGGGGCAAGATGCACCACTTGTAAGTATAATATCGACAGGAGCTTTTTTGGGCAAAAAATTGTCGGTAACTAAATGCTTCTGCTCCGAATAAAGAAAATGCTTAATGCGACTCTCCGAAACTATTTCTTCGGCAGATGAAATAAAGTATGTAGGCAATTTTTGTTCGCACAATTCAACAATATGAGAGGTGTTGGAACTGTTATAACCTCCCACTACAATTGCCAGATCAGCATTTTTTTCGAGTAAACCATAGGTTGAATCCTGATTTTCATTTGTTGCATAACATAAGGTATCACGGGTATCAGCAAAATGATTTTTCAAATCAGCAACAGCATATTTTTGAATCATAATCGCTTTAAAATAATCAACAATTTCCTGTGTTTCGGTAGCAAGCATAGTAGTTTGATTAATTACGCCCACCTTAATTAAATGTTCTTTTGGATCAAAATTATCGGAGTATTTACCTTTAAAAACAGCTTCAAACTGATCAATAGAAATGTTGCCTAAAATAAATTCGCCCAATACTCGCGACTCATGAATATCTTTAACAATAATAGATGGCGCATTTTTTTCACTTCGCGAAAATGTGGCGCGTGTTTCTTCGTGCTTATCTTTACCATGAATAATGATCGTATAATTATCTTCACCAAGCTTTTCTGCTTTTTTCCAAACCCTATCAACAAAAGGACAAGTGGTATCGTATTTACGAACTTCAATACCGATCTTGTTAAGAATATCTTCAATTTTTAACGTGGTTCCAAAGGCAGGGATAATTACAATATCGTTTTTATTCAATTCAGTGAATGGAATGATCTGGTTGCCTGAAGTATCCATTAAAAATTTAGCACCACGCTGCAAAAGATCCTTGTTTACATCCTGGTTATGTATCATCTGGCTAAGCAAAAATATGCGTTTTGCGGGATTCTCTTCAATGGCTTTGTAAGCAATTTCAATTGCATTTTCAACTCCATAACAAAAACCAAAATGACGTGCAATATAAAAACGAACAGGCCCAAAATCAAGTAAAGTAGGACTGAAATCTTTTTTTCGAGGATCAGTTATTTTCCGGATCTCTTTTACTTTTGAAATTACCGGACTTTTATAAAATTCGGGGATATTAAAACTTTTCATTTGTTGTTATTAAAATACAAATCATTTTTAACAAATATTAATTCAACAAGATCTATTACGGTTACTCTTTTATAAAATGGTTAAACTGTCATTGGTATTTCCATCAACAAAAATTCCGAATCTGTATCGGCTTTAATTGAAACTTTGTTTGTGTCCCAGATACCAAAGCCATCGCGGGAATTGAGTAATTGATCATTGACCTTTAAATCACCATTGAGGTTAAAAACATATAGACCGTTCCCTTTTCCTTTAAAACTATATTCTGTTGCAATTCCTTTATCAAATTTGCCTAAATGAAACCAGGCATTTTGGTGTATCCAAACACCTGCATCATTAGGTGTTGGAGAAAGAATTTGTTGCAGTTTGTTGTGCCTGTCTTTTTCGTTCAGGGATATTTGGTCGTAGCGGGGTGTCACATTTTTCTTGTTTGGAAAAACCCATATTTGCAAAAACTTAACTTGCTTATCTTTATTCTTATTGAATTCGCTGTGTTTGATGCCTGTGCCAGCGCTCATTACCTGTATATCTCCATTTTTTATAACTGTAACGTTATCCATGCTGTCTTTGTGCTCCAGGTCGCCTTCCAATGGAATGCTAATGATCTCCATATTATCGTGAGGATGTGTGCTAAAGCCCATACCAGAAGCAACAGTATCATCATTCAACACTCTAAGAACACCAAAATGCATCCGCTCAGGGTTGTAATAATTTGCAAAACTAAAAGTATGTCTGCTATGCAACCAACCATGGTTGGCATCTCCACGGGTATCTGACTTATGTAAAACAGTATTTACCGTAGTGGTTGAATTTGTATTGGGTATGTGATTAAATCCTAAAATTTCAAGTTCTTTTAATTCAGAAATATCGTTTTTGATAACATTAGCCAGGGAGGTTGATGCAATAAACATTCCTGTTCCCATCAATCCTTTTTTTATAAAATCTTTGCGTTCCATTTCTAATTATTTGTTAGAAGATTTGAAATTATTATGCCATTGCAGGTGTTATTTATAAAGCGAATCTACAAAACGATTTATTTTAAAATCCTCACAACAAAGTTAAGCATACGTAATCATATTAGGAAGCAGAAAATCGCATCATGTTCTTATTAAATTCTCACTTTTACAACAACTTTTTTAACTCTTGAATGTTGATTAAACTTAATGCAGGGCATATGAAGGTCTTCAGGAAAAAATATTGCAAACATACCTGTGTCAATTCTAATTAAGTCCGAATCACCTTCATAAAATGTATAATCATTTTCTTCGTTTTGAGTCACAGGTGTTTGATCTTTCAGGGGCCTTACTCCAATAAGTTCAACTCCTGAAATAATGTATTGAACATCAATATACCTGGTATGTCCTTCAAGTTTACATTCGCTTTTATCTTTGGTATCATATTCCTGAACAAGGGCAAAAATATCATCCTTGTCGATTTCATATTTGCCTGATGCAATGGAAGACAAATCTGTTTCATTAATAAAAGCAAATGCCTTAGCGATTCTCTCACTAAGGCATGTGTAAAGTTTAGAATTTTCAATTTTATCTATTACCATTTTATTTTAATTTAATTGTGGACAACAGTAAAACAGACATCTTTTGTACTAGCTTTAATTACAATACTCATCCGCAATCGCGATCCCTTTTGAAATGATATCTAATCCTTCATCCATTTGATCTTTGGTGATTATTAATGGAGGAGCAGTAAAGATCCAGTTCCAACGAACAAAGGTGAACATGCCTAATTCAGTTAATTTGGCTGCTACTTTATTCATTATTTCCATTTCATTTGGCGCGGCATTCCATGGCGCCATTGGCTCTTTTGTTTTCCTGTTTTTCACTAATTCAATACAGCCCAATAGACCGGTATTACGGAAATCACCAATGCTTGGATGTTTGTCTTTCAATTTTTCAACCTGGGCATCTAAATAATGTCCCATGTTTTTTGCATTCTCTATCAGATTATCTGTTTCGTAGATATCAATAACCGCGTTAGCAGCAGCACATGCAACAGCATGAGCAGAATAGGTTAAACCTATTGGTAAAGGTTTATTATCAAAAGCTTTTACAATTTCTTCTTTTACGATCATACCGCCTAATGGAATGTAACCGGCTGTAATGCCTTTTGCCATACACATAATATCAGGTTCCACATCATGGTGATCGATACCAAACCATTTGCCGGTGCGGCCAAAACCACTCATTACTTCATCAGCAATAGTTAAGATACCGTATTTATCAGCAATGGCTTTTACTTTTTTCCAATATCCTTTTGGATATTTTATACAACCCGATGAACCACTTTCACCTTCCATTAAAATGGCAGCAATAGCATGCGGTCCTTCATATTTTACTATACGTTCCAGATGAGCTGCTGCATTTTCAGCACACTCTTCAGGTGTTTCGCTATTCCATGGACAACGGTAAAAATAGGGATTCTCCACGTGAATAATATTGGGTACACCCTGGCTATCATGCGGCAAGCCGCGTGGATCGCCACCTGCACATAAGGCACCATACGTAGCACCATGGTAACTTTGAAATAAGGTAATTATTTTATGACGTCCGGTATGCAAGCGCGCCAATTTAATTGCATGTTCAACAGCTTCTGTGCCTCCGTTTGTAAAAAAAGTGCGGCTTAAAGTACCGGGTGTGATCTCAGCTAATTTTTTACCAAGTAAACCTCTTGCTTCAGTAGCCATACCCGGGTTTACATAACTAACCTCGTTCATCTGTCTTACAACAGCTTCAGTAACACGAGGGTCGCCATGGCCGATGTTTACATTCATTAACTGAGAAGTAAAATCTAAAAACCGTTTACCGCTTCTATCCGTTAAATAAACACCTTTAGCGCTTGCGATATTTAGAGGATTTAAACCACTTTGTTTTGACCAGGAGAAGATGGTATGTTCTAAATTATTTTTTAGGATTTCTTCTTTGCTTGATGTTGATAGGGTTTTGGTTGACATAAATTTATTTTTGAGTAAATAAAATATTTTTTTAAAAAATCACCACTAAGTCACTAAGATCACTTAGGTTCACTAAGTTTAAGAGAAAATATTTTTTTCTTCTTAGTGTTTTCTATGTGGTCTTAGTGCCTTAGTGGTAAAACTGAAAATAATCTACAAAGTTTTAGCTCATCCAATTGGTTTTTGCTTCCGCATTCCATTTGGTGGTGGTTTTTTTCAATTTTGTCCAGAATTCAATGGAGCTTTTACCTGTTAGATCACCTACTCCAAATTTTGAATCGTTCCAGCCACCGAAAGAAAATGGTTCTCTTGGAACAGGTACACCAATATTGACACCGATCATACCTGCACTTGCACGATCAATAACATAACGCGCCATAGCGCCACTTTGTGTGAATACAGCAGCAGCATTGCCATAAGGATTTGCATTTTCAATAGCCAATGCTTCATCCACATCTTTTGCTCTGATGATAGAAATTACAGGTCCGAAAATCTCTTCTTTTGCAACACTCATTGTCGGAGTTACAAAATCAATAACGGTAGGCCCTACATAAAAACCATTTTCTTTACCTTTAACCACATAGTTTCTACCATCCACTAAGATCTTAGCACCTTGTTTTTCGGCTTCAGTAATATAATTTTCAATTCTTTCTTTTGCAGCTTTTGAAATAACCGGTCCTAAGTTTTCACCGGGAATTACTTTTTTTGCTTCTGCACAAATCTGTTCAATGATATGGTCAACAGCTCCAACAGCAACCATAGCCGATGCAGCCATACAACGTTGACCTGCACAGCCCGACATAGAAGCGGTAACATTGGATGCAGTCATTGATGGATGCGCATCAGGTAACACTATTAAATGGTTTTTTGCACCACCTAACGCTAAAGCTCTTTTGTAATTTGAAGAAGCTCTTGCATACACTATTTTAGCCACTTTAGTAGAGCCAACAAAGGATACGGCTTCTATTCCGGGATGATCGCAGATAGCTTCTACAATCTCACGATCGCCATTTACAATATTCAGCACGCCATCAGGTAAACCTGCTTCTTTTAATAATTCAACTATTCGAAGAGAGCTTAAAGGAACAGACTCTGATGGCTTTAAGATCATTGTATTCCCCAAAGCAATTGCATTTGGAATGGTCCAGTTAGGAACCATACTTGGAAAATTAAAAGGAACGATACAAGCCACAACACCTATTGGGTAATGATCCGTGCGGCATTCAACGCCTCTGCTTACTTCAAGGATTTCGCCACCAACCAATTGTGGAAGAGAACAGGCGAATTCAGTTAATTCAATACTTTTTTCCACTTCTGCTCTTGCTTCATCCAACGTTTTTCCATTTTCTTCCTGCACCAATTGCGACAATTCAAGCATGTGTTTTTCCAACAATGTTTTATATCTAAAAAACACCTGAACACGTTCCTTAATAGGTGTTTTAGACCAGGTTTCAAATGCTTTTTTTGCAACGATCACTGCCTGATTCAAATCTTCTTTTGATGAAAGAGGCACTTTCGACAATATACTTCCATCAATGGGAGATATTACATCCAGGAATTTATCAGTAGTATTAGGAACAAATTTCCCGCCTACATAATTTTTTACTTCAGGGTATTTCATGGTAAGTGTTGGCATAGCTATTTTTTTTAATTTGAACTTTGTATATCCTACAAAATTAAAATAATTTTCGAGATTTTCGGCTATTTACTTATCTGTTTATCAGGGGGGAATATGGTCAAAAAAATAAAGCCACAAAGGCTGGAAGGGGCAATGGTTCTAATACTTCTTTGAGTTCCTTTGTGATTTTATGCCTATGTGGCAATTTCAGGTTTTAAAAATTTTATGAACAAAGGCTATTGTCTTCATATATTAAAGATCAATACTCTGTGCAGCTATCCATCCGCTGCTCCAGGCATTTTGAAAATTGAAGCCACCGGTTATACCATCCACATCCATAATTTCACCTGCAAAATAAAGGTTGGGAACCAGTTTACTTTGCATTGTACTGAAATCAATTTCTTTTAAACTGATGCCTCCGCAAGTAACGAACTCCTCTTTGAAAGTAGTTTTCCCCTGCACTTTGTATTCATCATTAATGATAATGGTGATAAGAATATTTGAGTTTTTTTTTGGCAGATCAGCCCAGCGGGTGGTTTCGGAGATCCCGGCTTTATTTACAAAATATTCCCAAAGTCGTTTTGGCAACTCTACCGGGCAATTATTCAACACCATTTTCCCTGGGTTTTCAGCGCGTTGATTGGCAAACTCAATTCGTAATTTTTCTTCGGTATATTTTGGTAACCAATTTATTAATGCAGTAAAATTATAGTTCAAATCGCTTAAAAAACGTGCCCCCCAGGCCGAGGCTTTAAGTATACCAGGGCCACTCATCCCCCAATGGGTTATTAATAAAGGACCTTCCGTTTCTAATTTCGTTCCCTGAACACGAACTTTTGCATTAGGCACGGAAACACCCATCAATTGGGTAACCGGATTATTTGGAATATTAAACGTAAATAAAGATGGCACTGGTTTTATTATGGTATGTCCCAATTTTTTCAACCAATCATAGGCTGTATCTTTCGGATTTCCACCTGTTGCAATAATTAATTTATCACATTCAAAACTGCCGCCACCATTGGCTGATAAGGTAAATGTATTATTTTCGTTTTTTATGATTTCAGTGATGTCTACATTTAATTTTATTTTTACTCCTGCTTTTTCAGCCTCCTGCATCAGGCAATTGATAATGGTTTCAGAATTATCTGTTACAGGAAACATCCTTCCATCTTTTTCTGTTTTTAGTTCAACTCCATGCTGCTCAAACCATTTTACTGTATCTGTTGCGGAGAATCTGCTAAAAGCATTCCGCAATTCTTTTTCGCCCCGGGGATAGTTTTTTATCAGCAAAGAATTATCAAAACAAGCATGGGTAACATTACATCTCCCACCACCCGAAACACGCACTTTTGAAAGCAGTTTCGAGCTTTTTTCAAATAAGGAGACAGAATAATCCGGATGAAGTTGTGCAGAGTTAATAGCAGCAAAAAAACCGGCTGCCCCGCCACCAACAATAATAATATGTTTTGAATTCAAAATTGGTTTTTATTTTATATTACACACCATTATCTTCATACAAGCTCAGCTTGTTTTTGAGAGTAATAATTTCATCCTGCATATCATTTACACGATTTAATAAATGAGTGATGGCTTCAATACCTTCTATATTTATATCGAGGTCGTAATATAATCGTAAGATTTTTTCTAATTTTTGTAATTGATCAGCATCAATATACGATGTTTCTTTAACAGTAGTAACTTCAACCAATCCAAATTCCTGTAAAGAACTTATAAAAGAAATTTCAATTTTATGATTGATACAAAATTCTTCTGCCGATATTAAATTTCCTGTTTCCATTGGTTTAATTTTTTAAAATTAAGATTGCGACAATTCAAGAAATAACTCTTTTTGTTTTTCAGTTAAATTTGTTGGAATTTTAATGGAATAGGTTATTAATAAATCTCCAAATTGCCCTTCCTTTTTATAAACAGGAAATCCTTTACCTTTTAACTTTACTTTGGTTCCATTTTGCGTTTCGGGTGGTACTTTGAGCTTTACTTTTCCACTAAGAGTATCAATGGTTATTTCACCGCCTAATACGGCTGTGAATAGATCTAAATCAACTGTTGAATATAAATTATCCCCCTCGCGTTTAAATTTGGTATTGTTGGTTATAGAAAATGAAATGAATAGATCACCTGCAGGACCGCCATTAACACCAGGCCCACCATGACCTCCAATTTTTATTGTTTGTCCGTTTTCAATTCCGGCAGGTATTGTGATCCGAATATTTTTACCATTAACAGATAACGTTTGTTGGTGCGTTTGATAAGCATCGATCAAATTAAGCTGTACTTCCGCATTAAAATCCTGTCCACGGAACTTAGCTTGTCTCCCACCCCTTCCGCCACCGGATTGCCCTCCAAACATAGAACCGAAAAAATCAGAAAAATCATCACCACCCTGAGAACCACCAAATGATTGCTCTCTGCCCCTCTGCCCTGATGATTGTCTTTGAGATTGTTGCGCTTTTTCGTACTCTTCACCATGCTTCCAATCCTTGCCATATTTATCGAATTTCTTACGACTTTCCGGATCGCTCAACACTTCATTGGCTTCATTAATTTGTTGAAATTGTTTGTTAGCTTCTTTATTATTGGGGTTTAGATCGGGGTGGTATTTTCGGGCTAACTTACGATAAGCTTTTTTTATGTCCTCTACTGAAGCATCTTTTTTAATTCCTAATATTTTGTAATAATCAACAAATTCCATAATTTTTAATTTTGTTTAAAAGTAGCAAAATATCGGATTACTTTCTGTGATTTTTATCACTATCAAACTTGCAAACAAGTTGATTTAACATTTGTCAATGCAATCAAATCAAGTCTTAAAAGATTTAAAATGATTTATTTATTTTCTTTATAATGATATTCAGCTAAAAGCAATTCAATATCTTTCATTAACTGGTTCATTTCGGTTGAATCTACACCATCATAGAACCCTCGTATACGTTTATCTTTATCTATTAAGGCAAAATTTTGGGTATGAATAAAATCATCAGGGCCACCATCACCTTGTTCGGCATTCAATAAATAACTTTGTCTGGCAATACCATACAGATCTTTTTTATCACCTGTAACAAACATCCACTGCTTAGGATCGGCATTGTGTTTTATTGAATATCTTTTTAATTGCCCGACAGTATCAAGTTCAGGATCAACGGTATGCGATAAAAATTTCACTTCCGTATTTCCTTTGAATTTATCAGCAACCCGTTCCATTTGCGTGCTCATAACCGGACAAATAGTATGGCAGGTGGTGAAGAAAAAATCAGTTACATAAACACTTCCATCAAAATCCTTTTGTGTGACTGTTTGACTATCCTGATTTATAAAACTAAAATCCTGGATGGTATGAAAAGTAGTGTCGGTTTTCCCATTTTTTGATTCATATACTTTTTCTCCATAAATCGGAAGATATCTAATAGGTTTATCATTGTCGTAAACAAAAAAGGCATAGACAAAAACTCCTGCGGCAACAAGCAGTAAAAAAAGATTGATATATTTTATTTTCATGATTGATTTTTTTGTAAAAAGGAACGCAGATGACGCAGATTTTTTTATGCTTAAATATGATTTTTGTTTTAAAAAAATGTTGTGTTTAATGCCTTCATAATATTTCGTTTAATTATTTTTCTTCTTAGTGTTTCTTTGTGTAATTATTGTCTTAGTGGTTAATAAGACTATTTTCAATTTCAGTTTTCAAAAATTCATAATTCAATTTTTTTTCAAAAAAGCGGTTTAACTTTTTTTGATTGTTAATTATTAATGTGGCTGGAATCGCTCCACTCCAATCGTCCGAAATTTTTGGAATAAAATAATTTGCATTAAGTTCGTCCAACAATACTACTTCTGATCTTATTTTTTTTGTTGAGATGAAAGGTAATAATTTGATTTTTAGATCTTCCTTAAAATCCAAACTCACTAATAGCACTTTTACTTTTTTATTGATATAAGTGGTGTTGATACTATCGAAATCGGGCAGTTCTTTAACACATGGAACACACCATGTAGCCCAGAAGTTAACAATATAAGTAGTGTCTGAATTATTTCGGATACGTTTTTCTAAATCGGTAATTTTAATTACGCTTACATTTTGAGAGTAAATTGTATGTGTAATTAAGGCAAGGGAAATGATCAAAAAATATTTCATTATTACGTTTTCCGTTTTATTATATAACCGTTTTCTACTTTTTCAAAACCTACTTTTGGATAATATTCCATTGCAGATGTTGTGGAAAGTAAAAGCAACATCGTCTGCTCACCTATAGCTTGTTGAGTGATATCAATTAATGTTTTTCCGATCCCAAATTTTTGATATTCTTTTTTTACAGCCAGGTCTGAAAGGTAGCAGCAATAGCTATAATCAGTAACAGATCTGGAAATACCAATTAACTCCATCCCTTTCCAGGCAGTAACAACAAGGTTGGAGTTATCAAGCATTGTTTGCATTCGCTTTACATCATCAACAGGGCGGTTGATACCGGAGCTTTTGAACACTTCGATCACTGCCTCGGCAGTTACCTTTTCATTTGTTCTGAATTGAATTTCCATAAGATTATTATTTAATGGTTACAGATAACTGTTACGAATAACGCCCTTCGACAAGCTCAGGGTGACATACGAATTTACGAAACAGGGATATAACTAACAACTATTAACTCAATAACCATAAAAAAATTTGCTATTTTCGTTCCCCATCAAAATTATACAAATAAAACAATATGAAGAAGTTATTTATTATCGGTTTTTCAATACTCCTGGTTAATAACCTGAGTGCACAAAAAAAAGAGATCACGTTAGAGGATATCTGGAGAACAGGGACATTTCGTAGCAATAGCGTATTAGGTCTGGTTTCAATGAATGATGGAATTCATTATACGACAATTAAAAAAGATACAATTTTCCGTTTTAGTTATGAAAAAGCAACAGCACCGGAAGTAATTGTAACTAAAAGTCAATTACTGATCAATGGATCGACTATTAATATTGATGATTATCAATTCAGTTCGGATGAAAACAAAATGTTGATAGCCTCCGAAACCGAACAAATTTACCGTCATTCAACCCGTGAAAACTATTATGTTTACGATCGTACAACAAAAACACTAAATCCTGTTACCAAAGGCGAAAAACAAATGCATGCCACCTTTTCGCCTGATGGAAGTAAAGTAGGATTTGTACGAGGAAATAATATTTTTATTAAAGATCTGGCTTCCGGAAAGGAAACACAAGTTACAACTGATGGCAATCAAAACAATATCATCAATGGTGCTACTGACTGGGTACATGAAGAAGAGTTCGCTTTTTCAGTAGCTTATTTCTGGAGTCCCGACAGCAAAAAAATTTCTTATTACAAATTTGACGAAAGTAAAGTAAAAGAATTTTCATTTGACGAATTTAACAACAAGCTATACCCTACTCAATATCGGTTTAAATATCCGAAAGCAGGAGAAGATAATTCTATTGTAACTATTCACGTTTATGATCTGGCAAGTGCTTCTGCTAAGCTTATGGATATTGGTAAAGAAACCGACCAATATATTCCACGTGTTAAATGGACAATGGACGCAAATACACTTTCTATAGTTCGGATGAACCGCCATCAAAACAAATTAGATATAATGTTTGCCAATGCTACCACCGGTGAAACAAAAACCATTTATTCTGAAACCACCGATACGTATATTGATATTCATGAAGGTGAAGGAGATTATGTTTATTTCACTGAGGATAAAAAGAGCTTTATTATTATGAATGAAAGCGATGGTTTTAATCATTTATACTTATATGATATGAATGGAAAGCTGGTAAATCAGATCACAAAGGGAAACTGGGATGTTGTAAATTTTAAAGGTATTGACGAAAAAACAAAAACTATTTTTTATACGGCATCTGAAACAACAGCAACAGAAAGAGATATCTATTCAATACAAATGAATGGAAGCGGAAAGAAAAAAATCTCAATTGAAAAAGGAACACATAACCCGGAGTTCAGCAATGGAATGAAAAATTATATCAATACCTTCTCTTCTGCAAATTCTCCAAGTTCTATTGCTATTTACAATGCAAAAGGCAAACAGATTCGAATACTTGAAAATAATGAAGCATTAACAAAAAAAATGCAGGAATTTAATTTGAGTAAAAAAGAATTGTTTATGTTCAAAACCACTGAAGGCATTGAATTAAATGCCTGGATGGTAAAACCACCAAATTTCGATCCTTCAAAAAAATATCCTGTATTCCTTACTTTTTATGGAGGGCCAGGGCGTAATATGGTAAATAATAGTTTTGATGGTGGTGGTTATTTTTGGCACCAAATGCTTGCACAAAAAGGGTATATCGTAATGTGTGTGGACAATAGAGGAACAGGATACAGAGGGGTTGCATTTAAAAAATGTACCTATAAACAATTGGGGAAATTGGAAGTGGCCGATCAAATAGAAACTGCCAAATATTTAGGAACCTTGCCTTATGTTGATAAAACCAGAATTGGCACGTTTGGCTGGAGCTTTGGAGGATATTTAAGTTCGTTATGTATTACAAAGGGAGCCGATTACTTCAAAATGGCTATTGCTGTTGCTCCTGTTACCAACTGGCGTTATTACGACAATATTTATACAGAGCGTTTTATGAGTCTTCCTCAGGAAAATGCAAGTGGGTATGATGATAACTCACCGATCAATTATGTTAATAAATTAAAAGGGAAATACCTGCTGATCCATGGAAGTGGCGATGATAATGTTCATTATCAAAATTCAATGGAAATGATAACAGCATTGGTAAATGCAAATAAACAATTTGATCTGTTTATATATCCTGATAAAAACCATGGAATTTCTGGTGGCAATACCCGATTGCATCTATACACAAAAATGACGAATTTTATTTTGGATAATTTGTAGGTGCTGAAAGTGACGCTACAGAGTTCTACCTTTTGCTACTCCCCTAAACTTCCAAAATTTTCAAATTCATTATTTTTCTTATATTCGCACAGTTTTTAGAAAAAAAGAACCATTTAAACTAAATAAATACAATATGTCAGAAGTAAAACAAAGTCACCCGAAAGGCCTCTATATACTTTTTGTTACTGAAATGTGGGAACGCTTCAGCTATTATGGTATGCGTGCCATTTTCGTATTATTCCTAACAAAAGCATTAATGTTTGACAAAGCATTTGCAAGTGATATTTATGGAAGTTATACCGGCTTGGTTTATTTAACGCCACTTATTGGTGGTTATATGGCTGATAGATACTGGGGGAATAGAAAATCCATTGTTATAGGTGGAATTATGATGGCTTTTGGACAGTTTTTTATGTTTATGGCCGGTTCATTTTATGAAAACATTGATGTAGCTCGTATTTTTATGATGGTTGGTTTAACCGCTCTTATTTTAGGAAATGGCTTTTTTAAACCGAACATTTCCACAATGGTTGGTCAGTTATACCCAAAAGGTGACAAAAGAATTGATTCTGCTTTTACCATATTTTATATGGGAATTAACCTTGGTGCCTTCCTTTCCCCATTAATTTGCGGAGGATTAGGTGATACAGGTAATCCGGCTGATTTCAAATGGGGCTTTTTAGCTGCCTGTATTGGTATGACAGTTAGTACAATATTATTTGTATGGTTAAAAAATCACTATATCGTTACACCTGAAGGGCTTCCTGTTGGAGCTTCTCCAAATAGAAACAGAGAAACTGCCGAAATTGATACTGTTGCTGAAGCAAAATCTGAATTTACAACCGGACAAATTTTCACTTGGGTTGGTATTGAAATTGCTCTTTTTGCCTTATTCTTTTTCCTTGGTCAAGGCGTAATTGGTTCATTTATTTTCTCTTTATCAATTGCCGCTCCTGGCTTTATTATTTCAGACAGAAGTCTTACCAAAATTGAGAAACAACGTATCTGGGTGATTTTCATCGTTGCCTTTTTTGTGATCTTCTTTTGGGCTGCATTTGAACAAGCCGGAGCTTCTTTAACATTCTTTGCTGAAGAACAAACCAACAGAGAAGTGGGTATTCATCTTTCAAAAGGAATATTAAGCTCAATTTTTCTGGTACTTATTGCAATACTTGCGGTTGTTGGTTACAAAGTATTCACTAAAATGAAAAATGAACAAAAAGGTGTTCGTGAACTTATTTTATTTTTGGTGACTGGAGCAATCGTATACTTAACGTATGCAATTGTTCAATTCCCTTCGGAAGGTAGTGACATTGATTCTATTCCTGCAAGTTTTTTCCAATCTGTTAATGCGATAGCAATTGTAATTTGTGCTCCGTTATTTTCTATTTTATGGACATTTTTAGGCAAAAAAAATATAGAGCCTGCATCACCATATAAACAATCTATCGGCTTGTTATTATTAGCATTAGGCTATGTTGTAATTGCGTTTGGAGTAAAAGGAATTGAGCCCTCAACAAAAGTGAGTATGATGTGGTTATTGAGTTTGTACCTTATTCATACGTTTGGTGAATTGTGTTTGTCACCAATAGGTTTATCAATGGTAAACAAATTGGCTCCAATCAAATTTGCTTCATTGCTTATGGGCGTTTGGTTCTTATCCACTGCTTCTGCAAATAAATTTGCGGGTACGTTAAGTTCTTATTACCCTGAAACAATGGTAACAGTAACTGCGGTTGAAACACAACAAACCGAAAAAGGCGTTGTACTCAGCACTAAATTGGACAAACCTGAAGTAATTAATGGTGTTAATTATGTGAGCATTGATGCCATTTCTTTTGAAGGTGTAAAGGATAAAGCAGTTAAGGCTTCTATTGTTGAGAATATTTTTAAAGACTCTTTAACAAAAGAAAAGGTATTTTTAGGTTATAAGATCGACAGTTTATATGCCTTTTTCATGCTGTTTGTTGTAATGGCAGGAATCGCTTCCGTTATCTTATTTTTCCTTTCAAGCAAATTATTAAAAATGATGAATGGAGTTAGGTAGTATTGTTTAAAATTAAACAACAGGTCAAACATTTAAGGAAATGTTTGACCTGTTATTTTTAATTACGATCTTTAATTTTCAAATTAGTTAAAATGATAAAAAAAGCGATTGCTGTATTAGGTCTTTTTTCAGTTATTATCACCTTCCAAAGTTTTATAAATAAGATCCAAACGCAGGCAGACGAATTGACTGGTCCCGTTAAATGGTACACTTTTGGTGAAGCTGTTGAATTGCAAAAGAAAAACCCTAAACCAATAATGGTAGATGTTTACACTACCTGGTGTGGCCCTTGTAAAATGATGTCGACAAATACATTTGGTAACCCTATTATTGCCAAATACTTAAATGAACATTTCTATCCCGTTAAATTTAATGCAGAAACCCGCGATTCTGTTGCATTCAATGGTATTGTTTTTAAAAACAATAATCCTCCCGAAACAAAACGTCCGGTTCATGATTTTGCAATATCTATTTTAGATGGCAAGCTTTCTTACCCTTCCGTAGTATTTTTAGATGCCGATATAAAACGGATACATACGGTAGTGGGCTATTATCAAGCTGTTCAATTTGAACCGATGCTTAAGTTTTTTGCAACTGGTATTTACAAAAATACCAAGTATGAAGATTTTCAAAAAACCTTTGTAGGTGAGGTGAAATGAACTAATTTGATAATGTGCCAATTTGAAAATTTGATAATAAACGTATTTACATTATCAATAGTTTGATGTTTTTTTTAGTTTCAGGGCTGAAGCCCACTAATATCAATCATTGTATTAACCCCAGCCTTAAGGCTGGGGTTAATACAATGAAACCCAATGAATTAATGGACTTTAGTCCCTACTTTAAAAAAATACCTAACCATTAATTATCAAATTAACTGATGAACAATTACTCTATATAAAAATCAAAAAATGAAAAAAAATCTTATTCTATTAGTAAGCGCAATACTTTTTTATTCATGCGATAATAACAAAAAAGGTAATTCCGACAATGCCAATAAAGCGCTACAAGATAGTGTTCAAAGCTTTTTGGATGACTACAACAAAAAATATCAGGAACTGAATATTGTTGCGAACGAAACTTCATGGCTGACTCAAACACGTATTATAGAAGGTGATTCAACCAATTCAGTTGCTAATAACAAAGCACAGGAAGTATTAGCTGAATTCACAGGAAGTACATCTATTATTAATACCTCAAATAAATATCTTGCTCAGCAGGATAAATTGAATGAACTGCAAGTAAAACAATTAAAAAGCATTTTATATAAAGCCGCCAATAATCCTGAAACACTTAAAGATGTTGTAATATCGCGTATCAAAGCGGAGACAAAACAAACTGAAAATTTATTTGGATTTAATTTTAAAATTGGCGCGAAAACGGTTTCCACAAATGATATTGATGGAATTTTAAGCTCTGAAAAGAACCTTGCAAAACGCCAGGAAGCATGGGAAGCAAGTAAAGAAGTTGGGAAAGGTTTAAAAGAAGGTTTATTGAATTTACGTGACCTGCGTAACAAAACAGTTCAGGGCTTAGGATACAAAGATTATTTCGAATATCAGGTTTCTGATTATGGTATGACTAACCAGGAAATGATAGATATGTTGCAGAAATTCAATAAAGAATTATATCCTCTTTATCGCGAATTACACACGTATGCGAGATATGAATTTGCAAAAAAATACAAAGTAAAAGATGTCCCTGACTTGATTCCGGCTCATTGGTTGCCTAACCGTTGGGGGCAAGACTGGGCAAGCCTTGTGGAGGTTAAAGGTGTTAATTTAGACAGTGCTTTAAAAACAAAAGATGCTGAATGGATCGTAAAACAAGGAGAGCGTTTTTATGTTAGTCTTGGCTTCCCTGAATTACCAAAAACATTTTGGGAGAAATCAGATCTGTACCCCGCTCCTGCTGATGCAAAATATAAAAAGAACAACCACGCTTCGGCATGGCACATGGATTATGATAAAGATGTCCGTTCACTGATGAGTGTTATTCCAAACAGCGAGTGGTATGAAACATCACATCATGAATTAGGGCATATCTATTATTATTTATGTTATAGCAATCCTGAAGTACCTGTTTTATTAAGGGAAGGTGCTAACCGCGCTTACCATGAAGCATTAGGAAGTATGATGGGTATGGCCGCAATGCAAAAACCATTTATGGAAAACTTAGATCTAATTCCTAAAAATACTAAATCGGATGAGATGCAAACCTTATTGAAGGAAGCGTTGAACTATGTGGTATTCATTCCTTTCAGCACAGGTACCATGAGTATGTTCGAACATGATTTTTATGCAAAAAACTTATCTGCCGACCAACTTAACAAACGCTGGTGGGAACTGGCAAAACAATATCAAGGTATTTCTCCACCAACAGAACGTGGTGAAGAGTATTGCGATGCAGCTACCAAAACACATATAAATGACGACCCGGCACAATATTATGATTATGCTTTATCATATATTTTACTGTTTCAGGTCCATGACCATATCGCAAAAAACATTTTGCATCAGGATCCGCACGCTACTAATTATTATGGAAACAAAGAAGTCGGGAAATTTATTGCTGATATTATGACACCCGGTGCAAGTAAGGACTGGAGAGAAGTGCTAAAAGAAAAAACCGGAAGCGAATTAAGTGCAAAAGCAATGCTTGATTATTTTAGCCCTTTAATGGATTACTTGAAAAAAGAGAATGCCGGAAGAAAATATTCTTTACCGGAGTTGAATTGATAATTTGATTTTTTTCAACACAGAGAACACAGTGAAAAAACGGAGTTTCACAGAGTTAAAAATCATTTCTAAATTTTTTTTAAACTCTGTGAAACTCTTAAAACTCTGCGAACTCAGTGTTAAATTGTTTATTTCCAATTTTAAAGCCAGTATTTACAAACTATCAAAATGCCCTCTTTTATTTTCCTTTTCCATCTTGTCAACACGCTGAACAAGAGCATCAAGGTTACGGAAATGGATGTATGCCTTTCTATATTTGCCGGCTTCAAATGCAGGAGAGCCCATAAGTATTTCTCCCTTTTTAGTAACACTTTTTGATATACCGGATTGCGCGGTGATCATTGTATTATCAGCAATATTCACATGCCCAACTATTCCAACTTGTCCGCTAAACATACAATTTTTACCAATTTTTGAAGAGCCTGCAATAACCCCCTGAGCAGCTATATAAGTATTTTCACCTACCTCAACATTGTGAGCAATATGGATCAGGTTATCAAATTTCACGCCTTTACGAAGAATGGTTGAACCTAAGGTTGCTCTGTCAATGGCACAATTAGCACCAATCTCCACATTATCTTCAATAATAACATTTCCAATTTGAGGGATCTTCTGATTATCATTTTGAGGATTAAATCTGAATCCATCACTTCCTATCACAGTTCCTGAATGGATAATACAGTCTTTCCCAATTTCAGTTTCAGAATATATTTTAACACCAGCAAATAAAGTAGTGTTGTCACCAATAACCACATTATCGCCAATATAAACCTGGGGATATATTTTTACATTATTTCCTATCTTTGAATTTTCACCTATCACAGCAAATTCTCCGGCATAAATATTACTTCCTATTTTTGCACTTTCCGAAATAAAAGCATGTTTTGAAATACCTGTTTTATTTAGCTTTACTTGGTTATACATCTCCAGCAACTTAGCAAAAGCTGTTTCAGCACTATCCACTCTTACAAGTGTTGCAGAAACAGGGGCGGTTAAAACCAGATCTTTATTAACGATAACTAAAGAAGCTTTTGTAGAATAAATATATTGAGTGTATTTTGGGTTTGCCAAAAATGAGATAGCGCCCTCCACTCCTTCTTCTATCTTCGCTAATTTGGTGATCTTAACAGTTGAATCTCCTTCAATTTGTCCATTTAATAGACCGGCTATTTGTTGAGCAGTAAATTCCATTTTGTGCGATTTTCTTTTATTATTATTCAACTAAAAAAATTTGACAATTGTAAATTTACCAATTTTATTAGAATGTTAACTTGGAGAGTTTATGTTTGGGGTGTTAATTACAAAAATTAATTATTGGGAAACCCGCCATTTACCCATTTTTTAACTGCATTAATATCACAGTCGGATAATTTATTAGTATTCTTCGGCATTGCAGAGAACCCGGCCAAATGATCTAAAGATCCAATTAATTTATTACCGGAAATTGAAGCAGTAACGCCACTATAACTAGATAAATTAAAGCCTCCTCCGGCATTACTGCTATTATGACAACCAACGCACCAATTGGTCATTAAAGGTTTAACCCGGCCTGAATATGCATAATTAGTGGTATCGCAGCTTGAACAATTGGAAGAGTTTTTAGCGCCCATCTTTATCCATATTTTGATATAGGTAACATCCATTGGATCTAACTTTTGTCCAACCGGCATTGAAGGATCATTACCTTTTATTTCATTGTAAATTTCACTTTGCAAAGGATGATTTGGGCTTATTCCTTCCATAATGCCATCGTAGTTGGTCAGATCAAATCCTCCTTCATGATCTGAAGAGTTATGACAGCCATTCATACTGCATTTAGATACGAAAATGGGTAAAATGTTTTCTTGAAAACATACATCTGGATTATAAACATCACTTGTGCATGTTGGAAAAAAAATTGCTATAAAAGCAAGTAGAAAAATGATCTTAAATTTCATTAAAAAAGCCTTCAGTATTCAGTACTTCAAAATTAAATATTTTTTGTAAAGGGAATTATGATTTTTATCAGCATTGAAATTTGAAAAATCATTTTCAATCATAAATTCAAAAGGATTTTATTTTTTAAATAAAATCCTTTTAATTTCAATCTTCCTCTAAGCCCATCGAAACAGCATACCCACGCCATTTTGTGATTACCGATTGCATATCCTCAGGTAATTCAGAATCGAAGTGAATATAGTTACTGGTTGTTGGGTGTGTGAATCCTAATGATTTTGCATGTAATGCGTGACGAGGCAATAGTGTAAAACAATTTTCAACAAATTGTCGGTACTTAGCAAAAGTGGTTCCCTTTAATATTCTGTCGCCACCATACAATTGATCGTTAAACAATGAATGTCCGATATGCTGCATGTGAACGCGTATCTGGTGAGTACGACCTGTTTCCAGTTTACATTCAAGTAATGTAACGTAACCGAAACGCTCCAAAACTCTATAATGTGTTACAGCATGTTTACCTGTTTCGTCATCATCATCCAACACATCCATTTTCTTTCTGTCTTTATGATGACGCCCGATATTACCTGTTACAGTTCCGGAATCTTCTTTAAAATCACCCCATACAAGAGCATGGTATATCCTGTCTAAATTGCGATCGAAAAAATCTTTCGCCAATCTTACCATTGCAATTTCGCTTTTTGCAACGACCATGATACCGCTTGTATTTTTATCTAAACGATGAACCAATCCCGGCCGTAAGCTGGGAGTAGTACGTTGAACGACATCCCCGTTCTCATCTTTCTTTTCTCCAGCCTTATTAACCGGAAGATTTTGAAAGTGATAAACCAAGGCATTCACCAATGTACCGCTATAATTGCCATACCCGGGATGAACAACCATTCCGGGATTTTTATTGATCATGATCAGATCATTATCCTCATAAACCACATTAATAGGAATGTTTTGAGAGATCAGCTCGATTTCACGCGGTGGATGGGCTAATACAACGGTGATCAGATCAAATGGTTTTACTTTGTAATTTGATTTTACCGGTTTTCCATTTACTAAAATGCTTCCATTTTCAGCGGATTGCTGTATTTTAGAACGTGTCGCATTTTGGGTGCGATTCATCAAAAACTTGTCGATCCTCAATAAATGTTGTCCTTTTTCTACTTCTATACGATAGTGCTCAAACAACTCCTGGTCATCATCCTGATCTTCGGCAATATCAAATTCTTCTTCTTTCATAATTCCTAATTGGACAATTTAACAATTTGACAGTAATTTAAAAATTTAGAACGTCATTGCGAGGGAGTTTCGACTGAAGCAATCTCACACTTGATAAATAGATTGCTTCGAGCGAAAAGCTCTCGCAATGACGCCAGATTAATTAACTTTAATAAATTTATTTGTTGAAACTTGCATTTCATCAACAATACGAATAAAATATACGCCTTCAGCAAGACTTGAAATATCAATATATTCAGCCCTGCCGAATTTATTTTCCAATACAGCTCTTCCATACAGATCAATAATTGAATACGTAATTTTTTCAGAACCATTATCCGAATTGAAATTAATATAAAGCTTATCATTTGCAGGATTTGGATACACTGAAATTGTATTTTTATTTTTTGAATCAGGAGAATCAATGCCGGCATAATAATCAGCAATACCAAACACAGGGTGCATCATCAAAGAACCGGCAAATGGCGAATTATTCCAGGCTCCTGTAACATTATAAAACATCTTATCCTGTGTATTCGTATTTTTATCTACCCCTACATTTAAAAACTGCGTAGTTTTTTGAGTAAATCCAATATAAAATGTGCTCGCATTTAAATACAAAGGAGGGTATAAATAATAATGAGTAAATTGATCCTGCCCTGCCTGTGCATACATTGGCCTCATCACGGTATCACTTGTGTAGATAGCTGTTCCGGGAGAACCACCATTATCATTCCAAACATTTAATGAAAAAGCATATAAATTTGCATTGGTCAAAAGAGGATTAAAATAGATATCAATGCAACGCAATGTATCTGCAATGGTGGATGTAAATTTTTCCGCCATCTGAGCATTTAAAGTACTTAAACCAAAAGCACTTTCAGCACTTCCATCATCATAAGAGTAGGAATTTAAAAACTCCTGCTTATGGCGGATCGTATCATTTTTTTTGTGCTTGTCCGGATTGGTAGATAAGATACATTCAATAGTATAATTGGTAGTGTCTGTTAATGGAGGAATTGTAAAATTTAAAGCAGGTGCAACAAAGGCAGGATTTCCAAAATAGCCGGAAGGCACAAAGGGATCAATATTATCATTTCCACCTGAATAGGTTGTATTTACCTGGATACCGGCAGCATCATAAATTTTATATATGAAACTACCATTTTTTGCAATTGAATAATTATTACGAATTGTATTGCTATAAGCGGTTTTCATAAATGTTGAATTATAATGTTTCCAAGGCATTGCTGAATATGTTTTGAGCAAGGATGGTGTACTATAAACAAAGGCGACATCTTCAAAAATGGTATCCGCCATGGTTCTGAATTTATTCAAATACACATAATCAATATTCCAATGATCGAGATTTCCGCTTACTGTTGCGTAATTTCTAAATCGAAATTGAAAACCTTTTTTCAAATACTGGATATCTTTTATAGGCACCATCACTAATTTCCAGCTGCTATCCGTTACGCCAAGGGAACTCCCCTTTTCAGACCAAATATGCTTCCACGAAGAAATTCCTGGCGCAATAAATTCAAGCACCAACGAATCATTTAAATCAGGCGCATTTCCAAGGCCCTGAGGCTGGTAGTAAAAACTAAAATAAAGAGAATCACTGACAAGGTAATTTACCGGACTTCCATTATTTATGTAGTTTAATAAATTAATTGGTTTTGATGTTAATGAATCCGCTGACGAAGAAGAAGTAGACGATACAAAAAAGTCATAAGGATAGCCTTTTTCATTTAAACCATCAAAAGTTGCCGCACCCACCGAAATTGGTGATTTCGCATACCCACGATTAATAAACACCTGGTTATCCAGCCAAAGAGAAGAATCCGGGTAAGGACTGTTATATGAAAAATCATCTAAAAAGCCTTTAACAGTATCTAGACTTATAGTATCATAAATGGATGAGGCTCTTAAGTCCAGACTCATTTTTAAGTCATTCCATTTTTTTACCAGTACCTGATTTGTTGTTAGATCATTCTCCACCAAACCTTGTGAAAACAAGGAAAGAGAGACAATCATAAAAAACGAGAAAACGATGTAAATTTTAATTGTCAAAATCTTCTTCATCAACTTTTTTGTTAGTGGCAGTAGTATCTGACCGTTGAATTACTTTATTTTTATCCGCTGATAGAAATAGATCAATACTTCCACCCAGATTAATACTAGCCTGCTTACCACACGAAGGTGATTGTTTGTAGATCCTTGCCGAAACGGAGTCTTTTGGTTCATCGAATGAAATAGCACCAATGCTTAAAGAGGCTTCAACTAATTTCTCCAAAGCTTCTTTACGTGTTAAACCATATAAACAAGGAACCCCTACTTCCTCATCACTTAACCCCTTACCCACTACAAGACTTATAATAGTTCCTTTTGGGATGGATGCACCGGGTTCAATTTTTTTTCCTTTAACCAGTTGATCTAATACACAATTCGCGCATTGATCCGGAACAAATTCAATTTTACCTAACTTAAGGCCATAAGTAGAAACCATCGCTACTGCCTGCCTCAAGGAGCGATCAACCAGCTTAGGCATTTGAATACTTGGCGGCAATTTGGTGGTAACATATAAATAAATAATTCGTCCCTCTTTCACTTCAGTGTTAAACTCCGGCTCTTGTTTAATTACCGATCCTTTTGGGGCTTTCGCATCATAAATAGAATCTATTACCAGGTAGCGTAAATTTTTATCTGCTGTAAATTTATCCAGATCAGCCACTTTAAGACCTTTAAAATCAGGAACCTTAATTGTTTTACCATGGCTGGTATAAGAGCCCAAACTACTTATCACTAACCAGATCAATAATGCTAAGGATACGACATAAATAGTTAAATGCAGAAAAAATGTTTTGCTTTTTATAAATTGAATAATCCCTTTTAACATAGTAAAATTGGTATCAAAAATTAGTTTACGAATGTACGGATTTTAGCTAAACGAAGGAAATTGGATTTAATTGCCTGAAAAATATAAAAGGGAGAGCATTTATAGCAAACAGAATTCATATTGCTTAAGTATCGGTAAGCGCAACAAAATAAGGATGTTTTTTAAAATCTTTTGTTCAAAAAACAAAGAGAAGGGATTTGTTAGAATTATTTGGAGATTTGAACATTGTAAAATTTAAGCTTAAAACAATAGAGAAACGGCTTGTATTCTAAAAAAAACGCAATTTAATCGATGCCTGATCTCATTACAGAATTTTATATTCCGACAGTTTCACTGCCGGAATAAAATTCAATATTAATTAAAGCATTTACCTTTCTATTTCCACCATTCCGCGGCATAGTTTGTAAATTTGTTCAGGCTTTTGTCCTGTAAAGTAGTGAATGATTCTATTTGAGTTTTAATATTCTCACCGAATTTTTGATTAAAATCCATCGCAAGATCGGTATGCTTATTATAAAAATCAAAGATCTCTTTCGTATTATTGATTGTTAATTGGCGGGAAGCTTCAAAATTTTCAAAAATTAATTCCAGTACCTTATCAGGATTACCACTTTTCGATTCTTTAATAACGTCAATTAATTTGGTATTAAAATCCACATTCAATTCCATTTGTTTGGTATATGAATTGATAATGGTTTCAATAGTATCTTCTGCAAGTTCAACTGATTTCCCAAAAGTAACTTTCAGTGTATCTGTAACAGAGTCCTCTATTTCCTGCTGATCTAATTTTGCTTTTATAGAATCAACAATTTTTTTATTGGAGTCCATTGCATGACCAATGTATTTGGTATTTGAAGCAATGATCTCTCTGATTGTTTCTTTCGATTTTTCAGCAGTACCTTTGATATTGCTTTTAATTTTTTCTGCTTTTGCGTTTAATGTGTGGCTCATTTTTTTGTTTTTTTATTGTGTATTATTATATTGAAAAAAAATCATTAATTTTTAGCTTGTAGAAATTGTTCTTAGCGCGAAAGTATAAAGCATACTTTTTGTTTTCTTTCTTATTCGTTGAAATTAGATTTTGAATAGCCGGAAATTGGAAAATAATAGTTGGTGTCAAAAATCTTCTGTAATACTTTACATCTGATAGATCTGAATTTTTAATAACTTATCTCATTTCCTTTTATCGGATTCTTCTTATTTCAAATCGAGTTTCATTATTCGCTGGAGCATTATAAAATGGCCTCACAACGTCACCGCCTGTAAGATAAACAGTTGATGAAGATGTTTGATATGCTGTAGATAAAGATTCATAATTCCAGTTAAAACATAAACGGTTTGTCGAAGTCAATCCTGGATCTGAGCCTGCATTTTTCATAATGCCCCATTGTGCAGAAGCATTAAAATTAAAGACTTGTTTGATCTGGAGTGAGACAAAATAAACTCCGGTTGTATTGATGGTAATAGATGTACCATCAGTGGGTGAGTCAGAATATGTCATTCCAGACCCTGTATTGCTTAATATAGTTGCAAAACGGGGGACGGAAAGATTTACTGTACCAAAAGAACTGTGTGTAACAAATATCATTTCATCTTGAGGGAGAGCTGAAGATGGAGTTTGCCAACTTGCAAGGCCTACTGCGTCAGATGTTAGCACCTTCCCTATTCCTGGGGAGCCACCTGTTACTTTTACCTGTCCTGCCACTTCTAATTTTGCGCCTGGGGTAGTGGAAATACCAATACCCACATTTCCCCCTGGCCTTAAAAGGAGATTCGCATTAGCATCTATGTATATATTCCCTCCAACTTCTGACTGAATCACTCCTTTTTGTGATCCAGCAATAAAAAAAGTTACTTTCGGATAATTATTACCATTTTCGATTCGAAGTTCGGAAGTAGTAGGGTTATTACTTCTTAGGTGTAATAAACCTGTTGAGAAGTCGCCATAAATAAAAGGAGGGTTTGAGCTGCTATTGGCGATATAAAGTTTATTGGATCCTGTTTCGTTGTAGCCTGCCTGGTAACCGAGAAAAACATTCGAGGAACCGGAACTATTATTATTTCCTGCACTCAAACCAATTGCTGTATTATTGTTACCAGATAAGTTAGAAGTAAGTGTACCTGTTCCAATAGCGGTATTGTCATTTCCGCTTACGTTTCCATTAAGTGCTCCCATACCGGTTGCAGTGTTGTTATTTCCTATAGTGTTTAAACGAAGTGCGCTCACCCCACTCGCTGTGTTGAAATTTCCTGTGCTATTGGTGGTAAGCGCTATGAATCCATTAGCGGTATTATGATTTCCGGTAGTATTGTCGTCAAGAGCACCAAATCCGCTTGCCGTATTATAAAAGCCAGTAGTGTTTGAGTAAAGTGCTAGAACTCCATTGGCTGTATTTTCGTGTCCAGTTGTGTTACTCCAAAGCGTTTGATATCCATTGGCGGCATTATTATTTCCGGTAGTATTAGAATAAAGTGCCTGATATCCAAATCCAGTATTAGTTGCAGCAGTATTAACATTTCCAGCCTGATAACCAAGGAATGTTACGCCAGTTGGGTCAACTCTTCCTGCTTTTTGATTATTTACTCTTATATTAAAAGGAACATTATCAGTGGTTCCAATAAAGTCTGTTCCATCTAATGTAGAAGCATTACCAGTGATTGTCCAGTGCGTTCCGAGATCCGCACCAGTAGAACCAGTTGAGCCTGTGCTTCCAGTCGAGCCAGTTGAACCTGTAGAACCTGTACTTCCTATTGAACCTGTGCTTCCACTTGAGCCGGTTGAACCAGTCGAGCCTGAACTTCCAGTATCACCAGTAGAACCTGTGCTTCCAGTTGAGCCATTTGAACCAGTTGAGCCACTAATTCCAGTATCACCTGTGGAACCTATACTTCCTGTTGAGCCAGATGAACCAGTGGAGCCTGTATTTCCTGTATCACCTGTGGAGCCTATGCTTCCTGTTGAACCGGTAGAACCTGTGGAACCTGTGGAACCTATGCTTCCGGCACTTCCAGTATCACCTGTAGAACCGGTGCTTCCTGTTGGGCCGGTTGAACCTGTTGAGCCTGTACTTCCTGTATCGCCTGTTGAACCCGTGCTTCCACTTGAGCCGGTTGAACCAGTCGAGCCGGTACTTCCTGTATCACCTGTGGAACCTATGCTTCCTGTTGAGCCGGTTGATCCTGTTGAACCTGTGCTTCC
>JAURXZ010000011.1 GCA_030654175.1 Bacteroidia bacterium
ACCGTGCAGTTTGGCCAGCGCCCCGATTTCGCGCACCTGGTTAGTCGTGACCGGCCCGTAGGAATAATGATGGCGGATGCCGGAAAGTCCCAGGACTGCCGTTTCCGCCATACAGGCAAACAGTTGCCCGGCCTGAAGAAACGCGCGGGCAGTCGGATCCAAGCTCTCGCCGTTGGGCGTCGCGACAATGCCGCCTTTCATGTAGCGCAGGTCAGGACGGTGCTCGGCGATGTCGGCGACCACGTTGTTAGGAACAGCAATGTCGCAAACCACGGCCCCTTCGCGAAATGAATGGGCATTCAGAAACGGACGGTCCGCATTGGCGGCGCAAATGACAATCTCGGCTTGGCGGGCGGCTTCGATCTCGTTGCTCAGCACGATAAACGCATGCTCGCCGTGAGCGGCGTCCATGGCTTCGGCAATACGCCGGCCAACCTCCCGCCCCGGGTCTTGCCCCGACCTTAGCCAGTCGCGCACCAGGCTCAGTTCCCGCACGGCTGCGGCCAGATCACCCGGCACATCCTCCGAATTTGCCGTCAAAGCCCGCCAGATTTCCCCGTAAATGCCGTGGGCGATGCGCAGCAGACGATTCTTCGAGCCGTCACGCCCGCTCCCGATCAGCACAACCCGTCCCGCACGCCAGCCCAACATCGCCGTGTAGGTGGCGGCGATATTGCCCGCCGCGCCAACCACCGCAACAGTGGATCGGGGCATATAGATGCCGGTTGCTGAGGCCGCCTGGTCTACCGCTTCCAGTCCTATCGCGATAGTGAGGGCGTTTCCGGAGGTCAAAGCGATGCCGTTGGCCCGTAGCGCCGTGCAGTTATTGGTGACAATCGAGGTGTACATGCCGAGTCCGGCGATTTCGCAGCCGTCTTTCTTGGCGGTGTCGAGGCGTTCTTGAATTTCTTCGCGGATGTCGTCCAGTTCGCCGCTGTTCAGATAGCCCATCATCTGCTCCGAAACCACGCAAAGCGGATACAGGATAAACTCAATCTCGGGCCCCAATGGCGAACGGATGCGTACCGGATCATAGGGGGCGACGCGCTTATCCACCGCCATTTTCAACACAAATTCCCGCAGCACATCGTGCTCCAAACCTTGTAAGGCAGGCTCGACATGGGACAGCCAATCGGGGCTGATGAGATGGTTAATGAAGGCCACCTTGACCGCCGGTCCAGTCGGCCGAGCCGGCTTTTCGGCAGGCACTCTGAAATCAAGAACTTCGCTGCGCGGCAACGGTTGCCCGGGGCAAACGATCGGGTAGACGAGATGCAGCGTGTCCTGATGGCGCAAAATCGAACATACCCGCCGGAACGCGGCATCGATCCGACTCAGATCCGCATCGCTTAAAAACATTGAGGGTTCGATGCGGAGAACGTTGGGATCGCTGGCAGGCGGGGCCACGCGTATTCTTTCGGTACGCAGCAAATAACCTGCGATTAAATAGCCTAGAGAATCGATAGCTGCCGTGGTGCGCAGAACTTGCGAGGCGGACGCGGTCTGTTTGGCGAATTCGATGCCCAACATCAGGCCCTTGCCGCGCACCGAAACGATGATGTCCGGATAATCCTTTTTAATCAGCGCAAAAATGGACAGTAAAGCCTCGCCTTGTTTCCTGATCAGCGCATAGGCTGCGCCGCCGTCGGCCTCCAACAACTCCAGCACCTTCATCGCAATGCCGCAGGATAACTCGTCCTCGGCAAATGTCGAACTGTGCAGCAGACTAAATTCCCAGCGATAATGGGAGCTGCGGATCAGTGTCGCGGAAATCTTGGCAATGCCGCCGCCCAGGGATTTGGAGAGCGTGTAATAATCACCCTTCAGGCCGATTAACGAACTGGCCAAAAAAACGCCGGAACGGCCCATGCCGCTTTGTATTTCGTCGATGATCAAGGGACATCCGAGCTGGTTGCATGCCTTGCGGATATGACGCCCGAACTCGACGCTCAAGCAGTTGATGCCGCCTTCTCCCTGAATCGGCTCGACGATGAACGCAGCGAACACCGGCAAAGGCCGTTCGACCAGCTTAACCGCCTCTCCTTCGATGTCCACGTCGTACAGCACGGTGCGCTCTTCCTCGACGATCTTGTCAATCATGTCGGGCCGATCCGGCGGCACGAAACGCACCTTCAGCCCCAGGAATTGGAATGGCCGGCGAAACAGTTTGCCGTAAGTTAGCTGTACGCTGCCCAGCAGCTTGCCATGGAAGGAGCGGTCCAAAGCCATGAATACCGGGCGGTGAGCGGCCAGTTTGGCGCTGTTATGACTGGTGATTCCGGCACGCAATTCTGCAAAACTGCGCGTGTCGAACACGTAATCGCGAATGTCCGAACGCGCGAAAATATCCGGCGGAATACCGGCTTTGCCCTTGCGCACTTGCTGTTCGACATGATCAAGGTGGGTCTCGATGTCTTCAAACAGCTTTTCAAGGCGCATGACCCGGTCCAGCTCAGCATGCTTAATGGCCGCCTCCACCGCTTCTGCGCCGCTATTGGCGAAAGTGACATTGAACGCCTCACCGCCGGTTTGGGGCGCCACAATTTCG
>JAURXZ010000016.1 GCA_030654175.1 Bacteroidia bacterium
TTCCCCCATCGCAATTTTTCAAGTTTAGCAATACATTTGGCTTGAGTATTGTAATTTTTGCTTATTTCTAAAATATTCATTCTATTTGCTGATTACTAATAAGTTAAATATAATAAAAATCCTTTATAGGGATAAGTACGAAAAAATTTAACTGATGAAGATATAAATAACGATTATCGCCAGTGATATCTTTGAATGACACCCCATAATTTAAATGCCTTCTTTAAGCATATTTTTACGTTTTTCTATAAGGTAGCCGAATGAATTATTATCACTTTCTTTTATAAAATCATATAACATATTTTCAAAATTGTATTCAGGCTTCCAATCAAGTTCACTCTTGGCCTTGCTGATATCATACAAAAAATTATCTATACTATTTTCCTTTTCTGGTTTTTCAATTATTACAGGTTTCGACTCATCCGCCCAAAACACTTTTGCTATGATTTCAGCTTCTTCTCTTAACGTTAATCTATTACCGGAAGTTATATTATATAAACCAAGTGCATTTCCATTGTTTATTCCTTTAATAAATGCGGATATAACATCTTTAATATAAATGATATCTCTTCCTTTACTACTGTCTCCCCATACTTCAATTGGCTTGCAGGCTTTAGCATTATCGATAAATATTTGAAATCCTGTTTTTATTGGTTTTCCCTCTTTAAATATTTCGGTGTGTGGACCAAATCCATAAACAGGAGGCAATCTAAAAATGATCCCTTTAAATCCGTACTGAGCATTATAGTGCAGTACACAATCCTGGGCAGCACTTTCTGAAATGCTGAACATAGCATATTCACCATCGTATTTAATCGCCCTTCCCTCTTCTTCAGTTATAGCTTTATTATTGACCCATAATCCTT
Source organism: Bacteroidia bacterium (assembly GCA_030654175.1). Classification (GTDB taxonomy): domain Bacteria; phylum Bacteroidota; class Bacteroidia; order 2-12-FULL-35-15; family 2-12-FULL-35-15; genus 2-12-FULL-35-15. The sequence goes on from JAURXZ010000016.1 coordinate 867, forward strand.
GTGTATTTCTGTGAGAACTGGCATAGATTAATTTGCCCACTATATTTTTTCTGCAAAATTCTAGAATATTAATAGTTCCTAAAACATTTACGCTGATGTAATTCTTAGGGTCATAATTTTTTTTACTAACGTTGGCCGGTTGTGTAGCTGCTAAATGTACAACAGCGTCAAATGGAATTTGCGGTAATTTTGCAAACTCTTCTTGTTTAGTAATATCAACATGAATATAAGGGATATTTTTTTTCTTGTAGTAATTATGACCAATATCGCTGACATCAGATGCTGTAATATCAAAACCAAGCTTTGATAATGCATCGATCAGATATGTGCCCATAAATCCTCCGGCACCAAAAACAAGGATTTTTTTTTTTTTCATTTTATTTAAAAATTATAAATAATTGGATTCGTTCTATTTTCTTAATATAGCATAACCAAATCCAGCTTTACCGTACCCATTTCCACAATAAAGCATATAAATTTCGTCTTTATGTTTGAAAACATTAGGATAGCATATCATTTCAGAATCCCATCCCGAAGAAGATAATTCTATTCCAACTTTATCATCCATTCTGGTAAATTGATATCCATCCTTTGATTCTGCATAACCCATGTTGTACCCCCCACTTTCTATTGCATAACAATACCACATTCTGTATACTCCATCATCTTTGATAATGCTGGCTCTTGAAACCCTACTTTCTTTATCATTTTTATAAGTAACCGAAACAACTCCCTCTCTTTTCCAGTGAATTCCGTCAGTAGATTCTGCATATTTTATATTATATCTTGGCAATTCCTCGTTTATCCAATAATCAGCTGAATCATACCACATTCTCCAAATCCCGTTTTCAATTATAATACATGAAATCACTAAAATGGTGTAAGGTTCCATATCTGTTCTGTCAATAACAGGTGCTTTGGAGTATCTTTCAAATGTAGCACCATTATCAGTACTGATAGCTAATCCCGAAACCTCAGCAGCTCTCACTTTGGAACCTTTATTCCATCCCATGATATAGAAATATTTTTTCCCTTCATGTGTTACAATGCAGGTAGGTGAAATCCCATTATCATCATAACTCCCAAGTTTGCCTATATCTACTATTGGTTTTTCGGATAAATGAAGAATTTTTGAAGGATCCTTTATGTCAATTTCAATGTATCCGGTTCTTGAAATATTAGATTCATCCCTACCTGAAAAATAGACTCTGAATAAGTCATCCTTAATATGATCAACTGTAGGAAGCATCGCATGAGTTTTCACCCAATCATATTGTCCATTAGGCTGAAATATTTGCCCCTTTTTTTCCCATCTCATAGTACTTTATAAATAGTTAGTTAATTTAAAATTTCTGCTATTATTTCATCCTTGCCTTCCCCTATTTCCATAGAAGCAATGATTGGATTTACAGGAAATAAAAATGATTTATTTTTTATCATAGAAGCTAGTTTGTGAATGTCTTCAATACCCATAGTAGGTAAAATATCTGCATAAACTTTCATTTGAAGTTCGTTCTGATGAAATCCTATTACTGGTGTTCCTACTGCCAATGCTTCAAAAAAAGATAGTCCCGGAGAGGCGAATACAACATCACTTTTGTACATAGTTTCACTAACATTGGTCATATTTTTAACAATATTGACATTACTTTTGGAAGCCTTGTTTTTTTCTAACACTTCATTTAATTCCTTATTGTGTTCAAAGGCGGAACCTAAAACCAACAGAATATTAAATTCTGAATCTATTTGAAGAAGTTCATCCAAAACAAAGGAAGAAATATTAGAAGGATCAGCCCCCCCAAAAATCAACATTATATTTTTAATCACATCGTTTTGAATTTTTTTCTTCGTTTTGAAATTATAAAATTCAGGCCTTAATATCCAGAATTTAGGACCAAAATATTGCATTTTACCTGTAATAGTATCCTTGTTAACAATATTCTTAAAATTGCTTCCAATATCTGCTAAAACTGCGATATCAGCGAAATTATTCGCTTCTGTTAAATTGGTGAAAATAATTAGTTTGGTTTGTAGTTCCTCTTTAATTTTTTTTGCCAGATCAGGAGAAACATCTAATTTGTCGAAAATGACCCTATCAGGTTTTTCAGTTTTTAAAGCCGCTAAAATTAAGTTATCGTCACCATACTGATAAACTTTTTTTCCCGTGGTCTTTAAAAGATCAATTACATTTTCGTTGCTCTTGGTAATAAAAAATATTTCGGCCTGATTATTTGTTTTAATTGATAAGAATTCAGCCAAAGTCCTGGATTGGTATATGTGTCCCATACCCAAAGTATTGTTGCCATCTGTAATTATTGCAATCTTCATATTTACTTAATAAATGATTAATACGAACTTTATTTTTCGAGTAAAAGTTTATATTTCATTTCGGCTAACTTCCAATCTGTAATTGAATCAATATCTTGAACCGATTCCTCAGACAAAATAATAGATCCCGTATTATCAGGCCAGACCCAAGCTTTCAAATTATCGGTATTAAACCAATACCATTGTCCAGCATCATGATACACTTTTTTTAGGTCTTGGGATCTTGAGTTTAGATATTCAGGCCAAACCATTTTAGTTTCACCATTTTCACTTATTTCAAGTCCTCTCCACAAAGGATAACTAAAGGCCACTGCGGGAAATACACAAGTAAAATTATTTTTTTTTAAAATACTAAGTCCTTCTTCCAATTGATTTATTTGAATCAATGGAGCGGTTGGATAAACACAACATGCAAATTGAAATTTTTTCTCTTGTTTTTCTAAATATTTTTTTAACACCTCATCAATAACGTCCATAGTAGTGGCATAATCATCGGAGTTTTCATTGCTTCGAATAAAAGGAACCTGGGCTCCGTATTGTATTGCAATTTTTGCGATCTCCATATCATCTGTAGAGACCATAACCTCATCAAATAAATTTGATTCTAAAGCTGCCTGTATGGAATATGCAATAATAGGTTTTCCTAAAAAATTTTTGATATTTTTTTTTGGTATTCGCTTACTACCGCCACGAGCGGGGATGATGGCTATTGCACTTTTTTTCATTATTTACGCCTAAACAATAATAATTCTGAATTAAAATCGTCTACAGTTCTGTAGCCAAAAGGAATAACATTTCGGTCAACCAACTCATAATCTGTTAACATAGTTTTGTAATCATCCCCAAGAATAGGAGTTTCAACACCAGCAGAGTCCTTGTCTTTTCTTTTGTTTTTACCTTCCTTCATATTGCGCAACAACACCCATTTGGTTTCTAAGCGCGCAACATGTTCAAGGTAATTTTTCACAATATGTGGCTCCATTTCCTGAAAAGAAATAAAGTTCACGAATAGATCTACTTTTCCAACAAGTTTTTCAATTTGCCATGAACAGAAGACAGAGGCTTGTGGTAATGAATCAATATTAATAAGAGTCTTTTCCCGTGTTTGTTCGTAGGTAGCAACATTATTCTTCCCAAGAACATTACTCAAATAAACTTGGGCTACATAACTAGTTGGTGGTATATCTATATCTATGTAACGAAGCTCCTCGATACCTGAACTTGAAAGAATTTCGCCAAGCGTTCCGAATCCGCCTCCGATTTCCAAAACTGTTTTTGGCACACTCCCATTTAAATGTTTTTTTAACATCGCTAAACCTAAAAGGTAATTAAGGGATGATCGGCTATATTTTCTTCCTTCAAATTCAAATTGTTCGATAGGTTCTCCAAAAGAAGATTCAGAGAATGTATGAAGATAGGGAAGGTTAGACTGATTATCAGCTGCAACAAGAACACGATAGTCTGAGATAGCAGACATTTTTCCTGTCAAAAATTGTTCAATCGAGATTTGTGGTTTTTTCTCCAAAGGAAATTCATTTTTAAACCTGCTGTTTATCCCTTCAATCATTTCCTGAGAGAAACAATTTCCCGGAAAACCATAAGTAGGAACAAAATAACCAAGTGTAGTTGGCAAGGAACGAAAGCGATCAATACCGAAAGTAGTAAGTTCTTTTACAATTTGCTGAGAAGCCTCGTCCCAAAATCTTGAAGGTTTGTACAATTCATTCTGGGACAGCATATCTTCGCGTGAACGTGTTAACTCAGGATAGGTATTCATTTTTATTATGGTTTATAGTTCTTAATTCTATTTACAACAATATGTTAAAATTTTTTCAATAACATAATCCTGTTCCTTGTCAGTTAGGGTTGGGTACATTGGTAAGCTAATACAGTGTTTATAATAATTTTCGGCAATGGAAAAATCGCCTTCTTTCGATCCAAATTGCCGATAATACGGCATTAAATGAACAGGGATATAATGTATTTGAGCAAAAACACCACACTCTCTTAAATGATCGTATAAACCTTTTCTGTCTTCTACCTCAATCACAAACAAATGATGCGCGTTAAAATAGTTACTATCATATTTCTGTATTTTTATTGAAGTAGCATCAAAAGCTTTTCTATATTTTTTTGCAATTTCATGACGTTTTATGATTCCTTCCTCTGCTCTTTTTAACTGACTATTCGCCAATGCGGCCTGCATGTCCGTTATTCGATAATTATATCCAAGATCTTGCATTTCATAATACCATACCCCTTGCTTTTCAGGTTCAGGAAAATCTAATTGCATATTTTCCTTAGTAATTCCATGCGTACGAAGTATTAATAATTTTTTATATAGTGTTTCATCATTAGTGGTAATCATGCCGCCTTCTCCAGCAGCAATATGTTTTACGGGGTGAAATGAAAAAACCGCAGCATCTGCAAAATTACAATTTCCACAATTTTGCTTAGTGTTTGCTGAATCCATAAAATAACCACCAGGAGAGTGGCAGGCATCTTCTAAAATCAATAAATCATATTCATGGGCTAACGTTTTTATTTCTTCCAAATTAACCGGATAGCCAGCAAAATCAACAGGGATAATCGCTTTAAAATATCCTTTTGGATGTGTTTTTAATAATTGTATGATACTATTTATAGAAATCACATAAGTATCTCTATCAATGTCTGCAAAATAAACTTCTGCACCGCAGTATAATGCTGCATTTGCAGATGCAACAAACGTTATAGGAGATGTTATAATTCTGTCTCCTTTTTTAATACCAAACGCCAATAAAGCTAAATGCAATGCAGCAGTACCATTTGAAACTGCAACTGCGAAGTTACAACCTATGTAATTTGCAAAATTCCTTTCAAATTCAGCAATTTTTGGTCCCTGAGTCAAAAAATCCGAATGTAAAGCCTCTATAACGGCATCTGTATCTTCTTGAGAAATAAATTGTTTTCCGTAAGGTATTGAATAGTTCATTATTGTATAAAATCGAAATTAGAATCTACATTTTCTTTGATCAATTTCCTTAAACTTTCAACAGTCTCCCATTGATCATTACTGCCTGAATTATAGCTAAATTCAATTGGAACATTTTTTGCATTAAAATGTTTTTTATATTCCTTGATATCAAAAATTGGATTTTGAGGTAAAATTGCATAATATTTACCTAAATCCACTGTATAAAAAGAATCTGAAATGGTTATCATTTCTTCATGCAATTTTTCTCCCGGTCTTATCCCAACCTCCTCTTGTGCACATTCGGGAGCAATTGCAGTAGCAACATCTATAATTTTGTACGAAGGGATTTTAGGAACAAAAATTTCGCCCCCCCATGCATTTTCAATAGCATTGAAAACCATTTCGCATCCATCCTCTAATGAAATATTAAAACGTGTCATTCTCTTATCGGTAATTGGCAATACGCCTTCCTTTCTTTTCTTTAGGAAGAAAGGCATAACTGAACCATTAGATCCCATAACATTTCCGTAACGAACTACCGAAAAAACAAGATCTCTTTTCCCCCTAATGTTATTGGCTGCAATAAATAATTTATCTGAAGTTAATTTTGTAGCACCATACAAATTTATCGGTGCCGCGGCTTTATCCGTTGATAAAGCCACAACCTTCTTAACATTGCATTTCACAGCAGCATTGATAACATTTTCTGCCCCTAAAACGTTAGTTTTAACACATTCCATTGGATTAAATTCAGCCAAATGTACATGCTTCATCGCTGCAGCATGTATTACAATATCTATTCCTTCAAAAGCACTTATTAAGCGGTTTTCATCTCTAACATCCCCAATAAAATAACGAATAGCAGGATATTTGCTTTCTGGATATTCCATTGCCATTTGATAATGCTTTTGCTCATCTCTAGATAAAATAACCAATCTTTTTACGTCTGGAAATTTTTCGAAAATTAATTTAGTAAACATTTTACCAAATGATCCAGTTCCTCCAGTGATTAAAACACTTTTATTATTAAGCATATATTATAATTTATTCTTCTGGTTAAATATCTTATTTGATTTTTATTGATAAACAAAATCCGCCTTTGATACAACTCCAGCAATACAACCCCTTTTTGATTTGATTTAAGGCTCCTTTATTAAATAAGAATTATTTAATAAACTATTAAAAAAAAACTAGCTTCGCTGCTGCCACTCACAAATGTGGTATAATAATAACACCTTTTAAAGTTACAAAGATAGTTATTAAATTAGTTTTATTGATTTATACTAGATTTTATTAAATTCTGGATGTGTAAAGAAAATCTTGAGGATTTGAAAAAAATAATTTTATGATTTTTTTGTGGTTTAGCGGTTGTTATGAGGCATTGCAACAAATAGTTTAAATTTCAAATAAAAAAACAAGTGCTTTTTCAAAAAATGTATTTCATTAAGATTTCCCACTTGGAAATCGTTCTAAATGATAAAACATTATTTCACAAAAATGCACTATTTTCTCGCCTTTATTTCAACTCTTCTGTTCTTAGCTCTACCCTCTTCTGTCATATTGGTAGCAATTGGATTTGCCTCACCATAACCGATAGCTGAAATTCGCTTAGCCGGAATACCTTTGGAAATAAAATATCTCTTTACAGATCCGGCTCTTCTATTAGATAAGCTGAGATTATAAGTGGAGGAACCGACACTGTCACAATAACCTTCCACTACAAAGTTAAAATCCGTTTGGCTTCTCATTAATTTCACAACCTCTTCTAAAGGTTTAAAAGATTCCGTTTTAATTGTAGAACTGTCGAAATTGAAAAATATTAATTTTGCAATTTCATCTATTTTTTTCTCTTCGTCCGTTTTAACAGGTACAACCGCAGCTAATGCAACCGAATCATTATAAGCCTTAGCTATTGCAACGGTATTTAGTGAATCCAGTCTCTCTAAACCTTTAATATAATTAGCCAACATTATTATTTCACTATCATTATATTCATCTGAAGAAGGACGGCTTAGAAGGGCGGTTATTTTTTGTTTTTCCTCCGGATCAGGTTGTAATTCACTGTTTCCTGAAATTCTTTTTTCTATATCTCCAATATATTTAGCAAATTTTGCTATTTCAGGATTTGTATAATAAGTTAAGGAATCACTTGGCGTATTACCAACAAATGCAGTCGGGTTTTCTAAATGTTTAATATAAGCGGCTAATTTAAGTATTTCATTATTAGTGTATGAATGTGGGGTTTTAATTAAAAGACCGGCAATTTGTAATCGGTTCTCTTTATCGGACTCTGAAAGATTAGCCAAAGAGACTTTTGATTCTAATTCTTTAACATAATTAGAAATTTTAAGTACCTCCTCATCCGTATAATGATGTAAAGTATCTGACTGTGAAAAACAAAACAATGAGAATTGTAAAGTAAACAGCACTAAAAAAATTATTTTTTTCATATAAAAATTATATTTATCAGTATTTTGATATAAATATGTTGTCCAATTTTGTAACCCGCCGGTTTCTTTTATGAAAAAGAAAATTACCGATTTTTATTAATTAGAAAATTCAAATTAAAGAAATTAAATTTAAAAAAATTATTTTTTTAATTTAATTTCAACCCTTCTGTTCTTAGCCTTACCTGCTTCCGTTTCGTTTGTATCAATTGGTTTGGCTTCACCATAACCTATAGAAGAAATTCTTGATGCAGGGATACCTTTTGAAACAAAATAATCCATAACACTCTTGGCTCTTTCTTTTGATAAATTCAAATTGTATGCAACAGGACCTATGCTATCAGTATGCCCTTCTATTACAAAGGATACATTAGTAAAGCTCTTTAAAACTTTGACTGCTTCATCTAAAGGCGGATAAGATTCCTCTTTTAAAGTAGAACTGTCAAAATTAAAAAATATTAATTTTTCGTATTTGTCTATTTGTTTTTGTCCTTCTACAACTAATACCTGAGCTTTTGCAATCGAATCATTGTATCTCTTTTTAGCTTCTAAAGCCAACGTATTTAAAGCATCTAACCTTTCTAAATATTTAATATAATTAGCTATTCTAATTACTTGTTTATCGTTATACGTATGCAACGAATCTCTAATAAGGTCAGAAAGTACAGCCTTTTCCTCAGCACTTTTACTATTATTTACAACAAAAACATCTGTTGGATGTGTTGCAATATAAAAAGCCGCTTTTTTTTCTAAATTCTTTATATAATCAGCTAATTTTATTACCTCAGGATCAGTATAATGGTGAAGAGAATCTTGTGAAAAACAAGCCAATGAAAATTGGATTGTGAATACAATTAAAAAAAATATTTTTTTCATTTTAAAATTTTATTTTTGGGGTCTTCTTTGTGTTAATAAGCTAATTTGAAAATTAAAAATCTATTTCCAAATTAGCCTATTATCATATTTCAAATTATTTAATTAATTCTATTTGTTTAGGATATCACGCAAATATTTTGCAGCATCCTCCGCCTCCTTGCTTCTCTTGTAAGTACTTGGTACTACTTTAACTTCTTCAACAACTTTCGCAACTTTATCTCCACCTATTTTAAATACTATACCAGCAGAAAACTGCAAGTAATTTGTACCATCATACTTTTTTTCGAGCAAAACGAATTTAGCTACAGATTGAAGGTAAATTCCAGCATTTTTGAAAGCCCAAATGTTAACACCACCACCAATATTTAAGTTACCAGAATTATCATGGTTGATTCCTTTATGCTGACCATGAGGAAAATCTCTATAAGTATGACCACCTCCAAGTAAAGCATATGGATCGAACCATTTGGTATCTTCAATACTTTTTGTTAAAAGGCTATATTTCGCATTTAAATCTGTAGACCAAAAATCATGTGGTCGCAAGGTTGTACTGGAAAGAACGAATTGAATGCTCAGTCCTTTCATTATCCGCTTTTCAGCACTCGCATGAATAGGGTAATAATTTCTATCATCAAAAACCTTAAATTCTTTAAGACGTGAATCATCGTCATCAACAATATCAGGTCCAAATTGAACGATCCAAGGAGTTTGAGTTAATTTTGACCACATGGTTGTTTTTTTTGTAACAACAGTATCTTGTCCAGGTTTACCACCAAATTGTAAAAATGGCGTGTCTTGTGCTTGAATATTAGTAAATCCAGCAAAAAATAAAAAAGCGGATAAGGTAATTGTGATGTACTTTTTTTTCATCAGATTGTTTATTATATGAATAGATATTTTAAATTTAATAATTACTATGTTTTTAGAAAGCGCAATATTAAAAATAATATTTAAGAATTGCAAAATAAATGTTTTGATTTGTTGGATCTTATCGTGTCAATTTTGTTTTTCGGCTATTTCAATAATCAATTCAGCATATTTTATTCTTAGGAAAACATACAATCCTGCTAATAGAAAACCAATAATAAATCCAAACACAATACCTCGCAAAGGTGAGATGGTTCCTTCAGGATTTAAAGGCAGCGTTGGCTGATCAATGATTTGAAGGAAGGGGGTTTGTTGTAATGAAGTAAACTTAGATATTTCTAACTGTTTAACGCCTTCTAAATAAATGGAATTGCAAACTTCCACGTTTCTCCTTAACTGAAATTCTACAATCATTCCCTGAGCTTTTACCAATTGAAAATTCGCATCTTTCCATCTTGCAAGTGCAAATTCGGCATCCCTAAGGGCCAAGGCTATAGAATCCACCCTTTTCTGAATAATATCTAAATTTGTTCTGCCTTTTTCCGTAATGCGGTTAACATAAAAACTGGTAACAGCCTCCACTAAATATTGATTGAAATATTTTGAAAACAATTCAGATTTCGAATTTACTGTTAACGTAATTATTCCACTTTTAGATTTTTCGGTTGTTAAAAAATCTTTCTTAATTTGAGCACAAAACATTTTCAAAACACGATTTTCCTGAATACTCAAATTTCCTTCGGTATTAATAAATCTGAAACCTCTAAGAGAATCATCTTTCTCCCATATTTCTTTATAACCAAATAGATCTATATAGTGATTAGCTAGTATATTAGTAGTAGAATCAATTGTAGCTTTTCTAAACAAGGCAGTTTTTAAAATCGTTTCTGCTTTAACGATTTCAATTAATTTGTCTTCATTGATAACTGAGGAAGAACCGCCTCCCATTAATCCGAACTGGCTGGCTAATGCCATAGCCCCGGACATGCCATCTCCTTTTGAACTTTCCAGCATCATGGTGCTGGAAGCAATATATTTAGGCTTCGAATTAAGTGAATATAGCAAGCCTATTACTGAGGTAATGCAAACAATTATGCTTACAATAAGACATTTTCTTTTTAATTCAGCGAAAAATCCCTTTAGGCCTTTAATAATGTCTATTAAACTTATGCCCTCTTCTTCTTGCTCCATTTTGGTAACGTGCTTATTTTAATAAATTTAATATTCATTTGGGCGTTTCCCTTTTTCTCCCCCCCTTCCCCTCTCCATTTGGAGAGGGGAAGGGGGGGGAGAAAGGGCCGGGCTTGGAATTTATCCTGAGCCCTGTCGAAGGGCTTCAATCTTCCCTTCCAAGTATGGAAGGGAAGGATTTCCGTTGCAATCCCTAACGCAGAATCAAAATTAAAGAACATCCATCTGACTTTTATAGGGCTTTTATAAAAACTACAGTCGAACTCAGGATAGTCTCGAATTTGAACGAATTTACCTGGTAGATAAGTTGAAATAAATTTGTGCGCGCAGGTCATCCTTAGTCCCGCAATACTGCGGGATATGAGTGTAAGCCATCGCACACCCTTCGACAAGCTCGGGCTGACAGCGCACTAGGCTAATTATCCTACCCCTTATTCGCATTAATAATGAATCTCTACAAATTTACGAAACTGTCTTTGTTAAATTGATTATTGCTAAATTGCTCAACTGTTTTTATTTGCCTACTGAATACTCCAATGAAGACTTACTTCACAAGCTGAGTAAATATAAGCCATAGCGTTGCAAGGCCGGTTAATTTGATGGTAAAGCCTTCTATTTGTTTATTCCAGTTTATAGGCTCGCTTTCCTTTTTCTGCCTTTTTTCATTTACTATTTTCTGAGGCACCACCACTACAGCTCCTTTAGCAACTTTCGGGTAAAATTTAATAAAAAGAAAGGTCTTTGTTTTTTTTACATAACCACCTGCCTCTAAAACATAGGCTTTTTTCCTATCCGCTTTTTTGTCAAAGCCTAAACCATAATTTTTCACATAATAGCGAACTGATTTACCACTAGTATACGGTGCACTAATTTGCTTCAATGTAGAAATATCAGGATAATTAATTAAGCCGGAAATTTGAATTAACTGATCTACTTTAGGTATGATGATCGCATCTCCTCCTCTTAAGATATAATTGTATTTTGAACCGGAATCCTTCATTACATCCTGCAATTTAAAAAACAAAAAGCCTGTTTCGAATTCCGTTCTTGATAACGTTGCTCCTTCCGGAAAAGCATATTGCGTAAAGCCGCCCGCTCTCTGAATCACATCTGTTACTCTTTCATTTTTATTTAATAGCGGATAAACACCCGGATACATGACTTCACCTTGCAAAACAATATTTTGTTGTAATTCAAAGTTTGGCTCAGTTCTGACTAGTATTTGATCATATGGTTGAATTATAAAACCTTCTGATGTTTTATCAATTTTAAAATCATCGGCAACCTGAATTGTTTTTATTATCGTTCTGATAGGGGTTAATACGCCTGAACTTGAAACAAAATCAACTGCCCTGGATATTTCAATACGATTTTTTGCAGCTTCCTTTTTCAAACCTCCTGCAAGATATAAAGCATCTTTGAGAGTGATTCCATCTCCGTAAGTATAATCACCGGGGCTTCTTACTGCACCGATTACCGAAAATACAAATTCATCTTTGAAATAAGACTTAGAAAATATCTTAATGATATCTAAATTTTGAAGTTTAATATTATTGGGAGAATTAGGATTTTCTATCACTTCTTTCAGATTGAAAGGAATGTATTTTTTGGAAAAATCAGGGTTAAGTCGAATTACGTATGCCCTGCTATCAAATACGTCATGTAAAACGCCTTCCGCTCTTTTAATAATATCAGAAATCCGATCTCCCGGTTTCATCTCATAATTTCCGGGTAATTTTACCGGACCAATAAGTTCAACAAAGTTACTATACCCTTCAGGTATTTTCCTTACCAGCACTTCATCTCCATCCAACAATTCAAAATCTTTTTTAGCTATTGCTAAACTGTCGTAGTTAACATCTATAACGGTTTCTTCATTGTTTGAAAACCTCTTAATTTGAATTCTTTTCCTGTAGGCCCCTGCATCAAATCCACCTGCATAATTAATTACTGATTCCAGGTTTTCTTTTTCAATTAGTTCATAACCATGTGGTCTTTTTACCTGGCCGTTAATCTTTACCACTCTGCCTGAAGAAGGAACAAAAATATAATCGTTATTTTCAAGAAAAAAATCCTGCTTACTGTCCGGATTCATTAAATATTCATATACATCAAGCGTTTTTATGGTTTGCCCCCCCCTTTTTACATATATTTTGCGAACAGAACCGATGGTACGTATGCCTCCAACAGTAACCAATGCATTAAATGTTGTATTGATTGCAGGAATAGTAAAGGCACCCGGATTATTTACTTCTCCAACAATATTAACAGTGATAACCCTTGAATACGTTAGTGTTATATCAATCTGAGAATTATTCAAATCATACACATTTTTAAATTTGCCTGCGACCAATCCTTTGGCATCTTTGAAAGTAAGGCCCTTCAAATAAATCCTCCCAACTAGTTTTGGATTAATCGCTCCGTCCTCATCTATCGTAAATGCACCATTAAAATCAGAATACCCCCAAATGGCAATACTTATTTCATCTCCAATGCCTAGTATATAGTTATCGGGAGCCTTGAGTTGGTTTGCTTTATCGTAAAATTTGATGTTGTTATTTTTGAAAAAAGAGTGCCCAAAAATAGTTTCCCGACTGGTATCTTTTACTATAGGAGTATCAATATTTTTCACATTTGAATCAGTACTTTTTTCAGTAGATCTTTGTTTCTCCCCGGGAATATTTTGCTTTTGTTCTATAATAGTTCTCTCAGCTAACTTTCTTGCCTTAAATTCCGTAATTTTCTCCACTTCTTCCTCTGAAGCTCCCATCATTTTTAATTTTTCCGGGCTTGGGATTTCTTCAGGACTAACCGTATTTGTATCAATTGCTGAAGGTAATTGCCTTACCTGGCCAAATGAATTAAAGGAGAATAGCAATCCAATTAAACAAATAACTAATGAATGTTTCATAATGAAATTTTATTTTCGCAAAAGTAAGTTTTTAAATTGAATGTTTTGTCCAAAATCTAAAGGTTTTTAAGCCCTATAATCCCGAATTGGTCTTCGCCACAAGCAATCCGGATAATCACAGGAAATATCATTAATTAACAAGATCTCTCGATAAAACTCGAGATGACAGAATAGATGTAATTTCGATGCATCAGTGGGTTACAAATCAAAATCTATATTTTATTTTTCTGGTTTTTAATGCAAAAAAGAGGTAGGTAAACAGCAAAAATAAAAGCCCCATTACAAAAGCCATAATAAAACTGGAGTAATATCTTCCTAACAACAAAAACACCATCACTATAAAAATATTTAAAAAACCTAGTAAAATACTTGCCTTAACATGGGATAACCCCAAATCAATTAAAATATGATGAGCATGATTTCTGTCAGCAGCAAATGGATTTTGTTTTTTTAACAATCTTGAGAAAACAATTCTGGTGGTATCAAATATAGGAATGAACAGAATAGATATAATAAATATGATTCTGTTTTCAGGTTTGAATTGATAATCTATCATTGTAAACGATTCTATAGTTAAAAACCGAAGAGTCAAAAAGCCTATCAAAAAACCGATTATTAGGGAACCTGAGTCGCCCATAAATATTTTGTTAGTTCCTGAAGACAAATTATACCTTAAGAAGGCTGCTAATATTCCTATTATACAAATGCAAATCAAAAAGGAAAAATCCCGATTGGTAAAAAAGAATATGACTGCATATACACTACAAATAATAATCCCAATTATTCCTGCCAAGCCATCAATACCATCAATAAGATTATATGCATTAATAATAGCTAACATTAAAATTAAAGCCATAGGTAAAGAAAGGAAAGGAGAAATTTCATAAATATTGAAAAAGCCATACAAGGAAGTTATTTGCAATTGGGGTATAAACATTATAAAGGAAATGGCAATCAATTGACCAATAATCTTAACTTTTGCGGTAGAAATGACCAAATCGTCCTTCAGCCCAACCATAAAAAGTACGGTTAAACCTGCTATTAAATTATTACCTCCAAAGTGTAATAGAATTGATTGTATCAATGAAACCATTAATATCAAAGTGGTAAAGAATGCAACCCCACCAAAGGATGGGGTCGGAATCATATGAGCACTTCTTGAATTGACAGGAGTTGACAATTTTTTTGCATTCGTTACCAATATCACTTTAGGTATTAATATGTAGGTTGTGATAAAAGCACCTAAAAAAAGAATTCCGGTAAATAATAAATAATGTGACAGGAAAACCTGCTCCAATATTTCAGAACTAAAAATATTCATCGTCTTATTTTAAAAATTGATACAAAGATAATTTTTTTTTAATAGAATAATAAATTATAAAAGACGCTAAAAGGATATATTTACAGGATGACAGCGGTAATTAATCCGATATATATTGTTTTATCTTAATTCTTGAGGCAATATAGGCAGATCCTTGAATACCTTATAAACTAATTGACTTTTAGGGGAAATAATAACCCAACCTGTAAGAAAAATGAGCATCAAATCGGAATAGAAACTCAAGTTTTTTTGATTCCAAAGCTCCAACTCGCCTTTGTAGGGCGATATATGCGATTTGTAAAAATCTTGCAATGACAATTTTGTTTCCGAAAGCAAGCGCTCTTCATCCCTAAAAACAATTGAACCAATACCAGTCAATCCTGGTTTAATATTATAAATTACAGCTTTTACATGTTCCGGATATGGTTCAAAAGTTTTATCTACCAAAGGACGAGGGCCAACGATACTCATATCTCCTTTTAAAATATTTATGATTTGAGGCAGCTCGTTTATTTTTGTTTTACGCAAAAAATCGCCCATTGGTAAAATCCGTGGATCTTTTCGTGTAGTATGTATTCCTGTTCCAATATTGGGACTATTTTTCAGCATTGTGGCAAACTTCCAAATAAAAAACGGTTTATTTTTATAACCAATGCGTTTCTGAAAATAGAAAATGTAATGTTCACCGGAAAGTAATAATCCAATAGAGATAAGAATAAATAAAGGAGACAAAATGCCTAAAGCAAGAGCGCTAAAGAAAATATCAAAAAAACGTTTAAAAAAATATTTATACATAAAAAAGTTGGAAGTTTGAACGTTTCATTTCGTTTGTTGAATTTTTTAATTATTGACTATATATAGAGCTGAAAGTTATCCTGATTTAAATCGTTAAATATGATTAGTTTTTTTAACTTTCAACAACATTAATTTACATGTTTGTATCAAGCCCTTTTCCTTTTTCAATATGATGGAAATTGGGCAAATACTCATTCAGGATTTCAACCAAGTCAATTTTAGAGAATTCATCGGACTCAAAAAGTTTATTTAAACGATTAAATATTTCGTCAATTTCCTTCACATTTCGCTTTTTAGAATTTTTAATGACCCCCAGATTTATGAAACTTTCGGTATCTAGCTGCTCTTCATCGGTAAAAAATTCTTCGAAGGATTTTTCCCCTGAAGTGTTGGATCCGAAAAAATAGATGGGATAATTTGTCGAATTATCATTTAGACCCAGAGCTTTCTTTTTGGCTTCCTCTTCTGTTTTACAAATATCGGCTTTTAAGCCTAAACTATTTAGTAAATCAAGTGCAATCTGATCAAAAGGAATCATATCTTTTGTTTCATCTAATTTCGGGAAGAAAATATCTCCGGATTCACCCATAACACATGCTATCAAACATAATTCGCCAGATTCCTGAGGTGAAACGAAAAATCTTCGGATACCAAGTGGGCATGACCATGGCTGCCTTTTATTGACTCGTTCGAGAAACCCCAAAGGCAAGCTGCCATTAGAAAAGGCAACATTAGCAAAACGCGCAGTTTTAATTGGTATTTTGGAAGAATAAGATATGATCAATTCCTCCATCAGCTTTTTACTGGCCCCCATAATGTTTACCGGGTTAGCCGCCTTATCAGTTGAAACACAAAAAAAATGTTCAGGAGGAAATTCCACTAATAAATCCAACAATTTCCTTGCACGCAATAAATTGTTCTCTATCATTGCTTCAATAGAGAAAATATCTTTCTCACTTCGTACATGTTTATGAGCAGCAAAATTGGCAACAATATCAAATGGTCCTAATTTCCGAAACAATTTTTCAAAAACATGGTCATTAAAATTTACAGGATAGGTGATAAAATCTTCAGGAATATGGTACCCATCCGAACTACGTAGATCCCTGACTAATTCTGTTAACCCATTTTCATTTATATCAACTACAACAAGTTTTTTAATCCTAAAACGTAAAATAGCTTTAATGAAAGAAGCCCCAATAGTGCCTGCGCCTCCAATTACTAATACTGATCTATTGTTGATATGCTCTTGCATTTGAGCATAGTATTTTTGAAGGTCTGGATTTAGTAAACTTTCACTACGCCCGGTAACCTTCTGATTGATAAATTTCTCTAAATTAAATTGAAGGTGCATAATTTTTGAATTTGTAAAATGAATCTATAAAAATGAAGAAAAAGTTTTTTTCATCCCTTCAGCGGCAGTGTGTGGCATTTTTTCAATACCCAAAGTCTTTTTAAGCTTTTGGTTTGAAACTATGTAGGACTCTGTAAGCTTTTTCAGCCTTTCAGTGTTTAGAGGTAAGCCAAGTTTATCTCCAGTTTTCGCAATTAGTTTAATCATATTGGGTGAAATATTCCAGATGTGTGCTTTTTTATCCAATGAATCTGCAATTAAACAAATAAGTTCATTTGTAGATAGTGTTTCATCATCCGCAATCTGGTAGGTTCCGGATTCAATATCTTTTTCGATAAATTCCTGAATTACAAACTGAAGGTTTTGCATCGAAGTGAATGAACGCTTATTGTCAAAAGCTCCCAAGGGCCAAGGTAATCCCTTTTTTGTTAATTTATAGAGCAGATTAAGATTACCTTTATTACCAGGTCCATGTATCATACAAGGACGTAAGATGTAAACACGCTTTTCGGGTGGTAAGTGCATTGAGAGAATATACTGTTCCGCCTGAAGTTTTGATTTGCCATAGGGTGTTTGAGGATTTGGTAGCATCTCTTCGGTAAGAATCTCATCACTAATACTATCTGCTACCGCTTTTACTGAACTAAAAAAAATAAATTTAGATGCAGATGATTTTAAAAAATGTTGAAATATTTTTTTAGTTAACCCGACATTAACATCAAAATATTCTTGTTCTGATGAAGTATTCTTGATATCGTGTGCCTTGCCGGCCAAATGAATGATTATATCCACATCAGGAATATTATGAAGACCGTTCCAGTAATAGAACTTATTTGAAGAAATCAGATCATTGTTGTTAAAAACATCTAAGCCAAATAATTGAAATTTCTTGGAGTAGAAATTATACAAATTGGATCCAACAAAACCATTAATGCCAGTAATTAAGACATTTTTAATCATACAGTTCAAAAGTTTTTTCAATTACCATGGAGAGGGAAAATTCTTTCATGGCTTTGATGCGTGAAGCTTTCCCCATTTTTTCTATTATTGCGGGGTTTTCTATTAAATAAATCATTTTTTCAGCCAATATCGTTGAATTACCAACAGGTACAAGAAAACCATTGATTCCCTCATCAACACAGTCTTTACATCCAATGGTATCTGTTGTGATAATGGGTAAACCCATAGCGGCAGCTTCGATTAATGATTTTGGCAAACCTTCTCGGTATGAGGGGAATACCATCACATCCGAATCCTGCAACAATTCTAATATATCGTTTCTATGACCCAACCATTCAATATTTGCTCCTTGTAATTCGTTTTTAAGCTCATCTTCCTTAAAGGATGCTGGATTTTCTTTATCGATATCCCCAACTAATATGAACCTAGTATTAGGATAATTAATAGAAACCACTTTCGAAGCTATAATAAATTCGGATATACCCTTATCTTTTAACATACGAGCAGTCAAAATGAAACTGACTACGTTTCTACTTCTTCTTTCGCTGAAATTGAATTTATCTAAATCAATACCTGCGCCTTTAATAAGGCAAAATTTATTTCCAACGTCAAAATTTAATTTTTGAAAAAGTTTTAGATCATCCGGGTTTTGAAATATAAAAGAAAAACCTCTTTTGTTGAAAGCGAATTTCATTAATGTGTTTATTATCTTTTGTGTTTGGGTTTTTCGGTCCGCAGTGAAGTTATATCCCAATCCGCTAATTGCATTAATAACTTTATTGATTTTAACAAATCTTGTTGCAATTGAGCTATAAATAGACATTTTTAATGTCACATTATGAATGACTGTTGGTTTTACCTTTTTTAATGTCTTAATTAGCTTAATTATGGAAAAAAATTCATTAAGCGGATTGGTTCCAGATCTTTTAATTTTCAAATCAAACAATTCGAAACCTAAATCTTCCAACTCTTTAAACCTTCCTGTATTGGTGGTTGCAATTACAACATCATATCCTCTCTTTTTTGCCTCTAGCGCTAGGGGCAACCGATGAGAGATAAAAAACCAATCAACATTGACAACATAAATGACTTTTTTCTTAGTGAGTCTCATTTAAAATTAAAAATTCTAATATGTTCATTTAGGGTTCTCTCAAAATGTGATACTATAGGAAAACAACATAGACAGAAGATGAAACAAAAAAAACAGATTTTCTCCTCGTTAAAAAGAGGAGAAAACTTTGCGAAACTATTTATTTTTAGTTTATAACTGCCAAACTGTTTGCTTTTATATTCCACTTTCAAAATTATCACATTTATAAAACACTTTCAATGCAATCGGTATCAATCTACAGCTTCTCGAAAAATAAAACTATTTTTTTGCTGAACTCCAAATAATTAAGTTCGTTTTCAGCTATTCGCCTTCCATTTTGTCCAACCTCATCCGCCTTGTGTTTGCTATTAAAAACTTCTTCCATCTTCGAACTGAGGGCTGCGACCGAATAGTCTTTTGCAAAAAAAGAACTAATATCATTCTCGAAATACTTCCCAATGTCTCCAACATTCATTGTAATAATTGGTCTGCCAGAAGCAGCATACTCTCCAACCTTATTAGGGAACCTGCTTACGTCTTGTAAATTATTTTCATCCAATGGAATTAAAAGCGCGAATGAATTGCAATACAAATTAATTAGTTCTGAATATTTGATATCAGAAAATATTTTTACTCGTTCCTGAAGGTTACTTTCAGCAATAATTTTGATAATTTCATTATGATATATATTACCTTTATCTCTTTTAAAATTTAATACCAAAATTAATTCGCTATCATTTTTATCAGACATTTTAACGAATGCTTTTAATACCATGATGGCAGCATCAAAATAGCCTATACCACAATATAGAAAGTGTTTTTCTATTTTGTTTTTTTGATAGACAGAGATTGCATCTGCATCGGAAAGTGCAGGAACAATAAATGTTTTTTTTTTGTATTTACTTAGTTTATTACTTATAAATTCACTAATAGGAAGAAATGAATCACACAAAAGTGGTATTAAATTTATTTTAAATAATTCATTGATATCACGAATCAATGAAAAAAATGAAATATTTTTCAAGGGAACCGGAATTCGCCACTCGTTAATTATTAATGCTAATTTATAACCTGTTAATCGAGAGAAAAGGATATAAATTAAAAGCAACGGAAATCTACCGTATGATAATGAAATAATAGAGACATTAGGTTGGTTTGGTGAAAAATTAGTCTTCAATAATTTTCTCAAATATATTAAATTCCTAATAAAGTTTCTGTTGGGGAAAAGTACATAAGGAATTCCTTCAACGCTCTTATTATAAGTAATACAATTCACAGCATTTGTGCCTAAAGGCGAATTAACTATAGTTACATTGCAATTCGAGGCAATTAATCCTTTTGAAATTAGTTCGTTTTTTGAATTTGAAGCTGATATCTCTAATGGATAATTCCCCGTTGTACCAATCAATAAGACATTCATCACTATAAATATTTTATAATTTTACAGGGATTACCAGCCGCAATAACGTTTGCAGGGATATCTTTAACAACAACACTATTTGCACCGATAACACTATTTGTGCCAATTGTAACGCCTTTTAAAACAACAGAATTAACACCAAGCCAAACATTATCTTCAATTCTTACTGCTTTGGGTATACCGGAACGTGGATCATTTAAATGCCAGTCTGAATCAGTAATTAAAGTATTTGCCCCGCAACGAACATTATTCCCTAAATAAATCTCCTTAAAGCAACCGATTACTGTACCACTAAAGCCACAATTATTCCCAATGCTAATTTTTGAATTTGGTAGATGTGTTGAAATAATACATGGTCTATTTATTCCAATCATATTGGATCTAGAAGACGAATTGAATCTACATTTTTCACCAATTATAATTGATTTTCTACCTGATTGATTAACTATACGAATAACCCCATCAAAAAGATTTTTTTTACCAATTTTCACACCACTCATTACTAAAATCAAATAAGATAAAGGTGTTGATAATGAAAGCCTCGCGTATCGAGAAAATCTAGTTAAAAGAAACATTAATTTTATCATATACTTTGATTGAAAAAAATGAGGCTTTTAAAAATATTTAAAGTCAATATTTTCATTTATATATTAAAAAACCTCCTTAAAGGTAATAAAACTCATAACTTTAAACTATTCTTTTTTATTTATTATTGTACTATAGGCACTCAAAAGCGCTTTACAGTTTTTTGTTTTATCGTGCCTTTCAGTGGCTGCTTTTTTTGCATTTTCAGATAATCTTAAGGCTAAAGAATCATCCATAAAAATTTGTTCGATTTTGTCGCTTAACATTATTGGTTCATTACAATTATAGAGCAAACCTGTGTTACCATGATCCACATAATCAGCAACTCCTCCAACTAAGGCGGCTACAGATGGTGTTCCGACCATCTGAGCCTCCGCTAAAGCAGTTGGACTATTCTCTATCATTGAAGGGATAACAAAAACATGTGTTTTTTTAAGTTGTTCCACAATCTCTTCCGGATTCAAATACCCTGTGAATACAACATGATTCTGAAGTTTAAAGCGTTTAATTAATCTCCTAATATATTTCTGATACCCGCTAAATGCGAGCCTCTCATATAATGTTTGGCGTTTGATCATATTCTTACCAGCAACATATAAACAGATATTGGGATATTTTAAAACTAGTAAACTAAGAGCTTCAAGTAATTTGTGCAATCCTTTAATCGGGTAATGAGCCTGAGTGGTAAATAAACTATGGCGCTTAACTTTTGCAAGTTCCCATTTCTGAGAGTAAAAAACTTCGTTTAAATTATTATTACATTTAAAATATTGTAAGTCTTTATTATGCTGTAATGCAACGACTTCATCCCATCTTGTCCTGCCAAAAACATTTTTAATTTTCTTTAGCACAAAAATCTCATTTTCCCCTCGAGCTTTATATCGATATTTTCTCTCTATTATTCCATCAAATAAAATATTATCACGAAAGGTTCTATTCCTTAACAACTCGATTATGGGGATTCCGGCAAAGAAATGCTTATGAATCTCACTTGTTAATCCATGTAATGTGGCAATAATAGGAGTGTTGATTTTAACATCCAACAAGGATCTACTTAAAAAAAATTCTATCCCCTGAACATCGATAATATCAGGTTTAAAACTTTCAATTTCTTTACTTAGGTATTTCCAAAGGTTAGGGTCATATTTAAAAACACCATTTGTGCTGGGTAAAAGAGTGTATTTTATGCGATCATCGCTAAATGACAATACTTCATTAAGGTTATATACCGAAACAATATCTATTGCTTCAACCGAACCTGAATATTGTAACTGTTCCAGCATTGCTGGAACCCATCCTCCAGAACCTTGGTCCTCCTTATTAAGTTGTTTTGCTACTTTTGGAAGTAATTGGCTCGTTAGCCACATTATTCGCATAAAACAATGTTTTACTAATTAATTGATCTAAATAATTATAATGCTAATAAAACGGAATTTTATACTGACTTGAAGGCTGATATGCATTCGGTTTTACTGTTCAAAAATTTTTGATTTTGCCAGATCCGCTTTGTTTCAAAAATAGCCTGGTAACTAATAAATAATTGTGTAACAAATATTATGCTAGTAAAAGCATGCCCTGTCATATTTGTAATTATCAATACAAGGAGAGGGAGGTAACCTAATATCCCTAACTTATTCTCTACTCCTTTAATAAATATGCTTTTGAGAAACTTATAAGCGTATACAAAAGTTGTGATGATAATTAATGCTCCAACAATACCCCATGATAGTACAACTTCAATTAGGCCATTGTGAGCAACCTCCTTTATATCTAAAATTAAGTAGTTTGCCGTACTGCCCAACCCCCAAAGCAGATACCTCATATTTGATAACAATATATTTAAATATGCTTCCCAATAAAAAAATCTATTATTTGAGATATCTCCGCTTCGAGGATTAATAACACGCTCCCAGGCTCCATAAAACAGTTTGCCAATAATGCTATCAGGTATAAGATTAATCAAAACAAATAAGATTAAGAAACCAAATAAAATCATTACAACAGCCTTTCGGGTATTTTTTGATTTTAAACTTGTAATTATAAAAAATAGTATACAAAAAGCAAGTACCAAAACAAAAGACCTTGATTGGGTTAAAAGACCAAACATTATAAGAAATAAAATTATTGTGATCGCCTTCAAAGAGTAAAGCTTATTAATTATCATCAGAACAAGAAAATTTGAAAATGCCAGTGAAAAATTTAACGATGCGAGATCTGCATCGAATCCACCCACTCCACTAAATCTATCCGTATCTCCAATTACAATTTTATCGCCAAATAATAAACCTAAAAAACCTGTTAGCAAGCACCCCAAAGTAAAAAATATTACCAAATGGAAATACCAATTTTTGTCGTTTAAATTTTTTTCAAAAACAATCAATAAAACTATTATTATTAAAGAAAACTTGAACCCGGCAACAATGTTGCTTATATTTCCTATTTGACCATACGTTAAAAAAGAATAAATAATGATTAATGATACTAAAAAAAAATATTTCTTTCTTATCAGTATTGTTCCAAAGGCAAAGCATCTAATAAAAACAA
The DNA here is from genome assembly GCA_030654175.1 of Bacteroidia bacterium. GTDB lineage: Bacteria > Bacteroidota > Bacteroidia > 2-12-FULL-35-15 > 2-12-FULL-35-15 > 2-12-FULL-35-15. The sequence goes on from JAURXZ010000016.1 coordinate 24,512, forward strand.
TTATCAGAAAAATATTAAGTAAAGTAATATCGCTATCTGGTAATGTAAGAAGCCTTTGGTTTGGTAATAAAAAAACAAATATATAAATCAGTTGATTAATATTCAGGAATAACGTAATCAAAGTCAATAATCCGGCACCAAAATAGCTTAAAATTGGATTATTCAATGCAAAATAGAATATTAGTTCCAAGGTCGCACATAATAGAACAATTTGAAGACCTGATTTATCTAAAGATAAACTTTTTTTGATATCATTTTTGTTTACACTATTCACGATTAAACCATTTGTATTTAATCAAAAACTTCATATACATGAATAATGTTTTTATTTCTTTTTTTCCAGTTCTTCTAAAATGATTTTTTAACGTTTTGTAGATATCTCTATTTTCTAATTCGATTTCTTCATCGAAGTCAAATTCATTGCTTGTATCTATCTCTTGCAGCGAAAATATGTTATTCTCCGGCAAACTGCCGCCATGTATTCCACTTCCATCATGACCAAAATTGCGGACTTTTGAAATAGCAGGAAAAACACAAACCATATTATTTTTTATAAGGGTCATATTAATCAAAGCATCCCCAATCATACGGTTAAAAATCACCATTTTTAATAAAGACGGGAAATAATGACCCGCAAATTTTTCTACTTTTCTAACATTTCTAAACTCAGACAAAAAAGCCTGAACAATTTTAACATTTTTTTCAACACTGTAATCTAAATCCGGCAACCTATCTCTCCAAATCCCATAGCCCCAACCACTCTGACCTTTCCATAAGTAAACATTTTTTTTATAATTAGATGGCATTTTAACTGGATAATTATAGCCATTTATTGCAAAAACATCTTTTCTATCGTTATATAGGTATAATCCTTTATTTATATAATCTAGGAAATTTGGAGAAAAAATATTATCATCCTCTGAAACAATATATCGGTCAAATTTTTGAAATATTTCTTTGGTTGCATCTTCAAAGTTTTTTATAACGCCAAAATTTTCACTCCTTTTAATAATATTAATAGTTTTAAACCCTGTTATCTTGTCCAAATATCCATTAATCTTTTTATAGCCATCCCAATGCGAATCTTTTAAAGGAAAGTCCAAAGCAATAAATAAATCTGTTTTATCGGAATAAGTACAAACTGATAGGGATTCTATACAGCGTATAAAATGTTCATAACGATTCAGAGTAATTATAAGAACTGGGGCAAAATTATTCATGAATCCTGTGCTTTCTTATGTTTTGAATAAAGCTACTTATTATTGAACCAATTAATTCCCTTTCCTTTGTATTTATTCCAACAATATAAACTGCAATAAAAAACCAAATAACAGAAACTATTGATAGAAATAGAAAACGAGTAATGTTATCAGGGTATAAATTGCGTATAAAAAACAGCGGAGAAACCAGTATGACAACATATACTATTTTTAAATATGCTATTTTCATAAAAGTTTTTACATCAAAATTGATAAGTTTTTTTAATATTATTTGCGACACAATTACATTAATAAAAGTTGAAACAATATAAACTATTAAAATTGAGAATGATGGATACCCATATTTAAAAAATAAATATGCAATTGGAAGACTCAATAAAGAAATGGTACTTCCAATTATCTGAAAATATTTAATTTTTCCAACCGCCTGAATAACTGTTGGTATACCAGCTCCTAAGCAATTGACAAGGGCATTTATTATCATAAGTTGGCAAAAAATGGAAGTATATTCTGGTACATTTTTCAACCATAGTTTTAAAATAAAATCAGTTTCAAGTAGAAGCGGCAATGCAGGTAATAACATAAGAAAAAAGGAATATTTGGATATATAACAAACGATCTGCATCGTTCTGTCGGTGTTGCCGCTACTGTAACTTTTTGTTATTTGGGGTATTGCAGCTTGTCCTAAGTTTTTAGAAAATACCAATACAATACTATTGATGGAATTCGCTAAACCAAATGAGGCATTCAAGATAGTCCCGAAAAATAAATTTATAATTAATGCTGCTCCTTGAACTTGTCCAACGGATGCGCTTCCACCCAACAACATCCAACCAGAAAATCTGAGCATCTCCGTATACTTACTTTTCTCATGTTGAAAATTCCATAATACAATGGCAGTAAATTTCCTGTAACAATATAACATATACAGAATGGCTGGTATAGCCATTGATACAGCCATTAATAATGCATAAATTCTAAGCCTGTTCCCTAAATAATAAAACAAGATAATTGCAATAGCTAATCTCAATATAACTGAGACAATTTCGATGATAGCAGACACAGTAAACTTTTCGTGAGCAGCAATCAATGCTTGATATGGACTACTAAATATTGAAAAAATTATTGCTAAAACTGAAAAATGGAACACAAACATTGCATCACCAAGCCGTTCTATAGGTATATTGAGTTTGTTGTAAATATAATAACGTCCAAACGTCTCCGCAAATATAAATAAAACCAGGGCGAAAATAATATGAAGAATTATGCCTATATTAAAAACCTTATTAGCACTATTCAAATTTTCTCTCCCTATTTCAAACGCCAAATAACGAAAAGTCGTAGAAACTAAGGCAGGAGTTAATATATTTGCCATTATCACAATGCCACCAACCACACTATATAGTCCAAAATCGGAAACTCCCAGACTCTGTAATACAATACGCGATGTAAATAAACTTATTATAGAGGTAATACCTAATTTTATATATAATATGCCGCTATTTTTTACTATTTTAGTATTGTCTTTCATCTATTTTTTGATACTTCCCACATATAATAAGTATAACTAAATAGTTGACAGAATATTTATGTTTACTTGGGGCCCTTTTCGCACAACAAAAAAATACTGGAGCATAAATCGGGATATTGCTGACCTAACTCATAACATCCTTCCAAATATTCTGGCGAAATAATGTCAGTCCCTAACAATTTATCCCATTGGAAATTTGCCAGAGCTTTAAAGAAGATGCCGGAACGATACACGACATTTAATCCTGCAGCCTTTGCGTCTCTTTCCAAAGTATCCAAGGTGTAGGTTATATTGTGTCCGTGTTCCTTTTCAGCTGGAGTTATTGCAGAATTATGAGAAATTAACCCCATTTTTACAGCAATTTGTCTTGATGGCGCATTAGCATTAGGACAAACCAAGAAGAATCTTCCTTTGTCAGATAGCCATTCATCATTGATTCTTTTCAATACAGCAACCGGATTATCAATATGTTCCAACACATGAGTTAAAACAATATTATCGTATTTGGCGGGTAGTATCGCTTTTTCAAAAAGAGAATTTACAAATTTCACCTTAGTTCCAAATTCATTTTTTGCAATGGTAATTGCTTCGTCAGAAGCCTCTACACAAGTAATATCATTGAAATAAGGTAAAAATCTTCGGGTAAAATCGCCTTTAAAACTTCCTAATTCCAGAAAGTTTCCTTCTTTAAAAAAAGGAGTAAATGATTTTAGCATAAAAGGATGCATTACATCAAAATCGAAGCTATATGCGTATTTATGATCTTTGGTATCCCTTAATTCTTTGTTGTAATTTCTTTGAATTGTCATGAAAATATGTTTTAATAATTTTAAAATTCTTTCCTTTTTGAATTTATGAGATAATAAGCATGTTAATCATTATTTAATTTCAAGTTTCATTAAATCTAAATCACCATTAAAATCATACTTTATAAAATTATTTTTATTGTATAAACCAATCGCAGGAACATTTTTTTTATGAACTTCTAGTTTGATTTCTTTAAAATTATTTTGTTTAACGTATTCAATACAATTGCGTGTTAGTTTTGTCGAAATCCTCAAGCCCATATATTTTTTCAATATACTTACATTGGTGATAAAGGCAGAATGGGTTGTAGCATTCATATAGACTGCAACCAAACCCACAAGAATGCTTTCTGACCATGCTTCAAATGTAATTGACCGATTCTCTATTTTTTTTGCATACTCCTCAATACTAACTCTTTCAACTAAAGGTGGAAAAAAATTATCATTGCATTCTTTTAAATGCAAGCAAATTTCCTGCTCTGTAGCTGTTTTCATTTTATATCTTATCTTATTTGTTTCCAAAAAAACAATTGATTAATTTTTATCACTTTCTAAAACTGCAATTCCAAATCCAAAACGTCCAAATTCATTGCCATTATATAATAGATACACTTTATCATTGCAGTGAAAAATATGTGGGTAGCACATCATATCAGAATCCCAGCTTCCTTCAGTAATGTCAATTCCTGAATTTGCATCATCTCTTGTCCAGCTAGTTAAATCATCTGAATATGCGTAACCAATGCGGTATCCACGATCTTTGTCTTTTCTAAAACCGGTTGATTGCCTGTAACAAAAATACATGTGGTATCGGTTATTCAGGAATATAACAGTAGGCAAAGCCTGGCACTCATCAACATTAAGTTTATCAGAAATTATTTGCTTCCCATCCTTGATCCATTCAATACCATCATTAGATGTAGCATGTGCAATTTTGTAAACACGAGCAGGGGAATTATCGATAGTGTTTTCTATCCATCTTTCTCCATAAATATACCACATATGATACGTATTGTTAAAATTACAAACAAAGGAATCCCCTACCAGAAAAGGTTCGTGAAGGGATGAAGATAATACAGGTCCATCACTAACTTTTTGAAAAGTTAAACCATTATCATTACTGATAGCTAATCCTGTTGATGTTTCGACAGAAACAGAAACTCTTCGGCTCCAACCGCATGTGTAGGCAAGTATTCTGCCATTATCTTTTAAAATATTGATAGGAAAAATTCCATGTTCATCAAAACAACCTAATCCACCTAACTTAATTACAGTATTATCAGCAACCCTGATTACCTTTTTGAAACTTTTATCCATATCAACAAATGAAATATGGCTTAAATATTTTCCGTTTTTTTCGTCTTTCTCGCGTGTCGAAAAATAAATCCTTACAAAATCGTCAAACACCAACGTTTGCGGAGATTGAGCAAATTCAACACAATTGTTAGCTAACTTATATTTTATAGGATCAAATATATTTCCTAGTTTTTTCCACTTCATCGTACGCTCTAATTATTTGTAAGGCTTTCGAGTTGTGCTAAACCAAAACCAAATCTACCAACATGATTTCCTAAATAAAACATATATAATTTTTTATCCAATTCGAAAACATGTGGGTAGCTTATCATTTCAGAATCCCAACCCTCTTTTGAAACATCTATACCAACCTTAGAGTCATCTCTAAACCAGTTTATCAAATCCTCAGAAGAAGCATATCCGATACGGTAACCTTTATCTTTACCTCTGAAATTTAAGCTATATCTATAGCAAAAAAACATATGATATTTATTTTCATAGAAGAAAACATCTGGACTTGCCTGCGCTTCATTTTCTTCCAGTTTGTTTTCAATAAGATCTTTATCTGCTTTTACCCAATTGATACCATCGGTTGAAGCAGCCATACGGATTTTATACACGGGTTCTGGCTTTCCATCATTCTCAATCCATTTTCTTCCGGCTATGTAAAATAAATACCATGAATTATTAAATTTTCTGATTTTAGGCCCACTCAAAATAAATGGTTCGTTAATACTATAAGAAATGACAGGTCCCAGTCCTAATTTCGTAAATGTTTCACCATTATCATAACTTTTTGCAAGCCCAATCGCTACGTTAAAAGGAACAGATTCGCATCTTGTCCAACCACCATAATATGCGAGAATATCATTTCCATCCCTTATAATGGACGCAGGATAGGTACCAAATTCATCAAAAGTTCCCCGTGCACCTAATTTTAAAATTGGCTGATCGGATATGTTTACTATTTCGAATAAGTTTTCCCTGTTGAAGTCAACAAAAGCTGAATAGCTAACATATTGTCCGTTTTCATCGGGTAGCGGCCTGCATGCAAAATAAACTCTAATAAATTTATCAAATATCAAAACAGAAGGTGCTTGCGCAAATTCATTGAGCCAACTTTTACCTTTCACATCCGAAGGATTAAAAACCCTTCCTAGTTTTTTCCACGTAAACATTTTATTCAAATTAATTTAATTGTAACTCCGATAAATTTTTCAACTCATTCATTTCTGCATTTTTGTATGAATCAAAGTTTGAAATTTCCTATACTAAAGTAAAAGAAGATTCTAAGTGTTTTTTTATTTCCTCTACTGAGTTAAACATCATTACATCTATGATAGATAAAAAGGGGACAAAATCATTATTAAATTGATTGTATTTGATATCACTTGTCTTTAAAAAAAATAAATTTATTCCCTCTTTTTTAAAATCATCTTTATTATAAAGTTCGGTTCCTCCGATGGGATTAATATAAGAATCAGCATTTCGAGTTTTACATATCACTACAACTTTATTTTCTGCTTTTAATTGATGATCTATTGGAATGGTAGATGATATTATTAAAGAAGTTGAAATGCCTAAATATTCTTTAATTACATTTATAGAATTAAAAATAAATTTGAATAAATTCATTTCTTCAAATAAAAAACAATTTTCAAATTTCGGATAAACAGTGTTAAAATAGGGGGATTTCCTATACGACTCAATTATTCTATTCAACATTTTTTTTCTTTCGGTCGGCCATATTTCAGCTAGATACCTTTCTTTGACGTCCAGGTAATCTGAATCTTTTTTTAAAGGAAGTGTGATAAATGCATCTTTGCCATTCACCAAAATTCTGTTTCTATTGATCCATCCTTTTTTTGTGAATTCTATGTTATCATAAATAACAAATTCATCAACCGCATTCATTAATTGAAAATATCCAATGTAAGGAAAAAGATAAGGTTGCATGATAGCTAGTTTCATACAAATCTGTTCTTAAAGCTATTACAAATTTTCAAAATAATTTCTTCCTCTAAATCAGGGTAAATTGGCAAGCATAGTATTTCTTCTGTTATTCTCTCAGCAATCGGCATCTTGCCAGGTTGAGAAGATTCTAATCCCCGATAGGTTGCAAATTGACTTATTAAAGGATGAAAATATTTTCTTGCGAAAATATTTTGTTTTACTAATTCTTCATAAACCTCGTCTCTTGATTTACCGTAAATAGCTTTAGAAATTACAATTGGGAAATATGAATAACAATGTTTCACATGATCCATATCGTCCATATAAGATAAACCATCAATTCCATTAAGTTTTTCGCGATAGAGTTCTGCTATTTTTTTTCTATTTTCAATTATTCCATCAATATATTTTAATTGCAATAAGCCCATAGCAGCTTGAACTTCATTCATTTTCGCGTTGATACCAGGCGAAACAACCTGACCATTTACAAATCCAAAATTTTTCAAATTATCAATTCGGTCTTTAGTTGCTTTATCATGACATACTATGGCTCCACCTTCGAAAGTGTTATAAACTTTAGTTGCATGAAAACTCATAACCGAAAGGTCGCCATAGTTTAAAACCGGAATGCCTTTAATATCAACACCAAAAGTATGGCAAGCATCGTAAATTACTTTTAAGCCATAGGTGTCAGCTATCTCTTTAATTCTGTCAACATTACAGGGATTTCCATAAACATGAACTGGTAGAATAGCAGTAGTTTTTGGAGTTATAGCCGCTTCAATTTTTTCAGGATCAATATTAAATGTATTCGGTTCAATATCTACAAATACGGGTTTAATATTATTCCACCACAGTGAATGAGTAGTAGCTACGAAACTATATGGGGTAGTAATAACTTCACCGGTAATGCGTAATTCTTGCAATGCAGTTACAAGGGCCAATGTGCCATTAGAAAAGAGAGAAATATACTTAACACCCAAATATTCGCAAAGTGCTTTTTCTAAATCCTGGTGGAATTTCCCGTTGTTGGTAATCCATTTGCTGTCCCAAATATCTTTTAAATACACCTGAAATTCTTCCAAAGGAGGGAGAAAAGGCTGCGTGACTAAAATGGGGGAGGGATTCTTGCTCATTTTCATTTTAAATTTTAATTTTTAAAGAAAAAATGTTTTGTATTTCGATTTTCTTAATCAAAGAGAATAATTACAAGGTTAATCTTTTCTTTGGAACAGTATTATCATTAATTGCACAGGGGGATTTCTTAAAAATAGAAATATTACACCTACATATGATTTTTGAAGGCCGAAATGATCGCACCAACTTTTGAATATAAAGTCTAAAACAATATTTAATTTAAGGTTTTTGCGCCTCAATAACAAGGGTTCCAACTAACCTTACTCCTTCCTCTTTTATTAATCTTTTATCAGTACCCTCAGCACCAAATTCTACTTTTCTAATGTTTATAAAACCTTTTATTTCTAAAGCTTTGGATAATAGCTCTTCATCCCAAACTGAATGATGTAACCAATTTTGAGTTAAATCGCCAATTGCTTCAGCTTTATATTTATACTCTGGAATCGATATTTTTCCATTGTAAAAATCAATAGCATATTTTAGATCTGGAACATTTATCCTAAGCCAACACTTTGGTTTTAGAACTCTAAATATTTCACCTAATAATTGAAAAGCATGATTTGGGTATAAATGCTCTAGTGTATGTCCAGAATAAACGCCATCAACAACATTACTTGGGCAATTCAGAGGATACCTTAGGTCTGTTTCAATTTCCGGCTTTCTATATTGAGAATATTTCTTCCAAAATTTTAACCTGAAAATATAAAAATCTATATGTGTCCAACCATCCATATAGTTCGCTCCAACTCCTATATCCAACAATAATGGTAATTTCGTGGGAGTTATTTTACTTTTGCGTTTTTTAAAATGACGACCCGCCCAACCTGTTATTTCGAAATATAGTTGGCGTGAAAATTTAGGTTCTTGAAAGTTCGGATAAATTTCATTCATTTTTCTTTAGTTTTATTTTTTTTACAAACCAGCCCAAAACCAACACAATTAATATGATTGTTCGACTTTTTTTAATTAAATTCAAAATAATCTTATAGTAATCCTAACATGCAATTCATTCAACGAAAATAGTACTTTTAAAGGATATTTTTTAAAATATATTTTAAAAACCGCAAACAAGATAGAACCGCTAATTTTTTTTACCAATGAAGATAAATTGGCTAAAACAATTGATATTCCACCCCATACACATTTAAACCTGTTTCAAAAAGGGTTTTATTTCTTCCTATTAGTTTTAAAACATTTACAATAAATGAATCAGTCCTTCAAATTATCTCTGTACCATTTTACTGCTTCTTTAAGTCCATCCTTAATTGAAAATTCAGGCTGATAACCTAACATTTTTTTTGCTTTATCAATGGATGCTAATGAATGAGGAATATCTCCAGCTCTATTTGGTCCATACATTATTGGAATATCAGCTATTTTTGGATCATAAACAGCTAAAAACTGTTTAAGGTAAGCAACTAACTCATTTAATGAAGTGCTCTCTCCAAATGCAGTATTGTAAACTGTGTTAACGGCATTAGGATTTTGAGTGGTAATAGCTAAAAGATTCATTTGAATTACATTATCTATATATGTAAAATCACGTGAATAGTTTCCGTCTCCATTAATAATTGGACTTTCATGATTCATCAATTGAATCACAAACTTCGGAATTACCGCAGCATATGCTCCATTAGGATCTTGTTTACGTCCAAAAACATTAAAATAACGTAAGCCTATACTTTCTAACCCATAAGTCTTGCTAAAGATTTCTGCATACAATTCATTTACATACTTGGTGATTGCATAAGGCGATAACGGTTTTCCTATTTTGTCTTCAACTTTTGGCAAAGTTTCAGAGTCTCCATAAGTGGAAGAACTTGCAGCATAAACAAAACGTTTAACTTTTGCATCCCGTGCGGCTACTAACATATTTAGAAAACCGGAAATGTTAACCGCATTAGTTGTTATGGGATCAAAGATAGAACGAGGAACAGAACCTAACGCTGCCAGGTGCAATACATAATCAACTCCTATGGTTGCATTATTACAGTCCGCTATATTACGAATATCGCCAACAATCAAAGTAAAATTGGGATTGGCTAAAAGCTGTTGAATATTTTCTTTCCTACCCGTAGAAAAATCATCCAAACATATAACCCTATTATTGTTTTTCAATAATGCTTCACAAGAATTAGAGCCTATAAAACCGGCACCTCCTGTGACAAGTATTTTTTTATTTTTCAAATATCCCCCTTAATTCCCTTATAAAAGGGACACTTATTCTATCAGAGCTATTATTACAAACTCCAATATGTTAAATTTTTAATTTTATTTTTCAAAATTCCTTTTACATCAACAAGTATACCTCCTTCTGAAAGTATTGATTTAAAATAAGATTCATCTAAAGTCAAATATTCTTTATGATTCACTGCAACTATGACAGCATCATATCCTTTCCCTACATTTTCTGTTAATTCAAAACCGTACTCGTGCATTAATTCTTCTGATGAAGCATGTGGGTCTGTAATATCAACTTCTACTCTAAAAGATTTAAATTCTTTTATTACGTCAGCAATTTTTGAATTACGAATGTCACTGACATTTTCTTTGAAGGTAGTACCCATTACCAATACACGCGATGTTGACAAATTCTTTTTCGCAGCAATAATTTTTTTAACTGTTTGTTTTGCTATGTAAAATCCCATCGAATCATTCACATAACGACCTGAATTAATTATACGTGCATGATACCCTAATTGCTCGGCTTTATAGGTTAAGTAATAAGGGTCAACACCTATGCAATGTCCTCCTACAAGTCCTGGAGAAAATTTCAAAAAATTCCATTTTGTTCCCGCAGCTTCCAAAACATCATAAGTATTAATTCCCATACGATTGAAAATAATTGACAATTCATTCACCAATGCAATATTTACATCACGTTGAGTATTTTCAATAATTTTGGCAGCTTCAGCAACTTTGATGGATGGCGCTTTGTGAACACCAGGCTCTATAATTATTTTATAAATGTTTGCAATTGTTTCTAAAGATTCAGTGGAACATCCAGAAACTATTTTTAATATTTTAGTAATTGTATGTTCTTTATCGCCCGGATTAATACGTTCGGGAGAATAACCAACTTTAAAATCAGTTTTAAATTTTAAATCAGATACCTCTTCCAAAACTGGAATACAGTCGTCTTCGGTGCAGCCCGGATATACGGTAGATTCGTATACAACGTAATCGCCTTTTTTTAGCGCTTTTCCAACGGAGCGTGATGCAGCAAGCAATATTTTTAAATCAGGCCGATTATGTTCATCAACGGGAGTTGGCACTGCAATAATAAAAAAGTTTGCATGTTTTAATACTTCTATTGAAGCAGTAAATTCAATATCACAGCCTTCAAAATCTTTTGCTTCTATTTCATGCGAAGGATCGCTATTGTTTTGCATTAACTTAATTCGTTCTTCATTAATGTCGAAACCAATAACTTTCACTTTTTTGGCAAACGCTAAAGCAATGGGCAACCCTACATATCCGAGACCGATTACGGCAACTGTTGATTCCTTTTTAAGTATTTTATTATACATTATTGGAGGGCAAGGGAAATTATTTTAGCTTAAATATATCACTTAAAGTTCATGAAATGTAATTTTGACTATTAGTATTTTATTCGTAAATTACACAGCTTCGCTAACGTCAGCCCCATGTTTGGTCTGCTTTAAATCCACCTTAGGAACGCGAATATAGCAATTTGCCTACTATATCACGTGTTTTTTATAAAAAAACCATTAAAATTATCGGTTCACAACCAAATAACTTTTAATCCTTACTAATTAACGTCATTACAGCCTACCTTCAAAACTTATCAGTTTGATATTGTAGGATTACTTAAATTCAATATTCAAAAACTGACAACTAAACAAAAGCAATAAATAATACAATAAACTTATAAAATTACCATCAGGCAATATCTAAAATACTTTATTTGAAGTAATATGTTGAATCTTTTTTTTCACAAACGTCAGCGGCACATTCACAGCCATCTTACTCCCCACTGCTTCAATCTCCACAATTATCCTATGTTTCCCTTGAATACTAACAGATTGCCCAATTAAACCGGTAAAAGGCCCCTTTATCACTTCTACTTCTTCTCCCTTTTCAAATGTCTTATTTTCTAACAATGTAAATTGTTCTGAGTCATTCATTAAAATTTTTAAATTTTCAATTTCATGATCTCTTATTATTGCAGGTTTTCCTAAAAATCTCAGAATTCCAGAAGTGCCTTGAATTGCCAGTGCATTAAACAATTCATCATAGTTTGTATTTACAAACACATACGATGAAATCAAGGGAGTAACTATTTTCTTTTTACGGTCGCTCCACTCTCTAACGCTTGTAACTAATGGCAAATATGCATTAAAGCCATTTAAAGCAAGTCGTTCAAAAACCTTTTTTTCGGCTCTTGGCTTGGTATAAATCGCATACCAATTAGTAGGATATTGACTATTGTTATTAGGGGAATTCAAGTGAGTAAAATTAATCTTTATTGATACTATAAATTTTTTAGGACATTATAAATCAATTTTCGTACTAAAAAAACTGATTTATTTTTAAGAAATAGAATAACCCGAGGGCGGACCACGCTTTCCATTAGCGAAAAATGCTTGAAAATAAGGAGTTTCGGTATGAATGAAAAGAGATTGGTGCTCAGTGTTATTTAATCTCTGAAAGGATTCATTACCAGCACAAAAAAAAGCAGACTTGACACCTTTCCTGTTTCTTTTCTTTTGTTTATGAGGGATTCCATCTGAGGAGTCCTGAATAAAAGTTCGAATATTATCTTCAGAAATTGCAACTAAAGAGTTTTCAATTGCATTACTTACAGATAACAGCTTTCCGGAATGTATTTGCTTTTTCTCAACAAAATTATGAGCATTCGAAACAAAAAGCAGTAAAACAAACAGGTTAAAAAAAAATTTCATACCAACAATCTTAACAAATTTCAATATCCGACTGTAAAGATGTCGAAAAATTATCAAAAATAAAAATCAGAACTAAAATAAAAAATTGCAATAACACTCTTTATCATTTTTAATTTTATCCGCCAGGCGGTTTCCTTCTTCCAAACAAATGATATCTATTATTACCTAATTGCCGTTTATAGGCCCTGTTCCCCTTTTTGATCACTTTTTTATCGGCATCCATTTGCATTTTGTTTGGCTTTGTTTTCATTTTCAAATAAGGATTGTAAGGGCCCTTGCTTCTGCAGGAATCCAAAATACTTACTATAAAAATAAACGTAAAGGCAATAAATGTTACTTTAAAAAATCTATACATAAAACAAAGATAAATACAACCTACATTTAGCTTCCTTTTGTTTTGTAAATTTGTTAACCCGTTTTTCAACATATCAAAACTGCTTTATGATTGGACCTGATGAATTTTGACTGAAATTTTTAGAAAAAATAATCATGTCTTTAACGGTTAATCATGCGTTAGGGATTGCAGCGTAAATCCTTCCCTATCGCCAATTGGGCGGTAGGGAAGATTGAAGCGGAAAGCCCGGTCACTTTCTTTTTTCAAAGAAAGTGAAACGCCCAAATGAATTAGATGATAAATTATTCCCTGCAGAACATATATCAAATATTAACAAAAGCAAAACTGAAACTTCATTGAATAATAACTCTCCTACATCATTAATCAAGCAAAATTTACTTTATTTAAACGTATTATTTGCATTTTTTATTGTTTCGTGCAATAGCAGCAAACTTCCGGAAGTAATCACCTATTCAGAGCATATTGCACCTATCATTTATAAGAACTGCACTTCCTGCCATCGTCCCGGGGAGGCTGGTCCCTTTAATTTATTAACTTTTCAAGATGCCGTGTCGCGTTCAAATCTGATCAAATTTGTGACTCAAACACGTTATATGCCTCCCTGGCCTGCCGATGCAACTTATTCACACTTTGTTGATGAAAAAGTTTTAAATGAAGGTGAAATTGCAATGATCGGAACATGGGTTGACAATGGTTGTCCGGTTGGAGATTCTACAAAAGCAGCTAAACTACCGGATTTTCCCGTTGGTTCACAATTAGGAAAACCTGATCTCATAATTAAATTAAGAGATATTTATAAAATAAAAGGAAATGGGAAAGACTTATTTTTATTGATGCGAGTGCCTTATCAGATACCAAATGATACATTTATAAGCGCTATAGAAATTGTTCCTGATAACCGTAAACTCGTCCACCATGTTAATGCACAACTATTAAGCTATGATTTTGATAAAAAGAAAGATGTGTTTAAAGGTAATACTGTTGTTGACTTAGAAACAATACCGGATAAATTAAAAGCTTATGTAGCAATTGATTTACCTAACGATGATGGACTAACCTATCCAACACTTACACAATCGGTTGCTAATTATTTACCGGGTGTTACGCCTCCTATATATCCCAATGGAATTGGTGGTTTTAAAATGACTCGTAAAGGCGCTGTTTTTTTGAAAGATATACATTATGGGCCTTCAAGAGTGGATACGAGTGATCAAACCACGTTTAATGTGTTTTACGCAAAACAAGCTCCAAGTCGTCCTACACAAGAGTTTCAGATGGGAACATTTGGTATTTCACCAACAGTGCCCGCTTTAGTGATTCCTCCGGACACGGTAATGACATTTCATTCGGATTACACTCTTCCTTTTGATATTTCTATCCTGACAATAAATCCACACATGCATTTGTTGGGGAAGCAATTTTTAGCATTTGCTATAACTCAACAAGGCGACACGATCCCCTTGATACGAATTAACAAATGGGATTTTCGCTGGCAATATTTTTATACATATAAAAAAATGTTAAAAATTCCACGTGGCGCAACTATCCATATTGAAGGGGTATATGATAATACCCGTCAAAACCCAAACAATCCATTTAGCCCTCCACGCTTAGTTGCCGAAAGAGAAGGTAGCATGCGCACAAGTGATGAAATGTTTCAATTTATTATAACTTACTTGCCTTATCGGCTGGGGGATGAAAATATAAGCCTTGAAAATTCCGTTATAAGAAAGTAATGAATATTGACCCCTTTGAAATTTTTTTTTGACACGAATTGCACGATTTTTTTTTGAAAATATAATTGAGAATAAGAATATTAAATTAGTGAAATTAGTATCAAATAGAGTTTCATGGGAGGGCAGAGTGGACTAAATATTGGGAAACTCCCACAAAAAACACAAATTTTTCTTTTGCTCATACCATTCAACAAACTTTTACGCGAGAAGGATCTTTATTTATTTAACATTTTTAAACACTTTCCAAGGAGCGGAAACTTTGAATTCAAAAATAGTTTCCTTAGTTTTGTTATGAATTAAAAAATCTAAATAAATGCCATTAAGTATCCGCGTTTTCATTATAGGCTTGTTATTACTGCTTGTTGATTGGTATTTTTATCAAGCAATTATCACTGTATTAAAAGAAAGTTCAGCATTTAGAAAATCTGCTTCTGCCTATATTTACTGGGGATTTACAATCTTTACGTTTTTGCTTTTTTTAACCCCGTCTTTCATTTCCCTAGCCGATTGGCCTAAATACATTCGTGTGTATTTATTTGCATTAGTAATAATGGTGGCTGTTTCAAAAATAATTGGTTCGTTGTTTCTGGCAACTGACGATATAATTCGTTTGTTTCGTTGGATCGGGAGCTATTTTACTACTAAAACAGAAGTTGTAGTTGAAAATGCACATAGTATTTCCCGTTTGAAATTTTTAAGTCAAATTGCTCTTGGAATGACAGCTTTACCACTTGCCGGCTTCATATACGGAATGGTGAGAGGAGCCTTCGATTATAAGGTACACCCGATTAAAGTAACTTTGCCCAATCTTCCGTCTTCCTTTAATGGCTTGAAAATAATACAAATTTCAGATATTCATTCCGGAAGTTTTGTTTCTACTGCTCATTTAGAAGAAGCTGTAAAAATTATTGAGAGAGAAAAACCTGATCTTATATTTTTTACCGGAGATCTGGTGAATGACCGGGCATCTGAAACCGATCTGTATATTGAAGTATTGAGTAAAATTAAGGCGCCCCTTGGTGTTTTCAGCACTCTTGGCAATCATGATTATGGTGATTATGTTACCTGGGGCAGCCCGGAAGCAAAGGCCGAAAATTTAAATAATTTAAAAAATGTGCATGCACAAGTAGGTTGGAAATTATTAATGAACGAACATATTCCTATCAAAATAGGAGAAGATGAAATAGCCATAATTGGTATTGAAAATTGGGGGGGGAGTTTTCATTTTCCAAAATATGGGGATTTGAAAAAAGCCCATTCAGGGACTGAAAAATATCCTGTTAAATTGCTGCTATCACATGATCCTTCTCATTGGGATCTACAAGTTAAAGAGGATTACAAAGACATTGATATTACCTTCAGCGGCCATACTCATGGCGGTCAGTTTGGCATTGAAATACCAGGGTTTAGGTGGAGTCCTTCACAGTATGCCTATAAACAATGGGCGGGTTTATATTCTCACCAGGATCAACATTTATACGTAAACCGTGGTCTCGGCTTTTTGGGGTATCCGGGACGAGTAGGTATATCGCCTGAAATAACTGTTATGGAGCTTTACAATTCTTAAATTTTTGAATTGCAAAATTATTGGTAAAAGCATAATATTTGTAACTGTTCAGGTTATTAGGGCATGCCCCTGCGGGTCGGGCTTTCCGCTTCAATCTTCTCCGAAGAAAAATCGGAGAAGGATTTCCGCTGCAATCCCTCATGCAAACAATATGAAATTACGGGCCTTTCAGCGAAGAAGAAAACGATTGTTTAAATAAATGAAAGACTGAAATTCTAAAAATAAACAAACCAAATTATTGTTCAATGGCAGATGCACTAAAAGAAATGTTTAATAAGAAATTCTATGAGCAATTTGCACAAGAATTTAATAAGGTCGAAAAAAATTTTCATCCAGAAAAGTTTGTAAAAGATGTTACAAAAAATATAGACCAATACTCCCTGAATGAGCGACTGCGTAATACTTCCAACGCATTAAAAAGACATTTACCTTCTGATTATAAAAAATCTATTGAATTACTTTACAAAGTAATTCCGAATATCAAACGAGATTACACTTCTTTAGTTTTTCCTGATTTTGTTGGCCTTTATGGACATAATGACTTTAACAGTTCAATGGAAGCATTGAAACATTTCACCCAATTTGGTTCATCTGAATTTGCTATACGTGAATTTTTAAAACGAGATTTTAATAAAACTATTAAAGTGATGAATGGTTGGGCGGAAGATAAAAATCATCATATAAGGCGCTTGGCTTCTGAAGGTTGCAGGCCACGTTTACCATGGTCGTTCAAGCTGGATGAAGTAATTAAAAACCCAAAGGTTACCCTATCTATCCTTGAAAAATTAAATGCTGATGAAGAACTATATGTCAGAAAATCAGTCGCAAACCATTTGAATGATATTTCAAAAGATAATACTGATTGGATGCTTAAAATTTTAAACGGTTGGGATAAAAACAATGCGAATACCTATTGGATAATCAAACACGCCAGCCGGACACTTATAAAAAAAGGAAATATTCAATCGCTTTCTCTCTTTGATTTCGAAAAAAATGCAAAAGTGAATGTTGCTGAATTCAAGCTGAATAAATCAAAATTAAAATTGGGAGAAGTCTTGCAATTTGACTTTGATGTTATTTCAGAAAAGTCAAAATCACAAAAATTAGTTATTGATTTTGCCGTTCATTATGTTAAAAAATCAGGGGAACGATCAGCTAAAGTTTTTAAATTAAAAGAGATTGATCTAAAACCAAAACAAACTATTTCAATCTCTAAGAAACATCGTTTTCAGGACTTTTCAACACGGAAGCATTATTCCGGAAAACATATAATTGAGATACTTATTAATGGAGTATCTGTTCACAAAAAACAATTTGAACTTGTTGCATAAGCACTTTTTTTCAACAAAAAAATAATTAGTAAATATTTCTCCTTTTCCATTTTAACACAGAGTTCACAGTGTTAAATGAGTTTCACAGAGTTTAAATCCCATTTTTTGCCTTTTTTATTTATTTGGAAGCCATTTAATAGTATTCTCCTATTTTTACGTCTTCAAATATTAATGACGTGAAATCAAAATTTTTCCAAATATTTCAATACTTTATTTTACTAACCATTGGTTTAGGTCTATCCTGGCTGTTTTTCAAAGGCCTCAATTTTGATGATCTCAAACAGGTGATCAGTACAGGAAATTTTTATTGGTGTTACCTTGTGCTACTTGTATCCATACTGGTTTATGTTTTCAGAGTATTACGATGGCAAATGCTCATAAAATCGATAGGCTACCAAACAAAATTCAGAAATGCTTTTGCTGCATTATCTATTGGGTATTTTGTAAATTTTGCAGTACCTCGTTTGGGGGAAATTACACGATGCTTATCAGTAAAAAAACAGGATCAGATTCCTTTTATGCAATTACTCGGGACGGTAATTATTGAACGGGTAATTGATATTATTTGTTTGCTAATTGTACTATTACTCACAATAATATTGCAGTTTAACCAAATCATCGATTTCTTTACGATAAATGTTTTTAACCCCATATACAATGGTATTATCAGCAAAATTATAGCTGGCAACAGTATAGTTTTAATTGCAGTTGTAGCTGCACTATTAATTACATCAATTCTATTTTATTACTTCCGAAAAACGATCCTCCAAAAAACTCCACAATTTATTTTACAATTCATACATGGCTTAAAGGAAGGATTAACAAGCGTTTCCAAACTTAAACAAAAAAAACTTTTTATTCTTTATACTTTTTTAATTTGGCTGTGTTATTATCTTATGACCTATTTCTGGTTTTTTGTTTTCGAAGAAACATCAATTTTAACCTTGGGGGCTTGTCTCACTATTTTAAGTATTGGAACAATAGGTCGCTCTGTCCCTATTCAAGGAGGAGGAATGGGAGCGTATCATTTTTTAGTAGGACAAGTTGTGCTTCTTTATGGAGTTACGGGGGTAGTTGGCAAAACGTTAGCCACACTTATTCATGCAGGACAAACAGTTTTCACTTTCGCAATGGGCCTGGTAGGCTTGGTTATTTTCTTTGTGGGGTATTGGAGAAGGAAGTAAATGAAACAATTCTATTATTAAAAGATAAAAAAAATCCCCGATGAAAGATCGGGGATTTTTCTATATTTTTATTCTGGAGTTTTTACAGAATCCAATGCTTCTTGCATTTGATTAGATAATGAATCTAAACCTTGTTCCATACCTTTTTGGAATGTTTCCATAAACTGATCTCCTAAACCTGATTTTTCAAATTCAGTTTGAGCCTTTTTAACACCAATTACAGTACTAACAGCTAAACTGGAAGCAATCAAACCAATTACCAAACCGGCAATAGCCAAACCTTTTTTTCCACCACCTTTATTTGCTTTCATAAGTCCAAGGATACTGAATACCAATCCTAGTAAACTTACAATAAGCCAAAAACCAGACAATCCCATTCCTCCGCCAAATGCAGCAGAGAAAACTGCAGCAGCAGAAATTGGCATCCATAAAACTAATGCTACAAGAGATACTACGAATCCGGCAACTCCTAAACCTTTTCCAGCCTTAGTTGGCGTGTTTGAATTTTGTGTGTTTGTTTCTTCCATGTTGTTAATTTTTTTTTGATTTTATGTTTGATTATTATTATGAAAAGCAAATAAACACAAAAATATTTGTCACTGAAATTTATTTTTTTATATTTTATCAACAATTTACTGATACTGAATCATTTAAAAGAAATCATGGATTTTTATTTCATGAATTTTAAATTAACAGCATATAAAAGAATAAAACTTGCCGTAAGAAAAATTCCAGCCCAACTGATAGCCATATCAAACATTAGCATAGGAGCAAACAACAATCCTAAATTAGATAAAGCATAAAAATGAAATCCTATTTTTTTTAATTTCCACATAAAAAAAACACCCACCAAAGAACACATTGCAAATGCAAATGTTACTAAATAGTACCCCCACCCGGCTTGTAGCAACATTATTGTTTCTTCCATAAGAGTTTCGTCATAATTGGGAGAATTTTTCAAAAACTCAATCATTAAATCAGAAAATAATGGTGTGATCAATGCCGACAAACTCCCTAATCCGCCAGAAATAAAACTTAATATACATAATACGGTTAAAAAAGTGGGACGTTTTTGAACGCCATTTTCATTTGTTATTTCTTCTGTTTCCATTTTAATTTTTGAGCTATTTTATGAAAGTAATTTGTTATTACTCCATTTATTAAAATTATTAATTTGATTTTCGCTAACAGATGCCATTTTTCTCATTCCAGCTATTTTATAGTAGCTATTAGGCTGAGGAATTATTTCCATTTGATTAATAAGCCCATTACTGGAAATGGTCAATGATGAGGGTTTACTACCAAAATAATTACACCAATCGGAAAAATTAGTTCCGGATGAATCTGTTTTTATTTGAATATTATTTATGGCAATAATCTCATCGCTTATTGAAATACCTGCAATGTCGGCAACGGAATTTGGATAAAGAGCAGTTATTTTACAGGCACCATTTACTTCCGCCACTTTAATGCCAATGCTATGTTCATGAAATTTGGCTGAAGGGCCAAGTATTAATTCACAACCGATAAATGCCATTGCATCACGCAATATAGGCTCATAATCTGATGCACTGTTAATATAATTATTATAAATCAAATCATAGGAGCTGTTTGCAAAATGCTCCACAATCCCTTTATAATCATTACCTGAATAACCTTTACCCTTTAAGGCAAACTCCTTATATAAATAACGCATCACGTCATCTAAGGAATGCTGGTTGTTTGAATGTTCCCGAATGAAAATATCCGTAACAAAAGCCAATAAAAAACCCTCATCATAAATAGACGTTTTACGATTTGGAACCCCGGAAGTATATCCATCCAGCCAGGTATCGAATGAGGCATCAGCAACAGAAAGATTAAACCGACCGAAATTATCAAAATGTTTCTGCAAACGCTCAGCAAAGGTCTGAAAGTATTGCTGTTCATTAAACACACCCGAACGCAATAAAATATAATCGCCATAATAGGTAGTGATACCCTCACAAACATATCCAAGCTTTGAATAATTCTCTTTTGCATAATCATAAGGTTGCATTTCAACCGGACGAATGGTTTTAATGTTCCATGCATGAAATAATTCGTGGGAGCTTACGCCTAATAAATCTTCATATAAATCACCCTTCATTAAATTACAACCAGGTCCAAGAGCAATAACAGTAGAGGTTGTGTGCTCCACACCATGGTAGGTTCTGAAAGGAAGTATCTGAAATAAAAAGTGATATTTTTTGCTCGGAAAATCATTCATAATAAGCAACTGCTCATTTATAAATTTCATAAAATCACTTGTAAGCTTTGCCCAATCTGGTTTGCATTCCCCCTGAAACCAAAAATTAAATTCAACCCCAAAACAAACGAATTTATTATGTTGAAGGGAATTGCTTGCTATATAAGGAGAATCTGCAAGTTCATGAAAGTCCTGAAAAACAAAAGAGCTCCTTCCTGTTTGATTTTCTTCTTTCTCATTTGGTACAATAGTGGATTGTGTATGTCCGCAAGCTATCTTATAGTCAATTGGTAATTGTAAAATTAATTCACAGGTTTCATCCATCCTGCTTGGTATGTAAACACAACAATTTACAGGATTCATATATAGTTGCGAACTATCTAAAAACGTGGATCCGGCATTAAGTTCGGCTGCGTAATAATTATATCTGATATGAATTGATGAAACACCCGTTGTTTGTACTTTCCAGCTATCCTTTGTGATTTTTTCGAATTTTAAATCTTTTCCCCCTTCATCAAAAGCGGCCCATTTTTGAATATTTTTTGCAAAATTTCCAAGCTCATAACGCCCCGGACGCCATGCGGGCAATTGAATCACTGTTTCATCCTGATTTATTTTATCCGCAATAAATTCAATATCAATGTAATGATTGTTAGGTTTAGAATAGGAAATAATATATTTCATAATTTACGGATAAGGAATTTCTGCGAAATTACGGAATTCAACGCTTAGAAAGTACAGTTTCACAAAATCGCAAAATTCCTAGATTAGCGCCAAAATATTTTGTTACTTTCGCATATTACATATAAAGGTTGATCATAAAACCAGATTCAATATTAAAATAAGATATTGAAAAGATAAAATTGAACATAAAAAAACAAAACATGAATTACGATTTAATAGTTATAGGAAGTGGTCCTGGCGGGTATGTTGCGGCTATCAGAGCTGCACAATTGGGACTAAAAACAGCCATTGTTGAACGTGAAAATTTGGGTGGCATCTGTTTAAACTGGGGCTGCATTCCTACCAAAGCATTATTAAAAAGTGCTCAGGTATTTGAATATCTGAATCATGCTGCGGATTATGGTATTAAAGTAAACGGTGGCGAAGCCGATTTTGGGGCTGTAGTTAAACGTAGTCGCGATGTTGCAGATGGTATGAGCAAAGGCATTTCATTTTTAATGAAGAAAAATAAAATTGATGTTATCACTGGGACAGGAAAAATAAAAGCAGGAAAAAAAGTTGAAGTTACTGCTGATGGTAAAGCAACAATTTACGAAGCGAAACATATTATACTTGCTGTTGGCGCTCGTTCAAGAGCATTACCAAACTTACAACAAGATGGAAAAAAAATAATCGGTTACCGTGAAGCCATGACATTGCCTAAAATGCCAAAATCAATGGTAGTAGTTGGTTCAGGAGCGATTGGAAGTGAGTTTGCATACTTCTACGCAACCATGGGAACAAAAGTAACGTTAGTTGAATTCCTTCCAAGCGTTGTCCCTGTTGAAGATGCAGAAGTATCGAAACAACTGGAACGTTCATTCAAAAAAGCAGGAATTAATGTGATGACAGAAGCAAGTGTTGAAAGTGTTGATACAAAAGGGGATAATTGCAAAGTGAAAATTAAAACAAAAAAGGGAGAAGAAATTATTGAATGTGATATCGTCCTTTCTGCTGTTGGCATTCAAGCGAACTTAGAGAATTTAGGATTGGAAGATGTTGGCATTGCAACGGATAAAGGAAAAATTTTAACAAACCCATTCTACCAAACAAATATGCCAGGCTATTATGCAATTGGCGATTGTGTTGGCGGACAAGCATTAGCGCATGTTGCATCGGCAGAAGGAATTATTTGTGTTGAAAAAATTGCAGGTCATTCTCCTGAAGCCTTGGATTACAATAATATTCCGGGCTGCACGTATTGCCAACCAGAAATTGCTTCTGTTGGATATACAGAAGCAAAAGCTAAAGAGGCCGGTTACGAAATAAAAGTGGGTAAATTTCCATTCTCCGCAAGTGGTAAAGCCAGTGCCGCAGGTGCGAAAGACGGTTTTGTGAAATTAATTTTTGATGCAAAATATGGTGAATTATTAGGCGCACATATGATTGGCGCTAATGTTACTGAAATGATCGCTGAAATAGTTGTTGCTCGAAAATTAGAAATTACAGGACACGAACTTATTAAAACAGTTCATCCTCATCCAACGATGAGTGAAGCTATTATGGAAGCTGCCGCTGCTGCTTATGACGAGGTGATACACATGTAATTTCAGAATTTTACTTATTTAAAAATAAAAAGTCCAACATTAGTGTTGGACTTTTTTTATAGATTCATCCACTGTTAACCATTGTAGAAATGTTAAAAGAAATGAACTAAACATGCAGTTAGATTATGGTTTGACTCTATCCCCTCCATAACGAAACTTCTCTTTTAAAATTTAATTCCAATGATACAAACATCATCAACCTGCTCTAAATTGCCTTGCCACGTCCTGAAAACATTATTTAATTTCTCTTTTTGATCCTTCATATCTTCATCAACATTAGAAAGAAGTAGATTGGCCAGCTGTTTATATTTATATTTTTTTCCAGCAGGTCCACCAAATTGATCTGCGAAGCCATCTGTAAAAAAATATAAATTATCCCCGGTTTTTAACTCAATATCATAAAGGCTAAAACTTTCAGAACTGTACCCCTTACCCACAGGCATTTTATCAGCATTAAGCTTGATCAGCTCTTTATCACGGATAAGAAGAGGACAATTATTTGATGAAGCATAACTTATTTTATTTTTATTAAACTTTATTAAAGTCGCATCCATCCCATCCTGTCCGCCATCTAGGTTTTGAATCAAACGATCTCGAACATGATTTAATACTTGATCGGGATTAGCTATATTTTTTTCATTAATTGCTTCATTCAAAAAAGAAATATTTAATAAACTCATAAAAGCGCCCGGCACGCCATGACCGGTAGAATCACAGCAAGCAAGAAAAAAATCGTCCCCTTTTTTTGTTGCCCAATAAAAATCACCACTAACAATGTCTTTAGGCTTAAATAGAACAAAATATTTTTTTAAGTTATCATTCAACAATTCTTCATGAGCCAAAAGCGCATATTGAATACGCTTTGCATAATTAATTGAATCAAGAATTTCTTTGTTCTTTATTTCAATCAGATCATATGCAGATTTTAGTTCTACATTTTTCAACCTTTCAATTTCTGCCTCTTTTTCTCGCAGGACCTCAGTATGCAAATTATTAATTTTATTTTCAATTTCGTTTTCATGCGTATCAATAGTTATCTTAACATACTTTTCGTTATAAATAAGAGCTTGTTGAAAGTCAGACATTGATTTATAAATTGAAGCAAGATCACGGTATATTTTTGAAAGCCTTGATAATAGGTTAGTGTCGATCGCTTTTTGCTCTGCTTTTTTAAGGTGAATAATTGCATTTTCGTTTTGCCCAATTTCACAAAACAATTCAGCAATATCAATATGGCTTGATAAAGCAAATTGCTTCAGATCAAGAGCTTCACGTATTTCTAATCCCTTAGATAAATAATCTAAAGCCTCAACGTATTTTTTTTGCTTTTTATAAATGGCTCCAATGTCATTTAAAGCACGACTTTGCCCAATAGTACTCTTCTCCGATTTCAGAACATCAAGTGCTTTAAAGCCCATGATAATAGCTTCATCATATTTTTCCTGAATCGAATATATGTTTGAAAGGCCTGAAAATATTCGACCGATCCAAAGAGAATCATCACTTATAATGGCACGGGAAATACCGGTTTTGTAGTACTTTTCTGATTCAATATATTTCTTTAAATCCTTATAAACAGTACCTAAAACATAAAAAGCCATTGTTCTGTCAATGATATCATCAGCATTTTTTTCGTAATAGCTAATCCCTCTCAATGAATTTGATAAAGCCGATTCTGACTTGCCCAAACTATTGAATACTATTCCAATTGTCAGGTATGAATTTGCAATCCATTTTTCATTTTTCAGTTCTTTAAACAGTAGATTCGAATCTTGTAATTGTGATAGGGCTAAATTAGAATCATGCTTTAAAATAAAAGACCCCATCCCTAAATTTAAAAGGCATTGAGCTTCCCCAAATTTATAATTAATAGATTTAGATCTCTTTAAAGCTTCAGAGCATTCCTTATACAAATCAACACCATTTACAGGTACGCCACGGGTATTCCAAACTAATTTATTGGTATCATCTATGCTCTTAATTAATTCAATTTGGTTTGGATCCATGGAGTTCATTTTATAAGAAATTTATAAAGAATAAAAAATCAGTGAAACAATAAATTTTTTTTTAAGCAAAACTCATTACTTTTTTCTGATCGCAGCCATATAAAAGCCATCAAAACCTTCACTCGGTAATACTTTCCTGTCCTCTATAAATTCAAAATTATTTTTATTCTTAATTAAAAAAGCCTCAACCTGCTGTTGGTTTTCACTTGGCAAAATACTGCAAGTGGCATATACCATAATACCTCCGGACTTAAGCATTTGAGAATAATTACAAATAATTTCCTGTTGCGTTTTTTTAATTTGATCAATAAAATCTAAATTCAATTTCCATTTTGCATCCGGATTTCTGCGAATAACACCTAATCCGGAGCAAGGCACATCAAGTAATAATCTATCCGCACTGTTTTTAAATTTTGAAATGGAAGCAGCATTGATCAACTGCGTTTTTATTATCCTCACTCCTGCCCTATCGGAACGTCTTTTTAGCTCAGTTAATTTGCGTTCTTCCACATCCATCGAAATAATTTCACCCTTATTCTGCATCATAGCGGCCATGTGTAAAGATTTCCCTCCGGCACCTGCACATGCATCTATCACCTTCATACCTTCTTTCAATTGTAAAAATGGAGCAATTAATTGCGAAGAAGCATCTTGTATTTCAAATAACCCTTCTTTGTATTCATTGAGCTGGTGAAGGTTCTGTCGTTTTGAAAGCACAAAGGCGCCTTTCTTTATGGTTTCAAATAAGGGAGAGGTGTTATTCAATGTTTCAAGCCCAATCCCTTGCGTAAGTAATTTATTTTTTAATTCTTCTGATGATGTTTTAAGAGTATTTACACGTAATACTACCTGCGCCTCTGTATTCAATGCATGCAGCTCATTTCCCCAAACAGCTTCTCCCAACTCTCGTCCACCAAGTTCATCCAACCAATCAGGAATTGATTCACGATACTTACGGATCAATTTTACTTGTTCTGCATTCTTTACTATTTGATTTTTGTCGATACCGGAAAACTCTTCCCAATCAGGCAAATCAAGACCTTTCAGTATTTGCCAGGTGGCAAAAAGTTTATAAAAATACTCAGTGCCAATTGCTTCTTCAACATTAACTTTTCCGGCCCCTGACGGACAAAATGATTCGGAAATATAACGCCACCATCGTACCATCTCATAGGTAGTTTCAGCAATAAAGCGCCTGTCGCGTGAGCCCCATCGGGGATTTTGTTTCAGAATTTGCTCCACTGCTTTATCCGCGTAAACCCGTTCAACAAAAATTTGTTGCAGGGTTCCTGCTATGGCTTGTACAAGGGTCCGGTGAAGTTTCATTTTACAACTAATTACTATTCTACAAATTACTAAATTGTACGAATGTACGAATCTGTATGTTAAAAGCAGCAAACACAGATTCGTAATTCGTTTTTTTTTATTCTTAATTTGTGGAATAGGATTTCGTAGAAATTATTAACCTTATTTAAATTTCAATAAAAAAATCGTATTTTTGAAATATGAATTTTTCGTCAAAATTAATTGAAGAAGCTGTTAACGAATTCAGTAAGCTGCCAGGGGTTGGCAAACGTACCGCATTGCGCTTTGTATTGCATTTGATGAAGCAGAACAAAAATGATGTGGAACAATTTGGTAACGCCTTTATAAAATTACGTACCGAACTTCGTTATTGCGAAAAATGTCATAATGTTTCCGACAAAATTTTATGTGAAGTATGTGCTAATCCTCACCGCGACCATACTACAGTTTGCATTGTGGAAGACATCCGCGATTTTATGGCCATTGAAAACACACAACAATATAGAGGGGCATACCACATTTTAGGCGGTATCATCTCTCCTATGGATGGCATTGGACCGAGCGATTTGAATATTGAAACACTTGTAAAGAAAGCGGCCGATGGCGAGATCAAAGAAGTGATAATGGCATTGAGTACTACAATGGAAGGTGACACTACAAATTTTTATATCTATAAAAGATTGAAAGAATTTAACCTGACAATAAGTACTATTGCACGCGGTATTTCAATTGGTGACGAATTAGAATACGCTGATGAGATTACTCTTGGCCGTTCTATCATTAATCGGATTTTGTATGAAAATTCATTGTCAGTTAAATGATGTGCTGATTAGCTGATGTGCTAATGTGCTGATTAATTTTAGATATGATGATGTGCTGATTGCTTTTAAATGAAGATGTATAAGAATTGATAAACTGATATAATTAAATCTTATGATTGAAGATAATACTGAGAATGAGAAAAAGAACCTGATTGTAGATTTAGCATTCAAATTCTCATTAGATATCGTAGTTTATACAGAACAATTAGAACAATTAAAAAAATACAATTTATCAAATCAGTTATTCAGAAGCGGAACAAGTATTGGAGCTAACGTAAACGAATCACAACATGCTGAAAGTAAAGCTGATTTCATTCATAAGCTTAAAATATCAGCTAAAGAAGCAGAAGAAACAAAATACTGGTTACTACTTTGTCAACATTCAAAAAATTACCCTAACTGTGATAATCTGCTAAAACAAATTGAAAGTATCATAAAAGTTCTAAGTAAAATAATCTCCTCAACAAAAAATCACAGAGTAAACACATAAAAGAATCAGCACATCAGAAATCAGCACATCAGCACATCAGCACATCAACTAATCAGCACATCCTTTGAAATTATCAGTAATCATTGTCAATTACAACGTTCAACATTTTTTAGAGCAATGCTTGCATTCTGTTTTAAAAGCTGCAAAGAATGTTAGTACCGAAATTTTTGTTGTTGATAATAATTCTGTGGATGGCTCTATAGCGATGCTGAAATCCCGCTTTGGTGGGAATGAAATTCAATTAATAGAAAACAAAAAAAACACCGGCTTTTCATACGCAAACAATCAAGCAATCAAAATTGCAAAAGGTGAATATATATTGCTCTTGAATCCTGACACTGTAGTAGAAGAGGATACTTTCGAAAAAGTTATTGCATTTATGGATTCCCACCCTGATGCAGGAGGATTGGGTGTGAAAATGCTGGATGGAAGAGCAAATTTTTTACCAGAATCAAAACGAGGATTGCCAACTCCATCGGTTGCCTTTTACAAAATGATCGGCCTCTCTAAAATTTTTCCTAAATCAAAAACATTTGGAAAATATCATCTTGGTTTTTTAGATGATGATAAGATCCATGAAATAGAAATACTAGCAGGTGCATTTATGCTATTGCGCAAAACCACATTGGATAAAGTGGGGATGCTGGACGAAACATTTTTTATGTATGGCGAAGATATTGATCTATCCTACCGGATTATTTTGGGCGGCTATAAAAATTATTATTTCCCTGAAACGCGAATTATCCATTATAAAGGGGAAAGCACGAAGAAAAGCAGTGTAAACTATGTATTTGTTTTTTACAGGGCGATGGTAATTTTTGCACAGAAACATTTTTCACAAAACAATGCAAAATTATTTTCGGTGTTAATTAATTTTGCAATATACCTGCGTGCCGGAGTAGCAATAACAATTCGATTTTTAAAATCCATTGCTTTACCTGCTTTTGATTTTGTATTAATAATGATTGGATTGTTATTCATTAAAAACCAATATGGAAAAAATATTCAATTTATTGAAGGTGGTTCTTACTCCGATTCACTTGTTAATATAGCCTTCACGGCATATATCCTTATCTGGATGTTTGCAGTTTATCTCAGCGGAGGCTATGATAAACCGGTAAGATTATTCCAGATCTTACGAGGCGTGATAATAGGAACTGGAATAATTTTGATTGGGTACTCTTTATTACCTGAAGCCTATCGTTTTTCACGTGCCTTGATCCTATTTGGAATGGGATGGGTAGTATTATCCTATTTAATTTCACGCTTAGCGCTTCATTTCATTGGCCTGAAGGCGTTCAACCTTAATCCTGATAAAAGTAAACGCATCATAATAATAGGTAAACAAGAAGAGTTTGAACGCGTAAACGGACTACTAAAACAAACAAGTATCAACTCTAGTTTTCTAGGTTTTGTTAGTGCAGATGATACTGGAAATGGTCACCCCGATTATGTTGGAAACATTAACCAGATAGAAGAGGTAATTGAGATCTATAAGATTAATGAAGTTATTTTTTGCTCCCGCGATATTTCATCTCAAGGCATAATTGATTATATGTACACCCTTGTTTCGGCTGATGTTGATTTTAAGATAGCACCTCCAGAAAGCTTGTCTATCATAGGGAGCAACTCTATTGACACTGCCGGGGATCTATACATTATTGATGTTAATTCCATCAGTAAATCAAAAAACAAACGCAACAAACGCTTGTTTGATATACTCACAAGCCTTTTGTTTATAAGCATCTCACCAATTTTAATTTTATTTCAATATTCTAAAACTGGTTTTATCAAAAATATTTTTTCTGTTCTTTTCAATTTTAAATCATGGGTAGGATATGGTAAGGATGCCCACGAGCACTTACCTAAGTTAAAACCATCAGCGCTTTCTCCTACTGATGCCATAAAAAAAATAAATGTTTCATCCGACTGGCGAAACCGTCTGCATTTGGCATATTCAAAGGATTATAAAATTGAAAATGATATGAATATTGTTTGGAAATGCTTGAGGATGTTAGGAAATTGATGATTCATTTATCCAGGATAGAGCCATAGATACATTAATATTGATTTTTTTATTATTTATCAATGATTTCTTTATTGGTTTATAATGATAGATTTTATACCTTTATATAAAATAGTTAAAAGGTTACAATACTTCCTTAGCTTGTTCTTCAGGTTTATAAAGCTCATCAAATTAATGGTCAATAATATCCGAGAACGTCTAAAAAGCAATTTACCTTATTATTTTATGCTTCTTTCCGTTTAGAAGACAGTACTATTATTTAATTCATTTTTTTCGACTTTATTTAACTCGTAATGCAAAAAAAGTTTTTTCTTATTTCATTAATAATTTTAGGAATATTTAACAGTACCGTTTCTCAAGAAATTTGTGATTGTCCGGGCCAAAACACTTTAGGAAAAGGCAGTTTTTATTTTTCATGGGGATACAACAAAGACTGGTTCTCAAAAAGTGACCTTCATTTTAAAAATACGTCTGGCGAATATAATCCGGTTACAGGGAATTATGATTCCTACGATTTTACAGTATATGGGGCCAAGGCAAAAGACCGTCCGGGATTTAAAGACATTTTAAGAACTGATCTTACAATTCCGCAATATGTTTATCGTTTAGGATATTACTTTAACGACAAACGAGATCTGGGTATTGAAATAAATTTTGACCATACCAAATATGTGATGGTAGATTATCAAACCCTTCGTGTAAAAGGCACTATACGGGGGCAGGCTATTGATACGGATACACTGGTGAGTCCTAAGGATTTTTTAAAATTTGAACATACCGATGGTGCCAATTTTTTAATGTTCAATGGGATAAAACGTCAACGGTTTTTAGTTTCGGCAAACAAAAAATATTGGTTAAGCGGAATCATTAAATTAGGGGCAGGTATTGTGATCCCCAAAACAGATGTAACCCTTTTTGGTGAGCGGTTGAATAATCGTTTTCATATTGCCGGATACGTTACCGGAGTTGAAACCGGTCTTCGTTTAGATGCATTCAAATACGTTTTTATTGAGTATACCGCCAAAGGCACCTATGCAAATTATTTAAATGTATTGGTAAAGGGTGCAGGTAGGGCCAATCATTCTTTCTGGACGTTTGAAAACATCCTGACTTTAGGGATACAATTTCCACTTTAAAGTATTGATTAAAATATTTTTACATTTTAAAATTCTCCGAAAGCATATATATCAAGATGGCTCAAAACACAAACAGCCCTTCCGAATTGGAAGGGCTGTTTGTGTTTTATTTTCGATTGTAAATTTTTAAATTATTTAGACTTGTTATCTGAAATTACTTACTCAGCAATTCTTTTACAACTATAGAAATAATTTTGCCATCAGCTTTACCTGCTAATTGCTTAGAAGCAACTCCCATCACCTTACCCATATCAGCAGGTGATGATGCACCAACAGATGAAATGATCTTAGCTATTTCCGATTTTATTTCTTCTTCGCTCATTTGTTTTGGTAAGTAGGCCTCAATAACTCCGGCTTGAAACAATTCCACATCGGCAAGATCTTTGCGACTTTGTGTTACATATATTTCAGCTGTTTCCTTGCGTTGCTTCACCATTTTTTGCAATGCCTTTACTTCAGTATCGTCATTATAGCCTTCCGGAGAAGTTTTTAATAATAATATAGCAGATTTTACCGCACGCAGCGCCTCTAACCTTGCTGCATCCTTTGCTAACATTGCTGTTTTGATATCCGAGTTTATTTTTTCTTCTAATGCCATATTAAATAAGTTTAAAGTTTGAAAGTGTAGATGTTAGAATATATCTAATATCCAATAATCTAATATCCTATATCTGTTTTAAAACAACCCGTTTATCTCAGCATCAATTTTGTTAATGATTAGCCCCAGATCTTCCTGTTTTTCAAGGAAATTATTATTGTCCACATCAATTATCAAAAGCTTCGCACCAGGATGCTCTTGCTCGTAAGAACTGATGAAAGCTTCGTAACGTTCATTCAAACGTTTTAAATAATCTAAACGAATAGCATTTTCGTAATCGCGCCCACGCTTTTGAATCTGATTTACCAAAGTAGGAACAGAAGCACGTAAATATATCAGTAGATCGGGAGGCGTAATAAATGACTCCATCAATTTGAACAACGCAAAATAATTTTCAAAATCACGCGTGGTCATTAATCCCATAGCATGGAGGTTGGGAGCAAAAATATACGCATCCTCATAAATAGTTCTATCCTGAATAACGGTTTTCCCATTATTGCGAATTTGCTGAACTTGCCCGAAACGACTATTTAAAAAGTATACCTGCAAATTAAAGGACCATCGTTGCATGTCTTCATAAAAATCATTTAAATACGGATTATCATCTGCATCTTCAAAATGAGACTCCCATTTATAATGTTTTGATAAAAGAGTAGTAAGCGTAGTTTTACCCGATCCGATGTTACCTGCTATAGCTATATGCATAATTTAAAGAATAATTTTTAAAGAAGTTTGATTGTAAAATGTATTGTTTTAAGAGGTCCTAACAAAAGAAATCAACCTCTCCGAAAAAACGTAAACGAAAATACAAAAACTACTATGTTAGTCCGGCAAAAAAATGAAAATTGTGGATAAGTTTTTTTGAAAAGTTTAAGCTTTTTTTACAAGGCTGATTTCATCGGCTCTTAAAGCGGGCAGGAAATAATAGATCCGGTATCCCCCCTCGTTAATTGGGATAAATAAGATTATTGAGCCGTATTTATAGAAATTGCTTTAGGAGTTTGAAGGAATAAAACACCCATTTCCAATCTGAAATTTTGAAATTCGGCTGAAGGCGTTTCAAACTCAAGCTCTTCTGTAGTTTTTGTATTATATGCTTTTATTTTATGATCAGAAATATAATAAACCAGATCGCCCATTGGCTGAAAACTCTTTACCATTTTTATTGGTATGGTCTTGTAATAAGTGCCATAAATATCAAAAATTAAAATTCCGGATGAAGGATTATTGAGATAAACTTTATTATCGTATTCCATTAAATAATTGGGCTGCATATCTATATTCAGCAATAAATTCAAATTTCCGGTTTGTTGTATTTTACCTAGTGTTTGATCTAAGCGCACAAGTTCCAGGTTCTGCTGATCATATAGCCACAAGCCACTATTGTGAGAGGAGCATACCAGTTGAGTTTGTTGAAATCCAATTTTATCAAGGCTCACCGACTCGCCATTTAAGCTCAATGTATTATCTAAAAAAACAATTTGCGAGAAATTTTTATAAAACACCAACAGTCGAAGCATATTGGAAGCATCAACAAAATCTATATTGCCAAAATTTTTATTACTGTATTTATAAAGTAATTTACCTTTTTTATCATATTTAGTAAGCTCATTTGCCCTTACCACATAAACATTGCCTTGATTATCGGTAGTGAAAAAATCAGCCTGAACATCAATATTAGCAACGATGTTAAAATTGATTTGCGCAAAAGAGTTAAAATGTAATAGGTATAATGCAATATGTAAGATCACAGTTGGAAGCAAAAATTTCAATTTCATAATCCGATTTTCAAATATTACTAATTACTTATTACCTAAAGATAATGTTCAATTATTAAATTAACTGTAATATTTCCTCCACATGCTTTCTTTCATTTGATAAACGAGGTACTTTATGCTGGCCGCCCAATTTATTTTTTGATTCAAACCATTTGTAAAAAGTATCCTTGGGAAGAGATCTGACAATGGGCTGCTTCAATATCAAATTTCGATAACGTTTCGCTTCATAGTCCGAATTGATCGATTTCAATGCATTATCAAGCATTTCTGTGAAATATTCGATGGTGCTTGGTTGTGTTTCAAATTCAATGAGCCACTCATGTGCACCATTTTCATTACCCTGCATATAAACAGGAGCTGCAGTATATTCTTTTATTTGCGCTCCCGATTTTTCACAGGCAATACTCAAAGCCTTATCAGCATTATCAACAATTATTTCTTCACCAAAGGCATTCATAAAATGCTTTGTGCGCCCTGTAATTTTAAAACGAAATGGATCAAGCGATGTAAATTGAATCGTATCACCAAGCATATAACGCCACAAACCGGCATTGGTGGAAATCACAAGCGCGTAAGTTTCGCCTGTTGAAACCTCATATAGAGATAATGTTTTTGATTCTGTACCCCCCAATTCACTTATTGGCATAAACTCGTAATAGATCCCATAATCCAGCATCAGCAATAATTCATTTGAATTGCGTTGATCCTGAATTCCAAAAAAACCTTCCGAAGCATTATATAACTCCAGGTAATTCATATCAGCCTTATTGAATATCGTTTTAAATTGCTCTTTATAGGGGCTAAAGTTTACTCCTCCGTGAAAATATACTTCCAGGTCCGGCCAAACCTCTCCAATGGACTTTTTACCGGTAATTTCCAGCACACGTTTCATAATCAACAACATCCAGGAAGGCACCCCGGCAAGACTTATAATATTCTCATCAATAATGGCATTGGATAATTTCTCCACTTTTTCATCCCATTTATCCATTAAGGCAATTGATAGATCAGGAGATCGAAAAAATTCAGCCCACATGGGTAAATTATTCATTACAATGGCTGATAGGTCACCATTCTGCGATTCATAACTTCCAAAACTATCGGTTTCTAAGCTTCCTCCCAGCCCTAAATTTTTTCCTGTAAATAACTGTGTTTCCGGATAAAGCGAACAATAAATTGATATCATGTCGCGCCCTCCGTTGTAATGGCATTCATCCAATGACTCTTTACTTACCGGGATAAATTTGCTCTTATCGTTGGTGGTCCCTGATGATTTCGCAAACCATTTTATTTCAGAATTCCACAAAATATTTTGCTCCCCTCTGCGAACCCTGTCAATAAAAGGTTTCATTGTATCGTAATCTTGTATCGGGACAATGGACTTAAATTGTTCGTGATTTTGTATGCTTTTATAATCATGGAAACGGCCCCAATCAGTATCTTTCGCTGATGTGATCAATTTACGCAAACATTCATCCTGCACATCATTCGGATACTTCATAAAAAGTTCGATCTGATGCATTCGCTTCTTCATCCACCAACTGGCTATTGAATTTAGTATGGTCATAGGTCCAATTTCTGATTTGGGATTTTTGCTTTTCGGATTTGCTGAATTATCTAATGGTTGGTAATATTTGCTGATAAAGGTAAATAAAAATAATTTGTCTAAAACTTTCATTGGGGCGCTCCCCTTCCTAAAAAAGAAGGGGAAGGCTTTCCGTTTCAATCTTTTCTAAAAAGAAAAGGATTTACGCAGAATTTATCCAGAGCCAGTCGAAGCAATCCCTAACGTACATATTCAATGAACGTGGATTTACCAGCGTTTATCAGGCTCCAACCAAAATTACTAATTCATCTAAAGTCATTACCATTTTACAATAAAAATATCATACCAGTTGAAATGAAATTATTTTCAAATAAATTAATTAGATAATGTACTTTTGCATTTTAAAATAAAAAACCTAAAACAATTATGAGCAAAGGACCTATTTCTAATTTTATTGAAAAGCACTATAAACACTTTAACTCTGCTGCTTTAGTGGATGCTGCAAAAGGATATGAAGCACACCTTACCGAAGGGGGTAAAATGATGATCACTCTTGCAGGTGCTATGAGTACTGCTGAATTGGGGAAATCATTAGCTGAAATGATCCGTCAGGGTAAAGTTGATATTATCTCTTGTACAGGAGCGAATCTGGAAGAAGATATCATGAATCTGGTAGCCCATTCACATTATAAGCGTGTTCCTAATTACCGTGATCTTTCTCCTCAGGATGAATGGGATCTGTTAGAGAACCATTACAATCGCGTTACAGATACCTGTATCCCTGAAGAAGAAGCATTTCGCAGGTTGCAAAAACACATTCATAAAATATGGAAAGATGCTGATGATAAAGGCGAACGCTTTTTTCCGCATGAATATATGTACAAAATATTGTTGAGCGGTGAGTTGAAGCAATATTATGAAATAGATCCAAAAGATTCATGGATGCTGGCAGCAGCTGAAATGAATTTACCAATGGTGGTACCAGGTTGGGAAGATTCCACTATGGGAAATATTTTCTCCTCTTATGTGATCAAAAATGAAATAAAAGCTTCGACAATGAAATCAGGTATTGAATACATGGTTTGGTTGGCGGACTGGTATCCGAAAAATTCAAGCGGTAAAGGCATTGGTTTCTTCCAGGTAGGCGGTGGTATTGCAGGAGATTTCCCGATATGTGTTGTTCCAATGCTTTATCAGGATATGGAAATGACAAACATTCCTTTCTGGAGCTATTTTTGCCAAATATCTGATTCAACAACCAGTTATGGTTCTTATTCCGGAGCAGTACCAAATGAAAAAATTACCTGGGGAAAATTAGATATTCATACACCTAAATTTATTGTGGAATCAGACGCTACTATTGTTGTGCCATTAATGTTCGCCTGGATCCTGGGGTGGTAAGATATTAATGATTAGTTATTGAGTTATTGAAATTTGGGATAAACGAAGATCTTTTTAGTGAAGATCTTCGTTTATTTTTTTGAACTACTTTATTTTCAGTGTTTTTAAACTCAGAAAATTAACATTTATTTGATTTTTGATTGCATTAATTAAAATTAACCTGAAAATTATTAGGTTCTTTTAGAAAAAATTTATAATTTAGCATAAAGATTCAGTTTTATTTATTGCTTAACGCAACATTTATTTTTTTTTATCGTTAAGCTAAAATATTTCAAATTTATTATTCATCCGGTTTTGATTTACACTGTAACAAAACCATTAATATAAGGAGACCCCGATATAGCGTACACTCTACTTTTTTATAATTAATCCACAATAAAAAAAGGAGGTACCTAATGATTATTAAGCAGGTTATTGACGACCAAGAACTAATTAATCGATATATCGCTGGTGATGAGACCGCACTTTCCACATTAATCCTACGCCATAAACGCAGAATATTCAGTTACATAATGCATACGTTGAAAGACAAAGCATTATCTGAAGATATTTTTCAGGATACGTTCATAAAAGTGATCAAAACCCTAAAAAAAGGACAATACAATGAAGAAGGCAAATTTTTGCCCTGGGTTCTGCGGATCGCTCATAATTTGATCATTGATACCTTCAGGCACGATAAGCGTATGCCGACCATTAGCGGTGGCACCAATGGTGATGGAGAAGATTTCGACATTTTCAGTGTTTTAGGAGAACATGACCGTACCATTGAGCAGGAGATCATTCAGGGGCAGATCAGGAAGGATATCAGGAAACTTGTAGAATGTTTACCGTCCGAACAAAGGGAAGTATTGATGATGCGTCATTATTATGACATGAGTTTCAAAGAAATATCGGAACAAACCAATGTTAGTATCAACACAGCCTTGGGGCGTATGAGATATGCACTGATAAACCTTCGTAAGATGATAGAAGAAAAGGAAATAGTGGTTTCTTATTAGATTTCACCCTATTTTTGAAGTTAAATATAGTATCCCAACAATAAATTTGTTGGGATATTTTTTTTTCATACAATAAACTAAAAACCCTGCCGTTAAATATCAATTATAAACCAAATAAACCCTGAATGGCCAAAATCTCTACTAAAAAAAACATTGCATCTTTTAACACAAAAATGAATAAAGAAGTTGATAACAGTAAAGAATTCCCTTATGAACCGGGAAATAATGTTATCGATAATATTCTAAATTATTCAAAAGCATTGAGCATCCGTAAATCAAAAAGTATGGAGCATTTTGAATTGGTGTTAAATTAAGGTTAAACAAACATGCAAGAGTATTAAAAAACGTTCTGTGAGAAGCTCACAGAACGTTTTTTTTATTTGAGGAGTTCCACAATGCGTTTGATAGCATCTTGATTTTCGGGAAGGAAAACAGAAGCGAAAACTTTCTTTTTCTCTTTATTAGTAAGATGCCAACTCAAGGAGATATGATCGTTTTTTTCGTTCCTTAATTGAAGATCGATAAATTCAATTTTTGATTTGCACCAGATATCCGCCATTTGGATCAGGGCATTCTGGTTGTAATCCTGCACATCAAAAAGATTGCCATAAAAGCTGCCCATTGGCCGGGTTAAGGCCTGCATCAAGGTTTGAGATGGATTTTCTTCAATAGGGCTGTTTTTATGCTTATCGCGTATTTGAATTATCACTATTCCACTTGTATTTTCAGCGATCCAATCATTAAACGTTTTAATAAAACGCAGGGTGGTTTCCAACCCAAAATTATCGCGCAAACCTGCATCCATTATTTCAATGCGGGGCTCACTTGGTAATGAAACCACCGGAGAAATATATGGGAAAGTAGCACTCATTCGCAAAACACTGCTGAATACGATTTTGGATGCATCCTGTTCTTCAAAAAAGCGGGAATATTCAATAGCATCAAAAAGTTTATTATAACTGGTTTTATTAGTACGTGTGTTTTGAGTAAGAAATGAAATAGGTTGTGCTGATATCATTAATTTCCTTCCATCGTTTACTATTGAAGGAGAAAATATCATCATAGGAATAGCTGAGTTGGCCTCATCCAATTGATAATCTGATAATCTCTTATTAAACGCTTTATCTGTATTTTCTTCTAATCTATGTTCAAACGCATAAGCTCGGTCTTTCGGATATCTGTTCCCATCAAGAGTAAAACTTTGCATAGGGAATAACCATTCGCTGGTTGCTATTTTAAATGCAATAGGATTTAAAACATCATTTGAGATATTGGTTAAATACTTTTTGTGGTAATAATTTTTAATTTTATTATTTTGTTTTTGTAAATAGAGTTCGCGTAAATAAGAAGCGCCTATCATTCCACCTGACGAACCGGTAATTAATTGAGTTTGTTGCAAAAGCCTGCCATTTAAAATACTATCGGCATATTGCAAAGTATAAAACGTCCATAATGATGACCTCAGTCCTCCCCCACTTGTATTAACAAAAACCAGCTTAGGTTTTTTGAGCGGGTCATTTAATGAAGTGTTTTTTTGTTTCCATTTATTTAAAATGCCTAACATATTTACAACATCCTTATCAAACAACTCATAGTCTTTGTCAATTTTTTTGAAATTATCGTAACTATAATCTGCTTTTTTGGTGTTATAATTCAAGCCATAAGCATGATCAACAGTCAGCAAATCAATTTTATGAACAAAATTAAATAAAAATAAAAACAAGATAAAAACAGGGATAGACCAGCCGCCCCACCATCGGTAGAAGGAACTGAATAACATACTAAACGTAGTAAAAAGCAAAAAAATACTTGCACCGGCTGGAATTTCAAATGTATTTATTTCACCAAAAAACCCCAATACAAGCAAACTAACGATCGAGATCATTTGAAAAATAAAAGCTACATGGTGATTACGCCTTATTACTTCTTTCAACATTTCTTTTTTATAATGCTGAACTGATCGTACTAAACGTATAGAGGTAGGTGTACTAAAATATGTTTCCACATACCAATCCCTTGATTCTTTAACCAATTTCGGATTACGTTCTCCTGTAATAGCCTTTTTATCTGCCTTGTAAGGAATCTCTATTTTGTGTTGTATCCCATACAGCTTAAAAATATCTTTATTGCCTTTAAAGAAATAAGTGAAAGCTAAAAAAAGAAAAAATCCGAGTCCCGCTAAAAAAGCAACGATCATCAGAAGTATTTTAGCAGTTGACATAATACCTTCCCCATGAAGGAAAAAATATATTTGAAAACAATAAAGGGTAATAAAAATGAGTGGAATAACAAAATTATTCAAACAATACTTCATGAAGGGAAACCGAAGGGACGCTAAGAACGGGAAACGGTAAGCATTTTGTATAAAGCTGGCAA
This sequence comes from Bacteroidia bacterium, assembly GCA_030654175.1. Classification (GTDB taxonomy): domain Bacteria; phylum Bacteroidota; class Bacteroidia; order 2-12-FULL-35-15; family 2-12-FULL-35-15; genus 2-12-FULL-35-15. The sequence continues at coordinate 64,531 of JAURXZ010000016.1, forward strand.
TATTGTAGGCCATTACAAAACCTCCACAGGAGAAACCAACAATAAAATAAGACAGGAAACTTATTTTATTGAAATATTCGGGGCCAAGAAAAAGATAAGCAATTCCATAATTCGGTGCAATATTATTGGTGATCATCCCAAATAACAATGACCAAAAAACAAGTAGTAATAAGTTCTTTTTAAAGTCAAGCATTAAGAGTCTAAAAAAAAACGAATAATACAACCTTCGGAAAGTTGGGTGTTTCCGAACAGTAATGCTTACTACTTTAAAAAAGCTCATAAATTATATTTTACTATTAACAAGTTTCAAAATTTCGGTTTCGAGTTGTTGTGTTTGATCTACTATTACGTTGCCTTTTGAAATAAGTTGCGAAGCAAAATCTTTATCTGTAAGGTCTCTCGCATTTATTTTTACATTTAAATATGCGCCTATTACAGCAGAACGTGCGCACAATGCACCTACACCGGCATCTGAAATGGAATTAGGGTTACCAATTTCGGCCATTTTTTTTATTATTTCCATTGATGCTCCTGCCAGTTCCATTACTTTGAATGGTATTTCAGTGGCATATTTTGTTGCATCTTCAATGGCTTGAGCGCGGGATATTTTTTCTTCAGCCGATGATTTAGGCATACCAAAGGCGGTCAAAATTTTATTGAAGGCCTTTGTGTCTTCATCCACTAGCTTTAATAATTCATTTTTATAGAATTGACCTTTTTCTGCCCAATCTGAAAATTCTTTCCAACGGTCGTCCCAACCTGGTTTATGTGATGAAAGGTTTGCTACCATTGTACCTAACGAAATACCCAACGAACCAATATATGCAGCAATGGAACCACCTCCGGGTGCAGGGCTTTCACTTGCTGTTTCATCAGCAAATTCAGTAAGATTCATCTTTATCAGACGTGCTGGTGATTCATTGTTCAATAAATATTCTATGATCCTCTCCTCGGGTATGAAAGGAGCTAATTCATCTAATCCTAAGGATTTTACCGCAATTTTGATTAATTCTTTTTGGGAAACTCCGGTTGAACGATTTTGTTTTTCAAGAAAATATTTACCGGCATCCAGTATCGCTTTCAAGGGGATCAAACCAACCAGTTCAGAACCTGTTACCCGAATCCCACGCTCATTTGCTTTTTTACATACTTCGTCAAATGCAATATGAACAGGGGTTATATTGATATTGGTTAAATTCATCGATATTTGAGCAACACCATATTCTTCAATGAACCAACCAATTGCTTTTACTGATTTTAAGGAACCCGGAATATTAACAGGGTTTCCTTTTTCATCAGTGACAATTTTTCCGGTAACCTGATTCCCCTCGCGCTTTACCCGCCCTGCTTCGCGCACATCAAATGCAATAGAATTGGCTCTTCGGGTAGATGTTGTGTTTAGATTAATGTTGTATGCAACCAAAAAATCGCGGGCGCCAATTACGGTAGAGCCTGATTTTATAGAGTGCTCGGCAGGTCCGAAATCCGGCTCCCATTCCGGTAATTTTATTTTTTTAAAAAAGCCTTCGTATTCCCCTCCACGAATAACAGAAAGATTATTGCGATCTTTATTTGCTTGAGCTGCTTCGTATAAGTATATCGCTATGTTTAATTCTTTTCCAACTCTTGCGCCTAATTTTTTAGCATATTCAGCTGTTTCTTCCATTGAAATCCCTGCAATAGGAATAAGCGGACAAACATCTGTAGCACCCATACGCGGATGCTCCCCTTTATGTTTGCTCATATCAATTAATTCACTTGCTTTTTTAATAGCCTGAAAAGCAGCTTCAATAACAGCTTCAGGAGGCCCTACGAAAGTTACAACAGTTCGATTGGTGGCTTTCCCCGGATCTACATTCAATAATTTAACACCTTCTACCAATTCAATTTCATTGGTAATTTGTTTGATAATATTCATATCGTTCCCTTCACTGAAGTTAGGAACACATTCTATTAATTGGTTCATTGTTTTAATTTTTAGAAATCTGTTGACAAATATGATAATTATTATTTTACCTGAATGGCCACGAATTTCACTAATTTAAAATCAAAAACATCTTTAATTCGTGTAATTTGTGGCAAGTATTTTATTTATTCGACTCTATGAAGAGACACTATTTAGTTTATTACTTTCCCATTAATTATCACCGTTTCGATCAAATTACTTCCAAAGGAATAAGGAATAAATGAATAATTCGGAATTTCTTTTGTGATAAATACGTTTGCTTTTTTCCCAATGGCAATACTTCCATGTGTTTTACTCAATTCCATTGCATAAGCTGAATTTATTGTAGCCGCATTGATGGCTTCTTCCGGAGTCATTTTATATTGAATGCAACAAAGGGAGATAATTAAATTCATATTACCACTTGGGCTGCTTCCGGGATTACAATCACTGGCAACGGCAACAGGCAAGCCTGCATCAATCATTTTACGTGCCGGTGGAAATGGCAAACTCAAAAAGAAAGCGGCACCCGGTAAAACGGTTGGCATTGTTTCCGAATTTAACAATGCTTCTATCTCTTTTTCACCAACAAATTCCAAATGATCAACGCTGATGGCACCAACCGCAACACCAGCCAATGTTCCACCAAAATTGCTCAATTGCTCTGCATGTACTTTGGGAGTCATCCCGTGCTTTTTACCGGCTGTAAGGATTTCAATAGTTTCCTCTTTTGTAAAATAATTTTGTTCACAGAATACATCGCAATAATCAGCCAGCTGTTCTTCAGCAATTACAGGCATTATCTCATTGATAAGTAACTTGATATAATCACCCTTTCGTTCTTTATATTCAAGAGGAACCGCATGTGCACCAAGAAAAGTAGCTTTAATAGTGAGCGGAGAAAGTGTTTTTAATTTTTTGATCACTCTCAGCATTTTTAATTCCGATTCGACACTTAAGCCATAACCACTTTTTATTTCAACAGCACCTGTCCCTTGCAACATAATTTCATTTAGCCGTAACAAAGCGCTTTCAACTAATTCCTCTTCTGTTGCCTCTTTCAATTTTTTTGCAGAATTTAAAATCCCACCACCTCTTTGAAAAATTTCCTCATAGGTTAATCCATTGATACGGTCAACAAATTCGCCTTCCCTGCTTCCTGCGTAAACTATGTGAGTATGACTATCGCACCAGCATGGCAATACCAACTTATCTGTTGCATCAATGATGGTTAGGTTTGTCCAATCGGAAATACCTTCCCAATCCTCCATTTTACCGAATCCTACAATCTTGTCATTTTCAAGTGCAAGCCAGGCATCATCAATGCAAGAAAGGTTTTTCATTTCCTTCCCAACTATTTTCAATTGGGGACTTTCTTCAACCTGAACCAGCTGTTTTATATTTTTTATTAAAATTTTCATAATGAACAATATTTGCTAAAAGTAGGAGTTATTGCATAATTTAAAAATTAATACTGTCTAAAAAATAAAATTTATATCTTTCACTTCTACTAATAGAATTTTTCAATACAAAAAACTTGCCCTGGGGCTTATTTAACCTAGATTTACGTATCAAAAATGAAAAAATATACTACTCAATTTTATCTCATTTGCCTTCTTATTTTTATTTCCTTCACAATAAAAGCACAAACAAGTCAAAAATATACCATATCAGGCTTTATAAGCGAAAATGGCAGTAAGGAAAGTCTTCCTGGTGTAAATGTTTATGCACCCAAGCTAAAAGCCGGTGCTACATCTAACAACTATGGCTTTTTCTCACTAACACTGCCAGCCGACTCGGTGGAACTGGTAGTAACCTATGTTGGTTATCAGCCCCAGATATTCAAACTTGATCTAAAAAAGAATATTCAGCTGGATGTTTCTTTAAAAACCAGTATTGATTTACAAACAGTTGAAATTTCTGCTGAAAAAGCGGAAAAAATAAGCCAGGAAGTACAAATGAGTAAAATTGACCTTCCTGTGGAACAAATAAAAAACCTGCCTGCATTATTAGGAGAAAAAGACGTATTAAAGGCAATCCAGCTATTACCCGGTGTACAAAAAGGAAGTGAAGGCAGCAGTGGTATTTATGTTCGTGGCGGGGGCCCGGATCAAAATCTGATTATCCTGGATGACGCAACTGTATACAATGCGACACATTTATTCGGTTTTTTCTCATTATTCAATGGCGATGCATTAAAAAGTGTAGAACTTACCAAAGGCGGTTTTCCGGCACGTTATGGCGGACGTTTATCATCCGTTATTGAAATGCAAATGAAAGACGGAGATAAACAAAAGATCCGTGGAGAAGCAGGTATCGGCCTTATCTCTTCAAGGTTAACATTGGAAGGGCCAATTATTAAAGACAAATTATCATTTTTGGTTTCTGCCAGAAGAACTTATATTGATGCCATTGCTCAGCCACTTATAAAAAAACAAACTGGCGTTAATACCGGTTATTATTTCTATGATTTTAATGCGAAACTTAACTATGTAATCGACTATAAAAATAAAATTTATCTGAGTGGCTATTTTGGTAAAGACAAATTTTATCTCAAAGATAAGGTTGATGCCAATTACAGCTCTGAAGCAAGCCTGGCATGGGGAAATGCGACAGGAACATTAAGATGGAACCACTTGATTAATGAGAAAATATTTTCAAATGTTTCACTCATTTATACAAATTTCCTGTTCGACATTGGGTTAAAAGAAAAATATAACGGTGATTTTTACAACCTAAATTATTATTCAGGAATTAGAGATTATTCTGTTAAATGGGATGTGGATTATTCGCTTAGTTCCAAGCATTACATAAAAGGTGGATTATTGGCCACTTACCATCGTTTTAGCCCTGGTGCAATTGTTATTAAAAGTTCTAATGCAGACGACAATTTCAATAAACCATCACAAATAAACACTTATGAAACAGCTATTTATATTGAAGATGATTTTAAAATAAGTGATAAATGGCGTACAAATGCGGGTCTTCGACTGAGCAATTTTAATGTACGTAGCAAAAGTTATTTCAATCCAGAACCACGCATTGCTCTTCGTTATTTGTTGAAAACAGATTTATCGCTTAAAGCAAGTTTTGCCACAATGAATCAGTATTTGCATTTACTTTCAAACTCTGGAATAGGCTTACCAACAGACTTATGGGTACCTGCAACCGACAGAATAAAACCACAACAATCGCAACAAGGGGCTTTAGGAATAGCAAAAGACCTTACTATAAAAAATGCTGATTTTATGGCATCAATAGAGGGATATTATAAAAAATCTAAAAATGTAATTGGCTATGTTGACGGAGCATCTTTTTTTAGTGTTGACCCAACACAAAGTTCATCCGAATTTTCTTACGAAAGTATTGTTACCAGTGGGAATGCAGAAAGCTATGGTGCAGAATTTTTATTTCAAAAAAAATATGGAAAATTTAGTGGCTGGATAGGCTATACTCTTTCGTGGACATGGCTACAATTTGATGCACTCAATTTTGGTAACAGATTTCCCGCACGTTATGATCGCAGACATGACCTTTCGGTTGTTGGTATTTACAAACTAAGCGACCATATTACTTTATCTGCAACGTGGGTTTACGGCACGGGAAATGCTATAACATTACCTTTGTCTAGCTATCAAGCTACTGTGCAAAGTAGTCATGCACTACCAGAATATAATAGTTCCTATACTGTCAATGATTATGGAGACAAAAACAGTTTTAGAATGTCGCCTTATCATCGCTTTGATATTGCAATTCAGTTTCATAAACAAAGAAAAAAATATGAGCGCACCTTTGAGTTAGGTGTTTATAATGCCTATAATCGTAAAAATCCATTTTTTTATTACACTGAATACGACCGTAACACACAACAAACCAAGCTAAAACAAGTAAGTTTATTTCCAATAATACCTTCTGTAAGTTGGACATGGAAATTTTAATCAATGTATTATAAACACTATCAATTTATCATTATGAACTATTACATAAAATTAATTGCTTTAAGTTTAATTATTGGTTTGAGCGCCTGCGAAAAAGATGCAGATGTGAAACTTCCTACAGTAGAATCCAAATTGGTTGTAAGCTCATTTATATCACCTATGGATACTATTATAAAAGTAAATGTTACTTTAAGTCAACCCTTGTATAACAATTCAAATTCAAATAATTATTCAGCCATTAGCAATGCTACTGTTCAAATAAATGATGGAACAAATTCACAGACATTGGCTTACAATGCTACTGATAATTATTATTTTGCAAATACAACTATTTTTCCGCTATCTGTAGGAACCACCTATTACTTAACAGTTACTACACCTGACGGCAAAAGTGCAAATGCTAGCACAAGTATACCTAATTCAAATCAATCATTAAGCTATTCTGCTGAGCCAATTGTTGACCCAAACAATTCGAATCGTTATTTTTTCAATACTGAATGGAATGATCCATCAGGGGTAGAAAATTATTACAGAATTGTGTACTACGATAAATACTACTACGATGGCGCATTGGATACAAGTTATTATAGTGCTTATTCAAACAATATATCAGATAAAGATAAAGATGGCAGTACAATTGCTGAATCATTTGAAATTTATGCATCTACAAGCACTACGGTGAATAATGCTAATGGAGAACTTCAACTTATACATGCATCAAAAGAATACTACTTGTATCATTCAAAACTATTGAACATAGCCTTCTCTAGTGGGCCATTTTCAGAACCCGTTCAAATGTATACAAATATAAACGGTGGATATGGTGTTTTTGCAGGATATAATCCCTATAAAGTGCATGTTTATCTGTAAATAAATTGTTTTAACAATTGTTATGAATTTTTATTTCATAACCACCCCGTAATTGTTAAATTTGTCTCTTTACAAAACACTATGGCAGGCAACTCTTTTGGAAAATTATTTACACTCACCAGCTTTGGTGAATCGCATGGCGAAGCTATGGGTGGAATAATTGACGGCTGCCCTGCCGGGTTGCTGATTGACGCTGATTTTATTCAAAAAGAACTTGATAGAAGAAAGCCCGGCCAATCCCACATTGTTACACAACGCAAAGAAAACGATCAGGTAGAATTTCTTTCAGGAATATTCGAAGGTAAAACCATGGGAACGCCAATAGGCTTTATTGTTAGTAACCTAGATCAAAGATCAAAGGATTACGACCACAATATAGATGTGTACCGGCCATCACATGCGGATTATACGTATGATGTAAAGTATGGAATACGTGATCATCGTGGTGGTGGACGTTCATCTGCTCGTGAAACAGTGAGCCGAGTGGTTGCCGGTGCAATCGCAAAACTAATTTTAAAACGATACGGAATCACTATCAATGCCTATACTTCACAGGTTGGAGATATCAAATTATTGAAATCCTATCATGATCTGGATCTTACAAAAACTGAATCAAATATTGTTAGATGTCCTGATGAATTGATTGCTGATACCATGATACAGAAGATAGAGCAGGTGCGCAAAGCAGGGGATACAATTGGAGGGGTTATTTCATGTGTAATAAAAGGAACACCAATAGGGCTTGGCGAACCCGTTTTCGACAAACTTCATGCTGATTTAGGGAAAGCAATGTTAAGCATAAACGCGGTAAAGGGGTTTGAATATGGAAGTGGGTTTGAAGGCGCAAAAATGAATGGTTCCCTGCATAATGATGCTTTTTTTCCCCTTTCCAATGGAAACGGGATAGGCCTGAGCTCAAACTTCTCAGGCGGAATACAAGGTGGCATCAGTAATGGAGAAGATATTTATTTCAGAGTTGCATTTAAACCTGTGGCAACAATTTTGCAAAAACAAAACACTGTAAATTCAAAAGGAGAAGCTGTTGAAATGACCGGCAAAGGAAGGCACGATCCTTGCGTATTGCCACGTGCTGTTCCTATTGTGGAAGCAATGGCTGCTTTAGTTTTGGTTGATCATTTATTAAGAGCTAAAACAAATAAATTAGTTTAAAGTTTGAAAGTTGAAAGTTTTTGCTGCTCTAGTAACTCTATAATTTTAAACTTTAAACCACAAACTTTAAAACTTTAAACTTTAAAACTAAAATACTTTAAACTAAAAATAATTATGACAACAGAAACACCGAAAAAGAAAAAAAGTTTGATTGGAAGAATCCTTAAATGGACGGGTATTACCTTACTGGTATTATTGATTTTAATAATTTCTGCTCCTTTTCTTTTCAAAAAGCAAATTGTACAATTAGTAAAAGATAAAACGAATGAAAGTATCAATGCAAAAGTGAATTTCGGGGAATTTGATCTCACATTGATCAGTTCTTTTCCCGATTTTTCGCTTTCTGTTGACGATCTAAGTATAGCTAATGTTGGCGATTTTGAAGGTGACACCTTGCTGTATGCCAAAAATTTAACTATTGGTTTAAATTTAATGAGCGTGATCAAAGGAGATCAATATAAAATAAATACTATTTCAATTGACCAGCCGCGTATTCATGCTATTGTATTGAAAGATGGCAAGGCAAACTGGGATGTTACCAAACCGGCTGATACAACTGCTGCTCCTGCAGCATCTCTCCCACCAGCTGATGCGGCTCCGTTTAAAATGACCTTAAAAAAGTTTGAAATAAAAAACGGATACATTGTATATGATGATGCTTCTTTAGATTTTAAAACCGAATTGGTTAATATGAATCACACCCTGAGTGGAGATTTTACTTCTGATAATTTTTTACTTGAAACACTTACCGAAATTGAAAAGTTCTCCATGAGCTATGGTGGTGTTAGTTATATGAACAAGGTGAAAACACGCATTAAAATGGACATGGATGCAGACATGCCAAATTTCAAATTTACTTTTAAACAAAATGAATTTGCATTTAATGAATTAACTCTTGGTCTTGATGGGTACTTTGCAATGCCGAAAGAAGACATGGACATGGATCTGAAATTCAAGGCCAACCAAACAGAATTTAAAAATATACTATCACTTATTCCGGGTGTTTACACTGCGGATTTTGCTACTGTAAAAACTTCAGGTTTATTAGCATTGGATGGTTTTGCGAAAGGTATTTATAATGATAAAAAAATGCCTGCCTTTGGCCTGAAATTAACTATTAAAGATGCAATGTTCCAGTATCCTTCCTTGCCAAAAGCGGTAACAAATATTCAAGTTGATCTTGCTGTTAACAATAAAACGGGTGAGCCGGATGCTACTGTTATTGACTTAAATAAATTTCATATAGAAATGGCAGGTAACCCTGTTGATGCGAAGATGCACTTGTCAACTCCTATTTCTGATGCAAATATTAAAGCAGAAGTTTTAGCAAAAATAAATCTGGCATCTGTAAAAGATGTTATGCCGCTTGAAAAAGGTGATGATCTGAATGGTTTGATCAATGCTGATGTAAAAATGAATGGGCGCATGTCGTCAATTGAAAAAGAACAATACGAAAAATTTGATGCTCATGGAACCATTGCCGTTTCGGACATGAATTATAAAACTGCTTCATTAAATTATCCTACAAAAATCAACAAGTTAAATTTAAATTTCACACCAAAATTTGTTGAGCTTACTCAATTTGATGCAAAAATTGGAAAGAGTGATATTCAGATGGATGGAAAGATCGAAAACTTTTTGCAATATGCTTTAAAAGATTCCATGCTGGCCGGTTCATTTAATTTAAAATCATCACTACTTGATATAAATGAATTAATGGCTGAAGATGAAACGGCTGCAAAACCTGCTCCCGTTGCCGTTGACACGGCTCCAATGACTGTGGTTGAAGTACCTTCCAATTTAAATGTGAGATTAAATGCAAACATTGGAAAAATGCTTTACGACAATTTAGTGATCAGTGCTATTTCAGGTGGTGTAAAAGTAAAAGATAGCAAACTAAGCCTCGAAAACTTAAAAATGGATCTGAAAGAGCTGGAAGGAACAATGGCATTAAGTGGTGTGTATAACACCCAGAATGTTAAAAAACCAACTGTTGATTTTGATATTGCTATTTCAAATTTTGATATTCCAAAAACATTTAAAGCGTTCAATAGTGTTCAAAAGCTTGCTCCTATTGGTAAATATGCCAAAGGTAAATTCGGGACAACATTAAAATTTGTTGCAACTCTGGATTCACACATGGAACCTGATATGAAAACACTCACAGGAGGAGGAAAACTAATGGCAACCAGCGTTTCGGTTGAAGGATTCGAACCGATCAATAAATTAGCTGATGCATTAAAACAAGAGAAATATAAAAAAATAACATTCGAAAATGTTAATGCAAGTTATAAATTTAAAGACGGAAGAGTGGAAGTAGAAGAGATGCCAATAAAGATGGGTAACATATCAGGTAACGTAAAAGGATCGACAGGTTTTGATCAAACAATTGATTATACCTGGGTGATTGAAATACCAAGAGCAGAATTTGGAGCTCAGGCGAATGCCGCTGTTGGCAGCCTGGTTGATCAGCTAAACAAACAGGCCGGAACCAGTGTAAAGTTGAGCGACAAAATAAAAGTAAAAGCGATATTTGGTGGAACCGTTACAAAACCAACTATAAAAACGGATCTATTAGGTATGGCAGACAAAGGTGAAATAAAAGAACAAGTGAAGGAGCAGGTAAAAGAGCTGGTAACTAAAGGTGTTGACATGGCAAAAGAAAAAGCACGTGCTGAAGCAGACAAGATCATGAGAGATGCGCAAGCGCAAGCTGATAAGATAAAAGCGGAAGCTCAGGTATTGGCTGATAAAACAAAAACAGAAGGCTATGCTGCAATAGATAAAACGGTTTCTGATGCAAAAAATCCGATCGCAAAAGGTATCGCTAAACAGGCTGCTCCGGCTGCTAAAAAAGAAGTAGATAAAAAAGTTGCGAAAATTTTAGACGAAGCAAATAATAAAGCCAACAGCATTTTAACAAATGCTAAAGCAGAATCGGATAAAAAGTTACAATAATAACTCTGCTTTTACGTTTTCATTTTCTCCCCCTTCTATCCCTTTCTTGATTTTGAAAGGGATAGAAGGGGGAGAACAGCTTTTGTTAAACTGTTTTTCAAAATATGTAAATTCAGTTTTTCTTTAAAATAAATAATTGATTCTTTGCATTTTTTAATGCAAATATAGTTTTATGAAAAAAATAAAAAATATACTTTTCCTTTGTTTGTTATTGATTTCATTTGTTTCTCTGTCGCAAGATGAAACAAAATGTCAGGAACTTGATAATAAAAAAGCCGAAAAAATTTATAAGCAAGGACTTGATAAAAAATTCAAAAAAGAAGAGCGACTGGCATTCCTTAAACAAGCCATGGAAATGGAACCCGATTATGTAGATGCTAATTTTGCTTATGCACAAGAGCGTATTAAAACATTAATATATGAAAACGCCTCGTTCAAGCAAACAGAACCTTACTTTAAAAAGGTGATTGAAATTTGTCCAAAATATCATTCCGACCCCTATTATTACCTTGGTTTTATTTATTATGAAGAAGAAAATTGGGAAGAATCGGCAAAATACCTGAAAGAGTTTTTGAATTTTAAAGACGATGATGAAAAAAAGTACAATAAAAATTACGATGCTTTCTTATATCAATCAAAACAAATGATGCGCTATGCAAAATTGTATAACGAAATATTCAAAAACCCAGTACCCTTCGATCCACACCCGGTAGCAGGGATATGTACAGAAAGAGATGAGTACCTGCCTATTATTTCTGCAGATAATGAAATGATGCTTTTTACCCGGAAACAACCATTTGTGGATAAAAATGCTCTTGTTCCATCTGATAAGGAACAAGAATTGTTCAGCTATAGTATGCGTAATCCGGAGACCGGAGAATTTGACAAAGGAAAACGCATGCCTCATCCATTTAATAAAAACGGAAGTGAAGGTGGCGCCACCATGTCGATTGACAATAAGCATTTATTCTTTACAGTATGTAAAAATGAAGGAGGGGCACAGATCAATTGTGATATTTATTATTCCGATAAAAAAAATGGAGAGTGGACGGAAGCAAAAAAAGTAGAAGGTATCAATGACCCGATGTATTGGGATTCCCAGCCATCACTTGCCTCAGATGGGAAAACACTTTATTTTTGCAGTGACCGTAAAGGTGGACGTGGCGGTGTTGATCTTTATAAAACCGTCAAAAATGTTGCAACGGGCATTTGGAGTGCTCCCGAAAATCTTGGTCCGATCATTAATACTAGTGGTAATGAAATGTCCCCGTTTGTACACTCCGATTTCCAGACGCTGTATTTTTCATCTGATGGACACCCGGGCGTTGGTGGCAATGATATTTTTATCGCACGAAAAGATACCAGTAACAAATGGACAGAACCCAAAAACATGGGTGTACCTATTAATACTACAGCAGATGATTTGGGCTTTTTTGTGAGTACAGACGGACGTTTAGGTTACTTTGCATCCAATCTGCCTTCGCGTGCAAAAGGTAAAGCAATTGGAGGGTATGATATTTTCTCTTTTGAATTATACAAAGAAGCTCGTCCGGATGCTGTCAGTTTTTTAAAAGGAAAAATTGACGACAATGGTAATGGGAAAAATAAAGCGTTTAATGTAGAAGTAAAAGATGCATCCAATAAAAAAGTAACGGAGGCTATGGTAGATACTTCAACAGGTGAATATATGGTGGTGGTAAATACAAAAGTTAAAAACGATTTGATCATCACTGTAAAAAAGGAAAACTACGCTTTTAGCTCTCAATTAATATCAAAAGATTCGCTTGTAAATTCTAAACCTGCAAAAGTGAATAATATGCAGGTAGATACTATAAAGCTTGGGCAAACCTATACGCTTAATAATATTTATTACAAAACTAATTCTGCCGATCTGGATCCGAGATCCTTGATCGTCATCGATGAATTTGTGGAATTTTTAAAAGCAAACCCTAACATAAAAATTGAGGTTTACGGGCATACAGACTCACAAGGTGACGACAAATCGAATCTTGCACTTTCCACTGACCGTGCCTTTAGTGTTCGGGACCTGTTGCTCGAAAAAGGGATAGCTGAAAAAAGATTAAAAAACTTTAAAGGTTTTGGAGCATCCCAACCTATTGCAGACAACCTTACAGAAGCAGGCAGGGCAAAAAACAGGAGAACAGAATTTGTGATCGCGGAGAAATAAGAATACCAATAACAAATCTTTACGAATTTACGAATCTGTGTGTTAACAAAGCAAACTAAATTGGCAATTCGTTTTTTGATCCCATTATCCTTTACTGTTCCGTTTTTTATAATACTCTTTGTCTGCGATGTATAGTGTTTTAGTTACTTCTGCATATTTGATTCCGTTTTCATCCTGAAAGTCTGTTACCAAATCAATTGAACATTTTTTATCCGACTCTACCTTAGCTATTATTTCCGATAAGATCTCATCAGTAATTAAAAACCGCGCGAATACATTTTTCTTAATGGGTTTCAAAAATCTTATTGATGCCGCTTTATCCCATACTACATAGTCCTTACCAAGAATATTTATAAGTTGTATCATATAAATCGGATCTAAAGCCCCATAAATACTTCCGCCAAAAACTGAACCTACGTAATTCTTCGTTTTCCAGGTCAATCCAAGAGAGATATGGACATCGCGCCAATCAGCTGAAAAAAAGTAAATCCGACCTCCTGTTCTTCTATATGCCGGAAAAAAATTAAATCCAATGCGATATATGGTGGAGCTGAAATTTTCTTTTCTGTCTGTAATAAATAGGGGGCTTTTTCTTTTCATATCTCAACAACTAAAAAATTACATAAAAAAACGAGTGAAACCAATAAAAAATAATGTTCAGCATTATGAAAAAGTAGAAATAAAAACAGCTAAACTGTCAACAAAAGTAATTAAAAGCACAAACCTCAATGCATTTGTTACAATCATAAAATATTTATTACCCATTTTGCAGGCCCTATTTATATTTTTATTATATTTAAAAATCAATATTACAATTGATCAAAAGGTTCAACATGCCAAGTGTTATTGTTCATAAAATATGATTAATATATTTTCTTTTTTGAGACCTAAAAAATATATTTGTTTAAAATCTTCTTAAATTGGTCTAAACCACAAAAGGAATTCGTTAAGATGAATTCTTTTTTTAAAAAATTATCATTAATGTCCGATACTATTAACCAGCGCAAAAATCGTTCTTCAAGAGAATCAGCTTTAAATAATAAAAAAAGGTTCAGAAAAAACACTCTTATTTTATTTCTGACTTTATTATCCTCACTGAGTTTCGCCCAAAAAACAGATCCTCCCAAAACTGAATCAGAATCCGAAATTGATACAGATATTGACTATACCGCGCAACTGGTACTTGACGGTTTAAATAAAATAAGAACTGAAAATTCTACTGATTCTCTTGAATTTAATGAAATGCTTTCTAAAGCCAGCATTATTCAATCGAACGATATGGCTGAAAAAGGCAAGGCTATTTTAGAGAACAGTAAAGGAAAATACAAAACAACCGCCAAACGCGTTATTGCTATGGGCGGGACAAAAAATACCGAAGAAATCGTTTTATCATTATCTGCATTAAAAGATAAAAAACAATTAACACCACAAGAAATTGCCGATGCTGTAATTTCAAAATGGAGATCCGGAAAAAAAGAACTAGTCACTATTAAAAATGGAAATTACATTTATGCGAGTCCGAGTGTTAAGATAGATGCCGCAGGTAAAAAAGTATTCATCTCTGTGGTTTTTGGAAGCTTTAATACATTCAATGCAGGAGTAAAAAAGAGAAAAGAGCTAACAGTACGGTTCACAAAGAAAAACAAAAAAATAAAAGCGGCTGATGAAAAAGCTTGCAAAAACTGCGAAAAATTTAAGGATTACGAAGGACTGGTAAACGGATTATATTTAGAAAACGGGAAAATATTTCTAAAATATGATAATATGAAAGCTTTCTCAAAATTGATATCAAAACCAAAAGATGGATTGGCTGTGGATATTGTACAACGTGCACAATATGAAAAACCTGATTATAACATTCTGAATACTAACTTATTGAGTAAAGGTGTATTAACTAAAACTGTTACCACATCTAAACTATTTAGTAAAAATCGGATCAAGCCTGAAAAAAAAGGAGGGAAAGTTGAAACATTGGATGTGCAGCTGGGAATATTACCTAAAAAACTTGCTCCAGGCAGTGCTTATGAACTAAATTTATTGGTTATCCAAAATGGGAAATTGTGTAAAACTATCATAAAATCATATGTGGAGCAAGGTGACCAGAATTCTACAACTACTCTTAAAATGCTGTTAATGCCTGATAGTGCTGCGTATTTAAAACCGCCATTTCAACCTAAAGCAGATAACGCCACATTGAAATTTTCGATTCAATTTGAAAAAAACAAATTCGAATATAAAGAAGAGGATATCTTGCCTTTCTTAAATGCACTTCAAGAGCCTGATTTTATTATTCAGGGACTTTACATTACCGCTTTTTCATCCATTGAAGGTAACGCAGCAGAAAATATTAAACTTCAAAAAAAGCGTTCAGAAAACATTATTAAAGCATTAGCGAAACTGCAAAAAGAAGGTGTTGTAACTACCATAAAAACCGATGATTCCTGGTCGCTGTTTCAAATGAGCATGGAAGGTGGGGCCTATGACACTTTATCTAAAATGACCAAAGAACAGGCGATAAATGAGATCAATTCAAAGCCGGGGTTATCAGTGGAATTAGAACCTTTTTTGTCGAAACAGAGATTTGGCGAAATTGTGATGGATGTTACTTATGATATTGCAGGACCGAAAGAGCAAAAATTTTCATTAAGTAAATTTAATCAAGCTTCAAAAAAAGGCGACATCACTCAATCTTATAAAATTCAATATTACATAGGAGACCAAATCCGTAAGAAGAAATATACACCCGATGCATTCACCAAAATGGAAATCCCTAACCAGGTGAAATTTTCAGGAGTATTGAATAATCAGGTGGTATTGCGCTATATGGCTAAAAATAATAAACTAACAGAAGAGGATCAAAAAGAAATGAATAAACTTTATGCTCTTGATCCTTCAAATAATTACATCGATTTTAATTCTTTATTGTGTGGCGTAAAACTGGATACATCAATTGGTGATTCAAAAGAAAGAACAATTACTCAAAAACGTATTGATGCACTTTACAAAACGGATGTGCCTAAAAAATACCTGGATGCTTTAAATATTGAGTGGCAATTTAAAATTATTGATGCAATGGATACTGTTGAAGGTTCAGAGCCTGTAATTCAAGCATGCACCGAAAAAGTGAAATCATTTTACAATTTAAAAGAAGCAAGTTGGCAAAATAACTTAAAGCTATCCTATATATTTGCCCGCTTTAAAGATTATAAATTTGCAGCTAATTTATTAGCCGATTTCGTAAAAAAAGGTACCCCTAATGAACAAGTATTATTTGCGTACATTTCGTATTGTGCACAAATGCCTGAACTGATCAAGTCCCGTTTATTTGTAACGGCATTGGAGAAGGCAAAAAAAACAAATCCGGAACGCTATTGTAAATTATTCGGAGAACCGAATTTAACTTTCCAGGTATTCGATAACCCATTTGTAAAAGAAAACTATGCTAATTCGAAGTGTAATTAGGTTCAACAAAAATTGAATTAAATTACAAACCCCATAGAAACTTGCTTTCTATGGGGTTTGTTTTGCTCTGTAGATTTTTGCTTCCCAAAGGAAAGATTAATTAACCTTTGCTTAAAAATTAAAACTTCTCAAATACACCCAATCCAAACAAAGCAAAATCATATTTAACAGGATCAACAGGATCAAACTTTTTCAAATTGCCGGTTAATTCCTCAACAGCTTTCCAATCGTTTTGTTTACGGCTTAACAAGCCTAATTTGCGTGCAACATTACCGGAGTGTACATCCAATGGGCACATCAAATAGGCGGTAAGAGGAAGATCGTTCTTTAAAATCAGTTCTTTTCTTTTTCCAGTGTGAGTAGCGGTATTGGCCCACAATCCAAAATCGATATTGCGTTTATCATTACGTATCATCCATCGCAAATACATGCAAAGCCTTTTAGAGGATGAATTTTCGGAAGGATTGGAAACATGTTTCCCCGTTCGGGCAGGATGAGAAATTGAAAAAAAAATGTCACGAAAACCGGTTATTGAACTTAATAAGTTTAAGCCTTCATTCGCATTATCAATTGAACTCATACCAAAGGCATTTTGCAGCCCTCCATGTTGCTTATAAATGTTTTGTAATGATCTCAGAAAAAATACAGTATCAATACCATTAAAAGTGCGGTGCTTGAAATCTGAAAAGCGAGTGAAATCTTTTTCTTTTGCATTCATCACAAAATCAAATGGACTGTTATCCATCAATTTCATCAGTTTTTTTGCATTATTAATAATGGTGACACGCTGTCCCCAAGCGATTGTAGCAGCAAGAAATCCTGCAATTTCAATATCTTCTTTTTTTGTGAATTGATGTGGAATAGAAATGGGATCAGATTCAATAAAATCAAGGCGATTGTATTTATCAACCTTTTCTTCAAGAAACTCTTTTAATTCAACTGGATTTAACTTTATCATTCTTACCGAAAGCGGATATAAAAGCCAATAAACATTATTTTATATAAAGTGAACAGACATAATGCCAGATTCTGATGATAGCTCTGATGCGCTTAAAAAGAGCGTTTGTTCAAGTTTTTTTGACCAATATTTCAACGCCATTACTTAGTTTTTCTCCACATTAAGAAAACAATTAAACCAAGCACTACTATTATTGGTGATAATATTGTCCATAAGGAGATCACTGTTATTTCATGATTATAACTGAATCCTTCGGCAAAAATAGCTAAGGCCTGATCCTTGTCAAATTTCTTTTTGAAACTAACTTCTCCATTAATGAAATTTAGAGGTTTCTCTTCACCATTAATGATAAATGTAATTTTGTTTTTGTTGAATAACAGCCGGGTATGCTGAGGATTTTTAAATCTCAGTTTTACATCAACATCAGAAAAAGGGAAAACTATAGAAGGAATAGAAACTTCAATATCTTCATTATCGATACGTTCAATGATAATGGAATTGTCGATATTATCATTATTATCAGATGGTACAGGTTCATTTTTTGCAAATGAACCAAATGATAATAAACTAACGAATAAATACAGAATTCGGAAACGTAATTTTTTCATGTTTTAAAATAGGTTTGATAACAAATATAACCGTTTTAAAACTGTTTCCCAAAACAATAAAAAATAACATTAAAAAATGAAACAAAATCATTTCGATGAAACCAATTATCATACGAAATAAATAGAAGAATACGGGTCAACCAGACTTGTTATAAAATACTCCTGCCGAAGGAAATGGCAGGAGTACTTAATTTTAAATTAATAAAGGGAAATGCGCCAACCCCTAATCAATAATCTTTGCGTCCGGATAACGCTCTTGCCAGGATTTTAAAGCAAACGCACTTCGGACAGTGACAGTAGTTTTTTCGTCAATTTGTAATTTAAATTTTGGACGATTATCGATAATTATTTTTTTAGCTTTCATGTTTTTTATTTATTTACTTATACAAACACAATATCTCGGCCAATTATGGCATGTTAACATATATTAACAATTACCAAACGGTCCTTCGATCACATTTTATTATACCTTTTCCTTTTTTATTCTTTTATCCTCTTCAATAGGATTTCTAAACACAAATTCATTGTTGAACAGATCTAAAACGATATTTGCACTTTTCTGAACTTTGCCGGCCAATATTTGTTTTGACAGCTCATTCAATACACGTTTCTGAATAACCCGTTTGATAGGTCGTGCACCAAATTGCGGGTCAAAACCAAGTTGTGCCAACCAGTCAATGGCATCAGCAGTTGCCGTAAGGTGGATGTCATTTTCTTCTAATATTTTGGCAACACCATTGAATTGAAGTTCAACGATACGATGTACATCCTCACGATCAAGCGGAGTAAACATAATTGTTTCATCAATTCTGTTTAAAAATTCAGGACGTAAGTTTTTCTTCAATAGTTCAAACACTTCAATTTTTGTTCTTGCCATTATTTCATCCCTATTTTTCTCATTCATCTTTTCAAAATTTTCCTGAATAAGATGCGATCCCATATTGGAGGTCATAATGATAATGGTGTTCTTGAAATTTACGATACGGCCCTTGTTATCCGTTAGTCTTCCATCATCTAAAACCTGCAACAACACATTAAACACATCAGGGTGCGCTTTTTCGATCTCATCCAACAATACCACACTATAAGGCCTTCTGCGAACAGCCTCCGTCAACTGACCACCTTCCTCATAACCAATATATCCCGGAGGAGCACCAACCAAGCGACTTACAGAGTGCCTTTCCTGGTATTCGCTCATATCAATACGCGTCATACTGTTTTCATTGTTAAATAAAAATTCTGCTAAGGCTTTGGCCAATTCAGTTTTACCAACACCGGTGGTACCTAAAAAAATGAACGAGCCAATAGGACGCTTTGAATCCTGCAATCCAGCCCTGCTTCTACGAACCGCATCACTGATCGCTTCAATGGCTTCGTACTGACCAACTACACGTTTGTGTAATTCATCCTCTAAATGCAATAGTTTTTCACGCTCACTCTGTAACATCCTTGAAACGGGGATACCTGTCCAGATAGCAATAACACCGGCAATATCTTCAGCATCAACTTCCTCCTTTATCATTTGAGAACCGCTTTTTTTCATTTCGGCCAATTTACTTTCAAATGATTTTAATTCTGTTTCAGCTACTTGAATTTTCCCGTAACGGATCTCAGCTACTTTACCATAATCACCGCTGCGTTCGGCTTGTTCGGCTTCAAATTTTAAATTTTCAATTTGCTCTTTTACTTTTTGAATACCATCAACCACCTCTTTTTCACCTTGCCATTTTGCTCGCAGATCCGCACGCTGATCAGCTAATTCAGCAATTTCCTTATTCAGGTCCTCTAATTTTTTCTTGTCATTTTCACGTTTGATCGCTTCACGTTCAATTTCTAACTGACGGATCTTACGCTCCAAAACATCCAGTTCAATTGGCATTGAATTAATTTGCATTCTTAATTTTGAAGCAGCTTCATCCATCAGATCGATTGCTTTGTCGGGCAGAAAACGATCATTTATATAACGTTGCGAAAGCTCTACAGCTGCAATAATGGCTTCATCCTTAATACGCACTTTATGATGCGTTTCGTATTTTTCTTTGATACCACGTAAAATCGAAATTGCATCCTCTGCACTTGGTTCATCAACCATCACCTTCTGGAAACGTCTTTCCAGTGCTTTATCTTTCTCAAAATATTTTTGAAATTCGCTAAGTGTTGTTGCCCCTATTGCACGTAACTCACCACGTGCCAAAGCAGGTTTCAGGATATTAGCTGCATCCATAGCCCCTTCTCCACCTCCGGCACCAACAAGAGTATGAATTTCATCTATAAATAAAATAATTTCACCTTCAGCAGCAATAACCTCTTTTACAACAGATTTTAAACGCTCTTCAAATTCGCCTTTGTATTTTGCACCTGCAATCAGCGAGCCCATATCCAACGAAAATATTTGTTTTGATTTTAAATTCTCAGGCACATCACCATTAATGATACGATGCGCTAAACCTTCAGCAATAGCGGTTTTACCAACACCCGGCTCACCAACTAAAATTGGATTGTTCTTGGTTCTGCGCGATAGAATTTGAAGTACTCTTCGTATCTCCTCGTCCCTACCGATAACAGGATCAAGCTTTCCTTTTTTTGCCTGTTCATTTAAGTTAATGGCAAATTTATTAAGTGTGTTGTAAGTATCTTCAGCTGTTTGACTGGTTACTTTAGCTCCTTTGCGAAGTTCGGCAATAGCAGTTTTCAGATCTTTTTCGTTAACACCATTATCTTTTAGCAATTGAGAAATGGTATCCTTTGTAGAAAGTATTGCAAGCAGTAAATGTTCAATAGAAACATATTCATCTCCAAATTCTTTCAGATACGTAGAAGCCTTTGAAATAGCTTGATTCGCATGATTTGATAAGAAAGGTTGTCCGCCTGAAACTTTTGGATAACCTTCTACAATTTTATCCAATGCCAAAGAAAACATTTGTGTGTTGACATTAAGCTTCTTTAGCAGGAACGGGGTTACGTTTTCATCTACTTCCAAAATGCCTTTTAATATATGCCCGTTTTCAATGGCTTGCTGACCATTTACGGTTGCGATCTGCATAGCTTGTTGAACTGATTCCTGCGATTTGATTGTAAAGTTGTTAAGATTCATGTTTTTATTTTTTACTGAAGTTTCGGATTCTATTTTTTATTTTAAATATATAATGTTTACCAAATTCAAATAAGTAACGTAAATTTAAAATTCATCATTGGGGCGTTCCCTTTCTTAAAAGAGAAAGGGCGGGCTTTGCGCTCCAATCTTTTCTAAAAAGAAAAGGATTTCCACTGCAATCCCTAACGCAAAAACTAGCAGTTTTTTATTTTTTCAATTTTATTATTTCTCTCCAATGAAAATGTTTTTTCTGTCTGATCTACATAATTGAAAATTATTAAAACGCGCTGATACAATTCTTTTGATCTTTGCTTCTCGCCTTTCTGTTCGTATAATTCAGCGGTAATCAACAATACATCTCCCAAATAATTTAAATGAACAGAACTATATTTTTTTTCTTTTATTAATGTTTCAACAAAATTATTTAAAGGAAGAGACAGTAGATTTTCAATATCCAAGTCAAATGTACTTTCAACAGTTTCCTGAGCTATTACAATCCCTTCATCAACTTTTCCGAGTTCTTTTAATTTTAGTATATCAGAAATAATTTTTGCAACGGCTCGTCCTAATTCTTCTAATTGGCGTTTAATAAAATCGCGTTGTATCATTAAGTTTCAGATTTCCATTTTGTAAAGAACAAAAATTATTCCTTTGTAAAAAATGAGTTTAATCAAGGGAGAAAATGATTTTAATCAGCCGAAATGGCGGAAAGGATGGGTTTCAGATGACGTTTTGTCGCTACAACACCCAATTTGTATAGTAGATTGGAGAATGATGAAAACGCTTATTTTTGGGAAAATAGATGCTTTCGTAATTCAAGGGGTAAAAACAAAATAGAACACAGATAACACAGATTTAAAGGATCTTCACTGATTTTATCCTTTTTATAATCATCCGTTTTATCTGGTTCTATTTTGGATAATTTAATTCGATGAAACACGCTTTATTAATTCATTGGAACATCTATCACCAGGATCTCTGCATCTTTAGTAATATCAATTTTAAAATTGTCGGTTTCCCATATTCCTAAAGCATCTCTTTTTTCAAGGTTATTACTTTCAATTTTTGCTTCGCCTTCAATCACAAAAACATAAGCACCATTTCCTTTGTGTTGGATATTATAATCAACAGAGCTTCCTGCTTTAAATTTCCCTAAAGAAAAATAAGCATCCTGATTGATCCACATCACATCAGATGATTTTACAGGCGCTACAATGGTTTTAAATTTCCCGGTTTTCTCTTCCTCTGTAAATACACGCTGATCATAACGCGGAGTAATGTTACGCTCTTTAGGAAACACCCAAATTTGCAATAAATTAATTTCTTCCGTTTTAGAATGATTGTATTCCGAATGTGAAATCCCTGATCCTGCACTCATCGCTTGTATTTCATGTGGATGAATTACACCAATGTTGCCCATACTATCACGATGTTCCAATGCACCTTTAAGTGGAATGGTAACAATCTCCATATTGTCGTGAGGGTGTGTTCCAAAGCCCATCCCCGGGGCAACAATATCATCGTTTAATACTCGTAATAATCCAAAATGAGTTTTGTTTGGGTTATGATAGCTTGCAAAACTGAATGAATGTCGGGCGTTTAACCAACCATGGTCAGCATGTCCCCTGTCTGTTGATCTATGAAAAACGGTTTTCATTTGTTTATCCTTTTTTAACTGTTGTTAATTCATTATTATTTTTGGCAACTCTGTTGAAACACTACTTTGAAAAGCCAATTCGAAAAATTTTGGTTTCATATAATCTATCAATGGAAACGAAGAAATTATCGTTTTGGCAATTGCTTCTGATTTTGCAGAAACCGTAACCCATAGCGTTGAGCGGTCAATAGCCAAGGCATATTGAAGTATTTTACCCTGATCCATCAATTCATCTATTTTAGCACGTTGCGCAGGAATCAATGCAATAAATTCTACTGATAATTCTTTTGGCAACTGTATCATAACCATATAAGCATTCATATTCTCTGAATTTAATTTAATAAATTACATCAAAATTAACCACATATAAACATAGAAATAAAAATTTCGAAACAAAATTTTAGCTGCTCATAGCTTTCTTCACTCTTTGGCGAAGAAAAAAACTATCTTTTTTTTCCTTATTTAGGTCTTTTAGCCGCTATACTATGTATCTATGTTGTTAATTAAAGCAGCCCCTATTTAGGTGTTACAATTTCTATTTCTGCCTGAAGTTTAACTACTTTGCCAACCATTGCATTACCGGCTTCAAGTAGAGTATTCCAGTTCAAACCAAAATCGAAACGGTCGATGGAGCTTTCAAGTGTGAAACCTGCACGGATATTACCCCAGGGATCAATAACCTGCCCACCGAAATTAACTTTAAATTCAATAGATCTTGTAATGCCTTTGATAGTGATATCACCGATTAGTTTGTAATCCTCCTCATTTATCTTAGCCATTGATCTTGAAACGAATTTGATAGAAGGAAACTGGGTAGCAACAAAAAAATCGGCAGAGCGAAGATGGTTATCTCTGTCTTTCATGTTTGTGTTAATACTATTTACATCAATTTCGAGCTCAATTTTCGCATCTAAAAAATCATGCCCGTTAGATTCTACTTTTAATTTGTAGTTCTCGAACGTACCTTTTGTCTGGCTTATTACCATGTGTTTCACAGCGAAGTGAACACTTGAATGAGTTGGGTCAAGCGACCATACTTTTACTTCATTTTTTACAGTTGTTTCCATTTTTTTTGCTTTTTTAATTTAATTACTAATTACAAACCTATACAAATAATGTATATACATACATCTGATCAAATTTTTTTTAACTCCTTAATTTATCTAAAAGTAAATTGATCTGTTCAGCTTCCTCTTCAGATAATTTTTTTAATTCCTCATTTATAAAACATTCTTCCAATTTATCCAATTCGATAAGCAGATCTAATCCTTTTTTAGTGATCGCAACATTAACTGCTCTTCTGTCATCCGGGCAAATAGCTCGTTCCACTAATTTTTTCAATCTTAATTTTTCCACCAATCGGGAAGCATTCGAATTTTTGTCGAGCATGCGGTCAATTAATAAATTAACAGTTGCCGGTTTTGGGTGCTGACCACGAAGGATACGTAAAATATTATATTGCTGGCTGGAAATGCCATAAGGTTTTAACTGACTTGCGTGTTTTGAAGTAAGCCAGCCACTGGTAAACAAAATATTTATGAGCATTTTTTGATACTCACTTTTAAATTTGGTTTGTTTTATTTCGTTACCGATTTTCATTTCGCTTTTATTACAGTACAAAGATACTAAAAAAATAAATACAAATACATTATATGTATATACATTTATTTTAAATTTTATAAAAAATCAATAAAAATCAAATCCGTTTTTCAAAGAATTGCCACGAATTTCACAAATTTCAGATCAGAAAATGTCTTTAATTCGTGCAATTCGTGGCAAGTTTTGTTTTTTTAGGTGACTCAATCAACAGACACTAATTGATCAAACTAAAACCGGTGTATGGTATCAATGCTTTCGGAATTTTGATCCCTTCAGGCGTTTGATTATTCTCCAATAAAGATGCAACTATCCGTGGCAAAGCCAAGGCGCTGCCATTGAGGGTATGCGCCAATTGTGTTTTTGCATCACCTTCTTTAAATCGTAATTTCATTCTATTGCTCTGAAACGTTTCAAAATTAGAAACAGAACTAACTTCCAACCACTTCTCCTGAGCTGCGGAAAACGTTTCAAAATCGTATGTTAAGGCAGATGCAAAGCTCATATCTCCACCACAAAGCTTAAGAATACGAAACGGTAATTCCAGATCACGTAACAAACCTGCTACATACTCACGCATATCCTCTAATGTTTGATACGATTTATCGGGATGTGCAATTTGTACAATTTCTACTTTATCAAACTGGTGCAAACGGTTCAGTCCACGAACATCTTTTCCATAACTACCTGCTTCCCTACGAAAACAAGGTGTATAGCCACACATCTTAATAGGCAATTGATCCGATTTTACAATAACATCGCGGTAAATGTTTGTGATAGGTACTTCTGCGGTAGGGATCAAATATAAATTATCAATTGTTGAATGGTACATCTGCCCTTCTTTGTCGGGCAACTGGCCTGTTGCATACCCGGAGGCTTCATTCACCATTATTGGTGGCTGAATTTCCAAATATCCGGCTGCAGTGGCTTTGTCGAGAAAAAAATTGATCAAAGCGCGTTGCAAACGGGCAACTTTCCCTTTATACACAGGGAATCCGGCACCGGTTAGTTTTACACCCAATTCAAAATCGATCAGGTCGTACTGCTCGGCAAGCTCCCAATGCGGTTTTGCGCCAGCGTGTAGTTTAGGGATCTCTCCCTCCTGATGTATATTTTCATTATCGGCAGGAGTTTTACCTTTAGGTACTTTTAAACTTGGTGTATTGGGTATGGTCACCAATAAATTATATTGTTGCTCTTCAATGATCTTAAGCTGTTCAGCAAGTTTACCGGAACTTTCTTTTACAGCGATACTTTTATTTTTCAGCTCATCCGCTTCCGCTTTTTTACCCTGTTTATACAGATCCCCAACTTGTTTGGCAATAACGTTTGCTTCGTTTAACAATGTATCCAGCTCATTTTGAGTACGTCTCCGGTCATTATCAAATTCAAGAACTTTTTCAAGAATAGGTTTGGCATCAATATTTTTAAGTGCCAAACGTTGTATGGCTTCGTCTTTTTTTTCGCGGATGTAATTAAGTTGTAGCATGTAATGAGTTATGAGTATTTGGGATCTGAGATTTCAGCAATATGTGCTTGAATTTCAATGGCCTTTTTAAAGAAATAAAAATAAAAATCTCCTTAACTTCTACTGAAGCTGAGGAGATCTTTAAGAAAACTGTTAAATAACCTTATGCTTGAGCAAATGGAATAATAGAAACATATGATTTATCATCACGTTTCTTTTTAAATTCCACAGTACCGTCAACTAAAGCAAATAAAGTATGGTCTTTACCAATACCCATGTTTGCTCCTGGTCTGTGTTTAGTACCTCTCTGACGTACAACAATATTACCTGAGATAGCTAATTGACCACCATAAATTTTAACGCCTAAACGTTTACTATGTGATTCGCGGCCGTTATTAGTACTACCGGCTCCTTTTTTATGTGCCATTTTTTTATTAGATTAAAAAATTAAGAACTAAGAATTGAAACAAACAATTCAAATTATTTTGCTGCTTTTTTAGGAGCTGCTTTTTTTGCCGGTGCTTTTTTAGCTGGAGCTCCTTCTGCTGCTGCTGCTTTTTTTGCAGGCGCTTTTTTAGCTTTCACTTCTTCAACTACCTCAACAACTTTAGCTTTTGGAGCTTTTTTCTCATAAGCAACCTCATCTTTCAATGTTTCGCCTTTTGCTAAAACACCTTGAATAAGAATTTGAGATAATTGCTGACGGTGACCATTTGATTTTTGGTAACCTTTTCTGCGTTTTTTCTTAAATACGATGACTTTGTCACCTTTTAGATGGGCAATAACTGTTGCAGCTACTTTTGCACCATCCACTGAAGGAGTTCCAATTTGAACTTTTCCATCAGTATCGATCAACAAAACTTTGTCGAACTCTACTTTGGACCCTTCGCTAGCATCTAGGCGGTTTACGTAAACTTTAGTTCCACGTGATACCTTAAATTGTTGCCCGGCTATTTCTACGATTGCGTACATAATTATGGGTTTATTTGTTAATACTATCCAAGCAAAAACTTTCTTGGGGGCACGAAATTACGAATTTATTTTATTCCGGCAAAGATTTCGGGCTTTTTTTCTTATTTACCAGATAAACCCCTGCCAAAATCAAGCCGATCCATGCAAAATGTACCGGCAATACGGATTCGTTATCAAAAAGCCCCCAACCCATTGCCACTATTGGAATTAAGTAGGTTACAGAGGAAGCAAAAATGGGACTGGTATTTTTGATCAACACATTGAAAATAATTACTGAGATGGCTGTCCCGAATATTGCCAGAATAGATATAAAACCCAAACTTTGTAAGGCTACCGGGTTGGTTACTAATCTATGCGTAAAATCGGTTGTAAACAAATATGCACCTGCAAACGGACCGATGAACATCATTGCCCAAACGGTGGCAGTTGTTGAATTTACCTCACTTAGATACTTTTTAATGATATTTACACTCAACGCATAACAAATGGTGGCCAATACCACATAAAAAATAAATAAAAGGTCACTATCAAAAGCTTCTTGTTTACCAACCATCAGCAAACCCAGTGCACCAACAAAGCCAATGGCAATACCAAGCGCATTGATCCAGCCGGTTTTTGCTTTAAATAACATTACTCCTATCAGCAAGGTAAACAATGGCGTTAATGAATTAAGCGCGCCCGTAAGTGAACTGCTGATGCCTGTTTCGGCATTGGTAAATAAAAATGCAGGTATAAGGTTACCTATCACTCCCATTCCAATAAATGCTTTCCAATGTTTTAATGACTCTTTTTTTACGTGTTTAAAAATCAAGGGCGACAAAAACAGAAATGCAATGAATATCCTCAATGCAGCCACCTGACCACTCGAAAACACTTCCATGCCCCGTTTCATCAAAATAAATGAACTACCCCAAATCAGGGCAAGTAAAATCAGAATAAACCAATTGATAAATTTAGTGTTCATGGTAAGTATAAAACGGGTTCAATAAATAAACAATTCCAATCTGCCCATGCATATTCATTGGGGCGTTCCCTTTCTGAAAAAGAAAGGTCGGGCTTTACGCTTCAATCTTCCCTGACGCTAATTAGCGCCAGGGAAGGATTTACGCTGCAATCCCTAACGCAAATTCACCATCGACTCAGGTTATAGCGTACAAAGATATGTGTTACTAATTGATAATGTATAATTGATAATGAATAATTGAAACAAATCCATGAAACTGTATTGAATTGGTTGTTTACTGTTTGGTTGCCTTTTCTCATTGTCAATAATCAATTGTCAATAATCAATTGCCCTTTATCCATTTTTATAATAACTTTGTGCCTCATTTTTAAACTTTTATTATGGAACTGAAACCCGAAATAATTGAACGTATAGAATTATTGGATAAAAAGTACCAGGCCATGGGCCAAAATCTTACTTCTTATCTTGATGGTTTACTTTATGCCGATTACCTGACTTACTGGGACTACATTCATCTTGATACTTTATTAACTCTACAAACGCCAAAAACAAATATTCCTGATGAAAATATTTTCATCATGTATCATCAGATAACAGAACTCTATTTTAAACTTTGTCTGCATGAATACAATCAACTGGCGGAAAAAGAAAATATAGATGCTACTTTTTTTATTGAACGTGTAAACCGCATTAATCGCTATTTTGAAGCTCTTATTACTTCATTTGATGTGATGGTTGACGGAATGGACCCGAAGCAGTTCTTAAAATTCAGGATGAGTTTATTACCTGCAAGTGGCTTTCAATCCGGGCAATACAGGAAAATAGAAATTTGTTCCACTACATTTAAAAATCTGGTTGCGAAAGATATTCGCCCTACTTTTTCGGATGATATATCAGATGAGCAGATTGAAAAAATGTATCAGCACATTTACTGGAGAGAGGGAGCAACTGAACTAGCATCCGGTAAAAAAACATTAACACTTGTTCAGTTTGAAGAAAAATATTCCGAACAATTTGTTCAACTTGCGAAAAAACTGAAACACACAAATTTGTTAGGATTATATAAATCACTGCCTGCTTCAGATCAAAAAAGTGAACCGGTAATGCTTGCGCTGCGCCAGTTAGATGTAAATATCAATATTAATTGGCCTTTATCACATTACAAATCCGCTGTACGTTATTTGCAGGCCGATCCTGAAGACATTGCTGCTACTGGTGGAACCAATTGGCAAAAATATTTACCTCCACGTTTTCAAAAACGCATCTTTTTTCCTGAACTATGGAATGAAAATGAGACCAATGAATGGGGCAAAGGTTGGGTAAAAAGCGTTGTATTTGGTCAGTCTTAACTTACTTACAAATTTATTTTAAATGCAAAAAAAGCTGACAGGTTTTGAAAACCTGTCAGCTTTTTTGTTTATTGAACTAATTATATTAGTTATTGATATCGCTTAATGATCATTTAAAGGCAAGCCTCTTTTCTGATATTCAATCCAATTAAGGTACTCATCACCTTTTCTTTGTTCTACCATGGTAATACAATCGTTAACCGGACAAACAATTTTACATAAATTACAGCCTACACACTCTTCTTCTTTAATTGTATAAGTGTTGTATGGATTTCCTTTCTCTACTGCAATTGACTGATGTGAGGTGTCTTCACAAGAAATATAACACAATCCGCAATGAATACATTTATCCTGATCGATATTAGCTACAATGTGAAAATTGATGTCCAACTCTTCCCATTTTGTAATTTTCGGAACTGATAAACCTACAAAATCATCAATGCTCTTATATCCTTTTTCGTCCATCCAGTTGCTCATACCATCACATAAGTCGGTAATGATCTTGAATCCGCTGATCATTGCTGCTGTACATACCTGCACGTTACTTGCACCAAGCAACATAAATTCTACGGCATCTTTCCAGGTTGTGATTCCTCCAATACCGGAGATAGGTATGTTCCGCATTCTTTCTTCCTGAGCCAGTGTTGTTAGCATTTTCAAAGCAATTGGCTTTACTGCAGGACCGCAATATCCACCAAACACAGATTGTCCACCAACATTTGGATTTGGAACAAGTGTATCTAAATCGATTCCTGTAACGGATTGTATCGTATTGATAAGCGAAAGCGCATTGGTACCACCTTCAATAGCAGCTAATCCACCCGGAACAGCAGAATGCACGTTGGGAGTAAGTTTGGTAATAACCGGAATTGTTGCCACTTCCATCACCCATTCAACCACCATTTTTGCGATTTCAGGATCTTGCCCAACAGCAGCACCCATACCTCTTTCAACCATTCCATGTGGGCATCCGAAATTTAATTCTAATCCATGAGCTCCTGTATCCTGAGCTTTTTTAACCATTTCGTGCCAGCTTTTTCTGTCATTATCGGCCATCAATGAAATGATCATAGCACGATCAGGAAACAATTTTAATACTTCTCTGATCTCTTGCAGATTTATCTCTAAAGGTCTGTCAGAAATAAGTTCTATGTTGTTAAAACCTACCGCTTTTCTACCGTTATAATTTAATGCCGAATATCTGGAAGAAACATTTTTTACCTGAGAACCCAATGTTTTCCATACTACCCCACCCCATCCGGCTTCGAAGGCACGAATTACATTTATTTTTTTATCAGTTGGTGGAGCAGAAGCTAACCAAAAAGGATTTGGCGATTTTATGCCAAGAAAGTTTGATTGTAAATTTGCCATTGTTGTTAATTTGATAATTTGATAATGTGCTAATTTGAAAATTGATTTATTTTACCCCTAAAAATCCCAAGATCCCCTTGGCTCCATCTTTCCCTGCCTGTACAGCATCTACAACCTCTTTACCACCATTTACGGAATCGCCACCTGCAAATACACCTTTTAAATTAGTTTCACCATTATTATTGATTGAAATTTTTCCACTTTTATTTTGAACAGATGACTTACTCACAAGTTCTTCAAAAGGAATTTGGCCTGCAGCTTTGATCACCATATCAACATCTATAGTAAAAGTTTCACCTGTATCAACAGGCGCTCTTCTGCCTGAAGCATCAGGTTCACCAAGCTTCATTTTATTACAGACAAGTTTTTTCACTTTACCATTTTCACCTGTAATTTCTTTTGGACTTGCTAACCAAATAAAAGAACAACCGTCAAGCTTAGCTAAATCAAGCTCTACATCCGTACATGGCTTTTCATTTTCAGTCCTGCGATAGATCATGGTCACTTCCTTTGCGCCTAATCTTTTTGATTGTGTAGCAGCATCAATTGCTGTCATACCCATACCGATCACTGCAACGTTATCACCAACTGCAATTTTTGAATAATCATTGGTACGAAGGTCATAAATAAATGAAATCGCATCAACAACGCCATCCAGATCTTCACCTGGAATATCCAATGAACGTGCAATCCCAACACCTATTCCCAAAAACACTGCATCATATTTTTTTTGAAGATCGGCCAGTGTAATGTCTTTGCCAAGCTCTTTTTTATATTGAACATCAATACCACCGATGGATAGAATATAATCCACTTCATCTTTACAAAACTCCGGAGTAACCTTATAAGCAGCAACTCCGTAAGTCATTAATCCTCCGCCTTTTTCTTCTTTTTCAAAAATGGTAACATCAACCCCTTGAAGGGAAAGAGCATGTGCACAAGCCAATCCGGCCGGACCAGCACCTACAACGGCCACTTTTTTTCCATTGGAAGGTTTACGTTCAAACAGTTTCCATTTTCCTTGTATTGCTTTTTCGGTAGAATACCGTTGAAGTTTAGCAATTGAAATAGGCTCTTCTTCAAGCAGATTATAAACACATGCTCCTTCGCAAAGCTTTTCTACCGGGCAAACTTTAGAACATCCGCCCCCCATAATATTGGAAGTGAAAATTGTTTTTGCTGAACCTTTAATATTTCCGGAAGAAATTTGTTTAATAAATAAAGGAACATCAATGCTGGTAGGGCATGATTTGGTACAGGGTGCATCGTAACAATTAATACACCTGTCTGCTTCAATTGCAGCGCCCTCAGCATGTTCAAAAGGAGGATGAACGTCTGAGAATTTTTCTACTAAAACCTCTTTGGATAAACGATTGTTTTGGATTGACATTTAGTATTTATGTTTAATGATTTAGAAATGTTGTAAGTTGTATTTTAAATGTTAAATGTGTTATTCATTTAAAATTCAACATAATTTTTAAAGTTGAGTTGACGATTCTGTCACTTCTTTTTTAATTAAAACAGTATCTTTAGGAGCCATAACTAAAGCTGTTCCTTCAATCACATTTTTTTGATCCTGATTTTTACAAATTGTGCTCAACAATACCTGGCTTCCTTTTGGGAAATCAATTACTTCAATATGAGCTGTAATTATATCATTCATAAATACAGGAGCAACAAATTTCATATTCTGACTCAAGTAAATTGTCCCATTACCCGGTAAATTTTTAGCTATTGCAGCGGAGATAAGACTTCCAACTAAAAATCCATGTGCGATTTTCTGCTTAAAAATACTGTTTTTTGCATACTCAGCATCAAGATGGATAGGATTATCATCGCCTGAAATTTTCGCAAAAAGGATAACCTCTTCTTCGGTAATTGATTTAGTAAATTGAGTTTTATCTCCAATTTTCAAGGTCTTAATGTCAGCCATAGGATACAGTTTTACAGGTTATAGGCCCCTTTGAATCTCCCCAAAGGGAGACTTTAAGAGCAACATAATTTATGATTGATTTCTTTTTTTGTAATAAGTCATTTAAGCTTAATGTCTACTCCCTGCATTTATCCTGAGCCTTTGCTACAGGAAGGAGGTAGAGTGGGGCTTACAACTCCGTTAATCTTCCGTATGTTTCAGGTCTTCTGTCTCTGAAAAATTGCCAAGTACCTCTCACTTCTTCAATCACATCAAGATCAAAATCGGCAATTAATAATTCATCTTTATCTTCTGAAGCGCATGCGAATATCTGTCCGCGTGGATCCACAAAATAAGAGTTACCGTAAAACTTACCAAGGTTCCAAGGTTTTTCAACACCAACTCTATTGATACACCCCATAAAATAACCGTTTGCAGCAGCATGGGCAGGCTGTTCCAACTTCCATAAATATTGAGATAACCCCTGAACAGTTGCAGAAGGGTTGTAAACTATTTCAGCACCATTTAAGCCAAGGCATCTTGCACCATCAGGAAAATGTCTGTCGTAACAAATATAAACTCCAACTTTTGCATACTTTGTTTGAAACACAGGATAACCAAGGTTTCCTGGCTTGAAGAAAAACTTTTCCCAGAAACCAGATGTTTGAGGAATATGATTTTTTCTGTATTTACCAAGGTAAGTTCCATCAGCATCAATCACTGCTGCTGTGTTATACAAAACGCCTTCCTGCTCCTTTTCATAAATAGGAACAATAATTACCATGTTGTATTTTTTAGCATAAACAGACATTAAATCTGTAGTTGGTCCCGGTACTGATTCCGCGGAAGCATACCATTTTTTATCCTGGCCCGGACAGAAATAAGGTGTATTAAATATTTCCTGTAGACATAAGATCTGAACTCCTTTTCTACCCGCTTCTTCAATATACGGAATGTGCTTTTGCACCATTGCATCACAAATTTCCTTTATGGTTCCTTCTCCTTCTGTTAATGGAAGGCTCATTTGAATAAGTCCAGATTTAATAATTCTTGCCATAGTTAATTAGTTTAGAGTTATAAATATAAAATTGGTTTTTACAGTTTTTTAAGTTCGCAAATATTAATAATATGTTAACGATTTTATTTAAATAATTCCAGCTGATTTCCCTCTTTTTATAAATTTGCCGTACCCCTTATCAACTAACAATTTATTATTATCCACAGCTACTTTGCCTCTTAAAATTATTGTTTTGCACTTACCAGTTATTTCCCATCCTTCATAACCTGAATAATCACAATTCATGTGATGGGTATTTACTGAAATTGTATGTTTTTCATTCGGGTCCAAAATCACGATATCGGCATCAGAACCAACAGCAATGGTACCTTTTTGAGGATACATCCCAAAAATTTTGGCAACATTGGTTGATGTTACTTCTACAAATTTATTCAGACTTATCTTATCTTTTTTTACACCTTCTGAGAATAATAATTCCATCCGGTGTTCAATAGCAGGGTGTCCATTGGGGATCTTTGAGAAATCGTTTTCTCCCATCTTTTTTTGTTCCCACATAAACGGACAATGATCAGTAGCAACTACCTGAACAATTCCCTGATTGATGCCAGCCCATAAAGTAGCCTGATCTTTTTTCTCCCTTAATGGAGGACTCATCACCCATTTGGCAGATTCAAACCCTTTGTCGTAAAGAGAAGCATCGAGTACTAAATATTGAATACAGGTCTCCACAAAAACTTTTTGATTTCTTTTTGAAGCATCTCTGATATGGTTAAGCGCGCCTTCGCAAGTCATGTGAACCACATAGGCAGGAACGCCAGTGTATTGAGCCATATCAGCAAACCTTCCGGTAGCTTCGGATTCAGTTATTTCCGGCTGGGAAATATAGTGATATAATGGAGAAAGTTTTCCTTCAGCTTTATGTTTTGCAACAAGGTAGTCGATCATATCGCCATTGGTTGCATGTGTCGTAACCATTCCACCTTGCTTTTTCACTTCATTCATCAAACCAACCATTTGTCGGTCGTCAATCATTAAAGCGCCTTTATAAGCCATGAATGTTTTGAAAGAAGTGATGCCTTCTTTTTCAATCATGTCTTTTATTTCAGCTTTGGTATTCTCGTTGAAATCGGTCACAGCCATGTGAAAAGAATAATCTCCGACAGCGTTTCCATCCGAGCGGCCTTTCCATTCATTTAATGCTGAGTATAAAGATTTGCCTTGCGTTTGAAGAATAAAATCGATCACCATCGTAGTACCACCAAAAAGAGCTGCGCGTGTACCTGTTTCGTAATTATCGCTGGAATAGGTACCCATGAAGGGCATGTCCAGATGAACATGTGGGTCAATACCACCGGGCATAACTAATTTATTTTTGGCGTCTATAACCTGATCGGCATTAATAGAAAGGTTTTTACCAATAGTAACAATTTTTTCGTTTTCGATATAAACATCTGCAATGTAATCATCAGCAGCAGTTATGATCCTTCCGTTTTTAATTAGTAATGACATAAATGTTTTTTTTAATTAACACGAAGTTGAATTAAATAAATTAAAAACCAAATCTAATGAAAATATTTTAGAGGTTCAATATCATTAACAGATAATTTAAGATTTTCTTGAATAAAATTTGCTTATATTTAACACTAGTAATAATAAAAAACTGGTACTGCATTTTTGAAAAAATAAATTTCCGGAGATCTACTTTTATACTTAAAAAAATAAAAACGATTTTAGATTTTTTGATCCCAACAGAATGAAATCAATCTTTTCAACATTATCAGCAAAACAATTAAAATTCCAAGGATAATAATTAGTAAAACAATAAAAATTCGTTCATGTTTGAAACAGGCACAGGAATAGGTGATATCACCGCATTTAAAAAAGGTATTGGAATGATGGGATATGGTATGCATTTCAATACTGTTGAAGAAATTGAAACACCTCTTTTTGCAAGAGCCTTTGTAATAAAAGATCCTTCAACACAAAAAAAAGTGGTGTTTGTAAATGCTGAAATATGTTTCATTACAATCTCGATTAAAAGCGGTGTTATAAAAAAACTAAAGGAAAAATATCATGAATTTGGTTATACGCACGATAATGTAATTTTAACGGCACAGCACACCCACAGCGCCCCGGGAGGATATTCGCATTATGCTTTTTACAATTTAAGTATTCCTGGATTTGTTCCGGAAGTATATGAGACTATTGTAAATGGTATAGTGGAAGCAATTGTAAAAGCGGAAAATACTATTCAGCCTGCTGATCTTTATTTGAATACCGGCACATTTGAACCGGAACTTGAAGTAGCCTTCAATCGCTCAATTAAGGCATACAATGCCAATCCTGAGGTGCAAAAAATTGATGCCGATAAAACACATCTTGCAGTTGACCGGGAAATGACCTTACTAAGAATAGAAGGGCTGAACGGAGAAAAAATTGGAATGATCAATTGGTTTGGTGTTCACACAACAAGTATTTCAAATGATAATACTAAAATTTGCGCTGATAATAAAGGATATGCTTCGGCCTATTTTGAAGAAGATATCCGTTCCGGAAATGAACAGAAAAATTTCAT
Organism: Bacteroidia bacterium; assembly: GCA_030654175.1. GTDB lineage: Bacteria > Bacteroidota > Bacteroidia > 2-12-FULL-35-15 > 2-12-FULL-35-15 > 2-12-FULL-35-15. Next base: position 100,604 of record JAURXZ010000016.1, read on the forward strand.
AGCTGCATTCGCACAGGGGGCTACGGGTGATATAAGCCCTAATTTCATCTGGGATACAAATAAAAAATGGATGCGCGGGAAGTTTGAAGATGATTTTGAAAGTGCTAAATTCAACGGAAGATTGCAATATACAAAGGCAAAGGAAATTTACGATACAGCCCTGAAAAACCAACCGTTGAAAAATGAAATTGATTATGTGAACATGTCTTTTGACTTTTCAAATATTGTACCGGATACCGAATTTACAAATGGACAAAAAGCACAAACGGGCCCAGCTTGCCATGGTGTGGCCTTTTTTGTAGGAACCGCAGAAGCCCGTGGAATGAATGATACACTTGCTGCAATTGCACGTTTTTTCTCTCGTACCGTAAAAATTTATGAACTTATTAAAGCTAAGTTTTTATCGGAAGAAAAAGGAAATAAAATTCGCAATAAGTACGAAATACAAGGGAAAAAAGATATTCTGTTTGAAACAGGAGAAGGAAGAGTGCTTGGTACGTCTAACATCAGCAACCTTATTATTCCTTCGTGGGTAGATAAAGGAATTAAAACTTTTAAAACACAATACCGCGATGGTGCTTTGAAAGCGCCTTGGATACCACAAATACTTCCCTTACAAATAATAATTATCGGTGAACTGGCTATTGCTTCTTTTCCTGGCGAAATTACAACGATTGCAGGACTCAGGCTGAAGAATACCATTCAAGGTATTTTGGAAAAGAAAGGGATCAAAAAAGTAATAATATCGCCTTATGCGAATGCCTTTTGCGGTTATGTTACTACTTATGAAGAATATCAATGTCAACTTTATGAAGGCGGGCACACGGTTTTTGGGGAATGGACCTTGGCTGCTTTTCAAACTAAGTTTAAAGAATTAGCATTACAACTTCTTAAAGAACCGAAGGACCGTATAATCGACAAAAGTGTTGTACCTATTGAATTTACTAAAGAAGAGCTAAGTAAAAGAAGTTATTTGGATGTTTAAGAATTTATTTTTTTAACGAATTTATTTTTTATAAAATTGATTCGGGCGTTTCCCTTTCTGAAAAAGAAAGGGTCGGGCTTTTCGCTTCAATCTTCCTTACCGCCAATTGGCGGTAAGGAAGGATTTACGCTACAATCTCTAACGCGGCATTATCGATAAAAGAGACAACATATATTTAAAAACATTCATGGATAAATTTTCAAGAAATTATAATTATTACAAAGAGATTTTTAAAGATACTCCCATGCCTTTTGCTTTTGTTGATATGGAGTTGTTCAACAAAAACAGTGAAGACATTATAAAAAGAGCTGGAGATAAAAAAATCAGAATTGCCTCAAAATCCATACGCAGTTTGCATCTGATAAAAAAAATCCTTTCTTCAAATTCAATATTTCAAGGCGTAATGTGTTATCATCCTTTGGAAGCTATTTATCTTAGCGAAAATGGCTTAGATGATCTATTGATCGCTTACCCCATTTTTAATGAACAACATATTTCCGCAATTTGTAAAGAGATAAAAAAAGGAAAAACAATAATTGCAATGGTTGATCTGCCGGAACAGGCCGAGCAGCTTAATCGAATTGCAGAACAGGAAAATTGCATTCTTCCCATATGTATGGACATTGATATGTCGAGCGATTTTGGCTTTTTGCATTTTGGAGTAAGGCGTTCCAAAATATCAACAGTAAAAAAAGCGATGGAATTATTTCATCAAATAAAAAAACTAAAGAACTTGCGACTGGATGGAATAATGGGCTATGAAGCACAAATAGCAGGCGTTGGTGATTTGACAGACAGCGCAATTAAAAATTTTGTAATACCTCTTTTGAAAAAAAAGTCGATAAAAAATATTTGTAAACTACGATCAGAAATTGTAGCCGAAATCCAATCACAAGGTCATAAATTAAAGTTTGTAAATGGCGGAGGAACGGGCAGCATGGAGACAACGATAGCAGAATCCTGTATAACTGAAATTACTGTTGGCTCCGGATTTTATTCTCCGGGGCTATTTGATAATTATAGCAATTTCCAACATTTACCAGCCGCTGCTTACGCAATTGAAATCACACGTAACCCAAAGCCTGATATTTATACATGTTATGGCGGAGGATATACAGCATCCGGCTCTATGGAGAAAAATAAGATTCCAAAGCCATATCTGCCTGTTGGAGCAACATTAATTGAAACAGAGGGTGCAGGAGAAGTGCAAACACCAATAGTTTATAAAGGAACAGAAAAATTAAAATTAGGTGATCCCGTTTTTATGCGGCATGCAAAAGCCGGTGAATTATGCGAACGGTTTAATACCCTATTGCTGGTAGCCGATGGGGAAATTACCGAAGAAGTGAAGACCTATCGCGGGGATGGGAAATGTTTTTTGTAAAAGCGCTCAAAATGTTTTAATTCATTTAATTATAATTTATTAGTTTTACTCCATGTCAAATTCACAACAAAACAACTGGAGCAACTGGTCTGGCTCAGTCCAATGCAACCCAAAAGAAATTAAAACCCCTTCATCTCAGGAAGAAATACTATCTATCATTAACAATTGTGCCGAACAAAAATCCACCATACGTGTAGTTGGCTCCGGACATTCTTTTACAGGATTAGTAGGCACGCAAGGAACAATTATTTCTTTGGACCTTTTACAAGGTTTAGAAAATATTGATACAGAAAAAAAAACAGCAACTGTACTTGCAGGAACAAAGTTAAAATCACTTGGCGAATTATTATTGAGTAATAACCTGGCTCAAAAAAATCTTGGTGATATCGATGTACAGTCTATTGCAGGAGCTGCCAGTACCGGAACTCATGGCACGGGAGTTACACTTGGCAGTGTTTCAACTCAAATCCTTGAAATTACTTTGATTACTGCAAAGGGGGAAATTATGGTTTGTTCTGAAAATCAAAATAAAGATATTTTCAAAGCTGCACAGGTTTCTCTTGGAACCTTAGGAATTATCACCAAAATAAAACTTCAACTGGTACCTGCTTATAAATTAAAATATGTGCGAACAAAAGCCAATCTTGACGATTGTTTGAACAATATTGAAAAACATAAAAGTGAAAATAGAAATTTTGAGTTTTACTGGTTTCCACACACCAACGGTGTGCAAATGAAAACATTGAATATTACTTATGAAGAACCTACGAAGAGCTCCTTCATGAAATATTTTAATGATATGGTCCTTGAAAACGGAGCATTTAAAGTATTGAGTGAATTGTGCAGAATGTTCCCTTCTTTTTGTAAAAGAGTAAGTAAGATCTCCGCAGGTGCTGTTTCTACTGGTGTTGATATTAATTACAGCACCAAGATATATGCTACTCCGCGCTTAGTAAAATTCCAGGAAATGGAATATAACCTGCCTGCAGAAAAAGCTGTGGAAGCATTGAACGAAATGCGAGATTGTATTAATGCTGCTAATTTCAAAGTGCATTTTCCAATTGAAGTCCGGTTTGTAAAAGCAGATGATATGTATTTAAGTCCTGCTTACCAAAGGGATTCGGTGTATATAGCGGTTCACATGTATAAGGGTATGGAATACAAAACATATTTTGATGCAATGGAAACAATTTTCAAAAAGTACAATGGAAGACCGCATTGGGGAAAGATGCATACAAGAACAGCGAAAGAGCTTTCTCAATTGTATCCTATGTGGAATAAGTTTCAGGAAATACGAAACGAGCTTGATCCAAAAGGATTGTTTATGAACGATTATCTTAAAAAATTAATGGTGGAATAAAAAAATATTTTTTATTCCACCATTTATTTTTTTAAAGAATACAAACTAAAATTTTATACCACTAGTTTTTTATAACGCACACGTTTCGGTTCTACATTGCCTAAGCGTTTTTTCTTATTTTCTTCGTATTCAGAGTACCCTCCTTCAAAATAATACACTTGTGAATTACCTTCAAAGGCAAGGATATGCGTACAAACACGATCAAGGAACCAACGATCGTGGGAGATGATTACAGCACAACCAGCATAGTTCTCTAAACCTTCTTCCAATGCACGAAGAGTATTTACATCCAGATCGTTTGTTGGCTCATCCAGTAGTAAAACGTTCGCTTCTTTTTTTAAGGTCATGGCTAAATGCAAACGGTTGCGTTCACCACCGGAAAGTATTCCACATTTTTTTCCCTGATCGGAACCATTGAAATTGAATTTAGAAACGTAAGCTCGGGAATTCATAGTTTGCCCACCAATTACGATATTTTCACTTCCACCGGTCAACACTTCAAAAACTGTTTTATTAGGGTCAATATCAGCGTGAGATTGATCAACATAACCGATCTTTACCGTTGAACCAATTTTAAATTCACCGGTATCAGGAGTTTCTTCTTTCATGATCATACGGAACAACGTAGTTTTACCGGCACCGTTAGGCCCAATGATACCAACAATTCCGGCAGGAGGTAATTTAAAATTTAAATGTTCGTATAATAATTTATCACCAAATGCTTTTGATACATCAATGGCTTCAATTACTTCGTTACCTAAACGAGGACCATTCGGAATAAATAATTCTAATTTTTCTTCCGTTGCTTTTGAATCGGCACCAAGCATTTTTTCATAATTCTCTAAACGCGCTTTTGATTTAGATTGGCGACCTTTTGCACCTTGACGCACCCAATCCAATTCTCGTAATAACGTTTTTTGTCTCTTACTTTCTGTTTTCTCCTCTTGCGCTAAACGTTTTTGTTTTTGCTCCAACCAATCAGAATAATTTCCTTTCCATGGAATACCTTCACCACGGTCCAATTCAAGGATCCAACCTGCTACATTATCAAGGAAATAACGATCGTGAGTAACAGCAATTACAGTTCCTTTATAATTTTTTAAATGTTGCTCCAACCAATCAACAGATTCTGCATCCAAGTGGTTGGTAGGCTCATCTAATAATAAAATTTCAGGTTCCTGGATCAATAAACGACATAAGGCAACACGTCTGCGCTCACCACCCGATAAATTCAATACAGGAGTATCGCTTTCCGGACAACGCAAAGCCTCCATTGCCTGTTCTAAACGGTTATCCAAATTCCACAGATCAAACTGATCTATCTGATCTTGCAATTTTGCCTGACGGTTAATGAGCTTATCCATCTCATCAGCAGTCATTTCTTCGGCAAATTTGTTATTTACTGCTTCATATTCATTTAGAATATCCATATGCTCCTGAGCTCCTTCACGAACGATCTCAATAACAGTTTTTGAATTATCTAACTGTGGCTCCTGCTCAAGCATTCCAATTTTATAACCCGGAGAAAAGTGAATTTCTCCCTGGTAGTTTTTTTCAACTCCGGCAATGATCTTCAGCAATGTGGATTTACCGGAACCATTTAAACCTAAAATACCAATTTTAGCACCGTAATAAAATGACAGGTAAATATCTTTCAAGATCGTTTTACCTGCGGGTAACGTGCGACTCACGTTTACCATCGAAAAAATAATTTGTCTGCCTTCTGACATTGTTAAAATAAATTAATGGATTAGGGATCTGGTGAAATAGAGAATTTTGAACTGAAAATTAAAGAATATTGGTAGTAACAAATTCTCTAATTCGCCTTTTCATTAAATCTCTATTGTTATAAAGTGTAAATATCGGAAATTTATTGGAAAAAATAAAGGAGTATTTTAAAGCAGATTGATTTTATTGAACGAATACATTATGTACATTCGTGCTTAAGACAAACGAAAAAAATGGAATTTATAGACGAAAAAATAGAAGCCTATGCATTAGCGCATTCTCAGGCCGAATCAGATATCTTAAAAAAACTCAACAGGGAAACTCACGCCAATGTGATGATGCCGCGAATGCTCTCGGGGCACATGCAAGGTAACCTGTTGAACATGCTGAGTAAAATGATACAACCAAAACAAATTCTTGAGATCGGAACATATACCGGTTATTCGGGTATTTGCCTTGCACAAGGGTTACAGGAGAATGGGAAATTACATACTATCGACATTAATGAGGAATTAGAATTGCTGGTTCGTAAGTTTTTTGAAGCGGCCGGATTAAGCAATAAAATCAATTATTACATTGGTAATGCCGTAGAAATTATTCCAACTATCAAGGAAACATTTGATCTGGTTTTTATTGATGCTGACAAAAAAAATTATTCCACGTACTACGATCAGGTTTTTGAGAAAGTTAGAAGCGGGGGCTACATTATAGCCGATAATGTGCTATGGAGCGGTAAAGTATTGGATGCTCCCGAAAAAATGGATACAGATACTAAAAACATTGACGCGTTCAATAAAAAAATCCATAATGATGATCGTGTCGAACACATGCTGTTGCCTGTAAGGGATGGTTTAATGATCGTTAGAAAAAAATAAAAGCCCCACCGGCCCTCCCAAAAGGAAAGGAGACGAAGTGGTTTATACTAATAAAATATGATAATAGATCTAAGAAGCGACACGGTCACGAAACCATCAAAAGGCATGTTAGATGCTATGTTCAATGCGGAAGTTGGTGATGATGTTTTTGGTGAAGAGCCAACTGTTAATGCGCTGGAAGAAAAAGTCGCAAAATTATTTGGCAAAGAAGCAGCATTGTTTTGCCCTTCAGGAACAATGACCAATCAAATAGGGATCAAATTACATACTCAACCCGGTGATGAAGTGCTTTGTGATGCTACAGCACATATTTATAATTACGAGGGCGGAGGAATTTCTTTTAATTCCGGTGCGCAGGCAAAATTATTACAAGGCGTACGGGGACAAATTTCTGCACAACAAGTTGTGGAAAATATAAATCCGAATTATGACTGGTTAACACGAACCAGCCTTGTATGCATCGAAAACACAGCCAATAAAGCGGGTGGCAGTTATTATTCACTTCAACAAATGCAAGAACTTGCAAATGTGTGTAAAGAAAACAAGTTAAACTACCATTTGGATGGCGCACGGATTTTTAATGCCATTATTGAAAACGATTACACTCCATCAGATATTGGAAAATTATTCGATTCTATCTCTGTTTGTTTATCCAAAGGTTTGGGTGCACCTGTAGGCTCTCTTTTACTGGGCGATAAAGAATTCATCCGCAAAGCACGAAGAGTGCGTAAAGTTTTTGGTGGAGGAATGCGACAAGCCGGTTACCTTGCTGCTGCAGGTATTTATGCATTGGATAATAATTTAACCCGTTTAAAAGAAGATCACAAACGGGCGAAACAATTGAGTGTAGTAATTAATGGATTAGACTATGTTGATAGTGTATTACCGGTAGATACCAATATTATAATTTTTAATTTGAAAGAAAATATAAGACCGGATCTATTTTTGCAACAGCTAGCCTCAAACAATATAAAGGCTACCAGCTTTGGTAAACAAGCAATTCGTTTTGTTACACATTTGGATTTTACAGATGAGATGCTGGAGAAAGTGGAAAATACCTTGAAAAATATTTAATTTCAAGGAACGAAGTAACAATATGATTCTCATTTAGCATGTTATTTATAATCTCAGCTTCTATAGCGAAATAATGTTTCCGCTTTATCCTGAGATATGATGCAACCATATCCAAACTTAAAGCATCTAATAGAGCTTAACTTTGAGGTTAAGCCAAACAATTTGGTCAATTTATTAAAACTATAAACTATATCTTATGCAAAAATTGCCTTCCCTGTTTTTATTAATGATATTAATATTATTGGGCTTTAACAATAATGCCTTGGTAGCAAAACCTGAAAACAATAGCACTTTTAAGGTCAAAATACAGGATCAAAAAGAAGCGAAAGGACAAACTTATATAATTATTGATAAGGGCAGTGTTACAGATATCCAGCCCTATATTGATGCCTTGAATAATTCTGACATGAGCAATCACCGACTGCTTAATAAGCGATATACAGTGGTTTTTAAAACCGGAGTTAAAGTGGAATTGTTTTCTGCCTCCGAAATTTCGAAAAGTGGCCGTTTAATTATTTTATCTGACTATCTTGAAAATTTTGATGCCTCGCGCCAGGAGCCAATTTTTGCTTTAGGGGCTAATAATTTTATAATTGAATATCATACGTCTTCTGCCAAGCATCACTAAAAAATCTAATTTAATAATTGCTTATTTGTTAATTTGAAAAGGTGCTACTGAAATTATCAAATTAATAAATCATCAAATTAAAAATATATGAATGAAAAAATTACTCTTTACCCTTATTTCATTAATTCTGCTTGTAAATTTCAATTTATTTGCCCAACCGGCTAATAATAATTGTAATACTGCTCAAAGTTTAGGGTCTTTACCTACAACCGGATCCTGCAGTGGTGGACTCCAAAATGGCGCACCTGTTACTGTTTCAGGAACAACTATTGGAGCAACTGCTACAAACCCTGCTATTTCAATACTTAATTGCCAGAGCGGATCAGCCGATCAGGCGGCTCCTGCTCTTGATGTATGGTATTCTTTTGTTGCCACAGGAACAACAGTTAATGTAACTATTACACCCGGTACTCCGGCTCTAGCAACACCTAATATTGGTCTTTGGACAGGATCATGCTCTAATTTACAGGCATGGGGATGCGGGATCGGAAACACAAGCGGAAATTTATCAGCTTCCTTTACTCAAATTGTTATTGGTCAAACCTATTATATACAGGTTAGTGGAAATAATTCTACCGGAAGTGGTAACTTCAATTTATCTGTAGATAATGATATCGATTGTAATAATTGTAATACTATTGCTTCTATAACTGCAAGCCCTACTCCCATTTTAGGCGCCTATCTTCCCGGACAGGTTGTTACTTTTTGTTATACGGTTTCGGACTGGAGCCAGCAAAATACCAACTGGTTTCACGGGATACAGATCTCCATGGGTGCAGGATGGACAGGGACAATCTCTGGTACTGTACCTGCTGCAACCTGTCAGAGTATTACCGGTTATGATGGGGCTTGGATCTACTCCAATACGGGTTTAGGTACTACTTTCGGACCGGGCTTTTATTTCGAAACAGTTTCAGGAGCCACTGACGCATCAAACAACTTTGGGGACAATTGCAGTGGAGCAGGAAAAAGCTGGACCTTTTGCTGGAATTTAACGGTTGATCCCGGCTGCGCTGTGGGATCCGATCTGAGTGTAACAGTAAACACAAGTGGTGATGGGGAATCCGGTTCATGGTACAGTACTGGTTGTACTGGCGATCCTGCATTAGTTTTGCCCGCCCAGGGCGCTTGTTGCCAACCAACCATGACCAGCAGCCCCACTTGTATTGGACAATCTACAGGTACCGCAACTGCTACACCGGTTGGAGCAGGAACCTTTACCTATTCATGGGCTCCTGGCGGACAATTAACACAAACCGCAACAGGATTAGCTGCCGGAACTTATACAGTCACTCTTACCAATACAGCCACACTTTGTGCTATAACCAATACAGTAATAGTTTCCACTACTCCATTACCCGTATCAAATGCAGGCGCAGACATTTCATTATGTTCCGGAATTTCAGGTTCACTGGGAGCTGCAGCTATTTTAGGAAATACCTATTTATGGACACCGGGTACAGGTTTAAGCAGCACTACTTCGGCAAATCCAACTGTAACATTAACAAATACAGGATCAACAACAATTACCAGCACCTATACAATTACAACAACTAACACTGCCACCGGTTGCGTATCAACCGATCAGGTTATCGTGTCTGTTAAACCATCACCTGTTCTGATAATACCGGCCAATATCAGTCAGTGTGCCGGAACAATAGTAGCTGCCACTGTATTATCCAGTACCCCTTTAGGTGCTTCATACACCTGGACAAATTCAAATACAGCAATAGGCCTTGCTGCAAGCGGTACAGGAAATGTACCTTCATTTACATCTGCAAATACAACAACAAGCCCGATAACCGCTACAATCACCATTACACCAACACTTAACGGTTGTACAGGCCCTCCGGCAACATATACGATCACTATTCAGCCTTCAGCAATTTCCACATTTACACAAAGCCCAAACCAGTGTTTGGCAGGTAATAGCTTCTCTTTTACAAATACAGGGTCCAGCGCTTCAGGCTATACCTTTTCCTGGAACTTTGGTGGTGGCGGAGCAAATCCGGCAACTTCGATATCTAATAATCAGGCCGGAGTTACTTATTCAAGTCCGGGAACCTATTCAATTACCCATATTGTTACTTCTGCCGGTGGCTGTAGCTCCACCTCCACCTCTACTGTTACCATATATTCGACACCAACCGCCATTGTTACAATTCCTGTAAGCGCTTCCTGTGGTTTAAACGATGGATCAGTCACACTCGGGGCTGTTACCGGAGGTACTGCCGGCTATACCTATTCTTTTAATGGAAGTGGATTTACTTCTTCAACAAATTATACCGCTTTGGCCCCCGGAACTTATACTGTTATTGTAAAAGATGCTAATGGATGCACCTTTACCACCACTGTTACCATAACCACTACGCCAGGTCCAACAGCTTTGGCAGTAACTACTGTAAATTCCACCTGCGGTGCATCCAATGGTGCTATTAATATTGGGGCGGTTACAGGAGGAGTGGGCCCTTATACCTATTCAGTAAATGGTAGCGCTTTTACCACCACAACGAGTTATACAGGCTTTGCTGCCGGAACATACACAGTTATTGTAAAAGAAACACAAGGTTGCCCATTTTCTGTAACGGCTACTATTATTAATACTCCCGGGCCAACGGCCTTAGCGACTTCCACTATTAATTCTACCTGTGGTAATTCAAACGGTACTGTTAATATTGGTGCTGTTACCGGTGGTACGGCCACTTATGTTTATTCATTCAATGGAAGCGCCTTTTCCGCAACGGTGAGTTATACCGGCTTAGCACCAGGCACTTATTCAACTATTGTAAAGGATGCCAATGGTTGTACCTATACCACTTCTTCTACTATTGCTAATACTCCGGGGCCCACAGCTTTAGCTGTTAGCAATGTTAATGCCACTTGTGGTAACTCCAACGGAATAATTAATATAGGCGCTGTAACTGGTGGTATTGGTCCATATACCTATTCAGTGAATGCAGGTGCATACAGTGCATCAACAAGTTACCCAGGCTATGCTGCAGGTACGTATACTGTTATAGTAAAAGATGCGAATGGTTGTACTTTCAGCAATACAGCTACTGTAGTTGATGTACCGGGACCTACTGCTATTGTTATAACCACCAATAATTCCAATTGTGGAGCAAGTAATGGAGATATTGATCTTGGCAGTGTTACCGGAGGTACCCCTACATACACTTATTCTGTAAATGGAAGTTCTTTTGATGGAACAACAAACTATAATGGATTTTCGGAAGGCACATACACTGTTATAGTAAAAGATGCAAATGGTTGCACTTTCACTACCTCTGCCTTTGTAAGTAGTAATAGCGGCCCTACTGCACTAGCAGTAAGTTCAACAAATTCAACATGTGGCTCAAGCAATGCAACTGTTACCATTGGCACTGTTACCGGTGGAACAGGTCCTTATACTTACTCCTTTGATGGAAGCGGATATACTGCTACATTAAATTACCCGGGTTTGCCTGCCGGAACATACAATGTTATTGTAAAAGATTTCAATGGTTGTACATTTGCAACCTCTGTAATTGTTACTAATTTCCCTGTGCCTACTGCACTTGCAGTTACTACCATCAACTCCACTTGTGGTGCCGCAAATGGTATAATTAATATCGGGACGGTTACCGGAGGGGCGGGACCTTTTACCTATTCTGTAGATGCAAGTGCTTTTTCTTCTGTTTTGGTCTATTCCGGTTTTTCTGCCGGCACCTATAATGTGATCGTAAAAGATTTCAATGGTTGTACCTTCAATACTACCGCTACCGTAGTTGATACTCCGGGACCTACTGCAATTGCAACAACTTTAACAAATACTACATGTGGTAATTCCATTGGATCTGTTGTTCTGGGAGCTGTTACCGGTGGTACCTCCTTATTTACTTATTCTTTCGATGCAAGTCCCTTCACTTCAACTACTGTTTATGCTTCCTTAGCAGCAGGCAGTTATTCAATTATTGTTAAAGATAATAACGGATGTACCTTTACTACTTCAGCAACGCTAACCGACACACCGGGACCTACTGCCCTTGCAACCAGTATCACTAATACTACTTGTGGCAGCAGCAACGGAACTATCACCATTGGCGCCACTACAGGTGGTACTCCATCCTATACGTATTCATTCAATGGAGGGGGCTTTACTTCCACTTCCAGCTTTACCGGTTTGGCTGCAACTACTTATTCTGTTATAGTTAAAGATGCCAACGGATGTACATTTACTGTTAATCCTGTTATAATTAATACTCCCGGTCCCACTGCTTTAGCCACTTCAACAACAGATGCTTCTTGTGGGGCAAGCAATGGCTCCGTTACAATGGGTGCCACTACCGGAGGTACAGCTCCTTATACATACTCAGTAAATGGCAGTACTTTCACAAGTTCGACTCTTTACAATGGATTAGCTGCAAATACTTACCCTGTGATCGTTCAGGATGCTTTTGGCTGCTCATTTTCTACATCAGTCACTATTAACGACCTGAGCGGATTAACCGCCTCCCTTACCGCTCAAACAAATGTTAGCTGCAAGGATGGGAATAATGGTAGCGTAACAATCACAGCCGGTGGTTCTACAGGACCATATAGCTATTCAATAGATGGAGGAGTTTTTGGACCTAGCGGAACCTTCAGTGGATTGACACAAGGAGTTTATGCAGTAATGGCAAAAGATGGCAATGGATGTACAGTTTCCATAACAATTACAATAACACAACCATCAGAACTTACAGGTGTTATCACTTTACAAACGGATGTTAATTGTTTCGGAGGAGACAATGGTGCAGTTGCCGTAACTGCAAGTGGCGGCACTATCGATTATACCTATTCAATAGATGGAGGTGTATTTGGAAGTAATCCTTCATTTACTAATTTGCTTGCAGGATCTCATGCGGTGGTTATTAAAGATGCGAACGGATGTACTGTAAACGTTTCGGTTACCATCACTCAGCCAACGGCATTATTATTGTCATCATCATCAACCAGTGCCACATGTACCGCATCAAATGGTTCTGCTACTATTGTTGCTTCGGGTGCAACACCGATCTATACTTATTTATGGACTCCGGGCGGACAAACAACTTCAACCTCAAATAACATAACTGCCGGGACCTATTCAGTTCTTGTTACAGATGCTAATGGGTGTGCGCAAACTGCACCTGTTGTTGTTGGTGTTAATTCTGGTGGAACAGCTTCCATTTCTGCAAGTAACAATGTAACATGTACAGGTGCTAATAATGGAAATGCAACTGTTTCAATGAGCACGGGAGCTACGCCTCCTTATACTTATTCATGGATCCCTTCCGGCCAGGCCACAGTTACTGCCATCGGCCTCGCTCCGGGGCTGCAAACGGTTACAGTTACTGATGGGAATGGCTGCATCGCCACAACCGGTATTGTTATTACAGAACCAATTATTATCTCTGCTTTATTTACAAATGTGCATCTTACATGTAACGGCCTGAATAATGGCTTGTCAACTGTTTATGCGATAGGGGGAACTGCTCCCTATACTTATTTATGGTCTCCAACATCACAAACTACCCAGACAGCCGGTGGTTTGACTGCCGGTACATACACCTGCACCATTACTGATGCGAATGGTTGTACAAAAATGGAAACAACAAGTATTACCCAACCTGTGGCGATTGTATTAACCGAAACCCATGCTGATGCTAATTGTAACCTTTCAAATGGTTCCGCTACAGTTTCGGCAACAGGAGGTGTTGGATCATATACCTTTTCATGGAGCACAGTTCCTGTTCAAACTAGTGCAACTGTAACAGGGCTTGCATCAAATACATATGTTGCAACAGTGACTGATTTAAACGGATGTTCTCAAAACATACCGGTTACGGTTAATAACCTCGCAGGGCCAATTGCTACTGTATTCAGTACTACAAATGTTGCCTGTAAAAACCAACATAATGGAAATGTGACGGTAACAGTTAGTGGCGGCACAAATCCTTATACCTATTTATGGTCGGACGGTCAAACATTTCCAACTGCCACTAACCTCGCAGCAGGAACATTTACACTTACTGCAACAGATGTTAATGGCTGTGTTGCAACAATTTCAGCTATCATCACAGAACCGTTAGCGCTTACAACCACAATTACATCTGCTAACCCGGTATGTTTTGGAGCTTCTAACGGAACAATTGCCTCTACTGTAAGCGGTGGAACAGGTGGATATTCATATTTGTGGTCGCCCGGTGGCGCAACTACAAGCACCATATCAGGACTTGCTGCCGGTGCCTATATTTTGCAGGTAACCGATGCAAACGGGTGTATTGCGGTTACAAACGTTACGCTCAATAATCCCCCTTTAATTGCAGCAAATACAACTACAACAAATGTTACCTGCAGCGGCTTATGCAATGGAACAGCAACCGTTAGTCTATCTTCAGGCACCGGCCCTATTACTTATTTATGGAATGATGTTAATGCCCAGGCCACTCCAACGGCCACCTCATTATGTGCCGGTACTTATACGGTAACAGCTATAGACGCTAATGGTTGCAGCGCAACCGCAACAGCCTCTATAACAAGTCCTGCTGCATTAACAGTTAACATCAGCTCTTCAGGAAATGTGTCCTGTTATGGTGCCTGTGACGGATTCGCATTGGCAGCAGTAACTGGCGGTTCAGCTCCGTTCAGCTTTTTGTGGAATCCCGGTGGAACATCAGGAGCTTCAGTAAATAACCTCTGTGCGAACACCTATACGGCTACTGTTACAGATGGTAATGGTTGCACTGCGACTGTTAACGTAGTTATCACTCAACCAAATCCATTTACTGCTACTATTAACAATACCAATGTATCCTGCTTTAATGCTTGTGATGCACAGGCAACTGCTGTTTATTCAGGAGGTACGGGGCCTTATACATTCATGTGGACACCTTCTTTACAAACCAATGCAATTGCTACTGGACTTTGTGCGGGCATCCAGAACCTAGAGATAACAGATTCCCATGGTTGTGCTGCCACCAATTCGGTAGTGATCACTGAACCAACACTTCTTGCTGTTTCTACTTCAACCAACGCGGATTGTGGAACAGCAAATGGAGCGGCATGCGCACAGGTCATCGGTGGTTTCCCTCCTTTTGTATATTTATGGAATGATCCGGCAATACAAACTACAAGTTGTGCTTCCGCTTTAAATGCAGGAGTTTATACCATTTCAATAACAGATGCCCATGGTTGCAGCATTACAAAAATTGCAAACGTAAATGATAATGATGCCCCAGTGGTCACAATACCTACCAGTACAGATATTACATGCAATGGTGCAAATAATGGCAGTGCTCAGGGAAGTATTTTAGGGGGCATCCTGCCATACACTATCAACTGGGCTCCCGGTGGCATGAACACCACTTTTATAAATAACTTAGCGGGGGGGATTTATTCCCTTATCGTTACTGACTCAGTTGGCTGTACAGGATCTGCTTCCGTAACAATCAACGAGCCTGCACCTTTGAACACAGGTATCATATCATTTATAAATGCCAGTTGTAATTTATCCTGTGACGGATCTGCCACAGTACTTGCTAATGGAGGGAATGCACCATACACCTACCTTTGGAATGATGTGGGAACACAAACTTCATCTACTGCCACAGGATTATGTGCTCAAAATTATTCAGTAACCACTACTGATGCAAAAGCTTGCACAAGTATTTCCATTGCCGAAATACTACAGCCTGCCCCAATCAGCATCTCCCTTGTTTCTTTAACAAATGTAATATGCAATGGTGGTAATAATGGTCAGATAACTATCAGTGCTACCGGTGGAACCCAGGGATATACTTTCTCATGGGTACCTTCGGTTGGATCAAGTTCAATGATTACAAACCTTTTTGCAGGTACTTATCAGGTAACTGTTACGGACTTAAATGGCTGTTCCAAAACAGTAAGTTTTAACATACTTGAGCCTGCACCGTTGGTTTTAACGGCTAATTCAAATCCCAGCACCTGTAGTAACCCCAATGGAAGTGCGGGAGTGAGTGTGACCGGTGGCATTGCTCCCTATAATTATTTATGGACTCCAACGGGATCAACCACTGCAATTATTACAAATGTAATTGCGGGTACTTATAACGTAACAGTCACTGGTTTTAATGGTTGTATTGCAACAGGGAGTTCAACAATACTTGATCTTTCCGGACCATCAATAAATAGCATTTCATATACACAACCTATATGTAATGGTACTTCTACCGGCACTGCCACTGTTGTTGCCAGCGGAGGCCAGCCTCTCTATACGTATTCATGGACCGGACCGGGTGCTCAGACATCACAAACAGCTTCTGCACTACCAGCCGGACCTTTTACTATTATCGTGAAGGACCAAAATAATTGTACTGCTACAGGATATATCTTAATTCCACAACCCACACCTGTTCAGGTTATTACAAGTCCAACTGATACGATCTGTATCGGACAACTTGGTCAGATATATGGTGCCGGATCTGGTGGAACTCCGCTTTATTCACCTAACGGACCACCAACTTATACATATTCATGGCTTCCTGCTTCTTTCGATACTACCGGAGGACCATTTCCTGTTACACCAACAATTACTTCCACCTATACGGTTATTGCAACAGATTCTAACGGTTGTGCTTCGCCACCAACTATTACCACGGTATTCGTTAATCCTCAAATTGCAGTTACAGCAACAGATGTTTCTCTATGTAACGGGGATTCTGTATCTATCAATGCGACTGCAACTGGTGGTAATGGTGGACCATATACTTATTCCTGGAATAATGGTTCATCCACACAATCACAAACGGTTTACCCTACTGCCGGTACTTCGGTAAATTATATTGTTACTGCTAACGATATTGGTTGTTCAATCGAAGTTACAGATACAGCAACTGTTATTATTAATCCGCTGGCAGTTTCATTTATGACTGTTCCTGATACAGCCGGCTGTGATGACTTTACAGCACAATTCACCGGGATCAGTAATATTGGAACTACTTATACCTGGAACTTTGGTGATGGAACATCTGTACAAACAGGTAATCCGCTCTCTCATACTTATGTAACACCGGGCATTTACGATGTATCAGTTACCGTTACTACTGATTCGGGATGTGTTTCTATAATCACCACCAACCAGTTTATTGATGTTTACCCGTCTCCCACTGCAGGTTTTACTTCTTTGCCTTTACAGCCAACTACAATTGAACCATTGGTGACCTTTACGGATCAATCATTGGGAGCTTCAAATTGGTACTGGGATTTTATTTACAACATAGCTCCTGTGGGTTTATATACAGATACATTACAAAACCCGTCATTCTCATATCCTGATGTGGGTTCGTATATTGTGCAACAGGTGGTTCATAATAATTTTGGGTGCTACGATACGGCCTACAACACCGTTAAAGTTATTCCCGAATATATATTTTTCGCGCCAAATGCGTTTACTCCATCAGATCCTGATGGAATAAATGATCTTTTTTTGCCAAAAGGTGTTGGTATTGATCCTGATAATTTTAAAATGATGATCTTCGACCGTTGGGGTAATCTTATCTATGATACTACAGATCTGGCAAAAGGCTGGAATGGCAGAGCCAATGGCGGAAAAGATGTTGCTCAGATTGATGTGTATGTCTGGAAGATACTAACAAAAGACTACAAGGGAGGGCATCACTCTTATGTTGGTACTGTTTCGATTGTAAAGTAATCATTAATAACCCAAAGCCCTACATGCCCTTTCCTAGGGGCAATACCAATAACCATAAAAGCCTGTGACTTTGGTAAGCAAGCATTTTGTTTTGTTACACATTTACTTTTTACAGATGAGATGCTTGAGAAAGCAGAGAAATTTTAAAATAAATTCAAGTTTATTCTTAAGAAAATAATTCCGGTATTAGTAATTTAAAAATTCATTAATAAGGATATAAACATTTTCATTTTGTAGATAAATTTCCACGATTTAACGGGTTCATATCCTCTCATTTCCATTGCATAGTTATAAAACCGGTTGGCACATTTTTGTAATTCATAATCATTACAAAAGGTAATCCGCTTCCCTTTTGTAATGAAATATTATGAAGAGGAAAATATAAAATCAAAAAAAAATGACAACAGAAACATTAACCAATAACAAAAAAAGTACTACATCAGAAACATTAGAAAGCAACAAAAAAATTGTACGCCAAACATTTGAAGTGTTCGAAAAAAATGACATGAAAATTCTTGATACGCTATACGATCAGGGTAACGTAAAACTGCACTTTCCCGGAACAACGGGGCTGATGAGTTATGATGACTATAAAAAGATGAACACTGATTATATTAAGGCCTTTCCGGATTCGAAAGTAAACGTTGATCTTCAAATTGCAGAAGGTGAATATGTTTGTACATATGTTACTTTTAGCGGAACTCACAAAGGAGAATTCCAGGGGTTCCCGGCAAGTAATAAAAAAGTTAAATTAACAACTACAACAATTGATAGAATTGTAAATGGTAAAATTGTAGAAGAATGGACCGAGTTCGATCAAATGAGTTTGTTGCAGCAAATTGGAGCTGTTCCGGAAATGAACACTGCCAAACGTTAATTTCATTAAAAATATATAAATAAAAAGGGTGCAAAAAATTGCACCCTTTTATATTTATTATTGGTTATCAAACATTCCTTATCAGGAAAATCATCACCCTAAATTTAGAATTCATTAAATAGTGAAACTCCAAACTATTTATATCCTTCCACATGAACGCTTTTAACAGAGCGCCCCGATGGGTCTATCATGTTTTTAAAAGAAGCATCCCATGCAAGCGCTTCAGGAGTACTGCATGCAACGGAAGGAACCGAAGGCACACACGATGCTGCTGAATCAGATGGGAAATGTTCTGAGAAAATTGAACGATAATAATATTCTTCTTTCGACATTGGAGGATTGATCGGGAATCTGAATTTAGCATTCAATTGCTGCTCATCAGTTACCTTTGTTGCAACCAGAGCTTTTAAGGAATCGATCCAATTGTATCCTACACCATCTGAAAATTGTTCTTTTTGTCTCCATGCAACACTGGCAGGTAAATAGCTTTCAAAGGCTTTACGTAAAACCCATTTTTCCATTTTACCATCTTTCGCCATTTTATCCTCAGGGTTTAAACGCATGGCAATATCCATAAATTCTTTATCAAGAAAAGGAACTCTGCCTTCAACCCCCCATGCAGCAAGCGCTTTATTGGCTCTTAAACAATCATACAAATGCAATTTGCTTAATTTTCTTACTGTTTCTTCATGAAAGGCTTTTGCATTTGGTGCTTTGTGAAAATATAAATAACCTCCGAAAAGCTCATCAGCACCTTCACCGGAAAGAACCATTTTTATACCCATCGATTTTATTACCCTTGCCAACAAGTACATAGGTGTAGAAGCACGAATAGTGGTTACATCATACGTTTCCAAATGATAGATAACATCAGCGATTGCATCCAAACCTTCCTGAACTGTAAAATGAACTTCGTGATGAATGGTTCCAATATGCTCTGCTACTTTTTTAGCAGCGATCAGGTCAGGGGAACCGATCAATCCAACAGCGAATGAGTGCAATTGGGGCCACCATGCATCCTGTGTATCACCGGATTCAATACGTTTGTTTGCATATTTTTTTGCGATCGCAGAAACGATAGAAGAATCTAAACCACCCGAAAGCAGGACACCATAGGGTACATCCGACATTAATTGTCTGTGAACAGATGCTTCTAACTCAGTACGTATCAGATCAATATTTGTTTGATTGTTTTTTACCGCGTCAAATTCAACCCAGTCGCGTTCATACCATTTTGTCATTACACCTTCTTTACTATCCCAGTAATGACCGGGAAGGAAAAGTTCAATTTTATTACAATAACCTTCGAGTGCTTTTAATTCTGATGCAACATAAAAATTGCCGAATTTATCCCAACCGATATACAATGGTATAACTCCAATATGATCGCGTGCGATCAGGTATGAATCGTTTTCAACGTCATACAACGCAAAACCAAATATTCCATTTAAGTCTTCTATAAACTTCGGTCCTTTTTTGCGATACAAAGCCAAAATAACTTCACAATCGGATTTAGTTTGAAATTCATACTCACCCTCCAGTTGCTTCCTTAATTCCTGGTGATTGTATATTTCACCGTTAACGGCCAAAACCAACTTTTTATCTTTACTGAATAAGGGTTGCCCTCCTGACTGAGGATCAACGATGGCAAGTCGTTCGTGCGCTAATATTGCTTTTTCTCCGCAATAGATCCCTGACCAATCCGGTCCGCGATGACGGATTTTTTTTGACATTTCAAGAACCTGAGTTCTCAACTCTTTAGAATCTACTTTCAGATCAAATACTCCTACAATTCCACACATAGTATTGCTTTTTAATTTATGGTTCGATTTATCGGTTGCAAAGTTAGATAATAAACTCAATAAGTATCAAAAAAGTAATAAAATGAAAGTATTATTATTAATTCGATAAAATAATAATCAATTTATTATATTTGTCATAAATTAAACCGCAATAAATGGCTCAAAATTTTCAAATTGATAAATTAGACAGGCAGATCCTTTCCATACTTATTAAAGATTCTACTGTTCCTTATACTGAAATTGCCAAAGACCTCCTTATATCAGCAGGTACCGTGCATGTGAGGATGAAAAAACTCACGGAACTTGGTGTGGTGGTTGGTTCTCATCTTGAGATCAATCCACTCAAAGCCGGTTATGACATTTGTGCTTTCCTGGGGATATTTCTTGAAAAAGGTTCTGAATACCATGATTGTGTTTCACGCATGAAAAAAATCCCGGAGATAGTTGAATTGCATTATACAACGGGCGTTTACAGCATGTTTGCCAAAATAATTTGTAGGGACACCCAACACCTGCGTGAGGTATTAAATGAACATATTCAGCCTATTAAAGGTGTTCAACGGACAGAAACATTTATTTCGTTAGAAGAAAGTATTAAACGGCAGGTGGAAATAAGAGAGAAAAAATCGCGTGTATAAATTAAGAAGCCATGGATGTTTTAAGGTTTTGCCGAAAAGGCGCTAAGACGCTCAGAAAAAAAACTTAAAACTTTGCGCCTTTGCGTCTTAGCGGTAAAAATAAAATCATATTAACAACTTTTTTAAAGCACTCACTTCATTCACAATATAAGTAGGCTTTTCAAATTGTAATTCTTCCAGCGAACCATATCCATAAGTAACAGAAATTGTATCGATCCCAAAATGTTTAGCACCAATGGTATCAAATTTCCTGTCACCTATCATTACCAGATTTTCTAAATTTATGTTTGAGTTCTTATCTACAATTTCCTGGATAATATCTTTTTTTTCTGTTCGTGTACCATCTAAGTTACTACCAATAATAGTTTTGAAATGATGATGAATATTAAAATGATGTAAAATTTCTTCGGCAAAAACAGTAGGCTTTGAAGTAGCAACAAAAAGTGTCTTATTGCTTTTGGTCAAATGTTCTAACAGTCCGGGAATACCATTGTACAACAGATTTTCGAATTTACCTTTTACCGAATAATATTCGCGATATACAGCAACGGCTTCAAAAGCTTTTTCTTCGGTTATAAAAATTTCCTGAAATGATTTATGCAATGGCGGTCCAATAAAATGGAGCAATTCGTGGTCTTCCCTTTTTATTCCATAACGATTTAATGCAAATTGTATGGAATTAATAATTCCCTCCTGTGGATCGGTGAGGGTACCATCCAGATCAAAAAGTATATGGGTGTATTGTTTCATTGTTTATAATTTCAGAAGCAAAGGTTGTAAATTAAAAACAAACCGTTCCTTTTTTTATCAAAAACATTTTTTCATAAAAATAAAATCACATTGACTACAACGCAGATTTAACTTATGGCATGTTTTTTTTATACTTTTTTTAGAAAGCAGGTTAATAACATTGTACAATCGATGAAAAAAAATTAATAAAAGAAAGTAATCACCGGCAAAATACAAATAAGCAAGATCATGATTCGAAATGTAAAAAAAATAATCGGTTACACGCTAGGAACCATAGACGGGAAAATAGGAGAAGTAAAAGACTTTTATTTTGACGATAAAACCCGGACCATCCGTTATTTAATTGTTGAAACCGGTAGTTTATTTTTTAAACGCAAGGTTCTGATATCTACACAGGCATTAGTACCATCTGATTGGAATAAGGAAATACTTCCGGTTAATCTTAACATCCAGCAGGTAGAGAATAGTCCTGAAATAGATATCGAAAAACCTGTTTCACGCCAGCAGGAAATGGAATTGAATAAACATTATTCCTGGAAAGATTATAGGACCGAGGACTTTAATGTTGGAAGTATTAATAATGATGATCAGCATTTACGAAGCTTTGAGGAGGTTATAAATTACAAAGTAAAAGCCAATAATGGTGAAGTTGGCAAAATAAACGATTTTTTAATTGACGACACTACATGGGAAATTAATTTTATTGTTGTTGATGCCCTTCTAACCCCTCCGGCAAAGTTTGTTCCTGTATTATCCAAATTAATAAAAGAAATACAATGGGAGAATGCAACAATACTAATTGATTCAACGGTAGAAAAAATAAAAAACAGTCCGCAATACTTTACAGATGAACCAATCGATGAGGCTTATGTGGAATCTGTTTACAATTATTATGGAATTCCTTTATTACAAAAACAGTATTAGAATTTTCAGATTAAATTTAACATTTGCAATAAAGTTTATCACATTTAATTTACATTTGTGAAATTAGTTAAGATCAAGTATAGCTAACCATAAGGTTAGCTCTGCTTTTTTTAAGAATTTCCAAATATATTAAATATGAAAATTACAATTGTAGGCTGTGGTAATATGGGATTGATATATGCCCGTGCATTCCTTAAATATAATATTGTTTCGAAAGAAAATTTATTGCTTGCCGAAAAAAACGAGACCAGAAAACAGGAATTACTAAAACTCAATGTTGGTGAAGTAACTGTTGTGAATGACCCTAAAATTGCTGAAAGCGATATTATCATTATTGCCGTGAAGCCACAGGATTTTGATGAACTTGCAACAGAATTAAAACCCATTTTACATTCCGCAAAATGTATTATTTCCATTATGGCCGGAATGAAATTAACAAGAATAGAAGCAGCTTTAAATAATTCAAATATTATACGTGCAATGCCTAATTCTCCTGCTGAATTAGGAATGGGAATGACCGCTTTTACGGCAAATAAAGCCGTACCTATTGAACAAATCAGAAAAGCAGAAAATTTATTAGGAACAACAGGCAGGTGTGTATTTCTTGAAAATGAAGACCTTTTAGATGCTGTTACTGCATTGAGCGGTAGCGGACCTGCTTATTTCTTTTATGTTGTTAAACACATGATAGAAGCCGGAAAAGAAATGGGATTTGATGAAGCTACTTCCGCAATGTTTGTAAAACAAACCATGTTGGGTTCTTTCCATTTAATCAATAACGCCAATAAATCACTGGATGAATTAATAAAAGCGGTGGCTTCAAAAGGAGGAACTACGGAAGCTGCACTTACTATTTTTAATGAGGCTCAAGTTGGAGAAAATATTCAGAAAGGTATTGTTAAGGCGAGAGATAGGAGTGTTGAGTTATCGCGGTAATAATCTTGGTATTTCTGGGCCTAACGGTTTGCGAAGCGATGTGGCCAATTTCTTAAACAAAATTATAAAATTACAGGTGGCAAAAAACGAATAAAAAATAAATTCATTCCTCCGTGAATTTTTTTTGTCCTGATAGATTTTCATTGCGAATGTCACTAAGCCCCCACACACTTCCATCGCTTCAGCTTAGCGCCTAAGGGGTATCAATTAACAGTCAACCTCCATTAAGCACAATCAAATAAATATATCATTTTCATTTGATGATCTCAAAATAATTTGGGTAAAGTCTTGTCAACTTTTTGGTTTGATAAGTTAAAATTATGATTTGAGAACCATTGACTTCTATCTTCATAGGCTGGGGGGGCAATTGTCCAGATATAATTTCAACTATTTGCTCCTTTTTATTTTTTTCCTTAATAAGGAATTTATTTTTTGTGAACGAACTGGTACTTGGGGCTCCGTCAATAGACTCTCCGCCTTTGTAAGTAACTGAAAAACCATGAAAAGGTAATTCCAGATCCTCTACTTTTAAAGTAATCTTATTAAAATCAGGAAAAAGCAGCGCATCGATATCTTGGTACAAACCTGATTCAAGTTCACTATTTCCAATATTGAAACCAGTTGATGGTGTTTTGAACCTTTTTTGATAAATCTCTATTTTTTGAATCCTTTTTTCACAGGTAAACGAAAGATTAATTTGTTCAGCCTTGGCACCAAAAGAAATCATCATCTCACCATTTGTTGGGATTTTCTCAATACGCTCCATCAAACTCTTGATCATATTGATATCATCTATCAAAACTGACTTTACAATTTTATTATCTGAAATGCTGACAAATTTTTTTATTTCAAGGGAGGTGCAATTTTTATATAAAAACCAATGTCTTTCCATAGTAGTTTGTGAAATTAAATTTTTATAATCAATAAAATCAAATTATGTTCATTATAAACATTTTAATGTTTTAAAAAAATTATTTTCAATCGAACACATAACCTTACACCTTCTCCACCCAATCCCCATATTTCTTAATTAAATCAACCAAAGCATCCACAGCCTTTTCAGAACCAATATTACGTTCTACCACTTCTCTGCCCTTGTATAAAGTAATTTTCCCAACACCTGTACCAACATACCCATAATCGGCATCAGCCATTTCGCCCGGGCCATTTACAATACAACCCATAATACCAATTTTAACACCTTTTAGGTGGTCGGTGCGGTTACGGATCTTTGCGGTTGTTTCCTGCAGATCAAAAAGTGTTCTTCCACATGATGGACATGAAATATACTCTGTTTTGGAGATGCGGGTACGAGTGGCTTGTAATATGCCAAAAGAAGTGGCATTTACATTTTTGGGAGAGGTGCAATTATTTTGATTAATCCATATTCCATCACCAAATCCGTCTAAAAACAATGCGCCTATATCAGTGGAAGAATGTAATTGAAATTTCTCTTCTGAAAGGTTACTATAATTACGTTTTATAATAACCGGAACACTAGAATTGTTATTCATCAATTCAATGAACATTCTGCGTTGCTCTGCCATTCCGTGTTCATTGGACGTTTCAAAAACAAATACAACCGTATTGTCGAATGGTTGAAATGTTGAACTGTTGAAATATTGGATCAAAAAATCGATGTCAACACTTACAAAATTCAATTCAGTTGACTTTTTAACTGTGGTAAAAAACTCATTATCAGAAAATAATGGATAACACCTTGTTGTATCCTCCAAATCTTGCCAAAACGCTGAATTGTATATCAATCCTAATGTACCGGGTATCTGAAAATCTATTTTATTATCACCGGCAAAAATATAATCACAAGCCTGATCCGTTAAATTCCATTTATCCAATGGTACAGAATAATTATAGCCAACGGCAAAAAATGAGGCAGGAGTAATGGCTTGTTTTCCACTAAAATCAGTTATTACCCGAGGGACATTGTGTCCGCCCATATTTATAACTTCGTGGGTTTCTCTGCGTTTGTAATCATAAGGGGAATAGGGTAGTTCGAAAGTTGGAAGTTGAGAGTTATTAGTTGCTGGTTGTTTGTTGCTAGTTGATAGTTCTATGTTGGGAATTTCTAAGATAGGTCTATGCGAAGCCCTGTTCGAATAACGTTCAACCAATGCTTTTGCAACCGGAATTTCAAATTCGGGATCTTCGGTTAATGAAACACGGACCGTATCCCCTATTCCATCTTCCAATAATGTACCAATACCAACCGCGGATTTAATACGGCCATCTTCACCTTCACCTGCTTCGGTAACACCAAGGTGTAAAGGATAATTCATCTCATATTGTTGCATTTTTTGAATCAACAAGCGATAGGCCTGAACCATCACCTGTGTGTTACTTGCCTTCATTGAAAGCACAATGTTGTAATAATTATTGTCTTCACAGATACGTAAAAACTCCAGGGCGCTCTCTACCATACCAAGTGGAGTATCACCATACCTGCTCAAAATACGGTCGCTCAGAGAGCCATGATTGGTGCCAATACGCATGGCAGTTCCGTATTCCTTACAAATTTTAACTAGTGGTGTAAACCGTTCGCGGATCCGCTCTAATTCAATTTCATAAGCGTTATCGGTATAATCAATGGATTCAAACTTTTTCTTGTCGGCATAATTGCCGGGGTTTACTCTTACCTTTTCTACAATGCGGGCAGCCAGTTCAGCGGCATTAGGGGTGAAATGGATATCGGCAATTAATGGGGTAGTATAACCTCTTGCACGTAATTCTTTTTTTATGTTCTCTAAATTTTTCGCCTCTTTAATACTGGGTGCTGTGATACGTACATATTCACAACCTGCATCGATCATCCGGATACTTTGCTCCACAGTGGCAATAGTATCCATTGTATCGGTTGTAGTCATCGATTGGATTCGAATAGGATTATCGCCACCCAAAGGGACATCACCAATGGTTACAACACGCGTTTTATATCTTGAAAATTGCGTAAGGCTATTGCAGTATAATTGAGTTATCATCGTATAAAATTGAATTGTAAAGTTAAGATAAATGCTAAGGAAATGTTGAATGTTGAATGTTAAATTGTGAATTATGCAATAAATAATCTTATTCCTAAGATTACGGGAAATGCGCTAAGGCAAATGATAAGGGATTTTTATTGCTTTTTTAAATAGTTCTTTAATATACCATTTCCAAAAATAGTGGCGAGAATAATTAAGGTGCCGAGGTAAAAACCGGGTGTCATCGCCTCATCTTTTTCCCAGATGAAATAAGCGATAATGATACCGTAAATCGTTTCCAGGTTTATAGTAAGCGTCATCGTATATGGACTAATTTTTTTCATTACATGAATACTTGCAATAAATGGAAATGCAGTTCCTACAACCGAAAACAATAGTAACCACAGCCAATCGGCAGTGCTTATTTCAAAAAAATTGTGATCTAACTGCCCCGTGAACAGCAAATAAAGGGAAAGAGACAGGAATCCTCCACCCAATTCGTATATAGTGATCACCGGCACAGGAATACGTTTTACAAGCAAACTATTTATGACCGTAAAAAAAGAAGCGGTCAATGCAGCTATAATACCAAAAATGATCCCTGTTGCATATTGAGTTTCTACTTTAAATATAATTGCAATGGCCCCAATGATAATCATTCCGAAAACTAATTCGTAACGGATTATTTTACGCTCATAAAAATAGGGTTCAATGATGGAGGTGAATAAAGTACCGGTTGCAAAAGCAACAAGGGTTACCGATACATTGGAAATTTTGATTGCATGGTAAAAACAAAACCAATGAAAAGCAATGACTGTGCCTATTCCAACGAGTTTAAAAACATCGTTACGGGCAATTTTTACATTTTGTTTTATGATAAACAGATAAACAGAAACTGCCATAACCGTCAGTAACATCCGAAACCATACTAATTGAAAAGCCTGAACGGATATGAGTTTGCCGAGTATCGGGGACCAGCCCCAAATAAAAACAATGAAATGAAGTAAAAGGAGATTTTTATTTTTGAAAAACATAAAATCAATCTGAAAATAAATAAGCCACGAATTTCACGAATTTACTCAAATTTTTATCAAGTAAATTCGTGAAATTCGTGGCAACAAAAGCAACTCACTACTCAAATCGTTTCGATATCTTTTCTTCAACGTAATCCCGAAGCGCATCTATCTTAATAGTATCAACTACTTCAGAAGCAAATGCGTGCATCAGTAATTTCTTAGCACTTGTTTCACTCAAGCCACGGGCACGAAGGTAAAATACTTTTTCCTCATCCAATTTACCGGTTGATGTGCCGTGCGAACATTTTACATCATCGGCATAAATTTCCAATTGAGGTTTTGTGTTGATGGTTCCATCATCACTCAACAAAATATTTTTGTTTGATTGAAAAGCATTTGTTTTTTGAGCGTCTTTTCGCACAAATATTTTACCATTAAAAGTAGCAGTTGATTTCCCATCAATGATACCTTTGTAGAGCTCATTGCTATTGCATTTTGGCTTACGATGATCTACCAAAGTATGATTATCTACAACCTGATTCTCATTGGTCAAATACAAGCCATTCAGGTTTGATTCTATGCCTTCGTCATCCAAAACAATGTTCAAATTGTTTCTTACCAACGAGCCACTTAAAGTAAAAGTATGCGTAGTAAATACACTTTTCCCCTTTTGAATTATTTGTGTGGTATTAAGCAAATAACCAAAATTATTTTCATCCTGAATTTTATAATGATCCACAACGGCACTTTCTTCTACCACAATTTCTGTCAATGCATTGTTAAATACTTTAGCAGTGGAATCAACTGTTTCATACGATTCAATAATTTTCACTTGTGCATTTGATTCCACAACAATTAAATTACGTGGATTAATAATTGAATTTTGAATTGCAGATGAAACGTGAATAATATAAATAGGTTTTTCAATTAATGTATTTCTTTGCACGTGAACAAACACCCCATCTTTGGCCATTGCAGTATTCAATGCAATAAAAGCATCGGCATTTACATCAGCACTTTGGGCATACTGTTTTTCAAAAACAGATGAATGATCTTTTGAGGCTTTGGCTAAACTACAAATGATCAACCCTTTTGGCAGATCCTGTAATTTTGATAATTCTTCAATAAAAACACCGTTCTCAATAGTGATAACATAAGCATCATTTAAAATCTCCAAATGAGCAATTTGTTTGCGATCAAGTGTTTTATTTAATGCTAAAGAGAAATCCCCTTTAAGTATCAGATCAATATTCAGATACTTATATTCTTCATGCTTACGACTTGGAATCCCTTGCTTGTAGAAGCTTTCCATAGCCTGTTCGCGAAGTAAAGTGTTTCCGAACAAGGAATTTTTTGAGGATTCGAATTCAGAAATTACCTTGTCTTTTAGTGTATTTTTTTGTGTAATGGTTTCCATATTTAATTTTGCATCAAATGCTTTCGCACATATTCCTACAGGCTCAATGTGGTGATCCGCGCTTGGTCAGTCATGGCCTGTAGAACACTGTGCGCGGTAAAAAAAATCTATAATTGAGCTTCCGCTTTAATAAAATCGTATCCTCTTTCTTCCAATTCCAGGGCTAATTCTTTAGGTCCGGATTTTACAATTTTGCCATTGTACAGAATGTGAACCACATCAGGAATAATATAATCCAACAAACGCTGATAATGCGTAATTACAATTGTTGCATTCTCTTTTGATTTCAATTTATTCACTCCGTTTGCAACAACGCGTAAGGCATCAATATCAAGCCCGCTGTCGGTTTCATCAAGTATTGCAAGTTTTGGTTCAAGCATTGCCATTTGAAATATTTCGTTGCGTTTTTTCTCTCCACCACTAAAACCTTCATTAACAGAACGGTTTGCAAGTTTCACATCCAGCTCTACTAATTTTTGCTTTTCTTTCAGCATCGCTAAAAAATCTTTCGCTTCCATCGGACCTAAGCCTTTGTATGCGCGAATTTCATTTATTGCAGTTTTTAAAAAATTAACATTGCTTACACCCGGAATTTCAATAGGGTACTGAAAAGCAAGAAACACTCCTTCTCTTGCTCTATCTTCAGGAGATAATTCAAGTAAATTTTTACCGTTGAAAGTCACTTCACCTTCGGTAACTTCATAATCAGATCTGCCTGCAAGTACGGCCGACAAGGTACTTTTACCCGAGCCATTGGGTCCCATAATGGCGTGTACTTCTCCCGCTTTAACTTCTAAATTAATTCCTTTCAGAATTTCTTTTCCGTCAATTGAAGCATGTAAATTTTTTATTGATAACATAGTTTATTTTTTTTATTGTTGTAGTAAGAACTTAAAAAATTGTAACATTTCAATTACTTCTTCACTTTCATTTTAGCCAATGACAAGGCCATTCTGTTTATTAATGGACCTTTCCGGCCCTTCTTGCTTCCCTTAACAAAACTATCGAAATACATTTTTGCATAAACAGAAGAAAATACTGCACAACTCTTATGCCCCATTTTACGGCTGGTATGACGCAGTTTAATATTTTCAGCACCTTTTAATTTCATAGCATCAGATGCTATAAGAGCATTTTTGTAATTTACCTGCTCATCAGCTTTACAGTAACAAAAAAGTACAGGTGTTTCCGGTTTCCAATTGTGCACGCTATTCTCAGCAATTGCTAACTTAAATGGAAGCTTTTCATCATTAGCATAGCCCAGTAAAAAATCATCCGTCAATATATCTTTAGGTACTTCGGGCATTACTTTATTGATATCACTCATGGTGTGTTTACCATCATAATATGCCGGTAACATAGCCGCATAAGGGGCTTTGAAAGAACAGTTCTCATCTTTAAAACATTTATATACCTCCTGGTATGAATACATTAAATAAGGTAAATAACCGGGATGAGAATAGGGTTTAAACATCACTTCACTTTGCACACCTCCCAGATCATAAGCACCGCTCATAGGTGCTGATGCCGTTACATTAAATTCAGTTGGATATTTTTCCTGCATCACTTTAAGGGTAGCTAAAGTTGCATGACCACCTTGAGAATAGCCTGCCAAAAATAAATACTTACTCTGCTTAGCATCCTCCTTCACGATCAGTTCTTTTACAGCGCGTAATAGATCTATTGCTGCTGCGGCCTCCGTTTCAACATGCAGATAAAGATGAGTTTTTTGGCCGCTTCCTATACCAATATAATCAGGGAAAGCAACCATATAGCCACTAGTAGAAAATGCCGTACAAATAGCCTGTTCTCCTTCAAACTTGATCTTCCGGTCTTTTATTGTCTGCGTTCCATGATGATAGCATATCATCGGGAACTCTTTACCTTTTTCCCTGGGCAGAAAAAATATTCCGGAAGCTTCCACCGATGTCCCATCATGCCAGGAGGTTTCATAGATCACCTCAAATACATCAATGGGATAACTGATCTTTGCCATGAATTTGTTGATCTTTTTGTTTTTCCAAATGGAATCCAACTCAGATATGGAATAGGAGTGAATTAGTTTATAACCATTCAATTTTCCAGGGCTTGCCTGGCTAGGTGTTAAAATAACCAAGAGAAAAAAGAAGAAAAAAGTATGTTTCATCATGGGTATTAATTATAGGATTGATATATATTTTAAAGAAAATTTTGAAAACTTATTGGTTCAATAATTATTTTTTAGATAATAGGAATTCGTATCTATTCTTTAAACAAGTACGACTCCGGAAAATTCAAAATTAACCTACACTTCCTTCCAAACTCACAGCCAATAGCTTCTGCGCTTCCACAGCAAATTCCATTGGCAATTTATTTAATACTTCTTTACAATATCCGTTCACGATCAATCCGATCGCTTTTTCATTGTCGATGCCACGTTGTTTGCAATAAAATAATTGATCTTCACCAATTTTTGAAGTGGTTGCTTCATGCTCTACCACTGCGGTTTTATCTTTAATTTCGATGTACGGAAAGGTATGTGCACCGCACTTATCGCCCATTAATAAACTATCGCATTGGGAAAAATTACGGGCATTGGTAGCGCCTTTTGCAATACGAACCAAGCCTCTGTAACTATTATTACTAAAGCCTGCTGAAATACCTTTTGAAATAATAGTGCTTCTTGTATTTTTTCCAAGATGCATCATTTTAGTGCCCGTATCAGCCTGTTGATAATTATTTGTAACGGCAACTGAATAAAATTCACCAACAGAATTATCACCTTTTAAAATTACAGAAGGGTATTTCCAGGTAACGGCAGAGCCTGTTTCTACTTGTGTCCAGGAGATCTTAGAATTATCTTCTAAACAAACTCCCCGCTTCGTTACAAAATTAAAAATACCACCTTTACCATTTTTATCACCCGGGTACCAATTCTGAACAGTACTGTATTTTATCTCTGCATTTTTATGAGCGATGAGTTCTACTACTGCTGCATGCAATTGGTTTTCGTCACGCATAGGCGCAGTACAACCTTCGAGATAACTCACATAAGAATCTTCGTCAGCAATAATTAAAGTACGTTCAAACTGACCTGTACCAGCCGAGTTGATCCGGAAATAAGTGGAAAGTTCCATCGGGCAGCGAACTCCTTTTGGAATATAACAGAAGGAACCATCTGTAAAAACCGCTGAATTTAATGCGGCATAAAAATTATCAGTATAAGGAACAACCGTACTCATGTATTTTTTTACCAATTCAGGATGCTCCTGAACTGCCTCACCAAAAGAACAAAAGATAATTCCTTTTTCAGATAAAACTTCCTTGAAAGTGGTTTTCACAGAAACGCTGTCCATAATAATATCAACAGCAATTCTACTTTCAACACCTGAAAGTCGTTTTTGCTCTTCAATAGAAATACCAAGTTTTTCAAATGTTTTTAATAATTCGGGATCTACTTCATCCAAACTATTCAAAACTTTTTTGGGTTTTGGTGCAGAATAATAGATAATATCCTGAAAGTTAGGTTTTATATAAGACACATGTGCCCAATGAGGCTCTTCCAATGTTAACCAATAACGAAAAGCTTTTAAACGATATTCCAGCATCCAATCGGGTTCGTTTTTCTTTTTAGATATAAAACGAATGATATCCTCATTTAAACCTTTCGGTGCATTGTCAGCTTCAATATCGGTAACAAAACCGTACTTATATTCCTCGTTGATTTTCTCTTCTAAAATTTCGTTTGCCATTTCTTTAAGTTATAAGTCAAAAGTAAAAAGTCAAAAGTTAATTCTATCTTTTGAATTTTGACTTAATTCTCTTTATAATTTACTTTCTATACTCCAAATGATTCTCCGCAACCACAAGTTCTGCTTGCATTTGGATTATTAAATACAAATCCTTTTCCGTTCAAGCCCCCTGCATAATCCAACTCTGTGCCTATTAAGTATAAAAAGCTTTTTTTGTCTACGGCAATCTTTATTCCTTTATCCTCAAAGATCTGATCGCCATCTTTTACGATACTATCGAATTCTAATTTGTAGGAAAGTCCTGAACACCCACCACCATCCACTCCAACACGAATGAAAGTTCCTTCCGGATGATTTTCATTTTTTATTAGATCCAAGGCATGTTGTTTTGCGTTTTCTGAAACTGTTATCATTTTTATCCTTATTATTATACTTGTTGTATTTTTATCCTTATTTAGATTAAATCTAAAGTGAGTACAAAAATACCAAAAAAATGGTATTTTAGCAAATATTATTGACGATTTCCATGAGGTTTTTTATCGATTATAGTCGATTTGATGGCGGAATTACAAAAGAATTGGCGCTATTTTAATAATTACTATACTTTTGCCTAATAATTTCCAAAAATCAGAATTGACTTTATGACAGATCTTAATAAGCAAAACGCCACTTACTTTCCTAATTTAGATGGCCTAAGATTTATTGCTTTTTTACTCGTTTTCGTTAATCACGTTGTTGCCTGTTTAGGACACAAAACGGTTAATCCGCTAATAAATAAAATCAAAACTGATTATTTATTGAATGGGGATCTGGGTGTAAATTTCTTTTTTGTTTTAAGCGGATTCCTAATTACCTATTTATTATTAAAAGAAAAGGAAAAGCATGCCACTATTAATGTTCGCTCTTTTTATCTGAGACGTGTTTTACGAATCTGGCCCTTGTATTTCTTGGTCCTCTTTATTGGATTAGCAATAATTCCTCTCTTTACAACTGCTTTACCAGCAGGATTTCCAATTTCGAACTCCACCACCATAATGAATAAGAACTTATACATGTTCTTTCTTGGAAATTTCGATTATGTAAAAAATGGAATTAGTAATGCTATAGTTGGAGTTCTTTGGTCTGTTTCTATTGAAGAGCAATTTTACTTATTCTGGCCATTACTGTTGTTAATTATTCCTCGCAAACATTTAACAAAATTATTTATTGCCCTCATTGCTTTTTCAATTTATTACCGTTTGTTTGGTATGGCCGGAAAAACTCAAAACCTGATGCAACATTACCATACTTTTTCATGTTTATCCGATCTGGCAATGGGTGCTTTGTTTGCAAAACTATGTGGTTCAGAAAAGTTTATAGATTTTTTTAGGAAATTAAATCCGATTGTAATAATCCTTGTTTACCTGACCGGTTTTACGCTGATTGCTTTGCGGATGGACTTTTTTCATTTAGAACTTACTCAAAACGAGTATTTGAAACAAATTAATTTCCATAGTAATGGTATTAAACCTCGTCCGCAACAATATTGGCGATCCTTTATGCCTGTAGTGTATTCATTGTTTTTTGCTTTTGTAATGATGGAACAGATTTTTGCAGAACGCTCCATTTTTAAAATTGGAAAAATTAAGTTGTTTACTTACTTAGGAAAAATTAGCTATGGATTGTATTGCTTTCACATGATCGCGTTATTTATTGTTGTTTATGTGATGATGAAACTTGGTTATAGTGTCACGGTCCCTGATAAAAAATTGATATTTATAGAAGCGATCACAGCCTTCGGCTTAACAATTTTAATTTCTATAGTAAGTTACAATTATTTTGAAAAAAAATTCTTGTTGTTGAAAACGAAAATCGCAGCAAACCTGGTTCCAAAAGGTTCGAAGAAAAAAAATTAATTTGAAAATATAACAAATGTTTTACTACAAAAACTGGGCGATAGTTGTGCCGATGGCAAATGAAGAGGATGATTTCAGGCCATTTATTGAAATGCTCAATTTTGTGATCAATGAGTTGAATCCGGGGAATGTTTACTTTGTAATTGATAAAGCATCAACAGACAGGACATTGGAATTGTGCCAGGCCCTATCAGCTGCGGATAGCCGATATGTGACTATTTGGGCACCTGAAAATAAAAATGTTGTGGATGCTTATGTAAGAGGATTGCGCGCAGCCTATGAGGCAGGACATGATATTGTTGTGGAAATGGATGCTGGGCTTTCTCATGATCCACGTGCAATACCAATGTTCCTTCGTGTATTAAACGAAGGGAATGAGTGTGCTTTTGGAAGCCGCTTTATCAATGGTGGCTCGATGGGAGACTCTCCGTTTAAAAGAAGGATGCTCTCTAAGGTTGGAACTATTTTAGCAAATGTATTATTAGGAACTAAATTGCATGACATGACCTCGGGATACCAAGGGTTTCATCGTGATGTAGTTGGTAAGATCATTAATCATGATTTTAAATCAAAAGCTCACTTTTATCAAACCGAATTGAGATACCTGTTGCGCAAAAGAAGGATCTTTGAAGTGCCAATACATTACCAGGCACCATCACCACGAGTTTCAAAAAATGCAATAAAAAATGCCTATCAAACTTTATTTTATTATTTCTTTTTGAGATTAGCAGGAAAGAGGCCAACACTATAATGAATGTGCTGATTTGCTAATTAGCTGATGTGCTGATGTCCCAATCAGCTGATTGATTATCATACAGGTTCATTTTCAAATTTTCAAATTAACAAATTTTTTAATTAATAAAATATGTCCAAATCACTTATCATCACTTCCATTGCTAATGATAAACACCCTATTTTAAATTCGTTTGCGGTAGAATGTAAAAAGCGGAATCTTGAATTTATTGTGATCGGTGATACTAAATCTCCAACTGATTTTCAATTGGAAGGTTGTGATTTTTGGGGCATTGATCGCCAATCAACATTACCATTTGACCTGGCAAAAATTACACCTACAAAACATTATTCACGAAAAAATTTGGGTTATCTTTTGGCCATTCAAAATGGTGCAACTGAATTAGTTGAAACAGATGATGATAATATCCCACGCGATGAATTCTGGACTGATAAACAACGTGAAGTAAAAAGCCACGCCTTTGAAAATGCGGGCTGGGTGAATGTGTATCATTATTTTACCAAACACAAAATATGGCCACGTGGTTTTCCATTAGAAGAATTACAAAATAAACAAATTGAACTTAGTTCTTTAAAATACGATTCTGTGAATTGCCCTATTCAGCAAGGCTTAGCAGATGAAAATCCGGATGTGGATGCGGTTTACCGTTTAACCTATCCACTCCCCATCGACTTTGAAATAAAAGCGAGATTAGCTTTGGGCAAAAACGCCTGGAGCCCTTTCAATAGTCAAAATACACATTGGTTCAAAGAGGCATTTGCATTAATGTATCTGCCATCTTATTGCAGTTTCAGAATGACCGATATCTGGCGCAGCTATGTTGCGCAGCGTATTTCCTGGGAATGCGGATGGAGCATTTTATATCACGAACCAACAGTTTGGCAACAACGTAATGAGCATAATCTGATGAAGGATTTTGAGGATGAGATCCCAGGCTATACCAACAATTTTAATATTTGTAAAGAGTTGCAAAGCCTTGAATTAAAGGCCGGACAAACAAATATTTATGAAAATCTAATTGTCTGTTATCAAAAATTAATTGATATTAATGTGATTGGTAAAGAAGAAATGACCCTGTTGCAAGCCTGGATAAGCGATATTAAGAAGTTGATATCATAGCCCCGAAAGCATCAACAAAAATCATATATTTGCTATTTACTGTATCGGTGTAATCTTTTGAAAGTCTGTGTAATCAAATTATAGTAAAATGTCGCAATCATTCTCCATTCAGGTTGGAAAGTTTCTTTATAAAAATGCTTTTCCGCTGTATAACCTGATATATCCCGTATTCAAGAGGAAACAGGATGCCAGGGAAATAAAACTTATCAGTTCTATTGTAAAGCCTGGTTTTAATATATTGGATATTGGTGCCAACATCGGTTTTTACACTCAAATTTTCTCCAGTTTAGTTGGCCCTAATGGCACTGTCCATGCTTTTGAGCCGGAAGCAACCAACTTCAACTATTTACAACAAAATTTAGGAACCAATAAAAATGTAAAACTGGTTAACAAAGCTGTTTCTGATAAAACAGGGCCTATAAAAATTTACCTTTCTAAAATGTTAAATGTGGATCATCGTACTTATCCGGTTGATGATTATGCAGAAGTTATTGAGATCAATGCAACAACAATTGATGATTATCTCTTGTCAAATAATACTACGCAGGTAGATTTTATAAAAATGGATATTCAAGGTTTTGAAATGGCTGCTTTAAAAGGCATGGAAAAAACCTTAAAAAATAACCCACACGTAAAAATAATCACAGAACTATGGCCTTATGGATTAAAAAAAGCCGGTAGTTCTGCCCTTGAAATCGTTGATTTCGCAACTTCCGAAAAATTTAATATTTATTTGGTAACACCAAACCAATTGGAACTTCTCACCAAAGAAATGGTTTTAAAATTAAAGGAAGATGAAAAAAATTATTACAATGTTGTTTTAAGCAAAGAAAGTTTCGAATACTAATTCGCTATTCAGAACATTACACTATTTCTACTATCTACGAAATTAATTTTTAAAGTAATTGGCAATAAAATACGACATAGCAACTCATTTGGACGATCCGGAAACCACGCTTAAACACCGTGAGATAATCGTGTCGAAAGCGTTTTTAAAAAAAATATATGAAAAGTGGTATGCTGATTTTATTGATATTTCTAAAAACTTACCATCAGGCAAACTTTTAGAAATTGGTTCCGGTGGAGGCTTTTTAAAAGAACTGATGCCCGAACTTATTACTTCGGATATTATGCCTCTTGAGCATTGCGACATGGTATTTTCAGCTGAAGAAATGCCTTTTTCAAAAGATGAATTGAGTGGTATTTTTATGCTTAATGTTTTTCACCACATCCCTAAACCTCATTTATTTTTAAAGGAAGCTGAACGAGTACTAAAACCGGGAGGAAAAATTGTTATGATCGAACCTGCCAATAGTTGGTTTGGAAAATGGATCTACAAAACCTTTCATCACGAACCTTTTGATATAAAAGGCGATTGGGAAATACAGTCGAGCGGTCCACTTTCAGGATCTAATCAGGCGTTGCCCTATATTTATTTTGAACGCGATAAAAAAAGATTCGAAAAAGAATTTCCGAATTTAAAAATAGAATCCATCAAATACCATACACCATTTATGTATCTCTTAAGTGGTGGTGTATCCCGAAAAGCATTTGTACCGATAGGAACATTTACTTTTTGGAATTTTATGGAACGGATATTAAACCCGGTGTCAAGGCAATTAGGCATGTTTCAAACCATTGAAATAGTTAAAATTTAAATTAACAATGAGTTATCAAATAGAAGACAGAAAAGCATATTTCGAAAAATTAGCTCAAAGCCGTAAAAAGCCAAGAGGTTTTAGTGCATACTACTGGAACGAAATCACCAATTATTGCGATTATTTTTCTCATGAAGATATCTCCATACTTGAAGTAGGATGCGGCACTGGTGAGCTGCTGAATGGCATGCGGGCGAAGCGAAAAGTGGGGGTCGATTTCAGTCCGGCTATGATAACTATTGCCAAAGAAAAATTTCAAAACATTGATTTTCATGTGATGGAAGCGGAGAACATTCAGCTGGATGAGAAGTTTGATCTGATCATACTTTCCAATTTAATTGGTTTTGTTGGTGATGTGCAGGAAGTGTTTAAACAACTTCATAAAGTATGTCATCCGCAAACAAAAATAATTGTTACTTACTACAATTATTTGTGGGAACCATTTTTGAAATTTGCTGAAAAAATCGGATTAAAAACCCCTACCCCATTACAAAACTGGCTATCATTAACGGATATTAATAACCTGCTTTACATTGCAGGCTTTGATGTTTATAGAAATACAAAGCGAATGATATTTCCATTTAATATTCCTTTGCTCAAAAGTTTCCTGAACAGTTTTTTAGCTAAACTTCCTTTCTTCCGCTTTTTCTCATTAAACATATACACCTTTGCCAAACCTCTTTCTACACTGTCGAAAGAAGAGTACGAAGACAAACATTCTGTTTCAGTTGTTATCCCTGCACGTAATGAAAGTGGTAATATTGAAAATGCAATTCTTCGCATGCCGAAACTCGGCAAGCACACCGAAATAATTTTTATTGAAGGAAATTCTACTGATGATACGTGGACCAAAATACAGGAAATTGCTCAAAAATATTCAAGCTCTTACGACATAAAAATTGGTCAGCAAAATGGTAAAGGAAAGGCTGATGCGGTGCGTAAAGGATTTGGAATGGCAACAGGAGACATTTTAATGATATTGGATGCTGATTTAACAGTTCCTCCTGAAGATCTGCCAAAGTTTTATGATGCCATTGCCTCGGGTAAAGGGGATTTTATAAATGGTTCCCGATTAGTTTATCCGATGGAAAAAGATGCGATGCGTTTTTTAAATCTATTGGGGAACAAATTTTTTAGTATTGCGTTTACCTGGTTATTGGAACAGAAATTTAAAGACACACTTTGTGGAACAAAAGTAATTTTCAGGGAAGATTATTATCGTTTAGTAAAAAATCAAAGCTACTTTGGCGATTTTGATCCTTTTGGTGATTATGATCTGATTTTTGGAGCTCACAAACTGAATCACAAAATAGTAGAAATACCTATACGATATAAAGAGCGTACTTATGGCAGCACCAATATTTCACGCTTCAGACATGGAGTAGTTTTATTGCGAATGTGTTTCTTTGCTGCACGGAAGATCAAATTTATTTAATTTTAAGTTTCTCGCAAAGACGAAAATGCTATAAGTTGAGGCGAAAATAAAAAACAGTATAAAAACAACAAGCCTCTCCTATTTGGGGAGAGATCAAAAGAGGGATTATCAAATGTTAGAAAACACAGGACGTACCGAGTTAAGTAGTTTAGGTGAATTTGGGTTAATAAAACACCTTACACAATTCATCGAATTAAAAAATGAAAGCTCAATCAAAGGTATTGGAGATGATGCTGCTATTATTGATTATAAGGGCAAACAAATGGTTGTTTCAACCGATATGCTTGTTGAAGGTGTACACTTTGACCTGGCATATGTACCTCTTAAACATTTGGGCTTTAAATGCGTTTCGGTAAACGTTTCAGATATATATGCAATGAATGCTATACCAAAACAAATTACAGTTTCATTTGCAGTTTCAAATCGCTTTTCGGTTGAAGCTCTGGAAGAGCTTTATTCCGGTATAATGACAGCTTGCCATAAATATAAAGTGGATGTTGTTGGAGGTGATACCACCACCGCAAAATCAGGATTAGTGATAAGTATAACAGCTATTGGTGAAGCAAATGCAGACGAACTGATTTACCGTGATGGCGCAAAAGAGGGTGACTTACTTTGTGTTACAGGCGATCTGGGTGCTGCTTACGTTGGTTTACAATTATTAGAACGTGAAAAAAAGATCTTCATGGAAAGTCCTGGGGTTCAACCTGATTTGGGAGGTTATGATTATATTTTGGAGCGTCAGCTAAAACCGGAAGCACGCAAGGACATTCCGCCTTTGTTAAAAATGCTTAAAGTTAAACCTACTTCTATGATAGATATTTCCGATGGCTTAGCATCTGAAATATTACATTTATGCACACAATCAGAAACAGGTTGCAACTTATTTGAAGATAAGATCCCTATCGATCCATCTACTTATACATTAGCGCGCGAATTTAATCTTGATCCTACTGTTTGTGCATTAAGCGGTGGCGAAGATTACGAATTACTTTTTACTATTGACCAATCTGATTTCCCTAAAATAAAAGCCAATCCTGATATTACTGTTATTGGCCATATGACAAGCAAAAAAGAAGGTATAAATTTAATTACCAAAGGCGGAACATCTCACCCACTTACTGCACAAGGCTGGGATTCATTACTGCAATAACCAAAGCCATTTGTAAAAAACAGTAGTGGTTGTGGCTGATTTGGTTTGAAAGAAAAGACAAAAAAAATATAAATCGTCTTTTATGATTTATCCGTTTACACTCACTTTGTAAGCGATACTGGCTCCGGCTATTTCCAAGGTTTTAGAAACGGAGCAATATTTATCCATTGAAAGTTGAACTGCACGTTCTGCTTTTTCTACATCAATTTCACCCTTCAATTTGAAGTGTATTTGTATCGTTTTCCATAAGGAAGGTTCTTTATCTTCTTCGCGTTCTCCATCTATTGTAATTTGAAAATCGCTGATTATTTGCCTTTGTTTTTTCAAGATCATTACAATGTCAATTGCACTACAACCTCCCAAACCCATCAAAAGCATTTGCATTGGGCGTACTCCTTTATTACTTCCACCAATGTTCTCTCCGGCATCCATTAAAGCAATATTCCCGGTTTCACTGATAGCTTCAAAGTGAAATGCATCATCCAATTGTTTTAATTCTATTCGCATTTAATGAACTTTTTCATAAATAATAAAATCATGCTCATACTTGTTCTTTTCATCAACAATACCTTTTCTACGCTCGGTTTCTTTCCATTCAGCAGGATCTATTGCAGGAAAGAACACATCCCCCTCAAATGAATGATAAATTTTAGTGACATATAATTTATCAACGGAATACAAACATTGATTAAAAATTTCAGCACCTCCAATTATAAAAATTTCTTCGTCACTTTTTTGTTTTGCTATTTCAACTGCCTCGTCAATCGAGCCAACAACAATTGCTCCGGGTGCATGATAATCTTTTTGACGGGTAATAATAATATTAGTTCTGTTCGGTAATGGACGAAATTTTTCAGGAATAGACTCGTAATTTTTCCTTCCGGTGATCACACAATGCCCTGTGGTTTTCTCTTTGAAAAATTTCATATCAGCAGGTAAATGCCAAATGAGTGCATTATCTTTCCCAATCACATTGTTTTCATCAACAGCTACTATAATTGAAATGGTCATTTGTTAATTGTCATTAGTGATTAGTCATTAGTCATTAGTCATTATGGAACCAAACTCTGTTTGCCAATAGATTTAATATAAGCATTTAGCTTGATATGAATTGTTTCAAGTTTTGTTATAAATAATGAATGCTGATCTTCTGTTATAAGTTTTCTGCTATTTGCTTTTCGCAGCCAGGTTTTAGTTTCTAAAACTGAACCTCTGCTGTAGTAACAAAATTGTTTGTTTTCTTTGTAATGAAATCTTCCATACCCTTCAGCAATATTTGCAGCAATTGAATCAGAAGAACGGATCATTTGTTTACCAATAGTATCTTGTGCTAAAAAACTCCAATTTATTGCAATATCCCAAATGTTTTCGCCAAATTCCATAGATAATTGATAAACCTCTAATTCTTCAAGTCTA
The DNA here is from genome assembly GCA_030654175.1 of Bacteroidia bacterium. Lineage (GTDB taxonomy): Bacteria > Bacteroidota > Bacteroidia > 2-12-FULL-35-15 > 2-12-FULL-35-15 > 2-12-FULL-35-15. Next base: position 142,828 of record JAURXZ010000016.1, read on the forward strand.
TATTGCTTCATTTTGTTAATATTTTTTTTAACATAACGACTAACAACTAATACCTAATCCCAAATGACCAATGACCAATGACTAATACCCAATGACTACACAGCAACAGCCGCCTTTATATGTGGATGAGGATCATAACCTTCCAATGTAAAATCTTCAAATTTAAATTCGAAAATGCTTTTTACTTCAGGATTGATTTTTAATGTTGGTAATTTACGAAGATCCCTGGTCAATTGAAGTTTAGCTTGTTCAAGGTGATTGGAATACAAATGTGCATCACCCAATGTGTGAATAAATTCACCCGGTTTTAAATTACAAACTTGAGCAATCATTAAAGTTAATATAGCATACGATGCAATGTTAAAGGGGACTCCTAAAAATATATCGGCACTGCGCTGATATAGTTGGCAACTTAATTTCCCATCGGCCACGTAAAACTGAAAAAAAGCATGACAAGGAGGCAATTTCATTTTATCAATTTCGCCAACATTCCAGGCGCTCACGATCATTCTGCGGCTGTCAGGATTATTTTTTATTTGTTCAACAACCTGCGTGATCTGATCAATATGCCGACCATCGGCAGTAGGCCAACTGCGCCATTGAGATCCGTATACAGGTCCAAGGTTTCCATTTTCATCTGCCCATTCATCCCAAATGTGAACACCGTTTTCAGTTAAATATTTGATGTTAGTATCCCCCTTTAAAAACCATAACAATTCATGTAAAATGGATTTTAAATGAAGTTTTTTTGTGGTCAGCATCGGAAAGCCATCCTGCAGATCGAACCGCATCTGATAACCAAAAACACTAATGGTTCCGGTCCCTGTTCTATCTGTTTTGGTTGCTCCTTTATCCAAAACATGTTGCATTAAATCGTGGTATTGTTTCATTTATAATTTAAGTATTTTATTTTTAATTTTTTTTAACACAGAGAGCACGGAGATAAAAGAGTTTCACAGAGTTTTTACTTTCTCTGCGAAACTCAAAAGCCTTTGTGAGCTCTGCGTTTAACAATTATTTTTTTGCATTCCCACCATCATCCTTTTTAGTAGCATCGATCATCTCCATTAATTTCAATCCCAACAATCCATTCATTGGATTTGCTTCACCACCGCTACCATTGATAAGTACTTCAGGAATAATTTTAATTTTCCCTTTACCTATTTCTTCAGTGATCTTGTACTTGGTGAAATTATCGCCACCCATTGCACCCACAGCTAATTGGTAAGCTTCGGCAGTTGATTTTCCGATCGCTAATATCTTTCCGGCTTCGGCATTACCTGTAACTACAATTTTTTCAGCGTCAGCATTTGCGTTTAATTTTGTTGCCTCGGAATCGGCTTGCGCTTTGTATCTTGTTGCTTCTGCAGATGCATTTGCACGCATCTTTATTGTCTCCGCTTCAGCCTGAACAGCAAGCTTTATGCTTGTTGCATCACCTTCGGCTTTCTTTACTGTAGCATTTGCAGTACGTTCAGCAATTTCCACACTTTGCTGGGCTTTTACAATTTCTTTTTGCATGTCAGCAATTGCAGTTTCTTTTTCCACACCCTGACGTTTCTCTTGCGCTTTCTTCTGAGTCTCAAATGTCAACTCTTCCTCTTGTGCAATTTTACGATCGGTTAATGTTTTCATTAATGATGCCGGTGGAACAATGTCTCCGATCAAAGTATCCACGGCATTTACATTATATTGCTCCAATACTTTTGAGATGTGTTCTTTTGCTGATTGCTGACGTTCCTTCCGTGTACCAAGGAAAGAAATCACATCGCTATCCTGTGCCGAGTTACGGAAATAGTTTCCGATAGTGGGTTCCAGAACTTGTGATACAAGGTTGTTCATATTACCGAAACGCGCAATTACTTTTGGCGCATCTGCCGAAGGAATGTGAATGATCTGAGCTACATCTAAATTAAAAGGGAAACCATCTTTTGATCGAACAGTAATGGTGGATAAATTTTTATCCAGATCATGTGATTCAGAACGGGCACTAGCCCAATTAAGTACCAAATTAGTAGTTGGCACTAATTCCACTTTCATAATGTATTTATTTATCGGATATTTACCAGGCCCATAAGGTATATTCCATACGCCTTTGAAGCCTTTCTCCATAATATTACCATGCTTGAACGAATCACCACTCAGATCCTTTCCCTCTTGCCCTATATATGAAATCACAACTCCAACATTACCAATTGGAATTTCGGTCATTGGGATCTCTTCAATGTTTAGAGCCCATGGATTAATATTGTATGAACCTGCCAAAACAATTTGTGGCTGCAAACCTCTGTTTCCGCCATTTTTAAGAAAAGCATCAATGTCTTGAAAATTATTATGACCCTCTACTATTTTACCTGCAATTTGATCATCTTCAATTGGATGCCCGTCAAGGGTAGTTACAACCCCTACCATACTTTCTCGGATACTGATCATATCAGCTTCAATACCTGAAAACAAATGAGTATTGATACGATAGGATCCCGCAGTTATATAAGCAGCCTGGCGCCCTTTTTGTCCACCGGAATTTAAAAATTTTTCTGCATCCTGAAAATTATCACAATCAACTTTGCGGCCTAAGATAGCACCTGTTGGAATTTCAGCACCATCTTTCGCTAATATCAAAACAATTTTCCCTTGTGGAACAATGACGAAAGGTTGTAATATAATTTCATATTGCCAAACCCATTTCCCAAAATAGAGTCCGGGAGCTAATGTTTTTGCCTGAAACCCGGCTTCGCCATTGGTAGCGATAATGCGATTATCGGGCATTTCTTTGAATTCACCAAACAGCACGAATTTTTTAGTAACTAATCCAATTCTATCTTCAGGGATTATAACCATTCCAAATAAAATGCGGAGAATAATTTTGTAAAGCAAAATCATTAAGATGGGCACAGCAATCCACCAATAGTTAATCAGGTAATTCATGAAAGATATATTTAGAGATGTGAAATACAATTACAGCATGTAAATGCAATGTAAAAGTACTTTGATTTTTACTCGGGGTATATGTAAAACGGGCTAATAATATTAACAAACTATTAACCGATAATTTTAGATTAAAACTCAAGTAATGATAGCTGATAGGAAGCAAGAGTGACGAGCAATAAGATGCTAACGGCTAAATATGCGCCTTTTAGCGCATATTTTTTGTTGTGTGCCGTTGTTGATTTTTTGTCTTTTCGTTACATTAAAGTCCAAACACACAATGGGCCTAACGCATCAGCCGTAATATTTTTTCAATAACTTAACGGTCGAAACACACTCTGGTCGTGACACTGCTCCGCTTAACAAAGTCCGCTTACAAGTTTGTTTTGACACGCTTATCTGGAAAATTTATGGCTATAAAAAAAGCTAAAATTCCAGAAAAAGTAAGAATGATTTCTGCGTACAGGCTAAAAGTCCGTTCTCCATGAGTTATAAGATTAATCAACTTGATAATAGAACTCTGATCAACAATAGCCGCAGATAAATCAAACGTAAATATAAAGAGTACAAAAAGTATTAAACTTGAAATTAGATTATTTTCTATTCTCAATTTTTCTAGAACTAAAACAATAATTAAATTCATAATGCCAGCAAGTCCATTAAACATTAATGAACCAATCAAAGCATAGCCAAAAGAACTTGAGAAACCAGAAGCAATGTTATAAAGCAAATTAAATATTAAAATATTAAACAAATGATACCGACTAACCAACAGTAATCTGTTTTTTAATTCCATGCTCATTATTTTCTCTTTTATTTAAAATGTTATTATAACTGTTAGTTTCGACTTGCAAAGTCAGTCGAAACTGTATTTGTCATTGGACAATGGCACACAACGTTTGGCAGCCTTGCGATGTGCTGGTTTAGAAAGCACAAAACTGTCTGCTACCACAAATATAAATTAAAAGCACAACTGGTTATAGCAAATGTTTAGAAATAAATTTATACCGATTTAATAAACATTTGCAACTTGCACAAAGCCCAGCATATTGCAAGGGTGCTGTTATGCCTTCGTTGTTTTTATGTCTACCTATTGTTTGTCAATTATTGGCAAGGAGTCAAGTTTTTCAAGGTTTTTGTAATCTATTTCCTCTCTGATATTACCTTCTTCATCCCATGTTTTCCAAGTTCCAATGTCTTGCCCATTGAATCGAATTTCTTGACAGCTTAATTGTCCATTGCAATGATAGGAGCTCGATGGTCCAAATGCATTTCCTTTATAAAAAATCCCCTCAAATCTAAATTTCCCGTCTTTACATATTTCTCGTCTTAGTTCAAAATTGTGGTCTGCGCTAAAAAAAAATTCTAAGCGCATTATATTGGAATTATTTTCATAACCTTTTGTTGAAAATTCTATTCCTTGGTAAAATAAATGTTCGCGTCTAAATGTACTGTCTTTGTTAAATCCAATTGTTGTGCTGTCTGGTTTTAATTTGGATGATTGACTTAGAATTTCGGTTTTCGTGTCGGTATACCACTTGTCTGCTAGTAATAACCTCTTGTCGTCACTTGAGCAACGAACGAAAAAAATTCCAATTGCAATAAGAAATAATGTTTTTTTGATTTGTTTCATAATACTAAGTGTCTTTTAACAATGAGGCATAACATATCGCTAAACGCATGTTTATCTAATTACAAATAATTGTAAATGATTGTAATTGCCTATTGTAAGTGGGGGCAATACGTTTGCTGAACTTTATTCAACAATACTAATGACTTACAGTTTTCAATTCGTCAGGATTGTGCTTGTGTTTGAAGAAAATTGCAAATGCAATGGCAATTATCAAAGCATAAAATGCAAAGGAAAGCCAGATCGATTGCCAGTCTTTCACCGCACCTGTAGTGAAATATTTATCAATTGCAAAGCCACTTATGGAACTACCAAGAACAGCCCCAATACCATTGGTCATCATCATAAATAAGCCTTGGGCGCTGGAACGAATTGTTGAATCCGTTGAAGTTTCTATAAATAAGGATCCTGAAATATTAAAGAAATCGAATGCCATTCCGTAAACAATACAGGACATAATGATCATCCATAAACCTGCCGAAGGATCACCGTAAGCGAACAATCCAAAGCGTAGCACCCAGGCAATCATTGAAAATAGCATCACTTGTTTGATTCCAAAACGTTTTAAGAAAAACGGGATTGCCAATATAAATAAGGTTTCAGAAATTTGAGAGATCGACATTATTATGGTTGAATATTTCACAACAAATGAATTTTCATATTCCGGAACATTTGCAAAATCGGAAAGAAAAGTGTCTCCGTACATGTTTGTTAATTGCAGGGCAGCACCCAAAAACATGGAGAACACAAAAAATAAAGCAATTTTATAAGTACCAAAAAGTTTAAAAGCATTTAAACCTAATTTGTGTATAAAAGTTGAATTTTCAGAAATTAGTTTTTGCGGTGGGCATTTAGGCAAGAAAAAAGAGTACACCCCTAAAGCGATTGCTGCAACCGCGGATATGTAAAACATATTTGCAGATGCTTTATTCCCGGAAAGATTGGTTATCCACATTGCTGCAATGAATCCGATAGTACCCCAAACACGAATGGGTGGAAATACTTTTATTACATCAAAATCATTGTTTTTTAATATCGTGTAGGCTATAGAATTAGATAAGGAAATGGTTGGCATATAACAAAGCATGGCCATAAATATTACCCAGAAAAACGAAGTTGGATTATCCACCTGAGGAATGTAACAGAGTATTAAACCGCCCAAAATATGGAGAATCCCGTATAATTTCTCAGCATTGATCCATTTGTCGGCAATGATTCCTGTTAAAGCAGGCATTATAATTGAAGAAAGTCCCAATGTTGAGAATATGGCACCAAATTCAGCACCACTCCACTGTTTGGTTGCAAACCAATAATTTCCAACGGTAATTAACCAGGCCCCCCAAATAAAAAACTGAAGAAAACTCATTAAAGTAAGACGAAACTTAATACTCATAGCGTTCTAATTTTAAGATATTTATTTCCGGAAAGGATGGCAGCAATTCCACAAAGTATTATTCAAAGAAAATTAAAAATACAGATCTTAAATTTGAGTAATTCGTGGCAAGTTAACTCCGATTATGATTTCTTGCGATTATTTAACTCATCACGTATTTTTGATGCCTTCTCGTAATCCTCATCATGCAAAGCAGTTTCCAACATTTGCTTTAGTTCTTCACTTGATTTTTTCAAGAAATCGGTCTCTTCAACTTCCACCATTTCACCCGGTGATATATTGTCGTTTGCTGCAGCTAAAGCATCTTCATCTAAAATAATTCCTGCTTGTGATAATATAAACTCATAGGTATTAATAGGGCAGTTGAAACGAACAGCAAGTGCAATGGCATCAGAAGTACGCGCATCGATCTCTACTTCTTTACCATTATTGTCACAAATTAGTTTGGCAAAAAATATCCCTTCCACCAAATTATATATGATCACTTCACTTACGTTGATATCAAATCCTTTCGCAAAACTTCTGAACAGATCATGAGTGAGCGGACGACTTGGCGTCATTTTTTCCAATTCAATTGCAATCGCCTGCGCCTCGAAACCACCAATTATAATAGGTAATCTGCGTTTACCTTTGGCTTCACCCAAAACAAGTGCATAAGCGCCAGTTTGCGTTTGGCTGTATGATAGTCCTACAATTTCTAATTTAACTTTTTTCACAATGATCTTTTTTTAAATCCCCTTAATACTAATTATTGCGGACTGCGAATTGCCAAAATTGCGGAGTTAATGGTTATCAATCCGAAATCAAAAATCCGAAATCCGAAATTTTAATTCTGGTTCGCTTTGAAATCTTTTATTGCCTGAATTAATTTAGGTACAACTTCAAATGCATCACCAACAATACCATAATCGGCAGATTTGAAAAATGGTGCATCTTTATCGGAATTAATTACAACAATTGTTTTGCTTCCATTAACGCCTGCTAAATGTTGAATAGCGCCAGAAATACCAATAGCAAAATATAAATTAGGACGGATAGCAACTCCTGTTTGTCCCACATGCTCATGGTGTGGACGCCAGTGCATATCAGCAACCGGGCGGGAGCAAGCTGTTGCTGCACCAAGTGATTTCGCTAGCTCTTCTATCATTCCCCAATTTTCCGGTCCTTTCATTCCACGACCTGCAGACACAACTAACTCAGCATCCGGCAAATTTAATTCGGAAGTATCTTTTTTAACTTCCTTAACTTTTACAGGAGAAGTAACGTTATCCAAATTAACAGCAAAATCAACTACTTCAGCTGTCTCATCCATTAATATTACCGGGAAAGAATTTGGCAATAATGAAATGATCTTTTTTGCTGAATTGATACTATAAACTGCTGTTGCTTTTCCAGAAAATACATTTTTCATTACAGAAAAAGAATCACCTGAAATAACAGGATTATCAACCGCACCTGCCACAATTCCGGCTTTAAATTTGGCTGCGATACGTGGTGCCACTTCTTTTCCGGTAAAATCGTGAGAGAAAATAATAATGGTAGCGTTTTCCGCATTAGCAGCTTGCTCAATAGCTTCAGCTAAATATTTCCCATCAAAATTTGACAGTTTATCATTCTTTAATTTTAAAACTTTTTTAGCACCTGCTCTTCCAAGATCAGATATATCGGCATCACCGCCAACAATAATGGCAGTTACCGAAGTGTTCAGTTGAGCTGCAATTCGTCTGCCATAATTTACGGCTTCTAAAGAAGCTTTTTTTATCTTGCCTTTTCCTATTTCTGTATATACTAATACTGACATGTTTTTTAATTTTAGAGTTTTTTAATTTTTTAGTTGTACGTTGAATGTTAAACATTGGATGTTAGATGTTGAAACATCTAATATCTAAATATCCAATAATCCTAAATAGCTTTCGCTTCGGTATGCAATAACTCAACAAGTTTTTCAGGAGTGCTTGCATCAATATATTTACAATCAGTACGCCCTGCAGTTAATTTGTAGGAAACAATGTTTGTTAGTTTATCTGAAGCAATTGGAGCTACCACTGTAAGTGGCTTTGAGCGGGCTGCCATAATACCACGCATATTTGGGATACGCGCTTCAGACATTCCTTTGTTTGCTGACAAGATCAATGGTAACGGACATTCAACAACTTCAGTTCCTCCATCAATATCATGTTCAATAGTTGCTACTGAACCGGCAATATCTAATTTTGTTGCTAAAGAAATATAAGGTAAATTCAATAATTCAGCCAGCATACCACCAACCATTGCGCTATTGTAGCTAATGGTTTCTTTACCGGCCATGATCAGATCAAAACCTTTGTCTTTAGCATAAGCAGCAATTTGTTCTGCCACAGCAAAAGCATCACTTGGCTCAGCATCAATACGTACTGCATCATCAGCACCTATTGCCAGGCCTTTACGTATTGTAGGCTCGCTATCAGCACCACCCACGTGAATGATGGTTACATTGCCACCTAATGTCTCTTTTAATTCCAATGCACGAACAAGCGCATACCATTCATCAAAAGGATTAATTACAAACTGAACTCCAGCCGTATTAAAGGTTGTATCATTGTTTGTAAAACTTATTTTAGTAGTTGTGTCAGGTACATTACTTATGCAAACTAGTATTTTCATGATCAATATTTTTTATCGTTTTTTTTAGAAGATGCAAATTTAACAATATATGGCATATAAAAAAATGATTTTAATTTTGCATTTAGCCCATGGTTTTACTCCCGATTCAATCCCGTTAGCCCACACGTCATTATGTTAAAAGCCATCGCACATATTTCCACAGGCTCAATATGACCGGAGCTGGGTAAGTCTATGGTTCTCGAAGCCCCTGGGCAGGTGTTCCTGTCAGAAAAGTCCTTAAATTATGACATTGCCACTGCCCCGCGCCACTAATGGAATTACTTTAAAGAGCCTTGCAATATGTAAACCTTCCCGAGCACATTTACGAAAGGTTTTCGCCTTTACATTTTCCGGTCAGTATTCTTTCGTTAAGTTTAAGCGTTTTACCCATACAAACCTCAACTATTAAGTATAAAACGACCTTTGCAGGCTTCATTAAGCCTTCATATACTATCTTTTATCCGGGATCAATCATAAAAGTATCAAATGGAAACACTAAATTTGTACCTAAATTCGTTATTTAATCAAAAATCCATTTCATGAAAAAGATAATAATTGCACTTCTCGTTTCAATTCTAACAATAGGAACAACCATTGCGGATGAAGGCATGTGGCTACCAATGCTGCTGAAAAATAATTATGCCCAGATGCAAAAAATGGGATTAAAACTTACTCCGGAGCAATTGTATGATCTTAATCACTCCAGCCTGAAAGATGCCATTGTTTGGTTTAATGGAGGATGTACCTCCGAAATTATTTCAGAACAAGGCCTGCTTCTCACAAATCACCATTGCGGGTATGACGCCATAGCAAAACACAGTACCACCGCGGATAATATTCTGGATAATGGCTTTTGGGCGAAATCATTTGCAGAAGAAAAAGAGAATGCAGGAATGTGGGCTTCTGTTTTAGTGCGTATGGAAGATGTTTCAGACAAGGTAAATAAGGCACTTGAAGGCGTTGACGCTAAGAATATTGATTCTAAAAAAGCTGAAATATTTAAATCAATAGAGAAAGATGCGAAAAAAGACACACATTATGAGGCATCTGTTAAATCATTTTTTAAAGACAACGCCTACTATTTATTTGTTTTTGAAAAGTTCACCGACATCCGTTTGGTAGCGGCTCCACCACAAAATATTGGCAAATTTGGTGGCGATACTGATAATTGGATGTGGCCACGCCATACAGCTGATTTTTCGATGTTTCGTATTTATGCCAATAAAGATAATGCTCCGGCTGCATACTCGAAAGACAATGTGCCTTACAAACCAAAACAGTTTTTGAATATCTCTAATAAAGGTATCAAGGAAGGTGATTTTACGATGGTTTATGGTTTCCCCGGACGAACCAATCGTTACGAAAATTCATTTGGCATCAAATTGGCTACTGATAAGGTGAGCCCAGCTATAGTTGCCTTACGTGACGTTCGTTTAACGGAATGGAAAAATGAAATGGATAAAAGTGATAGTGTACGTTTATTACTTTCATCAAACTATGCGCGTGTTGCAAATTATTGGAAATATTATATCGGACAAACTGAACAGCTTAAACGTTTAAAAGTATATGAAGAGAAGCTGGATATCGAGAAACAATTTAAGGAATGGGCAAAAAACAAACAAGAATATGCATCCATACTTCCAAATTTCGAACAAGCCTATGCTAATTATGATAAATATGCCTTGCATTCAACATACATTCGTGAAGGCATTATGGGTTCAGCATTAATTACAAAGGCAATGAAATTTATGTCGCTTGAAAAAGCATTAAGTGCCGACAAACCGGATCCCGAACAAATCAAAAAAGCAGTCGATGCCCTTAAAATTGAAGGTGAAGAATTTTATAAATCGTTTAACCCCATATCTGAGGAAAAAATTTTAGCAAAAATCACCCAAATGTATTTCGAAAACATTGCTGTGGACCAGCAGCCGGGGTATATGGCTGTATTAATGAAAAAATATAAAGGGAAAACAAATAAAGAAACATTTGAGAAATTTGCTAAAGCCGCCTTTGAAAATAGTGTGATGGTTTCTAAACAGGAATCACTTAAATTTCTTGAAAAACCAAATTTAAAAAAATTAAAAAATGACCCTGCTTTTGCTTATGCTAAAGCATGTTATACGAATTATATCGAGCGTATTCTGCCGCATGTAGAGGAATTTGATAAGATCAATAATGCTGAGGGAAACAAATACATAAAAGCATTAATGGAAATGCAACCGAATAAAAATTTCTATCCGGATGCAAACAGCACCATCCGCTTAACATACGGAAGTGTAAAAGCGTATGCTCCAAAAGATGGAGTTGATTTTAAATATTATACCACCCTGGATGGAGTGATGGAAAAAGAAAATCCAAAAGAATTTGAATTCCAGGTGCCGGCAAAATTAAAAGATCTGTATGCTAAAAAAGATTTCGGAAGATATGCTGATACCAATGGTGAAATGCGTGTAGGATTTATCAGTAATAACGACATTACAGGCGGTAATTCGGGCAGCCCTGTGATCAATGGAGACGGAGAATTAGTAGGTCTTGCTTTTGATGGTAACTGGGAAGCAATGAGTGGTGATATTTATTTCGATAGCAAATATAAACGTACTATTTCTTGTGATATTCGTTATGTATTATTCCTTATCGATAAATTTGGCGGTGCATCAAATTTGATCAAAGAGATGAATATTAAAAATTAGGTATCAACGAATAACGAATCGACCCGAATAACGAATCTTAACGCCTATTCGTTATTCGTTATTCGTTGTTTTTTATTTTATCTGTCCTAATATTTTTTTGATATTATTCTTTATTTCAGCATTAATGATTTGTTTGCCTTGTGCAGGTGTATCTATAGACGTTTTTAAAATTTCAATTTCATCATAGTAATCGAATTTTTTATCATTATTAGAATCAAACCTAACTTTCATTAATATATTATTTGTTGACATATCAATATACCAATCTTCCAGCTGGGTATGATCAGGAGTAATTTGTGTCATATTTTCACCCGACAAATCGGCAATATAAACTTTCTCTGCATCTTCATTATTGATATATCCATCCGCGTTTGTATCATCTTCGCCTATTCCTAACAATATGAACCAATACTTTTTACCGGTATATTCTTTTTCATAATGCGGGAAATAAAACTTTGAAATAACAGTTGGTTTTTGCAAAAGCAAATGAGTCTCATCTGATTTTTTGTTGTAAAAAATAATGTTGTTGCAATTACCAAAGTCCAATGAATAGAAATTATATTTATAACTACGATAGCTGCCAATATTATTTTCAGCCGAATAATCTTCGGATGATTTGATCTTTAAAAGCCGGTCATCGCGATCTTCTATTGTTTTCATACCCAGTGGGATCAATAAATAATCAGTGTTATCCAGGTCCATATAATCGCCATACACAAGCACCTGCTCTTTTTTTGACTCATTGATCTTTGACGAATCATTCACCGCCAGGCGTAAACCATCTTGAACGGGACTTTTTTTACCGTCAAATAATACGATAATAACAAGTATTAAAACCGCTCCCACGATACCACCTATAACAACTCCCAGAATTAACCTTTTCATTTTGTTTTTAATTAAATAATTTTATTGTCTTTCTAAATAACAGCACACCGGAAAATGATCTGATAATTCTTCACGAATAGTGCGGAAATCATACGCTTTATAAATGTCACTATGCAATATATAATCTATCCTGAAGGATGGAAATTTGCCGGCATACGTCCTCCCAAAACCATTTCCACTTTCAACAAACGCATCCTCAAGATTTTCAGATATGGTATGATAGGTATATGATGCGGGAGGATCATTAAAATCACCACAAACTATAACAGGATAAGGTGATTTCGCAACATGTTCAGCAACGAGTTCTGTTTGGATCGAACGTTTTATAAATGCACGCTTTATTCGTTTTAATATATTTTTCGATTTCTCCAACTCTTCTGTTTCCTTGTTGTTCATTACATCATCCACAAATTTATAATCTTCATACCCTAAATGTATTGATTGCAGATGCACATTATAAACCCGCACAGTATCCTTATTGATTTTGATATCAGAGTAAATACAAACGTTATTACTATTCTTATCAAAAATTATTTTCCCATTCCCGATAATAGGAAAGGCACTAAAAATCGCCACTCCATAATGATTTTTTTTTCGGACCGTACTCGTATATTCAATATATGAATTTTTCGCTTTCTGGATCTTTTTTATAGTATCCAGATTATTAAATTGAACACTACCACTGTCCCCCGAGGAGAACTCCTGCAAACACATAATATCAGGACTTTCATCACTGATCAGTTCAAGCATTTTATTACGTGTGCCTGCTTTATTACTCCAGTTATATAAGTCAAAAAGTCTGACATTATACGACATTATTTTTATTGCTTTTTTTGATTTATCAGGTGCGGTATTAAAATTTATCTGACCATACTCCCGCATATGTGACCACCCGCAAACAAGGATGATGAGGGAATAAAACATTCGCTTTTTTAATTGCCCTCCCCAATAAAATACAAATAATAAATTAAGTATAACAAAAACCGGGTAGGCTAAACCAAAGAAGGCAAGAAACCAAAAATTTTCGGGGCTTACATGCGGAGCAAAATAGGATATGAGTAAGCCTATAGCAACAATGTGATTAAAAAACATAGCAATACCATTGAAGAAATTGCGCCCGGCTTTTTTTTTCTTCGATTCGGATTGTATATTATTTTCTTCGGTTGTCAAAAAATTAGTTGAAAGTTATAAAGTTGTAAATGTATCGTATTGGAAAAAATAAAAATGCAAAAAAGAAGCAAAAAAATTGTTAGAAAAAACTTTGCACTTTCCAACTTTAAACTTCCTGACTATTTGTTACTTGCTTTAAACAAGATTTCTTTTTCAGCTTTGCTCAGACTTTCATATCCCGATCTCGAAATTTTATCTAAAATGATATCGATTTGTTCCTGGGTTACTTTTTTATTGTAATTGTATGCTTCATCCGAAACGCCTCGCTTATAAGCAACTTTCATTTTGCTTTTAGGTGACTTTTTTAATGAATTTTTGATCCAGTCCAAAAAACGATTGATCCATAAAGTCCAATCTCTTCCCTTTTTGTACTGAAGTATAAACACATACCCCATCAATGCTCCGCCAAGATGGGCGATATTTCCACCAATATTATTATAAGAAGCAACACTCAAAATATCTATAAACAATACGAATAGGGCAACATAAATTAATTTAATGGCACCAACGAACATCAGATTTATTCTGTAATTAGGCACTAAAGTGGCGGCAGCAATAATAATGGCGGTTATCCCTGCTGATGCACCCACCATTGGTGAATCAAGATATGGTTGAAAAACCGGAACAACAGAAAATAATAAAATGGTGATCAAAGCTCCGGCAACACCTCCCATCAGGTAAAGAGGAATAATTTTTTTGGGGGAAGTATAATCAGATAATATTTGTCCGAACCAATACAAGGTAATTAAATTCCATAAAATATGGAATATCTCAATATGTGTAAACATATAAGTGATGAGCGTCCAGGGCTTATGAATAATACCTTGTAAGCTCAATGGAAGAGATATATTGTCAATAATAAAATTAACAAACGTTGAAATTGACCCTCCGGTCAAAAAAAGCAAAATACGAAGTATACTTATGATCAAAAATACAGCTACGTTTATGATAATTAAACGAGTAATGGGATTGCCACTTTTAATTTTTAATTTTATATCTTCTATAATTGGATTAGCCATAATTTAATAGGTATTATTTCTCCTTTTTTGCCAGAATTTAATTAAGATAAAACCAAAGAGCATTCCTCCTAAATGGGCAAAATGGGCAACATTATCTCCGGAACTATTTGCTATTCCGGAATATAATTCAACTGCGCCATACAAAACTACAAACCACTTTGCTTTTATTGGAATTGCAAAATAAATATAGAGCAGTGTATTAGGAAACAACATTCCAAAGGCTAACAAAATTCCAAACACAGCTCCGGATGCACCTATGGTTACGCTGTTCATCAATAAATTAATTTTCCCTGCTATTGGATCAGAAAAATTCTGGCCTGATTGATAAATTTCCGAGCCCTTTGTAATTACAAAATTTAATCCTTCTTCCGAAATTTGAGAATAAAGAGACATCAACCTAAAATGAGTAACAAGGATCTGTATAATCCCTGCCCCTATCCCTGTTGCCATATAATAAATTAAAAATCGTTTTGGGCCCCAATAGTTTTCAAGGGTATTGCCAAACATCCAAAGGGCAAACATATTAAAAAACAAATGCATAAAATTTCCATGCATAAACATATAGGAAACCAATTGCCATGGCCGAAAGCTTTCTGCTAAAGGGTAATGTAATCCTAAATAATCTGCGAGATCAAAATTAAGCTGGGTTTCAAAAACAAGAGTAGTAAGGAAAAACAAACCATTTATGATCAGTAAATTCTTCACTACTAAAGGTAGCATGCTAAAGCTATTTGGGCGGTATTGTTGCATAAGTTACAAATAACGAATTATTGAGGATTTACTTAGTTACGAAAAAAAATTGTTATGAATTTACTTTTCTATGAATTTATGAATCTTGCTTATTAAATTGCTTACTTCAAAATTTTAAAATTGGCACATTGCCCACTGATATTTAATTACTTTCTAAATCTTTTATCTAACTCATCAATAGAAAAAGTAGAGATAGTTGGTTTACCACCTGGTGTACTGTATGGCATTTTACACGCAAACAGCTCATCAATCAGGTTATTCATTTCTTCCTGCGTTAGCGCTTTGCCCGATTTTATAGACATATTTCGTGCCATAGACCGGGCAAGATTTTCGCGTTTATTGGATTTTAGTTCTTGTAAATTTTGCTTGTAATTTTCAATTAACCCTTCCAATAATTCGGAAGAATCATAGTTAACGGTATCGGCTGGTACACCATGAATTACGTAAGTGTTTTTACCAAACTCCCGAATATCAAATCCTATTTCCTTTATTTCAGTTTGTAATTCTTTCACTAAAGCAAAATCTGTTGCATTCAATTCTATTGTCTTCGGGAATAATTCCTGCTGTGTTGATGATTTATGCTTTTCAAATTTCTCTAAAACACGCTCATACAAAATACGCTCATGAGCCCCCTGCTGGTCAATAACCATAAAACCCGTTTTTATATGAGATAAAACGTATTTATTATGTAACTGATAGGTTAATTTTTTATTGCTTTCATGAAATTGATTATCCCAATCAGGGTTAACGGTCTGTTGAGTGTCATCGTCTTTTTTTATTTCAAATTCCAACTGATTATCCACATGCCGACTGTACATTTTCTCCCAGTTCGAACGTTTGGAAAGTTCACGATCCGAATCCGTAAAATTTGATGTATCAGTTTTAAAAGGATTAAAAGTGGGATCCACTTTAATTGTTGGTTGTCTGATTATGCCATCTATTGGTTTTAATGGCATATTATAAAGATGTGTTTCCTGGTTAAAATCAATGCTGGGAGCGATGTTGAACTGGCCCAATGATTTTTTTATTGCCGAACGTAAAAAAGCATAAACGGTTTTTTCATCCTCGAATTTAACTTCGGTTTTAGTTGGATGTATATTGATATCAATTGTTTTGGGATCAACATCTAAAAGCAAAAAATAAGAAGCAAAACTATCCTTAGGCAGCAACTCTTCAAACGCTGATTGAACCGCATGATGCAGGTAAGCGTTTTTAATAAAGCGTTTGTTCAAAAAGAAAAATTGCTCACCACGGGTCTTTTTGGCAAATTCAGGCTTTATTACAAAACCCTTTATTTTTACAATGCTTGTATCTTCCTCTACAGGCACCAAACGTGTATTATAAGAGCTTCCAAAAATGGCCATTAACCGCTGTTTTAACGAACCTGACTCTAAATGGAAAACTTCGGTGGTATTGTGGTGAAGACTAAACGCTATATGGGGATTGGGAATAGAAACACGTTGAAATTCATCAATAATATGGCGTAATTCCACAGAATCATTCTTCAAAAAATTTCTGCGTGCCGGAATATTATAAAATAAATTTTTAATTGAAAGAGAGCTCCCTTCAGGGCAAAGGCAAGCTTCCTGGCTTTTTACCTCACTGCCTTCAATGTTGATCTGAACACCCAATTCATCACCGATCCGTTTTGTTTTTAATTCCACTTGAGCGATAGCGGCAATAGATGCTAAGGCTTCGCCTCTGAATCCCATTGTCCGGATGGCAAACAGATCATCTGCTTTTTTGATCTTTGAAGTGGCATGGCGCTCAAAACTCATGCGGGCATCAGTTTCGCTCATTCCACAGCCATTATCAATCACCTGGATAAGCGTTTTCCCGGCATCTTTCACAATTAGCTTAATACTGGTAGCTCCGGCATCCAATGCGTTTTCCATCAATTCCTTAACAGCAGAAGCAGGTCGTTGAACCACTTCACCGGCAGCAATCTGATTGGCAACAGAATCGGGTAAAAGATGAATAATATCTGACATAATGTTTTTCTTCCTCACAAAAATAATACTAATAATGGAATCAGGACGATTTGGCAGGATTGTTTTGCCCTCTTTGGCTGGAAATTGCAGAAGCCAACACTCATTGTGGAAGAAAAGATTTAAAAAAGCGCGTTTTTTATCTCTACTATCAAATTAATATGAAACCATTGATGTAAATAAATGGCAAACAAAATTCCAAAAATGATTGCAAAAGAGACTAACAATCCAATTGTTTTACCAAAAGAATTACTGCCCTTAATTAAAACACGAGCAACTAAAATTTCTATGCGCGAGCCCATAAAACTGTATGCCGGCACCAATATAAACACCAAAGTGAGCATGGCAATAGCCGTAAATTTAAAAGGGTTTAAGTCTAATTTATAATGTACAATATAATTGGTTATATAACCGGTAAGTATATCAATAAGCAGTACGCTGATCATCAATACCATGATATTAAAGAGTTTTTTATACATATAATTTCAAATGTCGAATTTTTTAATGATTTTACCGTTACAGATAATAAATTGGTGACGAATTTACGAATCTGTGCAGTTACAAATAACGAATCGTTGCAAATTTACGAATTCAGTTTTTACAACTTCTCGTCCGCTGTATTTTTGCCACAGATTTCACAATTTCCAAAGAATTATTAACCCGCCAAAGGCGGTTTTCTTTTTGAAAATTTATAAAAATTATCCCGCAAGCAGGGATTAATCTGCGAAAATCCGTGAAATCTGTGGCATAAATTTGTTTTTTAATGTTTTTAACCTACTGAGCAGTTGCAAGCTTTAATTCTATTCAATTACCAAATTGTAGAATTAGTGTTTTTTTTCAATAAACTCATCAACATTCTTTCGTTAATAATTAAAGCCGGCAAATATTAATCAAAGCCAATTTGGACTTAATTTTAACCTGAAATTCTTTTGTTTAAATTTTGTTTAATTAATGCTATTGATGAAAAAAAATATATTTCTTGTACTATTTGTTTCCGTTGCTATTTCTCTAAGCTTTATTCAGTTCGTACCAAATATTTCGGCTATGGTACTAAAAGCAGCCAATGTTTCACATTCCATTCCAACAACTTTAGCTTTTAAAAACAAGACAACTAATAGTCCGGCTGTTTGGTGGGATATTCCAAAAACAGAAAAACAAGCCCCTCCGTTTTATGTAACCGACACACGTTGGGCTGACTCAGTTTTTAAAACTTTAAGCCCCGAAGAGCGCATTGCACAGCTTTTTATGGTTGCCGCCTATTCCAATAAAGATAAAATACATGTAAAAGAAATAAAAAAATTAGTAGATCAATATAAAATTGGTGGATTGATATTTTTTCAAGGCGGACCATTACGGCAGGCAAGACTGACAAACAGCTATCAGTTTTGTGCCAAAGTGCCTTTATTTATAGCTATTGATGCAGAGTGGGGCCTGGCAATGCGCCTGGACAGCACCACTAAATTCCCACGTCAAATGACTTTGGGTGCGATTCAAAACGATACACTAATTTATGAGATGGGTGCCGAAATTGCCCGTCAATGCACACGTTTGGGTATGCAAATAAATTTTGCTCCTGTGGTGGATGTCAATAACAATCCCTTAAATCCTGTTATCAGCAATCGTTCGTTTGGAGAAAACAAATACAACGTTACGCGCAAAGCAGCCATGTATATGAAAGGAATGCAGGATAACAAAGTGCTGGCCAACGCCAAACACTTCCCCGGACATGGTGATACCGACAGTGATTCTCATAAAACGTTACCAACTGTAAACTCCTCCCGTGAGCGATTGGATACTCTGGAATTATACCCATTCAAAGAACTCATCGCGCAGGGCTTAGGAAGTATGATGGTAGCGCATTTATTTATCCCTTCATTGGATACTACATTAAATCAGGCTTCAACGCTTTCAAAAAAAGTAGTGACAGGATTACTGAAAGATACGCTGGGCTTTAAAGGCCTTATCTTCACAGATGCTTTAAATATGAGAGGCGTTAGTAAATTTTATAAACCGGGCGAAGTGGATGTTAAAGCGCTTATTGCCGGGAATGATGTTTTGTTGTTCCCTGAAGATGTACCAACGGCTATAAAACAAATAAAAACTGCTATCGACAGCGGTGATATTTCTCAGGAAGAAATTGATAAACGTTGTATGAAAATATTGTTGGCAAAACAATGGGCCGGCTTAAATCATTACAAAGCGATCAAAACAAAAAATCTTTATAACGATTTGAATACCCCCAATGCAGAGCTGATCAATCGTAAATTAACAGAAGCATCCTTAACATTATTAAAAAATAAAAACAATATTATTCCTATTCAAAATCTCGATACCATGCGCATTGCATCACTATCACTGGGCTACAAGGAAATAAATATATTCCAGCAAACACTTGCTAATTATGCTCCAATAAAACATTTTGGAATTGATAAAGAGGCAAAAAAGGAAGCGTTTGATACTGTATTGAACGCTTTGAAAAAATATAACCTGGTATTGGTTCACATCAATAATACTAACAATAAACCTAACAAAGATTTTGGTTTAACTCCGCAAGTGATAAAAATGCTACAAGCGCTGATGAAACAATCAAAGGTAATTGTAAATGTGGCCGCCAACCCCTATATACTAGCAAAAATGGATAGTCTGCACCTCGCAGATGGTGTAATAATGAGCTATGAAGATAATGATTACAGCCAAAGTTATTCTGCACAATTGATCTTTGGTGGTATTGCTGCAACAGGAAAATTGCCAATTACTCCAAGTCCGCATTTTTTAGCAGGCACAGGAATTGAAACAAAAGCCATTCGTTTCAAATATACAATTCCCGAAGAGATCGGAGCCGATTCAAAAGCATTGGCTCGTATTGACAGCATTGCACTTAATGGAGTAAAAGATAAAGTTTATCCGGGCTGCCAGATCCTTGTTGCTAAAAATGGGAAAGTGATCTACCAAAAATCTTTTGGGTATCATACCTATGAAAATAAAATAAAAGTAAAGAACGATGATATCTATGATCTAGCTTCCATAACTAAGGTAGCAGCGACAACTGCATCAATTATGAAACTAATGGATGAGAAAAAAATAAACCTGGATGAACGTTTGGTTACTTATTTGCCCGAATTAGCCGGGACTAACAAACAAAACATCATATTGCGTGAAATGCTAACGCATCAGGCTGGCCTAAAGGATTGGATCCCGTTTTGGATGAAAACAATGGATAAAGATGAATACAAAGCGGGAATTTATAATAAAATAAGAAATGATGAATTCCCAAAACGTGTTGCAGATAATTTATACATTAATAAAAATTATGAAGACACCATTTATAAAAGAATTATAGAATCTCCTTTAAAAGAAACCGGTAAATATCTTTATAGCGACCTTGGATATTATTTCTTGAAAAAAATCATAGAAAAACAAACTTTTGTACCTGAAGAACGATATGTATTAAAATATTTTTATATGCCACTTGGCTTATCCACAATGGGGTATAAGCCACGCGACCGATTTGATCTTGACAGGATCGTTCCAACTGAATTTGATAAAAAATTTCGTAAACAATTAGTGCATGGTGATGTTCACGATCAGGGAGCGGCTATGCTTGGAGGAGTTGGCGGCCATGCCGGTTTATTCTCCAATGCAAATGACCTGGCCATAATGATGCAGCTATTTATGAATAAAGGTGAATATGGAGGAAGGCGCTACATTGATTCCACTACTTTAAGTGAATGTACTAATTGTCAATACTGCGTTGATAATCGCAGAGCGATCGGTTTTGACAAACCGGAAACAAATCATGATAAGGTCAGTCCCGTATGTAGCTGCGTTTCCTATTTAAGCTTTGGCCACTCTGGTTTTACAGGTACTTTAGCCTGGGCGGATCCTTCTAATCAATTGGTTTATATTTTCCTTTCAAACCGGGTATATCCGGATGCCGGTGAAAATAAACTTTCAAAATTGGGAATTCGAAATAAAATTCAGGAGATCATTTATGAAGTTGTGAAATAGCATTTGGGTGTCTTGGTGTTTATGTTCGATAGCTCCAAACACCTAAACACTAAAACACAAAAACACAAAAACACAAAAAACAATGAAAATTGGAATAGTATGTTATCCAACATTTGGAGGTAGTGGTGTAGTAGCTACGGAACTAGGTAAAGCGCTTGCTGAGAAAGGGCATCAGGTACATTTTATAACTTATAGTCCACCGGTTCGTTTGAATTTTTTGTCCGGAAATTTATTTTATCATGAAGTGTCCGTTTCAGATTATCCTTTGTTTGAATACCCTCCTTATGAATTAGTATTAGCAAGCAAACTAGTGGATGTTGTGAAGTACGAAAAACTGGATCTGCTCCATGTTCATTACGCTATTCCTCATGCTTCGGCTGCCTACATGGCAAAACAAATATTGGCCTCACAGGGTATCCATGTTCCATTTATCACCACACTGCATGGCACTGATATTACATTGGTAGGTAAGGATCCATCTTTTGAACCCGTTATTACATTCGCAATAAATCAGAGTGATGCTGTAACGGCAGTTTCAGAGAGTTTGAAAGAAGATACGTATAAAAATTTTCCAAGCGTTAAAAAAGAGATACAAGTGATCCCTAATTTTATTTGTCTGGACGATTATAAATTTGAAAGCAGTAAATGTCAGAAAAAAATGTATGCCCCCAATGGTGAGCGTTTGCTGATCCATGTTTCTAATTTCCGAAAGGTAAAACGTGTGGAAGATGTACTTCGGATTTTTGATAAAGTAAGAAAAGTGATCCCGGCAAAATTAGTCTTAATCGGGGATGGCCCTGAAAGAGGGAATATTGAAAAATTGTGTAGAGAACTGGATACGTGCAGCGACATCAGGTCATTAGGGAAAATTGTGAATCCCGAACAGATATTACCAATTGCTGATCTGTTCCTGTTACCCTCTGAAACTGAAAGCTTCGGTTTAGCAGCCCTGGAAGCAATGGCAAGCAAAGTACCTGTAATATCAACTAATTCGGGGGGCCTGCCGGAAGTAAATGTAAATGGGTTTTCAGGTTTTATGAGTAATGTAGGTGATATCGATGAAATGGCTAATAATGCGATCAGCATTTTACAAGATGAAGTAATTTTGGACCAGTTTAGAGCAAATGCCTATCGTCAGGCTGAGAAATTTGACATTACCAAAATATTACCAATGTACGAGGAATTGTATAAGGCGGTTTTGAAGAAAAGTAAAATAATGATGAAATAATATTTTCATCCCAATCAAATTTTATTAATCTTTTTCCGAACTCAATTTTTCTTTAAGTTCATCTAATAAGGGCACTTGCCTTTCATTGATCTTTTCTTTTGCGGTGGCAATAGTAAACCATTCACCTTTATCAATTTCCGGAAATGATCTCATCTTGCCGGATTTAGGTGGCCACTCTAATTCAAATAAATTGCTTTTAATTGTTGATGTATCAATATCGCCTTGAAAAGCCCAGGAATAAACAGTTTTATTGTTCTTTTGTTCAATGGGAGATAATTCAATAAAATCGGTGTCTGGAACATCCACTCCAATCTCTTCTTTAAATTCTCGTTTTGCTGCTTCCAACGAATTTTCATCCTCCAAAAATTCTCCTTTGGGAATGGACCATACACCACTGTCTTTTCTTGTATAAAATGGTCCGCCAGGATGAACCAAAAGTACTTCCAATGAAGTATTATTAAAGCGATATAAAAGTATGCCGGCACTATTTTTATGCATTTCTAATTTATTTGGGCGTTCACTTTCTTGAAAAAGAAAGGGCCGGGCTTTCCACTGCAACCTATTCTAAAAAGAAAAGGATTTACGCGGAATTTATCCTGAGCTTGTCGAAGGAATCCCTAACGCAGCATTACCAATGAAACAACCCTATATAGATTTTTATATTTTAAGGCAAAGTCTCAACTGATGCATAATTATATAAAGTAAAGTTATCTTCTAAAAAAAGATGCCCGTTTTATTTAACCACCGGCCTTCTTAACCTTATAATTAGCCTCAGTAAGCAGCTTCAACACTTTATCACGATGATCACCTTGTATCAATATCTCATCATTTTTAACACTCCCTCCAACACCACATTTTTGTTTTAAGGTTTTACCCAAGGCCTCCAGATCATCAGTACTTCCAATAAAACCATTCACACGGGTTATCAATTTTCCACCTCCTATTCGATCAAGAAATAGTTTTAGATTTTGTTGCTGAGTAGGTAAGGTTTCCTGAGTTTCTTCCTTTTCAAATTCAAAACTAAAATCTTTATTGGTTGAATAAACAACACCATTCTTTTTATCTTTTTTCGACATTTTTTATCAATGTATTAAGGATGCAAATTAAGGTTTTAAAACAAAAAAGAAAAATGGATTTACTCTGATTTTTATCCGAAAATATCGTATAATTCTTGTTATCAATGTTCTATTGAATTATGATATTTATGGAATGATCACCTTCAAAGATAATGGATTTACTTTTATTGAGATCGAATGACCAACTTCAATAGGCTCTCCATCAATGTGTGCAATGGTATTCGTTTGTTTTACAAGTACTTCTTTGGCTTTTATTGTTTCTAAGTATGGTGATAAATGTATGGTTTTACGCAATAATTTATAAGCGATTGAAAATACATTCCAAAAAGAAATATTTTTCAGAATTGCAATATCCATTAGGCCATCGGAAACATCCGCTAATGGCGCTATATATGCATTATTACCCCACTGAGAGCCGTTTGCGAAACTAATAAGAAACGCTTTTTTATGAAGTGGTATTCCATTAATTATCAATTCATAATCCTGTACTTTGAATTTCGGAAATTCACGAATAATTACTTTGATATAAGAAGAAAAACCACGCTTCCCGAACTTAGCAAACTCCCAGCCAATATGGGCATCAAAACCAACTCCGGCAACATTAATAAATGTTTCATTATTGAGTTGTATTGTATCTATTGAAGCTTCTTTAGCATCATTTATAATATTCATTGCTTTTTTCAGGTCCAATGGAATTTTCATGTGCCTGGCGAACCCATTACCTGAACCGGCCGGCATAATTGCCATTGCGGTAGTTGACCCGATCAAGCCCCGGGCTACTTCATTAACAGATCCATCTCCGCCAACGGCTACTACAATATTAAAATCATTAGCAACAGCCTGTTTGGCAAGTTCAGTAGCATGTTTAGCAGCTTTGGTGTATACTATTTCATAATCAAACAGCGTTCGGTTCAAGTGCTGGTCAATTAGCTTTTCAACCACCTTATGCCTTCCGACTCCTGAAATTGGATTAACAATAAAACAGATCTTTTTTTTCAAATTTTAAAAATTAAAAATTAAAGTTGGAAAGTTTAAAGTTAGAAAGTTTAAAATTAGAAGTTGTGGATTTGTAAAGACTACAAGGCTGTTTCTCAGCTAAAATAAACCGCAAAACTTTCAACTTTCCAACTTTAAACTTTCCAACTAATTATCTTTCAACTAATTATCAATGCATTTTATTGTTTATTAAACTTTGCTGATAGGTTTGGATAATCGCTTTGGCTTTATTTTCCATTCCTGCACTAATTGCCGGTTCTTTGCTGAACAGATCATTTCTCATTAAACTATCAGTAGTAAAATGATACAGATCATTTGCCTGCTCACCATCAAACTGAAGTATATAGTTATTCTCAATCAATTGGAACAGTTCCGTTCTGAAAATAAGGGCAAAGTGTGATGCTGTTGTATCAAAAACACTGGTTCCAAATGCAAAATAGGGTGAAGGGTAGTTTAAAAAATCAAGTACCGATGGCATAATATCTATTTGCTGAGTGATGGTGGAATCAAGTCCTTTTAACTGACCATCAGGCATATAGTAAATAATTGGAATGGAATAATTACCTATTTTATTGGTATAATAAGCATCAGCTGAAACACCGGTGTGGTCGGCAGCTAAAACAAAAAGAGTATTCTTGAACCAGGGCATTTTTTTAGCGGATTCAAAAAACTTTTTTAGCGCGAAGTCGCTGTAACCAATACTTTTTTCGATAGGAAGGGCCCCTTCTTTAAATTGGCTTTTATACCTGTCGGGCACAGGATAAGGATGATGAGAGGTTAAAGTAAACAGTGTTGCAAAGAATGGCTGCTGCTTTTTATTAATAGTATTGGCACTAAATTGCAAAAATTCTTCATCCCAAATGCCCCAGCTGCCATCATAGTCCTTTTCGTTATTGTATTCCGTTCGCCCGAAATAATCATCATATCCTGCAAGGTTTGCAAAGGCATCAAATCCCATAGTACCATTGGTCCCGCCATGAAAAAATGCAGTATAATAGCCCTGTTGTTTGAGCATATTGGCCAAACTGTTCATTTGATTACTTCCATAGGGCGATGTAATGAAAGGCTCATTCATCCAGGTTGGAATGCTTGAAACAATAGCCGGAATGCCTTCGATAGAAGTTTTTCCATTGGAAAAAGCATTGCTGAAAGTTAGACTTTCCGATATAAGAGAATCTAAAAAAGGAGTGTAACCGAATGACTTACCGTTGAGCGCACCAACATATTCTTTTGAAAAACTTTCAAGAGCAATTACAACTACATTTAACTTTTTAAATTCTCCTCTTTTGGGAATATGAACCGGATTGTATAACCCTTTAAGTGCTTCCAGGTCGTTGATCTTCCAGCTCATAGAGGGTTCAATAGCTGATACATCCAATGTTTTTAGTATGCTGAAAGGCGTGTTCACCACCAACGGCACATACTGTACTGCTGCATATTCCCCTGCACTCACAATACTGATTGGTTTGAGCTGAAATCCTCCCCGATAAACAACAATTGAAAATGCACTAAAACCGATCAAGCTCAACATTTGTGCAACATATTGCTTGGTTGTCCATGTTAATGGGGTAGTTTTTTCAACTTTTTTATACAGATAATAAACTGCCCATGATAATAGTATCCAGATAGCAAATACGTACCAATACTCCTTTAAAAACAGAGGGAGCAATCTCCCCAGGTCATTACCGATTTCACCTCCAAAAAAATTGAATACCGTAGCATTGGTGCGTTTTAATGTAAATTGAAAGTATGCCAGATCAACGCAGTTGGCCAACATAGCGATGCTGTTAACACTCAAAAACAGTCCTTTTAACAAGGCACGATACCAATTTTTCTCCCTGAACGCAAAGGGCAAAAGGTATAATAAAATAAAAAGAAAATTAGACAGAATAATAACAGACAGATCGAACTTAAGGCCAAAGAACAATATTGAAAAAAGCGGCCCAATGCTTAGATCTGAAAAATAAGAATAGTTAAAAAAGTAGAAAAGCAATCTGTAAATGGCATAAACCAGGAGTAAAAAAGCCAGATGTTTTACTAATCGGGAAAGGTTGTCGAGGTACTTTAGCATTCAGATTTTAACGTTTATTCAATTGAAGTCAATCATACAAAGTTAATAAAATTGCTTGAAAGAAACGTAATAACAAAAAAAGCGCCCTTCCATAATTGGAAGGGCGCTTTTTGTTATTTTAACAGCAAATTATTGTTTTACAAAAGTCTCAACTGTATTGATAGTAGAACCACCAGTTACTTCAGTGTAAGTAATGTTAAAAGTAGTAGAAGAAACTACAGAACCAGAACCAGCAAAAGTTCTATCAGCAGCTGGAGTTCCAACCTGGATAGCTGTTTGGCTTGGTAAAGTAATAGTTGTACCTACAATATCAGCATAGATACCAGTGTTTCCTGAATAATCACCAAATTTACCGAAACCAATTCTCTTGTTTAGAGTTGTTGAAGCAGTAATTGTTTGTGTGTAAGTGTATGGAGGAGAACCTGCAATTGAACAATTGTAAGTTCCGGTCATTGCACCTACTTCATTTTCAACGATAACAGTTCTTGTAGCAGTACCAACATTACCAGCAGCATCAGTAGCTGTATAAGTAATAGTATAAGTACCTGTTAAGTTTACGTTTACTGTTCCAGAAATTGTAGGAGTGATAGCTCCATCATTTTCGTCAGTTGCAGTAGCATTCAATTCAGTGTAAGTACCTTGTAAGAAAATAGTTTGGCTTGCAGCACCATTTAAAGAAACAACAGGAGCAGCAATATCATCTTTGTTACAACCGGTAAATACTGATGCCATTGCAATTAATGCAACCGCGGATAAATTAAAAATGTTTTTTTTCATTTTGGTTATTTTGGTTTTGTTAGTAATTATTAATTTTTACGGATGCAAATGTACGATAGTTTTTTCCAAAATATTTGTTTTTTGTATAAAAAAAATATTACTTTTGCTTCCGGTTAACCAAAAAACAAACAAAACAATATGAAAAAAGTACTTACATTAGTTGCAGTAGCTGGAATGTTCACATTCGTTGCTTGCGGACCAAGCGCTGAAGAAATAGCTGCTAAAGAAAAAATGAAACAAGATTCAATTGCTGCTGTTGAAGCAACTGCTGCTGCTGAAGCTGCTGCTGCTGCTGCTGCTGCTGAAGAAGCTGCGAAAGTTGCTGCTGCTGAAGCTGAAAAAGCTGCTGCTGAAGCTGCTGCTGCTGCTGAAGAAGCTGCAAAAGCTGCAAAAAAAGGTGGAAAATCTACTAAGCCTGCTAAACCAGCAGAGCCAGCTCCAGTTAAAGCTGGACAAGGAAGAGGTTAATACCTGATTCTAAATTAATAAAAAAGGAGTACAGGATTGCTGTACTCCTTTTTTTGTGCCTTGATTTTTTTTTTTTGCAATTTTTGTTTCAAATACAAAAATAAATGTAGCTTTGCGCAAATTTTAATTAAAATCACAAACAAAACAAAATGAAAAAATTATTTACATTAGTTGCCGTAGCAGGTATGTTTACATTCGTTGCTTGCGGACCAAGCGCTGAAGAAATTGCTGCGAAAGAAAAAATGACTCAAGATTCAATTGCTGCTGTTGAAGCTGCTGCTGCTGAAGCTGCTGCTGCTGAAGCTGCTGCTGTTGAAGCTGCTGCTGCTGAAGCTGCTGCTAAAGTTGCTGCTGAGGCTGCTGCTGCTGAAGCTGCTGCTGCTGAAGAAGCTGCTAAAAAAGGCGGTAAAAAGAAATAATATTCTTTTTGCAAGACAAAAAAAAGGAGTACCAAATTGGTACTCCTTTTTTTTTGTTCCTAATCTCGATTGTTTGCCCTATGATCAGATGGAGATGAGGATTAAGAATTCGAAATGACGATTTTTTCGTGACACCTTAGTGCTTACAAGGGACCTTTTGATTATATCCTGAACTCAATCTTAGTTATATTTTTTCATCCGCCTCTTTTTTTTCCTGAGAAGCGGCAAGGTAAGATGCTAAAGCTAATTTAATATCGCCATAGCTATATTCATCTCCCAGGGCTTGTTTTATTGTTCCGAATAAAAAAGTATCTAATTTTTTTGAAACACTTATAATGTTTTCTGTTTTTTCGGCAGGCAAAAATTCTTTGATATCCAATTTCCCCTTGGTAATAAAATAAGCCAGATGCCCTTCTATTGTTCCTGTTGCCATAGATCGCAACCTTGCAATGGTTTCTATATCATTGCCCTGTTTGTGAAGTTTAAAAGATTCTTCCTTCGAATCCTTTTTTTCAACCTTCTCTGCATCAGCACCGTCCTTTTTTTTCTTTTTTTCTTTAACAGTTTTGACCTTTTCAGCAGCTGTGCTGTTTTTCACCTCAACTGTGAATATAGAGTTCAGTTGTTCCATCCGGGTTGAATCAAAACAGACTTTTGCAACTTCTTCTTTTGTAACCTCTTTATTGGTAATAGTAGCATTTATTAAAAGTGCGGCTTTACTTATGAGTTTGTACTGCTCATTAATAATAACTTCCAATGATAACAACTCGTTCAAATATGTTTTTGTTTTTTTTTCGGATTTAAGGATCAGAATATGCCTGAATATTTTGTTTGACAGGTCCTTAAAAACCGGAGAAAAATAAGCGGAAGCTGCAAGTACCCTTTTATAAAGAAATTCAATGTGCCCGGCCTCTTTTTTATCAATGATAGAAACTATCTGATGCCTGAAATTATCAGCGTGTGGCTTTATCGCTTTTACTTCCTTTTCCAAGTCCTGAGCCCATTTGTGATGCCTTTGTTTGATGGATTTTTTTCCATCTTTTACATAACTGTCGCTATGCTCTTCGCAATTTTTAATGAGACCATTAAAATCAAAACTTTTTAATACATACTCTTTTAAAAATTGATACGTTTCACTTGTTAAAAGTTCGTTTAGGTTTTGCTGCTCCGTTTGTGCCCTGGAATAGTTAGTAATTTTACTATCCTGATTAATATTATTGAAATTGATGACTGATGTCAGCACCAATCCATCCAAAGACCTCAAACGGGATAAGGCAACATATACCTGCCCTGGCGCAAAAGCATCACTGGCATCAATAATGGCTTTATCGAAGGTAAGCCCCTGGCTTTTATGAACAGTAATGGCCCAGGCTAGTTTTATAGGATAATGTGTAAAAGTACCGGCCACCGATTCCTCTATTTCATTGCTGGTTTCATTAAGTTTATATTTTAAATTTTTCCAAACATAAGGCTCTACCTTAATAGTATCTGATGTATCGCTGAATTTCACTTCAATATCAATACCATCAATAGAAGAAACGATCCCTATTTTACCGTTAAAAAAGCGCTGTGCCCCCGTAGGATCATTTTTCACAAACATGATTTGTGCACCTATCTTCAATTCGAGTGTTTTTTCAATAGGGTAAGCATTCTCATTAAAATCATCTTCTGTTTTCGCCTCAAAGAAAAATGATTTTCCATCCAACCTGTTCAGGAAATTTTTATTTAATTCAATTGCCTTATAATTGTGTGTGGTAAGTGTTATGTAATTATCTGCGGGGCCTGGTTCAAAATTTGGTTTATAATAGGTATTCAATAATGTGTTATCCTCAACTGTTACCATATTATTTCTGAGATTATTCAATAGATCCACAAAACGATGGTCGGTTTGCCGGTAAATCTTGTCTAACTCAATGTATACAGGCTTATTCTCCTGAAGCACTTGTGCATCAAAAAAATAAATGCTTTTGTAAAATGGTTTTAACAATTGCCATTCCTCATTTTTCACAACCGGTGGCAGTTGCAATAGATCGCCAATAAATAATACCTGTACCCCTCCAAACGGCTGGTTATTCCTTCTTCTTATATATCGGAGTATAAAATCCATTGCATCCAGTATATCGGCACGCAACATACTTACTTCATCAATAATTAATAACTCCAATTCCCTGATCAGTTTACGCTTGGAATCATACATTTGAACATGTTTGATCAACGAAACGGGGTCATTGATTTTCACATTCCCCTGGAAATCCTCTTGAGCTTGTTTAACAGGAATAAAGGTGCCAAAAGGCAGTTGAAATAAGGAATGAATTGTAACACCACCGGCATTCAATGCTGCAATCCCGGTAGGTGCAACAATTAAACATTTTTTGTAAGTATTTTTTACGATCTGATGTAAGAACGTGGTTTTACCGGTTCCTGCTTTACCGGTTAGAAATACATTTTTATTGGTATTATTTATAAACCTGGAAGCAAATAAAGCTTGATCAATTGTTTTGGGTATATTACCTTCCATTTTTAAATTACGATTGATGCGGGATACTGGGAAGTTTCGAAATAATTTATCTTGTTAAGCATTATTCTTTTGCGAATTTCAATCTGTTTTTTATTTGGGCGTTCCCCTTTCGAAAGAAAGGGGCGGGCTTTGCGCTTCAATCTTCTCCGATAAAAATCGGAGAAGGATTTCCGCTGCAATCCCTAACGCGGCTTCAGCAATGAAAGAGCCTCAAAGTAACAACATTACACTATGCTTTGGATAAATTTCAAATAAACCCGTTTATTAATTGCCTATTGTCGAATTGTAAAATTATTGACCTGTTGTTTGTTGTTTTTTCTCCGGCATAGGACCTCGCTTAAAAATAATTAATCCATTCAGAAAATTCCTCAATAGTTGATCCCCACATTCCTTATAGTTGGCATGATCCGGTTTGCGGTATAGCGCATTAAGTTCACTTTTAGTGATCTCAAAATCAGCCAACTTAAGAATTTTGACTACGTCTTCATCTTTAAGTTCTAAGGCTACACGTATTTTTTTTAGTATGTCGTTGTTGGTTAGCATTTGTTCGTTTTTTGTCCCCCTTGGATAATTGCCTATGCTTTAGGGAAGAGGGCTTGGGATGAAATCATTTTTTTTTGTAAATTTATAAATAATTTTGGAACGGTTTATGATTATGTGTAAATGTAGTACCCAATTTTTAGTGTTTTAATATAAAATTAAACAAAATGAAAAAAGCGCTGTTCATCACCACAATCATAGGAGGTAGTTTTTTATATTCTCCTGTTTTTTCTCAGGAAAAAGTTGCCCCGGACTCCTTAGGTTTACCGGGCGACAATCTTAACCTTTATGGTGTTTTAGATCTTTTTCAAAAATCTGAAACATTAGAAGAATTTGAGAAAAAATTAAATGCCGAAGATTCCAAGGTCAATAATCTTGATTTGAATGGCAATGATAAGATCGACTACATCAGTGTGGTGGATAATGTGAAAGGAAGCGCTCATGCGATAGTACTTCAGGTTGCGGTAAATGAAAAAGAGACCCAGGATGTTGCCGTTATTGAAGTAGAAAAAGACAAGGATGATAAAGTTCAGATACAGGTAGTGGGTGATGAGCAACTATACGGAAAAAATTATATAATTGAACCCAAAGAAGATGCTTCAAAAACCACAACAGGCGGAACACCAAATCCTGGTTACTCTGATGGTAAATCCGGTATTTCAGGAACCGGTGATGAAAAAAAATCAACGGTAACTAATACTACCAATAATTATTATAATTCAAATAATAACGCGAATAACTATTCGTATCCTGCAGGTAGCTGGACCATTGTCCGATATATGTATTACCCAACATATACAGTATATGTTTCTCCATGGAGATGGGGTTATTATCCCGGATACTGGAATCCATGGGCTCCTCTATACTGGCATTCGTATTATTATGGTTATCATCATAATCATTACCATGATCATTATGGTTATTATCACAGATCTTATAGCTATCGCAATAATACTGCCCATGATTTTTACGGACAAAGAAGATCTACAGCTGCTTCTGTAGATCAAAGAAGAGTTAGCGGAGATTACAGAAAAACATACAGCAGACCTGACCTGGCACCTAAACAAAGCAATGATAGACGTTTGGGCGGGGATGACAGAAAATCGAATTCAAATAATGATGGTAGAAAATCCAATTCAACTATTGATAACAACAGGCAAACTAAAGAAGGACAGAACAGGAGTAATGTAAATGAAAACAAGGAGCCTTCAAGAAACAATAATAGAGTAAATAAAACACAGGACAATAAGAGGCCATCGAAATCTGTAAAACCACAACGCTCTCAAAGCCCTAAGTCAAGTCCGGCTCCGCGCAGTACCCCGCGCTCCGGATCAAAATCCGGCAATAAAGGAAGCGGAGGGAGATAGTAAAAAGTTTTAACGTACACCGTTCCATGTTTATTTGGAACAGTTTATGATATTGCTCGTATAATATGAAAAATCAGTATTAATATAAAAATTCACCCACATGAAAAAAACATTTTTCTTCATATTTACTATTGGATGTAGTTTGATATGGTCGCCTATTTTTTCACAGGAAAATGACACCCCGGACTCTTTAGGTTTGCCGGGCGATAACCTTAATCTTTATGGTGTTTTAGACCTTTTTCAAAAATCTGAAACACTCGAAGAGTTTGAGAAAAAATTAAATTCTGAAGATTCTAAGATCAATAACCTTGATTTGAACGGCAATAATAAGATCGACTATATCAGTGTGAAGGATCATATGAAAGGAACTGCTCATGCGATAGTTCTTCAGGTTGCGGTAAATGAAAAAGAAAGCCAGGACATTGCTGTTATTGAAGTTGAAAAAGATAAAGATGATAATGTTCAGGTTCAAATAATCGGTGATGAATCGTTATATGGTAAAAATTATATAATTGAACCCAAAGAAGCCTCCTCAAAGGAATTAACAAAAAGAGGCACTCCAAATCCCGGTTATAATGGAGGAGGGAAAACAACCAACATAACTAATAATTATTATAATTCTAATAATGCACCGGTTTATGAAGGGTATGCATATTATCCGGTGAGATCCTGGAACATTATTAATTATTTATTTTTTCCATCATACATTGCTTATGTTTCTCCATGGAGCTGGGGTTATTATCCCGGATATTGGAATCCGTGGACCCCATTATTCTGGCATTCGTACTATAGTTTTAATTGCTACCATCGCCCTTATTTTTATGGTAATTTTTGCAGATCAGGTTTTTATCGTAATAATTATGCTCACAATTATTATGGCCAAAGGAGATCAACTTCTGCTACAGTAAATCAAAGAAATGATAGAGGGGCATATAGCAATACCTATAGCAGACGTGATTTAGTCTCTAAAGAAGGACGCTCTCCAAAAGCAAACAGGATATCCAATTCTACCTATCAGAATACAAGGATAAGCAGAGAAACTTCACAGAACCATGTTGCCGGCAGGGAACGAAATCCTTCATCAGGAAACAGAGAAATTTCCAGATCAACCTTTCAAAATACCAGAGTAAATAACGAAACTGCTGAGGCACGTAATTCCGGAAAGGAAAGAAATCCTTCATCAGGAAACAGGGAAGCAGACAGATCAAACTATCAAAATAACAGAACAAACAGTAGATATTCTCAAAACCGTGATGCAAATGAAAGAACTGCTTCTGCCAGAAATAATAATAACCAGAATCGTGTAGCAGAAAATTATAATAATTCCGGAAGGAAAAATAATTCAGTTCGTCAAAATGGGAATTCATCAACTCGTTCAGGATCTTATTCTGCTCCAAGTTCCAGATCTTATTCGGCTCCAAGTCATTCGGGTGGAGGAGGAGGCAGAAGTTTTGGCGGTGGCAGTGGCGGTGGTGGTAGAAGTAGCGGTGGCGGTGGATTTAGCGGAGGTGGCGGAGGAAGAGGCCGATAAATTTATACCTGCATACTATTATTAAATAAAAAAACGTCTCGCATGATTGGAGACGTTTTTTTTGTTTTGTTATTCGGGATCGGAAACCTCCGCAATTGATCTATCATTGCCGCAATTTAAATCCTTTTTAATTCTCTTTCGACAATTGAAGGAAACCTTTTTCATTCAGTATCTTCCCATCATTTGCGGTCGCTTTTACTACATAAAAATAAACTCCATCATTTGCCATTTTGCCGCTTTTTGTTCGTCCGTCCCAGCTTCCATCCGTAGTTTTCCATTCCTTTATCTTCAAGCCCCATCTGTCGTATATAGTACATTCTAACTCTTTTACAGCAATTATGGTAATGTAAAACAGATCATTTTTACCATCCCCATTGGGCGTAAAAACATTTGGAATGGCAATTGAGCCATCGTTTGTAACAGTAATACATTCATTTGTAGAATCCAAACATCCTGCAGTATTCTGAACGATCAGATCAATGCAATAGATACCTGCCGATGCATAAGTATGCGATGGGGATGCTAATGAAGATGTATCATTTATTCCTGATGCAGGATCTCCAAAATCCCAACCGGTAGAATTATTATTAACTGACGCATCCGTAAATGAAACGGCTGTATTTGCAGTAATAACGCCCAAAGGTGAAACCGAGAAATCAGCCACAGGTTTATCTACAACAGTGATCATATTACTGATAAGAGTTGAACCGATACAATTGTTTGTATCAGTTCCGGAAATAGTTACAGAATACGTCCCTGTTTGTGTATAACAATGCAGTGGTGATAATACAGTAGCTGAATCACCATCACCAAAATGATAGACCACCGGAGCATAATTTGCTCCGCTTGTTTCCGTAAACTGGACACATAAAGGAGAACAGCCCGTGTTGATATCAGAAGTAAAAACCGGAATTGGTGGCAAATTTACTGCTACTATAATAGAATTAGATGTTACCATTGATGACATTATACAAACTGCATTTGAAATTAAAATACAATTTACAGAATCGCCATCTGTTAATACTGAACTCGTAAATACTGACGAATTGCTTCCAACATTTATTCCATTCAGCTGCCATTGATAAACAGGGGTTAGTCCTCCATTTACAGGCGTTGCAGTGAAGGTCACCGGTGTTCCGGCACATATTGGACCTGCGGGCAGAGATGTTATACTCACTGATGAATTTAAATTGGGCGTAATTGTTATGCCTATTGAATTGGATGTTGCTATACTACCTGCCGCACAAACCGAATTAGATGTCATGATACAAATCACGGTATCGTTATTCGCCAATGCAGAACTTGTAAATGTTGAGGCATTGCTTCCTGCACTAAGCCCATTAACATACCATTCATAATAAGGAGCAGTTCCTCCGTTTGAAGGCTGAGCAGTAAATACAACAGGCACACCGGGACATATTACCCCTGTTGGGTTATGGGTAATACTAACCGATACCGAACTAGGCAAAACCGTTACAAATACCGGAATCCTATATGTTCCGGGGCAGGAGCCAACATAAAAGGTGGTGTCGCTTAAAAGAACAGGAATGGTCAGTGAATCGCCACCAATGGTAGAACCTCCTGTTTGTGAGGAATACCAGGCAGGTACTCCCCCATTTATTGTGGCAATGAGCAGTGCAGAATCTCCAGAGCAAATGGTTATATTGGCAGCGGAAATGGTATCAATTGCAGAAATTGTTTGGTTGACCAATCCTGCATCACCTTTAGTAGCGCCATTAGGAGGGAATTCAGTTAAGCCATCAGAATTAGTTGTTCCATTCAGGCCGCCATCTGCTATTTGTGTTGCTGCCCCCGAAGTAAGCGCTACATATCCTCCTCCTCCTCCACCACCAGGCCCTTCTCCTTCATTCATGGCTCCAAAATAAAATGGTCCTCTTGTCAGCACCTGATTGCCACCATTGCCTCCTTTAGCAGTAAGTACTATCCCGTTAGCGCCTTGTGTATAAAACAGTATGGCCCCACCGCCACCACCTCCTCCTGATCCATCTTTGCCGCTATAGCTTGTGGCTGGAGGTGTAACAAAAGAATCTCCTCCCTTATTACCATCCGACATGATAGAATCGTTGCCGGTTCCGGTAATTGCTCCATACGAAGTAAAGTAAATAATGCCTCCTCCTGCGCCTCCCACACCGCCCTGGTTATTATCCTGTTCGCCCCCACCGCCACCGCCACCCATAAAAATCCTTCCGGTGGTGTAGTCAAGCGGTCTGCCACCTAACCCGCCTACATTTACGCGAGCATAACCTCCCCAAATAAGATCATCGGGCGGGTCAACTAAAGCATTTTGGTCGGAACCGGAAAACGAATATCCTCCTCTTCCTCCGCCTGATGATGTGGAAGTAGCAAATCCGGGTGATTCAAGGTTCCAGGCCATACTCCAACCTGCTGTACTTGTATCGGGCTTGCCTTGTCCGGTCCATGCAGCAATTGATCCTGCATTTGCTCCCCCACCTCCCCCGCTATTCCAAACATTCCCACCGCCTCCTGCATTTGCGGCAGCTCCACGACAATATTTCCCTCCATAAATAGTATAATCATTGTCGTATCCGGCAATACCTTCACCCTTATTTGCAGAAAATTCAACACTGGTGGAGGCATACCAAAGATTTTGCGTGCGCGGTGGTGTTGGTGTGAATAATGTTGCGCCCCGGAAGCCCTTGCCTGTTGCGCTTATTTTTCCGCCTGTATTTATTGCTGTACCTCCATAAACCTCAAGGGCTAATACACCACCTGTGGTTCCATTCCACGCCTGGCAGGTTAATACACCCGGCACCGTTATTGTTAAAGTGTTCAGCCTGGGAACGCGTACTATCTGCACCTTTCCTAAGGCAGTATAATCATTTATTAATCCGCAGTCGATCGTTATTGAAGTTCCATTTGGAACAGCTGCCACCTGGCATAATTCATGTTTTCCGCAATTATTATAATTTGTTACACTTCCCCATGTAGCATCATTTGGTGTGCTGTAAAGCGGATGCGCATTATCGTTTTGGCCAAGTATGGTTGCTCCCTGCATTTGAATGATCATGATCATATCACCGGGAGCCAGATTTCCGGAAAAACGATTGTTTACATTTAAGCCGCTTCCTGAAACACTTATAGAAGTGCTCCCTGCAGACGCGTCAGCAGTTAAAGAAGTATATTCATTTACAATTGCATTGGCTGTATTAATACTTCTGTTGCCATCCTTTCCGCGCTGTGCGTAGGAAAAGGAAAACAGGAAGGCAAAAAGAAAGAGCAAATAAATTTTACTTTTTTTCATTTGAACATTAGTAAATAGTTTTCCTTAAAAAAGGAACGACAATGTATTGTTTAATATTGGTTTTTACAATTTCAATTAAAAATTAAGGATTTTTTTTACTGTAGTATAAAGACTTATTGGTTTTTAAATATTTATAACCAGAGTTCGGTCAATAAAATAAATACAAACGTCTGAAACAAATTTATTGGGGCGTTCCCCTTTCCTGAAAAGGAAAGGGGCGGGCTTTCCGCTTCAATCTTTTTGTAAAGAACAAAAAGGATTTACGCGGAATTTATCCTGAGCTCTTGTCGAAGGAATCCCTAACGCAAAACAGTTCACAATCAAATTCCTCTTTTACAACCAGCAAAGTTAATCACTTGGTTTTTTATTTCATTGAATTTACTTGGTTTACAATACCATTCTAATTAAAGTTTGATCTATCCACAATAAATAAAAAAATCTTTAGTTAATACACAACACATACAAATCAGCATTCCCCAATTGTATGTTTAATTAAAAAAAACACAATAACAATATTGCTTATTGATGCTAACGCATCTTTCTCGACTCCGCTCGAAATAACCCTGTGCGCTGTCCTTTCGAGCGGAGTCGAGAAATCGCGAAAAGGCAAGAAACTGTTTTGAGTAAAATTTAAGCAGGCTCTTTGTAAAATTTTAAAAACCTATCACAAATTATTTCATTTCGATTATGGAATTTCTTATTTAAAAGCATCCCCTATTCAAAACAGTTAAACTTTTAAAAAACCAAACGCCATGGAAACAAATCACACATCATCCGAAAGCTTTAACGACCTGATTTTTGAGAACAGAAACAAAGAGTACGGTGCGTATGCGATCCGTAAATCGTATAATGATAATTTATCGAAGGCTCTTTTTTCATCCGCATCCTTATTCGGGATAATTGTTTTCGCTGCTCTTTTGTTTACAAAAAACAATGACAATGAGCCCGATATGCAAGGCCAGCTTCCCTTACCGGATTCTATTTCCATATTTGTGGATATGACACCGATTGAAAAACCGGAGGTGAAAAGTAAAAAGATTGAGGTGCCTAAAGAATTTGTTCCCAAATCGGATAATTTGAATCTGGTTGCTTCTGATGATAAGAAAGATGTTTTAGAAAAAGGGAATGAAGATGTAGTTATCGTTAAAGATGGTAAATCAGATGGGGTGGATAGTATTCCTGCTGAAATTGGTGTAAAGACCGAGAACCCTACTCCTGCTTTGCCGGCAGCACCTATTGCATTTGCTGATCAGATGCCGGAGTTTAGCGGCTTGTTTAAATATTTAAGAGATAATTTAAAATACCCGAGGGAAGCAGTAGAAAATTATACTTCGGGCACCGTGGTATTGCAATTTGTAGTGGAAAAAGATGGCTCCATTGATAATATAAAAATTCTAAATCCTGTACCGGATGGCTGTACCGAAGAAGCTATGCGTGTTGTAAAGTCGATGCCCAAATGGAAACCGGGTAAGAACCATGGCGAACCGGTACGAGTGCTGTTTAATTTGCCGGTAAAATTTACCATTAAATAAACAATTCGCTGTTTATAACTTGATTGGTCCGAAAAAAAATCAGCCTTTACATACATGTAATTTAGCGTTCGAAAAAAAAATCGTCTTTCATTTGTGGAAGAAGGGAATTGATATCGCAGACCTGTTTAAAAATAAAATCACTTTATTAACGTTGTATAATCATCTAAATTCAAAAAAATATGTTTAATTCTGTTCTATTGCAAATTGTAAGTAACGGGGCTGCTGCTGCAACTCAGGTAGTTGATACTGCAATGAATGCAGCTACGCAAATGCCCTTAGGAACTGAACTTCCAAAACAGGATTCGCTTTCTTTGCTTGATCTGATCCTGAAAGGTGGCTTTATTATGATCCCTTTGGGAATACTTTCTATTCTTACTATTTATTTCTTTTTCGAACGTTTTATGACACTCAGTAAAGCTTCGAAATTAGATGCCAACTTTATGAATAATATTAAGGATTACATTCATAATGGAAACAGGGATGCTGCAAAAGCATTGTGCCGTAATTCAACCAGTCCTGCTGCACGTATGGTCGAAAAAGGAGTTGCACGTATGGGCAAACCACTTAAAGAAGTGGAAGAAGCAATGGAAAGTATTGGAAAATTAGAAATAAACCGATTAGAGAAAAACTTAAGTGTGTTAAGTTTGATAGGACGTATTGGCCCTATCTTAGGCTTTGTTGGGACCATTGCAGGGGTTATTAAAATTTTCTACGACATTTCATTAACAGA
The DNA here is from genome assembly GCA_030654175.1 of Bacteroidia bacterium. Taxonomy (GTDB): domain Bacteria; phylum Bacteroidota; class Bacteroidia; order 2-12-FULL-35-15; family 2-12-FULL-35-15; genus 2-12-FULL-35-15. The sequence continues at coordinate 182,468 of JAURXZ010000016.1, forward strand.
TAATATCAGTATTGGTGTTATATCCACTGGCTTGTATCAAAAAATGATCACAAGTGCTTCCGGTTTAACCATTGGTTTAATTGCATTTATCGGCTATTATATTCTGAATGCAATGCTTGATAAAACAATTAATAAAATGGAAGCAGTTTCATCAGAATTTGTTGATATGTTGCAGGAACAAGCGTTATAAAACAAATCCTCCAAAGCACAAGAGGAGATGCTGGTTGGACTAAATTTTTCTTTTTTTGCGTTAGGGATTGCAACGTAAATCCTTTTCTGTTTAGAAAAGATTGAAGTGAAAAGCCCGGTCCTTTTCCATTTGAGGAAAAGGAAACGCCCAAAAGATCTAAATTTTACAAATACTATTTACTGAAAAAAAATGAAATTAAAACGCAGGCATAAAGAAGCAGCAGAAGTAAGCACAGAGTCATTAAACGACATTATGTTTTTCTTACTCTTGTTTTTTCTTATCATATCCACCTTAGCAAACCCAAGTGTAATAAAGCTTACACTGCCCAGCTCAAAATCGGCTGAGCAGTTGCAAAAACAACAGGTTACTGTTACTGTTGGGGCCGACCATCAGTATTTTGTAAATAAAACACCTATTGCATTTGGTGATCTTGAAAATGCGTTGAGAATAGAATTAGCGCGCACACAATCACCAACTGTAATATTAAAACTGGACAATACTTTGTCGATCCAGGATCTGGCGGATGTAATGCAGATAGGTTACGGCCTGGGAGTAAAAATGGTTTTAGCAACCAAAGCCACCAATAAAAAATAATGGATACTTCAGCAGAAAATAAAAATAAATATGCGGCTTTAGCTTTTACAATAGGCTTTCATGTTTTATTGTTTTTATTATTTCTATTCATTGTATTCATCACTCCTATACCACCATTTGAAATTAAAGAAATACCGGAAGTAACACTGGATCTGGGTATGGAAGGGCTTGGAAGGGCTGATGCCGGTGGTTCCGGACAAAATGATAAAGATATTGCAACAAGCCAGGAAGCTGCTAAAGCTTCTGTTGTTAGTAATGAAGCGCCATCCATTGTTACAGATGAAACAGAGAAAGTGGTTAGTGTTAAAAACACTCCGAAAATCAAAGAGGTATCGGAAACCGTTCCGGTAAAAGTGGAAGAACCAAAGCCCAGTTCAGAATTATCGAAAGCGTTGGCTGCGTTAAAAAACAAAAAGAAACATGTTGGAAAAGGTGAAGGAACGGACAATACAGGTGGTTCCGGAACGGGCTCAAAACAAGGTGTTGGTGATGGAGATGATACCGGCCATGGCAATAACAATCCGGGTTATAATGGCAAAGGCGGTTATGATCTGAAAGGGCGTATGTTAATAAAAAAGCCGACCCCTATGACTGATTCTCAGGAAGAAGGTGTTGTGGTGGTTGAAATACTTGTGGATGAAACCGGTAAAGTAATTAAAGCATCACCTGGTCAGAGAGGATCTACAACTACCAGTTCTAATTTATATGCAAAGGCCCGACAGGCTGCTTTTTCAGCTAAATTTAATTCCAGTGCTGAAGGTAAACAGGAGCAGCGTGGTACGTATACTTTTGTGTTTCTGCTTGAATAAATTTATTTTTATTTTTTGATCTCCAACCCTTTAAATTTGAACGCAGATGACGCGGATCGATCATGATCAAATATGATTTTTTTTTGTTGGGTCTTTCCCAATTTATGAGTGAAAAATGGTTCTCTTTAAATACGTAATGCTTAAATTAAAACCATCCCTCCTTTGTCGGGATAAACTCCGATACATAGTAAAGAGGGTAAAGAGGTAAACAAGAAATAGAAAAAGATAGTTTTTTCTCCGCCAAAGGCGAAGAAAACTATGAGGAGCTATTATTTCCTTCAAGAATTTTATTTCTATGTTCCTATGTGGTTAATTTGGTTGCCTTGATTATTTCCTCTGCTGTGTTTTTTACTAAAATCCATTTCCAAATAAAAATTCTTTTACTTTTGTGTTGTATCAATTTCTTTTTTTCACAGGATTTATAGGCATTTAATGGACTACCAACAAACACTCGATTATCTTTACACGCAATTACCCATGTTTCAACGCATTGGTGCTGCTGCTTATAAAAACAACCTGGATAATACAATTGCCATTTGTAAACTCCTTGACAATCCGGAAAACAAATTCAAGTCAATACATGTTGCAGGGACTAATGGTAAAGGCTCCACTTCTCACCTGCTAGCGTCCATTCTGCAAAGCGCTGGTTATAAAGTTGGACTATATACCTCACCACATTTAAAAGATTTCAGAGAACGCATAAAAGTCAATGGTGAAATGATCCCTCAACAGGATGTTGTGGATTTTGTTGAAACGTATAAAACTGATTTTGAAAAGATACAACCTTCATTCTTTGAAATGACGGTTGGCCTGGCCTTTGATTATTTTGTTTCTCAGCAAATTGATATTGCAATAATAGAAGTTGGTTTGGGCGGAAGACTTGATTCTACTAATGTGATACATCCTGAAGTATCTATGATAACTAATATTAGTTTTGATCATACCGCTTTACTTGGTAATACCTTAGAAAAAATTGCGGCAGAAAAGGCCGGGATCATTAAACCGAAAATACCTGTTATTATTGGCGAAACACAAGTTGAAATAAAAAATGTTTTTATTGAAAAAGCAAAACAAAATAATGCTTCACTATTTTTTGCAGATGAAATTTACAAAGCTGTAAATGTTCAGCATATTACTAAGGGAAGGTTATTGTTGTCGATGGATATTGAAAAGCAATCTGACGCGCCTACCTTTTCAGAAAAAGAGAATGGAGAAACAGTATATCTAAATTTGGAAACCGAATTATTAGGATTGTATCAGCAAAAAAATATTCCAACTGTTTTATGTGCCATAGAAGTTATAAATAAAAGAGGTTTCGATATATCTATAACTGCTATTCGTGATGGAATAAAAAATGTTACCCAACAAACCGGATTATTGGGCCGCTGGCAAATTCTTTCACAACAACCCTTAGTAATTGCCGATACGGGACATAATGAGGCCGGGATAAAAGAAGTATTGAGCCAAATTGATAAAACACCACATGATCAATTGCATTTTGTACTTGGAATGGTGAATGATAAGGATATTTCCACTATTCTTTCACTACTTCCTAAAAATGCAAAATATTATTTTTGCCAAGCCAATATTCCCAGAGCGCTAGAAGTCAACGACTTGGCAAAACAGGCAAAAATGGCAGGATTAAATGGTGAAATTTGTGGCTCAGTTTCAAATGCTCTTTTTTTCGCCAAAAAAAATGCTCAAATTGCTGATTTAGTGTTTGTTGGAGGTAGTACCTTTACTGTGGCCGAAGTTGTTTGATAAAAAAAATAAAAAAAATCAGCAACAGATTATAAAATATATATATATTTGCACCCCGATTAGCAATAAACGGAATTTTTGGGAGCTTAGCTCAGCTGGTTCAGAGCATCGCCCTTACAAGGCGAGGGTCACTGGTTCGAACCCAGTAGCTCCCACTCTACAGGGCAACAATTCGTAAAACGATTGTTGCCCTTTTTTATTCCCTGCAAATTCATTGATTTTACAGCATATCCGGTCAATCAGTTCATTTACTTTTGTGGTTCGAACTTGATTATTTACAAACTGGAACTTTTCAGGGAAGATCGAACCAATAATACGCTGTTTGGTTGGAGAATCAGCTTTATCATAAGCAATATCAAGGTTTTGGACAACTTTATTACAAGTATCTATTAATTTTTCATGGGACGTTGTATTGGAGCGTAATTTATTCTCTTCATTTGTTAAAATAATTAATTCCTCTTCCAGTTTAACTTTCATTTTTCTGTATTCTGTTGGATTAAGCTCACCATCTAACATTAAAATTTGGGCATTTTTAAGCCGTGTTTTATTCTTTTCTATCTCCTTGCCTATCTTATCAATTTCAATCTTATTTACTCCACTATTTGACTTTAATTTATTTTTAAGAGTTTTCATAAATAGTTCAATTATCACAAGATGGAATTTTAGCATTTTGAGCTTTTTTGCAAATTCCTGATTTGTATCAAAGGCTTTTATCCTCTCTTTACACCCCTTTCTACAGTGGTAATAATAAAATTTTTCACCCGATCTTCCCGTAGAAGCTGAACCAGTTAAAGCCATACCACATCTCGGGCATTGTAAATATCCTCTTAACGGCAACTCATCACGCACGGTTTGTACTTTATTAGGACAATTTCTTTTTCTACCAGATAAAATATCCTGGACTTCATAAAATGTGAATTCATCAATAATTGGCTTGTGAATACCTTCTACCCACTGTGCTGGTTCATCTTTATAAGCATGAACAAATATCCTCCCAATATATGTTTTGTTCTTTAATACGGCAGCAAAAGCATTTTTAGTGAGTTTAAGTCCTTCTTTATATAACTTCCTCCTTAACTCTTCGATATTAAATAATCCTGTTGCAAATTCAGCAAATGCCTTTTTTATAATTGCTTCCTGAAATCCGCCTTCGGGTACAATTATAGGTTTGTCTTTTTCATCTCTTGTATTTTTATATCCTTTTGGAAAGTGCCCTAACCAACGTCCCTCTTTTTTAGCTCTTCGCATTCCGTGAAAAACATTTAATGCTCTTCTATCATTATCGACTTCTGGGGCTGCTAAGTAAATAGCCAACATTATTTTTTGTTCAGGGATTTCAAAATTGAGCGGTTGCTCTATGGCTTGAGGTTCAACTCCGAATTTTTGCAGTGCTTTGATGGTAATATATGCTTCTGCAATATTACGAGAGAACCTGTCCCACTTTATGAATATTAACAAATCTACCGAACTGCTGTTCTTTTTAAGGTAGTTCATTATATTTAACCATTGTGGACGATTAAACGTTTTACCACTTTCATCATCATGGTAAAACGCAACCACCTCAATATTGTTTTGGTTACAGTATTTTAAGAGCCTTTCTTTTTGGTCAGCAGGGCTATACCCGTTATTTTGTTCATCTGTAGATACACGAGTGTATAGTATTGCTCTTTGGTTCATAGTAATTGGTTAACTTGATTCGTCTTCGTTACGATTTGCTCTGTCAATAATTTCGTTCATCTTATCTGTTCCGTTTTTCTCTACGATCGTTAAAACTATATCAGCCATATTATTTAACCAATCACGAATTTTGATAAGTTCTTCATCAGTATAATTAATTTCACCTTTAGCAACTGTCTTTCGACATTCCGCCAACGACAATTTTGTATTTTCTACACTCGAATTCATAAGTGGATTTCGGGTAGAGAGTCGTTAAACACGTCAGAAAAAAACGAACATTTGTTCTTAAAAAAATCAACAAGAAACGACACAAATGTAATGATAATCAACGAGTTACAAAATAAAAAAGCAAAAAAAGTATTAATACATAACTGTTTGGGATTCAGAATTTGCGTTGGTTTAGAGAGATAATATTTTAATTGATTGCTCATTATTTGCTTTATCGAAAAGCAAAGATGAATCAGGTAGTAAAAACTATTTTTATAAAACTGGAAATATCAAGATATATCGGATTAAAGGTTGAAAATTGTAGAAGATAGACTTGTTTATGGATGTCATTTTTCTATTTTAGAGTTCCCATCTGATTAAGTGCAAGTCATTACGTTCTCAAAGTAAAATACCAATCACCTAATAAATACTATATTTTTTGAATCTTAAAAATATAACATTCGTATACAATGTTAATCCAAAAGTTTTTTTGAAAAATTTATTCGTTTTGCGGTCAAAAAAATGCGTGGCGCAGAGTACATAATAAAATCTATGTTTTCCGATTCGTGCCTTGAGTTATAAGCAAAAATGATTGTGCTTAGTTACCACTTTAATACGCCATAATTAACAGCAAATGTTGTTAAATTATAAATTATTTTACCCCATAAAAAATTATCTTTGCTCATCATCGAAAAATAATGTTGCAAAAAAAGAAAACATATAAAGAAAAGACTGTAAATAGGAAAAGAAATTTGCCTGTCAAAAAGAATTCTCAGGAATCAGAATCCTCGTTGTATTCAAAAGATTTATTGGACATTGCGCCTTATGGGTATCATTCGCTGGACGCAAATAAAATATTTATTGAAGTAAATCAAACCGAACTCAATTGGCTTGGATACACGCGTGAAGAAATGATAGGTAAAATGAAGTTATCAGATGTGGTTGATGATGGGACAAAAAAAGAATTAAAAAACAATTTTCAAAAATTACTTTTAACAGGTAAAATAAAAAATATTGAATGGAATTTCATTCGTAAAAATGGAAGCATTTTACCTGTCTTGGTTAACGCTGTTGGTATTTTTGATTCTAAAAATAAACTAATCAGCACACAAACCATTCTTTTTGACAATACCGAAAGAAAAAAAATGGAAGAAGAGCTGACCAGTAAAATCTTGCAGCTTTCAGAAGCGCAGAAACTATCGCGTGTTGGGAGTTGGGAAGCTAACCTATTGACAGGAGTCACTGTTTGGTCAGATGAATTATTTAAAATATGTGGCGTAACTCCCGAAAACGTTATTCCAAGTTTTGAAAGTTTCCTTAACTGCCTTCATCCAGATGATAGTCATAAGGTTAGTGTTCTCAGGGATATTGCTATGGAAGAGCAGCATCCGCTTAATTCCATTTTGCGAGTAATTCGCCCTGACGGAAGCGTACGAATAATTGATTGCAAAACTAATTTATACACTGATAAAAAAGGAAATCCACTTAGAATGGCTGGAACTTGCCATGACATAACAGAAGCTAATTCAACAGATAAAAAAAATACTCCGAATAAAACCGACTATGATATTTTTGTGAGGGTATCGGGTGAACTTCTCAAAGTTAATACCCAAGATATAGTATATGTAGAAGTGTTGGGCGATTATCTCAATATTCATACAATATTGAAAAAATATACCGTGCACGCCACAATGAAGAACATCGAAGCAAAACTTCCATTGGGTATTTTTATGCGCATTCATCAGTCTTTTATTGTGAGGTTAGATAAGATTTCCAGCATTAAAGAAAATGGCGTTTCCATAAACAATAAAGTAATTCCCGTAAGCCGTGCCAACTGGAAAGAACTTATGGAACGTGTAAAAGTCGTATAAAATTCTTCCATTCAAAAAGAGAACATAAGGTTCCAAATTCCTACACCTTTCTGTTAATTGGCGTTTCAATATTGCCAAACTCCGAAAAGCTTTTTTTTCTTAATACAAATCCTCCGACCTTTAAAAAAGCGTTCCGTACCCCAATTTTTCTATGGTTACGCAGATGCGAACAACTAAAAAAAAGGTTTATTGCACAGGAAATGCAAAAAGTATTTCCCGGATTACAAAGCCAATTGGAGGAATTCAAATACAAATGAAGCACAACAATAAGTTATAGAAGCATTGAAAAAAAATAAAAAGGAACAGAGTTTATTTGTTATTTCAAAAAATGAGAAATAAGAATTTAATTTTAACACTCATTGACAATTCTGCCAAAGCATTTGGGCAATTAACCGGGTTAAACGAGGACGAAAAATTAATAGCCACATTGATTATTATTCATGACACTATTGAAAGCGAATTTGGTTTTAATTCAAATTTAATGACGCCAAAAGCCCTCGCTAATATTTTAGAAAGAGATAATATTGAAATGGAGCAAATAGGTTTATTAACGAAACTGCTTTGGACACAAGCGGAAATATTATTAAAGCTAGATCAATCAATTGCAAGTTTGATCCACTATGAAAATGCTTTACTGCTTTTGTTGTGGCCAACACAGCGAACCTTTGCGAAAGATTACTCAGAAAAACAGAATGAAATTGCCGAGCTTAAAGCCATTATTAATATGTTAAAACCTGCAAGCAATCAATTTAATTATAATTAATAAAGATTAAAAAATAATTGAAAATAATTGAAAATGATTGGAAATTATAGGCGAATAAGGCTATGTTAAAAGAAAATTATAGTGAAGAAAATTATTTAACACCAAATGAAGTATTAGAAAAGTACCCAATTTTAAATTTAAAATATAATTGGGGCACATTGGATTTAGGTACGATGCTTAAATGTAAAATTCTTGATGGGCACTATGATAGAAGTAAACGGGTTGGAGTTATTAAAGAATCATCCTTATTAAGATTAATAGAATACATAAATGGTACAATCGAAGATCAGAAAGTGAAAATATAGAGGAGAAATGGAAAATATAGATCAAAAGGATAGTGGTAAAAATTTTCTTTTTATAAAAGATAAAAAAAAGTTTGTAAACGTGAAGCCGCAGGATATTTATATGATTATTTCAATTGGTGATTATGTTCGGGTTCATACCACAAATCAAAAATATACTGTGCATTGTACTATGAAAAAAATTTTAAACCAGCTTCCAATAGATGATTTTATTCGAACTCACCAGTCTTACATTGTAAGAATTGACAAAATTACAGTTATAAATGGCGAAAATTGTATTGTAAATGACGAAGTAATTCCGATCAGCAAAGCCGAGCGAAAAAAGTTATTGAATAGAATTGAAATATTAGGTTCCTAAGCAATGAAGAATGATAAAGATATTATTGATTACATCAAAGCCAATAACCAAAGTTACTCTGATAAAGATCTTGACAACTGCTCTATTACAACATTGATAATTATAAAAACTGAGATAGAAGTTAGATTACATTTCAGCAAAAAGAAAAAATAAAATGAAAACACTATTAGACCTTGATGAACTTTACAGAACAACTATCAGCAAATTACCGGCAGAATCACGGTTATCTTATTGTGTCAATCATCTTGACAAAATACAATTAGTGCTTGCAAAAAACATTGGCACGCTTGACAGAATACAAAAAGAACAATTAAAAGAAATAATTGAAGTAACACAAGATGAAATTGGAAAACTTAGCAAAAAGTAAACCTGATATTATTTAATAAACAGATTGGTTTAACTTCTAACTTTTGACAAGTATGCAAAAAAACATATCTATTATGCTCATTGACGACAATGAAATTGATCTTTTTATCAATCAAAAAACTGTTGAAAGTTTAAATTTTAATGGTGCTATTCTATCTTTCAGCAGTGGACGAGGCGCTTTAAATTATCTCCAACTTATTGAAAATATGAAAGGCTATCGGGGCATATTTTCTCCACAAATTATTCTGCTGGAAATTAATATGCCGGACATGGGCGGCTTTGATTTTCTGGACGAGTTTGACAAATTCAAAATGGCAAAAGAAAATCTCGTTTTAATTTTTTTGCTTTCTTGTACTATAAATCCTTACGATCTGAGCAAAATAATTAATCACAAAAATGTTTCTGGATTTATTCAGAAACCTCTGACAGCAGTTAAAATAGTATCACAATGCGAGTCTGCTTTAAAATTTAAACAAAAGGTTAAAGCAAATAATATCAATTTTAACCACAATTAATTTATGAATCTAAAATCAAAAAAATGAACCCACTAAACGAAAAATCAGAAAAAATTAAAAACAGTATTAAGAGTACTGCGGAGAAATCAAAAGAAACGATAAAAGAAATTATTGACTCTAACACAAAGTACATTGGAGAAGCATTGAGTTCTAATAAAAAAATTGTTGATTCTATTAAAGAAAAATTGAATCAGCAAGAAATGGAAGACTCTGTTACCGATACACTGAAAAGCACTTTCGGAAAATCAGTGGAACTTGCCGAAGACGCTCTGGATAGCATTATCAACTCTTACACCCGCCAGATGGAAATGAATGTTGATTTTAATACAAAATTGGTTGATGCTATTAAAGAATCCCACAACACTCAACCAGAAAAAGTGTTGGAATTGATTCATGAAAATTTTGAAGCATCACGCCAATTGACCATTAAAAACACAAAAGAGATACTTGATTTCTATAATAAGCATACAAACCTTGCTGTAAATTTCAATCAAAAATTTGGAGAAAGTATAAATGCTCAAATAGAATCACTCTTTAATTTACAGAACAAGGGCTTGAATAAGTTTACAAGTTGGGCATCGGAATGGTGGAAGCAGGAAGAAAACAAAGCCAGCCTTTAAAATAGAAGCATCTTCCAAATCTTAAATAAAACTGAATTAACACGAGAATAAATCTATCTCTTTATTTACAAAGAAAGCAACACAAAGTGAAATTGAAAAACTTAACGAAATAAAGATTTTATAATCAACACATGAATATATGGGTAGCAACCTTGCCAGTTTTTTGATAAATTTGATTATCAAATACAGCAAGGGGGCTTACCCACCATTTTAAAATATTTTCTTTTCAATTCCATCTATCAACATCTCTCTTTAGTTATTAACTTTCGACCAAAAATAGGAACAATTACGCAACCTATGACTTTATTATAGCGTACTATGTTCTGATAACACTTTCTATTAAAAGGATTTGAAAAATGCACGTTTCCAAAATCTTATTCTTTTACAATGCTAAAAATTTACAAACATATTATTTTTTTGTTCTTCTTTTCTTTACTCATTGTGAAAGCAATGGCTCAGGCGGATGATTTACCTAACCCTCCCGCTCATCTTGAAACTATTCCTCTCGGTTCTTTGGTTATTCCAATGGATAATACACATCAGAATTTAACAGCTCCCTTTAATCTTAAAGCTTACGGTCTTGTCAATGCGCTTCTCCAAAACGATATTCCTGTAAAATGGGTTATAAAATCCGGTAAATTGAAAGACGGAATAGATTTTTCTGCTACTGTACAAAGAGTATACCCTACCGCTCTTGCTGCTTCTTTGGAGGATTTTCGTGCTAGTGCATTTATTATTGACAGCACTTGGGTTAATAAAACGCCTTATTCTAATTGGGGACAAACTGCTTCCCAGATCATTGCGGCATTTGGTGGAAATGTTGCCGTTTATAAATTAACACAAAATGTTACGGTAGATGTGAGATATAATATGAAGCAACGCCCTAAAATTGCTGTTTTCAGTAATGGAGGGAACCAAAATATTCATACGATAATATTAAACAATGCCGGAATAAGTAACTATACCGTAATTTCAGCGGGAGTTTTTTCAGGCCTTGCCGAATGCTATACTTTTTGTTCAGAAGCACATTGGGCTTCTAAAATCGCTGATACTGCTATTATGAGAAAGCCAGTTGATTTTGTTTACAGCGGTGGAAATTTTTTAGCACAATGCCATGCCGTTCAAACCGGAACAACAGATGGGTATGAAACCCACATGAAAATACAATCAACTAACGCATTTAGTGAAATTGGAATAAATACCACCGCAAACACTTATTACAATCCGGATTTAGCTATTATGCAATTTCATGGATTGATGAAGGCCAATGAGAACGGTTCAGGAAAAAACTGGAGATTAGCTCCCGGCTCCTCTTGGAGAAACGGACATTACTATGCTGTAAGCACACTAAATGCGCATGACACTGTTGTTGTCTCCTGCTCCAAATTGACGACTGATCCAGTAGGTGGGAATGTGTTTTATTTAGGTGGCCATGAGTATTTAGGAGGAGCCGGTGACTTTACAGATATAGAACTGGTTAATGCGGGAAGAATTTATCTCAATGCTGCATTGATCCCAGCCAAAAGACCGAGTGCTTTCGCAATTGTAACAGGGCCAAGCAGCACCATCTGTAAAGGGCAGCAAGTTCAATTAAATGTAACTGGTCCGGTTGGCGCTACTTATCAATGGACACCAACCACAGGTTTAAACAATCCGACATCTGCCACTCCAATAGCCACTCCAACTGTAACTACAACGTATGGTGTAACCGCGATGGATGGAAGCTGTCCGGGAGGGCCTGCATTTGTTACTGTTACAGTCAATCCTATTCCTGTTGCACCAATAGCAGGCAGCAGTAGTCCGGCTTGTGTAGGAAGCACCTTAACACTTTCTGCAAATACAATTTCGGGGGCAACATATAATTGGACGGGGCCAAATGGGTTTTCTTCTTCCTTGCAAAATCCGGCTATTACTAATGTAACAGCTGCGAGTGCCGGAACATACTCCGTTACTGCAACAGTTGGTGGATGTCCCGGCCCTGCCGGAACTACGGTTGTTGTCATCAACCCAACACCTGCTTCCATTCCTTCCCAAATTAATGTATCCTGCTATGGTGGTAGTAATGGCTCAGCTTCGGTTAATGCAACTGGCGGCACACCAGCCTATACTTATCTTTGGAGCAATGGACAAACTACTACATCGGCTACAGGCTTAACCGTTGGAAGTTATACTGCAACAGTTACTGATTCTAAAATTTGTAGTGCGTCCACAACAGTTTCCATTTCACAGCCCGCTGCTCCTCTTACATCATCACCATCTCAAACCAATGTTTCCTGCTTTGGAGGAAGCAACGGTTCTGCTTCGGTAGTTGCAACAGGTGGCACACCACCTTACTCCTATCTTTGGAGCAATGGACAAACCAACACCAACGCTACCGGACTTATTGCAGGGGCTTATACAGTTACTACTACCGATTCCAAAAACTGTACAAGCATTGCATCTGTTACTATTACACAGCCGGCAGTACTTAGTGCAAATGTTTCACAGACTAATGTATCCTGCTATGGAGGTAATAATGGTTCGGCTTTAGTATCTACCCCATCAGGTGGAACATTTCCCTATACTTATTTGTGGAGCAATGGGCAAATAAGTGCATCCATTACCGAATTGGCTATTGGTACTTATTCTTTAACTGTAACAGATGCTAAAGGTTGCACTGTATCGGCATCCGCAACCATTACTCAGCCAATTGCACCGTTATCTTTCACAACCTCACAAACCAATGTTTCCTGCTTTGGAGGAAATAATGGATCAGCTACCGTTGTTGCTGCTGGTGGCACTCCTGCTTATTCTTATTTGTGGATGCCGGGAAATCAGACAACAAGCAGCGTTTCAAATTTAACAATTGGCACATATACAATAACAGTTACCGATGCTAAAGGTTGCAATACAATAGGATTTATAACAATAACCCAACCTGCGGTTTTGGCTGTAAATTTCATTAATCAAACGAATGTAAGTTGTTTTGCCGGAAACAATGGTTCAGTAACTGCAAGTGCATCAGGAGGTATACAAAACTACGCCTATTTATGGATGCCCGGAAGTGTTACAACTTCTGCAATAAGTAATATACCAATAGGAACCTATACAGTTACTGTTACTGATAACCAGAGTTGTCAGGTGCAAAATAATGTTACTATTACACAACCGGTTGCAGCTCTTTCAGTTTCCGTATCCTCTACTCCAACGTCCTGCTATGGCGGAACAGATGGTTCGGTTACTTCTGTAGTTTCCGGTGGAACAAGTCCATATACTTATAACTGGCTTCCCGGAAGTTACACTACTCAAAATGTTTCAGGTCTGTCATTAGGAAATTATACTGTTACGGTAACGGATTCAAAATTATGTACACTATCCAATTCAGTTGCAGTCAACCAACCCTTACAAATTACATCGGTTCCCGGAACAATTAATTCAACATGCAGTTTACCAAACGGAACCGCTTATGTTTCGGTGTCAGGAGGAGTTGGTGCTTATACTTATCAATGGTCGCCTGCCGGAGGAAATAGTGATACTGCAAGAAACCTGTTTTCAGGGGCGTATACTGTATTGGTAAAAGATGCTAATGGTTGCAGCACTTCACAGTCCTTAAATGTGAATGATAATAATTCACCTACAGTAACTATTATTTCCAAAACCGATGTCACCTGTAATGGTGGTTCTACTGGTTCTGCCGGTGCCGGAATATCAGGTGGAACTGGGCCTTTTACATATAGCTGGGCACCTTATGGTGGCAATACCCCCAATGCAACTGGTTTAACAGCGGGTACGTATACACTTACTGTTACAGATGTCAACGGGTGTCAATCATTAGCTACTACAAGCCCTGCAATAACAGAACCTGTTGCGCTTTTATTAACAGTTACAACTACTGATGTCAGCTGTTTTGGCGGTAGTAATGGAACAGCTTCCGTAAGCGCATCCGGTGGAACTCCGGGGTATAGTTATACATGGTTACCAAGTGGAAGCACTGGTACTTCAATAACTAATCTTTCTGCGGGCACTTATACCGTTCAGGTAACGGATATAAATAGTTGTGTATTAACAAAAAGCTTTACAATCAATCAACCCAATCAATTAAGTGTTTTTATTTCTACTTCGGGCAATGTAAGTTGCAAGGGAGGCAATGATGGAACAGCAACTGCAAGCGTTAGTGGTGGTACTCCTTTTTATAATTATAACTGGTTGCCAATGGGTGGAAACGGACCAACAGGAACAGGCTTATCGGCAGGCACTTATACGGTAAATGTAACAGATTATAATAGTTGTACCAGTTCAGTTGCTATTTTAATAACCGAACCTCCACAAGCATTAACCTCTGCTACTTCCCAAAGCAATGTTTCCTGCTTTGGCGGTAACAATGGTACTGCTACGGTTACAGCATCAGGTGGTACTTTGCCCTATACTTATTTGTGGAACAATGGACAAACCAATTCATCTATTGGAGTATTAACAGCCGGAAATTATGCTGTTACTACAACCGATGCAAAGGGATGTATAGTAACAATATCTATATCTATCACACAACCTGCTATGGCTCTGGCTTCTACTACTACACAAAATAATGTATCCTGCTATGGAGGCGGTAATGGTTCAGCCTCGGTTATTGCAAC
>JAURXZ010000018.1 GCA_030654175.1 Bacteroidia bacterium
TGACCAAGATGGGCCAGGCCGCCATTTTTGAAACCCGCGGCAATGCAGACTGCCACGTGATTTTGCGCGGCGGCAAACAAACCAATTACGCCGCCGCAGACGTCAACGCCGCCTGCGCGCTGCTCAAGGGCGCCGGCCTGCGTGAGCAGGTGATGATTGACGTGTCACACGCCAACAGCAGCAAGCAGCACCAGCGCCAGATCACCGTGGCCGCCGAAGTGGCCCAGCAGATCGCCGCCGGCGACCAGCGCATCACCGGCCTGATGATTGAAAGCCACCTCAACGAAGGCCGGCAAGACATCGTGGCCGGCCAGCCTTTAAAGCACGGCGTGTCGGTGACCGATGCCTGCATCAGCTTTGAGCAAACCGTGCCGGTGCTGCAGGGGCTGGCGGCGGCAGTGCGGGCGCGGCGGGCCGCCGCCTGACAGTTGCAGCGATCGGCTAACGAATTTCGTTGACCGGGTCGTATTCCAGCGTGAGGGCGTTGCCCAGCACGTACACCTTGCCATTCACCACACCCGCCGTGGCGCGCGTGAACGCGTTCACGCTGGGTGTCCTGATGGTCCAGCGCAGGGTGGCGGGGTCGTAGCTTTCCAGTACGTCCAGGCTGCGGTCGACGTTCTCGCCGCCCGCTGCCAGCAGCTTGCCGTCCAGCACGGCCAGGGCCAGGTGCGCGCGCGCAGTAGGCATGGGCGCGCGCGGCGTCCAGCTGCCCGCGCCAGGGTCGTATTCCTCCACCGTGCCCACCCATTGCGACGCGAGACCGGCATAGCCACCGACGGCATACAGCCGGCCGGCAGACTCAGCCAGCGCCAGCTGGCTTCTGGCCGTGGGCATGGCGTTCAGGCTGGACCATGCGTTCGTGAGCGGGTTGTAGAGCCCCACCGTGCTGAGCAACTGGTCAGCCGACGCGCCACCGGCCACCACGATCTGGTCGCCGAGCGGCGTGGGCAAGGTGGCGCCAGCCGCAAAGTAGCGGGCGATGGGCATGGGGTTTTTGCTGGTCCACAGACCCGTTGCGGGATCGAGTTGTTCCACCGTCCCCACGGCCGAGGTGCTGAAACCGTCCGTTCGGCCGCCGATGGCGTAGATCTTGCCGTTGGCCACCGCGGCGACCAGGCCCATGCGCGCCGTGGGCATGGGGTTGCCGGTGGTCCAGGTGTCCGTCGCGGGGTCATAGATTTCCAGCAGGTTGGTGGACGGTCCGGGGACCACGCCGCTGTCGGTCCGCTGCCCGCCCATCACATAGAGCTTGCCATTGAAGGTGGCCGTAGCCGCATATTCCCGCAACGCAGGCGCCGCCCGTTTGCTGGTCCACGGGTAGGCCGCAATGCGCGTCGTAGCGGTCAGTGTGTTGGACTGCTGGCCGGCGGCGTCCGTCACATAAATCCGGATCGTGTAGCGGTCGGGCTTCACCGCAACGGCCATGAACTGGCCGAGCACGGTGCCAGCCGTCAGGCCGTCAACCTCCAGGACGGGCGCAGTCTCAAAGACCATCGTGCTCCCCGCACTGTCCAGTATTTTGAATGTGACGCTTGCCAGGTCGCCATCCGGATCGGTGAAGTCAAAGGCCGAGTGAAAGGTCAGGGGTGAACTGGCGACGTAGGCCGCCTCTGGCGTGATGACCAGATTGGCAATAACAGGCGCCGTGACAGCCACCGGGGGGGTATCGCCACTTCCACCGCCTCCGTCGCCACCACAGGCCGTTATCAAGGCGGCCAACGCCATGGGCAGGCCAAACCGGAGCGAAGCCATGCGAAAGAAGGAACGGAGAGGTTTCATCTTGCCAACTTTAGGCCGGGCGCCGGTCCCATGGCTTGAGGAACATCAAGCATGCGATCGCGGCGAACGAGCGGCCAGGGCTTCAGGTCAGGATGAAGTTCGCATCCGGCTGCGGCGCCGGGGGCGGCACGTCGCCCAGCATCTCGCGCAGGCTCGCGTCAATGCCGGCGACGATGGCGTCCAGCGCCAGGTCGTTGGGCGCCATGCCAAACGGCTCCTCGATTTCGTCGCTCAGCGCCTCCAGCGCAAAGAAGGTGTAGGACACAAAGCTCACCACCAGCGGCGTCATCAGCCCGATCGAGTCCACCAGCCCAAACGGCAGCAGCATGCAGTACAGGTAGGAGCTGCGGTGCAGGATCACCGAGTAGGTGAAGGGCAGCGGCGTGTTGGCGATGCGCTCGCAGCTGCCCAGCGCCGCCGACAGGCCGTCCAGCGACATTTCCATCTTGTGCGCCAGCATAGGCTCCAGCTGCCGCGCTGCGCGCCGTTCCTGCAGCCAGCTGCCCAGCCACAGCAGCACCAGCGTCGGCGCCGAGCGCGCGCCGGTCAGCCGCTCGCGCAGCGGCTCGGGCAGCAGGCCCTGCGTGTCGGCGGTGCAGGGCCGGCCGCGCAGCTGGTTGCGCATGGTGCTGGCAAAACCAATCAGGCCCATCACGAAAGGGCGCACGTCCTGGCCCGGTGCGATCAGGCTCAGCGCCTGCCGCGACAGGTTGCGCGCCTCCACCAGCACCGTGCCCCACTGCTTGCGCGCCTCCCAGTAGCGGTCATAGCTGGCATTGATGCGGAACCCCAGAAAAATCGCCAGCGCCACGCCCATCAGGGAAAACGGCCCCGAGGTCAGCGTCACCTTCCATTCAAAAAACCGGCCATGCGCCATCACGATGACGCAGCTCAGCGTAAAGATGAACAGCTGCTGGGCGGCAATGCGGTGGATCAGCGAGCCGCGCCGGACAAACAGCAAACGAATCCAGTGGGGGCGGGGGCGAACAATCACGAGTGGGAGGGCGGCAAAAGCGCCTGGGGCTGCGGGGACTTATTCTCGCATTGGTGCTGGATTGGCGAGCGGCTGCAGGCGGTGCGCTTGATTAGTCCATGAATCCGAACGCGCGCGCGTGAAAAGCCAGGAACTCTGGCGCAGGACGAAAGCGCTCAGGCAGCGTGATGCTTTTGCCTTCAAAGCGCAGCAAGGCGTCAGCCATGAACGAGTCTTCTTTGAGCGCCTTGAGCCTGCCTGAGATGCGAACCGTGAAATCAGGCATCACGGTGATCAGTCCTTGGTCATAGGCTTTGTCGTGCAGTGCGGAAAGGCACAGACCGTTTTGGGGATTCAGGCGATTCTTGGTATCCATGCGCCACGGAACGATGTGGCTGGCGATCACCAGTTTTTCATGCTGCAGCCCGCTGATGCAGCAGGTGCCGCCATAGCTGGCTAAAACAGATTTTCGAAAGCGCGCCTGGTTCACGCGAACCTGAACGCTGGCGGTGCGGGTCTTGCCCTCGGCAAAGTTGGGTAGTTCTTGCACGATGTCTTCGTCCGGAACGACGCCGTGATTTTTAGCTAACTTTTCGTAGTCAGCGGCGGCCTCCAACGCCACCGGATCCCAATGGGCCTGCAATTCATGCCAGATCGCTTTATCGAGCTTTGACGCATTGGCCATGCCGCTCAACCCGCGCGCAATGATCTGCGGATCTTGGCTGGCGAAGTTGACCAGCTTCAGGGCGACTGAGCTTGGCGTGCGACCGATCCAGCTGGCAAGCTCTTTGATTTTGGGTTGATTGCGGTGCAGCTGGCCAAACGACAACTGAAAATAAATGTGAAGCGCCGCCAGCGTTTCGGGCCGCGTCCAGTTGGTGGAAGCTGTGGGCATTTCGATTTCCTGATTGGGGCATTCAGTATGCCTTCAGGTGCTTGTCTGTCTAATTTTTTGGGGCTAGACAAAACGCGGTGTTGTCTGACACGGCCGGCCTTGGCTTGTCCCAACAATGGAGAAGCAGGGTGCTTCCCGGGCTTTCAAGTCCGGGTGTTGCACCCCGCACGTTGCAGCGCCTGCCTGCAAGGCGCTTGTGCTGACTTACTTACCAAGGAAACCACCATGACGAAACAGCAAAACCCGCGCGACAAACAAGAACCGCATACCGGCAAGGTTGACAACGACAGCAACAAGGTCGGTGAGCAGGATCCGACCCAGTTGAACCAGGGCAAGCGCACGCCCGACAGCCGCAGCGACCGCGAGGCGCATGTGGGCGGCAGCAACCAGTCGCAGTCGCGCCGTGGGCCGGTGGGCAGTCCTGGGCGCTGAGCCTTGTGGACGGACGGGCCAGCGTCACGGGCCGCCGGGTCTGTAATGCGGGCC
>JAURXZ010000026.1 GCA_030654175.1 Bacteroidia bacterium
GCCCAAAGCGCCACGGCGCTGGCAGTCGCGCAATGGCTGGAGTCGCATCCGGCCGTGACCCGCGTCTACTACCCCGGCCTGGCATCGCACCCCCAGCACGAACTGGCCATGCGCCAGCAGTCTGGCCTCGGTGGCGCCGTGGTGTCTTTCGACGTGCGCGGCGGCGATCCCGAGACGGCGCGCGCCAACGCCTTTCACGTGATCAACAGCACGCAGGTGGTCAGCATTGCGACCAACCTGGGCGACACCAAATCCATCATCACGCACCCGGGAACCACCTCGCACGGCCGCCTCACCGAAGCCCAGCGCCAGGCCGCTGGTATCGGCCAGGGCCTGATCCGCTTTGCGGTTGGCCTTGAATATATTGACGATTTGAAAGCCGACCTCGCCCGGGGTCTGGACAGCCTGATATGACACAGAAAACAAGAACCCGGTTTGCACCTTCGCCGACAGGCTTCATCCACCTGGGCAACATCCGCTCGGCGCTGTACCCGTGGGCCTTTGCCCGCGCCACCGGCGGCGCCTTCATCCTGCGGATTGAAGACACCGACCTGGAGCGCTCAAGCCAGGCGGCTGTCGATGTGATCATCGAAAGCATGCCCTGGCTGGGCCTGGACTACGACGAAGGCCCGTTCTTTCAGATGCAGCGCATGGACCGCTACAAGGCCGTGCTGGCCGAGATGGTGGCCGCAGGCCATGTCTATCCGTGCTACATGAGCGTGGCCGAACTCGACGCGCTGCGCGAAGCCCAGATGGCGGCCAAGGAAAAACCGCGCTACGACGGCACCTGGCGGCCCGAGCCCGGCAAGACGCTGCCGGCCATTCCTGAGGGTGTGCAGCCGGTGCTGCGCTTCAAGAATCCGCAGGGCGGCTCCGTGGTCTGGGACGACAAGGTCAAGGGCCGCATCGAGATCAGCAACGACGAACTCGACGACCTGGTGATTGCCCGGCCCGACGGTACGCCGACCTACAACTTCTGCGTGGTCGTCGACGACATGGACATGGCGATCACGCATGTGATTCGCGGCGATGACCATGTGAACAACACGCCACGCCAGATCAACATCTTCCGCGCGCTGGGCCGGGAAGTGCCGGTTTATGCCCATTTGCCGACTGTTCTCAATGAGCTGGGCGAGAAGATGAGCAAGCGCAGCGGCGCCAAGCCGGTGACCCAGTATGCCGCCGAAGGTTACCTGCCCGACGCCATGGTCAACTACCTCGCGCGCCTGGGCTGGAGCCACGGCGACGACGAGATTTTCAGCCGCGAGCAGTTCCTGCAATGGTTCAACCTTGATCACCTCGGCAAGAGCGCCGCGCAGTTCGACGAGGCCAAGCTGCGCTGGGTCAATGCGCAACACCTCAAGGCCATGGCCGATGACAAGCTGGCCGGCCTGGTTCAACCCTTTTTGGCGGCCCGTGGCGTCACGGACATGGATGCCGCATGGCTGGCGCGCGGCTGCGGACTGTTCAAAGACCGCTGCAGCACGCTGGTGGAACTGGCCGGCTGGCTGAAGCTGCTGGTCGTGGGCGCGGAGCCGAGCGCGCAAGACGTCAGCACCCATGTGACCGATGCCGTTCGGCCCGCGCTTGCCAGTCTGGCACAGGCGCTGGCGACTTGCGAATGGAGCAAGGCGGCGATTGCTACCGTGATCAAACAGGTGCTGCTGGATGCGGGCCTGAAGATGCCGCAACTAGCCATGCCGGTACGCGTGCTGCTCCTGGGAACGCCGCAAACGCCGTCGCTGGACGCTATTCTGGAGCTCATGCTGCGAGAAAAAGTGATCGCTAAATTGAATTTAGTTTGAAAATTTCAAAAAGGCCAATTTTTGTAGATATAATTTGAGGCTCGACAGGTTGTTAAGAAATTGGCAGCCAAGGGGGGTATAGCTCAGCTGGGAGAGCGCTTGCATGGCATGCAAGAGGTCATCGGTTCGATCCCGTTTACCTCCACCA
>JAURXZ010000034.1 GCA_030654175.1 Bacteroidia bacterium
AGGCCGCTGCCGGCCACCAGCACGACCGCGCCCTTGAAGGCCTCGAACAGCGCAACCGTCTTGATCGCCGCAGAACGGGCTCTCGCGGAAGTTTGCGGGCCAAGTTCGGGAGCGCCCATGATGTTTCAGCGTGTGCAGCCTCAAGCCTGCTTACTCGTAACGCTTGCCGGCCGCCATCAGCTCGTCCGTACCGATGAGCTGATTGAGCCCGTCAAAGTCCAGCATCTGCTTCTGCCACGGCGCGGTGGTCTGGTGCTGGTGCAGGCTCGCGTAATAGCCCTGCAGCGTGTGGGTCACGGCGCGCACCGTGCCGCCCGGGAAAATGACGATGCGGAAACCGCGCGCGCCGAGTTCGGTGGCGCTTTGCACCGGGGTCTTGCCGCCTTCGACCATGTTGGCCAGCATCGGGATGCGCTGCGCAAAACGCGCGCAGGCCGTGTCCATCTGCTCGGGTGTGCGCAGCGCTTCGATGAACAGGGCGTCCACGCCGCATTCGAAGTAACGCTCGGCGCGCTCCAGCGCGGCGTCCAGGCCCTCGACCGCGATCGCGTCGGTGCGCGCCAGGATCAGGGTGTCCTCGCTGCTGCGGGCATCCAGCGCGGCCTTGAGTTTGCCGACCATCTCCTGCACCGGCACCACGGCCTTGCCGTCGAGGTGGCCGCAGCGCTTGGGAAAGGTCTGGTCTTCGATCTGGATCATGGCCGCGCCAGCGCGCTCGAAGCCCCGCACCGTGCGCATGACATTGAGCGCATTGCCAAAACCGGTGTCGGCATCGACGATGACCGGCAGCTTGACGCGCTCGGTGATGCGGGCCAGCGTATCGGCCACCTCGGTGTAGGTGGTCAGGCCCACGTCGGAGCGGCCCAGGCGCGTGTAGGCAATCGAAGCGCCCGAGAGGTAAAGCGCCTCGAAGCCGGCCTGTTCGGCCACCAGCGCGCTCAGCGCGTCATACACACCAGGGGCAAGCAGCGCCTGGGCTTGCGCCAGGCGCTGCTTCAATGAAAGCTTGGAGTTCATGGCTGGGGTTCCAGTAGCGCGGCCGCGCTGCGCGCCGCAATGTAGCCGCCCGCGATGGCGCTGAGCAGGCCGTTGCCCGAGAGGTAGCCCCAGACGGCGTTGCCCGAGACACCGCGTGCGGCGCCACCGGCAGCCAGCAAATTTTTGAAGGGGCTGGCGTCTTCGTGCAGCACATGGCAGTGTGCGTCGATGTCCAGCCCGCCCTGGGTGTGAAACAGTGCGCCTGTCACCTTGACGGCGTAGAAAGGTGCTTGCAGCGCGCGTTTGAAGGCGCGGCCGTCGGGCGCTGCGGCGCCAGGTGCCACCGCCGCCAGCGTGACGTGCAAGGCGCCGGCATCGCAGCCAATCAGCGCGGCCAGCGACGCCTCGTTATCGCAACGCTTGAGGGCGCCGGCGGCTTCGGCCTCGCGAAAATCGGGAAAGCTGCGCGCGAACGTGAGCAAGGCCTCGTCGAACACATTCCAGGCCACGCTGCCGGGCTGGGCCAGCACCTGCACGGCGGCTTCGGAATAGCCGCCGGTTTCATTGTGAAAGCGCTGGCCCAGCGCATTGATCTGCACCGCGCCCTCCATCATCAGCGCCCAGGACACCAGCGCGCCCTGCGGCACGGCCCAGGAGCCGTGGCCCTGGTAGCCGCCGAGGTCGGCCAGGCGTGCGCCCAGCGCGCGACCCCAGGCGATGGCGCTGCCGTCGTTGCCGGTGTGGCCGGCAAAGGTGGCGTCTTTCATCTCGGGCAAGAGCTGCTGCACCATGGCCGCATTGCCGCCAAAGCCGTTGCAGGCCAGGATCAGCGCATCGCAGGCCAGCGGCTCCAGCGTGCCGTCGGGCCGCTCGTAGGCGACGCCCAGGACCTCGTCGCGCGCGTTGAGCCAGAGC
>JAURXZ010000004.1 GCA_030654175.1 Bacteroidia bacterium
GGACGATGTGGTTCTCATCGTTATATTTCCTCTGCTTGGCGCGGCGGCGATCCGTCTCGTCGAGGGCGCGCTTCATCGAGTCGGTGATGCGGTCGGCGTACATGATGACGCGTCCGTTGATGTGACGCGCGGCCCGCCCAATCGTCTGGATGAGAGCCGTGCCCGAGCGTAGGAAACCCTCCTTGTCCGCGTCTAAAATTGCCACCAGCGAAACCTCGGGCAGGTCGAGTCCCTCGCGCAGGAGGTTGATGCCCACGATCACATCGAACACACCCAGGCGCAGGTCACGCAAAATACCGATGCGTTCGAGCGTCTCCACTTCCGAGTGCAGATAATGCACTTTCATGCCCAGTTCCAGCAGATAGTTCGCCAAATCTTCGGACATACGCTTGGTGAGGGTGGTGACCAGCACGCGCTCGCCAGTCTCCACGCGCAGGCGAATCTCCTTGACGAGATCGTCCACCTGTCCCTTCGTGGGGCGGACTTCCACCTCCGGGTCAATCAATCCCGTTGGGCGGATGATCTGCTCGGCCACCTGATCGGCTTTTCCCATCTCGTATGGTCCCGGCGTCGCAGATGTGTAGATGGTGTAGCCCATCACTTTTTCGAACTCGTCGAATTTAAGCGGACGGTTGTCCATCGCGCTCGGCAGGCGAAAGCCATACTCCACCAGCGTCTCTTTGCGGGCACGGTCGCCGTTGTACATGCCGCGGATCTGCGGCACGGTCATGTGGCTCTCGTCGAGGATCAAAAGGTAATCGCTGGGCAGGAAGTCAATCATCGTCCACGGATGTGTGCCAGGCTCGCGGCCGTCCAGATGGCGCGAGTAATTTTCGACGCCTGAGCAATAGCCCACTTCCTTGAGCATCTCCAAATCGTAGCGTGTGCGTTGTTCGATTCGTTGCGCCTCGAGAAACTTGCCCTGCTCTTTGTAAATCGCCAGCCGCTCTTCCAACTCACGTTCAATGTTGCCGATGGCTTCCTTCATACGGTCGGCGTCGGTCAGGTATTGCTTGGCCGGATAGATCGAGACTTCCTGTAGTTCATCGAAAATCTCACCCGTGATGGGACTGAACTGCATGATGCGCTCGACCTCGTCCCCGAAGAACGTGATGCGGAAGCCGCGCTTGTCTTCGTAGGCAGGGATAATTTCCAGCGTATCACCCCGGACCCTGAACCTGCCACTCCGCAACTCAACATCGTTACGCTGATACTGACTCTCCACCAACTGACGGATGAGCGCGTTGCGCCGATAGATTTGCCCCACCTGCAAAACGACTGTCCCCTTGCCGAACTCCTCCGGCGAGCCGAGGCCATAAATACACGACACTGACGCGACGATGATCACATCCTTGCGCGAGACCAGCGACATGGTCGCGGCGAGACGCAGGCGCTCGATCTCCTCGTTGATCTCAGTCTCTTTCTCGATGTAGAGATCGTGGCGCGGGACATACGCCTCAGGCTGGTAGTAATC
>JAURXZ010000005.1 GCA_030654175.1 Bacteroidia bacterium
GGACGAAATAATTGCTTCTATTTCTGAAAGATACATTGAATTATATGAAAAAATAGTTGGAGAAAAATTTGTAAAGGCAGATATGACCAATGTTTTAGACAGAGTTGAGAAAAATATTAATAATTTTCTGTCGACAAAAAAAGTTAGCCAATTGGGTCCTATTATAAAATAGGAGAAGAAGCGAACGAAGTTATTTTGTAGATCCGCTCTCAAGTAAAATTGTGTCTTTTTCTATTGGAGGGATGGTAATCAATTTTATGGAATCAGATGCAGTTAAATTATTGCTACCGTCATAGTTTCCGTCATTGTCATAAATTTCAACACCATTTTTCGGAATTTCAATACTATATTTTTTCTTTTCGGTATTAGTTAAGGTGTTGGTCCTTAGCCAGGGATTAAATAATTTTAAAATTTTATAATTTATTTTTTGCGAGATCGCGAAATCCGCAAGATTATGAATTGAAGAATCAACCGTAATTCTTTTAACCGGAATTGCTGGATACAGATCTTTTTTTCGTAACATATATCCATAAACCTTTGGTCTGCCAATAATTTCTTTCATTGCCAATATTCGGTATACATAACGGGCTGTTTCTTCATTTAATAACAGATCGTAATAATTATTTACTTTTTGTCTGTCTAATTGTCCTTTGAGACCACCCATTCCAAAGTTATAGGAAGCGGCCACCAATGTCCAGTTATTAAATATTTTATATGCATCTTTAAAATATTTACATGCTGTTTCGGTTGATTTAATTACATGATATCTTTCATCCACTTCAGTATTAATTTCCATTCCATAACTTGTACCTGTACATTCCATAATTTGCCAAAAACCGGTAGCATCTCGTGGTGATACTACGTTTGTTAACTGACTTTCAATAAGGGCGATGTATTTAAAATCTTCGGGGATATTATTCTTTTTAAGAATAGGCTCAATAACGGTAAACCAGCGGTTAGCTCTTTTATGAAGCAATAATGATTGTGATTGCCAGTAGGTATTTATTACCAATTCCCGCTCCATTGCCTCACGAACACTGAAATCATTGACAGGAACTTTTTCTCCTGCAAAATTTATATTTTTTGGAATTCTAATACTGAAGGTCTTATAATTAGCATTAAAATAATCTTCATATGTAGCATCAATAAGGTTATTGGAAAAAGAATAATTAAAGAGTTTTATAATACTTAATAAAACCAAAGCGCATCCAAAAACAATAAAATATTTTTTTGATGCGATTATAAATTGTAAGATTTTATTAAAATAAGGTTTTAGCATTTTTTAATAATCAGCACTAATTAAACACAGAAAAATAAACCCTACAAAAACGATTTAAAAAAGGCTTATAAAGTCTTTGAAAAGTTTACCTAATTTATCTTTTTCAGACAAATTAGGAGAGTCGATGCCCCACTTAATTGCAATATCTTTATCATTCCATAATATACAATCTTCAGATGCTTTATTGTAATAATTGCTGCATTTGTAAGAAAATATAGTTTCGTTTTCTAATGTCAAAAAACCATGTGCAAATCCATGGGGGATCCACAACATTGTTTTGTTTTTTTCATTCAGTTCGATTTCAAAATGTTTTCCATAGGTAGGAGATTGTTTACGTATATCCAGGGCTACATCTAAAATAGCTCCTTTAATAACACGAACTAATTTACCCTGTGCGAAAGGTGGGTTTTGAAAATGTAAGCCCCGTAATACCCCGGCTTGTGATAAAGACTGGTTGTCTTGCACAAAATCTGTATCAATTCCGTGCTGAAGAAAAAGATTTTTGTTGTAGGATTCGTAAAAATAACCGCGATCATCTTCGAATACATTTGGTTGAATAATTAACAAATCGGCAATTGGTGTAGTAGTAATTTGCATATTAATTTTTTATTTACCAGTCGGCTGGATAAAAGGTTATAATGTTTATACCCTACAAATGTAAATATTATTGTCAAGAACTTTGTTAATATACAAAGAATGAATGCCCTGATTGATGATTATTTATTGTTTTTCTTTGTTAGGCTCTGATTTAGGGGCATTAGAAAAAATTGTAAATAATATGTCTTCGACCCTTATACTTTCCTGTGTTGCCATTTATTCCATTTTATTGTTTGGTGTTACATGGTATACTTCTCGTGGTGCAACTAACGAAAGTTTTTTTGTAGGTAACCGTTCATCAAAATGGTATTTAGTGGCTTATGGAATGATAGGAGCATCACTTTCAGGCGTGACATTTATATCGGTTCCCGGAGCAGTGGGATTAGCGCAGTTTAGCTATTTGCAGGTGATACTGGGCTATATTTTAGGATACCTTGTAATTGCTTATGTGTTACTGCCTTTATACTATCGTTTAAATCTTACTTCCATTTACTCTTATTTGCTTCAGCGTTTTGGAAATTATTCTTACAAAACAGGTGCTTTCTTTTTTATTTTATCACGTACAATAGGTGCAGCGTTTCGCTTGTATATTGTTGTTAATGTATTACAGGTGTTTGTTTTTGACGCTTTAGGTGTTCCGTTTTTTGTAACAGTAGCCGTGTTCATTGCCTTGATCTTACTTTATACTTATCAGGGTGGGGTAAAAACTATTGTTTATACTGATACGCTGCAGACTACATTCATGCTGCTCTCCGTGGTATTATCCATTGTTTTTATAAGTAAACAACTGAATTTAAACTTTAGTGAATTATACGACAAAGTGGCGGATAGCCAATATTCACAGGTGATTTTTGGCGATTGGAAACCAAAATCATTTTTTCCTAAACAGTTTTTTGGTGGGATGTTTATCGCCATTGCTATGACCGGTCTGGATCAAGAGATGATGCAAAAAAATATTAGCTGTAAAACCCTTGGCGATGCTCAAAAAAATGTTCTTACGTTTACTTTTGTGATGCTTATCGTAAATATATTATTTCTGATATTAGGGGCTTTGCTTTATATCTATGTGAATGAATCAAATATCACTTTATTAATGGATGCAAATGGGAAAATAATTTCTGACAATGTATTTCCAACAATTGCATTAAATTACCTTGGTACTTTTTCGGCCATATTTTTTATCATTGGTTTAATTTCTGCGGCATACCCAAGTGCTGATGGTGCTTTAACGGCACTTACCAGCGTGTTTTGCATCGATTTTTTAGGTTTAAAAGACAATCAACTAAAATCGGAACAAGAGAAAATTAAAATTCGGCATACCGTTCATATCACTTTCGCTTTTATATTGTTATTGGTAATTGTAATTTTTAAGTTGGTTAATAATGATGCTGTAATTAATAATTTGTTTACAATAGCAGGATACACATACGGACCTTTATTGGGTTTGTATTCTTTTGGATTATTTACAAAGAAAATGCCAAATGATAAACTGGTACCTCTAATTTGTATCCTTTCACCAGCGTTGTGTTACATGCTGAATGAGTTTTCTCAAGCATGGTTTGGTGGTTACAAATTTGGTTTTGAGTTATTGATTGTAAATGGTTTTATCACATTTGTCGGATTATTTATAATTTCAAAAAAATAATCGTAACCCTTCCTGTAGCAGAAATACAAACCATGGAATATGGGTGTTTTACTCATAAAGAACAACAGAATCCAAATGTGGATGCCTGATTGTTTAAAGAATACCTCATTTGCCGGTATAAACTTAAAAAACAGAGGGTTATTTCTAAGAAGAGATTAATGGAAAGAGGATAGATCCCTATTCGCCAAAAAAACAGGGAAACTGAATAGACTTTTGCCTTCCCATTTGAATTTGTTGCTAATTCTTGCTAAGCGCTTATTTGAGTTATAGAACCCCATTTCTCTTTATAGAATAAAAAAAGCACCAACCCTTTAGGGATGGTGCTTTCATTTATGTAATTCTATAAAAACTTCTAGTCCTTAGTATCGTTATTCAACAACAATAACTAAATATTTTGATGTGCTCCAAAAATCTTCCGCATTGAGAATAGTAAGCTTTTCAGCTTTCCCATCAGCACCTTCAATTTTGTATGAAGCAGAAGGATGAGTTGTAATTAGTTTTGCTTTTTTTGCTGCCAGAACAATTGTATTGGTTGTAGAAATATCAACTTGAGTAAAATAATTTTTATTAAAATCATCTTTCATCTTTTGAATTTTTCCAAGTCCGATAAATCCGCCTTCTTTGGTTAATACGCCATTTTTTATCAGTTCTTTCGAAGTGCCAAAAGAATAAAATGCAGTGTTTAATTTTTCAGTTTTAACTTCTGATTCCTGGGTTATTTCCTGATAAGTAACATTCAAATTGGTCATTGCAACATTTAATTGTTCCAACTGAGTTTTTAAATCGCCAATTTGTGCATCTTTCGCTTCAATTTCAGCTGTTAAGCGTGTAATAAATTTTTCAAGCTCTGCATTTTTGTTATTAGACGCCTTCAAATTTGCTCTCATGGAAGAAAGGCGTTGTTTGTTTTTATTCATAACGTCATAAATCGTCTGAATGTCTGCAACAATCTGCTCCTCTTTTGTTTTACGAGTTTCTGAATCTTTGCTTGCAGCGGAAACAATTTTCTCTTTTTCCTTAATGATATCAAGATTGTCCTGAATTTCATTAAACCCGCGTATAAAAGATTGAATACTTGAATCCTGATCGTGGATACGAACCTGCTGACCTCCGGAAACGGCTTTTAAACTGTCTTCAGCTGATAATATTCCTTCTTGTTTATTTCCATCGCAACCGAATGCGAATGGTAAAAATGCAATTAGATAAAATAATTTTTTCATTTTGTTTGTTTTGTTTTTGAATTTTTGGCGAAGATAGGCTAATTAAGAATTATAACGCCTCATTATATTCAATTAATGTTGAAAATCATTTATTTTCTGCCAAAAATTTTTATTAGTTTGGAATCACCATTGAGAATAGATAAAATATCTTCAATATGATAAATGTTGCTGTTGTATTTGTTGGAAAGCAATATAACAGTGGTTTGATCGCTTAGTCTTCTGTAAAAAAGAGTACTGTATCCATGCCACCAGCCATTGTGGTAAACAACTTTATTGCCTTTCCCTTCATCTATCAAGCGCCAGCCATATCCATAATTTCGCTTTCCTTTGTGCTCGTTACTATATCCTGTAAATGCTTCTTCTATCGTTGACCTTTTCAGAATTTTGTCTGAATATAAGGCCTGATCCCATTTAAAGAGATCTTCCACCGTTGAATAGATCCCTTTATCCCCAACCACATCGTCAGCATAAGTTTCCTTTTCCATATATCCTGAAGCATTATGACCAATCGTTTTATTCTTAAAAATCGAATCATTATGAGGATTATGAACCCAGGTGTTATTCATTTCTAATGGTTTGAAAATATTTTGCGCCATAAAATCAGCAAAGCTAAGCCCCGAAACTTTTTCTACAATTGAGGCAAGCAATGCGTAATTGGTGTTACAGTATTCAAATTTTTTATTGGGAGAGGCATAAGGTTGCGGTTTATCACTCATCATTATTTGGATCACCGAATTATTATCAAATGTTTTTCCGTTATAACAGTTGTTGGCATCACAATAAGGTTCACCAAAATAAATGTAATTGCTTAATCCTGAACGGTGAGTAAGAAGGGTTTGCACCGTAATATTGTGATAAGGGAAATTGGGAATAAAGTGTTGAATATTATCCGACAAATTTAATTTCCCCTGATCTTTAAGAAGCAGAATTGCTGCTGCTGTCAATGTTTTTGACGTGGATGCTAATTGAAAAGCTGAATTTATTTTTAGCGAATCTTTTGTTTTTAAATTCGAAAAACCAAACACATTTTTATAAATAATTTGTCCTTTTTGAGCAATTAAAATACAACCATTGAAGCCTACTGTTTTTACCTTATTTTCGAACAGATCATTTAATTGTTTCGATTTTTCAGAAGCGTGAATATTTTTTAAAATTTTGTTAATACTATCCTGATTGATAGTAGGTGTTTTTTCGTTTTTTGAAACCGGCTGATTTTCTCCGCAGGACAATAAAAAAAGCGATAAAACAATATAAAAATGGTAAGGGAATTTAAAATGAAATAGTTGATTCATAAAATACAATTACAATTAGCAATTTGATTAATCATTTACTTTCTTAGCTCAGCACAAGAAAAATATAGTTTAACGATTTATCATTAATCAATTTAATAACCAATAAACCTTATACTTAATTAGGTGAACATTGGCAATTAGCCATTATCTGCGTCTTTCCTCCGCCTCCTGTACGATTAACTCCAGTCCTTTTACTAATTTCCCATTTAAGGCTTCAATGGCTTTTTGTCCATCTTCTTTTTTAGCCATTTCAAGAAAACCAAAACCTTTGGATTCCCATGTAATAGTATCATACACGATTTTAGTAGATAAAACTTCTCCGAATTGCCCAAAAAGTTTTTCTAATTGCATTTCGTTTATATCTTTTTCGATGTTTTTGATGAATAATTTCATGTTCTGTGCGTTTGAAGATGTAAATTTGGATGATAATAATATTGATGTAAAAACCTTTAGTTTATCACAATTGATTTAATAATAAGCTTTCAGTTAATATACCGTTTTTTTATATAATTACAAAAGTATTTCTTTAATTGATTTTTGTTTAACTTTGAAAAACTATTTATTAAGAATG
Source organism: Bacteroidia bacterium (assembly GCA_030654175.1). GTDB lineage: Bacteria > Bacteroidota > Bacteroidia > 2-12-FULL-35-15 > 2-12-FULL-35-15 > 2-12-FULL-35-15. The sequence continues at coordinate 6,605 of JAURXZ010000005.1, forward strand.
CGAAAGTTAATAACTCAAATTTTGTTTTTGTATTGTTCATCAGTAATGGTAGCTCAAACTTCTGTTGATGATGATTACGTTGCCAATCCAAAAATCATATCGAAAGATAGAGTGTCTACATCCATTATTGCGGGTGCTGGGATCACTTTTTTGAATTCAGCAAAAAGCCCTATATATACTACTTTCATTGCCCCCAAAATCGGTTACCAGATCACTTCTAAATTTAAATTGAATATTGGGTTGATGCATTATACCGCTTCCGGAAATAATTTTATGCCATTAAATTCCCAAGAATCTGTTTTAAATTCAGGAAGCAGACCAATTTCAGGGAATCTCATTTTTGTTGGCGGTGATTATCAATTAAATCCAAAATTAATTATGTCGGGTTCTGTGATGGTTAATGCAAATGATGTAGGAACCAAACAAAATAACTTTAAGACCGCAACATTAGGTTTTGATTATAAAATTTCCGAAAGAAGTTCAATTGGTTTTAAAGCAAGTGTTTCGCAAGGGAATAACGATTACTTTATAAACTCAAGAACTGGTAATTATAACTACAACCCTAATAATATAAATTCTGCCGGAGCGTTATTGTTATCTCCATTAACACAATGGGGAATGGAGAATTCTTTTAATCCTGTGATTAGATAATATCAAATAAGTTAAAACTTTTAAAGTTGAAAGTCAAAAGTTGAAAAAAATTAACCGAAAAAAATTATCAATTTCAAGATTCTTCACTATTGACTTTTGACTTTTCGAATTCTAAATTAAAAAAATGCCCACAGATATAGTAAGTCAAAGTGATTACCTCGAAGTTATAGGTGCACGTGTACACAACCTTAAAAATATTGATGTTATTATTCCTCGTAACCAACTTGTGGTTATTACCGGATTAAGCGGAAGTGGTAAATCATCACTTGCCTTTGATACCATTTATGCAGAGGGCCAAAGACGTTATATTGAAAGCTTTTCTGCTTATGCCAGGCAATTTTTGGGTAATATGGAACGCCCGGATGTTGATAAAATTACAGGTTTGAGTCCGGTAATTTCTATTGAACAAAAAACGGTAAATAAAAATCCGCGTTCAACTGTTGGAACAATCACAGAGATCTATGATTTTTTGCGTTTGCTTTTTGCCCGCGCATCCGAAGCGCATTCATATGTAACAGGTGAGAAAATGGTACGTTATTCTGACGACCAGATATTAAATCTCATTTTTGAAAAATTCACCGGTAAGAAAATTTTAATGCTTGCACCTGTTGTTAAAGGCAGGAAAGGGCATTATCGTGAACTTTTTGAACAAATAAAAAAGTGGGGCTATTTACGTGTTCGGATAGATGGTGAGGTAAAGGAATTAACTAAACGTATTGAATTAGATCGTTATAAAGTTCATGATATAGAAATTGTAATTGACAGGTTAGAGGTAAATAATGAATCACGTCAGCGGATTTCTGAATCATTGCAATTAGCAATGAAACAGGGTAAAGGGATCATAATGGTTCAGCCCTTCACAATGGGAAGCTTTGAAGAAGAATATGGCAAAGTTGAATTTTTTAGTCGTCATTTAATGTGCCCCACTTCAGGTATTTCTTACGATGAGCCACAACCAAATTTATTTTCATTTAATTCGCCTTATGGTGCTTGTCCAAAATGCAATGGTTTAGGAGTTGTTTCAGAAATCGACATTAATAAAATTATTCCTGATAAAAAATCATCTATTAGAAAGGGCGCAATTACTCCTATTGGTCCTTATAAAACCACATGGATCTTCAAGCAATTAGAGGCTATTGGCGATAAATATGGCTTTACTTTAGATACACCTTTGGAAGATATTTCGGATGAAGCCATCAATACTATCCTGTTTGGTTCTGATGAGATATTTAAAATAAAGCAATATCCAGATAGTTCTGCAACCAGCTATAGTATTGCATTTGAAGGTATTGCTAATTTTATTGCTAAACAAAATGATGAGCAAAGCTCTCCTTCTACCGAAAAATGGGTGCAGGGTTTTATGAATAAAGTGCCTTGTCCGAAGTGCAATGGAACCCGTCTGAAGAAAGAATCTTTACATTTTAAGGTCGATTCCAAAAACATTTCGGAGTTATCTGAAATGGGAATTATAGAACTGAATGGTTGGTTCAAGGATATTGAAAACCGTTTGAGCTCCAAGCAAAACATTATTGCCAAAGAAGTTCTGAAAGAAATTCGCACCCGCATTTTATTTTTACTTGATGTAGGTTTGGACTATCTTTCGCTTAACCGCAGTTCCAGAAGCCTTTCAGGTGGAGAAGCACAACGGATCCGCCTGGCAACCCAAATTGGTTCACAATTGGTTGGTGTTTTATATATACTTGATGAACCCAGCATTGGCTTGCATCAGCGGGATAATATGCGTTTGATCAATGCCTTGAAAAACCTTAGAGATATTGGTAATTCGGTAATTGTGGTGGAGCACGATAAAGAAATGATTCTGGCTGCCGACCATGTTATTGACATCGGGCCTCATGCCGGAATACATGGTGGACGGGTAATTGCTCAAGGAACTCCAACAGAGATATTGAAATTTAATACATTAACAGCTGAATACATTAATGGTATCAAAGGAATTAAAATACCTGCGGAAAGAAGAAAGGGTAATGGTAAATCGTTAATTCTAAAGGGAGCTACAGGTAACAACTTAAAAAACATTTCTGTTGAATTTCCGTTGGGTAAATTAATTTGTGTAACAGGGGTTTCGGGAAGTGGTAAATCCACGTTGATCAATGAAACCCTTTATCCTATATTGAATAAACATTTTTATCGTAGCGAAAAAAAGCCTATGCCCCATAAATCCATCACCGGTTTAGAGCATATTGATAAGGTAATTGAGATAGATCAATCCCCGATTGGCCGCACTCCACGGAGTAATCCGGCCACCTATACTGCTGTTTTTGCTGATATCAGAAATTTATTCGCTGAAATTCCTGAATCAAAAATTCGTGGATATAAGCCGGGACGTTTTTCGTTTAACGTAAAAGGCGGACGTTGCGAAACCTGTCAGGGGGCCGGATTACGAACCATTGAAATGAATTTCTTGCCTGATGTATATGTGAATTGCGAAACCTGCAATGGAAAACGTTATAATAAAGAAACATTAGAAATTCGTTATAAATCAAAATCGATCAGCGATGTGTTAAACATGACCATTGATGTAGCCGTTGATTTTTTTACAAGCATCCCTTCTATTATTCAAAAAATAAAAACATTGCAGGATGTTGGTTTGGGGTATATCACACTTGGGCAGCAAAGCACCACATTATCGGGCGGTGAGGCACAACGGGTGAAATTAGCTACTGAATTATCAAAACGAAATACAGGAAATACATTTTATATTTTAGATGAACCCACAACTGGTTTGCATTTCGAAGACATTCGTATATTGCTGGAAGTATTAGATAAATTAGTAAATAGTGGAAATACGGTATTAGTGATCGAACACAATATGGACATTATAAAGGTGGCCGATCATATTATTGATATTGGCATTGAGGGCGGCAATGGTGGAGGTAATGTACTTTGTAAAGGTACACCCGAAGAAATTATTAAAAATAAAATAAGTTATACCGCAAAATATTTAAGAGAAGAGATGAGCTCAGCCTGACGGCCTCCTTTCATTGGGATAAACTCTGGCGATAAGATGTGGATTGAATTATTATATTTGTAAAATAGATTATATAGCAAACTGGAATTTAATATTTAATAACCAATAATTTCGCTTCTTTTCCTATCCTTCGGGACGGCCGGGAAGCGCTCCTACTATGACAAATCAAGACGAAGATAAAATACGTAAAGCATTTGCCTCCAAAGATTGGAACGATATAAAAGCTGCTGATTCCTGGCAAATTTTTAAGATCATGAGTGAGTTTGTTGAAGGATTTGAAAAAATGAGCCGCATCGGACCTTGTGTTTCTATTTTTGGTTCGGCACGTACTAAACCTGAAAATCCATACTTTAAACTTGCAGAAGAGATCGCTTTTAAACTTACACGTGAAGGTTATGGTGTAATTACCGGTGGTGGACCTGGTATTATGGTAGCGGCTAATAAAGGCGCGAAAGCGGGTGGTGGAAGATCCGTTGGATTAAATATTGTTTTACCTTTTGAACAAAGCTCCAATCCATTTGTTGACAATGATAAAAATATAAACTTCGATTATTTCTTTGTTCGGAAAACTATTTTCTTAAAGTATTCACAAGGATTTATAGCCATGCCGGGAGGCTTTGGAACATTGGATGAATTATTCGAATCGATTACACTTATACAAACCAATAAAGTGGCTCATTTTCCAATTGTATTAGTTGGAAAAAGATATTGGGAGGGATTGATGAATTGGGTAAAAGAGACCATGCTGCTTGAAGAACATAATATCAATGAAAAAGACTTAGACCTTTTTAAAATAGTAGATACTGCAGATGATGCAGTTGCAATTATCAATGAATTTTACTCTAAGTATTTATTGAAACCCAATTTTTAGAACCAATAAAATCCATCCCTTTCAAAAGAGGGTGAATTGACACGAATTACGCAAATTTACGCGAATGAAAACAGTTTTTTTGTGCAAATTTGGATAATTCGTGTCTGATTTTTACCCTTGTTTTTGAGATGATAAAAAAAATCACTAATTTAGTGATGAAAAATGGGTAAGTCACTGTTAAATTAAAACGATATGATGAAGAAAATTTTACTAACCGTTGTTTTATTACTGGCTGTTGTTGGAATATCCAATTCACAAAATGAAAAAAGCAAAAAGCCTAAACAGCTTCCTTCGTTGGCTCTTGGATTAGGCGTTCTTTCGTTTGATGGAGATATTGGAAATGGGGTAAATTTAACTTCCTTAAGCAGAATAAGAGGAGGATACAGTTTAACTCTTGATCAACGTATTGGCAAAGCTTTTGGTGTATCAATTAATGGTATATACGGAAAATTGGCCGATAGCGAGATGGGGGCAAAGCGGAATTTGAATTTTGAATCAAAGGTAATTCAAGCTGATTTGAACTTTGTTATTCATCTTGATAACGATTTTATTCTTAAGCGTACTAGCATTTTTGCACCCTATTTGTATGCCGGTTTTGGGTATATGAAATTTGATTCTTATGGAGATTTAACTGATAAAAACGGAATAAAATATAATTATTGGACAGATGGAACTATCCGTGATTTAAAAGACAGCACAAATGGGGCGAAAATTATTCAACGCGATTATACCTATGAAACAAAATTAAATGACAGTGCTAAATATGCTAATAGCACTTTTGCTATACCTGTTGGACTTGGAGTTAACCTGAAGATCGTTGATAATCTTTTTATTAATCTGGGGGCTACCTATTATATGACCATGTCTGACTGGATCGATAATTTAAAAATAGGAAAGAACGACAGCTATATCTTTGTCAATTTTGCCATTCAGTATAATTTCGGTAAACCTTATGATGACAGTAACCCTGTTTATAGCACCGTTGATTTTTCTTCTATAGATAATTTAGATACAGATGAAGATGGTGTTAAGGATGGCGAAGATGTTTGCCCGGGAACTCCTAAAACTGCAAAAGTAACTCCAAATGGTTGCCCCGAAGATAGCGATCAGGATGGCGTTTCTGATTATCTGGATAAAGAACCTCTTACAAAAATGGGTGCATTTGTTGATGAAAGTGGTGTAACAATTACTGAAAAGATGATCGCTGACCGCCAAACGCAATTTAATGCACAAGCAACTGAGCGTAGCAACTTGTTTAATGAAAATCCTAGTTTAAAATATTTAAAAGAAGTTGAAGCCAAATCAAAAAGTGCACGTAAAAGTAACCCTAAAGGTAGCAGTAGCATTCCTTTCGCTATAAAATTTGCAGACTTGAACAATGACGGTTATATTTCAACTGATGAAATAGCCAAAGCCATTGATTCTTTTTTTGAAGGAGATTCGGAATTTACAGTTGAGAAATTAAATGATTTAATTGATTTTTTCTTTGAACAATAAAAACAACTAATTTTTTCAATATAATTTATTTACATAAAAAGTCCATTCTGCTTTTCAGCTCTATGAATTGTAAAATGGCTTTTAATCGCCATTACACAGTATAGTTTACATTTTATATACTGTTACGCAATACTTAATATTTTAGAAAAAAAATCGAAATAGTCTGTTTTATCAGTAAATTGAAGTTCTTTTTTTGAGAGTTTACGATTTTAAAAGTCAGCTGTCATTAATTTAAAACAATATGATAAAAAAAATTTCATCAACCATAGTTTTATTGATGGTTATTGTTGGAATAATAAGTTCACAAAACAATAACTTAAAACCAAAACTGCTTCCTTCCGTTGCTATTGGAATGGGTGTGCTTTCGTTTGACGGAGATATTGGAGCCGGTTTAAATTTAACCTCATTGAGCAGAGTTAGAGGAGGATATACTTTAGGTGCCGAACAACGTATTGGTAAAATTATTGGTATAGCCTTTAACGGCCTTTATGGGAAATTAGCAGACGGAGAGAGAGGGGCAAGCCGGAATTTAAATTTTGAATCTAAAATTCTTCAAGCTGATTTAAATCTTGTGCTGCATCTTGATAATGATCTGGTATTAAAACGCAACAGTACATTTTCACCTTATTTATTTGCGGGATTTGGTTTTTTAAAATTTAATTCTTTTGGAGATCTAAAAAATAAAGACGGAATTGCATATAATTATTGGGAAGATGGTTCCATACGCAGTGACAGTGCCACAGGATCAAAAGTTCTTAGACGAGACTATACCTATGAAACAAAATTAAATGATGGCAAATATAGTAACAGCGCATTTTCAATACCTGTAGGACTAGGAGTGAACATAAAGATCATTGATAAGTTTTCAATTAATCTTGCTGCCACTTATTATTTTACTACTACTGATTGGATCGATAATTTTAAAAATGAGAAAAACGATAGGTTTGTTTTTGCCAACATTGCAATCAGATACAACCTTGGTAGTAATTCTTTTGATGATAGTGATCCTGTTTATCAAACTGTTGATTTTGTATCTCTTGATAGTTTAGATTCGGATGGAGATAAAGTAGCCGATGCAATTGATCTTTGTCCCGGAACACCTAAAGATGCGAATGTAACCGCTGATGGTTGTCCTGAAGATAGTGATTCGGATGGCGTTCCTGATTATATGGATAAGGAAGTACTTACTATTGTTGGAAGATATGTGGATGAAAATGGAGAAACGATCACCGAAAAAATGTTTGATGACCGCAACAGACGATTTAATTCAATGGCCACTGAACGTAGTCAATTGTTTAATGAAAATCCAAGTTTTAAATATTTATTAAAGCTGGAGGCTAAATCAAGAAGCGTTCGAAAAAATAGTAAAGATTCAGCAGTGCTCCCGATAGCAATGTTGCCTTACGATTTAGATGATGACGATTATCTTTCTGCTGATGAATTAGTAAAAGCGATAGATTCATTTTTTGACGGTGATTCTGGTGTCGAAAATTTAAATAGCGTAATTGATTATTTCTTTGAACAGTAAAAAAATAAATAGATTTTAATATTTTAAGTTTAAATCTGATTATTTAACACTCTCATTTTTAATATTACAAATTTTATTTTTAATGAAATAACACTTGTTCACAATTCTCCTTTCTTAAAACTTATATTTTTTCACATCTTAAAACACCCGATTTTAATAGCCTACAAGGTTATTCAAACATCAGGTGTTTTTTTTTTCTTTTCTCGGATAAACGGTTATTAACAAAACCCTGTTTACAATTACAAATCCAACACCTTAAAAACAGAAATCAAATAGAATAGTTTTGCTCAAGATATTTTAATTGCGCTATATATAATTTTTTTTGAAAAAAAAGTAGCTACTGTTAATTTAAAGAAAATGATAAAAAAAAATTCACTTACTATAGTTTTGTTATTGACCATAGTAGGACTAATTAATTCACAAAACGAAAAAGGGAAAAAAGCAAAACAGCTTCCTTCAATTGCAATTGGAGCTGGTGTGCTTTCGTTTGACGGAGATATTGGAAATGGTGTGAATTTATCTTCATTAAGCAGAATAAGAGGTGGATATAATTTAACCGTTGAGCAGCGTATCGGCAAAGTGGTTGGAGTCTCATTTAATGGCATCTACGGGAAATTAGCGGATAGCGAAAGCAGTTTAAAGCGCAACATAAATTTTGAAGCAAAAATAATTCAGGCCGATTTAAACCTTGTTCTGCATCTTGACAATGATTTTATTTTTAAACGCTCCAGCGTTTTTGCTCCTTACTTATTTGTTGGGTTTGGGTATATGAAATTTGATTCTTATAGCGATTTAACAGATAAGAACGGCATAAAATATAATTACTGGACAGATGGAACAATCCGTGATTTAAAAGACAGCACCATTGGGGCAAAAATTATTCAACGCGATTATACTTACGAATCAAAATTAAATGACAGCGCTAAATATGCTAATAGCACATTTGCATTGCCTATTGGTCTTGGAGTAAATCTGAAGGTTGTCGATAATCTATACATAAACCTGGGTGCTACCTATTATATGACGATGTCGGATTGGATCGATAATTTTAAAAGTGGGAAGAATGATAGTTACATTTTTGCCAATGTAGCAGTTCAATACAATTTTGGTAAACCTTATGATGATAGCAATCCTGTTTATGAAACCGTAGATTTTTCATCACTCGACAATTTAGATTCAGACGAAGACGGGGTGAAGGATGGTAATGATGTTTGCCCGGGAACTCCTAAAGGTGCAAAAATAACACCGAATGGTTGCCCTGAAGATAGCGATGAGGACGGTGTTTCAGATTACATGGATAAAGAACCGCTTACTAAGAAAGGTGCATTTGTTGATGAAAGCGGTGTTACAATTACTGAAAAAATGATCGCAGAGCGTCAAACAGTTTATAGTGCATTGGCTACTGAACGCAGTAATCTGTTCAATGAAAATCCAAGTTTAAAATATTTAAAAGAGGTAGAAGCTAAATCGAAAAAAGGTGCACGTAAAAGCGGGACTATTCCTTTGGCTTTAAAAGTGGCAGACGCTAATAATGACAATTTTATTTCAACAGACGAGATTTCAAAAGCGATTGATAGCTTTTTTGAAGGAGATTCAGATTTTACAGTCGAAAAATTGAATGACTTAATTGATTTCTTCTTTGACCAATAAAACAAACTAATAAATAAAATTTAATATTTGAATCTATGTTAAAATTCTCAATTCTTCTATTCAACACTCTTGCACTGTTGATATACCAGTTTTTATTTACTGAAGGAGTTACGGTAACGCAAAAACTTCCGGCTTCTGCAAAAGCAGAAAGTGAATTTACTGTAGTATTAACAATTAATAAAGGGACTGCTGCCGGTTTTGCAAAGTTGCAACAGGATCTTCCTGCTGGATTTACCGCTGTTGAGGATAAGAACAATGGTGCTTCATTTTCATTCAGCAATCAAGCAGTAAAATTTATATGGATGTCACTACCAGGTGATGCGGAATTTACGGTTTCATATAAAGTGAAGGTTGATGCAGGGATCAGTGGTGATCAAACTGTTGCAGGTAAATTTTCTTATGTGTCTGATAACGCTAAACAAACAATTGAAATAGAACCCGCTACTATTACAATAGGAGAAGAGGGAGCAACAGCAACTGTAACACCTACTGAAACGCCAACTGAAACGCCAACAGAAACACCTACTGAAACTCCAACGGAAACACCTACTGAAGTTACTAAAACCACAACAGGAGCCGAGGCATCACCTTTTACCTGTGTTCGGAAAGTTCCAAGCAGCACTTCCGGTGAATTTACAGTTGAGATTACAGTAAACAAAGCGAATTTAAGTGGTTTTGCAAAATTAATGGAGGTATTACCTTATGGATTTACTGCCACAGCCTTAGAAACTGCCGGAGCATCATTTTCTTTTGCGGATCAAAAGGCGAGATTCATTTGGGTAACATTGCCTGCTCAACCGGAATTTAAAATATCTTATAAAGTAACCGCTGCAGATGTTACGGGCGACCAAATTATTGATGGGGTATTTTCTTATATCGAGAATGATGAAACCAAGAAATTTGTGTTACAAACAAGTACAATAACTGTGGGTGCAGGAGAACCTACAGATGTTGTTAAAACTACTGAAGAGCCAACGAAAGAACCTACAAAAGAACCAACTAAAGAACCTACTAAGGAGCCGACATATGAAGAGTTGGCTGCCAATAACATTCCTGTTCCACAGGGCAATATAACTTATCGTGTTCAAATTTTGGCCTTACGTAAACCTAAAAGTGCAAGTACAGTAGCTAATATTTATAATATTTCCGAAACTGTTAACACTGAAATGGCCGAAGGGTTTAGAAAATATACTGTTGGTTCACACAATGAATATAAACAGGCCCGTGATGCACGCGAAAAGTTTAAACCTAAAGGTGTAATTGCTCCATTCGTTACTGCATATAACAGAGGAAAACGTACTACAGTTCAGGATGCCTTAATGGTAACTAACCAAAAATGGTACAGGTAATTTGATAATTTTATAATGTGCAAATTTGAAATTTAAAGGAGTTCATTATCAAATTATCAAATTTGCCAATTATCAAATTGATTTATTATATTTGCGTTTATGATTCACAAATCAAAGGGCATTTTATTTTTTTTATTGATAACGTGTTTTTCTTACGCGCAATCAATAAAATCATCTTCCTATAGCACTCCAAGCGCTACTTCGGGCAAAACTGAAGACGCTGTTGAAAAAGATACAACAAATAAAAATGCTCCTGCCGAATTAATTATCACTCCAACCATAGGTTTAGGAACCGGAATGTTCTCTTTTTATGGGGATCTGTACAACAAACACTTTCAGGCACCGATGGTAAGCCGTCTGGCTTTTGATTTAAGCGTGTCACAACCCATTAAGGACTATTTGCAAATGAACCTTTACGTTTTATTTGGAAAACTTGGCGCAAATGAACGATTTGCGCCCAATAATCGTAATCTCAATTTTGAGACCCAAATACGGGCTGGCGGCCTTACCTTAGAATATAATTTCGATAATTTTTTGCCCCAAAAACGTAGTGCAAGCCCCTATATTTCAATGGGAATTGAGTCTTTTGAGTTTCTTTCCAAAACGGATATGAAAGACAAAAATGGCGATACCTATTTTTACTGGTCAGACGGATCGATCCGTAATAAAGATGAACTTGCTTCTGACGCAAGTCAATCAGTTGAAATTTTCCGCGATTATACTTATGAATCAGATGTTCGTGAAATGAATCTCGATGGTTTTGGAAAATATCCTGAACGTTCTTTTGCAATACCTGTTGGAGCTGGGGTAATTCTTAAGATAAATGATTATGTAAACTTTAAAATGGGCGCTACTATGCACTTTACTTTTAATGATTACATTGATGGCGTAACTGAAAAAAGTCTTGGAAATCGTCAGGGAAACAGCAGGAATGATAATTTCATGATGACCTCATTTTCCCTCCATTATAACCTGGGAACAAGCAAAAAGGGAAAGAAAAAGAGAGAAGCTGCAAGAGATAATGAAGAAAACTATAGAAATGTTGACTTCGCATTGCTGGATCTGGATGATACTGACAAAGATGGAGTAACGGATTGGGATGATCAATGCCAGGGAACTCCTCCGGGGGTGCCGGTAGATGCAAAGGGTTGTCCGCTTGATGGTGATGATGACGGTGTTCCAAATTATAAAGATGATGAATTAAAATCCCCTAAAGGTGCACTTGTAAGTACAAGAGGAGTGCAAATGTCCGATTCTCTGATAGCGTATCAATATAATTTTTATATGGATTCAACAGGAAGTTTCGGATTAGTTGATAACCGCGATCCTTTATCAAGTAAATTAGATAAAAAGGAATATACAGTTGAATTAGGGACTTTTAAAAAGGGACTTCCTGCAAATCTGATGACTAAATTTTTGAGCATCAGTGATATTTCCAGTGCTGCGAAAAGTGATTCTGCAACTATTTATACAGCCGGAAAATTTGATAATCTTAAAGATGCCGAAAAACGTAAGCAACAGCTTATTAGCGAAGGTTTAACTGACGCCAGGGTGGTTTATAAATTAAATTCAAAGTATTATGATGTGGATGCAATTGCAAGTGCAAAAACGGGTACTGAAACAGCAAAAAAAGATAAAAATTTGAAGGATCTTTTTAAGGGAACATTTTTAGGTGAAGATAAAACTCCTTTAGCTAATTCAAAAGTTAATTTAGTGAATGAAAAAGGTGAAGTATTACAAAGCACAACAACCGATGGAATGGGTGCTTTTCACTTTGATTACTTAACACCGGATCAAAATGTATTGTTTGTTCTTGACGAAAATGATACCCAGCTGAAAAAATTGAAAAAAGTGTTTTTAGCCGATAATAAAGGTGATAAGGTCAGAGAAGTATTTCCAAACAAATCCGTATTTAGCTTACATGACGTTAAGAAAGTGATTACGCCAATAGCAAGTGTAACAAAAGATACCAAGGACACTAAAACTACCACCATCAGCTCCGGCAGTGCTTTGAATACTCCCGGTGTTGTGTTAAGGGTTCAACTTGGAGCATACAAGAAAAAACTCTCAAAAGCTGTATTTAAGGGTATCGATGATTTAATAGAGGTACGCACCGAAGATGGTTTATATAAATACATGACGGGTTCATTTACATCTATGGATGCTGCTGCAAAACTTAAAGTGGAGATGCTGTTGAACGGCTATCCTGGTGCATTTATTGCGGCATATAAAGATGGTAAACGAATTACTTTGGAGGAAGCTGGTGCAACACTTGCTAAAAAAGAAGATGTTATAGCAACTCCTGATAATGGTGAAGTGGGCGGAGTAAACAAAAAGTTAGTGAAATTTAAAGTGCAGGTTGGTGTATTTAAAAATTCGCCACCCGATAATGTGCTTTCTGTATTTTCAAAATTAAGAGATCTGAATGGAGAAAGAACTTCAAGTGGTTTAACTCGCTATGTTGTTGGTTCGTTCAATAGCTATAAAGATGCGGAAACTTTTAAAAATGATATTGTTAAAAGATACGGACTCTCTGATGCCTTCGTTGTAGCAACATTTAACAACGAATACATTTCAATACCGGAAGCTTTAGAGATATTAAAATAATATAAAGCCCCTTTCTGCTTTCCCCTTCAACAAACGCTAAGGATAAACTCGGGGAGGAGAAAGTTCCCTGCTCCTTAATAAACTTTCAAAACCGGAGAGATGGAGTATGAAATATTCCCATTACCAAATATATTTTATTCCAATAGGTAAATGGATAAGAAGTCTTGCAGGTTAATCTGCTCTTTAAAAGAAAATTATTGGATTTATTTGCTACAAGTGTTAGTGTAAATTGGCCCCCTTTGGAGCCCGGTATTTACAGACAATCCTTGTGCTATAAACATCTGCCCCTGGAGGGGGCGAATAGCGCCTGCGAGGGGATTTATTACTGTTTGTGATCTAATACCGTTACCAAACATATTTTATTCCAATAGGTTAGTGGATAAGAAACCTGTCAGGTTTAATTGCCTTTTAAAAGAAAATTATTGGATTAATTTGTAAGAAGTGTTGGTATAAACTAAAATAATTAACAAGCTATGTCATATACCGCCTCTCTCCTTAGGGGAGTGATTAAGAGGGGGGTTATGTTTTTTGCTTCTTCTTTTTAGCGGCAGGAAACAGGATATTATTCAATATTAATCTGTATCCCGGTGAGTTGGGATGTAAATTCAGATCCGTTGGTGGATCTTCAACACGATGTTCGTAATCTTCAGGATCGTGACCACCATAAAAAGTATAGGTTCCCTTACCGTATTCACCATGAATGTAACGGGCTTCGTTGGCTGCTTTATTTTCCCCTAATATCAATACATTGGGTTTGATGAAGGATTTATCAAACCCAACTGTTTGTCCCCAGAAACCTTTAATGATCTGTTCGTGGTTTTGACAAAGCATGGTAGGTACAACATCCCATTTTGCTGAAAATTCGAATAAAGTAAACAAATCATTTTCTCTTTTTACACCATGTTTTTCTTTTCGGGTTCGGTAGGTATCAATGTTAGATTTGGCATATTCAGAGGGATTGGTGCTGAGTGTGAAATTGGTGAAAGCAAATGTTTTTGAAAAATCGAGTTTTGAATTATAATTAGGGGTTGTTCCGTCTCCATCAAACATATTTTCACAAATATCCAAACCTTCAGCGGCTAAAGCTATATCATACGAATCGGGAGCCGAACACATGGCAAACAAAAAGCCTCCGCCTGAAGTAAAATCCCGTATTTTTTTTGCAACAGCGAGTTTCATTTGAGATACTTTTTCAAAACCCAGCGATTTTGCACTGGCTTCTAAAAATCGTTCCTGCTCCTGATACCAGGCCGCATTGCGGTAGTTCGCCCAAAAGCGACCGTATTGTCCTGTAAAATCTTCGTGATGAAGGTGAAGCCAATCATATAATGGGAGTTTTTCTTTCAGGATCTCTTCATCATAAACTACATCGTAAGGGATTTCTGCATACTTAAGTACCAATGTTACTGCATCATCCCAGGGTTGTTTTGTTTTAGGTGAATATACCGCCACCTTAGGTGCCTTCTCCAATTTCACATTTTCCATATTTACTTCCGGATTGGAAATTTCAGTAAGTATGGCACTGGAGCGGGAGTCTGCTATCAATTCAAAAGTTACACCGCGAATGGTACATTCATTTTCAATTTCTTTTGCATCTTTGATCATAAAACTACCACCACGGTAGTTCAATAGCCAGTTTACTTCCACATCCTGCTTGAGCACCCAATAGGCAACCCCATAGGCTTTCAAATGGTCTTTTTGACTCAGATCCATCGGAATAAGAATATATGCCGCTTGTGATAAAGTGGTTATGAATAAAAACGAAAAGAGTATTATTATACGTTTCATGAAAACTAAATATTGAATTATAAACGGTTGAACTTTAAAATTATTTCAACCAATCTGCAATTCTAAAGATCGGCAATTCTTTTTTTAAAAAGGATGATCTTCCTCAATATCATTCATTTTTGACTTACGAATAACTGAGTTAGTGGATTGGCCAAAATCCTGAGATGGAGTAAGTCCTGCATCCGGAGAGCCATAATCAATTTTTTGTCCAAAAGTTTCCAAATCCTCAAATTTGGTGAATTGGCCAATGAAGCGGGTTCTTGCAGAATCAACCGGTCCGCTACGGTGTTTAGCAATAATTAATTCAGCAACACCGGCTGTAGAATTTCCCTCTGCATCCTCGGTAATATTATAATATTCGGGACGATGGATGAACATAACCATATCGGCATCCTGCTCAATTGCACCCGATTCACGTAAATCGGAAAGTTGAGGGCGTTTATCGCCTCCACGTGTTTCAACAGCTCTGCTTAACTGCGAAAGTGCAATAACAGGTATCTCAAGTTCTTTTGCCAATCCTTTTAATGAACGGGATATGGTTGCAATTTCTTGTTCCCGGTTTCCTTTTCCTTCGCTGCCGGCTGTCATCAGTTGTAAATAGTCAACAATGATCAATTCAATTTTGTGCTGTTCTTTTAATCTTCGTGCTTTTGCTCTTAGCTCAAAAACTGATAATCCCGGTGTATCATCAATAAACAAAGGTGCAGAGGCAAGTTTTGCTATTTTATCATTCAGTTGCTGAAATTCATAATCTTCGAGCTGGCCTTTTTTTAACTTTTCAGAAGAAAGTTCAGATTCGCTAGCAATAAGCCTCGTTACCAATTGCAAGGATGACATTTCCAGTGAAAAGATAGCAACAGGTTTATTAAATTCAACAGCCGCATTGCGCGCCATAGTAAGTACCAAAGCGGTTTTACCCATTGCAGGTCGTGCTGCGATGATAACAAGGTCTGATTTTTGCCAGCCGGTGGTTAAAGTATCCAATGCTGTTAAACCGGAGGGAACACCTGTAAAACTTCCTTTATTATTTTTTGCTACTTCAATTTGCTCGATCGCTTTTTTGATGAGCGAGCTCATTTTATCGTAATTCTTTTTGATATTGCCTTCCATAATGGAAAACAAGCTGGATTCAGCATTATCTAAAAGATCAAATACATCAGAACCTTCTTCATAGGCATCATTAATTGTTTTCGTAGAAACACGAATTAACTCCCGCTGAATATATTTTTGTGAAATGATACGTGCATGAAACTCAGCATTAGCAGCCGATGCAACACGATTTGTTAATTGGGTAATATAATAAGCACCTCCAACAATATCCAGTTCACCCGTTTTTTTTAATTCCTGTGTTACAGTTAAAATATCTACCGGCTCTGACCGGCTAAATAATTCGTGAATAGCCGAAAAAATTCGTGCGTTAGCATCTTTATAAAAACTATGAGGTTTTAAAATGTCAATAACTTCGGTAAGAGCATCCTTTTCAAGCATCAAAGCTCCTAAAACTGCTTCTTCCAATTCTACTGCCTGTGGTGGCATTTTGCCATCAACAAGCTGTTGATTTGAAGTAGGTTTTGTTACTCGTCTGCGGGAATTTATATCGGTTTTTGTTGTGAATTCAGCCATAGAGCAAACTTACAAAATTTAACGCTAAGAAAAGTTCGAATTATAAACATTCGTCAAACACGATTTCAACATATTAATTATGCTGCTGATTTCTAATGAATACACGCAGTAACAGCCTTTTATGGCGAAAAACTCTTGTAAATATTATGTTTTTTTAACATTTATTAAATATTTGTTAAACATCCCATAATTATGATTAGGAAGGTAATGAAACCGCAGGGGGCTTTAATTAGAGAACTCTGCGGGATGATGTTTGAGACGGTTTTTGTAGTTGTCGGAAGGATTAATTATCAGAAACACTGCTAGAAAACCCTTACCTTTGTAGAAAATCACAATGGCCTTTGTTGTTCTCAGGTCTCATATTTATAAATTAAAATCATCTATGCTATTCGAATCATTAAGCCTTATTGAACCAATTTTAAAAGCGTTACAAGAAGAAGGTTATACAGTCCCAACACCCATTCAATCACAATCCATACCTCTTGTTTTACAGGGGAACGATCTATTAGGTTGCGCACAAACAGGAACAGGAAAAACAGCTGCATTTGCGATACCCATCTTACAATTGTTAAGTGCAAATAAAACCTACGACAAAAAAAAGAAAGTGAGAAGTTTGATCATCACACCAACACGTGAGTTGGCGGTTCAAATTGGAGAAAGCTTTAGAGCTTATGGACGACATACAGGGTTAACTTGTACAGTAATTTTTGGAGGTGTTAATCAAAACCCTCAAACAGCCGCATTACGTGCCGGTGTGGATATTGTTATTGCAACACCGGGCCGGCTTTTAGATCTTATGAATCAGGGACATTTGACTTTGCGTGATGTGGAGATATTTGTACTGGATGAAGCCGATCGCATGTTGGATATGGGGTTTATTCATGATGTGAAAAAGATGCTGACGGCTCTTCCTAAAAAAAGACAGTCACTTTTCTTTTCTGCAACCATGCCACCGGAAATTGTTAAACTTGCAAGTACCATATTACAAAATCCTTCAAAGGTTTCGGTAACGCCTGTTTCATCAACTGTTGATATTATCAAACAATGTGTTTATTTTGTAGATAAAGGAAATAAGAATGACCTATTGATCGACATCTTAAAAGATAAAAATATTAAAACGGCCCTGGTATTTACGCGTACCAAGCATGGTGCTGATAAAGTTGTTAAAGTTTTGCTGAAACATAATATCAAAACAGAGGCTATACATGGTAATAAATCACAAAATGCCAGACAACGTGCTTTGACAAATTTCAAAGAACAAACCACCCGCATTTTAGTAGCTACCGATATTGCAGCAAGAGGCATTGATGTTGATGACCTGGAATATGTGATCAATTATGAAATGTCCAATATTGCTGAAACATACGTGCATCGCATAGGAAGAACAGGAAGGGCCGGAGCAAAAGGTACTGCCATTTCATTTTGTGATGCAGAAGAAAAAGAATACCTGCGTGATGTTGAAAAACTGATCGCAAAAAAAATTCCTGTGATTGAAAATCATGCATTTCCATTAATGGACCATAATCCGGTGAAAGCTCCAAAACAACAGCAAGGGAGAAGAAACTTTCGCACAAATGACAGTTCAGCCGGGAGAACAGGGCATCAGGGACCGAAACCTACCGGAAATAATGGTCAAAAAAAGTGGTTTGGTAAACCAAAAGCATCAAGATAGTTTTTTTTCTTAAAAGTGATTTTTGCGCATTCCTGAACATCCCTATTTCATTGAAATGGGGATGTTCCTTTTTTATAATGTTTCGTAAATTTAATATCAATGAAAAATTATCTTCTGCCTATCATTTTTATTTCCATGCTGAAAATTTCTTTTGCGCAGAATAGCGAACTCCAAGCAAAAATGGCAATCCGGTGAGCTGAATACATTCTATCTGTTCCGTTCAAAATAAAAAAAAGCGATTGGAACATGGAGCAACATTGATTAATGTTGGATTAAAGAAAAACTGAAATTAAAATTTGATAAGCAAGCCCACTCCAATATTCATTCCGCTGGCTTTTAGTTTAAAAACTCGGTCGTTATCATTATTTATATTTGAATCGTTTTTATTTGAAAACAATATACTTGGGTAGCTGTACACCATATATCCAGCATTAATAGACAGGCCAATATGTTCACCAAAATAGAAGCGCGGAACAACTGCAACTCCGTAGTTAAGTCCATCATCTTTTGCAATGCTATTTAAAGAATCTTTACTATCAAGCAGAAAATTTGAGTAGCCTACAGTTATACCAATTGGCATATCAAAACGATTTGTTTTTATTAAATGCAAATTTAAAGCAAGGCCTGCATCAATACCTCTAACTCCAACCTTTATACCTGATACGGAATCTTTTTCTGAAAAATATTTGGAATATGCAACGCGTGCCGCCAGGCCAAGCCAATTCTTCAGACCAAACTCAATGTTTAAAGGATAAACCGTAGCTCCGGAAACATCACTTGTATCCTTTTTGATACGGGTAGTTGTAAAACTAGTACCATTCCATACCTGGCCATTGTATGCATCTTCAAGATCTGTTTTATAAACAGAAACCCCAATACCTAAATCAACAACAACTGCGCCTTTATGAAATGCTTTTTTCTGAGCATTTGAAACAGTAATGAATAAGGAAATTGCAACAAATGTTAATGTAACTTTTTTCATTTTAAAAAATGTTTTTGATTGTACTGCAATAGTATAATTTTTTTTCGAAATAATGAACCCTGCTTTATGTGATAATTTATAAATATACTCATGCCTGTTGATGGTACCTTCTGCGTTAGGGCTCCCTTCGACAGGCTCAGGATAAATTCCACGGAAATCCTTTTCTATATAGAAAAGATTGCAGTGAAAAGCCCGGTCCTTTCTTTTTTAAGAAAGGGAACGCCTCAATAAAATTTAAAATAACTGACCTGCGATAATCATAGTAATGGTAATTAAAACAATACCAACAATATCCAAAACCAATCCAGCTTTTAACATGTCTTTTACCCGTAAGCGGTTACTGCCAAATACTATTGTATTAGGCGCTGTGGCCACAGGTAGCATAAAACCTAATGAAGCAGCTAAGGTGGCCGGTATCATTAATAGGAGGGGGTGTATATCCATTGTTTTTTGTAAAGCCAGGAGTATTGGCAGCATTAACTGAATACAGGCTACATTAGAAGCAAATTCGCTGATAATGGTTACTAAGATGCACATACCGAAAATGAAAATATAAATATTCGCATGTGATGTGAACTGAAGTTGAGAGCCCAGCCAGTTACTTAATCCTGACAATTCAAAACCTTTTGCTAATGCAAATCCTCCACCAAATAATAGAATAATATCAAATGGAAGCCGGGTAACATCTTCCCAGATGATGAGTGCTCTGCCTTTTTCTTTTTTCGAGGGTATAAAAAAAAGCAGCAATGCCATAACGATAGCTACTGTGCTATCCTGGAGATAATCTTTGTTTGGAAACAAATTACTCCAGCCACTCATTTTAACTACACCAAAATCGATGTCAGCACGTGTAAACCATAAAAGGGCGGTAATAGAAAAGATGGTGGCTACTACCTTTTCTTCAAAACTCATCTTCCCCAATTTTTGATAAGCTGTTGCAAAATAGCCTTTATCAAGCAATAGAACAGTGTCTTTTTTTATAAACATTGTTTTAAGTACACCAAATGCAACCAATAAAATAACAAAAGAAAGAGGGAATGCAATAAGGAACCAGGACAAAAAGTTCATGTCATTATTTAGAGGGAATTTTTCGGTGTACTCACGAAAAAAGATCATGTTCGTTGGAGTACCAACTAATGTTGCCATTCCGCCAATGGTTGCTGAATATGCCAAGCCGATCAATAAAGCCGAAGCCATTTTGTGGGAATGGTGTTCCTCTTTAAAATGTTTTTCAATTTGAATGATCACTGCCAATACAGCCGAAAGTAACATCATTACGGTTGCTGTATTTGATATCCACATGGAAATTAAATAGGAGGTAAGCATGATTCCTAATAAAATGCGTGATGGGCTTGTACCTACGTTCATTAGTATTTTCAAGGCAATTCGCTGATGCAAATGCCAGCGTTCAATTGCGAATGCTATAATAAAACCACCGATAAACAAAAATATAATAGGATCCATATATTGATAAGCAGTGGTTTTTGAATCTGCAATTCCAAATAATGGAAGTAATATAATTGGTAATAATGCTGTAACCGCTAAATGAACTGCTTCGGTGAGCCACCAGGTAGCCATCCAGATTGCCACAGCAGCCATTTTTGTAACCATTGGATTGCCGGGAGATAGATCAACACTTATATAAAGCATAAATGCTAATAAAGGACCGAGGATGAGTTTTAAGTTTTTTGAATAATTCATTTATTTAAAAATTACAAATAAAATATTTTAGTTTTGTAAAATAAAATCAACTTCCATGAAGAACAAACTTAAGAATATTGCTTTACTTTTTGTTTGTTTAGTTTTTATTTCAATGTTACAGTCTTGTTTTTTATTTCCAGGCGTTAAAAGCACATATACTGCGCCTGATCAGGATACCCATGAACAAAACGGTTTTGTAAAAGCAACAATAATAAATTACGCTCTTGATGGTTGTGGCTTTATGCTTCTGTTAGAAGATGGAAAAAAATTGGAACCCGTAAATCTTTCAGAAGAATTTAAAAAAGATAGTATTAAAGTATGGATAAAATATCAGCATTATAAAGGTAATAGTATATGTATGGCAGGGGAGATGGTAACGGTTACTGCTATAGAAAAAGGGATCTCACAGGCAAGCGGGGCGCAGTTTCAGGACAAGAATAAAAAATAAAAAAAATATTAAAAACACTTCTAAGGCTGTTATTTCAAAAGAATTAATAGAGGAAAGGAGTAAGGGGAGAAGCAAACATGCGAATAATATTTATGGGAACACCGGAGTTTGCGGTTGAAACTCTGGATTTACTTTTACAAAATAACTATAACGTGGTTGGTGTAATTACCGTTCCTGACAAGCCTGCCGGGCGAGGACAGCAGTTGCAGCAATCGGCAGTAAAAAAATATGCCCTTGAAAAAGGATTAAATATTCTTCAACCTGAAAAATTAAAAGACGAAAATTTTCTTGAGCAATTAGATAAGCTAAAAGCCGATTTACAAATTGTGGTTGCTTTTCGGATGTTGCCCGAAGTAGTTTGGAATATGCCTCCAATAGGGACTATCAACCTGCACGGCTCATTACTGCCCAATTATCGTGGTGCTGCTCCAATTAATTGGGCAATAATCAATGGCGAAAAAGAAACCGGTGTTTCTACCTTTTTTCTTCAGCAGGAAATCGATACCGGTAAAATTATTTTCCAGGAAAGAACTCCTATTAGCGAAAATGAGACTGCAGGCGAGATCCACGACAAGTTGATGCATATTGGTGCCCGGTTGGTTTTAAAAACCCTGCATGCCATTGAAAATGGTAATTATCCACAAATAGATCAATCAGAATTAATCACAGCAGGGGAGCCTGTTAAAAATGCTCCCAAGATTTTCAAAACCGATTGTCGTATCGATTGGAACAGAACAGTGGAGGAGATACATAATCAAATCAGGGGTTTAAGTCCATATCCAGCCGCTTTTACGGATTTTGTAGCTCCTGATGGGAAAACCATTCCCGTTAAAATTTTCAAAAGCCGGAAGGAGCATAGTATGCACGATTTGGTTACAACAACTATCATTACTGATTCGAAAAGTTTCATTAAAATAGCTGTTAAAAAGGGGTATATTCTCTTAGATGAGATACAAATTGCCGGAAAGAAGAGAATGGCTGTAGATGAGTTTCTGCGCGGCTTTCAGCTAAAAAGCGATTGGAAAGTTAATTGATGGAAACGGTAAAGCAGCGCCTTGTCTGCAACCTTCTTATACCATAGCTTTCAGCTACACAAAATCCTATGTGCACACATATAATATCCGTTCGGTCTATTTGTTACCTGAAACTTAGCTATAAGTCCTGTTGCAGGTCAAGTTATCAACAAAAGGGCGATTTATAAACAAAAATTAAACTTTTATGCTTGGAATGTTGCATCGGGGCTGATTTGTTGTACATTTGTATTGTAATAATTAATTAATGTTTAACCCTTAAAAAACAACACAATGAACAAAGCAGAATTAGTAGAAGCTATCGCAACAGAAACAAAATTAACAAAAGCAGATGCTGGAAGAGCATTAGAAGCATTCGTAACAGCTACAACAAAAGCACTTAAAAAAGGTGATAGAGTTGCATTAGTAGGTTTCGGATCTTTCTCTGTATCTAAAAGAGCTGCAAGAGTTGGTCGCAATCCACAAACTGGAAAAGCTATTAAAATTGCTGCTAAAAAAGTAGCTAAATTTAAAGCTGGTGCTGACTTAGCAAAAACTGTTAACAAATAGTTATCAACTAAGTACATTAAAAAAGTCCCGCATTACTGCGGGACTTTTTTATTTATAAGCAATTCATAAATTCATTAAGAAGATAGTACCTTTGCAGACTTAAAATTTAATAACCTATTTCAAGATTAAGTGAAAATATTAACGATCATAGTTCTTTGAACGTAAATGCCGCGTTAGGGATTGCAGCGTAAATCCTTTTCTGTTTAGAAAAGATTGAAGCGTAAAGCCCGCCCCTTTTCTTTTTTCAAGAAAAGGAAACGCCCCAAAAATGAATTGAAATTATAAATTATAAAAAATAAAAGATACTAAACAACTGCAACAATGAGCAAACAAGACAAAATAAATAACTTCGATCCAAACGCATTAGGCGATGCAAACAATAATATATATGGACTTCCTTTTACTACTGATGAAGCAGAAGTAGTGATCATTCCTGTTCCATGGGAAGTAACAGTATCATACAGGTCGGGCGCTGCATTGGGGCCTCAGGCTATATTCGATGCATCTTACCAGGTAGATCTATTTGATCCCAAAATTGCCGATGCATGGAAAATAGGAATTGCAATGGAACCCGTTTCTGATGATATTGCAAGTAAAAACGAAAGTTTAAGACGCAAATCGGAAGCATATCTTACTTTGTTGGAAGAAGGTGAATCGATTGAGACTAACGATAAGATGAAAGATATGCTAACGCTCATCAATGCCGAGAGTGTAAAATTGAACAATTGGGTAAAAACAAAATCACTTACCTATTTGGATAAAAATAAAATTGTTGCATTACTTGGTGGCGACCACAGCACTCCACTTGGATTAATGCAGGCATTGGCCGAAAAACATGAGTCATTTGCCATTTTACAGATTGATGCACATGCTGATTTACGTGATGCTTTCGAAGGTTTTGATTACTCTCATGCCTCTATCATGTATAATGCAATTAAAATCCCGCAAGTATCAAAATTAGTGCAGGTAGGTATTCGTGATTATTGTGAGTTTGAGTTTGATCTAATTAAAAATTCAAATGGCCGTATCGTAACTTTTTTCGATCGTGATATTAAGAATAAACAATACGATGGTGCAACATGGACCAGTATCTGCAATGAGATAATCGCACAATTGCCAAAGGATATTTATTTAAGTTTTGATATTGACGGACTTGATCCAAAGCTATGCCCAAACACAGGGACACCTGTTGCCGGTGGTTTTGAGTTTGAGCAGGTATTAATGTTGATCGAGAAAATTGTTGATTCAGGAAAACGCATTATTGCTTTTGATATTAATGAAGTTGCACCGGGTGGTGATGAGTGGGATGCTAATGTTGGTGCACGTTTGCTATATCGTATTTCAAATATGGTTGCAAAATCAAACGGTAGAATTTCTAAATAAGAATGAAAAGGATTGAAATATATCCTATATACAATTGAAACATAAAACTTGGAAACAAAAAATTTAAAAAAAGAACTTGTAAGTTATTTATCAAATTTAATTTCTGAGAACCGAAGAGCTAAGTTTGATGAAGTTCTGAATTACCGTACCCGACATATCACTATTGTGCTGGAAGACCTTTATCAGCCGCACAATGCAAGTGCTGTATTACGTTCTTGTGATATTTTCGGGATCCAGGATATTCATATTGTTGAAAATAAAAATGTTTATACCGTAAACCGTGATATTGCATTGGGCTCTCCCAAATGGCTGAACATCCATAAATACAGCAATCAAGAAAATAATACAAAGCATTGTATTGATGAGTTAAAAGGAAAAGGGTATCAGATAGTGGCCACCAGCCCTCATAAAAATGGTTGTACTATTGAAGATCTTGCAGTTGACAAACCCATTGCATTGATATTTGGAACAGAGTTAACAGGTATTTCCGATACTGTGAGGGATAATGCGGATGCCTTTGTTCAGATCCCTATGTTTGGTTTTACTGAAAGTTTTAACATATCTGTTTCTGTTGCTTTATGTTTGCATACGCTTACAGCAAAACTTCATCAATCCAACGCTGACTGGCAGTTGGATGATGATGAAAAGGATGAATTACTCCTGACCTGGTTACGAAATACGATTCGAAAGGTAGAACTGATCGAAAAAGATTTTTTTGAGAAAAGGCAATAGGCCTTTTATGAATTAAGAGTTTTTTTTGATTTCCTTTCATTTCTCAATTCTTTGATATGAAATTATTGAGGAATGATAAGGATTTTGTTTGCGAAACGTGGACAAATTGGATGAAATAGTGACCCCGAAATGAAGTTTTAAACATTCATTTTTATACTTTCTTCTGAACCACGTTAAAAAGAGTTTTTTTTTTCTAAAATAGATGTACATTTGCAATAATAATTAAAATAAAAAATAAAAAACAAATTATGGGAAAAGGCGATAAAAAAAGCCGTAAAGGCAAAATTACTATGGGGTCTCATGGGGTTCTTAGACCAAGAAAAAAAGCGAAAGCTAAAGCAGCATTAGCAGCTATAAAAGCTGGTACTCCTGTTAAAAAAGTAGCGGCAGTGAAAAAAGCAGCGACAACAGAAAAGGATGCAGCACCAAAAAAAGCAGCAGCACCAAAAAAAGCAGCAGCTAAAAAAGCGGAATAGATAACCCGAATCAAAGAAAAATCCCTCATTAAAAAAATTAATGAGGGATTTTTGTTTCTAGCTGTTTTTGAAGATCATGGAGCCAATCGTTCAATTTTCCAATTATTATTTTCCATTGAATATAAAATGCGGTCGTGTAAACGGTTTGGGCGGCCTTGCCAAAACTCAATGGTAGAGGGTTTTAACAGGTAACCTCCCCAATGTGGTGGCCGGGGAACATTTTCATCCGGATATTGTAAAGAAATTTTTTCAAATTCTTTGTTTAATACTTCCCGATTTATAATTTTTTTGCTTTGTTCAGAAGTCCACGCGCCTAATTTACTTTCCCTCGGACGACTGTTAAAATATAGATCAGATTCTTCAGAAGATTGTTTTTGTACCACGCCTTCAATGCGTATTTGTCGCTCTAATTCCGGCCAGAAAAATAATAAGGCACAATTAGGATTTTCTTCTATTTCTGAACCTTTTCTGCTGTTATAATTGCTATAATAAACAAAACCGATTTCAGAAAAATTTCGTAACAATACAATTCTGGCAGATGGTTTTCCTTCTTTAGTGGCAGAACATAAGGTCATTGCGTTAGGGTCAATTACCTGAGCAGCAACAGCCTCTTCAAACCATTTTGCAAATTGAAAAAATGGGTTTTCAATTACATCGTGTTCATCCAATGTTTCTTTTGCAAAATCGTGGCGAATTGAATTTAAATAATTTCTAAGATCTTCCATGTTTTTTTTATTGGAGATTGGTGATTTGGAGAAGTGAAGAGATTGCAATGTTCTAAATAAATTCCTTTCCTTTTTTCTTTTCTCTATTTCTCTATTTTCTTAATTCCTGATTAATTCATTTAGTTTTTCCAGCAATTTTTTTGATGTATCATTAAAATATTTTTTTTGTTTGTAGGCAACCACCCAACGAATACCATTGATGGCATTGGTTAAAAACAATTCATCAGCCCCCAACAATACATTTTGCATAATTGATAATTCATATACTGCTATACGATTTGCTTTTGCAAGTTCAATGATTTTTTTACGCATCACTCCATCAACACAACCATCTGCAATAGGAGAAGTATACAATACGCCATTTTTTACAGCAAATATATTGGAACTGATCGCCTCAGTAATAATACCTTTATCATTTACCAGTATACATTCATCCAAAGAGTTTTGCTTTTTAAAAACACCAGCCATCACGTATACAGCGCAATTCGCTGATTTTATAGAGGATAAAGCGCTTTGCGATTTTTTTAGTTCAGTATAAAGATCCACTGAATAACCTTTGGCATTAAGTTCATAACCTACTGTTTCTAATGAATTTATTTCAATTAGGTAGGAGACAGTATTAACATCAGGCGCATAAAAACCGCCCGGGTTTCTGTAAATAGTAAGCTTTATACGTCCATCAGAAGTGACCCCATTTTTTTTTGCAAGCGCTAAGATTGCATGTTCAAAAAATGCTTCATTAAAAAGTGGGTTGATCTGCATTTTTAAAACCTCCATCCCAATTGACAAACGTTCCAAATGATCTTTTAAAAATTGTGGAGAATAATTGGTGATACGAATGGTTTCAAACAACGCATCACCATAGCAAAATGCTCTGTTATTAGCGGTAAACAGAGGTTGGTCAGCAGGTAAGTGAGTTCCGTTGTGATCTATGAATTGTTGCATTGTAATTATTAATAGGCCTATTTATGATCTTTACATGCCCTGGGCTTTAAATAAGTAAACCCATCGGGCCAAATAAATTTGTTTTGTTTTTTTTAATGCACTATTTGATCCAAAATTGTTTTCAATGAAATATTGGCTTCAATTAAAATGCCTTTCACCCCTGCTTTTTCTGCGGCTTCTACATCGCGTTCTTTGTCACCAATAAAATATGATTTTGAAGCATCAATATCAAAACGTGCTAATGCTTTTTCTACAAATAATGAATCGGGTTTACGACATATGCAACGGCCAACATCTGGATGATGAACGCAATAATAAATTTCAGAAAGAGCGATATTATTTTTGTTCAATTCTTCCACTAAAAACTTATGCAAAACTTCTACTTCACTTTGTTTATATAACTCTTTTGCAATGCCACTTTGATTAGAAACAACAATAAGCAAATATCCCATTTGCCGGAACATTTGCAATACTTCTATCAGATCAGGTAAAATTACAAAATCCTCTAATTTGTGTGTATAGCCTCGCTCCACATTTATTACTCCATCTCTGTCTAAAAATATTGCTTTATTCTTCAAGGTTATATGAATTACTTATGATTCGACAAGCCTCACCAAAGGTTTTAACGAATCACGGATTTATATAAATTAACTTATTGTTTTCGATCTTCGTATTCGCTTTTAAGTAAAGAGAAAACTAATGAGTCTTCCATTACAAGGTTTTTATTGTAATGTTCTCTTAGGTGTCCTTCTTGTTTAAAATTTAATTTCTGAATTACTTTTAAGGAAGGTATATTATTAGGCTCAACATATACCTCTATTCTATTTAAATCCATTTTTTTGAATCCGTATTCAACTATTGACAATATGGCTTCTGTCATTATGCCTTTTTTCTTAAATTCCTCGTTCGTCAACGTATAACCAATTTCTGCTCGACTATGGTCGAGATACCATGAATGATAGCCGCACCATCCTATTATGCTTTCAGTTGTTTTGTCTATTAGCTGAAAATAAAGAAAGGATCTATTAAATGTTGAAATCCCTTTTTCGTATTTCTCTTTTTCTTTTTTTAATTCCAGGTCAGAATTAATATCAAAAAATATTTTTATTTCATCATCCGAAAAATTCTCAAAAACATAAGTGAAAACATCAGGAGTTAATTTCCTCAGTTTTAACCTATCAGTTAGTAATATTTCAAATTGCATATTTTAATTTTCAAATGTTGGGCCTTTTTTCAATTCATTATCTTGCTATTTGCTCAATAAAGGATTGCAATAAAGTTGGTTTTAAAATCAGGGTAAATGCGATACCAAACACCGCTCCCCAAAAATGGGCATCATGCCCTATATTGCCTTGTCCGCGTTTTGCTAAATAGTATTCTATTCCAAGAAAAATTAATCCGAACAGATATGCAGGGATAGGTATTGGTAAAATTAATAACATTAATTTTTGAGTAGGAGCAAGGATTATAAATGCAAAGATCACTGCTGAAACTGCCCCCGAAGCGCCCAAAGCATTATAGTAAATGTCATTCTTGTGTTTTTCATAGGAATACAATGAGGACATTGCTAAGCCACCAACGTAAAGCAGAACAAAGAATAATATCCCTTTTGCCCCGAAGACATCATCGTCTTGATACATTTGCTCAACATTTCCTCCAAACATATATAAAGAGAACATATTAAATGCAAGGTGCATCCAATCAGCATGTATCAAACCATTCGAAAAAAAGCGATACCACTCTTTTCGTTTATGGATCATATAGGCGTTAAACATCAATTTATTTTTCAACGAATGGTTATCCATTGAAATGATAGATACGAGTACTGTAATGGCGATAATGATGATTGTGATCATAGCTGTAAAGATAATAGAATTAGTTCATTAGTTTAAACCGACTAATTATTTTATAACTATTTCATTTACTGCTATTTTTTTATTTCACTTTTTATTATTTGATCGTTTCCTGATAAAAACCCTTGGAATATTCTTCTGATTTATTTTTTGGAATAGATAAGGATTGCCATTCGGTATTTTTAATTTGTTTTGCCAGGTAAACAATTTGTCCAATATGATAAGCGTAATGAGCCGTTTGTCGGTTCAGCGCCTGGGTTACAGTTAGTTTTTCACCACGTATAGTGATCGTTTTCACTAGATCGTTTTCATTCAGCGTATTAAGTGTATCTAAAAATACTTTCCAGCCTTTGTCCCAGGATTCCATCAATTGTTCTTTGGTTTGGCTATCTTCCACAAATTCAAAATCTCTGTTTCTGGTCAGTTTTTCACCGTCTGTTGTTAAAAAATTAGTCCATCTGGAGATCATATTTCCACTCAAATGTTTTATGATCACTGCAATACTATTCGATTCGGTATCCGGCTGATAATGGAAGTCTTCATCATTTTTCAGCTGGGAAAAAGTTTTTTCCGCAAGTGTTTTGTAATTTTTAAATACGCCAATTGTATTTTCTAAAAAATGTTTTTCTAAACTCCTTTTACTTTTACTTTTTTGTTTAATAATTAATCGCAGGGATTGGTCATAGGTAACATAATTCCAGGCCCAGTTTATAAACACGAACAAACGGTTTTTTATCCCTACAATTGACATAAGGTGAACAAACATCCAAATTATCCAGGCAAAAAAGCCGGAAAGTTTAAAATAGGGCAGATCAGCGACCGCTTTGTTTCTCCCAACAGTTGCCATTGATCCTTTATCCTTATATGTAAATGGTTTCAGTGGTTTGTTCAGTAAAACGTTTTTCAGGTTTTTTGCGAGTAGATTGCCCTGTTGTATCGCCACTTGCGCCATTTGTGGATGGCCTTTTGGAAACTTTTCTTCTTCCATTAAGGCGATATCACCTACTGCAAAAATATTGGAATAACCTTCTATTTTATTGTACCTGTCAACTTTTATTCTGTTTGCTTTTGAAATGGAATCAGCCTTTAATCCCTCAATTTTATTTCCTATCACTCCTGCAGCCCATAGTAATGTGTTGGCCCTTATCATTGACCCATCTGCTAAATAAACGTTTATTCCATCATAATCTTTTACCTGGGTATTAAGTGAAATTTTTACTCCTAATTTTTTCAAATACTTCTTTGCTTTATTTGATGCACTTTCCGACATGGTATTGAGTACCCTTGGTGCGCCTTCTAATAAATGTACATGCATCTTTTTAAAATCCAATTCAGGGTACTCTTTTGGCAAAACATATTTTTTCATTTCGGCCAGGGCACCGGAAACCTCAACTCCTGTTGGCCCCGCACCTACAACCACAATATTCATCAATCCCTTTCTTGCTTCAATATCTTCTGTTGTTAATGCGTTTTCATAATTTTGCAAAATAGTATTACGTAATGTCAGGGCTTCGGCTACCGATTTCATCGGCATAGCTTTTTCCATCAGTTTAGAATTGCCAAAATAGTTAGTATCCGTACCTATTGCAATTACTAGATAATCATAATTGATTACTCCAATATTTGTATTGATTTGATTTTTATCTGCAATGATTTGGCTCACTTCGGCAATGCGGATGTGGATATTTTTTGTTTTCTGAAAAATTTTTCGCAGTGGAAATGAAATTGCGCTGGGTTCCAGACCTGATGTGGCCACCTGATAAAGCAAAGGTTGAAATTGATGGTAATTGTTTTTATCAATTAATACAATTTGATAATCAGTTTTGGAAAGTTCACGAGCCAGTTTGAATCCGCCAAAGCCACCACCGATAATTACAATTCGCTTTTGGCTGGTTTTAGTTAAGTTGGCGTTCATCATTGTTGAGTTTTTTGTATCGAAATTAACGATAATATTGTTTTATAAATCAAATATTGAGATGGATATTTTTATTCTATTGCACCAATATGTTACCATAACTTGATAAGTATTAAAAATGTTGATGTTCTATCAATTGTCCGGAATATTCGTTAAAAAATTACGTACTTACCCCTATAAAGGATTTTTATTATATTTAACTTATTAGTAATCAGCAAATAGAATGAATATTTTAGAAATAAGCAAAAATTACAATACTCAAGCCAAATGTATTGCTAAACTTGAAAAATTGCGATGGGGGAAATCTGTAATGTGTCCTTATTGCGATTCAAAACGCAATAGAGCTGTTAAAAGCGAAGCAGGTCGCCATTCTTGTAAAAGTTGTAAAAGGTCGTTTACCGTGTTAATTGATACCATTTTTGAAAGTTCTCGTTTACCGTTACCACAATGGTTTATGATTATAGGGCTTGTTTTAAATGCTAAAAGTGGACTTGCTGCAAAGGAGATTCAACGAAATATCGGCTGTACTTATAAGACTGCATATTACGTTGCTATGCGTATTAGGATAGGGATGTTGATGCCAAATACAAAACTACATGGCATTATTGAAATGGATGAAAGTTATTTTGGAGGGAAAGCACGAAAGGCTCACAAAATATCCGATAGTGATACGAGCATCGGTGGCGAAACGATAACTTTAAAAAGAGGTAGAGGAACTAATAAAATTTCGGTCGCAGGAATGGTTCAGCGTAAAGGAATGGTAAAAACGCAAGTAATGGAAAAACTTACTAAGCGTAATTTATTAGCAATGCTTAAACACTATGCGAGTAAGGATAATTCAATACTTGTAACCGATGGTTTTAAATCATATAAGGAACTTGAAACATATATTGATAGACTTGAAATAAACCACTCAAAGTCTTTTAGCAAAGGGATTGTGCACGTAAACACAATTGAAAATTTTTGGGGTTCGATTAAAAATGGTGTCAAAGGAAGTTATAGAGCAATAAGCAAAAAGTATTTACCATTCTATTTAGTAGAGTTTGAATGGAAATTTAACCATAGAAACTTTAGAGGTAATCAATTAGATGAATACCTTAAAAAAGCGGTAACTCATCAAAAGGAATTAGAATATTGGAAAGCTGAATCAACTGAACAAGTGAAGGATATAGCTTATGAAAAACAAAAAGAATAGTTCTTTAAATTTAAAAGGCATACTCTGTTAAAGTATGCCTTTATAAAGGGTGACGAAATTGTGTGTATCACGAACGGTAAATTATTGTTGAGAATAATTCTACGTTCTTTCGTTCCTTTTCTGTGGCTTATGGGCTTATGCCTTACATTGGCATCTGCAAATAGCGGAGATAATTATAGCAATCGCAATACTATATGCTATTATTTTACCTTCGCTACCATTAGCTCGGATGTTATTAAAATTTAACATAGGACAAATATAATGACTATTACGAATAAATAAACCGTTATAGATATAAACAAAAATCCTTTATAGGGATAAGTACG
>JAURXZ010000008.1 GCA_030654175.1 Bacteroidia bacterium
CAATACTATATGCTATTATTTTACCTTCGCTACCATTAGCTCGGATGTTATTAAAATTTAACATAGGACAAATATAATGACTATTACGAATAAATAAACCGTTATAGATATAAACAAAAATCCTTTATAGGGATAAGTACGAATTTTTTTTTTAAGATATTCTATTTTACCTTATTTTTGGACAATATAATCTTACTTTATTAATAAACTAAAAAATAAAATTATGGAAATTGAAGGCATTGAATTAATGGGTGAAAATGTACGAACTAAACTCAAATCGTGTGGTGAAGGTGTTAAGTTGTATCCTATGGCTAAAATAGCATTTCCTCATGTTGTCGAATTAGGCAATCACTCCAAAGTTCGTGATTTTGCATTCATTTTTGCTGGAGAAGGTGTTATTATTGGCGAGTACACAGATATACAGCCACATACTGTAATTTGGGGGGGGGGGCTAACCATTATTGGAGATAGAGTTTCTACTGGCCCTGGAACAGTGTTTTTATCTGCTACTTATTCGCATGCACCCGGTCTGAGAATGGTTGACGGATTGGGCGAAGGGGCAGCTATTGCAATTGGCGGAAGGCTTGTAGTAGGCAACGATGTTTATATTGGCGCAAGAAGCGTAATAATGCCTGTTACGATAGGTGAAGGTGCAATTATTGGGGCAGGTAGCTTTGTAAACAAAGATTGCGAACCATATGGTATTTATGTTGGTAGTCCAGCAAAAAAAATTGGACAAAGACCAAAATTAGATCCTATTAAATAAAACGGGTGGATTTTTATGATCTTTTAATATTCTGTAAGATAGGACAATAGTTCATATCAAGGTAGTTTTTCATTTTAATAAGTCATAAGTTTTTTATGGAACGTGTCCTGATTCTGGGAGCTGGAGAAATGCAACTTCCAATAATACAAAAGGCAAAGCAAATGGGTGTTTACTCAATCGTAGCCGATTTTGATCAAAATGCTCCGGGTCTTTTAATAGCCGATGAAAAAGCGATAATAAGTACAATTGATTTTGGAAAAGTTTTACAATTAGCTAAGGAGAAAAATATTGGTGGAATTTTAACCACTTCGGATTATCCCGTGAATATAGTTGCAAAAGTTGCCGAAGAATTAAGCTTAAAAGGAATGTCAATTAAAGTGGCAGAATTATGTACAAATAAATATTTACAAAGAGAGTTTTTTCAAATCAACGGTATTAATACACCTAACTTCAAGTTGATAAAAGATGCAAATGATTTAAAACAGATCAACCATTTTCCCTCAATAATAAAACCGGTTGATTCATCTGCTAGCAGAGGTGTTAAGAAAGTTAATAATTATAATGAATTACGACAGCAATTTGATATAGCGATTCAATTCTCCAGACAAGCAAATGTAATAGTAGAAGACTATATTTCAGGTAGAGAATTTAGTGTTGAAACCTATACACAAGATCAAGTAACAACTATTGTAGCTATTACAGAAAAGTTAACTAAAGGAGAAGAAAAAGGTTTTTTTGTTGAAGACACACATATTACCCCTGCGAGAATAACTTCTATCGAACAAAACTTAATTATTAATGAAGTGCTGAAAGCAATTTTAGCACTGGAAATTAATAATTGCCCGACTCATACAGAAATTAAATTAAATGAAAATGGAGCTTTTATAATTGAAATTGCATGTAGATTAGGTGGAGATTATATTACTTCTGATCTTGTTCCATTATCAATCGGAGTAGATATGCTCGAAAATTTAATAAACATTTCGCTTGACAGAAAAATAAATGTTGAGACAAAATGGAATAAAATTGCGGCTGTTCAATTTTTGAATAGTTTAAACTATCAAAAGTGCGTTAATTTTATTGAAAAAAAAGATGATAAAATCATTCGTTCTGAAATAAAGAAATTTCATAATAATGATATTACAAGTTCATTGGAAAGAATGGGCTATATTCTACTGCAAACAAATACAGTAGAAGAAATGAACTTAATACTTAACGAATTAAATTAATCCCCAATGCGTATAACCGATAAGCCTTTTATCATTGCAGAGATGTCTGGAAATCATAACCAGTCTCTTGATCGTGCATTAAAAATTGTTGATGCAGCCGCTGATTCAGGGGCTCATGCTATCAAATTACAAACCTATACGGCTGATACAATTACTGTAAAAGGCGCTCTTACTATAAATGAAGAAGGTTCATTATGGAAGGGGAAAGAATTATATGATTTGTATAAAGAAGCTTATACCCCTTGGGAGTGGCATAAACCTATTTTTGAGCACGCAAAAAAAAGGGGATTGATCGCTTTCAGTTCACCTTTTGATGAAACTGCTGTGGACTTATTAGAATCGTTAAATGTTCCATTATATAAGATAGCCTCATTTGAAAATACAGATCATATTTTATTGAAAAAAGTAGCTAAAACCGGTAAACCAATTATCATGTCAACCGGTGTTTCAACTATTGCTGATATTGACGAATCTGTCCGGTTATTACGTGAATATGGGTGCAAAGAATTGGTATTATTAAAGTGTACTAGTACTTATCCGGCAACGCCTGAGAATACAAATCTTCTAGCCATACCATTATTAAAAAAATTATTCAATTGCCATGTAGGATTATCAGATCACACGATGGGGGTTGGAGCTTCAGTGGCCGCTATCGCCTTAGGGGCTATTGTCATTGAAAAACATTTTACACTAAGTAGGGCAGAAGGGGGAGTTGATTCGGCATTTTCATTAGAACCACACGAACTTAAAAGTTTGGTAGAAGAAACAGAAAGGGCTTTTTTAGCTTTGGGAAAACCATTTTTGGGAGTTCAAGAAGCAGAGCAAGAGAATATTAAATACAAACGTTCATTATATGTTGTTGAAGATATTAAAACTGGAGAATTTTTCACGAAAGAGAATTTAAAATCAAAGCGTCCTGCTTTTGGCTTACATACTCGAAATTATGAATTAATATTGGGCAAAAAAGCCAAAGAAAATATTATTAAGGGAACAGCGCTTAGCTGGCATTTAATAAGTTAAAATTAAAAACTACATCCTAACTTTACTTCAACTTTTATTCCGTTATTCCATTCGAGAGTATAAATACGTTGAGAGATTAGTTGTACAATTATACATATTAACTCCATATAAGTTATTAAGGTACTCGATCGAGTATCTTAATATTCTTAAATCCTCAAATAGTAGAACCTGTGTTTTTAATACAATCCCAAATTCGTACCTAAATATATTTATATTTCAGAATAGTAGTGCATATTAAAATCAAAGTTTATAATTCAATCATTTTAATTTATGCAAATAAACAAGCAATCTTTTTTTAATCTTTCTCTCCGCGGACTCTCCATGGGAGCGAGATTTTTATTGATATTCTGTTTGGGTAAATATTTTTCTATTGAGGATCTTGGTTTATATGGAATATTCTATACTACAGTTACATTAGGGATTTTAGCATTGGGATTAGATTTTTATACTTTCAGTAATCGAGAAATCTTATATGCAAAGAATGAAGATAAATTATCTATACTAAGAAATCAGCTTCTTTTTTATGGATTAACATATGTGTGTTTTTTGCTACCTATGCTATTGATATTTTTTTATGACGTTTTACCTTTTAAATTCATTTGTTTTTTTTATGTGATTTTAGTGCTGGAGCATTTATCTCAGGAGTTTTACCGGATTTTTATAATTCTTTCATATCCCATTTTTGCAAATTGGCTTCTTTTCCTTAGAACCGCCATCTGGGTTTTTTTATTGATAGTGGCATATGCAATAATGCAGTATAACAATTATTCATTAGCGCCAATATTTATAGGATGGATAATTGGTGCAGGATTGTCCGTTCTCTTAGGATTTATTCGAATTATAAAACTATTTAAAGGTTATAGTTTAAAACCCATTCAATTAAATTGGTTCATATCCGGAATAAAGGTTTGTTCGTTTTATTTTTTCTCAACAATAGCGTTGAAAATAATTGAATCCTCAAACCGTTATATGATTGAATATTGGTGCGACTTGAAATCCGTTGGTATTTTTGTTTTTTATAGTCAAATAGCCAATATGATTAATGTTGTAATTTTCACGTTATTCTTAATGGTTATTTATCCTAAACTTATCATCGCTGTAAATGATAAAAATATAATAGAATTTAATCACCTTAAATCATACATTATGAAAAAAGTATTGATTTATTCCATTTCACTAGGGTTAGTTTTGGCAGCTTTGATTTATCCGATATTGTTTTTTATTAATAAAAATGAGTATTTTTATGAGATAGTCACATTTTATATTTTAGTGGTATCAAATATTTTTCTTAATATATCTTTGGTGTATCATTATATATTGTATGCTTTTAAAAAAGATTTTTCTTTGTTTATTTCTACCACAATAGGTGCTATTTCAAGTCTTATTTTTAACGTTATATTAATTAAGAAATTTGGCATTGCTGGTGCAGCAACTTCATTATTATTAAGTTATATGATTTTAACAATTTCAAAAGCAATTTATTCGAAAATGGCTGAGGCTAATTTTGAATGAATTTTAAATTGGAAATAAATGAACTTAATTTTTGTATTATGTTTAATAAAATATTCTGATTAATAATGTATTCTTTAAAAAAGAGAAGGGAATTGAAATGAAAGAGGTCGGAATTGTAAAAAATAATGTCTTTATATGCTATACCCCCTTGCAGATACTTCTTTCTGAAAAGATAATAGAACTTGAAAATATTGACACTTTTATTCTAATATTTTACTTCGAAAAAGATAATGCTAAAAGTAAATATTATTTTAATAAATTATCTTCGAAAGCAAAACAAGCATTTTATATTAAGAAAAACAACCAAATATTTTCCGCATTAAAATCATTTTGCTTTTTATATCTAAAACTTAGGAAATTTTCTTCTCCGTATAATTTTTTTACTGGAAATATAAAAAGTGCCTACTCAAGGTTTATTATTTATTTATTGGGTTTTAAAGTATTATATACTTTTGATGATGGAATTGGTAACGTTTGTGGAGATGGATATTTTTATGGAAATATAAAACCATCCGCAATTATAAGCTTATTGCCATTTTTAAGACTGAATTTTACATACGGGAAAATGCATTCCCAAATAAAGAAGCATTATTCCATTTATACATTGCCTAATGTAATGCCCAATTCAACATATGTTAATTTATTTAATTATGATTTTTTAGAGGTACTTAATCAAGTTGAAAAGGAAATTGTTATATTATTAACCAGTACTTTACATGAGGAAGGCTATATGAAATTAGAGCAAGAAAAAGCACTTTATAATAATATTACAACAAAATATAATGTTACTCATGTGATTTCTCATCCGTTAGAAAAATTCAAAAAAATTGATAATCCCCAAATAGTGTTGATTGAGTCAGAAAAAATTGCGGAGGAAATTATTTTGAATCTAAGAAAGGAATATACTAAAATTAAAGTTATTGGGATTTCTTCATCAGCCCTTTTTAATCTTAAAGGAATGGAAGGCGTGGAAATTATTAACATTCATTATAATGAAAATGCACCAGATGCTAATATGGAAAATATTTTATCCTTATTTAATATTGAAACTTACTATCTTTCGTAAATATTAAATTATGAAAATATCTTCTATTCATATTCTTTTTTTAATTTTAATTTACCCATTTTTCTACTTAAGTTCTTACATTGCATTTGATATTGGATATTTATTTGCTGTTTACTATTTTATTCCGATAACATTTTTTTGTATAATTCTGAATTTCCGAAAAATCCCTGTCGATATCTTCAAAAAGAATATAGTAAACTTCGGATTATTAGCCGCTATCATTGTTGTGGTGCTGTTTAATACCGATGATATCAGGTACTCTAAACCTATAGTTTTTTTTATTTTTGTTTTGAATTTTTATATATTAAGTCTTACTCTTGAATTTAAGGTAAATAATAAATTGATACAAAGTCTGTTTGTTGTCTTACTTTTGTTTTCTGTAATTTTCCTTAGTATTGAAGAGAGGTATTTAGACGGTGACCGGTATTTTGCATTTCTTATAAGTCCAACTGTATATAGTGTTTATACTGAGGTTTTTTTAATCCTTTTTTTGTGTTTTTCAAAAAAGCCCCAATTGAAAATAGTTGTATTTTTTATTGCGGGTTTTTTTATTTTATTAACTAAAACAAGACTTAACTTGTTTTTCTACTTAACTATTCCTTTTATGATATATTATTTTGATAAGTTAAATATATCAAAATTTAGGGTTGTTTTAATTTATATTTTTTGTTTAAACTTACTGTATCCTATTTATAGTTTTGTTATAAAATCTGAAGCAGGAAAGAGTAGCTTAGTAACTTCAAGATACAAAGATGGCAGGGATGCATCTTTTGGTTTACGAAATTCTTTAAATTCATTTACTTATAATGAATATATTTTAAATTCAACCTTATCACAAAAAATTTTTGGAAAAGGCTCAGAAGCTTCTCGAAAATCAATGATAAGTCAGCTTAAAATGGACATTTTGCCGCACAATGATTTTATAAGATTTTCGCTCGACTTTGGATTGTTATGCACAATATTGTACCTGACTTTTTTATTCAGGATTGCAAGGGGAAATATTGTTTCATTTATACTTTTACTACTTTATTTATTTTCATTTTATCATAACATGATTTATGATTTTTTCTTGATTGCAGTATTCATTTATTTTAGTGGATTAAGTGAAAATTATAAATTAAAGGAACAAATTTTAATTGTAGAGAATAATGATAGCACATATTAAAATTGGAAGGATTCCCGTTCATGTATTTACTGAGGAAACTTTACATATTGAGATCGATCAAGTTATTAAGGATAGTAGTAAAAAAACTTTTTTAAATACAAATGCGCACTTGGTCCAATTAGCAAATTCAACCGAACAATGGCTAATAAACTACTTTAGTGAACAAGTTGATTATGTGGTATGCGATGGCGCAAGTATTCAATTAGGTGCAAAATATACAAATCAAGTGGTACCAGAAAAAATAACATATAATATTTGGTTTTGGAATTTTGCGAAATTCTGTTCAGAAAATAATCATTCAATTTTTTTATTAGGCGGCCAGGATGGAGTCGCACAAAAAGCCGTTCAACGCTTAATTGATAAAAACCCG
Source organism: Bacteroidia bacterium (assembly GCA_030654175.1). Lineage (GTDB taxonomy): Bacteria > Bacteroidota > Bacteroidia > 2-12-FULL-35-15 > 2-12-FULL-35-15 > 2-12-FULL-35-15. The sequence goes on from JAURXZ010000008.1 coordinate 7,129, forward strand.
GAATTAAAGATTTATTACCATCACGGCTATTTTAATAAAAAAAGCGGAAGTAAAGAAAATGATGAAGTAATTAAAATGATTAATAAAATAAAACCAAATATTTTGGTGGTTTGCTTTGGGATGCCAATACAGGAAAAATATATCAAGGATAATTACGATCTTTTGAATGTAAATGTTTTTTTATCTGGAGGAGGCGCATTAGATTTTATTTCGGGAAATGTTAAAACAGCTCCTTCGTTTATTAGTAAAATCTATATGGAATGGTTTTACAGATTATGCTTAGATCCAAAAAGACTTTGGAAAAGATATCTTATTGGGAACTTTATGTATATTTATTATGTACTTAAATATCGAAAAAATAAAATATGATGTTTATAAAAAATCTTGTTCAGAAGTTTAATGAATACAATAAATTTGATTTGTTTTTTAAGTTAGCTTTATTATTAGTTCTTATTAGTTTGCCTTTATCTGGATATTTTACCAGAATTTCTATTATTTTGTTGGCAATATCATGGGTACTCGATAAAAATTATAAAAATTTTAAATGGCTATTAAATTATAAATCAGTTGCATTTATTGCGTTTTATTTGATGTATGTTATTGGAATGTTTTATACAGAAGACAAGCATAATGGATACTTTCAACTTGAACAAAAGCTCTCTTTGATAATTTTCCCATTGATATTTTCCACTACACCAAAAATTAGCTTAGGGTTTATTAATAAAGCTTTTATGTGGTTTGTAGGTTCTTGTGTGTTTGCAACAATAATTTGTCTTTGGGAGGGGCTTAAGTTAAATTATTTTTATAATAATTTTGAAACTATAAATATGGAACTGCTGACAAACCAAACTCTGGCTGGTTATATAGGGGCCCACTCAACCTATCTATCTATATATTTACTATTTTGTGTTTTTATATTAATAAATGACTTAGTTTCACATAAAAAGTCTTTCCTCATAAAGGCGGGAGTTATACTTTTAATAATATATTTACTATGTTTTGTTTTATTGCTGGCTGCCAGAATGGTTATTTTGGCAGCGGTTTTAATATTTATAGGGTCATTTTTTGTTTCTTTTTTTAAAGGTATTATGAATTTTAAATCATTTTTGGGACTATTAATTGTTGCGGTTATTTTTATTGGAATAACATTTCAAAATAATTATTTAACTAACCGTTTTAAACAAATGTATAATTTCAATATGGCTGATCTTATTGGAAGTAATAATGAAAATGGAGTAACTCAACGTATTTTTTTATGGCAAAATGGAGTTGAAATAATCAAAAAAAAGCCAATTTTCGGTTCTGGAACTGGGGATGTAAATTTGGAAATGAAATATCAATATGAAAAATTATTATCTGAAAACAAGAACTTCTCTCCAAGTGTAATTGCTGCGGTAAATTCATTTTCATTGATAAGTTTAAATGCGCATAACCAATTCATTCAAATAACTATTTCTATTGGAGCGATAGGTTTAATTATATTTCTAATAAACATTGGAATATCTGGTAATATTGCATATAAAAACAAACAATACTTGTTTTTGTCTTTCTTGGTTTTGTTTTTTTTGAGTTGTTTTACGGAATGTTTAATCGAAAGGCAAAGTGGTATAGTTTTCTATTCTTTTTTAAATTCACTTTTTGTTTTTCATTATTTTAAAAACAAGCAGGTTATTCGATAGGGGGGAGTGGCAAATATATATATTTTAATATTTATTTTTCTTCTTTTCTTTCCTACTAAATAACCATAGCAGTCCTAAAGTGAAACTGGAAATAATTCCGACAAGCAGATAATAAAATAAACTTACGGTAGGAATAGCGGGGGAAAATCCTATTACTATTTCAAAACTATTATTAAGTTCCCGTTGTTCATTTATTCTTAATTGAGATTTATATAAATCCATTCCCGTTTGATAAACTTTAACAGGGTCAATCGGTTCTCCTAAAATTATTCCATTTCCCGCACTTCTGGGAATAATACTTTTATCAACAATACGTTTTAAACTATCAATTGCAATGATTTCTTTTTTCATTTTCTCTTCATATTTGTCTAAATACTCTCTATTGATCTTTTTTCTTTTCGCTGCGTATTCATTAGATTCCAAGTAATTTAAAATTCCTTTTTGAAGGCTATCCAAAATAGATGAATTATATACTTTTACTTCTATTTTAAACGGTAATAATACAAAAGTCGAATCTTTATAATTTTTTTCAAGTGTTTCATTTAATGCTTTACATGAAATGCTTTTTATTGCCTTTGCCGTTTTAACATCAATACTCAATTTTTTTGCGAGCATACTATCGCTATTGTTTGAATTATCGCGAAGCTTTGTCAGATCATTAACCATTGCAAAACATTCACTATTATTTAGCCTTGTATGCGATATAGTAAGGTCAGCAACGTAGACCGTTTTTTTTAAGAAAAATATTCCAATACTTATACCAATACCTAGAAGTACAAAAACAATAAGTGTTTTTATATTTTGAAGAGAAAAATTAATTAATTTTCCAATTGATTGGAAAAAATTCGAAAATCCTTTTTTTATGTTATAGAAAACAGAAAGTAAATCTATTTCTTCTGAGGAATTATTATCTTTCATTTTTTTGGATTCTTATCGGTACAAAATCTGTTTGTAAATTTGAATAACTTATTGACAATAGTTTAACTTAATCTATCAATAAGTTCACTTATTAATGCGAATCAAAGGTAATAATAAATTGGGATTAGGAACTATTGTTTTTTATTTCAAATATTGTGACGAGATCATTTTATATGATATAATTCCAAAATTCGCGAGAGCATCTAAAGCTTAATAAACATTTTCGTCCTTCTTTAAAATAGAAATTATTGTATATAAAATAACTTTTAAATCCAGATAAAACGACCAGTTTTCAATATAAAATCTATCTACTCTTGCCCGCATCTTCATTTGGTACAATTCTTTTGTTTCTCCGCGATACCCCATAATTTGAGAAAGTCCGGTAATACCAGGTTTAACGGTATGACGAACCATATATTTGTCTACCTTTTGAGAATACTCTTCTGTTAATTTTAATGGATGAGGCCGTGGCCCTACTACAGACATATTTCCCCATAATGTATTAAAGAATTGTGGTAGTTCATCTAAACTTGTTTTTCGTAAAAATGCACCCACATTTGTTATGCGGGGATCATTTTTTGTGGCTTGCAGAGTATGCGCTTGATCATTTACCCTCATAGTTCTAAATTTTAAACAATTAAAAGGTAGATTATTTAAACCACTTCTTTTCTGAATAAAAAATACAGGACCTCTAGAATCTATTAATACAAAACAGGCAATAATTGGTATAAGCCAGGATAAAATAAAAACAATAACCAAAAATGAAAAGCAAAAATCAAAAGCGCGTTTTAAATATTGATTTTGCAGTTCATCAAATGGGTTTTTACGAATTAATAACAGAGGGATTAGTTCGAGATAAGTTAGGACGAAATTGTATCCTAACTCGCTGGATGAATCAGGGATAAATTTTATAGTAATTAAGTTATTTTCTGCAAATTTTATTATAGAATTTAGTGTGTCTTTATCAACTTTTTCTAATGAACATATTATTTCACTTACATTATTGGTTAAAACAAATTTTTCAATTTTTGAGTAAGTTCCTAAGTTTTTTTCTTTAGTAGTATTAATGATGTTATTTGAAAAAAAGCCTAAAACATTGTAGCCGTATTCCGGATGCATTTCAATAAATTCTTTATAGAATATGCTATTAGTGCTAAATCCAACTATTATAATATTTTTTTTATTTTTATGAGATTTAGCTAACCATTTTGATAAAATGAAAAAAACTATAATTCGCCATCCAACAAGAAATATAAAAAGCCCAAAAGAGTAGTTTAAAAACAAGCTGTCAGAAAATTGGTTTTTATGAAAAAAACCAATAAATGTGTAGAATACAAGAATAAAAAAAACAAATAAAGTGCTTAAATTTAAAATGCTTGTTAAAATTCCTGGAGAACGATTTATATAATAATATTTCGTAAAAAAAGTGCTTAAGAACCAGGCTATATTGGAAAAGACGATAACGCCTATATCGATAGATTCTTGAGCAGAAAAAAATAAAAAAAATAAAAGGATATTTATTATTATTAATTCCCCAAATAGATTTAAAGGGACTAAATATCTCATGCTGAAATTTTTCATCTATTTAACAATTATTAGTAGTTCAGTTCAAGAGTTTTAGCTAAATTTTAGGAAAGGCACAATATACAATTAAAATAAGAAAGTTTGAAATTATAAAAAACAAAACTCACCCCCCACCCAAAAACTCCATAGTATCCACCCCATCAGCATAATCATCTAATTTAGGACTTTGCCCCTCTCCAAATGGGACCACATAGTCAATTTTAGAACTAGTTGAAACAATACACTGAATTTGTTCCTTCTCATTTTGAAGTCGCTGGTTTAAAATATGGATATCATCATAAAACTCATAAAATAAAACACCAATTGGTGATGAATAGGTTGGATCTTCTTTTAATAATAAAAAATTATTATCTAATAGTGATTCATTATTACCCATCAAATAGACTGTCCGGTTATAATCATAATTATTGCCGTATTTATTATTGTTTACCACGTATTGATATTCAAAAATTGATTCGTAAAGTGTATCGAATTTATACCCTCTTGGGACAAATAGTTTGGAAACATTTCGACATCCTAATCCAAAATATTGAAAAATATCTTTTCCTAAAAGTTTTAGGTCTTCCTTGCTTTCCATCCCTGACAAAACAGCTACCGAATTTCTGTTTTTACGAATAATGTGAGGATATTTCCCAAAATAATATTCGAAATAGCGGGCTGAGTTATTGCTACCGGTCGCAATTACTGCATCAATATTTTTAAGTTGTCCCTCAGTAAATTCAATGTAATTGGCAAATTTAGGTTCAATTGCAATTAATATTTTAGCAACATAAGGCAATAGCAGTCTATCATCTGATGATAATTTACCTGTAAACTTATTCCCGGATAACAACACACATAACATATCGTGAAACCCTACCATAGGGATATTTCCAGCCATAATAACCGCAACATTCTTTGCTTGTGGGGTAGCTGATATTGTTTTTCTATATTTTGAAAGCCAACTTATCAGCAAGTCCTGATTTAAGCTTGAAGCAATCGCCCCGATTGCATTTCGGACATTATCTTCCGTAAACCATCCATTATTATAATGTACCGATTGTATCAACTCATTAAAATCATTGTAAAATAGATTATTTAGGGAGTTATCAGCTTGTTTTTCTCCTTGTCCTGAATACTGTTTTAAGAAATCCCCCAATGAAACAAAGGCTTTTACGCGGTTATCTAGTGTCATGTTTTGTAAAACGAATTAAGAAATTAAATTACGAAATAAATACCTTCCCCTGGCATTATCTTACACTTCCCCTTTGCTCATCTCAAACAATTACTCAAAGCTGTCTTTTTGACAAAGCTATATCCACAATTGCCAATTGTTTTTATAGCCAACTTCAAAATTGCCTACTGATTATACGTATATTTGTGAAATATTTTTTACAAAACTAACAAAAACAAAAGACTCTAATGGCGATTAAAATTACTGAGGAGTGCATTAATTGTGGAGCATGCGAGCCGGAATGTCCCAATAACGCAATATACGAAGGTGGAAATGAGTGGCGTTTTTCTGATGGAACCTCTATAAAAGGGATGTTTACCTCAAAAAGCGGGATGACCGTTGATGCAGATACTCCGGAAACACCTGTAGCGATGGATATATATTATATAGTTTCCGATAAATGTACCGAGTGTGTTGGGTTTCATGATGAGCCGCAATGTGCAGCTGTTTGCCCGGTCGACTGTTGTGTGGATGATGAAAACTGGAGAGAAAGCAAAGAAGAACTTTTGGCTAAAAAAAGTACACTTCATATTTCATAAATTTCTTAGTTCTGCTCAATTGCTGATTATACGCCAATCGCCTGATGGTGGGTTTAATTTAATACTCAAATGCTATAAAGTACAATTTGTACGAATTTTATGCGTTTCAAAGTGTTCATGAACTACATTATACTTTGAGCAAATGAAAAAAATAAGCATTTTTATTTTATTTTTATTTTCATTAAAAGTGTCTGCCCAGGAGGGTAGTATGGAGAAACGCGCGTTTGATTCTGATAATGATTCCCTTAAAAGTATTTGCAAAAAAATATATAATTCAAAGTCAGATCTTGATAAAAAAAAATATAATGATCAATTGCTTAGAACTTTCGAAACGATTCTGATTAAGCCCAATTCATTCGATTATGCATTTGATTCATTAAACGATATAGCGCTATTAACCCCCCCCGATAAAACATTCAGGATCATAAATTGGAATGTGCCTTATAGTGATGGAACACAGGAGTATTTCGGATTTATTCAATACAAACATATTCAAATAAAAAAGAAAGGGTTGTTCAAAAAAGAAAAAACAGAAACCTTTCAGCTATATCCCTTAATTGACAAATCCTCTGAAATTAAAAATCCGGAAAATACGATCAGCGATAATAAAAAATGGTTTGGAATGCTCTATTATAAGGTCATTACAAAGAAAACAAAGAACAAAATATATTATACTTTGCTTGGATGGGATGGCAATGATAAATTTAGCATTAAAAAAATTATTGATGTATTAACCTTCGATAATAATGGAACTCCCCGGTTTGGTGCTGATATTTTTAACATGTCTAAAAAAAATCCTAAAAGGGTGATTTTTGAATACGCTTCTTCATGCTCTATGTCTCTTAAATACAGCAATAAAAAGGATTCCATCGTGTTTGACCATTTAACACCTGCACAAGCTCAATTAGAAGGTCAATATCAATATTATTGCCCGGATATGAGTTATGATGGTTTTGGATTCAAAAAAGGGAAATGGAATTACGGTACCGATTTGAATGTGACCAATGAGAAAGACAGCTCTGACAAGTTTTACAATGATCCTCATAATACAAAAGCTACTCGTGAAAGCAATACCCTTATTAAGAAAGTAAAGAAGAGAAAAAAGGATAAATGATGATTTCCGCCATCATAAATACTCTCTAATGTAATTTTAGTTGTTCATTGTTTATAGAAACCTCAATCAGTTTTTCTATCTCCTCTAAAGAATCAAATAGTTGTTGAAACGATTCAATTACAAAGTACTTTACCTGAAGTATATCCGTCCTGAAATCAGTGTTGAAAATAGTTTGAACATCAAAATTAAGATGTATGGCCTGTGCACTCAGGCAATGTTTTGTTTCCCCCATGGATGAAATAATACCTGCTCCATAAATTTTCAGTTCATCATTTTCTTTTATTAACCCAAATTCGATGGTAAACCAGTAAATACGGCCAAGTAATTCAATTGCTTTTGGATTATCAATATGTTTCAGGGCTATATTACTGATGCCCTTAAAAAAATCAACATAAGTTTGATTGCTCAATAACGGAACATGTGCAAACACATCGTGAAACATATCAGGCTCTTCCAGGTAATCTAATTGCTCCATTGTTCTTAACCAGCATGTTGCAGTAAATTTTTTTTGAGAAAGAAATTCAAAAAAAGTTTTTTGCGGACTAATGTTCGGCACCACTTCCATACTCCAACCTGTCAGCGGTTTTAGAAGTTCAGCTACTTCATCAAAATGAGGGATTTTATCCGAAGAAAATTGTACTGTTTCCAATGCTTCCAGATATGCTGATGAAACAATTGGTTTTAAAATTTTTATTTGTCTTTCGAATAATGTTTGCCAAACCAAAAAATCAAGTTCAGTATAGTTATTATATATTTGCTTTGTTGGCCGCATTTTAATTGGGTGATGAAAATAATTTTTGTTGCAATAATTTTATTTTTCAATTCAATACTTCTCTTAACAGAATTGAAAAACAACAAATAAGATTAATAAAATGTCTCCCCTTTAGCAGCCATTGTTTTTAATAAAATGCAGGGTCTGTAACGGTCTTCGGCATAATTGGCATACAAATTTTCCAGTATATCTAGTATGATTTGCAAACCTAATTCATCAGCCCATTTCAATAATCCTTTTGGATAATTTACTCCTTTTGTCATGGCCAGATCCAAATCTTCTTTGCTTGCTAATTGCAGATACATGGAATCAATCGCTTCATTGATCAGCATTGCAATAACACGGTAAAAAATAGTTTTAGCCAATTCGTCATTCTCTTTAGGTGCTGGTAGTATGGCTCCCTCAGCATAATTGTAATACCCTTTTCCGGATTTACGGCCAAACCATTTCGCCTCATACAATCGTTTTTGTGTTAAGGATGGCTTGAAACGTGGCTCGTAAAAGAATTGCGTCCATACACTTTCGGTAACTTTATAATTTATGTCATTACCAATAAAATCCATCAATTCAAAAGGTCCCATTTTAAAGCCTCCAACGGTTTTCATTGCCCAATCAATAGTTGCAAAATCTGCAAGGCCTTCTTCATAGATACGTATAGATTCCCCATAAAATGAGCGAGCTACACGATTAACAATAAACCCCGGGGTATCTTTTGTAAGGACAGTTTGTTTTCCCCAGCTATCGATCAGTTTTTTTGAACGTTCTGTAACTTCACTATCAGTGGTAATAGCAGGGATGATTTCCACCAAAGGCATAATAGGAGCGGGGTTAAAAAAATGAATTCCTATTACGCGCCCCGCATTTTTACAAGCCGAAGCGATTGAAGCGATTGATAGCGAAGAGGTATTGCTTGCCAATATACAATCAGTAGAAACGATGTTTTCCAGATCAGAAAACAATTTTTGTTTTACATCTAAATTTTCTACAATGGCTTCAATGATCAACTCGCAATTTTTGCATTCCTTTAGTTCAGATGCAAATAGCATACGTTCAATGATTTCTTTTGAATTTTGTGCTGTTAGTTTTTGTTTCTCAACTAATTTTTTTAAGGTGCTTTCTAAATTATGCTTTGCTTTATCCAAAGCAGTTTTATTCGTATCGAATAAGATCACGTTATGCCCTGCAGCAGCTGCCACTTGTGCAATTCCGGCTCCCATTGCCCCCGAACCAATTATTCCTATTCTTGATTTTTTTGAAAACATAGTATGATGTGAAAAATTAAAACTACATTGTTGAATTGTTTAATTTTTAAATTGCCTACTGCAAAATTGCCCAATTATTTACTCCCCTTTAAAAACCGGTTTACGTTTTTCTAAAAAAGCCTTCACTCCTTCATTATAATCATAGGTTTTAGATGCACTTATTTGTTCTATACCTTCAGCAATCAATTGTTGTTCGAGTGTATTATTTATTGATTGATTCAATAATCGTTTTGTTAAGCCTATTGCCCGGGTTGGTAGGTTAGCCAGCGTTTTTGCGATCGTTAGTGCATCTTCCTTTAATTTATCATCTTCAATTACTTTATAGATCATTCCCATTTTTTCTGCATCTGAAGCTGAAATTTTATCACCTAACATCATCAATGCAGATGCTTTTCCAAATCCAATTAAACGTGGAAGAAAAAATGTTCCTCCGCTATCCGGGATCAACCCGATTTTACTAAATGCTTGAATAAATGCAACTGAATTCCCTGCAATTACAATATCACAAGCTAAAGCAATGTTTGCCCCTGCCCCTGCAGCAACACCATTGACAGCACAAATAACCGGTTTTTCAATATTCCTGATTTTTTCAATAATAGGATTGTAATGTTCAGTAACTATTTTTTCAAGTCCAACCCCATTCGGGTCAACCACTTCAGCAAGATCTTGTCCTGCACTAAACGCTTTTCCTTCACCGGTTAAATAAACAGCACGAATCGCACTATGTGTAGCAGCTTTATCCAATGCGGCTTGCAGTGCTAAAGCCATCTCACGATTAAAGCTGTTGAATTTATCGGGACGGTTAAGTGTTATTTTTAACACATTTCCATCTAACTCGGATTTAATAAATGATGACATATTTTTTATTGATTTATGTTTTTGAGAATTCAAATATAATCAAAACTCTTACGTTGCGTTAGGGATTGCAGTGGAAATCCTTTTCTTTTTAGAAAAGATTGAAACGTAAAGCCCGCCCCTTTCTTTTTACGAAAGGGGAACGCCCAAATGAACTAAAACTTCACGATCATCCTTAAATTCAACTGACGCTGAGTTAAAAAATTAGGAACTGCGTATTGACGATTGGTAACATCTTCCACCCAAATGTAGGAGACTGTATTGCTTGTTCCCAAGAGGTTAAAAACTTCTAAACTTATCCAAACTGATTTTAGAAAACGTCCCGGATTTTGAGCTTTAACCTTTCTGTCTTCTCGTAATGCCTGATAAGAAAAACCGATATCAACTCTGCGGTACGGTGGCATTTTCAATGTTTGTTTGTATCGTTGCGAATTTGGTGGGCCAAATGGTACACCACTTCCGAATAGTAAATTGAGATGCATTTTTAGATCAGGCAGTCCCGGCATATTATCCTGAAAAAATAAACCAAAATTTACACGTTGGTCGGTAGGGCGAGGAATATAGCCCGGTTCGTGACGTATACTGTCTGTTGCAATGTTATTGAAAGTAATACCTGGTTCAATTTTTTCGCCATCGCTGTTAAAATAATCATAATAAAAATCATCCTTTATATCTTCACGTGTTTCCATTATTGATATAGACGCCCATGACTCCAATCCTTTTACAAATTCCCCATTCACTTTTAAATCAATACCGGTGGCATACCCACGGGCATTGTTTTTTGCCGAGTAACGTATGCGAACATTGTCAACTTCATAAGGGATCAAATTATCTAAATATTTATAATATGCCTCCGCAATAAATTTAAATGGACGCTTCCACGATTTGAAATTATAATCGCTGCTTAACACAAAGTGGATGGATGTTTGGGCTTTGATGTTATAATTAATAACGCCTTTAGCATCACGCAGTTCCCTGTAAAAGGGGGACTGATAATAATATCCGGAAGAAAACTTAAACAAAAAATCTTTTTTCCAGTGTGGCTTTAAACCAATTGTTGCACGGGGCCCAACAAGAGCCTGGTCATTCAGGTCCCAATAATTTGCACGAATGCCACCTACCAGTGAAACAAGTGATGAATCCTTCATTTCTTTTCTCCATACGCCTTGTACAAAGCCCGAAACACGATTTGATGAAATATTTATTTTTTGTTTGATAACATCCTGTAAAATGATTTGCTGTGGATCAGTTATTGGCAGAGAAAAGCCGGCACTATCAATATATTTCCATTCACTTAATTTATCGGTGATCATTTCATTTGAATACTTTGCTCCCCATAATAGTTGCTTGCCTGAAACGGTATAGGTTCCTTTGTGCTCCGCACTTAGTACATTGGCCTGAAGATTGGTTCTTGCGTGATTTAAAAAGGTTCCAATACCCCTGTTTGCAACAATATCACCAAAAGTGGGCTTTCCAAAATCAGTTTCGAGCTCATCAATAAAATATTGACCTTGTATATCAAAGGCTTCACTTTCCTTACTTTGGAAGGCCGATCCTATAAATCTAAGATTCAATTTATCGCTACGATCATGGTAATTAGCAGACAAAGCACCCATCATAGTAGTATATTGATCTACTTCTCTGCCGTCAAAATAAATTTTCAAACGCAACGCCTGATTCAACGTGCCAAAATCAGTTTCACGATTTTCCGGAATGATCTCATATTTATTACTTGCATAATTACCCAAGAAATCAAGTTCCCACCGTGGGTTCAGATCGTAGGTGATATAGGATTGGACATCACCAAAAAAGGGTTTATACTGCCCTTTAGTGTCTAATCCATTTAATAAATATTGATTGGTTTTATAACGTGCACCAATGATCCAGGAAAGTCGGTAATTTTTTGAGCTGCCTTCTAAATGAACATTCGTACCAAGTAAACTTCCTGAAACAGTTCCCCCAAATTTGCGAGGTCTGCGATACTGAACGTCCAGTACTGACGACATTTTATCACCATACTTTGCTTCAAACCCACCTGCTGAAAACAATACAGATGAAACCAGATCGGGGTTAACAAAGCTAAGTCCTTCCTGCTGACCGGAACGAACAAGAAATGGACGATACACCTCAATACCATTGACATAAACAAGGTTTTCATCAAAATTTCCTCCGCGTACGGAATAGGAGGAGCTTAGCTCATTACGGCTCGACACACCGGGAAGCGTAAATAAAATAGCATTAAAATCCTGGCTGGCAGTTGGAATATGGGTGATATGAAGAGGGTCGATGCGTGTAACTTCCAAAAAACGATTCCCATCACTAACTACAACTTCTTTAATTATATTTTTAAATGTTAAGGCTCTGCTCAACTCAAGTCGTTCACCCGGTGCCAGCCTTACTTTTCGCTGCTCCTGCTTATGACTAAGGCTATAAAAAACGATCGTTAATTCCTGGTTGGCCGGGATGGAATAGGTATATTCTCCTTTTTGGTCGGTATAAACCGGAGGCAGGGATAAGCCTAAAATAGAAACGCTGATATCAGGCAGAGGTTCATTTTCAGAGTTGGTTACCTTACCATAAATTGTGGCTGTATCCTGTGCAAGTATTGCAAACGAACTGAAAAGTATAAAACCTAGAAATAAGAATTTAAGTTGATTCAGTTTTTTTCTTTTCACGTCCACTGTTTTATGTCATCAGTCAGTTAGTCATTGGCCATTGATACATTAGCACATCAGCACATTATTTAATTGACAAATTGCCTACTGCTAAATTGCCTACTGTTCAATTGCCTAAATTGGCTACTAATCTTTCTTCTTAAAATCACCGTTTTTCCATGCTTTGATAAATTTTGCCCATGCTATAGGATTTAGCAAATTATTGGGTGGATATTGTCCTGCATAATAAAGTTTGCTTTGATATTGTTGTGAACTGTATTTGTAATTTAAACTTGCATCCATTGCCATGCCTACCATTTGATCTTTCATATCGGAACGGTCCATGTTTTTTGAAGCTCTTGCCAGATCATCTTCCGGAAGATCAAGGTTTAAAAAAGCTTGTTTAAATTGTTCTTTCGAAGGCCATGGAAATACTTCGGTAAGTCTTAAGTAAACAGTATCTTTCAACAATACTTGTATCAATGAATAGGTGTTGGAAGTCAATGTATCCGGGATGATATATTGTGCCGGACTAAAACCAATTGCCGAAAATTCAATAGTATCGTTCAAATTAGCAACAAAAGAAAAATAGCCATAAAAATCACTTATAGTACCACGGTGCGTGTTTTTAACAATGATACTCGTGTAAGGTACCGGGCGCAAGTCATTCCCTTCCACAACTACTCCCGAAAACTGGATCAAACTAAGCCCCTTTTTTTCGGGAACTTTAGATTTTTTTTCCTGTGCAAACGCAGTTGCATCTACCAGGATTATTAATAGCAATACTAAATGTATTTTTTTAAACATAATTTATTGTTTTAATGGATGTCAAAAATACGTATTTATTGCCTTGTTTGCTGCATGAGGCCTAATAACTTAAAAAAAGTGAAATTATTGCCTTTTAATTCCTTAAATTCGCCTTAACAAAACTATATGACCATGAAAAAAATTACTTTTTTAGTAGCTGGTATTTTTATTTCTATTCTATCAATTGCTCAAACTCCCATTACTATTACTTCTGGTGACATGCCTAATGAAAATGATGAAGTATTGGTTAGTGTTAATACTAACATTGGAGCCATTGATCCTTCCCTTACAGGAGCAAATTTTAATTGGGATTTTTCATCATTAACACCTAACGTCCAGCAGTTTGAGAAGTTTGATTCCCCCCTTTCTTTTACATCACCTTATAATTATCTGTTTAATCCCTTTAACACATCCTATGGTAGGGATAATTACGAATTTTCTACTATTTCATTGCCCGGTGGAACTGAGATCACCGATGCCTATGATTTTTATAAAGAATCCTCATCACAATATAAACAGATAGGTGCAGGATTTACTGTAAATAACGTGCCAATCCCATTTTTATACTCTCAGGAAGATATTATTTACGAATTTCCAATGAATCATTTGAATACGAATGATTGTAATTATAAATATGGTTTAGATATTCCGGGTATGGGTTACTATGGCCAATCGGGGCACCGTGTTAACCTTGTTGATGGTTGGGGAACATTAATTACCCCTTTTGGAACGTTTCAAACATTACGTGTAATATCAACTATTGATGCTATTGATACGGTTTACAATACTTCTTTAAATGCCGGAACCAATATACCACGTCCTTTAAAATATGAATTTAAATGGCTGGCAACAGGTAAAAAAATACCGGTTTTGAAAATCGAAGCTACTGATATTGCCGGTAATATCACTGTTTCTAATGTGCGCTATACCGATAGCACAAGAGCAGGAGTTCCACAAGTTGGAATTGCTGAGAATAAATCGTTGACTATGGGACTTGCAGTTTACCCAAATCCTTGTGTTAATGAAATAAAAGTAAATTATAAGTTGCCAACAACTACTCATGTTAAAATAAGTATTACTAATGTAATTGGTGAAACTATTGCTAATGTTGTTGATGAAACACAAATCAGCGGAGCTCACCAAAAATCAATAAGTATAGCTGATTTACACTTAAATTCCGGGATCTATTTCATAACCCTTCAAACAGATAAGTATAAAGAAATTCAGAAAATAGTGGTTAGCCGATAATAAGACACAATCTTAGCTAAGGTTAAGGAGTTTGTGCGCGGTCATATTGAGCTTAGCCTTTGCTGAGCTCTTGTCGAAGTATCGAAATATGTGTGTGGGAATTATTAACCGATTTCAATTGTTTATTTGGGCGTTCCAATTCTTGAAGGAGAATTGGCGGGCTTTCCGCTCCAATCTTTTTGTAAAGAACAAAAAGGATTTCCGCTGCAATCCCTAACGCAGCATTAACCAATAATAAAACATCCTGCAATTAATTGAAGGTCTTTAGGCTTTTGATTTAAATCTTCTGCGTTTACGGACTTTAGTAAAAATTAACAATCAAAATCAGGTATTTTACTTTAATCTGTGAATTGGCATCAATTTTTTTTGAATATTAATCGTAAATTCGCGCATTAAATTTAAAAACTGAACATGTCGAAATTTCATACGTTAAAAATAATTGATATTGTACGCGAAACAGCTGATGCCGTTTCTGTTGCATTTGAAGTGCCGGATAATTTAAAACAAGAATATATATACAAGCAGGGGCAATACCTTACTTTAAAGTTTTTTGTTAATGGTGAAGAGTTAAGACGTTCGTACTCCATTTGTAGCAGCCCTGTTGAAGAAAACGAGTTGAGGGTTGCCATAAAAAAAGTAAAGGATGGCAGAATGTCTTCTTATATTAATGATAAAATTAAAGTAGGTGATACCATGGAAGTGATGATTCCAATGGGTAATTTCTATACAGAACTGAATCCTGCTCACAAAAAAAATTATGTTCTTTTTGCAGGTGGTAGTGGGATCACACCCATGCTTTCCATCTTAAAAACTGCTTTAAAGCTGGAGCCGAACAGCACGGTTACTTTGTTTTATGGTAACAACGATGAAGCTTCTACTATTTTCAAAAAACAAATTGATTCAATTGCTGCTAATAATCCCGAAAGATTAAAAGTGTTTCATGTCCTATGTAATGCTCCTGCGGGCCACTCTCAGGCGCTGCAAGGATTAATGACAAAAGAAAAAAATATAGAGCTCGTTAAAAATTTTGTGTCCCCTACTGCGGATAATGAATATTTTATTTGTGGTCCCGGCCCAATGATGGACAATGTAGTAGCTGCTTTGAAGGAATTGAAAACTGATGAAACAAGAGTTCATATCGAATATTTTTCTGCTCCCGTAGTTGCCGATGAATCCAAAAAGATCACTCCATCAATTGTTGGCACCACAGCAACAATTATTATGGATGGCGATCAACATACCGTTACTTTGGAGGATAATGAAACAATCCTTGAAGCTGCCTTACGAATTGGAATAGATGCGCCTTATGCTTGTCAGGGTGGTTCTTGCTGTACTTGCCGTGCTTTATTAGAAGGTGGTAAAGTGGAGATGGCGGTTAATTATGCATTATCTGCCTCCGAAGTAAAACAAGGATATATTCTTACCTGTCAAAGCCGCCCTACAACACCTAATGTGGTGGTGAATTACGATAAGGGGCTGTAATATTAACTTTTCTCTATAAAGAGGAGCCCTCCAAAAAAGAATATGAAACGAAAGGACGCAAATGAAATTTATTTTTTGCGTCCTTTTCATTTAAAAATTGTTTATAGAGAGTAAAACATAATATACTTTGTTATTACTGATAAAAATCATAATTTTATAGCTAGGTATTAGTAATATTGCATCAGATAATTCACAACAATGGACGATAAAAAACAATTAGAGCAATTTGAGGCTAAGATCGCAGCTGGGCTGAAAATAGAACCCAAAGATTGGATGCCGGAAGCGTACCGTAAACAATTGATCAGAATGATGAGTCAGCATGCACATTCCGAAATTGTTGGGATGTTGCCTGAAGGAAATTGGATCACACGTGCTCCAAGCTTGCGTAGAAAAGCAATTTTGTTAGCAAAGGTTCAGGATGAAGCCGGACATGGTTTGTATTTATACAGTGCTACTGAAACCTTAGGTGTTGATCGTTCCGAATTATTAGAACAATTACACTCCGGAAAAGCAAAATATTCAAGTATATTCAATTACCCAACCCTTACATGGGCTGATATTGGTGCAATTGGCTGGTTAGTGGATGGCGCAGCCATTATGAATCAAACTGCATTAGCACGTGGTTCTTATGGACCGTATTCCCGTGCAATGGTGAAAATTTGTAAGGAAGAAAGTTTTCACAATCGTCAGGGTTATGAAATAATGATGAACCTTGCACAAGGAACACCTGAACAAAAAGAGATGGCACAGGATGCGTTTAACCGCTGGTGGTGGCCTTCTATCATGATGTTGGGACCTAGTGATGATAAATCCCCAAATTCGGATCAATTAATGCGTTGGAAAGTGAAGATGGAAAGTAACGATGCTATCCGTCAGCGTTTTATTGACCGCACTGTTCCACAAGCTGAATTTATTGGCTTAAAGGTTCCTGATGCTGATTTGAAATTTAATGACGTAACAGGTCATTATGAGCATGGGCCAATCAACTGGGAAGAATTTTTTGACGTGATCAAAGGAAATGGCCCTTGCAATGCAAAACGAATAAAAGATCGCGTAGAAGCGGATAAAAAAGGTGCCTGGGTGCGGGAAGCAGCAACAGCTTACGCAGCAAAGCAAGCAAAAGAAAAATTAGTAGCTTAGGTTAGTTGATAGTTGTTGGTTGTTAGTTGATAGGCAAATAACCGTTTGTGAGTCACTAACAACTAACAACCACGAACTAACAACTAAAAACCAACAACTAACAACCAATAAAAATGAGTGATTCACAATGGCCTTTATGGGAAGTATTTGTACAAGGTAATCCCGGAATACCCCACAAACACGTAGGTAGCGTTCATGCTCCCGATGCCGAAATGGCAATTCAAAATGCACGTGATGTTTATACGCGCAGAAGTGAAGGTATCAGCATTTGGGTAGTTCCAGCAGTTGAAATATCGGCATCAAGCCCCGAAGATCAAGGTGCATTTTTTGAGCCATCAAATGATAAACCATACCGTCATCCAACATTTTATAAAATTCCGGAAGGAGTTAAATATTTGTAAATTAGATGTGAGATATTAGATATTAGATTTGGGCATGGCTCTCATCTAACATCTAATATCTCATATCTCAATACTTTGTATATGAATCTACAACAAGCAAAATTCGAATACCTGCTTCGCCTTGGTGATAGCAGTCTGATAATTGGTCATCGTCTTTCCGAATGGTGTGGACATGGTCCGATTTTAGAAGAAGATATTGCATTAATAAATATTGCATTGGATTTTGTTGGTAATGCAACATCGCTTTTAGGTTATGCAGCTCAGGTAGAAGGGAAGGGGCGTACGGAGGATGATCTGGCTTATTTGCGTGGCGAACGTGAATACCGGAATCTATTATTAACAGAACAGCCTAATGGCGATTATGCTGCTACCATTGCACGTCAGTTTTTATATGATACCTATACCTTCTTTTTGTATGAAGAACTGAAAAGCAGCAAAGATGAGACCATTGCTGCAATTGCAGTTAAATCGCATAAAGAAATTACTTATCATTTACGTCATACCACGCAATGGATGCTCCGTTTGGGTGATGGCACAGAAGAAAGCCATCAACGATTACAAACCGCATTAAATGAATTGTGGATGTTTACTTCTGAGTTGTTTGATATGGATGAAGTAGATGGATTATTGATCAATGAAGGAATTGCCGCTGATTTGGATAAAGTAAAAGCGGCTTGGGAAAAACGAGTGAATGAAGTGATCACAGAAGCTACTTTACAGGTTCCTGTGACCAATATCAAACAAAAAGGCAGCCGTGAAGGTAAACATAGCGAACATTTGGGCTTTTTGTTAGCCGAAATGCAGTATATCCCAAGATCCTACCCCGGATCTAAATGGTAATTTTTTAACACAGAGTACACAGAGGAAGAAAGAGCCACACAGAGTTTTTTTTTCTCTGTGAAACTCATAAAAAAACTCTGTGAACTCTGTGTTGAAACTAAGATAATATGAATACTTCAACATATACAAAAGAACAACTATTCTCTCTTCTTTCCGAAATTCCAGATCCGGAAATTCCAGTCATAAATATTATTGAATTAGGAATATTACGTGATGTACAGTGGGATGGAAGCTTATGTACCGTAATAATTACACCCACTTATAGCGGCTGTCCGGCAATGAAAGTAATTGAAGATGATATTAGGATCAAACTCAATGAAATTGGAATTAGTAATGTAAAAATAGATTTGGTTTATTCTCCCGCCTGGACAACCGATTGGATCAGTGATATTGCCAAAGAAAAACTACGTGCTTATGGAATAGCACCTCCCGACCATAGCACTATTGATAAAGCAGTATTGATGGGAAAAGCACGCGAATTAAAATGCCCGCAATGCGGTTCAAAAAACACCGAAATGATCTCGCAATTTGGTTCTACAGCCTGTAAAGCACTATACCGCTGTTTGGATTGCAAGGAACCTTTTGATTATTTTAAATGTTTGTAAATTGAGCAAATGAAAAAAGTCCAAAAGCCGGTTCCGTTTAATTTTGCGATTGAAAATTTATTTGCACTTGCCCCCACAATAAAAGCTATGTTTGGCGCGTATGCTATTTACGTTGGCAACAAAATTGTATTGATACTTCGTGATAAGAAAGATGAGGATAGTGGGGTTTGGATTGCTACAACACCTGAACATCATGCAAGTTTAAAAAAAGATTTCCCATCAATGCGTTCCATAAAAGTATTTGGTCCGGGTGAAACCGGATGGCAGGTATTGCCAATGGATGCTGATGATTTTGAATCGAGTGTGAATCAGGTTTGTGATCTTATTATAAAAGGGGACAAACGTATCGGTAAGATCCCTAAACCGAAAAAGAAAAAGGTAATACTTTAGGTCAATTTAACAATTTAGCAATTTAACAGTAGGCAACCCGCCCGAACCGCTGAAGTTTTTCTGTCAGGCTGGTCTTAACAAACACAGATTCGTAATTCGTTAAAATTCGTAATTCGTAGTAGTTTTCGTAACTTTGTTTAAAGATTTTTATACCAATAAATGTTATACCCAAAGGAAGCAATAGAAAAAGCAGGTGCCTGGATGGAAGGCGATGTACGTGCAAAATTATGGTTACAGGAAAGTAACTATGAAGAACTTGTTCAGCTAAAAGATGCTGTAAGTCGCTATCCAAAAGCATTTGAATACTTATTGATCAATAAACACTTTGTTCTTGCTGCATTTGTTAATTCTATCTGGGACGACAAAAAAGCATTGAAATTGTTAATGGATAAAAAAGAATTTTTTTGGGCTGCAATGTCAAATTATATCAACGGGGATGAAAATGCCCATGTTTTTCTGGTCAAAAATAATTTGAGACATTATGCCGACCTGGCGCATAAAATTCAGGCTAAGATCCGTAAAGAAGGGGATGACAGAACCGGTTTATTTAACAGCGGACCTTTTAAGATTGAAAAATAGTTTTTGGTAACTACTTTTAAAAATAGTATAACAATTCAAATAAGAAATTAATGCGTATCATCGGTACTATAGCACATCCTAAAATTACTATTTCTATTTTTTCAATGAATGATAAATATCAGGTGAAATTTGAAGCCGGACCAATGGAACAAATATTCAAACTCTCCCACACTGAAGTAAATGGTATTGAAGGAATACAAAAATTAGTGGATGAGGCATTTATGGAAAAAATAATGGATCGTTTTAATGAAATGTATTTATCTTTCAAAGGCGCTAAAGAACGGTATATAGCTTAAGTTTTTTATTAGTTATTGTTTTAATTATACTTTACTCGAATTAATATGGGAAACAATTCCCCCTTGAAAAGGGGGCTAGGGGGATTAAAACGAATTACTATTGCTAATTGAAAATTGTGCCCTTGTATTTATTGAAAATGAAAGAGTTTTGGAGAAAATTATTATGATAAAAAAAACGATATTACTTTTTTTAATTGTGTTAAGCTGTGCTGCTTTCAGTCCGGCTCCTACCTATCAAATAGCCTTGCTGAAATACAGTGGGGGAGGAGATTGGTACGCTAATCTGGAAACATCTTTACCCAATTTGATCCAATTTTGTAACAGTAATTTGAAAACCAATATTAATCCGGAACAAGCCATTGTTGAAGTTGGCAACCCCGATATTTTTAATTATCCTTTTGTTCACCTTACCGGACACGGAAATGTGGTTTTTAATGTTCAGGAAACAGAGAATCTGCGCAACTACTTAATTGGTGGTGGTTTTGTTCACTTATCGGATAATTACGGAATGGATAAATTCATTCGTATTCAAATGAAAAAAGTTTTTCCTGAATTGGATTTTGTTGAGCTTCCATTCTCTCATCCTATTTATCACCAAAAATTTGATTTCCCCAATGGCCTGCCAAAAATACATGAACACGAAAGCAAATCACCTCAAGGTTTCGGATTAATTTACCAGGGACGATTAGTTTGTTTCTACGATTACGAGTGCGATCTTGGTGATGGCTGGGAAAGTTTTGAAGTTCATAAGGATTCCCCTGAAACGCATCAAAAAGCCCTGAAAATGGGAGCCAACATCATACAATATGTATTGATGGGTGGTGAGAATGTGGTTAAAAAGTAATTGTTTTGATTGGCTAGTTTAATTTTGATGTTTAGGCCAATATTTAAGAGTTGCGAAATTTTAAATAGATATTAATTACACGAAATTTCATGATGCCCTGAAAAGGCTATATATATATATATATATATCAACGTAGCGCATCGCCCTATGTTGAAAAAAAATTAATGAGTTCCGAAATTTTAAACAGGTATTAACTGCATTAAATTTCACTTTGCCCTGAAAGGGCTATATATACCAACGTAGGGCATCGCCCTACGAAGAAAGAAACAAAAAAATAGCCCTGAAAGGGCGTAATAATAAAACATGTCTCAATCATTAACAAAAATATATACACATTTGGTTTTCAGTACGAAATACAGGGAGTCAGTATTACATAAGGAGGTGCAAACTGAATTATATAGTTACTTAGGTGGAATATGTAAAAATTTAGAATGTTTTCCTATAAAAATAGGCGGGTATACCGATCATATCCATATCCTGTGTTTGCTATCAAAAAAAATAGCAGTTATGAAGCTCCTCGAAGAAGTAAAGAAAAATTCTTCAAAATGGATTAAAACAAAAGGAGAAGAATTTGCAGGTTTTCATTGGCAGGATGGATACGGTGCCTTTTCTGTGAACCCCAGTGAAATTGATATAGTAGTGAGGTATATCGAAAACCAGGAAGAGCACCACAAGAAAGTTTCATTTCAGGATGAATACCGCGCATTTTTAAAAAAGTATAAAGTGGATTACGATGAACGCTATGTTTGGGATTGATATATTTTACCCTTACAGGGTAATAGGATTTTTGGGTAGTTTGTTTTCACAGGGCGATGCCCTGTGTTAGTGTATAAAGCCCTTTCAGGGCAAACTTGTATTTGCATTTAGCAAATGGTATTTAGCACCGGAAATAAATCCATCGTTTGTAAGGCTTTTGACTTCTTTGATATTAACTGATCGAAGTTTCAATTGCCCTGAAAGGGCTATATTACTGACGTAGGGCATCACCCTGCGAAAAAAATAATAAACACGAAATTAGCCCTGAAAGGCAATATATACTGACGTAGGGCATCGCCCTGCGAAAAAAATAATAAACACGAAATTAGCCCTGAAAGGGCAATATAACTGACGTAGGGCACCACCCTGCGAAAAAAAATAATAAACACGAAATTAGCCCTGAAAGGGCAGTATATACTAACGTAGGGCATCGCCCTACGAAAAAAACAGTAAACAAAAAATTAGCCCTGAAAGGGCAATATATACTAACGTAGGGCATCGCCCTACGAAAAAAACAGTAAACAAAAAATTAGCCCTGAAAGGGCTATATATACCAGCGTAGGGCATCGCCCTACGAAGAAAAAAACAAACAAAAAATTAGCCCTGAAAGGGCGTAATAAAACCAGGTCTCAATCATTAACAAAAATATACACCCATTTGTTGAATTATCAACTCTTATTTTTTTTAATTAACTGTCAGGCGGGTATTAAAATAAAAAGTACTTGAATTATACTGCCATGGAGCACTACAAATGCTAATATCATAAACACCCGAACCAATAAAATTCACATAAACACTGCTACCATTACTAAGAGTTCCGGAAATAAATCCACCGAAAAAAGAAATATTCACCTCTCCATAACCTGGAGATGTATTGGTAGTGGTTGTATAAATTCCGGTTGTTATGATTGAGCCGAAAGTGAAATTTACTGTTGGTCCGCTGCTTGTTTGTGCTGTAAATTCCCATTCGTACATATAGTTGACAGGGGTGCTAATATTTGTATATGAATGAGTAGGTTGCCCTCCTCCTTCGCTCACAGTGTTCATAATATTTGTACAAGGGGGCGTTACATTCATCGCTATAATACTATCGAGTGAAACATCATTACCATAAACATAACCATAATAATTTGTTGCCCATGTTCTGAAATAATAAACAGAATCAACGTCAAAACCAGAACCGGGGTATATCGCAGAAAATTTAGTACCATTGGTGGTAACCCTCATTTGGTTGCTTACCATGTTGGGATTTATGCTCGTAGAGTAGCAAAAGCCGATGTATTCAATAGAAGCAGCACCTTCAGAAACCACCTCGCCCTCCACGAGCACTGTTCCATCAGTTTGAATGATGGCAGAAACTGTTTTTATTTTAGGTAAATAATCGTTAACATCCTTTAATGCTTTCCTGCATGAAATTGTTAGTGTTAAAAAAGAAATAACAAGTATCCAATAAAATCTTTTTTTCATAAATAATATTTAATCGAATGAATACCGCATTCCAATACCATAATCATTAGCCCAGGCTAATGCTCTTGGCTCTGTTACCAAAAAAACATTTCGGTTTGCGTTTAAATTTAGCGCTATATAGTCATTTATAATATATTCCGCACCTAAGCGAAAACGAAAACCTGCTAAAATTCCACCTCCTGAATAACTTTCATAAACAGCAGTTTGAATATTGTATTCATATTCCACGTTTGCGCCACCCATTATTAGACCTAATCCCGTGTAAATAGTGTATTTTTCCTTGTTCACAAATGCAAAATCTAGATCACATAATAATAATCCAAGATTGTATTTTTGAAATGACTGTTCTCCCGGAAGAACTGTTGTGCCGACAATACCATAGACCGGAAAAACATCCATCCTTGGTTTCATTTGCAAAAATGTAAACAAAAAACCGCCTCTGACACGATCACCTTCAAAAGGCTGCTGATATCCTATTTCTGCAGAGAACAGTGGTTTCATCACAGATCCGAATTCACCTGTAGGGCGGTAGTTGAAACCCCGAATCATAATTTGGCTAAAAGCAATATTGCTCGTCAAAAGAGTAAAAAAAATAATTTTTAAAAAAGTACGCATATGTTTTGTTTCTTTGATTACAGAAAACTTCTCAAAACTTCTTCTTCCGATGTTACTGATTGGCTATTTCTTTCCAATAGCAGCATTAAGATTTATAATTTGTTTTTCTTTTACTGACATATTAGCGGCTTTCCTATCTGCATAAATCGCAGATTTGGATCCACCATCAAAAATTAATATATGACCAGTGAACAAAGCTGTATTATCAGATATAACGCAATATTTCTCAGGTTCCGAATTTATTAGTGAAACTATTTCAGTTAAACTTGCTACTTTATAGCTGTATTTATACTTTGCTAATACTTCTTTTTTAAGAGGTCTTGTGCAAATTTCACTAACAAGCAAAGTTTTAGTCTTTAATGCTGATGGATCTTTTGGAAACCCTTTTTCAAACAAATGTATTCTGTCATTTGTTGCATGGGCATATCTCCATTCTTCAATTTTATTGTCAATGACAAAATTTGTCAGATCATTCAAATATTTAACAGTAAAATCTAAAAAACGGCCAGTAAAGGCCCTTTCATAAAAATAGAAAGGACAATAAGCCATAGGCAGTTGACTACTTTTTTTACGGGCAGATCCATAAAAAATATAAATGCCATCAATTTCTTTATTTGAAATGGGAGAAGAAACATCAGTTGTACGGCCGTTTAAGGGTGCGATAAAGCAATTGTTTTCATCCCCTAAATATTTTACATACTCATTCTTTGTCAATGTTTTTGTTGGTGAAATTTTCCAATATTTTTCAACAGAAGCTTTTAAACTATCATCAAAAATCTTGTCACCTGTTTGCACGATATAAAGTGGTCCCTTTTTGAGGTTCTCCATTTCTTTTGAGTCAAAACCGGAGTTGAAGGTTTGTCCAAATAAATTTGCAGAAATTAAAAAAACTGCAATGAATGTTGTTTTAAATGTTTTCATGTTTTTTAGTTTTTGGTTTCCATACTTGGATGGCTTTTGGTTGTTTAGAAGTAATTGTTCTTATAATTTCAAATTTGACCTGTATTATCAATACTTAAAAAAGTCTAAAGGTGCACAAATCTTTACCAAAAATAGTTTATTTTTTTAATTAACCCATATTTGGGTTAAAACATTTTTGTACTTATCACATTTTTAATGTGTGAAATACATTAGAAACGATAAGGCTATTAAAAAATTAGGTAAGAAGGTTAGGCTTTTGAGAAAGGAGCAAAACATCTCTCAAAGCCAATTGTCTTTTGAAGCGAATGTTCGTATTAATCAAATTGGAAGAATTGAGAGGGGAGAAATAAACACCAGTATTAGTAGCCTTATTGCAATTGCCGAAGCTTTAAATGTCAAAGTCAGAGATTTATTTGATTTTTAGAATTATCTGTTTCCCAACTCCTCATTAATTATCTTATTTATCTCCTCGGCTCTATTCACGATCATAAAATGTGATCCATCCTTAATTGAATAATTACAATTCACAATTTTTTTATGGGGTAATACCTGGTCTGCCGTACCATGAATATGAATAATGTTTTCAGGTATCTCTTGATTGTTCCATGTCAGGATACAATGTATAGCACCTTTAAAATAATTTTCAGGAGCGGTGTTTAGCATTTGTTCAAATCGCTCTCCCTGCTCTTTACTGGTAACTCCAAAAAGATTTTTTACCAGTAATGCTGCATTTCTATAAACAGAATCATTCAACTTTTTATACAAAGGAATACGAGACCACATTTTAATTTTTTGCGGTACCTCTTCTCTTGTTTTACTACTTGAAACCAAAAATGTTTTTACAGGATTTAATTTTTTTGCAATTTCTATACAGCACATTCCTCCAAACGAAACACCTATTAAAGCAAATGGTTGCGTTGTATCAATCAGTTCTGCCAGGCGCATAGCATATTCCGGAAGCGTTTCATTTTTGAATGGTGTTTGCCATTTAATATGATGAATTGTACAATTATTCAATTCCAGGTTTCTGAACATTCGCTCATCAACTCCCATTCCGGATATGCAATATATATTTAGCATTTTTTATTATTTATATTTCAATCCGTCAGACAACATCCACAAAAAAACTTTTCATACCGGTCTCTTAAATTACAAAAATTTATTCTTATAGTCTTCCATACTTCTTTTAATCACT
The DNA here is from genome assembly GCA_030654175.1 of Bacteroidia bacterium. Taxonomy (GTDB): domain Bacteria; phylum Bacteroidota; class Bacteroidia; order 2-12-FULL-35-15; family 2-12-FULL-35-15; genus 2-12-FULL-35-15. The sequence continues at coordinate 33,305 of JAURXZ010000008.1, forward strand.
TCATAAGCTTCCTCTCTTCCATAAACATGAGTGATCTCACAGGTAGGTTTTTCTAAGCCAGGTATGTTTTTATACGTTAAAAAATAATGTTTCAAACGGTTTATTACTGCTTCGGTACAATCGGTAATATCTTTCCAGCTCTCATAAACTTCATCGTCTTTCATTATCGCAATAATTTTATCATCAGCTTCACCTTTATCAATAAGGCGTAAGCCACCAATTGGAATAGCTTGCAACATAATATCACCATGGATGATGGATCGTTCGCTCAAAACACAAATATCCAGGGGATCTCCATCGCCTTTTACTATTTCCCTGCCTGTTTTCAATGATGCGAATTCGGCTATTTTTATATCACAATATGTTTGAGGGATAAAACCATATAAAGTGGGAACAACATTAGAAAACTTTTGTGGGCGGTCGATCTTTAGGTGGCCACTTTCTTTATCAATTTCATATTTAACAGTATCCGTTGGAACAATTTCAATAAAAGCAGTTACCATTGTCGGAGCATTTGCTCCAATGGTAATACCATGCCAGGGATGAGCTTTGAATTTATTTGTCATTTTTTTTCTTTTTTTTTCTTGTTACAAAATAAACAATGGCCATTACACTAAACGAAATTAGCAGAAGTAATAATTTATTGCTACCACTTGGCTGTTCATTACGTGATTTAAAATCGCTTTGTTGCTGAGATAATTCATCATTTTGAACTGCTGAATGTACGCCAAGTGTAGTTTTTAAAAATTGTTTTTCTTCTTCAAAGCTACGCTGTGCAGCCATTTGATAATAGTCCTGAGATGGATCATTAAAAAATTTTCGACTATGTCCACATAAATTTACAACAAGCATATCAAATCGTGAATAGGTGGCATACATCAGCCATTCTTCTTCTTTTGAAAAACTCATCATACATTCTGATGAACATTCGAAAACAACTTCCTGGTGCTGATTAAGATTTCCTTTGTATAGCTCATTGATAAAAAAATATGCCTTGCTTTTTCCATCGGTTAAACAAGCAGAAACAGAATCTACCCGCCCGGTAAAAATTGCATCATAAGTATTGAACAGGTCCTTTGAAATAGGTTTAATTGGAGGGCATTCGCAAGCAAATGTCACTTTGGTAAGTAAGAAGAATAAAAATGGAATGTATTTTTTCATTTTTATTTAAAGAATTAAATATCAAATTTTGACTGTTTCAAAAATTGCACGCTTTTTTCAATCTCTGTGTACATGATTTTATCAGCATCTATAAATGGAATATGTTTGCGATAATCAGAAATTATTTTTTCAATAATTGGTGATGATTTTAATGGTCTTCTGAATTCCAATGCTTGTGATGCATTCAGCAATTCTATAGCTAGTATCCGTTGTAAATTTTCAACTACTTTATAGCATTTTGTTGCTGCATTGGCTCCCATTGAAACATGGTCTTCCTGTCCGTTTGAACTGACAATAGAATCAATAGAAGCGGGAGAACACAATTGTTTGTTTTGACTTACAATGCTTGCTGCGGTATATTGAGGTATCATAAATCCTGAATTTAATCCCGGTGTTGCAACAAGAAATGAAGGTAAACCGCGTGTCCCTGAAATCAATTGATAGGTACGTCTTTCAGAGATACTTCCTAATTCTGCTAATGCTATTGCTAAAAAATCCAACGCTAATGCAAGTGGTTGACCGTGAAAATTACCACCCGAAATTATTTCATCTTCATCCGGAAAAACAGTTGGATTATCAGTAACAGAATTTATTTCAATTAAAAAAACATTCTCAGCGTAAGCAATTGCATCTTTCGAAGCACCATGCACCTGTGGGATACATCGGAATGAATAGGGATCCTGTACGTGTTCTTTTTTACGTTTGATAATTTCGCTGCCTTCTAATAATTTAAGCATATTAGTAGCAGTTTGCAATTGTCCTTTATGAGGTCGTATGGTATGGATATGTAATTTAAGCGGGTCCATTCTACCATCAAAAGCATCCAATGAAATTGCACCGATCACATCAGCGGCAATACTTATTTTTTTTGTATTTAATAAACACCACACACCGTATGCACTCATAAATTGTGTGCCATTCAATAGTGCAAGCCCTTCTTTTGATTTTAGTTGAATTGGTTGTAAATTCAATTGTTTCAGTACAGCAGCTGCATCTTGTTTTTTACCCTGATAAACAACTTCACCTAATCCCAACAATGGTAAGCTCATGTGTGCAAGCGGAGATAGGTCGCCCGAAGCACCAAGGGAGCCCAGTTGATATACTACCGGTAAAATATCATGATTGAAAAAATCGACTAAGCGTTCAACGGTTTGTAACTGAACACCTGATTTACCATAAGAGAATGCCTGAATTTTTAATAACAACATCAACTTCACTACTTCTTGAGGTACCTCATCTCCTGTACCGCAAGCATGCGACATTACCAGGTTTCGTTGAAGTTTTTCCAGATCCTGATTTGGAATAACGATGTCGCACAAAGAACCAAAGCCGGTATTGATACCATAAATAGGCTCTTTTTGAGCAGCCATTTTTTTATCAAGATATTCGCGGCAACGCACAATATTTGTTTTTGCTTCATCTGATAAAACAAGTTTTTTATTTTTAGAAATGATCTCTGAAATGATATCGAAATCTAATTTTGATGTTGTAATGTGATGCATGGTGTTTTTTTTAACCACGGAGACATAGAGTTAACGGAGTTTCACAGAGTTTCTGTGTTTCTTTGTGTTCTCCGTGTCTCTGTGGTAATTTTTTATTTTAACTCTTCAATTATTGAATCAATTGTGATTTTCGCTTGCTCTCCGGTTGTCATATTCTTTAAAGTTAACATGCCATTTAGCATTTCATCACTTCCAACTATTACCACAAAAGGGATTTTTTTATCATCCGCATATCCCATTTGTTTTTTCATTTTTGCTCCTGCATCCGGATATATTTCGGAATTAATACCTGCTTTGCGAGCCTGCGCTAATAAAGGAAGACAATAATTTTGTTCAGCTTCACCAAATGTTACAAATAATAATTTAGTAGAAGCAGCAACCGATTCAGGAAATAAATTTAATTCATTCAATACATCATAGATCCTGTCAGCGCCAAAAGAGATGCCAACCCCCGACATGTTTGGTAAACCGAAAATACCTGTTAAGTCATCGTATCTTCCACCACCACAAATACTGCTGGTAAAAGTTCCTGCATTTGATTTAACTTCAAAAATAGCACCTGTGTAATAGTTTAAGCCCCTTGCAAGAGTAATATCCAATTCGGTTTTTGCTGTATTCAATCCTAAACTATCCACCGTTTTGAAAATATATTCTACTTCTTCAATACCTTTTAAGCCAATTTCAGAATTCCCCAAAAGTTGTTTCAAGAAATTTAATTTTTCCAAAGTACTTCCCTGGAAAGAAATTAAAGGTTGAAGTTTTTCTATAGCACTATCACTAACACCATTTTCTTGTAATTCTTTATTTACGCCATCCACACCAATTTTATCTAATTTATCAATGGCAACAGTTATGGTTACAATTTTTTCTTTTTCTCCAATTATTTCTGCTATTCCGCTTAATATTTTGCGGTTGTTAATTTTGATCAGAACAGGAACATTTAATTTGGTAAACACATCGTCAATAAGTTGTACCAATTCCACTTCATTTACCAATGAATTACTTCCGATCACATCAGCATCACATTGATAAAATTCGCGGTAACGTCCTTTTTGAGGTCTGTCGGCACGCCAAACTGGTTGTATCTGATAACGTTTGAAAGGGAAGGTGATTTCGTGTTGGTGTTGTACAACATAACGTGCGAATGGAACAGTAAGGTCGTATTTAAGAGCTTTTTCTGAAATGTGAGATGAAATTACTCCAGAACTTGCAAAATTAAATCCTTCACCAAGCGAATCTTTTGCATTTTTAATAAAATCTCCAGAATCAATAATCTTAAAAATCAATTTATCACCTTCTTCCCCATATTTCCCCATTAGCGTTTGAAGGTTCTCCATTGCAGGCGTTTCGATTGGCAAATAGCCATATCGTTGAAAAACTTGTTTGATAGTATCAAAAATATAATTACGTTTCACCATTTCTGTTGGTGAAAAATCACGGGTGCCTTTAGGAATGCTTGGTTTCAATTTTTAAAAAAATTAGAGAATTAGGGAATTGATGATTTGGAGAATTAATGAATTAGTGATTTAGTAATTTTCTTCTATTTTACAACGTTAGAACTCTCCATTTCTCCAACTCTCTATTTCTGCGTTTTGTCACGCGAATATCGTGTTTTTTTGCATAATGTAATAAAATCACTTATCTTTGTTGTCTCGATTACAAGTTTTTAAAATACCAACCTATTACGATTACCAACCCAATAAAAGACCAAATGGATTACAATACTAGTTTACCCCACATGATTATTCCTGAATATGGAAGAAATATTCAGAAAATGATTGATTTTGCTATTTCTGTTGAAAATCGCGATGAGCGTAACAGGGTAGCTCAAGCTATTATCATGGTTATGGGTCAGTTAAATCCGCATTTACGTGATGTTACCGATTTCAAACATAAATTATGGGATCATATATTTATTATTTCTGATTTTAAATTGGATGTAGATTCACCATATCCAAAACCAACCCGCGAAACCTTTCAGACAAAACCAGATAGAGTGGCATATCCAAGTAATGATATCCGTTACAAACATTATGGTAAAACAGTGGAGCGTATTATTTCAAAAGCACGTGAATACCCAGAAGGTGAAGAGAGAAACGCTTTAGTAGAACAAATTGCTAACCTGATGAAGCGTTCTTATTTAACATGGAACCGCGATTCGGTGAATGATGAAGTGATCTTAAAACAATTAAATGAAATTTCGAAAGGCGAACTTAAATTAGCCGATTCATCTTCTTTGCGTAGCACTCAAACCTTTGTACCTCGTCCGCCAAACCCAAGCCGCGATCGTGATAAAAAGAAACCATCCAATGGAAAGCAAGGTAGTGGCGGTTTTCGTAAGGATAATACAAATACCGGTGCTAATCCGAAGTTTAAACGTAAGCCTTTTTAATTTTCTTAAATAACCAAAGCTTTTTGCTTCTATTTTTTTGAAATCAAATAATAGCAGGCTGTTGTGAAAAAATTTCGAAGTACCGGGATTTTTGTAATGAAACCATAGGACTCCCTTGGCTTTAGTTTAAATTTCACCTCGTAATTTGGATTTATAAAGAAGAATGTTTTTCTATCAATTTTCCAGTTTTCTGCCTTTAATATCCTTTCAAATCGTTCAATACTAATTCCGGTATCTTTTATTTCCAACAGGTTGGCAATTGAATTTTCGCTTTCGCCAAACAATTTTAAAACGCCCTTGTAAAGCGGTTTTGGAAGCAGGTGGAAATAGGGGGTTTTTGATAAAATTTTGCTGCTGCAAACCTGCTGATGCCCGCCAAACGGGTTTTGCCATGGTGGAAAACCAAAAAATATCTTACCATTTGGTTTCAGAAGTGATTTTAAACAAGCTAAAAATTTTTCCTGATTGTGAATATGTTCAATAACGTCTCTGAGTATGATCAGATCAAATCCTTCCTTTAATTCATCTACCATATGGTAAATGTCTTTAACTACTAATTTAAGTAAATGATTATTTGGATGGGTTGAAAAATATTCTCTTGCGTATTCAACCTTGTCTGCGTTTAGATCCACTCCCATTGAGGGGCATCCCATATCGAGAAAAGGCTTAAGATTTCCAGCTTCACCACACCCGATTTCAAGAACATTAAAGTCTTTATTCAAAGTAACAAATTCGCTGATAAAAGGAATAACATATTTTTGAGTAGTGTATTCTTGTTCTTTAAAATACATGTCTTTATCTGTATGTCTCTCTTGCATAAATTTTTAAATTTTTGTTTGAAAACTGAAGTTTTTCAAAACTTTAAAAGTGAAATTGTTTTTTTATAATTGGTTTGTAAAAATAGTCAATTTATTCAACTAATTTAATTAGCAATGCCCACACTTTAAAATTCAGTTTTTTGTTAATTAAACTGTTCGTAAAATATATTTTCCTGCATCAGCATTGCCGCCTTTTAATTCGTAATTCGTATTGGTTATAATTCTTTCTTATTTCAATTTAAAAAGATATTAAAATGAGTGTATTCGAAATCATTGGCGGAAAAAGATTAAAAGGAGAAATTACTCCTCAAGGGGCTAAAAATGAGGCATTGCAAATATTGTGTGCTGTTTTACTGACCCCCGAAAAAGTTGTAATTAGTAATATTCCGGATATTGTAGATGTAAATAAATTAATAGATCTGTTAAGGGATCTGGGGGTTGCCATAGAAAAAACAGGGCATGAAGAATACACGTTTCAGGCAAATAATGTAAATGTAGATTATCTTAATTCCCCTGAATTCAAGAAAAAGGGAGGCAGTTTACGTGGTTCAATCATGATCGTAGGGCCTTTACTTTCTCGTTTTGGTAAAGGATATATTCCAAAACCGGGTGGAGATAAAATTGGCAGAAGAAGGTTGGATACGCACTTTATCGGCTTTCAAAATCTTGGTGCAAAATTTATTTATGATGAAGAGAACGAATTTTATAAGGTAGAAGCCTCTAATTTGAAAGGCTGTTATATGCTTTTAGATGAAGCATCTGTAACAGGTACTGCCAATATTGTGATGGCAGCGGTTCTGGCAAAAGGGGTAACAACCATTTACAATGCCGCTTGTGAGCCATACGTACAGCAATTATGCAAAATGCTGAATAGAATGGGAGCAAAAATCACCGGGATCGGTTCTAATTTATTATACGTAGAAGGTGTTGAGTACTTAGGCGGAACAACACATCGTATGTTACCGGATATGATCGAAGTAGGAAGTTTCATTGGACTTGCAGCAATGACTCAATCGGAGATCACCATTAAAAACGTGTCGTATGACGAGTTAGGGGTGATACCAAGTGTATTTCAACGTTTGGGAATTAAATTAGAGCGCAGGGGTGATGATATTTTTATTCCTTCCCAGGAAAGTTATGAGATTGATACTTTTATCGATGGATCTATTTTAACCATTTCAGATGCCATTTGGCCGGGTTTCACGCCCGATCTGTTGAGTATTATATTGGTTGTGGCAACACAGGCAAAAGGAACAGCATTGATCCATCAAAAAATGTTTGAAAGCCGTTTGTTCTTTGTGGATAAATTGATTGATATGGGGGCGCAGATCATTCTTTGCGATCCACACCGTGCAACGGTAATTGGTTTGAACAGGGAGCACCAGTTAAAAGGAATTTCAATGACCTCACCGGATATACGTGCCGGGGTATCGCTTTTAATAGCTGCTCTTTCTGCAAAAGGGAAAAGCACCATTCATAATATAGAGCAGATAGATCGCGGTTATCAGAACATCGACATCCGTTTACAAAAACTTGGCGCAGATATTGTTAGGAAATAATTCAATTCTTGGATCTTTGAAGGCTTTATTGAAATTTATGGCCGGATAATCTCAAAAAACAAGTTTAGAATAATTAAATTAATTGTAATATTGTACTCATGAAAAAAATAAACATTTTACTAATCCTGGCAGCTGTATCGGTTACCGGATTCGGATTTATCAAAACCGGCACTACCAATAATGTTATACAGGAAGCTGCTAAAACAGGAACTGTAGTTGGAATTGAAATTGGAAATAAGGCTCCTGACTTGAAATTTAACAATCCCCAGGGAAAAGAAATTTCACTTTCTTCATTAAAAGGTAAAATAGTGTTGATCGATTTTTGGGCATCCTGGTGTGGTCCTTGTCGTCATGAAAACCCTAATGTAGTGGCTGTTTATAATACTTATAAAGACACAAAATTCAGTAAAAAAGCAAATGGATTTACGGTATTTGGCGTATCTCTGGATAGTAATAAAGATGCATGGATAAACGCAATAGCAAAAGATGGTTTGATATGGGAAAACCATGTAAGCGATCTAGCCGGATGGCATTCTAAGGCATCTGCATTATATGCTGTAAACAGTATTCCTGCCGGTTTTTTAATTGATGAGAATGGAATAATAGTTGCAAAAGGAGGATCTTTACGTGGAGAAGGCTTGGCGAATGAGTTGAAGAAACTGATCAAAGATAAAAACTAATTAAGATTCTAATTTTTTGTATAAAAGACAGGATTCAAAAAGAGTTCTGTCTTTTTATATTTTATTTAAGCAGTATTTATGTCAATTTGTCTTGTTTTCCGTTGATGGCAAATAATTTGACTATCAGAACAACAGTTAAAATCATTCTCTTTTAGTGTAAAAGAATTTGGTCTTTAAACGAATGAAATCATAACTCTTACAATGGGAGAAAGTAGTATAAAAAAAATAAAAAATATATTTAAAAAAATGAATAAACCAGAGACCGAAAAAGTGGATGATCAGAATCAACCACAAGAAGAGCAGCATACAGAGGCGTCCATTCAGTTGATAAATGAAGATAAAATTACTGAATTGCAATCCAAAGTAGATGAATTGAATGATAAATACCTTCGTTTGTATTCTGAGTTTGATAACTTCAGAAAACGTACTGCTAAGGAAAAAATTGAGTTGATTCAATCTGCAAGCGAAAACGCTTTTAAAATTATGTTACCCATAGTGGATGATTTTGATCGTGCTATAAAATCAAATTCAGATATTACAGATGCAAAAGTAATTTCAGATGGTGTAAACTTGATTTACAATAAATTTAAAAGTACACTTTCACAAAAAGGGCTTGAAGAAATGAAAGCCATCGGTGAGCCTTTTAATACCGATTTACATGAAGCGATCACCAATGTGCCGGCACCTTCTGAAGATCTTAAAGGTAAGGTTATTGAAGAGCTTGAGAAAGGTTATATGTTGAACGGTAAGGTAATTCGTTTTGCGAAAGTGGTTATTGGGAGTTAGTTAATAGTTGTTAGTTATGAGTAAAAAGTCATTGGATAATAGCAATGAGCAATTAAATCATTAAAACGATTTGAAAATGTGTAATTTGAAAACAACCTTTTTTATTATCAAATTACCAAATTATCAAATTATCAAATTAATAAAATGTCAAAAAGAGATTATTACGAAATATTAGAAGTTCAAAAGAATTCAAGTGGGGACGAGATAAAAAAGGCATATCGCAAAATGGCGATCAAATTTCATCCCGATAAAAACCCCGGTGATAAAGCTGCAGAGGAAAAATTTAAAGAAGCAGCAGAAGCTTATGAGATATTAAGCAATGCTGAAAAAAAACAACGTTACGATCAATTCGGACATGCCGGAATGGGTGGTAATGCCGGCTATGGCGGAGGCAGAGGAGGTTCCGGAGGATTTGGCGGAATGAATATGGATGACATCTTCAGTCAGTTTGGAGATGTTTTTGGTGGTCATTTTGGTGGTGGTGGCGGAGGCCGTGGAGGAAAACGCGTAAATCGCGGATCCAATTTGAGAGTGAAAGTGAAAATGACACTTGAAGAAATTGCCAACGGTGTAGAGAAAAAAATTAAAGTAAATAAATACGTTGCTTGTAAGCCATGCAGCGGAAGCGGTGCAAAAGATGGTTCGGCATTCAATACCTGTTCAACATGCAGAGGAACAGGGCAGGTAACACGTATTACCAATACCATACTTGGTGCAATGCAAACTACAAGCACATGTCCTACTTGTGGTGGCGAAGGCCAAAGCATTACTGATAAATGTATTGTTTGTCATGGTGATGGAATTGTGCGTGACGAAGATGTGATCAATATTAATATACCTGCGGGTGTCGCAGACGGAATGCAGCTTTCGGTAAGTGGAAAAGGTAATATGGGTGCGCGTGGAGGCGTTGCAGGAGATTTAATTATTGTGATTGAAGAGGTTGAACATGAGCTTTTGAAACGTGATGGTTTGAATTTATTTTACGACCATTTTATTAGTTTTGTTGATGCAGCGATGGGCACACATATTGAAGTGCCAACTATTGATGGAAAAGCAAAAATAAAGGTAGATGCCGGTACTCAAAGCGGTAAAGTACTGCGCCTTAAGGCAAAAGGCTTACCTGATATCAATAGTTATTCCCGTGGTGATATTTTGGTAAATATTAACGTATGGACGCCACAGCATTTAAGTAAGGATGAAAAGTTGATCCTTGAGGGTTTGCGAAATGCTGAAAATTTTAAGCCTAACCCAACTAAAAAAGATCGTGGTTTTTTTGAAAGGATGAAACAATATTTTGAATAACATCTAGTCACTGGTCATTCGTTATTGGTTATTAGGCTGTGGGTAGTTTACACCAATAATTAATAACGAATGCCCAATGACCCACTTCCCAATGACAAATGACTAATAGCCAATGAATATTCTTTCCGCACAAAATATTGTAAAACGTTATTCAAGCCATACAGCCCTGAATGATGTAACTTTAGAAATTCCTCAACAAAGTATTTTCGGTTTATTAGGACCTAATGGTGCCGGTAAAACTTCCCTTATTCGTATCATCAATCAAATTACCGGGCCTGATAGTGGAGAGCTTTTTTTTGAAGGCGAAAAACTATCTCCAAAACATATCGAACAGATAGGTTACTTACCTGAAGAACGCGGACTCTATAAAAAAATGGAGGTTGGCGAACAGGCCCTGTATTTGGCACAATTGAAGGGGATGACAAAAAGTGATGCCAAAGTAAAATTAAAATATTGGTTTGAGAAATTTGAGATAGATGCCTGGTGGCATAAAAAAGTAGAAGAACTTTCGAAAGGAATGCAGCAAAAGGTTCAGTTCATTGTAACGGTGATGCATGAACCAAAATTATTGATATTGGATGAGCCTTTTAGCGGTTTCGATCCTATTAATGCCAACCTGATAAAAAATGAAATTTTACATTTAAAAAAACAGGGCTCTACCATTTTATTTTCAACACATAACATGGGGTCGGTGGAAGAGTTGTGTGATAATATTGCCCTTATAAATAAATCGAAAAAAATTCTGGATGGTTCTGTAAAGGAAATTCGTAAGCAATTCAGATCAAATATTTATGAGATCGAATTTACAGGAAATATGATGGGTTTTACCAATTCCTTATGGACACATGGAAAATTGATAGAACATATTACTGAAGGAGAACATTGTAAAGCCCATGTTCAATTGGCTCCTGGAACAAAATCAAATGAATTATTACATGCTGTGATGCCTGTTGCTGAAATTTATTCCTTCAAAGAAGTTGTACCAAGCATGAATGATATTTTTATTGCTAAAGTAAATGAAGAGATAGTAGTGCCCGGCTAAAATTTGTATGAAGCTAAATTCATGTTTATAACAGAGGCTGCTGCGTTAGGGATTGCAGCGTAAATCCTTTTCTTGTTTAAGAAAAGATTGAAGCGCAAAGCCCGCCACTTTCTTTTTAGAAAGGGGAACGCCCAAATGAATAAAATAATACTTCTTCTCCGAAGAAAATAATAGATCAATTATATCAGAAAACAATACCGAAACTTCAGTTAATGAATAAAATATCTCTCATAATAAAACGTGAATACTTAACAAGGGTTAAGAAAAAATCATTCATCATTATGACTATTCTTGGCCCTGTTTTGATGGCCGGATTGATGATCGTGCCTATCTGGATGGCAACAAAAAAAACAGATAAGCAGGAGATTCAAGTGATTGATGAGAGTTATTTATTTAAAGATCTGATCCCTCAAAAAGATTTTATTGATTTTGATTATCCTGATATTAGCTTTGAAAAGGCTCAAGATGGCTTTTATGAGTCGGGCTATGATGCAATTTTATTTATACCCGATAATATTTTAGAAGGAGGAAAAGCAATAAAAATATTTTATAAAAAACAATTGGGTATTGCTACTGAAGAATACATCGGTTCTACGATCAGTAAAATGATGTACAATGTTATTTTAGCAAAAAATAAAGTTGATCTGAACATTATAAAAGATGCTGAAGTAAATTCACGATTCACAGTTATCACTGAAAAATTAGAAGAAACAGGAAAGAGCAAAAAAACAAATACCGGTTTGTTTATGGCAATCGGAATAGGGGGAGGCGTATTGATCTATATGTTTATTTTCCTTTATGGTGTGCAGGTAATGCGCGGTGTAATGGAGGAAAAAACAAGCCGTATTGTGGAAGTGATACTTTCTTCAGTAAAACCATTTCAGCTGATGATGGGGAAGATATTAGGTGTAGCATTAGTTGGTTTAACGCAGTTTTTATTATGGGTGATTTTAACAATGACTTTGTACAGTGTTGCTACCGTTACCATTTTGAAAAATATTGACATAAAGCAGGTTCAGCAAAAGGAGCAAATAATAAAAGTAGGCGCAGATCTAAAGTATTCTGAAATGAAAAAAATAGACCGGCCTAATGTTGTTACTGAGGTTTGGAATGATTTTAAGTCCATTGATATGGTAACTATCTTTTTGTGTTTCTTATTTTATTTCTTGGCCGGTTATCTTTTGTATAGCGCTCTGTTTGCCGCTGTGGGCTCTGCGGTGGATAATGAAGCTGATACCCAGCAATTTATGTTACCCATAACCATTCCTCTTATTTTTTCATTTATTATCGCTCAAAATGTGATTCAGGATCCGGAAAGCTCAATGGCTTTTTGGTTTTCAATTATACCTTTAACCTCACCGGTGATCATGATGGTGAGAATGCCATTCGGAGTTCCAGCCTGGGAATTAGCGCTTTCAATGGGTTTATTGGTACTTGGTTTTATTTTTACTACGTGGCTTGCCGCTCGTATCTATCGTACCGGCATATTAATGTATGGCAAAAAGGTTACCTGGAAAGAGTTGGGCAAATGGCTTTTTTATAAAGGATAATTTTAATTGAAGGAATTGAGATTTTTGAGTTGAGAATTAAGAAATTCGCGAAATAGAGCAATGGAGAGTTGTAGAATTAAATAAATCAGTAAATTAGCAAATCTCTAAATCAACAAATCTCTATTTTTTTTATGGACCGCATTGCCGTCATTGATCTGGGAACCAATACATTTAATCTTCTTATTGTTGAAGTAAGTTCTGATAAAACCTATGAACTTGTTTTTCAAACTAAAATTTCTGTAAAGCTTGGTGAAGGTGGCATTAACAAAGGTTTCATTGCGCCTCTTCCTTTTAATCGCGGTATTGATGCGCTTAAAGTTCACAAACAAACTATTGAAAAATATAATGTAGGAAAAGTGTATGCTATTGCTACATCGGCTATCAGGGGGGCTTCAAACGGAGCTGAATTTGTAGCCAGAGCAAATGAAGAATGCAATATTGATGTTCAGGTTATTTCCGGTGATAAAGAAGCGGAAACCATTTATTATGGTGTACGTGATGCAGTGAAGATGAGTGACGAAACCTCTCTTATAATTGACATTGGTGGAGGGAGTACAGAATTTATCATTGCCAATAAACATCAAATATTTTGGAAGCAAAGTTTTTTATTGGGCGTAGCCCGTTTGCTCGAGATGTTTAACCCTTCCGATCCGATCACTGATAAAGAGAAGCAGGCTTTGGTTGCATATTTAAATCAGGAGTTACAACCGCTTTTTGATGCTATTAAAGAGTTTCCGATAACTGAATTAATTGGTTCTTCCGGTTCATTCGATTCAATTGCAGAAATGGTTGCGCATAGATTTTATTCACCTCATATTTTTGATGGTAAAACAGAATTCAGTTTTAATTTGGATGACTGCGCTGCGGTTCATAAAACAATTGTGAAATCTACCCTTGCAGAGCGTTTGCAGATGAAAGGACTTGTTGCGATGAGAGTGGATATGATCGTTATTTCAAGTATCCTGGTTCATTTTATTCTTAAATCATTTTCAATTCCCAAAATGCGTTTGTCTACTTATTCTTTGAAAGAAGGATTGTTATTTGAAATTATCAATTTAAAAAAATAAGTTATTTTATTCGCAGTAATACTTTTATGAGTCATCAATTATCCGAATCAGAATTGCCAGTTACTCCTGTAAAGCTTATTGACGTTGAAAAGGCAATTGCAAGTAAAAACCCGAAATTATTAAAATTTTTACCTGCTTTTATTCTGAGATACATAAAACGTGTGCTTCATGAAGATGAATTAAATGACGCGAATAATCGTTTTAGCCAATATTATGAAATTGATTTTGTGGATTGTGCCATAAAGGAATTTGGTGTAAATGTAAAAGTGAAAGGAGAAGAAAATATTCCTAAAGAAGGTGGTGTAATTTTAGCTGCCAATCATCCTCTTGGTGCTTTGGACGGAATTGCATTTATGAAAGCGGTTGGTGCGCATCGTAAAGACATTCGTTTTTTAGTGAATGATCTGTTAATGGCTATTAAAAATTTTGGAGAATTATTTATTCCCGTTAATAAACACGGCCGTAATTCCGGAGATTATATTGAAACGATAGATAAAGTATATGCTTCATCTAATTGTTTGTTAATATTTCCGGCAGGTTTGGTATCCAGAAGGCAAAAAGGAGGGATAATAGAAGATCTGATATGGAAAAAAAGTTTTATTTCAAAAGCAGTTCTGAACAAAAAAAATATAGTTCCTGTGTACATAGAAGGCCGTAATTCCAGCTTTTTTTATAACTTGGCGTACTGGCGAAAAAAGATCGGAATTAAGGCGAATATAGAAATGTTTTATCTGGTGGATGAAATGTATAAACAAAATGACAAAACACTTACCTTTATATTCGGTGAGCCTATTTCATGGCAAACATTTACTCCTGATCATCGTGATGAATATTGGGCAGAAAAGATGAAACGTCATGTTTATGCGTTAAAATCAGGAGATAGATCAATGATGTTACCTACGAAGAACATTCAAAGTTGAAAAGTTCAAGGTGTGCAACACAAAAAGGAGCTACTTAACTTTAATCTAAATAACTTTCAAACTTTAAACTAAATAATGTTACCTACGAAGAAAGTTCAAAGTTGAAAAGTGGAAAGTTTGCAACAAAAAATGTGCGACTCAACTTTAAACTAAATATCTTTCAAACTTTAAACTAAAAAAAATGCAAGCAGTAATAGAACCGATTTCCAAAGATATATTAGAAGCAGAACTTACCCCGGATAAATTTGTACGTGTTACCAATAACGGGGATAATGAAATTTATATTATCACGCACCATGATTCTCCCAATATAATGGTTGAGATCGGCCGTTTGCGTGAACTTACTTTTCGTGCTTCAGGGGGGGGGACAGGTAAAAGTATTGATATAGATGAATATGATACTGCTGATGCACCATACAAACAATTGATCGTTTGGAGCCCTGATGAAAAAGAAATTGTTAGCGGTTATCGTTTTATTAAATGTAAAGATGCTCCTGTAGGTATTGATGGCGTTGTTCAGCTTGCCACAACAGAGCTATTTAAATTCTCAGATAAATTTGTAAGTGATTATTTGCCTTATGTAATTGAACTTGGCCGCTCATTTGTTCAACCTAAATATCAGCCTTCTATTGATAACCGTAAAGGTTTATTTTCATTGGATAATTTATGGGATGGTTTAGGAGCAATAGTTGTTGACAATCCTGATATTCGTTATTTCTATGGTAAGGTTACCATGTACACTCATTTTAATGTTCATGCCCGCGATATGATCCTGGCGTTTATGAATTATTATTTTCCTGATAAAGAAAATTTAGTGGTTCCCATTGAGCCATTGGGTATAACAACAGATGTTTCCGAGTTTTTAAAATCTATTGATGGTTTAAATTATAAAGATGGTCACCGTATCTTAAATCAAAATGTACGTGATCTTGGTGAACACATTCCTCCTCTTGTAAATGCGTATATGAATTTGTCAGCCACCATGAAAACATTCGGAACTGCTATGAATACTCATTTTGGAGAAGTAGAAGAAACTGCTATCATGGTAAAGATTTCTGACATTTATGATTCTAAAAAAGAACGGCATGTTGCTACTTATAAAAAGTCATAAGGTTGGAAAGTTTAAAGTTGGAAAGTAATTAGTTATAGGCGAATAAGAAGTAGAAAATAAAAAAAATGATAATCAAATATAGAAAGTAGGTTGTTTGAAGGAAACTTTTGAACTTTAAACTTTCCAACTTTAAACTTAAAAATCAATGGAAATTAAAACAGCACAATTTGTTATAAGTAACACGGATGTATCAAAATGCCCTGCACCAACCATGCCGGAATATGCTTTTATCGGCCGGTCAAATGTTGGTAAATCATCACTTATCAATATGTTATGCGACAGGAAAGATATGGCAAAAACATCTTCCAAGCCGGGTAAAACGCAGCTTATCAATCATTTTATAATTAATGCAAATTGGTATTTAGTGGATTTGCCGGGTTATGGCTATGCTAAGGTATCACAGGATTTAAAGACTAAATGGAATAAATTCATTGAGCAATATATTCTTACCCGCCCCAATTTAATGTGTGTGATGGTATTACTGGATTCACGCATCCCTCAGCAAAAAGTGGATTTGGATTTTATGGATTGGCTGGGTGAACACGGAATTCCTTTTGTGATGGTTTTTACAAAAACCGATAAGCTTTCCAAAAAGAAGATCAGTGATAATTTAAAAGGTTATAAAGAAGAAATGGGCAAACATTGGGACGAATTGCCTCAGTGTTTTTATACTTCTGCAGAAAAAAAGGAAGGCAAAAAAGAATTGTTAAGTTTTATTGGAGACGCCAATAAACTATTTAAAAAGAATCCTTAAAAAGGATTAGATTGTTTCTTTTCAAGGTTCATTAATTTTTTTGTGGCTTGTTTCAACTAACCCTAACAGGGGCTGAAACCCTGTCAGAGTTGTCCTTATTCAAGTTTTAAAAAGATCCGTAAAACAAGTTTGTTTTACGGATCTTTTTTTAATTGTTTTTTGCGATCAGATTCATTTTTTGACCAAAATGTTGAGCAAAACTGCGCATTTCTTTTGATGCTTCTACTTCTCCTGTTGCACGTTCAAAAGTGTCGGCCATAGAAAGAAGGCTTTGGTGATAAAACTGTTTCATTTCATCAATTACCATGTCTTTGGTCCATAGATCAATACGTAAAGTGTTGTTTTCCTGTGCATCCCATAACGCAATCATTACTGCTTTGCTGGTGCTTTCTTCACCTGCATCAGATGCACTCCAGTCAATTTTTTCAGGTAAATTATTTTCGTCAAGAGTTACGGTAAATTTAATTTCAGATTTTTTCATTTTTTTCTTGATATGTTTTTTATTTAATTGCCTTAAACTACAGGTACAAGTTTAAATCAGAGTGTGATATTGCCTATTGCAAAAATTGTTAAATTGTTTTATTGCATACTGCAAAATTGCCTACTGATAAATTATTTCCTTGGTTTGTATTTTGCTTTGTTTAATATTTTTTGTGCATCCACTTCTTTCATCAATTGTTCTAAAGTTATTTCGGGATTGTTTTTCATATATTGTCTAACGATCTGCCAGCCGATCCAATAACCTATTCGTGAAGGGGCTTCTTTACTGAACGCACTGGTAAAAGGACCTTCGCTCGTGAACTTCATTATTTCGGCCTGGTTGGTCGTATACAATAATTTTTGTGCCGCAAAATAACTCCATACATTAAATTCATTTTGCGAACAATAATCAAGTTGCTGTTCAGTGTATTGTATCTTCAAAGAGTCATGAACATTGGGAAGCATCGCATCAGTAAGGTATAATATTTTTCCCATATATGTTATTTCGCTTAAAAAATCACTCTTGTTCATGTGATAAGGGAATTCAGATATCATCCATGCCCTGGTGGCATCCGGGGCAATGTTTTCTTTACCCATAAACATGGTTTTATAATGCGGTAGGGCAAGCATCTGATAAAACTTATTATTGCTTCCCAAATACATTTCCAGTCCAATGGCGAGCGTGCTGTCAAGCAATACTACCGAGTAATTAAACCCCGACATCATTGTTATTGTTTTTGGCAGATTTTTTTCGGGAAAATAATAGTTGAAATGTTTAAATATTTCAGTTAGTTGTTCTGCTAGGAAATCCGTATTGGGATAAGCTTTCTGACAATCCTTAAAGGCTTCACGCATATCCGGATCTGCAATAAATTGCTTCATCCGAGACAAATGGGACGAATCATGCCGGCCACCGGTATTAATGATCCGGGAAATGAAACTGAAATAGAAATTTCCGTATTTGGCTTGTAATTTTTTGTCAGCCGTTTTTATATTGGCAGTATCTATATTAAAAATATCCTGTTCCATTCGATTGATCTTAACCTCAGGGATATTAATATCAGAAACATCCACATCCAAACGATTACCATCACAAGAGTATAAAAACAAGGTAAAAACCGTTAATAAGTAAACAATGGATTTTTTCATATTAAAATTCAAATGATAGAAAATATGCCTAATATTGTAGTGTGAAATTAATCCAGGACACCCCTGAATAATAAAAATTCAAAATTAGAAAAAATATGAAGAAGATTCTTATAATTACTGCAATAGCTTTGTCAACAAATTTCGTATTTGGACAAGATGTTGAAAATGAGCTTAAAAATTTCCGTTTTGGGTTGAAATTTTCACCTTCAATAAACTGGTATAAGCCTGACGGGAAAATCATGTCGGCAAATGGGCCGGTTGTGAGATATGGCGGTGGATTAGTTACAGAATTCAGATTGGCAAAGGTTGTTTCTATTCAAACTGGCGTTCAGGTTGATGTTGATGGTGGTAAGATCAAATATAATAATGGTGGTCCAAACAACGCAAATGCAAATACCGTTAGTTACTACTATTTGGGGCTTGATGATGAAATTGTAATATATGATCCTGTGCTTGCCAATTCGGCTTCACATACTCATTATCAATTGAACGAACGAACTTATAAAGTTACCTATATCACTATTCCTTTATCTTTAAAAATGAAAACTAAAGAAATTGGAGCCTTAACGTATTATGGCCAGATAGGAATGAACAATTCTTTCAGATGGAAAGCGAGTGCAAATGACGAATTACAAGTGATCAATGACGTTTCCAACACTCTAGGTACCAAGGATAATAAATCAAAAATTGATATCACCCAGGATATAAGCGTATATGCAGCGTCTTTGAATTTTGGTTTAGGTGCTGAACTTAATTTTTCAGGAAGTACTTCATTAACGTTTGGTTTAAGTTACAGTTTAGGCTTCACCAATGTTGTTAAAAATGATTCTGATTATTTGGGAAGACGTGCAAATAATGCCGATTATAATCCTACAACTAACCCAACCGGATATCTTTCATCTAAAATGCCTCAAAGTATCAAATCAAATGCAGTACTTATAAATGTTGGAGTGCTGTTTTAAAAAATAATATTTTGTATATTTAATCCCGATTTCTGTTTTAGAAATCGGGATTTTTATTTCCTGAATAGGCTTTGGTTGCTTACGCATTGTATTAAAATTCCATTTTTCTTTTTTAGTTAAAATAGTAGGAGTTAATTTGTAGAAATAGTCATTTGGGCGTTACCCTTTCTTAAACAAGAAAGGGTCGGGCTTTACACTTCAATCTTTCCTAAAAAGGAAAGGATTTACGTTTCAATCCCTAACGCAGTATTATCCATGAAAAACAAGGCAGTTATAGATCATATAGTTCATTGGCTTCTCAATTACAGTGAGCAAAGTAAAACCAGCGGTTTTGTTATTGGTATTTCCGGAGGTATTGATTCTGCATTAACATCTACCTTATGTGCTAAAACCGGGAAACCTGTTATTTGTTTGAATATGCCAATTCATCAGCATAAAACGGAATACGACAGAGGGCACGAACATATCAATTGGCTGAAGAAAAATTTCAATAATGTATCTTCCTTTGAGGTTGAATTAACTGACACTTTTAAAAGTATAAGCGCTGCATTACCCGCTGATATACAGGATTGGTTAACTATGGCAAATACACGTGCCCGTTTACGAATGACAACTTTGTATGCATTTGCGTGCAATAAAAAAATGCTTGTGGTAGGAACAGGAAATAAAGTAGAAGATTTTGGCATAGGATTTTTTACAAAATATGGAGATGGGGGAGTTGATTTAAGCCCTATTGCAGATCTAATGAAATCAGAAGTGTTTGCTTTGGCAAAAGAATTAGGTGTAGCGGAATCAATAATTAAAGCAAAACCTACAGATGGATTATTTGCAGATAGCAGAAGTGATGAGGACCAGATCGGTGCTACTTATGATGAGTTGGAGTGGGCTATGGCGTTTTTAGATAAACCTGAAAATTTCACAAAATTAACCGAGCGTCAACAAATAGTTTTGGATATATATACAAGAATGAATAAAGCAAATCAACACAAAATGAATCCTATTCCGGTTTGTGTGATACCTTCGGAATTAAAATAAAATATCCGTTGTCGAATGCGTAATTTAATATAATATTTTATTTTTTGATTACTACTTTAATATGATTCAGGAACTTTATAATCATTTTCTCAAACACCCTGTTGTTTGTACCGATACACGCGACATTAAACAAGGTTCCATTTTTTTTGCATTGAAAGGAGATAATTTTAATGCAAATAAATTTGCCGAACAGGCTTTGGATTCCGGTTGTTCATTGGTGGTTATAGATGAAGAAATTTACAAAAAAGATGAGCGTTATTTTTTGGTGGAAGATGTATTATCCACTTTGCAGGCCCTTGCAAATTATCATCGTAAACAATTATCAATCCCGATCATTAGTATTACCGGTACAAACGGGAAAACGACTTCGAAAGAACTGTTAAATGCGGTATTGAGTCAAAAATATAATGTTCTTGCAACCAAAGGGAACCTGAACAATCATATTGGTGTGCCGCTTACTTTATTGAATATTACTAAGCAGCATGAAATGGCGATTGTTGAAATGGGCGCGAATCATGTTGGAGAAATTGCTATGCTTTGCGCCATTGCCGAACCTGATTTTGGAATGATAACAAATATTGGGAAAGCCCATTTAGAAGGATTTGGAGGGTACGAAGGCGTTGTAAAAGCGAAAAGTGAATTGTACCATTTCATTCAGCAAAAAGGCGGGAAACTTTTTGTTAATGCGGATAATAAAGTGCTTCAGCAACTTTCTGCCGGAATCGATAAAATAACCTTCGGAACATTGAAAAGCGTTGATTTTGAAGGACAATTTGTTGAAAGTAATCCTTTTGTAAAGTTGAAATGCAAAGCAAAAGATGATATTCAGCCAATTGAAGAAAAATCTGTAATAACCACGCAGTTAATAGGGAATTATAATTTTGAGAATATTCTGGCAGCAGCTTGTATCGGCCATTATTTTAAAGTTTCGGAAGAACAAATTAAAGCAGGATTAGAAAATTATGTTCCTTCTAATAATCGTTCTCAGGTTATGCAAACAAAAAGTAACTTGTTGTTGTTAGATGCCTATAATGCAAATCCATCCAGCATGAATGCCGCTATCGAAAATTTTGCGCAAATGGACCAGCCCAATAAAATGGCAATATTGGGCGATATGCTTGAATTAGGTGACGATAGTGCGAAAGAGCATGATAGTATTGTAAACCTTCTGAATAATAAAAATATAACCAATTTAATATTGGTCGGCCCTTTTTTCAAGGAGGCCGGCAGATCAATTAATGCAAAAACTTTTTCTAATAGCGATGAAGTTGTAGATTATCTCAAACAACATCCTGTAAAAGATTCCACCATTTTAATTAAAGGTTCGCGGGGAATAAAACTGGAGAAAGTAGTAGAACTTTTGTGATTTGGAGAATACTGATATAGGTCTCTCATCTCAATATTTATAATACAATCGGAATTTGTTAATGTTAAGTTAATTTAGATTTAACACTAAAGTTAAATCTAAATGGGAACTTTACATTAAATTAATTGAAAAAGTATGAGTACCGAACAAAAAATATTACTGGTAGATGACGAGCAAGATATTTTAGAATTTCTTAGTTACAATCTAAAAAAGGAAGGCTACAGTGTATTTACCGCTAATAATGGGAAAGAAGCAATAATTATTGCTAAAAAAGTAACTCCTGACCTTATTATATTAGATGTGATGATGCCGGATATGGATGGTATTGAAACTTGCAGAGGATTACGTGAAATTCCGGAATTAAAAAATGTAATGATCGCATTTTTAACTGCACGTAATGAAGATTATTCTCAAATTGCCGGGTTTGATGTTGGTGCTGATGACTATATTAATAAGCCAATTAAGCCTCGGGTGTTGATCAGCCGGATCGAAGCTTTATTACGAAGAGCTCCAGGTACAGAGGTCAATAAAATAGATAAAGTAGACACAGGTGGAATTAAAATCGATCGTGAACGTTATGTTATAGAAAAAAATGGTGTAGAAATTAACCTTCCGAAAAAAGAATTTGAATTACTTGCTTTGCTTGCTTCAAAACCAGGAAAAGTATTTACACGTGAAGTTATATTGGATCTGGTTTGGGGTGGAGATGTGGTGGTTGGTGACCGAACCATTGATGTTCATATCCGTAAATTGCGTGAAAAAATAGGTGAAGATTTTATTAAAACAATTAAGGGTATTGGGTATAAATTCGAATTTTAAATATTTTTTAACACAGAGTAAACAGTGAAAACGGAGGTTCACAGAGTTTTAGGGCTATTCGTAAAAAATCTGTTTTTTCTCTGTTGAACTCATAACACTCAGTGACCTCTGTGTTAAATAGTTTTTTTGCCATAAAAGCTGAACACTCACTCCATCTCCGCTATTGCGATCATCAACTTCTCTAACTTTTTTTTCATTTCAGGGGGCGTACATTCATAATTGTTTGCAAGTAAAGAGAAACAAAGCATTTCGCCCTTTTTATTTTTTACATAACCTGCATAACCTCGTGCTCTGGTGATATATCCGCTTTTGGCACATAAATTATCTTTCGCAGAAGTACCTTCACAGAAATTGTCCAAAGGGCCAATTTTTCCGGCAATGGGAAAGGATCTATAATATGCTTTAAAGTTCTTGTCTTTTGCCATCAGGCGTAAAATTTGAGCTTCAGTTTTTGTGGTAATTACGTTGGAGCGGGAAAGGCCACAACCGTCATTCATAAAAAAACCATTAACATCTACTCCTTTATTTTTCCAAAATGCAGTAATGATCTCAGTACCTTCATTTTCCCTACCTATTCCATCTTTTTTGTAAGCAATGTATTTTAGCAAGTGCTCGGCATACAGATTATTACTTTTAAAATTGGTCCAGTATATAATTTCATTTAAGGTTGGTGAGTAGTGTTTGTATAAAGTAGTTTTATTAGAAAAAAGATATTCATCAGCTTCTTTCAAAACTCTCGTAGTGGTTGCTTTTTTAGTGATTTTAATACCGATTTTTTTTAATGAGCTTTCTAATGATTGTGCGCAATATAAAGCAGGGTCAGGTATAGAGCCTTCCACTTCATAATTGTTTTTATTCGCAGGAATAGTGCCTTGGATCTCGCGGTAATAGGAGTAAGGGGCTCCATAAATAAAAGCATTGTCGTCATTCCCACCTGATGACACATTATTTACCATTTGCAAACCATTGATATCGGGTTTTGTTTTTGTTATCAGAGATTTACTTCCTACAACTCCTGATTTCAAATACAAAGTGTATTTATTATCATGGTAAGATAATCCACTGGCACCTGCACCAAAATAATTTCCAATATCGGCCCATATCCATTGGGCTGGGATCATATTGTCATCGAAAATACCTGCATCACCAATAATAGCGCCTTCAATCTTTTTTATTCCTTTCTTTTTAAGTAATTCAGCCCATTTATCGGTTGTACTCAAGCTGTCTTTTTTGTCTTTAAAATATTCCGATTCAAGAGTGGGATCGCCTCCTCCGATAATATATAAATTACCTTTAATTATTCCCGTCAAGGTGTCAAAAACACCATCGTATTGAAGTTTTGTTTCGAATTTAAAATCACCACCAAGCATGGATAGAGCGGCTCCGGTAGTTACAATTTTTAAGGTGCTTGCCGGGACCAGGCTTATATTACTGTTGTATTCGGCAAGGATCGTATCTTTTTTAACAGGCATTACACAAATGCTCCAAACAGCATGTTTTAGAGCTTCATCGGTTTTTAATTTTTCAATTTCAATATTCAGTTTTGAGATACTTTGTGAATATGAAAAAATAATTTGCGACAAAAAAAGAAATATGATTAAAGATCTTTTGATCATTCTTTTTAATTGATTTTTACGCTTGTCTTGATCAGCCTCATAGAGTTTTGAACTCTGTCAGGTTAATTTAGAATAATCCCAGAGAAATACTTATCGTTGAAAAATAGAACTTTTTCCTGCAAAAGCTTTATCAATTTCATTCGCAAGTTTGCGGTCTTTTTCGGTAATAGTATTGCCTTCGTCATGGGTGAAAAGGGTAATATCTACTTTGTTATATACATTGCTCCAGTTAGGATGATGGTTCATTTTTTCAGCTGCCAATGCTACCTTGGTCATAAAACCAAATGCTTCAATAAAATTACTAAATTGAAAGCTTCTTTTCAGTTGATTATTTTCTTCTTTCCACATGATTTTTTTTATTTAGAGATTTGGAAATTTAGTGATTTAGTGAATTTTGATTTATTTAATTTTAAAATTTAATGACTTAGAAATTAGTTCATTTAGTGACTCTCCACCTCTCCACCTCTCCACCTCTCCACCTCTCCAACTCACTAATTCTACAATTCAATAACAGCCATTGTAAGTCTGCTTATACAAACTATTTTAGCTTGTTCATTTTTTATTTCAATGCTCCAAACATGCGTTTTTTTACCAATATGTATTGGTTTTGCCTCTGCATAAACAAATCCACCAACCGCAGGACGCAAATGGTTAGCGTTAATATCTAACCCTACGCAAGCATATTTATCAGGATCAACAATTAAATGTGAACCGATACTTCCCAGCGTTTCAGCTAAAGCAACGGATGCACCACCGTGCAAAATATTCATTGGCTGCACTGTTCGGTGGTCCACGGGCATTTTACCTTTAACAGAATCAGGTGTGAGTTCGGTAATTTCAATACCAATGGTTTCACACATATTGTTTTTCAGCATTCCCTGAATGTCGGCCGCTGTATAAGGTTTAAACCAAATGCTCATAATGTTTTTATTTTAAAACGAAATTAAGAAGAATTCGCTTATGGAATTTTTAAATTATTGCATCTATAAAATAAATTACTTTATTTTACAATAATTCATTAAAAACCTCTAAAAATGAAAACTATGTATTCTCTTATTCTGGCAATTGTGATGTTAACGTCTTGTGGTGGTAACAAATCTGCTGACTACAATGGTCTGCTTTCTTCATCTGAACAGGGTGTTAGTAGTGAAATGAGCCCCCCTGCGCCACCTTCGCCCCCTGCAGATGGAGCAATGAATGATGAAGCCAGTATTGTTCCTGAGGAACCCCAAATGGAAGGTGTAGGGGGAAGTTCTGTTAATAAGGCCAATTCAACGTTTGAACGAATTAAGATAGCGGAAAAAATTAAAAAGACTGCCGATCTGAATCTCACAGTTGAGGATTACAAAAAGGCAAGAATTGAAATTGAAAAAATTGTAAAATCGGGAAATGCTTATATCGGAAGCGAAAATGAACAAAATACAACCTATAGCATCACTAATTATATGGTGATACGTGTGTTGAATAAGGATTTCGACTCCATGGTGAATAAACTGTTAACTGTTGCAAGCAATGTAAATTCAAAAAATGTTACTGCCGAAGATGTTACTGCCCAGTTTGTTGATATTCAATCCCGTTTGAAATCAAAGAAGGAAATTGAAAAACGTTACCTGGATATATTACAAAAGGCATCTAAAGTGTCTGACATATTAGAGATTGAACAAAAATTGGGCGAGATACGTGAAGAAATTGAAGCAAAAGAAGGAGAATTGAAATTTCTCTCAGATCAGGTAAATTATAGTACCATCAATTTGAATTTTCACCAGGAATTCGAATATACTCCAACTGACAGGCCAGGCTTCTTTGGTAGAATGGGAAGTGCTTTTGGGAATGGCTGGAGTGGTTTTTTAAGTTTTCTTGTTGGAGTTGTATATGTTTGGCCTTTATGGTTGATCTTAGGCTTAACCGCTTATTTACTTGTCAAATTTATTAAAAGACAATCGAAAAAAAAGTAGTTTAATCTCTTTTAATTTCAACCGTCATCCTGAAGAGCCTTTTTGGGATGAAGGATATTGTTCTTCAACAGAAGTAATCTCCTTTTAAAAGGAAAAGATTCTTCATCCTTTAAGGATGATTCTGAATGTCACAGCTATTAAATTGTTTTTCACTAAGGTTCAAACTTAATCAAGAACCTTTTTCACGCAAATTATTTGCTCACAAGCATCTTCCTGTATTCATCTTTGATCTTATCAAATTCAGCTATGATCTGTTCCCGTTCAGTAATAAGGTTGGAAATGAAAACACTTTTTTTGTAAAACAACAGCATTAGCACCCATTTGGTCCGCATTTTATTTACAGTATGAAAGTACCAATAGGCAAATAAACCGCTCAGGGGAAGGCTTAATCCATATGTAATGGTGAGCCACCGGATGTGGGTAAGTTTCCATACTAAAATAATTTGTGTGGAATAAAATATCAGAAAAGTAAACATTCCCCCCACCATGCTGATCGCTCCTCTAAACTCAATTGATTTACTCACTTTGTATGCAATACGTCCGGGAATAATGAAGGGTAAATAATTATTTACTAATCCGTAAATATAAATTGGAAACCCTAAAATAAGTATAAATAAAGCTTTCAAATTACTGCGAACAAAGGACTTGCTCTTTTGGCTTCGCACAATATCCGTATCTGTTAATCCTAACTTATTTATATTATTTAAATATTCCTGCACCCTTAAGCGTATCTTCTCTACACGTTCCGGATTGTGTTGCAGATAATGATTTACGGTTTCGATAATATTTTTGGTCATTATAAAATCAGCATCCTTGTCTTTTTTACTGATTCCCAACTCTTTCGAAAGCTTGTATTTGTAAAGTGTTTCAATGTTTTTTACTAATTCATCTGTTTTATCATCTTCAATGGCAATTATTAAATTTTCAAGTCGTTTACGAATTTCTTCCGTTAAATTTTCAGCTCCTTGAAATTCATCTCTGGTATAATCTTCTTTAAAATCAGCAACTGAAATAGGCTTTCCAATATTTATAAATAGGTCGCGATTGAATTTATGAGGGTTGGCATAGTTTAATCCAATGGTAATAATATGCACTCCAAGCTCAAAATTGTTTTGTGCTTCGGCTCCTAAAGCAATTCGTGCAGCCCCTGTTTTTATTTGTCTTAATTTACGTTCAGTGATACTAGTGCCTTCCGGGAACATTAATAGCGCACCACCTTTTTCTAAATGTTCAAAACACTTGATAAAAACATCTTTATTTTTATTCATCAATGAAGGGTCATCTTTTTGGCGATAGATGGGAATCACATTGAATTTGGGCAAAAGCCATGCAGCGATCTTATTTTTAAATAATACCCCTTTGCCTAAAAAAAACACCTTTCTATTGAGCATGGTGGCCACAACAATAGGATCCATAAAAGTGCTTGGATGGTTTACCAATACCATAATTGGGCCCTTATCAGGGATCAGTTCTTTGTTCCGGATAGTGATGGAACGAAAAAATACACGTACCGTAATTTGCATTACTATTTTCAGAAAGGAGTAGAGCATTGTTTGAATTTTGATGGAAATATAATCAAATTTAATTGTTAATAACACATAGATTTTACCGGTGATTATAAATGTTTGTTTCTATTAGAAACAAAAAATTTCATATTGATTAAATAATTGTATTTTAGCGCCCATAAAATTTAAAAACTAAACATACAATGCCATACTTATTTACATCCGAATCGGTGTCAGAAGGACACCCAGACAAAGTAGCTGATCAGATCTCTGACGCTTTAATCGATAACTTTTTAGCGTTTGATCCGGAATCAAAAGTTGCTTGCGAAACATTAGTAACCACCGGACAAGTAATACTTGCAGGTGAAGTAAAATCAAAAGCATATTTGGATGTACAAACTATTGCTCGTGATGTGATCAAAAAAATTGGTTACACAAAAAGTGAATATATGTTCGAAGCAAATTCATGTGGTGTGCTTTCCGCAATCCACGAACAATCTGCTGATATTAATCAGGGAGTTGATAAAAAGAAAAAAGAAGAACAGGGTGCAGGTGACCAGGGGATGATGTTTGGTTATGCAACCAACGAAACTGAAGATTATATGCCGTTAGCATTGGATCTTGCACACAAAGTATTAATTGAATTAGCTGTATTGCGCAGAGAAGACAAACAAATTAAATATTTGCGTCCGGATGCAAAATCTCAAGTTACATTAGAATACGATGATAATAATGTCCCTGTACGTATTGATGCTATTGTAGTTTCAACACAACATGATGATTTTGATTCAGAAGCGAAAATGTTAGCTAAGATCAAAAGTGATATTATTGCTATTTTAATTCCACGCGTAAAAGCAAAATATAAAAAATTCGCTCATTTGTTTAACGACAAGATCAAATACCATATTAACCCTACAGGTAAATTTGTAATTGGTGGTCCTCACGGTGACACAGGTCTTACTGGTCGTAAAATCATTGTAGACACCTATGGTGGAAAAGGTGCTCATGGTGGTGGTGCATTCTCCGGTAAAGATCCTTCAAAAGTGGATCGTTCTGCTGCTTATGCTACACGTCACATTGCTAAAAATCTAGTTGCTGCAGGTGTTTGTTCTGAAGTATTAGTGCAGGTGTCATATGCAATCGGTGTTGCAAAACCAATGGGTATTTATGTAAATACATATGGTACTGCAAAAGTTAAAATGAATGACGGACAAATTTCAAAATTAGTTGAAAGTGTTTTTGATATGCGTCCATACTTTATCGAACAACGTTTAAAATTACGTAATCCTATTTATAGCGAAACCGCTGCTTACGGGCACATGGGACGTAAAAATGAAGTGGTAACTAAAACTTTCAGAACACCTGATGGTAAAGAAAAGAAAGTAAAAGTTGAATTATTTACTTGGGAAAAATTAGATTATGTTGCTAAAGTAAAAGCTGCTTTCAAAATAAAATAATTATTTTTTTCGAGATGTAAAAAGCTCCTTCTGCATTACTGCAGGAGGAGCTTTTTTGCTTTTCGTGTTAGTTTAATTGGTTGGCTTACGTTTGAAAATGTGGGGAAAAATTTAAAATTTTATGCTGGACCGTTTTTTTAATTGAAATTATAGAGATAAATATTAAAAGTATGCCCGAGAAAGAAATTGGCAAATAATAGTAATAGTCAACTATGAAAGATATAATTGAGCAATTTATTGTGCAATACCAAAGTGAATTTGATTACTATTCTCAAACTTCGAAAATTTGTGCACATCAATTAGAGAACAAATTGGAATCAAGTGGTATAAGGGCAATGATAACCTTTAGGGCTAAAAGGGCCGATAGGTTGGAGGACAAATTGAGAAAACGAAACCCGGAAAAGAAGTATAAAACATTCGAAGATATTTACAAAGACATAGTTGATCTTGCTGGCGTTAGAATTGCCTTTTATTTTCCTCAGGACATCCAAGAGATAGACAAGATTATTCTTAACCAATTTCATATATTAAAATCAAAAGAATTCCCTAAGATTGGTGACCAAGGTTATAGAAAAACCTTCATTGGCTATAAAGCAAAGCACTACAGAATAAATTTAGATCCCCAAAAGTTAATTGCTAACGAAAAAAAGTTTTCTCAGGCATTAATTGAGATCCAGGTAGCCTCAATACTAATGCATAGCTGGGCTGAAGTTGAGCACGATTTAGTATACAAACCATTAAGTGGTGATTTGTCTGAGGATGAACTAGCTATTTTGGACGAATTAAATGGCTTGGTATTAACCGGAGAAATTGCGCTGGATGGACTTCAAAGGGCATTTAGAAGAAGAATGGTAAATGAAGATAATCAATTCGATAATCATTTTGAGCTGGCCGCTTACATTTATCAGGTGATCAAATCCGACAAACAAAAAAGTGTATTTGAAAATGTGATTGGAAATGTTGATGTCCTTTACAGTTTTATTCAAGCAATAAACTTTAATTGTCGTAATAAGATTAAAAAATATGTTTCTAAGGTCGTTCTTAGCCCAAAACAAGAACCCATTTCCGATCAGATCATTAACCTTGTTTTAATGGAACACCCTGAGTTTAATACTGATTTTGATAAGGTCAAGATAAAGTTTATTTCCCAAAAATAAAATAGTCGAAATTGGCGGAAGAGCTAATATTTTTAAGGTTATAGTTTGAAATTATCTGTTTGATTCATCTTTTACAAAGCAAATTGAGCCATTAAAGAGTGATTTTAATCAAGAAAGACCTTCGTTTAGCTTTTTGTCCATTAATTGCCAAAAATAGTCTAAATTTACACAAAACTTTAGGGGTGCCACAATACCGGCTGAGATAATACCCTCATACCTGATGCAGTTAATGCTGCCGTAGGAAAAAGAAGATACTCTGTCCATAGAGCATTCCTGAAGTTTCAAAACAGTATAGGAATGGAAATTAAACTCAACAACCAAATTAAAATTTTTCCGGATCGATGCAATATTCAACAATTGCTTGATGAGGTTATTCCCGAAAAACAAAAAGGCATTGCTGTTGCTTTAAACAGTTCTGTGATTGCGAAAATTAATTGGCAAAATCAATTTTTAAAACAAAATGATGAAGTGCTTATCATTAAAGCTACGCAAGGTGGGTAACTAATAATATTCAATATTTTAAAAAATAATAAATATGAAAAATAAAGACAAAAAACCAACAGACCAAGCCCTTTCGCTTGTGCCCTTAACAGGCTCTAAGAAAATTTATGTGCAAGGAAAAGTACATGATATTCAAGTAGCGATGCGTGAGATCTCTTTATCTCCCACAAAACTTGTGAATGGAAAAATAGAAGATAACCATCCTGTTACGGTGTATGATACTAGCGGACCTTATACTGATCCCGATGTAAAGATCGATCTGAAAAAAGGATTGACAAGATTGCGTGAAGAATGGATCTTGAAGCGCGGAGATGTTGAGGAACTTGATGGTTTTACTTCTGAATATTGCGCAAAACGTTTGGCGGATAAAAACCTTGATCATCTGCGTTTCGAACATTTAAAAAAACCTTTGAAAGCCAAAGCTGGTTGTAATGTTTCTCAAATGCACTATGCAAAAAAAGGGATCATCACACCGGAAATGGAATACATTGCTATTCGTGAAAACCAACGGATCGATATTTTGAAAGAGCAGCTTAAAGGGCAGCACAAGGTTCTTACTCAGCAACACGAAGGACATAGTTTTGGAGCAAATACTCCCAAAGGATATATTACTCCTGAATTTGTGCGTGATGAAGTAGCAGCAGGAAGGGCAATAATCCCTTCAAATATCAATCACCCTGAAAGTGAGCCAATGATCATTGGAAGAAATTTTTTGGTGAAGATCAATACCAATATTGGTAATTCAGCAGTTTCTTCAAGTATTGAAGAAGAGGTTGAAAAGGCCGTGTGGAGCTGCCGTTGGGGTGGTGATACATTAATGGATCTGTCAACAGGTAAAAATATTCATGAAACAAGAGAATGGATCATTCGTAATTGCCCCGTACCGGTGGGTACTGTGCCTATTTACCAGGCATTGGAAAAAGTTAATGGTAAAGCGGAAGATCTGACCTGGGAAATTTTCAGAGATACCTTAATTGAACAAGCCGAACAAGGTGTTGATTATTTCACCATTCATGCAGGTGTGCTTTTACGCTACATTCCGCTTACAGCAAAGCGTGTAACTGGTATCGTTTCAAGAGGTGGTTCTATCATGGCAAAATGGTGTTTGGCGCATCACAAAGAAAGTTTCCTTTATACACACTTCGAAGAAATTTGTGAGATCATGAAAGCGTATGATGTTTCTTTTTCATTAGGAGATGGACTACGCCCTGGCTCAATTGCAGATGCAAATGATGCAGCGCAATTTGCTGAATTAGAAACCTTAGGTGAGCTTACCAAAATTGCATGGAAACATGATATCCAAACAATGATCGAGGGGCCGGGCCATGTGCCAATGCACCTGATCAAAGAAAATATGGACAAACAGTTGAAGGAATGTCATGAAGCTCCTTTCTACACACTTGGCCCTCTGACTACTGATATTGCTCCGGGTTATGACCACATCACTTCTGCTATTGGTGCAGCAATGATCGGTTGGTTTGGTACAGCAATGCTTTGTTATGTAACACCAAAAGAACATTTAGGATTACCGAATAAAAAAGATGTAAAAGATGGGGTAATCACATACAAGATCGCTGCTCATGCTGCCGACCTTGCAAAAGGGCATCCGGGAGCTCAATACAGGGATAATGCATTAAGCAAAGCTCGTTTTGAATTCCGTTGGGAAGATCAGTTTAATCTATCGCTTGACCCTGATACTGCACGTGAATTCCACGATGAAACGTTACCAGCTGACGGTGCAAAAGTTGCTCATTTTTGTTCCATGTGCGGACCTCATTTCTGCTCCATGAAAATTACGCAAGATGTGAGAGATTATGCTGCAACCCTTGAAACTTCGGATGAAGATGCTTTGCAAAAAGGAATGCAGGAAAAATCACAGGAGTTTAAAGAAAAAGGTAGCGAAGTTTATTTATAGTTTTAATTTGGGCGTTCCCTTTCTTAAACAAGAAAGGGCCGGGCTTTACGCTTCAATCTTTGCTTCCGCTAATTAGCGGAAGCAAAGGATTTACGCTGCAATCCCTAACGCAACATTACAGTTCAGACCTGACTGGTTTTCAAAACTTATCAGGTCTACTTTAAAAATGATAGAAAAATGTCCATCTAAAAGTAATATTTAAAATGGTAATTATTATTTCTAATCCAACTGCTATTACTGATGAGCAAACAATCATCAAACAATTGTTTGATGAAGGATTAGAAGTTTTTCATGTCAGAAAAAAAGAATTTTCTGAAAATGAAATGCGAACATTTATTGAACAAATTCCAGAAAAATATTTTAATAGAATTGTTCTTCATTCACATTATAATCTGGTCGAAGAATATAAATTAAAAGGAGTTCATGTTCCTATTGGTTTTATGAATGATAATTCAAACGGAACATTGAGCATTTCTTTTCATTTACTTGAGGAAATTGAAAAATGTGATAAAAATTTTGATTATGGTTTTATAAGTCCTGTGTTTGATAGTCTTTCCAAAGACGGATATAAAAGCAGTTTTAATTTTTCTGAACTGAAAACGTATTTGGTGAATAGAAAAGTCCTGAACAATGGAACCGGAAATGGCCTTCTTATTGCACTTGGTGGAATAGATGAAGATAAAATTGAGAAAGTAAAAGAATTAGGCTTTTCAGGAATAGCGCTGTTAGGAGCAATTTGGCAAAGTGAAAATCCTGTAGAAGAATTTAAAAGAATAAAAGGAAAATGGCTGAAGAAGGAACTTATGTATTGAGCATTGCCGGCTTTGATCCAAGCGGAGGAGCCGGTATTCTTGCCGACATAAAAACATTTGAAGCAAACAAAGTATGTGGAATGGGGGCTGTAAGTGCACTCACTTTCCAGAACGATACTGAATTTGATAGTTTAAAGTGGATTGAAACAGACGAGATAGTAAAACAAGTTTTAGTATTAAAACGGAAATTTGATTTTACGGTCATCAAAATCGGATTGATCAAAGACTTGGAAACATTGGAAAACGTAATCTCAAATTGCCAAGATCCAACATCCAAGATTCAATTCGTGTGGGATCCGATTATAAAAGCAAGTGCAGGTTTTGAGTTTCATGAAAATTTTGAAAAAGAAAAACTATTTTCTGTTCTGAATAATTGTTTCCTGATCACACCCAATACCGATGAAATAAAATTTTTGACCCGAATTGAAAGTCCGATGAAAGCCGCAGAAGAATTATCTAAGTATTGTAATGTGCTTCTGAAAGGCGGTCACAACAAAGAAGAGCCGGGTGTAGATTATTTATTTATGAAAAACAAAATTGAGAAAATTGAGCCGACTGAAAAAAATATTTTTTCTAAACATGGCTCAGGGTGTGTATTGTCTTCTGCAATTGCCGCTAATCTTGCATTAGGAAACGATTTGATCACTTCTTGCAGAAATGCAAAAGCGTATGTGGAACAATTTTTATCCAGCAGTTCGTCATTATTAGGAGTTCATCATGTATAGTAAACTGCAATACATATCACAAGGTTCCACAGCTAAAGAGCAATTGGAAAATATTCAAAGCACACTTGATGCAGGATGCAAATGGGTTCAATTGCGATTTAAAAATGCGGATGAAAAAGAATTTTCTTCTGTTGCTGAACAGGTGAAAAATATTTGTAAAAATTATAATGCAGTGTTTATTGTAAATGACAATGTGGAATTAGCTAAAAAAATTGATGCGGATGGTGTTCATCTTGGATTGCAGGATATGTCGGTTCTGCAAGCCCGGACTATTTTAAGAGAAAATAAAATAATCGGTGGCACTGCTAACACATTAACTGATGTATTAACTCGTATTGATGAAAGGTGTGATTATATTGGTTTAGGGCCTTTTCGATTTACTTCAACAAAAACAAATTTAAGCCCCGTGCTGGGTTTGCATGGTTATAAAGATATCATGACGGAGGTTTTAAAAAATAAAATTCACATTCCGATCTATGCAATTGGTGGAATATTGATTGAGGATGTTGCACCATTAATAAATACAGGTGTATACGGAATTGCTGTTTCCGGAACGATTACAAACCATTCAAACAAAAAAGGATTATTACAAACATTTAATATGTTGTTACATGAAAAAATTAATAATTGCTAATAAGGAATTTCAATCGCGTCTTTTTTTAGGGACCGGGAAATTCGGTTCTGCAAAGCTTATGGAAGAAGCTGTTCTCGCTTCCGGTTCAGAATTGGTAACAGTTGCATTGAAACGTGTAGATTTTGAAACTGATACCGACCTTTTGTTAACGCATCTGCAACATGCACACATAAATTTGTTACCCAATACTTCCGGTGCACGTAATGCCAAAGAGGCTGTATTTGCTGCACAACTATCTCGTGAAGCTTTAGAAACAAATTGGTTGAAATTAGAAATTCATCCCGACCCGAGATATTTAATGCCTGATGCAATCGAGACATTAAAAGCTACCGAAGAGTTGGCTAAACTTGGTTTTATAGTGTTACCCTACATTCATGCCGATCCTGTATTGTGCAAACGATTAGAAGATGTAGGAACAGCCGCTGTAATGCCACTTGGTTCTCCAATTGGAAGTAATAAGGGATTAAAAACAATTGATTTTTTAGAAATTATTATTGAGCAAAGTAGAGTGCCTGTTATTATCGATGCAGGAATTGGTGCTCCATCTGATGCTGCAAAAGCAATGGAATTGGGTGCTGATGCAGTATTGGTAAATACAGCAATAGCAGTAGCAGGAAACCCTGTTGAAATGGCGAGAGCTTTTAAAATGGCTGTTGAAGCAGGGAGATTGGCGTATGAATCAAAATTGGGAACAATCAGAAATAGGGCAGAAGCAAGCAGTCCGCTTACTGCATTTTTGGATTAACGAATTGTTAAAGTTTGTTCGTTGTTTTAAAGGGGAGCCTCTGACAGGGTTTTAAACCCTGTTAGAGTTTAGGGTGCAACAATAATACGACCATGCAGTCCGTAAACCCTAACAGGGTTCAAAACCCTGTCAGGGTATGCAATTATTAATTTTTTTAATAAAATTGAATAATCAAAAAAATGAGTTTTAAAGAGTTATATAATTCACAAAATTGGGAAGAAGTAAAAAAAACGATCTACGATAAAACTTCGCAGGATGTAGAAAAAGCCCTTGCATCTGACCGAAGAACACTTGAGGATTTTAAAGCGCTTATTTCACCTGCTGCTGTGCCTTATTTGGAACAAATGGCGCAGCTCAGCAACCAATTAACTAAGAAACGTTTTGGCAAGACAATACAAATGTATGCTCCAATGTATCTAAGTAATGAGTGTAATAATATTTGTACCTACTGCGGTTTTAGTTTTGATAATAAGGTAAAACGTAAAACACTTTCCGAAAAGGAAATTGTTCAGGAAGTTGAAGAAATTAAAAAACATGGCTTTAACCATATTCTATTGGTAACTGGGGAAGCTAATCAAATTGTACATGTTGATTTTTTCCTTAAAGCCATTAAAATCATTAAATCACAATTTGCCAATATTTCCATTGAGGTGCAACCATTGGAAACAGGAGAATACAAACAATTACATGAAGCAGGAGTTTATTCTGTTTTAGTTTACCAGGAAACATACCATAAGGATGTTTATAAAACGTACCACCCAAAAGGAAAAAAATCAAATTTTGATTATCGTCTTGAAACACCCGATAGAATTGGAGAAGCAGGAATTCATAAAATTGGTTTAGGGATATTGTTAGGTTTGGAAGATTGGCGTGTTGATTCATTTTATTGTGCTCTGCATTTAGATTATTTACAAAAGCGATATTGGCAAACAAAATATTCTATCTCTTTCCCTCGTATGCGCCCTGCAGAAGGGATCATTGAGCCAAACGTTATTGTAACTGATAAAGAATTATTGCAACTGATATGTGCGTATCGTTTATTGAATGAAGAGGTTGAGCTTTCTATTTCAACAAGAGAGTCGGAAAAATTCAGAAATAATATTATTCCCTTAGGTGTTACCAGTATGAGTGCCGGTTCAAAAACAAATCCTGGTGGATATGCTGTAGATACAGGATCATTAGAGCAATTTGAAATATCCGATGAAAGAAGTGCAGGAGAAATCGCTGCATTAATTACAAATAGCGGGTACGAAGTTGTTTGGAAGGATTGGGATAATGTTTTGTCGTAAATTTGTTTTAAATGCTAAATCAAAAGGATAATTCAACATCCAACATCCAACATTTACCATTCAACATAATTTTAAATTACCAGGTAAAGATATCCTCAACTTTAAGTGGTTTTTCGGAACCTCTCCAATTAAAATCTTTAAGCTTCAATTCTTTTACATCTATTTGTTCAAGAGGGTAAAGAGTTGCTTCCGGCTTTGTAATAAAGGTAATGTGATGCATTTTTTTATCCTTCATATAAATATTTAAGTTAGTGCAATCAGCTCGATTCACTGCTTTTATCCTCTCTTTTTCTTTCGCATAATAGATCGTTTGTCCGTTGCCCTCCACTTTAATAAGATATAGATCATTTTTCTTGAAATACCCCTTCATGTATTTGCCTCGTATTTGATTGTAATGTATGCTATCCTCCATGGATACAATAAAGCCACTGCTTTTTAATTCAATTGATTGTATTGATTTATTCCCTGTTTGTATTTTCATGCTGTCCGCAGTCAACTGATTTTCTTCAGACCAAATTATAGGTCTCCCGTATAATTTCATTGTAGAATCCATTGTGGTGTAGGATAGTGAATCACATTTTCCTTGCAGATCATTTTTAAAAAATTTCACTTTGTGATAAGCAAATAATTGTTTGCCACTGGAAATTGAATCATTGGAACCCGCAATTTCTTTAATTTCTGGCTGTTCGCTCTCTTTTGTTTTTTGTTTTTTATTTTTTGAGTCCTTGCCTTTGCCTTTCGTCTCTTTAACTGTTGTCTTTGGCTGAATACGTGATTTGTTAAAATTAGTGCTTGTTACTTTCAATGTATCAGCATGTAAATACAGGGTGTCTTTTTCATACATCTGTGTTAACAATGCTTTGCCGGTAACAAATGAAAAATCATTCTGTTCATAGTGAATGGCATAATCGCCTTTGATAGTAAGGTTTTGTGTCGTATCAATGATCTGGATATTACTAAATGCCCTGCCAATGCCTTGCTTCCTGTCATAGTAAATACTATCACCGATCATTTTTTGCTCTTTGCTGATGATGTATGCATTTTTATTGAAACGGGATAGATCGTTATTGGTATCATACCAACCGTCCTCGCAATAGATCAGGTTCTCTTTACCCTTGATGGTGGTTGGGCCAAGGAAATAAGTAACTTTTGATAATGTATTATAGCGCATCGTATCGCAATTAATTACAAACTGCGGATTGGTAAGCACTACATTTTTTTTGAAGTTAAAATCGTTGGTTTTTGAATTAAATGAGCCGCGGTCACTTGTAAGGATATTGTCTTTATTAACGATGCGCGCAGGGGTTGTATAATAACCAATGCCTGTTGCAATATCATAATTCAAGACATCGGTGGTGAGTTGCATATCACCTTTGCTAATAATTACATTTCTTGTCAATACAGCTATTTTTGTATTACCACTGTATTTCAACAGATCACCATACAGGTTAATGCCATCGTTCTCCTGGATACGCACATGTCCGAAAGCATCCAATGAATTATCCGAATAGAAATATGCGCTGTCGCAATACATAAGTGTATTCTCATGCTTAAATTGCACATCACCGATCAATCGCTTTGCACCAGCTGCTATATTACTTGCAACTTTTAAGGAACCGGCATTTAGAATTTCAACTTGTTTTTGAGAATAGGAGTAGAGTGGAACGAAAAATAAAAAAAACAAAATAACTCTCCTTAACCCTCTCCATAGGAGGGAGGACAGTTTTCTGCATTCTTTAGCCTTTATCTTTTTCATTTATTTTTTTTACATCTCGCCTCCTCTCTTTGGAGAGGAGGTTAATAGGAGAGGCATTAAGGTAGGGCAGGAGTGGGAGTGTTCTTTTTACGCATCAATGTTTGTGTGCGGTCTGGGCCTACAGAAACAATTGAAATTGGGACACCAGCTTCACGCTCAATAAATGCAATGTATTCATTTAATTGTTCAGGCATTTGATCCGGGCTGTTAAGACCTGTCAGATCCTGGTTCCAGCCTTTTAATTCTTTGTAAACAGGTGAAAGCAATTCAGGAGAATAATCATAAGGCAGGTAGTTAATTTGTTCACCTTGATAATTATAATGAGTACAAACTTTAATAGTTTCAAAACCGCTTAATATATCTGCTTTCATCATCATCAATTCAGTAACGCCATTGATCATAATAGCATATTTAAGGGCAGGCAGATCCAACCAGCCTGTGCGTCTCGGGCGACCGGTGGTAGAACCAAACTCATTACCTGTTTTTCTTATTTGCTCACCTACTTCATCATTTAGTTCGGTTGGGAATGGCCCACTACCAACACGTGTGCAGTATGCTTTAAAAATGCCAATTACATTTCCAATTTTATTAGGAGCAATTCCTAAACCCGTACAAGCACCTGCACATATAGTGTTTGATGATGTTACAAAAGGATAGGAACCAAAATCAATATCTAATAAGGATCCTTGAGCACCTTCGGCTAAAATTGCTTTATTATTTTTTAATGCCTCATCAATGTAATGTTCACTTTCCACACGCTTTAAACTTTTTAAAACTTCAATACCCTCAAAAAACGCTGGCTCCAACTCTGCAAGGTTGTATTGGTAATTATAAAAATTTAATAATTGCTTGTGTTTTTCAACCAAGGCATTGTATTTATTTTTAAAATCAGGGCTATCGATATCACCAACACGCAAACCGTTACGGCCTGTTTTATCCATATACGTTGGTCCAATACCTTTAAGGGTAGATCCGATCTTCTCTTTGCCTTTACTTGCCTCCGAAGCAGCATCCAGAAGGCGGTGTGTCGGTAAAATTAAATGAGCACGTTTAGAGATCACTAATTTTGATTTTACATCAACATTCAGTTTTACCAGGGCATCTATTTCTTTTTTGAAGATCACAGGATCTATCACCACACCGTTACCAACAACGTTTATTTTTTTGTCGTGAAAAATCCCGGAAGGAATAGTATGCAGCACATGTTTTATACCATT
Source organism: Bacteroidia bacterium (assembly GCA_030654175.1). Classification (GTDB taxonomy): domain Bacteria; phylum Bacteroidota; class Bacteroidia; order 2-12-FULL-35-15; family 2-12-FULL-35-15; genus 2-12-FULL-35-15. The sequence continues at coordinate 73,044 of JAURXZ010000008.1, forward strand.
GAACTCCAATGTATGTCCTGCATTTGGTCCGCCCTGAAAACGCCCGATAATGTCATATTTCGGTGTTAATACATCTACAATTTTTCCTTTACCCTCGTCTCCCCATTGAAGACCTAATAATACATCTACTTTCATCTTAAAAAGATTACACCGATTATAAAACGATTACACCGATATTGTTAAATTGTTAAATTGCCTACTGCTTATTACCTAATTGCCTACTGTCGAATAGTTAAATTGAAAAATTGTATTATTTATTCAAGATCTCAATAGCTTTTTCTTCATTTTCGCTAACATTAAAAATGCTGTCAAGCTTTGTAATTACCAATAGTTCGGTGATTTTTTTATTTACGCAGCAAATAGCAACCTCTCCGGATTCTTTACGGGCTTTGGTAAGAATATTAATAAATACATTTAATCCACTGCTATTGATATATTTTAATTCCTGAAGATTAAGCAGAATTTTGTTTTCACCTTTAGCAATAGTTGTCTCAATTTCTGTCAGCAGATCCTTTGCTTGGTTTCTATCGATGAGTTCACCAAAGAGAAGATATTGATTGACGTTTTTAAGCTTGTTTGATTTGTATTCGAATACCATAAGTTAATTTGTTAATTTGAAAATTAAAAAAAGCATTTTCAAATCTGCATATTTTTTAATTGGATTTGTTTTTCTGAAACCTATTCCTCTGCTGCGGGAAAGGGTAAGGATGAAATTTTTTTGTCGTTTAATTTTTTATGTTCACATGTTCCATGTTTTGCAAGCTTGCCACATCTGCCAAATAAGTTAAGAGAGTGATGATCGATCTTAAAACCAAGGATCTCACCAGCTGTTTCCTGTATTTGTTGTAACCGTGGATCACAAAATTCAAACACTTTTTCACAATCCTGACAAATTAAATGGTCATGTTGTTTGAACTCATATGACTTTTCAAATTGAGCTAAGTTTTTCCCAAACTGATGCTTGGTCACTAAACTGCAATTAAGAAGCAATTCTATTGTGTTATAAAGAGTAGCGCGACTAACACGATACTTCTTGTTTTTCATTTGAATATAAAGCGATTCAATATCAAAGTGACCACCTTGAGAGTAGATCTCACTTAATATCGCAAAACGTTCCGGTGTTTTGCGATGACCATGTTTAGCAAGGTACTCCTCAAAAATTTGTTTTACGGTTTCCCTGGTATCAACAATTGACATAGTATTGCAATATATTTAAGGTATAAAAATACGAAAAAAACGGTTCAAAGTCAGAAACTTTATAGTTAAAAGTTTGTCGGTTATTATAAAGTTGTTTATAGTAAATTGTAAGTTGAAAATTCCATGTCTATAACCTTTGAATTTTCTAACTTTAAACTTTCCAACTTTAAACTTTCCAACTTAAATTATTGCCCATCCATCCTTGTAACCGTGAGCACACCATTTACGGTTTTAAGTTTTTTCATTAATTCTGTAAGGTGAGTTGTATCATGCACATATACCATCACCGTTCCGTCAAAAGTGCCATCGTTACTGTCAAAACTTATGGAACGCATATTTACATTGTGCTCATTTGAAATGATTTTAGTGATGTTATTTACCAAGCCCACTTCATCAATACCTGTAATTTTCATACCTGCAAGGAATGAAATTAATTCAGGAGTTGTCCATTTTGCTTTAACTACCCGGTAAGCATAGTTTGATAGCAATTGTATCGCATTAGGGCAATTTACCCTGTGGATTTTTATCCCCTCACTGATAGTAATAAAGCCAAATACATCATCCCCCGGAATTGGGTTACAGCAAGGTGAAAGTTTATAATCAAATTTTTGAAGATTTTCACCGATCACCAGCATATCAGATTTACCACGAGCTGTAGTAACCATCTGTTCCAACGATTTGGTAGTTTCCTCCTTTTTTATGCTTCCCGATTTATGAGTGATCTTACCATGCTCCTGGCTGAAATCTTTTAAATGCTTAAGCTCTATATTACCAACAGCTATACGATAAAATAATTCCTGACTACTTGGTAATTTAAAATAATTGGCAAGATCATTTATATTAGAAAGATTAAAATCAATTTTTAAATGATTGAATTTACGTTCCAGCATTTCCTTGCCATCTTCCGCTACTTTTCGTCTTTCTTCTTTTAGTGCATTTTTTATTTTTGATTTGGCACGTGCTGTTACTACATAACCCAGCCAATCTTCCTTAGGCGTTTGTTTGCTGGAGGTAAGCACTTCCACCTGGTCGCCACTTTTTAATTTATAGCTAAGCGGAACCAGTTTGTGATTCACTTTTGCTCCAATACATTTTTCACCTATTTTGGTATGAATATCAAATGCGAAATCGAGTGCAGTCGAATTTATAGGAAGTGTTTTTATTTCTCCTTTAGGTGTAAACGCAAAAATTTCTTCTGCAAACAGGTTGAGTTTAAAATCATCCAAAAACTCCATTGCATTTTCTTCCGGACTTTCAAGGATCTCGCGGATCTTTCTGATCCAATCATCCAGTTGGCTTTCATTACCACTGTCTTTATATTTCCAATGGGCAGCATAGCCTTTTTCAGCTAATTCGTCCATCCGGACAGTACGAATTTGTACTTCCACCCATTTCCCTTCAGGACCCATCACAGTAGCATGTAAGCTTTCGTATCCATTTGCTTTTGGAGTAGATATCCAGTCGCGTAAACGCTCCGGGCTTGGATGATAAAAATCAGTTACAATGGAGTAAACGCGCCAGCAGTCAGCCTTTTCGTTTTCAGTAGGTGTATCAATAATTATTCGGATCGCAAATAAATCGAATATATTTTCAAACGTAACACCTTTTGTTTTTATCTTATTATTAATCGAATAGATGGACTTAGGCCTTCCGATTATAGTAAATTTCATTCCTTGTTCTTCCAATATTTCTTTTATCGGAATAATGAATTTTGAAATGAATTTTTTTCGCTCAGGTTCAGCCTCTTTTAAATGCTGCTGAATTTCATTGTAACTATCAGGCTCGGTATATTTTAATCCCAGATCTTCTAACTCACTTTTAATGGCATTTAATCCCAATCGATGCGCTAAAGGAGCATATAAATAAAGTGTTTCAGAAGCAATTTTTAATTGCTTGTCGCGCTTCATGCTATCCAACGTACGCATGTTATGAAGGCGGTCGGCAAGCTTAATAAGTATTACACGTACATCATCAGATAATGTTAGTAACATTTTTCTGAAATTCTCCGCCTGTAAGGAGGAGCCTTGGTCAAAAACTCCTGATATTTTGGTGAGACCATCAATAATTTTAGCTTCCTTTTCACCAAACGATACACGGATATCATCCAATGTAAGGTCAGTATCTTCCACTACATCATGCAATAAGGCACATACAACTGATGTAGTTCCTAAGCCAATTTCTTCGGCACAAATGTGGGCAACAGCTATCGGATGATAAATATAAGGTTCACCCGATTTTCTGCGCATGTGCTTATGCGCTTCCAAAGCAATATCAAATGCTTTACGAATAAGAAGTTTATCTCCTTTTTCAATTGTTCTGCGACAGGCACGCAATAATCCGCGATAGCGTTTTAGTATTTCTTTTTTTTCAGCTTCTAAATCAATTACAACTTGTTCTTCCATATAATAAGTAAATAAATAGTATGTAAAGTTAAGAATATCAATTTAACAATTACTCAATTTTGCAGGCAATAAACCAATTTAACAATTTAACAGTAGGCAATTAAAAACCAATTTAACAATTTAACAGTAGGCAATTAAAAAACAATTAAATAATTGAGCAGTAAGCAATTAATTCGTTAAATTATTGTTCAATTAATTTTAAAATTGCCTACTGCTCAATTGGTTAATTGCAAAATTCATTATTAAGCTAATTCCATTTGTAACTTACTTAAGCTACGATAAAGGCCATTTTCCTGAAGGATCAGCTCCTCATGTGTTCCGGTTTCCCGAACATTTCCTTTATCAATTACAATGATCTTATCCGCTTTACGGATGGTGGATAATCGGTGAGCAATTACAAATGAAGTACGGCCTACCATAAGTTTATCCAGTGCTTCCTGAACCACCCGTTCCGATTCCGAATCCAGAGAGCTTGTTGCTTCATCTAATATTAAAATACTTGGATCTTTTAATACTGCGCGGGCAATAGCAATACGCTGGCGCTGTCCTCCCGAAAGTTTGATACCACGCTCTCCAACAAGGGTTTCAAATTTTTCAGGAAATGTATCAATAAATTCCAGTGCGTTAGCTTTACGGGCGGCTTCAGCAATTTCAGCAATAGTTGCAGTGGGTTTACCATAAGCGATGTTTTCTCTAATGGTTCCGCCAAATAATATTACATCCTGTGGCACCATTGCCATATTGTTTCTCAATTCTGTTAAGGAATAACTTTTTGCATCTTTCCCATCGATCAAAAGTGTTCCTTTCTCCGGATCATAAAAACGCAGCAACAGCCCTATTAAAGTAGATTTCCCGGAACCGCTGGGTCCAACAATTGCAATTGTTTCACCTTTTTTAGCAGTAAGATTAATGTTTTTTAATACCTGGATCTCCTTGCGGGAAGGGTATGTAAATGCAACATCTCTAAACTCTACATTACCTTCAACACGTGTAATGTTTGTTTGAGCGGTAGTAATATCAAGGTCTTCGGGATGTTCATCCAGTATTTCGAATACGCGTTCGGTTGCACCAACCGCTTTTTGAATTTGAGAATAAAGCTCTGCAATACCCCCAAATGAAGCACCTACGTAAACCGAATAGAGAATGAATTTGATCAGGTCACCAATAAATAATTGATCCTTTGACGCAAGGAAAACACCGTACCAAATAACAGCTACTATCGCTCCAAATAAACAAAAGATAATAAAAGAAGCAAAAGCTCCGCGATATTTTCCTCCTTGTATGGCAGTAACAACAATTGATTCAGTGCTTTTTTTGTATCTTAAATTCTCAAAATACTCATTTGCGAAAGCTTTTACATTTGTAATTCCTTGCAAGGTTTCCTGCACAATTGTATTCGACTCCGCGATCTTATCCTGAACCTCTCTCGAAACTTTCCGGATAAATCGTCCAAAAATAACAGCAGCAACAGCTACTACAGGCACAATTGCCAGCATTAGAAACGTTAATTTAGGGGAGATGAACAGCAATAAAATAATACCTCCGATTATTAACATGAATTGTCGTAGGAATTCAGCGATAGTAGTGGTTAAAGTATCGGATAACTGCGAAATGTCAGAAGAAATACGGCTATTGAGATCACCCACCCTTTGTTCAGCATAAAACGACATCGGTAGTCGTATCATTTGGGCATACAATGCCTGACGTAAGGTGGCTAGGGTATTTTCGGTATAATTAACAAAAAGATAAATTCTGAAATAAGAAAAAATCGATTGGAGTATAAGGACAAGAATCAGGTAAAGGCCTATATCATTGATGTTTGAGAAGCTTTTTAGCTCTACACTTTTTATCAGATCACCGAGCATCCAGGGGAAAACCAAAGCTGTCCCCCCTGTCAATAATAGAAAAACCAAGCCTATATATAATTTCCAGTTATGCTGTCCGGCATATTGAAAAATACGTAATGCTTTTTTTAAGGCTGATTTAGTTAATTTTACTTTTGGTAGATCGTCTGTTTCTTTGACTTTACGTGCCATTTATGTGGAATTTGGCTGCAAAGATATCAATTTAAGTCAAAAGTTTTTAAGTCAAAAGTCAAAAGACGCAAATAGTATATTTTTTGACTTTTTTTTAACTTAGTAGGTTTTGATTTTTGACTTTTTTCTCTTTTAACTTATTTTAATAACTCGTTTGCCACAGGAAAAATAAGTGATTCCCATAAAGCATATCCTTTAGCTGAAGGATGCAAACCATCAGTCGAAACCAGATCAGGCTCTGTTCCCATTCTTTTGGAGACCTCAAAAAGGTCAACCGTTTTTAAATTTCGTTTCTTGGCTTCTGATATAATTATTTTATTGAATTCAGCAATTCCTTTTGAAATATCACGTCCACGGCTATAATTTTTGCCTGAAGGTGTTACACTAAAATCAGGGAGTGTTATCAGGATCAATTTGTTTTTATCGGATAATTGTTTTTGTATATGATCTATAATATAAATAAGTTTTTTCTTAAACATAGCAGAATCAGCACCTACCACCCAATCATTTGTTCCGATCAGTAATGTAACAAATGTGGGTTTTGATTTATCGAGTACAGGTAATTCATATTCGATCACAGCCTGAGTGGTCATTCCGTTTACGGCAGGATTCGCGATCAATTCGATGTCAATATTATTTTCTTTTAGATGCTTGGTAAGCAAAACCGGCCACGATTCTTCTTCTTTTGCACCAGTACAGATAGTATATGAATCGCCTAAAGCAACATAGCGGACTGTTTGTTGTGCCATCGTTTTTATCTGACAGGAATCAATAGTTATAATAAGCAGGATGCCGGCAATAAATTTATTCATTTTTTTTAAAATTTGCGTAAAAATACAATACTTAATAGGATGTTCTACTTCTTTAAAAATGCAAATTTCTCATATTTTTGTTTTAAACTATTATTTTACTACTTTCGGGGCTTAGAAAAATAGAGAATAGATAGTTAGAGAGTAAGAAAAATTAAGAGTTTTTATTTACTTAAAAATTTTGTTCTTGAAAAACATCAAACTTAAGATAGTTAAATTATGAAGGTAGGAATTCCATCGGAAATTTTTCCAAATGAATTAAGGGTTGCGGCAACTCCCAAAACCGTTAAACGACTTCAGAAACAAGGATTTGAAGTTTATATTCAGCATAATGCCGGATTAAAAGCAAATTTTTCTGATAAAGATTTTGAAGAAGCCGGAGCTAAAATAGTTGCTACAGCTGCCGATATATATGGCAAATCAGACATTGTACTAAAGGTAAAAGAACCTGCAATGGAAGAAGTTGACATGATGAAAGAAGGCTTGGTAATGCTTAGTTACCTATGGCCGGCACAAAATCAGCCCTTACTTCAAAAATTAGCGGATAAAAAAGTAAATGCAATTGCTATGGATGCGATTCCTCGTATTTCCAGAGCCCAAAAAATGGATGTATTGTCATCAATGGCAAACATTGCAGGATATAGATCTGTTATAGAAGGTTCATTTTATTTTGGAAGATTTCTTAACGGACAAATTACAGCTGCAGGTAAAGTAGAACCTGCTAAAGTATTGGTAATTGGAGCAGGTGTTGCAGGTTTGGCAGCAATTGGTGCTGCTAACTCGTTAGGTGCAATTGTAAGAGCATTTGATACACGAAAAGAAGTTGCAGAACAAATCGAATCGATGGGTGCGCAATTCTTAACTGTTGAAATTAATGAAGACGGTGCAACTGCATCCGGTTATTCAAAAGAAATGAGTAAGGCATTCATCGAAGCAGAGATGAAATTATTTTTAGAACAAGCTAAAGAAGTTGATATCGTTATTACCACCGCACAAATTCCTGGCAGACCCGCTCCTAAATTGTGGATGGATTATCATGTTGCTGCCATGAAACCCGGTTCGGTTATTGTTGACTTAGCCGCATCAACTGGTGGGAATTGTGATCTTACCAGGAACGGAGAAGTTTATACAACCGACAATGGAGTTACTATGGTTGGTAAATTAAATCAACTTCCTACTCAGGCTTCGCAGTTATACGGAAATAACTTATGTCATTTATTAGATGACATGGGTAAAGCAGAAAAGTGGAAAATTGATATGGAAGATGCCGTTGTGTCAAGAGCAATGGTAACTTATAATGGTAAAATTAACTGGCCACCAGCGCCACTTCCTGTTAGTCCTACAAAAACAAAGGCAGCGGAGGTTGTAGTGGAGGATCCAAAAATTGTTTCTGAAAGAAAAAATAAAAAAGAAGCAAAATCCATGGTTATTAAATTGGGTGTAATTGGTGCGCTTTTATTAGCTATGGGACAATTTGCTCCGGGCGAATTTATGCAACACTTTACAGTGTTTGTATTAGCCGTATTCATTGGCTGGCAAGTGATATGGAATGTATCTCATTCACTTCACACTCCATTAATGGCTATTACCAATGCTATTAGCGGTATCATCATCGTTGGCGGTCTATTACAAACTAAAGCTGATCTATCAAGTTCTTTAGTCATGACTGTTTTAGCATCTGTTGCTATTTTGGTTGCCAGCATCAATATTGTTGGAGGGTTTGTGGTTACTCACCGTATGTTGAAAATGTTTAAAAAATAACTAAGCAGTAGCTTCAGCCAAACCAGATAATAAAAAATAATAAAGGAGTTAAATCAGGAAATATGATCTTTATAGAAAAAGAAATTCAAACAGCAGCCTATTTATTTGCAAGTATTCTGTTCATTTTAAGTTTGGGAGGTTTATCCTCACAAGAATCCGCCAAACGAGGTGTGTTTTATGGTATTGTAGGTATGGCTATCGCTGTACTTGCAACCGTTTTGGGTAAAGGTGTTGAAGGCCATGTTTATATTATTGGTGCTATTTCAGTAGCCGCAATTATTGGAACACTGTTGGCACGTAAGGTTGAAATGACTTCCATGCCTCAGTTGGTTGCCATCTTACACAGTTTTGTTGGCTTAGCAGCGGTACTTGTTGGTTTTGGTTCATACCTTGATCCTGCAACTCATACATTAAGCGGTACAGAACATACCATCCATTTAGTGGAAGTATTTATTGGTGTTTTCATTGGTGCAATTACGTTTACAGGTTCTATTGTTGCCTGGGGTAAATTAGAAGGTAAGATCATGAGCAAGCCTTTGTTGTACCCCGGAAGACATGCAGTTAATATACTAATGCTACTTGCGTCTATTGTATTGGGTGTGTTATTTGCAGGGGCTGAAGGTCTTGATGGAATGATGTACTTATACATAATGACAGCTATTGCAGGTTTTATTGGTGTAATGTTAGTGATGGCAATTGGTGGTGCAGATATGCCGGTAGTCGTTTCTATGTTAAACTCCTACTCGGGTTGGGCTGCATCTGCTGCAGGTTTTATGTTAGGTAACGATCTATTAATTGTAACAGGTGCATTGGTTGGTAGTTCGGGTGCAATTCTTTCTATCATCATGTGTGAAGCAATGAACAGGTCTTTTTTCTCCGTTATACTTGGAGGCTTTGGCACGGTTAAATCATCGGGTGAAGCAACTGCTATTGAAGGAGAAGTAACTGCATTAAATCATGAAGAAGTTGCTGATCTGTTAAAAGAAGCGAGATCAGTAGTTATTGTACCGGGTTACGGAATGGCTGTTGCAAAAGCACAGTATCCAATTTATGAAATGGTAAAAATATTACAAAAAGCAGGAAAAAAAGTAAGATTCGCTATTCACCCTGTTGCCGGTCGTTTACCAGGTCACATGAATGTATTATTAGCAGAAGCAAACGTACCTTACGATATTGTATTAGAAATGGACGAGATAAACGAAGACCTTCCTGAAACAGATGTTGTAATGGTAATTGGTGCAAACGATGTTGTTAATCCGGGAGCTCAGGATGATCCGTCAAGCCCTATTTATGGAATGCCGGTTATTGAAGCCTGGAAAGCGGAGAAAGTTATTATAATGAAACGTTCTATGTCGGTTGGTTACGCTGGTGTAGAAAATCCTTTATTCTACAAACCAAATGCTGAAATGCTTTATGGTGATGCTAAAGATAGTGTTGAAAAGATATTAGGATTTTTAAAAGCCTGATTCGCGTCTGTCCATTAAGTCAGGAAATGGCCACGAATTAACGAATTTAAACCAAAAACGCCTTTAATTCGTGGCAAGTATTGTGTTCATTTTCAGTTCAGGCTATTTCACATGAACAAATTTTCAAATTGAATGTGTCATTCTTTTATTAAAATAAGGGTAATAAATATCATTGCACTTTGTGCATTGGTTCTCTCATTTTATTCATTTAATGCTCAATCTCAGGTCACTACCGGAACTATATCGGGAAGTCCTTTCTGTGCCTGCGGTACCCTAAACATACCATTTACAAGTGTTGGAGTATTTATTGCAGGTAATATCTATACCGCGGAAATGTCTGATGCAGCTGGTAGTTTCGCCTCGCCTGTAATTATTGGTACGTTGGCCGGTACTTCCAATTTTGATTCCGTTTCTTGTATTTTACCTTGTGGAACTTCGGCAGGAGCAGGCTATCTCTTTAGAATAACAAGTTCAAGCCCGGCCTTTATCGGTACTGATAATGGTACAGGTATAGTAATTAATTCCTCTGTTGTTCCTTCTGTTAGTATTACAGCAGCTGTATCCGGAATTATATGTACGGATACTACTGTTATATTTACCGCCACACCAACTAATGGTGGAGTAGTACCCATTTATCAATGGCAAATAAATGGAGTAAATGTGGGAATCGATTCTACTGTTTACACCACGAGCGCTTTATTGAACATTGGAGATATTGTTAGTGTTATATTAACTTCTAATGCTGCTTGTGCAGCCCCCATATCAGTTCAGGCTGATACGGTTATAAATTGTGTAGCAATTTCAACAGGCGCTTTAACGGCAAGCTCTTACTGCGCCTGCGATACTATAGATATACCTTTTTCAAGCACCGGAACCCTCACTGCCGGTAATAGTTATACCGGGCAAGTTTCCGATTCGGTCGGCAGTTTTGCAGCACCTGTAACTATTGGAACTTTGGTAAGTACATCTAATGCTGGCACTATTTCGTGTGTGATACCTTGTGGATCCTTTGCTGGAACAGGTTATCTTTTCAGAGTAATTAGCTCTTCACCTGCAGCCACTGGCGCTGATAATGGTTTGAATATTATTATTAATTCAGTGGTTGTGCCGTCTGTAAGTATCTCTACTACAGCAACTAATGCATTATGTATAAGTCCGGCAGTAACTTTTACAGCATCTCCTTTAAATGGTGGAACATTGCCTGTTTATCAATGGCAGAGAAATAGTATTAATGTAGGAACAAATTCTCCTGTTTATAATTCTTCAGGAGCATTTATGAATGGAGAAACCATCAGCGTTATTCTTACATCAAATGCAGTTTGTGCAACACCAACTGTATCACAAACCAATACTGTTATTGCCTGTCCTGCCATAGAAATACCAAATGTATTTACTCCAAATGGGGATGGTATTAACGATGTATTTAAAATAAATTTAAGTGGCGAAAGTTTGATCAACTTCAATGTAAACATCTATGATCGCTGGGGAATCCTTGTATTTGCCTCCTCAAGTATCAATAATAAATGGGATGGACGAACAACTTCCGGGTTAAAAGTGGAGAGTGGCACTTATTTTTATGTGCTGGATCTAAACAACGTGGAGTACAAAGGGCATGTTACTGTTTTGGAATAGTGTTGATTATCTATATAATTTAAAGTTAAATTATCTGGGCGTTCCCTTTCTGAAAAAGAAAGGGCGGGCTTTTCACTCCAATCTTTTCTAAACAGAAAAGGATTTACGTTTCAATCCCTAACGCGGCAATATCAATGAAATCATCATCATCACATTTATAAAATTGGGTTACAGGCACTATTTATTTAACAAAAAAGTTCGCATTTAGCGAACTTTTTTTATTCATTTCAAACTTCCTTTTTCACTACCTGCTTATCACCACTTTATTAAACGATTTTCCCATTTTACTCTCCGTTAAAAGCGTATAGATCCCGTCAACCAAATGGCTTGTATTTAGGATCGTGTTATTCGCCACTTCTTTTTCCAATACTAATTTACCAACAATATCGTATAGTAAAACGGTCGCTTTACCGGTAATACCTGTTATGTTAAGCGTATTGCCGGCCGGGTTCGGATAAATGTTTACTGCTGAATGGTTATTTAATTGTTGTATCCCTACACTTCCTATGTGCTTTACATTGGAACGTGAAGCGGTAAAATCTGAGCGTGTTGGTTGGCAGACACCTGCTACCATTAATGCTTCCACATAATAACTCGCATCCGGGAAAGAAGCGAATTGTACATCCGTATATCCAAACTGATTACCTGTTGTATTACCTATCAATATAAAGTTGCCTGTTGAATTATCATCTCTGTAAATATAATAATTTGATACAGGCGTTGTATTATTCTGCACCTGATAAGGGGTCCAGTTGAAATTGGCGCCATTATTATTCAGATATATAGAGTTGTGGTAATCGCAGAAAAGCGATGCTACACCATGTGTGTTTTTACTTTTTAATTTATAACGGTATCCTGTTGTTGCAGGGTTGGCAGCAAAGTCATCAAATGTGCTAAGAGAATCTTTTGAAACCGTACCTATAGGCTGGTAGTTATTGGTAGATATTTCACGATACACTATAAAGCTATCAATTGCTGTCAAATCAAGGTTAGTTTTTTCCCAAACAACGATATTATGAGTATTGCTGGAATCAACAGTTATCAAACAAACAGGAGGTGTAGGTGGAATTGGTCCTGCCTGAATAGTTTGAGTGTATGTGTTGGTACAAAGATTCGAGTCAATTAAATTCAAGGTATAGGTGCCCTGACAAAGCCCACCAATAGAATCAATAGAGGCTAAAAGAATTTGATTAGCATCAAGCCATTCTGGTTGAATAGTACCTGTACCGCCTGTTAAATCAGCTGTAATTGAACCGTCACAATATAAAGTAGAACTTTCATCTTGTGTTGTGAAAGTGGCTGTTGGTGCTGGATTTACTGAAATTGTTTTTGTTGCCGTATTGGAACAGCCTGCAGTTGTTCCTGTTACTGTATAGGTTGTGAGTGTTGTAGGTCCTGTAAATGCTACCCCATCTATAGCGCCTCCAGTCCAGGTAAAAGAATCAGCACCGTCACCAGTAAGTGTTAGAGATGCTCCCGAGCAAATGGTTGTTGCACTTGCGTTAGCCGTAACGATGGGTAAAATATTTAATAAAATTGAAGTGTTGTCATCCCCGAAATTGGTCACTGCCAAATCGATTTTGCCATCTGAATTAAAATCAGCACTGGTAACTGCCCAAGGATCATTGCCCAAAGTGAAAATAGTTGGAGTACTAAAGTTACCTGTTCCTAACCCGGTTAATATTTCAACAGTGCCGTTATAGCGAAGGGTTACTGCCAGATCTTTTTTACCATCAAAGTTGAAGTCTGCACTAACCAGCGAATAAGGATCACCGCCAATAGTTGCGGCTGTCGCGGCAGTAAATCCTCCAGTTCCATTACCTAATAATGCTATAACTTTTTTATTGATACTAGTTTGATAACATATTGCCAAATCAGCTTTATTATCCGAATTAAAATCACTTGTAATGATAGCATGTGGATAACCACCAACTGTAAAATTGGTTGTAGGACCAAATCCCCCATTACCGTCACCCAAAAATATCGAAACATTGTTGTTAACATTTTGACTGGCTACGGCCAAATCAGGATTTCCATCTGCATTAAAATCGGCACTTGCTATTGAATAAGAAGAATAAGCTGCGGCAAAAGTATTGGCAGTACCAAAGTTACCTGTTCCGTCACCCAATAATACTGATACGCTGCCTGAGCCACCTGCATTAGCTGTTGCTAGATCAATTTTTCCGTCACCGTTAAAATCAGCGCTTACCACTGATATTGGGGTATAACCATTAAACCCGATTGTGTCGAAGGAAAAGCCAATTGGAGTATTAAAAGTTCCATCACCATTGCCTAAAGTTACCCATCCTGTAGTTGCTAGATCAGCATTGCCGTCTGCGTTAAAATCTGCACTTATAACAAAATTAGCCGGAACGGTTCCGCTAAAGTCTGTTGCCGGACCAAATGCACCTGTTCCATTACCGAGTAATACTGACATGGTGCCTGCATTATTAGCCGTTGCTATGTCTACAATACCATCACCATTAAAATCCGCACTTGTAACTGAAAGGGGGCCAGACCCTCCCGAAAAGTTGGTTGGGGAAGAAAAACACACCTGTGCCTCTGCATTCTGAGTTAAAATTTGAAATTGAAAAGTAACAATGGCAAATAATACAAGGTGTAGTTTTTTAATTTTCATAACTAGTTCATTTTAAGTGAAATATGGCCTGTTTTTGACTTTTTGTTTCAGTTTTTTTATCTGGTGGTTTACTCTGAGATGTAATATCAATTAAAATTATGCTTTAAAACCTGCATAATACCGCTTTGTTTAACTACCTGCTTATCACCACTTTATTAAACGATCTTCCCATTTTACTCTCTGTTAAAAGCGTATAGATTCCGTCCACCAAATTGCTTGTATTTAGGATAGTATTATTCTCCACTTCTTTTTCCATTACTAATTTACCAACCACATCATATAGTAAAAGAGTAGCTTTACCTGTAATACCAGTTATGTTAAGTGTATTTCCGGCTGGGTTCGGGTAAATGTTAACTATTGTATGATTGTTTAATTCCTGAACTCCGGCCGCTCCAAAGTGTTTTACATTGGAACGTGAGGCGGTAAAGTCTGAACGTGTCGGTTGGCAGGCACCTGCTGCCATCACTGCTTCCACATAATAACTGGCATCGGGGAAAGACGCAAATTGTATATCCGTATAACCAAATTGGTTACCTGTTGTATTACCTATCAATATAAAGTTGCCGTTTGAATTGTCATCTCTATATACATTATATGTAGATACCGGGGTCGTGTTATTTTGAACTTGATAAGGTGTCCAATTGAAATTAGCACCATTATTATTCAAATATATGGTGTTGTGGTAATCGCAGGAAAGCGATAATACACCTTGGGTGTTTTTACTTTTTAATTTATACCGGTATCCTGTAGTTGCAGGGTTAGCAGCAAAGTCATCAAATGTGCTCAGAGAATCTTTAGAAACTGTACCAAGGGGTTGATAGTTGTTGGTAGTTATTTCGCGGTAAACCACAAAGCTATCAATGACAGTCAAATCCAGATTTGTTTTTTCCCAAACAACTATGTTATGAGAGTTGGTGGGATCCACCGTTATCAGGCAAACAGGAGGTGTTGGAGGTATAGGTCCTGCCTGAAGAGTTTGTGTAAAGGTGTTTGTGCAAAGGTTTCCATCAATTAAATTCAATGTATACGATCCCTGACAAAGGGAGTCAATAGAATTTGTAGAGGATAAAAGGATTTGGTTCGAATCAAACCACTGTGCTTGAATAGTTCCGGTGCCTCCTGTTAAGTTAGCGATAATTGAACCGTCACAATATAGGGTTGAACTTTCATCCTGTGCAGTAAAGGAGGCGGTAGGTTGTGGGTTAACAGTTGTTGTTACCGGCTTTATATCTGCACACCCGCCTGTGGCAGTTGTTTTTATATAAAATATTCCTGCTGGAACAGCATTTGGTAATAATAATGGGATTGTAGCAACTGCGTTTGTCCAGTAGCTTAATGTGCCACCTCCCGTACTTCCTGCAGTTACAGAGCCTGTTGTGATATTTATTGTATTCGGAAAACATACAGCTGCGGGGCTGGTAATTAATAAAACTGGCGGAGGAAAATTTAATAATACCGATATGTAACTTGAGTAATTATGAATTGTAGCAATGTCGATTTCTAAATCTCCATTAAAATCAGCACAAATAAGAAATACAGGGCCATTGCCTACCATAAAATTTATTTCAGGGGCGAAACTGCCTGTGCCATTGCCCAATAGCACAGATATGTTGTTTGGAAAATGATTAGCTGTTGCCAAATCGGAATATCCATCTCCATTAAAATCAGCACTAATAATAGATTTAGGAGTAGAATCTATATCAAAGTTAACAGCAACGCTAAAACTACCTAAGCCATTGCCCAACAATATTGATACATTGTCAACTCCACTATTCGCTGTAGCTAAATCGGTGTTTCCATCTGCATTGAAATCAGCACTGATAAGCGAAAGAGGATAACTGCCTACCCCAAAATTTGTAGGAACACCAAAGTTACCAGTACCATCACCAAGTAAAATAACTACAATACTATCAATAGAAATAGTTGTGGCCAGGTCGGCTTTATTATCTCCGTTAAAATCAGCGCTTATGATGGAATAGGAATCACCACTTATTGAAAAATTAGATTCAGAGCCAAAGCCGCCTAATCCATCGCCTAAAAATACTGATATACTTTGTGAACCCCAATTCGCTGTGGCTAAATCGATTTTGTTATCTCCATTAAAGTCTCCACCTGTCAAAGAATGTGGAATACCAGTTATGGCAAAGTTTGTGGCCACACTAAAACTGCCTGTACCATCGCCAAATATTACTGATAAATTGTTTGAATACTCATTAGATGTTGCCAGATCTACAAAGTTATCACCATTAAAGTCGCCAGTAATAATCGAATTAGGAGAAAGGCCTACTGTAAAATTAGTAACAGCCCCAAAGCTCCCTGCTCCGTTACCTAAATATATTGCGACACTGCTATCATTGGTGAAAATTATTGCCAAGTCCGCATCGCCATCTCCATTAAAATCTGCACTTACGCCAGAATTAGAATTATAATTTACCGGAAAATTGGTACTAGGAGAAAAACAAACCTGAGCCTCGGCCTTTTGAATTAAAAATTGAAAGCTAAAAATAGCAAGGGTAAATAATACAAGGTGTAGTTTTTTAATTTTCATAAATGATTAAGGGTTAAGATTTGTTTTAAGC
Source organism: Bacteroidia bacterium (assembly GCA_030654175.1). Taxonomy (GTDB): domain Bacteria; phylum Bacteroidota; class Bacteroidia; order 2-12-FULL-35-15; family 2-12-FULL-35-15; genus 2-12-FULL-35-15. The sequence goes on from JAURXZ010000008.1 coordinate 89,564, forward strand.
AGGGCGAAGGTACACTTCATTATCGGTTTAAATCAGATAATAAAAACAGAAAAATGATAAAGTGATGAAGATCACTAAAAGAAGTTAAGGCCCACTCTCAAAAGGATTTAGAGGCTGCTTTGTTTGAAATTTTGAATAGGAATTTCTTTGCTGTTGCAAAGGTTTGATATTGTGTGGTTTATCTCTGCCGGATTGTTTTTTAGACCTGGAAAGGAAGGCAGAAGGCTGATATTATTATCTCAAAAGCGTTACAGAGCCTTTAAAATCAATATACTCACCTTTCGAAGATTTAAAACGCACTAAATACACATAAACACCTAATTCGCATTTTTTACTACCATGGTTTCCATCCCAACCAAGGTTCACATCTTTGGTAGAGAATACCTGCAATCCCCAACGGTTAAAAACCGAGAATTCATATTCTGTAAAATCAACATAAGTGGTAACAGGTATAAAAACGGTATTTAGTGCTCCTTCCGGCCTGAACGCATTGGGTATAAATACCCTCGGATCCTGGTATGCCTCAGCAATATTAGATAAGCTGAATTCATTGAAACTGTATATGTTTCCCATGCCTTCCACCGCTTCTACATAATAATTAAATACACCTTCACCACTTAATAACGCTGAAACATCATCGGTATAGCTATTTGCTCCTGAACCTGAAAATGGTAAATTCATAATTGGTGTTGGATCCATAACGCCATCAATTCCTCTGTAAATATTGTAGGATACAACATTGCCCGACCAGCCTTCATAATCGTTCCAGCTTAGTGTGTTTTCCATTGTTAAGCTATTGCTTAAGGCTGAAAGCAATATTGTTCTGCCAATATTAGTTTGCAATCCATCGAAACCACAACTATCTACATTTATTATTTTGTAATAATAGCTGTAATTGTCGGTGAGTACCTTGGTATCGTTATATACAATAGGACTTACAGCGCTTGAAGGAACTGAACCTACCAATACATAATTGGCTGCAATGGTATCGTATGAACGCATTATTTTATAATTTAAAGTAGCAGCCGAAACATCAATATGGCAGGTTACATCCACCTGGTTTGGATCAAGCACACTTACTTTACGGAGGTAAGAAAATTGAGGAGGAAGAGGTGTTGCAGAATAAAAAGCTATCCTGTTGGAAGAAACAGTTTTTGTACCTGAACTATCCACGGCTTCTATCTTATAGTAATAGGTGGTAAGTGGTGCAAGTGCAGAAACCGTATACGTTAATGTTCCTACAGGTACTGTTGCAATTTCTGTAAAGGGGCCGGTTAAGCCTGCCATCGATTGATAAATTCGATAAGTAGCCAGACCGGTGCCTAAAGTTGAATAGGCGGTCCAGTTTAACACTACACTACGGTTACAAATTTCAGGTATTGATGTTAAATACATGGTACTGTAAACCGTACCCAAAGGGCTGATATTCCCGCAACTATCATAGGCTGCAAGGCGATACTGCTCAGAACCTAAACCGGCATTGGATAATAAATAATTATAATTGGTATTGTTAATTCCAGGCACCGTATCAATAGGAATCCAGGCTGTGCCGTTAAATATATAAATTACATACGCTGCCGCATCAGCTGAGGGGCTTACATTCCAGTTCATCAGCGCGTTGTTGGAATCATCCACACTTAAGGTGTCAATACGCGGTACATCGGGAACAATGATGTTTTGAAAGGTACCTCCATCAATGGATGATACAGAGGTACAGCCGGTATTGTCGGCCATTTCAATCCGGTAATTAATAGTTCCGTTACAAACAAAAATAGAATCTAAAAAATTTACATTGGTTGTTGATCCCGTTAATGTCCATGTTCCGGCAGGATATTCTTCGTAAATAGAATAAATGCCACTGGATGTAGGTACATTGGGTGCAGCAACTTCATTCCAGAACAAGGATGCGGTTCCGTTCCCGGGATTAGTTACATTCAGATACATGGAACTTACAGTATCAACGGCTGCTGTTTGCACCAGGCCAAAACATCCGGAGCGTGTTTGAATGTGATAATAAACAGGAGCAGTATTGGCATTTGCGCCTATATGTGTATAAGAAGTCTGGCTAAATGTTAATACGCTGTCGAGCAGTGTATATGGCCCCCCAAAAGCATTTGATTTGTAAATAAGATAACCATTGAACGTACCATCCGGATCAGCAGGAATTGACCAGGTGAGGGTAACATCACCATTTGACAAAACGGATACACAATTTGGCTGAGGTGATGCAGCTATAGGGGTTGCAAGAACGGTAATAGCCACGGTTGAAATGTTTTCGGCAGGAGCAGGACAAAAATCATCTCTTACCCTGAATACGAACGTATAGGTGTTGGATACGGTATTACAGCTGGCATTATAAGAAATATGGTTGCAGGTGGTTTGCCAGTTGAAAACGGTAGACATGTTATTAGGAGCAGAAACAGGTAGCGGGGCTGATAGCGTTGCGCACGGTGGATTTAAACAACCTGAAGAGGCATTTGTGAAGTCGGTTCCAAATTGTGTTCCTGAGGCATTTATTGTGACTGTTTGAGGGGTAACCCCGTCTGCAAGTACCCCCGGATCGCTTCCATTTAAGGTGAAATTAACCAGGGTGCCCGCAGGTACCGTGGTTTGGTAAGAGGTGTAAGTCACCGTGGGTGTACTGTTAACTGCACATGGCAATAATACAACCTGGATCTCGCGATATATTTCTGCTACCAAAGTGCCGCATTTCCAGGCTTCTACCTTAACATTAGTAACAAAATACCCTTGTGTGTTTGATGTAAATGAGATCTCACCGTTCGCAGGGTTGATAAATGCAGGAACATTTCCTGAATTTTGGGCTGTTCCAGGTAAAGGACTGTCATAGGTATAACCTGTTGTAAAAGGTATAGGAGCAGGATTTGTTCCAAGGGCATAAACACCTGTAAAATCATCTAAAGGTTCGGCCCATTTAAATGAAAGTGAATCCAGGTCCGGGTCATAGGCATTGTGGTTATATTTAAAAGGTGATCCAAGGCATATTACTGTGCTCGGGCTTTCTAAAAAGGTGGGGGATGAATCAAAGCATAGGTTTGCATTTTGTCCGTTAAACGGATACATTACTGCACGTAACGTAAACCCATAAGAACTAGCGTTTTGCAGATTGGTAAGAGAGCCATTACGGCAGCAATCGGAGTATGCAAAGATCCAGCCTTGCGGAGATGGAATTCCATTCAATGTTATTGGTGCCGACTGAAATACCGATTCCTGCACTGCACCGGCAACGGGACTGCTGCTTGTAGGCCAACCGGGTTGCCCTTCGGCATTGGTGCATGAAATGGAAGGGCCTGCACCATTGCATACCGGTGAAATATCAGTTTGTGAAAGTAGTGTTAAAGTAATGGATGATACAATAGGGTGATTGAATACCGATAAGGAAACAACCGTAGGTGTATTGATTCCATTGCAATCGCGGTAAAACTTAAGTTTGAAAATGTATTGTCCGTTACCCTGACATTCCCAGGTAATTTCCCCTCCCATTAAATGGGATGCGAAAAGAGCGCCACCTGGTGCCCCTGAGGGGGAGGAAATAAAATAAGGGGAGAAAAAGAGCATCAAGATCAAAAGACAGCGCATGCTCCAAACTCCTTTAAAAATGGAGCGGGGAACAGCAGAGAACGCATCTTTTTTTATCTTTTTCATGTCACTTAATTGACAATTTTAAAATTGCTTATTGCAAAATTGTTTTATTTTTTTCCCACAACCAACTCTATCATACTATTTTTATCGAAATAGGTATTTGCCAGATCTCTTAGTTGAGATGCAGAAATCGCCTTAATGGTTGCAATGTATCTATCAAAATAATCATAGCCTAAACCGTATTCCATGATACCTTTAAAGCGCTCTGCCAAGGCAAAAGGACCATCAACACTCCTTAAAAACATACCTGAAAGGTAATTTTTGACCAATTCCAACTCATCTTCAGGCACCAACTCTTCACGTAAACGATCCATTTCAAAATATATTTCCTTAATTGCATCTTTACATACATCCACTCCAACTTCAGTAGAGATAAAGAAATAACCGGAATTTTGTAATGAAGCTATCCCTGAACCAATACCATAGGTATAGCCTTTATCCTCACGGATATTTGACATTAAACGGGAGCCGAAATAACCGCCAAAAAGGGTATTCAATACCTGCAGCGATTGAAAATCAGGGTGGGTTTTATTGAACATCACTTTACCTATTCGGATGGCCGATTGCATGGCATCTTCCTTTAGGATCAGCTGCTCACGTTCTGCGGTTGTAATAATTGGCAGGCTCTTGGTGCTCAGATCACTAATTGAATTCCAGTCGTTACCTCCAAAATGGTTATCCAATAAGCTTAATACATCATCATCCACTTTACCCGCCATAATAATTTTACAATTATTTGACCGATAAAATCTGGAATAAAAATCATTCAAATGGGAGCGGTTGATGACATCAAAATCTGTTTCTTTTACATTTATTCCGTAAGGGTGTTTTTCGCCAAATAGCAGTTCTGTAAAGCGCTTACGGGCAACATTGGCTACCTTTTGGTTGTTCACCAGAAATGTTTGCTTTTTATTTCTGATATGCGTATCCAGTTCATGCTGAGGAAAAACCGAATCTTTGATGATCTGCTCTACTACAGGCAAAGTGGATCTTAAATGTTTGTTGAGTGTATATAAAACTACAGATGCACTGTCCTGTGAAACACCGGTTTCAAGAAATGCCCCATAATAATCAACTCTGTCGGCAATTTGTGCGGCATTTAATTGAGAAGTACCTTCCTCCAGCATGGTATTTACCGTTGCCGCCTGCAATGGGATCTCCTGCTGGTACATTCCGGCTGAAAATAAAAACTCAATTTTAATAAGCTCCTGAGTGCCTGCATTAATTGAATAAACAGGGATTTTGTTTCGTAAGCGTTGTTCGCTCGCTTTTATGATTTCTATTTTTTCTACCGTGTTAAATGCCGGAGATCTTTTTCTGTCAATAGTTTGCATAATTTTATTTTTATGTCAATATATACTCAAATAATATGCCTGATGATCTTTTTTATCATCATTAAGACAATAAAGGTACACTAAGATTGTTTTTTAAGCACGTTTTTTCAAGAAGATTATTATTTTCATTTAGGCGTTCCAATTCTTGAAAAAGAATTGGCGGGCTTGGAGTCTATCCTGAGCGAAGCCGGAGGGCTTCAATCTTTTCTAAACAGAAAAGGATTTACGCTGCAATCCCTAACGCAAAAGGTACACCGGAAAATTGAGCTAATTAATATTTTTCTTAATTTTTCTTAGTGTTTCTTAGTGTTATTAGTGCCTTAGTGGTGAACCTTCCTTTTTATCAATGATAGTACAAAAAATCAAATAATTCCATGCAATGATCTTCCTTTAACTCCTAATGCATCCACACGTTTTTCAATTGCGGGATCTTTAATTAATGGAGGCGCATGATGTGGCTTGATGCGTGCATCAATTATCAATGAACCTTTGCAGCCCCAATGTTTGTTCTCAACAAAACTATTGATGCCATGAATATCGTTTGCCGGATTGCTCCTTGTGAAAGTTACCCATAAAAAGTTATTCAAATTCTGAGAAACAAATTCACTATCGTCACAAATAATAATTAAAGGAAATGCAGTTAAAAGTTCAGAGTTCAAAGTTGAAAGTTGGTTGAGTGTTTCAATTTGAGTTTTTGAAACTTTTTCGTCTGTGTATTTATTTCCTTCAATAGCAATTACACCGGGCATTACAACTCTTGGATTGCGAAAATTATCGGGTAAATTTAATTCAGATAATGATGTTGCAAGTTCTCGTAATTTATTTCCTGCTGCTGCTATCACCACTTTGCTTCCGCTGTTCAGATCTGTTCCGCTGTAATCGAGTGTATCAATTGTGGTGCGTGTATGAAAGTGCAGATCTCTTTTCCAATCAACACGTTCAAGCACATGGGTAAAATAATCTGCCACATCGTGCGTAGTAAGTTTTGGATTATCTTCTCCTGCAATAATGAATAAATATTTTGCTAAACTTAATTGCCCTGAACCAAGAATATGGTTGGCAATGGTTAATATTTCCTGTGGTTTACGTTCATTGCTGTATGGTGTGTAACGCTCGCTACCAATAGCCAATAGGAGAGGGTGCACACCCGATGCATCCACAGCATGAACATCTTTTAATCCGGGAATCTCTTTTGGAATAGCGGCTCCAGTTATTTCATGGATCAATGCACCAAAGCTTGTATCTTCCTGAGGTGGTCTTCCTACAACGGTGAATGGCCATATTGCATTATTTCGGTGGAACACTTTGTGAACCCGCATCATAGGGAAATTATGTTTTAAGCTATAGTATCCTAAGTGGTCACCAAAAGGGCCTTCTGGTTTGTTTTCATTTGGAAATACTTCACCGGTAATAACAAAATCGGCATCGGAGGCAATACAAAAACCATCATCGTATGTATAACGGATCCTTCTGTTGCCCAATGCTCCGGCAAAAGTCAATTCGCTCATGCCCTCTGGTAGTGGCATTACAGCACCCAGTGTAAGCGATGGGGGACCGCCAACAAAGATGCTTACTTTAAGTGCTTCGTTTTTTTTATTTGATTTTGTTTGATGTACACCAATACCGCGATGCAGCTGATAATGTAATCCAATTTCTTTATCAGGAATATAATCATTGCCACTTAATTGTATCCGGTACATTCCTAAATTGGATTTCATCACACCCGGTTTGTCAATATCTTCGGTATATACAAGAGGCAGCGTAACAAAAGCTCCACCATCATTTGGCCAGCATTTAATTTGTGGTAATTGAGAAACTGTAATTTGATTTTGTAAAACAGGATTACTAAATCTTGATCTTTTTGGTAAAGCCGAAAAGGCTGTAAGTCCTACATTGGCATATTTAAAAGGATGTTTGAGTGCTTCTAAAGGATCATTTTTTAGATCAATAAGTGTTTTTATTTTTTCGATCGTGTCTCTGAAAATAAATTTACTGCGTTCTAAAGTACCATATAGATTGGATGCTGCTTTAAATTTACAATCTTTGATATTTTCAAATAAGAGGGCAGGACCTTTGTTTTCAAATACCCGCAAATGAATGGCAGCCATTTCTAATTCTGAACTAACCTCTTCTTTTACACGGATGAGGTGTCCATGTTTTTCCAGATCATCAATACATTCCTGTGTGCTTTTATATCCCATAAATAAGAATCATGTTAGATCTATGCAGGCGCGGGTGTTTTACACCCGTGCCGATTATTATTTGGCATCCTGCCACTATATTCAAACGATGCAGGCGCGAGTGTTTTTCACTCGTGCCAATTATTGGCTGGCATCTTGCCAATTTATAAATTCAATTATAATTCTAATACTTTTATTTCACTAAATTCATTTACACTGCTGTATAAATAGTCTTCCGGTTTTGCCACAATACCTTGCTTTACAGGATTGTTGTGAAGATAATTTATTTTTTGCTGTATCATTGCGCTGCTCCACAATTCGATAGGATGATTTCCGTTTTGCCAAAATTGATATTCTTCATTTTGACTATTCCCTCTTCCGAAAAATTTAAACATGTGCATCAGCCATTCTTTTCTGCTTTCTTGTGGGTTTTGCTCAATTTGTTTAATCAATTCTTTCGAGGTAAAACTTTTGAAATGACCGAGCAATATGTTTAATCGTCCTGTTTTTGCTTTGGCCACCATGTGAATGTGATTACTCATTATCACATAAACATAAATTTCTAATCCCTTATTTTGCTGACAATATTGGATGTTTTTAATCAATTCATAAACATATTCTTTTCGTGTAAAAACATCGATCCAACCTACTACTGTTATAGTAACATAATATAACTTGCCTTCTTCAGTTTTATATTTATCCGACATGTTTTTTCTTAATACATTAAGCAGGATGCTTGTAAATAATCGGCACGAGTGGGACACTCGCGCCTTCGTGAGCGAGAGCTTTCACTCGCGCCTGCGTAATTTTAACTCAATGCGCCACAACAAATTTAGATTTTGCAACAACAGCATCGTTCACTTTTATACTGATAAAATACACACCACTGCTGTATGCAGATGTTTTAAGGTTTACAGTATTTTGTAGCGGAGCAAGTTTTTCTGAGTAAGTGATCTTTCCTGAAGTATCAGTAATGGTTAAAATAGCATTGTTTGGTATTTTTATGGAGGATGCTCCTAAGTCCACGGTCAGCAGGTCTTTTGTGGGGTTTGGAAACACTTTGATTTCCGGCATTTTATCAGCAAGCGGTTTGTTTTGAATACCCATTGTATAATCTTTCATGCCGAAGGTGTATTCTCCCAGCTTTAATGTATCAATGGTAATTAATCCACGTTTATCATTAGCATTGCTGATCATGTTTTTAGTGAAATAAGGATATACGATCCAGTCGTCAGCTGCATTTTTTCGATACATCAATACAAGACTATCTTCTGAAGCATTTATTAAATTATTATCTAACCAGTTATTACCTGAAAAGGATAATATTCTGCCATCATAATTGAGTGTTGCTTTCGCTTTAAAAGTAGCCGGCAAAATACCATCTACTTTCCAATAATGGTTTGGTGATAAACGAAAAGGATGACCAAATCCTTTAAAGCCGTCCGGAGTAGTGTAATTGTGTTCAACACGCACAAATGCTGAATCTGTAATGCTTTGCACGGTAATATTCATTTTAGCATTAATAAAATTAGCAGTACCTGTTGTTTTTATTTTTTTGTATTCAGGTGCAACAGCATGACTAATTTTTTCGCCCATATTTACGGCAACAAATACCGGGTTAAAAGGAACAGTAAAATTGAAGGAAGCATTCGCACCTGTCATTACAATGTTTTGTGTTTGCTCTGTCCAGTCAGTTGCTTTAAAAGTAAGTTCAAGAGGTACATTTGTATGATAATTGGGGGCTCCGGTTAATTTTTGTTTTACATGAACGGATACATTATAATTGGGACCGTTTGGCACCACAGAAAATGAATCTACAGAGAAATGGCTCCATCCCGGACTAAATACCCAATCATTAAAAAAGTTGGTCATATCCATTCCGCTTGCAGCAGTGAGTGCATCTCTGAAATCGGCACTTGAAACATCGTTGTAATTATTCTGCGACAAATATGTTTTTACAGAATGAAAAAATAAACTGTCGCCCATATAACCTCTCATGGTATGAGCAATATCGGCACCTTTATTATAAACGTGATCACCATAAGTGTATTCAAAAGGAATGTTGGAAAGTGTTAAATATCCCCCTTCTTTCACATGATTAAAATGCAAATTGTCTTCGTGATTGGTTCTCACTGTATTCAGATAAGCGGTATGGCCGCTTAAGGTTTCTGTAAATAGAAATTCGCAATAGCGCGCCCAGCCTTCATTTAGCCACATATCTTCCTGCGTTTTGCAGGTGGCCAGGTCGCCAAACCAATGATGTGATAACTCATGGGCATACAATGTTTGATAACTTAAAGACCCATCAGCTGTTGCTTTTGGGTAAGCGATATTTGTTGCATGCTCCATTGCTCCAGCATCAAAGGGAACCATACAATATCCCACGCGATTCCACATATAAGGTCCAAAGCGGTTTTCAAAAGTAGAAAGTGCTGTATTCAGGTTAACGAATGAATTTTTAACATTGGTTGTATCACTTGCAAGGGCCGTTAAAATAATAGGTACGGGTCCATTGATGCCATTGTAAATTTGGTTTACCTCTGTATAATTGGCAACAGCCACAGAGGCCAGGTAGCTTGGTATTGGCTCATTCAATATCCATTTGCGGGTTCGGTTTCCATTGCCATCTGTTGTATCATTTGCAAGATATCCATTGCAATAAGCTAATTTTCCATTGCTGGTGGTAATATTAAATTCATACGTGGAGCGTTCAACAAAATTGTCGAAACAAGGAAACCACACACGTCCATAGGTATGTGGATTTGCACCAAAGCCAACACCTAAATTATATGCATAACCACTTTGGAAATAGAATCCACCCCATCCTGTCGGATCACCCTGAGGTGTTCCCTGATAATGAACAGTTAATAAAATGGTGTCGTTTACATTATATACTATCGGAAGGTTCACTTGCAACAATGTGTCATCGTATGCGTAAGTGAGGTTTGTACCGCCAATCTCAATGGAATCAATGGTCAGCTCCAGGAAGTCCAAACTCAATTTATTTACTCCATTAATTTTAGGTGTAAATTTTAATTGAGTATTTCCGCGAATTTTATTTGTAGTAAAATCGGTAATGTTAAGGTTGATCGTATAATTTAAAATATCGAATGTGTCGCTTTTTGAATTTGCGTTTTGCACTTGTAGGTCGTGCGATATTGATTTGTGTTGATCAGGGTGGTATTTATTCTGTTGGCAGGTTTGAGCACCTGCAGTGCATATTAAGAATGCAAAAACGATGACAGCGGATATGTATTTTTTCATGAAAATAAAATTTAATAGAAAGATCTAATCCGAAATAGAACACAGGTGACAAGAAGGTTAAACAGACACTCACAGAAAAAGATCAGCGAAAGCTATGGTGAGCCCTTCGGCTGAGCTCAGGATAAACTCCACCGAACCATCAGTCGCATCAGTGTTATCCGTGTTCTATCTTTTTATTTCACCTTTTTGAAAGTAAACTCTTGTTTAGAATCCCCTCCTGTTTTTCTGCCTTCTATACGCGCATAAAGAGATCCATCAGCATTTAGTGTGTAAATAACCCGCTGCGGATAATCATTCTCGAGGTTTTCGAAAGTGGTGCTATTATTTTCGGATTTTTTTAATTTGAAAGCAACAGCTTTTGGATTTCCGGGCACAGCAGCCACATAATAAAATTCATCGTCTATTATTTCGATCTTGATTTTTTCAGAGAACATCGTATCATTATCAGCAGTAACGCCTCCAATACCTTCAATCACATTGTCTTTAATAGGCTCCCATTCTTCAAATGTTTTCATGTCGCCTTCAACGCCTTCCCATCTGCCTTCAAGCCATTTGAATTTTTTAATATCCGCATCCGGATTCCCGCATGCAGCAAACAGGGTAATGCCTGCAAAAGTTATTAATATTTTTTTCAAAGCTTTATTTTATTATTTTACCTCTTCAAACATTTCCTGCATCGCCCCTAAATAATAAGCATCCCAACCATCCGAAATACTATTCAGAGATTTCTCAGGCACATCTTCATGCAATAGATCAATGATCGTTTTTTTTCCTTTTGTTTTAATAGTGAACGTAACTTTAGAAGGTTCTTTCCACTGATCGTACGACCATTCCTGAACCAGCTTTTGGTTAGGTACCACTTCTAAATTTATGCCGAACATTTGTCCACCCCATAAAGAGAAGGATCCACCCACTTTATCACTCATTTTAGCTTCATCACGAGACCATATCTGGATAAGATCAGGATTTATTAATGCATTAAAAACCTCTTCAGGTGTTGCATTCATTTCGTATGTTTTTTGAATTGTTGGCATAGGTTGATTTAAATGAAAATTAATGATTAATTTTTTTCTTGAAATTTAGCTAAAATTTCTTTAACGGCATCTTTGTGAATAGTAAAAGTTGTCATTTTTAATTTAACAAAATCTTCGTGCATATACCAATATCCCGGAGCGGATTGATTATTCTGTCCGCCACTACCCGAATCTTTAATTAAAAACCAGGTGCCATCCGCTCTTTCGGCATAACCTACTAAATGCATTGCATGATCATCCGTTGTTGAACCATTCGAAAAACGCATCTGGCGTGAATATTCATCAATATACGCTGAAGGGATATCATAAGTCGGGATCATAGCTATACCTGATTTACTGTCCATTCCGCTTTCTGAAACATCACCACCAATTGAAATGGAATAACCATTTTTAATTGTTTTTTTTATCGTGCTCATGAAATCATTTAAAGGCACGTTATAATAATCCGCTGAATGCGCCCAGTTATCAGGCACTTTGTATTCCGCTTTGGTCCAGTATGGACTTTCCATTAACGACATTACATCAACATAATCATCAGGATTTAATTTTGCAACCGTTTTCATATATTCAAGAGGTGTGATCTTTTTACCAGCAACCAATACTGATGCAGGAGGTTCACCGATATGGAAATTCATGATCGATTTAATTGTAGCCGTTACTTGCTCCGGATTCCATTGGTTAGATGTTTTTACGTATGTAAGGTAATTTCTCATTTCTTCAACCATTTTTTTATGGTTGTGAAACGGTTGCTCTACTTTCAATCCGGTATACGTTTCCAATGGCACTATTCCATATAGTTTCATCATTTTAGCAACATCACCTGTTTCTGAACCTTCATCAAACAAAGAGGTGCCGCGTGTACGGACAAATTCTTTTGCTTTTTCAACATACTCAAAATAAACAGTATAAAGTTCAGAAAGTGCGATATCCTGATTGCTTAAACGTTTAATTTCCGATTCATAAAAAGAAGTTGTGGAAAAACACCAGCAAGTTCCTGTTTCACCTTGCGATTCAGGCTTTTGAGAAAATACCGTTTTAAACTCAGCAGCCGATTTAGGAACATCCATTCCTGAATGATCCATACGGAATGCAAGAGGAGGGGTTTTCTTTTGCTCACCAAAAGTCTCATTGCCTTTTTTTATTTGCTCATAAAAATCATTGGTTCTTGATTTAAACTGAGCTTTGTCTTTTCTATCGGTTTGTGCACTTACATTGATGCAGAATAATCCTGCAATTGCAATGGTGCTGGTAGTTTTAAAAAAATAGTTCATTTGCTTTTTTTAATTAAAATATTATTTGGATTTATACATAAGTTCGTTATATAGTTTTTGTTCAGGTAAATAAACTATTTCAAAACCTTCTGCAACGTATTTACTTATTTTGCTAGCATCAATATATGACTCAAAAGTAACGAATTTATTTTTATTTTTCGCAATCATTTCCACCATTACTTCATTGTACCACCAACCTGCTATAATTACCGTTTTGGTTTTGATCGTATTTGTTTTCCGGATCAGGTCTTCCGTAAATTTCATTTTTTGTTTTCGCTTTGAATAGTCAGAGAATATTGGTCCGGAAAAGGGATCAAAAAAGAGTTCCTGTCCTGATGTATTAAACACTACTGCATACTTGGAATAGCTTGCGCCTCTTAGTTTATCGGTGAGATTAATGCTGCAAATAAAAGACGATAAAATAAAAGCAGTGCATACTAATTTAAAATTTTTGCTATTCAGATAATATCCGAAAAGTAAAATTACAAATGGTATAATCGAGATCATATAACCCGATTTTTGCGGTAAACGAAAATAGGAAATGGTATATAAAACAAGGATCACAAAACTTGCAATGATTATTTTTTTATCTAATTTATTTTCAAAAGCTGCACCGAAGTTTTGATTTTTTATTTTCAGAACAATTGCTAACAGCGCTATTCCAATTGCTATTACACCAATAACACCAAATACTCCTAAGGTCATTTTGTACAGTACTTTGGAGAGGGGAGGATAAGGGAATTGATCGTAATACATAAAGAAGGAAAGTCCGAATTGTTGTATGATAGGTGCATAAGCAATTATTGTAACTAAAGCCATTGGAGCAGCGATTTTTAAAAGCAGAATAATATTCTGCTTTGGATGATTATTCTGCCAGATGATGATCATAAAAGGCAATAGCATGGCTCCGCTTGTAATACGGCAACCAATGGCAAGACCAAGAAAAATCCCGCAAACGATCAATTTGTTTTTGAGTAAATAATAGAAGCTGATGAGTATAAAAGCCTGTGTCCAGACAAAATCAATGGTATAGGTACTGCTGATATAATAAACAGGTACAAAGGCAAATGCTAAGGAAGCGTAAAAAAAATTTTTGAAGCTAAGGTGTTTTAAAATTAATGCAAAAAAAACGACACCAACTGCGCTAAAAAACGCACACAATCCATTAAATACAACTGGCCCTGCTCCCCACAAAGCAGAGTAAATTAATTCCTGAACAGGATGCCCCGGTAAACGGGATGGTTCATAGATCCCTGAAAGTTTTGTATGAAATGCAGCTAATGCTATTCCCCAGGAATCTTCTTCAATACCATAACCTGCAGATAGAAAGGGGATACGTGAAATGAAAACGATTAAAAAAAGTGTGATGAATGGGAGATGTTTTTTATTGAAAAAATTCATATTCATGTTTTGGGCTTGCATTCTTATTTAACTTTCAAAAAATGTTTTGCTGTCACAATCTTAAAGAAAATAGTTGAAACACGAAAATGGCCTGCCTTACAGGGCTTTATTTTAACCCAAAATAGTAGCTGATATTTAGTCCGGCATTCCAAAGATAGCCTGTTACGGGGGCATCAATTATTTTTAATGCACCATATCTTACGGTGGGTTCGATTTTTAAATTGTTTCTATCGTTAAATTTCCAATCAATTCCAGCGCTGATGAAAGGAGAGACGTTAACTTTGTTATAGTTGTAGGTAGTCTGCTGAGTATCCCTATCTTTTGTTCCATCATCATATTTTAAAACGCTTGTGCTTGTTTCTGTAATAAAAATATTAGTTGCCACACCAACACTTGTAATAAAACGAATTTTCTTTTTACCAAAATTGAAATTTACTTTTAAAGGAATATCAATATAATGATGATTGTAGATAAATTTAGCGCTTGCAATTGTTGCGCCTGATGGATTGTTAGTAAAGCCTCTTCTTGGGTCGATCATTGAACCGTAGGTTAGATCTTCCATTTTAAGTTGATAACCTTTGTTAGAGTATTGAATGCCCGCTCCAATTCCAATATTTTTATTCAAATTGAAGATTATATTTAGTCCTGTTGTATAGCCTAATTTACCTGTTTCATTGTCATTTCGCAATTTTAAAATCATGTCACTTGTGGCACTTCCATCATTATTTTTTAAAGTTCTAAAACAATAATCAGGTGAAAAGTTAACACCAATTTGTATTTTCTTGAAATTAGCGTTTGCTGTGGCTTCCGGATTCTCTTGTCCGTATAGGTTTACAGTTATTAGAATGGTTAATAAAAAAGTAATTAATTTCATTTTTTAGATTTATATTTTCTTAAAATCAGATTTTGTGAGGGTTTACACCCTAAATATATGAAACTTTTTAGGTTTCACATGTTTTTTGTTAGTTGCTCGTTTTCTTTTTTGTCGAATTATCGGCAAGCCCCAATTATATAGGCATTGAGTAAAAAAAATAGCTTCTCAATTGGCATATAGAAAATATTCTAATCTAAAATTCCCTGAAATAGTTTTTTCCATTTGTTATGAGAGTGTAATATTTCATATTTTTGCAAAAAAAATTAAATAAAATTTAACAAAAAAAACAAATTATGAAAAAACATTTTTCCATTCTTAAAGTTGTTGTTTGCCTTTTATTTTTAATGACAATTTCCTTTGCTTCTAATGCCATGAAAAATGGGGTAGTAAAGTTTTACAATGAAGCAAAAGGATTCGGATTTGTGACTAACAGTGAAACTGGATTAGACATGGAATTTACCGTTCGTCCTGGTGTCCAGTTTGAAATTGGAGAAAACGTTACATTTATTATAATCACTAAAGGAAATGGTGAAGTAATGATATTAATGGAAGGTAAAAAAGGACTAAATGCAGTTAATGTAAAAAAAGCATAATCACTTATTTATTTATTCAAAAAAGAGGCTGTCAAATTAGGGCAGCCTTTTTTTTGTTTTTATCATTCGTCAAAAGTTATTATTATTGGTGAATGGTCACTTAAATGCTTCCATTTCTGAAAAGACTCAACAGTCACATTTTTAATTTTGTTAGTGAATATTGGCGAAGCAAAACAATAGTCAATGTGATACGGTTTCATTAAATTTCGGTGCAAATAAAATGTAGGTTGTGATTCTTTACCTTGTTCTTCTTTTGTAAACTTATGATAAAGACTCTCAATTCCAATCTCTTTAAGTTCATTCACTACGTCAGAATGGTTCCACCATCTGTCCCATTCGTCCCAAATTGAATTACTGTTAAAATCTCCCGCAATTATCGAATTATTCAATTTACTTTTATTCACTTGCAAGTATTTCCAAAACTGGCCCATATAGCCAAAATTTGGTGAGTTGTTTTGATGCGTCCAAACAGCGATGAGATCAAAATGTCCATTTACAGAACATGGTAAAAAGTGTTTTACTCTATGGTCTTTGTACTTGTCTGACCAATTCAAATTTTGCAATTCAATATTTTGTTTTGCAAAAACGGCAAGTCCTTTATTTTTTGTATCCCCAATCCATAAATAATTCTCTGCCCAATCGGTATATTTTGTGTCTTTTGTTTCTGCGGGGTTTTCACATTCTTGGATAACAAGCAAATCTGCGTTTAAGTCTAAAAGATTTTCAAACTTCTTTCTTAATGCTCCGTTACAATTCCAAGTAATAATTTTCATTCAATTTGTTATCCTTGTGTCTTAACTAATAATTGTCACAACAGTTTATAAGCTCAATTAGATTGACCTATTTGTTGTATTAGGGGCTTATTAGAATTAATATTTGTTTACTATTAAGCAAACAAATACTAAACCTGAAAATAAAAAAAAAACAAAATTAATTCACCATCCTTTGACTAACCGCTTCATACAAAATGATTCCAGCCGCAACCGAAACATTCAAGGAGCCTATTTCACCCATCAATGGGATCTTAGCTTTAGCATCAGATTTTTGAAGATATTCATTTAAAATTCCATCTTCTTCCGAACCCATTATAATAGCTGAGGGTACAGTAAAGTCCATTTGGAAATAGTAATCATTTGTTTTTTCGGTGCAGGCCACAATTTGTACACCGCACTCCTTTAAAAAATCAATTACGGTTTTTAAATTATCTTCACGGCAAACAGTAATTTTATTTAATGCACCGGCAGAAGTTTTCATAGCATCCGCATTAATTTGTGCTGCACCATGTGAAGGAATAATGATGGCATCAACACCGGAACATTCTGCTGTACGTGCTATTGCACCAAAGTTACGTACATCGGTAATCCTGTCTAAGATCAACAGTAATGGTGCTTTACCTTTTGAAATAATACCCGGCAAAATGTTTTTTATTTTATGGTAAGTAATCGCTGAAATATATCCTACTACACCCTGATGATTTTTAGTGGTAAGTCTGTTTAGTTTTTCAACAGGAACATATTGAAACGCAACATTATGTTGTTTCAACACTCCCATCAATTCAGAGAATAATTCACTCTTTAAACCTGATTGAACTAGTAGCTTGTCAATTTCTTTACCTGCGCGTACCGCTTCAATAATAGGTCTTAAGCCAAATATTAAACTATCTTCTTCTTTTCTTTGTTGTTTGGTTTGCATTATATTTTTATTTTTTAGTTGCTTCTATTTGAGTGGGGCGAATGGCGAATAGGGGCGGGGGGCGGTCGTTTCCTATTACAATTCACTCGTCTCTCGTCCCTTTTCGTCCCTCGTCTCTTTTTCTAATTAGTCTTGTAAATACGTTCTTCCTTGTCTCCAGATATCAACGGCAGTATACCATGATTGTTTGTAAACAACAGAGCGGTCCAACGTGAAATCATTGTTTGTAAATGGGTTATTTGTTTTTGAAAATGTGTAAGAAAGTGAATTGATATTGTTTTCTTCGCCATAGATCCATGTTTCTGAATTGGCCGTTTTATAGGTCACATTGGGTGAACCATAAATCAAATAGATCATTCCCCTGTCAGTTTTCCAGCCTTCTAAATAGGAAGTAAAATATAGGTTGGCATCTTGTACACGGTTATAATATTTTCGGATTATTTCTTTTGCCCTGTCCTGGTTTCCTGTGCTGTTCATCCAGAATTTTTCAATGGCGGCTTTTTTATTGGAGCTTGTTTTTAACTCATCGTATTCCTGCTTGGATGTGATGAACCGTAATGGTGGTACCATGTCCTCTGCTTTTTTTACTTCAGGGAAAACATCTGAAATATTAAATAAGGTGAGGCCTTCACGTCTTGATGTGTCCAACTGAAAATGATAAAAACCTTTTTTTTGTGGAGTAAAGTTAACACTGCCATCCGCTGATAATTGAAGTGTAAAAGCACTATCCTGTTTGTATTGAAAAGGCCTTGCATCCGTCACTGAGAAAGGCGGTGAGGCTAAAGGGAAATCCCGGTCGTAATAGCGTACATACAGATTTACTCCAATTTTTGCTTTGTAATTAATTATAACCTCTTCATTTGTTTTTACATAGTTACGAAACAGTGGAGCATCAGTTGCTTTGGACTTCACTAAAAAATTCTGGCGGTTCAGATCATTATCTTTTTCGATCGGAATAACTGTTGTTACATCAATATTCCTGTTCAGATCAGCAACAGTTACGCGTAAAAAATAAGTATTTTGAGATCGTGCTTTTATATCAATTTTTCCAAGTAGGGATTTATCCGAATCGTCATTGTTCATATCTACAAGGCGTACAGAGGAACTGTCCAGGATTTCTTTGGAATCATAAGTTCTTAACAAACGGTAGGAGATTAATACATTGGAATAAAAATTTATTCCATCGGGACGCATGTATAAGAGCTCTTTGCTGCTGATCTTAAAATGTAATTCCGAAATGCTATCACTTACATGAAATACAGTGAATAGTGGGTGGATGGTATTTGCATCATGTTTGTAAGAAGTGTTTTGTGTACTTGTACTGCTTGTTTTGCGCGGTGTTCCGCAAGATGCGATTATTAGCAGGGAAGCCAGGTATAGAAATGTTTTTTTCATTATGCTTCAGGGCCCTCCATAAATAATTGTGAAGGAGCATCGTTATCCAAAAACTTAGATGGAATTTGTTTCTCTTTATTTGTTTTTGCACCTAATTTTTTAATGTTCTCAATTCTCCGGATCAGATTTCCACTTCCTGTATTCAGCTTGTTTATTGCATCCTGATATGCTTTCCCGGATGCTTCAATTCCTTTTTCAATTTTTTGCATGTCCTCCAAAAAGCCAACAAATTTATCATATAATTCTCCACCTTGTCTTGCAATTTCCATTACATTTTTTGTTTGACGCTCCTGTTTCCAAAGCGATGCAATGGTACGTAAGGTAGCTAATAGGGTAGAAGGGCTAACGATCACAATTTTCCTGTCCCACGCATAACTAAAAAGCTCCTGATCGGCTTGTACTGCAATGCTAAAGGATGATTCAATAGGAATGAAAAGCAATACAAAATCGGGAGTATTAAAATCAGCTGACGATTGATACTCTTTACCGCTTAATAATTTTACATGGTTGCGAACTGACAAAAGATGCTCTTTAGTGAATCGTTCACGCTCTTCGTCAGTGGCAGCATTCACACAGGCTTCATAAGCTATCAACGATACTTTTGCATCCACAATAACATGTTTGTCGTCCGGAAGTTTAATAACTGCATCCGGTTGAATACGACTACCTTCGCTATTGTTGGTGCTGAATTGAGTTAGATATTCCTGTCCTTTAACCAGTCCGGAACGTTCCAATACTTTTTCCAAAATAACCTCACCCCAGTTACCTTGCTTTTTATTATCACCCTTTAGGGCCTTAGCAAGGTTATTAGCATCTTCACTCACTTGTTTATTCAGATCAACCAGGTTTTTTATTTCAGCTTTCAGCGTGATGCGCTCATCCGACTCTGCCTTGTAGGCCTTCTCTACTTTACTTTCAAAATCTTTTATCTTTTCTTTTAATGGATTTAAAATGATCTCGAGGTTGTTTTTATTCTGATCAGTAAATTTTTGTGTTTTTTCGTCCAATATTTTATTGGCGATATTTTCAAACTCCGTGGTATATTTTTTGTGGACGTTCTCGAGCTCGGATTTAAGAGTGGTGAATTTTTCTTCTTGCGATTGAAACACCTGTTCAGCTTTAGCAAGGCGACTTTCCGCTTTGCTTAATTTATCTTTTTCAATATTAATGTCCTTCAGATATTTTTCACGTTCAGAATTTAATTCTGCCGATAATTCTTCTTTGGTATTTTTTAATTCATTCGCAATTCGTTGATTTTCTTTTTCCGAATTGGTCATGTTGGTTTGCAGCACCAGCTTTTCTTTATCAAGTACAATAATTTTATTATCCAGCGCAGAAGTATCACTGCCTTCATTTTGTTTTGATTTAAAAAACAAAAAAGCAATTACAAATCCAAAAACACAACCTACTGCTATAAATAAAAATTCCATTGATATTTTTTTTACGAAGGGCTAATTTAGTGAATTATTTGGTAGGTTGTTTAAACTTAATGCTCTTTGTGATGTAGATGGAAAGTTTCACCACTAAGGCACTAAGAACACGAAGAAGCACTAGGGAAAGTAAATTGAAAACTGGAATGTTTTTGTGAGAATTATGTTGGAATAGTTAATGCTCTTTGAATAGTAATTGTTGCATTAGGGATTGCAGCGTAAATCCTTCCCTGCCGCCAGCAGGCGGAAGGGAAGATTGAAGCGAAAAGCCCGCCCCTTTTTACCTCACCCCTTAATCCCCTCTCCAATTGGAGAGGGGGTAGGGGGTGAGGTAGAAAGGGGAACGCCCAATAAATTTAAACAATTAAAAATAATTAACAATGCCAAAATGAATTTTACCGCTTCTAAGCTGAATTGGATTATCAAATTGTTTGCCTAAAGCATAATTGATGGAAAATATCCCGGCCTTAGTTTCAAAACTTATCCCGGCACCAAACCCAATAGGGCTGTCATGTACAATATTACCAATACTATTTTTTTCATAGTAAGCAGCGTCACCAAAAACATATAAATAAGAATTTTGCTCCAGGATATACCGATACTCCAATGTGAAAATGGAAAATGCAGATGCGTAAATGGACTCTTCATCAAAACCACGCAAGGTTTTTAATCCACCGATTCGGAACAATTCGTTTTGAAAAATAGTTTCGCCATATAAAAATGCAGCCTGGACTCCAGCCTTTATAGTGGTTCTATCCATTACCGGAATGAATACACTCGCCTCCATATCGGCATTGTATTGTGTGGAATTAAGTTTTAATTTTTCATAAACTACAGGATTTAATTTGTGATTTATTTTAATGTTTTTTGTTCCGGCACTTGCATTTCCTAAAAAGGAAAAGCCTTTTCGAGGATTCAAACGGTAATCCAGTTTTTCGTATTTCAAACCGATCCCGTACATGTTATTTTGAATGTCAGCATTGGGAGGCAGTGTGGTCGAATATTCTAAACCCTTTGTAGAAAGCAGTGTTGATGTTTTATTGTTATAAAATATTTTGAAATAATTTCCACCGGTAAAAATGTATTGTAAACCAATGTTTTGATTTATATCCAAAAAGGTAGTGTCTTTTTTATACAGCTTAAAATTATAATCAACACCAAATGGAGAACGCAGTACGAAGGGATAGACCAAACGTAATTTCAAGTCCTGGGTTTGAGTTTGAAGCCTGCGCCAATTCAAATCGATCAATTCTCCTCTTCCCAATCCATTTTGTAATTTTAAACTTACATCCCCGGTAAACATTATTTTTCCTGTGTTGTTGTCCGGTAAAATACCAATGATACCATTGAACTGGCTTGCCTGCTTTTTCTCGAGATTTAATATTAGTTTGTTAAATTTATTGGTGAACAGGATGTTTGCAGGCTTAGAAGAACGGATAAATGGGATCTCTGCGATACGGGCATTTACTTTTTTTAATTTCGATTCGTTATATAAATTACCTGGTTTGATCCCCAGATAATTGTAGAGATAGACAGGGCTGATCTTAGCTGTTCCTCTTATTATAATGCTATCAATTTTTTCTTCCGAATTTTTGGAAAGTTTTAGTTGCGCTTTGATTGTTCCTTCTGAAATAACAATGCTATCAAGCATTACAGAAGCAAAGGGGTAACCATTGTTCTCATAATACGTAATTATTTTTTCCTGCAAACGTTTAACTCCTTTATAATAAATAGGTTGATCGTTGTACAATTTTTCACGATAACCAATTTCACTTAGTACACCTTCATCTACATTTCCATTTTTTAAAAGTGCCCATTTATATGGTAAACCGAGGTTTAAATAAGCTTTTAAATGTAGGGAGTCCACGATCAGGCTATCGTAAGAGGCCGTTAAATAGGCTTTGTCAAAACAGGCAAACAACACGTTCTTTAGTTCTTTGTCCCGTTCTGATTCAGTAAGAAATGTTTTTTTGTAGTTGATTTTTTTAAGAAGGGAAGGCTCATCTGCTGATTGAATTTCTAAGGAAAAAACAGAGGTTTTAATGACCTTGTCATCAATTGATTGCGCAGAGGCAGTTGCAGCTAAACATACACTAAAAACAGATAATGACTTAAAGATCAGGATAGCCCGTAAACGCATAATATAAAGATAAGCAATTGTTTAAACGAAGAAACTGCTGTTCTATAAGTTTTAATTAAAAAACTAAATAAAACCGAAAATATTTCAGTATTCCGATAATATTATTAATTTTGTTACAAACAAGATTTAAATTCTTTTTAAAACACAATTTAAAAAATGAATAAAACGATAAAGAACATTTCATTATTTACTGCCGTTATTTCTTTGATGAGTTGTGGTGAATCAACCAAGACCTCAACGGAGATGGCTGTGGATTCAGTTAGCACAAGTGCAGTTTCAGGGTCGGAGCTTGGTAGCAAATTATATAATATACCTTCACCTATCGAAACATTTACTATTTTGAAAATGTCAGGTGCTACGTTCGATAAGGCACTCCTGAATCCTGCAAAGAACATTTCGAAGTATAATTCAGTTTTTGCGAAATCTGTAAACCTTGGAACTTATTCAGCTGATCTGTCATTTTGCTTGCTGTACAAGGAAAATCAGGATATAAATTTTTATTTGAAAAATGTAAATGAGCTTACAACTGCTCTTGGTATTGATGGAGATTTTGCTCAATCAATGACTGCAAGGTTGAAAGCTAATCCAAATAATTCAGATTCTATTATGCAAATTGTATCTGAAGCCAGTGTGGATGCCTATTTGTATTTAAAAGAAAATCAAAGAAACAATACTTCCGTTTTGATCACAGCAGGTGGTTGGGTGGAAGGGATGCATTTTATAACTAATATGGCTGGAAAATCAAAGAATGCAGAGGTTCTTGGATTAGTTGCAAGTCAGAAAAAAGTTGTGAAAAATCTGATCAAGATGCTTGAGAAATTTGAAACTGATCCTGAAATTGCTACGCTGTTAGTTGATATTAAAGAAATTGCTGCAATATACGATACTTTGAAACCAAAGCAAGAAGTGGCTGTTGCCTCTGCAGATAAAGCTATGGTGAGCGTTGGTGCAAACACCTCATTTGAGGTATCTGATGAGCAATTAAAAGCAATACAGGAAAAAGTAGAAGTATTAAGAAATAAATTAACAACCTAATATAAAGCAAAATGAAATTATCACTGAACAAAACAATTATATTAATTTCTGTATGTGTTTTATCATTTGCAATCAGCACTTCTGGTATAGCACAATGCAAATCTATAGTAAAGGCAGGGATCGTTAAATTAACGCCTTATACTCATAACGGACAAATAAATAACGTTACGATCGCTGATGGGAAACCGGCAGAAATTCATTTGAGTTTTTATAAAGGATTGTATTATAAACTACAGATCAGTTCAGAGAAATCTGTTGGGAAAGTAAGTTTTAGAGTGCTGGATGAAAACAGTACCGAAGTTTATAATAGTACTACTGCCGGTGATAATTCAGATTTCTGGAATTTTTATTCTAATTCCTCTCAGGAATTGGTTGTTGAAGTAAAGCCGTCAGAAACCTCCTCTGAGGGATGTGTGGCTGTATTGGTGGGAATGCAAATACCAAAAAGCAATAATCCGATCAGGAATTTATAGATCTATTTTTTAGCCTTAATTTAAAGAATCCCACATTTTATAAAATGTGGGATTTTTTATTTTTCCTATCCGGGATATGTGTAAATAGACTTTATATAAGTAAAAATACAACCTGATATTTACAAGAAAATTGATTAAAAAATGCTTACACACATTTTTCTCGACAAGCTCGAAATGACTGCGCGCAGGGTCATTACGAGCTTGTCGAGAAAGTGCGGTTGATTACATCGAAGAATTAACTATGCGGAGTCCAATAACGGTAGCCTGAATGAACGTAAGATTGCAGGATTTTGTTCAGCTTGCCTGGTCTGATACGAGCAGATTAAATAGTCTTTATTAACTATTGGTTAACTATTTAAGGAAAAAAATGATTTTTCATTTTAACAACACCAAAAAGGGCAAAAAAAACAAAAAGCGCAAAAACCAATATTTTGTAACTACCTTTAAATAGAAAAGTATTTGTTTTTTTATCTTTTAAATAAGCCCACGATATACCAATAACAAAGGTTATGAAAAATAATAATGCAAAAATAAGTTGTCCTTTAGAAAACATGGTCGTATATTTAGTAATGATCGGTTAAACAAAAATACAATTAAAATATTTCCGGAGGTGAAAAGAAATGTAACAAAAATTACTTGTTATTGTTAATTTTACAAAAAAATGAATCCTTTTATGCATAAGTTAAAAACTGTTTTTTTTATTGTTTTGTTAAGTTCTGTAAGTATTATTAAAGCCAATACCATTTCCAAAGCCTTTTCAGCACTAAAAGATTATAATTATTTTGAAGCCAAACGGTTGTTTGAAAAATCGATGAAAAAAGAAGCTTCTGCGGCTTCTTTTGGATTAAGTGTTATTTATTTACGGAATGATAATCCTTTTTCACATATTGATTCTGCCTATAAATACATTCTGAGATCTGACAGTACTTTTCAGGCCATAACGCCAAAAGGTAAAATTGTTTATTTGAAATATAATGTATCTCAGAAAACGATCGATTCATTAAAAAATGAGATATATAATAAAGCCTTTGACGTTTATAAACGCAATAACAATATTACTGAACTGAATAAATTTATTACGCGTTACGAAAATGCTCCACAATATAATGAAGCAATTGATCTACGAAATTCACTTGCTTTTAAAGAAACAAAAAAGAAGGATACCTACCAGGAATACCTTCTGTTCATTGAAAAATATCCTTTGGCAAAGGAAGTTCCCGTAGCAAAAGAGAGATACGCATTTACACTTTTTCAAACTTCTACAAAAAATAATACCCTTGAAGAATTCGAACAATATTTATTAAAACAGCCTAAAACACCCTTTCTAAATAAAGTTGAAAATTCGATCTATTCATTATCAACCATCAACGGTTCTATTAAGGAGTATCATGCTTTTGTAAAAAAGCATCCTCAAAATCATAATGTAGAGGCTGCATGGCGCAATATATATACCATTTACACAGCTGATTATAAAACCGAATCTCTTGTTGATTTCAGACTTGAATTCCCTGACTATCCGTTTTCTGAAAATGTAAATCAAGAGATTCAATTATCTCAAAAAACATTATACAGTGTTCGTGAAAAGAATAGATGGGGCTTTGCTGATAGCATTGGGAACATAGTTATACCATGCACTTATGAATGGGTTGAAAATTTTTCGGAAGGATTTGCAGAATGTGGTTTGAATGGTAAATCAGGCTTTATCAATAAAGCAGGAATGTTAATGATTCCCTTTATTTATGAGCAGGTAGAAGCCTTTAAACATGGACTGTCAATTGTTCAGCAAAGCAATAAATATGGAATTATCAATAAAAATGGAAAGTTGATCGCTCCTTTTGAATACGATGAAATTTTTGAGTTCTCTGAAGGTCTTGCTGTTGTTGCCAAACAGGAGAAATACGGTTACATCGATGAAACAGGTAAAGTAGTGATCCCTATTATTTATACCAAAGCAGGTGATTTTAGTGAGGAGTTGGCAATGGTTGAAATTGACGGACAAAGTGGTTTTATAAATAGTTCCGGTAAGATCGTGATCCCTTGTAAATTCGACTGGGTTGAAAAATTCAATAAGGGCCTGGCGAAAGTGAAATCATCCAAAAAATTCGGTATCATAAATAAAGAGGGCAACTACCTATTGCCTTGTGAATATGATCTCCTTGGCGAGTTTGCTGAAGATGCAATAATGGTGGTGAAAGAAAATAAATATGGTTTTGCAGATCGTCAGGGGCTTGTGTTTATTCCACTAGATTACGACTATACAGGGAGTTCTATGTTATCATTAAAATTTAAGAACAGTTTGGTTGTTGTTGAAAAAAATAAGAAACAAGGGTTGATAGATAAAAAAGGTGTATTGTTTGTTACAACTAAAAATTTCGATCGTATTATGCCATTTAATGAAGGACTTGCTGCAGTTCAGCGTAAAGGTAAATGGGGTTTTATTGATGAAAAAATGAAATTGCAGATCCAATATTTATATCAGTCGGCTGATGAGTTTAATAATAGTATTGCTAAAGTAACGGATAAGAGTGGAAAAGTTGGATTTATAAATCGTAATGGTAAAACAGCGATAGGGTTTTTATTTGATGAAGCTTGTGTTTTTAAAAATGGGTTGTGTACTGTAGTTATCGAAGATAAAAAAGGTATTATAGACGTATCGGGAGCCTGGATAATACCTTGTGAAGCAGAACAAATTGCACAAATAGAACCAGAAGTGATCAGGTTGGAAAAGAATTCGAAGATAGCCTATTACAATATAGTTACCCGGCAATATTTTTGGAAAGAAGAAGGTTTTTAAATTTTCTACCGATTACAAAAAAAACGAATTAAGAATCTGTATGCTAAAGGCAAACTCAGGATTCGTAATTCGTTTTTTTATTCGTTATTCGTAGAACTTTTGAGGATTACAACTTGATCTTTTGTCCCAATCGTAAAACCTGAGTGCTCTTTATACGGTTTTTCTTACTTAGTTCTTTGGGAGTAGTTTTATATTTGCGGGCAATTGCATATAAGGTATCTCCTTTTTTTACAATATGTATTTTGTTTTTTGAATTTGCATACGTTTTACCTGCCGCCTTTTTTGCTTCACAAACATAATTAAACGTTTTTTTGCTTATACAAAAAGTATCGGCAACCAGCCTCTGGTCAGTAAAGGAAATGATTTCGGTAGGATTTATTGGATGCCCTAAATACCTAACTTCAAAATGTAAGTGGCTTCCGCGTGAGTGGCCTGTATTTCCGCCTAATCCAATGATCTCTCCGGCAAACACTTCTTGTCCTACTTCAACATTGATCTTTGATAAATGTGCATAATAGGTTTCTAAACCATTGCTATGGCGGATCACTACAACGCTTCCATAACTTTTACTTTTTCTGGCGATACGTACTTTTCCATCAAAAGCAGATCCGACAGCATCACCTGTCTCCAGATCAATATCAGCACCATAATGAAAGCGTCTTTTACGAGGCCCGAATCCGGAAGTTACATTTCCTGAAAATGGATGTACGTAGCCGCAACTGTTCTTATCATACAATGCAATTTCTTTGGTATCTTCTTTTAATGATTCAATGTCAAACTTGATAGAATGTGTATTTATAGTATCCCATCCGCAGTAAAGATCGGATGAGGGAAAAGAAATGATTGAATCATTGTAATCCGCCATTTCATCTTCATCAATTACAAAAGGAATAGTATCTGTTACCGTTTTTTTCGCTTTGGAAGAGAGCATTTCCTCCCCTTTAATGCCTGCAAAAGCATTATAAAGAAAAGAAAAAATAAAAATTGTTAAAATAATTTTTTTCATAAAAATAAAATTTACCACACGTGGAAATTGCTTGTGGGCAGAGATTTTATTTATAGCTTTTTGTTGTTGCCTAAATGAAAATTATACCACGTGTGTATTGAATTATGTTGTTTTTTAATTGTATTCAACGAGAACTATCCAATTAAAGTTGTGCAAAGATGTAATTTTTTATTAAAAATCCAAATAGTTATATTTTTTTTTATAAAATAGAAATGTTAATTAATTGCATAAAAATGAGTTCTAATTTATATTTTTTAATGTGTTATTTGTTTGAAAAGCTTATTGGTAATGGTGTTTGGGGTGGTAGTGTTTTTTTGTTTTCCCTGGCTGATCCTTGTTAAAACCTGTATAAACGTATTTGTTTTTTCAAAATGATAGAATATTAGTCAAAACACTCCTATTTTTTGTTAAATCTTAGATAAAGGAGCGAAAACCTAAGTGCTTTCAGTATATCTTTGTCTAACAAATTTTTAAATATACAAAATGAAAACAGCAGAGATCGTAACAGCAAAAGGTATAATGAAAGTCGAGTTTTTTGAGCAAGACGCTCCGGGAACAGTAAAAAATTTCTGTGACCTTGCAAAAAAAGGTTTTTATGACGGATTAACATTTCACCGCGTAATTCCAGGATTCGTATTACAAGGAGGTTGTCCTAATGGAACTGGAACTGGCGGACCAGGGTACAAAATAAAATGTGAATTAACAGGTGGTAATCAATTTCACGATAAAGGAGTGCTTTCAATGGCTCATGCAGGAAGAGATACAGGTGGTTCTCAGTTTTTTATTGTAATTAGCAGAGCTCAAACCGCTCATTTGGATAGAGCACACACTTGTTTTGGGAAAGTGGTAGAAGGCCTTCCTGTGATCGACCAGATAAATCAAGGTGATGTAATTGAAAAAATTACTATTCACGAAACGAACTAAAAAGGGCTATTTAAGCACCCGCTATGTAAAACAGGAGAAATCCCGATGACACGGATAATAAGATCACCACTGATCTCTTAATTCGCGTCATCGGCATTTTTACATTTGTTATATTTGGTTAGAATATGCGCCAATTATTCAAATCTATTAACAGGTGTCAATTCATTAATTATGTAAATGAAAGATAATTGGCAAAAATATTGGCAAGAGAAGAGAAACAGAACGGTTTTTATTTATTCTGCGGCTTTTTTATCTGTTGTGCTTTTTTGTTTTTTACACTTCCTCACATTTATTGAAGGTAGCAAAGGATACATTTTTAATGATCCTATTCTTAATCTGTTTGCTCCGATCGATCTATCACTTCCCACATTTATTATTACGTATTCATTTGTATTATGCGGCATAATAATTACTTTTCGAAGCCCCGGGATATTTATAAAACTGGTTCAGGGCTATGCCATTTTAAGTTTATTTCGCATTATTAGTTTGTATTCAATTACTCTTGAACCTCCTGCTGCTATAATTCCATTGCAGGATGTTTTTTTACAATCAACATTTTATTCTGGGCGCGTGAATTTGAAAGACCTCTTTTTTTCAGGCCATACAGCCATTCTTTTTTTATTTGCATTTGATTTTAAAAACCGTTTATTAAAAAGGTTGTTTATTGTTGCAGGAATAGTGATAGGGATATTATTAATGCTTCAACACGTTCATTTTAGTGTTGATGTATTTGCAGCTCCAGTATTTGCTTATTTTACGATACTTATCCGGGAGAAAATAAATTTTCAATAATTATTAATTTCCTTTTTTACAAATAGCTGCAGTTCAGGAAAAAAAAGTTTGAATTCATTTTCGAACATTGAATAATGTTCTTTCAGATCATGAATGGCAAATTCCATATTTGATTCAAAGGATGCTCTGCCTGCCATTCCTTGGAGCACCCGCTCAATGCCTTCTAATTTTGAGTATGCAAAAAGTATATTGTGCTGTAACATATACTTGGTGAAATGTGCCGATTTTTCAGGCAATATAGCGTGATTTGTTTTAATGATGTTATATATTCCCTGTATGAATTCCTGTAATTCAACATCGGAATAAACACTCCAGTTGGTTGCCAAATAGTGATCGTAATAGATATCTACAATTACACTTGAGTACTTTTTATATTTCTCCCGTAATCGCTGTTTGCTTTGTTCTACAATTGGATGTGTATCTGTAAACGAATCAATTTTCCGATGTAATAATATTCCTTTTTTTATTTCTGCCGAAAACTGATTGAAAGCACTTCCTTTTACAGAATCAGCAATGAAATTACCGATGATAAGACCTTCGGAATCTCCAGCCAGATATAGGTGAGATAAAAAATTCATCCTGTTAAAGTTTTTTGGCTTTATTCCAATATACATCCATTTCTGCCAAGGTCATATCGCTTAATTGTTTACCTGATTTGGCCGCTTCGGTCTCTAAATATTGAAAACGTTTTATGAATTTTTTATTCGTTTTTTCCAAAGCATCTTCAGGATTAATATCAATGGTGCGTGCGTAATTGATCAATGAAAATAATACATCGCCAAATTCGTCTTCCATTTTTTCTTTTGACGCTTTTGTATCTACTTCATGTTTAAATTCTGCAATTTCTTCTTCCACCTTTTCCCATACTTGCTCAGAATTTTCCCAGTCAAAACCCACCGCACGCGCCTTTTCCTGTATGCGTGATGCTTTAATTAACGCAGGTAGAGAAGTAGGAACTCCACCCAATACTGATTTATTGCCTTCTTTCAGTTTTAATTTTTCCCAATTTTCTTTTACCTGTTGTTCATTTTCCACTTTAACATCACCATAGATATGCGGATGACGGAAAATCAATTTTTCGCACAGAGCGTTGATCACATCTGTAATATCGAACCCTGACGTAGGTGAAGTGGTACCATCTTTGGTTTCAGAAGCAATACGAGCATAAAAAACAATATGCAAAAGAACGTCACCCAATTCTTTTTTTATATTGATCATGTCCTTTTCAATAATTGCATCAGAAAGTTCATACGTCTCTTCAATGGTTAAATGACGGATACTTTCAATGGTTTGTTTTTTATCCCAAGGGCATTTTTCACGTAATTCGTCCATTACATTCAATAAACGTTCAAAAGCTTTTAATTTTTCTTCCATTTTTATTCTGTTTTTAAATTATTCTCTGCTTTGGTTCGGCTTTAGAAACAGGGTTTGCCGACCGGGTAACACAGATGTATTGTTTAATATATGAATTCCTCAAGGCTCAGCCTTTGGGGTGTGCACAAGCAGTTTTTTGTTGTTAGTTCTTTGCCGCAGATTTCACAAATTATCACAAATTTATCTGTGTGAATCTGTGTAATCTGCGGCAAATATTACACTGATACCTAAAGGCTTTGCCTCGAGGTTATTCATTGGCCAATGAATTTGTTTCGAATTTACGAATTATCCGGACTTTTTAGTTAATTCGTTTAAACCGATTAGTTGAACAATCCTATATTTTTAGCAAAAAATTTTATAATTTTACAAAAGTAGAAATATTTCATTTTCAAATGAGTAAATTAAAGGTGCTGAGTAAGGTAATAAAAATAATGCTTTTGTTGCTGTTGTCTGTTTCGTCAAAAGCACAAAATTTACCTGGTAGTGATTTTTTGATCTCAGGAGAAGGCCATATTGGCTATATCATCAGCCATAGGAATAATATGGGCAACCTTATTAAAGGTCATATTTATGGCGGGGAGTTAAATTATATTTTCCGAACAGATGGTTGTAAGACCTGGCAGCAGATCCATAAATATCCTGAATTAGGAGTTTGTTTTTTACACTTATACCTGGCTAACCCTCAACAGCTCGGTAATATGGAAGCTTTGTATCCCTACGCCAATTTTCGTTTAAATAAACTAAAACGTAAAGCCAGTCTGAATTTACGATTAGGTGCAGGGGTGGCATATTTAACAAAAGCATTTGATAGAATTGAAAATCACCAAAATGCTGCAATAGGCTCTCATTTAAATGGTTTTGTAAACTTGCGCTTAAACACAAATGTAATGCTTTCACAAGCATGGCGTTTAGATGCTGGTGTTGGCTTAACCCACGCATCAAATGCAGCTATGAGTACACCAAATTTAGGATTGAATATTGTTACCGTTAATTTGGGATTGGCTTACGCATTTGGCAATAAAAACTGTACCTTTAGGATAGATTCAATTCCGAAAATGGAAAGAAAATGGCAGCCTTCAATAATTGGCGTTTTTGGAATTAAAGAATTAGAAAATCCGGGAGGTTCAAAATACCTGGCTTATGGTTTGCAGGCGAATTTATACAAAACATTAAACTATAAAAATAAATTGGGTGCCGGAATTGAAATGGCATATAACAATGCTACCAAAAAAGTTTGGGAAGACGACTCAGTTTATACTTCAACAAGTGCAGATATTGTTCAAGGTGGTGTTAAGATCTGCTATGCATTTAATATGAATAAACTTTCTTTCCCTTTAGATTTTGGAGTTTATTTATATAAAAAACAAGCATATAATGGAATGTTTTTTCACCGTATCGGATTTAGATATTTAGTGACAAAACATCTCATTGCCAATGTTACTTTGCTTACTCACTGGGGGAAAGCCGATTATTTTGAATGGGGGTTGGGGTATCAGTTTTAGTTGGAAAAAGTTGAGAGATTTGGCAGAAGTTGTTGAAAATAAATACGGATTTAGAATAAAATACTTAGTATGCCTGGAACCTTTTCACAGATATATATTCATGTGGTTTTTGCTGTGAAAGGGCGGGATAGTTTAATTCATAAATCTTGGGAAGAAGAATTATATAAATACATTACTGGAATTGTTAGAAACAAAGAACAAAAAATGTTGGCAATAAATGGAATGCCTGACCATTTACATTTTTTTATTGGGATGAAACCATCTTGTTGTTTATCTGATTTAGTAAGGGAAATAAAAAAATCTTCTAATGATTTTATAAAAGAAAAAAAGTTTAGCAAATTTAAGTTTCAATGGCAGGAAGGCTATGGGGCATTTTCTTATAGTCACTCTAATATGGATAATGTGATTAAATATATTGTTAATCAAAAAGAACATCACAGAAATGCATCATTTAAAGTAGAGTACATGGAATTTTTGAAAAAATTTGAAATAGAATTTAAAGAAGAATATTTATTTGAATGGATAGATTAGCGAACCCAGAGGGTTCAAATGTTTATAGAAACGTCATAGCTAATGGTACGACCCCTTCGGGGTCGCATAAGATTCGCGTTTTCATTTCTATAGACATACAATCCCTTCGGGATTGAAATTTAGATTATAAATATGATCTTTTGTTGGGATAGCTAATGCAAATTGATTTCGACTAAAAAAACATTGAAGAAACAAAATTATTAAAAATGAAAAATTGGAATTACATTAAACTCTTCCTACCACTTTTGCTGATTGCTCTTTTTCCTGCCTGTAAAAAAGAAAACCGCTGCGATTGTATTAAACGAACCGGATCTATTATAACTGAAACTCGCGAAATAAATGGATTTGACAAAATTTTCCTTGAGGACAATGTTAATGTTTTTATTACTCAGGACTCTTTTTTTGAAGTGAAAGTTGAAGCCGGTGAAAATATTGTTCCGCTTATTAAAACCGAAGTTACTGACGGTACTTTATTTATTAGAAATAAGAATCGCTGCAACTGGACGCGCAGTTATGATAAGCCTTTGAATGTTTACATTAAAATGCCTGTTATTAAATACATTACATCCGATGGAACCGCTGATATTAAAAGCCTGAACACCATCACAACAGATATATTTGATGTGCAAACAAAAAATTCGGGGAATATAGAATTAACAGTAAATAACTCTAAAGTACTATCTCACATGCATGGCTCTGGTGATCTTACTCTACGCGGTGCTACTATTGAACATGCCTGTGATATTGGTGGTACTTCATTTTTAAATTGTAAAGATTTACAAACTGCTAATACATACGTGCATACCTTTACCACGGGTTTATGTTATGTTTCTACTTCCAATTTAACTTGTTTAATTGATAATGTTGGTGACGTATATTGTTATGGAAGTCCGGTAACAGTGCAGGAAATTAAAAAAGGAGCGGGACAGCTATATTTGAAATGAAAGAAAAATTAAATTCCATTAGAATACATTTTTTATTAAGATTGCTGGTTTTTTGGCTCTTGCTTTTTGCTCTTTTTAGAGTTGTATTTATTATTTACCATCATACAAAGATCCCTGATGGCCAACACTCTGAGACCGGCCTGGGGTTTTTATATGCATTGCCTCTGGATATTTCCGCAGCATGTGCCGCAGTTACTATTCCTTTTCTGCTTTGGGTATTTCAGCAGTTTTATAAACACCGGTTTATTCATCATCTCAACCTTATTTTTAATACAACTTGTATTGTAGTAGTAACAATTATAAGTATCGCTAATTTAAAAATGTATGGCGAATGGGGAACTCCTTTGAGTGCAAGGGCATTTAATTATTTAATGTATCCGAAAGAGGTTCTTTCATTTATTTCTTTATGGTCAGTAATACTTTTATTGGCTGTTTGTGGTGTTTTTATTTATATCGGATTAAAACTTTATAAGGGGATGATCACTAATTTTTCATATCCGATTGAAAATATAAAAATCAAAATCGGTATGATAATTATTCTGCCAGGCTTGTTGCTGCTTGGTTATAGGGGCGGATTTCAACTTGCACCCATAAATGAAAGCAGTGCTTATTACTCTACTTTGCAGATCAATAATCACATTGCCACCAATAATATGTGGTTTTTAGCACATAGTTTTGTGGAGGCAAGCGACAGCAAAAATCCTTATATTTTTATGGATGCTGAAAAGGCAAAAAGTATAACGGCTGATTTGTTTGCAACTACACCCGGTAAACCGATGGCGGTATCGAAAACCCGGAAGCCCAATATCGTATTTATAGTTCTTGAAAGTTGGACCGCAGATATTATTAAAGCATTAGGTGGTGAAGAAAATGTTACTCCTCATTTTGATAAATTAAGTAAAGAAGGATTGTTGTTCACCCAAATGTATGGCAGTGGATTCAGGACTGAACAAGGTTTGGTTTCTATATTAAGTGGCTTTCCGGCTCAGCCAAACAATTCAATTATCACTAATCCAAGTAAGGCAGAGCAGCTGCCTTCCCTGAATATTGAATTAGGTAAGAAAGGCTATCAATCCTCTTTTTATTATGGTGGAGAGGTGGAATTTGCAAATATGAAATCTTATCTTTTAAATACTCATTTCGAAAAAATAATAGATAAAAATAATTTCGAAAAAAGCCAGTTGAATAGTAAATGGGGAGCGCACGATGAATTTGTTTTTATGAAACAACTCGATGGACTGAAGAGTGAAAAAAAACCTTTCTTTTCTATTGTTTTAACATTGAGCACACACGAACCATTTGAAGTAACCATGCAAACTCCATTTAATGGTGGAGAAGAGCAGGAACGTTTTAAGAAGGCCGCATATTATACTGATTATTGTTTGTATAATTATTTTAATGAAGCTAAAAAGCAATCCTGGTACGAAAACACCTTATTTGTTTTGGTTGCAGACCATGGTCATCGTTTACCAAAGAACAGAAATATGGATTTTCCGGAAGGCCGGAGAATCACTGCAATGATTACAGGAGGTGCCCTTGTGGATAACCTTCGTGGAAAAACATTTGATAAAATAACGAATCAAAATGATCTGCCAGCCATCATTTTAGGAGCATTAAATTTACCGCATACTAATTTTGCCTGGAGCAGAAATGTATTCAATGATGGTGTAAAAGAATTTGCATATTATTCCAACGAAAATTCTTTAGGGTGGATTGCTCCGCAACAAAATATGGTTTATTCTTTTAATTCTAAAAAAGTGGAGGAGCTACAACCAAAATCACAAACAAATTTAAACGATACTGTTTTAACTCAGGCAAAAGCATATTTGCAAACCTTGTACGAACAATACCTAACCTATTAAAAATGTTTAACAAAAATATTTTCTTTTTATTACTCCTTTCCTACTCTTTTTTATTGTTTACTTCAATTGGTTTTGCCCAGAAGGAAAAAAAATCCGGATTGTGGAAAGCGCTTAATACTCCTGCCGAAGTTGACACTACAGCTGAGGATTATTACGAGAATAATTCTATCCGTTATGAAAATTATATTTATAAATCAAGTATTAAAACGGTTCAGTTGCATGACGAAAGTTTTGAATTATCGCAACCGATCCTTAATCTTGGATCAGAAGAAAAGCTGAAATTAAGCTTTGATGATGTAGATGCTGATCTGAAGAACTATTCATACACCATTATTCATTGTAATACCAATTGGGAACCATCCGGTTTAACGGCTGCTGAATATATTGATGGCTTTCAGGATGCTACAATTAACGAGTATCGCTATTCATTTAATACACTTCAAAGGTACACGCATTACAACGCTGTTTTTCCAAATAGTACAATGAAAATTACGAAATCAGGGAATTATATTTTGAAAGTTTTCCTGGATGGAAACCCCGAAAATATAGCTATTACTAGGCGTTTTTATGTCTATCAAAATAAAATAATGATCGAGGCCAAAGTTATTCCTGCAAGTATTATGTCCGACAGGAATTTTAAGCAGGAAATAGATTTCACTATAAATCATACCGGTTACTCCATTACAAATCCCTATGTTGATTTGAATGTGGTGATAACTCAAAATAACCGCCCGGATAATTCTAAAACTGCTTTGAAACCCTTGTTTATAAAGGATGCAGAGCTTGTTTATGATTTTGATGAAGATAATGTTTTTACTGGTGGCAATGAATTCAGGTACTTTGATATTAAAAGCATCCGATACCATTCAGAACGGATCTCCAGTGTGAAGATTGATTCGACAGGAAACCATGTAACCTTATTATCAGATGAAAAGCGAACCTTTAAACGTTATAATACTTATTCAGATATTAATGGTAAATATCTGGTAAAAGTGCAGGAAGGAAATGATAGTGAAGTGGAAGCTGATTATTGTTATGTGAATTTTTTTCTGCAATATGATGCCGTTTTGACAGATGGCAACCTATATGTATTTGGTGAATTTAATGCCTGGAAGTGCAATAAAGAAAATTTAATGCATTACAACGACAAGCGTTTTGGTTATGAATGTACTTTGTATTTGAAACAAGGATATTATAATTATGAATATGCCTTTTTAAAAGACGGTGCAACTGCCGCTGATAATACATTAATTGAAGGTATGCACTACGAAACCGAAAACGATTATACTATTTACGTTTACCACCGTCAGCAGGGTACTTTTTACGACCAGTTAATTGGCGTAAAGCGTACAAATTCAATGAAGTAATATTTCATTTTTAGCTGAAAAAATTGAGAGTTTTAATTCCGCGACCTACTAGTGCAACCTTTTTATTCCCGTTCGCATCTTCATTAAAAATCAGGGTAAATAGGTGCCTGATTTTGCTCAGGAACAAAAAAGTTGTTCATATCCTTGTGTTAAAAATTTTTGGCTTGATACTTGTATAATTGTAACGGGAATGTTTAATATTGCATTAATGAGATAATCTCACCTACTAAAATAAATTGTTATGGGAACACAGTCCACACAAGTAACGCATGGAATAAAAATAAGTGTTGAAACAAAATTTCACACCGAACATTCGAATGCAGAAAACCGTCATTACCTTTTTTTGTATATTATAACTATTGAGAATAAAAGTGATTTCGCGGTTAAATTGGTTTCACGGCATTGGGATATTTTCGATTCCAGCAGTGAATTAAGCAAAGTTGACGGAGAAGGAGTAGTAGGAGAGCAGCCGATGTTAGAACCGGGAGAGGTATTTGAATACGAATCTGCTTGTAGTCTTACAACCGATATTGGTAAAATGAGTGGTACTTATTTAATGGAGCGTAAAATTGATAAGGCTCGTTTTTATGTTACTATTCCGGAATTCGAATTGGTAGTTCCGCAACGTTTAAATTAATTTGAATCCTCCTGACTTCTTTTTAGAGGTCAGGAGGCAATTCTTCTTTTAGTTTCTTGATCAATCCAAATAAACAGCTTCTTTCCCTTTTTTATTAATTTCCACAGTAATGTGCTCCTGCAACGTAGTGGAAAGCGACAATCCAACAAAATCGGCTTTAATTGGGTAACGATTATGTCCACGGTCAACTAAAACAACAGTTGTAAGTCGTTTAACTGAAGTTGTTAAAAAGGGCTTTGCACCAAAAATTAAGGTCCTTCCCGAATCCAAAACATCATCCACTAAAATAATTACTTTATTTTGCAGTTCTTTATCGGTTAAGCCTAATTTTATTTCAGTTGAAAGTGGATTTTTTTTATCAATAACAATTTCAATTAATTTGGTTTTGATAGGCGAAATTTTTTGTAATACATCTACAATGTGTTTGGCTAAAACAAAGCCATTACTAGCAATACCTGCAACAATGATCTCTTTTTCATCATAGTTGTTTTCGTATATTTCATAAGCAATACGATTTATTTTTTGTTGAATTTGTTTGCTGTTTAATATTAAGGTCTTATTCATGGGTTTTATTTTTTGTCACAGTATTATTATGATTATTTTTTGTTGGATCATAGTTAACAAACAAATTTATCCAAATAGCTCTTGAGTTTCTGAAAACAATAGGGAAAAGTAATAAAATAACAGTTATGATGGCAATAATATTTGGAGCAATATCCCATCCATAGAAGCGAAAAACAATTAAATGAACGATAACTATAATTGCTGTGGTAGTTGCATGACTAACCATCATCGCTCCCCAATAAAATCCTGATTCGCGCTTAAAATCCTCACCACAAACAGGACATTTGTCCGGCATTTTGTCAAACATCTTAAGATTATATGGATTATTGGTAAGGAAAAGGTTCCCTTCCTGACAGCGGGGACATTTCAATCGGGCAATACTATAAAGTTTTGTTCCTTTTTGTATTGGGTTAATTAATTTCAGGAAATTCATGACTGTTCTTTTGTATTCATTGAAACTCTAATTATAATCATAAAAGATGTTTATACAAGAGAATTACTCATATTTCTTTTTTCTTCTTGTTTTGCGGTAAGCTGTTTTGAGCAAATAATAGATAATTAAAGCAGATAAAACTCCTGTGAAAAAATCAGTAGCAGGAACCATAATTGCGGTGTATATCATCATTAAAAATTCAAATTGACCTTCTTTTTTTACTTCTTTGATCTCTGAAGGTTTAATCATATTGCTCGCCACCCAAACTAAGATCCCTCCTATACAAGCCATTGGTATAAGTTCTAAATATTGTGCCAGATAATATGCCAAAATAAGTTTTAGCACCGCTTTAAAATACCCTGCCAAAGGTGTTTTGGCGCCTGCTTTAATACTTGTTGCTGTGCGCGCCAAAGCCCCGGTACAAGGAAAACCATTAACCAAGGGAATTACAATTTGCACCCATCCCTGGCCCCATAATTCTTTGTCAGGATTGAATGGTGTCCCTTTGTTTTCTGCCATTTTATCTGCCATAGTAGAACAAAGCAAACTTTCTATTCCGGAAACAAACACAATGGCAATAACAAAATAAATAATGTCCCCAATTAATGCGGCACTCATCGTGGGCAAAGTAGGACCTGTAAATACAAAGAAATTATTTGGGATGCTGCCATATATATCTTTTACCAGGATAATACCTTTACCTGCAAAAACAGTGGAAGTTAATAATGTGGCCACAGCAATAGCAATTAAGGGGGCAGGGATTAAAATGGAGATCCGAATTAAAATTTTGGTAATTGCAAATGTTAACAAACCTATTAATACCGACCACCAATTAATTATATGAAGGTTAGAAATGGAAAGATAGATCTTATGAAAAATGCCCGAATGTATATCCACATTTGGTCCTAAGAAATCCTTGAAACTTCTAATTCCTAAAATATCTCCAAAATTTGAAAAGGCAATTACAACTGCTATACCAAAGGTAAAGCCTATTACAATTGAATTTGGGATCAACTTAACGTATTTGCCAATACCTAAGATTCCTGATAGTAATAATATTCCTCCGGCAATGATTGATACAAAAACCAATAATCCTTGCGCTTGTGCAGCAGTCCCGCCATTGGCAACACCATACTTGTAATATAATGCTGCAATAATAGGGATCAAAGCTGCTGTAGGACCATATACCTGGTATTTGGATCCTCCGAAAGTC
The DNA here is from genome assembly GCA_030654175.1 of Bacteroidia bacterium. Taxonomy (GTDB): domain Bacteria; phylum Bacteroidota; class Bacteroidia; order 2-12-FULL-35-15; family 2-12-FULL-35-15; genus 2-12-FULL-35-15. The sequence goes on from JAURXZ010000008.1 coordinate 129,283, forward strand.
CTGCCAACTGCGCAGGCCAATGCACCTGCTATAATACCTTGTTCAGGTCGCATTCCCATTGCAATAGCAAAACCCATTGCTAATGGAATGGCAGTTAAGGCAACCACAAGACCAGCACTGAAATCAGAATAAATGCAGGTTTTCCAATTTTTTCTGTTCAAATCTTCCCAACGGCTGTCGAAGAAAGTGAAAAATAATTTAAGCCGACCTGATGCAGTTTTTGCTAATATTGTTTCTTTGTTCATAGTTAATTCTATCTTAATTTTTTCATCAACTAGTTTTCATAAATTTTCGTTGGCTTGAAAGTGACGAAAAACTGATCCTCCTGTCCTGAATTGCCTTTCATATTTTTGCGACAAATAAAGACTCTGATCAAAAAATGGGATTGATTTATTTATTTGAAATATTGTAACTCTTTTTCAACGCATTTAGATGGATCCTTGCTCTTTTAATATTCGCCCATTCACCTGAATTTACATCAATTGCATTAATTTGTAACAGATCGGTTTTGAGATCTTTTAAAAATTTTGGAATTAATATTTCATCCTCCTTGTTTTTAGATAATTTTACAATTTCCTTATCAATTATCAAGATTATTTCGGGGGTGTTTTTGGCTTGTCTTATTTTTTTTACCGCAAACTCTTTTGATTTATCCATTTGTATGTGACTTTTGTTTATTTAATTATCAGATTTGATTTTATTTAATTCATGTTTGTTGATGCATCGTATAGCTTCTTTTAAATTTTCAATGCTTTTATTTGAAATTGGAGAACTTGTTATTTCTATCAGTAGCATTTCCAGTTTTGAAAGAAAGCGGATGATGATAAAATCATGGGTGTTATTATTTTTAAGTGTTTTAATGCTTTTCTCAATTATTTCTTCAACCTGCACCAAATTTGATGCATTGATTATATCTTCTACTGTTTGGTTTCTTAGTTCTGTCATTAGGTGTATTATATTGATTCACTTAGTTTAACTGAAAATAATTTTTTTGAATTGTTCTTTTTGTATCCATACCTTATTGTTAATAAAGCCCGGTCATGAACGATCATCCAATTGGTGCGGCCTCCGCTATAATATTTCATTATTGAATTTGGTCCAATTAATTGGTTAAAAGATTCTATTAATTCATCTTCCTGTTTTTCGGATCTGGCAGCTGCAAGCATTCTGTTATAGCATATTATTCCTGAAGGTGCTAGCAGGTTACCTAAGGCCGAAAGGAATTGATTGTCTGAAAACTTTTGCGGTGTTTCATCATCTACAAAAATATCCACTGCTATTAAATCATATTTTTCAGTACATTTCAAAACAAAATTGTATGCATCCGTTTCATGGATAGTTAGTTTTTTTACCCGGTCGATATTGAAATATTTTTTTGCTAATTCGATCACTACTTTATCTGCCTCTACACCGGTTATTGTGCAGTTTTTGTGAAGCGTATCGGTAAGTAAGGAAGCAATGCTGCCGGCTCCAAAACCAAGAATCAACACATTCTTTATTTCTCTTTCACGAATATTTAATTTTTTAAAAGTTTTGTGAAATATATCATGTAAAGATCCATAAGAATAGTTAACGATGCTTGTGTTTAGTAATAGTTTTCCACTGTCCAAAACTACTTCCAGAAAAGGTGTTATTTGCCCCTTTCTTTGTTCAATGCGGCAAGGTGCAATATAACTGGATAAAGTTCTTAGGAATGAGTGTTTCTTATTTAAGTACATTTCTTATTTGATAAATTTTATTATTGAAACATTGGAAAGCAAACAGGCGTAACAGCTTTGTCAAAATTTGTTTACTTGATTTTATTATTATAATTGATAGACTCCAGTAGTTTATTAATTGCGATATCTGCCTCTGAATGGACGCCAAGCATCTCCTGTAATATTTTTGAAAAATAAAATGTATACACTTCGTCAGTTACAATGTTTGTTTTATTAACATTAACAAATCCAAATTTTTTAAGCTTTGATACTCCTTGTTTTATAAGGGTTTCTTTGAAATTATGTCCGGTTTCTTTTTGCATTTTCAGTAGACCTTTTCCCACATTTTAAGTAATCCTTCTAAGCTTGATGAATGTATTTTAAATCCGAAAGGGATCTCTTTTAGATCGCTCCAATAAGTGACTAATTTTGTTCCGATAGGCATTTCATTGAGTTGTTCTCTTACATATTTTGAATAAAGTGAATACAATTGAATATCGGATTTAACCGTATCATCAATCATTGCAGTGCTATCAATGTTTTCAAGAAATGAATTGAAAAAATAAAATGCATCATATTCTTTAAAATCTATTTGAGTGATATTGGAGTGAATAAATTTGACATTCGCCAAACGGTAATTATGCTTAAGGCGATTAGAAAGCTGATAATAATATTCACGTTGTTCAATCCCGGTAAATTGTCCATTTGTGTACGCTGAACCAACCATACAAAATTTTCCGGCTCCGGAACCGATATCCAATACTTTTGTTCCCGGCTTATCTACAAGGAATTGAGCTGCAATTTTTGCGACTACGATTGGTGTCCAATGTCTTTTTGCTAATTTTCGTATATGCTCAGGATAGATGACATTGAATTCTTCATCTTTCACTGCAATATTTAATTTTAGATACTCAAAAATCATTTTAGAAATTGTATTGATTAATTTAGCTTTCCAACAAAATCCGAAACAACCAGCGTTTTATAATCGAAGGCTGTTAAAAAATCATTTGTAACTATTTTATAACTTTTCATTGTAATCAGTGCAATCCAATTGTGATAAGAATCGGAATTCAAAGATTGTGGATGGTTTAAAACATCCGTATTGCTGAATAAAATTTGGCCGTTCATCGGCATTATTAATTCCAGCGTTTTATTTTCACCATAAATAATTCCGAATGGCCGGCCTTTCATTAATGTTTTTCCTTCCCTGACTATCTCAATCAATTCAATACGGCCCAATTCCCGTTCAGCATAATCAGTAATGCCTATATACATATCCTCTCTTCCAATAAAACGTGTCCAAAGATGATTATCAGTGTATTTAAGATTTGCAGGTATAAACATTTTTGAATTTAATTGATACCGATTAATTTTTTATATTCAGCTGCATAAAGTAAATTTGAACTTTCCGCTGTATTGTTTGTTTTGATTTTTATTATCCAACCGTCACCATACGGATCTTTATTGAGCAATTCTGGATTTGCTATTATTTTTGAATTGATCTCTATTATTTCTCCACTCATTGGAAGAAAAAGATCTGAAACTGTTTTCACTGCTTCAACAGTCCCAAATACCTGATGCTGCTCGAGTATTTCCCCTTGTGTTTCAACTTCAACATATACTATGTCCCCTAATTCTTTTTGAGCAAAATCGGTGATGCCTACATAAACAAAATCGCCATCATTTTTAACCCATTCATGATCTTTAGTGTAAAGTAAATTTTCCGGAAATTCCATTGTTATTGATGTTTAGAATTAATAATATTAAGGTTAGCAACAAATTTAGGGAGCATTAAGCGGAGTAAATTTGAGTTTAGTCAACTAAAAAGTTGATTAAAATCAAGTTTTATTAAAACACGTTCTTATTTTCTTACCTTTGTTAAATATGCCTGCTACCATTGGATTTCCATTAGATAAATTTCATTTTCAGAGCGATTCTGTATTTGAAGGACTGCCTAAAGCTGATCTGGAATTTCTTGAATCAAAAATGGTTGTTAATAAGGTTCGTAAAGGCAAAACTGTGTTTAACGAAGGTTCTTATCCATCAGGTATTTTTTATCTTCTGAAGGGTAAAGTGAAAAAATTCAAAGCAGATAGGGAAGGTAGGGAGCAAATCATTTATGTTTGTAATAGTGGCGAATTGCTTGGCTATCCTGCTTTATTGAGTGAAGAAACTTTTTCTGATTCCGCTACAACATTAGAAGACTCCATAATTGCATTTATTCCAAAAGATGACTTTTTATTTCTGTTAAATCAATCAACAACGCTTTCTAACCGGCTATTGAAAAATTTAAGTCATGAATTTGGAGTTCTTGAAAACAGTATTGCAACTTTTGCGCATAAATCAGTGAGGGAACGCTTGGCGTTGAGCTTGCTTATTCTTAAAGATAAGTACAAAGAGAAAGGGGAAACGAATAAAAAAGCGGAAATTATTTTATCCCGTGAAGATCTATCAAATATTGTTGGTACAGCTGTTGAAACCCTTGTTCGTCTTCTTCATGATTTTAAAGACGAAGGTTTAATTGAAACGGAAGGAAAAAAAATTCGTGTACTCAATGCAAAAGCCTTAGTGAAGATCGCAAATTTTTATTAATACCTATTTAACACATTGCTTCAATTGTTCAATAATTCTGAACAACTTTTACAAAATAAATATTGCGGCAACAATCATCACAATTATAATAACAATATATTGCCACACATCAGGAAAATAGGTTCTGATTGTTTCCCACATTTTTTTTAGATCTTCCATTTTGATTATTTAAAATAAGTTTTTACAGATCCTAAAAACTCGTCAAAACAAGCTTTGTTCCCGGCTACAATTTCTTCTCCAAATATATAGTTATCATTTCCTTGAAAATCGGTTACTGTTCCTCCGGCCTGTTGTACAATAAATGCTCCTGCAGCCACATCCCAGGCACGCAGGCTATATTCATAAAAGCCATCGAATCTGCCGCATGCCACGTATGCTAAATCCGTGGCAGCAGAACCTAACCTGCGCAAGCCACGTGTGTTTTTCATAAAATGTTTGAACAACTCCATGTATTCATCCTGGCGCGCATAATTATAATATGGAAAACCTGTGGCAATCAATGAATCGGACAGTTTTTGAGTTTTGGATACGCTTATTTCTTTTTCGTTCAAATAGGCTTTGCTTCCTTCCCAGGCATAAAAACACTCATCCAGATTTATTTCATAGATCACACCGAGTACTAATTTATTATTCCTGGTCAATGCAATGCTGATAGCAAAACATGGGATCCCATGAATAAAATTTGTTGTCCCGTCTAACGGATCGATAATCCAATTATATATTTCCCCTTTTTTTGATGAAGTGCCTTCTTCAGCAATAAAGCCGGCCTCTGGCAGTAATATAGCAAGGCCTTCCACTAATTTTTGTTCAGCTGTTTTATCCACATACGAAACAAAATCATTTTTACCTTTAATTTCAACGCTTTCAGTCGAAAATTTCAATCTTTCACTCTTTATAAACATTCCAACTTGTTTAGTTAGTTTGCATACATCCTGGCAAAGCTTTTGCATTGAATAATTATATAAATTGTTAATTTACAAAATTACAATTTTAAAGACAGAGTGCTAAGTAATCCGAATCTAAAATTTTTCCGAACGGAACTTATTAAAATACAAACTGTTGGCTCTCTATTATTTATGGCGTTTTTAGTTAGATTTTAGAGCATCTGCAATTTTGATAAAATATTTCTGTATTTTTGAAATCAACTAATGAAAAAGAAAGTTTTTAAATTCATTTCTGCTGAAAATTTCAATGCTACAGTTTTGTTGGTATTGTTGTTTTTTTCTTCTTCCATATTATTTGCTCAGGAAATTCCTGTGGTAAATGTTACCTTTAAATTAAAGATCTTAAATGGGGATTTGAAAAGTTCACAGATCACTATTACAAAAACTGACGCACCATATATTGTGATAGATCCCAATAAAGAAGGCGATGCTGTGGATCTGCCTTTGGGTTTTGAATATAGTATTACATTTACAAAAACGGGTTACAATACTAAAAGGATGTTAGTTGACACTCATGTTCCTGAAAATAGAGAAAGAGGGGATTTTGAAAGGCAGATTTCTGAAGTAACATTAGAAAAACTATCCGGAAAGTTGGAAGATAATTATGTGCAGATGATCGGTAAAATTAAATATAGTATGAGTAAGGCCGATTTCGATTTTGATAAAGTTCCTGCTGCCAAAGAAGACAAAACGAAAAAAATTGAAAAGCCACCGTTGCCGCCTAATCCAAAACCAATTACTTCTTCTCCAAAACAAAGCCAACCAATTCCTCCTGTTGTTAATAAACCTGAACCTGCTCCCAAAACAACCGGTAAAAATAAAGTAGTGAAAGTTATTTCAGAAGATTATAAAACAATTACTATAATAACTATTACTATTGATGGAAAAGACATTATTTATAAAAAAGAAGAGTATAATTGGAGTACGTTTTTTTATAAAGATGGCAAGCGGATAACAGGAGACACATTTACAAATGAAACGCTGTAGTTAATTTTCCTCCTCAGTTTTCAAATAAATGCTTCAACGTATTTTTTAAGTTGATTTACGTTCTATTTTTTTGAAAAACCAAATGCCCGTAACACCAAGGATAAACAATATTGTTGAAATTAATTCGGCTTGGGTAAAAGAAAAATCTCCAATGTGGTAAAGTGTATTTACACGGATCTTTTCAATGAAAAAACGCTCAACTCCATTAAATATAAGGTAAACAGAGAACAACATTCCCGGAGTAGTAATACGTTTGCGCAGGTACCACAATACAAAAAATAACCCCACACACATTATAGTTTCGTAAAACGGAGTAGGAAACACTGGTGGTACAAGATGGTTACAATATTTAGCATCGAAGCAATTTGCCATAGGCTCACCAACACCATTCACATTATGGGGATAGTCATAAGCCCAGACCCAGTCCGGTGCCCAATTTAACCAATTTGGTTTTGGCGATACATTATCAATTCCCCAGTCGCCATCACCTGAAACATGGCATCCAACGCGGCCAATCGCATACCCTAGCATTAATGACGGCACAGAAGAATCAATTAAGTGAGTAACAGCAATTTTATTTTTGTGACCATAATAAATTAATGCCGCAGAAGCCAGGATAAGTCCGCCATACATTGTTAGCCCGCTAAAAGAAAGCAACGCATCAATAGGATCCGCAATAAAATCATCCCAGTTTTCCAGATTATGAAAAATTTTAGCTCCTATTATTCCTGCGAAAGCTGCAATAAGTGTCATATTTCCAACATGCTGGTAGGGATGCATCTCTTCTTCCACCCAAACAGGTTTGTCTAATTTTGTTTTTTCTTTTTCACGATATTTCATATAAGCCGAAAGTGCAGCGAAAATAATGGCACCAAGCAAATTACCTTGAGTAGAAAGTATAAAGCCTTGTGTGTTTTCTGTAAAAGCCGAAAAATTAAGGATTATGAATACTACTTTGTATCCGATCAAAAAACCAATGATGGCAGAAGTCATGAGTTCAGCCGTTGTGGCTTTTGCTCCTTTTAATATTTTAACAGTGGTTGAACCAATTAGGCCTTCTTTCTCTTTTCTTTTTAATTCCAGTGTCCAGAAATAGGCGGCTACTAAAAAGGCTACAGCAACAAAAAAACCAAAACTCTGAACCATTTTAAGGAAGGGCAAATCCAGTCCAAATAGATCTTTTACAGCGTAATATATTGAAGGATACATATAGTTTTAAATTAGTCAACTAATAATTTGAAATGTTAGAAAATACTCAACTCTTAATTTTATATTAAAGCAATTAGTTCAAAATCCTTATAAGGGATATAAAAACTTGAATGAGGGTGAAAAAAAGTCATGAGGTTGCGAATTTACAAATAATGCTTTAGAATTACGAATCCAATGTGATTTGTAAAGTTCTGGTGGCACTTGAACCACAATTAATTGTATTTTAGCCTTCCGAATTGGCAAGGGCATAACAATAGTAATGTGCTACTTTAACAACTCAGATAATTATATTTTTTTGATGTAAGATTTTTTAGATTTTGGTTTTATGAAAATAGCACTTATTGGTTATGGAAAAATGGGTAAAGAAATTGAACAAATTGCTTTATCACGCGGACATACTATTGTGTTGAAGGTAGATGTGAATAATGAAAAGACATATTCCATTGAAGAGCTGAAAAATGCCGATGCCGCTATTGAATTCAGTACTCCTGAATCGGCAATTAATAATATTTACAAATGTTTTGAAGCAAGTTTGCCTGTTGTGGTTGGCACTACCGGTTGGCTTAATAAGTTGGATGAGGTAAAACAAAAATGTATCGAAAAAAATCAGGCATTATTTTACGCATCAAATTATAGTATCGGAGTGAATCTGTTTTTTAAATTAAATGAATATCTGGCAACATTGATGAAACCCTATACTGAATATAATGTTTCAATGGAAGAAATTCATCATGTTCACAAATTAGATGCTCCAAGTGGAACCGCAATATCGTTGGCAAATCAAGTGATGGAGCGAATTGAAAGCAAACAGAAATGGGTGAATAATTCAACAAATAGTGCAAATGAGCTAAGTATCACTTCAAAACGTATTGATGAAGTACCCGGAACGCATACTGTTACTTATAGTTCAGCTGTTGATGAAATAAGTATTACACACCTGGCACACAATAGAAAGGGGTTTGCTTTAGGAGCAGTAATTGCAGCGGAATGGGTCATTGGAAAAGAAGGTGTTTTTGGAATGAGTGATTTGATGGCCCAATTAAAATAAATGATCATTCACATTATTTAACAATTGATTAATAATAAAAATTGCAAATCTTTGTTCTTAAAACTAAAACGGGCAACTCAAAACTTTTAACTTTAAACTCTTAACTTGGTATATGGATACTTCTTATTTATTACTCATACTTTTTTCAATTACAACCATCATCGGGCTATGGAAATTGTTTTCATTAGCAGGTGTTGAGGGTTGGAAGGCTTTCGTTCCTTTTTATAACTTTATAGTTTGGTTAAAATTAATTAAAAAACCATGGTGGTGGATTTTCTTAATCATTACCCCGGGGGTAAACTTTTTAATGTTTGGCATTATGAGTTTACTATTGGCAAAAGCTTTTAACAAAAGGTCGTTTCAGGATAAAGCCATTGCGTTTTTGTTTGGGTTCATTTATTTGCCATACATCGCTTTCCAAAAGGATACAAAATACGTTGGACCGGAAGATCCGAGTAAACTCAAACCCTCCATTGCCCGTGAATGGACCGAAGCCATTGTGTTTGCTGTTATTGCAGCAACCGTTATCCGCACATTTTTCTTTGAAGCATTTACTATTCCGACATCATCATTGGAAAAATCAATGATGGTAGGTGATTACCTGTTTGTAAGCAAGATAAGTTTTGGTGCAAAAATTCCAAATACTCCATTGTCATTCCCTTTTGCGCATCATACATTGCCATTCACAGAAAATACAAAATCGTATTTAGAATGGTTTAAGTTACCTTACTTTCGTTTGCCGGGATTAGGCTCAGTTAAAAATAATGATATTGTTGTTTTTAATTATCCCGATGGCGATACTGTAGCAGTTTATGCTCAGGATCAAAGTTATTACCAATTGGTAAGAGATTATGGACGCAATATTGTTTGGAATAGCAAGGAGATCAATCCTCAAACAGGAAAGCCATACTTTGGTAAAATAATTGCCCGCCCACCTGATAAGCGTGAGAATTACGTAAAACGTTGTGTGGCGATTGCTGGCGATACTCTTACAATCAGAGATCAGAAATTATTTTTAAGTGGTAAGCCGGCTTACGTTGCAGAAACAATGCAGTACACTTACAAGGTAAGAACGGATGGCACTAATTTTAGTCCAAAGCTGATCGAAAAATTTGACATTACAGATCCAATTCGTACTGATCAGGACAGTATAGGTATATTTTTTCTGGTGAATTTACCTAATAATAAAGTTGAGGAATTTAAAAAATTAAGTATTGTAAAGTCCCTTGAACCTGTAGTTGAGGCTGCTGGTGAATACAATTCACGCATTTTTCCGCACAAACCGACTTACAAATGGAACAACGATAATTTCGGTCCGTTATATATTCCTAAGAAAGGAGCAACAATAAATATTGATACAACTAATATTGTTTTGTATGACCGAATAATAAAAATTTATGAAGGCAATGATCTGGAAATTAAAGGTGATAAGATCTTAATTAATGGGGTGGAAGCAAAAACATATACTTTTAAAATGGATTACTATTTTATGATGGGTGATAATCGTCACAACTCCGCTGATTCACGCTATTGGGGCATGGTACCTGAAGATCATATTGTAGGTAAACCTGTATTTGTTTGGATGAGTATTAAGGAAGACAATAAAAATATTAATAACAAACAACAAAGTGGTTTTATCAAAAAATTAAAAACATCATTGTTTGAAGATCCGGTTCGGAGAGCACGCTTCTTTACTTTTGTAAGTAAAGACGGATTATCACGTTCATACTTAGTACATTTTATTGTTATTTTGGTCGGAATAATAGGTTTTTCTTATTTTAGAAATAAACGAGGATCAAAAAAATAAGAAAAGCCCCGGCAAGCCAACTGATGGTATTGCGGAAAGTGGTTTCTGCTTAGTTTGTCCTAATGATTGGGAGGCAGGTGAGATATTGCTTAATTTTAATCAAAAACATTGAAAAAAGAATCAACCATAAAAGAATGGGTAAAAGCGATATTATTTGCTTTTATAACAATAATTTTATTTCGTGTTTTTTTTTTCGAAGCATTTACGATCCCTTCTCCATCAATGGAAAAATCATTACTTACAGGTGATTACATACTGGTAAGTAAATTAAGCTATGGTCCTCGCGTACCTTATACATTGCTCTCTTTTCCCTTTGCGCATCAGCGTTTACCATTTACAGAAAACACCAATTCTTATCTCGACTGGATCAAAATACCATATAATCGCTTATCCGGTGCCCCCGATATTGAGCATAACGATGTGGTAGTATTTAATTATCCGATGGAGGACGAGCATCCTATTGACCAAAGAGTGTATTATATAAAACGTTGTGTGGCCATTGCAGGTGATACCTTAGAAATTAAAAGCGGTCAGGTTTATATAAATGGGGAATACAATGACGTTCCTGAAAAATTGCAGTTTAATTATAAGGTTTTAACGGATACAGATACTATTGATTCCGATACTTTAACGAAGCTCGGTATTACTGAAGGAGGGAAGATGCATAACAAAGGGGAATATTGGTTTACACTGAATACTGAAAATATTGAACAACTAAAACAAGTTGCTCATGTTACCAGTGTTGAGCCACTTCTTGAAAAGAAAGGGAGTTACAGCGATTATATGTTCCCCGAAAATGAACATTTTCTCTGGAACGTTGATTTTTTCGGACCTCTTTATATTCCAAAATCTGGAGATTCTGTACAGTTAAATATGGAATCTATACCGCTCTACGAAAGGATCATTAGTGTTTACGAAAAAAATATTTTACGTTTCAGTAACGATTCCATATTCATTAATGATAAATACAGCACGCAGTATACTTTTAAAATGGATTATTTTTTTATGATGGGCGATAATCGCCACGGATCCGCAGATTCACGCTTTTGGGGCTTTGTGCCCGAGGATCATATTGTTGGAAAAACTGTTTTGGTACTATTATCTATTGATAAATCAGAAACCGGAAGTAATATTAGATGGGATAGATGGTTTAAGGGCATTAAATGAGTTGCATGACTCTCTGATCAATAGTGAAATATTAACAAAAGATTGACGCATATTATAAAAGATGAACACAAAGGCAATATTATCCACAGCTTATCTTGGGCCAATTCAATATTATTCAAAACTTGTTGAATATCCTGAATGTATCATTGAGCATTGCGAACATTTTACTAAACAAACCTACCGCAGCCGATGTGATATATATTCACCTAATGGCTTAAAAACATTAAGCGTTCCGCTTATAAAGCGCAACCATCGCCAGGCGGTAAAGGATTTGAAAATTTCGTATGATGTCGACTGGCAAAAGCTTCATTGGAGAACATTAGAATCAAGTTACCGAAGGTCTCCTTTTTTTGAATATTTTGAAGATGATCTTTACCCGTTTTATCACGATAAAAAATACGATTTTTTAATTGATCTGAATGAAGCGTTGCAACAAGAAATGTTGGTCCTTTTGAAACGGAAACCAAATTATTCTTTTACATCAGAATATCACAAAGAATATACTGATGCAGATGATTATCGCACAATCATTTCACCGAAGGAATCGTTAGAAGCAGATGTAAACTTCTCAGTCAAAATCTATTCTCAGGTATTTGAAACAAGGCATGGATTTATTCCTAATTTAAGCATCGTTGATCTGCTTTTTAATCAGGGTTCCAGAGCCATGGAACAGTTGCAGGTTTGAAAGTTGCAAGTTTAAAGTTTGAGAGTTATTGATAACCTTCAACTTTAAACTTTCTACTTGTTTTTTTTAACTTTTAACTTTTAACTTTATAACTTTAAACTATATAACTTTCAAACTTTAAACTTTCAAACTATTTTAAAAAATGGATATCGAATTCAATAAAAACGAAGATAAAATGAACCTGCTTATTTCCGCAATGGAAAAAAAGCTGGAGAAAATTTATTTAGGCGGAGGAAAAACCAGGATTGATAAATTACACGAACAGGGTAAAATGACCGCTCGTGAGCGTATAGAATATCTTATTGATAAGGACTCCAAAACTATTGAGATTGGTGCTTTTACAGGTGAAGACATGTACAAAGAACATGGCGGATGTCCGGCTGGTGGGGTAGTGATAGTGATCGGTTATATTAGTGGCAGGCAGTGTATTATTGTTGCCAATGACGCAACAGTAAAAGCGGGAGCATGGTTTCCGATAACCGGAAAAAAGAATTTGAGAGCTCAGGAAATTGCAATGGAGAATCGTTTGCCAATTATTTATTTGGTGGATAGTGCAGGAGTTTACCTGCCTTTACAGGATGAAATTTTCCCTGATAAAGAACATTTTGGACGTATTTTCCGGAACAATGCGATGATGTCGGGAATGGGGATACTTCAGATCTCCGCTGTTATGGGCAGCTGTGTTGCCGGTGGCGCTTATCTTCCCATCATGAGTGATGAAGCAATGATCGTTGATAAAACAGGAAGCATTTTTCTTGCCGGTTCCTATCTTGTAAAAGCTGCAATTGGCGAAACTATTGATAATGAAACATTAGGTGGTGCCACTACGCACTGCGAAATATCCGGTGTTACCGATTATAAATGCAAAGATGATGCTGATTGCCTTACCCGTATCAGAAACATCATGAGTAAAGTCGGCCATTTTGATAAGGCCGGATTTAACCGCATTGCCGCCACCGCACCTAAAAAGGACGAGAAAGATATTTTAGGGATCATACCGGATGCGCGCGACAAGCAATATGATATGCACGAAATTATCGCCCGCCTGGTGGATGATTCTGATTTTGAAGAATACAAAGAAGGATACGGACAAAGCATTTTATGCGGTCTCGCACGTGTGGATGGTTGGAGCGTTGGAATAGTTGCTAATCAGCGCAAAGTGGTGAAAAGCAAAAAAGGTGAAATGCAATTTGGTGGGGTTATATACAGCGATAGTGCTGAAAAATCTGCTCGGTTTATTATGAATTGTAATCAAAAGAAAATTCCACTGTTGTTTTTGCAGGATGTGACCGGTTTCATGGTAGGCTCTCGTTCCGAACATGGCGGTATCATTAAAGATGGTGCAAAAATGGTAAATGCAATGGCTAATTCTGTGGTTCCGAAATTTACGGTGGTGATAGGAAATTCATACGGTGCAGGTAATTATGCCATGTGTGGTAAAGCATACGATCCACGCTTAATTATAGGTTGGCCAACTGCTCAGATAGCAGTAATGGGTGGTGCTCAAGCAGCAAAAGTATTGGTTCAGATAGAAGTAGCTTCACTTAAAGCAAAGGGCGAAATAATCACCCCAGAAAAAGAAGCTGAACTATATAACAAAACAAAAGACCGTTATGACAGCCAAACAACTCCGTATTACGCAGCAGCACGTCTTTGGGTGGATGCCATCATAAATCCTCTGGATACCCGCAAATGGATTTCTATGGGTATTGAAATGGCAAATAACGCGCCTATTACTAAAGCATACAATGTTGGGGTACTCCAAACATAATGAGATCAGGAATTCAGGACAGGGAGCTAAATAAAAAAGGTTGCTTTCCATATTTAACAATAAAAAAACATAAAAACGATGAGATCGTATGATACTGTATCAGAAGCTGTTGATGATTTAATAAAGCGAGGGTTTACCCACGATTTTAGGATCTGTTCAGATGGCATTGAGTGTCTTATGTTGGAAATCAAGCTTCATCCCGAACATTTTGAAATTATTGAACTGTATCGTTTTGAGGGTGATTCCGACCCGGCTGATGAAGCTATTGTATATGGTATTCAGTCAAACACCGGAATAAAAGGTGTTTTAGTGAATGGATTTGGCATATATTCTGATAGTATTTCAGATGCCATGGTTAAAAAATTAAAGAAACATCTGTAATAAAAACTTACAATAATATAGAAATAGTATAATTAAAAAAACTTACTTTTGTTTAAAGCAAAATATAAAATATGAAATCAAAAATCTTTACTCCCCGTTTTATTTTTATTACGTCCGCTATTTTAATAGCTGCGATCAGTCGTTTATTTCCGCACATTCCAAACTTTACTCCCATTGCAGCAATGGCATTGTTTGGTGGTGTTTATTTTTCCGACAAACGTTTGGCTTTGGTTATCCCTTTAATTGCAATGCTTTTAAGTGATATTGCAATGCAAATGATCTTTGGTTGGGGTTTTCATAATACAATGATCTATGTTTATGTAGGTTTCATTTTAACTTCATTAATTGGAATGATGGTAAGACGTAACGTATCCTTTTTATCGGTAACAGCAGGTTCAATTCTATCCTCAATATTGTTTTTCATTATTACTAATTTTGGTGTTTGGGCTGCATTTGGAACAGAAATGGGCATTACAGGTTTATATACCACTTATTTAATGGGGATTCCATTTTTTGCTCCAACTTTATTAGGTGATCTGTTTTTCAATAGTGTTTTATTTGGCGCATTTTATTTTGCACAAATAAAGTATCCAATATTGGTTAAGGCATAATACTGCTTACTATTTACAGAAATTTAGTAGGTTCATTTGAACATATTAAATACAAATGGCGGAATATTAGTTCCGCCATTTGTATTTAATTTTAATGCTTGTGAATCGGTAGGAACGACATCGCTGAATCTTTAAAAGGTAATACAGGTTATCCCTTCATTGCATTCACTATCACCTTCAATAAAGCTTTGGCATCCTTTTCGTCTAATTGAAAGCCGAATTTTATTTCTTTCCCATAATAATCAAAGGCCAGTTTCTCTCCCGATATTACCCAGTATGAATTATTGAGACTTTCAGAAAATGATTTTTCTTTGGGATCCACTAGCCGTATATCCTTTATAAAATCAAGATCATACGTTTTTATTTTACCTCGTCCTGAAACATCCCGTTTATAAAGTAATTTTTTGTCACGTATTTTGATTTTTTCTTTGCCGGATTTTCTCCATAAATAAGCATGGAAGATTTTATATTCAAAATAGGCCCAGAAGCCCATCCAAACTATAATTGCAGTTTTAGTATTAGCATCGTGCATAACAAAATATTGTGATAACACGATCAGTCCGCTAACACTCCAAAGAATGACCCAAAGAAATAAAAATCTATTTTTAACTTTATTTACTAAGGAAAGTATTACTATGCTTAGTTCGGTTTCGGTGCGTTTTATACTTATTCGGTTTCCTATATATTCCATTGCAATTATTAATTATGAAACAAAATTATCAATTAATTCTATATTTGTGTTAGCTAAATAGTTGTTAAAAATTTAGCTGCGGATTAAATACAGAGTTTTACTTTTAAAAATATAGAAATGAAAACATCAACAGTTATTTTGGCATTTTTGATACTTACCGTATCAAGTAGCTGTAAAAAGGACTACACCTGTGTTTGCACAAATTCAACCGGAACTGTAGAAGCCTTCACAGTAAAGACCACTAAAAGTAAAGCAGAGAAGCAATGTAATGCTCACTATCAGGAGCATTATGGAACAGTTACATTTGATCAAACTACCTGTGAATTGAAGTAGGTATAAGGAATTGAGTAACAAATAAGTTTAATTAACTACGATTTGTCATTGAGCCTTTTGAGGCAAATTGTTACACCTTTCTGAAACGCTAATAATAATAATGGCTAATAAACCCGAAGATAAAGAACTGGGCTTTGGTACCAAAACATCAGCTCAGAAAACCCGATTAATTAATCAGGATGGTTCATTTAATATTAAACGTATTGAACAATCCAGGTGGAACTCTACAAGCATATACCACGCATTAATATCAATGCCCTGGTTAAAATTCAATTTAATTATACTCTGCTATTTTATTGTTATCAATTTAATTTTTGCCGCCACTTATTACATTGCAGGTCTTGAAGGGCTAAGGGGCATGGAGGGTGAAACTGAAAGTGATAAATTTTTAGAAGCCTTCTTTTTTAGCACACAAACTGTAAGCACCGTTGGTTTTGGGCGGCTAAGTCCTGGAAGTCATTCCATTAGTATAATTGCTGCAATTGAATCTTTGATTGGCTTACTTGGTTTTGCTATAGTTACGGGATTAATTTACGGTCGTTTTTCGCGTCCCAAAGCACGAATTATATTCAGCAAAAAAGCCATTGTTGCACCCTTCAAAGATGGAACAGCATTCCAGTTCCGGATTGCCAATAAAATGAGGAATAGCCAAATATCCGACATTGAAGCTCGTGTAACTGTTGCAAAACTCGAACTTGAAAATGGTGTTCTGATAAGGCGTTTTCGTCCCTTGGAACTTGAACTAAAAAAAATTATTTTCTTTCCTATGACATGGACCATCAATCATCCTATTGATGAAAATAGTCCTCTTTATGGCATGACAGCAAAGGATCTATTAGAATCAGATGCCGAATTTATGATTTTATTAAGTGGTTTTGATGATACATTTTCACAAACAGTAAGTTCACGTTTTTCTTATACTCATGAAGAGGTTGCTTATGGAGCTAAGTTCATAAGTGTATTTGGCCAAAATGAGGCAGGTCAAACAACACAGGATTTGAATAAGATAAGTGATTATGAAATTGTCAAATAATTTTTAGCTTCGTGACAATGTAAGAAAGGCGGTTGTTTACAAAGTTGAGAGAAGAACCTTGTGGATTTACATTATTATAGAAACCCATTTAATAAGAGTTCCGCTTAGCAGTACCCCAAGAATACTCTTAACATTGTGTTTCTCAGAACGCTGGTTCAATCATTAAAAAACAAATTTCCTCAGTTTTACTACTTCCAAAACCTTAAATTTATCAACTGTTAAACGAGTTTCGACTTCCGCTAAAATAAAAAAGTTATATGAACCTGGGTCCATATAACTTTTTTACAAATCAAAACAAACATTATTTTTTACTCTTATTCTCTGAATCTAAAAGGGTTCAGATATTTACTATGATCTATTGAATTGAGAACTTACCGCTTCCAATTACTCCATCTTCATTGCTTACCTTATAGAAATACATTCCATTTGATAATTCATTTCTATCTATGGTAAATGAAACTCCTGATTGAGTAGTATTACTTTGTGAGTTAGAAAGTGGAATGTTTTTAACTTCTCTTCCAACCATATCATAAACCACAAGCGCTACATTACCATTTCCAACAGCTCCTTTTATTTCCAACGTTGCCGATGTATTGAAAGGATTTGGGTAAATGGTAATTACATTAGTACCATCATTTTTACTGATACCCAAAAAGCTGATGATAGGGAACGGATTGGAAGTTGCTTCACAACCGGTAGCATTAGTGGTTGTTACTGTGTAATTTCCATTCTGTGACGCTAAATGACTTTGAGAAGTAGCTCCCGGTATTATTATACCATTCAAATACCACTGATAAGCAGTTCCCGGTGTTGAAGTAAGAAGGTTCTCGATCTGAGTGATATTTGCAGTAGCTGCCGGATCCACAGTTACAGTAACCACTTGTGTTCCAGAACAACCATTGAAAGTTCCGGTAACAGTATAAGTAGTAGTTGTAGTTGGATTGGCAGTAACAATAGCACTTGTTGAAGAACTCAATCCTGTTGTTGGTAACCAAGAATAAGAGTTAGCACCATTTGCTGTCAGAGTTGTTGAGTTACCATTACAAATTGTTGCTGAAGCCGGAGTTACAGTTGTATTCGGAGCAGCACAAGGTGTAGTTATACAAATACTAAAAGTTGTGGTTGCAGGAATGCTACTGCTATAATGGTAAACTCTTACCAGGTAAGTATCACCAACAGTTAAACCGGTAGCATTTAATACTTCCGTACCTCCGGTAAAGGATGTATCTCCACAACTAATATTTGTTCCAGTACAAGCACCTGATAACACATCTATAACGGCATCAAAACTTGCTGAACCAACAACAGTAATATGGTGAGCAGTTGCTGTTGCAACAAAACTATACCATACATCGTCATTTGCTGTACCTCCACACGTTGCTGCCAAAGATTGTGTTGCACCGGCAACATCTCCCGTTGTAGTTCCTCCACAAGTAGCTCCATAAGCAGTTAACAGAACAGCACCTGCACAATTGTCATTAGGTGGCGCTGATGGAGGTGGACCTGGAGTTGTTACACAAATTGTAAATGTAGTAGTTGCAGGAACAGTGCTTCCATAATGATACACACGAACAAAATAAGTAGATCCTACTATAAGACTTGTAGCAGTCATTACTTCAGTTCCACCCGTAAAAGTAGCATCGGTACAACTTAAATTTGTTCCGGTACAAGTACCTGTGCGTAAATCTAATACTGCATCAAAACTAGCTGATCCTGCTAATGTGATGATATGAGTAGTATCGGTTGCAACAAAACTATACCATAGATCGTCATCAGCAGTTCCGGTAGAACCACCGCAAGTTATGGCAGGTAATGATTGTGTTGCTCCTGTGATATCACCGGTAGTTGCTCCACCACATGTTAAACCAAAAACAGTAAGAGAAGTAGCTCCCGAACAGTCATCGTTTACAGGTGCAGAAGTTGAAGGTGTAGTGATACAAATTGTGAATGTTGTACTTGTAGGTACAGTTCCAAAATGGTATACACGAACAAAGTAGGTTGTTCCAATTGTAAGGCCAGTAGAGTTTATCACTTCAGTACCTGCAGCTAATGAACTATTAGAACAATCGATATTAGTTCCTGAGCAGCCTGAAGTACTTAAATCAATAACGGCATCAAAATTTGCTGAACCGGTAACTGTGATATTGTGTGAAGTTGCGGTTGCAACAAAACTATACCATACATCATTAGCAGTTGTACCGGTTAAACCGTTACATGTTATTGGTGCTGCCGATTGTGTAGCGCCACTTACATCTCCTGTTGTTGCTCCACCACATGTTGTTCCAAACACAGTAAGAGCAGTCGGATTTGCACATAGATCATTAGGAGGATTAGATGATGATGGAGTAGTAACACAAATGGTAAATGATGTGGTAGCAGGAGTTGTGCTGCCAAAGTCATACACACGCACAAAATAAGTACTTCCGATAGTAAGGCCTGTAGCATTTATTAGTTCAGTACCTCCTGCTATAGTAGCATCAGCACAATTAACATTTACTCCCGGACAAACACCAGAAAGGATCTCTACTACTGCATTAAGGTTTGTTGAACCAACAACAGTAACATTGTGTGAAGTTGCTGTTGCAACAAAACTGTACCAAACATCATCATCAGCAGTACCTGTTAAACTATTACAAGTTATTGCAGCTGATGATAGTGTAGCACTTGCTACGCTTCCGGTAGTTGCTCCGCCACAGGTAGCACCATAAACCGTTAGAGAAACAGCTCCGCTACAATTGTCGTTAGCCGGAACCGGAGGAGTTGGAGTTGTTATACAAATTGTAAAAGTAGTAGTTGCAGGAACTGAACTGGAATAGTGGTACACTCTGACATAATAAGTGTTTCCTACTGTAAGTCCGTTAGCATTTAATATTTCAGTTCCACCTCCAAATGAAGTATCGGCACAATTAATATTAGTTCCGCTACAAGCACCGCTTCTTAGGTCTATAACAGCGTCAAAACTTGTTGAACCAACAACAGTGATAATATGAGAAGTTGAATTTGCAACAAAACTGTACCATACATCGTCATTAGCAGTTCCAGTGAAACCACTACAAAGTATAGCAGGTAATGATTGAGTAGCACCTACAACATTTCCAGTAGTTGCACCTCCGCAAGTTGCACTATAAACAGTTAAAGAGGTTGCGCCAGCACAATCATCGTTAGCCGGAGTAGATGGAGTAGGAGTAGTTACACAAATTGTAAAAGTAGTGGTTGCAGGAGCAGTTGCGCCAAAATCATATACTCTCACGTAATAAGTAGTTCCAACAGTAAGTCCTGTAGCATTTATTACTTCAGTTCCACCAGCAGTTGTGGCATCTTTACAAGTAATGTTTGTACCATTACAAGCACCTGAACGTAAGTCCATTACCGCGTTAAAGCTTGTAGAACCTACTACAGTGATATCATGAGTACTTGAAGTTGCAACAAAAGTATACCATACATCATCTTCAGCAGTACCTGTACAAGGCAATGCTGCTAATGACTGTGATGCACCTGCAACAGTTCCTGTAGTAGCTCCACCGCAAGCCGCTCCATAAACAACTAATGAAGTAGCTTTGGAACAAGTATCATTCGCTGGAACACTAATACCCGGAGTTGTTACACAAATAGTAAATGTTGTGGTTAAAGGCACAGTACTTGCAAAATCATAAACACGAACAAAATAAAGGGTACCAATAGTAAGGCCGGTAGCGTTTATTACTTCTGTTCCGCCATTACCTGTAGCATCGGCACAATTCACGTTTGCTCCTGAACAAGTAAGTGCATGCATATCTACAACAGCATTTAAGCTTGATGAACCTACCACTGTAATATCATGTGTGGTTGAAGTTGCGGTAAATTTATACCAAACGTCATCATTTGCTGTTCCGGTAGAACCGTTACAAGATATTGCTGCTATTGATTGTGTTGCACCAGCCACATCTCCTGCGGTAGAAGCAGTACACGTAAGTCCATGAACAGTTAAAGTTGTTGCGCCAGCGCAATTATTGTTTGCAGGAGGAGGTGTGGTTGGAGTTGTCACACAAATAGTAAATGTTGTGGTTGTTGGGGTTGAACTACCATAATCATAAACTCTTACAAAATAAGTATTTCCAATTGTAAGCCCGGTAGCAATTACTACTTCAGTTCCTCCACCAAATGAAGAATCAGCGCAATTAATATTTGTACCATTACAAGCACCTGATCTTAAATCTACAACAGCGTCAAAATTTGCAGAGCCAACAACAGTAACATTGTGTGAAGTTGCAGTTGCAACAAAACTGTACCAAACATCGTCATTTGCTGTTCCTGTAGAGCCGTTACAAGTGATTGAAGGTAATGATTGTGTTGCAGCAGCCACATTTCCTGTAGTTGCCCCTCCACAAGAAGTACCATAAACAGTTAAAGAAGTTGCGCCTGCACACTCGTCATTAGATGGCGTTGGAGGAGCAGGGGTAGTAACACAAATTGTAAATGTGGTAGTAGTTGGTACCGTGCTATAATAGTGATATACTCTCACATAATAGGTAGTACCAGCAACAAGTCCTGTAGCAGTTAAAGTTTCTGTTCCGCCAGATGTGGTTGCATCTAAACAGCTAATATTTGTTCCGTTACAAGCACCTGAACGAAGATCTATTACCGCATCAAAACCAGTTGAACCAACCACAGTAATAATGTGTGAAGCACCAGTTGCAACAAAACTATACCAGATATCATCATCAGCAGTACCTGCACAAGTGGCAGC
The DNA here is from genome assembly GCA_030654175.1 of Bacteroidia bacterium. GTDB lineage: Bacteria > Bacteroidota > Bacteroidia > 2-12-FULL-35-15 > 2-12-FULL-35-15 > 2-12-FULL-35-15. Next base: position 150,965 of record JAURXZ010000008.1, read on the forward strand.
AAGGGATTGTGTTGCTCCGAAAACGTTACCTGTAGTTGCACCACCACAAGTAGTACCATAAACAGTTAAGGAAGTAGCACCCGAGCAATCATTATTAACAGGGGCAGGAGTAGTTATACAAATAGTAAATGTTGTGGTTGCAGGAACAGAACTTCCATAAGAGTAAATTCTTACAAAATAAGTAGTTCCAATAGTAAGGCCGGTAGCAGCTAACAATTCTGTTCCTCCGGAAGAGGTAGCATCAGCACAATTAATATTGGTACCTGTACATGCTCCAGAACGTAAGTCGATTATCGCGTCAAAGTTTGCAGAACCTACAACAGTGATATTGTGAGTTGTAGATGTTGCAACAAATGAATACCATATATCATCATCAGCAGTACCTGTAAAAGCGTTACAAGTTAAAGCAGGTATGGATAAAGTTGCACCTGCAACATTTCCTGTAGTAGCAGCACCACAAGTAGCGCCATAAACGGTTAAGGCTGTTGCACCTGAACAATTATCATTTGCAGGAGGTGGAGGTACAGGTGTAGTAACACAAATTGTAAAAGTTGTATTGGCTGGAATAGCGCTGCCATAATGATATACACGAACGTAATAAGTTGTTCCTACTGTAAGTGCGGTGGCATTTATTACTTCAGTTCCAGCAGCAAAGGTTGCATCCGCACAACTAACATTTGTACCATTACATGACCCTGTTCTAAGGTCAATTACTGCATCAAAAGTTGCAGAACCCACAACAGTGATATCATGAGCAATTGCTGTTGCAACAAAACTGTACCATACATCATCATTTGCAGTACCAGTGGCACCGTTACAAGTGATAGCAGCAATTGATTGTGTTGCACTTGCAACATTACCTGTTGTTGCTGCACCGCAGGTTGCTCCATAAACAGTTAAGGAAGCAGCACCGGAGCAATTATCATTTGCCGGAGCGGGAGTAGTAATACAAATTGTAAATGTAGGAACTGCCGGAAGAGTACCTCCGTAATTATAAACCCTTACAAAATAAGTGCTTCCAACGGTAAGTCCGGTAGCGTTTATTACTTCTGTACCAGATGTTCCTGTTGCATCAGCACAGCTTACGTTTGTTCCTGTACAAGCACCTGAACGTAGATCTACGATCGCATCAAAGCTGGATGAACCAACTACAGTAATTATTTGTGAAGCCGATGAAGCAACAAAACTATACCATACATCATTTGCGGCAGAACTTGTAAAATTACCACAGCTTATTGGGGCTATTGATTGTGTTGCACCGGTTACATTTCCGGTAGTTGCTCCGCCACAAGTTGCTCCATAAACCGTTAATAGAACGGAAGCTGCACATTCATCATTTGCAGGTGGTGGAGGGGTAGGAGTTGTAATACAAATTGTAAATGTAGTAGTAGTTGGAACGGAAGAGTAATAATCATATACTCTTACATAATAAGTATTTCCTATAGTAAGACCGGTAGCGTTTAATAATTCAGTTCCTGCACCTGTTGTGGCATCTTTACAAGAGATATTTGTTCCATTACATGAACCTGAACGTAGATCTATAACAGCATCAAAACTTGCAGAACCAACCACAGTAATATCATGGGCAGCTGCAGTAGCAACAAAGCTATACCAGATATCATCATTTGCAGTACCTGCACAAGTTGCAGCCAATGATTGTGTTGCACCAGCCACATTGCCTGTGGTAGAAGCGCCACATGTTGTTCCATAAACTGTTAAAGGTGATGCACCTGAGCAATTATCATTAATAGGAGCAGGCGTAGTTACACATATTGTAAATGTGGTAGTAGAAGGGACAGTAGCAAAATAATGGTATACTCTAACATAATAAGTACTTCCGGCAACAAGTCCGGTAGCAGTAAGCGCCTCCGTTCCACCACCGCCTGTGGCATCAGAACAACTTACATTTGTTCCACTACAAGAACCCGAACGTAGATCTATTACCGCGTCAAAATTTGTTGAGCCGGCAACTGTTATAATGTGCGAAGCTGAAGTAGCAACAAAACTATACCATATATCATCGTCAGCAGTTCCAACACAGGTTGCAGGTATTGATTGAGTTGCACCGGAAGTATTCCCTGTAACAGAACCGCCACATGTTGTTCCGTATACAATTAAAGAGGTGGCTCCTGAACAATCATCATTAACAGGAGTAGGTGTAGTTACACAAATAGTAAATGTGGAAGTAGCTGAAGGAGCTGAAGACCACGAGTATACTCTTACATAATAGGTATTTCCAATAGTAAGCCCTGTAGCGTTTATTACTTCTGTACCTCCTGATACAGTTGCATCAGCACAGCTAACATTTGAACCACTGCATGCGCCTGAACGTAGATCAACTACTGCATCAAAACTTGTTGATCCAACAACAGTAATGATTTGCAATGGGGAAGTTGCAACAAATTTATACCAAACATCGTCATCAGCAGTACCTGCACAAGTTGCAGCTAATGATAGCGTTGAACCGGCAACGTTTCCCGTTGTAGCACCGCCACAAGTAGCACCAAAAACAGTTAAAGATGTAGCGCCTGAACAATTATCATTAGCAGGCGGAGGAGTGGTAATACAAATAGTAAATGTTGTTGTAGAAGGGAGTGAAGCCCAATAATGGTAAGCTCTTACAAAATAAGTATTTCCTACAATAAGATTGGTAGCATTTATTACTTCTGTTCCACCGTTTCCTGAATTATCAGAACAATTCATACTTGGACCACTACAAGTACCATCACGTAGATTCACTACAGCGTCAAAATTTGCTGAGCCTGCTACAGTAATTGTATGAGAAGTGGAGGTTGCAATAAAACTATACCAAACGTCATCATCCGCAGTACCAGAACAAGGAGCTGCTGTTATTGATTGGGTTGCACCGGCAACATTCCCGGTAGTAGCACCACCACAAGTAGAACCGAAAACAGTAAGAGATATAGCGCCAGAACAGTTATTATTGGCAGGGGCAGGCGTGGTTATACATATAGTAAATGTGGTTGTGGAAGGAACACTTGCTCCAAAAGAATATATTCTAATATAATAAGTAGTACCTACTGTAAGAGCGGTAGCAGTTAATGTTTCCGTTCCTCCGGTCAAAGTTGCGTCAGCACAGTCCAGGTTAGTTCCGCAAGCGCCAGCAACTAACTCAACCACCGCATCCAAACCGGATGAACCAACAACAGTAATGATATGTGATGTTGAAGTTGCAACAAATTTATACCAAACATCATCATCCGAGGTGCCAGTAAATGCATTACAAAGAATTGGCGGTGCCGACTGAGTTGCATTAGCAAGGTTGCCGGTAACAGATCCACCACAAGTAGCTCCATAAACTGACAGAGAAGCCGCGCTTCCACAATAATCATTAGCAGGTGACTGAGCAAAGGCAGCATTTAAACTGGTAACAAGTAAACCAAGAATAAAAAGTGCTTTTTTCGAAGTACAGAGTAATTTTGTTTTCATGTAAAAAAAATTGATTTGTGTTTTAATTAAATTGTTTAAGGTTTTATAGGTATTAAGTAATATTGGTTTTAGGTTATAATTAATTATGTTATCACCAGCAATATAATAAAAGGAGTAAAAATGCTGAAAAGGGATTGGAAAGCGTTTTGGATTTTTCCACTGCGAGGAGCAGGATAGTTTTTCAATTTTAATTTATTCATAATTACGAATTTTATTTAAAATAGTATAAAACAAACAATTCCTTAAAAAAGACAGAAAAATAAACGAAAAGACGTTTCGTAGGTTTTTCGGAACGCCAAAATTAAGGAAAAATTATAATATCCCGACATTTTAGGGCAAAAAATAAAAAAGTCGAGTGCTTTGTACCTTTGAATGGCTAGTTAAGTGGGTGGTTTTGGTTGTTTTGGTGTTTTTGGAAATGCTGCTTAAAACGGACTTTTTTTGACAGTTTTTGCGGTTTTTTTTAACAAAAAAGACACCAATTAAGTGCTTTTTAAGAAAGTATCAACACTGAATTGTTAATAAGGGGGAGGGTTTGTTTTGGAAGTATTTAGTATTAATTTACCTTAAAAAGGGATAATGTAATACTGAACTTATTTTAGCATCTGCTGAAATTCCGAAACAAATTTAGAACGACAAATAAATAAGGAAAAGCAGAATTAACAATGTAACATCACATTATCAAACTATTTTGCATCGTATACTTCCACAATTTTTTTTACCAGTTTATGCCGGATAACATCGCTTCCATCCAACTGGATGAATTCAATTCCACTTATGCCATTCAACAGTTTCATCGCCTGGATCAATCCTGACGGTTGGTGTTTTGGCAGATCTACTTGTGTAATATCACCGGTAATTAAAAATTTGGCGGATGAGCCCATACGTGTTAAAAACATTTTTAATTGACCTTCAGTAGCATTTTGTGCTTCATCTAAAATTACAAAGGCGTGATCAAGGGTTCGGCCGCGCATAAAAGCAAGGGGAGCAATTTGAATTATTCTGTTTTCCAGGTAATAGGCGAGTTTTTCCGGAGCGATCATGTCATCCAGGGCATCGTATAAGGGTTGTAAATAAGGGTCGAGCTTTTCTTTCAGATCACCGGGTAGAAAGCCAAGGTTTTCGCCTGCTTCCACTGCCGGACGGGTAAGAATAATTTTTTTTACTTCCCTGTTTTTTAATGCACGTACCGCTAAAGCAACAGCAGTATAGGTTTTCCCTGTCCCTGCCGGGCCTATTGCAAACACCATATCGTTTTTTCCTATACTTTCAACTATTCTGCGTTGATTTACGGTGCGGGCTTTAATGATCAAACCACTATTGCCAAATACCAAAACATCTTCGGCATTTGAAGGTTCGCTGCTACCAGCACTTTTATTGCTGCCACCTAAGATCTGCTCTATTGCATTTTCTGTTAAGTTCCCGTATCTATTAAAATAAGCAGTAAGAATATTCACAACCATCTCCAACTGATTTATTTCTTCATCATCACCTGACGCTTTAATCACTTCACCACGGGCAACAATTTTTAATTTTGGAAATCGTTTTTTTATCAATTCCAGTTTGGAGTCATTTACACCATACAGATCAATAGGTGATATATCTTCAAGTATTATTTTTTTTTCGCTCATTTTTTTATTTTCACGCAGGTTCCGGATCTCAGAATCCGTATTGTATAACGTAGTAAGTATTTTTAAATTTTAATTTTTTAAATTCTTTTTATTCTCAGAGTACGAAAATAACATATTTTTGTCTATTGTAAGAAGTTGGGAAAGTTGAAAAGTTTAAAGTTGGGAAACTCTTAGTTAGAATTTGGAAAATTGAGATGTTTGTCCGGATAGCTTTTGTTTGAAAACCTCACAAAACTTTCCAACATTGAACTTTTTAACATTGAATTAAAATAAATGGCAATTATAACACTTACTACTGATTTTGGATTAAAAGACCATTATGTGGGTTCTGTAAAAGGTGCTATTTTAAAGCAGTTGCCAAACGCTATCATAATTGATATTTCACATCAGATAGAAAAATTTAATATTCAGGATGCCTCATTTATTCTGAAAGAAACATATCCTGATTTCCCCCCAAACACTGTTCATATAATTGGTTTACTTACTGAATTTAGAAACACAGGAGGCTTCATTGCTGTTCAAAACAAAGGTCATTTTTTTATTGGTGCAGATAATGGTATTTTTTCATTATTGTTTGAGGAACCACCAGAAAAGATCATTGAAATCCCTGTTGATCCGAGCCAAAATTTAAGTTTCCCTGTGCGTGATATTTTTGTACCATTTGCTTGTATGCTGGCAAGTGAAGTTGATATAGAAGCCATTGGAAAACCAAAACAAAATTTATTGCAACGCTTGCCATTCCGTGCCACGTCAATGGGGAATATTATCAGGGGCTCCATTGTGTTTGTTGATTCATATGGAAATGTGATCACTAATATTGACCGTAAATTATTTAATATGGTTGGTAAGGGTCAACCATTTATTATTGAACTGGCTCGTAGTAATCAAATTGAGCGTTTGAGCTCTGAGTACAATGAAGTAGCAGAAGGTGAAATTCTTGCATTATTCAATTCCTCCAACCATCTCGAAATTGCAATGCGTAATGGAAAAATAAGCAGTATGCTAAATTTAAAACTCAATGATTCGATAACTATTCGTTTTTAATTGAGAATTTTTAATTGAGAGTTGAAAATAGAGAGATGGTAAAGCATTGCTAACTTCTAATACTTAACTCCCAACTCCCAAAAATCAACTATCAACCAACAACCAACAACCAACAACCAACAACCAACAACCAACAACCAACAACCAACAACCAACAACCAACAACCAACAACCAACAATGATAATTCGAATTGTAAAAATGAACTTTAAGCCGGATGCGGTAACTGATTTTTTAAAAATATTTGATGCATCAAAACAGTATATTAGAAATATGGAAGGCTGCACTCATCTCGAGTTATTGAATGACATAAGTTCTCCAACTGTTTTTTTTACTTATAGCCATTGGCAAACCGAAAACGATCTTAATAATTACCGAAATTCTGAATTGTTTGAGGGTGTTTGGAGGAAAACAAAAATACTTTTTGCCGCTAAAGCGGAAGCGTGGAGTGTGAAATCTCTAATGTAAGTAATGTTATTTTCGAAATTTTGGAGTTTTTTTGAAGATAAGTTAATGAATTACCATTTTGTTTATTAGCAAATTGCCAAATTAATTTTATGGTTTATAGGTTATAAATTGAAATGCATTTTGAATTTTAGTACCTACAGGGTCATATATAGTAACTGTAAGTTTTCCTGAACCATCATCATCCGTGGCGAATTTAACATTATTACCTATTGGTGTTACTATTGTTATATAATTTGAAGTTGTATAACTTTCAGATGCTATTGTGATCTTATATCTGTTGTTTGATCCGCCATCCCAGGAAACTGTTATATTGCCGGTACTTGTATATACTACACCCGAAGAACTTATATTGCCGTAGGCAATTGGGACTAAGTTAGCTATTCCTGTTTGGGTTCTGTTCAACTCATTTGCATTAGTCCCTGCTATATTAATGGTACCATTCACCTCAAGTTTTGTTGTTGGAGCAACCGTTGTACCGATACCAACATTTCCATTTTGGTCAATACGCATTCTTTCAGTACCATTCATACTGCCGTTTGGAGTAGTCATGAATTTTAAATAAGATCCGTTGTTACCAAAGGAGAAGTTTTCAGAAGCAACTGCACCAATTTCTGTCTGATCATTGGTTGAAAAAACAGTACCATCATATCCGCTGAATTTGAGAAAACCAATTTCATCACCTGAAGCAATAGCTAATGGTGAGGTTTCTGTCCCTTTTGCTTTTCTTAACCAGAGGTGAGAATCTGAAACTGAACTACTATTATATTCTGTTCCTACAATTCCATGCGGACCGTTCGAAGAGGTGCTCACCACTTCAAATTCTGCATCAGGAGTGGTAGTACCTATCCCTACTTTGCCTGTATTATTATTATAAATATCATTACCGGAAGCAGTCCAAACACTATTAAATGTTGTTCCTGTTAAGGTTAAACCTGTGCCTGCAATATAGGAGGGAGATAGAGGTGTGGTCCAGGTTGCTAAACCGGTTGCATCAGAGGTTAATAATTTACCCAATCCCGGTGTGCCTCCTGTAATTTTTATTTGCCCGGCAATTTCCAACATCGCACCCGGGTTAGTTGTTCCAATACCTACATTTCCTCCGGATGGTTGTAAACTCATATTTCCATTGCTATAAACAGATAGCCTGGGTTCAAAAATACCACCTCTGAAAACTGTAAGATCAAACATGCTTTCGTTATTCGAAGTAGCACTTATGTTAAATGCTGTCCCTTCGTGTGTGCCGGTATTTAAATACAATGCCCTTGTTAGCGTATTGGTACCTGTTAATACTTCTAATTTATTTCCGGGGTTCATTGTTCCAATACCCACATTGCCTGTTGAATCAAGTACCATCCCAAGTGAATTGTTTGTTCTGAAGCGTAAGGGCGTGTTATTGGTTGTTCCTATAAAATCAGTTCCGCCACTGATATTGCCGATCAAAGACCAACTGTTGCTACTACTGTTTCCTGCTGTTTTGGCATACAAAGCGTAGGGCACACTCATCATTTGGATCCTTCCCATAGAAAGGTAATTGCTGCCACCAACGGTATCTACTTCTGTTTCTAAATATTTATTTCCGGTTGCCCATGGAATTGAGGTAAAACTCGTGGTGCTGATGCTTCCAATCACCAATGTAAATAATCCATAACGGTTTGTATTTACAGAATTATGTATTTCAGTGAATAGAGTTGCACCTCCTGTAATAGAATCCCAAATAGTAAATCGTACACTTAGGTTTACGCTATTGCTTATTGGTTTTCCACTGGTATCCCTCGCCACGGCCTGATAGTTAATGCCTTCAGGAGGAGCTTGAGCAAAAGAGAATACACTTATCAGCAGTAATATAAATGTGCCGATTGAAAAAAGTAACTTTTTCATGATTGTGAGCTGAACGTTGCTAAGGTACTTTATAATGTTTAAACAATTAAATTCTTTTCGCAAATATTTTGAGCCGAAATTATCAATTGTTTGAAGAATAATAAGTAAACAAAAAAATTAATAAGTTTAAAAAATCGATATTCGTTTATTGCTAATTGGATGCGGCCTATTGCTGTTATTAAAAGAATGTGCTTTTATATGCATAATTAATTTACTCTTTGAACTATCAGCGTTCTCTGATACATACTCGCAGGTGCAACATTACTAAGTTTCCAACGCACATCTATCATCTGCCCTGCTAAAACACCCGTTACATAAGCAATGCATGAAACCGGGGAAATATCAAATTGATGGTCTACGTTAACTATCACTTCCGATGCAGGGATTTTCAGGCCATTAACAAAAATAGCAACATAAATGGGGGTATTGTTTGGATCTAATGGAATGTTACCCATACTAGATTGGAAAAATACCATAAAATCTCCAGCTCCAGGAGTAAGTGCCATGCTATCAACAACAGTAAAAGTAATTAGGGAGGTAGTGGTGGTAGTGACAGCTTTTGCTTGTGTCGGGGGATAACCTCCTGTAGCACCTGTTGAGCCTGTGCTTCCTGTTATTCCAATTAAACCAGTTGTTCCAGTGGACCCGGTAGCCCCTGTATTCCCCGTAAGTCCTGTAATTCCAGTTACACCAGTTGCACCTGTTGCACCTGTTGCACCTGTTACTCCAGTTGTTCCAACCAAACCTCCTCCAGCAGTTTTGGCATATAAAGCATACGGCACACTCATCATTTGGATTCTTCCCATAGACAGGTAATTGCTTCCACCAACGGTATCTATTTCTATTTCTAAATATTTATTTCCGGTTGCCCATGGAATTGATGTAAAACTTGCGGTGCTAACGCTTCCGATAACCAGTGTAAATAATCCATAACGGTTTGTATTTACAAAATTATGTATTTCAGTGAATAGAGTTGCACCTCCTGTAATAGAATCCCAAATAGTAAATCGTACACTTAGGTTTACGCTATTGCTTATTGGTTTCCCACTGGTATCCCTCGCCACGGCCTGATAGTTAATGCCTTCAGGAGGAGCTTGAGCAAAAGAGAATGCACTTATCAGCAGTAATGTGAATGTGCTGATCAACAAAAATAATTTTCTCATGATTGAATTTTCATGATTTGAAAAAACGTTGAAAAAGGGCTCTATATGCGATTCTTCTGTGTTTATTATTGGTAAAGGTATTGTTTTATATGGAAAAATAAAAGTGCATTCTGAAATTTCTGAATTGCTGTGACCTTTTGAGGTTTTTTTTATCAGGTTTTTATTATGATTTTTTTAGTTTAGAAACTATTATCTATTGATCTTGTAGTTCTGTGAGTGAAAATGGCTAACAAATCAATAATAAAAAATGAGTAATAAGAAATCCAATCAAAAGGTTTAGAAAACCTGCACAATGATGCTGCTATACAAGTATGAAGCCATGTTGCCTAACACTCTGTATTTGGGGGTAAATGTTGTATTTCCGTTTGCAGTAAAAAGAAAAGAAGAACTTAATCCCAATGGGCCACCACCTGCAAATGTACCAACAGCATAGGTATCGCTTGCGGTCATTGTTAAACCACCTGAGGCATCAAAGCTCATATAAAATCCATTGTTATTATTACTGTTTGATCCTGTTACGGTAATGGTTACAAGAATTGTATGCGTACCTGTCATGTTAACAGTAAATGCTGTTGGTGTTCCAGCCCCTGTTCCTATTGCATAGGTAGTTGAAGTTGTAGTAAAAGTGGCAGTAGATGCCGTTTTTGATATTGATGCAGCTAAAGGATTTGACCAGGATAAATTACCTGAACCATCCGTTTTTAAATAGGTGCTGTTTGCTCCATCAGCTAAAGGCAATGTATAGGTAGCATTTGCTGTAGAGGTTGTAGCTTGCTGAAAACTTGTATAAAAATTATTTGTTGAATTGTAAAAACTCAATGTACCTGTAAATGATGAGGCAGTGCCTAGTTGTGTTGAACCTTCAACATGCAATAAAGAATTTGGGATAGCAGTTCCAATACCAACATTACGATTCGCAAGGATTCTCATAGCTTCCTTTTTATTTGAAGTATAAAAAATTATTGAGTTCCCATTTCCTGCATTATCCATTCCCAGCTCTAAATCTCCGTTGGGAGCATGATTAATCAATTCTAAATTACTGGACGTTGAATATTTTAAAATGTCATAAGCAGTGCCTAAATGGTCGATCCCCATATAGGAAGTATTGTTATCAATCAAAATATTACCACCAGCGACCTGCAGTTTTTGAGCAGGCGTGGTAATACCAATCCCTAAATTGCCTCCATTCGCTTGTAAACCCATATTCCCATTGCTATACACCGATAACCTCGGCTCATGAATACCTCCTCGAAAAACAGTAATATCCAGCATACTTTCATTATTGCTTGTGGCACTTATATTAAATGCTGTGCCTTCATGTGTGCCTGTATTTAAGTAAAGCGCTCTCGTAACTGCATCGGCTCCTGTAAGGATTTCTAATTTATTACCGGGTGTGGTTGTTCCAATACCTACGTTTCCAGCAAAATATGATTGTGCCTGTGATTCGGAGCGGATGGCATAGTTATTGGCACCAACACCGGGATTGTTCCCGGGAATTAGGATAGCATAATTGGAGATGGCATTCTGGGCACCGAATTGTCCGGCAACATTGAGAGTTCCTGAACCCCCTATCTGACTTGCAATGGCATAGTTTAAGCCTGTTGCCTTCACTTGTGAAACATACAACCCAAGCCCGATAGTTGCATCCGTAACCTCAAGTTGAGCAAGGTTGGATGGGACAACACCAATCCCTGTGTTACCTGAGAAATAGCCTGTACCAAGCACAGATAAAGTTTTTGATGGCGTTGATGTTCCAATGCCAACATTACCAGTGGGATTAACATATAATCGCCAGGCTGAATTGACATCATCATAAAGGCCAAACTCCTGCTGAGTTCCAACAAGAGCACCTGCACCAAACTGCCATAGCTGAGTCCCATCATATTTTTTGAACTGGATCACAGATGAAAACGGGAGTAAAGTGTTTCCAGCTTGCAATATTTGAGGGTATTGGTTTGTGGATTGAAATCTTGATGAACCCTGCTGAACATCTAACTTATATGAAGGAGTGGCAGTTCCGATACCAATATCGCCTGCTGACGTAATTCTCATTCTTTCGATATTATTAGTTCTCGATACCAGGTCGACAGCATCGGTAGTCCCAATAAAATCAGTGGCTGGAACAGTAGATGAATTGCCGGTTATTGTCCAATGTGTTCCCAGATCATTGCCTGTTGCACCAGTTGAGCCTATATCACCTGTTGAGCCTGTACTCCCGGTTGCACCAGTTGAGCCTGTATTTCCTGTTGTACCTGTTGCTCCGGTCGATCCAATATCTCCTGTTGCTCCTGTAACACCGGTAACCCCTGTCAATCCATCTAATCCTGAAATACCTGTTGCACCTGTTGTGCCGGACACGCCTGTTGCACCTGTATCTCCGGTTGACCCTGCACTTCCGGTGGTTCCGGTTGCCCCTGTAATGCCTGTTAAACCACCACCGGCTGTTTTTGCATACAAGGCATAAGGTACACTCATCATTTGGATCCTTCCCATTGATGTATAATTATTACCACCTACGGTATCTATTTCCACCTCTAAAAATACGTTTCCTGTTGCCCAATTAATGGATGAAAAATCGGAAGTATTAACTTTACCGATCACCAATGTAAATAATCCATAACGGTTGGTAGATACGGGATCATGTGGTTCAGTGAATATAATTGTACCCCCTGAAATGGAATCCCAAATAGTAAATTTAACTTTTAAGTTTACGCTGTTGCTTAATGCTTTACCATTAGTATCACGAGCCACTGCCTGATAGTTGATACCTTCAGGTGGAGCTTGAGCAAAGGATTCTAAACTGATCAGAAATAATGCGAATGTAAAGATTGAAAAAAAATTTTTCTCGCGTTTTTTTTTCATGATTTGATATGTTATACCCAATTGATATTTGATTTGTCAATAATATCAACAACTGTTTTTTTACGAATGTACAAAGCAGCCATGAACAGACAAATTTTTGTATCCATTTTTTTATTTCTTATTTCAGATTATGGTTTAGCATGCCCAACCATAAACCACTTGTTTACAGATGCGCTGTAAATAAAAGTAGCACCTCCATTTTGAGCTAAAGTTATATCGGTACCATTATTTAAAAACAATCGATTTGGAGCCAATGAGTTGGCATCGGCATTTTTGAAACTCAATGAAAATGATGTATTGTTTACTACAAATAAAATTTTTCCATCAACACCACCTGCAAAACCAGTAATATCAAAATTGGCAGTTGGTCCTGTTATTCTGATAAAAGTATAATTGCCTGTGGCAACATTGTCAGAAGATCCGTTTCCCAATGAAATTTGATTTTCCCGTGTTGCGAGATCACCGGCAATATCAACACGAGTATTTGGTGAGCTGGTTCCTATACCAACCTTTCCATTTTGGTCAATGCGCATTCTTTCGGAGCCGGAACTGTTTCCATTGGGCGTTGTCATGAATTTTAAAAAAGATCCGTTTGCAACAGGAGTGAAGTTTTCGGAGGCAATTGCAACAATTTCTGTTTGATCAAAATTTGTAGGGAAAATGATCCCATTATGTCCTCTGAATTTAAGACTTCCAAGTTCATCATTTGCCATAACTGCTAATGGTGCACTTTCTGTTCCTCTTGCTTTTCTCAACCATAAGTGGGAATCGGAAACGGAGTTATTATTATATTCGGTTCCCATAATGCCGTGAGGGTTAAATTGTGCTGTACTTACTACTTCAAATTCTACATCAGGAGAGCTAGTGCCGATACCTACAAAACCACTAGATAATACCCTCATCTTTTCGGTTGCATTTGTTTTTAAAACAAAATCCTGATTATCTGTTGTGCCAATAAAATTGGTTCCTGGTAACGTACCCGCATTTCCCGTTAATGTCCAGTGGGTTCCTAGATCAACACCGGTTGCCCCGGTCATACCTGTTGCTCCTGTAATGCCTGTTATACCCATTGTACCGGTGGTGCCTGTGCTTCCCGTTACTCCTGTAATGCCCGTTACCCCGTTTGTACCTGTGGCGCCTGTTGCTCCGGTACTTCCTGTAAAACCCGTGCTTCCTGTATATCCTGTAGCTCCAATTAACCCTCCACCGGCTGTTTTTGCATATAAGGCATAGGGTACACTTACCATTTGAGTTCTTCCCATTGAGATGTAATTATTCCCACCTACAGTATCTATCTCCACTTCTAAAAATACGTTCCCTGTTGCCCAACTAATTGATGAAAAACCAGTGGTATTAACTTTACCAATCACCAATGTAAATAATCCATAACGGTTGGTAGATACGGGATTATGTGTTTCAGTGAATACCACTGTACCGTTTGTTATAGCGTCCCAAATGGTGAATTTTACTTTTAGATTATTGTTATTGCTTATGGACCTCCCTGTAGTATCACGAGCCAATGCCTGATAATTAATACCTTCAGGTGGAGCTTGAGCAAAGCCCACAAAATTGATCAGGAATAATGCGAATATAATAGTTGAAAAAAACAGCTTTTTCATATTTGCAATTTTCAAGAGTTGAAGGAAATCAGTGAGAAATTACTCAATTTATATCGAACTATATAAATTGCTTTGGAATAAATATATGCAATTTTTTTGGATTTCAAACTATTTTGTTGGAAAAATAATAGGGATTTATATCGGCCAGCCGGGAGGAGATTAGATTGAAACTAAATTTAATTATTTTCACTTCTTGCTACTTCTATCCAATTATTACCATCAAAAATAAGAGTTAAAGTATCAAATCTTGCCATATCATAATCGAAGGCCCCATTTAATCTGACTCCTGCGCCAGTTACTATATTTATGTTATTAGTACTAATATTTTCAATAATAACCATTTGTCCTGGTTTTGCACCAGTACCAGAAAAACCAGTAATTGATAAGCCAATTGCACTAGGATTGAGTTGTATAAAGCCTTCATTACCAGGAGTTAAAGTGATTGACGATCCCGGAGTTCGCGATGTAGGCGTATAGGTAATTGCACCATTCAACTCTAAGCGGGTTCCGGGTGTAATAGTTCCAATCCCTACATTGCCAGCGCCAGCTTCTGTTACAAATGCATATTTATTAGTTATGGAACCAAAAATAATAGTAGGTGTTTTAATATAAGCACCATACCAGTTGGTAATTATTTTCCCTACACTGTTCATGGTAAAACCACTATTAAAATTATAAACATTAGCGATACTGTTTGATGTATAGGTAGGATTAATGTCTAAATAGGCTCCTGGAGCAGTAGTCCCAATACCGAAATAACCATCTTTATCAATTGTAGCACGCACTTTTGATGCCGTAGCTAAATGTAAAGACCATTGGTAATCAGTTCCAAAAACAGCTGAATAAAGAGTAGAACCGGTAAAGGATGTACCACCTGTGCTTGATTCTACAGCAAATTTAGCATTCCCTGAATCATTGGTTGCTCTTAAACTGGCAATATTGCCAACAGTAGTTGATAATACCTGCAACTGACCTTTCGCTGCTTGAACGTCCAATTTATAGGCGGTAGGGAGAGGGCCCGGGTTTGTTGTACCTATGCCCACATTGCCTGTTGTAGAATTAACAACCAGGGCAGCCGAATCGCTTCCGGCACTTACATTAAACTTGCCGTCCGGACTTGCAGTTCCAATACCTACATTGCCAGAATGATCGATCATCATACGGGTTTTAGCACCAGCAGTATTGAAATTATCGGTAGTTGCAAAATACATTTTTGTTCCATAAGCTCCGGCACCACGAACATAGATACCTGCCTGAACAGAAGTGCGGTAACTCGGCAATAGTTCATCCGGAGAGCCAAAACTTATCCCCATAGCATTGCCTTTAACATTAGAATTTGGCACTAAATGAATTGATCCATACGCATTCAAACCAGGGACAAGAGTATCAATTGTAAGATCATAATTTACCTGTAATTTACCTAAAGGAGTTGCTGTTCCAATACCTACTTTACCTAGGGAATCAATGATCATTTTTTCTGTATTATTGGTTCTGAATCTAAGTGACACGTCATCAATAGTACCTAAAAAATTAACTGCCGCGTTAGTACCAGTATTACCAGTTAACGACCAGGCATTTAAAGCTCCGTCAGCTCCTGTTGCACCTGTTGATCCTGTAGTTCCGGTATCACCCGTTGAACCTGTGCTTCCGATACTACCTGTGGCACCAGTTGAGCCTGTACTTCCGGTAGTGCCTGTTGAACCTGTAGTTCCGATATCTCCTGTAGAGCCTGTGCTTCCGATATCACCTGTAAAACCAGTCGCTCCTGTTTCACCTGTATTTCCGGTTACACCTGTGGCTCCTGTAATTCCTGTAATGCCAGGAGTTCCCGGATTACCGCTTCTTTTCGCATATAATGCATAAGGTACACTCATCATTTGAGTTGTTCCCATTGATATGTAATTTGTTCCTGTAATTGTATCTATTTCAACTTCTAAATATTTATTCCCGCTCCCCCAATTAATAGCCGAAAAAGAATCAGTTGAAACAAGAATTCCATTCCCTATAACCAATGTGAATAAGCCATATACATTGGTACTGCCATTATGTATTTCTTGAAAAATAATAGTGCCGGTTGGTGATAGATCCCTGATAGAAAATTGAATTTTTAAATTTGCGTTGGAGATGGGTTTACCTGAATTGTCTCTGGCTACCGCTTGATAGTTAATGCCTTCAGGAGGGGCTTGGGCATAGGAAACTACGCTAGAAATAAATAACGAAACTATGGTAATTACAAAAAGTGATTTTTTCATTAGTTTGATGTAAGTATCATTAAAAATTTCAATGCCGGGTGCCAACAATTTCCAAATTTTATTGCGTTTCTATTACGTGATAAATGAGGTCAATTATATATATAAAATACCCAATATTTTAAACCTCACCTTTATTTTTTTCCTCTCTCCTTTTTTCAAGGAGAGGGGCAGGGGACCAGCAATTATTTCTTCTTAATCAACTCAATCTCTTTTTGAATTGAATCAATTAATGCCCGCTGAGTTTTATGCTGCTCTTCATTTTGTTTTTGCATTGCATCATTTTGCTTTTGCATTGCTTCTATTGTCTTTTGCTGTTCTTTAATAGCTTCAACTAAAATGGGAGTAAGGCGTGAATAATCAACAGATTTATAACCGTCTTTGTCCGTGAAAACAACTTCCGGATATATTTTTTCTAAATCCTGAGCAATAAACCCTATTTGCTTATCATTTGTAAAAATTTTGTTAGGAAATTCATTTGTTTTCCAGTAGTAGTTTACACCATTTAATTTCATTACATTGGAAAGCGCACTTGGTAAAGGGGTGATATCTTTTTTGTAGCGGATGTCAGAACATGAATTTACACCCAAAGAAAGCGCAGTTGCTGTAGCATAAATTATTCCAGTTACGCCCATATTACCTACCACATGTAATGGGTATTGAGGATCTATACACCCTATACCTACATTTCCTCCGTTAGGTTGAAGAGATAAAGATTTAAAACTTCCGCCTTCTACAACTTCTAATGCCCCGTATCGTAATGAAGCAGTCGCATCCGTTTTTATTCCAAATCTCAACGTTAATGGACTGATCGCATCCGTACTTGCCACTTGAAAAATATTTTCGAATGCTACTGTAGTAGCTTTTGTGTTTGTTCCTCTAACGTCTAATTTTAATGCAGGTGCTGTAGTTCCAATCCCAACATCGCCATTAGTTAAAACAGACAGCCGAGTTGAACCATTTGTTAATAAATGAAGGGAAGTGGTTGAGTTGATGTCAAGTTGTGCGTTGGAATGGATATTTGCATTGCTACCTGTAGAAACAAATTCAAGTTCATTACCTACACGTGTCTGGATGGTTAAAGGAGAGGTTGGTGTCGTTGTTCCAATTCCAACGTTTCCACCACCATTAAAGATAGCATCATAATTAGTAGTTCCACCGGATACCGATGAAACATAGAGTCCAATATTAGCAGCATTAGTTCCTAGCCATGAGCCATTGGATTTTAATTCCAATGCAGCCTTAGTAAAAGTTCCACTGGCGGATGTCGCATTATTTGTAAACTTAGCTCCTGAATAATCTGCAGTTTTAGCTCCGGTTGCTATTGTTTGTAGTTGAGATGTTGGAGTTGTTGTTCCAATCCCAACATTGGTCCCTGTATCAAAAATACTGCTATTACCAAGTGTAATTCCATCAGGAGTAAATTTGGCCACATAATTAAGTGTTCCGCCAGCGCCAGGTGCAATTCCGGGTATAAGATTACCATTTGCATCAGTTAAAATGAAACGAAGTCCTGTCCCTGTCAGACTTTGAAAACGCACTCCGCCTGTTGTATGAAGCTGGGTGGAGGGAGCTGTTGTTCCAATACCAACATTACCCTGATCAAAGATACCTGCATAATTATTTGTTGCTCCGGTAGCAGTATAATATCCTCCAACATTGGTTGTACCTGCACCTGTGTTTGAAACATAGGTGCCATAATCAATTGATCCTGCTGTAGCTCCTGTATGAGCTACTTCTATCCCTACAGAATTACTTCCGTTGGTAGTAACCTCTATGCCATCAGCTGTGCTGGCAGCATTCAATACTTGAAAAGATCCTGCTCTTCCTGTACTTGTGTTTTTTCCAGATATGGCATTTCCTGTACCATTGGTTTCAGCGTATAAGGCATCATTGATGTTGGCGCCATTGCTGATAGTAAATGTTCCCGCTCTCCAGGTACCGGTGTTAGTTGCAAAAATGGCATTTCCACTACCATTTGTCCTGCCAACAAGAGTAGAGGAGGAGTTTGAAGCATTAAAGTTTTCAAAAACACCTGATGATCCAGTTCCGAGAGTTGAAGAAGTAAGTCCAATCACCGCGCCTGCCGGAGTAATATGCAGTTTTGAAGTAGGTACACTATTTCCAATACCAACATTACTGGTATTATTATTATAAATATTATTAGCTGATTGCGTCCATACACTATTAAAGGTTGTTCCGGATAGGGTTAATCCTGTTCCGGCAGTATATGTTGCAGAAGAATCGTTTCGCCATGCGGGAGCTCCAGAGCCATTTGTTTTCCAAACCATATTGAGATTTCCGCTACCTGTAGTGACAACACCGTCACTGGTTGAAGAATTTGTTGCCACTGAAATAGCAGGTGTTGTACCATTTGTAGACATAATGGGTGCAATGCCTGTAACTGCAGTTACTGTTCCCGCAGCTGGTGTGGTCCAGGTTGGAGTTCCTGTTCCGCCTGATGTAAGCACCTGCCCGGAAGTACCTACAGTAGAAAATCCATAAGCTGTTCCGGTTGTGTTGGAGTATGGTATAGAGCCGGCTGATCCAATGGTATTTGTGTTGGTACCTCCGTTTACAATAGGAAGCATTCCGGATACTTTTGTAGCAAGATTAATGGAAGCGTTAGTTATATCAGCATTTACAATTTGTCCCCAGGCAGGATTGCCGGTTGCGTTACCATGTAGTACTGTGCTTGTGGTACCTTGATTTTGAAATAAAGACGATGCAAGGGTTGGTACAAAATACGCAGGTGTGGTGCTGGTACCGGTATTATTCCCCCAAACGGTGTAGGCAGCAGCATCTGAAAGGGTAAAAGACAAGGCCGGGGCGGTTGTTGCATTACTAACAGTTGTAGTGAATAAAGGAGCTAAAGAGTCTGCACTAAAAGAAGTAACACTGCCTGTGTCGGGGATTGCCCAGGTAGCCAAACCTGCAGCATCAGATGTTAATACCTTATTTGTTCCGGGATTGCCACCGGTAATTTTGATTTGCCCTGATAGATCAAGTATTGCAGCAGGATCGGGGCTGGATGTTCCAATACCAACAGTACCTTCAATAATAGCACCATTTGTCGGAGCGGCTGTAATCCCTGAATAAGCTGATCCTACTGAAACTCCACCGGCTACGTCCAATTTACTGAGAGGGGTAGAAGTGCCAATACCAACATTTCCTGCCGATTTTACGATCACTTTTTCGGTATTATTTGTTTTTATTAACAGGTCCGCAGAATTAGTGGTTCCGATAAAATCGGTTGGGCTGGTAATATTATTACCCGATACCGACCAATTACCATAAGAATAAAGTGAAGTTTTTGAATGCAAAGCATAAGGCACGCTCATTAGTTGAGTTAAGCCCATCGAAGTATAGCTACTCCCACCAACAGTAGCCATTTCTACTTCTAAAAATTTATCACCGAGGGCCCAAATTATACTTTGGAAATCGGTGGTGTTAACACTTCCAATCACTAAGTTAAATAGGCCATAACGGTTTGTATTAACCGGACTATGTGTTTCTGTAAAAAGGCTGGTTCCTGTTCCTGAATTATCAGGCCAGATGGTGA
The DNA here is from genome assembly GCA_030654175.1 of Bacteroidia bacterium. Taxonomy (GTDB): domain Bacteria; phylum Bacteroidota; class Bacteroidia; order 2-12-FULL-35-15; family 2-12-FULL-35-15; genus 2-12-FULL-35-15. The sequence goes on from JAURXZ010000008.1 coordinate 170,889, forward strand.
ACCTTACCACCAGGTTGATGCTGCTGCTTATTGGTTTGCCGGCAGTATCACGAGCCACGGCCTGATAATTTATACCTTCTGGCGGAGCATATACTTGAGAAAAGGAGTTTATATTGATTAGCAAAAATATGAACGTGCTAATTGAAAAGAATAGTTTTTTCATAATTTTATTCCATATTAGGACTGTGTAGGGATAATTAATATAATGCTCATTATGATGAGCTTTTATCATAAAAAAGAAAACTTTAAACCTATGCTTGTTTAACCCTATTTTAAGTCATTCTGGACTGGTTTTGAAAGCCCATTTATACTGTATATCGGATGCGTAACTATTTTAATTCGAGTTTAAATATAGTACAGTAAGCCAAAAATAAGCAATTTTCAGTAATCTCTCCTAACTGTTTAAAAAATAGAAGTATTGTGAAAAACTTAAGAGCCAATAAAAAGATAATAAAATGTTATTTCTCAAGCAGAACTTGCTTGTTGTTTTTTGACTATAGATGATTTAGGCATCTCTGTAATTCCCAAATAGTTCGGAATTACATTTTCATTACAAAAGTTGAAATTTAAGGGGAAAAGCAAATATACCGGAAGGCTTTGAAGGAAAGGAAGTTAAGGAATCTTAACTCCAATAACTAAAATGTCATCAACCTGATCAAGTTGTCCTCGCCAATCCTCAATGGTTTTGTTAAGGATGATTTTTTGTTTTTCAATAGGTTCCTTGTTTATATCCATTAATAAAACACGGAAAGGGATCGCCATAAATTTTCTACCATAAGGTCCGCCAAATTGATCGGCATATCCATCGGAGAAAATATAAACAGTATCTCCTCTTTCAAGTTGGAAAGTGTGGTTAGTAAATTTCTTTTTTTCTTCGCCCAAAAATAAACCAATTGGGAATTTATTCGCTTTTGTTTGAATTAATTGTCCTTTACGGATAATGTACAACGGGTTATAAGCTCCGGCATATTGCAACTCAAGGGTTTTAAAATCAATGGTGCAAAATGAAATATCCATTCCATCTTTGGCTTGTCCTTCTTCATGTTCGTGACCGCCATGGTGTAATGTTTCACTTACACCTTCATTTAAACTGTCAAGTATTTGAGCCGGGGTAGAAAAAGTATTATTGCTCACTACTTGTTTTAATATATTGTGTCCAACAATTGACATAAATGCTCCCGGAACTCCATGGCCTGTACAATCAACAGCGGCAAACATTGTTTTTCCATCTTTTTGACCTATCCAATAAAAATCACCACTCACAATATCTTTTGGTTTATACAAAACAAAGGAGTTTGGCAATAATTCTTTCACAAGACTATCGGGCGGCAATATAGCTTCCTGTATTCGTTTTGCATATTTTATACTGTCGGTAACGTGCTTGTATAAAATTTCTAACTCCCCATTTTTTGCTTCAATTTCTTCTTTCTGGTGAACAACCTGTTCTGTTCGTTCAATTACTTTTGCTTCAAGTACACGCTCATTCTCACGAAGATCTTCACGCATTTTTAACAGTGCAGCACCTAAGGTATCATCTCCACTTAATGGCCTGTAATCCGAATCGAAATTGCCGGACCCGACTTGTTTGGCAAACTGTGTAGTTCTGTCCATCCCATCTACAAGATCATTCAGGGCAAGGGACATTTCGCCAATTTCATCATTTCTATCTTTAATACGATCGGGTGGTAAAATTCCTTTACCCATCATAAGAAGAATTTTCTTTAGCTGTTGAATAGGTTGAACAATGGATCTGATCGTAAATCCTGCAATCAAAATACCGCCTAAAAATAATATGATCCCCAGTGTGATAACTATGGTGTTCAGGAAGCTGAAAGATTCAAACATTTCAGTTGAATTTTTAGTTGCATTGGAGTTTTGTTCTTTAATAAGTTCCTCTAATTTCTTTTTAATAAGAAGATGCTCTTCATAAGAATCTTCAAACAGCTGATCAGCTAAAAATTTGGTAAGAGCATCATTATACTCTTCCATATCATGCAATGGCGTCATGATACCCTCTTGGTACTTTAAGAATATTTTATCTATTTGCGAGAGAATAGCGCGGATGTCATCTTGTTCCTCTGAATTCCATTTTTGTGATAATTCAAGGATAGTCGCTTTCAATTTAGGATAATCCTCGTGGATAAGTTTTACCAGCGATTTTTTTTGCGGAATATCAGATGTCCAAAGGGCGAGCCATTCCGTGGCGCCTAATCTTGAAAGGTTTAAAAGATTGTCCAGCTCTTTCAAAGCTGTAACAGAGGGGTTATAAATTTCGGTTACTTCACGCGTTTTTTCCCGGCTACCATTTAAAGTAACATTTGTAAAGAAAAATGAAACAATGGTTAAAAAAACAATTACACCAAAACCAAGTGCTATTTTTTTTCCAATTGTAAACCTAAATTTCATATTATTCTAAATTCTAATTAAAAACCAAGAATCAAAAAATGGAATCAAGATTGCTTAAATTTTAAAAATTGGCATGATCTTAACACTTAACTCTTAATTCTAAATTATTTTTTACTTCGGTTTTTTAATGTCTTCTAATTTTTGTTTGAAGATATTATATTTAGTTTGATCATTCAAAATATAGTAAATACCGGTCAAACCAATTATCGCATCTTCTCGTTTTGGATCTAATGTGTAAGCTGTTTTCATAAAAGGCTCTGCTTCTATACCTAGTTTTCTTGTAACTTCCTGAAGATCATCAATTACGGTTATATCAACATAATCCGATAATTTTATATTATTTACAGCTTGATTATAATATAACTTACCCATACCAATATTGGCTTGAATATTATTCGGATCAATAGCTAAAATTTTATTGTAAATATTTTTAGCAAGTGTGAAAAATTTAAATACCAACGCACTGTCTTTAGTATCGTTTTCTAAAACTCCGTTATAAACAGATACCAGTGCAAAATCAAATTCAGTTTGATTAGCTTGAAGACTGGCAGGGGATGGGTCAACTATTTTAGCACACTCCTGAGATTTGTTGAAAAGTTCAATAGCAGTTCTATAATCAATAGGATCAAGGCTTTCGGCAGCATCATTATGGAATGTGTTCGCAAAATACTTAACACCTCCAATATTATCGGTAAAATATTCTTTGCCGGAATCTAATGAAAGTGATTTTTTATAGGAGTAAAGTCCCTCAAGGCGCGCTGGTGAGCGTTTGTTTCCTTTTTCTCTTGTACTATAAATTGCTTTGTAAACATAACCACGAACAAGCCATGCCTGCGCATCATTTATCGTTTCAAGGTGAATAACGGCAGCATCGATATTCGCTTTAGCGCTATCAAGTTTGTTTTTTTCTAAGAACGCATACGCAGCCTGGACTTTCTCCTGTTGCGCATTTGCAACTACTGCTGTTAAAAGCAGTAATCCCAAAATGAATGTTCTTATTATTGTTAACTTTTTCATTAATTTTTAAGTATATACAAAAATTTAATTAACCGGTAGCGCCATATTCACCAAGGTGGAGGCTATCTTCAATTTATACTTTTCTATATTTGATTTATTCAATTCTATTTTTTGTTTATTTTCCACGATAACAAAATTGATCCCTGAGCCCTGCTTTGCCAAACCAGGCTTATCAGTAACAATCAGGGTGCTCTTGCCCTTTACTTTACTTATTACTTCTGAAAGTTGAGTTGAATTATCGGTAAGAATATAAATTATATTGAACCTGTCAGCATTATCCACAGAGGTAATGTTCTTGATTTGAATGGTTTGACTTCCAACCTTTTTGGTTTCTGCCATTTCGGACAGCTTAGTCAGAAGAGGGAAGTTGGAACCTAAAAAGCCGATCACAAAATTACCTTCCTTGTAATTATCAGGCCACTCAATGTATTTAGTAAAGTTGTAAATGTAGATGGCCTTAATTTTTGCGTTCGCCTCTTCCGCTGCATCCGGCTTTACCGCAACAGAGGAGGTGAAAAGTAGAAAAGAGAGTAATATGAATAGGATTTTCTTCATTCAGCAAAAATGGCAAACAAATAGCGAGCCAGTTTTAATATATGTTCATTGTATGCAAATATATAATTTTTTAGTCATTAAACTATGACTTATGCTAATTTTTCTGTTGAAGTTACAATTAGATTTTAAACGTTATGAACAAGTTAAGAGGATAATATCTTTTAATTGAAATAATGATTGACTTTCCGGCAAACCAACTCGTTTTTGCCTATTTTAAAGGGGTTTATTGTTTAGTACATCAAAAAAAAATGCTTTTCTGTTCCATTACCGAACTCGATAAAATTTGCTTTTATTCAAAATAACGTTAAAATTTATTTCGACAAAACTGTTTAATTAATAGACTAAAATCGGCTCTGTTTTTTAGCAAGGAGGCAAATCCGGCCCTAAACATAAAAAACATTCTAATTTCGACTTATTTTAGTCGATTGAATGCAGGATTCTATTTTGTTTTGTTATTACAGTATTAGTTGCAATAGACAATGTAAATGCTTGTTATTCAGCTTTTAACGTTTTATTTTTTTGAGTGTTTTCCTGAATTCTGAAAATTTCCCTAACTAATGAACAGCTGATGTTGTTTATATTGATCTGAAGCCCAATACAAGATGAAAACTCCTGAAAATCTTTCAAATCATAAATAAAAGGCTAAAAAAAATGCAAATAGAAGTATTTGAAGGAGAAAACTGACCTTTGGCTGACATTTATTACCCCTGGATCCCTTCCAAAGAGATTTCTTTAAAAGGGCTGCGAGGAATCCAGTCAATTGTTTTAATTGAATCAATAAAAGGTTTGATGAGGTGATTAGATAATGGGTTGCGATGACGGATATAACACGTCAATTGATATGCTTCGGCACCAACAGTGCTTTTGATTTCAGAGGCTGTACGCCCTAAAATAAGTTGTGGTAAATTGTTATCAATGGTTTCTCTTACATAATCATAAAGCATGTTTTGGTATAACTCCAGTTCTTTATTCACCTGATAATTAATCCCGATAAAATGGGCTTCAATAGATCCTTCAAGCAAAAAGGAAGTTCTGAAACCTATTAATTCTTCATTATTATAATATGCAATGAAATTAAACTTGTTTTGCATAACATTTTTCATTTCAACAAAATAATTTGCCGATAATGACGCCATTCTAAAGGTTGCTTTGTGAAGGACATTGTTATATAATAGCTGAATTTGTTCGGCATTATCTTTTATATCACTCGCAGAAAAACTTTTACGTTGTAATTCAGTGCCTTTCTTTACAATATTCTTAGCCCGGTTACGATATTTTTTACTCATCGCATTCAGGTATTCATCAAATGTTTTCCAATTAATATTAACGATCATATTGGGCTCACCTAAAAAATCGTGATATTTAAATTCTTTTAATTCATCAGAAACATTTTTAGTAGAAGTATAAAAATCTTTAACCAATATGGCCGCAATTTTACCATTCAGTTCTTCGGCTTTTCCAATTTCATAAATGATATCGGCTAAAACATCAAATACTTCAATTTTATTTATTTCAGGACTGCATGCAAAACCATGTTCACCACTAACAAAAGCATTTCCACAAATTAGCAAACGCATATTTAATTTACCGGCACTGCGAATAAAATGATTTGTTAAATGTCTTTTCAGGTAACTTGTTATGGCACACGAAACTTCTGTGTTTTCCTGATCGATAAAACTTTCAAAACCTTCGGAAGCAAAATCAATCACCTGAAAATAGGAAATAGCAACTGGCTTTTTATTATCATAAATTAAAGCATAATGAAAGCGCATATTCTCGGGATGTTCATTTTCCAAAACATTCAAATAAGGAATTTTCAAAAAGGGGCTTCCATAATTTGCAACAGCATTCCAATGTTCTGGGTTGATCGTAGCAATAGAATCGTGGATCTCAAAAGCGAAATCGGTTGGCTTTTTGCGAAGTGCTGAATTTTTTTTATTTGATATTTTATTGCAGAAGATCAACATTTTTTATTTTTTATATTGTTATTACAATTTCCCCGCGCCTTCCTTAGAGCACATGGGAAAAGAAAAGCCACAAATAAGGTTGTTCATGAGTCGTTCCTCTCCTTTAAGAATGTTAGGAGGGGTTCTTCAACATCAACTCTTTAATATACTTTACTGGTGCACTACCATAACTCAAAAACTTTTCATGAAATTGTTTCAGGTTAAATTTATCTCCTAATTGTTTTTTTAATTCTTCACGGAAATCATAAATTTCGGTATACCCAGTAAAATAACAACATAACTGAACTTGTGTTACTGAAACTCTTTTCCATTTTCCTTCGGCCTCTGTTTTTTGTTGAAAGGCCTCTCTTACAAGTAAATTCATAGCTTCTTCTTTACTCATGTTTTTTGTATGTACACTGTAATCTAAAATGGTATTGCAGGTGCTGCGTAAATTCCATTTATAATACATTAGCCACATTTCTGGTGAATCATCGTATCCGTTCTCAAGCATCATACGTTCGGTGTAAACTGCCCAACCTTCAATCATGGCGCTGTTTCCGAATAATGATTTGATCAAACTAGGCGACTGATTGCTATATACCAACTGTGTATAATGGCCGGGGATCGCTTCATGAATATTTAAAATTTGAAGGATGTAGTGATTATACTCCCTCAAATAACTTTCTGCTTTTTCTTTATCCCATCCGGAAAGACTGCCAACATTGTAATAGGTATTTCCGTTTTTATCATATGGTCCGGGAGCAGAAATAGAAGCACCTGCAACACCTGCCATGTAATCGGGTTCCTTGCGCACTACAAGAGGTTTTGAAGGGTCGATATAGATCAGATCTTTTTTCTTAATAAAATCAACCAATACCGGCAATTGTTGCTCAATAGCAGTTTGGAATTCTTCAGGCTTAACATGTTTTTCAGAGATTTTGTCAATCACTTGTTTTATTAGTTCAAGCGAATCTGTTGGTTTTGATACTTTGCCTTTCTTCCCTAAAGTAACATCAATTGAGCCACCAATGTGTTTTTCCCAGAGCTTATCAGCTAATTCAAACATTTTTTGATGTAATTCTTTTTTATGTGCTATCGCTTTTTCATAGATCTGGTCAACAGTATAGCCCGACTGAATATCAAATTCAAATTTTTTGGCATACAACTCTTTTCCTAAGCGAAAGTTACGTGGCGTTTTATTATCAAGTTTTTTCAACCATTCAGCGTAATCATTAATTGCTTTTACTGATTCTCTTGCATTAGCTTCCATCATTTGCTTCTCGTGTTCACCAAAATGAACTTTGTTCAGCGCTTCATGAAAATCTTTTTCAAATACTGATATTCCACCGAGGTTTTGATCAATGGCTAATTGAGTATGTTCTAATGTGGGATTTTTAACATTATTTTTCGCTGCCTGATAATAGGCCGGGATGTTTGCCATCTTTAAATTAAAATTACGTAATCGTACATCTAACGAATCATAATTACCATTTAGTATCTCTGCAAAAGCACTTGAAACATTATATTCTGAAGGGTTCCATTCATAAGACTTTTGCTCATTAATAGCCCAGTCGATTGATTTTAACTGGTTTTCTATCATGTAATAATCGGTTTTATTATTATCTGATAGGCCTGTTAGATCAAACGTTTTAAGTAAATCTAAATTGGTTTTGGAAAATGTTAATTCTTTCGCTCTTGACGCATCATTTGGAACCACCAATATGCTGTCATATTTGTGATATCCCTGGCTGCTGGCCCACGTTGGATAAACTTTCCACAGTTCTTCAATGAAATTTGCTTTAAACAAATCAAATTGAGGATCCATATCTGTAACCGTTTTGTTTTCTTGTTTTTGGGCATTACTGCTACAACCTGCAATTGTAAAACAAATAATAACAGTGAGAATTTTGTTTTTCATCCGAAAAGTTTTGAGGAATAAAGGTAAGATAAAATAGAAATTGAAAAAAATTAAAACAACAAATATAACTATTCAGTATTTGGCCCAATAAATAGAAAGCTGATTATTATGACCAATATGTATATAAATATTGGATTACCCTAAATATGATCTATACTGACAAAAAGAATGTTTAATCATAAGCAATCTGAGCCATTTGGATTCTGAGCAGTTATCATAAATTTTTCTATTTTTATGCTTTCAAAAAATTAAAACGATGTATAAAAAAATTTCCCCGATGATATTACTTTCTGTTTTTGCTGCCTGTGGCAGTGATGAAAAAAAAGAGCAATCAAAACTTCAATATCCTTCTTCAAGGAAGCAAGATACTGTTGATACTTATTTTGGAACAAAAGTAGCAGATCCTTATCGGTGGTTAGAAGATGATAAATCTGCTGAAACAGGGGAGTGGGTGAAAGCGCAAAATAAGGTGACGTTTGATTATTTATCTACAATTCCCTTCCGTGAAAAAATGAAAGAGCGCTTAACCGGTATCTGGAATTTTGAAAAGCGAAGTACACCATTCAAGAAAAAGAATTATTATTTTTTCTATAAAAATGATGGTATTCAAAACCAAAGCGTATTGTATGTGCAGTCAGGCTTAACCGGAACACCTAAAGTTTTATTAGACCCAAATACGCTGGCTGCCGATGGTACAGTGTCATTAGATCAGTTATCAATTAGCAAGGATGCAAAATATTTGGCATATAGTATTAACCGTGCCGGAAGCGATTGGAGTGAAATTTATGTAATGGAGATTGAAAGTGGCAAAAAACTATCGGATGAAATAAAATGGGTGAAATTTTCTGACATTGCCTGGAAAGGTGATGGATTCTATTACAGCGCTTATGGTGCCCCTAAAGAAGGTGGAAGTGAATTGTCGAATATAAATGAATACCACAAAATATTTTACCATACTGTGGGCGACATTCAAAGTAAGGATGCTTTGATTTATGAGGATAAAAAAAATCCATTGCTGAATTTTTCTGCAAGAACCACAGAAGACCAAAAAATATTATTGCTTTACGGTTCTGAATCAACCAGTGGAACCAGCCTGGCGGTGAAGGAATTAGACAAACCTAATTCATCCTTCATTAAATTGGTTAACAATTTTGAAAACAATTATAGTGTGATTCACAATGAAGAAAATAAACTATTTGTTGTAACCGATAAAGGTGCACCCAAATATCAGTTATTAGAAATTGATATACATGGTAAACCTGATTATGAAAACTGGAAAAAAATTATTCCCGAATCAAACGACTTACTGGAAAATGTTTCGGTTTGTAATAAAAAATTTGTGGCTAAATATTTGAAAGATGTGACCTCACGTTTGTACGTTTTTGATATGAGCGGTAAAAAGGAAAATGAAATTCTGTTGCCCGGTATTTGTAAGGTAGATGCGTTCGATAGCGATAAAGATGACAGCCTTGCTTTCTTCTCATACAACACCTTTACAGCACCTCCAATTATTTACAAATACAATATTTTGAACAACAAAATGGATGTATGGTTTAAACCTGAAATTGATTTTAAATCGGATGAATATGAAACCAAACAAGTGTTTTACCCAAGTAAGGATGGAACAAAAATTCCGATGTTCATCACCTGCAAAAAAGGACTTGTGTTAGATGGAAATAATCCATGTTTTTTATTTGGTTATGGAGGTTTCAACTCTTATTACTCTCCTGAATTCAGAATTGACAGGGCTGTATTTTTAGAGAATGGTGGTGTGTATGCTATTCCGGGATTACGCGGTGGTGGCGATTATGGCGAGGACTGGCATAAAGCTGGAATCAAATGTTTAAAACAAAATGTGTTTGACGATTTTATTGCAGCTGCCGAATATCTGGTGAAGGAAAAATATACATCACATCAAAAACTAGCTATTCACGGAAGATCGAATGGTGGACTATTAGTGGGTGCTGTGATGACACAACGGCCTGACATTGCAAAAGTGGCCATTCCAACGGTAGGTGTATTGGATATGTTGCGTTACCATAAATTTACCATTGGATGGGCCTGGGCTTCGGATTATGGTACTAGTGACAGCTCAAATTATTTCGATTGCCTGATAAAATACTCTCCATTACATACCTTAAAAGAGGTTGAATATCCAGCAACCCTTGTTACAACAGGAGATCATGACGACAGGGTTGTTCCCGCTCACTCCTTTAAATTTATTGCCACATTGCAGGAAAAACAAAAAGGCAACAATCCTGTTGTGGTTCGTATCGATACCAATGCAGGACATGGAGCGGGTAAACCAACATCAAAACAAATTGAAGAATACAGTGATATCTGGAGTTTTGTGTTTTATAATTTAGGGATGAGTATTAAATAACAGGGGGGCACGGATAGCAACGTATTCTTAATTTAGATGATACTTATCATTGAACGAATATATATTATTTATTAATTTTACATTAAATTAAAATAAAAGCTATGAAAACAAAAATGCGAAATACCTTACTTGTCCTCATTGGGTTGAGTTCCGCTGCATTTGCAACTGAGCCGATTAAAAATACACTTACATATAAATCATTTCAAGATGGTTCAGGAGCTAAAAGCTTTAATGAAAGCACCCATATTATTAATATTGGTATCGGCTCTGGTGGAAATAGGTATTACAGGGGATCAGGATATGATGTCTATGGAGTAAGTCCGGCTTTTAGTTTGTCGTACGAACAACCTTGGCGCGAGCGCCTTGGACCCGGGTATTTAGGCGTAGGTGCATATTTTGGTTATCAAAATGCTCATTATCGGAATAATCATTATACAAGTGCGAACTATTATTACGAGCATAATTGGAATTATATGATGATAGCAGGCAGAGCCATTTATCACTGGGATGTTTTGAACGCTGCAAACGCTGAAGTGTACGGTGGTGCAATTCTTGGACTTCGAATTCAAACATATGATTATTCAACAAATAACCCTTATTCCAATGGTGATAACCGACTGAACGAGGGAAGTGTTTACCCCGCCTTTTCTGTAATTGCTGGAGCTCGCTGGTATTTTGCAAAAAATGTAGCCGTTTACGGTGAAGTGGGATCGGGAATTTCTTATTTAACCGGTGGGTTAAGTTTTAAGTTTTAAGTAATTAGTTCTTAAATTAGGGAAAACAGGAGTAATAATAGTAATAAGGCTAAAATAGCTAATACTATTAATCCCCCCAGTATAATACCGAATATTGCCATTCCTTTTCCTGTATAGGCTTCCGGGTTTCTTTTAATTTGCTTTAAAGCAATGATGCCAAAAATAATTGGTAGTGGAACCAATGGGAAGAAAAAGATTGACAAAACCGCTAAAATCATACTTGCCAAGGCATATCTATTAATGATAGTTTCACCGGAGTAAGGTTGGATTTCTGGTTTTGATGCAGGGCTGTAATAATCAGATTCTTCTGCCTTGGCAGTTACTGAATTTATCACCTCTGTTGTACCATTAGAAAATTTAATTTTTGTAGCACTTGATTTTGGAATTATATATGTTGGACCATCTAAATTGTCACATTTTTTATATTTTATTTCCGTTTGACCGATCTCTAAAATTTTAGCATTTATTTCTTCTCCGTTTTTTAATGAGATAACATCACATCCTTCAGTTGATTTGATCGGGAACTGCTTTTTTTGTGTACCAATTTTTAATAATGTTTTTGTGGAATTGTTATAGGGTTCCGATTTGTCAATTGATGCGCTAACGGGCATTTCATCAGGCGATCTTGTATCATCGAAAGAATTAATACCATTATTGTTTTTGTCGGGGGCGGACACTTCACTCACCTTGTTTTTTTGCCATTCAACCGAATACCCTGGCAAATAATGTCTTTTAGTAATGGAGCAGGATTGTATCAATAATAACAAAATGCCTATATTAATTAATAGTAATGTTTTTTTCATAATTGCTTTCAACAAATATTGAATTGTTTTCGTTTAATGATAACAAATATAAATCCTTTTTTGTTAATTGTTAATTATATGAAATTTTGGTCAGGTTCCGATACTACAAAACAAAAACGCTCCCGAAAATTTCGGGAGCGTTTTTGTTTTATTGATTGCTAGATCTTAGTATCTGTAAGCATCCGATTTAAATGGACCTTCAACAGAAACACCAATATAAGCAGCTTGTTCAGTTGTTAATACATCTAACTCACAGCTGATTTTTGCAAGGTGTAAACGAGCAACTTTTTCATCTAAATGTTTAGGCAAAGTATATACTTTGTTTTCATACTTATCAGTATTAAGCCAAAGTTCTAATTGCGCTAATGTTTGGTTTGTAAAAGAATTACTCATTACAAATGATGGGTGACCTGTTGCACAACCTAAGTTTACTAAACGACCTTCAGCAAGTACAATGATATCTTTATTATCTACAGTATATTTATCAACCTGTGGTTTGATAACATCTTTAGAAGCACCATAGTTTTTATTCAACCATGCCATATCAATTTCATTATCAAAGTGACCAATGTTGCAAACAATTGCATTGTGCTTCATTGCTTTGAAATGACGTTCGCTGATAATATTTTTGTTACCGGTTGCAGTTACAATAATATCAGATTCTTTAATGGCTTTGTCCATTTTCATTACCTGGTAACCGTCCATTGCAGCTTGTAAAGCACAAATTGGATCAATTTCAGTAACAATAACACGTACACCTTGTGAACTTAATGATTCAGCAGATCCTTTTCCAACATCTCCGTAACCAGCTACAACAGCTACTTTACCAGCAAGCATTAAATCTGTAGCTCTGCGGATTGCATCAACTAATGATTCACGACAACCATATTTGTTATCAAATTTTGATTTAGTAACAGAATCATTTACGTTGATAGCCGGGATATGTAAAGTTCCGTTTTTCATACGCTCATATAAACGGTGAACGCCTGTTGTAGTTTCTTCAGAAAGACCTTTGATATCTTTTATTAATTCAGGGAATCTGTCAAATACCATATTTGTTAAATCACCACCGTCATCCAGGATCATGTTCAATGGTTTGCGATCTTCACCGAAAAACAATGTTTGTTCGATACACCAGTCAAATTCAACTTCATTCATACCTTTCCAGGCATAAACCTGAATACCAGCAGCAGCGATAGCAGCAGCAGCGTGATCCTGAGTTGAGAAAATATTACATGACGACCAGGTAACTTCAGCACCTAATTCAATCAATGTTTCGATTAATACTGCTGTTTGGATGGTCATGTGTAAACATCCTGCAATACGAGCATTTTTTAATGGTTTTGACGCACCAAATTCAGCACGAAGTGCCATTAAGCCTGGCATTTCTGCTTCCGCTAATTTAATTTCTTTACGTCCCCATGCTGCAAGAGACATGTCTTTTACTTTGTATTTTTCAAATTTTTCCACGGATGTGTTTGTCATTTTTTTTGTTTTTAATTAAATGAAGGTGCAAATGTACTTTTTATCCTGATAATAAGCAAATTTCATTTCTGTTTAGCATACTCCTAATCCTCTCTTAATTAAGAGATAAGGGTTATATAAGCCCAACAGAATGCAAAGGAATTGTTTCCTCCCATGAGTAGAGGGGAAGGAGTATGAATGTTGTAATTTTATTTTTTTGGAGAAGCAGACCAAACTATTTTACCGGTTTTGTCAATATAGGACAAAACACCATCATAACTAACATAGGCTAAGCCATTTATGAAATCTGAAGGGTGGTCGCCATCACGGAATACGACAACCTTTCCTGTTTTGTCAATATATTGCCATTTTGCGTCTTTGAAACTGCCAATCACCATAGGGGAGGTGCTTACACACGCCAATCCATCACTGAAAGGGAAAGCTCCTGTAAAGATTGGGTTAACCACCATTTTTCCGGCTTTATTAATAAAACCGTATTTCCCGGTTTTATAATTACCAACGCGTACACAGGCAAGGCCATTAGAAAATGTAAAAACTTTATCAAATTCACATGGGATCATGGGTTTTCCTTCTTTATCAATATAACCCCATTTCCCAGTTTTTTGATCCCCAATTCTTACATTGGTCAAACCTTCTGAAAATTCGAATGCTTCATCATATTTAAAAGAAACAGCTATTTCGCCTTTATTATCTACAAATCCCCATTTCTCACCCTTTTTTACACGTGCAAGGCCTTCTTTAAAGTCCCATGCTCCATCATATTCGGGTTTAATTACAATGTTTCCAGTTTTGTCGATGTATGCAAATTTTAATCCTATTTGCAAACGTGCCATTCCTTCCGAAAATTTATAGGCATGCTCGCAAGATTTAGGTTCTATTATTGTTTTACCCGTTTTATCAATGTAGCTATATTTTGAAGCTTTTTTTACACAAGCTAATCCTTCCGAAAAATAACCATCGGTTTTATCATCATACTGCGCAGCTATTACTATTTTCCCTGAAGCATCAATAAATCCAAATTTTCCACCTTGTTTAACTACTGCCAGATCTTCGTGAAATAATTCGGCATATTCAAATTGTGCAGGAATAACTATTTTACCGGTTTTGTTGATATAACCATAGCTGTGTTTATCTTTAAAGGGATATAGCGTTTCTTGCGATCTTAGTGTAGATTGAGTTAACAAACCAACCAAAACTAATACAGCCAATTTGATATTTAGCGTTAATGATTTCATGCTTTTATTGATTAAGTTTTGCGTAAAATATTATTATGTAAATATCCGAAAAAAAAATGAATAAGGAAAGGCTTTCAGGACTTAAATCATTCTCTAAACAAATTTTTAAAATTTATAAAAACCTTAGAGATACTATTGCAATGATCAGAATCAATTCTGTTAATGATCAATGATATTTCAACGGCATTTTAACTGTTTTATTTTTGTGGCAACTTATAAAATAATAAAATGAACGCTTCAAAAAATTCCTGTATTATTCTTTTTATGGCAATCTTTATGATTTCCGCTTGTTCGGAGCTGCAAAGCGGGGATAAGTTATTAAAAGATCAAAAAAAGGCGGATGAGATCATGGCTTCCATAAGTTCTGATAGTGCGATGACAGAAGAGATGTTAAACCAGTTGATATTAAATAAAAATGCGAATCAACAGGTTAAAAGCAGGATGAAAAGCATAATGACGAAAGATTTTTTAATGGAATTGATGAAAGGTGACAGTATATTAACAAATGAAGTAATGTGCAGCGTGATGGAAATGGCAGGAAAGGATCAGATCGTTTGCAAACAAATGAAACAAACGATAGAGCAATACGAGCTGGAGGAGAAATTAGGAATTGAATGGATAGATAGGACGCTTGTGGAAAAAGATAAAGTGCAGGTTAAGATTCCTTTAAAGATCCCGGCACAAAAAACAGATTCTAATTGAAATCAAATCGTTTGGGATAAATTTGAAATTACAACATTCTGGTTCTCTTCACCAGGTAAGGCATTAACACATGCTCAAAGCCTTGATTAATGTCAGCTTCCACAAAATCAATTTTATATTGACCGCATTTGAGCATAAGCTCTTTTTTGTATTCGGCCATAGAACTTTGATAGGTATCTTTAATTTCATTCGGATTTAATTTCACTTCTTCTCCCGTTTCCATATCTATAAAGCGATAAGGGCGATTATCAAAATCAAAATCCAATTCTTTTTCTTTATCCGTAACATGAAATAAGATCACTTCATGTTTTTTGTGTTTTAGATGTTGTAAGGCCGAAAATA
Organism: Bacteroidia bacterium; assembly: GCA_030654175.1. Taxonomy (GTDB): domain Bacteria; phylum Bacteroidota; class Bacteroidia; order 2-12-FULL-35-15; family 2-12-FULL-35-15; genus 2-12-FULL-35-15. Next base: position 186,439 of record JAURXZ010000008.1, read on the forward strand.
ATTCTTCAGAGTTGGCTTTTGAGTCCATCATATCACTGAAAATAATTACCAGTGAGCGTTTGTGAATAGACTCAGCAATTTGATGCAAGGCCTCAATGGCCGATGTTTTCTTATGAACATTTACATCATGAGGCTGTATTAATTTTTCCAGCTCATGATAAAGCATTTTATGATGCAAGGAACTGGATTTTGCAGGGGCAAAAAAATCAATTTTATCGGAGAATAAACTCATTCCAACCGCATCGCGCTGACGTTTCAATAGTTCAATTAAAGCTGCTGCGCAATAAACAGAAAAAGTAATTTTATTTAATTTGTTGCTTTTTTCATCAAGTACGGGGAAGTACATGGAGGAAGAATTGTCAATGATCAAATGACAACGTAAATTAGTTTCTTCTTCATAGCGCTTAATAAATAATTTATCAGTGCGCCCAAAAAGTTTCCAATCAATATGTTTTGTTGATTCGCCTTTGTTATACAAACGGTGTTCGGCAAACTCAACACTAAAGCCATGAAAGGGGCTTTTGTGAAGGCCTGTTATGAAACCTTCCACCACTTGTTTTGCAATTAACTCCAAGTGAGTGAACTGCTGTAAAGGTTGTTTATTGATGGTATTCAATGAGAATAATTTTACAATTGTGCAATTTTTTCAATAGGCAATTTAAAACGAATTGCCTATTGAAAAATTGTACAATTGATTAATTAATTACGACTAAAGTAGTGCTTTTAACTTAGCATCCAATACTGATTTAGGAACAGCTCCTACTTGCTTGTCAACAACAACGCCTCCTTTGAAAAATAATATTGTAGGGATGTTACGAACACCAAACATTGCAGAAACGTTTGCATTGTTATCGACATTAACTTTGCCAACAACAGCTTTTCCTTCATAGTCATTTGCTAATTCATCTACTACCGGCCCTACCATGCGGCAAGGTCCGCACCATTCAGCCCAAAAGTCAAGTAATACGGGCTTGTCTGATTTTGCTACTAACTCATCAAAGTTAGCATCTGTGATTTCTACTGCCATAATTTAAAATTTATTAATTATTGATTTTTAAAATTATTGTTTTTTTCAAAAGAAAAAATAAAGATAAAACTTGTGTTCTGATTATTGGCAAATTACTTGCCAATTTATTTTTTTATGACTGATTGGCATTAAAGCCTCGTATTAATTCAAGTCAAAATCCAAATGATGTAATTTCAGCAGATCAAGCAAATCATTGTTGGGATTTAGCTTTATTTTTTTTGCAGGCAGCAATACTGCAACATTTTCTTCATCAAACACTTTGAACTTTAAAGTACAATTACGTGGCTGCGCTTCAATATTAGTTGTAAGTATTTCATTGAATTTGGTGATAAATTCATCCGATACGTCCTTTATAGGCACACTCACGGTAAGGCTTTTTGCTAATTTATCGCGTAACTCAGATAGCAACTGTATCGTGTTTACTTTAAATTCGAAATTACCTGAATTCCTATATCGTTCAGAAATTTTACCTTTCACATATAAAAACAATCCGGTAACCATATAAGGTCTGAATTTTACATAGTCTTCTCCAAAAAAGGCTAATTCAGCCGATTCCCGATAATCTTCAACAGTGATTTTTCCCCATGGATTTCCTGTTTTCGTAACTCCGTTATGAACATTGGTTACGATCCCTCCAAACACAAGATCTCTGTTTTTATTTTCTTCAATTTTTTTTATGTCAGTAACCGAATGATAACAAAAGTTATCAATTTCTAATTTGTAGGTATCTAAAGGATGTCCAGAGATAAAAAATCCTACTACTTCTTTTTCATTTTTTAATTGTTCCAGATTATTCCACACTTCACAAACCGGAATTTTAGGCTCCGGCATATCCACTTCACTTTCCTCGCCAAATAAAGATACCTGAGCAGAATTGATCCCTTCCTGATGTGAGTTCCCATAACGAATTACTTTTTCAAGAAAATTGATATTGTCATTACCCTCCGTAAAAAAATAGGTGGCACGATGAATATCAAATGAATCTAAACCGCCCGCATACGCAAGGCTTTCAAATGTTTTTTTGTTGGCGGCCCGCAAATTTATTCTGCGTACCAGGTCAAAAACACTTTTGTAAGGCCCATTTGCCAAACGTTCTTCAACTATCGATACAACGGCCGCTTCGCCAACTCCTTTAACAGCACCCATTCCAAAACGGATCTGTCCGCTTTTGTTCACTGCAAACTGGTATTGGCTTTCATTCACATCAGGCCCTAGCACAGGAACTCCCATACGTTTGCACTCATCCATAAAAAAAGTGATCTTATCAATATTACTCAAGTTGTGAGTAAGCACCGATGCCATGTATTCACCCGGATAATGGGCTTTTAAATAGGCCGTCTGATAAGCAACAAAAGCATAACAGGTTGAATGGGATTTGTTGAACGCGTACTGTGCAAATTTCTCCCAATCGGTCCAGATCTTCTCCAGTTTAGCAGCAGGCAACCCCTTAGCGGTAGCACCGGCCATGAACTGGCCTTTCATTTTATCAAGTGTATATCTGTCTTTCTTTCCCATTGCTTTACGCAACACATCGGCATCACCTTTTGAGAAGCCTGCCAGCTTTTGGGAAAGCAACATCACCTGTTCCTGGTAAACTGTTATACCATAGGTATCGGAAAGGAATTCTTCCATTTCAGGTACGTCATACGTAATCGCTTCACGACCATGTTTACGTGCAATGAAATTAGGGATATATTCGATCGGACCCGGACGATACAAGGCATTCATAGCGATCAGGTCGGCAAATTTATCGGGTTTTAGATTGATCAGATGTTTTTGCATTCCGGCACTTTCAAACTGAAATGTACCATTGGTATCACCACGTTGATAAAGCTCAAATGTAGCAACATCATCAAGGGGAACATCGTCAATTACCAGTTCTACCCCATGATTTTCTTTAATGAGCTTTAATGCATCACGAATAATGGTAAGCGTTTTCAAGCCCAGGAAGTCCATTTTAATTACCCCGGCATCTTCAATCACTCTGCCATCATACTGTGTAATGTATAATTCGGTTTCTTTGGATGCAGCAATAGGAACAATCTCGGTAAGATCTTTCGGGGCAATAATTATCGCTGAAGCATGAATACCGGTACCTCTTACAGAGCCTTCTAATATCAAAGCTTCTTTCAGCACCCTTGCCTGAAGGTCATTACCTGCAAGCACTGCACGTAATTTTTTTACATCTTCCAGATCCTCTTTTGTTAATCCCTCTTTTTCTTCCAGGCTGGCATCACCTGTCATTGGTGCTTTTAATACACGTTTTAATTCAATACCCGGTTTGTCAGGTACTAATTTTGCGAGCATATTTGAATCCTGCAAAGGAAGATCCAAAACACGTGCAACGTCTTTGATACTCATCTTGGCGGCCATTGTACCATACGTTACAATTTGCGCTACCTGATTTTTTCCATATTTTTCAACTACATAATCAATTACCTTCTGACGGCCCTGATCATCAAAATCTGTATCAATATCGGGCATTGACTTACGATCGGGATTTAAGAAACGCTCGAATAGTAAATTATATTTAATTGGATCTATATTGGTAATGCCAATGCAATAGGCAACTGCAGAGCCTGCCGCAGAACCACGTCCCGGTCCTATGAATACTCCAATGTCTTTCCCGTGATTGATAAAATCAGCTACAATTAAAAAGTAACCTGCAAAGCCCATTATTTTGATGGTATTCAATTCAAAGTTGAGGCGCTCCTCTACTTCCGGACTGATATCTATATAACGTTTTTTTGCACCTGTGAATGTTAAATGATGCAGGTAATCGTCCTGAGTTAAAAAGGTAGTTGGTATTTGGAAATTCGGCAACATGATATCCTGCTTGAGTTTTAGCGGTACTATCTTGTCAACAATTTCATTTGTATTATCAATGGCTTGTGGCAGATCGCTGAACAATTGAGTCATTTCAGCGGTAGTTTTAAAATAGAATTGATCGTTGTAAAATGCAAATCGTTTACCTTTTGAAGATGTGGAATCATCATCACCAAAGTCCTTCATACTTGGAGTACTCTGCTTTTCGCCTGTATTTAAACACAGTAAAATATCATGTGCGTTTGAATCAGCCTGATCAACATAATGTGAATCGTTAGATGCAATTATTTTTACATTGTGCTTTTGTGCAAACTTCAATAATACCTCATTCACCTTATTTTGTTCAGGAATATCATGACGTTGCAATTCAACATAATAATCTTCACCAAAAATATCCAGCCACCATTTAAATTCTTTTTCACCTTCATCTTCGCCTTTCTTTAGTATGGCTTGTGGTACTGAGGCACCCAAACAGCAGGTTGTTGCAATTAATCCTTTATGATATTGTAAAACCAGTTCTTTATCAATACGTGGGTATTTACCATACAAGCCCTCCATATAGCCCAAACTACAGAGCTTTACAAGGTTCTTGTAGCCTTCTGCATCTTTAGCTAATAATAACTGATGGTAACGTTTATCTTTATCATCCTTTGTAAACTGGCGCTTGTGGCGGTTATCCACGACATAGAATTCACAACCTACAATGGGTTTTATTTTATTTGGATTGTCGGGTGTATTATGTTTAGCGGCTTCGGCCACAAATTTGAATACACCAAACATGTTGCCATGATCGGTAATGGCAAGGGCACGCATATTGTCATTTACAGCCTTTTTGTAAAGTGATGAAATATCGGCAGCACCGTCCAATAAAGAGAATTGTGTATGTACGTGTAAATGGGAAAAATTCATTGTTTATTTCTCGTTACTGATAATGAATATTACTTTGGTAATTTTTACTGTTAATATTAAATTTATTGGGGCGTTCCTTTCTTAAAGAAGAAAGGGCGGGCTTTCCGTTGCAATCTTTTCCGATGAAAAACCGGAGAAGGATTTACGCTGCAATCCCTAACGCAAAATAAACAATGAATCGTTCTGAAAATAATTGTATGATGATCAACCTAAAATTATTTAAATAATTTGTTTGCTTTTCAAATCATGAAAAGCATCAAATTCTCAAATCATTTTGGATTTTACCAGGGATGTAAATTTACCGAATTAATGCCTTTGATTTTTAGATGTTGAAAAGATATGAAAAAGAAAAACGTAATTGCCTTTTCATTTAACCCCAAAAGCATCTGTTCAAGGCCTTTGTCAGAAAATATTCTTAAAAAAATCACAAGATTTATAGTGAAAAAACAATTAGGATTTTTGAAAAATAATCTAAAAAGCCCGCTATAAGAAAAAAGCCTTCCTGAATTTTCAGGAAGGCTTTTTTAACAGTTTTTTATTTAAATAATTCTATTGATTAGCTTGGAAAGATTACTTCCAGGAAGCGGTATCTTTACGAACCATAGGGCGGAAGCTTAATACAGGAATTTCGCTTTCGCTGATGATCTGTTGTGCAACTGTTCCGATAAAAAGTTCTTTCAAACTCAATTCGGCTTTGGTCATAATTAAAATAAGATCAGCTTCTACTTCACGACCATAATCCTGAACCATTTTAGGGATATCTTTTCCACGTAAAGTTTTTATGGTACAACGTATACCTTGATCTTTTATGAATTTCCAAACCTGATTTGAGTAAGAGATCAGCTTGTTTTCAGCATCTTCATCAGTTTGAGTTAAAATGGAGATCACACGAATATCTGCTTTAAATAGTTTTGCTAATTCTATGGCTTTAGAAACTTTTTCGCGGGTTTCTTTGGATAAGTCAACAGGTAATAAAATCGTTTTGCAACCATCTCTGTGAACCTTACCACGTATTGTAATTACAGGGTGTTTAGACTCACGCACCATTTTAAAAGCATTTTTACTAAGTACGTGACTTAATGAAAGTTTTGATGTGATACCGATCATTACAAACAAAGGGTTTAAAACATCTGCAACTTTATTTATTTCTTCATAAACATTGCCGTGGCGAATCATTGTTTCAACCGGTTGCCCGGATTTTGCCATTGCAACTTTAGCTAATTCATCTAACTTTTTTTTAGTTAAAGGAGATTTTTCTTCTTCAACGCTAAGGAGCACTATCCTGGAATTTGTAAAACGAGCCAGATTGTACGTTTGGCTAAGCGCAATCATTGTTTGTTCGGTCGAATCAATAGGTACTAAAATGGAAGTTGTTGCTTGTTTTGACATACTAAATCCTTGTTTTTTTGACAAAAGTAAGAATAAATTTTGAATTTAAACATTTAACAATACAAATATGTAATTCATCTGTCAATTTAAAGTGTTAATGCCAGAATCTCATATTTCCTTTTTTCTGCTTTATTATATCTAATAAGACAGAATTTTGGATTAAATGTTGCCTATTTGCAGAGAAAACTAAAATAAGTCATGTAAATTGTATTGGCGACAAATTATTTTCTTAACTTCGCAACCCCGAAACTAAAAACGGGGAATAAATTATTAACCTTTAAATAACAAAAAAATGCCAGTAAAAATTAGATTACAGCGCCATGGAAAAAAAGCAAGCGCTTTTTACCACATTGTAATTGCGGATGGTCGTGCACCTCGAGACGGAAAGTTTATTGAGAAAATTGGCACCTACAACCCAACTACAAATCCAGCAACTATCGTTTTGGATAATGACAAAGCTTTGTCATGGTTACAAAACGGAGCACAACCAACAGACACTTGCCGTGCTATCCTTTCTTACAAAGGAGTAATGTACAGAAATCACCTGAAAGGTGGTATCGCAAAAGGTGCTTTAACTCAAGAGCAGGCAGATGCTAAATTTGCAAAGTGGGAAATTGAAAAAGAAGGTAAAATTTCAGGTAAAATAACAAAATTAGATAGCGCTAAAAAAGATGCATACAAAAATCGTATGACTGCTGAAGTTGCTGCTAAAGACGCAACAGCGGCTAAAGTTATTGCTAAAAACACACCTCCGGTTGTTGAGGCTGTTGTTGAAAGTTCTGAACCTGAAACTCCTCAAGCAGAAGCAGAAGCATAATTTTAATAATACATTTACATTAAATAGGCAGCCAACATAATTTGGCTGCCTATTTTTTTTATAAAAAAATCTGATTTTATCAGGAATAATATTTATCAATTGGATGAAATTTGTATTTTGCACTTTTAATTTATAATCTAACCTGCAATAAAAATTGACAACAAAGTAAAAGTAGATGATAAAAAATCTTTCATCTTATTTTAGCATCCGAAGCATAGGAATTATTCTTATGGTTTCATTAATATATTTTCTCTCGGCAAGAACCGGATTGTTGTTGGCTTATAAAAACACCAATGCAACGCCAATTTGGCCACCATCCGGTATTGCCCTTGCTGCTTTTCTTTTGTTTGGCTATAGGGTATGGCCCGGGATATTGATAAGTGCGTTTACTGTAAATCTGGTTGTTTTTATTTCTAATAATACCTCTGATATGCATACCGCTATCTTGGTATCATCACTCATTAGTATTGGTAATACATCCGAAGTACTACTTGGATTTTATTTATTAAAAAAATCCGCTGAAAATATCACTGGTCTTGAAAAAATACGAAATGTTTTTCAATTTACTTTTGTAGTATTAATAATGAGTTTGGTAAGTTCTATTATAGGCACCACCACTGTATGTCTTGCTAATATAGCTTCATGGACCCAATACCCTACAGTTTGGCTCATTTGGTGGTTTGGCGATGTTTCAGGTGCTCTTATCATTGCTCCTCTATTATTATCAATTGCAATTTATTTCAACTCTAAATGGAAATGGAATAAAAAAACAGTAGAGGCTTTTGTTCTGTATCTTATCACTTTGCTTATTAGCGCATTGGTTTTTGGAAATTTGCTTCCGGTTAATTCTCCATTTGCAAATGCATATATTATTTTACCGGTGTTGCTATGGGCAGCAATTCGTTTTGAATTGTTACAAGTAGTAACAGCTATTGCAATTTCATCTATCACAGCTGTTTTAGGAACAGCAAATGGATATGGACCATTTATTTCCGGATTTCAAACGGAATCGCTGCTTTCATTACAATTATATATTTCAATCGTAAGTGTCTGCATCCTCACATTGAGGGCTGCAATAAATGAAAACAAAAAAGCATTGGAGGCATTAAAGTTTTCTGAAAATTTCCTTAACTCCATTGTTGAAAATATTCCAAATATGATTTTTGTTAAAGAAGCTAAAGAGTTGAAGTTTGTGAGATTTAATAAAGCAGGGGAGGAGCTTCTTGGATACTCAAGAGAAGAATTAGTAGGAAAAAGCGATTACGATCTTTTTCCAAAAAATGAAGCTGATTTTTTTATAGCTAAGGACAAAAAGGTGTTTGATACCGGAAAGCTTTTAGAAATTGAAGAAGAATCTATTCATACTAAACATAAAGGAGTAAGAATCCTTGAAACTAAAAAAATACCAATTCTGGATAGTTCCGGAAACCCGATTTATTTACTTGGTATTTCAAGAGATATTACGGACCAAAAAAAAATTGAAACAGAGCTTGTGACAAGAACAAAAGAGCTCGCACGATCCAATACCGAATTAGAGCAATTTGCCTATGTGGCTTCTCACGATTTGCAAGAGCCTTTACGTACCGTATCTACTTACCTTCAATTATTAGAAAAGCGGTATAAAGATAAATTAGATCCTGAGGCAAAAGATTTCATTGCTTATGCAATCGGAGGCAGTAATAGAATGCGGGCCCTTATTCATAGTATCCTTGAATATTCGCGAATAAACCGAATTAAGCCTTTCGAAGATATAAATATGAACTTGCTTTTAAATGAAGTGTTAGAAAATTTACGTGTCTCGATAAAAGAAAATAATGTATCTATTAAAATCAACGAGTTGCCTGAAATTTATGGCGATCATGTATTAATAAATCAACTTTTTCAGAATCTGATAGAAAATGCAATAAAATTCAGAAATGCTCTTAATCCAGAAATAATTATTTCAGGTAAAAAGCAAGGGAACGAATATTTATTTTCGGTGGCCGATAATGGGATCGGTATGAAAAAAGAATTTACAAAAAAGATATTTGATATTTTTCAACGACTCAATAGCAGGGAAGAGTATTCCGGAACCGGTATTGGATTGGCAATATGTAAAAAAATTGTGGAGCGCCATGGAGGCGAAATATGGGTGGAATCAGAAACAGGTAAAGGAAGTACTTTTTATTTTACCATTAAAGGAAAAACCGGATAACAATAATCGGCTCCGATTTTAAAATACTTTATAAAAACAAAATTATTATTTCCATGCAAAAACGATTTTTAATTTTTGGCGGGTTTTCAGCAGCAATGGCTGTTGCCCTTGGTGCAATGGGGGCCCACTTTCTAAAATCAAAATTAGAAAGCGGGTTAATTACTGAAACAAATTTACAAACCTTTGAAACAGCTGTGAAATACCAGTTTTATCACTCTATCGCCATTTTCATGGTGGTATTACTTGCCGACAGGTTCAATGATAAAGTTTTTCAAAAAGCCGGGTATTGTTTTATGCTTGGAATTGTATTTTTTTCGGGATCCTTATATTTACTGTCAACAGCAAATTTATTAGGTTTATCAAGTGTGAAGTGGGTAGGTCCGGTCACTCCAATTGGAGGCTTGTTTTTTATTACCGGTTGGATACTTTTAGCGCTTGCCGGACTCAAAAAGAGGGAATAACATTTGAAAATTATTTCACTATACTAACGTGGCCCATTGTTTTTTTTACACGATCAGGAAAACATTGAGTTGTATATTCAATTTTCCAAACATAAACATCTTCCTGCGATATTTCTTTACCATCATCCTGTAAAGGATAATGGCCGCCCTCAATTTTACCATTCCATCCTTTATTTACATCATCAGATGTGAAAATTAAATTCCCCCATCGGTCAAAAATGGTCATGTTAAATGAAGCAATGCCAGTACCCTTTGCAAGGAATATTTCATTTAGGTTATCATCATTTGGAGTAAACGTATTTGGAATAAAAAGTAAACCTCCTGTGCCATCGCCTGTAATTTTTGAAGAGTCGCTTGTAATACAGTTGCCAAAAATCGCCACTACCGAATAACTTCCGGAAACATCTACAGAAATAGTTTGAGAAGTACTTCCGGTTGACCATAAATAACCGGATGCTCCACTTCCTGGGTCAAGCAAAATGGGGGAAGTTGTGCAAAGTGATGAATCCGAGAGGTGGATCTTTGGTGCAATTAACGCAGCAACCGTATCTTTTGCAAGGCAATTATTCAAAGCGATGATCACCCAGTATGTTCCTGCAATGGATACATTTATGGTTTGAGAAGTTGCGCCTGTGCTCCATAAATAACTTGCGTTTGGATTTCCTGCATTCAGTGTCACATTTTGTCCATCACATATTGTTTGATCTGTTCCGAGAGCAACTACAGGCGAAGGATTGACTGTTACTATTGCGTTTGCTGTATCTGAACAAGAGCCGACTGATACAATTACTGTATAAGTTGAAGTAGTATCAGGAGAAATAGTAACAGATGAATTCGTATCTCCATTACTCCATGAATAATTTGCACCACCCGAAGCGGTGAGGGTCGCATTTTGCCCGGAACAGATCTCTACTCCTGTAACAACAGCAACTGGTTGTGGAGAAACCGTAACTGTAGCAGAAGTTGTATCAGCGCAGGAACCAATTGATGAGGTAACCGTGAATATTTCGGTTGTATCTGGAGAAACGTTAATAGCTGCTGTTATACTTCCATTGCTCCACAAATAATTTGATCCGCCCGATGCGCTGAGGGTTGTATTATCTCCGGTGCAAAGTGTTGTATTCCCTGAAACAGAAACCGCAGGTGTTGGATTAACTGTTATTGTTACAAATGCTGTATCAATGCAGCTTCCATTTGAAACAATTACCGAATATGTTGTTGTGTCGGTAGGAGAAATGGTGATGGATGCCGTTGTTTCTCCGCTGCTCCAGGAATAATTTGTTCCACCTGATGAACCAATTGTAAGAGTTTGTCCAGAGCATATTGTACTGTCTGGGCCTGCTGTAATGTTGATGCTTCCTGAAGTAATTGTGACACTATCTATGTCTGAACAGTTGTTTAGATCGGTCACTGTTACTGTATAACTGCCAGCGCCAAGTCCGGTGACATTTGCTGTAGTTTGGCCGGAAGGACTCCAACTATAAGTGTAGGGTGAACTTCCACCCGTAACATTGGTATTTGCACTTCCGTTTGTATTACCGGCACATAATGCATTTGTTGAAGTTATTGTTACAGTGGGGCCTGAAGAAGGTGGAATAGAAATAAATACAGTAGTTGTTTCAGGAGGACAAGAAGCATCTGTAATAATACAAGAATAATTTCCCGGTGCCAAATTCAAAATTGTATCCGTAGGCGCTCCATTGCTCCACGAAAGAGTATATGGACCAGTGCCATTGATAATAGTGTCCACCCAAGCCATTGAGTTATTGCTGCCACATACTGTTGAGAGTAATGTATCTGCTGTGGCTGTCATGGGCAGGTTGGGAGTAGGGGAGCATGTAATTGGGGCAGCAGTCTGAACTATATTATCATAAACACCCACGAAACCGACTCCACAAGCTGCAATTGTATTTCCCGGGGCAAATGCCATGTCATAAACAGGATTTGATGTGTTCACAGATGTAATTAGGTTGAAAGTTGGTGAGTATGCTGAGATCCCCGTTTGTGTTCCAACATAAAAATTATTTGATAAATCAGCCAGAATGCCTGAATTCATTAGTAATGATCCATTAGTAATGTTTGCAGTTCCTAAAAGTGTTGGAGCATATATGTCGAATTTCTGAACCTGATTTCCTGAATAAATGTAAATAAAACAGTTACTCGCAGCTATGCCATTGGCCATATAAAACCAACCGCTAAAATAAGTTCCTCCTACCCAGTATGGCGAATCGGGAACATTGCAGGATCTGTATATTCCGGTGATACTGGTATCGAATCCGGTAATAGTAGATACAACTTGTCCGGCATCACCTACAGCAGTATAAGCATAAAAATTCCCATTTGGGGCTAATGTCATATGCCTTATTTCTCCATTCGAATTAGGACAAGCGCTCGGACATGGTCCTTGAATGATTTTACATGGATTTCCCCAATTCCAGTTGGCATTTCCAGTAGCAGGATCATAAGTAGTAGCTTTTGTTTGTCCGTTGGAGCCACCACCATACAATAGATTATTAACGGGGTTATAAACCATTCTCCACCCCAATTCCTGACAGCCCATTGTAGTTATATTTATTGGAACGATCAATAACCAAACACTTGTTCCTGCTGAAGATAATTTCCGTATGTCACCTTGTAAACTCACATAACTGCTTCCGGCAGGATCCACCGTAATATCACCCCCGAACTTAGATGAAACGGAAAATCCGGGACCAGCGAGAAAGGTCCATTGAGCAGCTCCTGTATTATCATATTTTTTTACCTGTGAATTAAAATCACCATAAATAAGAACATTACCAGCGGGGTCAACAGCAATTTCATAAACAGTATCAACTTCGGGAAGCGTGCTGCTTATCCATGGGTCAATCACAAGAGTTTGTGACTTATCATACGCCTCCACCTGGAAACTCAGGATATTATTTTTCAAAACAAATTTTGTATTGATTTTTGATCCGGTTTTACTTATCAAACTTACCGGGGCATGGTCAATAATGTTTCCGAGCGGTGTTTTAATGATTAAATTGTTTTCCTCATCCAAAAAAACAGCTTGGGCTCCGGAGTATTTTAATTTTATTTTGCTGATATCTGATCCCGGATTAACAATAATATTGTATTTGATGCCGGTTTTTTCATGAAACAGATATTCTATGTCAATACCATCATAAATATTTTTGTAAATTATTTTTTTGTACCCTTTAACAAAATTAATGTCATGATGGATGTCTTTATCCATGCCATAGTTAAAGTATTCATTCGCCATACCGGATGCTTCGATTTTACAATCAGGATCCGTCTCCAACCAATCCATGAAAACTACCTCTGTTTGTGTTTTGTATAATCTGTTTTTTAAGCTCTGTTTTTCTTCCAGTTCTTTATGAGTTTTCGATCCCTTTGCTTCTTCTTTCTGGAATTTTCGAAATACTTCATCATCTTTTACTGTTTTCAAAAGGGTATAAGCGATTTTATTATTCGAGAAAAATATTTTCGTGTTACTATGATTTACTGCGTAAAGTATTGGCGGCATAGCAGGCAAGAAGGGAGGATTATTAAATTGCCCTTTGTTTTCAATAAATAATTTTGGAGAGAATAAGGTGCTGTCAACCCAGCCACCAGCTATGGCCGGTTGAAGAATTATTCCTGAAAATAAAATCAAAAATAATTTACAAGTTGAATTCATTACAGGTTTGATTAAAAACAAATTTTAATTATTAAAATTAAAAGGTGAATAAATTATGGAACTATTCCAATTTTATATTTTAATAAAGTTCGTTAATAAAAAACCAAATAGGGTTTTGTTTTCTTATCTCACTAAAGTTACACTTCCTAAATAACTGTGTTTTTTATTTAATACATCTGTAATTTCTACTTTCCAGATATATACATCAGATTGTGCAGTATTTTCACCGGAATTCGCTTTCCCATCCCACTTTGCGCTCAATTCTTTTCCATGAAATACCTTATCTCCCCACCGATCAAATATCAACAGGTCATATTTTACAATACCAATACCGGAACCAAAAAAGTAATCATTTGTACCATTTCCACCGGGAGTAAATGCGCTTGGAATATAAAAAGTAAATGCAGGGCCGATAACAATTTGGTGCATAACAGTGTCGTAACAACCATCAACATTACGAACAATCAATGTTACCGGATAACTGCCCGTTGTACTTCCGGGATAGTAATGAACAGGACTTGATATTGCTGGTGCCAAAGTATCTCCATCACCAAAATTCCAGTTCCAATAAATTACATTGGATGATGATTGATCATTAAATAGAATAGTTGGATCAAGCAATGTTGCTGGCTTTGGAGAAGAAGTGAATTCTGCAACGGGCAGGTTATAAACTTCAATTAAATGAGTTTGGGTCAAGGTTGAAATGCAGCCATTATTTGATGTGGCTGTTAATGTGATATCATAAAAACCTGATCCGGAAAAACACCTCGAAGGGTTTTGTTCTGAGGAGGCTTGACCACCATCTCCAAAATCCCAATTCAAGGAAACAATAGAACCTCCTCCACCAATAGTGCTTGAATTGGTAAAGTCAGAACAATGTACAGGGCAGCCAGCCGAATCGCCAGCGGTGAAATTCACAACAGGATTTTCATAGAAATGGAATGTCACTGTTGATGTTGAAAATGTGCATTGACCGATTGGATCGTTTGTTGTTAATGTTAATTCTACTAAATCAGCGGCATATTCAGCTGCGCTGGGAGTATATACCGCGTTTAAGGTTGTATTATTTGGCGAATACGTTCCTGTGCCTCCACTCCAGGTTCCGCTCGTGGCCGAACCTCCAATAGAGCCTGTTAAGGTTATATCCGCCCCCAGGCAAACGTATTCTCCGGATCCCGCATTGGCTGTTGGTATAGGATTTATTGTTATTGTCATTTGATCGTTTGCTGATACACATGCGCCTGAAGAACCGTCAAGAGCATAGGTCAATGTAACAGTACCGGAATTTCCTTCTGTTGCGCTTGGTGTATAGATTGCGGTGGAACTTGTATTATCCGGATCATATGTTCCTGTACCACCACTCCATATTCCATTCGTGGAAACCCCAACAATGGAACCGGCCAAAGTTACTGTATTGCCGGTACATATTGTTTGATCATTACCCGCAGAAACAGTTGTTGGTGTACTAATTGTAAACGTGATCTGATCGCTGGCAGCAAGACAGGCACCTGGTGGATCATCGGTGGTTAATGTTAGTGTAGCTGTACCTGCGCTTAATTCAGCAGTGCTAAAAGTATACGTACCATTTAAGCTGGTATTATTTGGATTAAAAGTACCTGTACCTCCACTCCATGTACCCATTGTTGCTGCACCACTTATAGCACCTGATAATACAGCTGATAAGCTGCATACGGTCTGATCAATTCCTGCATCGGCAGTTGAAGGGGGAGTAACTGTTGCAGCTACTGTATCAATTGAAACACAAACGCCTGCTGTTGCGGTTAAAACATAATTGGTAGTTAAAGGACCCGTGCCTCCATTTGTGAGTGTTACTGTAGGATTTGAGCTGGTGGCGCTGCTTAAGCCTGTTGCTGGGCTCCATGAGTAATTAACACCTGAAAGCGGGGTAATCCCTATTGTATCACTTCCTCCTGTGCAAAAAAATGCATCAGGGCCAGCATTCAAAGGTGAACTGTCCGAAAGAGTAATAGTGATAGTATCCAGCGTAGGGCAGGGGCCCGGTTGGTAAATGATTTTTACCGTTTCATTCGACTCAGTTACTCCATCAGCAATGGGTACAACTGGAATTGTTGCGCATAACTGGCCTGCCGGGATAGTAACACTGTTGATTATTGTAGTATAGTCTGTTCCATTAATGGCTGTTCCTGCAATGGTAAAATTAATTGTGACCGGAGAAGTTGCCGGGGCCGGCCTACAAAATTCAATACTCCCATCCTGACATCCTTCGATTGCATTTAGAATTGTAGCTTCCGCTGATACAACTGTTGCGCATTGCAGGCTGCCTGCTTCTAAAAAAACACCCGAATCGAATACACAATCACCGGCATCTGCAATAACTATTTTTACATGATAGGTTTGGCAAGGCTGAACTAAGGTCCATGCTGTAAGCCCGGAGGTATATCCATCATATTCAATAGTGGATCCCGAATTAGCTACATAATATTGAGAATTAGCACCGCTATTTACATTGTCGATCGTTACAAAAGTACTTGTGCCTGGTAATTTAGCAATATTGGGTTGGCCTGTAATGCCGGGTCCGCTTACATAAAAAGCAAACGCATCATTATAACCCGAATTCACATATTCAGGATATTCTTCCGAACCGAAAACATATTTAAAGGTAAGTGTATCGCACAATGGAATGATGTCAAATTCCAGCGCACAAGCATCATAGGTAGTTGCTCCAGCTAATGAATTTAATTGAGGATCTCCCGGAGTACTGTTACAGGCTCCAGCAGATGAACTACTTGTATTGGGCGAAGCAACCGCAGTACTACCTGTAGTAAGTAATATTCCACTTGTAAATCCTATGCTTGAAGTCCCATTAAAAGAACCTATTCCGCTCGCGGCACAATTTAAGGAAGCATTGCTAATAGTAACTCCCGGCCCTGCAAGCATCTGGGCAATGGCTTGAGCTGTTAATCCATTATTAAATGTGAGTTGGGCACTAACTCGATTATTGCTAAGGAAAAGAAGAAGGAAAACAAAATAGAGATAACCTTTCAGCGCAGAAGTTTCTCTCCTCCAGTTAACCGGAAGAGCCTGCTTCGATTTGGCTGACCTAAACAGTTTGAAAAAACGTCTCATTTAACTTATAAATTCTTACCGGATGAATGATGTTTTATTAAATATTCTTCTAAGGTACGTTTTTTTTAGAAAAGACCACTATAGCACCTCACTTTACTAACGTTACCGTCCCAATAAAACTATGCCTTTTATTAAATACATCGGTGATTTCAACTTTCCAAACAAAAACATCCATTTGAGCCATGTTTTCACCGGTATTCGCTTTCCCGTCCCATTTTTCATTCAACTCTTTTCCATGAAAAACCATATCACCCCAGCGGTCAAATATTAACAGGTCGTATTTTTCAATACCTACACCGGATCCGAAAAAATAATCATTGGTACCATTTCCACCCGGTGAAAATGCACTAGGTATGAAAAAAGTAAATGCAGGTTTAATTATAATTTCATGAACTGTGGTATCATAACATCCACCGCCATTACGGACAATTAGGGTTACTAAATAGTTGGCTGAATTTTCATTGGAATATTCATGTGAAGGATTAGATATTCCCGGTGCCAAAGAATCTCCGTCTCCAAAATTCCAGTTCCAGTAATTTACATCAGATGAGGACTGATCATTGAAATTAATAGTTGGGTCAAGGATCGTTGCGGGATTTGGAGTATAATTAAATTCTGCGACAGGTACGCTAAATACCTCCACTAAATGCGTTTGAACCAGCGATGAAACACATCCATTATTTGAAGTAGCGATAAGCTTTATATCGTAAAAACCTGTTTGTGTAAAACAATTGGAAGGATCTTGTAAAGTGGAGCCGGGGCCGCCATCTCCGAAATCCCAATTCCACGACACAATAGTAGCTCCTCCGCCAACAGTTGTTGAATTAGAAAAATCGGTACAATGTATAGGGCATCCGGCTGAGAGGTCGGCAATAAAATCGACTGCAGGTATTTCATAAAAACGAAACGTAACATTTGACGAAGAAAAGGTACAAGGCCCTGCCGGATCGTTTGTTGTTAATGTTAATATCACTGAATCTGCTGCGTACTCTGCTGTACTTGGAGTATATACGGCATTCAAAGCTGTGTTATCTGGCGAATACGTTCCGGTGCCACCACTCCATGTTGCGCTTGTAGCTGCACCTCCTATTGAGCCGGAGAGAGTTATGTTTGAACCAGAACAAACGTACTGTCCGGATCCTGCGTTAGCTGTGGGCAAATGATTGATGGTTATGATCATTTGATCACTCACACCCACACAGGACCCAGCCGTATCGTTGGGAGTATAGGTTAATGTTACAGTTCCTGCTGTTACTTCGGCTGCACTTGGAGTATAAATAGCGGTAGGGGCTGTGTTGTCAGGATTATAAGTTCCTGTACCTCCACTCCAGGTTGCACTGGATGCAGTACCACCAATAAAGCCTTGTAAAGTTGCGGTATTGCCAATACAGATAGTTTGGTCCGCACCTGCAGAAACAACATTTTGAGGGCTTACTAAAATTATCATTTGATCGCTTACTGAAGAACAAGGCCCAACAGGATCATTGGTGGTTAAGGTTAAATAAACACTTCCGGAGTCTATTTCTGCAACACTTGGGGTGTAAATGCAGTTTAAAGATGTATTGTTCGGATTAAATGTACCGGAGCCTCCGCTCCATGTTCCGGTTGTAGCTGAGCCACTTACAGAGCCAACCAATGTGGTTGTTCCACCACATATTGTTTTATCAGGGCCAGCGTTGGCAACTGGTAATGGATAAGTAGTTACTTTCAATGAGTCAGAGGCAACACAACCGCTTTTAGTAGCGGTTAAAGTGTAATTTGTGATAACAGGTACCGCTCCTCCATTTGTTAAGGTTACGGATGGATTTGATATGGCAGCATTACTTAATCCGGTAGCGGGTGTCCAGGAGTATGTAGTGCCGGTAACAGGTGCAATACCAATAGTTACACTGCCACCAGTACATATTGAAGTATCAGGTCCTGCATTCAGGGTTGGCACACCCGTAATAAACACTTTCACAGTATCTATACCTGTACAGCCCCCTTGCTGATAGATTAAAAATATACTTTCGGTTGGTTCTGTTAATCCATCTACAGTTGGGACAATGGGAAGGGTAGCACATGACTGGCCCGCAGGAATGGTAATAGTGGTACCAATAGTAGTATAATCGGTTCCATTAATTGCAGTTCCGCCAATAAGATAGGGAATAGTAACCGGGGCGGAGGTTGAACCCGGTCGGCAAAATTCAAAAGCTCCATCCTGGCAATTTTCTGTTGCATTTGCAATTGTGGCAGTAGCCGTTACAGGTTGACATTGTATACTTCCAGCCTCTAAGAATACCCCTGAATCGTAAATACAATCACCGGCATCTGCAATAACAATTTTTAAATGGTAGATCTGGCAAGGCTGAACAACGACCCATGCTGCAAGCACTGTTGTGTATCCATCATACTCAATAGAAGTTCCGGAATTAGTCACATAAAACTGGGAATTGGTATTACCATTAACGTTATCAATTGATACATCAATACCATTCGGTAAAACCGCAATGTTTGGCTGGCCTGTTATTCCGGGGCCACTGATAAAAAATGCAAAGGGATCATTAACGTTTGCATTCACAAATTCGGGATATTCTTCCGAACCGAAAACGAAATTAAACCTTAGGGTATCACATATTGGGATAATGTCGAATTCCAGGGCACATGCATCAAATGTAGTAGCGCCAATTAATGTATTTAATTGTGTATCTCCGGCAGTGCTGTTACATGTACCTGCTGAATTACTGCTTGAGTTGGGTGAAGCAACCGAAGTGCTGCCAGAGGTAAGCAAAACACCATTTGTGAAACCAATGCTTGAAGTTCCGGTGAAAGAACCAATTCCGTTGGTTGCACAGTTTATTGTTGCATTGCTAACAGTAATAGAAGGCCCGGCAAGCAACTCGGCTAGCTGCTGAGCAGTTGAGCTATTGTTAAAAGTCAGCTGAGCGATAGCAGAATTAATACCAATAAAAAGGAAAAATGAGACAAAACAAAATAGATGTGAGATGTGAGATGTTAGATGCGAGATTTTGTTGTGTTTATTCATTACCTGTTTCTTAATCCAATTTGTATATACCATTTCAATATTCAAATTTCAATACTAATCTCTAAAATCTCATTGTTGTTATTCTACCAAAGTTACGGTTCCTAAATAATTATGTTTTTTATGAAACACATCAGTAAGCTCAACTTTCCAGACATATACATCTATCTGGGCGTTGTCTTTGCCACCATTTGCCTTCCCATCCCATTTATCATTCAAGTCATTACCATGAAAAATCAGGTTGCCCCAACGATCCAATATCCATAAGTCATAAACAATAATACCAATGCCGGTACCAAAGAAAAAATCATTGATCCCATCGGCATTTGGAGTGAATGCATTTGGAATGTAAAATACGAAATCAGGGCCGATGATAATGGTTTGCATAGCGGTATCCAGGCATCCATATTGTGTTGATGTTATCAGTCCTATGGTATAGGTCCCTGTATCTGCTGAAGGGTACATGTGAGGAGGGGGATTGTGAAGCATTGAAGTATGGGAATCTCCAAAATCCCAATTCCAAAAATCAGTTCCTATTGAGGCATCAATGTAAGCGATAACCGGATCTATTACAGTAGTTTCATGAGGATCGGTTGTGAAATTTGCTACAGGGTTTGGGTAAACAGTGATGTAATTGTTTTTCGACCCTGTTGAAACACAGCCGCTGTCAGAAGTTACAGTTAAGGTCTGGCTGAAATAGTTCGGTGCAAAAACTGAATCATTCGTATAACAATGTTCAAAGCCTGACGTATGGATTGCAGGACTTCCATCACCAACAGTCCATATCCATTGGGTAATATTAGTATGTGTAATTGTCGACAAATCAGTGAAAGAAATGCAAAGAGGCTCACATCCAACTGTATCATTTGCCACAAATTTTACAACCGGGTTAGGGTTTATGGTTAATACTTTACTAATAGAATCTATACAACCGAAATTAGAAACGGCTGTTAGCTTGATATTGTAAGTATCAGCGGAATCATACAAATGAGAATTATTTTGATTTGTATTTATGGGACTGCCATCATCGAAATCCCAATTCCAAAATTCGATATAATCGGGTAAAGGAATTGTTGTTTGATCAAAAAAACTAACACTTGTTCCAAGACAAATGCCTGATGGCAAAGGGGCAGTATAATAATTAACAGTAGGGAGGGGGTGAACTAAAATAGTTTTAGTAATTGTATCCTTACATCCATTTGCTGTTGTTGCAATTAAGGTTGTATTAAATGTGCCAAAATCCGGAAAAATATGTGTTGGATTTTGTGCGGAGTTCATTGCGGAATTATCTCCAAAATCCCAGGACCAGCCGGTGAAAGTCTGATTTAAAACTGTTGATGAATCAGTATAGCTGCTGGGTTGGTGCAGGCAGGCAGAATCCGCGAAGAATTGTGCATGAGGCAAGGTTACACTTACCATCACATCAGCAGTGTCAATACAACCGTTAATATCAGTCACCACCACATTATATGTTTTTTCGGCAGTATCATTTGCATTAAACGGGTTAGTAGTTGAAAGCAATGTGCTGAAATCTTCGTTATACCATTGGTAATTTACACCGCCTGTTCCGGTCACAGGCACAGACTGGTATTTACATTTCGTGAAATCATTTCCGGCTGAAGCAACCGGTGGTGGCTCCACAACAAGTGTTTTAACTAAGGTTTGAAGCACGCCTCCGCAGGTAAGTGTTAATGTAATGTGGTAAGTGCCCGCAGTTGTAAAATGATAAAAGGTGGTATCCGAATTTGTTGATACAGCAGGAACAACCTGATTTGTTATCGTATCAGCAATTGAAATGGTTTGAGGAGAACAGCGAATCTCAGTGCTGTAAACAGACATCGTTTCGTTCAGGCAGATCTTATTTGAACTTAATACCAATACAGGTTCGCAATTATAACAAACATTTGTTCCTACTCCAACATCCATTACAACTACTTTTTCAGCACCGGTAAAAGTATGTTCATAGTAGGTTCCTGTAGTAAATGTCGGGACAATATTAGAGGCAATGATTGTACGTTGAGTGGAAACAGGATCTATAAGAGGAAGATAGGTACAGCCCGGAAGATTTCCTAATGAATCTGTTTTAACAAAAAGTGCTTCGTAATTGGAAGGGGGGAATAATGTTTCTCCGGAAAAAACCAATCCTTTATCCACATCTTCATTAATGCCCCAAGCCTTTGAATAATTATTAAATGTAAGGTTTCTGGACCATACCGGGCTTAAGTTTCCGGAGAATTTATTGAGTAAGGCAAATACATTTCCATTGTTCGCATCTGTAAAGCCGGCTTGAACAATATTGCCATCGGCCAGTTCAGTCACACCTCTTGCCCTGTCGTCATTTCCATTTTTATCAAAAGTAACGCAATTCAAAACAGTACCATTAGCGTCAGCTTTAATTAAGGCACAGTCGTAATTTGAGCCTGTTTTAGTGGTTCCTGATAAAATAAAGCCGCCATTTTGTGTGATCTTGCCTGAAACATCCCAATCCAAACCATCATAAGGCCCGATATCATATTCTTTACTCCAGATGATAGCTCCTGCAGGAGATAAACGCATTGCAAAAAAATTATTACCCGGTCCGTTTCCATACGACCCCAAAAGCAGGATATCGCCATTACCAAATACTTCTACATAATTTGCATACGAATATAAACCTGCTAAAGAAGGGAATGCGGTTTCCCAGATAACAGAACCATCTGTTTTACTCAGCTTGGCGATATAAGGTTTTTTAGGTTCTGAATCCACAATACCACAAACAACGTAACCGTCCGAAGCTTCAGCGATACATGTTCCTTGTGCTTCTCCTCCCGGCTTGCGATAAATGTTTATCCAATCCAACGTTCCTGCAACCATGTCTATTTGAGCCGCATAAAGGCTTAAAGTATCTGCTGTTTGTGCAAGATTGGCACGTTGAATGGTGCCTGTTACCATAAATTTGCCATTTGCAGTTTGCCTGATATATCTGGCACCGGCACTACGCACCCTTTGACCGGCAGGAACCAATTCGAATTTTATTCTTTTGTTAATGACACCGCACTTATCAAATTTTGTAGCATAAAAATAGCAATAGACATTTGCGGAAATTACAAATTCTTTATCCTGCCCTACCATCACATAGCCGCTATCAGTTGTTGGGGCAAGTGCTAAACCAAAGTTAAGAGCATTTACCTGGGCTGTTTTTAAATAAGTTAAGGGTTGAGCAATTAATGAGGGGCATAAGAGGATTAACCAAAGAAGGCTAAAAAAGCGGAAAGCCTTTTTAGCAAAATTACCTTTGTTTTTAAGTAAAGATATTGTCATTGGATCTCTTTTTTGTTTTTTCCGGATTCGATCCGCGATCAAAAATGCGCAATTTTTTATTGTTACTTTATTTGTTTGCACTTCCTTTTTTGTATACCTCATTATCATCTATCTGAATAGCTTCGATAATATGATATGGGAATTCAGACTCTTTTACAAAAATCTTGATAATGCTGTCTTTATTACAAAGGAGGGGATTTGATGTTTGAAATACAGCCGAATTATTATCAGAGGCTACCTGCCAGTTGCTGAGTTCAGTATTACGTTGGATAAATGTGCGCTTTATCTTCATGCTGAGATTAGGGCACATAAGAGCATTTATACCAATTTCGACCTTGATCTTATGAGATGAAAGTTCCTGGGAATAAACATTTACAGAAACACATAAACAGATAAATAGTATAGTTTTTCTCATAAACGCATTAGTTTTTGTTTGCATTCTTATATCTAATCAGATGCATAAAGATAGCAAAAGGTTGCAATAACCACTCGTTTTTTTAAGATAATAAAACAGCGCCCTGCAGGGACGTGAAGATGAGATTTTTTTTTATTTTACTAAAGATACGATGCCAATATAATTGTGCTCTTTATTGAATACATCAGTAAGTGTCACTTTCCAAACGTATACATCTATTTGTGATTCGCTATCACCTTTATTTGCTTTACCATCCCACTTATCATTTAACTCTTTCCCATGAAAAATCATATCTCCCCAACGATCGAAGATCCATAGATCATATTTTATGATGCCTACACCGGAACCGAAAAAATAATCATTAGTTTTATCTCCATTTGGTGTAAATACATTTGGAATGAAGAATGTAAATTCAGGTCCGATAAAAATTTCGTGGGAAACAGTATCGTAACAACCATCGGCATTGTGAACAATTAAGGTTACTACATAAGTGTTGGATGCATCTTTTGGATATTCATGAACGGGACTTGATGTGTTGGGCGATAAAGTGGTACTATCACCGAAATTCCAAAACCAATAATTTACGTCTGAAGAAGATTGATCATTAAAAGTAATAATAGGGTCGATCACGGATGCAGGATTTGGCGTGGCATCAAATGCGGCAACCGGTATACTGTACACCTGAACAAACTGGCTTTGAGTTAACGAGGAAATACAGCCATGATAGGATGTTACAATTAGTTTAACATCATATAAACCTGATTGTGAAAAACAATGTGAAGGATTTGCTATTGCGGAGCCATCACTGCCATCGCCAAAATTCCAATCCCAGTTTACAACGGAATCCGCTCCGCCTACAGCGCTTAGATCAGTAAAATCAACACAAAGTACCGGGCATCCCAAAGGATCATTAGCAGAAAAATTTACGACTGGAATTCCGTAAAAATGAAAAGTAACATTTGATGAAGAGAATGTGCAAGGACCTGCAGGATCATTTGTTGTTAACGTTAAAATCACTGAATCTGCGGCATACTCAGAGGCGCTTGGAGTGTACACTGCATTTAATGTTGTATTATTAGGTGAATAGGTTCCTGTGCCACCACTCCATGTTCCGCTTGTGGCAGAACCTCCAATTGAGCCGGCAAGTGTTATGCTTGAACCCGAGCAAACATATTGGGTTGATCCTGCATTAACATTGGTTACAGCAGAAACAATAACATTTACCGTATCCGATGACTGACACTCTGTTGCCGTTTCTAATATCGTTACAGTATAAGGTGATGTAATAGTTGCGGTAGGCCCAGGATTAGCAAGGGATAATGAAGGGTTTGAACTGGTAGTACTGCCGGTAAAGCCTGTGGTAGGGGACCAGGTATAAGTGCATCCCGATGTTGATGAAGTTCCGATAGAGCCTGTTCCAAAAGAACAGATATTCAGATCAGGGCCGGCATCAGCAACCGGCAAAGCATTCACAATAATTACTTCGGATGAAGAAGCTGAACAGGATCCGCCAACAGTATATGTTATCGTGTCGTTACCGATAACTGAAGGAGAAGGAGTAAACGTCCCGGTTGTTGAATTTGTTATTCCGGTCCCGCTCCATACTCCTCCCGGAATATCAGCAGTAAGAGTTACAGGAGCATCATTTGGACAAAAAGGGCCTGCAGGGGTTAAAACAGGCATAACACCTGCATTTACAGTTACATTAATTGTAGTATCAGCATTACAAAGCCCCCAGCTGATGGTTAATTTTACCGGGAAAGTTCCATTTGCAGCAAAAATATGTGCAGGATTTTGCAGGGTGTCATCTGTTATACCATCATTGTCGAAATCCCATGCCCATGCTGTAATGCTTCCTAGTGGTGTGGAGGTGTCGGTAAATTGCATTGAAGAACCTGCACATACAGTTGTATTTGTAAATTGAGATACAGGATAACTGGGACTTGAGCCAATAGTGATATCTAATGTAGTGATACAAGTCGGTCCGGCAACGGAGGTAACAACAACCTGATAGGTGCCTCCAAGGTTCACTGTAATGGTCTGACCAGCAGTTGAGCCCACAATTCCGGAAGTGCCACCGATAGAATCCGTCCAGGCATAGGAAGCACCACCTGCCGGTGCAGATAAAGTTACGGAATTGCCACCGCAAATGTTTGGTGAAGAAGCGATAATATCAAGAGGTTCACAGGCACAATCCACATATCCATAACCAAAGTGGCCACCTTGCGTACAATCCGAAGAGGTGAACTCAACCGTGATACATTGGCCAATATAGGCTTGTAAAGGAACAAAAACGGTGGTCCATGGCCTGTACCATTCATCACTACCCGGGGATATTTCAAAAAAGCCAACAAAAGGCGCTTTAGCCAATACAAAATACTCACCGCAAGTAATAATGTTATTACTTGCATCCCGCACTTTTACTCCAAAATAAGGACGCTCATCATCATTATGTCCGCTGGTAGGGTCATTCAATACAACTGCATACCGATACGTAAAATTTGAATTATTTGCAGAAACAGTAAATGAAATACTTGCGCGGGCAGCTCCCCAGGAAGTGCTTCCCCAGGAATTCAGATCACCTATCCGTAAAGCGTTATTGCCCCCTCCGGGAGGAACTACAGGTAGTGTTGTACCTCCAACAGTTGGATCAAAGCCACCAGTATTTGTGATCAGGAAAGGATCAGTATTTTGACCAAAAAAACCGGGAGGTGGAGGATTAAATCCAGAAGTGAGATTGCTTGGATCCGGGTTTGTAGACGGATCAGCTGCCCAATAATCCCAGAAAGCCTGGCCGGATTCAAAACCAGGATTTGTACATGGAGAACCGCAGTTGAGCGGATCAGGATTAGGATCAGGAGATCCGCTTTTATTCTGAGATGCAACAATTCCATCTTTTACTTTCTGAAATTCGGCAAAATGTTCTTTATAGCCAGGTTGTAAAGAAGCCAGATACATTTTTACGTTTTCTTCTTTCACAATAAGTCCGGTACCTACTTTATAAACTAATGTTTCATAATCTTTTTTCCAGTGTGGACTTAAAAAATGCTTGAAATAGGTCATGTCGGCCATATTACCATCAGAGGTCATAACCACATAATTCAAAAAACTTTGCACATCCACTTTCTCAAGCAGAACAGCCGTTTTGTTGAGGTAGTCTATCCAGGTATTATCAGAAACTCCGTAAGGATTATTTGAACTTTGAAATTCATTTTTTTGACTTTGAGAAAAGAGGGAAAAAACAATGGCCACAAACATTGCGGATAGAAATACTTTTAATCTGGAGATAGTAAATGTACTTATCATTGATCAGTGATTTATAAAATCGTTACGAATATAGTAATTAATTTTAATAAATGAAATTGTTTAACCTTTTTATTTACAGTACTTTATGTTACTGTTTTGGACAAAAAGTATATCTGGATTTTTTTTGAAGGAACAAGTTTTTAAAGTATATTATGAAATGACGCAAATTCGCGCGGAATTTGTTCCATTAGCTGGGTGATCCGGAACTGTCATGGTCACAAAATGAGCTTTGCCTTCATTTATTCTTTTGAGAAATATTGCAATCTTAATAAATAATCTGGTTACTTTTTGCCGGGATTATAAATCCCTCGGCTCTTGGGTCGTGATTACAAATCAAGCACAGCGGGTTGTTTTAGGTGGGATGGAATTAAACAAACGGGATAAATTGACGGAAACTCCTTCCGGTTTTATTGTTAATCAACACGCTTACTGATAATACAAAGCGCTTTCATTCCCGCTATCAAGTTATTTTGTATACATTTATAGTATAAATTTATCACAACAAACATCGAAGAATGAATAAAATAATTGGCGCAGTACTTATTATTGCAGGTTTAGCCGTGGGTTACGTAGGTTTTAATAAAATTTCAGAAAGCACTAAATCAGCCAATGTGTTGGGTTTGAAAATTGAAGCTTCGAATCAGTCCGGAAAACAGCAGGGGTATCTTTTTTTAGGATTAGGGGCAATCCTTTTGTTAGGAGGATTTTACACATTAAAAAATGTGAAAAAATAGCCTGCTTTTGCCAAACCCCAATGACAATAAGTAAAAAACTGGAAAATAATTACCGATTCACTCATTGCACCGAAAGGTTTTGGCTATCAAATAGCAAGCATGTTTTTGCAGGTGATATTGACGATTGTGGATTTGTTGATTTAATTATTGAGACTTCGAGACTCTGTAATGCGCAGTGTTCGAGCACTATACTCTTTAAAGCCTAAAGACGAATGGCGTTTGTCAAAAATCGATTTAATCTACACAGGCGTTGCCTGCTAAGTTTCGCTTAGTGCATTTTTAACAGGTAAACTGCAGCTCACTCAGGTAAATTAATTACGATTCGTCCTTTGTGTTTCTTACCAGGCCAATCCCGGCAATAAAAAATATCAAACCAAGTATGCTGTAAATAACAACCGCTTTAATATCTTGTTTTCCACCGGAGGTGTTAACAAATAACACTGCAACATAGATAAGTCCTACTATTCCCAGTATAGTAAGTATGGCGCCAAAAATTCTTTTGATATTCATAAGTATTTTTTTATAGGGTTATTTAGTTAAGATTATGGCTGCACTGTAATTGCATCCAAAATAATACTCTTCAGCAGCAAAGATAATTTCCTGAAATTCAAGAAAATTACAGAACCTTGGAAATAACTTACATTATTCACACATTGATTTTGCACCTTAAACTATTACAGCTCCTCTATCGGAATAAAAATTACTGAAAATTAAATGATCCTTTTGACTAATTTTACTTAAGTAAGGATAATGGAATGGGAGAAGGAATTAAGGCTGATCTGAATATTCTTAAACTCCACGAAGCCAACAACAAAAAATACAGGCTATTTACAGCAATTGAATCCTGCTGTGGAGCAAATATTAACAAAAGTGCAGATACAAGATAATATGTGCATTTTCATTTTCAGCAATTTCCCCTTATCGTGTGATTTTTTGGCATAATTTCACAGGGCTTTTTCAACATAGCATATTTTATTTATTTGAGCAAATACTATGTATGGGGAATTATTCAATAAACAATGAGTAAAGAAAGGTTTTCAACAAAACGGATTAAATTATTTCACTAAAGTAACTGTACCAATAAAACTGTGCTTTTTATTAAACACATCGGTAAGTTCAACTTTCCAGACATAAACGTCTATTTGAGAATCATCACTTCCACTATTGGCTTTTCCGTTCCATTTATCAGACAGAGCCTTGCCATGAAAGATCATATCTCCCCAACGGTCAAAGATCCACATATCATATTTTGTAATTCCAATACCTGAACCAAAGAAATGATCATTAATTCCATTTGCATTTGGAGAAAATGCTGTTGGCATGAAGAACGTAAATGCTGGTCCGATCATAACTTGATGTGAGATAGTATCATAACATCCATCGCTATTGTGCACAATTAATGTTGTAAGATAAGTACCCGTTACCTGGTTAGGGTAACCATGCATTGGATCCGATATGTTGGGTGCGAGTGTAGTGCTGTCGCCAAAATCCCAACTCCAGTAATTTACATCAGATGATGACTGATCATTAAAATTAATTGCAGGATCAAGTAAACTTGCCGGGTCAGGAGTAGTGGTAAATTCTGCTACAGGAACGTTAAATACCTCAACAAAATTAGATTTAGTTAAAGAGGACACGCATCCATTGCTTGAAATGGCGGTTAATGTAATATCGTAATAACCGGAGGTTAAGAAGCAATGCGATGGATTTTGAAGATT
Organism: Bacteroidia bacterium; assembly: GCA_030654175.1. Taxonomy (GTDB): domain Bacteria; phylum Bacteroidota; class Bacteroidia; order 2-12-FULL-35-15; family 2-12-FULL-35-15; genus 2-12-FULL-35-15. The sequence goes on from JAURXZ010000008.1 coordinate 215,341, forward strand.
AGATCCAGCTCCACCATCTCCAAAATTCCAATTCCAACTTGAAATGGTAAAACCCACACCTGCAGTTGTTGCATCTGTGAAGTTTGAACATAATATGGGGCAACCTGTAGAGGTGTCAATTGTGAAATTCACCACCGGATTTTCATAAAATTTAAAATTAACAGTTGAAGTAGAAAACGAACAGGAGCCTGCAGGATCATTTGTAGTTAAGGTTAATGTTACCGTACCGGCTGCAAATTCAGCGGGGGTTGCAGTATAAACTGCATTTAATGTTGTGTTATCAGGTGAATAGGTGCCATTGCCTCCGCTCCATGTCCCGCTGGTTGCACTGCCGCCTATTGCTCCGGCAAGCGTAATTCCAGAACCTGCACAAACAAATTGCGTTGAGCCTGCATTGGCAGTAGGTAACTGCTCTATGGTTATTACCACTATATCATTTGCTCCAGGACAAGAGCCTGTATTATCAGCACTAAAACTTAACGAAACGGAACCTGCTGCCGCCTCTGCAATACTTGGAGTATAAACTGCGGTAGCATTTGTGTTATCCGGACTGTATGATCCTGTGCCACCACTCCATGAACCTGTTCCGGAACTTATGCTGCCCGATAAGGCTACAGTATTACCAACACAAATGGTTTGGTCAGGCCCGGCAGAAATACTGGAAACTGCATTAAAAGTAATTTGCATTTGATCATTTGCAGAAGGACAAGAGCCCGGAGGATCATCAGTTGTTAGTGTTAAAGTAACACTGCCTGAACTTATTTCAAACGAACTGAGGGTGTATGTACAATTTAAAGTGGTATTGTTTGGTGTATATGTGCCTGCGCCACCGGTCCAGGTTCCCATAGTAGCTGTCCCACCAATCGAACCTGCTAAAGTTAATGTTGAATTACATATTGTTTGGTCGGGACCAGCATTGGCTGTGGGGGGGGGGATAACCAAAACAAAAACACTGTCGGTATAGGAACATCCGGGGATAGTATCTTTTACAATATACCAACCTGTATGAGCCAATGTTGCATTGGTTATAGTTGGATTTTGAAAGGTAGAAGTATAACCGTTTGGTCCTGTCCATTGATACGTTGCATTGGTAACGGTAGATGCTGTAAGTGAAATTGCTCCTCCTACACAAACGGTGTCACCAATACCGCTGAATGAACATGAAACACCAGTGCATGGTGGAGGTGTAACAGTTACCGTAACCGGGGAAGAAAAAGTAATAGGACCATTGCAGGTATTATTTACTATGGTTGCAGTATAGGTAGTTGTAGTGGTTGGACATACACTTATTGTTGGGGTTGTTCCAATAGAAACATTTCCGGGAGCGTACCAATTAAAAGTGTATTGAGGAGCTCCTGTAGGTGTAAAACGTTGTCCATCGTTTGTGGCAGACCATTGGGTAGGATAATTTCTGCCGGGGACAGTAACTGCCTGAGTTCCGGAAGAATTTTGAATACCTTCAATAGCAGCACCGCTATTCCAGCCTGAACAGAGGGGTTTGTCTTTAATGTATATCTCTATGTTGTTGGTTGTTTCATACAAAACTATTTGGGAAGTTGCCAATTGAGAATTACATGAAGAAGAGTACATTGAAATATCTGTCCAGGAAACAACAAATGACCTGCATGGAGCAGTACCCTGAACTTTCCAGTTGATTATAGGGGTACTGGATGACGACACAGATGGATCTATATCGTGCCATGGTCCCATTATACAGTTTGTTAAATCTGCTGGCGTGGCGGAAGGTACAGCCGCACTTATAGGCCAGGTATTATAATTGCCTGCGTTGGCTACGTCAAATGATAGTAAAACGTTTGAACCAATAACACACTGGGTATAGGTATTACCAAAAAAACTAAAACAGAATGGAATAGTAATTGCACTCGACCAGGTATCATCAATTCCAAGCAAAACTGTTGTACCTGTGCTGAATGAAAAAGGGGTATAAGGAACAGAACTTACACTATAGGACGTTGTAGCTTTGGTACCTTGCAATGTGGCGCTAATAGAAGTGCAGCCGGAGCATAGACTCGCATTGGGGCCAACAGTTAAATTAGGGCAGGATGCGGATTGAGCAAAAGTTACCTGTGAAAATAAAGTAATGCAAAGTAACAAAACAAAAAAATGTGAGTAATGGGATTTGAGATTTGAGATTTTATTGTGTTTATTCATTACCTTTTTCTTAATTCCAATTTATATATAAAATCTCCATACTCACAATTATAACTAACATCCAAAATCCATCATATTATTCAACTAAAGTAACAGTTCCAATGTAATAATGCACTCTGTTAAATACATCAGTAAGTTTTACTTTCCAGACATATACATCTATTTGTGCCATATTTCCACCATCATTTGCCCTGCCATCCCACTTGTCATGTAATTCTTTTCCATGAAAGATCATATCACCCCATCGGTCAAATATCCACAGATCATATTTTATGATGCCAATTCCTGAACCGAAAAAATAATCATTGGTTCCATCCGCATTTGGAGTAAATACATTTGGAATGAAAAAAGTAAATTCAGGTCCTATAAAAACTTCATGTGCTATGGTATCGTAACAACCATCTGCATTGTGAACAATTAATGTTACCCAATAGCTGACTGATGCAATACTGGGGTAAATGTGCACAGGGCTTGAGGTATGAGGCGAAAGAAAAGTGCTGTCACCAAAATCCCAATTCCAGTAATTTACATCAGGTGATGATTGGTTATTAAAGGTAATGGTTGGATCAATTACAGATGCCGGGTTTGGTGTAGGTCTAAATTCCGCAATTGGAAGGTTATAAACCTGAACCATTTGAGGAATACTTAAAAATGAGGTACATCCATGATTGGAGGTAGCAATTAATTTAATATCATAGAAACCGGGATCAGAAAAACAATGAGCAGGATGCTGAGAAGGAGAGCCGGAGCTGCCATCTCCAAAATCCCATGTCCAAGTAACAACTGAATCTCCTCCACCAACAATGGTCAGGTCAGTGAAATTAACACAATGCGTAGGGCATCCGGCAGGGATATCCACGGAGTAATTTACAATAGGATTCTGGTAAAAATAAAAAGTAACATTGGATGAGGAAAAAGTGCAGGGGCCTACCGGATCATTTGTTGTAAGCGTTAACATAACAGTGCCTGCGTCAAATTCAGCAGCGCTTGCGGTGTATGTTGCATTTAGAGTTGTGTTATTAGGAGAAAAGGTCCCATTTCCACCACTCCATGTTCCACCGGATGCCGATCCTCCAACTGCACCAGCAAGCGTAATAGGTGATCCGGAACAAACATATTGTACAGACCCCGCATTGGCTGTTGCTATTGGGTCAATAGTAACCACAATTTCATCGTTCACACTAGGACAAGGTCCGCTTGGATCATTTGAAGTAAAAGTTAATGAAATAGTGCCAGCTGTTTCTTCTGCAGTGGTTGGTGTATAAACCGCATTAAGGGATGTGTTAGATGGATTAAATGTTCCTGCACCACCGCTCCATGTTCCGCCAGTTGCAGAGCCACTTATGGTGCCTGCGCAAGGCACAGTATTACCTACACATATAGTTTGGTCAGGTCCTGCAGAAACAATAGCTCCCTGGTTAATTGTAATTGTCATTTGATCGCTTGCCGGAGGACAAGGACCATTAGGGTCATCGGTAGTTAGTATAAATGTAACAGAACCTGCCGTTATTTCAGCCGCAGTAGGGGTATAAGTACAATTTAAGCTGGTGTTATCAGGATTAAATGTGCCTGCACCACCACTCCATGTTCCGGTTAAGGCCGCCCCACCAATAGAGCCGGTTAAAACTATCGGTGAATCACTACATACTGTTTGATTGGGCACTGCATTAACAAATGCTGTCGGATTTTCTGTAACCACATAATTTAACATTTTAACACAGCCGCTACTGGAAAGCATTGTAACCACGTATGTTCCTCCTTGTGTAATAGTAATGATCTGTCCCGTGTATGGTCCACCGGGACCGGTCCAGTTATAGGTGTTATTGTCTTCATAAGGAGCAGTAAGGGTAGTACTGGCACCAACACATAAGGAATCCTGTTGCGTTACGATCAATGGAGTACATTCGCTATTAACATAACCATAGCCGTAATGCCCGCCAAAGGTGCAATCAGCACTGGTAAAGCGAACTGTAACGGGGTTCCCTATTTGTCCAACTAAGTCAACACTCACATTTGTCCATGGTTTGAAAATTACACCATTACAATTTTGTGAATTCTGGAATCCGGGGATCCCTCCTCCGGCAACATATAAGATTGAAGTACAAGGTACCGGATCGCCATTAGAATCCAACATTTCCACATTAAAAAAAGGCTGATCTGAAGTACCATGTCCCGGGTCTTCCAGAACGACTGCGTATTGATAAGTAAATACATTATTAGATGCTGTAGGAATAAAAACTGTTTCCATCCTTTCGGCCTGGCTGCCATTAACTCCATTTCCTAAACGACAGGAAAAAACTCCGGCTGCATAACCCGGCATTGCAGGCGCTACAACAGGAAAGCCACCACAAGGATCAACCCCTGCACCGGTTGTAACGGTATGTCTTCCATTGGCATCATTAATAGCCGCATTTACCCCGTTAGAAACAAAACCGGAAGTTCCGCAGCATCCGGGGTTTGCACCCGAAAATCCAGTCCAGCCGGATAGATCGCCCGTCTCAAAGTCAATGTTACCACAAACTCCGGATAAATTGGATGGGGGAGGGGCAGGTAAACTTTTTTGCCAGGTACCTTCTTTTTTGCCAATAAATTCCTGTTTTTTAAAATTTAGAAACCCGGCATATGCAGCCGGATATTTAATTTCGGAGCCTTCTCTTTTTCGGAATTCTTTCAGGACAGCGGCTTCGTCAAAACCTTTCAAAGGATTTACAGTTGAGGTGTTTTGCCCATTAACATTAAAAATTTCTAAGAATAAAATTGCTGAAGCGAGGATGCGTAAATTTATTTTTGAAAACAATGGAGTTGAATTACCCGGTGCTGTTTTTATGAATAAATTTTTGTTCATACTGAGAAAATTTAATATAAAGTCAGAAGTGTTTTATGACAACGTATATTTTATTTTAAAGTTCAAAAAAATTAACACAACACAATAAAAAGGATAATCCAGTATCTACTATTGTTCAACAAGAAAAAAATAGCTTTTTTTAAGAAAAAATGTATTCTCTAAAAACCATTATTTTTTGATAATTTACGAAAGATAAATAAAAAGTCCGAAATACAATTTTCTAAATTTATGTTGATATTCTTAGCTCTTTTTTTATTTTACCAAAGTGATTTAATAGGAGACAGTAAACCAACAAAAAAGGTTGCATTTGTTGATAATAATTTATTAACAATGAGTCCCGCTCCGAAAAAAGGTTTTTGACACTAATTGCATGAATTTTTTTAATTCAACTGGTAATCAGTGTGTTATGTTGTTGGGTTAGTGTCAAATAGTATCGGAGGGATTTTTTGTAGTTGACTCAACAATAAAGGCTAAATAGGAGGGGTTCACAATTATTCTACGCCCAATTAATCCCTTTTTTCAAAAAGGAAAGGGTTTTTTCTTCCGGACTGTTTGGAGTGGGTGTATAATTGTAAAACCAACCTGCCGTTGAAGGTAAACTCATTAAAATGGATTCAACTCTTCCATTGGTTTCCAAACCGAATTTGGTTCCTTTATCGTATACTAAATTAAATTCTACATAACGCCCTCTTCGCAATAACTGCCATTGTTTGTTATCTTCGGTATAACGCAGGTTTTTGTTTTTATTCATTAACGAAGTGTATGCAGGCGCGAATGAATTGCCGATTTCCTGAACAAAAGCAAATAATTGTTCTTTAGTACAATTAGTAGTTTGACTTAATTTGTCAAAAAAGATTCCGCCAATACCTCGTGTTTCCTTTCGGTGAGTGATGAAAAAGTAATCATCGGCCCATTTTTTAAAATCAGGATAGTAATTTGTATTGTGTTTGTCGCAAGCTGTTTTTAATGAAGAATGAAAAAAAACAGCGTCCTCTTCATTAACATAATGGGGAGTTAGATCGATACCGCCTCCAAACCACCAGGCTCCGTTACTCATTTCGAAATAACGCACATTCATGTGAATTATAGGAACCATAGGGTTATGCGGATGAATCACGATAGAAACACCTGTTGCATAAAAGGTGTTCTTTTCGGAATTTGAAACAGGATTTTCTTTCATCAGAAAATCCGGAACATCACCGTGAACTGCCGAGAAATTGACACCACCTTTTTCAATAACATTGCCACTTTGCAGGATACGGGTTCTTCCTCCACCACCTTCTTCACGTAACCAATTATCTTCTTCGAATTTACCTTTACCATCTTCATGTTCAATGGCAATACAAATAGAATCCTGCAAAGATTTAAACCATTCGGTAATTTGTTCCTTCATTTTAGTTTAAAGTTGGATGGGGGGTTAATTTGAAAAGTTTATTTAAATGCCATAAAACTATGAATACTATAGTCAGAATTTTAAACTTTCAAAATTGAACTTGAAACTTTTTTTTCAATTTGCTTTTACTAATTTATTATCCTGATATTTAAGAATGTAGACAAATTTATTCTCAAATCCACTGTCTAAAGGATATTGCATGAAGTTGAAATTGGTTTCAATACCCTGGTATTTATAATCAACTATATTATTTAAAAATCCGGTACCATATTTCTGAAGTGCAGAAATAAAATAATAAGCGATATCATATCCCTGATAAGAATACAATTCAGGATCAGTTTTAAACCGTTCATAAAAGGTATTAATGAAATTTCGTGTCACCGGATTTTGGTAATCAATATAATTATTAGATGGAATGTGTACAGAAAGTTTATTCAGATAGTCAAAATCCAGGTTGTCATAGTTTATCCAGCTTTGAAGGCCGAGTAGCACAATCTTATATTTATCCGCCAGAGGATTTAATTTGCTTATAAATTCAGTTACATAAGATTGATTATTAGAAGGCAATACAATCACATTTAATTTAGAGGAACTAAGCATATTTTCAATTGAGGCAGAACTTCTAACTTCCTTTAATGAATCGGCAGCTTTGTATCCGGCTTTTATTAATGCTTTATTGGCAATGTTTTTGAAAACATTATAAAACGATACTTCTTTAGGATTGCCATTGTTTACTAAAATAATATTTTGTTTCTGAAAAGTATCGATGACAAAATGTGCCATTTGCTCTACCTGCATTGCATTTGATGGCAATACTTTGCAAACATATAAATTGTCGAACAAAACTTTATTTATTTGTGTAAATGGTGATACAATTGGAATAGAATGATCTTTTGCAAATTTTGCAACCGGCATAAAACTCGAGCCATAAAGGGGACCAATCATCAGATGCATTTCCTTTAACTCCGGCTTTTTTAGAATATTCAGAATATTTAATGAATCCTGATCATCAATATCATAAACAAAGATCTTAGCATTTAATTTTTGTTTTTTTAATGAATCTATTGCTAATAAAGCACCTTCATAAAATTGTAGCGCAATACTGCTTTTGTTTGGTAATTGAGCATCGCCTTTTATAATGGCTTCAATATCAATTTCGTTTGCCTCATTGGCATGGAAAGGTAAAAAGAATGCAATATTATATTCGTCTTTTACCTCTCCTTTATAACTGATGGTGGATGCTGCAATAGTATCCAGATCTCTGTTTTCAATTAAAAAAGTTGTAGAACTATCTACAGGGCCCATTAATATCGGATCGGTTTGGGCAACCTTCTTTTCTAAAACTTTTTCAGTAGGTTTTTTTATTGGTTTTTCAGTGGTTATTATAGTAGATTTTGGAAGGATCTCAGGCCCACTCTTGGGTTTTAACAAAGATATTTTCAATGTTTGCCCACCTTTTAAACCCTCTTTCAATTCGGGGTTCAGTATTTTTATTTTTTCAACAGTTGTGTTATACTGTTTAGAGATCGAATATAATGTTTGCCCGGCTTCTACCTGATGCAATACATAATTACCGCCATTAGTTATCGGAGCAGATTCGATCTTTTTTGCTTTTTTAGTCGGGACCTTAAGAACTTGTCCGGGTTTGATCCCATCTATCGCTTCCGGATTTTCAATTACAATATCATTTAAACTCAGCTCATAGCCTTTTGCAATTGCGAAAAGTGTTTGTCCTTTTTCAACAGTATGTAAATAATATTTAACACCGTTAATGGTAGTAACGTTTTTGCTTTTCAAGATACCACCTGAAGGCTTTTCCTGAGAATAGGATTGCGTAGTATTAAGTACAAAGTATAAAGTACAAAGTATGTATACCAGATGTAACGTATAATATTTTATTGTTTTTAATTTCATTTTTATCTGAATGAATTATATAGAAAGTATAAAGCTTTATCTATAGATATTTGACATGATATAGAATTTTTCATAATACTTTGTACTCAATACTTAATACTTTGTGCTTTTTATTCCCATTCAATAGTAGCAGGTGGTTTAGAGCTAATGTCGTATACCACTCTGTTAATACCTTTTACTTTATTTATTATTTCGTTTGATACTTTTCCTAAAAAATCATATGGTAAGTGGCACCAATCGGCTGTCATGCCATCAGTAGAAGTTACTGCACGCAAAGCTACAACATTTTCGTAAGTACGTTCATCACCCATTACACCTACTGTTTGAACCGGAAGGAATATTGCTCCAGCCTGCCAAACATCTTTATATAATCCTGATGTTTTTAAATTGTCAATAAAAATATGATCCACTTCCTGTAATATTCTTACTTTTTCTAATGTGATATCACCTAATATCCGAATTGCCAAACCTGGTCCCGGAAAAGGATGGCGACTTAAAATAGCATCATCAATATCCAGTGATTTACCAACTCTTCTCACTTCATCTTTAAATAAAGTGTTGAGAGGTTCAACGATTTTCAATTTCATAAAATCGGGCAAACCACCTACATTGTGATGAGATTTAATTGTTGCGGATGCGCCACCATTAACGGATATAGATTCAATAACATCAGGATAAATGGTGCCTTGTGCCAGCCATTTTACATCTTGAATGCGTTTTGATTCATCATCGAACACATCGATAAAGACCTTGCCAATTGCTTTTCTTTTTTTCTCAGGATCGGTAACATTAGCCAGTTCTGAATAAAAGCGTTCCTTCGCATTCACGCCTTTTACATTCAATCCCATGTGTTGATAAGAAGCAAGCACACCTTCAAATTCATTTTTACGTAACAAGCCGTTGTCAACAAAAATGCAATACAGGTTTTTACCTATTGCTCTATGCAACAATACTGCCGCAACACTCGAATCCACTCCTCCACTTAAACCCAAAACCACTTTATCATTTCCTATTTTTTCTTTTAAACTGGCAATAGCGGTCTCTACGAATGAGTCCGGTGTCCAGTTTTGAGAGCAAGCACAAATATCCACACAAAAGTTTTTCAGCAAAAGACCACCTTCAACAGAATGATATACTTCAGGATGGAATTGAATTCCATACGTTTGTTCATTCATCACCTGGTAACCCGCGAATTTTACATCTTTTGTACTGGAAATAATTTCATAGTTATCCGGTATTTTAGTGATGGTATCTGCATGGCTCATCCATACTTGTGAATTATTGGTCACCCCTTTAAACAGGTCATTATTTTCTTTCACAAAGGATAAATTAGCACGGCCATATTCCCTATGTTCAGAAGATAATACTTCACCTCCGAATTTTTGAGCCATTAGCTGTGCTCCGTAACAAACACCTAATAAAGGTAATTTACCTTTAAATGACGACAGGTCAGGATTAGGCGATTCCGGATCGCGAACCGAAAATGGGCTGCCGGAAAGTATCACACCTTTAACGTCACTTGTAATTTTTGGAATTTTATTAAACGGATGAATTTCACAATATACATTAAGCTCTCTTACTCTGCGTGCTATCAGCTGTGTATATTGGGAACCAAAATCTAGAATTATAATTGTTTCTTGCATGTGTGCAAAGATATAAGATAAGAGGTATGAGAAGTAAGATGAGTGATATTTTTTATCTCAAAATTCAAATATATTAACAAAATTTTTGTTTTGGCTACAGTTCTCATCCCAAACCTCTCAATGAGTGGGAGAGTCAGTCTATGTCGTTTTCGTATCCAATATCTAATATCTCTCATCTCCTCTATTGTTTAAAAAGTTGTTGGTAAGTGGATTTTGTTTGAATGTTTTGATGTACAGAGATTCTCTAAACTTGAACTAGAAAAGAACCCTACTCCTGTAATTTTATTTTAGTGAAAACCGAAAAATCATAATGAAAAAACAATTAGTTTACCTCCTAATGGCTTTGTTTGCTGTATCCTGTTCTTCGGGAGATGAAAAAAAGAAAGGCACACGCACTGTTTTTAAATACAATGAAATGGCGGGTATTTCTTCTCTTGATCCTGCTGCTGCACGCTCATTTGAAAACATCTGGGTGGTAAATCAACTTTACAACGGATTGGTGCAAATGGACGACTCCCTCCTCGTAGAACCTTCCCTGGCAAAGTCCTGGAATATTTCAAAAGATGGTTTGACCTATACTTTTAATTTACACAATGATGTTTTTTTTCACGATAACGAATCTTTTGCTGATGGAAAAGGACGTAAAGTCTTAGCACGCGATTTTGTTTACAGTTTCAACCGTTTGTTAGATGCAACAGTTTCAAGCGCAACATCATTACTTTCAAATGTTGATATGAATAATAAAAATGGATTTGAAGCTGTAAATGACAGTACTTTTATCATCCACCTTTCAAAGCCTTTCACACCTTTTTTAAGAATTCTGACCATGAAATACTTTTCTGTTATTCCTGAAGAAGTGATCATTCATTATGGTGAAGATTTTCGCAGAAACCCTGTAGGTACAGGTCCCTTTAAATTAAAAATGTGGGAAGAAGGTTCAAAGATGGTACTTGTAAAAAATGATAATTATTTTGAGTTTGAAGGAAACAAGCGTTTGCCTTACCTGGATGCTGTTTCGATATCATTTATAAAAGATAAAGAAACATCATTTCTTGATTTTTTACAAGGCAATGTTGATATGGTTTCTGGCATTGATGCAATTAATGTAGATGAGGTATTGACACTTGACGGTTCATTGAAAGAGAATTATAAGGACAAATTTAAAATGCAAACGCAGCCCTATCTAAAAACAGATTATTTAGGTTTTTTGATCGATGAAAATCTGGAAATTGTAAAAAAATCTCCTTTAAAAGTGAAAGCGCTCCGTAAAGCAATAAATTATGGTTTTGATCGTAAAAAAATGGTAAAGTATTTACGTAGAAACCTTGGTATTGCAGCCACTTCCGGGTTTATTCCTTCGGGATTACCATCCTTTGATTCCAGCATTGTGAGAGGTTATGATTATAATCCTGATAAAGTAAGGGAATTATTGATTGTTGCAGGTTTCCCTAATGGAAAAGGATTGCCTGAAATTTCGCTTGCCACCAGCGAACTGTATCTCGAATTAGCGGAATACATTCAATCTCAATTAGCTGAATTTGGAATAGTGATCAAAATAGATGTTCAAAAAGCTTCTGTGTTATCCGAATCTATTGCAAATGCAAAAGTTAATTTTTTCAGAAAGTCCTGGATAGCCGATTACCCGGATGAAGAAAACTTTTTGTCTTTATTTTACAGTAAAAATTGGAGTCCGAAAGGCTTTAATTATACGCATTATAGCAATCCTGATTTTGATCTTTTGTATGAAAGATCTCAATCAGAATTAAATGATTCTATACGATATACGTATTACCGCCAAATGGATCAGCTGTTGGTTGACAATGTGCCTATTGTACCATTGTATTACGATCAGGTAGTACGGTTGGTGCACAATAATATCAGTGGATTAACTTCTAATTCAATGAATATGTTATCGTTGAAAAAGGTGAAAAAAACGCAGAATGTGTTAAAAAATTAATACCCGTAAATTGAAAATTAAATTTTCAATTTACGATATTAATATAAATTAAAGCAACTCAATTTTTTATTCTAAAACTGCAAATAAATAGGCAATACCTGTTCTGCCTGTTTAGCTTGAATTACGATCCAGATAAAAACTAAGAGGATAGCAATTCGCCCAACCAGTGATACTTTTGAAAGGAAATTTACTGAAAAATATTCATATGATTTAGGCATGAAATGAAATAGATAACCCAGTGACATTACTCCGAATACGGTTCCGTAAGCAGATAAAAGAGGAACGAATGCCGCAGCATTAAAGTTGCTGAAAATTTGTGTAATGATTATTCCTGCATCCTGAAGAGTAGAGGCTTTAAAAAAGATCCAACAGAAACATACAAAATGAAAGGTGACCAGCACTCCCAGGATGCGAACTAGCTTAGAGCTTAAAACCCGTCCGAAGGTTACTTCATGAAAGGAATTATAACGTGAAACCAAAGACATTCGTAATTTATCAAAAGCCAATGCCAGTCCATGCATACCACCCCAAATAATAAAATTAAAAGAGGCACCATGCCATAACCCGCCCAACAGCATAGTTATCATCAAATTGATGTATTGCCGAAATTTCCCTGCTTTGTTTCCACCAAGCGAAATGTATAAATAATCTTTTAGCCAGGATGATAAAGAGATGTGCCATCGTCTCCAAAATTCGGTTATGCTGCTTGATTTATAGGGAGAATCAAAATTTTCATTTAAGGTAAAGCCCATCCATCTTGCCATACCAATTGCCATATCAGAATAGCCTGAAAAATCGCAATAAATAACCATTGCGTAACCGTACACTCCCAGTAAACACTCAATTCCAGAATGCCTCGAGGGATCATCAAAAATATATTGAACATAATTTACATAGATGTAATCAGAGATAACAACTTTCTTGAAAAGTCCGCCCACTATAAGGTACAAACCTTTTGATACATCTTCTTTTGTAATAAAGATATCTTTTCGGATCTGTGGAATAAAATCAGAAGCCCTTACAATAGGCCCCATTACCAGTTTTGGGAAAAAAGAAAGAAAAAAACAATAATCTAAGAAACTTTGAACCGGTTTGAATTTTCCACGATACACATCAATAGTATAACTCAAATTTTCAAACGTATAAAACGAAATGCCAATTGGCAGGATAAGGTTCAGGGGCTTTACTTCACCTATTTTAAAATCGTTTATGATCTCAATAAAGAAATTAGTGTATTTGAAATAGAAGAGCAGCCCTAAATTGATAATGATGCTAAAAATAAGTATCCCATTTTTTTGTGCCTTGTTTTTAGCTGAATAGATCCAATTTGCCAAATTAAAATCAATAACAGCGGATAATAAGATGAATCCAAAATAAAATCCGCAGGCTTTATAAAAAAAATAAAGAGAGAAAATAGTAAAGTAAATAACCCTGCTTAATTTATGCTTGTATAAAAACTGGTAGCCTAAAAGAAATATACAAAAGAAAAATAGAAAGAATCCACTATTAAACAAAAGCGGGTCCTTCGCATTGTAGGTGAGCTGTTCAATTATTTTATCCGTATCGATATTAAAAAAAGTCACGCTTTAATAAATTTCAGTTTGAATTATTTGTTCTTGTGTTTAAAATTAAAAATTTTAATGATGTTGTTTTGTAAAATCTTTTTCAAACCATGCAATTTCATCTTTCAAGTCTAAAATAGGATTATCCTTTTGAAGTTGGCTGCAACGTTCCATATATGCGGTCTTGAATTTTAAATAAGCTTCAGTATTTTTATTAAAAGGCCGATGCTTTTTTGCTGAAATGATCTCTTTTATTTTTTCGAATAGTTCTTTTGTTTTGTCATCAAAAATGGAGTTCATCAGTTTTTCAAAAACATAGTTGATGGCTTGTTCATTCGGATGAACCAGATCGGAATTATAAAAACGATAATCACGTAGATCATCTATTACCAGTTCATAAGCAGGAAAATAAAATGAATTATCGTTTTGTTGTACCAGCTCATGAACAGCTTCGACCAAACGGGCTTTACTGCGGTTATTCTCAACTATTCCCTCGCGTATGTGTCTCACAGGGCTTATTGTTAAAATAATTTTTAAATTATTATTTATGGCTTTTAATTGCTGGATCAGAATTTTATAATCGGCAACAATTTCATTTACAGTCAACATTTGTTTTGTAAATTCTTTTTGCGGCACTTTATGGCAATTACCGACCAATTCACCCGTTTCGTTTCGCTTATAAACAAAGGCAGACCCAAAGGTGATGAAAAGCCAATCGGTTTGTTTTATAAAATCATGTGCCGATGAAATGTTGCTGTTAATGGTTGTTAAGCAGGTTTGTTTATCTGTATTTGAAAAGCGGCTGTGGTGCTCCCAGCTATTCCAGCATTCATTTGCATAAAACAATTCATTTTCCCCAATCGTTTTATTGTTGATATATCTGCGCAAAGCAAAAGCCATACTGGCAGGATTGTACAATACACCATTCGGATTGATTTTTACATTGAACTTATATTGCTGCATTATTTCGCCAATGTTTTCGGTAAAACAAGAGCCTACAAATAAATATTTGTGTGAATAATTAATTTTTTGTTCAAAGGGGGGTATAGTGAAATTGAGATGAAATTTCATTTTTTTTAATTGGTGATTAAGTGAATTGGAGATCTAATGAATTGGAGATTTAGTGAATTAGGGATTTGTTGATTTAGTGATTTAGTGATTTTTTTTAGTTCTCCAATTCTCTATTTCTCTAATTCTCTGTTTTATACAAATCTCTGATTCGCCAATTCGTTACTGCTCACATTTACAATATGGTGAAAAAAATATTTTGGTATGCGGCAACAATGATTGAACCCGGGCCTGTTCAGCATCAGGTATCATTATCACACGCAGGTCAAACAATTTTAAGCTTTTTAAATTTCTTAGCTCAGTCGGGAATTTATCAATATCGTTGCTCCACAGATCGAAAGTTTTTAATTTTTCGAGTTTACCTATTTCGGTAGGCAGTGAGGTTAGATCATTATTATTGGCTTCGAGATAATATAAATTTGTTAAGTCCCCGATTTGTGTTGGGAATTCCTGCAAACCGCTTCTCGAAATGGCTAAGTATTGTAAATTTTTCAGCTGTCCTATTTCACTTGGAAGCTCTCCGATATCATTTTTACTCAGATCAAGATATTGCAGATTAATAAATTTAAAAATTTCGGGTGGGAATTTTTTTAAGCGCTTTTTTCTAAGCTCTAATTTGATTACCTGTTCGGGATTCTTCATGGCCTCTTCCATACTTGTGAAAGCGGTAAGAGTGTCTAATGATAAAGAATCAAGCAATTGAGTCTGTGCATTTGTATTTTGTGAAAACAAAATAAATAACAACAGCAAGGCAGTAAGTATTCTTAATACGTTTTTAGAAGAAGATTTTTTTTTCATTTATATTTTAGCACAAATTACAACGATTAGCCCCATTGGTTATTTGTGAAAATCAGTTATGTGTAATGAGTTTTCTTTATCCTTCACTAATTGCTTTTTTAGTTCTTCTAAGTTACTGAATTTTACTTCATCACGTAGCCGTTCAACAAAATAAATGGTTACTTCCTGACCATAAATTATTTTATCAAAATCAAAAATATTAACCTCAATACTTCTGCCTTTCCCTTCTACAGTTGGGTTATTTCCAATACTTAACATACCACCATAAATTGTACCATCCTGCTTTATTTTTACAGCATATATACCATCGGCAGGTATTAATTTGTATTTGTCTTCTACTACAATGTTTGCAGTCGGATACCCAATTGTTCGGCCAAGCTTTAAACCTTCAATAACTTTACCGCTTAACGAATAAAAATGTCCTAAAAAAGCTGTTGCTGCTTTAACATCTCCTGTTTGTAGTGCTTTTCGGATTTTTGTTGAGCTTATTTCAATATGTTCAATATCCTTTGCAGGGATTTCTTCAACATCAAAACCATATAATGGTCCGTACTCTTTTAAATGTTCAAACGAACCTTCACGGTTACGCCCGAAATGATGATTATAACCAATGATCAGGTGTTTGGTCTTTATTTTATTTACCAAAATATTTCGTACAAATTCCACAGAAGTTAACCTTGAAAACTCTTTGGTAAAAGGATAAATTATTAAATGGTCAACACCATACTTTTCGAGCAATTCGATCTTTTCCTGCTGGGTATTTAGTAATTTTAGTTCATTATCATCCGGGAATAACACCATTCTGGGATGTGGGTAAAATGTAAGCAATACAGTTTCTCCGTCACTTTCCTTTGCGGCCTCTTTTAATCGTGTTATGATTTTTTGATGTCCCAAATGAACCCCATCAAAGGTTCCGGTAGTCACAACCGGGTTTTTCACATCCTTAAAATCTTCAATATTGGTGTAAACTTTCATTCTTTTAAATATATTCTGGCTTCCTGTTCCTATGCCAATTTCATTAAGTAAAGGTGCTATCGCAGCTATTTCGAGGGCTCAATTTGACCAGTGCTGTGTCAGTCTGAGCTTTTCTAACACTTTGGGCAGATGCTTCTGACAAAAATGTACTAATTCCTATTTTGATGTTATTGAAAAGTAACCTTTAATTTCGATAACCGCCTATAAATCAATGTTAAAAACGTAAATCCAAACCATAAGATTTTTAAGTGGCTTTACGTGCCGAAATTAATTATAAAAATACTAAAAATCGCTTTTTTAGCTGAATAAAATATACTAATTTCGCATCGGTTTTTAAAAATTAACATTTACATCTATATAAAATGTCAGAACAAACTGGTAAAATCGCACAAATAATTGGTCCAATAGTTGACGTTAGTTTTGAAGGTGGAGCTTCATTACCTAATATCCTGGATGCCCTTGAGGTTGTTAAACCTAATGGACAAAAAATTATTTTAGAAACACAAAAACACGTTGGAGAAGATACTGTCCGTACCATCGCGATGGATTCTACTGATGGTTTATACCGTGGAATGGCTGTAAAAAGTACTGGAAGAGGTATTACAATGCCTGTTGGTGATAAAGTAAAAGGCCGTCTGTTTAACGTTGTTGGTGAAGCCATTGACGGTATCGGACAAGTTAGTAACGAAGGTGGTGCTCCGATTCACCGTACACCTCCTAAATATGAAGATCTTTCTACTTCTACAGAAGTATTATTTACAGGTATAAAAGTAATTGACCTATTAGAGCCATATTCAAAAGGTGGTAAGATCGGTTTGTTTGGTGGTGCTGGCGTTGGTAAAACCGTATTGATCATGGAATTGATCAACAATATCGCTAAAGGTTACGAAGGTTTATCTGTATTTGCAGGTGTTGGTGAGCGTACACGTGAAGGAAATGACTTATTGCGTGAGATGATCGAGTCTGGCGTTATCCGTTACGGTGAAGCTTTCAAACATTCAATGGAATCGGGTGGATGGGATCTTACTAAAGTAGATATTGCTGAATTGGCAAAATCTCAGGCAACCTTAGTATTCGGCCAAATGAATGAGCCTCCAGGTGCACGTGCACGTGTTGCTTTATCAGGTTTAACCATGGCTGAATATTTCCGTGATGGTGATGAAAAATCTGGTGGTCGTGATATCTTATTTTTTATTGACAATATTTTCCGTTTCACTCAAGCTGGTTCTGAAGTATCCGCATTGTTAGGCCGTATGCCTTCAGCTGTGGGGTATCAGCCAACATTGGCTACTGAAATGGGGTTAATGCAAGAGCGTATCACTTCTACAAAGCGTGGTTCTATTACATCAGTGCAGGCTGTTTATGTTCCTGCAGATGATTTAACAGATCCGGCTCCGGCTACAACCTTTGCCCACTTAGATGCTACTACTGTATTGAATCGTAAAATTGCTGAGTTAGGTATTTATCCTGCGGTGGATCCTTTGGATTCTACATCCCGTATTTTAAGTGCAGCAGTATTAGGTGATGAACACTACGGTACAGCACAAAAAGTAAAACAGATCTTACAACGTTACAAAGAATTGCAGGATATTATTGCTATTCTTGGTATGGATGAATTGTCTGAAGAAGATAAATTAGTTGTACACCGTGCAAGACGTGTTCAGCGTTTCTTATCTCAGCCATTCTTCGTTGCAGAGCAGTTCACCGGCTTAAAAGGAGTATTTGTTTCTATTGAAGATACCATCAAAGGATTTAATATGATCCTTAATGGTGAGGTAGACCAATATCCTGAAGCAGCATTTAACCTTGTAGGTTCTATTGAAGATGCTATTGAAAAAGGAAAGAAAATTTTATCAGAAGTATAATAATTAGTTTAAAGTTGGAAGTTAGAAAGTGTGAAAGTCTCGTACTTAACTTTCTAACTTTAAACTTTCTAACTTTAAACTTTCTAACTTTAAACTTAAAAAAAAAATGTTTTTAGAAATAATAACTCCCGATAAAAAAGTGTACAGTGGTGAAGTGGATGCTGTAAAGCTGCCTGGTGCTGAAGGTTCTTTTGGTATTTTAAAAGGACATGCTCCTATTATTGCTACATTAAAGAAAGGCACTGTAAAAATTACGGATGCTAAAAAACACATTGAAAATATTGAGATCAATGGTGGGGTAGTGGAAGTGCTGAACAATAAAATTATTGTTCTTGCTGAAAACGTTTAATTAAAATTTTAATTTTTGGATCCCGTTCTGTAAATAGCAGAACGGGATTTTTTGTTTAATTTCGTTACATAATTTAATACTGTTGTATGGAATACGTCCTTATTTGTATTGTTGCATTGATAGGTTCAGGTCTGACGTTGTTTTCCGGGTTTGGTCTGGGAACATTACTCGTTCCTGTATTTGCTATATTCTTTCCAATAGAAATTGCTATTTCTCTTACTGCAATTGTCCACTTTCTCAACAATCTATTTAAACTTACATTACTTGGCAAACACGCAGATAAAAGTGTTATCCTTCGTTTTGGTATTCCTGCTATTATTTCGGCTTTTATTGGGGCTTATGTATTAACACTCTTAACGGGCATGCACCCTTTGTTTCACTATTCAATTTCGGGTAGAACGTTTGAGGTAATGCCTGTAAAGTTAACCATCGCTATTTTGCTAATTGTATTTGCCTTATTTGATGTTATTCCAAGGTTGGAAAATTTGCAATTCAGCCCGAAGTATTTACCTGTTGGAGGTTTGTTGAGTGGTTTTTTTGGAGGACTTTCAGGTAATCAGGGGGCTTTGCGTACTGCTTTTTTAATAAGGGCAAACTTATCCAAAGAGGCGTTTATTGCCACAGGAGTTGTTATTGCCTGTTTGATAGATGTTTCAAGGCTAACAGTTTATACAAAACAAATTATTGAAATTGGCGATCAATTTAATTATACACTTATAATTGCAGCAACCCTATCTGCTTTTTTAGGCGCATATATTGGGAACAAGGTGCTGAAAAAAATTACTGTTAAAACACTTCAATACATAGTAGCTGGCATGCTTTTTATCTTCGCTGTTCTATTAGGGGCTGGAATAATATAATAGTTAGTCGAGAGAATATTAACAAAAAGAGAATACAGGGGATTTTTTTTATTAATTATAAATATGCAATACATTTCCATCATACGTGGTATTGTATGCTTTTAATGGGAGTCCTGCAGGAGCCTGCGTTACCGAGCCATCATACATTGAGAATTTTGAATGGCAACAGGTGTCAGTAGCCAGAATGTTTGTGGCATCAACCACCACAGTTGCACATGCATCGCTTGATTGATAAGTACAATTACGATCGTAAGCCATAAATTCCGAAGGTGATTTTCTATATACCAATATTCCTCTTACCCCTCCTGTAATGTACACCCAGCCGCCAACTCCGTTAAGATTTAGAAAACTTGGATTGTTAGTATACAAATAAATATCAACCGGAGTTATTGGTACACCGTTATTGGTATCTTTTTTACAACCGCCTATGCTCAGTAAAATTAGAAAGGCTGTTAAATTCAAAAACGATTTCATTATAAAATATAATTATTACTTTTAACAAATTTAAGAAAATATTTCTATAGTTTTATACGTTCCACTGCAAAAGAGTTTCAGGCGCTGATCAGAGGTTAAAAAACTGAATAAATAGTTTTACATAGGAAACGGTTTTTATCAGATTTCTCAAAGAGCAGATTTTATATTTTAAATGAATCATCAATAATTCAAAATGAAAACGGTTTTACGAAAAATAATTTTAGTGCTCATTTGCTTGATGCCTTTTGTTGGCTATGCTCAAGAAGCTGCACCAGCCAAAGATAAGGCACCCGCCACTTCCCGCGCACAACGAAAAAAAGCAAAGCAAAAATGGAAAGAGAACCGTAAAATAGAAAGAGGGCAGGCCAAAGCTATTAAGGATCACCATAAGCATTTGCAAACCAAAAAGACAAATAAGAGGATGCGCAAAGAAATGCGAAAATCTGAAAAATTAAGAACCAACAAAAAAGAATTTTTTATAGTACGGTGGTTTAAATACGGGCGGAATTAAAGGTTTTAAATTTATTTTTTTATCCTTTAAATTTTTTCGCTTAATATCCTTCCTTCAAGAAACTGTCGATTGGTGCGCTTATAATAGAATAATTGCAAAAAAATCAATCGATTCAAACGGCCCGAAAAAATGAAAAATAAGATAATCCTCTTAGGCATAAATATTTGTTTTGTTTGCATGAGTTTAGCAAAAGCTCAAAGCAGAGTCATCCGGTTTGAAAAAACTAAATGGAAACAAGTGCTCGAAAAAGCAAAAAAAGAAAAAAAAATAATTTTTCTCGATTGTTATACATCATGGTGCGGCCCCTGCAAATGGATGGAGAAAAATGTTTACAACAATGATACAGTTGCCGACTTTTACAATTCCAGTTTTATTTGTGTGAAAATGGACATGGAAAAAGACGAAGGTTTTGATCTTGCAAAAAAGTATAACATTACATCTTATCCAACTATGCTGTATATAAATGCAACTGGTGAGGTGCTTCACAGGACCTGCGAATCAACAAAGGCTTTAGATTTTATTGAAAATGGTAGAAATGCCTTAGACCCTCAAAAACAATTACTCACTTTTAAAGATCAGTTTAATAGTAATGCTTACGATTCCAAAAATGCTTTCCAATATTTTGAACTTCTCGAAAAAGCATGCCTTGAAAACGATACTATCGTTGAAAAATATTTGTTGGCTCAGAAAGACAGTAATTTAACATTGCCCTATAACTGGAAAATTATTTATAAATATGCTAATTATAGTTCTCGTGCGTTCAAATATCTGGAAACCAATAAATTATTATTTTGTCAATTATATGGCATCGATTCGGTAGAAACAATAATAAACCAGATATATATATATGAACTAAGGCAGGCAAACCTGAATAGAAACAGCAAAAAATTTGAAATGCTGAAAGCAAAATTTCTAATATTAAAAACAAAAAATGCCGAGAAAATTATTCAACGAGCTGAGCTAAAACTTCCAAAACTTTTAAATGCAGATAGGAAAAATGCAATTGAAATACAAGACTCGATAGTTGGTCCAACAAATGTTTCAATGGGCTTTGGCAGTTTGACGGACTATCAGGATATAGTATATCAAACTCCAGGGAAAGGTGGAATGAAGGAAAGCAACTCTGCATGGTTTAAGTTGAATATAGATCATGATACAATACTTACATTTGATATTGTTCCATTTGATAGCCTTGATGACTATGATTTTGCAGTTTTCAAAAGCCCGGTAAATAATTTGATCAAGGATGTAACATCAATAAAAATAAAGTCAAGGCCGGAGCGCCTTTGTTATTCCTATTGCACCTCTAAAAGTGGTATTACAGGATTGTCCCAATATACCAAAAACAAATATGTTGGTTCAGGGGCTGGACCAGCATATGTTTCAGGAATACCTGTAAAAGCAGGAGAAACATATTACATCTATGTTGATTGCTTTGAAACATCTATTAAGTATAATAATAATCAGGTACCATTAGGATTTTCTATCTTCTTTTATGATTATTGGCCAAAGAGAAAACCTATTGTTTTAAAGAATGTTTTTTTTGAAAATAGAAAAGCTGTTTTACCAAAAGAGTCTTTTATAGAACTCGACAAACTTGTTGTCCGTTTACAAGAAAGCCAGATAAATATTGAAATAAGAGGGCATGCTGATGGAATGGGCAATGAAGAGCAAAATAAAGTACTTTCAGAAGAACGCGCCAAAGCTGTTGTTGATTATCTCCTATCAAAAAAGGTAAAAGCTGACAGGCTTTTTTATAAAGGCTTTGGGAGTACAACCCCTATTGCGTCAAATGGAACAGAAGAAGGACGGCAGAAAAACAGAAGAGTTGAATTTATTATTGTTATGAATTAGCCCGTAACAATTGTGAAAATTGACTAGTAAAGTGACAAAAAACAGTTGCTTCGGAAAAATATATTTTTTTTGCTACCTTTAATAAAAAAATTGAGTTCAGGTAAACCGGCTATTTCATCAGGCCAATCCTAATGCTTTATGCAAAAAATAAAACATTTTTTTTTACTTCCCTTTATAATTGCACTTGTATTGCTTGCCAAACAAGGAATGTCTCAATCGTATTATTTTCAAAATTATTCTGTTGAAAATGGTTTACCTTTTATTGATGTATCCAATATTTTTCAGGATAGCAAGGGTAATCTTTGGTCAGGTGGATATGGCGGTTTAAGCAAATTTGATGGCGTTTCGTTTACTAATTACAGTCCTAAAAATGGATTACTCAATCACTCCGTTACCTGTATAACAGAAGACAATCATGGAAACCTTTGGATAGGGACCATCAGCGGTATCAATAAATTAACCGCTGAAAAATTTACAGGCTATACCACCAAAAATGGATTGATCTCCAACTCAATAACTGCATCTTTAAAAGATGCGAATGGTAATGTTTGGTTCGGTACCGACAAAGGCATCAGTAAGTTAACAGATGGTACATTTATTAATTATTCCACTAAAAACGGATTGATTGGAAATGCTATAAATTGTATTTTTCAGGATGATTCCGGTAATATATGGATCGGAACTAATGATGGGATAAGTGTTTTTGATCAGTCCTCTTTGCCTGTTAAAGGTTCAAAAAGGATCATCAATTACAACACATCAAATGGTTTATTAAATGATCATATAAATAGCATAACACAGGACTTGCAACATAACATATGGATAGCCACATCAAATGGTTTATGTAAATTAAGCAATAATAAATTCACTTGCTATTCAGCAAAAGAGGGGCTGGCGGATGATAATATTAATTCAGTTTTAGTTGACTACAGGAATACACTATGGTTAGCAACTGATAATGGATTGGTAAAATATAACCCGAATGGTGCTGCAGGAGAAAAAGAAAAATTCATAAAATATTCTCTCCGAAAAGACAATAACAGCAATTTGATAGGTTGCCTTTACCAGGATTACGAACATAATTTATGGATAGGGACCTATGCCGGTTTATTTAAATACCGAGGAAACCCTTTTGTTAGTTATGGAATAGAGGATGGATTAACAAGTCAGTTTATTTACGGTATCCTGCGGGATTCAAAGGGGGCGCTTTGGATAGGTTCTAAAGATGGTGGCTTGTTTAAGTTCGAGAAGGAAAAATTTACTCAGTTCAACGAAAAAACCGGTTTAAAAGCCAAAACGGTAAATTCAATATACGAGTTAAGTTTGGGAACCTTATGGCTTGGTACAGATGATGGTTTAACTATTTACGATGGTAAAAATTTCATCAAAAAGGTTGATCCATCAGGTGTTTTCGATCGTGCAGTTAATTATATTTATAAAGATTCTAAAAATAATTTATGGTTAGGTGGAAATGATGAGATTTTTAAATTTGATGGAAAAAAATTCACTCATTATGCATTTAAAGGAAGAAGCGAAAACTGTCAGGTATGGACTATTGTTGAAGATCTAAAAGGCACACTATGGATAGGTACCTATTTAGGAGGTTTAATTAAATACGATGGGAAAGAATTTATCGAGTGTAGCGAAAGTATGGGTTTGAAAAATGATTCGTACCTCACTTCTTTAATAGATAAAAAAGGTAATATTTATTTGGGAGCACTTGATGGCTTGTGGATGTTTAATCCTGGATCTGTAGATCCTAAAATTACCAGTTTTAACGAATCGGATGGTTTGAGTTCAGATTTAATTTATGCTATTACTTTTGGAAAAACACAAGACGAAATTTGGGCCGGAACAAACCAGGGTTTAAATAAAATTGATATTGCGGAGTTTAAAAGATCAGGGAAAAAAAATATTATTCCTTTTGGTAAAGAAGATGGTTTTTCTGGGGTTGAGTGCAACTCAAATGGTACCTACGTTGATAAAGATGGATCTATTTGGTTTGGTACTGTTAATGGACTCATTAAATACGACCCTGTTGAATACATCGAAAACATAGCCGAATCCAAGACTAGCATCACCGGCTTTCGTTTATTTTACAATGATACCATTTTAACAAATAAGATGCATTTATCGTATAATGATAATAATATTACCTTTTATTATTCCGGAATAAGCCTTACAAATCCCGCCAAAGTGCAGTATTCACATATATTGGAAGGTTTTGACAAGTGGTCCCCTCCTTCAAATGAGAGATTGGTAACCTATTCCAATCTTCCATCAGGCACCTATACTTTTAAAGTAATAAGTTCGAATAATGAGGGGGTATGGAATAAAATTCCTGCAAGCTTTACGTTTACTATAAATATTCCTTTTTGGAAAACCTGGGGGTTCATGATTACTTCATTCTTGATCGTAATAGGTTCATTTTTGTTTTTTATCAGATTTCGTATTCGTAAAATTAAAAATCTTGAAAAACGAAAAACAGAGCTCAACAGAAAAATTGCAAACATCGAATCGCAGGCATTGCGGGCGCAAATGAATCCTCACTTTATTTTTAATACACTTAGCTCAATTCAACACTATATATCCAATCACGATACCGATGCGGCTTTAAAATATTTATCGAAATTCGCTAAACTGATGCGAAAGATTATGGAAAATTCAAAACAACAGATGATCACGGTTGCTGAAGAAATTAATGCACTCAACTTGTTTTTAGAATTAGAGGTGATGCGTTTTGATAAAAAATTTGAATATCACATTTCCATTGACCCTAACATAGATCAGAATTATGATCGTATACCTTCAATGCTTATTCAACCTTATGTAGAAAATGCGATCATTCATGGATTATTGCCTAAACAAGGATTCGGAAAAATTTCAATAACTTTACAAAAACAAAATGATACTATTTTGTGTATTGTTGAAGATACCGGCATTGGCAGGGAAAATTCAAATAAATTCAAGAAAAACAGTATTCAGCAGCATAAGTCAATGGGAATGAGTATTACTCAGGAGCGATTGGATATTTTAAATGCAAGTTTAAGCAGCAACATTAATTGTGAAATAATTGATCAGCATGAAAACGGTGAACCAGCCGGAACAAAAGTGCTGTTGGTAATTCCGCTTGAAGTGAATGAATAATGGAATGCAATTGTTTCAATGTAACAATTAAGCAGTAGGCAATTATTCCCCCTTGTGTGTTGGGTTTGTGAGTGAGGGAAGGGGAGAGCGATGGATGGTGCGTAGTAGGGGGATGTTTTTTAGTTCCACTTGAATGTTGATGGTTCGTTGAAGTAAGGGGCGAATAAATGTGTGATGCAGGGGGGGGTATTCATTAAGATTCATACAAATTCGTAAATTCGTAATAATTCGTTATTCGTAAAATTATGATAAAAGCAATAATAGTTGATGATGAATTAGGTGCACGCGAATCATTATCAAAAATGGTAGAAAAGAACTGTAAAACTATTGATGTAGTTGCCAAAGCCGATTCAATGACCAGCGCTTTTGAAGCCATCAGCAAACACCAGCCCGATCTTGTGTTTTTGGATATTGAAATGTCTAATGGTAATGCTTTCGATCTGCTCGAAAAATTCAAGGAAATTGATTTCGATATTATTTTCACTACCGCCTACGACCATTATGCGATCAAAGCCATTAAATTCAGTGCCATTGATTATATACTTAAACCAATTGACCCGGAAGAATTAATACAGGCAGTGCATCGTTTTGAAGAAAAGAACGGGCAAAAAAGTATGCTGGATAAAAAATTCAAAGCATTATTATCTAATATAAGACCTGAAAACAAACTTAAGAAGGTTGGTATCCCTGATGGGGACGGATTGATATTCATTAACCTTTCCGACATTATCCGTTGCGATTCTGATGGCAACTATACCTTTTTTGTTCTTGTTACCGGCAAAAGAATATTGGCATCACGCACCCTTGGTGAATACGAACAAATGTTTGCTGATGATAATTTCTTCCGCGTTCATCGTTCCCACCTCATTAACCTTCAGCATGTGAAAAAATACATCAAAGGGGAAGGTGGTTATGTTGTAATGAGCGATAATTCACAGGTTGAAGTATCCAGAAGAAATAAAACAGATTTCCTCGAAAAATTGTCTCTTATTTAAAAAAATGGATAATTAATAATGGATAATTAAAAATGGATATTGGATATTTAATAATGGATAATGTTGAAAACCCAGTTCATCCAACCTCCAACCTCTAATCTCTAACCTCTAACCTCTAACCTCTAACCTCTAACATCCAACATCTAACATCTAACATCTAACATCTAACATCCAACATCCAACATCCAACAACCAACAACCACCAACCTCCAACCACCAACCTCCAACCACCAACCACCAACCAACCAACCAACCAACCAACCAACCAACAACCAACAACCTCAAAACTCTTTTACCGCTTTCCCATTAATAACTACCGTTTAATAATCGAACATCCCCTTTCAGTCAATGTGGCTTTATCTCCCTTTCTTTCTGTTGTAATATTGTAATAGAAAATTAAACATAGTAAATTTTAATAAAAAACAGGTGTCGGGTTTTTGCGACAAATTAATTAGCACATGGGGATGTTGTTTAAATTAATACGCAAATACCCGCACCTTTTAAAATAAATTAAAGACATAAAAATTATACTTCAATAATAATATTCCAAAATTGAATTTTCACCAAATAAAAAGTAGAAATCATGAACAAAAAAACCACAATTTCCAGAAGTAAAAACGATCATTCAGAAGGTAGCGGAACAATAGCTATTTTAATCGCTTTTGTTGCCTTAGCATTTATTCTATTCAATGCCATCACTTCAGCCTGATTTAAACCTGTTTTTTTGTAAAACAGGCTCTTGAAATTCAAGACTTTATTGCGCTTAGTAGCTTGATATGTAGCGGGTTAATGGTGTTGCTTTTTTGTGTTAATATTCGGTATAAAAAAAACTTGGATAAGAATTTTAAATATTCATATATTTACGCGCCCATTTTTTTTTAGGTAGACAAACTATTAGGAATGAAAATGTTTCAAATTTGAAAATGAACTTTTTTAATTTTCAAATTTCACAAATTATCAAATTATCAAATTAATAAGATATGCTACGAAAATTACTTACCACCTTATCTATTGTTGCTGCATCGGCCGGATTAACATTTGCACAAAATGAGGCCGCTATTAAAGTAACACTTAAAGACAAAGCGAATAAAGAAACCATTCCTTTTGCGAACGTAATAGTGGAGATGGGCGGCATCCAGGTTGGTGTTGGAACTACCAATATTGACGGTGATGTGACCATCAAGCCTTTAAACCCCGGAAAATATAAAGTAAAAGCTACTTATGTAGGTTATCAGACTGTTGAAATAGCAGACGTAAGTTTAGCTGTTGGTAAAACAGTTTATCTGAATATTGAAATGTCAAATGCCGGTGGTATTGAGTTAAGTGCAGTAGAACTTATCGTATATAGTGAGCCTTTAATTGACCCGGATACAAAATCTGGATCTACCGTTACCCGTGAGGAATACCAGAACATGGCTTCCAAAAACATCAATTCAGTTGCCGCTACTACTGCAGGTATTTATCAGGCTGACGAAGGTGGAGCATTGAATGTGAGAGGTGCCCGTTCATCCAGTACTGCATATTATATTGATGGTGTAAAAGTTGTTGGAGGTGCCGGTGTACCTCAGTCAAGCGTTGAGCAGGTAACTACTATTATTGGTGGAACTCCTGCTGAATACGGAGATGCTACAGGTGGTATTATTGCAATCACAACAAGAGGGCCTGCAAGTAATTATACAGGAGGAATTGAGATTATTTCTTCCGGTTTGGGTGAAAAAAATCAAAAAAGCAGAGGATTGGATGCATACGGTTATAACTTTGTTGGTTTCTCTATTAACGGTCCGATTTTAATGAAAAAGGATTCTGTTAATAACATTAAAAAATCCGTTCTGGGTTTCAGTTTATCAGGTGAAATGTTCACTGACAAAGATCCTGATCCGTCAGCAATTGGATTTTACCAGGTAAATGCAGAAAAATTAAGCGAATTAGAGAAAAGCCCATTGCGTCCTAACCCAAATGGTGCTGGAGGTTTTGTTCCAAACTCCGAATTTGTTACTGCTGGCGATCTGGAAAAGATCAAAGCAAGAAACAATGTTCGTGCTAATTCATTCCGTTTAAACGGGAAAATCCAATATCAGCCAACTACCAATATGGGTATAACCTTAGGTGGTTCAGAGGATTATAATACAAGCCACGGCTTTGTTTATGAATACGCATTGTTTAATCCGGTAAACAACCCTCAGCAAATTTCAAATACCTGGAGAACGTATGCTAAATTAACTCAAAAGTTCAATGCAGCTACAGCTGAAGAAGCAGAGAAATCATCCTCCGCCATCACAAACGCTTATTTTACTCTTCAGGCTAGTTATGCAAATGCAAGCAGCAAAACTCAGGATGATAACCATAAAGACAGGAATTTCGATTACGGTTATATCGGTAAATTTGTTCAAACTAAAGAAAATAACTATATCTATGAAACACGTGATAATTATGATCTGGATGGAGATGGTATATTAGATACTGTATCCGCTTTCTATCATAATGGTTTTAGGGATGTAAGTCTTTCATTTACTCCTAGTGATGTTAACCCAACCGGTGTACCATATACCAGTGAGTTTTATGCAAATACCACTAACCCGGTTTTTAACCTCAATTCTGTTCAGGCTGGCTTAGGTTTGATGAATGGCGACCGACCTTCAAATATTTACTCGTTATGGTATAATACAGGCCGTCAGTACGGTGGCTATGCTAAATCTGAAGAAAGCCAGTTTCGTGTTTTTACTAACTTTTCGGCAGATATAAAAAAACATGCTGTACAGGCAGGTTTTGAGTTTGAACAAAGAAATCAAAGAAGTTATAATATAAATTCAATTGATCTGTGGACAAATATGCGTCAATTGGCTAACAGCCATATTACACAATTGGATTCTACCCCTCATTTGAATTCCCAATTATCAGGTACTAATTTATATTATGATTTTGATCGTTTGAATGATGGTACTCAAACTCAATTCGACAGAAGTTTAAGAACAGCTTTAGGTTATGATAAAAACAGCACCAACTGGATAGACGTTGATTCTTATACTCCAGAACAAATAGAAAGTTACGGTGGAGTAGGTATGTTTAGCCCTGATGACTTATTGAATTTGGGAAGTGTTGCTTATCATGGTTATGACCATACCGGGAAAAAATTAAATGGTAGCACCAGTTTAGATGATTTTTTCACTAAAAAGGATGTAAATGGTAATTTTACACGTGAAATTGGTGCATACCAACCTATTTATATAGCTGGTTATATTCAGGACAGGTTTGATTTCAAAGATCTAAAATTTAATATTGGTTTAAGGATCGACCGTTTTGATGCAAACCAAAAGGTATTAAAAGATAAATTTTTATTGTATGAAGCTAAAACAGCCGGAGAGGTGAATTTTGCTTCTGAATTTAATACTACACGTCCTGCAAATATCGGTGATGATTATGTGGTATATGTTGATAATAAAGACAACCCTACAAAAACAGTAGGATATCGTAACGGAAGTACATGGTATAATGCACAAGGTGGGGAAGTGTCTGATCCTAATGCATCTTTAGCAGGCGCAAACACTGTGGATGGAGAGATCAACCCATATTTATTAGATCCTGCGGCAGCAAAAAACAAAGTGTTATCCTCAAAAGTATTCGAAGATTATACGCCACAAATTAATATGATGCCGCGTATTGCCTTTTCATTCCCTATATCTGACGTAGCAAATTTCTTTGCTCACTATGATGTGTTAACGCAGCGTCCACCAACGGCTAACAGATTGGATCCTATTCAGTATTTGAATATTCAAAAAAATGCAGGTGATTTTATCAATAATCCAAATTTGAAACCGGAAAGAACAACAGATTATGAGTTAGGTTTTTCACAGGTATTAAATGAAAAGAAAAATTCAGCCATAACATTATCAGCATTTTATCGTGAGTTAAGAGACATGGTACAGGTAGTTCAGGTTTACAAAGCTTTTCCTGTTACTTACAACTCTTTTGATAATATCGACTTTGGAACTGTTAAAGGTTTTTCGATCGCTTATGATCTTAGAAGAACTAACGGGGTTCAATTAACAACAAATTATACTTTGCAATTTGCTGACGGTACCGGTTCAAGTGCTACTGACGGTGTTAACGTGGCTTCTTCCGGGCAACCGAATTTGAGAACCACCCACGCATTGGATTATGATCAGCGCCACACCATTGTAATGAATGTTGATTACCGTTTTGCTTCAGGTACTGATTACAAAGGACCGATCTGGACCCGTAAAAAAGGAACTGATAAAGAAAAATCAATAAAAATATTTGAAAACGTAGGAGCAAATATTGTTGCAAGAGCAGGATCAGGTACTCCATATAGCAGACAAAGAAACATTACACAAGAAGCAGCATTTGGGATTTCTCAGCGTAGCAATTTGGCCGGTCAGGTGAATGGATCCAATTTACCATGGAATTTTAAGATCGATATGAGGATCGATAAAGATATACTTCTTAAATGGGGTGATGCAGATGGTGACAAAGAGAAACGTGCCAACTTAAATATTTATTTACAAGCCTTGAACGTATTAAACACTAAAAACATACTAAGCGTTTATAAAGCTACCGGTAATGCCGGTGATGATGGTTATTTAACTTCAGCGGATAATATTAATTCACTCCCTGGAAGGAATAATGCTGAATCATTTACCGATCTGTACAACGTAAAAGTGAATGACCCTTCATTTTATAGCAGACCAAGAGTGTTACGTTTGGGTTTATTACTTGATTTTTAATATATAAAATACGAATTTAAAACGAAGAACTAATTTTCTTGCAAATATCGAAGGCCACTGATTTTTTACAAAATCAGATCTGCGAAATCTGGAAGGGACAATAAATAAAAATATGAAAATAATACAACCTACAAACATTATCAGCATTGCCCTCCTTACATTGCTCTCTCTCCCATCGGGAGAGGCAGGATGGGTAAATGGGGCCTCTGCCCGCGAAAATATTGGTGGTTCGGGAATTGCACCAAACAATAACCAGGCGAAATCGGTTATGGCAGGATGTATTAATGCAACCGCACAGGCCGATCTTGATATTAACAACGTAAGAGCTAAAATATTAAATGGTGGTGATATGTGGTGGGATCTGTTTGGTAATAACGAAGCAAGATACGCGGTTCCTAAGCCACCTGTTGGTCAGGTAGGGCCAAGTTCCCAATTTGCAAGTTCAATATGGGTAGGCGGATACGATGCCGGTGGATCGCTGAAATCAGCTGCTCAAACCTATCGCCAGTTTGGTGGTAATGATTACTGGCCGGGCCCTTTAACGTCAACCGCTACAATTACTCCTTCTACCTGTATTGCCTGGGATAAATTTTATAAAATAAACAGGGCAGATGTGGAAACCTATTACAACTGGGCGGTGAGCCAAAGCGGACAAAATCCCCTTTTAGGAACTGCTGCAATGGAAGTAATTAATAACTGGCCTGCTTATGGGCCTGAAGGTCAGCCTTTAGCACCTTATTTTGACGTGAATGCCGATGGCTTTTACGATCCATCTTCAGGTGATGTTCCTGACTTTGATATTACCGGAACACGTGGCTGTTCTGCACAATTATATGGTGATCAGTGTTTATTCTGGGTATTTAACGACAAAGGAAACGTGCATACCGAAACTGGTGGCGCTTCAATTGGTTTGGAAATTCAAGCTCAGGCTTTTGCATTTGCTACCAATGACGAATTAAATAATGCAACCTTCTATAAATACAAGATCATCAATAAATCATCTTTCCGTTTAGATTCAACATTCTTTGGTGTATGGGATGATGCGGATCTTGGTTGGTATAAAGATGATTATGTAGGTTGTGATGTGAATTTAGGGTTTGGTATCCTTTATAATGGTGTTGCTGTGGATGGAACCGGACAAGCAACTGCTTATGGTGCTAATCCACCTGCGGTAGGGATCGACTTTTTTGAAGGACCATTTGCTGATCCTGATGGACTTGATAATGCAGTAACAAGTGTGCCTTCCAGTTTCCTGAATTATGGTGACAATATTGCTGATAATGAGCGCCTTGGGATGTGTAAGTTCATGTATTTTAATAACAATGCAAATCCGGTTAATGGAAATCCAACTGCTGGTGATGACTTTTATCAATATTTAACCGGAACATGGCGCAACGGAACCCCAATTACTTATGGTGGTGATGGAACCACAGGTTCTGTTCCATGTAACTATATGTTCCCAGGGTTAACAGATCCTTCCGGTTTTGGTGTTGGCGGTGATTTGAATAACCCTATAACCATGCCTAATTGGGATGAGGTAAGTGAAAACAATGTACCTGACGACAGACGCTTTTTGCAAAGTGCCGGTCCATTTACTCTTCAGCCAGGTGCAGTAAACGTAATAACTATTGGTGTGCCTTGGGCAAGAGCAACACAAGGTGGCCCACTTGCTTCTGTTGCTCTTTTAAGAGGTGCTGATTCAAAAGCACAGCTATTGTTCAACAATTGTTTTGCTACTCTTAATGGTCCTACAGCGCCTAATTTAGCTATTCAGGAATTGGACAAAGAATTGATCTTAACGTGGTCAAATCCAAGCACTTCTAATAATTTTAATGAGGCCTATCATGAAGATTATGACAAACAGGATCCTAATAATGCCGAGTACCTTTTCCAGGGATACCAGGTATACCAGTTGAAAAACGGATTTGTTAGTCAAACCGACCTTGGTAACATAGATAAAGCGCGTTTGGTACTTCAGTGCGATAAAGTAGATGCTGTTTCTCAAATTGTAAATTATACAAATGATGTAACCCTTTCTGCTTTAGTACCTACCGAAATGGTAAATGGCAGCAATAAGGGGATCAGACATTCCATTTCAGTGAAAGAAGATCTTTTCGCTACTGATAATAAGAATCTGGTTAATCACAAAACCTATTATTATGCTATAATCGCTTATGGGCATAGTACTACCATTGTACCGAATTTCAGCTCTTTACAGGATTATAAGCCATACATTGCAGGTAGAAAAAATGCAGATTTCCCTGTATTTACTCCTCACACTGGTATTCCTCATATTCCTTCTCCTGAATCAGGTGGACTGGAACAACAGTCAAATTATGGTAATGGCCCTAAATTAACCCGTATTGAAGGTACCGGTAATGGTGGCAACATATTGGATTTTACAAGTGGTACTGTTTCAGCAATATTAGCTGATCCTGCTTCAAGAGCAAAAAATCCGACATACGAAAATGGTGCAGGTCCTGTTACTATCCAGGTTGTTGATCCTTTAAATGTTCCATCTGAAACTAATTTCCGTTTCATACTAAAAAGTACCACAACAGCAATTACAACTGCTGCAGAGTGGGATTTGATCAACTTAACAACAGGTGTAACTGTTAGTTCTGATACAAGCATTGCAATTCCTAACGAACAACTTATTAATGGTCAACCGGTAGGTCTTAATACTGTTATACCAAAATGGGGATTATCAGTGAATGTATTTTTTGTTAATAGTCCAGGGTTCATTATTCAAGGTCCGCCTGCGGTTTATCCCGAAAATAATTCTTTTTTAGAAGCTACCATGACATTCGATGACCCTTCAAAGGCTTGGTTAACAGGGATTTCCGATCAGGATGGTGAAAGCAACTTTAACTGGATCCGTTCTGGAACTACCACTTTCACTGGACCTAGTGCTGTTTATAACGATTATGTTGGAGTAGATGATATACAGGCGTATGAGAAAGTGATGGAAGGTACCTGGGCTCCATATAGATTATGTGGTTCTACACCTACCACTACTCCTAATCCTATTGTTTATTCCGGTGGTCCTGCCTGGGGCGGATTCATTACGTTGAATCAATTAAAAAACACATCCAGCGTTGATGTTGTTATGACCAGCGATCAGTCAAAATGGACACGTTGCCCTGTATTGGAATTACAGGAAGAAACAGCTCTTGCAATTGGTGGTGCAAAAAAATTACATATGCGTAGCTCTTTATCTGTTGATAAAAATGGTCTGAACTCTTCTCAATCAGGCTATAATGCTTCAGAAGGCGATCTTAATGGTACCACCGGAATGGGTTGGTTCCCTGGATATGCCTTAAATCTGGAAACTGGTGAACGATTGAACATGGCTTTTGGTGAAGATTCCTGGTTAGCAACTGAAAATGGTGCTGATATGAAATGGAACCCAAGTTCAAATACAATGACCTCTCTTGGCGATGCAATATTATTTGGCGGTAAACATTATATTTATGTGTTTGGTCATTATGGCGATGCAAGCTATACAGGTGATGCACAGATGGGTAATGGTTTAAGTGATGTGCCTCGTTATGACGGTGGTAAAACTGTTCATGACCTATTGGCTGCAGCAGCTGCAACATCTACCACTGTTAGTGATGGTTATAAACGTAATGTTTTTTCCGATGTGATGTGGGTTAATATCCCAATGCTGAATCAGGGGCGTACCGTATTGGAAACGGATGTTAAGATCAGGTTGAGAGTTACCAGGGCATATAGTAAATACGGAACTGGAGAGCAGGTTCCTTCAGGTTCTCTTGTGGTAGGAGAAAATTATTTCGTTGAATACGGCCCGGTTGTTCACAATGGTATCAGTCGTGCTATCGGAACTACCTTTGTTGCCGCAGATGCTTCATGGACCTCTACAGTGGCAAATCCATCGGTATTATCAACAGTAAATAAGGCTGATCCTATTTATGAATTCAATACCTCTGATATTGGTACTCGTAAAGAGGAATCGGTAGCAGCGGTGGATGCTCTGAGTTTGATCAATATTGTTCCTAATCCTTATTATGCATATTCGGGTTACGAAGAAAAAACAAGTGATAATATTGTAAAAATCACAAACTTGCCTAGAAATTGTACTGTTTCCATCTACACATTAAATGGAACGTTAATAAGAACATTAACAAAAGCTGATGATGATATCAAAGCTTCTCTTGATTGGGACATGAAAAACCAGGCAAGAATTCCTATCGCTAGCGGTATGTACATTATTCATGTAGACGTGCCAAATGTAGGAGAGAAGATATTAAAATGGTTTGGCGTAATGCGTCCACTGGATTTAGAAGCATATTAAAAAAAATTACGCATTTCAGATTTTTGAATTCGGATTCAGGAATTTTGAAAGCTGAAATGCGAAATAATTAAATAATTAGTTATGAAAAAACAATACAAATTATTAGTTCCATTTGCTTTAGCCGGCTTATTTATTCTGCCAGTTAATAAAGTTTTGGCCGGTAACCCCGACCGTGCAGGTCAGGCCGGTGCTACTGAATTATTGATTAATCCATGGGCACGTAGTTCAGGCTGGGCTGGTTCAAATATTGCAGGAGCCAAAGGGCTTGAAGCAATGTTTTTAAATGTGGCAGGTACTGCTTTTACTAAAAAAACGGAATTGTTATTTACCCGCACGCAGTGGTTAAAAGGAACAGATATTAATATCAATGCTTTTGGCTTGACTCAACGTGTTGGAGAAACAGGTGCTCTCGGATTGGCTATTATGGCAATGGATTTTGGTGATATTAATATTACCACTGTCGATAATCCTGAAGGAGGATTAGGTTCTTATTCACCTCAGTTTTTGAACATCAGTTTATCCTATGCTAAAGGTTTTTCTGATAATATTTATGGTGGATTGGCCGCTAAAATAATCACTGAAAAAACTTCTAACATCAGTGCAAGAGGTATTGCTTTGGATGCAGGGATACAATATGTTACCGGAAAAAACGATCAGTTGAAATTTGGTATTTCATTGAAAAATGTTGGCCCAAGAATGAGATTTAGCGGTGATGGTTTGTCATTTAAAACTCCTGTTCCAACTTCTACACAAAGTAATACTATGACAGTGGAGCAACGTTCGTCACAATACGAATTGCCCTCTTTGCTTAACATAGGAGCCGGTTATGACTTTTATTTGACAAAAATAGATAGCAATACTATTGACAAAACTCACAGGATCACTGCAATGGGAACTTTCACCTCTAATTCATTTGAAAAAGATCAATTCAAATTAGGTTTAGAATATGGCTGGAAAAATATGTTAATGGTACGTGTTGGTTATGCTTATGAAAAAGACATTTTGAACGTGGGGGCAAGAACTTCAGCCTTTTCTGGCCCGAGTGCCGGATTTACTTTTGAAATGCCATTTGGAAAAAATCAATCTACTTTTGCGATAGATTATTCGTATAGAGCTACTAATCCGTTTAACGGAACACATTCAATTGGAGCTAGAATAAACTTATAATTTCTGATCATCGATTTGTTTGATCAATTTTAAAAGTCTTCATTTTTTCGTATATTTGCATTCATAAAGAGAGTCCTTCGAGTTGAGCTGAAGGATTCTCTTTGTATTTTTAACAATAGTCTAAATAAAATTTATAATTATGTCACACTTATCGTATTTTACTGAAGAAGGATTAAAAAGGTTAAAAGACGAATTGCATCAATTAAAAACACATGAGCGTTCATATATTTCCAAACAGATAGCAGAAGCCCGTGATAAAGGTGATTTGTCGGAAAATGCGGAGTATGATGCTGCAAAGGAAGCACAAGGCTTGTTGGAACTTAAAATTTCGAAGCTGGAAGAGATCATGGCCAGCGCCCGCCTGATAGATGAATCTACATTGGATTCATCAAAAGCACTTATTCTTTCGAAAGTGAAAATTAAAAATGTATCCAATGGTGCTATCATGACCTATACACTTGTTGCCGAAAATGAGGCTGATCTGAAAGCAAATAAAATATCAGTTGACTCTCCGATCGGAAAAGGTTTATTAGGAAAAAAAGTAGGTGAGATCGCAGATATTACTGTGCCTTCCGGTACCATTAAATTTGAATTGGTGGAGATATCGCGTTAATTAATGTGCTGATGTGCTAATTATTTGATGTGCTGATGAATTAGTATTTTCAACCTTTTTTAATAACCCCAGATTCGTAAATTAGTAATAATTCGCTATCCGTAACCATGTCCAGTATCTTTTCTAAAATAGTTAGTGGTGAGATCCCTTCTCATAAAATTTCAGAAAATGAAAAGTTTCTCGCTTTTTTAGATGTTTCCCCACTTGTACATGGCCATATATTGGTTATTCCTAAAAAAGAAGTTGATTATATTTTTGATATCCCCGATACCGATCTGGCAGAAATGATGGTGTTTGCAAAAGGTGTTGCCAAAGCTCAAAAGGAGGCTGTTACCTGCAAAAGAATAGGTATTGCTGTAATTGGTTTAGAAGTGCCCCATGCTCACATTCATTTAGTGCCAATGAATACAGCAAACGATGTCAATTTTACCCAGCCTAAACTCAAACCAACAGCTGAAGAATTAAGCAGTATGGCTAAAAAGATCCGCTCTCAATTAAAGTAGATAGTAGATTTTAGATATTAAATATAGCCGATGAATTCGACAATACAACGAATCTGAGATCAGCTACCGTTTCACATCCAATATCTAACATCTAATATCCAAAATCTACCCCTTCTTCTCCGGATTTTCCGATAAAAAAGCTTTCCAACCTGTATACGTTTTTTGAGCAGTACCC
This sequence comes from Bacteroidia bacterium, assembly GCA_030654175.1. Classification (GTDB taxonomy): domain Bacteria; phylum Bacteroidota; class Bacteroidia; order 2-12-FULL-35-15; family 2-12-FULL-35-15; genus 2-12-FULL-35-15. Next base: position 253,241 of record JAURXZ010000008.1, read on the forward strand.
GGTTTTCTCTGAAAGTGATGACAAACAGCCGCTGCCAGACCATCGGTAGCATCTAAAAATTCAGGTGTTTCTTTAAAGTTTAATAGTGTTTTTAGCATCGCTGCAACCTGCTCCTTTGAAGCATTTCCGTTGCCTGTAATAGATAGCTTTATTTTTTTGGGGGCGTATTCCTGTATCGGGATGTTCCTGGATAGTGCACCTGCAATTGCAACCCCTTGTGCTCTTCCAAGTTTAAGCATGGATTGAACATTTTTCCCAAAAAAAGGCGCTTCAATAGCTAATTCATCGGGTTTATATTCATCGATCAAGGCAATCACACAGTTAAATATTTTTTGAAGTTTTAACGCGTGATCTGCCACTTTTTCGAGACGTAAAACCCCCATCACGATCAGGTGCATTTTATTGCCTTTGATTTGAATGAGCCCATAACCCATAACTGTAGTTCCGGGATCTATGCCTAAAATTATTTTATCTGTAGTTTTCGTAATGTTTTATCTTTCGTTTGAGCCTTCAATAAATAGCTTTGTAAAGGTACAAGTCTTTTGAAAACAGCGGACATTTTTATGTTTATTGAATCTTCAGTTTTGCAATTATGAAAAACAACTTTATTCTATTAAATAAACCATTCCATCCTTCCATTTTTAATATTGGTCTTATTATGGCTGTAATTAAATGCTTTATTGATTTTTTGTTATTATTTTTAGGCGCATCTTTAGAAACGGATCACGAATTTTTTCAAATTAATAGAACGTTATTATTACACCTGATCTGAAATTTAGAATTCGCAGGAGGTTTTAAAAAAAATGAATGGTTAAAAAAGGCGATACATATTATTCACATTCATTATCCTACATTGCATGGCAGCGTTTTAAGAAAAACAAGCTCGCTATGTTTGGATTGATAGTGATCGTATTGTGTATGCTGGTGGCTGTTTTAGGCTATACAATAACCCCTGATCCCACACCGGATGCTAATGATCAGCTGCTTGAACTTTCAAAGAAACCACCCGGATTTAAAGTACAAATACTTAAAGACCGTAAGAATGAGTACACTCACCATGTGAATTTTTTTTATAAAATGATGTTTGGCGAAGTGAGTGATTATCGTTCAATCCCTTTTGCCAGTTACCGTTTTGAGGGTAGTGATGTTATACTGCTCGAATATACCGGTGAAAACCAACGAAAGGGTACAGAGTTCAAATTTAATATTGCAGATGTGGTGTATGCCGTAAAGTATAATACAGCGATAGAAAGCAATGTGGACAAAGGGTATATAGAGTTTTATGAATTTGGTACTGATCAGAAAATAAAAAAAACAATAAAAGAACTGCAGGGGGAACTGACGAAGAACAATATCGTTACCAAAAAATTTATTTTAGGTACCGACCCTGCCGGGCGCGACTTACTAAGCCGCTTGATAATTGGTACACGAGTATCTTTTTCTGTAGGTTTTGTGGCCGTATTTATCTCCGTTATAATAGGCGTTTTAATGGGCGCTTTAGCCGGATACTATCGTGGCAGGGTAGATGATCTGATTACCTGGTTCATCAATGTGGTGTGGTCTGTTCCTACACTGTTGCTTGTTATTGCCATTACATTAGCCTTAGGAAAGGGGTTCTGGCAGGTATTTATAGCTGTAGGCTTAACAATGTGGGTAGAGGTTGCACGCGTTATCCGTGGGCAAATTATGAGTTTACGCGAAAAGGAATTTATTGAGGCCGCAAGGGCCCTGGGTTTTACCAATTTCAGAATAATAATGAAACATATATTACCAAATGTAATGGGACCGGTAATAGTGATTTCTGCTGCAAATTTTGCTGCTGCTATATTAATTGAGGCAGGTCTAAGTTTTCTTGGTATTGGTGCTCAGCCACCAACAGCCTCCTGGGGTGCTATGATCAATGCACACAGAGGATATATTATTGGTGATGCACCTTATTTAGCTTTTCTTCCGGGAATGGCAATTATGCTAATAGTTCTTGCATTTGTATTGCTTGGAAATGGCCTGCGTGATTCTTTAGATACCAAGGTGCTGGATGAAGAACAGGTGATGTATTAGTTTATTATAAATAAAAAAGTCCCGTTCCATCAATATTTTGATGAAACGGGACTTTTTTTATTTGAAATTAGAATGGTAAATCGTCACCTTCTGTTGCAGCAGTGAATGTTTCTGAAACACCTTCCATTTTATTTGATGCAGAAGAATTTCCGGAACCTGAATTAGCACCACCTTCAATGCGCCAAGCTTCAAGTGTATTAAAATATTTTATTTCACCTTGTGGGCTGGTCCACTCACGACCACGTAAATTAAAATGCACTTTTATTTCAGCACCAACATTATACGAATCGATCAAATTACATTTGTCTTGTGTTAATTGAAAAGATACGTGTTGTGGGTATTGTGATGAATTATCAGTAAGAACAAATTCTCTTTTTTTGAATTTTTCTGATACTTGTTGTGCTTCGCTTTTTACTTTTAAGATGCCTGTGATGTCCATGTTTTTTATTGTTTAATTGTTGATTTTATATTATTTCAAGTAATGGTATCGTACTTAATACAAATTTACGAATTCTTACAAGAAGAACATCGCTGTGTTGATAAATTGGTATAATTTTAAAAGGATACGGTTTAAAGATTCCTGATTTTTCGAAAGAGCCTAGTTACTTGACGACAAAAGCACCTTCCAGGCTTCTTCTACTTTTCCGTTTTCCAATAATCCTTTTGCAAGGTGGTGAAGATGATCTTCTAATTTGCTTCCCTTTTTTCCGAAAATTTCAAACGCTTCATTAATAGCACCGGAATTTTTAAAAGTGGCAACTTCAAGAGTCGTTGGAATCTTTTCAACATTACCAAGTTGTCCCAGGTTATTTCCAGTTAATACATTTGAATTGCGGATATATGGAGGGATCTGGTCAATTCCTATGCCTAAGTTCATCAATGGTTTAGCCACTTCAAATAAGGCATTTCCGTTGGTTCTGCTGTACCAGTTTCCTCCAAGCCGGGCAACCAGGTCAATTTTATTGGGATCTATCTGTTTATTGGCATCCAGCACTTTTTCGCTGATATGGATCAATACAATTTCGCAAATTATTAAGTTGCCTGCACCACCTTTGTCGCCAAGCTCAATTACCTGTTTTACTTTACATTCTAACTGTGCAGGCGATTCTTTTACCCTGAATGGTTTTACCATTTCCGATTTAAGGGGTGTAAAACCGGCTTTGCTGAACTCATTCACACCTTTTGGATATTCGGTACTTGCTAATGAAGTTTGCTGCACCATATCGTAATTTACCATATTGATAACCACTTCAGGTATTTCCTTTATATTATCATAGGTATGTTTAGTCTGTCCTGTTCGTCCGCTTCTTGCCGGAGAAAATACAGCAATAGGTGGATTTGCACTAAAAACATTAAAAAAACTGAATGGAGCTAAATTAGGATTACCTTCCTTATCAATAGTACTTGCAAAAGCAATTGGGCGGGGAGCAACGGCTCCAAGCAAATAGCTGTGTAAAACAGGAATAGAAACTTCTTTAGGGTTTATTGTAAGCATGATGAGTAAATATTTTTCAAAAATAAAACTAAATAGATAATTGCATTAAATATGTTAGTAATGATTGGTTATTATCAGCCTTAAAAAGCTAAATAATAATCCTTTGTCAGCTCTTTGTATTCATCCGTATAGGAGTGACGTTCATCTTTTTCGATGGTGATAGAATTTTCCTCAACCGTTTTTTTTGTAAATTCAAATTGCATCAACAGTCGCTTTTCCGGCCTGTCCGGAAGGGTGATAACACGTGTAAGCTTGGTTAAAAATAAGTTTTGTTCTTCGGCCATATCACGAAACACCTGGCTTTCTTTGGTAGGAAGTATCACATAAAAAGATCCAGTAGGATTTAATAAATTCAAAACTCCGTTTAACAGGCCGGCAAAAGGCAATTGATCGGTATGCCGTGCATTGGTGCGTGATTCTTCCAATGCTTTTGAGGAATCAACAAAATAAGGAGGATTACTTACGATCAGATCATATTTATGACTGCATTCGGTGCTATATTGTTGCAAAGAAATATGATGAATTTGAATACGTTCATGCCATTTGCAACCGGCAATATTTTCAGAGGCCTGCACAAAAGCATTTTTGTCAATGTCAATGGCATCAATGGCTGCATCTGATTTTTGAGCAAGCATTAAAGCAATGATGCCGGTGCCGGTACCAATATCTAAAATTGTTTTTGCGTTGGAGGTATTTACCCAGGAACCCAATAGAACGGCATCGGTGCCTACCTTCATAGCGCACTTATCCTGAAGGATCTTAAACTGTTTAAAAACAAATTCCTGGCTCGACATACATGCTCCGGCTTATTAAGAAATAATGTTGGGATTAAAATTTACTGGTATTAAATACAGGAATAAAGTTAAACTAATTTTTCAGAGAACGCAATAATTTTGTTGCGTTTTGAATTTATTCCTCTTCTTCGTTATCCTCGTTATTACTGATATAAAGATCGATCAATCCTGCAGGTGCATTTAGCTCAAGTGTTTTGGTAGTGCGGTTAATACTAACAATGAATTCATCTTTGGCAGGAATTAAAATTTCGTGTTCGCCTTTTTTTATCTGGAAGATCGCCTGTTGAGGGAAATCAAGTATTTTTTCTACGATACCAATATCGCCATACGTTTTATCAATAACAGTATAGCCCGGCATTTCATGGAAATAGAATTTTTTGCCTTTTAAAGGTGGTAAAAAACTGAGGGGTAAGTACAAACTTGATTTTATTATTTCTTCCGCCTTTTCAATTGTATCTATACCATCAATGGTAACAACAGCGGTATTTCCTCGCATTTGTATCCTTTTAATAAAAAAGGGTACCAGTGTATTGTTCAGTTCAACAAACACCGATTCCAGTTTCTGATAGCTTCCGGGATTATCAACATCCAAAACAAAAGATAAGTCTCCAAAATTACCAACCCGTTTAGCAATATAACCTAAATTAAAACATTCGTCTTTAGTCATAAATCAATTTGATAATTTGAAAATTTGAAGAGGCTGTAACAAAAAGTAATAACTCTTATAAATGTCATGCTGAGCGGAGTCGAAGCATCTTGTTAATCAAGTAAATAGATTTCTCGACTCCGCTCGAAATGACATATAGAAAACCCTTTAGAGGCAATCTCTTTAATGACTCTGTGTATATTCATTTAATTCATCAATAGACGATTCAAAAGTAAAAGCATCATTTAGTTTGTAATAATTTCCTCTATCTAAATTATGACTCCATGCAAATTTAGCAAGATCTAAGCGGGTTCCTTCAAAAGTGATCAAAAGCATTAATTCTTTTATTTGAGAGCAAAGCATACAGTTGCTACCAATGATCTGTTTTGCAAGTGTTAATTTGCTGTCGTCAAATGATTTTGATTTTACAGAAGCTTTTGCACTTTCAAAATCGCTTGCTCCCATAGGATACGGGCAACCATAAACACCATTATAACCTTGTAAAACATAAGTGGTATTGTTACTTTGATTCATTCCTGTGTTACTTGATGTGGTAGTAGTAGTGCTGCTATAAGAAGTAGTGGTGCTGCTTGAATTACCGGCTCCCATTCCACCATCCATATCGTTTATATTTATATTCATATTTATACCCATACCATCAGCATTCACATTCATACCTACGTTTGCGTTGCTGTTTGTCCCGGATGAATTTGTAGTGGTGGTAGTAGTTCTGGTAGTGCGTTCAATTGGCGTATAAATAACTACTGTTTGCTCCGGAGCGGAAGTGTTCACAATTTCCGAAATGGGAGCGGCACTTTTAAATTTCAATTTATATTTTTCCTTTACGTTCGCGATGGAATAAGTGTACTCTGTATTCTGTGTTGGTTCACCACCATTCATTAAGTAAGCATTTTGATCAAGGTCGGGCATCTTGTTTGCGAAAATAACTTTCACCTGGTAGTTGGTTGCATTTAAGCCGGTAACCTTCACATTTGTTTGTGGTTCATTATTTTGCCGGATACCATTTAGTATCAGTGAAAACTTTAAGCCATCCTGTGAATATACCACAAGGTTATTGTTTTGTGACATTAAAACGGAGGAAATGAATGCTGTGAAAAGCATTGTTGAGAACATTTTTTTCATGAGCTTATTTTTTGATTGGTTTGTGATTGCAATTCAATTATAATGCCAATTCAGATTTTATTTTAATTTCAGGCATCCGTGAAATTATTATGCAGGTAATACGCGGCTTTGCCAGCTTTGTTTTAAATTTATTTCCCACTCCGTATCAAACTGTTTTTTTGTGGAAACCATATTATTGAAAACGATTATTTTATTCGCATCTTCCTTATTTCCGTTTTCAGAATAAAGTCCTGAGCTTATTAGTTCTTCTAACAAATTGTTTAAATGGCAGGTTTTGATCTCATTTCCATTTCGGTAAGCAACCTGCATACGATCCAATAAAATAAGATTGAATTGTTTTTCAAGCTCTTTCACAAAATGTATTCCTTTATCAATACTGCAACCACTTGCTGTTGCTTGTTGTTCATCCACTGAAATTACTATGAAACGATTGTACAGAACATCAAAACTTGCTTTCAGACTTGCACCATGTGCTGTCCAGTTACTAATAAATTGATTTCCTTCTTTTTCAATAGCAGCAATTTCAAGATCAGAAAGTTCAGTTTTACTTTGAAATACCCAAACCCGGGCATCTAAAGGCATTTTGAAAATTGACAACATACTAGTTAATTGTTTTAAATGTTAAATGTTAATTTGTAAATGAAATAAATAATTCAACATTTAAAATTCAACATTTAAACATATTTTTTTATAAATCATTTGCCTGAGCGATCAATTCAGCCACATCCAATACTTTTACCGATTGTTCTTTATTGAAATGCTTTACACCATCCGTCATCATTGTATTACAAAAAGGACAACCAACTGCGATAACATCAGGATTCAAGGCTAAAGCTTCTTCTGTACGTTCAATATTTACTTCTTTGTTACCTTTTTCCGCTTCTTTAAACATTTGCGCACCACCGGCACCACAGCATAGCCCGTTGGCTTTACTGCGTTTCATTTCAGCAAGTTCCGCATCTAAATTCACCATTACTTCACGAGGAGCTTCATATACGCCATTAGCACGTCCTAAATAACATGGATCGTGGAAGGTTATTTTTTTACCTTTAAAACTTCCGCCTTCAATTTTTATTCGTCCGCTATTCAAGAGGTCCTGCAATAGCTGTGTATGATGAACTACTTCATAATTCCCGCCAAGGGAAGGGTATTCGTTTTTTAATGTATTAAAACAATGAGGGCAACCTGTTACAATTTTTTTAACATTATAACCATTCATTACCGCGATATTGCCCATTGCCTGCATCTGAAACAAAAACTCATTGCCAGCGCGTTTTGCAGGGTCTCCGTTACAACTTTCTTCGGTTCCAAGAACAGCAAATTTCACATTGGCATAGTTTAAAATTTTAACAATGGCTTTGGTGACTTTTTTTGCTCTGTCGTCAAAACTGCCAAGACAACCTACCCAAAATAAAATTTCGGGAACTTCACCTTTTGCCACGTAATCGGCCATTGTAGGTACATTTAAAGCTTCACTCATATTTTGTATGTTTTTGTGATCAATTATAAAACCAATACAATAGATCAATTCATATTTTCAGAATGATGATCTTAGATCTTCATTTGAATTGAAAAATTTAAGGCTTAAAAACCTCAATAGTAACTTCTTTCAATATCAGGTCTGTAAAACGACCTTCGTAACGGGTTGCGCGTACCATGTGATTATCTATCCAATGATAATTTCCGCCACGTGGTTTACCTACCAATAAACCATGGTATTTAAAGCCATTATCGGCCAGCCATTTTTCTGTAACAACTCTGTGAGCTTCGGTACGGGAAGTAAAAAAAGTAATGATGTGCCCTTCATCGTACCATTTGTTCAATATGGTTAATGCATCCGGATAAGCTACAGCTGTTGCCATACGCTCAGGTTGCTCATTTGGGATGTCATCACAAATAGTTCCGTCAATATCAATTAAATAATTTTTTACATTCTCCGGTAGGATAGGACTTATCAATTGTCCGTTTTCTTCTTTTTGTATTAGATCCATGATAAATTGTTTTAAATGTTATATGTTAAATTGTAAATGGAATAATTCAACATAGTTTCTAAATTATTCGTTTTTCCAATTTAGTCTGTCCGCTTGTGGAAATTGCCAAGGCGCACCATTGTTTTCAATATTAGCAAACATTCCATTTAATTCAGCAGGTGCGGCACTTTCTTCCATAACAATAAATCTGCGCATATCTGTGATGATACTTAATGGATCAATATTGATTGGGCATGCTTCAACACAAGCATTACACGATGTGCAGGCCCATAACTCTTCAGGAGTAATGTAGCTGCCCAACAATGATTTTCCATCATCTTTAAATGTACCATTGGTATCAATGTTTTTTCCAACTTCTTCGAGGCGGTCACGTGTACTCATCATGATCTTACGGGGAGATAATAATTTACCTGTAATGTTTGCAGGACATGCGGCAGTGCATCTTCCACATTCAGTACAACTATATGCATCTAATAATTGTTTCCAGCTAAGATCGGTAACTTCTTTTGCACCAAAACGCATTGGCTGATCTGGGTTAGCAGGAGGTGGAATAAAAGAAGGATCCATCATTGCTTTTACTTCATTGGTAACTGATTCCAAATTAGTAAATTGTCCGAAAGGATTAAGATTGGAATAAAACACATTGGGGAATGCCAATAGAACATGGAAATGTTTTGAATATGGTAAATAGTTCAAAAAGCCTAAAACCATTGTTAAATGTCCCCACCATCCAATTCGTTCAATTGTATGAAGAGCGTGTTCAGACATTCCTCCAAAAAGCAATGGTCCCAGGTGACTGCTTATAGAAAAGCCGAATGAATTATCACCAAGACTTTGCGCATGTGAAATACCTTTGGAATAAAGCACTTCATCAGCTCCATTCATCATAAAAATAAAACAGATCAACGTGATCTCAGCAAGGAGAATAAGATTTGCATCCAGTTTGGGCCAGCCATTCAATTCACTTTTAACCAGGCGGGGAACTTTTAGTAAATTTCTTCTTGCTAAAAAGGCAACAGTCCCTATAAAAGCGAGAACAGATAAGATCTCAATGAAACTGATCATGAAGGTATAAAATCCACCTAAAGATGGACGGAATATACGGTGATCACCTAATGCACCATCAACAACAATTTCGATAAGTTCAATCTGGGTAATTACAAATGCTGCGTATAAAAACAAGTGCAACACAGCAGGAACAGGCTTGGCAAACATCTTTTTTTGACCTAAAGCAACAAGGGTCATTACTTTAAATCGCTCTGCGGGACGGTCCTTTCTATCGATATCCCTGCCCAATAAAATGTTTCTTCTGACCTTACCGGCATTAAATAAAAAAAATGCGCTCCCACCTACAAAAAGTAAAATAAAAATCAAGATCCCTACCATGTTAAAAAAAATTGAATTGTTGAAGTTTTGATTTGTTGAATTAGGTAATTATTCGTTTTAAAATTCTGATTATTCTCAGTTATACACTAAAAAAAATGTAAAATGGATTATTCTTTCGGTTTATTTTTGTCTTTAGATCCGAAAACAGAAATGTGTACATACCGTTCCGGATTGATCCGAAGATCCAGTAATAGTTTATCCAGATCAGCAGCGGACTTATCCAACTTACGGTATAAACTATCATTGTTGATCAGCATTCCCATTGTTCCTTCTCCTCTGTTAATTTTGCCCATGATGCCGGAAACCTGCGACATAGCCTTATCGGCATTATTAATAGTTGATGCAAGATTGGATTTTGCCAATGAATCACTTATGTTGGAAAAGTTATTGATCAAATTGGAAAGTTTATCGCTGTTACCCGCAAGGGTGGTAGCAAGCACATTTACCTTGGTAAGAATGCTAGAAATTTTCATTTTTTCGCCAATTACCATGGTGTCTAAACGATAAGAAGTAGTTTCTAATGAAGAAATAGCAAGTTTAATACTTTCAAAACTTTTTGCCAGGTTTTGGCGCGTACTTTCATTGAAAACCTGCTGTACCACCACCATTACCGAATCAATTGAAGCAATTAAACCTTCTGCCTTTTTTTGTAAAGGTGCAATCGTTTTATTTACGGATTGTTTCAGGTTATCTTCCTGTGCTGATTTAAGGGTGTCCCCATCAACAGCATAGTCATTTCCGGAGCCCAATATTAATTGTATGGCTTTTGATCCTAAAATGTCGGAACTGATAACTTTTGCGATGGAATTTTTAGGAATTAGTACCTCATCATCTAAAAGTAAGGTGATAACGATATGACTTGTAGTATCCTGGGTTAACTTTATTTTGCCAACCAAACCAACTTTATAACCATTTATCATCAAAGGATTGGCTTCAACCAAACCATCAATATCATTATAAACTGCATAAAATTTCCGTTGAGTGGAGAAGAGATCTCTGCCTTTCAGATAATTAAAACCATAAATAAAAAAACCAATGGCAATGACAGTAACTATTCCTACTCTAACTTCTTTTGATATTTTCACGTTTATATTCTAGAATTCAAATGTTCGGCAAATTTAATGAATTATTGGGATTATAGTTTACGTATAACAAATTTATACGAATTTATGAAGCTACGTGTTAAAAAGCAGTAAATAATTTTCGTGAATTTAATCGGATAGTTGGCTGAATATGTGCAACTTACTTGTCGTTTATTTAGGAGTCAGGCCACTTATTTAAGAGGAATTCTTTTGTTATCCTGCATAGAAATCACAAAAGCATCTTTAAAACCTTTTTTACGCAATATATTTTGCAGTTCTTTTGCATCATTCTGATTAGCAAATTCGCCAGCGGTATATTTGTAAATACCCTTATCCATATACTCTCCAGGCTTTTCTACGTTTTTTAACTTATCAGATGTCAATGCTATTTTTTTATCGGACGAGAGCAGTTGAACTTTATAAACAACGGCTGTTTTACCGATATCGGGTGTTTTTTTGTCTTCAACAGGATTCTTTTTTTCCTCCTTAACTATTTTCGGATCTATCGTTTTAGTTTCAGGGATTTTCGCAACATTAGTATCAGTATGAACTGTTTTGTCCGGATTTTTAATGTTCCCGGTCGTTAAAGAATCTTCCTTATCCATTTTATAAGGTTCCTGTTTTTCGAAAGAATCATCATATTTTTTTACGGTTCCTTCAATTTCATCTTTGTATTCGCGGAAAGATCTGAAAAGACCTGAGGCAATATAATCCTGTCCTTTTACCGAACCTAAAAACATCTCTTCCTCACGATTGGTTAAATAACCTATTTCGGTAAGTACACTGGGCATATACGTACGCCAAAGTACCCATAAACTGGCACGTTTTACACCTTTATCCAGTCGGGATGCATGGGTACTGTATTGTTTCTGGGTTTTTGATGCAAAACTTAAACTTTGATCCAGGTAAGTATCAGCAAACATGCTCATGATGATGTAAGATTCATCGGAGTTAGGATCAAAGCCATCATACTTTTTTACATAATTATCTTCCAATAAAATAGCGGAGTTCTCTCGTTTGGCGATATCCAGCTTGCCTTTTTCATTTTTGATACCCATTACATATGTTTCAGCACCATGCACCTGGTCCCTGCATACATCGCGCTTCAGCTTTTTATCTCTTACACAGGCGGAATTACAATGAATAGAAATAAACAGATCGGCTTTCGCTTTATTAGCAATTTCGGCACGTTCCTGCAATTCAACAAAAACATCGGTGCTCCGGGTGTAAACAACTTTTACATCTTTCAGGTTTTCTTCAATGTATTTGCCCAATTTAAGAGATACAGCAAGGGCAATATCTTTTTCATTGTATTTGCTACCATGGCAGCCGGGGTCTTTCCCACCATGGCCAGGGTCAATTACTATCACCTTTACTCCAAAAGCTGGCTTGAATTTTGAAGTGAACGAGCTCGCAATAATGCAGATCAATAAAAGAAATGATATGTATACTTGTTTTTTCACACAATTTACTATTTAGCCTTATTAATTGAATAATCAGGTTAATTTAAATTTTACTAATTGCCAAAACTTTTTTTTTAGTTAGTTTTGAGCCTTAAAATCAAACACAAAAATACTTTTAAAATTGTATCGATTCCTTATAAAAGTACTTTTTATCCTTGGTTGTTTGTTAATAAGTGAAACAAACTATTCAACAAACCCTGCCACATCTAAAGCTGTGGAGAGCCATTTCGCAGGCCTTGAAAAGGGCAAAGTGAAGGTTGGCGCATCTCTTCCTGGTAAGCCACCACGACATTCATTAACCACAACCGATACCATAATAACTCCCGTTCAGGAAAACTCATTTTTAAAAGAAAAAATAACATATAGCGCCACCGATTCTTTGGTGCTTGATATGGCTAATCAAAAAGCGTACCTCTATAATAATGCAGTTGTAATTTACGAGGACATGAAGTTGGAAGCGGGTTATATTGAACTGGATTTCGGTAAAAATGTATTGTATTCAAGAGGTGTAAAAGATAGTTTAGGAAATACGGTACAAAAACCGGTCTCGAATCAAAACGGAGAAAAATTTAATGCCGGAGAGATCACTTATAATTTTAAAACAAAAAAAGGAAAGATCAGGGATGTGATCACCAAGCAGGGGGATGGGTATATTCATGGGCGTGATATTAAAAAAGACAGCAACAACATGTATTATGTAGCGCATGGGAAATATACCACCTGCGATCTGGAGCATCCGCATTATTATATTGGTGCATCAAAAATTAAAGTTATCCCTAATGAAAAAATTATTACAGGACCGGCCGAATTATTCATTGCTGATATTCCAACACCATTAATACTACCATTTGGTTATTTCCCTAACAAAAAAGGACGGGCCTCGGGTATTCTTTTACCAACGTATGGGGAATCAAATCAGTGGGGTTTCTTTTTAAAGGATGGTGGTTTTTATTTTGGGATGAGTGAGTATATTGATCTTGCCTTGCGTGGTGATGTTTATGCAAATGGAAGTTTTGGTGGAAGTGCGAGCAGTAATTATAACAATCGTTATCGTTATAATGGTGATGTGGCGCTGCGTTATTCTGAAATTATTGATGGCGACCGTGAATTGCCAAATTCTACAAAAAGTAATGTTTTTTTTGTGAATTGGAGGCATGTTCAGGATCCTAAATCAAATCCCAACAGCCGTTTTTCAGCCAATGTAAATGCAGGAAGCAGTAAGTATAATAAGTTCAATGGAAATGTTACGGGTAATTATTTGTCCAATACCTTTCAATCAAACGTAGCGTATACAAAAGTATTGACCGGTACACCATTTAATTTTTCGGCCAATGCAAGGCATAGTCAAAATACGATCACTAAAAAGGTAGATGTGACTTTACCTGAGCTCGCTTTAACAATGAACCGTATCTATCCTTTTAAAAATAAGAACCGTGTTGGAAATAAATGGTATGATAAAATAGGTTTAAGTGCAACAGCTAACGCACGTAATGAAATAAATACTTATGATTCATTGTTTTTTACCAATAATACGGTAAATCAAATGAGGAACGGTGCGCGATTTACAGTACCGATAGGAACTTCGTTAAATGTTATGAAATATTTTACGTTCACCCCAACAATATCTACAGGAAGCACTATTTATCGCCAAAGTATTGTCAAACGTTATGATCTCGACAGTAACAAAGTATTTACGGATACCATTGACGGTTTTAATATGGCAAATGATTTTAGTTTATCGGCCGGATTAAATACAAGGGTGTATGGGAATTATTTTTTTCGGACAAAACGTTTAAAACAAATACGACATGTTGCGTCCCCTACTATAAGTGCCAGCTATCGACCTGATTTTAGCGAAAGTCAATTTGGTTATTATCAGGATGTACAAATTGATACTACAGGAGTAACTCAACAATATTCCCGTTTTCAAAATGGTGTTTACGGATCTCCGGGGGCAGGCCGTTCCGGTATTGTTTCCTTTGGTTTGAACAATACGTTGGAAGCAAAAATAAAACAACAAAATGATTCCGGTTCGGTAGACAAAAAAGTATCGTTAATTGATAATTTAAGTGGTTCGGTTTCGTATAATGTTGCGGCAAAAAATTATCAATGGTCGAATATTAATTTAAATGGCCGTACCAAGTTATTTAAGCTGTTGGATGTAAATGCAAGTGCATTAATTGATCCCTACCAGATAGATACGGCAGGGGCCAGGGTAGAGAAATTTGAATGGGAAAGAGATCCCTCAAAAACGACTTTCCTTTCCGGCCGGCATATTGGAAGATTAACTTCGGCAATGCTTTCATTAAGTACAAGTCTGAGGAGCAAAGAAAAAACTGCAAAACCAAAAACAAGTGATGAGGGGATCCAGGACGAAGTAGATTATTACAATAAAAATCCTGAAAAATACATTGATTTTAATGTGCCCTGGAATATCAATGTTTATTATAATTTAAATTATAGTAAAACAGGTTGGATCGGAACAAAGATCCTGACACAAACAGCAACTTTTAATGGTGATCTAAGTCTTACAAAAAACTGGAAAATAAGTGTGGCTTCGGGTTATGACTTTACCAATAAAAAATTTACAGTTACATCCATTAATATCTATAGAGATCTGCATTGCTGGGAAATGCGGTTCAACTGGGTGCCATTCGGTTTTCGTCAAAGTTTTTCATTGGACCTGAACGTGAAATCTGCTATGCTAAAGGATCTGAAGCTGACCAGAAAAAAAGACTGGTATGATTATCAGTAAGGTAATTATGCAATTTTACAATTTATCAGTAGGCAATTACGAATTTATAACTAAACCATCTTTGCTATGAAAACAATCATCACATCAAAAAATGCACCTGCTCCAATTGGCCCATATAGTCATGGTGTTTTAAAAGGTAATATGCTTTTTGTAAGCGGACAAGTGGGTAAACACCCTGTTTCGGGGGAACTGATGCTTGGAGATATTAAAACGGAGACCAATCAGGTAATGGAAAATGTAAAAGGTATTCTTACCGATGCAGGAATGGATTTTACAAATGTTTGTAAAACCACTATTTTCCTCACGGATATGAATGATTTTGCTGCAGTAAATGAAGTATATGGTTCTTATTTTTCAAGTGATTATCCTGCAAGAGAAACAGTTCAGGTTTCAAAACTTCCATTAAATGTTAATGTGGAGATCAGTGTTATTGCAATAAAATAAAAAACAATTTAGTCTTGTTTCTTTGATCTACTCTTCTGATGAAGAAGGCGATTGGAAGTAAGGTCTGTTCATAAAAAAATCCCATCGATTGATCGATGGGATTTTTTTTTATCTTATATAGATTTGAATTTATGACATGTGCTTTAAGTTCAATCCGTACAATACGATGAATACAATTGCAACGATAGCATATAATACACCAGAGATACCGCCAGCTAAACCACCTACTAAAATGAAAGGCATAACACATTGAATTAATTCAAAAGCAGTATATACAAAAAAGCCTGTTTTCTTTTGTTTCCACATCATTAACACACCAATTAAAATTGGAATATTTAATAAAGCAACAACTAAAGAATTCAAAGCCATTTTACCATAATCCATTCCCATAACATCAGCCATTGCATTCATTGCTTCACCCATCTCTTCTGCACCTTCGCCTTTCAAGCCACCAAACATATCACCTGCACTTGCCATTGTGGAATAAGAAAAATATCCCATAATACCGCCTATTAAACTAAATCCAATTCCTACAAAAGATAGGACACATAAAACTGTTAAAAAAGTTGGTCTTTTTGCTGGTATAGCAGCACCTGTGTTAGTTTCTTCCATTTTTTTTTATTTTTAGTTAGTACTTGTTTTATAAATTTACAAGCCAAAAGAACAACAATAATTAAGGCTGACAAAATTTACTTTTATCATTTTATTAACAATTCATTGATAAGCGATAAATGAATTTAGCAATTTTAATAATTTAATTAGTAGGCGATTATACAATAAAAGAGTCCCTTCCGAAAAGCACTTTTTGACTCGAATTGCACGAATTATTTTTTACAATACAATTGGTAATCCAACATATTAAATTAGTAAAATTAGTGTCAAAGAGTGTTTAAAGGAGTTTTTGAAGCGGACTCGATAATATCCTATTGTTCTTTTTTTTGATTCTTAAAATTGTAAAGAATTGCCTGCTTAAAAATTGTGAAATTGTTTCGTTATTCTAAACTAATGCAACCTTAAAAATCACTATATTTGATTTCAATAAAATTCAAAAATGAAAAAATCATTCACCTTTTATATCTGTATTGCATTATCCTTATCGGCACTCGGATACATCGCTTATACAGAACCGACTAAAAATAAAAAAGACACACAGGAAAAGGTTTCACGGGAAGGTATGGAAGTGGATGCCCGAAACCGGATGAATTGGGACTTAAGACGACTGGCTGACCCTGCAACCGGGAAGATCCCTGATAATATCCGTCAGAAAGAATTGGCTTTTGCAGCTACCCTGCCAAATGATGCGCAAGGTACATCTTCTGATAGAGCGGCTTTAAATATAGTAAACAGGGGCCCCTGGAATGTAGGTGGCCGTACCCGGGCTTTTGGGATAGATGTCAGTAATGAAAAAAGATTGTTGGCCGGCTCTTGTTCAGGAGGTATGTGGCTTTCCAGCGATGGTGGCGGTAGCTGGAATATGAGTAATACCTTATCCCAACTAAAAAATGCAACTTGCCTGATGCAGGATAAACGTCCATCACATCAAAACGTTTGGTATTACGGAAGTGGTGAAGCTTATGGTGCTTCAGCCGGTGGAGGAGGAGCTTACTATTTAGGAGATGGATTATTTACATCAGTTGATAGTGGTAAAACCTGGCAATCGGTGGCATCTACTGCTGCCGGTGTACCGCAAACATTTTCAATTGGCTGGCAATTGGTTTGGAACCTTGCAAATGATGTATCTGCAAATGACTCCGTTACCGAAATTTATGCTGCTGTTTATGGCGCTATTATGCGAAGTGTTAATGGGGGAATTAGCTGGACTGCTGTTCAGGGAGGAACCTCTTATTTTACTGATGTAGCTGTAACCACCACCGGTGTGGTTTATACAGCATTAAGTGATGATGGGACTCAAAAAGGTATTTGGCGTTCTGCAGATGGAATTGCTTTTACTAAAATTACTCCTCCTGCTTTTCCAACTGCCTATAACAGAATTACCATGGGCATAAATCCATCCAATGAAAATGAAATTTATTTTTTAGCCAACACTCCCGATTTTGGAAAAGTTACCTACAATTATTTAGGTGATCCGGAGTGGAACAGCTTATGGAAATATACCTATGTTTCCGGAAATGGTGATACCACTGGTGGCATCTGGCAGGACCTGTCCATTAATTTGCCAGCCACTGGCGGACAGTTTGATAAATGGTCGGTTCAAGGTTCATATGATATGGTTATTCGCGTGAAACCAAATGATCCAAATACTGTGTTTATTGGAGGAACAAATCTGTACCGTTCAACTTCAGGTTTTCAGGATTCTACAAGCACTACTTTTATTGGTGGTTATGAGGAAGGCGCTGCATTGCCTATTGTAAATTCATACGCAAATCACCATTCCGATCAGCATTGCCTGGAGTTTTTACCATCCAATCCCGATATAATGATAAGCGCTAATGATGGGGGAGTTTTTAAAACAACCGATAACACTGCAGGTTCGGTAGCCTGGGAATCATTAAACAATGGGTATTTAACAACCATGTTTTATACAATTGCAATTGACCATGCTACTCCCGGTAATGATGTTATTATTGCAGGGGCTCAGGATAACGGGACCTGGTTTAGCAATAATAACGTTCCAACTACACCATGGTTTCATGCGCATGGTGGAGATGGCTCCTATTGTGCTATTTCGGATAACCGAACCAATTATTATTTTTCTATTCAAAATGCAAAAATGGTGAAAGCAACCTGCGATGCCAATGGAAATAAAACAGCTTTTACCCGCATTGATCCTATTGGCTTAAAAAAACCGGAATTTATTAATCCTTTTGTGCTTGATCCCAATAATAATAACCTGATGTATCTGGCAGGTGGAAAACATTTATGGCGAAATGATGATCTGTCGGGTATTCCTCTTATTGGTAACTGGGATTCTATCAGTACCAATTGGGTACAGCTACCGGATTCTGTCGCAACCTCAGGTGCTGTGGTTACAGCTGTTGCTGCTTGCAAAACCCCTTTAAACAGAGTGTATTATGGAACGGATAAAAAGAAAATCTATCGTGTGGATAATGCAAATACAGGTTTACCATCTGCTGTTGATATTACTTCTACTACTACTGGTGCGCTATTTCCGGGAGCAGGCTATGTGAGTTGTATTACAGCCGACCCAACAGATGGAGATAAGGTAGTGGTTGTATTCTCAAACTATGGAGTTTATAGTATGTATTATTCCACTAATGGCGGAAGTACATGGGCTAAATGTGCCGGCAATCTGGAGCAGTCCTCGAATGGTTCAGGTTCAGGGCCATCTCTTCGTTGGTTAAGTATTTTACCTGTAGGTGACGGAAAGGTCTATTTAGCAGGAACTACCACCGGTCTTTATGCTACTGACAGTTTAAACGGTTTATCAACAGTATGGGTACAACAAGGAATAAATACAATAGGTAATGCTGTTTGCGATATGATAGAGACCAGAATTTCTGATGGACTTGTTGTAATAGCAACTCATGCAAATGGTATCTATTCAACTAACATTACTAGTGTGAATGATATTGTTACTGTGGAGGATATTGTTGCATCTAAAACAGATCTTCAATTGACCAATTATCCAAATCCTTTTTTACAAACAACTACAATTGAATTCTCATTAATTAAAAAATCAAATGTAAATTTGCAGATCTGGGATGATTGCGGGCGATTGATCCAAACACTTGTTAATGAAACGATGCAGGAAGGGAAACATTCAGTTATGTTTGACAAGAAAAATTTAAGTGCCGGAATTTATTATTATTCCTTAACTGTTGGAAATAAACGCAAAACCAATAAAATGGTTATTAGTCATTAGCACAAAATTTTATGTGCTAATATGCTGATTTATTGATGTGCTGATGTGAAACATTTCCCATACATAGGTAAATTAACACATTAGTACTTGAGTACATTGGTAAATCAGCACATTAGCACATTGTTTAATTGTTTAATTGTTTTAAGTATGCTTCATTCTATTTTCGGTAATTTTGATTATTACAGTTGGATATTACTACCCCTTATCATATTTTTTTCACGTGTCTGCGATGTGAGTTTAGGTACATTACGTCATGTATTTATTTCAAAAGGGTTTCGACAAATTGTGCCAATATTAGGTTTTTTTGAAGTGCTTATCTGGATCATTGTTGTGGCGCAAATAATGAAAAATTTAAACAACATTGCCTGTTATCTGGCTTGGGCGGGAGGTTTCGCAACAGGTACCTATGTTGGTTTGCTTATTGAAGAACGCCTGGCCTTGGGTTTACAGGTGATACGCATTATCACGAACCAGAATTGTGAAAAATTACTGGAAAACCTCAGGCATGAAAATCACGGTGTAACTGTTGTAGATGCGCAAGGTGCGGTAGGCCCCGTTAAAATGATATTTTCAATTGTCAAACGGAAAAACATACAGCAGGTTGTAGTTTTAATTCGAAAGCATAATCCCACTGCATTTTATTCTATTGAAGATATAAAGGATATCAGTCAGGGGGTATTCACTTCAAAACAATCTGGTAATTTTGCTTCTATACGGAAAATGTTTCCCAGTCATAAAGGGAAGTAAAATTTTCAGGATTTTAAATTTGTTGATTTTTAAAATTGATCCATTTGGCATACCAACAAAAAAAAGCGCCCCGGATAATTCTCATAATAAAGGATTAAAAGGGCGCTTTTTTATTTTAATTTAGCAGTTGTAAGTTGCAGGTAATCAGTAGTGTGTGATTTGTTATGAATTTATATTATACCTCCATTAAACTTTAACAATTTTATTGCGTCTAAACAAAAACAGTGTTATGCAGCAGCACACAGATCAGGAAATAATGGATATGTTTCGCAATGAAGCATCAAGAAATATGTCCATACATTTTATGATCAAGCAATATCAGGTGCGATTATACTGGCATATCAGAAAAATAGTAATTGATCACGATGATACGGATGATGTTTTACAAAACACATTCATAAAAGCATGGAAAGGAATGGAAACTTTTAAAGGAGAAGCAAAAATCTATACATGGTTATTCAGAATAGGAACCAACGAATCTATTTCCTTTTTAAGACAGAAACGGACAAATTTAACGTCCATCCATCCTATCGAGTATCATTTAAGTAATGTTCTTTCTTCCGATCCTTTTTTTGAGGGAGATAAAATTCAACTGAAATTACAAAAAGCAATTTTAACATTGCCGGAAAAACAACGCATTGTTTTTAATATGCGCTACTATGATGAAACACCATACGAGGAAATGTCGGAGATACTTGAAACATCTGTGGGGGCATTAAAATCATCGTATCATATTGCAGCAAAAAAAATTGAAGAGATTTTATTGAATCATTAATAAAAAGGAATTGGAGAGATTAAGAATTAGAGAGATGAAGAGTTTGGAGAATAAAATACCTATTTCACCAAATCACAAATTGAGTAAAAATGGAAAATGATAATGATAAATTTCAGGAAGAAAATTTTTTGTCCCGCAAGGACAAGAAAAATTCTTATGTTCTTCCGGAAGGTTATTTTAATTCCTTTTCTACCCGCTTGTTGAATAGAATGGAGTGTGAACAGGAATTAGCAGAGTTTAAAATTTTATCAAGCGTAAATAGGAAATTAAAATTTGCTGTTCCTCAAAACTATTTTTCTTCTCTTACCGGCATTCTTGAATATAAATACGAAACATCTGTTTTTCCCGAACTTAGTAAAATTGCAAAGCCTGCTCTAAAACCATTGCCTGCTGATTATTTTGAGGCGATGGATAAAAAGTTGATGGAGAAAATTGAACTCACTTCCGAATTAAAAGAGTTTTCTGTTTTATCTTCGATAGAAAAGAAAAACAATTTCAGGCTTGTACCTGATTATTTTGAAAACAGTACGGATGAGGTAAAAGAAAAAATCCATGCTGCTAATCAAAGCATTCCCAACGTTTTTCAAACTATTTTCGAACAACTATTCGCAACCCTCTTTAGACCAAAGATGGCTTTTGCACTTAGTTTTATTTTGATAGTTGGATGCACTGCCGTTTGGTATTTTAACAGAAAAGATTCTTCACTTGAAACAGGTGCTTGTAAAACCCTTGCATGTTTGGAAAAAAACGAATTATTAAATGAAAACAATATTCGCGATTTTGACGATGAGAATTTATACGAGATGGTTGATATGGAAATGCTGGATAAGCAAATATCAGGTGTGGATACTGATAAGGACTCTTTAAAAAAGATTGATAATAAATGAAATTGAATTATAAACATATCATTTCAATGCTGTTATTGATACTTTGTATTAATATTACATATGCCCAAACTGATGCTAAAAAAGATAAGATTGATGCGTTGAGAGCGGCATTTATTTCTAAAAAGGTAAATTTCACAACTCAAGAGACTCAGTCATTCTGGCCTTTGTATAACGAAATGAATGATAAACTTGATGCTGCAAGAAAAACTTTCAGGTTACAATACAATAGCAAAACAAATTATGATTTTGCAACCGATAAGGAAGCTGAAGCATATTTGGCAGCTGAATTGAACTTGAAACAAAAAGAATTTGAAATCTATAGAGACTATTACGAAAAATTTAAAAAAATTCTTCCTGTAAAAAAGGTGGCCGATGTTCGAAGGGCAGAGGACGACTTCAAAAAGGAAATTATAAAAACAATTAAAGAAAATTAGCAAGGTGTCTGGACGGTTTCACATACAACTATTTTTTCTGCTGAGCTTTGTATTTCTATGTACAAAGCTTTTGGCATTTAATAAAAATGACAGCACGAAAACGGTTGACCCTCCGAAACACTATTTTAATAAAACCATTTACCTTGATCACTACACTACCGGAAAAAGGGCTTTAGACACTGTTAACAGAATATCGAAGAAACTGGGTTCATACCAAGTGTCGCAATTTTCTCTTGGCTATAATTTCCCGATCATTACAAGGGACTTCTATAATAGAGATAGCAGCAAAATTTCCAACATGCATTTATTAATTACCGGTAACTATTCAAAGTTGGACCTTAATTTCGAGGGGATATCAAAACATTATTTAACAAAATTGTCAGTTGGTTGCCGGGGAATATACAATACTGGAAAAAAGAACATTTTCTTTGTAGAAGTTTCTCCGTTTATTACAAAGGATAGAAGTTATGGGTATACCCGAACTTCACGTTTGGCAACAACTGTACTTTACAATTATATAGCAAACGAATATTTTAGTTTCAGAGTTGGTTATACGCGTTCGTTTTTATGGGGAAATCGTTATCAATTGCCATATATTGGAGTTAGAGTAGGGAAATTGGATAAAGTAAATTTAAGTGTTCAATTTCCAAGAGGTATGACGTTCAATGTACCTATTGGGAAATACATTAAAACCAGTATTTACACAAGGCCTCAGGGAGGGGTGTATACATTTGCAAACACCGATTCGCTTGAAATTGGAAATATTTACGAGAACAATAAATTATATTTTGGAAGATATGAATTTTTGTCTGGACTAAGAGTTGATGTTCAGCCGTCTAAATTCTTCAATTTTTATTTGAGTACCGGATTTACAACTAAAAACAAAGTTGCATTCTATCCAACCAATAAGGTTAAGGATAAAAGTTCGTCATACAGTAGCTATTATTCCGAGGACATAAAAAGCAGCATTTTTGTGAATTTAGGTTTTGTATTCCGATTTGGTAAAACAAAATCGATCTATAATAACATGCAACTATATGATGCTTTAGATATCAATAATACAATTGATTCCGGTGATAATAATGTAATGCGTGGTAATGGAGATATTCCTGTTCCTGCAACTAAAATTCAAAAAATTAATCCGGATGAAGTATTGGATCTGATTGAAACACAAGATCTATATTAATTTAAATTATTTAAAAAAAATAATTGTTTGAAAGTGTTGTCAATAAAGGATTTAACGTTTTCTCGAATGCCTTTAAATAAAAAAATAAAAATAAATTTTAAATTCAATTAAACCTTTTGTATTTTTAATCGTCTTAGATTTAAAGAAATAACATAAACCTAAAATAACATAAACATGGAAACCAAAAATCTATTTAAATACCTTATGGTAGTAGCTACTGTGGGTGTGCTTTTTACAGCATGTAAAAAAGAAAAAGATGAACCAGCCGATACAGATACTGCCGGTGCAGCTGACAATGCTCTTGCCGAAAGTTCTTTTAATGATGCAAGTAATATTTCTGATCAGGCGGCTGCCGGTAATTTAACTTCTTATTTAGCAGCTGATAATGGTTCTGACGAAAGAGGCCTGTTGAGCGCATGCGCAACCATCACCCATGATACAACCACTAGTCCACGAACTATTGTAGTTGATTTTGGTACCACAAATTGTTTATGCAGTGATGGCAGATACCGCAGAGGAATAATAAATATATCTTATTCGGGCCATTACAAGGATTCCGCATCAACACATACTATTACATTTACTAACTTTTTTGTAAATGATAACCAGGTAACAGGAAGCCATTCGGTTACTAATAACGGACACAATAATAATGGTCATTTGACTTTTACAATTACAGTTTCCGGAACAATTATCAAAGCAAATAATGGTGGTGTAATTTCTTGGACATCAAATAGGGTTA
Organism: Bacteroidia bacterium; assembly: GCA_030654175.1. GTDB lineage: Bacteria > Bacteroidota > Bacteroidia > 2-12-FULL-35-15 > 2-12-FULL-35-15 > 2-12-FULL-35-15. The sequence continues at coordinate 277,113 of JAURXZ010000008.1, forward strand.
GAGAATGGTCAGAAGGTGAAAGCACAGCAATTTGGAGTGACGATGTTTATTTAATTACCGGTACTGCAAGTGGATCGCACTCTAACGGTAATTCTTTTTCTGCTACAATAACTTCTGCTTTAAAAATAAAAATGAATTGTCATTGGATAGTAAGCGGGGGATTGAATTTAATTCCTTCAGGTAAGCCAACTCGTGCGATCGATTGGGGCGCGGGCACTTGCGATGATCAGGCTACTGTAACCATCAATGGTCATGTTTACAATATTACATTACATTAAAAAATAACAAACCATATAAAAAAAGCGCTCCTGATTTAATTATCGGAGCGCTTTTTTTATTCAAAATAAATTGAAATTAACAATTAAACATCTTGTTTTCCATCAAAGCATAATCAGATATCAATTCCCAATTTTTCTAATTCTTGCTTAAAGTCATACTGAAGGTCCTCATGTAATTTTGAGAACGAGGTTTTTATTTTTTCAATTTCCCGGCTATACAGATTGGATAGTACAGTATTGGTATCAATTGCAATACGTGCTGCTTTCACTTTAGTACAAAAATAAATTCGTAATTCAATTTCGGTTTGTTTATCGCCCGAATATTTGATGAACTTATTAATGAGTCTTAAAATTTTGCGTAGACTTTTTTTTGTCAGATAGGCTGTGTCCCTGTTCATTTCTTCAAACAATACATCTATTTCCTGCTTTATATTTTTAACGTATGCTTTTTCATCATGGGCCTCAAACAGAAGGTAAGAAAGTAATTCTTTATTGTCTTTTTTATATTTAGCTAAACGTATACAAAGTTCCTTCAACTGTTTAGGTTCAAGGGCTGTTAATTCTTTTTGAAGCTCATGAATAGAGGCTGCTTTCATTGTTTTATTTTTATTCGTTTCTGCTTCGCACAAAATTTACCACTAAGGCACTAAGAACACTAAGGTACACAAAGATTAATTTTTAGTGTTTAATAAATAATCCTTATAAAAAATAGTTTTGAGTTTTTTTCTAAGTGTTTCTTCGTGTTCTTAGTGCCTTAGTGGTAAATATATTTTTTTATGATAATTTTGAAAAATCAAATTGTATAATTTTTGTTTTTTACTATCATTACACTTCCTTTCCAATCGGGCAATTCTATAAGGCTTTCAGGGATAGTAGGCATAAATTCATCAAACGCTTTTTTTATCCCGTCCCAGGTATGGTTATAATCGTGAACAATAATTACTCCACCGGGAGAAAGCCGGGCATAAAAAAATTTCAATCCTTCAAGAGTTGGTAAATACAGATCTGCATCCAGGTGTACTAAAGAAAATTTCAGATGCTCTAAACCAATTGATGTAGCAGGGAAGTAGCCTGGATGAAAAATTACGCGATTTCCTCCATCAATATATTTTCTTACTGATTCTGCATCAGTATCTGAAAATTCCTTTGTTGTATATTTCCCTCCTTGTTCGTTTTCGTATTTCAGATCCTTTTCACTAAATCCTTCAAAAGTGTCGAATAGATGGAGTCTACGGGTAGTAGTCATTGCGTAAATAAGTTTTGCTGTTTCGCCTTTATGCACACCGAGCTCAGCAAAATCGCCTTCCACATTTTCTTTTAATAATCTTTCAACCTGAAACCAGATATCGTAAAGTCGAATTTTGTCGTAGTAATTGCGTTCAAGGGAGCTTAGTTTTTTAGAAACCAATTTATTTTTAACAGCTTCTTCCCATTTAAAGGGCTTTGGGATTTTATAAGACCAAAAAGTTTCTAAGTACTTAAATACAATAAGTAGCAGTATAAATAGTAAAATCCCGGAAATGATGTTGATTGAGAAAGTCATAAAATTTAATTTACTTCAAAGCTAAAAATAAATTTTATTTTCTGTCACTTACAATTTCAAACTTTTGAACAATGGATTCCCCGGTATCATCCACCAATGTGAGTGTATGTACACCCTCATCCGGACTTAATCCCATCTGATGGATGCCTTGGGTGCTCCCAATATAAATATCGTTTAAATGCCAGTAAATAGTGCTTTTTGCCATACGATGTGCAACTTTAAAAATTGTTTTTCCAAGAGTTCCATCCAATTCAATAGGGACATAAATTTTACTGAATTGTTTTGGATAAATAATTTCCATTGCATTTATTCCACCCGTTTCGCAATCATTGCGGTATGGTGGTAATTCTTTATAACTTGCATTTTTTGATTTATAATATAATTCCATAGTAGGGGGGAGTACAAACCAACTGACATGGCGCATTTTATTAACATCTTCACAAACACTATTTACCCTGTACTTGCTATCCTCGCTCAAATGTATGATGCGGTGATATTTGCAGGGTTCGGAACGCAATCCGGATTTCTGGATATAAACATTATCTATTGGTTCACAAATATCAGTTGCTCTGCTTCCGCTTTGGTGGCATATTGCTACTTTTTCCATTTCATCATATGGAGGAGAAAACCATTTTGCAGGTTTTAATAAACTGAAAATATCAAACATTATAGGTGCAGCTGTTTGCACCCCAACAAGTCCTGGCCGTCCTTCACCATCTGCATTTCCAACCCAGACAGCTACCACATATTTTGGAGTAACACCAACAGCCCAACCATCCCTGTAGCCAAAACTGGTCCCTGTTTTCCAGGCCACTTTGTTCGCTGATGTATATTGTTTCCAGCCCGAATCTTCATCTGGCCGTGAAACTTCAACCATTGCTTCAAAGGTTAAATAGATGGAGGCTGCATCAACAACAGGTACTTCATCTAAATTTATATCCTGTTTTTTTTGAGCAATATAAAATGGCGGATGAAAATCTTTTTTATCATATTTGCCATTATAAGTTGTATAGTGGTTGAGTGTTCGGGCCATGCTCGCATACATTCCGGCAATATCCCATAATTTACCTTCAGCACCTCCCAATATAATTGATAATCCATAATGATCGGGAGTGTAGGTGAGGGTTGTCATCCCGATCTTTTTTAAATTGTGATTAAATTTTTCGATACCATAATTCTGAAGCATACGTACCGAAGGGATATTCAAACTGCGAGCTAATGCGCGTTTTGCAGGAACACCGCCATCGAAGGTCATATTATAATTTTGTGGAACATACCCTGCAATTTGAGTGGGTATGTCTGGGATCAAGGTGGATGAAAGCAGTTCACCATCATTGAGCATACTAACAAATAAAAACGGTTTAAGAATACTTCCCGTGCTACGAGGCGCATTTATAACATCCACATCACTTTCATATTCGGCTTTACCCGTATTATCAGTGTTTCCGGTATAAGCTAAAACATTGCCGGTACTTACATCCAAAACAAGCGCACAGGCATTGTGAATTTCGTTTGCCCTCAATATTTTATGATGATTTTCAATGATCTCGTTCAATCGTTCCTGTAAATGAACATCAAGAGTTGAGAGTATGCGTTCCCCTTTGAGCCCTTCTTTGGCAGCCCTTTGTAATAAATGCGGAGCGATCTGTGGGATAGGGTAAGGTTTACCCGGTAAGGGTTCTTGTTTGCTCAATTCACATGTTTCTTTATCAATTGCTTTTGCCATAAATAACCGGTCGAGCAATCGATTACGTTTTACAAGTAAACGTTCCTGATTTTTTCCCGGATAAATTAAGCTGGGTGCATTTGGTAAAATGGCCAGTGTTGCAGATTCTGCCCAGGAAAGTTTTCCGGCATCTCTTCCAAAATACCGCCACGATGCAGCATCTATTCCAACTACGTTTCCTCCGAATGGCGCATTGGAAGCATATAGTGTGAGTATTTCAGATTTGGAATAACTCAGTTCAAGGCGTAGGGCTAAAATAATTTCTACTAATTTTTCAAAAACTGTTCTTCCCTTTTTTTTTCGAGCAAGACGTATTACCTGCATGGATAAAGTGCTTCCGCCACTTTTTATTTTTTTTGCTTTTATATTTTGAACAATTGCCCTTGCAAATGCTGCCGGATTAAACCCGGGATGCATAAAAAAACTCCGGTCCTCAAACTGAACGATACTTGAAATAAATTTTAATGGAACGTGTTTGCTATTCGGAAATCGCCATTGGCCATCTTCCGCAATACGTGCAGAAAGCAGGTTCCCGTGGCTGTCTTCTAAAACGGTACATGTTTTATTATTAAATAAGGGAGATGGAAGGCTGAATATAAACCAAATGCAAAGTGCAATAAGTATAAGGGTACTTATTCCTTTTTTACTTTTTATGAATTTTGATATGGAATTTTTGTATTTCAGGGTAGTGTTACTTTAATATATTTGGAATGATTTTATAATTTTCTTTGGCGTTCCCCTTTCTTAAAGAAGAAAGGGGCGGGCTTTTCGCTTCAATCTTTTCTAAACAGAAAAGGATTTACGCGGAATTTATCCTGAGCGTTTGTCGAAGGAATCCCTAACGCAGCATTCTCCTTTCTTTGTTTACATTTTTTTTAGTGGATATTTTTTTTTCAATGGGGCAAGTAAATATTCTAACCCGTTCATTTTTATTTCGAGCATTGTTTGTAAAAGCATACCCAATTTGCCTTCCGGAAAGCCTTTGCGCTGAAACCATTCGAGGTAAGATACAGGAAGGTTGCACAATAATGTTCCTTTAAATTTACCAAATGGCATTTGCATTTCCACTAATTGCAATAACATTTGTGGGTTTCCTTCGTTTGTATTCATTGTATATCAGGCTTTTCTATTTATTTAATCTCACAGCGTAAACCAACTCATCAATGTATTCTCCATTTTTAAATAAAGATTTTTCAAAGCGGCCTTCAAGAACGAAACCGGCTTTTTCAAGAACACGTTGCGAACCAATATTTGTTCCAAAAGGTTTTGCAAAAATTCTGTTTATGTCCCAGTTTTTGAAACCATGGTCCACCATTTGAGTTATTGCTTTTGTTATTATGCCATGTCCCCAGAATGGTTCGGCTAGCCAATATCCTAATTCAGCATTTTTACAATGTATATCTGTTTGGGGATGTATGCCAATGCCACCAACAGCTTCATTGTTGATTTCTATCGCCAGTATATTAAAAGGAACATTCTGAGTGGCAAAGTCTATAAAATTTTTGCCATTCTCAACTGAATATGGGAATGGGAATTTATCGGTCATGTTTTTTGCAATTTCGTAATTGTTTGCATATTTCACCAAACTATCTAAGTCACCAATTGTCCAGGGCCGAAGTGTGAAGTTCATAAAATTATTGTTATCTAATTGGATGGAGATTACTGTTTAGAAAGCGTTTATTTTTGAATTGCTAATATTTGTAAATAATCCTTGAAACAACCTTGTCAATCAACCTTCGGTAAAATGGATTTTTGTAAATGTACTTAATAAATAGGGGATTTTATACGAGTATCAATGAAGTTTAATGAACTTTAATCAAAAAGTAGATCTTGGTATAAGAATGTAATCTGTTTGTAAATTTATGGTGCGTTTGAATAAAATGTGCGTATTTTTGCAAAAAAAGTAATTTTAAGTATGCATTTAACTCAGGATTTTCAGGAATTATTTTCAATTGCCTCGCTGATCAGTTTACTTACACTATCGGTATTAGAGATAGTTTTAGGGATCGACAATATTATTTTTATTTCTATCATAGCTGACAAGCTCCCAAAAGCGAAACAAGGCAGAGCGCGAACTATTGGTTTAATGCTTGCATTAATAATGCGTATTACGCTACTGTTCAGTATATCCTGGATCGTAGGTTTGAAGGATGCCTTATTTTCTATCGGAAGTTTTGGGGTTACCGGCCGTGATCTTATTTTATTTTCCGGTGGTGTATTTTTACTTTACAAAACTACCATTGAATTGCATAATAAAGTTCAGGGTTATGATGATGCTGAAATAAAAATTAAAAAAATTAGTTTTAATGCCATTGTTGCTCAAATTGTTTTGATCGATATTGTATTCTCATTCGACTCAATACTTACCGCTGTGGGCCTTGTAAGTAATCTTTTGATCATGATCCTTGCTGTAATAATTGCCATGATCATTATGATAATTTTTTCTGAGAAGGTAAGTGATTTTATAAATAAAAATCCAACGATCAAAGTATTGGCATTGTCTTTTTTATTAATGATCGGGATGGTTCTTATTTTGGACTCGTTCCATCAGCATGTGGATAAGGCATTTATTTATTCCGCAATAGCGTTTTCATTGTTTGTTGAAGCTTTGAATATCAGAATGCGTAAAAAGAGTAAGAAGCGCGATGCTAATGACGATCCGAGAGATGTAATATAAAGCTGCTCCCGGCCTCCCCAAAAGCAGGGAGACTGAAAGTTAAAGGCATGCTGTTTATAACGTTTTTTTGAGAAGCAATTCCTAACCTTTCTGGAGATTGGGAGCTACTAAAGCATAATCGCTCAGGTAATTAAAGCGTGGCATCAGTTTACCGTCCTTTGTTATGCTTCCACGGTCAATCAAGCCCTGATCATCATTAATTAATAAGGCAGGCAACACTTTTTCAATAAGCTCTTTCCCGAAATCTTCCGAAGCATTACGCGGCAATTCGCAAGGTAAATTATCCACTGCCATTACTGTTATTGTATCATTGCTAAAAGCATCGCCAATAGATTCCGTTACCGGATTGTATCCATAAAATTTATCTTCGATGGTGGTTGATTTTACAGTTGAAGGGATAGAACCATTGATATCACATGTTACATCTGCAATTACACTGATACGGAAATCGGGCGAGCGCATATCTTTTTTAGTGAAAAGGACAGGGGCTCTTGGATCCCAAAAGGAGCAATGGATCAGCAGATCACAATCTTTTGTGTATTTACCGAATGTTGAGCGGAATTTTTCAGGGTGCTTATAAAAATTATCAGTATTCCAAGGAGAGCCATCAATTGCTTCATTATAATTTGGCGAATGTAACTGAACATAAGTAGGTTCACGAAACGAATAATGCGTAAATTCATAGGATGTAATTCTTCTGATATCCAAAACACCTAGCAATTCAACTGCTCCATTTGCAACGCGGCCATTCCCGGTAACTATAATTTTGATATTGGTTAAGTTGGCTTTTTTCAGTTCTTCTTTTAATTCTTTTTTATCGTAGCACAGGTGGGCAGGTTTTAGATCAAACAACTTATATTTTTTTCCATACGCTAAAATTCCATTGTAAGCGCCTACTATGCCTGCATAATACCCAAAACCAATGATCCTGTTAAAGTCAGCATCTGTAAGGCATTCGTAATCAATTAACTGAATATTTTTTTTGAGTATTGTTTGTAAAAGTTCCTTATTGTGAGGTTGTTTTTTGATCGTATGCGAAAAAAACAAATACTTTTTATTGGCGATCAGATTTTGTTTAGGCACTTCTTTAATACCCATTAAAATATCACAATCGCTAACATCTTCATCCATTTTTATTCCCTTCGTAATATACTCTTCATTTGTATAAGAACGCCAATCGCTGGGTTGAACCACTACCTCTGTATCTGGAAAGCTATTCTGAACCATTAAACATTGCTCAGGTGTAAAGGCAACACGTTTGTCGTGCGGCATTTTATCTTCTCTTAATATCCCTATCTTCATATTATGCGGTTTTTTTATCTTAAAAAAGTAAGCAATTTATCACCATTAATATTTTCTTTATGTATCGGATCCTTCTTTAATACCGGTGCCTTTACGCCTTTTTCTATTGTTTTGTCGGAGATAAATACACGTGCTTCATCCCAGGCGTCAATATCAATGATGCTGTTGAGCAGTTGTTCACCACCTTCTATCAGCAGCGACTGAATGGAACGTTTATACAATTCACTTAAAATTTGCGGAATGATAGCTTGCTCAAAATCAATTTTCACAAACTCTAAATTGGGTACAGAAACTTCATTCAGAGCAGTAAATATAAGTGTTGGTGTACTTTTATCAAAAAGATAATTCTGTTTTGGGATGCGAAGCCATTTGTCGATGGTGATCCTTAGCGGATTTTCTCCATGCCATTCCCTTACTGTTAATTGTGGATTATCAAGTAAGGCGGTGTTGGTACCAACCATAATAGCCTGCTCCTGGCTTCTCCATTGATGAACCAGTTTACGGCATTCAGCATTGCTTATTTGCAACGCTTTACCGGGACTTTCTTCATTGCGTTTTGCATCAATAAAACCATCGGCAGTTTGCGCCCATTTTAAAATAATATAGGGGCGTTTTTTTTCGTGGAAAGTGAAAAAACGTTTATTTAATTCTTTACATTCAGCTTCTAAAACACCTTCTGTTACATTAATTCCGGCTTTGGTAAGTTTTTCAATACCACGTCCGTTCACCACCGAATTCGAATCCATACAGCCAATCACTACATTGGGGATTTTGTACTCAATGATCAGATCAGCGCAAGGAGGTGTTTTTCCATAATGAGAACATGGCTCCAGGTTTACATATAAAGTTGATTTTAACAGTAATTCTTTGTTTTCAACAGAGTTAATAGCATTAACCTCTGCATGTGCTTGTCCGTATTGCTGATGATAGCCTTCGCCAATTATTTTTCCATCATGAACGATCACACAACCCACCATAGGATTGGGCGCAACCTTTCCAAAACCTTTTAAGGCAAGTACAAGACATTGCTGCATATATGTTTCATGAATATTCATCCGGCAACAAAGTTAAGACATTCGGCAATTATCGGATAAATATTTTTACTTTTATATTATATGAGAATTCCTTCCAATAAAATAGCTGATGTGGTACGTTTTTTTCGTGATGAACTAAAAAATACGTATGAAAAGGACGAATTAGAAACGTTTATTGCCTATTGCTTTGAAGAATATTTGAATTTGAAACGAGTTGACATATTTTTAAATTTCGATGTTACAATTTCAGAATCGGAATTATTGAAATTTAATTTTGCAATAAAGGACCTAAAGCAGCATAAACCGATTCAATATATTTTCGGAAAAGCTGATTTTTATGGTTTGAAATTTATTGTAAATAAACATGTTTTAATTCCCCGGCCGGAGACAGAAGAGTTGGTTCAATTGATAATATCAAGAACAAAGAAACAAGAATCAAGAGCTGAGAATCAAGAACCAGGAACTAACGTGCAAGAGCCAAGTGCAAAGAATCAAGATGTAGCACATCTCGCCCTTCCCATCTCCATACTCGATATCGGTACTGGAAGTGGTTGCATCCCTGTTGCCTTGAAAAAAAATATTCCTTTAGCAAAAGTTTACGCGTTGGATATCTCTGCAGAAGCGCTTGATATTGCAAAACAAAATGCAGAATTGAACACTGTGGATGTGGAATTTTTTCAACACAATATTTTATCTGCCACCGATATGTTACCTGATCCGGACTTAAAATTCGACATTATCGTTAGTAATCCTCCCTACATTTGTGTTTCAGAAAAAGAACAAATGCAAAATAATGTGCTGGAGCATGAGCCGCATCTGGCATTATTTGTTAATGATAATGATCCTCTGCTATTTTATAGATCAATTGCCGATTTTGCTTTAAAAAATTTAAAACAAAACGGAGAATTATACTTTGAAATTAATCAGGCTTTAGGTCCTGAAACAACGCTCCTGCTTGAAAGCAAAGGTTTCAAAAATGTAGTTTTGGTAAAAGATATAAATAATAATAATCGTATATTGTATTGTAATATTTAATCAATTCACCACTAAGGCACTGAGAACACAAAGAAACACAAAGAAAAAAATATAAAGTTTTAAGTAGTAAAGGCGCAATGAAATACAAAGAAAAAAAATATAAAGCTTAGTGAACCTAAATGTTCTTAGTGCCTTAGTGGTAAAAAAAATGTTAATCTAATGAAGAAAATTAATTGTGTGCTTTTTTTTCTGATATCATTCGCTGGCTTGGCACAGCCTGGATTTAATGTTGATGTATTGCCCACCAATATTGGCGGTAAAGCTGAATTTAAAAGAGTTTTTGAACAGGAATTAATTTATCCCGAAAGTGCATTAAAGGAAAAAGCAGCAAAAAAAGTAACGATCAACTTTGTGGTCATGAAGGATAGCTCCGTTTCTCAAATAAAAATTTTGGGGTCAGGGTCACCTGCTATTGACGCAGAAGCAATGCGGTTATTTAAGTTATTTCAGTGGGTTCCTGCCATAAAGGATAGAATGTATGTTAGTGCAAACTGGTCAGAAACATTTAATTTCGATCCCGGCAAATATTCAAAAATATGCCGTGAACGTGGTTTTCAAAAATTTAATTATTTGGCCGATTCCCAAATTGACAGTTCGGGCATCATTTATAAAAATCCTGAACAATTGCCAATGTATCAAAAAGGCAACTATGCCTTACAGGATTTTATTAAAGAAAATTTAGAGTATCCCAAACAAGCACAATTATCAAATATACAAGGTACTGTAGTGTTGCGTTTTGTTGTTGAGCCGAGTGGATTGATAACAAATATTGGCGTTGAAAGAACGGTTGGCGGTGGCTGTGAGCAGGAAGCCATCCGTGTGTTAGAAATGATCAAATGGTATCCGGGTAAGAATGATGGTAAATTGGCACGTGTACAAATGTCATTTCCTTTTTATTTTATTCTTAATGATGAATTTCGTGATAACAGTGGGGGAGAGCAAAAATAATTTTTGTGAACGTGCATGATCAGTCTCCAATCGGTCGAAGACTTACTTTGATCATAAAAATATTTTATGCAAAATATAAACGTGCCTTATGAATGCAAGTTTTATAAAAATCGTTTTGTTTTTTTTATTTCTTCCAACTTTTGTCGGTGCTCAATCCGATACCACAAGTGTTAAAACAAAACCCTTTAAATCTGAGAGTTATTTTAGACTGAATTACGAAAACGATTTTTTCTTTGTCACTGATCGTTACTATACGCAAGGTATTTCGTTAGAATTGATCATGCCTTTTATTAAAAAGTCTCCTCTTTCCAAATTACTAATTCCAATAAATAAGAATGCTTTGAACTATTACGGACTTAATTTGGAACAGGATGTTTTTACACCCCGCAGTATCCGTCACGATAGTATTTTTATTGGTGAACGGCCCTTTGCGGGCGTTTTTTTTGTTTCTCATTTTTTAGTTTCCATCAATTCGGAAAAGAAACAACGGCTATCAACAAGCCTTGCCTTGGGGATTATAGGACCTGAAGCGAAAGGTTCGGAGGAGCAAAAAGGAATTCATTATGCTCTGCAAAATATTCAGCCATTGGGTTGGGAATATCAAATTGCAACCGACTATGTATTGAATTACAATGTAAAATTTGAACAGGGATTATTTGCTAAAGAACGAATTGAATGTATTGGTTTTGTTGGGTCCAGGCTGGGGACTCTTTACGATGATATTTCCATAGGAGCGATGTTGCGTGGCGGGTTGATGCAGTCTTATTTTAAAAATTTAGGATTAAGTTCTTCTTCAGGTAAGTTAAATGAAAATGGGGCAGGAGATAAAACAAATAAATTCCAATGTTATATTTTTGGTAAGGCAGAATTAAAAACTGTTGCATACAATGCCACTTTGCAAGGCGGAATGTTTAATAAAAACAGTATTTATACTCTTCCGGCACAAGATATTAAGAGAGTTGTGGGAATGGGCCATTTGGGGCTTGTATTGGCATATAAGAGGGTTAGTTTTGAGTATTCCCACGCCTATATAAGTCCTGAATTTGATATTGGTTTGAGCCACAGTTGGGGGCATTGTAATATTACTGTTTGTTTTTAGTGTAGTTCACTTTCAGAGAGCCCACCTTTGTCATCCCGAGCTTTCGCGAGTGATCTTATTGTTGATGGTTACAAATGACATAGTGATATTGAGCCTAACGGTGAAATAGGCGTGCTTTTCGCACGCTTATTTGGTGTTAGGGGTTCGTTGTTTTTTCTTTCGCGTATAGGTCGGCAAGTTACTCAATTATTACTTTTCGATTTGTAACAATATTTCTCTCGTCAAGTGTCTGTATAAAATAAATTCCGTTTTTTATTTCGTTTTTTTCAATTATTAATTCTTCGCCCGTAAAATTCATATTTCGAATTTCTTCTCCTAATACACTTATTATTTTGACATTCGTTCTGTATTGCGCCTTATTAAATTTAATAGTAATTCTGTTTATGCTTGGGTTTGGATAAATATTTAATGTTGTTTCTTGATATGGTTCATTTGGAATACCAATAGTAATTGGATTACAATATTCAGGATGTAAAACATAACTTTCTGTTGAGTCTGTGTAGCAAATAAAAGTATAGTAAGGAGACATTGATAAACTGCATTGAGACCAAAACAGGTCAGATCCATTGCCCCCCACCATTCCAACATAACCAATACCTTCGATAAAATGAACAGAATCTGAAGTAATAAATCTTTTTCGATAATTGCTTCCGATCATAACTGAGTCAACTACAGCAATGATATTATTGCAGGTAGTAAATGTGTCGCCAACAACCCAATTGAAGTCGTACAATAACTGCTCAGTGCCAGTGAAATTTGCCGAATAAACTCTTTTGTTTAAAGTGTCATTTCTTATTGCTCCAGCGTAACCAGCATAAACAGATTGAGAACTATTCGGTCCACAGGAGCAGTTTGCAAATGAAACATCACAGTAAATGTTTGCGTACTTTTTTCCAGAAACAATAGTGTCACCCAATAGTCGGTATTGATAGTCAATGTAACAGATGTTTATTCCTGTACATGACCCGCTATCGTTACTTGCAACGTCAGAGTTCTGAAAAGTCCAAATAGCATTGGAATAGGGAAAAGGATGATAAACCGATGTCTGAGCGGTCAGAATTAAGGGTGTCATGAATAGAAGTAAAATAAATCTTTTCATTTGTCAAGGTATTTAAATTTCCTATTCGTTTGTCCTTACACAATACGGTCTTTGTACAATGACCCCTAACGTTTGGCAGCCTTGCGATGTGCTGGATTAGAAAGCACAAAACTGTCTGCTACCACAAATATAAATTAAATGCACTACCGGTTATGGCAAGCGCCAGCAAAAAGTTTACACCGCTGAAAAAATGCGCTTGCAACTTGCACGAACCCCAGCATATTGCGAGGGTGCTGTTAGGGGTAGGCAAATTGATTTTCTCATAATTATTTTTTTCTTTTCTGTTCAATATTGTCTATGAAATCCTTTACCCACTTGTCTATTAATTCTTCTGTAGTGCAAAATATGTTAGGTTGGTTAAATTCCGACCAACCAATTTGGCCAATTAAATTACGGTCAAATTTTAATTCGATTTTTTTATGCATTTTTTCTTGGTAGTCAAGTCCTCTATAACCGCTTTTAGTATAAAGTGATACTCTTAGTTTTCCATAGTTGACGCCTGATTCAAAACCGCTACTATTATTAAAACAAAGGCAATAATTTTCATAACCTAATTCAAACATTGGTGGATGGCTAGTTCTTTCAGAAATAGATAGGTGCAAATTTGTTGAAGGGTCTTCGATGAGTGTTTTTAAAGATTTTATTTTTTGAATTATTGAAGCCATTTCAGAAAATGCGTATTGAGTTGCTTCGTGACTATTAAGAAATGCTTCTCTTTCATTTTCTAAATTTCTTAATCGTTTTAATCTATCTGCTCGGTCTCCAATTGATTCAACTCTCGTTTTTCCACCCTTCTCCTTTACTCTTTGGTCAATAACTGCAATTGCGCCTTCAGATTTAAATCTTGGGTAGTCCAGCCAAATATACGTTTGTGGAATCCACTTTGGTAGGGTTGAATTTGGGTCTAAATTAATTACTATTAGAAAGTCCCAACCGTTATCAAATGCTCGATTTTTAATTGCTGTTTCTTCTATTCTTGTCCATGGAGTATGCCCCCAACCGTCTCTATATAAAAGAACAACAATTCTAGATTCTTCGTAAAAGACTTTGTTGAATTGTCTTTCACCATCCGTTGCTCCTAGTTCTTCTTGTTTTTTGGAATAAATAAAAGTTGTAAGTCTGTCTTGAATTTTATCATTAATGTCGAATGCAATTGATTCGTCTTGTTTTAAAAATGAAAAACCAACTTCATATTTATATTTTTCTTTGTTGTCCAATTTGATTTATTTAGAATTGTGTGAATGTCCTACTTGCTTACCCCTAACAATTCCCTAAACGCATGTTTCCATTTACAAATATTTGTAAATAATTACAAATAATTAAAAACGCATTATAGGTTTATCTAATGTGTTTTTTCAAATGTAAGAATAATTACAATCTAAAGCTGCTATTTCAGGATCACAAACGAAGGGGATTTAATTTTATGGGAGTGCTCTAATTTTTTTTCTCCTCAACAATCACGAAAATATCTTCGTTGTTGCGTTTCATCAGATATTTTTCGCGGGCGAATTTTTCTAATGTATTAGGGTTGGTGGTAAGTTCTTTAATATCTGAAGTAATTACAGAAATTTCATTTTGAAAATAATTCCGTTCTTTTTCCAGTTGTTTAACCTGCTGGCGCAGTTCAATCTGGTTCCCAAGATCATTTTTATCAAAAAATACCACCCATACCACTAATCCAATTATGGTTAGCAGGTACTTGTTTTTTATAATGGGTAGGATCTTTTTCATAGAACAAAAATAAATACAAAGTCAATATGAATAACACGGATTGAAAAAGTTTCCCAATTTCCCTTGTTAATATCTGAATTTTGTAAAAGGTGCTTAATTCCCTTTTTTTAAATAAACCATTTTAATAGCAGTAATAGCAGCTTCATCACCTTTGTTACCGTGTTTTCCACCAGATCTGTCTTGAGCTTGCTGCAAAGTGTTTGGGGTCAATAATCCGAATATTACCGGCTTATTATATTTCAAACTTACATTGGTAACACCTTGTGCCACTGCATCGCAAATAAAATCAAAATGGCGTGTTTCGCCTTGTATTACACAGCCTAAACAGATAACGCTATCAATGCTTTTATCTTCACACAGTAATTGTGCACCAAAAGTTAATTCAAAGCTTCCGGGAACGTATTTTACAATGATATCATTTTCAGTTACACCATTATCCAATAATGTTTTTAATGCTCCATCTCTTAACGCTCCTGTTACTTCAATGTTCCATTCAGCCACCACAATACCAATCCGCATTCCTGCGCCATTTGGGATAGTGGTATGATTAAAATCGGATAGGTTTTTTAGGGCGGATGACATATTTATAAATAATTGGTTCGTTAATGTTGATTTAAAACTACTAAACAAAAAATTGCGAATCCGGAGAGCTAATTAGCAAACAGATTCGCAATTTCGTTTTTTTTATCAGTAACCAAAATTGGATTACAAGTTGCCTAGTGTCTTCGCACGGCTGATGTATTTTTCTACTTCTTTACCGTCTGTAGTTTCAGCATATTCGTTTTGAATACGTTCGTATAATTTAACTGCATCAGCATAATTACCTTTATCTTCATTAGCCAATGCTGCTTTTTTCAAAAAAACAGGCGTAGAAAATGTATTTACATTTTGTTCAGCAGCTTTTAAATAAAAAGTAATTGCCTCATCGGTTTTACCCAATTCCATATTAGCATCACCAATTGCAGCGGTAGCTTGTGGTCCAACTATTTGGTCGTCACCATCAAATTCCTGCAAATGCTGAATAGCATCTTCGAACTGACCTTTCTTTAAATAACAGATACCTAAATAGTATTCAGCTAAATTACCTGAAGGAGTGATGCTGAATTCATCCACTATCTGGATAAAACCTAAAGCAACACCATCACCATTCATCGCTTTATCTAACGAATCTTTACCAAAATAATCTTCTGCTTTATACATTTCGGAGCGTGCCCTGGTTTCTTCACCTGCCACATACCAATATTTATATGCAAAGTAACCACCTACCAATGCTATAATAACAGCGGCAATGATCATTAAGCTTTTTTTATTTTGCTCAATATAAAGTTCAGTTTTGGTAAACGCCTGTTCAACGTCAACAATTGGTTCGTCTGTAATTTGCTGTGCCATATTTATTTTAAGTGTAATTAAATGGAGTGCAAAAATAAGTTTTTTTTGCAATATCTGTCATTTAATTACAAAATATGCTTTTTGAGCACCCTTTTTCGGTATTTTTACTACGAATTAACCGACTTTGATTGGTAATTCGTTAAAATTCGTAATTCGTAGTATTTTACAATGTATCTTAAGAAATTATCTGTCCTCAATTTCAAGAATTATCCTGAAGCTGAATTACTTTTTAGTAACCATATTAATTGCCTTACCGGTAACAACGGTGAAGGCAAAACCAATGTCTTGGATGCCATTCACTATCTTTCATTCTGCAAAAGTTTTTTTAATCCTATCGACAGTCAGAATATTTTACACGAAGCGCCTTTTTTTCTGATCCAGGGCTCTTATTTTGCAAATGATAAGGACGAGGAGATTTATTGCGGATTAAAACGCAATCAAAAAAAACAATTCAAACGTAATAAAAAGGAGTACCAGCGCCTTGCCGATCATATTGGTTTGTTTCCTTTGGTAATGATCTCACCGGCAGATTCCGAACTTATTACTGAGGGCAGCGAAAGCCGCAGACGGTTCATCGACAGCGTTATCGCTCAATTTGACCGTGAATACCTGGAGAGTTTGATCAGCTATAACAAAGTACTTTCTCACCGGAATGCATTGCTCAAGCAATTTGGCGATAGCAGACGTTTTGATAAAGAATCCCTCGAAATATGGGATATGCAGCTCATTGGGCATGGTAACAAGGGGCATGATACCCGCAAAAAATTCATCAACAGCTTTATTCCTATTTTCCAGCGATATTATGAATTGATCTCGGGCGGAAGGGAAAAAGTAGGGATTCAATATATCTCACATCTGAACGATGCTTCATTTGAAGAAGCTTTGGAAAGAGCTCTTCCCCGCGACAGAACAGTTGAATATACCACTGTAGGAATTCATAAAGATGACCTGGAATTTACAATTAATGGATATCCTCTGAAAAAATACGCATCTCAGGGACAACAAAAATCGTTTTTAATTGCCTTGAAATTAGCACAATTTGATTTTATAAAAAATATCAAACAGGTTACGCCAATTTTATTGCTGGATGATATTTATGATAAATTAGATGATCTGCGGGTTAAACAATTAATGGAATTGGTGTGCAGCGATAATTTCGGACAGTTATTTATTACAGATACCCACTTAACCCGTTTGTCGGATCTATTTAAAGCATCCAATGCCGATTTTAAAGTATTTAAGATCAATAACGGAAGTGCGAAGGAATTAAATTAGACGTAGGGAATTGATAATTGAAAATTGATAATTGATAATTGATAATTGATAATTGATAATTGATACTGACAAGCTAACAACTAACAACTAACAACTAACAACCAACAACCAACAACTAACAACCAACAACTAACAACCAACAACTATCAACTAAATTAATGAGCAAACACAATGAACATAGCCTTAAGGATGCTATTCAGCTATTGCTGAAAACGTATAAGCTGGATGATCGTCTGGCAGAAAGACGTTTGATCAGTTCCTGGGAAAGCGTTATGGGGAGCATGATCGCGAAGCACACAACAGATATTTACATTAAACATCAACAGCTTTTTGTAACACTTGATTCTGCCGCTCTTCGAAATGAATTATCCTTAGCCAAATCTAAAATTGTTAAAATGCTCAATGATGAAGTAGGAAAGAGTGTTATTAATGAAGTTATTTTAAGATAGTTTTTTGCCAATAGAAATGAAATAAAAAAATCATTTTAAATCATAAACAATCAGCGTCATCTGCGTACCATTCACCCTGAAATTAAAAAAAACATGAAATTTAAATTACCACTTTTACTTCTTTTCATAAGCCTTTTGGCATCATCCGGCATTGCACAAACAGATTCAGCAATGATCAAAAAAATATTCAACGAAGCCTTAACCAATGGCAAAAGTTATTCTAACCTCGATTATTTATCAAACAAAATTGGCGGACGATTAAGTGGTTCTCCTGAAGCGCAAAAAGCCGTGGAATGGACATACAAAGCAATGAAAGAGGCCGGAGCAGATACTGTTTATTTACAGGAATGTATGGTGCCGCATTGGGTGCGTGGTGAGAAAGAATCCGCAAAAATAATTTCTGTAGTAACAGGTAGTTCTAAGGAAGTCCCTGTTTGTGCGTTGGGTGGTTCCATTGCTACACCAGCCAAAGGTATTACTGCACCCGTTATTGAGGTGAAAAGTTTTGAAGAGTTAGAAAAACTGGGAAAAGCAAAAGTGGAAGGCAAGATCGTTTTCTTTAACAGTCCAATGGATCCTACACAAATTGAAACCTTCAATGCCTACGGTGATGCAGTTATGTTTCGTTGGGCAGGTGCTTCAGAAGCAGCTAAATATGGTGCACTTGGAGTTGTAGTTCGTTCATGCACACTTTTACAGGACGACAATCCGCATACCGGAGTGATGGGATATAAAGATAGTATCAATAAAATTCCGGCCTGTGCCATCAGCACAAATGGAGCCAATTGGCTAAGCGAAAATCTGAAGACCAATAAAAATTTGATGTTTTATTTAAAGATGAGCTGTCAGACGTTACCTGACGAAAAATCATACAATGTGGTGGGAGAAATTCGCGCTGCAAAAAAATCGAATGAGTATATTGTTGTAGGCGGGCACTTAGATGCATGGGATACCGGCCAGGGCGCGAATGATGATGGTTCGGGTGTTGTTCAGTCCATTGAAGTGATCCGTATTTTTAAAGCATTGGGC
Organism: Bacteroidia bacterium; assembly: GCA_030654175.1. Lineage (GTDB taxonomy): Bacteria > Bacteroidota > Bacteroidia > 2-12-FULL-35-15 > 2-12-FULL-35-15 > 2-12-FULL-35-15. Next base: position 295,727 of record JAURXZ010000008.1, read on the forward strand.
ATAAAGCCAAAATGTAACATTCGGGCTGTTGCATTTATGAATGAAGAAAATGGTGGACGTGGTGGAAAAAAATATGCGGAAATGGCAACGTTGAACAACGAAAAACACATTGCAGCCATTGAATCTGATGCAGGAAGTTTCTCTCCACGTGGCTTTAGCAGCGATGCAACACTCCAGGTAAAAGCTAAATTAAAAAGCTGGAGGCCTTTATTCGAACCTTACGGAATATATAACTTCGATCGGGATGGGAGCGGAGCGGATATTGCACCTCTAAAAAATGCAGGAGTGCCTTGTTTTGAATTAATGCCCGACTCACAACGCTATTTCGATTATCATCATGCCCCTACCGATATTTTTGAAAATATAAACAAACGTGAATTGGAATTAGGTGGTGCTGCAATGACTGCCCTTATCTGGATGATATCACAGCATGGTTTTTAAATTAGGGATCTGAATTTTTATCTTGTAATACACTGAACTTTATGATGAATTCAAAAAATATTTTTATCGTTTTTATCAGCATTTTTGCAATTGCAGCAGGGCTTTGGTTTTACAATGGGTATAAAAAAGCGCCATCCCTACCTGCTTATGAAAATGATGTGAAAAATGAGCAGGGCCAGACAATAAAAATTGCTGATTTCAAAGGCCAATATGTTTTAGTAAGTTATTTTCAAACCTGGTGCAGCGATTGTATCAAAGAACTCCCTACTATCGATCACCTCCAGGCAAGGGTAGGGAAGAGCAAATTGGTTGTACTGATGATAAGTGATGAAAGTTGGGAGAAAATTGATCATTTTAAAGAAAAATACTGCAATACACTCGATTTTTACCAGTCTGTTAAAACGCTCAGGGAGCAAAATATCCGTGTATTCCCTACTACTTATTTACTTAACAAAGAAGGTGTGGTTATAATGAGTAAGCTGGAAGGGTACGATTGGAGCAGCGATGAAGCAGTTAATAAATGTGTTGATTAAGGCCCTCTTTAAATTATATTTAAATTACCCGTTGATTTTAACCATAAAAATGATTTTACTACATTTGAATAAATAATTTTATAAACCCCCAATCGTATAAATATGAAAAAAGTAATACTCGTATTCCTCGCAACATGTACCTTAAGCACTGCAATAGCACAGAAAGAAGTAAAATACCCCAAGCTTTTTTATAAAGATTCGAAAACAGAGATCAATGGACTTACCATAACTATTGATAATGCTGTATCAACGGAGGCTGAAACAAAATTCAAATTAAAAATTACCAACACAACCAGCGACTACATTATTTATAAACCGGAAGAAAGCAAATTTGTAATTAATGGTAAGGAACTGAAACCTAAGGAAAAGACATTGATAATCGGGCCCAATGAATCCGATTTCAGAGTTATTAATGTGAAAAATCCACAATCCAATACCATTAAAAGTTATTCATTTGTATTAGATGGTTTATACAAAGTATCAACTGCTAATGCGGGGATCAGTGTTCCTGATTTTAGATTACCTGCATCTCAAAACGAATTTAAAGTTGGCGCTTTCAGTTGTTCTATGGTTAAATTATACAAAGAAAGTGATGCCACGGATGTTAAATTTAAATGCGCCTACAATGGAGATAAGATCGGGTTTGTTTCACCGGCAAAAGTTGCCGTAAAAATGCCTGATGGACATGAATATGCAGCAGTAAAGGTAGGCTTGTTTGCAAATTTAAAACCTATTATGCTTATGAAAGGCCAGGATGAAACATTTAACCTGCATTGGGAACGTATGGAGGGTGGCAGCGCAATGGATATGCAAAAAGTGGAAATGATGATCAAATGGAATGAAACATTTACTGAAGCGAGCCAAGAAAAAATAAAAGCCGAGACTATCGAACTTCAATTTGATGAAGAAGTAAGTAACAAACAGTTTAAATAAAATAGCTGCGGATAACCGATCTATTCGAATTTACGAATCTGCATATTGAAATAGCAAACTCTGGTTCATAAATTCGTTTTTTATTCATTGTCCGTAATTGAAAATATCATTAATGAAAAAACCGAATTACTTCTCTTTATCTTTTTTCTTAACTGCAAAAATTAACCTTTGCTTGGTTGGGATATTTATTTTTAGTTTCTGTTCTGCCCAGCAAAATAATGGATTGACAGCGCTCAACCAAAAAATTGACTCTTTGCAAAAGGTTTTGCAAAAAGCAAAGCATGATACCACAAGAGCCTCAGTATATCTAACCCTTTCTGAAGAGCTTTATTTATCTGATATTGATACAGTACTACCTCTTTGTTTCAAAGCGATACAGATTGCCGATGCCGGATTAAATAAAGCAAATGCTTCCGAAAAACAATCTTTCTTAATAACCAAAGCTGGTGCCATGAATAACATCGGTTATGTTTACAAAGAGCAAGGTGATATTGCTAAGGCATTGGACTGGTATAACAGGAGCTTGAAGATCAGAGAAGAAATTGGAAATAAATTTGGTATTGCCAACTCCATCAATAATATTGGACGAATCTATAATATCCAGGGTAATAACCGCAAAGCAATAGAGTATTACAAAAAAAGTTTAAAGATACAGAACGACATTGGTGACAAACAAGGAGCTTCGATCTCTCTTAATAATATTGGTCTTATGTACTTTAACCAGGGGGATATTCCGGAAGCATTGGAATATTATAACAAGAGTTTGAAGATACAGGATGAAATTGGCGACAAACAAGGAGTCGGGATCTCTCTTTATAACATAGGTCATGTGTATAGCATCCAAAATAATTTTCCAAAGGCATTGGAGACTTACCGGAAAAGTTTAAAAATATTAGAAGAAGTTGGAGACCAAAATGGCATTTCCATTTTGCTAAATGGTTTGGGTACTCTATACAAAGATAAGGGTGTATTATTTTTGGAAGCTTCAGTTAAAGAAGAATATTTTAGTAAAGCATTGGAATTTTATAATAAAAGTTTAAAGATACAGGAAGAGAATGGAAACAAAGCTGGCATTGCTAAAGCTTTGAATAACATCGGTTATATATACGACAAGCAAGCCGAACATGAAGAAAACCCAGATTCAATCAGAAGTAAATTAAACAAAGCATTGGAATGGAATCAAAAGAGTTTAAACATATGGAATGAAATAGGTGACAAAGGGAGTATTGCCATAATATCATGTAACATTGGTGGTATTTATTTAAAGCAGGCGAGTTCTCCTCTGGATAAGAATAAAGCAGAGTATTTATTAAAAAAGGCTGAAGAACATTGCCTGGGATCTTTGAAAATAGCTAGTGAATTACAATTTCCCGAACACATTCGCAATGCGAGCGAGCGGCTGAGTATAATTTATAAAAAGATGGGAGAATCAGCTTTTGCCTCTGGGAATATGGGGGGGGCAGCCCAAAGATACAAAGAGGCAATGAAGATGCAGGACTTATTCAAATTGACTTCCGATAAGATAAATAATGTAGAAATGCAGAAATCGATCTTAAAAAAACAAATGCAGTTAGAGTTTAAAAACAGGGAAGGAGAAGCCAAAGCAAAACAAGATAAAAAAGATGCCCAGGCAAAGGAAGAAAAACAAAGACAGTTTTTTTATTTGTCGTCTGTTGGTGTAGGTTTTCTCTTAGTGGTTGTGTTCTCTCTTTTTGTTTTTAGAAGTTATCGTCAAAAACAAAGATTAAATATCGAATTGGAAAAACTCTCCATTGTAGCAAGCGAAACCGATAACGGAGTGATCATATGTGGTCCCAATGGAACACTAGAATGGGTAAACGCAGGAATGGTCCGTTTATTAGGATATACACTGGATGACTGGAAAAAACAAGGTGCAACTCTCCAGGAAATAAGCCATAATCCTGATATACAAAGTAAAGTGGACGCAAGTATTGGCAGCAAACAAACCGTTTCTTATGAATCACAGAATATTTCAAAGGATGGTCGTAAATTATGGATACAAAGCACACTAACTCCAATATTAAATGAAAATGGTGACATAAAAAATCTGGTTGTTATTGATACCGATATCACGGAAAGAAAACAGGCAGAAAATATCATTCATGAAAAGAATCGTGAAATTACGGATAGCATTCACTCTGCCAAAAGAATACAACATGCATTGCTTGCAAGCGATTCTTTATTGAAAAAACACCTTCCCGAATATTTTGTTTTATATAAACCCAAAGATATTGTAAGTGGTGATTTTTACTGGGCAAATGTGATCGATAATAAGTTTGTAATAATTACCGCTGATTGCACAGGCCATGGGGTACCTGGAGCTTTTATGAGTTTATTGAACATCTCTTATCTGAATGAAGCAATAATTGAAAAAAGAATTGATTCTCCCGAAAAAATATTAGAGCATGTCCGCAGCCAGATAATCTCTACATTAAATCCCGAAGGCTCTGAAGTGGAGAGTAAGGATGGAATGGATGCTGTATTATGTATTTATGACTTTAAACATTTATGGTTACGTTTTGCCTGTGCCAACAATCCATTATGGGTTATTCGCAACAATGATCTGATCAGATTTAAACCCGATAAAATGCCTGTTGGAATGCATTATGGTGAACAAAAACCATTTTCGATAAATACCTTAGGATTACGAAAAGGTGACATTGTTTACACCTTTACTGATGGTTATGCCGATCAGTTTGGAGGAGCACAAGGAAAAAAATTCAAATATAAGGCGCTTAAGGAATTATTACTTTCAATACAAACAAAATCAATGGAGGAGCAAAAAGAGATTTTGCATTCCACCTTTTCAAAATGGAAGGGTAATTTGGAACAGGTGGATGATGTTTTAATTATTGGAGTGAGAGTCTAAAAGTTTACGGATAACGATTCGTTATTAGTAACTGTAATTCGTCTTTATTCGCAATCGTTGGAATTTTAGATAAAACTTCAGTATATTCGTAAATGATATCGTATTAATTTTAATAATATCAGTTCCAGCTTAATCGAGAACCTAAAACAAAAAAGTATGAAAACAAAAATATCTATAAAATACCTTTTGGTTGCAATTACCATAGGAATGGTTTTTACCGCTTGTAGAAAAAAAGAGGACGGACGAATTGGTTTAGATAGCGATACTTCTGGCGCTGCAGATAATGCATTGGCTCAGGGAACTTTTAATGATGTAAGTAATATTTCTGACCAGGGAGCTGCAGGAGGTTTAATTTCTTATTCATCAACTAATAATGGCTCTGATATAAGAGGCATTTTAAGTCAGTGTGCAACTATTACACCTACTACAAATGGTAGTTCACATACAGTTAAAATTGATTTTGGTACAACTAACTGCCTTTGCAGTGACGGAAGAACAAGAAGAGGTTCTATCATTATTGATTTTTCCGGCCAGGGTACGCTTTTACAGGCTTACAATGATTCTTCATCAGCAAATAAACATATCATTACATTTTATCAATATTATGTAAATGATAATCATGTGGAAGGTACCCACGTTATTACCAATAATGGGCATAATAGCAATGGTCATTTAAATTATACAATTGAAGTAGCAGGGGGTAAAATTACCAAACCCAATGGTGGGGGAGTGGTTAACTGGCAATCCTTCCGTACAAGAGAGTGGATTGAGGGAGAAGGAACTTCAGCATTTGATGATGATGTTTATTTAATTAACGGTAATGCAAGCGGAACTCAGGCAAATGGTACTTCCTTTACTGAAACTGCTACCAATTTAAAAATTGCTATAGGTTGCCCTTATATTAAAAGCGGTGTGTTGCAATTTACACCATCCGGAAAACCGGTTCGTTCCATTGATTTTGGGAATGGAACCTGCGATGCAAATGCAACTGTTACTATTAGCGGACATGCGTTTAACATTGTTTTATAATAAATAAAAATGTAAAAAAGCGTTCTGATTAATTATCGGGACGCTTTTTTATTGCTTCATCATTACCAATTATGAAACGCCTCTTTTTATTCATATCATTTTTTCAATTGATAACGTTTTCATTTGCCCAGGAAATAAAACAGGTGAAGGCATTGCGTGTAATGCAGGTGCCGAAAATTGATGGTGTTCTGGATGATGAAGCGTGGAAAGAAGGAATATCTGCAACCGATTTCATTCAAAGAGCCCTTAAACCAGGGGAACCCGCACTGCGCAAAACGGAGGTCAAAATTGTTTACGATGATGTTGCCATGTATGTTGGGGCAATGATGTATGATAATCAGCCGGATAGTATTTTACGTGAATTATGCCAGCGCGATAATGAAGCCAATTCAGACCTGTTTGGTTTGATATTAGATACCTATAACGATGATATAAATGGGTATGGCTTTTTCGTTACTTCAGCGGGAGTTCAGATCGATGCAAGATATTCGTCTAACGGACAGGATTTTAATTGGAATGCTGTTTGGCAAAGTCAAATAAAAATAAATGAAAAGGGCTGGGCAGTAGAGTTTAAAATTCCATATTCTGCATTACGGTTTCCAATTGTAGATGAACAAAAGTGGGGAGTAAATTTTATCAGGAAAGTTCGTAAAACCCGCTGTGTTGATTTCTGGAACGAAGTAAAACCGGAAGTGAACGGGATGATCAATCAAAGCGGTGATCTGCTTGGGATCTCAAATATTAAATCTCCTGTTCGTTTATCCGTAACACCCTATATCTCTTCTTACATCGAAAATTATCCATTCAATAAACCCGGACAAAGTAATAATTCCTATTCTTTGAATGGAGGAATGGATATTAAATATGGTATAAACGAAAGTTTTACAATGGACATGACCCTTGTGCCTGATTTTGGCCAGGTACAGAGCGATAACAAAGTGCTTAACCTTTCTCCGTTCGAGGTTCTTTATAATGAGAACCGTCAGTTTTTTACAGAAGGTACCGAGTTGTTTAACAAAGGAGGATTGTTTTATTCACGAAGAATTGGTGGGACACCTATAAACTATAATCTGCAATTAAAAGAAGGCGAAACTATTAAAAGTAACCCCGCAAGTACACAGTTGATCAATGCAACAAAAGTATCAGGACGTACAAAAAACAACCTTGGAATTGGAATATTTAATGCAACCACTGCCGATACCTACGCTGTAATTACTGATTCAAATGGGGTAGAAAGTAAAGTATTAACCCAGCCATTAACCAATTATAATGTATTTGTACTTGATCAGGCATTAAAAAATAATTCATACATCAGTTTGATAAATACCAATGTTACCCGTGATGGCGGCATTTATGATGCAAATGTTACTGCTACTGCATTTAAGTTTACCAACAAAAAAAATAAGTATGGTATAAATGGAAACGGTGCATTGAGTCAGCTTTATTATTCAGGTTTTTCTAAACCTGATCTGGGTTATTCCTATAATGCATCAGTCGGAAAAATAAGTGGTTCATTTTTATATAATGCAGATGTTGCAGTAAAAAGTGATAAATTTGATCCGAACGATCTGGCCATATTATACATCAATAATACGGTAGAAACTTCTTTAAATTTGAGTTATAATATTTACACACCGGTTTGGAAATTAAATGAATATTCCATTGATGGAGGTATTGGATATTCCCGCTTATATAAACCGGATATGTTTTGGAATTTGACCATTTATGGAAATGGTTATGCCAATTTTACAAAGTCTTATTTATCTACCGGAGGAGGATTTAATTTTTCACCTTTAACCACCCTAGATCATTGGGAACCAAGGATAGCAGGTCATTACTATGTTTATCCGAAAAATTATTCTCTTTCGTATTGGATCTCTTCCGACTACCGTAAACGCTTTGCCATTGATGGAAATATTAGTTACAGGTATTTTGATGAAAATAACCGGTACAATGTTTCATTTGGAGTTGCTCCTCGTTATCGAGTGAACAATAAATTATCATTTATTTATAATTTTCACAGAGATTATCTGAATGATAACATCGGTTTTGTAAATTTCAATGAAACAACCCAATTCATTAATTTCGGACGAAGGAATGTTTTTACCACTACAAATCAATTGAATGCTACTTATATTTTTACCAATAAAATGTCGTTAACATTGCGATGCAGGCATTACTGGTCACAGGCGGAATACAAGCAATATTATACGTTGAACAACAATGGCTTATTAATTGACGATGCACTCTACGCAGGTAATTCAAATGTAAATTTCAATGCATTTAATATTGACCTGGTTTATACCTGGCAATTTTCCCGTGGCAGTGAAATGAGTTTTGTCTGGAAAAATGCCATTTATACAAGCGGTGATGTTATTATTAAACAATTTAGTAATGACATTGAGCAAACAATCAATTCTCCTCAAACAAATAGTTTCTCCATTAAAGTGCTGTATTACCTCGATTATTCAATGTTACAACGGAAGAAAAGTAATAAATAAATTATCAACTGATTTGAAGTGAATTAATTTTAAAATGAGCTAATAAATTTCCAAATTACCACTATTTCCAAATTACCACCATTTTCAAATTTTGTTTGTTAGTGGAATATAATGGGTAACCAAATTAAGCTATCTAAAAGAAAAAAATGTTATTTAAACAAAATAAATTTATGGAAAAGTGCGTGAGGAGTGAATCCCGCAGTACTGCGGGACGATGCCGTGTAGCCTGTGTGGAGCAATCGTTTGTTCTTGAATTTTTGTTTTTTTTTTTAAGAAAAAAGAAAAACACACAGTTTTTTGTTAATTATAATCTAACTAAAATTGGTATTGCCCACTATAAATCATAAAGAACCCGCATTTTCAAATTGATTACTATGTTTTTTAGAAAAAAAATAAACTGGCATAAGGTATTCGATTCAATTGATGCTATCAATGCGCAAGTGGCGGTTGGAAGGGTAACAACCATAAATGTTGAGAGAAAAAAAATTTGTTTGGCACGCACAGCTGATGGCTTTTTTGCGGTAAATGATAAATGTCCTCACAACGGGGCGTCCCTTGGCAATGGCTATTGCACCGCTGAAGGCAGTGTTGTATGCCCTGTACATCGTTATCATTTTGATCTGAGAACTGGCAGGGCTAAAAGTGGATTAGGTGATTTTGTTCAGACCTACCCCATAGAAGTGCGTGATGATGGGGTTTACATCGGTTTTGAACAATTGGTGTGGAATTGGTTGAAAAAATAGTTTCGTCTTCGTATGTATCTTACCTCATTTCCTCCGTTATAGAATAAAATTCTAAAAAAAAGGGGGCCCCATGAGATCTTTTAAATCAATCAATTTAATTGTGTTGGCTTTAAGTATTACAGAAGTTCCTGTATTCGCCAATGCTGTATTCTCAATTGAAGAAGCGGCAAAAAAAGGATTAATAAAACTTTCATTTAAGGCCAAGGGGGGCCATGTTGGTGATGTTATTGAAATGAAAATAAAAAATCTGACAAACAAAAAGTTAGATCTGAAAATAGAAGCCGGTCGGATACTGGATTCAAAAAATAATAATGAACAGGATCTGTTGGTAACAAAGTCCGAACAGTTTTTTGTTGCTGCCAATCAATTAAGATCGGTAAATGTATTCGGAATGTGTTGCCAGGCGCATAACGGATCACCTCAAAATAATTCTGATTATGAAGTTGGTAAGATGGCCGATACCAACTTAATAAAATTGGCATACTACATTGAGAAAAATAAATATTATTCAAATCACACCGCGCAACAAGCTGTTTGGACACTATCAGATAATAATTCTTTGGCAAGTATTTCAGGAGGAGAAAAAGAAGTGGTAACAGCTTTGCGAAATTTTGTTTCAAAGCTAACAGGTCGTGTAATACCACCTTACGATATTACCTACAATCGGGAAAGCGATAACCATGTTATTGGAAGAGCTACAAAAATTGAGGGCATTTTTGATTATTCTGTTCCTGTAAACGGAAAAGTAACCATTGGAATATATGATGCAAATGGTCGTTTGGTTCAATTGCTTTTTAAAGATATATCACATGAAAAAGGAGAGTGTAAATTATATTATACTTTCCGGACAAGAGATCTGAATCCTGGAACTTATTTTGCCAGGATGAATATGGGGGAGAGCCTTCAGAAAGAAATGAAGATCGAATTTTAGCGTGCTTTAGCTCAATAAAATTAGAAAACCTCCTTGAGCCTTAATGTTCAAAAGCCCAGTTGACGAATTTTATTGTTTTATTTTAGGTAGTTTAAAACGATCACTTTCAGTTGAAGGGTTTTCATTAAAAGGAAATTTCAATTGTCACCGTCATTGCTAGGGAGCTTTAACGACTGAAGCAATCTCATTTTTTGAAATATGATTGCTTCAACATGCCCCAAAGCATGATTCGCAATGACGCTGATAATTATCATTCCGTTAAAAGAATTTATTCTTTAATTTAGCCTAAGTACATACAATCTATTCTGGATTTCCCTTTTGCTCTGAAAGGCCAATCTTAGCCCTGTTTTTTTTGATATCCCTCCATTTTTTTGTGTTTTTTTCCTGATCTCATTTTGGTACAATGGCTAATGAATGTTTTAAAACTATCGCTGAAATAGAATAAAAACATGCCAAATTATGTTAAAAATATAATTTAATATTTATACATTTGCCATAATCTAATATTAGCCATTATGAAAAAAACACTACTTGTTTTAATTTTTATAGCACTATTTACGCTGCATTTTAAAAATGCTTATGCGCAACCTTCTAATGATCCCTGCGCTAGTGCTATTTCTTTAACATCTTCTACTACCTGTAATTACACCATTGTCTCAGTTTCTGCCGCCACACAGTCAATAGCTGCAATAACATGTGGGGGAACAGGAACAGCCGATGATGATGTATGGTATAAATTTACTGCGCAAGCAACGAGCCATACCATTAAGGTTCAGGGTTATGGATCCTATGATGCTGTTATTGACGTTAGATCCGGCTCTTGTATGGGAACTAATATTGCATGTATAGATGCAACTTTAGCTGCTGGGTTAGAAACATTAACAGTTCCTGGGCTAACAATTGGGTCAACATATTTGATCAGAGTTTACCATTATGGTATAGGCGAAGGTGGCGGACAGTTTGATATTTGCGTTACACATGTTGCACCATCAGGTCCTCCTAATGATTTTTGTGATAACAGTTATATTATAAGTTTAACATCTTCTCTTTCTTGCACTTACCAAACCGGTTCTACGTTTGGTGCAACTCAAACAATGGCTGGTACCTGCGTTGGTACCGGTGATGATGATGTGTGGTACCGATTTGTTGCACAATCAAATACGCATACTGTTAAAGTACAAGGTTATGGTGGCTTCGATCCTGTTATTGACATTAGAAATGCTCCTGCATGTACTGCAAGCAATATGCAGTGTGTGGATAACAGTGCTGCTAATGGTCTGGAAACTGCAAATCTTACCAGTTTAGTAATTGGCGCAACTTATGTGGTGCGTGTTTACCACTTCGGTACAGGTAATGGAGGCGGAGATTTTGATATTTGCGTTTCTCATACGGCCCCTTCCGGGCCTCCAAATGACATTTGTTCTGATGCTATCTCTTTATCTTCCTCACTTACATGTAGTTATGTGACAGGTTCTACTTTAAATGCCACACAGTCTATTACCGGCACTTGTACTGGTACCGGAGATGATGATGTATGGTATAGTTTTATAGCTCAGGCAACAAGCCACACTGTTAAGGTGCAAGGCGCTGGTGCCTTTGATGCCATTATCGACATCAGATCAAATTCTTCTTGTTCAGGAACTAACATTATGTGCGTGGATGCAAGCGGGGCAGCAGGATTGGAAACAGCAAATTTAACAAGCTTAACAATAGGTACTACTTACCTGGTAAGAGTTTACCATTATGGAGCAGGTGATGGAGGCGGTAGTTTCCAGATCTGTGTTACACATACACCACCGGCAGGTCCTCCTAACGATCTTTGTTCAAATGTTATATCTTTATCATCCGCTCTTACTTGTAATTATACTTCCGGTTCTACAACCGGTGCTACACAATCTGTAACAGGTACATGTACTGGTACCGGAGATGATGATGTATGGTATTCTTTCACCGCTGTTGCTACCTCTCATACTGTTAAGGTTCAGGGAGGTACAGGTTTTGATGCGGTTATTGATCTGAGATCGAGTTCGTCCTGTTCCGGGACCAATATCTCTTGTACAGATGCTACCGGAGCCGCGGGATTAGAAACTGCTGTTCTTACAAGTTTAACTGTTGGTTCAACCTACCTGGTAAGGGTTTATCATTTCAGTGCAGGTGCCGGAGGAGGTAATTTCCAGATATGTGTTACTCACACAGTTCCTGCTGCTCCTGCAAATGATCTTTGCTCAGCCGACATCTCTTTAACATCAGCTCTTACTTGTACTTATACAAGTGGTTCCACTACAGGAGCTACACAGTCAATTCCAGGTACATGTGTTGGTACAGGAGATGATGATGTATGGTATTCCTTTACCGCATTAGCTACAAGCCATACTGTTAAGGTTCAAAGTGGTGCAGGTTTTGATGCTGTTATCGATGTTCGTACCGGAACTTCTTGTTCTGGCGACAATATAGCTTGTTCCGACATTAGTGGAAGTGCAGGTTTAGAAACAGCAAACTTAACGGGCTTAACCGTTGGGTCTCTTTACCTGGTTCGTGTTTATCACTTTAGTGCCGGTGCAGGAACCGGTAGTTTCCAGATCTGTGTTACTCATACAGCAACTGCTTGTACTTATGCCATCGCTCCAACCAGTCTCTCCTTTACATCTGCTGCAGGAACTGGAACTGTTAATGTGACTGCCGCAAGTGGTTGTAGCTGGACTGCAACTTCAAATGATAGTTGGATAACGGTAACATCTGGTAGTACAGGTACCGGAAACGGATCTGTAACGTATTCTGTATCAGCTAATACGGGTACAGCGCAACGTACAGGTACAATTACAATAGCTGGCGTAACATACACCGTTGCTCAAAGCGGAAATACAACCTGTACATTTACAATTGCTCCTCTTAATCAATCATTGCCAAACACAGCTGGTACAGGAACTGTAACGGTTACTGCAGCAGCAGGATGTGGTTGGGCTGCAACTTCAAATGATGCATGGATAACTGTAACAACAGGAAGCACAGGCTCAGGAAATGGTACAGTAACCTATTCTATCACTGCTAATACTGGTACAGCACAGAGAGTAGGAACAATAACTATTGCCGGACAAATACATACCGTTACTCAAAGTGGTATTACACCTTGCTCGTATGCTATTTCTCCATTAACCTTATCTTACTCATCTTCTGGTGGCCTGGGATCGGTTAACGTTACTGCTGCTGCCGGATGTACCTGGACTGCAACATCTAATAATCCTTGGATAACCATCACTTCCGGTAGTACTGGATCAGGTAATGGAACAGTAAATTATACAGTTGCTGCCAACACCGGAACTACTCAGCTTACAGGTACAATAACTGTGGCAGGTCAAACGCATACTGTTACTGAAAGCGGTATCAATTGTACTTATTCCATTGCTCCAACAGCGTTATCTTTCACTTCAATAGCCGGAACCGGAACAGTGAACGTTACAGCTGCAATTGGATGTGCCTGGACAGCTACCTCCAATGATGCGTGGATCACTGTTACATCTGGCAGTACCGGTTCAGGAAATGGTTCGGTAAGCTACTCTGTATCTGCTAATACAGGTACAACTCAGAGATTAGGTTCAATATCAATTGCGGGTCAGACTCATAATGTGGTTCAAAATGGGGTTTCGGCTTGTACTTATACCATTGCACCGCTTACTCAGTCATATACTTCTGCCGGTGGTACCGGGTCCGTAACTGTTACAACAGCAAATGGGTGTAGCTGGACTGCAATATCCAATGACAGCTGGATATTTATATCTTCCGGAAATACAGGCTCAGGAAGTGGATTGGTTAATTTCACTGTATCTGTTAGTCCGAGCACAGCGCAAAGAACCGGAACAATAACAATTGCCGGTCAGATACATACAATTACTCAAACTGGGGTTATTTGTCCTGCAATACCTGTTATGCAGTCAGTTGGATGTGCACTTGCTGCAAATCAAATTTCCAATGTTTCTTATCAATGGTATATCTCAGGAACACCAATTGTTGGAGCTACTGCTCAGTTCTATACTGCTAATCAACCTGGCTATTATTCAATATATGTAACTGATAACACCAATGGTTGTATTGTTGGTTCTCAACCGGCTTACGTTTCTTGTTCTGGTGTGGGAATTGAAGAAACAGATTTAGCGAATAGCATACAGATCTATCCAAATCCTTCTTCTGGTTATTTCAATATACGATCATCAACTATTTTCCCTGAAGGAAAAGTGAACATCAGCATCATTAATATGGTTGGCATGGAAATTTATTCTACTGTTGTTATACCTGTAAACGGGGAAATTAAACTTACAGTTGATAACGTTAATCCTGCTAAAGGCGTATATACTGTACTGTTTAGATCAGGTCAAACAAAAATAATCAAGAGAGTAGTGATACAATAAATCATTTTGATCGTTTGAAAAGGTTCAATTAAAAAGGAGCTTTTTTCAAACGATCAAAAATTTCCAATTATCATATTAACAAATTATCAAATTAACCAATGATGAAGAATTACATAAAAATAGTATTGATCGGTTTCACTCTTTATTTGTTTCAAACTTCCGGGGTGATCCAGGCAAAGATCGTCCCTTTCTTTGAAGAGAATTTTAAAAACACAGTATTGTTTGCAGCTCCACCTCCTATGCCTGCTGCTCCAAGTAATGATGATTGCGCAAATGCAATTGACCTTATTGTAAATAACACTTGTGTTTTTACTTCCGGAACAGTGGATCAATCCACAGAGTCGACCACTGCAGCTGCTTGTAACGGTCTTACAAGTTTAACTGCTTATGATGTATGGTATAAATTTACTGCCGGAGCAAACGGTCAGATCATTACTTTAAAAGGCTCAGGCTCTTTTGATGCTGTGGTTTTATTAATGGATGGTTGCGGTGGAACCGTTAGTGATTGTTCTGATAATACTGGTTTTGGAGGTACCGAAATATTACCTACCACTGGTTTAATTGCCGGGAACGTTTATTACATAAGAGTATATCACTATGGTAATGCGTTACCTACAACTCCAACTTTTGATATTTGTGTGTCTCTTCCTGCTCCTCCTCCAATTAATGATGAATGTGCAAATGCCATACCTTTAAATGTGGATTCTTCTTGTGTTTTCGTTTCTGGTTCTGTTGCAGGTGCTACCCAGTCCGGAGCGCCTGATACATGCGGTACTTTTGTAAGTGCAACGGCTTTTGATGTTTGGTATAAATTTACAGCAACAGCTACTAATAATGTTATTAAGGTACAAGGAGCTTTATCTTTTGATGCAGTTGTTATTCTGAAAGACAGCTGCAGTGGTAGTGTCATTAATTGTGCTGATAACACCTTCTCTGGTGGTATTGAAATAATCAATGATACCAATTTGATCGTTGGTAACACGTATTACATTAGAGTTCATACGTATGGGGCAGCCATACCTTCAACACCTGATTTTGATATTTGTGTATCGCTTCCGGCTCCTCCTCCTCTTTACGACAATTGTAGTAATGCCATTTTATTAAATGTAGATTCTACATGTAATTTTTCTGTGGGTACTGTTGAGGGCGCTACCATGTCAGGACCTGCTGACACTTGTAATAATTATGCCAGTGTAACGGCTTTCGATGTATGGTATAAATTTGTTGCCGGAGCTAGTGGTCAAACGATCACTGTTAAAGGTTCTGCTTCTTTTGATGCCGTAATTTCATTAAGAGATAGCTGCAGCGGTCCAAGTATCGACTGCTCTGATAATACCGGTTCAGGAGGCACTGAAAGAATTAACAACACTACGTTGATCCCGGGAAATACCTATTACGTTAGAGTATATGCTTATGGTAGTACTTTCCCTTCAACATCTGATTTTGAGATCTGCGTTGCTCTTCCTCCTCCAATTCCAGTTAACGATAATTGCGACAGCGCATTTACTCTTATTGCAGGTCCTGTATGTAATTTTACCCAAGGTACGGTTGCCGGAGCCACAGAGTCGGGCCCTGCAGATAGCTGTAACTACACAAGTACCAGCGCTTTTGATGTTTGGTATAAATTTGTTGCAACTACTACTACTAATACTGTTACTGTACAGGGAGGTTTATCTTTTGACGCTGTAATTATATTAAGGGATAGCTGCACCGGCCCGCCCATAGGTTGTTCCGATGTTTCAGGCTCAGGAGGTACCGAAATAATTAATGGTAGTGGTTTGGTTGTAGGTAATACCTATTACGTAAGAGTATATGCGTATGGATCAGCGCAACCGGAAACACCAGACTTTAATATTTGTATATCTGTTCCTCCTCCTCCTCCTGCAAATGACGATTGTTCAAATGCAATCCTCTTAACGGCTGCCTCTACTTGCAGTTTTACTGCAGGAACTGTTACGGGCGCTACTCAATTAGGTGCTTCTGATAGTTGTGAAACATACTTTAGCACAGCAGCTTATGATGTTTGGTACAAATTTGTGGCAATGGCAAACAATCAAACAATTACAGTAAAAGGATCAGAATCTTTTGATGCTGTGGTTTTGCTAAAAGATAGCTGCATCAGTTTGCCCCTTGATTGTGCCGATAAAACAACTACAGGTGGTACTGAAGTGATAAATGCAAACGACTTAATAATAGGCAAAACGTATTATATCAGAGTGTATGATTTTGGAGCTGCCCTTCCGGATTCTCCAGGCTTTGATATTTGTTTACTTGATTCCGGACCAGTTTCAACTGCAGGTATTGAAAAAGGAAATAACCTTGTAACTGTTTATCCAAATCCTGCTTCCAATAAGGTTACTATTGGCTTGAAACAAGCTAACAATGAGATTGTATCGTACAAAATAGTAAATGTGAACGGGCAGGTAGTTGCAGCAGGACAATTTGCCCCAAATAATTTGCAACAAGATGTTGATCTTACTGAATTAACTTCAGGTATTTATAACATCCAGATCAGTTTATCTGATGCAATAGTTAATAAGAAAATTGTTGTAATGAATAAATAATCTCCTACTAATTACGGATCTGTACTTTATAAATAACAAACGTAGATTCGTAATTCGTTTTTTTATTCGTAATTCGTAGAAAAGTAATTCGTTGAAGAGTAATTCGTAGTATATTTGTACTCGTTCTTTTAATTCATCTGCGAAAGCAGAATTCTAAAACAAACTGATCTTACTGTTTTTTATGTAAAATTATTGTTTTTAACTTATCAAGAAAGGTGGAGGGACTAGCCCTATGAAACCTTAGCAACCTTCCACATTGGAAAGGTGCTAAATCCTGTCCTCAGCAATGTTGGAACAGATAAGTCAGAGTAAATTTTTTGAAAAAATAAATCAAAATAATTCTATCTCCTCTGACTGTAAAAAGTTAGGGGAGTTTTTTTTTGCCCTATACCAGGCGCTGTAAAAGGTTAACGGAGTCGAGAAAGGTGCGTTAGCTTTAATAAGAAGTGTTGTTATTCTTTTATATAAAATATTAAACAGGCTCATAATTTTAAGAGTTGCAATTGCAAAGAAAATTAAAATGAATACACTAAACCGTTTTAGCAGCAGAGTAGATAATTACATCAAGTATCGTCCTGATTATCCCCGTGAAGTAATTGCTTTTTTAAAACAGGAAGGAATACTTACCCCCGATAGTGTAATTGCCGATATTGGTTCCGGCACAGGTATCTCCTCTAAATTGTTTTTAAAAGAAGGAAATGTGGTGTATGGTGTTGAACCTAACAAAGAGATGCGTGATGCAGCACAAAGAATATTAACGGAGTATACAAATTTCTGCAGCATTAATGGGACTGCCGAAATCACCATGTTGCCAACCGATGATATTGATCTTATTATTGCCGGACAAGCATTTCATTGGTTTGACAAAGAAAAAAGCAAAGCTGAATTCAAACGTATTCTGAAACTGAATGGAATTGTAGTTTTGATGTGGAACGACAGAAGAACAGATAGCACGCCATTTTTGAGAGCATACGAAGATTTTATCAAATTATTTGCTACTGATTATAATGAAGTGAATCATAAAAATATAGATGAAAATGTATTCAATGATTTTTTTGGAGAAGCAAATTATGCATTAGAATCATTTGATAATTATCAGTATTTCGATTATGAAGGTTTAAAAGGAAGGGTGCTTTCTTCCTCTTATATGCCTGAGGAAGGCCATAAAGATTTTAATTTCATGATGTCGGTATTGAAAAAAATATTTAACCGTTTTCAGGACAGGGGAAAAGTAACATTAGAGTACGATACAAAAATATATTACGGAAAATTAAATTAAAAAATACCTCACCCCGTCCTCTCGGACACCCCTCTCCAATTGGAGAGGGGAAGGGGTGAGGTCAGCGAAATTATGACAGACATTAGAAAAGAATTAGAAAAACGAGTTTTAGTAATTGATGGTGCAATGGGCACCATGATCCAGCAATACAATCTTGAAGAAAAAGATTATCGCGGAAAACGCTTTGCCGATTTTCATAAAGATCTGAAAGGCAATAACGACTTGCTTTCCATCACTCAACCACATATTATAAAAGCCATCCATAAAGAATATTTGAAGGCTGGCGCTGATATAATCGAAACCAATACATTTAGCGGAACTACTATTGGTATGGCCGATTACGACATGCAGGATCTGGCGTATGAGTTAAATTACGAATCCGCTAAAATTGCGAAAGAGGCGATACAGGAGTTCTATAAAGAGTTTCCGGAGTTTGCTTCTATTCCAAAATTTGTTGCCGGTGCGATAGGGCCCACTAACCGTACACTTTCATTATCACCAAATGTAAATGATCCCGGCTTTCGTGCTGTTACGTTTGATGAAATGGTAGTTGCCTATACCGAACAGGTAAAAGGATTGATAGATGGTGGTGCTGACCTGTTATTGATTGAAACTATTTTTGATACGCTCAATGCAAAAGCGGCCTTATTCGCCATTCAAAATTATTGCGAAAAGATAGACAGGAAAATGCCGATAATGGTTTCAGGTACTATCACTGATGCCAGTGGAAGAACATTATCAGGACAAACTACAGAAGCATTTTTAAATTCTGTTTCGCATGTGGATCTTTTAAGTGTTGGCTTGAACTGTGCGCTGGGAGCAAAGGACATGCGTCCTTACCTGGAAGAGCTTTCTTCCAAATCATCTTTTTATGTGAGTGCTTACCCTAATGCAGGATTGCCAAATCAGTTCGGAGAATATGATGAAGATGCTCACACCATGGGACATCAGATCGAAGATTTTTTACAGGCAGGATTTATAAATATTGTTGGTGGTTGTTGTGGAACAACTCCTGCTCACATTCAGCGTATTGCTGAATTAGCAAAGTTGGCCACACCACGTAAAAGGCCAAAAGCCGATACATTGATGCACCTGAGCGGATTAGAGCCTTTTACGCTTACTCCGGAAAGTAATTTTATAAATGTTGGCGAGCGTACAAATGTTACGGGCTCAAAAAAATTCCTTCGTTTGATCAATGAAGGAAATTACGAAGAAGCCCTTTCTATTGCAAAAGATCAGGTGGATGGTGGCGCCCAGGTGATCGATGTGAACATGGATGAAGGGATGTTGGATGGCGAAGCAGCCATGACAAAGTTCTTAAATCTGATCGCTGCAGAACCGGATATCTCCAGGGTGCCTATCATGATAGACTCGTCTAAATGGAGCGTAATTGAAGCAGGTTTAAAATGTGTACAGGGGAAAGCAATTGTAAATTCTATTTCTTTGAAAGAAGGGGAAGAAAAATTTATTGAATGTGCTCATAAAGTAAAACAATATGGTGCTGCTGTAATTGTGATGGCATTTGATGAAACAGGACAAGCGGATACCTTACAACGAAGAAAAGATATTTGTAAACGTGCCTATGATATTTTAGTGGACAAGGTAGGTTTCCCGCCACAGGATATTATTTTCGATCCCAATATTTTTCCGGTTGCAACCGGAATGGAAGAGCATCGTTTGAATGCACTTGATTTTTTTAACTCTACAAAATGGATCAAAGAAAATTTACCGTATGCAAAAGTAAGTGGAGGCGTAAGTAATGTTTCTTTTTCTTTCCGTGGTAATGATCATGTGCGTGAAGCCATACATGGTGCATTTTTATACCATGCAGTAAAAGCAGGAATGGATATGGGCATCGTAAACCCTGCGCAATTGCAGGTGTATGACGATATCGATAAAAAATTACTGGAGCTTGTTGAAGATGTGTTATTGAACAGGAGAGACGATGCCACCGAACGATTGGTGGATCATGCCGAATCATTAAAAGGCATTACCAAGGAAAAAACAGAGAAAGATGAAGCATGGCGTAAAGGCACTGTTGAAGAACGTTTAAGCTATGCCTTGGTAAAAGGTTTGGTTGAACATATTGATGTGGATACGGAAGAAGCACGATTAAAGCTTGGCCGTCCTTTACACGTTATTGAAGGTCCTTTGATGGATGGAATGAATGTGGTGGGTGATCTATTCGGAAGTGGAAAAATGTTTTTACCACAAGTGGTGAAAAGCGCACGTGTGATGAAAAAAGCCGTTGCATACTTAGAACCTTATCTGCAAGCCGAAAAGGAAGCAAATAAATTAGCCGGTATTGTTGGTGATGGCCGACAAAATGCTGGAAAGATACTAATGGCAACTGTTAAGGGCGATGTGCATGATATTGGAAAAAACATTGTTGGTGTAGTATTAGCTTGTAACAATTACGAGATCATCGATTTAGGCGTAATGGTTTCTGCAGATAAAATTTTGGAAGAAGCAAAAAAACAAAATGTAGATATCATTGGTTTAAGTGGCTTGATAACACCATCACTTGATGAGATGGTACACGTTGCAAAAGAAATGGAACGCTTAGGCTTTAAAACGCCTTTGCTGATAGGTGGTGCTACCACTTCAAAAGTACATACTGCTGTGAAGGTCGCTCAACATTATTCAGGGCCGGTGGTGCATGTGAATGATGCCAGTAAATCGGTACCTGTTGCGAGTAGTTTAATTTCAAATGAATTGCGTGATGCCTTCATGATCGAAGTGACGAAAGATTACGACAGGGTGCGGGAACAAAATAAAAATGCACAATCACAGAATAAATTTATTTCGATTGAAGAGGCCCGTGCAAATAGATTTCCGATCGACTGGAATAAAACAGAAATTGTAAAACCAACATTTATCGGTAACAAAGTATTTGATAATTATCCATTAGCAGAGCTTGTTGAATTCATCGACTGGACACCTTTTTTCATCTCCTGGGAAATGAAAGGATCCTATCCTAAAATTTTGAAAGACCCTACCCGTGGGGAAGAAGCGAGTAAGTTATTTGCCGATGCACAAAAAATGCTTAAAAAGATCATTGATGAAAAATGGTTGACAGCAAATGCAGTTATTGGTATTTATCCTGCAAATGCAGTAGGGGATGATATACAACTCACAACAGAAGCAGGAAACGTGATGTTTCATACCTTACGCCAACAAACAAAAAAACCTGCAGGGCAATACAATATAGCATTGTCGGATTTTATTTTACCAAAATCCGAAATCCAAAATCCAAAATCTTCTTCTGATTATATTGGGCTCTTCGCACTATCAACAGGTTTCGGAATTGATGAACATGTGGCTCGTTTTGAGGCTGACCATGATGATTATTCTGCAATTATGTTAAAAGCATTAGCAGATAGGTTGGCAGAAGCATTTGCAGAAGTGATGCACAAAAAAGTGCGTAAAGAATTCTGGGGATATGCAAAAGCAGAGGATCTGAAAAATGAGGATCTGATAAAAGAAGAATATGCCGGTATTCGCCCGGCTCCCGGTTATCCTGCACAACCCGACCATACCGAAAAACCAACTATCTGGAAATTACTGGATGTAGAAAAAAACACAGGAATGATCCTGACAGAAAGTATGGCTATGTTTCCAACTGCCGCTGTGAGTGGTTTATACTTTGCTCATCCACAATCACATTATTTTGGAATAGGTAAAATAAAACAAGACCAGGTGGAAGAGTATGCGAAACGAAAAGGGATTACACTAGAAGAAACAGAACGCTGGCTTGGTCCTAATTTGGCTTATTGATTTATTTCTTGATAGAATATCATTAGTAATGGACAAAATATTGCCGCTAATTACGAGATAAACGCAATCAGTAGCTTATACAAACCACATAAGACATATAAGCGCACCTAGTTGCTCTTATGCCTGTTAGCGGTCATTGTAAGACATCATCGAGGGTACTAATTGAAAGAGAAATTAACAAAAATAAAAAATCAAAACGCATGAAAAAACAACTAATAAGACTCAACATTTTTTTTCTTTTTAATTTTTTCTTTTTTGCTGTTATTGCTCAACCCACCATCACCTCATTTTTTCCAGCCTCTGGTCCGATTGGCACTGTGGTAATCATCACAGGCGCCAACTTTAATACATCCCCTACAAATAATATTGTATTCTTTGGTGCTACCAAAGCTATTGTAAATACAG
This sequence comes from Bacteroidia bacterium, assembly GCA_030654175.1. Taxonomy (GTDB): domain Bacteria; phylum Bacteroidota; class Bacteroidia; order 2-12-FULL-35-15; family 2-12-FULL-35-15; genus 2-12-FULL-35-15. Next base: position 318,156 of record JAURXZ010000008.1, read on the forward strand.
CAACAACAACAAGTTTAAACGTTACTGTTCCTATAGGTGCAAACTACAAGTATATTTCTGTAACCGATCTCACAACAGGATTAACTTCTTATTCAGCTAAACCGTTTATCGTTACATTTACATCTACTTGTGGGGGTGGTGGAATTAATACTAGTGCATTTGATTCAAAGATTGATTTTGCAAGAGGTAATTCTTATGGAGATGCTAGTGTTGCTTTAAGTGATTTGAATGGAGATGGAAAACCAGATCTAGTAGTAATCAATCAAAATAATAACACCTTTTCAGTATTAAAGAACACAAGTACTAGCGGAATAATTTCCTTTGCTCAGCATGTGGATTTTGCAACTGGAAATAATCCTAATAGCCTTGCTATAGGTGATTTGGATGGAGACGGAAAACCTGACTTAGTCGCAACCAATAGTGGTGATAATACATTTTCTATATTAAGAAATACAAGTACCATCGGAATAATTTCCTTTGCTTCGAAAATAGATTATGTTAGTGGATCAAGCCCTTGGTGTGTTTCATTAGGAGATATAGATGGAGATGGAAAGACGGATTTAGCTATAGTTAATAATAGTTCCAATTCTATGGCAATAATAAGAAACACAAGTACAAGCGGAATCATTTCCTTTGACCCGAAAGTGGATTTTACAACTGGATCGGGCCCTTTGAGTCTTGCAATAGGCGATTTGGATGGAGACGGAAAACCCGATTTAGCAGTAACTAATCAAGGTTCTAATACTGTTTCAGTATTAAAAAACACAAGTGTAAGCGGAACTTTTGCTTTTGCTTCAAAAGCGGATTTTGCAACTGCAAATTCAACTGCAAGCATTGCTATAAGTGATTTGGATGGGGATGGTAAACCAGATCTTGCAGTGGCAAATTATGACTCAGTTTTTGTATTAATAAACGCAAGTATTAGTGGAACAATTTCCTTTGCGGCAAATGTGGGTTTTGCAACAGGAAGCAATTCCGGTAGCCTTGCAATAGGCGATTTGAATGGAGACGGTAAGCCGGAAATTGCTGTGTCGGGAACTAATATTAACAATGTAGTTCATGTATTAGAAAATACAAGTGCTAACGGGGCAACTAATTTTGACTTGAATATAGATTATGCAACGGGATCTTATCCCATTGGAGTTTCAATATGCGATTTGGATGGAGATGGAAGGGCTGATCTTGAAGTAGGGAATGCTTGGGACTATACAGTATCGGTATTTCGGAATAAAGCATTTGCTGAGCCTCCTGCAATTTGCATGGTTACAGTAGATAGCGCATCCATAAATAATATTATTTATTGGGATAAAACGCTTTATAGTAATGTCGATTCATTTATTGTCTACCGCGAAACAATTTCAAATAGTTACAAAAAAATTGGGGCAGTTCAGAGGGATTCATTGAGTATGTTGATAGATACAGTAAGACATTTGTATTTTCCATTTACCGGAGATCCTAATACCGGAACATACCGTTATAAATTGCAAATACGTGATACCTGTGGAAATTATAGTCTTCTGAGTTCTTATCACAATACTATTTATGTAACACAAACGGGAGGGACTTTCAATTGGAACAATTATCAAATAGAAAGTGAAGCGAATCCAATTCCAGAACTGACTTCCTATAATTTATACCGTGATAACAATGGCAATGGTAACTGGTCACTTGTAAGTGCTGTTTCAGGTTCTCAATTAACTATCAACGACCCTGATTATACCTCTTATCCAAATGCAAGATGGCGTATTGAAACAGTTTGGAGCATCAGTTGCACACCAACCCGTGCTCTCAACAATTCCCGTTCGAATATTAAAGGGAACATGATAACAAATGGTATACCATCTTCAAATGAACTTTCAATTTTAGTCTCTATTTATCCAAACCCTTTTTTAGCAAACACAACCATAGGGTATAGGTTAAATAAAAAATCAGATGTAAGTTTGGAAATATATAACGCGCTTGGACAAAAGGTTGAAACACTTGTAAAAGCAGACCAAACAGTTGGAGAATATAAATACAATTTCAGTGCAAAAGAAAAAGGCTATGGTACGGGAGTGTATTTTTTGAAAATCAGTTTAGATGGAAAAGTTTCGGTTAAAAGAATTGTGGAGCTACAATGAAGTACTATATCATGTGTTAACGAAATGTGTTTATAGACTTTTAGACTACGGTGTTTTGAATTTAAAATAAATAAGTTTTCATTTACGACTGTGTTTTTTTACAAACTATGTATTGCGATCGCTATTTAAAGGAAATAAGAAACAACCAACCGCTAACATTGGTTATGCAATAAGCTGGCATTTTAGTACATTTAGTGTGCGTCTTTTTAAGTAAGCATTTGTCTCTGCGGACAAATACTTCTTCGTAAATCCTCTAATCGCATAGCCGCTGGTTGGAACATCACTTAGCTAATAAAAAAAACAAAAACAAAAAAATGAAAAAAATATTTGCTTTTTTTTTCTTAATTATTTTCTATTCTTCCTTCGCGAAAGCATCCGAGACTCCGGATACCGTTTCTGTAGGGGTTTATATTAACAGCATACATGATATTGATTTCGCGGATAAGCAATATACAATTAACCTTTGGTTATGGTTAAAATATAAAAACCCGGATTTTGATTTCTCTAAGTACCTGGAAGTACCAATGGCAAAAACTGTTGATAAATCGTTCTATACGGTAGATACATTAGATGATGGCAGAATATACATGTTGATGAAATTGCAATGTGTAATGAAGGATTCATGGAAAATACAAAACTTTCCTTTTGACCGTCAGAAATTAAGATTTACAATAGAAAATTCACAATATGATAAAGATGATCTGCTTTTTGCGGAAGATACTGTTGGTAACCATTATTCGAAGTGGACCACTTCAGGTTGGAAAGTAATTGCTGATAGCTTTAGAATTAGCACAGGCATAAAGAAATATGAGACCGCTTTTGGTGAGCCTGTTTTAACGAAACCAATTTCTGAATTCAGCAATTTTAAAGTTCAAATAGTGATAGAGCGGGATTCCTGGTGGTTGTTCATGAAGTTATTTATTGGAATGTATATTTCTTTCTTGTTGGCTTTTCTTTGCTTTTTTATCCATAGAGATAGTATCGACTCACGTTTTAGCTTAAGTGTAGGTGCCTTATTTGCTGCCATTGGAAATAAATATGTTGTGGATTCTTCGCTACCTGAATCCACCTCTTTTACTTTAGTGGATACACTGCATGGCCTTACCTTGTGTTTTATTTTTGTATCCGTTGCATGTTCTGCCTTTACATTGAGGCTTGTTAAAACAAACCGCATTGAGCAATCACAGCGATTTGATAAAAGGGCGTCCTATATTATGCTGGCGATCTATCTTATTTTAAATGGCTGGTTTATTTATAAAGCGAATTATTAGTCCGGGCTTGGACCTTAATAACCTATTGATTTATTTATTATATTTGATAGTATATCTTTTGAAAAATAATGAAAAAAATTGTATTGGTTTTATTAGTATCGGTTTGCCTTTTGGTGCAATCATTCACTTTTTTGAAAAAAGGCGAACTGTTTGTTTCTAATGATGGTATTGTGAGATTTACCACAAAGGGGCCTTTTGGGACCATTGTAGCTCAATCAAAGAAATTGACCGGTACTTTTGATGCTTCAAAAAAAATATTTGCCTTTTCAATTCCTATTTCTTCTTTCCAGGGTTTCGCCAATCCATTGCAGAAAACACATTTTAATGAAAAGTATATGGAATCAGATAAAATTCCGATGGCTACTTTTAAGGGAAAGGTAATAGAAGAGCTTGATTTTGCTACCTCGGGTGTTTACCCTATTCGTGCAAAAGGTTCCATGACCATACATGGTGTGGAAAAAGAAATAATTGTAAAATCGAGAATGACCATTAAAGCCGGTCAAATTACAGTTGAGTCTGTTTTTAATGTTCTTTTGGCGGACTATAACATAAAAATTCCAACCATTGTTAATCAGAAAGTAAAAGATGATATAGCCATTGAAGTAAAGCTGGAAATGTCTCCCGAAAAATAATTCCATTATTATTTTTATTGATTTTTAAGATCCAAAGCGAAAGCGCGTATTTAACTGTAATGCCGCGTTAGGGATTGCAACGTAAATCCTTCCTTGCCGCCAATAGGCGGTAAGGAAGATTGAAGTGTAAAGCCCGCCAATTCCTTTTAGAATTGGAACGCCCAAATGAACATCCTCTCCAATATTTTATTACTCTAGCTCAGGTTATTGCATATTGATTTAAAGACCGAATTTAACCTCAAAAAATAGTATATTAGCATCATGCTTTTGAACTATAAGATCAAAATAAATTTCTTCTTTCTTTTATCTGTTTTATTATTCTGGCTCACACCTTTGTGTTCACAGACTTTTCGGAATTTCCCTTCACTAAGCAGTAAAAAAGATGTATCTATAACCTGCATGCTGCAATCCCCGGATGCAGAATTATGGATAGGAACCTCATCAGGACTGGTTTTATTTGATGGTGTTAATGTTAAACGTTTTTCTGATAAAGACGGGTTGATCGATAATGCGATCACCGCACTTTATATGCAAAGCGACAATACCTTATGGATAGGACATAAGAATGGAAAAATATCCTGGTACAAAAATAAAAAATTCATACCCTTTCCTTTCAACGAAAAACTTTCTGACGATAAAGTGTCTGCATTTACTGAAACACATGGAATGTGGATCGCTTCCTATGGTTCCGGGCTTTCGTTTTATGGTAAGGATGAGCAGTTCAAGCAATTTAATTCAGAAAACGGACTTAGTGATGATTTTGTTTACACCTTAACGAAGGATAGTAAAAACGATGTATGGGCAGGTACAGATGCAGGGATAACGCATGTTGAAACAAAAAATCCGACAGCCCCTGTTTTTACAATTATCTCAATGAAAAAGGGCTTACCTGATAATATTGTTTTGAATTTAGTATGCGACAAAAATGATGATATATGGGTTGCCATGCCTGATTCCGGGGTATGCAGGTATGATGTGACCGAAAGTAAATTTAAACGTTTCAAAAACACTTCGGGGTGGAAGTATGGTACCGTTACCTCTCTTTATTTCAATAGTACAGGGGCATTGTATATTGGTACAAAAGACAATGGAGTGATCACTTATTCTATAAATAAAGAAGGAAAAGAATTGTTAAGAGTGATCGATGTAAAAAACGGTTTACTCAATAATGAAGTTAATTCCGTTTTTGTAGATCGTGAAGATAACCTTTGGGTAGGAACAGCGAAAGGCCTTTCAGAAATGTGCCAGGGGCGCGTCAGTTATCTTACTTCTAAAAATGGTTTACTTTCTGATAAAACATTTACTTTTTATGCCGATAAAAAAGATAATTACTGGATAGGAACGGATAAGGGGCTGGTAAAATATTCTTTGCTGCCTGATGGGGGAACTGTTATTAAAAATTATTTTCCGACAGAAGATAATTTGGGAAAACAAATTACTTGCATCCATGAAGATAATAAGGGCAAAATATGGCTTGGAACTTATGGAAATGGCTTGAATTGTTTTGATCCCATAACAGAAAGGAACGAAAATATTTCACAAAAGCAAGGCCTTGCAAATGATAATGTTTCATCTATTACTGCCGATAAAAAAGGAAATATTTGGATCTCGACACTTGGCGGAGGAATTAGCAAGATCAGTTTTGATAATAATATCAGGACAATAAAAAATTATTCTTCCGAGAATGGTTTGCCGGGAGATTATATCTATTGTGTTTTCTCGGATTCAGAGAACAGGTTGTGGATCGGTACGGATGGAGAAGGTTTGGTAATGTTCAACGGGGATTCGTTTACTAAGGTGAGTGAAAAAAATAAACTCAAAGGCAAAACCGTTTATTCTATTACTCAGGATAAGTTAGGGAAACTTTGGTTCAGCACCGGTGAGGACGGTATTTATAAATATGATCCTGCTGAAGGTACTAAAGCAGGGGCAGCTGTAAATTACTCTCTTACTGATGGTTTGCGTGATAACAACTCTCAGATAATTGCAACTTCAGGAAATAAAGTAATTACTGCCCATTCCAGGGGGATAGACCAATTGGATATAAATTCAGGCAAAGCAAATTATTTTTCCGTTTCTGATAATGAGGTAGAACCCAATCTCAATGCCGGTTTTGTAGATAAAGAAGGGAATATTTGGATAGGAACAAATTCAGGAGTTTTAAAATTTCGGACTTCAGAAATGCCTTCCGATACTGTAAGTCCAAAGATCCATCTCAACAGTATTACGGTACAATACCAGTCTTTTCCATTGGATTCAACCAAAAATTTTTCGTACCGGCAGAATAATTTTGTTTTTAATTTTTCAACCATTTGGTTACGTTCCACTGAAAATGTAAAAGTTCGTTATAGATTGGAGGGGAATGATGAAGATTATTTAGAAACAGAGAATAAATTTGTTTCCTATTCCAATCTTCCGTCAGGTAATTATACTTTTTCTATTTCAGCATCCAATGGCCAGGGCAAATGGAGTGAGCCTCTGCTGTATTCATTTGCAATTGCTACACCTATCTGGCAGCGCTGGTGGTTCTGGGTATTGGTGATCGGTTCAGGCGCATCCATCATTTATTTTTTCATTCAATATCGATTGAAGGCTTTACAAAGAGAGAAAAGTATCCTCGAAGAAAAGGTTACTTTACGCACTCAGGAAATTAGTAAACAAAGCAAGATCATTGAAACGAAGAACCTTGAGCTGGAGCGCTTATCAATTGTTGCAAGGGAAACCGGCAATGCCATTATCATTATGGATGCACAGGGGCGATTGGAATGGGTGAATTATAGTTTTGAAAAACTCAACGGTATGACCCTTGATGAATTAAAAAAACTCAAAGGCGAAAGCATCTATGAAGTGAGTAATCACCCCGATATTAAAACGATCATTGATAAATGTATTTCTGAAAAACGTTCAGTAGTATACGAATCAAAAAACCTTAATAAGAAAGGCCCTGTAACATGGGAATCATCTACACTTACACCTATTTATGGTGAAACGGGTAATCTTCAGAAATTGATCATTATCGATACGGATGTTACCGAAAGAAAAATGAATGAAGTAATTATCCGCCAGAAGAATAAAGATATTACCGACAGTATTGAATACGCAAAAAGAATACAAACCTCTATTCTTCCCAGTCTGGAGAACATCCGACAATCGTTACCGAAAAGTTTTATTTTCTTTTTGCAAAAAGATATTGTAAGTGGTGATTTTTATTGGTTCGCTCTTAAAGACGATTGTGTAATTATCGCTTGTGTGGATTGTACCGGCCACGGTGTTCCCGGAGCATTCATGTCGCTCATTGGATATAATATTCTTAACAACATTGTAAATGATAATGATATTGTAGAACCCGGAAAAATATTGGATGAGCTTAATAAAGGCGTTATCAAGGCACTTTATCAAAACAATCCAAACAATAGTTCTAAGGACGGGATGGATATTGCCATTTGCAATATAAATTTAAAAACGAATGAGATCCAATTTGCCGGAGCGATGCGCCCTCTGTATATATTCAGGAAGGGTGAATTTGAAGAAGTAAAAGGCGATAAGATGTCGATAGGTACAAAAGAAAGTGACAGAGATCATGAAATAAAATTTACGAATAAAATTATTAAAGCTGATAAGGGAGATGTATTCTATATCAGTTCCGATGGTTATGCCGACCAGTTTGGCGGAGATAATGGTAAAAAAATGATGACCAAAAATTTTAAAGAAATATTAAATACAATTAAAGAAAAACCTTTTGAAGAACAGCATAAACTGATGATGAAGCACCACCAGCAGTGGAAAGGTGACTTTGAGCAGGTTGATGATATTCTTGTAATAGGTTTTGAAATATAAGGTTACTAAAAACGAATTTTTACGAATTTACAAATTGTCCACAGGTGATTTGCAATGAAAGCCAAGAGAATTAATATGAAAAAAACAACAGAATCCGATTCAAAATACAATACACTCGAAAAAATGAGTACGAAGGAATTGCTCACTAATATTAATAATGAAGATAAAACGGTTCCACTTGCTGTTGAAAAAGTAATTCCTAAAATTGAAAAATTAGTGAATGTCATCGTAAAACAAATGAAGCAGGGCGGACGTTTGTTCTACATGGGCGCAGGTACAAGTGGCCGGTTGGGGGTATTAGATGCATCTGAATGCCCTCCAACATATGGTGTTCCACAAGGATTGGTTATAGGTCTTATTGCAGGGGGAGATAAAGCCATCCGTAAAGCGGTTGAATTTGCCGAAGATGATACAGAACAAGGCTGGAAGGACCTTCTGCAACACAAAATAACAAAAAATGATGTAGTGATCGGAATAGCGGCATCCGGTTCAACCCCTTATGTAATTGGTGCTTTGAAAGCCTGTAATAAAAATGAAATTATTACCGCTTGTATTGTTTGCAATAAGTCGAGTAATGTTGCAAAGGAATCAATCCATAAAATTGAAGTAATTGTAGGTCCCGAATTTGTTACCGGTAGCACACGTATGAAGTCCGGAACAGCTCAGAAATTGGTATTGAATATGATCTCTACTGCTGTGATGATAAAAATGGGTAGGGTAGAAGGCAATAAAATGGTGGATATGCAATTAAGCAACAATAAGCTGGTTGATAGAGGAACCTTGATGATCGCTGAGAAATTGAAAGTGTCTTACAAAAAAGCAAACGAACTGTTGTTGAAATATGGAAACGTTCGGAGTGCAATAAACAGCAAGCAATAAGGTTTTAATTGAAAAATAATTTTTTCTGTAAAAATACAAGCGACTTCGTCATTGTATTTTTATTATTCATTGGTAGTTTTGTTTCATTATTTGTAAATTCGTATAAATAGAAACATACTTTGTAACATGCATGATATAGAACCATTTTACAATTGGCGTGCCCTCTACATCGCTTCGGAAGATGAGCGATCACCTTTTTATGAGCGGGAGTATAGCGAATTCGAATATACCAATGCTATTTATAATTACCTCATTCATCCACAATGGGATGATATCGATTCTCCTACTCTTTACATAAAAATTTTGTTTGTTGATTATGATCAAAAGTATGCGATCATAGAAATGATAGGGGAGTGGAATGATGCCATCAACAATGATATTATGTTATTGAAGCGTAATGTTATTGAAAAAATAATGGAAGAAGGAGTAAATAAATTTATTCTGATCGGAGAAAATATATTGAATTTTCATGCTTCTGACGATTGTTACTATCAGGAATGGTTTGAAGAAGTGGAAGATGGATGGATCGCATTTTTAAATTTCAGAAAACATGTGTTGGATGAATTTCAACATGCCAATATTGACTATTATATCTTATCAGGAGGGAAATTAAATGATGTTGCCTGGCGGACTTCTTCCCCGAATGAATTATATGAGAAGATCGAACATTATGTTCAGAAAAGGATCGGGTAATCATACCCCATAAGAAAAATTACATTTGTTATATGATCATTTCCCCTTCTATCTTTAAAGACCAACCAATCATAGCCGCACAAAGCACCCGCTTGGGTGGAGTCAGTCTTCCTCCTTATGATTCAATGAATTTAGGAATGTCTGTTAATGATCTGAAAGAAAACGTAATTAAGAACCGTGAACTTTTTTTTGGAGAATCAGGAGTTGGTCTTCAACATTTGGTTATCAGTAAACAAATACATGATAATAAAGTATATGTAGCAAATGCACCTATTATCACCGAAGGTTATGACGCTCTGATAACCAATAAACCCAATGTGTTTTTAGCCATTTCTATTGCTGATTGCACTCCCATTTTAATTTACGATACGAAGAATAAGGCAGTTGCTGCTATTCACGCAGGATGGAAAGGCACTGTTGCGGCTATTGTAACTAACACTTTGCAAAAAATGCAGGAAACCTATGGCACAATTGGTGCCAATTGCAAAGCATACATTGGAGCCTGCATTGGTTACGCTAATTTTGAAGTAGGAGAAGAAGTTGCACAGCATTTTGATGTTGCTTTTAAAAAATTTGATGAGCAAAAACAAAAATGGTTTGTGGATCTTAAATCTACAAATAAAAAACAGTTGTTGGACTTCGGACTAATTGATGAAAATATTGAAGTATCGCCTTATTGCACCGTTAAAGATGAAAATCTTTTTTTTTCTCACCGGAGAGATAAAGGCTTAAGTGGAAGGATGATGGTGACGATCGGATTTTTTGAATAAATGCATTTTTCAACTTTGATGAGCGAAAGTCCGGTCTTTTTATTTATTTCTTACCTTTGTAGCACTTAAATTTACAATTCAGAATTCAACATTTATAATTTATAATTTCTATACTATGCCAAAAGGATTTTATACTGTACCAGTTCCTGTTAACGAACCTGTAAAAAGCTACGCCCCGGGCAGCGCTGAACGAATTGCAATAAAAGCAATGCTTATTGAATTACGTTCAAAAGAAGTGGATATCCCAATGTATATTGGAGGTAAAGAAGTACGGGGTACTGATAAAGTTCGTCTTTCTCCCCCACACGATCATAAACATACATTAGGTCATTTCCATAAAAGCAATAAAGATCACGTAAAACAGGCCATTGATGCAGCTTTGGCTGCTAAACCAAAATGGGAAGCATTGGCCTGGGAACACCGCGCAAGTATCTTTTTAAAAGCTGCTGAATTGATTGCCGGACCATACCGCGCAAAATTGAATGCTGCTACCATGTTGGGCCAATCAAAAAATGCTTTCCAGGCAGAGATCGATGCAGCATGTGAGCTTATTGATTTTTTGCGTTTCAATGTGCTTTACATGACTGAAATTTACAAACAACAACCTCCTGTTGCAGGTACAGGATTTGGTGTTTGGAACCGTTTGGAACAGCGTCCGCTTGAAGGTTTTATTTACGCCTTAACACCTTTTAATTTTACTGCTATTGCAGGTAATTTACCTACAGCATGTGCAATGATGGGCAATGTGGTAGTTTGGAAACCATCCAACACACAAGTTTATGCTGCCAATGTATTGATGGAGATATTTATGAAAGCTGGTCTTCCCGATGGTGTTATTAATTTAATTTATCCTTCCGGACCCGATGCTGCTGATGTTGTTTTCTCACACCCTGATTTTGCAGGTATCCATTTTACAGGCTCTACGGAAGTATTTCAAAATATCTGGAAAACAATAGGTAACAACATTCATAAGTTTAAAACCTATCCTCGTATTGTAGGTGAAACAGGTGGAAAGGATTTTATTATGGCGCATAAATCCGCTGACCCTAAAATTGTTGCTACCGCTATAAGCCGCGGTGCATTTGAATACCAGGGACAAAAATGTTCTGCCGCTTCACGTGCTTATGTTCCAAGTAATATTTGGGATGAAGTAAAACATCAGATTCTTGCCGATTTAAAATCCTTTAAAATGGGCCCAACCGAAGATTTTACCAACTTTATTAATGCGGTAATTGACGAAAAATCTTTTGATAAATTGGCGAAATTTATTGATGCTGCTAATAATGATAAAGATGTAGAGATCATAGCAGGTGGTAATTATGATAAATCAAAAGGCTATTTTATTGAACCTACCATTATTGTTGCGAAAGATCCTAAATATGTAACCATGTGCGAAGAATTATTCGGGCCGGTATTAACACTTCATGTTTATGATGCAGAGAAATTTGAAGAAACATTAAAAATTGTAGATACTACATCTATATACGCTTTAACAGGCGCGATCATTGCACAGGATCGTTATGCTATTGAACAAGCTACAATTGCTTTGCGTAATGCGGCAGGCAATTTTTATATTAATGATAAATGTACCGGTGCAGTTGTTGGACAGCAACCATTTGGTGGTGCACGTGGTTCCGGAACCAATGATAAAGCAGGTGCAATGGTAAATTTATTACGTTGGGTTTCACCTCGTACTATTAAAGAAACATTTGTACCGCCTACCGATTATAGATATGCGTTTTTATTAGCAGATTAAAAAACAAAACGTCCCGCAGTATTGCGGGACGTTTTGTTATAATGATTTTAAAGTTCTTTATTGAACAATAAATTTTCCCTGGCCAACAATTCCTTTTTCATTGGTCACGCCATAAAAGTAAATTCCTTTAGCTTCGTTCCTTAGATCAATTTCTACTTTATTGGAGTTCGGTTGAATAGAATAAATTCTTTCTCCGATGGTATTATAAATCGATACTTCAACTTTCTGAACATTATTTAGAGAAACAGAGAATAAGCCTGTCCCCGGATTAGGGTAAATTGTTGAGTTTTCCAAGGATAATTCATTTATACCTGTTGCTATTTGAGTCAGAACAAAGTTGTCGAGGTCTACCTGACTATTATTCAGGCTGGTTTGAAGGTTTACGGTTAAGAACCTGGCTGCTGTTGAAGCAGTAAAAACAAAAGTTTCAGAAACCCATGTGCCTAAGGTGGGGGCAGAAAATGTATTTATAATAGTTCCCATTAATGTGCTATCGTTTGAGAGTCCAATATCAATAGCTGCTGAATTGACCGAACAAACCTTCTTATCAAAACTGAGCGTATATTGATTTCCAATTGTAAGAGGAACACTTAATCCTAAGCTGAAAGCTGTATAATAATCCGTAAAATTATGTGAAGTTTCAACAAACCAATTTCCATTTGATGCTCCTCCGCAGGAGTTAGATGTAAGTAGATCCATTGCCCCTCCATCCACTTCCCATGCATTCGAAACTAAAGCACTCCAATCATGCAGGTCAAGTGTATTGCCGGTAGCTGTATTGTTTTCTAAACTGCCATTAACAATAAGATTCTGTGCGAATGTTTTACTAAAAACAGCGGCTAAAATAATCAAAAGTAGTTTTGCTTTCATATTTGGTGGTTTTAGTTTAATTAATGATGAATGTGTTTTATATCCTAATGACTCATTTCAATAATAGATGGTTGCATTAAAAAAAAGAAAAGTAGAAATTCTGATGTTAGCGAAAATGAATATGTAAATTTTCAGACGGAAAATGTATAATTGAACAGGATAGAAACATTTGTTTTAATCCTGTTCAATTTCGCTAAAAGTAGATTTGAAGAGTAAGCTGGGGGGGAAATGTGAAAGATTTTAAAATTATTTCATCTTTACAACTTTAACAGGTTCAACTACTTCATTGTCATTTATTACTCTTACAAAATAAATTCCTGCACTCAAAGTTGAATTGAGTACCACTGTTCCATTTGTTTGTGTTAAGTTAAAAACAGTAACAGTTCTGCCAGTAATATCAGTAACTACAATTGATGCACCTGCAACCAATTTATTTTTTAATTGGTATGCAATAGTGGTTTCTTCTGCAAATGGATTTGGGTAAACATTTATTGAAGCAGTGTTTTTAGAGTTATTTTCTGAGATCTCTGTTGGACCTTCGTTGATCAGAAATTTATCAAAGCCTGCTTCAACAATATGTCCGGGATTGTTATCTGCTGTGCGCACTTTTAATTGCATGGTAGCTGTGGGAGTTATATAATCAGATATTTTAAATGACCGATGAACCCATGATGAATTTCCTGGAGTTGTTGTTAAAACAAATTCCATTAAAAAGGTAGTTGAACCATTACTTAAATAAATGCTCAATGAGTCATTTGGTAAACCAGAGCCACCGCTATTATAGAACCAGCGGGAATAATCCAGATAGGGATTTGAATAATTGGTCAGATCAAATAATGGGGATATTAAGGTGGTAGCACCATTATCTACATCCTGATCGGAGGAAGTAACTCCTGTATTACCTGTTATATACGCCATGTTTGAACAGTCGGTGCTATCGTCAATACCCGGATTTGCAGGAATAGAATTAAAGTCGGTTCCCAGCGGAATACCACGCTGCCAAAACCCTGTGGATGCGTTGGAGCTCACGGTCCAGCCGAAGTCTAATGAAAAGTCATCGTAATAGCCTTTAGTCAGGGGATATGACAAATTAAAATTTGACGAATTTATTGTTTGATTAGAAGCACAATATGTATCAAACCCCCATTTACCAACAATTACATCATAATCCGTTGCACCAAGTACTGTGCAACTTGAAAAAGTTCCTGTTCCACTGGTCGTAAAGTTGTAGGAATTAGCAGGGTCGGTGATACTCACTTCTGCGCTTGAAACAGGGTTGGTAGTCGAAGCATCAGTAGTAAGACCATTAACACTAAAAGAAGTGCTTACCGGCAATAGTTGAACATTTAATACTGTAACAACACCAGCTGATAATATCACACCTGAAATAGTTTGACTAACATATCCTGCTTTTGAAAATGTTACATTATAAGTACCGGGCAAATGCGTCCCTGTTCTGTATTGCCCTACAATATCCGTATTCTCGTTAATATTAACAGCAGTAATTGTTATTTGCGCATTCGTTATTTGTTCACCGCAGGCACTGCTTACAATGCCTTCAAGGTAGCACGCACGAACATAATTAGGAGAAAAAACAAATAATCCTTCATCAATATTTGAAACTACAATGGTTCCGGATGGCAAATACGGATAAACTCCCCAATCCCCTTCGGAACCACCACCACTTCCTAAAAAGGTATCATAATTTCCTACCTGGATTAAATTCTGTGGTCGCCCGGCATCCACAATAGTGAAGCCGTCTTTATACCATGATGTTACCGCATAATCATTACCCTGCACTTTAATAATGTGTGTATTATGAACCATAGAGCCTGATCCGGCATTCGATTGTATCCTGTCAACTTCAGTGATGTTTGCGAGATTAGAAATATCATATGCTGTTAAAAATGTGTTGTCCACTTCATCGGTTGTAAATAATGTTTTACTATCTGTGGACAACCATGTATTGTGAGTGAAATTATTGGGAGTGAATTGATTTACCAATTCAACAGGATTAGCTTTATTTGTAAAATCAACTACCGAAAAATAACCCGAATAAATGTGTCCCGCATATAAGGTGTCATTTCGGACATACCCATCGTGTACATACGCTGCATTACCGGAACCTACTTCGTATTTACCAAGGTAAGATGGGTTCCAGGGATCAGTAAGATCAATAGCAATTGCTCCGCCATTAAATAAATTACTGCCATATAAATACCCGAAATTACCGTCAATGTGTAAGGCATGGATGGTGTTCAACGTTCCGGAAATAGCACCATTACCGGTCCAGCTATGATAAGTGATGCCAGCTGTATTTGGTAGGCTGGTAAGGTTTACGATCTGTAGGCCACCACCACCTTCTGAAGTAACATAGGCATAGTTTCCTCTAACTTTTATTTCTTTCCACAAATTATTAGGTCCCGGTATCTGGATCACTTCAACCGGACTTATAGGGTTGGTTACATCTACAATTGATAACCCTGAAGATGCTCCAACCAAAGCATATTCATTCCCTGATAAATCAACATAACCGCAAATGTTAGCGCAGGTTTGAGTTGGATAGGTCAATTGAGACTTGAACGTTACATTTAAGTTTTGAGCCACCAAACCAAGGCACAACAAAATTGCAAAATTTGTTAAAAGTAATTTATTTAATTTCATAATGTAATAGGTTAGATTCTATTTATTTTAGGATATTATACTATACCAAGTTCGATATTTTATTTTGGATAAGCAAATAGATTTGAAATATACCATGGAAGCGGATGATAAGGAACAAAATAAAGCGGATTTTGTTTAAATAAAAGTCATTTAAAATAAATAGAATTTTAATTTTTATAAGTACATTTATATGATTGGTACCGTTAAAAAAAATTAAAACGGATGTGTGCATTTAAGTAAAAGAAATTATTCATCAGTTATACAAAATACAATGCAAACAGTGGCGTTGTTGATAGTATTGAACGATCTTGAATTCAAATGAGAAAACTTTTTATATTAATATTTTTTTTTAATTCGATTATTTTTTTGAATGCACAAAGCAATGTTGATGCATTATTGCGCGAAGGAATTACATCTCTCACTAACAGACAATATGATAAAGCAATTCTGAATTTCAAACAAGTCACCAGTTTACAACCTACCAATGCTGATGCTTATTATAATATGGGTGTAGCCTATGCCAATTTGGGAAATGTTAATTCTGCAATTGAAAACTATTCAAAAACAATAAAATATAACCCTAAAAAAACAGAAGCGTATATCAACAGGGGCTCTGCTTATAGTGAGTTGAAACAATTTAAGGAAGCCTTGGCGGATTATAATAAAGCCATTGAATTAAATTCAAAAATGTCGGAAACCTATAATAACCGCGGGTATTTATTTAGCTTACAAAATATGCATTTGGAAGCCATCAAGGATTTCGATAAAGCGATCGCTCTAAATCCAAAGTACAGTAAAGCCTATATAAATAAAGCCTTTTCCAGCAGTTCTATTGGGGAGCATCAATTAGCAATAGAAATTCTTAGTAAGCTGATCAGCATTGATCCCGGTTATTCTCCTGCATATTTTAACCGTGCTCTTGAATATAAGGAGTTGGATGATATAAAAAATGCGATTAAAGATTATGATAAGGCTTTGGAATTGGAGCCTAATGATGAGAATTTACTTGTTTTAAGAGCGGAGGTTCGTGATGAATTGGCTGATGATAAAGGTGCTATTGAAGATTGCACCACTCTTATCAAATTAAATCCTGCTAATGCTAAGGCCTATTACATTCGTGCCCGTGCCCAATATGATATACCCAATTACCAAGCTGTTGTTGATGATTGCAGCCAGGCAATAAAAATTAAATCTGATTATTGGGAAGCATTCATCATTCGTGGAAACGCTTTTGATTTTCTTGGTAAATATGAAGAGGCTTTGAAAGATTATAATAAAGCCATCGAGCTGAACCCAAAGGTTACTGATGCTTATGAACAAAGGGCAATAGCCCGACTTGCCAAAAGTGATATTGCCGGAGCCCTATCCGATTTAAGCAGGGCAATTTTAATTGCTCCTAAGGATGTAAAATTAATTGAAAAAAGAGCCATATTAAGATCCGCTACTAAAGACCATAAAGGGGCTATTGATGATTATTCAAAAATTATAGAGTTGGAAGCCACATCTGCAAAAATATTTATGGCGCGCGCTGAATTATATATATTGCAAGGGAGCAATGAAAAAGCCTGTGATGATTATAAAAAAGCGGAAGCATTAGGAAATGGTGCAGCAATGAGTAAACGGATTTTTAATTGTAAATAAAAAAACGCTATTTCGGAAAAGAATAAAAAGGATGGGTATGAATCTAAAATTTATAATATTACTTCTTTTGCTTGTTCAGTGCAGCTTTGCGCAACTGGATTTTGGAAGAAAAAAGTTTACCAAAGCAGATACATTGCGGGGTAAGCTGTCTCCGCTACGTTCTTGTTACGATGTTTTGTTTTATGATTTAGATATAAGAGTTGATATCGATAAAAAATTTATTTCAGGAAGTAATACCATTAAATTTCTTGCAAAAAATAATTTTCAAAAACTTCAGATCGATCTGTTTGAAAATATGAAAATAGAAAAAATTGAATTGAATAATTCTGCAAACGAGGAACATGGTAAGGAGTTAAAATACACTCGTCAGTTTAATGCCGTATTTGTTGAGTTTCCGGACACGATAAAAAAAGAAAGCGTACGTTTTTTTAAAATTTATTATTCGGGGAATCCTCAATCGGCAAAACATGCACCCTGGGATGGAGGATTTTCCTGGGATAAAGATAAAGATGGTAATCCATGGGTAGGTGTATCTTGTCAGGGAACAGGTGCGAGCCTTTGGTGGCCTTGTAAGGATCACCAAAGCGATGAACCGAAGGAAATGCTTATCCGTGTGACGATACCGCCCGGCTTAACTGATGTTTCCAATGGACGGTTAAAACAGAAAACAACTTTGCCTGATGGTTGGACAAAGTTTGAATGGTTTGTTTCCTATCCAATTAACAACTACGATGTAACAATTAACATAGCCAATTACAGATCTTTTAGCGATACCTATTTTAATCCTGCTTTTAAAGATACCCTCACATTGGATTATTTTGTATTGCCTGCAAATTATGAAAAAGCTATAGTTCAATTTGAACAGGTTAAGCCAATGCTCGATTGTTATTATAAACTTTTTGGAGAGTATCCTTTTGTTCGTGATGGTTATAAATTGGTTGAAGCTCCCTATCTGGGAATGGAACACCAAAGTTGTGTAGCCTACGGTAATAAATATAAAAACGGATATCTTGGTTCGGATATGTCGGGGACAGGCTATAAATTTGATTATATTATTATTCACGAGTCAGCACACGAATGGTGGGGCAATAGCATAACAACCAATGATATTGCCGATATGTGGATCCATGAAGGATTTGCAACCTATTCAGAAGCATTGTATATCGAATGTTTGTATGGGCATGACGCCTATCTGGAATATATTAATTCCGAAAAAAGAAAGGTGGGAAACGATGAGCCGTTAATAGGCATATATGATGTGAATAGCGAAGGCTCCGGTGATATGTATCCAAAAGGAGCATTGCTTATCCATACCATACGAAGTATAATAAATGATGATAAAAAATTTTTCGAGATCATTAAAGGAATTCAGACCACTTTTCAATATCAAACCATTAATTCAAATGATATTGAAAAATACATCAGTGTCAGATCAGGTATTGATTTTTCAATTATTTTCCAATTATATTTACGTAACACAACCATTCCCAGATTGAGTGTAAAAATTGAAGAAGATCCCTGGGATTTGAAAGTAACATACCGTTATAACTTACTGGGTGTAAGCGAAAGTGAAGGATATCAGGGAGATCAACCGTTTTATACTGCCCCTGTAAAAGCAACTTTGAAAAAAGATGAGTTTGATTTTATTTTCCCTACCACCGAATGGCAAACAATGATTGTTAGAGATATGAAAGTGGTTGATTTTAAAATAGCTACTGATTTATTTTACATTGATAAAGAGATTATCTTCGTATATGGAAATGATTAATCGATTTCTTCCTGAAAAATGATATTAAAGAAAAATATAATAATAGCAATTCTTTCAATGTTTTCAGCTACAGGTTTTGCCCAGGAAACCAAAACTGATAAACAGAACAAGCAGGTGGTGACGGATGCTGAGCCTTCTTTTCCAAAGGGAGATAATGAACTCTACCAGTATGTATTATATAATTTAAATTACTCCGAAGAGTCAAAAAAGAAATACATTGAGGGTGAAGTGACTCTTAGTTTTGATGTTAAAGCCGACAGCAGTGTAAGTAATGTGATGCTGATAAGTGGTGTGGGGTATGGCATTGATGATGAAGTAAAGAGCTTGATCGGGAAATTAAAATTCATACCAGGTGTTCAAAATGGTTTTCCAATAAAAATGAATACCATGTATTCGTTTCCTATAAAAGCACATTAGTATCATGAGAAATATTATTATACTATTACTTTTTATTTCAGAAGGATCATTTGCTATGAAATATACTGCAAACAACGATTCTACACTTTGTAACGGTATTGATACCACTTGTATTGAAAGTTGCCGCAAATTACTAATGGCGAAATTAGTGTTGGAAGGACGCTATAATAAATTTAGCGTTACAGATAATTCTTTCGGAAAAAAGTTGGAGTATAGTATTAATTCAAATACTAATTTGGGCTTTGGATTAACTTATAAAGGAATAGGATTTGAATTTCAATTTGCTCCAAAATCATTAAATAATGATAATGCATTATATGGGAAGTCAAAACAATTTTCGATTTCTTCCAGCGCCAATGGCAGACGTTTTATCTATGATGTATACTTACGATCCAGTCAGGGCTTTCATACCACAACAGGATCAAAGATAGCAGGTGATACAACTGGAGCTTTGGCCTATTATTACAGACCTGATATCAAAAACATAAATTTAGGAATGGAATGCGTGTACCTTTTCAATAATAAACATTTTTCAAGTTCGGCACCTTACAATTTCACGCAACGTCAGAAAAAAGGTGCAGGTACAATGCTATTGGGGTCTTTCTTTTCGTTGTATTCTATTAACGCAGATTCCGTCATTTTTCCCGATTCATTAAGAGATCGCTTTAAACCTGAAGTTCAGTTTAAAGATGCCGGGAACCTTGTTTGGGGAGTATCATTCGGATATACTTATACATTTGTATTTGGTAAGTATTGGTTTTTTAATTTATATACTCTTCCCGGATTATCCATTCAACAATACTTTTCTACGAATGCATACAGCGAACAAACAAAGTCTAAAGTATCGTTGGGGTTTGCATTTCAATCACGGGCTTCTTTTGGTTTTAACAAGCCAAGATATTTTTTGGGCTTGTCTTTCTTAGGAAATAACTATACTATTAATAATGATAAGAGTTCTTCTCTTAATTACAAGTATGGCTCTATTCGTTTATACTATGGCTACCGTTTTAATTTGCGTAAAGATTATTTAACGAGGATAGCTAAATAGTTGAATTATTATTAATTTCCATTCAGTAGAAAAACAATAAGCGAAATTCTCGTTTAAATTTTTTTCAATTTTAATAAGACAGTTCCCACACTCTCCATTTTTATTGTCTTTTCTTGTTGTAGATGAAAGGCATTACATTATTCTATTGTTGTTATAAATATATCATTTTAATGGTTTTATAATTGGAAAACCTAATAATAAGTACCGATACAGGCATATTTATTAACAAAAGGCTCATTTATCAACAATTTAGCATTTTTTTTTCTTTAAACTTGCGTTGTATATGGAATCTATCATAGATTTGCTTCATAAATAAATGTTTAACCCTTAAAAATAAAAAAATGAACAAAGCAGAATTAGTTGATGCAATCGCATCTGAAACAAAATTGACAAAAGCAGATGCAACAAGAGCATTAGAGGCATTCGTTAACGCTACAACAAAAGCACTTAAAAAAGGTGATAGAGTTGCATTAGTAGGTTTTGGTTCTTTCTCTGTTGCTAAAAGAGCAGCAAGAATCGGCCGTAATCCTCAAACAGGAAAAGCTATTAAAATTGCTGCTAAAAAAGTAGCTAAATTTAAAGCTGGTACTGAATTAGGAAAAGCAGTTAACAAATAGTCTTTGTCAACTAAAAGATAAAAAGCCCTCTTCCAAATTTGGAAGAGGGCTTTTTTTTATGCCAACCCATAAAATATTTTTGGCATATTCACATTGATATTTTATTTAAACAAATATCTTAGTCCTACAGTTACACCGGCAGTCGCATTATTGGTTATTGCTCTTGATGTTGTAACCGCACCATTTGGATGATTAATGTTTTTCTTATAATCCTTATTCTCTGCATCAGTGAAAGCATAGTCCCCTCTCAAAGCCGCATCTATTGATAACATTTCGGTTAATTTATATCCAAAACCTAAGGATAATGCTCCACCAAAATCGAAATCTTCATAAGCGTTTTTATGATCCTTGATGATATTATCTCCATCCTTGTCAGTAAGTCTGGCATTCATTAATAAACCAAGTTGAGGACCAATTTTTCCAATGAACATCCAATCTGTTCCAATTTCATTACAAAAAATAAGTTGAAGTGGGATTTTCAGATATTCTGTTTTTCTGATCTGTTCCACGCCTTCAAATTTGTATCTCTGACCTTGGAATGAATACAATACATTTAATCCCACAGCCATGGTTGGACTATAACCATATTGTGCTGAAATACCAAATGAACTGTTTAAAGTATTTAAATATTCAAATTTGTTGTTGTCCATATCATCCTTATTTATGAGCCAACTCATTTGAGGTGTTCCCTCAATACCCGCTTGAAATCCTTCTTGTGCTTTTGCACTATCAGGGCGGACAATCATGTTTGTTGCAATAAGAGCAACAGTTACTGCTATCTTTTTCATTTTGTTATATTATTAGTTGTTGCCATTTTGTCTTTTTTCGCATGCCTGATAATGGCATTATTCAGCAATTGAAATCAATCATATAAATTGATATAACAAAGGTATATTAGCGGAAGAGCAAAAGAAATAAGGTTCATCAGCGGTAATAATGAAGTTCATCACCGGGTTTTGGATGTTTCAATTTAGGGTATGTGAGCACATTGCAGATGCACAGTTCTCTATTGAAAAAAATAGTTGGATGTAATTATTTGACTGTCTATAAGTTAAAGAAAATTGTAATGTTTAAATCGAAATTGAGAGTAAAAATGCATGTATATAAATTTTCGGGCAAGCTCGAAAAGGCCCTGAGCACCCCGATTTTTCATCGGTGTGCTTGTCGAGAAAGTGTAGCCGTTTACCTTACGAATTAACTTGTCTAAACTATATTAACGGGAAATGAGAAGTATAATACAGGCTCTTGATCTTATGCTTTTTCTTCCCAAATGATACAAAGATTCACAATTGTTTCAACGGCTTTTTGCATATCCTGTATGGAAACCCATTCATGTTTAGAATGAAATGCATGTTCGCCTGCAAAAATATTAGGACAAGGTAACCCCATATAGGAAAGACGAGAGCCATCTGTACCTCCTCTGATACTTGATAATACAGGCTCAATTCCGGATCTGCGAATTGCTTCCAATGCATTATTTACTATTTCAGGCTTTTTATCCAACACTTGTTTCATGTTACGATATTGTTCTTTCACAACAATATCATATCTTGAATTAGGATATTTTTTGATAACAGTTTCCGTTAAATTTTTCAGAAAATCTTCTTGCGTTTTGAGACCTTCCTCGTCAAATGCACGAATAATAAATTGAAGCGTTGATTCTTCAATTGCTCCGGAAATACTTACAGGGTGAACAAATCCTTCCATTTTTTCGGTGCTTTCAGGACTCATTCTGTCTTTTGGTAATGCAGCAACAATTTCGCTTGCAATTTTTATTGCACTTTCCATTTTGTTTTTTGCAAAACCTGGGTGTGTGCTTACTCCATGAATATGTATAGTAAGACCATCTGCCGAAAATGTTTCATTCTCAATATGTCCGAGTTCTTCGCCATCAATGGTGTAAGCATAGTCCGCACCTAATTTTTCAACGTTCACTTTGTCTGCTCCTCGTCCGATTTCTTCATCAGGAGTAAATAAAATTTTTATTGTCCCATGTTTTATTTCAGGATGTTTCATTAAATGGTGCGCTGCGTCCATGATCTCAGCCAGACCGGCTTTGTTATCAGCACCAAGTAAAGTAGTGCCGTCAGTGGTAATAATGTCATTACCTATTTGTTTTAATAAGGACGGATGATCAGCTACCTTAATGATTTGCGTTTTATCATTCAGTAAGATTATATCTTTCCCATCATAATTTTTATTCACCTGTGCATTCACTCCTTTACCGGAACAATCCGGAGAAGTATCCATGTGTGAACAAAAACAGATCACTGGGACTTTTTTAGTGGTATTGCCCGGGATAGTTGCATATATATATCCACATTCATCCATATGTGCATCACTGATACCCATCTCCAATAGCTCCTGAACCAATACACGACCCAGGTCTTTTTGTTTTTCTGTTGATGGGCAGGTAGGAGATGTTGGATCGCTTTGCGTATCAATTTTTGTATATTTTAAAAAACGATCAGTTACTGTGTGATTGATGTTCATGAGAGCCTCCTTATTTTCTTCCGGATGAAGGAAAGAATTTTTAGTTTTAAATAATTAATTCCTACTGCGAATTACAGTATTTTTGTTGAATAAACAAAGTATGTTTATGGATAATAGTAATTACGTTACGTAAAATAACTACCCAATGGAAAGTTTGAAAGGATCTAAATATAAACGACTTAGCAATGAAGAATTACTGGCATTAGAAAAAGAGTTCATCAACTTTTTATCTTCCATGCAAATAACAGGACCGGATTGGGAAAAAATGAAATTGAATGAAGCGCAAAAATCGGAAGAATTAATTACTGTATTCAGTGATGTGGTATATGATAAAGTTCTGACAAAAATTAAATTTCTTGAATATCGGGATGAAAAAACCTTGAATATTTTTAAATGCATGGACGATAAAATTGCACTGGTTGGTTTACGCGTGAAAGAACACAGTTCTTTAGATCTAACGGCTCCCGATATATTCAGTCAATGGACCAACAACAATACAAGTGCTATAAACGTAATTAAAACTGAGAAAAATTATGCTAAGGAAAGAGGGGTTGAAATATTTGAATTGCTGCAAACCGGCTGTTTGATCACGGATGATAAGTTGTTTAATTTACTGATGGGGATGGTGTAATAATGCATACCGGCCCATTTTTTGATGTTGAATAAATATTATTAAAGAATAATATTGGCCAGTAAATTTTTTTAACTCCTTCCCAATTTACCTCTTTTTGCATTCTGTTTTTTTTACGAATGATCTTGTTTTTTTACTAATATTTTTAGTTGATTTACCTGATTCTCGTCCCACATGTCCTGCTAAGGATAACATTCTGGTCCTAAAATCATTTTAAACAATAATTATCAACAATTAACTGTGAACGTATTTAGGGATTTCTTCAATTTCTGCTGACTAATATTGAGTATTTTTGTTATAATGAAAAATCGTAAACCGCTCATATTAGTGACCAATGACGATGGAGTTACCGCTCCAGGAATTGCTGCGTTAATAGAAGTAATGAAAACGTTAGGTGATGTGGTAATTGTTGCTCCGGATAAGGCTCAATCCGGAATGGGACATGCTATTACTATTAATTCGACATTACGCATTAATAAAATTAAAATATATAACGTAAAAGCAGAGTATAGTTGTACCGGTACACCCGTTGATTGCGTTAAATTTGCTGTTAATAAAATAATGCACCGCAAACCGGATCTATGTGTTTCAGGTATTAATCATGGTACCAACATGTCAATCAATGTAATATATTCGGGTACCATGTCAGCCGCAGTGGAAGGCGCAATTGAGGGCATTCCTTCCATTGGTTTTTCTCTTTCTGATAATTCAATTGATGCAGACTTCACTGCTTGCAAAAAAATAATAAAATCAATTGCATTAAAAGTCTTGAAAAACGGATTGCCTGAAGGTGTTTGTTTAAATGTGAATATTCCAAAATTGAAATCTGAATTAATAAAAGGTGTAAAAGTTTGTCGTCAGGCAAAAGCTGTATGGATAGAGAAATTCGATGAGCGGCACGATCCAAATGGTCAGCCTTATTATTGGCTCACCGGCAAATTTGAGAATTTTGATTCCAAAGAAAAAGATACTGACATTTGGGCGCTGGAGAATGGCTATGTATCAGTTGTTCCAACTCAATTTGATATGACAGCACACAAAGCTATTTCAGAAATTAGTAAATGGAAATTGTAAGGGAAATTAGTTCCAACTTTAATTTTTAAACTTTCAAACTTTAAACTAATCACATGAAAAATTTTGATTTTGATAAGACATGGATTGGTCTGATACTGGGATTGATAACACCTTTTATTGCATTTATGCTTTATTATTTTATCAACTATCATTATATGACCTTTAGGAATTTCATGAATCATATGAAGTTGGGAAATACCTATACGCCAATAATTTCTTTATGTGTTTTAGCCAATTTAATTGTTTTTTATTTATTTATTTATAAAAACAAATACATGGGAACGCGTGGCGTATTGGCTTCTACATTTATCTGGGCCGCCTTTATTCTTTATTTAAAATTCTTTACGTAACCAACTGATGAACTATTATATTATTGCAGGCGAAGCATCAGGTGATTTACATGCATCTAACTTAATAAAAGAGTTGAAGGTTTTAGATGTGAATGCTAAATTTCGATGCTGGGGTGGGGATTTAATGAAAGAACAGGGTGCTCATCTGGTAAAACATTACCGTGAACTGGCATTTATGGGATTCACCGAAGTGTTGATGAATTTACGGACCATCCTTTCAAATATTGATTTTTGCAAAAAAGATATTTTACAGCACAAACCGGATGTATTGATCTTGGTGGATTACCCGGGCTTTAATTTACGCATTGCCGAATTTGCAAAATCTATCGGTATAAAAGTATTTTATTATATCTCCCCGCAAATATGGGCATGGAAACAATCCCGTGTTCATAAAATAAAACGGGTGGTAGATAAAATGTTCGTGATACTTCCTTTTGAAAAAGAATTTTATCAACGCTTTGATTGTAAAGTAGATTTTGTTGGGCATCCATTGCTGGATGCTGTTGCAAATTATTCAAAACAAGCAAGCACATTATCAATACAAACAGATAAGAAAATTATTGCGTTACTTCCCGGCAGCAGAAAGCAGGAGATCGCAACAATGCTACCTATAATGCTTTCAATGCAAAAGTATTATGATAATTATTTATTTGTAATTGCCGGTGCCCCTTCTCAAAGCAAAGAATTTTATCAAACATTTATATCCAAATCTAACGTTGAGATTGTTTATAATCAAACCTACCAGTTATTGCAAAAAGCCGAAGTAGCATTAGTTACTTCCGGAACCGCTACTCTTGAAACAGCATTGTTTGGCGTACCGGAAGTGGTTTGTTACAAAGGTGGGGCTATTTCTTATGCAATTGCTAAACAATTAGTAAAAGTAAAATATATATCTCTTGTAAACCTGATAATGGATAAGGAAATTGTGAAGGAATTGATTCAAAGTGAATTAAATGAAACCAATCTCAAAATTGAGCTGGATAAATTATTAAATCCCGGAACAAGAAATGAATTATTAGCCGATTATGCCGGACTTGTTGAAAAACTTGGTGGTTCAGGGGCGTCAAAAAAAACTGCAACTTTAATGATTAATTATTTAAGATGAGAAAAAATAGTTTATTGTTAGTGTTATTACTATTGTTTTTTGTGTTTCAATCGAACGCTAATATTGTTAGTGTTCGTATTTTGACTACCAAAATTATAAACACATTAATCTTTTCACCAATCGGCAGTAGTTATTCTGTTTATGGTGATGGTGTGTTGCTGGAAAATTGTGACCCAACGGGTATTTTTCAAATGAGCATTGAGGGAGATTTCATTCGTTTAAAAACATTTGAAAAGGAGATAGGCAAATTTAATATCATTAAAATGATTGCAAAGGAACCTGTGGCAGCATTTAAAGTAAAATCCGTAATTCCTCAGGGCAAAGTTCGTACTTACGATGATAACCTTGAGATCATGTTAACACAGGATAAATCCCAACTTTTACTTATCAATAAAGTTGATCTGGAACATTATATTGCAGGAGTAGTTGAGTCAGAAGGAGGGAGAGGTAGTAATTTGGAATATTACAAAATTCAGGCTATTTTATGTCGTACTTATTTATTAGCTCATCTCAATCGCCACATTTTAGAGGGATTTGAGGTTTGTGATGATGTTCATTGTCAGGCGTATTCCAATAAAGCTAGTGATAATAATATTGTAAAAGCTGTATCGGCTTCAAAAGGAATAGTGGTGGTGGATAATAATTTGAATTTGATCACAGCGGCATTTCATTCCAATTGCGGTGGCGAAACCTGCAATTCTCAGGATGTATGGGCAATGTCGACTACTTATCTTAAATCGGTCAGGGACACTTTTTGTCTTTCTCAATCTCAGGCCCACTGGCAGCGTATAATTCCTTTGGAGGACTGGCAGGCATACATACAATTAAAGCATAAGTATCCTGTTGATGATAGTTTGAATTTTATTCGTGGAACATCATTTTCACAGGCCGCGGGTAGAGAAATTTATTTTAAGGATAAAGATCTGAAAATTCCGCTAAAAAATATCCGTTCCGATTTCAAATTAAAATCAACTTATTTTTCTATTGAACAAGTTGGAAATTCCATAAAATTTAAAGGTCGTGGATATGGCCATGGTGTAGGTCTTTGTCAGGAAGGAGCTATGCGCATGGCGAAGTTGAAATATTCATACGAATACATTCTTCATTACTATTATAAAGATGTGAATTTGGTGGATGTTTCAGCACTAAATTATTTCAGACAAGAGTAAAAGGGGCTTCACTTCAAAACAACCATCTTCATCATTTTAGAATGGAAATTTTCGTTTCCTACCCGATAAAAATAGGTTCCATTTGATAAAGGCCTAACGTCTATTGATATTGAAGTTTGTTTGTCAGAAATTTTTTCTTGTCTCACAAGTTCGCCTATTGCATTGTATATATTTAACATCAGGTTGCTTTTATTATTTAGCGCAATGTTAACATGAGTAATTGTATTTGCGGGATTTGGAATGTTTTGTGAGATCAGATATTCTTTGGAACTTACTTCTTCTATTTGGGTTGTTGATGATATTATGTTAACCGAAAGATCATCAAAATAAAATCCATCATATGTAAGACCCTGATCACTTACCATTTTAAAACGAATTTTTATGATTTGACCTACATAATTATTCAAACTCATTTCTTCCCATACCCATGTTGCCTGGAAACCATCATACAATGGGTTCCCAAGATCCTGACTGTTGTTTCCGGGTTTTGTGAATTTTCCGCATAATGGTACCCAGCTGATTCCATTATCATCAGAAGCTTCCACTTCCACATAATCATAAGCGGCTTCAATTTCCCATTTTGCCCAAAAATTTAATGAAGCTGATAATGCCGAAGTCAGATCTATAGTACTATTTAATGTAAGTTTTTTGTTGCTGTTATCATTATAATTGCCGGTAGGGCTGTCAGTTATGGAGCTTGCTGGGGAAACAAATTCGGTGTTTGATATTCCCCAGCTGCCACCTGTAGATGTGAAACCGGAAACAGATGATCCATTATTAGTAAGCAATACTGTTGATGATCCATAAATTTTTGTGATGGTATCATTGTTGTCGTAAAATCCATTATTAACGCGGAGTATGTAGCTAAATGTTTGTCCGGAGGTGATGGATGAATTAAGGGTATAAGAAATTGAATCCTGGCTTATTTGTAATAAACTCATCGTTGGAAATGTTTTTGGTGAGCCAACTGATGTTATCCAACTATCTAAAGGTATTATAGAAACGGTGTAAACAGCAGGATTGTCTAATCCAAGACGTTGAATATTAAAATTAAAATAACCGTTTTGCTGATTGATAACTGAAGGAGAAGCATCTTCAGCAATTGCATATTTTCCTGCAAGGTGAGCCATATAAAGGTTTTGGCTGATATTAACTTTGCAAATAGGAATGATATTGCTTTGGGCAGGCCAGAATCCATCTGAAGCATCTCCCGCTTCAGGAGTCATGGATAAAATTTTCGGTTTTGAGGTTTGCTCGCCATACATCCAATCGTCTGAATCTCCATTGGTAACATAACCTACCGTTTGATCTCCTGTTCCAAAAGCATAACTGTTATCAGTGGTGAGTAGCTGCGCATAGTTCACGTATGTGGCTGAGTCAGGAGTATAAATAGATAACTCATAACCCCAGGGATATATCAGCAAATTACCATAAGTATGATAGTTCAGGGCAATTTTAAACTGGTGGTTGTCACAGAAATATTTTAGAGCTTGTGTTTCCGGTTCTGAAAATGGAGAAGGTCCACGATACGTCTCATCAGTTGTACTTGGAGATGACCCTGTATCATCATAACCCCAATTAAATCCATAATTTCTATTCAGATCAATACCATAGGTGCCATCATTATTATTTCTTCTGTTTTTTCTCCACATGCCACCTCCATTAGGGTCTGTGGTTTGGTTATAAACATAACCATCGGGGTTAACACAAGGCACAAAATACATTTCCGTATTATTAATAAGGTTTTGAATTTCGGTATTTGTTGAGTAATTTTCTAATAAATACCACATGTAATAGATCAATTGAGAAAGTGAAGCAGCTTCTCTGGCGTGGTGTAAAGAATTATAAAATACTTCAGGTTCAGTTTCATCCACATTAGGATTGTCAGAAATTTTCACCCAATAGATCGGTCTGCCTTCAACGCTGGTAAAGGAGCCAATTGCATCTTTAATGGTAATTAAGTTAGGGTAGAGAGCAGCCATATTATTAAGCTGGGTGAGCATCTCTGCATAAGTAAAAAAGCCGCCCATGGAGCCCAATTGAAAGTTAGAAGGTGTAACGATGTTGTTGCCGGAGGAAGAATTACAATCAGAATTTCTATTTATGTTTTTTTCGTCTCCAACATAGCCGGCATTTTCTTTTTTTTTTAATGATGTTTCTTTATTTTGCTCTACATAGAATTTAGCTACATCGTCAATAATAATTTCAACCGTAAAACCGTTTTCTTTTGCAATATTAATTTCGCGTTCCGAAAAATCAGAAATAAAATAAATATTTTTTTTACTTTCTCCATGGTCCACTGCTAAACCAAGTTTAGAAAGGTTTTTTAAGGTTTTTTCTTTAGTATCCAGGTATATTTTAGCCCTTGAATATTTAGGCTGTTGGGCGTAAGTAATAAATGGGAAAATAATTACGAGTAAGAAGAATAGTAATTTTTTCATATCATTGTATTTTTAGTAAATATAAAATATATTTCTCAAAAAAGCAATGATTAAGGGTATAACTGCATTTATGTCTATTAATAAATAGCAGCATAAAAGAGCGGGAATAGTTATCAACTAACAAGCAATAGACAGCTTAATTATATTTTTCTTTTAAAAAAGAAAAGTAATTACGAAGGTTTGATCTGTGAACTTCCTGATATTCTTTATCAAAAATTTCGTATTGAGAGTCGTAACGGGTAAAGGCCATAAAAAAGGCATTTTTCTCAGTAAAGGCCTGTAATGAATAGTTGAAATAATTTTTTCTTTTATATAGTGGCAAACGATTAACACCAAGCACTATTTCTTTAATTAATTTATTTTTCTTTTGTTTTTTAATTTTCTCCGTATCCTTTACAGATAGGGTAGAGTAGAGGCTGTCCAGTCGTTCTGAACTTTTTAATATATATTCTTTAAAACAGGTTTCATCTTTTTTACTCTTTTCATAATCGATGTATTGTTTGGAGTTAATGCCATATTTTAAAATTAAAAAATTTTCTGCGCCTTTATCGCCAATAAAATTGGCTACGTTTTCATTAAAAGTGACATCATTTTTTACATATATTGTTCCATGAGTTAGTTCATGAATGATAAGATTGGCAAGCTGTCCTTCACTTTTATAAAGCATATTGGAAAGAATAGGATCTTTGAACCATCCTAATGTTGACCAACCTGATGGACTATAAACATCAACATCATACCCTTTCCCTTTTAATGATAAAATTTCTTTTTCCGCTTCCTTCTTATTAAAAAATCCTTTGTAAGAAACAGCTCCTAAAAATGGAAACGTCCATTCTTTGGCTTTGAACGAATAAGGCTCACATGCTGATACCGTCAGTAAAATAGGTTTGTTATGTTGATTATAAACAGTTGAATAATTCTGGCTTTCATTGATACCAATACTGTCAAATGCATATTGTTTTATTTCAACGATCAATTTTAATTTTTGTTTTAATGAATCGGGGAAAGAAGCATCTTGTAAAATTTCCGTAAGGGGTTGCGAGTTCCAAACAATTGTTAACTGCCCTTTCCCTTGTGAAACTCCATAGATCACCAAATCATTCCATATCAAACAAGCTAGCATGATAAGCAGGAACACTATTTCAAAAGATAATTTGATGATTTTTTTAAACATTTAACAAAGGTATTAAAAAGCAAGCATTATCATCAAAGCTTTGCTAGGAACGTATTTTTTTGTTTTTTTGAACACCTCCTTTTGAGAGTAACGAACGGACTGAATTTTCAATTTTATTTTCTACATTTGAATTAAAAATTAATTATGTTTTTTATATTCTCTAAACTTCTTGTATTTCTGCTATCTCCATTGGTTTGGATAGTTATTTTATTGTTTTTTTCAGTTTTATCAAGATATCCTGATCGAAAAAGGAAGAGTTTGCGATGGGCCCTGGGCTTAACGCTGTTTTTTTCAAATCCATTTGTATTTGATGAGTTCTCGCGCTTATGGGAAATGCCGGCAACACGTTCTGAAAAGGTTAAATTGTATGATGTAGGAATTGTTTTGGGCGGAATGAGTGTATATGATGAGGAATTAAATAGAGCACAATTTTTTCGAGGTGTAGATCGTCTGATTCAAACAGTGGAATTGTATAAACAAGGGAAAATAAAAAAAATTATTTTT
The DNA here is from genome assembly GCA_030654175.1 of Bacteroidia bacterium. Lineage (GTDB taxonomy): Bacteria > Bacteroidota > Bacteroidia > 2-12-FULL-35-15 > 2-12-FULL-35-15 > 2-12-FULL-35-15. Next base: position 350,080 of record JAURXZ010000008.1, read on the forward strand.
ACCGGGGGATCTGGCCGATTGCTGCATCCTGAAATGAAAGAAGGGAATTACATCAACCGGTATTTACTTATGATGGGAATTCCGGAAAAAGATTTTTATATTGAAAGTGAATCAAAGAACACGCGCGAGAATGCGGTGTTGACAAAAGTACTATTGGAGAAAAATAATATAAATGGAGATTTTTTACTGATCACTTCCGCATTTCACATGCGCAGAAGCTTAGGTTGTTTCAATAAAGCCGGCATTGTTGCGGATCCTTATAGTACTGATCGTTATGCAGGGCCACGTAAATATGAATTTAACCATTTGTTTATTCCTGAACCTTCTATCATCTATAGTTGGGATACATTAATTCATGAAATAGCAGGATTTATTACGTATAAAATAGTTGGGTATAGCTGATTTTAACTATTTGGCTTATCAATATTGGATTTGTAGCTAAACTCTATATATAATTAATTTTTAAGTCAATATATTCATTCAATAATGTAATGAAAATTACTGAACTATCAATTTTACAGGTGGAAAGTTTTTCTTTTTAGTTACGGCCTTTATAATATATATTCCTTTTGTATAGGATGATAAATCAATAGGTTGGGATGGTGAAGTTAAACAATACTTTCCGGTAACAGAACCAACACAATTATAGACAGTCAAATAAATAGGGTCGTTTATATTCCAGATAGTATTGATATAAAGCCGGTCCTGAGAAGGGTTTGGGAATATACTTAGAATCCCTGAAGAGCCTGCATCTTTATTTACACCCGTAGGGAAAGTTGAACTGCAAGTTGTATAATAAGCATCTGAAAATCGATCTTTTGCAGGCACTGTACCTGAATTAATTGTATTTGGAACGCCCACTGATGGCCAATTGGGATTACTTTGCAAAAAAGACGGAACAGAAGAATAGTAATATGAAGTATCGGTTAATACATTGGTACCTGTTGAATAAATAGTTCCCTTCACATTATTTCCATGTTGAAAATGCCCAATTCCACTGATGAAATAAAAGCCCAATGAAATTCCGGTGTTTGTAACCTCGTTGCCTATAAAATTTTGATTGTCGGACGCTGGATTGTTATTCATAAAAATACCATATAGCTCACCTCTGTTTCTTAGAAATGTATTATATGGGCCGTTTTTACCATGTGAATCGTCAATCACAATATTCTGTCCTATATTGCCTTCAAATAAATTCGAATAAGGATAATTGCCATGCAGCACCATATCTCCCGCTGAGTTTGCAGGTAAACTTGGCTCGGTCCAGAAAGGATCAATAGAATAGTTGTACCCAAAAACATTTCCGTTAGCACCCGATTGCAATAGCATTGAATGGCGTAGGTGCTTGAATATATTATTTTCTATTAAACATTCACCACTTGTTGTTTGACAAGTTATGCCATATCCTTGCCCATCCCCACCATAAGCAAAAGCATCATGAAAATAGGAGCCTTTAATGCTCAAATTTGTTGTTCTGTTAATTTCTATATGTGAAAAATTACATTGAAAGCTCTCGATACCGGAAATCCAGCATTGTGCCGCATAATCAAAATTAATATTACTTGTTTGACCTGTTGTTTGATCTGCACGATGAATTTTAAGACATTCAATTCCTGTCCCGGTGATCATATTTAATTTAGTTACTTTCGGATTCTTCACTATAGTATAGCTGAGACGTAAAGGACTTTCAAAAAATATTTTATTTGAAGCAATAGATTCTATTTTAACAATTTGTCCAACCGTTCCATAAGCCCATCCAGAAAATAAAATACTGCTGTCGTTAAAGGATAACCTTAAATAGTCTCCAGCTGCGAATCCCGAAGCATCATCAACATTGATAAATGAACTGTCCTTATCTGCATTGCTGGTGAGCAGGGCAGTTATGTTTGATGCAGTTCCTGTAATGTTGATCGCATCCGAAGAGTTCCCAATGGCTAGATCGAATTTCAAGGTAGTACTATCCGAAGATGCGCCCCTTAATATTAATCCCGATCTCAAATTGATGGGTGAATTAAATATAAAAGTTCCTGAAGGAAAATGAATGACCCCGTTTGCGCCCGAAAGTGAATTTACAGCATTCATAAAAGCTGTATCATTAGATCCCACGCCATCACCTGATCCACCGTAATTGCTAATGTCCACAACAGCAGCATAATTAGGGATTATCCCCTTAAATCCAGCGATGCTCCAATCAACAGAACGATTCAAAGGTAAAACCTGAGCATATGAAAATGAAGTAACGAAGAGAAAAGAATAGAATAAATTTTTTAAATTCATATTTTAAGAACGGTTTAAGTTTTATATAATGAATATTAAAAATAATAAATATATGCTTAAAAAAAAAGTTCTCTGATTTGACTCAGAGAACTCTTTAAATTGAAATGATAATTTCAGTTTAAGAAAGTGCATTTAATTTTTCAATAAAGCCAATTGCTTTATCTTCCAGATCTTCTGAAATTTTGTTAAAGTGTGTTTTCACTCCTTTGCCTTTTGTAATATCCTGAGCATTATTCACCCGGAACATTAAATCATCAGCCAAATCAACTGCTTCATCAATAATAGCATTGATCGCCTTGTCATTTTTAGCAGGGTTGTTTAACATTTCGGAATAACATTCTTCTAACACATCACCAAGTACATTGTTAATGTCTTTTTTAATATCTCTGCGATTAGCCATTTTTTTTATGTTTAGATTTATTTTTCTACAAAGTTAGCAGAAAAAAAATGGGTATTTCTTATTTATTTATTATAATCAAGGTTTTTCGAATTATAAGCGAATTGTTTTGAGAAAACTCTATAAATACAAGGATCTGAAATACATATAAATAAAATATGTCCGAACAAAAGACATCATCTTAGGTTCGGACATACACTCTTGTATATTATTTGTTAAATTATTTTGTTCCCATTGTTGTTGGTCTTTTAAATTTTTCCGGAAATTGTTTCATAATACCCATTGAAAGCATATCCGACATTTCAAGAATTTCATCATGCACTTTGTCGTAAGCTACAACATCAGCATCATAATTTTTGTCTTTTCTTGCCATCGCTTCTTCAGTAGTTAACTTCAGGTGATCGTGCATCATCATTTTCATATCTGTCAGTTTCCAGTTTGGGTTTGCTTTACTTAAAAATGCTGAAATTTCATCAGCATTTGTATACCACATGTCATTTGCTTCTTTAAAAGCTTTATCATTATTATTTTTTTTCGCAGTTAATAAATTCGCTGCTGTTGTAATATGAACATATAACAAATCTGTTAATTTCTGGCCAGCCTCATTTCCATAATAAGGTTTTATAGCATTTCCAATATCATCCTGATTTTTAAGTAATCTGTTTACCGCCTGATCTTTTCCCGGCAGATCATCCATAATGTTGAAAATTACATTCCGTGTCCACATTACATGGTCTTCCCATAATTTATTCATACTTGTTTTTAATTCAATTTCTGTTGTTGAATTTTCATTTAAATTAGTTGGTTTGTCTGATGCAATGATACTGTAGCTCAAGGCTGTTATTCCTATGCCAACAATAGATAGAATTAGGATTTTTTTCATTTTTTTTATTTTTTTGGTTAGTTAAATACGGTTATAAAAAAACAGACCCTCCAATATTTTTTCTAAATCAACAGGAAATATTGAAAAGAAGGAATAAATTTTCTCAGTATGTGGAATTCTCTCTCCCAAAAAATGTGAATACGGTTTTAAATTAAATATTTTTCTTTTTTTGTTTGAGGATACTAGCTTTTATCAATTACTTTTATGTTCTGGTTTGCTTAATATTTTATTTAAAAAAATGGAAACGAAAAATGTAATATTGGTTGATGAAAACGATGTGCCAAGAGGCATCATGGAAAAAATGGAGGCACATCGAAAGGGCGAACTTCATCGTGCGTTTTCAATATTTGTTTTTAATTCTAACAATGAATTATTGCTCCAAAGAAGAGCATTGAATAAATATCATTCAGGTGGCCTATGGACCAACACCTGTTGCAGCCACCCGTTGCCGGATGAAAATATAAAAGAATCGGCTCATAAACGTTTACAGGAAGAGATGGGCTTTGATTGCATTCTTAATAATTCGTTTCATTTTATTTATAAAACCGAATTAGATAATGGATTGATTGAGCATGAATTAGATCATGTATTTATAGGGCATTATGATAATAATCCCATTATTAACTTTGAGGAAGCAATGGATTGGAAATATAACTCTATTGATGAAATTAAACAAAATTTGAAAATCAATCCTGAGCAGTATACTGTTTGGTTTAAAATTATTTTTGAAAAGGTTTTAGAAAATATTTAATCTAATACTATGTTTATATTTTCACTCTAATTTTAATACCAATCCACCATAACTATCCAGCTTATTGATATTACTACTATTTAGTAACAGCAACGTTTCAGCTTTCGGTAGTTCAAGTTTTATACTTTGCGTTGACATATTCAATACCACGAGATATTTATCCCTTTCAAGTATGCGGTAAAAAGCAAAAATTTTGGATGTGCAATATTCCTCTGCAATTTTTAATTCCCCTGAATACAATGCCGGTATTGATTTTCGGAGTGCCAGTAATTTTTTGTAAAAAGTAAGAAGGGATGTACTATCCGAATTTTGTTTTTCTGCATTTAGTTTTTCATACTGCTCAGTAACAGGTAACCATGGATCATTCCCCTTCGTAAAGCCCGCATTTTTTTCATTGTTCCATAGCATAGGCGTGCGGCAACCATCGCGGTTTATTGCTTCCTTGCTCATGTTTGCCAGGAATTGAGGTAACCGCTTGTACCGTTTCGCCATTGGGTCTTTCCCTTTTTTTAAAGCAATATTTGTTTGAGGAATTCCGAGTTCTTCTCCGTAATAGGTAAAAGGTATACCTCTTACCGTGAACTGAAACAGGGCTAATAATTTGGCTTTATTTATATCATTTTTTAATCTCGATATGCTCCGTTTCCTGTCATGATTGCTGAATACATAAGTGGGTATAAATGGAGCCTCGAAATTTTTTTCAAACAAAGAAACTAATTTGCGGTATTCCCTGGCTTTAAAAGTAGTACCCAATGTTTTAAAGAGGAACACGCTGTTCAGGCCGGGCTTACCATTGTAGTTGCAGTATTTTTTCAATATGTTGGCATCTCCAAAAACTTCACCTATTAAATACTTGTTACCTGTTTGATCTATATTTTTTCTCAGTTCAGTGGCAAATTCAAAACTCTGTATATTGTTAATGTTATACTTTGCCTTCTGAAAAAAGCCATCCGGATTTTCTTCGTCTGGTATAATTTTAAAACTAAAAGGGTTGTTGCTGAAAGTTGAATCTTCATAAATGGCATTAAAAATATCAAGCCGAAATCCATCAACTCCCTTTTCTGCCCAGTATCGCGTAACATCAAGCATTGCTTTTTTAACGTCTTTGTTTCGGTAATTCAAGTCGGGCTGAAACGATAGAAACGAGGCCCAGTAAAATTGTTTCCGTTCCTTATTGTAATGCCATCCGCTGCCACCAACCATCGATTTCCAGTTGTTTGGTGGACGTGTTCCCTTTTTCCCTTTGCCATCTTTCCAAACATACCAATCTGATTTATTGTTTTTATTTGAGAGCGTTGATTCTTTGAACCAGGGATGCTCATCAGAAGTATGGTTCATCACCAGATCGAAAATGATTTTCATTTTACGCAAGTGTATTTCCCTTATCAACTGATCGCAGATAGCAGAATCGCCATACACTGGTGCTACTAAATAGTAATCGCTTATGTCATAACCAAAATCCCTTTGGGGACTCATAAAGAAAGGAGAGATCCAGATCGTTTCATATCCCAATTCCTTGATGTAATCTAATTTTTGAATGATACCTCTTAGATCACCGATCCCATCTCCATTGCTATCATAAAATGAACGGGGATAAATTTGGTAAACTGTAGTTCTTTTCCACCAGTCGTTTGTTGATTCCTGAGCTATAGCAGGTAATAGAGAAGAAAGAAGGGATAGACAGATAATAAGACATTGTAACTGTATAGTTTTTTTATTTCGAAATGCCATACGGTTACTTTGTTCTGTGTTTTTTGAGCTTAAATTCATTTTTAATTAACAAGTTTAAAATTAGTAATTAAATACTTGAATCTCAAAATTTAAAAATTAAAAACAACAGCTTTAATGTCTTGAAAAAGAATGAATTATTTTGATTTTTAAGGTCTGAAAAAAGCCCATAAAATCACATTTTTTTAGATTTAGAATTAACCATCTATTTGAAGTGAATTTTCCCGAATTGCAATTTTCCGGCTTTGGCGATTGTAAATGCCTCCTTAACGAATTTGATAAATGAAAGACCTGATCAGGGAATAAACTTGTGTTAGAATTAAAATCAGGAAATCATGAAAATTCTAATTAAATATTTTTCAATATTATTATTGTTAAATATATGCGGCATTGTTACGCCCGAAAAGAGTACTGCTCAGGGTGTTAGTTTTCAAATATTTTACGACAATTTAAGTCCTTATGGGCATTGGGTAGATTATCCTAACTATGGTTTTGTTTGGATCCCTATGGTTGATGCCGATTTCTTTCCTTATGGAAGTAACGGGCATTGGGTATTCACCAATTATGGTTGGACCTGGGTATCGCATTATAGTTGGGGATGGGCCCCTTTCCATTACGGACGATGGACCTATGATGATTATTATGGTTGGTTTTGGATCCCTGATAACATGTGGGGACCAGCATGGGTAGCATGGAGATCGAGCCCTGGCTATTATGGCTGGGCACCTATGGGGCCAAACATTTCTATTAATGTAGTTATAATAGGAGGATATAATCCCCCACCGGATCATTGGGTTTTTGTACCAAATAATTATATGGGTCAGGATGACATCAACCATTATTATGGGCCTCGGAAAAATAATCAGGTGTATATTGATAATTCTACAGTTATTAATAACACTTACGTTGATAACAGTACCCGTAACACTTATATTTCCGGACCAGGAAAAGAAGATGTACAAAAGGTTACCGGTGGCCGCGTAAAAGCGGTGGAGATAGTTGAAAATTCCAAACCTGGTCAGTCTTTAGAAAATGACAAATTTAAGATCTATCGTCCGGTAATAACAAAAAGCGATAATAAAGAAGAAAGGCCTTCAAAGATCACTGACAGAAAAGATATAAAACCAATGTCAGAAAGAAAGTCAATGGATCCAAAAGTTGGTGAAGAGCCGCGCAAGGAGCCGGCAATTGACAAACCAGCTCAAAAGGATATTCGGCAAAAACAAAATGTGCCAAATGATTTGGAAAGAAAAGAACCTATCCAGCGGAAGGAGGAAATTAAAATTAAGCCCGAGAAGAGAGCGGTAGAACCAAAGCCAACTCAAAAAGAGAAAGAGTTGAAACAAAATGTTCCAATGGATAACAGGGAAAAGGAACAACCCATTCAACCAAAAAGAGAAGTGGCTCCTCAGCCTGTTCCAATTCAAAGAGAACAACCTGAAAAAAGGCAGGAGCCGAAACAACAAAATGTTCAACCAAAAGCTAACCCCACTGTTGCTCCAAGAGTTGCTGAGCCTAAAACGAATGTAAATCAGCCAGCACCATCGGTTCCAAGGACTGAACAAAAAACAAAACAAAAACCAAGAGATAAATAAAGAAAATAATTTTATAATTAGTTTTAATATAACAAATGAACATGGAAACAATTTTAATCCCAATCGATTTTTCTGAAGTATCAAAAAATACTGCTGAATACGGTATTCAATTTGCCAAAGAAAGAAATGCAAAACTTATTCTTTTGCATGTTTTTCATATTCCCGTATATGCCGGTGATGATGTAGCTTTTATGCCTCCTTATGATGAATTAGAAAAAAGCAATATGATTGGTATGAAAAAATTTGAAAAGGAATTACGGGAAAAATACTCGTTCACAAATCCAATTGAAAATGTTCTCAAATCGGGATTCTTAATTGATGAAATTGCCGACCTGGTTGAAGTTAAAGCGATCGGTTTAATTATTATGGGAATTTCAGATGCCGGCAAATTATCAGAAATATTAATAGGCAGCAATAGTGTTGGCGTTGTTAAAAATACAAACTGTCCAACTTTAATTGTGCCTGAAGGAGTAAAGTACCGACCAATAAATACAATAGTATTTGCTTGCGATGATATTGAAAAAATAGCAGAAACCAATGCTGCTAAACAAATAGCTGAATTTGTTGAATTATTCAGCTCAAAATTAATAGTACTTACTGTTGTTGAATCATTCGAAACTCTTGACCAGGAAGTTTTACTGGAGGCAAAAAAGGAGATCCTTTTTGAAGGTTTAAGTTATTCAGTGCATTTTATTGAAGGAGATAATTTAGTAAAAAACATCAATAATTTTATTGAAAAACATAATGTAGATCTGTTAATTATGATCCCGAGAAAACACACCATTTTTTCGAAACTATTTCATGAAAGCAATACAAAAAAGATGGCGTTTAATTCTCCAATTCCTTTGTTGGCAATTCATGAATAAAATTTAACAAATTGTAATTTATGCTATAGTTTGCATTTGACTTTATATAAGTTAAAATATATTATTGTTTTTACAACGAGATTGAGTGAAAAATGCTAACACACCATTTTCTCGACAAGCTCGAAATGACCGTGCGCGAGGTCATTTCGAGCTTGTCGAGAAAGTGCGGCTGGTTGCCTTACCGAATTAACATATCTAAAGTTTATTATTATTAACTTTAAATTTATTATTTCTGATTTTTCCAGGCGAAAGCGCTTTTTGTTTGCTATATTTATTGGGAAATTGTGATCGAATTCTGTTTATTGTTTATTCAAAACAGTTTCCAGCCTTCCCATGATTTACCTGCTCCACTCGAAATGACCATGCGCGCTGTCATTTCGAGCGGAGTCGAGAAAGAGGGCAAGCTTCAATAAGCAATATTGTTATTCTTGTATATAAAATTTAAATGGGTTCTCAATATTTTAATAATTTAACTTGAATTCCGCTAGCCCTTTATTTTCAAATAGTGTCAGGTTGTTTTTACGAAGATCAATAGTATTAGCCTGTATATTGTTATTGACAAATTTCCTTTCCGCACAAACAAAGGACACCCTTGTTATTTATAAAAAAATACAAAAATTTGCTTATCGCCATAAAGCTACTACCTTGTTGTATAAAGCTATTTTTGTTGAACCTGTCCCCAAAAAATACGAAAAAAAATCCCTGTCTGACGATCAAAAAAAAACAGATCCTAATTTAAAGTTTGAAGGTCGGATCATAAGGAATGTGGATATTATAGTTTATGATCCTTTTGGATACTCAGTAAATGACACCACCAGGAAAGAAATAAATCCATTCCAAAAGGTTGGTAATAAATATCATATTGCTACCCGTCATAAGATCATTCGGAATTTATTGTTGTTCAAAAAAAATGACAAAGTTGAACTGCTTGTTATCAATGAGTCCGAAAGGTTAGTTAGGGATGCAAGTTATATCAATGATTCACGGATCTATATTACTGCGGTTCGTGGTAGCAAGGATAGTGTGGATATATTGGTGGTGGCGAATGATAAATGGACCTTGGATGCTCCTATTTCCGGTGGTACTTCCGGTGGACATGTTAGGTTCAGGGAACGAAACATATTGGGTTCAGGCCAGCAATACTCACAATACATTGGCTATGATTTTGGTACCGGGGCCTATGATTATCGCGGTGATTATTCAGTAGGGAATATTAAAAATACTTTTATTTCTTCCTCCCTGTTTTATACTACCGACAAAAATATTACATCTACTGGCTTTTCTCTAAGCCGTCCTTTTTATTCTGCTTTGGCCCAATGGGCCGGAGGGATTGCCAGTACTAAAGCCTGGGGCACTTACACTCAAGTGGATACAATTGCGCATGTCGAAAATAAATACCGGCTCGATTATATTTCTTCTGATGTTTGGGTTGCGAAAAATTTTAATCCGGGAACAGGTAAAACGATCAATAAAAAAAATATAAATATTGTAATTGCAGCGCGTTATGCCGATACGCGTTTTCAAAGTAAACCTTCCTATTCAATTGATACTGCTAAAACCAACTTCAACTCTACGTTATACCTCAGCAGCTTGGGATTTTCACTTCGGAAGTATTATAAAGATCAATTCATTTACCGTTTTGGTGCCAATGAGGATGTTCCGGAAGGGCTGGTTGTTCAGGTTTTGTATGGGTTATTATATAAAGAGGATAATATTTTTAAATATTACACCGGATTTGAAGTATCACGGGGAAAGCATTTTGAGAGATTCGGATATCTATCCGGCAACTTTGTTTATGGTACATTTTACAATAAATCAATTTATAAAGATGGTACAGTAAATGCCGGAATATATTATTTCAGTAATCTGTTTGAAAACAGCAAATGGTATTTTCGCCAGTTTGTAAACTATAAGTTTGTATATGGTTTTAATAAAGGCCCAACCCAAAAAATCACGCTTCGGCCCGATGAAATGTATGGCTTTAACAATGGTACTTTGTTAGGCAGAACCAAAATGGTTTTAAACCTGGAAGCTGTTGCCTATGCTCCTTACAATATCATTGGTTTTAGATTTGCCTCGCTTTTATTAGTTGGCTGCGGCATCCTGGAAACCGATAAAGTTAAATTGTTTGAAAGTATTGTTTATCAGGCTTATTCGGTTGGTTTACTCATTAGGAATGAAAATTTGCTAAATGCAAGTTTCGAAATCACTTATGGTATTTACCCTAATTTACCCGATTCGAATCCTCGTTTTTATAAGTTTAATCCTGTTACCAGCTTTACTCTTAAAGTGAGGAGTTTTGCTATTTCGAAACCAACCATTGTTGACTATTATTAATTTTTTTGCTGAGGTTATAATTTTCAAAAATTTACATACCCTACCACATTTATATATTTTCTCTGTGGTTCTCTGTGTCTTCTCCTTTTTCTCTGTGTAATAAAAAAATAGTTTGTTACACAGAGCTTCACAGAGAAACACAGAGAGGCACAGAGGCTTTTAATCAGTACTTTACAAATAATTTCATTCTTTTTTTATACCGCCATATGAAATACAGTGCATAGTAGTTGAGTTTGGCAAATGCTTTATTCTGTTGGTTATTCCAGCCTTAGGAATGGGTTTTAAATAAATATCAAACCTTGATTTTTTCATTCAGGCTATTCAAAACTCAGTTTCAGCGAATATCACCAGTGATAGTAGGAGAGGAGAAATACATTTGTATTCCAAAGCCTTTAGAGTTCAAAACATCATTTTCGCTAAATGCTTTCATCTTTTAAAACTAAACCCCAAAACAATGTTAGCAAAAACAAAATGGGTAATTGATTCAGCAAAAAGCCGAATTAATTTTGAGATAGAACATTTTATAGTTCCCAATATTAAAGGGACATTCAAAACATTTGATGCAACGGTATACAGCATAAACAAAGATTTTACAACAGATGAAATAATTTTTTCGATATCTGCTAAATCATTATGTACCAATGATTCTTATTGCGATGAGCATTTAAAAAGCATGAATGTATTCGATGTCGAAAAACATAAACAGATATATTTTAAAGGGCGAATCATTGATAAATTGAATAACAAAGGGTGCTACGTACTTTTAGGCGAACTCACTATTAAAGGCATCAGTAAACCAATTGAATTTGCTGTAGAATTTATAGGTCTGACCAAGAGTGTTTTTGGTAATGAAAAAATAAATTTTAACGTTACCGGAATAATTAACCGTAATGATTGGGAACTTAATTCCATTGTTGATCTGGAAGCATGGCAAATTCTGGTGAGCGATAAAATAAAGATCAATTGCGAAGTGCAACTTAAAAGATCAACTATACAGGATATAGTAGTGCCTTTTGAAACAATAATGGAACAAAAAATAGTAGAAAAACAAGTTTTACCCGTCTAACTTCCTTTGTTTCATGCCTATACACCAATCATTTCTTATAAAATTATAACCTAAAGATTTTATTATAATATGATACTTATATAATTAAAAAAACTATCTTTGCATCCCTATTTAGGAATTAAATGCGGATGTGGCGTAATGGCAGCCGCGCCAGACTTAGGATCTGGTGCCGTAAGGCGTGGGGGTTCGAGTCCCTTCATCCGCACAGAAAAAACCGTAAGAAGCTTTATTAGAGCAACTTACGGTTTTTTTATTCTTCATTGTCCCGTGATACGAATTTACCTGCCGTGTATTAGTAATATTCCTTTCAGAAAAAACAGGGCTAATAATGAGAGTTTATAACTTTTTAATTATTTTGATTATAAATTTAGCCGGAGCGCTAGGTATCACAACGCATGATTAGTTTGACCATTTGAGATTTACGTAACTTTTCTAAAGTCTTTTGCGTTAAATCAGTCAAAATTTGTTTTTGGCGCATTGAGGAAAGTTTTATGTGCAAACAATTTTTTTTGTGCTTTTTTATACAAGATTGAAACCCAATAAATAGTAAGCAATATATAAATACTTAAAAAAATGAGAACGATTAAGAAAATCTCTATTCTAACAACGCTATTTGTTTTCAACGGATTATTTTTTACTTCTTGTAAAAAATGCTCTCACTGTACGGTAACAAATTCAAGCGGAACTGTTATAAAGGATTACGGAGAAAAATGTGGAACTTCATCGGATGTTAAAAACTATGAAAACAGTTCCAAAAATGATGCTGTTCAATACAGTGGAACTTTTAATTGCGGAAATTAAAAACTAGTCAAATTGTAAATTTCGGCAGTTTTGTTCGCTGAATTTAATTTGTTCTTTGGGTTAGTTTTAATATTTTTAAAAAATTACAGCCTGATGCTTTTGAGGACAGTTTTCTTAGATTTTTTTGAAACAAACTTTATTCGGAATGAAGAAACTTACAAAGCCCCTAACATCAGTTGCTCCTGTAAATGTGAATAGTACTAATTTACAGGCGTATGATTCCCCCCTTGGCCCGATAAAAAACGTTCATTCATCCATTTACATGATATCTTTTGCAGCATCCACAAATTGATGGACTCTTTTTTGTTCTATATTGTGGTGGGGATTTTTTTTAACCACTACTTAGTAAAACTGAAGAACCTCAATACCCAATGCTCTCTAAAATTAAGGAATATACCCACCTTGATAGGTCGATGCTCAACCTTGTTACTGTTGAGTTTTTTATACAGTTAATAAACGTTACGTTTATTGCTTTTCTTCCATTGTATATGAAAGCGGAACATTTCAGTGATGCTGAATATGCTCATTTTACCTCTTATAGATATTTAGGAACGCTTGTATTGGCCTTATTTTTAGGTATGTATATCAAAGGAAGAAAAATAATACCGATGCTTTACATTGCCGCCATAGGTTCTCCATTGTTTGGACTATTGATATTAACAGGTGTATATTTCCATAATAACAGTTTAATTCTCATTGCCCATTTATTATGGGGTTTGGCTTATACCTTTATTCAAATACCCATTTTACCTTTTATAATGCGTAATGCTTCTGCTGAGCAACAGACACGTGTTATTACCTTAAATTTCGCCACCTGGAGTATTGCAACTATAATCGGAAGTTTGCTTGTTGGTGTTTTAAATAGTGTAGATACTGTTTTATTCAGCGAGCGTAATTTGTTGTTTGCCATAGTCGTCTTTAGTTTTCTGGGTGTTTTTTTTGTATCACGTATTAACAAAACCGAACATATTCCGGTGATCACAGAAAAGCGTAGCAACTTAAAAAAATACGATTGGAAGATAATAATGAAGGCTCTTATTCCTACCGCTATTATTGCCATCGGTGCAGGTTTTACCATTCCATTTATGAGCTTGTTCTTTTCCAATGTGCATAATATGAGTACTTCAGCATTTTCATTTCTCAATTTTGGTACCGCTATATTGGTGGTTATTATTGCAATATACATTCCTCATTTTAAAGAACGGTTCGGTTATCAAAAAGCTGTTGCCACCACACAATCATTGGCCATACTTGCTTTAATAATAATGGCCACCACCCAGTATTACAGTTATTGGAATTATGCAGTTTGTATAGCGGCTCTTTTTTATCTCGTGCGTCAGCCATTAATGAGTATGGCGGTGCCCATAACATCCGAAATTACAATGAAGTATGTAGGAGAACGAAACAGGGAAATGGTGAGCGGTTTAACATCCGCAATTTGGTCGGGAACGGCTTATTTTAGTGCCATTGGTTTTGGAATACTCCGGCATTTGGAGGTTGAATATGTAAATATATTTTGGATCACTGCCGGAATGTATATAATTGGCGTGTTTCTGTATTCTTTACTGATACGTGATTACAACAACAGGGAGAAAGCCGGATTGATTTAACATCAGTAATTTTTATTGTTTCGGTTCGTTAATTCAAAACTATGCACTTTCAGTGCAAGACTTTCAGTTTCTACAAAATTTCACTTGTTGGCGTCATTGCGGGCGCAGCGAAGCAATCTCAACCAAAGGATAGTGTGAGATTGCTTCGCTGCGCTCGCAATGACGTTCTCGATTTTAAATATGCAAAAAAATAATTTTATTATTTTATTCTTTAACCTCTGCACTTTTAGTGCAGAGGGGGTCAGTTTAGATTTTATATATTTTAAAATGCATTATATTTTACAATGAAATTGAGGCTTAAAATGCTTACACATAATTTTCTCGACAAGCTCGAAATGACCGGGCGCATGGTCATTTCGAGCTTGTCGAGAAAGGTGCGTTAGCTTCAATAAGCAATATTGTTATTCTTTTATATAAAATTTAACCGGCTCTTATCTTGTTCAGCTTATTTCTATGTAATTTTTTTAAAATAATTTTCTCCGGGGATACATTTATCATGCTTATTTTTCAGGAAAAAATAAAGTAAAAAGGACAGGCATTTTTTTCATTCCTGCCCAACAAAAAAAACTTTAGGTTGGGCTATTGAAATTATCTGATTAACGAAAATACAATTATCTCTTTCTTATTCATGATACTTTTGCAATGAAGATTAACAATGGATGAGAGCCAAACTTGATTGGTAGGAGTTATTGTAAAATCACTGAGCTATTAGTATAGATGTCGTATTGAACTTGAATGTATTTAAGTTCAACATGTTAGCTAACCCCGTAAGGTTAGGCATTAGCTTTATAAGGCTGGACAATTACACTATAGCAATAAATCAAAAAGCCAACCCCGTAAGGTTGGCTTTTTGATTTTAATACTTTGGCAGAATAGAAAAAAGTATCCTGTTAATTTTAAATTTAAGTATGTAGTAAAAAAAGAATATCTCCTCTTTTTTACAATTCGCCAATATCTTCATTCCACAGTTTTGGGTTATTATTAATAAATTCTTTCATCATATTTTTACATTCTTCAATATTCAAATCGATAACCTCAACTCCATGTGATTGCATGAATTCTTTAGCTCCCGAAAATGTTTCTGATTCACCTGCATACACTTTTTTAATTCCAAATTGTACAACTGCTCCGGCACATAAATAACAAGGCATAAGGGTTGAATACAAAACAGTATTTTTATAGCTGCCTACACGGCCAGCATTTCGTAAACAGTCAATTTCGGCATGAGTAACCGGGTCATTATCCTGCACTCGTTTATTATGGCCATACCCAACAATTTTCCCATCCTTCACCAATACACTCCCAATCGGGATCCCCTTTTCACTGCGGCCGATCTTTGCCTGATCAATGGCCGCTTTCATAAATTCATCCATAAACATACCTTTTAGCGTGTTTTACATTTTTTATTATAACTAAACCTTCGAACAAATAAATAAAATCCAGGAAATAGATAAAATGCTGATAATTATGAAGAATAGTAATAAAAAAGAACATATTTAATTAACTATTAATCTAAAATGCAACGAACCGACAACCCACTTCCAAGACTTCCATCATCTCTTCCCACATCGCTATAGCTATGACTTAACGTACGGCCCCATGCCTTTTCTTTTAAGGATTCAGTGGAACTCCAGAAGCAGCCATTGTTTCCTATATATAAAAATGCACCAACATTGTATCTGTAACCACCCGGAAGACCTGAAAATCCGGATTCATTAGTAGAATTTTCGTTTTGTTTCCATCCTCTTCTTGCTTTTATTTTCGCACCTGCATCAGTCTGACCAAGATTCACAATTAATTGTTCCCACTCTTCATCCGATGGTATGTGAAAACCTTTTGGAGCTAATCCACGAGGGTCATTAACGGCATACCAGTTGTATAATTTGCCGTACTTACTGCCATTTTCTGATTTGTTTTCATAATAACACCAGGCGCCTGTTTTTAGTTTCGACCATATTGCAGGGTCTTTTACCTCGGGTATTGAATCTCCATTGCGGTAAGTGCTTACATTCAGGTTTTCAGCCATCCATTTTTGGCTGCTGATCTTAATTACTTTAAAGATCCGTTTATCCTGATCTGTTATTTCTTCAGTAGAAGTAAATACTATTAATGCAATTAATGCAGTAATAAAAGTGATTCCCTTTTTCATTGTAAAAAAAAATTAATATTTATTTTTTGTTTTTAATTCAATAGCATTCCATCAGAAATATAAATTTCGATAGGGGGTAAGTACTGTTGATACAAAAGTGAAATATTTTTTTTGTGAGAATACCTGTTTCTCAATATGTTATAAACATTGAAAAGTTAATAGCGGATTAAACAGGGGGGCGTTTCTTTAGGATTGATATAGTGGAAAGCCGCGCACGGTCTTCGATAAGCTCTGATTGTCCTATCCCGCGATTGTTCATCTGATACCAAATCGCAAACTAGACGAATATTTAAAAATCTTGTCATGCTGTTTCAGCAGCTGTTGGATTTCCAGAAATGCTTTAAGGGTAGGGAAGTCTGGAGTTATACCATTACTTAATATAAATCCATCCAAATATTACCACATTGGATCATAGAAAAAAAAGGTGTTATAGAAAATTTATTTTTTCACATAGTCTATGTTAAAGCTAAGCCTATGTATTTTCATTGCATTTAAAAACTATGTATCTATGCGGTTAAATGGCTTAACACTATTAATTTCCCCTACGAACTAAAACATATTAAGTCTTGGTATTACTTTTTTTTCATGACTTATCAAGCGGTTTGTTATGAGAACATTTATTCTCAACGTTTACAAATAAAAAAAGTCCCGCATTTCTGCGGGACTTCCCTAAAAACCATGGCGTGATTTTTAGATTTATTCAATCCCGATAAATTATCGGGACGAAATAAAAGACTTAAAATTATTCAGACGCTTTTGACTTATTTTCTGTTTTTTCCATATCTGCTTTCAAATTGGAAAGAACATCCATATCGCCAAGAGTTGTTTTTTCAATACTGTCTTTAACTTTTTTAGCAGATTTTTTAGCATCATCTCCTGAAGATTTCTTTTCAGGAGTTGAAACTACATGATCAGCAGCAGTAACTTCTTCGTTTATTTTGCTGTGAGATACAATGATCTTTTTGCCTTCTTTGTTAAATTCAAGTATTTTAAAATCCAATACTTCTTCTGCTTTAGCACTAGTACCATCAGTTTTGATCAAGTGACGGGTTGGAGCAAATGCTTCTACACCGTATGGCATCGAAACGATAGCACCTTTTTCCATTACATTGATGATAGTTCCTTGGTGGATAGAATCTACAGTAAAGATAGTTTCAAACACATCCCATGGATTTTCTTCCAATTGTTTGTGTCCTAAACTTAATCTACGGTTTTCACCATCAATTTCTAAAACTACAACATCAATAGGATCTCCGATTTTGGTGAATTCTGATGGATGTTTGATTTTTTTAGACCATGAAAGGTCAGAAATATGAATTAAACCATCAACACCTTCTTCTAATTCAACAAAAATACCGAAATTGGTAAAGTTGCGAACAGTTGCAGTGTGCTTAGTTCCTTTAGCGTATTTATCTAATACTACAGACCAAGGATCAGGGATCAATTGTTTGATACCTAATGACATTTTACGCTCTTCACGATCAAGTGTTAACACCTGAGCTTCTACTTCAGCACCAACTTTCAAGAAATCGTGAGCAGTACGTAAATGTTGACTCCAGCTCATTTCTGATACGTGGATCAATCCTTCAACACCTGGAGCGATTTCTACAAAAGCACCGTAATCAGCAATAACAACTACTTTACCTTTAACTTTATCACCAATAGCTAAATCAGCTTTTAATGAATCCCAAGGATGAGCAGAAAGTTGCTTTAAACCTAATGCAATACGTTTTTTCTCATTATCAAAATCAAGGATAACAACATTGATCTTTTGATCTAATTTAACGATTTCTTCAGGGTGGTTAATACGTCCCCAAGCAAGATCAGTAATGTGGATCAAACCATCAACACCACCTAGATCGATAAATACACCATAAGAAGTAATGTTTTTAACAGTACCTTCCAATACCTGTCCTTTTTCAAGTTTAGATATGATCTCTTTTTTCTGAACTTCTAATTCAGCTTCAATAAGTGCTTTGTGAGATACTACAACGTTTTTAAATTCATTGTTGATTTTCACAACTTTGAATTCCATTGTTTTTCCAACATAAACATCGTAATCACGGATTGGTTTCACATCAATTTGTGAACCTGGTAAAAATGCTTCGATACCAAATACATCAGCAATTAAACCACCTTTAGTACGGCATTTAACATATCCTTGAATGATCTCACCAGTTTCCAGTGCTGTATTAACTCTCTCCCACGATTTCATTGCACGTGCAGTTTTGTGAGAAAGGATCAACTGACCATTTTTATCTTCCTGGCTTTCGATATATACTTCTACTGTATCACCAATTTTCAAATCAGGATTGTAACGGAATTCAGTTAACTGAACAACACCATCTGATTTGTAACCGATATTTACAACAACTTCTTTGCTGTTTTTTGCAACTACTTTACCATCAATAATTTCGTTTGCCGCAATAGATTTAAGAGTTTTTTCATACACAGATTCTAGCTTTTCACGCTCTTCTTTTGTGTAACCTTCTTGTTTTTTACCAACTGCGTTCCAGTCGAAATTTTCTAACTCCACAGGAGCTGTTAATGTTTCTGCCATTGTATTCTTTGTTTTTGTATCCAATTTTAATTGTTTAAATAAAAATTGAAGAG
The DNA here is from genome assembly GCA_030654175.1 of Bacteroidia bacterium. GTDB lineage: Bacteria > Bacteroidota > Bacteroidia > 2-12-FULL-35-15 > 2-12-FULL-35-15 > 2-12-FULL-35-15. The sequence continues at coordinate 369,153 of JAURXZ010000008.1, forward strand.
GTTAGTACTAAAATTTTTGTTCTCCTTTAATTACTTTGGAGAATACAAAAGTACGGATTTATACTTTACGGAGGATGATATTTTTATTTTGTTGAAAAGTTTAGGAGGGCAGGGACGAATTGGGAAGTAAGACTTTTTTTAGAAATAAATTATTATAAATTATTGATAATTAGATTCTTGCGGTGTTTTTATGAAGTGTTTGTTCCTGTAAGTTGGTTGAAAAAAAATATTTTTTTCAACCAACTTATAAAAAATACCAAAACCTGTTTAACTGCAAGCGATTGATTTTTAAATACTTACGAATAAATTGCTGTATATTGCTGGAAATCAATTATTTAAGACAATTTTCTTGGCTGTAATAATTTTTATTTCAATAATTCAATTCCTTTATCAGTGATCTTTACTAAACGTTCTCTATAAAGAGCACCCACTGCTTTTTTAAATGCTTTTTTACTGATTTGGAATTTTGCCTTAATTTCTTCGGGGGAACTATTATCTGTTAACGCGAGAAAACCTTCATTTTGTTTCATCATATTAAGGATGCGCCATTTTACATCATCCACTAATTCAAATCCACTTTTTTGAAGACTCAGATCTATTTTATTATCCTCACGCACATGTTTTACATATCCTTTTATTTTATCTCCAACACGTATCGCTTCGTAAATTTCATTTTTATAAATTAAACCACTATAGCGATTATTTATGATAGCATTAAAACCAAGATCGGTTTCGGAATAGATCAACAAGTCAACAACATCACCATCACGTAATTCAATATTAGTATTTTCAATATATCTGTTCAGTTTTGTAGAAGCCGTCAAACGATTGGTTTCTTCATCCACATATACAAATACCACATAACTTCTGCCGGGCTCAAGCCTTTGCGACTGCTCACGGAAAGGAACAAGAAGATCTTTGTCCATCCCCCAATCCAAAAAAGCACCCACCTGGTTCACCTGCTTGGCTTCTAAAAATGCAAAAGTATTGGCAGTGGCATAAGGTTCTACAGTGGTAGCAATAAGTCTATCATCCGAATCCCGGAAAACAAATACATTTAATTTATCTCCAATTTTAGTATCCTGAGGCACCCATTTGGTAGGCATTAATATTTCAGTATCACCGTCTTTCAAGTAGATACCAAAATCTAATTGTTTAACTACTTCCAGTTCGTTGTATGCTCCTACGTTTATCATGATAAATGATTAAACCGATATAATAAAATGATTACACCGATATTGTTTGTTGTTATATTGTCAAAAAACTATTGCCTATTGTCTTCCCCCTCATCACGTTTCTTTACACTTTCAAGTATTGAAGTTACAATAGAAAGAATGAAGCTGAATAGCAGTGCCCACCAGAATCCATCTACACGAAAGTCGTCAACAAGTTTTGCGGCAAGCAATATCATTAGTGCATTGATCACCAATAAAAAAAGGCCGAGGGTTAAAAAAGTTATTGGAATAGTTAAAATGATCATGATGGGTTTAACCACCGCATTTAAAAACGCGAGTACTGCCGCAACTATCAATGCTGTGAAAAAACTGTTGTCAACAATTTCTACACCAGGTAATAAGTAGGCTGATATTAATACTGCGAGTGTGGAAATTACAAGTTGAATAATAAATTTCATTCTGATTTTTTGTTGAAATTGGAGTACAAATGTATGAATGATAATTTGATAATTAGTTAATTGAGGCTGCGGACTTTATTTTTCCTTTCAAATATTAATATTTTAAGAATTGTAATTTTACAAATTTGGGCGTTCTCTTTCTTGAAAAAGAAAGAGCCGGGCTTTCTGCTTCAATCTTTTCTAAACAGAAAAGGATTTACGCTGCAATCCCTAACGCAGCATTTTAGGAGTGAAAGAGCTATGAATTAATTAAATTTTTTGCCGGAATTTGAATTTGGTAATTAAATGGTTCATTCATTATCAAATTATCAAATTATCAAATTATCAAATTGGCACATCATCAAATTATTCTGTTTAAAATCGCATCAGCACATTTTTGTCCATCAATGGCTGCGGAAACAATCCCACCGGCATAACCAGCTCCTTCACCGCAAGGGTATAATCCTTTTATCTGTGGGTGTTGCAATGTTATAGTGTCTCGGGGAATCCTTACAGGGGAAGAGGTCCGCGATTCAACACCAACAATTACAGCATCATTACTTAAATAACCACGCATTTTTTTACCAAATTCCTGAAATCCGATCTGCAAACGTTTACCTATAGCTTCAGGAAGTAAAGTATGAAGTGGTGCCGACCTTATTCCCGGTTGATAAGAAACATCAGGTAGAGTAGGGGATAGTTTACTGTTCACAAAATCCATTAAACGTTGGGCAGGAGCAGTTTGAGTTTGTCCACCTGCATTCCAGGCCATTTTTTCAAGTGCCTGTTGGTAGCGTAAACCGGCTAAAGGGCCATATTGTTGATATTCTTTTAAATCAACTGCTTCGGTAGTAACCACGATCCCGGAGTTTGCATAAGGATTATTTCGTTTGGATGGTGACCAACCGTTTGTTACCACTTCGTCCGGTGCTGTAGCACAAGGAGCAATGATCCCACCCGGGCACATACAAAATGAATATACTCCACGTCCTAATGCCTGATGCACCATACTATAAGGGGCTGCAGGTAAAAATTCCCGTTTGTGTTCTACTTCATTCAGAGTGCAATGGTATTGTAATGAATCTATTAATGCCTGGGGATGTTCCACACGTACACCCATTGCAAAGGTTTTACCTTCTATTAAAATGTTTTTTGAATGCAATAATTCAAAAATATCCCTGGCACTATGCCCGGTAGCAAGTATTACTGAATCAGCAATAAATTCGGTAGTTGAGGCAGTATCTAACTGCTCACAGACAACGCCTTTTATGCTGTTATTTTTAATTATAAGATCAGTAAGATGTGTGTTGAAGTGTACCTCTCCGCCATTATCAATAATGGTTTGACGCATGGCTTCAATGATTTTCGGAAGTTTATTTGTTCCAATATGAGGATGCGCTTCAATTAAAATATTGTCGTCAGCACCATGTGCAACAAACGTTTCAAGGATTTTATTTATATCTCCCCGTTTTGTTGAACGGGTATATAACTTCCCATCAGAGTATGTTCCTGCACCACCTTCACCAAAGCAATAATTGGAATGAGGATTTACAATATGTTCTTTATTTATGGCTGCAAGGTCCCGTCTGCGGCTTTTAACATCCTTTCCACGTTCAATAATAATTGGTTTTAACCCTTTTTCTATTAATTGCAATGCGGCAAATAATCCTGCCGGACCGGCTCCAATAATAAGTACCGGTTTTTTATTTGTTACATCGGGATACTCTATTTTATAAGATATAGGGGCAGGGACTTCTTCATTGCAGTAAATATCAATTTTTAAATTTATTTTGATATTCCGTGAACGCGCATCAACGGAGCGTTTTAAGATTTTCACAAAAGTAATTTCCGATGGTCTGATACCGGTTTGATGGGCAGCAATTCGTTTAATTGCTTCATTATCAGCGGCCTCTTCAGGTGAGAGTACCAGGTTGAGTTCTTGTTTCATGTTGGTTTTGGCATGTATTTATCATGCAATTTTTTTGAAAACTGAATTGATAAAGTTCAGGTGTCGTTTAAAATTATAAAAAAATATATCTTCTGTAATCCTGAGGTTTTTCCGAGGAATCATGTCAGATCATTTGCGATGTTCCTGGTAAGAACAAGATCCCTCGGAAAAACCTCGGGATGACATTGTTAAATAGGTAACCTTCTCATCTTTAGTTAAATAACGCAGATTCGTAATTCGTTTTAAATTCCGTAATTCGTAGTATTATCCTTCAAAAGTAATGGAAAACAAAAGCATTTTTGAATTCAGTTTATTAATTGAATTTGAAAAAACAGTATTGTCTTTAATCAATATATCGGTTAGGCCAATACTTAGTTTTGCTTCTATAGCAAATTTAAAATATTGAAAATAAAATTCAGTTCCGGCACCCATTTCATAAAAAATATCATCGCGCTTTAATTTCACAATTTGTTCTTTAGGGTTCAGGCTGTTCACCACTTTTCGTTTTGAAGCAAGGTCTAAACAATAACCACCTCCGGCAAGCACATAGCCACCAAAATTTTTTACTCGTTTCGACCGTAATTTTAGATCCAAAGGGAAATTTAAAAAAGTTGATTCAATTGTTTTAGTACGTATAATTGTATCGAACCCTTCAAAATAATATTGCAGGTTACGTTCCGCAAATGAAAGGCTGGGGATAAACCGTAATGTGATGTATTTATGTAAACGCAGATCGGTTACAATACCTAAATTAAAGCCTGATTTAGGAGCAGATATTACTGTTTTTAGAGAATCAAAACGTTCGAAATTTACAAGAGGATGGATAATAAAATTAGCACGGTTGAGCCCCATGGTAAAACCAAAATGCAAGGTTTCATTATAGTAGCGTTCTAAATTGCCTTTTTCATTCGGGTCCTGAGCCTTTACGAATAAAGCAACTAAAACAATTATACCGGTTAATATGTATTTTAATTTTAATTTCAAATCAATTTTTTTAGTAAATTTTGAAACGTAAAATTGGCAATTTTATTTTATTTTTCTTGCAATATATATTGATGCGATACCAAATGTAAGGGAAATTGCTTTAGTTTCTTTAAAACCTGCTTTATTCAATATTTTCAAAAACTCGTCCCCTGCCGGAAAAGCATTTACCGATTCAGGTAAATAAGTGTAAGCTGAACTGTCTTTTGAAAACAGTTTCCCCACAAAAGGGGTAACGTATTTAAAGTAAAAATTATATACCTGTTTTACCGGAAAATGAATTGGTTTCGAAAATTCAAGTATAACAAGCATCCCGTCAGGATTTAAAACCCTGTAAATATCAGCCACGCCTTTTTCTAAATTTTCGAAATTACGGACACCAAAACCAACGGTAATAGCATCAAAACTATTGTCGGAAAAAGGTAAACTTTCTGAATCGCCCGATTTTAATTCAATTTTATTTTGTAACCCGAGTTTGTTTATTTTATCTCTTCCCAACTTTAACATACCTTCGGATATGTCAACACCAACAACTTTGGTGGGGTTCAGCTTCATTGCTTCAATAGCAAAATCAGCTGTTCCGGTTGCAATATCTAAGATGGTTTTAGGTTTCTGTGCTTCTAATAAACGGATGGCTTTTCTTCTCCAACCTTTGTGAATACCCAAAGATAATAGTTGATTTAAAAAATCATATTTGGGAGCGATATTATCAAACATAGCAGCCACCTGCTCTTTTTTGCTCGTTGTTTGATCTTTATATGGAGTTACTATGTTGGTCATTGGTAATTTGTTGTTGGTCATTAGTTATTGTTTAATTGCTCAAGCCAACCAGCCTAATGACCAATGACTAATGAACCAATGACTAATTTATAGTTTCAAACGTAAAGCTTCTTCAAGCAGTTGTTTTTTATCAATAGGTACAACTCCTACTTTTTCACAAACAAGGCCACCTGCAAGGTTAGCCAGTGTAGCTGTGATTACCGGTGAAAGATTTAATGCCGAACATAAAGCAGCTACACTTATCACGGTGTCACCAGCTCCCGAAACATCAGAAATGTTACGTACATGCGCTGGTATCACTGTTTTTGTTTTTGAACTATGCGTATATATTCCTTTTTCAGAAAGTGTAATTAATAAAGTAGCAATGTTTTGTTTTTTGATAAAGCCGGCTGCAACCTTTTCAAGTTCTTTGATATTGTTGTGATCAAAATCCAGTTTTAAGCCTTCTTTGAGTTCTTTTAAATTGGGCTTAAAAAGGGTCACTCCATTGTATGACATAAAATTTTTCTTTTTAGGGTCTACAACAATTGGAATGTTTTTTTGTTTTGCAAAAGCAATACAGTTTTTTATTAATTCGGGGGTTATACAGCCTTTATCATAATCTTCAAAAATTACTACATCAACTTTTTTACTTATGATCAGTTTTTTTATTCTATCAGATAATGCTTCCATTTCCTCTTTGTTGATAGAGGTTTCTATTTCATCATCCACACGCAGCATTTGGTGATTACCACCAATTACACGCGTTTTAACAGTGGTAATACGTTTTTTGCTTTTTAAAATTCCATCCGATGAAAGCTTTTGAATTTTTAACAGATCCAAAAATATTTTGCTGCCATCATCATTACCAATTACAGAACATAAAATTGGGTTTGCACCCATCGACTGAATGTTAAGGGCCACATTTGCTGCCCCACCCAAACGGTTCTCTTTTTTTGTAATAGATACAATAGGTACCGGAGCTTCCGGAGAAATACGATTTACATTGCCCCACATATAAGTATCAATCATCACATCTCCAATGATCAAGACGTTCAGATCGTTAAACGATTTGAAAATTTGTTGGAGTGTTATGTTGTTATATTGTTGCATTGATCTATTCGTTCCTAATTTTTAATTGCCTACTGTTTAATTGTCAATTGCCCAATTGATTATTTAAGTTTCGCCAAAGCCTCTTTCACCCTTTTTACTGATTCAATTAATCTTTCTTCTGAGGTAGCATAGGAAAAACGCATGCAATTATCATCACCAAAAGCATCTCCCGAAACTAAAGCAATATTCCCTTCTTCAAGTAAAAACATGCTTAGATCGTTCGAATTTTTTACGTGGTAATTGTTAAACGATTTGCCAAAATAATAGGAGATATCCGGGAATATATAAAATGCTCCATCAGGCACTGTTGTTTTGATTCCCGGAATTTCTTTTAATAAACCTAATACCAGATCTCTACGTTTTTTAAAGGCATCACGCATTTCAAATGTTACCGAAGGATTTGCTTTTACTGCCTCCAAAGCTGCCATCTGTGAAATGGATGAAGTGCCGGAAGTAAATTGTCCCTGCATTTTTTCGCAGGCCTGGGAGATCCATAAAGGAGCACCAATGTAACCGATACGCCATCCCGTCATTGCAAAACCTTTTGAAACGCCATTCACCGTAATTATGCGGTCGTATATAAAATCAAATTGTGCGATGCTTTCGTGTTTACCCACAAAATTAATATGTTCATAGATCTCGTCTGAAATAACATACAGATCAGGGTATTGAACAATTATTTCTGCCAGCGCTTTTAGTTCCTCCTTATTATAAACCGAACCACTTGGATTACAAGGGGTGCTGAATACGATCATTTTTGTTTTAGAAGTGATCGCTTTTCTTAGCTGTTCCGGAGTAATTTTGAAATTGGATTCTACATTTGTTGGAATTGTAACCGGAATTCCTTCTGCAAGCTTAATTGTTTCGATATAACTTACCCAGTATGGAATTGGAACAATTACTTCTTCTCCGGGATTAATGAGACTTAATATAATATTAGCGATGGATTGTTTTGCTCCTGTTGAAACTACAATTTGTTCGGCTGTATAGTTTAGATCATTATCACGCTTAAATTTTTCAGAAATAGCTTTGCGTAATTCCTGAATACCGGCCACAGGTGTATAACGGGTAATATTATTGTCGATTGCACGTTTTGCTGCATCTTTAATAAATTGAGGAGTGTCAAAATCGGGCTCACCAATACTTAAACTGATGATATCTTTGCCCTGAGCCTGCAATTCACGGCTTTTCTTTGCCATTGCAAGGGTTTGTGATTCTGCTAAATTTATTATTCTATCGGATAATTTGGTCATACAAATGGGTTTGAAAAACACAAAACTAATAAAATTGTGTGATGCGAAATGGATAATTGTTATTTATGGGCTTATTTGACGATAAATTGGTAAGTTTTTACCCTGAAAATATAGGGTTGAGTCAAAAACTATACGCTCTATCGGTTTAATTTTTGTTTTTGAAGGTGATGCAAAATAGCTCCTTTTACAATCTCCCTGCTATCACATGGTTTTATTGCTAAATTTGCATGTACAATACCTCCTGTTTTTATTAAAAGTTATATATGAAAAGAATTACAGTATTCTGCGGTTCCAGTTTAGGTTCCGATGATATTTATAAAATTCAGGCCGGGCTTGTAGGCAAGGCATTAGCAAAGCATAATATCGGATTGGTGTATGGCGGAGCAAAAATTGGGTTAATGGGTGCTGTTGCAGATGGAGTGCTTAGTAACGGAGGGGAAGTTATTGGTGTACTTCCTGTTTTTTTGAAAAGCAAGGAAATAGCACATGAACAGCTTACTGAGTTGATTTTGGTGGATACAATGCATGAACGTAAAACCAGGATGAATGAGCTTTGTGATGGTGTAATAGCTTTGCCGGGAGGTTTTGGAACACTCGAAGAACTTTTTGAAATGCTTACCTGGGCACAACTCGGACTGCATAAAAAACCAATTGGGATATTAAATGTTAACGGATTTTATGATGCATTGATTGACTTAATTCAAACAATGGTTGAGAAAGATTTTTTGAAACAAATAAATCAAGAGATGTTGCTGGAAAGTGATAATATCGATGATCTATTGATCAAAATGAAAACCTATGTTGCACCAACAGTTGGTAAGTGGATTTCTGAAGAAACGGTGTAAATTTGTCCAAATAATAGTTTAAAAAGAATCAAAAACAACAATTAAAAAACCAAAGCCATGCTAGATCCATTATTTGACATCCTGAAATTTATTTTGCCTGCAGGTATTGTTTTTCTGACGACCTATTATTTAGTGAAAAACTTCTTGAGTCATGAGAATAACAAGCGGACATTTGATCTAAAACTTGCCAATCAAACACTGATTACCCCCATTCGATTACAGGCTTATGAGCGTGTGATCTTGTTTTTGGAACGTATTAACCCAAGCAGCCTGGTGATGCGAAGCAACAAAGCAGTTAGTGCTCCCATGTTGCAAGGTGAATTACTTAAAACTATCCGTTCCGAATTTGAACATAACCTTTCACAGCAAATTTACATGAGCAGCAAAGCATGGGAAGCTGTGATACGGGCAAAAGAAGAAACCATAAAGCTAATAAATGTATCTTCAACTAAGGTGAGTCCGCAAGCCAGTGGAATGGAATTGGCGCAAGCTATTATCGCTGTTTCATCTCAGTTAACAGAATTACCTACTAAAGTGGCCATTGATCTTATTAAAAGGGAGATAGGGAAGGAGTTTTAAGAGAAAAAAAATGTTTTGTTGAATTATTCACAGGATAATTGCATCTGTAGAATGGCTTATGAAAAATTGCCTACAGAATAACTTTTTACAGAATTATAAAATCATTAAAAATTTAGTAATGCGTGGGGCACAAAAAATAGTATTTACGTCAATTGTTTTTTTAGTTGCATTACTTTCTAATAGAACTATGATGTATTCCCAAATTAAATCGGATACTTCCAAAATGGCCACCAAAATTTTTAAGTTCAACAAGAGTGTTCAAATAAAAATGAATGAGGAAGTGCATTTTGAAGATTCATTGACAGTATTGTTAACCTCGTTTTCTCACAAACGTCCCTTTGTTGGAGGACCAACCAAAGCAACGGCATACTTAACTGTTTTTAATGGCGCTCTTTCAGAAAGTATAATGCTTTCAATTCATGGAACCGAAGGGAAATCGGATATCGAAAGTTTTGATACCTTGATTTGGAAAGAATATACATTTGAATTAAAGAAATTTGATTACGATACAGCAGTTGAGGTTATTGTTTCTAAAACCAAATAACAGTATTGAATTCAAATCCTATTAACAATAAAGCCACGTTTATAAAATATTTTAGCTAAAGAAATTATGCAAGAAAACGAACGCAAAGAAAAATTTTTAACCGATTCTGACATTGAAATAAAACGGGTTTATAATAAAACAACTGTTGCCGATGAACAACCCGGTGAATTCCCTTTTACAAGGGGTGTTCAATCCACTATGTATCGCAGCAAACTTTGGACGATGCGTCAGTATGCAGGTTTTTCTACTGCCGAAGAATCTAACAAACGCTACCATTATTTATTGAACCAGGGCACCACAGGTTTATCGGTAGCTTTTGATTTACCAACGCAAATCGGTTATGACAGCAACCACGATTTTGCCGATGGAGAAGTTGGTAAAGCCGGTGTAGCCATTGACTCATTGCGAGATATTGAAATTTTGTTTGATGGAATTAAGTTGGAAAACATTACCACCTCCATGACCATCAATTCAACTGCATCTATTCTTTTATCAATGTACATTGCATTGGCAAAAAAACAAGGTGCCGATCTGAAAAAAATATCAGGCACCATTCAAAATGATATCTTAAAAGAGTATGCTGCCCGTGGAACGTATATCTACCCTCCAAAGCCGAGTATGCGCATTATCACCGATATTTTTGAATATTGCGCACAGGAAGTTCCTAAATGGAACACTATCTCTATTTCCGGTTATCATATTCGGGAGGCAGGTTCCACAGCAGTTCAGGAGCTTGCATTTACATTGGCAAATGGTAAAGCCTATCTGAAAGCCGCTATCGATAAAGGATTGGACATAAATGTGTTTGCAAAACGACTTTCGTTTTTCTTCAATGCACACAATAATATGTTTGAAGAAGTAGCTAAATTCCGTGCTGCACGAAGGATGTGGGCCAAGATCACCAAAGACTTAGGTGCAACCGATCCTCGTGCACAAATGCTTCGCTTTCATACACAAACAGGAGGTTCAACACTCACAGCTCAACAGCCACATAATAACATCACCCGCGTTACCATACAAGCAATGGCCGCTGTATTGGGCGGTACACAAAGTTTACATACCAATGGTTTTGATGAAGCCATCGCTTTACCTACCGAAGAAGCGGCCCGTATAGCATTGCGTACTCAGCAAATAATTGGTTTTGAAAGTGGCGTTACCGATACCGTAGATCCATTAGCAGGATCTTATTTTGTGGAAGCATTAACCAACGAAGTAGAAGCTGCTGCATGGGAATATATCAATCAGATTGATGCAATGGGAGGAGCTGTTGATGCTATTGAAGAAGGATTTATGCAAAATGAAATTGCTGCTTCCGCCTATAAATATCAACATGATATTCAAACCGGAGAAAAAGTAATTGTAGGCGTAAATAAATTTACGGTGGAGGAAAAACCTCTTGGCGATGTTTTCACAATTGATGATTCAATTCGTCAATTGCAGATAGATAAAATTAATAAAGTGAAAGCCGAACGTGACAATGAGAAAGTAAAAGAACTTTTGCAAACACTTGATTCCAATGCACGTGCTGATGTTAATTTAATGCCTACAATTTTAGCCGCTGCTGAAAATTACACTACACTTGGTGAAATTGCAGATACCATGCGTAATGTCTTTGGAGAGTATAAATAGTGCTTAGTCGTTTTATTTGGGCGTGTCCCTGCGGGTCGGGCTTTTCGCTGCAATCTTTTCCGATGAAAAAATCGGAAAAGGATTTCCGCTGCAATCCCTCACGCAAATATCATGTAATCTAAAGGCTTGTTGGCAGAAATGAACATTAAACCCTCTTGTCATCCCGAGCATTTTCGCTAGGGATCTTGTTATTCTTAACGATATTGCCAATGATTTCACAGCGCGCTGTCATTTCGAGCGAAGTCGAGAAAGCGGGTGGACAGCATAAATAAACCTGTTTGAATGCGTAATAGTATAATCCCTAAGCACAAGTTCATTTCGCTATCACCACCTTTTGATTTATCATTTGATTACCATTTAGTCCAACAATGAAATAAATACCATTGCTTAGGTTTTCAATATTTATTGTGTAATTATTTGAAGTATTCAATTTAAAGGTCTGGATCGTTTGTCCTGATTCATTCTTGATCGTATAAATCATTTCATCTATTGATTGCCCTTCAACTCCGCTCAGGGTAATGGTTATTGAACCATTGCCCGGATTTGGAAAAACCTTAAGCTGAATATTATTTTCTAATGTTTTTTCCATTCCTGTAATATTTAAGTTTACGCAAGTTGAAGTATCCGTACAACCATTCATTTTAACAATTACGGCATAGTTCCCATTTATTGAAGCGGTATAACTTTGGCTTGTTGCACCTGCAATAACTGAGTTACCATTGTTACAATTCAACCATTGATATATTGCTCCATTTTGATTTGCAGAAATGGTAAGTCCGCTTAAACTGGTAGTTAAATCCAGCAGTGGGGTTACATTGATCGTTTTTGTTGCAGTGTTGGAACAATTGTTTCCATCTGTGCCTCTAACAGTATAGGTTGTGGTGGTTGAAGTAATAAAAGGCATTCCATTGGCAATTCCATCCGACCATATATAAGAAGCTGCTCCTCCTCCTGTTAAAGTAACAATTGTTCCTTCACATACATTGGTAGCACTTGCAGTGGCAGTAACTGCCGGCAAGGGATTTACATTAATAGTTTTTGTTGCTGTATTGGAACAATTGTTATCATCTGTGCCTGTCACGGTGTATGTACCACTAGTTGATGGAACAAAGCTAAGTCCATTAGTAACTCCACCAGACCATGTATAAGAGGTTGCTCCATCTCCTGAAAGTGTAATCGAAGTTCCTGCGCAGACTATGGTGCCACTTGCATTTGCATTCACTGTTGGTAATGGATTTACATGAATAGTTTTTGTTGAAGTATTGGAACAATTATTTCCATCGGTGCCTGTCACAGTATAAGTAGTTGTAGCACTAGGAACAAATCCAACCCCATTAATAACTCCGCCAGACCATGTATAAGAGCTTGCTCCTCCACCTGTTAATGTAACAGGATTTCCTACACATACATTGGTAGCATTTGCATTCGCAGTCACTGTTGGCAATGGATTTACGTTGATCGTTTTTGTTGCAGTATTAGAACAATTGTTTTTATCTGTTCCGGTAACCGTATAGGTAGTAGTAGTTGTTGGAACAAACCCTTGTCCATCAATAACTGCATCAGACCATGTATAGCTGGTGGCTCCTCCACCTGTTAATATAACAGAAGTTCCTTCGCATACATTGGTATCACTTGCATTGGCTATAACAACAAGTAATGGATTTACTGTAACAATTACTTCTTTGCGGGTTACACTTGCCGCACAGGTACTATCCTGCAAATAATAAGTAGTGGTTGTATTTAATATTGGCGTGGTGTAATTTGCCCCTCCTCCTAAATAAGTTCCACCAATAGCTTGATTGTACCAACCCAAAGTGCCTGTGCCAGCTGCTGATAAACTTGCGGTACTGTTAATGCATATAGTAGCACTTGCTCCAGTTGGTGCTTGCGGTGGAGTGCAGGTATTAATGTACCTCGCTACGGCAATATAAGAACTATAGCGGCTGGTACTTTCTCCCGCCACCACAATTTTCCCATCGCTCTGGATGGCCACTGAATTGCCACAGTCAGCACCTTCGAAATCTGTAATTACTATTCCATCAGAGTCTAACGAGCTATCCAAACTACCGTCACTGTTGTAACGGACTAAAGCAAAATCAGTATCATAAGGGTTTTCATAAGTTGTCAACCCCGTCACCACGATTTTCCCATCATTTTGGGTAGCAACTGATGTAGCAAAATTATAATCAATTCCAACATCCGTAGATACTTTTCCATTGGATGAAAAGGTACTATCCAAACTACCATCGGTATTGTAACATGCTACACCAAAAACTCTTTTAGAACCAATCTCACCACTTCCAGCTACTAAAATTTTTCCATCATTCCGGATGGCGATTGATCTACCATTATAAGCATTTCCGATAGTTGTAGTAACTTTTCCGCCAGAGCCGAAGGTGTTATCTATTGTGCCATTATTGTTGTAACGTATTAAAGCAAAATTACCGTCACCTCCTGCTACTATAATTTTCCCGTCACTCTGGATGGCGACTGACCCTCCGCCAGCCTCACCATTTCCGATAGCCGTAGTAATTTTTCCCGCGGAGCCGAAGGTCTGATCCAAACTGCCATCGCTGTTATAGCGGACTAATGCGAAATCATGGTTAACACCACTATAACTTTCACCTGCCATCACAATTTTGCCATCACTCTGAATTGCCACTGAATAGCCAAGATCGGAACTTCCGATCATCGTAATAATTTTGCCGGAGGAGCCAAAGGTATTATCCAAGCTGCCATTGCTGTTGTAACGCACTAAAGCAAAACGATAGATGTAACTACCAATATTAGTTTCAGTTACGCCCGCCACCACAATTTTACCATCACTCTGTATAGCGACTGAATTGCCCCCTTCCCCGCCAATTCCGAAATCGGTAGTTACTTTCCCATTAGAGCCAAATGTGTTATCCAAACTGCCATTACTGTTATATCGTATTAAAGCAAAAGATCCGTTAAAACTATCAAGACCAATCATACTCTGACAGCCTCCCGCCACAACAATTTTGCCATCCGACTGGATGGCAATTGAATAGGCTGCGGCCTCCATTCCGATAGACGAAACAACTTTTCCATTGATGCCAAAAGTGCTGTCCAAAGAGCTTGGCTGAGCGTACGAACTATATAATGCAGCATTTAGAATATAGGTTATAAGAATGATTTTTTTCATTTTTGAGGGAGATATAATGGATCATAATTTATTGTTCAAAGCTAATTGCACTTTTACCCCTTGCTTTATATTTTCGTTGAGTGCCATTAATTAATAGGGAAAACATTTAAAAAGTTTTCTTGGAAAAAGATCTTCCCATTATAAACCCCGACTGCACTTTTCATTGAGAGGACATGGGAAAAAATATACCCAATCCGGAACTTAAAACCTTCAAAACAATCGTTTTAAAAATCCAATTTTTATCAATAATGTATATATTTGCATCCGGTTAATTGGGAATGGTGCACAAACCCAATTATGTTGAAATTTAAATTGCTGTTGGAGATAACCCTAACAGGGTTTGAAACCCTGTCAGGGTAAAAAGAGATTGAAATAAATATATATCATATTTTAAAAACCATACAAACACTATGAAAAAAGACAAAGTAATTTTTGATCTGATTGCAAAAGAAAAAAAACGTCAAACAATAGGACTTGAACTTATTGCTTCCGAAAATTATGTGAGTGAGGATGTGATGAAAGCAATGGGCTCCGTTCTAACAAATAAATATGCTGAAGGACTTCCGGGAAAGCGTTATTATGGTGGTTGTGAAATTGTGGATCAGGTAGAGCAAATTGCTATTGATCGTGCGAAGAAATTATTTAATGCCGAATGGGTGAATGTGCAGCCTCACTCAGGTGCGCAAGCCAATGCAGCAGTGATGTTGGGTGTTTTAAAACCGGGTGATAAAATTTTAGGATTTGATCTTTCTCATGGCGGACATCTTACACATGGCTCTCCTGTTAACTTTTCAGGGAAATTGTATGTGCCAAGTTTTTATGGTGTAGAAGAAAAAACCGGTAAGATCGATTTCAAAAAGATTGAAGCCACAGCAGTAAAAGAAAAACCAAAATTAATTATCTGTGGAGCATCTTCTTATTCTCGTGATTGGGATTATAAAAAATTACGTCAGATCGCTGATAAAGTAGGTGCTTTGCTAATGGCTGATATTTCACATCCTTCAGGCTTAATTGCAAGGGGCTTAATGAACGATCCATTGCCTTATTGTCATATTGTTACTACTACTACTCATAAGACATTGCGTGGCCCTCGTGGTGGAATGATAATGATGGGTAAAGATTTTCCAAATACTTGGGGCGAAAAAACGCTGAAAGGTGATGTTAAAATGATGTCCGCCATACTTGATTCAGCCGTATTCCCAGGAACACAAGGTGGTCCGTTAGAACATGTTATTGCTGCTAAAGCTGTTGCTTTTGGTGAAGCACTGGAAGAAAGTTATATGAAATATTGTATCCAGTTGATGAAAAATGCAAAAGTAATGGCGCAGTGTTTTGTTGACAAAGGCTACAAAGTGATTTCAGGTGGGACTGATAACCATTGTATGCTTATTGATCTTCGTTCAAAAAATCTGACAGGTAAATTAGCGGAAAATACTCTTGTAAAAGCGGATATCACAGTAAACAAAAACATGGTTCCTTTTGATGATAAATCACCATTTGTAACTTCAGGAATACGTGTTGGTACGGCTGCTATTACAACCCGCGGGATAAAAGAAAAACACATCCCTAAAATTGTTGATTTTATTGATAAAGTTTTAATGAATCATGATAATGAAAAAGTAATTACCGATGTTCGTAAGCAGGTAAACAAGATGATGATTGAGTTTCCTCTTTTTGCTTAAGTTAAGAAAATAAGGAGTTTTCCAGACCTGACAGGTTTTTAAAACCTGTCAGGTATTTGAAAACACCAGTTTTACATCACAACATGACCTACCAACCATCAACTAACAACTAACAACTATTATCTAAGGAATCCTTCCCCCTTTATAAAAATACTTTTTATAATACGTTTCGTCCAGATCATTAATAACAACACCTGTTTTTACTGAAGCATGAGCGAATTTATTGTTTCCTAAAAAAATACCAACATGGGAAATTGTTCCTTTTCTTATTTTAAAAAACACAATATCGCCTTCCTGTAAATCATTTTTATCTATAGGATTGACCTGTTTCCAAATATCAGAAGAGCCACCCGGTAAATTTATGCAATAAACGTTTGTGTATATTTCGTTCACAAAGCCGGAACAATCAATTCCATTTTTTGTACATCCTGCATATTTATAATTTGTTCCAATCCAATCATAAATTTGATAGTAAAGATAAGGGGTTGCAGCCAGATCGGGTTTTAGAGAATAGGAAGTAAAATATTGCTCAATGGCATGTTTTTTTGCTTTTACCTTTCGTTTTGTTTTTTTTGATTGTGCACAAATCAACAAAGGCAATAGTAATAGTATAAGAGTAATGCGTATTTTCATTATAAATACAAAGGTGGAAGTTTTTCAGGACCTTTCGCTATTTTTCTTTTTGAAGTTTTGCGCAATTCTCTACTTCGCTCGAAATGGCATTGAGCGTTGTCATTTCGAGCGGAGTCGAGAAAGTGTGCGCGGAAATAAGGATGTATATTTTAGAAATCGTTTTGCCGGGTTCTCGTATTCTTCAGAAAAAAAATCAATAAATAACAACCTTTTTAACAATCTTCCTCTCAGACGAGCTTAAGTTGATCAGATAACTTCCTTTTGCGTAGGCACCAAAATTCATTTGTTTTGAGTAGGTTCCTTCAAAATCCTTAAGTGTTTCCTCATAGATCAATTCACCAATTACATTTACGATCTTAAGTGTGTAGGAGTCTCTTTTAGAAACATCAAACGAAACAAAAAAGTTTCCGTCATTTGGATTTGGCGAAACCGTGAAAAAATAATCGTTGTTTATTTGCTCAATTCCTGAAACATTAACAGGAATGTCAGCCGAAGGGCAGCCTCCTCCATTAATAATAACACTATAATCTCCGTTTTGTTTTGCAATGCACGACTGGCTTGTGGCCCCGGCTATTGGTTGTCCGTTCAAATACCATTGATAAGTAGTTCCGGAACTTGATGTTAGCGTGGACCCGCTTTGAGTAATTACAGGTGTTGGGTTAATGGTAATTGTATAGGAAGAAGGTGTTCCCGGGCAGCCACTTACTGAAGGAGTAACGTTTACCGTTGAGGTGATAGGACTACCGGTAATATTGCCTGCTTCAAATGAAGGGATATTTCCTGTCCCGCCGGAGGCTATGCCAATAGCGGTGTTAGAGTTCGTCCAGGTGAATATAGCTCCCGTGGGATTGCCTGAAAAAACAGTTGCCGCAATGGTTCCGCCACATACATCAATATCTGAAATAAAATTTATTGTTGATACAGGAGGCACTATTACTGTTATTCCGTTACTGATAGCCGTTCCCGGACAAGTGGAGTTGGAGACCACATTGCAACTGAAGATCGATCCATCAGCTATTGTTGTGGGTGTATACGTAGCACTCTGAGCGCCTGAAATTGGGTTGCCATTCAATAGCCATTGGTAAACAGGACCAGTTCCGGCATTTGCAGGGGTGGCAGTAAATGTTGCCGAAGATCCTGAACAACTTGGATTCGTACCTGTAGTCATTGCCACAGCAACCGTTGGAGGAGGTGAAGGGATCAATGCAATAGTAGTGCCTGCACTGGTGGCTGTAGTAGTACTTAAGCAGGATGCATTGGAGGTAACTGTACATGTTATTACATCATTGTTTGCCAGTGATGTTGGCGTGTAAGATGTTCCAATAACCGTATTTACTCCGTTTATTTTCCATTGATACACCGGTGTAAGTCCTCCATTAGTGGAAGAAGCGTTAAAGGTAACCGGAACACCCATACATGTGGGATTTGTACCTGATGTAATGGCAATTGAAGCTGTGGGACTGGTAATAGTGTTAACTGTTATGGTAACAATACTGCTTGTAATGGTTGTAGGATTTGCACAGGTGGCGTTTGAGGTTAAAATACAAGTGACCACATCACCATTTGCAAGTGAGGGCGCAGTATGGGAGATACTATTTGTTCCAACAGTTGTACCATTTAGTTTCCATTCGAAAACGGGGCCATTACCTCCATTAACAGATGTGGCAAAAAATGTAACTGATTGTCCCACGCAAATAGTAGCAGTGCCGGAAGTGATCGATACATTAATTTCGGGAACCACCGATGGGGTTACCGTCATCGTTATTCCTGTGCTTATAGCTGTTGTTGGGCTGGCGCAAGGGGCATTGGAAGTAACCTGACAGGTTATAATATCACCATTTGCTAAAGTGCCTGATGTGTATGTTGAACTTATTGCTCCTGAAATTGGTGCACCATTCAAATACCAGATATAGCTTGGGCTTGCGCCACCATTAACAGGTGTTGCAGTAAAGGTAACGGATGTGCCTCCACAAATTGAATTTGAACCGGTAGTTATAGCAGTGGTTACAGCAGGTGTTACAGAACCAACACTGATATAATTCAGTTTTACTATAGTATCGCTGCCGTTTACATTAGAAGCGATCAGCCTTACGGTATATGTTCCTGTAGCTGTATAGATGTGGGTGGGAGATTGTGTGGTGTAATCGGTAATACCATCATTGTCTATATCCCAGGCCCAGCCTGTGGTTGCACCTACACTCTGATCAGTGAAAGTAACGGTTAGCGGAGCTGTGCAGCTGGTAAGGGGAGTTCCTGCAAAGGCTGCATCTGGTGGGCTGTCGCATGCTGTTAAGCATGTGGCTGCTGCGTACCTGGACCTGATATGATTACCGGGTAGAGGACCAAAGCCATTGGATAATGGATATGGGCCACTTAAATGGCAATAGCTCATTATTGTGCCTCCATTTATAGGGCCGGGGCCTGCCGTGCAAGGGCCATCGTCTACGGGAACGCAATTATCTATCGGACCACCGGGCCAGCCGCACCAATGAGTATGCTCGGAGCCAAAATTATGCCCCAACTCATGAGTAACAATTAATATCGTATTGGAATAAGTTGGGTATAAATTATAGGTGTTGCTGATGTTGCTAAAGCCGTATGAACTACCTTTTCCGGGAGAGCATATTACATCTAAATACGCTACACCGCCAACATTAATAGTTCTGGTGGTTAACAAATGCGCCAGATCGCCATTGAACGTAGTTCGGGTTGCCTGGAAATCATTCAGATAACCAGAAGAAGTTGAATTTGAAATATAGGGGTCAGTGGCCGACCAAACATATACTTCTGATAATTCTGTATTGATAACTTCATTATTGAAGAGTACCTGAACAACATTAAACATACCGGTAACATAATTTACCACATTAATAACGCTTCCCTTATCTACAAACATTTGATAATCACATTCAAAATATATTTTAATACAATTAGTGCTTAATAAATTTTCGGAATTACCGGAACCGGAACCTCCCATTTTGGAAGGCAATTGATCTGTTTCGCATTTGAATTCACGCGCAAACTGAACATCGCTGTCTTTGTATAAAATGTATATGTTTTTAAGTGTATTGGATGGGTGATTCCATAAACCCAATACCCAATTTTCTTTATCGTATGAAAACACAGCCATAATGGAATTATCAAACATACTCCAACCTGCTAAAGAAGGAGTAATACCCGACACGGTACCCTGATAATAAAGTCCGGGATTGTATTTTACCTTTTCGTTTTTTCCTGTAACAACAGAAAAAGTGTTGGCCATAATTTTTGCATCATGGAGGTTAAAGGATACATCGCTGTTTGCGGAAAGGGGGATTTTTAAGGTCAATGACGAAGGTCTTATCTTATTGATACGTGCCAGTTCATCAAAATTAATTTCAAGAAACACTGCATTTTTAATGTCTTTTTCAACATCAATCGCAGTAGAATTTGGAACGATTTTAAAAAGCTGACTGCTTACATTGTCTTCCTTTGAGCTACTATGTAGGGATTGTGCAGGCTTTTTTGTTTGCATGGCTTGATTCGGAGAACCTTGTCCCCATGTATTTGCTCCAAGCAAAACAAAGGCGATCAATACAAGTAGTTTTGTTTTCATAGCGTCCATTTTTATAGATTATAAGATTGAAATTTCCTGTTATTTTCTGCTTTAATTATTTTACCAAGGTTACAATTCCTTTATAACTATGGTCTTTACCTTTCACATCTCTTATATTTATCAGATAAATATATACATCCTGCTGCGCCACACTCTTACCATTATTTGCTGTGCCATCCCATGGATAATCATAGTCTTTGGTTCGATAAATTTCATTCCCCCAGCGGTCGAAAATTATCAGTTCATATTTTAAAAGCCCAAATCCGGATCCCCGGAAGCTATCATTAATACCATCGGCATTAGGGGTAAACACATTTGGGATAAAAAAGGCCCAATCCGGCTCTATGGTAATGGTTTTATAAGTGGTATCGAAACAAGAGTATTGATTGGAAACAATAAGGGTGATCAGGTATTGGGCCGTATCGGGATAGGTATGAGGTAAAGGATCGGAGAGGACGGAGGTGGTAAGATCCCCAAAGTTCCAATTCCATGCGTTTGCCCCCGAAGATAGATTTGCAAAAGTAATAACCGGATCAACTATTGAAGTAACATCAGGCTGCGCAGTAAAGTTTGCAATAGGATTGGGATTAACAATGATGTAATTATTTTTAGTTAACGAAGTAACACATCCGCTATCGGAGGTAACAGTTAGGGAAACATTAAAGGTCTTTTGTAAAAAAACAGAATTATTGGTATAACAATGTTCAGCAGTAGAAGATGCTCCTAAAGCACTGCCATCTCCAAAATCCCATGAATAGGTAATGTTGTTGCCGGTGGCAATGGAAGCTGAATTCAGAAGACTCACACATAAAGGATCACAGCCAACAGTATCCGGTGCCGAAAAATTAACAACAGGATTAGGATTGATAGTTACAATTTTTGTAGTTGAATCCTTGCATCCGAAATTGGAAGTGACCAAAAGCCGGGTTGTATAGGAGCCTAAAGCAGAATACAGGTGCAGGGTGTTTTGATTATTGGTAACAGGGCTTCCATCACCAAAATTCCACGACCATATTTGTAAAATATCCGGACCCGGGATGCTCGACAGGTCAGTAAATGGAACAATACTGCCTTTGCAAACATTATTGGTGGAAAATTGTGCATCTGGCAGAGGATGAACAATTACGTTTTTTGTAATGGTATCGGAACAGCCCACGTCAGTTTTAATAATTAATGTAACAGGATAAGTGCCGGTGTTGGAATAAATATGGTTTGGGTTTTGAGTAAGTACTATTGGACTGCTGTCTCCGAAGCTCCATGCCCAGGAAGCAAGAACGCCTGAACCGGTGGTGGAATTATCTGTGAATGGCATGGGGGCCCCATCACAAACATCAATGCTTGAAAAAGCAACGTCAGGATTAAAATTAACAGCAGTTAATGTAATTGTGGTATCAAAACTACATCCCAGATTGGATACAACATGACAGCTGTATGACCCGCCTGGCAAGCCTGTAGCCTTTGTAGTACTGTCATTTAATTGGGAGTTGGTAACGGTAGGCGTCCATACAACATTTGTGATTTGCTGATTGCTTAACAGCGTAATGGTAATGTCGCCATCACTGCTTAAGCTGCACCATGGATCGGTTTTTTGAACAGTTAAAGCTTTAACATCATTTGAAATTTTCACAGTATCAGTAGTGAATGTTGGATTACATTCCCCTCTTCGGATAGTAACAATATGAATACCTAAGGATAGATTAGTTCGAAGGGTATCGCTATTACCGTCATCCCAAAAAATAGAATAAGAAGACGTTGCAGTACCGGGTATTACTTTTACAGTATTAATTTCGGGGTCGCAAGGGTCTGTTGTTACTAATATTGTAGTAGATCCGCAGGATTCGCGGCCAAAGGCCAAAGGTTTTAAAAAGCCATTGCCACAAGCCACAATATCCGAATTGATGGCATAGGCGATATCATAAACAGCCGCAGTTGTGGCTTGGTATTCTTTTTGAACCAAATTGAAATCGAAACGGTAAACACCATTGGAGGCACCTACAAACAAGTTGTTGCAGCTATCAGCCAATATTCCACTACCCAGATTTTGCTGTCCACCCGGAATATTTACACTGCTTATCAAGGCTTGCGTATTTCTATCCCATTTTTTTACGGTGCTTCCATCGGAGGTAAATAAAAATGTGGCTCCTCCTAAAGTCATAAAATTATATCCATTTGTAAAATTTACAGGGTAATAACTTGGTGTGCCACCAATTCCTACTTCTGAAATATTATACCCATCCTGTACGTTTGCAAGAGTATTATTTGAATTATCCGTAAAGGTTATAATATTGGGATTTGAATGTTTTAAGTAAGCTTTGCCAACTTCATCCACGCATAGCCCTGCCACATCACTTTGGGATTGATTGTAAACAGATTTTGCATTTACGAGTACGCCTGTGGTCACGTCAATTTCTGCAATATTCAATGTAGGTGTGGTGGTTCCTCCACCGGCTACAATAACCTTATTAGTAGCGCAATTCAGTGCCAATCGCCAGTGTTCACGGAAATTAGAGGCGGAGGTGCTTTGCCATAATAAACTTGATGTAGGGGAGTATTTATAGGTTTTAGCGCCATTGGCAACAAAACCTTCGCATAAATAAAAATTACCGTTGCCTTCTACAAGCATATCTCCATAATAGCTTTGGTCTATTCCGCTATTTGCTAAAGACCAAATTGGCGCACCTCCGGCAGGAGGATATTTCTCAACCACAAAATTACTTTGTGTACCTCCGTAAATATAAATATTGCCGGAATTATCAACACCATTATCGTATGCATTGGAGGAAGTAAAGGCCGGAACAACAGTCCAGGGATCTATTATTACTTCCTGATCTTTTAAATAAGGTGATACGTTGAAGGAAACTATATTTTTATCGATAGTAAACGAGGAAGTTATTTTTTCTTTGTTATTTGCATAGAACGTCACAGGTGCATGATCTATAATATCACCAGAAATCGTTTTAATGTGCATATCTCCACCTTTTTCAAAAATACCGTCTGTTCCATTGTATTGCATTTGAACCTTACTGATATCTGCTCCCGGATGAATTATTAAATTGTATTTTATTCCGTTATCGGGATGGAATATATATTCTACATCTATACCATCATATAAATTTTTATATAGCAATTTTGAATACCCTGCACACATAACCGTGTTGGGCTTTTCATCTTTATTATTGATCACGTAGGAATAATAAGTGGTTTGTTTATCTTCTACTATAACAGAGGAATTAGGATTAGAGTTCAACCATTTTACATTGATGAACTGAGTTTCTGTTGTAAAAGTATGCTCCCTTTCTTCTCGTTTTTTTTCACTTTCAAATATATTTAATATGGTCCCTTTTGATCTGGCATGTTTGGTGAAGAGATAAGAGATTTCGTTTTGGTAGAAAAAAACCTGGTATCCTTTATCGATGCAAAAATTAAAATTTTGCTTATCTGCCGGAAGGCTTTTTTCAAATTGCCCTTTATTTTCAATAAATGCTTTTCGTTCAAAAGGTTTAATTTCCCCTTTCGATCCTCCGCCAAATTGATTGTTCTTATTTTGACCAAATACAGAAGTGGCTGCAAAGAGTATAATCGTAATGAAAGTAACAACTGTTTTCAGGTAAGGTAAAATTGGTCTCATATTTTATATTTTATGAATGCAACAAGTGATCTCTAAAAGTAATAAATCTAATTTTCAATAAGATGCACTATTTATTAAAAAGGTTGCGCTGATTATCAGGTTTTTATACGTTATTTTATTAAAAAATGTTTTGTAGCTTCAGCTTAGGCTGAAGCATTACTTCACCAGGGTCACAATCCCTCTGTAACTATGGTCAACCTTTTTTATATCTTTAATTTTAATGAGATATACATAAACATCCTGCTGCGCTACATCAGCACCATTGTTAGCTCTTCCATCCCAGGGATGATCGTAACTTTTGGTAAGGTATATTTTATTACCCCACCGGTCGAATATCAACATTTCATATTCTAAAAGTCCGAATCCATATCCCTGGAATGTATCATTGATCCCGTCCCCATTGGGTGAAAATACGTTCGGGACAAAAAAGGCCCAATCCGGCTCTATGGTTATGGTTCTATAGGTGGTATCAAAACAAGAGTATTGATTGGAAACAATAAGAGTAATTACAAATTTACCGGTATCTGCGTAGGAGTGTGGTAAAGGATCGGAGATGGAGGATGCCCCAAGGTCACCGAATGCCCAATTCCAGCCATTTTCTCCGGAAGATAAATTGTTGAACGTAATTACAGGATCAACAATGGAAGTAATATCGGGCTGCACCGTAAAGTTTGCAATAGGGTTAGGATTAACGATGATATAATTATTTTTAGAAAACATGGTAACGCAGCCACTATCAGAGGTTACAGTTAGTGATACATCAAACGTAACAGGTGAAAAAACAGAATTATTTGAATAACAATGTTGCACGTCAGAAAATGTTCCTGAAGAACTGCCATCACCAAAGTCCCATAAATAGGATGCGTTATTTCCACCTGTAATGGAAGCTAAACTTTGAAAATCCACACATAAAGGATCGCATCCGGCTGTATCAGGAGCAGTGAAATTTACCACAGGATTAGGATTGATGGTAACCACTTTGGTAATTGAATCTTTGCATCCGAAATTAGAACTTACCAACAGTTGGGTAGTATAATTGCCGGTGCCTGCATATAAGTGTAAAGTGTTTTGATTATTGGTAACAGGGCTTCCATCACCAAAATTCCAGGACCATATTTGCAGTATATCGGTACCGGTGAGGGTTGATAGATCACTGAAAGGAACAATACTGCCATTGCAAACATTATCGGTTGAAAATTGCGCATCAGGTAAAGGATGAACAACAACATTCTTTACCAGGGTATCTTTACAACCATTATTGGTGGTAACAATTAATGAAGCGGGGTAGGAGCCTACGTTTGCATAAAAATGGCTGGGACTCTGAATAAATACCATAGGACTGCTATCTCCAAAGTCCCACGACCAGGCTGTAATTGTTCCACTTGGTACGCTCGATAAGTTTGTAAAGTTGATGGGCTGGTTCAAACAAACATCATTGGGACTAAAATCAGAATTTGGGGAAGGATCAATTATTACTGTTGTTTTAGCGGTATCTGTGCATCCCAGATTGTCTTTTACCTCCACAATATAGGTAGTTGAAGTGGTAGGGCTTACTGTCATTGATGAAGTAGTAACGGAGGTATTCCACCATAAATAGGAAACGCCTCCCGATGCTGATAAAGTAACATTTTCACCTAAACAAATTCCTGTACCTCCTGCAATAGATGCGGTAACCACAGGTGGTACGTTAGTAACGTTTATGGTTTTAGATATGGTACAACCCGTTGCTGTAGTCATGTTAACAGTGTATGCACCGGGCTGATTTACGTATGCCGAATCGTTAGTTTGACCTGACACCACTCCGGGGCCAATCCAGCTATAGGTCTGGAAGTCTTGCGGGGCGATCAGAAGTGCGCCAACAGTATTACAGGTGCTGTCTTGTTTGATCAGATAATCAGTACAGCTGAAGTCGAAATAAGCATACGCCCAGTCAACATTATAAATACACCATTTACAGGACGCTTTCAGCGTAACGGTTTGACCAATATATGGTGATAGGTCCACGCTCAATGAGGTCCAGGTTCTATAGCTGATGTCGTAACAGCACTCACCACCCAAATTACTTTCCTGAGGTTGA
Source organism: Bacteroidia bacterium (assembly GCA_030654175.1). GTDB lineage: Bacteria > Bacteroidota > Bacteroidia > 2-12-FULL-35-15 > 2-12-FULL-35-15 > 2-12-FULL-35-15. Next base: position 395,197 of record JAURXZ010000008.1, read on the forward strand.
GTGGAAATGGAAAAGCCTTGCGGACCGCCTGAAGTAGAGAAAAAGGCTTCATAATGTGCGCAGGCAATAGAATTGTTGGAATTATCAAAAACATCAATCACCACTCGGCCGGCATCTGGAGTGGTATGCGGATAATTCAACAGATCCATTGCATAGCGATATGTTAAAATAGGAGCGTTACTGGTTACAACAAAACTTTTTGAAATGGATGAAGGTGTAGGGCTTGTATTATTACCCAATTTTACCGAAAAATTACCTCCCGGGGCGGAGACTGGAAAATTACCGTAAATGTCTGTTCCTGCCGACATTAATGCCACGTTCCCGGTAGTGGTCCAGCCATTTAATGATCCGGTTTCAAAATCGATATCATAGCAGCTTTGTGCGTGGCATAAGGAGAAAACAAAAAGAAAACAAATTGTAAAAATACGTTCAAGAATGTATTGATCTTTTTTATTTACCGATTTTTTCATAACAATAGGATTAAGTAATGAGCGTATCGGAACTGAATTTTAAAAAAAGCTTTTAAAACGTATTTTACGTTTTTTTGACTTATTTAGAGATGAAAAAAACAACAAAAAGGTTGCATGTGTAACTACTTTATTTACAGTTAATTACAAGGTGCCATTTTTAGTTTTTTGTAAAGTTATGATTTTTGAAAACAAAATCAAATATCCCCTTTATTTCTTTTCAAAAATAATAAACAACTCTCTCCCTCCTCTTGGCTTAATTGAATTATAACAAGTATCAAACACCTTCAAATTAAATTTTGGACTGAACAAAGCAAGGTACTCTTCCTTAGCCGCGGCAAAAGGAGGCATTTCTGTATGCAATGGTGCAGTGAAAACTACACCAACCAATTTGCCTGTTGGTTTTAAAAGTTTATGCATTTGTTCAACATATTTTTCTCGCAAAGTTGGATCCAATGCACAAAAAAAAGTTTGTTCAAGTATCAGGTCGTATTGTTTATTATGGTCAAAAAAATCACCAAAGATCAAATTTTCTTTAGGGAAATCAGGTAAACGTTTCTGAATATTTTTTAATGGTTCTGAAGAAATATCAATTACGGTAATGTTTTTAAATCCTTTGTTAAAAAGGTATTCAGCTTCATACGCATTGCCGGCACCGGGAATTAGAATACTTGCATTTTTATCCTTTAACTGATCAATGTATTCTTTTAAGGGCGTGGAAGGTGCGCCCAGATCCCAACCGGTTTCATTGTTTTGATAACGTGCTGTCCAGAACTCTTTGTTAAATTGATTCATTTTATTGAATGGTTTGGTTTAGATTTTTTTTTCATTTCTTATAATTGTTCTTGTATTCATAGGAAAGCAAAAAAGCGTTATACAGAATTGAACATTTGATTAGTAATCTGTAGTTACCTGGGTTCCATGTTATTTAAGCTAAAAGCCTGATAAATGTTGCCAAATACCTTATCATTGTCGATGCGCGTTAGGGATTGCAGCGTAAATCCTTTTCTGTTTAGAAAAGATTGAAGCGGAAAGCCCGGACCTTTCTTTTTAGAAAGGGAACGTCCAAATGAAATAGGTTTTACATAAATTATTCAATTTTATTTATCGAACTCTGGTTAGAACTATTAAAACGCAAACTGTAAGCCCACTTTAACACCCCAGTTATTTATTTCATTCCCCGGGTTTGCTAATAAATAATTTGCTTTATAAGCATTATCATTAAACGTTAAACGGTATATAAAATCAACTTTTATAACATCTAAAATGTTTTCAACACCCACATTGGCTTCAAAATAGGGCACATCATCCATTACGGTAAAACTATTATTACTGTTGAAATTTTTGTTTTTTTGACTCAATGTACCATAGATCATGTCAATACCAATGGCTTCACGAAGGTTCATTTTTTTGATGTAAGGGATTCGGTTAAACAACAATCCCATGAAATGATGTTTCCAATGGGCCTCCACATATTGGTCAGTAACAAACTCAAAAAGGTTCATCTGGTTAAATCCATTGTTGGCGTAAAAATAAGTTTCATTTCCGCGAGGTATTTCAAGGAGGGTGTATGGGATTTGTGAAAAAACTTTTCCTCCTTTTACCAGAACCTGTGAGAAACCGAAAATGGCCATTCTAAAACGATTAGAAACAGATATACTAGCTTTTTGATAATTAAAATCACCATCCAATAAATGTTTTATTCCTAAGGTATAGTTTAATGTTACAATTGGTGATTTGTTATTGCCAAAACTAATGCGTTCTGTACCATTTTGAATGTAACGTTCTTTTGCCGAAAGACGTGTTTCTAACAAAACCTCCGTGATCGTATATTGGCGCTGCTGAAAAATAGAAAACTGGTCGCCAAATGAAATGGGAAAAAGCGGGGTGGTTTGTATATTTTGAAAGGTGATCTTTGTATTAAATCCTGCATTAAAATATTTTTCGTACCAGATGCGGCTTTCTTTTTTACGTACCAATTTTGAAATGTTCCCGATTTGTGAAAAGGTATTGAACAGGTAATTAGGCGATTGTGCCAAATTCATATTTCGTGAAAAATCATAATTAAGTCCGATCTGATCAATGTCATCACGGTATTGTATTCCTGCTTTGCTCCAAGGATAATTTGTGATAATTCGTTCAAGCTGTATATTATATTTAAATTTTTCATCCCGGAAGCCATAAGCTCCATAACCCCTTACTATCCAGTTTTTACTGAACTTCATATTGGTACGGAAACCTAAACGCAAACGGGTTCCTTCATGCTGGTTGTAAGCATAAATTTGCATATAATGCCCTATATCTAAGGGGCCAACATCTTTATACCCCGAAAACAAGAAGTACAATACATTCACTGCATTTTTAACAAGAGGTATATTGCGCATGGTATCAATCATATTGTATGATTGTGTTTCAGTAAGTGTTAGTTGATTGGGCCGCTCTTGTATCCAATAGGCAGAATCTTTAGTGATTGCATCTTCGGCAAATTGTAGGGGGATATCGTAAAATATTTTTTCTTTTGGTTTGTTTACCACGTAATACCGGTTGTTATTATAGATATGAACGATCATGCTCACTAACTTTTTTGTAATGTTAGCGTAGTCGATCATGACCCTTGTTTGCGAAGGAACCCATGGACCGGCTTCTGTTGGGATCAGTTGCTGCTGAATGCGTGCGCGATCCACTAAATTAAAGTTCACATCTTTCGTGATCTCCAGATCCAATTGTTTGATGGCAAAGGTGGTATCGGTGATCCATAAGGCACCTGAATAAGCAAGGTCCTTTTTGTTTTTAGGACGTACATCAACGCGATAACACTTGGTACTATCAATAAACATGCTGTCAATTAAATAATAATTGTAAAACAGCATTGCATTATCAGCGATAGGGGATAGAAAATCTTTTCCCTGGATAGCCACATTATTATTACAGAAATTATAATTTTGAAAATCAGTTCCCGTAAGCTGTGAAGCGGAGCTTCCATCTTTCATCCCAACAAATTTAACATGGAGTGCATTTACATTTTCGCGTTTTTTTTCGCCTTCTTTTTGATAATAAATTTCTGATATCACTTCACTCATCGCTACAGGTAAATTGGAACTGCTTTCCTGGCCTGAAATGTTATCCAAACTGTCCCACATTGCTGTGATGGGGCGAAATATTTTCCGTTTTCGCATCCGTTCTGTTACATTGTCAATATCTGCTTCTTGCTTTGTATAGCTTATAAATTGAACCGATTCAAGATTATCACGGTTGTATTTTGCCTTATTATCCATTGCATTTTTTATGATCCGCAATGCTGGATTTATTCCCGGTCGAATTTCAATGGTGCCTAAATTGAGCGCTTCAGTACTTAATTGAAAATTAATAATTTGAATTTGTCCTTTTTTTACAGCTTTTGCTTTGGACTGGTATCCCAATTGAGAAATGTAAATGGAATCTTTTGGTGCAGTGGTTTGTATAAAATAATTTCCTTCAAAATCAGTAGTGGTGCCAACGAGTGTTCCTTTAAAGAAAATGTTTACAAATGGTATGCCCCGGTTGGTTGCTACCTCGGTAACCTTACCTGTAATAACAGTTTCCTGCTGTGCCATAAGCGAAGTGCCTAAAACAAACAAAAACAAAAACAGGTATGTTACTCTTTTTATTACCATTATTAGTAAGACTATGGTATTATTCCAAATGTTTTAATTTTAGCACTAAGGCATTAAGTACGAATGGTTCAACAAGAATTGGGTACACCATAATTTAAATCGTTTTTTCTTAGTGTATCTCAGTGCCTTAGTGGTAAGCTATTTATTTAAGTTCTAATAAAACCACATTTTCCACATGATGTGTTTGTGGAAACATATCAACGGGTTGTACTTTTATAACTTTATATTTTTCATCTAAAAAAGCCAGATCACGTGCCTGAGTTGCAGGATTGCAACTTACATAAACAATGCGTTGAGGTGCTATTTCTAATATTTTTTTTGTAACATCATCGTGCATTCCTGCACGTGGTGGATCCGTGATGATCACATCGGGCTTTCCATTTTCTGTTATAAATGAGTCGTTCAGCACATCTTTCATATCACCAGCATAAAAAACGGTATTACTGATATTATTTAATTGCGAATTTATTTTTGCATCCTCAATTGCAGCCGGAACGTATTCAACCCCAACTACTTTTTTTGCCTGGTGTGCAACAAAGTTAGCAATGGTACCTGTTCCGGTATATAGATCGTATACAATATCCGTGTTTTTTATGGCTGCAAGATCCCGTGTAACTTTGTATAATTCGTATGCCTGATCAGAATTGGTCTGATAAAAACTTTTTGGGCCTATTTTAAATTTCAGTCCTTCCATGTTCTCATAAATACTGTCGTTTCCTTTAAACAGTATTATGTCAAGATCACCGATAGTATCATTGCGCTTCGAATTAATAACGTATTGTAAGGAGGTTATCTGAGGGAATTTAGCTGCAACATGATTCAGTAATTTTCCAATTACTTCCTGATCATCATAATGGAAAGAAACGATCAACATCCATTCACCCGTTGAGGTACTTCGGATAATGATGTTTCGCAGCAATCCGATCTGTTCCTTCAGGTCAAAAAATGTTAAACTGTTATCAGTTGCATATTTTTTTATCTCGTTTCGTATAGCGTTCGATGGCTCTTCCTGCAAATAGCAGGTATCAATATTCAATATTTTATCAAATGAGCCCGGTATGTGAAAACCAAGCGCGTTACGCGAAATTTCACCTGCACCTTCTCCAAAAGCAAGGCTTTTATCCTGGATCTGCTCTTCGGTCAGCCATTTTTTGTTGGAGAACGTAAATTCTAATTTATTCCGGTAATGATATATGTTTTTTGAAGGAATTATTTTTTGTATTTCGGGAAGCTCAATCTTGATAAGGCGTGTAAGAGCGTCACTTACTTGCTTTTGTTTGTAAAACAACTGCCAGTCGTAATGCATGTTTTGCCATTTACAACCACCACATGTTCCAAAATGACTGCAAACAGGCTCTGTTCGTTTATCGGAATACTGATGAATTGCAATAGCTTTGCCTTCACGGAATTTATTTTTTTTTCGGGTGATTTGCACATCAACAATATCGCCAGGTACAGCACCTTTAATAAAAACTACAAAATCGTCTACACGTCCCACAGCTTGTCCGTCTGAACTTGCATCAATAATACTTACATTCTCAAGTATTGGTAAAGGTTTTTTATTGCTATTTCTCATAAGGGACAAATTTAGCAAAAGCCTTTGAAATAATGACTACAATTACTTTACGTAAATCATTGATAAATATTCAATTTCTTGAATAGGAATATCATTTCAAATAAAAATGATTAAATTTACAGCTTAAAACCTTTTATTATGGAAGCAGTTATGACCAATAAAATTACGTCACAAAAAGCCATTGAACTTGAAGATAAATATGGTGCACATAATTATCATCCCTTACCTGTGGTGCTTGAACGTGGTGAAGGTGTGTTTGTATGGGATGTAGAAGGTAAACAGTATTTTGATTTTTTAGCTGCTTATAGTGCCGTAAACCAAGGTCATTGTCATCCGAAAATTTTAGCTGCATTGATCGAACAAGCGCAAAAATTAACGCTTACATCACGTGCCTTTTATAATGATTCATTAGGCGAATACGAAAAATTTATCACTTCTTATTTTGGATATGATAAAGTATTACCAATGAATACCGGTGCCGAAGGGGTTGAAACTGCTTTGAAATTAGCTCGTAAATGGGCCTACGAGAAAAAAGGTGTTGCTGAGAATGAAGCAAAAATAATTGTGTGCGAAGGTAATTTTCATGGACGTACCATTACTATTCTTTCTGCAAGTAATGACCCGGATGCGCGCAAAAATTTTGGTCCATATACTCCCGGATTAATTTCTGTCCCTTATAATGATATAAATGCATTAGCGGAACTTTTAAAAGATAAAACAATTGCAGGTTTCCTGATCGAACCTATACAAGGTGAAGCAGGCGTTATTGTGCCTGATGCAGGATATTTAAAAAAATGTTTTGATCTGTGTAAACAACATAATGTGTTGTTCATTGCTGATGAAATTCAATCGGGATTGGGAAGAACAGGTAAACGTTTGGCCTGTGATCATGAAGGTGTGCATGCGGATGTATTGATTTTAGGAAAAGCGCTTTCCGGTGGAACATACCCTGTTTCTGCGGTTTTGGCAAATGATGAAGTGATGTTGTGCATCAAACCCGGCCAGCATGGATCTACCTACGGTGGTAACCCTGTTGCTTGCAAAGTGGCTATTGCAGGACTTACTGTTTTAAAGGAGGAGCAGTTATCTGAAAATTCCGAGCGGTTAGGAAAGATCTTATTGAATGAATTAAAAGCCATTCAGGCTGAAAATCCTGAATTAGTGAAAATTGTGCGTGGTAAAGGGTTGTTCTGTGCGATGGTTATTAATGAACGCTTTGGCAAAACAGCCTGGGATGTTTGTGTGGAGCTTATGAAAAATGGTTTGTTGGCTAAACCAACAAGAGAAGATACTATTCGTTTTGCACCTCCATTGGTAATTACAGAAAAACAATTAATGGAATGTGTTGCAATTATCAGAAAAGTTGTGAAGACGTTTTAGGAAGGTCATAAATTAAATTTTTGTTCATTTTAATTTTGTTTACTTTCCTGTAAATTATGTTGTTCGAAGATACTTATCTCACTATAGCACAACCCTGTGAAGGTCTGTTTAAGGACAAAGGAAGCAAATTTATTGCATTTGCTTATCCTGTCAGCAGCGAAGAAGATGTAAAAAAGCGGTTGGCAGATCTGCGTAAAGACCATTTTAATGCCCGCCACCACTGTTATGCCTTTCGTCTGGGAGCTGATAAGCAAGCCTATCGCACAAATGATGATGGCGAACCCAAATATACTGCCGGGAAACCGATCTTTGGCCAAATTCAATCAAAAGACCTAACCAATATTTTAATTGTGGTGGTTCGTTATTTTGGCGGAACATTGCTTGGCGTTGGAGGTTTAATAACAGCCTATAAACAAGCAGCAGCAGATGCTTTAGAGCACGCTGTAATTATTGAAAAAACGGTAAATGAATTTTACGAATTATCATTTGATTACCTTCAAATGAGTGAGGTAATGAAAATAATAAAGGACGAAGATCTGGAACAAATTCAACAAAATTTTGAACTGGGATGTAAACTTGTATTTTCAGTTCGAAAAAATAATTCGAATAAAGTAGTTGAACTATTCAACAAAATCAGTAACCTTGAACTGAAATATCTGGATACAAAATGAAAAAATAGATGCAAGGTACAAGATGTAAGACACATAATGTTTTAATCATGGCTCTTGACTGTTAACTAATAAATTTAATAAAGAATGAAGCTATTAAAAGAAATGTGCAGTATTCATGCGCCTTCCGGCAATGAAGTGGGGATGACGAAATTCCTTTTAAACTATATAAAAAAGCATCAAAAAGACTGGAAAGTAAAACCTAAGGTTTATTCCGGGGATGGCTTTCAGGATTGTATTGTATTGGTTTTCGGCAAACCTAAAACTGCCATCTTCGCACATATTGATAGTATCGGCTTTACTGTTAGATATGGCAAAGAATTAATGAAAATTGGCGGACCACGCACTGTTGATGGTTTTGAATTAGTTGGCGAGGATAGTAAAGGAAAAGTTGAAACAAAACTGAAAGTGGTAATTGATAAAAAGACGCATGAAACAAAATTAGAATACGTTTATAAACGCGATCTGGACAGAGGAACAGAACTTACCTTTAAACCTAATTGGCGTGAAACAAAAGAGTATGTTCAATGTTGTTACATGGATAACAGGCTTGGAGTTTGGAATGCATTGAAAGTTGCGGAAACATTGAAAGATGGGATTATTGTTTTTTCCTGCTGGGAAGAACATGGTGGGGGAAGTGTTTCTTATTTACAGAAATTTATCTATGAAAAATATGGTGTGAAACAGGCCCTGATATCAGATATTACCTGGGTTACCCCCGGTGTACCTCATGGTAAAGGAGTTGCTATATCACTCCGCGATAGTCTTATTCCACGCAAAAGCTATGTAGACAGAATAGTTGAGATCGCTAAAAAATCAAAGATCAAGTATCAGATCGAAGTGGAGGGTAGTGGTGGCAGCGATGCAAAGGAATTGCAAATGGCTGAAAATCCTTGGGATTGGTGCTTTATAGGTGCTCCTGAAGATCACGTTCATTCACCGGATGAAAAAGTTTATAAAAATGATATTGAAGAGATGGTGAAATTATATAAGCTGTTGATGGAGAAATTATAATATGATTTTATTACCCTGACAGGGTTTGAAAACCTGTCAGGGGCAATTTAAATCAACTATGATGATACGGCTCATTCTTTAATATGGTCATAGCCCTATACAACTGTTCCACAAAAAATAAACGTACCATTTGATGTGAAAAAGTCATTTTTGAAAGCGAGATCTTCCCGTTTGCCCTTTTGTATATTTCATCAGAAAATCCATAGGGGCCGCCCACTACAAAAACAATATTTTTAATTCCTGAATTCATTTGTTGCTGAATAAAGTCGGAAAAATTAACCGAACTGTATTCTTTTCCATTTTCATCAAGTAAGATCAATCGATCTGATGATTGAATATTTTTGAAGATCAATTCTCCTTCTTTTTGCTTCTGTTGCTCAATACTTAAGGCTTTTGTGTTTTTTAAAGCAGGAATTACGATCGTTTCAAAAGAAATGTAGTGTTTTAACCGCTGTTCATACGTGCTGAAACCCTTTATAAGGTAATCATCATCTGTTTTACCATTAAGAATAAGTGTAATTTTCATAATTGATGTTATTATCTATGCAAAAAAACATATTTTTGTGGTATGACATCCATTTTTTGTCATAAATAATATTGATCAGGTATTGGTAAAGCTTTTATAAAGGGGGCAAAAGAATCAACTGAAATATCAAATTGGCGCAATTATTGTTTAATTAAGTAAATTAATAAAGAAAAAAATGAAAACTAAAGCCATCATATTACTCGTCATTTCAATTTCATCGCTTGCTTTTATGCCTGATATTATTGATGGTATTTCCACAGCGATACGTTCAGGAAATCCTAAAAATATTTCGAAGTATTTTATTGAGAATATTGATCTAAAAGTAATTGCTCAGGAAGATGTTTACAGCAAGCAACAAGCGGAGATGATCCTTAAAGATTTTTTTACTAAACATCCTGTAAAATCATATACTGTTGCGCATAAAAGCGAACCAAAAGCAGGTTCGCAATATGTTATCGGCACACTTGAAACGGAAAACGGAAAATTCCGGATCTACTTCTTAATTAAAACTACCGGCTCGGAAACGCTCATTCAGCAATTTAGAATTGAGACTGAAAATGAGTAAAAAACTATTGCCCGAATCCCTCTATCATTTTAATATTCACCAATTTATCAGTCTGGCTTTAGCCGAAGATATGGGAGATGGTGACCATACCTCTCTTGCCTGTATTCCAGCTTCAGCTAAAGGAAAAGCACATTTACTTGTAAAAGAAAATGGTGTGATCGCGGGTGTTGAATTGGCTCTCCTGATCTTCAAACAGGTTGATAAATCTCTTAAAACAACGGTTTTTATTAAAGATGGCGCCCTCATAAAGAAAGGTGATATTATATTAATTGTTGAAGGGAAAGCCCAATCCATATTATTAGCTGAAAGGCTTGTTCTTAACTGTATGCAACGAATGAGCGGTATCGCAACTGCTACTCATAAATTAGTATCACTTTGTAAGGGTACCAATGCAAAAGTAATTGATACACGTAAAACAACACCAAACATCCGCGGCCTGGAAAAATGGGCTGTACTACTTGGAGGTGGTGCTAATCACCGTATAGGGTTATACGATATGATCCTGATAAAAGATAATCACGTGGATTATGCAGGTGGCATAAAACAAGCTATTGAAGCTGCAAATGCTTATTTGAAAATTAAGAAAAAGAAATTAAAAATTGAAATAGAAGCACGTAACCTCAATGAGGTAGATCAAATACTTGCTGTTGGAAAAGTGGATAGAATTATGCTGGATAATTTTTCTACAGCTGATATTAAAAAAGCTGTAAAATTAATTAACGGAAAATACCAAACAGAAGCTTCCGGTGGCATTACCGAGAAAACCATTGCCAGCTACGCGAAATGCGGAGTTGATTTTATTTCGGTGGGAGCACTTACGCATAGTATTAAAAGTCTTGATTTGAGTTTAAAAGCAATAGAGTAATTTGAAAATGTGCCGATTTGATAATGTAGCTGTTTGAAAAGAATAAACTCAATGAGTTATTTAACACTCACTTACTAAATAATTAGAATTTTCAGGCATCATCAAAAAATATTTTCTTTAATTAAAATCAAGTTGATTGTGTTTAATGATTTGAAATTCTGTGGAATTATCAAATTACCAAATTGACAAATTGTTTTTAGTATGCAACACAGACATGTTAAGCGTTTAATAAAATTTCAGTTTATTCACCGGGCAATTAAAGCCAGTAAGAAGGTTATTTTACCCGGTTTTGAAGGTATGTCATTATATGTTGTATCAAAATTTTTTTTTCATGGAATTGGAAATGGAAATTTAAATACCCGTTCACAATCACTTGCTTTCAGCTTTTTTTTGGCTCTCTTTCCTTCCATCATTTTCTTGTTTACGCTTATTCCATACATTCCGATTGAACATTTTCAAGATTCCTTGTTTAATTTATTGCAAACCTTATTGCCTAAATCTGCTTTTGAAGCCACAGAGGAAACAATTGCAGATATTATTAAAAACCAGCGTGGAGGATTGTTGTCTGTCGGTTTTATTTCTGCTTTATATTTTTCAACCAACGGTTTTAATGAAATGATGAATGCTTTTAATGAGACTTTTCATATTATTGAAACCCGTTCTGTTCTGAAACAAAGATTAATATCATTAGTAATGGTTATAGTGACAACTGTTTTTGTATCCATTGCAATTGCCTTAATTATATTTAGTGAGATCGGCTTACAAAAAATTATTGAAAAGGATAATTTGGCTTATTATCTTATTTTATTTGGTAAGTGGTTCATTTTAATTACATTATGTTTTAGTTTTATTTCCTTCAACTATTATCTGGGGCCTAAACGGAAAAAAGGATTTAAATTTTTCTCTCCAGGCTCTATATTAGCAACTGTCTTAACTATTATCACTTCGTTATTATTTGCCTATTATGTTAATAATTTCGGGAATTATAACAAGCTATATGGGTCCATAGGAACGCTGATTGTTATTATGCTGTTCATCTATATCAATTCTTTGATATTACTCCTTGGATTTGATTTAAATGCCAGCATTTTAAGCGCTAAAAGGAAACTAGGGAGGCTACACCACCCCTTGAAGTTAGAAAGAAGATAAAAACTCCATTGTTTGACGTACTAATATTAATTAGTACAGGTGAAAATAAAGGCTGGAGGGATATTCATTGGAGTAAAAGTAAGATCCACATTTTTAAAAGTATCTCTTAATTTCTTATACGCATTCAGGGAATATTGAAATTGAATAAATGCTCCTCCGGGTTTCAATACTTTTGTTACCACACTTAAAATGTTTCTTACAATACTGTTTGGGATCATTGCAAATGGTAAGGATGAAACGATGTAGTCGGTTTTTTTTATGTTGTTTTCAGTTAAATAATCTGCCAGCTTTTCTGCCGTATCACAAATGATCTTTAAGCGTGGATCTTTGATATTCTGAAGTTTTTCACAAAATTCTGCATTTGTTTCAAATGCCAGTAAAAGGCAATCATCAGGCATTTTTTTTAGCAATTCAAGTGTAATATTTCCTGTGCCTGAGCCAAATTCAACAATACATTTTACATTGGAAAAATCAATGGGTTCAATCATTTTTTTTACCAAATATTTAGAACTCGGTGTTATTGAACCTATGTTTTTACCTTCTTTTAAAAATTCTGAAAAAAAGTCTCCTTTATGCAATTTGTGTGTGGGTATTATTCTTGGTCAAAAAAATGTTTATCAATTGATATTTATTGCTCTTATTCGAATTTATATGTTTTCAAAAAAATTATGCCAGTATGTTTTTATTGTTGGTAATTCCGAACTTGTTTCGGAATTTCCTGGATGCTGAAACAAGTTCCAGGCATGACTTTGTACTATTTTATATTTAACTTGAAATTAGAACAATCTTTTATTTAAACAATTCCGTTTGTTTTCCGAAGGTACTACTATTTTCGTGATTCAGAAGCCACTCTTTACGCCATAAGCCACCTCCATAACCTATTAACTTTCCGCTGCTTCCAATAACACGGTGACAAGGAATTAGTATAGAAATAGGATTGCTTCCATTGGCGCTGCCAACAGCACGTGTGGCATTTTTATCACCAATTTGTTTTGAAATTTCCAGGTAGGATTTTGTTTTACCAAAAGGAACTGTATGTAATTCATTCCATACTTTTTTCTGGAAGTCGCTTCCTTTGGGATTTAGTTTCAAACCAAATTCTTTGCGGATACCTTTAAAATATTCGTCTAGTTGATAAATGCATTCCTTTAAGCAAGCGTGTATTTTATTGATGTTATCGGCTTTTTTGTCGACAAAATAGAGTGAGGCAATACCATCTTCATTTCCTGTGATTTCAATGAGTCCGATGGGGGAGGAGTAATATGCTGTGTGGACTGACATTATAAATAGATTTGAGATGTGAGATATGAGTATTGAGAAATAAAACAGTTAAAACTGCCTAATCTCATGTCTCATATCTCAATTCTCACATCCAAAAAGTATTAGAAACAATATTTGTTTTCAGCGATCATTTTTGCTGCAATAACTCTACGAGCTGCAGTTGTATTTAATCCTTCTGTTTTTGTGAAACGTTTTAAACCTGTAAGCATAATCCGTTGTTCATCGCCTTCTGCATAACTGTTAATAGCTTCTTTTCCTGATTTGTGAATTTTATCAGCGGCATCATTAATGTAAACACGCATCATTTCTAATTGCTCTTTACAAGCCTCTTCGCCACGCATACCTACTAATTTTTCAACACGTAATTGTAAGGACTCACAAACATACAATTCAATGATCATATCAGCTAAGTTCATTAGAATTTCCTGCTCTTTTGCAAGATTTGCCATTAGTTTTTGAACAGCAGAACCTGCAACCATTAAAGTCGCTTTTTTGAAGTTAGCGATATATTTTTTTTCTTCAGAGAATAATGTTTTTTCAGAAGAACCAAAATCAGGAATGCTCATTAATTCACCAGCTACTTTTTGGGCAGGTCCCATAAGATCCAATTCACCTTTCATAGCACGTTTCAACATCATATCAACTGTAAGCATACGGTTGATCTCATTTGTTCCTTCAAAAATACGGTTGATACGGGCATCACGGTATGATCTGTCCATAGGTGCTTCAGCGCTATATCCCATTCCACCATAAATTTGAACACCTTCATCCACAACATAATCAACTACTTCGGAAGCATGTACTTTTAAGATAGCTGCTTCAACAGCAAATTGTTCTGTTCCTTTTAATTTTGCTTTTGCTTCGTCCATTCCACCAGCGATCAATGCATTGGTTGCATCTTCAATGTTCTGAGATGCTCTGTATGTAGCTGATTCAGTAGCGAATGTACGGATAGCTTGTTCTGCAAGTTTATAACGGATAGCTCCGTATTTTGATATTGATCTGCCAAATTGCTGACGCTCATTTGCATAATTAACCGATTGTGTGATAATTTTTTTAGAACCACCTATGGCAGCTCCAGCAAGTTTCACACGTCCAAGGTTTAATATATTTACAGCAATTTTAAATCCATTCTGACGGTCAGACAATAAATTTTCTACCGGTACTTTGCAATCATTGAAAAACACCTGACGAGTTGAACTTCCTTTGATTCCCATTTTATGTTCTTCAGGATTCAAAGTGATGCCACCAAATTCTTTTTCAACAATAAATGCACTTAAATTTTCATCATCACCTATTTTTGCAAATACCGTGAAGATATCAGCGAAACCACCATTGGTGATCCACATTTTTTGTCCGTTTAAAATGTAGTGTTTGCCATCTTCAGAAAGTACAGCACGTGTTTTTCCGGAATTAGCATCTGAACCTGCACTTGGTTCTGTTAAGCAATAACATGCTTTCCACTCACCGCTCGCCAATTTAGGAATGTATTTTGCTTTCTGTGCTTCGTTACCATAATATAAAATTGGTAAAGTACCAATACCTGTATGTGCTGAAATTGCTACAGCAAATGAATGTCCGGTACCAAGTACTTCAGTAACCAACATGGAAGTTACAAAGTCTTTTCCAAAACCACCTAATTCTTCTGGAACCGAAATGCCTAATAAACCAAGCTCTCCGGCCTGATTTAATAAGTCAACCATCAGACCTTCTTCCTGCGCATCAATGCGATCAAGGTTAGGCCATACTTGTTGTTCTAAAAAATCCTGACAACTTTTTGCGATCATTAATTGTTCTTCATTCCATTGTTCCGGAATAAAAATATCATTTGCTTCTGTTTCTTTGATGAGGAATTCGCCTCCTTTTAGTGCAGTATTTTTCGTTAATGTTGTCATGGTTTTTTTGTTAAGCCCTCCAAGATCCCTCATGGGGAGCAATTACAGGACGTGAGTTAATAATTATTATTTTATTATATGATCATTTAATTTTGTTTCTCCGGATTTTTCCGAAAACCTTAGTTTACAACATTTCAAATACTCCTGCTGCACCTTGTCCTGTACCAATACACATAGAAACAATACCGTATTTTTTGTTTCTGCGTTTCAATTCATTGAATAATTGTACAGATAATTTCGCACCGGTACATCCCAATGGATGGCCTAATGAAATGGCACCTCCGTTTACGTTTACAATCTCAGGATTTAAACCAAGCTCACGAACGATGGCTAATGATTGAGATGCAAATGCTTCATTCAATTCGATCAGATCAATCTGATCCAATGTCATGTTCGCAAGTTTCAAAGCTTTTGGAATAGCTGCAATTGGCCCAATACCCATGATACGTGGAGGAACACCTGCAACGGCATAACTTAATAAACGTGCAATTGGTTTCAAATTGTGCTCTTTCATGAATTTTTCACTCACGATCATAACGAATGCAGCACCATCGCTGGTTTGTGATGAGTTACCAGCTGTTACAGAACCTTTCGCATCAAATACAGGCCTTAATTTCGCCAATGCTTCAACAGTTGTATCTGCACGAGGTCCTTCGTCTGTATCTACAATGAAATCACGGTTTTTCTTTTTGCCTGTAGCTTCATCAATGTATGTTTCAGTAACTTTTACCGGAGCGATATCATCTTTGAATTTACCTTCTGCAATTGCTTTTACAGCCCTTTTATGTGATTGAAGCGCAAATGCATCCTGGTCTTCGCGACTGATTTTATATTCATTGGCAACAGCTTCTGCTGTTAAGCCCATACCCCAATAGTAATCAGGGTTTGTTAATGCCATGGCAGGATCAGGCACAATGCGCCATCCTCCCATTGGAATCAGGCTCATGCTTTCTGCACCGCCTGCAATAATACACTCAGCCTGACCTGAACTGATTTTGGAAGAGGCAATTGCAATACTTTCCAACCCCGAAGAACAGTAACGGTTAACGATCATTCCCGGAACTTTATCTGTATCGAAAGACATTAATGAAATAAAACGGGCCATGTTTAAACCTTGCTCTGCTTCAGGCATTGCACAACCTACAATAAGGTCATCTATTTCTTCAGCTTTTACTCCAGGTACTGACTTCATCAAATGTTTAAGAACACTTGCTGCTAAATCATCAGGGCGTGTGAAACGAAAACCTCCTCTGTTTGCTTTACCTACTGCGGATCTATATCCGGCTACTATATATGCGTTCATTTTAATTTAGATTTGAGATATGAGATATGAGATTTGAGACACTGGGTGTTTTAAATCTCGTATGCTCATTTCTGGTTAGTTAATGTATTTTGAAATTTATAAGTCATTTTTTGTATCTCTTCAACTTCCTTTAAAAGAGGCTGAAGCGTTAAGTCAGATATCAGATTTAGTTTATTAGAGATAATTAATTGAGTTTGTAATTCATAAGATGAACCATTTGCGATGCCTAAAAAGTGAATAAATTCTTTGTTTGAATTTCTACCTGCACCTTCTGAAATATTTGAAGGAACAGAAACAGCAGATCTTCTTATCTGTGAAGTAAGCCCATAAACTTCCTCTTTAGGAAAGCTTGCAGTAGCTTTATACACTTCAACTGTAAGGTCGATAGCTTTATTCCATATTTTAAGTTCCTTTAAATTGTGCATTTTTTCTCGTTTTTTATCTCAAATCTCATATCTCACGTCTCAAATCTAATTTCTAAGAATTTTTCCTCCAGTAATAATTGACTGAATACGTTCAAGAGTTTTCTTTTCAGTACAAAGTGATAAGAATGCTTCACGTTCGAGATCCAATAAATATTGCTCGCTTACAACTGTAGGTGAAGACAAATCGCCACCAGCCAATACATAAGCTAATTTTTGTGAAATTTTTTCATCGTGCTCGCTGATGTAATTTCCGGATTTCATTGTGTTCGCACCTAAATACGCCAATCCTAACGCTTGTTTTCCAAGCACACGGATATCTTTACGCTTAACTGGTTGAGTATAGCCAGCATCAGCTAGTTCAATACAATTTGCCTTTGCTTCAGCCAATAAACGGTTACGTGACATTACAATCACATCTTTGCCTTTACGTAAGTAGCCTAAATCAAATGCTTCAGCAGCAGATGTAGATACTTTAGCTTGACCAATGGTTAAGAAACGATCACGGAAATTATTTAATTCAACATCACCTTCCTGTAAATCATCAGCTAAACGAACAGCAAATTCTTTGCTTCCGCCACCGCCCGGGATCAAACCAACACCGAATTCAACTAGTCCCATATAAGTTTCAGCATGCAGTACTACTCTGTCGGCATGCAAGCTCATTTCGCAAGCACCACCCAACGCTAAGTTATGAGGCGCAACTACTACAGGAATAGAAGAGTAACGTATGCGCATCATTGAATCCTGGAATGCTTTGATAGCCATGTTCAACTCATCGTACTCTTGTTCCACAGCCATCATAAAAATCATTCCCACGTTAGCACCAGCGCTGAAATTCGCGCCTTCATTGGAGATTACTAATCCACGGTAACTTTTTTCTGCTAAGTCAATTGCTTTGTTGATACCTTCAATTACTTCACCACCAATAGAATTCATTTTTGTATGAAACTCTAAGTTGATGATTCCATCACCGATGTCAGTAATGGTTGTACCGCTGTTTTTCCAGATTGTGTTCTTTTCGCGGATATTATCCAACAGGATGAAAGACTCAGTTCCGGGAATAGTTTTGTATGATTTAGAAGGGATATCATAATATTTTTTAGCACCATCTTCTACTTTGTAGAAAGATGCCGCACCGCTTGCAAGCATATCATAAACCCATTGTGCAGGTTTTTTACCGGCAGCTTCCATTGCTTTTACTGTTTCGGCAACTCCTAGTGCATCCCATGCTTCGAAAGGTCCTAATTCCCATGCAAAACCTGCATTCATTGCAGAATCGATTTTGAATAACTCGTCAGTAATTTCAGGAATACGGTTACTCACATAAGAGAACAAGCTGTAGAATGATTCGCGGTAAAAGTCACCTGCTTTGTCTTTGCCGGCAAGAAGCATTTTCATTCTTGCTCTTAAATTATCAATAGTTTTTGTTGCTTCAAGTGTAGCAAATTTTACTTTTTCAGATGGTTTGTATTCAAGTGTTTTCAAATCCAACACATGGATATCCGATTTTCCACCTGCACCTTTTACTTTTTTAAAGAAACCTTGCTCTGTTTTGCTTCCCAGCCATTTATTTTCTACCATTTTAGCGATAAAGCCAGGGATTTTAAATTGTCCGATTGCTTCATCCTTTGGACAGGTAGCAGCAACACCGTTTGCAACGTGTACCAATGTATCCAAGCCTACTACGTCACAAGTACGGAAAGTAGCTGATTTCGGGCGGCCCAATACTGGTCCGGTTAATTTATCTACTTCTTCAACCGTTAAGCCCATTTTCTCTACTAAATGGAAAAGGCTCATAATACCGAATACACCAATTCTGTTGGCAATAAATGCAGGGGTATCTTTACACAAAACGGTTGTTTTACCTAAATACAACTCACCATAGTGCATTAAGAAATCCACTACTTCAGGAGAAGTTTTTGGAGTAGGAATAATTTCTAATAAACGTAAGTAACGTGGAGGGTTAAAGAAGTGGGTCCCGCAGAAATGTTTCTGGAAATCTTCGCTTCTGCCTTCAGTCATCATGTGGATAGGGATACCGGAAGTGTTGGAAGTAATTAATGTTCCTGGTTTACGGAATTTTTCTACGTTTTCAAATACTTGTTTTTTAATATCCAAACGTTCTATAACTACCTCAATTATCCAATCGCAGGAAGCGATATCTTTCATATCATCATCAAAATTACCGGTGGTAATACGTTTAGCATACGATTTACGATAGATAGGGGATGGGTTTGATTTTAATGCAAAATCAAGCGCATCATTTACTATTTTGTTGCGACTTTTTTTATCTGCTGCTGCATCTTTTGGAACGATGTCGAGTAATAAAACTTCAATACCAATGTTTGCATAATGGCATGCAATGCGACTCCCCATTACACCAGATCCAAGTACCGCTACTTTTTTTATGATTCTATTCATATTTTTTTATAAAATTTTAGAATTTATTTTTAACTTAGCTTTTGTAGTTTATGACGTTCTTCAGCAATTTGTGTTATTTCATTTACTGTTTTAAAAAAATCCTCAATTCGTTCTTTTCCGATTTTTTCTTCAATTAAGCGGTTAAATCTACGAACAATATTCTTAGCAAGTTCTTTATTTTCTTTGCCTTTTTCTGTTAATAATAGTTTAACCTTCCTTTTATCGATAGTATCTACTTTTCTAACAATTAATTTCTCTGTTTCAAGGGTTTTAATCATTCTTGAAAGAGAAGTACTTTCCATACCTAATTTAGGAGCAATATCCGAAGCATAGGAACCCTCATTGGTATCTATATTCAAAAGAAAATAACCAATTGAAATAGTCCCACCGTGTTGTATAGCCTCTGCATTGTACATTCTACTGATTATTTGCCAACCGTTTTTGAATTTTGAATCAACGGTTTCTCTGTGCTTTTTTTCCATTACAATGACAAATGTAATAAGATTTACTATGCAAGCATAGTAAATCTTTAACTATTTTTTTGTCTCCCCTTTAAAGGATTATATAATTCCATCCCATTTATGGTAATAAGAGGAAGTTCATAAATTTGGTGCTTAGAAAATATACCCTATTTAAGGGATAATATTTTGAAAAAAAACTGCTACCTTTGGCTTTATGGTTTGTTTACATAATAAATAATAGCCTGAATTAAGTGTAATTAATAATTGTTTTTTAAAATGGAATTTACAGCACAACAAATAGCCGAATTATTAAACGGGACGGTTGAGGGCAATGGAAATATTGTTGTTTCCGGCCTGTCAAAAATTGAAGAAGGCAAAACCGGCACCTTATCGTTTTTAGCCAACACGCTTTATACTCCATTGGTATATGAAACAGATGCCTCAGTGATCATTTTAAACAATACCTTAGTACTTGATAAACCTGTAAAATCAACCTGTACACTTATTAGAGTGGAGGATGCTTATGGAAGCTTTGCCAAATTATTAGAAATTTATTATCAGATCAATCAGAACAAAAAAGGCATTGAGCAACCATCTTTTATTTCGGCAACCGCTAAATATGGGACTGATTGTTATATTGGTGCTTTTGCCTATATCGGTGAAAATGTACGAATAGGGAACAATGTGAAAATTTATCCTCATTGCTATATTGGCGACAATACCACCATTGGTGATGGTTCTACCCTATACTCCGGTGTAAAAGTATATTATGATTCTGTTATTGGTAACCATTGTACCATACATGCCAGTACTGTTGTTGGTAGTGATGGGTTCGGCTTTGCTCCTAATTCAGAAAATAATTATAAAAAGGTTCCTCAAATAGGTAACGTGATTATTGAGGACCATGTTGAAATAGGTTCTAATACTTCCATTGATAGGGCTACTATGGGCTCAACAATTATACGTAAAGGTGCAAAACTTGATAATTTAGTTCAGATTGCACACAATGTAGAAATTGGTGAAAATGCAATTTTGGCGGGTGGCGCCTTTGTTGCCGGTTCAAGCAAAATTGGTAAAAATGTAATGATCGGTGGACAGGCAGGTGTGGTTGGGCATGTTAAAGTTGCTGATGGTGTTAAAATTGCCGGACAATCAGGTGTAGGCTCCACTATTGAAAAAGAAGGACTTGTTGTACAAGGCTCCCCGGCTTTTGCAATAGGTGATTATCAACGTAGCTATGTTCTATTCAGAAGCCTTCAAAAACTCAACGATCGTATACGAAGTTTAGAAGCTGAGATCAAAAAAATAGCGCAGTTATAAGGCAGATGTTGGAAAAGAATCTTTACGGATATACTGATCTGTCGGTTAAATGGCAGGAAAACTGCCCTTCAAAGTATGAAGGGCAGTTTTTTTTATTCCTTATCCATAGCTAAGCAAGTAATGCTATCTTTGCAACCGAAAATTATGAAAGAAAAGAAATTCATAGATGTTAGTAAGGTTATTGCAGAAAAAGCTCCAAAATTAAAAAAGTGGATGCCCAAGTTTGTTATGGTTTGGCTGAAACGTAAGCTTCATGAAGATGAAATAAACCAATTAATGCATGAGCTAAAAGATGAATATGGCTTAAAATTTAATAATAAAGGTTTAGAAAAATTTGGTGCTAATATTGAATCTTTACATTCTGAGTATATCCCTAAAACAGGTGGGATTATTATTGCAGCTAACCATCCGTTGGGTGGTTTAGATGGAATGGCATTAATTAAGGCGGTAGGAGATGTAAGGCCGGATGTTCGTTTTGTTGTTAACGATGTTTTGGATAATTTAAAAAATTACGGTGATGTTTTTGTTGGCGTAAATAAAATAAGTTCTACCTCTGCCAAGTCGCTGCGGAACATGGAGAATGTTCTGGAATCAGAAGATGCGGTAATATTTTTCCCTGCAGGATTAGTTTCCCGTAAACAAAAAGGAGAAATAAAAGATCTGACCTGGAAAAAAAGTTTTGTAACCCAGGCTATTGATCATAAGCGACAAATTGTTCCTGTATTTATTGAAGGGAAAAATTCCAAGTTTTTCTATCGGTTTGCAAATTTCCGCAAAAGAATAGGGATAAAAGCGAATATTGAAATGATGTTTTTACCGGATGAAATGTTTAAGCAAAAAGGACATACTATTAAAATACATTTCGGAAAGCCTTTTGATTCGTCTCTTTTAGACAATAATAAATCTCACAGGGTATGGGCAGCTTTTATAAAGCAATACGTTTACTCGAAAGAATTTAAAAAAGGAATTACTTTTGAAGAATATTTAAAAAGTAATATGTAATATTTAAGATGTAACATGTGTTGTTTTCCCCGCATTACATCTTAAATATTACATATTACCTGTTTTTCACTCTATTATTGGGTATTTTGAATAAGCAACTTTCCTGCAACAGGAGTTAAAGTGCCACCATTCAGTGGTGATTCCGGAAAATCCAGCCTGTTCCATTACACTTCGCAATAATTCCCGGTTCAACAATTGTTTGTGAGTTAATTTTCCTTCTTTGATCATTCGTTCCTCTTCCCGTGGATAGGCTAATTCACCAAAAAAATCGTATTTGGTGCCCATATCTAATTCATAACCGTTCTCATTTACAATACTTAAGTCTACTGCTGCTCCAAAATTATGCAATGATCCTCCCGCGGGATTTGATAAATATTTAGATCGTTCGTAATAGGGAATATCCAGGGTGTTCCACATTTTATATTGCACGCTGCGTGGCCTTGCACCATCATAAACAATAAGATTATAGAAAGGGAATTGTGATTTTAAAAATAGTTGTGCCACTCTTAATTTTTCTGCCACTTCCATCTGCAGATAACACGTATTAAAATCTCCATATACATCAAATCCTAAAAAATTATCAGAGGTTGAGTATTTTAAATCGACAACAATAGAACTGTCAATTACTTTTATGTCCACACATCCTGCACCAATAATGGACTGTTCGGTTTGTGAAAAAAGGAAGGGGAATGGAAGATTTTCGCAATACTCCGGGACTGAATCTTCACAAACATCAATAACAGGTGGGCTTAATAAAGGTTCAATGATCTTTTTTGTTTGATTATCCGCATGGATAAGATCATTACAAGCACTGAAGTTGTAAAAGAGAAGAAGTAAAAAAAATATTCCGATGAATGAAATTTTCATCCCATAAAGGTACGGAAATAATGTGCTGATCTGCCGATATGCTGATGTGCTGATGAACAAATAATTCGTAAATTCGTTTTTTTTATCATCATTAATTCATCAACACATTACTAAACCAGCACATCAACACATCAACCTATGCCTTCATTTGATATTGTAAATAAAGTAGATGCGCAATTGCTTGATAATGCAATAAACGTAGCTCGTAAAGAAATTGTAAATCGCTTTGATTTCAGTGGCTCAAAAAGTGAAATTACATTGGATAAAAAAGCCATGGCCATTCATGTTCTAACAGAAAATGACATGCGCATGGATTCAATCGTTGATGTTATCCGCAATCGAATGATCAAGCAAAAGCTTGACCCTTTATGTCTGGATTTTGGTAAAGATCAATATGCTTCAGGCTTTATGGTGAAGAAAGATATTAAAGTAAAGGAAGGTATCGATAAAGATGTGGCAAGAAAGATCACAAAAGATATTAAGGATTCTAAATTAAAAGTACAATCACAAATGATGGATGATCAGGTGAGGGTAACTGCAAAAAAAATTGATGACTTACAAGCTGTAATGGCCCTTTTACGAAGAGGCGAATATGAATTGCCTTTACAATTTACGAATATGAAGTCCTAGTTGTATGCTAAGAAGTTAAGATCGCATTAAAAAATCTTCGATAAATATGACTTTCATTTGGGCGTTCCACTTTCTTTAAAAGAAGAAAGTGGCGGGCGTTCCGCTTCAATCTTTTCTAAAAAGAAAAGGATTTCCGCTCCAATCCCTAACGCAATATTTTCAATGAAAAGATAATTCTAGCCTTTATTGGCTTTAACCAAAATTAACAATTGAAAACAGGTTACTAATGTTAAATTAAGGTTTCTTAACGCCTATCCCCAACTCATCCAGTTGTGCTTGTGCAATAGGAGAGGGGGAATCGATCATCACATCACGTCCTGAATTGTTTTTTGGAAAAGCAATAAAATCGCGGATGACCTCAGCACCACCAAAAAGTGAACATAAACGGTCAAAGCCGAATGCTAAACCACCATGTGGAGGAGCACCGAATTCAAAGGCATTCATCAAAAATCCAAATTGTGCCTGAGCTTCTTCTTTTGTAAAGCCGAGCAGATCAAACATACGTGATTGTAATTGTTTGTTGAAAATACGGATTGAACCACCACCAACTTCAACTCCATTTATTACCATATCATAGGCATTGGCGCGCACTTCTCCGGGAGCAGAATCGATCAATTCAATATCCTCTGGTTTTGGTGAAGTAAAAGGATGATGCATGGCATGGAAACGAGAGGTTTCTTCACTCCATTCCAATAATGGAAAATCAATTACCCAATGGCATGCGAATGTGTTTTTATCGCGTAAGCCCAAGCGTGTTCCCATTTCCAGGCGTAATTCGGATAATGCTTTGCGTGTTTTGTTGGTTTCACCAGCAAGTATCAGCATTAAATCACCGGGTTTTGCATCAAATGTCTGCGCCCATTTTTTCAGATCTTCTTCGTTATAAAATTTATCTACCGAAGATTTAATTGTTCCATCAGCATTGTAACGAGCATAAACCAATCCGGTCGCACCAATCTGCGGACGTTTTACATATTCAGTTAATTCATCTAATTGTTTGCGTGAATATTCAGCAGCGCCTTTTGCGCAAATACCAACTACCAATTGTGCATCATTAAATACCTTGAAATCTTTTCCTTTCACCACACTGTTCAACTCTACAAACTTCATTTCAAACCTGATATCGGGTTTGTCATTTCCATAAAACTTCATTGCGTCAGCGTATGTCATGCGTGTAAGCGCTGGAATATCGATACCTTTCACCGTTTTAAAAAGATGACATACCAAACCTTCAAACGTTTGTAAAATATCTTCCTGCTCTACAAAGGCCATTTCACAATCTATCTGAGTAAACTCAGGCTGGCGGTCGGCACGCAGATCTTCATCTCTGAAACATTTTACAATTTGGTAATAACGATCGAAACCACCTATCATCAATAATTGTTTGAATGTTTGTGGTGATTGTGGCAAGGCATAAAATTCTCCCTGGTTCATGCGTGAAGGAACAACAAAATCGCGTGCACCCTCAGGCGTAGATTTAATTAACACCGGAGTTTCTACTTCCAGAAAATTCAGGGAATCTAAATAATTGCGTGTTTCAATTGCCATGCGGTGACGTAACTCCAGATTTTTACGAACCGGATTTCTACGAAGATCCAAATAACGATATTTCATGCGAATATCGTCACCTCCATCAGTTTCATCTTCGATGGTGAATGGGGGAGTGAGTGCGGCATTTAAAATCGTTATATTATCGGGGTATATTTCGATATCTCCTGTGGCTATCTTATCACTTTTTGAATAGCGCTCTGCAACCTTTCCTGTAACGCTGATAACATATTCTCTTCCTAAAGTTCGGGCAGCCTCAATAATTTCTTTTGCGGCATTTTCTGTTTCAATTGTGATTTGAGTGATACCATAACGGTCTCTTAAATCAATCCAAAGCAAGGAACCTTTGTCTCTGACACCTTGTACCCATCCACTTATTGTTACTGTTTCAGTAACATTTTTCATTCTTAATTCTCCGCAGGTATGTGTACGTAACATAGTATAAATTAATTGTTAATTATTAATTTGTTGATTTGAAAATGATATGATTTTATTTTCAAATTTGAATATTTTCAAACTGATTTAAATTTTTATTCCAATTATGGTAACATCATCAACCTGCTCTAAATTACCTTTCCAATCATTAAATACATGATTTAAAGTGTTTTTTTGTTTTTCTAATGGTAAGTTGTAGATAGATGATAATATGTTTTTAAGTTGCTTTGACATAAATTTTTTACCTTTTTCACCACCAAACTGGTCGGCATAGCCATCGGTACCCATATAAATTACATCACCTTTTTTTACAATAATTTCCTGTTGGGTAAAAGGTTTCATATTTGAATAAAATCCAACCGGCTGCTTATCACTTTTGAATTCCATAAAATTTGCAGTACCATTTTGGTTAGAAACAATGTACATGGCATTATTTGCCCCGGAAAAATGAATTTTCACCTCATCAGAATCTGCATTTTTAAAAATAGAAATCAATGCGATGTCCATTCCATCTTTACCTCCTGAATCAAGTTGCTCCGGATTTAATGCACATATGATAATTCTCCTTAACTCATCTAAAATTAATGAAGGTTCTGTTATATTTTTTGAATGAGAAATTTCATTTAACAAGCTGATTCCAATTAAACTCATAAAAGCTCCGGGAATACCATGACCTGTGCTATCTGCACAAGCTATCAAAGTTCTATCAGGCAGATCAAAAGTCCAATAAAAATCACCACTTACAATATCTCTTGGTTTGTAGATAATAAAATACTCTTTTAATGTTTGTTTTAGAATACTTTTTGATGTTAAAAAACTTTGCTGGATACGTTGGGCATAATTTAAACTATCCGTGATCGCATGAATAGCTTCGGAAAGCTTGATGTTAGCTCCTTTCAATTCTATTGTACGCTCAATAACTTTCTCCTCTAATACTTTTTTTTCTTTTGCTAATTGAGCAGTTCTATAATTAATGAATCCAAAAACAGCGGCAATAATAAGAACTAATGCGACAGTATAAAACCACCATGTTTGCCACCAAGGAGGATTGATGGTAAAGGTAAAAGCTACAAGGTCTTTACTCCAAACATTATTACTATTTACTGCTTTTACTTTAAATGTATAGGTTTTACCCGGGGCAATATTTGTAAAATTCGCTTCCGGATTTGTTAATAATGGTGACCAGTCATTATCCTGTCCTTCAAGAATGTAAGTATATTTTACATTGTCAGTTGTGAGGGCCCGGAAGTCGAATGTTAAGTGATTATTTTTATGCGAAAGAACAAGATCGTATGGTAAATTGTTTTGCAAATCTACAGAATCAGCGTACTTTCTCCAATCCACATTTTGATAAGATAGCCGAATATTGTTTAGGTGCAGTTTTGGCGGTGTTAAGTTTTGAAAATCATATTTACGATTAAACATGGATAAGCCATTTGTAGTACCAAACCAGATCAAGCCTTTATCATCTATTAATATCGCGTTTGAAAATACTTCAACTCCTTTAAAACCTTCTTGCTCCCCATAATATCTTAATGATTCCACTTTTAGATCAGCGGTAAGCTTTAGTCTGTTTATACCTTTATCAGTACCTATACATAAACTTTTATCTGTTTTATCCCATACCAACGAAGTAATGTTATTGGAACACAAACCTTCATTGGTAGAAATATTTATAAATTGTTTAGCGTCTTTTGCAGATGAGATTGAAGGAGTAAAACAACTGATCCCGCCTTCACCGGTTCCAAAAAACATGTGGTGATTATCATCTTCAGTAATGGACCAAACTGATTTATTTGCTAACCCATCCTGCTCAGTGTAGTTGACAAACTTTTCATGTTCAAATTTCATCACTCCAGCATCATTTGTTCCCAACCATATCCTGTTTTTACTATCTTTAAACATGATCAGAATGTTATCAGAAACTAATCCATCAGATTTTGAATATTGCTTTTCTACATTATTGTCTATTTTGAACAAGCCTTTACCGTATGTTGCAACCCAGATCACTCCTTGTTGATCCTGAAAAATACCAACAACCATTGGCAAAATAATGTTATTGAGTTTTGTTATTCTTTTACTTAAAACATAAGTACCGTTTTGTTTTTTTAGTAGAAAAATGCCTTCACTCGTACCTACCCATAAATTATTATTTTTATCACCTGTTATACAAGATATTGTACTTTGCTTTAATCCCGGTACAGATGCTAGTTGAGAAAAAACATTGTTTGAAAACATCGTAATTCCATCACTTAATGTTCCAATGAGGTATGATCCATCATTTGTTTGAAATAAGCTGGTAATTTTATTGGTTATTAGTCCATTTTTTTGAGTGTAATTAACAAATGCTTCGCTGCTGAATAGATTGACACCACCAGCTTGTGTTCCTATCCAAACATTTCCTTCATAATCCGTAGTTATTGAAAACACGCTATTTGAAGACAGCCCCTTTTTTTCATTAAACAAAATGTAATTTTCTCCATCAAACTTTAATGCACCGTGTTCAGTTGCAAACCAAATGTTTTCATGTTTATCTTCAGCAATACTTCCAATAAAATCTTTGCTAACTTCATCCGGGATCTTTATTTCTTCAAAATCGTTTCCATTAAATTTTACAATGCCTCCATTACTTGAGCCAAACCATATATTACTTTTGCTATCCGCTAATATCGACCAAAAACTTCTGTCAATAAAAATATTTATTTTATCATAATTTGTAATTTTATTTCCATCAAATTTGGAAACCCCATTTTTTAAAGCAAACCAATAAGTCCCTTTTTTATCTTGTGTAATGGCGTATACCATATTACTTGAGAGTCCATTATCAGTTGTTATACTTTTGAAGTTTTTACCATCAAATATGGATATCCCACCTCCTTCGGTTGCAAACCAAATTTGTTTTTTATCATCACAGTAAATAGAATAGACTGAATTACTAGACAAGCCCTCTCTAATGGTATAATCATAAAATTTTAAGCCATCAAACTTTGATACACCATCTGTTGTTCCAATCCATATATTTCCAAATTTATCTTCAGCAATACAAGTAACAGTATTTGCAATAAGTCCATCCTTTTTTGTAAAGTTTAAAAATTCATTACCATCAAACCTGCTTACGCCACCGCCTTCGGTAGCAAACCATAAATAGCCTTTACTATCCTGGAAAATGTTAGTAACTATTGAACTGGCGAGTCCGTTTTTTGGAGTGTAATTCTTGAAATTATATTGTTGGGCAATAGCTGTGTTTAGAACAAAACACTGCAAAATAAAAAAGAGGAGATAATATTTTATTCTTAAAAAAGTCATAAAAAAAATTTGCCTAACCATGATCTTATGGTTAGGCAAATTTAAACTTTTAATCGATAAAATAGTTCTTAATTCACAACTAGTTTTTTAAGCACTTTTTCAGTATTGGTTTCTATAACAACCGTATAAACTCCTTTTGCAAAGCTACTGGTGTTGATTTGTTTAACTTTTTTGCCTTGCGAAGCAATAATAATTTCGTTAAACACTGTTTGTCCAAGAACATTTACAATTTTTAATTGAGCATTTTGAGTTAAAGATGATAACTCAATGGTTACATTATCCTTTGCAGGGTTTGGGTATATGGTAACTGCTGTGTTCAAGGTTTCAATTGATTGAATACCAATCATAATTCCTGCTTTTTTATTTGAACGGGTTGTACTGACAGGTGCTCTTGTAGGGTCGCAAGATATACCCCAATCGGTTTTTACTCTCCATACTGGGTTGTTTGTATGATCTGCAAAATTTGCATCCACAGCAAGCGTTTGAGTTCCTGCAACAGTACCAACAACAAACCACGTGTTTAAGCCTGCGGTATCGCAAATTAAGTTGTAATTAGTTACAGGGTTAGGTTCACCTTCAATTGTATATGGAACGTTCCAAGAGAATTGTCCAGAACCAATATCAAGTATATAAATGGTATTGTGGTAAGGACTTAATGCGCTGTAATTGCCGCATGAATCAAGTAACTGTAATTTGTAACGGTATGTTCCTGTATTTGGGTCACCGTTTGCCGGACCAACATTTCTGGTGGTATCCGTAAATACACTAAGAGAATCATAAGCAACAGCACCAATTCTTTTGTATAGAGCAGTTGACACCTCGCGATAGACAATAAATGAATCTACAGCTGTATAAGATGTTTTATCCCAATAAATAAGGTTATTTACTGATTCTTCATCAACAGTAACCATACAAATACTTGGTGTAATTACTTCAAGTGCAACTGTAGTTGTAGCAGATGCTACACAACCTTTAACATCTGTTACTATTACAGAATTGCTTCCAAGCGCAAGTCCGGTTGCAGTTTGAGTTGCATCTCCACTGGTCCAGGAATAAGTAGCTATAGTGTTTCCTCCTGTGGTCGTTACAGTTGACGTTCCATTGTTGCTTCCGCATGTTGCACCTGTGCTGGTAGCTGTAGCAACAAGCAAAGCGGGTTGTGTTATTGTATAACTACGAACACTTGTACAGCCTTGTGCATCATCAACAAAAATAAAATAATTGCCCGGAATCAAGGCAGTCAAATCTTCATTGTTTGTTTGCGGTGGAGCAACGTTCCATGTTTTTAAATATGGAGAAGTTCCTCCTGTTATGGTAATATTGATAGACCCATTACCAAGATTATTACATGTTACATCAGAAACAACAGCCGTAATAATAGGAGCGTTGGAGTTACTAAGAGAAATTTCTCCTGTCTGAGTACATCCGTTTCCATCAGTTACGGTAACTGAATATGTTCCTGCAGGTAGCCCTGTTGCAACTTGCGTAGCTTGATTACCTGCGTTCGAATCCCATAAATAGGTGTAAGGTGTAGTTCCACCTGTTACCGTTGCTGTTGTAGATCCATCAAAATTACCGCATGTTGGTGAAACAACAGGAGTAACAGAAACACTCATTGAATCTGCTTGTCCTACCGTAGCATTGAAGGTAGCTTTGCAACTTCCGGCATCAGTAACAATTAAAGAATATGTACCAGCAGGAATATTACTTAAATTTTGGGTAATTGCCCCATTTGACCAGGCATAAGTAAATGGAGCAGTTCCTCCTGCGATAGTAATATTTACGGCACCATCAGAACCTCCGTTACAGCCTGCATCACTTACAGTATTTAATGTAATAGTAGCAGTACCCGCTTCACTTACACTTACGTTTGCAGTGGAAGTACAACCATTGAAATCAGTTACTGTAACAGTATACAAACCATAACTAAGTCCGGTTGCAGTTGCTGCAGTACTTCCTCCTGTCCATAAATAGGTGAAAGGCGATGTTCCTCCACTTGTTACACTTGCGGTAGCAGTTCCTGTAGCTGAACCACAAGCGGATTGTGTTGAAGTAGCTGAAAGCACAATTGGTGCAGGGCTGGTTATTGAAACAGCAAAAGTGGATGCACAACCAATATTATCAGTTACAGTTGCATAATAAATCCCTGCAGCTAAATTAGTAACTGTTGAAGAATCCTGAGCATTCGGATCATTCCATAAGTAAGTGTATGGCTCTTGTCCATTAGCAACTGAAATTGTTGCGCTTCCATTATTCCCTCCACCACAAGTCGGACTTGTTGATGAAGTAAGAGTAACAGCCGGGCCTCCTGCACCATTAACATTTACAGATTTTGAATATGTTGCTGAATTTCCACAACCATTAGTGATCACTACAGTAACCACATAAACACTGTCAGCTGCAAATGTATGAGAAGCGGTAGGTGAGGATGAACTAAGTGTTGCACCATCGCCAAAGTTCCAGGCATAATTAGCACCACCAAAAGCAAGGAAATCTATTGGCGCACAAGTTGTATAAGGAGGAGGAGAAGTAACCAACTCTCCGTTTACAACCTGGTTCCCACCAATGTTTAATGAAATTGAATCTGTTACACTATTACCACAATTGTTTGTAAGAGTAAGAGAAACATTATAAGAACCGTTGACACCAAATACGTGTTTGATAATTGTAACAGGAAATACTCCATCACCACCATCAATTAAAACATGTTCAGTTGCGGTTCCGGTATTACCATCACCAAAATCCCAAACATTATTTGCTGCATCTCCCATGAAGTAGAAAACAATAGCATCACCCGCGCAACCTGCGGTAGTATTATTACCATCCCCTCCCGGAAAACCAAAGGTCTTTTTACCATCATCTCCAATTAAAGAAGGGGAAATCGTTGTGGAAACATTTTGAACCATTGTGATTGTTTTGGTCATTCCGCAAGCATTTTTAGCTAATACAGTTACCGTTTTAGCCCCTGGAGTTGTATAAATATGGTGTGTGCCGGAACCGATAGTTGTATCGGCAGGAGAACCATCTCCATAGTTCCAGATATATTCAGTTGTTCCCTGACCGTGGTCAATTACAAAGAAAACTTTATCTCCAGGACAAGAAGGGTTTTGAATACCTTTTACTTCTAAATATTCGCTTACCGGGCTATTGTTTAAAACCTGAACTGTTGCGAATATTGTAGTAGAGTCACCACATCCGTTTTTTACTTTACATGAAACGGTTTTTATTCCAACTGTTGTGAAAGCATGTTGAATATCTTCACCTGCTGTGGTAAGGGTAGTTCCATCTCCGAAATCCCAGGCATAGGATTGGAAACCATTTTGATTAAGTTTAAAATGAATTAGATCATTTGGACAAGAACTTGTACTTGGGTCTGTATTAATACTTAAGCCACTATAAAAAGAGCCTGTAATTCCCACCACAATAGTTCCATAAAGGATTGTGTCTTTTCCACAGGCATTAGTGATTTTAACATAATAAGTATAGGTTGCAGCCGCTGAATAAGCATGGTGTGCATTACCCTGACTACTTGAAATGCTATCTCCATCTCCAAATTTCCAGAAATAGTTTGAGTATCCCCATGGAGCATTAAAGTTTACCTGGTCATTTGGACAAGAAGGATTAGGACCTGCCTCCACTTTGAACCATGAATCGGTAGAAAAACCAACATTGTTTTTTATTTCCAGGATGGTGTATAAGGTAGTATCCTGTCCGCAGCCATTCGTAATTTTCACCGATACAGTATATACTTGTAAAGAGGTTCCGTAAGTATGATTGTAATGTCTGTCATTAGAAGTTACCAGAGCTGTACCATCTCCAAAATTCCAAAGATAATTAGTGTAGCCTCCAGGTGCTTCAAAGCCTACATTTGAGTTTGGACAAGCAGGGGAGTTTACGTTTAATCTAAAATCGGGGTAATTTGGGAAAGGGGCACTGTTAATTATCTGTATGGCTTTATATAAAATTGTATCATTTCCACATCCATTGATAATTTTTACTGAAACAGTAAAAGTTCCAATATTGGCGAATATATGTGTATTAAAATTATCCGTTGTATTGGCCACAAAACCATCTCCAAAATTCCACTGATAATTTGAATATCCACCGGGTGCATTAAATCCAACATTATCGCTTGGACATGCAGTATTTAATCCTGTTTCTAATTTAAACCACGATTGATTTGGAAAAGGAGCAGAGTTAGTTATTGCCAATGTAGAATATAAAGTGGTATCGTTTCCACAAGAGCTGGTTATTTTTACAGAAACATTGTAAGTTGAAAGCGAGCTATTGTAAAAATGGTTATTCTGATTATTATTTGTTGTTACAACTGGAGAACCATCTCCGAAATTCCATTGATAATTGCTATATCCGGCCGGTGCATTTAAGCCAACGTATGAATTCGGGCAAGAAGGAGAATTAACATTTAAATTAAAATTGTTGTTTGGCCAGGGAGCAGTACTGCTAATAAGTACCGTTGAGGTTAACGTTGTATCGTTTCCACAAGGGCTGGTTATTTTTACGGAAGCGGTATATGTTGTTAGTGTATTGTCGTAGGTGTGATTCGTAAAATTATTAGTAGTTGTTACCAAAGGGGTACCGTCACCGAAATTCCATACATAATTATTGTACCCCCCCGGTGCATTAAATCCTAAATTTGAATTAGGGCACGATAATGATGGATTTTGTAGTTTAAAATCAGGATAATTTGGGAATGCAGGCGTGTTTGAGATAACAACTGTCATGTTTGTGGTGCCTGATTTGCCGCAGCCATTTGTTACTGTTAAGGATACATTTTTTGTTCCGTTAGTAGTGTATAAATGCTGTGGATTCTGAACGTTTGAAGTTCCTCCATCACCAAAATTCCATGAATAAGTAGAATAAGCATTTGTGCTAAAATTGATCGGAACTGCAGTACATGAAACGTTGCTATTTGTCCAGGCATTAGGATGAGGATAAACACCAGTAGCAACATAAATGTTTTTAGTTAATGTTTGATTTCCACATTGACCTCCGTTTGTCACGAGTGTTATCGTTTTTGTTCCTATTGAAGCATATGCATGGCTTGGGTTAAAATCATTTGAGATTGGACTGCCATCGCCAAAATTCCATATTGCTGAATTAGGCATTCCTTGACCATTCACATTAAAACTAATGATATCATTCACACAAGCGGAATCAGCAGCATTAATTGAAAAACCGTTAACCTGAACGTTACAGTTGTTGCAGTTAGAAGGAGAAATCGGATTATTATTAGCATCAAAAACGTTTATGACTGCATTATAATACCCAGCGTTAAAAAATTGGTGCGTTATTGTAGTTGAAAAAGGCACAGTATCACGAAATATGGGACTTCCGTCTTGGAAATTCCATTCATATCGGTATTCACCAGCGTAGTTACCGGTAAGATTATACGTTACCGTAAGGGGAGCACATCCTTGAGTGGGACTGGCATTTAAAAAAAGCTGTGCAAACGAGTTAACATTACTGACTAAAAGCAGAAGTGCAACAAAAATAAATTTAAATGTAATTTTTTTCATATTTGGTTGGTTTTTATATTTCGTTGGCTAATTTATATTATTTTTTCAAATAGTGAATCAAATGTTGAAAAGTATTTTTTTGAAATATGATTGATTAATACTTATATATTAACGACTAACTTGAGTTTTTTAGTTGTAAACTCTTTATTTTATTGATATTTTTAGAGTAATAAAAAATATTAATAAACAAACAAAACCTGAAAACTAGATTTTCAGAGAACTTAACATTATAATTGGTAAAAGTGTAATATGCTAGATGTTAGATTAATGCATTTTTTAATATTTTCCAATCTACTAAAAAACAATTTGATTAAATCAACTCCTAAACTTGAGTGAATAATTAGTCTCACATTAACACACAGGTGCAGAATTGTTAAAAAGTCCGAACTGCACGCACATAACCTGAAACGAACTTATTGTCGGTGAGCGCGTTACCATTGTAGAAGGCGTGTCCCCAGAAGGTGTTGTTATTGTTCTCGCTGGAACTAAAATAGAAGTTGCTAGCAAAACCGCCAATTGCTACCCGGTTTATGTAAAGCTTATTCAATTCATCTTTACTCGGTAAATACCAATCGCTATAACCGTTTAAAATTAAATCGCCACAAAGCCTTGCTGCGATGCCTGCTGTTGCACAGCCCGTCATAATGTCTATTGTGTTCTGATTTCCAGTTCCTATTGCTGTTCCATCTGCCCCTGTTAGTAATGTTCCCCAACAACCCCAAGGTGCATTTATGCTTTGGTCACTTGATGCGGCAATCAGACCATGCTCTTGACCAGCTATATATCCAGGATCACCAACCTGTAAAATGTAGGCAATAATACCTCCTTCATAGCTTTCACCAATTGTTAATGGGGGACATGCCCCCCAGGTAGGAAAACCGTTACAATACGTTAAGTTTTGGCCTCTAATTCCAGGAGTAACAGCAATCCAATTGCTGCCATTCCAATACAACATTTCACCAGGGGTAATGCCGCTTTGGAAAGTGCCTGTTGCTCCAGTGGAACCAACAATTCCATCAACCCCTGTTGCTCCCGTAGAACCGACAATTCCATCAGCCCCCGTTGTTCCTGTGGCTCCAACTATTCCGTCAGCACCGGTTGCTCCTGTGGCTCCAACTATTCCGTCAGCGCCTGTCGTACCTGTTGCACCTATAGTTCCATCAGCACCAGTAGCCCCGGTTTGACCGATAGCACCTGTTAATCCATCTGCTCCATTCAGACCATTAGGTCCCGCTATACCTGTTGCACCTGTAGTACCTGCCACTCCCGTGGTGCCACTAGTTTCTGCATAAAGCGCATAGGGAACACTCAATAATTGTGAAGTTCCTGTGATAGAATAAGTGGTTCCACCGGAAGGATCTGTTTCAGTCTTTATAAAATAGAGGCCACTTGCCCAGTTAATAGTGGCAAAACTACCCGAAACAACCGTTCCTGCACCTATTTCTAAGGTTACTAATCCATTAGCATTGGAAGTTGGCGTTTGGGTTTCGGTATAAACGTTTGTACCTGTTGCAGAGCCTTGTAAGATGCTTATTTGCATCCCTACAGCAGTTGAAGTAATCAATGCATTGCTGTTGTTCCTGATTACGGCCTGATAACTCATTTTTTGAGGAGCCTGAGCGAAGGAGTTGAAAGTTAAAAGTTGAAAGTTAAAAGTTAAAACTGTTGTGATAAATAGAATTACTTTTTTCATGGATTTAATTGTTTTTTAATTTTTAATGATTTTAAATGTTTTTACTTCTTTACTGTTGCCGGTTATTTTTAGAAAATAAATTGCATTAACAAAATTGCTCATGACAATGTTTGTTTCGTTACTCTCAATTTTTTTATTTTCTAAGAGTTTTCCATTGATGTCGTAAAGTTGATACGTTAGATTTTCTGTTTTGTCTGCTTTCAACTTTATATATTCTGTTACTGGATTTGGATAAGCCGAGAGGATGAGGTTTATCCCATTTGCATCTGCAATTCCGGCAACAACTGAAATTTCGTAGGGTTGTTGAACTCCTTGAGCTATAGAACCATTTGTATCAGTGTTGGTAGTGTAAATAACCTGTCCAACGGTATAGCTCATAGTACCTCCATTGCCAGAAGCATTACTTCCAGAGGCGGGTATAGCTTCCTGTGCAATCAGCACTGTCATTCCAAAACCTAACAGGAATAAAGCACTTAATTTCATTTTTCTATATCTCATATTTGTAATTTTTTTTTTATTTTTCAAAATTTCACACAGTAGTTTTTAGTAAAACTGTTTTAATATAAGTTTGCAAAGTAAAACTATTTTTTTTTAAGTTTTACTATTTTTGATTATTTAGAAACTAAATTTTGAAATTTTTCAAACAGTTAAAAAAAACGTTTGTTTTTAATCTTTTTTTCGTTTGAATTATTTAAAAAAATAGTTCAATGAAAAAATCTATTCAATTGATTCGTTCATTGATACAGTTCTTTGTAGTTGCTTACAATTGGGTATTTTAAATACTGTTATCAGATTAATCGTAGTTTTGCATAAACATTTTTAAAATTGATGGAATCGACTGTTTTTTCGGATGAATACTTTATGCAGGAAGCAATAAAAGAGGCTAAAAAAGCTTTTGCTGCTGATGAAGTTCCGGTAGGAGCAGTAATTGTTTGTAATAATAAGATCATTGCAAGGGCCCATAATTTAACGGAACGATTAAATGATGTAACTGCACATGCCGAAATGCAAGCCATTACATCAGCATCAAATTTTTTGAATGGGAAATACCTCGATGGATGTACTCTTTATGTAACTCTGGAGCCTTGTGTAATGTGCGCAGGTGCTATTGCCTGGGCACAATTTGGAAAACTGGTTTATGGAGCTTCGGATACCAAACGCGGATTTAATTTATTGAGCGAAAAAAAAATACTTCACCCTAAAACAGATGTAATATCAGGAATATTAAAAGAGGAATGTGCTTTATTAATTAAAACATTTTTTCAACAAAAAAGGTGATTGAAATTCAATCACCTTTTTTGTTTCTTTACTTTGTTTGCTTATCAATGACAACTTTTGCTTTTTTCTTTTCTCCGGTTTGAGGTTGAGTGGCAGGTTTTAATTCTTCTTTTTTCAAGTCTTCTTTCTTGGTCTCTTTCAGCTCTTGTTTTAAAACATTTCCATCGGTATCCAACTCAATTAATTCATAGCCTAATTTTGCTAAGCCATCATTGATCTTTGCTTTATCGCCTACAACTAAAATTGTCATATTATTATAAGGTAATTGTTTTTTTGCAAGCAGATCTATTTCTTGCTTGGTAATTGATTTTAGTATGTTGTTTTGTTTGTCAACAAAATTTTTATCCAAATTATAATCCAAAATACGCTTAATAAAACCAGCTTTTTGCCCTGCTGTTTCATATTTTAAGGCTTCACTTTGTCCCATAGAGCTTTTAGTAAAAGAAAGCTCTTCATTTGTGATTCCTTTATCGGCATAGTTTTTTATTTCTTTCATAAATTCAACCACAGAACTATCAGAAGCATTTGCTCTAACGCCTGAGGCAGCCATAAAGGGGCCGACAAACTGATTACCTGAAAAGCCAGAACGGGCACCGTATGAATAACCATGCGCTTCACGTAAATTCAAATTAATGCGACTGTTGAATGCCCCACCTAATACAAAATTCATGATACCTGATCTGTAATATTCTCCGGTAGCATCATAAGGCATTGCCATATAGCCAATTCTGATTTCTGATTGAGGTGCTTTTTCTTTATTAACGATATATATTTTTGTTTTACCAATTGCCGGCAAAGGAGGTTCTGTATTATGTACTATTTTATTGCCTTTCCAGTTATTCAAAAATGTTAATTTAGGAACAATGGCTTCCTGAGAAATATCACCAACAATTACAGCTGACGAAATGGAAGGAGAAAAATAATCGGAATAGTATTTTTTCACATCATCTAATACGATCCCATTTACTGTTTCTGTTGTTCCCAAAGCAGATATACCCATAATGTGCGAATCTCCATACATCAGTTTTGAAAAAACATTATTGGCAATAGTTGGTGCCTGTGTTGTTTGATTAGCAATAGATTCAAGCTTTTGTTTTTTTAGACGATCAAATTCTGCCTGATCAAATTTAGGATGAAATAATTTTTCTTCAGCAATAGCTAAAGTTGAATCGATATTTTTAGTTAACGTGGAGATATACAAAATAATATCCTGCCCATTACTACTGATAGTAACACTACTTCCTAATCGTTCCAGCTTCTCAGAAATTTCTTCGGCTGTATGTAAAGTGGTGGATTCATTTAACAGGCTGGACAGCAATAGTGAAATGCCTGCTTTATCCTTGTTTTCATAACGATGGCCGGCTTCAATATTTAATTGGATCGTAACATTAGGCACTTCAGTACTTTTTGCTCCTATCATTTTTAGTCCGTTATCAAAATTTTGTAACCAATAGTCAGGCGCTTTTACTGAAACTGCTGCACTTGTTAAAGGCTTTTTATTTCTATCGAATGTTTCTTTTGCTTTATTGTAAACTATGTTTTTATATTCGGCAGCTTCAGTAGTATTAATATTGCGAACAGGGGGCTTGAAATTATCAGGTTTTGCTATTACTTCCGGTTTACCTTTTGGATATACACTCAAAACAACCGCATGTTTGTTTTTAATATATGTATTATAAACTCTCAGCACATCTTCTTTTGTTACATTATTATAACGCTCAATTTCTTTAGTAATAAAATTTGGGTTATCTGTAAATGTTTGATAAGCAGCCAGCATGCCACCTTTACCCTGAACACTTGATAATGAGTTAACTACTTGCGTTTCAAATCCGGCTTTGAATTTTTTTAAGTCATCATCTGTTACGCCACGTTTTTCAAATTCCTTAAGCGATGCGCGCACAATAGAATCCATTTGTTTCAGTGTTTTATCAGGAAATGTTCGAACAGAAATGATAAATTCTCCAGCCAATTCTTTGGTATTAAGGCCAACATCAGCTGATTGAGCTAATTGAGATTTTACAAAATTTTGATAAAAAATGGACGATTTACTTCCGGCTAAAATATCCGACAATACATCAAGTGGAGCCTCATCAGCATTTCGTTCGGCAATAACCGGGTAAGTAAAGGTAATTTGAGGTGCCCTGATATTATCTTCGTAAGAAATATATCGGTCTTCGTTTAATATAACAGGAGCAAAGTTTTGGCTTTTTACTTCAATACCGCGTGGTATAGGCCCAAAATATTTTTCAGCAAGCTTGATGACATCACTTACACTTACATCTCCCGACACTGTTAAGGTTGCATTATTGGGGCCATACCAACGTTTGAAAAAGTTTTTTAGATCAGTTACATCCACACGATTCAAATCTTCAATATACCCAATCGTTAGCCATGAATAGGGATGTTCCATAGGATATAATGCAGCTCCGGTTTTTTCACGGGCCAGGCCATAAGGTTTGTTATCATAATTTTGTCCACGTTCATTTTTAACGGTTGCGCGTTGAACTTCAAATTTTTTCTGAGTAACGGAATCAAGCAAAAAGCCCATTCTATCGGACTCTAACCACAAAGCAGTTTCCAACTGATTTGATGGGAGCACTTCAAAATAATTTGTTCTGTCAGTATTGGTTGATCCGTTTAATGTACCACCTGCTTCGGAAACAATTTTAAAATGCTGCTCATCACCAACATGTTCGGAGCCCTGAAACATCATGTGTTCAAAAAAGTGAGCAAAGCCTGATCGGCCTTCCTGTTCACGCGCAGAACCAACATGATAGGTTAGATCAACATATACAATAGGGTCGGAGTGATCTTCGTGAATTACGATGGTTAATCCATTCGACAACTTATATTTTTCGTAAGAAATTACCAATTCACTTCCTTTACGATTTACTTTTTCAATAAATGTGGTTTGAGAAAATAGTGAAGTGCAGATAGGGGCAATAGCTATCGTTAGGGCAAAAATATTTTTTAAATTCATTATTAAAAATTTTGTATGATTTATCACAAATTTAAAAAAATATTTCATAGCAGAAAGTCATTTATGATATTGTAATGCTTTAATTTAAGGATGTTTAGCTAAGAATTGTTAAAATCTCATAGGTAATCGAATGTTTTGTAACTTTGTGTGAAATTTTAAACATCATTAACTAAAATATATAATATTATGTATCCAGAAAGTATAGTAAAACCAATGAAAGCAGAGCTTACAACAGTTGGTTTCGAAGATCTAACTACTCCCGATGAAGTAAATGCAGCTATTAACAGTAAAGGTTCTGTTTTGGTTGTTGTAAATTCTGTTTGCGGTTGTGCTGCCGGTGCTGCTCGCCCTGGAGTAAAATTGGCTGTTTCAGGCGCTAAACGCCCCGATAGAATAAC
Organism: Bacteroidia bacterium; assembly: GCA_030654175.1. Taxonomy (GTDB): domain Bacteria; phylum Bacteroidota; class Bacteroidia; order 2-12-FULL-35-15; family 2-12-FULL-35-15; genus 2-12-FULL-35-15. The sequence continues at coordinate 435,840 of JAURXZ010000008.1, forward strand.
AACCGTTTTTGCAGGGTTTGATACAGAAGCTGTTGCAGAAGCTCGTAAACATTTTGCACCATATCCACCATCATCACCTGCTTTGGCTTTATTCAAAGATGGTAAATTGGTTCATTTTGTAGAACGCCATCATATTGAAGGACGCAATGCACAAATGATCGCTGAAAATTTACAAATGGCTTTTAATGAATATTGTTAATTCAAATAAATAGTATGTATTTGAAAACTCTCGTCCCGATAACTATCAGGCCGGGAGTTTTTGTTTGACTTTATATATTTAAAAAACAATTTTAATGTTTACAACGAAATTGAAGGTTAAAAAGCTTACACACCATTTTCTCGACAAGCTCGAAATGACCTTGCGCGTGGTCATTTCGAGCTTGTCGAGAAAGTTGGGCTGATTACCTGTAACGATTTAACTTAATTTTAATTTCAAAAAAAAAAATCAAATGACTAAATATTTCATCATCGGAAGTCTGTTTATTTCAACTGCTTTATTCGCTCAAAAAAAAGCCCCCGAAAACTGGCTGTTGCTGAGTCCTAAATCTGATAAAGTTTATGGTACAGGAGTAGAAAATGCTTATGTAACATTAACAGGTAAAAAAACGAAAACCGTTATTGTGGCTGTAATAGATAGCGGCACTGATATTGAGCATGAAGATCTGAAAGAGGTTATCTGGACAAATGCCGGTGAAATTGCCGACAATGGAATTGATGACGACAAAAATGGTTATGTTGATGATGTTCATGGCTGGAGTTTTTTAGGAGGAAAAAATGGTGATATCAATTATGAAGCTAGTGAACTAGCAAGAATGTATCAGCGTATGAGCAAAAAATTCGAAAACGCAGATACTACAAAATTGATTGGAGCTGAGGTAAAAGAATTTCAGGAGTACAAAAAAATAAAAACCACCTTTTTAAAAGAGCAAGAGGAAAATGAGCAGCAGTTAGCTGGGATCCAAATGTTTTCTGACTTTTTGGACAGAGCAAAAAAACAAAACAATGGTGTGCTTTCTAAATCAGGTTTGAAAAATTATGTTCCTGAAAATAAAACAGATGAGAAAATTCAAAAGCGGATGAAACTTTTGTTTATGCTTGGTATAAAGCCTGAGGAGTTGGAAGGACAGATCACGGAAGGCAAAAAAGCCATCGAAAATATGGTAAAATATAATAAAATGAATGCTGATTCTATTCGTCAATATGTGGTTGGCGACAATGTATATAATGTAAATGAGCGTTTTTATGGTTGCAACAGGGTTAAAGGACCTGATGCTTTGCATGGTACACATGTTTCGGGGATCATTGCCGCAATAAGAAACAATAAAATTGGAATTAATGGTATTGTAACTGATGTAAAGATAATGCCGGTAAGAGCAGTTCCCAATGGTGATGAAAGAGATAAAGATATTGCAAATGCTATACGCTATGCTGTTGATAATGGAGCAACAATTATTAATATGAGTTTTGGGAAATATTATTCTCCTGATAAAAAAATGGTGGATGATGCTGTACAATATGCATTATCAAAAGATGTTTTATTGATACATGCAGCGGGTAATGATTCAAAAAATAGCGACAAAGAACTTTCTTTTCCTAATCGTGAATTATTATCAGGTACACTTGTGCCAAACTGGCTTGAAGTGGGCGCAAACTCATACAAAGGAGGCAAAAATTTAATTGGAACATTCTCCAACTATGGAAAAACCAAAGTGGATCTGTTTGCTCCCGGAGTTGATATTTATTCTACCGTGCCCGATAATAAATACCTGAATGAATCAGGAACAAGCATGGCTTCACCAACCACTGCCGGAGTTGCAGCACTTATCAGATGTTATTTTCCTGAATTAAAGGCAGAAGAAGTAAAGGCCCTGTTAATGAAAACGGTGGTTCCTTACAAAAAGAAAGTTATTAAACCAGGAACAAAGAAAAGTAAAGTGAAAATGACTGAACTTTGTATCTCCGGTGGCTTTGTTAATGCTAATAATGCGGTTGAAGATTTGATGGGATTGAATAAAAAGAAATAAAAATCGGAGTTGGATAAAACTTCAATTTAAGGATATTGGGGAAGATTATTCTCAGAATTGGAAAAATATTTTCTCAAAAAACTAATAAAGACTACACTAAATGATTGGCTATAATATTGTTTGTAATAAATTATAATTAATAATTTAAAAACAATTAAAAAAGCAAATCAAATGAAAAAAATAGTAGTAGTATTTTCAGCGCTTACAATCTCTTTAGGAGCAATGGCACAAAATGGCACAATGGAAAAAAAGCACGATTGTGTAATGATGAAAGATGGGAAAATGGTTGAAATGAAAGATGGCAAAACAATGCCGATGGAAAAAGACTGGACCCTGAAAAACGGTACCATTATTATGAAGGATGGTAAGATGAAAACCAAAGATGGGAAAATAATGCCAATGAAAGAAGGCGAATGTATGAACATGGATGGAAAAATGGAAATGAAGAAAAGCGAAAAAAAAGAAACAAAAATGAAGTCAGGGTATTAAAATAAATTTTGATTTTTTTCTCCTAATTTAAAATGTCCCGCTATGATGCGGGACATTTTTATTTTATATGCTCTTTCACTCCACGTTTAGTGTCTGCCAAATCATAAATATTTTACTGTCAAGATTGCTTTTAAAAATGATAAATATCACTCAATTGAATGATATTGTTCACGCTTTTTTTTTAAATATAATCTGAATTTTGAACCAGACTATTTTTAACTATTAATTAATTTTTATAAATGTAAAAAAAATCAATTGTAAGTAATAATGAAAACAATAAAAGATAATGAATTGTTAACCGAAAGCGAAAAGTTAAAAACTATAAAGCTAGCAAAAGGCGGGACTTGGTATAATGATTGGAAGCCATATTGTTTAAATTGTTCCTGTAACTTAAGAATGCAACAAAAGCCCTATGGCTTTATATGTTCAAGTTGTAAAGATATTATCGGATGGGATTTAACAAGATTACAAGAATCTCCTATAAATTTTCAAATAGTCACCGAAAATCAAGGATTTAGCGGAAATTAACTACAGCATATTAAAAATAAACGAATAAAGGAATCGTGCACTTGTATATGCAGAATATTTTTGATAATCATCATCTTTCTTTTCATCACCAAAATCACAAACAGATTTGATATAAAGAGCTTTTGTTTGATTGAAATAATGGCAAGCTAAATAAAGACCATAACCTTCCATATCAATTGCTAAGAGTTTTCTGTTGGGTTCTATAATATTTGCAACCATAGATTTACTTGCCACAACATAAGATCCAGAAGCAACTGGGCCTATTTTAGCTTTTAAAATTGTTTTACTAGAATTGCCTTTGTAGCTCGTTTGAATTTTGAGTATTTCAGCCTCTTTATTGATAAAATTATTAAGTTTAGAAATAAGATTTTGATCCGTAGGAAATTGATGGGGTTCTGGTTTGAAAATAAAACCGCCAGACTCATTTTCCGTCATTTTTCCAGACCCTAAATCAATCGCATTTTCAGCTATAACTATATCTCCAAAGTTTAGTCCCCTTTCTTTTATGCCAGCGCAAATGCCAGTCATGAAAATGTATTTTACTTTGAACTTTGAAATTATCATTGAAGAAACAGAAGCTGTAGCTTGCATCCCCATCCTATTAATTGAACAAGCTATTATCCTATAGGTATTACCATTTAAAGTATTAATGACCCCTTCATGATAAATTATGGGATCATTTTCACCATCAAAAATTTTCCAATTGTATGGCAAATCAAGGACTTCGTTTAATTCAGGGTTTTCTAAAGCACAAATTATAGCAAAATCAAACTTGTTTTTTGTTTCAATGGATTCTTTGAACCTATTTTTTACGGCAATTAAATGACAAATTTTATTTTTGAGTTTATCCTTCCAATTATTGTTAATATAACTAAAAGTTATTAAGTGCCAAAGTTTATCTTCAAATCTATCGCTATGTAATTCTATTAATTCATCATGTTGTGAAAAACCAATTATATGAACTGGGATGTGAATATCGCTGTTGTAATATATTTCATCTAGAAATTTTATACTCTCCTCTGCAGATGCTTCTGATTCGGAATCACGAGGCATAACAAGGTCAAGAAGTAATAAATCGTAATCATTTTCATAAAGAGCCTTTCTTCCTTCTTTTATAGTATATTTTTCATCAATAAATTGAACATCTACCTTACATTCCTCTTCCAAAAATCTCTTTGTAATATCAATTTTTTCCTTAGAGTCATCTAGTATTAAAATTTTTATCATAATAGTTTATTTATTGATTCCTTTAAATTTAGTGCCCAATCAAAATTTTTATGGGAGAAAAATATGTATCCAAAATAGTTCTCTGGGTAATCTAAAGTCAATTCTTCATCTAATTGCTTTATTCTTGTTCCATCAACGTAGTTTTCATACATTGTAACAACTATTACTTTTGTTGAGATTTCTCTTAAATACATTTGTTTTAAAATATTCTTCCCCGCTAATGGCTCAGGTTCACCTCCCGACTCTTCACTCGAAATATCATAGGTTTGCATACTCATATCTAACAAAATTAAATCATAATCTGCATGATTTAAAGCTATCTCCTTTGAGGCAGAGTTATAAGATGTTCTTTCTTCAAGTTTAATATGTGGATATTCACCCTCTAGAAATGCCCGCAATTTCTCAAGTTTTTTTTGGTTATCTTCAACTATTAGAATTCGTTTCATTTTTGAATAAGATTCTTTATTTCAATAGCAACATCTAAAATAAATTTTTCAGAATTATCTGTCTCAATTCGAATAAAATTATTTTCATTATCTAAGTCGTATTTTACAATCTTTATCGCTTTACTAATTCCAGATTTGCTTTCAGAAATTAGCTTATTGGTATTAATAATCAATTGGCCGTCTTTTGATTCTAAAGGTAAAGGGTCTGAATCATTTTCTTTCAAATTTATAAAACTACAAATTAAAAAACCATTCTCTTCTTTAGAAAAAAAATCAAATTGTTTTTTTTCATTTTTGCTTGCACCATATTTGAACATGTTATCTAGTAATATTCTAAATAAATCTGTGAAATGTAAATAATAAGTTGATTTTATTGTAGGATTTATATCAAGTTTAATATTGCATTCAGCAGAGATTTTAGGATAACACCTTACTGTATTTAACCAAACAATATTGAACAGTTTTTGAATATCAAAATCATTTATTGATGAACCTGATCTTCTAAACCATGAACTTATTTTGTTTAATTTAGTTTCTATTATGGTGGTACACTCCACAACATTGGTAAATATTTGTGGTAATTGATTGTTTCGAAATGCGAATCCCAATTCGCTGTCCAAATTATTTAACTCTTCTGAAAATTGATTTTTAATATCGTTATCAATATACGAACGTATTACTTCTAAATTAGCATCTGTTCGTTTCCATATTAAATCTATCACTTTTTGACAAAATAATTTTGCATCAGTTTCCGTTGCGAGTTCATTAGCGAATGAATACAATTCAGTTTTATCAAATTCATAATTAAACAACCCATAAATATTTTTTCCGTCTTTTTTAATTTGAATTTTTTCTCTAATAATATCCTCTATAATAGTGTCTATTTTTAGAGAAAATTTGCTTAAAATATCATGTAATTTATTTTTCTGAATTTCAGATAGATTAAAAAAAGTTTTATTCCAAAATTTGCTTTTTTCATATTCAGAAGAGCTACCTATTCTACTTAAAATTAAATTTTGCTTTTCAATTTCAGGTCTGATTTCTCCTAATAAAACTCCGTGTCGAATTCTTGTACTTAAATAAGCAACAATTCCAAATTTACTAAATAGATATTTATCTAATATTAAATCATATAATTCTGAAAACACCTCCAATAAAGCGCTATCAGAATACTTTACGTCCGTTTCATTATATTTATTTTTATCATCAAATTTGTAAAGAGCATATGAACTTTTTGTAATTACTAATATCTTTTTATCCCTTAAAGAAAGGTTATAAATAGTTTTATATCTTTTAAAAAGACCATCAATGTCATTAAGTTCATAATTTATTATTGCTTGATCATTGGCATAAATTTTACTTTCCTCGAGTTTCTGCGTTCCTTCATAAATAATAAGTTCATTTGAAACAAGATTTAGTTCTTCTTGAAAATATTTTTTCTTTAATGGATTAATCTCTATAAGATGATTAATTATTTTCTGTCTTTCTGTTAGACGGTCAATAGTGGTATTAATATAGATTGAGTGTTTTAAAGTTTCTAGAGTACAAATATCATTATAAAAAAGTTCAACCTTACCCAGATTACTATCTAAATTATCCTCAAATAACTCAGAAGGTGTCTTTTTAAAAAAAATTTTGCAATATTGTTCAAGAATAAAGCTTTTTTCTAAGTCATCATTTGAATTTAATCCAACAAAAATTGGTAGCTCAATAGTTCTTTTAATTCCTTTATATTTTTGTTTTCTTAAAAGCATTACTAATTCTATGGAATTAATTTTATTAATAGAATTTGTATCTTTTAGATATTCATCAACAAAAAATTGAATTGCATCATTATAGTTCTCCAACTTAACCAAGCTTTCAAACCAATATTTTAAAGCAGTTTGAAGAATAGGGGCATTCCCAGAAAAGAATGAAACTATTTTATTCCACTCAATTATTGATTCTTCATATTTGTTTTGTTTAAACAGAATTTTCGCGTTATCAATAAGTGATATTTCATTACTTATTTCGCTATCGTTAGATATTTCATTGTTAATAAGTGTTTTCCAATATTTAATAGAAATGGAGTTAGCAAAATGAACTGTTCCATTCTGCAAATATTGAAGTGCAGTATCTTCCGTTTTATAAAAAACTGAAAAATAAGGGTCGAATAAAAAATTAGATAACAATTTTAAATTCTTATTTGCGATAAAATTTTGCTCTTTTTTAAGAAAGTAATTTAAACCTGTTGCTATATCAAAGGATAAAATGTTCTTGTTAATTTGATATAAATTGTAAAGAAGATCCTTTCTGTTTGCTTTATTAGATATTAAGTTGAATATTTTTAAGCCAAGTTGATTTATAAGAGTTCCTTGGTCTAAAGTAATATTTAAAAATTCACGCTTTAAATTAACATGACATTTGGAATAAATAATTAATAAATCAAAGTGTTTTGTATTTTTTAACAAATATTTAGAGCATTCAGATATTGCATCCTCATAGAATCCCGAATAGTATAAGTCTAAGATTCTAATGTATTTTTCATCGAAATATTCTTTGTTATTTAGTTGGGGGGAGACACCGTATAGTATAGGTAATAAGGAATTATCGTTTGTTTTGCGATATATATATCTTGATTTTAGAAAAACAAATTCTTTGCGGTCATCTTGTAAAAATAATATTTTAAGAACACTTACTAGGATTAAGTATCTATCTATTATAGAGTTTTTGTTTTCGAACAAAACTATAAAAGAATAATCGTTTAGTTGGTAACTTTCGAAAAAATTTAACCTAAATCGATACCTAGCTCTTCCGTCATTTTCTTCCTTATTTTTGTTAAATCTGAATAAATTATCAATATCGTAATCATATTTATAAGCAGATAGATTTCTTTCTGTCCTTTGAGATAAAAAATGAGAAAGGGTTCCAATTAAGCCATTTTTGTTTATTTCGTAAATTTCTGATAAAAACAACTTTTGCTCTTCAGATTTATTTTGATATTCTAAAAGCAAAAATTTAGCCTCAATATACCAAAGAGAAAATCCTGTTTCCTTTAAGATTACTTCTAAAATCTGCTCTGCTTTTTCGTAATTACCTAGCAAAAAAGCATTTTCAAAATCATTTTTTAAAATAAGAAATAAGGATAGTTCTTTCGCATATTTTTTAATTGACAAAAGAACCCATTTAACTTCGTTTTCAAGCGATTCTGGTTTATACAATAAATCACATTTGCCTAGATCCTCCAATTTATCCGGCAATGCACTGCCATAAATAGTAAAAGAAAGTGGCTTAACAGTTTTATCTAATGCTTCTACTACTTGACTTAAAATATTATAACTAAGTTCGTTTTTTAAAGAATGGACCGCATTCTTCTTTTCTTTTGAAGAAAGAACCTTGCCTATTCCATAATGCTGCATAGATATTTCGTCTATTTTCTTCATTAATTATTTTCAGTTACAGATATGGTAGAAAGAAGTATTTCTACACATGGTGAATGTTTTTCTTTTTAATTTAATGCCTTTGATGTATTTTTAGCTAAATGTAACATTATTATTCTTGAATCAAATTAACAATATACTTTTCAACATTTATAAAAGTCATTAGTTATTTATTATACAAACTATGTATTATTTCTTTACAATAACATGACAAAAACTAAATGTTTTCCATCTTTGGTGTCATATATTATAACTTGCACATATTAACTAATTATTTATTCTTTAAGAATAGATATGGAAAATAAAATTGAGGATAAGAAACTTGAGATAAAAGAACTTATTGAATTAAGAAAATCAAATAAGTATAAAGATAATAAGTTGATTACAAAAGAATTTGGAAAATCTTGGATGTAAGGTTAAAACGATTAATTGTGATGAATTGGCAAAATGGGGAGGAGCGATCAGATGTGCCAGTTTTACTAATTAGTTTAAATTAAGAGAAGTTCTGAATTTTCGTCAACTTAATATTAAAATAATGGAAAAAATGAAAAATTCGTGGATTCGTAAACTAATCCGTCAACCAAAGAAAAAAGACCGCTGCAAATACGAGGATTAGCAGCGGTCTTAAAATTTTTGTGTGACCTCGAGAGGGTTCGAACCTCCAACCTTTGGTTTCGGAAACCAACACTCTATCCAGTTGAGCTACGAAGTCATTTATTTTTGCAAAGATAAGGTAAAATCAATGTGTTAATTTGAAAATCTGTTGATTTGATACTGAAAGATCGTATTTATGATCTAAAGATCACACATTATCAAATTACTGATCCAATACAATAAAATCAGTACTTTTATGTTTGAATTACGCAAATCAACATTATTTTAAGCATGAAGAAAAGTTTTTTATTTTTTATAATCTTATTATTTGCTAAATTTTCGGTTGCTCAAAACGTTGGTATCGGGCAATGGAAAGATTATTTATCCTATAAAAACGGGGTTTCAGTAGCTGAAGGTGGCAACATGGTTTATTGCGCTACGGTAAGTGGGCTATTTAAGTATAACAAGGATGACAACTCGGTAGAGCGTTTATCAAAAGTGAATGGTTTGGCCGATGTGGAAGCAACTGTTCTTAATTTTAATAAATTCAGTAATAAATTGCTTATTGCCTATAAAAATTCAAACATCGATATTATTGATAACGGTACCATTATAAATCTTGCTGATATAAAGCGTAAATCCATCCTTGGAAATAAATCCATCAATAATATTTATTTTATCAATCAGTACGCTTATTTGTCGTGTGGTTTTGGCATTGTAGTTATTGATATGAATAAAGTGGAAGTGAGTGATACCTATTATATCGGGCCTAATGGAAGTTCAATAAATGTGAGGGATATTACTTCAGATGGTACTTATTTTTATGTTGCTACTGATATGGGTATTTACAGGGCTTTACAGAACAATCCTAATTTAGCAAACTACTCCGCATGGTCATTAATGAGCGGTTTGCCTACTGGTGTTTATAATACCATCACCGAATTTAATGGTAAGATATATACCAATTACTCAGCGGTTTTGACGAGTGGATTAAATCAAAAGGATACTATGTTTGTTTATGATAACCTTTCGTGGAATTATTTTGGAGGTAATGGATATATTGTAAATACCATAAAATCTTATAACAATCAATTGGTGGTTGTTTTTAATAATACCATTTCAAAATACGATATAAATTTATCCCTTACCGCCAGTTATACCACCTATTTTTTTCCGAATTCAGGTGACTACGTGAATGCAAAACAGGCTGTTTTAGATAATAATGGCGCTTTATGGATCGCAGACAGTCAATATGGATTAGTTTCGCTTAAATCCGGAAACGCATTTAATTATTGGTATCCTGATGGTCCAACCAGTGCAAACGTTGTAGCTATGAGTGTTAAGGGCGATAATTTAGCTGTTGCACCAGGTGGTGGTGGAGATGGGTATTATTCAGATGGGGTTTATTTTTTTAATGGAACAAGTTGGACCAATACCAAAGGAAACCATCCTCCGGTTGTGAATTTAGATACTGTATTTGATATTAAAAATGTATTGGTTGACCCTAACAATTCAAAGCGAGTATATGCAACAACAGGGGCATTTGGAGTAATTGAATTTTATGATGGAGTACCCGTTAAAAATTACAATCAAAATAATAGCTCTTTACAAACACTTCAAAATATACCCGGGTTTGCACCTATTTGGACATCGGGTATGGCATTTGATGCTGCATTTAATTTATGGGTTTCGAATTCTGGTATCCCATCTTCCGTTTCTGTCAAAAAAACGGATAACAGCTGGCAGGCACTAAATTTTTCTCCAATTTTAGGTAATAATCCCGATCTGGGTCAAATATTGGTGGATAAAACCGATCAAAAATGGGTAGTGATAACTCGAGGCGGAGGACTAATGGTTTACAATGGGGCAGCAACTGTTCCAAACACAACTAATACAAAAAAATTATCTACTGCCGTTGGGAACGGAGCTTTACCAAGTACAAATGTTTTTTGCCTTGCGGAAGATCTGGATGGAGAAATTTGGGTAGGTACTGATAAAGGAATTGCTGTTTTTTATTCCCCTTCAGCAGTATTTTCAGGTGATAATTTTGATGCACAGCAAATCTTAATTGAACAGGATGGGCATGTTCAAATATTACTTGAAACGGAACTTATTCAATCCATTGCGGTGGATGATGCTAATCGTAAATGGATAGCTACAGTTAATTCCGGAGTGTTTTTAATGTCAGCTGATGGCACAAAACAAATCTATCATTTTGATGAAAGCAACAGCCCTTTATTTAGTAATGATGTAAAAAGCGTGGTTATCAATCACAAAACAGGTGAAGTTTTTTTTGGAACCACAAAAGGTTTGGTCTCATTCAGAGGTACAGCAACAGAAGGTTTTGAATTTTATACCGATGTGTATTCATTCCCCAATCCTGTAAAGCCAGATTATGAAGGGCCAATTGCAATAAAAGGCCTGGTCGCTAATTCAACCTTGAAAATTACCGACATAAGCGGAACCTTAGTATACGAAACAGTTTCGGAAGGCGGGCAAGCGATATGGTATGGCAAAAATTTTAATGGAGAACGTGTTAATACAGGTGTTTACATGGTGTTTTGTACAAACGAAGACGGTTCAAAAAAAATAGTAACCAAAATTTTATTTGTCAACTAACAAAATAAGTTTCAAGTTTCAAGTTAAAAAGTTTCAAGTTCTGGGTATAAGATCTTAAATGAAAATGAAATTCAACAATCAATTTAAAATTTAAAAACTTGAATCTTGAAAAAACAAGTGGTATCATACTTCACACTACCAAATACTCCGAAACAAGCTTAATAGTAAAGATCATTACCCCTGATTTTGGTGTTCAGTCATATATTGTTAATGGTGTACGAGGCAAAAAATCTAAATTTAAAGCCCCTGTTTTTCAACCACTAACATTAGTGGATATGGTTGTATCACATACTGATAAGGCCAAACTGCAACGTATTTCTGAAATAAACATTCATTATCCTTACAATGATATTCCCTATAATATCATCAAAAGTTCGATCGCACTTTTTTTAAATGAGGTTTTATACAAAGCAATAAAGGAGCAGCATTCCGATGAAAATTTATTTGAATTTTTGAAAAATTCATTGCAATTGTTGGATCTGAATCATCACAACTGTTCAAATTTTCATGTTTTTTTTATGGTTCAGTTAAGCCGTTATCTGGGTTTTTTTCCCGAAGGCCAGTGTACAGTAACCGCTCCGCTTTTTGATCTGCTTGAAGGGCGTTTTGTGGGCTCTTTGCCCAATCATCCAAATTACATGGATCCAGTGCAAAGTAAATTATTTAACCAATTAATAAATGGCGAGTATGGCTCTATTCATCAATTAGAGATCGATAAACACCAACGAAGACAACTATTGCAATCTCTGATCAAATTTTATCAATTGCACATCACCTCATTTGGAGAAATAAAATCGCTGGAGGTACTGGAGCAGGTTATTGCCTGATGAGCCTAACAGCGAGGAGCAATTGTCAAATTATCAAATTGCTAAATTGTCAAATTGTTAATTACTTCCCTTCTATCTCTCTTATCTTTTGTAAATACTCCTCCGATTTTTTCGCATCCCCCAATATATTATACACAACCGCCATATTTTTTAAAGCGAAGGTATTTTTAGGATTCTTCGCAAGTAGTTGATTGGAAATTGAAAGCGCCTTATCATACTGTTTTAGCATGCCGTAACAATTCGCCAGGTTGATGTATGGTTGTTCGTTATTAGGATCCAATTCAATGGATTTTATAAAATGTTTAGCGGCCTGGTTGTAATCACCTTGTGAAGCATGATAATTTCCCAGTTCGAAATAATATCGTGTATCTTTATTTGCAGTGGTTGTATCAACCATGGAGGTCAAGGGGTTTATGAATACATCTATACCCACAGCTTTAAGATCAGCAGCAGCTTTTTTAGGTTCCAGGTATTGAGGATTGTATTTAATGGCTTCGTTATAAAAGTAGGAAGCCACATTATTTTTACCAAGATTTTGATAAACTATTCCTAAATGGTAATAGCTGTCGGCATGGCCAGGCGCAGTTTCTATGGCCTTATTGTAATAATAAATGGCTGAATCACTATTCGGTATTATTATCTGATAAGCAAGTCCGAGCAGGTAATAACTTTCTCCAAATCTGGGATGGGTAACCAATGATTGCCGTAATGCAGCAATTGCGGTGTTTACATACTGTTGCTTTTTAAGAGAATCCTTTTCAATAGAAGCGAGGTAAATATATTGATTCCCAAAATGATTTTGATTTTGTGCACTGTTTTTTCCTGTTTTCACATCCTCGCTAAATAGCGTGAAATTGTCTTTCCATGCAGTGTTTCGGCTTACAGTCTTAATAGAATATAAAACAAAAGGAACAGTTAAAATAAGAACAAATTTAGCATTGGATCTCAACCAAACCATTGTTGAATCTGTAGCGCTCAAAACGTCCGTTTTAAATAGCAGCCCGGCACCATAAACTAAAGCAATACAGAATCCAAGAGATGGGAAAAACAAAAAACGTTCGGCAAAAATACCTCCACGTAAAATGGTAAATGCCAAAGCAGGGATAAGGGTAATGTAAAATAGACTAAAGGCAAAACCCCAGGTAGTTTTTTTTAATGTTTGTTTAAAAGCAAAAATGGCACCTGCTATAAATAAAGCAATGCCTAGTAATGCCCATATATTGCTCATGTGTACTGCCGGTATCTGGTTGAACGAATAATCGTAACGCAAAGGATGAGGCACGATCAACAGACGCAAACAAAAAGCAAACAACATAAAAGTGGTAGGTAACTTTATATTACTTTGAGTGTATGGATAATTTATAATATCGGAAGGGATAATACCACTCAGTGTTCCTAATAAATATTTTTTTTGTATGAAAAACAGGATGACAACAAGTGCGAATGGAATACTTTTTTTCAAACATTCGAGCACCTTATAATCCTTGTAATAAAATAAAAAAACAGGAAGGAGCATCACTCCCGTAAGCGCTGTTTCCTTAGATAACATTCCCAAATAACAGAACAACAAACTTAGTATCAGGTAAAATATCTTTTTTGTATCCGTAAATTTCAATGCAAACCAAAGCATGAGCATCACATTGAAAAAACTCAATAATTCATCACGGCCTTTGATGTTAGCCACAATTTCGGTGTGAATAGGATGTGCAACAAATAACAAAGCAATGAAGAAAGGAAATAATGCATTGTAGGCATTAAATATTTTATTCAGTACGATGAAAAGCATGAATCCTGAAAAGGCAAAGATCAAACAATTTACAAAATGGCTGATGTGCGGGTTGCCATGAAAAAACTGATGCTCTATTGCAAATGTGATGAGTGCTAACGGACGATAATATCCTAAATGTACATTGGCAAAATGCCAGAACTCTACTTTCAATAATTTAAAGATCCCGCCAAAACCTTCCTGTACATAACGATTTCCGGTGATCGCTCCTGAATCATCCAATGCATATTCATGTCCAATGGTATTGGAGTACAATAAAAAAGCAATAACAGCAATAACAAGGGCCCATCCATATTTAATGGGTGAGAGCACTTTTTGAGTCTCGCTTTTTTGCTTAATGTGAGGAGTATGTTTTTTATTTTGTTTTGACATATTTCCAAATTTTCAACGAATACCGAATTTTAATATTTATTCGTTATTCGTTAAGATTCGTTATTCGTTGAGATCTACTCTACATGCACTACCAACCCTTTTAAATATTCACCTTCCGGATGAAAAATATTTACACAATGATCGGGAGGTTGAGAAAGATGATGTAATACCCGTACATTACGGCCGGCTTCAATTGCAGCTGCCATAACGGTACTGTTAAACGTGTTTTTATCAACCACCTGAGAACAGGAAAACGTAAATAATAATCCGCCCGGCTTAATTTGTTTGATAGCCTCGTAGTTTAAACGTTTATAACCCATGATGGCATTGTGTTTTACATTTTGATGTTTTGCAAATGCCGGAGGATCAAGCACTATAATGTCATACGTATTCTCTTTGTGTTTTAAAAACTCAAAAGTGTCAACAGCAAAGGATTGATGATTTTGGATATTATTTAATTCAATATTTCTATCGGTAAGTTCAATCGCTTTTTTTGAAATGTCAGTGGAGTGAACCTCTTTAGCTCCTGCATTGGCAGCATAAACAGAGAATCCACCGGTATAACAAAAAGTATTTAAAACTACTTTGTCTTTAGAATAACTTCCAAGCAGTTCACGGTTTTCGCGCTGGTCCAGAAAGAAACCTGTTTTTTGGCCGCCTTCCCAATCAACGTAAAATTTATTATTGTTCTCTAAAGCAATTGTATTAATTGGAATTGACTCATCTCTTTTATACAGATAACCATTGGTTGCTTTCACAGGAGCTTGTTTGGGCATCGT
This sequence comes from Bacteroidia bacterium, assembly GCA_030654175.1. Taxonomy (GTDB): domain Bacteria; phylum Bacteroidota; class Bacteroidia; order 2-12-FULL-35-15; family 2-12-FULL-35-15; genus 2-12-FULL-35-15. Next base: position 450,950 of record JAURXZ010000008.1, read on the forward strand.
ATCTTCACTTTTATCAAATACGGCTACCAGTGAATCGCCCATTATTTCCTGCAAGGCTTTTACAAACTGATCTTTTATCAAATGCATTCCAATTGAATAGGATTGAAAAACCGCTGTTCCATTATAAAAATCAATAATAAATCCGGGTAAACCATCGCCTTCAGCAAAAAACAAACGATAACAGTTGGTCGCAGGATTGTTTACTAAATTCAATTGTTTCCGAAAGTTGTATGCAGCCTGTATTTTACTTTTCCAAAAATTATAATCAGGAGAAACTTCTTTAAAGGAGAACATCCGAACTGCGATAGAACCAATTTGAAAGTGCCCCATTCCCAAAAATTCGTTTTGCGCAGAATAAACTTCCACCACATCGCCTTCCTTCACATCAGCACTAAATTTTTTTATTGCCCCCGAAAATACCCAAGGGTGGAACCTGTGTAAACTGTGGTCTTTTCCACTGGTTAAAGTTATTTTTATCATATATGGTAATTAATATTCTGCCTGAATTGATTTTTACGCAAATTTACGAATAAGAGTTGAGAGGGGATTAATTATAATCTTAACATCAGTCCTATTGTTCATTTGGGCGTTCCAATTCTTGAAAAAGAATTGGCGGGCTTGGAGTATATCCTGAGCGAAGTCGAAGGGCTTCAATCTTTTCTAAAGAGAAAAGGATTTACGCTGCAATCCCTAACGCAGCATTAAACAATGAAAGAGCACCCTTGCTGTATACTTTGCTTTTTTTATGATTTAGGTCTAAATCTTTACCGAAAGGATTTACTTACGTTCAATTGTAATAAATTATTTTTTTACAACAACTTTCCTAACCACATTTTTTTCAGTTGAAACCACATTAATAAGATAAGTTCCAGCTGCCAGGTGCTCTGTTGAAATTTGAATATTATTATTGCCAACTTGCACCTCTTTGTTAATGTTAACGAAGGTTTTTGAAAGCAGGTCAGTTATAACTATTTTTATATTTTGCTGTTTTTTAGAATAAAAATCAAGTGAAATACTTTCCGATACAGGATTTTGGAAAAGGTTAAGAATTTCACTTTTTTCTGCGTTTTTTATTCCTGTTGGATTCGCTATCCAGCAATCAGTAATAGGAATTGACGTGGCACTGCTACCTGCATAAGGAAGTCCATACATATCCTCAAGAGTGCGTAAAATAGAGTAGTGATCAATCGTTTCGGGATATTGGCCTTGCACAACATTTTCACCAACAAATACCGTTGCAATATGGTTGGAATTAAAATTATCATCTTCATCAAATGTCAGGATAAATAAACTGTTGTTTGTTTTGGCCCATTGAATATAACCATCAAGATTGTTTTGAAGCCAGGTGTCTCCATTCACCACAGCACTTGGAAGAAAGAGAGGATCGTGCATATCATGAATAAGATTTGGAATCACAAATGAAACGGTTGGCAAAGTTGAAAAATCGGAAGGGAAACTTGTGAACGGTTGATTATTGATAGCAGGGATACCATTTGTTGGCGCATCCTGCCAGTTTATCCATGGACTGTGTTTCCTTGCATAATCGCCTGAAGTTGTTCCATTAAAACCAACCGATGGAAGGTCTTCCGAGTATCCGATAAATGTAAATGAATTGGCCAATAAACTTGCCCCAAGATTAGGCGTTGTAAATGGAAAAGTGGAAGGGTCGGAATCTGTTAAAACGCCCTGCTTGGAACCAGAAAACAGCATAATGTAATTTGGCTGACTGGGATGTGTGAGCCCATAGGATTGTGTGAAATTAGCAGATGACGTACCATTAATAAGTGAATTGATATAGGGGGCATTGGCTGAGCCAATTATGGAGGAAGATGCGTGATTTTCCATAACAACTATCACCACATGATCGTGTTGAGGAACAGTTTGAGCCGTGATAGTATTACTGCAGAATGCAATTATAATAAGAGGAATGGAGTAAATATTTTTTTTCATTTTAGGTGGTTTTAATTTAACGAATTTATAAAAAAATATAGTAGCAATCAACAATTCAAGGATTCTAAATTATAAATTAATGTTTTTTTTTTAGGATATGAAACGAATACATTTTACGTATTCAAGGTTTTATGTAATGCTTAAACTGGCCTCTTACCTTATTAACTATCGTATGGTTTAAGAATTTATTTGGCAATAATTTTCCTTAACTAATCGACATTGTTATGCCGATTAACAAATAATTAATATTCAAGTCAAAGTTTTTGCTACTTTCACAGCCTCAAAATAAATAAATATGTACGAAGACTTAGCAGTAAAAAAATCAAACATTCCGGGTGCAGGTAAAGGCTTATTCATCAAACGTGATGTTAAAAAAGGTGAACGGATCGTTGAATATCTTGGAGAGATAATTAGTTGGAAAGAATGCGATATCCGCGCAGAACGTGATGAAGGAGGTTATGTGTTTTATGTGAGCCGTAATAAATGTATTGATGCATTTAATACACCTGAGGAATTGGCAAGGTTCGCAAACGATGCAAAAGGGTTAACTAAAATACCAGGGATCACAAATAATTGTAAATACGAGATCTACAAAAATTCTGGCTGGATAGCTGCAACTAAAAATATTAAAGCAGGTTCAGAAATTTTTGTAAGCTACGGAGCCGAATACTGGCGCGATATACGCTACAATATTAAATTAGAACAGGAAAAACAAAAAGAGGCTAAAAAGAAAAAGTAATTTACCAATTGGTCAATTTTTCAGTAGGCAATTTAACAATTTAACGAATCATAAATTGCCTACTGTACAATTGCAAAATTGCAAAATTAGAAATAAACCTCTTTCTTACTTGCCTTTAAAGTATTGATCAATAGCGATGCAATGGTCATTGGTCCTATTCCTCCCGGTACCGGGGTAATAAAAGAAGCTTTGGGAGCTACCTCCTCATAATTCACATCACCAACTAATTTAAAACCACTTTTTGTTTTATCAGATTTTATTCTTGTAATTCCTACATCGATCACTACCACTCCATCTTTCACCATATCAGCAGTAACAAATTCGGATCTGCCGAGTGCAACAATTAATATATCGGCTTTTAGCGTGTGTTCTTTTAAATTGGCCGTCCGGCTGTGACAAAGTGTTACGGTACAATTTCCGGGAACTGCGTTACGCGCCATTAAAATGCTTATTGGTGAACCTACAATATGACTTCGGCCAATAACCACACAATGTTTACCTGCTGTTTCAATTTTATAGCGCTCCAGCAATTGCATGATACCATAAGGGGTTGCAGGCAAATAGGTGGGTAAATTCAAAGCCATTCTACCCACATTTTGAGGATGAAATCCATCAACATCTTTTTGCGGTGAAATGGCTTCCATTATTTTATGCTCATGAATATGTTTTGGAAGTGGCAACTGAACAATGTATCCGTCAATACTTGTGTTATTATTCAGCTCATTAATTTTTGTCAACAGTTCTTGCTCAGTAGCGGTTTCAGGTAATCTAACCAATGAGGATATAAATCCTGCTTTCTCACATGCTTTTACTTTTGCCGCAACGTAGGTTTCGCTAGCCCCATCATTACCCACTAAAATAGCTGCTAAATGAGGCGTTTTGCCGCCTTGCGCTTTTAAGGTGTTAACCTCTAGAAGTATTTCAGACTGAATTTGCTCTGATATTAATTTGCCGTCAAGGATGGTAGTCATTGTTAAATAAGAGAATTAGAGATTTAGGATTTGGAGATTTAGGATTTAGGTATGAATTATTCACATTTCTATAATCCTTAATCCAAAAATCCTTATTTTTTTATTTCATTCCAGGCATATTTTTCATTTGCGACATCAACTTCGCCATGTCCTGCTTATTATTCATCATCTTCATCATCTTGCGTGTATCTTCAAATTGCTTGATCAAACGGTTTACATCCTGTGAAGTTCTTCCGCTGCCTTTTGCTATTCTGTCTCTTCGTTTACCATTCAATAATTCAGGGTTCTCGCGTTCAGCAGGGGTCATGGATGAAATAATAGATTCAATGCTTACAAAAGCATTATCATCAATATCAACATCTTTCAATGCTTTACCAACACCCGGGATCATTCCTACCAGATCCTTAATGTTACCCATTTTTTTGATTTGTTGTAACTGATCTAAAAAGTCATTAAAGCTGAATTGATTTTTAGCGATCTTCTTTTGAAGTTTTCTTGCCGCTTCAACATTAAATTGTTCTTCGGCACGTTCCACGAATGTTACAACATCGCCCATGCCTAAAATACGATCGGCCATACGACTCGGATGGAATACATCCAAAGCGTCCATTTTTTCACCGGTACCAACAAACTTAATAGGTTTATTTACCACCGATTTAATAGAAAGAGCAGCACCACCGCGTGTATCACCATCTAATTTTGTTAAAACTACACCATCAAAATCAAGAACATCGTTAAATGCTTTAGCTGTGTTTACAGCATCCTGACCGGTCATAGCATCCACCACAAATAAAATCTCATCGGGCTCCACTGCTTTTTTCACAGCAGCAATCTCATTCATCATCGCTTCATCAATCGCCAAACGACCGGCAGTATCTATAATTACAACAGTGTTGCCATTATCTTTTGCATGTTGGATTGCACGTTTTGCAATAGAAACTGCATCTTTATTTTCAGGATCAGCATAAACATCAACGCCTATTTGTGCCCCTAATACCTGCAATTGCTGAATAGCAGCAGGACGGTATATGTCGCAGGCCACTAATAAAGGCTTTTTACCGCGTTTTGTTTTTAAATAATTCGCCAGTTTACCCGAAAATGTGGTTTTACCGGAACCTTGCAAACCACTCATTAATATGATGGTTGGATTGCGGATCAATTTAATATCTGCTGTTTCACCACCCATTAAATTGGTAAGTTCCTGTTGAGTGATTTTCACCATTAATTGCCCTGGTGAAATAGCCGTTAGTACGTTTTGTCCTAATGCCTTTTCTTTTACTGTATCAGTAAATTGTTTGGCAACTTTATAGTTAACGTCAGCATCCAATAAGGCTTTACGAATTTCCTTAATGGTTTCGGATACGTTTATTTCAGTGATTTTTCCCTGGCCTTTTAATAATTTAAAGGCGCGTTCTAGTTTGTTACTTAAATTATCAAACATGTTTGTTTTTTAAAAATATGAACTGCAAATTTAGCAATTTAAGAGAGAAAATAGAAATTTTTCACCGAAATGCAATAGGAGAGGGGTTTTTAATTCGTTCGAAAGAGGATCTACTTCCAACCCCTGACGCAATTTCAGCACAATTTCTGATAAGGAATTACTGTTCATGATTTGATTTCCAAAAAAATAAATGTATTTTAACCGAGGCGAAAACTGAAAATATTTCAAACAATTTTATGATATGGATCAAAGTTCCCCTATAAAAAATATGCTAAAAGCAATATTATTTTTGCTTGGTTTTTTTCTTTGTTTTCAAGCCTCAGCACAAACATTTAAGGCAGGTCAGCAGAAATGTGAGCGTGTAAAAGCTGCCTATGCGGAAAAATGGGAGGGGCTGAAAGAAGAAATGCAAAAGCAAGGAATTAACAGTGTAGGTTTTGAAACATATATACAAATTTTTAAGAAAGATAAAATAGTAGAAGTATGGCTTAGATCAAAAGGGAAAAACGAATTCAAACTATTTAAAACATATGCCATCTGTTCCTCTTCTGGCATGTTAGGTCCCAAACGAAAGCAAGGCGATATCCAGGTTCCGGAGGGGTTTTATCACATTGCTGTATTTAATGCTTATAGCAGTTACCACTTATCATTAGGCGTTAACTACCCCAATGCAAGCGATAAAATAATAGGCAGCGGAAATTTGGGCGGTGATATCATGATCCACGGAAATTGTGTTACAATTGGCTGTGTACCTCTCACCGATAATTTTATTAAAGAAGTGTATATACTTGCTGTGGAAGGTCGTAATAACGGACAACAAAATGTTCCTGTTCATATTTTTCCAGCTAAACTGGATGGAAAAGGAATGGAAATATTAGCAGATAAATATTCCAAAAATACTAACCTGGTGGAGTTCTGGAGAAATCTTAAAGTCGGTTATGACTACTTTGATAAGTACAAGAAATTACCAAAGGTTAGTGTTGATAAATCCGGGAAGTATATTTTTAAATGAGAAAAATGGAGTATCACCATTTACTCAATTAAAAAAATCATATATTTTAATAATTTAAAAAAGACACCCGGATTTTACATATAAAAAAAGGCCCCAATACAAAGAGTATTGGGGCCTTTTAAATAATTAAAAAAATTATTTTGTTTTAACAATTCTCTTTGTTTCAACAATTGCTCCTTCTTTGTAAGTGCGGTAGAAATACATTCCTGAAGGTAAGTTAGAAAAATCAATTTCTACTTTACTTTCTGTTGCATCTAACGCAATAGTTTGTATTTTTTCACCAATTACGTTTAACACTTCAATTAATTCTAAACCATCGTATTTTACAGTTAATTTGTCTTTTACAGGATTAGGATACGCTGTAGTTAATAAATTAGTGGATGGTGCCAATATACCTGTTGTTCCGGTCGCTTGAAAGCCTCCTACCATCGTTTGATGGATTCCACATTTATATCCATAATTACCTGCTACCAAAACTGTATAATTATACGGTGTACCAATAGTCATTGCACCTGAATTAATTGCTGTTGCACCGCTAGGCACAGATAGACCAACAACAGTATGTGTTCCTTCAATCAGGTTAAATACGATCACATCGTTAACCATTACATTGGTAACAGTAGAGAATGCGTTGTTGGTAATGTCAACATTAATATTAGCGGCATTTGCATTTAAAGTAAATAACACCATTAATGTTGCACAGATAAGAGAGTAACTTTTTTTCATATTATTTGATTTTAGGGTTTATATATAATCAAAAATACATTATTTTTTAAAAATAAAAAATTTAAGCCCTCTTATTTTTCAACAATGCAATTGTTTATACTCGTCAAAAAAAGGTTGAATTTACTTTGCCAATAATTTCTATTTCTGCTATTTATTAGAAAGGTCCTGTCGAAAAGGTATCAATTCTGTCATGAAGTGCTTTTTCACAATTCTATGTTGAAGGGATTTTTATTCCCTTAGCAGAATTTAATTTTGAAATGATCATAAAAACCACACTACTAATGATTGCAGCAAAAAAGCACCAGACAGAAATTGTATATACCTCAAAAAATAATTTTGAAATAATAAGTGAAAAAAGCAGCAAACTCCCCAGTAATACCATTCTTTTAATACTCGAAATAAATGGAGATATAATCGTTGGTAAAATATAAAAAAGAGCAGCAAAAGGCATTATAGGGCTTGAAATATTAAAATCATATTTAATATGATGATTTTCAATTAGAGCAACTACATCATAAAATAAGATGCGATAAGCACCAAAAGTAGATAAAACCGCACCTATAACAAGGAATAGCAATAATATTCTTTGTCGTATTTTTTCCTTTTCCATTAATAAAATTGAAAGAGGTACCAATACAGGCCAGATCACCTGGGCAATTAGTATAAAAACATAAGTTGCAATTTTTTGCGTTTCTATCTCATCAGGTTGTTTCAAAGCCAACCATAAAATACCTTCCACAAATTGCTGAATGGCAAAAAGTAAAGGGATACTGGCAAAAGCATATTGTGGAGTTTTTGCTTTTCTTATGGTAGCAATACCAATAATCCCAATAACAACACTGGCTCCAAAACTTACATTTGCATTAAAACACATAATTATTGCTTCTCCTTATTTTAAATATTAAATTGTACGGTTTTTATAAGAAAGTCGAAGCTATTGGGTTAGCAGGCTTTTTTTAAGGTTTTTTCTTTAAGAACCGATTTTTAATAGCCGAGAGCAGTTTTAATATCGTTTGTATTATTAAGGAATGCAATAATAAAAGGATAGAAATTTTAAATAATTTTTAAGACTGGATAATAAATAGCCTAAGTAAATGGATCAATTTATAATACAAAATTACTGATAACGAAAGTTCTTCAGAAGGCGTATTAACCTAACGATTGAGTAGTGACCCAGTACTTATAGCCCACAATAGCTTTTTCCCAGGTTTTAAGTTTATTTAAATCCCGTTTATAATATTTTGGCAAAAAATGCTTGTTAAATTTTGCTAATATTTTGAAAGTTTTCTTTTTCATTACACAAGGATAGTTTAAAAAAATGTAAATTTAGGTAATACTAATTTTATTTTTTTTGAAAGTAACTCTGAACATAGCCTTGATTATTTTCTTATTATTGTTCTTTCTAAATTGCTTATATAACAAAGGGAGGAGATGAATTTTTTATTTTTTTTCAATCCTGATGCCTGTTTTTTAATAAAATATCAATCTAATTTTTAAACATTATATTTATGATCCAACCCAATTTAACCTGTCCTATTGCTTTTTTTGATTTGGAAACAACAGGCGTAAATGTAGCTTCTGACCGTATTGTAGAAATTTCTATTTTAAAGATCTGGCCTGACGGAACCAAAGAAATTAAGACCAAACGCATCAATCCAACAATTCCAATTCCCAAGCAATCATCGGAGATACACGGTATTTACGATAAAGATGTTATTAATGAGCCTACTTTTAAAGGCATCGCTAAAAGCCTTGCCGAATTTTTGAAAGATTGTGATCTGGCCGGCTATAACTCCAATAGATTTGATATCCCGGTATTGGTGGAAGAATTTATGCGTGCGGAAGTAGATTTTGATTTAAAAGGCAGACGTTTCGTAGATATTCAAAATATCTTTCATCAAATGGAACAGCGCACACTTAAAGCAGCATACAAATTTTACTGCGGGAAAGAAATTATTAACGCCCACAGTGCCCAGGCAGATATTGAAGCTACTTATGAAGTGTTTATGGCTCAGCTTGAACGCTATGATGGTGTTGAATTTGAAGATAAAAAGGGAATTAAATCCATTCCTATAAAAAATGACATCAATGCCTTGCATAGTTTTACGAATATCAATAAGAATGCGGATCTGGCGGGTCGTATTATTTTTAATGAGCAAGGGGTGGAGGTATTTAATTTTGGTAAGCATACAGGAAAATCGGTAGAGCAAGTGTTACGAGATGAGCCATCTTATTATTCATGGATGTTGAATGGTGATTTCCCTTTATACACCAAAAAAGTATTAACTGATATTAAACTACGATTGGCTTTTAATAAATAAACGAGAGAAATAGAGATTTAGAGAAATGGAGGTTTGTTGATCTGGAGAATCAGAAAATAGATAATTTCCTACTTCTCCCGATTCACTAAATCTCTAAATCAACAAATCTCTAAATCAACAATTCTCTAAATCAACAAATCTCCATTTCTCTAATTCATTTAAAATGAAAATAATTTGCATAGGTCGTAATTACGCTGAACATGCCAAAGAAATGAACTCGGCAATACCATCCGAACCTGTGTTTTTTTTAAAGCCGGACACCTCATTAATAAAGGATAATCAGCCATTTTATTATCCGGATTTTTCAAAAGAAATACATCATGAAGTTGAATTGGTTTTAAAGATCAATAAACCGGGTAAAAATATTCAAACTCAATTTGCAAATAAGTATTATAATGAAATTGGCATAGGAATTGATTTCACCGCTCGTGACATTCAGGCGGAATGTAAAAAAAATGGTTTGCCCTGGGAAAAAGCAAAAGCATTTGATGGAGCAGCACCTATCGGAAAGTTCATTGATAAAAAGCAGTTCACTGACGAAAAAAATATTAACTTCCATTTAAAGATTAATGGAAATAATGTTCAGGAAGGAAATACAAAAGATCTCTTGTTTTCATTTGATACAATAATTGCATACATTTCAAAATATTTCACACTTAGAACAGGAGATTTAATTTATACAGGAACCCCGGAAGGTGTCGGACCTGTTCAGATAGGAGACAGACTGGAAGCTTTTATTGAAGATCAAAAACTGCTTGATTTTGAAATAAAATAATACCTCTCCCATTCAATCTCTCCCCTTAGGAAGGGATGCAAGACGGAAAGAAATAACTAACAACTAACAACTATTAACTATCAACCATTAACTATAAAACAAAATGAAAAAAAACATTATTCCAACCATAGCATTGATAATCATGTCAATCACTGCATGTACAAGCCAAAGTTTGCAGCAAAGAGCTGCTGCTGCAAAAGCTGCTGCCGATAAAGCCCTAAAGGATAGTAAGGGAACGGGTACTAAACCTTTAAGTAATGATGAAGTAATAAAAGGGTTAAAAGACGCATTAACTGTTGGGACCAATAATTCTACAGGGATCGCATCTAAAGTGGATGGCTACTATAAAAATCCTAAGTTGTTAATCCCTTTTCCTCCGGAAGCAAAACAGGTTAAAGATAAGATGGATGCATTAGGTATGAAACCGCAAACAGATAAGTTTGTGATGACTTTAAATCGTGCTGCTGAAGAAGCTGCTAAAAATGCTGCACCTGTGTTTATTAATGCTGTTAAAGGAATGAGCATTGGAGACGGTTTTGGAATATTAAAAGGGGCTGATAATGCCGCAACACAATATCTAAAAGATAAAACTACAGCGGAATTGAAACAAAAATTCACCCCAATTGTAAAAGCTGCAATAGATAAAGTGGAAGTGACCAAATACTGGAATCCTATTATTACTAAATACAACAAGATACCAATGGTTCAAAAGCAAAATCCAGATCTTACTGCATACGTTACAGAAAGAGCTATGGCGGGTTTGTTTCTGCTTTTAGCTGAAGAAGAATTGAAAATAAGAAAAGATCCTTTGGCACGTGTTAATGACATTTTAAAACGTGTATTTGGCAGTCTTTAATTAATTGAGTTTGGTGTAAATAAAAAATCCGTTACGTATAATACGTAACGGATTTTTTGTGTCGATAAGTTCCTGTTAATTTGCTTTCGATTGTTAATTTGGGCTAAAGTCCAATAAATGCTGACAAGTTTTCTTTCATCGTATTGCTGCGTTAGGGATTGCAACGTAAATCCTTTTCTGTTTAGAAAAGATTGAAGTGGAAAGCCCGCCCCTTTCTTTTTTCAAAGAAAGGGGAAGGCCCGAATAAAATTTTTAGGCAATATTATTTTATCAATAGAAATCAGTTTTATTAATAAGCCCAGGAAGAGGTAGTTCCAATAAATGGCTGAACGCTCATTACCGGGATTTTTGAATGATTTACTATCTGTTGAGCATAAGGCCCAAGTAAACGGCCTGTTATATTTTCATCCTGATCGGTCATTATAATGATCAGATCAGCACCTGTGGCTTGAGCATAATCAGCAGTCATTTTAGCTTGATTTTTGCCGTGAATGATTTCTTTTGTACAAGTCAGATCACATTTTTTAACGTACTCTTCAATTTGCTCCAGTTTAATTTCAAATTTATGAAGTTCTGTTTCCTCTTCAAAATCAGCTAAACCAACAATATGAAGTTTTGCTTGAAACTGTCGTGCTAACACAATTGCATGATTGATCTTTTGACGGGAATGAGCCGAATTATCAATTGGCACCAGTATATCTTTAAAACCTAATTTTTGAGAATGTGTTTGAACAGAAATTACCGGGCATTCTGCGCTTGTAACTACTTTGTAAGCATTGCTTCCAACAAAAAATTCAGCAAAGCCTGAAGTACCATGGGTTCCCAGTATTATCAGATCAACATTATGTTCTTTTGATACCGAAATAATTTCACTGAAAATAGTTCCATTTGCAGTAATACAAATTGATTTTATCCCATGTTCCGAACGAATAGTTGCAGCCAGCGCCTCTAATCTTTTTTCTATAGCATTTATTATATCATCCGGTGGTGCAATGCGCATTTCAGGAACTACAATACTGAATTTTTCCCAATGTTTTTCTACCACATGCAAAAGCACCAACTCTGCTTTAAACAATTTTGCAGTAAACGTTGCATGCTCAATTGCGAGCATAGAAGTTTCTGAAAAATCAATTGGAATTAGAATTTTTTCAATTTTAAATGGTTGCATAGGTTGAATTATTTTGAATGTTCAATTTTAAATGTTGAATTTTTTTGAATGTTAAATTTAAAATGTTGAATTATTTATTTCATTAAAAATTCAGCATTTAACATTTAATATTTCTTTAATACGGATTTGCAAAAAGTGTTGTATCTTTTCTCTCAATTGGTGTTATGCTCATTACCGGAATGGTTGAGTGGTGGATGATTTCCTGTGCCGCTGAACCAATAAAATATTTTGTAAAATCTACCTCTTGCTGAGTCATGATCATTATCAGATCGCCATCTACCTGGGTAGCATATTCCAGAATATTTTGGGCAAGCGTTTCATTGCTTTTTATACTTTTAATAATTTCGGCAGTGCATTCAACACCTTCTTTTTCTAAAAATGCTTTAACCTGTCCTAATTGACGTGTAAGACGATTTACTAAAAACTCATCTGTAGTAAATAATACCGAAACCACACGAACAGCAGCACCATTAAATAATCTTGAAAGTTCTATTGCTTTACCTACTTTTTCACGTGTTTGTTTTGTAAGATCGAGTGGTAACACAATGTTTTTACAACCATTGCGGTGATGTTTTCCTCTGATCGTGATCACAGGTATTTTTGATTCCCTTGCAACACGTAACGCATTTGAACCAATAAATCGTTTTTTTAATCCTTCTCCACCATTAGTACCCATTATTATCATGGTTGCATTGATAAGGTCGGCAACTTCAGCGATCTTTTCATAGATAACGCCTTTTGCAATAAGGGTGTTTACGGTTATTTTACTTTTCTTTTCAACAGCAGCCGCCAATAGATCCAATTGATACTGAACATTTTTTCTGTGATCCTCATGTTGTTCACTGGAAAACAATTTTACCAGCATCCCACTATCTTCAATCACATAAAGCAAGGTGATTTCAGCATGGTATTCCCTTGCTAAAGTATAAGATTGTTCCAAAGCGATATTTGATTGTTCCGAAAAATCGGTAGGTACTAATATTATATTGGTATGTTGAATCATAAATTTTGAATACTTTTGGTGATATTTTAATAATTAAACCAGTTGTTTAATAAAAAACAAATTTACAAAATCCTTTTTAAAAAGCTAACAAAATGAACAATATCATTCCCGAAACAGAGCTTATCCTTAATCCGAATGGAAGCGTTTACCATTTAAAATTATTACCAGAAAATATTGCTGACAATATTATCATTGTTGGTGATCAAGGCCGTGTTGAAGCCGTTTCTAAGTTTTTTGATATCATCGATTTTAAAATGCAAAATCGTGAATTCATCACTCATGCAGGAACTTACAAAGGCAAACGTGTGATGGTATTGTCGTCCGGTATCGGTACCGACAATATTGATATTTTGGTGAATGAACTGGATGCGGCCGTAAATATCGATTTGAAAACACGCACCGTAAAAGAGCAAAAAAGAAGTTTAAATATAGTACGTATCGGTACATCCGGAGCTTTGCAACAGGATATTCCGGTGGATAGCTTTGTGGTTTCAACCCACGGTTTGGGTTTTGATGGTTTAATGAATTATTATCTCGACCTGCCATCAATTAACGATAATGAAATTTCTGAGGCATTTATTAAACAAACCAACTGGAATAAAAATTTACCTTACCCTTATGTTGTTAAAGGTTCCGAAACACTGATCAATAAGATCGGGTTCGACCTAATAAAGGGCGTAACTGCTACAGCACCAGGGTTTTATGGTCCGCAAGGACGTAAATTACGTCTCAGCCCATGGGTTGAAGATTTTAATCAGCAATTAACAGATTTTAAATTCAAGGAAAATCGTATCACAAACTTCGAAATGGAGACTTCTGCACTCTATGGTCTGGGTGGATTACTTGGCCACCAAACCTGCACCGTTTGTGCCATTATAGCAAACAGGGTTGCCAAGCAGTACAGCAAAAATTATCATGTGGCTGTGGAGCAATTAATACAACTTGTATTAGAGAGATTAACAAAGTAACGTTGAAATCTTCTTGATTTTGTAACAAATACCCTGAATATCCGGTATACTTTTGCAATAAGATTCCTGCGAATTAGAAAAAAGAACGAGTGCTGAGTCCTTCAGTGAAAGGTGGGTACAAATTTTGTATTTTTTTAATTAGTAAGGAATAATAATTAGTTTGCATTCGTAATTCTCAGGATATGAAAAAAAAGGAACTAAATGCGCTTATCAGCTTACTTGACGATCCTGATGAAAAGGTTTTTGAACAAGTGAGCATGAAGTTTTTATCTCTTGGAGAAGAGATAATTCCTGTATTGGAAGATGCCTGGGAACACTCCTTTGATACCCTTATTCAGAATCGCATCGAAAACATCATTCATCAGATACAATTTGATCTGATGAAAGATGCTTTAAAAGAATGGTCGCACCCTGAACAACAAAACCTGCTTGAAGGTGCATTGCTTATTGCAAGATATCAATATCCGGATATTGATATCTCAAAAATTAAAAAGCAGGTTGACCAGATCAAACAGGATATCTGGTTGGAGTTAAATGAAAATTTAACTGCTCTCGAAAAAGTGAAGATCATAAATCACATTATATTTGATGTTCATAATTTCAGCGGAAACACTACTAATTACCACGCCCCTCAAAATTCATACATCAATAATGTTTTGGAAAGTAAAAAAGGCAACCCGCTTTTACTTGCCATAATTTATACCATTGTAGCGCAAAGCCTTGATATTCCTATTTATGGAGTAAACCTGCCCGAACATTTTATTTTATGTTATGTAGATGTAGAGCACATGGGAGTGCCTTCTACGCCAGGTAATGAGGGAAGCAATGTATTGTTTTACATTAATCCTTTTAGTAAGGGAACAGTGTTTGGCCAAAAAGAAATTGATGCCTTTTTGAAACAATTAAAATTAGAACAAAGCCCTGGCTTTTACGAGCCCTGCTCTAACCTCGAAATTGTAAGAAGACTTCTGCGCAATCTTATTTCGTCCTACGAAAAATTAGGTTACCCCGATAAAAGCGCTGAGTTGAAAATATTGCTGGACTCATTAGGATAACATAGTTCCTGTTTTTTAGAATTGGATCTTCATTTGCTTCGATTAATAAAAGAAAATACTATCTCTAAACCTTTTTCATTTGGGCGTTCCCCTTTTTACCTCAACCTTCTCCCTCTCCGATTAGAGAGGGAGAAGGTTGAGGTAAAAAGGGGCGGGCTTTCCGCTTCAATCTTTTCTAAAGAGAAAAGGATTTACGCTGCAATCCCTAACGCAGCATTTGCCAAAATGATGATGGTTTTATCATTCCAATACCGGTTTCAGGCAATTATTATCTGAATTTTTTACACATCTCCTGTTTTTTTCTGAAAACACTAAAGGAAATAGCCTCTTTATTAAATAATTTGTTTTTTTTTAGATACATTTGTTATTCTGTAAAAACAAAAAAATGAAGGGTGCCTATCGCTTATTCTTATTGCTGATTTTTAATATTTCATCAGTAATTTCTTATTCACAGGATTTCCATTTTTCGCAATACACGCAAACCCCTGCTCTGATAAACCCTGCGCTTACCGGTGCCGGACATACCTTAAGAGCTTCATTAATCTATAAAGACCAGTGGGGTGGGGTTACAGTGCCTTATAAAACCTTTGGTGCCTCATTGGAATTAAAATTCAAAGCCAGTAACTGGGAAAAGGCCAAAATGAAAATGTCGAAAGCCTATAATAAATCGGTTAGCAAAATGGCAGGCGGTATTTCTTTTTTTAGTGATAAGGCCGGAGATGGAAATATGGGAACATCCCAGGTAAATTTATCTTTATCCAGTTTTGTACCCATCAGTAAAAAAAATATACTTTCTTTTGGTCTACAGACCAGTGTCGTTCAACGAAAAATAGATTTTTCAAAACTTATTTTTACCGATCAGTACAATGGCAAAACCTATGATCCTAATGTTATTAGTGGAGAGAATGAAAGTGCTCAAAATTATATTTATCCGGATGTTGGTGCCGGTGTAAATTGGAATTTCAGTTCTAATGAAAAATCCTTAGGTACAAGAAGAATGATTAAAACGAATGTAGGAGTTTCTATGTTTCATATTAATCAGCCAAAGCAAAAATTTCTAGTGGCGAGCGACCAAAAGTTGAATACCAGATTCCTTTTCCACGGTGATTTTTTGATCGGTATAAAAAACACAAATCTGGCCCTGGTACCAAGTTACCTGTTACAATTTCAAGGTGCTTCAAAAGAGATCATGTTTGGGATGATCTGCCGATATTCATATGATCAGGAGTCAAAATATACCGGAATTCTTAAACAGTCGGCTTATGGTTTTGGTGCAGCATTAAGAAACAGGGATGCTCTTATAATATCAGCTTATGTTGAATCAGGGCAGTATACCCTGGGGTTTAGTTATGATCTTAACACATCAAAACTTACCTATGCAAGTACAGGACGTGGCGGACCGGAAATATTTCTTCGTTTCATAACTCCGAATCCTTTTTTGTATCAAATGAAAACAAAGTCCAGGTATAAATTATAACTTTTGTTCCAATTGTTTTTTAATGTCAGGTATAATGAAAAAAGTTTTATATAGCATAGGTTTAATTGCAGGTTTTACTTTTACAGCCTGTGATTATGTCAATGATCCATATCCCGAAACAAATGCAAATGTGAGTGATACCACAACATGCTCCGCACCTGTATTTCCGGCTCTTACCAGTCATATAAAAAAAATATTAATAGAAGATTTTACAGGGCACACCTGTGGCAATTGCCCTAAGGCTGCTAAACAGTTACATGAGATCGATTCAATTTACCCCGGCAAAATTATCGGACTCGGATTACATGTGGGAGGGTATGCTGCACCAACACCCGGGTACAACGGCTCTGTTTCAACATCCTATACGGAGGATTACAGAACCACTGTTGGCGAACTGTACGATGCAACATTTGGTGCCAGTGAATTCGGTTTGCCACAAGGCATGTTCAACAGAAAAGATTATGATGCTGTAAATAAAACACATTTGCAATTTTATCCTAACTGGAAAACTTATGTAGCCGGCATTATAGCCGAACCTTCCGTAGTCGATCTTCAAATTAGTTCCGATTATACGAGCGCTACCAGAAAGATGTGTACTGCTGTTCGCGATTCATTTTTAACTACAATGAGCGGTACATTCAACTTAGTTGTTCTATTAACTCAGGATAGCATTATTGATTGGCAAGATTATATTGGAGTGAACAAATCAGATTATGTTCATCGCCATGTTTTACGTGATGCTATAACACCTTTAGGTGCTTTGGGTGAACTGATTGGAACTGTTAGCATAGCTGCAGGAGCAACTCATATAAAACGCTTTGCCTATACTATTCCGGCAAGCTATAAAGGATCAGCCTGTGATGTTAGTAAATGTCACATAATTGCATTCCTATATAATACTGCCACTTACGAAATAATACAATGTGAGGAAGTTAAAGTTATTCCTTAATAGGTTACGGATAAACAAATTATGGTTACGGATAAACGAATAAAAAACGAATTTACGAAACAAGATATGAATACACAGTTTCGTAAATTTGTAACCATTCGTTTATCCGTAACCTGGAAATTGGTTTTTTATTCGTTATTCTTAACCTTTATTTCTTTCGAAGTAATTGCCCAGCAACGTTTTAATGCAGGAATAAAAGCCGGATTAAGTACCAGTCAGGTAGCGGGAGATAATTACAGTGGTTTCGATAAAGCAGGCTTTGCTGGTGGTTTTTTTGTCAGAGTATTATTCAACGAAAAGTGGACAGGTCAATTTGAGATCATCTACATCCAGAAAGGCAGCAGGCACAATGCAAATCCCGAAAAAGGCGATTTTAACTATTATTATCTTGGATTAGATTATATAGAAGTTCCTGTGCTATTTCAGTATCATCAAAAAAAATTCACATACGAGCTTGGCCCGGGTTTTAGTTATTTGATGAGGGAAAGAGAGTTTTTAGACTGGCAGGATCTGACAGGAATGAGGCCCTTCAATAAAAATGAAATAAGTATTAATATGGGAATCAGTTATACTGTTTTTAACAATTTTGATATCAATTGGCGTTATTCCAATTCAGTTTCTTCAATAAGGGATCATGCTTCCGGAGCCAGCCGATGGTACAACCCCGGACAAACAAATAGTGTGATCGCGTTTACTTTAACTTATCAATTTGCTGGTGGAAAAACGGAATAAACATAAAATAGTAGTAGCAGTAACAGGTGCAAGTGGAGCTATTTATGCAAAAGTATTGTTGCGTAAGCTTCAGGAATTGCACGAACAGATCGAGGCGGTTGGTATCATCATGTCCGACAATGCAAAAGATGTTTGGAAATTTGAATTGGGAAATACTGATTATGAAAAGTTCTCCTTTCCTGTTTATAGCAAAACTGATTTTTTTGCTCCTTTTGCCTCCGGTTCTGCTAAATATGATAGTATGATCGTTTGCCCTTGTTCTATGGGCACCTTAGCGCGTATTGCAAGTGGTATTTCCAATGATCTTACCACCCGTGCTGCTGATGTAATATTAAAAGAAAGAAGAAAACTAATTCTAATAACACGTGATACCCCTTTGAGTCTGATCCATATCAACAATATGAAAACGATTACCGAAGCTGGCGGGATCATTTGTCCTGCAAGTCCATCCTTTTATAGCAAACCCACTGATTTTGATGCGCTCGCTGCAACTGTAATTGATAGAGCGCTTGATCTCTGCGGCTTTGATCAAACTTCCTTTCGCTGGGGCGATAATTCCTGATTTTTTTCTCAAAAAAGTGTATTGTTTTTTACCTAAAAATACATGAACGTTTTTTGAATTTTTACAGCAATAATTTACGTTTTTTTTGCCTGTTCATAAAATCAGGTAGATGTTCATAATCCATAATCGATTGATTATGTTTGATTTACAGGTTTTGGGTTTGATTGTTTTTGCAGAATAAAAAACCGAATACTTAGATTATAGTGGCTTGGTAATCATGTTATTAATTCGTTGATAAGTATCTTTTTTTTTAACATTAGTTGTGACAATGATTTAGATCATAGAAGTAACTTTATGTTTTAATTAACGTTGTAATCACCGTTCTAATTGCTGAAATTTATTAACCTTAAATACTTCAAGTCATGTATGAATTAAGTAAAAATATATTAGAAAAAGTAAGTTTTGATAAAACACTGTTCCGGAAAGAATTGACAAAAGCTGTTAAGTGGCTTAAACCGGATGAAAAAATGCTATTAATGGTTTGGTGCATTGGCACATTCGGACACAAATATAAAGATGTGATCAATGAAGTTTACAAAAATATTACCAAGTCTTAATAGCTGGCTATATTAGGTATTACAACAAATTTTCTTTGCAGACCTGTCAGGTGTTTAAACACCTGACAGGTTTTTTTTTGTTCCACAAAAAGGAGATAAATTATTTTAGAAATTCCAAGTTCCTTTTTAATCCGGTGAATTTAGTGCGCTTTACAGCAGAGTTTTTAAATACGCGTTTAAAGGTTTCTTCTGTTAATTCCTCCCAATCGCTTTTCGTCATTCCCAGCAGGCCATCCTTAGGTTGAAAGAGCTTTTCTGTATGAGGTTTCGAGAATCGGTTCCAGGGACATACATCCTGACAAATATCACAGCCAAATGTCCAATTATCAAATTTACCTTTTACTTCGTTTGGTATGTTTTCTTTCAGTTCAATAGTAAAATACGAAATACATTTACTTCCATCCACCACATAAGGTGCAACAATAGCATCTGTTGGGCAGGCATCCATGCAGCGTGTGCATGTTCCGCAATAATCTTTTACAGGGCCATCCTGTTCTAATTCCAGGTCAATGATCAATTCAGCAATGAAATAAAATGATCCGCTGTTTTTATTGATCAGATTACTGTTTTTCCCGATCCAACCCAAACCACTTTTTTTTGCCCAGGCTTTATCCATAACAGGTGCAGAGTCAACAAATACGCGTCCATCCACTTCACCAATGTTTTCTCTGATGAATTCCAGCAGCTGGTTTAATTTTTCTTTTATCACAAAATGATAATCCTCTCCAAAAGCGTATTTACTAATTTTGGGAGCTGTTTCATCTTTTTGTTTTTCGGAAGGATAATAATTGAGTAACAATGAGATCACTGATTTTGCCCCGGGAACAAGTAATCGGGGATCTAATCGTTTATCAAAATGATTTTGCATGTAGCTCATTTGCCCATGCATATTATTATTGAGCCAATTCTCTAAACGTGGTGCTTCTTCTTCTAAAAAATCAGCTTTTGAAATACCGCAATAATCAAATCCCAAACGTTTGGATTCGGATTTAATTTGTTGAGCATAATTAGCTTTTGCGGATAAATTCATGGCTTCAAAAAAGTATCATTTTGGTGTTCTGTGTAAGAAATGCTAATTGAATATTTTGTGCTGTGTATACCATACTATTAGTGACAATAAGAAAACCCATGTAAAGGAAAGGCTAAGCAGATAACGCAGATCCTTTATGATCAAGTATGATCTTGAAAAAAATAAAAAACGCCCCGCAAGTATTGGCGAGACGTTTTTTTTAGATAATTCAAAAAATTAGTGCGTTGCTGCAGAATCTGCAGTAACTGCATGTGCTGAATCAACTGCAACAGTTTTTGTGGTATCCACAACTTCAACTTTTGGAGCAACTTCTTTCTTAGGTTCTGCAGCATGGCCAGCGGCTCCTGCTTCAGCACCATGTTCTGTTGCATGGCCACCCATACCGGTCATAGCCATTAGTTTATCTTTCATCATAAAACCAGTAACACCTAATCCGGCAACTACCACTCCAATTATAATAAACATAATTAGTTTCTTTTTGGATTTTGGTTTTTCCTCAGAATGTGATTCTATATTTTTAGGATGCTCTTCATGTGCGTCATGTCCATGTCCTGCAGCTTTGTGTGCTACCTTTTTTTGAACTTTTTCAGGAGCTAAACCAAGCACATATTTGCGGTTCAAATGTTCGAGTACAAAAGCTTCTTGTCCTTTGAATTCAAAAGCAATGCGTGATACAAGTTTAAGTTTGGAAGACTTGTGTTTCGTGAAAAAATCAGTAAGTTTTGCTTCAAACTCTTCGCTGCTCATTTTTACATGCGTGTGCTGGTTTTCGTTCGTTTCTTCTATTCTACCAGAATTTTCAATTTCTGAATTGTCCATTGTAGCATCATCGCTTATCATGTCGTTTGTATCTTCACTCATAATCTTCCGTATTTAAGTATTAAGAATTTTTATTATTGTTTATTTGTTAAAGATATAAATATTTTTTTTGTTTTGGAAAGGCCTGATAATTAAAACAGGGATTAATTATTTTATTTTATCAACATCGTTAAAAAGAGTGTTCAACAAAAAAAAAATACGCTAGTTCAGACCACATAGATTCATAGTGTTTTGAAAAAAAGCATACGCAAAAGAAGAAGAAAACTATGTAATGCTTTTTTTCTCCATAACACTTTGTTTTTCTATCTCTCTATGTGGTTAATTTTGCTGCTCGAAACAACTTATTCCGTATCAAATAAACTTCCTTTATGAGCACGTGGAATTTTTCCAAGATGTTTGTATGCAAGATCTGTAGCCTCACGTCCGCGGGGAGTACGCATCAGATAACCTTCCTGAATTAAAAAAGGTTCATATACTTCCTCTATCGTTCCGGCCTCTTCACCTACTGCGGTGGATATCGTAGTGATACCAACAGGTCCACCTTTAAACTTTTCGATCAATGTAGAAAGTATGCGGATGTCCATTTCATCCAATCCGTTTTTGTCAACATTTAATGCTGAAAGACTGATGTGTGCAATTTCAATATCGATTGAACCATTGCCTTTTATTTGAGCAAAATCACGGATACGTCTTAACAATGCATTTGCGATACGTGGGGTACCTCTGCTTCTGCGAGCTATTTCATGAGCGGCCTCATCCGTTATCGCAACATTTAAAATGCTGGCGGCACGTATGATGATTTTTTTTAATAATGCAGAATTGTAATAATTCAGGCGGGAATTAATTCCAAAACGTGCACGTAAAGGTGCTGTCAATAGTCCACTACGTGTGGTGGCACCCACTAATGTGAAGGGGTTTAATTTGATCTGAACACTGCGTGCATTGGGCCCGCTATCGATCATAATATCGATCTTGTAATCCTCCATAGCAGAGTATAAGTATTCTTCTACTATCGGACTCAAACGGTGGATCTCATCAATAAACAAAACATCGTACTCTTCTAAATTAGTCAGCAAACCCGCCAGATCACCCGGTTTATCGAGTACGGGACCGGAAGTGATCTTTATGTTCACACCTAATTCAGAGGCAATGATATTTGCTAAAGTAGTTTTACCTAATCCCGGAGGACCATGTAACAATACATGATCGAGTGCTTCGCTACGAAGTTTTGCTGCTTGTACAAATATTTTTAAATTCTCCACCACCTCGTGTTGACCAGTAAAGTCAGAGAATTCGGCAGGACGCAATACTTTTTCAAACTCTTTTTCTGCAGAGCTTAAATTTTCGCCTTCGGGATCTATATTCGGATTCATTAAGTAGGTTGATTTGGTAATATGTTAATTTGAAAATTTAATAATTTGATAATTACATTAACGAATTTTCAAATTTGCACATTTTCAAATTAGATTTATTTTACAATTAATTTTTTTGTGAAACGTTGACGGTCAACACAAAGTGTTACTACATAAACACCAGGCGAAAGATCACTTTTTTCCGCAATTGAATATTGGTGGTCGCCAGCGTTCAAATAACCATTAAATAGTGATGACGCTTCACGCCCGAGTATGTCGTAAATTTTAAGTTCTACTTTTTGTTTATTAAGAATATTGAAAGAAATGATAGAGTTTTCTTCTACAGGATTTGGATACACATTAAAATCAATTGTGCTTGCAAGGCCATCCTCAATACTGTTAGCTCCGCCTAAATTGATATCATCAATAAATACATTATTACCGCCATTGCTGGTAAAGCGGAACATGATATATAAATTTGTTTGAGCTGAATAACCCGAAAGTGAAACGAGATGTTCAGTCCATTGGCTTGCATTAGGCGTAAATGCTGAGCTTTGAATGCCTGCTGTTGAAAGCGCAGCTCCCGATTTAGTATATCGTAATGTCCAGTTAATCCCGCAATTAGTTGATACATATACCTGTAATTTATCCACTGAGGTAGATGCTTTTTGTGCAAAAGCAACTTTAAAAGTTAAATTATGGTTGACTGTGATAGCAGTCATATTGATGGAGGGACTGATCAATTCATCAATATAGGTATCGGATGTAGATGTGTTGGTTATCATTACTGATTTAGAGCCGGTAGCAGCTGCACTTGTAGTTGTCACCCATGTATTTCCACCGGGAGTTTGGTTGCGGATATTCCAATCCGTATTAGGAATTGAAGTGCCTTCAAATCCTTCGGAATAAAACGTATTGCTATAACTTGCAGTAGTTGAATTAACAGTTACAAAACTTGTTTTGCTTGTGTTTACTGAACCCGAACCATTGGTTACTGTGAGTCCAACATCATAAACACCGGGTGTATTATATTGTATTACCGGAACAGAATCGGTTGATGTAGCCGGAGTGCCACCCGGGAAGGTCCAGTTCCAGGAGGTTGGGACGCCATTCCAGGATAGATCTGTAAAGGTTAACGAATTACCCTGGCAAACAGTATTTGCTAAATTGTTAGATTGAAAATCTGCTTTGCACAATACCGCTGCTAAACTCACTCCTGTTGCAGCAAGATTTGAACTTGTCCATAAACTGCTTCTTTGACCCGTTGAACTTGTTAAGGCATTGCGCATTCTTGTTTTCTGACCTGCGGTGTACATGGTAGGGCAGTAGGCATATTCCATAAAATTCTGCACATTATCCAATGCACTTCCACAGGTAGCACCTGCAAGATTACACGAGGTCCAACCTTCTGTAGGGGGCGTGTCTGTTACATTATCCGATCCGCTACAGTCAACCCCCGGATCATTGGTATTGCCCCATGGATGCAAAAGATTAAGAAAATGGCCTATTTCATGCGTTAAGGCATGTGATCGGGTAGGGGTGCCTGTTCCGATACTACCAATATAAGTGGATAAAATAATTATTCCATCTACTGTAGTAGGAAAAGCGGATCCCGGTAAATATGCATATCCTGCAGCACCACTGCTCATGGCTTTTACCACCCAAATGTTCAAATATTTACTTCGTGGCCAGGGGTTTAGTTTCGACCCATCATCACCTACAGTAGTTTCTGTGGATAAGATACGATCGATCCCATTGGTACAAATTCCGTTAGGGTCTTTTTGTGCTAAACGAAATTCGATCTCACAATCGGCAGCATCTGCTTGAAATGCACTAACTGTATTTGCCGCTGTTGAATTCAGCATTCGAAAGTCTTCATCTAAAATGCGCATGGCATCAAAAACCTGGGCGTCAGAAATATTTTCGTTTCCTCCCTGATGAATAATATGAAATACTACAGGAATGGTATATATAGGGAGCAATTGTTTTCCAACATTGTTGGAATAACCTGTTGCAAAGGCTTGTTGATCCTGCAATGCCGATACAGCTTCACGTTCAAGAAATGCTTTCTTTAATTCCGGATTTGCAATAAAAATTTTGTTCATTGCCTCGGTGCTGCCACAATGTAAATAGTCGTCTTGCGAATAAATAAATTGACTGAACAAACAAAAGAAAAATGTAGCTAAACCAATTGTAATATTTTTTTTCATGAGCTAATGATTTAATTTTTTTTATTCGTAATCTTTTAAAGACGACAGCACAGTTTTAATGCCGGTTGCATTTTCTAAAATATTAAAAAATTTTCTAGAAACAGTTGCTGGCTCAAGAAGTTGATTATTTGCTTTGTATTCTATAAAATTTTCTAAACGGCTGAAATCCTCTTTTGATGCACTTCTTATCTCGTCCTGCATATCCGTATTTACAACTCCGGGAGCAATAGAAAATATTTTGAATCCTTTATGAATAGATGATGAAGGATGTTGAGCCCTTATTTTTTGTTCTTCGTCCACCACTCGGCTAAACATGTCAAGCCCTGCTTTTGATGCGCAGTATACCGCCCACCCGTCAATAGGGGTTTTGCCGGCACCTGAACTCATATTTACAATTACTTTTTCGGCATCGGTAGTGTCATAACAATTAATAAAAGAATTTGTTAAAACACTTGGTGCAATTAAATTAAGTGTATAATTTTTTATAATAATAGATGCTTCTAATTTCCCAACAGGTTTTATAAAACCCAATGAACCTGCATTGTTTATCAGGTATATTTTTTTTGCATCGGTATGCAATTCAAATTTAAAATCGGCAATTAAATCTACATCTGTCAAATCTAAATTATAATGCCTGTAATTAGGGTGGTTGATACTACGCTGACGGGAAATGCCAATAACTTTGTTAGATGGGTTTTCCAGTAAATGTTCGGCAAATGCTTTGCCGATCCCTCTGCTTGTTCCGGTTATATAATAGTAATTCACGGGCTCTTTGTATTTTGTTAAGTATAAAACTAATCATTTTAAACAAAGAAAGCAAAAGGTTATTGACCTTTTGCTTTCTTTGTAAAATTGGTTGGAGTAGTATTGATCTTGTATTGCTAATGCTTGCGTTAGGGATTGCAGCGTAAATCCTTTTTGTTCTTCACAAAAAGATTGCAGCGAAAAGCCCGCCCCCTTTCTTGTTTAAGAAAGGGGAAACGCCCAAATGAAGCTTATCCCAATGCCTGTTTTAAATCAGCGATCAGATCCTCAATATCTTCAATTCCAACGCTAAGGCGAAGCAGCGATTCCACAACACCTGCTTTATCACGTTCCTCTTTAGGAATAGATGCATGCGTCATAGTAGCAGGGTGATTGATCAATGATTCCACACCACCCAATGATTCAGCCAAAGAAAAAACTTTCATGCTCGAAGCAATTTTAAAAGCATCTTCCTGTTTGTTGCCTTTTAATGAAAAGGAGATCATTCCACCGAAATCACGCATTTGCTTTTTAGCAATATCATGGTTAGGACTGTCAGGAAACCCCGGCCAATACAGTTTATCAATTTTAGGATGTGTTTTTAAAAACTCAGCAACTTTACGTCCATTATAACAATGGCGCTCCATGCGGATGTGTAAGGTTTTAATTCCACGTAGTACTAAAAAACTGTCTTGTGGGCCAGGAGTGGCACCACAGCTGTTATGGATAAATGCCAATTGCTGATATAAATTATCATCACTCAAACACAAAGCACCCATGATCACATCACTATGTCCGCCTAAATATTTAGTAACCGAATGCATAACGATATCAGCCCCAAGTGCCAAAGGATTTTGTAAAAAAGGAGAAGCAAATGTATTGTCAACAGCACAAATCAACTTATTTGCTTTTGCAATTTTTGCGCAAGCTTCAATATCAATAATTTGCATGGTAGGATTGGTAGGTGTTTCCAGCCATATCATTTTTGTATTTGCATTGATGTATTTCGAAATGTTACTCGCATCTTTCATATCGATGAAATGAAATTTGATCCCAAAATTTGCAAATACCTTCGTGAACATGCGGTAAGTACCGCCATACAAGTCATCACCTGTAATTACCTCATCACCCGGACGAAGTAATTTAGCAACTGCATCAATAGCGCCCATTCCACTTGAAAAACACAAACCATATTTAGCACCTTCCAAAGCCGCTAAACAATTTTCGAGTGCAGTACGTGTAGGGTTTTTACCACGGGCATAGGCATAACCTTTGTGACTTCCGGGGCTTACCTGCGTATACGTTGATGTTTGATAAATTGGAGTCATGATCGCTCCTGTAGTTGGGTCAGGTTCCTGACCAGCATGTATTGCTTTGGTACCAAAGCCTAAATTTTTTGAATCTGCCATGTTTGAATTTTAATTTTGTGGCGCAAAGGTAATTGTTTTAAAAATGTAGGGAGATTTTTTTTAATAAATAGGGAAATAGCTATAAAAGGCTTTGTCGAGAGTTTTTTTACAGTCTAATATGCTCGTTTGTCCGCATGAGGTCTGCCATGTAACTTAGGTGCTTTTTTGTAAATAACGTTTCGCAGCTAAAAGAAGTGCGGATTTACTTGCACAAAAATGTCTTAACCGATAAACTTTATTAAATGTACTGAACTAAATTGCAAATGCAAAATATTCCGCGCTTCGCGCCCCGATAAAAGCCGCATTTGCAGCTAGCAAAATTTCCGCATTTATTTTAGGTGCTGTTATAAGCTGGCTGTTACACTTAGTATCACAATGCTCAAGTGTCCGCCTTACTTTTTCGAACAGTATCTACCAATTGCTCTAGAACCAAGCAGTCTAATATAGATGACGTTGTCAGCAAACCAACGCTTTTCTGTTTTGAAAATTACTGCGATTGCTGTGTCTCTTTTGTCTATAGTTCGTCCGTAAACAGTGTCATTTCTTAAATTACTGTCTGTAAATTCTGGAAAGTCTCTCAACACAGGATTGTCGCCACAACATTTCCACCTGCCTTTTATTTCATCATTGTCTAAGGTACAGCCTTGAAACACAATTAAAATAATTAATATGGAGGAAAATTTTCTCATTTATTAGTGTCTGTCAAACAGCTTGCTTACGTTTTGCAGCTAAGCGAGATGCGGTAAAAGCACTCACCTGTCTTGCCGCACAAAATTGATTAAATGTACTGAACTAAATGGCAAATGCAAAAAATATTGCGCGGAGCGCACCTTTGAAAAAGAATTTGCAACTAGCACAATCTTCCGCATCTTGCTTAGGTGCTGTTAGCTGCTGCTTTTTTTCTTGTCTGTCATTGTTATCTGTCCAAGTATTCTATTTCCGCTTTTGTCAAAATAAAATGTAGTTGATTTTTTATTCTGTCGGTGGGATAAATGCAAACTTATTAAGGGTTCGTCTTCCTTTAAATTTTTAATATTTGATTTTAGTTCGTCCCAACCTTCAACTAACCAGTCGTTTTGCTTATTCGAAGTAAGTCCATTGTGAATTTGAAGTGTAAGCCCAACGTTGTTTGAGCCAATTGATTTACTATACTCATTATTTTTATCGAATTTTTCTACGGTAGCTTTAATTAATGGCAAACTTAATTTTGGGTCAACATATAGGTCTTCCCTTTTTAAATACCCTTGCAAGATTCTTAATAGAAGAGTTTTGTCAAATTCTACATCTGTACTACTATATTGGTCTGTAACACGATTAACATAAAACTTCTTTAAATAAACATGGTCACCGAATTTTTCGAATGGAATCTTATAAATGCAAATATTTGTCCAACTGCGAGCTAAATATAAATTGTTTGAATTAACAAAAATATGCCATTTGCTATCCATGTTTGGAGCAAAAACTCCCTTTTCAAACAATTCAAATTCGCCTGAAGAAATGACTACTGAGATGTTGTCTTCAACAAATTTGTCAGGAAATGAATTCGCAATTGTATTTTTCTTTTCGTCTGTCATAAAGTTGCAGCTAACATGTTTATAAGCGCAACTAGTTGCGCTTATTTGTCTTATTTGGAATATATGCGCAACTGGTTGCGTATATTTCCTATTATACGCAATTATTTTTGTATTATTTTTTGTTTTGCTTAGGTAAGTTCAAAAAGATTCTCAACCCCAATAGTTCGCTCAACAGTAAATCCTTCTGCATATTCAAAACCGGCATCACGACCAAAAACATGCATTTTACCTTTAACTACATCTAAAAAATTTTTCATTGAAATAGGTGATTCCGGCTCTGTTGAATCAGGATTATAGAATTGAGATTTGAATGCTTGAATAGCCTCCATTTTCTTTTCTACAAATGCTGTTATATCTACTACAAAATCAGGTTTTAATTGCCTGTCTTGTATATAGTGATATACGGCTTTTGGTCTCCATGCTTTCTGGTTAACAGAATTAAGCTGTGTTTCAACTCGCATTAATCCACTGTAAAAACAAGCCTCCGAAACCAATGCGGATGCACGTCCATGATCGGGGTGACGGTCACTTGCGGCATTGCAAAGAATAATTTCGGGCTGGTATTCACGTATTTTTTTTATGATCTCGAGTTGATGCTCCTTATCATTTTTAAAAAATCCATCTGCCATACCTAAATTATCACGGACGCTTACACCCAGTATTTTAGCAGCATTGGCAGCTTCCACCAAACGTAATTCTCCGCTGCCACGTGTACCCAGCTCACCGGAAGTTAGATCAACAATTCCGCATTTTTTTCCTAAAGCGATATGTTTTAAGATTGTTCCTGAGCACGACAATTCAACATCATCAGGGTGTACACCTATTGCAAGTATGTCTAATTTCATCGGTTATAGATAATGAATTTATACGATTTTATGAATCCGGTTTATAAAATTGCCTACTGTTAAATTGAAAAATTGCCCAATTATTTTATTTAACTATCCAATTTACAATTTTATCATCCATTGGTTTTTCTTTAGAATAGGCCACATCCACCAGGTTCCCTTTTTCATCGATCATGTATTTCTGAAAGTTCCACTTTACTTCCGAATCCATTTTCCCATTTTTTGCTTTTTGAGTAAGCCATTGATAAACAGGATTGATATCGTCACCTTTTACCGAAACTTTTTCCATGATCTGAAAAGTAACACCATAATTTTTGGTACAGAACTCTTTTATATCAGCATTTGTTCCCGGTTCCTGGTGCATGAAGTTATTGGCAGGGAAACCAATAATAACAAAGTTTTTGTCTTTATACGCTTGAAATAACTTCTCAAGGTCCTCATATTGTGGTGTATAGCCGCATTTAGAGGCCGTATTCACTATCAGCACTTTTTTACCTTTTAATGATGAAAAATCAAAATCATTTCCTTCAATGGTTTTGGCTTTCAGGTCATAAAATGATGTTTGTGCCTGAGCTATACCAGCGCTTATCAGGATAAAAGCAAGTAATAAAATATTCTTTTTTGTTTGCATGGATCAAGGTTTATATTTAGGTTTTTACTCTTAAATTATTGTTCATTTATAAGGCTGGTAAATGTACGAAAAAGTATAGGTTGGTGAAATTAAACAAATTTAAAGCAAGAGGTTGATAGTATTATCGAATAGAGCGTTACCTTTGTGAAGTTTATTGATCTGATTTGAATACTATCATAGACTTTATCCAAGGTTTAATGGATATTAGATAAATGCAGATTTTTTATTCAATAGATGGTAATGAGGGGGAATTCGTAGTGTGTTATAACCCTAACAGGGTTTGGAACCCTGTCAGGGTGGAGGGGAAGGCGTTTTTGTTAGGTATATTTCAAATTAATTGTATGTTATTTCTTCAGGTAAAATATCTTGTTGCAAAAGAAGTGAAGCTTGAAATGCGTAATAAATATGCCTTAGGAGGTATTTTATTATATGTGGTTTCAACCATATTTGTGAGTTATTTGTCTTTTAAACAAATTATCAATCCTGCCACCTGGAACGCTTTGTTCTGGATCATTTTGCTTTTTGCCTCTATTAATGGTGTTGCTAAAAGTTTTTTAAATGAAACACGCGGTAAGTTGTTGTATCTCTATACATTGGTGAGCCCCCAGGCGGTTATCCTTTCTAAAATTATTTATAATTCCTTATTGCTCATTGTTTTATCAGGATTATGTTTATTTGTGTACTCGGTATTCATTGGCAACATTATTCAAGATCTATCCTTATTTTTACTTACGCTTTTATTGGGAAGTATTGGTTTTTCATCACTGTTAACAATGGTTTCGGCAATTGCATCCAAAACAAGCAATAACTTTACATTAATGGCCATCTTAAGTTTTCCGATAATGGTTCCATTGTTGATGGTACTGATCAAACTTTCAAGAAATGCCATTGATGGTTTGGAGAATTGGGACTTAAACTATTTGATGGTTTTGGTGTTTTTAAATATTATAATTATCGCTTTATCTTATTTATTATTTCGTTATCTTTGGCGTGATTAAAAGCCCCTCAAATCTTCATTTTTGTGGAGAATTTAAATGATAAAAAAATCAGAGGGCGTACAAAATTTTTAAATAAATCAATCAAAATTTCTTCCCGCCAATTGGCTGGAGGTTTTAAGGCTTTCAAATGAAAAAAAATTGGTGGAAAATAATTGCGGTACTGTTTGTACTGTACACCATTATTGCAGGATTTCTCTTTAAAGTACCGGCCCAGCCTATTCTTCACGAAACCATTCGTAATTTATATTTTCATGTGCCCATGTGGTTTAGCATGATGACCATCCTGTTTGTTTCTCTTTGGCATAGTATTAAAGGCCTGAGTAATTCTAATATTGAAAGCGATATTGTGGCTTCACAGGCTGCTCATACAGGAATGTTAGTTGGAGCGCTTGGACTCATCACTGGTTCGTTATGGGCGAAATACACCTGGGGTGCCTGGTGGGTAGCGGATACCAAATTAAACGGTGCCGCCATTACAATGCTCATTTATCTGGCCTATTTTGTATTACGTGGTTCTATTGATGAAGAACAAAAACGTGCCCGTATTGCAGCTGTTTACAACATATTTGCCTATGTAATGCTTATCGTATTTTTAATGATCTTACCGCGCCTTAGTGATTCACTGCACCCTGGAAATGGTGGTAATCCGGGTTTTAACCAGTACGATCTGGATAGTAACATGCGCCTGGTATTTTATCCTGCAGTAATTGGTTGGATTTTACTTACTGTGTGGATATTTACGTTGCGTGTACGTCTTGAAAAAATAAAACGAAAAACTTTAATAGATGAATAGCTTGTATAAAAAAATCGTAACAGTATTGGGTATGTTGATTTTATCCGTTACTGCATTTGCACAGGATAAATGTGAAAGGGTTGAAATGGCGGAAGGCCTTTATCAATCTGGTAAAATTTATGTAGTTGTTACAGTTCTTTCTATAATATTTACCGGAATTGTGGGTTATTTAATTATGCTGGACAGGAAGATCAGTAAACTGGAGAAAGAGATCAAAAATAAGTAACCTCACCCCTTCCCCTCTCCAATTGGAGAGGGGAAGGGGTGAGGTAGAAAACGCATTTAAGAAAGAATAATAAAAAAATGAAAAAGATACACATTGTCGGGATTGTAATTATTGCTGTTGCTATTGGAGCCATATTTACAACAATAAATAATACCAGTACTTATGCAAGTTTTACTGAAGCAGCAAAAGAACCAGGCAACGAATTTCACGTTGTTGGTAAATTAAATAAGGAAAAAGAAGCTGTTTATGAACCCA
Organism: Bacteroidia bacterium; assembly: GCA_030654175.1. Lineage (GTDB taxonomy): Bacteria > Bacteroidota > Bacteroidia > 2-12-FULL-35-15 > 2-12-FULL-35-15 > 2-12-FULL-35-15. Next base: position 483,098 of record JAURXZ010000008.1, read on the forward strand.
AAGTAAATGCAAACCTATTTACCTTTTATATGATCGATAATAAAGGAGAAGAACGTAAAGTGATATTACACAAAAATAAACCTCAGGATTTTGAACGTTCCGAGCAGATCGTATTGATCGGCAAAATGGAAGGTGAAGAATTTGTGGCATCTGATATTTTAATGAAATGTCCATCAAAATACAACGATGGAAAACCACAGGAAACAGCATCAAAATAATTATCAATTTTGCAGTAAGCAATTCAAAAACCATTGCCTACTGTTTAATTGCCTATTGAATTAATTTAAATTATGGAGTACATCGGTGAGCATTTATTGATCGGAAAAGTTGGAAATGTATTCGTTATTCTTTCCTTTGTTTTTGCACTTATAGCAAGCATCAGCTATTTTTTCGCTGCCCGCGATAATGAAGAGGCAGCATCATGGAAACGTATTGCACGCATTTCTTTCCGGGTTCATGGATTATCGGTTATAGGTGTTGTTGCCACCTTATTTATCATGCTTCAAAATCACTATTTTGAGTATGAATACGTATGGCATCACAGCAATAAGGAAATGCCAATGCGTTATATTTTATCCTGCTTTTGGGAAGGGCAGGAGGGAAGCTTTTTACTTTGGAGCTTCTGGCATGTGATCCTTGGTTTTATTTTACAACGTACCTCAAAAAATTGGGAAGCTCCTGTAATGGCCACCATTTCAATTGTACAGGCATTCCTGGCTTCAATGCTTTTAGGGATCTTTGTTTTTGAATATCGTATCGGAAGCAATCCTTTTACTGTTTTACTTCGTCAACACCCCGATTTTGCTAATATTCCTCTTTTTGACAACCCCAATTATTTAGAAAAATTAGATGGACGTGGTTTAAATCCTTTGCTTCAAAACTATTGGATGACCATACATCCGCCAACTCTGTTTTTAGGTTTTGCTTTAACTGTTGTTCCTTTTGCTTATGCCATTGCGGGTTTATGGAAAAAGCAGTTCAGCGAATGGTTGAAACCTGCATTACCCTGGACATTTTTTGGGATCATGGTTTTAGGAACCGGTGTATTAATGGGTGGCGCATGGGCTTATGAAGCATTGAGTTTTGGTGGCTTTTGGGCCTGGGATCCTGTAGAGAACGCATCATTGGTTCCCTGGTTAACATTAGTAGGTGCAGGGCACGTAATGCTTATCAGCCGCAACAATCCTCAATCCTTATTTATCACATTTCTATTATCCATACTTAGTTTTATACTGATATTATATTCTACATTCCTTACCCGTAGTGGTATTTTAGGTGAATCATCAGTTCATGCTTTTACTGATCTGGGTATGTCGGGCCAATTACTGATCTATCTTTTTTTCTTTTTAATATTAGGAGTAGTTCTTATAACGATCAATTTTAAACACTTTCCAAAACAAAAAGAAGAAGAAGGTATTTGGTCCCGTGAATTCTGGATGTTCATTGGTGCCGTGGTACTGCTTGTTTCTTCCTTCCAGATCATGTTTTATACCTCCATGCCGGTATGGAACAAATTATTTAATTTGAACAAGGCTCCTGCAAAGGATGTAATAGATTTTTACAATACATGGCAATTACCATTTGCCTTTTTAGTGACCTTATTAATTGCGGTTGGGCAGTATTTCAAATATAAAAATACGGACATTAAATTTTTTGTGAAAAAGATCTCATTGTCATTTATAAGCGCATTATTGATCTCCGCAATAATGGGTTATTTCCTGAATTTCAGTAAACTGTTTTATTACCTGTTGCTCTTCTCATCGATATTTGCTGTTGCTGCAAATGCTGATTATATGATCCGCATATTAAAAGGCAATGTTAAAAAAGCAGGGGCATCTGTTTCGCATATCGGTTTTGCCCTGATATTGCTGGGAGCGTTGATTTCTACTTCTAAAAAAGATATTATTTCTCAGAATAGTTCAGGCCGCAGCATTGAAAGTTTGGGTGATAAAATGTCGAACAATGATAATATTTTATTGACCCAGGGAGATACACTACCAATGGGTAAATATTTTGTAACTTATACAGGAAAGCGCTTTGAGGGTATCAATATCTATTTTGATGTAATTTATTTCAGTAAAAATACGGATGGTAGTTTCAAAAAAGAATTTTCATTGGCCCCTCTTGTTCAAACCAATCCCCGCATGGGAAATGTTGCTGAGCCCGATACCCGCCACTTTTTAACTTTTGATGTGTATACCCATGTTACCTATGCTGATCTGGAAAGCTTAAAAGAAAAAAAGGCTGAAACCAAAGATGAATATTCCCTTGCTAAAAACTATACATTGAAAAAGGGCGATACTATTTATTCTTCCAATGCCATTATTATTTTTGATTCACTTTCAACTTCTTTCGACAAAACTCCTTATAATTTAGAAAAGGATGATATTGCTGTAATGGCCCATCTTAGGGTGTTAGATGTTACTAAAAAACATCAGGCTAAGCCTTTATTTGTAATTCATAATAATATGATACAACCAATTGGATCAAAGGTTGATGAACTTGGATTACAATTTATGTTCTGGAAACTCAATCCGAAAGACGGAAATATTGAGATCTCCGTGCAGGAAAAAAAGGAAAATGTTCGTGATTTTATTGTGATGCAGGCAATGATCTTCCCTTACATAAATGTTTTGTGGATAGGTTGCATCATAATGGTAATTGGTACTGTACTTGCTATTTTGGAAAGATTAAAAAGAAGTTCAAATTAAAATTTACTGCATAGACGCCTGGGCGCAGAGAAAATAAAAAAATCTTAGATTGTCCGTTATTGCTGTTAAAATATTTTTATTATTTATTTTTAATGGAATTATCAAAATATAAAATAGTAATTATTGGTGCCGGGAATGTGGCCACACAGCTTGGTTTAGCATTAAAAAAATCAAAACATTCAATTGTTCAGGTTTATAGTAAACGTAAATCTTCTGCAAGTAAATTAGCACGATCCCTGAACTGCGATTTCACAAATTCTCCCGAAAAAATAGATACATCTGCTGATATTTATATTATTGCCGTAAACGATGATTCCATCATTGAAGTGGCAAACCTGTTAAGATTAAAGGATAAAATCGTTGTACATACTTCAGGAAGTGTGGAAATGAATGTTTTAAAACCAATATCCAAAAACATAGGAGTGTTTTATCCACTGCAAACATTTTCAAAAAATAAGATCGTTGATTTTAATGTTATCCCTGTTTGTCTGGAGGCCAATAATAGTGCTACGTTTAAAGTGCTTCAAACCCTTGCAAAAAGTATTAGCAGCAATGTGCAAAAAATAAATTCGGAACAGCGAAAAAACATTCATCTTGCTGCTGTGTTTGCATGTAATTTCAGCAATCACTTATATACAATTGCTTCCTCTATTTTAGGATCCGCGAATATATCATTTGATGTTTTGAAACCTTTGATAGACGAAACCGCTAAAAAGATAAAAAACACTGATCCCGTTGAAGCGCAAACCGGTCCTGCGGTGCGTAGTGATGTAAAAACGATCAATAACCATTTGAAAATGCTTTCGGGTAATAAAGAATATCGTCAACTTTATAAGTTGATCAGTAAAAGTATAAGTGATTCAAATAAGAGTAAAAATGCTGTAAATTAGTAGCCATGGAAAATTTTAAAACCAAATTAACACGTGTAACAACTTTTATTTTTGATATTGATGGCGTGCTTACTGATGGCTCTGTAACACTTATGCCTGATGGTGAACAATTACGCACCATGAATATTAAAGATGGTTACGCCTTACAGCTGGCTATAAAAAAAGGATATAGAATTGCTATTATTTCCGGTGGAAAATCAGAAAGTGTCCGTAAACGACTTAATGGATTAGGTGTTTTTGATGTGTATTTGGGGTGCGATAATAAAATAGAGACGTATGATGAATTCCTACTTACATACGAGATCGATCCTGATGAAATACTTTACATGGGGGATGATGTGCCGGATTATGAAGTAATGAAACGCATTGGAGTACCCACCTGCCCGAAAGATTCTTCTCAGGAGATCATAGATATCTCCATTTATGTATCTCATAAAAATGGTGGCAAAGGTTGTGTGCGTGATGTAATAGAACAAGTGATGCGGGTGCAGGGTAAGTGGTAAAGAAGAAGTTATCAATGAGAGAATTTAAGAATTTATCGTAGGCAATTTAGCAAACGCAGTTTCGTAAATTCGAAACGATTAGCTATTTATAACCAAAAAGGCATGAAAAATATTTTAGTAATAGGCGCTGGGCGCTCCGCATCATCTTTAATTAAATATCTTTTAGATAATTCTATAAAGGAAAGCTGGAATGTGACTGTTGGTGATATTTCCCTTGATCTGGTAAAACAAAAAACGGCAAATCATCCGAATGCTCGTGCAATTGTTTTTGATATCACTAATGATAGTCAACGTGAAGAAGAGATAAAGCGCGCTGACATTGTAGTTTCAATGTTGCCTGCATCCATGCATCTTGATGTAGCAAAAGATTGTGTTCGTTTCAAAAAACATTTAGCAACAGCATCCTATGTTTCAAAAGAGATGGCAGAACTGGACGCGGAAGCAAAAGCTGCCGGTATTATTTTAATGAATGAAATTGGTCTGGATCCGGGCATCGATCATGCTTCTGCTATGAAAGTGATTGACCATATTCATGCACAAGGTGGGGAATTAACTTCTTTCAAATCTTATTGCGGAGGCTTGGTTGCCCCCGAAAATAATGATAATCCATGGGGTTATAAATTTTCATGGAATCCACGTAATGTGGTACTTGCCGGACAAGGTACCGCTCAGTATATTGAGAATAATGAATATAAATATATTCCATATAACCGTTTGTTCACACAAACAAATACCATTGAAATCGATGGCTATGGTGCTTTTGAAGCGTATGCAAATCGTGATTCATTATCCTATCGTAAATTTTATAATATTCCTGCTATTCCAACCATGCTGCGAGGAACCTTACGTATGCCGGGATACTGCAAAGCATGGAATGTATTTGTGAAATTAGGTTTTACAGATGATACTTATAAAATAGAAGCATCCGATAAATTAACTTATAGGCAACTTTTAGAAGCTTTTTTACCTGCCGGCAAAAAATCCACAAAAGAAAAACTGATCGTATTTATGGGTCCTGAAGCAGATGCCGAAATAATGAGCAAAATAGAATGGCTTGGTGTATTCGAAGAAAAAAAAATACGACTGGCCAATGCAAGCCCTGCACAAATACTTCAGGATCTATTGGAAGAAAAATGGAAATTACAAGAGCATGATAAAGACATGATCGTAATGCAGCATCAGTTTGAGATCCGAAACGCAAAATCCGAAATCAGAAACATCACATCTTCATTAGTAGTAAAAGGTGAAGATCAAACATACACTGCAATGGCAAAAACAGTAGGTTTGCCATTGGCCATCACTACTAAATTAATTTTGCAAGGCAAGATAAATGCACGAGGTGTGGTTATACCAACCACTAAAGATATTTACGAACCATTATTGGCAGAATTAGAATCCTTCGGAATTAAATTTGTGGAGGTTGAGTTGTAAGCAATTCTGCGTGTGTAGGTCATTTCGAGTTTATCGAGAAACGTGGGCAGGCAATTGATGTTGCAATTATTAAGAAGAACGATTACGTTTGCCAATTGAAACTGATAAATCTATGTGGGTTGGTCATTTCGAGTTTATCGAGAAACGAGCGCAAGCAATAACAGGCTATAATTATTAAATGAACTATTATGTTTATATACTTAAATGTGCTGATAGCAAATATTACACAGGTATTACCAATAATTTAGAAAGGCGATTCGAAGAACATCAACAAGGAATAAATAAAAATTGTTATACGTTTGCCAGAAGGCCATTAGAATTAGTGTATAAAATAAACTTCACAAAACCGGAAGAGGCCATAAAGTGGGAGAAAAAAATAAAAGATTGGAGTAGAAAAAAGAAGGAAGCGTTAATGATGGAGAATTGGAATGATTTAATAGAATTTTCAAAGAAAAAAACAAAAATATAAGCATCATCGCATGCTCTCCCACGTTTCTCGATAAACTCGAAATGACCCGCGCACATTGAAAAAATAAGCATCATCCCACGCTCTCCCACGTTTCTCGATAAACTCGAAATGACCCGCCCGCATTGAATAAATTTTGCATCAAAAAAAAGAGTCCCGTTCTTCTCATGAAGAACGGGACTCTTTTTTATAGAAAAACAACGATTACTCTAAAATGATCTTTTTAGAAATAGAACCTTTGTTCAACTGAATTTTAGTAATATATAATCCTGTAGAAAGTCCTTCACGTTGAACAGTATATTTTTGAGTGTTCAACCCAACAATTTGTTTAACCATTCTTCCGGTTACATCATATAATTCAACACTTTTAATAGTAGTTGAACCATTTACTGAAAAATTAATTTCAGTTGAAGATGGGTTAGGGAAAATAGTAATGTCAGATACATTAACGTTTTCGTTAACTCCGGCAGGGTTAGGAACACAACCAGCTAAACCTAAAGCACAAACCATACGTGGATTTAAATAACCCTGGATGGTATCAATGTACATTCTACCTTTTGTTGCTGATTGATCAGGATTGCTCAATAATTGCATACAATTAACAACACTTCCGTTAGTTGTACCTGAATATCCATTGTATTGTGCAATGAAAGTAGCTTCACTCCACCAATCCCAAGGACTTCCTTGTTCTTTTTGTGCATTAGCACCAGGACCAGTACAACTCAAGTTCGCACCTGGAGCCGGTGTTATAAAAGGAAATAAACCTTCTATTCCATCATTTACAAGGTTAGCTTTGGTTGTAAATGGATCGGTATAAAGTGAGTTTTTGAAAATTAAATTGTTGTTAATAGTATCACTGTTAACATAAGCAAGAACATCATAACTACCGCTTGCCTCAACAACAAAGTCTCCTGTAGTTGGAACAATAACAGCACCTGTTTTGTATGGTGCGTTAGGATCTTTATAGCAATGTAAACCTACAATTGGCACTTCCAATGAATCGATCCATGAAGTATCTCCAATAGCACCACCAACATTGAATGCCATGTTAATGGTAGAAGTATGAGATGGGTAGTTAGCAATATTTAAACCAGTTGTATTTGTTCCATCAAAATTACCCGATAGTGATTGATCAATATATGGTACTGGTGGACTTGCTGAGTTATCTAAGAATTTAGCTAATTGAATTTCAGCAACCTGGTTCAATGATGCATAAGCAAGAGCAATGTATCCACCTGAACCTAAACCACCTACCGCAATTTTGGTAGTATCAATTTTATAAACATTGGCAGTAGCTTTGTCTTCTTTGAAATAACGAACACAATTTTTAGCATCTTGTATAGAACGGTAAACTGCGTTTAACAATGTTCCTGTTCTTACATCTAAACTAGTTGAAAGAGCATTCCATCCCAAACGGTAATCAGCAGCAACTGCAACATATCCTCTTTTTGCGAATCTGTTACACATTTCTACTACTGCACTGTCTGTTTTTGAACCTGTAGGTTGTCCGTTCGCAATAGCCGGAAGAAAACTTCCAGTATGTAGAACAATAACCAATGGTCTTGCAGTTAATACATCTCCTGTTGGTTCGTAAACATCCATTTTTAGATCGGATGGTGCTGGTGTTCCTGTTAAAACTGAAAGGTTATTTCCGTAAGTAACATTTGAGGTAACTGTTACCGAAGTGAAAATTTCGGTTAAATACCTTTGTGAAAAGCCATTGAAAGAAAAGGCTAAAAGGCATAATGTTGCGACTAATTGTAATTTTTTTCTCATCATTTAGGTTTTTTTAGTGATTAAATTTTTTGCAAAGATAGTTTTTTTTTTAGTTTGACAGTAATTGTGGGAAAATTTTGCGAAATGTATTTTGGCCCGGAAAAGTGGAAAATTGAAAAAATTGAAATATTGAGTTCACTCCCCCCTTAAATTTTATTTGACACTAATTTTACTGATTTAATACGTTGATTATCAATACTGTTTTGAAAAACAATTCGTGCAATTCGTGTCAAAAATTTTTTCGGAGGAGACTCAATAATCAAATATTATTTCAAATCCTCCGCATCACATTTTAGAAGAAAAGGTTCAAATACCTGGGAAATATAAAGTTTACCATTATAATATAAAGCAGTTGAACCACCACTAATGTCAGAACCATCATTTGAATAAACAGCTTTGTATTCTCCTGTAATTTTGTTTACACGATAAACAACGGTGGGGGAGTTGTTCTTAACGTCTTTATAATGTTTTAAAAAAGCTATTTGATTGAGATGAGCAGTTACAAGTATCTCATTGTCATTGATAAAAGTAATATTGTCGAGTCCCTTCAGCTTTGCAATTGTTTTTACGGAATACGAATCTGTTTCATCTTTCGGATCCGGCTTGTTAATTACTAGTGCTTTCGGGTGGTATTGTAACATATACAGTTTGTTGCTTCTTATGGTTGAAAGAAGCACATTGTCAGAAGGACAATGATTGATGGCTATTCCATTGGCATAAGAAAACCGGTCAGCTACCACACTCCATTGTTGATTAGCAGGGTGATAACCAACAACATTAGAAGTTTTTAATTTCAGTAATGATTCCATTGCACTTCCACGTTTGCGTGCATCATTGGTAACAAAAATTTCTCCGGTACAATCTGCTGTAACATCATTTGGTGAAACAAGTAATGGAGAATCCAGCTTTTCTTTAAACTGCAGATGATCAGCAAATACAGTATAAACAATTATTGAATGTTCTTTTTTTTCTTCGTTGTGTGACACACAATACAGTAATATTTCGCCTTTTAAATTTTTAACCAGATCAAAACCATGAGGGCGAAATACCATGCCTTGTGGTTCATTCGATCGTTTCAAAATTTTATAACTATCGTTTTTTAAATTTACTTCGCAAATTTCTGCATAAACATCTTTTCCATTTCTTCTCTGTAAACAGGAAGCCAGAATTCGGGGATAAGAAGCACTGAAAGTATCAAGCACTATGTCTTCAGGACCGGGGCCAACTTCTATTTTTACACTTTTCCTATGCTGAACAAGAGGCAGTTTAGGCGAACAGGCTGTGAAAGTGAAAAGAATAAAAATTGTGAAAATTATTTTCATACTATCAAATACGGTAATTGTTTTATTTTTCATTTTTGATATGGGGCAACCTTTAGTTTTTTTATATCTTATAATTGCTTCCGACATTTATATCTATAATATTGCCGGAGATAAAAAATTTTGCAATAAATATATATTAAAATTGCTTTTGAAGTATTAATTTTTTAGTGCTTGTTTAAATTTACACAAAAAAAACATTACAGTCATCCCCATTTTCCTAAGTTCAGATGTGAAACGGGCAAGTTCATGTGGAGCCCAAAGAAAAAGGTCCTAAGGGGTAAATAGTATATTATTATTATCTATTTATAAAATTTGATCAGGCTCTTAAACTATGCGCTTTTTGAAGGTGAGAGTCAGTTGTATAAATTATAGCGTATACCTATAAAAAATCTTCTTCCTTGCATTGGTGCATAATTGTATGATGGATCAAATGTATAATTGTTCGGGTTGTTTTCGGTGATATGTTTATCGAAAGGGTCAAAAGGCCTTAAAATAGGATCGCTGGGAGTAAAATTTAAAATGTTTTTTACCCCACCATAAAATTCAATTCCATTTTTTAATTTTTTACTGATTTGAATGTTTTGAATTGTAAACCAAGGCGATTGTTCCAATCGGTAATCATTCGGAACAATTGGCAAATGCATCGGACTTTTAATAGTACCCGTATAATCAATGCTTATTCCGGTTTTTACAAATGTATAACTCAATGTAAAATTGCCGGAAAAATCGGGTGCATGCAATTGTGGAGTTCGCACATTCTTTTCTATGCTATAAACATTCATATAGGTTCCTCCGATAATGGCTTTAAATCCGTTTGTAAATGCGATATCTAAATTCAATGCAGCTCCTTTTGAAATGGCATATCCATCCAAATTGTCAAAAATAATTTTTGTTGCATCGGTTGTAAAATCACCAATTATTTTATTTGTAAAATAAGTATAAAACAAACTGGCATCAATACCGATATATGCATTGGTAAATATGAAAAATCGTTGATAATTTAAATTGGCGTTCCATGATTTTTCAGGTTCTAAATTGTTTTTAATTATCACTTCTCTGGCACCTGTAAGTGCAGCATGGTCTTCAGTAAATAAATTTACGATCCTGTAACCATTTCCGCTGCTTAATCTAAAAATATTATTTTCATTTAAAGCATATTTAAATGCCAGACGTGGCGAAAAAATCATCCCATGATCGGTATTGTAATCATAACGTAATCCGGCAAGTGTTGTAAGTTTTTTGAATTTTAAATTGGATTGAACAAATACCCCCGGCAAATATGTGTTTTGAGCTTTGTTGGTCGGATTTAATGAATCCGTACTTTGTGTTCCTGGTGTATTGTCGTCATAATACGTGTAACGGAAGGGAAGGCCAATCAATATATCTGCATTTTTATTTATTGTTTTATTCCAATACAATTGAGCAAAGGCTATATTTTGCATGGCCATGTAGGAGGTAGTTCCATAATAGGAATTTTGATTATGATTATTAAGTGAATATTGCAAAAACATACTCTCTTTTTTTAAAGGTAATTGATAAACCCCAATTAATTCATACCTGCTTGTATAAATAGATTCACCATAGACGCTATCGGTGCCTCTGAATTTATTTTCATATTGCGTTTCTCCCCCCCACCTGTCTTCATAAACAAAACGAGCCGCAATACTGGCAATTCTATTTTCTGTCCGATCAAAATTCCATTTGTTAAATATCGAAATACGATTTTGAAGTGTGATATCTGTAAAGTTATCCCCATTTTTATCCATCACATTTTGAAAATTAAAATAGTTGACGCCAAGCAATGAATGTGCCTTTTTAAATTTTGTTTTTATGCCCAGATCAATATTGTATTCTTTATCTGTTGTTGCCATTACATCAATGCTTAATTTGGGTGCATCCTTTGCGTTTTTTGTTATTACATTTATCAATCCCCCCACAGCTTCAGAGCCATATAGAGTGCTTGCAGGACCTTTTACAACTTCTATCCTGTTTACAAGGCTGTTTGGTATTCCACTTAACCCGTAAACGGTTGATAATGCACTCACAATAGGCATTCCGTCAATTGTAATCATTGTATAGGGCCCTTCCATGCCATTGATGTGTATATCTCCGGTGTTGCATACGTTACAATTAAGCTGAGGCTGCACTCCATTTACCATTTGCATGGATTCGAATAAGCTTGGTGTAGGGTTTTTTAAAAATAATTTTGGAGTTAAAATTTCAATAGGTATAGGTGATTCAGAGCGGGAGATTTCTTTCATCGTACCTGAAACAACCACTTCATTCAATCTGTTATCCAGCGAAATTATATTCTGGCTGATGATTACAGGCAATGATTTGTCAATCATTACCTTTTTTTTAACTTTTTGGTATCCAACCAATGATATTTGAAATTCATATTCTCCAAATGGAATCTGAGTAATTTCAAATTCACCTTGATTATCGGTGGTAGAACTATATTGTGTCCCGGTTAATCCAATATTTACAAACTCTACAGGCTTATTATCACTTGTGATTTTCCCTTTTATACTTCCGGTTTGCCCATTAACAGACAAGGCAAATAACAGGTTTAATAATAAAATCAGCTTCATATCTCTCATATTTTATACAAATATAAATAATAATTTAGATTAGTCTAAAAATTATTTATTATTAATTTAAAATTATTTTGTAATTTTGTCTAAAATCATTGTATTGATGCACTCATTTACAGAAGAGAATTATCTCAAAGCCATTTATAAACTCATTGAACAGGAAGGCGATGTTGTCAGCACCAACGCCATCGCTGAAAAGATGAGTACCAAAGCTGCATCCGTAACAGATATGCTTAAAAAGCTTTCGGATAAAAAACTGATCAATTATCAAAAATATCAGGGCGTTACGCTTACTCCAAAAGGTGAAAAAGTGGCTCTTAACATCATCAGAAAACACCGCCTGTGGGAAATGTTTTTGGTGGAAAAGCTCGATTTTAAGTGGGATGAAGTACACGATGTAGCCGAACAATTGGAACATATTAATTCGGATAAACTGATCGAAGAAATTGATAAATTTTTAAACTACCCTAAAGTAGATCCTCATGGGGATCCAATACCGGATGCGAAAGGGAAATTAAATATTCCTAAATCACATTTATTATCAAAGTTCAAAAAAAATGATGTTTGTATTATGACCGGTGTAGTTGATCACTCCACAGCATTCTTGCAATATTTGGATAGATCAGGCATTGCTTTAGGAAGTGAAATTAAAATAAAAGAGATCATTGAATTTGATCGTTCTCTTCAAATTACAATAAATAAAGGCGCTTCTATTTTTATAAGTAATGATGTTGCAAAAAATATTTTAGTGATCATTAAATAAATTATGAGAAACGGTTCAAGAAAATCACTGGAGGAAGTACATTCGAGTGTACATACAGATAAAAGCAGTTTCTGGCGGAAGCTTTTTGCCTATATGGGACCGGCCTATTTAATAAGTGTTGGTTATATGGATCCGGGCAACTGGGCTACCGATATTGCAGGTGGTAGTCAGTTTGGTTATAAATTATTATGGGTGCTTTTAATGAGCAACGTCATGGCATTGCTTCTTCAGAGTTTAAGTGCCAGATTGGGATTGGTGAGGGGACTCGACCTGGCACAAGCTTCCAGGGCTACTTATCCGCGGGTGGTAAATTTTTGCAACTGGATATTAGCCGAGATCGCCATTGCAGCCTGTGACCTGGCCGAAGTGATAGGAATGGCAATAGGTTTACAATTATTATTTAACATTCCCCTTTTAGCAGGTGTTTCTATTACAGTACTGGACACGTTGCTTCTATTGGTGTTACAGAAGCATGGCATCCGTAAAATGGAAGCTTTTATTCTGGCTTTGGTTGCCACTATTGGTTTTGCTTTTATAGCAGAAATGTATTTTGCTCAACCCGATGGGGCCGAATTGATAAAAGGTTTTATACCTTCTATTCCCAACGATCAGGCACTTTATATCGCTATTGGTATTATCGGTGCTACTGTTATGCCGCATAATTTATACTTACATTCTTCACTTGTTCAAACCCGTAAACTCGACAGAACACCTAAGGGAATTAAGGAAGCAATAAAATTTAATTTTATAGATACCAGTATCGCATTAAATCTGGCTTTATTTGTAAATGCTGCTATTCTTATCCTTGCTGCAAGCGCTTTTTATTCAACAGGTAGATTTGGAGTTGCTGAAATTCAGGATGCTTATAAATTGCTTGAAGGTGTTCTTGGAACTCATCTTGCACCCCTTTTATTTGCTGTGGCCTTGATCGCTGCAGGGCAAAGCTCCACATTAACAGGCACCTTATCAGGTCAGATCGTAATGGAGGGTTATTTAAATATACGTATTCAACCCTGGTTAAGAAGATTAATAACCCGAATGATCGCTATTATACCTGCCTTATTGGTTATTTCCATATTTGGTGAAGAGGCAACCGGTGAATTATTGATCTTAAGTCAGGTTATTTTGAGCATGCAACTGGGGTTCGCTATTATTCCTCTTATTCACTTAACAAGTGATAAAAAACATATGGGAATATTTGCAAACAAAACATGGGTAAAAATCTGTGCCTGGATTGTTGCCATAATAATTGTAGGATTGAATGCGAAACTTGTGTTTGAAACGGTTAAGGAATGGTTGGGGACTGTAGAAAATCCATTCATTTTATATGTTACTGTTGTTCCCTTAATAATTGCAGCGGCATTTTTATTATTATACATCACTTTCAGCCCTTTATTTAAAAGACAAAGCATTGGAGAGAACAAGGTTCCTGATGGCACTCCCGAAGAACTTGAAATTCTTCCTATGTTGAAATATAACAAGATCGCCATCACTGTGGATTTTAGCAAAAGCGACAGTAAGGCCATCAGCTATGCATTTGCTCAAGGAGGGAAAAGTGCCGAATATATTCTGATACATATTGTTGAAACAGCCGGAGCACGATTGATGGATCAGGAAATTGATGATCTTGAAACAGTATCCGATAAAGAAAATCTGGAAAAATACAGATTGGAACTGGTTTCTAAAGGCTATAAGATCGAAACTAAACTTGGTTTTGGTAACCCTAAAAAAAGTATTCCCGAAATTGTAAATAATACCTCATGTGATCTGCTCGTGATGGGCGCCCATGGTCACAGAGCCTTAAAAGATGTTATCTTTGGAACTACCCTTGATGCGGTAAGACATAATGTGAAAGTTCCGGTTTTGATTGTGAGGTGATAAACTATTATTTTACCATTCAGCAATAGGGAAGGGGATGCAAATTCTTTTTTTCGAAGAAATGATTTGCAATTTTATTTTTTCTTTCATTCCCAAAGCTGAGGCATTAAGGTGATTGTTTTATTACCTTTGTAATCTTATGGCCTCTGAAAATTCTATTAATATAAAAAATAAAAAAGCGTCTTTTGAATATTCATTTATTGATAAATATGTTGCCGGTATTCAATTGACCGGAACAGAAATAAAATCAGTACGGGAAGCTAAATCGAACATTAACGATGCTTTTTGCGTGTTTTTAAATGATGAATTATTTATCCGTAACATGCACATTGCCCCATATTTTAACGGGACATATAATAATGTGGGTGAAAAACGTGACCGCAAACTATTACTCAATAAGAGGGAACTGGATAAGCTTCAGGGCAAATTAAAGGATAAAGGATTAACGATTATTCCTTTACGTTTATTTATTAGTGAAAAAGGATACGCCAAGCTGGAAATAGCATTGGCAAAGGGTAAAAAGCTATATGATAAGCGCGATGATATTAAAAAGAAAGATATTGAAAGAGAAACGAGCAGGAGCCTAAAATAACGGAAGTGACTAATTTTTTTTCAAAAACCATGAAAATGTCCAAGAAGTTAAACTAACTATTGAGAAATACCAATAGCGATAAGGTTTACATAAAAACATAAAAGAGAACAATAGAAACCCCTTAAAGAACACAGCTGAAGCCTGTCTCCGGTGTGAACATAATTGATTTCTGACACCACTTCCTTGAAATCCAGTATCTGGTAAATCATTCAAAAACACTCATTAACTAAATATTTAGTAAAATAACTATGTAAATAGTTGTATAACTAAAATATTAGTTATACCTTTACATTGTAATTGAAATCAAAAAATTTTATGAAAGAATTAACAAAAGCGGAAGAACAGGTAATGCAAGCGCTTTGGAAAATTGAAAAAGGATTTATTAAAGATATTATCGCTGAATTTCCAAAACCTCTTCCTGCTTACACCACTGTTTCAACTATTGTAAGAATACTGGAAGAAAAAAAATTCATCGATCATAAAGCGTATGGTAAAACGCATGAATATTTCCCTCTCGTATCTAAAAAAGAATATAGAAGTTTTGCTTTTAAAAATATTTTCAAAAATTATTTCAGTGGATCAACAGAGAATTTAATGTCCTACTTTGTTAAGGAAAACGATATTGATATAAAAGACCTTAATGAGATTTTAAAAACCATAAATAAAAAGAAATCAAATGAATAATCATTTTCTGGTTTATCTGCTTGAAGCAAGCATTTGCCAACTTTTTTTCTATTTTGTTTATATACTTTTTCTGAAAAAGGAAACTTATTTCAATTTAAACAGGACATACCTGCTTTGTTCTGTTCTTTTATCATTGCTCATTCCATCAATACAAATAAAACATGAAGCAATACAGCCATATATTTCTGTTCCACTGCAAACAATTGTTGAACCCATACAAACTGTTACAAATATGGTAGAAGATAAAATTGAAAGTCGCATTGATGTTCTTTTCATCTTATGGATTATATATATAGTTATTGCTGCATTTGTTTTAGCAAAATTCATATATCAATTTTTTCGCTTGATGCTTTTTATCCGAAAAGGAGAAATATCTGTACTGAACAGACATTATTTAATATGTACAAATGGTCAATATCCTACTTCTTCATTCTTCGGATATATTTTATGGGACAATACAGTTAGCTTATCTGATAAAGAAATTGAACAGATCATTAAACATGAAATGGCCCACATTAACCAATTTCACACGCTTGATAATTTATTGATGGAATTGCTGGGGATACTATTTTGGTTCAATCCTTTTGTTTATTTATATAATAAAAAGCTAAAAGAAGTGCATGAGCACATTGCAGATAATGAAGTGTTAAACAATAAGGAATTTACAAGTCATGATTACGAAGTGCTTATCAATAAACAGATTTTAAACAACATTGGATTTCAGTTAAGTAATAATTTTAATATGTCTAACCTAAAAAACAGAATCGCCATGATAACAAAATCAAGATCTGGGAAAATAGCAAGGCTAAAGCTAACAATTGCTATTCCCGCAGCAGCATTAATGATGCTTTCTTTTTCTTATGCGAAGGAAGGTGGTCCTAATCCTAAATCATCTGAAAACATTCATGCTATAATTGCAGGCAATGACTTTCAAGTCGAAAAAATGTCAAAAGGTGAATTACTGGCCTCAGGGGAACTTCAAACGGACAATAGAAAATATGTTTTAAAAAGTTTTCGTATGACAACCAAATTAAATGGTTTAGTTATGGTAGAAGATGCTACTAGTGGAGTCTTTACTCAACAAATGAGGTCTATGATAAAAAAGGTAAAATCGGGTGGTACCATTGTGTTCAAAGAAATACAAGCTCAGGTATTTGATGATAATGACAAAAATGGTGCAATAGTAACATTAGCCGGATTTACCATAACGATCAAATAAATTATTTCTTCCCAATATCAAAGGCGGTCTCTGGTTCGGGATCGCCTTTTATTTTATAATTTCAAACTTGAAAAAGAACTATCCAATTAATTTCATATTTTTGCAACCTAAATAAAAAACAAATATGGATTTTAGCATCAACGAAAACCAGCAAATGATTGCTGATATGATTAAGAAATTTGGTAAGGATCATATTAGTCCTAAAATGATGGAATGGGACGAGTCTCAGGAATTTCCGGTAGAAGTATTTAAAAAGTTAGGTGAACTTGGATTGATGGGGGTACTTGTACCAACAGAATATGGTGGTTCAGGCTTTTCGTATACCGAGTATGTGACTGCAATTGTTGAACTGAGTAAAATTTGTGGTTCCATCGGACTTTCAATGGCAGCGCATAACTCATTATGTACAGGTCATATTTTAGCATTTGGTAACGAAGAACAAAAAAAGAAATACCTCCCTAAATTAGCTACAGCAGAATGGATAGGAGCATGGGGCTTAACAGAAACCGGTACCGGATCCGATTCAGGTGGCATGGCTTCAAACGCTAAAAAAGATGGAGACCATTATATAATCAATGGTTCGAAAAATTTTATTACACATGCTATTTCTGGAAATGTAGCTGTTGTAATAGTTCGTACCGGTGAAAAAGGCGATAATAAAGCAATGTCAGCCTTTATTATCGAAAAAGGAACTCCTGGTTTAAAATCAGGAAAAAAAGAAAATAAATTAGGGATGCGTGCCTCAGAAACAGCTGAACTTATTTTTGATAATTGCCGTGTACATAAAGATCAGATGTTAGGTAAAGAAGGCGAAGGCTTTATGCAAGCAATGAAAGTACTTGATGGAGGGCGTATTTCTATTGCCTCGTTGGCTGTGGGTATTGCAAAAGGTGCTTTGGAAGCATCCATAAAATATTCTAAAGAGCGTGAACAGTTTGGGAAACCGATCTCTCATTTTCAGGGAATATCCTTTAAATTGGCAAGTATGGCAACAGAAATTGAAGCCGCTGAACTATTAACATTCTCTGCTGCGGATAGAAAAAACCAGGGATTAAAAATGACCAAAGAAGGCGCTTATGCGAAGTATTATGCCTCTGAAGTATGCGTAAGAGCTGCAACAGAAGCAGTACAGATTTTTGGTGGATACGGTTATACTAAAGATTACCCTGCCGAAAAATATTTCCGTGACTCCAAGCTTTGCACCATTGGTGAAGGTACATCTGAAATTCAAAAAATAGTAATTGCAAGAGAGATTTTGAAATAAATGTTAAATAATTGCCTTGTGCTACCATTTATCAGTATTGGTTTTTACCACTAAGGCACTTAGAACACTGAGATACACTAAGTTTTAAATTTACAAAAAATCATTTTTTCTTAGTGTTCTTAGTGCCTTAGTGGTGAACTTTTATTTTTTGTTAAGATTTTGCCTTTTCAGCTTTTTTTAATATTTATTTTTTTAATTATCATAATATTCTTACATTTGCATCCCCAGTTTGAAAGAACTGACAAAAATTAAAATCAAAAATTCAACAAATCTAAAAATAACAACATGCTAATTGTACCAATTAAAGAAGGTGAAGCAATCGAAAAAGCACTAAAGAAATTCAAAAAGAAATTTGAAAAAACAGGTGTTGTAAAAGAATTACGTGAACGTTCAAAATTCACTAAGCCATCTATTGTATACCGCGAAGGAAAGAAAAAAGCGATTTACAAAGAACAAATGCAAAGAAACGAAGAAGAACAATAGTTCTCTTTTCAATACTATATCTCGAAAGAGGAAAAATTTATTTTATTGCTGCATAACTTTAATAAGGTTATGTACGTTAAAGAATATAAATTTTTCCTCTTTCTTATTTATGTAACATTGTAGTATATAACAATATCCTTTATACATAAACTTTCATGGATATAGATGCATGCAAGGGTGGATTTCTGGAATTCATCCAATATGAGAAACGAGCTTCCAAACATACATTAGTAGCCTATTCTAATGATATAAAACAGTTTGTTACCTACCTAAGCACCACTTACGAAATAACCAAAATAGCAGAAGTAAATCATACCATTATCCGCTCCTGGATCGTTAGTTTAATGGAGCAAAAAATATCTCCCCGCTCGGTAAACCGCAAAATCACTACACTTAAAACTTTCTATAAATTTTTATTGCGACAAAGCATAGTAACTGAAAATCCAATGTTGAAGATCCTTTCACCAAAAACATCCAAACGATTACCCGTTTTTATAGAAAAAGAAAAAATGGATACCCTCCTTGATGATACTGTTTTTGGTGACGATTTTGAGGGACAGCGTAATAAATTAATAATCGAGCTCTTTTATGCTACCGGTATTCGATTATCCGAACTTATTAATCTCAAACAATCCAATGTGGACCTGTATCTATGCCAGATAAAAGTACTCGGAAAGCGTAATAAAGAACGCATCATTCCATTTAATACTATTTTGAAAGATCAAATTCAACAATACATAACAGCTAAAGCTGATTTGAATGATGAATTTTTGTTTATCAATAAAAATGGCAAGCAATTGTATGAAAAATTTGTCTACCGGATAGTAAACGCCTACCTTTCACAAATAACCACTGTAAATAAAAAAAGTCCGCATGTGTTGCGCCATACATTTGCCACACACATGCTTAATAACGGAGCGGATTTAAACGCGATCAAAGAATTGTTGGGCCACGCCAACCTTTCCGCAACACAGGTTTACACGCATAATACAGTTGAAAAACTGAAAAACATACACAAACAAGCACATCCGAAAGGGTAGGGTGGTGGCAATTTTTAAAATCAATTAATAAAAAAAAATCAACCACTTAGATGGTGTTTCTTACCGCTTAATAGTTTTCATTATAAACAGGATTTTTGTTTTTTATTTTTGAACAAATATAAAATTACCGCCATGAAAACAAAAATTACTCTTATTTGCCTTCTGATAGCAATGAACTTTGCTTCAAAAGCCCAAAATTATGTAACTATACCGGATACTAATTTTGTTGCGTATCTTCAAACTAATTTCCCTACTTGTATGAATGGTAACCTTATGGATACTACTTGCGCTGCTATTCAAAATAATACATCTGTTAGTGTTAATGGCATGAATATTTCTGATTTAACAGGTATTCAATATTTTACTTCACTCACAATTTTATATTGCAATACCAATCAGTTGACAAGTCTTCCTCCCTTGCCAGATTCGCTTCAAGCTTTTTATTGTGGCTCCAATCAATTATCTAGCCTACCAGCTTTACCAAGTTCACTCATTTATTTACATTGTGCATATAGCCAGTTAACGAGCCTTCCTTCTTTACCAAGTTCGCTTCAATATTTAAATTGCTCTGGCAATCAATTAACGAATCTTCCTGCTTTATCAAACATGCTTGCTGAATTGGAATGCTCTTCCAATCAATTAACAAGCCTCCCCACTCTCCCTGCTTCGCTTTTTAATTTATTTTGCCCAAACAATCAGCTAACAAGCCTTCCTTCCTTGCCAAATTCTGTTTCGTATTTAAATTGCAGTGGTAATCAGTTAACAAGTCTACCTTCTTTGCCTAACTCCCTTACTAAATTATATTGCTCCTCCAATCAGTTAACAACTCTTCCAACTTTACCAAGTGCCCTAACATCACTAGTTTGTAATAATAATAATATTTCTTGTTTCCCTAAATTTCCAAGTACTCTAATAGATACCAATTTTTTTTCTATCACATCAAACCCGTTTACTTGTCTCCCTAATTACGTTCCTGTAATGAATTCGGGCACCTTGGCTTATCCTTTATGTGTCACTGGGGATTCTTTAAATAATACTTTAGGTTGCCCAAGCGCACTTGGCATTGTAGGTTATACCTATAAAGATAATAATACAAATTGTATAAGAGGCCCAAGTGATTTAATCTTAGCAAACATTCCTATAATTCTATACGACAATATCAACAGCCTCTTGAGCCAAGCCTATTCACTCGAAAATGGCATTTACAATTTCTCTGCTTCTGTGGCAACATACTTAGCAAAAATAGATACAGCAGGAATGCCTTTCACCGTACAATGCGCTTATCCCGGCATTGATTCAACTGTAACTCTTACAAATGGCAATCCATTAGCAACCGATATAAATTTTGCTATTACGTGTAAACTTGGTTTTGACGTTGGAGTTCAGTCTGTTTTTCAAAGTGGTTCGGTATTTCCGGGGCAGCAACATGAGCTGAGTGTTGTTGCAGGTGATATGAGCCAATGGTATAATTTGAATTGTGCAAATGGCATTAGCGGTCAGGTACAAATTACAGTAACTGGTCCCGTAACATATACAGGTATTGCATTGGGTGCGCTTACTCCAACTATAACAGGTAATGTTTTTACCTATACCATTGCTGATTTTGGCACAATCAACAATGCACAGGATTTCGGATTATTATTTACCACCGATACTACCGCACAAGCAGGAGATCAGATTTGTGTAAATGTAACCGTTACACCTATTAATGGCGATAATAATATTTCAAACAATAACTATCAATTTTGTTATCAGGTAATCAATTCCTATGATCCCAATTTAAAAGAAGTATATCCTGTAAATGTTTTACCCGGCTACCAGGATTGGTTCACCTACACCATTCACTTTCAAAACACAGGAACTGCGCCTGCTTTCAACATTCGTTTGGTGGATACATTAAGTAATAATTTGGATATGGAAACTTTTCAGATAATAAATTACAGCCATCATAATACCATTTCCATACAAAATAAAATACTTACTGTCCGGTTCCCGAATATAATGTTACCCGATAGCACCAGTAATTTGGAAAGTTCTAAAGGTTTTGTGCAATACCGCGTTAAACCAAAGCCTAGTTTACCTTTAGGCACACAAATACAAAACACCGCCTATATTTATTTTGATTACAATCCGCCAATTGTTACAAATACAACAATAAATGAATACACACAAACAGCTTCAATAAAGGAAATTCAAACGAATGCTTCCATAAGCGTATACCCAAATCCTGGCAATGGTAAGTTTAAAATACAAATTGATAATGGACATGACAATTATCAACTATCAATTTATAATATACTTGGTGAAAAAATTTATACCTCACCCCTTACTCCCCTCTCCAATTGGAGAGGGGCTGGGGGTGAGGTAGATCTAAGCCAGCAACCAAATGGTATTTATATCGTAAGAGTAAATGGCTCTAAACAATCACTTAATTATCGGATAATTAAACAGTAAAAGCGTTGGCGATTTTTTCTCTCTCCTTTTGACAGAATCTATTTGGAAAAGCGCCTGAGGAGGAAAGGATACGGAGCAGCGTTGGACTGTGTGCTAGCCCGATTATCCTTTCTTGATTTTTTGTTTCTGGCGCCTGTCCTGAGCTTGCCGAAGGGTATCAAGACAAAAGAAAAACACACAGTTTTTTCAAAAAAGCCAAATCCATGAGTTACTAAGTAATTTATAAATGTATTGATAATGCTGCGTTAGGGATTGCAGCGTAAATCCTTGCCTGCCGCCATTAGGCGGTAGGTAAGATTGAAGCCCTTCGGCTTCGCTCAGGATAAACTCCAAGCCCGCCCCTTTCTCTTTAGAAAGGGAAACGCCCCAATAATTCTGCGTTGACCAATAAATCGAACTCAGGATCATAAATTATAACACACAGTTTTTACAATAAAAAGGAAAAAAATCACAGTTTTTTATAATTTCAACGAAATGTTCAAGGGTTTACAAAAATTTATTTGTACATTCGCAGTAACATATTACTTCGCTCTGAAGAACTCAAAAAATGCTTAGTTAACAATTTAATATAGGAGAACTAATTATGACAATTAAAATTCAATCAGTGCATTTTGATGCAGACAAAAAACTTGTAGAATTTATACAAGAACGTATTGATAAACTAACACATTATTATGATGGTATCATAAGCAGTGATGTTACGCTTCGCCTTGATAAATCAAGTACTGTAGATAATAAAGTAGCTGAAATAAAAGTGCATATTGCAGGTAATGATCTTTTCGCAAAAAAAAATTGCAAGAGTTTTGAAGAAGCAGTAGATACAACTATTGATGCATTAAAAATTCAGGTGAAAAAACATAAAGAGAAAATTCAAGGAATTTAAACCATTTTATTCAAATTTTTGGCTAAATTTGCCCCGGTTTTAAAGATCGGGGCATTTTTTTTTGAAAAAAAAGTAAAAAAACATTGTTACTCTGTAATTAATTCTTACTTTTGCAATCCGTTTTTGAGGAGTATCATTGAAATTTCTCCAAAACTAACAATACAAAAAATATTTATAGTTCTTTTAAATTATAGCAGTACTGACAAAATAAGCCGATGTAGCTCAGTTGGCCAGAGCAGCTGATTTGTAATCAGCTGGTCGGGGGTTCGAATCCCTCCATCGGCTCTATTTTTTGTTATTTGTTCTATTTTGTAGAATATAAGTCGGGGAGATACCAGAGTGGCCAAATGGGACAGACTGTAAATCTGTTGTTTCGACTTCGAAGGTTCGAATCCTTCTCTCCCCACAATTTTTTTTGGGAGAAATAAAAATTGGAATTTATTTTTTTGAAAATAATTAGTTTAGTTCTTTAACATAGTTCTTTTATAACACATTAAAAAAACGGATAAACTCAATTTGGTTTGCGCAAGCATTTCAAGTGTCGGGTTTTGAAGTTTCAAAAGCGGAAGTAGCTCATTTGGTAGAGCGTCAGCCTTCCAAGCTGAGGGTAGCCGGTTCGAGCCCGGTCTTCCGCTCTTTTTTTTAATTTTTAATGCTATTGAGCTTTTCATTAAGCTGTTGTAGCTCAGCGGTAGAGCACTTCCTTGGTAAGGAAGAGGTCGGCAGTTCAATCCTGCTCAACAGCTCTTAATGGGATTGGATAGATGAAATGAATTTTTATTGTTGGTTCAACAATAAATTTTTCAATTTAAAAAAAAACGTAAACAAGTAAATAAATAATAGAAAAACAATTTAATAAATAACATAACCCAATGGCTAAAGAAAAATACGACCGTTCCAAACCACACGTAAACATAGGAACAATCGGTCACGTTGACCACGGTAAAACTACCTTAACCGCAGCAATTACTGTTGTATTAGCTGAAAAAGGTCTATCAGAAGTAAGAGATTTCTCTTCAATTGATAATGCACCTGAAGAAAAAGCTCGTGGTATCACCATTAATACTTCTCACGTAGAATATTCAACTGCAAAACGTCACTATGCTCACGTTGACTGTCCGGGTCACGCGGATTATGTTAAGAACATGGTTACAGGTGCTGCCCAAATGGACGGTGCTATCCTTGTTGTAGCTGCTACTGATGGTCCAATGCCTCAAACTCGTGAACATATTCTTTTAGCTCGTCAGGTTGGTGTTCCTAAAATTGTTGTGTTTATGAACAAAGTGGATATGGTTGACGATCCAGAATTGTTAGAACTTGTTGAAATGGAAATCCGCGAATTGTTGACTTTCTATCAATTTGATGGTGAAAATACTCCAATCATTCAAGGTTCTGCTTTAGGTGGTTTGAACAAAGATCCAAAATGGATTGATAAAATCATGGACTTAATGGATGCTGTGGATGCATATATCCCTATTCCTGTTCGTGAAATTGACAAACCATTCTTGATGCCGGTTGAAGATGTATTTACGATCACTGGTCGTGGTACTGTTGCTACTGGTAAAATAGATACAGGTGTTATCAACACAGGTGATGAGGTTGAAATACTTGGAATGCAAGATACAAAGATGAAGTCAGTAATCACAGGTGTTGAAATGTTCCGTAAGATCTTGGATCGTGGAGAAGCTGGTGATAACGTAGGTTTATTGTTACGTGGTGTTGATAAAAAAGATATCCGTAGAGGTATGGTTATCGCTAAGCCAGGTTCAATTACTCCTCACACTGAATTCAAAGCTGAGATCTATGTTTTGAAAAAAGAAGAAGGTGGACGTCACACTCCATTCCACAATAAATACCGTCCTCAGTTTTACTTACGTACAACTGACGTAACTGGAGAAATTGATTTACCAACAGGTCGTGACATGGTTATGCCTGGTGATAACGTAACAATTACAGTTAAATTAATTGTACCGGTTGCGATGGATAAAGGATTACGTTTTGCGATCCGTGAAGGTGGTAGAACAGTTGGTGCTGGTCAGGTAACTGAGATCATCAAGTAATAAATAATAAAAAAATGTAGCATAACAGTGCCCCGAAATATCGGGGTGCTGTTTTCTACTAAATAATGGGTGTGCTTCAAAAACATATTTTTTGAGGTTTGGATAACACGATTTGGAGAAGTAAACAGGTGTAGTTCAAGGGTAGAATAGAGGTCTCCAAAACCTTTGATGGGAGTTCGAATCTCTCCACCTGTGCAAGATTAAGTTAAAAGTTTAAAAGTTAAAAGTTAGAAGGTTTAAACCGGCTACTTTGAACTTTAAACTTTCCAACTTTAAACTAAAAAAAATATGAGCAACTTCAAAACTTACATTAACGAAACTACCAATGAGCTTTTTCACAAGGTAAGTTGGCCAACCTGGGGTGAATTGCAAAGCAGTGCAATTGTGGTAATGATCGCTTCTGTGATCATTGCACTTTTAGTATTTGTTATGGATTTTGCATTTAATAAAGGAATGGAATCTGTATATCAATTATTTTCCTAAAAAAGACTCTTAATACGTAATACTTAATACATACTTTAATAAAATGGTCGAGCAAACAAAAAGCGAGCAAGCAAAAACTACTGACACTACTAAAAAGTGGTACGTTGTGAGAGCTATAAGCGGTCAGGAAAAAAAGGTAAAACAATATATTGAAGTAGAGATCAACCGTTTGGGATTAAGCAGCTTTGTTTCTCAGATTTTAATCCCTACCGAAAAAATTTATCAAATACGCAATGGTAAAAAGGTTAGCAAAGAGCGTCCTTTTTATAGTGGGTATATTTTAATTGAAGCATCATTAGTGGGCGAAGTGCCTCACGTTATAAAAAATATTACAGGGGTTATTGGATTTTTAGGTGAAACAAAAGGTGGTTTACCTGTTCCAATGCGTTTGGCAGAAGTAAATCGTATTTTAGGAACTGTTGATGTTCTTGAAGGAAGCGATGCACAATTAAACATTCCTTTCATTGTTGGTGAAACAGTAAAAGTAATAAACGGGCCATTCAATGGTTTCACCGGAACTATTGAAAAAGTAAATGAAGAGAAGAAGAAGTTGGAAGTAATGGTGAAAATTTTTGGCAGAAAAACTCCATTGGAATTAGGTTACATGGAAGTAGAAAAAGAAGGTTAAATTTTAAAGTACAAAGTATTAAGTACAAAGTATCAAGCTTCCCTTTATACATAAAATTAATACACAGTACATAATACTAAATACATAATACTACAAAAACAAAATGGCAAAAGAAATAGGTGCAATGGTTAAGTTGCAAATAAAAGGAGGAGCTGCAAACCCGGCACCACCAATTGGTCCTGCATTAGGTGCAAAAGGTGTGAACATCATGGAGTTTTGTA
Organism: Bacteroidia bacterium; assembly: GCA_030654175.1. Classification (GTDB taxonomy): domain Bacteria; phylum Bacteroidota; class Bacteroidia; order 2-12-FULL-35-15; family 2-12-FULL-35-15; genus 2-12-FULL-35-15. Next base: position 509,443 of record JAURXZ010000008.1, read on the forward strand.
AGCAATTTAATGCTAGAACTCAGGATAAAGCTGGTAAAGTAATTCCTGTAATTATTACAGTTTATAAAGATAAATCGTTTGAATTTATCCTTAAAAACCCACCGGTAGCAATATCGTTGTTGGAGTTATCAAAAGTAAAAACAGGTTCGAAAGAATCAAATCGTTTAAAAGTAGGTAATATTTCCTGGGCTCAGATCCGTGAAGTTGCTGAAGCAAAAATGCCCGATTTGAATTGTTTTTCTATCGAATCAGCAATGAGTATGGTTGCCGGAACTGCTCGCAGTTTAGGGTTAACTGTTACAGGTGAATCACCTTTGAAGAAATAATTTAAAAGAGAAAAAAGTCAGAAGTCATAAGATATTTGTTAAGTTTTGACTCTTTTAATTTTTGACTTTAAAACTTTTAACTTTTATAAACAGATGGAGTTCCTTTTAAAGAACGTTTGCACATCACAAATTAATAAAAATGACTAAAATTTCAAAAAACAGAAAATTGGCCATGTCAAAGTATGATGCTACAAAATCATATTCATTGGCAGAAGCTACTAAAATTATTAAAGATATCACCACTACAAAATTCGATTCATCGGTTGATGTAAGCGTACGTTTGGGTGTTGATCCACGTAAAGCGAATCAGATGGTTCGTGGTAGCGTTTCTTTACCACATGGTTCTGGTAAAACAATGCGCGTATTAGTGCTTTGTACTCCTGATAAAGTAGCTGAAGCAACTGCTGCAGGTGCTGACTTTGTTGGTTTAGATGAATATATCGAAAAAATCAAAGGCGGCTGGACAGATGTTGATGTAATCATTACTATGCCTTCAGTTATGGGTAAAGTAGGTGCATTGGGTCGTGTTTTAGGGCCAAGAGGTTTAATGCCAAACCCTAAAACAGGTACAGTTACTATGGATATTGGTAAAGCTGTAACTGACGCTAAAGGAGGTAAGATCGATTTTAAAGTAGATAAAGCCGGTATCGTACAAGCCTTAGTTGGTAAAGTATCATTCGATAGCAATAAACTTGCCGAAAATACAAATGAATTGTTACAAACAATAATGAAATTAAAGCCCTCTTCAGCAAAAGGAGTTTATGTTAGAAGTGTTTATTTGTCTTCTACTATGAGTCCAAGTATCCAGATCGATACTAAGTTTTTAGGGTAATTTTAATTTTAAAATAAAACAACCATTTGCAACGGCTTCCACGATGTAAATAAAATTAACAGAAATGAAAAAAGAAGATAAATCAAAAGTAATAGATTCCCTGGTTGAACAATTGGCAAACAACACTCATTTCTATTTGACCGATATTTCTTCATTAAATGCTGTAAAAACGTCAGCTTTAAGAAGAATATGTTTTACCAAAAACATTCAAATGCTTGTAGTGAAAAATTCATTGTTGAAGTTAGCAATGGAACGCAGTACAGCTAAAGAGTACCAACCATTATTAGGTTCTTTGAAAGGTTCTACAGCAATTATGTTTTCAGAAGTTGGAAGCGATCCTGCTAAACTTATCAAAGAATTTCGTTTGAAAAACGATAGACCACTTTTGAAAGCGGCTTATGTTGAAGAATGTGTTTATATTGGTGATGATCAATTAGATGTATTAGCAAGCATTAAATCTAAAAACGAAATGATTGGTGAGATCCTTGGATTACTTCAATCACCTGCTAAAAATGTTATTTCTGCTCTTAAATCGAGTGGTGGCAAATTAGCTGGTATCGTTAAAACCCTTTCTGAAAAACCAGAATAAATTTTGAACTTTCTGCTATGTTTAGTCTGAATTTTCCCTAAAGGATAAATAGATATAGTAATATATATTTATCTGAAAATCAAGAACTAATAGTAGTTAAAAGCTTACATGAACATTACAATAAAATAATTTAATAAAATAGTAATTAATAATTAAAACAATAAATAAAATGGCAGATTTAAAAGCTTTCGCTGAGCAACTAGTAAACTTAACTGTTAAAGAAGTTAATGAGTTAGCTAAAATTTTAAAAGATGAGCATGGTATTGAACCAGCAGCAGCAGCAGCAGCAGCTCCAGTAGCTGGCGGTGGCGCAGCAGCAGTAGCAGAAAAAACTACTTTTGATGTAATTCTTGTTGAAGCAGGTGCAGCTAAATTAGGTGTAGTTAAAATTGTAAAAGATTTAACAGGACTTGGCTTAAAAGAAGCTAAAGATTTAGTTGATGGCGCTCCAAAACCAATCAAAGAAGGTGTTTCTAAAGAAGATGCTGAAGCAGTAAAAAAACAATTAGAGGAAGCAGGAGCAAAGGTTGAAGTTAAATAATAAACTGTTGCTTATACACAACCTATAAGGTATAGAGCTCAACTCCGATCAAAAATCGGGTTGTGATCTATACCCTTTTGTTGTTTATTTTTGAATTCAAATGGTTAAAATAAGTTAAATAAGATCTGATTGGATTTTTATTTAAATAAAATGAATTAAATTTGTTAATTGTGTTATAAGTTATTAAGGCTGAGCCTGATAAATGATTTAACTAAAACAACCGGTTTAATCTTATTATTTTATTAAAAGCTTGATTATTTTATAAACTTATTCGCTAAATTCTTTAATCAACCAAATAAATCCTAAGCACCTTGACTCCAAATAAAAAAAAACAAAGAATAAGTTTCGCTTCTATTAAAAGTCAAATCGATTACCCTGACTTTTTAGATATCCAACTTAAATCGTTCCAGGATTTTTTTCAGTTAGAAACTACTTCTGAAAATCGTCAAAACGAAGGACTTTATAAAGTTTTCGCAGAAAACTTTCCTATTTCCGATGCACGAAATAATTTTGTGCTCGAATTCCTAGATTATTTTATTGATCCAACTCGTTACTCTCTTGAAGAGTGTATTGAGCGTGGTTTAACATACAGCGTTCCGCTTAAAGCGAAAGTTCGTTTGTATTGTACTGATCCTGAACATGAAGATTTCGAAACCATTGTACAGGATGTTTACTTAGGTACTATTCCATACATGACTCCAAAAGGTACTTTCGTTATCAATGGAGCAGAACGTGTTATTGTATCTCAGTTACACCGTTCACCAGGCGTATTCTTTGGTCAAAGCCGTCACTCAAACGGTACTAAACTTTATTCAGCAAGAGTTATCCCTTTCAGAGGATCTTGGATAGAGTTTTCTACCGATATCAATAACGTGATGTATGCTTATATCGATCGTAAGAAAAAACTTCCGGTAACAACATTATTAAGAGCAATCGGATTTGAAAGTGATAAACAGATCCTTGAAATATTCGGTCTGGCTGATGAATTAAAAGTTAGCAGAGCCGGTTTAAAAACAGTTATTGGTCGCAAATTAGCTGCTCGTGTTCTAAAAACATGGGTTGAGGATTTTGTAGATGAGGATACCGGTGAAGTTGTTTCCATTGAACGTAACGAGGTGATTATTGACCGCGAAACGATCCTGGACAATAACCACATCGATTTAATTATGGATGCAAATGTAAAATCGGTGATCTTACATAAGTTAGATGTAAATGCTGGTGATTATGCCATCATCTACAATACCTTGCAAAAAGATACTTCCAACTCTCAAAAAGAGGCTGTGGAACATATCTACCGTCAATTGCGTAACGCTGAACCACCTGATGAAGAAACAGCACGTGGGGTAGTGGATAAATTATTTTTCTCTGACAAACGTTATGATCTTGGTGAAGTAGGCCGCTACAGAATCAACAAAAAGTTGAACCTGGAGACACCTTTCACTGTTAGAACATTAACAAAAGAAGATATTATTTGCATCATTAAGTATTTGATCGAATTGATCAATGCAAAAGCAGATGTGGATGATATTGACCACTTATCTAACAGACGTGTTCGTACAGTTGGTGAACAATTGTATTCACAGTTTGGAGTAGGTTTAGCACGTATGGCTCGTACCATCCGTGAAAGAATGAACGTTCGTGATAATGAGGTGTTTACACCTACTGACTTGATCAATGCTAAAACATTATCTTCAGTTATCAACTCGTTCTTCGGAACCAATCAGTTATCACAGTTTATGGACCAAACCAATCCTCTTGCAGAGATCACGCACAAGCGTAGACTTTCAGCACTAGGGCCTGGAGGTTTATCACGTGAGCGCGCAGGTTTTGAGGTACGTGACGTTCACTATACTCACTACGGTCGTTTGTGTACTATCGAAACTCCTGAAGGTCCGAATATTGGTTTGATCTCTTCTCTTTGTGTATTTGCAAAAATAAACAAACTAGGATTTATCGAAACACCATATATGAGTGTTACTGATGGTAAAGTAGATGTTGACAAACCGGTAACTTATTTAAGTGCTGAAGAAGAAGGACAAAAGATTATAGCTCAAGCTGTTACCCCTATAGATGAGAAGGGTAACTTTAAGGAAGCTAAAGTTAAAGTTCGTTATGAAGGAGATTTCCCGGTTGTAGAACCAGGTAAGATCAACCTAATGGACGTTGCTCCAAATCAAATTGCATCTATTGCAGCATCATTGATTCCTTTCCTGGAGCATGATGATGCTAACCGTGCTTTGATGGGTTCTAACATGCAACGCCAGGCTGTACCTTTGTTACGTCCTGAAGCTCCAATTGTTGGTACCGGATTAGAGCCTTTAGTAGCTCGCGATTCCCGTGTGTTGATCAATGCTGAAAGTGACGGTGTTGTTGAATACGTGGATGCTAACGAAATTGTTATCCGTTACAACCGTACTGATGACGATCGTCTGATCAGTTTTGATGATGATGTAAAACGTTATAATTTAACGAAATTCCGCAAAACCAACCAAAGTACTTGTATCAACTTAAAGCCTACTGTTAAGAAAGGTGAAAAAGTTACTAAAGGTCAGGTATTATGTGATGGTTACGCAACTCAAAGTGGTGAATTAGCCCTTGGACGTAACATGAAAGTTGCGTTTATGCCTTGGAAAGGTTACAACTTTGAAGATGCGATCGTAATTTCTGAACGTGTTGCACGTGAAGATATCTTTACATCTATCCATATTGATGAGTATTCTCTGGAAGTGCGTGATACAAAACGCGGTTTAGAAGAATTAACATCTGATATTCCAAACGTTTCTGAAGAGGCTACTAAAGATCTTGACGAAAACGGATTGATCCGTATTGGTGCAGAAGTTAAAGAAGGTGATATCCTTATCGGTAAAATTACTCCAAAAGGTGAAACAGATCCTTCTCCGGAAGAGAAATTGTTACGCGCTATCTTTGGAGATAAAGCTGGCGATGTTAAAGATGCATCTTTGAAAGCGCCTCCATCATTACGTGGTGTGGTTATCGACAAAAAATTGTTTTCAAGACGTATTAAAGATAAGCAAACCAAAGCAGAAGAAAAACCTTTGTTGGATAAGATCGACAAAGAAAACAATATTGAGGTTGCTGCTTTGAAAGCAAAATTAATTGATAAACTTTTTGTATTGGTGAATGGAAAAACTTCTCAAGGCGTTTTCAACGTGTTGAAAGAAGAGGTTGTTCCTAAAAGCACAAAATTCACACAAAAAAGTCTTGAAAAAATTGATTTCTCTACTGTAAATCCGGGTAAATGGACAACAGATAAAGATGTTAATGAAAAGATCAAGACCTTGCTTCATAACTATTATATTAAGTTCAATGATTTATTAGGTTCTTTCAAACGTAAAAAATACGCACTTACCATTGGTGATGAGTTGCCTGCTGGAATTGTTCAGCTTGCAAAAGTGTATATCGCTAAAAAACGTAAGTTGAAAGTTGGTGATAAAATGGCTGGTCGTCACGGAAATAAAGGTATTGTTGCTCGTATCGTAAGAGATGAGGATATGCCTTTCCTTGAAGATGGAACAATCGTTGACATTGTATTAAATCCCCTTGGCGTACCTTCCCGTATGAACCTTGGTCAGATTTATGAAACTGTTCTTGGTTGGGCCGGACAAAAATTAGGTGAAAAATTCTTTACTCCTATTTTTGACGGAGCTAGTCCTGATCAATTGAACGAATGGTCAGATAAAGCAGGATTACCACGTTTTGGACGTACCTTCTTAACAGATGGTGGAACAGGAGAAAAATTTGATCAGCCGGCTACTGTTGGTGTAATCTATATGTTAAAATTAGGTCACATGGTTGATGATAAAATGCACTCCCGTTCAATCGGCCCATACTCTCTTATTACACAACAACCTTTGGGTGGTAAAGCTCAATTCGGTGGTCAGCGTTTTGGTGAGATGGAGGTTTGGGCACTTGAGGCATTTGGCGCTGCCAACATCCTTCAGGAGATCCTTACTATTAAATCTGATGACGTTGTAGGACGTGCAAAAGCATACGAAGCTATTGTTAAAGGTGAAAATATGCCAACTCCGGGAATCCCAGAATCATTCAATGTATTGTTGCATGAGTTAAGAGGTTTAGGATTGAATATTGCCCTTGACTAAATTTAAGTTTGAAAATTTAAGGTTTGAAAGTTAAAAAGTTCTGTCGCTGAGATGAAACTTTTAACTTTTAAACTTTAAACTTTGAACTAATTAAACTTTTTAACTTTAAAATAAAGAAAAAAAATGGCTTACAAAAGAGATCTCAAATTAAAAAGTAATTTCACAAAAATCACAATCAGTCTTTCATCACCGGAAGCAATTTTAGAGCGTTCCAGTGGTGAAGTAGTAAAGCCAGAAACTATCAATTACAGAACTTACAAACCAGAAATGGGTGGTTTATTCTGTGAGCGTATTTTTGGACCGGTAAAAGATTGGGAGTGTGCTTGTGGTAAATATAAGCGTATCCGTTACAAAGGTATCGTATGTGACCGTTGTGGTGTAGAAGTAACTGAAAAGAAAGTGCGTAGAGAGCGTATGGGACATATCAGTCTTGTTGTTCCTGTTGCTCATATCTGGTATTTTAAATCATTACCTAATAAAATTGGTTATTTATTAGGTTTACCTACTAAAAAACTAGACGTTATCATTTATTACGAACGTTATGTAGTAGTAAATGCCGGTGTTAAATCTGCTGATGGAATCAATTACCTTGATTTTTTATCAGAAGAAGAATATTTGAATATCTTGGATACTCTTCCAAAAGATAACCAATATTTAGATGATAACGATCCTAATAAATTCATCGCTAAAATGGGAGCAGAGGCATTAGTTGCCTTGTTGAGCCGCGTTGATCTAGATGGTTTATCATTCGACTTACGTCACAAAGCAAATACAGAAACATCTCAACAACGTAAAAACGAAGCATTAAAGCGTTTACAGGTTGTAGAAAGTTTCCGTCAGGCAAATACACATATTGAAAATCGTCCTGAGTGGATGGTTGTTAAAATTGTACCTGTTATTCCACCTGAATTACGTCCTTTGGTGCCTTTGGATGGTGGCCGTTTCGCTACTTCCGACTTAAATGACTTATACAGACGTGTTATTATCCGTAACAACCGTTTGAAACGTTTGATCGAGATCAAAGCTCCTGAAGTAATTTTACGTAACGAAAAACGTATGTTACAGGAATCAGTAGATTCATTGTTCGACAATTCACGTAAATCAAATGCTGTTAAAACTGAATCAAACCGTGCATTAAAATCACTTTCTGATTCATTAAAAGGTAAACAAGGTCGTTTCCGTCAGAACTTACTTGGTAAACGTGTTGATTATTCTGCACGTTCGGTAATTGTTGTAGGACCTGAATTGAAATTACATGAGTGCGGATTGCCAAAAGATATGGCAGCAGAATTATTCAAGCCATTCATCATCCGTAAAATGATTGAAAGAGGTATTGTAAAAACTGTAAAATCTGCAAAGAAAATAGTTGATAAAAAAGAACCTATCGTTTGGGATATTTTAGAGAACATCTTAAAAGGACATCCTGTTCTTTTAAATCGTGCTCCTACATTGCACAGATTAGGTATTCAGGCATTTCAACCAAAATTAATTGAAGGAAAAGCGATACAGTTACACCCTTTAACGTGTACTGCATTCAACGCGGATTTTGACGGTGACCAGATGGCGGTTCACGTTCCATTGGGACATGCAGCTATTTTGGAAGCTCAGTTATTGATGCTTGCTTCTCATAATATCTTAAACCCTGCTAATGGTGCACCGGTTGCTGTACCTTCTCAGGACATGGTTCTTGGTCTGTATTACATGACCAAAGGCAAGAAAACTATTGGTGATGAAAAAGTGAAAGGTGAAGGCCTTACTTTCTATTCTCCGGAAGAAACTATTATCGCTTATAACGAAAAACGTGTTGACTTACATGCATTTGTAAAAGTACGTTTACAAGTAAAAGAAGGTGATAAATTGGTAAACAAATTAATTGAAACTACTGTTGGTCGTATCCTGTTCAACCAGGTTGTGCCTAAAGAAGTAGGTTATATCAATGAATTGTTGACTAAAAAATCATTACGTGATATTATCGGTAACATTGTTAAGGAAACAGGTATGGCTAAAACAGCTAAGTTCCTTGACGAAATGAAACAACTAGGATTTATGATGGCATTCCGCGGAGGTTTATCATTTAGTCTGGGTGATGTTATGGTACCGGATGATAAAGGTAAAATGGTTGCTGAAGCTAACAAACAAGTTGATGAGGTAGTTTCAAACTACAACATGGGTTTCATTACCAACAACGAGCGTTACAATCAGGTGATCGATATCTGGACACACACTAACTCACGTATCACAGCTAAGGTATTAAATACATTAACTACTGATCGTCAGGGATTCAACCCGGTTTATATGATGTTGGATTCAGGAGCACGTGGTTCGAAAGAACAAATTCGTCAGTTGGGCGGTATGCGTGGTTTGATGGCAAAACCTCAAAAAGGTGCAGGTGGTGGAGAGATCATTGAAAACCCTATCCTTTCTAACTTTAAGGAAGGATTATCGATCCTTGAGTATTTTATTTCAACGCACGGTGCTCGTAAAGGATTGGCGGATACAGCGTTAAAAACTGCTGATGCCGGTTACTTGACAAGACGTTTGGTTGACGTTGCTCAGGATGTAATTATCACAGTTGAAGATTGTGGTACTTTACGTGGATTGGTTGCTACAGCATTAAAGAAAAATGATGAGATAGTTGAATCATTATACGATAGAATTTTAGGTAGAACTACTGTACATAATGTGTATAACCCTTTAACAGGAGATATCATTGTGGAGGCAGGTGAAGAATTGACAGAAGATTATGCAAAACAAATTGCAGCTTCTCCGATTGAAGCAGTTGAGATCCGTTCGGTATTAACTTGCGAAAGCAAAAACGGTGTTTGTGGTAAATGTTACGGACGTAACCTTGCTACAGGCCGTATGGTTCAAAGAGGTGAAGCTGTTGGTGTTATTGCAGCACAGTCAATTGGTGAGCCGGGTACTCAGCTTACATTGCGTACCTTCCACGTGGGTGGTATTGCATCTAACGTTGCAGCAGCATCTAAATTAGAAGCTAAGTATGATGGTATCATCGAAATTGACGAATTAAAAACAGTAAAACGTAAAAACGCTGACGGTCAAACGGAAGATGTTGTAATTGGCCGTTCGGCTGAGATGCGTATTATTGATTCTAACACCAGAATTGTTCTTACAACCGGTAATATCCCTTATGGTTCACAAGTATATGTGAAATCAAACGGAAAGGTTAAAAAAGGCGATCTGATATGTGATTGGGATCAGTACAACGCTGTTATCGTTTCTGAATTTGCAGGTAAGATCGAATTTGATAACGTAGAGGAAGGTATTACTTTCCGCGAAGAATCAGATGAGCAAACAGGCTTTAAAGAAAAAGTTATTGTTGAAAGCCGTGATAAATCAAAAAACCCTTCTATCAAAATTGTTGTAAATAAAGATGTATTGCGTACCTACAGTATTCCTGTTGGAGCACATATCATTGTAAACGACAACACTAAGATTGAAGCAGGTCAGATCCTTGTTAAGATCCCTCGTTCTTCTGGTAAAACAGGAGATATCACGGGAGGTTTACCACGTGTAACCGAATTGTTCGAAGCACGTAACCCAAGTAATCCGGCTGTTGTTTCTGAAATTGATGGTATCGTATCATTTGGTAAGATCAAACGTGGTAACCGTGAGGTACATGTTGAATCAAGAACAGGTGAAAAGAAAACATACCTGGTACAACTTTCTAAACACACGTTGGTTCAGGAAAATGACTTTATCAAAGCTGGTGAGCCATTATGCGATGGAGCGATCACACCAAGTGATATTCTTGCTATCAAAGGGCCAACTGCTGTTCAGGAATACTTAGTGAATGAGGTACAAGAGGTATACCGTTTGCAAGGTGTGAAGATCAATGATAAACATTTTGAAGTAATTGTTCGTCAGATGATGCGTAAAGTGGATATCAGCGAAGCAGGTGATACTATTTTCCTTGAAAAACAATTGGTTAACAAATCAACGTTCATGGAAGAGAATGATAACTTGTATGGTAAAGTAGTTATACTTGATGCAGGGGATTCAACCTTGTTCAAAGCAGGTCAGATCGTTAGTGCACGTAAATTGAGAGATGAAAATTCTTCATTGAAACGCAGAGACATGAAAACCATTGAAGCGCGCGAAGCAATTCCAGCTACTTCAAGCCAGGTATTACAAGGTATCACTCGTGCATCATTACAAACGAATAGCTTTATGAGTGCTGCATCGTTCCAGGAAACGACTAAAGTATTAAATGAGGCTGCTATAAGCGGAAAAGTAGATGGCTTGTTAGGATTGAAAGAAAACGTTATTGTTGGACATTTAATTCCTGCCGGTACCGGCTTAAGAGCTTACGATAAAATGATCGTTGGTTCTCAGGAAGAGTACGATCGCCTAATGGCTTCTAAAAAAGAAGCTTTGGAAGCGGAAGCGTAAATTGATTTCGGATTTTTGATCTCGGATTGATTCTCCCTTGTATAGAAAGGATTAAAGGGGCAGCAGAAATGTTTGCCCCTTTTTTAGTAAAAAATAAGTAATTTTACATTTCGTATAAATAGGTATGAGATTTTATAGATTGGATGTTAAGTAATATATTTTACATCTAATTATCAAAAGTCTCAAATCTAATATCTAACATCTCAAATCTAAAAAAATATGGAAGAGCAAAACAGCAATCAATTAAATATTGAACTAAGCGAAGAAATTGCAGAAGGTATTTATTCAAATCTTGCAATTATTACACATTCAAATTCTGAATTTGTAATTGATTTTATTAAAATGATGCCCGGCATACCAAAAGCAAAAGTAAAGTCACGTATCGTACTTACACCTCAACACGCGAAACGCCTGATGAAAGCTTTGAAGGATAATATCTCTAAATTTGAACAAGCTCATGGGCCTATCAAAGATACAGAGATGCCAAATGCTTTTCCACTTAATTTTGGCGGGCCGACTGCGCAAGCGTAATTTAGGTTTTGAGAAAGATGAATTAAGGGGTTTTTTAATTCAGAATGGACTCAATTACAAAAAAATAAGGAGTATTTAAGGTAAGGAATCAACAATCAAAAAAGCCTCCTGAAACGACTATATGCCGGTTCAGGAGGCTTTGTTGTTCTAAATTGTTTACGAAAAAAAGATTCTTTAATAGTTTTTTGTAGAATGAAAAAGTAAACTCAAAAAGTCGCAAAATTATTTTGCACTTTCAATCACATTTCCCAGTTCATCGTAAGCAGTGTATTTACCTATTCTCTTATTATCAGTGTAATTCGATTCTTCTTTGATCTTTCCGTTTGAATGCCAGGAAGTAAATTTACCATTCTTTGATCCGTTTTTAAATTCAATCAATAATTGTTTATTCCCATTAGGTTGAAAGAGAGTGTAGGAGCCTTGTTTTAGGCCTTTTTCATCTGCCTGGTACTGTTCTTTTACTTTTCCGTCAGCATAGAAGGTTTCTGTTTTTTTAAGTTCCTGCGCACTAAGAGAATTGGAAAATAATACTGCCACAAAAAGCAGAATAGAAAAGGATAGGATTTTTTTCATTTTGTAATTTAATTAATGTTAGAGAGTAGCCACGAATTTCACGAATTAAAAATCAAAAATGTCTTTAATTCGTGCAATTCGTGGCAAATATTGTTTTGTTTAGTAGTATTATTTTGACATACAGCACTTTAAAAGAACCTTACTGATTTATAGTCTTGTTTTTTCTTACCTAAAGCACTTAATCTTGCCTGAAGCATTATTTCATGCGAACCACTGCTATATGTGTTTACAGGCTTCACATTAAAGTCGTAGGAATAACCTATGAATAAGGCATCAGTGATACTTACCCCTATTAATCCAACAATTGATTCTTTAATTCGGTACGTTATTCCCAGGCTTATTTTTTCTTTGTAAACGGCAGTAGCGTTTAATTCATATTGAGTAATAAATCCGCTGCTTTTTACCAGTAAGGCAGGAGTTATGGAAAAATTAGTATCAAGCTGTATTTTATATTTTGCATACAAGAAATAATGCCTTGGATTAGCAAAAACAGTGGAATTTTTTAGTCCTCTATTGATATGGGTAGAAGATGCTCCAGCTGTGATATTGGATGCATTAAACTCCAAACCCAGACCGAAATCGGGAGAAAAGGCATTGGTGGAGGTTACAATTGCTTGTGGATCACTTCCTTGCTCATAAACCAATTTGCTGCCATCCAGCTTTTTATTCATAAAACCGGCCGAAAGTCCACCCGAAAGTGTTGCAGATTCTGAAATACGGGTATGGTAGGCATAATTTATTTTCAGGTTCAGTGTATTTTCAAAACCGATCCGGTCGTTTATTGCGGTAAGGCCTATTCCGCCTTTAATTTTAGCAAGATACGTATGTGCATTTAAAAACTGCGTGGAAGGTGGATTGTCAACACCTATCCATTGTTGCCTTGCAACAATGGTGGCAATTATTTTATCAGTATTACCGGTTGCGGCAGGATTAAATATGTTTTCATTATACATGTAATGGCTGAACTGCATATCGTTTTGCGCCATTGCAAAGTATGGTGTGAGCAAAAACAGGAAAAGAGTAATTTTTTTCATTCGCTTATTTTTTAATTACTTTAAATGTGGTTCTTCTATTGGTCTGATGTTCGTTCTCAGTTTGTGCATTTTTTTTGATAGGGATAGATTCTCCATAGCCCATAACGGATAACCGGTTTTTATCAATTCCATTTTCAATAAAATAATCTACAACATTCTGTGCCCGTTTTTCTGAAAGTTTCATATTGTAATCATCCGAACCTATTTCATCGGTATGGGAATTCACCTGCACTTTTATGCCGGGTGTTTCCTTTAATATCCTGGTCATTTTATTGAGTTCCTTTTTCGATTCCGCTTTTAGTTCTGCTTTATTGGAATCATAATAAATGTTAGGTATTGTTATTTCGGCATAAGTGATCTTTTGAAATTTAAAATCAAGGTCGGTTCCGGTGGTTCTTGAGAATTCAGTACTTGCTTTAATACCAACTGTAGTTAGATCTTTGGAATCGCTGAAAAAACCTTCTTTTACAGCAGTAACGGCATAATCCAAGCCCGGTTGAAGATCCTGAAAGTTAAATTCTCCATCAGAATCAGTTGTTGTGGAATCTACACTGCCATCGCTGCCTTTTAAATAGATAGTTACTTTATTAACAGGTTTACCGGTTTTGGAGTCAACAATTGTTCCTTTTGCAGTTAAAATAAGAGGTGCTTTTTTAAAAGAGTAAATATCATCTTCCCCTTTTCCACCTTGGCGGTTAGAGCAAAAATATCCTTCAAAAATGGATTTGCCGGTAAAAATTATTCCAAAATCATCAGCACATGAATTTATGGGTGCCAATAAGTTTTCGGGTTTTCCGTAGGAGCCGGCTTTAATTTGAGAAGAAAATATATCCAGCCCACCAAATCCTATATTGCCATCAGAAGAAAAATATAGGGTATCGTTCAATACATAAGGGAACATTTCATTATAAGGTGTATTTACAGGAGCTCCCAAATTTTTAGGCAGCCCCCAAACTCCGCCTTTCCTTTTTATTACCCACAGATCTTTTCCGCCAATCCCTCCCTCCATATTGGAAACAAAATAAAGCGTATTGCCATCGGATGAAAGGGCAGGTTGGCCGGTGCTGAAAATCTCATCTGAAAAGTCAAAGGCTTTAGATTCGGCCCAAACGTTTTCTTTTTCATTCCAAACAGAGCAAAAAATATTGCAATTTTCTTTTGCACTTTTTTCCCCGTTACATTTCATATAATAACCGGTATTGCTTTTTTTATCGTAAACAAAGGCGCCCTCATTGTATTTTGTGTTTATCCCGCCTTTCAGTTTAACAGGCTTGGTCCATTTACCTTTTTTTGGGTCTAAGGTGGTTTCATAGACATCAGAAAAGCCCTGCCCCGTAAAATTGTCAAATTTGCTTCCTTTTTCTTCCACTCTCGAAGAGGAGAAGATCAATTTTTGTTTAACCATTGTAAGGCCAAAATCGCTGAAATCAGAATTTATTTCCAGTTCATTTTTAATGTCATAAGAAATGTCAGATTTTTTGCCGGATAAAGCAAAATCACAACTGGCAATCTTACGTTTTACCAGTTTGTCGCCTGTTTTTTTTATGTATGTTGAATAAGCCGATTTTGCAGCCTCATATTCACCTGATGTAATAAGGATATCACCATATAATAAATAAGCAGGAGGATCGGAATAACCGTTTTCAATTGATTTTTCAAGCCATATTTTTGCTTCTTTATAACTATTTATAGCAGCATAACAAGAGCCTAATTTATAATACACTTCGTTTTTATCCGCTTCAGCTACCTCTTTTTTTAATGCTTTTTGATACAACTCAATAGCGGTGAAATATTCTTTATGGCTCACTGCTGTATCTGCTTTATGCGCAACAGATTGGGCATTCAACGTTGAAAAAAACATTGAAACCAAGTAAAAACAAAAAAATAAACGCATTCGTGTCATTCTAAAAAATTTAAATTAAAGCCAATCTACTTTTAGTCTTAATACTATCCTTTTTTTATCTTCCTTCTCCATTTTGAGAGGGGAGTAAGGGAGGGCGGTATTATTCATTAATCAACGTAATAGGGCCTGTTTGTGTAATCAGTGTTTTATCAGGACCATAAATAGATATTATATAAAAATAAGTTCCGGCATTCACCTTTTTACCTTCGAAAGTCCCGTCCCAACCTTGTGTTCCTTTAAAGAGTTGTTGCCCCCATCTGTTTAACACTGTCAAGTCAAGTCCTTTTAAAAACAGATCATTGAATCCGTCCCCATTTGGAGTAAAGGCATTGGCAATAGGTGTAACTTTAACGGAAAGAGAATCTGAAATTGAACCCTGGCATTGCAGATCACTGATACAGCTAACACTTACAATGTCCCCATCATGAAAAGCAAGAGAAGTGTAAGTATTTAAAGCACTTGATTGTACCAACTGGTTATTAAGGTAAAACTGATATACCGAATAATAATCTGGGCTCGCAGTAATGATCATTTCCTGTCCTACAAAAACAGAGTTATTATCTAAATTGGAGGTCAGCGTTGCAACAGCAGAAGGCTCGATAATAACTGTAATAGAAATACGCCCGCCAATATTGGCACAGCCATTAATAGTAATAGCCTCCACCCAATAAGTGGAATCGCTGAATAAGTTACCTGTTACCATGGTATCATTATTTGAAACGAAATTCCCTCCAAATTCGCTGTCCCACCAATAAATATTGGAAGCGATCGTACTATCCGGTAATACATAAACGGATGTAGAAGCTCCGTTGCAAATTACAAGGCTTCCTTCCACGTAATCATTAGGTAAAGTTGGTGCAGGGTAAACAATTATGGTAATAGAGTCGGGGCTATTGCTGCTTTTACATCCATATTCGTTGATCACTTCCAGGTAATAAGTAGTGGTTACCTGAGGGCCGGCAATAAGCGGTGAAATTCCAATAATGCTGTCATTGGGAATGGAATCGTAAAAATTATAATTTACTGTACCTCCAATTGAACCGTTAGCGGTAATGGTTACTGTATCGCCCTCACAAATTGCATAATCGGTGGTTGTTATAACCGCAGGTGTAGGGGCAGGCACTACATTTACTGTTAGCAGCGTAAGCGGGGAACTGCATGGATTATCGCTGATAGTAAGTGTTACGTTCTTCGATCCCGGGGTATTCCAATAAACAACCTGGTTGGTAGCTCCTGAACCGCTTACAAGTATGCCTCCATCAAAATCCCAATAATAAGTAGCCGTTGAACTTATGGTACCTGAAAATGTAATTAAAGTGTTTTCTCCACGGCAAATAGTATCAGGCATAGTGAAAGCAGAACTTGGAATCGGGGTTACAGTAATACTAACAGGCAGCCTTGTAGAACCACATGTGGTGAGTGAATCATAATATTCAAGATAGAAGGTGGTGTCGGCAATTAAATTGGGGGTTATGAAAGTAGGGTTGTCGAGCAATAACAGGTTGCCTCCCGTTTGAGCATCATACCAGTTAAAATTAGTATTACCTGAAGGGAAATTAGCGCTTAATGTTGCCGAAGTTCCCACGCAAATACTTGTACCTGTTGAAACAGGAAGTGGTTCAGCAACAATGAAACCGAAAGGAGTAAGTGTGGTCGGGATCTCAGAAGTGATGGTACCACTGTTTCCCCCGGTGGGAGCGGTTGTTGTTGTCAAAACATAATTAAAGTTGGACGGTGGCCCCGATTGTCCCCGAACTATTGAAAGGATACATTCCTGGATCGGAGAAGGGAAATCGCTTCCAAGGTTATAATTCATGGTAATGCTTCCTACCGGAGTTCCTGTATTGGTGGTGATAGAAACATACCAGTCCGCTGAATTTAGAATTACCGGAATAACAGTGTCTGCAGCCATATTAACCCATGTTGCCCCGGATGAAGAAGTTTGGCTATAAACAACCGGACGAAATTTTAACGGTGATGAATTTAAAACGCCAATAGGGAAGGTGTAGTTAGCAATACCTGCAATAACGGCTCTTTTTAAATTTCCAACCACAAAATTACTGCTTGTTCCTCCTGTTAATGAGGTAGTTGTGTTGCTATTGGAAAGATAGATCTCATACAAAGTTGAAACCACAGTATAGGTATGTAAAACACCACTTGTCAGGGTAAAGTTGTTTGTTACCTGTATGTTGGAACCCTGATAAGCATCTCCGGAAGATTTATTAATAGTAAAATTATATAGATTACTACCTCCTGTGTTTATATTTTGATTTGTGGCACCATCTAAAATAACCTTACCAGTTCCGGCAGTGAAAGTACTTGTATTATTAAAATCACCACCTACATTAATGTTTAAACTGCCAGCAGTCCAGGTGCCAAGCAAAATGGTAAAATCGTTTTGAACGGTAATATTACTTTGAGGATCAACAATTACAGCTTTATTTATGGTAAGATTATAAAAAGGACCTACACCGGGAGTAATATTTTGAGTACCATAGGAAGATGAGTACTGAACATTTACTGTTCCTGTTCCGGGAACAAACGTGCCCAGGTTATTCCAATGTCCGGTAAAATACATATCTGAGGAGCCTCCGGAGATGCCGGTAGCGCCATTCAGAGTGGCTCCTGCAAGGATGTCCACATTGTGAAGAATTAAGCTGGTTACGCCCGAAACGATGGTGTTTCCAGCAAAAGTTACCTTAACATTCGGAAAAGATGTACTGTTTCTGTTAAATACCCCATTTTGTTCAAAATTTCCGTAAATGAACGTGTTAACTGAATTAGCAGTAACACCCATTCCAGCGCTTCCATTTGTATTATTAATAATTACATTTTGAAACCTGATCGCAGTTGAACCATTTATGGATTGGGCACCTGTGCCGCTAAAATCAACTGTACTTGTGCCTCTGTTAAATGTTCCGTTTATTAACCAGTCATCTTTTAAAGAAATAGTAAAACTTGAAGCATTCATGGTACCGCCTGAATTCACCTGAACCGAACCTATAGTGATATTCCCATTTACAGTGATAACAGCACCACTTACAATTACGGCCACATCATTTTGACCTGGGATCACCCCGCCAACCCAGGTGGAAGCTAACAGCCAGTTGGCTGTAATGGCTTTACTACTTATTGTTGCAGCGTAAAGCGAATTAGCAAAAAGTGAAAAAGCGACAACAATACTAAATAGTGATTTTTTAAGCATAATACTTTGGTTAAATAAATTAAGAATTTTTATTTCTTTGTTTATTATTGAAATACGATTTTAATAAAAGCGGATGTGTTTTCAGTTTTTAACACAACCAGGTAAAGTCCTTTTGAAAGTTTATGTTCGGCAGCATCAATAGTAATTTTATGATTACCTGCGGCCTGATTCTCATTTTTTAGGGATACTATTTCTTTTCCTAAGAGATCATACAATCCAACCTGTACTTTTTCAGATCTGGTTAAGGTATAATCAAGTGTAGCAGTATTATTAAATGGATTTGGAAACAGATTTAAACCAACCACAGAGATCTCTTCTTCAATACTTGTGGTATTAAGCACCACCATTTGCCCGTTTGAACTGGCAATAGAAGAAAATAGACCTGCACCATTTTCAGACCTGACATTAAAATAATAAAGCTGATTTAACACCAGTGGTAGCGGGTTATTGATGGCGATCATCTGCATAAAATTATCGGTAGAAGCAACCAGATCAGTAGCTCCGGGGCTTGTTCCGATTGAATAATGATATTTTATAATTCCAGAATTAGGATCCGAGGAAGGTGACCAGTTAGCTTTAAGTTCATTGGAAGAATAGGTTGAGTCGATATCGGCACCCGATCCATCGTTAATAAACGCTATAGTTGATGGAGCTGTCCAGTCCACATCAATAGGAATAGAAACTAAAGGAGATAGATTACCCGCTGAGTCAGTAACAATCGACTCCACTTTTCCGGCTGATAAAGGTGGTCCGGAATTTTCGAAACGTACATCATTTGAATTTCCAGCACCAACATTAACCGTTACCGAAGGCAGTCTTGAACGGAATGTTTTGAAATAATTGATCGTCATGCTTGCGTCTCCTGTTCTGAAAGAAACAGCATTACCATTAGCAATTGGTGTAGCATCCGCCCAGCTTTCTGCAATAATATTATTAATGTAGATATCCATTTTTCCGGAAATGCGGTCGTAAACTAATTTGAAATCGTAGAACTGACCTGCAACGAAACTATAATTTCTGCTTTTTACTAAGGTCATCACGTCATTGGTAACTTTGTAAAACTCCAGTTTGTGGTCATCCATACTGAACCATACCAAATATGAATTACCTCTGTTTGGCAATGAAGCGCTATCACTAAAAAAATGAAGACCGGCTTTTCTGTTCGTTCCACTTCCATCAATTTTGGCATTCCAGTGATATAAATATCGGTTAGATAGGTTTTGGGTTAAAGGAGCAGAAATATTAGAATTGGTCTCTAAATCATCACTTTGTTCAAGATAGCCGGCAGTATTTGCCCATGCGCCAGTGTGGTTGGTCCAGTCGGGATTAATAATAGCATTATCAAAGTTATCATTTGCAAATCCTCTTGATCCATTAGCTCTCCATTCTGTTCCATCAAAATCGAGCACCCTGTAAAAACTTTTACCAAGTCCGGATCCTCCTGAATTATCAGTATCCGTGAAGTTTGCAGTAAAATTGCTGCTTTGCCAACCTGCAACTGGGGTTATAATGGTAGCCGGAGGAATAACATCACAAAAAGGGAGTATAAAGTTAGGGCCATAGGTATACACATTTCCGGTTAAAATTCTCCAATAGTAAGTAGCATTGGATTGAAAGTTAAGGGTAGGTGTAAATCCTGCCGGTCCGGTAAGCAGGGTAACATTGGAAGCAGGTTTGGTATAAAAGCTGTTAAAAGCAGAATCCAGAGATACCTGTAAGATCCAGTTCACATTGGAATTGATCCAGCTAAAGTTAACCATACTTGGGGAACAAGGCCCAAAAGATACGATGAGATTTTCAGGGCAATCAATTATTGATACAGCTATAGAACGGCAGTTGGACCAGCAGCCCTGTGTACTCAATGAGCGCAGGTAATAGGTACCGGAAGCTGTAGCAATAAACGTACTGCTTGCATCTGTTGTACTTACTCCGCAGCTGGATCCTTGCCAATAATAGGTTTCTCCTACAGGTGCGTTAGGCATGGTAAGTGTTATCGAACCACAACTGTTGGCACTGGACGAAGGAACAGGAGGTGTTGCAGGAGTTGGAGCCACAGTTACTGCAACGGAAGAACAGGCGTTTGACCAACAGCCGCCTGAATTTTCTCTGGCCCTTAATCTGTATGTTCCGGTAGAAGGAGCAGTGTATGTGAGAGCAGAACTGGCAGTACTTATTCCGCAGCTTGTGCCTTGCCAATAAAACGTAACACCGGCAGGCGGGGTTCCTCTTGTTAATGTTTGGCTTCCACATGGATTTGTAGTGGTAGTAGGAGCAGGGGGATCATTGGGTATGTCATTTATAGTTACAATTTTTGAACTACAGGTTGACCAGCCATTAGAGTTTTTTGCTCTTAAATAATATGTTCCAGAAGAAGTTACCGTATAATTCACAGCTGAATTGGCCATGCTTGTTCCGCAGCTTGTTCCCTGCCAATAATAAGTAGTACCGGAAGGAGGACTCGCTCTTGTGATGGTTTTATTTCCGCAGGTATTGCTCGAAGTAATGGTTGGAGCAGGTGGAGGAGGTGTTGGATTATTACAATTATTGATGATGCAATAATAATAGGGCCAGTTCCAGTTAATTCCTGGATCGGTATGGCTTTGACTGGAATAGTGCTGATGACCTTTTATTCTGATAGCATTTGCAAGTTGACAGGTGCCACTACCTCCATTGCAGGATGGCCCGTTGTAACAACTTGTAGGCAGAATTCCATAACCTGATTGTGTTATATCTCTTGAAAGATTCCCCGATCCGGTATACATTGCTACAGTATACCATGAGGAATTGTTTATGTATCCTTCATGCTCAATACCTATTGTATAAGGGTTGTGATTCCCTACATGCCATCCCTTTTGGTTTTCACGAACCATTTGGGTTATTTGTCCATCAGATGACCGTGCTACATAGTGGGCGGAAACATTGGCATTACAGTTTTTAAACCAGGAAATACACCCTGCATAAGAGCCTTGTACCGTATGAATAGTGATTGCAGAAACAGCGGTTCCGCCTCTGGAGCTGTAATTACAAGTTGTAGGATTCCATATTGCCGGACCAAAATCAGTACTCTGCACTGTTGGAGGAGGTGGAGTATTAAGACTTTTCTGGTATTGATTTCCATTTTGATCAATAATTGATTCTTCGGAAATACTTACATGAGGGGAACTCAATACTTTAAAATTAGCTTCACCAAAAACGTTTACCAGGTTTATAGAGTATTCAGGAAAAGAATAAGAAACCTGATATTCTTTATTATTAAGAAAAGTAAAAATGGAGTATAACTGGGAATTAAGTGCAAAGTCGTTTTGCAGATCACCATCAGGAAGTTCGCTTAAAGCAATAAGAATTGAAATTTGACTTTCAGGACTAGTACCTGAAGTAGTAGATTGAGAAAGCAGTGAAGCATAAGCTTTAGCATAGGCACTTATGTTAGCGCCAGGATCATTAATGATATCGGCTATTTGAAACCCTGAAAGTTGAGAAACCAATTCCAGGTTGTTTCTGAAATAATGTTTGCCATCCAACGTGAGCCCCATTACCCCGTATGCTTTAGGTAATTCAATACAACTTTCATGAGCGCCAGGGGTATGCGTTATATGATCAAAACGTGTATTGCAAAAAGAAACAGCTTCCAGCACTCCTTTTGGGATTTGAGGATAGCTGATATATGCCTGGTCAAATTGCGCCTGGTACTGGTTTACGGCCGGGATTTCCACTTGAGAATAAGAGAAATGGAAAAGTCCTACGGAAAGTATAAAAAGTAAATATTTTTTCATCGGCAGAAATTAAAAATTGGATTGCAAATATAAACAAAATTAAGCGATTCAACTGATACGCTGGCGTTGGTGGAAGACCTTTCATAGCTTGTTTATTGAGAAAATTTCTTTAATAAACAACATTGAAGTGCAGACACCAACATCAATCAAATACAATTTTAATAAAAGCGGAGGTGTTTTCTGTTTTTAACACAACTAGGTAAAGTCCTTTAGAAAGTTTAAGTTCATTACCATCAATAGTAACTTTATGATCACCTGCGGCTTGACTCTCATTTTTTAAGGATACTATTTCTTTTCCTAAGAGATCATACAAGCCAACCGCTACCTTTTCAGATCTGATCAATGTATAATCAAGAGAAGCTGTATTATTAAAAGGATTTGGATACAAATTTAAATCAACTACAGTGATCTCTTCCTCCACACTTGTGGTATTAAGCACTACCATTTGTCCGTTTGAACTGGCTACAGAAGAAAAAAGACCGGCACCGTTTTCAGATCTCACATTAAAATAATAAAGTTGATTTACCATCAGCGGAAGAGGGTTATTGATAACGATCATCTGCATAAAGTTATCGGTAGAAGCAACCAGATCAGTATCTCCGGGTGTTGTACCTATGGAATAGTGATATTTTACAATCCCCGAATTAGGATCTGATGAAGGTGACCAGTTTGCTTTTAATTCATTGGTAGAATAAGTGGTGCTGATATCGGCACCTGAGCCATCGTTTATAAAAGCGATGGTTGATGGAGCTGTCCAATCCACATCAACAGGAATGGAAATAAGTGGAGACAGGTTACCGGCAGAGTCTGTAACAATGGACTCCACTTTACCAGCCGAAAAAGGCGGCCCCGAATTTTCAAAACGTATATCATTTGTGTTTCCGGCACCAACATTAACAGTAACTGATGGAAGTCTTGAACGGAATGTTTTGAAGTAATTGATAGTCATGTTTGCATCAGCTGTTCTGAATGAAACAGCATTACCTGAAGCAATTGGGGTAGCATCTGCCCAGCTTTCTGCAATAATATTGTTAATGTATATATCCATTTTTCCGGTAATACGGTCGTATACTAATTTGAAATCATAGAACTGACCTGCAACAAAATTATAATTTCTGCTTTTTACTAAGGTCTTCAGGTCGTTTGTGACCTTGTAAAACTCCAGTTTGTGGTCATCCATTCTGAAATATACCAAATACGAATTTCCTCTATTGGGCAAGGAGGCGCTATCACTAAAAAAATGGAAACCGGCTTTTCTGTTCGTGCCACTTCCATCAATTTTGGCATTCCAGTGATATAAATATCGGTTAGAAAGATTTTGAGTTAAAGGAGCAGAAATATTAGAATTGGTCTCTAAATCATCACTTTGTTCAAGGTAGCCGGAAGTATTTGCCCATACTCCTGTGTGGCTGGTCCAGTCGGGATTAATAATAGTATTATCAAAATTATCATTTGCGAAACCTCTTGATCCGTTTGCTCTCCATTCTGTTCCATCAAAATCGATCACCCTGTAAAAGCTTTTACCAAGTCCTGATCCTCCTGAATTATCAGCATCCGTAAAGTTTGCAGTAAAATTGCTGCTTTGCCAACCTAATACAGGTGCAATAGCAGTAGTAGGAGGAGTAACATCACAAAAAGGGAGTGTAAAACTTGGGCCATAGGTGTAAACATTTCCAGTTAAGATCCTCCAATAATAAGTGGCATTTGCTTGAAAGTTAAGAGCGGGGGTGAATCCTGCCGGTCCGGTAAGCAAGGTAACATTGGAAGCCGATTTGGAATAAAAACTATTAAAAGCAGAATCAAGGGATACTTGTAATGTCCAGTTAACATTGGAATTGATCCAGCTAAAATTAACCATATTAGCAGAACATGAGCCAAAAGATACGAGTAGATTTTCAGGGCAATCAATTATAGTTACTGCCACCGAACGGCAGCTCGACCAGCAGGCCTGGCTACTTAATGAGCGTAGGCGATAAACGCCAGTTGTGTTTGCGATAAAAGTACTGGAGGTATCAGCAGTGCTTATTCCGCAACTGGTTCCTTCCCAGTAATAGGTTTGTCCTGCCGGTGCATTAGGCATGGTAAGTGTTATCGGGCCGCAGCTATTGCTACTCATAGTTGGAACTGGTGGTGTTGCGGGAGTAGGTGCTACAGCAACCGCAACCGAAGAGCAGGAGTTTGACCAGCATCCACCGGCATTTTGCCTAGCCCTTAACCTGTATGTACCTGTAGATGGAGCCGTATAAGTTAGAGCCGAGCTGGCTGTGCTGTTTCCACAGCTTGTACCTTGCCAATAAAACGTAACACCGGCAGGTGGAGTTCCTCTTGTTAATGTTTGACTGCCACAAGGATTTGTAGTGGTAGTAGGAGCAGGAGGGTTGTTGGGTATATCATTTATAGTTACTGTTCTTGTACCACAGGTTGTTGACCATCCAATTGAATTCTTTGCTCTTAAATAATACGTTCCTGAATTACTTACTGTATAATTCAAAGCAGAATTGGCCATACTTGTTCCACAGCTTGTTCCTTGCCAATAATAGGTAGTTCCCGAAGGAGGACTCGCCCTTGTGATGGTTTTATTACCGCAGGTATTACTGGAAGTAATGGTAGGGTTAGGCGGAGGAGGTGTGACAGTACATGGTGAAATACTATTTGTAGAAGTATAACTATATCCTCTGTGAGGAACACAGTTACCGCAATCACTAAATGTTGCATAAAGACGACTTCCTCCACCGGGCGTCATATATTCAAAATGTATATGATCACCACTGGAATTACCGGTTGTTCCTTCAATCGCGATATAACATCCTTGCTGTACCTGCTGCCCTACGGTAACAGCAATAGACTTGTTGTGCCCATACCGTGTTTCGAAATTATCCGAATGCCTGATAATTACCTGATTGCCATATCCCGAATTTGAATAATTAACATACTTTACGGTTCCGGCAGCCACAGCAAGTACTTTGTGGTCAGCATTATTAGGAGTATCATAATCTGTTGCTGCATTATACGAATGAGCCCCCAGATTTGTACATGAAGTGGAAGATCCTATTGGTGGCGGAGGGGCATTTGATCCATCGCGCGTAACGCAATAGGTAATACCTGCCGGCCAGGGTAATTTGAAATTCAGCTGGGCTAAATTATCATTTGGGGGAGGCGCTAATTGTTTTTTTTGAAAGGATTCATTTGTATACCAGCCCAATACCTGATGCATAGTACCAATATCTTCAGATAAAAGAAGTTCTTCACCGTTTTCTATTGTATAAACCATCAGTTTATCAGCAACACCATGAATTAATTCCCTTTCCTGATCACTTGTAGCCAAATAGGTAAAACGTTTTCTATCCGGTGAGATCAAGGGAGTGGTCATGTATTTATTAGAAATAGCTAATTGCTTTAATTCGCCAGTTTCAAGAGCATAACTATAAATACCCTCATGTTCGTATCCTGTATCAAATTCAAGACGTTCAAGATATATTGTATTTTTATCGGCAGACCAGCACAGGGCATGAAATGCGTAATTACCAATGGAATTAGCATTATTAATTAATAATTTTTTTAAACCTGTATTTGAATCAAATAGGAATAAGTTAAAATCATTGCCCATTATTGTTCTTTCAAGGCAGATCCAATTGTTTTGATCATAAGGGGACTGAATTGCTGAAAACAATACCCATCCTTCCTGCATCGTCAGATTTTGAGAAACCTGTTCAGGAAAAAACACTAATACATCTTCATTCCATATTTTATTTTCCAGGTTTTTGAAATCAGTGAGTTCCTCTGCCTGTTTATTCTTTTGAGGCAATTGCAGGAATATTTTTGAATTCTTTTGAAATGCAATCGGATAAGCTGCAACAAACGAATTCTGTTGAGAAAACGAAATATGAAAGAAAACCACAGAAAATAAAAAAAGTAAATTTTTTTTCATGACACTAATATTAATGAGTGCAATTCAGCCTAAATAATGATTAAGAGTAAATATAGGCAAAATAGAAAACAAAAACAACTTAAAACATTTATCAATCAAATACAATTTTAATAAAAGCGGAGGTATTTTCTGTTTTTAGCACCACCAGGTAAAGCCCTTTAGAAAGGTTAAGTTCAGTGCCATCAATAGTAATTTTATGATCACCTGCTGCCTGGTTCTCATTTTTTAAGGCTATTATTTCTTTTCCTAAGAGATCATACAAGCCAACATTTACCTTTTCAGATCTGGTTAACGTATAATTAAGAGAAGCTCTATTATTAAAAGGGTTGGGAAACAAACTTAATCCAACAACAGTGATCTCTTCCTCCACACTGGTTGTATTAAGCACCAGCATTTGCCCATTTGAACTGGCAACAGAAGAAAAAAGTCCGGCACCATTTTCAGATCTCACGTTAAAATAATAAAGTTGATTTACCACCAATGGCAGCGGGTTATTGATAGCGATCATCTGCATAAAATTATCTGTAGAAGCAACCAGGTCCGTATCTCCGGGTGTTGTGCCGATGGAATAGTGATATTTTACAATTCCCGAATTAGGATCCGATGAAGGTGACCAGTTTGCTTTAAGCTCATTGGCGTTATACGTACTGCTGATATCGGCACCTGAGCCATCATTTATAAAGGCTATGGTAGACGGAACAGTCCAATCCACATCTACCGGAATTGAAATAAGCGGAGACAGGTTACCGGCTGAGTCAGTAACAATGGACTCTACTTTACCGGCTGCTAAAGGTGGCCCCGAATTTTCAAAACGTATATCATTTGTATTTCCTGTACCCACTTTTACTGTAACTGATGGAAGCCTTGAACGGAAGGCTTTAAAATAATTGATCGTCATTGTAGCTGTATCTGTTCTGAAAGAAACCGCATTACCATAAACAATTGGGCTGGCATCGGCCCATCTTTCTGCAATAATATTATTAATATAGATATCCATTTTTCCGGAAATACGGTCGTATATTAATTTGAAATCATAGAACTGCCCTGGAATAAAGCTATAGTTTTTGGTCTTTACAAGAGTTTTCAGGTCATTGGTGACTTTATAAAATTCAAGCTTACTTTCATCCATACTGAACCATACCAAATATGAATTTCCTCTATTTGGTAATGAAACGCTATCACTAAAAAAATGAAAACCAGCTTTTCTGTTCGAGCCCGTTCCATCAATTTTAGCGTTCCAATGATATAAATACCGGTTAGAAAGGTTTTGAATTAAGGGAGAAGAAATGTTTGTATTATTAAGGGTTTGATCACTTTGTTCAAGATAGCCGGAAGCACTTGCCCACGTGCCTGCATGGCTAGTCCAGTCTGTGTTAATAATAGTATCATCAAAATTATCATTTGCAAAGCCTCTTGATCCGTTGGCCCTCCATTCTGTCCCATCAAAATCGAGCACCCTGTAAAAACTTTTACCAGGCCCTGACCCTAAGCTATCATCAGTATCTGTAAAATTGGCAGTAAAATCAGCGCTTTGCCAACCTGTAACCGGGGTAATAACAGTAGCAGGGGCAATAACATCACAAAAAGGAAGAGTAAAGCTGGGGCCATAGGTGTAAACATTTCCGGTTAAGATCCTCCAATAATAAGTGGCATTGGCCTGAAAGTTAAGGGCAGGAGTGAAGCCAGCCGGTCCTGTAAGCAGGGTAACATTGGAGGCCGGCTTGGAATAAAAGCTATTAAAAGCAGAATCCAGTGATACTTGTACAGTCCAGTTGGCATTGGAGTTTATCCAGCTAAAGTTAACCATTACATCAGAACAAGGACCATAAGATACGAGGAGATTTTCAGGGCAATCAGTTATTGTAACAGCTACAGAACGGCAATTTGACCAGCAGGCCTGGCTGCTTAATGAGCGAAGGCGATAAACGCCTGATGTGTTTGCGATAAAAGTACTGGCTGTATCAGCAGTGCTTATTCCGCAGCTGGTCCCTTCCCAGTAATAGGTTTGCCCTGCCGGAGCATTAGGCATGGTAAGGGTTATCGGTCCGCAACTATTGCTACTCATGGATGGAAGAGAAGGTGTTGCAGGAGTTGGTGCTACTGCTACCGCAACCGAAGAGCAAGTAGTTGACCAACAGCCTCCTGCATTTTGCCTTGCCCTTATCCTGTACGTGCCTGTAGAAGGGGCCGTATAAGTTGGAGCAAAGCTGGCGGTGCTTGTTCCACAGCTTGTACCCTGCCAATAAAATTTAACGCCACCCGGTGGAGTGCCTCTTGTTAATGTTTGACTTCCACAAGGATTTGTAGTTGTAACAGGTGGAGGTGGAGTATTAGGTATGTCATTAATAGTGACTGTTTTAGAGCTGCAGGTTGTTGACCATCCGTTTGAGTTGTTTGATCTTAAATAATACGTTCCGGAAGTATTTACAGTATAATTTAAAGCAGAATTTGCGGTACTTGTTCCGCAGCTTGTTCCTTGCCAGTAATAAGTAACACCCGATGGAGGGTTTGCTCTTGTAAGGGTTTTATTGCCACAGGTGTTACTGGAAGTAATGGTAGGATTAGGTGGAGGTGATGGAGAGCCTCCGCAAAGTGAATAACCTATTGTTGCAAAAAAATAATGATTGAGCATCCAGGAATAATTTTGTCCGTTTAGTGCCCAATATTGTGTTCCCCATTGACACATACCTCTTCCATGGCCGGCAGGAGCTTTTCCGCAGCAGGCATTATCAGAATAACAGCTGTATGACCCGCTTCCTCCGGCTTTACAATTAGCACAATTATAGGAAGTGCCTCCATAATTATTTTGTGCAGAATACTCTGAACGTTCCGGGTTTGCAGTGTTTTTTACTAAAATCTG
Source organism: Bacteroidia bacterium (assembly GCA_030654175.1). Taxonomy (GTDB): domain Bacteria; phylum Bacteroidota; class Bacteroidia; order 2-12-FULL-35-15; family 2-12-FULL-35-15; genus 2-12-FULL-35-15. The sequence goes on from JAURXZ010000008.1 coordinate 538,072, forward strand.
GTTGCTGGTAGCGTTCGCTGCATTTTGTGTACTGGTATAAACTTGTGAACCCCATACCTGATTGCAGGTAGAAGAAGCGATATCCATATTTGAATTTACAGGATGGTTGACATACCATCCACCATAGGTTCTATAAGGAATAGAACCGGCTTTTAATGAATTAGTTTGCCAACTTGGTATCCATTCATTATCAAGTCCGCTTTCGGAATAATGTTGTAAACTCATTACAATTACGTTGCTACAATTTGTGCAGGAGCAACCTGTTCCAACACGGATTGATGATGGTATATTGCATCCTGCTAATGCGGATGGAAGTTCATTACCTGATTTCGGATTAAATGCATTTTCCTGAGGAGCTGCTTTTTCATATTGTTCCACATCCAGTTGAGTGCCATCCAAAACATGCTGAATGTATTTATCAGTATAATTTCCCGGACCTTTTTTTAGAGCAATTTTTAATTTTATTTTGTCAGGGATCATAAGCAGATCTTCAACTGTATGTGTAGTATAACCAGGCATACTAAAAGAAAAATCACTCCGGATCGCTTTATCCTCTGCTTGAGTTATTACAGAGAATTGTGATGGTAAAACAGAGAAAAAACCTTCTTTATTTGTTTTTGTTTTAAGTCCTTCATTTGTTAATTCTACCTCAACTTCTCCTATGGGTTTTCCTGTTTCAAAATCAATCACATAGCCTTGTACAACCGGTGATGTATAGCTCATGTAATCCACATCAGGGGGAACCTGTTTTTCCATGATAGCTTCTATGTTTACTGTCTTACCTTGTTCAATAACAAAATAGGTACTTAAGGAATTGTAACCAACCGCAGATATGGTAACATTATATTTGCCTTCCGAACCATTGAATACCAAATGACCGCCTTCATTGGTTTGTAATGTTACAGTGGTTTTTCCATTGCTGAATAAGATCTCAGCAGGGGTACCATAACCATTTTCGGCATCGGTTATAAAAAAAGAAAGTGTCCCTTTATTAGTTGAATTTTGTTGAAAAGCAACAGGATCGGCAGAAACAATAGATGTATTCTGTTGTGAAAAAGAAAAAAGGGAGAGTCCAAGAAAAAGTAACAAAAGTAAATTGTTTTTCATGGCTGGATTTTAAAAGCATAATGCTGATAAATGAGTGTTTTAATGCAAATGTAATGATACAAAAAGTTGCACCTTAAAGCAATGCGAAAAGCAATGAAAATGAATTTATTTCTTAACAATAAATAGTTTTTATAAACTAAAGAGGCATTCAAAATATGTTGATTGTGGCTCTAAAATATTACAAAAAATGACCACAAAGGTCGCCAAGAATGCATAAAGTTCGCAAAACCTTAAGTTTTGCGAACTTTGCAATTTTATCTTTGAGTGCTTTTCGGTTTTAATTAACTAATTGAGGTGCAAGTTTTATTTAGCCAGCTGAAAAGCCCCGTGTACATTATATTCTTTCCCATCAAAAGCGGAAGCCTTGATCATATAGAAATAGGTGCCTTCAGATGCCTGATTACCACCCATAGATCTGCCATCCCAACCGCTAAGAATAGAATTCCACTCGTACATTTTTACTCCCCAGCGGTCGTAAAGAACAGCATTAAATGTTTTTATTCCATTTGCAGTCATGATAAATATATCATTGGTACCATCTCCATTAGGTGTAAAAATGTTAGGTATAATTAATTCTGATCCGTTTTCATAGATAACATTAATGAAAGCGGTATCAATACATCCACTGGTTGTTTCCGTAATAACAAGGGCCACATTGTATTCGCCTCCTTCAGCAAAAGTGTTGGAAGCATGTAAGGTAGTGGCAGTATTTTCATCTCCAAAGATCCAAAGAAAATTATCTGAGGCATCTACTCCTGTGCTTAAATTGGTAAAATCAACACCTATTGGAGCATATCCTGTATAAGCACTTGCAATTCCACTGGCATTGATGTTAAAATTACTAACTGTTGCAGTTTCTACGGTGCTGACGCAGCCATTACTTGTGGCAACCACATAGTAGGTTGTTATTGCACCGGGATCATTAGGAGAGTAGGTGCTGCTATTGCCCTGAACCAAATTTGTTAATCCTGCATCACTATACCAGTTTATTGTTCCGGGTCCTACAGCAACCAAATTGATTGGGTCACCTGTGCAGGTTGATACATCTGAAACAGAAACAGGCAAAGGAGTTTGGTATATCAATACCGCTGTAGTGTCGGAAGCGGTGCAACCATTGGCATCTGTCACCACAACAGTGTATATACCGCTCATGGCAGTTGTGGAATTAAAGAGTGCAATATTTTGCACGTTTGAAGTAAAAGAATTTGGTCCTGTCCATGAAAAAATGGTACCTCCCGAAGAAATTAAATACAAGGTATTTCCGGTACACATCACTCCAATAGCACCATTTGTAGCAATTGCCGCTGGGAAGTTGTTAAGTGTAGCCGTAGCAATAGAGTTTGGGCTTACGCAACCGTTATTTTCGGCAACAACATAATAGGTAACTGAAGTACCAACAGGAACATTTGGAACATACGTGCTGCTATTGGCCTGAACTAAATTTGTCAGTAATGAATCGCTGTACCAGTTTATGGTTCCTGTACCGGTTGCAGTTAAAAATAATGAATCACCAACGCATTTTGCTACACTCAAAACATTCACCGATTGCGGTATCTGGTATATCAGCACTTGTGCCGTATCAGAATCGCTACAGCCATTTGCGTCTAAAACGGTAACTGTATAGATCCCGCTCATAGCCGTGGTACAATATAGTATTGTCGGGTTCTGAGAAGTTGAACTGAAGGAATTGGGACCGGTCCAGGAATAGGTTACTCCACCCGAAGAAGTTAGATTAATAGTATCTCCATTACAGCTTGTTCCATTAGCAGTATTTGTGGCAGTGGCAACTGGTAATTGATGAACAGTAACGCTGACAGATGCGGTAGCAAAACATCCGTTTCCATTAGTGCCGGTAACAGTATAAGAAGTATTTGTGCTCGGAGTTACTGATATTGTTGCTGTTGTAGCACCGGTATTCCAAACATAAGAGGTTGTTCCGGATGCTGTTAAGTTTACACTGGAGGAGTTACAAACGCTTACCGGGCTACCAGAGTTAATTGAAACAGTTGGTAAAGAATTAACAGTTATTGTTTTGGTTAATGTTTGTTTGAATCCGCATACACCACTTGCAATGCACGTGTATGTAATAGTTGTGGAAGGTGTAATGGTTATACTTTGTGTGGTTGCTCCACCTGGGGACCACTCGTAGGAAGTTGCTCCAACGGGGCCGGTTAAGGTTGTGCTGCTTCCAAAACATACTGAACTTGCAGTAGCTGTGATGGCAGGAAACTGTACTCCTGAATTTGCCGATATGGTGTAATTACAAATGTCACCTGCAAAACCATCCACCATTAAAAAATAATCAATACCGATAGTAAGATTATTAGCTGTGATGGTAAAACCTGTTGAGTTTTCTTTGAAGTTAGAAACCGGGGTGAAATTGCAACAACCTGTTGCTGAAAATATTTGCATTTGAATACCACCCTGTGGGTAATTCCCTTTCCAGCAATTTCCTATTGTAACGTTTAAAACTGCTGTAACAGCACCTGCTGTGAATCTTATCCAGGAGTTGTTATTAATATTTACGTCAAATGCCGGAGCACCTGTTCCCCAGGAACCTCCCTGGCCGAATATACCACCCGTATTTGTTCCATCGGGTTGGTCAACACCTGAAGTGTTTTCGTTGTTGCCACGCATATTACAAGGCCTGTCAGGGGTAAAAGCTGCACTTGTTGAAGCGCTGTATCCATTTAAGTCACATATATATAATGCGGTTGAACAAAGATCATTAGTTGGAGAGGAAACACATAATCCGAAATTTCCGGCAGCAGTACCATAACCAAAATAACGAATAAAATAAGTTGCACCGGGTGTTAATCCGGATTGTGAAATATATGGTAACATATCATTTGTTGTACCCGGGTAATTATGGTCATCAGAACAGGTGATTTGTGTTAATGAACCACATGTTCCGCTATATAAAACCATTGCAGCATCAGTCATTCCATAACCGGGCTGTGGGTTGATGGTTAATTTACCATTGGCCGGGGCAACCACACTGAACCAAACATCTTTGCTGCTTGTTGAATAACCTCCATTCATGGCACCACTTCCGCCTACACATGCTGATGGAGCCGGCACACCAGATGTTGCAGTTGCACCGGTTGTTGTGAATTTCGAATAATTGCAATCAGCAGTTACAGCCGGCAATGCAATTGCATTACAAGGGTTATCATTTGTAGGGGTTGATGATGATGGAGGACCGGTTACACAAATACTGAAGGTTCCTCCGCCATTTCCATTAAAATAATCGTATACTCTGATAAAATAGGTGTTACCTACAACTAAACCTACACCATTTATAACTTCATTACCATTTGTTAATCCGTTATCCATACATTTTGTAGAACTAAGGGCACCGCATGCTCCTGAATACAATTGAACCACAGCATCCATTGAGCTCGAAGGATTAACAGTAATTGTTGCCGTAGTATTGGTTGCAACAAATTTGTACCAAACATCATCCTCTGCTGTTCCAACACAACCTGCTGACGATTGTGTTGCGCCAACAGTACTTCCTGCAGTACCGGTACAGGTTGCGTTCACTGTTAAAGCAGTTGCTCCACCGCATATATTATTTGCCGGAGCAGCCGGAGGATTGGTGATACAAATAGTGAAATTGCCACTTCCTGCACCTGCACCATAATTATAAATTCTAATAAGGTAAGTGGTACCAATGGTTAAGCCCGATGGATAAATAGTTTCTGTTTGACCGGAAATACCAATATCCTGGCAGTTCAACGTGGTTAAGGAGGCACAGGTACCTGAAAATAATTGTATAACAGCATCCATGCCTGACGATGGTGTAACTGCTATTACCTGGCTTACAGCAGTTGCAGTGAATTGATACCATACATCATCATCAGCATTACCGACACAGCCCGAAAAAATGCTAGCTGTAGCACCAGTTGTTGTCCCGGTAGTTGGTGAACTACAGTTTGCAGTCACGCTTATAGGAGTAGGAGAAGCGCAATTATCTGACTGAGCGTATAATTTGCCAATCAATAAAACAGATATTAATAAAATAGAGTAGTGCTGTTTCATATTTTTCTGTTGAGAGATTAATAATATAAATAGAAGTTGATTTAGATACTAACATTCTTGAAATAAATTGCAACGCGCGATTCGTTTAATCGACAGCCAATTCTTCAGTTGTCATCTCAAGATTTAGGTACCCTTTTTGTTCGAGGATTTTTTTTAGATCGGTTGTTTGAAACAATTCTTCCCCTTCCGAAGTTCTTGTTTTTTCAGTAACAACCACCACAATCTGAGCAAAACCACTTTCAGTTTTAAATTCAGTTTTAAATTCAGTAACCCCTTTAAGAGCAAATACATCTTTATTCAGAAGGTTAACTTCTTCTAATGATTTAGCTCCTTCGAACTTATAATAATAAACTGTTTTTGTTATTTGCCCTTCTGTTTTTGACGTTTGAGCCGTCATTCCTAACACTGAAAAAAGACATAGAAATACAATAAAAATTGATTTTGTACAATTCATAGTTTGAAGGTTTTTTGTTTTTAACATCACGAAGTTAATAAAAATTTGAAATAACCTATAAAATAGCTGGTTTTTTAATAAAACCGGTTTTTTATTGTTTTTTAATTATTAAATGTTTTTGTTCCTGTTTTTTTATTTTTTTTCTTTAAATATTTCGCTAAAACATTTCAACTGAGACCTTTCCGGTTTTTTATTCCGGCAGAAATATTTGTGCCAATTTTTTTTAAAACTTTACATAACGACATACATTGAATCGCCAAATTTTTAAAATTGGCCAATGAAATCAGTTGTTTTTAGAGTTATACTTCATGTTTTTTTGTTTAAAGAATAACAATTTACATTGGTGCAAAATTAACCGATAAGTTTTCATAGGTAAACGTTGGTTTTTGAAAACTTAACGAAATTCTGCATCCCACCCCTCTGTTATGACCTTAGTTTTGAATCAGTGAATTTTTTTGTATTAGTTAATCTGCAAACTAAATTACACTAAATGATAAATAGTAAAAAAGATAACAATCAGGATTTAAATAAAAATGGAGGAATCGTAAAATTAAAAAATCTCAACATATAAGAAAATTAGTTATAGCCTTTTACTTGGGGCTATGTGGATTTGCCGATCTATTTGCACAGCAAAATACTGATGCTTCAGGAGGAAATGCTTACGGAACAGGTGGCTCTGCGAGTTTTTCCATAGGTCAGGTCGATTATATTACAGCATCAGACTCTTCAGGTAACACCACGCAAGGGTTGCAACAATCCTATGAAATTTTGATCATTAAAGGTATTGAAGAAATCGATATTAACCTAACTCTATACCCTAATCCTGCCGCAGATTTCGTTGTATTAAGTGTCCAGAATACCAATATTCAAAATATGACTTATCTGCTTTATGACATGCAAGGTAAGCTCATTGAAAACAAAAAGTTAAATAGTAATCAAACCTCAATCTCTATGGCCGATTTAGCCAACGATATTTATTTTATCAAAGTGCTTGACAATGATAGTGAACTGAAAGTTTTTAAAATCATTAAAAATAAATAAAGATGAAATCTACCATAATTTCCTTAATACAAAGCTTACCCAAAGGTTTAATTTTTGGATATTGCAGAGATAATACGTTAAACAAAGCTAAAGCAAAACTTCCTCTTATTGTCCTTGCAATTTTATTCATATGCCCACTTCTTTGGAAAGATAGGGGGGCCAATGTATTTGCTCAGGCTCCTAAAAAGATGAGTTACCAGGCTGTACTGCGCAATTCAAGCAATAACCTTTTGGTTAATGCAACAGTAGGTATGCGTGTTACCATTTTACAGGGAGCATCATCTGACACCTCAGAAGAGTTTAATCAACCCATTATTGTCTATGTCGAAACACACATGGCCAAAACTAATTCCAATGGTTTGGTAACCATTCAAATTGGCGGTGGTAAACGATATTTGGGTGATTTTTCTAACATTAACTGGGGATCAGGACTTTATTTTATAAAAACAGAAACTGACCCGTTGGGTGGAACAGACTATACCATAAAAGCAACCAGTCAACTGTTGAGTGTCCCTTATGCCTTTTATGCTGAAACATCCGGAAGTATTGAAGCTCAAAATATAAATGGATCAAGAGATGGTGGAGGACATGGCAGGATAGGAAGAACTGGCGCTACAGGGAGAACTGGTGCAACAGGCAGAACTGGTTCAACCGGATCTACAGGTATTACTGGATCAACTGGTTCAACTGGATCAACAGGTGCTATTGGTTCAAGCGGCTCAACAGGAACTACAGGTTCCACAGGTGATACTGGTAGTACGGGCTCGACTGGGTCAACCGGCTCAACAGGAAGCATTGGTTCGACAGGTGATACAGGAAGTACTGGCTCGACTGGTTCAACCGGCTCAACAGGTAGCACAGGTAGCACAGGTTTCACAGGTGATATAGGAATTAGCGGCTCCACAGGTTCAACTGGCTCAACAGGTAGCACCGGTTCAACAGGTGATACAGGAAGTACCGGAAGCTCAGGATCAACTGGTTCAACCGGCTCAACAGGTTCTACCGGTTCAACAGGAAGCATAGGTGCCACAGGTGATACAGGTGATACTGGAAGTACAGGCTCAACAGGAAGCACAGGTTCCACAGGTGATACTGGAAGCACTGGAAGCACTGGAAGCACAGGTTCAACAGGATCAACCGGCTCAACAGGAAGCATAGGTTCCACAGGTGATACAGGAAGTACCGGCTCGACTGGTTCAACCGGCTCAAGTGGAAGCACGGGTTCAACAGGTGATACAGGAAGTATTGGTTCTTCAGGTTCAACAGGAAGCTCAGGATCAACTGGTTCAACCGGCTCAACAGGTAGCATAGGTTCCACAGGTGATACTGGAAGTACCGGATCGACTGGTTCCACAGGTTCTACTGGTTCAACAGGAAGCATAGGTGCCAAAGGCGATACTGGAAGTACTGGAAGCACAGGTTCAACAGGTTCTACCGGTTCAACAGGAAGCATAGGTGCCACAGGTGATACAGGTGATACTGGAAGTACAGGCTCAACAGGAAGCACAGGTTCCACAGGTGATACTGGAAGCACTGGAAGCACAGGTTCAACAGGATCAACCGGCTCAACAGGAA
>JAURXZ010000009.1 GCA_030654175.1 Bacteroidia bacterium
AAGGCAGCACGGCCGACATGCTGGACTGCTGCCTGAACGCCTGGTGGGACCGCGTGGGCGCCACCCGGGCCTCGGGCATCAACAAACTGATGGTGAGCGAGGCCAGGAACTTTCCCGAACTGGTCGCGTTTTACCAGCAGGAAGTCGTGTTGCCCGGCCACGCCTTGATCCGGCGAGTGCTCGAGCGCGGCATCGCGCGCGGTGAATTCCGCGCGCTGGACCTGGACTACGCCGTCTACAGCGTGCTGGCGCCCATGAGCTTCCTGATCATGGCCCAGCACTGCATGGGCGCCTGCGTTCCGGCCCAGATCGCGCTGGACCCCAAGAAATACATTGCCGCGCAGCTGAGCACCCTGCTGTATGGCTGGAGCGCACCAGGCGCGCCGAAAGCCGGTGCATGAAACGCTGGATCCCATGGGCCGTGGCCCTTCTCGCGCTGGTGCTCATGGCGGGCGGCGTGCTGCGCACCCTGTCGGCGCGCAAGGCCCAGCAGCAGGCGCTCGCCGCCGCCAGCACGGCCAGGAATCCGGGCGTGGAACTGGCCGCCACCGATGTGGTCAAGGCCGAAACCCGCGCGCTGGCGCAAGGGCTGGCGGTGTCGGGCTCGCTCAAGGCCGTCAACTCCGCCATGGTCAAGGCCCGCGTGGCCGGCGAACTGCAGGGCTTGGCCGTGCGTGAAGGCGATTTCGTCAAGGCGGGCCAGGTGATCACGCGCATTGACGCCAGCGAACTCCAGTCGCGCGTGCAGCAGGCCCGGCAGCAGGCCGAGTCGGCCAAGGCGCAGGCCGATGTCGCGCAGCGCCAGTTTGACAACAACAAAGCCCTGGTGGACCAGGGCTTTATCTCCAGAACCGCGCTGGACACCTCGCTGGCCAACCTCAACGCAGCGCAGGCCACCTACCGGGCGGCGCAGGCGGCGACGGCCATTGCCGCCAAATCGCTGGACGACACGGTGCTGAAGTCGCCGATTGACGGCCAGGTGGCCCAGCGCCTGGCCCAGCCCGGCGAGCGCGTGGGCATTGACGCCAGAATTATCGAAGTGGTGGACCTGCGCCAGCTGGAACTCGAAGCCAGCCTGGGCGCGCAGGAGTCGATGGACGTGCGCGTGGGCCAAGGCGCCGACCTGCAGATCGAGGGCAGCGCGAACACTGTGAAGGCCAGGGTGGCGCGCATCAACCCCAGCGCGCAGGCCGGCAGCCGCAGCGTGCTGGTGTATTTGAGCCTGGACAACCCGGCCGGCAGCGCCCTGCCCTTGCGCCAGGGCCTGTTTGCGCAGGGCACGCTGGGCACGGCCCAGGCCGCGTTGCTGGCCGTGCCGGTCAGCAGCGTACGCACCGACAAGCCCGCGCCCTACGTGCAGGCGATTGAAAACGGCCGGGTGGTGCACAGGACCGTGACGCTCGGCGCCCGCGGCCATGCCGGCAGCGAAGCGCTGGTGGCCGTCACTGGTCTGGCCGAAGGCACGCTGGTGCTGCGCGACCAGGTCGGTGCGCTGCTTGAAGGCACGCCGGTCCGCTTCACGGCGATGGACGCTGCACCGACCCGTGCCGCAGCCGCCGCGTCGGCACCCTGAGGCGCAGCGCGCATGTGGTTCACCCAGGTCAGTCTGAAGAATCCGGTGTTTGCCACCATGGTCATGCTGGCCATCGTGGTGCTCGGGCTGTTTTCTTACCAGCGCATGCAGGTGGACCAGTTCCCCAATATCGACTTTCCGGTGGTCGTGGTCACGGCCGACTACCCGGGCGCCTCGCCCGAAATCGTTGAAAGCGAAGTCACCAAGAAGATCGAGGAAGGCGTCAACGCGATTGCCGGCGTCAACACCCTGAGCTCGCGCAGCTTTGAGGGCCAGTCTGTCGTCGTCATCGAGTTCCAGCTCTACGTGGACGGGCGCAAGGCCGCCGAAGACGTGCGCGAGAAAATTGCAGCGATACGGCCCACGCTGCGCGACGAGGTGAAAGAACCACGCGTGTTGCGCTTTGACCCAGCCAGCCGGGCCATCTGGTCGGTGGCGGTTCTGCCTGATCCCGCCAAAGGCAAGACCATGTCCGCGATCGAGCTGACCAACTGGGCCGACCAGGTGCTGAAAAAGCGGCTTGAAAACGTGCGCGGCGCCGGCGCGGTGACGCTGGTGGGCGCCACCCGCCGCGAGATCAATATCTACCTGAACCCGCAGGCCATGGCGTCGCTGGGCATCACGGCCGACCAGGTGGCGAGCGCCGTGCGCAGCGAAAACCAGGACCTGCCGGTGGGCGCGATCCGCTCGCTGGCGCAAGAGCGCGTGGTGAAAATTGATGCGCGCATGCAGCGACCCGAAGACTTTGGCGACATCATCGTGGCGCGCAAAGGCGGCGTTCCCGTCACCGTGCGCCAGGTGGCCCGCGTTGCCGACGGCGCGCAAGAGATCGACAGCCTGGCGCTCTACAACGGCCAGCGCACGCTGCTGCTGAGCGTGCAAAAAGCCCAGGAC
>JAURXZ010000010.1 GCA_030654175.1 Bacteroidia bacterium
CCCATGCCCACGATGCCCAGCGCAAAAATCAGCACCGTGGCGCCAATCGTGAGCCAGCGGTACTCCACGCACCAGTTCACCGCGCGGCGAAAGGTGTTGTAGAACGGGCTGTTGAACATCTCGTGCGGGTGGTCCTGGCCAGCCTGCACCTGCAGCACATGCGGCGGCACTTTAAGCAGCAAGGTGCCCAGGTAAGGCACAAAGTACACCGAAACAATCCAGCTCAGCACCAGCGCAATCACCGTGACGGCAAAAATGGCGTAGGTATATTCGCCGGTCACCGACTTGGCCAGGCCGATGGGCAGGAACCCGGCTGCGGTGATCAGGGTGCCGGTTAGCATCGGCATGGCGGTGATCTCGTAGGCAAAGGTAGCGGCGCGCACCTTGTCGTAGCCTTCCTCCATCTTGCGCACCATCATTTCGACGGCAATGATGGCGTCGTCGACCAGCAACCCCAGCGCAATGATCAGCGAGCCCAGCGAAATCTTGTGCAGCCCGATGTTCAGGTACCACATCGCCAGAAAGGTCAGGCTCAGCACCAGCGGAATCGTGATGCCCACGACCAGGCCCGGCCGGATGTCGATGTAATAGCGCTTCCAGAGCGGCAGCTGGCCCGGCCCCGCGTGCGGCCGCTTGTGCAGGCCCAGGCTGATGAAACTGACCGCCAGCACGATCAGCACCGCCTCGATCAGCACCCCGACAAACTCGTTGACCGAACTGGCCACCGCCTTGGGCTGGTCCTGCATGTGGACCAGCTTGATGCCGGCGGGCAAGGTGCGGTCAAAGCTGGCCGAAAGTTTTTCCAGCGCCTTGCCCAGCCGGATGATGTCCCCGCCCTTGGTCATGGCCACGCCCAGCGCAATCACTTCCTTGCCCTGGTGGTGGACCTTGACCACCGGCGGATCGACATAGCCGCGCTTGATGTCGGCAATGTCGCCCAGCCGAAGCTGGTTGCCCGAGCTCCCGCGAATCGGCATGGCGCGCAGTTGCTCCAAGGCCTCAAACTGGCCGGCCACGCGCACCTGCACCACGTCCAGCGGCGTCTGCACCGCGCCGGCCGACTCAACCGCGTTTTGCTGGCCCAGTTGCGCCAGCACCTGGGACAGGTCCAACCCCAGCTTGGCCAGGCGCTTTTGCGACACTTCGATAAATACTTTTTCGTCCTGCACGCCAAACAGCTCCACCTTGCTGACGTCGGGCACGCGCAGCAGTTGCTGGCGCACGTCATCGGCAAAGGTCTTGAGCTCGGCATAGTTGAAACCATCGGACTCCAGCGCATAGATCACGCCATAGACGTCGCCGAAGTCATCATTGAAGAACGGTCCCTGCACGCCGGCCGGCAGCGTGCCGCGCATGTCGCCGATTTTCTTGCGCACCGAGTACCAGACATTGGGCACTTCGCTGGCTTTGGACGAATCCTTGATCTGGAAAATGATCTGCGACTCGCCGGGTTTGGAATAGCTGCGGATGCGGTCCGAATAAGGCACTTCCTGCAGCGTGCGCTCCAGCTTGTCGGTAACCTGCTCGGCCACCTGCTGCGCCGTGGCGCCCGGCCAGTAGGTGCGCACCACCATGGCGCGGAAGGTGAACGGCGGGTCTTCGTCCTGGCCGAGTTGAAAATAAGCCGAAAAGCCCAGCACGATCAGCACCAGCAGCAAATAGCGGGTCAGCGCCGGATGCTCCAGCGCCCAGCGCGACAGGTTGAAACGCGCCGAAGGCGCGTCGCCCGGGCCGGAGGTCTTGTCTGTGGTCGGTTGCGTCATGCTGCGCTCACTTCGCGCTGGCGGCTGAAACTGCAGGCGCTTTTTGCTGATAAATCGTGACTTTCTGGCCGGGCGACAGCACATGCACACCCGCTGCCACCACCTGCATGCCTGGCTGCAAGCCAGCGGCCACCACCACGTCATTGCCGTCGGCGGTTGCTATCTGGATGGGTTGCAGCTTCACGGTCATGCTGGCTGTGTCGAGCACCCACACCGCGGATGATTTGCCGTCCTGGCGCAAGGCGCTGGTGGGCAGCTTGATGACCGGCACACCACTGCGATCAAACGCATGGGGCACCACCGATACCGTCGTGCCCAGAGGCAACGCATCCTTGGCATCGAGCGACACTTTGACGCCAAACGTGCGGGTGACAGGATCTGCACTGGCTGCCACCTCACGCACCACGCCTTTGAGCGCCACGGTA
>JAURXZ010000013.1 GCA_030654175.1 Bacteroidia bacterium
AGGAACTAACGGTAGCAATGGAACAAACGGAACAAATGGAACCGATGGTTCAACCGGCTCAACAGGCGCAACGGGTGCGACAGGAAGTAATGGTAGCAATGGAACAAACGGAACCAATGGAGTAGATGGTTCTACAGGATCAACTGGTGCCCCAGGAAGTAATGGTAGCAATGGAACGAACGGAACCAATGGAACAGATGGTTCAACCGGCTCAACAGGCGCAACCGGAGCCGCAGGAAGTAATGGTAGCAATGGAACAAACGGAACAAATGGAACCGATGGTTCAACAGGTTCAACAGGCGCAACGGGTGCGGCAGGAACTAACGGTAGCAATGGAACAAACGGAACCAATGGAACAGATGGTTCAACCGGCTCAACAGGCGCAACGGGTGCGGCAGGAAGTAATGGTAGCAATGGAACAAACGGAACCAATGGAACTGATGGTTCAACCGGCTCAACAGGCGCAACCGGAGCAGCAGGAAGTAATGGTAGCAATGGAACGAACGGAACCAATGGAGTAGATGGTTCAACCGGCTCAACAGGCGCAACCGGAGTAGCAGGAAGTAATGGTAGCAATGGAACGAACGGAACAAATGGAATAGATGGTTCAACCGGCTCAACAGGATCAACGGGTGCCGCAGGGACTAATGGTAGCAACGGAACAAATGGAACAAATGGAATAGATGGTTCAACAGGTTCAACGGGCGCAACTGGTGCCGCAGGAAGTAATGGTAGCAATGGAACAAACGGAACTAATGGTTCAACGGGATCTACAGGTGCAACGGGTTTAATATCTTCATTAACCGATTCATTTATTTTAGTTGGTAACGCCAGTAATGTGCCAACAGGTGTTGCTATGAGTGGAGATGCAACGATTAACAATACGGGGGGAGTAACTGTTTCTAAAATTAATGGTACTGCTTTGTCAGGATTGGCTACCGGCATATTAAAAAACACAACTACTACTGGTGTTCCATCTATTGCCTTGGCTGGTGATTTTCCAACGCTTAATCAGAATACAACAGGTAATGCAGCAACCGTAACCACCAATGCTAATTTAACAGGCCCTGTAACAAGCACAGGTAATGCAACCGCAATTGCAAATGGTGCAATTTCGAATGCAATGTTAGCTAACGGGGCAGTAGCTAATTTATCAGGAACAAACACAGGAGATCAAACCAATATCACCGGAAATGCGGCAACAGTTACAACCAATGCAAATTTAACAGGGGAAGTAACATCTGTAGGTAATGCAACAACATTAGGATCTTTCACATCATCAAGCTTAGCTACAGCTTTAACAAATGAAACCGGAACAGGTGCTGCAGTATTTGGAACGTCTCCTACCTTTGTTACTCCAGCATTAGGCACTCCATCATCAGGTGTAGCAACTAATTTAACCGGAACAGCAGCTGGATTAACTGCCGGTAATGTAACCACCAATGCAGATTTAACAGGCGAAGTGACATCAGTAGGTAATGCAGCAACAGTTCCAAATGCAACAGTAATTGGAAAAGTATTAACTGGATACACAAGTGGAGCAGGTGTGGTAGCAGCAACAGACAATATTCTTCAAGCAATACAAAAATTGGATGGAAATAATGGAACCAATGCAAATTTAACAGGGGAAGTAACATCTGTTGGAAATGCCACAACATTAGGTTCTTTTACTTCCGCAAGTTTAGCGACAGCTTTAACTGATGAAACAGGTACAGGTGTTGCGGTGCTCTCAACTTCGCCAATATTTGTTACACCAACATTAGGTGTAGCATCTGCTACAACAATAAACAAGATAACTTTAACAGCACCTGCAACAGGCGCTTCATTGACTATTGCAGATGGAAAAACCTTAACAGCAAGCAATACCTTAACTTTAACAGGCACTGACGGAAGTTCAATAGCTTTTGGGACTGGTGGAACTGTTGCCTATACTGCAAATAACCTAAGCGTATTTGCAGCTACTACTTCTGCTGAGCTTGCAGGTGTATTATCTGATGAAACGGGAAGTGGTGCGGCAGTATTCGGAACGTCTCCTACATTCGTTACTCCTGCATTAGGTACTCCTGCTTCAGGTGTTGCAACTAATTTAACCGGAACAGCCGCGGGATTAACAGCCGGTAATGTAACAACCAATGCAGATTTAACCGGTCCAATAACATCAGTGGGTAATGCAACGAGCATTGCATCTCAAACTGGGACAGGAACAACTTTTGTGATGAACACTTCTCCGACTCTGGTTACTCCTGTTTTAGGTGTTGCAACAGCAACTTCTATTAATGGAAATATAATTACTACAGGAACAGGTACTCTTACACTTGCTGCAGGTAAAACGCTAACAGCAAGCAATACATTAACTTTAACAGGAACTGACGGAAGCTCGGTAGCTTTTGGAACTGGTGGGACTGTTGCCTATACTGAAAATAACCTAAGTGTATTTGCAGCTACTACTTCCGCTCAACTTGCAAGTGTATTATCTGATGAAACAGGTACAGGCTTGGCTGTATTTGGAACTACTCCAACTCTTACTACACCTGTTATTAATGGAACAATCACAGGAACAACAGTAATTCCTGTTGTCAATGGCGGTACAGGGCAAAGCTCATATACTAATGGACAGTTACTTATTGGTAACACTACTGGTAATACATTGAATAAAGGTACATTAACCGGAACTGCTGGTCAAATCACTGTTACTAATGGTGCAGGTGCAATTACACTATCAACAAGCCGCACTTTGATAGAGCTTGGTGCTGATGTCAATTGTACGGCTACAACAAACTTTCAGGATATCACCGGACTATCATTTCCCATGATCTCTGGGGTGAATTATAGATTTTATGCCGTTATTTGGTACATACCTTCTGCAACTACTAGAGGGGTTAGGATATCTTGCAATAGTGCAACACCTCCAACATCGCTTACGTATACAACAAGAGTTCCTATAAGTGCTACAGCAGGCACTGACCAAATATATACAAATAGTCAAGTAGCTTATGATTCAGGAACAAATTCAGGCGCATCAGCTTCAACTGCAGGAAATATAGCTATAATTGAAGGATTTATTACTGCAGCTGCTACCGAAACTTTTATTCTACGTTTTGCTCCTGAAGCAGCAACTGCGGACCAAATAATAATAAAGTCTGGTTCAACATTGGAGGTGTGGTGATAAGAAAAAAATAATGCAAATCCACAGTAAGCGCTAAGGCAATGCCATTAACTTTCAGCCATTGCAGGTCTTATTTCACCTGCACTTTTTTCATCCCCTCTTACGGATTGCCTCACTCCCCGCTTTTTTAACCTTCATTCCTCAATTAAATTCAGGGCAAGTTTTTCCGAAATAAGTAAATCAAAAGCTTTGTAGCAATATGGAGTTTTTTTATTATATAATGTTGCTCAATACCAATAGCGTCAAAAAAATATTTTTTTTGTACATTTGTCTAAGAACATAGAAAACAATAAAATAGAAGCAATAAAAGATTATTTTAGAACCCGCCCGATTTTGAAAGCCTATCTATTTGGTTCCTATGTTCGGGGATAGGCTGATAGCCAAAGCGATATAGATTTGTTGGTTGATCTTGATTATTCTCAAAAAATTGGTTTGCAATCCATTCAAATGAAAATTGATTTTAAAAAAATTCTACATACAAAGTTGATTTAATTTTCAAAATATATTAAACCTTTTATAGATAAGAAAAAACGGCTAATATATGCGAAGTAAGTTGGGCGATAAAGCACATCTGGAACATAACCTGAATAAATTGTAACAACCTTGCTGCACAGCCTTGGTTCGACTTGGCTCATGACTAATTTTTAAAATAGAAAGAATTAGTTGAAATTTGGGGGTAATTTTCCTCAATCTGTGTACTTTTCTCCCAAAGCAAAAAACTAAAAATTTATTAATCACACATTATCAATTAGTTAGGAGAATCCATTGAATTGGTACGATTTTTCTATTGGATTGAAAATGAATAGAAAAAAAATTGCTTCCGTTTTCATTATAAATATTGTTTCGATCTCCTTAGTTTTGGGTGCTGCAAAGCCTGATTCTCTTTTTTGTTCAAAATTTAAACCAATCAAAAGATCTTCACTATTCTTATTTACAGCAGGGTATAGGATGCCAGTTAATGAGAATACAATTATTAATTCAGGTCGTGGTTTATATTTCGAAGGAGGGTTGAACCCCGGTATTTTAATTTCAAAAAAACTGGTTCTTGGATTTTATGCGGGCTGGGCATGGAAAGATAAATTATGGTCCACTTCTTTTAATTCCGATTTTGTGAACGATTATCGTTCTTCAGTGGATCTGGAGCCTCATTTTTCGTACCTCGACTCTACGGTGATTTTTTCAAGTAAAGAGGTGATCTCAGATGCTAATGGCCGCTCTATGCCAATCATAGGTTGTGGGGCAAAATCGTTTAATAATTTTTCTATCTATTATGGGATCGTTTTAAGATTACCTTATAAATACCTTCCAACCTTAAAATTATACACAGGTGTTACACGCAGTCATTTTCAAGGAGATGGAAATATAGCAACAAAAGAAAAAGAATTTAATGTTTTTCAACTGAGGAGGGCAATGTATGGTTGTGAGTTAATTGTTTTCAGAGGTCTGCAATGTATATCTCAATGTCCGGGGTGGAAATATCCTTTGAGTAAAAATATAGGGCAATTAAGCCTTTATTACGAATCCTGTGATTTTTATAACTCTTCCTTGTATTTTTATGATGGAGACCAACGTACAGATATACCATTAAAGAAATTTATGGCTCCTTCATTCCTTGAAAAATACAAAACCGAAGTATCCTGGGGATTTAAATTGTCTTTTGCTATTATGTAATGTAGCACTAGGAAAACTATTACAATTATATGTTACAATACTTGTTAGTACAGTCAAAATCAGTAATATTTCTTTCCCTCCAAATAATTTTGAACATAGTCTTTTACGCCTTCTTCCAAGGTATAAAACGGTTTTGAATAACCGATTGATTTTAATTTTTCAATTTTCGCTTCGGTAAAATATTGATACTTGTCGCGTATGTCAATAGGAGTATCAATGAATTCAATATTTGGTGCTTTATTCAGAGCCGAAAAAGTATTTTTAACCAGATCTAAGAATGTACGAGCTTTGCCGGATCCTAAATTATAAATGCCTGAATTTTTGCGATGATGTAACAAAAAATAACAAACTTCCACTACATCTTTTACATATACGAAGTCCCGCAACTGCTCACCATCTTTATATTCAGGGTTATGGGACCGAAATAATTTAACCGATCCTTTTTCCTGTATTTGATTAAATGCATGCAGTATTACAGATGCCATGCGGCCTTTGTGATATTCATTTGGTCCATATACATTAAAGAATTTTAAACCAACCCAGAAATAAGGTTTCTTCTCTTGTTTCAATGCCCATTTATCAAAATCATTTTTAGAATCACCGTAGGGGTTTAATGGTTTTAGTTTTTCGATTGATGCTTCATTATCGTCATAGCCAAATTCACCCATACCATAGGTTGCAGCAGAAGAAGCGTACACCAATGGTAAACCAAATTCAACAGATACTTTCCAGAGGTCTTTGGAATAATTCAAATTGAGGTTATCAAATATTTCTTTATTAAATTCCGTTGTATCGGTACGTGCTCCCAAATGGAAAACAAATTGAACAAGTCGCTGATTCTCCCGTAACCATTGAATAAAATCATCACGATGGATTTTTTGAGAATACTTTTTACCCTCCAGATTTTTCATTTTTTCTGAATTTGAAAAATCATCGACAAGAATCAGATCTATAAAACCTTCCTCATTTAATTTGCTTACCAAACAGCTTCCAATAAATCCTGCTGCACCTGTTACTATGATCATATTATAAGATTTGAGATATGAGATTTGAGATTTGAGATTTGTAAGTTCTCATTTCAAAACTCAGAAATTTATAAAAATATTTCTTCTTCAGTTTTATCGATTATCCCCAGCTTATACGCTTTATCGAATAATAATTGAACTGCACTTTTGCCTTCTATTCCTAAATCTACAGAATAATTGTTTACATATAGCTCAATGTGTTTATACATTACTTCTTCGTCCATCTCCTGTGCATGTTCTTTCACAAAGTTAAGGCTTGATTTAGGGTTTGCAAATGCATACTCCACACTTTTGCGTAATACCCTATTTACTTTATGTTTCAATTCACTGGATAAATTCCGTTTGATAACGATGCCACCCAATGGAATTGGTGCTTTTGTTAATGTTTCCCAATATTCACCGAGGTCAATTATTTTTTTTAGTCCTTTTTGTTCGTATGTAAAACGGTTTTCGTGAATGATCAAGCCTGCATCCACCTTTCCGCTTAATACTGCATCTTCAATATCAGAAAAAAGCATTTCTGTTTTGTTTTTTGCATCCGGAAACGCTAATGATAAAAGAAAGTTGGCGGTTGTGTATTTCCCCGGAATTGCAATTTTGGCAGTGTTCAGATTTTCAATTTTTAACTTTGAACTTTCAACTAAAATTGGCCCGCAATTATTGCCTAATGCGCTTCCTGCATTTAGTAATTGATAGGATTTGGTTAAGTAGAGATATGAATGAAAACTCAATTTAGTAATATCTAATTCAGCTCTAAAGGCCTTTTGATTTAAGGCTTCCACATCCTCCATTATTACTTCAAATTGCAAACCTTCCGTATCAATTTTATTATGAATAAGCGCATCAAAAATAAAACAATCGTTGGGGCAAGGACTGAAACCTATCGATATCGTTGTGGGTTGTTGGTTCTCGACTAGGCTCGAACTGACAAGGTTGTTGGTTGTTGGTTGCATTTAATATTTACTTCAACTCAATATTAATGAGGCTTTATGGTATTTGTGATTCAGGTATTTAAAACGAATCCAGTATTTCTAAAATTTTTGTGTTCAGATTTTCAATTGCTAAAGGGATATTCCAGGTTTCCTTATTTCGTTGTTCAACATAATTAGATACTGCACGTATTTGGGTGTGTTGTAACTCTTCATTTTCACAAGCAAACATAAATGCCGCACCTTCCATGCTTTCAACAATTGGATGAAATTTTTCAACCGCTTTTTTAATGTTATTTTCATTTCCATGAACTGTATTTACTGTAATTCCGTTTACTTTCGGCAACAATTCAATTATAGAATTTGAAATTTGAAATTTGGTATTTGTAATTTTTGAAACTCCGGTTAATTCCAATTCTTCTAAAGTCAAAAATGAATCCCCATCTTCAGCACCTAATTCTGAAAAACAATCTTCATAAACATTAACAACAGAGCCTATTTCAAGATTGCTATTAAAGCTGCCGCAAATGCCAATATTTAAAGCTAAATCGTATCCATTACTTAAATTTTTTCCTAAATAATAAGCGGTAGCAACCATCCCAACTCCGGTAATTAAAAAATTAATTTCTAATTTTTTATAGTTGCAACTGACTAAAGTGTTGCCATAGTTCCGAACCGATTCCATTTGAATTAATAATGGCTGAACTTCAAACCTTGTAGCCGCTACAATCAGGATTTTCATTTGTTTTTTTGAATTAATATTAATGCAAATATACAAATCATTTTATCCTTGATTCTTCAAATAAAGGTTTGTTTTTAGTTTTTGTTTTAAGGAGAATTTCTAATTTAATTGATAATGTTGCGTTAGGGATTGCAGCGTAAATCCTTTTCTGTTTAGAAAAGATTGAAGCGGAAAGCCCGCCCCTTATTGATTGATATCTTCCGCTCTCCGTTTGGAGGAGAGTGGAGGATGTCAAGCAAAAAGGGGAACGCCCAAGGAATTTAAATTTATAAAATAAAATTCATTGTTTATTAAGATTTTACACGAAACTTCATAAAGTAATTCGTAGTATATTTGCAAAATGATTCACATTACAAGAAGAGAGCATTTTAATGCTGCCCACAAGTTATATAATCCTAAGTGGAGCGAAGAGCAAAATGCCGAAGTATTCGGCAAATGCGCCAATCCGAATTGGCATGGCCATAATTATAATTTATACGTTACGGTTAAAGGAAAAGTAAATCAGGATACAGGTTTTTCGGTTAACTTAAAAGAGCTAAGCGTAATTATCAGAACCTATGTAACAGATAAATTGGATCACAAAAATTTGAACATGGACGTGGATTTTTTAAAAGACTTAATGCCTTCCACCGAAAATGTTGCCATCGCAATTTGGAAAATATTAACGCCACATGTAAATGCTTTGGATTGCCAATTACACTGTATTAAGCTGTGCGAAACCGAAAATAATTACGTTGAATATTTTGGAGAGCAGTAAACACAATTAGGCAATTATGCAGTAGGCAATTTTTCAATCCGGTGCTTGTAAACTATATAAAAGCTTTTTTTTCTGGTCTGTATGATAAATCAATAAATCAAAATTTTTTAAGATGTCTCACGATGAATTTGATGATGTAGAAGGTTATAAAAAAATTGACAGGTATAACCTGAAATCAATTGACCACATTGCATCAAAATATAAAACGATTTTGAGCGAGATGGGTGAAAACCCTGATCGTGAAGGGCTTTTAAAAACACCTGAACGTGTTGCGAAAGCAATGCAGTTTCTTACGCATGGTTATGATCTAAATCCGGTAGAGATATTAAGATCAGCTATGTTCAAGGAAGATTACAAACAAATGGTAATTGTAAAAGATATTGAAGTTTATTCAATGTGTGAGCATCATTTGCTGCCATTTTTTGGCAAGGCACATGTTGCCTATATTCCGGATGGTTATATCATAGGGTTAAGTAAGATACCACGTGTGGTTGATGCTTTTGCAAGGAGATTGCAAGTGCAGGAGCGTTTAACAACCGAAATTCGTGATTGTTTGGAAGATACCTTAAAACCTCTTGGTGTAGCTGTGGTAATTGAATGTTCCCATTTATGTATGCAAATGCGCGGGATTCAAAAACAAAATTCGGTAACCACAACTTCAGCATTTACCGGAGAATTTTTAAAAGATACTACCCGCACCGAGTTTATTAGTTTGATAGGATCGAAATTGCATTGATTTCTTAATGTTTTGTTAAAAAATCTAAAAAAAACTGACATTTTTGCATAAACTACTTAATGGTATTATCTTTGTGCCTTATTATACAAATCAAAAAAAACTATGGAAACTAATAATTTTAATTACGTTCAATCAAAGGAAGAAACCAGTGCATTATCAAAAACCTTTATGTCGAGTGTTTTCTCCTGGATGTTTGCAGCCTTGGCTATTACATCTGTTGTAGCTTATTATTTTGGAAATAGCATGGAACTAATATCAATGCTGATCAATCCTGAAGTAGGAGGTTTAACAATTCTCGGATATGTTGTTATGTTTTCTCCATTTGCATTTATACTTATAATGACATTTGGAATGAACCGTATCTCTTACCCAATATTACTTTTCTTGTTCATACTGTTTTCAGCGGTAATGGGAATGAGTTTAAGTTTTATTTTCCTTGCTTATACAGCAAGTTCAATCTTCTCAACATTCATTGCCGCTTCTGCAATGTTTGGTGTAATGTCGGTAGTTGGATACACAACTAAAACTGATCTTACTAAATTCGGTTCCATTATGATGATGGGCCTTGTAGGTATTGTTATTGCAAGTTTAATAAACATGTTTATGCACAGTGGAACTATGGATTATATCATTAGTTTTGTTGGCGTTTTAGTTTTTACAGGGTTAACAGCTTATGATGTTCAAAAATTAAAAAATATCGGTGCAGGTGTTGAGTTAGGAACTGCTGCAGCCGGTAAATTAGTTATTATGGGAGCATTAAATCTATACATGGATTTCATTAATTTGTTTTTAATGTTACTTCGCTTATTTGGCGATAGAAAATAATCCCACATTATATTGTGAATAAAAGAGTCCCGGTAGTTATCGGGACTCTTTTTATTTTTACTAATATTGAACTTATTAATCATAAACTATTTTAAAATGAAAGCATATATATTTCCGGGACAAGGTTCCCAGTTTGTTGGGATGGGAAAAGAGTTGTACGAAACATCTGCATTGGCGAAAGAATTATTTGAAAAGGCAAATGATATCCTTGGTTTCAGGATCACCGACATTATGTTCAATGGCACTGATGAGGAGTTAAAACAAACA
This sequence comes from Bacteroidia bacterium, assembly GCA_030654175.1. Taxonomy (GTDB): domain Bacteria; phylum Bacteroidota; class Bacteroidia; order 2-12-FULL-35-15; family 2-12-FULL-35-15; genus 2-12-FULL-35-15. The sequence continues at coordinate 10,119 of JAURXZ010000013.1, forward strand.
AAAGTTACCCAGCCTGCTATATTTTTACATTCAGTGATTTTAGCAAAAACTTTAGGCGAAAGTTTAAAGCCCGATATGGTAGCAGGTCATAGTTTGGGTGAGTTTTCAGCTTTAGTGGTAAATAAAACATTATCATTTGAAGATGCCCTGGTATTGGTATCAAAACGCGCTATGGCAATGCAAAAAGCATGTGAATTGAATCCTTCTACAATGGCGGCTATTTTAAATTTGGATGATAAAGTAATTGAAGCGATCTGTGCCGAAATTACTGAAAGCGGTGAAGTTGTGGTTCCTGCAAATTATAATAGTCCGGGACAATTAGTTATTTCAGGTACTATTACCGGAATAAATATCGCTTGTGAAAAATTAAAAGCAGCAGGTGCAAAACGTGCATTAGTCCTGCCTGTTGGTGGTGCATTTCATTCTCCATTGATGGAACCGGCACGCATCGAATTAGAAGCGGCCATTAAAGCGACTAATTTCAGCCTACCTATTTGTCCGATATATCAAAATGTTACAGCAAACGCAGTTTCTGATCCTGCCGAAATTCAGAAAAATTTGATCGCACAGCTTACCGCTCCTGTCAAATGGACACAAACTATTCAGCAAATGATTGCTGATGGTGCTACTTCATTTACGGAACTTGGACCGGGGAAAGTATTGCAAGGTTTGGTTAAGAAGATAAATCCAGCAATGGAAGCAGCTAGTGCATAATTTTTTTATATATCGTCCGTTAATTAATGGTTGGATTTTGGAGATTCCCTTGTTAATAGCGATAGATTTCCTTTTTTTAAGAGGAATTTTAATGTGAAATTCATTTTGGGCGTTCCTTTCTTAAACAAGAAAGGTCGGGCTTTGCGCTTCAATCTTTTCTAAACAGAAAAGGATTTACCCTGCAATCCCTAATGCAGCAATATCGGAGGAAAGAGTCGAGAAGGATTAATAAATTTCTTTACATGTTTTAATAAAAAAAATTATGAAAAAAGGAATCCTGTTTTTTTTAATGTTCGTGTTTGTTTTGCAAAGCAAAGCGCAATTCCTTAATAGCATTGGTATTACAGCTGGTGTATCTGCAGGGAATCAGAAATTTTACTTTTTTGATCCTCTTTCAATTTCAAAAAAGAAATATGTTTTTGGTGGGAATGGCAGTGTGTTTTTGGAGTTTTTTAGTGGAGATTATGCGCGGTGGGTAAGTGAAATTCAATTTAACCAAAAAGGTTCGCTTGATAAGCAGCCGGAAGGTAATTACGCCAACAAACTAAATTACATTTGTTGGAATAACTATTTGAAATTACGTTATGAGATGGATCGTATCATTCCATATATTTTAGTAGGTCCGCGATTAGAATATAATTTAACTCAGGGAACTACTTCTCCTGTAATTACGGGAAAATTTCTTCCTCTACATGTAAGTGCAGCAGGAGGCGTTGGTGTTGAATTTATAAGTTATAGCAATTTTAAGTTTTTTACCGAAGCATTTTATAATCCGGATATATTAATGCCTGCATACAAACGCACAGGACTTAGCGTTAGAAATAAAAACATTGAACTTCGCGTTGGTTTGAAGTATGAATTTGGCGGTAGAAAGGAAACATGTAATACGCCTACGTACGTGGAGTAAAGTGGTTACGAATAAACGAGTGGTTACGAATTTACGAAATTGTGCGTAAAAAAACAGCCACACAGCTTCGTAAATTCGTTTTTTATTCGTTTATCCGTAACCAGTAAATTTGTTTTTTATTCGTTATCCGTAACCAATCTCCGCTTAATCTTACTTAGTTAAAACTGCTGTAATTGTATCATAATGCGTTCCGGTAGTTTGAACGTAATAGGTTAAGTTGATCTGATTCGCATTTGAAAGTACTCCATTTCCTGAAAGAGAATTCCCCTGAATAATTTGTGTTGGAATTGAGAGAGTACTTCCGCTTACTATCGAATAGGCTTTCTTATTAAAGCCATACAAATAGGCAATGAAAATATACGATGCCTGTGATGAATCGGTGATGGTACAATTGTACGTGGAAGTCCCATAATCTTTGCTGTTTTCAGAAACAGACCAGTTTCCATGAAATTTTTCACGCGGATCGGTATTTGCTGGTGTAACTGTTGGATCATCTGCAGGGTTACAAGAGGTTATAAATAATGCTCCGAATAGGGCTGTTGCAATGGAAAGTTGAATTATTTTTTTCATGTTGTTAGTTTTTTTTGATCAGCATTAAATTTGATTCCTTTTAAAATAAATCATTCAATAAATCGTCATCAACTAAATTTGGTAAGGTTACTTTTAAGTTTGGTTTGCGTTCCATTTCACGCTTAATTGCAAAAATCGCTCCATTGTTTCGAGCCCAGCTTCTACGGGCTATTCCGTTGTTCACATCCCAGAATAACATTGACTTTAATCGTCTATCGCTGTCATCAGTTCCATCCAAAACCAAACCAAAACCACCATTGATCACTTCTCCCCAACCAACACCGCCACCATTGTGCAATGATATCCAGGTTGCCCCGCGAAAACTATCTCCTACAAAATTTTGAACCGCCATATCAGCTGTAAAGCTGGAGCCATCATATATATTGGATGTTTCACGGTAAGGCGAATCAGTACCCGACACATCATGATGATCACGACCAAGAACAACAGGAGCTGAAATTCTTCCGTCATTAATTGCCTTGTTAAATGCCTCTGCAATTTTTAACCGTCCTTCGGAGTCTGCATATAAAATGCGTGCTTGTGAGCCTACTACCATTTTATTTCCTTGTGCAGCTTTTATCCAACGGATATTGTCTTCCAATTGTTGTTTGATTTCAGCCGGTGCAGTTTTAAAAATTTCTTCCAAAACTTCCGTTGCAATTTTATCGGTAGTTCCCAGATCTTTTGGGTCGCAGGAGGAACACACCCAACGGAAAGGCCCAAAACCATAATCGAAGCACATAGGGCCCAAAATATCCTGAACATACGAGGGGTATATAAATTTGCCATCCGGTTTCAAAACATCAGCACCTGCACGAGATGCTTCCAACAAAAATGCATTTCCATAATCGAAAAAATACATTCCATTTTTTGTCATTTTATTTATCGCGGCAACATGGCGTATCAATGTTTTTTGAACTTCTTTTTTAAATTGTTCAGGATCGTCCGCCATCATTTTATTGGCGTCATCGAATGATATGCCCACCGGGTAATAACCTCCTGCCCAAGGATTGTGTAAGGATGTTTGATCAGAGCCTAATTCTATTTTTACATTTTTCTCAGCAAACCTTTCCCACAGATCAACAATATTGCCTTGGTAAGCCAATGATACAGCTTCTTTATTGTCCCGGGCTTTTTCAATTCGAACAATTAAATTATCAAGATCGTTATATACTTCATCTACCCAGCCTTGTGAATACCTTGTTTGCGTGGCTTTAGGGTTTATTTCAGCAATTACAGCAATGGCTCCGGCAATAACAGCGGCTTTTGGCTGAGCGCCACTCATGCCTCCTAAACCCGCGCTAACAAAAACTTTCCCTGCTAAGCCATCTTCCCTGCCTCCTGCAAATTTTCTTCCCGCATTTAATAAAGTAATAGTTGTACCGTGAACAATTCCTTGCGGGCCAATATACATGAACGAGCCGGCAGTCATCTGTCCGTATTGTGTTACACCCAATGCATTAAATTTTTCGAGATCATCAGGCTTACTGTAATTGGGGATCATCATGCCGTTGGTAACAACCACTCTTGGGGCATCTTTATGAGAAGGGAACAATCCCATCGGGTGACCGGAGTATAATGTTAACGTTTGTTCATCGGTCATTTCGGCCAGATACTTCATCGTTAGTAAATACTGGGCCCAGTTTTGAAACACCGCACCATTGCCACCGTATGTAATTAACTCGTGTGGATGCTGTGCCACTGCATAATCTAAATTGTTTTGAAGCATCAGCATTATGGCTGCTGCTTGTTTTGACTTATGAGGATAATCAGTTATGGGGCGTGAATGAATTGCGTAATCAGGGCGAAAGCGGTACATATAAATGCGGCCGTAATTTATTAATTCCTGAGCAAATTCTTTTGATAGAACAGCGTGATGTATTTTGTCGAAGTAGCGTAAAGCATTGCGTATGGCCAGTTTTTTTTCTTCCGCACTTAAAATGTCTTTTCGTTTTGGGGCATGATTTAAAAGCGTATCCAATGGTTTTATTGATGGTAGGTCGGACGGTATGCCTTGTAAAATTTGTTTTTTGAATTCTTCGTTCGTCATGTTATTAGTTCATTGGTTCAATAGTTCGTTGGTTTATTGATTATTGAACAATTAGTAGATAGTAAAATATACTTACTGATCATCGGCACATCAACACATTAGCACATCATTTCTTTTTATCAATTCTTCCTTTGTTTTTGTCAAAACCATAGGGGCAATGTTTGCACCCATTTTGGCAGCAATACCCGCGTTTTAATAAATATTTTTCGGTAAAAACAATGTAGCCTTCCGGACTGTAATAAAAATCATCCGGCTCTAAATTTTTACGATGTGAAAATTCTTCCATTGGATACAAAATTAACTAATTTTGTCTTATGCAGTTTGAACCAATGAATATTCCCCTACAAGCAATAAATGATGCTGTAACAAAGAGTCATGGTATTCGTTTATTTATTTTGCGTACCGACCTGAATCATACTCATATTAGCGGGAACAAATTATTTAAACTCAAGTACAATTTGCTTGAAGCAGAAAAAAAAGGAATAAAAACATTACTCACTTTTGGTGGAGCTTTCTCAAATCATATTTCTGCAACTGCTGCTGCCGGAAAAGAGTATGGATTTAAAACCATTGGAATTATTCGCGGTGAAGCATATCCGGAATTAAATCCCACCCTGCAATTTGCTGTTGAATGCGGAATGGAACTACATTATGTTTCACGGACCCTTTATCGGAATAAAAAAGAATTGTATGAGTATGTGAATCAACAATTTTCGCAGGAAACGTTTTACCTGATACCCGAAGGTGGTTCAAATGAGTTGGGAGTATTGGGTTGTAAAGAAATTACGGGATATATAAATACTGATTTTGATTATGTTTGCAGCCCTTGCGGAACCGGTGCAACAATAGCAGGAATTATTATGTCATTAAAAGGCAATCAAAAAGCGATTGGATTCCAGATCTTAAAAGCAGAAGGATACATTAAAAATGAAGTGGAGGAGTGGTTGAAAAAACGACCAGCTATTGCTATTGCAACTGATACCATTGGATCTGAAATCGATACTGATTCTGCAACTTCACAAAATAACCGGAGCATTAATGAAGATTATCATTTTGGAGGCTATGCAAAAAATCAAACTGAACTAACAGGATTTATTAATTGGTTTGAGCAAACAAATCATGTTCCTCTTGATTTTATATACACGGGTAAAATGATGTTTGGAATTTACGATCTGATTGGAAAAGGCTTTTTCAAAAAGGGGGAAACGATTGTAGCAGTCCATACCGGTGGTTTACAGGGTAATGCAGGTATGGGGTTTTTATCCGGCCAAATTTAATAATGCTTTGTGAGGAATTAATATCAATTGTTTAATCATTTGGATTTTATAATTACTTTTGAAAAAATGCTTAATTATTTCAGAATAGGTTTATTTTTAACTGTTTTACAGCTTCCTGTCTATGCCGGAAACACAGAATCGGCAGGGGCTGCGCAATTGTATGTCCGGAATTTTAAAGAGGATGCTATAAAAGAGATGTTGCTGTATAACATTCCTGCAAGTATAATACTTGCACAAGGGATGCTGGAGAGCGGGAATGGAACCAGCGATCTGGCTGTTTTAGCTAATAATCATTTTGGTATTAAGTGTCATGATGAATGGGAGGGGCCCACGTTTATAAAAAACGATGATACAGAAAATGAATGTTTTAGAAAATATCCAACAGTTCTTGATTCCTATACAGATCATTCTTTATTTTTAAAGTCAAGGGCACGTTACTCGCAACTTTTCGAACTTAACCACACTGATTACAGAGCCTGGGCAAAAGGGCTGAAAGAGGCTGGTTATGCTACAGATCCGGACTATACAAAACGGTTATTAGATCTAATTGAAACACATGAATTGTTTAAATATGATCTGACCGGACAATCATCAAAAAAAACAAAAAACGATCTGACAAAGAAACAATCCGGGAATTTAAAAAACGAAGTCCCAGGGAATACGAACCCTATCCAACCCGCTCCGGCAGCAGAAGGTAAGGCAACAGTTATTCTTGAAAAACCACAAAAGCACGAGGTTTTACGTTTAGGAATAGTCAAATACATTATTATTAAACCTAATGACACGTTTGATAAAATAGCGAAGGAAACAGATAAAGACCTTTGGCAGCTTTATAAATTCAATGACTTATCAGAATACGACAAGTTAGTTCCCGGACAAAAATTATACCTGCAACCGAAACTCAGAAAAGCAAAGGAGCATTATCATATTGTGAAAATGGGCGAAACCATGAAATCAATTTCTCAATTTTATGGCATAAAATTAAGGCTACTCTACAAAAAAAATAATATGAGGGAGTGGGAGGAGCCTGTTGCCGGACAGCTGCTCTATATGCGGGATACGAAGAAGTAGTGAGTTTGTTAATGGTATTAAAGGCTCTTTTATTGTTAGAAGGCTGCGTTAGGGATTGCAACGGAAATCCTTTTCTTTTTAGAAAAGATTGAAGTGTAAAGCCCAGCCCTTTCTTTTTAGAAAGGGAACGCCCAAAAGAATTTAATTCTTCATTAACTTCGCAATTACTATCAATGAAAAAACAAATACGAAATATAAATAGCTGCAATCACCCCGGCTAAATCTGCTATTAAACCTGCCGTTACAGCATAACGGGTTTTCTTTATTCCTACAGAACCGAAGTACAATGCAACAATATAAAAGGTAGTATCAGCAGCACCCTGAAACACACAACTCAGTCTTCCAACAAATGAATCCGGCCCGTGGGTTTGCATTGCTTCTATCATCATTGCTTTAGCACCACTGCCGCTTAATGGCTTCATCAATGCGGTGGGTAGGGCGCCCACGAAATCAGTATTCATATTCAACACACTGAAAAAATAGGCGATTCCGTTCACCAAATAGTCCATAGCCCCCGAAGCACGGAACACTGCAACGCCAACTAACATGGCAACTAAATAAGGAATAACTTTTATTGCAGTTTCAAATCCACTTTTTGCCCCTTCAATAAAAGTATCATAAACATTCGCTTTCTTGCGTAAGGCGCCAAGTATGAAAGAAACAATAATTGTTAGTAAAATTACATTAGCACTTACCTTTGAAATAGTAGCGATCTGTTCCTGCTCTAATGTGCTAAAGTACCATATAATACTGCCAATGGCAGCACTGATACACAACAACCAGGTCATTACAATCCGATTGAATAAATTAATTTTTTGCCATATTGAAACTGCTATCAATCCGGTTATTGTGGAAAAATAGGTTGCAATTAAAATTGGTATGAACACATCTGAAGGGTCGGCAGCGCCAAGTATGGCGCGCTGTGCAAGGATGGTAACAGGTATAATTGTTAAGCCCGAAGTATTCAAAACCAAAAACATAATTTGCGCGTTTGATGCTGTATCTTTATTCGGATTGAGTTCCTGCATGCCATTCATTGCTTTCAAACCAAGCGGTGTTGCTGCATTATCAAGCCCCAGCATGTTTGCAGAAAAGTTCATCATTATTTGTCCATTTGCGGGATGATCTTTCGGGATTTCAGGAAATAATTTATTGAAAAAAGGACCAACAATACGTGATAAAAAATTAATAGCACCTGCTTTTTCTCCAATGTTCATAAGGCCCAACCATAGCGTCATTACACCAACTAAGGGTAATGAAATATCCATTACTGCCATTTTGGATGAGCTAAATGTTGCATCAATTATTGTTTTAAAAACTTCGGTATCACCTGTAACAATAAGCTTTAAAAGCGCTACAACGAAAGCAATAACAAAAAATGCGATCCAGATATAATTTAGTACCATGGCACGAATATACAAATTCGTTGAAAGGAGGAGTTCGGGATTGATAGAATTATAAAATTTGGTAAAAAATCCACCTATGAAATGGGTTTTATTTCTATTTTTGAATCCTATTTAAATTGTAAATAATTAATCAAATATATTATGGGATTTATAGCAAGTATTCAAGCTCGTCAAATACTGGATTCACGTGGTAATCCAACGGTTGAAGTAGATGTAATTACCGATTCAGGTATTCTGGGCCGTGCTGCTGTTCCCTCGGGAGCATCCACCGGTATCCACGAAGCTGTGGAGTTGCGTGATGATGATAAAGGTTTTTATCTTGGCAAAGGCGTTTTAAAAGCGATTAGTAACGTAAATACTGTTATCCGGGAAGAACTTCATGGTACTTATATTTTCGATCAGAATATGATCGATCAAAAAATGATCGCTCTTGATGGTACTGATAATAAAGGGAACCTGGGTGCAAATGCTATTTTGGGCGTTTCATTGGCTTGTGCCAGAGCTGCTGCTGAAACAGCAAGTCAACCCTTGTATCGTTATGTTGGAGGTGTAAATGCAAATTTATTGCCTATACCGATGATGAACATTATCAACGGTGGTTCACATGCCGATAACAGTATCGATTTTCAGGAATTTATGATCATGCCGGTTGGTGCAACTAATTTTTCTGATGCTATCCGCATGGGAACTGAGGTGTTTCACCATCTTAAAAAAGTATTGAAAGATAAAGGTTATTCAACCAACGTAGGTGATGAAGGCGGTTTTGCTCCCAATTTAAAATCAAATGAAGAGGCTATTGAATCAGTTTTAACGGCCATAGAAAAGGCCGGTTACAAACCTGGAGAAGATATGTTTATTGCCATGGATGCCGCTGCATCAGAATTTTATATTGAAAAAGAGAACGTATATCATTTCAAAAAATCGAGTGGTGATAAATTAACTCCCGGTCAAATGGTTGATTATTGGGCTGCTTGGGCAAAAAAATATCCTATTCTTTCTATTGAAGATGGTTTGGCCGAAGATGATTGGGCAGGCTGGAAATTATTGAGTGATAAAATTGGAAAAAAGATACAGCTTGTGGGTGACGATCTGTTTGTAACCAATGTAAACCGTTTACAGCAAGGGATCGATAAAAATATTGCTAATTCTATTCTTGTAAAAGTAAATCAAATCGGTACTTTAACGGAGACCATTAATGCAGTGCAACTGGCTCAAAATAATTCGTATACATCTGTAATGAGCCACCGTTCGGGTGAAACAGAAGATACAACTATTGCTGATCTTGCCGTTGCTTTGAGTTGTGGACAGATAAAAACCGGTTCAGCGTCCCGTTCGGATCGTGTAGCAAAATACAATCAATTGCTGCGAATTGAAGAACAATTAGGAGAAACAGCACGTTATCTAGGTAAAGAGCTTAAATTCGTTAAAAACAGGTAGTTTATATTATAGAATGGGTAATAAACAATGAAATATACCGATGTAATTGGCACGCGAAAACTTCATTATTCATTGTCAAAGGACCATTATCAATTATATTTAATTAATTACTTTTTAATCTGATAAAATCCTTTTATCTTTCGGAAAAACTGAATAAACGTTATTACTTATATTCGACACTACATATGGATTCATTAAAAGAAAGATTTGCTGCAAAAGCAGGACCGATAGCAGCAGAAGTTAAAACCCTTATCAAAGAAAAAGGTGATTTTAAATTAGGCGAATACACCGTAGCTCAGGTATACCAAGGTATGAAGGGTATGATCGGTATGGTTACCGAAACATCAAAGCTGGATCCTGAAGAGGGGATCCGTTTCAGAGGTTTTACCATTCCCGAATTGCGTGAAAGACTACCAAAGGCTCCGGGTGGTACAGAACCATTGCCGGAAGGTATATTTTACCTGATGCTTTTGGGAGAACTTCCAACTCAGGAAGAAGTATTGCAAATTGGTAATACATGGGCGCGCAGAGCAATAGTGCCAAAGCACGTATTTGATGTGTTGGACGAATTACCTGCTTCCACTCACCCAATGACACAATTTGTAATTGCTATCATGGCAATGCAAACGGAGTCATTATTTGCAGCCGCTTATAAAAAAGGTGTTAACAAAAGAGATTATTGGGATTATGTGTATGAAGATTCAATGAATCTGATTGCCCGTTTACCGCGTATTGCAGCTTATATTTACCGTAGAAAATACAAAAATGGTGTTCACATTGAACCGGATCCGAAATTAGATTGGGCAGCAAACCTTGCACACATGCTGGGTTACGAAGAGTTTGATATGAAACGTTTAATGCGTTTGTATATGACCATTCACGTTGACCACGAAGGAGGAAATGTTTCGGCTCATGCAACTCACCTTGTGGGTTCAGCATTAAGTGATCCTTATTTTGCTTTTGCAGCCGGTATGGCGGGATTAGCTGGTCCTTTACATGGCCTTGCAAACCAGGAAGTATTAAGCTGGATTCTTGAATTGCGTAAAGAATTAGGTGGTGGTTTACCAACCGAAAAACAAATTGAAGATTATATTAAGAAAACTCTTGCGGAAGGTAAAGTTGTTCCGGGTTACGGACACGCGGTATTGCGTAAAACTGACCCACGCTTTACAGCTCAGCAGGATTTTTATAACCGTTACATCAAGCCAAAAGGAAAAGATGACCTTTGCGAAATTGTGCAAATGGTATATAAAGTAGCTCCTCAGATTCTTGAGAACACAGGCAAAATAAAAAACCCTTGGCCAAATGTAGATGCACATTCAGGTGTATTGTTAACGCATTATGGAATGGTTGAACATGATTTTTATACGGTATTGTTTGGTGTATCCCGTTCATTAGGGGTATTGTCTTCATTAATTTGGGATCGTGCATTGCGTCACCCAATTGAGAGACCGGGTTCTATTACAACCGAAGGCATCAAAAAGAAAATTGCCGCTGCAGAAGCAAAAGCATAAAAAAAAGGCTCCGAAATTTTTCGGAGCCTTTTTTTTTGCTTCACACGTTTCCGCGACTATTTCGTAATATATTTATAGGCTATTTTTTTACGATGTTGCGTTAGGGATCCCTTCGACAAGCTCAGGATAAATTCCGCGAAAATACTTTTCTTGTTTAAGAAAAGATTGAAGCCCTTCGGCATTGCTCAGGATAAACTCCAAGCCCGTCCCTTTCTTTTTTAAGAAAAGGAAACGCCCCAATTAATTAAATTTCAATAAATTAATTGCAAGAAAAATAAGGCTCCTAATTTTAACTACTACTTCAACCTGATGTATTTATGAAATTCAGGAACAATTTTCAATACATACGTCAGCCCACCATAAACAGCAATAATTACAGTTGATTTCATGATCATTGAAATTATTGCATTATTCATTGAAGGCAAAAAATAACTCACCAGGAATGCAATAGCTATTACCAGAAGTATTTTTAAACTTGATGTATCATAGGGCTGCATTTTAAATTTTTTCAGAATAATAAAATATTTCAATACATTATAAATCACTGATGACAATGCTGTGGCTAACGCTGCTCCTTCAATTCCATAAATTGGGATTAAAATAATATTTAAAATAACAGCTAAAATTAATAACAGAAATAACAAATAGGTTCCATAAAGATATTTATCCGAAGTAAAAAGAATTGAAGTGTTTACACCTGTAGCGATATTTAAAAATCCCCCAACGCATGCAATTATAGCAACTGTGGCACCTTGATGGTAAGCTTCCGGTAAAAGTCCAAGGAGATCGTGAATATTTGCAATAATACCAACCATCAACAATCCTCCGCCAAGCATTAAATATTTAACGGATTGATAATATATTTTTTGTATGCTCTGCACATCCTTATTTGCCCATGCTTGTGCCACTTTAGTGTGGGTGATACGTTCTAGCGACAAGAGTGGTATTTCAATAACCATAGCGATATAAGCAGAAACCGTAAAAATACCAACATAATCCAGACTCAAATATTTGCCGATCATTATTGTATCCAAATGCTTTAAACTTATTGAAGAGAAGCTTGCCAAAGTTAACAGCAAACCAAATTTGGCCATCTTTCCCACTCCAATCGATTTTAAATGGCTCAAATCAATTTTTAAAGAAGGTTTATCCACTGCATAAATATATAGTATCATTGAAATGGCCTGCAAAAAATAGATCAGTACAAACAAATTGATAAACTGCACCAATTCGATCCATTTTAAATAGTATATAATAATTAACAGGATGAATAATATCCTTGAAAAAATCCCTTCAAAAAAACTGATGATCGCGGTTTTAAATAGGGAGGCGCAATAGGCATTTAAGGTCATATTAAGGCCAATAATTATGGCAAAGGGTAAAAGCAAATCAAAAAAGCGAGTGAATAAAAAGGATTGTTGAATGTATTGGCTGATGATCACATTTTTGAATACAAAAACTAAAACTCCGCAAACAATAGTTCCTACCAACGGAAAGAGCAGCATAAAGCCAAAATAACCATGATGTTTTTTTTCTTCGTTACGGAAATAAGGGAAAAATTTAGTGGTAACGCTGCTCGAGCCTAAAGGCAATACAGTAGCTATCAAACTTGCGGCAGCAATTAAAATCCGTGTTAATCCAAGTTCTTCAGGCTTTAATAAATTAGGCTGGATGAACAACAGGCTAATAAAGCCAATTACAACACCTGTGTAAGTGATAATGACGTTTTGAATCCCTTGTTTTTTTATTGAGCTCAAGCTTTTAGATATTAGGTCATAGACTTACGTGTAAGTTTATGAATAGGGTAACGTAGAATAATATATACATGATTAAATATAGTTTGAAAAAAACCATAATGTTTAACCATTATTTTAAAACGTTCTATTAATGCTCTGGTTTGGTTTTGCTTAGAGGCGCCACCTTCCAGAAATTTTGAAATGTAAATTTGGGTATTACTGATTTTATCTGATCTTTTCAATACACTAATTACCCAATCAATATCCGAACTGATATGATAATCCAAATTGTAGAAATCACATAACGCTCTTTTGGCAATAAATGACTGATGTGAAACACACATTCCGTATTTTAAACTTTTCCAAGTAAGTTGCAGTGGAGGAGCCAATCGCCTGTCAGCGAGCTGTTCCCCACTTTCATTAGTTATTGCAGTATTTCCATAATAGACATCAGCATTGGTGTAATTTTCAAATACTTTTGATAATGTGGTATTCGTATATAATTCATCTCCGGCATTTAAAAACAAAACGTAATCACCAGTAGCTATTTTTAAACCTTTGTTCATAGCATCATAAATACCTTTGTCTTTTTCGGAAATAATTTTTGCAATTCTTGAACTGTATTGTTTTATAATTGTTAATGTTCTGTCATTTGAAAGACCATCCACAATAATGTATTCAATATTAGTATAGGTTTGTTCCAATACACTTTTAATGGTTCGGTCAATTAATGGTGCTCCATTAAATACAACTGTGATGATGCTTATTTTAGGAATGTTTTGCATTAAAGGACCATTAATTTCTAACAATTAATTAAATTGTTTTTGATATAAATCAACAAGTTGATCGACTACTTTTTTTTCAGAAAATTTTGCTTCGATAGTGGCTCTTCCATTTTTTGAAAAGGAAGTATAGTCATCCAACTCAATAAAATTCTCGAGATTTTGGATGAACTCTTTTTCGTTATTAAGGTCGGCCAACAGTCCTGATTTGTGATTTATTACCATATCAGGTATTCCACCAATATTAAAACCAAGAACAGGAGTGCCGCAAGCTAAAGACTCTACAACGGTATTAGGCAAGTTGTCTTCAATGGATGGTATTACAAAAAAATCGGCAGCATTATAACAATTTACAATGTCAGCCTCATTGGTTATAAAACCGAGCTGAATTACCTGGAAACCAAAGTTAATATTCTCAACATTTTTACCTAGCATTAAAACACAAATTTTGTGTTTGTTTTTAATCTGGTTCAATGCTGAAAAAAGTAAATGCATACCTTTTCTTTTATCATCTGGTTTTTCAGCAACAAACAAAATAAATTTTTTATCTGTTTGTTCAATATTTAGTTTTCTGCGAGCTTCCGCTTTATTTACCGGTTTAAAAATATCCGTATTAATACAATTAGGGATCACTTCCACTTCAAAATTTTTAAAAACCTCACTTTCCTTTGCCAATTTCCCAAGCCAGGCAGAAGGGGAAATGATTTTCAAATTGGCATCTTTTAAATACTTTTTCTTTTTCTCAATATTTCGTTGAAGTAATTTACGATAAGGTTTGTAATCTAAATCAGAGGTGTAATGATTTCCGCCAGTAAAAGGGTTCATGTCATGTAAGGTCCAGAAAATGTTTTTCTGTTTGTCGGCAAAAATGTGTTTATAGGAAATTATTTTTGGAACCCAGTGTAAATGTATAATGTCCGCATCTTTGTATATTTCAAGTTTATCAATGCGGAAACAGGAAGAGGGGCCGTTTATGTATGCTTTCTTATTAAAAAAGGTTGGAAGTCTATTTAACAGCTGATTGATGAATTTTAAAAGAATAAAATAAAGAAAACCTTTTTGTTTTGAAATAATTTCCTGAATGGAGTAAACGTTTTTCTCTGCCGGTGAATTAATTTTGTCTAAAACCAATAAACTGGAATTGATCCCATTTGCTAAAAATGCCTGATGCTGTCTTCTGCACGCAATTGCAGCGCCTCCTCCATAATTAGTGGTTATTAATAGTATCTTCATTCTAAAGCTCTAAAATAGCATCTTATTCAAATAGATCATCTCTGCCAATTCCGGTTTTTTTATAAGTACAACTTGATATGTTTATTAGATAGGTTACTTTTAATAATTGAATCGAAATCTGGTTTAAAGTTTCTCTGCAACCACTCTTACCTGGAAAAGTGATCTTGACATACGTCCATAAATTCTACAAGTCAGATTGAATATTGACTTGCCAAATAATTTGGCAATTTTTGCGTAGTGAGGCGGCCACTTATGAATAAAGGCCTTTGATTCAATAACTTTATAACCTGCTTCAGTAAATAAATTGCCCAGATTCATTGGGCTCCAAGAAAATAAATGGTAATTGATGTCTTTGGGTTTATATTTATATCCAATCGATTCACAAGGTGTCACAAAAATTATTTTACCACCGGTTTTTAGTTTAGATTTAAGTAATTTGATTTGATCTAATGGATCTGGTACATGTTCCAATGCATGATTCGAGATTATACAATCCGCCCAATTATCGGGAGCATCTTGCACATATTTAAAGGATTTAATTCCAAAATCATCTAAAGTTTTCCGTGCTTCATCATTAATTTCAATTCCGATTTTATCTTTACAATTAATGTTATTTAAAAGAAATCCTCCGCCACAACCAAAATCCATTACATTCATATCTGATGTGATGTAATTTTCAAATTTTATCATATTTGCCCATCCACCAAAAGCACTAATATTCTTTTGCCAGTTAAAGTAATTTTCATCATAATGTTCATTCATGATATTTCTCTCCTTTTTTTATAATTTAAATTGTTTTGATGAAAAGCAATATATTGTAATTAGTTTATTGAAAGCGACAAGGGTGTTAATGTTTAGCAATTCTTTTTGGCTTTTAATTAACGGAAAACAAATATATAAATTATTTTCAGGAGATAGAATATAAACTAAATGGAAATCAGTAATTTATAATGTATTTATGATAACAGATGAAATTTGGTATTTGCATTTGTTGACCAGTAAAGCAAAGGAAAAGTGTGGAAAGGCTTTTATTTATTTCCCTAAAAATCGGGAGATAATTTGTTTGACTTTAAAAACATTGCCACCTTTTTTGTAATGTTTTTTGTATTCTTTAATGATTTTTTCGTCAACATTTATATCCTCAGGAAACTTGGGTTTTTTATTCTCTATTTCGGTTGTATGCGATAGCAGATTTTTAGTATGAGTTCCGCTATCCAAACCAATATTATTTACAAGAGATTTAACAGGATATACACAAAAAGCATTGTTTTTGAAATGCGTATAATCCCATCTGATTGCCCAGGAATCTATCTCGCCTTTCATTTGCCTGATAAGCATCCTGGATTTGTCACCACCTGTTAGATCGTATTTTTTTTGAAGTTCTCTGTTTTTATAGAATTCATCAAAATCTTTGACAGCCCAGTCTGCTTTGAGCCATCTGTTTTTCCAGGTTCCCCAACCCCATGAAGCGGCTCTTGGTAACAAGAAAACATCTTTGTCATATTCTTTATATATTTTCAACAGAGCAGGAGGGTAGCAATAACCGGTAAGAGAGTAGATTCTATTATCAAATTCATATTTTTCAAGTCCTTCATTCATAAATTCAAGGAAACTCGGGGACGTGACGATGTCGTCTTCTAAAACAATTACTCTGTCATGTTTTTCAAAAACGCTTGTAATGCCTGCTATTACTGATTTTGCAAGTCCGAAAAATATGGGGCGTTCAACAATGGTAATAGATTTAAATCCTTCTATCGTTTTAATATAATCGCGTACCTTCTTTACCTCGTTTGTGAGTGCAGCCGTTTTGGGATATTCTGAAAAAATAAAGAGATCGCTTTCAGCGGCCAATTTGTTAAGTTTCAAATGCTCCACTGTTTGTTGGGTTTGCTGAAGCCTTTTATAAACAAAAAGAATAATAGGAGCGACATTTTTCATTTTTTCAGTAAAATCAATTATCAGGGAAGTATAAACGGGTTTACCTGATGAGTTTATAATGAGTTTGATTAACTTTTATCTATGTTGTTGATCGAATCCGCCCTTAAGTATAGTTTTCACCTGGACCTGAACAAGGAATAAAAAGACAATATCATTTGCTAAATGAAATTCCTATTCCGCCACCGGGATACCAATGATTTTTTGGTTTTTCCGAAAAAAACAAATAATTTCTTCCATGTTCTCTTGAAAAGACCCCAAGTTTATCAGTTGCATGAGAGTTGTCACCAAGAATAATGGCTTTTTCTGTCAAAAAAGGTTTAATTGTCAAATATTCATTATACTCGTATGTTGCAGAATGGTCGCTATCATTAATAAATAAATCGATTGGATCTTTGAAATTGCTAAGACTACTTATTGAATCGCCATAAAGTATATTGCCAACGGATTTATATATGCCGGTCATAAGATAACCCGCTTCAGGATTAATATCAGTGCCAAAATATTTGCCAGTAAAGCCTTCTTCTTTATTTTTTAGTAATGCAGCACATAATAAAACGCTTCCGAGACCTTTATCTACTCCCGTTTCAACTACTATTTTGGGTTTTAATAATCTTACAAAAGCATACCAACCGAGTCTTTTAGCAAAATCACATCTTAAGTCAGCATACTTTACAAATTTTGATTTTTTTGTTTCTGCAATTACGTGGTTTTTTAAGTTGGTATCGTTTATTGCCTCTTTTAAATAGCTTAAAATTAAACCAAAATCTTTTTTTGTTACAACTTCTATCACATTTGCAAGATCTAAAAGGTTGCTATCAGTAAGTTCGTAACTGAAATTTGTGTCCTCTTTAGAAGAAATACCCCATTTTAATATTTGCAAATATTTTCCATTATAATATTTGGAGGCATTGAAAATTCTTCTGAAAAAGTTTAAGATCCAGACTTGTTTTAATTTACTTAGAAAAAATTTCATAATGCAAAAGTAAAAGTATTAAATTGATTTTCCGAAGTTCAAAAGGAAGTTGATTGAAATCCCCTATAAAGCCTATTGTTTAAAACAATTTGTTGCTTTTTTTGACTTCGGTTTCTTTAAAAGCTATTCAATTTTTTTTGTAATAATAATCCTCCGTATAGGTTTGCACTACTAAGGGGGAGAGTATTTCAAGTAAATACGAAGTTAACAAAGAATTTGATATATTATATCATTTCCTGCCAAATCCAAATGTTCTGTCGACTTTTTCATTCAAATCAGCAGACACTTTTAAATAATAGATAATAAATCCAAATACTAAAGTAGTTATACTGCTTCGAATAAAAATATCTAAATATAAATTTGGCATTTTCCAAAAATAAGCACCAATCATATAACAGATAAATGAAGCGACAAGCACCAATAAATGTTTACTGGAAAATGGCTGCATTTTAAAACGATATTTAATATAAAACCACGTGCAAAAATTGTATAAAGCAGTAGTTATTAAAAAAGCTAATGCTGCCCCCATTCCTCCATAAAGAGGAATCAGGAGATAGTTTAAACCGATACAAATTATTGCCGTGGTAATTATTAAAGCGGTCACTAATTTATATTTGTGTGAGGTGGATATAATATGTCCATTCAGTCCTCCGGTAATATCAACCAAAAAACTTAATCCTATGATAATAAAAACATCAAATTGTTCAGTAAACTCATTTTTATTTATCATCATCAATAAATTATCCTTGTTGATAAGGATTCCAATAAAAAGCAAGCAACCGGCAATCATTTGTAAAATGGATGTTTTTGAATATATTTCAGCAATGTTGCTCATGTTTTTTTCCTTCCATGAGTCAGCAATAAGTTGGTAGGTAATACGATTTAAGGCTTTTGCCGGAACGGTGATTACTGTGGCAATATTAAAAAATGTGCTGTAAACTCCAACTATGGACAGCCCAACCATAGATCCAAGCATTATAATATCAATTTTTTGCAATAGAACATAAATAGTTCCTGCTAACAACATATAAAAGCCATAGGAAACCATCTCTTTGTTTTTAATTTTTAAAAAATCTGCTTTGTTAAACCGATAAGAAAATTTACCCGCAATTACTAAGTTGATAAATAGGAGAAGGGATATTAAACCAGAGATTAAAATATACAAAACAATGAATTGCGAAAAATCAATCCAACCTTTTGCCAAAAATAAAATTGCAACGGTGGTTAAAATCCGTAAAACTATTTCGCGTAAAAAACCTGAATATATAGTGTGGTAAATTACTTTTCCAAAGGATTCTAACAGATTAAAGAAAACAGTGAAAAAAGTAAGTGGGATCAAATAATAGTAATAACTCACAAATAAAGGTGCTTTATTTATATAATTAGAAATAATTGCCTGTTTGAAAATGAAGAATAAAAGGGTGGATACAATAAACCCGGCCAATGAAAAAAGTGCTACCCAATACACAAAGCCATTATGGGTAAGGTCTTCGCTTTTGTGAAAAGGGAAGTACCTTGCAATTATATTTGGCATCCCCAGAGAAGCCACCAGGGAATATAGGAGTGAAATACCAATCAATAATTGGAAAAGACCAATTTGCTCTGTTGTTAAATAAGCTGGATAAAACAATACCAGATTCACATAGCCGATAGCAATTCCAATATACGAAATTGCGGTGTTTTTATAAGCCTGACTTTTTACAATACCCAATTGTGAATTTTTAATGTCTATGTAATACGCTGCCTCATTGCAATAATAACAAAAGTACAAATACTTACGAAGTATATTGTAATATATATAAACTTTCAGCGGTAGAGTGAAATTAACACCCTTTTTACGGGTATTTTATTTAAATTACCAAGCTATGTATTGCATTTAGGGGTATTGAATTCCTGAAAAAATTAAAAAAAAATGTGTAAACTTGTGCAGGAGTATTAATCTAAAACGGAAGCTCTTTTCAGAAACACACTATCCATGAAAACATTTATTCAATTTATAAAAAACATTTATATTTCATTGTTCCCGGCACAACATAAAAAAAAATCTTTCAGTAATATCAATTCTTTAACTTGGGGAAATATCCATAAGCAAAATTTTGAAAATGAACTTCTTTTATTAAAATATCTTGTAGACAAAGATTCTGTATTTATTGATGTCGGTTCGAATATAGGTCAGTATATCTGTATGGCAGAAAAAGTGTTGAAACCTGAAAATATTTATGCATTTGAGCCGAATCCGATTTTATTTAAACGTTTAAAAAAAATTTTCAGTAATGTTAATATTTTTGACATCGCTTTTTCTGATACAAATTCTTCGGCATCTTTTAAAATCCCCTCTTCAAACGATATAGAATATAATGCAAGAGGAACATTAAATGTTAATTTCAAAGAGGATAATGAAACCCAATCGCAATTGTTAGTGGTGAAATCACAAAAAATGGATACCTTTTGTGAAGAAAAAAAAATAGAAAAAATTAATCTTATTAAAATTGACGTTGAAGGACACGAATTAAATGTAATAAATGGTGCTCTAAAAACGATAAAGAAACATTTGCCAATATTAATAATTGAAATTGAGCAACGTCACCATCAGCAAAATATTAAAGAAATTATTAATTCTATAAAGGACATGGGCTATTCCTGTTTTTATTTTGATATTAATAAAAAATTAATGGAAGAGTTTACCGGCATTTTTTCTATTGAGGAGATGCAGAAAAAGGAGAATCATGCTATCAACAAACAATACATAAATAATTTTATTTTCATTCCAAAAGCTAGCAATCCAACTCAAAAAGTAGAGGAAATAAATAAAAAAATTGGACAGGAAATAAAAAGCGAATAATTTGTATTACTTTTTTTGTGTCTTTAATTTACTTCTTAGCAAAAATAAGGAGTTGCTTATAAACCCAATACTACTGTCTATATGGTCTCTCAAAGTGTATTTGTTTTGATCCAAAATCCAGGTTGCCCGCTTTGAGCGAACATAATAGTCGTGATTTTTTGCAAATTTTCTAACTGCCTTACGAATAGGAAATCCTTGTTCGATTCCCCAATTCCAATCATCCCCTGTAAGAATGGCAGAAGGGAAGAGGCGATGGGCAACTTCAATATCATCACCTGTTTTATCACTATCAAAATATATCAGGTTTGGGCATACCCCTAATTCAAATAGTTCGTAGAGTTTGTTTGGCGAGGTTCCGCGTACTGGAAATACTCTTTCTTTATATTCCCAAAAGGACGACAGAAAGGTCAAATATGGACCATCTTCTTTTTTAAATGGCTCAACTAGCTCGTGTCTGCCATTCTTTTCTGCATATTCAGCCCACCAATTACCTTCCCAGGGGTCAATCGCAATAACGTACACATTAGGGGAAACGGCCAACCATTTCTTCACTGAAGATCCAAGAAAAACGCCTATTTCAACGATAATGAATATTTCGTTCTTTAAAATTCTATTGGTAATTATCTCTCTTCCACCACCATCAAGATTCCACTCCGCAGTCTTAAAATCGGGACGATTTTCCGGCCAGGAATATTTAGACCTCAGTGCATCAAGGTTTTTTTCAACAATTTGAGAAGAAATTTTCATTATTGTTTTTTTTATTGACAGAATTTTAAAAAATGATTTAACAAAAATGTTTGTAAGTAACTAAACATTGAAAAAAAATAAGACTTAATTGTTGGTTCTTGATAATTCAGATTCTACCAATATCTTTATAAGCTCCTTAAAAGTAACAGAAGGTTTCCATCCGGTTGTTTTATTTAGTTTTCCGAAATCCCCTAATAATTTTTTTTTGTTTTGCTTTGTGATAATGGATGAGTCCTCCCTAACATATTTTGTCCAATCTAAATCTAGAAGATTAAAAACCTCTTCAACAAAATCTTTTACAGTATGAAGCTCTCCGCTTGCAATAATAAAGTCATCGCCCTTATCTGCTTGTAAAATTTTGTATGCAGCTTCAACATAATCAGGAGCATATCCCCAATCGATTGTTGCGGATAAATTGCCTAGTATTAGTTCGTTTTGAGTGTTTCTTTTTATTGCAATCGCTGTTTCGACTATCTTTTTAGACACAAATTTTGAGGAACGCAAAGGCGATTCGTGGTTATAAAAAATCCCGATGGAAGTAAATAAATTATGACTGGTTTTGTAAAAATTGCAAAGATTGATTCCTGCAGTTTTTGTAATTC
The DNA here is from genome assembly GCA_030654175.1 of Bacteroidia bacterium. Lineage (GTDB taxonomy): Bacteria > Bacteroidota > Bacteroidia > 2-12-FULL-35-15 > 2-12-FULL-35-15 > 2-12-FULL-35-15. The sequence continues at coordinate 31,918 of JAURXZ010000013.1, forward strand.
CGTAAACACAATTTGGATTTATTAGTGTTTGTTCATCCTGGATTTCTGTACTTGTATTTCCAAAAATATGTGATGATGCTGCATAAAACAAGCGACAGTTGGGTTGGTGATTTTTTATTGCATTTAATACATTCAACAATGATAATACGTTTGTAGAAAAGCTTTTTTGAAATAAATCAAAATCATCTATTTTTTTGTCAACAGCGGACTGATGCACTGCTGCTAAATAGTAAACTTCATTCGGTGCGACTTCCTTAATTAGATTTTCTACATAAAGTGAATCTGCAATATTTCCAAAAGCAGGTTGAGATTTAAGATTACTGTAAATTTCTTTTGTGGAAAGGCCAACGATTGAATATGCCTTTTCTAAAAGGAATTCCTTTAGGTAGGTTCCATCTTGTCCTGTATGGCCAATGATTAAAGCTGTTTTCAATGCCAATTATTTTGCAACAATTTCAATTTGAGGTAAAGGGAAAATTAATTTTCCGCCCTTATTTAAAAAGTTCTGTTCGCGTTTAATTATACCTTCTCTAAAATGCCAAGGTAGTACTAGGAAGTAGTCAGGGTTTTGTGCCCGGGCAATTTCTTCTGAAACGATTTCAATATGCGTTTTAGGAGTAAATGCGCCAAATTTATCTTCGTTGACTTCAGCTATACAAGTGATATCTTTATCAGTAAACCCACAATATTGCAATAGAACATTTCCTTTTGTTGAAGCACCATAGCCAAATATTTTTTTTCCCGAGGCTTTAAGATTTTTTATCAAAGTTGTAAGTTCCTCTTTGTGTTTTACTACATTTTTTGCGAACGTACTGTATATGCCTAATCCATTATAGCCTTCGCTGTTTTCTTTATCCAACAAATCCGTGATTTTTTTATCATCAGCGACTAAAGTTGTTTGAACTTTTGCAACAGTTATTCTAAAACTTCCGCCATTTACATTATTAATATCAACATCAATAATTTTAAAACCTACTTTATCACACAGCCATTTTATTTGCTTTAATCCATAGTATTCTAGGTGTTCATGGCAAATGGTGTCATAAGAATTTGTTTCAATCATTGAAGGAAGGTAGCTTTGCTCAAATACCCAAATACCATTGTCATCTAAAATGTCGTAAATGTTTTTTGCAAAAGTTAAAGGACTTTCCAGATCATAAAACATGGCAATAGAAGTAACAACTTTTGCTTTTTTTGTAAACTTTTTGTTGTACACTTCTGAGCTAAAAAAATCAGCAACCAACCCAATATGTGAAGGGTAATGTTTTTTGAACTTCTGACCTGTTGGATCAATAACTGTTAAATTTAAGCCTTTATCGGAAGGATAAGTACTTAATAATGTTGAATCATTTCCCCCAATATCAATAATAATATCGTTTGGCATTAATGTTAAACGAGATAGTATTTCACCTACTATGCTTTGTAAATGCTTAACCATTGATTGGTTAAGTCCGGAACGGTAACCATAGTTTTCGCCATACATTTCGGAGCTATCATAGGAATGATTTAATTGAACAAGCCCGCAAACACTGGAAGGATCATTATCATTATAGCATTTAACCAGTTCTAAAGGTCCGGAGGTAATGTTTTGTTCTTTCGATTTTGGAAATACACCTGTTAAAGTTTGTTCTCCCAAGTTTATCAAAGAAACTAAATTAGAATTACCACAAATTCTGCAACAACTTATTTTTTTATACATATTAATTTAGAAAATTCAAATTTAATTAAAAATACCGAAAATGAAAACTAAACAATAGAAAAGGTCGGCAATTTATATTGCCTTGTTTTTCAGTTGCTTAACTGCATTAATCGTGGTAGTAGATTAAGCGCTGAATATTGTTTTGATAAAATTATTGCATTTTGTTTAAAAGTAATCATTTTTTTTGGCTCTAAAATCAATTCATTGAGCTTTGTGTATAAATCAGGGTAATTGTCATAAAAAATTACTGAATCCTTAAATTCACTGTCTAAAATAAATTCGCTTGGAAACAAGCCTGGTTTAGCTCCTCTTATCATGTTATAAACAGCCGCAGTTTCTTTTATCTGACCTTTGCCATCTTCACTTAAAATAACCGCAATATTACTTAAAATAATATCCGATTTATATAGGTTTTCATCGTAAACTTCGGGTGAAATAAAGTTTTTATAATACAAAATCTCTAACCCTCTTTTTTCGAACACTTGCACCTGAGAAAGTAATTTCACTTCACCTTCCTGAAAAAAGCCTAACAGATCAATTGTTATGTGTTGTTTGAAAAATTCAAAATTAGCATCTATCAATTCAAAAAAACCAAAATAATCTCTTTTCCCCGCGCTAACAGAGCCTGGGATACATATCCTAAGCTTTTCTTGAATTGTAATTTCGGGCAAATTGGTGTTTTCATATATAAGGGATGGGAATATGATAATTCTGTCCTTATTGATATGTTTTGAAAGAATATTTTTTTGGGTATCTCCTAAAGCAATATAATAGCTGTTTAATTTTATTACCTTTTTTATTACTTTTTTTCGCAAAGGATCCCTGTAAATTTCTTTAACGCACCATACCAATTGATTGTATATGTTTGAAATTTTATGATTGTTTTTAATAGTATTTATTAACAACTTTATTTGTGATTTAATGATTGATTCAAACCAATAATCAATATTATGAAAATGAAAAAAAATCAGTACATCTTTGTCAGGAAATGTTTGAATAAATTCTTTGTAATATTTTGATATCGTGCAATAATGAATTCGATGAGGATCGCTTTTTTTTATCTTTTCAAGAAACGACAAAACACTTTCTTCATTATCTTTTACAACAAATTTTACATTATTAATTTTTTCGTTTTCTTTAAGATTTTGATAAATCTCCGGTGTGGTGTAAACAGTAATCTTTGCATTCGGTAATATACAATACGTTTTTATGAGTGCATGGGTTACCATATAATGGCTGGGTACGCATATCTCTACTAATGCAATATTCATGATGTCAGATTAAATTAGTAGTCAATAATTCTAAATGTGATTTATTCTTCAACTTTTTCTTTTCGCGATTTCGTTTTCTAATTGATTTTTTTTTTAGCTGGATAAGGAATGCTTTTCAATGTTTTTAAACCTCATTTTTTTGAAAAAGCAAATGTACAAAATTTACTATAAAACAGCTTTTTATTCCGCAAACATCTTGATATTGAATGTTTTATTTTTTGTGAATGAAATGGCAGCATTGTCATTTATTTCTGACAAAAAATGGATAGAATTGAAAATGAAATTCATATTATTTGAATTCGCAGGATGGTCTAAAAATGAATTAGAACTTTTACCTTCAAAATATGTTTTAGAAAATAAAAAATTTACGAGCTAATTAACTTATATTTCTGATATAATGTGAAGGTATATGATAATTCTATAATTAATTTTGAAAGCACTTTTCTTCGATGATAATTGCATTTTATATAGTTTTTGCAAATTCAAATTCGTGTTAATTGTTAAAACAATAAATAAGAGAATCTCTAGTCAAAAATCTTGTTTTGGGGAAATAATTCTACATTTTGTGGGGAATTAATACCCGGATCCCCAATAGTTGATTTTAAGAATTGCGACTTAATGATAAATTCCTAAATTCTCTAGAAGCCCTATCAATATTGTTTTTTGCAATTAATCTTTTGATCGCTTATTTATGGCTTTTCCAAAAAGTAAGCAAATTTTGCAAAATCAACTGTTTTTAATATAAATTCAATTTTAGTTGGCCATTTACATGATTTTGGGCTCAGGATAAAGTGATTTCCTGCAATCAGATTTGTTCGTTTATCCATTGGTAGTGATGTTTTCCATGCAAGTGCCGATTTATGGGTGCTTTTTAATAGAACTTTAATTTAAAACGATTTTTGCAGAAATTTTCTGCGTTTTGGTTTTTAAAATGGGTTTAAATTCGGCAGATTCAGTTAATAATTACTTTAAAACAATTATTCCAAATTGTTGAGGAAATTTTTCCACATAAATTTATGGTTGTATATTTGTTAAAAGATATCCAAGAAATAGCATATATGGGCAAAATACTGATAATAGAAGATGACATTGATATGAGTCTTCTTCTAAAAAAATTTCTGACTAAAAACGGCTATGAAGTGGTGACCGTTGCTAATGGAAAAAATGGGATAGCTGCATTTGAAACAAATCAACCTGATTTGGTACTCTGTGATTATCGCTTAGGTGATATGGAAGGTGTTGAGGTTCTTAAAAGGATAAAAGACATTGAGCCATCAGTTCCATTTATTATTATGACAGGATATTCTGATATACGAACGGCTGTTAATGTAATGAAAATGGGTGCATTTGATTACCTGGCTAAACCTTTATTACCGGATGAAACACTTCAAATTATCAGACGGGCATTTGCAAGTCGTAATCAGGTAGCTCATGTTATTATGGATGAAGAAGCAACTACCTCCACTTTTCCTATTATTACAAAGGCAAAAACAAATGTCGGGAAAAGCGATTATGTTTTTGGTAAAAGTCCACACTCCAGGGAATTACTTCGACAAATAGATCTGGTTGCACCTACAAATTATAGTGTAATAATATACGGTGAAAGTGGAGCCGGTAAAGAAGCGATTGCCCAAACGATCCATAAAAAAAGTAAACGTTCAAAACAACCATTTATAGCGATGGATTGTGGTGCCATTTCCAAAGAACTTGCGGGAAGTGAATTATTCGGACATGAAAAAGGCTCATTTACAGGTGCGTTAACAACCAAAATCGGACATTTTGAATTGGCAAATGGCGGAACAATTTTTTTAGATGAAATAACCAATCTTCCTTATGATATTCAATCTTCTCTTTTACGCGTTGTTCAGGAGCGAAAAATAAAACGAGTAGGAGGGAACAAGGAAATTCCAATTGATGTGAGAATTATTGTTGCGAGTAATGAAAATTTAAATGAGGCCTATAAAAAAGGCAAATTCAGAGAAGATCTGTTTCATCGTTTTAATGAATTTCATCTGACTGTGGCTGCCTTGCGCGATCGTAAAGAAGATCTTCTCATGTATGCAAATTTTTTCCTCAACATCGCTAATCAGGAAGTTGGGAAAAATGTAGAGGGGTTTACATCGGAAGTGGAAGAATTGTTTTTAAAATACCCGTGGTATGGTAATCTTCGTGAAATGAAAAATGTGGTGCGCAGAGCCGTATTATTAACTGAAGGAACTGCCGTGGAAGCAAAATCTTTGCCGTTTGAGATTTCTAATTATACCCGCACCACAATGGCAATTGCTGATGATAAACAAGAATTGATCATTGAATACAATGTTAGTGCAGTCAATGATACCAAAGAAGAGAAGCCTGATTTAAAATCTGTGGCTCTTGTGGCCGAATATGATTTAATTATAAAAGTATTAAAAGAAGTAAATTATAATAAAAGTAAAGCCGCCAAAAATTTAAATATCGATAGAAAAACATTGTATAATAAAATGAAGGCGTATAATATGTAGTTTACTATAAAAGAAAATGGATCAAAAAGAAAACATTAAGGTATTACTGGTAGAGGATGATGAAGATGATTATATTTTGTTTAAAGAAATTCTAAATGAGATTAAAATTAATTCTTACTCTTTAACATGGGCATGCACCTATGAGAAAGCTCTCGAATTTATAAGTAAGAACGAGCATGATATTTATTTTTTTGATTACCTCTTAGGAGCCAGAACAGGTTTGGATTTAATTCAGGAATCTATCATTGCCGGAATAAATTCTCCTATTATAATTTTAACAGGACTTGGTAATCAGGAAACCGATTTAAAGGCAATGAAACTAGGTGCTGCGGATTACCTGGTTAAAGACGAAATCGATGTTAAAAAATTGGAACGGAGCATTCGATATTGCATTGAACAAAATCAAATGTTGAAAAAATTGAAAGCTTCTGAAACCAAATTTCGAAGCGTTTTTGAAAATTCTCATGATGTAATATACCTTTCGGATAAATTAGGAAACATTATTGATATTAATAAATCTGCAGAACGATTATTTGGTTACTCTAGAGAAGAAATGCTTGCAATGAATACTGCGGCATTATATGAAAATGAAAAAGATCGGGAGAAATTTATTGAGGAGTTACATAAAAATGGAAATTGTCCAAGTTTCGAAGTTGTTTTAAAGGACAAATCCTGGAATAAAAAATATTGTACCCTCACTGCCAACATTGAGAAAATTGGTGAAAATAGTGATATATATTATCAGGTTATTATTCACGACATGACAATGCGGAAAAGGGCAGAGCATGATTTGATCACTGCCGAAAAATTGGCCATTGTAGGAAGGATTGCGCGTACACTTGCTCATGAAGTTAGAAATCCTCTTACCAGTATCAATCTTTCTGTTGAACAATTAGAAGAGGAATTGGATGTGAAAAATAGCAGTCCATTTTTTGAAATTATTAAGCGAAATAGTAAACGTATTAATGACCTGGTTACCGAATTGATAGAAAATTCAAAACCTACAGAGCTTAATGAAGCTCCGATACTCATTCAAACAATTCTTCAAAATACCATTGATTTAGCAAGGGACAGGGCTGAATTGAAAAATATAAAAATATTAACTGATTTTAACTTAAAAGATGAAACCATCATTGCTGATGAAGCTAATCTGACAATTGCGTTTTTAAATATTCTTATCAATGCCATTGAAGCTGTTCGAGAAGATATCGGAATAATTAAAATCAGTTCAAATTGTAATAATAACAAATGTTATATCTCTATTGAAGACAATGGATATGGCATTGATGAGCATCATTTAACAAAAATATTTGAGCCTTACTTTACCAACAAACCAAATGGTATGGGCTTAGGACTTGCCGCAAGTCAAAATATTATTAATATCCACAAAGGCAGAATTGATTTAGAAACCGAACTAAGGAAAGGTACTAAATTCAATATTGAATTAAACATGATCTAAAAATTTATTTGTTTTTTGAAACAATAATGTTGTTTTGGATTAATAAAGATAGTTGTCTAATTATTTCCCCATAAAATAGGTACACTATTTTATATATAAATTCCAAAGGTAAAATCTTCCAGCTTTTTAATGCCTTTTATTTGCTGTGGATTCACTCATTAATGAGTGGTCAATAGTTAATCTTAGAGGTTTTGAGGTAAAGTGTGTTTTTTTATGTGGCAATTTTGCTCATGAGCTTACCTGTCTTGAAATGTTAAATCGTAAAAAAGTAAAATAAAATCATGGAAAAAGATATTCTTCATCCTACTAAACTTCTTAAAGGGCGGATCTCACTTAAATTTCAGAAGGAAAAAGATCTGAATGATTTTTGTGAGAGCACTTTTGAATACTATGATAAAGAACGTTTTGAGGCAATAGCAATAAGGTTGTATTACGGTAAAGAAATAATTGTTACTCTTTATGCATTGGATAAAGCGAGGCAACAGGGAGGCGGTTTTTATTTTGGCAAACTACCAGTCAAAAAATTTAAAACAACGGCTATTTCTTTAGCTCAGGTTCTACCGTTTATTGAGGAATTCAATTTTACACTTACTTCTGGCAATTACCCATTGGATTCGATGGAAGTAATAAATAAATAGTAATATTTTTTTGTATAAAGTAATATGTTTAACTAAAAAAAATCAGCATGAAAAAGAAGCGAAACGAGGAATTAGATTCCCCAAAGCAAATTAGCAAACCTAATAGAATTAAACAGGGTGTCAAAAAACAAAGCCCAGTTAAAAAGGTAAAACCTGCAACATTAGTAGAAGAAATGGATGATGAATTAATTGATGATGAGGAATTGGAATTATTTGAAGATAACGAAGATTTTATGTAATTATCGTTGTCTGACATTTAACACCAAATTGTCTTATTCATTTACTTGTTAATCCAAAAGTAAAAAACGATTACCCAATTAACGGGTAATCGTTTTTTTTATTAATTAATTTTAAGAAAAGCGAAAGATGGTGCTTTTCTGAACTTTTACCAAACCGCTAATGAGTCATGAAAGTGCTTTTAACTTAACATTTCAGTTTGCGGTTTGGTAAATAGCTGGATAAAGTACTAGTCGTTAAGCACAGCTAAATACTTACTTGTACTCCAGAATTTATCTGGTTGAATGATACGTAAATTAGTATATTCGCCATTTTCTTGCTCGAGCATATAGGAATCTGATGGATGCGTTGTTATTACTTTCGCTTTTTTACTATTTATGGGGATATTAAGGACTAGAGTGTAATCTATTCGTGTAAAGTTGTTTTTGTCAACATCAGCATTTAATTTAGGTGTCTTGCCCATTCCAAGTACCCCTCCTGTTTTATTAATTATTTTCTTTTGCTCCATTTCTTTTGATTTCCCAACTAAATAATACGCTGTGTGGATGGATGCGATCTGATCAGCAATTATTTTAGATTGCGAAGCGCTTGTGTTGGAAAGCGTATCAATGGAAGTTTGTAATTGTGCCATTTGTGCATTAGCAGAATTTAATTTTTCGTTAAGGGTTTGAAGCTCTGTATTTTTTGAAGCGATGTCTTCATTTAAACTTGCTATCATTTTTTGAAATTCGTTAATTTTTAAAGAATTGTTTTTTAATTTACGATTTAGCTCCGCTATTTTTGCCTTGTTTTGATTCAACAAATTATTTATGGAAGCAATCTGAGAATTAATACGATTTTTTGTATTGCTTACAAATTTGCCTCCAGGTGTTTCCACTTCTGTTGATATAATGTTTTGCATTAATGCTACTGAATCGAGATTTTGTTTTATATCATTAAAGGAGAACAAAAGGTCGTTTATTGTGGAATCTTTTGAACTCGCAACCATTGTGAGGGAATCGAGTTTATAAGATAATTTTTTCTGTTGCATTTCTGCTTCTTGGTTACAAGACGATAAAAGAATTACTGTTGCCAGTATAGGTACTAAAAGAATTTTCATGTTTTTTTATTTTTAGGGTTAGTTTATAAATTAGATTTAAAATTATATGCCAATGGTTTTATTTCCCAATTTGTAGTGACTTGCTGATAGTTTTTGAAATTTAAGATGATGACTTTAAAAAGGTTTCGTTAAATTTTACAATTAAATTGATTAATATTTTTTAACTCTAAATCGAGTTTTACTTTTCGCTTTTTAATTCAATTGTTTTCTGTTTCGGATTTGTTACAATTCTGTTTTCTATGTGCCCATTCATATCAATACATTCCCCGTTTTTCAATACCAGATTTATACCATCGGATCTTAAAATGTTTCCATCTATTGTCACCTTTGAACCGTCTCTGAGTGTTACTAATGTGGTTGTTGGTACTTCATCCTTCATAAGCATCATTATTCCATCTTTTAAAATGGCGCAATATTTGCCATTTTTTTCCTGCTCAAAGTTCCCTGTTGTATCCTTGATTTGTGATAATGCATTTAGTGAAAAAATGCAGAATGTTATTAAAAGGATCATTGATTTCATATTTATTTGTATTTAATAACCTTAAGGTTTAGGGATCCATTTTATTTAGATACCAGATCTCCATTTAAAACCCCATCTTTTTTCATCTTTGCAACAATTATGTTCGAAAATTCTTTAGAAAATATTTCCAACCCTGCAGGGTTATAGGTTCTTGATTGAGCCGACCAAACTAATTTTTCTGTTTTTACTTCATATAAATTCGTTTCAATGAAATATATTTTATCCTGAACATAATATCCCGGGTCGTAAGAGTAAGGATACCGGTAACTATAGTATCCCCAAAAATTGTCGTAGTAATTATACCCGATTATTGGATTGTAAGAATAGCTTCCGGGAATATACCTGGTTTCAGTTTCCTTGTTTATTAATGAAATGGTAAGAATTGCGTCTACATTTTTATTCTTAACATTTTTCATGATGGCTTCTTTATCAGAATCTGTGTTGTGAATATCAGGAGGAAACTCAGAAATGCTTTTTAGAACATTTATTCCGTTACCAAGAGCCAAAGCGAATTCATTTTCTAATGTAACTTTGGCTATTGTATTGCTTGTGAGAGCAGCAACTAAAATCTTGCTGTATTTTTGGGGAGGTACGCTGGGGCTTTTCCAGGATGCTGTTATAACTGTGGATGGCCCGCAACGTATAAAAAGCATTGCAATAAATGAAAAATATGCAATTGCCGCGATTTTATAAATGTTTTTATTTGAAATTTTCATCTTTCTATTTTAAATTTTATTTACTCATTTTCTCAACCACGATTTCCTCTGTTAACGAAGCATCCATTGTTATGGAAAGAAATAAAGCTCTCGAAACCGGGCAATTGTCTCTGGCATTGATTGCATATTCTTCAAATTTCTCTTTGCTAATGCCTGGTACTTTTGCTTTTACAATTAGATGTGAATGCCCGATAACGCCTTTCTCTAGTGCTACTTCCGATGTCGTTTCAATTGTATCGGCAATAAAGCCCGCATCTTCCAATAGGAAGCTAAGTTTCATTGTAAAACATCCTGCGTGCGCAGCCGCAATTAACTCTTCAGGATTAGTGCCCTTCTCATTTTCATAACGGGTATTATACGCATAATATGCATTCTCAATCGCATGACTTTGAGAAGTAATTTTCCCACTTCCCGTTTTCCCTGAACCGTGCCAGATTGCTGTTGATGTTCGTTTCATGATTTTTTTAAATTAACGTTAAACACTCTTTTAGGTTACTCGTAAGCCTTGCGATCGAATAAAATTGATCCTTGTTTTTCCAAGCGTGATTCGATTTATATTATTGCTAAAAGTATTATGCCATCATTAAAATTTTGGGCGTTTAAAAGTTGAGGATAAATTTCCCTGAGTTTTTTAAATATTCTTTGCAAAAGGTGGATTATTTTCTTAATCAATTGCAGAAAAAATATTTTTGATTAAAGTGTTTTTCGATTCCTTTTTTTTCGAATCTATAAACACTTCAAAAAAATGGCAATTAGTTCTACAATTCGTTGAGCTAATTGCCCATTTGTGAGTTTGGAAATAAAAACAACTCCGGTATTTTTGGGCATAATTATTAGTTGTTGCTTATTAGATTAAAGTAAATAAGCCAAATTTTTGTTTCTAGATTTTAAATTGACAGTTTGTATTAAAATATAATTATGGAAGAGAATAATAAAATTGAAAAATTCCTTAAAGACGTTAAGGAATACGCTGAAGTCAGATTTGATTTAGTGTCCCTGAATGTTCAGGATAAATTTTCGGATATTGTATCATCACTTGTCTCAATAATTATGCTATCGGTAATGGCTTTATTGATATTGTTATTTGCAGGTATTGGCGCAGCAATATGGCTGGGGGAATATTTTAATAATGCTTCGATCGGATTTTTTTGCATAACAGGATTTTATCTCCTTCTTGCTTTACTAATACTCTTTAACCGTGAGAAATGGATAAAATTTCCGGTAATGAATTCTTTGATAAAAAAAATACATTTTAATGATGAAAATTAATTCCCTTGCAGATCTTAAAACTGAACAAAAGAGATTGCTTCAGCGAAAAGAGGTTCTTGAAACTGATATTATAACTGGTTTTGAAAAATTTAAAGAAGAATTAAGGCCCTTAAGTTCATTTACCAAAGGTGCTGGAAATATATTGGTGAGTAAAGATAACGGGATCCTTGGCAATTCATTAGGAGCCATTGCCAATTTTATAACAAGAAACGTATTGCTTAAAAATTCAGGTTTTATAACCCGATTGATAGTCCCATATCTGGTCAAAAATTCTACAAGTAGTTTGGTTGAAAACAATAAATCAAAGATCGTTGATTGGGTAGGGAATATGTTTTCAAAATTTGCAGGTAAAAAAGCCGTATAAGATTATTGCCGGGATGTTAATTGTTCTGATCTAGTAAAGAGCAATTAATTCTACAATCTGTTGAAATTATTCTCCACATTTTGATTGTAAATTACCGAAATGGGGTTGTTTTTTTTGGCATGGTTTTTCTCTATCCCCTAATTAAAATAATAACTAAAAAATATATAGCATGACAACAAATACGAAAATTATCGGAGCATTATTGCTCGGTGCAGCTGCAGGTGCAGTGTTAGGTTTATTATTCGCTCCAAGCAAAGGAAGCGATTTAAGACAAAAGATCAAAGATAGCACCAGTGATCTTGCTGATGAATTATCGGACAAAATTAAGGAAGGTAAAGAAGCTCTATCAGGATTGAAAGAAAGAGTTATGTCAGAGGCTGGTGATCATAAAATGAGCTAAAAGGTGAGTTGCCTAAAATAAGACAGCTATTTTGAAAAACAGCAGATAAATTGGGCAAGGGAAGGATATATTACTTGTTTTTATTTTAAGAAGATGAAAACAGTTAGAAGAAAAAAATAAAGTGTTAATCAAAAAATGAAATCTGGTTAAATTACCTAGCATTTGATAACTTTTATAGTCTTTTTATTTTAAAAATTCTTATTTCCTTCCTTTGTTCAATTATTCCTTTGATTCAGAAACACTTAGAATGATAATTTTTTAAAAGTAATTCATTATTTATTATACTATTTCAGTCATTGTTTCCAATATTTATTTATTTATGAACCAGCGCCAGCATCAGCAACAAAAACAGCAGCAAAAGCAAGGCTATTATATGTCGCAGCAGCATTTAAAGTTAATGCACATCATGCATTTATCCGGTTACGCGTTGCAGGAATATATTGCTAATGAAATTGAAATGAATCCGGTTTTGGAAATGGAGAAGGAAGGTGATGTTGAGTTAAAGAATAATGAAGAAGATGATTCATTTGATTCAGAATTGGTATGGGATTCGGAGGATGAATCTTTTGAAAAGAATTATAAACAAACAACTTCTAATGAAGATTACTACGAAGCTCCGATAGTTCAATATTATTCCTTGCAGGAAAATTTGAAAGCTCAAATTCAGATGTTGAATTTAAGTGGCGAAGTAACGGAGATTGTTTATTATTTGATAGATGAATTAAACGATGATGGTTATTTGCCAACTCCTTTATCGGAAGTTACAGACAACTATGAGTTTTGTAATGGGAAGATTGTCGTGGAAGAGAAAGTTGAAAATGCCCTTAACACTCTGCAGAAATGTGAGCCGGCTGGGGTAGGAGCAAGGGATCTTCGCGAGTGCTTGCTCTTACAACTTAGAAGGAAAAAGAAAGCGGATCATAAAATTCATAAATTATCAATGCAATTGCTTGAAGAAGAATACCAGGCTTTTGTTCAGCGTCAATATCTTAAAATTAAAACAGCCTTGGGTATTTCATCAGATGAGTTAGAAAAATGTATTAACTATATTAGTAAACTTAGCCCTAAACCGGTCACTGAAATTAATAAATATGAATTACTTAAAGAACAAATAATTCCTGATTTTGAAGTGACTGTTGAGGATCAGGAAATATATGTATCACTCACGTCATCTGAGTTTGTGAAACTTCTTGTGAATACAAATTACACTTCAAAGGATATGAATATCCGCAATAATACCGAACGAAAACAAGTTGACGACTATTATAAAAATTTGGTTTCAGATGCCAATTCACTTGTAAATGCTTTAAAGGAAAGGGAAACAACAATGATCAATGTTATGAAAGTAATTGTTCAAATGCAACCCGATTTTTTTAAAAGTGGTGACATAAAGGAGTTGAGGCCTATGATACTTCAAGATATTGCGGTTTCTACAGGATTCGATATTAGTACTGTGTCGAGAATAACAAGTAATAAACATGTACAAACACCATTTGGGATATTTGGATTGAAAAATTTGTTTATGAGAGCAATACCTTCCGAAAGTCTTGATTCTTCACCATCCACGTCAATTCAGGTTCAGGAACTTATTCAAGAAATTGTGAAGAAAGAGAATAAATCAAAACCATTATCTGATACCCATATTATGCAATTATTAAAGAAACAGGAAATATCTATCGCAAGGCGAACAGTGGTCAAATATCGGGAATTAGCTGGTGTTCCTAATAGTACTATGCGTAGGGAGCAAGAAATGATTTTAAATGAATGATCCGAATATTTCTCTGCCAAATAAAAAAAATTAGTTAGCATTAATTTAAATTATTAAAATCATGAATTTAAGGAATATTGTTTGGGTTGGATTAGCAACTGTGAGTCTTTTTAATTCTTGCACTTCAAAGGAAGATAGAATTGAAAATGTACAGGAAAAAGTTTTGGATGTTAAAGAAGATCTAAAAAAGGCTCAGGAAGAATTTATTGCTGAATCCGAAAAACGAATTGAAGAAAACCGAATAAAAATTGATGAATTACGAATAAAAATTGCAAATTCTGATATAAAATTACGTGAAGAATATTTGATAAGAGTGAATAAATTGGAGCAAAAAAATACGGAATTAAAAACCAAACTCAAAGAATATAAGGAAGAAGGAAAAGAGAAATGGGAAGAATTTAAACGTGAATTTAATTACGATATGGATGAATTAGGAAAAGCATTGAAAGATCTTGTTATTGATAATAAAAAATAAGGATGTTTTAATATATAAATCGAATGTAATAATATATTTAGAGGCCAAATCTTAGATGCTTTAATGTCTTTTTGTATCTCAATAATTAAAGCACTAATTATTTTTTAATGTAAATGTTTTGTCATTAACTAAGCTATTCAAATAGTCTTTACCTCACCATTTGCAATATGGAATGACCTATCCATGATTTATTCCTACGAATTTAATTAAACTATCTCGATAAAGTAAAAGAACCTTTTTCTGTTGACGTTTTGGTACTACATGGAGTGTTGTACTCGATAGTGTACTTATAGACCCCATCATCAACTCTTTTAAAATCAATGGTTTTACCATCCCAATCTTTGTTACAATCATAAGATTCGTACACAACTTTACCAAGGCTATTGACTATTTTAATATGATAATCATTTACATTTTGAGTAGTAATTTTTAAAATGGGAGTATTCAAATCACTACTGAATTTAACTTTTTTGGGGACGTTTATAATTGGTACCCCCCCCCGATTGATAATATATATAGTATCTGTAGCTGCACATATTCCTTTGTTTACGGTAACGTAATACGTTCCTGTTCTATTTATCTTAATCGAGGGAGAAGTATCACCTGTTGACCATAAATAGGATGCGCCTGCATTTCCAGCATTTAATACAGCTGAATCTTTTCCGCAAAGCGAAATATCATTTCCCAGAAATACTTTAGGAGAAGGTTCAAATGTTATGTCTACAGTATCAGCACTGCTGCATAAACTATTTGAAACTTTAACCCAATAAGTTCCACCTGAGGTAATTTTTATAGTTTGGGTATTAGCCCCTGTTGACCAAAAATGAGATACCGCGCCCGATCCGCCATTTAATGTTTGAATTACCCCATCGCATAACAAAAGATCCTCTCCTATATTAACATTGGGTACAGGTAGAAGTTTAACAAGAAGTGTATCTGAACTAGAACACCCTTTATTAGTGACATTTACCCAGTATTTACCCGCTTTAGTAACATTTATTTTTTGTTCATATTCGGAAGTTGACCATTTATAATTCATTCCATTGTTATGAGCATTTAAAACTATGGACTGATCCTTACAGATCGATGTATCATTTCCAAGTTTTACTTTGGGGTAGGAAGATACGGTAACAGTATGCGAAATGGTATCAATACCTGCCGAATCTGTTACATATAAATTAACACGGTATTCTCCCGGTGCCCTATAAAAATGCGAAGGATCAAGTTTAGTTGAAGTATTCTTTTTCGCAGCTCGTTTATCTCCAAAATCCCATACTACATTCGGATGTCGGCCAGAACATCCGGCAGACTCAAAAATAAAATTGGTTGTTTCTTTGAAGCAAACATTCTTGTACGTAAAATTATTTTTAGTTTTATAAATTTCAGATTGAATGTGATCGGAAACGCCTAATGCTAATGAAGATTTTGTAGTGATCTTAGAAAATTCAAGGTTAAAAGAATTTGGATTTTTTACAACTATAATTTGGTTTCCTTTATCAAATGGTATGTACAATTTCCCATCGGCACCCAACTCTATCTGGCCGGGCCCGGTAACACGTACAGCGGTATCTGCAGGTGTTGAAGTAATATAATATGACTTAATTTTTTCTGTTGCAAAATCATATTGAAAAAAATTATTTTTTTTATTATCATACCAATTGGTCATATATGCCTTCGATCCGTCAGGTGAAAATTCCATTCCGTATAAACCATTGCCTCCACCGGGTAATGTTATTGTTTTGGGATTATTAATGATCCCTGTGTATGCATCAAGATCACAAACAAAAGCAGTAGAAGTTGGGTTATTAGAAAATGAAATTCCCATTTTTCCATTGTGATAATCCAATTCTCCACGTCCAAGAAAAATTTCCGGCCCGGAATAATCATACATAATTGTTCCGGGAGAAATACCCTTTTCATCAATTAAATATTTCTTAAAACCAATTTCGCAGGCATAAGCAAGCAGCCAGTAACTGTTCCGGCAGGGGCGTTTGATGATCTCAAGTCCTTCTGCAACATTTGCAGTATCTATTAGTACATTTAAATTAACCACCGCTCCAAGCCCATCCTCCAATTTCATATCTACCACGCTGCAATATAAACTTGAACAGAATTCGGCATTATAAAAAACATAGAATTTATTCGGGTCATTAGGGAATGGACAAATATCAATTTCGGATGAGGATGAATTTGCATAGATGTTTTCTGAACCTGGCATGATAACATTTAGCTTATTGTATATTCCATCAGCATTCACAAAAAATAAAATATTACCTAAACCATCTTCGGCATGTGCTATCGCCTCAAATCCATTGTTAATGCCGGTATAGCCAATGGTCGGTTTGGATGTTGCAAAGTTTAATTTTACAATATTATTACTGCTATTCACAAATAAGTTACGAACCTGAGCAGTAGCAACATTATTTATGATCAGTAAAATCATAAAAGAAAAAGAGATGCGAGTCATATATCAATGTGAATCAATGGTTATTTATTGGGTATAGCCTCGTTTGACCTTCTATCAAAGATATAGAAATTTAATTTACTTGATTAACTGAACTACTTGAGTCCATTCCTGCTTCCTTAAACTCTATATGACACTAATTTCACAAATTTAATACGCTGATTATCAATTATAGTTTTTAAAGAAAATTCGTGCAATTTGTTTCAAAAACTCTTTTCGGAGGGGACTCCTACTTCCATAATTAAAAAATCTTCTATATTTACCATATAATAACATGCATCTATACAATCATATGAAATCAAAACTACTGACACTTGCTTTAATCGCTTTTGCTATCAGCACATTCGGGCAATTTCCACAAAATAATTATCAAAGCGCTTCTAACAAATACTATTGGAAAAACAGGAAACCTTACGAGGGATACTGGCAACAAGATGTTCACTATAAAATAAACGCATCCATTGATGACAAAACAGATATTATTGATGGTGCAATTGAATTGGTCTATACCAATAATTCACCCGATGAATTACCCTTTGTATATTTCCATTTGTATAGTAATGCTCAAGCTAAAGGTTCTTATTTATCCAGCCTCTACCATAACAACGGGATGAAATTAAGGTATGGTAAATACCAGGAACAGGGCCTAGGAACTAATGTTTCAAAGATCACATTTAACGGAGTTGATCTGAAAACGGAACAAGATAATACTGTGCTAAAAGTATTTCTTCCAAAGCCAATAAAATCAGGCGAAAGCATAACTTTCAAAATTGATTTTAAAACCTATTTTGATAACGGGACGATTCGTAACCGGATGAAATTATTTAATGCCTGGGGAAATAAACATTATGATGTGGTTCACTGGTATCCCCGCATTTCGGTATATGACAAAAAATTCGGCTGGGATACCGATCAACACATGGATCACGAATTTTACGGTAATTTCGGAACGTATGATGTTGCTTTTACATTTCCAAACAATTATATCCTTGATGCAACAGGAGTGTTACAGAATAAAGACGAGGTATTGCCAGCCGATCTGCTTGCAAAACTTGATATTAAAAATTTCAAAAATAAACCCTGGAATGAAACACCATCCGTTATAATACCAGCTGATGGAACAAAAAAAACATGGAGATTCCATGCCGAAAATGTTCATGACTTTGCACTTACAGCCGACCCTACTTACCGTATTGGTGAAGCTGAATGGAACGGAATAAAATGTATTTCCCTTGCTCAGGAGCCACATGCTTCACGTTGGCAGAATGCGGCAGAATATGCGGCTAAAGTGATAAGAGTAAATTCCGAAGATTTTGGAATGTATGGCTATCCCAAAATGATAGTTGCGGATGCGCAGGACGGAATGGAATACCCAATGCTTACACTTGATGGTGGTTACGATCCTGATTATCGTGATCTGTTAGTACATGAGATCAGCCACAATTGGTTTTTTGGAATGGTTGGCTCTAATGAAACATACAGAGCTGCGCTGGATGAAGGATTTACTCAATTTTTAACCAACTGGACCTATGAACGGATCGATGGTAATCAACGGGTGAAATATGCACCTAAATCAAAATATGTGGAACGCTTCACAGAACCTGATTATGTAAGGAACAGCGAAGTTTATAATGGGTATATGAATGATGCTGCAAAAGGAATGGAAACCAATATTAATGTTCACTCTGATGGATTTGGCGGTGCAATACGGCACGGTGGAGGTTACCGACAAGTGTATATGAAAACAGCAACCATGCTTTATAACCTGCAATATACACTGGGCGATTCGTTGTTCCTGAGTGCTATGCAACATTATTTCAATCAATGGAAATTTGCTCATCCGTATTTTGAAGATTTCCGTAATTCGGTGATACAGCATACCAAGGTTGATCTCAACTGGTTCTTTGATCAATGGATCGAATCTTCCAAAACAATTGATTATGCCGTAAAATCAGTAAAAAGCGGAGATATGGATGGTGAATATAAAATCACCTTCAAGCGCAAAGGAATGCAAATGCCAATTGATTTTGCGGTAGTTGCAAAAAATGACAGTGTTTATAATTTTCACATCCCTAACAATTGGTTTGTAAAAAGAACCAAAGCAACCGTATTACCGCGTTGGATAGGCTGGGATAACGTGAAACCTGAATATACGGCTACTGTAATCATTCCTTCCGGTATTGAAGATGTGGTTATTGATCCAAGCACACGATTGGCTGATATATATATGCTTGACAACAATAAAAATTTTTCTATTAAATATCGTTTCGATTCTAAGATCTATAATCCGCCTAACTGGATGCGATATGAAGTATTTGCCCGTCCTGATATATGGTACAATGGCTATGATGGAATAAAAGCCGGATTAAATATCAATGGTAATTATATGAATTACAAACATATTTTTGATGCAACAGTTTGGTTCAATACCGGTATTGCTCAAAATTATTTAACTACTACCATTGCAAAGGATAAATATGATGATGTAAATTTCCGGATCAGCTATCGTACGTCCACTGACGCGTTTATGAAGGGCTCCGCAATATATGGAACCGCAAAAGCATTGGATGGCTTAAATGCTTACACGCTTGGTTTTGACAGAAAAGATATTGAAGGAAAAAACAAGGTATATATGTTTTTCAAATCGATGTATCGGAAAGATCTGAATGACCTTACTTATTTATTATTACCTAAAGAATGGACCCCTAATCAGCTTAACAATACATTAAACATTGGTATTGAGCATATCTATAATTACTCAAGAGGATCGGGTAATATTAATTTAGGACTGCGTACCTCGGCCCTGTTAAGTGATTATGACTATCAAACTCTTAATTTAAATGTAATTAACCGTACGCGTTTAGGAAAACTGGTTTTAAATACTCGCCTGATCGGGCAATATGGAACGGGTAATAACTGGGCAAGTGAATCTTCGTTATTTTTAGCAGGTGCAAATCCGGAAGAAATGATGGATAATAAATATACCCGTTCACAAGGCTTTTTTGATCCGGCCTGGGCAAATATGGGCGCCACCACCAATACATTCCAACATGGTGGCGGACTTAATTTACGTGGTTACTCCGGCTATTTAGCTCCTCAATTAACAAGTGATGGAAGCTCGGTATTTACCTACAAAGGACAAACAGGGGCTGCGGTAAATGCAGAATTAGAATTTGATGGAATTGTAAGGATCAGAAGGCAAAATTGGTTAACACGTACTTTTAAATTAACTACTTATTTGTTTGGTGATGCAGGTATCATCAATTACAATAGCCTTACTGATGATGTTTTAAAAATGAGCGATGTGCGTATTGATGCAGGTTTAGGACTTGCATTTACCATTAAAAGGTTTGGAGTGTTACAAACGGTTAATCCTCTGACCATTCGTTTTGACATGCCATTTTTCTTAAACAAAACTCCGGCAACAGATATTGGGTTTATTCAATATCGCTTTGTTATTGGCGTGAGTAGAGCTTTTTAAAAGCCAGCTCTATTATAATAGAATGCAGATGACGCAGATGGTTATGATCAAAAATGATCTTTTATTGCCTGGATTCATACTGATTTTACTTGTGAAATCAGTGTCTTGTTTTTTCCTGACAAAAAAGTAAATTAATAATGACGGTTAAAAAAAAATGTTGTTATTTTGCTAAAATAAAAAATCGTAAAAATTTTAAACTTAAAAATAAAAAAATGAAAAAAGCATTCATTGCAGTTGTTACCATTATTGCAAGTCTATCAGCGGTTGCGCAAACCAATGAGGAACTATATGCAAAAGCGTATAAGTTAAAAGTTGAATACAAAAACAAAGAAGCATTTCCGATGTTTCAGACCTTGTTAAAGAGCGATTCTAACAATTTAAACTATTTGCAATATGGAAGTTTCTTATATTCAAAATATGGTTTTTACTATGCTCCCGAAGCAGAAAAAATGACCTATTATAAAAAAGCGGAGCACCTTGCTAAAAAAGCGATCAAAATAAATGAAGCATCAGCGGATGCTCATTATGTGTATGCAATGGCATTGGGACGTATAAATGAAAATGCAAGCTCAAAACAAAAAATTGCGAATGCAAAATTAATTAAAACAGAAGTTGACAGGGCTATTGCGCTGAATCCAAAATTAGCCGGAGCGTATCACATACTTGGCCGCTGGAATCGTACTGTTGCAGGTTTCAGTAGTGTAGAAAAAATTATGATCAATTCATTTTTTGGTGGCGTGCCTCCGGGCGGTTCTTACGATGATGCAGTAAAATCATTTATGACAGCTGTAGGCATTGAACCCAAATATATGGCACACCAATATGAACTGGCTCAAACCTATTATGACATGGGCAAAAAAGTGGAGGCAAAATTATGGGCTCAAAAAGCATTGGAAATAACGCCTTCAAATGATGATGACAAGAAAGCAAAAACAGATTGTGAGGCTTTGTTGAAGAAATTGAATTAAGAAGTTGATATTGGATATTAGATGTTGGATATTGGATATGGAACTCTTGTAATCTAACATCCAATATCTAATATCCAACTAATGAATCATTCAAAAAATGTATTCTAAAAAAATCACCTGTCTTTTTTTGTTCATCACCCTTCTGGGGCTGAACAAAACATTTGGTCAGAATACTGCAGAGAATGATCGGATAATTGGTGTTTGGGAAGTAGGCAGCGGTAAAGCCCGAATAAAAATATCCAGGTATGGCGATAAATATTCAGGTAAAATGGTGTGGTTAAAGGAACCCTTATATGCGAATGGCATCACCAAGCGGGACACCAAGAACCCCATAGAAAGCAAAAGGACTTCCCCTCTGATAGGATCCACCAATTTGTTGGGTTTTGAATACAAAGGAAATAACAGCTGGGGAAATGGAACTATATACGACCCTCAGAATGGAAGTACTTACAATTGTGTAATTAAGTTAATTGATGAAAATACGCTTGATGTAAGAGGTTTTATAGGAATTCAGTTAATTGGCCGAACTGATACCTGGAAACGCATTTAAGGTCACAAAATGGGGTATTTTTGTTAATTTTATTGATTTATCAATAGTTTTTACAGAAGATTTAAAGAAAAACGTTGCAGGAAAGAAAAAATGTATATCTTTGCAATCCGAATTTAGAAAAGAAATTATAAATTAGTTCTTCACATTTTAAGAAGGACACAACATAAGTGAACTAATGAAAGCACTACGTACTTACCAACCGTCAAGAAAGAAAAGAGTAAATAAACACGGTTTCCGTGAGAGAATGGCATCTGCTAATGGACGCAGAGTATTAGCTTCCCGTAGAGCTAAAGGAAGAAAGAAATTAACCGTTTCTGACGAAAAAACTCATAAATAGAAATCAATTTGATGATTAGTCGATTTGAAAATTGGAAAATGCCTCGCAATACATGCGAGGCATTTTTTTTACTCAATAATGTTAAAAACGTCTTATAAAATGAGATTAAAATCGATTTAAAAAACAATAAATTCGTACTCAATTTTCAAATTATCTAATTTTCATATTAGCAAATTATAAATATGCCAAGAGATCATTCCATAAAATCAGTTTTAATAATAGGTAGCGGTCCAATTGTGATTGGCCAGGCATGTGAATTTGATTATTCAGGTTCACAAGCTGCGCGTTCATTGAGAGAAGAAGGAATTATAGTAACACTTATCAACTCTAATCCGGCTACTATTATGACGGATAAGGTAACTGCTGAAAACATTTATCTTTTGCCCCTGGAGGTTAAGTCCATTATAAAAATATTAGAAGAAAATAAACATATTGATGCCGTACTGCCAAGTGTTGGCGGACAAACAGCCCTTAACCTCGCAATGAAATGTGATGAAATGGGTATTTGGAAAAAATATGGCGTACGAATGATCGGTGTTGATATTGATGCCATTGAAATTACTGAGGATCGTGAAAAATTCCGTCAATGTATGGAATCTATTGGGGTTGGAATGGCACCATCGAAAATATGCCGCTCATTTCTGGAAGGAAAAGAGATAGCACAGGAATTTGGTTTCCCATTAGTTATTCGCCCTTCGTTTACCCTTGGGGGGAGCGGTGGGGCTGTTGTGTACCTGAAAGAGGAATTTGATAAAGCACTTGACCGTGGATTGCATACTTCTCCTATTCATGAAGTGCTCATCGATAAAGCGGTATTGGGTTGGAAAGAATATGAGTTGGAATTATTGCGTGATAGCAATGATAATGTTGTTATTATTTGTTCGATAGAAAATTTTGATCCGATGGGCGTTCATACCGGGGATAGCATCACTGTTGCTCCTGCAATGACCTTATCGGATACAACTTTTCAAAAGATGCGTACCCTGTCCATTAAAATGATGCGCAGTATCGGTAATTTTGCAGGTGGATGTAATGTGCAGTTTGCAGTAAACCCTGATGATTCTGAAGATATCATTGCGATAGAAATAAATCCACGTGTATCCCGTTCATCCGCATTAGCAAGTAAAGCAACAGGGTATCCGATCGCAAAAATTGCCGCCAAACTGGCAATTGGATTTAATCTGGATGAATTAGAAAATCAAATTACAAAATCTACTTCTGCTTTTTTTGAGCCTACGTTGGATTATGTTATTGTTAAGATCCCCCGTTGGAATTTTGATAAATTTAAAGGTGCTAATCGCGAATTAGGCTTTCAAATGAAATCGGTTGGGGAAGTGATGGGTATTGGCAGATGCTTTCAGGAGGCGCTGCAAAAAGCGTGTCAATCATTGGAAATTAAACGTAATGGATTAGGTGCGGATGGAAAAGAAGTAACCAACCAGGATGAATTATTAAAAAGCCTTGAACGACCAAGCTGGAACAGGCTTTTTCATATTTACGATGCCATTAAATTGGGTATTTCCATAAAAACGATACAAAAACTTACACGTATCGATTCATGGTTTTTGAACCAGATCGAAGAAATGATCCTGCTTGAAGGAGAAATTTCAAAGTACACATTACCACAACTTCCGCGGGAAATATTTTATGAAGCCAAGCAAAAAGGATATGCCGACAGGCAAATTGCTCATCTTTTAAAATGCCTGGAAAGTGAAGTATTTAAACGCAGACAGGAATTAGAGATCAAGCGGGTTTATAAATTAGTGGATACCTGTGCCGCAGAATTTGAAGCTAAAACGCCTTATTATTACAGCACGTTTGAAGACGAAAATGAATCGATAGCTTCTGATAAGAAAAAAATTATTGTGCTGGGAAGTGGTCCGAATCGTATCGGGCAAGGAATTGAATTTGATTATAGTTGTGTACATGGTGTTATCGCTGCTAAAGAATGTGGCTACGAAACGATCATGATCAATTGTAATCCTGAAACTGTTTCCACAGATTTTAATATTGCCGATAAATTATATTTTGAACCTGTTTTCTGGGAACATATCTACGATATCATTTTGAATGAAAACCCTGTTGGTGTGATCGTTCAGCTTGGCGGGCAAACCGCTTTAAAGTTGGCTGAAAAATTAGAGCGATATGGAATAAAAATTATTGGTACCGATTATAAATCACTGGATCTGGCTGAAGACAGGGGAAGTTTCTCTAAACTATTACAGGAAAATAATATTCCTTATCCTAAATTTGGAGTGATCGAAGACGGTGAGCAAGCGGTGGAACTTTCAAAAACATTAGGTTTTCCTTTATTGGTCCGCCCTTCCTATGTATTGGGTGGTCAAAACATGAAGATCGTTATCAATGAAGCAGAGTTGGAACAACACGTAGTAAATTTATTAAAGGATCATCCCGGTAACCAGGTATTGCTTGATAATTTTATAGAAGGAGCTATTGAAGCGGAGTCGGATTCTATTTGTGATGGTGAAGATGTTTATATCATTGGTTTAATGGAACACATTGAGCCTGCAGGAATTCATTCCGGAGATTCATACGCGGTATTGCCTCCTTTTGATCTTAGTGAAAATGTAATTAAACAAATTGAACAACATACAAAAACCATTGCATTGGCATTAAACACTGTAGGGTTATTAAATATTCAGTTTGCTATTAAAGATGAAGTGGTATATATCATTGAAGCGAATCCCCGTGCATCCCGTACTGTTCCATTTATTGCAAAAGCTTATGATGAGCCTTATGTAAACTATGCAACAAAAGTAATGCTGGGCGAAAAGAAAGTGAAGGATTTTACATTCAATCCAAGAAAAATAGGATACGCAATTAAAATTCCGGTATTCTCTTATAATAAATTCCCGGAAGTAATAAAGGAATTGGGTCCTGAAATGAAATCGACCGGTGAAGCTATTTATTTTATTGACGATTTAACGGATGAATTTTTCCATACGATCTATTCAGAACGAAATTTATATTTGAGTAAATAATATAATATGTTTTGAGGGATGTCTCATGTGGGTTTGTTTTTTACATTTGATTGGAAAACATATGCAAAAAGCAAAGGATGTAGCAATACATCATGTATTTAAATTATCAATTAACAAAGGTTATTTTGATTTAAAATACTGCATTGCCCCTAAAGTAATTACCACTGCCGATGCCATTCCTTCAATTAATATAGCAAAAAACACATGCATTCCTGAAGTAGCATTAAAGCCCAAAGTTGTAACCTCCCGTATGTGCTGCATTAATGCAGCATCGAAATAACTTAGATAAATACTCATAAAAAGAGCAAATAAAATTATAGAGACAAGAGAAATGATCATTCCCTCCCCCCAACCTTTCATGTAAAAATCGGGTTCCTGTAATTCGTTTTTTAATTTTTTAATGCCATAACCTATACCAATAGCTAAAATTACAAAGTTAAAAAAGCGAAGTTCAAGGACTTGAGACAAACCAAAAAATTTCATTATCATAAAATATGCGACAAGAGAAAGGAATGTTATAAAACCAACTTTAAAGCCAATTTTTTCAATAGAGGGAGCTGAAGTTTTCATGATTTCTTAGATTTTCAGAGAATGCTAATGGTAAATCAATTCATTAAATTATTTCTTTTACATATTTTTTCACAAGACGAGATAGATTTTTAAAATCGATAGGTTTAGTAATAAAATCAATTGCTCCCAAACCCATTGAGCGCCTTATGAAATCTTTTTTGTCCAATGAAGAAATAAGTATTATTGGTATATTATTAAAATAAAACTGCTTTAACAGGTTGAGCAAGGCCAACCCCGATATGTTGGGCATCATAATATCACTTATTATTAAATCAATTTTTTCTTTCTGAATTATATCAAGCGCCTGAAAACCATCTTCAGCAATAATAGTTTCATATTCTTCGGCTTTTAAGTAATGTGAGATAACTTCAAGCATTAATTTATCGTCATCAACAATCAGGATTTTCATGGTTTGAGTTTTTTAGAATTTAATTAATAAAAAACTTAGTATCAGTATAATAATTATAATTATACCTACTACTTGATAAGGCTTTACAGCTTTCTCGTTACTATTAATATCCCCGATTATGTTCTGCAACACATTATTTATTCTTACAAAGGCCGATTCACTTTTTGGAATGTAATCATATGAACCATTCTCTATACATTTAACAGCCACATCCAAACTATCCTGAACCGACAACATAACAACTTTAATTTTGGGATATAATTTTTTAATTTGTTTTAGAATTGTTAATCCATTCCAAGCATAGGAAACTTTTGAATCTAAATAATAATCTAAAATAACAACATCAGGTTTTTGCTTTATTTGCTGTAAACATGCTTCTCCGGTTTGAAAAGTTTTTATTTTCACAGAAGGTATTTTATCTAAAATAGAATGTTCCAAAGCTTTTGTATACATTGGATCATCATCAACAATAAATATCAATATTTCACGAGTTCCGGTTTTTGTTTTGGCCAATGCCCCCTTTTTACTATAACTAACTCGTAATTCCTTTTCAGGATGTACTAATGTTGGCTGAAACATTTTTCCATCTTCTCCTGGAGAATTAGAAAGAGTTGATATCGTTTTCATGATCAGAGAGTTTTAATTCTATGTAATGATACGTTTGATAAGGAGCTTAATTAAATTATTTTCGTTAAACATGGCTAAATCAAAGTTGTTCTTTATCAATTTTGAGACAAAATTTTATTTATAAAAATGATTTTTGCTCAATTTCGAGTTCTTTTATAGCTTCATTACAAATATTTTTAGTCCTGGCAATCATTTCCGGCAGCTGATCAAGATTTGTTTCATTAGATGCATATTCTTCAATCAACTTTATAAGTGAATCCAACTCTTTCATCCCCATAAATGAAAATGAAGGTTTCATTTTATGGGCTATTGCACGAAGTGATTTCCAATCTTTCGCTTCCAAATATTTTTCCAGATTACTTATTTCTATTGGCGTTTGCTCCATAAATACCGTTATCATTTCATTGATGAACTCATTACTTCCATTTGAAAGTTGTTTCAAATAAGTTAAATCAATGTGTTTGTGAGTGATTGTTTCCATCTTAATTGTATTAGTTTATATTAAATTTGGTTTTAAAAGTTTACTCTTTTTAAGTACAGAAACTATTTTATAGTATAATATTTTTGAATCAAAAGGTTTAGAAATATAATCATCCATTCCTGCATTCATGCATTTTTCTGCTTCGCCAGTCAGGGCATGCGCTGTCATGGCAATAATTGGAGTATCGCGTTTTGGGGGAATCATTTTTTCTCTGATATAATGTGTTGCATCATAACCGTCCATTTCAGGCATTTGAATATCCATTAATATCAAATCGAAATTATTTTTTTCTAGTTTGTCGATTGCTATAAGACCATTTTCTGCAACTTCGACTTTCAGTTTCCAGTCTGTTAACACTTTTTTTGCTAAAATCTGATTCAGTAAATTATCTTCAACAAGCAATACATTTAATCCTTCCAACTCTTTAACTTCGAAAGTTTCAGCAATATTTTTATTTCCAGACTCAGACTTATTACCTTTTTTGAACTTTAAATAAAAACTAAATGTAGATCCTTCACCCACCTTGCTTTGTACAGAAATTGTTCCTCCTTGCAATTCAACAAGCTGCTTTGCAATGACGAGTCCTAACCCTGTACCTCCATATTTTCGGGTTGTTTCATTACTAACCTGTGTAAAGGCTTTAAACAAAGTTTTCAGCTTGTCTTCAGGGATTCCAATCCCTGTGTCAGTTACTGAAAATTTAAGTTCCTCCATGTCATTAACCTCCGAATGCAGATCAACAGTAATTTTAACCTCACCCTGGTTTGTAAACTTAATTCCATTGCCTACCAGGTTCAATAAAATTTGATTGAGACGGGTTGGATCACCAATTAAGTTATCAGGTATCCTCGGATCAATAGTTGTAGATAAACGAATATTTTTCTCAATTGATTTAGTAAGCATTAATTCGGTGACCGTGGAAATTACTTGTGATAAACGGAAGTCTATTAATTCAAATTCCAACTTTCCGGATTCTATTTTTGAAAAATCAAGAATATCATTGATGATAACAAGTAAATTTTTACCTGAAGTTTTAACGGCATCGATATACTGTTTTTGCTCTGAGGTAAGGGACGTTTTTAAAAGAAGATCTGTGAACCCGATAACAGCGTTCATAGGAGTACGTATCTCATGACTCATGTTTGCCATAAATTGTGACTTGACCTTCATGGATTCTTCCAGTTCTTTTTTCGCAATTGTAAGCTCTTCAAGAGTTCGGTTTACTTTATTTAACGACTGTTCAGCAATTCTATTTGCTTCCACCAATTCTTCCTCTATTTGCTTTCTTAATGAAATGTCAGTTTCAATGGCAATGATCCGCTCTATTTGTCCGTCTTTTCCAAGTATCGGGGTTGCGGTTGTTATTACCCAGTATTCCTTACCATTTTTAGTATAATTTACATTTTCAAATGTTACCGGTTTTTTCTCTTTTAAGATCGATTCGAAAATGTTTTTTTGTTGAGTTATTTGGCGTCCGTTACTTCCTCTCAAAATACTGATAGATTTGCCTTTCAAATCTTTTAATGTATAATTGGTAAGTCTTGTAAAACCTTCATTTACCCATTCAATGTTTTGATTTTTGTCAATTATTACTACAGAATTATACGATTGAGTAGCCGCAAGAACCAATTTGGTTAATTCTTCTTTTTGAACATTTTCAGTAACGTCCTGAGATGTTCCTGTCATTCTGATGGCCTGACCGGATTTATTAACAATAACTTTAAATCGTGTATGTATTGTTTTTATTGCAGAACCGGGATCAACAATCCGAAAATAAAAATCGCCAGATTCATGCGTTTTTTTTGTTTCAACTATAACTCTCTTTAAATGCCACCAATCGTCAGGGTGCACCATTTCATGAAATTTCTCAATAGTTATATTTGGATTATGCGGACTCAATCCGTAAATACGATAAAGTTCATCCGACCATATAATGGTGTTTTTTTCAATGTCCCATTCCCAATTTCCAATGTGAGCAAGCTGTTGAGCTTCCGAAAGTTTTAATTGCTCTGCCAGCAGATCTCTTGTCCTTGCTTCTAATTTTTTTGAATTCTCCGAGAGATCTTTTAGAAGTTTAAAGCGTTCAATACTATAATTAATAGACCGACCCAATTCTTTTCCACTGATATGCCCTTTCTCTAGAAAATCCTGAGCTCCGAGTTTCATGGCACTTATTCCTATTGATTCATCCTCCAATCCTGTAAGTACAATAATTGGAGTTTTTGGAGAATGCGCGTATATTTTTTTAAAGGTGTCCAGGCCGCTGCTATCCGGTAAAGTAAGATCCAAAATAATAATATCAAAAGCTTCCTTTGTTAACAATTCCAAACCTTTTGATAAATAATCTACTGATGAAAATGTAAATTTGTCACCATAGAATTCTTTCAAATAAATATTAATTAAACGCGCATCGCCAGCATTGTCTTCAATTACAAGTATTTTAATATTTTCTATCATTAGAACTTAGTATTGAAAAAAAATCTAATTCATTTGAGTTAATAACTGATAAAGACCAACCTTGTCTAATTAAATATTTATACCAATACGATTTCTAGCCACGAAAATGTTAGTTATATCATTTTTTTATGGTGAAGTAAAAAGTACTGCCTTTACCAAATTCAGATTCTACCCAGATCTTACCTCCATGTCGTTCAACAATTTTTTTACAAATTGCTAAGCCCATTCCTGTGCCCGGATATTCTTCTTTACTGTGAAGTCGTTTAAAAATTATAAATATTTTATCTATATATTCTTTCTGAATGCCAATTCCATTATCCTTAACTGAAAATATATATTCGTCCTTTTCTTCTTTGCACGAAATATCTATTTCAGGATTCCGCGTATTTTTGAACTTTATGGCGTTTTGGATTAAATTCTGGAACAGTTGATTTATTAAAATAGGATCACCATTAATTTTAGGTAAATCATTGATATTAATTGTTGCCTTATTTTCTTTAATTGCCGTACTCAGATTCTCTAGTACTTCTTTTAATAATATGTTTACATCAATTATTTCAAAGGCTTTAACCCTGTTAATACGTGAATATTCCAGTAGACTGTGAATAAGAGATCGCATACGATTACTGCCATCAACAGCAAAAGAAATGAAATCTTTTGCATCTTGGTCTAATTTATCTTTGTAACGGTTTTCTAATAGCTGAAGATAACTAGTAACCATCCTTAGGGGCTCCTGCAAATCATGTGATGCGATATAGGCAAATTGTTCTAACTCAGTATTAGAGCGTGCCAACTCTTTAGTTTTGTTATCAAGTTCAGTCTGGATTTTTTTTCGGTCGGTTATATCGTTTGCAATACCCAAAATGTAAATCGGTTTGCCGATACTATCTTTTACTAAAACTATTTTAGTTTCAATTATTCGTATTCCTTTATATTTGGTATGAACCGGCTCTTCATCAATTTCAAAAAGCTTTCCCGTCTCCAATAATTTTTTATCGTTAGCTACAAAACGGTCAGCTTCTTCTTTAGGGAATAATTCATAATCACTTTTTCCAATTATTTCTTTTTTTGAAAAACCAAAAAGCTCCTCCACTAACTTATTTACTCTGACGTATCTCAAATCACTAACATTTTTAACAAAAATAATAATCGGAAAATTTTCTATGATAGAATCAAGAAAATTTTCCGAAATTTTTAACGCATCTAAACTCTTTCTGTTTTCTGTAATATCCCTTGCAAAACAAATAAAATAATACTTTTTATCATCAATTTTATAAGATGAAATGCTGAGAGAAATAGGAAATTCAGTTCCATTTTGATTTTTAGCTTCTATCTCAAAAGTAGTATTTGAAACGTTTTCTAAATCCTTTGCTAAGAAAGGTTGCATTTCCTTATTATATGATTCATGAAATTGTGCAGGAATAATATATTGAATGAGGGGCTTGCCAACAACATCAATAGCTTTCCATCCAAAAACAGTTTCTGCTTTTGGGTTCCATTTTATTACATTGCTTTTATCATCAATAACGATAACGGGGTCAGGAGCATTGTCAAAAATGGCTCGAATTTGTTGTTCATTGTTTTTTAATTCATGAATATATTTTTTAAGATTTTCTTCATCGATCTTTTTTTGAGTAATGTTTCTGAAAATACCACGGGTTGAGATCATTTTGCCATTGATCATCTTTGGCATTGACGCCCCGTTAACTACAATTTTTTGATTCCCTTTGGTTAAAAATCCCATTTCAAATTCATTGAAATTCTCTCCTTTCAACAATCGGGAAAAAATATCCCTACATTCTTGTTGATACTCGGGATGAATGATATCGAAAATAATTTTAGTTTTTATTTCTTCATCAGTATATCCCAGCGTTTTTTTCCAGGCATTGTTCACATAAAGAAATTTCCCGTGAGGATCCACACATTGTATTAAATCAGATGCATTATCAAAAAGGTCACGATATTTCTCCTCACTTTCATTTAAAGTTACCTCTTCGATTTTGCGTTCTGTAATATCACGGACAATCGCATAAATTTTTTTATCAGTTTGGTTAGGAGTTGCGTTCCATTCAAACCATAAATATCCTCCATCTATTTTACGATATCTATTCGTGAAATTTAAACTAATTTCGCCTGCTTTCAATTTCTCCATTTCTTTAAGTGTGGTTTCAATATCATCGGGATGAATAAAATTTATAAATTTTTTTTCAAGAAGTTCCTTTTGAGAATAGCCTAATTTCTTTTCGAAATTTGGATTAATAATTTCGAAATAGCCTTCCAAATTAGCAATGCAACAGAGGTCTTGTGAGTTTTGAAAAAAGTATTCGAATATATTCATCTAAAAAAACATTAAAATTATTGATGCTCGTATTTTTCCCATATTTCATTAAATATGAACACTATGTAAGAATCCTATAAATACTACTTACATTGAAATAATATATTATGGAAACAATTTCATAAACCAATAAATAACAGTAGCCATACCAATGAAAACGAATAGGAACAATGTTAAAAACTTTGGAACTCCGAATTCCCGAACCATTATTCTGATCGGTTCAGTAATAATTCTATTGATCAATGATATTAGTTTATTCAAGGAATTATCGCCTTTAATCACGTACTCACTTGCGCCTTCGCGAAAGGATTCAACTGCAACTGCAACATCTTCATTACGAGAAAGCATGATCACTTTTGTTTTGGCATTATGCTTTTTTATTTCTTTGAGGATTTCAATTCCGTTTTTAGCATTACTATTATCATTATTTAAAAAATAATCAAGTATTACAATATGTGTATTTTCATTGATGTTCTCTAAACAACTTTCACCATCATAAAATGTTGATATATTAACATCAGATCCAAACCTGTTTTCAAGATATTTTTTAAGAGAAATAACTAACAGTTTATTATCATCCACGATGAAAATATTTGTCTTTGGATTTTTCATTTTATGTAATTTTAATTTAAATACTCACCCCACAAAGGAAAACCAACATACGCACCATGAATAATGTTTATATTGCGCCTCACACTATAACAGAGCCTTTGGCAAACTCTTTTCCAGTCCCATTATTGTTTTTTAGGCAGCTTAACAATAGTCAACCAAAAATCTTCAATTGCTCTCACAACAGTAACAAATTGATCAAAATCTACAGGCTTGGTAATAAAAGCATTGGCGTGACTTGCATACGAACTAATAATATCCTTTTCAGCATCGGAAGTAGTAAGTACAACTACAGGAATACTCGAAAAATTTGGATCGTTTTTGATTTCAGCCAAAACTTCACGTCCATCTCTTTTAGGTAAATTAAGATCCAACAATATAAGATCAGGGGTAGAAACATCTTTATATTTCCCGATTTTTTTTAAAAAAAAAATCGCTTCTTCCCCGTCCATAACCACGCTTAACTTATTTTTAATTTTACCTTCTTTAAGAACCTCTTGTGTAAGTCTAACATCACCAGGGCTATCCTCAACGAGTAAAATATCAATTATCCGCAAATCAGTTTCATTATTCATAACATGTCCTTTTCATAAATATTTTTTTCAATTTGTTATATTATTATTTATCAGTTTGTTCATGCAAAACCAACAAAGGAAGCTGTGAATATAAAGCCATGAGCTTAGTATTGCTTTTAGATAAAATCTGTTGAATTAAATTATGACTTCTTTTTATCATTGTAATCATTACAGCATGATTATCAATAGCAAATTCATTTATGGCTTCCACAATATTTTCATGTTCGGAGAACCAATAGGTATGTTTTAAATTTTCAAATGCATGTTCCAGTTTAATACCTTCTGTGGCCTTTTCTGTTGTGGGTTTAACGCGGCTATCTTCAATGTTGAAAATCATTATTTCAGAATTGAACAAGGAAGCCAATTCAATAATAGGATCAAATACAGAACTGTTTTTTATGGCTTTGTAATCAAAAGCAAAAACGATCTTGTCTATTTTCTGAAATTTCACTTTTTCAGGGACTACCAAAACATTACAATGCGTTTCTTTTATAACATCAACAGTATTAGTACCTAAAAACCTGCTACTTCCTCCTGCCCCTTTTGTTCCCATAACGATTAAATCACATTTTCTGTCTTTTGCTATATCCACAATTTCATCTGAAGTAAAACCGGGCATTGAAAGACTTTCGATCTCCAATCTGTTTTCATATTTTTTTTGAAGATCATCGATTATTAATTTCATCTGTTCATTACTTTGTTCCTCCAACTGATTTTCTTCTGAAGTTAAAACAAATGGAACTTCCGAAACGATCATAGGAACATGATAAGCATGAAACAAAAACAATTTTGATTTTGTATAAATGGCCAGTCTTGCAGCGTAATTAATAGCGTTAGTGGCTATATCTGAAAAATCAGTAGGAACTAAAATTGTTTTCATAGAATTTATTTTTTTTAAACAAAAAAATGCACTTTTTAACTCTACAATTTTACGCTCAGAAAAATGCAGAATAAAATATTTTCGATGAAATAAGTCTAATACAAGGCGGATTGAAAAAA
Organism: Bacteroidia bacterium; assembly: GCA_030654175.1. Lineage (GTDB taxonomy): Bacteria > Bacteroidota > Bacteroidia > 2-12-FULL-35-15 > 2-12-FULL-35-15 > 2-12-FULL-35-15. The sequence continues at coordinate 66,201 of JAURXZ010000013.1, forward strand.
ATAGGGTTGGATGAAATAAAAAAAAATGGAATGGCTCGGAATTTATTACCAACTATTGGCATAAGGCAAATATTCAGATCAACTTAAGTATTAAAGAAATTTGAGAAGATTTATTTTATATGCGGATTGCTATATTTAGCAAAAAAATTTGTCAACTGATGGAATCAAAAAATGCAAGAACTTAATTATTAAATTGATTGCGTACCATTTTGAATTGAGGAAAGAAAGATAGAATTTATAAAATCTTTTATTTTGCGAGTAATTTATAGAAGATTTAATCGATTCATTAAATTCTCTTTATAAACAGCACCGACCGTGATCAGTTTTTTACCAAGGATAACAACATTGTCTTCTATAGAAGTAATGTGATCAATAGAAATAATTGAAGAACGATGAACCCGAATAAATTTATGCGGATCGAGTTTACTTTCTATCATTTTCATTGTGGAGTGGATCGTATATTTTTTTTCAATGGTATTAATTGTCATATAATCACCCAAGGCTTCAATCCAGAGTATTTCCTTTAAATTGATTTTAACCAGAACACCACTGTTTTTAATAAAAATATAATCTTCATTTGAAAAACCAACAATATGTTGAGCGTTTTCGAAAATGTCTTTTGCTTTTGTTACAGACTTAAAAAAACGATCCAATAGAATTGGTTTTACCAGGTAGTCAACAACATTGCATTCAAAAGCTTCTAAGGCATACTCTTTCCTGGATGTCGTTAAAATTGTTATTGGCTGAACTTTGAGGCTCTTAATAAGCTCTAGCCCTGTCATATCAGGCATTTCAATATCAAGAAGCATTAAATCAATTTTATTCTTATTTAAAACATTCAGGGCTTCGGCCCCGGAGCAGCATGTTCCAACAAGGGTGATAAATTCCACCTGAGAAACTAAATGTTTCATTGCTTTTCGCGACATCTCATCATCATCAACAACTATGCAATTCATGAAATATTATTAAAAATTTAAAAACCAAGAATTTGTAGGATTTTAATAAAGGTAATATTTTATTGTGGTTAGATTTTCTTAATGTCCTAGCAGGGAAATCAAGAAAAGCGGAATTATTTAACAACCAAATTTAAAATCATAAATCTAATGTTGCGTAATAAAATCCCCAACCGCATTTAAATAATTTTGAAAACCAAATGTCTCAGGTATGCTACCATGTCCGGCATTTGGAATCCTATTTGCCTCTTTGTATATTCCATTATAGTGGCTGTAAACGATTGCACCATGTGTATCAATATTTAAAAAATCATCAGCCTCACCATGGATCCAAAAGAACGGTTGTTGCACCTTTTTAATTTCTTCTGCATTGTTTATTTGTAAATCTGTAAAAAATATGCCAGGCATTGCAAGGCCTGAGGCGTCCTGAACCATAACTTCAGCGGAAGCGAATGGGGCTTCCAGTAATAACTTTGCGGGCTTCATACTATAGTCTCCAACACTTAATTTAGTGGCAGGGGCCGAGCCCAGGCTAAAACCATACATTATTAATCTGTCATTTGTTAAACCTTTAATTTTAAGCCATTTCAAAGCAGCGTCAACATCAGCATACAATCCTTTTTCTGTGGGTTTCCCTTCTGACAATCCAAATCCACGATAATCGATCATCAATACTCCAAAGCGATTTTTAGTTTTTGTGTTCGCAAGTAACTTAGCACGTTCCCAGTAAAAATCCATATGGTCTCTGTTGCCATGACAATACATGATTACACTATCAGAAGAAATACTATCAATATTACCAATGTAAATTGCATAAATATTTGTTGCCTTTGATTCATCAGCCGCTTGAGAGGACAGTTGGAAAATATGAATTAAACTATCGGGGATCTGATAAGTGACATCTAAACGAAAATCCAGATCGCCAGTGTAATTATCTAATTTGTATTCCGTAATTTTAATACTGGCGGGATTAAATAAATTATCATCCAAACGCAAGCAGCTTGTGAAGCTCAGCACTGTTAAAGTTAAGAAAATGATTTTTTTCATTATAATTATTTTTTATTCCTGTCAAACAATTTGTTCGGCCGGCCTGTGATCTCTATAAATTAAAATTTGCGTGTATACCCCAAATAAACACCCAAAGCTCCGTGTTTTTTTAATGGTGTTTCATAATCCACCACCAATTTTTCGTTTGATAAATTAGGAGCAATGATTTTACCTTCGATAATAAAATTCCATTTTTTTCCTGTAAAACTATGGCCAATAGTTGGCATAAAAATCACATGATTTGATTGTTTGACTTCATAAGCGCGTTTTTGCGCTAATTCAAACCAGTTGTCGAGACCGATGTAAACCATGTTTTTTTGTTTTCCATATTCCCAAAAGGCGTTTACTGCTAACTGAGGATAAAGTTTAAATGCTTCTTTGTTACGATAAATAATGTTGGCAATAGGTGTGATGCTAACAGCAGGTATATATTTTTTTTGATTAAGCAACTGTTTGGTAGCGCCCAATTCTACTTGAAAATTCCCGAATAATGCTGAAGTAATATTGAATGAAGCAAAGCCTGTTAATGAGCTATCAATTCCGTAACCATAATTACCGACTAAAAAAGGAATTGGAATTGTAGCTGAACCATATTTAATGAGTGGACCGCCAAAAGATATTGTCGCAGCATGTTGGTTTTTATCTAAAGGCTTTATATATTTTACCGGAGAACAAGAGAATACTATTGACAGGCAGAAAAAAGCTACCGGACAAAATAATATAGAGTGGTTTTTTTTCATAAAATTAAAATTGGTCAATTGATTATGGTATTAGCAATAAGTACAAGAGTTCTAAAACTGAAGGTTTTAAATTGTCAGAATTTATTACAAATTTCCGGTTTTAAAAATTCTTTGAACTCTACAATCGTGAGAGATCTCACAAACTTTAACTGAACCAACCTGTTTAATAAATGCAAATGTAATTCTATTTGTATAAAACTCCTTACCTTTGTTGCATCAATGAGAGACGTTTTTTATACTATATTAGTAATTTGGATCCTATGGAGGGTGTTTAACAGCATCAGTACTTACAGGGCCAAGCAAGGGAATGGTTTTAATGCCCCTTTTCAAAATAACAAACGCAGAGAAGGTGAAACTTCGGTTGATTACGTGCCTTCCACCAAAAAGAAAATCAGTGATGATGAAGGTGAATATGTGGATTATGAAGATTTGAAGTGATTTTAAATAGCTACGTCCCAGTAGTATTTCCCTTTTAAGTATTTAATTTATTACCTTTCTCAAAGAAAATTATAAATTTTAATTTGGGCGTTCCTTTTCTTGAAAAAGAAAAGGGCGGGCTTTTCGATTCAATCTTTTCTAAACCGAAAGGGATTTCCACGGAATTTATCCTGAGCTTGTCGAAGGAATCCCTAACGCAACATTAGCAAGTAAACATCACTGTTACTCTTTTGTCATTTTTCGCATTAATTTATAAAAGGTTTTTGGGATAACCTGTTTTACAAATACTGCAAATAATTCATAGCCTCCAACATATTTGTGATTGCTACCACCTTTTATTGCTTGCACAATTCCTTTGGCACAATCCGCGGCTGTCATTCCTTTTTCCTGGGCATCGCTTTTAATACCATATTGGTTACCATCTTCAGTAAGTAATTTCGTACTTACGTCAGTATTAATAAATCCGGGAGAAACAATTAATACTTTTACATTATCAGCATATAGTTCCTGGCGTATCGATTCGAAATATCCATATAGCGCATGTTTCGAAGCTGCATAAGTAGAATATAATGGCATACCATATTTGCCCATAATACTGGATACTACCACCAGTTTCCCACTCTTTTGCTTTTGCATCACCCTTGCAACGGCTTTGGAAAGATTAATGGTTCCAAAAAAATTGATCTCCATTACTTTTCTATCTACTTCGGTTTTTGTATTTACCGCTTTTCCCCTTTGCCCGATCCCTCCATTGTTTATCAATACATCTATTCGTCCAAACTTTTGAATTACCTGATTCACTTTTTCTTCTATATTAGCGGTATGCTCAAGATCTAGTGGGAGAATGAGAATATTCTTTGGATCCGTTTTACAATGATTAGCAACGCGTTTTAATTCATCCTCTCTCCGAGCCGAAATAACAATTTGAGCCCCTTCTGTAGCACAGTTATAAGCTAATGCTTCACCAATACCTGAAGATGCGCCTGTAATCCAGATTATTTTATGTTTTAATTCCATCCAATCATCAAATTTTCAAATTGACACCTCTCTAAATTATTTCTTATTCTTATCTTGAAAATCCAACGATTTAACACCCAAAAACTTTAAAAACTTTTTTGCATTTATTTTTAATGTTTCTTTAATTTCTGTGATGGCAGTTTTTGTGAGGCTCTCATCAGGGCGTGTTTTAAAACGCGAATCACGATAAACAAAATCTTTACCTGCAGGGGTGTAATAATAGCAATAAAACGATTTCCTGCTTTCTCCCTCAGGGATGTTTATTTTAGCGTAGCCATGATATGATGTTTCATCGGTAACCATTATTGCCGCCTGGTTAAAATTTGGCATCACTTTAGAAATACAATTTTTTACATCTTTATCCCAAAATTCTAAGGCCCCACCGTATTCATCTTTCCAGTTTTTATTCAAATAAATAAGTAAATTAATTCTGCGATGCAATTTTGCCGCGGGATTCATATTTACGTCCACATGAACATCAACAAAACTGCCTGGTCCGCCCTGATGAACCCCCGAACCTAATGAATCGAATGTGGAGGTTAAACCCTCAATGCCAGTCACTTTACTGATCCATTCGTACATTTGAGGAGTATTGAGAAAGTCGCGCATTTCATTAAATTGCGAGTGAAAATTCTCCAAATGATATTCTTCCGACTTATTTTCATTGATACTCTTGCGTTTTACATTCAATGTATCCAATTTGGGGAAATTCTGAAAAAGAGTATTGGCAACATCGTCCACCAAAAAATTATCCAAAGCTATGTGTTTGCATGGCTCTGCATTTTCGAACTGATTACGTATCTCTTTTATTTTTTCTTCGCTTAAATATAAGGGGTTTATTAAATTTTTCATAATTGTTAATAAAAGCTCAATTCAACGCTATCTATTCGTAAAAAGAAGAGGCGTTTTCAAAAAGCATTGGTTAAAATATAAAAGTTTTCTATCTATTTTGTGTAAAAAGCACTTTTCACAAAAATACAAAAATATTGGGAGCAGATTTAACTTTATTCAGGTATAAAAACACCTCATTAATAATGCTTTTATTTATTTCATGAGCTTGATTTAAAGGCCATAGCATTTAAAAAAAAATATTCTGATGCATACATTTCATAACGCCTTATGATCAAGCCACAATCTTTTTAATTTTGCGCTGTATTTTAATTTATATTTGTTTTTAAAGATCATATAATTTATAATTTACACTATTTTTGGCCTTTAAAATTTTGAATCAAAGCATAGAATCATCAATAATAATTAAAAAATGAAAAACATCAATTTAAAAGTATTGGTTCCGATTATTGCCGCAATTGTAATATTTATTGTTTTAACGCTTGGATATTTTTCTCCGGTGTTGAAAGGTAAAGCAATTATACAAAGCGATATGGTTTCTTATAAGGGAATGTCAAAAGAAGCGAATGATTTTAGGGAGCAATATCAAAAAGAAGCACTGTGGACAAATTCTATGTTCGGAGGTATGCCCACCTATCAGATATCGATGCGGTACCCAAACAATTTAGTTCAATACGTTAGGGTCGCTTTTAATCTGGGGCTACCAGTTCCAGCCAATATTGTTTTTATATATTTAATAGGATTTTTTATTTTATTGATGGTTCTCAAGGTCGATCCCTGGCTTAGTATTATGGGTTCGATAGCCTTTGCTTTTTCCGCATATAACATAATAATAATTGATGCAGGACACATTACTAAAGCCTTGGCTATTGGTTATATCCCAATGGTATTTGCAGGTGTTATTCTTGTAAACAGGGGGAAATACCTGCTTGGGGGGGCTCTAACTGCATTGTTTTTTGCGGTGCAATTAAATTGCAATCACGTTCAAATTACCTATTATATGTTTATGTTTTTAGGCATTTACATTGCAATTGAATGGATCGAGCGCATTAAAAGAAAAGAATATAGAGAAATTTTTAAAAGCATCGGAGTGTTCGTAATTGCCGGGGTTTTAGCTGTGGGATGTAATATAAATAATTTATGGAACACCGCTGATTATGCTGCTGTTACTATTCGTGGGGCTTCGGAGCTAACTTCTGACCAGGGAAATAAAACTTCCGGTTTGGACAAAGATTATGCAACTCAATGGAGCATGGGAACATCCGAAACAATGACATTGATGATTCCTGGTTTTAAAGGACGTTCTTCATCTATTAGTGTTAACGAAGATAAATCGGCTTTGAAAAATGTGGATCCCGAAATGCGGGAAAGTATTGGTGGAACCTCTCAATACTGGGGTGATCAACCTTTTACAATGTCTCCCTATTCTGGAGCTATCATTGTATTTCTATTTATACTGGGATTATTTATTGTTGAAGGACGTATGAAATGGGGGCTATTGGCGGCTACAATTTTCTCTATCCTTTTATCATGGGGGCATAATTTTATGCCATTGACCGAATTTTTTTTAGATCACTTCCCTGTGTATAATAAATTCAGGGCAGTATCCATGATATTAATAATTGCAGAATTTACAATTCCTTTGCTTGCGGTATTGGCCGTGGATAAACTATTGAAAACTCCTGAGCTCCTTACAAAAAAAATAAAATTAGCAGTTGTTAAAACCGAAATTAGTGTTAAAAATGCTTTCTTTATTTCATTTGGCCTAACGGGTGGTTTGTCATTGCTTTTTTACCTCGTTCCATCTTTATCAGATTTTTTTGGCGAAGGCGAATACAATAAAATTTATGATCAAATAGCTAAAAGTAATGGTGCGGATATTGCTCAAAAATTCATGGACAATCTGGAGACCGCACGCATCAGTTTATTTAAATCAGGTGCAATTCGCAGCTTCTTTTTCATATTACTTGGTGCTACAACTCTTTGGTTATTTTTAAAAACGAAGATCACTAAAACGATTTTAATTATAGTATTGAGCTTGCTTGTTTTCATTGACTTAGTACAGATCGATCGACAATTTGTAAACGATAAAAATTTCAAAACAAAACAAGAGGCTAAAGTCCCCTTTCCACTTACTACTGCTGATAAAGAAATACTGGAAGACACAGATCCTAATTATCGCGTTTTAAATATTGCTGTAAACACTTTTAATGAAGCGGGGACCTCCTATTATCATAAATCAGTTGGAGGGTACCATGCTGCTAAATTGAGACGTTATCAGGATCTGATTGATGCACATATTCAAAATAATATTCAAAATATAATGACCACTTTAAGGTCTAATCCAACGGATTCGTTATTGCGTGCAACATTCGAAAAACAAGGTGTCCTGAATATGTTGAATACCCGTTATATTATTTTTAATAAAGATGCTTCTCCATTACGAAACCGTTATGCATTGGGAAATGCCTGGTTTGTGAAGGATGTTAAAACTGTTAGGAATGCTGACGAGGAAATTAAAGCTGTAGGTGAAATAAACCCAGCCTATACAGCTATTGTTGATGAACGTTATAAAAGTCAATTAGAAGGATTTAATGTAAATACCAATGCATCCGGCACCATTAAATTGATCGATTATAAACCTAATGACCTTAAATATGAATCGAATTCTACTGCAGAACTTGTAGCGGTATTTTCTGAGATCTATTATAGTAAAGGTTGGAATGCATACATAGATGGTGAATTGAAACCTCACTTCTGCGTTAATTATGTCTTGCGTGGAATGCGTGTACCCACTGGAAAACATCTGATAGAATTCAAATTTGAACCAGAATCTTATTTTACAGGTGAAAAAATTTCTTTGATATCCAGTATTCTTTTGTTTATTGCCATTGGAGCAGCTATTTTTATGACTTACAAGAAAAAAGAGTTGTAAGAAATAGAAAATGTGATTGACATAGGACCGACTTATTATTCGAAATTGCTCAAAGTATTCTTATTTCATCCATATCAGGAAATTGATTTTATTTCCTGATATGGATAAGTAACAAGTCTCTTTTTACGCCCAAATTTTCAAATCGATGTTTTCAAATAAAATTTACAAGACTCTTTCTTTATTGTAAAATTGGACCACTTGTTCCTATCGTTTACTCCAGCCTTACAACTCATTTCGATAAGTTTGAATTTTTTCAAAGAATTTAAAAAACTCCATTGATTTAATGGCATCTTTTTTTACTTGCTTTATAGAAATTTAACATGCCTATATTTTTATGGAAAAACAAATAACAAAAAAAAGAGCCGCCATTCTTGCTACAGATGGTTTTGAGCAATCAGAATTTGAAAAACCATTAGAAACTTTGCTGAAAGAAGGAATTGCTGTTGATGTAATTTCAATAAAAAAGGGAACAATAAAAGGATGGAGAGAAAAAAACTGGGGCGATGAATTTAACGTTGACAAATCGATTGAGAATGCAATGTCAGCAGATTATGATATATTGATATTGCCAGGTGGAGTTATAAATTCTGATACCTTACGAGTTAATGCTGATGCTGTTAATTTTGTTTCTGACTTTTTTGAACAGGGAAAAACTATCGCAGCAATTTGTCATGCACCTTGGATATTAATTGAAACAGGAAAATTAAAAGGGAAAAGGTTGACCTCTTATAAAACGCTCAAAACCGATCTGATAAATGCAGGTGCGCTTTGGAGCGATAAAGAAGTGGTAGTGGATAACGGATTGATCACAAGCAGAAGCGTGAAAGATCTCACAGCGTTTTGTGAAAAAATCATCGAAGAAATTAAACATGAAATTCATTCCTGATTATAATGGTTAAAAAAAAATCACAATACGAGAAATAGGAATATTAAAAGTTTTTCAGGATAATTCATGAACTCGAAAATTATCCTGGTTAATACTTCCCCCTGATCAAAATGTAATTTCAATAAACTTTTCATGGAGACGTTATATGTAAAAGACAGAAATGAATTGCGCTCCTGGTTCAAAAAAAATCATGATTCCAAAAAGGAAATTTGGTTAATTTATTACAAAAAAGCCACTGGCAAAATATCCATTCCTTATAATGAGGCAGTAGAGGAAGCTATTTGCTTTGGCTGGATAGATGGGAAAGTGAAAAATATCGATGCTGAAAAATATATTCAACGTTATACTCCCAGAAGAGGCAAAAGTCAGTGGTCTATCCTTAACATTGAAAGAGCGAAAAAAATGATCAAGGCGAAAAAAATGACTAAGCCGGGGCTTGAAAAATATCAGGAAGGTCTAAAAAATAATAAAATAATTCCCACAACTAAATCTTTTTCAATACCATTGGACCTTACTAAAGTATTGGCTTTAAAACCAAACGCACTAGAAAACTTCAACTCCTTTCCCCCTTCCGCTCAGCTTATGTATGCCTATTGGATAAATTTGGCAAAAAAAAAGGAAACACGTAACAAACGAATTCAGGAAGTTGTAGAAAGGTCTCAACAAAATAAAAAACCGGGAGAGAAATAGTCAATTAAAAAAAATCAAACCGAAAGAAATATAAAACATATAATTCAACTCAATAACCTATTAGATAATATATCAAATCTGGAAAGACCACAAAGAAATAAAACGGCCTTAATCCTTCTGTTTAACCTGCTAATGTTAAGAAAGAATTAACAATTAACCGAATACTTGAAACTACTATTAGCGATAAAAGCCACCAGGTTATAGTATTTTTTATCGATACATCTATTTCTATACCTCAAGAAGAGAGAGGGATAAAAAAAACCTCTTGAAATAGATTCAAGAGGTTTTTTTTAATAATAGTATTTGGTGATTACATCATTCCACCCATACCGCCCATACCCGGATTACCCATTGGCATTGCTGGCGATTCTTCTCTTTGATCAGCTAATACACATTCTGTGGTCAATAGCATTGCAGCAATTGAAGCAGCATTTTCTAAAGCGATACGTGTTACTTTAGTTGGATCAATTACACCTGCAGCAAGTAAATTTTCAAATTTATCGGTGCGTGCATTGTAACCGAAATCATTTTTGCCTTCACGAACTTTCTGAACAATTACAGCACCTTCACCACCAGCATTGGCAACGATTTGACGCAACGGCTCTTCAATTGCACGTTTAACAATAGCAATTCCAGTTGATTCATCTTCATTAGCGCCTTTTAATTTATCCAATGCATCAATTGCACGGATAAATGCAACACCACCTCCCGGTACAATTCCTTCTTCAACAGCAGCACGTGTTGCAGATAATGCATCATCTACACGGTCTTTCTTTTCTTTCATTTCTACCTCAGTAGCAGCACCAACATACAATACAGCAACACCGCCTGCTAATTTAGCCAAACGCTCCTGCAATTTTTCTTTGTCGTAATCTGATGTAGTAGTTTCGATTTGTGCTTTGATCTGGTTAACACGAGATGTGATATCCACTTTTTTACCTTTTCCACCAACAATAGTTGTATTGTCTTTATCGATAGAAATTTTTTCTGCTGTTCCAAGCATTGATAGGTCAGCATTTTCCAACTTATAACCTCTTTCTTCTGAGATTAAAGTACCACCGGTAAGAATTGCAAGATCTTCTAACATTGCTTTTCTTCTGTCACCAAATCCTGGAGCTTTTACAGCAGCAATTTTTAATGAACCACGGATCTTATTTACTACCAATGTAGCTAACGCTTCGCTATCAACATCTTCAGCAATAATTAAAATTGGTTTACCTGTTTGAACTGCTTTTTCAAGAACAGGAAGTAATTCTTTCATACTTGAAATTTTCTTATCAGTGATCAAGATAAGTGGAGTCTCCAATACTGCTTGCATTTTGTCTGCATCAGTAACAAAATACGGAGAAATGTATCCACGATCAAATTGCATACCTTCAACTACTTCAACAGTAGTTTCAGTTCCTTTTGCTTCTTCAACAGTGATAACACCTTCTTTTTTAACTTTTTTCATTGCTTCCGCAATTAGCTTTCCGATTGTATTGTCATTGTTAGCAGAGATAGTAGCAACCTGCTCAATTTTTTTATTGTCATCACCTACTTTTTGTGATTGTTTGTTAAGGTTTTCTACTACCGCCAAAACAGCTTTGTCAATACCACGTTTCAGATCCATTGGATTTGCACCTGCTGCTACGTTTTTTAAACCTGCAGTAACAATAGCTTGTGCCAGAACTGTTGCTGTTGTGGTTCCATCACCTGCAGCATCTGCTGTTTTAGATGCAACTTCTTTCAACATTTGAGCTCCCATGTTTTCAACAGGATCTTTTAATTCAATTTCTTTAGCAACAGTTACACCGTCTTTAGTGATGATTGGTGCACCAAATTTTTTATCGATAATAACGTTACGCCCTTTTGGTCCTAATGTTACTTTCACTGCATTTGCTAAAGCGTCAACACCTTTTTTTAAACGGTCACGCGCATCAATGTTAAATATAATATCTTTTGCCATTTTGTTTTTTTTAGTTTTCTTATTTATAATTTATTTTTTTTATTACTTCGACTAATTCGGGCTTTTATCGGATAAGGAATTCGTTATTCGATGAAATTCGTTATTCGTTGTTATACTTATACTATTGCGAAAATATCTGTTTCACGCATGATCAGGTAATCTTTTCCTTCTAATTGAACTTCTGTACCTGCATACTTACCGTATAATACAGTATCACCCACTTTTACAGACGGTTTGTTACCTTTTTCATCAATATCACTTACTGCAATCACTTTTCCTCTTTGAGGCTTCTCTTTTGCAGTATCAGGTATAATAATGCCACCTTTGGTTTTTTCTTCTGCCGCAGATGCTTCTACCACAACTCTGTTTTGACTTCCAGCAACGGGTTTGATACTTGCTTTCGTGTTTTCTTTTGCCATTTTCTTATGATTTTAAAGTTTAATTGATTTTTAGAATTTAAAATTTCGCTGTTCTCTTGTCAGTTATTATGCCAAATGAGTATCAATCCTCATTAAAGACAATTTTGCAGTCTTAGGATTAAAATCAAACAAAAAATGTCAGAGCGTGGTGACACTCTGACATTTTTTTAATAAAATATTTTAAATTCCCTATTTAGTGGGAGGTGCTGTATTTGTTGGAGGTACAGAAGTTGGTGCTGTAGTTGGTGCTGCCGTTGGCAAAGCCGTTGGTGCAGGTGTTTCTGTTCCTGCATTTTCGCTTTTTTGACGGGTAACAGATTCTGTTCCGGTTTCAGTGCCTTCAGAAGGATGGTTATAAGCAGTTGAAACCAAACATAAAGCCAATAATGAAACAGCCAGGGTCCATGTTGCTTTTTCTAAAAAATCACCAGTTTTGCGCACACCCATTACCTGATTAGATGAAGCGAAAGAGGAGGCCAATCCACCACCTTTAGAGTTTTGTACTAATACTACAAGTATTAAAAGTAAACAAACTATGATAATTAAAATTGAAATGACTGTTCCCATGTTTATTGTTTTTGTTGGTTAATTAGTTTTCGTAAATTTTTAATTTGGGCTGCAAAGTAAAGCCTTTTTTCTGGATATTTCAAACGTAAATTTTCATAAGCCTTCAATGCCTTGATATAATTGCCCTGGAGCACGAATATTTTTGCCAAAGTTTCGCTTACAAAAGTAATATCTTCGGCCACACTTTGCTTGGCCATATTCACCGGATTGTAAAATTCGGTTTTTGGTTTCGACATTCGGGGCTCTTCACGCAAAAACTTGTCGATGAGATCTGCTGCGGTTTTTTTGCTGGAGCTTTCATCTAATTTGTTTTCTTCAACAGCCGGTTCGTTAACGTTTGATGCATGTTTCAGCCAGTCGGTAAATGAATGTGCCTGAGAATTGTCAAAGTTTTCGGTGATTGTAACTGTTGCTTCTGATTCAGCTTTTTCAATTTCAGGTGTTTCAATAGCTGCGCCAATTGCACTCTCAATCGGGGTATTAAGAACAAAATTTGCCCGAACAGGTGCTTGCTCATCTTTAAATTCAACCGGTCTTTCACTTTCGGTAAGCAGTTCTGTATTGGATACTTCCAGTTCTATAACTGAAATAGCGGCTTGTGCTAAAAATTCCTTTTCCAGTTCATCAATAATAACTTCTTCAGTATTCTCTATGGTATCATTGGTAACGATTTCTTCTTTGCCTGTGGTGATCGGAGCAGAGGTATCAACTTTTTCAATTACTTCTGCTATCGGTTCAATTGGCTTTTCTGTTAACTTTTCAATTATTACCGGAAGTTCAACAACAATTTCCTTTATTTGTTCTGTAAATTCAATACGCTCAGCAACAATAGCTTGTTCATCAACCGTGACCTCTGAAATAACTGTTTCTTCTTTTATTTGTATCTCGGCTTCAATTATTTCAGTGGTCGCTATTTCAGATGTTGTTTTAACGCTCTCAGCAGCAATGTTCTGTACTTCCTCTTTTTCAACAAACTGCTCAACTATGATATTTTTATATTCTTCAGCTATTTTGTGAGTTTCAGTTTCTTCTGTTATTTGTACTTCAGTTTCAGTTATTTCAGTGACCGTTGTTTCAGGTGTTGTTTGAACGGCCTTAGTAGTAATAGGCTGTTCAATTTCTTCTTTAACAAGTTGCTCAACTTTAATAATCTTATTTTCCTCTATAGTTTTGTGACTTTCAGAAATATTAACAATTTCAATCTTAGCTTCCGGTTTATTGGTGATCAAATAATGAAGCACTTTTCGGTCTGTTGCGTATGTTGCAGTTGTTTTTAGCTGTGTATTGTAATGAATACTATGCTCATTATGCAAGCTTTTAGCATATAATAAATGTGCAGTTTGAAAATAGGGGAAGCTTTTCAATAATTCAGCCAGCAAAATGCCATCATTTCCCGATAATTTATCGGGATTGTCCATAAATGATATGAATTGATTACGATTCATTTTGGGGATTTCGGAATTTTGATTTTTGAACTTTAAACTTAGAACTTTAAACTTTAAACTTTTTTAGATCTACCAATCATTTAAAGTTTTGTTAAAAATATCTTGTACCAATTGTTCATTAATATCTCTGATCAACTGATCTTCAACTGCTGCAAGACTCTGTGTACTGGAATAATCAAAGAAGCGTGAAAACGTTTGTTCATAGTTTTTCTTTTCATCAAATGCACAGGTATATTTTACATTTACTGTAATTGTCAATCTGTTCAAAGCCGCTTGATCTGTGCTTTGTATGGCAATTGGTGAAGTCAGATAGCCAACTACGCTGCCTTCAAAAGCCAGGTCGCCACCTTTATTTACAAGTCCCAAACGGGTTTGTGAGCTTAGCTTATCGCGCAAAGCTTCAGTAAATGTTTGGCTTAAAGTAGGTGGAGCAAGGGATGCGTTATTTTGAAAATATTCTACCGAAACTGTTTTTGCTTCAGGTGGAACAGACGCTCCGCTAAACGAATAACTCATTTTGCAACCTGAGAATAGGATCAGGATACAAGAAACAAGACATAAGATTTGTTGTTTGTTCACAAAATGAAATTTCATATTCTGTTTTTTGTTCAACTTTTAACTTTAAAACTTTAAACTTTCAAACTTTAAATTTTCTCACTTAATTGAGTATTCATTGATCTTACGATACAATGTCCTTTCAGAAATACCTAATTCTTTTGCTGCATTTTTGCGTTTGCCTTTATGTTTTGTCAACGCTTTTTTGATCATGTCCTCTTCAATTTCATGCAGCGATAAATTTTCTTCCGTTACAATTGTGTGGAGAGGCGTTTCATCTTTCGACTTCATAAATGCTGGCGTAGATGTGTTGTATCCCAACTGTATAGGGGTTTCCGGAGTACCCACTTCCTGATATAATTTTTTAATTAAAGATGCATTTTCCGGATGAAAATCCTGATCAAGTTGATTGTCATTTTCAATCAGATCAACAACGATTTTTTTTAGATCCTGCAGATCTTTTTTCATATCAAATAATACTTTGTACAACAGATCACGTTCGCTGAAATCTCCACCCTGCGTTGTATTGCTTATTACCATTGGTAATTGGGAAGTAGTACGTTGCGGTAAGTACCCACGTATCATTTCGCCATTAATATCACGCTGCTTTTCGATCACAGAAATTTGTTCTGTAATATTTTTTAACTGACGTACATTTCCTTGCCAGTAATAATTGATCAGCAATTGCTCCGCCTCTGTATCCAGCTTTATTGTTGGCATTCGGTATTTTGCGGAAAAGTCTGCTGCAAATTTCCGAAACAATAAAAATATATCTTGCTTGCGGTCACGTAATGAAGGAACTATGATTGGCACCGTATTTAAACGGTAATACAGATCTTCACGAAACTTACCTTTTTCAATTGCTTGAGTGATGTTTACGTTAGTTGCTGCAACCACCCGCACATCCGTTTTCAATACTTTTGAAGAACCTACTTTGATGAACTCTCCGCTCTCTAAAATACGAAGCAGACGGGCTTGTGTTGCTAAAGGCATTTCAGCAACCTCATCTAAAAAAATCGTTCCGCCATTCGCTACTTCAAAATATCCTTTGCGTGCTTCATGTGCTCCGGTGAATGAACCTTTCTCATGTCCAAAAAGTTCTGAATCTATTGTACCTTCAGGGATCGCACCACAGTTTACAGCAATATACTGACCATGTTTGCGGGCACTTAAATTATGTATGATCTGTGGAAAAACTTCTTTTCCTGTACCGCTTTCTCCTGTAATTAATACAGTTAGATCGGTTGGTGCCACTTGCTTTGCAATATCAATTGCTCTATCCAGCAAAGGCGAACTCCCGATAATTCCAAAACGATTTTTTATTTCTTGTATGGTCATATTCTACGAAAAATAGGTTTATTTAATTCAATTTTTCTCCGTGCAACTCTTTTTCCTCCGTGTACTCTGTGTTGAAAAAAATCTACTTAACTACAACACCAATCAAAGTCGCACTCGTACAATCGGTCGCCAACACATTCACATAATCTCCCGGTTTAAAATTTTCTTTCGGAAACACAACAGTTGTATTTTGTGAATTTCTTCCGGATAATTCATTTGGAGATTTTTTTGATATTTTTTCAGCCAATACCCGGTGAATTTTCCCTACTCCTGATTTGGTGCGTTCTCCCGAATGTTTTTGTTGCATATCCACGATCTCTTGCAGCCTGCGTTTTTTAACATCATCTGGCACATCATCTTTATATTTTCGCTCAGCAAGCGTTTTAGGACGTTCACTGTACGAAAACATATAAGCGAAATCATATTTCACCCATTCCATCAACGATAAAGTATCTTTATGCTCTTCTTCCGTTTCCGTGCAGAATCCGGTAATGGAATCAGTAGATATAGCACAATCCGGGATGATCCTGCGTATAGCATTGATACGTTCCATATACCATTCACGGGTATAACCACGATTCATCATTTCTAAGATACGTGAGTTACCTGATTGAACAGGTAAATGAATATAATTGCAAATATTTTCATATTTATTAACCACATGCAAAACATCATCATTCATATCTTTCGGATGTGAAGTGCTGAAACGAACTCGCAGATCAGGATCTATCATCGCTACTTTTTCCATTAACTGAGCAAACGTTGTAGCATTTTGTAATTCTTCAGCAGTAATGTTTTCTTTTTTTAATCCGCCACCACTCCACAAATATGAATCAACATTTTGTCCAAGCAGTGTAACTTCTCTATATCCTTCATTGAACAGGTCCTGCGCTTCTTTCACAATTGTTTCCGGATCGCGGCTTCTTTCACGACCACGTGTAAACGGTACCACACAAAATGCGCACATATTATCACAACCTCTTGTAATGCTTATGAATGCTGTAACTCCGTTTGAATCCAAACGTACCGGAGCAATGTCGGCATATGTTTCTTCTTTTGAAAGAAGCACATTCACTGCTTTTTGTCCGGTTTCAGCGATCTCGATCAGTTCAGGTAAACTGCGATAAGCATCAGGCCCAACTACAATATCCACTAATTTTTCTTCTTCTAAAAATTTTGATTTTAAACGTTCTGCCATACAGCCCAATACACCAATAATCAGATCAGGATTGGTTTTCTTAACTTTTTTAAAATCTGTCAATCGCTTACGTACACGTTGTTCAGCGCCTTCGCGAATAGCGCAGGTGTTCACAAAGATCACATCCGCTTCAGTAAAATCTTTGGTAGTTGTAAATCCTTGATCATGCAATATAGAAGCAACAATTTCGCTATCCGAAAAATTCATCGCGCAACCGTAACTTTCCAAAAATAATTTTTTACCATTTGGAAGTATTGGTTTTTCAATCAAAAGCGCTTCACCTTGTTTACTTTCATCAATTATTTTATTCTCGCTCATTTTTTATTTTATATTTGCCCCCGTTTAATCAGAAAAAAAATCGGGCTGCAAAGATAATACAAAATTTGCGGGTGACAAAATGGCGTATTTTGCATTCTGGCAATTTTTTTTAAAAATCTTATATATATATTTATATATATAGTAAATGACATTTCCAAATGTTATTTGCAAATGTCAATTTTGATTTGTTTTCTTTGCACTTTCAAAAACAGATGGAATTTTAAAAAAATCATGTTTCATGTTAACGAACAATGCTTTTCACGTTTCATTTGATGTACTATTTTTTTAGAGTTCCAGGTTCGGGTTTTGTGCTATACACAGAACTTGAAACTTTGAAACTTTTAACTTTAAACTTATTTAACGTATGAGCAGTAATTTAGTGATAGTGGAGTCCCCTGCAAAGGCGAAAACAATTGAAGGATTTTTAGGGGAAGGTTTTACAGTAAAATCAAGCTATGGTCACGTTCGTGACCTTGCAAAAAAAGGGTTTGGAGTTGATATTGAAAATGATTTCACTCCTAATTATGAAATATCGCCCGATAAGGTCAAAGTGGTTGCAGAATTAAAAAAATTAGCAAAGGGAGCCGACACGGTTTGGTTAGCAACCGATGAGGATCGTGAGGGAGAGGCTATTTCATGGCACTTATTCGAATCCTTGAATCTGGATGAAAAAAAAACAAAACGTATTGTTTTTCATGAGATCACCAAAACAGCGATCAAAAATGCAATTGCCAATCCAAGAACAATTGATAAGCATTTGGTAGATGCTCAACAGGCACGAAGAATATTGGACCGCTTGGTTGGTTTCGAACTTTCTCCGGTATTATGGAAAAAAATTCGTCCGTCCTTGTCTGCAGGCCGTGTTCAGTCAGTGGCTGTGCGTTTGATCGTGGATCGTGAACGTGATATAATGGGTTTTAAGAGCACATCTTCTTATAAAGTTACGGCAAATTTTATTTCAGGTAATTCTCTTGTAAAAGCTGAACTTGGAACAAAATTTAAAACGCTGGACGAAGCTCGCGCTTTTTTGAAAAAATGTTCAAATGCCGATTTTATTATCGATAGCGTTGAAACAAAACCTTCAAAAAAATCCCCTTCAGCACCGTTCACAACATCCACCTTACAGCAGGAAGCTAGTCGTAAACTTGGATTTTCAGTTGCTCAAACAATGGTTGTGGCACAACGATTATATGAAAGTGGAAATATTACATACATGAGAACTGATTCCGTGAATCTTTCTGATACCGCTATTAATCAGGCAAAAGAAGCGATCACAGGAAATTACGGAGCAAAATATTTGAATGTTCGTCAATATAAAACTAAATCAAAAGGCGCACAGGAGGCTCACGAAGCCATCCGTCCAACTTATATTGATAAGCCCACAATTACTGCCGATTCGGCTGATAAACGTTTGTATGAATTAATTTGGAAACGTACAATAGCTTCACAAATGAGCGATGCGGAGTTAGAAAAAACTACTGCTGTTATTGCTGTTTCAGGTGCTACCGAAAAATTTATTGCACAAGGTGAAGTATTGAAATTTGATGGTTTCCTGAAAATATACATGGAAGGCACGGATGATGAAGATGAAGAAAATCAAGAAGGTATGTTGCCTCCAATGAAAGTTGGTGAAAAGCTAAATGCAAATGAGATCATTGCAATGGAGCGCTACACACATCATCCTGCACGTTATACCGAAGCCAGTTTAGTTAAAAAAATGGAGGAGCTTGGTATTGGTCGTCCATCAACATATGCACCTACAATTTCAACAATTCAAAAACGTGAATACGTAGTAAAGGAAGATAGGGAAGGGGTTCAACGTAATTTTAATGTAGCTTCTTTGAAAGCCGGTAAAATTACTGAGGAAGTGAGAACAGAAGGTACTGGCGCAGAAAAATCAAAATTATTCCCAACCGATATCGGAATGGTGGTGACTGATTTTTTATTAGCACAATTCCCTCAGATCATGGATTTCAACTTCACAGCCAAAGTGGAAGAAGAATTTGATGAAATTGCGGAAGGGAAAATTTCCTGGACAAAAATGTTGGGAGAATTTTACAAACCATTTCATAAAAATGTTGTAGATACTTCCGAAAATTCAGAGCGTGCTTCCGGAGAACGGTTATTAGGCATCGACCCTGTTACAGGCAAAAATGTATATGTACGTATCGGCCGTTTTGGCCCAATGGCGCAGCTTGGAGAAGGTAATGACGAAAACAACAAACCTAAATTTGCTGGCCTTCGTAAAGATCAGCGTATTGATACCATTACCTTTGAGGAAGCAATGGATCTGTTCAAGTTACCACGAGTAGTTGGTGAGTTTGAAGACAAAGAGATGGTTGTTGCAATAGGCCGTTTCGGTCCTTATGTTCGTCACAACAGTGTTTTCGTTTCTTTGAAAAAGGAAGATGATCCAATGACAATTTCTTCTGACCGTGCCATCGAATTGATCTTGGCTAAACGCCAGGCTGAGATTGATAAATATATCAAATCATTCCCTGAAAATCCTGCAGTACAATTGCTAAACGGACGCTGGGGGCCATATCTGGTTATTGATGGTAATAATTTTAAATTACCAAAAGGAACTGATCCTTTAGCATTAACATTGGAGGATTGCCTTGCTATTGCAGCAGATCCCAAAAATGCAAGTAAAGGCAATCGTTTCAAGAAGAAAGTAATTGCGAAACCATTCAAACAAGCAGTAGCTAAAAAAGTTGCTCCTAAAAAGAGTGCTGCTAAAAAAGTAGCAGCAAAAAAAGCAGTTGTGAAAAAAGCAGTTGCAAAAAAAGTAGTTAAGAAAAACTAAAGATTTTGATCTTAACGGAAATTGTTGAGAGTACGTAAAGCAAAAAATATTTTTTGAAACTGTATCTTTTCAATATATCATCGTTATAGATTAAAATTAAGGTTTAGGTAATGCCGCGTTAGGGATTGCAGCGTAAATTCTTTTCTTTTTAGAAAAGATTGAAGCGTAAAGCCCGCCACTTTCTTCTTTAAGAAAAGGAACGTCCAAATAAATTTTATAGTTATAATTCTTCTTCAAAGAAGATAATAATTTTTAAGAAAAAATAAAAATTCCAGTTCAGTAATTATGCAAGAATATTTCACACCCATTGATATTACTCAGTTTAACGGTGTTAGTCAGTATACCGATTCTTCGTATGCTAAAAGGATCAATGCATACCTTCAGGATACCGATTTCCCGGGTTTAGACAATGTGCATCTTGCTATTATTGGAGTTGAAGAAGATCGTAAAGCCTTGAACAACGAAGGTTGTGGACTAGCAGCTGATTATGTACGCGAAAATTTATATAAATTATTTCAAGGGAATTACTCAACTAAAATTGTTGATCTGGGGAATATAAAGAAGGGAAATACCATTGACGACAGCTATTTTGCCGTTACTGATGTGCTTTCTCAATTACTGAAAAAAAATATTATTCCGATTGTTATTGGTGGAGGTCAGGATTTAACGTATTGCAATTATGCAGCCTATAAAAGTCTTGAACAAACTATAAATATTGTTGCCATCGACTCTTGTTTCGATATTGGAGATGGCGACAAAGAACTCAATTCCCAAAGTTATCTGAGCAAAATAATATTACATAAGCCCAATATCCTTTTTAATTACAGCAATGTTGGCTACCAGACCTATTTTGTAGAACAGAATGCGATCGAACTAATGAATAAATTGTATTTCGACTCGCATCGCTTGGGCCAGGTTCGTGCAAATATGGAAAATGTAGAACCCATTGTGCGTAATGCTGACGTAGTAAGTTTTGATATTTCCTCCGTTCGCCAAAGTGACGCTCCCGGTAATGGTAATGCATCACCCAATGGATTTCATGGAGAAGAAGCTTGTCAGATCGCTAGGTACGCAGGTTTAAGTGATAAACTTTCTTCCATAGGTTTTTATGAAATCAATCCGGCATTTGATACCAATAAACAAACAGCGCACCTTGTTGCGCAAATGATCTGGTATTTTATTGATGGTTTTTACAATCGAAAACAGGATTACCCGATTGTGGATAAATCGGAATACACAAAATACCGGGTATCCATCAAGGACCATAATCACGAAATAGTTTTTTATAAAAGCAATAAAAGTGACCGCTGGTGGATGGATGTTCCCTATCCAATAAATCATCAGATAAAATATGAGCGGCATCATATGGTTCCATGTTCTTATACCGACTATGAAACAGCTTGCCAGGACGAAATGCCGGACAGGTGGTGGCAAACTTATCAGAAATTGGGCTGATTTTTAAAAATATATTTGGGCTGCAGAACAATAAAATACTCAAATAATTTGTTTTTGTAAACATATTACTTAATTTAGCGACCTAAAGTGTACTCAAAAAGTGACGAATTGTTAATTATTTAACAAGAATAAAGATGAAAAAAAACATTACTACTGTCGTATTATTCATTACCGGATTAGTGTCCTTTGCCCAGCAAGATGCGCAATTCAGTATGAACATGTTCAACCGTTTAGCTGTTAATCCAGCTTATGCAGGTATGAATAAAGCACTTTGTGGTACGTTATTGTACCGTCAGCAATGGACAGCTTTCCCGGGAGCCCCTAAAACAGGCCTTTTGAGTGTTGATTTCGGTGAAGTTCTTTTTGGTGGTGTAGGTTTAACAGTTGATCAGGATCAATTAGGATTTGATAAAACGTTAAAGGCTAAGTTGGCATACTCGTTCCATTTGCCTGTAGGTCCGGGTACTTTAGGGATTGGTTTGGATGCAGGAATGATACAAAAACAAATAAAAGGTGATTTTATAGCACCTGATGGTACAACAACCACAGGTGGAGGTGGCACTGATCAAGCTATTCCTTGGTCGGGAACTTCTGCAACTACTTATGATGTTGGATTTGGTTTGTATTATACAACCAACAGATTGTATGTAGGTTTATCATCTCTGCATTTACCTGAACAAACATTGGCGAAAACAGGATCTGGGTACGATTTCAATTATAAAGTTGCCCGTCACTATTATATTATGGCAGGTTATACATTCCAATTGGGGCAGCAGTTTGATTTAACTCCATCAGTATTGGCGAAATCAGATGCATCTGCAACACAATTAGATTTGAATTTGATTGCTAAGTGGAATAAAATGATATTTGCCGGTTTCTCTTACCGTATAAGTGATGCAATGGTTGCAATTGTTGGACTTGAAAAAAGTTTTACACCTAAAGTTACAGCAAAGTTTGGTTACTCTTATGATATAACCACTTCTACCATTAAAAACCACAGCAGTGGTTCACATGAAATTATGTTAGGTTTCTGTTATAAAATAAAGGCAGAGGCTAAGCAAACAAGCCATATGAATGTGAGATTTTTATAAAAATTAATTTTTTTGTAACTTTTAATTATAAGTTTCGTTAGAGTACATCACTTTCCTTTTTTTATAATCATTTTTTTTTGATGATTTTCTGAAAAGGCGTTTAAATTAAAACAACAAACATGAAAAAATTCATCTTGTTAGGTTCAATGGCTATTATTGCCGCTACAGGTTGTAAAAACAGCAGTAACGGAGAATTAATGGGGGTTCAGGGTCGTCCGGAATGGTTCGATGTTGATCCGTTTGGGATGTTGCACATTCCAATGGGCAGTTACAATATGGGACCTAGCGATGAGGATGCTCCTTACGCTCATACCACAAAGTCAAAAACGGTTTCCGTTCAGGCTTTCTATATTGATCAAACAGAAATTTCCAATAACGAATATCGCCAGTTTGTTAACTGGGTGCAAGATTCTATAGCTCACCGTGCTTTATTTGAAAGTGGTGTTGCGGAACATGGAATCGAAACCGATGCTTATGAGCAACCAATTGAACCGCCATTAGTTAATTGGGAAGAAGGTATCCAATATGGTGAACAGGATGTGAGAGAGGTTTTGGAATTTATGTATCTTCCTCCTGAAGAACGTTTCTACAGTCGTAGACAAATAGATCCACGTAAATTAAATTATGAATATTATTGGATCAATCTTCGGTTAGCTGCTATTAAATCTAATCGTTTCAGACCTGTAAAATCACCTGATGAAAAAACAGGTTTGGATTTTATAAATGGATATCAGTCTACCAGTACCGGTGATAATAAAACATTAGGTCAATATAATGTAAAAGATGAAATCTCTGACGGTAGCGGGAAATACAGTGTTCGTGAGAGAAATGACAAAGACAGAAGTGTGTTCATTGTAAAGGATATTATAAATGTATACCCTGATACATTAGCTTGGGTTCATGATTTCACTTATTCATTCAATGAGCCAATGACAAATATGTATTTTTGGCATCCGGCTTATGATGATTATCCAGTGGTAGGTGTTACCTGGAAACAAGCACGTGCATTTTGTGTTTGGAGGACTCAATTATTTAATTCTTACCTTTCTTATAATGGTCAGTCAATTGTAAATGATTTCCGTTTACCTACTGAGTCAGAATGGGAATATGCTGCTCGTGGTGGAAATGCTTTAAGTCCTTATCCTTGGGGTGGTACTTATATTAGAAATGCTTTAGGTTGTTTCTTAGGTAATTTTAAACCAATGCGTGGAAGCTATATTGATGACGGAGGTTTCCATACTGTAAAGGTAGTATCGTATAATCCTAATGATTATGGTTTATATTGTATGGCAGGAAACGTTGCTGAATGGACAAGTAATGCATTTGATGAATCATCATATGATTTTTCACATGACTTAAATCCTGACTATGTATATGAAGCACAGGATAATGAGGCTAACGTGTTAAAACGTAAAGTTATTAGAGGTGGTTCATGGAAAGATATCGGTTTTTATCTTCAAACAAGTTCAAGAACTTACGAATACCAGGATACTGCAAAGTGCCATATTGGTTTCCGTTGTGTTCAAACTTATTTAGGACGTGCTAAAGGCGATGATATTTAAACAATAAAACAATTTTAATATCGTTTCTATAATTCACAAGTCAACAAGTATCAAATTATTAAAATAAACAATTATTAACTTTTAAAATTTAAAAAAATGGCAGGTCTTATTGGTAGTAAAGGATGGAAAAATTTCATGGCCAAATTGTATGGAATTGGAGCGGCAGTTGTAATTATGGGTGCGATGTTTAAAATTATGCACTGGCCGGGAGCTGGTCCAATGCTTGTTATTGGTTTATCTACCGAGGTTATCATTTTCGTTTTCTCTGCATTTGAGCCATTACATGAAGAAATAGATTGGTCATTGGTATATCCTGAATTAGCTGGTATGCATGGTCAGGAAAGTGAAATTTTAGGAGATAATCTAATCGAAGATAAAGGTTCCCTTACTGAACAACTTGATAATATGCTTGAAGAAGCTAAAATTGGTCCTGAACTCATTGCCAGTTTAGGTACAGGATTAAAGCAGTTAAGCGACCAAACAGGTAAATTAACTAACATTACTGATGCAGGTGTTGCATCTGGCGATTTTGCTGACAAAATGAAGTCAGCTTCTAAATCTGTTGGTAATTTTAATGAGTCTTATGATAAAGCAACCGGCAACATATTGTCTTCCGCTGATGAGTTATCCGGTTCTTATGACAAAGCAAAAAATGCTATTCAGTCTTCAACTGAAAAATTATCCCAATCAATGGATCATTTGACAAATTCCAATCAGGAATCTCATGTTGCTTATGATCAGGAAATTCAAAAAGTATCTAAAAACTTAGCTGCATTAAACGCTTCTTATGAATTGCAATTGCAGGGTTCAAGTGAGCATATTAAAACCACTTCCACTTTCCAGAATGGATTAGAAGATCTATTAAAAAATCTTAGCGAATCTGTTGATGATACAAGGAAGTATAAAGAACAAATTGCTCAGCTATCAGTTAATTTAGAATCCTTGAACACGGTATATGGTAACATGCTAAATGCAATGAGAAAATAAAAGAGGCTCTCCCCTTAATCCCCTCTCCAAAGGAGAAGTGGGCAGGATGTAAAAAAAATAAATAACAATTAACAATGCCTTAAAACACCTATCTCACTTAATCCCCTCTCCATTGGAAGGGGATTAAGTGGAGGCTTTAAGGTCTAATAATAGAAAACTATGTCAGGTGGAAAAGAAAGCCCGAGGCAAAAAATGATTGGTATGATGTATTTGGTGTTAACAGCTTTGTTGGCAATGAATATTTCAAAAGACGTCCTTCTTGCTTTTATTACTGTGGAACACGGATTAAATAATACAAACGAAAATTTCGATCAGAAAAATGATGTGTTATATGCCAAATTTGATAAAGCAATGGCAGAAAATAAAACTAAAACACAACCTTGGGCTGATAAAGCCTTTAAGGTAAGGGAAGAAGCTGATAAATTATGTAAGTTTATTGATGAGACTAAATCTGAGTTATACATTTTAGCCCAGCCCGAACTTACCAAAGCGATGGCTGATACTTTTCAGTTACACAGAGGGCAGGCGAATGATAATTATGATATCCCTACCAATTATTTGATCGGGCCTGAAATCGCTACACCTACAGGTAAAGGTGTTGAAATAAAGAAAAAAATCCACGAATTTAGAACCATGGTAATGGACCTTGTTCCTGAAAAGGAGAAGGCCGGATTCAAAATGGGCTTGCATACAGATGATGTATTCGACCATCATGCTGAAAAGAATGTTCCCTGGGAAGTTTCTAACTTCGACCATACAACTATGGCTGCATGTATGTGTCTTTTAGCTGGTATCAAAAATGAAGTTAAAAATGCCGAAAGTGATATTGTTACTTTATTGTTGAGAGCAATTGATGCAGGTGATTTTAAATTTGACATCGTTACTGCAAAGGTAGTTGCACCTACAAGCTATATTGTGCTTGGTGAAGAATACACCGCTGATATATTTGTTGCTGCTTATAGTTCTACTAAGAATCCTGATATTTCTGTAGGAAATGTAGATACCACCTCTAAAGAATATCCGAAAATGATTGGTGTGGGCACTCCCGTGCCTGTTACAGCTGGTTTGGGTAAATATACTGTAAAACCAACCTCAGAAGGAATGCAAACATGGGGAGGTATAATTGACGTAAAAGCACCGGATGGTAGCACTAAATCATATCCTTTTTCATCTAGTTATATGGTTGCCCGTCCTTCTTTTGCTGTATCACCAACCAAAATGAACGTGTTTTACATTGGTGTTGCCAATCCTGTTTCAATTTCAGCAGCTGGCGTTGCTCCAACTAATGTGGTGGCTACTTTGACAGGTGATGGACGTATTGATAGTAAAGGGCAGGGTAATTATGAAGTATTTGTGAAATCCGGTGCCAAATGTGTTGTAAACGTTTCTGCTAAAGATCCAAGAACCAATTCAACAAAATCAATGGGACAAGGTTTGGAATTCCGTATTAAAAAAGTTCCAAGTCCCAATGCTAAATTTGCAGGTGTAATTGGTGATGGAGCGGTTACTAAAGGTGAACTTCAATCCGCTGGTGGTATATTTGCTGACTTATCTGATTTCGTATTTGACTTAAAATTCCCCGTTACGGCTTGGACAATATCTATGAACGTTAATGGATTATTTATGGATGAGTCTGGAAAAGGACCAGGTCTTACAGCTGGAATGAAGGCTTTGCTTGCAAAAGCAAAAAAAGGATCCAAAATATTAATTGAGAATGTACACGTACAGGCTCCCGATGGTGATAGAAAAATTACCGGTTGCAACATTAAAATTAAGTAAAAGATAAGTCCGTTTATAAATTGTTTAATCGTTTAATTGTTTTAAAAGGAGGCATATCATGAAAAAATTGAAATTTATTTTAGTGATGTTAATCGTTACTAATTTTACTTTTGATAGCAAGGCCCAAGATCCTGGTGTAATAAAGCCGCCAACATACCCTGATGGTATTTATACGAAGGAAAATTCGAATAGCAGAAGAGCGATTCCTTATCCATATTTGCGTGAAGCTGATGTGATGTGGAGCAAGCGCGTATGGCGTGTAATTGACCTTAAAGAAAAAATAAACCATCCTTTATATTATCCTACAGCTCCTTTAGCAGACAGAAAAAGTTTGTTTGATGTTCTTAAAGACGGAGCTATTAAAGAGGGAAGGGTTAAATGCTTTAGTCCGGTCGATGATGAATTCCGTATGGAGTTGACAAAAAGTGAAGTAGAAGGTTTACTTGTTAATTGGGATTCTACAAATCAAACAGAAGATCCAAATAACCCCGGAACGATGATGACCTCTCCTTTAAAAAAGGAAACTACTTCGGAGGAGATCACGAAATACTGGATCAAAGAAGATTGGTTCTTTGACAAACAGCGTTCCGTATTAGATGTTCGTATTATTGGACTTCAGGTTGTTATTGCAAAGAAAACAGAGAGTGGAGAAGATGCGGGTGGTGATAAGCCATTGTTTTGGGTTTATTTCCCAGAAATCAGATCGTTATTGGCCAATCAGGAAGTGTATATGAGACATAACGATTCAGAAAGAAGAACATTAGAAGATATATTTTGGAAGCGTATGTTTTCAAGCTATGTAATTAAAGAAACAAACGTTTATGACAGATATATTTCAGAATATACATCAGGGATAAATGCTTTATTTGAAGCAGAAAGAGTTAAAGAAGATATTTTTAAATTTGAACACGATTTGTGGCATTTCTAAGGTAATGTTGAATCATAAATGTTAAATGGGGAAATAGGCAACAAATAACTAATAAAAAAACTCTTCGATGAAAAGTCGGGGAGTTTTTTTTTGAACAAACACAGATGGATTCTTTAACACATTTAGTATTAGGTGCCGCAATAGGCGAAGCTGTTCTGGGAAAAAAAATAGGGCGAAAAGCTATGTTGTGGGGTGCTGTTGCTGACACCATTCCCGATCTTGATGTATTTGCTTCACCCTGTTTTACCGATGCTCAGCAATTGATGGTGCACAGAGGTATAACACATTCACTTTTGTTTGTAATAGTGATGGCGCCATTGTTGGGGTGGTTATTTAGTAAATGGTTTAAAAAAGCAGAAGTCAACTGGAAAGACTGGACCTTGTTATTCTTTTTTGGGTTGCTTTCCCATACGCTCCTTGATTCTCTTACAGCATACGGTACAGGTTGGTTTGAGCCATTCAGTGCTTATCGTGTTTCATTTAATACCATTTTTGTTGCTGATCCGTTTTATACAGTACCTTTTTTAATTTGTGTGATTGTTGCCCTTATTGCAAAAAATGGCTCTGATAAACGCTTAAAATGGAATAAAGCGGGCCTTATTATCAGTACGTTGTATCTGGCTTTTACAATTGTAAATAAATGGCATGTACATGATGAAATGCATGATTCATTAGTTGAAAAAAATATACAAACCGCCAGTTTTGTTACTACCCCAACTCCTTTAAATAATTTTTTGTGGATGGCTTATTCAGCCGATAGTTTGGGTTATTGGTTTGGATATTACTCGGTTTTTGATAAAACAAACAACATAGATTATTATCATGTTAATCGAAATGAAAGCCTTCTTGTTCCTTACAAAAATGATCCACAAGTGAAAATATTGAAGCAATTTTCCAAGGGCCATTATTGTATGACCACCAACGACAGTAATGATGTTTATTTTAATGATATCCGTTTCGGACAAATGGGGGGCTGGGACAAACCTGATTCTGCTTTTGTGTTTTCATTTAAATTAAATAATGGAGCAGATAATGCAATGGCACTGGACAGAAGTAAATTGAAAATGTCTTATTCTGAAGCAATTTCATCATTGGTGACCAGAATAAAGGGCAAATAGTTTATGGGTAGAACTGCAATAATATTAGGAGCTTCAGGCTTAGTTGGTTCTGAAGTGCTAAAGCAACTGCTTGCAGATATGGATTCTTCAGAGGAGATTGCCATCGGTTCTTCCAATTCGCCACTCAACTCAGAAAAAGTACCCGATCAACGTTTTGAAAAAATAAAAATTTTTGTCAGAAAACGTATCCCTATCAACCATCCAAATCTGGAACAAATTATTGTTGATTTTGATATAATTGGAAATTATTCTGATTCTATAAAAGGCGATGTGATTTTTTGTTGTATTGGAACGACCATAGCAGCGGCTGGTTCAAAGGAAGCATTTATAAAAGTTGATCATACCTATCCATTGGAATTCGCAAAAATTGCGAAGCAAAATGAGGTTGAAACAATGCTTTTGATCTCTTCTATTGGCGCTGATAAAACAGCATCTAATTTTTATCTAAAAGTAAAAGGTGATATTGAATTTGAATTGGAAGAATTAAAATTTGAATCATTGATTATTCTACGTCCATCAATGCTTTTGGGCGATAGGAAGGAATCTCGTTTTGCAGAATCGGCAGGGAAAGTTTTTATGAAATTATTTTCATTTGCATTTATCGGTAAACTGAAAAAGTATAAAGCGATAGAGGCCTCCGCTGTTGCTAAGGCAATGATACGCCTTTCGAAAATGAAAATAAAAGGATCTGCTATTTTTCCATCTGATAAATTACAACAAATAGCAGAGCGTTAAAAAATGTACAAGCATCTTTTAAAATTCATTTGATCAGAAACCGGGGTTTTGTCTCCCAATCATCATTAAAATCAGATGATTTCTCAACCAACCTTATTCATTCAAAACATATATTATCGATTTGGGATTAAAATGGAGCCTGAAATTTGACTACCTTTGCAAAATAAACAATTATAGATGATCTCAGTTAATTCGGTAACAGTATCCTTCGGAGGATCTGATTTATTTGACAATGTAAGTTTTTTGGTAAATCCAAAAGATAGAATAGGCCTTGCAGGAAAAAATGGCGCAGGAAAATCCACCATGCTTAAACTTTTAGCAGGACAGCAAAACCCTACTAAAGGCGAAATTTCAAAACCCAATGATTATAAGATCGGGTATTTGCCTCAGGATATGATCCATCAGCATGGCCGCACTGTGTATGAAGAAACAGCAACAGCTTATGAGGAAATTCAAAGACTGGAAGATCGCTTAAAAAGTATCAATCATGAATTGGAGACCAGAACGGATTATGAGAGTGATGCGTACATGAATCTGATCAATGATCTAACGGATATTCATACCCGTTTGGATTATATTGGAGCAGGAAACAGAGAAGAAGAAATAGAGAAAATATTAAAAGGCCTTGGTTTTGAACGGGCTGATTTTAACAGGCAAACATCTGAATTTAGCGGTGGATGGCGTATGAGAATTGAATTAGGTAAAATTCTTTTGCAAAAACCCGACATTCTTTTGTTAGATGAGCCTACCAATCACCTTGATATTGAATCAATACAATGGCTTGAAGAAACAATTGATCAATATGCCGGTTCGGTGATGCTTATCAGTCACGATAAACAATTTTTAGATACTGTTACTTCACGTACAATCGAAATATCAAATCAGAAAATTTACGATTACAAAACTAATTATTCCCGCTATTTGGTATTGCGCCAGGAGCGCAAGGAGCAGCAGGAATCTGTAGCAAAGAATCAACAAAAAGTTATTGATCAAACGGAAGCACTTATCAATAAATATCGCGCTAAAGCAAGTAAGGCGGCATTTGCACAATCGCTTATTAAAAAGTTGGATAGAATGGAAATTGTAGAAGTGGAGGATAGCGATACTTCCACTATGAATTTCCGTTTTCCTCCTCCCGCTCTTTGTGGAAAAATAGTTTTAACTGTGGAGCATGCAGGGAAAGTATATGGCACTAAACGTATTTTTAAAGATGCTAATTTCATTTTAACCAAAGGTGAAAAGATTGCATTGGTAGGAAGAAATGGTGAAGGGAAAAGTACGATCATGAAAATGATCGCTAAGCAAACGGATTTTGAAGGGGTGATCCAGGTAGGACACAATGTGAAGATGGGCTATTTTGCGCAGGATCAGGCGGAAAAGCTGGATCAGAATAAAACCGTTTTTGAAACAATTGATGAGCTTGCTGTTGGTGAGGTTCGTAAAAATGTAAGATCACTTTTAGGATCATTTTTATTTGGCGGAGAGGATATTGATAAAAAAGTAAGAGTGTTAAGTGGTGGTGAACGCGGGCGTTTGGCTTTGTGTAAATTATTGCTTGAACCTTACAATTTGTTGATCCTTGATGAGCCAACCAATCACCTTGATATTAGAAGTAAAGAAGTGTTGAAACGTGCTTTGCTTGCCTATGAAGGTACTGCGATCATTGTTTCTCACGATAGAGATTTTCTTACCGATCTGACAGAAAAGATGTATGAGTTCCGTAACGGACAGGTAAAGGAGCATTTGGGCGGCATAACAGAATTTATGCAAAAATTAAAGATGCAACGCTTGAATGAAATGAATACCAAAAGTCCATTTGTGAAAGCGAAAGAAGAGGCTAAGGTTGAAAAACCGAAAGTACTTCCTGTAAATGATGAGCATGAAAAAGAGCTGAAACAAATTAAAAACCTGGTTTCAAAAACTGAAATTGAAATTGCACGTCTGGAAGCGGAAATAAAAACAATTGATGAGCAACTTTCTGACTCGGCACAATATCAAACGATAATCAATGACAAGGAAACATTTGCTAAATATGAGCAAATGAAAAAACAATTGGATGTTGAAATGACCGCCTGGGAGAATTTACAGGAAAAGTTGGAAGAAAAAAGTTCTTCTTAAATTTGGAAAGTTTAAAGTTCAAAGTTTAAAGTTCTGTGTGATGGCAATAACAGCAACATTAAGCTATAGAATGTAATTTCAAAGCTTTTAACTTACTGTGTTTTCGTCATTGATTCAGGAGTGCATATAATATAATCAGCCAATCCGGCTGCATCTTTTGCAAGTGTGTCTATAGCCGGCTGCTCGGTTGAAGCGATAGTAAATACTTTTAAGTTCGGATTTTCCTGTTTCAAATACCATTCAATTCCCTGGTGATAATTACTATGATACGTGCCATTGTAATGAATAAATGTTTTTTTCTTGCTCCAGTTTTTTAAAATAAAATAAGCCATTGTAGCATCTTTTATTGCTTGTGATTTTGGTAAGTTTTCACCTCCATGTCCGCCCGCTGATTCAAAAATTTCTTTATAACATTTTAGGTTAGCATCGTATTTCATTGGTAAAGGAGAGATCCATTTTTTTGCTTCAGCATCTATGCTATCCAACTTTTCAATTCCCTTATTATACACCATATTAGCGTAGCGTCTGGGAATATTTGCCGCTACAAAATTCAGATGATTGGTTTTAGCAAAGTCGAGCAGAGGTTTATAGTCTGTTTTATAATTCGACCAAAGTTTTACTTCATCTTTCATTGTTTTGTCGGAGAGTTTCCCCTGCAAATATTCATTTAAAGCGATCTGATCATCCGCTTCAAACATTTCGGCACCTAATACCAAATTGTTTTTTTTGATCTCATACAGATCTTTGGTCAACTCGAGTTGCAGCCAGTGACAAATAGGATTGTCGTGCAATTCGCCAAACAAAATGATATCAGCTTCCTGCGCCTCTTTCAAGAGCTTATCGTAGCTGCTTTCTTTGCCATTTATATCATAGATCCGGTATGCCGGTTTATCGCCTTTAAAAGCAAAAAGAATAGTAACAAGTACCAATATGGATATGTTTTTTAGTTTCATATTTATGTATAATTAATTTAATTAGATAATCAAAAATGAATATCCTTCATCAGGCAAATTTTGAAAACAATATTAACGAATTTTTATTTGAATTTAGTTGCTTTTAATTTGATTTGCTTTTTTTATATTTGCTATAATAAACATATTAAATACCTTAATGATAGCATTAAACAAAGTAATTTTAGTTGGTAATTTAGGTAAAGACCCGGAGGTTAGACATTTGGAGGGTGGTGTAGCTGTTGCAAGTTTTTCGTTAGCAACTTCAGAGAGCTATAAAGATAAATCAGGACAGCGCATTGAACAAACAGAATGGCATAATATCGTTGTATGGCGTGCATTGGCGGAGAGTGCTGAAAAGCACCTTAAAAAGGGAATGACGATATATATTGAAGGTAAATTGCGCACCCGTTCATGGGATGATAAAGGCTATAAACGCTATATGACAGAAATAGTTGGCGATACTTTCACTATTTTAAGTAAAAAAGAGAGTATTTCTCCACCTAAAAACGATATTGATACCAATATTGGAAGTAAAACAGGGGATGACCTGCCATTTTGATTATCTTTGCAGCTAATACATTTTTTAACTAAAAGCCATAATTTTGGACCTCATAAGTAGTATTTTTCTTTTTTATATTTCTCTGCCCATCATCATTGTTGTAAAATCTTTTTCCATAAGTATTTTATTGGCTATGATAACAATATTAGCATTATTGGTTATTGTTGCTTTAGTATCAGCAGCGGAATCGGCTTTTTTCTCGCTCACTCCAACCGAAATGGAAGAACTAAAAACTTCCGGTACAAAAACTGATGAAAAGATCTTAAGTTTTATTGATGCTCCCAAACGATTGCTGGCAACACTTTTGATCAGTGTTAATTTTCTAAGTATAGCGATCGTAATTCTCAATTCAACTTTTATATTTGGTGAGGAAGGATTATTTGATTTTTCACTAAGCCCACTGCTGGGTTTTATTATTCAGGTGGTGGTAATAACGTTTTTAATATTGTTGATAGGTGAAGTAACCCCGAAAATATATGCTACACAAAACTCTTTGAGGGCAACCCGGGCCCTTGTTTATTTTGTGCAGTTTTTACAAGGTTTGTTTTATCCGATCAGTTCTTTTTTGATCTTTTCCACTTCTTTGCTTGATAAAGTGATTAAACCTAAAACTCATAACATTTCTATTGGCGAATTATCACAAGCATTGGACCTTACCAATGATGAGGATATGCCGGAAGAAGATCAGAAAATACTTCAGGGCATTGTAAAATTTGGGAATACAGATGTAAAACAGATCATGAAGCCAAGGATAGATGTTACCGCTTATGAATTTGGAACAGGTTATAATAAATTGCTTGAAGATATTACCAATTTTGGTTTTTCGCGTATGCCTATTTACAAGGAAACATTAGATAATATAGCCGGTGTACTTTACACAAAAGATCTTTTACAATATCTGAACAGCCCGGATGATTTTAAATGGCAGGAAATTATCCGGCCACCATTTTATGTTCCCGAAAACAAAAAAATTGATGATCTGTTACGTGAGTTTCAGCATAAAAAAATTCACCTTGCCATAGTAGTTGATGAGTACGGAGGCACCTCCGGTATTGTTACACTAGAAGATGTAATTGAAGAAATTGTAGGTGAAATAAACGATGAGTTTGATGATGATGATCTGACTTATTCCAAGTTGGACGACCGTAATTTTGTATTTGAAGGAAAAGCACATTTGAATGATGTATATCGTATCATAGAAATAGATGGTGAAGAATTTGAAGATGTAAAGGGAGAGGCCGATACCTTGGCTGGTTTGATAATTGAAATAGAGGGCAGGATCCCGACAAAGAATGAAAAAATAAAATTGAAAAATTTAATTTTCACCATTGAATCGGCAGATAATCGTAAAATTAAAAGAGTAAAAATAACTGTTGTGAAAGATGAAGATTGATCTAAAATTTTTGGAATCAAGAAGTAAGACACAAGAATCAAGAAACAAGACTCAAGAAGCAAGATTCAAGAAGCAAGATAAAGAAGGAAGCTTTTTTTCTAATGCAAAAAAATCCTGGTTCTTGATTCTAACATCTAATATCTTTCAAGGATCTTTCATCTTGCTGATATCTTGTTTCTCTTTAGTTTCATGCAGCAGCGATGATGACGATACTATTGCTCCAAAACCCAGGTCGTATTTCCGACTTTCATTCCCTGAAAAAAAATATGTAACCTACGATTCTGTTTGTCCCTTTACATTTGAAATGCCAGTGTATTCTCATATGGATAGAGATAAAAATTTTGGTGCTGAACCTTGCTGGTTGAACCTGAATTTTCCAACATTTAATGGAACTTTACATTTAAGTTATAAAGCTGTAAATGGCAATATTAAAGAGTATCTGGAAGACACCTATACACTTGCATCAAAACATCAGATCAAAGCATCAGGAATAGAGGAACAGCTGATCTCAAGAGATTCAAACAAAGTATATGGTTTAATTTATGAGATCAAGGGGAATGCTGCATCATCCATTCAGTTTTTTTTAACGGATAGTACACGTCACTTCATACGTGGGGCATTATATTTTAATGCTGTTCCAAATACGGATTCTATTGCGCCTGTGCTGGAATATATTAAAAAAGATATCTATCAGATGATAGCAACTTTTAAATGGAAAAATGAGGAATCAGGCAATTTTCCTAAGGCTGTGCATAAAAAATAAAATTGCTGCGAATAAAACAAATGCCCCGGTTTGATGCAACACTCCCAGAGTTACCGGTACCGCATATAGTAAGGTGATAATTCCCAGTAAAAATTGTAAAGAAACTACGCTTAACATAATATTGGAAGTTTTGCGTTGCAAAGGAGTAAGTTCCATTTTTCGGACTGTTTCCCAAAGAAAAACAACCATAATTACTACAATATACGCAAGATAGCGGTGAATGAATTGCACTCCTGAAGGGTTTTCTAAAAAGTTTTTCCAGAAGGGTTCAAA
This sequence comes from Bacteroidia bacterium, assembly GCA_030654175.1. GTDB lineage: Bacteria > Bacteroidota > Bacteroidia > 2-12-FULL-35-15 > 2-12-FULL-35-15 > 2-12-FULL-35-15. Next base: position 102,064 of record JAURXZ010000013.1, read on the forward strand.
GGATAGCAGGGTATCGGGCAAAAAGGATGTTCCCATTCTGGGAAATGTATTGTAAAATAAACCTGCTTTTAATCCTGCAACAAAAGCACCGTAAATGATCTGCAGCACAATAAAACCAAATGTTATTTTAGCAAGGCGCTTTACTTTTTTACTAATTTCATTTTCCTCTAAAATAGTCGGGTATAACAGATCCAGTGCATACCAGAATGTAAAACCAAAAACGGTAAAGGCGCTGATAAGATGTGCTGCGAGTCTGTAATGACTCACATGTGGCTCTTTTTGCAATCCGCTTTTTACCATAAACCAACCCAACACTCCTTGCAATGCACCAAGGGCAAGCAATACAAACATCTTTTTTAAAAATGGTTTGTCAAATTTTTTCTTCACCAGGAAATAGAAGAAGGGAATAAGAAATACAACACCAATGATCCTTCCCAACATGCGATGGATAAATTCCCACCAGTAAATGGATTTGAATTCTTCCAGCGAAAATTGATTATTAATGATCTGATATTCGGGAGATTGTTTATATTTTTCAAATGGTATTAACCAATCAGCCTCGCTGGTTGGGGGCAGGGAACCAATGATCATGTTCCATTCCACCATTGATAAACCCGAATGGGTGAGGCGTGTGATACCACCGATCACCACCATTGCGTAAATTAAAAAACATCCGGCAAGCAGCCATATTATTATTGATCTATGAGGATTGTTTTTCATTAATTAATTTTAAATAGCGGAATACAAAATATTAACTTTTATCTTTATGCCTGCAAATTTACCGAAGAATCTAAGAACATAATTAAAAATTGCAAATATTATATAAATAGAAAATCCTGATTAACATGATACAACGTCCAAGAAGGTTAAGAAAAAATACTATAGTTCGTGAAATGGTTGCTGAAACAAGGCTTTCGAAAGATATGTTCATCTATCCTTATTTTGTTATAGAAGGGAAAAACGCTGTTCATCCAATTACTGCGATGCCCGGGATCAACCATTATTCAATAGATGAGTTAGTAAAAGATATTGAGAATGGCTTGAAATACGGTATCAACAAAGTTTTATTGTTTGGTGTTGGCGAGCAAAAAACGGAGGATGCCAGTTCATCATTTAGTAATAATTCAATTGTTGTAAAAGCTGTAAAAGCAGTAAAAGAAAAATTTGGAGAACAAGTTTATGTGATCACCGATGTTTGTGTTTGTGCATATACCACCCATGGGCATTGCGGAATTCTTCATGATGATTATGTACATAATGATGCTTCTGTGGAAGTGCTTGCAAAAATGGCATTGTCCCATGCCAAGGCAGGTGCCGATATGGTTGCTCCAAGTGATATGATGGATGGACGCATTGCGGCAATGCGTGAATTGCTGGATAAGAGCGGGTTTGAGAATACTGCAATCATGTCCTATTCAATAAAATATGCTTCGGCATATTATGGTCCTTTTCGTGAGGCAGCTAATTCAGCTCCTCAAAAAGGTGATCGTAAATCTTACCAGATGGACTTTAGAAACGGGAATGAATCATTAACCGAAGGACTGCTGGATGAAGCTGAAGGCGCTGATATTTTGATGGTTAAACCTGCTTTGGCATATATGGATGTGATCTTTAATTTACGTCAGAATACCTTATTACCAATAGCCTGTTATAATGTTTCTGGCGAATATTCAATGGTAAAAGCCGCCTCAGCAAATGGCTGGATCGATGAGCAAAAAGTTGTAATGGAAAATATGTATTCTTTTGCAAGAGCAGGTGCTAATCTGATCATCACCTACCATGCAAAAGATATACTGGAGAAAGGGTGGTTGTAGCCTTTGCTAAGAAGTGACCTTCACCATTACTTTTTGTCCGCTTCCGAGTATTGCTCCTGAAATACTTCCAACAATTCCCCAAAAGATACTGGAAATAACACTGTCAACCAGTAAAAAGGGAAGTTCATAAATATTCCAGAAAGCATACATTGAAAGGTTAAATACAAGGGCAACAAGGAAGGAAACCCATATACTGGTTCTAAATCCTTTCATCATATTTGTGCTGCCTGTTTTTTGCAAAACCCAGGTGATAAGCAATGCCCATGCAATATTACTGACTGCAACCGCCCACATGTTTGTTGGGCTCTTCATTAATAATTTAGCCGCTTGATTTGTATTGGACGAATAATACTCGTTAAATATAATTCCGAAAATCAGCCATCCACCAAAAAAAGCCAGGACACTTGCTGCTAATACTGCGAGAAAAAATTTTGTTTTCATATATCAATGTTTTTAAATTGGGTTTGTTTTGAATGATCGATACAATGTGTGTGCCATACGCCAAACCCCATGAAACAAGCATTCTTAATAGTAGCTGAAAACCAATACCCATTTTTGGGATTAATTTCTACAGTATTGTGCAGGATTTAATTGAAAAGAAAAAAAGGAAGATCTGATCCAATAAAAGAGTTTGGAATTATTCGGATAAGAGAAACCGTAAGTAACTCACGGCAATGAATCTGTTTATAGAGTTGTGGAACGAACAATTTAGAATAGAGAATGCGTGCTAATTTGAAAATTTGATTTTAGCTTCCGGATTTATTGCCAACAAATTATCAACTTATTATTTTTCTATCACCTTTGGTACTTTAAAGTAATCCGAATCATGTGCAGGTGCATTTTTTAACGCTTCATGTTGTGTGATCTCCTGCTTAATTTCATCCTCACGCAATACATTAACTTCATCACTCATATAGATCAAAGGTTCTACGTTTGAAGTATCCAATTCATCCAATTTCCCAACAAGGGCAAGCATATTATTCATATCCTTAATGATTTGAACTTTGGCTTCGTTCTCAAATTCCAAACGTGCGAGATGAGCTATTTTATCAACTATTTCGTTATCTATTTTCATATTAGTATTGATGTTTAATCAAGTCGGTTGGTCGGAATGACACTACCCAATTAGTTTTTGTTATTATAATTATTCAGTTCGTTCAAAATAATTTCACGCACCCTGGTTCGTAAAGGTACTAAATCATTTTCTGTCATTCCTATAGTTGGAATTGGCGCATGTACTATTACTCTTGAAATCCCCGGTCGGCCGCAGGCTTTAAAAAAACCTCCGTTTTGTAAAAGCTTCCAGTTGTTCAAGTAAGTAATCGGAACAATCGGAATTTGTTTGTCAATGGCCAATCGGAACGCGCCATTTTTAAAATTAAGAAGTTTACCGGAACTGGAAATTCCTCCTTCCGGAAAAATAAAAACATTATGTCCTTTATCAATTTCCTGCCCTGCACGAATAAATGCCCGGTGTGAACCTGAATTACTTTTCCGATCCACTAATATATTCATCTCTCTGAAAAAAATACGAAATAAGGGAGCTTTGTTTAATTCCTGCTTACCCATAGAAACAAAATAATGCGGCACCGCTAAATAGTTAAGTACAATATCTAAATAAGAAGCGTGGTTTGCAACATATACAGAAGGGTAGGGAAGGTTTGAGGCAGGTGTTTCACGTTTTATTTTTACGGCTATTCCGGGAACAAATAAAATCCATCGTGCCCAGAATTTTTTTAACTGAAATGCTTTAGGAAACCATTTTTTTTTTGAAAGTAAAAAATAAAATATCGGATAAAGAATAATTAAGCCAAGCACAAAATTGAGGACGAATCCTATTTTCCAAAGAGAGCGTGGTATGATTAATAAATATTTCATTGAAAAACAAAAATAGGAAAAATTAAGGCGATATAGAAGTTTCTATATCGCCTAATGGTGGTTGATCTCAATCAGAAAAATTTCCCGGGAAGGAAATTAAACCAATGCAATATCAAATTGTACAAGGTTAACAAACTCCTGAACACGTTTTTCTACCTGGTCCTGAGTTAATCCTATCAATTTTTCTGTGCCAAATTTTTCAACGCAGAATGAAGCCATTGCAGAACCAAAAATGATGGCTCTCTTCATATTATCAAAGGAAATATCTTGTGATTGGGCCAAAAAGCCAATAAAACCACCTGCAAAACTATCTCCTGCACCGGTAGGGTCAAATACTTCTTCTAAAGGCAATGCGGGAGCAAAAAATACCTGGTCCTCGTTAAACAATAATGCACCATGCTCACCTTTTTTAATAATTAAGAACTGTGGACCCATTTTAAGGATCTTTTTTGCTGCTTTCACTAATGAATACTCACCTGAAAGCTGACGTGCTTCTTCATCATTAATAGTTAAAACATCTACCAAAGCAAGTGTTTCTCTTAGATCAGGCATTGCTATGTCCATCCAGAAGTTCATTGTATCCAATACAATTAATTTGGGACGTTTTTTTAGTTGCGCTATAACCTGCTGCTGAACTTTAGGTACAAGGTTACCCAACATTAAAAATTCACAATCCTGATATGCTTCAGGAACAATTGGGTTGAAATTCTCTAAAACATTCAATTCTGTGGTAATAGTATCACGTGTATTCATATCATTATGATATTTACCAGCCCAAAAAAACGTTTTTTGACCTTTTAACACCTGTAAACCATCCGTATTTACGCTGTGCTTCTCAAGCATTTTAATGTTTGAGGTTGGGAAATCGTCACCAACCACAGAAACCAAATTGATATTTTTGGTGAAATAAGATGCTGCCAACGATATGTAAGTTGCCGCTCCACCTAGTATTTTATCGGTTTTCCCGAAAGGAGTTTCAATAGCATCAAACGCCACTGTACCTATAACTAATAGACTCATATTATATATTTATAATTATTTGCACAAATATATTGCATATTTGCATATAACATAGTAATATTGCACTCCAATTAACGGAAAAAATTCTTCCTTAGCTCAGTTGGTTAGAGCATCTGACTGTTAATCAGAGGGTCGCTGGTTCAAGTCCAGCAGGGAGAGCACTAAAATCAAGGGTTACAGAAATGTAACCCTTTTTTTATTTCCTAAAGTGTCAAATTTAGAGGGGGAACCGCGTAACCAAGTCCTTTTTTATTGTTCTTAAATAAAAAGAGCCCCACCAACGGCAGAGCTCAATAAAGTATTTTCATCCAATTTACTTTACATCGGGGAATTATTTTTGAAAATTAACGCATCTATTTCCTCATAATCTTTTACCAATACCAACAGCAAAGCTAATTCATCAGCTTCTGCGGTGCCTTCTTCGGCATGGAAAATTACCATTGTTCTTTTAATGGCTTTTTGATATGCGGCTTCGGTTTTTATTACTTTCCAAGTTTGATTCATAATTCAGCCTTTCACCTTAGCAACTGCAAAAACCCTTTCTCATTAAAATCTTTGCCATTATTATCTTTTGCTGCTATCACATAATAGTAAACTCCTACCGAACATTCCAAACCGCTTGTGCTGCGCCCATCCCATCCTTCATTTAATTTGGATAGCTCTTCTACCAAAATGCCCCAGCGATCATATATTTTACAATTGAGGAGGGCCATATTTTGGCTTGCAATTTTAAATACATCATTTACTCCATCATCATTAGGGCTGAATACATTGGAGGGAGAAATTCCACTAGTAATGTCAGGTGGTGGCGGTGGAACAGGGGAGTCATACGTAAAACAGGCATTTTGTACCTTCAAAGTAAAAGCATCTTTACCTCCAGTGGAAGTGATGGTGCTGGTATTAAAAAGTATGGTGCTTGAATAATATCCATCAACATATACATTACAATTGTTATCACATGCAATACCATTACCACGATCCGAATCAGGGCCGCCACCCTGCATTACCCATCTCCACTTACCTAATGAATCAATGGCAGCCACAAAAACCTGGATACTGTCAATACCCGCATTAATTTCCAATGAACCACCAAATTTAGCGCTGTCTTTAAATTGGCCGGTCACAAAAATATTTCCACTGTTATTTACTACAATACCATTTCCTCTATCGCCACCACTATTAGAGCCGGCCTTTTTGGCCCAATCCCATACCCCGGTTTTTGACATGCGTGCCACAAAAATATCGCGGTCCTCATCGCTTCCATAGTTATTGATAGTGTCGGTATCAAAAGCCGCTTTTGCTTTAAACTCACCGGTTATATACAAATGATCTTTATGATCAAAGGCGATATCGTTTCCTCGGTCTTCTAAAGGGCTGCCTGCTTGTTTTGCAAAAATGAAACTACCTGAATTATCATATTTTACAACATAAATATCTGAACTTCCAAAACTGGTTAAATTGGTAGTTCCGAAAGTTTTTGTTCCTTCAAAACCTCCCGTCACATAAACGTTATTTTCATCATCCACCGTAATTCTATTGTCGCGATAACCATTTACACCTTCATTTGTTCTTACCCATTGCCATACTCCTGCATTGGATAGTTTTGCAATAAAAGCCAGGGAATCAAAAGGAGGAACAGTGACTTGAATATTATCGAAAATAGCAAAATGTGCTGTAGGGTCTTGATTAGAAAGAAAACCGGTGATAAATATATCTCCATTATTGCCTGAAACCAGGTCATAGCCATGGTCATCATTATAAGGATATCCTGATTCGTCAATACCGGCATTTTTTAACCAGATCTCATTTCCATTCGTATCTAATTTAAGAACGAAGATCTGATCCGTATAAGCTGAACTGTTGTAAACGGATAGTGTACCGAAGGTGAGGCCTCCCCAACAAGTGCCGGTTACAAATACATTTCCCATTGAATCTAAACAGATACCAAGACCACGGTCATCGAAATAATTAGAACCACTTTTTACCCAAAGATAATTTCCCTGAGGATCTATTTTTGCAACAAATATTTCTTTACTGCTAGGGTTAACCATTGGGATATAAAACGGTCCAAAGGTGCCTTCTTCATTAAAGTATCCTGTTATATAAGTGTTTCCGCTGGTATCGGTTGCAATTGAAGTTGCTTTATCAGATAGTGGGCCACCACCTGTGATCAACCAATCAATACTTTGTGAATTAGCAGTAAAAGCAGTAGTTATAAAAAATAGAAAAATCAGAATTCTATTCATAAGAAGGTTTAGTTGAAAAGTTTTCCAGTTTTGGAAGCATTGTATTCAGGACGAAATAACTGGTCAATACGTTGCATTCTTTTTAAATAAATTCCTACGAATTACGAGTAAAAGATGAATTACGGATGACATAAAAAAAGATTGAACCTCAAAAAAATAACCAAAAATCACGATGTGATCTTTGGTTATTCTTCTTTGTTTTTTCTTCTCAAATGGATGCCAGATAAAACATTCAGCGCATCTGATTCAAAAGAACGAATTAGTTTTTCAACACTTTAAATGTTTTTTTAATTTTTCCTTCAATGGTAAGAAAATAAATTCCTTTTTCATAATCACTAAGTGTTAATTTAACGAGTGTTTCATTAACAAGCCCTTGCTGTAATGTTCTTCCGATACAATCAGTTAATTGATAGTGATATCCCATCATTTTTTCATTAACACTAAAATTCAACTCATCAGCAGCAGGGTTAGGGTAAATTGATACAGCGTTCAGGAGTGCCATTTCTTCCATTCCTGCGGGGCTTGTGTATTGAAGGTAATTAGGACTGCTTTCCCTGATACAGCCAAAAGAGTTTTTTGCTATCACTGAATATACCCCATCCTGAGTGATCTCCAAGGTTTGAAAAGTAGCCCCCGGAATTGGTACGCCATTTAATGTCCATTGCAATGGAAAGCCGGTTAAAAGGCAGGTTAACATGTTTACATTCGCTAAAAAGCTTGGAAAAGATGGAAGCGGGACAATAAATACATTTTGCGGAGCACTCTGAAATGTACAACCCGATTGATTGGTTAATTCTACCCAGTAATTTCCTGATTGACTGGTCGTATAGTAAGGAGTATTAGCACCCGCGATCAAAGTAGTGTCATTATACCATTGAATGGTATTAATACCTGTGTTATCAGCATAGAGCTGTACGGTATCTCCATCGCAAACACTATCGTTACCAACCGTTGAAACAGTGCTTGTAAGCGGACTGGCATAAATATGGATTGTATCGTAATGTGTGAACGATTGGATCACAAAAGTTTCTACGGTAATGGTACCAGATGTTCCGGCCGAACCGGTAAACGGTATTACTCCTGGTCCGGTAACATTAAATGAGAAATTACCCAAATTATCATTTGCAGAAACGTCATCAATATCCCAAACGTTAATATTATAGGGTGGGGCGGTTAAATTAATGTCTAAACCACTCCAGGTGGCGGAAAGGGAGTCCTGAACAAATGGTGAGGTAAATAAATTTGTTGAAGCTGAATTAAAGATCTCAAAAAAGGGATCGGGATTAAAAAAAGTTTCGCTTGCTTCTTCAATGTCTCCTCCCCAGCCTGGTTGAACACTCGCTAAATTTACACCGGTTACTTTATAACCAAGTATATTGGTTTCTAAAGAAATTACATAGTCACCGGGAGTAGTGTAATTTTGAGCCGGAGGATTTTTTACATTACTGCTGTCGCCATTTCCAAAATTCCAGTTGTAACTTGTAGGATTGGGCGAACCATCTATTAATGCATTGAAATCAGCTGTTAAGGAATCACAAGCCTGATTGGGCGAAAAAGTAAATCCGGAATTACCGCCTGTTGAAGGATCAATAATTATCGTCATTGGCTGGATGGAGTTGAAATTTCCAACTGTTTGAAGATTGGTTAACACGTATACATTCATAGTAAAACTGCCGGTTTGCATAGGAGTACCGCATATTTTAACGCAACCTCGTATGTTAACGGCAGGATCGTACTGGCAATTATTACCTGAGTTATTACATTCCCATGTTAAACCAAATGGCAAACCCGAAACGGATAATATTTTAAAGTAATTCACAGTATAGCCTGATGTATCGGTAAACATAACAAAAGTAACGTCTGAACTATAGGCCTGTCCCTGGGTGCCGTTTGGCAAATTGTTAGGGTAGATGCCTGGTGTAGTGAGGGTATTGTCGATGAGACAGCCGGGGCACTGCGCTACACTTTTTTGAATAGAATAAAAAGAAAAGAAAAGTACTAATAAGACAGTAATTTTTTTCATCTATTTTTGTTTAAGGTTTAATTAATGAATTTCCTTGTACGTATTTCTTGTGGTCAAAGATACAATTTTCCTTTTTAAATTATATTTTCTTGATCTTGATGGATATCACCGGGTATGTAAGATGCTTGAATACAATGAGTTGGTCTGAATTCGATTGGGCGTTCCACTTTCTGAAAAGAAAGTGTCGGGCTTTTGCTTCAATCTTTTCTAAACAGAAAAGGATTTACGCGTCAATCCCTAACGCAAAATACCTCGGCAACAGCATTCTGTTTCATAATAACAAGATCCCTCGCAAAAGCTCGGGATGACCGAAGGAGTGTCATTGTTACACTCTTTTACTAACATAATTAAATCTCAAAAACAAAAGCACTGCGGCTATGGTGAGCCCTAATGATAAGCCATACCACACACCCAATACACCAAGATCCCATACAAAGCCAAATACATAACTCATTGGTAAACCAATCCCCCAATAAGCAATAAGGGTTATAACGGTTGGTATCCTTACATCCTTAATTCCGCGCAAAGCACCTAAACCAACTACCTGCACTCCATCGCTTAGTTGGAAGAATGCTGCAATTATCAATAAAGAAGAGGTGATAGAAATTACCTCAATTTCTTTATTAAAAAAGATAGGCAATACTTCGCGAAATACCACCAGGCAAATAGCTGTAATACTCATAAATACCAATACCATAGCAAAAGCAGAGAAACCCGCCACCCGAACGCCTTCACGGCTTTTTAAGCCCAATTGATTTCCAACCCGTACCGATGCAGCTGCAGATAACCCGCTCGCCATCATGTAGGTAACTGCCGCAATTGATAGGGCTACCTGGTGTGCAGCAAGTGCTGCCGGGCTGATCCACCCGATCATAATTACGGCAAAACTAAAAGCACCTACTTCAAATGCCCATTGCAAGCCTGATGGAATACCAAGGCCTAAGATCTTTTTTGTTAAGGGGATGGAAATGTTTTTGAAATTAAACCCCTGCCAGTAAACTTTAAAAGGTTTGTTATAATAAACATACAGAAACATCACTAAAGCCATTGCTACACGGGAAATAAAACTTGCCCAGCACGAACCCATCAGGCCCATTTCAGGAAAACCCCAATGCCCGAATATCATTAAATAATTAAGTAGAACATTCATCAGGTTGGCACCAACCGTAATTATCATTGCTATGCCGGTATAAGAAAGCCCCTCGGTAAATTGCTTGAATCCTGAAAACACACACAGCGGTATCATGCCAAGCATCATCACATTTAAAAAAGGAATGGCCATATCCACCACTTCCTGTTTTTGGTTAAAGAGGTTCAAAACAGGGGATATTAAAAGTAACAACAAAAATAAAAGTACGCCAATAGCAGTATTAATAATGATGCCATGCTTTAATAAGGCCGCGTTTTCTGAATAATTTTTAGTGCTGTCGGCAGCAGCCACCAATGGGGTGATGCCATAAGAGATCCCCAGACCAAACACCAAAACCAAATAGTAAAGACTATTTGCCAATGCCACCGCGGCTTGAGGAACAGTGCCAATTTGCCCTACCATGGCCGTGTCTACAACACCTACCATAATATGCCCTAACTGGCTCAGCATTAATGGTAAGGCAAGAACGAATGTTTTTCGGTAATTGATTTTGTATTCGGAGGATAAAAGGAGTGCCATTTTACAATTTTGTAAATTTTACAATTCAACAATTTTACACATTTTATACAACACTAGGCCTAATTTAATTGACTACTAATAAATTGTCAAATTCTTAAAATGTAAATTTTCACACATTTTATGTAACAATTGCCCTACTTTTAATTGCTTACTGATAAATTGTGAAATTGTTAAATTTGCCTACTGATAAATTGGCAAATTGGTAAATTGAATAATAATGCAACCTTTTAATCAAAAAGTACATCTGCCTTTGCAGGTTTAAATAAATGTTTTACATTTACCTTTCAACCCAATTTCAACACCCTGATAAATATGAAAAAATGTTTGATATTAATAACCTTTGTTCTGTTTGCCTGTTCGGTAAATGCGCAAAGTAAAAGTTTTGATCCGCGTTTGCTTTCAAAATTTACAAAAGACGAATTGGTTGAAATGGAGGTTGCAAACCCTATTGCTTATGCATATTGGAATTTTTATGTAGCAAATGCCTTTCAGGTTATGGATCTGCCAATTGATAAAATTGATTCACATGAAATTAAAGGAGTAGTGAAAATACCGAATATGAATAATATAAATATTTTTGATCTGCATTATATTCCTTTGGAAAAGGACTACCAGTACTGTCGTATTGAAGGTAGTAACAAATTATTAGTGATCATATCCGAAGAGCAGATTAAAGAAAAGTTTGTAGCATCAACAAAAAAATGATTCAGTGATGATAAAGAAATTAGTTACCTCCTTGTTTTTTGCAGTATTGATAGTTAATTTATCAGAGGCTCAGATTTTAATAACGGGCCCTGATAATGCGCCCTCTAACCCAATCAATTGCCCTTCGTTCAATGATGGATCGGTTCAGAATTTTTTTGATTCAGGGGATGCCGCTTTAGATTATGGTAATAATGAAAGTGAGGTCATTACCATTTGTCCGGACCTGGTGAGTGGTAGTAAAATTTCAGTGGCATTTGCTACTAACATTGGTTTTTCATGGAACGTGGATGCCTCAGATACACTCTATATTTATGATGGCTCAAGCACATCTGCTGCTCTTTTGGGGGCATACAATAGTATTACCAATCCCAATGGTTTTTTTATTACGGCCAGTTTTAATAATCCGAGTGGTTGTTTAACTTTTAAATTTGTTTCGGATGGAGCAACGGCAGGAACAGGTTGGGCTGCAAATATTTCCTGTAGTAATCCTCCACAACCTTTCAATCCGCATATCCAGGCATTTTTAAATGGTGCAGGACCTGATTTTCTAAGTCCGGTTGATACCGGTTATGCTGATATTTGTTTTGAAGATTCCATCTTATTTGTTGCAACAGGAACTTATCCTTTTGCACCATTACCACCGGCTACATTTCCGGGATATGTTCAGAATGATAATAACTGTACTTATTTATGGAATATCAGTGATGGTTCCACTTCCACTAATGATTCGGTATGGTTTAAACCACCTAACAGATCAGGTTATTTAGTGACATTGAGAATGACAGATCCTTCAAATCTTATCCAGGTAATAAAATGTAAGGTAAGGGTTTCAACAATTCCAAGTTTTGCTGAAATGGGAGGAGCGCTTGATGATACCATTTGTATAGGCCAATCAACTACTATACTTGGTGGAGCTACTAATACAGATACTATTGGCGTTAATGGAACACAAACTTCATTTGAGGTTGGAGGTGTATTTGCAGGTCTTACCTACTTACCTGATGGTTCAGGGACAAATTATACTACTAATATTGCTATTAGTGATTTTAACTCCGGGCAAACTATTACCAGTGCTTCGGATATACAACAAATGTGTGTTACCATGGAACATTCTTTTTTAGGTGATATAGAAATGGTACTTACTTGTCCTAATGGAACACAAACAACGATATTCAACAGTTTTAATGGTTTTGGAGGTTTGGTTGCCGGAGGATTTGGTGGAGGAGGTACATTTTTAGGACAAGCTGATGATAACGGAAATGGAACACCTGGTATAGGTTGGGAATATTGTTTTGCTGATAATGCTGTTTGGGGCACCTTTCCGGCTCAGTTTGCTGCCAGTGGTTTTACAGCAGTGACAACCCCATCTTTCGGTCAGGCAATGTCGGCTGGAGTTTATAAACCGGAACAAAATTTTTCAAATTTTATTGGTTGCCCTATTAATGGTAACTGGTCAATAACTGTAAGGGATAACCAGGGAGTGGATGATGGTTATATTTTTGAGTGGGGTATTTTCTTTAATCCGGTGATAAATCCCAATACTGAATATTATACACCTGATATTGTTTCGGAAGGCTGGCAAGCGGATCCAACAATTATTTCCGGTCAGGGTGATACTGCTATTGTTGTTCAACCTAGCGCTATTGGCCCTCATTCCTATACTTTTTCAGTAACTGATAACTTTGGTTGCAGTTATGATACTACGGTTACCATTCATGTGGTGGGGCTTACAGGATCAGTATTACCGGTTGAAACATGCGACATGTTTTATCAATTAACAGGAGTTGGAGCACCAGGCACAGTGAACTGGACTGTTGTGGGCCAGCCTGCTGGAGGCAATGCTGTTTTCGGATCAAGTGCAACTGTATTAAATCCTTTGGTCACAGTTGATAAAATAGGTGAATATCAGGTTATTGTTACTGAGAATGTTTGTAATATGACAAACACCTATACAATAGATTTTTTAGATGATCCAAAACCTTTGGTAAGTGATACCACGCGATGTATCAATGATCTGTTAATGCTCAGTGTAACGGGTGGTGGAGCGGGTTCCAGTTATTTATGGAATACAGGTTCTACCGATACAGTGGCGCAGGCAACAGCAAGTGGAACTTATTATGTTAATGTTACAAATGATTGTGCCACTATTACTGATTCGGCCAAGGTTGTTTTCTTCTCCTGCGATCTGAATGTACCGAATGTATTAACTCCTAACGGAAAAGGGAGTTCATTAAATGAATTGTTTTATTTGAAAAATTTAGATTTTTATCCAAATACAGCCTTAAGTATTTTCGACAGGTGGGGCTTAAAAATATTTGAAACTACAAATTATCAAAACGACTGGTCAGGAGCTAAATACCAGGATGGGGTGTATTATTTTATACTTTCAGGACCAAAATTAATAGAACCTCAAAAAGGGTTCTTTCATATTATCAGATAATGCAGCGTTAGGGATTGCAGCTGAAATCCTTTTCTGTTTAGAAAAGATTGAAGCGGAAAGCCCGCCAATTCTTTTTCAAGAATTGGAACGCCCCAATAAAAAAATCGTAAAATAGATTAGTATTTAACAGGAAAAATAAAGACTGATTTAGTGCGAGATTAAAACTTAAATCTCACCTGCGCTTTAATCTCAGATTTGGTATTGCCTTTAATTTCGGTTAGCGAACCTTCGCTGATAATACTTTTATTATCGTAATACGTTTGTGAGTAACGTAGCCATATTTCAATTCTCCGGGTAATATTATAATCAAGCATTATGTAAAAGCGTGATCCACGGTAATAATTCGATAAAATAGAATAAGCCCCGGGCATATCGCTTTCATAGGCATAAATGCGGGAATCGTAACTATCCGTTTGGAAAAGGGAATAACGTAAGGTCACCGAAAGAGGCGTCCCTATTTTATTATAAGTAACATCCTGGTAAGCCAAATATCCTTTTTGTGTTTTGTTATTGTCTAATTTATAATCGATCAATTCCACCCTGTTCTTTAATTTAACGGAAGGCATAATGCTGTATGAAATATTAAAACGATAGTTGGTTTGACTCAATGGTACTAAGTAATCAACGATAGCCTCAGTTTCGGAGGTGTTTTTTTGTTTATCACGATCGCGGATACGGAAATACATATCCACTTTTTTTGATGGAGTGTAGTTAAGCTGCGCTACATAATCATTTCCATAAGATGGTGCATTCGCCTGGTATCTCATCCAGGGGAATTCAAAGCGATCATAATAAGCCGTGAATGTTATCACGTTATTCGGTTTGGCTGCAATTCCGATATAGGTGCCTTTTTCGTTAGCAGCAATGGTGCTTTCAGCAAAGCCATTACTTAATAAGTTTTGATAATTACGTTGGTAATTACGATGCAAAAGGGTGAATGATAAACGTGGATCAAGACTTATTATCACACCATTTAAGAAAGCCATACCACCATTTTGGCTTCTTGCCTCTTCACCGAAAAAATTGAAGTTCCGGAAAACATAATTATAGTCAATACCAATATTGAAATTTTGTGTTGACGAAAATTCAAATTGGTTGTAATAAGATAAAGCACGATTAAATTTTTTATCTAAACTGTAGTTAACGGCTGTAACTCCTAAACTTAATCTTCGCCCTTTGTATGCGATATTTCCTCCATATATGGTTTGCGTTATTGTATGTTTATCGGCTAATTCACTTGATGTGGAATGATATCCTGTTTCCTGTAATGATGATATAGCCGCAATCTCACCACTTTCTAATGTATCTGAAACGTTAGCATCAATTTTTTTACGGGAATAAAATGCTGTTGCTTCAAACTTTTTAAAGCCAACAGTAGCAGCCGTTCCACGTAAGAACCTGTTTTCATCCACAGAGGTGTAAGGGCGAATTCCTGCTGCTGATTTTTTTCCACTCATGATATCAGCGCTTTTACCAAATGCTAATCCACTCCAGCAGGTTAACCCTTGCCCGAAAGTTGCCTGGTAGTCGCCAATGGCCAGCGCTTTAACAAAACGTATGTTCTTTAAAAATAAGTGAGCAGAGTAGAAATCAAAACCATTGCCTTGATTTCCGTTCAATGATTTTTCGTACCAGTCGTATTTGAATTTTTGTTTGTTTTTGAACAACAATTCTCCCTGATCTTTTTCCGCTGTTATTCCCCAGCTAACATTAGTTCCATAAGTAAATCGATAACGGGCATACAATCTTTGAGGACTTCCGATATAGCGTGAATTAGGGCTTTTATATAAAGCTGCGCTATCTATTGCTGAAAAACCTGTTTGTTTTTCAAGTGTTTGTGCAAAACGGATCTGAACTACATTTTGTCCGTTGCGGAACATTTCCTGCAAGTCGAAATGTGCTGAAGTAAAGAGGTCTGTAACACGCACATATGGTAATATTTTTTTTATGGTTTGCAGATCAAAACCAGTGATAGTTTGCAATTCATAAATGGTGATGAGCTTACCATTTTTTTCAATGTGCCTGAGAAGATAATTTATTTGGATATCATTCAAAAAAGTAAGTTGTTGTAATTCTTCTTTGTTGGTATTATTAAGATTGATAGGATGCTCTTTGTAATAGATCAGACCTTCCAGAAGGTTAGTGTAATCAGCATCTTCATTTTCGCTGTTTTCTGCAATGTTCTCAAGTTGCTGCTGAATATCGCTATCATCGGTTTTTAAAGGGATGGTATCCTGAGCGAAAGCGCATGTAATATTTAATATTAAAAAAGTAATAAGTAATGTTACTGCTAAAAATAGAGCTTTTGGTTTCATAATAGTATGACTTTTCAAATATTACCTATTAAATTCCCTATTACTTAATTGCCTCTTTATTTTCTCCGAATACGTAAGTTAAACCAAACTGCGGGCTGAAACCAAGCACCTGATGATAGTTGGCTGAAATGTCGAGCTTGAAGTTTTTAAGATTCAATCCAAATCCAAATGAACTTAATGTTGGGTTGGTAGCTATACCTGCGCGTAAATAAAATTCTTTTACTGCTTTGTATTCTATACCGGCTTTGAATATTGATTTTTTGGACATATCTTTTTCAGTTTCAACGGCTACAGTAACTTTGTCGGAAAAATTATAATCCGCTCCTAAACGAATGATGGTAGGTATGCGTTCATTATTATAATCGGATAATTTTGCACGGGTAGGATTGAATATGTGAGCGCCAATGGTTAAGCCTTTTATAGGTTTAGCCTGGATGCCAAATTCTGCAGCTAATGCACCTTTACTTCCATAACCTTCCGAAATTTTGGTAGTTAAATAATCCATGGCAATACCCATAGAGAACTTATCACTAAAGGCTTTAGCGAAAGAAAAACAATATTTGTTCTCACTAAAAAGAGAATATCCGAAATTAGAAATTGATAAACCAAATGCTCCACCTTTTATAGGGAGTGCAATTACCGCTCCTTTCAAACTTAATTCTTTTAATGAAAAGCGGTTTTCGTAATATACCCCGGCAGAAAAATTCTTCATAAATCCTAGTCCTGCCTGGTTATGCTGCGCGCTCCAAGCATCGCTTAATGAGACCGAGGCATTGCCCATTGCAGCGGAACGGGCACCGATCGGAAAATTTTCATTGCCTGCTTTTGAAAGAAGAACAAAACTTATTAAACAAACAGATAGTGCCCCTTTCTTAATTTTTCCCCTTAGAAGAAAGGTAATTGCAGAGTATAAATAGTTAAGGAGACTTTTAATACGCATCGTTATTGGAGTTAATAGTTGTTCTTCTTTCCTTTTTCTTTAAATCTCGCCCTTTCCTTTGCTGAGGGCTGAGGCTTGGACGCCCCTTCCTTTGTTAATTTGTTTTAAACTCGAACTTTATTTCACTAAGCTCTTTATTTGCTTTTAAAACTTTATTTTTCAGGTTTTCTTTAAAATCAATTACTTTTTGTAATAAGTCATTATCGCCTGTTGCAAGAATTTGAACTGCAAGTATTCCCGCATTTTGTCCACCATCCAGAGCAACTGTAGCCACGGGAATACCGGGAGGCATTTGTAGGATCGACAATACAGAGTCCCATCCGTCAATAGAAATAGATGAACGACAAGGCACACCAATAACAGGAATCGGGCAAAAAGCAGCCACCACACCCGGTAAATGGGCGGCACCACCTGCACCCGCAATAATTACACGAATTCCCTTAGTATGTGCGTTTTTTGCAAACTCCGCCACTTGTTCCGGCACACGATGAGCACTTAATGCATTAATTTCAAAAGGGATCTTAAATTCATTGAGGATCTTTGCAGCCTCTTGCATAACAGGCATATCGCTTGTACTGCCCATAATAATACTTACCTTAGGGATCATAATGTTGATTTATAGATTTAGGGATTTTGTGAACTGGTGATGGGAGATTTGAGTAATTTTGAATTATCCAATTCTATATTTCACCAATTATCCAATTCTGATTGGTAAAAATAGTTTTTTTTCCTTATATAAATAAATAAAATCATACGTTTAGTGAAGGCTTATTTTATGTAATTTTGTAGCCTTAAAAGCAGATTTATGAGTAAGGTAGTAATACACGGACATACGTTTAAAATAAAAATAAGTGCAGCCGAAATTCACAAGGCTGTTTCAGATGTAGCACGACAAATAAACATTGATTTAAAAGACAAAAAACCTTTGTTTTTAGCGGTGTTGAATGGGTCCTTTATGTTTGCATCAGATCTGATGAAAAAAGTAAATGTGGAATGTGAAATTTCCTTTATGAAACTTGCATCTTATGAAGGCACTTCCTCTACCGGCACTATTAAACAGCTGATCGGAATCAACGAAGATATCAAAGGCCGCACTGTTGTTATTATTGAAGATATTGTCGATACCGGCAATACCATCGAAAATATTGCAGAACAATTGAAAGAATTGGGTGTTTCTGAGATAAAGATCGCCACCCTTCTTTTTAAGCCTGAAGCATATACTAAAACTATTCCTATCGAGTACACTGCAATAGTGGTTCCCAATGATTTTTTGGTTGGGTATGGCCTTGATTACAACGGACTTGGTCGCAATCTGGCTGATATATATGTGTTGGATTATGTAGCTGATGAGAAAAAATAAATTGTAGAATTTTATCAAAAATTTGAACATGCTAAACATTGTTTTATTCGGACCTCCAGGCGCAGGGAAAGGAACTCAGTCAGAAAAATTAATTGCGAAATATCAATTGATCCATCTTTCAACAGGTGATATATTTCGTGCTAATATAAAGGGGGCAACAGAATTAGGTATGCTTGCCAAAAGTTTTATGGATAAAGGGCAATTGGTGCCGGATGAGGTAACAATACGTATGCTGGAAAGCGAAGTAAATAAATATCCGGATGCAAAAGGATTTATTTTTGACGGGTTCCCCCGTACAATTGCTCAGGCCCAGGCTTTGGATATATTTTTATCTAAAAGGGGACAATCTTTATCCGCTGTACTTTCGTTGGAAGTAAAAGAAGATGAATTGCGTCAACGCCTTGCTGAACGGGCTAAATCATCGGGACGACCTGATGATGCGAATCCGGAAGTTATCCAGAAACGCATTGATGTATATAAAAACGAAACATTGCCCTTAAAAGATCATTTTACAGCGCAAGGTAAATACAAAGGAATTAATGGAATTGGAGAGATAAATGAAATTTTTAATTCGTTGTGTGCAAAAATTGATGAATTAAAATGATGCGTATCATTTGTTCAACTTAATGTTGACTCTAATTTCAAACATTCAAAATAAAACAATTCCTTTTTTCGTTTAGGTAAAGGATCAGTAAAGGTTAAATGCCACTCACACAATCAACAGGCTCAGTGTGAAATGGGGATTGGTAAATCAAAGCTTGTTGAAGGCAGTGGGTAAGCAAATTGTGTTTAATGCTTTTGAACCACGTCATTAAAAAACAAATCGAAGTACGAAATATAAAAAATATGTCTGATAGTAATTTTGTTGATTATGTAAAAATTTGTTGCCGTTCAGGTAAGGGGGGCGCAGGTTCAGCGCATTTGCATCGTAGTAAATTAACTGCTAAAGGTGGTCCTGATGGTGGTGATGGTGGACGTGGAGGTCATGTTATTGTTCGAGGCAATAAACAATTCTGGACACTCATTCACTTAAAATACCGTAAACACGTAATTGCAGAACCTGGTGGAGGTGGAGGAACTCAACGTATGACAGGTGCAGAAGGTAAAGATGAAATTTTAGAAGTGCCTTTAGGTACGATCATAAGAGATGCCGAAACAGGGGAAATAGAAGGGGAGATCACAGAAGAAGGGGAAGAGAAAATCGTTGTTCCTGGAGGAAGAGGTGGATTAGGTAATGATCATTTTAAATCATCAACCAATCAAACTCCACGCTTTGCTCAACCGGGCGAAGATGGACAGGATATTTGGAAAATTTTAGAATTAAAACTTTTAGCAGATGTTGGTCTGGTAGGTTTCCCTAATGCCGGTAAATCTACCCTTCTTTCAGTAGTATCTGCTGCTAAGCCGGAAATTGCAAACTATCCTTTTACTACTCTTGTTCCTAATTTAGGAATTATTAAATACAGGGATTATCAATCATTTGTTATGGCCGATATTCCAGGGATCATTGAAGGAGCAAGTGAAGGTAAAGGCTTGGGAATTCGTTTTTTGCGCCATATTGAACGTAACTCTTCTTTATTATTTCTGGTTCCTGCCGATAGCGATGATATCATTAAGGAATATAAAATTTTATTGAATGAGTTGGATCTATATAATCCCGAATTACTTCATAAAAAAAGAATTTTAGCGATATCAAAATGTGATATGCTTGATGCAGAATTATTAGCGGAATTAAAAAAAGACGTTAACAAACGTTTTAAAGAAAAGAAAACGGTTCCTGTAGTTTATTTTTCATCTCAAAGCCAGCAAGGTTTAATTGAATTAAAAGATGAACTTTGGAAACAGTTAAATAGCAAGGATACCGGCTTTGATTATTAGAATGAGATATATTTTTATTTTTTAATAAAATATTAATTGGATTTTATCAACACTATAAAAGACTTCGATACTCAACTGTTTCTTTTTTTTAACAGTAAGCACAATGGATTTTTTGATGTGGTGATGTATTGGTTTAGCCATAAACTTTTTTGGGTTCCTCTTTATTTATTTCTCTTTTTTTTGGCCTTCAAACAGGTGGGCAAACGAGTTTGGTTAGTGGCACTTGCTGCAGCATTGCTTATTTTATTGAGCGACCAGATCTCAGTACATGCATTTAAAAATATTTTTCTTCGGTTACGTCCATGTCATAATTTACTGATACAAGCAAAAGTTCATCTGCTAAACGGACACTGTGGCGGTGCTTATGGTTTTGTTTCTTCTCATGCTGCCAACACATTCGCATTGGCTATGTTCTTAAGTTTATTCTTTAGAGGAAGAATCAATTATTTTGGTTCCCTTATTTTTTTATGGGCTTCATTAGTTGCATACAGTCGCATTTACAGTGGTGTGCATTATCCTGCTGATGTTGCTGTTGGCGCAATTGTAGGAATGGGGATTGGTGTTGCTGTTTTTAAAATGTATGTTTTTGTTCAGAATAAAATATATAAAACGGAATGAAATATATTTTTCTTTTTTTTATTTCTCTGAATCTTAATATATCTGCACAAAATCCGGACATTGATATTTTGAAAAGTATTAATCTCAACCGCAATAAAAAATTAGATAATACATTTATTTTTATTAGCAATTCTATTGTTCCTGTTAGCGTGGGAGTTCCCATAGGGGTTCTTGGTGTCGGTTTTTTGAAACAGGATAGCACCATTAAAAATAAAGGCGTATATATTGGAGCTTCGTTATTGATAGCAGCAGGAATTACAACAGGTTTGAAGTATTCTGTGAAGCGGGAAAGGCCATTTGTCACTTATCCTGTTATAGATAAAGTAATGAATGCAGGAAGTCCATCGTTTCCTTCAGGACATACTTCAGATGCCTTTGCAACCGCTACATCCTTATCTTTGGCTTTCCCCAAATGGTATATTGTTGCACCATCATTTGTTTGGGCCGGTTCTGTGGGCTACTCAAGGATGGACCTGGGAGTACATTATTCGAGTGATGTTTTAGCAGGTGCTGCCATTGGTGCAGGCACATCTTACCTGTGTTTTAAAGCAAATAAGTGGTTACATGAACGACATCGTAAAAAATAAAATTTTATATTTGTAAGAACATTGAAATTGATTGTACTTCTTTTGAATTTCTGTCCTTACGACCAAAACTAAGATTTAAAGATCTAAAAATAATATTGAATTAACTCATGAATAATTTGCTTTTGATATTTTTGGGTGGCGGATTGGGGAGCATTTCCCGTTTTGGTATTGGAGCCTTTGTTCAGTCAAATTTTAAATCTGTTTTTCCTGTTGCTACATTATGTTCAAATATTATCAGTTGTTTGATACTTGCACTTGCAGTTGGAATGTTTAGTGAAAAATTGATCACTAATCCGGGTTTAAGAATGTTTATTCTGATAGGTTTTTGTGGTGGTTTCAGCACATTTTCCACATTTAGTTTCGAAACAGTGGAGCTAATGCGATCGGGGAATTTAATGATCGCGATTGCAAATATTTTGATAAGTGTAACCGTATGTGTTGCATTAATTTATTTTTTAACAAAACAAGTATAAATAAGTCATAAAAAAATCATATGAAAAAATTAGTAATTATTTTTTGTATTGCAGGTTTATCTTCTTTATTAATATCCTGGGGTACTTTTGGACATGAACATATTAACAGGGCCGCAGTATTTTCATTGCCGGCTCCGCTTCAAAGTTTTTTCTATAATCACATTGATTTTATTACACAGGAAGCTACTGTTCCTGATTTACGTAAACATACAATCAATGATAAGGCCGAAGGACCGCGACATTTTGTTGATCTGGAAAATTTTGGTGCTTTGGATAGTTTACCGAAAACCTTGACAGAAGCGAAAAGTAGATATGATGAAAAATTTCTTCAGCAAAATGGAATTTTACCTTGGTATATGGAAGATCTAATGGGCAAACTGACCAAAGCTTTTAAAGAGAAAAAGAAAACAGAAATTCTTTTCATTGCTGCTGATCTTGGCCATTATATTGGCGATGCGCATATGCCATTGCATACTTCTGCGAATTATGACGGGCAGATGACCGATCAAAAGGGGATACATGCTTTATGGGAATCACGCTTGCCAGAATTATTTGGTAAGGGATATAATTTTCATTCAAATGAAGTTAAATTTATTGAAGATGTTCGAAAAGAGACATGGAGAATCATTATGTCATCGCATCGTTTGAAAGATACACTCTTATTTACTGACCGTGAATTAAGGAAAAAGATTTCGGAGGTTAAAATTTTTAAAACCGGTAGCGAAGGAAAAGAAGTGAAGAGTAAATATAATTCAAAAATTTTCTCTGATGAATATGCAACTCAATTGCACAGCGCATTAAACGGAATGGTAGAAAAACAAATGCGTGCATCTATTGATGCCACTGCTAATTTTTGGTATACCGCATGGGTAAATGCAGGTAAGCCCGATTTGAGCGATCTGGATCCATCTGAGCTAACAAAACGAAACAGTAAATATTTGGAAGAAGAACTTCAACTTTGGAAAAAAGGTAAATTGTTTGGTGTTGAAAGTGAGAAGGAATTTTAAAATACAATTCTGAAAGAATGCGGAACTCAACCAATTTAATTTAACAATTTCAAGGTTATTTAATCGGTGCAGAAAGAGTAAATAGATTGAAATAATAAAAAATAAACCCTAACAGGGGGGGAAACCCTGTCAGGGCGATAAATTAAAAGAAATATGAAATATCAATTAAGTATTGTCGCCTGTGTTTTTGCACTAAGTCTTTTTGCTCAAGCACCTGTAAAAACAGAAGCTGCAATTGCAATGCCTTCTAAACCAAAACTGGTTGTTGGAATTGTGGTTGATCAAATGCGTTACGATTATATTTATCGCTATTGGAATAAGTTTGGGAACGATGGTTTTAAACGTTTAGTGAATGAAGGTTTTTTCTGTAGAAATACTAATTTTAATTATGTGCCGACCTACACCGGTCCAGGCCACGCTTCGATATACACAGGAACAACCCCTGCAGTACATGGTATTATTGCAAATGATTGGTATGATAAAACAACTGGAAAAAATTTATACTGCGCAGGAGATAAAAATTCAATGGGGGTAGGAACCACCGCAAATGAAGGTAAACGCTCACCTGTTAATATGCTTACAAGTACCATAACTGATGAATTACGTATTTCATCAAATATGAAATCAAAAGTAATTGGTGTAGCCTTGAAAGATCGCAGCTCCATATTGCCTGCGGGACATATTGCAAATGCTGCTTATTGGTACGATGGGAGTATTGGTGGTTTTATTACAAGTACTTATTATATGAAAGATTTACCACTATGGGTTCAGGAATTTAATAAAAAAGAATTGGCTAAAAAATATTTGAGCAAGCCCTGGACCACCTTATTGCCAATAGAAATGTATACTGAAAGTTTACCTGATGATAATAAATATGAATTTGTTGCTAAAGGCGAAACTAAACCAGTGTTTCCGCACAATTTACCGGACCTGATGAAAGCCAATGGTGGTTTGAACATGATCAGAAGTACTCCTTTTGGGAATTCGTTAACAAAAGATTTTGCAATTGACGTAATGAAAAATGAAAATATGGGAAAATCTGAAGCTACAGATTTTTTAGCTGTTTCATTTTCTTCACCTGATTATATTGGCCATGCCTACGGTCCAAATTCTGTTGAGCAAGAGGATGATTATATTCGATTAGATAAAGACCTGGCAGAACTTTTAAAATTTATTGATGAGCATGTTGGGGAAAATAATGCGTTGATCTTCTTAACGGCAGACCATGCAGCACCTGAAGTTCCGTCATATTTGATTGATCTGAAAATTCCTGCAGGTTATGTTGCAGAGTCGAAAATACTGAAAGATTTAAAAGATCATTTATTAAAATCTCATGGTGATACTTTGGCGCTTTCTTTTGAGAATCAGCAAGTTTTTTTAAATCATGCAGCAATTGATAATAAAAAATTGGAATTAGAAAAAGTGCAGAATGATGTTGCTGCATTTTTGCTAAATGCAGAAGGTGTGGCCGAGGTGCTTACTGCTACAACATTAAATAATGCATCCTTTACAGAGGGGTCTCGTTATTTAATGCAAAAAGGGTTTAATGCAAAACGATCGGGCGATGTTCTGGTAAATTATTTGCCGGGCTGGGTTGATGGTTATTCGAAAACAGGAACAACACATGGTTCACCATATAGTTATGATACACATGTTCCATTAATTTTTCACGGTTGGAACATCCAACATGGTAGTTCAGCCGAACAGGTTTACATTACTGATGTTGCGGCCACATTAGCGATGATGTTGAATATTCAATTTCCGAATGGTTGTACAGGAAAACCGATTTCTTTTTTGGTGAAGTAAAAAAATGTCTCTCAAAGACTAAAAAAAACAAAGAATCTGTTTTGTATAAATTACTTGGTTGAAAAAATAGTATCTTATTTCTTAGCGGTAACTATTAAAAAAACATGGCTAAGCAAAAAATATTTACCCGAACTATTTGGATACTTTCTTTTGTTAGTTTATTCACTGATATTGCCAGTGAAATGTTATATCCTGTGATGCCTCTGTATCTCAAAACGATTGGTTTTACTGCTTTGTGGATTGGCATTTTAGAAGGTCTTGCCGAAGCAATTGTGGGCGTTTCAAAAGGTTATTTCGGGAAGCTATCCGATGAAAGAGGTCAGCGTTTACCTTTTGTAAAATTAGGATATTTTTTGAGTAGCATTTCCAAACCATTAATGGCTGTTTTCACTTACCCCTTTTGGATTTTATTGGCTCGTAGTACTGACAGGCTTGGCAAAGGAATTCGCACGGGTGCACGTGACGCTATGTTGTCGGATGAAAGCTCAAAAGAAAACAGAGGGAAGGTGTTTGGTCTGCATCGGTCAATGGATACATTGGGTGCAGCTATAGGGCCTTTGTTGGCTTTAATATTTTTGTTTTTTTATCCAGGTCATTATCAGCCTCTTTTTTTAATTGCCTTCGCTCCGGGGTTAATAGGAGTTGCGCTTACTTTTATTATTAAAGAAAAACAAAAAGTGTTGGAAGTGAAGATCGCAAAAGGGAATTTCTTTTCTTATTTTTCTTATTGGAAAACAGCTAAGCCGGATTATAAAAAATTAGCTGTTGGACTATTGTTTTTTACTTTGTTCAATAGCTCTGATGTGTTTTTATTATTAATGGCCAAAAATAATGGTATCGGTGATTTACACATTATAGCGGTTTATGTATTTTACAATTTGGTTTATGCTTTATTTGCTTATCCATTTGGTGCGATGGCAGATAGGATTGGAATGAAACTGACTTTTATTATTGGTTTATTATTATTTGCGACAGTATATGGAGGAATGGTTTTTGTGAAAAATGAACTGATGTTGTACATCTTATTTTTTGTATATGGTGTTTATGCTGCCGCTACCGAAGGTGTCTCAAAAGCATGGATAACTAAGGTCGTTCCTCATTCGGAAACGGCAACCGCCATAGGTTTTTATGCAAGTTGTGCAAGCATCGCAGCTTTGTTTGCAAGCAGTGTTGCAGGTTTGCTTTGGGTAAGCTATAGTCCAGCGGTAACTTTTGCTTTTGCTGCTATGGGAGTACTGATGGTTACTATTTATTTTTTATTTCTAAAGAGGCAAGATTAATAGAAATCCATTATTTAAAATCAAATGATGGATTTTTTTTAAGTATATTTAGTAAAACATTGGATGTGGCGTTAGAACAAAAGAGGACCAGTAATATTCCCCTTCTTACTTTTTTTTAATTTCAATATCTTCTTTTAGAAGGACTAACCGGGTTATGTTATAATTTGAAAGGCAATATACGCATACGAATTGTCATGTTTCTTTATAAACGCAAAAAGATTTAGCCTAAAGAGTTCATCTTTTTGTTTTTCAGTTACTGCCCTGTTTTGATTTGGCTCATTAGTATAGCTTTTTTTTAGGACTCTTAACTATATTATAGTCCCATTATCCAGCTCTATGTAAAAAGTTGTTCCATTATTTTTTTCGCTGCTAAACCAAACTTTCCCTTTGTGCAAATCAATTATTTTTTTGACAATATAAAGTCCCAAACCGGTGCATTTTTCATTTTGTATTCCATAACGCCTCGCTTTTGAATATTTTTTAAAGATTTCTTTTTGCAATTCATGTGGTATTCCTATTCCAGTGTCACTTACGGCAATGTTGGCTTTCCCTTCTTTATCAGATAGAATAATTTTTATTTGTCCTTGATTCCCGGTAAACTTAAGTGCATTAGAAAACAAATTATCTAATGCTCGAATAAATTTGGATCTGTTGATTTCAAAAATAAATTGTTTATCAGGAATTATTGTTTGAAAAATAATTTGTTTTTTATCGGCTTGAAGTTTATAAATTATTGCTTGTTGAATAATAAGTTGATCAAGAGAACACCTTTCCAGGGGGGCATCTTCATGCGATTCTAATTCAGAAGTTTCCAGTAAGTCGTTTGTAATTTCATTCCCTTGTTCGCATAAGGAATCAATATATACAAGGATTTGATGTATTTCAGAATCATCGTTACTTTGTAATTTGTTTTTCAGAATTTCATTCAAACTACCAATTTGTCCAATTAGTCCTTTTAAGTCGTGCGAGACATGTTCAATGATTAAATTTTCCGATTTCGTCTCGTCATTGGCTGCAATATATTTTTCAACTTTCATATAAGGACGAATTATATATTAATGATTGTTTAAAAATGTAATCTTCACGAAAGTAAATAAATATTTTATATAAAACAATTAAAAATTTACTTTAAGTAAATTAATTATATATTTAATTAATTCATAAATGCCTTTTAGTATGCCAATTTTGTACTTATGAAAATACACATTGGTGAAAAAATAAAATCACAAGCAAAAGAATTAAGAATAGGTACCACAGAATTGGCGAAATCCATTAATACATCCAAGCAAAATATTTATGGTATTTTTAAAAGAGAATCAATTGATACAGCTTTGCTTCAAAAATTTTGTAAAGTACTTAATTATGATTTTTTTACTTTTTTCGTTAATCATAAACTGCCGCCAAATATAGAAAATACAGAAAGCATAAAAAAAGGGAAAACATATACTTCAGCGGAAGGCGATACGGAATTCAACGTGCTTAAAAATCAATTGATGGATTTAAAAGAAAAGTATGAATTAGTAAAAAAAGTAAATGTGCTATTGGAAGAGAAAAGGGTGAAAGGAAAATAATTTTATTGAATTAGGCACTTAATGAATAATATAAACACTAATGCTTGATATTACAATGTGTGCTGTCACACCAGAGCTTGTCGAAGGGGGGGCGCGGGTTAGCCCAAATACTTCGACAGGCTCAGTATGACGTTCGCACGATTTAGCCTGCGTTCACATTAAAACGATTATAATCTAAGTGCCTAATTCAATAATTTTATTTCTTATAAAAAAGAATTCATTCTGCATCTTATCAGCTCAATTGGTAGACAAACAAAAAAAAATTATAAGGCACCTTAAGGTAAAACTGATGTTTCATTCTTGCGCAAGGAGGGATCTTAGTAGAAATCAAAGCCAAATGTAGTTCCCAAAAAATGAAAATTCTAAGAAGCGTGTGTTAAAGAAAAGCGTCTTGATGCTGGCTGGAAGAATCAGTATTTAATAAAAATTCTAAAAATTCAGATGAGTTATCCCTGTTTTTTTTAGGGCTTAACACTAATTCAAATTAATCAAAATTTCATTTATCTGGTCGGCAGGGAATCTTCTGAATCAAGCGATAAGAGATCCATGAAGCAAAAGGGGCAACAACCACATCAATAGTATAATGTACATGTTGGATCAAAATAAATATCGACACCAGTATGGTGGCGATAGCAAAAAAATATTTTAATGAACGAAAAGGAATGGCAAGAAAAAATAAAAACATGGTGGAAACATGTCCTGAAAAAAAGAGATCTTTTGTTATCACTGTACCATTGTAAAACAGTCGCCCTACGAAAGGGTCATCTAACGGGATCATTAAGCGCTCGGGATTTAGGGGAACCATATACAAACAAAAAATTCGGATTACCACCAACAAACAATAAGCCTGAATGCATTTTAAAAAAAGAATCGGGTGAGTACTGAGATTGATAGCCGTTAGCAATATCACAGAATAAATCAGCAGGAAAATGCTAAGAGAAAAATCCTGAACAGGAAGTATATTTAAAATTACATCATTAATTATATAGCCGGGTGTAGATTGTATATAATTGAAAAATGACGGGATACTGACTCCCAGCAAAGCTAAAATTGAAAGCGTTACTGCCGACTGTATTTTGAATGATGTAAAGCTCCATGCTTCTTTCCAGTTATTGTGTAAAGCTAAAAATGGTGCAGGAAAAAGGAGCATTAAATTTTTTTTCATAATTCCTTTTGAATAAATCTATTGAAGGCTTTGTTTCTATTCTAAGTTTATAGTAAGGCGCTGATGAGGCTAATTATTCTATTATTAATATTTATTTGCATTCTATAATCAATGTCGTGAACGCATTGTTTTTACTATGTTATAACCACTTTGATTTTTTATACCATTCAATCGTTTCAAAAATCCCTCGGTTTAGATCATAGTCCGATTTAAAATTAAATTCATCAATAAGAGGTTTATTGTCACATTTCCAGTTAACACATTCCAGCTCATTTACTTTATCAAAATTTAAAACAGGTTGTTTGCGGGTTAAATACTTGGATGCCTCTGAGAATAGCGCAATTACACGCACAAGGTGTTTTGGGACATATATCCGTACGGTTTTTTTTCCTAATTGTTTTTTTATAATGTCTCCAAGTGATTGTGCATCATAAACATTTCCGTCTGAAACAAAATATCCTTTGTTTACAACATTCGATTCCATCGTTTGAAACACTGCCTTTACAAGGTCTTTCACATATATAAAGGTCAGCTGTTGGTTTTTGAAACCAACAAATAGTTCAAGATTATTATTGATAAGTTTGAATATTGTAAAAAGATCCTTTTCCCTTGGACCATACACTACTGTTGGTCTGATTATAATATGAGGGAATTCGGTTAATGAAATTAAATATTTTTCAGACGCTAGTTTACTTTTGCCATATGATGTAACCGGCTTTGGTGTATCAGTTGATGATACAGAGTTGAGTTGTAAAGGATCGCCAGGGCCGTAAGCAGCGAGACTGCTCATGTAAATAAATTTCTTGTTTACTTTTTTCTGGCTGATCAATACATCAACAATATTTTTTGTGTACTGGTAATTCGAAATAAAATAATCTTTTTTTTTGAATGCTTTTGTTGTTCCTGCATTGTGGATAACAAAATCAAAACAGGGTAATTTTGATACCTGAAGGTCCAGAAAATTAGGATTTGAAAAATCAAGTTCAATGAATTTTATTCTCG
This sequence comes from Bacteroidia bacterium, assembly GCA_030654175.1. Taxonomy (GTDB): domain Bacteria; phylum Bacteroidota; class Bacteroidia; order 2-12-FULL-35-15; family 2-12-FULL-35-15; genus 2-12-FULL-35-15. Next base: position 131,861 of record JAURXZ010000013.1, read on the forward strand.
GATCAGTAAGATACTCAGTATTACTTGTTTTTCTGATTCCTGCATACACTTCGTAATTTCTTTTGAGTGCTTCTTCTACCAAAAAACTTCCAATAAATCCATTTGAGCCTGTTATAAGTATTTTCTTCATTTTTAATTATATATGTTTAATATAACTTCTTCTTCTTAAATGTTGTTTATGATCGTAATCTTTGAACATTAGAAACGCGCTTTCATTAGTCTCCAGAGCGTGGCTGGAAATAGCTGTTTTAACACCATTGTCAATATATGCCTGCATCATTTCTGAAAAAAATATAGCAGGTACTCCTTTATTTTGGTATTCCGGTTTAACTCCTTGTAAAAGCATATCCACTTTATTGTTTTTGCGCATAGCCTTTAAAATATGTATAAAGCCGGTAGGGTATAATTTGCCTTTCGTTTTTATAAGTGCCTCAGAAAGAGAAGCAAAAGATATTCCGAAACCGGCTACTTCATCATTGCTATCAAGCACAAAACAGATATAGGGAGGGTGCACCATCGAAAAATATTGTTTGATATAATAGTCGATCTGCTTTTCGGTAAGGGGTACAAAGCCATAGAGATCTTTAAATGATTCATTTAAAGTTCCAAACATTTTTTTTGCATACGGAATTATGTCTTTTGCGTTTGTTGCTTTTAAAGGTCTTAGGTTATATTTTTTTTGAACAAGTTGGGATATTCTTTTTATTTTTTCAGGAACCTGGTCCGGTACTTTTATTTTAAATTGTATCCAATCCACATCTTTTGAATAGCCGTTTTTTTCTAAATGAACAGGATAATAAGGATAGTTATAAATAACGGCTTGTGTTCCAATTTCATCAAACCCCTCAACCAACATGCCTTCCAGATCCATATCTGTAAATCCCATCGGTCCTTGTACTTTTGTCATTCCTTTTGTTTTACCCCAATCTTCCACTGCCTTTATCAAATTTGTGGACACGTCAGTATTGTCAATAAAATCGATCCAACCAAACCTGGCCGTTTTTTCATTCCATACTTCGTTTGCTTTTCGATTAATAATTCCTGCAATTCTTCCTACAATTTTATCATTCTGATAAGCCAGCCAGTATTTGGCTTCGCAAAATTCAAAAGCCGGATTTTTCTCCGGCTTGAGGATCGATTTTTCATACTGATGAAGTTGTGGAACTCTGAATTTATTTCCTGAATATAATTTGTCTGGAAATTTTATAAAGTTTGACAACTCTTCTTTTGTTTTCACTTCTTTTATCTGAATCATAGAACATGTGATGTATTTAACGTGTTATTAATCTTGTTTTAGATCAGGTCTAAATAATTTCACAGCTCTATTTAACTAATAACGAATTGTTCTTTCAGATTCAAAATTTTTGCGATTTTATCTATTTTTTCAATTGCTATATCAATTTGCTGAGTGGTATGTGTCGCCATTAACGAGAACCTGATAAGTGAAGAATCACTTTTTACTGCCGGTGAAACAACAGGATTTACAAAAACGCCTTCATCCTGAAGCATTTTTGTAAGCTTAAAAGTTTTGACATCATCTCTTACATATATTGGAATTATTGGTGTTTCGGTTTTGCCTACGTCAAACCCAAGGTCTTTCAAACTTTTTAATGCATACCTGGTATTTTTCCATAATTGTTCTATCCTCTCGGGCTCTGATTTAATTATTTCTATTGCTGCAAGAACACTTGCTGCATTTGCAGGAGATATACTGGCACTGAACATAAGTGAACGGGATTGATGCTTCAGGTAGTTGATAGTATGTTCATCACTCGCAATAAACCCGCCAACAGAAGAAAGTGATTTACTGAAGGTTCCCATGATGATATCTATCTTATTTGTTAAACCGAAATGAGCAGATACCCCCGAACCATTTTTACTAAATACTCCCAAAGAATGGGCTTCGTCAACCATGATACTGGCAGAATATTTTTCTGCGACCTTTACAATTTGAGGAAGATTAGCTACATCGCCTTCCATACTAAAAACACCATCTACAACGATGAGTTTAATGCCCGCAGAGGGTAACGATTTGAGTATGTTTTCCAGATCATCAATATCATTGTGCTTATACTTAACGGTTTTTGAAAATGACAGACGGCATCCGTCAATTATTGAAGCATGATCAAGTTCATCAATTAATATATAATCATTCCTACCTGTTAATGTAGAAACTGTTCCAAGGTTCGATTGAAGTCCGGTACTAAAAACAATCGCAGCCGGTTTGCCAACAAAATCCGCGAGAACATTTTCTAATTGGATGTGAAGGTCGATAGTGCCATTTAAAAAACGGGAACCGGCACAACCAGTGCCATATTTTTTGATCGCATTTATTGCAGCTTCTTTGGTTTTAGGATGATTGGTTAATCCTAAATAACTATTTGAACCAAACATCAGAATTTTTTTTCCTTTAATTATAACTTCGGTATCCTGAGCGGATTCTATTTCTCTGAAAAAAGGATAATAGCCATGCTTTTTTATTTCCTGAGGCACAATATAGGCTCTCATCTTCTTTTGTAAAGGATTCATTTTATATCAATTAAATTAGATGTTTAAGGCTTTCCGGTATGCAGGTTATTGTATTGATTAATTGAAATAAAAATTTAAAACAAAAATATCGCCAAGTGCTTTTTTACTCAATGATATCGGTCACTCGTTACAGTGATGTTTTGTATTTTTATGGAGGATGCCTGCGAGTATTTAATAATAAGGCTGTGGATTATTTTTGTCTGCTTTTATAAATTTACATTATTAATAAATGATTGAAAATTTCCAGGTTCATTTTGGTATAAGTGCTGACTATAAAAAGTTTTTTTTAGTGATTTTTTTTAGTTAACTTTACGAGCATTAAAAATCATCGGAAAGCTGGTATGAAAACAATTCACCAATGGCTTATTGAATACGGAGAAAGCCATCAGAATAAAACTAATAAGACCGTTCACTGGATTTGTGTTCCGCTTATAATGTTTAGTTTGGTTGGACTTCTGTGGTCAATTCCTACTCCGGAATTATTTAATAAATTTAATTTTCCGGTTAATTTCGGAACTTTATTTATGTTGTTTGCTTTGTTTTATTATTCCACTTTGTCAACTCCTTTAACTGTGGGTATGCTGTTTGTAACTGCCATGTTGGTGTTTGGGAACTATTACCTTGCAAAGCTTGAAACGCCTCCTTTGTGGCTTGTTTCAATTGTAATTTTTGCTGTTGCCTGGGTAGGGCAATTTATCGGACATAATATCGAAGGTAAGAAACCATCGTTTTTAAAGGACTTGCAGTTTTTATTGATTGGCCCTTTGTGGCTGTTAAGTTTCATTTATAAAAAATTAAATATTCCATATTAAAATATAGTTTCAAAAATTAAAACTTTTTTCAGATGCTAAAACACTATTTTTTTTCTTTACTATTCCCTTGTTTCCTTTGTTCGTTTTTTTTTAACACTGCAACAGCCCAGTCCGAGCAAATATCCACCGATAGTGAAAAATTGAGCATCCTTACCTGGAATCTTTATATGCGTCCGCGAATTGCATTTAAAAATGGGCAGATCAAAAGAGCTCATGCAATTGTTGAGCAATTAAAAGATCAGAACTTTGATGTTATTGTTTTTCAGGAAGCGTTTGATAATAAAGCAAGAAATATCATCTGGAAAGGATTGCAAGGCAAATTCCCTTATCAATCAGGAAGCCCAAAACACAAACATTTCTATAAAGTTAGCACAGGTATTTTTATCATCAGTAAACTTCCTTTAAATGTGGTGGACGATATTTATTTTTCGGTATGTGGCGGTTCTGATTGTTTTGCAGTTAAAGGGGCTGTACTTGTTGATGTAATTAAGAATGATCGTAAAGTTCAGATCATAGGAACTCACCTGCAGGCTGCTGATGGAAGAAAGATGACCGGAGAAAAAATCAGGCAGATCCAATATGAAGAAATTAAAAATCAATTAATGATACCTCATGCTGAAGCAGGGGTGCCTCAATTTTTTGTGGGTGATTTGAATACTTCTAAAGCAGATGAAATAGTTTATCAGCAATTGCTTTCTACTATGGATGTTGAAGATGGAGAAATTACAGGAGAAAATCAGTTTTCTTCAGGTGGAGGAAAAAATGATCTGCGGGATGCTAATGACAAGCCCCATCTGATAGATTATATTTTATGCAGAAACAACGGATGTAAAGTTAATTTCACTCAACGATGTGTGAAAATTTTCCAACAATACTGGAGCAAAGATAATAAAGACCTTTCCGACCATTATGCTGTTTTAGCAGAGATTGCAATAAAACAATAGTCACAATCCACAAGGGAAGGAAATATAGCGTAATTCGAGCAAATATATATATCGGGAAACGGCTCTCCCTTTGTAGCGTTTAGAAGGTGTTTATACTTCTTCAATTATAAAACCAACATTTTTTAGATCATTCCAAAAATCCGGATACGATTTTTTTACAACTTCAGGATGCTCAATTGTTATTGAATCAAGCTTCATTGCCAATACTGCAAAAGCCATTGCCATGCGGTGGTCATCATAGGTATTAATTGGCGAGGCAGAGGGAAGGAGAGTTGATTGCGGGTTAATTTCTATTGAATTATCATTTAAAATTTCCACTTCTACTCCTAATTTACTCAACTCATTTTTTAATGCAATGATACGATCAGTTTCTTTAATACGTAAAGTATGCACCCCATTAAACAGTGCAGGAATATTTAATGCACTTACTGCTACCGCGCATGTTTGGGCCAGGTCAGGACAATCAGAAAAATCAAAACCGAAATGCTCTTTATTGCTTTTAATTTTTTTTAAATGAATGCCATTCTCAATTTTCTCAGTTTTTACTCCAAGGAAAGTAAAAATGTCGCCAACAATTGAATCGCCTTGTAAACTGGGATGTTTAAGGCCTTTGATCGTGAAATCAACTTCTTTTGCTAATGCTGCTATCGCATGCCAATAGGCTGCTGAACTCCAGTCAGCTTCTACTTCAAATAAATAATAGGGCTCACTTTTTTTATGATATTGTTGTTTACTCACCGAAATAAAATTCTCGTGCCATTGCCCATAAACACGAAATTCTTCCATCATTTTCAATGTCATGTTAACATACGGACGAGACGTTACTTCTCCCGTAAATTTAATGACCAGTCCGTTGGGCAATTCTGGTGAAATAAGCAATAGCGCAGAAATGAACTGGCTACTCACATTTCCATCCATTTCTATTTCTGTTCCGGTTAATGTTTTTCCGGTAATTTTTAATGGAGGAAAACCTTCTTCTTCTAAATATTCAATATCACCACCCAGATCACGCAAAGCATTTACCAATATTCCTATTGGGCGTTTTTTCATTCGCGGTGTCCCTGTTAAAATATGTGTTCCTTTTTTTGTTGAGAATACGGCTGTTAAAAAACGCATTGCAGTTCCGGAAGCACCAATATCATAAGTCGTTTCAGAAGCTTCGGTGCTATTTGTTAATGAGGTAAGGATCTGTTTTAAAACCAAGGTGTCGTCTGCAGTAGCGAGATTTTTTATTTCAAATTTTTCACTGCAAAGTGATTGTATAATTAAAGCGCGGTTACTGATGCTTTTTGAAGGTGTAAGCTCAATACTGCCAAGCAGTTTTTTTGTAGGATGGGAAATTCGGTATTTCATTTTGATTCCGGATTAAAAATAAAATTTAACAATTAAGCAATTGTACAATAGGCAATTAGTGATTTGTTAAATTGTAAAATTGCCGACTTGTAAACCTGCCCAACTGAAATACCTCAGTCGTTCGGGCGGGTTGTTAAATTAAAAATAATTGCCTACTGATAAATTGTAAAATTGTTAAATTAGTGTTCATAGAGATCTGAACTACCTATCAAATTTCCAATTTATTATTTGCAAAATTACAAAAACTTAAATTGATTTCAATAAATCGATGGTAATCATCTAATTAGGGTCTAAAGGTGGCCGTTTTACGGACTTATAATGAACAATAATCCTACTACTTATCCTGAAACAAAAAATATCAATAAAAATACCCCAAATAAAATTTTACCTTCGCAAATCCATACCAACAAAAACTATTTATAATGGACAATAAAATTACACAACTATTAAAAATTCAGTATCCTATAATTCAAGCAGGGATGATATGGTGCAGCGGATGGGAGCTGGCTTCGGCTGTCAGCAACGCTGGCGGTTTGGGGGTGATTGGTAGTGGAAGTATGTATCCCGATGTATTAAAAGCGCATATTCAAAAATGTAAAAAAGCAACTGATAAACCTTTTGGTGTGAATGTACCTATGCTATATCCGGATATTGATAAACATATCGATATTATTATTTCGGAAGGGGTGAAAGTTGCTGTTATGTCTGCGGGAAATCCTAAGATATGGACACAAAAATTAAAGGATCATGGTATTACAGTAATACACGTTGTTTCCAATGCAAAGTTTGCTAAGAAAGCAGAGGAAGCAGGCGTGGATGCAATTGTTGCCGAAGGTTTTGAGGCAGGTGGCCATAACGGACGTGAAGAAACCACCACGCTATGTTTGATCCCATTAATAAAGCAAGCTGTTAAAATACCTGTAATAGCTGCCGGTGGAATAGGTACAGGAAGAGGAATGCTTGCTGCTATGGCTCTTGGGGCAGATGGAGTTCAGATTGGCAGCCGTTTTGTTGCTTCCAATGAAGCATCGGCAAATATTAATTTTAAGAATATGGTAATTGCATCTAATGAAGGTGATACCAAGCTGATGTTGAAACAACTGACCCCTGTTCGTTTGTTGAAAAATAAATTTTATGAAGCTGTTCAGGAAGCAGAAAACAATTGTGCTTCTTCAGAAGAATTAATAAAATTACTTGGTCGCGGCCGTGCAAAAAAGGGAATGTTTGAAGGAAACCTGGAAGAAGGAGAGCTGGAAATAGGGCAGGTGGCTGCTTTGATCCGTGAAATAATGCCTGCGAAAGCAATTGTAGATGAAATTGTTGCAGAATATAAACAAGCGAAAGAACTATTGCTCAATAGTAATTGGTAGCTGGTATATAGTTTGTAAGAAAAAAGGAGCAGCGCCAGAAATAATTGTACATTGAGCATTGAAAAAATAAAAAAAGAGATTCAAACATGATAAAATTTGAAAAATTTGAATTAGCGAATGGTTTAAAGGTAATTGTCCATCAGGACAAATCAACGCCCCTGGCCTGCATAAATATTTTATATAATGTGGGTTCCCGTGATGAAAATTCAGATCAAACTGGTTTTGCGCATCTTTTCGAACATTTAATGTTCGGAGGATCTGTTAATATTCCCAATTATGATGAACCATTACAACGTGTGGGAGGTGAAAACAACGCATTTACCACTAATGACATTACTAATTATCACTTATCGCTACCTGCCGACAATTTAGAAACAGGTTTTTGGTTAGAATCAGATCGAATGCTGAGTTTGGCTTTTTCTGAAAAGAGTTTGGAAGTGCAGCGCAATGTAGTTATTGAAGAATTTAAACAACGATACCTGAATCAACCATATGGTGATGTATGGCTGTTATTAAGGCCTATGGCCTATAAAATTCACCCCTATTCATGGGATACAATTGGCAAAGAAATTTCTCATATCGAAAATGTAAAGATGGAAGATGTGAAAAAGTTTTTCAAGACCTTTTATTGTCCGAATAATGCAATAATGGTAGTGGCCGGCAATGTGGAAGTTGAAGAGGTAAAACAATTGTCCGAAAAATGGTTTGGTCCCATTGCTAAAGGGCCTGATAATAAACGGAATTTACCGCAGGAACCTGAACAGACAGAAGCGCGCAGCTTAACTGTGGAGCGGGATGTGCCTGTTGATGCTATTTATAAAGCATATCACATGTGCTCGAGATATGATAAAGAATATTACGCTGTTGATTTAATTTCGGATGTATTGTCGCAAGGTAATTCATCACGTTTACACAACACGTTGATCAAAGATAAAAAATTGTTTAGTGATATTCATGCATATGTGATGAGTGATTTTGACAAGGGCTTATTTGTAATTTCCGGAAAGTTGACGGAAGGTGTAACCATGGAACAGGCTGAGGAAGCTATTAATGAAGAACTTCAGAAAATAAGATCGGAATTAGTTACCGTGGATGAGTTAACAAAGGTGAAAAATAAAATGGAAGCATCACATGTTTTTGGTGAAGTGGATATTCTGAATAAAGCTACAAACCTTGCTGTTTCCGAGTTATTAGGCGATGCAGATATGATAAACAAAGAAGTTGAAAAATACCTTTCTGTAACGGCCGAACAAATTAATGAACAATCAAATATTATTTTCAAAAAGGAAAATTGTTCCACTTTGTATTATAAATCTAAAAAATAATTTTCTGAATAAACGCAGATGATTGATTCAAGACTCCTAGTAAAAATGTGACGAAGGGATTTTGTGATGGCGGTCAAAATTACTATTTCAACAAATAATTAGATTTACTATCTTTGTACCCTTAAAAAATTAATTACCTGCACCTTTTGTATGGGTGTTCGGCTTAAAAATAAATTATGATAAATATTACTTTACCCGATGGTTCCGTTCGTCAATACGAAAAAGGAACTACAGCACTTCAAATTGCAACATCAATTTCCGAAGGTTTAGCCCGCAATGTTTTAGCAGCAAAAGTCAATCTCTCTACGTCTCCGGAAACAGGCTTTGAAATTTGGGATGCAACACGTCCCATTACTGCCGATGCTAAAGTAGTGCTGTTAACAATGAATGATCCGGAAGGGAAATCCACTTTGTGGCATTCTTCTGCACATCTATTGGCAGAGGCTATTGAGGCTATTTATCCCGGAACAAAATTTGGTATAGGACCTGCTATTGAAACCGGTTTTTATTATGATATTGATCTGGGTGGAAAAACAATTTCTCAGGACGATTTTAAAAAGATAGAAGATAAAGTAATTGAATTAGCCCGACTAGGCAATGCATATATTCGTAAAGATGTATCCAAAGCCGATGCTGTTGCTTATTTTACAGAAAAAGGTGATGAATATAAGCTCGAATTATTAGAAGGCTTAAAAGATGGTTCTATTACTTTTTATGAACAAGGCAATTTTACTGATCTATGTCGTGGGCCGCATATCCCCAACACCGGCTTTATTAAAGCTGTGAAATTGATGAATGTTGCCGGAGCATACTGGAGAGGCGATGAAAAAAATAAAATGCTTACCCGCGTTTATGCCGTTACATTCACTAAACAAAAAGATCTGACAGATTATTTAATTTTATTGGAAGAGGCTAAAAAGCGCGACCATCGTAAATTAGGTAAAGAATTAGAATTATTTGCTTTTTCCGAAAGGGTAGGGATGGGCTTACCATTGTGGTTACCTAAAGGTGCTGCATTGCGTGAACGTTTGATCCAGTTTTTACAAAAAGCACAAATAAAAGACGGGTATTTGCCGGTTGCAACACCACATATTGGTAATAAAAATTTATACATCACTTCAGGACACTACGAAAAATATGGCGCTGATTCATTTCAGCCTATTCGTACACCGCATGAAGGCGAAGAGTTCTTTTTAAAACCGATGAATTGCCCTCATCACTGTGAAATATACAAAACGTCACCAAAATCCTATAAAGATCTACCGGTGCGTTATGCCGAATTTGGAACCGTTTACCGTTACGAACAGGCGGGTGAATTGCACGGTTTGACACGTGTTCGCGGTTTTACACAAGATGATGCGCATTTATTTTGCCGTCCCGATCAGGTAAAAGAAGAGTTTTGCAAAGTTATTGACCTGGTGCTGTATGTATTTAAAGCATTGGATTTTCATGATTTTACAGCTCAGATATCATTGCGTGATCCTGATGATAAAACCAAATACATTGGGTCAGATGAAAACTGGCATTTGGCAGAACAGGCTATTATTGAATCAGCTGCTGAAAAAGGTTTAAAAACTGTGGTGGAATTGGGTGAAGCGGCATTTTATGGCCCTAAACTGGATTTTATGGTTAAGGATGCTATTGGCAGAAAATGGCAATTGGGAACAATTCAGGTAGATTATAACCTTCCGGAGCGTTTTGAGCTGGAATATACCGGCAGTGACAACCAAAAACACCGTCCGGTAATGATCCATCGTGCACCTTTTGGTTCTTTAGAGCGATTTATAGCTGTTTTAATTGAACATTGTGCCGGAAAATTCCCTTTATGGTTAAGCCCTGAACAATTTGCAATATTGCCGATAAGTGAAAAATATAACAATTACGCAAAAAATGTGTTAGAATTGCTAAAAAATTACGATATTCGCGGGCTCGTAGACGAAAGGAACGAGAAAATTGGCAAGAAAATACGTGATACGGAACTTCAGAAAGTGCCGTATATGTTGATTGTTGGAGAAAAAGAAGAGGCTGAAAATACTGTTTCTGTGCGTAAACAAGGTGAGGGAGATTTAGGAAGTTTTGGGATAGAAGAGTTTGCAAAAATCATTAATAGCGAAATAGAGAAATTAAAAAATTAGAGAAATAGAGAATTTTAAAATACCAATTCTCTAATTCAACAAATAATTATAGTATTAACAAAATTTAGGAGGAACAAGCAATAGCAGCGCCATTTAACCCAAGTAAATTCAATAAGCCGGCACCAGCAGGTGGGAAATTCGTTAAACCGGGTGGAACAGCAACTCCTGCTACACCACGTCCTGATAGCCGATTCGGCAGAGGTGGGCCTAAAAGAAAAGAAGATCTGCATGCAATCAATGAGCGTATCAGAGCTCGTGAAGTTCGTGTAGTTGCTGAAGGAATCGAACCAGGAGTTTACCCTATTGAAAAAGCATTGGAAATTGCTAAAGAAATGGGATTGGATCTGGTAGAGATCTCGCCAAATGCTGAGCCTCCTGTTTGTAGAGTTGTTGACTATAAAAAGTTTTTATACGATCAAAAGAAAAAACAAAAAGAACTTAAAGCGAAAGCTGCAAAAACAGTTATAAAAGAAATTCGTTTCGGACCTCAAACGGATGACCATGATTTTACATTTAAAAAGAATCATGCTATTAAGTTTTTACAAGAAGGTTCTAAAGTTAAAGCATTTGTGTTTTTTAAAGGAAGATCCATCTTATTTAAAGAGCAAGGCGAAATTTTGTTACTTCGTTTTGTAAATGAATTGGAAGAGTGGGGCAAACCAGAACAAATGCCTTTGCTTGAAGGGAAAAAGATGATTATGGTGATAGCACCTAAGAAAAAATAAGCAATTTTTGCAGTAGGCAATAAAAACAATTTAACAACAAAGACTCATAGTTCTTAATAGTAATACAACAATCAAAAATTAAGTAAGATGCCTAAAATGAAAACGCATTCCGGTGCAAAGAAGAGATTCTCATTAACCGGAACAGGAAAAGTAAAAAGAAAACATGCTTTCAAAAGCCATATCCTGACTAAAAAAACAACTAAAGCTAAACGTGCCTTAACGCAAACAGGCTTAGTTGACGTTACGGATTTGCCAAGAGTAAAAGCAATGCTTACTATTGGGAAATAGAGAGATGGAGAATTGGAGATAGACAAATTAGAAAATCTCTAAATTTCTAAATCAACAAATCTCTAAATTTAATTTTTAATTACAGTTCAACTATATATTAACCTGGTACTCAGTATTAAGACTCTTTAAACTGTAAGAGCGCTGAAACCAAAAAACTTAAAGAAATGCCTAGATCGGTTAACTCGGTGGCCTCAAGAGCCAGAAGAAAAAAAGTCCTAAAACAAACAAAAGGTTATTGGGGAGCAAGAAAAAACGTTCATACAATTGCTAAGAACGTTCTTGAAAAAGGTTTAACATACGCATACCGCGATAGAAAACAAAAGAAACGCAATTTCCGTGCTATCTGGATTCAACGTATCAATGCTGGTGTTCGTCCTTATGGATTGTCTTACTCTCAATTTATGGGTAAAGTACATGCTAATAAGATCGACTTAAACCGTAAGGTATTAGCTGATTTAGCAATGAATAACCCTGATGCTTTCAAAGCTGTGGTTGATTCAGTAAAATAGAACTCAGTTCTTTATTAAAAAAGGGATCCAATGAAAATTGGATCCCTTTTTTTTTGTTTTTGATTTTTTAATACGAAAAATATTTTAGAGTTTTTTATATCCGTTTTTTTTATATCCATTTTTACCCGCTTACAATAGCAGACTTTATATTTATATTCAGAACATTGTTATTCTTTCCTTTTTTTGTCTTCTTTGAAAAGTAAGAACAAAAAATATACAAAAGCTCTACCCCATTATAAGAATCATTTTGCCCCCTTATTCCATTTTAATAATCCTGATCGTTTGATAGTTCTTTATTTAAAATATTATTAAAAATAGTGGTCTTACGAATGCGATAAGTCATTGATATGGTTTTGAATATCATGTATTTTCGTAATCAAAAATTGGAGATAAAAAGAATCATTTTTTTTAAAATAAAATAAATGAAAATTACAAAGCTAGTTGCTATTTTAACAGTAATAACCTTGGTGCTGATTGCGACAGCGCCAGTTGGCTGTAAAAAAGATAAAGTCAGAGGATGCACTGATCCTGCCTCTTTAAATTTTAATCCGGAGGCCGAAGAAGATGATGGCTCCTGCGTTTATCCCACCGACCCCGGTACAAGTACAACAGAACTTAAATCACTCTCAGTAACAACAGCACCTGTTATGAACGGTACAATTGATGCCTCATGGGCTAATTGTCAAAAATTAACCGGGACGGGAGTTGTTCCAAATATTAATGATTTTGTTTGGTTTACAGGGGAGAATTATAGTTTCACCTTGCGGTCAATGCACGATGCAACTGATATTTATTTTTTGGCTGAATGGAACGATCCTTCTGATAGTAAATCAAGAGAGGGCTGGTATTTCGATGCCGGTGATAATTTATGGAAGCAACAAAATAAGTTTCCAATTTCTGCTACTGATAAATGGTACGAAGATAAATTTGCCATGATGTGGCCTACCGCCTCAACAGATATGACCACCTGGAATGCATCCACTTGTTTTTCTACCTGCCATGCAGTAAACAGCCCCCCATATTCAACATTTAATAAACACTATATGCCAACCGGAGAAGTAAATGACTTTTGGCATTGGAAGCGGGTAAGAACGGGCAATCCCTTTTCAAATCAATTCGATGATCAAAAAGTTATAGGGATTACTGACCTAGCAAATCCCACTCTGACTGAAGTTAAAGATGGAGGAAGAGCCAGCGATACGAAAACCGAGGGCGGTTATATGGATAATATACAAACATTAACAATCACAGGAACATCAACATCTGTAGAAGTTCCCAAATATATAATTCCATCTGCAACGGACTATTATTGGATTACCGCGGATGAAATTGCAAATGGAACAGCTGTGCTTATTACTGCAGTGGATGCAAATGGCGTATTAGCGTATTCAACAGGAACTATTGATCCTGCACTTGGCGGTTTCGAAATGAATACCGGTTTAAAAAGAGCTCCAAGTATTTATACAAATGGTCCGTTTGTGGGTAGCAGAGGGGATATTACAGCATACTCAAACCATACTGGTACAGGCTGGGTTCTTGAATTTAAAAGATCACTTATAACTTCAGATATTATTAATGATGTTCAATTTGATCTTACAAAGGAGTATATGTTTGGACTTGGTATATTTGAAAATGCAGCTATAGCCCATGGTATTAAGCCTAATTTGAAATTAAAATTCTGATCTTTTTAATTATGCCTGAATTGATTTATTTTTCCCATTGGGTGGAAATTAAAAAAAATGCAATTTTTTTATCAATATACCTCAATTATAAAAAGTCTCTTTTATGAATTGATTGGATATTTTTTATTGGTTGAATCAATTTATATCTCTAATGCAAAGTCTGTTTTTTATGGATATTCTAATAATTTGTTATTTGATTTATCAAAATGGATTAGAAGAATTAAGAGCAGATCATGAACATGCAAATCTTGGAAATGTTTTTTTTTATCTGATCAATACAAACAAAAACAATTCGCAATGAAAAAATTGAAAATTAAGTATCTTACGGCATTGATTTTCTTACTGAACTCCTGTACCAGCGATTCTTTTAGCCCAATTACTGCGCCAACTACTGATTTTTCCTTTACTCGTCATATATTGCCATTGCTTAATGCCTATCGTTGTAAAAGTTGTCATTACAATAGCTTCACTTCGCCTGATTTAACAGATGCTAATGCTTATAAATCCCTTACAACAGGAACCACCTATGTTAATATATCCGCACCATCTTCAAGTATCTTTTATCAATCTGTCAGTGATCCTGATTTTTCACCTTTTCAAATGCCTGATGGTATCAAATTAACGGAGGCTGAACAAGCAACGATATTAGAATGGATAAAGCAGGGGGCAAAGCCTTGAATGATATTCTAAATGCAAAAAAATGAATTGGATGTTATGTGTCTATATCATACTAATTTATCTATATAAATGTAGAAGCCCATTACTTTCCTTGTGACCAAAAGAGTAAAAAAAGAATGCAAAATGCCGTGGTTTTAGCAAATTGAATATTTAAAAATGTTTTTTTAAAAATATTGCAATTTAAAAGTCATTGTGCTGCCAATAATCTGTGTAACGTGTCATTTTTTTGAGTAAAATTGTGATTCAATAAAATAAATCACAATGAGCAAAAAAATTCTCGCCAATGATGGCATTGATGCACAAGGAAAAGCTTTACTTGAAAAAGCCGGTTTTACCGTTATTACAGAAAAAGTAGCGCAGGAAAATTTAATACAGGCGATCAATGAGCAAAAGTATGTTGGCTTGACAGTGCGCAGTGCAACAAAGGTTCGTAAGGATGTTGTTGATGCTTGTCCGGGTTTGAAGTTGATTGGACGTGGAGGTGTAGGTATGGATAATATTGATGTGGATTATGCACGTGGTAAAGGAGTTGAAGTAGTGAATACACCAGCGGCCTCATCACATTCAGTAGCAGAATTAGTATTTGCTCATTTATTTAATTGTGTACGTTTTTTATATGACAGTAATCGTCAGATGCCTGTTAATGGGGATACACAGTTTGATGTTTTGAAAAAGAAATATGCTAAAGGTGTTGAATTGAAAGGTAAAACTATTGGTATCATTGGTTTTGGACGTATCGGGCAGGCGGTTGCGAAAATTGCATTGGGCTGTGGGATGAAGGTGGTGGCGTATGATCCGTTTCTTCAGGAGGCTATAATTTATTTAGATATTTATGGTGTTACCGAAAAAATAGCTGTGAAATTACATACCGTTCCTCTTGAAAAATTATTAGCTGAAAGTGATTTTATTACGCTTCATGTTCCAGGTGGAAAGGTGATCACTAAAAAAGAATTTGATCTGATGAAAGATGGTGTATGCATTGCAAATGCTGCACGTGGAGGGGTGATTGATGAAGCGGATCTGATCTCAGCATTAAATTCAGGGAAAGTATCACATGCTGCATTGGATGTTTTTGAAAATGAGCCTACACCTAAAAAAGAATTATTATCACATCCTAAAATATCATTAACACCACATATAGGTGCTGCTACTGAAGAAGCTCAGGAGCGTATCGGTATTGAATTGGCAGAGTTGATTATTTCTAAGCTGTCGTAAATAAATGGCAACGATCATCCCGTTTAAAGGCATTCGTCCGGCAAAGGACAAAGTACATCTGGTGGCATCGCGCTCTGTTGATGGCTACAATATTGCTGAATTAAATGAAAAATTGCGGAGTAATCCCTTTACATTTTTACATGTGATCAGTCCTGATATGAGTGATGGGATCAGAACCAAGCCGGGATCTGATGAGCGACTGAAAAAAGTAAAAGCAACGTATTTGGAATTCATTAAGGAAGGCGTTTTTGTTCGTGATGATCAACCATGCTATTATATTTATCAGCAATTAAAAGATGGTATTGTTTACACGGGTATCATTGGTTGCAGTAGCATTGACGATTATTTTAGTGGTGTCATAAAAATTCATGAACAAACGCTCACCGAGCGGGAAGAAAAATTAAAACACTATCTAGAAATATGTGATTTTAATGCAGAACCTGTTCTGTTCAGCTATCCGAACGATAAAGTAATTGATGAACTAACCAACAAATTAATACATACCGAAGCGGTATACGATTTTACTACTACTGATAGAGTGCAACATAAATTATGGATAGTAAATGATCCAATTTATGTAAAACAAATTCAAGAACGATTTTCAAAAATCCCTGCCATATATATTGCCGATGGCCATCACCGTTCGGCATCCTCTGCGCTGCTTGGAAAGTCACGCAGGGATGATAATCCCAACTATACAGGCAAAGAGGCATTTAATTTTTATCTGGGTATTTTTTTTCCAGAAACACAATTGAAAATTTTCGATTTTAACAGGGTTGTAAAAGATTTGAATGGCTTATCAGTAAAGGAATTTATTGATATGTTGTCGAAAAAATTTATTATCACTGAAAAAGGCGAAGAGCTGTATAAGCCTGTTGCGAAACATAATTTCAGCATGTACCTGGAAGGTAAATGGTATTCTTTAGACGCAAAAAAAGAAATTGTTCATAATGAACAGCCTGTAGGAAGTCTCGATGCCTCCATACTTACAGAACATATTCTCGCCCCTAAGTTAAATATTCATGATCTTAAAACGGACAAACGGATTGGTTTTGTAGCTGGTATTAAAGGAATGCAGGAGTTGAAAAACCTTGTTGACAGTGATAAATACAAAGTGGCGTTTGGTTTATATCCCGTTGAAATGAGCCAGTTAAAACACATTGCTGATACCAACAATATTATGCCTCCTAAAACTACCTGGGTAGAGCCTAAGATGAGAAGTGGTTTGGTTATATATAGTTTGAGTGAGTGAAAGTATTTGAATTTTTTTTCCAAATAAAAATTAGATATTTAAGCAATTTTGAAGTAAGCAATTTAAACTTTAGCTATTCCTCACAATGTCCATTCCAGATAATTTAAATAAAATAAAATCCTCACTTCCTCAGCACGTAACCTTAGTGGTTGTTACCAAAACACATCCTGTTGAAAAGCTTATGGAAGTTTATAATGCGGGACACATTATTTTTGGCGAAAATAAAGTTCAGGAAATGCTTGATAAGTATGAGCAACTTCCAAAAGATATTCAATGGCATTTGGTTGGGCATTTACAAAGTAATAAGGTGAAATTTATTGCCCCTTTTGTATCGCTTATTCATTCGGTTGATAGTTTGAAATTATTGCAGGAAATCAATAAACAAGCACAAAAGAACAACCGAATTATTAATTGTCTGTTGCAGGTACATATTGCAGATGAAGAAACAAAATTCGGCTTTGATTTTTCTGAGATCGAACAACTACTTTGTTCAGAAGAATTAAATCAATTAAAAAATATAAGCATTGTCGGTTTAATGGGAATGGCCACCAATACCACTGATCCTGCGCAAATTGGAAAAGAATTCAAATCTTTAAATATTTTTTTCAAAAAACTTCAGTCTTCTTATTCCTCATTTCAAATTCTAAGTATGGGAATGAGCTCTGATTATTCCATTGCAATTGAAAATGGGAGTACATTGGTTCGCATTGGGAGTTCTATTTTCGGAAGTAGAAATTAAAATTATTATTCCTAAACGTAGTTATTCGCTTACCAGCCTATTACCAGAACATTTTTTTGTTTTTTCTCTCTCAGACAACTTAAATTTCACACTTAAAACGCGCCTCTTCTTAAGTAAATCTGCACTATCTGCTGGGGATATTTTTCTTTGAAATTTGCCTAATATCTTACTCCATCTGTAATCCCATTTTTATTTTTTTTCGTATCTTTAATCACACAATTTTCCTTTCAGAAAATTACAGAAACCTTGAACTATTAACAATAAAATATATTATGAAATTACAAAATTATGCATCAGGAAAATGGATTGCCGGAGATGGTGATGGGCAAGCTTTATATAATGCAATTACTGGTGAACAAGTAGCAACAGCAAGCAGTAAAGGACTTGATTTTTCAGCGATGATGGATTATGCGCGTAAAGTGGGCGGTCCGGCCTTACGAAAAATGACTTTCCAGGAACGTGGCCTTATGTTGAAGAAATTAGCTTTACATCTTGCTCTTGAAAAAGAAAAATTTTATAAAGTAAGTTGGGCTACAGGCGCAACCCGTGCCGATAGCTGGATTGATATAGAAGGAGGTATTGGTAATTTATTTACGTATGCGAGTTTACGCAGACAATTTCCTGATGAAACATTTTGTTTGGATGGAGATGCTGTAAAGCTCGGTAAAAATGGCACATTCATCGGACATCATATTTGTGTGCCCAAAGAAGGCGTTGCAATACATATCAATGCATTCAATTTTCCTGTTTGGGGAATGCTGGAAAAAATTGCTGTTAATTTATTAGCAGGCGTACCTGCAATTGTTAAGCCGGCAACCGTTACTTCCTTTTTAACTGAAGCAGTTGTGCGCGAAATTGATGCATCAGGTATTCTTCCTCCGGGTGCCCTGCAGTTAATATGTGGAAGCGCAAATGGAATCCTTGATCATGTTATATCACAGGACATTGTGACGTTTACCGGATCTGCAAGTACCGGAAAAATGTTGAAATCACATCCACGCTTAGTTGAAGAAGCTGTTCCCTTTACAATGGAAGCCGACTCTTTAAACTGCTGTGTATTGGGGCAGGATGCCGTACCAGGTACTGCTGAGTTTGATATTTTTATTAAAGAAGTACAACGTGAGATCACAGTAAAAGCCGGACAAAAATGTACCGCTATCCGTAGAATTATTGTTCCTGAAAATTTAATTGAAGACGTACAAATTGCTTTGGGTAAGCGTTTGGCCCAAACCACAATTGGAGATCCTCAAACCGAAGGTGTTCGTATGGGCCCATTAGCTGGCAAAACTCAATTAAAAGAAGTTGCGGAAAAAGTAATGCAATTATCCAAAACACAGGAAATTGTTTTTGGTGATATGGAAAAATTTGAAGTAACCGGGGCTGATAAAAATAAGGGTGCATTTATGTCGCCAATTTTATTTTTAAATAAAGATCCTTTTAAATATCAGGATGTACATAATATTGAGGCATTTGGTCCAATCAGTACAATAATGCCATATAAAAAAATTGCAGATGCCATTGAATTAGCGAAGATGGGAAAAGGTTCTCTTGTTTGTTCAATTATAACGGGTGACGATAAAATTGCAAAGGAATTTGTAATCGGTGCAGCTTGTATGCATGGCCGTATTTTAGTTTTGAATGCTGATTGTGCAAAAGAAAGCACAGGTCATGGTTCTCCAATGCCAATGCTTACCCATGGTGGCCCGGGCCGCGCAGGTGGCGGTGAAGAAATGGGCGGGAAACGTGGTGTGTTTCACTATTTGCAACGTACCGCTATTCAAGGTTCTCCAACTACATTGACTAATATTACCAATAACTACCAGTATGGTGGAAAGTATTTAGAAAAAGATATCCATCCGTTCAAACGTTACTTTGAAGAACTTGAAATTGGTGAAACTATTATTACTGCGAAGCATACAGTAAGCGAATCCGATATTGTAAATTTTGCCAATGTAAGTGGCGATAATTTTTATGCTCACATGGATGCTACATCGCTTGAAGGTACCATTTTTACTGGCCGGGTGGCGCATGGGTATTTTGTGCTTTCAAAGGCGGCAGGTTTATTTGTTGATGCAAAAAAAGGTCCTGTTTTATTAAATTATGGATTAGAAGAATGTCGTTTTGTAAAACCGGTTTATCCGGGGACCACTATTGGTGTGCGTTTTACCTGTAAGGAAAAAATTGCTCAGGAAAAAAAATCTGAAGAAGACATTGCGAAAGGGATCGTTAAATGGTTGGTTGATATTTATGATGAAACCGGTGAAACAGTTGCTATTGCTACTATTTTAACAATGGTGAAAAAGAAAAATCAGGATTAGATTTATCCTGATAACATTTTTTCTGACTTTGACTTTAATTGTTCAAGGGCAAATTAATGTAATTAAGCTTGATTATTCAAAATACCAAAGGTAATACCTGTGCAAAGTGAAATTGAAAACGTTGTTCGATTTGCTTATGACCATACCCAGTTATAAGTTTCCTGCAATGCACCACCTTATTGAAGAACGCGGCTTGACTTCTAAAAACAATTACATTCATATCCTGAAACTTGAGAAAAAAAAATAATCATTATTCTTATATCCCCTTCAAGCAGCTTTCGGTTTTATTTATTAAATTAGGCTTCTCTTGTTAATTAAAATGGACATATAATTTTTTTGAGATCATGATTGCCAGAATATCTAGCCTTTTTAACAAAAAAATCACATTTATATTATTTGTTTTCAGCCTGATTAATCAGCCTCTTTTTCTAAAATCGCAGCAGGCTAAGTTTGGCCATTTATCGGTTGATCATGGGTTATCTCAAAATACAGTTGGTTCTATTGTTCAGGATCAATATGGTTTTATATGGATTGGAACTGGTGACGGGTTAAACAGGTATGATGGTTATTCTTTCCGGGTTTTCAAAAATGATCCCAGAGACAGTAATTCAATCTCTTCCAATTATTTATATTGCCTTTATTTGGATAATGATTCAATGCTATGGATAGGATTGGGTAATGGAATATTGGATCGTTTTAATCTGAAAACAAATCATTTTACACATTTTTACTTGCCAAAAATGAAAGGCGTTTCTGAAAACATAAGCGCTATAAGTTGTATAACAGAAAATAAATCAAATCAATTATTTATCGCTACTGATAATGATGGAATATTTGTTTTGGATAAAGAAACAAATAAATGGCAAAATTTCCGAACTGATCAATATAATTCCAATTCGCTTTCAAGCAATAGTATAACACAATTAGCTTTTGATAAACAAGGTGTATTGTGGTGTTCAACATGGGGTGCAGGAGCTGTTTCATGGGATCCATCTATTAATAAATTTATACGTTATACTAACTTAAACTCTTTAAATATTTCTACCATATACCCTGACCAAAGCGGAAAAATATGGGTAAGTGCCTGGGCTGCCGGTATAAATTGTATCGATCCTACATCCGGTAAAATAGAATCAAACAGGGATCCTTCAAGTTATTTAAGTAAGGCTTTGCCTTATGGTTTAGTAACCAGTTTTATGGAAGATCAAAACCGGCTACTCTGGATATCTACTGCCGAAAATGGGGTGGTTACTTATAATCAGAAAACAGAAAAAACTATAACCTATATAAAGGATCCGGAAGATCAAAACTCTATTAGTGATAATCTTATATTGAGTTTATTTGAGGATAGAAGCGGCTTGATTTGGTGTGGAACGTGGCAAGGCGGAGTTAATATTTTTGATCCTCAAAAGCAGTTAATGGAGCATTATTACTTCAATGCAAAGGATAAGGAAAGTTTGATCAACAATGTTGTTTGGTGTATTAGTAAGAGTGAAAATGATAAACTATGGATTGCAACCTCCGAAGGTATTTGCTCATTTGATCAACAAACCCATAAATTCACAAAACTGGAATACAATAATTCTGACGTTGAAGCTCCAGAAAAGCAAACAATCATGCATTCTGTTTTGGAAGATAACGGGCAAATCTGGATGGGAACAAATGGTTCCGGTTTATTTCGCTATGATCCCTTAACAAATAAATATCGGCACTATAGGTTTAAAGATGAGCCTGGATTTATAACGAATGATTTTTCTGGCCTTGCCGGACAAACAGTAAAAGTTTTAATGTTAGACAAAAAAGATAATTTATGGATAGGTAGCGGTGGGTTAAATTTGTATCATAGAGATAAGGATAAATTTAAGTATTACTTAAATAATGCCAATGATATTGAATCTGTTTCTTCCAATAATATTTCATCACTTGAAGAATCGAAAGACGGAAAAATTTGGGTGGCAACTTTCGATGCCGGCCTCAATTTATTAGATCCAATCACGGGTAAGGCCAAGCGATTCAAACGCGATCCTGAAAAATCAAATTCCCTTCCGGATAATAAACTCACATCATTGCATATAGATAAAAATGGTATTTTATGGATAGGTACCAAATCCGGCTTGTGTTGTTATATTGAGGATAAAGAAACATTTGTTCTATTTACTGAAGATGATGGTTTACCTAATAACCATATCAGTAGTATAGAAAGCGATGATTTTGGAAACCTTTGGATATCCACCAATAAAGGCATTTGTTTGTTTAATCCGGCTACAAGGAAAGTAAAATCATTTGATGTGAATGATGGTGTTCAAAGTAATCAGTTCTCAACTAACTCATCATTTAGATCAAAAGATGGATACATTTATTTTGGTGGCGTGAAAGGGATGAATAGATTTAACCCTCGTAAACTGTTGGATAATACCAATGCCCCTAATCTTGTATTTACCGGATTTAGTATACTTAATAAGCCATACTCGCTTAAGGAAAATATTTTAGTTACAAAAAAAATTACGCTTAGTTATAGAGATTATTTTTTTTCATTTGATTTTGCCGGTTTGGAATTTACCAATCCAGCAAAAAATAAATACAAATATATTTTAGAAGGATTTAATGAAGAGTGGATCAATATTGGCACTACACGATCTCTGACATTTACAAATCTCGACCCGGGGGAATATACGTTACGTATTCAGGCGTGCAATAATGATGGCGTATGGTCTAATAATACGGATGGGATCCTCATAACCATTACCCCTCCGTTTTGGAAAACAAAATGGTTTTATGCATCTTGTATTTTGGTACTTATATTTTGTATTTATAGTTACATAAAATTTCGCGAAAAAAAATTGACAAAAGAAAAATTAGTTTTAGAAAATAAAGTAGAAAATAGAACTAAAGAATTAAAAGAGGAAAAAATAAAAGTAGAAGAGGCGCATAAAGAGATCACGGATTCCATTCATTATGCTAAGCGGATACAGCGTGCATTGCTGGCTAGCGATGTTCTATTAAAGAAAAATTTACCTGAATATTTTGTGCTTTATAAACCTAAAGATATTGTGAGTGGAGATTTTTATTGGGCATATAAAGTTGAAGCAAATAGCGACTCAAAAGATGTAAAGGATGTAATTACAACTTCGGCTAAATTTCTTATAGCTGTTGGTGATTGTACCGGACATGGCGTTCCCGGAGCTTTTATGAGTTTATTGAACATTTCGAAACTAAGTGAAACAGTTAACGAGAAAAAAATTACAAGTCCTGAATTAATATTAGACCATGTTCGTGGAGAAATTATTAAAGCGCTTAACCCGGAAGGAGCCGAAGTAGAGAGTAAGGACGGGATGGACTGTGTTCTTTGTGCATTTGATTACAATAAAATGGAATTAGAATTTGCCGCAGCTAACAATCCATTATGGTTAGTTAGAAACAATGAATTATTAGAATACAAACCCGACAAAATTCCTGTTGGCATATATCATGGAGAGTTAAAACCATTTTCATTGCAAACCATTAATTTAGTAAAGAATGATATTATTTATCTATTTACCGATGGTTATGCTGATCAATTTGGTGGAGAAAAAGGAAAGAAATTTAAATACCAGCAATTAAAAGAGTTGCTTCTCGCAAATGCACATTTATCAATGCAAGAGCAAAAAATGTTTTTGAATAACGCAATTGAAAAATGGAAAGGTAATTTGGAACAGGTGGATGATATACTTTTAATTGGAATTAAAATATAGATTGTGCATTTTCTTCATTCAACATGGGGCAAAAGAAAATTTCATTTTGTTTAAAATTTTAAAATGGTTATGAATATCAAATTAGTATTCCTTCTTTTGTTTTCTGTCAATGTTATTCTTGGTAAAAATAGTATTACAAATGTTGATAGTTTGTTATCTGTTCTTCCTAAAGCCAACGACACAGCTAAGATTAAAACATTGCTTGAAATTTCTAAATATTATTACGGGCATGGTAACATACCTGCATCTAAGGATTTCTGTGAGCAGGCAATTGAGCTAGCAAAAAAAGAAAAAGATGTTGTTTTTCTGGCTTCCACGTTTAATCAAATGGGGGGAATGATTTGTAATGGAATAGGTGATTTCTCTGAAGCTCTGGATTATTTGTTGAAAGCGTATCGTTTGATCGAAAAAACATCAAATAAAAAATTATTGTACACGGTATCGAATGGCCTAGGGAACACATATATGGCGCAGAAAGATTTAATTAAAGCTCTTGAATTTTATGATAACGCTTTTGAAATTGCTGAAGGTTTGCATGATCCTTATGGTATTAGTGTTATTTTAATCGGAAAAGGAAATGTTTATGAAGCGCAAAAAGATTATAAAAATGCGCTCGATGCATTTTCGAAGGCTGCTATTGGTTTTTACAATGCAAATAGCAAATATGAATATGCAATTGCGCAAGCAAGTATTGGCAATATATACATACATATAAATGAGAATAATAAAGCACTTAAGGTGCTGGATGACGCTTATCAAATTATGAGGATGCTGGATGATAGGTATGGAATGGGGCAAACTTTGCTTGCCATTGGAAATGCATATCGTCAAAAAGGAAATTATGAAATGTCGCTCGTTTATTATTACAATAGCATGATTGTTTTTAAAAAATCAGCGGCAAAATATGATTTGAAAAGTGTATATCAAGAAATAGCAATAGCATATAATAAACAGAATAAGAATGATAGTGCTTTTCATTATATACAACTGTATAGCTTAATTAAAGATTCCATATTCAGTGAAGAGAATTCGAAGTTGATCGCAGAAATGCAAACAAAATACGAGTCTGTAAAAAAAGAAGAAGAAAACAGAACACTTCTTACTCAAAATGAATTATCAGAAAATACGATAAAGCAGCAAAATCGATTGCAATTGGCTTTGTCATTGTTTTTGGGAATGGTTTTTATTTTTTCTGTCTTTTTATATCGAAGTAATAAGCAAAAACAAAAAAAGAATAATATTATTTTATCACAGAAAGAAAAAGCGGAAGAGCAAAGGATGCTTCTCGAATTTAAAAATAAGGAGATTGTGGATAGCATCACTTATGCCAAGCGTTTGCAGGAAGCTATTTTGCCTCCTTTGAAAATGATAAAAAAATATTTACCCGGTTCATTTATTTTATATAAACCGAAAGATATTGTTGCTGGTGATTTTTATTGGATGGAAGTGGTTAGCTCTGAACGCATGCCTGTAAAAACGAATTTAAAGGAAGGCGCTGATGCAGAAAAATATGGTACTACCCATGGTGAACGGATATTAATTGCAGCCGCAGATTGTACCGGACACGGGGTTCCTGGAGCAATTGTAAGTGTGGTTTGTTCCAATGCCCTTAACAGAACTGTAAAAGAATTTGGTATTTCCGATCCTGGAAAAATATTAGACAAAGTGCGGGAACTTGTTGTAGAAACATTTATTCGGAAAGACTCTCAAGAAATTAGAAATGAAGTGTTGGACGGAATGGATATTTCTTTAATTAGTATAGAGTTTGATGGAGATAATGCGGAAGGGGTTACAATTAAATGGGCTGGCGCAAATAATCCCTTATGGATCATAAAGAAAATGAAGAATGCATCAATTGATGAGAACGTTTCTTCTAACTCCAATCTAACTGCTTCTGAATTTAATCTGATGGAGATAAAAGCTAACAAACAATCAATTGGGAAAACAGATGCGCCAATGCCTTTTACCACACATAGCATTCAATTGAATAAAGGTGACCAACTTTATCTTTTTACTGATGGATATGCCGATCAATTTGGAGGAGAAAAAGGAAAGAAATTTAAGTACCAGCAATTAAAGGAAACGCTTCTTGCAAATGCACATAAACCTATGGGGGATCAAAGTGAGATTTTAAATAACACTATGGAAAATTGGAAAGGCAGCCTGGAGCAAGTGGATGACATTTTAATAATTGGAATTTGTTTATAATATCATATTTAAGAATTAATTTGAATACGTTTTATTTTTTGAAAGTAACAACTAATTAAATGAAAAAAAAACTGAAACTTTTTTTGTTTTATATCCCTATTCTGATCTCATTTCCCTTGCTATCACAGCAAGTTAAAATTGACTCTCTTATTTTAGTTTTAAAAACAGCTAAGGAAGATTCCACCAAAGTTAACACACTTATCACATTAGGCCGACAATATTCCAACATCGGAGGCTATGAACATGCCTTGAAGTACGCTCAACAGGCGTTTCAGCTAAGTGAGAAATTGCTTTATGAAAATGGAATTGGAAATGCTTATAATAATATTGGAGAAGTTTATTGGAACGTTGGCAATTTTGATAAATCATTAAATCACTTTAATGAGGCTCTGATAATATGGAAGAAAATTGGAAATAAAAAGGGAATGGCAAATAGTTACAATAATTTAGGGCTTGTTTATTGGAATCTTGGCAATTACGAACTGGCTGTATATAATCTTTTGAAATCTCTCAAAATATGGGAGGAAATAGGAAATAAAAATGGAATAGGAATGGCTTATTTAAATATTGGAAATATTTATCTTAACCAGGGAATGAACGAAAAAGCACTTAATTTTTATTCTAAGTCATTAAAAATTAATAGTGAAATTGGAAACAAAAATGTTATTGCCATCAATCTTAATAATATAGGTATCATTTACGAAAACCAGGGCAATTTAGAAAAAGCATTAGAAAACCAATTGAAGGCCTTGAAAATACGTGAAGAAATCAAAGATAAAAAAGGAGTAGCAATGTCTTATAATAATATCGGGCTTATTTATTATGAGCAGAGGCATTACAGCAAGGCATTGGAGTATCAGCATAGATCAGAAATTATAAATAAAGAAATTGGAAATACTCTTGGCCTTGCCGTTTCTTATACTAATATGGGCAATATTTATATGAGGCTTAAAAAATTTGAAGAGGCTTTAATTTATGACAACCTCGCATTAAGTTTATCCGAATCTATTGGTTACAAATTGGGGATGAAAGAAACGTATTTTTCATTAGCCCAATTAAATGAGGAAAGAGGTAATTATATACAGGCCCTTAAATACCATAAATTATTTTCCGAAATAAAAGATACTCTTCTGAATGAGAAGTCTAGCGAACAAATAACGGAAATGAATACTAAATATGATACTGAAAAAAAAGACAAAGAGATAATAAAAAAAGATCTTGAGATAAGTAAGCATCAGGCTGAAACTGAAAGACAGACTTTGCAGCGTAATGCTTTTATTATTGGTTTTGCTTTGGTGATGGTTCTCGCTTTCTTTATATTTAAAGGTTATCGTCAGAAGCAAAATGCCAATAGACTTTTGGAAGAAAAAAATATTCTTATTGAAAAACAAAAACAATTAGTAGAAGAAAAAAACGGCAAGATCACTGATAGTATCAATTATGCAAAGCGCATACAACAGGCTATTCTCCCTTCAGAGGAAATGATTAAATCTGCACTGCCAGATTCATTTGTTTTTTTTAAACCTAAAGATATTGTAAGTGGTGATTTTTATTGGCTGCATACTATCAATAAGAACGAGGTTTTGTTTGCTGTTGCTGATTGCACCGGACATGGTGTTCCGGGAGCGTTGATGAGCATGATGGGATTTAACTTATTAGAGCAAGTTGTAAAAGAACACCATGTTTATGAACCTGCATTAATACTAAATGAGCTAAATAAATTAATGATGGAATCATTAAGGCAAACTGATGAATTTGGATCTAAAAAAAATGGTACTGACATTGCTTTATGTAAAATCAATTTCCAAAATTTGGAATTGGAATATGCAGGTGCACATAACTCTTTATATCTCATCAGGTATGGAATACTGACTGAAATAAAAGCGGATCGCAGATCGGTTGGAATTTCATTCCCAAAGTCTGGTCCATTTTTAAATCATAAAATAAAATTAGAAAAAGATGATTGCTTATATGTTTTTTCTGACGGCTACGCTGACCAGAAAGGAGGCTTAGAGAATAAAAAGTTTTTCTACCAACCTTTTAAAGATATGTTAATAGATAATCATCAGTTAAGTATGCAGGAACAACTGGTGAAATTTGAATTGGTAATATCTGAATGGCAGGGTAACAATGAACAAATTGATGATATGTTACTTATTGGAGTGCGAATTTAATCGTATTCCCTTAATAATTTTATGTGTAAATTTCTCGTCAAATTGTTGGAGAATATTTATTAAAGAAGTTAAAATTTTATTTTAAAATGTTGTCGTGAGAAAATTAATAACCTTTCTTATATTTTATATCTTGGTTCTTATGCCCTGGTTTTTACTGGCTAAGCCAGTAAAAACAACTGGTCCTATTAATCGCACTATTGATTCACTTCAAAATCGTTTGAAGACCTTAGGGACGGATACATCTAAAGTGAATACTTTAAATGAGCTAAGCTGGCAATATATAACTTCAGGCAGCTATGTACTAGCCGGCAAATATGCACAAGATGCCCTGCATGCAGCTGAAAACCTAAATTTCAAAAAAGGAATAGGAGCCTCATACAACAATATCGGTATTACTCATTGGTATCAGGGTAACTATGAAAAAGCATTAGAAAATTATTTGAAAGCCTTAAAAATACGTCAGGAAATTGGCGATAAAAAAGGAATTGCCAGTTCTTATGGCAATATTGGAATTATTTATGAAACACAAGGTGAGTATAGGAAGGCTCTCGATAACCATTTGAAGGCCTTAAAAATACAAGAAGAATCCGGTGATAAAAATGGGATATCAAACTGTTACAATAATATAGGAGGTATTTATTTAAGGCTTGGTAATTACGAAAAGTCTTTGGAAAATTACCAAAAATGTTTAGAGATATGTGAATTGATGGCGAATAAAACCGGGGTGGCAATTTCTTATAACAATATTGGAATTATTTATAGAAAGCAGGTTAACTATGAGAAAGCATTAATCAATTATTCGAATTCATTGGAAATCGCAGAAGAAATCAATTTTAAACCTTTAATATCAAGTGCTCTTGGTAACATCGGACTTGTTTATTCTGATCAGGGCAATTACAAAAAGGCCTTGGATAATTATTTGAAATGTTTGAAAATTAGTGAAGAAATCGGTAATAAACAAGGAATAGGTTTATCGTATATCAATATAGGAATTACTTATGCAAAGTTGGACCGGTTTGATGAATCCTACAATAATCTCAATCAGTCGTTGCGCTTATTTAAAGAAATAGGATATAAAGAGGAGATTAAAAATGTGTATTCCGCTTTGTCAGATCTGTTTGAGAAAAAAGGTGATTTCAAACAATCGTATAACTATCATAAACTATATTCTGATATTAAAGACTCGCTGCTTAATGAGCAATCTACCAAACAAATTGCTGAAATGAATACTAAGTATGATAGCGAAAAAAAAGACAAAGACTTAATAAAAAAGGATGCTGAAATAATTAAACAACAGGCGGAAACCGAAAAACAGATATTACAACGCAATACCTTTATTATCGGCTTTGCATTAGTTCTGATACTTTCGTTTTTTATTTACAACGGATATCGTAATAAACAAACTGCAAATAAATTATTGGAAGAAACAAACAGTTTAATTGAATATCAAAAACACTTGGTAGAAGAAAAAAATTTAAAAATTACTAAAAGCATCAATTACGCAAAGCAAATTCAGCAAGCAATTTTGCCCTCGCGGGAACTTATCAAATCTTTTCTTCCCGAATCATTTATTTTTTTCAGACCCAAAGATATTGTAAGTGGCGATTTTTATTGGTTCTCTGAAAAACAGGATAAATTACTCATTGCAATAGCTGATTGCACCGGACACGGAGTGCCTGGAGCATTTATGAGTATGATAGGGAATACGCTGTTAAATGAAATAGTAAATGTGAAAAATATTGTTGAGCCCGCGCAAATTCTTAATCAACTGAACAACGGTATTGTTAGCTTGCTTCATCAAGGTGAAACATTAACGACTCAAGATGATGGAATGGATATAACCATACTTTCAATCGATAAAACAAATAACCAAATAGAGTTCGCAGGTGCAAATCATTTCTCATACCTCATCAAACAAAATCAATTAGAAACTTTAACAGGTGATATTTTTTCGATAGGCGGTATGTTTGGTAGATCGGACATAAATTTTACCAGCAAAAAAATTAGCGTTCAAAAAGGAAGTACCATATATTTATTTACTGATGGTTTTGTTGATCAGTTTGGAGGAGAAAAAAACACCAAGTTTTTATCAAGTAGGTTTGAACAATTATTAAAAACTATTCAGCAACACAATTTGGAAGAGCAACACAAGAAACTTATTGTTTCTTTTGATGATTGGAAAGGAAACAATAAACAATTAGATGATGTTTTAGTTGTAGGAATCCGTCTCTAATACTATTTTGAATTCCTTTCGATGTAATGTTGATAATAGTAGTAAATGGAGCATAAATTTTATTTTAAAATTGAACAATGAAAAGATTAATAACCTTTTTTTTTGCTTGTATTCTTAGCCTTGTGTCTTGCTTCGCACCAGCACAGCAAGTAAAAATTGACTCTCTTCAAAACCTTTTGAAGACTGCGAAAGAAGATACGTCCAAAGTAAATATCTTAAATAAGTTATGCGGGCAATTTACTAACATAGGCAGCTATGAACAAGCTCTGCAATATGCACAAGAAGCACAGCAACAAGCTGAAAAGCTAGATTATAAAAGAGGAATGGCAAATGCTTACCATGGTATTGGGAATGTTTATTACTATAAAGGGAATTATCAAAAGGCATTAGATAATTATTTTAAGTCTGTAAACATTAAAGAAGAAATTGGAGAAAAGAAAGGAATGGCAGATTCTTATAATAATATAGGAACTCTTTATAATATTATGGGCAATTATGAAAAGGCATTAAATAGTCATTTGAAATCTTTAACAATTAAAGAGAAAATAGGAGACAAGCAAGGATTAGCAGATTCTTACCTCAATATAGGAAATGTTTATCAAAACCAAGGGAATTATGAAATGGCACTGGATAATTTTTTGAAATCTTTAGTAATCAAAGAGAAGACCGGAGATAAAAAAGGAATAGCACAATCTTATAATAATATCGGAAATATCTATTATTATCAAGGAAATCATGATAAAGCATTGAACCATTATCAACAATATTTAAAATTAAGTGAAGAAAATGGTGATAAACATGGAATAGCAACTTCTTACGATAATATCGGACTTATTTATAATGAACTCGGAAATTTTGAGAAGGCTTTGGATAATAATTTGAAATCTTTGGCAATCAAAGAAAAAATTGGGGATATGAATGGAATAGCACATTCTTACAACAATATCGGGAATGTTTTTTATTGTCAATATGAAAAATCTGGTATTGCAATAAAAATATCTGATCTAAACCATAATTCTATTTTAACAGAATCTTTGAAAAATTACTTGAAAAGTTTAAAAATTTATAAAGAAATTGGAGATAAACAAGGAATAGCAATTACATATGCCAATATAGGAAATGTTTATATGAAACAAGGTGAATATGAAGAATCGTATCATTATTTTAATCAATCATTAATTTTAGAAAGAGAAATTGGGTACAAAGAAGGGATTAAAACCACATATTTTTCTTTATCTGATTTATATAAAAAGAAAGGTGATTTTAAACAAGCTTTTAATTATCATAAATTATATTCTGATATTAAAGATACCTTACTTAATGAGCAATCCAATAAACAGATTGCGGAAATGAATACTAAATATGATAGCGAAAAAAAGGACAAAGAGTTAGTAAAAAAAGATGCAGAAATAAGTAAACAACAAGCCGAAACCGAAAAACAAAATTTGCAACGTAATGCTTTCATTATTGGTTTTGCGTTGGTTATTGTACTTGCGTTTTTCATATTTAGAGGTTATCGTCAGAAACAAAGTGCCAACAAATTATTGGAAGGAAAAAATTTACTAATTGAAAAACAAAAATTATTAGTAGAAGAAAAAAATCGTAAGATCACTGATAGCATCAACTATGCAAAACGGATACAACAAGCCATTTTGCCTTCACAGGAGCTTATCAAATCTTTTCTTCCCGAATCATTTATTTTTTTCAGACCCAAAGATATTGTAAGTGGCGATTTTTATTGGTTCTCTGAAAAACAGGATAAATTACTCATTGCAATAGCTGATTGCACCGGACACGGAG
>JAURXZ010000024.1 GCA_030654175.1 Bacteroidia bacterium
AATGGTTCAGCAATGGTTCATGCTTCGGGCGGTACAGCACCTTACTCCTATTCATGGAACACCAATCCTGTTCAGACCTCACACATGGCCACTGGTTTATCTGCCGGTACTTATTTAGCTACTGTTATGGATGTTGATTCCTGTATAGATACACTCAGTGTTATTATCACCAGGAACCCCGATCCTGTTGCGAAATTTGGCAATACCACTGTTTGTAATAATACTGCTACACAATTTACGGATAGCTCCAGTACTTCTGCAGGTAACATCAACACCTGGTCATGGAATTTTGGTGATGCAAGTCCTTTAAATACCACACAAAGCCCTTCTCACTTGTATGCCAGCGCAGGGAATTATTCTGTTACCTTAATGGCGTATAATAATTTTGGTTGTGCAGATACCATTACAAAGGCTGTGCAGGTGTATTACAATCCTGTTGCAGGTTTCACGTATAGTAATGTTTGCCTTGGAGATACTATGTATTTTACCAATGCTTCTTCTGTTCACAACTCTACCTCTATAGCTTCTTATTTATGGGCCTTTGGTGATGGCAGCCCTAACAGCAGTTTGCCTAACCCTGTTCATTATTATTCCGGGCCGGGTACATACAATGCTACACTGGTAACCACCACAACGGATGTGTGTTCTCATGTGGCAAACAATTCTGTAAAAGCATTTGATGCACCGGGTTCTGCCTTTACGTTCAGCGATATCTGTTTATTGGATTCAGCGATGTTTACAAATACAACCACTAGTCCTACTATGGGTAGCACAGCAAGTTGGTCCTGGGATTTTGGTGATGGTTCTCCTTTAAATACTACCCTTTTGAGCCCCCATCATTTATATGTTACTCCGGGTAATTACCGGGTTACTTTAACCACTTATTCATCCAACCTTGCTTGTCCGGATACCTTAAGTGACTCTATAACCGTATTTCCAATGCCGGTTGCTAATTTTAGTTTTACAAATGTATGTTTAAATCAGGCCATGAATTTTAATGACCTGTCAACTGTTACAAGCGGAACTATTGCAAGCAGATCCTGGAATTTTGGCGATGGAACATCACCAAATGGAAACCCCAATCCAAGTCATATTTATGTAAATCCGGGAACTTATACTGTTACTTTAATAGTTACAACCAATAACAGTTGTAAAGACACCATTATAAAAAGTGTGGTGGTGCATCCTTTACCTGTTGCGCAATTCAGCAGAGTAAATGTTTGTGACGGAAGCGTTATACCATTCACTGATCTGTCAACGATCCTAAGCACAGATAACATACAATCATGGGCATGGAATTTGGATGATGGAAGTCCTGTTTTTAACAATCAAAACCCTCAACATCTATATGCTAATGCAGGTTCTTATCAGGTGCAATTATTGATCGCTTCTAATTTCGGCTGTTTGGATTCCATTACTAAAATAAGTATTGTGAATCCTAATCCGGTGGTGGATTTTACATCCAATGATACAGCGGGTTGTGAACCCTTGTGTATTAGTTTTGTTGATTCTTCATCTATTGCAACAGGTGCTAATAATATCGCCTGGAGCTGGAATGTTGGCGATGGCAGCCCTGTAAGTAATTTAGAAGACCCTGTTCATTGTTTTATCAATGATTCTGTTTATTCCCCGGTTTCTTATGATGTTACTTTAACAGTTGCTTCGGATAGCGGCTGTGTGAGCACCTTATCTAAAAATAATTACATCACTGTATATCCCAAGCCTAATGCAGGTTTTACGGTTCAACCTGAAGTAACAACTATTACAGATCCTATAATTTCAATTAAAGATCTGTCAACGGGAGTTTATTATTGGAACTGGAATTTTGGTGATGGTTCGGCTTCAATCACAGCAGGTTTGGACACTTCCACTGTTTTTGGTCCTGCTGATCATACGTACCAGGATACGAGCACTTATACCATAACATTGATCACTTCCACTCAATACAATTGTATTGATACAGCTTACCAAACCATCATTATTGAGCCTGACTTTATGTTTTATATTCCAAATGCATTTACACCCAATGATGATGGTATAAATGATTTTTTCTCCGGTAAAGGGACTTTTGTGGGTATTTATGAAATGGCCATTTTTGACCGCTGGGGCAATTTAATTTTCAGTTCTAATGATATTACAAAACCCTGGGATGGTAAAGCAAACAAAGGGACTGTAATTGCCCAGGGAGATGTATATATTTATTCGATAAAGATCACTGATTTTAAAAAGCGAAAATATATTTATAAAGGAATTGTAACGTTGGTGAGGTAAAAAAAACGCTCGCCAGGAAATTTAAAACTGCATAAAAAAGACCTCAAGTTAATAATTTGAGGTCTTTTTTATGCAGTTTTTTAGTAAGTATATAACCCTATTCCACAGTAACGGATTTAGCTAAATTCCTTGGCTGATCAACGTTACAACCTCTCATTACAGCAATATGATAAGATAATAACTGTAAAGGCACTACCGAAACCAATGGCACTAATATTTCATCCGTTTCTGGAATTTCAATTGTATAATCAGCCATTTCTTTCACCTGGGTATCACCTTCAGTAACAATAGCAATAATTTTTCCCTTTCGTGCTTTCACTTCTTGAATATTACTCACCACT
Organism: Bacteroidia bacterium; assembly: GCA_030654175.1. Lineage (GTDB taxonomy): Bacteria > Bacteroidota > Bacteroidia > 2-12-FULL-35-15 > 2-12-FULL-35-15 > 2-12-FULL-35-15. Next base: position 2,613 of record JAURXZ010000024.1, read on the forward strand.
TTTTCGTAAGATGCTCCTTTTGTAGCAATTACAAAAACAGGCATTTCTTCATCTATCAAAGCTATTGGGCCATGCTTCATTTCTGCCGCAGGGTAACCTTCAGCATGAATATAGGAAATTTCTTTTAGTTTCAGAGCGCCTTCCAATGCAACCGGGAATGAATAACCACGACCTAAATACAATGCGTTGGTAGAGTTTTTATACACATCAGCAATGTATTTTATCTTATCATTTGTTTTCAAAACGCGTTCTACTTTTTCGGGAATAGCCTCCAATTCATTTAATAACTGGTGAAAACGTGATGAGGAGATTGTTCCCTTAAGAAAAGCAACTCTCAAGGCCATTAAAACCAATACTGTTATTTGAGCAGTGAACGCTTTTGTGGATGCTACCCCAATTTCTGGTCCGGCATGGGTATAAGAACCTGCGTGTGTTGCACGTGCAATGGATGAACCAACAACGTTACAAATACCAATGATCGTAGCGCCTTTTGATTTTGCAAGCTCAATAGCAGCAAGAGTATCAGCTGTTTCACCTGATTGGGAAATAGCAATTACAACATCATCTTCATAAATTATAGGATTGCGGTAACGGAACTCAGAAGCGTATTCCACCTCCACGGGGATACGTGTAAGATCTTCAAATAAATATTCGGCAACTAGTGCTGCGTGCCAGGATGTTCCGCATGCTATAAAAATAATTCGTTTTGCATTTAAAAATTTTTGTTCGTACTCAGCAATACCACCCAAATTTACAACACCCTTTTCAGAACTTAATCTTCCACGCATACTGTCTTTAATTGAACGGGGCTGCTCATAGATCTCCTTCAACATAAAGTGATCATATCCACCTTTTTCCAGAGCTTCAAGCTTTAGTTCCAACTCCTGTATGTATGGGGTTTTAACTTTATTTTTGATCGTTTTTATTTTCAGTTCTTTCCCTCTTTCAATAAATGCGATCTCTTCATCTTCCAGATATACTACATTTTTTGTATATTCAATGATCGGTGTGGCGTCTGATGCAATGAAAAACTCATCAATACCAATACCTATTACCATCGGACTACCTTTTTTAGCAGCAATTAATTCATTGGGATTATCCTTGGAAAGAATTACAATCGCATAGGCTCCAACAACCTGATTTAAGGCAAGGCGAACCGCTTCACCGACCCGTATATTTTCTTTTTGTTGAATGTCTTCAATTAAATGAATGAGCACTTCTGTATCCGTATCGCTTAAAAAAACATGACCACGTTTTTTTAATTCTTCTTTTAGAGAGCCATAATTTTCGATTATACCATTGTGTATGATCACTAAATTTTTTGATCCGGAATAATGAGGATGTGCATTTACATCATTAGGGACACCATGTGTAGCCCAACGTGTATGGCCAATGCCAATGGTTCCGTTTTTATTTTTTTCGCTAACAAAACTGGCTAATTCTGCAACCTTACCCTTACATTTATATACGTTTAAATCTGTAACGTGTGAAGTTAAATCCTCATCTATTAAGGCCACCCCTGCACTGTCGTATCCCCTGTATTCAAGTCGTTGTAAACCTTTAATAAGGATTGGATATGCCTGTCTGTTTCCGATGTATGCAACTATTCCGCACATATTTTTAAAATTTTAGATGTTGTGATGTTCGATTTTGGATATTAGATTTGGTAATTTTAAAACTCCCCAATTCTCTAACTCCCCAATTCTCCAATTATTTTTATTGTAATTTTGTATACCCTATATTAAGCTTCATTCGATAAAGACTGGTGCTTCCTCCGCCACCTATTACTACCCTATTGGCATTTATTGCTCCACTTCCGGCAAGTAAATGCAAGCCATTATTTTTTCTTTTTCCTGCCAACACTTGTTGAACGTATCGTGCAATATTAAAGTGGTATTCGTGAGTAGTTGAATTATACGTTCCTCCAAAATAATTATCACCTTCATTGGCATCAGGTAATACATAATTGGTGCCATCATCATTAATACCAAACAATACTAATTTGGTGGGAGCCGCAAAGGTATCAAGTTGATATGCAGTTGGATCTACTTTGATCACCAGCTCCGCTTTGTTAATTGCAATGTCACCCGCATTTACCCAATTCATTAAATAAGGTAATTCGATCGTAGTTTTAACCCCGGCCATTGATTGAATAAATACTACATCATTTTGTACCGGTGGAGGAGGAGATGTGCTTAATTGTGCTGCAAGGTTCGCATCAATACCAGTGGAATAATCATGAGTAAAGTTTGAAAAACGAGCCACACTGCCTAAGCTAAAGTCATATTTCAGTGAATCATCCGAAGTATTGTGATAGTATAAAGTAAGTTTTGACTGTGTATCAGCCATTTTAAAAAGTAAAATATTACCTTCTGAAGGGTTTAAGCCAGCTGTGTTGCTGGTAGTAATATAAAGCCCTTTCATAAAACTTTGAAAAGCTGTATTGCTTGCTAAATTAGCTGAAGTTTGGTTGCTTAAGATTATTTGTCCAAAGGAGGTATCAAGTGGTATACGAAGTTGAGGTTTCAGAAGTTCATTAAGAATTGTTACACTTTTAGAAGGTTCTGGAATAAAGCCGTAATTATTTGCCAGATCTAACGTATTAACAGTAAGTGTATTATTAGAATAATAACTGTTTTCACCTTTTATATCTTCTGCAACCTCATATACATTTACTTTTTGTTCAACACGTTGTCTTTTTCCATAATAGGCAGGATCATAAACTAAAGACAATACAACGGAGTCAATTACAGGACCTGTTCCAAATAAGGGATTGTTGGTTGGTAATCGCAACTGGGTGTAAAGAGAAGCTGTTGCTTTTCCGAATACAGGATCCTGATAAATACCTAACAATGCGTCAGCTGTGATAATAAGTGTTTCATCAGTACGCAATGAATCTACACTTACTGTTTTGGTAATTAATGTGGTAGTATCCTGGTAATCAACATTTAATAAATCATTGGCGGGTTGTACATCTAAACCAACCACGCTGGATTCATCACAAGATGTTATACTAATTAAAATACTGACGAGTAGAATTAAAAAAAATTTTGCCCCGATTACTCGGGGCAAAATTTGGGATATTCTTTTATTATTTAAAACCATATAAAACAATTATTAACCTACACCGCTTCTACTACTTCCTCAAGTACAGCATCATAAAACTCAGAATAAGCAGCAATGTACTCATCACCAGCCATAAATTCAAGTACCGGTTTACCCGATTTTTTGATGTATTTTTCTACGTCTGAATTAATTTTCGCACTTCCTTTAATAACACCATCGGCCAGATCAATAGCCAACTTGCTAACATTCACAAAAGTAGGGTTTTTATATAATTCCACATCTGCTTTTTCGATTCCATCGAATAAAACCTTTTTAGCAAAATCTTTGTGTAAAGGAGTTGTAAATTCATCATCATACACTGAATACACAATTTTAGTATCAGCAAACAATGGGTTGTCTTTAAAAGATTTTTTTAAATAAAGTGCAGTTAAACTGGTCATCCAGCCATGTAAATGAACAATATCAGGAGACCAACCTAATTTATTAACGGTTTCAATCACTCCACGGCAAAAGAAAATAGCACGTTCATCATTGTCGGCAAAATGTTCACCTTTTTTATCTGTTAAAATATGTTTACGTTCAAAATACTCCTGATTATCAATAAAGTAAACCTGCATGCGAGCCGACTGGATAGATGCAACTTTAATAATTAATTGGTGATCAGAATCATCAATGATCAAATTCATACCTGACAAACGAATTACTTCGTGCAATTGGTTGCGTCTTTCGTTGATACAACCATATTTAGGCATAAATGTCCTTATTTCCTTTCCTCGTTCTTGTATTCCTTGTGGCAATTTGCGTCCAATAATACCCATTGGAGTTTCATCTAAGTAGGGGGTTACTTCTTGTGATACAAATAAAACTCTCGCTTTCTTCTTCATATGAGGTGGATTAAGGTTAGATTGTTTAAAAAGTAAACAAAAGTAAGGAAAAAATTTCGAATTTTCAAAGTATTAATATTAGATTTGCCCTATTATCTTTAAACAGGCGCTATTAACTAAGATGTTAACGATTTTTAACAATTATTTTGTTTAATGATTATTTTTAATTCGGCTCAGCAACTAAAAATCTACTTAGATAACGTAAGAGGACAGCAATTTATTGTTGGCTTTGTACCCACAATGGGCGCCTTGCACCGTGGGCATATTTCATTGATCAATGCAGCAAAAATTCAAAGCGACCTTGTTGTTTGCAGCATCTTTGTAAACCCCACCCAATTTAATGATCTAAGTGATCTAGAAAACTATCCACGAACCTTTGAAGCAGATTGCAAATTATTGGAAACAGCCCACTGCGACATACTCTTTATCCCTGAAGTATCTGAACTTTACACTTTTGACGAGCTGGAACTAAAAAAAGAGAAAATTGAGGATAAAAGCTGGACAGAAGGGAAAACGGTAAATTTTGGTTCATTGGTTGAAGTAATGGAAGGAGCGCATCGCCCCGGGCATTTTAATGGTGTGGCACAGGTGGTAAGTAAATTATTCAGAATTGTGGAGCCGGACAAAGCCTTTTTCGGACAAAAAGATTTTCAACAATTGGCGGTAATAAGGAAAATGGTAAAACAGCTGAACATGCCTATAGAAATTTTTGCATGTCCAATTATTCGGGAAAGCAATGGTTTGGCAATGAGTTCCCGAAATGAACGATTAACCGCTGAAGAACGAGATTTTGCCGCTATAATCTCAAAAACGTTGTTTAAAGTAAAAGAATTACAAACAATCAAGACTGTTGCCGAGTTAAAATCCTTTGCGGAAGATCAATTAAAGTCTGAACCCAAAATTGAATTGGAATATTTTGAAATTTCAGATGCTGAGAGTTTGCAACCGATCACTGATTATAAACAAGCCCAAAGTGCAGTTGCATGTGTTGCACTTAAACTCGGAAATGTGCGCTTGATCGATAATGTTGTTTTGTATTAGCAATTGAAATCTGATTACTATTCTTACAATTACTTTGGGCGTTTCCCTTTCTTAAAAAAGAAAGGGGCGGGCTTTTCACTGCAATCTTTTTGTGAAGAACAAAAAGGATTTCCGTTGCAATCCCTAACGCGGCATTATTATACTAAGAGCATTATTGGGAACCGAAACTATTATTTTAATTTTTCAATTTTTTGCAACAAAACTGTTGTCTCCTGGTATTCTTCTTCGGCAACACCGCCTTTTTTTGCTAATTCAACCGCTTTATTACCCGCTGCCTTGGCTTCCTGTTTTTTATTCAATTTATATAAAACGCCAGCATAAGTGTCGTAATTATACCAATTCGGTTCTTCTTTAACAGCTTTTTCCATCCATAATTCAGCTTTTTGTAAAGGAGCTTTATCATCAGAATGCTCATAAATATCCCATGAAATGCTATTATAATCGTCCGCAGTATGAAAATATTTATCCCCTTTTTCAACACTCAGATCTATGTATTTTTTCCAATCCCCATTTTTCTTCGAATAACCGGTTTCAAGTTTAAATAAAACTTCGTCTAATGCTGCAAATTTCATTTTCTTTATTTCAACTTTGTATGCCTCTAAATCAGCCTCTTTCATTTCTTTTGTGTAAATGATTGAATATCCTCCATTTAAAAACACTTCCATGATTTTTGAATTTACTGAATCCGGAGTGTATGCTTTATTATAGGCTTCTACATTATTTAATAAATAGATAAATTCCCGGCTTTTATAGTCGGAACTATAATCTCTGATCATATCCCAGTTGGCTCTATTGGAAAGAACTTCATCTTTTTGAGTTTTGAAATAATCCTGAACGGGACCATCGGTACTCAGGCAGGTTTTAGAAACAGCTTCAACATATTCTCTTAAAAAAACGGGATCCGCTTTTTTTAAGGGGTACTCATCCTTATATTTAGAAAACCTTTTTTCAGGGTTAAAGGCATCTTCCGCTAACTGAGTGAATTTTTTTACGCTCAATCCTCCTGCTCCACGATGTATTAACTTACCATCACCATCAATAAATAACAAATTAGGATAACAATGTACTTCATATAATTTTGCAATATCAACACCCTCGCCTTTTTCCATATCAAATTTGGCATTGATAAATTTAGCATTGAAATAATCAGCAACTGTATCGTTTGTGAATACATTGGCTGCCATCCATTTACAAGGTCCGCACCAGGATGTATAAGCATCAATAAAAATTAATTTATTTTCCTTTTTTGCTTTAGCTTTTATTTCTGCAAAAGTTGTTGTTTCAAAATGCATTTTTTTTGTTTGCGCAAAACTGAAACTAACGGCAAACATTAAACTCAGAACTATGGTTTTTGTTTTCATCTGAAAGTGATATTTAATTAAATAATTTTACGAAACATCGCCAAATTACCTTCTTGCCGGTCTGCGGTCTTTAGAGAAATTGTTCTTTTTCTTAACAAAAGGCCTTTTGTTCTTTATTTCGGGCGAATAAATCGGTCCGATACCAAGGCTTTCAGGCAGTGGCAACTTTTTTACTTCGCTCTCAAGCAGCGTTTCAATTTGCAAAAACTTTTGCTGGTCGTATTCATTGATAAATGTTAATGCCACCCCGGTAGCTGCAGCACGCGCTGTACGACCTATACGATGGATATAATCCTCTGCATCACCCGGAACATCATAATTGATCACTAAACCGATATCTTCAATATCAATACCTCGGGAAAGGATATCGGTGGCAACCAGAATTTGCAATTTTTTGCTTCTGAAATTACGTAACACCTCTTCCCGCTCCGGTTGATCCAGATCAGAATGTATCGCTTTGGCTTTCAAGCCTGCTTTTTGCAAGTCGCGCTCCAACTCTTTAACTTTTATTTTGGTTGAAACAAAAATGATAACACTGCTCAGGTCTTTGCCTTCAAGCAATGATTTTATCAGGTTATTTTTTTGTGTATCATATACCAGATAAGCGCCCTGTATAACACCTGCTGCAGGTTTGGAAATTGATATGCTGATCTGTTCAGGGTTTACTAAAAGTGAATTTGCCAATGTGCGGATCTTAGGTGGCATGGTGGCAGAAAACATCAATGTTTGACGGACTTTTGGAAGGTAATTGCTTATCTTCAAAATGTCATCTACAAAGCCCATATCCAACATTCTGTCGGCCTCATCCAGTATCAAATGTTCCAGTTTATCCAACTTCACATAACCCATATTTAAATGTGCCATCAAACGGCCAGGGGTGGCAATAATAATATTTGCACCCTCGGATAATGCACGTTTCTCCCGTTCAAAACTACTTCCATCGCTACCACCATAAATAGCAAGAGAACTTACAGAGGTAAAGTAAGAAAAACCTTGTAAAGCTTGGTCTATCTGTAAAGCTAACTCACGTGTAGGAACAATAATCAATGTATTGGTGCTATCTGTCGGATCCTTTGCCAACTTATTTAATATCGGAAGCAAAAAAGCAGCAGTTTTACCTGTACCTGTTTGCGCACAACCTATTAAATCCCTCTTACTCAATATGATAGGTATGGCTTGTTCTTGTATTGGGGTTGGAGTATTAAACCCCATCGAATCGAGGCCCTCCTGGAGATTACTCTCAAAATTAAAATCGCTGAACTTCAAATTATTATTTATTTGTTTATTTATACAAAGATAAAATATTTTTGATGATATCCTCTTTTTGGGTGCCTTTTCTCAAGAAATGTTTAATTCTGTTTTTCAAAAAAAGGGAAGAATATTTTGTGTTAGAATCTCAACAAAACCTTACCCTCTGGTTACAAACATATTTTGAAACCTGATATTTATTATTATTTTTGTTTATTGTAAAAATTAAGAAGAGATCTTATGGTAAATAATCAAAGCATTAATGAAAATGGAGAGGTGGATGGAGAAAGTTTCACTTATAATAAGGAAGGTCAACTGGAGTCGATGGGGAGTTATACCAATGGGCAAAGGCATGGATATTGGGAATTATACTGGTATACAGGGCAGTTGAAGGCTAAAGGGCATTATAAAAATGATAAGTTTGAGGGAGAATGGAGAGAATATATTGAGGGTAATTTACATTTGGTAAACACATATCGTGATGGAATACTGGAAGGAGAAAGTGAATCGCATTATAGTAATGGGCAAGTAAATTGGAAAGGGCAATATAAAAATGGTAAAGAAGATGGCGATTGGATATATTATGATTTACATGGAAACATTAATGAAAAAGGGGCTTATTTAAATGGACTCCGACATGGAATATGGCAGGAAGACGGGCAAATGGTAAGCCACTATAATGATGGGAAAAGAATAAGTACAGAAAGTGAAAAACAAGAATTTACAAGGCAGGAAAATCTCAATGAACAAAAAACCGCTGCTGCTCAAAGGTTCTTTTTAAAATATGTTGCTATTGCCATTTTGTTAATTGGATTACTTATTTTTCTATTGGTTAAATAAAGCTAATTTGATAATGAGGGTAAAAATAAAATGATAAACCTTGTATTATTACATTCAATCTAAAAATTAGCACATTTTCAAATTAGCACATTTTCAAATTATTAAATTATCTTTGTTCTGAATTTATATCAATCACTAATTAATGGAATTTAAAGCTGGCGACTTACTCGATAAAATTGAATACCCGAGTGATTTAAGGAAATTTAAAGAAGAGGATCTTCCGCAGATTAGCAATGAACTTCGTCAGTTTATTATTGATGTGGTATCGCAAAAAGGCGGACACTTTGGTGCAAGCCTTGGTGTGGTTGAACTTACCGTGGCTTTACATTATGTGTTCAATACTCCTTACGACCAATTGGTTTGGGATGTTGGACATCAGGCTTATGGCCACAAAATTTTAACAGGAAGAAGAAAGAATTTTCATACCAATCGCCTTTACAATGGCATCAGCGGTTTCCCGAAACGTTCAGAAAGCGAATATGATACTTTTGGAGTAGGACACTCTTCCACATCTATTGGCGCAGCTTTAGGTATGGCTGTTGCATCCGCATATAAAGGAGAAAAAGAGCGCCAGCATATTGCGGTGATCGGGGACGGGGCAATGACCGCAGGAATGGCTTTTGAAGCACTCAATCATGGAGGCATCACTAACTCTAATTTATTGGTGATACTGAACGACAATTGCATGAGCATTGACCCCAATGTAGGTGCTTTAAAAGAATATTTAACCGACATCACCACTTCACGCACCTATAATAAATTTAAAGATGAAACATGGAACCTGCTTGGTAAAATAAGCAAGTTCGGACCAAATGCTCAGGATATTGTTTCAAAAATTGAAAACGGGATTAAAACAGTATTACTAAAACAAAGTAATATGTTTGAATCATTGAAATTCCGTTATTTTGGTCCTGTTGACGGGCATGATGTGGAACGGTTAACAAAAGTATTGCGCGATCTAAAAGATATTCCTGGGCCTAAAATATTACATTGCTTAACTCAAAAGGGAAAAGGATATAAATTTTCGGAAGAGGGAAACCAAACAATATGGCACGCTCCGGGACTATTCAATAAGGATACAGGTGAGATCATTAAAATTGTTCCAAAAGAGCCGCAACCTCCTAAATATCAGGATGTGTTTGGTTATACTATTGTAGAACTTGCCGAAAAGAACCCGAAAATAATGGGTGTAACCCCTGCTATGCCAAGTGGGTGCTCATTGAACATAATGATGAAAGCTATGCCTGACAGGGCATTTGATGTTGGTATTGCTGAACAGCATGCTGTTACTTTTTCGGCAGGAATGGCTACACAGGGTTTAATTCCGTTCTGTAACATTTACTCTTCTTTTATGCAACGTGCTTATGATCAGGTGATACACGATGTTGCGCTGCAAAACCTGCATGTGGTATTTTGTCTGGATAGAGGCGGGCTTGCCGGAGCCGATGGTCCAACACATCATGGGGCCTATGACCTGGCTTATTTCCGTTGTATTCCCAATATGATCGTTTCTGCTCCAATGAATGAAGAGGAGTTGCGAAACTTAATGTATACCGCACAACTACCCGAAACAAACGCCCCTTTCTCCATACGTTATCCACGTGGTAATGGCGCAATGATCGATTGGAAAAAATCATTCCAAAAAATCACTATCGGAAAGGGCCGAAGGATACAAAACGGGGAGGACATTGCTATTTTAACAATTGGCCATGTCGGGAATTTTGCTGTGGCCGCCTGTAAACAATTAGAGGAAAAAAATATAAGTGCTGCCCATTACGATATGCGTTTTGTAAAGCCAATTGATGAAGAGTTATTACACGAAGTATTTAAAAAACACTCCCGTGTAATTACCATTGAAGATGGTTGTATCATGGGTGGAATGGGGAGTGCGGTAATTGAATTTATGGCAGATAATAATTACAATGCCCAAGTAAAACGATTGGGTATTCCTGATAAATATATTGAACACGGTGAGCAGGCTGAACTACACATCGAATGTGGTTTTGATACGGATTCTATTGTAAAAACAATTGTAGAAATTATCGGACTAAAGAAAAACATAATGGCAGGATAAATAATTTATCTTGCCTAATAAGGGAAATAGGAGGCAAAGGATATTTTTTAGCTCTTATCACAAATTTCAAATCTATTTTTATTATATTTGAGCGTTTATAAACAAACAACATGAATTTTAAGACAATTTATTTTTACGTATCCTGCTTTTCAATTGCCGTAATGTTAGGTGCTTGTGGTGATCCTGCTTCAGAAGATGATACTCTTGCCGGTGGAGATCCGGCAACTGCTATTCAAAAAGAAAAAAACAACAAAGTTCAATTAATTTTTTCTTCAATTCCTGCGCAAAGTGAAACAATGGGATTGTTAAATGACGCTGAAGCGAAATACAATGCAAAATATTTAAACCCTATTGAAAACATTTCTAAATACTCATCTGTTAAATCAAGGGCACTTAATTTAGGTGTTTATGGGATTGATCTGGGTGTAACCAACATCTTTGATCAAACACAAGAATCGATGTTGTATTTGAGATGTACTAATAAAATGGCCACCAGCTTAGGAATCAGTGGGGCATTTGATGAAAAAATGAGTGAACGTATTGATGCGAGCTCCGACAGTAAAGATTCATTGCTTGCCATTATCACCGAATCTTACAGAAACGCAGATAATTATTTACAGGAAAACGGACAAGCGGGCGTATCAAGTTTAATGGTTGCCGGTGGATGGATAGAAGGTTTGTTTGTTGCATGTCAAATTGGAACTGCTACACAAAATGAAGCGATAATGAATAAAATTGGTGGTGAAAAAGCGACCCTTGAAACTTTAATTTCTTTATTGGACAGCTATAAAGCAGAAACCGATGGCGCTACAGAAGTTTTAGCAGACCTGAGCGGGTTAAAAACGATATACGATAAAATTACGGACAAAATAACCCCCGAACAATTTAAACAAATCACTGACAAGATAACCGAAATACGGACCAAAATTATTCAATAATTTTAATCATATTTTATTGTTTCTTATCGCCTGAAATTTTCTACGTTACAAGCAACTGATTCTAATTCATTGCATTTTCCCATTCCTGCAACTCGGATCAACAAACTCGTTTTTATTTGCAATAGGCAATAAAAAATCAAAAAAACATTCCAAATTTTCACGCTTCCCGCGATTTCTCGACAGGCTCGAAAAGACAGCGCACATGGTCATTTCTAGCCTGTCGAGAAAGGTGAGTTGGCTTTTTAAGCTGTATTGTTATTTTTCTATAAAATTTAAAGAGGTCTAAAATTTTCTTTTTTTACTTAAGGTGAATCATTTTATAATACACCTGCCCGCCTTTGGAATGCTTTTGTTTAGTGTTTTCTACCAATTTATTTTTCACGTCCTGATGTTTCTGAACCCAAGCAACTAATACCTCATTATCATCAATAGCTTTGATCACAGGGTAACCGGAAATCGCATCATCTGCAGTAATATACTGAGTTGAAACAACTTTTCCTTCGTTAGTTCTATGTTGCAAACCAACCCATGCATTGTAGTTTTCGCCTTTTTGAATTGTTTCATCCCATACAATAATTACCTCACCATTGGGCAAAGCGCCTAATTGAGGGTGTTTGGCAGAAGGTTTGGTGCTTACGCTGTCACGGATTGAAAACGTTTTTCCATTATCGTTAGTAAAACTATAAAAAACACCACTCCCACCGCCCATCGTGTACCATGCGAAATGCAGGCCATTCGTGTTTTCTGCCATTGTAGGGCCTGTATGCGGACAGCCATCAATTGCCCAATTATCAGCACTTATGCGATTGGATGAAGAAAATGTTTTACCTCCATCAATGGAAATGGTATGTACCATATCCCTGATAGAATCATTTATTATATCGCGATATGCTGCATGGATAGCGCCTTTGCTATCCACAAATAAATCGGTACGGCAGCATTGACAGATGGTTTCAGCAATTGGTTTTTCATTTTGAAATCCATTTTTACCATTTGTTTCCCCATAGTAAAGTGTTGAACCCTCTTTGTCAGTTTTAGTGCGGCTGTCGAGCCATATAATTCCCACTTCTCCATTTTGTAAAACTGAAATATCAAAATAACGTTGGTCAATACTTGTTGTATCTTCTACCAGTTGTTTAGCTTCCGACCAATTTTTTCCTTCATCAAATGATTGTGCATAATAAACCAGACCAGCATATTTTTTCTTAGGGTTTCCATTGTCTACTCCCCAAACCGCAATTATTTCTCCATTGGGTTTAAATGCCATTTTGGGTAGATTTTCTGCGCTTGGATGAACGTCTTTACTTGCAGGTATTTCAATAGGTTCCCCGAATGAATATCCTTTATCTGTTGAAATAGCATAGCATATCACAGCAAGCGTGTCATTCTTTTCTTTAATATAACTCATTACTACATTTCCATTATTATCAGTTGTTAAAAATGGACATGTTGTTTCTGCCGTTGTATCTGTACAAATTGTTTTTTCAACACATTCCTCCTTTTCTTCATTTTTGGTATTTGTACACGAAAACAAAAATGTGATCAGAACGGCTGCAATAAAAATATTTTTCATAATTTTTGTTTAATAAAACGGAGCAAGCGGAATGCCCGCTCCGTTTGAATTTTATCTATTTTTTACCTGTAAAATTATACTGTATCCCGAAAACAAATGTGCGCGGAGGTGCCGCAGTAAAACCTGTTCTATCGGTTACATTATTACCTCTTGTGGCATTAAATGCATACAACTCATCAGTGAAATTCATTATATTACTAAATACTTCGATGAATTTCCATCGGTATCCAACACGAAAGTTAAGAACACTGATCCCTTTCAAACCAAAAGCCCCTTTATCTTCATATTTAACCGTATTGATCTGATTTTGATACCAACTGCTCATGTGTTGCCATTCTATACCTACTCTTAAACCTTTTACAAATTTGGGTTTGTATGTAACCTCGCTATTGGCTATCCATGAAGGAGAACTCGGCATAATTTTTCCGTTTACATTTTTTATTTTGTCGGATGTTTTTGTACTCAAAATAAATTCGTCATAACGGTGCATCGCATTTGTCCCTCCAACCCTAAACATCCATGCGGTATTGGGACGATACGTTAACCCGAATTCTACACCCTGGTGAGCTGTTTTTCCTGCACTTTGGTAATCGGTGGAATTATCCGGTTGTTTAATATTAAGTAACTCGTTTGTTCCAATCATTTGGTAAACGGCAACATCAATATCTATTTTATTTTTTAATAAACTTGCCCATCCGCCTAATTCATAATTGGTAAATTTTGCCGGTTCAAGGTTGTAATAAAATTCCGCTGGGTTGGTATTTGGTTTTTTACGAAATACGGACGTTAAGCCGGGAGGAGAAAAGCCCAAACTGTAATTACCATAAACACCAATGATGGAGGTTATTTTATAAGTCACCCCTAACTTTGGAGTAAACTGTTGATATGATTTTTTACCCGAAGTGTTATCAATGTAATTATTATATTTAAACGACATGTCATCATACCTTCCGCCAAGGGTAATAGTAACCTGTTTAATTGGTTTTACTTCCGCCTGCAAATAGGCAGCTGTATTTACTAAAGTAGCATCGTAATCTGCTATTTTAATATCCGGCCGCTCTTTGTCCATAGTATATTGTTCCACGGAAGTGCCACCCGGACGCAGTTTAGCAAAAAGATCGATACGATATGAATCGTATGTAACAGGTGAATTATCCAAACTTACACCCGCAATCAATTTGGTCCGGATTGGTTTTATTTCAGCTGCATGCTGCAATATGAATGCTTTACTTTTTGAACTATTGTCATTTATCTCACCTGTTGCAGTAAGGCTTCCAGTTGTCCAACGAATACCATATGCAGGGTTTTGTGCAATGGTATTGTCCCTGTATATTAAATGCAAAGTTGTATTGTTATTTTCATTCCATTTATGTTCGGCTGAAAGACGGCTACGCAATGATTTTACTTTCCTATATGTAAAATTGGAAGTACTAACATACTGTCTTGCATAAAAAGCAATGCTATCCACACTTCCCGACATATCAGAAGAATAATCATTAAACGAACCTGCTAAGATCAATTTTGTTTTTTTTGTCAGATCATAATCAAATCGTGCATTGATGGAGTTTTTATCATAGTCAGAATACGTCATCCAGCCGTTTTGTTGTTTGGCATAAAAGCCTCCAAAATAAAAGCCCACTTTTTTAGCGATCATTCCTCCTGTACCATATTGAACACGTTTATAACCCCACTGATCAAACTGAATACCTATGCGTGCTGTAGTTATTGCAGTTGGTTTCTGAGTAATAAAATTGATGGCGCCTCCTACAGCTTCCGGGCCGTATAGCGATGAGGCAGGGCCTTTCACCACTTCAATGCCGGAGATCGCAAAAACATTCATTTCTATCAATGCATTATGGTTAAATACACCCATTGCACGAAGTGGGATCCCATCCTCTAAATATAAGAAATACGCATTTGAACCCATCGGTTGACGAATAGACATCATGTGCTGTTCATTATTAAGGTTAACCATCGCTACACCGGGCACTTTATTAATAAGTTCGGTGATGAGAGTGGCTTTGGAATCATTAATTGCGGTTGCTGATAATTTACTGATCGCCATAGGAACATCTGCTCTTGACTGTGCTTCGCGGCTTGCAGTTATTACCACTTCCTGCATACTGGTAACAGAGGAAGAAAGCGCAACAACAACGTTTTTCCCTTGTTCTGCTTTAAGCTTTTGTGTTTGATAGCCAACATACCTAACCTCCACACTATCGAAAGGTTGTTCGCTTGTTAATGTAAAAAGGCCATTATTGTTGGTTGTTGCTCCCAATTGAGTGTTTGGGATAAAGACACTTACTCCTACTAATGGCTCTTTGGTTTCCTTGTCAAATATTTTACCTGAAATGGTATTTTGAGCCCATGCAAGGTTGATCAATCCAGCTATAAGCGGGATTGTCAAACCAATAATTTTTTTCATTGTTTAGAATTTAAGATTTAACCGAATAACATGCGCTCAAAACTGCAAAATGACAAGCACTTCCAGTATTCAAGGATTCATGAAAACAAAAACGTTTCGGTTAAACTTTAGGGGGCTGAAAAACAGTATGGAGATGTTTCTCTGAAAGAGAGAAGGAATAAGAAGGTTTAAATATTGTTGTAAAGGATGGGGTTACAAAAAGAGTGCTGGAAGTAGTTTCAGAAAAAAACTGAACCTCAACCTTTTGCTTGGTAGGGTTTGTAGGAGATTGTTCTTTCTTTTCTTCCTTGGCCAATTGTTTTTTCAGATGGCAGCTTCCATTACATTTGTTTGAACGGATTTCTTTTTTTTCACAAAAGGTTTTAGCGATGAATTCCCGATTCAATTCAAAATTAGCATAAATAATAATTTTGCTGAAGTTTTGTAATAAAACTCCGGTAAGTGCCAATATGATGAAGATGTGTTTCATGCTCAGTGCAAATATATATTAATGCTCGAATCTTTTATATGACGTACATCAGTTTTTAAAAACAGCAAATTATGAATACCGGGATATCAAAAGTTTTGTACTAATAGTAATAATCCAAGTTCGACTATTAATTTTGGCTAAAGTTCAATTAAAACAAGCAAAGTCAGTTAATGAGCTGGTATGAATACAAACAAAAGATCACAAAAAAAGGTATAAAGACCATATAATAGGTCTTTATACCTGTTTTCTATTCCTTTGCGGAATTGTTTTTTATACTATCTATTTTCTACCACGTCCTGCACCTGCTGCAGCAACGCTAATAGAAGGCAAATCACGATCAAACAAATACATACCACCTTTGTCGTCACCGATCAGCTTTAATTTGTCAAGAATTCTACGAGCTAACGCTTCTTCTTCAATTTGTTCAGCCACGTACCACTGTAAAAAATTATGCGTTGTATAATCTTTTTCTTTCAGACAAGTATCTACCAACCCGTTGATCTCATTTGAAACAAACACTTCATGCTTCAATACTTCTTCAAAAACAAATTGAATTGATTTGAATTTTTTAGGTTGTTCCTTAAGTGCCGGAATTAAGGCATGTCCGCCACGCTCGTTCACATATTTTACAAGTTTAAGCATGTGCATACGCTCTTCGTCAGACTGTGCATACAAAAACTCAGAAACACCGGTTAAACCTTGTGTTTCAGCCCAGGAAGCCATTGCCAGATAATATTGTGATGATGATGCCTCAAACTCAATTTGTTTGTTTAATGCAGTTTCTACTTTATTTGATACCATGTTTAATTTTTTAAATTAATAATGTGCAAAGCTATGTCAATTCAGCTTCATTGTCAATGAATTTTTTAGAATAAATCGATAGTAGAGCAATTGGATATAAATAATTGAATATGTATGTGGATACATGTTGACTTGATTCTGAATGTGTTTGCGGAATGTGATGGCTACCGAGGCAAGTTCAGCACTATCTCGGGTCATTTTAACAAAGACAAAAGTTGGTAAATTGCCTAAGTAAAATTGTTAAACAGGTACCGCAACTTCCACCATATTCGTAAGCGCTACAAAATCAGCAACAGATAATTCTTCAGCACGCTGTGTAAGGTATTTATGATCTAAAAATTCAGGTTTCAGTTTAAATGCTTTGATAGAATTACGTAATGTTTTTCTTCGCTGATTAAATCCTGCTTTTACTACTTGCTTAAATAATTTTTCATTGCAGTCTAGGTGTTGCACTGAATTTCGAGTTAAACGGATCACCGCTGATTTTACTCTTGGTGGAGGATTAAATACATTTTCGTGAACTGTAAACAAATAATCGATGTCATAAAAAGCCTGTAACAACACGCTTGTGATACCATACGTTTTATTTCTTGGTTTGGAGGCAATACGCTCTGCAACTTCTTTTTGAAACATTCCAACCACCTCAGGAACCTGGTTTTTATGATCCAGCACCTTAAATAAAATTTCGGTGGAAATATTATACGGAAAATTTCCAATTACGGCAAAAGGCTCATTTTGAAACAAGTTATTAAAATCGAGTTTCAAAAAATCACCCTCAATAATTCTATTCTCCAGAGTTGGAAAACTTTTTTTTAAATAAGCGATCGATTCCCTGTCAATTTCTATAATGTGTGTTTCATAAGCAGGTTCGGTAATTAAATACTTGGTGAGTACACCCATCCCCGGACCTACTTCTAATACTTTTTTGTAATGAGCAGTGTGCTTCAAACCTTTCACGATGTCGAGAGCTATTGTTTCGTCCTTCAAAAAATGTTGCCCTAAATGCTTTTTTGCTCTTACCTGATTGGTCATTGGTTCATTGGTCATTGTTACTTGATTCTTGCAAATGGTTCTTAGTTCTTTTTTATAAAATCTCCAGCAACGATCTAAACGCTACAAATTTATTTGCATATTTATCAGCATGTTCTTTTTGCAAACGAGGTGAATGCTCCCGTTGATATTCTTCAAGCCTTTCCATGCTTTCGCATGTGTATTGAATGGAATAGGTTGTTCCCTGCTCTTCATCAACCAATACCTTACAAATTTTATTTTCTAAAAAATGTCCTGTTTTCATTACATCCGGAATGTGTTTTTCTTTCATCCATTGCAACCATTCCTCACGAACATCATTTTCAATGTTTACTGTTACGTTATATATTATCATTTTAATTACGAATTACGAATCTTTGTTTCTTGTTTGGTCATGCTAAACTTGTTTCAGCATCTCATTTTTTTTGAGAACCTGAAACAAGTTCTTCAGGCTGAGATTGCCTACTGCAAAATTGTTTAATTAAAACTATCGCCCCTTAACCTTCTAAATCGTTTGCGTGCTTCCACCACATATAAACTTCCTGGATACTTTATCAATAATTGCTGGTACAATTCTTTTGCTTTATCCAAATTTTTAAACTGATTTTCGTTTAATTCGGCAAGTTTAAAAAGAGCATCATCTCCTAAAATATCATCGCCATAGGTTTTTATGATCGTGTCGTAAAGAGCAGCGGCTTCGATATAATTGCCATGTTTTAATGCAATTTTGGCCTTTTTATATAGAATATCATCTGCTAAAGCATGGTTAGGATATAATGTATTTATTGAATCGAGCGTTATTTTTGCCTGTTCATCTTTATTTTGAAATGCAAGCAGATCGGCCCTGGAAAATATCATTAATGGTGCAATATTGGTATCAATGGCCAGTGCATCGCTAATGAGTAAGGATAGATCCATGGCATCATTCGCGATAAGCTTTGCTGTTGCGCCTTTTAAAACATCCAACTGCGCCTGGGCCCACATAAAATCTCCGGTGTAATAGGATATCCGAGCATTACGGAATTTCGCCTCCTGTCCAATTGCATCATATTTAAAAGACTTTTCCACTTGAGAATACCGCAATGAAGCCTCCCAGATATCACCTGTCATCAATAAAATATCAGCTAATTCCAGTTTACATTCTGCTTGTATCGGCAATGCTAATTGGGGTAAAGAAATGGCTTCTTCCAGCAAGGTTATAGCATCAGCGGGTTTATTTAAATAAAAGGCCTGTAAATGCGCCAGCTTTTTTAAAAGAGGGGCCGTATTTGCTGATTTCCCTAATTCAGTGATCGTAATTTGATAATTTTTTTCAAGCTCCGTTAAATCGATCAGATTATAATTCCCTTTCAAAACTATTTTCTGATAGGACACATCTAACAATTCCATCCGTGCATTTGCATAAAAAAAACTGTCTGGGCCTTTTGAAATCACATACTGATAAGCCTTTACTGCTACGTCATAACTTTCGTTCTGAGTACACAGTTTTGCTAAATTCATTATTCTGTTACCATCCTCTTTTTTACGTTTATCCAATGCTTTCGCTTGAATAAATGCGCCTTCAAAATCTTTTTGTTGAATTTGCATCCAAATCAAAAGCTCTGAAAGGATCGTTTTGTCGGGGTTTTTGGCAATACGTTTTAATAATTCACCTTTTAATAATTCATTTTGTTTGGTGTCAGCCTCATTACCAAAACTGGTTTGCAAGGCATTTTGAACACTTTGAATATATGAATCCTGAGATTCCAACACATCCAAATATTCATTTATCATTGCCATTTTATCACCTCTTATGGCATAGACATCGGCTAATTCAAAACTAAAAGGATAATCGTTCTCCGACATTTTTCTACCTCTCAGATAGGTTAAAATGGCATAATCATATTGCTTTATGGCGATAAATGCTTTAGCAACAATAAATACCTGGTCATCGTGTTTGATGGATTTGATGGCTAATTCCCAGGTGTTTTTTGCTTTTCCAGAATCCTCAGCTCGTTCATAAACTGTCCCCAGATCAATGAATAGATCAGGTCTTTCCGGGTTTCGTTTAATCTGTTTTTTTATTACTTTTTCTGCCGTTTTAAATTCTTTTAACTCGAGTAAACAATTCAAATAAGGAGTATAAAATTCCTCTGACGATACTTTATTATAAAGCTTTTCGTAATAATCCAATGCTTTATCAAATTCTTTATTGTCATAAAACTGTTGCGCCAGCTGCAAATCGGTGTTTGTTTGCGCAGAAGTATTCAAATGCAGGAATGCAAATGTGAAAAGAAATAATATATATTTTAATTTTTTCAAAATGATCTTAATCTTAATCCCTCCGCAAAAAGAGGGTGTTTTTAATGTAAACAGTTTACATTTTTATCTTTAATTTTTCTCAACTCTCTCCCCGACTACTTATATCCAATAATTTCCAATACTATAGCTTTGGCTTCAATATTCAAACCATTACGTAAAGTTACTAAACTTCCTTGCTTTAAATGCTCACCAAATCCATGAGGAGCAAAAAGCACTGCATTTATAACGGCACTTTGCCCCTGCTCTATCGGCTTTTTGTAAAGTTCTATCTGACATTCGGTAGAATAGCCCTTAGCTCCCTTCACATAAGCCTGAGGCCGATAAATACCCATCAGCTCATAATTGCTAACATTTTCTATCAGCAATTTTACGACCAGGTATTTTTTGAGGTAAATCATTATGAGATACAAGATTTTAGAATCAAGATTTTAGACCATGAACTTAGTAATTGCAGTCTACCTTGGTTCTAGAGTCTGGTATCCTGGTTCTTGATTCTAACATCTTGCTTCTCTACAAATACTTCAAAATTTCATTCTCCACCTCTTCACTATCCCATTTTTTTTCAATCTCGGGTATTGCCATCACTTTTTGCATAATGGATTCCTGTCTTTGTCCTTCGTTAAAGGCTTTAGAATAGCGAATATCCGGACTATAGGTTACCATCGAATAAAGTGGGATCCATTTATCGGGATACTTTTTACTGAAACCGGCTTCGATCTTTTTTTGCAATAAAAATTTAGGATCGGCTGTTTTATCACGCATTTCAATGAAATTCATAATTGCCAGATCAGCAATTGCATCAGCATCCGGCTTGCGTAAATTTTGATATTCAGATAAAATTTTTGTCCAGGCAGCATCAAAACTTTTTCCTTCATTTGAAGCTTTATCGTGCTTTTCTATCAAATCATTTAGCACCACACAATCCTCAAACCCACAATTCATACCTTGTCCGTAGAACGGAACAATTGCATGTGCAGCATCACCGATCAAGCCAATTTTATTATCAAAGGTCCAAGGAAAACATTTCACCGTTACCAATGACGATGTTGGATTTTTTATAAAATCATCAATATAAGTAGGCATTAAAGGAATCGCATCAGCAAATTCTGTTTCAAAAAATGCTTTTATTTGTTCCGGTGTTTTCAAATTTGCAAAAGACTTTTCTCCTTCAAAAGGTAAAAACAAAGTACAGGTGAAATTGCCGTCCATATTGGGTAATGCGATCATCATAAAGCTTCCGCGGGGCCAAATGTGTAATGCGTTTTTTTCTAATAAAAAACTTCCATTCTCACCGGCAGGAATAATTAATTCTTTATACCCCGCCTCAATATAATGTTGATTGTATTCAAACAGGTCGGTTGAAAGCTGCATGTTTAAACGGGATGCGGCAAAGGCTCCGTCTGCGCCAAAAAGCAGATCGCTTTGAACGACAGATGTTTTTTGCGATTCAGCATTTTCGAAATGAGCATTTAATTTATTTCTTTCAATGGTGGTGCAACGTTCATTAAAATGAATTTCTACGTTTGGCTGTTGCTCTGCCAGATCCATCAAACGCATGTTTATTTCAGCACGTGAAACCGAATAAATTGCCTGGTTATCCTTTCCATAGGGCTGATAAGCTGTTGAACCATCCTTATGATGAATAGCTCTTCCGTACATTGGAATAGCAATTTTTCTGATCTCGTCAGCGATGCCAACTCCTTCAAGCCCTTTCCAGCCACGATCACTCAAAGCAAGATTAATGGATTTTCCGGCAGACATTTTTGCTTTTCGCATATCAGCCCTGCGTTCAAATACATTTACATGATATCCGCGTTTTGCTAAATATATTGATAAAAGAGAACCAACCAATCCGGCACCAACTATTGTTATTTTTTTACTCATACGTATTTGAATTTTATCAAATTTATCACAAAAAAATTAAAGAGACTACATATACTTATCATTCAATCCTTGATTTTCGGCAATTTTTTCCAGTGCCTTTTCAATTCTTTTTTTTCTCGTTTCAATTTGTTTGGCACCTTCTATCCACTGCACATAATCTTTTCGTTTTGAGTAGCTCATCATTTCAAAACTTTTTAAGGATCTGTTTTTTGAAAGTAATTTTTTAAAATCTTTAGGTATCACAACTGTTTTATCTTTTGCCTCCGTCAGCTTCAAACCCTTTTCATTGTTCATTACAGCTTCGGTAATGTACTCAATTAACAGTTTTTCATCTATGTCTTTTACATCAGTATATTTAATATGCCTGTTGTGCAAAGTGCCGGGATTCTGAAGCAACACTTTTTTCTTATCTTTCAGCAATGCGCCCTGATAAAAAACAAATGTTACATGTTTTTTAAAATACCAGAAACCGCAAACCATTCCATCTTTATAATAATTAGGCCCCCATTTCCAATCTTCAATTATTCCCGGTTCAGCTTTAACAATTATAGAACGTAATTTTTTACATATTATTTGCGCAAACGGCTCGGCCTTTTCGATGCCTTCATCAATCAGTATCTTTGCATCAGGGTTGTGTTTTACTTTTGCCATTTTAGTACTATTTGAAAGAATACAAATTTAATTATTTCCCATACGTATAGTGTCCTATAATTTTATACTCAAACAAGCAGTCGGCAAGCACTTGCCCTCCCCCAATATTATGTACAACTAAGTATCTTTTTCCAT
The DNA here is from genome assembly GCA_030654175.1 of Bacteroidia bacterium. GTDB lineage: Bacteria > Bacteroidota > Bacteroidia > 2-12-FULL-35-15 > 2-12-FULL-35-15 > 2-12-FULL-35-15. The sequence goes on from JAURXZ010000024.1 coordinate 25,333, forward strand.
CTGCTGATTTTTTGTTCACAACAAGTCCAATGTGAGTTACCGCGCCACCTAAATTCCAGCAAACTATGTGCCCGGGCAAATAGTCCTCCGGTTTATTTGTAACTGATTTAACTTGTCCAAAACGGGTAAAGAAAACCATCAGATTTGGAACTCTTCTATGGTCTATATTTTTATCCGGGTGTTTCAGTCCCCATATTTTTGGATATTTTTGAAAATTTGCCTTCATATCCTCATGAACCTCTTTTTGAAGATCTATTCCCAATTTACGGTACGCCCTTATCACAACATCTGTACAAACGCCTTTTCCAGCTGGAACATCCCCATTAGGGTAGCTAATAGTAAAGTAAGTTGGGTCATAAACCACTTTTTGATTGGTCAATTCGGTGGTGGCATCAGAAAGCCGCACATAAAAATCTGTTTGTCCAATTGCCAAGCAAGACCAAAGAATGAATAATAAAGCAAACAGGGGCGATTTCATATTATGAGCATTATCAACACTACCTATCTCAACAAAAGCAGGCAAAGTACATTTTTTCTTGGTTTAGGGGCTGAAGTCAAATTTAATAAAATTTTGTAAGACAATCAACAAAACATTTTGTCAAACAGATTGGTTAAATTAAAGGCTTCTTTTCTCTGTTTTTTAATATAAGTTCAATATCCTCCAGTTTCATATTCTTTGCTTTCAGCAAAATCAAAAAGTGGTAAAGCAGATCAGCCGCTTCGTTTTTGAAGAGTTCGTCATTATTATCTTTTGCCTCGATAACCAACTCTATGGCCTCTTCACCAACTTTTTGAGCTACCTTATTTATGCCTCTTTTAAATAAGGTATTCGTATAAGATTTTTCGTCATTATCGTTAATGCGCTGTGAAATAGTTTCCTCCAGCTTATACAAAAAACCTTTAGATGTTTCCTCACCAAAACAGGTTGATGAGCCGGTGTGGCAAGTTGGGCCTTTGGGTTCCGCTTTGATAAGGATAGTATCATTATCGCAATCAATCTGGATATTCTTTACAATCAAAAAATTGCCTGAACTTTCCCCTTTGGTCCACAAACGATCTTTGCTGCGGCTAAAAAAAGTAACCTTGTTTTCCTGTTGGGTTTTAAGAAATGCTTCTTCATTCATATATCCGAGCATGAGAACCTGGAATGTCCGGTAATCCTGGATAATAACAGGCACTAATCCGTTTGTTTTATTAAAATCTAAATTCATCGTACAGGTATATTTTGAGTTTTTAAATAGTTCTTTAATTCAGGGATTGGAATTTCTCCAAAATGGAAAACACTGGCAGCCAGCGCTCCGCTTGCTTTTGATCGTTGGAAAATCTCTTTGAAATGTTCCTTAGCACCTGCTCCACCAGAAGCAATTACAGGGATGTTCACGGCTTGACTTACTTCATTGGTAATATCAATTGCAAAACCATTTTTTGTACCATCGTTATTCATTGAGGTAAGTAAAATCTCACCTGCCCCCAATGTTTCAGCTTGTTTGGCCCAGCTAACGGTTTTTAATGAAGTAGGGATTTTACCTCCGCTCACATATACCATCCATTCCCCATTTTCAAATTTGGTATCAATAGCAACTACCATACATTGACTTCCATATTGACTTGCTACTTCAGAAATTAATTCAGGGCGTTTAACTGCAGATGAATTGATACTTACTTTATCAGCGCCCGCATTAATAATTGCAGATACGTCTTCAACCGAATTTATTCCGCCACCAACAGTAAAAGGAATATTGATCTCTTTTGCAATTTTTCGGACAAGTTCAACCAATGTTTTTCTTTTTTCAATTGTAGCGGTTATGTCCAAAAAAACCAATTCGTCAGCGCCTTCCGTTACATATTTTTTTGCAAGCTCAATTGGGTCACCTGCATCACGAATATCAATAAAATTGATACCCTTAACGGTTCGGCCATCTTTAATATCCAGGCATGGAATGATCCTTTTTTTTAACATAGTTCGCGCAATTCTTTTAAAGTAATTTTTTTCTCATAAATAGCTTTACCAATGATAGCCCCCTCACATTTCATCTCTTTCAGTTTCACCAAATCAGCCATGGAAGATACACCTCCACTGGCGATGAGCGCGATTTTAGTTTTGCTTAAAATTTCAGTGTATAGTTCATTAGAGGTTCCCTGTAACATTCCGTCTTTTGCAATATCAGTGCAAATAACGTAGTTAACGCCTTTTTTTTGGTATTCATTAATAAAATCCACCACCTCTATTTCAGAACTTTCCAGCCAGCCATGAGTTGCAATTTTTCTGTTTATACAATCTGCTCCTAAAATTATTTTTTCGGCACCGAAAATGGTAAGCCACTCCAAAAACAAAACAGGGTCATTGGCTGCAACACTGCCACCTGTTATTTGTGAAGCACCGTTTTCAAAAGCAATTTTCAGATCTTCATTGCTTTTTAAACCACCACCAAAATCAATTTTTAATTTTGTTTGCGTTGCGATCTCATGCAAAATTTTATGATTCACAATATGCTTTGATTTAGCTCCATCCAGGTCAACCAAATGAAGATATTGAATGCCGTTATCTTCAAACTCTCTGGCTATCTCCAGCGGGTTTTCATTGTAAATTTTTTGAGTACTATAATCACCTTTGGTAAGTCGAACACACTTTCCGTTGATGATATCTATTGCAGGAATAATTCTCATTTTGAATTAATATTTTATGATATCAGATTTTATTTCAAGAAAGTTTTTCAAAATTATTGTCCCAACATCGGCTGATTTTTCCGGGTGAAATTGAGTAGCATAAAAATTGTTTTTTTGCATTGCAGCACTGAATGGTAAAATATAATCGCATATAGCAGTAGTGTTTTCACAAACTTCAGCATAGTAACTGTGCACAAAATATACATTGTCTGATTCGCTGACACCTTTAAAAAGATCGCCTTTTAAATTTTGTAAATTGTTCCATCCCATATGTGGAACCAATTCTTTAGGTGGAAATTTCTTAACCTGCGTTTCAAAAACACCCATACATGCTGTATTTCCCTCTTCAGAATAAGTACACATGAGTTGCTGGCCCAAACAGATCCCTAAAACCGGTTGTTTTAATGACTTTATCAATTGGTCCAACTTCTTTTCTTTTAAATAATGCATCGCTGAGCTAGCTTCACCAACGCCAGGAAAAATCACCTTGTCGGCAATTTTAATTTGTTCAGGATCGTCCGTAACAATGCAGTTGTATCCTAATCGATTAATAGCATTTTCGACCGACATGATATTTCCTGCGTTGTATTTTATTATGACTATTTTCATAGGCGTAAGGTGTATGAATTAAGGATTAAGTACTTTTGTTCTTTCCATAAATATGTTTTTTCTACCCCTTAAATCCTTACTTTTTTTAACTCTTATAAACTTCCCTTAGTGCTTGGAATAGAAAAATTGTTGGTCTTACTTACCGCCATTTTTATTGCTTTTGCAAAAGCTTTGAAGATGGCTTCTATCTTATGATGCTCATTCTCTCCCTCAGCTTTAATATTTAAATTACATTTTGCATTGTCGCTGAACGATTTAAAAAAGTGCATAAACATTTCAGCAGGCATTTCACCAATTTTATCACGTTTAAATTCAGCTTCCCAAACCAACCAGGGTCTACCTCCAAAATCAATGGCAACCTGAGCCAAGCAGTCGTCCATGGGCAATAAAAATCCATAGCGCTCAATTCCTTTTTTACTTCCCAGGGCTTTTAAAAAAGCTTCGCCAAGAGTAATAGCAACATCCTCGATAGTGTGGTGTTCATCAATATGTAAATCACCTTTTACTTTTACAAAAAGATCCATATTTCCATGTTTGGAAATTTGTTCGAGCATGTGGTCGAAAAACCCTAAACCTGTTGAAATAGTGCTTTTGCCAGAACCATCGAGATTAATTTCCACTTCGATATTGGTTTCAGAAGTTACCCTTTGCACTTTTGAGCTCCGTGGTTCTGATTTCAACAACTGATAAATATCTGCCCAGTTTAATGTTGACAGAGCGGCATCATCACATTTATCTTTACTTAAGTAAATACTTTTACACCCCATATTCTCAGCCAATTGCACATCTGTTAATCTATCACCGATCACGTACGAATTAGGTAGATCGTAATTACCTTTTAGGTAGTGGGTAAGCATGGCAGTTCCCGGTTTGCGCGTAAGCAAATTTTCATGAGGGAATGATTTGTCAACAAGAATTTCTGAAAATTCAATTCCTTCATTTTTAAATGCCTGAATGATCTTGTTTTGTGCCGGCCAAAATGTTGTTTCAGGGAAAGAGGCTGTTCCCAGCCCATCCTGATTAGTAACCATTACTAAATCATAATCCAGTTCGCGGGCTATCCTGGAAAGGTATTGAAAAACTGCCGGATAAAACTCCAGCTTTTCCAAACTATCTAATTGAAGATCTACAGGTGGTTCAATCACCAAAGTTCCATCCCTGTCTATGAATAACACTTTTTTCATTTTGTAATTTTGCTTAATTCATTAATCAATTTTTTATTTTCTTCTGCAGTTCCAACCGTGATCCGGATGCAATTTTTTACAAGCGAATTTCTATTCCTGGTTATTACTTTTTGATCAACCAATTCATTATATATCCTGTTGGCATCTGCTGTTTCTATCAGGATAAAATTCGCATCAGAAGGATATACTTTGTTCACCACGGGCAACATGGTTAATTGTTTTTCCAACCACTCCTTTTGTTCAATGATGATGGCTTTTCTTTTTTCAAATTCAGAATAGTTTTCCAAGGCATTTAAGGCTGCTTTCTGATTGAGTTCGCTCACGTTGTAAGGCGATTTTACTTTATTGAACAAAGAAATTATTGAAATGTCCGCATACGCTGTACCCACTCTCGCTGCAGCTAATCCCCAGGCTTTACTGAACGTTTGGGAAACAATTAAATTAGGATATTGTTTTATTTTATTAATAAATGAACCGGCTGTGCTGAAATCAATATACGCTTCATCAACAATAACAATTCCTTTGAATTTTTGTAGCACCAAATCAATATTTTCAATATTATTTCCTGTTGGATTATTCGGGGAACAAATAAATATTAGTTTTAATGATGTATCATTCAAATAGTTTTCAAAAGCTGCAAAATCAATTTGAAAAGATGCGTTTAATGGCAATTTTATCAGTTCCACATCGTTTATTTCGGCCGAAACATCGTACATTCCATAAGTAGGCGAAAAAGTGAGCGCCTTGTCTTTGCCAGGCTCACAAAATATCCGGAAAGCCAAATCAATTACTTCATCGCTGCCATTTCCAATAAAAATGTTTTCTACAGCAATTGATTTTAGTACACCCAATTTTGATTTTAATTCCTTTTGAAAAGGGTCAGGATAACGATTGAGTGTGCCAAAGGGATTTTCATTAGCATCTAAAAACACACCTTCTTTTCCGGTAAACTCACTTCTTGCACTTGAATAAGGCTTTAAATTGAGAATGTTTTTGCGAACAATTTTTTCTAATTCAAACATTTTACAAACTTTTTAATCTTAGTGTAACTGCATTTTTGTGAGCAAATAATTGTTCCGCTTCTGCCATCAATTCAATAGCAGGGCCAATATTTTGTATCCCTTCCCTGCTCAACTCCTGAAAGGTAATTTTTTTAACAAAACTATCCAAAGATACTCCACTGTAACTGCGTGCATAACCATTTGTGGGCAGTGTATGATTAGTTCCGCTGGCATAATCTCCTGCACTTTCGCAGCTGTAATTTCCCAAAAAAACAGAACCTGCATTTGTTATTTCGGGTATCATTTTTTTTGCCTTAACAGTAGCTAAAATTAGGTGTTCGGGAGCATATAGATTACTGAATTCAGTACATTCATTAATGCTTTTTAAAACAATTGCTTTACTGTTTTTTAAGGCTTTTTCTGCGACCTCTTTGCGTGGCAAAGCCTTTAGTTGGTTTTTTAATTCAACAGTGATTTTGTCAAGCACTTTTTCATCATCCGACAATAAAATCACCTGACTGTCTGCACCATGCTCGGCTTGTGAAAGCAAATCGGCAGCAACAAAGGAGGGATTGCAGGATTTATCGGCAATGATAAGCACCTCACTTGGACCAGCAGGCATATCGATAGCTATACCTGATTGCTGAGCAGCCTGCTTGGCGGCTGTTACATATTGGTTACCTGGCCCAAATATCTTATCTGCTTTAGGAACGGTTTGGGTTCCAAAAGCCATTGCTGCGATTGCTTGAATGCCTCCAATAGAATAAACAGAAGTGATGCCCACCAAATTTGCGGTATATAAAATGGCAGGATCTATTTCTCCTTTTTTATCGGGAGGTGTACATAATACAATCTCTTTACATCCGGCTAATTTTGCAGGAATGCCCAACATCAAAACCGTTGAAAACAAAGGAGCCGAACCTCCGGGTATATAAACACCTACTTTTTCAATAGCTCTGCTTTCGCGCCAGCAATTCACACCTTTGGTAGTTTCTATAACTCCGGACGTTTCAATTTGTGCTGCATGGAATTTTTCAATATTGCTTTTGGCAAGTTGTATTGCGGCTTTTAATTCTTTTGGAATTTTTTTTGATGCATCGGAAATGATTTTTTTAGTTACCACCAACGATCTTAAATCAACTTTATCAAAAAGGAGACTGTATTTTTTAAGGGCCTTATCACCATCTTTTTTTACATCAGTAAAAACCTCATTGACCAAGGTGTTCAATTCCCCCTTTTCAACTGTAGGTCTTTGCGTTAACTTCAACCAGTCTTTTCTGTTTGGGTTTATTATTTTTTTCATGTTTCTCAAATCCTCTAACAAAGAGAGATGAATTTATTTATTTAACATTTCTATTTCCCTAACTCAAAGCACCATTTTTTCAATTGGAAGTACAAGTATTCCTTGTGCACCCAATGTTTTGAGCTGATCAATAACAGCCCAGAACTCATCTTCTTTCACCACTGAATGTATGCTTACCCAACCTTCTTCACCTAATGGCAAAACTGTAGGAGATTTCATTCCCGGTAAAATTGAAGATATTTGTGCAATGGCGCTAACGGGGGCATTAAGCAAAATATATTTATTCTCTGAAGCCGTTTTAACAGCCTTTATTCTGAACAAAAGTTTTTCTAAGATCTGTTGTTTTTCTTTGTTTAAGCTTTTATTAGAAATTAAAATAGCACTGCTTTGTGTTACTACTTCTACTTCTTTTAGTCCATTCATCACCAGTGTACTGCCGGTACTAACAATATCAAAAATTGCATTGGCCAGACCTATTCCCGGAGCAATTTCCACACTGCCTCCAATCTCTTCAATTTCAACATTAATGCCTTTTTCATCAAAAAACTTTTTTAGAATTTTAGGATAGCTGGTAGCTACTTTTTTGTTATTGAAAAAAGATAAACCTGTATAATTTTCTTCTTTGGGAATTGCTAAAGAGAGTTTGCACTTAGCGAATCCTAAATTTTCTACCGTGTGCACACTTTTGTTCTTTTCCCACACTTCGTTTTCGCCTAAGATGCCAATATCAGCAACGCCTTGCTCTACATATTGTGGTATATCATCATCACGCAGGAACAAGACCTCAATTGGGAAATTTTGGGCTTCCATTTTCAATTTCCGGTCGCCATTTGGAAGTTTGATGCCACAGTCTTTCAGGAGTTCCAGAGACTTTTCACTTAATCTTCCGCTTTTCTGAATTGCAATTTTTAGTATAGTCATTGTCTTTGATTTTTTGTATCGGAATAAACTTCGGGGAAGGTAAAAGAAAAACCCGTCTGTTTACTCAGACGGGTTTCGAAATATTGTAAATTATTACACACATCAATTCCTTCTCGTCTAAGAGCCTGTATGAATATGATGATGTAATTGAATAAATATCATTTTGTTGCCTTGTTATGAAACAAAAGTAATAATACTTTTTTGATTCTGAAAAAAAATCTATTTACTGTTTATTAAAGTAAGATTATACAAGCACCCTTAATTAAGCATTAATATTAATAGGAATAAACTTTTTTAAATTTCAGAGCCTGTTTAAATTTTATATTAGAATAACAATATTGCTTATTGAAGCTAACGCACCTTTCTCGACTCCGCTCGAAATGACCAATTTCACTAAAATTCCGAGCCTAGTTGAGAAATCTTGGCAAGCCTAGAAATTGTTTCAAATAAATTTCAAACAGGTTCTCAAACCAACAAATTATAATAAAAAAAGTCGCACCCAATAAATTATCGGGTACGACTTCCCTCACAAACAAAAAACTAAAACTTAACTCCAAACGTTAACATAAAGCTTGAATTTCTGTAATCATTTTTTACAGAACTAAGATCGAGCCCCGTTGGATCATATAAATAACTGGTTTCGGAATATTTTGTGAATACATAAGCAAAATCTATAAAGTAGTTGTTTTCTCTAAAACCAATTCCCGCTGTATAACTGGTTCTGTTGGCGTTTTTGTTGTCTCCTGTTTTGAACGGACTTCCATACAAAGCGTAACCGGCCCTGAAACTAAGCGGGTCGAAACGAATTTCCCCACCAACCCTGATGTTTTGTGCTGAAGTGTATTTTGAACGTATTGTTTTATTAACATCTGCAAACACATTAGGGCTTGAATATAGCTGAGCATAGGTGTAATCGACATGTTCGTAATCAACATTCAATAAAGCATTTTTATTAATAATAAATCCTATGCTTCCCATAACTCTGAAAGGAGTTGTAACACTATAATCAAATGATCCTTTTGGAGAAACGGTATCATATTTTACACTTTCCAGATCTGATCTCATAGCGCTGCTGTATTCATCTTTTAAACCAAGAACAGTTGGAGTATGAATTGCAGCGCCTACACGGAACCAATCGGTTGGCTTAACAATAAAACCAAGCTTAAAATTAACACCGTTGCCCTTTGTATTTAGATCCTGAGAATAGGTAAATGATTTAAAATTCTGGATGGTGTCCTGGTCGTCAATTTCTTCATAAACAGATTCTTCAACATATCTTGCGTTTACAAAACCAACGGTACCACCCACCAATACTTTACCTTTGTAATTACCTCCAAAACTTAATACTGTTTCGCCCATTGAGCCTTTGCTTTCAACAGATTTCCGTTGCAATTGCCCATATCTTTTAATCACATGGTTGTACTGCAAATTCACTGAAGTATCGGGGTTAAGAAGATATGTCTGCCATGCCAGATCAGTTGAAAACCTATCAAAGTCATCACTTGAATGTCCGTTTGCATTTGCAACATAGGTATCAAGCAACGAACTTGTTTTATTACTTCCCTGCACGCTGGTGCGGCTATGGAAATTATTGGTGCGGTTATATCCAAATCCGAAATTAAACGACTCCCATCCGGATCTATTGTTTTCCCTGGTGTTCCAGCTGGTTACCAGGCCAATATTACCAAGGTTGAAATTTAATTTTCCATCTCCTGATTCCGAAGTATTATAGGACGATGAAGAGTGCTGAGAATAAATAGAAGGCGTGATAGTAAGTTCCGTTTTGCGGAACACAGCTATGCCGGCCGGGTTAAAACTCAATGTGGAGATGTCGCCACCCAAAGCACCCATAGAACCTGCCATAGAAGCAAAGCGAGCAGTTCCTCCAAAAGTTAATTGCGAGTATCTCATCGCGTCAATATCATTTTGAGCCGCTGTTGAAAAGGCATAGAATAATCCTACCCCTAGTATTAAGGTATATTTTTTCATAGTTTTAATTCTTTTATTATTGATATGTGAGATATGAATATTTTAGTATTGAGATCTGAGATCCGGGAGTGTAATCTCTCCCGGTCTCAAATCTTAAATCTAATCTTAGTTTATCTTCTGCCGCCTCCAGATGCTGGAGTGGATGAACCGCTTCTTGAACCCGATGAAGTTGAAGAACCACTTCTTGAGCCACCTGAACTCATCGTTGAAGAACCACTTCTTGAGCTACCTTGGCTTCCACCAGCGTTACCCATTTGAGGAGATGATGACTGAGTTGATCTTGGTTTGTCATAATTAGATTGCTCTCTGCGAGGTTTCTGTTGCTCTTGTTTTGGTTGATCATTTCTGGGAGCTGCTTGCTCTTGTCTCGGTTGATCATTACGAGGAGCTGCTTGCTCTTGTCTCGGTTGCTCATTACGAGGTTTTGCCTGCTCTTGTCTTGGTTGCTCATTACGCGGCTCTTCATTGCGTGGTTTTGCCTGTTCTTCAGTTTTTCCCCAACGATCAAATATAGGTTGTTCACTGCGTGGTTTTGCCTGCTCTTCACGTGGTTTTTGCTGATTGTTATTGGGTCTTTCTTCACGTGGTTTTGCCTGATCCTCACGTGGCTTTTGCTGATTGTTATTCGGCCTTTCTTCACGAGGTTTTGCCTGCACTTCACGTGGGTTTTGCTTATCGTCACGTGGTGGACTTACAGTTCTGGAATTATTATCACGCACATTTAAATACGGGTTGTTATCTCTTCCTTTGGTTGATTCAAAAGGTTTTGATGTTTCTTTTTCAACTGCACTAATATATCTGTGCGCTAAAGTTGGTTGAGTTGTAGTACGTCCGTTAGCGCTGGTAGTGCTTCTTGGGCCATAATAATAACTGTTGTTATCATAGCTGTTAAAATAATTATTGCTATTGTAACCATCGTTAAAACCATTGTAATACCCCTGATTGTAAGCATTTCCATATCCATAACCACCCATGTATGGATTATAACCATAGTAACCACCACCATATCCACCGTAACCTCCGTAACCACCGTATCCGCCATAACCGCAGCTACCATAAGGATTATACCAAGGATCGCAACCCCAACCTAAATTGGAATACCAGTAAGAACTAGGATTATACGTAAAAGCTGAATACGTTGCACCCCAAAAGTTATATCCCATGTAAACGCTGGTACCATAGTTATAAGGGTTACCGGTATACCAATATGAATTGGTATAGTAGTTATCATAATACCCATAAGAACCTACGTTATTATGAAAACGTCTGAGACGAACTGAATATTCATCATCATAATAATCATTATAATCAAAAGGCTGATCGTAATAATTATTGGTTACAGTGGTATTGCCATTCGCATCCGTTGATCTTTCGGTAGTTGAATAGTAATCATCAGGATTACTGCTTGATGATTGATTGGATTTGTTTTGATTTCCAGAAGTTTCATCCGCAGCTCTTTTTGCAGCCTCCTCTTTTCTTTTTTCCTGCTCAGCCAACTGCCTTTGTTTTTCCTGCTCGGCAAGTTGTTGACGTTTTTCTTTGTCCGCGGCAGCATCTTTTGATGAATAATAAATATCATCAGTGTAAACCTGTGCTTTTACAGTCTGTGGCGATGCACATACTGATAATGCAGCCATTGTGATAACTAAAAAGGTTAAGTTCGTTTTCATTTCAATAGGTTTTTAATTTGGGGACGCTTTTAATTTGACAAACTCATCGGCAAAAGGTTTAATTTTCTACTTTTGTAAATGTAAGTCAAATGTAAAATTACAAATACTATACCACAAATAAAAACCCTATGAGTAAAGAGTTAACAACCCGTGAAGGAAATTATTCTGAATGGTACAACGAATTGGTTGCAAAGGCTGATTTAGCAGAACATTCAGCAGTAAAAGGTTGTATGGTAATTAAGCCCTACGGTTATGCAATTTGGGAAAAAATGCAGGCCGCATTAGATAAAATGTTTAAAGATACCGGACATGTTAATGCCTATTTTCCATTATTTATTCCAAAATCATTTTTCAGTAAGGAAGCCAGCCACGTGCAAGGGTTTGCTAAAGAATGTGCTGTAGTTACTCATTATCGTTTGAAAAATGCTGAAGATGGAAGTGGAATTGTAGTTGACGAAACCGCTAAGTTGGATGAAGAATTGATCATCAGACCAACCTCGGAAACCATTATCTGGAATACTTACAGGGGTTGGATACAATCATACCGCGACCTGCCATTATTGATCAATCAATGGGCAAATGTTGTGCGTTGGGAGATGCGTACCCGTTTATTTTTACGTACTACCGAATTTTTGTGGCAGGAAGGCCATACCGCCCATGCTACAGCCGCGGAAGCGGTGATCGAAACTGAAAAAATGCTTGATGTATATGCTGATTTTGCAGAACAATGGATGGCGATACCTGTAATTAAAGGAATTAAAACAGCAAATGAACGTTTTGCAGGAGCAATTGAAACGTATTGTATTGAGGCCATGATGCAGGATGGAAAAGCTTTACAGGCGGGCACATCACACTTTTTAGGTCAGAACTTCGCGAAAGCGTTTGATGTAAAATTTGCTAACAAAGAAGGCAAACAGGATTTTGTTTGGGCAACGTCATGGGGGGTTTCTACCCGCTTAATGGGTGCTTTGGTGATGTCGCACTCGGATGATAAAGGATTGGTGCTACCTCCAAAACTGGCTCCTTTCCAGGTAGTTATCGTGCCGATCTATAAAGGAGAGGAACAATTGGCCCAGATCAGTGAAGTGGTTTTGAAAATGAAAAAGGCAATGGAAGCCAAAGGGATCAGCGTTAAGTATGACGACAGAGATACGCAGCGTCCGGGTTGGAAATTTGCTGAATATGAATTAAAAGGTGTGCCGGTGCGAATTGCCATTGGAGCACGTGACCTTGAAAATGGAACGGTTGAAGTTGCCCGCAGAGATACTTTGGAAAAAGAAACACTTCAACAGGCGGATATCGAAACCAAAATAGCACATTTACTTGAACAAATACAGGACAATCTGTATCAAAAGGCAAGAACAATGCGTGAGGCAAAAACCTATAAGGCAGATACTTACGAGGAATTTAAGCGTATTTTAGAGGAAACACCGGGATTTGTGATGGCTCATTGGGATGGAACGCCTGAATCGGAGCAAAAAATCAAAGAAGAAACAAAAGCTACTATTCGTTGTATCCCTTTAAATAATAAACAAGAAGCGGGTATATGCATCTATTCGGGGAAACCATCAACACAGCGGGTGGTGTTTGCTAAAGCGTATTAAAGAAGGGGAGTTTGAAAGTTGGAAAGTTGGAAAGTTCAAAGTTAGAAAGGTGGAGAGTTAGAAAGTTGGAAAGTTCAAAGTTAGAAAGTTGGAGAGGTGGAGAGGTGGAGAGGTGGAGAGGTGGAGAGGTGGAGAGGTGGAGAGTTTAGAGTTTAAAGGCAGCGTTGGGGGTAAATTATGAAAATCACTAAATTAGTTCTCTAAATCAGCAAACCACTGATTCTCCAACTGTTAAAATCATTAAAATTAAAAAACATGGAAAAACTAACGCCATTCGAGCTGATCTTAAAAACGCTGAAGGAGAAATCCAGCATGAAACAGGATGTGTATGCCAATACACTTCAATCTTTCAAGATACTGAAAGCAAGTGCTAAACAAATAGCAGCGGATTTTAAAGGTGAGGTTGCCAGCATTGATAAACGAATTGCTATTGAATACAGGGAGAAGGGCGAATTCGAATTTGGATTGAGGGTGGCAGGAGATCTTCTTATTTTCTCGATGCACACTAATATCTTTGAATTTGACAAATCTCATCAGATATGGCGCAATTCTTATGTGAAGGAAGATCACAGCCGGTCGTTTTGCGGAATAATTAATATTTATAACTTTTTGAATGATTCCTTCACCTATAACCGGATAAATGATGTTGGCTATGTAATAGGACGGATCTTTGTAAATAAAGAAAACCACTATTTTATTGAAGGTAAACGCCAATTAGGCTTTTTGTATAACGACTTTGTACATGCTGTAATTGATGAAAAAGCCATTAAATCTGTACTGGAATCAACTATTTTGTATTGTTTGAATTTCGATTTGTTCACTCCACCGTTTGATTCTGTTAAAGAAGTTTCAGTATCCGACATGCAGGCCGCCAGTGAGAGCATGCAAATAAAAACCGGGAAACGCTTGGGCTTTCGTTTTCAGGTGGATAGCGATGAAGTAGATTGATTTTTCAACTATTTTAAGAATATGTTTAAAAATAATTTGTAGAAATAATTATTTCACGTACATTTGCACTCCCAAAATAAAGGGCCCGTTCGTCTAGGGGTTAGGACGCCAGGTTTTCATCCTGGTAAGAGGGGTTCGATTCCCCTACGGGCTACTAAAGACATAAAAAACCCTTGCAATCAATAGATTGCAAGGGTTTTTTGTTGTTCTGGTGCAGAATATTGTGCAAAATTTAGAAAGACTCGCTACTAAAATGGAATTTGAGCCATTAGTTTCGACCGCCTTTTTAATTTTTAATGGCTCTCTTACACAAACTGAAATATAAATCTAGCTTTATTGTCTTACGAACTGCTGTTAATCGGGCTTCTGTGTAACCGAATCGCACACCAATGAAATTTCTGAGAGAAAAAATATGCTTATCTTGCAAAAAAAAGAAACAAATGACTGAAAAGGAACTAATAAAGAGCATTGTAAATTATTTCGAGAAAAATATTTTTGAAAAGCATATTAATGCATCGCTTAAGACTCATTCCAAATTAAAATCATACAATATCAACCCTATTGTTGTTAAATATTTATCAAAAGTATTAGATGGTAAATACAGTCCGGAAGGAATTGCTAAAGCCTTATTCTATCCCAGAGTTCTAGGGACTTCTATTAACACCTCCTTTGGAACTCAAATTCAAAAGATGTTTGTTGAGCTTCAAATTGCTAAAGGCTCTCTGATTAAGGGAATGGATATTGAATTTTTTGATAAAATTGAAAAAAGAGAAAAATGGTGTCAATTGAAATCTGGCCCCAACACTATAAATTCAGAAGATGTTAAACCATTAATTAGAAAGTTTACCGATACTATTCAGTTAGCTAGGACAAATAGTGCTTTAAAAGGAATTCGTAATACCGATTTTGTTGTTGGTGTATTATATGGAGAAGTGACTGAATTGAGTATGCACTACAAAACAATTGACAAAACACACCCTGTTCTTATCGGTAGAGATTTCTGGCATAGAATAACGGGGTTTCCAAATTTCTACGACAAGTTAGTAGTTGCCCTGCATGTGTGTATTTCCAATTTAGATACTAAAGACTTTATTAATAAAGGGTGCGAGGATTTAGCGTCAGAGATTCGAAACTCCCCATTATTTAAATTTTAACTCCTTATAATATTGGTTCAAAAATTTCACAATAGAATGTCCAACTTCCATCCCTAAATTTACCGGGACAGCATTGCCAATTTGCTTGTATTGCTGGGCAACAGAACCTTCAAATTTCCACTCATCTGGAAAAGTTTGAATACGAGCATACTCACGAATTGTAAATGGACGCGTTTCTTCGGGATGACACCTTTCTGTTTGTTTTTGAGCAGGACTGCATGTTAAAGTCAAGCAAGGTTCATCCCACCCAATTCTGCGTGCAATACCAGTTTTCCCACCACCAAGATAAAAACTTCCACCCATAAATTGTTTTTGAATTTCCAAAGGCAAATCTCGCCAATAACCCTTTGGAGGAACTAAATCTAAAACTTTAATTTTACTGTTTGGGTACTTTGAACCTTCTGACTTTGGCACATTACAATTAAACAATTCTCCTTTTTTTAATGCATCTTTTAAATTGTATATTTTTTTGTGTGGCTTTGGGTATTCATAATTTAATTTAATATCTTTTCTGATACCGACCAAAATTATGCGCTCCCTCTTTTGAGGTACTCTAAAATTTATCGCTTTCAAAACTTGCACAGGAACTACATTATAACCGATTTCATCTAAAATAGAAATCATTCCCTGCAAGGTCTTTCCTTTTTCGTGACTCAACAAACCACGAACATTTTCCCCAATACAAATAGGCGGATTTACTTCTTTTACAACTCTTGCAAATTCATAAAAAAGAGTTCCTCTGGCATCAGCTAAGCCCAATTTTTTTCCTGCATAACTAAATGCTTGACAAGGAAAACCGCCAGTAACAACATCGACTTTGTTATGGTATTTTGTAAAATCAAATACTTTAATATCACCTTCCAAAACATTCCAATTTGGCCGATTTTTGCGCAAAGTTTGGCAAGCCCATTTATCAATTTCGTTCAATGCAACACATTTCAAACCGGCTTTTTCCATTCCAATAGCCAAACCACCTGCTCCTGCAAACAATTCCAAAACGGAATATTCGTTTTCAGGTTCAACATAATTGGAAACTGTCTCTTTTATTTTTTGAGGCAAAAAATTAGCAAACAAAGTTTCTACTTCTTCTTTTTTATAAACTCTATAATTACTCATAGGTTCACGAACAGCGGACAGCTTGCCTTCTCTATCCCACCTTCTTAAAGTTTCTTTGCTTTTGCCTATTAATTCAGATGCTTCTGACAATGTTAAATATTTTTTCATAACCATGTTGTTTAACCTTACACAATGGTTACAAATCTACAATTAAAAATGGAACAACCAAAAAGAATAAACAATAAAGATACTTTTGTTCAGAAAAAATATTTTTTATAGTTTTTTATTGGGTAAGCAGCCTCTTTTCTTTAACTGCAGAACTCATAATGGTTATACATCGTGTTAAAAAACAGCTCAAATAACAAAAGAAGCGAAACAATATGAATATTGTTTCGCTTCTTTTTAAACATAAAAAAAACCTTTTTTGATTATTCCTATTCCACTGTGTCGTGCGTTTTTGAAAATGAAATTCCTTTAATCCCGCAATTAAACATTTTTATTGCGAAGTCATTGTTGCTTCGAATTGGCCTTTTACTTTCTTTTGCTTCTCCAAAAGATAGCGGCAAATACCTTGTAGGTATTTGAGCGAGGTTGTGTGACAGCAAGAAAAAGAGACCACGAAAACCAAATCAATTTTTTCTTTCACGCAAAAAGCCCACTCAAAATGGGCTTGAAAAAATTGTAGTTCGCTCTTTTCGTGGACACCTGCCGCACCTTTACGCTTAGAAACACAGGGCTTGAAATACTTTTGGAATTGGTTCCTTAGAATGGCAATTTTGCGTTAGGGATTGCCGCGCAAATCCTTCCCTTCCGTCAACTGGCGGAAGGGAAGATTGAAGCAAAAAGCCCGCCCCTTTCTTGTTTAAGAAAGGGGAACGCCCAAATAGCTAAGATTATTAATTACCTGCAGTTTTAACAAAAAAGCCATAAAGACGTCTTCCGCAGAACTCATTGATAGGGCGGTCTTTTGCAGGAAGGTATCCGGTTGCATTTCTATATGCCAAAAGAATAAATGGAGCAGTAGGCAATACTTTTGTAACGATCATATTATGTCCTATAATTGCAGGGCTTCCGCCATTTCCCAACTCAAGAATATCACCTTTTTTCAACACTTTGATTGTATTGTAAAACGTGGTCCATTGCGCTGAAGGAGCTGTAGCCATAGGCACAAGAATATTTGCAAATTTTGGAGTAACGCGGTTATTACCATTTACACCTCCATACTGCCCTGAGTTATTGATAAACTGATAAAATGCATTTGCTCCTGCCCATGATGGGCTGCGCTTGTAGGTCACCATATTATTTCCGGATGCACCACTGGATTTATAAAACCAATTATTGGTTTGTTTCCAGCCTCCTTCACGTAAACAACGGGAAGTGAAATTAGTGCAATCTCCACCTAAGTTTGTAAAGTCGTAATAACTGGTAACGTTTGTTATCATGTTCCAATGAGCTGTTGCAAAAGCTGCTGCGGCTGTACCGGAATAATTATAGGCGGCAACATCTTTATTAAATGAAGCAGGCATATCTTCGTCTGTTGAAATGATACCGGGATTATAGTTAGGATCAATTGTTTGTTCTTCATTAACAATTAACCAACCTTGTTCTTTTTCAGAAACAGTAAAAGTGTATAATTCATACCCTGCAGGAATAACTGCTTCACCGGTAAACATATCCGTTGCATTAGTGGTATATGAATAAAACAATGCTACATTGAATTTAACCAGATCCCCTTCAACTTTCCAGGTGCTGTAATCGATATCAGCCTTTACTTCAAAACCGGTATATACCAGCTCCCCTGTTGCTCTGATGGTTTTTTGATCTTTAATATCGTTAAGGCATTTTTCAGCCGCGGCTGTAGTTGAGAAAAAAGCGGATACTCTATTTGAAGTGTTTTGTGCCTCAATTGATCTTGTTTCAACTAAAAGCTGATGTTTATTTTCGAAAAAATTCTTAACCAAAACATCCAATTCCTTATTTGCTGTAGGACAAGATGCGTTTGGGGTTAAAGAGGTTTCTTTTTTACAACCAAAGAACATTGATACTGAAACAAAGAGTGCAGTAACAATACTTAGTTTGATTTTTGAATCCATTTTTAATTTTTTAATTTTTATTGCCTACTCATTGTGCAGCTTTTCGGCTTCCGCTGTGATGTTTAAAATTAAAGTTGCTGAGTTTGATTATACGAAACGGAATAATGTAAACGTGTATTCACATTTGAATTTAGTGTATTGTCCGCTGGGTGTTGAAGAATTTTGTAGCTGAAATTGCTACCTTGAAGGAGTACAAGTACTTTAATCATTCTTAGCGGTTTTAGGAATAAATGATCAAATCATTCATTCTTTTAGGGTGTTCACTAAATTTATTTGCATGGCAAAAGTAATACGGTTGTTTGCGAAAACCAAAACATTTTCATGGAATCCGTTGAATGGCAAAAGGATAACTGTATTTATGCAAAAAGACAGATTTTTAGTCTTCTGATGGAGTATAATTCAGATAAAAATTTCAGTTGATAAATTTCCAACAGGACTTTTATAGCTAAAAGGCTGATTAACAACACTATATTGTGTTGTTTAATACTATAATTAAAAGCAAAAGTTTCCTCAAAAATCCTTAAATCGGGTGATTTAAGTAATTTTTGTTCTTTATTGAAAAACACGGTTTTTCATTCATACCAAAGAAAAATCTCTCCTCCAATGGCATCAACAAGGCCCTGATCAGCTGACTTTTCCAGTTTCCACCCATCAGCGGTTGAATGGATAAACCCAAAAGATTCTCCATTGAGAATAATTTCCAGATCATAGCATACTTCTTCCCTGCAACTTGAAGGAATAGGAATAGCTTCGCCTTTATATCTTATTCCCAGATAAATTATATCGATGGGAACGTGCTCTGTTTTGTATGAAACCTTTTCTTGAAAACTCATGATGAAAATTTATTTAGTTAATACTATAACATTTGAATTTCGTTTTTTCGGTTTTCGTTGAAGAAAAAACACCCTCATTTATAATTTTGCATTATTTCATAAATATCAGGAAAGGACCGATATGCACGAATGCACACTATAATTAACATTATACTTATTGCAATTGTTCCAAAAGATTTCAGAAAAGGATAGATCATTGCACAGAATACTAACATTGAAACAGCAACAATAATAGAAATGATAGCGCCACACTGTATTTTATTCAAAACCATCAGATAACAAACGAAAAGGATCAGTCCTGAAAAAATGAGCAAGTGCCCTACCATTAAAAGGCGCAGTAATTCACGGTCGTAATCTCCTTTGTGATTTCTTATAACGGCAATGCTATGAAGTACTCCATTTATGAAATACCAAATGGAAGCTATTAAAACCCAATGTATGGAAAGTATAATATTCATAGGATCATCTGTATGATGCAAAACTATTTAGAGAATTGAATAAAAAGGATGTGCTCAATCAATTAACATTGTGATTTATGGCATTACTCTGGACCTTGGAAAGCATATTGGCCGGGCAATTGAATTACTGCTTGATCAATTTTTGTTGCTCAATAATAATACCGTTTTGTATTATTTGTAAAAGATAAATTCCACTTTTAAAATTTCCACAATCGATTGTTTTCTGCTCTGAATTAATATTTTCAAATTGCTCAATCTTTTGTCCAAGCGTATTGTAAATTCTCAAACTGTATAGTTGGTTTTGTTGGTTGCCAAATTGAATAGAAATAAAATCATTGAATGGATTTGGGGAAATTGAAATATTCGGTTCTTTTGAAATAACCGTATTTGAAGACAATGGATTAGTCCCAACCTTATAAATACTTTGTGTTACATTTTGACAAGTGGAATCATAGATGTCATAATTAAATAATCCTTTTGTAATATCGTCATAGCCATCAAATAATTTACTTTCAATAGTTGCGGAATCGGTTGTGCAAAAACAATTTTGGGTTATGTTTTTGTTATAGGAGGTATCATTTTCAATATTGTATTGGGTGTTATTGCAAATACGATTATTTTTTATTGGAACATAATATTCAATACCATTTTCGGTGGAAGATATATGTTGTGATATTACTCCAATTACATTATTACTAATATTGTTATTTGTAATTGAACCAACTTTAACTCTGATTCCTATATTATTATTTATAATTGTGCAACTATCAATAACAATTTGATCTGAGGGACCTGACCAACAATCAATAGCAAAACTATTGTACTGAAAAAAACAATTCCGTGCTTCAAATGCAGGACAAGTTATTCCGATAATATTGCTGATAAAAACAGAGTTCTTTATTACTTTACCTGTTCCATTAACTGCCATGCTGTTATTTGTAAAAGTAGAGTTAGTTACTAATACTCCATAATGACCGTTAATTGCATTAAAATTATTCGCAAACACACAATTATCTATTGGAAAGTTCCATCCATCATAACCTGATGCATTATAATTATTCTCAAACAAAGAGTTCTTTATATAAGAAGAATTATTGCCTGAACTAATCTCAAAAGTAATTCCGAATGTAGAGTGCTTTATCTTGCAATATTCAAATAAACCAACTGAATTTTGAGTAACATTACAAATATTAATTCCACCCCAAGTGTTTGCTATTAAAGATCCATTTGAAATAAATGAAATACTATCAGCGATTGTGCCTATAGCAAATAATGTCCCTCTGATTTCAATAGTATAAAAGCCATCAATTTTCACTTCAACTCCTGGTTCTATTGTTAGAATTTTACCAGGGAATAAGACGATATTACCTGTAACGATATAAGGTGAATTTACTTTTGTCCAGGTAGTATTGGTGTAAATGCCACCACTTACATTGGTTTGAGCATTTGAAAAGATAGTACTCGTAACAATGTATAGCAGTATCAAAATGGTAATTTTATTTTTCATAGAATGTTTATTGTTTTGTTCTTAAAATTGCTAGGTGAAAGTACAAATTTATTTACAGAACAGACTAAAAGGTATGTGATTCATCAAGAGGCTCGGTGATTTTCCGACATAATTTTTGAAGCATAAAAGATATCATTTGTTTAACAAGAACAACTGGTAATTTGCCACTCTGCTAAGATGCTCTCGTACAAAGGAGTTAAAAAGCCTGTGACAACCATCAATAATACTACAACTATTATTTATTACTTTTGGTGCCAATAAATAAAAAACGTAAGCATTGAATTTTACAGAATATATTCAATCACCAATTGCCAAGGAAGTAATTCATAATGAACTTGAACATTCATTTATTTATTTCAAAAACTTAAATGCGGATCTAAAACAACTTTTCGTTGAACGCACTTCTATATTTATAGAACAAAAAAAATTTGTTGCCCGCCAGCATTTGGATATGACGGATACGATCCGGATCATTATTTCTGCTTGCGCTGTTCAGGTTACTTTTGGATTGGACACTTTTACTCTTGATACATTTGAGTATGTGGTAATATACCCGGATGTATATGAATCTCCGGTTACAAAGCAGATGCACAAAGGTGAAACAAATTTGAATGGGTTTATTTGCCTGAGCTGGAAACACGTTTTGGCGGGCCTAAAAAATCCAGCCGATAATTACAACCTTGGAATACATGAGTGGACACATGCTTTACGATTCAATGGTATTAATTATGACCAGACCGATTATTTTTTTGATGGGTATATAAACAAGTGGGTGGCCAATGCCATGCATGAGTTTTCTCTTTTGAAAAAAGGCCACCCAAGTATTTTCAGGCGCTATGGAGCTGCCAATATTCATGAATTTTTAAGCGTATGCACCGAACACTTTTTTGAATCTCCTGATGAATTTAAATTAAAAGCACCCGACCTTTTTGAACAAATGTGTATTTTATTTAACCAGGTGCCAGGCATTGATAAATCAGCTCAAATAGACGTTAGGAATGCTTTACTTGGCGTAAGTGATATCGCTGACAACAAACAAGAATCCCCTCTTTTAACAATGGAAGCCTCTTTTTTCAGAACCTTGTTGAATATGGGATCGGGACTGCTATATTTTAGCATTACTTTGGTCGTACTTTTATTGCAAAATAATGTGACAACAACAGTTCTGGCTGTGGTTGTTTGTATTCTTGCTCTTGTAATCATGAACAATAAATATTTCACTATCAAGTTTTATGAAAACAATATTTATTTGCAAAGCGGTTTTATAGAATCATTTGCAAATAAATTCAGCATTAACTACCGCTCTTTGATCAAGATGGAAATTTATGATGGAAATTATGATACGAGCGTGGGAACTGTATTTCAATTAAAATATTACAATGGCAGCAAATTTCTAAAAAAAACGGTGTATTGTAGTTCTATTGATGTTCCCCGCGAAAAAATTGTTTCGTTATTGTACAAAAAGAAAGTGTTAGTGCGATATCCGAATTAAAACCTAATCATTAATTTCACTATTATTTCCAGTATAATCAATAAAAAAAGGCGCTTATGAAGCGCCATTTTTTTTATTTTAGAAGATGAACCGGCTCTTCAATAGCCTCTGTTTCAATGACCAGTTCAGGAAGTTTTCCTGAAGGTTTTTGCGTTAGATCTATTCCATGAATTTCTTTCGCCTGACTTGCAAACCATTTTGTAAACTCATCCGTTTTTTCACCAAATTTTTGAAATGCTCCCTGTGGATCTTCGCCTTGAAGAGTTACAATGATCATATCCCCCATTGGAGTGGATTGAAAAAAGGTGCGCTCCTGAACCCCAAGAGCCTTTCTTGATGCATAGAATTCTTTTCTATACTTTGTTTTTAACTCAAGGGAAAATTTTTTCCATTGCTCTGTTTTACCGGCAAGAATAGGAATTGCCATTGCAAATAATTTTGTCATATTTTTTGTTATTTAAGATTTTTATGAAATTTTTTTTACCGGACAAAAGTATTTGCGGAGAACTTTAAAAAAAATGAAACTGATCAAGTATTATTGTGATTTGAGACACGAGTTAATGTTTCCTAACTCAGTTTATAATGTGTGTACTTGGTTTTTTTTATACGTTATAAATTGAGTTGAAACAATAAATTTGCAGAAACTATACGTTTACCAGTTGTTGGAAAAACGGTGTGTTTTTCTTTTGTCGTGATACAAAAGAAACAAAAAATCAAGACGGCAAAATAGCTCCCCACGAGCCACACGCGATTGTTTGCCATCACAGCTCACGCGCTCTTTCATAATATCTTTGCTCACTAAAGAAAAACTAATAACGATACGCCTGACGTACGAGGGAGGAGCTGAAGCAATTTTTTCAAACCAAGTTTTGGTAGATTTTTTGCGACAAAAAACTTAGAGTTGGATTGAGCTATTTTTTACTTTACTTTTTGTTTTGTGATCAAATCAATTTCGTAGTCGCCTTCGTTTGCATTTTTTGAAACCCAAGCTGTTTTCTCCATTATTGAAGTAATGTCTGAGTATTCGAAAGGAAGAATTATTTTACTGTCAACGGTTATTATGCCCCATTTTCCATCTTTTTTTACTGCCAGCTACTTATCAGATGCCCAACCGCTATTATATATAAATGGGACGATCACTTTACCGGTTCTGTCAATGAAACCGTATTTGCCATCTTTTTTTGCAGGAGCCAAACCCAATTCATCAGAATAACTTTCTATCATTTCATAAATAAAAGGAACTACTGTTTCATTTTTCATATTAATCACTCCACAAATACCATTGGTTCCAGCGGGCCAGGTGCCAACAGGCCATATTCCTTTTGAAATTCTTTTTGACCAAAATTGATATTGTACAAGGATTATCACTTTTCCTGTCATGTCCATTAAACCAACATTTGACGCGTTTTCTTCACCAAATACCAAAACTTTGTCGTTGGGATAATATTCCAATCTGCCATATTTTGCAGGGATGATCTCTTTTCCTGTACTGTCAACCAAGCCATGATTGTAGTCGAATTCGCCTGTTTTAATTTTCACAAGAGCGTATCCTTTTTCGAATGAAATATTATCGTCATATTTACATGGGATCACTTCTTTTCCGGTAGTATCAATCATTCCATGTTTAAAGGAGGATTCACCGTTTTTAATTCTTACAAAAGAATATCCTTTTTCGAATGCGCCTACTTCATCGTATTTACAAAGAACCACTTCTTTCCCATTTTCATTTACAAAACCTGTTTTGTCGTTTTGGTTTATTACTTTAAATAAACCGGGATTACTTCCGAAGTTATAATCAACCTCTTTATAAGCAGGCTTTACAATGTATTTGTCATCTGCATCAACAAAACCAGTTAAGCCTGTTTTTTCGTCTAGTTTACTAAAAACATTTTGAGCATTTGAAACCTGTTGAATACTAATTAAGCTGATCGCCAGAGAAAATAATTTTAATGTTTTCATTTTTGTATAATTATAAATTTTTCACCAACTCTCATTCCGACAGGTGTTTTGATGTCAATTTGTTAAGAAAAAGGGTTAGTACTAATTGAAAAGAAAATCAATTTGAAAACAATTTTATGACAGTTAAAAGTTTTAAGGAAATAAAACACCATCACATTCAATACAATTAACGGTAGGTATCACAGCGTTGTATTTAGTATTAATGGCCTTAATAAATTCATTCGCAATTAATGCATATCCTTTTTGATTGGGGTGATATCCGTCCAAACTAAAAAACCCGCCACTTACAAAAGTTGAATTAAAATCAGCTCCATTCCATTTAATACCCGATTTCACGGAATTAAAATAAGCGTGCATATCCGTTAATGCTAAGTTGTATTGTGCTGCTTTTTGGATGATCACAGCATTGTATGCATTAATGGCTGCATCGATCATAAAAACTTCTGAGCTATCCAGTGCGTAACGATCCTTAATGGTATTATACACCAAACCATATTTTTCGCACTTCATTGAATCAAGGGGCACCGAAAGTGTAATGTATTCTCCGGAATGAAGTTGGCGAACACTGCCATTTGCGGATGCATCATCGATAACGAAACCATTTCGTCCCTGTTCAAAAGAGATATGCGTTAATCCGGCAGGGACATAAATATCATTTAATGAATCGGCTTGTGTTTGTCTTAGATCCGCATTATCCCAGGCAACCAGGGTATAGTATGGAAATACCCTAAAATCAGGAATGGTAGCAATAACACCTTTTGCCCCATTAGCTGTAAGGCCACCCAGTATTGTATCCAGATACGCGCTAAAGCTTGCTGAAGAAGGAATTGCAGAACTTGTACCACCTGTGCTGGCATAATTGTATATATCTTCCATACCCAGCCAGGCAGTAACAAAGGTGGCATTTTGTGCCTTGGCATCTCCGTAAACTGTAGAAACACCAGGGTTGCTTGCCATCCGGTTATAATATGGATTCGTATTTTGAGATGAAAAACTATTACCGAAAGCGGGGTTAAAATAATCGACAGTATTTGCAAAAGGAATGGCCAGATTTTGAATACTATTACCGGAAATGCCTGCTAAATACGAGGCTGCTTCGGTTTCAGAAATAAATATTTTTACCGGTTTTAATGATGAAACACCTTTGCAATCGTTAGCATATCTTAAATGACTTGGGCTAATGAACCAGCTCTCCCAGACTTTACTGTTCAATCCTAAACCATTATTATCGGGCATCAAGGCCTGGTTAAATGGGCTTCCGCCAATTAATTTAAATTGCTCCGAAAGCAAAGCTGGTATGGAAAGTCGTTGGCCTTTTTGATACAATGCACCATCCTGATATCCTGCCATATAATTTCCGCCAACAGCCACTGTTTTAGAAAAATCAGCACCTCCAGCTCCAGGTTCAGGGATATCTAAATTGGGGGAACATGCCGCAAATAAAAAAACAGAGAAGATAAGGGAAAATGAAATAAAGGAAGTTACTTTCATTGGTTAGGGAATAAGGAAAAAATAAACAATTTTACAATTTAGCAAAAGGCATTTTAAAAAATAATTTAACAATTGTCCAATTATGCAATAGGCAATAGATGGTCATTGAATTGTAAAATTGCCTACTACTTAATTGCCTAAGTTAAATTATTAAATTACCAACATTAACAGCCTCAACACCCTTAATCTCAGGCGCTGCACGTTTAATTGCCTCCTCAATACCAGCTTTCAGAGTCATTACACTCATCGAACAGGATTTGCAGGCACCAAGTAATTCAAGCTTAACTATTTTGTCAGCTGTGATCTCAATCAATGAAACATCGCCTCCATCCGCTTGTAAATACGGACGCATTTGTTCTAATGCCCCTTCAACTTTTGCTGTTAAATCAATCATCTTTATAATTTGATACTATTAATTAAATTTTAAAATGTCTTAAAAATTTGGTCTAAGAAACTATTCTGTTCCGTACTTTTTAAATTGCTTTTCAAGAAAGTAAAGGTAACGAAAAAAATTAATAGTGCCATCAATCGCTAAAGAGTGTCAGGGCAAACGCATCTTAATTTTATGTTTTTGACAGGTCGCCTCTACGAGGCTTTGCTTACAAGCGATACAGATATTTTTATAAACAGGAGGTCCATGCCGGGACTTTTACAAATAGAAAATCCGTAGGAATGACCTGCTTATAGAAATTGTATTACCCTGAAAATAAGCGCCATAGGCGCGACCTTTACAAACAAATTTCAGATGAATTTGCCCTAAAGAGTGTATCAAATATTTATTTTGAATAAACTCCATGCGTTGCTGATCAAAACCTATAAAAATTGATCACGATATATTTATCCCCATGCACTATCACCAATGCTACCTAATATCAAAATAAGTATAAGAAAAGCTAAAACCACAACACTACCCAATATAAGAAGAGCGGTAAGAAGGCCCGTAATACCCCAGCCTAAAAAAGCCAACAGAAGCCCAACAACACAAAACAACAGCAACATTTGCCATTTTCTTATGGGTTTTGTTTCAGTATTATCCGGTTGTTTAAGATTAGGAACGTGAATTGAAATACGATCTCGCTTCTCTACTACTTTATTTTTAATAATTCTGGCCTGAAGTGTTTTCAAAGCAGCTTTTTTATTTAAAATCAGGTACTTTAGTTTTAGTGTTTTGATTGGCATATCAGAACGAGTTGATTTTTCTTCAGAAGGAACGTACTGATTATTTAAGTGAATTGGTAAAGAACTTTTGTTATTCAACGAAACATTTATAAAAATGGCATTGTTGCATATTCCACTACCATCGGGTTCATTACAGTCTTTTTTATTTGATTCGGGAACTTCAGTACGAGAGGCGATATAATAACCGGGCATATAGGATCGCTTTTGAACAGAGCATGATGCCAATGTTAACATTAAAAAACAAAAAGCGATTGTCTGAAAATAAAATCTCATTTGAACCTCTGATTTATAATTTTTAGTAACGGTTTTAAGCTTTTTGCAATTGATTGCGAAACCTCTGAGCGATTAGGAATGGAATAATACTTTTGAGAATACTAAATTTGTAGTATTTCATTTACCATGGTTAAATGTAATTAAAAATAAGGCACTAAAAGCAAATATCCGATAGGGATATTTCGTTATCCGAACACCATTTTTTTTCGTACCTTTCGGCTCCTGAAATAAGCATCAAAAAAATATGAATATTTACGATAAATACGAAACAGTAATAGGCTTAGAAGTCCACGCACAATTATCCACCAGAAGCAAAGCTTATTCAAGCGATTCTGCTGAGTTTGGCGCACTTCCAAATACTAATATAAGTCCAATATCATTAGGACACCCCGGCACCTTACCAAAAACTAATAAAAGAGCTATTGAATTTGCTGTTCGTTTGGGTTTAGCATGTAAATGTACTATCCGGGAGTTCAATGAATATGCACGTAAAAATTATTTTTATGCCGATCTTCCAAAAGGCTACCAAATAACACAGGATAAAACTCCCATTTGTACAGGAGGTTATATCACCATTAAAGAAGAAAATGGGACAGAAAAAAACATAAACATTACGCGTATTCACATGGAAGAGGATGCCGGGAAAAGTATTCACGACATTGATCCATTTAACAGTTTAATTGACTTGAACCGTGCCGGTGTTGCCTTAGTGGAAATTGTAAGCGAGCCGGAAATGCGCAGTGGAGAAGAAGCCTATAAATATTTAACAGAGGTACGTAAAATTGTTCGTTATCTTGAGATTTGTGACGGTAACATGGAGGAAGGCAGCTTACGTTGTGATGCCAATGTTTCCGTGCGCTTAAAAGGCAGTACTGCTTTTGGTAAACGTACCGAAGTAAAAAACATGAATTCAATTCGTAATGTACAACGAGCCATTGAGTTTGAAGCAAAACGCCAGATCGAAGCCATTGAAAAAGGTGAAGAAATTTCGCAGGACACACGTAGCTTCAATGCGGTAACCGGTTCAACTTTTGTATTACGAAGCAAAGAAATGGCAAATGATTATCGTTATTTTCCTGAGCCTGATCTGCAGCCGGTAGTGGTATCCCAGGATTATATTGCAAAAATAAAAAGCACCTTACCTCCACTCCCGGGTGAGTTGTACAAAAAATATCAATCGTTAGGATTATCAGCTTATGATGCCGGTGTACTTACCGATTCGAAAGAAATTGCCCTTTATTTTGAAAACATTATTTCAAAAACAAAAAGTGTAAAATCAGCGGCTAACTGGTTAACTGTGCAGATAAAGGCATATCTTAATGATAACGCCTTACACATTTCTGATTTTAAGATAACACCGGAACGGATGGCTGCACTGATCGATTTTATTGACAGTGGCAAGGTAAATCATACCATTGCTATTCAAAAAATATTTCCGAAGATGATGGAAGAATCAAATAAAACTCCATTACAAATTGCGGAAGAAAATAATTGGATACAGGAAAGTGATAGTGGTGCATTAACAGAGTTTGTTAAACTAGCCATTGCTAAATATCCTGAAAAGGTAACGGAATATAAAAATGGAAAAGTAACATTATTAGGTTTATTTATGGGTGAAGTAATGAAACTTTCCAAAGGCAAAGCCGACCCGAAAGTAGCTACTGAATTGGTTAAGGAAATGTTGGAAAAATAGTTTGTTTTTTGTAATTGATAATGCTGCGTTAGGGATTGCAGCGTAAATCCTTTTCTTTTTAGAAAAGATTGAAGCGGAAAGCCCGACTTTCTTTTTTAAGAAAGGAACGCCCAAAAAGTTTTATAAAGTTTAATAATAAAATTTAAAAAATAAATAGAAAATCACAAATCGAAACCTCTATGAAATTAAAAAACATCACACTTGTATTGCCAATCATATTGTTAGCGGCTTGTTCAAATACCAATCCTCAATCAGGAAATGGGTTTGAATTAAAAGGAAAATTAAGCAACCCGCATGGTGAAACACTTTATTTGGAGCTGATGGCACCATCCGGTCTTATTGGTATTGATACCGCTATTCTGGATGAAAAAGGAGAGTTTACAATGAATCCTGACATCAAAGAGCCTGGTTTTTATCGTTTAAAAACTTCAGAAAAGAATTTTGCAACATTGATCCTGGATGCGAATCAAAAAGTTACACTTACCGGGGACGTTAGTGATCTTGGTACTACCTACAATACGGAAGGTTCACCGGATTCAAAATTATTTTTGGAAACCAATAAGGAATCAACAAAAAACTATAAAAAACGCGATTCCTTACAAAATGTATTTCAGGCATTTGCCGGTAATGGTACAACAGATCCTGTTCGAGTTGACTCTTTAAGCAAGATCTTAGAAAAAGAATACAACACATTGCTTGCACAGCACAATAAATATTTACAGAACATTATTGAAAAAAATCCGACTTCACTGGCGTCACTGGCTGCTATCCAGCAATTGCCTGCAGAAGACTTTTTGGAAACATATATCAAAATGGATGAAATTTTGTTTGCAAAATATCCTAATTCACCTTACGTTAAATCGTTTCACGATGATGTAGCATCAAAAAAGAAATTAGCTATCGGCACCGTTGCCCCGGAGATAACAATGAACACGCCTGAAGGGAAACCTCTTTCGCTTTCCTCTCAAAAAGGTAAAGTGGTGTTAGTTGATTTTTGGGCATCGTGGTGCGGCCCTTGCAGAGCTGAAAATCCGAATGTGGTAAAAGCATATAACAAATACAAATCAAAAGGTTTTGATGTGTTCAACGTTTCGTTAGATGCCGATCCAACCAAGTGGAAACAGGCGATCGAAAAAGATAATTTAACATGGTCGAATCACATTTGTGATTTTAAAGCATGGCAGTCGCCCGTTGTAGCGCTTTATGGTTTTAAAGGAATCCCTTACAATGTGTTACTTGATAAAGAAGGAAAAATCATAGCGAAAAATCTTCGTGGTGAAGATCTGGAAAAAAAATTAGCCGAGATTTTTAAATAAAAAAAACAGATGTGAGAATTGAGATATGAGTATTAAGATAAAAATCTCACATTTCAATTCTCAACATTTCAAGACTAAAACTATCCTATGAAAAAATCAATCTTACTCTTTCTTTTATTACCATTTACAGGAATTGCGCAATCCTATTTTCAACAGGAGGTGCATTATACCATCAATGTAAAATTAGATGATGTTAAAAATGAAATTACGGGTGATGAAAGCATTGAATATATTAACAATTCGCCCAACCAGCTTTCTTTTATTTACATGCACTTGTGGCCCAATGCGTATAAAGATCATACCACATCCCTTGCAAAAGAATTTTTAAAAAATCAGGAGGAAAAATTTTATTTTTCGAAAGAAAAAGAAAGAGGGTACATTGACCAACTTGATTTTAAAATTGACGGACAACCCGCTAAATACGAATTGCTCAAAGATAGTATTGACATTTGTAAACTATTTCTGAATCAACCTTTAAAAAGTGGTGAAAAAATCACCATCAGCACTCCTTTTCATGTTAAGATCCCTTCCGGTGAATTTTCCCGCCTCGGACATATCGGACAATCATATCAAATCACACAGTGGTATCCTAAGCCTGCGGTATATGATCGTAATGGATGGAATTATATGCCTTACTTAAATCAAGGTGAATTTTATTCGGAGTTTGGAACTTTTGATGTAAGTATCACACTTCCTAAAAATTACGTGCTTGGCGCCACAGGCGACATGGTGGATGGTGAAAAAGAACTGGAATGGCTGAATCAAAAAGTAAAAGAAACAGAAGCGATCACCTCTTTTGATTCAAAGGATCTTGCATTTCCTGCCTCTGACAGCGAAACAAAAACCTTACGTTTCAAACAAAGCAATGTGCATGATTTTGCATGGTTCTGTGATAAGCGTTACCATGTTTTAAAAGGAGAGATAGAAACGCCACATACCAAACGTAAAGTTACTACCTGGACCATGTTTACGAATGCCGAAGGTAATTTGTGGAAAAAAAGCATTCAATATATGAATGATGCTATCTATTATTATTCGCTTTGGAATGGTGATTACCCTTATAACCATTGTACTGCCGTGGATGGTACCATCAGTGCAGGTGGGGGCATGGAATACCCTAACATTACCGTTATTGGCAGCTCTGGAAACGCCTTTCAGCTCGATGTAGTGATAACACATGAAGTAGGGCACAACTGGTTCTACGGAATGCTTGGCAGTAATGAGCGCGCTCACCCATGGATGGATGAAGGCATCAATTCTTTTAATGAGCTTCGTTATATTCAAACAAAATATCCTGAGAGAAAATTAATTGGTGGAAATGCTGATAATGCTGTTGGAAAAATATTTGACATGTCGCGTTATAAACATAAATCACAATATGAATTATCTTATTTGATCTCTGCAGTTAAAAACCAGGATCAGCCAATTGAACTTCCTGCTTATGATTATACCGGAATAAATTATGGCGGAATTGTTTATTCTAAAACGGCAATTGTATTTGATTATTTAATGGCGAGCATTGGCGAAAAAGAAATGGACAAAGCAATGCAACGCTATTTTGATGAGTGGCACTTCAAGCACCCGCAACCGACTGATCTAAGAAAAGTGTTGGAACAATCAACCGGAAAAGATCTGGGTTGGTTCTTTGATGAACTGATCAACTCCACAAAAAAATTAGATTATAAAATTGCTGACTGCAATAAAAAAGCAGATGGCACCTGGGATATCGAAGTAAAAAACACCGGTGATATAAAAGGACCTGTTTTTGTTCAAGGAATAAAAGATAAAAAAGTAGTAGGTGAAATTACTTCTGACGGTTTTGATGGTAAAAAAACACTGAACTTCCCTGCGCAGGATGTTGATCATTTTAAAATTGATTTTGTGGAAGATATGCCCGAGATCAATAGAAATAACAATACGATCAGAACCAAAGGAGTGTTAAAAAAAGTAGAACCCTTAAAATTCCAATTCCTGGCAAGTCTTGATAATCCTGATAAAACTCAGCTTTATTTTACGCCTGTTGCAGGCTGGAATAATTATAATAAATGGATGTTCGGTTTTGCTTTTTATAATAATATAACGCCTCAAAAGAAATTTGAATTTGAGTTGATGCCAATGTTAAGCTATAGCACAAAAGACTTTGCGGGATATGGACGGGTAGCTGTTAACACCTTTCCAAATAGCAGTTTGTTTCAGCGTATTACGTTTGGCGCAACAACCACACGTTACTCCTATATCAACCATCCAACGGATCTGAATTTTAATAAGGTTGCACCAGAGTTAACTATTGAATTTAAAAAGAAGTATGCAAGAAGCCCTTATAAGCAAACTTTACGCTATCGCAACATTAGTATCTTTAAAGATTATTATAAAGGAAATTACGAGGTCACTCCTCCCACCTATTCCCGTGATCCAATATATTTGAATTTTCATGATCTCTCTTACCGACTTTCAAAATCGGATGCTATACAACCGCTCAATATTCTTGTAAACATACAAGGTGGCGGTGAAAGGGTTTTTGAATCAAAAACGATCATTGAAAAAATGATCAAAATATCATTGACTGCAAACTATTCTTACAATTTTAAGAAAAAAAACAAAGGGGTTGATGTTCGCTTTTTTGCTGGTACATTTATTGAAACAACAGAAAATGGTGCCGATCCTTATCGCTTCCGTTTAAGCGGACAACGAGGCTACCAGGATTATTTATATGATAATATTTTTCTTGGGCGCAGCGAAACCACAGGTATTCTTGCTAATCAGTTCACTGAAACTGATGGAGGATTCAAATATTATTCAACAATAGGACAGTCATCAAAATGGTTAACCAGCTTGAATATAAAATCATCAATAGGAAATTTAAAATTGCCTTTGAAGATCTATGCCGACATCGGGACAACTGCTGATAGTGGATTAAACAATGAGCAGGTATTGTATAATGCGGGGGTATGTATTTCCCTGATGAAAGATGTTTTTGAAATTTATTTGCCAATATTAATGTCTAAAGATTTTAAAGACTATGAAAAAGCGAATAATTTAGAATACCTGGAAACAATACGATTTACATTAAATTTGAATTTGTTGAACCCATTTGATATGGTAAGAAGTTTTTAGATTAACAACGCGCATGCGAAGGCGTCATTGCGAGTTTTTTCATTTTTTTTGAAAAAACGAAGCAATCTCATCAACGGTTGAGATTGCTTCAGTCGTGAAAAAACTCCTTCGCAATGACGTAAAAAAAACAAAATTGAACCCAAACAAAAAAATATATTTTGCATCCGATTTTCATTTAGGTGTTCCCAGCTATGAAAAAAGTTTGATCCGTGAAAAGCTTATTGTTAAATGGCTGGACGAGATCAAACATGATGCGCAGGAAATTTACCTGATGGGTGACCTGTTCGATTTTTGGTTTGAATATAAACATACAGTACCAAAAGGCTTTGTACGTTTACTCGGAAAAATTGCTGAAATAAGTGATTCGGGCATTCCTGTGATCTTATTTACAGGCAACCACGACATGTGGATGTTTGATTATTTACCAAAAGAATTAGGGGTCACTATTAATCGTGAGCCCATCACACGAATATTTAATGGTAAGACATTTTATTTAGGTCATGGTGACGGATTAGGCCCTGGAGATAATGGATACAAATTCATTAAAAAAATATTTGCCAACCCTGTTTGTCAATGGCTCTTCGCACGATTGCATCCAAATTTTGCTTTAAGTATGGCAAATTATTGGTCGAATAAAAGCCGTTTAAAAAATGCTCCTTCAGATGAAAAATTTACTGGTGAAGAAAATGAATGGTTAGTAGTTTATGCTAAAGAGAAATTAAAAAAAGAGCAGATCGATTATTTCATTTTTGGTCACCGCCATTTACCACTTAACATAAAACTATCTGATACCAGCCGATACATTAATCTTGGTGAATGGGTTAATTACAATAGCTATGCAGTGTTTGACGGAAGCAATTTGGAGTTAAAATACTATAAGTAGTTTGTAAATAATAATGTGGCGTAAAGACCAAATGCCGGTGTTTTTATTATCAAATAAATGTTGTATCTTGTTGATTCTAAATAAAAAAAACATGAAAAAAGCCCTTACACTCACAATTGTAGCATTCATATCCGTTTCTGGATTTGCGCAAAAAATAAAAGTAAAAGAGTCGAATGAATCTATTGGCGAAGGAAGTCATAATGCATTGGTAGTAACACTTTATGGCGTTAACCCTTCTGATGCTGAGGATGAATTTAAATCTTTCATGAAAGAATATGATGGAAAAAAATCTTCAAAAGGTGGGGCAATTTTTATTGATAATGCACTGATAAAAGAAATGGGACCTAATACCATCGATATTTACGGTAAAGCAAATGGCAAAAAAGGTGATCCTGAAATTACATTCATTGTGGCTTTCGATTTGGGTGGTGCGTTTTTAAATTCATCGGAACATAAAGATCAATTTAATACAGCTGAAAAAATTGTAAAGAATTTTGCAGTAAAAGCTATTAAAAATGCTGTGGAAGAACAATTGAAAGGCGCTCAAAAAATACAATCAAAATTAGAGGATAATCAAAAAGATCTGGAAAAAGAAAATAAAAGCCTGAATAGCGATATTGAAGATTACAAATCAAAGATAAAAAGAGCTGAGGACGATATCGTAAAAAACAAATCTGAGCAGGATAAGAAAAAAGGGGAGATCGAAGCACAGAAAAAAGTGGTTGGAGAGATTGATACAAAATTAAAAGCTGTAGATTAATTCTAAGGCAGCCATTTCATCGTTTCAATTATGGCTTCGACTTTAAAAACATTAGGAGCCTTGTCAACAGAAATAAAATTTAAGCCCTTACATTTATTCTTTATTGCCTCCAATTCTCTTCTATTAGCGGGAAGCGTTGTTACTCATACATGGAACCTTTCACAATTGTTGCTTATACAATGGTGTGGTATTTGTGGAATATTTCTGATCTATAGGTTTAATGATTTCATTGACCAGACACATAGTTTTCGATTTAATATAAAACGATTTTTTAGCATAAAACTACACGTTCTTGTTATTGCGCAACTTCTATTCATCACATTCCCTCTGGCGCTAAACCTCCTCTCTGACTTTCGTATCATCATGCTCCTATCCATTTGTTTGCTTGGCGTGCTATACTCTCTGAATTTCCCGATTAATGGAAGAAACAATCGAATTAAAAATATTTTTTTAGTAAAAAATATTTTTATTGGATTTGCCTGGGGTAGTTTAATTTTGGTAGGTGCTGGAGTTTTCCATCATGGGCTTACCATCGGATTATTTATATTCACAAGTTTGCAGGTTGTGATCGGTAGTATCATACGTGACATTCCGGATATAGAGAGAGACAAAACAGACCGCGTAAAGAGTCTTCCTGCAGTATTTGGCACAAAGGTCACCTTGTATGTGCTTCATGCCTTAAACCTGTTCTCTTTCCTGTCGGGATATTTAATGGAGAAAAACAACGGCTTTTTAGTATTCATGTTGCTAATAATTAGTTGGAGGTTTGTTTCCTTCATACAAATTCAGAAACACAACGACAGTAAATTATGGACTCAAACCTTTAATCTTTTAACCTGCTTTCTTATATTTATTATCATACTTGTGCAATATCTGTATGGGGTCTATTAAAATAATTGTGTTTTTTCATCGTAAAAAAAACGCCTGAACACTTGTAAAAAAATAATGGGAAAATTATACAAGCAATGGATACAGCATTTTATTTCAATAGTTATTTAATATACACAACCGGTTGATAATGAAAACTGAAATACCACGGTATGATATAATTATTTTGGGTGGCGGAATAGCAGGATCAGTGATGGCCATTTCTTTAAAAAGAAAAACTCCCGCACTAACTATTTTGATTATTGAGAGGAGTATTATATTTCCTAATAAAGTAGGAGAAAGCAGTGCAGAAATGACGGGTCTTTTCTTTAATCGCTTTGGAATAGAGCATATCTTAAAAAAACAAATACCAAAAGCAGGACTACGTTTTTTATTTAATGAACACAATACTTTCGACCCCGAAAAAACAGATGAGTTTTCCTCGCCTTCCTTTAAAAGTATAGCTAACGGATACCATTTTAACAGGCAACAATTTGATGAGGACCTTCTGGCAGAAGCGATCAAAATGGGTTGTGAAATACGGAGGCCGGCAGAAATAATTGACTTCAATTATGAAAAACTGAATAGCCTTGTTCGCATTAAATATGAGGATAAAGAAGCGGAATTCAGAGCAACCTGGCTGATAGATGCTTCAGGAACAGAACGTATTGTTGGAAAAAAAATGGGCTGGCAAGACAATACGGTAACCTTTGATACCGCAGCTTCTCTTGCGCATTTTGAAAACCTAAGGCCAATTACTGAATGGGATAAACTTCAAAGTGACGTTTGGAAAAATAATGCAATAGGACCACAATCGCAAAGCACCATTCATTTTTTAAGACATGGCTGCTGGTGGTGGCATATTGTATTAAATAACAATACAACAAGCATTGGTGTTGTTTACGACAAAAATATATTGGGGACCCCTGATGCTGAAAAGTTCTTTAACGATTATCTCGAAAATGATGAATTGTTAAAACATATTACACAAGGTGCCACAAGAGGCGCCATCAAACACTTGCCGAAATTACCTTATCTGAGTAAACAGCTGTATAATGATGGTCTTGTTGTGATTGGTGATTCCGCAGCATTCATCGATCCTTTGTTTAGTCCGGGAATTGAATTTATTTGTCAGCAATCCATTAACCTTACCGATCTGATAACGGACTATTTTAAGAATAATAAAATGAATTATCGCAAATGGAACAGGTACCAAAAAGTGTTTCTTGCTGCATTCAGCGATCGCATTAAAATTTATCAGGACAGGTATAAGCTGATGGGTTCCTACGACCTTTTTTCTAATTGGGTACAACTTGATTTTTTTGGTTATTTCTGTTTCACCATTTTCCCTTCCGTAGTTTTTCCCGGGCGAATGAAAACACCACCGAGATTTCTTTTTCCTTCCAATCTTGTTTACAAATTCGTTACCAATCGCTACCTTAAAATAGCGGCACGAAGAAAGTTACAGGGAAGGCTTTCCACAAGTTTAAAGAAACCCGTTTCCTATTCGCATATTGCAATTCCAGATGGTTTCACGTTCTATCTGAAGGTGCCACAGTTATTTTTTATCTGGTTTATCAATTACATGAGAATTGAAATGGATGAGGTTGGATTCATGTTTTTTCCCAAAAAAAAATGAACTTGTTTTATTTAAGGATTGGAGCAGGAGATTTTTATTATTTTTGTTGAAAGGCTGGTTTTTAATATTAATGCTACCTTAGGGGTTAAAGCGTTAAGCAAAAAATGAAATTTAGTTTTCAAATTTACTTCTTAAACTTTTAAAATACCTAATGGATTTTATTGAAAATATTAACCCCGTTTTTTTTGCAACCGCAATTCTGTGTTCTGCTTCCATTTTTACTGTTGTTTGGTTTCTTGATTCTTTAACACATGGAAAATTGGTGAAGATCGACATTACAGATAAGGAGCTTCAAACACACAGGATCATTCTCGCTACCTCTGTTTTAATGGAACTCTCTTTGGTTTTAATGTTTTGGTTTAACGTTGCAATGCTGCCTTTTTTCGCTGCCTTTTTTATTACCCGAACCGTTCACGAATTTATTGATGAGTTGCATTGGCATACCGACAGGTGTTCCGCTTATGAATCTTTTCTTCATTTAGGAATGTGGATCTCTGTTTTGTCAAAAACTTTTTTAATGTTTATGTGGGGCTTTTTCACTCAATATAAAGGGTTTACCGAGCTTCATATAGGTTTTTATATCTGGGGGTTATTGGTAGTGGGCAGTATGGGACTGATTGGTTTGGTTGAGTGGAAACGTTAAAGGCTTGATGGTCTGATTTAATTACTTTAGTTGAAATTGAAGTATTTGAATAAGAGTATGAAAAATCAAAACGTCTATGTCAAATCATTTTTCTACTTTTATATAGTTGGGACAATAAATTATAAATTAATTAAACAATAAATAAAAATCTTTTCAGATGAAACAACTATTGTTCGCTACATTTTTTTGCACTGTATTTATATTTAATGGCGTAACCTATGCTCAGGAAGCTAATGCTGATGCTGCCAAAGATAGAGACTGGGGCATTGAAGTAGAACCATCCGGATTTTTATTCCGTGGTTATGGCTTACAAGTAACCCGCAATGTTACTAAAGATAACCGTTTTAATATCGGACTTTACTCAGCTGTTTTAGATATTCCTGATTGGGCAAAAGAAGGAATATTCAAAAATGTTACAAAGGAAACGGATGTGAGATTAGGATTTGAACTTGCATTGGTTGCGCGATATAAATTTAAGATCGGACAAAAAGAAACTAATCCATATATTGGATTCATTGGAGGTTGGGAGTATTTTGATATTGCTAAACCCTTAGTGCCAAACGTAAGGATTTCAACTTTTGTTGCCACTCCAATGATCGGATACGAGATCTATTTATTTAAACAAATGTTGTATATAAATCCTCAAATAAGAGGAGTATTTTATTTGGCCCCTGACAGCGATCAACCTACTAGAACAGAAGCGATAAAACCTTTCTTTGCTCTTCCTACACTCTCTTTAGGGATTAAATTATAACACAAAAAAAGGATTTCATTTGAAGAATGAAATTAAGGATAGGTATCAGGCTTATCTTAAAAAAATGAAAAGTGCAGTTTTATTATTATTTCTTTTTGTAAAAATCCTGGCCCCTTACAATAGCCTAGCTCAGTCTGAGCCTTTGGTACCCATTGAAAGGGGCAGCTTACTGCTAAATCAGCAACCTCAAGTATTAGATTCTTTTGTTAATAACGGCCGCATAAATTTAAAGTATGTAAGAACTATAGGTCATTTTTTAACTAACAATGACATTACCGTTTACAAAAAAACTGCTATCTCCGGGCGGAGCAAGGCAACTATCCGACACATTAAGCAACTGATTGCAAAACAGGAAGAAGGCTTTCAGGAAAATCTTCTTGTAAATGATGAAACAAGAGAGATCTTTTACGAACTCTATTTGTTCAATGAATCATTGAAACAGAAATCATTAGCAAACGCCCAAACAAAAATGTCCTTTAATGACAAAATAAAGATGGAGGTACACTCCATTAAAAGCAAAAGGGGGTTCCGATATAAAAATTCCATCACTGATCATGAAGCAAAAAATATAAACAAAAGTAACCTTCAGGAAGATCCCAAAGATTCTCCTTTTTGGCATCAAAGCATAAAACAAGTACCACTCGATAAACGATTTGCACAACTTGCACGTTCAAAAAAAATAAAGGCCAAAAAAGAAATGGTTGTGTTGTTTGATAAGTCCAGCTTAAGTGGATCTGCACCTAAGATCAATGTTCTGGACCTTGATCTTGACAATAAATGGTCGCTCAAATGGGGAGATGAAGTGCATACTGATGTGGTAGGATCACATATTTTTGCCGCACTTGGTTATGATGTTGACCACCCCTATTTTTATGAAGAAAACAAACTGACTTTAATTTTTGATGAACTAAAAGAAATAAAAAATAAAGAAGAACTTAAAATTAAAATTAAAGAAATTTATAACATCGACCTGGAACCATTTATTACAACTTATGGTACAGTGACCATACAGATGACCAAAGAGCTTGCTGACTTACAACCCTATGTTGGAAAACAATATGTACGATTTAAAAAATGTGTGCTCGAGGCCCGGCCTGACAGAGTAAAAAGAATGGGGTCTTTTTTGCCTGGTCTTTTATCCAACGAAGACCGAAGAGAATTACGAGGTGCGCTCCTTGCTCACCAATTTATTGGTAATTGGGATACGCGCGAACAGAACACCTTGTTGACAACAGTTCACATGGGTAATTATAAGTACAGAATGTCGGCCGTTTTTTCTGATCTGGGAGCGAGTTTTGGAGTTGTTCAGGGAATATTCCCTCCCGATTTTAAAGTGGGTCTTGTCAACGAATTTCCATGGGAAGTTGCAAGCTGTGCAGGCGGAAAAGTAAAATTAAATAGTAGTATAAATTCCATTTTACCTCCTTATCAGCAAGCTACCTACCAGGATCTATTATGGATGGCAAAAAAAATAGGCGAACTTGATGGCCCTATGTTAAGAAACATGATAAACAAAGCGAAATGGCCTGAACCAATTGCCGAATTATATTTTCACAAACTGGCATCCCGGAGAGCTTCTATACTAAATGCTTTTGATTTAACAGATCCTCATCCTATCCCATTCGACAAAAATTTAACTATAAAAGTGGATGGGGAATATGTTGTAAAAAACGGAAAGCTTCTTATAGATATTGATAAGGATAAAAACCCTGAAAGCTTTTTATCAAAAAAAGGCAGATTGACTAACTATGGCCATTAACAGAATTTTAAAAATATTGCTTTTTTCTTTTATAAGCTCCAATATGCTTCTTGCCCAAGGCACCGAAGAACAAAGGAAGTATGTTATAAAAGATGAGAAAGCGCTGTTAAATTTTATTAATTCATCCGGACAGCTGGAAGGCTTATCGTTATACAACCACTCCAAATTCACCTATTTTGATCTTTACTTAGATACTCCGGATTTTGATCTTTATAAAAACAAATTGTCGTTGCGATTTCGAAAACGAGTTTTTAATGATAGCCTTGTCACCTATGGCCTACAATTAAAAAGCGAGATGGAAACCGTTTCAAGTGTACGCATGGAAATTGAAGAAGCACAGCTCGATTTTTACCGTGTAAAAACTGATCAGGGCTGGATTGAATTACCTAAAATACTGGATATTATTTTTTCCCAGATTCAAAATAACAAAATCGATATCAGTTCAAAAGAAATGCAGTACGCTCTTTCATCCATTCAAAAGTGGATCCAATTGAATGCGGAAAGCACTATTTCACCTTTTC
Organism: Bacteroidia bacterium; assembly: GCA_030654175.1. GTDB lineage: Bacteria > Bacteroidota > Bacteroidia > 2-12-FULL-35-15 > 2-12-FULL-35-15 > 2-12-FULL-35-15. Next base: position 66,673 of record JAURXZ010000024.1, read on the forward strand.
AAAAAATCGCTTTTTTAAAACTCAAGGGATTGGAAAGAGAAAAAATTGCTACCATAAGGCCGGTCTTATTTGGTTCGGAGAAACGCATAAGAAGCCATATTTATATTGACCCTGCTAAAACGATAATCGAACTAAGGAGTATGCCAATGAACAGTTTAGCACTATCTGCTGTTCCTGATTTTTTTAAAAAGAACAATACCTTTAACTGGATCTTAGAAACATCTGTTGACTCTGCTGTTTTCTATTCCTTGTTTAAAACCAATAAAACCGAGGTAGAGATATTTGAATTCGAAGTTGAAAATAAATATTTTCTTCATGAAAAAGGAACAGAAATAATGAATCTTTTTGAAAAAAATCTCAAAAGTAATTTTCAAATGGAGAATTTGATGGATTCAAAATACCGTCAAAGCATTAAAAAGTTTTTAGTACCTTAATAGTCTAATTCAATACTATTCAAAATGACTTTCTCAAGCGAAAAGATCATAGAAGTTAAGCACCTTGTTAAGCATTACGGAAAATTTAAAGCTTTGGAAGATGTAAGCTTCGAAGTTTACAAAGGAGATGTGTTGGGCTTTCTGGGGCCCAATGGTGCCGGGAAAAGCACAACCATCCGTGCTATTCTTTCGCTTATCAAACCAACGAGTGGTGAAATAAAATTATTCGGAAAAGATCCGGTTAAGGACCACAAATATATTTTTTCGCGCATAGGTTGTATTGTTGAAAAACCTGATTTTTATTTATATCTCTCGGCACAAAAGAATCTGGAAATTTTTGCACGTCTTACCGGAGTAGAGTTGAAAAAAAACAGAATTTCGGAGATCATTGATTTTGTGGGTTTAAAAGGACGAGAAAAAGATAAATTGAAAGGATTCTCCAACGGCATGAAACAACGCCTGGGAATTGCACAAACACTTATCCATGATCCGGAGCTTATCATTTTAGATGAACCCACTACAGGTTTGGATCCTCAAGGCATTTTGGATATCCGTAATTTGATCTTACAACTTAAGAATGAATATAATAAAACCATTTTGTTATCCTCACATTTACTATCAGAGATCGAACTGATCGCTAACCGGATGGTAATAATTAATAAAGGGAAAACTCTCGTTCAGGGCAGCGTTGCCGACCTTTTGAATGAACAGGAATTGATCGTTTCATTTACACTTAATGACATCGAAAAAGCAAGATCACTTTTGGCAACTTTTGGAATAGAAAAACAGTTCATTACTATTAATCAGAATAATTTACTGTTGCAGATCTCTAATGATAAGATCCCTGCTGTAAATAAATTATTTTGTGATAATGCCATAAAAGTGTTCTCTATAGAAACCAAGAGAAAACTCGAAGATTACTTTTTAAAATTAATAAACAACTAATGTTCTGGAAAAGCACCTATAATGAATTGATTAAAATAATTGCCAAACCAAGAAGTTATATTGGTTTGGGTGCCATTACTTTAATTATTGCTATCATACTTTTTGCAATGCGTTTGGATGGTATGACCTACCTCTCTTTTATTACGCAACTTTTTGATCAATCGCTTTCGTTTCAGGGAAATATTTTAAACGGTAACCTTGTTGCATTCATCATTCTTCAAATGTTAATTGTACATATTCCGCTGTTGATCGCTTTGGTAACCGGTGATCTTATTTCGGGCGAAGGCGCAATGGGAACCATCCGGTTGTTATTGACCAAACCCATTTCACGAACCGGTATCTTTTTTTCAAAATATCTTGCCGGTTGTATTTATACATTCGTTATTCTGGTGTGGATCGGCTTTTTAGCCCTGGGGGTAAGTAAGTTTGTATTCGGGACTGGTGACCTTATGATATTAAAAAGCGAAGGCCTTGTTATTATGCAGGAGCAGGATATTTTTTGGCGCTTTCTTTCTGCCTTTGGAATTGCTTATCTTGGATTAATAATGATCGCTACATTATCGATAACGCTGTCTTGTTTCTCCGAGAACTCCATTGGACCGATAGTATTGACCATGGCTATTATTATATTGTTTACAATAATTGGCGCACTCGATGTTTCTGTTTTGGATAATGTACGGCCATTTTTATTTACAACACACATGAGTACCTGGAACAGCTTTTTCGAAAACCCTCTTCCTACAGAACAGATCATACGTTCAGCAGTTTCACTATTGCTTCAGATAGCCGGATTACTTGGCATTGCGCTATATAAATTTAACAGGAAGGATATTTTATCATGAAAGCGCATTTATTTAAATCGGTAGTAGCATCTGTAATTTCCCTGTTCATCTTTACTTCTTTAAGCAGCCAGAATGAAACCGGAAATCAATTGCTGAACAAGGTATACAGGAAAATACAAAAGGCGAATGATTATTCTGTTAGTGCAAATATCAAAGTAGATATGCCCTTCATTAAAATGCTGCCTATTGATGTTAAAATTTATTTCAAACAAAAAGATAAATTCAAGGTAGAATCAAAAAGTATCGCGCTCATTCCACGCCAGGGTTTTGACCAGTTAAGTAAAATGCTCTCTGATACCAACCAGTTCACATGCATGGTGCAGGGAATGGAAGTGCTGGGTGCAACTTCAGCCAAAATTATCAATGTAATTCCCTTATCCGATACTACTGATGTTATCTTAGGTAAATTGTGGGTTGATCCGCTGGAAAGTTTAGTGCTAAAATTGCAACTGACAACAAAATCCAGCGGCACTATAATTACAGAGTATGCGTATGGTTTACAAAAAGCCTATGGTTTACCCGATCTGATGGTATTTACCATCGATGTCAAAAAATTTAAGATCCCGAAAATTATGGGAGCAGATGTTCATCATGAAAAAACGGATCCGCATAATAATCAACGGGAACAAAAGAAAGGCAAGATCGTTGTTAAACTTGGAAACTATCAAATAAACAAGGGTATAGCAGATGCCTTTTTTTTAAATAAAAAATAATAACATTTATAACTGCACAGTTTTTTTAATAAATATAAACCTCTACCAAGTCTTTATATAAAAATCTATCCTTCAATTAAATTTATTTCTTTAGTTTTACAATCAATATGCAAATAGAAGTTTTAAAATCGAAGATACATCGCGTAACTGTTACACAAGCCGACCTTGATTATATCGGCAGTGTAACTATTGACGAAAATTTGATGGACGCTGTCAACCTTATTGAAAACGAAAAGGTTGATATTTTTAATTACAACAATGGCGAGCGTTTTACCACCTATGTGATCAAGGGTGATAGAGATTCGGGGGTTATTTGTTTAAATGGCCCTGCATCATTAAAAGTGAAAGAAGGACACGAAATAATTATTGTATCTTATGCTTTAATGGATTTCGAACTTGCTAAAAAGCATAAACCTGCTGTTATTTTTCCGGACAGTAAAACCAACAAACTACGCTAATTTTGAAAAAAAAAATATTTAGTATTTTAAAATTTCTGTTTTTTTTAGGGGTAGGGATTTTATTGATCTGGCTGGCGGTCCGCAATCTTACTGAAGAAGACAAAGCCAGTATTGCAGAGGCATTTACTCAGGCCAATTATTATTGGATAGCCCTTTCCATGCTTTTAAGTTTTTTAAGTCATTGGATCCGTGCCATGCGTTGGAGGCTCTTAATACAACCTCTTGGTTTTAATCCTAAACTATCCAACACTTTTTTTGCTTTAATGGTAGGTTATCTGGCCAATTTCGCATTGCCACGCTTAGGCGAAATATCCCGTTGCGGAGTGCTTACGAAATATGAAAAGATCCCTTTTACCGAAGGTTTTGGAACAGTGATAGCAGAGCGTGCTATTGATGTGCTTTGTTTAATTCTTATTTTTATCGGCACACTTTTTTTTCAGTTTGATGAATTATGGGGTTTAACAAATGATAAAATCATAAGCCCTCTTAACACTAAATTCTCATCATTGATGGATAGCAATATATTCCTTTCCATTTTTGCATTGATCATGGTCGGTGTTACCATCTCGTTTTTTATATTCCGTAAAAGAAGTAAAGGAATGTTTTCAAAAAAATTGAAAGAGATGGCACTTGGATTTTGGGAAGGTTTGAAATCTGTAAAAAACATAAAACGTCCGATCCTCTTTATTTTCCATACAATTCTTATCTGGTTTCTATACACTGCATTATTATATGTTGGATTTTTCTGTTTCGCAGAAACATCTTACTTAAGTTTTGGTGCAGCATTAGCAATTATGTTGTTTGGCAGCTTAGGCATTGCTTTTGTTCCGGGCGGCACCGGTGCTTACCAGGCCTTGGTTACCGAAACCCTGACTTCCGCCTATAAAACCACCTTCACTTTTGCATTTGCTTTTTCATGGCTTATTTGGACGTCACAATTTGCACTCATCCTTTTATTGGGAGTGATCTCATTAATAATGCTCCCAATTATAAATAAAGAGGTAAAATTGTAAACAATTGAAATGAATATTTTTATTTCCAAATTTTCCAATTAAAAAAATTATCATCGATCAGTATGGTTCCATTTACAAAAAAATTGACCGCGTTAGAAATTATTGAGTCAAAGATCCATACTCCTGAAACTTTATTAAAAACCTTAGCTGTGTGGCGTTTCAAGTCACAGAAAATTGTTTTTACAAATGGGTGCTTTGATATACTTCACCGCGGACATATAGATTACCTTGCAAAAGCATCTGATCTGGGTGGCAAATTAATAATTGGCTTAAACAGTGATGCCTCTACAAGGCTTTTGAATAAAGGCAGTTCACGACCTTTGCAGGATGAGCAATCACGTGCAATGATACTTGCTTCCCTGAATTTTGTAAGTGCTGTTATAATATTTGAAGATGCTACACCCCAATACTTAATTAATTTTTTACAACCCGATGTATTAGTAAAAGGTGCCGATTATGATGCTAATGAAACTGATCCACAAAGTAAAAAATACATTGTTGGTTCGGATAACGTGAAAGACTTGGGAGGTGAAGTAAAAACAATAGAATTTTTAGAGGGGTTCTCAACCACTAGCATTGAAAATAAAATCAAGGGGATCTGAGATGTGAAAATTTCTAAAATGAAAGTCCATTCCCGTTTTTATATTCTTATTTTATTATCTGTCGGCCTGGGAAATACAAATTCCTTAAAGGGGCAAACAATCCTAAACAAAGACACCGTTTTTAATCTCTCACCAGATGTGAATGACAGTATTACTATTCATTACATTGGCTGCAGCGGTTTTTTTATTAAGAAGGGGAATAATGCTGTTTTAATTGACCCCTATTTCTCCTATACAAATGCAAATACATATTTTTCAGGAACCTTAACAAATAAGTCAAATATTCCGGTTGATCTCAAAAATTTAATTGATTCCGTTTTTTTACATGTTATAGGGGATTCTCTTGATCGTTCCGGTTTAATTAAAACTCTTTTAATTACCCATGGGCATTATGATCATTATGGAGATGTTCCTTATCTCTACCACAGTGGCCATGTGAATAAGGATACTATTAAAATTATTGGTAACACCACTGTGCAGGGTTATTTAGGTGGAGACCAAATTGAAGATAGAAATATCGTTAAACAGATAGAGTCCTCAACCTCCTCACCATCTTCAGAAGGAAAATGGATTTACGTAAATAATAAGATACGAATACTACCGGTCCTTACCGAACATGCTCCGAATTTAAAGATTCTTGGTATCAATATTAATTTTGTTCCCAAAAAACAGGAGCGCGAAAATACCCGTCATAAGTATTGGAGAGAATATGCTATGGGGCAAACATTGTGCTATCTGATTGATTTTTTAAACGATGATGGTAGTGTCAATTTCAGAACATATATTAATTCTGCAGCCAGCAATTTCCCTTATGGTTTTCCGGCTCAACTAATTTTAAACCAGCACCCTGTTGATATTGCTATGCTTTGTGTTGCGTCTTTTAATAATGTAAAAAAATATCCTGAAGATATTGTAACGTATTTAAAGCCAAAACACATTATTGCTTGTCACTGGGAAGATTTCCTAAACTCTTCAATTCCCGAATTGAAAAAGAAACCTAAAACCGTTCCGGGAACAAATGTTGCCGTTTTTTTTAAACGACTCGATAAGGTTTTATCTGATCTTAATTCAGGAATATCGTATACGCTACCCAATGTAAACACAACAATTAAGTTCTTTTATTCAAATAATGAAAGGCAATTGGGCAATTAAACAATTTAACAGTAGGCATTAAAAAATAATTAATCAATTAAGCATAGGCGATTTAACCATCATAGATTCGTAAATTCGCAACTCTCTAATTCTATATTTCTCTAATTCTATTTAAAAATGGCAAAAACTAAAACAACCTATTTCTGTCAGAACTGTGGAGCGCAATCAGCGCGATGGATAGGTCGTTGCCCATCATGTAATGAGTGGAATACTTACGTAGAAGAAATTGTTTCAAAAGGCGATGACGCTAAAACTCCCGGCATAATAAGCACCAGCACACAGCGTGCTTCAAAGCCACAGCTGGTAACAGAAATAAGCTTATCCGAACAACATCGGATCCCTATTTATGATAAAGAACTTTCCAGAGTACTTGGTGGCGGTCTTGTTCCAGGCTCCTTAGTATTATTTGGTGGTGAGCCCGGAATCGGTAAATCAACATTGATGCTGCAGGTTGCCCTCAACATGAAAAACCTGAAAGTGCTATATGTATCAGGTGAAGAGAGCGAACAGCAAATTCGTATGCGGGCTGAGCGTATCGGGATGAATAATCCGAGTTGTTATATTTTAACAGAAACATCAACACAAAATATTTTTAAGCAGATTGAAGTGCTGGAGCCGAATTTACTGATCGTAGATTCTATTCAAACATTACATTCTGCGCATATAGAATCATCCCCCGGAAGCGTTTCTCAAATTCGTGAATGCACTTCGGAACTCATGCGCTATGCAAAAGAAAGCGGAACAGCAGTATTTCTGATCGGACATATTACCAAAGACGGAAGCCTTGCCGGCCCTAAAGTTTTAGAGCACATGGTGGATACGGTCCTGCAATTTGAAGGAGATAGAAATCATGTGTACCGCTTATTACGCACCACTAAAAACCGTTTCGGCTCCACCAATGAATTAGGTATTTATGAAATGCAGGGCAGCGGGTTGCGGGAAGTGACCAATCCTTCCGAAATATTAATTACCGCCCGTGAAGAATTAGTAAGCGGTGTTGCTATCGCTGCTACCATGGAAGGTTTGCGCCCTATGCTGATCGAAACACAAGCTCTCGTGAGCAGTGCTGCGTATGGCACACCGCAACGCTCTTCTACAGGGTTTGATCTGCGAAGACTTGCCATGTTACTTGCTGTTCTTGAAAAACGCTGCGGCTTCCGATTAGGGATTAAAGATGTGTTTTTAAATATTGCAGGAGGTATAAAGGTAGAAGATCCGGGCATTGACCTTGCATTGGTATGTGCAGTGCTTTCAAGTAATGAAGATATGCCTATTTCACCCAAAACATGTTTTGCTGGTGAAGTTGGATTGAGCGGTGAGATACGCCCAGTAAACCGTGTTGACCAGCGTATTTCAGAAGCTGAGAAATTAGGATTCGAACATATTTTTATTTCTAAATACAATAAAAAAGGACTTGATCTGAAAAACTACCACATCAAAATTACAATGGTTGGTAAAATTGAAGAAGTGTTTGGATTGTTGTTTGGGTAGGATCTATTGTTTCAGATTTGTAATTCAAAAACGATCTTGAAGCAGACCTAATTATCCATAAAGCTTTTAAGTTTTTTGTTTAACCTCTCTGCCTCTTCCTGCTATGTAAATAAGGCTCCCATTCGGGATGCTTTTCAATATATTCAGCTACAAATGAACAGTAGGGTAGTACCTTGAGATTATTATCTTTAGCATAGTTTAAGGCGCATTCTGTCATTTTTTTTGCAAGGCCTTTCCCCCTCCATTCTTCGGGCACATGGGTATGAAAAAAACCTATTGATTCATCCTCTATGTTATAAGGGATTTTAGCAACAAGGTCTTTTATTCGTATTTCAAACTGGTTATTTTCGCTGTTATTAACAACTTCAACCTCTGATAAATTCATATTGTAATTTTAAAGAGCCCGATTAAATTTTATAAAAAATTTGATATTAAAATCACTACCATCAGCCTGATAGAGTTTTTAAGCACTGTTAGAACTTATGTATTCAGATTTCCAATTACTGTTTTCACTCTCTGACAGGCCTAAAATCCTATCAGAGAGACTATATAAAAAAACAAGAATGAAAAATTTCATTCTTGCCCCGCCATGGTTTTTTAAATGATTCTATTTTTGTTTTACTAATTGAATTTCACAAATTATATTTACATCATCACTAAGCATTACGCCACCGGTCTCTAATAAAGAGTTCCAATTTAATCCCCAGTCTTTGCGGTTTATTTTTCCGGTAACGATGAAGCCCGCTTTTTCATTTTCCCATGGATCTTTCATCACACCGGTAAATTCAACATTCAATTTTATTTGCTTTGTGACGCCCTTTATCTTAAGGAAACCATATAAGGTATAAATTTTATCATTATTTCCTTTTTCAATGGTGTCCCCAACAAAAGATATCTGCTTGTGTTTTTCTACATCAAAAAAGTCCGCACTTTTTATATGTTCATCACGCTTTGCATCACCGGTATCAACTGATGCAGGGTTCATAAAAAAGTCCACTTCAGATGTTATAAAATCTTCACCTGTTGTATAAACACTTGCATCAAATTCCCTGAACACCCCTTTTACATTCGTGATCATAAGGTGTTTAACTTTGAACCCTATTTCGCTGTGTGAAGGATCAATAACCCATTTAACTTTAGTTAGTGTTTCCGTTGTTGCTGTTTCTGTTGTCCCTTTTGTTTGCATTTTCTATTTCTTTAAGGATTAGTATTAAATAAAATCTGGTTGTTCAGCTTTAGAATAAAAATATAAGCCCGTTTAGAACAGCATTAACACCAAGCTATTTGTGGCGAAAATTTCTCAACATGAGTAAAAATTTGGCTACAAGAATTTGTAAGTCCCATAGCGTCTTTTTAAAAATTAAATTACATTTTTAAATATTGAATGGGTTTTCATTCCGCATTTCTTTTGAGCGACTTACCGTTATATCATCGCGAATTTTTCATGATTCCGAAGTACTGCGGGATGTTTGTTTATCAGTGATGCTGCTGACGAATTACAAAGATATCTCTTGGCAAAAAAGCCAATTGGGATGACATTGTCTATAAAAGTGCGTGGGTAGCTATTGGGTAGGATTTACTATGTTGTTCCCTCTGTCGGAGAGTCGTTTACTGTTTTTTATGCTTTTTCATTTCATCGGCAATTATCCGAGAATTGCAATCTCCTTTTTTGTCTAGTTCAGATATAATATTTTTGTGATTGCGTGCGTCCCTATTTTGTGAAAGTTTATAGGCCGATTGAATCTCATTGATTTCAATTTCAAAGCCAACGATCCCTTTAATTTCTTTACTGATGAATTTTTCAGACATCTTTTCAACCGCAACAGGTTTGTCCGAATTCGCTTCATATTTATCTACTAATTTTTTCAAGGCATTGATCAGCTTTTCACCTTCAATGATCTTAATTTTTCCATAAATATGAACGGCAATGTAGTTCCAAGTTGGAACATTTTCGTGGTCATACCAGGATGAAGATATGTAACTATGCGCTCCGGAGAAGATCGCTAATATTTGGCTGTCGTTTGTGAAATTTTTCCATTGTGGATTTCCTTTTGAAATATGGCCAACTAAAATATCCTTCCCATTTTCATCCTTGTCCAACTCAAGTGGGATGTGCGTTGCCAGAAATTTTGAGTCCTGTTGGCTAACCAGAATACCAAAACTGCTTTTGTTTAAGAAATCGCGAACTTCATTTAGGTCATTGTTTTTAAAACAAGCAGGAATGTACATTTTTATCCTTTTAAAATTTAATAAAAACTACTTACTTTCTTCTGTAGGGGTCACAGAAGCTGCTACCGTTGGCTCTTCCGAAACCTCAACAGCTTTCTTTTTAAAAAAACGTCTTTGATAGAGTATGATGATAGCTACACCAGTACTAATGGAAGCATCGGCTATATTAAAGACCGGACGAAAAAATATGAAATCTTCGGTTCCCCAAAAAGGAAACCATGCAGGGAAATGACCTTTAATAACCGGGAAGTAGAACATATCAACCACTTTACCATGTAATAAAGAAGAATAACCTCCTTCTTCAGGCATAAAACGGGCAATTTCATAATTACTATCACTGAACAATACGCCATAAAAAGCGCTGTCAATAATATTCCCAATAGCACCGGCAAAGATCAAGGCAATGCAAACGATATATAATTTATCTTCTTTTTGTTTTGCTAAGCTCCATAAATACCAGCCAATAGCACCTACAGCAACAATGCGAAATACACTTAAAAATAATTTCCCAAAATCACCTCCAAACTCCATCCCATAGGCCATTCCATTGTTTTCAGTAAAATGGATGATGAACCAGTTCCCTATTACATTTACTTCCTGGCCAAGAAAAAAGTGGGTTTTGACATAAATTTTGATCAGCTGATCAAAGAACAATACAAAAAATATAATGATCAAGGGTTTTTTCACTCGGAGGTAGTTTTTAATTTGTCTTACAAAAGTAAAAAAAATTTGTCAATATTTGGTCTTTGTTCCGTCAGGCCAACCCTAAAGAATAAACGTAGGCTCCAACAAATCATATCTATTCTTACAGAGGATGACGAAATATGATCGAATAGCTTCCTGACATACGGATATCAGGCAGCCCCAATAATTGCTTAACATAATGATCTTAAAAAATGCAGTAAGAGGCTGCTCTCTTCCCTAAAATTTTTATATTTTTGTAATAGATGCTTTATAAAAAAAACATACAAATTGTTTTATGCTTATTTATTTTTCTTTCGATAAATGGGTTTGCACGTCCGTATTCTAATCTATCCACCAATAAAGCAGGTCAGGAATCAATTGTTTTCCAGAATACTTCAACTCTTTATTCTGAAACCGGAAATGAAATAAAAGGAATTCTTCCATCCATAAAATTAACGGAAACGAATAGTTCTTCAGGATTTCAAAATTTTAAGAACGGGAAAAATGGTTTTTTACTTCTTTTTTCTTTCGGACATTCGGCTCCTTCCCTGTTTTTGTATCGCTCCTATTGTGTTAGAAGAACAAACAGCTTTAGTAGAACTCCCTTTTATATTGCCTTTCGAAGTTTAATAATCTGATTCTCTTTTTTTCTCAGTCCTCCCGGACAATACCAGCACGCAGTCTTTAAAACAAGAACTGGCGGGCTATTCATGCTATTCAAAGAATTTTAACCTCTTAAATATTAAACAATGGAAAATACAGATAGTAAACCCGAAGAAAAAGGCGGTGGAATTGGCATTATTATACTATTTGTGACAGTAGTGGTAGCGCTACTTGTGGCACTCAAATTTCTTATGAATTAATAACCCGTTTCAATTATCAATTCGGTTGATCATCAATTTTTGAATTGTAATAACATTTTAGAAAAAATGATCGACCGAATTTTAAAAATATAAAAAGATGAATCCATTATTTCAAACATTAATACATCAATCTGTTGTCAACAGAAAAAAAAATGACGGGGAGCCCAAATACCGCGCTAACAGGAAGGAAGCTCTCCTGTCCAAAGTAAGGATGCGCAGACAGATCACGAATATTTTTCTGATCCTGTTGGGTATTTTATCGGCAGGTTTTGGGTTGAAAGGTTTTTTGCTGCCAAACGGGTTTATTGATGGTGGAGTAACCGGTATTTCGCTTTTGATCTCAAAACTAACCGGTTTATCTTTACCACTACTTATTGTTGTTATCAATATCCCATTCATATTTCTCGGATATAAAAACATTGATAAATTTTTTGCAACAAAAACACTTTTGGCAATTATTGGATTATCACTATGTCTCGTTTTTATTTCCTACCCTATCATTACATCCGACAAATTATTAGTGGCCATTTTCGGTGGATTTTTTCTCGGAGCAGGCATAGGCATGACCATGAGAGGTGGAGGCGTAATTGATGGAACAGAAGTTCTGGCTCTTAACGTGAGTCGTAACGCGAGTGTTACTATTGGTGATGTAATACTTATAATCAATATCATTATTTTTTCTGTTGCTGCATTTGTGCTTTCAATTGAAACTGCATTATATTCCATACTTACCTATTTTGCAGCTTCCAAAACACTCGACTTCATCGTTTCCGGAATTGAAGAACATACCGGAGTTACCATAATTTCCACATGTAGTGAACAGATCAGAAAAATGATCACTGAAAAATTGGGAAGAGGAGTAACAATTTATCAAGGTAAGCGTGGGTTTGGTGCACATGGTCATCAGTTAAATGAAACTGATATTGTTTTCACTGTTATAAGCAGACTTGAAGTATCAAAACTAAACTCCGAAATTGAAAAAATTGATCCTAAAGCCTTTGTAATAATGAGCAGTATAAAAGATACCAAAGGAGGGATGATAAAGAAAAAACCACTACACTAAATAGTATTCATTCAAAAAGAGGGGTGCTTAAATTAACCACATAGAAACATAGAAAATGATAATTTTTTTCTCCGCCAAAGGCGAAGAAAACTAGGAGAAGCTATAGTTTTCTTCTGTGAATTCTACTGCTATGTGGTTATGTGGTTAATTTTAGTGCTTGCGGGACCCAAGTTGACACCACACGCTTTAAGGATGATCCAACCCTTCATTCGCATTAATATTCTGAATGTCTTATAAAGCAAGCAAAGGCAGCATATCCTTCTTCCAGTTTTTATCTGCTTTTTCAATTACAATTTTTGTACAGCCGTTAAATGTGGCGAAGTTCTTTAATTTAGAAGCAAATGAATCATTAAAGGCTTCGGTAGGTTTAAATCCTTTTTCAAAGTGCATGATCTTAATGTAAAATACTTTTGTTGCACGATCGGCCTTGGGGTCAAAGCGGGCTATGAATTTATTACCATACAAAACAGGTAAAGAAAAATAACCATATTTCCGTTTGGGCTCTGGTAAATAACATTCGATCATATAATCAAAATCGAAAAGATGGTGTACGCGTTTCCTTTGTATGATAGCATTATCAAAGGGAGAAAGAAAATGAATATTGTTTTTCAGTTTAATCTTTTCTATGCTTTTTAATTGCTTTTCGGAGGTGATGAATGTAGATTTTTCCAGCCCTTCTATGTTAACTTCCATCAACTCCCCTTCCATCAGCATACGTTTCAAAGCTTTGTTTACAGGAGCTTTTTGGCCATTTCGTAAATAGGAGATCTCATTTTCGTTAACACATCCATGTGCCTGAACTGCCTTTAAAATTAAATGTTCGGAATATTCTTTTTCAGAGGGGAACGAAGTATCAACAGTTGAAGGCAATACACATGCTGTTAGATCATAAACCTTATGAAATCCCTGGCGTTTTGCTACCATTAGCTTGCCTTCCATAAAAAGCTGTTCTAAAGCACGTTTGGCAGGCTTCCATTCATACCAGTTGCCGGGACCTTCTCTTTTATATTCAAAATCTTTCGACTGCAATGGCCCTTCCGCTTTTATCCGGTCGAGTACATATTTATTCATTTTTTTATCCTGCCCAAACCAATGGGATTTGCCATCTTCGTATGACTTTTTTCGCGGCAACGAAAAACGGTAATCGCTCATCGGCAAATACGATGCGGCATGGCTCCAATATTCAAAAATGGTTTTATCGTTTTCTAAAAGGTCGCCCAAAAACTTTTCGTTATAATCAGGCAAACGGCTCCAAAGTGTATGGTGGTGGGCACGTGCAACCACCGACAGCGTGTCAATTTGCACATAGCCTAAAAGATCAATCGCAGCAAGTACAGCCTTTTTGCCTTTACCAAAATCAGGTTGAGACAACCCTTGGCTTTTCAGTGCAAGTAATTGGGCCTGTTCGCGTGATAGTGTATGTATTGAGTTTTTCATTTCTTGTTTAAAACGTTCATTTGGGCGTTCCCTTTCTACCTCCCCCCTTCCCCTCTCCAAATGGAGAGGGGTGTCCAAAGGACGGGGTGAGGTAAAAAGGGCGGGCTTTCCGCTTCAATCTTTTCTAAACAGAAAAGGATTTACGCTGCAATCCCTAACGCGACAGATCCCCAAACAACTTTATTTATTGCATTAAATGTTGATCCTTCTATGCCCTGTTTATAAATCTTTAGCTCACCTCCACTTGGGTAGAAATAACAACAAACAAAAAACGCCTTGCTCTCAAAAAGAACAAGGCGTTTTTAAAAATTCTTATAATGTTTATGCTTTTACCGGTTTACCGCTTAAAATTTCAGCGTCAACCAAAATTCTACCGCAATGTTCACATACAATGATTTTTTTATGCATCCGTATATCTAATTGGCGCTGAGGCGGGATTTTATTGAAACATCCACCGCATGCATCACGCTCAACAGTTACCACACCTAATCCATTCATTACATTTGAACGGATACGTTTGTATGCATTTAATAAACGCTCATCAATTATAGCTTCAGAAGCTTTGGATTTTTTTAATAAAGCCGCTTCTTCTTTTTCAGTTTCAGCAACAATTTCTTCCAATTCTTTTTTCTTGATCTTAAGATCTTTCCTTCTGCTGGCTAGCTCTTCTTCAGAACGTTCAGCAATTTCTTTTTTAGAAATGATATTTGCTTTGTATTCTTTGATACGTTTTTCAGCCAATTGAATTTCCAGGTTCTGGAATTCCATCTCTTTTGTTAAAGAATCAAATTCACGGTTATTGCGAACTTTACCTTGCTGAGTCTCATATTTTTTAATTAAAGCCTGAGCCTCTTTAATTACATTTTTCTTTTCTGCTATTGAATCTTCAAGTGTTTTTAACTCTTCAGTAAAATTGCCGATACGGGTTTCTAAACCTGCAACAAAATCTTCAAGATCTCTCACTTCTAAAGGCAATTCACCTCTTACAGTTCTAATTTTATCAATCTTTGAGTCGATTTGTTGTAATTCAAATAACGTTCTCAATTTTTCCTCTACTGAAATTTCGTCAGTTTTAGCTTTTGACATCTTTTATAGATATTTAATTGGATTTGTATTAATTGTTGAAATAAGGACTGCAAATGTACTAAATTTTTTCTTTAAAATCTCATAAAATAATTCTACAGTGAACTGTTCCGACTCATAATGACCAATATCAGCAATAATAATGCGGTTTTCGGCATCAAAAAACTGGTGGTATTTAAAATCGGCTGTTACAAACACGTCCGCCCCGCTTTTTATGGCATCTCCAAGCAAAAAACTGCCGGAACCACCACAAATGGCGATATTTTTTACCTTTTTATCGCGTAAAGCGGTATAACGAACACTATCAGCCTTCATAACCGTTTTCAAATGCTTTAAAAAATCCATTTCATTGCTTTCCTCAGGCAATTCACCTACAAGCCCTGCTCCTATTCTGTTGTGGGTATTTGAAAGTGAGATAAGATCATACGCCACCTCTTCGTAAGGGTGAGCATTAAACAATGCTTTTAATAGCTGACCTTCAATATGTTGTGGGTAAATAGTTTCGATCCTTATTTCGTTTTCATGATGTTGTTTGCCAATTTCACCCACAAATGGATCACTTCCTGCTCCGGCACGAAAAGTCCCTGTTCCCGTGGTATTGAAACTACACTCATCATAATTGGCTATTTTGCCTGCTCCGGCATTAAATAATGCTATTCTTACTTCTTCCGCCTTTGCTTCCGGACAAAATGTAACGAGTTTTTTTAATAAATTTTTTTGAGGAGCAAGTACCGTACAATTGATCAATCCAAGTTTCTCGGCAATTTTTGCATTTACACCGTTGTGTACATTGTCTAAATTAGTGTGTGCCGCATAAATGGCAATATTATTCCGGATCGCTTTTATTATAACACGTTCCACATAATTTTTTCCGTTGAATTTTTTCAAACCCGAAAACACTATCGGGTGATGTGCAATTACCAGGTTGCAGCCCCGCTCAATAGCCTCATCAATAATCGCTTCGGTGCTATCCAAACAGATCAATGCAGCAGTAATTTCCATATCCTTACTTCCACAGATAAGCCCTGCATTATCATAACTTTCCTGCAAAGCCAAGGGGGCATAAGCCTCTAAACAATCGGTTATTTCATTTAGTTTCATAGGTTCTTGCTATAAATTTTATATAAGTCAATGCGATAATGTGATCAGCCCGCACTTTCTCGACAAGCTCGAAATGACTGCGCGCGTGGTCATTTCGAGCGGAGTCGAGAAAATTGTGTGTAAGCATTTTTAAACCAATTTTTGTTGTAAACATTGGCTGTATTTTAAATGTATAAAGTCTACTGTTTCACAATTTTTCTTGTGTAAATTTTATCTTCGTTATAAACGTTTACAAAATATATTCCTTTAGGAATATTAGAAAGGTCTATTTCATTACGTGTTAGCTGTTTCAATTCAGATAGATAGATCTGCTCACCAAGTACATTGTAAATTTTTACTACAAATTTATTATTATTAGAAATGCCCGTACTGCTTAATTCTATTGTAAATTTTCCGTTGGATGGGTTAGGGAAAATTATTAGGCTCAAGTCGTTTGACACTTCATTTACACCTGTGGTCTGAGAAGCAGTATTTGATTTTGAAGAATTACGGGTAGTACCACTTTGACGTGTGGAAACGCAAGATGTAGGTCTTGTTGCTTCTACAATATACTGAGCATTTGGCAACACATCCGTGCTGGTGTAGGTAGTTGTACCGAAACTTACGGAGTCTATCACTTGCCAATTCCCATTGCCCAGGTCATCACGCAGGATACGGTATTGGGAAAACGTAAACCCGGTATAATTGTTCCAGCTAAGGTTAACCCCTTGAGGAAATGCGACACCAAGCTGAACATGTATTGTATGATGTTCTGTGCTCAGAGGGCTTTCATTTCCACAGGTATCCAGCACCGACAATTTATATTTGTAAGAAGTTGTATTCGGGTTAATTCCATTGGCATTATCAGTAAATTCACTCACCTCATCGTAAGGCACACTCCCAACATAAGTATAAACACTTGCTATTTCCCTATAAATCCTGAAACTATCAATTGGAGCATCGGTGGGCTTTTCCCATACAATTACATTTTTTGTAGAACTGCTGTCAACTGTAACCATGCATATAGGTGTTGAAATGGGTGCAATGGAGTTATTGATGATAAAGGTTTCTGAAACAACGCACCCGTTAGTATCTGTAGCGATAACAGAGTATGTTCCGCTTCCGATGTTGGAAAGGTTTTGACTAATGCTGTTATTTGACCAAAGGTAGGAATAGGGCTCTGCGCCTCCATTTGGAATGACACTTGCGCTTCCATCATTATTATAACAAGATGCATTTGTAAAAGATGAAACAAGCGAAAGTGAAGGAAATTCAGTAACAAGCGTAACAGAATCTAAAATACTACATCCATTACTATCTGTAACCGTAACGGAATAAGTCCCGGCTAAGAGACTTGAAATTGTGTCGGTAGTGCTATTGTTGTTTGTTGACCAAAGATAAGAGTATGGGGCAATGCCACCGCTTGCCGTAATGGCCGCGCTTCCATTGTTGTTTGTACAGATGGGATTAATCGATGATGAAACAATCGAGAGTAAAGGAAACTGAGTAACAAGAGTAACAGAATCTAAAATACTACATCCGTTAGTATCTGTAACTATTACAGAATAAGTCCCGGCTAAGAGACTTGAAATGGTGTCGGTAGTACTATTGTTGTTTGTTGACCAAAGGTAAGCGTATGGGGCTGTGCCACCGCTTGATGTGACTTCTGCAATGCCATTATTATTGGTGCAAATAGGATCTGTAATGGATAAAAGAACTGATAACGAAGCCTGGGGTTCAGACAAAATAATGTTAGTTGAAGCGGTAATGCAATTGTTCGCATCTTTTACAACAATTTGATAGGTGCTTGCAGTAAGCCCTGTGAATGCATTTGAGGATTGATAAGTACTTCCATTGTCTTTTGAATATTGTAACGTTCCGGTTCCACCACTTGCATTAACAGTAATGCTTCCTGAATTACCATTATAACACAGCACATTGCTTGGTGTGGTTGTAAAGGCAAGTAATGCAGGTTCAGTAATAATTACGCTTTGAGCAGCAGTAACACAGTTGTTCGCATCTTTTACAATTATCTGATAGGTGCTGGCAGTAAGCCCTGTGAACGCATTTGACAATTGATAAGTACTTCCATTGTCTTTTGAATATTGTAAAATTCCGGTACCACCACTTGCACTAACAGTAATACTTCCTGAATTACCATTCTTACAGATCGCATCAATTGATGTCTTTGTAAACGAAAGTAATGTAGGTTCAGTAACAATAACGCTTTGAGCAGCAGTAATACAGTTGTTTACATCTTTTACAACAATCTGATAAGCATTTGCAGTAAGCCCTGTGAATACATTTGAGGCCTGGTAAGTACTGCCACCATCATTTGAATATTGTAACGCGGGAGTACCACCACTTGCTGTAACGGTGATGGTTCCTGAATTGCCGCTTTTACAAAGCACATTGGTTGAAGTTTTAGTAAACGAAAGCAACGCTGGTTCTGTTATAATTATTCCCTGACCAACAGTAACACAGTTATTGGCATCTTTTACAACAATTTGATAACCGGCTGCACTAAGCCCAGTAAATACGTTTGACGATTGATATGTATTGCCATTATTTTTTGAATATTGCAATACCCCGGTACCTCCACTTGCATTAACAGTAATACTTCCTGAACTACCATTATTACAAAGCACATTTACTTTCGTTGTTGTAAAAGTAAGTTGTGCAGGTTGGCTGATAGTAATCGTTTTTGTGAACGAGCAACCATAACTTGCTTCTGTAGTTGTTACTGTATAAGTTCCTGCTCCTAGCCCTGTTGCTGTGGCTACTGTTTGACCATTGCTCCACAAATAATTGTAGACGTAAGGCGATGCACCTCCAGCAGGCGTAATAATAGCCGTTGCCGTTGTATCTCCATAACAAAAATTTTGCTGGATTTGTGAAATTGTAGCGGTAAGTGGAGTTCCATTTTGATATTCATAAGCACCCATGTCAATCCTACATACAGTCACCCGCGTGTTTCCTACGATATCAGTGGCAGGATAAGTACCGGTTGGGTCTCCGGTATTTATACTAGGAGAGTTACTTTGCAGTGACCAATTAGCGACCACACCATTAAAACCATTACCATTGCCAGCTGAAGGCGAAACAAATTTTGGGTCTGAATCAATATTGTTTGAATAAATGCCTGTATGAGAATTCCCGTTAAGTTCAAAAGCGTCCAAACCTCCCTGTATATTGCAGTAATAAAAATCAGGATCGCTTTGGTTGTCGGCTATGTATATCTGCGATCCACTTGTGCTTACTGCGTTGCCCCATAAAATACAATTTCGTAAAGTTGGACTTGAGATGATATCGAAAACAATCCCACCTCCGTATATTGCGTTGTTATTACTAATAGTGTTGTTGGTGATAACCGGACTAACGTTACTGAAATATATTCCACCGCCATAATTAGAAGCAGTGTTATTAGAAATAATATTATTACTTAATATTGCACCTGCATGGCAATAAATACCACCACCATTAGAAGCTGTATTATTGGAAATGGTGTTGTTGGAAATATTGGGACTGTAGGAGTTGCAATAAATTCCACCTCCGTTTATAGAAGCTGTGTTATCTGAAATAGTATTATAGACTATTTTGGGGCTGCAATAGTAGCAACAAATCCCACCCCCATTATAAGCTGCAGTACAATTAGAGATTCGGCAGTTGGAAATTACTGTTTTGGAAAAAGTGTCAAAATAAAACGCGCCCCCCCTGTCATCAGGAAAAGAGCTCAATGCTTTCCCGTATTGCAGCTTGCAATAAATTATTTTAGAGCTATCATTGGTTGTAGGAGTATTGTTAAATCGTATTCCCAACCAGCCATTAGTGATATTGGCAGCAGTAAAAGTAATTGTATCAGTAACAGTACCAATTGCAAGCAACCGCCCTTGTATATTAAACTTGTATGTTCCCTGAAAGTTTATTGTTACACCAGGTTGTATTGTTAGAGTAGTACCATTAGGTATTGAAATGTTGCCTAGCACGTTATAAGGAGAACCGGCAAGCGTCCATGTTCCCGAAACATTGCCTGCGGGAATTGAAGTTTGTGCCTTGCAGTTTAAAGTCCCAAATTTCAAATTTAAAGTTGCAAAAATAACAATTGCAAAGAGTAGATTTATTGTTTTCATATTTCAAATTATTTTTTTGTCCTACTCATTTGGCTTTTCTATTTTTTTCATCTTTCAAAAAAGGCAATTACTGTTTCACAATTTTTCTTGTGTACATTTTATCTCCGTTATAAACGTTTACAAAATATATTCCTTTAGGAACATTAGAAAGGTCTATTTCATTATGTGTTAGCTGTTTCAATTCAGATAGATAGATCTGTTCGCCAAGTACATTGTAAATTTTTACTGCAAATTTATTATTATTCGAAATGCCCGAATTGCTTAATTCTATTGTAAATTTCCCGTTGGAGGGGTTAGGAGAAATAGTTATCATATTTTCAAATGCACCTTCATTTATACCGGTGCTATTCGTCTTCAATAGATTTGAACGTGATTTATTAATAGCCGTCATCATCCCTGAAGTTGTTCGGGTTAGATCACAGCTAATATTCCATTGTGTCTCAATTCGCCAGTTTGCAGTATTTTGATACGTTGAGTATTGTGGGTCAGTTATACTATTTTGAGTACCGGCCACTCCTGCCACGGTAATCCAATGTCCATCGTTTAAATTATCTCTTTTCAATTCATAAAACGTAACAGGGTTTGGAGTGTTTTCTATTTCATAAAAATTCCATGAAAAATTTCCGTTGTTATTTAATATATGAATGGTGTTATGGTATAACCCTAATGAACTATAATTACCATTGATGTCGCGTATTTGAAGCTTATAACGATACGAAGAAATATTCGGATCACCGGTAACCGGGAAATATTGTACTCTTACGGTATCCGTAAACTGACTAAGAGAATTATAAGAGACGGCACCAATCGGTAAATAATTATTTGTTGTGTACTCCCTATAAACAATGAAGCTATCCACATCCGTATAAGGTGTTTTATCCCATGCGATAATACTATAATGCGAAAGTGAATCAACTGTAACAAGACAAATTGGTGGTGAGCTTACCGGGTTAAATTCCCAGAAATCATTTTTTATATTCGTACCATCAAACCCTGTTCCTATATACCCTTTAGTACCAACTGAAAAACCTACCGCATCCCATCTTCCGGTTCCACCGAAGTCTGCTCTTTGAAACCATTGATTTACGCTCGGATCCCATTCCCAAAAATCCTGTTGCCATCCTGCGCCATCATACCCTGTCCCAATGTATCCTTTATTGCTGATGGAAAAACCACTTGCAGCCTGCCTTGGTGTCCCACCAAAATCGGCTTTCTGCATCCAGCTGTCAGTAGCTTGGTCCCATTCCCAAAAATCATTTTTTTTATCATTCCCGTCATATCCTGTTCCAATATAACCTTTAGTGCCAATCGAAAAACCAACAGCATCTTCTCTTGGTACTCCACCAAAATTTGCTTTCTGTGCCCATGTATCGGTAGCTTGATCCCATTCCCAGAAATCCTGCAAAAAGTTATTATCATTTCCTGTTCCTATATATCCTTTTGTTCCAATCGAAAAACTCACAGCTCCACGCCTTCCTGTTCCTCCAAAATTTGCCTTTTGTGCCCAAGTATTAGTTGCCTGGTTCCATTCCCAAAAATCAGTATACATAGCACCCGGAGTCCAACCTGTGCCTAAATATCCTTTCGTACCAATTGAAAAGCCGGCTAATTGCTGCCTTGCAGGTCCCGGAAAGTTTGCTTTCTGTGTCCATGTATCAGTAACCTGATTCCATTCCCACAAATCCTGCTTGTTTGTTCCACTAAACCCTGTTCCTAGATAACCTTTAGTACCGATAGAAAAACAAACTGCACTTTGTCTCACGCCTCCGCCAAAGTTTGCCTTTTGGGTCCAAGTGCTTTGTGCGTGAGCTATTCCGAAAATTGTAATTGATAAGATAAGTAGTTTTATTTTCATATTTTTTTATTATTGTTGTCAATTACAAAAAAATTCTGTCCGGAAATTGTCCATCATTTTTTTGCTTTTGGCTAACATTGTTTAAGCGAACCCTATTGGAATTATTGGCAAATGTAGGCAATAGCCTCAACTGAATGGGTTTATTTCTCAATTATATCCTCTTTCTATAATTCCACCGGATACAATAAAATAAAAAGGGAAATGCAGATACCCAGCTGTATACTATACCACCACAAATTTGACAGGTTATCCTAACAAAAAAGCCCTTACATTTCTGTAAGGGCTTGCTTTTTCCTGGGCTTCTCTATCGGTCTACCGACAGAATAAAAATTCCGCTTGATGCCGATCTTCCGCTATTTTTTTTAAGAATGAACTTTACTCATCACATCATTATAACGTTTCTGCATTTCATCAAAAGAAACATCTTCAATGTGCTTTCCAATGGTCCATTGTAAACCAAAAGGGTCGGTTATGGTTCCTGAACGGTCTCCGTAAAACTGATCCTTCATTTCCATATTTTTATCTACTTTGGCTCCGCCAGCCAAAGCTTGCTTATATAACTCGTCAGCATTTTTCGCGTATATGCAGAGACTGACTGGTGAGCCTCCTAATGTTTGTGACGACTTACCGCCCATACCGGGCATTTCATCAGATAACAGAATACGGGAATTCCCGATTAAAATGGATCGTTTAAATGTTTAAATGAGGGTTTTGTAATCCAGAGGGGGGCGCCTTTATCTTCGACTTCATATCCAGGTAAATTAAGAATTTGAGAAACACCCCAATAAAAAAAGTCTTTACGTTTTTGCAGCTACTTTAATTTGCCCCCAAATGTATACCCAAAAGCCATTTTTATTTTTGCACTCGGTAGAGTACCCTTTTCGGCTTTATTAAAGGCGGGATCTCCATAGTCAATAAAAGTAGTAGTATATTTTATTCCTAATCCAAAACTTTGATCGAGATAAAAGTTTTTTAAAATTTTTATTTTTACTCCATAGCCGATATGATCTTCAATATCCTTTTGTTCTAATTTGTAAGTCCATACAATAGGAAGATTCGGGTTTGGCCCTGCTATATAATTGCCCTTGTCGGTATAATGGTGGAACATAAATTCGTTTTGGAAATAGAAATCAAATCGTTTTCCTCTTGGCTTAGTATATCTTTGATAAACAACATAAAACCCGGTTAAGCCATATTGTTTGGAAACCTCACTTAAATAGCTTTCCATTTTCAATTTCAAGCCAATTACCGGTCCGGCTGCTACAAAATTTCTCCCTTTTTCTATTGTAAAATGGGCGTAGTAGTCCAATCCTTCCCATTCATAAGAAGGCATGGCACCTATGTTAATGCCAAATCTTAAAATGTTTTTTTCAGCGGCAAAGAAATCTGTTTGTTTAATTGAATCCCTTTGCACAAAGGGGGTTTCCGAATACGGCTTTGTTTTATAATCAAATTTATATCCGATACCCATTTTTAATAGTAAACCGAAATTAGTATCATCCTCGTTTGAATTATACTTAGTGTCCTCATAATTTATTACGGTTGAAAGGTGTATTATCCCAATTCCAATACTTTGATTAAGGTAAAAATTTTTAAAAAGTTTTTCTCTACAGCCATAACCCATATAGGCCTGGATATCTGTTTGACGAGATTTGTAAGATTGGAATACAGAAATATTGTGGTCATTCACATAGGTTGTGCCCTGGTCGTTGTAATGGTGCAAAATAAATTCATGTTGAAAAAACAGATCAACACCAAATTTTTTATGATTCGGATTTGGATTTCTTTGATAAACCATATTAAATCCGGTTAAACCATATTTCCCGCTAAGCCTGTGCTTGTCGTAATAGCTTATTTCCGCTTTTGAGCCAATTACAGGTCCGGCTGAAAAAATATTTTTTCCTTTTTCAAGAGTAAAAAGAGCATACTGCTCCAATCCTTCCCATAGGTAAGAAGGTATAATACCAACGTTAAATCCAAAAATAATTTTTGGAGATGCAATGGAATCAATCCGTCTGGTAGAATTTGATACAATGGAATCCAACTGTTCGGGAGAAAAAGCAGAATAGGATATAATGGTATTTTTCTTTTTGAGGGGGCCGGCAGGCTGTGGTTTTAATTTGTAGTCGAATTTGTATCCGAGACCTAATTTAAGTATAACACCCGGACGAAAATTGCGGTCGTTTCTATTATAGCTATTATAACTAATATCCTTATAGTCCAGCACTGTGGCATAATATTCCATTCCCATTCCTATGCTTTGATTCACATAAAAGTTATTTAGAAATTTAACTTTAAACCCCCAGCCAATATAATCTCCAATGATAGTTTGATGTGATTTGTAAGATATTGCTGCAGGAAGAAATTGGTGCCCATAATTGGAATAAAGCTCCTTGGTTGTATTATTATCAATGTAATAATGGAAAAAAAATTCGTTTTGAAAATAGGACTGAAAAATTTTTCTTTTTGTGTTAGGGCTAATTTGATAAACCGCATTAAGTCCGGTTAGGCTAAAATTTCCATTATAATAATTGTCGTTGGATCCATGGCTTAGATCCATCTTCGAACCAAAAACGGGTCCAAGCTCAAAATGACTGCCCCCCCTTTCCATTGTAAAATTGTAGTATGCACCATCCCCTTCATTTCCGAAAAGAGTGCCGACATTAAGTCCTAAAACAATTCTTTTTCCTGAAGTAGAATCGGCTTGTCCGAAGCAAATGCCAGACGAACAGCAGAGAAGAAAAATAATGAGTTTTTTCATTTTTTTCTGAGATTTAAATTTGAGGGCGTTTCAAATTTTTATAAATCTAAGGAAAATTGATTGGAACCGCAAGCCAATATATCGCCTACTCCAAACAAAAAAAGCCTTTACATTTCTGTAAAGGCTTCATTTTGAAAGTGGTACCCACTGGAATCGAACCAGTGACACAAGGATTTTCAGTCCTTTGCTCTACCAACTGAGCTAGGGTACCAGCTCATTTTTTTTATTGGAGCGCAAATCTATGAATTTATTTGGTTTGTTGATGCAATTTTTTTTGTTTTTCCTAAATGTTTAAAAATCAAGCTGTTTTTTTTAACTTTTGGTGGAAATGTTTGGATTCGTCTTATTTTAAGAATGGTTTTTATCCTGAAAAAGCCTTTTATTTGGATTATTGGTCAATATTTCCTGTTTTATGAACCAAACAAATGCAGTTTATATAAATTAATGCCCGTTTTTTTTAATTATCTTTGTTAGACTAAGTATATAATGATCCATATCATGAAAATTAAAGTGTTTTGTTCAGCTATTCTGATGTTTTTTGTTTTGACAGGCTGTAAAAAAGAAGACAGAGGCTCCCCTGGCGTAAATGAGGTGTGGCTGGAATACAAGGCTTATAATCCAACCCAAATGTCGGTGGTTGCAGGTACTACAGTAACTTTTACCAATAAAGATAACGCAAACCACAGCATTACCGAAACAAGCGGCTTGTTTGACAGCGGAACCATTAAAAGCGGAAATTCTTTTACCCATACCTTTAACGACAAAGGAACATTCTACTTCTATTGCAATTACCATTCAACAAATTCTGCTGAACAGGGCGCTATACAGGTAAAATAGGGTTATGTTCCTCTTTGGCTGCTGAATAAGTATTCTCTCCATTGTTTTTTGATATCGCCTTAGCTCTGCGACAGATTTTCCTTTATTTATGGTGAAAATAAATTTATGAAACGGTGCGTGAGGAATGAATCCCGCAGTGCCGCGGGACGATGCCGTGTCGCCCTGTGGGGAGGAATCGTTTGTTCTTGATTTTTTGTTTCTTTTGTATCAAAAAAAAAAAACACACAGTTTTGTTTGTTTTTTTGAAACGTTTTTATCAAAAGGAACAAATCCCCCTAACCCTCCTTCGACTTCCCTCAGGACAAACTCTTTTCAAGAGGGAATTAAAAACAAAAAAGGCAATTTTATTGCAATAATGCTATTGTAAACGGAATGCCGCGTTAGGGATTGTAACGTAAATCCTTCCCTACCGCTAATTAGCGGCAGGGAAGATTGAAGTGTAAAGCCCGACCTTTCTTTTTCAGAAAAGGAAACGCCCAAAAGATTTATAGAAAATTAACAACTCCATAAGCTCCCTCCACATCTCAATTTTAATATTTTATCTACATTTGGTAACAAATACAATCCGTGAACTTAATTATCGACATAGGAAATACCAGGATCAAAGCAGCATTGTTCGAAAATGCTGAATTAAAACATTTTTTTGTTTTCGAATCTACCAATGCCCTGATCGAAGCCGGTTTGTTTGAAACCTATCCTATCAAACATTGCATTGTTGCTACTGTAGTTGATAGTGTGGAGTATTTCATTGATCAGTTAAAAGAAAAAACTCAAACACAGGTATTTACAAGCCAAATGCCGGTGCCGATAATAAATTTATACCTGTCGGCAAACACACTCGGTTCCGACAGGTTGGCTGCTGCAGTAGCTGGTGCATCCTTATTTCCCGGCAAAAATGTAGTAGTAATAGATGCCGGCACCTGTGTGAAATACAATTTTGTAAACAGCAATAATGAATTCATTGGTGGTGCCATTTCACCCGGACTGAAAATGCGCTTTAAAGCCTTAAATACGTTTACGTCCAAATTACCGTTGTTGGATGTAAATGAAAAATTTGATAGCCTCATAGGTACCACCACCGCTGAAAGTATTTTATCGGGGGTAGAAATGGGGATAATAGCCGAAGTGGAGGGCCTAATTGACAGCTATAAAGAGCTTTTTCCGGATATAAATGTGGTTTTAACAGGTGGGGACGCTAATTTTTTTGAGAAACGATTAAAAAGACGCATCTTTGCCGACTCATTTTTAATCCTTAAGGGGTTAAATTGTATATTGGACCATAATTTAAAAAAATAGTACGCATTACGTTTCAGTGCCTTTAAGTATGAAGACTAAAAATTCCGTTAGCGTAAAATCAATTTTGTTCGCATTTTTTGTACTTAATACACTGTACTTAATAGATAACACTTCTACAGCCCAGGTAACGAACAGTTCGCCCTATTCCCGCTATGGCATTGGCGATTTGAGTGGCAAGGGCTTTGCTCAGGGTTTTGCAATGGGCGGTACCAACATTGCCATGCAAAATGATTCTACACCAATGTTTTTTATCAATACAGGAAATCCGGCTTCTTACTCCAATATACGCCTGACAACTGCTGAATTGGGAGAAAATTTTAACCGCACTCTGTTACAAAGTGCAACAGCAAAAAAAACAATTAACAATGCATCATTGGCTTATCTATCATTGGCTTTCCCGGTAAAAAAGTGGTGGGGAGCAAGCGTAGGTTTAATACCATACAGTTCGGTAGGATATAAAGTATCCGACCATCAGGATGTAACTAATGTAGGTGGAGTTGATTTTTTATATGAAGGATCGGGTGGTGTTAACCAGGTTTATTTTGGAAATGGAATAAAACCTTTGTTCGGTTTACCCGGACATTTTTTAAGGTCGAAAAAATATAGCCGCTTAAAAGCAGAAAAGAACTTTTCAAAAGCGAATAAAATATTAAAACGAAAAAAATCATGGCAATCATTTTCCCTGGGCCTTAATGCTTCCTATATGTTCGGAAACATAGATAATTCAAGACGTTCCATATTCCCTTCCAACAGCAGCTCATTTAACACACGTGCAGCAACCATTACACGCATTGGTGATTTTTATTTTGATTATGGCGCGCAATATTCGTATACGTTCGATTCGTTAAACGGCAGAGACCTGAAAGAAAATGTGAAGCTATTGATGGGCGCCACATTTGCCGCTCAAACCAATATGACCGCGAAAATCGACAGTCTTGCTTATACTTATTTTAACAATTCATTGGGCTACGAGGTAGTAAAAGATACCATCAATAATGTTCAGGGAGTAAAAGGGGAATTACAATTTCCACTTTCATTCGGATTTGGATTGGGTATCAAAAAAGGAGACAAATGGTTGATCGCTGGTGATTTTGCTGTTCAAAACTGGAGTACTTACAAGGCATTTAACAAATCCCAGGATCTGAAAAACAGTATGCGTGTGTCGTTGGGGGCACAATATGTTCCTAATTCAAAAGCAAACGGAAAAGGTAATTATTTCAAAAGAATGAATTACAGAATGGGCGGACGTTATGCCCAAACATTGCTTGAATTAAAGAACACACAATTAACAGAGTATGGAGTAAGTCTAGGTGTTGGCTTACCGGTAGGACGCAATTTTTTATTGCAAAACTTTTCACTGGTAAATATAGGTGTTGAGGTAGGTGAACGCGGTACCACTAAAAATGGGTTGATAAAAGAACAATTTGTAAAGGCCACTATCGGCTTTACTATTAACGACCGCTGGTTTGTAAGACCAAAATTCGATTAGTTTTAAATTATTCCATTAAATTAACAATGGCTTTTTTGTGAAAAAATTAATAAGTTTTCCATTTTTTATGATACTTGTTTTAGCATTCCTCAGCGCTTGCGAAAACGATATTGCTGTTGTAAATTCGGTTACTTCAAGTGGAAAAGAACAATCGGTTGAATCCAGCAAAAATGTGGAGTTTTTATACAGCGATTCGGCACGTGTGCGCTCAAAACTGAAAACACCCTGGGTAGATCATTTTATGGGCAAAAAGCCTTATTACGAAATGCCAAAAGGAATGGAAGTTATTTTTTATGACCAGTTTAAAAAAGAACAAACCAAGCTTACCGCCAATTACGGTATCGGTTACGATGCTGATAATAAAATGAATGTGATGGAAGCAAAAGGCAATGTGATCGTAATTAACGAAAAAGGAGATAGGCTGAACACGGAGCATTTGATTTGGAACTCGGTAACTAAAAAAATATATACCGAAGAGTTTGTTAAGATCACAACTAAAGATGAAGTGATCTGGGGCAAGGGTTTAGAATCCAATGAGGATTTTACGGATTATTGGATCAAACAGGTAAAAGGATCAATTGCGGTAAAAGATGCAGCATTAACCAAGTAATCAATTAGGCAATTTTGCAGTAGGCGATTTTTGCAACAAACAATTTAACAAACACAGATTCGTAAATTCGAAATAATTAGTTATCCGTAACCATAAATGAATAGAACATTTAGAATACTTGAAATAATATGGCTCATGATGGGCTTTGTAGGCATATTTATGTGCATCTATTCTCTTGTTATAAAAGATAACAGGGGTGCCATTTATTTTCTCGCATTTTTCATCGTTTGCGGTGTTATGTATTATGTGCGCAGACGTCAACGAATAAAATTTGACGAAGCTCAAAAACAAAAAGAACAAAATAAATAAAAAGTGCAAAGCTCTATTATTATTCCGATTGCAATGATCGCCTCCGCTTTTTTTTCGGGGATGGAAATTGCTTTTATTACATCCAATAAATTACGTATCGAACTGGAAAATAAACAAGGCAGTTTTTCAGCAAAAATACTATCTCATTTTAATAAATATCCATCAAGGTACCTTGCAACAATGCTAGTCGGTAACAATATTGCCCTGGTAATATTTGGTATTTATATGGATGAAGAATTAAGCCATTCGATGGAACACTTTATTTCATCAAAAGTGTTGCTTCTGCTTATTTCCACGTTTTTATCCACCATGCTTATTTTAGTGGTGGCAGAATATTTACCTAAAAACCTTTTCAGAATAAACCCTAACAAAACACTAAGCCTTTTTGTGTTTCCACTTACCATTGTTTACGGTGTTTTATACCCTGTTGTGTTGATCACCATTGGTTTTTCTGAATTTATTCTCAAACGATTATTTCGTGTGAAAATTGAAAAAGAAAATATTGCTTTTACAATGATCGATCTGGATAATTATTTAAGGGAAGGAACATCTGCTGTAGAAACCAAGGCTGAGAAGGATCATGAGATACAAATATTTCAAAATGCACTGGACTTCTCGAGTGTGAAAGCCCGGGAGTGCATGATACCACGCACTGAAATAATTGCACTGGATGTAAATGAAAGTATTGAAGAGTTAAAAAATAAATTCATTACAACACGGCTTTCTAAAATATTGATATACTCCGAAAACATTGATAACATTATCGGATACACGTATTCAAAAGAATTATTTAAAAAACCGGAAAGCATCCGTAACATATTATTACCGGTAAGCATTGTACCCGAATCAATGGCTGCAAGTGAAGTGTTAACGGTATTTATTCAGCAGCATAAAAGTATTGCTGTAGTTGTTGATGAATTTGGCGGAACATCCGGTATGCTTACCATGGAGGATATAATTGAAGAGATATTTGGTGAGATCGAAGATGAGCATGATAAAGAAGAGATGATCGAAAAACAGGTAAATGAATCGGAATTTATTTTTTCTGCCCGCCTGGAAACCGATTATATAAATCACAAGTATCAACTTAAGTTGCCTATCCTCGATAACTTTGAAACCATCAGCGGCCTGATCATGCATTATCACGAAAGCATCCCTAAGATCAATGAAGAGATACGTATTGAGAACTTCGTGTTTACAATATCCGCTGTTACAAAAACCCGAATTGAACAGGTCCATTTAAAGATAATGGAATAGGGACTATAGTCCCTGAATTTATTGGATTCCACTATAACCCCGGCCTTAAGGCTGGGGTTATAGAATGACTGATATTAAAGGGCTTTAGCATGATTACTAAAAAATCACCGAACTATTGTTAAATTAGAGTTTCCCTTTATTCCATCATTGTTCAGATTTGAAATAAAATAGAGATCCCATCAATTCAAACACTTCTAAAAAAAAATTTTATTTGATTCAATACGTGTAAACGTATCAGAAGGAAAGGACAATCAATAATAGATCATCAATAATAATTCTACCAAAAACCCAAGGGCAAAACCGGAATATACCTGTGCCGGTGTGTGAGCATTAAGTTTTAAACGAGCATAACCAACTACCCCCGCAACCAAAATAACGAGCATTAAAACAGAACGCATATCTAAATTCAATCGATACACAATACCAAGTGCTGCACCGGCAATACCACCAATACCAATGGTATGAGCACTTATTTTCCATTTAAAACTGATAAAAATTGTCAGCAGAATGGAAATGGCTGCACCTAAAATAAGTATCTTAAAAATGTTTGGAAATTCAGCATTATAAAATAAATAAAACAATGCAAAATAATATAAAACAGCACTTGTATAGGGAATAAAGCGTTCACTCACCGTTTCCATCTCCAGGCTTTTGATGCGGCCCATCTTCAGTAAAATAAGGGCATTGATGGCCGGCAACAAAAAAGTAAAAATGAAAGTGACGATAAGTATCACTAATTTTAAATTGGGTGAAGTAAATGTGGAAATATAATTATTCGTAAAAAAAATAATTGCAAAACCGTAGGTTGGCATCAATAGAGGGTGAAACAAATAAGAAATTATTTTTGCAATACGGGTTTCCAAAATAAAGTTTTTTTGAGATTCAGGATTTAAGATTAAAGACACAAGATAGAAACAAATTGATCCTGTTTCCCGGCTCTTAGAGCTTGTTTCTGTATCAGGATCGGTGTTAAATTATAATTCTTTTCTTAAACGGGCTACAGGTATATCAAGCTGTTCACGGTACTTTGCAATGGTTCTGCGGGCAATATTATAACCTTTTTCTTTCAGGATCTTGGTCAGCTTATCATCCGTTAATGGCTTCTTTTTGCTTTCTGCTTCAATACAATCTTTCAGGATCTTTTTTACTTCACGGGTCGATACTTCTTCACCGCTGTCGGTAGATAAAGATTCACTAAAAAAAGATTTTAATAAAAATGTTCCAAAAGATGTTTGAACATATTTGCTATTGGCCACACGGGAGATCGTAGAAATATCAAGTCCTACTTTTTCAGCAATATCTTTTAATATCATCGGTTTTAAAAGGGTTTCATCGCCTTCTAAAAAATATTCACGCTGATACTCCATAATGGCATTCATCGAGTAAAGCAATGTTTGGCTACGTTGCTGGATAGCATCAATGAACCACCTGGCACCATCTAATTTTTGCTTCACAAACATTGATGCCTCCTTACCGTTTTTATTCTTTTCCTTGGAATACTCTTCCAGCATCTGGCTGTACACCTTGCTAACACGCAGGTCGGGAGCATTACGCGAATTGAGCGATAATATTAATTCACCATCCTCATTGGTAATTGTAAAATCGGCAATTACCTGTTGAAAGCTTTTTTGACCATCCGCCATTGAATTACCCGGACGAGGGTTTAACTTTAAAATTTCATGAATTACCTCTTTGAGGATCTCATCATCTATCTCCAGCTTTTTGAGAATTTTATCATAATGCTTTTTTGAGAATTCATCCATCTGCTCGTCCACCACTTTAATGGCGAGCTCTATAATAGCAGTGCGAGGCTCCTTGCGCTTTAACTGAATAAGTAAACATTCACGTAAATCGCGCGCACCAACACCTGCCGGATCAAACTCCTGGATCACCTTAAGTGCTTCGTTTAATTCTGCTTCAGTGGTAATTATGTTTTGAGAGAATGCAATATCATCCACTATCGATCCCACATCTCTGCGCAAATAACCGTCATCATCTAAATTACCGATCAGATATTCAGCTATCTGATAGTGGTGATCATCTATATCCTTCAATCCAAGCTGGCTATCCAGCATGTCCTGAAAAGAAACTCCAACCGAAAAAGGGATCTCTTTTCTTTCTTCGTCAGGGCTTGTATTGTTTGCTTTTAGTTTGTAGGATGTACCTTCATCCTCATCCATATAATCGCTTATGCTGAAATCATCACGCTGATTATCCTCACTCTTAGGCGCATCATCATAGTTCTCATCTTCAAACTCGCTGCTGCTTTCTTCATCGTCTTCATTGCCTTCTTCAAGAGCCGGATTCATTTCCATTTCCTCTTTGATGCGTTGTTCCAAAGCAATAGTAGGTAACTGCAACAATTTCATTAACTGAATTTGTTGCGGTGAAAGTTTTTGAAGTAATTTTTGTGTTTGTACCTGCCTTAACATAAAGCGTTGTGCTAAATTTAATTACTACAAAAATAACAAATATTTGGAGAATGCTTTCAAGATCTCATCAAGATACGTACCAAATTGCAAACTGGCTGATTTCAGGCGGGAAGAGCTGAGTTGATGGAGGAAATTTTGTATGAATTAAGTTACGTTAAACTTATTTTGCCGGGGGGGGGCATCACAAAATGGCGCGCCCGGATAGCTAATGTTAGTTTCGGAATCTCATGGATGCTGAAACAAGTTGAGAATGACCTTCGGATAATTTTGTTAGAAATGATAGTCCTTATAATTTTCAGTGAATTCTTCGGCAGCAATAGGGGAGTTTACCTGTAAATTATAGAATTCGTAAGTTTCAAAAAGCCCTTTATCGTCATAGATTTTTTCGCTGATCGGTAACATGTGTTCTTTATCGATCATTAATAAAAAAAGTTTGGCATATGCGTTAGGTACCTGTATCACCTGCCCGGCTGTAACATCGCTGTACCAGCTTGCTGAAGGGTTTTTTTCAAGGATCATGTATTCACTTACGTGGAGATGGTTGGCTATTGAGAGGATGGTTTCATTTTTTTTAACAGTGTACGGGACCCATGCAAAATCAGGAAATGCAATAGAAAGTTTGTAGCAGGTGCGCCCCATGTATTTTTCTTCTCCAAGGATTACAAAATGTTTTTCCAGTGTTTCGGCATAATTTTTCATTGCGTTTTTTAAAATTTCAGCAAGATAATCCATACCCAATTCGTGAATAGTATGATGCTGGTTTTTACGCATCAACGATCCCATAGGGTCAAGGTTGAGATTGATGTATGGGAATGTTCCCGGGTTTATCAATGCATTTCCGCCATTGGCACCTTGTATCCACAACACTTCCTGTCCATCAATCGATATATATAATTTACGCGGAGAAACCTGCAACTTTACTTTCGATTCAGTAAAATTCATTTTACCTTTTATACGTTCATTGCGCTGAAGATCATAACGAAGCGTTTTGGTAGCTGATATGGATTTTAAAACAGTGTTTAACATCTCCATTGAGCCATGCGCTTTGTGATCCTGTTTATTGCTAAATGAAGCGAATATCAGGCAAATGCCAGCAAGTGCGATAAACAATCCCGAAAAATATATTTTTGTTCTCATTGATGATATCCTGCAAAAAATTTATTCATAAATATAACGAAAACCCTTTTTAGCTTTGCATTTAAAAATTGTAATCCTTATAATCTTTTGTAAATTCTTCGGAAGCGATAGGAGGATTTATTTGTAAATTATAGTATTCATAGGTTTCGAAAAGTCCTTTATCATCAAATACTTTATTATTTACCGGTAATAATAATGTCTTGTCAATCAGTAGTATGGTAAGCTTTGCGTAAGCATCCGGAACCTGTATGGTCTGCCCTGTTTTTACATCGTTGAACCCGGTCACTTCGGAATTTTTTTCCAGGATCATGTATTCGCTAACATGGAGTTTTCTAGCCACTGAAGTAATGTCTTCTCCACTTCTAATAGTATACGATTTCCAGGAGTAATCAGGAAAAGCAATGGAAAGTTTGTAACAATCACGTCCGTCATATTTTTCTTCTCCAAGTATAACAAAGTATTTATCAAACTTATCTCCGGCACGTCTTATCCCATCTTTTAAAATTTCTGCAAGATAATGAAGCCCCATTTCATGAATGGTGTGATGCTGATCTTTACGCATCAGGGATCCATAAGGATCAAGATTAAGATTCATATATGGAAATGCTCCGGGATTTATTAATGCATCTCCATCATTAGCACCTTCTAACCATAATACTTCCGGACCTTTTAATGATAGATACAATTTCCGTGGTGCGATCTGTAATTTCACCTGTGACTCTGTATGCTGCATTTTGCCCTTGATCCGCTCATTACACTGCAAGTTGTAACGCATTGTCTTTATTTTTCCAATAGATTCCAACACATTGTTAAGGATCTCCCGTGAATTATATACCACCTTCTTTTGAGGACTGAATGAAGCCAGTAACACGCAAATGCATATTGCTGTTAAATATAATCCGATATAACCTGCTTTAAATTTCATTATTCATGCTTATTTGATCTGTAAAGGTACTTCCATTTTTATTCAAAAAAAATTAATCACTACCAAAAATTTCAATATGATCTGGTTGTCTGAAAAAGTTAAAACTTATACCCTTTAAAAGTTTTAGAAAACTCATCAGCTTCAAAAGGCTTGTTAATAATAACGTTGTAAAACTCATACGCCTCATACAATCCATCTTCATCATATATTTTTATATTGATGGGCATAAATGTTTTCTTATCAATGAATAAAATAACTTTGCTTGCATAAGGAGTAGGTATCAATAATTTTTTTCCTTCTTTTATTTCACCAAAATAACTTGAAAGTCCGTTTTTATAACGAATTTTAAAATCGCTGGAGTTTAATTTTTTAGCGATACCGTTAACCGTTTCTCCCTTGGTAACAGTGTGTTCAATGTATTTGTATTCAGGGAAATTAATTAACAATTGATAACATTCAATATTGTTCCAGGTAAGTGTTCCAGCGTAAGCAAAATGTTTGTCGAAATCTTTCGGTGCTTTTACTATGGTATTGGCAATAATAAGACCTATGTTCTGAAATCCAAGATCAAAAATGGTATGATGCTGATCTTTTCGCATAATGCTACCATAAGGATCCAGATCCAAACTAAAAAGTGGAAGGGTGGGAGAATGGACGATCGCATTTCCTTTATTTTTACCATGAACCCATAATACCTCATTCCCCTTCAAAATACTGTAGAAATAGATCTTTTTAGGATTGGTATTGATTTTTATACGGGATCCGGAATATGCAAAATGACCATTTACACGTTCTGTTGATTTTAGATCGCAACGTTGTGTTTTAATGCTTTTAAGACTGTCGAGCATGTGCGCGACAATTTCCTGACACGACAAATTTTTCGTTGGGCGGGTGTTACCTAAAAACAAAAAGGGAATACTGATAATAGCTAATAACTTCAAAAAAGACATATTACAAAGTTAATAAAAAATGTTGTTTTTACCTATCTTTTAACGTCTTTCTTTGGTAGAATAAACTAATTTTTTTTTGTAAAAAAATCAGACGGTTAAGATTGGAGATATAGCAAAATCGGTTGTTTAGACCTGGCAGGTTTTAAAAATCTGACAGGTCTTGATCCGCTAATGATAAATAGAATATTTGTTTTGAACCATTTAGATAATCCATGCCCGATTGATAAATATTAATTCAGTATTTTCGTATAAAATTAATACGTGTTTATGAAAATAGTTGGTGTTATCCCTGCCCGTTTTGCCTCTACCCGTTTCCCGGCTAAACCATTAGTAGATATTGGTGGAAAATCAATGATACAAAGGGTTTACGAACAGGCAAAAAAATCAGCGTCATTAGCCGATGTGGTAGTGGCCACGGATGATATCCGCATTCACGACCATGTAATAGCTTTTGGAGGTGAGGTAATTATGACAGCAGATAGCCATCAGAGCGGAACGGACAGGTGTTTTGAAGCAATTAAAAAATATACTGCTTCAGCAGATGTTGTAATAAATATTCAAGGGGATGAACCTTTTATTCGTCCCGAACAGATCGATCTGGCCGCATCCTGCTTTGTTTCGGATAAAGTGCAGATCGCTACGCTTGTTAAAAAAATAAAAACAAATGAGGAGTTGTTTAATGTCAACACTCCCAAAGTGCTGTTAAATAAATACGATGAGGCAATTTATTTCAGCCGGCAAACAATACCGTATGTTCGTGAAAAAGAACAAAGCCAATGGCTCAATTACCAAACGTTTTATAAGCACATTGGAATTTATGCTTACACCACAAAAATATTAGCCGAAATTACCTCCTTGAAACAATCCTCTTTAGAACTTGCAGAAGGGTTGGAACAGCTCCGCTGGATACAAAATGGGTATAAAATAAACACTAAAATAACTGATTTTGAGAGCATTGCGGTAGATGTACCCGATGACCTTAAAAAACTGACAATTTTTTTGTAAATTTGTAATCCTCTCCGATTTTTATTTGGACAAGATTTACTCCATTTAAAAAAATGTTTAGGATAAACTATAAAATAATTTTTTGAAGGTTTTGATAAAAGTAGATAAACATATAAGTGACCTGTTATACGCACACGATTGTGTTATTGTTCCTGAATTGGGCGGTTTTGTGGCTAATTATGCACCAGCAAAAATCCATCCGACCCAACATACTTTTACTCCGCCCTCTAAAAATATTATTTTTAACAAGAGTCTGAAAAATAACGATGGTCTTTTGGCAAATCATATTGCAAATGCTGAAAGAACAAGTTACCCGGAGGCATTAAAATATCTTCAGCACTTTACATCAACAACCAATACAGAATTAAAAAAAGGCGCTAAAGTTACAATTGACGAAGTGGGTATGCTGTTTCTTGATGCGGAACGCAACATACAATTTGAACCTGAAACAACAAATTATCTTTTAGATGCATTTGGCTTGTCGCGCTTTCAGTCACCCGCAATAAAACGTGATACTATTGGTAAACGTTTAGAAAAAGAATTTAAAGACAGAGGCGCAATCCCTGCTGAGAAAAAGAAGATCAACGTTAAACGTCTTGTAGCTCTTGCTATTGCGATCCCTTTGGTTTTTGGAATGGTATGGGTCCCGTTAAAAACCGACCTGTTAAAAAATATTAATTATTCAAGTTTAAACCCTTTTGCTTTAAAAGGTGTTCCAAATAATATTGTATTTGAAAATACAATAGCTAACGTTCCAAAAGTTGAAGAGGTTGTATCAAATTCTTTACCGGATATAAATGATACGATCAAACATGCGGCATTGGATTTAACAAACAATGCATCGCAACCGGTTACAGCCGGCCTTGTTGACGGTCAAATTGCAGATGCTGTAAAAGCTGATTCTACCCATGTTGCAGTTAACAATGAGAGCATCGGTCTTGATTTTAAATTTCATCTGATAACAGGTTGTTTTCAGATCCAGGAAAATGCAACAAGATTTGTAAACGATTTACAGAATCAAAATATTACCGCATCTATAATAGGAAAACGTAACGGATTATACGTTGTAAGTTCCGGGGATTATGCTACTCGTAAAGAGGCTTATACTCAGTTGAAACAACTTAAATTAAGTCAACCTGAAGCCTGGTTGCTTAAAAAATAATTAAGCACCCGTCCTCGCCCTTATTGCAGATTATACCCATCAAACAAATTAACCGATAAGTACATTGCAACGCTATTTCATTCAATTATCATATAACGGAACTGCCTACCACGGCTGGCAGATACAGGAAAATACATATCGAACCGTACAACAGGTATTAAATGAAATGCTTTCCAGGTTATTGAATGAACCCATTGTTATTACCGGCTGCGGAAGAACGGATACCGGTGTACATGCATCCGAATATTTCGCTCATTTTGATTCTACAATTGAAGATCTTGAGATCAACCAGCATAAATGGATCTTTAAATTTAATTTTGCCCTTCCTGCTGATATTGCCATTCAAAAGATCATTACTGTAAAAGAAAAATCAAATGCCCGGTTTGATGCTGTTTCCAGAACATATCAATACATCATTAATAAAAAGAAAGATCCCTTTCAAATAGATATGTCCTGCTTTTTGTATGGCCCTCTAAATATAGAGGAGATGAATAAAGCAACTAAAATATTGTTTGACCACATCGACTTTTCTGCTTTCGCAAAAACCAATACTCAAAACCTAAGCAATAATTGCAAAATTTATAAAGCTGAATGGAAAGAAGAAAATGACTCGCTGATCTTTACTATTTCGGCCAATCGTTTTTTGCGAAACATGGTGCGTGCAATAGTCGGAACACTTTTGAATGTTGGCAAAGGGAAGATATCTATTGAGCAATTTAATGAGATCATTGAAAGTAAAACGCGCTCAAAAGCTGGGTTTTCAGCCCATGCCTGTGGTTTATATTTAACAAAGGTGGAGTACCCGCAAAATTATTTTAATGTCTGAGCAAAAGAAAAAATCGATAACAGGTAAAGCCGTTGATGTACTGCTGCTTAAAAGGGTTTTTTCTTATATAAAACCTTATCGAAAAAATTTTGTATTAGCTGTTTGCACCACAATTACACTTGCAGCGCTTTCCCCCATACGACCTTATTTAATTCAATACACATTCGATCATTATGTAGCTGCGGCTAACAGCTCCATGTTATTGTATATGACCATCATATTGATCGTATTACTAGTATTAGAGGCGTTTTTTCAGTTTGCGGATTCTTTTTTGACAAACCAATTAGGGCAAAATATAATTAAAGATCTTCGTGTGCAGTTGTATAAACACATCATTAGCCTGCGTTTAAAATATTATGACAACACCCCTATTGGAACCCTTGTAACACGTGCTGTTTCTGACATTGAAGTAATTGCTGATATTTTTTCGGAAGGGCTCATTGTTATCATTGGTGATCTCCTTAAAATCACTGTTATCCTAGGGGTAATGTTGTTTTTAAACTTTAAACTGACCTTAATTATTCTATCTCCTATTCCATTTTTATTTATTGCAACATACATTTTTAAAAAATCGGTACATGCGTCTTTCCAGGATGTGCGCACACAGGTAGCGCGCCTCAACGCCTTTGTTCAAGAGCATATTACGGGCATGTATGTGGTGCAGATCTTTAATCGCGAAAAAGCGGAAATGAAACATTTTAATGATATTAATGCAAAACACCGTGATGCAAATATCAGGTCGATACTGGCGTACTCCATCTTTTTTCCGGTGGTGGAGATCCTTTCATCGGTTTCTCTTGGCCTGCTTGTTTGGTGGGGTGGCAAAGGCATTTTGAAAGGCACTGCTACAGTGGGGGAATTGGTTTCGTTCATCATGTACATCAATATGTTGTTTCGGCCGATACGGCAGTTGGCGGATCGGTTCAATACTTTACAGATGGGAATGGTTTCTTCAGAGCGAGTATTTAAAGTGCTTGATACAAAGGAGTTTATTGAAAATGAAGGCCGGGTGGAGGCAGAAAAGATCAATGGAAATATTGAGTTTAAAAATGTGTGGTTTGCCTATAATAATGAAGACTGGATCTTAAAAAACATTTCTTTTTCAGTCAAACAAGGCGAAACGATTGCCCTGGTGGGTGCAACAGGAGCAGGTAAATCTTCTATCATTAATTTGTTAAATCGCTTTTACGAATACAACAAAGGCCTTATAAGCATTGACGGGGTTGATATCCGGGATTACGAATTAACATCGTTGCGAAAAAATATAGGTGTGGTATTACAGGATGTTTTTTTATTTTCGGATACACTTGCCAATAATATTTCATTGAATGATCCTGAAATTACAAGAAAACAAATTATTGAAGCAGCTAAAATTGTTGGCGCTCACGACTTTATAAGTAAGCTGCCCAATGATTATGATTACAATGCAATGGAACGTGGCGGAATGCTATCTGTTGGACAAAGACAATTGATTTCTTTTATTCGGGCCTATGTTTATGATCCTAAAATTCTGGTGCTGGATGAGGCTACATCCTCTATTGATACTGAATCGGAAAAATTGATCCAAAGGGCAACTGAACTGCTTACAAAAAACCGCACATCCATTATCATTGCGCATCGTCTGGCAACTATTCAAAAAGCAGATAAAATAATTGTAATGGGGAATGGGGAAATAATTGAAATGGGGAATCACCAGGAATTGCTCAAACAAAATGGACAATACAAACGATTGTTCGAATTGCAATTTAAAGAAGAAACTACTGATAAAACTCTTTGATCATTATTTTAGGGCACCTGGAGCCGGATTAAAAAATCGTATTGTGTTTTTGATCGATACAATTTGTAGCTATATATTTGCCTAATTTCACCCTCGCGCTTTCTCGACTCCGCTCGAAATGACCGCGTGTGCTGCTATTTTGAGCGGAGTCGAGAAAGCGGGAAGTGCATTGTGAATCAGACACTTTTGTTGTAAAAAATTGTTTGTAAAAAAACAAAAAGTTTTTTATTTCAACGCTTCAAACTTCACTGATTTCATTCCTACTATACCTCCTGTAAAATAGCTGACAATAAAATCAACCACATTGTATTTAGTGGTAATGGTGTACCCTTTAGCATTATTTACCGCAGGGAACGATTGTTTTTTCCCAATCGGGATAAATCCCCAAAAAAGATGCACCATCTTTCTTTTATCAGTACTAATGGTTTGCCCCGATGTTTCACCGATGGAAAACTTTTGAGTTCCACAGCTGGATAGTACCAGACATAATGTGAGCGCATAAAGTATTGTATAGCGTTTCATTTTTTTTGATTAGAAGAGTAAATTTAAAGATGCAATTTGTATTAGTTAACTATCAGGCAAACATAATAAAAAATAAGGGTCAAGATTTTTTGTTAATAGATTAAAGTGCGCCTATTGATACAAAGGTATTGTGTTGAATAACAGTTGAAAGGGTTTAAAAACCAGTCAGCTGTAATGCAACATTTATTTCAACGTATCTAAGGGTTTCTCCTGCATTCCGCGCGCCTCCAACATTCTCTTAAATTTAGCTCCAACAGGGA
Source organism: Bacteroidia bacterium (assembly GCA_030654175.1). Taxonomy (GTDB): domain Bacteria; phylum Bacteroidota; class Bacteroidia; order 2-12-FULL-35-15; family 2-12-FULL-35-15; genus 2-12-FULL-35-15. Next base: position 108,302 of record JAURXZ010000024.1, read on the forward strand.
AATTTAATTGTTCTGCTCTTTTTGCATCTCTAGCTGCCGCCTGTATATTTCCTGATCTATAATTTAAATAAGCACGTTTATAATAAACGGAACCATCTGTTGAATCAATCAATAAATAAGCTGAATAATCAGTGAAAGCAGCTGTATTGTTTTTTATATTTTCGTATGCATTTGCCCTATTGAACAGCGCATCACGATAATCGTTTTGTAAAGCAAGGCATTGTGTATAATCATTAATAGCTTCGTTGAATTTACCAAGTTTAGAATATTCAACTCCCCGGTTATAATACACTTTCGGACTGTTTTGGTAATGCCTTAATGTATTATCCCAAATAGAAAATTCATTTTTCCAGGTATCGGTTTGTTTAAAGTTTAGCACTAAATAAATTACTATAACACTTCCGGAAACATATTTTAACCAGTTGTATTTTTTTATGCTGTTTGCAATTAAAGGAACGAACAAAGTAAAGCCCAACATTCCAAAATAGAGATAACGGTCAGCCACAGTTGAATGCTTTTGATATTCAAACGGAATGAGCCCCAATACAGGCAACACACAAACAGTGATAACAGCGAGGCCTGAAAATAGTAATGGCTGAGATCTTCTTTTTGCAAAAACAATAACTGCAGTAACAATTAAAAAAACAGTACTTAAATAAATGAGCTTATTACTTAAAATCAATTCCGGTGTATATCCATAACATGCTGCAAGCGGATAGGGGACAATTAATTTGTACAGATAAAAAGACAAAGAGTGACCGGCAATAAAAAAGCGTTGCCAAAATGAAATGGAATCATAGATCAATTCGTTCGGTTGTGCATCTCTTGTGATCAGTAAAATGGGTAGGACCATTAAAAGCCATATAGCAAGGCCTTTCAAGATCAGCTTAAACTTGTCTTTATAAAAGCACCAAACTAAAATACTGATTACGAAAGGCAAAACAACTGCTGATGGTTTTGATAATAAACCGAGAGCAAATAAAACACATGCAATTATAAAATATTTAGATGTGATAAATGAACGAAATGTAATAATGGCGTTTTTTTCTAAATACCTGAATATGCTTATCAAAGCAAGTAATGAAAAAAAAGCGCTGTAAAGTCCTCTGAATTCAGAAACCCACGCTATTGACTCCACTTGCATCGGATGCAGCAGGAACAGCAAGCTTCCAAAAAATGCATGTGTTTGGTTTTTAAATAAAATAAATAACAGATAAAAAACAAGGAGGCAATTTACAGTATGAGTAAATACATTAAGTGTATGAAATGTTTTCGGAGATATTTTTTTGTTTGAGTTTGAAAAAGTATTAACAAATGCCCACGTAGTATAGCTAACCGGAATGTACATTCCGGAATAAGGTTTCAGCCAAAATGATTTTACATCACCTTTAATTAATTGCTGATTGTTGCTGAGATGGATTCGTTCGTCATCCCAAACAAAGCCATAATTAAGTGTCCTGGCATATAAAATAATAGACAAAGCAAACAGGGTAGCTATCAGATACTTTCTATTAACCGGTTTATTCATTTAATTAATACAGTTTGCTATTAAGATAGAAAATGATAGAATCCCAAAGTTTAGAAAAAATAATTGATCAAAGATAATAATCACAGCCTGGTACTTTACCTTACTTTTTCAATGCTTTTTTTGAAATCTATTCAGTAAGTTTCCATTTTTGTTTTTAGTCAGGAGTATTATTATTTTGTTTAATTTAGCCAGATAAACAAACAAAAGCATTAACGGTCGACCAAAAAACGTAAATTATCTAATTTGCTAGCATTTACAAAAGTCTCTCTTCCCAAAAAAACGGGTGGATTTAGACAGCTTCAAATCATCAAGAAAACACCAAAATGAAAACATTTTTTTTTATCCTTTTTACGTTACAATTTGCTTTGGTCTGTTCTTCTCAATCTGACAATATACATCACTATACTGATCAGGAAGTAACCAAATTAACGAATTATATTACTGAATTAGAAAAGAAAATTTCCTCTACAAATCCCGAAACCAACATTTCAGAGGATAAAAAACAAATTACTGCACTCTTTAATGACACCTCGCATAATTACTACGGTAGTGATATCATTAAAATATTTAAGTACCTAAAAGATCTGGAAAAAAAAGTGGCATTTATTAAAATGTCATCTAATGAAACAGACGCAGTTGAAGCGTCTTCTGAGTTATCACAACCGGTATTGTTAGTAAAAGGCATCGTCATTTTTGAAGATGGTATACAGAATAGTTATTCAAACATAAGTATTACCGTAACGGATAAGGAAAGCACCGAGATCATTGGTATTTATACCCCGGCTTCAAAAACCGGGAAATACCTGTTTATCCTGGATCCCGGTAAAAAATATCTGGTTACAGCAAAAGTTGAAGGTTACCATTTGTATTCCGAAGATTTTTATTCTGCGAACAAAAGTGAGTCGTATGAGACGACTCAGGAAATCAGGTTAAAAAAAGAATAAAAGCCCTTCAAAAAAACAAAAATTCCTTCAATTTGTAAAATATATTTTTAATTTTGCTTACCATAAATATAAAAACTGAACAGTATACCATAAAAATATAATTTCGCAAAAAAAATTTCCCTTTCTAAGAAGTTTTGTTTGCAGAATTGATAAACAATTTTCAAGAACCCAAAAAAGGTAAACAAAAATGAAAAAACTCATTACTATTTTTCTGTTTTTGTTAACTCCGCTTTTATGGAGAGGCGGGGGCAATTCCTTGCTCGCTCAACAAAATGTGGGTATTGGAACAACTACACCTGAGCCATCCGCACGTTTAGATATCTTTTCCAACAATCAGGGATTACTGATACCCCGTGTGAGTCTAACTTCTACTACGGATGTAATTTCTGTTCCAAATCCTGCAGTTAGTTTATTAGTATATAATACCAACCCCGCTATGACAGGTGGTGGAACAGGCATTTATTACTGGCAGGGAACTATCTGGATCCAGGCATTTGGTGTACCGGGAGGGATAGGAATGACCGGGACTACCGGGTTTATTGGTGCAACAGGAATTATTGGAACTACAGGAGACTTAGGCACAACTGGCGCAACCGGAGACACAGGAAGTACTGGCGCAACAGGCGCTACTGGCGATACAGGAAGCACAGGATCTACTGGAAGCACGGGCTCTACAGGATCTACCGGTGACACAGGAAGCACAGGTGCCACAGGAGCTACCGGAACTACAGGTGCTACCGGAAGCCAGGGATATAATTGCTGGGATACCAATCAAAATGGAATAAATGATCTTGCTGAAGATGTTAATTTTGATGGGTTTTGGAATGTAAATGATTGTAACGCTGGTGTTTCCATTACTGGGACATCAGGTGCAACAGGAGCAACCGGTACTACCGGAACTACTGGCACTACAGGTTCTACTGGTAAAACCGGCTCTACAGGCGACACAGGAGCTACTGGTTCCACCGGCTCAACAAGTAATACCGGCTCTACGGGAGATACTGGTTCTACTGGTGATACCGGTTCTACTGGTGATACAGGTTCTACTGGCGCCACAGGAGCTACTGGTTCTACTGGCTTTACAGGTGGCACAGGTTCAACAGGTGATACAGGCTATACAGGGGCTACAGGTTCAACAGGAGCTACCGGAGCAATAGGCGTAACAAGCGCAACAGGCGATACCGGTGCAACGGGCGATACGGGCTCTACAGGAGGTACTGGCTCTACAGGGGCAACAGGCGCTCTTGGTAGAACAGGTGCTACAGGGGCTACCGGCTCAACTGGGGATACCGGTTCAACTGGAGATACGGGTTCAACTGGGGCTACAGGGGCCACAGGCAACACTGGGGCTACGGGCAAAACAGGTGCAACAGGCACTACTGGTACAACAGGGAAAACAGGCTCCACAGGAGATACTGGTGCTACTGGCGATACAGGCTCAACAGGGAATACCGGATTTACCGGTTCTACAGGTATTACCGGTAAAACGGGCTCTACAGGCACTACGGGCAAGACCGGCTCTACAGGCTCAACAGGCTCTACCGGTACAACTGGTGATACAGGTTCTACGGGTGACACAGGCTCTACCGGGGGTACAGGTTCTACGGGAAAAACTGGGTCCACAGGAAAGACTGGGTCTACAGGCGCTACAGGTTCGACTGGTTCTACCGGCTCAACCGGAGATACCGGAAATACAGGTTCAAGCGGTGCAACAGGCGCGACAGGTACAACCGGAGCAACCGGATCTGGATCAACTGGTTCTACAGGAGCAACGGGAGACAGGTACTCAACAATATCTACTAACCCATTAACGATAGGTTTAGGCCCCAATTCGTTTACCGTAGAAGCTGGTTTAGCCTATTCAACAGGTCAGCACATCATTATTGCCAATTCATCTACTGATCAAATGCTTGCAACCATTACAAGTTATAACCAGGGAACCGGAGCAATGACTTTTAATGTAACATCGGTAATTGGTTCTGGAACATTTTCAACATGGCTTGTAAACATGGATGGAGCACCTGGCCCAGCTGGACCAGTGGGACCTCAAGGTGTGATAGGGATTACAGGAGCTACGGGCACAACCGGAACAACAGGCACAACGGGAAGAACAGGAACAACGGGCGCAACAGGCAGAACAGGAGCAACCGGTTCTACAGGTGATACAGGCGCTACAGGTGATACAGGCACTACAGGATCTACCGGATCTACCGGGTCTACCGGGAAAACAGGTGCAACGGGAAGAACAGGAGCAACCGGATCCACAGGCTCTACAGGTGATACAGGTTCTACAGGTGATACCGGTGCCACCGGCAATACCGGAACTACAGGATCTACAGGTAATACAGGTTCAACTGGAAGAACAGGTTCAACCGGTAAAACAGGTTCAACTGGTAACAGCGGATCTACCGGTGATACGGGTTCAACAGGTGATACGGGCATTACAGGATCTACAGGCCAAACCGGATCTACGGGAAAAACAGGGTCTACTGGCAGAACAGGCGCAACCGGCTCAACAGGGGGAACTGGTTCAACAGGGGATACAGGATCTACGGGGGATACAGGATCTACGGGATCTACAGGCAAAACCGGATCTACCGGAAGAACTGGATCTACAGGGGCGACAGGTTCTACAGGAGCAACAGGATCAATCGGAGCGATTGGCATCACAGGCTCAACTGGTACTACAGGCGAAATAGGAATTATGGGTTTTACCGGATCCACCGGTACTGTTGGTTGGGCCCTTGATGGAAATACACTAACGGGCAGCTTACCTGATAACCCTACCGAATTTATCGGTACTTTGAATCCTGCCGATTGGATAATAAAAACCAGTGGTACAGAGAAAATGAGAGTTTCTAGATTTGGTACTGTTGGAATTGGAGTGGCTGTGCCCCAAGCTTATTTAGACATAATGAGTCCGAATGGATCAACGGTTCCTCAGTTGCAATTTGGAAATGGCAACCAACCAACCAGAGCATGGAATTTCAATGTTGATGCGGTTTCCAATTTATCTTTAACTAATGAGAATTCAGGTACACCTTATACAGCTGTTTTTGTTAACAGTGGTTCAGGTAATGTAGGTATTGGAACAAACACACCTAATTCTCAACTGCATGTTAATACTTCTAATCTGACTTATTCAATAATTCAACTTACTAATACCGCCAGTACAGGAGTTGGCGCTTCTGATGGTCTGAAACTATATATTGATGCCGCCCAATCAACCATAATGAATTATGAAGCCACCCCTTTAAAATTTGGTACCAGCGGAACGGAAAGAATTACCCTTTTGCCCAATGGTAATGTAGGTATTAAAACAACAACCCCACTCAGCAACTTGGATATAAAAGGATCAATTGCAGTTGGTAATGCCTATGCAGGTACCACAGCAGCTCCTCCCAATGGTGCAATCATTGAAGGTAATGTAGGCATAGGAACCTTCGCTCCTAATGCTTCTGCGTTATTAGATATAAGTTCCATATCCAAAGGATTACTTATTCCACGTGTTGCACTAACTGCAACCAATTTACCGGGTCCAATCGCGGGACCTGTAACGTCATTAATGGTTTACAATACTGCCACAGCGGGGATTTCGCCAAATGCTGTTTCGCCCGGATATTACTATTGGGATGGTGCCAAATGGATAGCGCTCGGAGGTAGCGGAGGCGCAAACTGGTCATTACTCGGTAACGCGGGCACACTGGATGCAACCAACTTTATCGGGACCACTGACAATACCCCTTTTAATATAAGAGTGAATAATCAAAAGGCTGGTAGAATTGACAACGGTGGTATGTCGAGCACCTTTTTTGGTTTTCTGGCAGGAAACGCCAACACCGGAAATGGCAATTCTTTATATGGGTATCAATCCGGCTCGGCTAATACCGGAGGTGGCTGGAATACGGCTATGGGTCAATACTCATTAAATGCTAATACTACCGGCAGCCAAAATGTGGCTGTGGGTGCATCAGCGCTTAAAAGTAACCTTACCGCTGGCGATAATAGTGCATTTGGAGCCTATGCCCTTCAGAATAGCACAGGTGGTAGTAATACCGCAGTTGGTTCTCAAACATTACTTTCCAATACTACAGGCAGTAATAATACGGCACTTGGTACCAGTGCTGGTTACACCAGCACACCTGCAAACGCAAATGTTACAGGAAGTTTAAATACATTTATTGGCTACAATTCCGGACCAGGAACCGCAGCCCAGCTTACCAATGCCTCCGCTATTGGTTCAAATGCAAGGGTAACTGCAAGTAATGCTTTAATTTTGGGGAATGCTGTGAATGTGGGTATTGGAAACACTGCTCCTTCACAAACGTTATCTGTTGGAGCAAACAAATTTTTAGTGGATGGACTTAATGGTGATGTTACATTTACGGATGATCAGGCAAGTATTACCTTCCCGGTACCTGCAATAGGGTCCCAACCGATGATTCAAATGTGGCCTTCGGGCACCACAAATGCTGACAGGATGGTTATATCACATAGCGCTCCATTCCCAAGCTGGGGCTTGCAATATCAGGATGTTGGCGACAAGTTTAACTTTTTGAGTTCAGGAGCTCCCGTTTTAACCATTGATTTACAAAATCAAAAGGTAGGCGTTGGAACAATTACTCCCGTTAGTAAACTGGACGTAGAAGGTGGAATTTCAATAGGTACAGGCTATTCTGGTACTATTGCCGCTCCTCTCAATGGTGCAATAATTGAAGGCAATGTGGGTGTAGGAACATCCGCCCCTAATGCTTCTGCATTATTAGATATATCATCCATATCTAAAGGGTTACTTATTCCACGCGTGGCATTAACCTCTGCTATTGTAGCAGCTCCAATAGCTGCACCTGCAACTTCATTAATGATCTACAATACTGCAACTGCAGGTGTATCTCCAAATGCTGTTTCACCCGGGTTTTACTATTGGAACAGTGTTAAATGGGTTGCATTCGGTGGAACTGGAAGTACAAACTGGTCTTTACTTGGTAATACTGGTACAGTGGCAGCAACTAATTTTATTGGGACTTCTGATGCAATAGACTTTGTAACCAGAACCGGCAATATCGAAAGAATGAGAGTTACTTCAGCTGGTAATGTAGGAATTGGCACTTCGGCACCATCAGCATTATTGATGTTACAAGGTCCGGCCACGGGGAATGGTTTGTATGTAAAAGCTGGAGAAACTGATAACGTTGATTTCCTTCTTCGTGTTAATGATCAAGATGGCTCATGTCAGGCAATGTGGGTGGATGCAAACTGCAATACCGGTTTGGGAACAAACACTCCACTATCGCGACTTTCTGTTAATGGCAACGCTGCAATTGGCTCTTATGGTGCCTCAACTGTAGCTCCAGCAAACGGACTTATTGTGAGTGGCAATGTGGGTGTTGGAACACCTGCTCCTGGCAAGATTGCAGGCGCGTCTAATTATATTTCTCTTGGTCAAGGGGATTCATACAACAGCCAAAAAGTATCCTTAGAATTACAAGGTTCATCATCGAATGGTAATAATGATCCTGTTTCCAGAATTGACTTTTTAAATCATACAATAGCGCCTTATCACCTTGCAAGAATTGAATCTCAAACTGATCTATCATTAACTAAAGGACAACTTGTTTTTTCAACACATGATGGAGTTTCAATTAATGAAGCGATGAGAATAAATTCCGCTGGATTGGTTGGTATAGGCAACAATACACCAAAAAATCTTTTAACCGTTGGTCCAAATCCATTGCCGGCATTTAATGCGAATGAATTATTACAATTAGCAAAAACAGGTGATGCATACTTAACGATCAGAGATGGCGTTGCCACTTGGCTTATGGGTACTACAGGTGGCTTACCTTTTGTGGGAACACAGACTGCACATGATATCACTTTCAGAACAAGCAATACAGAAAAGGCCAGATTAACTGTTGCCGGTAATTTGGGTATTGGAACAACAACTCCCGGAGCCAAACTTGAAGTTGCCGGACAAGTGAAAATTACTGGTGGTGTACCAGGAGACGGGAAAGTATTGACCTCCGATGCAGCAGGTCTTGCAACATGGGAAAAATCATGCATTATCACATCATTGACCGCACCTTCCTGTCAAACGTTGGCTGCTGTAACTACAACTCCAACCCAATTGGCCAGCCTTGGGGCCTTTACAAAGATCAATGCTTCTACCAATATTGAAATTACGTTTCAAACATTTATAAATGTTTTTGATTTAGTAGGTGCAAATGGGGTTAAATTTGAATTAAGAGTAGATGGGGTTGTAGCAACAAATAATGCCGGCAGAGCAGTTTATTTTAAAGATAATGGAGGTGTATCAACCATTTCCGCAAATGATGGTGTAACAATGTATGCAACATTTCCAAGTTTGGCAATTGGTGCGCATACAATAACTTTATGGGTATACACCAACGCAGGAACCGCTGTGTCGGCCTTTTATGATATGGGGTGCTGGAGCACAAGTAATGTTACCATAAAAGAAAATTAGTTTCTGTTCAGCTTCTCAGCCAAAAATTAATTTGAGACAAAGAGGTGAGTAAAACCGTTCGTGAAAATTCATGGCGAATTCTGTTCTTATACCAACTATCAACAAGTCAGGAAAAATGTTATTCGGAACTTGTTCCGAAATCGCATAGATGAGGAAACCACCAATACCATAGGAGCTGGCAAGTCGAGAATGACAACGCTTTTAACTTAAGAATCTTGTATCTTTTGAGCAGTTCGGTATTAAAACCTGAATAGAAACAGCAAAAAGCCTTTCAAATACATTGCTTCAAGCTTAAACTTACACCCTAAAACGTCATAACAAAACTAACGGTAGGTAATATTGGTAATTGATCAACGCGCTTGTATTGTACCCTGTCGAAATAGAATACATTTTTACGGCTATACACATTGGTTGCACCAGCAGCTACTTCTAACTTAGTGTGGTCGAAGAATTGAAAGGTCCTTTTAATGTTAATATCCAAACGGTGATACCAAGGTAATTCTTTTGTTTTGCCTTCATCAAAGAAATAATTCAAATCACCATTGGTAGTGGTGTAGTCGGTACTGATGCCATTTGTAAAATTGAGATCTTCATAAAAACCACCGGTAGGTTTAAATGGAAAGCCCGAACCAATATTCCAGCGGGCATCAAATTCCCAGTTGCGGTTCTCTCCAAATACATAAGATGCAACAATATTGGCGTTATGCCTGCGATCGAAATTTGGACGGTAAGAGATAAGACTTCCGCTCTCATCCTTTAAAGCCCCATCAAAGCGGGTTACATAACCGAGTGAATATACAAACCACAAATACAAACGTTTATAATCATATTTTAAAACTACATCTATACCTTGCGCCTTACCGGTTTCAATGATAAAATCTTTTTTCAAAGCATCTGGCCTGGCAGCATTATCAGGGCTATCATCAAATATTTTATTACGATTTAAATTGGCCAATTGCTTAAAGTCTTTGCGATAGCCTTCAATATTCAGATCGAAATGGCGGCCCAGATCAAACTCAAATCCAGCAATATAATGATTTGCTTTTTGCAACTTACTGGTAACCTCTTTTACATTGCCTTTCTCATCGGTAAATGTTTCCTGTAAATTATCAGGACCGGAAAGAAAACCATAAAATAAATTAACCACATCCCTGTCGGAATTAGCAGCGATAAGGTTTTGAGAATACATCCCTGAAGCAAATTTGAAACGGAACTTTTTAGCAATGTTCCATTTTAAGCTCAAACGCGGCTCCGGTGAAGTGTTTCCGAGTGATGCATAATATTGCAAACGAAAACTTGGCTCTATTAATAATTTTTTATGCTTCGATATCCACTTGTATTTAAAGTACCCACCAATTTCGGTAGTACTCTCCTGTTGAGAAATATGGCGGTTGGTGGAATTGAACAAATCGAAATCGGTACGGAAGCCGAGAACTTCAATACCATAATTCAATTCATTTTTACTCATGAAATAAGTAAAGCCTATGCTCATGTTAAACCCCTTTATTTTGCTGCTTTTCTCGTTCTCTCCTTCCGGTTTAAGCTTTATGCCGTATTGAGAATAGGCAAAATTTCCGTTAACTAAAATCGGGGAATTTTGAGGTACCAATAAAAAATTTCCACCTCCACCATAGGATGTCCAGTTCATATCCTGCAATGCCTGGTAGCTTACTTTATCGTTAAAATTAAAACCGAATAAATTTAGTTTACTTCCATTATTGGCATTTAACGAAATTTTACCATAATAATCACTGAAACTGAATGGCAGACCATTTGGATCAACGTATGAATAAAGAACTTTAGAGGTTGTTGGCAAATAAGAAGTTTTAGAAGAAAGAATGAACGAAACAGTTGTTTTGCTATCTTCTTTAAATTTAACAAGCGGCCCTTCTACCAATACTTTTGCCCCAAATGGGCTTACAGCAACCTTTCCGGCAACGCGTCTTTTATTTCCATCCCTGGTGGTGATATCCATAATAGAGGAAATCCGGCCACCATATTCAGCACCAAATCCACCACTATATACATCGGCATTACGTATGATGTCGGCATCAAATACCGAAAACAGACCAATGGAGTGGAAGGGGTTATAAATGATCATACCGTCTAGCAGCACTTTATTTTGAACCGGTGAACCACCACGAATGTAAAGTTGTCCACCCTGGTCACCTGTAAAAATCACTCCCGGCAATACCTGCAGATACTGCGCTAAATCGGGTTCTCCGCCAACCGTAGGCAATTTTTTTATAACTAAAGGATCAATTTTATTTACTGAAATTTGTGTTTCCGTTTCTTTCGCTTCCTGTTCTGCCGATACTTCCACACCTTTAAGCTGAACTGCCGATTTTGTTAAGTATAATTTTCTGGTTACTATTTCTCCAGCTTTTACGGAAACAGCCTCCTGCAAAGTATCATAGCCAAGCATAGAAGAAATAAAAATGGTATAATTGCCCGGAGGGATCTTACTGATAGTGAAAAAACCATTTACATCTGTAGCAATACCTAATGTTGTGCCTTTCAATACCACATTAGTAAACAATACAGGTTCACCTGTTTCTTTTAAATAAACAAACCCACGAACAACTCCGGTATTTTGTGCAGTTAAAAGGCCTGAAATGCTGAAGCATAAAACAATCAGTAGTGATTTAATTATTTTTTGAAAATTAAAAATGCCCATGGTCTTAATAGTAATAGTTTAATTATACAATTTTGCTTGCCGGTTAAAAACTGGAATAAATTGCAGGCTCATTAATTGTTTATTTAATTGTTAAAACGGCCTATTGCACAATTGCTAAATTGTTTAAAGGCGTTCAAATGTAATAATTAATTGAATTAAATATTTAAAAATAATAAAAGCCTTTTCATGGTAAAGGTTGCTAGTAAACCGACTTCGATTAACTTTTGTTGAAAGTACTGCGTGTATCCCTATTTGAGTAATTATGCTCCAACAAAGCTCTGAAGAGGCTCCCAGTAGGATATATGGAAATATTTGAGACCGAAATGAGGGGAGTCCTATTTATTCAACACTATTCTGAATGTAGTACCCTTATCAATATCCGAACTTTTTACGAATATTTTTCCGGAATGATAATTTTCGATGATGCGTTTTGTGAGAGATAAGCCTAGTCCCCAACCTCTTCGTTTGGTAGTAAAACCGGGTTCAAAAACTGTTTTGTATTTGGATTTTGGTATCCCCTTCCCGGTATCGGTTATATCAATGTAAACAAATTGTGTTTGATCAGAAACAGTAATGGTAATGGAACCGTTCCCTACCATTGCATCCACGGCATTTTTACATAAATTTTCAATCACCCATTCAAACAAAGGAACATTTAATTGTGCCATTACTTCTTTTTGGTTGCCGGCATCTATTGTAAACGCTACATTTTTAGAAGTTCTTAATTTAATATAATTCACCGACTCATTTAAAACACCCAGCAGATCAACTTTATCTAATTTAGGTACAGAGCCGATCTTTGAAAAACGATCCGTAATTGTTTCCAGGCGCTTAATGTCTTTTTCTATTTCGAAGGAGGTCTCGTGATCCAGGCCCTTTGATTTTAAATACTCCAGCCATGCAATTAAAGAGGAAAGAGGTGTCCCAAGCTGATGTGCCGTTTCCTTTGCCATACCTACCCAAACCTGATTTTGCTCTACTTTTCGGGCCGTGCTGAATAATAAATAGGCGATCAATAAAAACAACCCTACAATGCCAAACATCACGTATGGATAGTATTTGAGTTGGGTTAACAACATCGACTCCTGGTAGAAAATATAACTTTTACTGCCATCGCCAAACTCTACTTCAATAGGCTGATTTATGGAAGCCATACTGGCTATGGTTGTTTTTAAATAGGTGGTATCTAATATTTTTATTGAGTCCACATTGCCGGAAGCAAGCACATTTATTTTAGTGGAATCGGTATAAATAACGGGTACAGAAGCGGAGTTTACAGCTACTTCCGAAATAAATGATTTTACCAGATCATCCAACACACTTTTTAATTCCGAAAAAAGTTTTGAATCCTGGTAATACAAATAATTTTTTTGCCCCTTGTATATATTTATTTCTATAGGCTCTTGCATAGAGCGCATTGTGAGCATTTGTTGCCTTAAATAATTTTTATCCTTTTCTTTTTCAGGATCTAAATTTCTGGAAGTAATCGGGTTTCCTTGTTCATCGGCAAGTATCACAGGAACAGTAGTGTTATCGGATACCACTTTTAAAACAAAACCATAATCGCTCAGATCCCTTGATAATTGCTTGGTTGCTTCTGCCCACAATTCAACCTTTTTACGCTCTTCGGTTTTTATTTTATTAAATAATTCATTGGTATATTTTACAAGATTCGCTTTCTTCTGAACCGCATCAGCCCATAACTTCACTTTTTTGCGCTCTTCTTTAGCTATTTTATTTACCAGAATATTTGTATACCACAAGGAAGCACCAACAATAACAATAGCTGCCATGAACAGCCATAATTTCCATTGTTGTTTTTGTGCATAAATACTCATTGGTCTTCTTTATTTATTAGGGTTACGAATTTAGTACTTTTTATTGTAATAACATTTTTACACCCTTACAGGGCATAAAACCCTGTAAGGGTAATTGGCTAAGAAAATTAAAAATCCTCTTCCTCTTTTTTCTTTGGCTTTTTTAATTCTTTTTTTTCTTCTTTTTTATCGGCATCTTCCCATTTTATGGTGAACTTAGTTTTGTCTTCTTCAGGAATTTTATTTAAATTTTTTAATGAAGTATCTTTTTTAAAGAGCCCGAACTCCTCTTTCAGTATTGTTTTTAAGGTTTGTTTTTCTATCTTCAGATCCTGTTTAACGCTCTGTATAGCACTCTTAGTGTCATATTTTATTTTCGGATCATCTAATGTACCTTTCATAGTTAAAAAGAGATCGGTACGACCAAGGCCATCATCTGCAATTTCACCAAACTCATCATTTTCTTTTTTTGCTTTCTTCGCTTTTTTAGCCAGGAGTTCATTCAATGATAATTTTATTTTGTAATCGATCTCATTGTTAAAGGTGTGTGTACCGGACGTTGTGAAGTTCAACGCATTTGATTTTATCTCCATTTTCGGAATGGTAAGCAGCTTGTTTTTTATTTCAAATTGATTTTTGAGTGTTGCAAAACGTAAATTCTCCAGTTCTTTCAATTCAATAAAACGCGACAAACTTTTCATCGTTTCCACATTGTTTAATTCACCGTTCTCAATGGTCATATCAATACCTGCGTAAAGCTTGTCCATATCAATTTCCAGCTCCGGGCTATATACCGATGCGAATTGGATCTTAGCGGTAGTAACACCTTTTATGTTTTTATCAGTAATTGCAGTTTGTCCGAAATTTTCAAATGCAACAAACATTTTAGTAATATTTATTTTGCTCAATTCCGAAAAACAAGTGATCAATAATTTAGTAGAATCACTGCCATCAATCAAGCCGCTTAAAGTGATATTCCCACCCATAGTAGAAAGTGTTACAGGATCCACACTCATTTTTTTATCTTTCAGCTTAACAACACCTTTAATATTCGTGGCCTCAAATTTTCTGAATACCAAATGTTGGATTTCACTATTCAGATTTACATTTATATGTTCCGAAAATTTAAGTTTGTATTTGCTTTTTGATGATGTGTCTTCTTCTTTATTTGCAAGCATTTCATTCAGATCCAGATTTTTCGAATTCAGCGTTGCTTCCACTGAAATGTCCTGGTTCTTTTTCAGGATAAAACCAATGCTGTTTTTAAAAACTCCTCTTAATTCAAAATCACTATTGGAAACATTTCCGGTTAATGTATTAACGGCCAGATCGTTATTATCAAACGTAAAGTCACCGTTAATATTTGCAAAGGTCAATGCGTTATTTTTTAATTTTATATTCATCCCTGCAATAGATAAAACACCGCTAGTAATTACATTTTGATAATTAACAGTGTTAAATTCTTTTCCTTCTCCTTTAAAAGAAGCGTCAATCTTTAATTGGCCTGAAATCGTTTCAATGGTATCAATTTTTACAAAAGCTTGTAGTTTTTCTAAACTGATATCTGCTTTTATTTTAGCGGATACGGATGGATTGTTCAAATTATGTAACGACAATTCTCCCGAAACAGCTCCTTGGTCGATGGTTGCAGAAAAAGGAATCAATTCCAAGAATGAACCTTCTGCACTCCCATTATTACCGCTGGAATAACGGCCTTTTAAATTTACATTGTGTAAAACAATATTATCTTTTACTTGCGTGATATCCGCATTCTTAATTCCAAAATCCGCATTAATTTCAGGTGTTTGATCCTTTGTGAAACTTCCCTTGATTGTGGCATCGAAATAAAATTCTCCGGTACTTTCATAGTCATTTATTATGCCTTTGTATTTGTTTGGAATTAATGATAAAACGGATCTTATATCCATATCTTTGCCTTTGATACCAAAGTTGACGATGGGTTCCTTACCCGCATTGATCACATTGCCGAACACCTCAAACAATAAATTTTCAATTTTAATTTTACCATCTTTGATTTTATAGGATGGCATTGCATTGTCAACATCTAAAGCAAGTTCAGCATGAATTTTTTTCTTCCGTAAAAAAGTGGAGCCTTCCATTTCAAGATGGTTCACAAACAGATCACTTACTGTTTCCAGCGAATAGTTAGAATTTGAAAATTTCCCGGATAGCGTGCTCTTATTGATCAGCACATCCATTTTCTGACCTGCCTTCTGATCTTTATAATAAAGTTGTACGTTGGTCAGCACAATCTTTTCCAGGTCAAAGGAAAAGGCTGTAAAGCTTGTGTCTGAGGATGGTTTCCAGAAATGGTAATTATCCTTCCCGTTCTTATCAATGCGGATCTTTACAACAACATCATCAATTTTTATTTTTTTAACATGATATTTTTTCCTGATAATATCTACAAGATTGAACTGAAGAGAAATTTTGCCGGCTTTAAATAAAGTGTCCTTCTTTTTGTTTTCAATAACTTCGAGTGCTTTCACATTTTTGAAATCAAGTGAAGCATAAGGAAAACTTTTGAGTACAGTAAAATCAATGTCTTTCCCGTCAATGATGAGTTGGGTATTCAAGTGTTTGTTCAATTCCTCTATCACATATTCTTTTACCTCATTCTGGTAATAATACCCTGCAACGGCACCTCCACCAACCACGGTAACAAACAGAATAAAAAAGAAAATAATGAAACGCCACAAAATGCGAAATAGCCTTGGTGATTTTTTAGAAGGGATTTGAGGATCTACAATGATTTCGTTATTCATCCAGGCATTTTATTACAACGCAAAGTTTATAAAAAAATGCTACAGGCTTATGCTCTGTAAGGCAGATTTTATCAATAACGGAAAGTGGATAAGTTTATTTTGGAGATTATTGTTTGGAAAAATAAAACTCTGTGAAGGTCTCAGATTACCCTGTGACCGCTGTGTTGATTTTTTTTAACACAGAGAGCACGGAGATGAATGAGTTTCACAGTGTTTAAAATAATATTAGGATGTGGTTTAGAAAAAAAAACTCTGTGAAGCTCTCAGGTTTACTCTGTGGCCTCTGTGTTAAAAAAACACAGGGAGCACGGAGATAAAGGAGTTTCACAGAGTTTAAAACAATATAAGGGGGCTAGAAAATTTTTAAGAACTATTCAGTACTGATCATTTTCAACATGCCAACTTCAGCATCTGATAAAATTCTCCAGCGCCCACGTGGCAGATCTTTTTTTGTTAATGAACCGAACATTACTCTATCCAGCTTACGGACATTATAACCCATGTGTTCAAAAATTCTACGTACAATGCGGTTTTTGCCCGAATGTATCTCCACCCCTACCTGGGTTTTATCAGCGTTATCACCAACATAGGAAACCTCATCTACTTTAATAGGACCGTCTTCCAGCTCAAGGCCTTCGGCTATTTTATCCAGATCAACACGTTTTAGCGGTTTATCAAGCTCTACATGGTATATTTTACGGATACCGTAACGTGGGTGAGTTAATTTTTTTGTAAGATCGCCATCATTGGTAAACATCAGCAAACCTGTGGTAGCTCTATCCAATCGGCCAACAGGGTAAATACGCTCCTTACAGGCTCCTTGTACTAATTCCAAAACCGTTCTGCGTTCCTGTGGGTCGTCAGCGGTAGTGATATAATCTTTTGGTTTGTTCAGGATCAAATAAACCAAGCGTTCTTTCTTAAGTGTTTGTCCGCCATACTTAACAATATCAGTAGGTTTCACACGGTAACCCATTTCAGTAATGTTTTTACCATTTACCTGAACCACTCCCGATGCTATCAATTCGTCAGCTTCTCTGCGTGAGCAAATTCCTGCATTGGAAAGATATTTATTAAGGCGGGTTAAACCATCATCCTCATCACGTTGAGGTTTTGAGGCTGATTTTTTTCCGGTAAACGTTTTTTTGTCAGTTGGCTTTGATTTTTTAAAACCTCTTCCGCTATTGCTGGTATATTTTGGTTTTTCATCACCATATTCAAAATCGCTTTCAATCATATCGTTGGGATTCACCCCATCACTTTTTCTGACAAAAGCAGGTTTTTCAGAAAATGTTTTTTTACCGAACGATTTTGGTGCTTTATTGGCTCTGTCACTGAAGGATGGCTTATCATCGCTATCAGCTCTTCTTTTCTTAAATTCTGGTTTATCTGAAAATGGTTTTTTGCTGAACGATTTTGGTCCATCAGTCCCTTTATCTCTGAAAGATGGTTTTTCATCACCATCATCGCGTCTTTTCTTAAATTCCGGTTTATCCGGAAATGTTTTTTTACTGAATGATCTTGGTTTATCGTCCCCTTTGTCTCTGAATGATGGCTTTTCGTCCCCATCATCACGTCTTTTCTTAAATTCCGGTTTATCCGAAAACGTTTTTTTGCTGAATGGTTTATCAGTGCCTTTATCTCTGAAAGAAGGTTTTTCATCAACATCCACCGGTCTTTTCTTAAAACCCGGCTTATCTGAAGTACCCCTTTTGCGGGTTTCATCAAAACCGGATGATGTACTGCGCTTTTTTGTGCCACCGAAATCCGAAGGGCGTGAATCATCACGGAAACGCTCAAACGATGGTTTGTTCTCATTCTTGGCCGGTCTGGCCTTTTTAGTTTCAAAGGATTTATCATTCTTAAATTCCTTGTCGCTATCTTTTTTAAAGTCCTTAGCCGGACGGGCGCTATCACCAGAGCGGTTATAAGGCGTTTTTTTCTCGTACCTGGAATCTTTGTCCTTTGGGGAATCGTATGATTTTTTTTCGTTTGACTCTTTGTTGTTATCGCGCCTAAAAGCAGCAAATGGCTCCCTGGAATCATCGCTGGAGCCGAAAGAAGATTTTTTACCCGGGCCTCTGCTTCCCTCTTTTTTTGACGAAAAAGGTTTTTTACCCTTAAAATCTTTACTGCCGCTACGTTTAAATTCTTTTGCCATCCTATAATTTTTTTACAAAGTTACGAAAAACCAACTGATACTGACGGGTTTGTTCTCATAAAATAGATATTTACCGGGGCTTGATTAATAAAATAAGGGGGAATTGCTCTGAATTTGGTTCATTTTTGGGCGTTTCCCTTTCCTGTTCAGCCCTTCCCCCTCTCCGCATGAGAGGGGAAGGGCTGAACAAAAAAGGGGCGGGCTTTCCACTTCAATCTTTTCTAAACAGAAAAGGATTTACGTTGCAATCCCTAACGCAACAACCGACACCAATGGGCATATACTTGATAAGTAACAACCTTACAATTAGTTAAGCAGTCATCCAGAAGAGCCCTTTGGGGGGCGATTAAGGATCTTGTTCTTCTAAAGAAGACTCTTCCCCCTTCCGAAAAAAACGGAAGAACTCTGAATGACTGGATAATTTAATACTGGAGCCAGTATTTTGATACGTCAGCCCACCTATTCGCACTATTTTTATTTTATATTTTTGTTTGTATATTAAAATACTATCTTTGCAACCCTAAAAATAAAATTTATCGGATTAATTATTTGATTTTAAATAGTTTATAGCAGCATGACAAAAGCAGACATCATCAACGACATTGCAGAAAAGACAGGAATTGAAAAGCTTTCCGTACAAGCAAGTGTAGAGGCATTTATGAAATCGGTGAAAACCGCGATGGAAAAAGGTGAAAACGTTTATTTAAGAGGTTTTGGTAGTTTTATCGTTAAAAAACGTGCCGAAAAAACAGGAAGAAACATTTCTAAAAACACAACAATTATTATTCCTGCACATTATATTCCGGCATTTAAACCGGCTAAAGAATTTACCGAAGAAGTTAAAAAAAGTGTTAAAAAACCAGCAATGGTTTAATAGTTTCAAATTTTAAGCTTTAGGTTTGTTTTACAACAGAATTTGAAACTTGAAACTTTTCAAACTTGAAACCCTAATAAAAATGAAGTCTGTAACAAAAGCGCAAATAGCATTACTTGCAGGCTCAGTAATAGTGATCGTTCTTTTATTATTTGCAAATACCACGCTTCCGAAAAAAGAAGGGGAACCGGAAATGTCGGATCATGCAGGTGCAAAAAGTACCGGCACTACCGACATAAATAAATTGGTGGATGGCGCTAAAATTGCCTTAAATGCTGATCAAAAGCAAACTTTTGAAAAGCTGGAAGAAGCTTTAAAAACTTCATCCGACAACAAAGAAATTTTCGGTAACATTATCCATTTATGGGACAGCTTAAGGCAACCTGCCATTGCTGCTTATTATACCGAGCAGCGGGCAATTGCATATCCAACTGAACAAAGTTGGAATGAAGCAGGCAACAGGTATTATGCAGCTACACGTTTTGCAAAAGAACCTGAAAAACCAGTGCTTTATCACAAAGCAATGGAATGTTTTGAAAAAACACTGGAGCTTAACCCTAAAAACATTGAAGCAAAAATTAATCTGGCTGCTTGTTATGTTGAAGGAAGCGAAGATCCAATGAAAGGGATCGGATTGTTACGCGAGGTAGAGAAAACAGATTCCAATAATGTGAATTTGCAACTCAATTTTGCTTTCTTTTCCGAAAAATCCGGTCAGTGGGACAAAGCAATAGCGCGTTTCAATAAAGTATTGAAAATACAGCCCGATTTTATTGAAGCGTATTTACACCTTGCCGATGCTTATGAACAAAAAGGGGATAAAGCAAAGGCCATTGAAAATTTAAGAAAATACAGCTCTTTGATAGATGATGTTACAATCAAAACAGAGATCGAAGAGTATATAAAAAAATTATCCCAGGGGTAATTCCTTGAAAAAAACAATAATAAATTATTTTTAAACATTTTAAAACCTTTACAGTTATGCCAAGCGGAAAAAAAAGAAAAAGACATAAAATGGCTACCCACAAACGTAAAAAACGTTTGAGAAAAAACAGACATAAGAAAAAATAGATCTGTTTAACAGATCTGTTTTAAACGTGTTGTTATACCATTAACGCCCTTAAACAGGATGGAATTCATTTTCCATTCTGTTTATTGACGCACGTTTGTTTTTTATTGCGAATATCATTAGAAAAACAAATGTGTTTTTTGTGTTTTTAACACACGAATTCTTACGTCCGGAGTTTTCGCTATCCATACCATCAATCCTATTTTATTATTCCACCATGTCCCGTAAAAAACGGGTGTTGGGATAATTGTATTTACTTAAAAATCTTTAGAGTGAACAACGAATTAATTATTGATTCTACACCCTCCGAAGTTGTTATTGCACTATTAAGCGACAAGCGCCTGGTAGAATTAAATCGAGAAAAAAGTAATAACAACTTTTCTGTTGGCGATATTTATTTAGGCCGCGTTAAAAAAGTGATGCCTGGCCTTAATGCCGCTTTTGTGGATGTAGGGTATGAAAAAGATGCCTTCCTGCATTACCTGGACCTAGGTTCACAAGCAGCATCGCTTAATAAGTACACCCAGCTTGTACAAACCGGGAAACAGCCGTCTTCGGACCTTACCAATTTTAAGTTGGAGAAAGAGATCCAAAAAGATGGTAAAATTGGTAACGTAATAAATTCTAATCAGCAAATACTGATTCAGATAGCGAAAGAGCCTATTTCCACAAAAGGCCCACGTATCACTACTGAAATTTCTCTTGCAGGCCGTTACCTTGTATTGATACCCTTTTCGGATAAGATATCGGTATCGCAAAAAATAAAAACCAATGACGAAAAAATTCGTCTTAAACGGTTAATAGCAAGTATTAAACCCAAAAATTTTGGTGTGATCATACGTACTGTTGCCGAAGGGAAAAGCGTTGCTGACCTTGATGGTGACCTGAACGACCTGGTAAGTAAATGGAACATCTGTTTTGAGGCTTTAAAAACAGCACAGCCCCCACAAAAGGTGTTGGGTGAAATTGATCGTACCTCCGTTATATTGCGCGACCTGTTAAATGCGAGTTTCAACAGTATTCATATCAACGATGAAAAGCTGTATGAAGAGACCAAAACGTATTTGCAGACCATTGCACCTGATAAAGAAAAGATCCTAAAACTATATAAAGGCACTGTTCCTATTTTCGATAATTTCGGTGTTGATCGTCAGATAAAAGCATTGTTCGGAAAAACCGTAACCATGAAAAGTGGCGGCTATCTTATTGTTGAGCATACCGAAGCCTTACACGTTATTGATGTAAACAGCGGTAACCGTGCCAAATCAGACAAAAATCAAGAAACCAACGCCTTTGAAGTAAACCTGGAAGCAGCCATAGAAGTGGCGCGCCAATTACGTTTACGCGATATGGGCGGGATCATTGTTGTTGATTTTATCGACCTTCATTCTGCCGAAAACCGCAAGCTTCTTTTTGAAAAGATGCGCGATGAAATGGCGAAAGACCGCGCTAAACATAATATTCTACCTCCAAGTAAATTTGGTTTGATTCAGATCACACGCCAGCGTGTGCGTCCGGAAATGAATATTGTGACTGTAGAAAAATGCCCCACCTGTGGTGGTAGCGGTGAAATACAAGCCAGCGTTTTAATAATGGATCAGATCGAAAATAATTTGCGATATATTTTGAAAGAACAAAATGAATCGGAAGTTACAATTTGTGTTCACCCATACCTGGAAGCATATATTACCAAAGGCTTTTTCACTTCTTTGAGACGCAAATGGAGCAGTAAATTCGGTAAAAAAATTAAAGTGCGTGCTGTATCTTCTTATACCTTTTTAGAATACCACTTCCTGAATAAAAACGAGGATGAGATAAAGGTTTAATTTAAATTTCTTTAATTATAATAAAAATACCCCTTGAATATTCAAGGGGTATTTTTTTGATTGTTTTTGACTCTATTTTTATAACGCAAATGGGCTCCAAACCCTTCCGGCAAAAGGGGAATGCAAAACGATAACGCAATTAACCCACTTTAAAAGCGTAAAAAAGTTAAGGAACGTTTGCGTGTATGCATCTTTCCATTATCTTTAACAACATTATGTTTTCAATAAACATTATCAAAGCGGATTTGAGGCATGAGAAAACTGCTATTTGTAATTTTACTTTTCCTTAGCAATTACTGCCACAGCCAGGGTAATATGGTTACTATTACCAGCATAGTGCCCTCCCAGTTAACCATTTGCGGAGCAGCAAAACCTTTTACTATCAGCATTTACAATCCTACTCCTTTTACAATTACCAATGATACGTTAAAAGTTTCGATGCCTAATGGTATCATATATGTGACAGGTTCGGTAGTTGGAGCAACACATGTAACCCACCTATTTCCAAACATAGAAGTGTTCCTGCTTCCAAATATTGCTCCTTTAGCCCCCCCTATAACCATAACATTTATGGCGGAGGCTAAATGCAGTGTTCTTGCTTTTATTTCGGGAGGTGGCATAACAAAAAACGACATACGGGTGGATTACACAGCTAACAACATTGTTGGTTACGATACCCATATTACCAGTTCATATCTTGTAAAACAGCCCTACCTGGTTATTACCACAATTACAAATCAATCGTATACAGGGAACATAGGAGATGTATTTACACGTTGTATTACTGTTGTAAATGCCGGTTCCGGTGAACTCAGTGAATTTACATTAACAGATATTCATGGTTCGGGGATACAGGTAAATTCTGTGAATGTTGGAACATTAACAAATGTAACTACCGCATTGGCAAAAGTGATTGTGAATGGTGCCGACTTTGCAACCGTGGGGGATGGCGACAATTTGTTTGAAAATGGGGAGAGTATGGTTATTTGTGAAACAGTAACCATTCTTAATTGTATTTCGGCATCTTCGGCTTTTAAAGCATTCTGGGGCTGCAGTGTAAATGCCTGCCAGTCGTCTGTTTCAAGTGCCAATATTGTTTTTCCGAATTACATACCCAACCTGGTTATGACCCCGACTGCATCAATGAATACATGCATTGGTGCAGGAAATGCCAGCCCTCAGCAATTAAGAATTGTTAATACTGGTTTAGGAACTGCGTTGAATGTAGCATTAGAGATTTTTCAGGCTACAGGAGGGGGGTATAATAGTACGGTTGGGTCCAATATTGATGCAGGAAGCTTCACTATTCAGGTCGGAAGTTCAGGAACTCCTTCTTTTTTACCCACTACTATATTTGCTACTTCCACCTTAAACTGCATGACTGCCCCCATTGGGAAGGTGACCCTTACTATTCCCACAATAAATGCAGGAGATACTGTTTTTTTAAAATGGAATTCGTACAGCTGCTGTTACAATGCATGTACAAATGTTGGCCAACGCTATACCAACGGCTGGAGGTATCGTGGCACTTATAAAAACATCTGTCAGAACACCTATGTGATCTATGAAAATTGGGGAAGGGTATATTCAAATATTTACGGTGCTTTAGCAAACAACGGTTCGCCATCTACTATGAACGATGGGCAAACCGGTACCTTTAATTTTTTATTTTCCAACTACGGAAATTCCTATCCTGCAGGGCCCGGGGTGCATTGGAAATTTGAATTTACGGTACCTTCCTGTTTTAGTTATTCGGGCAATCTTCATATCCTGCGTTCAAATGGAATAAATACCTGGGTTCCCACTTCGGTAAATTCTTCAGGAAATGTGATCACTGCAATTTTTAATGGAACCCCACCCTGGAGCCTTGCACAGGGGGAGTTAAAACTTGATCTGACATTGGATTGTTCAAGCTGTACCGGAACCGACAGCTTAGGCTCCATCAGCGTTAAATCATTTTTTGTCCCGAACAACACATGCGCCTGTGAAATTGGGGTTTCCTGCCAAAGTACCGCCATTAGTGTCAACTGCCCAAACCCTTGTCCCGAAGGTTTGATCTTTACTTATTTTGATTTAAAGCGTACCAACTATGGCTATCCGGACAATGAGCCAAGTGGAGGGAACGGTGTACCTGATGGATTTGGTCCTGTGGATATGACAAAAGTAAAAACCGCCAGGGCCATGTTTGGCGATACTATTAAAGCATCGTTTAACGGATGGGTAAAAACAAGCATCGCATATCCATCCTGGAAGTATTGTTATGCTATTAGTTCCATCACCAATGGCAATCGTTTAGCATTTGTAGATGCTACATTAAGGATATACCGATCAGGATTATTGTTTGCCACCTGCACTAATTTTACTCCGGTTGTAACCGATACAGCTACCCAAAGAACCTTTAAATATAATTTAAGTGATTCATTGCCGGGAGTTTGCTTTACAGGTCCTTATTTGAATAATGATTCCCTGGTATTTGAACCCCGCTATCGCGTTATTTCCAATATCCGTAACTCGGCCCCATTAAATTGTTACTCGTCCAATGAATTTTATCTTAGTGATCTTGCTGCTTTCCCAATACCACCCACTCCGGCAGAACATAAATTCCAATGCGGAACTTATAATGGTAGTTGTTCGATCATTGGCTATTGGTTCAGGAACTGGGAATCGGAAAGTTACGATACTAAATCCTGTAATAATGTGGTGCTGACACAAGATTACCATTTAAGTATTGGCCCGGGTAACAATAACGATGCCGGAGGGAACTTATTCCCTTACGAATACCGGAACTGGTCACATCTTGAAAACTTAACCGCGATAATTCCTCCAGGATACACCTTGATCTCAGCAAGGTTCAGAGAGATAAGAACTGCCGGAACATTAGTTACCAATGCCAGCAGCTGGATAAATTTAACACCGGCTGATCCTAATTCAGATACGCTCAGTTTTCCGGTGGAGCAGTATTATATAAATTTTGGAGGTACAACTATTACCCCAAGTGATGATGGTTTTTACGGAACACTGGAAATAACACTTCAACCCGGATGTGAAGTAACTCCTTCTGTTTACCAGGGAGTGCAGAATGATGTTGATTTTGCAGTTATTCCTCAGTTAACAGGCCCGGGAAGTGATACCACCTTTTTATCCGAAACAGATGATTATGTGGTGTATGATCCGCCTGATCTGTTTATTCAATCAACACTTCCATCTGTTTTTGCTCTTAATACCACTACAACCTGGGATATCAGCATCTCCAATACCTCCAATGTATCAGATGCTTTAAATACCTGGATAAGCGGCCCTGTAATTTCTGGTGTAGCCGTTGTACAGGTTGTTGATCTTGATAATAATGTCACGATTCCCCTCACTGGCAATGTTTATCAGGTGGGAACAGTAAGTGCAACTACCACGCGTAATTTCAGGATAACCGGATCCTATATTTCCTGCTCGGTCGACAGTATTATTGCTTACGTAGGATGGAACTGTTTTGATGGTTATCCGGCAAGTGTAGATACCTACCCATGTATACCTGAAAAAATAACATTAACGTTAACCCCTCTTACTCCTGCGTTCTCTGTGAACAGTATCGGTCCGGCAAGCATAGAACTGTGCGACACGGCCACCTATATTGCCGAAGGAATAAATATTCAGCTGGGGACAGGTTATAATATTATTTTCAGGGCCACCTTGCCTTCCGGATCTGCTTTCGTACCAGGGTCTTCCCAGCTTAGTTATCCTGTTTCTACTCCTTATCTTTTCATTCCTGATCCTACTATTGTTGGTAATACCTTGGAATGGAACATTTCAAATAGTAATAGCCTTATTGATACTGCTGGTTTAAAAGGACTTTTGGAGGATAGTTTAAGTCGGTTCAAACTTACCTTTAAAGTGAATATCCTTCCCGATTGCAGTTATCTTTCAGGAAGCACGATATTCTTTGTTTTGCTTGGAGAAGCGGCCTGCGGGCTTGCAACTGAATTAGATGTATCCATATCGCCAAATTTAGATATTGTGGGAGCAACCGTTCCCTACACCACTGCCATTGTATTAAAAACCACTTATGTTTCGCCTTGCGCTGAAAATTCAACAATGAGGGTAGTGGTTCATAATCAAGGGCCTACAGCTTTTGGAAACTCCGATTCAGTTCGTATTAAACTGCCTGTGGGAGTTACTTTCACAGGTGGCTCCTTTAACGGAATTTATAATGCTCCGGTTAATGGAACTCCACTACAATATACACTTGGAGGAAATGGTTATTTACTCTGGAAACTACCTGCAGGAGTGGCTGCAGGGGACAGTACGATCTTTTCTTTTGATTATAGCGGTGACCCTTTGGTCCTTTCTTGTGGTATTGTATTTTTTGAAGCCAACACCTATACTGTAAGTGTTGTGACTTGCAGTGGATCAGGGCTTAGCTGTGTCACAACTATTAATACCGGGGATACCACCCTTGCTGTATTTACTTACAAAGCATACCTGGTACTTGCCAATGGCAGCGCTACGTCAATCCCCAATCCTCCGGCAGAAGAGACCGTAACTTTAAATTTTGATATTATAAATACAGGACAAGCCATTTTAACAAATGCTGATTCCATTATTCAATTCTATTATGATGCAAATGGCAATGGAATATACAACCCGGGGGATGTGTTTTTAACGCAGGATACGGTTGTGGTTCCCAGAGATTCTACGCTGGCTTATTCTATTACGTTTAATGTCCCCGGTGGACAGGCATGCGCTATTATCGCTATTGTTGATCCTACTGTTAATCCTTGTGTTTGTAATCCGTCTCAACTTTTGTTAGAGCCTCCATTGCTCAGTTTAAACAACGATAGTACTTTGTGTTCGGGTGAATCCATATCATTTGGTACCGCTCCTGTAACGGGCTATACCTATAGCTGGAGCCCGTCAACGGGGTTAAGCAGTGCCGCTATTGCTAATCCCTTGCTTACCACATCCAATTTAACAGGTGTGCCGGTTTCAACAATGTATATACTTACAACAAACCGGATCGGCTGTATTGTGGAGGACACCATCACCATTACAGTGAATCCTATTCCTGTTTCAAACGCAGGTGCGGATATTGCCATTTGTCCTTACGATCTGGGGCAAATAGGTGCACCTACTTTTTCCGGTTATACTTATCTTTGGCTGCCCGCCTTTGGTTTGAGCGACACCGCGATATCCGATCCCGCTGTTTCAATCATTGTTCCGGGCACAACCACTTACACAGTTACTACCGGGGCCCTGGGTTGCTTTTCATCGGACAGTGCTGTCGTTAAGGTCAACCCTATTCCAGTATCCAATGCAGGTGTAGATATTCTTACGTGCGTCACTATTGTTCCCGGGAATATCGGCACAACAGCCACCACAGGTTATACGTATCTTTGGTCACCGGCCACCGGCTTAAGTGATAGTACCCTGTCAAACCCTGCTGTGATATTGACCAACCCTGGCACCATCAGCTATACAGTAACCACTACAGCACTTGATTGTTTTTCATTGGATACTGTTGTAATAACTGTAAACCCTTTGCCAACTGCAACAATAAGCGGTACAATAGCTATATGTCATAACGATTCGGCACAACGTGTCACTTTCAAAGGAGCTAACGGTATACCTCCTTATACATTCACCTACACACTCAACAGTGGACCCGATCAGACACTAACCTCAGGCATAGGCGACAGTACCACTATATTGGCCCCTTCAACAGTGGTGGGTACATTTACCTATAATTTGATAAGTGTGCAGGACTCAAGTTCAACAGCTTGTTCACAGGCACAAAACGGGATTGCCATCGTAACCGTAAACCCATTGCCAACCGCAACTTTAACAGGTACAACAGTTGTTTGTCAACAAGTTGCAGCACCCAATGTTACCTTTACAGGAGCGAACGGTACCCCTCCTTATACTTTTACTTACACCATCAATGGCGGAGCAAACCAAACAATAACCACAATAAGCGGAAACAGTGTTGATATAGCTGTTTCGACCGGTACGGCCGGAACATTTATATATGCTTTGATAAGTGTACAGGATGCAAGCTCAACAACCTGTTCACAAGCACAACCCGACACCGCCACTGTAACAGTGAACCCGCTGCCGGTTGCTAATTTCGGGGCGGAAAATATTTGTTTGAACAGGGATATGGTTTTCACTGATTCTTCTACCGTTTCGAGCGGAACCATTGATGCCTGGCTTTGGGATTTTGGAACTGACGGGGCTTTCGCTACCGTACAAAACCCTGATTACCTGTATAATACTGCCGGAACATATTCGGTTTCTTTGATTTCCACAACAAACAAAGGATGTAAAGACACATTAACCCGAAGCGTTACTGTACATCCTTTACCGGATGTACAGTTCAATACAACACCTGTTGCTCTTGGTATTTGTGATGGAACAAGTGTGCAGTTCATTGATGCAACCAGTATTGCTGCACCTGATGTTATACAAGCCTGGGCCTGGAATTTTGGAGATGCCGGCCCAGTGGATATCAACCAAAACACATCTCATTTATATGCAACTCCTGATCCTTATGCTGTGCAGTTGCAGGCCACCTCTAATTTCGGTTGCACCGATTCAATTACAAAACCAATTACCATAAACCCAAATCCGGTAGTGAATTTTACAGGAAATCCGATAATAGGCTGCGAACCATTATGTATTTCTTTTACTGATTCATCATTTATTTCTACGGGTAGCAATATCTCCTATACATGGGATCTTGGAGACGGCAGCCCAATAAGTAATTCTCAAATCTTTGAGCATTGTTACGTGAATGATTCTGTTTCACCGGCTTCTTTTAACATTTCTTTAACTGTTACTTCAGATAGCGGATGCGTTGGTACCTTATCAAAAGGCAGTTACATTACCGTTTATCCAAACCCGGTAGCTGATTTTTCTGTCGATCCACTGATAACCACTGTTACCGACCCGGTTTTTTCATTGGTAAATTTAGCCACTGGAACTGATTTTTGGAATTGGAATTTTGGTGACAATACCTCTTCAGGCCTTCCAAATCCTCCTCCGCATAAATACCCTGCGGATACAGGCAGGTATGTAATAACATTAATTACTTCTTCTCAATACGGCTGTACAGATACTGCCTATAAAACGGTGATTATTGAAGGTGATTTTGTATTTTATATCCCTAACGCCTTTACACCCAACGAAGATGGTATCAATGATTATTTTTTCGGTACCGGCATTGGTATCATAAAATACGACCTGTGGATATTTGACAGATGGGGAAACATGATTTTTCATGGAGATCAGATCCCTTCCGAAAACGCTAAATGGAACGGAAGGTCAAATGGCGGCAAGGAGGAGTCCCAGATAGATGTATACGTTTGGAAAGTCAAACTTACCGATATGTTTAATAAGGAGCACAAATATATTGGAACGGTAACTTTGGTGAAGTAAGGCAATAAGGCTTAAAGGACATAAAAAGGAAAGGCTTTGCAAATTAGCTTCACAAATCCCTTCTCTTCATACTTTTTAGCACATGTAATATACGCCCTTAGAACGAAAAACAAGAGGCTGCCTCGCTTTTGAGATAGCCTCTTTTGTTGTATAAACAATTGTGTGAGATAAATTTCCGCATTTTAGTTGGACTCCTTCGGGTCCTAAATTTATAGGCAATCGTTGTGCTATAAACATCCGACCCTGGAGGGGTCGAACAGTTCTTATGAGGGGCTTTATTATTGTTTGCTATGTGATAATATGGATTTAAACCAAAAGAACCGTTGACTCAAATTATAAACTGCATGCCTCTTATTAGTGTGAACTCTCTCCGATAACCGAAACTGGCGGTTCCATAACATGTCCACATTTTTTGCAAGTACGCAAATCCACATTTCCGTAAAACTCTTTGAAGGTTTCCTGAAACTGCGTCATAATATTGGTTAATGAAAAATATTTTTCATACAGCTTGTTATTGCACTTTTCACAGAACCACAACAAACCATCCTTCTCATTGTCTCTGCGCCTGCGTTCCATCACCAAACCAATGGTATTCGCGCCTCTTCTTGGGTTGTGTGGCACTTTTGGAGGTAATAAAAATATATCCCCTTCCTTAATTGGAACAATTACGGCCTTCCCTTCTTCCTGAATCTGTACTTCGATGTCGCCTTCCAACTGATAAAAAAACTCTTCACTTTCGTTATAGTGATAATCTTTACGTGAGTTTGGGCCACCAACTACCATTACAATAAATTCGGTGTTTTCATACACTACTTTATTGCCAATAGGTGGCTTTAATAAATGGCGATTTTCATCGATCCACTTTTTAAAATTTAAAGGATGTTGTATTGCCATGATTAAAAATTTGGTGATTTGTTGAATTAGAAATTAAGTGATTTATTTATTCTCCAATTCAACAAATCTCTATTTCTCTAACGCTCTATTTTTTTAAATTTTAACTGACAATTGTAAAACAAAAACACGTGGTGGCAAAAGATCTGCCGGACGTCCCATCACTTCGCGATTAAATATATTATTGACTACGAATGCGATCTTAGACGTTTTATGCACCTGGTATGATATTCTAAAATCAAATATTCCATCACCTTTATTATGCTCGGAACGGTATTTTTTCATCCCCGGGAAATTACCTTCGTTATCTCCAAAAACACGGTCAATATTCTCCATATAACTATTGGCACGCAAACTAACCCCTGTACTCCATTTTTTGTATCCAAACTGAATATCAGCTTTTCCGCTATGCTGATAACGGTATTTCAACAGATCAGTATTTGAAGTATTTCGCGCGGTATCAATGGCCGGGTCAAAATCTGTCTGACGAGGATCAATATAAGTATATCCCAATAAGGTGGTAACATCAACAGGCCCCATTTTCCCTTCTCCCATAACAGATAATTCAACTCCACGGATACGGGTATTACCAATGTTTTGCGATTGGAAACCTAAACCCAGTAATTGCGGAGTGTTCGCAGGTAAAACAGTAGGGCCATATTTTCCAAAAGTAAACTCCATCATGTTTCTGTACTCTGTCCAAAATGCAGCCACATCTATAAACCCTTTCCATTGACCAATTCTAACCCCCTGTTTTAAGGCAATTTCAGCACTCCAACCACTTTCTGGTTTTAAACTGTCGTTAGGATAGATATCCAACCCACTGGCACTGGTGCGAATAAAACGTTCAGCAACCGAAGGGAAACGAAAGCCTTGTCCAAAAGAAGTTCTAAGATACGTATACTCCATCACCTTGTAGTTTGCACCGGCACGCATAACCGGCTTTACCGGAGAATTTTTTGCTATTGGTCTCGCTGCATCTCCTAACCAATTAATATTTTCTCTTGTTTCAACGGTATCGGTTTTAAAATATTCGCCACGTATTCCAAAAGACAAGGACAAACGTTTGAATTTTTTATCGAATTGTGTAAATATGGAAGCATTGGTGCTGTAGTGATTCCCATACATTTGAGCATGAACTTCGCCATAATTAAACACCGTTCCGGCTGTCCAGGAAAGTCCGCCTGCAAACTTCTTTTGATATTGATATTCTGAATAGTATATGTCACCTCTCGATTGCTGATTGGTATTGTTTAAATTTTCTGTTCTGAAAAAACGGGTTCTTAAAGAGTGGCGGCCATTCTTTTTTGTAACATAATTAACGAACGGATCAACATTGGTGCGGAAAGTAGTATAGTTACTAACATCGCCACCTTGCGGATATAAAGCAGAATCAGGATGCGCCCACAATATGAACAAACCTCCTTTTGTACTCACTCTGTTTGCATTTACACCAACTTGTAAACCTTGTATTTTTTTGAAGCGGTAACGTAAATTGGTGTTGAAACGGTAGCGTTGTTCAGTATTAAGATAACGGAATCCATCATCGTCAAATAAATTAGCTCCTACCACAAGGTCAAGATTTCCTATCTTTTGCAAATGGGTAACGTTTACACTGCTATAAGTTGGATTACCGTCAGGCCACCAAACAAGCTCTCTGCGTTTTGGTTTATCATAAATACCTGACATAAAATTTATTTTAGTTTCAGGATCCTCTTTTGCATAAGCGGTACGGAAATTAATTACACCATTCATTGCTGCCGATCCAAACAATGCTGAAGATGCACCTTTGATAACTTCTATCTGTTCGCAATTTTCAATAGGCAATGACGACCATTTCACATCACCTGCATCTGCTGCAAGCATTGGCATTTCATCAACTAATAAAAGCACCCTGCTGCCGGCACCATAGCTAAAACCACTACCGCCACGTATGTTTGCCTGCCCGTCAATTACATTTACTCCGGGTACCTGATCAACAGCTTTATCAATAGACACAAGTGCTTTGCTTTCAATTAATGCAGGCTTTAAAACCTCCATGGAAACAGTAACCTCTTTCAGGTTTTGTTCAAATCTTCCTGCAGAAACAACCACAATGTCTAGTGTTTTAGAATCAGGCTCCAACACAATATCCATTTGGATAGTATCATTATCCTTTGCATCGATGTTCTTTATCTGCGATTTATACCCTACATATTTAAATTCGACTTTGTGTTTGCCGGATGGCATTTTAAAAAAATAAGAGCCGCTAATATCAGTAGCTGTTCCGGTGGTTTCATCCACCACCACACTACCACCAACTATGGTTTCTTTGGTTTTTGAATCGGCAATAGTTCCTTTAATGAAGGCGTTTTGAGCCATAACAGTGCCCGCAACCGGAATAAAAAATAATAGCGTAAAAATTTTTTTCATAGTTTTTTTTTTGAAACCCAATACCTAAAAGCTTTTGATCTCGCGGTTAAAATTTCGGGAGAAATGCGTGCACCTGGATTAAAATTTAATACTAAAATATTTGTTCTTAATTTTTTTACTTTTGTTTAAAACAATAGTGCAATATACAAATTATTGTATTTCAAAAAAACATGCTTGATAATTTAAAATATAAAATTGCACTTACACTTATTCCCAACATCGGGGATATATTGGCCAAACGTCTTGTTGCCTATTGTGGAAGTGTACAAGCTGTTTTTGAAGAAAAAAAATCATCACTCGAAAAAATCCCGGGAATAGGAAGTATGCATTCCAATGCAGTTGTAAATCACACGATTTTTGAACTTGCCGAAGAAGAAATAAAGTTCATTGAAAAAAACAATATCCAACCACTTTTTTACTTAGACAGCGATTACCCAAAACGATTGACCTATTGTGAAGACAGCCCTGTAATGTTATATTACAAGGGGAATGTGAACCTTAATTCGGAAAAGATCATTAGCATTGTTGGAACGCGCGAGGCTACCGAATATGGAAAAAAAATGTGTGAAAAATTAATTGCCGATCTGGCAATTCACAATGTTTTGATAGTAAGTGGATTAGCCTACGGAATTGATATTTGTGCACACAAGGCGGCACTTGATAATGGACTGCCAACCGTTTGTACATTAGCACATGGCCTTGACAGGATCTACCCTGCAATACATAAATTAACGGCTCAGAAAATGCTGGAGAATGGTGGCTGGCTTACTGATTTCACAAGTAAAACAGCACCTGACCGGGAAAACTTTCCTCGCAGAAACAGGATTGTAGCCGGCATTTCAGATGCAACAATAGTAATAGAATCAAAAAAAAGCGGAGGCTCTCTAATTACTGCTGATATCGCCAACAGCTATAACCGCGATGTATTTGCCTTTCCTGGAAGGGTTGATGATGTATGTTCAGAAGGATGTAATACTCTTATTAAACAGAATAAAGCAGCATTAATTCAATCAGCTGCCGACCTGGTTTATATTCTGGGATGGGAACAAACTAAAAATATTAAAGCACCTCAACAAAAGAAATTATTTTTGGAGCTAAGTGCGGATGAAGAAGTATTAGTAAATGTTTTAAAAGAAAAAGATTCGGTAACAATTGATGATCTGTGCTTTGCTAGTAAGCTACCAATGAGTAAGGTGTCAGGCTTGTTGCTTACGCTGGAATTTTCCGGGATCGTGAAGTCTCTTCCGGGGAAGGCTTATCGGTTGAATTAGAAAAAGTAATTTAGTAAATATTACAATTATAAATTGGGGGGCGTTTCCTTTCTAAAAAGAAAGGACCGGGCTTTCCGCTTCAATCTTTTCTAAACAGAAAAGGATTTACGCTGCAATCCCTAACGCAGGATCACAGTTAAACAGCATCAGATGTATCAAGCAGAATTCAAAAAAATAAAAGTACATTATACTGATACCGGTAAAGGCCGCGTAATCGTATTATTACATGGTTTTTTGGGTTCACATGAGATATGGAGCGAGTTTGTAAAAAAGCTATCAAAAAAATTTCGTGTTATTGCCATTGATCTTCCGGGCCATGGTAAAACACCTTCTATTGGGTATTATCACAGCATGGAACTGTTAGCGCAAAGTGTAAAAGCGGTTCTTGATAAAATTGGAGTGAGGCGTTATGTAATTGCCGGGCACTCAATGGGGGGCTATGCATCATTGGCTTTTGCTGAACTTTATCCCGAAAATGTAAGTGGATTATGCCTGTTTCATTCCACATCCACTTCTGATACAGAACAAAAGAAAAAAGACAGGGAACGTATAATTCGCCTCGTTAAAAAAGAGCACAAACATTACATTAATGAAGTGGTAACATCATTATTTGCTCCCGAAAATTTAAACAAAATTATACCCGAAGTAGAAAAAGTAAAACGTATTGCCGCTGCCATTTCCAAACAGTCCATCATCAATAGCCTGGAAGGTATGAAGGAACGCAAAAGCCGGGATATGATCTTAAAGTTTGCAGATTATCCTGTGCTGTTTATTATTGGTAAAAAAGACACTGTAATTAATTACGAAGCCATGTATCTGCAAATAGGATTATGTATGTATCCATCCGTTTTGATGCTTGAAGATGTAGGACACATGGGCTTTTACGAAGCTCCTAAAGAAACTGTGAACGAACTGGAAGCGTTTGCGATGCGTTGTTTTAGAAATCAGTTTTAAGAATTTCTTTGTGGAAGACCAAACCATGGAGACACGAAGAAAACAGAGAACCAAGGAAAAAATTATATTAAATAAATACAGGTTCAAAAAACTCGACCACCTTGCAACTCCATGCTCTCTGTGTCTCTGTGGCAAGTCGTTGGTTTTTATTCTTTTTTTGGTGAAACAATAAACGCATCAGGAAATCCAGATTCACGAATTTTTGACAGAAGCAATTTTGCATCATCATAGGTATCAAATCCGCTGATCCTTACTTTAAAGACTCCTCCTTCACTGACAATTATTACCGGTTGTTTAAACGCTTTTTTAAGTGATGATTCGGTAGCCTTGGCTTTTGCTAAATGACTACTCACACCCACCTGTATAGCAAAACCTCCTGCCTTAGTTATTATTGGGGTTATAACGGGAGTCACATTTACCGAATCGACACGTTCTGGCACGATGACCAGTGGTTTGACAGTATCCGGAGGTGTATTAAGTGTTTCCGTTTTTAAATCCTTTTTCGAAGAAACTGTTGAAACCGCAATAATTTGAATTTTGCGTTCAATGGCTGCTGCAGGATTAAAAATAGAATTTTTAGTATCGTAATAATCATCACTCACATTAGGTCGGGCTTTTAATTCACCAATGTCTTCATTAAAAAAAGCGATGCTGGCTTCGTTCTCGTTGGTATTATTCACATAAGGCACAAATACACCATTTTCATATTCCATAAAATAGTTGCGAAGACTTGATATCCTTCGTTTTGCTAGATTTACATTGTAATCAGTTGAAGCAAGCGGACTGCAATATCCTTTCATGGTGATGCTTACTTTTTCACCATCTTTTAAAACTTTTAACATCAGTTGAGCAAACTTTTCAAGATCCTGCATTCCTGCATCAACGGAGTCTTCAAACAATACATCAATATCATTATTTGCACGATCCAGATCTGTTCCTTTTGCACCTTTCGAATATTCTTTTTTATAAAGATCCCGCATCGCAGAATAATCTTCGTAGGTTTTTTTATAATTCTTTGTTGTGGTTATTGCCAACGTTTTTTTGTCGGGCTCATCATTGTGGAAATACAAGGTAAGCGGAACAAGTAGTTTCATCTCAGCCACAAAAATTTGTGTACTATCTACCTTTTTAGGCGGTTCTTCAATGCCCGGAACTCCGGGAATTTTAAACATATAAATATCATTGCAACAACTTTCTTTTTCTTCAAAGAAGGAGCCCGGCCGGTTTGAAGATAAAAAAGCTTCGGTTCTTTTTGAACTGATCGAAAAATAAATATCGTTGTAACTGCTATTGACCGGGATACCCACATTTTGTGGTTCTCCCAGTTCATTGTTCTTATAATAGCTTTTAAAAATATCAAAACCTCCCAAGCCCTTATGCCAGGTGGAACTGAAAAATAATTCCTGGCAGGGCTTACAATAAAAGGGAGTGATCTCATCATCAAGGGTGTTTACTTTTTTACCTGCATTTACAGGTTTTCCATAACTGCCATCCGCATTTACTTTGCTATACCAAATGTCCATTCTGCCTTCGCCTCCGGGCCGGTTGGAGGAGAAAAACAACACCTCTTCCTCTCCCAAAAAACCAATTGCAGGCTGGGTATTCGTATAGCCTTGAGCATTGATTTCAGCCGGTAATTTTTGCAAGGCTCCCCAATGGCCGGTTTTAAATTCAGAAAAATAAATTTCACAATTAAAATCCGTTGCGTTTTTCTGATCACAACGTGTAATATAAACTTTTGTATTATCCGCATTAAAAGCCGTGTTGGCATTGTGCACGCCTTCTTTATTAAAAAGTGTATCTAACTCTTTTGCTTTTTGCCATTTGATACTATCCTGAGTTGCGGTATAAATTTTATTATAATTAAGATTGTTTTTTTTATCGCGATCTGTTGCATTCCGTAAGGATGAAAAGTATAAAACACTATCGAGCTGAATGGGAGCGTATTCCGAAACCTTACTGTTTACGGATGTATCGAGATGAACGATATTGATACTTTTATCGGCACTTGCAATAAGTAAATTAGCATAATCACATGCAGCGACTTCTTGTATCGCTTTTTTTACAAAATAATCGTTTTTCTTTTTTTTGTTTTTCTTGGCGTATTTGTCAAATAATTTTTTTGCATCCTTATATTTCCCTTTGCTCTTTTTTATCGTTGCCAACCAAAAAGGACATTCAGGATATAATTTCCCCTGTGCATCCGTTTTATATACTTTGTTATACCAGTGGTCGGCAATATCAAAATCATAATTGAGCCTGCTTGCCTCTGCGTATTTATATTGTAATGCAATGTCTGTAGAATCTTGTAAAATAGCCTGATTATAATAAATGGCGGCTCCAAAAAAATCATTGTCAGCAAAGGCCTTATCACCATTCTCGATCAGCGTTTTTAGTTTTTGGGCATGGAGAGATTGTACAAGACAGAAGATGTTAAATAAGATAAGAATGGTAAATGAGAAAAGAAATTTTCTCCTGTTAACACAATTACTTATTTTATTTTTATTGCGTTCTTTAAAAATCATAAACTACATATAAATTGGACAAACACGTTTTTTGGCAACAAAAGGAACTTCCTTTTTAAAAATATAGATCACCGAAATTTCAAATCCTCCGCGATTATTTGTTGCTTCAGTAAGTTTAGAAGTATTTACATCATAACTAATGCCAACATTAAAACTTCGATATTCCATATTTGCTGCTATAATAAATGCATCTTTCATTCTATAAAAACCTCCAAGAGAAAGAGCCGTTGTCATCCCATTAAAAGGTTGTAAATAGTATTTTCCAAACAAGCCTAAAACTGTTTCTTTGTATTTCCCTTGTCGCTGGTACATGATGCTGGGCACTATATCTAATTGGTAAGCCACAGGGAATTCAACGATCCCATTAATTATTGTTTTTACATCCAGCCTGATATCTTTATCATTAAAAAAAGATTGTTTTGGCCTGTTCAAATGAAAGGCAGAAGCCCCTATACTTGCTTGCATACGTTGTGTTTTTTTCCACAAATATGTTGCCCCTCCACCCAGATCAAAATAGGTGATCCGGGTTTTGTTAAAACTTTCTCCACTGCTTAATGCCGCATTATAATTGTCGCCATCGTATTGATTGTCAAAAGTAAGTGCATTAATATTAAAACTTTTTGTTGTAAATCCAGGCTGAACACCAATAGAAATAAAGTGTGTAGAATCCGGGCCCAGTCTTTTAATAAATGCTCCGGACAAACAAATTTGTGTAGTGCTAAATTTCGAATCTCCTGCTTTATCTGTATTTATAAGCAATCCGAGTCCGGGAGTACCATTTAAAAATTTCTTTTTTAATCGTGTATCGGTAGAGAGTGAATATGTTTTATATGGAACAGGAATGGCAGCCCATTGACTCCTGTGATTTCCCACAAAGCGCCAATCGCCATCAAACATACCTGTTTGGGCAGGATTCAAATTTTGTGGCGATGAATTAAACTGCGACAAATGAATATCCTGAGCGAAGGAAGATGCAAGATGCAAGATGCAAGATGCAAGATATAATGCGCCTATTAAAAATATTTTTTTTGTTTTCATCGTACTTGCTTCTTAAATCTTGCTTCTTGAATCTTACCTAATCAATGTAACATTCCCTTTATTAATCAACTCGTCCTCATTAAAACATTTCGCTCTTAAATACCATGCAAATACATCGGGATCTGATTTCGCCCCATTATACATGCCATTCCAGCCTTTGTTTTTATCTGTAGTTTCAAAGATCAACTCACCTCTACGGTTATAAACTGCAAAATAAAGTTCCTTTATTTCTTTTCCTCTAACGTATAAAACATCATTATTACCATCCCCATTGGGTGTAAATGTGTTTGGAACAAATACATTGGCAACATCACATTCTTTCGACATCACATAAATAGTAACACTGGCTGTTTTTGGGCAACCATCCGAATCTAATATCGACACAGTGTATGTTGTAGTACTCTGCGGAGTGGCTGTTGGATTAAATGAATTAGGATCATTAAGGCTAATTGATGGCAACCAGATCACTGTTAAGCTTGGATCAGTAATAGCATGGATTG
Source organism: Bacteroidia bacterium (assembly GCA_030654175.1). Taxonomy (GTDB): domain Bacteria; phylum Bacteroidota; class Bacteroidia; order 2-12-FULL-35-15; family 2-12-FULL-35-15; genus 2-12-FULL-35-15. The sequence goes on from JAURXZ010000024.1 coordinate 147,484, forward strand.
TTGTTGATTGTCCTTGCACCAAAGTATCTTCATCTGTTGTTGCAAAAACAGTATATAGTCCCGGGTCAGTAACATGAACTGTTGTTGTTAGGTTTTGTACACATGTATCACCAAATACATCAACAGTTACAATGCTAACATTATAAATGGTAGTAGTGTCCGGGGATGCAACCGGATCAGCGATAAGGGCATTACTTAAACCTGCAGCAGGTGACCAGGTGTATGAAACACCTCCTGTGGCAATCAATTGTAAATTATTTCCTTTACAAATAGTATCATTTGGACTAACCGTAACCGGAATTACCGGAGCAAGATTAGCCTGAACAACAACAGTGTCTTTACAATCATTTACTGTTGATGCTATCAGTTGAATATCATACGTGCCGGCTGAAGTATAGGTATGGATAGGGTTTTGAATGGTGGATGAATCACCATCGTCAAAATACCAAAGCCATGAAAAAGGCGCAATAGCTGATGAATCATAAAAAGTGAGTTGGTTGGTACAAGGCGTTTTTACAAAATCAAAATCGGCCGTAAAATCACCAAAAACGGTTATTGTTATTATTTGTGGAGTTCCTGCACAGCCATCCGGACTTGATGTTGGTGTTACCGTATAGATCACATTTTGAACTGATGTTGTATTATTTGTTAAGGTATTATTTAAGGGGCTTCCTGTTTGTGAAATAGTGCTTTCGCCTGTTGTATTTACATTGTCTGTCGCAATCCATGAGTAGGTAGAGGATATGTTACTTGTTAAGGGAATATTTACTGTACCATCACTGCAAATAGAGTCGAGAAGAGGACTTGTAATTGTTGGTGTCGGAATTATGGTTACAGTTACTGTTTGAGGAATTCCAGGGCAACCATCGGCTGTTGAGGTTGGTGTTACCGTATAAATTACCGATTGAATCGAAACAGAAGTATTGGTTATTAAATCAGTTAAAGGACCTCCTGTTTGTGGAGTGGTGCTTTCACCTGTTGTATTCACATTGTCGGCAGCAACCCAGCTATAAGAAGATGCCAAAGTACTTGTTAATGGTATGCTTACGGTACCTCCATTACAAATTGTTGCGCTGTTAGGACTGGTCATGTTTGATGCAGGGTTTACGCTAACATTCACGGTTTGTGGAGCGCCTGCGCAGCCTTCGGGGGTTGATGTTGGTGTTACTGTATAAACAACCGTTTCAACCACTGCTGTACTGCTTATTATCAGATCATTTAATGGACTTCCTGTTTGTGAGGCTGTGCTTTCACCTGTTGTATTTGGGTTGTTCGTAGCGATCCATGCAAACGTTGAGGCGTTATTACTTGTTAATGCAATGCTCACAGAATCCCCACTACAAATTGTTGCACTTGGAGGGCTGGTCATTGATGGTGAAGGATTTACAGTCACCGTTATGTCTTGGGGAGTTCCGGGGCAGCCATCCGGGCTTGATGTTGGCGTTACTGTATAGATCACCGTTTCAACCGATGCCGTGTTGTTTACTAACACATTACTTAATGGACTTCCGGTTTGTGTGGTAACACTTTCTCCTGTTGTATTTGGATTGTCTGCTGCTATCCACGAATACGTGGAATTCACATTGCTTGTTAAAGCGATACTTAAGGTCCCTCCACTGCAAACTGTTGCGGTAACAGGGTTTGTAATGGTTGGAGTAGGAATTATTGTTGCAACTAACTGTTGCGGAATACCTGGACAAAGGCCGTTAAAAAAAGTAGGAGTAACAATATAATTTACATATTGTATAGAAGTGGAGTTGTTGCTTATTGTATTATTCAATGGGCTTCCTGCTTGAAGTGTAAGACTTTCGCCTGTTGTATTCACATTATCTGAAGCAATCCATGTATATGGAGAAGGGTAATTGCTGGTTAATGGAATGTTAAGAGTGCCACCGGTACAAATGGTGGCGCTGTCGGGGCTGGTCATATTGGCGGCAGGGTTTGCAGTTACAGTCAACGTTTGTGGTGTTCCAACGCAGCCTTCAGGGCTTGATGTTGGTGTTACCGTATAGATAATAGTTTGAACCGATGTTGTATTATTAAATATACTGTCATTTATTGGGCTTCCTGCTTGTGCAGTGGTGCTTTCACCATTGGTATTCGGATTGCTTAACGCTATCCAGGAAAAGGTGGAGGCATTGTTACTGGTTAAAACTATATTTAAAATTCCTCCACTGCAAATTGTTGCGGTGTTTGGACTGGTCATACCTGGTAATGGATTTACACTTACTGTTAACGTTTGTGGAGTTCCCGGACATCCTTCCGGAGTGGAAGTTGGTGTTACTGTATAGGTTACAGTTTCAACTGATCCGGTATTATTTGTTATCGTATTTGTTAATGGGCTTCCTGTTTGTGCCGTGGTACTTTCACCGGTTGTATTCAGGTTGTCGCTTGCAAGCCATGAAAAGCTGGAGGTTAAGGAACTTGTTAAAGGAATACTAACGGTACCCCCGCTGCAAATAGTTGCACTGCTAACACTGGTCATTGCTGGTGTTGGCATTATACTTACGGTTACAGTTTGAGGAGTTCCTGTACAGCCTTCTGGTGTTGATGTTGGCGTTACTGTATAGGTAACGGTTTGAACTGATCCGGTATTATTTGTTAATGTATTGCTTAAAGGACTCCCAGATTGTATTGTAGTGCTTTCACCGGTGGTGTTTGAATTGTCGGCTGCGATCCAGGTATAAGTTGATGGCCAGTTGCTTGTTAATGGAATAGATACATTGCCGCCATTACAAATTGTTGCAGTATTGGGACTGGTCATTGTTGGTGGAGGATTTACTGTAACGGTTACTGTTTGTGAAGTTCCCACACAACCCTCTGGTGTTGAAGTTGGTGTTACAGTGTATGTTACTGTTTGAACGGCAGAAGAATTGTTTGTAATTGTATTACTCAAAGGACTTCCTGATTGCACGGCCGTGCTTTCGCCTGCTGTATTTGGGTTGTTTGCCGCTACCCATGTATAGGTAGATGCTAAGGAGCTTGTTAAAGGTATGCTTACTGTGCCTCCGCTGCAAATTGTTGCTGTTGCAGGGCTGGTCATTGCAGGCAATGGGTTTACGGTAACTGTGAGTGTTGCTGTATCTGTACAAACGGTATTAGGATTAACGATCAATGTTAAGGTATAGGTTCCCAAACTTGCATACGTCCATGTTGGTGCGAAAACATTTGACGTATCCAAACTTGTACCCGGATCGCCAAAATCCCAATGATAGGTAAACGCATTTATAGAATTTTGTGAAAAGTTGGAAGGTGTTCCAAAACAAAAGGGTTGCTGCACAGGGATAGATGCCACAGGTATTCCGCAGTTCACCACATTAAATTGAAAATCCCGTTTATTAATATCTAACAATACTCCATTCCTGTATTCACTTACACATACTGCTATTACCCATTGTCCGACCATATTAGGGGTTCCGGTCATTAAACCTGTTACCGGATTCACCGCTAAAGCAGGAGATGAACTCATTGGGTATGAACCGTTATAAGGGGCAAGCCAGGGTACAAAAGGTGCAGGAGGAGAAGAGGCAACCTGAGGGCAACCACCAGCGGCCTGGGGTCCTAATATCGGGCAGCTGGGACTTAAGCCGGTAAACGCATCGCACAATTGATAATACAGGGAGTCTCCATCAGGGTCGGTAGCTGAGTGATCAAAATTTAAAGGTACACCGGCACATAAAAAAATGGGAGGAAAATTATTATAGTGAGGACTACTATTACAAACTGCCAAACCCGGATCGGGAATGTGGGCCATATAGGTTGAACCCACATCTCCGGGACTGATCAGATTTAATATTGTACCATTTCTGCAACATCGTTGATAGGTAAAATCGTATCCCCCGGCAAGCGGAGGTAAATTCACCACTACCTGGTAAATCGCTTCTTCAACACAAATATCTGTTGGTGGCGTGAGGCAGGGGTTGCTCAAAGGAAAAGGCAAAATAACAGATGAAGGGGCAGGGATCTGTAAACTATCCAGAAACGTTCCTGAACTGTTAAAAATAAAAACAGTACCGGGATTATCAAAAGGGGGTATTCCATTATAGCAGTCGCGGTAAAGCTTTAGGGTAATTCTATAATTATTACCGCCCAAACAATCATAATAAATTTCTCCACCCACAATGTGAGTAGCGAAATTTTTTAACGAAAAGAGCGTTAAAAATACTAATAGAATATAATGTTTGGTCTTCATTTTTAATCCCGTCTTTCAAGGGGTATAGATTCCGTTTATGCTGATTTTACATCACTAACAAATATACAAAACTCTTTTCATTTTTCCTTTTTTTTACGTCCTTCCTCCCGCTTTTCTATCAACTATAAATCAACAAATTTATTGTGAATCAACCGGCCCTTTACCTTACCAAAGTTACGTTCCCTTTCTTTTTCAATTCATCGCCATTAAAACATTTTGCTTTTATATACCATGCAAATACCGCAGGATCCGCTTTCTCGCCCTTATAGGTTCCTTCCCAGCCTTTTTTCATATCAGAGGTTTGAAAAATCAGTTCACCCCAACGGTTGTAAACCGCAAAATAAAGTTCAGTTATTTCATTCCCTCGTACATATAAAATATCATTGTTGCCATCACCATTAGGCGTAAAGGTGTTAGGAACAAAAATATCGGCAGGATCACATTCTTTCGACATCACATAAATGGTAACCCTGGCTGTTTTAGGGCAACCCACCGAATCCAGTATAGAAACAGTGTATGTTGTAGTGTTTTCGGGGGTAGCGGCCGGGTTAAACGAATTGGTACTATTCAGGCCTGTTGAAGGCGACCAATTAACTGTTAATGTTGAATCTGTAATTGCATGGATAGTTGTTGATTGTCCCTCCACCAATGTATCATCGTCAGTTGTTGCATCTATAGAATACAATGATGGGTCAATAACGTAAACTGTGGTTGTTAAAACGCTCATACATGTATCACCAAATGTATCCAGTGTTGAAATAGATACACTATATATTGTTGTAGTATCGGGACTTGCTACTGGATCAGAAATAGCAGGATTGCTCAAACCTGTTGATGGGGTCCATAAATAAGAAAAACCTCCGGAAGCAATTAATTGTGTGCTGTTTCCTTTACAAATAGTATCATTTTGACTAACCATCACAGGAGTTGCCGCAGCAAAATTAACCTGAACAATAACAGTATCTGCACAACCATTTATAGTGGACGTTATCAACTGGACGTTATACGTACCCGATGTATCATAAGTGTGTGGCGGGTTTTGAAGCATTGACGAATCTCCATCATCAAAATACCAAAGCCAGGAAACGGGAGCAACAGCTGATGAATCATAAAATGTTACCTGGTTGGTACAAGGTACTTTTACAAAATCAAAATCCGCTATAATATCACTATAAACAGTTACTGTTACAGTTTGAGGAACACCCGCACAACCATCGGGGCTTGATGTTGGTGTTACTGTATAGCTCACCGTTTGAACAGAAGTACTATTATTTATCAATGTATTACTTAATGGACTACCTGTTTGTGTTGTAGTACTTTCGCCTGTTATATTCACATTGTCGGCCGCTATCCATGAGTAGGTAGAAGTTACGTTGCTTGTTAGTGGAATACTAAACAATTCATCACTGCAAATAGCGGCTGTAAGCGGGCTGGTCATGGTTGGTGGAGGAATAACAGTCACTGTTACGGTTTGCGAGATCCCGGCACAGGTACCGCTGATCAAAGTGGGTGTTACGGTATAGATCACCGACTGAATGGATGTGGAAATGTTGGTGATCGTATTACTCAGCGGACTGCCGGTTTGCTGGGTAGTGCTTTCACCGGTAGTATTTACGTTATCAGCAGCAATCCAGGTATACGTAGATGCCATGGTGCTTGTTAATGGAATGCTTACCATGGTTCCATCGCAAATTGTTGCCGTGTCCGCATTGGTCATGGTTGGAGAAGGAGTTAAGGTCACGGTTACGGTTTGAGGAGTACCTACGCAGCCTTCCGGACTTGATGTTGGTGTTACGGTATAACTTACTGTTTGAACAACTATTGTATTATTAAATATCGTATTACTTAGTGGTGTTCCCGTTTGTGTGGTAAGGCTCTCACCGGTAGTATTTGGATTGTTGGCTGCAATCCAAGTATAAGTAGATGTATGGTCGCTTGTTAATGGTATGCTTACCATATTTCCATTACAAATTGTTGCACTTGCCGGGCTTGTCATAACCGGGCTTGGATTTACGGATACTAATACTGTTTGCGGTGTTCCCAGGCAACCTTGAGGACTTGATGTTGGTGTTACTGTATAGGTAACTGTTTCGGCCGATGCGGTATTATTTGTTAAGGTATTACTCAATGGGCTCCCGGTTTGCGATGTAGTACTTTCACCTGTTGTGTTTACATTGTCGGCCGCGATCCATGAATAGGTAGAGCTTACACTACTTGTTAATGGAATAGTTACTGTGCCTCCCGTGCAAATTGCGGCACTGTTGGTGCTCGTCATTGTTGGTGCGGGGCTTATAGTTACCTGAACAGTTGCAATTTGAATACAGGTATCACCCGATCCATTTACACTTGAAACAGTAACGGTGTATGTGGTAGTGGTGTCAGGACCTGCAATAGGATTGGAAATTGAAGGGTCGGATAAATCTGTAATTGGCGACCAGCTATACTCAAAGCCTCCTGAGGCAGTTAATTGAGTGGTGTTTTCTTTACAAATAGTTACTGCGGGACTTACAGATATGGGAGGGCTTTCAAAAAAATTAACCTGCTTTATCAGGGTGTCTTTACAACCATTAATTGTTGAGGATATCAGTTGTACATCATACGCACCGGTTGAAGTATAGGTATGTTGTGGATTTTGAAAAGCAGATGAATCACCATCATCAAAATACCATAGCCAGGAAGTTGGAGCAACAGCAGAGGAATCATAAAACGCAACCTGGTTGGTACATGCTGGAATAACAAAATCGAAATTGCTTGCAATGGATGGGTATACTGTTATATACTGATAGGCTGTATCCAAAGCGTTACAGGTTGAAGGGTCGTTTACATACAACTGTACCAGATAGGTGCCGGGCACTGTATACGTTCTGGTTGGGTTTGCAATAACAGATGTGGTATCCCCACCACCGAAATCCCATAAAAATGTCGAACCTGTAGAACTCTGGTTATTAAAAGTAACAGTAACCGGTGCACATCCGTTCGTATAATTAATTATAAAATTTGCTTCAACAATTGGTACCTGGAAATCGAATTTAAAAACCCCGTTGTTGCAATTTAAAGCATGATTTACATTGGTTCCTGTATTGGGCCAGGAGCCGGGAGTTACCGGAAAATCATCATTCCCGCCACAGCCCGCACAAACCGATTGATATATAATTCCTTTTTTATCAAAACGGCTGGTGCCGCCATCCACATGTTCCTGGCTTTGTGCGCCTCCAAAATAAGTTGCGTAAATGAGTGATGCCGCATCCGTTGAAAGTACAAATAAATAAAAATTAAAACCATCGGTAGTAGGCTGTATAGCATTTCCGGTGAGTGGCATGTTGTTGGTTGGTACTCCCGTTAAAATATGACCTCCCCAACCGGAGACATAAATGTTTTCACAAAAATCAACTAAAAATGCTGCAGGAGAAATATTTATATTTCCGTTCCCATTACCAAAAACAGTAGTAAAAACCTGTGTGTTCAGGGAATTATTTAATTTCCATATAAACTGTTTGCTGTTTGCATTGGAATACACACCACCTGAAACCGGCATCACGCCTAAGGTTTGACCGATGATATACACATCATTGTCTTTATCTAATTGAACAAAGAAGGATTGGTCGTATTGCGAAGTGCCGATGAATGTTGAATTTAAAATAACCGATCCATCGTTTTTTATTTTAGTAATAAATCCATCGGTAATACCACCGTTATATACTGTGCTTAAAGCTCCTCCCGTTATTGGGAAATTACTGCTTGCGGTTCCACCTGTAGCATACACATTTGAAGAGTCGTCTAAAGCGACTGCATAGCAGGCATCGTCAGCTGTACCACCAACATAGGTACTCCACAATAACGTAGAAAGTGTAGCATCCATTTTAAACACAACTCCATCTAAACCGCCACCGGCAGCAGGTTGTGCGGCTCCAGGCGTAGTAGGGAAATTTGCAGAGTAAGCGCAACTGGCAACATAACAATTACCATAGGGATCAAGCTGGATCTCACCCCGGTAATAATCACCATAGTTATAAACGAGGGTTCCACTGGAATTTATACCATCATTCAAACTACCACCAATGTAAGTACTTGAGAGCAAACTGCTTCCTGCAGCATTAAAGCGAGCTACATACAGATCACTTCCATTAAAATATTCGGTTCCATTAGGAGCATAATTTAAATAAACGCCACCATTAAAAGTAACGTCATACGCACCGGTAGTAACCGGAAAATCATTAGATCCTGTAACTCCGGACAACATCAATTCGTTTTGTGCATTTACTACCAAACTACTTACCACTTCGGTACTATTCGCTCCACCGAGGTAGGTTGAATAAATTAAAGAAACGCCTGTAGCATCATATTTGGTAATTACTACATCGGTTCTTCCTGGTTGTACAACGCCATTATAGGTGATATCGTAAGCACCGAGCGTAGTAGGAAAACCTTGTGCAAAGCAGGTTCCACCCGAATACAAATTACCATCAGAATCATAGGTGGCAGACATTCCAAAATTATCCGATGAAGAACCCGAAGAAGCGGCAAAAACCAAAACAGGATCAATTATTAATTCCACCTCTTTGGCATATCCACGAGGGAAATGAAAGCTTACGGTTGAATTCTTTAAAACAAATTCACAAGGCACTTCTACCTGCTTTCCTTTTATCCACTGATATGCATAGGGACGTTGTTCTACTATTTCATTTATGCTAGTTGTTAATTTTAATGCACCTTTTTCAATTTTTATTTTATCGAGCCCCTCATAAAAAAGCTTTATATCATCAGGGTTACCAAGGGGCGCCACAATAAAATTATATTTCAAACTGTTTTGTAAACCCAGCACCTGCAGATCAATTCCATTATACATAGTTTGGTAATTTACCTCCGTATAATTTTTTACATTTCCGGCCCATTTGTTTTTATCATTGCCAATAAAAAAATTGCAATAGTCTGTAGTTGGTTGTTTCGCGGATGTTTGAACGGTAGTTTGGGAATTTAAAAACGTCATACGGAAGGCATGGGAACGGATTACCTCAGCTCCTGCAATGTTTCCAATTGGAGAGGGGATTGAGGGCTTAGCTATATGATTTTCACGAAGTGTTTCTTTATCATAAAAACTGTATGTAAAGCAGTTTTTTTGGAGGAACAAAACACCACCATCGAGCTGTGCGCGGTACAATACCTTTTTATCCCACTGATTTTTATTTTCGGTAAACCTGATCGTGCTTTGCGGTGTGTTGGTTTTTATATCACCGGCAAAGCCATTGAATGAAAATATAAACAGCAGAAATAAAAAAATAAAATTGATTGCTGTTTGTTTCATTAAAAAAAAATTTCTTAAAAAGACTTAAACATTTTTATTTCGAATCTCGATTTCAGAGTCATCCCGACCGAAGCGGAGGAATCTTTTTGTTGATTAAAACAATAAACATCCTTCTGCGAAAAACAAGATTCCTCCGCTTCGGTCGGAATGACCATTGTATCCATTAATGAACCCGGCAGTAAGTTAAGTTTTTTACAGCTTCAATACATCAACGAATAACGGAAACATGTCCTATTTTTGTTTTAACAAGATTCTTGTCACATAAGGTTTTGTATTTCACTTTCCATACATATACATCGAGCTCTACCAACTTCCCATTGCGCATACCATTCCATCCTGAATCTAATTTTTCTGTTTCAAAAATAAGATCTCCCCAACGGTTAAATATCATCATTTGAAAATAAGTGATATCCAATCCTTTAACCATAAAAAAATCATTCAACTGATCTCCGTTGGGAGTAAATGAGTTTGGAAACCACAACACACCGGAGCCCAAACTGCCATCAACAATGATAGTATCATTTAATGTACACAGGCTGGTATTCATTACAACCCAGTATTTGCCCGCCACTTTTATATCTATTTTTTGTGAGGTTTCACCTGTTGACCACAAATAGCTGACTCCGGCAGGTCCGGCATCGAGTGTATACTTTTCTACATTACAAAGCGTAACGTAATCGTCCAAAGGGATAGGCGCAACGCCAACCACAACAGTGCTATCCCAGATGCTGCATTGTTGATTTGAAACTTTTACAGAGTAAGTGCCTCCGGTAAAAAAAGAAGCAGATTGTGTTGCTTCACCTGTTGACCACAGATAGGTGGCATCGGTGTTGTTTCCGGGATCTAGCAATACTGAATCTCCCGGACAGATTTGCGCAGTTGCCGGCAGATTAACAACGGGATATGGAATGGTTGCAATGTTGATGGTGTCTTTTGTTTGACAGGTACCCCAATTAACAGATACCCAATATTGTCCCGCAGAACCGGCTACAATTGTTTGTGAGGTTGCCCCTGTTGACCATTGGTAGGCTACTGCGGACGATGGAGCATTTAGTGGTACAACTTGTCCTACACACAAAATAGTATCGGCACCAAGCTCGGGTTCCACTACCTGCAGGATGTTTATGGAATCGGAATCGGAGCAGGCACCATTACCCACAGTTACCCAATATGTTCCCACTGTTGTTGCCACAATGGTTTGAGAAGTGGCTCCTGTGGACCATGTGTAAATAGTTCCGGAAGTTCCTGCATCAAGAAGCACACTTGGTGTCTGGCACAAAATAATATCATTTCCAAGGTTCACAACCGGAGGAGGTAAAACTACCACCACTAAATTAGCAGTGTCCGACAAAATACATCCTGATGAATCCACAGCGATTAGCATTACATCGTAATTACCGGGAGCAGTAAATATATGACTTGGCGAAACCGTAGTATTAAAGGCAGAGCCATCACCAAAATTCCATACATAATTAAACGCATTAGTACTTGTATTATTAAAAACAACAGGAGTTCCCACACAAACAGTATCATTGGGTACTGTAAGAAGTTCTGCGCTCACACCTGCGGCCTGAAAATCAAACTTGAAAACTCCTTCGTTGCAATTGAATGAATGATTAACATTCGTTCCTGTATTGGGCCAAGAACCTGGGGTTACCGGAAAATCATCATTTCCGCCACAGCCCGAACACACGGCCTGATAAACAATTCCTTTTTTATCAAAACGGCTGGTACCGCCATCCACATGCTCCTGGCTTTGGCTTCCGCCAAAATAAGTAGCATACAATAATGAAGTAGCATCAGGAGCCAGTACAAATAAATAAAAATTAAATCCATCCGTTGTTGCCTGCAACGCGTTGGGAGTGAGAGGCATATTGGTAGTGGGGATGCCTGTTAAAATATTACCGCCCCAGCCACACACATAAATATTATCGCAACCATCTACTAAAAATGCGGAAGGAGAAATATTTACCTGCCCGTTGCCATTGCCAAAAATGGTTGTAAAAAGTTTAGTGCTTAGTGTGCTGTCTATTTTCCAGATGAATTGTTTGCTATTGGGATTTGAATAAACTCCGGCAGATACAGGCATTACGCCTTCTGATTGCCCAATAATATAAAGATTGAAATTCTTATCAAACTGGATCAGAAAGGATTGGTCGTAAGCCGTTGTTCCTACGAAGGTTGAATTCATTATTTCTGAACCATCACTTTTCATTTTTGTAATAAAACCGTCTGTAATACCGCCATTATAAGTGGTATCCAATGTTCCTGATGTAACAGGGAAATTAGTGCTGGCTGTTCCTCCTGTTGTATAAACATTCAATAAATTATCAATTGTAAGCGCATAACAGCCGTCATCGGCCATTCCACCAACGTAGGTGCTCCAAGTTAAGGCCGTTAAGCCGGGGGTCATTTTAAACACAACACCATCTAAACCGCCACCGGCAATTGGTTGAGGACAACCCGTGGTGGTAGGAAAATCAGATGAATAGGTACAACTGGCTATATAACAATTACCGGCATTATCTACCTGTATCTCCCCGCGGTAATAATCACCATAATTGTAAGCCAGTATATTACTTTGATTTGCCCCGTCATTTTGTGTTCCTCCCACATAAGTGGATGCTAATAAACTGGTACCGGCACTGTTAAACCTTGTCACATAAAGATCCGTACCATTTCCATATTCAGTACCATTGGCTGCAAATGATAAAAATACACCTCCGTTAAAAGTCACATCATAAGCACCTGTTGTAACAGGGAAATCATTTGAGCCGGTGGCTCCGAACAGCATTAATTCATTTTGTGCATTTACTACCAAACTGCTCACAATTTCAGTACTGTTTGCTCCTCCCAGGTAGGTGGAATATTGCAGGGATGTTCCTGTGGGATCATATTTTGTAATAGTTACATCAGTTCTTCCTGATTGACTAATACCATTATAGGTGGCATCAAAAACACCTAAAGTTGTTGGGTAACCCTGGCTAAAACAAGTCCCTCCAGCATACAAGGAGCCCTGAGAATCATAGGTGGCGGTCATTCCAAAGTTATCTGCGGTTGAACCTGTTGAAGCGGCAAATACCAAAATCGGATCAATGATCAGTTCACTATTTTTATCGTATCCCTTAGGGAAATTAAAACTAACCGTTGTGCCGGTTAAGATAAATTCGCAGGGTACTTCTACCTGTTTCCCATTTTTCAATTGAAATGCAAAGGGCTTCTGTTCTGAAATTTCATTGATGCTCGTCTTCAATAACAAGGCACCCTTCTGAAGGGCTATGCTTTCCAGGCCTTCGTAATAAAGCTGTATATCTTTGGTATGCGCCTGGGGGGCAACAATAAAATTATATTTCAAACTATTCTGCAAGCCCAACATTTGCAGGTCAATTCCATCATAAATATTTTGATAATTAACCTCTTTGTAATTTTTTACATTACCCACCCATTTGCTTTGATCTTGACCGATATAAAAATTACAATAATCTGGAGTTACTTGTTTTTCAGTTACTTCAACAGTTTCATCTGCACCAATCAAAGTCATGCGGAATGCGTGGGAGCGGATGGCCGGCAGTGGTGAGTTTGCTACTGATCCGCTCAGTGTTCCTGGATCTTTATCATCAGAACCTCGTTTTCTGATATGGTTTTTCCGAAGTGTTTCTTTGTCATAAAAATTATAGGTAAAACAGTTTCGTTCAAGGAAAAGTACACCACCATCAAGCTGTGCACGGTACAATACTTTTTTATCCCACTGATTTTTATTTTCGGTGAATCTGACTGTGCTTTGCGAGGGAGATGCTTTTACTATCCGATCAGACAAACTCTCATGGTCAGGCAGAGAAACAGGTTCACTGGCTTTAACGCCACCGGCCACCCCTCCCGGGAAAAGGGCAAACAATGCAAATAATAAAAAAAGTTGTTTTACTTTTTGCTTCATTAATTAAGCACTATTTATGATCTGATGAATAGTATAACCAAAAATAGCTCTTTTTTAGGCCAAAGTCAATAGTATCTGTCGATTTTATACTCTGAAGCGGAGTTCAACTTTAAAAGTACTATTAACCAACAATAATGTCGGTTTGGAAAGGGGGATGTTTCCTATTGGAATAATGGAGAGAATGATAGTTGAGACAAGTTTTTCAGATCATCTTTATTTCACTTTTATTCTTTAGTGACGGCTTTAAAATTAACGAATAAATTGATCCAGATAAGTCGCGCGAACCTGTAAAAAAGGGGCAACAAGAGAATTAAGAGAGCAGTAAAAACCAACAAAAAAGGAATTGTTTCAAAATTAAAAACCACACAAAACAGCAAAAACAAGGCAATTCCAAAGCCGACAGTTAATCCGTAACTTACATACGTTGCTCCAAAATAGTACCCGGGTTCCCGCTGAAAATCTTCATTACATAATGGACACCGGGCATTCATTCTCCCAAACTTTTTCAAATCATAAGAGTTATTTGTTTCAAAAAAATTTCCCTCGTGACAACGGGGACATTTATTTTTTAAAACGCTGTAAAGCTTTGTTTGTGAATAGTTCATGGCATTCTTTGTTTATACACACAAAGATACAACTCGGTAATCCTTTAAGGATGGCACTTTTTTATTAATCTATGGTATTAATTAATCGTTTACGGAACTGCTCCGGTGTTACAGATTCTTCTTTTTTAAAAAAGCGATTAAAATAAGAATTATCGCTAAAATTTAACTGATAGGCAATTTCAGTCACCGTAAATGTTGAATACACCAATAGTCTTTTAGCTTCAGCGATCATACGTTCGTGGATCATTTCAATTACCGTTTTATTTAAATAGTTTTTAGTAATTGAATTCAACTGTTGCACACTAAGATTCAATTTCGATGCGTAAAAAGAAACAGGATAATGTTGAATAAAACATTGTTCAATAAGGGCTTCCAGTTTTGGTATTATAACGGTGATGGGCCGCTCTGTTTCCTTTTTTTCTTTTGTGTCAAAAACAACGGCTAACTTCAACAAAACAATATCGAGATAAGAACGAAGTATGCGGTTTTGATGGATAGAGCGGCTGGCGCTTTCCTTTAGAATGTTTTCCATTATTGTTGTAAAATCCAACAAATGATCCATCGTGAGTACTTCCGATCGTTTTTTATTTGAGTGATTAAAAAAAGGAAGATCAAATAAATTTCTTGCTTTAAAATCCATCAGATAAAATTGTGTGTTAAAAAATAAAATATATCCATCTGTATTACTGTCCAGCTTCCATGAATGAACTTCGGAAGGCGACATAAAAAACACGCTACCCGGCTTTACTTCATATTTGGTTAGATCAATAGTATGAGTGCCTCCCCCTTTTGTAACGATCATCAGTAAATAGAAGTCGTGGCTGTGGGGTTCCATCACAAAAGGGTGTTCGGCTTTATGCTGCTGAAATGTTCTTATATAAAAATCAGGTTGTGAATTTTGTGAAGCCCTGAAATTTTTAATAGTTAGTACGGGCAATTTATTTTTGGACATTTCTAATTCATTTTATTGCCACTAAAATAAGACTTTTCACTGACGTTGAAATAATGAAAGTTATAAAAAACCACTTCGATAAAAAATCAGAGAGGTGCCTAAGTTCAATAACCTGTGATATTACTTCTTCACTATTAAAATGACAGAATGGCCTGTTGGACTTAAAGTTCCTCTTTCAAACAAATAGCAAGAATATCGTCCAAGACCCCCCAATATAGCATGATAGTAAATGATGGGATTAGGTTTTTAAATTATCAGAAGTTATAATCGGTTTTTATATCGTTTGCATAATAAAATTTTGGGGTTGACAAAAATTAGAAAAAGCCTTACCTTTCACCTCTTAAAGATTCCAAAAGATAATTGGAGCCTAAACTATTTTAAAAAAAATTAATGGAAGAAAAAGAAAATTTCATGCGTGAAGCTATTCGTTTGTCGATAGATAACATGCGGGCGGGTAACGGTGGCCCTTTTGGAGCAATAATTGTTAAGGATGGAAAGATCATTGCACGAGGATATAACAAAGTTACTTCTACCAACGACCCCACAGCTCATGCCGAAGTAGTTGCTATTCGCGAAGCCTGCAAAACTTTAAATAGTTTTCAATTAGCAGGTTGTGAAATATATACCAGCTGTGAACCTTGTCCGATGTGCCTTGGCGCAATATATTGGGCACGGCCGGACAAAATGTATTTTGCAAATACAAAAACTGATGCAGCAGCAATTGGGTTTGATGATCAATTCATTTACGATGAAATTGAACTTAACGTATCCGAAAGACATTTACCTACAGAGCAATTGCTACAAAATGAAGCCTTAGTTGCTTTTCAGGAATGGCAACAAAAAACGGATAAAATTGAGTATTGATTTGAAAATGTGCTAATTTGTAAATGAATCTATTGCATTTTCAAACCCTTTCCAAATTTTAAAATTTACAAATTTATTTTAAGTCGTTTCATATTAACAGATTTTCAAATCATCAAATTTTCAAATTGAATTATGACATTTAGCGTAGAAGGAAATATTGTTGACGTACTAAATCAAGTTGTTTTTAAAGGCATTATAACCGTTGAAAATGGAATCATAAAAAGCATTTTAAAACAAGAAGTTGCTTCCACTAATTATATACTTCCCGGATTTATTGATTCGCATGTGCACGTGGAAAGTTCCATGCTTGTGCCTTCCGAATTTGCCCGGCTTGCTGTAACCCATGGCACCGTAGGCACTATCTCCGACCCCCATGAAATTGGCAACGTATTGGGTATTGATGGTGTTAAGTACATGTTGGATAATGGAAAAAAAACACCATTTAAATTTTATTTCGGGGCACCCTCTTGTGTTCCCGCAACAACGTTTGAAACCGCAGGTGCTGTTATAGGGGTGAAAGAAATAGATGAATTATTACAAATGCCAGAGATCGTTTACCTGGCTGAAATGATGAATTTCCCAGGGGTTTTGCATCAGGATGAAGTTGTAATGAAAAAAATTCAATTGGCCCATAAGTACAAAAAAGTGGTGGATGGCCATGCTCCGGGGCTTCGTGGAGAAGATGCAAAAAAATATATTTCCGCAGGTATTACCACCGATCACGAATGTTTTACTGCCGAAGAGGCATTGGAGAAACTGCAATTGGGCATGAAAATATTGATACGCGAAGGAAGCGCAGCTAAAAATTTCGAAGCTCTTATTGATCTGATGCATGATCACTACCCGAATATGATGCTTTGCTCTGACGACAAGCACCCAAACGACTTGGTGGTAGGGCATATTGATAAATTGGTAAAACGTGCAATAAAAAAAGGCATTCCAGCAATGCATGTATTTCAGGCTGCATGTGTAAATCCTGTTAAACATTATGGAATGAAAGTGGGACTTCTTCAAATAAACGACCCTGCAGATTTTATTGTGGCCGACAATTTAACTGATCTAACAATTCTTGAAACATATATCAATGGTGAGCTGGTTGCTAAAAACGGAAAAAGTTTTATCCCTTCAGTAAAAGCAGATATTGTAAATAATTTTAATTGTAATAAAATCTCCGAAAAAGATATTGAAGTTGTTGCCGATAGCAATAAAATAAGGATTATTACGGTAGAAGACGGTCAGCTGATTACCAAACAACTGCTTACTGAAATCACTCCAAAAAACAGTCGACTTTACAGTGATACCTCCAAAGACATACTAAAATTAGTGGTGGTTAACCGTTATAACGATGCTCCACCAGCTGTTGCATTTGTAAAAAACTTCGGATTAAAGGAGGGCGCAATGGCTTCCAGTGTGGCGCACGACAGCCATAATATTATTGCAACCGGTGTGAGTGATGCTGATATAGTAGCGGCAATTAATTTATTGATCGAACACAAAGGCGGGGTTTCTGCTGTAAATGCTGAATTTACAGGAATCCTTCCTTTACCTGTTGCCGGACTGATGAGCACTGAAGATGGATATATTGTTGCAGAAAAATATGAATTACTTGACAAAAAAATAAAAACATGGAACTGCACGTTGCAATCACCTTACATGACCTTATCTTTTCTTGCTTTGCTTGTAATACCTGAATTAAAACTGAGTGATAAAGGCTTATTTGATGGAAACGAATTCAAATTTACTTCTTTGTTTGTAAAATAAATTGATTTTGAGTCGCTTCCCAAAAAAGTTTTTGACACGAATTGCACGAATTTTTTTAAAAATATAATTGATAATCCGGGTATTAAATTTGTGAAATTAGTGTCAAATAGAGTTTAAGGGGGGAATGGACTTAATTTTCAAATTATAGTTAACTTTAAAAAAAAATTATCACATGAATTTTAATCCTATCATCTTATCAATTCCGGTTTTTTTTATTTTGATCGGACTTGAATTATTGGTTGATAAATTCCGCAACAAAAGTAACTATCGCTTTAACGATGCCATTACCAATATCAGCTGTGGTATTGGGGAACAGGTTACAGGTGTGTTTTTCAAACTTGCCATTGTTGGCCTGTATACATTATTATTTGAGAACTATGCATTTTTTAAAATTCCTGTAAACTGGACAACAGGCATAATCCTTTTTTTAGGTGTTGATTTTTTTTACTATTGGTTTCATCGCTACAGCCACGTAATAAATTTGTTTTGGGGCGGACACGTAGTACATCATCAAAGTGAAGAATACAATCTCTCTGTAGCATTACGCCAAGGCTGGTTTCAAAAGTTCTTTTCCTTTGGGTTTTATTTACCTCTTGCGCTTATTGGTTTTGATCCGGTACAATTTTTATTGGTTTCTTCGTTGGTTACTTTGTACCAGTTTTGGATACACACTAAGAATATCAATAAGATGGGCGTTTTAGAATATGTGTTGAACACACCCTCACACCACCGCGTTCATCATGGGGTGAATCCAAAATACATTGATAAAAATCATGCTGGAACATTAATTATCTGGGATAAAATGTTTGGCACTTTTCAAGAAGAAGAAGAAGAACCCATATACGGGATCACGCATCCGATCAATACCTGGGATCCCCTATCCGCTAATCTTCACCATTGGAAACAGATGTATCAGGGGCTAAAACAAATGCGTGGTATTAAAGATAAACTGAGATACACTTTTAATCCTCCCGGCTGGAAACCGGCTTACATAAACGATCCGGAGGTTCCTGTAAATACGGCACCGTACAAAAAATTTGACACCCTCGTACCGAATTCTATTAACTATTATGTATTGTTTCAATACGCAATAACATTGGCCGGTGCTACTTTCTTTTTATTAAGTGCCGGTAAATTAAGTTTCACAGAAAAGCTGATCGCTGCAAGTTTAGTGGTTCTATCCATTGTAAATTTCAGCAGCTTATTTGAATCAAAAAAATATGCGGTGTTTGCTGAAGCGTTTCGAATTTTATTATGTGCATTCATTTTTGTTGCGTACTTTCAAATACATACCATCCTCTTTTTGATCGTATTGGCTGCATGGGTTATTTTATCCGGTTTGTGGTTATTTCAAATAAAACGATCTGAACAATGAAAAGTTTCCTGAAAAAAAATTTCCTGATCTTATTCCTGATCATACTTGCTCTTGTTTTTTATGCTAATGTTGTAGAAAGCTTAATGCTACATATTATTTTTAAACCACTCATCGTTATCAGTTTATTGGTTTATTTATTTATGGAGGACGGGCACAAGGAAAAGGCGGTGACCTTTGCAATTGGCGGTTTGATATTATCCTTGCTTGGGGATATACTTCTTATCTTCCAGAGCGAAAACCCCTTGTTTTTTATTGGCGGACTCGTTTCATTTTTACTTGCACATGTTGCCTACATTTTTTATTATTTGCGTTCCTCCAATGCTGTTGCAGTAAAACAACTAAAGGGCAAACCCGTTTTTATTTTAATGATGGTAATCTATGGAATTGTATTTTGTTTGTTGCTCTATAACAATTTAGGAGGCCTGAAAGTCCCCGTATTCCTTTATACCGCTGTACTGATAGGTATGAATGTTTTTGCTTTAAATCGTTATGGAAAAGTGAATGATACAAGTTTTAAACTTATCATGATCGGAGCTATATGCTTCGCTCTTTCCGACAGTTTGCTGGCCATCAATAAATTTCTTTTACCATTGCCGCTTGCGGGTGTATGGATCCTGGGGTCGTATGCTGCTGCTCAATATTTTATTACACAAGGAGTGTTAAGCAAAAAATAAAAAAAGATGGAAAACAGTTTAACAGAAGATACGAGAATTGCTATCAAAAGAATTTTTAATTCGCAAAAAAATAATCAGCTATCCATTAAGCTTGCTCCTGTTAATGATCGTAAAAAGAAATTAAAGAAACTTAAAACCGCTATCAAAGCCAGGGAGAATGAGATCTTTGAAGCTTTGAGAAAAGACCTTAGAAAACCTGTTTTTGAATCTGCCGTTTTTGAAGTGCTTTTTATTTATGCCGAAATAGATTTTGCGATCAAAAATTTATCGCCCTGGACAAGCCAGCAAACGGTATCTTCCAACCTGTTAAACTTAATGACAAAATGTTGCATTAGCTACGAACCAAAGGGCGTTTGTTTGATCATTGCACCATGGAACTATCCATTTCAATTGCTAATGTCCCCTTTAGTTTCAGCCATTGCTGCAGGAAACTGCTGTATTTTAAAGCCCTCTGAATTAGCGCCTGCCACCAGTACTGTATTAACAAAATTGATACAGGAAATTTTTAAGGAAGATGAAATTGCTCTTGTAGAAGGCGATGCATGTGTTTCAACCGAATTATTAAGTTTACCCTTTAATCATATATTTTTTACCGGCAGTACCCACGTTGGCAAAATAGTAATGGAAGCCGCCTCCAAACATCTTTCATCAGTGACTTTAGAATTAGGCGGAAAATCCCCTGCAATCATTGATGAAGATGTTGATCTGAAAAAAGCAGCTGATAAAATAACATGGGGCACCTTCGCAAATGCAGGTCAAACCTGTATTGCACCCGATTATGTTTTTGTTCACGAAGATCAACAGGAAAAATTTATTGACCTGATGAAGGCGAATATTGAAAAAAAATATTTCAACAAAGAGCAACTCAATAAAGAAGATTATGGAAAAATTATTTCCGGAAATCATTTTAAACGATTAAAGAATTTATTTGATGATGCACTTGCAAAAGGTGCGAAGGTTAGAATAGGCGGCACTTTCGAAGAATCCGACAAAACGGTATATCCTACTGTTTTAACAAATGTACCCCCGGATTCTCTTATCATGCAGGAAGAGGTTTTTGGCCCGGTGTTACCTGTGGTAACATATAAAAATATATCTGAAGTGATCAATTATGTGAATGCCAATAACAAACCATTAGCATTATATATATTCAGTAATAGCAACAAAAACGTTGAGAGTATCTTAAAACAAACCTCTTCGGGAGGAGCCTGTATAAATGATGTAATGATCCATATCTCAAACCCTCATTTATCTTTTGGTGGGATAAACACAAGCGGAATGGGCGGGTCACATGGTTTTCATGGATTTAAAGCTTTTTCTCACGAACGTTCAGTAATGTATCAATCTAAATTTATTGATATCAGTAAGATCATATATCCACCTTATAATGGCAAAGGATTGATCTTAAAACTGCTTAGAAAATTGATGTAATTTTAAAACGATAAAAAATAATTTATGAAACAATTTGCAATAGCAATACATGGTGGTGCAGGCGCTATACCCCGTTCGGTCATGGGCGCTGAAAATGAAAAAAATTATAAAAAAGGATTAGAAGAAGCGCTTCTTGCTGGAGATACTATTTTATCAGCGGGCGGTAATGCCCTGGATGCAGTTGAAGCAGCGGTAAATAAGCTGGAAGACAATCCTCTTTTTAATGCAGGAAGAGGCGCGGTATTTACCAATGGAGGAACCAACGAATTGGATGCCTCTATCATGGATGGTAAAAACCTTATGGCTGGCGCTGTTACAGGTATTAAAAATGTCAAAAACCCTGTTTCATTGGCAAGAGTGGTAATGGAAAAATCGGAGCATGTATTTTTATCCGGTGCAGGTGCAATGGAATTTGCAAAAAAGATGAACCTGGAGTTTGCACCCGATGAATATTTTTTTGTGCAGGACCGCTACGACCAATTATTACAAGCAAGGGAAAGCGATCAGGTGGTGTTAGACCATGGCAATACAAGAGGAGCAACAGGAACACCCAACTCAAAAAAAGGAACAGTTGGTGCTGTGGCTCTGGATGTTTTTGGAAATATTGCTGCGGCCACTTCTACAGGTGGAATGACCAATAAAAAATTCGGAAGAGTTGGAGATAGCCCTATCATTGGAGCTGGAACGTATGCAAACAATAACACCTGCGCTATTTCATGTACAGGTCATGGTGAGTTTTTTATTCGCTCTGTGGTTGCTTATGATATTTCCTGCCTTATGGAATACAAAGGCTTATCTTTAAAGGAGGCTTGTGATATTGTAGTTTATCAAAAATTGGTGAAGATAGGCGGAGAGGGCGGACTTGTTGCAATTGATGCAAAAGGAAATATTGAAATGCCTTTTAATTCAGAAGGGATGTACCGTGCAATGAGAAAATCGGGTGGAGAAATTTATTTGGGTATTTATAAAGATCCGGCACACTCGTAACCCCAATACAATTAATAATTCGTATTAATTTTATACTTTTTCACCAAAAACCGCTGTGTCCAGCGGTTTTTGTGTTATTGAATAATGATTTTTTTAGTTAAAAAATTATCTTTGTCCTGTAGCTGAATAAAATAAATTCCTTTTGGTTGATCGCTAATATCTATTTCCATCTTTTCGGAATTTAGTTTTGTTTTGTAAATAATTTCCCCAGGTAAATTACAAATAGTTACCTCTCCATTAGCCTGAACAAAGAACTTTCCTGATGTTGGGTTTGGAAAAACAATGACATTTTTTTCTGAAAGAATTTCATTATTACTTGTGGTAGTGCAGTTGTGTTGCCATAACGTTCCGGAAGATTGAAGCGTTACACCATTAGAATCCACCAAACCACCGGTGTTCCAAAGAGTGCTGGGAGTCTGCCATCCAAGATACGGGTCAACAATTGTAAACCATGTCATCCCAATTATTTTTGAAGTGTCAGTGTTGTACCAGCTTAAAAGTGTGTCGGCATACGCAAGTTGTTTTGCAGGAGAACCACAGTTGCTGCTTACTCCTCCTCCGTCCCCCATGCAGGTTTCTGTGATCATCATTTTTTTGCTACCCACTTCTGCTTTAGCAATATTGAGCCAGGAGCTCACTGTAGCCGGATCTCCCCAACAATTATCATTTGGTGGGCCTAATGAAGTATAATAAAAAGTATATCCAACAAAATCAACGTGGGAGCGAATAGAATCAATTATATCATAATTTCCCGACCACGTTAAATTGTGAAAAGTTACAACACTTCCAAGCTTTACATTTGAAAAACCATCATCATTCATCCTATTTCGTATGGTATCAAGTAAGGCTGTAAACCTTGTTAACCGACCTGTTCCCCAATAAGCATTCTTAAAATAAGTATCAATTTCATTTCCAACAGAAATCCATTTTACATTATTTACATTTTGTAAAATATGTTTTATTGCCAAATAATTTTGATTTACATAGGCTGTATCAGAAAAGTAAGATGAGTTTGTAGAATCCACAGCGGAAACAAAACCGGAAGGTTCAGCCATTGTTGTGTTCTGCGATTCAACTTTTATTGCCGGATAAATAATATGAACATTACAATTTCCCGCCCAGGTGGTTTGCAAATTTTCGAAATTGTAATACGAACTGAATGTTGGAATACCGCTGTTTATTTGTTGAACAACATCTGTCCAGGAAATATAACGTTGACGATAATCAAGATTCAAATTATCTACCCATGTTGCTGCTTCTTGCCATGCGCCTGTGTTTCCAAAGTTGCCATTGTTCGAAGAATTACTGTGTGTGGGAACAACTACAGCTCCGAGATTTAACCCTTGATTGCATTGACCAAAGAAATGGAGTTGCCGGATAAAGATCAGCGTAAAAATTAACACTGTTTTTTTCATGATGTCCAATTTAATGTTTGCGGTCTTTTTAAAATGCTTCTTTATGGTTTCGGTTCTTATATTGATTTGATCAATGCTCTACCGTAAATTTTAAAATGGTATTGTTAGCGTGAATAAAATATATCCCATTAGTAAGAGCTTGAACCGAAATACTTTTTGCCGATTTAATTTTCGGCAGCACCAATTGCCCAAACAAATTATATACTTCAATATCCAATAGGATCTCGGAAAAACCAACAGTATTATTGCTTGGGTTTGGATACAGAGAAATTAAAGGTTTATTACTAATTGGGTAATTAATTCCAACGGCAGTGGTCGTCATTGTTATTAAATTAGAAGTATAGGGTGGCAAAACAAATACCCCACTTGTCCAAGGGGCTGGGGTTTGTCCATCATTGGCATCTGTTACCGTATATTGATTTACATACGGATACATAGATGTAGATAAACCCGTGCTGTTTAAAGTAAGACTTACATTTATTGTATTTGAAGTAGGGTTTGAAAGAAGCACCGCTTTATTGCCATCCACATCTTCACCTGCTAAAGTCCATATAACACCACCATTGGATGCAATAGCGCTCACAGGTGATATTAACTTTTTGTTATATATCGTCTGCATTTTAGAGCATTGTTTAAACCCATACGCTACAGGTTTGTATGCGGCATTCGCATCCCCCTGAAACAAGCCCATAACTCCTAAAGTAACATCGGAGCCAAATTCGCCACCACGGTAAATATATGCACGTTCAATATCTGCTTGTTGCAAAGCAATAAAAGCCCCTGTATGATGGGCTGCTCCTCTTTGTTTATTAAACAAAGAGTCGCGGGTAGATGCAGGTAAAGATTGGTCGTTATCAAATCCCCAGGCATCGCAAATTAATTCTACTCCATTAAAAAAACTATTGTTTCCATTGCCCCAAACAGAAGTGTAGGGTGTAAATGGAGGTTCAGCGCGTAATAGTTTTCGGTATCGAATTGCGCTATTGTAAAAATCTTCAATGTTATTGCTAAATACATGGAACCCGATCCAATCAGGTTTTAAGCTTCGCCCATGTAATTCCCTTAAAAACAAATCAACATGCTCGCTGATATTTGCATTTATGGTATTCCCTATTTGTATAGACACAGAACTATTGAATCCAGGGCCACCGATTTTTAACGTTGGAAAGTTCGTTTTTAAAGAATCAAAATTAGTACACCAAAAATTATTAAACTCTACAGAATCCCGATCCCAAAATTGGTTTTGTGGGTACTCCGTCCAAAGGTTTAAATATCCCTGTAAAGTATTACTACCACCTTCAAAATTATTATACCTGTTCACTACTTTTAGCCCTGCTTTCAACCAGTTGGCTTCTTCATTGGCCCTTGGCCCTTTATAATCGTGTTGGTTAATATTATGTGAGTTTTCGCCTCCTAATCTAAAGAAGGGCACAAACCCTCCATCTAACCAGTTTTGAAACTGTATATCACTTTCCACAAAATGATAATTTGCAGTATCATTCGGATCGCAGTTCCAGTTTGGATAAGGTGTTGAAGCGTATGGAATAGAGTCATAGTTTCCACAAAAAAACATCCGTTCCATATCCAGGCGGTCATCAAAATAATCATTGTTTCTAACTGAAGTTACCCCGATATCCTGGTATCTTGAGGTAAGATCGGGAACAACCAGGTTATTATAATTAGCCGCAGGGCCTGCAATAACTCCAAGCATGTGTGGCTTGATCAAAGAGTCTGTTGAACTGATGGAACCAATATCAATAGTGATATTTTCGGTTATCTGAGCTTTTGTTTCTAAAATAGAAAACAAAGCAAATACAGGGAGTAAAATTGTTTTTTTCATATTGCCGGATGTCGCATTAATTTATTACGTTGTTTATTCCGAGAACCTTTCTTTAGCGTTTGACTATTAATTTCCCTTTCACTTAGTTATTGTTCTCCGGTTTTATTTAACAAGTCTAACTCTTTTTGGTGCTTAGCGCTTCTTGCCGAATCACCTAACAAACCATAAATAGCTATCAGTGCGAGCAGTGTATTTTTGTCGCTTGGATATAGTTCATGAGTTTTTTCAAAATAGGGAAGAGCCAAATTGAATTGTTCATAGAAAACAGTTTCAACTGAATCTATTTCACTTCTTGAATAACCAAAAGGATGGTCGTTAAAAATATCAATACCTTGATTGTAAAATATCCTTCCTTGATTATAATCATCTTGAAATTCTATTGTCATGTTTCTTTCTTCAGGCAATCTTTTATATATTAAGGTTATTGAAGCGAAAAGTTTTGTAATTGAATCTTCACTGATGGGGGGGGCTTCTTCCTGAGAAAGCATTCGTAAAGGAGAAACAAAGAGTGTAAATAAAAGTATGATCAATTGTTTTGTTTTCATTTTGCTGCTCCATTTTTATAGCGAACATGCACTTTTTAGTTTGACTAATCGAAATAACATCAAAATAATAATCAATATTTGTATTTTAATAGTTTTAATTAAAAAGCCCAAATACAACTTTAAAAAGATTATTCTTCTGAAACTTGCCCACACCAACAAACAAATCCTACCAGTAGCGCTTATTTATCCTGTTTGGCCTGTATATGCCACCAACTTAGTTTTCTTCTTAATTTCAAGAATGAATCAGAAACAATTTAAATCTCAAATCCCCACTCTTCATCAAATTTTTTACCTGGAGTAGGTGGTTTTTTAGGAACTTCTTTTTTAACTATTGGAGTAGGGGCTTCAAATTTCTCTTCCATTTTGAAAAGAGGTTTTTTTTCGGATGCTTTTTGTTTTACGCCTCTTCCTTTGCCTTTTTTCTGAAATGATTCTTTTTTCTGAAACGATTCTTTCTGGAATGATTCCTTTTTTGGAAATGATTCTTTTTTCTGGAAGGATCCTTTTTTCTCAAATGATTCCTTCGAAAAAGAAGAATTTCTTGGTTTCTCTTCAGTTACTTCAACCAATGCAAAATCCAACTGTTTACGCACTAGATCAGCACGCTTCACTTCAATTCTAACCGTATCGCCAAG
Organism: Bacteroidia bacterium; assembly: GCA_030654175.1. Classification (GTDB taxonomy): domain Bacteria; phylum Bacteroidota; class Bacteroidia; order 2-12-FULL-35-15; family 2-12-FULL-35-15; genus 2-12-FULL-35-15. The sequence goes on from JAURXZ010000024.1 coordinate 173,996, forward strand.
TGTTAGTACTTTACCATATTTACGGCCACGCAAACAATAATTATCTTCATCAAAGAAATAATTATCATCACGCAAGTCTCTTAAGCGTATCATCCCTTCACAGTGATTTTCTATGATCTCAACAAAAATGCCCCACTCTGTAACACCGGATATTTTACCGTCATATTCTACCCCAATCTTATCAATTAAAAATTGAACCTGTTTGTATTTAATAGAAGCGCGTTCAGCGTCTGCTGCCAGTTTTTCCATATCGGAAGAATGTTTACACAGCTCCTCTAATTTATCGATATCGGGATTTTTTCCGCCATCTAAATAATGTTGCAATAAACGATGCACCATCACATCGGGATACCTACGGATAGGGGATGTAAAATGGGTATAATATTCGAAGCCCAAACCGTAATGGCCAATGTTTTTTGTAGTGTATATCGCCTTTGCCATTGTACGAATGGCAAGCAGTTCGATCATTCCGGCTTCTTTTTTCTCATTTACTTCTTTCAATAAATTATTTAATGAATCGGCAACTGATTTCTCATTTTTGATATTTAATTTGTATCCGAACTTACCTACAAACTCAGCAAAAGTAGCCAGTTTATCAGGGTTTGGTTTATCATGGATACGATATACAAATGGTTTTTTTGTATCCTGGCTTTTGGCTCCTGCTGCATTGTGTCCTTTCACTTTACCAATAAATTCAGCCACTTTACGGTTTGCCAACAACATAAAATCTTCGATCAACTGATTGGAATCTTTTGCTGTTTTAAAAAACACACCTGTTGGATTTCCTGCTTCATCCAAATGAAATTTCACTTCCATTTTTTCAAAAGCAATACTTCCTTTTCTAAAACGATTGGCGCGTAATATTTTTGCCAAACGATCGAGCGTTAACACTTCATCACAAAAATCACCTTCTTCGGTTTCAATGATCAGCTGTGCGTCTTCGTATGTAAAGCGTTTGTCAGAATTAATTATGGTTCTTCCGATCCATTCATTTACCACTTCGGCATCATCGGTCATTTCAAATACTGCCGAAAAACATAATTTTTCCTCATTAGGACGCAGTGAACAAACATTGTTTGATAATACTTCCGGAAGCATCGGAACCACCCTATCCACTAAATAAACAGAGGTAGCGCGTGAAATGGCTTCCTGATCTATCATAGAGTTGGGTTTTACATAATGGCTCACATCGGCAATGTGTACACCAATTTCCCAGTTTCCGTTGTCTAATTTCTGGATGGAAAGCGCATCGTCAAAATCTTTTGCATCCACAGGGTCGATCGTAAAAGTGGTGATCTCGCGGAAGTCTCGTCTTTTGGCAATCTCCTCTTCAGTGATCGCTATCGGAACAAGGTCGGCCGCACGTTCCACATCTTTTGGGAATTCGTAAGGCAAACCAAACTCTGCGAGTATCGCGTGCATTTCAGTGTTGTTCTCACCAACATTACCCAACACTTCAATGATCTCACCAATAGGATTTACGCCATTCTTAGGCCATTCAGTAATTTTGGCAATGGCTTTTTGCCCGTCCTTAGCGCCATTCAATTTATCCAGTGGAATATAAATATCCACATTTGCTTTATTGCTGCTCGGCACCAGAAAAGCAAAACGTGGCGAAAGCTGTATCACTCCTACAAATTTAATCCGTGCACGATCGAGCACCTCCACAATTTCACCTTCTTGTTTCTCTTTTCGTTTTGGATATAAAAGCACCTTCACCGTATCACCATGCATGGCATTAAGTGTTTTGGTTGGGGTAACCAATACATCGTTCTCTGTTTCTTCCGATACAATATACGCGGTTCCGCTGGCGGTCATTTCCACACGCCCGGTAATGTATTGTTTGGTTGATTTTATCAGGAATTTACCACGTTCGGGCTCTGATACCGAACCGCTGTTTTTTAATTCTGATAAGATGGTATTTATTAATATACGCTGGGATTGGTCGGTAACATTGAGTTCCGCAGCAATTTGTTTATAGTTGAGCGACTTGCCGGAATGTTTAGATAATACTTTTAATATTTCTTCGAAAAAAAAACCTTTGTTCTTTTTCTGTACAGTATCTTTTCCGGGAGTGTTTCTTTTGAATTTTTTTGTCATAGAACAAATATAACTTATTTAAAATAATTTAACAATTTAAGAGAATGCAATTATACAGTAGCAATGTTCAATAATTAGCAATTTAATGATCAATGTGGTTTAGTTAAGCACAATTTCGTAAATTCGTCATGCATCATTATCCTGCAGCTCATAAAAAAATAAAAAATTGTGATGCAACCAAATAATGCAAATTGACATCTTCTACACAGAAAGCAAAAATGACTGATGAGCAAATAGTAAAAGGGTGCATTGAAAAAAATCCGATCGCCCAAAAGTATCTATACGATAAGTTTGCCCGAAAAATGATGGGGGTTTGCCTGCGTTATTGCGACAGCCAAGAGGAAGGCGAAGATGTTCTTCAAATGGGTTTTATCACTGTTTTTGAACACTTAAATTCATTTAAAGGAACAGGGTCATTTGAAGGGTGGATCAGAAAAATAATGGTGAATACGGCCCTTACCAATATTAGAAAAAATAAAAAATTCAAACAAAATGTAGCCATGGATAGCGTAGAATTTATGCTGCCATCTACGAATCATATTGCAGAAAATTTTGCAGCCAACGACCTGTTAAAAATCATACAAACTTTGCCAACAGGATTCAGAACTGTTTTTAATTTATATGCCATTGAAGGTTATTCTCATAAGGAGATTGGAGATCTTTTAAATATTTCGGAAGGAACATCTAAATCACAATATTCGAGAGCAAAGGCCCATTTACAAAAAATAATACCAAACAGATAGAGAGGGAGAGAACATGAAAAATGACGATATAGACGATCTATTCAAAAAATCATTCGAAAACTACGAAGCAGAGGTTAATCCAAGTGTTTGGAAGAACATTCGCATAGGACTTAAATGGGGCGGCTTGGCCCTTTTATTCAATACACTTTTACATAAGATCGGCTTCGGTACTATTATTGCAATTCTTTCATCGGCAGTAATAATCAGCACGGTTGCGATCTTAAACAAAAAAAACAAATCGGATGATGTAACGCAAAACACCAAAATTGAAACGCAGTTACCACCGGCAATTATTGAAAAACCGGCTTCTGTATTGGATACCACTCAGGAACAAAAGGCAGAGAACGGGAAACCTCTTTCGGAGGGTAAAAATAATAGCACAGAAAAAACAGCGTTACCAGCAAATACAATTGTTGAATCATCAAAAAAAGACAATAAAAAAATAGAGTCGGTTATAAATAAATTCTCTAAAGAGCCCATCGCTTCTATATCGGCAAGCCCTGTTGGAGGAACGGCACCTCTGATAGTTGACCTTTCGAATACAGGATCGGGTAAAACAAATAAGTGGACCTACAGCGATGGTAAAAAGGATAAATCCACATCAAATCCAGTTCATGTATTTGAAACACCGGGTATTTATTCCGTTATCCTCACTTCCACCAACGACAAAGGAGAAACAGCCATAGACAGCATTAAAGTAGAGGTTACAGGCAATTCGTCCATATCATCCATTCCAAAAGATTTTTCTCCAAATGGTGATGGTGTATTGGATGTATTTGTTTTTCAAACGAAGAACATTGCTAAAATGAATGCCAAAATTTTTGATGAGAAAGGCACTGTTGTTTATACCTCTGAAAGTACAGATGCTAAGTGGGATGGGAAAGATCTGCAAGGTAATGATGCAAAAGAAGGGATCTATTTTTACATAATAAATGCCGAAGGTGTGGATGGTAAAAAATATGAGCCTAAAGGGTCAATAAATCTTACGAGATAATCGGAGGTGCAATAGAGCGCAGATGATGCAGGTTTTTGCCGTCAATTAAGATTATATCTGTGCGAAACAGAAAACTTTTCTTGTTTTTTTCCCTGTTTATCATAACAATCTGCGTTATCTGCGTTCCATTTATTTTTCAAATTGTTAGGATCATTAAAGATTTTTTATCTGTACGCAAAATAATTTTTTCTAACGTATGAATTCATTTCCCGATGTGAATTATAGTTTAATGTCTGCAACTATTTTGTTTATTGTTACATTCGCTCTTACCAATTAATTAGCTTTGTAGCGTATGATGAAAAAAATAGTTCCCCTCATTCTTGTCATTATTAGTTTGTTTATAAAAAATGTAACTGCCCAGGGAACGGACTGCGCCACTGCCAGTCCATTTTGTACTGCTTCAGGAGCAGCAACTTTCCCGGCACAACAAAACACACAGGCTCCCATAGGTCCCAACTATGGCTGTTTGGGTTCTCAACCAAATCCTGCCTGGTTTTATCTGCAAATTGCAACAGCCGGTAACATTGTATTAGACATGAATAACTCCGCAGTTGTTGATATTGATTTTATCTGTTGGGGACCATTCACAACCCCTGCCGCAGGCTGTTCCTCCGGATTAACAGGCGCAGAAATTGATTGTAGCTATGCGTCAGATCCAAACGAAACCTGCAACATACCGAACGCTTTGGTTGGCCAAGTTTATATTTTATTAATAACCAATTATTCAAATGATCCAACCACAATTACTCTTGCTCAAAACGGGGGCACAGGAGCCACAAGTTGTGGTATTTTGTGTGGAATGACTGCCTTAACTGCTGTTCCGGACGTTTGTGCAAGCGCTAACAACATTTTTAATGTGTCAGGAAGCGTAACGTATACGAGTCCACCGGCAACCGGAATATTAACGATTTCAAATAGTTGTTCTGGCGCCACACAAGTCATTAATGCGCCTTTTAACGCGACATCTACCGGTTATACCCTAACTGGTCTTCCTGCTAATGGTGATACTTGCATTGTAACTGCTCAGTTTTCAGCTACTGACCCTAATTGTAAACTTACTCAAAACTTTATAGCTCCCCATCCAGTGGGTTTTTCTTTTTCTTCTGTGACCAATGTGCTTTGCTTTGGAAATACTACAGGAAGTGCCACTATTAATGTTTTAGATGGAGTCCCTCCTTACACTTATTCATGGAGCCCATCAGGACAAACTGATTCTACAGCCACAGGACTTGCTGCAGGAACACATACGGTTGTTGTAACTGATAGTATTGGCTGTTCATATCCCAACACCATAACTATAACAACAGCTCCTCAACTCACTACTTCTTTCACTTCTGTTACAAACGTGAGTTGCCTTGGAGACAATGACGGTAGTGCTTCTGCGAGTGTTTCCGGGGGAATACCGGTATACACTTATTTATGGAGTAACTCGCAAACGTCACAAACCGCTACAAACCTCGTAGCGGGAACCTATACCCTAACTGTAACTGATTCTGCAGGTTGTTCGCATTTGGATTCGGTAACCATAACGTCACCTCTACTACTCAGTCATTCTTTCTTACCTTTCACCAATGTGAGTTGTGCGGGAGGGAATAACGGCAGCGCCACTATCAATGTTTCCGGAGGAACGTTCCCCTATACCTACTTGTGGAGCAACTCGCAAACCACACAAACAGCAACAGGTCTTGCCGCAGCAAGCTATACAATTGTTGTTACTGATGCGCACTCTTGTTCTTTTACAGATTCAGTTACAATAACGGCTCCTCTTCCTTTAATACATTCTTTTTCAGGGATCGCAAATATTGATTGTTTTGGTAACCCTGTAGGCGCAGCAACGGTGGATCCTTCAGGAGGAACACCTCCTTATGCTTATTCATGGAACAGCATTCCGGTTCAAACTACTCAGACCGCATCAACTCTTTATGGAGGTGTTTTTAAAGTTACTGTTACTGACTCCCTTGGATGTTCATTTATTGATTCTGTTTTTATCACTACGCCTACCGGACTTGGTGTTTTTTCTCCATTAATTACAAATGTGCATTGTTTTGGGGACAGCAGCGGTGCAGCTACCATAACGCCTTTTGGCGGAACTCCGGGATATACTTACCTGTGGAACCCGGGTGGTCAGACGGATTCAATAGTATCAGGGCTTCCGGCAGGAATTGACACCATTAGAATCACGGACAGCTTTGGATGTTTAATTAAAACTTATGTTCAGATCACAGAACCAACTTTACTTACTTCCACACCAAGCCAGTTAAATATTCTTTGCTTTGGCGACAGCTCAGGTTCTGCCGGAGTTTTGGTAGCAGGCGGGAGTACACCGTATACTTATTCATGGACCCCTTCTGTTGGAACAACAGCAGTTGTTACGGGTTTACCTGCCGGTAATTATTCTTTGCTGATCACCGACTCACTAGGATGTACTCTTTCTCCTTCTTTCACACTAACACAACCTGCAAGTCCTCTTTCGGTACTAAGTTCTTTTGTGGATGTTTTATGCAATCCTGACAGCACTGGGTCTGCTGCAATTGTTGTATCCGGTGGCACTCCGGGCTATTCATATTTGTGGAGCAATGGACAAACGGATTCAACAATTTCAACTGTTCCGGCAGGAAATTATACTGTTATGATCACAGATTCGGTAGGCTGCCTGGATAGCTCTGCAATAACTATTAGTGAACCACCATTACTTACATTTACCTCCAGCCAGATAAATGTTCTTTGTTTTGGCGACAGCTCAGGAACTGCATCAGTATTGGTATCTGGCGGAACTCTTCCTTATACCTTTTTGTGGAATCCCATCGCTACCGACACCGCAACCCTCACCGGTTTACCTGCGGGAATCGATTCTGTTTTGATCACAGATGCTCATGGATGCCAGTTATCTTCTTCTTTCATAATCACACAGCCGGCTCTTCCTCTTTCCCTGGCAAGTAGTTTTGTGAATGTTTTATGTAATCCCGATAGCACTGGATCGGCATCAGTTATTGTAACGGGAGGCACTTCGGGATATAGCTATTTATGGAGCAGCGGACAAACTACCTCAGGCATTTCATCCCTTCCGGCAGGCAATTATTCTGTGATGGTTACAGATACTAACGGTTGTTTGGATAGTTCAGCAATAATATTAACTCAACCGCCACCATTCACAACCACCATTACAGCTGACACAAGCATTTGCGAAGGGATGAGTATAACGGAAGATATTTTTGCTGCCGGAGGCGTTCCGGTTTATTCTTATTTATGGTTGCCCGGAGGTACAACTTCAGCTTCAATTACGAGTACTCCAATAGCAAATACTACTTACACTGTTCAGGTTTCAGATGCTAATGGTTGCTCACCGGGTTTGCTGAATACAACAGTAACTGTGGTTCCTATTCCTGTTGCAGCTATTTCTGTTACGCCCAGTATTGTCGTTTTTTTTCCGCAAACAATTTGCTTCACTGCCGATAGCATCAATACAAGCTCGTTGTTATGGAACTTTGGAGATAACTCAATAGATTCAGTGAATTCCGTATGTCATTCTTTTCCCGGGGGAGGAACATATTGTGTCACTCTTCTGGAAACAAACACACTTGGTTGCCGCGATTCAGCAGAGGTATGTGTTGTAGAGGTTGAGGTACTTATTCCGAATGTATTCTCGCCAAATGGGGATGGTTTGAACGATATGTTTTTCATAGATATGGAAGTGGATGGAATAACGTATTATAAATGCGAGATCTACGACCGCTGGGGACTTAAAATGGATGAACTCGTGAGGGCGAAGCAAGGCTGGTCGGGACATACAACCGCAGGATTAACAGCCTCTGAAGGGACTTATTACTTTGTGCTATCCATTGAATGGGGAAGTACCTTGAGTATCCACAAAGAAGGGTTCATTACATTGGTAAGATAATTATACAGGTAATGATGCAAAAGAAGGGATCTATTTTACATTATAGATACCGAAGGTAAGGATGGTAAAAAATATGAACCTAAAGGGTCAATAAAATTTACTAGATAGGTTGGTAATTTATTTGGGCGTTCACCTTTCTTAAAGAAGAAAGGGTCGGGCTTTCCACTTCAATCTTTTCTAAACAGAAAAGGATTTACGTTGCAATCCCTAACGCAATCCGTTAACAATGAAAATTATCGGGTTCGAATTACATCCTCTCCGGAACATCAATTCCCAATAACTGCATCGACTCTTTAATGGCACTTCCAACGGTTTTCGATAAGTGTAAACGGAATAAGATCAGATCTTTTTGTTCTTCTTTTAAGATGGAAACATCGTGATAATACTGACTGAATTCTTTCGCCAGATCATATATATAATTAGCGATCAATGCAGGGCTGTATTCCGCAGCAGCCTGGTTTAAAGTAGTGTTGAAACTATACAATTTAATGATCAGTTCTTTTTCTTTGGTTAGCAAATTAGCGGGAGATGAGAACGAATCGGTAAACTCAAACCCGGACAGATCCTTGGCTTTGCGCAGCAATGCCTGTATCCTTACATAGTTAAATTGGATGAAAGGGGCGGTATTTCCATTAAAATCGATAGATTCGGCAGGGTTGAAAAGCATTTTCTTTTTCGGGTCCACTTTCAGCATAAAATATTTTAATGCCCCCAAACCTATTGTACGATATAATTTTTCAGCATCTTCGTTACTCAGGTCTGTTGCTTTCCCAAGCTCTTTGGAAGTTACAGCAGCGGTATCGATCATCTCCTGCATTAATTCATCAGCGTCAACAACAGTTCCTTCCCGCGATTTCATTTTACCTTCCGGCAACTCCACCATTCCGTATGACAAATGATATAAACCCTCGGCCCATTTGTAACCCAGCTTACTTAGTATGAGAAACAATACTTTAAAATGATAATCCTGCTCATTGGCAACTGTGTAGATCAATTTATCAAAATGCTCTTCTTCGGCACGCTGAACAGCTGTTCCAAGATCCTGCGTCATATATACAGAAGTACCATCAGCACGTAACAATGTTTTTTCATCTAAACCATCGGCAGTCAGATCAATGTAAACCGAATTGTCTGCCCTGCGTTTTAAAATATTTTTTGCCAACCCTACTTCAATGATATTTTTACCGAATAAATACGTTTGGCTTTCGTAGTAGATTATATCGAAATCAACGCCCAGCATTTTGTAAGTAGACTCAAAGCCCTTGTATACCCAGCTATTCATCATACCCCAAAGTTCCATGGTATCTTTATCAGCGGCTTCCCATTTGAAAAGCATTTGCTGTGCTTCCTGCATCAATGGAGCTTGCTTTTCGGCATCCTCCTTTGTTTTCCCTTGTTTAACAAGGTTTGCAATTTCCTCTTTATAATGCTTATCGAATTCTACATAGTATTTACCAACTAAATGATCGCCCTTAATACCAGTAGATTCAGGTGTTTCGCCATTACCCCATTTTTGCCAGGCCAACATGGATTTGCAAATATGAATGCCACGGTCATTTACAATGTTTGTTTTTATTACTTTGTTTCCTGCTGCTTTTAAGATCTCAGAAACTGAATAGCCCAATAAATTGTTACGGACATGGCCAAGGTGCAGTGGTTTATTGGTGTTTGGTGAGGAATATTCAACCATCACGGTTGGAGCGTCTGCCGGTAATATTGCATTAATAAAAGGCTTTCCATTGATCGACTTAAAATAATTCAACCAAAAAGAATCAGCAATAACAATATTTAAAAACCCTTTTATTACATTAAAATCAGCTACTTCGGGTACATTTATTTTAAGAAAATTTCCAATTTCGGTAGCGGTTTCTTCCGGTTTCTTTTTTGAAATTTTCAGGAAATTAAAAACCACTAACGTAAGGTCTCCTTCAAAATCAGGATTTGTTTTTTCGAAAACAATTTTTTCTATCGCAGCGCCATAAAGCGATTGCAAGGCTTCAATTGTTTTTTCAGAAAGTTTTTTTTCAATGTTCATAAAAGGCAATTTTAACAATTTAGCAATTTGACAACAGGCAATTAAACAAACGTAACGGTTCTAATTTAACAATTCGACAATAGGCAATAAACAACAAACTACAAATGACCGATGACCAATGACCAATGAACCAACTTCAAAACAAACCTTCATCCGCAAAGCTATAAAAACCATTGTCGGTAATTATCAAATGGTCGAGTAAAGGTATTTCCATTATTTTACCTGCCTCTTTTATATTTTTAGTGATCTTTATATCAGCATCGCTTGGCTTCAAATTTCCCGAAGGGTGATTATGGCAAATAATGATAGAGCTGGCATGGTTTCCGATAGCTGTTTTAAAAATTATCTTAGTATCCACTACAGTTCCCGAAACCCCTCCCCGACTTATTAATTCTTTTTTTATCACTAAATTGGCCCTGTTCAGCATTATCAACCAAAATTCTTCGTGAGGCAGATCCATCATGGATGGTTTCATAATTTCAAAAGCATCCTTGCTTGTAATAATTTTTTCGCGCTTAACTGTCTCGGTTTCTTTTCTTCTTCTGCCTAGTTCTAAAGCTGCGATTATGCTTATTGCTTTTGCATCACCTATACCTTTAAATTGATTCAATTCTTGTACGGTAAGCTTTCCTAAATTATTCAGGTTATTATCCACACTCAGCAATATGCGCTTAGAAAGCTCTACCGCTGTTTCATCCTTGCTGCCCGAACCAATTAAGATCGCGATCAGTTCTGCTTCGGTGAGCATGTGCCGGCCTTTATCCAATAGCTTTTCGCGAGGACGATCTTCTTCTGCCCAGGATTTTATGCCTACTGATGGTTTATAGTCTGCCATAAAAAAAACAATTTTAAAATGAACCGAAATTCAGAACTACGCTATTGATCTAAAAAATAATAATGCCACAGATTACACAGATTTATACTACTTATAATAATCTAAATTTTTCACCTTTTGCAGTTTAAAATCTATTTAATCTGTGTAATCTGTGGCAAAATAAGACCGAGGAACAGTTTTATAAAAACATAAAAAAAGGCTTCGCATACAGCGAAGCCTTAGTCTATTCAAATAATAAAAATTAAAATTTGATTATTTTTTTGTTGCTTTTTTTGGTGCAGCTGCTTTTTTTGCAACCGGTTCTTTTTTTGCAACTACTTTAGGTTCTGCTTTTACAACTGTTACTAAAGCATTAACTCTTTTGGTTAATTTTGATTTCAAATTAGCAGCTTTATTCTTGTGAATAACGTTTTTCTTTGCCAATTTATCAACCATTGCAACAACTTTAGGAAGTTTTTCTTTTGCAGATGCTACAACTTCATCTGTTCTTAGATCCTTAACTGCATTACGCATTGTTTTTGCCTGGTAACGATTTGTTAATCTTTTAGCATCGTTAGAACGGATTCTTTTGATACTCGATTTGTGATTTGCCATTTTCTTTTTTTTACGTTGCCAACCTATTGATTAACAACAAATTACTCTTTTTTTTGTTGCAGCTTTTTATAATCTGCTTACTTTTCCCACCTCAAAACTGGAAACCTTTTCGGGAGCCTTTTCATGAATTGGGATGCAAATATAGGTATTTTTTGATTTGTTTTCAACAATTGTCAAAAAAATTGATTTTTTTATGGCCTTAAAAGCCAATCATAAGGTCATAGTATTCATTTCTATCTAAATTAGAGGGGCATCAAATTCTTTAAATAGTCCACTCCTGAGCCATTTTTCGACTAAACACCGGGCACAAAACATATTCAGCAGCATGTTTTGACTACCCTAAAGAAATGCAAGCATTAATGAGATTTATTATTTAAATTTGGTGTAAGCCTATCAGATAATTACAGTATTGTTCTCTTCAGAGCTATATTGCAAAACAAAGAGTAAAAAATTGAAAAAACTTATAGATAAAATAATAAATACCGGAGTTAGAGCCGATTACCTGCCTTGGGAAACACATCTCACAAGAAAACTGAATTTAGTAGCATTAATGGCAATGCCAAATTTTATCCTGGTAATTGGATTTTTTGAAATTATAGGCTACTCCCAATTTCTTTTGGATTGTTATTTTGCTGTAATTGCCTTGTGTATAGTGCCAGTAATGAATGGTTTCAAAAATTACTTATGGGCAGCGTATTGGTTTTTTTGTTACGGATTTTTCTTTTTCTTTTTCATCAACCTGAAAGAAGGCAAGGAATCTTACATGATCTTATTTTATTTCCCTGTGATCATAAGTATGGTTCAACTTTTGGGGCGAAGAGAAACATTTAAACATCTTATTGTTTTAGGCGGCATCTGTTTGCTTTCTATTATTGCAATTTTAATTGGATTTAAACTTCAACTGTTCCAGGTATATTTAAACGATGAAATTATCAATAACCTGATCATTTTAAATATTTTAGTCAGTTTATTATCTACGCTCGCTTTTATGCTGGCAGTGGCATTGGAGTCCATAAAGCAGGAAAGCCTGATTGAAAAAATGTTCAAAGAAAAAGAAATTTTACTTGCAGAAGTTTTTCACCGTGTAAAAAACAATATGAACATTGTTACAAGTCTATTAAATTTAAAAAAAAATATGTCCGATTCACATGAGGTACAAACGGCACTTGAAGATTGTCGTGGCCGTGTATATGCAATGGCTTTGGTGCATCACAACATATTTACAAACAACAATACCATTGGTTTGAATTTTAAAGATTATGTAAATAGCCTGGTAACAGAAATAACGAACTCCTTAGGTGATAAAGATGAGGTTGAAATTCTTTTGGAAACAGAAGATGTTAACCTGGAATTATCAAATGCAATACCCTGTGGATTAATTTTAAATGAATTAATTACAAACTCCTTTAAATATGGACAATCGGAAAACAAAAAACTGTTGATCCATGTTAAATTGAAAAAAAACAAGAATACAATTGAGCTTGAAGTGAAAGATAATGGTCCGGGGTTTTCGGATGAAGCCCTTCAAAAAACAAACACATTAGGCATTGAACTGATCAAATCTTTATCAGAACAGATTGGCGGAGCACACACCTTTGGTAATGATACCGGACTGGTTTTTAATCTTACGTTCAAACAGGCTTCTTAAGTTCTAATACTCGCCCTAAACCGCAATTACCAGCTGTGTCTTTGAATCGTTCTTGTTCGTTTATTAAACACCAGATAGATCAAAGCGAAGCAGGTAAAAAATTTTATCTTTACTATATTTACGGATCTATTTTAAATAGACATTAACAATATAAAAAAAACAAAATTATGGATGTTTCTTATATTTTAAATCACTTTGGTGAGGAACGTGAAGAATATTACGGAGCCGTTGCTCCACCGGTGTTTCAAACAAGTAATTTTTGTTTTAAAACGGTGGCAGAAATGCGTGAAAAATTAAAAAGGGAATTGGAAACCCCTTTTTATTCCAGAGGTTTTAACCCCACTGTATCGGTGCTTAGAAAAAAAGTGGCAGCGCTGGAGCAGGCCGAGGATGCGCTTGTTTTTTCCAGCGGAAGTGCGGCTGTTGCGGCAGCTGTAATGAGTGTTGTAAAGGCCGGAGACCATGTGGTTTGTGTTGAAAAACCTTATAGCTGGACCAATAATTTGTTAACCAAATACCTTTCGAAATATGGTGTTACCACCACATTTGTTGATGGTAAAGAACTGATAAACTTTGTGAATGCCATACAACCGAATACAAAATTAATTTACCTGGAAAGCCCTAATTCATTAACATTTGAGATGCAGGATATTGAAGCTGTTGCAATTCTTGCCAGATCAAAAAACATTTGCACCATCATTGATAACAGTTATAACTCACCTATTAACCAGCAGCCGATCACCCTTGGGATTGATATGGTAATACATTCAGCCACTAAGTATTTGAACGGACACAGTGATGTGGTTGCAGGTGTGGTGTGTGGAACAAAAGAGAGGATAATGAAAATGATGGCAGAAGAATACATGACCATTGGAGGCATTATTTCTGCGCAGGATGCTGCATTGATCGTACGCGGATTAAGAACACTCGAGCTTAGGGTAAACAGAAGCGCTGAAACCACTGAAAAGATCATTTCTTTTTTAGAAAATCACCCTAAAATAAAACAGATCAATTACCCCTTCCTATCCACAAACCCACAACTGCATTTGGCTAAAAAACAAATGAAGCAAGGCGGAGCTTTGTTTTCAATTGTTTTGAATGCTGAAAAAACTGAACAGATCGAAAAATTCTGTGATGGCCTAAAACGCTTTCTTATGGCCACTTCCTGGGGAGGTTACGAATCTCTCATTTTTCCGATATGTGCATTGGGTGCAAGTAAAAGCTTTGAAAATCCATTGCCATGGAATTTAGTTCGTTTGTATATTGGATTGGAAGATGCGGATTTATTGATTGAAGATTTGGGGCAGGCGCTGGATAAGATGTAAAAATAAGCACTTCCTTACCACGCACAAAAGTTGAAACCGTTAACATCTGAGCTTCCTTCTTCAGATTAATGCCTGGTTCGCCAGCCTTTCAGAGAGTTCGGAAAGCGCCTTTTTTTCTTTACCTTTGTTATATGAACACCCCAACAAAAAAATCACGCCCTCTCTTTTGGTTCTACATCCTTGTAGGCTATGTGATATTGCAGTTTGTTTGGTGGAGCTACCTGATGGTGGATCATAACAATGAAATTTATTACCTGAAAACAGAACTTAATTTATTGAAGGGCGAAACACTTGACGAGGTGGTTTTAAAAGGCAATGAGCTGAACGAAAAATTACACAAACGCTGGGTAATGATCTCCGGTGAAGGTGTTGTTTTTATGGGGGTTTTGTTATTAGGTATTTTTCAAATTCGCAAAACATTCAAGAGGGAGGCGGAACTTTCTCAACAACAGCAAAATTTTTTGTTATCCGTAACTCACGAATTAAAATCACCAATTGCATCCACCAAACTTCAATTACAAACACTTCAAAAACACGAGCTCAACCGCGAAAAACAAAAAGAGATCTTAGCCAATGCCATCAATGATACCGACCGTTTAAATAATTTAGTTGAAAACATGTTGTTGGCGGCAAAAATTGAAAACAGTGTTTATTTACTTCATAAAGAAAACTATAATTTATCGGAATATATTACCGAAGGGATGAATCAAACCATTCAATCATTTCAATACCAACAAAAAGTAGAGTTGAGTATTGAGCCCAATATTTACATGGATATAGACAGGACAAATTTCCCTTCCATCATTCTCAATCTCTTTGAAAATGCAGTAAAATATTCTCCTGAAGATTCTACTATTGTGGTAAGTTTAAAAAAACAAAATCAAAAAATAATTTTAAGTGTTGCAGATCAGGGAATCGGGATTTCGGATAAAGAAAAAGAGACAATTTTTCAACGATTTTATCGGTCGGGCAATGAGGAAACCCGAAAAACAAAAGGAACAGGACTTGGCCTATATATTGTAGATTATTTAGTAAAACAACACAATGGAACAATAACCGTTAAAAATAATACACCGAAAGGAAGTGTTTTTGAGGTTGCGTTTTACGAATAACGAATTTTGCCGAATAACGAATTTTGCATGGTATTTGAATTCGCGGTTTTCGTAAAATTAAAATACAAGTAAACCAACAATGCATTCAAAACAGACTGAGTAATTCTTTCCCTCCCACTTTCTCGACTCCGCTCGAAATGACAGCGCACATGAGTCATTTCGAGCGGAGTCGAGAAAGTGTGGAGGCTTAATTTTGGGCTCAAATATTTACAACTGAACCAACTAAAACACAAATTCGTTATTCGTTTAAATTCGTTATTCGCAGATCCTATGAAAAAAGTAGCATTAATAATTTTAGATGGTTGGGGGCTTGGTGATGGCTCAAAATCTGATGCCATAGCCAATTCAAAGACACCCTTTGTAAATAGTTTATATAAAAAATATCCTCATTCTACGTTACGTACATCGGGCGTACATGTTGGATTACCACAAGGGCAAATGGGTAATAGTGAAGTAGGGCATCTTAATATTGGCGCAGGAAGGGTGGTATATCAGGACCTGGAACTGATCAACAAAGCCATTCGTGAAAAAACAATTGACAACAATCCAACTCTTGTAAAAGCCTTTGAATACGCCAAACAAAACAACAAAGCGGTTCACTTTATAGGATTGGTTTCAGAAGGTGGTGTACATTCATCACAAGCGCACCTGCATTATTTATGCGACATGGCAAAGGCGAATGATCTCCCTAATGTATTTATTCACGCCTTTACAGATGGTCGCGATACTGACCCGAAAAGCGGTTTAGAATATTTAAAAAACTTAGAAGGTCATTTACAAAGCTCAAGTGGGAAAATCGCAAGCGTAATTGGCCGTTATTATGCAATGGATAGGGACAAACGCTGGGAAAGAGTTAAATTAGCCTATGACCTGCTAATAAAAGGCGAAGGTAAAAAAACGAGAAACTTTTTAAAAGAAATTGAAAACTCTTATTCTGAAAATGTTACTGATGAATTTATTAAACCTATCGTAAATACAGATTCTTCAGGCAATCCGATTGGCACTATTAAAGAAAACGATGTGGTGATCTGTTTTAATTTCCGCACCGATCGTTGCAGGGAGATCACAGAAGTACTCAGCCAAAAAAACATGCCTGAATTTGGTATGAACACCTTGCCATTGTATTATGTTACCATGACCAATTACGACAATACATTTAAAAATGTACACATTGTTTTTGATAAAGATAACTTAGCCAATACACTTGGTGAAGTACTTGAAAAAGCAGAAAAAAAACAAATACGTATTGCCGAAACAGAAAAATATCCTCACGTTACTTTTTTCTTTTCCGGTGGCAGAGAAAAAGAATTTAATGGTGAAAAACGCATTATGGCGCCATCTCCAAAGGTTGCAACCTATGATCTAAAGCCTGAAATGAGTGCCATTGAATTAACAGATGCAATTATTCCCGAACTACAAAAAGGCGAAGCCGATTTTATATGTCTTAATTATGCAAATGCAGATATGGTAGGCCATACCGGTGTTTACAGTGCAATAATAAAAGCAGTGGAAACAGTTGATAGCTGTTTGAAAAGAGTTGTAGAAACAGGCTTACAAAGTGGTTATTCATTCATCATCATTGCTGATCACGGTAACGCGGATTATGCAATTAACCCCGATGGTTCTCCAAACACAGCGCACAGCACTAACCCCGTACCTTGTATTTTAATTGATACTGATCATAAGAAAATAAAGGATGGGAAGTTGGCTGACATAGCCCCAACAATTTTAACAATGATGGGCGTTCCTGTTCCAAAAGAAATGACAGGGGATGTTTTGGTATAATTGACAACAATTCAAAAAATTGAGAATATCTCCCAAACCACTAACATTTTTCTAAAAGCCATTCCGAACTTGCCCGCCCCTTGGCTATCGATGGTTCCGAATCTCATAGGATGCTGAAACATTTTCAGCATGGTGTAGGATTTGACTTTATATAAGTAAATCGTCATGGTAATCAGCCCCGCTTTCTCGACAAGCTCGAAATGACCACGCACGCAGTCATTTCGAGCTTGTCGAGAAAGGTGCGTTAGCTTATATAAGCAATAATGTTATTCTTTAAATAAAATTTAAACAGGCTCGTAACATCTTAGTATAAATAACATCTTTATTTTTAATCGAATAAAATTTATACTTTTGGTTAACAATGAAAAGGATACATGTTTTAACAACCATAGGGCTTATTTTTGTTTTCACGGGGATATTCCTGATGCCTTCTGAATCTCCATTATTAGCAACCATTTATGTGCTTGCGGGGTATCTTTTTTCAATCAAGGAGGTTTCAAAATACACATCCTGGTATCAGTTTTTAGTGGTTTTTTTCTCCGCTGCAATTTTAGGCCTCAGCCTTGAAAAAAATTTTCAGCATTTTCCTTTATTAACAGTAGCTACAGTTGTGGCAGCCGGAGGCTCTATACTTAGGATCGTTTTTTTTCGCGTATTCACTCACACACGGTATGCGTGGTTTGAGCCGTTAATGTTTGCTTCGGCCATATTACTTTACCTCGGTGCAAATGTTTTTTTCTCTTATGGCTGGCAAGGCTGGACCTTTCCGTTGCTGGTAATTTTTTTTCAAGGTATACTTACTTTTGGTGTTTTAAAAGACAACAAACAGTTGCGGGGTTTTAACTTTGGAGGAGACAGGATTGCTACCGGTAAAGAAGCCCCTTCCTTTGAATTGCCAGACCAGGAAGGTTGCCTTGTGAGCTTAATGGAATATGTGGGAAAAAGAAACCTGCTTTTGATCTTTGTTCGTGGCGACTGGTGCCCTGGATGCCACATGATGTTACGCACTTATGAGCGGGATCGAAAAAAATTCCAAACCAAAGATATATTAGTAATGGCCATAGGCCCCGATCCGGTGGGCGTTAACCGCGATATGGTATTAAAGCTTGACTTGGATTTTAAGGTACTTTCTGATGCAGGGCAGCGAACCGCCATGCAATATGGTGTGCAATTAGCGGAATATGAAAATGATTTTGCCGAAAAATATGAGGCCGGAATACCATTGCCCGCATCTTTTTTGATCGATAAAAAAGGTTTGGTACAATACGTATCAAGACCCGACCGGGTAGGGGAGTTCCTTGATCCAAGAACCATCTTTCCGATCATAGATAATTTAACGTATTAACAGAATAAGATAACAACATGCAATACGTAATATGGGTGATCCTCGGGAGTTCTATGCTGGTGGTGCTGGTTATTGCGCTATCGGTTTACCTGAAACAGGGTTTTACGGAAAGCAGGCTCGAAACAGTTGAAAAGGAAAAGGTCAACTACGAAAGTATAATAGAGCAAGCCAATGATGCAATGTTTGTTATAGACCTTGTGGATGGACGCGTTCATCAGTGCAACCCCAGTGCTGCCGCGATGCTTGGTTATACTAAAAAAGAACTTGAAAAGAAAACCTTGTTTGACCTGCAACCAAAGGAACTGCTTGAAAAAAGTTCAAGCACCGTTGCTGATGTTTGGGAAAAAAAGGGCTTGATCTATAAAGATATTCCATTTGTTTGTAAAACCGGTGAGCTGTTACCTGTTGAATGTAGCGCTAAGGTTGCACCCTTTGCCGGGCGCCCGGCCATCGTTATTTATGCACGTGATATTACTGAACGGTTGCGACTGGAAAAGGAGATACAGGAACAAAGAGAGATCATTGAGGAAAAGAACAAAGACATTACCGACAGCATTGAATACTCCAAACGGATACAACGCTCCATATTCATTGATAAAGATAAACTGAAGGAATATGCTCCTGAATCATTCATTTTTTTTAAGCCAAAAGATATTGTAAGTGGAGATTTTTATTGGTTCACGCACGTAAACACCACCCGTGAAATTATCAGTCCGGATGGGGTTTTGGTTAAAGACCAGTTTTCTTTTTTGCTTGTGGCGGCAGTTGACTGCACCGGACACGGAGTTCCCGGAGCGTTTATGAGTATTATTGGCAATACATTGCTAAATCAGGCTATTAAAGATCCAACAGTTAATTCCCCTTCTGATGCACTCAACTATATCAATAAGGAACTTAAAAACATGCTGAATCAAAAAGCGGATGAAGCACAGATCCGCGATGGAATGGATATGGCATTGTGCGCTATTGATTTTAAAAGAATGACCCTGGATTTTGCAGGGGCAAATAACCCGCTTTACATAATAAGAGGCGATGAATTAATTGAGTTAAAAGCAGATAAACAAGCCATTACCGCTTCATCTGATAGTAATGCACTTCCTTATACAAATAAAACATTTGATTTGAAAAAAGATGATTGCATCTATCTTTTCACCGATGGATATGCCGATCAGTTTGGAGGCCTAAAGGGTAAAAAATTCATGTATAAAAAGTTTAAGGAAACATTAGCCTCCTTGCAGCGAAAAACAATGGATGAGCAAAAGACGATGCTCTATACCACCTTTGAAGACTGGAAAGGAACGCTTGAACAGGTTGATGATGTGTTGGTTATAGGAGTGAAAGTGTAAAGCAAAAGTGTGATGGAAAAATTTTTTTAAGTATAAAAATTATAATGCCCATAATCCACCTTACAACTAGTATAAATGCACCTATCGAACGGTGTTTTGATCTTTCAAGAAGCATTGATCTGCACATGGCATCAACCTCCAAACCAAATGAAAGAGCAATTGCAGGGGTAACAAAAGGCCTGATAAATAAAGGAGAACAAGTAACCTGGCTCGCCAAACATTTTGGAATAGATCAAAAGCTAACAGCACAAATTACAGAAATGGATTTCCCGCATTCATTTACTGATGTTCAACTAAAAGGTGCTTTTAAAAGTATGACACATGTACATTCGTTCGAACAGAAAGGTGA
Source organism: Bacteroidia bacterium (assembly GCA_030654175.1). Taxonomy (GTDB): domain Bacteria; phylum Bacteroidota; class Bacteroidia; order 2-12-FULL-35-15; family 2-12-FULL-35-15; genus 2-12-FULL-35-15. The sequence goes on from JAURXZ010000024.1 coordinate 194,105, forward strand.
ACAAACTATTATGAAAGATCAGTTTGAATTCGAATCACCATTGGGTTTTGTTGGAGAATTATTTAATAAATTAATTTTAAGCGCTTACATGAAACGTTTTTTAATTGAACGCAATGAGGTTATTAAAACAATTTCGGAATCGGACGAATGGAAAAAATATCTGGCCAAAAATTAGTTTTATATCTCATCTGCTTTCTCATAAATAGATATCTGTCAATAGATCGGTATTAAACTTAGGACGTCATTGCGAAGGAGGTACGACTGAAGCAATCTCAAACAAATAATTTGAGATTGCTTCAGGTAAAAACCCACACAATGAAGCTTCATATAATAGTGTTTTATTAAACATATGATAAAGGATCGTAATTTTAAAATTACTGAATCTGAGGCTAATATTTAAAAGTAATTTGATTGTAAATTACTTTACTGACAACCTTTAATTAAGTTGCATCCCAAGTTTTTAACGTTTCAAAATACCTCTACAAGTTCTGAATTATATATCTTTTATGCGCTCTTTACAAATTTTTCTATTGTTTGCAGAATTCGTTCACAAAGTGTAATTTAACGCTCTGTGAAAAATTCCATCAATAAGAAATGGCAAAAGAAATTTTACTGGAAATAAAGAATTTAGTAACGGAGTTCAGAACTGAAGAAGAATCGGTGAAGGCTCTTGATGATATATCGTTTTCGCTTTCCTGTGGTGAAACTATTGGTATTGTTGGCGAATCGGGCTCAGGAAAATCTGTTACGGCATTGTCCATAATGCGATTAATACCCAACCCTCCCGGTAAAATTACAGGCGGTGAGATCCTATACCACTCAAAAACCAGCGGCACCAAAAACATTGTAAAAATTTCTGAAAAAGAAATGCGCGCATTGCGTGGCAAAGAAATTGCAATGATCTTTCAGGAACCCATGACATCTCTAAATCCTGTTTATACCTGCGGCAACCAGGTAATGGAGGCCGTTTTGTTGCATCAAAAAGTTTCAAAAAAAGAAGCGAAAGAAATTACGATCAATTTATTTAATGAAGTTCAGCTTCCACGCCCTTCAATTATTTTTGATAGTTACCCTCATCAGCTGTCGGGTGGCCAAAAGCAGCGTGTAATGATTGCGATGGCCATGAGCGGCCAGCCAAGCATTTTAATTGCCGATGAACCTACAACAGCGTTGGATGTTACCGTTCAGGCAACTATTCTTGATCTGATGCTTAAACTTCAGCGCGAGCGTGATATGGGCATCCTCTTTATCACTCACGACTTGGGAGTTATTGCGGAGCTTGCCGATAAAGTGGTAGTAATGTATAAAGGGAAAATAGTTGAGCAGGGACCTGTATTGGATATTTTTTCAAACCCTCAGCATCCTTATACAAAAAGTCTTTTAGCGTGCCGCCCACCTCTGGATAAGCGCCTGAGCTGGCTTCCTACTGTTGCTCATTTTATGAAAACAGAAGCGAAGGGAGAACGACCGGAAAGTTATCAATCGGTAAGTGAAGTAACCGATAAGCTTATTGTAAGTAAAGAGGAACGGGCGAATGCGCATAAACTGTTATATAGCAAAGAACCCATTCTTCTGGTTAAAAATTTAAAAACATACTTTCCTATTAAAAAGGGAATACTTGGCAAAGTAACGGAATTTGTACGCGCTGTGGACGATGTGAGTTTTGATGTTTACCCTGGCGAAACACTAGGTTTGGTTGGTGAATCGGGCTGCGGCAAAACAACATTAGGAAGAACTATTTTACGTTTGATCGCACCTACACAAGGTGAAATAATTTTCAACGGAAAAAGTGTAACACAACTTTCTGATAAAGAGATGAGGGCTTTACGCAGGGATATTCAACTTATTTTTCAGGACCCTTATTCTTCCCTTAATCCCAGAATAACTGTCGGGCAAGCCATTATGGAACCCATGCAGGTTCACGGTATATTAGAGGATGACAAAGCCCGCAAAAATAAAGTTATAGAGATTTTGGAACGTGTAAACATGAATGAGTCGCATTTTTACCGATACCCCCATGAGTTTTCCGGTGGCCAGCGTCAACGTATATGTATTGCAAGAGCTTTGGCATTGCGGCCTAAATTTATTATCTGTGATGAACCCGTTTCTGCACTTGACGTATCTGTTCAGGCGCAGGTATTAAACCTGTTAAATGAATTAAAACGCGAATTTGATTTTACTTACATTTTTATTTCTCACGATCTGTCAGTTGTGAAATTTATGAGTGATCGTATGGTGGTTATGAACAGAGGGAAAATAGAGGAAATGGGTGATGCGGATGATATTTACAATAACCCTCAAACGGCATACACGCAAAAATTGATCAGCGCAATTCCAAAAGGGCAACTGGAAGACATCAAAGCCGCCATTGAAAAGAAAAAGAATCAGACACATAAAACCGCTTGATAAAAAGATCTTTAATCTAGCGGCATTTTGCGTTAGGGATTGAAGCGTAAATCCTTTTCCGTTTAGAAAAGATTGAAGCGAAAAGCCTGCCCTTTCTTTTTCAGAAAGGTAACGCCCTAAAAAAACTGAAGCTAAAAATTATACTTTAATAGTTAATACCGCATCATCAGTAATAAAAAAAATTACCACGGTAAATGACAAAATTGTTCCACAAGCTTTCTTTAGTTGCACTTATATGTAGTTGCTTGTTTATTGGCGTATACCGAATTAACACGGTAGACAAAAAAGAAATCTCCTGGGATATTTTAGGATATTACATGTGCCTTCCCGCTACTTTTATTCACCACGACCCTATGCTGAAGGACATTACCTGGCTTAAGGAGGTCAACCAAAAGAATGATCTTACCGGTACACTTTACCAAATATCAAGCAATGACAAAGGTGAGCCTATGTATGTTTTCTTGTTTGGAATGGCATTGTTTTTTCTTCCCTTTTTCTTTCTTGGCCATGGTATTGCAGGCGCATCGGGTTATGCAATGGACGGATTCAGTCTCCCCTACCAATATGCGATGGTTATTGGCGGCATCATTTACACTATTATAGGACTTATCTATTTAAGAAAAGTGTTGCGCCACTTTTTCTCTGAAGGCGTTTCTTCTTTGGTGATGATCCTTGTTGTTTTCGGCACCAATTACATTCATCACCTCACGCTTAAAAATTTAGAAACGGTTAACGTTTTATTTATGCTGGTGTGTATCATTGTTTGGAACACTATCCAATGGCATAAAAATTTTAAAGCAAAACATCTGTTTACAATTGGCATTAGCATTACGCTGATGGTGCTGATAAAACCAAGCGAAGCCTTTATAATCATTTTACCATTAATGTGGAATGTTTTTTCTTTCGATAGTTTTAAACAGAAAATAGCGTTGCTGTTTTCAAATAAAAAAAATTTGTTCCTCACTGCCGCAGCATGCCTTCTTCTGGTGTTCCCGCAACTATGGTACTGGCACACAAAAACAGGACATTATATTTACGACAGTTATATAAATCCTGGCGTTGGGCTCGATCTTTTTTCACCACATATACTTGATGTTTTATTCAGTTACCGCAAGGGCTGGTTTGTTTATACCCCGGTAATGATATTTTCTATTGTTGGTTTTTATTTTCTTTATAAAAACAACAAACACATTTTCTATGCTATTTTGTTTTATTTTTTAATATCGTTTTACATTATTTGCAGTTGGACCTACTGGTATTATGGAGCCGCCTTTTCGTGTCGCCCGGTTATTACAAGCTACCCCCTGCTTGCTATTTGTTTGGGCTACTTTTTATTGTTCATCCAAAAACAAAGCACATTCATTAAAAGCGCATTTGCTTTAGTACTGGTGTTTTTTATTTTCTTAAACCAGTTTCAGTGGTGGCAGTTAAAAAATTATATTCTTGATCCTTACCGGACCACCAAAGATTATTATTGGGCAACATTTTTGAAAACATCTGTTGATGAAAACGATCGCAACTTACTTTCAGTAAACCGGGATTTTACCGGCCGGCAAAAGTTTGAAAATAAAACAAAATACAGATCCTTTTTATTAAAACAGGACACGTTTGATGCAACCACAAGTCAGAATATTCAAACGGATTCTGTTGGTAACGTCTATTATAAAGCATTACCTGATGAGGAATTTTGTATCACTAATCAATATCTATTTAAAGAGCTGACCGAAAAAGATCATGTTTGGATAAAGGTGAGTATGGACATTCGCTTTCAACCCGACTTTCAGGGACCGCTGCCTTGTATGGCAATGACAATGGAGCACAAGGGAGGTTCGTATGGGTATTTTGCTCCCGAAATCGCAATTGATTCTACAAAAAAAGGATGGCACAGATACGAATTAGAATACCTTACTCCTGAAATAAGGAATACAAAAGATGTTTGGAAATGTTATATCTGGAAAAGAGGCAAAGGCACTTTTGATATTGACAATTTTAAGATTGAAATATATGAACCCAACTATTAACTTTGTTAAATGAAACTTAAATTATCATCTGTTGCTATTTTAATAGTTGTGCTGGCATGTCTTACAATTGACATGGGTTTTAAAAACTGGGAAAAGCAACAAAGAGTAATAGAGTGGGACATTCACTCCTATTATGCTTACCTGCCTGCCGGATGGATCTATAAGGATATTCACTTAACAAAAAGTGATTACCGGTTTGACGAGCACTATTGGCTCTTTTGGCCAAACCAAACCAAAGAAGGAAAAAATGTAATTAAAACAACAATGGGTATGGCGATATTATATGCTCCCTTTTTTGTTGTTGCACATACTATAACTAATTTATCCTATTATCCTGAAAACGGTATTTCAGAGCCTTATAAATTTTTGCTTTTAATGAGTACCCTTTTTTATTTATTTGTTGGACTTGATTTTTTGAAAAAGATACTTGGGCATTACAAATTTTCTGATTTGCATACGTCAGTCACTATTTTACTTATCGGGCTAGGAACAAATTTAACTGCGTACGCTTCACAGTCGGCACCTATGTCGCATGTTTATTCGTTTTGTTTATTTGCAGCATTTATTTATTACACCATCAAATGGTACGAATTTCAAACACTTAAAAACACCTTGATAATTGGTTTTTTAATTGGTTTAATTTCATTGATACGTCCTTCCAATATTATAATAATGCTCTTTTTTGCCCTTTATAATATATCCAGTTTATATGATTTTAAAGAACGGATTTTGTTTTTCAAAAAAACATTCCCCCTGCTTTTATTGATGTTATTCGCATTTGTCATCGTGTGGATTCCCCAGCTTATTTACTGGAAGATAAGTTCAGGAAGTTATTTCTACTATTCATATCCCGATGAACGATTTTTCTTTAATGATCCCAAAATCATGAAAGGATTATTTGGATTTCGGAAAGGCTGGCTGATATATACTCCTATGATGGCCTTTGCTTTGGCAGGTATTTTTGCATTAAAAGGAATATTAAAAAAAATACGATTGCCGATCGTTTTGTTTTTAATTGTTAACATCTATATAACCTTTTCATGGTGGTGCTGGTGGTACGGAGGCTCGTTCGGGCAACGCGGATTAATAGAAAGTTATGCATTACTTGCCATACCATTCGCATCTTTTGTAAAGTATGTTTCTGAAAAAAGATGGTATTATAACGCAGTTTTTTATTGCACGGCATTGTTTTTTATCTGGTTGAATCTCTTTCAAACGCTGCAGTTTGAAAACATGTCGTTACATTATGATGGGATGACGAGGGTGCTATATTTTAAGCAATTTGGAAAACTGGACAAGATAGATGACTTTGCCAGCTATGTATCTTCTCTTGATTACGAGGAGGCAAAAAAGGGTAAAAGGTAAATTTGATCATAAACGCATCCAAAAAAATTAAATCTTCTCAAAAAGTCAATTATAAATCATTCGAATGAATCCAAAATTAGTTGCATGTTTTAAAGTTGTTCTTTTTCTTGCCCTGGTATATCCTCCCATTTTTATGCACTTGGAAAACCTTCCACTTCGCGTTTGGGATGAAGCAAGGTTAGCTATTAGCGCTCACGAGATGCTCCAGAACCACAACTACCTGATACCCCATTATAAAGGCAATCCGGACATGTGGGGAACAAAACCTCCTTTGGTTATATGGACACAGGCAATCTTTTATAAGCTTTTCGGGATGGGGGAATTAGCAGTTAGGTTGCCCTCAGCCTTGGCTGCTTTTCTCACAACCTTGATCATTATGCTGTTTTCGGTCAAATATCTTAAAAGCTATTGGTTGGGCCTCATTTCGGTTTTAATATTGATCACCTCCTATGGTTATATTAATAATCATGCGGTGCGCACTGGCGACCTCGATGCACCGCTTGCTTTTTTTACAACGTTGTATTGTTTGTCTTTTTTTCTGTTCATAGAACTCAAGGAAAGAAAATACCTGCATGTATTTTTTTTAGGACTCACTTTAGCAATACTTACGAAAAGTGTTCAGGGACTTCTTTTTGTTCCGGCATTAGCTATCTATGTTTTGATAGGGAAACGGTTTCTAGAAATTGTAAAAAATAAATGGTTCTATTTCGACCTATTGCTCTGTATTACCATTGTTTTAGGATATTATCTAACCAGGGAACATTACAATCCAGGGTACTTGAGGGCTGTATGGAAAAACGAATTAGGTGGAAGATACTTATCGGCCTTGGAAGGACATGGATACCCTTTTATGTTTTATTATGATCAACTTATAAGTTCTAAATATGCTGAATGGTTTTTACTGGTTCCTTGTGGCATAATTGCAGGATTTGTTATTAAAGATGAGAAACTAAAACGCTTGACCCTCTTTAGTTTATTAATGATAGTATCTTATTGGCTGATCATATCAATTTCGGTTACCAAATGTGAATGGTATGATGTGCCTCTATATCCATTTCTCGGCATGATGGGTGCAATAGCAATTCATTCCGTTTTTTCATTGTTAACCGAAGCGGCTGATACTAAACGAATAACTGGGTTTTATTTAATACCTTTTCTCTTTCTGGTGATCGTTTTTTTTAAGCCCTATCAAAAAATAATAGATAAAGTATATTTTCCAAAAGAGAACAACCACGAAATAAACGAAATGCGAATTTCATACCTTTTAAAAGAAGCAGTACAATCAAAACGTTCAATTAAAAATCAATCTGTCTGTTACGATGGACACAATGCCCACCTTTCTTTTTATCTTATTCAATTAAATGAAAAAGATCAACATGTTGGTTTTAAGGATTGGCGTTTTTTAATGCTAGGTGACATAGTAATAGCCAGTCAGGATAAGGTTAAGGATTATATTGAAAAAAATTATTTATTTGAAGAAACAAATAATTACTTCAATGTAAAAACCTATAAAATTAAAGGGACCCGTATCGGAATGGTTGGTGCTAAAGAAGTTCCAGAACGCAAAAAAACGATCTACCTGAAAGCTTTTAATGGAAAATACCTTGGTGCCACAGAGGCGATGAATCATCTGGTATTAGCGGATAAAGACAAGGCAAGCAAATTAACGATACTTGAAAAAAGGGTTTGTAAAATTGTTTCAGATGAGGGTTTGTTTTTTTCTGCCGACCTGGGACAGCAAAATGAAATAACAGCATCAAGGAAGGTTGCAAATGATTGGGAAACATTTACAATGATTGAGCTTGACAACAATTTCGTAGCCTTCAAAGCCTTTAATGGTAAATATTGGGGCATAGATAAAAAATCATTCCAACTTTCAGCAAACAGCGATACAATAGGCGTTCAGGAAAAATTCCGGGTAATAAACAGTTCGGGTTCCAGGTAATCCAAAAAATTTATTTTGCAAACGAAAGTTTGGATATTTTCAGATTGCCAATATTCATTGTCGGAATTCCATCCGCCTGTTTCTTTGCTGTATCAGGTAAAACATCTGCACGAATCATGGTATACGAGCTTGCAGAAGCCATCCAATGATAAAACGGGAAATCGCCCAATAGCTCGAAACTCCCATCCCGTTTGGTAACGGTATGATAGGAGTGGGACCAATATTCATTCCAGGCTAAAATAACACCGCCTTGTATTGGCTTGTCATTTTCATCGGATAACACTCCAATGATTCGGCAACCTTTGTGCTGGGAATAATTGTAATAGTTAGCAAGGCAGATGCAGCTATCTTTTTTTGCATCGGGGTTAAATTTTTTAAATTCCTCAACAATAGGTTTAACAGTTCCTTTAACAGCAATATTTTTTTTTGCCGTTCTTGTTTCGCCTTTCCAATTAACCACACCCATAAAATTTGCATGGTAGCTATGCCACTCCACATCTTTATATTGCCACCACGAATACCCTATGGCTCCACAATCGTATGCCTGCTTCAATGTTTTGTGGGCAAATTGTGCTTGTGTTTCATAGCTTATAGAATCATTGTCGGCCGCAATGGCTGTTTCGCCAATTATCCAGGGCTTTTTAATATAATTAGCATACCAATACATTTCGTTCCTGACCTGTTCAGGCTCATATTCATAAGGGTGAATAGAAATAAAATCCACATCGAGAATAGCCGGATCCCACTCAAATACTTCCCTGATACCGGTTAATCCAATAGTAATTAACTGATCGGGCGCATTTTTTTTTGCCACGGACGCCCATCTGTTCATAGCCTTATGCACCACTTTTTTATCCCTTTCCGGCACATCAAAATATAATGGTTCATTGAATAGATCGTACGCCAGAATGGTGGTATCATTTCTAAAATGGTGCACCACTTTTTTCAAATTCAATTCAGTAGCTTTAACATCTGCCGACATGCGTAGGAGCAAAACCGCTTTTAATCCAGCTGTATTAACAACATCAAGCAATTGAGCAATGGCACCTAAATAGGCTTTGTAATTTTCATCATTCGCAAGCCGGAGAGTTGTATCCCTCAAGTTGCCGATCTTGGCTCTAACCGATAGATTACCGATCAATTCATCATCTATCGACTCCTCTCCTATTCCAACTAAACGCACCGAATTAAAACCCATCTCTTTGATCAGATCCATATCCGCTTTCAGTTGCATCAAACAGGAATCTTGTGTTATAAACTGAAATTTCGCATCGGGGTTGTATGCAATAAACGGGCAAGGCCAAAGGGAATCTTTGTTTGCCTGCATTCCTACAATGTAATTTATCGTGATCGGAAAAAATGGCTTTCCATTTAAATTGAATTTATTATTTTTAATGGAAACGAATTTACTTTTATCAGTGGAAACGGCCCCCTCATTTGAATTAACTGGGAGTAAAAAATAAAGACCTGAGAAAACTACGAATATAAGAAAAACAAGAAAATACTTTTTCATAACAATTTGTTTAGCGCGATTTACCTTTTTTATGCGACACGTTTATAAAAAAGGATAAACCAGGCTGATATTTGATTTAGATTTTTTTTAAAATTAATTAATAAATATCAATGACTCGTTACTTTTTTGTCTGTTTCGGCTAAAGCCTGAATTAATTATCTATTTTTAAGGCTCTTTACACTTTTAGTGTTTTTAACATTGAATTTTATTTTCACCAATTAAAACCATGAATAAAAATAATTTACTTGTATTTCTTTTAATTATTTTCTGTTTTTCTGTTCTTTTATACTTCGCTCCCAAAAATGAATTTTGCGAAGGGGGGGCAGATAACTACTGGCATTATTTTTTTTCCAAATATTCGTATCAATATCCTGAATTTTTTTTACATCATTGGGGAAAGCCTTTGTTTATATTACTTAGCGGACCATTTTCTCAATTTGGATTTATTGGCATTAAATTGTTTAACATTCTCTGCGGCATTTTGTCTTCGCTTATTTGTTATCGATTTTGCAAAGATCTGGGGCTAAAACACAGTTGGTTAGCGATACCAATATTAATTTTCACACCTGTTTACTTTTTAGTATTGCAAACAGCTTTAACAGAACCTTTGTTTAGCCTTATCCTTATCTTTTCCTCTTATTTATTGTATAAAGAATCTTTTTTTGCGGGCGCTATTGTAGCTTCTTTGCTCGTTTTTTCGCGCACCGAAGGATTGTTTATCGTGTTTTATTATGCCTCTTATCTCGTGCTTATTAAACAATGGAAGTACATTCCTCTGTTGGCAAGCACATTTATTGCCTATGCATTTATTGGATTATTGGCCGGACACGATTTTTTGTGGTTTTTTACCGAGATGCCTTATTCTGTCGAAAGTCCTTATGGCCGGGGAAACTGGTTTCATTTCTTTAAGTATTATAAAAACATTTGGGGCACGCCTCACCTGATATTGCTGGTATCGGGCATTATCATTCTGGCAATAAATATCCTTAAAAATAAAGAGTTGAATGTCTTTAAAAACGTCAGCAATAATGCGAAAATTATTTTATTGGTTTTGGTTCCCGCATTTTTGTTTTTTTCATTTCATGTTATTGCCTGGAAATATGGAAAGTTTGGATCGGCAGGCTTGGAAAGGGTTTTCGCATGTATGATCCCTTGTTGTGCTATATTGTGTGTGTATGCAGTTAATGCGGTTTCAAACATAAAATTGCCTCAATGGGCAATTTACAGCAGCATTGCGATTGCTTTATTTTTTATAATATCCTATCCGTTCAATTTATATCATTTCCCTTTAAAGGCTGTTTCGGACGAAAAGGCTGAAAGAGAAGCTGCCGAATGGTTTAAATTAAATAAAAAAGAGGGGCAAATTATTTATTATGCCCACCCTGCCATTGTATTTTATGCCGATCTAAATCCATTTGATAAAGTAAATAACAGGGAGTGTTTCGCCTATCATAAAGATTGTGCTATTGAAAAAACAAAACCTTTCTATTATTTTTGGGATTCTGCCTTTTCCGAATTTTCATGTAATACCAGTATTAATGACCTGGAAAGCTGCCCCGGAATGAAACGAATTAAAGAATTTAAAGAGAACAATTTTCAACTTTATATATATGAATTCACTCCTGTTGATTCAATAGAGGCTAAACAGGGGAGTTAAATTATTATTCCGGTACAATTTTATTATAATATTTGCGTTTATCGTCTAAAATAAACGCTTCACGTTTTTTATGAAGGCTCTGTTTCCCGAAAAGGTTCATTATTATATTTACGTTTTTGCATTAATGATATTAGTGGCCGGATTGCCATTATCAAAATTTTTGATGAGCCTTTCTCAAATAATATTGGCTTGCAACTGGCTGTTAGAAGGGGATCTTAAAAATAAATTTACTGCCTTTTGGAAAAACAAAACAGCCCTGATAGTAAGCTCTATACTACTTTTGCATTTTATTGGACTCACCTACACTTCGGACTTCAGTTATGCCTTTAAAGATATTCGTATTAAGGCCCCCCTGTTTATATTACCATTGATCGTTTCCACATCAAAACCCCTTTCCCAAAAGTTATTTGATACTGTTTTGCAGCTATTGGTAGGCGCTGTAATTATCGGAACAATTATTAGTTCACTTATCTTAATTGATGTGATCCATCGCCCCGTGATCGATATCCGCGACATTTCTATTTTTATCTCTCATATTCGATTTGCACTGTTGATCTGCGTTGCTATTTTTATTTCATCATATTTTATATTTAAAGCTCAACGTGTTTTTAGCAAAATAATATGGACTGGTGTTATTATATGGATGGTGTATTTTTTAATTATAATGGAGTCGATCACCGGTTTAATGGCCTTATCCGTTACCTTGGTGGGGGTAATTATCTATACAGCCCTTAAATCAAGTAAAAACCCTTCTGAACCATCAAAAAACAAGCTTTTTAGGTATGGCACCTTGCTCCTGCTTTTGGGTTCAATGATCCTCCTGGCTTTTTACATAAATTCAATAGCTGCCGAAAACAAACAGAAAGAAATTGTTGATTTCAATAAACTGGAAACCCACACATCGCTGGGTAATTTATACGAACATGATATTCAATCTGAAGTATCGGAAAACGGGCACCTGATCTGGATGTATTATTCTATTGACGAATTAAAGGAAGCCTGGAATAAACGAAGCGTTATTAAGATTGACAGCACCGACCTGAAAGGGAACTCTGTTTATTTTACTCTTTTTCGATTTTTAACATCAAAAGGCTTAAGAAAGGATGCTCAGGCTGTGTTTTCATTAACGGAGAATGAGATCAAAGCCATTGAGCGTGGCGTTACCAATGTAAATTATCCGGATGTAAGCAGCTTAAAAGGCCGGATATATGAAACACTCTGGGAAATTGATTTGTATGCAAAAACTGGACAAGTAAACGGACACTCGCTAACGCAACGACTTGAATACTGGAGAACCGCATTAAGCATCATCAATAATAATTTCTTCTTGGGTGTTGGTACCGGTGATGTTCCAAGGGCTTTTGAACAGGAATATATAAAAAAGGATTCTTCACTTGGTGAGAAGTGGCGATTAAGGTCGCACAATCAATATTTAGCAATTACAGTGGCCTTTGGTATCATTGGTTTGCTGTGGTTTTTGATAACACTGATCTATCCTTTATTGAACAAAAAAACGGGATTCAATTACATGTACATCACCTTTTTTATTATTGCTGTTTTTTCCTTTTTTACCGAAGACACCTTGGAAACTCAAGCTGGTGTTACTTTTTTTGCATTCCTGAATAGCTTTTTGTTATTTGCGAAAAAGAAAAGTGGAGAAGAAGTTCCACCCCAGAATACGCTCTAACTCCAACTTCCGTGATTCTTTATAATGATTTAAGACTCTTCTCAAAGAGGATAATGCTGCGTAAGGGATTGCAACGTAAATCCTTTTCTGTTTAGAAAAGATTGAAGTGGAAAGCCCGCCCTTTTCTTCTTTAAGAAAAGGAACGCCCAAATAAAATTAGAAAAAACCACCTTCACTACAACGCTATATTCAATTGATATAGCAAAGGCTTGCTCGGTGACGCATCATTTTCAAAACTAGCGATCTGAATATTTAAAAGGTAAGTTCCATCATAAATACTATTCGGCACATAGATCATTTCAGTAATGGTTCGATTCAATTTTGTATTGGTTGGATATTGCCAAAAAGCATGATGCGCCAATAGTTTTCCACCATCAACCTCTTTATCCACAGAGGGCAGATCGATCAATAAATGATCAATGCCCAATGCATCAATGAGCTCAGCTGCTTCGTGATGTAAATAAGGAGGGTTTGTATTGGAGTAGTGTTTGTTTATTTTTGAAGCACTGTTGTCTAAGGTCCTGATAACGATCGCTTCGGGGCGTTTATCACCTAAACAATTTTCAATATGTTGTTTTGTAATTACTTTATCGCCTTCCGAATTTTCATCCGGCAAAATGGTGATCAGCTCTGCAATAAAAAAGAATTTTTTCAAACATTGGTTAACACTATAATCCTCTATACTGATATGTCCCACACATTCGGTATGTGTTCCATTTCCATGAGGATTAAATAATATATTTCTAAAATTTACAGAGCCACCTTGCTTTACATCGCCCACCCAATCACCCATTCGCACAGGTTCAATTTTTACAGCCGGTGTATACCATGCATTTACATTCTCTTCTCCTGTTCGCAAGGGAATTGAAATGTCGATGGGTTTTGAAAGATCAGCAGTATAGCTTTTTCCTTTATGAGTGATTTTTGATATCATTATTAAATTGTGTTTTTTAATCAAATAAAAATTCACCACTAAGGCACTTAGAACACGGAAGGTCCCGCTAAGATTCTTTTTTAAGGGACTGCTAAAAAATATTGCAGCGCACCATAAACTAAAGATGCCATTTCTAAGTGTATCTCCGTGTTCTTAGTGCCTTAGTGGTGAAAAGCCGGTTCTTTATCAATAAAAAATAAATTACCCGCAATTCTGTCGGCAAACAATTTTCCTTTATCAGTCAAGAACAATTTATTTTTTTCATTCTTTATTTCATCTGTACGAATATATCTTTCTGCTTCGCTTAAACAATACACTAAATAGTCTTTTCCAAAATGATTTGCTATGTACTTCAAGTCTGTTCCCCACATGGTGCGTAATGAAGTTAAAACATATTCGTTATAGCGCTGTGATGTGGTTAATATTTCTTCTTCAAAAGGGATTTTATTTTTTTCAAGTGCCTGAATGTATAAAGCATTGTTTGAAATATTCGATTGCCTGCTGTTGCCATTATAGGAATGCGCAGAAGGGCCTAAGCCTAAATAAAGTTCTTTTAACCAATAATTACTATTGTGTCGGGAGAAAAAATTTTCTTTGCAGAAGTTTGAAATTTCATATTGCACAAAATTATTTTTTCTCATCTCCTCCAGCATTATTTCAAACTGATCTGCACTTTGTTGTTCGTCCACATTTTTAATTTTCCCTTCCTTCACCAAATGCGCTAAGGCTGTTTTTGGCTCTACAGTCAGGCAATACGAAGAAATGTGTTTTACTTCAAGATCAAAAGCGGTACGTAAATTATGTTTCCACTTTTCATTTGTTAAAGTGGGAATACCATAGATCAGGTCAATGGTAATATTCTCAAAACCCTTATCCTGGGAAGCCTTTACAGCCGACAATGCTTCTTTTGAATTATGGGCACGGTTCATCAGCTTTAGATCCTCATCATAAAAACTTTGAATTCCAATACTTAAACGGTTGATGGGCGTGCCTTTAAATTCTTTTATTTTATTTGATGTCAGATCGTCCGGATTAGCTTCCAGTGTGATCTCCGCATCGTCACTAATTTTAAAATGTTTGTTAAGTGAATCAAAAATATCCATCAGTTCGGTTTGAGAAAGTAATGATGGTGTTCCTCCTCCCAGGTAAATACTCTGTATCTCATCCTCTACCGCCCCTCCCAACGGGTTGAGGTATTCTTTTTGTAACTCTATTTCTTTTTTTAGCGCTTTCAAAAATGAATCTTTGTTTTTCAAAGAAGTAGAAAAATGAAAGTCGCAATAATGACAAGCTTGTTTACAAAAAGGAATATGAATATAAATGCCTGCCATTATTTGAAATTATTCGGTTCCGTTCAACCTTCCGTTTTTGGGAGTGTTACCATTCTTCCGATAGGAGAAGAGGCGGAACGATTTGCTTTAGTTTTAGTTCTGCTAAGGTAATAATTTGTTTCGCTGGTTATGATGTAATAAACAATTCATAATTATTTAATTAACGATCATAAAAAATATACATACAACAATATTACATCTTGTTTCTCGTTAGGTTTTCGTTTTAAATAAACAAGGGCATCTGTTAAATTAGTATTCATCTTCTAAAATAAACAAATATGAAAAAGACCCAAATGTTATTCACTGGTATTGCATGTCTTGCAATTACAGCTTCCTTTTGTCAAAACGAGATCAACGGTCAAAACTCAACTATTAAAAAAAGAAAACTAAAAGTTGTTGATGCTGCAATTGCACCCGGTATGACTTTTCACGTTAGCCCCCTTGGTTCATTCAGCGATTTTCAACAGATCAACCCAAAGTCTGTTTTGTTAAGCGAAAACATGGATGGGTACACTATATCCAATGGTTTTATGGCTTCTGCAGGTCCCACATTTAATGCCAACCTTGGATTTAATATCGCAAACAATGCAAAAACAGAATATAAATCAAATACTCAATTACGTATTGGAATAACGTTTTCAGAAATAAGCATGTCGAATAATCTTTCTAAAACCGATAGAAAAAGGTTTGATACCCTGACTTCCAGCCAAACCGGGCAAATGGTATTTTCTGATTCGGTAACGTATAGCAGTTATACTATGAATTATAAAACTCAACAGTTAAGAATTGATGTTTCAATTATTTATAGAACCAACCCTGCTGCGCGATGGTCGGTTTTTGGGGGCATTGGCATTGAAGCCGGGGAATCAATAATGGCTTATACCGATATTAATTACAGTGAATATTCAACCGTTACACCGGCAAACAGCACTTCCGGCACATCATACAGCAGCAATACACCATATCGCTCCGAACAGATCATTAATAAAAATACTTATGGGTATGCCGCGTATTTGCCTATGGGACTTGATTTTAGAATAGGCAATAAAAGGGAATTTTTTAAACAACTTCACGTTTTTTATGAAGCCAGACCTTTTGTAAATTACACGTATATACCTGAGCTGGGCAGCATAAACAGTGTTGGGATCAAAAGCGCACTTGGATTAAGAGTTACTATTTGATCCGGGCATAAGAAAAAAACTCTCGGTCTGAATATTAATAACCTTGTCTAGGGCATGCTATTTACCCCCTACAGAGGCTTCTTCTTCCTCCGGTAGGATTTGGCCCGGCTTGTTTTTTTAAATGGCCAGCTCACTAAATAAACACCAATAATGATAAGTGCTCCTGAAACAATCTTTCGCGCATCCAGTTCATCATTATGATAATAGTAAACGGCAATGAGGGTTGCCAAAAACGGTTGCAGATAAATATAAATGCTTACCACAGCCGGACTTAGTGCACGTAAAGCGTACGTGTTTAAAACATAGGCGAAAAAGGTGGTTGCAACCACAACAAAAACAATATCCCACACAATGTTGGAAGGCATTGTGGCCCATTCTACCTGTTTGAATTCACTGAATCCGAATGGCAACACGTAAAGAAATCCAAATAAAAACACCCACTTTACAATGGTAAATGTGTTATATTTTTTCATTAAGGGTTTTACCAGAATGATGTAAAATGCCCATGACATTGAGTTGATCAATATCATTAAATCCCCGGTAATTGTTTCGGAACCAAAAGAAAATGATTTATTAAAAAGCAACAGTAACAAAGCTCCCCCAACACCAATAGTGATACCTGCAATTTTACTGATCGAAATTTTTTCTTTTAATACTATCGCAGCGATCAGCAATACCACAATAGGGTTGGATACCATAATAATGGATGCATTGATGGGGCTGGTTAAACTTAAGCCCTTTAAAAAAAACAGCTGATTCACTGCTACTCCGCAAACAGCCAACAGAGCAATACGGGGAAGATCTTTTTTATCAATTTTTTCTTTGATAAAAAGTGCGCTTACTATCCAAAATAATATTAATGCGCCACCAACCCGCATCATTACAAAAGCAAAAGGCTGAACATAGGCAGGCATTACTTCTTTAGCAATAGAATAATTGGCACCATAAATAATATTTACAGTTAATAATGCTAAATGTGCCTGAATAACTTTGTTCATGTGCTTCTCCCCTGCCCTCCCTTATTGCGGTGGCGTGTTTATAATTCTGCTTTAGCAGCAGCAACAGTGCTTTTAGAATTACCAACAAATATTTTATTGCCGGTAATGATCACGGGGCGTTTTAAAAAGGTGTATTCCTGTAGGATATAATTTTTGTAATCTTCTTCTGTTAATTGTTTTTTATCAAGTCCTAAAGCTCTGTATTTAAGGGCGACACGGCTGAACAAAGCTTCGTAGCTCCCTGCCATTTTTTTCATTTCTGCAAGTTGAGAGGCAGTAATTTTTTCGTTTTTTATATCCTGAAGATCAAATTTTTTATCCTTTAACTCCAGTTCATTCATTATCCTGATACAAGTGGAACAAGAGCTTAAGTAATATATTTTTTGCATTCTTTTATATTTTTGTACAGACAACGAATCAATACTAATTTACGAATCTATGTGTTAAGAGCAACAAACGCTGATTCGTAAATTCGTAAAAATTCGTTATTTGTAACTATTCTACAACACTAAGTTTAACCATATTTGATCTTCCTTTTTCACTTAAAGGCACACTTGCAATGTTGATTATAAAATCCTTCGGTTTTACAAATCCGGTCTTTTTCAAAATAAATTTTATATCCGCAATAGTATGATCTGTGCTTATATCTTTATCATAATAGAACCCTTTTACGCCCCATACCAGGCTTAAAGTAGTAAGTATATGGTAATTGTCGGTGAACACAAAAATATCGGCTTTAGGGCGATGGCTGGCTAATTTAAAAGCAGTGTAACCCGAGTGTGTCATGGTTATGATAGCCGTTGCTTTGGTGCGTTGCGCCATTTTTGCCGCGGTATAACAAATAGAATCTGAAATAAAACGGTCGTTGTGCATATTTACTTCAGGCGCTGCGTTATCGCGATTATAAATAAGACTTTGTTTTTCTACGTGTTCAATAATTTTTGTCATTGCTTCAACCACCTTTGCCGGATGATTCCCTACCGATGTTTCTGCACTTAACATTACAGCATCTGCACCATCCATTACGCTATTGGCCACGTCATTAACTTCGGCACGGGAGGGGCTGATATTCGTGATCATACTCTCCATCATTTGCGTTGCAATGATCACAGGCTTGGATTCCTCCAGACATTTACGCACCAGCATTTTTTGAATTACAGGCACCTCCTGCATCGGCACCTCCACACCCAGGTCGCCACGAGCTACCATTATGGCATCCGTTTCTTTAATTATATTATCAATATCTAAGATCGCTTCAGGCTTCTCAATTTTAGCTACCACCTTGGTTCTCACATTATGATCAAATTTTTGGATCAGGTATTTTAGTTCAATAATATCAGATGCTGAACGAACAAATGAAAGCCCCACCCAGTCTACGTTTTGTATTAAAGCAAAATTCAGGTCTTCCAGATCTTTCGCTGTTAAACAAGGTAATGAAATTTTTGTGTTAGGAAGATTTACTCCTTTTTTTGAAGATAAAATTCCACCATGGCTGATTATAGCTTTTACCTCGTCATTGCCATTGGTTTCTACAACAGTTAACAATAATTTACCATCGTCAATCAATATATTTTCACCCGCCTTTACATCTTTAGGAAATTGAGGGTAGGTAATGTAAATGCGCTCCGCATTGCCAATACACTCAACGGTGGTGATGATGATCTCCTTCCCAGCAACTAATTCTATACTGTTATTTTCAACAATGCCAATGCGTAATTTTGGACCCTGTAAGTCGGCCAGGATCGCAGCGTGGGATCCGAGTTTTTTATTTACTGCACGTATGTTTTTTATTTGTTCCAATACATTTTCATGAGAGCCATGCGAAAAGTTAATACGGCACACATTTGCCCCAGCCAATATCATTTCTTCGATCACTTCGGCCGATGAAGAGGCCGGACCAAGTGTAACAACAATTTTTGTTCTTTTCATTTTTTGTAAATATGTTTAAAAAATTAAATTTACCTTAGATTTAAGATCTGCCACATCAACCAAAACCGCGGTAAGAATAAAATCCAGCGTTTTGATTTTCCTGATCATTTCTTTTATATCTTTTTTTGTTATTTCTCCCCTGATCACAAAAAAATAATTCATTTGTTTCTGTTCAGGGATTAATATTCCAATTTCTGTAGATTGCGACTCCGTTGCACTTTTACCAAACAACGTATTCGATTTCGAATCAAATAATTTGTTTTCACTAAAGTTGGAGATCACAAAGTATTCCATAAACTCATCCGCATCTTCAAAACTAAACAATGAAAAAAAAGAAGGTGTGTTTTGCTTTTTAGATTTTATTTCAAGCGGATCGCTCTTGGTCAGATCAAGTTCCAGTATATTATTCAGTGCCCAGCATATACGGTAATCTTTTTCGTGAGAGGAAATGCCTATCAGCTTAAAATCATAATCGTATTCTATTTTAAGAGTATGCTTCCCCACAACCGCTTTTTTAAATCAACCGTAAATTTATAAATCTAATATGAAGAATGTGTTAAATATTTTATAATAATGAAATAACATTTTAAAATCAGCACTGTACTGCAGGATCTCATTAATAAAAAAGTATGCGCTAAATCAAAAAGCTCAAATGTTCAGTTGAACATTTGAGCTTTTTAAGTGAACCTAAACATGTTTTTCGAATTCTAAAAAAGAACGCTGATTTTTAATAGAACGTAAATAAACGCTCTGTAATATTTGCATTTGTTTTTAAAGCATCATACACTTCATAATCAACACGTGGCTGAAGTTGCATAAGTGCTGCTTCTTGTTGTGCTTTATAATCTTTTTGAACAGGAGCTTCAGTAACTGCTTCCACATATACAACATACACTCCATCTTTACCTACCAGTGGTTTGCTTGTCGCTTTTGCTTTTAATGCCGCTACAGCCCCGATCACAGTTGGTTGATTACCGGCTCCCGGAATAGAAGTTGTGTTAAAGTTAATTTGTTTTGCTTGTTCTACATTTAATTTCATTTTAGTTGCAAGAGCATCGATTTGTGTACCTCCACCTATAGCTGTATTAAATTCACTAACAAACATCTCTGCTTTTTTCTCTTTTATCACTTTTGCAGTAAGATCTTCTTTTACCTGATCAATTGGTGCAACTCCTTTTTCTTTGATATCGCTTAACACAGCAACCACAAATTTATTTCCGAATTCCAAAGGCTCAGATACTGTACCTTTTTTATTTTCGTATGCCCAACGGATCAAAGGACGAGGGGACTCTATACCTGCAATGGTTTTATCATTTTCTTTGATACTTTCCACTACACGTTTGTTTAATTTATTTTCTACAACCGCTTTTTGAAAAAGCTCATCTGTATTGTTTTTTCCTGCAAATTCACTTGCTTTAAGGAATGCTGCCTGCATTGTTTTGTTGCTCGGCTCTAATTTTCTTTCGATAGTTGCTACCTGAACTTTCTTTTGTGAACCTTTTGTATCAAGCACTTCTATAATGTGGTATCCAAATTGTGATTCAGCAATAACGATAGCGCCTTTTTTGTTATCAAGTCCTGCATTTTTAAATGGCTCTACAAACTGGCTGCCCGGATTTAACCAACCATAATCTCCACCTTTACCCGGATAATATTCTCCTTCTTTTTTATTCGGAGGCATGTTCTTACCGCCATCGTCAGATAATTTATCAACAAGCTCGCTGAATTTTGCTCCTTTTTTCAACAAAGCCAATAAACTATCTGCAGTCGTTTTCGCCTGCTCTTTGCTACGTGTAACACTTTCTGATGCTCCTGAACCAGCATAAGCAATTAAAATGTGACGAACCTTTGCGGAATCAGCAGCACTTTTAACAGCAATCAATTTAGAAACTTTTAATATCTCATTTTCTTTATAGGGACCTACAACAGTTCCAACTGCTGCATTAAACATGATAGAATCAATTTCCGGAGATAATGTTCCTTTTGCATGAAAACTAACGTCAAAAAGGCGGTTATCCGATTCTGCGATTACAAATAAAGAATCTTCACTTGGTTTAGTTGTTTTAAAAGTGTTCGCTAATGCTATCATACCCACCAACGCCTCATCTTTATCTTCCTGAGAAGGAGTAATGTCAAATGCTACGTATTCAATTTTACGTGATGTTTCCTGCTTAAATTCATTTTGATGTGCAGCATAATAAGTGTTTAGATCAGCATCTGCCACTTTAATGGTACTATCAGCAACTAATTTGAAATTTTTGGTTACATATTTAATATCTGCATTGGTATTTTGAGCAATATAATCACGTTTTGCAGCCGATGTGGTCACATAAAGACCTTTTTTAATAAGGTTGTTATATTTTTCAATGATACGCATCTGGCGGATATAACTCTCCAACTGAATCCATTGTTTTTCTTGTTCAGGGTTCATTTTTTGAGTAAATTCTTTAAGTTTAGCCGGGCTCACCTGTCCTGTTTTCGGATCTGCAAACATCGGAGAAACCTGGTTAGTTTGAGGGTCGCTAAGGTTACGTACCAATGCAGAATGAGGGTGATCGATCATCAGGTCATACAACTCTTCATCAGAAACAGAAATTCCTAATTTTTCATATTCTTTGTTCATCACCTCTTCGTTGATCGACTGATTCCATACTTGTTGAATCACACCATCAATTTCGTTTTCGTCCAATACCGTTTTCCCGCTATTGCGTTTTTTGTTTTCAAGCGCTTCTTGCACTTTAGCATTAAAAGTATTGTAATCAATTGATTTTCCGGCAATTTCACCTACCGATTTGTCCGAATCACCCGCTGAACCTCTTTCAAATAAACCGGTTAAAACAAATGCAAATAAGGCCAAACCTACAATTGTTACTAATAATCCGGAACGTTTACGTAAACTTTCTAAAGCACTCATATTATTGGTTGTTAGTTATATTAGTTGATAGTTCTTGATTCTTAGATCGTAACTCTTTTTTAATAATTGGGTTGCAAATATAAGATTCTTAACGGAATGATTCGGTTTTTTAAGAAAAATCTAGCATAAACCTGGTTTCGGTGGGAAATTTCAGCCCCCCCCCTGCAAAAAACCTGCAAAATCAAAACCAAAGCCGGGAAAAGACGATAATAATCAATATTGATAGTTACCCGAATCCGATTTTATTATTGAAACGTCTTTTTATAATCCGATCCGGTTGATAAAAAAACCTTTCTACATGTCGCTCCGGTAGATCTTCTGCCTATCCATGCCCTTTTATTTTACAAACGGAATGCTTCTAAATGAGCCAGAAAAGGTCCATTAGGTCTGGCCTGTTTGTTATAAAAAATCAACACGGGCATACCTGCCCGATGAGGCCACCTATTCCGGGGGTAAAAATAAACAACGGAAACGGGTCTTGTATTCCGCTTTCCGATATAAACCATACCATCAAATTTTTTGTAACTTTGCATGGTTAAAAAATTGGCTTGCAAAAAGGAGCAGATGGTTTAGATCTGCTTTTGCCCCCTTTTTTACGCCATATTAATTCATTTTCAATTTCATATAAAAAATAAAGACAATGAGCATTACAAAAGAACAGGTTTTAGAAGCTTTAAAAAATGTAGAGGATCCGGATTTAAAAAAGGATCTGGTAACGCTGGGCATGATAAAGGATTTAGAGGTTGAAGGTAAAAATGTAAGTTTTACAGTGGTGCTTACAACACCTGCCTGCCCTATGAAAGAGATGATTCACAAAGCATGTGTAAATGCGGTTTTACATTTTATTGATAAAGAAGCGAATGTAAATGTAAAAATGACCTCTGATGTTACTTCCCGTAAAAGCGGTGGACCTTTATTGCCACATGTGAAAAATATTATTGGAGTTGCATCCGGTAAGGGTGGTGTTGGGAAATCAACAGTAGCTTCTAATCTGGCTTTGGCACTGGTAAAACTGGGCGCAAAGGTAGGTTTGGTGGATGCTGATATTTATGGTCCTTCGCAAACTATTATGTTTGATGTGGTACACGAAAAACCTATGATCAAGGTAATTGACGGTAAAAACAAAATTATTCCTGTTGAAAGTTATGGTGTAAAATTATTATCCATCGGTTTTTTTGCTGATACCTCACAAGCCATTGTTTGGAGAGGGCCTATGGCAGCAAAAGCATTGATACAAATGTTTTCGGATGCCGAATGGGGTGAATTGGATTATATGATCATTGATCTTCCTCCCGGAACAGGTGATATTCATTTATCCTTGGTTGGAGCCGTTCCTTTGAATGGGGTTGTAATTGTAAGTACACCTCAACTTGTAGCATTGGCTGATGCAAAAAAAGGTGTTGGAATGTTTAAGTTGCCTTCTATAAACGTACCGGTTTTAGGTATTGTAGAGAACATGTCTTACTTCACTCCACCTGAATTGCCAAACAATAAATATTACATTTTTGGTAAAGACGGAGCAAAAAAACTAGCCGAAGAATTAGAAGTGCCTCTATTAGGAGAAATACCATTAGTGCAAAGTATTTGCGAAGCTGGTGATGCCGGTCGCCCGGCAGTATTGCAGGAAACCACACCTCAGGCGATCGCCTTTATGGAAATGGCAAGCAAAGTGGCTCAGCAATTATCAATACAAAATGCAAAAACCCCGGTAGCGCAAGTGGCGAATGTTAACGGTTAACATTCTGTTTTTTTACCTCACCCCTCAATCCCCTCTCCAACTGGAGAGGGGGAAGGGGGTGAGGTAGAAAAAGGAACGCCCAAATAAAAAAGCTTTTAGACCAATTGATTTTTTATTGATCGACTAAGATTCATAAGCAATGGACCACAAAAGGCCCTCATGAAAACAATGAACTCTAAAACTGCCCTATTTACAACCCTTTGTTTAACACTATTTATTTATAGCGCTGTAGCTCAAAACTACAGATACACCTCTACCCTGTTCCCTTCCTCTGCCATAACCCCTAACGTGGTTTACGGCACAGCCAATTTCTTAAACGGCCCTTATAATGACGAAAACAACACAAGTGTTGGAAATCTGATAATGGACATTTACCGGCCACAAGGCGACACCTGCACCAATCGTCCGGTGATATTATTTGCCCATGGAGGAGGTTTTTTTTCCGGCACCAGGAACAATAACGACATGGCCGCTTTTTGCGATAGTTTTGCCAGAATGGGCTACGTTACCGCAACCTTCGATTACCGGATGGGAGTTTATACTTCTTCCAACTCCTCGCTTCATTATACCAGAACCGTTTACAGAGCAATACAAGATGGAAGAACTGCTGTGAGATACTTTAGAGCAAATGCCGCCATATATGGGATCAATCCCAATAAAATTTACTTTGCCGGAAGCAGTGCCGGTGCATTTATTGGCTTGCAAAGCATTTATATGGATGAGCCGTCAGAAAAACCGGCATCAGCAGGTGCAATTACATATACCGATATTATTGCCCCTTTCAATTTTAGCGGCCCCGATCTTGGTGGATACAACATTGGCGATAACCTATCCTTTAATGGAGAGCCGGACGCAGTCCTGTCGCTCTGGGGAGGAGTTGCATCAACCGGTTTAATTACCTCAACCAATAATCAACCTGTATTTCTTGTTCATGGCACCATAGACCCAATTGTCCCTTTTGATATAGGCTCCCCCTTCAGTTTGCCATCTTTACCCAATACATACGGCAGCAAACAAATTAATCTCAAACTCGATTCACTTGGATTAACTGACAAGGAAACCTATTTTGTGCCTAATCAGGGGCACGAATTTTATGGCGTTACAAACGGAATGTGGAACACCGGTTTTGGCGGAAACGCCTACTGGGATACGATTGTAAACAGGTCAGCCATTTTTTTCTGGAAACACCACAAACCGCTTGCAAACTTTAGCAGTTCGGCAACACAGTTAAATGTAAATTTCACTGATAACAGTTCCGGTTCTATTCTCTGGCATTGGGATTTCGGAGATAGCAACTCGAGTAATTTACAAAACCCGGTTCACACCTATGCAAGTGATGGCACCTACACCGTTAACCTATATATCGAAAATAATATCCAGAGCTGGGATACGATCAGTCATCAAATAACAATTACTGCAACGGGTATTGATAAACTAAAATCAAACAATTTTAGTGTTTTCCCTATTCCCTCTAATGGCCCGGTTTATATAAACTTTAAGTATGTGTTGAAGAATGCCTCGGTTCAATTATTTAATACACGCGGACAACTTATTCAGGAAAAATTTTATCAAAACAACGATCAGTTAACTATTAATTTGAGTGGTTTAGAAAACAACATTTACTTTATCAGGATACTTACCAACGAAGAGATATCCTGGGTCAAAGTAATAAAAAATTAGTTCTGTTTATTTTACAATAATCCTATAAGTGATTCACCGGAACAAGTACGGAAGCATCAACTTATAAACCGGGAAGGCATTTTATTTCCTAAAGTGGTGATTTTTTTCTTCAAATACACCCCAACAACCTTTTCTATACATAAAAAAGATTTCTGCTTTATTATTTTTATGCTGCTGCAATGCCCTTGCAATGGCGGTTTAGTCCAATTACAGTCAGGGGCTTTACAAACACTCTTTCCCCATAATTCCATCCATCGTTTTGTTTATTTTCAAGTTGGCACAAATTTTTAATTGTGTCTTTTATCACAGATTATTGAGCAATAAACTCATTAAAATGAAATAAATCATTGAAAATTATTAAAACGAACCAACTCTTATTCTAAAAAAACAAAAAATCATGACGATGAATAACACAATCCTTATTGTTGAAGACAACACTGATATTCGCGAAAACGCTTCCAGATTGCTGGAATCTGCCGGGTATAAAACCTTTACAGCCGATAATGGAAAAATCGGACTGGAGTCTGCCCGCAAATACATGCCTGATCTGATATTGTGCGATATTATGATGCCAATACTTGATGGTTATGGTGTTTTGCGTGCACTGGAGAATATCCCGGAAATGGCAAGCGTTCCATTCATTTTTATGACGGCTAAAACAGAGAAAGCTGATTTTAGAAAAGGTATGGATCTGGGTGCTGATGATTATCTTCCAAAACCATTCACCGGTGATGACCTATTGAGAGTAGTGAGCACACGATTAAAGAAAAGCAGGTTGAATAGAAAGACTTTGGAAAATAATGCTGACGGAGAAGCTGATTTTACCGACACCACTAAAACATTAAATGATATTAATATTTTAACAGATCACAAAACCCTGAAAAAAGTAAAGAAAAAAGAAATGTTATTTATGGAGGGGAACTCCTCCAATGTGCTTTACTTAGTGGTGTCCGGGAAAATAATAACCTATAAAACCAATGAATGGGGCAAAAAATATACTACTGAAATTTATAAGGAAAAAGATTTTTTGGGATACGGTTCATTATTCGATGAAGGCAAACACAAGGAGTCTGCGATAGCAATTGAAAATTCTGAAATTGCTATTATTCCTAAACAAGAGTTCTTTCAATTGTTACATGCTAATAAAGAAGTGGCGATGAAGTTTTTGAAACTTTTGTCAAACAACCTTTCCGGATCGGAAGAAAAGTTATTGAAACTTGCTTATGATTCCGCAAGAAAACGAGTAGCAGAAGCTCTGATCTTTGTTTCAAAAAAATATGACATGAATGATAAAAACGAATGCACCTTTCCCCTGTATAGAGAAAATATTTCCTCACTTGCCGGAATAACTCCAGAATCGGTTAGTCGCAATCTTACAGATTTCAAAGTGGAAAAATTAATTGAAACCGATAATGGTAAAATAAAGATCATCGATCTGCGAAAACTCGAAACGCTTAAAAATTAAAGATTGAAAATCTTTCGGGGAGCTATCCGTGTTTTATTAAAAAAAACGTTGAAAAAACATCAATAAAAACGGTTTTTCATCAAATAAAGAGGCATTTATTCGAAAAAATAAGATTTTATGCGGATTTCCATTTCTTTAAGATGGAAAATCAGTAAAAACAAGGTGCTTGCGTGTATCTATCTATTAATAAAGAATGAAAAACAATTAAATAAAGTGGTTTTTATTGAAAAAATAGGCGCTTTTTACGAAAAACTGAGGTATTTATTGGGATTTTCAGTTTTTATGGATGGAAATTGCTGAAAGTCGCATCAACGTTTTATCTGTGTTTCTATTGAAAAGAAGCAATAATCATTAAAAATGACAATTTTAATCGAAAAATCATGCTTTTTAGGCAAAAAAACAAGGTTTTAATAAAGAATTTTCAATTTGAAAGATAAAAAGAACAGCGAAAATTTTCACATCAATGTTATATGTGTTCTATTAAAATAGAGCCTAAAATCATCAAAAAATACCATTTTTCATTAAAAAAAGGAAATTTTATACGAAAAACCATGATTTCACAGGAAATTCTACTTTCTAAAGAATTAAAAGCATTGGATGTTACAAGTAGTGCATTCGAAAACCAAAAATTAATTCCTGTAAAATATACCTGCGATGGGGAAAATATAAATCCCCCCTTAACAATTAAAAATATTCCACTTGAAGCCAAAAGCATGGTGCTGATAATTGATGATCCTGATGCCCCTATAAGGGCCTGGGTACATTGGATCGTATGGAATATTCCGCTTGGCAAAGAGATAAAAGAAAATAGCGTTCCCGGCATAGAGGGCTGGAATGACTTTAGAAACCAGAATTATGGCGGCCCGTGCCCACTTTCGGGTGTGCACAGGTATTTTTTCAAAGTTTATGTATTGGACGACTTGCTTGACCTTAAACCCGCATCAACAAAAACCGAACTCGAAAAAGCAATGAACCCGCACATTATTGCATTTGGCGAATTGGTTGGATTATATAAACGAGCCGAATAAGGTTTTGTACGAATCTGATTTGAAAACCTATTTGGAAACAAGTGTTGGTATTAACCAGGGTTCGATTAATAAAAAAATAAAAATTATGGGCTTAAGCCCAATAAAATAAGACATTTCAACCACGGTTTTCAGACCGTGGTTATAAAAAAACGAAGCGCAAGCTACTCAAATAGCAATTATTACCATTTGGGGGTACTAATAACCAAGCCTTTTAAGACGTGGGGTTAAAACAAACACCCCTTTATTATTCGGCTTTAGCCTTGAATCAAATCCAACTCAGGTTATTATAGCCCCACCCACCTAAAATTCAAAACTCCGCTAAAACCAACAATATACTTGTCAATTCGAGCGGAGTTATGATTCTTTTTCAAGAATATTTTAGAAAGAGTCTTAAAGTTGAAATATTTTCAACTCAAAGTCAGACTAATATTTTCCTTTTGCTTTAATACCAAATTCAACCTTCTTCAAAGCAGTGATATAAGCTGCAATTCGCATAGTTGATTTATATTGCTGCATATTGTTCCATACATGTTCAAAAGCTTCGTTCATAGAAGTATCATGTTTGGAATTCACTTCTTCTTCTGTCCAATAGTGTCCGTAACTGTTTTGTACCCACTCAAAGTAAGATACAGTAACACCACCGCTATTGGCCAAAATATCAGGAACTACTATAATTCCTTTTTCTTGTAAAACATTATCTGCTGCAGGAACCGTAGGGCCATTTGCACCTTCAATAATCAGTTTTGCTTTGATGTTTGCTGCGATCTCTTCAGTGATTACATTCTGCAAAGCTGCAGGAACTAATATATCAACATTGGCGGTTAAAAGCTCTATGTTTTTGATTTCAACACCACCCGTAAATCCTTTTAATGTATTATTGTTTTCTTTCGCAAAACGTATTGCAGCTTGTATGTCAATTCCTTTTTCGTTCCAAAGTGTTGCAGTATGATCACCAATAGCACATACTCTAATTCCGCTTTGACTCAATAAACGTGCAGCATTTAAACCAACATTACCAAAACCTTGTACAGCAGCAGTAACTTTTTTAGGATCTAAATTCATTTTCTTTAAAGCAGCCAAAGTTGCTACCATTACACCACGTCCTGTTGCGGTTTCGCGACCTAAAGAGCCACCAATACCAACAGGCTTGCCAGTTACAACTCCCGGAAAATTACCACGATAAACTTTATTGTAAGCATCCACTATCCAGGCCATTTCACGTGCACCTGTTCCCATATCAGGAGCTGGAATATCTTTATCCGGACCAAATACATCAGCCAATGCAACTGTATATGCCTTTGTTAAGCGCTCTAATTCTCCAACACTCATATTGCGAGGATCACACTTAATACCGCCTTTTGCACCACCGTATGGTAAATTAGCTACAGCACACTTAAATGTCATCCATGCTGAAAGGGCTTTTACTTCGTCATCACACACATCCATGCCATAACGTATTCCACCTTTTGATGGCCCTAAAATTGTTGAATGAATTGTTCTAAAACCTTCGAAAACTTCAATCTTTCCATTATCCATGATAATTGGAAGAGAAACCTTTACTTGTTTTTGAGGACTTCTTAATACAATAGCGACTTCTTCTGATAAACCATAAATTTTTGCTGCAATATCAAGTCTGGCTAATACTGCATCAAACATACTACCTTCATGGTGTTCAACTTTTGTGGCGTTTGTTTTTGTTGTCATATTTTTATGTTTAGTTTCTTCTCTATTCTTTTGGAGAAACATGTTTAGGACAGCGAAATTACTAAAAATTACAGACCAAGAAAAAACAAATGATTAAAAAAAAGCCTTGTATTCCTTAAAATGATTGATTTCTCATATAATTGCCGATCCAAAAACCATGACTAAAAATAATTTATGTATACATCTCCTTGTCAATGAGCACTCTATTTTTTTTAAATGTTTTTAATCACTTTTTACTCTTATAATTTATTTGCCCCCTTGTGGTTACTAAATCGTGTCTTTTTTGCTGATATGTTAAATTTTTGCAAAATTCTGTGACGAAAGTGCCAAAAATTGCGACAATGTTCTAACTTTGAACGTCCAATGAGTCAAAAAAATTCGTAATTTGCTAAATCTAAAACAATAGCTTATTCGAAATTGAGTTTTTTAAAGCCATTTGTTAGGCTGAAAAGCCCTGAAAATAAAGTGTTATAATTAAAATTTACTGACTATAAAAACCAACTATTAAACCCTGAACAAAATTTATTATATCTATTATTTCACAATCAAAAATAGATGAAACCATAATTTTTAATCATTCAAATGGGCCAAATAACTAAACAGTATCTTTTTTTTATTTGAAGATGATACATTCAAAAAAATAGAACATGAAATTGAGTAATCCATTAAAATACGCTATTGCTACGCTATTGGCTGGCACGTTGATTTTATTTTTAGTTATTTATGTAGAACAAAAAACCATAGCCGTAGGCAACGAAAACACTCCCCTTCTTGCATTGGTAGAACACATAAAAAACAAATCCAAAAGTGCACATATTTGGTTTGAAAAAGCCATGAGGAGAGACAAAAACACGGTTTTTGAAAAAGATATGTATGCAAGCCTGGATTCTACAGTCCAACTATTTAATAAGGTGCTGGAAGGGGGAGAAACAGAGCTTGGTGTTTTCCATAAATCAACAAATCTGGAAATCAATAATACTCTAAAGCAATTACTATTAAACAGTGAGGATCTTAAACAATTGGCAGAACAGAGAATGCTGTTAATAATGAAGTCTGCTTCCAACAAAAGAAAAGGTAAGGGCGCTAAAAAAATTGTTGTGGCAAAAGGAGAAGAAGTTGGCGGGGCTTTAGATCAGGCGTTTGACGCCTCCTACGAAAAACTACAGGGTAATTATGAAGGTCTTGCTACACTTGTTAAAATGAAAATAGTGCAAGACAACGGTGTTCTTAATGATCTTTTTTGGGTGTCCGTTTTTCTTATCATTGTAGTTTTTGGTTTTTTTAGTTTTCTTTTATACAAAATATCAAACAATGAAAGGCTGGCGGGTAATGCATTAATGGTGAGTGAGAAGCGCTTCCGCACCATTTTTGAAGAAGCCCCTTTAGGTATTGCCCTGATAGACCCTGTTACAGGAATAATTCATGAAATAAACCCCAAATACTCCGAAATTATTGGCCGTAGTAAAGAGGAAATGAATAATGTTGATTGGATGACCATTACTCACCCTGATGATATACTGGAAGGTGTTGCACAAAAGGCGCTAATGAGCGAGCATAAATTAAAATCTTTTAAAATGTCTAAAAGGTACATTCATTCTGATGGATCTACCGTTTGGGGAGATGTATCTATCGCCTCAATTGAAACGGGCGATAAATCACAACACCTTCAATTGTGCATGGTGGAAGATATAACCGAACAAAAAAGGATAGAAGATGCGTTAAAAATTTCTGAAAATGAATTGCGTGGAATGTTTGCATGTATGGATGACTTGATTTTTGAATTGAGTGACGAAGGAGTGTACTTAAAAATTGCTCCTACCAACCCCTCCCTACTTTTTAAACCAGCCGACACACTTTTGGGAAAACGATTGAATGAAATTTTTCCAAAAAAAGAAGCAGAATGGTTTATTTCAAAAATACTTCAAACATTGAAGGAAAAGAAAAACATAAATATGGAATATACCCTTCCTATTGATGACAAAGAAATTACATTCGAAGCAACCATTTCACCGCTGACGGAGAAATCAGTGCTTTGTATTGCACGTGACATTACAGCCCGCAAACATGCGGAAGAGGAAATTATCAAAAGCCAAGTAAATTTTGAGAATGCACAAAAACTTGCAAAGATCGGAAGCTGGGAATTTAACCTCCTCACCTCTGAGTTGGTTTGGTCCAAAGAACTGTATCGGATTTTTGAATTAGAAGGGCACCCTGCTGAAGGCCTTTACGAATCGTACAGAAATAAATTTCACCCTGATGATTTAATACTATTAGACAATGCTACTCACGATGCTATTCAAAATAAGCTCGGATATAATTTTGAACATAGGATATTGGATAATGGAAAAAACATAATTTATCTTTCTTGTATTGGCGAAGTAATAAAAAATGATGAGGGTAAGCTAATTGCCTTAAAAGGAACCTGCCAAGACATTACCACCCGAAAAAAGATGGAAAATCTGTTAAAGGAGACGGAACAAAACGCCTTGCTGGTAAGACATGCCGCACAAGTACCTGGAATTGTTTATCAATATCAAATTTACCCTGACGGAAGTTTTGTGTTTCCTTTTGTAAGTGAAGGGGTAATGGATCTTTGTGAGCTTAGCGCTGAAGAAGTTATGCAAGACGGGGCTAAGTTATTTAATTGTGTTCATCCGGATGATATAGAAGGGCTTATGTTGTCAATCAATGAGTCTCTAAAAACATTAAATAACTGGAAATATGAATACAGAGTAAATTTACCTAAAAAAGGAACAAGGTGGATAAAGGGAAACTCTAAACCGGAGAAACTATCGGATGGAAGCACATTATGGCATGGATACCTTATAGACATTACCGAATCAAAAGAGGCAAAAGAAGCTTTACAAATAAGCAAAGATAAGCAGGAAGCCGTTTTTAATGGCTCCAATGATGCTATAATGCTGTTAACACGAAAAGGATTTTTCGATTGCAATCCAAAAACATTGGAAATGTTTGGACTGGCAGACCGAAAAGAGTTTATAGAAAGTCATCCTTCCGACTCCTCACCTGCCTTTCAGCCTGATGGCCAAGAATCTTTAACTAAATCGAATGCGATGATCGAAATTGCTTTTGAAAAAGGCGTCAACCGGTTTGAATGGGTGCATCAGCGAAAAAATGGAGAAAAGTTCCCCGCTGAGGTTTTACTTTCAGCTTTCAATTATGGTAATGAACGTGTTTTACAGGCCACGGTTCATGATATCACAGAGCGAAAGCTGGTAGAGAAAAGACTATTAGAATTCAAGCACTTTTTTAACAATAGCGCAGACTTTGCATGCATTGCAAATACCAACGGATATTTTGAAACGGTAAACCAGAATTTTGAAAAAGTATTGGGCTATTCGGAAAAAGAATTACTTGAAAATCAATTTTTGAGTTTCGTACACCCCGATGATATTGATTCAACACTAAGTGAGATTGCGAAACTGAAAACAGGGTCTCTCACCACACAATTTGTGAACAGGTACAGAAAAAAAGATGGAAGCTATTTGTGGTTTTCATGGAACACAACCCCTAATTCCGACACTGGTAAACTATATGCCATTGCCAGAGACATTACCTATCAAAAAAGAGCCGAAGAAAAAATTAAGAGCAGCGAAGAAAAATACCGTTCGGTAGTTGAAAACGCAGCAGATATGATTATCACTTTTGATAGTAATTACACAATTCAATTTATAAATCACTTGCGGCCAGGGTCTCCTACAGATCAGGTTATTGGGAAAAGTATTTTTAACCTTATTCCACATGAATATCAGGAACGGGTTAAACAGAAGATAAAAAAAGTATTCGAAGATAAATTACCACAGAGCTATGAACTGCCGGGGCAACATTTAGATGGCTCCTCTGCGTGGTATTCCACTAATCTGGGTCCTGTATTTTCAGGTGATGAAGTAAGTGGGATAACATTAATAATACGAGACATTTCCGACAGCAAAAAAGCAGAAGAAAAAATCCAGCAATCGCTGAAAGAAAAAGAAATTCTTCTGCAAGAGGTTCATCACAGGGTTAAAAACAATCTCCAGATAATATTAAGTATCCTTAATTTGCAGCATGCTCAAATAACCGATAAAAAAACACTCGATCTCGTAAGAGACATACGAAGCAGAATAAAGGCCATGTCTTTTATTCACGAGCTTCTTTATCAAACCGATGATTTTTCAAGTATAAATTTTTCAGACTACATTACTAATATCACAAACAACCTGATCTATTCCTATACCCAAAACCAAACAATTGATTTAAAGTTGGATGTCGGTGCCATTTTTCTTGATCTGGACAGCGCCATTCCGTGTGGACTGATAATAAACGAAATAGTAACCAATGCACTGAAATACGCATTTACTGAGCAGGAAAACGGAGAAGTCAGTGTTTCCTTAACTCAAAAAAATGATTTCATTCAATTAACTATTTCTGATAATGGCAAAGGCCTTCCGTCTAATATCGACTTTAGAAATACAGAATCGTTAGGAATGCAATTAGTAGTTACACTTGTTCAACAGCTTGGTGGTGAAATAGTGCTTGATAATTCAAACGGGGCAAAATATACCATTACATTTAAAATGATAAATAAGGCTGAATCAGGCAGTACAAATAATAAAACCCTGGAGATTGAGAACGCTTGATAATGTTATACCAGACCTTGTTTTTTTTAAGAATAGTTGAATGGATGGATAAGAAACCTGACAGGTTTTCAAAATCTGTTAGGTTTAACTGCCTTTAAAAATAAAATTATTGGATTAATTTGTAACAAGTGTTGGTAATATATTTCACCGTCATCCCGAAGAGCCACTTTTGGCGATTAGGGATCTTGTTCTTCTGGGTAGGTCTTTTTTATTGAGCCCACTCTCCTTCTGACTATAAAGAAATGGGGTGCTTCAGAATAACCATGTAAGTAGTTATTTCAAGCAGAATCAAGAAAGTGTTAAGGATAGGGTCTTCAAACTATTGTGAATATGTTATGGGCAACATTCATCCCCACAGGTTGAAGCTTTAACAAAAAAAAGTCCCGTATCGAAATTCAATACGGGACTTTTTAAATAATTGAGATCTGATTATTTCTCAAATTTATTATACCCTTTTGGTATGTCGTAAACTGTTTTGTCAACAACCTTTTTGGTGATCTTGGTAACTTCCAAACGACCTGTTTCTTTTCCTCTTAGATCTGTTTGTACAGAAAGCATCGGGAACATGTTTTTGGTATTTGGGATCTGTAAAAAGTAAACAGAAGCTTTGTCTTTACGATTTAATTGGTGTAACAATTTATCAAAGAAAGCAAATTTTCCATCCGCTAACCAATAGGTAATAATTGTGCCCTCTGTATTGTTTGTTACAATATATTCAACACATTTATACCCTTGAAGGTTTTTTACATTTTGCCCTTTTGTAACGGTACATGTTCCTTTAATTACCGGCTCAGAAGGTGTAGGCTGATCCATATAAAGTTTACGCTCATGATTTAATGACTTCATGGTTTTTGCTTCCAGGTTCACTAAAAAAGAACCTTCCACTTTTTTTGACCTTCCACCAATTTCGTCAACTCTCACTAAATTCTCTTTTACATAATAAACATAACTGGTAGTGTCAGTTGCTGTTCCTTTTTTGAATTCGATAACACCTTCGAATGATTGTGACAGAGCGGTTAACGAAAACATCGTTATCATCATAACTCCAGGTACAATTTTTAAAATCGCTTTTTTCATTTGTTCAGTTATTAATATTACGTTTGATTATATTCCTTGTTGGTTAAAACTCTTATTTCTAAGCGTGCTAAAAATACTAAATTTTAATTGGCCACGAACCCTATTCCAAAACTTGTGCCAAATTTTTATAATGCAACACCTTGGCTACAAATATAAAAATTTTTTAGAATATCTGAGGGTTATTAAACTTTGTTTAAAAATCAATATATCGATCGGAAAGATAGATATTGGTATTGAGATGTAAGGTATCCGATAAAAAACATTTCAACACTCCAATACTCATATCTCATACCGGTTTATTTTCGCTTCAAAAAATCAAACAACAAACGCACACCAACTCCTGTGCCCCCTTTAATACGATAAGCATCTTTTGCCGTTAAAAAAGCCGGGCCGGCAATATCAAGGTGCATCCATGGATAATCGATGTAACGCGCTAAAAATTTACCTGCTGTGATGCTTCCGGCATAAGAGCCGCCAAGATTTTTCATATCTGCGATATCCGATTTTATCTGTTCGTCAAAATCATCCCAAAAAGGCATTTCGGCCAATCGTTCAAAAACAGCATTTCCACTTTCTTTTAATTCATTCTTTGTTTTTTCATCTGCTGTTCCCATCGCTACAATACCCGATGTTCCAATAGCTGCTATTGCCGCGCCTGTGAGTGTTGCCAGGTCAATTACCAATTCCGGTTTATATTTTTGTGCATACACCAAAGCATCCGCTAATATCATTCTGCCTTCAGCATCTGCGTTAACCATTTCTACTGTTAAGCCATTGTACATAGTAATTACATCCCCCGGAACATAAGCGTTACCACCCGGACGATTATCCGTTGCAGGAACAATCCCAATTACATGAACAGGTAATTTTGCTTTTGCAACAGCGTATAAAGTCCCTCCAACTGCTGCTCCTCCTGCCATATCACATTTCATCATGTCCATACTATTTGGAGTGGGCTTTAAACTCAGTCCGCCCGTATCATATACCACGCCTTTGCCGATCAAAACTATTGGATGTTTATTTTTTGCGTTCTTTGGTTTATACTCCATTATTGTGAATGTTGGTGGATCCACACTTCCTAAATTAACTGCCAGTAATCCACCCATTTTCATGGATTTTATTTTTGCTTTATCAAATACTTCTACTTTAAAACCGGCTTCTTTACCAAGTTTTTGAAACTCTTTGGAAAGTTGTGTTGCCGTTAAAAAATTAGCCGGTTCATTAACCAGTGTGCGGCAAAGGCCCGTTGCATCCACAACAATGTTCAATTCATCTGCATCGGTTTTAGTGATGTTTTTACCAACAATAAAAATTGATCTAAGAGAATACTCCTCTTTCTTTTTGTCTTTTTTATATTTCAAAAATTGATAATTACTCAAGGCAAGGCCTTCGGCAAACGCTAAAACCTTAGCCGTTTTATTTTCCATGTCTACAATAGTGATGTTCTCTATTTTATAATCAACAACAAGTGAATGCATTGTATTTGCTGCTCTGCGAAGCGATTCTAAAGTAAGGTGCTTCTCTTTTTTAACGTCTATCACCTGAATAAAAACATAACGATTGAGTTGATTTATACAAACGAAAAATTTTTCCTTTTTAGTGATTTCTATTTTAATGAAATCAATTTCAGCTTTGCTCAAGCCATAATTATTAAAACTGCTGTTTTTTTCGCACAACAAAATAATACTCTCTGTATTGCTTACTGTAGATTTTTTGGAGATAGTAGTCATATAATATTTTTAATTGATAAGCTATAAATGTAATTATTATTTTAATACAAAAGCATATCAAACAGTTATTACATCAGCATTATACCAATGTAAACTAAATTTTAAATCCGTTTGGCTACAAATAATGGTTGGGCAAAAAGAATGTGCAAAATCACTCATTGTACCTTTCGTCATAGTATCAAAAAAATAAAATGAACATCCTGTTTTTAATAGCAGATATTTTATAAATTTGTAAGAGGCTTTATCTTTTTAAAGAAAACAGGCAGATAGTTGAAAAATAAAAATTTGGCCGGTTACTGAAATTCAGAATAAACATGAACCTTTGTTCTGCCCCGCAATGGTAAGTAAAACAAATTAAAAAGCATACGCTCGCGCTGAATTTATGTCAGCATTTCAAGGGCAGTTTGAGGAACTACTGATAAACCACCGGGCAGACAACTCCGGAATAGAAGTAAGAACTCTTCGTTCATTTATATTGAAACCTTAAATAGTGCCTGAATAAAAACTATCACATTCATTCTGTTTCTTTTTTTCTGTTTTACAATACTTTTAAATAAAATTATTACGAATGCCAAAGCGTTTAATTCGTAACCCGATCATATTAGTTTAACCAATTAAACGAAAAATGAAAATCAAAAAAACTTCCAATCTTGTGTCTCGAATACCATTTCTTCCTTTGATCATTTTACTTGTTTTTTCCTCTGCGCAAGGTTTTAGCCAGGCTATCCCTAACAATGGTAAGTTTGATGATATATCGGAACTTACCACCCGTTACACCATTCCATTTATTATGCCGGATAGTACCGCATTAATGACGGATGTTTTTCTTCCTATTGTGCAGGATAATTTTATTGTAGAAGTGGATCTTGATGGCCCGGGAGGTTTTCCACCTCAGCCGGTAGAACTTATAAAGAAAGGAACTCAGCTATTAATTTACGATTCACTTAACGGACAACCCAACCCAAATATCTATCAGCTGCCTTTAATATTTTCGCGAACACCCTACAACAAAGGCGACCAAACAGAGCAGGGAGGACTATTGGGTTTATTGGGGTATGGTTTTGCGATGCAGGATTTGCGTGGACGCTACACTTCAAAAGGTGTTTACCTTCCTCTTTACAGCGATGGCTGGAACAAAGATCCTTATCACCCTAATTATAAACACATACTGGATGTTACCCCCCTCACTGACCCTAAAAACGGCAACAAGCACGAAGATGGTTATAACAGTGTACAGTTTATTTTAAATGATCTGAAGAAAGAATTTGACCTGAACGGTGATGGTATTGTTGATACTGTGGATAATATGTTCAACGGAAGAATTGGTACATTTGGTGCTTCTGCGTTGGGTTATAACCAATACCAGGCTGCCGCTGCCCACAAAATAGACCCAACCCTACCCGGACTAAAATGTTTATTACCTATTGTTGGGCCGGCTGAATTTTTTAAAAGCACCGGATTTCATAACGGTGTTTTCAGGGACCGCCTGGTTACCGGCTGGCTCAAAGGCCAGATATTTACAGGCACTGATGCTTATAATGAATTTCAGGATTCTACACAGGTTGCGAATGACAATGACATACAAGATGAAATACATAGCGCTGCCGATTATGGTTTGCCAAATAAATTTGTAGCAGCAAACAATACCATCGACCATTTTTCGGCTTATCGGTATTATGACCTGAGTGGCACTTTGGGACCAGCCGGTTATTACCCAAATTCAGCCGGAAGAAAGGATATGGATGCCAGCAGGGCAATGGTGAATCAATATGGAGAAGGTGATGCAAATGGAACCACAAGCCGCTATAGTAATATGGAGGTACCTATTTATAACCTTACCGGATGGTGGGATATTTTCATTGACGGACAAATAGAATCAAGAAATTATGTTGAGAAATACGTAAGCAATACGTATGGAAATAAAAACCTGCAAAAAATAGTGATCGGCCCATGGGCTCATGGCACCATCGGTTCCAGGGAAACAGGCGACATGAGAGGCGCAAACAAATATCCTGCAAATGTTACAGAAGGTATTGGCGCTGAGCTTTCAGGAGATTCCGCTTTATCCATATCAAAACTTTTGAAATCAGATTTTGTTACCTGGTATCGTTACAACCTGAATTATAACACCAGCCAGTATATTGGTGACCCGAAATTTATGATACCCGAAAGCCATAAATGGCAGGCTTTGGCAGGAGGCCTTGCATACATAAGAGCTCCGTCTAAAAATTTCAAAATGACCTTTTACGAGTTCCTGAATTATATGAATGGTTCGGATAGCTTGAGAAATCTCGAGTTTCAATACGTGGTCGGTTCAGATACTATTAATGGCAATATTGTTACGGACACCATCAGTGTGCCCCCTACCGGTCAATCTCAGCTATCCGGTTTGGATCCGGGCCACATTGACCCCATACCGGCCAAAGATTATGCCGCAGCTCCAAATGTGAAGTTTTACGTTGTTGGGCCTGTTAATGATGGTGTTTCAGAAAACAGCACTGTCGGAAATTATTGGTTCTCGGCAAACACCTTCCCTATCACCACAGATATTTCCAAACAAAAAATGTACCTGCACAATAACGGAGGACTTGATTTTACTGCCCCTTCAGCAGACGAAGGTTTTAAAATTTATGTACATGACCCTGACAACCCTGTTCTTACAGCCGGTGGGGGTAATATGCTTGAGCAAATTCCGAACAGCAACGAAGATACAGAAGGACAAGTAGATGTGGCGAGCCTTCCGTATGCTGCTTATACAATGAACCGCCCAGGAGTGGTAAGTTTTACAAGCGATCTTATCCAGGACTCTTTAAGTATCATTGGGTTTCCTGTTGCCACATTGTACGCAAAATCTAACCCTTCAGGAGCCAGCAGCGGCCTTACCGATACCGACTTTATGGTTCGTATTTTAGATGTATATCCTGATGGAAGAGAGTTGTTTGTAGTTGAAGGGGCGGTGAATGCAAGAGCAAGGTTATACGCCAAGAACATTGTTGAAAATCCGGGAATGGACGAGGATTACCCTTTTGCAAATGACCTTACACCTTTTACCAATATCAATGTGAACGAGGTGTATGAATATAAATTCAAATGTTTCCCTATAGGTTACACATTTGGAAAAAATCACAAGATCAAAATCCTGATCAGCAGCAGCAACTTCACCCGTTTCCAGGTAAATCCGAATATTCCTATTGCGGAAGGAGAGTTTTTTAGAAGAAAACCGGGTGATGGACAAGGCACCAATAAAACTCCTGATGGAACTTTTATGATGCCAAGGGTTGCGGTTCAGCGAATTGCTTTTTCTAATCAATACCCTACAAATATTGAGCTTCCCGTTTACCAGGGAACTATTTTAAATACTGAACAAAACAATCGCCATTCAGCAATGGATGTATTGGTTTACCCAAATCCGGCTGCTGATGCAGTAACTGTTTATCTTTCTAAGAACGGAGAATATAAAGTTACGTTGTTTGACATTACCGGTAAACGAATGCTTCAATCAAAATCGTTTAATGAGATGATAAAAATAAATGTAGAGGAGATCCCTGCAGGGCTTTATTTTGTTGAAGTAATTGACAATAAAACATCTGAAAAAATTACCAATAAATTGATAATTACGAAATAGGTTATTAATAATTTTAAGCACTTGTTTGAGCCACAGAGTGGCTAAATTCTAACATCAGTTACAAAGTATAAACAACCTAATAACCAAATGAGAAAACTTTACACCTTAGCTTTTTTATTTCTATTTTTTGTTACAAATAATCTCTGCGCCCAGGAACAAAAAATTTCCGGTAAGCTAACAGATAAAAACACCAAACAACCTCTTGCCTTTGCCAATATTGTGATAAAGGGCACCACCAAGGGCGTTACTACGGACGTAAATGGAAATTATGAATTAACGATCGATTCTACTGATAAAGAAGAGACCATTTTACAGGTTTCATATATTGGGTATAGCATACAGGAAGTTATTGTTAAAAAAGGCGAAACCACTGCGAATATTGTTCTTGAACCAGCTGTTGTTTTTGGTAAAGAAATTGTTGTAACAGGCTCTCGGGTTAGCGAAACCATCAGGGAATCATCCGCTTCCATTCAAAAAATGAATTCCAGAGAGATCAAAGAAGTGGCTTCGGGCGATTTTTATGAAGGAATGGGTACCCTGAAAGGTGTTGATATCAATCAGTCCAGCATGGGCTTTAAAGTTGTTAATATGCGAGGCTTTAACAGCACCGCTCCTGTAAGGATAGTTCAGTTCATTGATGGAATGGACAACCAGGCACCCGGCCTTAGTTTCCCTGTCGGCAACCTGGTAGGGGCAAGTGATATTGACTTACAGAGCGTAGAAATAATAACAGGGGCCGCTTCTGCACTCTATGGGCCTAATGCCTTCCAGGGTGTGGTGAGTATGGCTACCAAAAATCCCTATGAATTTCCGGGAACAAGTGTTCAGCTAAAAGGTGGAACCAATAAACTTGCAGAAGGTCAGTTTCGTTATGCAGAAGCATTTGGTGAACATAAACAATGGGCTGTAAAAGGAACAGCATCCTTCATCCGCGCTGACGATTGGATTGCGAATGACCCTGTTGCCAATAACTATGGAGATATTTCGACAACGCAAGATCTTAGTGCTATTGTAAGAGGTTTGAAATACAGCAGCGATCCTGATAAAGCAGAGACCTTTACAAAAATTAACGACTGGCTCGACTTTAACCAGGAAGGTTTCAGGGGATTAGGGAAAAAAACCATCAACGCTCCGGGTTATATGGAAACGTCCTTATCGGATAATATTACCAAAAGTGTGAAACTTGGAGCAGAGGTTCATTATAAATTCAGCGACAGCTTAAAAGCGTCTTATGTTTTTAAGTATGGTGAAGGCACTGCTGTATATCAGGGCTCTAACCGTTATAGCATTAATAATATCCGTTTCAATCAGCATAAAATAGACCTTACGGGCAAACAGTTTAATTTGAAAGCCTATAGAACTACCGAAAATGCGGGCGATTCCTATGATATTGTTTTTACAGGGATCAATATTTCTAAGGCCGGGGTTCCTAATTATATTTCTAATTACCTCAGCACTTACTTTAATTCTTTATCCGCTAATACCAATACTTTTCAGGATGATCTGCAAAGCTGGATGGTAGATTCGGCAGCTTCTCAGGCCAGCACCTCAGCCAGTACGGCATGGTATAAGCCGGGAACTCCGGAGTTTGATTCAATAAAAAACAGGAGCATTAATGATCCACGCCTGGCAACAGGTTCCAAATTCCTTGACCAGTCCTCACTCACTCATTTTGAAGGACAATATAATTTCGATTTTAAATTTGCAGATATTATTGCCGGTGAATCGTTGAGATTGTTCAATCCCAAATCTTACGGAACCATATTTCGTGATACGCTAATAAATAAGGCAGATACATTAGCAGACGGTACCGACAATCCAAACGGAGAATATGCTGATATTTCAACCTATGAAATAGGTGGATTTATCCAGGCAAGCAAAAAAGTGTTTAGCAATGAAACGAATAAACTTACGCTTACAGGCT
The DNA here is from genome assembly GCA_030654175.1 of Bacteroidia bacterium. Taxonomy (GTDB): domain Bacteria; phylum Bacteroidota; class Bacteroidia; order 2-12-FULL-35-15; family 2-12-FULL-35-15; genus 2-12-FULL-35-15. The sequence continues at coordinate 236,597 of JAURXZ010000024.1, forward strand.
CTATCCGGTTGGATAAGAACAAGAATTACAATGCTCAAACCTCTCCAAGGGTTTCTGCGGTTTATACACACAGGGACAATACATTCAGACTATCCGCTCAATCGGCTTTTCGCGCACCTACGCTGCAGAACCAGTTTCTGTTGCTTGATATAGGCCCGATAATTTTAAAGGGTAACCTAGAAGGCGCTGATAATCTATACACCTTAGAATCTGTGCAGGCCTTTAATTCTCTTTACGATTCTACTTTCGAAATAGATCCATCGCTTCTAAAAACCACTGTTTTGGCACCTATTCAGCCGGAACAGGTAAAAACAATAGAACTGGGATACAGAGGAGTTCTTGTAAATAAAGTGTATGTGGATGCTGCTGTTTATTACAATGTGTACACTAATTTTATTGGCGAAACCCGCGTGGTCCACCCCAAAGGAGATGCAATAGCGGGTGAAGAAAGCGGACTCGATGCAGTATTGGCAGAGAATTACCAACTATACCAGATACCAATCAATGCTAAGGAAAAGGTAAGCAGCTACGGTAGCGTTATAGGGCTTGCTTATTATCTGAAACAAAATTATACTGTTACCTTAAATTATACTTATTCCGCTTTAAATACCACCAAATTGAGTGATGATATTATTCCGGGATTCAACACTCCAAAACATAAAATAAATGTGGGTCTTAAAGGAAGAAAAATTTATAAAGACCTTGGTTTTTCTACTAATTTTCAATGGGTAGATACTTATCAATGGCAAAGCACCTTTGGAGATGGCGTGGTGAATAGTTATAGAATTGTGGATCTGCAATTAAGTTATGAGTTGACAAAAATTCATTCTACATTTCGTTTAGGGGCTTCGAACCTCCTGGATGAAAAACGCAGAGAGGCTTACGGCTCTCCTACTATCGGCCGAATGATATATACTACGTGGCTGTTTGAGATGTAGGTTCTGCTAATTTTCGAATTTTGGCGAATTGCGAATCTACGTTGATTAAAAATTATTGGCTACCGAAAAAGTGTTAAATTGCCAAAGTTTAATCACCAAATCATAATTATATAAACATGGAAACAAGCGTACTTACATCAGTTTTATTGCCTCTTGCTATTGCGATCATCATGATCGGACTTGGGCTTTCACTTACTATTGATGATTTTAAACGCGTGGTTGTTTACCCGAAGGCTGTTATTATCGGCTTGATTTGTCAAATGTTGATTTTACCGGCAGTCTGTTTTTTTATTGCTATTGGCTTTAACCTTTCACCCGAATTAGCTGTTGGTTTAATGCTTCTTTCGGCTGCACCCGGTGGGGCAACTGCAAATTTATACAGCCATCTTGCAAAAGGAGATGTAGCACTTAACGTATCGCTTACAGCCGTTAATAGTGTGCTTGCGCTTTTTACCCTTCCGTTCATCGTCAATTTTGCAATTGCTTATTTTATGCAGACAGATCAGGTAGTTCCAATGCAATTCAAAAAAGTGATTGAAGTGTGCATGATTGTTTTGGTTCCTGTAGCAATTGGTATGCTGGTAAGGTCAAAGTCCCCCTCACTCGCTTTAAAGCTGGATAAACCCGTTAAAATAGCCTCTGTGATCTTTCTAGCCCTTATCATCACACTTGCTGTGCTGAAAGAAAAGGCGCACATCGTTCAGTATTTTCAGGAAGTCGGGCTTGCTGCTCTTGTGTTTAATTTATTAAGTATGGGAATTGGCTATTTTGTCCCTCAACTATTTAATCTCGGCAAGAAACAAGCTATTGCTATTGGTATGGAGATTGGCATTCACAATGGGACATTGGCCATCTATATTGCACTAAGTGTTATTGGAAACAGCGCCATGAGCATCCCTGCAGCCATTTATAGCCTTATTATGTTCTTTACGGCTGCTATGTTTGGTTATTGGGTGAGTAGAGGGAGTACAGTTTTAAGTTAAAGCAGTATACTTTTTAACGCTTCAAAATGCAACATAAAAAAAGCTTACAAAGCATTAATCTTAATCACCTTCCCTGGCAACAAATTATAGTTAACACCAAAATTATTCAGTCGTTTTATTTCATCAACAGTTGTATTGTTTCTTTCTGCTATTTTATATAGAGAATCGCCCTTTTTAACAGTGTAAAGTTTGAAACCATCAGTAGAGGTCTCCGTATTTTTAGCCGTTGTAACAACTGGTGCGGAATTGTTTGCTGGCACAATAACTTTTTTCTCCCCAGGCTTTTTATCATGAGCATATATGGTTAATTTTTTGCCTGCCGATATTGTATTAGAGGTAATTCCATTCCAGCTTTTAATGTCCGAAACAGTGCATCCATATTTTTTTGCAATTACAGCTAAACCTTCGCCTTTTTTAACAACATGTATCCTCTTTATTTCCTGGCTTGCTATCACATCAATGCTAAGTACATCCGGCTTCTGGAAATTGTAAATGTTCGCTTCGTTATTAATAAAAGTGGCAATTTTATCAGATGGAAGCGTTAAAAAGCTTGGCTCACCAGATATTACAGGTATCACACGTTTACGGTAACTCGGATTTAAATACTGGAGCTCATCATCAGTAATATTCAGCATGGAAGAAATCTGATCAAACGAAAGCTGATGTTTTACTACAACCGTATCTACCTCTAAAAATATTTTTTTCGGAATTGCCGTTTGAATGTTGTGTTCCGAAGTGTAATTCATAATATAATTCACTGCAATAAATGCCGGAACATATCCTTGCGTTTCTGTAGGTAAATACGGGCGGATCTCCCAATATGTTTTTTTTCCACCGCTTCTGCGAATGGCTTTATTTACTGTCCCCGGACCGCCATTATACGCAGCAAGCACCATTTGCCAGTCACCAAAAAGACCGTACAGGTATTGAAAATATTCACATGCGGCCTGGGTTGATTTATAAGGGTCGCATCGCTCATCAACATAAGAGGTTACCTGTAATCCAAACATTTTACCTGTGGGGTACATAAATTGCCACAACCCCATTGCCGCTGAACGGCTTTTTGCCATTGGGTTCAAAGCCGATTCGCATATCGCCAGATATTTTAATTCTAGAGGCAAATTATACTTGTCCAGCATCTCCTCGAACATTGGAAAATAATATTGTGAAAGGGCCATCATTCTTGAAACCTGCTCACGTCTGCGCATGGTATACATATTAATATAGCCCTGTACATAAGGGTTATATTCAAGGTCGAAGGGAGAAAGCGCATCTAACTTAGCAAGTCTTGCTTCATAGATCAAATCATCATAATGTGGAATAGAGTCTATTGCAAAATGATATTTGGGGTTTTTAGGGTAATTTATTTTTGCATACCCCTTTTCAAACAGATCCAGTTTGTATAACTTATCAAGAGCAGCAACAATAGGGTCGTCCTGAATTAACTCTGGAGCTATGGGCGCTTGTGAAAACGCCTCAGATCCGGAACCGATCCAAAAAAGAAAGCAAAAAAGGGGGATTATAAAACAGAAAGAAGTTTTTTTCATAGATTCTAAAACGAAAGCATTTGGAAAATGTTATGACTTCTTACAAATATCGCAATCATAAACCGAAATACAAAGGAGTTTAAGTGATTGTATGTTTTTATTGTGAAAATTTAAGGAAAATCACCACTAAGGCACTAAGAACACAAAGACTCACTAAGATTTTTTCTAAGTCATTACTTAGTGGTATAAAGTATTGTAAGATTTTTTCTAAGTGTTACTGGGTGTTCTTAGTGCCTTAGTGGTAAAAAGGGCAGGATGAACTATGTTCCCATCAACTGTTTGGAAAAAGAAAGCAAATCACTTTCAGCAAAACTTTTGGCCATTAATTGTACACCGAAAGGCAATCCGTTTGAATGCTTTCCTATTGGCAATGAAATAGCAGGAAGTCCGGTGATATTGGCTTGCACAGTAAAGATATCTTCTAAGTACATTGCAATAGGGTCTGCGCTTTTTTTCCCGAACTCGAAGGCTGTTCCAGGTGTTGTAGGCAAAAGAATAAAATCGTAATTATTTAAAATTTCGTTTGTTTTGTTTTTTAATACCCTGCGAACCCGTTGCCCCTTTGAATAGTATGCATCATAATAACCGGAGCTTAATACAAATGTGCCCAGCATTATTCTACGTTTCACCTCTTCTCCAAAACCTTCCGAACGTGATTTTTTATAAACGGAATCAAGTCCAGAGGACGCTGCATCCGAGTCATTAGCGGCTGCTCCCTCTGTAACGGCAACCTTTGCGGAAGCCGCTTTAATATTAGCACTACGGTAACCGTAAGTAATTCCGGCATAACGTGCTAAATTAGAGGAAGCCTCAGCTGTTGTTAATACATAATAGGTTGGAACAAGGTAATCGAGATAAGGGAAATCAACAGCTTCTACAACATGCCCTGCTGCTTTTAGCTTATTGATAATATCATTTATGCGAACTTTTATTTCAGCGTCAAGCCCACTGCTCTCCAAACAATCTTTTAAATAGGCGATACGAAACTTAGTTGTATTTGCATTTAATTCTTTTGAATATTCAGGAACAGGTTTTAACGATACAGTGCTGTCGTGCTCGTCCTTTCCGGACATGACTTCCATTATTAAAGCTGCATCTTCAATGTTTTTTGTTAATGGCCCTATCTGATCAAATGAGGATGCGTAAGCAATTGCACCGTGTCTTGAAACTCTTCCATAGGTGGGTTTTAAACCAACAACCCCACAAAACGATGCAGGCTGACGAATAGAACCACCCGTATCTGTTCCAAGTGCAGCAAGGCACAGATCAGCTGCCACCGCCACAGCAGAGCCACCCGATGAACCGCCAGGAACACGTTTTATATCATGCGGATTTAACACTTTTCCAAAAGCAGAATTTTCGTTAGAGCTGCCCATCGCAAACTCATCGCAATTGCAACGGCCAATGATTATAGCATCTTCATTTAAAAGGCGCTCCACTACAGTTGCACTGAAAAGTGATTCAAACCCTTCTAAAATTTTTGACGATGCAGAAACTTTATGTCCTTTGTAACAAATATTATCTTTCAGTGCAATAACCATCCCGGCAAGCTTTCCGGCCGTTTTATTTTTCACTTTTTCATCCACCAAAACAGCCTTTTCTAATGCTGATTTTTCGAAAACCTCCAAAAAAGCATTTAGGTGCTTATTATCATTTATGCGATTTATGTAGGATTTGGTCAATTCAACACAGGAAACGTTATTGCTGAATAAGTCGGATTGTACTTCTGAAAGGGAGTTGTAAGTTTTCACAAAGGTTATGAATAACGAATCAATACTAATTTTACGAATCTATTATATACTTATGGGCAGCTAACCAACAAAAACGAATTTACGAATCTGTTATTTGCTTTTTCTTAGCGCACAGATCGGTAAATTCGTATAAATTGATTTATCTGTAAAGGAGATTAGTCCTTTTTTTCCGGAGTAGCTGTGGTGTTATTTTCGCCATCAGTTCCTTTTGATGCGTCTTTAAAATCTTTTATACCTCTTCCAAGGCCTTTCATTAGTTCAGGGATTTTTTTACCACCAAAAAGCAAAAGAACAATTACCAAAATTACAATAACTTCGGTACCACCTAAACCTAAAAATCCAATTAAAACACTATTTAACATTTTGTTCTGATATTAATTTATAATATACAAAGATAAGCAAAAATTAACGCCAAATAGCATTCGCGAATCGAAAAGAATGTCTGAAAAAATGATACAATAAAATAATGCTGAGTAAATTGACCTTGCATGGTCAGTTTGAGTCTTTTTCCTGGAAATAAAGTTTTTTTAAACTACTTTTATTTATAATTTAATTGAATAGCCTTTATCGCGCTGCAAAAATAATTTTCAAAACCAATAATAATGGCGGAACATAATGATACCGGTACTAAAGGAGAAGAATTGGCTGCCACTTTTTTGCAAAACAAAGGGTATTCTATCCTTGAAAAAAACTGGCGCTTTAAAAATCTGGAAGCAGATATTATAGCCACGGTTGCCAACACATTGGTTATTGCAGAAGTGAAAACAAGAAAAAGTAATTATTTTGGTGAGCCGGAAACGTTCGTTAACAAACAAAAACAAAAAAACCTGATCAAAACAGCCCAGGAATATATTGAGCGCAATCAACTCGATCTGGAGGTTCGTTTTGATATCATTTCCATCATACTTGGAGACAGTCAAATGAAAATTAATCATATTGAAGATGCATTTTATCCCTTGGTGTAAGTTCTTTTGAAATTAGGCGGGTGGTATTATCTTTAATAAACATTCACCTCTTTCTACAGATAATGTTGCGTTAGGGATTGCAACGGAAATCCTTTTCTGTTTAGAAAAGATTGAAGTGGAAAGCCCGCCCTTTTCCATTTGAGGAAAAGGAACGCCCAAATGAATTAGATCCTTCTAAATCTGCGTCCTCATAAACACCACATGCACTGTAATTTAACTATATAAAGCTAAACTATCATTTTTTCAATTTATATTTGTAAAAAACAATACCAATGAAAAAAATAAAAGTTGCTATTAATGGCTTTGGAAGAATCGGAAGAATTTCGTTTCGGGTAATGCTTGAATGTGAAAACATTGAAGTGGTTGCAATTAATGACTTAACGGACAGCAAAACGCTTGCTCACCTGTTAAAATACGATTCGGTACATGGCATAATAAAGGCGGATGTAAAAGCAGAAGAAAAAGCTATTGTTGTTAATGGAAAAAAAATAAATGTGTATGCCGAAAAAGACCCGGCTAATCTCCCCTGGAAGAGCTTAGACATTGATGTGGTGATAGAGTCAACCGGATTCTTTTTAGATAAAGAATCGGCCGGAAAACACATTACTGCCGGAGCTAAAAAAGTGATTATTTCTGCACCCGCGAATTCCAGCGATATTAAAACAGTAGTACTTGGCGTTAATGACAGCTTAATTAATGATAATGATCTGATCGTTTCTAACGCTTCGTGTACCACTAATTGCGCTGCACCAATGATAAAGGTGTTGGATGAAAGTTTTGGATTAATAGAAGGTTTTATTACTACCGTTCACTCCTATACAGGCGATCAGCGTTTGCACGATGCTCCACATAAAGATCTGAGAAGAGCAAGAGCTGCAGCGGTTTCAATTATTCCAACTTCTACCGGAGCAGCAAAAGCGATCACAAAAATATTTCCACATTTAGATGGAAAGCTTGGTGGCTGCGGTATGCGCGTTCCTGTGCCGGATGGATCTTTAACTGATATTACCTGTTTACTCAACAAACATGCTACCGTAGAAGAAATTAATGCTGCATTTAAAAAAGCGAGTGAAACTAACCTGAAAGGGATTTTACAATATATGGAGGACCCTATTGTATCTGTTGATATTATTGGTAATTCACACTCTTGTATTTATGATCCCGAGTTTACTTCGATTGTAGGTAATATGATCAAAATTATTGGCTGGTATGATAATGAAGGCGGCTACTGCAACCGGTTAGCTGATCTGGTTAAGAAGATTGGGTAAAAGGTTTCCTGTTTAATGAATAAGCCAAAGGCTGCGCCTCGAGATGTCTGCATAAAATTAGCCACAGATTGCACAGATTCACGCAGATAAATTTGTGGTAATTTGTGAAATCTGTGGCAAAGAAATTACAACAACAAATTGCTTACCAACAAAGGAGGCGAAACCTCGAGGAGTTCACTAAATTAAACATATATTTTTGCTTGACTTAAGAATACCGTTTCCGTATATTTGCGCCATTGAAAAAGCTAATCGCTATATCATTTGTTTTCGTTTTTCTGTATGCTAATACAGAACTGCATCAGCTATTGAAATTACCTGTTTTGGTTCACCATTATTTAGAACATCACCAAGAAGGTAATCTCGCTTCATTTGTTGGTTTTCTAGATAACCATTATAACAGCAAAAAATCTCATCCGGATAACGATCATCACGACCATCAGAATTTGCCATTCAAAACAGATTGTGCAAATGTTCACACCTCATTGGCTTATACCGGTCATCAACAATACTCATTTCAGTACACACCACCTGTTTCAGTAAAAGTAAATGTTGTGTATAATGAGATAATTTATTCCTCCGCAAGCCTTTCCAATATTTGGCAGCCGCCAAAATTCAGTTAATGAATTTATGAGTGTCCGCAACCGGATACAAAAAAACTGTTTACGGTGCTGATGTACCGCGAACAATCATTCATTTCAAATTTCTGAAATTATGCTTAGTAAAATTATTGCGTTCTCCATAAAGAACAAACTCATCATTGGGCTTTTCGTTTTAGCATTGATCGCTTACGGACTTTACCAATTCACAAAATTACCAATTGATGCGGTGCCTGATATCACCGACAACCAGGTGCAGGTAATCACCGTTACACCATCGTTAGGTGCGCCCGATGTGGAGCGCCTTATCACTTTTCCTATTGAACAAGCAAACAGCAACATACCCGGACTGAAAGAAATTCGCAGTTTTTCGAGGTTTGGTTTGTCGCTGATAACTATTGTTTTTGATGACGATGTGGATATTTATTGGGCAAGACAGCAGGTTACAGAACGGCTGAAAATTGCAGAACAGCAAATTCCAAAAGGTCTGGGTTCACCTGAATTAGCACCCGTTACAACAGGTCTTGGAGAAATTTACCAATATGTTTTAAAACCAAAACACGGTTACGAAACCAAATACAATGCAACCGAATTAAGAACCATTCAGGATTGGCTCGTTCGCAGGCAACTGATCGGTGTGAAAGGCGTAGCGGATGTAAGCAGCTTTGGTGGTAAAGTAAAACAATATGAAATAGCCATCAACCCATCAAATCTTCAATCCCACAACATCACCATCAACGATGTGTTTACGGCATTAGAAAAAAACAACGAAAACACCGGAGGTGCATACATAGAAAAAGCATCCACAGTGCTTTATATCCGCACCGAAGGGTTGATCGGAAATATGGAGGATATAAAAAATATAGTTGTAAAAAACACCTCCAACGGAACACCTCTTTTGATAAGCGATGTGGCTGAAGTACGTATTGGTAATGCTACACGATACGGAGCTATGACTTATAACGATGAAGGCGAAGTTACAGGAGCCGTAGTAATGATGTTGAAGGGCGACAACAGCAGCAGGGTAATAGAAGATGTAAAAGATAAAATTGCTCAGATCAGAAAAACGTTACCGGAAGGTGTAGAAATAGAGCCGTTTTTAGACCGGACAAAAATGGTGAACAGCGCCATCAGCACAGTTTCAAAAAATTTAATGGAAGGTGCGTTGATCGTAATTTTTGTATTGGTTTTATTTCTTGGAAATTTCAGAGCAGGAATTTTAGTTGCTTCCGTAATTCCGTTGTCAATGCTGTTTGCAGTGATCATGATGAACATGTTTGGCGTTAGTGGAAACCTAATGAGTTTGGGGGCTCTGGACTTTGGGTTAATTGTGGATGGTGCTGTAATCATTGTAGAAGCAGTGATGCACAGTTTAATTCTTGGCAATAAATCGGGGATTCTAAAAATAAATCAAAGTGAAATGGACACCGAAGTAAACCGTTCAGCAAGCAGAATGATGAACAGTGCGGTGTTCGGGCAAATTATCATTCTGATCGTGTATCTCCCAATTTTTACGCTTGAAGGAATTGAAGGGAAAATGTTTAAGCCAATGGCGCAAACTGTTGTATTTGCTTTGCTTGGGGCATTCATTCTTTCTCTTACTTATATCCCAATGATGAGCACTTTGTTTCTTAGCAAAAACATTTCTCCAAAGAAAAATTTTTCTGATAGAATGATGGACTTCTTTATAAACATTCATCAAAAATATTTAATCAGGGTTTTAGAATTTCCTAAAACAGTTATCGGCATTTCAATTTCTCTTTTGCTGATCGCTTTTGTTGTTTTATCAACTATGGGCGGAGAGTTTATTCCAACACTGCCTGAAGGTGATTTTGCAGTAGAAACAAGGGTTTTAACAGGAAGTAACATAACCACTTCTTCGGAAGCTATCATGAAATCTGCGCACATCTTAATAAATAAATTTCCCGAAATAGAAAAAATTGTGGGCAAAACCGGAAGTGGTGAAATTCCAACCGACCCTATGCCAATGGAGGCATCGGACATGATGATCATTTTGAAAGATAAATCGGAATGGACATCGGCAGAAACATGGACCGAATTATCTGAAAAAATGAGCGAAGCATTAAAAGATGTACCCGGTGTAACATTCAGTTTTCAATATCCTGTTGCAATGCGTTTCAATGAACTAATGACAGGCGCAAAGCAAGATGTGGTTTGTAAAATATTTGGTGAAAATTTAGATACACTTTCAAAATATTCAAAGCTCCTTGGCGCTGTGGCAGAGAAAGTGGATGGCGCACAAAATATTTATGTGGAGCCAATAGACGGACTTCCGCAGCTCATCATTAATTACAAACGCAACCTTATTGCGCAATTCGGTTTAAATATCCAGGACATCAATAAAGTGGTGAACACAGCCTTTGCCGGGCAAAGTAGCGGACTGGTCTTCGAAGATGAAAAACGTTTTGATCTGGTGGTTCGTCTTGCTGGCGAGCAGCGCCAAAGCTTAGAAGATGTGCGAGATCTTTTGATCCCAACCCCTCAGGGAACACAAATCCCCTTGCACCAGGTAGCCGATGTTTCTATTCAGGAAAGCGTTAATCAAATACAACGGGAAGATGCCAAACGAAGGATCATTGTTGGTTTTAATGTCCGTGGCAGAGACGTTCAGAGCATTGTAACAGATCTGCAGGCGCAAATTGAAACCCGATTAAAGCTGCCAACAGGTTATTACATCACTTATGGCGGAGCATTTGAAAATTTAGTGGCTGCAAAAAAACGCCTCTCACTTGCTGTTCCCATTTCATTGTTACTGATCTTTCTGCTCCTCTATTTTGCATTTGGCTCAATGAAACAGGGGGTGTTGATCTATTCAGCTATTCCGCTTTCTGCTATCGGTGGCATTTTGTTTTTAGCACTGAGAGGGATGCCGTTCAGCATAAGTGCAGGTGTGGGTTTCATTGCACTGTTTGGTGTGGCGGTATTAAACGGAATTGTATTGATAGCGGAATTTAACCGTTTAAAAAGTGCCGGTGAAACGGATGCAAAAAAAATTGTTTTACAAGGAACAAAATTGCGCTTACGCCCGGTACTAATGACCGCATTTGTTGCATCTCTTGGTTTTTTACCAATGGCAATAAGCACGGGGGCCGGGGCTGAAGTTCAACGCCCATTAGCAACGGTTGTTATTGGTGGTTTGTTGATCGCCACTTTCCTTACCCTGTTTGTGTTACCAACACTTTACATCATTTTCGAAAAAGGCTTTACAAAAAGGAATAAAAAACAAATAAAGCCTGTAAGCGCCATTATTCTTGTGTTGGTTACCTTTTCAATGATTGCCTCTACAGCCAATGCGCAACAACCCATTGAGCTTAAAGCGGCCATTGATTCTGCTTATTCAAATAATTTAACGCTTAGGTCGGAGAAGTTAAATGTGGAGGCTTATTCGAAATTAAAACGTGCAGGGTGGGATTTACCACAAACATCATTAACAGGAGAATATGGGCAATTTAACAGCGCTTTTAAGGATACAAAATTGGGCATCTCTCAGGGCTTTAAATTTCCTACGGTTTATTCGAAACAAAAGTCTGTTTTAACAAGTGAATGGCAAAATGCTGAATTAACGTTGGAGGTAAGAAAAGCAGAATTAAAAAAAGAAGTGAGTTCTTCCTTTTATAGTTTGGTTTATACGCGTCAATTGAAAACCATTTTGCTCGAAATGGATAGCATTTACAGCGTTTTTCTTAAAAATGCAGAACTGAAGTTTGATAAAGGCGAAAGCAATGTTTTGGAAAAAAATACAGCCATATCGCAACGCGGACAAATACAACTCCAATTGCAAGAGGTAGAGCAGGAATACGCTAATTTAATATTGGAGTTTAATTTATTGTTGAATACAAAAGTTATTTATGTTCCGATAAATACACTATTAAAAATGGATGCCCCCGCTGTTAGTGACGCAGGTATTATAAAGCAGCACCCGTTTTTGCAACAACTGGAACAACAACAACAGATCAGCAGATCAAAACTGAACTTAGAAAGGTCTATGTTGCTACCCGATCTGTTTGCCGGTTATAATAATATGAGTATAACCGGATTGGGCCCGGACAATATTTATTATAACCCATCCAGCAGGTTTCAATCTATCCACGCAGGTATAGGAATTCCATTGTTTTTTGGTTCTCAAAAAGCAAAGATCAGCACGCTAAAAATTAATCAGCAGATTGCTGAAAATAATGTAAATGCGGGTACTGCAATGCTTGAACTTAACTATAAAAAAGCGGTTCAGGAGTTTGCAACCAACTCTAAAATGGTTAATTATTACGAAAGTCAGGCAATCAAAAATGCGGACGAAACCATGAAAGCAGCTGCCCTTCAATACAACAGCGGAAATATCAATTACCTGGAATGGGTAATGCTTACAAACCAAATTGTTACCATTAAAGCAGAATATCTGACTGCTGTTAAAAAATTAAATTTCAGCATCATTGAGATCAACTATCTAACCAACAAATAAAAATTATCATTATGAAAAAATATATCATCCTTTTGGTTTCATCAGCATTATTAATGTCGTGTGGATCTGAAACAAAAACAGAGAATACAGCAACTGTTGCTCCTGAGGAAACAACAGTTCAGTTAACAGATGCACAATTAAAGAACATTTCATTAACCACGGGCAAATTGGAGTTAAAATCCATTTCATCCATTCTTAAAGTAAATGGAACAATTGATGTACCGCCTCAAAATCTGGTATCCGTCAGTGTGCCTTTGGGCGGGTTCTTAAAATCAACAAAATTATTGCCCGGCATGCACATCTTTAAAGGAGATGTGATTGCTATAATGGAGGATCAGCAATACATTCAGCTGCAACAGGATTATTTAACCACTGCCGTTAATTTAAAATACACGGAAGCGGATTATAATCGCCAGAAAGATCTAAATCAGAGTAAAGCCACAAGCGACAAAGCTTTTCAGCAAGCAGAGGCGGATTATACCAATCAAAAAATAACCTTAAAATCATTGAATGAAAAGTTAAAACTAATTGGAATAAATCCTGAAAAATTAAATGAAAACACCATTTCCCGCAGTATTTCCATTACTTCCCCAATTGATGGATATGTATCAAAAGTGAATGTGAATATTGGAAAATATGTAAATTCTACGGATGTATTGTTTGAATTGGTAAACCCGCAAGACATCCATTTGGGCTTAACCGTATTTGAAAAAGATCTGGATAAATTATTCATTGGTCAAAAGGTATTTGCTTATACCAACAATAATCCCGGTAAAAAATACCCTTGCGACATAATATTGATCGGTAAAGACCTTTCGGATGAGAGAAGTGTGGAAGTTCATTGCCATTTCGAGAAATATGATAAATCCTTAATTCCGGGGATGTTCATGAATGCTGAAGTAGAGGTTGAACCCCATAACGCCTTTGTGATCCCTAATGACGGACTTGTTCGTTTTGAAGGCAAAGAATATGTGTTTACACAACTTGAAAACAAAAAATATGAAATGCAGGAAGTGGAGACCAAAAACACGGAGAATGGTTTTACCCAAATAAGCTTTGCCGACAGCACCGATATACGCAGCAAGATCTTTGTTACCAAAGGGGCGTACACCTTGTTGATGAAAATGAAAAATACTGAGGAGGGGGAATAAAAACTTTATTGGCGGAGGCTTGGTTCTTTTGATTTATGATACCTTTTTTTTCATAACCAAGCCCTCTCACCAAGCGCGGTAAAAGATATTTATGATGAAAAACGAAACAAAAATATGGATCATAAAAAAATAATATTAACAGGTCTTTTGATATTTCTGTCAGTCATTGTCAATTGTGTTTTTGCGCACGGGGTTGATGGAGCAACGAAAACATTTTTGATTGGAAATGATGGAGTTGCCTTTATTCCTTTCCTTTATATTGGGGCAAAGCACATGCTTACGGGATATGATCACTTATTATTTTTGATTGGAGTACTCTTTTTTCTTTACCGCCCCAAAGAGATTTTAATCTACGTGAGTTTTTTCACTCTGGGCCATAGTACTACATTATTATTAGGAGTATGGTGGGATATTAAAGTAAACGCTTATTTGATTGATGCGATTATTGCCTTATCAATTGTGTATAAAGGCTTTGATAATTTGGGCGGATTTAAACGAATATTTGGATATCAGCCTAATACCAAAGTTGCTGTTTTAATTTTCGGGTTATTTCACGGTCTTGGTCTCGCTACTAAATTGCAAGAGTTTAAATTTGATAAAGAGGGCCTTTTTACAAATTTAATCGGTTTTAATATCGGAGTAGAAATCGGTCAGTTTATTGCATTGGCTTTTGTTCTCATCGTCTTTAGTTTTTGGCGACACAGCAATAGTTTCATTCGCTTTTCAACATTAACCAACACCCTGCTAATGGCAGCGGGATTTGTTCTGTTAGGCTTTCAGTTAACAGGTTATTTTTTATCTTAAAAACATATCATGGCAGAAATTAATCATCCCGTATTAGAAACAAAAAAAATCATCAAGGCTGCTGTTGTAGCGTTAATTATTGGAATAGTGTTATTACTAACTGTTGTGTTACCCGCTGAATATGGACTAGACCCGACAGGTGCAGGTAAAGTTTTTGGTTTTACTAAACTTTACCAACCAATCGAATATGCAACAGAAATAACCGCAACAGAAAAACAAGCTCAATCACCGCATCGCATACTTAAACTTGAAGATGGCGGCTCTGCGCCTGAAGTTAAAAAACCCGAAGAGGCTAACAATCCCGCTCCGGATAAACAATTTATAGAAAGAGAAGACAGTGTTCAGGTTGTTATTCCGGCAGGAGGGGCTATTGAATATAAAATTAACATACTTAAATACGGTAGGGTAAAATATGAATGGATCACTAATGATGAATCTGTTTTTTTCGATTTTCATGGTGAGGTAAAACAGGCTAATCCAGCCGGCAATGTTTATTACGAGAGTTACGCGGTAGCTTATTCAAACAACATGATTGGAAATTTTTTATCACCATTTGAAGGAAAGCATGGGTGGTATTTTAAAAATAGCAACGATACTACAGCTGTAATAAGTATCAGACTAAAAGGGCAGTATGAACTTATAAAGTAAATAATGTGATTAATTATTGCATCAATGTTTAACTGACTGAAAGAAAGCGGGTAATTTTTCTTAATTTCATTTTTCAATCAAAAACAATCAAACGTAATTTTGTTGAAACCCTACTTCTTATTAGAATCAACCTTTATACGTTCAGTTCTATTAGCAAGTTCCCAGGTGGTGAAAAAAACAAGACGGGTTATTGTTTCCATTTTTTTGAAATCTATTTTTTCTACTTCATCCGTTTCTTTATGATAATCCGCATGAACACCGTTAAAATAGAATATTACCGGCACCCCTTTTTTGGCAAAATTGTAATGGTCGGAACGATAATAAAAACGATTCTTATCTTTCTCATCATTAAAGGTATAATCCAGCTCTAAATTGGTGTACATTTTATTCGCATTTTCACTGATGGTATGTAAGCCGGAGCTCAACTTGTCGGAACCGATCAGATAGATGTAATTTGAATTATTTTCGTGTTTTATATCCAAACGGCCGATCATATCAATATTAAGATCACAAACTGTGTTTTCTAACGGATAAATTGGGTTTTTAACATAATAAGCCGAACCCAGCAACCCTTTTTCTTCTCCGGCAACCGTCATGAACAAAATGCTCCTTCTTGGGCCATGGCCTTCGTTTTTCGCTTTCGCAAATGTTTTTGCCAACTCTATAACTGCCACAGTTCCGGATCCATCATCATCGGCACCATTATATACTATTTTTCCATCCACCCCAAGATGGTCGTAATGTGCTGTAATAACGATCAGTTCCTCTTTAAGGTCACTCCCTTCCACATAACCAAGCACATTTTCTGAACCCACCTTTTGCACTTTATTTTTTATATTGATCTCAAAATTTGTTTTAACTGCTAAGTGCAATGGTTTTTTAGTGTCGGCTATCTTTTGGATAAGCGTTTCAACCTTCTCTTTTTTTAATATATCATTTGCCATTTGCCTTGAAATATAAATAATAAACATCCCTTCATTATTTAACTCAAGTTTCATTGCCGGTGATTCTAAGCGATGCTTATTATCCAACAAATCTTTTGCAACATCGTCAACCACCATTAATAAAACTTTAACACCGCTTTCACGCGCTTTTTCCAACTTAACTTTAGCATAGGTCGACCATAATGATCTCGCTTTTTTTCCGGTGATCAGCGATATAGAATCCTTTAAAATAGGCTCACCTGCCAGCATCATCACCACCTTATCATTCACATCCATATTTTTATAATCATTATAGCCATCTTCCTGTATGCCATAACCTAAAAATAAAATACTGTCTGTTTCAATAGAACGCTCTGTTTGTTCAGGATAATTGTAATAATCTTTATTGCCTGTATATTGTTTTCGTTCCACAAAAACTTCAGCAGGTTCGGGTAAAATTACATTCAGTGAAAACTCCTGATAATAGGTGTTTTCCATATAGGGAGGAATCCCTGCCAATTTAAATTGATCGGCAATATACGCGGCCGCCATTTTCTGGCCCTTTTTACCGGTTTCCCGGCCTTCATATTCATCGGAGGCCAATACATGAAGGTTTTTACTCATACTTTCTGCATTAATATACCCTGAATATGCTACCGCAACAATATCTTTTTCACCCGGGCGGGCTTTTTTATTCGTCAGTTCCGCCTGTTGGGAAAAAAGGGAAAGTGGGGTTAGTAAACAACAAAGTGACAGACCCCTTAGTAAAGGAAAAAGTACGATATTTTTAATAGTTGTGTTTTTAGTTTTGATAATTTTTTGTGTTTTTTGGGAAAATTATAGTAAAATTGTTTTTAACCCAAATTTCGCTGATCTATACTGTATTTAAAGCTCATTCAGTATTAATTCCGCGTTAGGGATTGTAACGTAAATCCTTTCTTTCCGCCATTTTCGGAAAGAAAGATTGAAGTGTAAAGCCCGCCCTTTCTTGTTTAAGAAAGGGAACGCCCAAATAAATTTTATTATGCAAAAATCGAAATTTTATTTACTCTTTCGGTATGACGGCCACCTTCAAAAGCGGTATTAAAAAACGCATCCACAATTTTAATTGCCTCTTCTTCAGTGATACAACGTGCCGGAAGTGTTAATACATTAGCATCGTTGTGCTGACGGGCCAAAGCAGCTATTTCAGGGTTCCAGCACAAAGCGGCACGTATTCCAATATGTTTATTGGCAGCCATATTGATCCCGTTTCCAGTACCACACATAATTAAGCCAAAATCAACTTCTTTTGTTTCTACGCTTTTCGCCACAGGGTGAGCAAAATCAGGGTAATCGGCACGTTCTTCGGAATATGCACCAAAATCTATTACTTTAAAACCTTTATCCTGTAAATAAGCTTTTAATTTTTCTTTTAATAAAAAACCTGCGTGATCAGAACCAATTGCTACCTTCATTTAAAATTTTGTTTTATTTAGTTTATTCGTAAAGCATAAACGTATCTGCTTCATTATTAGTATGAAATGACCGTAATTAACAGCTTTTTTCGTTTATTAACAATTATGTAAAGTTCAAAAATAAAAGCTTGATAACTAACACTCTAATTTTATTTTTATCAACACAAAATTTGTTGATAAGAATAAGTTTGATTTAAAAGCTTTAAAAAGAATTTCTTGGATTATTAAAACATAGTATTGCATGTATTAATTTTTGAATATTCAAGCATAATCTTTTCATATTTTTATATTAAAAGTGAACAATTTGATAACATAAAAAAGCGTATTTTTACCGTGTAGTTATCAGACAAAAAACTTACCAGCTATTTGTTTATAAAGTCTTATATTTCTACTGTTCAGCACTTTAATTAATTAAAAGCTAACAAATAATGTTATTATTTTGTTAATATCACAACAATCAACCATTTTACAAAAAAGATTTACACGATACTAACAGACCAATAACAACAACAATTTTCTTTAAATTTAAAATTAAAAATATATATTATTAATATGGTTGCTGATTTATTGTCAAAAGGTTTTTTGGATGTTCCTATCGATTTATCCCTAGATTTGTTCCAGGAAATAAACAAACTCAAAAAAGAAAAAAATGCAGTCATCCTTGCCCACTACTACCAGGAAGCCGATATTCAGGATGTTGCCGATTTTATCGGGGATAGCCTCGCTTTATCGCAACAGGCAGCTAAAACGGATGCAAAGATCATTCTTTTTGCAGGGGTTCATTTCATGGCTGAAACCGCTAAGATCCTTTGTCCGGATAAAAAAGTTTTATTGCCCGATCTGAAAGCCGGATGTTCATTGGCTGACTCCTGCCCTGCTGATAAATTTGCAGAATTTAAATCAAAACATCCTGATCATTTAGTGATTTCTTATATCAATTGTTCTGCTGAAATAAAAGCTTTAACGGATATTGTTTGTACCTCTTCCAATGCCGAAAAAATTGTTGAAAGTTTACCAAAAGATCAAAAAATAATATTTGCTCCCGATAAAAATTTAGGTGCGTACATCAAAAAACAAACGGGACGTGATATGGTTTTATGGGATGGAAGCTGCATGGTTCATGAGATATTTTCGCTGGAGAAAATTACAAAGCTAAAAAATCAATATCCGAACGCTAAATTGATCGCACATCCCGAATGTGAAGCGGCAATACTCGAAATATCCGATTATATTGGAAGCACGAGTGGTTTGTTGAATTACACTGAAAAATCGACCGCTCAGGAATTTATTGTAGCGACAGAAGCCGGCATTTTACATCAGATGATAAAAAATAGCCCAAAAAAGACCTTTATAGCCGCGCCACCGAATAATTCCTGCGCTTGTAATGATTGTCCTCACATGAAGTTAAACACGCTTGAGAAGCTTTATAATTGCTTAAAATATGAACAGCCTGAAATTTTACTGTCAGCTGAGCTGATTGAAAAAGCTAAGAAGCCTATTATCAGGATGTTGGAACTTTCTGCTCAATTTGGATTGTAAAAAGATCTCTCACGAAAAGCTCGTGACGACAGTAAGGTTTGTAATTTTAGGTTGGAATTAGAGTGATTTTCCATTCCTAAATCTGGAAATTTGTTAAGTGTGATATCTAAATTATTATATAAGTAATTAATTATCAATAAGTTAAATAAAATTTTAGTTAAAAATAATAGAATTTAATACTTTTGTAAAGTTTTTAATTACAAAAATAGAAATGTTTAAAGAATACGATGTTATAGTTGTTGGTGCCGGTCATGCCGGATGTGAAGCTGCTGCTGCTGCTGCAAATATGGGTTCATCTACATTGTTAATAACAATGAACATGCAAACCATTGCGCAAATGAGCTGCAATCCGGCTATGGGAGGAATTGCAAAAGGACAGATCGTTCGTGAGATAGATGCTTTAGGAGGTTATTCAGGAATTGTTACAGATAAAACTGCCGTTCAGTTCAGAATGTTAAATCGTTCGAAAGGCCCTGCTATGTGGAGCCCAAGGGCACAGAGTGATCGTTGGAAATTCGCTGAAGAGTGGCGTTTGATGTTGGAAGCAACGCCTAATCTTGATTTTTGGCAGGATATGGTTAAAGGATTGATCATTGAGGATGGAAAAGCGGTTGGAGTTATTACAGGAATGGATATTGAGATCCGTTCAAAATCCGTTGTTTTAACAAACGGTACTTTTTTAAATGGTTTGATCCATTTAGGTGAAAAGCAATATGGTGGCGGAAGAGCGGGCGAAAAGTCCTCTACCGGTATCACTGAGCAACTTGTTAAATTAGGTTTTGAAGCCGGAAGAATGAAAACAGGAACCCCTCCCCGGGTGGATGGCCGTTCACTTGATTATTCAAAAATGGAAGTTCAGCACGGTGATGAAAATCCAAATAAATTTTCATACTTAGAAGTTGATCAGTTTGGTTTTAAAGTAAAACGCAAGGATGCATTTGCAAATGGGCCTGAAGGTCAGATCCCTTGTTTTGTTACGTATACGAATGAAGAAGTGCACGCGATCCTTAAAACCGGGTTTGAAAAATCACCTATGTTCTCTGGTCGTATTCAAGGTTTAGGACCACGTTATTGTCCAAGTATTGAAGATAAAATTACACGCTTTGCTGAGCGTGATCGTCATCAAATTTTTGTTGAACCTGAAGGATGGAATACTGTTGAAATATACGTTAATGGTTTCTCTACTTCCCTACCCGAGGATGTTCAATACAAAGCATTGAAAAAAATACCCGGCTTTGAAAATGTGAAAATGTTCCGTCCTGGATATGCTATCGAATACGATTATTTTCCGCCTCAGCAATTGAACTTAACTTTGGAAACAAAGCTTGTTGAAAATTTATATTTTGCAGGACAGATCAATGGAACTACCGGGTATGAAGAAGCTGCTTGCCAGGGATTAATGGCCGGTATAAATGCTCACTTAAAAGTTAACAAAAGAGAACCATTTATACTTCAAAGATCAGAAGCATATATCGGAGTTTTGATTGACGACCTGGTTACAAAAGGTACGGAAGAACCATATCGTATGTTTACTTCACGTGCCGAATATCGTATTTTGTTACGTCAAGATAATGCAGATATTCGTTTAACACCAAAATCATTTGAGCTGGGATTAGCTAAAAAAGAGCGCCTTGATAGGGTACATTTAAAGCAAGCCCAAACCAATGAAATTATAAAATATTTCAAGACGGAAAGTATAGATCCTTCTGAAATTAATCCTGCATTAGAAGCTATCGGTTCTGCTCCGGTAAATCAAAAAGTGAAGATGTTTGGGGTGTTGGCAAGACCAACAATTACACTTTTAGACTTTGCTATTTACTCTCCAAAGGTGAAAGAATTTATTTCAAAATTTGATTTAGAGAGCATTGAGCAAGCCGAAATATTAATGAAATACGAAGGCTATATTTCAAGGGAACATGAGATGGCGGATAAACAAACCCGCCTTGAAGATTTAATACTTCACGATGATTTTGATTACATCCGGTTAACTTCTTTATCAAAAGAAGCACGTGAAAAATTAACTAAGGTGAGACCAAGAACTATCGGACAAGCCTCAAGGATATCCGGGATCACACCTTCTGATATTTCTATATTGATGGTGTATTTAGGGAGATAATGATTAAGTGTTCCACGTGGAACATACAATGATCTTGGACATGATTGTCAGGATTTTTGTTTATGATGGGTTGATTTGATTATGTTAGTTGCGGGTGGTTTTAAAGCGTGTATGAATTTGGTTTTAAATATTGAGGGTGAGTGCTAGGTTATATGGACGATGGAGTTTGAGGGTGAGCATATAGGTTTTTGTAAAGGTTAATTATTAGAAGAATATAATGTGAATTCAAAAGCGTCATTGCGAGACTTTTTAGTCGAAGCAATCTCAAACTATGAAGGTGTGAGATTGCTTCGCGCCTCGTAATGACGCTTTAAAAAAGTAATTTTAAATTGATTTGTTCCACGTGGAACCTTGGTTAGTTTTATGGAAGTATTAAGTAATTGTCCGGTTTGTAATTCTGTAAACTTTAAGCCATTTTTGGTTTGTAAAGACAATACTGTTTCACGTGAAACATTCAATATTAATGAGTGTGTTTCTTGTGGATTTAGGTTCACAAACCCTCGCCCCGAAGAAGATAAATTAGGAGATTATTACAAGTCGGAGGAATATGTTTCCCATTCAAATACGAATAAAGGTTTGATCAATTCGGCTTACCAAATGGTAAGAAAATACACCCTATTAAAAAAGCTTCAGCTGATCTCTAAGTTTTATAAAACAGGAAAAATATTAGATATTGGATGTGGAACAGGTGAATTTTTAAAAACATTTAAAGATGCAAAATGGCAAACATTGGGAATAGAACCAAGCCTGGATGTGAGAAAAATGGCCATTGAAAATTATGGTTTAGATGTGCGTGAAGAAGCAGAAATTAAAAATTTAGAAGAATCGAGTTTTGATGTTATTACCATGTGGCATGTATTAGAACATGTGCCTAATTTAAATGATCGTATTGAGGATTTAAAAAGATTAATAAAACCCAATGGGGTAATTATAATTGCAGTTCCTAATTGTACTTCTTTGGATGCAAAGATCTATAAAGAAAATTGGGCAGCTTATGATGTGCCACGACATCTTTATCATTTCAGTCCGAAGGATATTGAAACCGTTTTTAAAAATCACGAATTAAAAGTATTCAGGATATTGCCAATGATCTTTGATTCGTTCTATGTTTCTATGTTAAGTGAAAAATACCGTACCGGAAAGTCGAATACAATTAGGGCGGTTTGGAATGGATTCAGATCAAATTTTGCTGCTTTAAAAACCGGCAAAACTTATTCCAGCCAAATTTATTTGATAAGGAAATAGAGATCAGGTTGGCCACGAATTTCAGGAATTGAAATAAAAAAAAGCTATAATTCTTGGTATTAATTTTCTGTTTTCATTTAGTAGAATCTATTGATACGGTCTAAATAAATTCAATTTGATTTGGTAATCTAGAGCTGTTGAAGGATGAGCATTGGCTTTTTTCTCAACAAAGGACGAAATGAAATTTCCATCAATTTTTTCCAATACCCCGGGGTTTTCATAAAAACCTACCCCTTTTCCTCAAAAAACACCAACAATTGGTGCATTATACCCGATTTAAGCCCCTTTTTCTGATTTTATGCCTTCTGGGCTGTCGTGGTATTAAAATGCCGGGAAAGCCCCTTAGAAGCCGTATATTCATTAAGCCCCTGCAACTATTGATTTTATTACTACTTCACGGTTTCCTTTCCTCTCAAAAATCTAAATTCTTCTCTTTTCTAAACAAACGAAGCGCTTTTTCCAATCTGCACAAAATAAAATTTGCATGTCCATTTCTTGATTTGAGAATTCAAATTTTGTAAAACGATCAAAAAATATATCTCAAAACTTAATTTGAGGAAATGATTTTCGTTTTTTAAAAGGCGATTTCTTAAAACGAAGGAAATTAATTATAAATTTCTTAAAATGCCTAAGGTTGGATATCGGCTGAATTTTTACTAAAAACCTACGAAAAGGCTATAAAGTGCCGTTTTTTGGCGTTTTCCTGTGTTTTGCTGCGGTTTTGGGGTTATGGGCTGTTTTTTGCTTTTTTGGCGCTTAAATCATCGGTTTTGGCGCCATTTTCTATGTTATTTGGTCTGATTAACCCCCGGTTTTGATCCAAATTTGTCCAATCGATGGAAATATTCTGGGAATTTTATTTTCGAAGCCCATGAAGTGCCTGTTTTTATTGATAGTTCACCTATTCTTCAAAAGAAAAAAGTATCAATTTTTAGGCGTTTTTCAAAGGATCACTCGAGGTTTTTCATTTCGATTTATTTGAGTGATATTGTAAGTTGTTGATTGTTAGGTTGTTGTGTTTTTGTTGGAAAAATTTGGCCGGAATTAAGGCCCCACGGGTTAATTAAAAATCATCAAAATATACCTTGCCGAATTATTGAAAGGCCGTTTTCTTTGATGTAGGAAATGATTAATTACTCATGGCTAAAGCTAATTACAGAACTACAGTTTGAATAACCCCGGCCTTAAAGCTGGAGTTCACTAAGAAGAAAGTTGATTTTATGTATGCAATGACGCTATATTCAGCCTAAGGGGTATTTTCAGTTTTATAACGCTTTATTTCTGCGATGTGGAGTTCACCTTGAATTTTTTCAGCATTGTCAGCATTGACGCTATAAAAGATCACCCCTTCAGCCAAATCTAAATTTAAATTTTGATTTAATATAATAGTTTTAAGTTTTGATTCAGTACCCGGAAGGATTGGGTCATAGCGTGAAGGCCAGTATTTTGGGTAGCTGACATCTAAAAAAGATGTTACTTCTTTGACTTCTCGAATCGTATTGTCGCAGTATATTTTTTTTAAGGGGATATTAAATCTTTCAAAACTTTTTTCATATTTATACTCTTCTGAATCAAGTAAATCTTTCGAAATTTCTAAATCACAATTTACATACATTGCATAAACACTGCCAATGTTTTTTGCAAATACTAATAATGTTTTCTTGGTTGCATATTCTTTTTTTTGTTTCGTTTGCTTTGGAATTTCTAGAAGACCACCACCAAATGTTTTCTGTTTAACTTCGTAGGTTCTTTCTTCAATTTGAAATACAATCTCCATTTTGGGAAATTTATTTCTATTCATTATATCCCTTACTTCATAATCGTATAATGGAATACTTTCGAAATTGTTTCTTCGATAGTATCTTAAATCCACTGCTTGATGGGCGGTTGTACTTTTTACTATGTACACTACATAAATTACTTTATTAGAAACATTGTCAAAAGGTATCGGAATTATTTTAATATTGTCAGGCCTTAGTCTTGGATTGATATTGCTAAAAATCACTTGTTCTAACCATTCTTTACTAAAATTGTCTCGGTCAATTGGGTCAATTAATTCGGGTAAGTATTTCTTGTGCGGGTCAGCATATTCCTTAATTCCGTATATAATAATACCTCCGTCAGAATTTGCAAACGCAGATACGTCTTTAGATATTTCCTTTTTTTTTCCCTCAGATTTCCCTAATGACTCAGCAGCTTTGTAGTCAAGATGAATACTTTCTTCAACTTGATTTGTAATTAAATTTTGAATGTCTTGTATGTTATTAATTTCTTGCATAGCATTTGCTGGTGTTTAGTGATTGGGCGATCGAACCGATTTCGTAAAAAAGTAAAGAATCAAATTACAAAAACTAAAAAGTGAAAATTAATTTGTTTGTGAAAGATTTCCCCCCGCGCAGACTATAAAAGTCTAATTACAAAGCATTACGGAGAGGTCTTAAAGTGCATTAAAACTTCCAGAAAATTTTTCTTTCCTCGAAATTCTTGTCAATTGGAAACCAAAGGAAGTTGTTAATTGCCACGGTCTCTGGCTGTAAATATGAAATTAGGTTTGAAATAAAAAAGGAAAAGGATAGTTCTGTTGTTTCATACAAATAATTTCTTGTCTCTTCCGTTATCTCTCCCTTCCAAAATTTAAAGAACTTGTTCTCTCCATAAGCGATGTGGTCAACAATAAATTTATTGGTTGGCTCAAGCGCAGATTCTCTCAATTTGTCTTTGAATAAATATGTTTTAAGTTGAGCGTTTGTTTTCATGTCCAAATTGTAATAAAATATTCCGTTAAATAAGGGAAGTTTTTTATCGTGTTTCCCTTCAAAAATAAATTTTCCTTTAGCATTGGATTTTTTCAATGTCTTCGTGACACTTTCACTTTTGTCACTACTCTTAACTTCGATGATTGCTCGAACTGAATCAGCAGTCACAACAACGAGTTCTTCCCGATGAAATAAAACAGGGTAGTTATTATCATATATAATAATATCAATTTGTGGGCTTACGTCATGCGTGCCTCTTTCTATAGTTTGTCGTACAACATATCCAGAAGCTATGTCATAATTTTTCGGCAAGAAGTTTTTAATAATGCTTCTTAATACTGCTTCTTTATACATCCCATCCTCAAGCCAATTTGGAACGAGATTCCTAATTCTATCTTGGATAGCTTTTAATTCTTTCGTAGTTGTTTTGTGAAATTCTACCGTATTCATCATGTTATTAGAAAAAGTTTAAGAAAATTCAATTTGCTGAAGACAAGACCAATTTTTTTAATTGCATCGCCCACAACACGCCTATATGCTATATACACCACTACCCATTCTCAATTTTATCCCTCAATTTTTTCATTACCCCTTCAATCCGTTTAAAGTATTGATAGCGTTGCTTTTCAGCCACACCGCTTATAAGGTTAGATTTTCGGATAAGGTTTTTTAACCAAAGATCGGTTTCATTGGAATAATTTGCATTGGTGGTAAGCATTACATTGAAGGTGTGGTAGGAGAGGTAGGTGGCTTTTATTGCTCCCATATTTACTAAAATACAATTGTTGCCGATCATTACATCACTGTGATAAAGTGTATAATTATTTTCCGGGCTCACCGGTTTATTATCCCTATCCAGCTTAACATTTAATTCGGCCTGTTTCTTTATCCTGTCAAGCATTTGGGAAACCTGGTCACAAATTAATAAGGCATCTTCTTTATTTAAAAAGAAGCCGGCATCCCAATAAAATTCAATTTGTTTTGCAGTGCTGTTTACGGTATCATCACTCCAGATCTCGATGGAAGGAATTTTTCAATAACGGTCCAGTATTCCCTTTGCAATATCAATTAATTCAGGACTTACAAGGTTTCTATCAAATTTAATATCTTCAAATCCTTTTGAATTTAAAATGGATTTATTCCAATAAAATATTTTAAAAGCAGTAAGTTCAGGATGAAAAAAATGATGGAAAACAGGGATGTCTTCCGCTGCATAGATGATCTGTTTGTCATCAAATTTCAGAAATTTATCCAGGTCATTGCTGATGTTTTGTAAATACTCCTTGTATGAATTAACATGGCTGTTTAACTGATGATACGAAAAGGTGACCAAACCATTGTCGTTACTGTTTAAAAAAGCATCAAACGACAGGTTGAAGTGTTTACAGATGGCCGCGATCTCTTCAATGCTTAGAGCGGTTTCCCCGCGCATTCTTCTGTAAGCGCTGTCGTTGCTTAATTTAAGCAGGTCGGCCAGTTCGTCAACTAAAGAAAGATTAGAGGGTAATGCATCTTTTAATCGCTGCATTAGTATGGTTTGGGCAGATTCTTCAACTTTTTTTGTCATAAAAATTTCGCATTTATTGAAAATCGTGTATTGAAATTTATGCAATTATCAATAAATGTACTAAACTTTTTTGCAAAAAATGCAAATTTTGGAATTCTACAGGTGCGGGCAACTGCCATTTTGCAGATTCTATTTCAAACCGTTAATTGACCGCAAATATCAATTTCTTCTGTCCTGTCAGGCGGTGTAGTTTTGCTTCGTGATCATTAAATAATATTTATTCAAATAAAACTTAAAACGATGGAAACTCAAACAATCACCACCACATCAAATACAAGAACGGTAATCAACTTATGCATTGTTGCATTTTTTGTTTCTTCTGCAATATGTATGATCGCTAAAGTTGGTATGAATGGTTTAATGATGAATATCCTTAACTGGCAATCTATGTAATAAAAAGAGTGGCCAATTTTCAAAGAGTTTTTTCCAACAAAGAGTAATGTTAAGTGTCTGACAAATTAAATTAATAGTTTAAACATAAAAAAAACAAAAAACATGAAAACAAATAATCAAAAAGAAGATCCGGATACAAAAGACGAATCATTTGTACCAGAAAAAATTTCAACAGAAAACATACTGTTATTTCTTAACTTAAATGTATTTGAAAAGTATAGTAAACAAGCCTTCGAATTCTATTCTGTAATGCTGGGAGTAAAAAAATGGACCTTACTTATGTTGTTTATTTCATTGAGTTTACTGGGCACTGCTCAAATACAAGCAACAGGAAAGGCTGGCAGGGCAAGTATTTCCGTTTTAAATATTGATACAAAAGGGCTTGGCCTGGATCCTATACAAATGGGTAATATGGTTCGGATCGAATTGGAGAAACTCGATACCTTCCAGGTGATGGACCGTTATGACGTATCCTACGTGGTAGAAAAAAACAAATTGAACATCAGCAATTGTTATGGGAAAATTTGTTTGGTTGAGATCGGAAAAACTATTAATTCCGATAAAATGTTTACCGGGAGCATTGAATTGATTGGTGAAAATATTATTGCAACATTTCGATTGATCGATGTAAAATCAGCAACGATTGAAAAAACGCAGGTGAATGAATTTTTGAATTTGCCAAAAGAATTACAATCCATGGTGCAGATCTCCATCAATCAGATGTTTGGAAAGTTAAACGAACAACCGCTTTTAGATTATGTTACTAAGAAAAATAATTTTGAAAGTTCGGTAAATAATCATAATAAAAGCACTGTAAACCTTTCTGGTCCACGTAGCGGATTTACTTATGTGATGGGTGAGGCAGGGGAGAGGTTGCAAGCTTCACGTAACGAAGGTGGTTATAATTCTTACCCTGTAATGTTTCAATTTGGATACCAGTTTGAGGTTCAATATTTGAATGAAGGGAATTACCAGGCTTTATTTGAATTTTTACCTGCTATTTCAGGGTTTAACCAAAATGTGTTTCTTCCAAGCGTAACCATAATGAATGGTTTCAGAAATAATAAACATGGTTGGGAAATTGCATTTGGCCCTACTTTCGGATTGATCAATAAAGCGAATGGTTATTATGATGCTGATCAAAACTGGCATTTAGAATCGGATTGGAATGATGATACGGTGGAAAACCCTTATAAAATAGAAAGTCGCATTGATAGCCGTGGTTATTTCGAATTGCAGGCCGGTTTCATTGTAGCAGCAGGAAAAACAATTAAATCAGGTAAACTGAATATTCCTATAAATATTTATGTTGTACCAAATAAAGACGGAATACGTATGGGGGCCTCTTTTGGTTTTAATGCAAAAAAGGTATAGAATCTTTTTGCTGGGCTAATGACATAGGTATTCAGGCTTTCAGCTATAATGTATTCTGATTTTTATTTATCGATAGCTCTGTGTTTTTTATGTGTTCTGGGCTAAAGCCCTTTATTAGTGTGGGTTTTGTATTAACCCCAGCCTTAAGGCTGGGGTTAATACAATGATTGGTATTAATGGGCTTTAGCCATGAATACTAAAAAACTACCGAACAATTGTTTAATAAAGTTTGAAAATAAGATACTACATAATCTTTTTTCAGACTTTATTGTTTCAGTTCGTTAGAACAAAACGATACACTTTCAGTTTCTACAAAACTCCACTTGTTGTCGTCATTGCGAGCGCAGCGAAGCAATCTCACACTATGCTTTGGTTGAGATTGCTTCGCTGCGCTCGCACAAACGTTTTAAATTAGCATCTGTTAAAAGAATTTCATTCTTTTTTTAGTATAAACCTCTGCAATTCAGTGCAAAGGGGTTTAGTTTTTTTTCATCCCAATAAAAATAAAAACAATCAAATCGTTTGAATTTTATTGATGATTGATACTTTTGGGGTTAAAACCAAAACAGATGCGCGGACTTTCTACAATTATTTTACTGATCCTTTCCAACACCTTCATGACTTTCGCCTGGTATGGGCATTTAAAGTTTAAGGAAATGAAATGGTTCGAGAACCTTGGGATCATTGCAATTGTGCTACTTAGTTGGGGTATTGCCTTATTTGAATATGCTTTTCAGGTACCTGCCAACAGGCTTGGATTCAAAGGCAATGGCGGACCTTTTTCTTTGGTTGAATTAAAAGTTGTTCAGGAAGCCATCACACTTATTGTATTTTTGGTATTTACGCTTGTGTTTTTTAAGAATGAAGTATTACGCTGGAATCACTTTGTGGGCTTCATTTTTCTGGTGCTCGCAGTTTACTTTATTTTCAGGAAGTAAATTCAAAACAAAGAACTTAATACAATTTTCACAAAATTTTATGTTTATATTTGTTTAAAATCACGGATAAAAAATGAACTGCATTGTTGTTGATGATAATAAAATGGCACGTACAGCCACAAAGCAATTAATTGCCCAGGTTGATTTTTTAAACCTGGTGCAGGAATGTTCCAACCCCATTGATGCTTTTAATTACCTGAAAACAGAAAAGGTTGACCTTGTTTTTTTAGACATTGAAATGCCTGAAATGTCAGGAATAGAATTAATAAAAAACCTGGATGTCCATCCAATTATTATCCTCATCACTGCAAAAAAAGAATATGCTGTAGAGGCCTTTGAGTTAAATGTTGCAGATTATATCATAAAACCTGTTAATCTTTCCCGCTTTATGGTAGCTGTATCCAGGGCAAAAGAGCTTTTCGACAGCAAAGATCAAAAGGTGGAGATAAATGAAAAAGAAAAGGATTATATTTTTGTTCGTACCGACTCTGTGCTGATAAAAATTAAAACCAATGAGATTCTTTATATACAGGCCATGGGCGATTATGTGAACATTTTCACGACCGGTAAACGCACCACGGTTCACATTACCCTGAAAGGCATTGAGGAAAAATTACCGAAAGATCTTTTTTACAGGTTGCACCGTTCCTATCTTATCGCAACTGATCACATTGATAATGTGGAAGAAAACACTGCCTATATTGGTAAACATCCTATTCCTATTGGCGAACAATTCAAAAAAGAACTACTGAAAAGGATCAATCTTATTTAATTTCTTTTGCCACAGATTACACAGATTTGAACCTGAGTTCGATTGTTATTGGGGCGTTCCAATTCTTAAGGAAGAATTGGCGGGCTTTCCGCTTCAATCTTTTTGTGAAGAACAAAAAGGATTTTCGCGGAATTTATCCTGAGCTTGCCGAAGGAATCCCTAACGCAACATTAACAATCAAAGATCATCGTGCAGTTAATTTAAAGTCTTTTTTGCGTTTTGGTTAAATCTTGAGTGTTTATGGAATTTTTTCCATCAGTAAAACTGCGTAATATGTGGCAACCTACTTAAATAAGCCCAGTTTAGAGTTTTCATTTCAGCTATTAAATATCAAAAGTCAAATATAAGAATTCCCCTTTCGGCTATTTATTTTCCTTTTTTGCCGAATTCCACAAAAAAATCCCCCAATAACTATTGACCTTGTAATCAACATTTTTGAATTACAATTAATAATTTTTAAAAAAGGAGGTCAAAATGGAAACGCAAGGATTAAATCTTTTTATTGTTGACGACAATAAATCAATGGTAGCAGTACTTAAGACATACTTGAGTAATAAGTTTGGGGTAAGTGTTAATATATCAACTTTCTATGATGGTGAGAGTTGTTTGGAGAAAGTAAATAAACAAACACATATTGTTATACTTGATTATTTTTTAAACGGCAGGAACGGATTAGAAATTCTCAAATCAATTAAAGCGCTCAATCCCAAAACAGAAGTAATAATGCTGTCCAGCAACGAAGATATTGCATTAGCAGTAGAAATCTTTAGGGAGGGTGCAACAGATTATGTTGTAAAGGGGCCGAGCTCATGGAAAAAAGTAACCAAATTGGTAAATAAAATTATCACAGAACCTATTCGGGCGATGGTGAGAGAATTTGGTATATCAAAATTTATGGCCATCTTTTTCCTTACTTTTATTGCAATGGGAGCTGTTGTGTTTTATGCTTTACAGATGATTCCGTAAGGACGAATGTAATTTTTGGGTCGAAATACCGTTTTACTTACCTTGGGGCTAATGTCATTAGTTAAGGACCTTTCTGACAAAAAGATCTAACCCAAAATTCTTCGACAGGCTCACACTGACCATGCGCAGGGTTATATTGAGCCTGTCGAAATATATATTTGATGGCTCTTGACTTAATGACATTGCCTGTAGGGGAATTTTAAAACTAAGGTTGTATCAATAAGTATGAAAAAAATCTGGAATATAAGTATTAAGTTAAAAATAGGTATAGGTTTCGGGTTTCTGTTAATTGTTTTAATTGGAATTCAATATGCCCTTAATAAGGGTATTGCCAACGTAATAGCATCTCAGCAAGAACTGCTTAAAAGCACAACGCTGTCCACTGAAGTAGAATCAATAAAATCTTCTGTAAGCTTTTTTGAAAGTAAAATGACCGGCTATGTTCTTACCGGAAACGATACTTTATTAGAAAATAACGAAAAATATCTTACAGATATCGTTTCGAAATTTAAAGAGCTCAAAAAATTATCTCCCGACAAAGATCAGGTTGCTTCAATAGACAGGTTGGTGTCATTATTAAACAATGAAATACAATTTTCAGATGAAGTGATTTTTCAGTACGATCTGAATCCGGAAAACGCTGTAACCCTTTTGAAAAAAGGAAGAGGGCGGTATTTAATGACAGAGATAATAAAGGAATTTGGAAAGATAAACGACATTGAAAAAAAGAAATTTGAAGAGATCATTATAAGAAATAAGCGCGCCAGTGAGTTAGTGGTTCGTATGGACACATCGGCATATGTATTTGCCGTTTTACTTGTTTCGCTTTGTATCTGGTTTTTATTCCGGGATATAAATAAAAGGGAAAAACTGGAAAAAGAGTTGGTCGAAACTAAAAAAAGGGTAGAGGAGGCCTCTGTGATCAAAGAGCAGTTTATGGCAAATATGAGTCACGAAATCAGAACTCCTATGAATGCAATAATAGGATTTAACGATCGGTTGATTAAAACAAAATTAAATGATGAGCAGCAGGAATACGTTGCAGCTGTGCAAAGTTCGGGCGAAAATTTATTAACGATCATAAATGATATTCTCGACTTTTCAAAAATTGAAGCCGGCATGGTAACAATAGAGCATATCCGTTTTAACCTTCACGAATTGCTCCAGACTGTTTACAATATGTTTTTTTTAAAAGCAAAGGAAAAAAACATAAGCCTTCGCCTTCATCATCCGAAAGATATTCCGGAATTTTTAATGGGCGACCCAACCCGTTTAACTCAAATACTGATAAACCTTGTTGGGAATGCCCTGAAATTTACTGGTCAGGGAAATATAGACATTACTGTAGAAGTTATAAAAGACGATAAACAAAATGCCACTGTTCAATTTAAGGTAAAAGACACGGGGATAGGGATTTTAGAGGAAAAGATCACTGAAGTTTTTGACCGTTTTACGCAGGCAGAATCCGATACTTCCAGAATATTCGGAGGAACAGGTCTTGGCTTATCCATTGTAAAAAAGCTGGTGGAGTTGCAGTCCGGCACAATAACAGTAGAAAGTAAAAAAGAGGAAGGCTCATTATTTAAATTTACAATACCCTACAAAAAAGCACCCGTATTGGTTGCCACCTTAAAAACAAGCCCTGAGAAGATCCACCATGCAGTTGCAAATGATAAAATTAAAATATTGATTGTAGAAGATAATTTGCTCAACCAAAAATTAGCGGCTTTTATGATAGCAGATTTTGGTTATGCATTTGATATTTGTGGCAACGGAAAACTTGCAGTTGACAAATTAGAAAAGAATGTTTATGACCTTGTTTTAATGGACATCCAGATGCCTGAAATGGATGGGTACGAAGCGACAGGTGTTATCAGGAAAAAATTAATGTTAAACATCCCGATCATTGCAATGACAGCCCAT
Organism: Bacteroidia bacterium; assembly: GCA_030654175.1. Classification (GTDB taxonomy): domain Bacteria; phylum Bacteroidota; class Bacteroidia; order 2-12-FULL-35-15; family 2-12-FULL-35-15; genus 2-12-FULL-35-15. Next base: position 269,694 of record JAURXZ010000024.1, read on the forward strand.
GCAATGCCAGGCGAAAAGGATAAATGTTTAGGATTTGGAATGACGGACTATATTTCAAAACCGATAAAAGAGACAGATCTGCATAATTTAATTATTAAATATATTTAATTTCATTGGGCTAAAGAAGTAATGTGTTTTAAAGCAGCGCCTATACTTCCACTCGCGCTCTGTTAAAACGCACGAATGTCATTCGGAGCTTGCCGAAGTCCTTGTTCCGTTGTTTTATTTCATACAAATCGAAATTATAATTGGTAATTTAACACTCAATAAAAAAATAAAAAACAATGACAACTGATTCAAATAAAGTGACCAATTTAGATTACCTGACAGAACTGTCGAAAGGGAGCATTCAATTTATAAATGAAATGATAGAGATCTTTCTTGTTGAAAGCCCCCTGGAAATAGGTATGTTAGAAAAAGGGATCAATGAAAAGAATTTTGATTTGATCAGGTCTTCTGCTCATAAAATGAGATCAACAATTCCTTTTGTTGGAATAGATAAAATTATAATGGCTGAAATGGTTGAAATTGAAAGGCTGGCGGCCACACAATCTGATTTTCCAAAAATTGAAACCCTCTTTTCAAAAGTAAAAGAGGTTTATCAAAAAGCCATCGAAGAGTTAAAGCAATGATCCCCGGCTAGTTTTAGCGAGAATTCAAAATTTAAAAATAAGCCCTCACTTGCGCACCACCTGTATGAATTGTTCTGGTGCCCTCAGATTTACGACCATCATAGGATAAGCTCAATTGTAAATTATTTGTCAGGTTTCGTTGATATATGAGGCCCCAGGTAATGTTTTTTCCATTCTGCAAAGCATCCATCATTTCAAAGGCAAGGGATGTGTTTTGGGTGCCGTTAAAATTTATCTGAATGAAATTTGCTTTAACATTTAAACTCCCTTTTTGCAATATATTGTATTTTACTTCCATTCCATAATCCTGCAAAGTAGCCTGCTGGGCGCCAAACTCAACATGATTTTTTTTATCGGTGTACTTGAAGGATGCTGTTATACGAAAGGCTGTGTTTGGCTGATAGTTTAGTTTTGGCGCTGCTTCATAATATAAAATGGAAAAATCCCTTGTTCCAAAATATTGCGATCTGCTGATTTTTTTTCCGTCTTTGTAGGAAAGGTCCCACCAGAATTGTTGAGAGATGTTCCAGCGCAAACGTGCCTCTTTATAACTATTTTGGCGGGTATCAAAACCGTTTACAAGTAAAATTTTATTACGTACATCCTGGTAGGTCAGGTCCAGGCCAAAAACAGAATTTAGTTGATTAATAAATAAGGTATTCCTGAATGAGGAGTTAAGTGTGATCAGGCTGGAGTCGTTTGTTTCAGCCAGGAATGGATTGTAGGCTTTTGCAAGGCCGGTAGTGAGTTGAGCCGCGCCATCGTTCCAGGTTGATTTTCTATCAATGCGATATGCGGATTGATTTGCAAAACGTGAAATAAATTTACGGACGCCTGTTTTGCTTGCCCACAAGGCCGCTGGTTTCAGCATTAACATTTCGCTGAACTGATTGCTGTACACTTTAATATAATCAAGACTTGGGGTGAAAATTTTTATATACGTTGCTGTGTTGGAAAAAGCCGCTACCTCAAATTCATTCAATTCTTTTATGCCATTGCTGTTGTAATCTATCCAGGTGTAAACGCCCTGTCCGGCAGCAACTTCAATATACGAAAATTGTTTTTTTACTTCTAAGCCCGAACCAATTTCGTAAAATGAGTTGGAGTATAACAAACCTTTCCATAAGCGGAAGCTGTACTCAATACGCGAAACCAACGAATTATCGGGCTTTTGAAGGGTAAGTGATGAGTCAACAATTTGTAATTTCCGGTAAGCCACATTTACTTTTAATTGACTATTTGGATTTTGCATAGCTTCGAAAAATCCACCATAGCTTTCTGCAAAGGCTGATCTGTTGAGGCTTGTAGTGCCAAATATGTTTTTTACAGCATGATCACTTCGCTGCTTATAATAGAGCCCGTATCGGTTTTTTGTGGTATCAGAATTTTGAATATAGCCTTGCCATTCCCAGAATTGATAGCTGTTTGAAAGCAATGAATCTTTTTTCAATAATGTGAATTTATTCTTTTCAAACTCATCTTTAAACCCAACCCTTACCCATTTTATTTTTTGTGACACACCGCTCTTGTGCCTGTAAAAGTCAGTATTGGTGGTACTCGCGGAGCCAAGCAGGCTTCCATCATAGTTTGCATTAAATCCTTTTTGTTGCAGATCAAGATGAGCAGATTGTCTGTTTGCATTGTAATTATTGCCTTCTAAAAGCGCATTGAATTTATATCCAACGCTTCCTGTCCCTTTTTTTGCTAACATTACAGCTGCACCTAAAATATGCTGATCGTCTACAAGTGCTAAATTTAAACGGTTCCAGTCACGCTCAAACTCAATGCTACGGTACCGCTCGATAGGAGAAAAATATTTCTGAACATATTCATAATTCAAATTTGTAAGTAATGTTAATGGCCCGGAAGTGGTATCAACTATAGTTATTAGTTGTTGGTTGTTAGTTGTTGGCTCTTGCTTGCTGTCCAATTGCCTTTTGCCCAATTGTTTTGTATTGTCAAAATTGATCTTCAACCCATAACCAATATCGTCTTTGCTATCTTTAGATGAAAAAGTGTTGATATCATTGTTGTTTCCGGCAGCTTCTATGGATAGTTTGGTGTTTTTCGAAAAAGCATAATCAACACCTGCTGTTATCATTTGTTTTTGTTTGGGTGTTATCAATAGTATCACTGCATCATAATTTCCTTGTTTTATTCCGGCAACAGGAGCATTCCATTGAAACACTTTTCCGTTTGCGCTCGATGCGATTTGTTTGTAATCGCCTCTCCCTTGCCCTACATTACTGAAAGCGACACGATAATAAGCGCTGTCGCTGTTGGTGCTGTAAATAAAAATAGTATAGGATTGTGCTCCAATAGTAGTATCCTTTTTTTGATATAAAACTTCGTTATTTGAAAAAGCAACACTATCAAAACTTGGAGTAACAGCGAGAGACAAGGTATCACCAATATCAGATAATAATTTTTTTTGTTCGGGCGTTAGATCCTGCTGTAGTGGCTGGTTTTTGCTATCTTGTTCTGAATAAATATTCAGGTGAAGTTTTAGTTTATCTTTTTCGAAATCATTTCCAAAATGAACCAATGAACGCGCATAATTTTTATCGGAATATTGAAATTCCACAACTATCCGTTTGTCTTTTGTAATAAGCTGTTTGGCGGTGAATGTAATTTCGGAGGTATTATAATCGATCACATAATCATTCTCTTGCCCTCTATCCATGAGCCTTCCATCAATATATACTTTTTCTGTTCCGGATAAAACAATAATAAAAGGCTCGTTTTCCGCCCCGCGCAGCCGGTATGGCCCCTGGTTGCTTTCTACACCCTGAATTTGATTTCTTGCAAACTTTCCCCGTGAAACAGCCGCACTTAACGATGTTTTATAAACACCTTGCTCGTTTATACTTTTATTAGACTCCCCCTTATTAAGGGGGTTAAGGGGATTGGTTTTTAATACTGTAGAAAAACTAAGCCCCTGCGCTTTTTTATGGAAATTCATAAAATAGCTGTTCGGCCGTGTCAGCTGAAAGTCGCCCGCAATAAGCTTAGACTGTGCATTGGAGAGTTGAATAAATACTTTATCAAACTCCTGCAGTTGTTGTGTGTTTCCTTCGGGTTGAATAGGGATGTTATTATCAGTTGCAGCTAATAATATATCAATGTTGTTACTTAAATGTCCGGATAGCTGAAGATTTAAATTAGAATTTACAACCATATCCTGGTTGTTACCGAACGAAATTCCGCGGGAAATACTTCCGCTTTTGTTCAAACCTTCCATTTTAAAAATATCATCACTTTTCGATTCAATGGTATAGCTGAAAGGGTTTATGTTACCAAATAGATCAGGCTTTATCCTGCTAAGGTCTTTGTGTTTTACTTCAGCAGAAAACAAATACGGAAATGTTTTGTAGGAAACTGTTATGCTATCGGCAACTATATTGTTTTTAACAAAATTGCTACGATTTAAGATCAGGAAACCTTCAGCATAATTTATTTTGTAGAAAGAGGTATCCAGGTCCGTTGCATTATTTGTAGTTATTTTAATAGAACCCGGAACAAGGCTAAGCGTGTCCAGTTGGCTGGTATCGCCAATAATTGTTAATTGTTTTGTGTGGCTATTGCTTAAGTATTGTGCATGCAGGTTTGCACAGAAAAACAGCAAAATGAATAACAGTATTATTTTCCGAACCATCACAGAATTTAAAAGTACTATTTAAAATAAAGTTAAAAGAGAGAAAAATCAAAATTCAAAAAGGTTAGAGAACAAAGTACGGATTTTGACTTTTGACTTTAAAACTTTTTCATGTTATGCAAAAAATAATTAACCGCAGAGTCCCACTTAGAAAAAAATATTCAGAGAACCGCAGAGAAACACATTGAATATTAACTCTGCGGCACTCTGCGTAAAATCTCTGCGAACTCTGCGGTAAAAAAGAACTATGTAGCATCAGTTATCTCATTCAAAAGGTTAGAGCACAAAGTACTGATTTTGACTTTTGACTTTAAAATTTTTGACTTACCTTTACATATAATACGTAAATTAATGACAAAAATTATAAGTTATAACTTAAATGGTATCCGTTCGGCAATAAGCAAGGGGCTTATGGACTGGATAAAAGCGGCCGATCCGGATATTTTGTGTTTTCAGGAATTAAAGGCTGAACCAGGGCAGCTTGATCTTACTTTGTTCGATAAAGCGGGGTATCATCATTACTGGCATCCTGCACAAAAAAAGGGATACAGCGGTGTTGCTATTTTCAGCAAACAAAAGCCCGATCACATCGAGTATGGATGCGGAATACCTCATTACGATTTCGAAGGCCGCGTTATTCGTGCCGATTTTGGTGATGTATCTGTTATAAGTGTTTACCACCCGAGTGGGAGCAGCGGAGATGAAAGGCAGACATTTAAAATTAAATGGCTAGCGGATTTTCAAAATTACATTGATACATTAAAAAAAGAACGTCCAAAACTTATTATTTGTGGAGATTATAACATTTGCCACCAGGCCATTGATATTCATAACCCCAAAAGCAATGCCAATAACAGCGGCTTTTTGCCGGAGGAGCGAGATTGGATCGATCAATTTATGAAATCGGGTTTTATTGATAGTTTCCGCCATTATAATAAAGAACCACACCATTACTCTTGGTGGACGTTCAGGGCTAATTCCAGGTCCAAAAATCTTGGGTGGCGTATTGATTACAATCTTGTGAGTAGCAATTTGGAGGCGCAAATGAAACGTGCTGCTATATTAGCCGAAGCGAAACATTCTGATCATTGCCCGGTATTGCTGGAGATCGATCTTTAAAAGACCTCACAAATCAAAGGTTTTTCGGGATCATAAATTACAGAAAGGGTATTCGTAATTCGCTGGTGTTTTTTTGCGAAACTTTCAGATAATCTTAATATATTTGTTCCTTTAGAATTAATAAGTGTACCTATAAATTAATATGAAAAAAGCAGTTTATTTATTGTTGATGGCTGGCCTTTTGGCATCCTGCGGTGGTGAGAACCAATCTACCGGAGAATCAAGAAAAGCCAAGGGGGGCGTGTATTACGGTGGCGTATTTAGGATGAACGAAACAGAAGATTTCAGAAACCTGTTTCCTATCAATGTTACAGAAGTTGTTTCGCAACGCATTACCAGTCAGGTGTATGAAGGCCTTGTTAAGCTTTCTCAGGCCGACTTAACGGTGTTGCCTTCTTTGGCTGAAAAATGGGAAAGAAACGCAGACGCAACCAAATGGACATTCACGCTTCGTAAAGGTGTTAAGTTTCATGATGATCCTTGTTTTTCAGAAGGAAAAGGCCGCGAGTTAACAATAAATGATTTTGTATACTGCTTCGAAAACCTTTGTACTGCCAGTCCGGAAAACCAGCAGTTTGGTAATACTTTTAAGGACAAGGTTGTTGGTGCAAATGAATTTTATCAGTCTACGGTTGATAAAAAACCTTTGGCAGGTGGTGTTTCTGGAATAAAAGTAATTGATGACCAAACATTAGAGATTGATCTAATGTATCCGTTTGTTGGTTTCCTGAACGTGTTAAGCACCCCCGGTTGTTGGGTCTACCCAAAAGAAGCATTTGAAAAATATGGTGTTGAAATGCGTGCAAAATGTGTTGGCACAGGAGCTTTTCAGGTTAAAAGTGTTAAAGAGGGCGAAGTGGTGATTTTGGAGAGAAATCCTAACTATTGGGGTGTAGATGAATTTGGTAATCAGTTGCCTTACCTGGACGCTGTTAAATTTAGTTTTATAAAAGAAAAAAAATCAGAGTTGCTTGAGTTTAAGAGAGGCAACCTGGATATGGTTTTTCAGATACCTGTAGAATCCATATCTGATATTTTAGGTGAACTTGACCATGCAAAAGAAGCAAATGCTCCATTTAACCTGCAGGTTATTCCGGCCATGACCGTTTTCTATTTTGGTTTCCAGATACAAAGTGACATTTTTGATAAAAAAGACGTTCGTTTGGCATTTAATTATGCCATTGATCGTGAAAAGATTGTTACCTATACACTTCAGGGAGAGGGCACCCCGGGTATTTATGGAATTGTTCCACCATCATTTCCTGAATACGATTCAAAAAGCTTAAAGGGTTTTTATTTTGATCCCGATAAAGCACGTAAACATTTAGCAACAGCCGGTTATCCTGAAGGAAAAGGGTTTCCCAAATTAACGCTTCAAATAAATAGTGGAGGAGGGGGCAGAAATATTCAGATTGCCGAAGTAATTCAAAAAATGTTAAAAGAAAATTTAAACATCGAAATTGAATTAAATGTACTTCCTCAGGCTGAGCACCTTGAGCGTGTAGAAACCGGTAAAACAATGTTTTGGAGAACCGGTTGGGTTGCGGATTATCCAGACCCAGAAACGTTTTTAACCCTTTTGTACAGCAAACATATTCCTAAAAACCTAAATGATAAAGCCTATTTAAACGCTATGCGTTATAAGAGCGCTAAATTTGATTCACTGTTTTCCGCTGCGTTACAGGAAGTGGATATCCCTAAACGCATGAAATTATACCTTCAGGCCGATCAGGTGGCTATTGACGATGCCGCTATCATGCCTATTTTTTATGATGAAAATTATCGTTTGGTTCAAACCTACATTAAGAGCTTCCCGGCAAACGCAATGGAATATCGCGATCTGACACGTGTTTATTTTGAGCCCAAAACGGAGAAAAAGAAATAAAGTTCTAATTTTTAAAAAAAGCCATCGCTCCAGATAGGGGACGATGGCTTTTTTTTGTCTTTTTTCTGGCCCCCGCCCTTTTCCAAAACCCGCCCAAACAATGTCGTTTAGTTAAGAAGCCATTGCACCTATTTCGACAGGCTCAATATGACCAGCGGGCGGGCAGTCTGAACGTATAAAAGACTTAGGGCAGGCTTCCTTTGTTAAGTGACACCGCCTGACCGAAATGGGCGCAGGCGCTGCCATTTCAAGCTGAGGAGAGAAAACGGAAGCGCCTAAAACTTAGGCTTTCAACAATGTTAAGTGTATAACCTTTAGTGTATAACCTAACAAATCACTTACTTTATTAATAATATTGTATCCTCGATAACCTTAAATAATTTACAAATGAAAAAAGTCTATAACGCTGTTGCGGTAATATTGATGGTAAGTGTAATGATCTCTTGTGTGCCTCAGCGCAAACTAGAGGAAGAGCAAGCAAAAAGAAAAACCTGCGATACTGATCTGGCTGCATTAAAAATAGCAAATCAGAGCTGTGAAACAAAACTTACCGAAGCCACAAAAAGCCTGGCGGATGATATAAAAATAATTTCGAATCTTCAAAAAGACACTGCTATGTGTGGAAGTAACTACCGTACCTTCCTTGCGAAATACGATAAACTAAACCAGGTAAACGAACAATTACTGGACAAATACAATCGTTTATTGAGCGGCAATATTGCAGATACAAAAAAGCTTTCAAGCGAGTTACAACTTACACAGGACCAGCTATTAAAGAAGCAGGATGAGTTAAAACTATTGGAGGGCCAACTAAATGATCAAAAGAAAAATTTGGATGCACTTACGGCTGAATTAACAAAACGTGAAGCACGTGTTGCTGAATTAGAGGGGGTTTTGAAAAAGAAAGACGATGCGGTTAACGATTTGAAGAAAAAGCTTTCCGATGCCTTATTTGGCTTTGAAGGTAAAGGTTTAACGATCACTCAAAAAAACGGTAAAGTATACGTTTCAATGGAAGAGAATCTTTTGTTTGCTTCAGGTAGCACAACAGTTGAAACTAAAGGTGTTGAGGCATTGAAAAAAGTTGCGAAAGTGCTGGAGCAAAATTCTGAAATAAATATTTTAATTGAAGGGCATACAGATGATGTGCCAATGGCTGGTAAAGGTGAGATTAAGGACAACTGGGATCTAAGTGTTATGCGTGCTACTTCTATCGTAAAAATTATTACCAAAAACAGCTCAGTAGATTCAAGACGTTTAACCGCTGCCGGACGTGGGGAGTATTTCCCTATCGACACCGCAAAAACATCAGAGGCGCGCAAAAAGAACCGTAGAACGGAAATTATTCTAACACCTAAATTAGACGAGCTTTTTAAAGTGCTTGAAACTAATTAATAGCTGCCGATATTGTAAGAGAATGGCCACGAATTTCACGAATTTTAAGTTTAAAGGCCTTTAATCCTTAAAATTCGTGGCAAGTATCATTTTTACTTTTTCATTTAGTCGACACCATTGCCAACCACGAATTAATGCAAATTAATGGTTAAAGAGATCGCCCCGATGTTCGCCCCCCGTGGGATCGGATGTATATAGCCCAACGAATGTCCATAAATATAGGACTCCGAAGGAGTCCTACCAATACAAACACTAGTTACAAATTAATCTGATAATTTTCTTTTAATAGGCAGTTAAACCTAACAGGTTTTGAAAACCTGTCAAGTTGCTTATTCATTAACCTGTTGGAATAATATATATTAGAGTAATGGTATTGATCGAACTGTATATTATTGCCCCTGCTCAACGGCAAAAAAGCCCAAATCCATTGGGGTATACAGCCTTTATTTGCCCCTAAAAACAAAAAGCTGCTTATTTCTAAGCAGCTTTTTGTACGTATAAACAAGGGGTAGATTATGCGTTTTGTCCTAATTTAGCTTCAATAACCAAAGTGGCGTGTGGTACACTTCTCAAACGTTCTTTTGAGATTAATTTACCAGTAACACGGCATATTCCGTAAGTTTTGTTTTCAATACGAATTAAAGCGTTTTGCAGGTTCTGAATAAACTTCTCCTGACGACCGGCTAAATGTGATGTTTCTTCTTTAGATAAAACATCAGAACCATCTTCCAATAACTTGAATGTAGGGGAAGTGTCGTCTGTTCCGTGATCATCTTTGTGAGACAGCGTGCTTTTTAATAATTCATAATCTTTTTGAGCTTCAGCAAGTTTTTTCAAGATCAATTCTTTGAATTCTTTTAATTCAGCATCAGTATAACGTGTTCTCTTATCAGTATTAATATGTGGCTTTGGTATAGGCCCCATTGGTCTTCTGATAGACGGAACCTTGTATTCAACCACTAATGAATCCTGATCTCTGTTATCATCATCCATATCCATATCACGTTCAACCTTTTTCTTTAAAACAGGTTCTGGTTTCTTTGCAACAGGTGTTATTGGTTTTGCAACAACTATTGGTTTTGCAGGAATTATTTTTTTTGCTTCCACTTTAGCAACGGGTTTAAGAACAACTTTTTGAATTGGTTTTGCAGGTGCTTTTTTAGCAACTACTTTTTTTACTTCTTTTTTAGCAACCACTTTTTTGGCAACTTTCACAGCCTTTTTAGCAATCACCTTTTTCACAGGTTTTTTAGCAACCGCTTTTTTTACAGGCTTAGCAACTATTTTTTTTACGGGTTTTTTAGCAACCGCTTTTTTAGCAACAACTTTTTTCACAGGCTTTTTAGCAACTGCTTTTTTTACTGCTTTAGCAACTTTTTTAGGAGCCGCTTTTTTCACAGGTTTTTTAGCAACGGCCTTTTTTGCAGGTTTAGCGGCTTTCTTAGGAGCAGCTTTTTTTGCTACTACTTTTTTTGCAGGTTTAGCAGCTTTTTTTGCCGGTTTTCCTTTTTGCGCTTTTTTTGCCATTTTTTATAGGTGTTAGTTTAATTTAGTAATAGTGATTAGGGTTTTTATTTCTTCGTCTAATTCAATTTCAGAGCCTATTTTATGCTCTAAAGTATCGACAAGTTCCAGTGACGAGGCCAGAATTTCGGTGCAAATATAGTTCAAATTATTGTTGATAGCTGCATTTATAGCAGAATTTCTCTGAATTTTTACATCAATTCTATCCGTTACATCCAAATTACTTTCTTTTCTCAGGTTCTGGATTCTGTTTACCAGCTCCCGTGCAAGGCCTTCTTCTCTTAGTTCAGGAGTAATGGTAACGTCCAGGGCCACAGTTAGTTGTCCCGAGTTTGCGACCTTCCATCCGGGAATATCAACAGGGATAATTTCTACGTCATCGTTTTCTAATTCAATCACTTCCGAGTCAATTTTGATCTCAAATTTTCCTGTTTTTTCAATTCCTGAAATGATCGCCTGAGCGTTTTCGGCAGCAAAAGTTTGCACTGCCTTCATGTTTTTACCGCATTTTTTACCCAAAGTTTTAAAATTTAACTTTAAATTTTTGGTAATTGATGTAGTGGATTCATCCACAAAGTCTAAACTTTTTACATTTACTTCCGACAATATCAGATCTTTAACCGCTTCAATTTTATCTTTGAAGGAATCGTCCAATACCGGAATTTGAATTTTATTTAATGGCTGACGAACACGTATGTTTTCTTTTTTACGGATCGACAAGATCATAGAAGAAATTTTTTGCGCCAGCTCCATGCGCTCTTCCAGATCTTTATCGATCAGGAAGGTATCGGAAACAGGGAAATCGCTTAAGTGTATTGATTCTGCTCTGTCGCGGCCTGTTACTGAATTGAGATCGGAATACAACCGATCCATAAAAAACGGAGCTATTGGTGCTGCAAGTTGCGCCACTACTTCCATACAACGATATAGTGTTTGGTAAGCAGCTATTTTATCTTGTGAATAATCACCTTTCCAGAAGCGTCTTCTGCACAAGCGTACATACCAGTTGCTGAGGTGTTCATCCACAAAATTTTCGATATATCGCCCGGCACGGTGTGGTTCATAATCCGAATACGCTTCATCTACTTTTTTGATCAGTGTATTTAGTTCAGATAAGATCCAGCGGTCAATTTCGGTACGTTCAGTCATAGGGATCTCTGCTTCTGAATAGCGGAATCCATCAACGTTTGCATACAATGTGAAGAAAGAATAGGTATTGTGAAGTGTTCCAAAGAACCTGCGTTGCACTTCGCTAATGCCTTCAAGGTCAAACTTTAAATTGTCCCAGGGAGCTGCGTTGGTGATCATATACCAGCGTGTAGCATCCGGACCATATTTTTCAATTGTTTGGAAGGGGTCAACAGCATTGCCTAAGCGCTTGCTCATTTTTTGTCCGTTCTTATCCAGCACCAAACCATTGCTCACCACATTTTTGAAAGCAACAGAATCAAAGCACATCGTCCCTATCGCATGAAGCGTGAAAAACCAGCCACGTGTTTGATCAACACCTTCAGCAATAAAATCGGCAGGGAAATACTTTTTCTGATCGATCAACTCCTTGTTCTCAAATGGGTAATGCAACTGTGCATAGGGCATTGCACCGGAATCGAACCAAACGTCAATTAGATCGGGTTCACGGAAAAGCTTTTTGCCATTGCGTTCCAGAAAAATTGAATCGGCATAAGGTTTGTGAAGATCAAAGCTGTTGTAGTTTTCAGCACTGTTATCGCCCGGTGTAAATGCACCAAGCGGGTTATTTTGCATCATTCCTTTTGCAATGGCATTGTCAATTTCGTTTTTTAATTCTTCAGCTGAGCTAATGCAGATCTGTTCGGTTTTATCTTCACTTGTCCAGATAGGAATAGGGATACCCCAAAAGCGGGAGCGGGATAAATTCCAGTCGTTCAGATTTTCCAACCAATTACCAAAACGGCCCGTACCGGTAGATTCCGGCTTCCAGTTGATTGTTTTGTTTAGTTCGATCATGCGCTCTTTATAGTCGGTAGTTTTGATGAACCAGCTATCTAAAGGATAATATAAAACAGGTTTATCTGTTCTCCAGCAATGCGGGTAACTGTGATCGTAAGATTCTTTTTTGAAAAGTTTTCCTTCTTCCTGAAGCTTTAAAACGATACGTTCATCAACACTCAGATAAGCTTTTAGCTCTTTTATTTTGCCGCTTGCTTCTAGTATTTTCTTTTGAATTTTGAATTCTTTCTCTTTTTCCTCTTCTGTGAGATAGGCTTCTTTTACATATTCTTCACCATATAAAAACACACCGTCTTTTATTTCCGGTAAAAACTTACCTCGTCTGTCAACCAATGTTAATGAGCCAATGCCGTTTTGTTTGGCAACCCTAAAATCGTCTGCACCAAAACTTGGTGCGATGTGAACAATACCTGTTCCATCCGAAGTTGTAACAAAATCGCCAATGATCACGCGGAATGCATCGCCATCGGTTGGTTGGGTGAAGGGCATTAGTTGTTCGTATTTTATTCCTTCTAAATCGGAGCCTTTGAATGTTTGTAATACTCTACAAGGAGGCTTTTTTTTGTAAAATGTTTTGAAAAAATATTCTAAATCGTTCTTTAAATTTTCTGGTTTTCCTACGTAATTATCTGATAAATCAAATAGTCCATTATACTTATGTTTATTATCAGGACTTGTAAATTCTACCTCAATATCATCTATAAAATGTTCATCTATTAAATCATTAGCAAGAATGACATTAATTCTATTCAATGAAAATGGATTAAACGTTTCAACTAAAACATATTCAATATTTTTCCCAACAGCCAAAGCAGTATTAGAAGGCAAAGTCCAAGGGGTAGTTGTCCAGGCCAGGAAATAAGTATTGTCGTTCAATAGACCTGACAGGTTTTTAAAACCTGTCAGGTCTTGATCTTTAGCAACTTTAAACATTGCAACAGCAGTTCTGTCCTTCACATCCCTATAACACCCCGGTTGATTCAATTCATGTGTTGAAAGCCCTGTTCCTGCAGCAGGAGAATAAGGCTGAATAGTAAACCCTTTGTATATAGATCCTTTCGCATATAGGTTATTTAACAACCACCAAACAGATTCAATGTATTTATTTTCGTAGGTGATGTATGGATGCTCCATATCCACCCAATAGCCCATTTTTTCGGTTACATCAGCCCACACATCGGTGTATTTCATTACATCTTTGCGGCATTCGATATTGTATTGTTCAACAGTAATTTTTGTCCCGATATCTTCTTTTGTAATTCCTAAAGCCTTCTCAACACTTAATTCTATTGGTAATCCGTGAGTATCCCAACCTGCTTTACGTTTTACCTGAAACCCTTTTTGTGTTTTGAAACGACAAAAAATATCTTTGATAGAACGGGCCATCACATGGTGAATACCCGGCAGACCGTTGGCACTTGGCGGTCCCTCATAAAAAACAAAAGGTGTTTTTCCTTCACGTGATGTGATGGATTTTTCAAATGTATTATTCTCGTCCCAGATTTTTTGTACGTCTTTCGCTGTTTGCGAAAGGTTAAGGCCGGTGTATGTTTTGTAGTTCATAATAAGTTCATAATAAGTTCAAAGTTTAAAGTTTGAAAGTGTAAAGTTGTTGCTATAACTTTTGACTTTATAACTTTAAACTAAATAGTTGCGATCACTTTTAATTCAATAGCAATAGGTGTTGGTAAACAGTTGATCTCAATGGTGGTTCTACAGGGCTGGTTATCTTTGAACCATTCGGCATACACACGATTATAAGTTGCAAAATCATCTTTCATATTGGTAAGAAAAACCTGCACATCCACAATGTTATCCCAGCTGCTTCCTGCATCTTCCAAAATGTATTTAACATTCTGAAACACGCTTTTGCACTGCGTTTCGATATCATAAGAAATAATATTTCCTTTTTCATCGAGGTCAACTCCCGGAATTTTTTTGTTGCCACGCTCACGAGGACCAACACCGGAAAGAAACAGCAAATTGCCAACCTTTCGCGCATGTGGATATGACCCTACCGGCTCGGGTGCTTTGCTTGAATTTATTTTTGAATCACTCATTGCTTTGATTTTTATAAAAGAGTGCAAATATACCATGTTCAGCGCATAAAAGCAACATGAAGAAAATAGCTTTCAGTACATTAAATTTTGAAATTTTTATTCGAAGTTCAATATCAAACCTCAAATGAGATGTAAAAAGCAGTACCTTCATTAAACGTTGTTTTGATATCCCCGTTGATCTGGCCAACCAATGCTTTTACCAACGTAAGTCCTAAAGACCTTGGTTCAATCAACGCTTTTTCCATATCAAAGCCAACTCCATCATCACTAACCATTAAGGTAAAATTTTTATCTGTACTTGAACAAACAATTTTGATCTTCCCCTTTTCTTTGCCCTTAAAAGCATGTTTATGAGCGTTAGAGATCAGCTCGTTCAAAATAAGGCCGCAAGGAACTGCAAGCGCAATGTCAAGAAAGGTTTCATGACACATCACGCTGAATTCAATTTCTGAAACGGTTGGATTGTATGAGTTTTTTATATGTCGAACCAGATCATTAATATATTCACAAAAATCTATCTTCGACAGTGTTTCATTTTGATAAAGCTTGTCGTGTATCAATGCCATGGTATGAATACGATTCCGGCACTCTTCAAATGCTTTTTTTGCATCTGCATTTTCAATGTATGTTGATTGTAACCCCAACAAGCCGCTGATCACCGCAAGGTTGTTTTTCACTCTGTGGTGAATTTCCGCCAAAAGAATCTCTTTTTCACGTAAGGAGGATTTTATTTTGGCATTAAATTCTTGCCTGGCAGTGATATCAGTTATACGAACGGCAAAGTAATTTTTTGAATTAATATTAATAGTTTTGATGGCTGTGGAACCCCAAAATTCATTTCCTTTTCCTGTTTTATACAATACTTCGCCATGATAACTTCCTGAATCATTCAGGACGGATCTTATTCGATTTATTTCATTTTCGGATGGTTTGTTTTTGTGCAGATCCAAACCTGTTTTACCAATCAGGTCCTGCTCAGAATCTACTTCAAATAGTTCCTGTGCACGATAATTCACTTTTACGATTTCATTTACATCACTTTCCGATAAAAAAATAGCATCGTGGGAATTATCAAAAATTGCTTTCATCTGATATTGCAAAAATAAATTAGAGTCGTCCAAAACCTTTTCCGTTTCTGTAGCAACAATTATGCTTGAAAATAAGATAACAAAACACCCTATAACAGTTGTTATTTTATATAAAATATCCATTGTTTCCTTTGCAGAATAAGGGATTGTGGGGTCAAGGAGAAGAGAGAACTGTGTAAAATATAAAACCAAAGTGGCAAAAATTGTAATTATAATACAGAATAAGATCAAGCCAATTTGTTTTTTAATATCAAAAAGCACTATTGGTAAGAGAATGAGAGCTATATACATATAATGTATTCCTGCGCTTTCACCAAAGGTGGAGGCCAAAACAAATTGGTGGACAAGAACCCCGAGGTATAGAACCAGTTTGGAGGTTGTGTATAAATAAAATTTGTTGTAAAAAGGGATAGAAAAATAAACGATACAACAAAGTCCGGAAAAGAGGGCCACATTGTTATAGCCGGAATAAAGAAACCCGAGAAGATAAGGAAAAGTGAAAAACACAGCAATAATTCCGAAACGATTTGTCAGGATCAGCCGTTTAGTATCTGAAGCACTTAATTCCTTTGCGGTTCCGGTGTGGGAGATTATTTCCCATAAATTTAATATGGCCTTCATACGTTACAAGTTTACTACAAACTGAAGGATAAAGCAAAGTTTTATTTGTTTGCTTTAGTATTTCATTTAGTTTTCAACTCTTTAACAGGAATTGAATGGTTCAAAAACATTTCAAATCAAAATTTAGATTTTAATTGTTAGATTTGCACCGGTAAAGTATTGGAGGATACGTCAAAGATGTGTAATTCATATTAAAAACCGGGGAATTAGCTCATTTGGCTAGAGCGTCCCGCAATGCTGCGGGAAGATGGTCGATTCATCATAATAAAAACCGGGGAATTAGTTCATTTGGCTAGAGCGTCCCGCAATGCTGCGGGAAGATGGTCGGTTCATCATAATAAAAACCGGGGAATTAGCTCATTTGGCTAGAGCGCTTCGCTGGCAGTGAAGAGGTGGTCGGTTCGAATCCGATATTCTCCACAAAAACCCCACATTTAGTGGGGTTTTCTGTTATATGGAGTTTTGTGTTTATATAATTTATTCTCCCTCAATTGATAAATACTATGTTGGGCATACCGAAAATTTAAATAAACGAATGGAAGAGCATCGTTTAAAAAAAAATCTCGGAGCAAATGATTGGTTATTGAAATATTCGGAAACCTTTTTTACGCGAAGTGAAGCGATGATTAGAGAAATTGAAATTAAAAAGAAAAAAAGAAGAACATATTTGGAATGGCTTATTAACACGCCTATCTAGCCTTAATCAATAACATTTTTTTCAAAACTAGA
The DNA here is from genome assembly GCA_030654175.1 of Bacteroidia bacterium. Taxonomy (GTDB): domain Bacteria; phylum Bacteroidota; class Bacteroidia; order 2-12-FULL-35-15; family 2-12-FULL-35-15; genus 2-12-FULL-35-15. The sequence goes on from JAURXZ010000024.1 coordinate 286,391, forward strand.
ATAGTTAAGGCTTGAGCGTCCCGCAGTAATGCGGGAAGGTGGTCGGTTCGAATCCGATATTCTCCACAAAAACAAAAGCCGTAAATGCTTAAATTTTAAGCGTTTACGGTTTTTTGTTTTTGGTTAATTTAGCCTGTATTTGAATCAAAAAGAGGCTTGTTTAACCAAACCATGAATATTTTAACCCTGAAGATTATGGCCTCATTTTAGTAAAATCACCACTCAATCAAACTCAGGAGTTCTATATTAAACATCTTTTTTATTTGCTCAACCTGCCCGGTACTCATATTAAATTCAAGCACAAAGAATACTGCCTTTAAAGCATTTACAACCGACTCCCGATCAGGGAAGTCCTTTTCAGCTGTTAGTCCATCTTTACCACGCACAAATTCAATAAACTCTTCTTTGTTACGAATAGTAATTGGAGTTTTAGAAATATCATACTGGTCAATAAAAATGCCTTTTAAGGCCATTGGCAGCCCCTGGGCGAACTGTATTGCATCATCTGGCGGAATACGGTCACGAATGGCATGCAATACAGCGCGGGTTATTCGTGCAGCCCTGTTGTGATCTGTTTCTAATTCAAGTGCAACTTCATTAATAAAGCGATTGCCATCACTCGCATATTGTTCGAAGTTCATTGTTCTGTGCTTGTTTTTATGCTGATTGTTGGTTTCCATAGGATGTAATTGAATTAAATGAATTTAAACTTAAGTTTTCTTTTTTGCATCGATACTTAAAGGGCCGGCCCCGAAATAGCTAATAATTAATGCAGCACCAAGCATGGAAGTGTTTTTCATAAAGTCCGCCATTTGCCTTTGCATCCGCATCGGATCGGTTTCGCTCCAGAAGGCATGCATATATAAAGTTATTGGAACAAGAAATGCTACTATTAATAAAGCCCCCCATTTTGTTTTATAACCAAGCATTATACTTACGGCACCGATTATTGCAAAAACACCTAAAAGCGGCACCGGTACAGAAGGGACTGGAACACCACTGAAAACAGCATACACTACTGCCTCTGCTGTGAAATGGTTCATTATAGTTTTGAGAAAAATAATGGAATAAAGAATTCTACCAATTAACTCAATGTATTTCATAGCAATTAAGTGTTTTGTTCAACGAATTTGAGGTTTTAAACACCTTTACATTTAATGTCAAAACCCTCAAAAAACGGAAGCCTTCAAACTGTTTTTTTGAAACAATCTGAGTCGATCAAAATCTTTTCTTTTTTCAATATTATTTTAAAAAAATACCCCCCGCCTAAGCGAGGGGATCAATTATTATGCTTTCCTTTCGCCAGCATTACCTGGGTCAAGTTATGAGGATTTATTTCTCAGATTTCTCTTTTGGAATCTCTCCTAAGTAAATAATTACTGTAAAATTAACTTCAAAAAAAGGTGCAGGATCGAATATTAGTTGAAATGCAAAAAAGGGTAGACATTTTTGACTTTTTATAAGCCCGGAGGGTGGAAGGTTCAGGAGGTTCTTATAAATTAAAACCGCAAACGCCTGTTATTTAGGTGTTTGCGGTTTTTGTTTTTGTAACAAAATTAATTAGGCAATTTATTTAGGGTTCACTCAAAAAGTGGGTTGCTTAAATTAACCACATAGATACATAGTAAAGCGGGTTAAAGACCTAAACAAGAAATAGAATAAGATAGTTTTTTCTTCGCCAAAAGGCGAAGAAAGCTATGAGACGCTATAATTTTTTCTCGAAATTTTTATTTCTATGTTTCTATGTGGTTAATTTTGATGCAAGGTTTTTTAGCCACTTTACAAATTAGTTTGCATTTATTTCATGTCTTGTATTCCATTTCCTTTTAATAATAATAGTTTTATATTATTGAGGAAACCCTATTTGATCAGTTTTTTACTGCGATTCAATATTTTGATAATGTAAACTCCGGAGGCTAATTCATTTACACGAACAATTGATTTTTCGCTTGTAAGTTTCCCTGTTAATACCAACTTCCCTGCACCATCAGTAATAAAATAACTTTTTCCGATAAGGTTTGGATTTACAGTGATGGTGATCACATCAGTTGCCGGTGACGGATACACGATAAATTCAGAACTGTTTTTTATCTCATCAATTCCAATTGTGGAAACTAAACTACAGGCGCTTGTATCCGAACACCCGCTTATAGTTAAAATAACTGCATAATTCCCATTTGCTGTTGGGGAATAGCTTTGGCTGTTAGCCCCTGCAATTGGTGCGTTTGCATTTCCACAGTTGATCCATTGGTAGGCAGTTGCTGTTTGGTTAGCAGTTAAAACATTGGTGTTTGAATTTAATGTGATTGTTGGTGTTGGCACCACAGTAACCGTTATTACATTTGAATAAACCTGTGAAAACCCCGACTGTGATACTTCGGCACGATAATAAATTGTTGAAGACAAATTACCTGTTGTGTAAATTGCCGAATTTGCTCCTGTTCCACCTGAAACATTGGTCCAGTTTGTAGAGCCATTAGCAGATTGTTGCCATTGGATATTACCTGTATAGCCGGTTAAAGTCATTGAGGTAAGGTCTTGAAAACAGATCACCGAACTTGAAGTAGCTGTACCGGCAACAGGCGGAATTGATGTAAATGCGGTCACATTTATTGAATATTCCTCCACCTCTCCCCAAGCGGTGTTTCCGCAAGGAGAGGTCGTTTCATCGTTATAATGAACCCTTGCTCTGAGTCTTTTTAAGCCTAAAGAAGCATTTATTGGACAATTGATAGTTGCCGAATAGGGCCCCACTCCCGGACTCCCGGTAACGGTTACTACCTGATCGTCTGAAAAGTCTCCATTGCTGTTCCAGTCTACCCAAATACCACACTGGTCACCTGCATAAGTAGGGGGGCCATTCGTGACTGTAATGACAAGAGAAGACCCCTGGGCAATATTTGTGGAAAGGGAAGTATAACTTGCATATCCGCCTATTGAACAAATGGAAGTATTGTTGATGGTGCCAAATGTTACATTCGAAATGTGTTCGTCACACTGAAGGCCCGAAGCAGCGCATGAGCTGGTATCAATTTTCCTGTTTCCGGAAGGGTTTTGAACAACAGGTGTTTGAACCGAACTCACAGTAAATGATGTACATTGAGCATCTAAAACATTATTTATTGTGGCAGTTAAGGGGACATCATACGTGAGCCAAAAATAATTTGTTCCGCTGCTTAGCGATTGAGTTCCTGAAATAGTAAAAATTCCGTTTGGAGCGATTGAAGTTGTTCCGAATTGGGCTGTGGTTGCAATGGCATTGGTTGTGCCGGTATAAAAAAGTTTTGCATTTGTAATATCTGTTGTAGGATTTGTAGACCCTGTGGTGTTAAAGGTAAATGAAGTAGCACTTAGAGGAGCCAGGTTTCCATTTGTAACAATTTCAATACCAATTATCCCCTGATTTATTTGGTTTGGAGCTACGTTGGAAGTATCGTTTTGAGTAGTGGTGCTTGAAGCGAAAACCATTGGTACGGAAGAATAATAAACAGACGATTCCCAAAGCCCACGTCCATAGGTAGCAGCCCTTAACTTACTATCCTGAGGGTTTAGGTCATAGTAAATTTCAATTTCACCAATTTTCACATTTGGCAAATTGGTGTTATATGCAATCCAATTATTAGCACCCTGTTTGAAATAAATTCCAAGTTCAGTACCTGCATATAAATGTACTTCGGTTGTTGTTTGTTTATTTTGAACTATTGAATAAACGGGGATCTGGGGCAAGCCCGCTGAAATATCGGTCCAGGAAATTCCACCATCAGCACTCTGGTAAACTTTATTGGCATTATACCCGCTCAACGTGACCCAAAGAGTGTTAGGATCATCATTTTTAACCGCTATAGAGGTAATAATTCCGAAGCTCACAGGTAAGGTTCCGGTGATATCACTCCATGAAGTTCCTCCATCAGCTGTTTTCCAGATAATATAATAATCTGCAACATATAAAACCTGGTTATTTGAAGGGGCAATAGCCATGGAACGAATCAGATCTGTTGAGTTCATGGTGGAGATGTTCGTCCAGTTTGCCCCCCTGTCAGTGGTTTTCCAGACATCAGCATATCCTGCATACAATGTTTGCGGGTCAACAGGGTCAATAATATATGGAGTAACCCATGCTCCCTCGCCAGCACCTGTCGGTTCAATATCTGTATAATCGCTTGCCCAGCGGTCGGTTGTTCTTGTTATTTGGCCATTTACATACGTAGCATATTGAACATTCACATCGGTATAATCGATCAAACATTCCATTCCATCACCACCCTTTACATCATACCATGCACCGGCCGAAAGAAGTTTAGATCCATTATCCTGCAAGCCTGTTATCGTTTCTGTTGAAACCGTTTTCGAAACACCAAGCTTATACATTTGACTGATTACCAACCCGTTGGTTTTGTCGATCCAGGAAACACCATTATCAGTTGAGGTGTAGATACCTCCATCGTTACATTCGAATAAAACCCCGTTGCTCTGGTATTTAAAATTGTGTTTATCGGCATGTACGGAAGGAACACCTCCATCTCCCCACCAGTGATTAACAAGGGTCCAGGAAGTTCCTCCATTTACAGAACCCCAGGTATTTACACCGCCAACAAACAAATTGTTGGCATCAGATGGAGAAACCACAAGGCTTAAGGTGTACCAGCCCTGTCCGCCAGTACCGGTTCCATCGGCCTCATAAGATAGCAAGTTGGATGTTACACCATCAAAAACCTGCACAAATGCTCCACCGCTGTTTACGGATTTATAAACACCATAAAGGGCGCTGGTTGCAGCAAGGGCGTAAACCCAGTCGGGCTGATTAGCAGAAACCGCCAGTTCTATTCTTTGAGCATTCGGATCGATAAAAGAATTGGTCCACACTGCTCCTCCGTTTGTTGTAACAAAAATTTCACCGTATTGAGTTGAGCCGTAAAGCGTATTAAAATCCCCGGGTTTATACTCCATGTCAATAAACGAATTTGTGGCCAACTGATTACTCCAGCTGGTACCGCCATTTGTAGTTTTATAAACACCATTTGTGGTAGCGGCAATAATGGTTTGATTATCAGCTGGATCTAATAAAAGGCGGTTGACCATTTTTCCGGCAGATATAGCAAAGCTTAATCCTGTAACATTCCAGGTAAGGCCGCCATTTATTGACTTTAGCACTCCAATACTGTTATTATCCCAGGAATCCTTATCTCCTGTGGCGATATAAATTGTATTTGATGTAGCATAGTCGGTAGGAATAATGATATCACTTACAGCAAGAACCCCATTATTATCGGTTAAACAAGTCCAGCTTGTGCCGTTATCGCTTGTAACCCATAATCCTCCGGCAGCAGCACCAACCCAATAGGTATTAACATCTGTAGGGTGAAAAGCGATGCAATTAACGCGACCAATTCCTGCATAACCTCCATCCGAGCTGTTTGTTCCTAAATTTAGCCAGTTGGCTGATTGGAGAGAAGGTGGTTGAGGATTATCTATTAAAAATTCTTCATAAACTTCTTGAGCTGTTTTGTTGGGAAATTTACCTGTTGCTGGATCTATCCGGCTTTCCATAGCGTATTCCCAGCGTTTAAATTGTTTCCATCCGGCAGCTTTTGTCTTTACTCCATTTTCATAATAATAACCTTTGTTAACCTTAAAAGGGGCCCAATACTCATTAAAAGCATTTTTGTAATCAAACAGCGTTAATTCTCCTTTTGGTTTGTTTGCGGGTAAGTTTTTTAGCCAGGCCTGGGAATTTGCAACGCTGCTAAAAAATAACATTGCGATCGTAAATTTTATAAATAGCTGTTTTTTCATAATGCGTTATGGTTAAAAATTATTTTATCATTAAATAGTATTTCGTAATATTTAAATAACTTGTTATGAAAAAAACTTTTTTGTGAATTCAAATAACGTTGGCCCCAGGAAGCTTTAATAGCCCATTAATAGGGCATTTGTGTTCTATGGACAAAAAAAAGAAAATTCAATCATTGCCTTGCTTATGAATGAATTATTGGATTGCAGTTCTCCTAAAAAAGTAATGAATTAAAAGCAAGCTTTACTTTACGCTGCTAACAAAGATAAAAGAATACTTTATTAAAAAAAATTCGAAAAGGTAAAAGAACTGTCAACTCAAAATTAAATATACTGCCGCATTATTTTTTTAGAACTGTTAGATTTATTTGACCCATCAGACTAAGAAATAGTCGTTATCTTTGTAGCCTTAAATTTTTTTACATTTCTTACCCACTTTATAATAACATGAGAATAATCACAACATTATCGTTCGGAATATTTCTATTATCCGCAAATGCACAAACAATGACCCCCGAAATGCTACTGCAATTGGGAAAACTGAGCACAAATGGTATAACAAAAGATGGCAAGTCCATTGTTTACAGTGTTCGGAAATACAGTGTAGCAGAAGATAAGGCATCAACCAAAAAATACATCATGCCGGTTTCAGGAGGCGATGCAACTGAAATAGAGAATACAGATGCCCTTTTTGTGAACGACCGCATTTCATCTGATGGAAAATATAGCATTTGCAGCAACGAAGTGAAGGTGAAAAATATATATGGAAAAGATGTATACCCTCAGCTCAAAAATTCGGATGTAATGATCTATGATAATCTTAATTACCGTCACTGGGACACTTGGGAGGATGGCTCTTTCGGACACGTATTTTTAAATACACTAAAAGATAAAAAAATTATAGACAGCATTGATATCATGCCGAATGAAGCATTTGATTGTCCTCAAAAACCATTTGGTGGTGACGAAGACCTTATCTGGAGCCCCGATGGCAAACAAATACTGTATGTTACAAAAAAGAAATTCGGAAAGGATTATGCCTTGAGTACCAATACTGATATCTATTCCTATTCTGTGGAAACCGGTAAAACGGTTAATTTAACAGCAGGTATGGAAGGGTACGATATGAAACCTGCGTATTCGTCAAAAGGGGATCTGGGTTTTTTAAGTATGAAAACCGATGGTTATGAATCAGATAAGAATGATATAGTTGTTGACAACGGAACAGCTAAATTAAACCTTACAAAGGGGTGGGATGGAACTGTTGATGATTTCAAATGGAGTGCTGATGGAACAAAAGTATTCTTTACAGCTGCAACGGATGGTACTGTTCAGCTTTTTGTTGTTGACTATCCGGGTAATACAAAAAAATTGCCGGTTGTTAAACAGATCACCAAAGGCGATTTTGATGTTCGCGGAATGGTTGGACAGGCAGGTAATACAATGATAGTAGAGATAACAGATATGAATCATGCTGCTGAAATTTATGCTGCCGATATAACTACAGGTCAAACCAAACAACTGACCCATATTAATGATGCCGCCTATAAATCGATCAAACTTGGTAAAATTGAAAAACGTTATTTAACGGCTACTGACGGGCTTCCATTGTTGGTGTGGGTTATTTACCCTCCGAATTTTGATCCGACAAAAAAATATCCGACCTTACTGTATTGCCAGGGCGGACCGCAATCTCCTTTAACACAGTTTTATTCTTACCGTTGGAATTTCCAGCTGATGGCGGCAAACGGATACATCGTTGTAGCGCCCAACCGAAGAGGAATGCCGGGGCATGGTGTAAAATGGAATGAGCAGATCAGCCGCGATTACGGTGGGCAGAACATGAAAGATTATTTAATTTCCATTGATGAGTTATCAAAAGAGTCCTATGTTGATAAAACAAGATTAGGCTGTGTTGGCGCCAGTTTTGGTGGTTATTCTGTTTATTTTTTAGCCGGAATACACGAAAATCGTTTCAAAACATTTATTGCACACGATGGTATTTTTGATTGGAAAAGTATGTATGGAACCACCGAAGAGATCTTTTTTGTAAACCAGGATCTTGGCGGACCATATTGGGAAAAAGATAATGTTGCAGCACAAAAGAGTTGCAACGAATTTAACCCGATCAATTTTGTAAAAAAATGGAACACACCCATGTTGATCATACAGGGAGGAAAAGATTACAGGGTGCCTATTGAGCAGGGGTTGGGGGCATTTCAGGCAGCACAGCTGTTAGGTATAAAAAGTAAATTGCTTTATTTCCCGAATGAAAATCATTGGGTGTTGAAAGATCATAATGGACTTGTTTGGCAGCATGAATTTTATAAATGGCTGAAAGAAACGATGTAGTGTTTTTTTGTAAGGTGAGTTTTTCTGATTTCAATATTCTATAATTTTAAAACTTTGTAATAATGAAACAAGGAAAATTTATACCCTTAATTGTATTGGTTTTTTCAAGTGTTTTATTTTTTAATGCATGCAAGAAAGAGAAGGATGAAGTACCCGTAGTTACAACACCGGCAGTCGCAGCCTGCGCTCCCGATACAGTGTTTAACCCCGGAACCACAACAGGCCCTCGTTTGATCTTTAAATTTAAATTTGACAGCACCCAGGTAAGGCTTAACAATGTGGGAGCTTCTTCTGCAATTCCGGCAGGCAATGCAGGCCAATCGCCAAAATTTAATTTAATGAGTCAACATTACATTGAATTGGCAGGTGATCTGGATTCTCTTGGACATGGCCAGGTGTTATATATTGGTGCCTCAACCACCACAGGCGGTGCAAATGCTATTAATTATTGTTCGTCAACAGTTACAAAAGAAGGAGATGTATTTTTCTCAAAACCTTTAAGTGAAATTACTCCCGGAAGTTATAAATGGCTGAGGGTTTCGCTTGCTTATCAAAATTATGATATTGAATATAAAGCAAATGCAATTCCCGGAAATCATATCGGAACCGGAACAATAGCATCATTCATTGGTTATAAAACCTATATATCAAGTTATAAGATCAATGGTAATGCTTATGCACCATCAAACGCTGCAGGTGGTGTTGGCAATCACATACAAGGTTATTGGGGTTTTGAAACCAGTGTATTGGGCACCAATTATTTTGTTGACGGACAGGCGCCTGCAGGCGCAACCACTGTTCCTAACCCTTTATTTGCTTCTTCACCCATACCTACAGGAAGCTGTGTGGTTACAGGGCAATTTGTGAACAATACACAAACCAATACACCTCTTTTAATTTCAGGTACCGAAACACAGGATATTGTTATCACTGTTTCTTTATCTACAAATAAAAGTTTTGAGTGGCACGAAATAACTGCCGATGGCTATTACCAACCCGAACTTGGTGAATATGTTGTGGATATGGGTATTCGCGGGCTTATTCCAATTGTACAGTAAAAATATAAACGCAGGAGTGATGCTTAACGTTCCGCTCGAAACGGTCATGTGCGCTGTCGTTTCGAGCGGAGTCGAGAAATTGTGGGAAGGTTAGAAGCTGTTTGAATAAAAATTAAACAAGCTCTTAAAGCCCAATAAAAGCTGCAAAATCCCCTTTCATTTGAGAATGCTGCGTTAGGGATTGCAGCGAAAATCCTTTTCTTTTTAGAAAAGATTGTAGCGGAAAGCCCGCCCTTTCTTTTTTAAGAAAGGAACGCCCAAATCAAAAAATTTCAGACAAATTATTTTTTTACTATCGATAAATTATGCAAACAGGTCACTTCCAGGGAATTACCAATAAAAAAGGCTATCTCAAAATTCTGAGATAGCCTTTTAAAAATCTACTTATTCTAACTACGAAACAAGTTTTTTCTCATTACGCTTGCGCTCAGTTTCATCTAAATACACCTTACGTAAACGGATAGATTTCGGAGTGATTTCAACATACTCATCACCTTGAATATACTCCATTGCCTCTTCTAATGAAAAAGTAATTTTTGGAGCGATACGCATTTTATCATCTGTGCCGGAAGCACGCATGTTGGATAATTTCTTTTCTTTTGTGATGTTTACCACAATATCATCCTGACGGTTGTTTTCACCGATCACCTGTCCGCAATAGATAGGGTCTCCTGCTTCAACAAAAAACTTGCCGCGGTCCTGTAATTTATCAATTGAATAAGCAATAGAGGTGCCTTGTTCACCTGAAATTAAAACACCACTTCCACGGTTAGGAATAGTACCTCTCCATGGTTCGAATGCTTTAAAACGGTGCGCCATAATAGCCTCACCAGCAGTTGCAGTTAAAATATTGTTACGTAAACCAATGATACCACGTGATGGAATTTCAAATTCGATGTGGATCAAATCACCTTTTGGCTCCATGATCTTTAGATCGCCTTTGCGTTGAGTAACATATTCAATTACTTTACCAGAAACCGGTTCAGGAACATCAACTGTTAAATATTCGATCGGCTCACATTTTTTGCCATCAATTTCTTTGATAATAACCTGAGGTTGACCAACTTGAAGCTCATATCCTTCGCGTCTCATTGTTTCAATTAAAACAGATAAGTGAAGAATACCACGTCCAAAAACAAGGTATGAATCAGCTGAATTGGTTTCTTCCACTTTTAGTGCAAGATTTTTTTCCAATTCTTTAAATAAACGGTCACGTAAGTGGCGGGAAGTAACAAATTTACCTTCTTTACCATAAAAAGGAGAGTTGTTGATGGTAAACAACATGTTCATTGTTGGCTCATCAATTGCAATTGGAGTAAGTCCTTCCGGATTTTCAAAATCTGCGATAGTATCACCAATTTCGAATCCTTCAATACCTGTAATAGCAACAATTTCACCTGAATTAACTTCAGTTGCTTTTTGTTTACCCAATCCTTCAAATGTATATAATTCCTTAATGCGGGATTTAATAACAGTGCCATCACGTTTTACCAACGATACCGGCATGTTTTCTTTTATTGTTCCTCTTGAAACACGTCCTACTGCGATACGTCCAACGAAAGTTGAATAATCCAGAGAAGTGATCTGCATTTGCAATGTACCTTGTGCACTTGGAACATTAGGGAAAAAATCAACGATCTGATCCAATAAATAAGTAATATCTGTAGTTGGATTTTTCCAATCAGCGCCCATCCAGCCTTGTTTTGATGAACCGTAAACGGTTCTGAAATTCAATTGCTCTTCGGTAGCATCCAAATTGTAGAACAAGTCAAATACCTGGTCATGAACTTCATCCGGACGGCAGTTTGGTTTATCTACTTTATTAATAATAAGAATAACTGTTTTGCCTTGTGCCAACGCTTTTTGAGTCACAAAACGTGTTTGAGGCATAGGGCCTTCAAAAGCATCTACCAATAGAACTACTCCATCAGCCATGTTTAAAACGCGCTCTACTTCACCTCCAAAGTCACTGTGGCCGGGAGTATCAATGATGTTGATCTTTGTTCCTTTGTAACGTACCGAAACGTTTTTAGCAAGAATCGTAATTCCACGTTCACGTTCAAGGTCATTGTTATCTAATATCAATTCGCCAGACTCTTCGTTTTCACGAAATAGTTTTCCGGTGTGTAAAATTTTGTCAACTAATGTTGTTTTGCCGTGGTCAACGTGGGCAATAATGGCAATGTTTCTAATGTTTTGCATTTAAGTTTTTTATATAAAATTGTTAATTCCCCTTTTGGGGGATTGCAAAAGTAGTCATTTTTATTGACTTTTTAGGCATATTTCGCTATATATAATAACTGATATAAAATATAAATGTGAATTCCGTTGCTAAGAACAGGTCAGGAATTGAAATATGCTTGTGTTTCGGAGGTGTAATTCATATGTGATCCGGAGCCTTTTGTGAGGGATCTTGTTTGGCAATGAGAACAGAGGCTTTAATAACAACAAGATCCTTGCAAAGGCTCGGGGTAATAGAAAGTGTGGAAGTGCTAAAAAAATAGAAAACTCCCATGCAATTGGGATTACCTAAACTCGATATGTATTTTAAACTATCTTATTATACTGTATTTTTTTATCCTCATATGTCATTTCAATAAACCATAATACAAAATCAAAAAAATACTATTTGCGGTTAGTCTTATAAAAACAACCAAATATCGACATTTTTATTACATTTGCCTGCATATAAAAAAATGAAAGGAGAAGGCCATATGAAATAAAAAATTTTGATACAGGTAATTCACAATACCTTTTAAAAAAATTGTGATAAAACAATTTAATTTTTACTTTAATCACTAAAAAATAAATTATGAAACAAAAATTCAAATTAATTTCAGCCATAATCATTGCTGGTATTGCAATGACTTCTAATACCATCGCACAAACAAACATTACTGGTAGTGGCACAAATAACTACGTTCTAAAATTTACTTCTACAGGTAGTACTGCCGGCAACTCCTCCATTTTTGACAATGGCAATGTCGGTATTGGAACGTTAGCGCCTGGAAAAAAAATCGATGTGAATGGGGATGCTCTTATTGGGGCAAGTGGCAGGGCGGCAGGCCATGCGTTTTTGTTTCTTGATGCGGGAAATGGTGCGGGAAATGAACCCCATTTTAGATTCTCCCAGAACACGGTATTAAAGGCACAAATCAAGTGGTCAGCAGACGCTGCTGGCGGCATTGATTTTTATACAGTTGGGACAGGGTCTTTTGTGAGATTTACAAATGCCGGCAACGTAGGAATAGGAATAATGGCACCTGCTCACAAACTCGATGTAAGCGGTAATATAAATGTAATTGGTGGCAGTGAATACAAGATTGGAGGCTCCACAGTAGTAAGGAATGATGGAACAGCCAATATTTTTTTAGGAGAGAATTCAGGAACACCTAATACAGGGTCTTACAATACTTTTGTAGGCGTTTCAAGCGGGTGGACAAAAACAACAGGAGACAACAATACTTTGGTTGGTTTTTGCGCAGGTGCTAATACTACTGTTGTGAATTCTGCGGGCCAGAATACTTTTATCGGATCTAGTGCAGGCGGTTATAATACTACAGGAACAGAGAATGTTTATGTTGGTGTCACGACTGGTGCTTATAACAACCAAGGAACATTTAATACTGTTGTGGGAAATAGGGCGGGATTGGGTGTCTGGACTGTTAGTAATTACAGTAATAACTCTTTTTTCGGATACCAATCTGGAGCTTTGACAACTAGCGGTAGTAACAATGTTTTTATGGGTTACCATGCAGGTCTCACTAATTCAACAGGGTCAGAGAATACTGCTAATGGAAAAGATGCGCTTTATTCTAACACCACCGGAAGCTCCAATACCGCTTTGGGTTTTCAAGCGGGTTATAATGGGGCAACTCATAGTCAATGCACGTTTATTGGCTCAGCTGCAACGCTTACAACGAACCGCACCAATGTAACACTACTTGGATACGGTATAGTGGACGCTCAGTCTACGGGCAATGACCAAGTCTGTATAGGTAATACAGCCATTACACAAGTCAGAGCACCAGCTGCAGTTACAGGATTTACTTCTTATTCTGATGCACGAGTTAAGACGAATATAAAAGAAAATGTTGTTGGTTTGGATTTTATTTTAAAACTAAAACCTAAAACATACAATGTGAGACCTCGTGAACTTCACAAGATATGGGGAACAGCCGATTCAGTGGTTAACAAAATGAATTTCAGCGAAACAGAAAAAACGGCTTGCATTGGATTTATAGCCCAGGAAGTGGAAAGGGCCGCTAAAGAAAGTGGTTTCAATTTCCCAGGAATAGATGTACCAAGAAATAATAAAGAGGTTTATACGTTGCGTTATGTTGATTTTATAATGCCCATGATAAAAGGAATGCAGGAGCAACAAACAATGATAGATAGCTTAAAAACAACTACTGCCTCATTGAAAAAGGACAAGGATCAACAGGATTCTGTTATCAGCGCTTTGAAAAAACAAATGGATCAATTCGCATCATTTGTTAATGCTCGTAATCCTAATCAATTGCAGTCATTAGGAAACCTTACCGATGTTGAGCTGAGCGATAAGAATGTGGTGGTGCTTGACCAAAATGTTCCGAATCCATTTGCGGAACAAACTACCATCTCTTATTATTTACCTGATAATGTTACCCGCGCCCAGATTATTTTCTTGGATCAATCAGGTAAGATCATCAAAGCTGTTGATTTAACAGAAAAAGGGAAAGGAACGTTGAATATATTTGCTAATGACCTATCAAACGGTATTTACACCTTTTCATTAATTATAGATGGACAAACCATTGAAACAAAGAAAATGGTAAAGGCAAAATAATGGCCAATGTCATCCCGAGCTTTTGCGAGTGGACCTTGCTTAGGCAATGAGATTACGGCTTTAATAACACCAAGATCCCTCGCAAAAGCTCGGGATGACAGAATGATTAAGAAAAAGCCAAAAAACAGAAAACTCTCGTGCCAAATTGCATGGGAGTTTCCTGTTTTAACCTACTAATTCTTGCCTTTTTTATTTTCAATTAAGCTCTTACAAAACAAAAACTGCAACAAATAACAATTTCACACGTATTATAGTAATTATACCTTGGCATTTAGGTTGTTTGTCTATAAAAAAATCCATTTTTTTTATATATTTTCGCACTTGAATTTAAAAACTGCAATAAAATTAAATTATAATGAAGTCTTTTCAAAAGCTTTTGCTTTTTCTTATTGTCTGTTTTGGTGTATTTAAAGCGAATGCTCAATCAGTTGGAGGAACGACATCCGGAGCAGCCATATACTGTGCGAATGCTAATTCCGGCTTTATAAATTTAGATACAAGTACCAGTAATGGTACAATTATACGTTGGGAAGCCTCCACAGACGGAGGTACCAATTGGCTTCCAATTTTTAATATTTCTAACTCGCATAGTTATACTAACATTCCACAATCCACATGTTACAGGGCCGTTGTTAAAGACGGAGCTTTCCCTGAGGCAGTATCCTCTATGTCATGCATTGATATTTATCCACCAAGCGCAGGGGGCACCATTACAGGAGGGGGTGTCTTTTGTATAGTACCCGGAACCGGAGCAGGAACGCTAACATTATCAGGCTATACAGGGAGTATACTTTACTGGCAGGATTCAATTGCTGGCGACCCCTCTTGGGATTCTATACCTGGTACAACAAATTTTACACTAAGCTATTCCAATTTCACAGCAAATACATATTACCGGGTTGTGGTGAAAAACGGACCGACTCAATGTGCTTCAGATACCTCTTCAATAGCATCCTTCACTTTTGATTCACTTTCTGTTGCCGGAACCATAACAAGCAGCGATACGCTATGCCCCGGTATCGATATTGGCACCCTTTCATTAACAGGCAATGTTGGAGGGGTTTTAAACTGGTTATCTTCAACAGACAACATTAACTGGACACCAATTTCAAACACCACCGCCTTACAAGCATACGATAGTTTACTTCAAACAACCTGGTACAAAGCGGTTACTCAAAACGGAAATTGCCCTACCGATACCTCTGCTTCTGTGGAATTAACCATTGTTCCCAACCTGGTAAGTGCAGGTAATGATACCACTATTTTTCTGGGGCAATCCATACAATTAAATGGAACAGGAAACGGAACAGCCCTTTGGTCACCTATTGATGGCCTGGATAGCATCAACATTTTTAATCCTACTGCAACACCTACCGTTACAACAACATACCTGCTTACCGTAACTGATAATAACTCCTGCATCAGTAAGGATAGTGTTTTAATTACCATAGACCTCCTGGAGTTTGATGGCACAATTACTAATTTATTCACTCCAAACGGAGATGGAATAAACGATACCTGGCATATAAAGGACATTGAAAAATATCCTGAAAGCGAGGTTTTTGTCTATAATATTTATGGTAAACTGATTTATACAAAAAAGGGTTATACCAACGATTGGCAAGGAACTTATAATGGTGCTGAGGTACCTGACGGAACGTATTATTATGTGCTTCGTTTTGAGGATAATGATAAGATCTCAAAAGGCTCGTTGGATATATTGAGGAGCAAATAATTTTGAGATATGAGTATTGAGATGTGAGTAATGAGAAGACTGAAGAGGTTTTTATCTCACCTCTCAATACTCATATCTCATTTCTATTTAAAAATAAAGTATCGGTACAATGAAAAAAGGTTTTACAATAGCGTTATTTGTTCTTATTTGCAGTTTTGCAGGTGCTCAGCAAATAGGTATGTATAGCCACTATTTTTATAAACCATTGGTTTATAACCCCGCTTTTACCGGTTCCAGCGATGATCCCAATGCAACAATAATCAGCCGCTCCCAGTGGACAGATTTTACAAACGCCCCCCAACTCACTGTTTTTACTGTAGATGGTAATTTAATGGATAAAAAAGTTGGTGTAGGCTTGGGCTTGATCAGCGACAGGAAGGGTATTACCAATAGGATGGGAGGGCATTTATATTATTCGTACAGATTAAAATTAAATGATGATACCCGATTGATGTTTGGCTTATCAGCGGGTATTATAGATCATACGGTGGATTTTTCCAAAGCTCTTGTTGAAAACTCTCTTGACCCGGCTTTATATAATAACTCCCAGCATAAAACCTCATTTGACGCCAGTTTAGGGCTTGCTTTTACCTGGAAAGCCTTAGAAGTAGGAGCTGCAGTTCCTCAGATCATTGGAAATAAAATAAATTATGTTGATAGCACCAATGTAAGGGCCTACTATACGCAAGCACGGCATTATATGGCTTCTGTTAAATACAGCTTTTTAATATCCGAAGACAAGGGTATTTCAGTTGCCCCTCAGGCATTGGTTCGTTTTGTACCTCAATCACCGTTTCAGTTTGATGGCAATATTAATTTGGAGTGGAAGGATAAATTCTGGATAGGTGCTACCTATAAAAGCGATTATGCAGTGGCTGCTAATGTGGGCTTTTGCCTGCATAAACAATTATGCGTTGGGTATTCGTATGATTTCATAATAGGGCCTATTGGTAAGTATTCCGGCATGACTCACGAAATAATGGTCAATTTTAAGTTTGGTAAAAGTAAAACCTCAGAACCGGCTGTTACAGAAGCAAATGCAGATACAGCAGCAGTTGCAGTTGAAAACCCTGAATATGAAGATAAGCTCGATGACCTTGAGATCCAGCTTAAAAAGAATGAGGCTAAGCTTAAAGCGTTGAATGATAAGCTAGCTAAAAAGCAATTAGCAGCATCCCGAAGTGCAAAACCCGGAATTCAGGATAGCGATGGAATATTTGTAACCAAAAGAAATGACTTTAAGGATAGCAAAAACCAGATGGCTGAAAAGGGGTATTATGTGATGGTAGGAATTTTCTTTTATCGCGATTTTGCAAACGAGGAGGTGAAGAATTTTGCTAAGCTTGGTTTTGCAAATACGAGCTGGCTTTTCTCTGAATCCAAGCAGAACAACTATGTTTTTACACATAAATTAGATACGAAAGAAGAGGCGTTTCAAAAAGTAAAAGAAGTGACCGCTGCAGGAGGCAGTAATGTGTGGATTCTAAAATTGGTGGATTAGTGTTGATGGCTATAATGTTTGCGTTAGGGATTGCAGCGTAAATCCTTTTCTGTTTAGAAAAGATTGAAGCGTAAAGCCCGGCCCTTTCTTTTTCAGAAAGGGAAACGCCCAAAGAAATTAAATTTTTAAAAGGAAAAATAAAATTCAATATTAGTGGTACTTACATTATTAATATTAAACGTTTGTCATTGGGCTGGTGATTTTTCACATTTAAGCACTGCCTGGATGCTGGACGCAAAGCGGTTTGGTAAACCATTATTACCAATACTTGCACACGCAGGAGTGCATACGTCATTGTTTTTTATTGCCATATTTGCTTTGCATGATTTTGATAATGCAGTTATTGCTGCCGCGATACAGTTGCCTACACACTTTACCATTGATGTACTAAAAGGTAAAATGAATGTTTGGTTTCCGAAATTGTTAAGTATGGAGAATAAGTTTCATTGGTGGGTTTTTGGAGCAGATCAAATGCTTCATCAAACTGTAATAATAGGAACGGCTTCTTTGGTGTGCCGATAAAAAATAAAATGAAAAAAGGGTTAATAATATTTGTAATGGTTTTTATTTGCGGCATTTTAAATGCTCAGCAAATAGGCATGTATAGCCATTACTTTTATGATCCAATGGTTTATAACCCTGCTTTTGCCGGTTCCGGTGATGCGACCAACGCTACGTTGATCAGTCGAAGTCAGTGGACAGGCTTTAAAGGTGGCCCAAAACTTACACTTTTCACATTAGATGGAAGTTTGATAGCTAAAAAAGTGGGTGCGGGATTAACATTGATAAGCGATAGAAAAGGAATATCGAACAGAACGGGAGGTAATTTATCTTATTCGTACAGACTGAATATAAATGATGATGCGCATTTACGGTTTGGTTTATCCTTAGGTATTATGAATCATACACTTGATTTCTCCGGTGTGCTTGTTGAAACTACAATTGACCCGATCTTATTTACTGACATACAGCGTAAAACCACCTTTGACGGGAACGCAGGAATGGTGCTTGTTTGGAAAGAATTGGAAATAAGTGCAGCTGTCCCTCAACTTATCGGGAATAAAGTAAATTATATAGATGAGGATAATATTCGCCTGTATTACACGCAGTCGCGCCACATCATGACTTCTCTGAAATATAAATTTTTTATTGTAAAAGACAAAGGCATTTCAATAGCTCCGCAAGGTTTGGTTCGTTTTGTACCTAACACACCGTTTCAATTTGATGGTAATATTAACCTGGACTGGAAAGATAAATTCTGGATCGGTGGTACTTACAAGAGTGATTATGCAGTGTCTGCCAATGTGGGGTTTTGTTTGTATAAACGATTTTGCCTTGGATATTCCTATGATATTATAATCGGGAATATTGGTAAATATTCAGGTATGGCCCATGAAATAATGATCAATTTTAAATTTAATGAGCGTAAAAAGGTTGAGGTTGTTGAAGAGGTAGTGAAAGATACCGAACCAATAAGCACAGAAAATGCGGAGTACGAAGAGCTTATAGCGAAGATGCAGGCGCAGGTGGATGAAAGTGAGAAAAAAATAAAAGAACTGGATGCTAAGCTAAAAGAACAAAATACAACAACCGGAACAAAGAAAAAACCGGATCTGAGCAGTGTACTTTATGAGCAGCTTCTTGATAGGGTAGAAGCCATGTTCGAAAACCCGAAAGATGCAACTCCTGCCAGGGTCCAGGAGCTCCGAAATGAGATAGCCGCTTTCCTTGATAGTGAATTTGCAGATCCGGAAGCACAAAAAACATTAAAAAAACAATATGATCAGTTGAACAAATCGCAAGATGCACCGAGCGTTTTGGTAAAAGGAGGTATTGTTTTGGAGAGGATTGTATCGCAGGGTGATTATTCTACTGTAAGTATTACAGTTACGGATAAGGAAACGAATGGGATCATTGCTACATACACCCCTAACTCAAAAACAGGAAAATATTTGTTTATCCTAAGTCCCGGTAAAAAGTATGTAATAACTGTTACCAATAAAGGTTTCAAAACATATTCAGAAGATTTTTCTCCTGCCGATAGTGAGGAGTCTTATGAAATGAATAAGGACATCCGAATGAAGGAAAAGTAGTTGATCGAACAAACTTTATAAATTAGATCGACTCATAATCATTGCATCAAATCATTCTCACACCCTCATTGCTGATCGTGGTTACATGCGTATGAAAATCAATATCAATATTCTTATAAACTGCTATAATTGCCATTTCTACTGCTTTTGCAGTTGCTTCATCTTTACTTAGCATAAACATGGATGGCCCGGAACCGGAGATACCACCACCTAATGCACCTGCTTCCAAACTTTTCTTTTTTACTTCTTCAAAACCGGGAATCAAAATACTTCGTATCGGTTCAACAATAACATCCACAAGAGAGCGGCTGATAAGATCGTAATCATTTTTCATAAAACCAGCGATCAGGCCGGCTACGTTGCCCCATTGAGTAATTGCATCTTTCAGCGACACTTGTTTTTTTAAAATACCTCGTGCATCGGAAGTTTTTACTTCTATTTGCGGATGTAAAATGGTGACGTATAAAGGCGGTGCAGGAATAGAAATAATATCTAAGGGGTCAGATGAACGGATAAGTGTGACCCCACCATAGATGCAAGGGGCGATATTATCAGCATGTTTAGAGCCGGAAGCAACCTCTTCGCCACACATTGCAAAACGGATCAGTTCCTCTTTTGAAAACCGATCGTTTAATAAATGATTTGCACCCACTACAGCACCCGCAGCACTTGCCGCACTGGATCCAATACCGCTGCCGGGTTTAATTATTTTTGTGCTTTCCACCACAAAGCCAATGTCCTCAGGAACGGCTTCCAATAAAGCAAGTAAAGCCCCCCCGATCACATTTTTTGCCGGCTCAGTAGGTAAATTGTAATCGTCTTTGTTAATTATAGTTACACCTTTACCTGATACCTTTCGGATCAGCATTTTATCAAATGGTCCATCCAGGGCAAAACCAAGTATATCAAAACCGCAAACCACATTTGCAACGGTAGCGGGGGAGAGGATGGTTATTTCTGTCATGGGTTGTTGGGTTATTACCTACGTCCTAAATTTTAATGATGAAAATCAAATTTACCCCTAACAGGGGTTCAAACCCTGTCAGGGGGCTAATTGTAATTTGTTAAGTTTCTTATTTTTTATTGCCTACTGCTTAATTGCCCCAATTGAGCCAATTGCCTTTACACCCTTGCAGCCCTTACAATATCTGCAAATATTCCGGACGCTGTTACATCTGCACCTGCGCCCGCACCTTTAATTACCAAAGGTTGTTGTACATAACGATTGGTATAAAACAATACCACATTGTCTTTACCATACAGATGAAACAAGTCCTGCTCTTTGTTAATGTGCTGTAAGCCTACAGAAGCATTTCCATTTTCTAATTTAGCAACAAATTTTAATTTGCAATCTTCTTTAGCAGCACTTTCATAGAGAGCTTTGAAATGTGCTTCGTGTTTTTTTAATTCAATGTAAAAGTCATCAACACTGCCCAACATGCAGGATGCGGGAAGAAAGCAATTGTTTTTTATGTCATCCATTTCCATTTTATAACCGGCCTCACGGGCCAATATTAAAATTTTTCGCATTACATCTTTTCCACTAAGATCCAGTCGGGGATCCGGTTCTGTGTAACCTTCATCCTGTGCTTGTTTTACTATCTCAGCAAAAGAAACGGTTCCGTTGTAATTATTAAATACATAATTAAGTGTGCCCGAAAGCACGGCTTCAATAATATTTACTTTATCACCACTGCGCATAAGATCGTTAAGCGTTCCTATGATCGGTAAACTGGCACCAACATTTGTTTCATATAAAAAGGATGCATTAAATTCCTGTGCAAGACCCTTTAAAAGCGTATAGTTATTGTAATCTGAGGAGCAGGCAATTTTATTGCAAGCCACCACCGAAATACTTTTTTCTAATAATGTTGCATAACATGCCGCAGTTTCTGCATTTGCGGTGACATCAACAAAAACGGAATTGCGCAGGTTTTTGTTGATTATAAAATCAGTAAAACCGGTTAAGGTCATTGTAGCAGAATCTTGTAATTTTTGTTTCCAGTCTTGCAGATCAATTCCCTCCTCGTTCAACAACATTTTTTTACTACTTGCAATTCCTATAACCCGTATATTTAAATGTAGCTGATCATCAATGTTTTTAATTTGCTGTTTTAGCTGTTCTATCAGCTTTCCACCAACATTGCCACAACCCACTAAAAACAGGTTAACCTGCTTATGTACCGTTTCAAAAAAGTCTTCGTGCAATACGTTCACCGCCTTTTTTACATCAGCGGTTTTTATTACTGTTGAAATGTTTTTTTCGGAAGAGCCCTGCGCAATTGCACGTATGTTTATTCCATTACGGCCTAATGCACCAAACATTTTACCGCTAATTCCGGTATGGTTTTTCATGTTTTCACCAACCAGAGCTATTATAGAAAGATCTTTTTCTATATAAACAGGATCTACTTTTTTGAAAGCAATTTCATTGAAAAATTCTGCATCCACAGCCTCTTTTGCTTTTGCAGCAAAGGGTTCATCCACTCCAACACAAATAGAATATTCAGATGAAGCCTGAGTAATAAGAATAACATTTATTTTTTCGCCCGACAACGCTTCAAACAAACGTTTTGAAATACCAGGAACTCCAACCATCCCGGTTCCTTCGAGGCTTAACAAAGCTATTTTGCCGATGCTTGAAATACCACTTACACTGTTTTTGTTTTCAGTTGCTTTACGTTCAATCAGTGTCCCGTAATCATCAGGCGAAAATGTGTTTTTGATCCTGATCGGGATGCCTTTATTCATTACCGGCTGGATGGTTGGCGGATAAATAACCTTAGCGCCAAAATGCGATAGCTCCATCGCTTCCTGATAAGAAATGTTAGGAATTATTTTTGCATTGCTTACCAACCGCGGATCGGCAGTCATCATACCGCTTACATCGGTCCAGATCTCCAGCAACTCTGCATCCATTGCTGCTGCTATAATTGCAGCCGTGAAGTCAGAACCGCCCCTGCCCAATGTTGTAGTAATTCCATTGGGGTCAGCAGCGATAAATCCAGGGATAATACAAAGCTGTTGAGGATTTTTAATAAGATAATTTTGGATGGCAGAAGTGCTCTTGTCCATATCAACTATAGCATTTCCGAAATTAGAATTTGTCCGGATAATTTCCCGGGAGTCTACCCAATGATGAGGCATTTCCAGGCTACCGAACTTTGCTGAAATTATTAAAGAGGAAAGAAGTTCCCCGTAACTCATAATATTGTCGAGCGTTCGTGGTGATAATTCTGCCAGTAAAAATACACCCTCACAGATACTTTCTAATTCATTGCATTTTTTCTTAACCAAACTAAGTGTTTCACTTTGGCGCTCTATTGGAATTAATTCCCTCACAGCTTGTAAGTGTTTGGTTTCAATTGTTTTCAGGCTTTCTTTATACGTTTCGTTTCGTAAAGAGGCTGTTTTTCCGGCAGCAATCAAAAGGTCAGTAATCCCACTTAATGCGGATACCACCACTATTGTTTTGTTTTTTAAAAGCGATTGTTTTACAATAGCAACAACTTTATTTATGTTCTCAGAATTTGCTACCGATGTCCCACCGAATTTTAATACGTGCATAATTATAATTTAGCTAAGGATGAGTTTTTAGAAAATAAGCGTGCGTGGCATTTCTGTGCAAAAAATAATCAAAGATTCCATTTTTTTTCTTCAAACAAATGAGGATAGTGTTTTATCAATTCACTGATAAATAGATCGTATGGAACATCATCGAAGTTGCCGTAATCATGCAGGTATTCCATAAACTGGCTTCCTTCCTCGTTATACGATTGAAAGATAGAATCTTCTTTTCCGTTAAATTCCAACGATTCAACTTTCAATTTTTCGCAAAGTGTTTTATTGAATGCAGGAGTGGCTTTTACCCATTTCCCTTCAAGAAAAAGCTCGGTAAACCCGTGAAAAACAAGAACATTTGTTTTTAAAACTTCCTCTAATTTTTCAGTGGCGATATGATTACGAACTTTCGCAAAACCGAGCCGGCTTGGTATTCCGGCCACCCGCGCACAGGCAGCAAGTAAGCAAGCTTTCTCAACGCAATATCCATAATTTCTCTCAAGTAAGGAACTTGCTTTCATCGCCTCAGGGCTTAAATCAAGATCATAAGGATTGTATTGGAATCCGTCTCTTACAGCATAATATATTTTTACTGCCTTCTCAATAGGATCTGTTGTGCTTCCAATAATTTTATTGGTAAATTGTATTACTTCTTCTGAGTCGCTGTTGACGAACTTTGCAGGTTGAAGATAAATTTCGTTCATGTGAAAATGATTACACTGATTAAAAAAAATTGAAAGTAATAAAGTTGAAATTCAAAAGTTTAAAGTGATTTTTCTTTTAAATTTTGATCGTTTTTTTGAATTCTGACTTATTTCTCTTTTGACTTATCTGTTAAAACTCCCAGGCGATCAAACCTTTAACCTCATCACTTGAAAGTGGCATTACTTCTGATAATTCAGAAGGGGTGTATCGTTCTTTCAGATAATTTAATGCAGGGAGCACCCAGGGCTTACTTTCTTCGTTCAGATTGTCGATGAGTAAAGATATCTGGTACAGTGAGGTTAGTTTTTCAAAAAATGGTTTTGCTGATGCTTCCATTTTATCTGAAGCAAACGTTTTTATTTTATCTGAAAAAAGTATTAATTTATTTAATTCTTCTTTTACCCATTTACCATAAGCAGTGCTTTTATCTGCACTCTTGTTTACTTCATCACATAGAACTTCAAAGCCTTTTGATTTTGACATGGCCCTTAGCATATCCAGGATAATAATATTACCGGATCCTTCCCAGATAGGCAATACCATCATATCCCGCATTAACTTTGGCATTACCGTATCTTCGATATAACCCAGGCCGCCCATCAACTCCATGCTTTCACGGTTAATGTAAACACCTGTTTCTGCCGACCATTTTTTTGTCATCGGATTTATCAAACGAAGTAATTGTGTTTCCCTTTCATCTCCAGCATCTGCAAGTTCAAGTGACTTAACTGTTCTCCACACAAGATAAAAATTAGCAACGTGCAGGGAGCCTAGTTCAGTGAGTTTGGTCCGGATCAACGCATTTTCAGTAGCTGTTTTCCCAAATGTATCCCTGAAGCATAAAAACTGGTAAGCCTCTATTAAAGCCCTGCGAGAACAAGCAAGTGCGGCTACGGAATTATAAAGCCGCGACAGGGTAACCATTTGCATCATTACTTTAAACCCATCAAACTCCTTGCCTACAAGTTTTCCAACGGTATTGGTAAGCATACATTCTGCGCTTGCCATGGAACGCACTCCAAGCTTATCTTTTAACCGGATAACATCCATCGGGTTCCGTTCTCCGGAAGGAAGTGTTTTTTCAATTAAAAATATGGAAAGTCCTTTTGTCCCTTTAACGCTTGAATCGGTGCGTGCAAGAGCAAAAATAAGATCGGCATTTGCATTACTGCAAAACCATTTTTCTCCGTTCAAAAAATAATTTTTTCCTTCTTTATGAGTAGCAACAACTAAGTTGGCGCCTACATCCGAACCACCGGTTTTTTCGGTAAGAAACATAGCTCCGCTGTATAGTTCTTCTGCATTATCAGTATAAATATGTGGTAATAATCTTGCTTTATCTTCATCATCACAAAACAGGTCAATAAGCCGCGCAACACCATCTGTCATGCATAAAGGGCAAAATTGGCCACACTCGCTTAAACCATAAATATATCCTGAAGCAAAACCAAGAAGTTGTTTTTCATTATTAAATTTTTCACGTAAAGAAGGCTCCCATTTTACGCGAAACATTTCCGATTTTACAGCGATTTTCATCAGGTCCCAATAGGCAGGATGAAAACGTATTTCATTAATTGTTTCACCAAAAGAATTTCTTTTTACAAGTTCAGGCCCTAATTTATCAGCAAGCAGAGAAAGTTCGTTCATTTTTCCGGCAGCCTCTTTACCAATGAAATCCAGTTTATCGGCCATGTAAGCAAATCCGTTTGGAGTGCTGTTCTTTTTAAAGTAATGTCCGAAAATTTTATCGCTGTGATAAAAATTAGTACTTGTCCGGGAATTTTTATTTAAAACATTATTTTTTTCCTGTGGGTACTGAGGAGTTGTGGCTACGGTAGTTTTCATAGTTTGATAAATTATTAATTTGTCAAAGCGATTAGATGTTAATTTGTTTAATACTTTTAACACCTGTTCGAATTATCAAATTTACACATTATCAAATTGATTTATTAATTCTTTTTCTTGGAAAATGAAGGTGTTTGTTAATAACCATACGGTAGCACAGTATCTGGTGCAAATTACCGTATTCTGATTTTATTTTTGTTTCTATTTTTTGTATTCCTCTGCTATCAAATCTATCTTGTTGAAGTGCGTCCAAAACAAGAAGTTCAAATGCTGTTGCTATCATCCAGTCCACTTCTTGTTTATAACCAATTGCTGCTATGGCATTCGTTTTTTTAAGAAATGATTGGATGGTTCGTTCGGCTGCATTCAGCGTTTCGCAGGAAGCAAAATATATAACTTTCCCCTGGGCAGAATTTTCAAGGATTCCCGCAAGATCATTCAGAGAATAAGTGTTATTATGTGTGATGTAAATATGTCCTTTTTTTCCATGAAAGGCTAAGTACAGAATTGGGAATTTAGTAATGATTGCTTTTTGTTTCCATTTTTTTAAGAAGAACTCCAGCTCTTCTTTGGTGGCACAGGTGTGATAGATATAATTACAAATGCCACCTTTGTGTAATAACTCCAGAATTGGAAGTACTGTAGATTTGTTTTGAAGATCACGATCCCATAAACCTTCTAAACAATAGATGCCTTTTTTCATTTTCCTTCAAATTACTCTCTATCTTAGAGGAATACGAATTTACGAATAACCATACCATCAAAAAAGAATAAGGATCAATTTATAAAAATAATTTACAAAAAGCTGATTATTAGCCAGTTGGGTGTGTGTGAAGTATGCAAAGTATCACTAAAAGAATGATTTATTCTTTTGGAGCACCTATTTTATAGTTTTTGATCTTTTTAAGTTCTGTTACGTTTTTCTTTTCTTAATTATTATTCTTAGATTAGTGAACTGAAAAAAGCCGATCCGGCAAAGCACCTTTTTTAAAGGTTTTCATTGTTTTTTTTTAAATTGGATACATTTTTGTTGATATAAAAAATACGGAGCTGTTCAAAACGTAATATGTTCATTTTACTCCTTTAGTACTTACAGAAATGAAACAAATAGCCATTACAAAACCCCTTCTTCTGATACTGCTGACCCTGATTGTAAAAACAAGTATTGGGCAGTGGAGCAGCAATACTTCAGTTAATACCCCCGTGTGTGTTGATTTGGGAAGGCAAATTGATTTGAGGATGGCTGATGATGGTAAAGGAGGGGTGTTCATAACTTGGAAAGATTATAGGTCTGGCGGAGGTGTTGGATTGCCCGATATTTATATTCAATATTTAAACGAAGCCGGTTATCCTCAGTGGACCACAAATGGAGTTGCTTTATGCACGGATGCAGCTGATCAAAGTACTCCGTCAATTGTATCAGATATGGCTGGCGGTGTAATTGTAGCCTGGTCGGATTGGCGGACAGGTATTGAACGCGATCTTTTTGCGCAACGAATAGATTCTGCCGGGGTAGTTCAGTGGACACTAAACGGTGTAGGTGTTGCCAACAAACCGGAAAGGGAGCATAACGAAAAGATAGTAAGTGATGATGCCGGAGGCGCAATAATTGTTTGGGAACAGCAGGGTGGCAATGGGAGCTGGGACCTTTGGGCTCAACGTATAGATCATTCAGGAACCCCGATTTGGCCGGTTGGAGGCGTTCCTTTATGCACGGTGGATGCTAACAGATTGAACCCAAAAGTTCAAAAAGATGGAAAAGGTGGCGCCATCATCACCTGGCAGGACTATAGAAATCTTACAGATTACAATGTTTACGCCCAACGAATAAATGCTACAGGTTCATTGCTATGGGGAACAGGAGCGTTGGCAATTTGTTCGGCTCAGGGAGCACAGATCGACCCTAAAATTGATCCGGATTCCGCTACTGGCGGAGCTTACATTGTTTGGGTAGACAAGCGAAACCTCGCTGATTATGATATATATGCTCAAAAGGTAGATGAAAATGGAAACATTCTGTGGGCTAATGACGGTGTGGTGGTAGCCAATGCTGTGGGAAATCAAAGCGCTCAGGATATTTTAAGCAATGGAAATGTAACTAATGGATTAATTGTTACCTGGAAGGATGTAAGATCAGGAAACTACGATATTTATGCCCAAAAATTAAGCCCTGCGGGAGTCAGACAATGGACAAACAGTGATGCGCCCATTTGCACATCGATCAACGATCAGTTAAACCCTAATATTTTGCACGACAAAGCGGGTGGAGCCATCATCGTATGGCAGGATGCCTCAGGAATTGATACGGACATAAAAAGTCAGCGAATAAATGGAAATGGTATAATTCAATGGGCATTAAATGGTGTGACCGTATCCAATGCCATTGGCAATCAATCAAGCCCCAAAAACGTTTCGGATGGCAATGGTGGAGCCATTTATGCCTGGCAGGACAGACGTGATGATGCTAACATGAGTAACGACATCTACGCGCATCACCTTTATTCGGATGGCTCTATTAATATGAGCGTAAATGAAAATTCATTATCATCAACATTAAGTTCCTTTCCAAACCCCTTTACTGATAATTTTACTATTGCAATTGACCTGCAAAAAGAAGAAAAGATCTCCATTAAATTGCTTGATCTATTAGGACAGGAATTACCATTAATGATTGCATCGTCCTCAATTCAATCGAAGGGAAAACACACCTTACAAATATTTACAGAAAAGGCCGGCCTGCCCAAAGGAGTATATTTTATCAAGGTAAATGGAAATGGTTGGGCCAAAACAATTAAAGTTATTAAAGCTTAATCATTTTTATTTCTCAATCTATTATGATAAACCTCCAAACCGAAAGCATTAAGTTTACTTTAAAAAACAAAACACTTCTGAAACAATGGATAAAGGAGGTCATTGAAAAAAAGAAACGAAAGGCGGGTGAAATAACTTTTGTTTTTTGTAATGACGACTATTTGTTGAACATCAATAAACAATATCTCAATCACGATACCTTCACAGATATCATCACATTTGATTATTCAAAGGAGGATAGCAAACAGCCCATTAGCGGAGATATTTTCATTAGCATAGAGCGAGTGGAAGAGAATGCCTTAAAATATTCTAAAACGTTTGAAAACGAATTACACCGGGTAATTATTCATGGTGTATTACATTTGCTTGGCTATACCGACAAAACAAAAATCGCAAAAGAAGAAATGACCAAACAGGAGAATTTGTGTTTGAAGGTCCTTGAAAAGATGTAGACAAATATTCAAGCGAAAAACTAAAAAACAAAGGCATTAAAAAAGGCCCACCCTCTATTGAGGATGGGCCTTTCTGTTAATTTATTTCTAATGATTACTGAATAATTAATTTTTGCGTTTTAACTCCAGTTTCTGTATTTAATTTGATATAATAAATACCTTTTGCTAAGCCTTCTAAATTAATCTGTTTGTTGTAATTAGCAGAGTAATTTTTATCTGAAGTGCTGAACACTTCTTTGCCCTGGATATCTATTACACTAATAGTTAATTGAGTAAAGTTAGCGTTACTTGTAGTTATATTAAATAAACCAGTTGTTGGGTTTGGATATACCGAAATAGTATTAAGCATTTCGTTTTCTTCAATTCCAACAAGAGAAGGAATGCTTACTAAATAGTCTTCTGTTTCACCGTAACCATAAGTTCCACAAGAGTCAATTGTATTAGCAAAGTCCGTTTCTGTATTCACAACTCTCATCAATGTACTACCACTTGATGCTGATGTAGGAACAGTAAAGGTACCGGTTTTTGTATATGCACCTGTAGCGGTATCTGATGTATAAACAGTTTCTCCAGTTTCAGCAAAAGAGCCATTTTTATTATAATCGATATATATTTTAAATGCACTTGTATAGGCTGAGGTGCCACAAGTTCCAATTGAAACTGAAAAAGAGGTAGCTGCTGTTCTTGAAAGAATTGGAGCAGCTACAGCTGTATAATTTGAATATTTATTCAATACAGACCCTGTACCACCAGTTGTTAGGCAAGTTGAAGTATTGTTTAAGGTACCAACAGTAACATTAAAAATATCTTCGTCAGAAGTGTTTGTTGCATTTGAGGTGCAGTAGCAATTCATAATTGGAGTCAGATGTACTGTAATAATATTTGAGCTAACAGGAGTTCCACCGCTGCAGGTTACAACACACTTGTAATAAGTTGTAGCTGTTTGTGTTGTTGCGTAGGTTGCTGTGGTAGCACCTGAAATGTCGGTGTAGGTTCCACCTGAAGTGGAAGAAGATTGCCATTGAAAAGTAATTCCTGCAACACCGGAAGTATAGCCAGTTAATATAAGGTTAAAGCTCGTGCCACTACAAGCTGAATCATTAGTGGCAGATGCTGTACCGGCTGTTGGGGTTCCTGTACATGCTGTTCCGGCAGCAATAGTTACTGCATAGTCTTCAGTTTCTCCATAAGTATATGCTAAACAAGCATCTGCACCGGTTAATGTGGAATTCCATCTTGTTCTAACACGCATCTTCGTTGCTCCTAACGTGGCTGTTCCGGGGATAACAATTGCAGAAGTAATAGTTAAGCTTCCGGTACCTAAGTAAGTAAATTCAGAGGCATCAAAAGTTCCATTTTGGTTATAATCAATCCAAACCCCAACATACTGTGAGGTAGCGCCAACAGTTACTGTAATAGGGTAGCTAACAGCTTGGTTAAAGGTAGCTGTTGGAGTAGTGTATGACGAATAACCGGCAGTACCACAAGTGGTTGTATTGTTAATTGTAGAGATCGTTACATTGGTAATTTTATCAGTAGTTAAACAGTTTGTTGATGCAGGCGTGCAATAACAAGCTGAAGGAGCATTTAACGTTACAGTTACAATATTTGAAGCTACTGCTGTTCCACCGCTGCAACTTACAAGGCATTTGTAATAAGTTGTTGCTGTTAATGATGCTGCATAAGTTGGAGAAGTTGCACCACTAATGTTTGAATAGGTTCCACCTATTGTAGATGAAGATTGCCACTGGAAAGTAATTCCAGAAACACCTGAAGAATAACCTGTTAATACAAGGTTAAAACTTATCCCGCTGCAAGCCCCAGTCGGACCGGAAGCTGTTCCGGCAGTTGGTGCACCTGTACATGGGGTAGCTGCAATTATGGTTACTTTATAATCCTCTGTTTCACCGCTTGCAAAACTTGTACAAGCATCGGTGCTTCCGTTTGAACTTCCGTTTGAACGGCTTCTTATTCTCATTCCTGTAAGGCCTGCAGTAGCAGAGGAGGGAATCGTAATGGAGGCGTAGTTAGGCGTGTTTGCAACCGAAGTGGTGCTGATCTGGTTCCATTCGCTTGCATCATACGTTCCATTTTGGTTATAATCAATCCAAACGGATATGATATTGTTAGAAGTAGTTGTAACTTTAAAAGTATAAATAGTTCCACCTGTTAATGATGCAGTTGTAGTTCCGGTTGCCGGATACACAGTGTATGCTGTACCGTTTGTGCTAGTGCATCCTGTTTGTATATTCGAAAGCGTTGTACCTACTATAACTACGCTGTCAATGTTGTTTGTAGTATTACATGCAACAGAATGGACAGGTGTGCAATAGCAGCTTGCAGGAGCAGTTAAAGTTACAGTTACAATATTTGAAGCCACTGCCGTTCCGCCACTGCAACTTACCATGCATTTATAATACATTGTAGTTGTTTGTGTTGTTGCAAAAGTTGTAGTAGTAGCTAATGGAATGTTTGAATATGTTCCACCTAAGGAAGTTGATGATTGCCACTGAAAAGTAAGACCTGAAACATTTGGAGTATAACCGGTTAACACAAGATTGAAACTTACACCGCTACAAGCACTTGTTGGCGCAGAAGCTGTCCCTGCCGTTGGAGCACCGGTACAAACTGGTGGAGGCGTCCAGGTAAAGGTTTGACCAGAAGCCGGTTTAACTGTTGTGGTAAGGCTGCAAGTGTCAGTATTAAGTGTACCTGCTGTAGTTGAAGCCCAGTTAGTAGTTGTTTTTCTATTATTAAAATCTGTGTTAGCACTTCCACGAAGACCAACCTCATATTTACTTGAAGTGGAGTTGGTTTGGAAAGGACCATAAACAAATGCAATAGTATTGCTTGTTTCAGTAAGTTTGATCTGGAAATTAAAAAAATTGTTTTGGTAAACCGATGCTGTAGCACTGTATCTGCGGGCACGTGTCCATTGAATAGTGCAAGTTCTGTTAGGAGCTGTTCCGGCAGTTAAATACTGGATATTTCCCATAACCGTATAAGTGCCAGCGGTTCCAGTTGAGGTAGCATTAGCAGAAAGAGTAAGTGTTGTTGCGCCTACTGCTGTAACAGTTGTTCCTGGTGCAAATCCTGTAGAAGTAACAAAAAAATCACCTACAACAAAACCGGTAGTTCCCCCTAAAGCCATTGTAACTGTTGGACTACCTGATGTATAGCTACCTGCTGCAGAATAACCTAATTGAAGATCTCTGCCCAATGCAGAAATAACATTATTGGTTGTTCCGCTACTGATTGGAGTATAGCTGCTAACTGGCGCAGTTGAACCAAGAGATATCCATCCGTTTATATTTGCACCAAATGTGGTGTAATTTGTACCATTATAATTAAAAGTAAACCCAATTGGTTTTGCAGTGATAACGCTATCATCCTGTATGCCTGTTGCAATTGAGGTGCCTGTTGAAAACGCTGTATACGTTCCAGAGCTGCCCGCAAAAGTGTAGGCACTAACCTGCGCATTTGCGAAATTAAACAAACCGACAGTAAATAAAGTAAGTAAGGTTTTTTTCATTTTTATTGCTTTTTTAGTTTTGGGTTTTATATAGAGGGACAAAAATACGACATTTTTTTCGTTCTCAAAGAAAAAAAAGGAAACAATGCGGGTTAATTAGCTAAAAAACAGCCGTTTGTAAGGTTAAAGTGTGGCTTTTTTAATGATAAGAGAGTATGAAACAAATGTTAAGTATTTGTCTCCTATTGTAGCATCAAAATATCAGCAGATTTTTTATCCTTTGATGCCCAATACTAATAAACAACAACCTTTACGACATTGGATTTTTTATCGTTAGCATTGATATTGACAAAATAGATCCCTTTTTCAATGGAATTTAGATCCATGCTAAGGTGCTGTATCCCCGAGGCGTTGTTATCCATTTTGATGCGTTTCACTTCCTGACCCAATACATTTACCAGCGCAACAGATATTTGATTACCCAATAGCAGAGAACTATTGTAAACAATGTTTAGTGTTTTATTGGCCGGGTTTGGATACACGTTTGTAATTTCAAAAGAATCGTGAAAAGGTAAAATATCACCAACAGAAACAAGCGAACAATAATTTTGAACAGCTTTTACAGCTTTAAATAAATTCAACCGCCCACCAGTCAGGGTAATTCCTGCACTCATAGATGGGATGAGATCAACTGCGCCTAACAGTGAATCCTTAACCATCAGTGCAATACCTGCCGGATCAGCCTTGTAATTGATAATAAACTGCGGACAAAAAACGGAGTACATTAAGGCAATGGCTCCCGCTACGTGTGGTGTAGCCATTGATGTTCCCGAAATAGCCGAATAGGAATTGGAAGGGTAGGTGGAGGTGATGTTTGTACCGGGAGCGCCTAAGTCAATGGTGGTGGCACCATATCCGCAACTGCTGTTTTTTGAATCGGTATTGGTTGTATTGGTAACGGTAACAAGCCAATTGCTTTCACAAGCAGTGGGAATATCGCCTGTTACATCTATATTAAAGTTTGCATTAGCCGTAGCT
This sequence comes from Bacteroidia bacterium, assembly GCA_030654175.1. GTDB lineage: Bacteria > Bacteroidota > Bacteroidia > 2-12-FULL-35-15 > 2-12-FULL-35-15 > 2-12-FULL-35-15. The sequence continues at coordinate 319,632 of JAURXZ010000024.1, forward strand.
CCAGCGCTCAAAATCCCAACCGAACCTAAGGAATCATACATTGCACACCATAGCGGGTAAGCACTTGGCTGACCATTGTTAACACCAAAAGAAGAGTTGGTTGAAACCACAAAAGCGCCTTTTGCACCATTGGTTTCGTTGTATTCCCTCCGCTGATCCATCACAAAGGCATAAGAAGCCACTACATTTGATTCAAAGCTACCACCTGATGAACCGTAAGATACAGCCATCGTTTTTACGTTCCAGTTTACCCCGGTTACCCCAATTCCATTATTCCCTTTGGCCCCAACAGTTCCGGATACGTGTGTTCCGTGACTTGAAACCGGAAAATTATCCGTTCCGTTTGAACCATTCCATCCATCAAAATCATCTATATAGCCATTGTTATCATCATCAATGCTGTTGTTGGGTATCTCATCTGAATTTTTCCAGAAATCTAAATCTTGCTGGCTCAGATCAAATCCACCGTCAATAACAGCAACCACAATGGTATCACCCTGAGAGGTTAATCCACCGGTAGTTATGTCCCAGGCTTCTGTTGCCTGAATATCCGCCAAAGGTGTGCCACCGCTTTGTCCGGTGTTTTTCATGTCCCACATTGCACCAAATTGAGGGTCGTTAGGGGTAGCGCGTTCTGTAAAGGTGTGATTAAATTGTGCAATTTTTACTAAAGAGCTTCGCCTAACAGCATTCAGCATTTCAGCATTATCAATAGTGGCAGCATTGAAATTAAACAAATAAATGTGCATTGATCTTGAAAGAAGGCGTTCAACTTTAAAATCAGTTTTACGTCCACTAACAAATTGCAGGCCATTGGAAAGCTTTACTGCATCAGCTTCTGAACTTACCATGACCAAAAGGTTGCCGGGGACAATATTGGTTTCCTGGGCATACAAAAAATGGCCAGAGAAAATTAAAAGGAAATTAAAAAGGGTAATAATTTTTTTCATAGCTCCGGTTACGGATAAGTAACGTTACGAATTTACGAAACTGTAGAGCAAAAAGCAAGTAATTTTTAATTTCAAGTTAGGGCCTCAAAGGAAACCACCAATTAATCTTTTTGAATTACAACTCTACTTACGTAATTTATTTTATTGTTGTGTAAGGAAAGAATATAAACCCCGTTGCTCAAACCGCTAACATCAATATTGTGACTTGATGCAAAATTTATTTGATCATTTACAATTTGCTGTCCTTGTATGTTCATTAACGAAAAATTAAAGTTTTGTTCAATTTTGCTTTTATTAACTATTGTTATGTTATTGCTTGCCGGATTAGGATATACATTTATATCATAAATATTATTGTATTCAGAAATGGTATTAACATTTTGTGGATCAACACAAATTTGTAAAATTCCTGATTCAAAACAATAGATCTCAATCTCATTAACATTTCCTGTGAATGACAAATAAACATTTTCCCAATTAGAAAAATTAGTTGCAGTTGTGTCCAAATTGACGATAACTCCACCTATTGTGGTAGGGAAACTCGCATTTAAAGCAATGGTGGTAGACCCATTAACAGAAAACCCCATTTGATTAAATTGGCTGTAACCGCCATATATTTCATAGGTTATTACCTGCGTGCTTCCATCAAAAGAAAAATTGGCACCTGTGTAAGAGCCATAAATTCCCGGGAAATTCTGATTGAATTCCCAAGTTCCTAAAGTCGATGCAGTATCAAAATAAGGAACATTGATAATTGGATAAATACCACCTTGTGTATATCCTAATGTATCTCCATTTGGTTGCCAATTGTATGTTGTAAAATCATTACAAGGAGTATTATCCAAAGAGTCAACGCACATTTGTAAAATTCCCGATTCAAAGCAATAAATCTCAATCTCATTAACATTTCCTGAGAATGACAAATAAACATTTTCCCAATTAGAAAAATTAGTTGCAGTTGTGTCCAAATTAACTACAATTCCACCTATTGTGATAGGAAAACCGCCATTTAAAGAACTGGTTGAAGATCCATTAACAGAAAACCCCATTTGATTAAATTGGCTGTAACCGCCATATATTTCATAGGTTATTACCTGCGCGCTTCCATTAAAAGAAAAATTGGCACCTGTGTAAGCGCCATAGATTCCCGGGAAATTCTGATTGAATTCCCAAGTTCCTAAAGTCGATGCAGTATCAAAATAAGGAACATTGATAATTGGATAATTACCACTCTGTGTATATCCTAATGTATCTCCAGTTGGTTGCCAATTGTATGTTTCAAAATTATCACAACCGAGAGGGGGTTGGCCATAATTTATATTAACCATAAATATTAGCATAAGAAATAAGGTAATTTTTTTTAGTTTAGTTTTCATGTTTTATAGATTATGGTTAAATACATTTAAGACATCAGAAATTTTATTTTCAAGGATGATGTTATTTCAAACAAAATAGTTGCATCGGTTAAATTGGCTTATAGCATAATCTCAGTTTTTTTCGAAAAGCTGTCTAGGATATTACTTGAGAAATGTATATTTTGCATAACTATTCATGGTGATTGCACACCATGTATCGTTAATTTTAATATGTCAGATAAAAATTTCACCATATATAAGTCATCGGCCGGATCAGGAAAAACGTTCACATTGGTGAAAGAGTACCTGGCATTGGCATTGAACGATGAATCCAATCCCCCCAAAGCATACCGTCATATTTTAGCCGTTACCTTCACCAATAAGGCCGCATCTGAAATGAAAGAGCGAATCATCAAAGCCTTGAAAGAGCTTTCTCAGGACGATTACACAAAACTTTCGGGAGGAACAAAAACATTACTTGCCGAATTAAAAAAACATAAAAAATTAAATTTCCGCCAACAGGTAGATGATACCATCATCCGGAAACGCGCCAATAATGTGCTTACGGAGGTGTTGCATAATTACTCCGATTTTGCGATCGGAACCATCGACAGCTTTGTGCATAAGATAGTGCGCACCTTTGCGTTCGATCTTAAAATTCCAATGAGTTTTGAATTGGAAATGGATGATGATAAATTGCTGACGCAAGCAATTGACCTATTAATAGCGCAGATCGGGACTGATGAAACTTTAACAAAAGCATTAGTAGAATTTACTGAAAGTAAAACGGATGATGAAAAAAGCTGGCACATAGAAAATGATCTGAAATATTTTGCTAAAAATCTATTGACTGAAGATGGTGCTGTACATATAGAAAAACTAAGGCAGTTAAGCGTTAGTGATTTTTTTAAAATAAAAGATACGATACAGGAGGAGATCAAAAAATTTGAAGCATTTATTAATGGATGCGGAAAAGAGGCATTGAAAATTATCAGTGATGCGGGGATCGAACACGAGAAATTTGCAGGCGGAGCAAATGGAATTGGTAAGTATTTTACCTACCTTGCTGAATCACGTTTTGATAAATTAACACCCTCAGCTACCATTCAAAAAAATATTGATTCGGATAGTTGGTATGCCGGTAAAGCCTCTGTGTCTGACAAAGCAGGTATTGATGCTATTAAAGGTACGTTAACTAAATTATACAATGAGGCTTTTGCTTACATCCAACATAATTTGCAGGAAGTAACATTATTCAGATTAATAAATACTACTATTTATTCGTTGGCAGTATTGAATGAAATTGAAAAACTACTCAATGAGTATAAGGCTCAAAACAATATTTTACACATTTCGGAATTCAATAAATTAATTGCAAAGATCGTATTGAACGAGCCAATCCCTTTTATTTATGAGCGCTTGGGCGAGCGGTATAATAATTATCTGATCGATGAATTTCAGGATACCTCTGTTTTACAATTTCAAAATCTGTTGCCATTAATTGATAATTCGCTGGCAAGCGGACATTTTACAATGCTTGTAGGTGATGGTAAACAAGCTATTTATCGATGGCGCGGAGGTGAAGTGGAACAGTTTGCCATGTTGCCAGAAGTATTTGCACACAATAATAATCCTTTGGTGTTAGAGCGGGAACAAGCATTGAAGCGAAATCACAATCCACAGGTGTTGGATAAAAATTATCGCAGTAAGCGCGAAATAATAGAATTTAATAATGCTATTTTCAGAACACTTTCCAATAAATTAAATGAAAAATTTAAAAGTATTTATGAAACATTAGAACAGGGTTTTAACCCTGAAAATAGTGGCGGATTTGTTCAGGTGGAGTTTTTGGATGCTGAAAAAGAAGAAATGCGGGAACAGAATTTAGAACGCACCTATCTTATCATTCAGGATCTGTTGATACAAAATTTTCAATTAAGGGACGTAGCTATATTGGTGCGTAAGAATACCGATGGCAGCGAGATCGCCAATTATTTATCCAATAAAGGAATTGAAGTGATCTCTTCTGATTCATTATTACTGAGCAATTCAGCTGAGGTGAATTTTATTTATTCCCTGCTCCGGTATTTAAATAATACGAGCGACCAAATAATACAAGCCGAATTGTTAGAATACCTTGTTGCTTCCAAACGTGTTGAAAATACAGACATAAACCAATTGTTAGTAGAAAATAAACAGGATTTTATTTCTGTAATTAAATTAGTTTGCCGCGATTTTAATAGTAATGCCCTTTCTAAAATGGCATTGTATGAGCTGTGTGAAGAGTTGGTGCGCTTATTTAAACTCAATACGATCCCCAATGCTTACATTCAATTTTATCTGGATGAGGTGTTGAATTATTCTATTAAACAAAATAACAACCTGAATGATTTTATTGATTATTGGGAAGATAAAAAAGAGAAAGCTTCATTAATTGTTCCCCTGGGAATGAATGCGGTTACTATTATGACGATCCATCGTGCAAAAGGATTGGAGTTTCCGGCTGTGATATTACCATTCTCCAACGGAAAAGTGGAAAAAGGGAAAAAGCACTTATGGGTGGATCTGGAAAACAATAAGATCCCGCAATTGCAATCAGCATTGGTTTCTGCAAGTGAAAGTTTGCGGGAAACGCCTTATGGTGATCAATATGATGATGAAAAAAACAAGTCGTTGCTTGATAGCCTGAATGTGCTATACGTAGCCCTTACACGCCCCGAAGAACGTTTGTATATACTTACCGGAAAGCCATCGAAATCACCTGGTAATTTGAGCACTGTTAGCGATATGTTCGCTCATTACTACCAACAGAATGGCGATTGGCAGGAGGGGAAGACCGTTTATACTTTTGGTGAACAAACTACACATAAACAACATTTAAAAGGTGCCGAAACTCAAAACTTTAAACTTTTAACTTTTAACTCAAACCAGTGGCGAAATCATATTAAAATGCGTGCTGCAGCACCAAGTATCTGGAATCTGGAAATAACAGAAAGTAAAAAAGATTACGGTGTGATGGTGCATACTGCACTGGCAAAAATAAAATCAGTGGAGGATATTGAATCTGCTGTAAATTCAATGTTCCTGGAGGGGCTGGTTACGGCAGATGAAAAAGAAAATTTGCTAACTGTAATTAAAAAGATCATCAAGCTGCCTAAATTAAAAGCCCATTTTGCACAAGGATTAAAAGTGAAAAATGAAAGCGAAATTATTTCATTGACCGGTGAAAAGTTTCGCTTGGACAGAGTTGTATTTCACCCGGTTTTGAAAGGAAAGGAAGGACAATCAACCGCTGTAATCATTGATTATAAAACAGGCGAAGAAAAACCGGATCACAAAAAACAAATACTTCAATATGCCGACCTGTTAAACCAAATGGGTTATTCTGTTACTGAAAAATTATTGGTTTACATTGAAGAACAGAAGGTGTTGGAATGTTAGATTTGCCGATAAATGCACCTTTAGAGATTTAAGAATATTTATTTTCAATTATTATGGTTAGTCCCGTAACGTAGTAAAATTGGGCGTTTGAGGCAATTAAAAACAAAAGAGCATGATACGTTATTGTTGTTTCTAAGCAATAGATGAATTGTACTTTTCAAGAAAAGTTGTTTTGAAAAACGGAGCCAGGTTTTTTCCCTTGTATTTCAGAACAACGTACACAGCCAGCAACATAATTAATGTACTCATAGTTGCTGCAACCATTTCTGTTTGTCCGATCATTGATACCATATTCCATGTAAAATGCCAGATACTTACTGCAAGCAAACTACCTCTGGTGTAATTAAAAATAAAAGTGAGCCATAAAGAACCGGCAAAAATCCCTAATATAAATCCAATAAGCATGGCGCTGTTCAATTCATAACGGTAAAAGAAAGAGGGAATATGCCAGCACACCCAGAAAACTGAGAGAATACAACTTGCAACAAATGCAGAATATTTACTTTGTAAAAATGGCAACGCAAAACCCCGCCAACCCGCTTCCTCTCCAAAACCATATGTAATAAGAGGGAAAAACCAGGCAAGAAAATTTATTGGCGAAAGTAATTGATTGCTGCGAAAGAAATCCGAAACACTAAACCATTCGTGATTGATAAATCGATCAACAAAAATTGCAAATATTAAATAGAGAATTGGTGACAGTGCAATTATCAATCGATTGGTAGTAAGATCCTTGTATGAATATGATTTCAAGAAATTCCTGATAGAATTTTTATTAAAAAACAATTTCAATGTAATTATGGCACCTAAAAAAGGACCGAATCCTCCTAAGGCATGCCATACATCCTGTGTGCGTGCATGGGCTGCATCATCAGGAAAAAGAAAAATAATTTTATGATGATTGAGTGCAAGCATTATAAAAATAATCCAGGAGAAGAAATAGGAAAGAAAAAAATAAACCAGTAATGTTTTTGGGCGTTTCATTTACAATAATAATAGTTGAACAAATATCATAATGATTTCTTTAAAAGAGTGTGACAGCCATCAACTTATCAAATGTTTCAGATCACAATGCTGTTATGCTGACGTATGGCCACAAAATTTTATAGACAAACAAATCAGTAATCACCCATAAGTGGGATTAGCCCATTGAAAAGGTACATCGCGAAACATTTTATTTCCTTAATTATTCGTAAATTAGCATTTCAATTTTGGTGAATGAATAGTTAAGTAGATAAAAATATTACAATTAAGGCAATTCAAAAAAGACAGTTTTAAAAACCTGTCCGGTAAAAAAATATTTTGATACACAAAGAAGACATAGATAAGATTTTTGAAGCTGCTCGCGTTGAGGAAGTGGTTGGGGATTATGTTACGCTTAAAAAACGTGGCGTTAATCTTATTGGCCTGTGTCCTTTTCACGATGAAAAAACACCATCATTTTATGTATCACCGGTAAAGGGTATTTACAAATGTTTTGGTTGTGGTAAAGGAGGGCATGCGATAAATTTTGTGATGGAGAAAGAGCTGATGTCGTATCCTGATGCCTTGCGACATCTTGCAAAAAAGTATAACATACACATTGTAGAAGAAGAGCAATCGCCTGAACAGTTGCAATCACAGAACGATCGTGAGAGTTTGTTTGTAGTTTCTTCTTTTGCTCAAAAGAATTTTTCTGAAAATTTATACAACACCGATGAAGGAAAATCAATAGGGCTGGGCTATTTCAAAGAGCGAGGTTTTAGAGAAGATATTATTCAGAAGTTTCAGCTGGGCTATTGTTTAACTAACCGAAGTGCGTTTACCGATATTGCAATAAAGACCGGGTATAAAGCGGAATACCTTGTAAAGGCCGGGCTTACGCTTGAATATAAAAATGAAAACCCTTCACCCTCTTTTAATGAAGATGCCGAAATTGCACCCTCTACAGAGAAGGCCGGTTCAAAGTTGCTTGACCGTTTCTGGGGCCGTGTAATGTTTCCTATTCACAATGCAACAGGCCGCGTGATTGCCTTTGGGGGCCGCACACTGCGCACGGATAAAAAAACCGCTAAGTACATCAACTCTCCTGAAACGGATATTTACCACAAGAGTGATGTGTTGTACGGAATATTTTTTGCCAAAAAAGAGATCATTGCGCAGGACAATTGTTTTTTGGTAGAGGGCTATACGGATGTAATATCCATGCATCAATCGGGAATTGAAAATGTGGTAGCGAGCAGTGGTACCTCTTTAACTGTGGGGCAAATAAAATTGATCCGCAGGTTCACCAACAACATCACTATTTTGTATGATGGTGATAACGCGGGTATTAAAGCCAGTTTCAGAGGGATCGATTTGATCTTGGAAGAGGGGATGAACGTTAAAGTATTGTTGTTTCCTGATGGTGAAGATCCGGACTCTTACTCGAAACGTGTTAGTAGCGAAGAGTTGAAGACCTTTATTAAAAACAATTCGAAAGATTTTATTTCGTTCAAAACAAATTTATTAATGGGTGATGTACAAAACGATCCCATAAAAAAAGCAGGACTTATCAAAGAAATTGTTGAAAGCATTGCGCTTATTCCCGAAGCTATTTATCGTTCGGTATATGTGAAAGAATGCAGCCGTATCATGGATATGGAAGAACAAATTCTGTTGAGCGAGTTGAATAAGATACGAAGCAAAAAGTTCAATGAAAAAAGCAATTCGCATAACACCACAGCCCCAGCCAACACAGAGTCGGAAGTTGTAGAAGCATTGCAAATTGAGGAAAAGAAACAATTGCTGGATGCCACTGCAGAACATCAGGAGCGGGACATAATTCGTTTATTACTCAATTATGGAAATAAAAATGTAGTAGTAGACGGGGAGGAGACGGATGAAAAAAACCAACCCGTACAAATTGAAATCCCTCTTGCAGCTTTAGCGATACATGAATTACAACATGATAATATTGTTTTTGAAAACGCGCTATACCATAGTATTTACAAAGAATTTGTTCAGCATCTGGATAATGAAAAAGTACCGGACTATAATTATTTTATTAGTCATGAGAACACCGCTATTTCATACCTGACAGTAGATTTGATAAGCAGCCCCTATTTCCTTTCTAATTGGGAACAACATAGTATTTATACTACAATGGAAGAGGATGTTCTTAAAAAATCGTTGTACCATGCCGTGTATGCCTTAAAAAGCCGCAGGCTGGAAATGATGATCCATGATATTCAAAAGAGATTAAAAGAAAATCCTCCTGATGAGGAAATGATGACACTTATGCAAACGCAGCATCAATTACTTAAAACTAAAAAAGAATTAAATGTTTTGTTGGGTAGGATAGTGGTAAAGTAAAGTGATTTCTTCGTTTTGTGTTTTGTTTACCCTATTTTATTTTTTCGACCTGAATCCATCCTTCATTTTCGTGGTACATATGGCAAATGGCACCCCCTGTGCAATTTTTAATTTTTTTAAAAGTCGCAGTAACCAATATCCCGTTTGGAAATGACGATACCTTTTCGAGATTACAAACATTATAGTCTTTTTCGTTAAAGCGAAGGTATGTCCCTGTGCAATCTCTCACAACAGTCATGGTTTCATTTTTTACTTTTTTGCATGCAACGAAAGTAAGCATGGTAATTGTTGTTGCGAGAAAAATTATTTTTTTCATTTTATCTTTCTCGGATTTGTTAACGAATTCGAATCAAAATTTTTAATAAAAAAACCCGTCAGGCAATTTGCATGACGGGTTTTTTATTGAATTGAATTAATTACTTAGCAGGAGTTGCTGCTGGTGCTACATCAGCCTTTGCTTCAGCTTTTCCTTTGCAACAAGCTTTTCCTTTAGTTTCTCCACCGTGACAAGATTTAGCTTCTGCTTTTCCTTCAGAAGTAGTACTTGCAGCAGCAGTTTCATCTTTTTTGCAACATGCTTTCTTTTTATCGCATTTCTTTTTCTCGTCTTTTTTCTCTTCACCACCTAAAGTGATAACAGTTCCTGTAGTTAAAGCGGTAACAGTTACTGCTGAAGAAGCTCCAACGATTCCGGTAAATGCGAACAATAAAAATAATTTTTTCATGTAGATTATGGTTTTAAGTGATTAATTCGTTTTCGATTTCAATAACAAAGATAATGCTAAATTTAAATTTTATTGCTTTTCATCGTTAATAATTGTTAAAATGGGTTATTCGAAGGTAGCAATAACGGTTTCGCGGCCACGCACTTTCTGTTCAAGATTTACTTTCACCTTCACGTTTAAAGGTAACAATAAGTCTACTCTCGAACCGAATTTAATGAAGCCGAACTCATTTCCCTGAACAGCAACATCCCCTTCTTTAGCATAATTTACAATGCGTCTGGCCAAGGCACCTGCAATTTGCCTGAATAATACGGCTTGTCCGTTTTTGTGTTCCACTACAATTGTTGTGCGTTCATTATCTGTAGATGATTTCGGGTGCCAGGCCACTAAAAATAAACCCGGATGATATTTTGAATATTTTACAATCCCGCTAATAGGGTAACGATTAATATGCACATTGATGGGTGACATAAAAATGGAGATCTGAAGGCGTTTGTCTTTAAAATATTCTGTTTCCGTTACTTCTTCAATTACCACCACCTTGCCATCGGCAGGAGCTATAATATGGTTGTCGTTGATAATGATGCCACGGTTTGGACTCCGGAAAAATTGTAAAATGGTAATTAATAAAAAGGCAGATAAAAGATACCCCAGCCATAATATTATAGAATATTCAGAGAAAAAATAACAGGTCAGAAAATTTATGATTGCAACCACAATTATGGTGATGATCAATGATGGAATGCCTTCTTTGTGAAATTTCATTTTTTAATATATTAAATTTCTAATCATTAAATTTTAACCTTTATTTCAAAACAACCGGCACATGGCCCCCGACAAGCTCTGATTCACCAACGTGTATCAATACTCAACCGGAGCATTGAATTTTCACCAATGTTATTTTTTCTTTTGACCGATCTGTTGTTGACGATCCTTGGTCATTTGCTCTAATTTCTCCTGGAATTTTGATACCTTTTTAGGTTTCTTTTTGTTCTCCTGAATTTTAGCATGCAAAGCATCCGAATCAATTACAAATTTTTGCATCACCCATGTTTGTCCGAAAGTGATCATATTCGCAAGAAAATAATACCAGCTTAATCCTGCTGAATAGTTATTTAAAAATCCAAGAAACAGGATCGGCATCAGATACATCATCCATTTCATGCCCGGCATTTGGTTAGATGTGCCCATAAGCTGACTGTTGCTCCAGGTATATAAAAGGGTAGAGGCGGTCATTAACAGCGCAAACAAACTCACGTGATCACCATACCAAGGCACAGCAAAACCAAAATTATAAACAGAGTCGTACGTGGAAAGGTCATGCGCCCAAAGGAAAGGCTCCTGGCGTAACTCAATGGATGCCGGGAAAAAGCTGAACAACGCGATCAAAATAGGCATTTGCAATAATACAGGGATACAACCAGCCATAGGATTAACGCCTGCTTGTTTATACAGCGCCATAGTAGCTTGCTGTTTTTTCATTGGCTCGTCATCCTTATGCTTCTCATTCAGTTCATCAATTTCGGGTTTCAATACCCTCATCTTAGCAGATGATAGCACCGTTTTGTAGGCGATCGGTAATAATAACAATTTCAGGATCACTGTTAAAATAAGGATAATGATACCATAGTTCAAATTGAAACCGCTCAGGAAATTAAAAATCGGAATTGTTAAAAATCGATTTAACCATCCAAAGATCTTCCAGCCCAAATTGATCTGTTTTTCTAATTCAATATCATATTGTTTAAGTGTTTTAAAGTGGTTAGGGCCAAAATAAAAACGCATTCCAAATGTTTCGGACTGCAAATGTTTGTAAGGAATAGCTATAGCAGCTGAATATCTCTTTACATATTTTTTAGATCCGTGTTCAATTGCTGTTTCAATGTCAGCTGCTTTTTCAAACGTTCCATCAGCAATAATTGCAGCCGTAAAAAACTGTTGCTTAAAGCCGATCCACTTAACAGCTGTTTCCAGTGTCTTTTTTTCTTCGTCTGATTCACTTATCCTGTCTACATTCTCACCAACCGGACTAAAATAAATAGTGGATGCCGCTTGTTGCGTTTCATGGTTTTGCTCCTGCATTGGAGTTTTCATGCTCCAGTTAAGTGTTAAGGCGTTGGCGCTTGGCGAAACAATATCTTGTATTCCAACAATGTTTACACGGAATCCCATCATGTATTCATCCCCGTTCATTGTATATAAATACTCAATATATTTTGTTTTGCTTCCCGCGTATAAGCGCATAGCAAGGCTTTTAGAATTTTTTCCTGTCAAACTAAAGCTGCTGCCTTCCGGCTCAAAGTATAAGGAGTCAGTAGAAAGCATTTTAGAATTTACCTGCAAACTAATGTTTTGTGCTGAGGAGTCTGCATCAAACAAGATCAATGGTTTGGCGTCAAATGTTTTGTAATTTTTTAATTCAACAGAGGCTATTCTTCCGCCTTTTGTAAAAACGTTTACTTTCATCACCTCGTTTTCAAGGGTAATGGTTTTGTTTTCGCCAATTGCTGCATTTGCGAAATCCGCATAGGCCTGTTTGTTGATGATCGCTTTTGCAGAATCACTTATTACTCCTGTAGAATCTGCCAAGCCAGATGCGGTAAGTGCATTGATACCTGTTGCTTTTGACGCGATATCCGCTTTTTGTTGTAGTGCCTGTTTTTCAAATTGAACAACCGAATCGTGCTGATGTTGCTGTATTGCAAGCTCCTGTTGAGATGGTTTGGTCAGGAACATCCAACCAATTAAAATTGCACCAATTACTAAGAGACCTATTATCGAATTTTTATCCATTTTTATTTATTATAATACCTTTAAATGCGGGCGCAAAGATAATAATAATTAGTTATGAGAATTGAGATATAAGAATTGCAGATTTTTAATAATGAGAACACTCAATAAAAACAATACATGCCACGAATTACACGAATTAAAGGCATTTTTTGATTTTAAATTTGTGAAATCCGTGGCTATTCTCTGACATTACGGACAGACACTAATTAAACCAGTTTATTCTCCAGCAAATATTCCGCTATCTGCACTGCATTGGTAGCTGCGCCTTTGCGAAGATTGTCAGCAACGATCCACATGTTTAATGTTTTTTCCTGCGTTTCGTCCCTGCGCAAACGGCCAACAAATACCTCATCTTTATCATGAGCATCCATCGGCATGGGGTATTTTAAATTTTTTACATCATCTACCAAAATCACCCCGGGAGCCATTGCCAGCAATTCACGTACGTCAGTCAGGTCAAATTCTTTTTCAAATTCTATGTTCAGGCTTTCGCTGTGTCCGCCCATAACCGGTATTCTCACAGTGGTTGCAGTAACACGAATGGTGTCACCCATGATTTTTTTTGTTTCATTCACCATTTTCATCTCTTCTTTGGTGTAACCATTTTCTGTAAAAACATCAATTTGAGGGATCACATTCAAGTCGATAGGGTAGGGATAGGCCATTTCTCCTTTAATGCCTTTTCGTTCGTTCATCAATTGGTCCACAGCTTTAACACCAGTACCGGTAACTGATTGGTAGGTAGAAACCACTATTCTTTTAATGTTATATCTTTTGTGCAAGGGGTTTAAAGCCACCACCATTTGTATTGTTGAACAGTTGGGGTTTGCAATAATTTTATCAAGGCCGCTTAATTCACGTGCGTTTATCTCCGGAACGATCAGCTTTTTTGAAGGGTCCATTCTCCAGGCCGATGAATTATCAATGACCGTGATTCCTGCCTCGGCAAATTTGGGTGCCCACTCCAGCGATGTACCTCCCCCAGCCGAAAACAGAGCCACATCAGGTTTCATGTTAATGGCAGTTTGCATTCCAACCACTTTATATTTAGTTCCATTGAACAAAACTTCCTTTCCAATCGACTTTTCAGAGGCCACTGGAATTAATTCTGTCACCGGAAAATTCCGTTCCTCTAAAATTTGTATCATTTTTGTTCCTACTAAACCTGTTGCACCAACTACTGCTACTTTCATTTGTTAACTCTCCCTCTTTTGTTAATGATTAATAATTTTGTAAATATAACAACTCGGCCGTTAAATATTGACACCGACAACACAGATTTAATTATTCATAAACTAATTTTAAAAAAGTTGTATAATTTAAGACAAAAAAGCGGAAATAGCTGCCGGATGATAATAGCTTTTTAACCCTTAATTCCTTTTAATCCAATTATCTTGTTAATTTAGCAGTTCTTATATTGTTATCAGGAGATTTTTCTATAATTTACACAAGATAATTGAAACAAGATGCGCATCCTATTTTTATCTTTTCTTTTCATCACTTCTTTTGTTACAGCACAAGTAACAGATAATTTTACAGATGGCGACTTTACCTCCAGCCCTGTATGGAGTGGGGATGCAGCTGAATTTATCGTAAATACATCACAGCAGCTGCAACTAAACAATACAGTAGCTGGTGCAAGTTATCTTTCTACCCCAAGTCCTGCCTCATCTTTAAATAATATTGAATGGCGTTTTTATATTAAACAAACTTTCGCCCCCTCATCCAGTAATTACGGAAGAGTTTACCTGGCATCGGATCAGGCTAATTTAGAAGGCCCTTTGAACGGTTATTATTTGCAATTTGGTGAAGCTTTAAGTAATGATGCGGTGGAACTTTTTCGTCAAACCGGCTCAACAAGTACTTCTGTTGCACGTTGTACCAATGGACAAATTGCAGCATCTTTTGCAATCGGTGTAAAAGTAACTCGTAATGCCTCTGGTGTGTGGAGTTTATATGTGGATGTAACAGGAGGCACAGCTTATGCTTTCGAAATTTCAGGAACAGACAACACACATACCACAACTGGTTTCTTTGGTGTGGCTTGTGTTTATACGGTAGGAAACATTACCAAATTTTATTTTGATGATTTTTATAATGGTGCAATTGTAGTTGATGTAACCCCACCTTCAATTGTGTCATCAACAGCGATCTCAAGTACTCAGGTGGATGTGTTGTTCAGCGAAAATGTTGATCTTACAACATCCCAAACCCTTACTAATTATACCGCTAATAATAGTTTAGGTAATCCTACTGTGGCTTTAAGGGATGCTGTTAATTTAAGTTTGGTTCATTTAACTTTTGCAGGTACCTTTACCAGCGGACTTGCCAATACCCTCACGATAACCAATGTTAAGGATTTTAGCGCAAACGCAATTACAACGGCCAATACCATTTTTACCTATTTCATATCTTCTTTACCTTCATTCAAAGATGTTATCATAACGGAAATTTTTGCAGACCCCTCCCCTCAATTAGGTTTGCCGGCTGTTGAGTTTATTGAGATTTATAACAGAAGTGCCAATACAATTAATTTAAATGGATGGAAATTTACGGATGGCTCATCCATTGCAACATTGAGCTCATACAACCTTTCAGCAAATCAATATTTAATTATTTGCAGTTTGGCTGATACAGCTTTGTTCACACCGTTTGGAAACAGAATGGGAGTGAGTAGTTTTCCATCTCTGAACAATACGGGCGACAAAATTTATTTAAAGGACAATACTCTTGCATTTATTGATTCTGTTGGGTATTCCGATAGCTGGTATCAGGATGCAACTAAAAAAGCCGGTGGGTGGTCGCTGGAATTGATCAATCCTAATTCAGGGGTAAATTGTTTGGAATCCACTAACTGGATCGCCTCAACTAATGTCAGTGGTGGTACGCCCGGAACACAAAACAGTGTCTATTCAATAGCTACTGATGTCACAGCGCCAACAATTTCAAGCGTTACAGTTGTTGATTCAATCCATATTAATGTTTGTTTTAGTGAAGCTTTGGATGCCACACAAATTTCCGTTCTTACAAATTTTAATATCAACAATGGAATCGGAACGCCAATAGCAGATACAGCTAACAGCACGCTGACATGTGCCGCTTTAACCTTAGGCACTCCATTGGTTTCCTCCACAACGTATACGCTTACATTAACCAATATGGCGGATTGTTCCGGAAATGCCTTAAGTCCTGCATTTATTAGTTTTTCGGCACAGGACGTACCTGCATTTGGTGTGGTGATAAATGAAATTATGGCTGATCCGGACCCTGTTGTAGGGTTACCAAACCATGAATATGCAGAGCTTTACAACAAAACTGCATTCCCGATCAACTTAACCAATTGGACAATCACAATTGGAACAACAATAAAAGTTTTCCCCAATATTACCATTCTTGCTGATAGCTTTTTGGTATTAACATCAGCAGCCGCTTTACCGGATTTCGCCTCTACTATTGCTACTGTTGGGTTTTCAAGTTTTTCATTAACAAATTCCGAACAGACCTTAACATTAAAAAATCCGCAAGGAGCTGTTATATCAACTGTTTCATACAGCGACCAATGGTATCATGATGCAATTAAAAAAAATGGAGGATGGAGTTTAGAGCAAATAGATCCTAATAATCCTTGTGCTGGAATTGATAACTGGAGAGCCTCTTTCAATACTTCCGGTGGAACTCCGGGCACATTAAACTCAACTAATGGCAATAATCCGGATAATACACCTCCGGAAGTGTTGAGGGTAGCCGTTATTGCAACAGATACTATTCAGGTTTATTTTAATGAAGCTTTGGATAGCATTACAATGCTGAATTTGGCGATCTATTCAATAGATAACAGCCTTGGTTTACCAATACAACTAAGCCCAATTGCGCCTGATTTTAAAAGTGTACGATTAGCATTATCAGCAGCATTACAGATCGGAACAATATACACCATCACCATAAATAATGCGATCACTGATTGTGCCGGAAATCCTGTTGGATTAGAAAACACAGCTCGTTTTGCTTTACCAGAACCAGCGTTGCCCAACGATATTGTTATCAATGAAATATTGGTTGATCCAAAAACGGATGGTGTTGATTTTGTAGAAATTTATAACCGTTCAAATAAAGTGATCGATTTAAACACAATGACCATTTCTCAGTACGACACTGTTAACAATGTGCTTACAAGCATCTACGCTATTTCTACAGAAAGTTATTTGATTTTTCCACAAGAATATTTGGTGTTGAGTGAAGATGGCTCAATCGTTAAAAGCCATTATAACACAACTAATCCAAAAGGGTTTTTGGATGTGGATAACCTGCCGACCCTTAGTATTTCGGGCGGAACCGTTTGTTTGGCAACGAATTCCGCTATCATAGACCTGTTGAAATATTATGATTATATGCAATTTGCATTATTGAGTATTACCAAAGGAGTTTCATTGGAGCGTATCGATTTTAACAGATCAACCCAAGACCTTACCAATTGGCATTCGGCAGCTCAGGATATCGGTTTTGCAACACCGGCCTATAAAAACTCACAATATAACGATGCCGGGGAAACGGACGATGCGATAGAAATAACTCCTGAAGTATTTTCACCGGATGAAGATGGATTCAATGATATTGTAAATATCAACTATCATTTCAATACACCTGGATTTGTTGCAAATATTACAATCTACGATAGCAAAGGGCGCGTAGTAAGAAATTTGGTACGCAGCGAATTATTAGGTTTGAAAGGAACTTATAGTTGGGATGGCATCACCGCAGATCGCGAAAAAGCACGCATCGGAATTTACGTCATCTTTTTTGAAGTGTTTGATCTATCCGGCAATGTAAAGCAGTATAAGAAAACGTGCGTGGTTGCTGGAAAGTTTTAAGGTCACTGCAAGTAATTGCTGCCGCTGAGCCAATATCTGTTTACAAAAAGTAAATACTATTCCTGATAATAAACCCTTTTTACTCTTCTTGAAACATTGGTTAATATTTCATAAGGAATTGTTCCAACATCCTTTGCAACCTCTGTGATGGGATAGGCTTCACCAAAAACGATCACTTCATCATTTTCACTCGCATTAATATCGGTTATGTCGATCATGCACATATCCATGCATACGTTGCCGATAATAGGAGCATATTTACCGTTTACGATCATTTTCCCTTTACCACCGCTAAGTTTGCGGCTCAACCCATCGGCATACCCTATTGGTACGGTAGCTATTTGTATGTCGCGGGTTGCGATTCCTTTCCGGCTATAACCAATGGTTTCGTTTGCAGGAATATTTTTTATTTGAGAAATACTGGTTTTTAATGTGCTTACATTTTGCAGTTGGCTCTGTTCTGAAGTGCCGGCTCCAATGCCATATAATCCAATGCCCAGGCGCACCATATCAAATTGTGCATCAGGAAAACGGGTAATGCCGGCCGAATTTAATATATGTTTCATAATTGGATAAGTGAAATGTGATTTTATTTTTTCACTCATCTCATTAAATCGTTTTATTTGTTGCCATGTAAAATCATCGTGTTCACTTTCATCTGTTGCAGCTAAATGTGAAAAAACGGATTTTACGGTAAGATGTTTATTGTTTTTGATGCGGACGATCAGTTCATTTACTTCGTCCGGATCAAAACCTAAACGGTGCATGCCAGTATCCAGTTTGATGTGTATAGGGATAGGGTGGTCGCTGTCGTGCTCGCTTCGTTTTAATGTTTCTTCAAATAAACTTAACACACGGAAACTGTAAATTTCGGGCTCCAGGTTGTATTGAAGCATTGAATCATAGCTTTGCTCCTCAGGATTCATCACCATTATTGGCATGGTGATCCCCGCTTTACGCAATTCAATACCTTCATCGGCATAAGCGACAGCTAAAAAATCAACACGGTGAAACTGAAGTATATTGGCTATTTCAAAGCTTCCGCTCCCATACGAAAAGGCCTTTACCATGGCCATTATTTTGGTGTCCGATTTAATTTTTGCACGAAAATAATTCAGGTTGTGAACGATCGCATTCAAATTAATTTCCAAAACCGTTTCATGTGCTTTTTGTTGAATAATTTTACTGATTGCTTCAAAGCCGAAGGCTCTGGCGCCTTTCAATAAAATAGTTTCGTCACGAAAAAACGAATTATTAAATTCTTTTAAAAATTCATCGGTTGATCTGTAAAAAGTTTTTTCAACATCAAATTGTTTTGTTTGGTTGGAAATGCCATCTCCAATTCCGATCAGGCGTGAAACCCCCTTTTTGTGGATCAACTCGGCCACCTCTTTATAAAGTGTTTCTTCATTCCGGCCGCTTTGTAAAATATCCGAAAGTATAAGTGTCTTTTTGGGATGCTGTTTTTGCTGATTTAAAAAATCCAGCGCTATGGCCAACGAACCTAAATCGGAATTATAACTATCATTGATGATGGAGCAATTGTTGATGCCTTCTTTTAATTCCAACCGCATTGCTATTGGGCTCAAAAAGCGCATGCGTTCTGCTATTACAGGGTTCTCATAACCTAAGTAAAGCAGCATTGCCCAACAGTGGATAGCATTTTCGATGCTTGCCTCATCGGTAAAAGGAATATTGATTTGGATGAAATCATTTTTGTAGATGCCCTGAATTTTTGTGTCAGCAATGCCTTTAGTGATACGCCCTACCAACAGGTCGGAACGAAGCTTGCGCGACCACGAAAAAACTTGTAGGTCCTTAAATGCTTTGTTTATAGTGATTTCATTGTGTACTAATAAATAATCTTTGCAATAGATCAAGACTTCTGAATTAACGAAGAGCTTTAATTTTTCGTCTACCTTTTGCTTTTGATTTTCAAAATTTTCATCATGCGCCTGCCCTATGTTGGTTATCAATCCAATGGTTGGCTGAATGATGGCTTCAAGCAAACTCATTTCCTGTGTTTTTGAAATACCGGCTTCAAAAATACCCAGTTTATTCTCTCCGGTTATTTGCCAAACAGAAAGAGGAACACCCACCTGTGAGTTAAAACTTTTTGGACTGCGCACAATGTTTTTGTCTTCACGCATTAATTGATACAGCCACTCTTTAACAATTGTTTTTCCGTTACTTCCCGTAATACCAATAACCGGAATTTTAAATTGTTTACGATGAAAGGCGCACAAATATTGCAAGGCAAGTAGTGTATCTTTTACCAATAAAAAAACCGAATTATTGAAGACAGCATTGTTTTGCGGCAAAGATGAAACTACAAAATGACGTACACCTTTTTCATACAGATCAATTAAATACGCATGGCCATCATGACGTTCGCCTTTAATGGCAAAAAATAAAGATGTCTCCGCATTGCTGAGTTTGCGGCTATCTATCAGCAGGTTTTTGATCGCAGTGTTTGTATTGCCATTGCCGCTGGTGCTTGCATTAATTACGGTAGCAATGGTTGAGATAGTATGGTTCATTTTTTAAAAAAATCGGTGCTGATAAAAAAAATGTTTAGATTATAAATTTGGAATTACTCTAAATTAGTTATCCGCATAGCACCTACAAAACAATCTCTGCAAAGCGGTTCATAATTATTTGTTTCTCCAAGTAATACTAAGGATGATTCCTGAGTAATGCGATGTGAATGATTTGCAACATTTCCACAACGCATACAAATAGCATGAACTTTGGTAACATGCTCTGCAATGGCTAATAATGCAGGGATCGGGCCGAAAGGCTTTCCTAAATAATCCATGTCCAATCCGGCAATGATTACCCTTACACCACTATCAGCAAGTTGATTGCAAACATCAACCAAACCTGCATCAAAAAATTGCGCTTCGTCAATACCAACAACCTGAACATCGCTTGCTAGTAATAATATATTTCCTGAGGAAGGGACCGGTGTGGAATGAATAGAGTTACTGTTATGAGAAACAACTTTTACATCATCGTAACGGGTATCAATAGCGGGTTTAAAGATCTCCACTTTTTGTTTTGCATATTGAGCCCGTTTGAGTCTTCGTATCAATTCTTCTGTTTTTCCCGAAAACATAGAGCCGCAAATAACTTCGATTGAGCCTTTGCGATTATGCGGATGAATGGTGTTTTCGAGGAACATGCTAAGGGAAAGTTGAATGTTAAATTATAAATGCTAAGGAAATGTTGGATGTTGAATTATCGAGTAAGATCATTTATAATTCAACATTTATCATTTATCATTCCCTAAAAGTGTATTTTTATTCACAATTAATGTAGTACAAAACTAATCAAAAAAGCGTTGTGAAAATTCACCCGCCAAAATAAATATTCATGGATAAGTTCAATGTCAGAAAGGAGATTGCGGCTTTGCGGGTCTTATTCATTTTTTTGTTTTCTTCTTTCATCGGTCCATCCGTTTTTGCACAGGAAAATAAAGGAGAAGTTTATCAATATGCCCGAAAGATTGTTGATACAATGGCTTCAAAAAGCATGCACGGGCGTGGCTATGTAAATGATGGAGATAAAATTGCTGCCAATTATATCCGGTCGGAATTTAAAAAGTTGGGATTAAAACCGTTCAAAGATGATTATTATCAACCCTTTACTTTTTCGATCAATACATTTCCCGATAAACTGGAATTAAAATTTAACTTGTCAGATAAAAGCAATAAGAATTTTAATTTTACCGGAATTGCAGGAAAAAATTATTTAGTAGAGCCATCTTCACCAGGTATTTCTGCGGATTATTCTTTAGACGTTTTTGATTCTACCAATGCGCTTTGTAATAGAACATTTAGAAAATTTGTTAGAAGAACCGTCAAAAATCAATTTATTCTGATTGATGACAGAGGCGTTACTGACAAAAAAAAACTAGCTTATTTTAGTAAGATAAGATTAAACCCTAGTTCGGTAGCGGGAACAATTGAAGTAGTAAAAAAGTTGACATGGAGCCAATCTCAAACGGTTTCAAACTTTGTGAAAATTCGGATATTAGCAGACAGCTTTAATTACAATGGTTATAGAAAAGCGGAGGGTGGAGGTGGAATAGTAATAGAAAATAAATTCATCCCCAACTATCAATCTCAAAATACCATTGGCTATGTTAAAGGGTCCGAGCAACCCGATTCATTTATTGTTTTTTCGGCCCATTACGATCACTTAGGGCAAATGGGTAAAGATGCTTATTTCCCGGGCGCCAATGATAACGCAAGCGGTTGCGCGATGTTACTTAACCTTGCAAAATATTATTCTATCCCACAAAACCAACCAAAATATTCTATTGCCTTCATGGCGTTTGGCGCTGAGGAGGTTGGTTTGCTTGGTTCTAAACATTATACCGAAACTCCGTTGTTCCCGCTCAACAGCATTCGGTTTTTATTGAATATGGATATTATGGGAACCGGAGAGGATGGCATTACCGTGGTAAATGGTTCTGTTTTTAAAGAAGAGTTCGACAATCTGGTAAAAATAAATGTGAAAAACAGTTTTATCAAAGATGTAAAAATACGGGGAAAAGCGGCCAATAGCGACCATTATTTTTTTTCAGAAAAAGGTGTAAAAGCCTTTTTTATCTACACCATGGGTGGAATAAAAGCGTATCACGATATTTACGATAGAGCAGAAACATTACCTTTGAATGAATTTGAAGATATGTTTAAATTGATAATGTCATTTAGTACATATCTACAAAATTAATAAAAGTGACAGAGATTTAAAATGGAGAGATTATGAAATTTGTGCAGCAACAAATAAAATTGCAGCCGAATTAATTCCCCCTTGAAAAGGGGGGTAGGGGGGATTAAAAGTGCAAGTTATTAAATAGGATAAATTCATAAACCCATCGCATTGAAAAAACCTTTCGTGGATTATAATTTAGATTTAAAAGCGGATTCGCGCCTTTTAAGGAATAATTCCACTTTATCAGAAGTGCTTTTATGGAAAAAATTACGCGCAGGAAGTATGATGGGGTTCAAATTTAACAGGCAAAAACCTCTTGGAAATTATATTGTTGATTTTTATTGTAAACCATTAAATTTGATAATTGAAATTGATAGAAGTAGTCACGATAATAAATATGAAAAAGATTGTTATCGCCAGAAGGAGTTAGAAAAACTAGGGTTTACCGTATTAAGATTTACAGATTTACAAGTGAAAAAGGATATGAATAATGTAATTAGAGGAATTGAGATTTGGGTTAATGAAAACAAAAAGAATCCCCCTAACCCCCTTTTTAAGGGGGAATGAATTCATCCATAATAACAAGAACACAGCTTAAAGATGAAATGAAGGAATAAATAAATCTATGAAACTATACATTGTACCTACACCTATTGGAAACCTTGAAGATATCACCCTTCGAGCGATTCGTATTTTAAAAGAGGTGGACCTGATATTAGCTGAAGATACGCGTAAATCCGGCATTCTTTTAAAACATTTAAATATTACAAAAAAGATGTTTGCGCATCATATGCACAACGAACATAAAACGGCAACAATGATTGCCGACCGCATTGCAAGCGGTGAAAGCATAGCATTAATAACGGATGCAGGCACCCCCGCTATTTCTGACCCCGGATTTTTATTGGTGCGTGAGTGTATAAAAAAAGGGATAGAGGTAGAGTGTTTGCCTGGTGCAACAGCATTTGTGCCGGCTTTGGTCAATTCAGGTTTGCCAAGTGATTCATTTTGTTTTGAAGGTTTTTTACCTCAAAAAAAAGGGCGACAGACAAAAATTAAATCATTAGTGAGTGAACCGCGCACGATGATTTTTTATGAATCTCCACATCGCCTGGTAAAAGCACTGGAGCAGTTCATAGAGTTTTTTGGTGCTGATAGAAAAGCTTCCGTTTCCCGTGAACTTACCAAGATGTTTGAAGAAACAAAACGTGGTACTTTACAGGAAATTCTGGATTATTTTAAAGAAAAAACAATTAAAGGTGAAATTGTGATCGTATTGGAAGGCAATAAAAATTAATTTTACAATTTTTCCAATTTGTCAGTAGGCAATTTGTCTCCTTGAATAATTGTATGCCGTAAAATTGTTAAAGTTGATTTGTAAAATTGCCTACTGAAAAATTGTAAAATTGATTTATATGGAATACGTACTAAATAAAGCCGGAGCCCCTCCGGGAACAGTTGTTTATAGTGGAAAAGACACTGCCGAGAAAGTAAAGATCACTCTCATTGAATATAACGAAACCCAATTTATTGAAAAAAATTTTTATGACTTTGCTGAATGTTTAGAATCGGTGGATCCCAACATGGTAAAGTGGATAAATGTTGATGGGATACATAAAGTTGGATTAATTGAAGCGATAGGTAAACATTATAACATTCACGCCCTCACTCTTGAAGATATTGTAAACACAAACCAGCGTTCTAAGTTTGAGGATTATGATACTTATGTGGTATCGATCATGAAAATGATCTACTATGATGAAGAAATTCGCTCCGAACAGCTGACGGTTATTTTAATGGAAGGAATGGTTATTTCATTTCAGGAAATACACGGAGGCGATGCTTTTGATATGATACGAAACCGGATTCGTCAAGGGAAAGGACGAATCCGTAAGATGGGGGCTGATTATTTAGCCTATGCTCTACTGGATGCAGTAGTAGATTGTTATTTTACCATTCTTGAAAAATTTGGTGACAGGATAGAATTGCTTGAGGAAGAATTGATGGAGGAGCCTACTAAAGAAACATTGAAACAACTGCATTTCATGAAACGTGAAATGATTTTTTTACGCAAAGCTGTTTGGCCAATGCGTGAGTTAATTAATAATTTAGAGCGCAGCGAAACCGAATTAATAAAACCCTCCACAGATATTTATTTGAGGGATTTACACGACCATTCCGTGCGTGTGATTGATACCGTTGAAACATTCCGAGATTTGCTTTCCGGCATGATGGATATTTATTTATCCAGTGTAAGCAACAGGATGAATGAAGTTATGAAAGTGTTAACCATTATTACTACCATTTTTGTTCCGGTAACATTTATTGTTGGTGTATACGGTATGAATTTCGACTTTATGCCCGAACTTCACTCAAAATGGGGGTACCCGCTAACATGGTTCGTAATAATTGTTACGATCGGGTCCTTATTGATCTATTTCCGAAGAAAGAAGTGGATGTAGCTTTGGAACAATTAAACAATTGTGCAATTTGGCAATAGGCTGTTAAACAGCAGGCAATTGTTTTCATTTTTTTTAAAAAGTTGCCTACTGCCTATTGTAAAATTGATCTATTTCCTACTTTCCAATTGCCCCAATTGCATAATTGAATATTTGCCTACTGCCAAATTGTAAAATTGATCAATTGCCTTCTTTCTTCTCCCTGCTTCTCTTATATATTTTCACGGCAAACATCAAGGTAATTGAAAAGATCACCAAGCCTAACATTCCCCAAACCCAGCCTGTATTGCTTTTTAATTCAATTAAAAACACAATGGCAACCAAAAACACTGTTGCCAGTTCATTCCATAAACGTAGCTTAAAGGAGCTGTATTTTATAACATTTGACTGTAATTGTTTAAACATCACCTGACATTGTATGTGATATGAAATAAGTCCACCTACAAAACAAAGCTTAAGAATAAAATATCCTTCTGATAATAAATACGGAGAGATCCAAAGTAACCAGCCTCCAAAAATAAGAGTTAATATCATGGAGGGCCATGTAATTCCATACCATAGGCGTTTCTCCATTAGTTTATATTGAGTCTGCAAAATGCTTTTTTCGGGTTCCGGTTTTGCTTCTGCTTCGGTATGATAAATAAATAATCGTCCGATATAAAAAAGCCCGGCAAACCAGGTAACTATAAAAATGACGTGTAACGGTTTGATATATTGATAAAAACTTTCCATTTTTTATAATTTTTCAACGAAGGTACGAATCAATACAACATAATATGGTTACGGATAACGAATCTGTTACGAATTTACAAAATAGTGTTTGTTACTTTTCAAAATACAGTTTCGTAAATTCGTAACCATTCGTTATTTGTAATCTGTAAATTCGTTTTTATTAGTTATCCGTAACTTTAGTACCTTTGCAAAAAAAAATTTTATGAAATCGAAAACGCCCAAAGAATCATTAACAATTCAAACTCAGGTAGTATTACCCAACGATACCAATGTAATGGGAAACCTGTTTGGTGGCAGATTGCTTCAGTGGATGGATATTGTTGCTTCTATCTCTGCTCACAGGCATTCCAAGCGTGTAGTGGTTACGGCTTCCGTGAATAATGTATCCTTTAATAATCCAATTCTTCATTCAAGTATAGTGACGCTGGAAGCAAAAGTTTCAAGAGCCTTTACTTCATCCATGGAAGTGTATATTGATGTTTGGGTCGAAGACCATGTAAGTGGAGTAAAAATGAAATGTAACGAAGCTATTTATACTTTTGTTGCGGTTGATCAAAACGGCTCCCCCTTACATGTGCCTGTTTTGGTGCCTGAAACAGACGAAGAAAAGTCGCGTTTCGAAAGTGCTTTGCGCAGAAGGCAGTTAAGTTTGATCCTGGCAGGAAAAATGAATCCCCAGGATGCAACGGAATTGAAGGCTTTGTTTGCACCTGCCAATTCCTAATCAAAAAACAGTTAATTGTAAGTGCCTTAAAGCTAGCCAATTACAAGAAAAATGAATTTTTCTTGGTTTGCACATCAAACATGGAAAGGGGCTGAAACCGCTTCGTAAATTTCCGTTTTTTATCCTTTATATTGGCAAAATTTGTATATTCGCAAAAAACATTTGAATGAAAAAAATAATACTTATCGCCCTGACTTTTACAATGTTGCTGGCTCAAAATGTAAAAGCATCGCATATATCTGGCGCAGAAATAACCTATAGTTACATTGGTAATAACCAATATCGGGTTAACCTGAAATTATATTGGGACTGTACCGATGGTTTTGATCCGGGCGATCCTCAAACTGTTGATTTAACAAGCACTTGTGGTGGCAACCTTAGTCTTTCCGTTGAGCAAACAAATCCGGGAGGAACCGATATTTCCCAGTTATGTACCAGTGCATTAAGTACCTGTAGCGGAGGAACCACGCCAGGTATGAATATGAATGAATATACTGATACAATAACATTATCTCCCTGCGATACCTGGACAATGAGTTGGAGCAGTTGCTGTAGAAACCAGGTTATTTCAAACCTTCAAAATCCGGATCTTTTTGGTATGTATGCAGAAGCGATATTAAACAGCGTAACCGCTCCTGCCAATAATTCACCTTATTTTACCTCTCAGCCTTTACCTTATTTATGTGTGAATCAGGCAATTTGCTATAATTTTGGAGTGGTGGAAGCAGATGGAGATTCGTTATACTATTCATTGGTAAATGCAATGGAAACCGGAGCGTCCAATTTACTTTACAATACGGGCTATACAGCAACCTCACCTATCCCAGGAATTACCATTAACCCTAATACCGGTCAAATCAGTTTTACACCTACCACTGTTGGGAATTTTGTTGTTGTGGTGGAAATAGCCGAATACACACCAGCTGGTGTTTTGATTGGTTCGGTAATGCGTGATATTCAGTTTGTTGTGTTTAATTGTGGTAATCAAACAGTTGGTTGTACCGATGGCTCAATTACCGGTTTAACCGGAACTGCCTCACAAACAGGCCCTTATACGGTAGAAATGTGTGAAGGCTCTCTCTTTAGTTTTGATATAACCTATACAGATCCTAATGCAGGCGATAGTTTGTCAATTATTTCGAACCTTGCAATTGTTCTTCCGGGTTCTACCATTACTACCTCAGGAGTAAACCCCTTAGTGGCAACCATCAGCTGGACAGCCCCTCCGGGAACAGCGAATACAAACACCTCATTTAGTATTACCGTTAAAGATAATGCTTGCCCTGTACCGGGTCAACAAACATTTGTTTACGACATCAATGTATTAACACGAACACTTGCAGGTGCTGACCAAATTATTTGCGGTACCCAAACAGCTTCACTGAATGGTACAGGAGGTACAACTTTTACCTGGAATGTTATAAGTGGCCCGGCAATGGTGGTAGGTAGTAATTTTTCATGTAACCCTTGCGCAAGCCCTGTTGCATCACCTGTATCCACCACAACGTATGAAGTTGTTAGTGATTTAAGCGGAACATGTTTAAACAAAGACACTGTTACAGTTACCGTTGTTCCGGATTTTTCATTTTTAACAACTCAAACCACAGATACCCTTTGTTTGCAACAACTTGTTTCTTTAAATATAACAGGTTCTCCTGCAGGAGTATACACACAATTGTGGTCACCTTCAACCTATCTCGACAATGTTACAATTGCAAACCCTACTGCAACCATCACTATTCCGGGGACCTATAGCTATTATGTTAGTATTACCAGTCCTTTCGGATGTCTTAAAAAAGATACTACAGCAGTAACCGTATTGCCCGAGATAAGAACCCGCATTGGCACCGATACTATTTTGTGTCTTTCTCAAAGCACACAATTAAATGCAACCGGTGGAGCAACGTTTAACTGGAGCGTAATAAGCGGTCCTGCTATAGCGGTAGGCACTAATTTTTCATGTAATCCTTGTGCTAGTCCGATCGCAACACCTGCTTCAACAACAGTTTACCAGGTTACGAGCAATTTAAATGGTACATGTATCAATAAAGATACAGTTACTGTTACCGTTGTTCCGAATTTTACAAATACAATAACACAAAGTGAAACGATCACTTGTTTATTGCAGCCATCAATCCAGTTGAATGTGACCACAGTTCCTTCAGGAACCTACAGCTACCAATGGGATTTAAATTCAGCTTTAAATAACTACACAATTTCTAATCCGCTTGCGAGCACGGCCATTCCGGGTACACACCTCTATATTGTAAGCGTTACAAGTCAAACAGGATGTGTTAAAGAAGACACCGCCCAAATAATAATTACCCCAAGCTATGCTCCCGATCCAATTGCTTATGGTTCGGATTCAGTTGTTTGTACAGGTGATACCGTTCAACTTGGAGTAACCTTCGGAACCTCAGTTCCCTCTGTTTGTGGGCTAAACCCTGTTGGTTGTTCCGCTTCACTATCCGGAGTTGTGGGAACAGCAACAACAGCAAACACAAGTACTCAATATCCCGCTCCTTATGGTAACTGGTATAAATCTGCAAAACACCAGTTTTTATTCACGGCCGCTGAGTTAAATGCGTCAGGTGTTGTGGGTGGCAAAATAGATCAGTTGGATTTTAATGTTTCACAGATCCCTACCGGTGCCTTAACTACTTATCATGAGTATACGATCAATATGGGGTGCACCAATGCTATAGCGCTAAGCAACTGGGCAACCGGCCTTTTAAACGTTTATACTCCAAAAAATCACTCTGTTACCGTTGGTTGGAATGTTCACTCGTTTGATAACGCTTATGAATGGGATGGGATTTCAAATGTTATTGTAGAAATTTGTTTCAATGAGATCCCACAGGGAACCACCTATACAAATAACTGTATTTCACCATATACTACTACATCATTTAATTCGGCTCTGTATGATAATGACGACAATACACCGATGTGTCCAAGTTTATCCGCACCTACTGTGAGCAATAAAAGACCTAATACGCAATTTCATTATTGTGGTGGTGCACCCGATTCTACAAAATATACGTATAGCTGGTTTCCTCCAGCCGGGATAGTTAATACGAATGCACAATATACGGGAGCAATTGTTTCTGGGCAAACGCAATATTATGTGGTTGTTACAGATACACTTAGCGGTTGTTTAGACACAGCTTATTTTAATGTGGCAGCCACGGCACCCACTCCGCTTACTGTTTCTGCAGGAAGCGATGTAACTATATGCCCGGGCGTATCTACAACACTAACAGCATCAGGTGCCCTTTATTATTCCTGGAGTCCACCAACAGCTTTATCAAGCACAACTACTGCAATTACAAACGCAAATCCAACATCTACTATTACATATACCGTTACAGGAGACGGGGATTGCGCAACAGGCCCGGCTACAGCTACCGTAACCGTGATAGTGCCTACAGGGCAAACGCTGGCGATAGATGCGGGACCCGACCAGGAAGTGTGTGGCACAGGCCCATTTAATTTGAGTGCTGCAACTACAGGTGGATTGGCAGGAAATACATACGCCTGGACATTCATATCCGGAACAGCAGGTGATAGTATTCACAACCCGAATTCAATTACAGCGTTTGTGAATCCTACAGCAGAAAACACTAATACTTATCAGATAACCGTTACAGATACATGTGGTAATACAGCATCCGATATGGTTGTTATTAATGTGCTTTTGGATTGTACTTTAGATATACCAAACGTATTTACTCCAAATGGAGATGGAACCAATGATTATTTCCTTGTTTCCGGTGTTGGTTTGAAATCATATTCCGCTGCAATCTTTGATCGTTGGGGAAGAAAAGTTTTTGAATCGGTTGATGTTAAACAAAGCTGGGATGGTAAAAATGCTGATGATGGAACTTTTTATTATGTAATAAAAGCCGAATCAAACGCAGGAAAACTTTTTGACGAAAAAGGTTATCTTCTTAGAATTGGGAAATAGATAGTGAGATTTGAGATATTAGACTTTGTATAAGTTAAAATACAACCTAATGCTTACAAGGAAATTGAAATGCTTACACATAGTTTTCTCGACAAGCTCGAAATAGCCCTGTGCATGGTCATTTCGAGCTTGTCGAGAAAGTGTGGCGATTACTCTAAAGAATTAACTTATATAAAGTCTATCGTAGTGTTTTCTTTTTTATTCCTCCAATGAGATAATTGAAATGTGAGCCCTTATCCTGTATTTAAAAAGTGTTATCTGCCCCTTTTTTTCTCTATACTCAAATCTAATATCTCAATTCTATTTTGCCATATAATGCAATCCCCTGCTTTCTTTTCGCTGACGTGCGTGTTTAATGATGATATAAGCAACATTGATCAGGTTGCGAAGCTCACATAATTTAGGTGAAATAGTAGTTTTTAAATACAAGGCTTCATTCTCTTTATAAAGAATTTCCAACCTGTCGAATGCACGCTGCAAGCGCAAATCAGAGCGAACTATACCCACATAGTTTGTCATAATGGCTTGTACCTCACGCAGCGTTTGTATGAGTAAAACCATTTCTTCGGGGTGGTGCGTTCCTTCTGCATTCCAGTCGGGGATGGTTTCGCAAAAGTTGATTGTTTTTATTTCTTCGATAGAATCCAATGCTGCATTGTGCGCATACACCACCGCTTCGAGCAGGGAGTTGGATGCCAAGCGATTTGCACCGTGCAAACCCGTTGCAGAGCATTCACCTATTGCATACAATTGTTTGATACTGCTTCTCCCTTTTTTATCCACCTTGATCCCTCCACACATATAGTGTGCAGCAGGCACCACAGGAATATAATCTTTCATCATATCAATCCCCAAACTCAGGCATTTTTGATAAATATTTGGGAAATGTTTTATCAATTCGTCTTTATCTAAATGACGGCAATCTAAATATACATAGTCGTCACCCCTTATTTTCATTTCATTGTCTATTGCACGGGCAACAATATCTCTGGGGGCAAGCGATTTGCGTTCATCATATTTTTGCATGAATTCTTCTCCGTCTATCGTTTTTAATATCCCTCCAAAACCCCGCACAGCCTCTGATATAAGGAAGGAAGGGATTTCTCCCGGATTGAATAACGAGGTGGGATGAAACTGATAAAATTCCATTCCTTCCACTCGGCCCTTTGCACGATACACCATAGCTACCCCATCGCCTGTGGCAATAGATGGGTTTGTGGTAGTTGAATACACATTGCCGGCACCACCTGTTGCCATCAGAACAATTTTTGCAAGTATGGTTTCGGTTTTATTTGTTCTCAGGTTTAGCACATATGCTCCGTAACAATCAATATCCGGAGTGCGGCTATTCACTTCGTGCCCCAGGTGGTGCTGTGTTAAAACATCAATAGCAAAATAATGGTCAAGGATCTCGATATTCGGATGTTTGTGAACCGCTGTTAACAACGCTCGTTCAATTTCAAAACCGGTATTATCCTTATGGTGTAAAATGCGGTGTTCGGAGTGTCCTCCCTCTTTAGCAAGGTCAAATTCACCTGTAGCAGTTTTATCAAATTTTGCTCCCCAGGCAATGAGCTCATTTATACGGTCAGTCGATTCTGTAATAACCATTCTCACTACTTCTTCATCACAAATTCCGTCACCGGCAATTAAGGTATCTTCAATATGTTTCTGGTAGGAATCCGGATGATGCATAACTGCTGCTATGCCACCTTGTGCATATTTGGTGTTGCTTTCATCTTCATTGGCTTTGGTTATCATACACACTTTACCATAGGGCGCCACTTTCAGTGCATAACTCAATCCGGCAATACCTGAACCGATGATTAAAAAATCCGTTTTTTTGTTCATAAATCAATAGATGTGAGATGTGAGATATAAGATTCAAGACAAAAAACACTTTATGTTTTCCAAAACGAAGAAAATTCTCCAGTGTCAAATCTTACATCTCAACACTATTATATTAGTATCTTTGTATCAATCCTGATAGCTATCCGGATAATCAAGTCAAAATTAACAAATAGATTCGAGATTTTAGATTTGAGTCCCGGAGATTAAAAAACATCTTAAATTCTTTAGAGCAGAAAAATCTTGTCAAACACTTAATTAGTAAGAAAATAAAAAATGAACACATTTGTAAAAAAGCCGGTGGTTGTATATGCTGAAAGCACACCTAATCCGGCATCAATGAAATTTGTTGCCAACCAGTTATTGGTGCAAAATGGCGCAACGGCTCAATATTTATCAAAGGGAGAAACAAAAGGTTCGCCTCTTGCAGCTAAACTGTTTGAATTTCCATTTGTGAAAGCAATTTTCCTTACTGGTAATTTTGTTACAGTTTCAAAAACGGATAGTGTTCTGTGGGAAGAGGTTACACAAGAGTTGCGTGATTTTATTAAAACTTATATTAATGAAGGTCACCCGATAATTACTGATCTGCCCACCACCGAAATGCCTGTTGATAATACATTTGCTGCAAAAAAAGAAATGTTTACAGAGCATAGCGCTCCTTCAACGGAATTAGAAGTAAAAATTGTTGAAATACTGGAACAATATATCCGTCCGGCAGTTGAAAGTGATGGAGGAAGCATTACTTTCAAAAGTTTTATCGATGGCATTGTAACAGTTCAGTTAAGGGGCTCTTGCAGCGGTTGTCCATCCTCAGCCATTACTCTGAAAGCTGGTATTGAAGGGCTTCTAAAGCGAATGGTGCCTGATGTAAAAGAAGTGGTTGCGGAAGCAATGTGATTTTAAAATCCCGATTAAAATTGAAAATACATCTTTATGAAAACAACCTCTGAAATTTTTTTCAGAGGTTGTTTTTTATGATCAGCGAATAAAAATTGGTTAATAATTAATGTTGAACAATTTCAATTTCTGGTATTGCGCCAATTTGTTTCATCATTCCAAGGGCATCGAATTCTGACCACTCTTCAACTATTTTTCCATCAACAATTCGTAGTATGGAGATTCCGGAAACTATTATTTTTTTGTTTGAAGCAATGAAACCTTGAAAATCCCCTTTGTGTGTTGCGCCAAATGTGGTGCGGGTTACAACTAAATCGCCTTCAGCGATCTGTTCCTCAATTGATAATTTCATATCCGGGAAACCTGTATTATATTCTATAATAACCTGCTTACTTTCTTCTATACTAAGCGCATTGGTTTTACCAGGGAAATGCAATTTATAATCATTTCCCCATAGTTTTTCCACTTGTTGAACATCCCCTTTTGCGAAGTATTCCCAAAATTCACGTGCAATTTTTTTGTTGGATTCTAATTTTGTTGTTGTTTCCATTTTATTTTAATTTAAGAAATTAATAGCTTGTTTTTAAATTGGTTCTGTTTTTCTGCCGGTCCTGATAAGTTATACATAAGGAAAAGCCACGTTAAACTGTTTGTTAAATTTTTCAGCATCTTCATACTTCAAAGGTTTATCCATTCCCGGTAAATGGCGTTTTAGTTTAGGCATATCCGTGATTTTTTCAATTGCAGAATAATTATTTTTTTCATATCCTTCAAATGACTGGTATGCAATATTTTTGTTCGTGTTTAATATTTTTGTTTCCATTATTTTTGTTTTTGTTTTGCTGCTCTTTTATGGGGTGTATCGCACTGAGCGAATAGTTTTTATTCTTTCGGTATGTTTCAGATAAGGAATACATTTAAAAAAATGACTTCAAAATTAAGCTCGCGCCACCTCGATTTGATTCATTTTAGATGAAACGAGATGATTAATAGGCGATATATTAAATTAATAGCCTGCTTCGTGCAATTTGCCAAACAGGAATTACCATAAAAAAATATTAAAAAAAGTCATATTGCTATTGTTCAACCAATTGGTCTTTTTTTTGTGATTAAAATCATTTCCGGCAAAAAAGGTTGAGTTTATTTGATAAAAAACACGGAATACTAGTAAGAGGAATTGTAAATGCTTTTAGGATACAAAGAATAAATTCATGGTTTTGTCTGTTAAAACAGATGGTTGATAAACCACTTTTGGTATAAAACAGAAGGTTTTTCTTTAAAATCGCATTTTTTTTTAAGAAAAATTTGGTTGTATTAAAAATTTATTACTTTTACGCATTCTATTATTGAAAAAACAAAAATTGGAATGAAGAATAAACTACTGTTATTTTATATTTTCATATTTTTAAGTCCCCTAATTTCTTCCGCCACTTGTCCGGGAGATACTGCAAGTTTCACAAGTGCACCTGGTGCATGTAAAAACAAGACCATCTCCTTTACTAACACCTCAATTGGCGCAACTACCTATTTTTGGGATTTTGGTGATGGCAGCACTTTATCGGATACATCTCTTCTTCAAAACCCTCCGGCATATACATATCCTGTTTTAGGCAGCTACACAGCGATGTTGATCGTTGACAAAGGAACCCTTTGCGCTGATACATTTATGGCAGTTGTTAACATGTCGTTTGTGGTAGCTAATTTTACAAGCGATGCACCTAGTTGTATAAGCGATTCGGTAAATTTTACGGACGCATCAGTTATTGGGCCCGGTGGCACGATCACCAACTGGCTGTGGAACTTTGGTGACCCGGGATCAGGCATAAACAATACTTCAACTTTACAAAATCCGGCTCATTTGTATAGTGCCGGTAATCAGGCGTTTAATGTAAAGTTGGTTACTACTTCAGCAGCACTTTGCAAGGATTCAATAACCATTGGTGTGGGTATCCAAAATTTGGTGGTTACAAATGCCGGTACAGATGTTACCAGCTGTGATAACAACCTCACTGTTAATTTGGTAGGTAGCATTTTAAATGCAGGTGGTGGTTCCTGGAGCGGTTCCGGAACATTTTCGAATTCCACTTCATTAACTCCTATTTATACTCCAACATCTACTGCAAAAGCAAACGGGATGGATACAGTTGTGTTTACTTCCTTTAGCAGTCCGTATTGTCCAAATGTCAGCGATACAGTTCTTATAATTTTTAATCCTGGTCCGACTGTTAACGTTGGCGCAGATTTTTCGGTTTGTAAAGATACTTCAGGTGTTCCGGTATCTGCAACAATTACAGGAGCAACCGGTGGCAGGTGGTATAGTACAGGTGTTGAAGGAACATTTGCAGATTCGAGCTTAAATGTAACAACTTATTTTCCAAGCAACGCTGATACTGCTGCAGGTTCAGTTATCCTTTACAGAGAAACAATAGGCAACGGTATCTGTTTGGCTGCAATTGATTCGGTAACAATAACTTTTAATCCCCTGCCAACTATTGTTATTAAAACGGAAGACAGTTCTTGCTCAAGCAACCCGATCATTTTGGATGTAACAGTTTCAACAGGTGCAGGAACATGGAGCTCAACAGGAACTGGTATATTTTTACCAAACGCCACCACACTTAATGGGTTGTATTATCCCAGTGCAGCAGACGATCTTGCAGGGGTTGTTACCCTGAAATTCGTAACTGATAATAACGCAGGCTGTCAACCGGTTTCTGATACATTAAATGTATATATAAAACCATCGCCTACAGCAGGATTTACAAGTATAAGTGCTTGTGAAGATGACGATATTATATTTACAGATGCCTCTACACCTGCTGGTACAATAGCTAACTGGACCTGGACTTTCGGAGATCTAAGTCTGCCAAGTATTTCCCCATCACCAACCCATGGCTATTCCTCATGCGGATCTAAAAATGTTACACTTGTTGTAACATCAGTTAATGGTTGTATTGATTCTAATTTACAAAGTGTTGTTGTTTACTGCAACCCTGTAACAAATTATACAGCAAACGGTGTATGTTTGAATGACGGAACAGTATTTACTAACACCTCCACAGTTAACGGTTCAACGATATTAACATCGGATTGGGATTTTGGTGATACCACTTCTGATACTTTAACAAATCCAACACACTCTTTCCCTTCCAGTGGTTCGTTTCCTGTTATCCTAACAGTAGAAACCGCACAGGGGTGTACAGGTACGATCACACAAACAGTGAGTCTGGTGCCCGGGCCAACAGCCGTATTTACTGTTAGCGATGCAACAGCGGATATTAACCAGAACATAACTTTCCAGAACCAATCTATTGCTGATGTATCATGGTTATGGAATTTTGGAGATTCCTCTACAGGGTCAATTTTGGAAAACCCATCACATGTTTATACCACCGCAGGTGTTTATAATGTTTGTTTAGTGGCAACTGACATAAGCGGTTGTAATGATACTGCCTGCCAAACAGAAATTGTTTCTACCGATCCTGTCGGGCCAAGTGGATTTTCTCCAAATGGTGATGGTCAGAATGATGTGTTCTATTTATTGGGTGGACCATTCAAAACCCTGGAATTCAGAATTTAT
The DNA here is from genome assembly GCA_030654175.1 of Bacteroidia bacterium. Lineage (GTDB taxonomy): Bacteria > Bacteroidota > Bacteroidia > 2-12-FULL-35-15 > 2-12-FULL-35-15 > 2-12-FULL-35-15. The sequence goes on from JAURXZ010000024.1 coordinate 356,029, forward strand.
AATAACTGGGGTGAATTGGTATTTGAAACAACCAAGCAATCGATCGGTTGGGACGGAAAATTCAAAGGTGTTGATCAGGCTATAGGTGTTTATGTGTATTCTGTTATAGGAATTACAGAAGACGATTTCGAATACAAAGTATCAGGTGATATAACGTTGCTGAGGTAAGAAAACCTCTCTAAATACTCCTCTTTAAAGAGATGAGGTGAATAAAAAAAAGAAAAAGAAAATGAAAAAGATAACTGAAATAATCTGCAGAAACTTGCTCCCACTCCTTAGGAGAGAGTTAGGGATAGGCCTTTTATTTTTACCTTCCCTTCTGGTTGGGCAGGATTTTCAGCTTTCGCAATATGATGCACCTCCATTATTTTTAAACCCGGCCATGACAGGAATGTTTGATGGGCAATATCGTGTTCATGCACATTATCGTACACAATGGGCTGCCGTTGCAAGCAAACCATATACAACAGCAGGTATTTCATTTGACATGCCCGTTAAAAAATTCGGAATAGGCTTACAGGTTATGAATTATCGTGCAGGCGGTGGAACCTATAACGTTTCAAGTGCTTTAGTATCAGTTGGGTATGATGTTGTTTTTGACAAAGAGAACAATCATCATTTAGCTTTAGGCGCACAAGGCGGCATTCTTCAGAAAAGTGTTGATGTTGCTTCATTAACCTTCGGTAACCAGTATATAGGTGCAAATGGCGGTAGTTTTGATGCCGGCCTTGCAAGTGGTGAAACATTCAGCAATTCAAGTTTTTTGATACCTGATATAAATGCCGGCTTTTTATATTATTATGCAAAGGAGAGTTCCCGGTTAAATCCATTTATTGGATTTTCTGTATTTCACCTTACAGAGCCAACAGAAGCATTTTTAGGAGGAACAAATAAACTACCTATCAGAACTTATTTTCATGGGGGAACAAAAATAAATGTGAACGAAAAAATTCAGTTGCTGCCAAAGTTTGTGTACATGCAACAAAACAACAATCAGTCGTTTACCGCTTCGCTTTTACTTCATTACTTTTTGAAAGATGCTGACACGTATTTGATATTCGGACCAACGTATCGTAGCAAAGACGCAGCCATTCTTGAGGCCGGAATAAAAAAAGGCAAATACATTGCCCGCATTAGTTATGATATCAACACATCATCATTAAAAACAGCATCAGGCTCCCGCGGTGGTTTCGAAATTTCATTAACGTATATTACCCGTAAGAGCAAACCGAACCCTTTGGCAAATTGCCCGAGACTATAGGTTCAATTAATTGATTATTAGGAATTTACGAAACTGTTTTTGTTACATTGCTTACTGTTAAATTGTCAAATTGTTTAATTTGTTTTGTATGAAACGTATTGCCGCATTACTAATTTTATTTGCATTTTCTACTGCCGCTTTTGCTCAAACCAAAAGGGAATGGTTGAAGTATGCTGATGCTGCATTTAAGAATGGTGATTATACTAACGCTGCCAGCTTTTATATAAAAGTTATTGACAAGAGCACCCCTTTCGATATTACTCACCCTTATGCGGTAAAACCTTACGTTGCTAAAAAAAAGCAGGACACCGCTGCAGCAGGGTTTAAGATCTTTAATATAACAATTGCGATCGCTCCACAAAACAAAACAAAAGACAGTCTTTCAGGAGAAACAGACTCTGTTAAAACAGTAGAGGTTGCAAGCACAAGTGATCAGTATGTGGTTCATCAAATTGCCGAATCTTATCGTTTGAACCATGATTACCAAAATGCGGAGACCTGGTATCAGTTATCGGTGAAAAACAGCTCAAAAGCGTATCCTTTTGAAAGCTATTATTATGGTGATGCATTGATGAAAAACAAAAAATATCCTGCTGCAAACCTTCAATTTGAAGCCACATTAAGCACTGCAACAGAAAAAAAAGACACAAATATGATCAAGCTGGCCAAGCTTAAAATTACGGGTTGTTATTTGGCAATAGATCCAAACAGTGTGCAAAAGGGCGTTACAGTTACTGAACGCGACTCGGTTTTTAACACCGGTACCTCCAGTTTTGCTGTTAATTATTATGGTGATGAAAACACGATACACTTTAGTTCTGCAAGAGATACCGTTGGTGATCCTAAAAAACAAAAAACAAAATATACAAGTGATATTTACACACTCAGCAAAACAGAAAACGTTTGGTCAAATTTGAAAATCGTGCCGGGCCCAATAAACACCGCTCAAAATGAAGGCTCTGGATTTTTAACAGCTGATGGTACAAGATTCTTTTTTACAAGATGGTCCACTACAAATAAAAATGAATGCGCTATCTACTTTTCAAGATTTTTTAATGGAGAGTGGTTAATTGCACAAAAAATGAACGACAAGGTAAATCTTGACGGTTATAAAAGCATGGATCCTTCAGTTTCACCGGATGGTTCTATTATTTATTATTCTTCCAACCGCCCGGGAGGGTCTGGAAAAATGGATATCTGGTACGAGGCTATTGACGAAGATGGCAGAACTTACGGAGAACCAATTAATATGGGACCGCTTTTCAATACAGCAGAGGATGAAACAAGCCCTTTTTATCATATAGGTACATCTACCATGTATTTCAGCTCTGACGGGCATCCCGGATTTGGTGGCCTGGATGTTTTGAAATCTTCATTTAATACGAGTGATTCGATATGGTCCTTACCAAAAAATTTAGGACAACCAATTAATTCAAGTAATGATGACACCTATTTTGTGCTGGATGCAAGTCAGCAAAACGGCTTTGTTACCACTGATCGTAAAGAATGCAAATCATGTACAAGTGGCTCGTGCTATAAAATTTATTCTGTTACAAAAGAGCAAAACGTATACGATGTTCGTGGTACGGTTTATAATTCCGAAACCAATGAAGTGATACCCAATGCTACTATTACCTTTAAAGACATCCGTAGCGACTGGGAACCATTTGCTATAACTACAGATGCCGCAGGAACCTATTTTTATAATCTTAAAGAAGGCGTTGAACTTTATATGAAAGCACAAATGCCCAATTTCGCAGGTGATGCAGGAACTGTTATTACACTTGGCTTAACGGAATCAAAACATTTCGAAAAAGATTTTTTCCTTGCTCCGAATTCTTCCGGAGGAACAATTAAATAACGAAGTCCAGAGCACTTTTCATCATTATTCTTAGAAAAAATTAGTGCACTTCAAAAACACTGCTAAACCATTTTTTCAACGATAATCCTGGTTCAAAAAGCTATTGTTGCAGCTTCTAAAACAAAACATCCGATACGTAATGTCAACATTAAAAATAGACAGGAGATTAAAACATCTTTTATCTAAAATACTAATGTAAATTTTTTTAAAACTTATGATTACAATCTACAGTGATGGTGCATCTCGTGGGAATCCTGGTCCGGGTGGTTATGGTGCAATATTGATATTCGGTACTTTACGAAAAGAACTTTCGGAGGGCTTTCGTTTAACTACCAATAATCGAATGGAGTTATTGGGTGTGATCGCTGCACTGGAAGCTTTAAAAAAAGAAGACACTGCGGTTACTGTCTATTCTGATTCGAAATATGTGGTGGACTCAGTTGAAAAAAAATGGGTTTTTGGTTGGGAGAAAAAAAACTTTAAAGAGAAAAAGAACTCCGATCTGTGGATACGTTTTTTAAATGTTTATAGAAAACATAAAGTAAAGTTTATTTGGGTGAAAGGTCACCATACCAACAAGGAAAATAATCGTTGTGATGAATTGGCTGTGGCAGCTGCTCAGGGAAAGGATCTGAAGCCCGATGTAGGGTATGAGATTGAAAAAAAAACGGAGAACGCAAAACTGCTTTAAAATCACTCAGTTTTTTAATCCATCATTAAAAAATTAAGTTCAGTAAATTACCATTAACGCTTCAAAACAATAAGCTTCAGTGGCTGGATAATATGTCTTTTGGGAGGCAGATCATTTTTTTATGCTAAGTTAAAAGCTAAAACAAACCGTTGTTTTATAACCTTTTCCAAAGTTTCAAACTTTGGAAAAGGTTATATAGAAAATCAGCAAAAAACAGATTAGGATAATTTGTTCTAAGCACTTTAATTAAAGCCAATTGGTTTTATACCCTGTATTCATATTTATGTTGCTTTAACTCCTCATTTGCTTTTAAAACTTTTACCTTAAGATTTTCTTTAAATTCCTTCACATGCTTTAATAGTTCATCATTGCCAATGGCAAGCATTTGCAAAGCAAGTATTCCCGCATTTTGTCCGCCATCTACACCAACTGTTGCCACTGGAATTCCTGGAGGCATTTGCACGATTGAAAGCAGAGAGTCCCAGCCGTCTAATGAAATGGAGGAACGGCAAGGCACCCCTATTACAGGAGTGAGGGAAAGAGCCGCAACAACTCCAGGGAGATGAGCCGCTCCTCCTGCCCCTGCAATGATTACTTTTATTCCACGTGTAGGTGCATTTTTTGCAAAGTCCATCACCTGTTCAGGCACGCGATGTGCTGACAGCGCATTAATTTCAAATGGAATTTTGAACTGATCAAGAATTTTTGCTGCTTCCTGCATGACTGCCATATCAGATGTGCTGCCCATAATGATGCTTACAATTGGTTTCATAATTTTAATTTTTAAATGGTGATTTTTTTATTTAACAGTTTATTTTATTTGTAATTTCTCTTTTGATAAATTTTATCTTTAAAATATTATTTTGCCGAAGCCCTTTCCAGTCTATCGTTAATCGCTATTCCAATACCATTATTAGGAACACGTTCTGCAATAATTCTGTCCAGTTTTAAGCTGTCGAGTCGATGCAAGGCTTTATAAAGATTGTGGGCGGCTTCATCCAGGCTTCCACTTGTTGATAATATGTCCTGGTTTTCTAACGGTATTAAAGGTGAAAGATTCTTAAAAGCAAGAATTCCGGTGCCTGTTCGTGGGAATGTTTTTAGCATCACCTCCATATTGTCAGTTAAATAAAATGATGTATTTGGTGCGTAATGAAAAGGATGCATTCCGGGACTAATTGGTTTTGCATTATGCTTATTGTTTATTTCAACTTTTCCCGCAATTTTTTTTATTGCTTCCGGGCTTATTGCCCCAAGCCTGTAAATTATAGGTGTTTCACCCTCAAACCCCACAATGGTTGATTCTATGCCTTTGGAGCATAAGCCTCCGTCAAGTATGTAATCTATTTTTCCGAATAATATTCTTTTGACATCCTCTGCTGATGTAGGACTAATATAACCGAAAGGGTTTGCGCTTGGTGCCGCAAGTGGAAATGAAAGTTTACGTAATAACTGGATGGCTAATGGATGACTAGGAATACGAACTGCCACATTTGGAAACCCTGAAGTTACAATGTCAGGAATTACATCCCTTTTAGGAAGTAATAATGTTAGAGGTCCAGGCCAGAAGTGTTCGGCAAGCTTTTCGGCTATTGCCGGAATATTTTTTACATATTTATGTAATTGCGTTACATCAGACAAATGTATGATGAGTGGATTAGTGAGCGGACGTTTTTTTACCTCATAAATTTTAGTTATTACAGAAGGGTTAAGCGCATTTCCAGCTAAACCATATACAGTTTCGGTTGGAATACCGATTACCTGGTCGTTTTCCAATAAGCTTACTGCTCTTTCTATATCGTTACCTATGTAAGTCATTAGTTATTGTTCATGTGTTGTTAGTCATTAATTGTAAGTAATTACCTGTATGTAATTACCTGTTAGTTAAGGGTTACAGAAATCGCAAAATGTTGGTTCGCTGAATTTTTGCCCACTCGGATATTGAATTTCTTTTTGGTGATTACATTTTTTACATTGGTAAATATGTTTTGCTGTTCCTTTTGTTGGAAAAAAACAATTTTCGCAAGGCAGGCCATTTATCCACTCTGTAATTTCGAATCCCAGCCAACCACATGCAGGACATAAACTTTTTATTTTGTTAAGAAGGTTAATGGTAGCTTTTTCAATAACCTTCATTCTTTTAGGATTATACATAGCTCGCATATCTGTTTCCATTAATGCTTTCCCATTTTGTGAAGCAGTGATGGATTTAGCTACCGCTTCTTCAAGTATTTCTTCAGATGTTATTCCTTTGAACAACAGACCGCTATTATCATTAGGTCTTACTACCATTCCGTGTGATGGAAAACCACACTTTTTGGCAAAATCTTTTGCTTCTTCTAAATCTGATATTTCGGTATGACAGAAGTTCGTATCAGTAGAAATTTCCCAACCAGCAATTTCTATATTATTGAGAGTATCTATTAACAATACCAGTTCAACATTTGCAGGGGCGAAAAAAATAGTAGGATGAGGGCCAAAACTTCCTTCACTTGCAATTGCAAGTGATTCCCCTGTTTCTTCAATCGCCTTCAGGGCTTTATAGCGGGCCGCTTCCAGTTGTGTTCCTTTGCGGTCAACATCACGGGTAAATGTTCCGAATGTATCCGTATCTATTGTATCAAGCAGGTTTAAGTTCATCGCTGTTTGAGTAAGAACAGGAAAAATAACTTCATCCTTTTTGTGCTTTGTTATAAGTACAGCATTTCTGTTTTTGAATATGTCTGATTGTTCCATTTTCGTTTAAAACTGACTTATCATTGTCAACAGAAGATATAAGAGAATGATTAGGTTGATTATGGATATTATCTGAGTTGTGATTGCAATTGCTGAATATTTTCGCATCAAATGTTTATTTCCATGGTCAATTTTGATCAGTCTATATCAATTCATTTTTTTTAAGAAATGCAGTTACATTTTCTTCCACCCTTTTCAGTACTTGTGAAACATCGGATTTGATAAAATTGTCGCCAGTGATGTTTTCATATAGTTCAATGTATCTTTCAGAAACAGCATTTACAAAATCGTTTGTCATTTCGGGGATTTGTTGTCCTTCCTTTCCCTGAAAACCATTTTCCATTAGCCATTCTCTTACAAATTCTTTAGATAGTTGTTTTTGCGATTCTCCTTTTTTCTGACGTTCTTGATACCCTTCTGAATAAAAATATCTTGATGAATCGGGTGTATGTATTTCGTCAATAAGCATAATTTTCCCGTCTTTGTTTTTCCCGAATTCATATTTTGTATCAACCAATATCAATCCTTTGCGGGCCGCAAAGTCGGTTCCTCTTTCAAATAGAGCGTGTGTATATTTTTCAAGTTGCTCATAGTCGTTTTCGGAAACAAGGCCTTGTTTGATTATTTCTTCTTTGGAAATGTCTTCATCGTGTCCGACCGATTCTTTGGTGGTGGGTGTGATAATTGGTTCGGGGAACTTATCATTTTCTTTCAGTCCGTCAGGCAATTTTACTCCGCAAAGTTCACGTTTCCCTGCCTTGTATTCTCTCCAGGCATGTCCTGCAAGATACCCCCTAATTACCATTTCTACTTTAAATGGTGCACATAAATGCCCAACCGAAACTACAGGGTCGGGTACATCAATTATCCAGTTAGGAACAATGTGAGAAGTAGCCGACATAAATTTTGCTGCAATTTGATTAAGGACCTGCCCTTTGTATGGAATTCCTTTTGGAAGAACAACATCAAATGCCGAAATACGGTCAGTAACAATCATTACAAGGTATTTATCGTCAATGTTGTACACATCTCTTACTTTGCCTTTGTAAAAAGATTTTTGCTTTGGGAATTTAAAATCAGTTTTTGTAATTGCGTTCATTGCTTGTTGGTTTTAAATGGTTTTGTTTTTGAAATGTTCATTAACAAGCGCACTAATTGTATCGCTGTCAAATGGTTTTTTAAAAATGCCAATCACATTTTTTTCTCGCTCTTTCATTATTTTGTCATCAACTTCCAAACAGATGTATATTATTGATATATCGTTTTTCCTGTAATTGTTTTTTAATTTTTCAAGTTCTTTTTTTTGTGGTGTATCCGTATCACAAATAACAAGATGCGGTACATTACCATCTGTTATGGAAATCTCTCTATTAACCTCATAGCCTTCGCCTTCTAATTTTTTTTTAATGTCCATCCAAAGAATGCCATGCCGTTCAAAAATTAAGATCCGCTTGTTATTATGTTTAAAATGTTCCAATTTGAAATGTATGTTTTGGTTGCAAAAAACAGGTTATTCTTTTTTTCTGAAATCAATGTTATAAAAAATTGCAGCCTGCAAATATTGCTTTGTAGTAATGTTTACTGTTTGAGCAAGGCATCCAAGCTGGATGTTTGCATTTGGCATAAACTGGTATCCTATTGCTCCATATAATCGGTTTCTGTCAAATGGTGTTGATGAAAAATGAATAAATACTTCATCATAAAAGCTCAGGAAAAAGGTGTTTTTTTCTATTTCTTTTTTATTCAGCGGGACTGTGACTCTTAGTAGGTATCTTATCCTGTTAAGGTATCGGTTATTGTTGTTTGACTGCATCCATCGTTGTTCAAGTCGATAGCGGTGTTCAAACCAACATCTGCCTATATTATTACGCATAAGAAATTGCTGCCAAATGCGATTTTCGGATACCTGAACACCCGACAATTGTTCTTTATCAAAAGCATAATTTGTGATATAAGCATATCCAATACTTGTAAAAGCAGAATTGTTTATATGATAATTAATGCCACCACGTAAAAGCAATTGTTCGGTGTTAGGAGTAATTTCAAAACTGCGGTATTGCGCTTCTGTATGAATGCTCCATTTATTGTTAAGCCGTGTTTGGTTAAAACACATCAACCAGTTGCCTGTTTTGCCGGATGGCGACTGTCCGAATGAGGACAAACTCATCAAAAACAGAAAAACACAAAATGCATTACTTGGTTTATATAAATTTTTATTCATTTACCCATTGAGAATTTACTATCATTGTTTCATTATAAAATGTTACCAAGCCTGTTGATAGATCATGTGTTCCGCCTACAATTCCTATTTCTCCGTTTTCAATCAGTTCCTTTAAAATAGGACTTCGTTCCATAATGGCTTTGACGGTTCGTTTTACATTTATGGTTGCTACTTTTTCTACAAATTCATCATTCTTCGAATTACGATTTAGGGTTATGGTTTTTTCATCATCAACGGCAGGTCTTATTTTGCTTAGCAATGCAGTGAGGTTACCCATTTCTACGTGATCGCAAGCCCCTTTTACGGCACCACATTTTGTATGTCCCAATACAACTATAATTTTTGAACCAGCTATTTTACAGCCAAATTCCATACTGCCCAAAATGTCTTCATTGATAATGTTGCCTGCTATCCGAACACTAAAGATATCTCCCAGTCCCTGGTCAAAAATTAATTCGGCAGAAGTTCTGCTATCAATGCAGCTTAGGATAACCGCAAAAGGGTGTTGCCCATCCGATGTTTCATTTGCCTGTTGTAAAAGATTGCGGTTTATTTTAAGATTATTTACAAATCTTTTGTTTCCTTCTTTTAATAAATCGATCGCCATTGAAGGCGTGATTGTTTCTTGGATTTCTCTTGTTAATGTTTTCATTTTTGGATTGATTTTGATTGTTTATGATAGATGAAATTTTTCTGACTGGTGTGGTTGAGGAATTTCGGTTTCCTTTAAGAGTTGCTTTATATTTATTTCAATGGTTCGTGCAATAGATGTAATTGGAGTATCTGTAGCTTTATTTTCAAATGGATCTTGCATGTGAGTTGCTGATTTTTCTAATAAAAAAAAGGCTGCTGAAATCAGGAGCAACAATGGTATTTCAAAAAAGCCACCTACCCCTTTTAATGAAATAGAGAGAGTAGCAACGAACAAGTATATTATGGAGTGTAGAAACAGTCGGTAAGTAACTGGAAAAATAGTTGTTTTTATTCGTTCCGCTTTCCCTTGTGCATCGCAAAGCCGCAAAAGTGTATTGTCAAATTGCAATTGTGAAAAAATGTCCAGTTGATTGTTTGCTTTAAGATCTTTAATATCCATTCCATGTAAATAAATCAATGCTAATGGTTTGTTGTTGTGTTGTTTTATTTCCTCAATGTCCTCGGTAGAGATAAATTTTTCTAGATTTTCGGTCGGGTTCAATCCTCTAAGGGATTGTCCTAACGAATAGCACCAGGCAATTTGTCTGAAAGCGATTTTCTTAATTAAATCATCATTACCTTTTGCAGTCAAGGTTTTTAACTGAATAACAAAAGTGCGGGAATCATTAACGATACTGCCCCATACTTTACGAGCTTCCCACCATCTGTCGTAAGATTGACTTAGCTTAAATGAGAGAAGAATTGAAATGGCTGTTCCAAGGAAAGCTGGAATTGTCAAAGGCATTTCAGGCAGGAGTTCTTGATACCTGTTAGTAATAAAAAGAACCGATAAGGATAGAATCAGCACGTATAAAAGGTCGTATTTTACCTTGTTGACAATGTAGGATATGGGAATTGGTTTATTCAGTAGCATATTTAAATTTTTAAGTTCGCAACAAAGATAGTAACATTATTTTAATAAATAGTAATACTATCATTAAAAATATTTTTACATTTGTACTTTAACAATAAAAAACCATGGAGCTATCCCTGAAAATAAAAATGAATGAGAAGTTGTTTCTTCGTAACCCCGAAGAATCCGAATTAGGCAGAAAGATCATACAGCATAGTATTATCCTTATTCATAAAATTGGATTAGAAGCTTTTACCTTTAAAAAATTAGCAAAGGAAATTAGCACTACAGAAGCAGGTATTTACCGTTATTTTGAAAATAAACACCGTTTGCTTATTTATATAGTAGAGTGGTACTGGAGCTGGCAGGAATACCGTTTAATATTTCAAACCAACAATATAAAAAACGCTGAAACCAGATTAAAAAAGGCAATACGACTAATTTCTACTCCTATTGAGGATGATGTTACAACCAGCCACATAAACGAAAATTTATTATATGAAATAGTAATGTCGGAGGGAGCTAAATCATTTCTAACCAAACATGTTACTGAAGATAATAAGGCAAAGTTATTTAAACCATATAAAGACTTATGTGCACGTATTGCTGGAATAATTCTGGAGTGTAACCCGAAATATAAATACCCCAATTCGTTATCAATCACAGTAATAGAAATGGCGCACTCTCAAAATTATTATGCAAAACACCTTCCTTCTTTAACTGATTTCGGAAATTCTAAGGATGAATCAAAAATTGTATCCTATCTTGAGGACCTGGTTTTTTCAAGTATAAAGGTTTGAGGGAAGGCAAAAATATTAGGTGGTATCATATAATTGGTTGGCTTTATGGCATAGCGCCTATTCACCCTTAGCTCCCTGCTCTATCCAACACTGAATCACATCTCTTTCCTCTTGTGTCATATGTGTTTTGTTGGCCTGAGGCATTGTTTTAGTAGTTACCGCTCTGGCTAAAATTCGTTCTGAAAACTTTATAATATCCTTAGGGTCGTCAAATGTAATTGCGTTAGGAGCAACTTTTAGGAGATCATCTGTTGGATTTGCCGAATGACATTGAACACATCTTTTTGTAATAATATTATTTACTTCAGCAAAGCTTGTAGGAGCATCTTCTTTACAAACTGATTTTGTTTTAGGGGCTGTAACAATAGCAAGGGCAATCATTCCTGTAACCGCAACAGGAAGTATCCAAACCGCTTTTTCTCCTTTTTCGATCAGGTTTAAATAATGTTTTACAAATACACTTGTTAGCGACAAACCAATTAAAACGATCCAGTTAAAAGAACTTCCATAAGTGCTTGGGAAGTGGTTACTGATCATAATAAAAATAACAGGCAGGGTAAAATAATTATTATGCAATGATCTTAAAAGGGCTTTTTTTCCTAAAGTAGGATCTACCAATTTGCCTTCCTTGGCAGCGCTTACCATTGCTTTTTGAGATGGGATGATCACCCTGAACACATTCCCCACCATGAACGTCCCAATGATTGCACCTACATGTATGTATGCTGCACGACTGCTAAAAACATGGGCGAAAAACCAGGCTGCTCCGGAAATAAATAAGAACAAAATGAATCCGAAAATAAGAGGTTTTTTAGAAAGCGGAGATTTGCATAAAAGGTCATATACTAACCAGCCTATAATGAGTGAACCTATGCCGATCATAATGCCCGTACTTGCAGAAATATCAAGAACCGAAGGATCAATAAGATAAACTTTTGCATCCAAATAATAAACAATTACCAGTAACATAAATCCTGATAGCCAGGTGAAATAGGCTTCGTATTTAAACCAGTGAAGATCTTTAGGGATTTCAGGGGGAGCCGTTTTGTATTTTTCAAGATAATAAAATCCTCCTCCATGAACAGCCCATAAATTACCGGCTATTCCCTCTCTTAAGCCCTTGGTCCTGTTCAAGCTGTTTTCCAGAAAATTAAAATAAAACGAAGCCCCTATCCATGCTATACCAAAAACCACATGCGCCCACCTTACAATTAAATTAAACCATTCCACCACATGCGATTCCAGGGTAGTTCCTTTTACAAAAACATAAGAAACATAAAAAAATGTAATGATGAGCGAGATGTAAAACAATACCGATTTTATTTCTTTCAGATCTTCTACTTTGCTTTTTGTTTTTTCTGAGATGCCGGGTAAATTGTTTCCCTGACTTTCCTTGTTTTCCTTTTCTAAAGCATTAATTGCAAGCTTCAGCGCCAATAAAATAAGTAAGATAATTGCAACAGGAATAGCAATAAAAAAGAAATCGGTGAGGTTAATCTGATGATTAAATACGGTCATTTTCAAATTTGATTTGATAAATAAATAAGTCCATTTTCAAATTTGCTCATTTTCAAATTTTCAAATTGATTTAATGCCTAAATATATAAACAAGTTTAATACATTTGTTAAAATTGTTTACTGCATGAAAAATTTATTACCCGATTTTGGTTTACATAGCACAAGAGTTCTTACCGGATCAGGCTTTCAGGATGCTACCCTTTTAATTAAGGATGGAATAATTTTAGAAATTGTTGCCGGTAAAATAAATTCTTCTGGTTTTCCTATTGAGGATGTAGGCGATTTTGTTGTAATGCCCGGCATCATCGATTCTCATGTTCACGTCAACGAACCCGGAAGAACCGAGTGGGAAGGTTTTGAAACCATCACTAAAGCTGCTATTGCCGGAGGAATAACTACCCTGGTGGATATGCCTTTAAATGCAAGCCCTGTAACCACATCAGCGAAAGCTCTCCGGGAAAAAATAAGATCAACCGAAGGTAAACTATACTGTAATTGTGGATTCTGGGGAGGTATTGTCCCGGATAATTTGGATCAACTGGAAGAGTTAATTCAGGCAGGAGTATTGGGTATCAAAGCGTTTTTAACACATTCCGGTATTGATGATTTTCCAAATGTTACTGTTTCCGATCTTAAAACAGGAATGCAGATCATCGCAAAATACAACATTCCCTTGCTGGCTCATGCCGAACTTGATGAAATGCACCCGGGCATTTCAGTATTTGAAAAAAATCCAACCAATTATAAAGCATACCTTGATTCCCGCCCCAAAATATGGGAAGACAAAGCTGTTGAGTTAATGATCGGCTTGTGTGAAGAATATAATTGTAGGGTTCATATTGTACATTTATCTTCTGCTAACAGCATTGAACAAATAAAAATTGCAAAGGCAAAGGACTTGCCTTTAACAGTGGAAACCTGTCCTCAATACCTCTATTTTTGTGCCGAAGAAATTCCCGATGGGAACACACTTTTTAAATGTGCACCACCTATCCGCGAAAGAGAAAACAATGAAAAACTTTGGGATGCAATAAAAGATGGAACCATTGATTTTATTGTTACTGACCATTCTCCCGCTACTCCGGAATTAAAAAAAGTGGAGGCCGGTAATTTAAAAGAGGCCTGGGGAGGTATTGCTTCTATACAGTTTTCGTTGCCGATCATTTGGACCGCAGCAAAAAAAAGGGGACTTAATATTAACGAAATCGCTACGCTGATGAGTTCTGCTATAGCTAAATTTATTGGCTATGGAGCTACCAAAGGACAAATTAAAAAAGGTTATGATGCTGATATCGTTGTTTGGGATCCGGAACAAAAATTTACTGTAAAAAAGGAGGATATTCAATACCGTCATAAAATAAGTCCTTACATAGACGAAGAACTTTTTGGGGTTGTTAAACAAACTTATGTGAGTGGTAAAAAAGTGTATGAAAACGGAAATTTTATATCTTTACCACAGGGAAAAATTTTATTAAAAACACACTAATATTTAAGTATCATGGCTGAAAAAGAATATACCACTTTTGAGGAATTTTACCCTTATTATCTTGACCAACACCGCCACACAGGTACACGTGTAACGCATTTTGTTGGCACCAGTCTTTTTTTTCTGCTTGCGATTACTGCCATCATTCAACAAAATGCCTGGTTTGTTCTTATGGGTGTTGTTTCGGCCTACTTATTTGCCTGGATAGGTCATTTTTTTATTGAAAAAAACAAACCTGCAACATTCAAATATCCCTGGATGTCGCTTAAAGGCGATTTTAAATTGTATTTCGAAATATTAACAGGGAAACAAGGGTTTAAAACAAATTGATTTTAAAACAAAGGCTGTAATGCCAGAGGCATCATACGTTTATAGAATTGAGATTATTATGATCTGCGACCCCAGCTGGGGTAGAACAAAAACAGGCAATCCCTGTTTCAGGTATAAAAGCCCCTGACAGGTTTTCAAAACCTGTTAGGGTTAAAATAAACAAAGTACGAAACCGTTTTTCTTATTGCATCTTTAAGATCATTGGTTGAAGAATTATTAAAAAAAATAAAATTATTTTAAAAGTAAAATGGAAATCACCCAAATACAACAACCGAAATTCACATCTTTAATTGACCTTGCCTCCGAACGCCTCGGTGGTAAAGCACTTGTATGTAGCGATGATTTTTTTGCGGAAAAAGAAAATTTATTAAAACCGGGAAGGGGTATTTTTATCACTGATAAATATACCGATAGAGGAAAATGGATGGATGGCTGGGAATCGCGCAGGAAAAGAACTCCGGGATATGATTGGTGTATCATTAAACTTGGAGCGTCCGGAATTATTAGCGGATTGGACATAGACACCAACTTTTTTTTAGGAAATCATCCGCCTTTTGCATCTGTAGAAGCATGCAATATGGCAGAAGATCCTTCTGCTGAATTGTTACAATCCGAAAAAGCGGGGTGGGTTGAAATAGTATCCAAATCACCTTTAAATCCGGGAAGTCAGAATTTTTTTGAAATTACAAACGATAAGATCTGGACACATTTACGATTGAATATTTATCCTGATGGTGGAGTGGCCCGCTTAAAAGTATATGGCGAAGTGTATAAAAACTGGGATGCCGTAAAACAGGATCAATTGGTTGATCTGGCTTCAGCCGTGAATGGTGCGAAATCTGTTTTGTGTAATGATATGTTTTTTAGCCACATGGATAATTTAATTATGCCGGGTAGAGGTGCTAACATGGGTGACGGGTGGGAAACCAAACGAAACAGAACACCCAATAATCGTGATTGGGTAATTGTAAAACTGGCGCACAAAGGGGATATTAAAAAAATATTGGTGGATACCTGTCATTTTAAAGGTAATTACCCCGATACCTGTTCTATTGAAGGAATAAATTTAGAGGATACAAATTTATTCCCCCTTTCAAAGGGGGCCAGGGGGATTGATTTAGGTTCTCCTGATTTAAAATGGACAGAAATTTTGCCTAAAATGAAATTACAAGCAGACCATGAACATTATTTTGAAACAGAGATTTCAAATGCCGGTGCGTTTACTCATGTTCGTTTGAACATCTTTCCTGATGGCGGAATCAGTCGTTTGCGTTTATTTGGTTTTATAAATAAATAAACTATGACCATCGAAGAATTAAATAAATTAAGTAAAGAAAAAGCGTTCGAAGAATTATTTAAATGTTGTGGTTGCACACCATGGGCTCAAAACCTTACCGATTTCAGACCTTTTAAAAGCAAGGAAGATCTATTAAGACTGTCGGATATGAACTGGATCACTTGTGATGAAGAAGAGGTCTTGGAGGCATTTTCACATCACCCTAAAATAGGAGATCTGAAAAGTCTTGAAAAAAAGTTTGCTTCAACTAAAGAGTGGGCCTCCGGGGAGCAGTCTGGTGTGGATGCGGCAACTCATAAAACACTTACGGAGCTTGCCCACGGTAACATTGCGTATGAAAAAAAATTCGGATTTATCTTTATCGTTTGTGCAACAGGAAAAACTGCTGATGAAATGTTGACAATGCTTAAAGCGCGTTTAGTGAATGATGCTGCAACAGAAATTAATATTGCAATGAACGAACAAAATAAGATCACACATATCCGACTAAATAAATTAATAGAATGAGCCAGATAACCACCCATATTTTAGATACCACTTTAGGTAAGCCTGCTCAAGGCGTTTCTATTGTTTTAGAACAGCAAACAACAGATAATAAATGGCTGCAAATGGGAGAGGGCAAAACCAATTCGGATGGACGGCTTCCAAATTTACTTTCTTCTGAAATAAAATTAAACATAGGAACCTACCGGCTGATCTTTGATACCGCTTCGTATTTTAAAACATTGGGCATTAAAGGGTTTTATCCATCAGTAACCATTGCTTTTGAATTATCGGATGATTCACATTATCATGTGCCATTACTGCTGAACCCTTTTGGATATTCAACTTACAGGGGGAGCTGAAAATAATTTGGCAATTTAACAATGTGCTGATGTGCTGATTAAAAAGGTATAAATTAATTTTCAAATTATTAAATTCTCAAATTTTCAAATTTAATTTCACATGAAACTATCAATACCACAAAACGAAAAAGAATCCATCCTGAACGAATTAGGACAAGCGAATAAAGCCTTTCAAAAAATCTATCCTGGCGACAAGCCCGACAGGCAACCTGTTCATACCGTTTATGGTGGAGCTGATCTATTCTCTGCCGATTCAGCAGAAAAAATGGGGCAGGCAGCCCTTAATACACTTTTGAATAATGCTCCGAATTTTGTGGAGTTTGCAAAAGCGATCGAATTGCCCGGTCACGCTTCACTGCCTTCTGATGCGAAGGGAATAGAACTTTTGACCAAGAAAATGGATAATAGCTCTGAAATTGAGCGTAAAAAGGAATCAGCATGGTTATCTTACACAACCTACAATAAAGTGATTGGCAAGCTTAAAACAGAGGCCCTTGAAGATTTTAGAATTGATTTTGAAGACGGATTTGGTAACCGTTCCTGGGAAGAAGAAGATGCAACAGCTGTGCAGGCTGCAAAAGAGGTGGCAAAAGGAATGAAAGCGAATTCTTTATCGCCATTTATTGGAATCAGGATCAAACCTTTTACAGAGGATATGAAAGAGCGTGGTTCCAGAACTCTTGATATTTTTCTTACTACATTATCTGAAGAAACGAACGGAAAACTTCCGGATAATTTTGTGGTGATGTTGCCCAAAGTAACCATCCCTGAACAGATAGCAGCATTGATCAAAATGTTTGAAACCATTGAAGCCAACACAAAAATTGAAAGCGGTGCGCTTAAAATGGAAATGATGGTGGAAACCACACAAGCGGTAATTGACAAAGACGGAAAAAATCCATTGAGGTCGTTTTTAGAAGCCAGTAAAGGAAGAATGATAGCAACTGCTTTTGGCACGTATGATTATACTGCGGCATGCAACATCACCGCTAAATACCAGGATATGGGACATGCTGTTTGTGATTTTGCACACCATTTTATGAAGGTGTCTTTAGGGGCAACAGGGATCTGGCTTTCTGATGGAGCTACCAATGTAATGCCGATAGGCCCTAATAGAGGAGCTAACCTTACCCCTGAACAATTAGCAGAAAATAAAGCTGTAGTTTTCCATAACTGGAAAAAGGCTTATGACCATACCCGTTATTCATTATGGAAAGGCTTATACCAGGGTTGGGATCTTAATCCGGCTCAATTCCCTATGCGTTATGCGGCTGTATATTCTTTCTTTTTAGAAAGTTACGAGGATGCAGCTAAACGTTTAAAAGCCTTCGTTGAAAAGGCTGCAAGAGCCACATTAACCGATGACGTTTTTGATGATGCCGCTACAGGACAAGGCCTGCTAAATTATTTTTTGAGAGCTATGAACTGTGGTGCTATTTCAGTAGAAGATGTAACCGCAACCGGTCTAACAATGGAGGAGATCAGGACACGTTCATTCCTTAAAATATTAGAAGGGAGACGAGAAAGCAAGTTAAAAGTTTAAAATTAAAAGTCAAAAGTCAAAAAAACACTGTGTTTTTTTGACTTTTGACTTTTGAATTTTTTCTCTTTAGAACTTAAAATTTACACAAACATTTCACGCTTTAAATTAAGCCATTCTAAAGCAGAACCGCTGAGCAGTGATTCTTTCACATTCTCATCGTATGCTGTTCCTTTAATTAATGCACCCGGCTCTGTTTCGCCCAACGGGAAAGGGTAATCGCTGCCCATGGCAATTCGATTTGCACCAACTAATTCCACAACATAATCAAGCATTGCTTTGTCGTGTACCAAACTATCTAACCAAAATTTACCAAGATAAGCTCTTGGATTTACAGGATTATCTATTGCAACCAAGTCGGGACGGCAATTATAACCGTGCTCTATACGGCCTATGGTTGAAGGGAAAGAGCCTCCACCATGCGCAAATGCAACACGCAAATTTGGTAACCGTTCAAATACTCCGCCAAATATCATGGAGCAAATTGCTAAAGAGGTTTCAGCTGGCATACCTACTAGCCAGGGTAACCAGTACCGCTGCATTTTTTCTTGTCCCATCATATCCCAGGGGTGCACAAAAACAGCCATTCCAAGCTTTTCACAGGCTTGAAAAATTGGAAATAAATTAGGATCATTCAGGTTCCAGTCATTCACATGGGATCCGATCTGAACACCGGCCAAACCTATTTTTTTGCAACGTTCCAATTCTTTTATCGCCAGTTCAGGGGCTTGCATTGGTATAGTTCCCAAGCCAATAAATCGTTTTGGAAAACGCTTAACAATGTCTGCAATATGATCGTTCAGAAATATGGATAGTTCAAGGCAGTCTTCGGGTTTTGTCCAGTAATTAAACATTACAGGGACAGTAGATAGCACCTGAACATCCACATGGTGATGATCACATTCTTTGATCCGTTTTTCAGCACTCCAGCAATTATCCTCTATTTCACGAAAAAATTTTCCATCGTCCAGGATCATGTTGGCACAGCAGGGCTTGTGATGCTGTAACTGAACAAATCCGCCATAACCAAACTTTTCTTTCCAGTTAGGAATGTTCTCAGGAAGGATGTGTGTATGTATATCTATTGTAAGGAGTTTTCCCATAAAAATTTTTGTAAGCTATTGCGAATTCATTGTTCCCCGCAGATATCGCAGATTGATTAAGAAAAAAATGATTTTTATTTGTTTTAACAATAAGTTTATGATTTAATATGATTTTTAAAATCATATTAAACTATAAAATAATCTGCGTCATCTGTGTTCTTTTTATTTTGAAGGGATCGGAAATTATTTTAAAAATTCAGAAACAATTTTCTCCGCTTCTTCAAAAGCATTTTCTAATTTATCGTTCAGTATTATTTTGTCGAACAGATCAGCTGTTTTTAATTCATTTTCAGCTTTACCAATCCTGCGTGCTATACTTTCATCGGTCTCTGTATCTCTCGATCTTAAACGCATTTCGAGGTGCTTAATGGAAGGGGGCATCACAAAAACGGCAAGGGCCAGATCGCCAAACTGATTCTTTAAATTTAATCCGCCTACCACATCCACATCAAAAATTACGTGCATTCCTTTTTTCCAGATGCGTTCAATTTCAACTTTTAAGGTGCCGTAAAAATTATCTTTATAAACTTCTTCCCATTCAATAAAATCGTTATCGGAAATTTTTTGTTTGAATTCTTCCAGGGAAAAGAAATAATAGTCCACACCATGCGTTTCGCCTTTACGCATTGGACGGCTGCAAGCCGAAACAGAAAATTCTAATTGCGGGAACTCTTCCAGTAAGTGATGCACAATAGTGGTTTTACCTGCTCCTGATGGTGCTGAAAATATGATGAGTTTACCGTCCATTTTTTAATCAATTACTCCTGTTTTATGAACTCTTCAATCTTTAATGTTAATGCTGCGTTAGGGATCCCTTCGACAAGAGCTCAGGATAAATTCCGCGTAAATCCTTTTCTTTTTAGAAAAGATTGAAGCCCTTCGACTTCGCTCAGGATAAACTCCAAGTCCGATCCTTTCTTTTTTCAAAGAAAGGGAACGCCCAAATGAATTTAATTTTCAAAAGGATAAATGTTATATTCGATGAATTACAAAACATTCAATAACTGTTCTTTAATTTTTTCCAATTCATCCTTCATTTGTACTACTAATTTTTGAACCGCTGCATCATTTGCTTTTGAACCGATAGTATTAATTTCACGTCCTATCTCCTGGGAAATAAAACCCAGCTTACGTCCACAGGCAGGCTCTTGCATGGTATTCATAAAATAATCAAGATGTGTTTTTAATCTTAATTTTTCTTCTGTAATATCCAGTTTTTCGATATAATAGATCAATTCCTGCTCAAAACGATTTTGGTCGATTTTTTCTTTTTCAACAAATTCAGCAATGTTATTTTTAATACGTGTTCGCACATTTTCAACACGTGAGCTATCCATTTTTACAACATCTTCCAATAGTGCATAAATGATAGCGATCCGTGTTTGAAATTCGTTAGCAAGTATTTTGCCCTCATCGGATCTGAATTTTTGAAATGCCTCAATGGCTTTATCAACAGCCATTTTAACCTGTTCCCATTCTGCTTCATCCAGTTCCACTACTTCCCTTTCGGCTTTCATTACCTCGGGCATCTTCACCACTAAGGCCAATAAATTTGTGCTGTTTTCATTCAACTCTTCAGATAAGGCTTTCAACTCCTTGTAATATGTTTTTGCTAAAGTTTTATTGATCGCAACCGGTAATGTTTCCTGGTTGGATTCAGTAAAAACAGTTAGGTCTATTTTACCCCGTTCAATTTGTTTTGAAATATCACTACGGAGCCCAAGTTCTTTTTCTTTATAGATATAAGGTAATCGCAAGTTCAGATCCAATGCCTTGCTGTTTAAAGAACGGACTTCCACTGTTACTTTTTTCCCGGGAATTTCTGTTACGGATTTTCCAAAACCGGTCATTGATTTTATCATGCTGTATTGTATTTGAAACAAATGTAAGATTTTTTGAACTCATTGTTTCATTTGCTTCTTTAGAACTACTTTTTTTGCTGAATTGTTAATACAGATTAATTTCAGAAAAGGCATCTCTTTCCAAAAATTGAATATGTCAATGTTAAAAAAAAGTATTATATTGCGTATTAATTTCACAAAGTCAATTCTAAGGTTCTGTAAATTAGTTTAAAAATCTTTTTTTAATGTAAATTCTGATCACAAATAACTCTTGTGATCATTGATGAGAATTGGAATAGCAGCTTATTTACTATTCTAAATGTTTTTTTGTTTCAACAAACTATAATAAATAATGTGGTTCTTTCAATACATAATGAATCGAATCAAAAAGTAGAATTTATTACAGTCGTCTCTTAACAGGTTTAAAAACATCACAATTCTTAAACATTAATTTTTATGAAAAAAGAGTTACTCCTTCTTCCCTCAAAAATTCTGTTTTGCTGTTTGTTTTTTGTGTGTGCTCTTCCGTTTATAGCGCATTCACAAAGCGGTAGCGTGGTTATATCTCAAACTGTTCCTACATCAGTTAATGTTTGTGACAGTGCGCAGTTTATAATAAAAATTCAGAATATTACGGGCAATGCCCTTACAGGGATGCTGTTAAATGTGGCAATGCCCGGAGGTGTAACTTATAAAGGCTCCTTAAGCAGTCTACCTGCTGCTCCACCGGTATTGGTATCTGACATTTCCAATCTCCAAAGCCCTATATTTTCAATCCCAACAGTTCCCGCCTTTAATTCAATTTTTGTTCTCTTTTATGCGAATGTAGATTGTGGTATTATTGCATACCAGCAGGGGGGAAGTCCTATTTTAAATACTGCAAAAGTTACCTATACCAATTCAACCACCGATCAGAATATTTCTGCAACATACAACATAAATGCGCCTACCCTGGTGATCACAACCTTTACGAACCAAACCTTTACAGGACCGGTTGGAAGCACCTTTACCCGCAGCATTACGATCTTAAATAGCGGTAACGGAGCGTTGAGTTCCTTTACATTCACCGATTTGCATGGTGTGCAAATAGATATTTTAAGTGTTACCCCGGGAACGTTGAGTGGCAATACTACCAATGATACGGTAACGGTTGCCGGAACGGATTTCGCAGGAATTGGTGATGGGGATAATTTATTTGAGAACGGAGAAAGCGTTACCATTACCGAAACCGTTAAGATCATTGCCTGTGTGCAACCGGGTGTCGGATCAAATATATCAGCATATTGGGGTTGCGGTAACCAAACGGCCTGCCAGACGGCTACCACAACCGCCAATGTAATAGAAACCCCCGTAGGAACTCCTGACCTTGTAATTACACCTTCCGAATCAACTGAAACATGTTTGGATCCTTTGGTTGCACGTAAACAGTATTTACAAATTATAAATATCGGTGCCGGATCGGCCAATCATATCGCAATGGATATCTATCAGGGGTCTTTTACAGTTCCAAATAATACGTATTCAACCCGAATAGACGAAAATAGTTTTACATTCCAGACAGGTATAAACGGCACTCCGATAGCAATCGTGGTCGATAGCGCCTTGCTTAATTCCGCATTTTCCTGTCTTGGTGCAAATCCAAAATACCGCATTTACCTTCGCATTCCTGTTGTCATCAATCCTATAACTGATACAGTTTACCTGAAATGGGATTCGTATGCTTGTTGTCAGGCTGTTAGTTGCAGCTCTTTCAATACGGTAGTTGCTCCATGGGAATTTCAGGGGAAATACACCGATGCCTGCGATAGTACAGTCACTTATGATATATTTCCAACTTCCGGAGGGTCCATATATGGTAAGTTTCTTAACACTTCCATGACTCCTGAAGATATGCCAACGGATGTGGGAGATGGTTCAACCACAACATTTGAACATTCGGCAACTAACTGGCAAAACGAACTTGATTCTGCTCCGGGGGCTTATTACCAGGTAGAGATCACGATTCCCCCCTGCTTTATGATCGCTCCGGGTCCTAATCCGATCCGATTCAAACATAGTATCAGTGGGGCTTTCTGGATGCCCACTTCTCCGATAACGATTTCCGGTAATGTGGTTACCGCTGTTTTTGCAACACCTGATCCATTTGGGGTGAATGGGCTCAGTCTGGCTTCGGTGTTATTTGATCTGACTGCCGATTGCTCTATTTGCGGGGATTCCGGTTTTTCTCAACCAGTTTCAGTAAATGTTAAGTATAATCCGGACCCAGGTTGTGTAAAACCCTGTTTATTAGATGTATATTGTAATACCAGCAATGTAAATCTGCATTGTGCCGGTGATTGCCCTGACGGTGGAATGGCCTTTTTGAGTTATAAAATGTTACGTACCAGTTATGGCAAACCGGATAATAACAATGATGGATTACCGGAAGGTGGAAGTGTTAATCTGGCTGTTATTAAAAATAAAAGAGCAATGGTTGGCGATACGCTTACCGGGTCTTTCAGGGGTGTTATTGACACCTCTTTGGCTCACCTGTTTTTTACGAATGCCTATGCTACCGCTTCCATAAATAACCTGGGTACCTATATTTCTTTTATTGATGCAAGTGTCAGGATCTATGATGCCAGCACGGCAACGGTTTACAATTGCAGCAATGTGCCTCCCTTATCTGCTGCACCTAACGGAGCTAACTTTGATTCGGAATTTGATCTCAGCCCTTTGTATTTAAATACGAACGGTTGTTCCATACCGGCAGGATTTGTTTTTGAGCATAACGATTCGGTGTTCCTGGATCATCGGTACAAGGTAACAGGAAACACCGGTGGTCCTGTGGTATCCAGCAACTCTACCACCGATTTTTATGCAAGTGATATTATCAATCCCCCTCCAACCCCTATCCCTGCAAACAAATTTTCATGTGATAACT
Organism: Bacteroidia bacterium; assembly: GCA_030654175.1. Taxonomy (GTDB): domain Bacteria; phylum Bacteroidota; class Bacteroidia; order 2-12-FULL-35-15; family 2-12-FULL-35-15; genus 2-12-FULL-35-15. Next base: position 380,028 of record JAURXZ010000024.1, read on the forward strand.
TTTCAGGTAACTACCTGTCGCTTTATGGATTTTATTTTGCAAGCGATACGGTTGAAACATATGTTACTAAATCCTGTAATATCCCAACCATCAGGAACACCAATGGCATGAGCATTGGGCCATGCTGCCAGAATTACGGTAGTAACAAATTCCCTTTTGAGTATCGCCAGTGGGCAAATATTGATACTATAAAAGTGGCGCTGCCTGCCGGATATGGCTACGTATCTGCTACGGTAATGGGGTCAGGGCAGGTTTTAACAAACATCAGTCCAACCAATCCATTTGCTAATCCTTTGGTATTTGATATGAACGCTTTGTACTCCGGTGGAACATGGCCGGATTATAGTTTTGACGGATACACCAACACTATCCAGGTTACACTCAGCCCCTCTTGCGGTGTTACCAATAGCACCCTAAACCCCATTGTATATGATGAAATTCATAAAAAAGTTCCCTTTATAGGCGGGGGAAATTCTACCATTAACTTTACGGATAAGATCGCTTTTACTTCTCCGCAGATCACCTTGCAATCAACCTTGCAAACAGTAAATGGTATTAATAATATCGAATCATGGGAAATAACAATATGCAATACATCAAACAACTCAAACGCCTTTAATACCTGGATAGGGTTAGTATCTCCAAACGGAAATATCACTCCAATAGATGTAACAGATGTAACCACCTCCACTATAATAGTGCCTGTAAATGGCATTTACAAGTTGGGAAACCGGCCTTTTAATACTTGTAATAAATATAAGATCAGGTTTACTTACACTGCTTGTACTTTGGATAGTTTAATTGTAAATGCCGGGTTTAACTGTATCGGTTACCCTGATTCATTATCGGCTTATCCATGTTCTCCTAAAACACATCCTCTTTTTGTAGATCCGAAACCGGCTGCTCTTCAAATGCAGATAGCGGGGCCATCACGAGATACAACCGACCTGTGTGATACTGTTGGTTATGAAGTGGTTTTGAATAGCGTACTCTTATCCTCTGTTTATAATATAGTGCTTGCTGCAACGCTTCCATCGGGATTGATAGTAGAACCTGGCACATCAGAAATAATATATCCGGAAACCCCTGCGGTATGGACCCCCATATCTGATCCTGTTTCAAATACGTGGTATCTGTCGGATTCTGTTTCTCTTTTAACAGCCAATGGATTGCCAGGTGTAAATTCTCCCACTGCCGACCAGATAAAGATACGATTCAAAGTTCGTCCGGATTGTAATTTTGTATCCGGAAGTACCGTTCCGTTTACAGCCACCTCTAAACATATTTGTGGCCAAAATCTTCCTACACAATTCTTTACCTCGGGCCCTCTTTACATTCAGGGGGTTGAACAGTTAAATATAAGTTCGATGACCGTTACAATGGATTCAGTTCATCCTTGTGGTACACCGTCATTAGTAACTGTTTCAATCATAAATGTAGGGCCGAATCCAAGTGTTGGTAATGAACATTTTAATTTCCCCACTTTTAACGGTAGCAGCTATGTACCGGGTTCATTTGTCGGCTTACACAATCCACCACCAATTGGTACACCATCAATTGTTTTACTGAACGGTCAAAATTATATGGATTGGCAGTTTCCTGTGGGCGTATTGCCGCTTGATTCAGTAACGTTTACTTTTTTAATAACGATGCATCCGGATTCGGTAGCTTGTGCTAATATACCCTTTCCGGTAAGAACAACAGGTTCGTTCAGTGCCATCTGTATTGCCGATGGTAGCGTTTGTATCATAAAAGCAATAACGGACTCTGAAGATCTGAGCGTGCCGGTAAGTCTGCCTTGTTTAACAGTTGTGGTAGTGACAGCAACACCTGCATCGCAAACGATCTGTTCAGGCGACAGCACCTCTATAGCATTAACGAGTAATTTTTCGGGTACAACCTATTCATGGACCATCAGCCAAAACGGTGTAACAGGTGCAACGGCTGATTCAGGCGCTACTATTGTTCAAACACTAACAACCACAGGAAATGTGTCCGGAACAGTGGTTTATACCATAACACCCTCTGCCAACGGATGCCTTGGAGCTCCTGTTACGGTTACTATTACCGTGAACCCTGCGGATAGCGCTTCTTTTAGTTATACCTCCGGAACGTATTGCACCTCCGGAACCAGCCAAACACCTACCATTACAGGAATGCTTGGGGGCACATTTACGTCTATCCCGGGCGGACTTTCCATTAATCCTTCCACCGGTACAATTGATTTAACAACAAGTTCCCTGGGCGTTTATACGGTTACTTATACAACCACAGGTATTTGTCCAAGTATAAATTCGGTGACCATCACAATTACTAACGTTACACCTTCCGCGACCTTCAGTTATACAGGTTCTTCCTATTGTCCAAACGGAATTAACCCTTTCCCGGTTTTTGGGACGGGTGCAAGTGCCGGTACTTTTTCAGCTACTCCTTCAGGTTTGGTTTTTGTGAATGTGAACACGGGTGAGGTCGACCTGTCCTCAAGTGCACCGGGTACTTATACCGTTATAAATACAATTCCTGCAAGTGGCACCTGCCTTGCAGCAACCGCTACATCAACCATTACCATTGCGGTGGACGATGCTTCTTTTTTCTATAGCTCAGCAACCTATTGTCAGTCGGGCGCTAACCCAACACCCACAATAACTGGGTTACCGGGAGGTACTTTTTCAGCGATCCCTGCCGGTTTATCAATTACTGCATCCACAGGAGTGATCGATTTGGCAACAAGCGCCTTGGGGGTATATACGCTCAGCTATACAACAAATGGTAGTTGTCCGAATACCAGTTCCATTACAATGACCATCACAAATGTTACACCTGTTGCAACGTTTAGTTATTCCGATTCTACATTCTGTCAGAATGGAAATAATCCGCTTCCCATATACGTTCCCGGTGGAAGCGCAGGTTTCTATACAGCCAGTCCGGCAGGGGTGGTTTTTGTGAATGTGAATACAGGAGAGATCGATCTGCTGGCAAGCGTACCGGGAACATACACAGTAACCAATACAATTCCATTGAGTGGTACCTGTTTTGGTGTGATTGCATCCACTGTTATCACGATCAACCCTGCTGATGATGCTTCGTTTACATACTCATCAGGCACCTATTGTACATCGGGTATTAACCCAAGCGCTATAATAACAGGCTTACCCGGAGGAACATTTTCTGCGACTCCTGCCGGTTTAACTATTGATGCATCAACAGGAACAATTGATCTGGCCACAAGTAATGTTGGTACTTATATTATTACCTATGCAACAAACGATAGTTGCCCGAATACAAGTTCCATCACCATGACCATCGGTAATACCACACCATCAGCTACATTCAGCTATTCCGGACTTACCTTCTGTCAGAATGGAAATAATCCTTTTCCAATTTATGCTTCTGGCGCCAGCGCTGGAACATTTTCTGCGACTCCTTCCGGTTTGGTTTTTGTGAACCCGATAACCGGGGAAATTAATTTATCCTTAAGTGCGCCCGGCACTTATACGGTTGTTAATACAATTCCTGCAAGCGGTACCTGTCTTGCCGCAACTGCCACCACCACCGTAACCATAGCCATTGACGATGCTTCATTTACGTATACATCGGCAACGTATTGTCAGTCGGGAACGGATCCAACACCTGTAATAACAGGGTTGCCTGGTGGCATATTTTCAACAAGTCCTGCCGGCTTATCAATTAATCCATCCACTGGTGTTATTGATCTTTCGAGCAGCGCTCTTGGTAGCTATACTCTGAGTTATACCACCAATGGTTCTTGTTCGAACACGAGTTCTATAACCGTGACCATCGGTAATACTACCCCTTCGTCAACGTTTAGTTTTTCAGGTGCTTCATTCTGTCAAAATGGGATAGATCCACTTCCAATTTTCGCATCAGGTGCAAGTGCCGGAATATTTTCGGCTGCTCCTGCAGGATTAGTATTTGTTCATGTAAACACAGGTCAAATTGACCTATCGGGCAGTGCACCGGGAACTTATGTGGTTACCAATACCATTCCGGCAAGTGGCAATTGTATTGCATCAACTGCAACAACTACGGTTATTATAATCATCTCGGATGATGCATCTTTCAATTATTCTTCAGGAACGTATTGTCAGTCAGGAACCAACCAACTACCTGTTATTACAGGTTTATCAGGTGGCACTTTTTCTGCTTCCCCGGCTGGCTTGTCAATCAATGTTTCAACTGGCGAAATTGACCTGTCAACAAGCGCACTGGGCTCATATAGTGTTACTTATACAACAAATGGACAATGTGCAAATACAAGTTCCATTACCATAATCATAGCCAATACCACCCCTCCGGCTACTTTCAGTTATTCCGGCTCATCGTTCTGTCAATCGGGAGGTAATCCTTTGCCTGTGTTTGCTCCTGGTGCAAGCGGAGGAACTTTTTCAGCTGTTCCGGCAGGATTAGTATTTGTAAATTTAAATTCAGGAGAGATCAATCTGGCATTAAGTGCGCCAGGCACCTATACGGTGACCAATACCATACCTACAAGTGGAACCTGCCTTGCCACCAGCGCAATAACCACCATAACAATAAGTACTGATGATGCTGGTTTTACGTATAGTTCAGGGTTTTTCTGTCAATCGGGGATTAACCCAAGCCCTGTAATTACAGGTTTGCCGGGTGGTACTTTTTCAGCAAGTCCGGGAGGCCTGGTAATTAATCCATCCACAGGTATTATCGATCTGTCAATAAGCACCCTCGGAACCTATATTCTTACGTACACAACAAATGGTCCTTGTCCGGCCTCAAGCGCTATTGTTATGACAATTGGTAATGTCACACCTTCAGCTGCTTTCAGCTATCTTGGTTCTCCCTTCTGCGAGAACGGAACAAATCCCAGCCCTGTACCGGGTTCAAATTTTGGAATATTCTCAGCAACACCGGTTGGATTGGTTTTTGTGAATCTGAATACGGGTGAAATTAATTTATCTTTAAGCCAACCCGGTACATACACCATAACTAACACTATTCCTGCAAGTGGTACCTGCCTTGCGGCAACGGCAACAACAACTATTGTAATAACACCTGCCGATGATGCTTCTTTTGTATATACTTCCGCCACCTATTGCCAGTCGGGGGCCAATCCAACGCCAACAATTACGGGCTTGGCGGGTGGCGTTTTTTCATCCTCTCCTGCAGGTTTATCGCTCGATCCGGCAACAGGAACCATAAATTTAGCGCTAAGCTCATTGAATATTTATACGCTCAGCTACACAACCAATGGCATTTGCCCAAATACAAGCACTATTGTAATGACAATTACGAATGTTACACCTTCTGCAACATTTAGCTATATCGGTTCTCCATTTTGCCAATATGGAAATAACCCCTACCCGAATTTTAATATGGGAGCCAGTGCCGGTATCTTTTCGGCCAGTCCTGCAGGATTAGTTTTTGTGCACGTTAACACCGGCCAGATCGATCTTGGAGCAAGTGCACCCGGTATTTACACTGTAACCAATAACATACCGGTGAGTGGAAGCTGTCTTGCTGCAACTGCATCTTATACCATCACCATTGATGCCGCTCCTGTGGTAACAGCAACAGCTACTTCACAAAACATTTGCAGTGGAGGAACGGTTTCAGTTACCATTACCGGCTCTGTACCGGGAACAACTTTTAGCTGGACAGTTATTCAGTCGGGTGTAACCGGTGCATCAGGAGGCTCAGGCTCAAGTATTTCTCAGGTACTTACGCTTTCAGGAACTACCCAGGGAACGGCTACTTATACGATATCCAGTATTGCAAACGGATGTATAGGCTTACCAATTATTTTACCTGTTACCATTAGCCCGTTACCGGTTTTAGATACCACAGCAGTAGTTATTATTCCTGCAAATTGTGATGATACTACAGGTTCTATACAAGGTATTTTAATTGCTTCGGGGCAGAGCCCGTTTCAGTACCAATGGAAAGATCAAAATGGTAATATTGTAGGAAGCAGCGCTAACCTTATTAATGCAGGACCCGGTAATTATACATTAACAACTATTGATGGAAATGGCTGTACCGCCAATTCCGGAACATACACCATTACATCTACATCGGTTATTGTTGCGGCATTTACGGCTACCCCAACCACAGGAGAAACACCTTTAACGGTGGACTTTATAAACAGTAGCTCTAATGCCACTAATTATCTATGGCAGTTTGGAACAGGGGATACCTCTACGTCAATGAACCCAACGTATATTTATTCGCCATTAGGCACCTTTACTGTTTGTTTGTATGCTGATAATGGAGGGAACTGTGTGGATACGGCCTGTTCTACAATTGATATTTTTGTTAACTCAGTGTTTGTGATACCAAATGTATTTACTCCTAATGGAGATGGTGTAAATGATGTGTTCACCCTGCAAACAAAAGGATTGAAAACTCTGGATGTGGAAATATTTAATCGCTGGGGCCAAAAAATAAACGAATGGCATACGGTAAATGGTGGTTGGGGTGGCCGCTCATCAAGTGGAGTGATCTGTTCGGATGGTACTTATTATTTTATTGTAAATGCACTGGGCTTTGATGGAAAAAAATATTATGAAAAGGGAGCGTTTTCATTGGTTCATTAAAAAACAGGAAAACGAATGCCCTGCCATTAAAGAATGAGAATTGCATTCCTTTAAACATATTCGTTTAAGCTGGGATGTTTGATTTTTAGTATTTATATGGAGATTATTTATGGGCAAATAAAAAATGTTGGTGTTATGCTTAAGGCGATATAAAATAAAACTTTCTTGTCTGTTTTTATACGGTCTGATTTTTAGGAGGGGTTACAGCCGATTTTCGATGGGCGGACTTTTCAGCACAAATGCTCATTCGGAGAACTGAACTTTCGGCTACCACAAAACTGCCTATGGAGCACAAAACCCCGCCTATTGAATATATGCTGTTATCGGATGTTTTTCTTTATTACTGCGTGTTTAATTACTTTTTCCTTTGTTTATCCTCCTCCGTATAGGGTATATTTTTACCCATAGTGCCTCGTAACCTTTTAAAAAAAGATTCGCGATTTTCTAATGACTTATACGATTCGTTTGCCATAGCTGAAGAAAAATCAATTACTGGTTCTGAAATTTTCATTATAACTACTGAGTCATATTGTATTGGTAATATTTTAATGTCAAAATTATATTTAATCATGTACTTTCTAAGATTATTAGTTTGGTAAGGGTCAGTGGCAAGCGCAATATTATTAAAGCCATTTTTTTTTGCTAGATAATAGGAGTAATATATATTTTCAGTACTATGTTCAGCTTTTTCTTCGGTATATATATTCGTTTTGGGGATTCCTAAAGCTTCTGAATAAATAGCCATAATTTTACTTTCAATATAAGGAGAATGTACAGCAGCACCCGAAAATATAATATTCTTTGTATATCCTTTTTCGAATAAAAACTTTGACCATAAAATTCTATACCGCATTATGTCCCCCCACTTTTTACCGTTATAAGGCACACCTGGAACTATTATGGCATCGAATGGTAAATTGTGAATGTTTGCATGAAAAGTTGTGAAAGGTGATTTGCGAATTGGGTTAATTACCGTACAGCAATTAAAAAAAATAAGCAAAAAGCAAATCGTTAATGTATATTTCATTCCACAAAATTATAAAATAAAAGTTTCAAATATTTAAGCATTGTTGTCTTTTAATTACTGTCGTTCTTATGTAAGAAAAGTTCTCAAAATATCCGATAACGGTCAAATATACGATGCCGTGCGTTTGGTTTTTGAGCGTGTCGGCTAAGGTATTGTATATTTTGTGTTGGCAGCAGGGCACCTTTCTTTCACTTCAAATTTTCTGTCAGTCGTAACACGCTCCGGTCTTATTACACACAGGTCTTGCCGAAAAACTTTGAAATCCATTTCGGTCATAACACGCTCCGGTCTTATTACACACAGTTCTTAGCGAAAAACTTTGAACCCCATTTCGGTCGCAATGCGCTCCGGTCTTAATACACACAGGTCTTAGCAAAAAGCTTTAAAAACATTATGGCCATATTGCCCATTTGTCTTAACACATAGCGGAAATTATTTTATTTCCTCATATACATTGGTATACTTGCATCAAAAGTTACAAATGGATTCTCTCCGCAAAATGATTCCCAAAATGAGTCATTCAAATGAAGTTCGTCTTTAATTAAAAATGAAGTTCTTTCTATTTTGTAATTTTTTTCATAAAAGTCTATTATAGCTTTAGCCCTCATTAAACCAAGCATTGGATTTTTTTTTATTTCATCAAAGCAACACCAAGGGGTTATAACAATAAATAGCTTGCTGTTAATTCCTTTATTTACATATTCATAATAACCTTTCAATTCAGAAATGGCTTTTTCATTGAGATTAAATGAATCTTTATGGAAAAATATATTTCTATCATCGTGCTTTGAGGCAAAAAGCGAAGTAGCGGTCAAAATAAAAATAGATATGCCAATTAATTGTTGTTTCATTTTTTTAATATTGGTCAACAGTCGAATGTTAGGTATAAAACTTCAAAGTTCCGTTTGCAAAATTTATAATTGTCTAAGGTAAAGTTCTTTTTTCTTTTTTTTATTGCTTTGCTGCCAACACGTTTATAAGCGCAACTAGTTGCGCATATTTGTCTTATTTGGAATATATGCGCAACTGGTTGCGTATATTTCGCAATTAGGTGTATGTAAAATCCATCTAATTTGGAATTTTTATTGTAACCAAGAAGCAAAATCCAATACTTCCTACTAAGGCAAATGTACCTTATTTATACTAAAATTCAACCTGATCACTTCAATAAGAAACATTCAATTTGTTTAATGTACTTTTTAAGTGGTCAAAGATTTTTGTTCTAATAAGATTGTCTGTTTCAGTAGGCAATTTGTGGAGCAGCAAAGCCTGGCTGCATATTAAAAATTTACACATATAGATCGTCCGAAATTATTGCCTTCTACTCAACTCATAAAACCCCAAAGCCACCAGGGTCAAAATACTTCCCAATACAATAAACAATACATTAAAACTGGTTGCCTCCACCAGTTTTGCGCATAAAAACGGACCGGTGGTTTGTGCAATACCCCAGGCAATGGTGTACAAAGCGGCATACTGGCCCCTGTTTTTTGAGTTGGAGCGCATTGTCCAGAATGTGTTCATAAAAGGCATAGAGATGATCTCACCAATAGAGATCAGCAAAACCATCAGCAAGGTTACCCACATAGCATTACCCGGAATTAATAATGAAAGAAAGGACAAAGCACATAAAAGTAAACCCCAGGTGATGAATAGTAAGTTTTTATTTTTCTGCTCCATGATATATACCAAAACCATTTCGAAGGCAACAATGATGATACCGTTCACAGCCATAATAAAACCAATGTAGCGTTCGCTTAAAAACAAATGATCTCTGAAAAAGGCTGGTACAAGCGTAAACAATTGAAAAAAGCAAAAAGCAAATAAAGTGATCAATACAATGAACCATAAATAGGTTTTATCCTTATAAGCAGACTGTGCAGGCGGCACCTCTTCTGTTACTGTTTCGCTTTTCTTTTGTACAAAAGGCGCTTTCAGGCAAAAGAACAATAAAACAGCAGCACCAATATTGGTTATGCCATCTACCCAAAACAACAGCTCGTAATTGTAAGAAGCAATAAGCCCGCCAATAGAGGCGCCAACAGCCCAACCTAAATTTATAGCTAAACGGTTCAATGAATAGGAACGTGTTCTGTTTTCGTCAGTACTGTAAAATGCGATAGCGGAAGAGTTAGCTGGTCGGAACGCTTCGTTTACAAGGCTTAGCAAAAAAGTAAACACACAAATAAGAGGGTAGGATTTTACCTGGCCCAATATAATAAAGAGGACGCCTCCTCCCATCAGGGTTATCAACTGTACTTTTTTAAAACCAAATTTATCAGAGAATTTCCCTCCGAAATAAGCTCCGATGATAGAACCCAAGCCGAATAAGCCAATCACAGCTCCTGCTTCTCCCAAAGTGCGGTTCATGCTTTTACTGGTGAGGTAAAGCGTCATAAAAGGAACCACCATGGTGCCGCTTCTGTTAATAAGCATTATTAAAGAAAGCAACCAGGTTTGTTTGGAAAGCCCTGTGAAAGAGGTTTTATATAAAGTGAGGGTGCGGTTTAACATTATAATTGCATACGTAAAAAAACATTTTAACCCAGTTACGAAATTATATAAAGACGGAAAAAGCTAAGCGATCTTTATCCCAATAATCAATACATCATCCACCTGTTCGTTATTGGCTTTCCAGTCATTGAATACTGCTTCGGCTCTTTGTTTTTGTTTATCCATCGAAAGATCTGAAAAAGAAGAAAGCAATTCGCGGAAGTGTTTTATATTATATTTTTTATTTTTATCCCCACCAAACTGATCTGTAAATCCATCCGTAAAAAGATAAATGTTATCATCTTTTTTGCAGGAATAAGTATGCGATTGAAACTGTTGCGTTTCATCTGTAAAGCCACCAATAGCAGCTTTTGTGGCATTAATTATCTGTAATGTTTTTTCACCGTTCTCATTTGTGGTTGAGACCCACATTGGGCGGTTGGCTCCTGCAAAATGCACTATATTATTGCTTAGGTCAATACAGCATAAGGCAATGTCCATACCATCACGTAAAGCAGCCTCAGTTCCGTTTATGGATAATGTTTCCTTAAACGATCTATTAACGAAGGAAAGAACATCATCGGGTTTTGTAAAACCTTTTTCGCGTACAGCCTGTTTTAATTTTTCGATGCCAAGCATACTCATCAGCGATCCCGGAACTCCATGTCCGGTGCAGTCGGCAGCCGCAACAAGTAACAGCTTATCATATTGTTCGATCCAGTAAAAATCCCCGCTCACCACATCTTTGGGTTTATAAAGAATGAAATAATTGCCTTTCAATTGCTCATCAAAATATCTGGGTATCCGTAATAGCGCATTCTGTATGTTTTTTGCATATTGAATACTGTCGGAGATGTTTTTATTCTTTTCATTTATTTGTTTGTATGCATCGGAGAGAGCAACGTTTACACGTTTTGTTTTTCGGTAACCCCTCAGAATAAAAAAGACCAATAAAATAATAAGGAGGGCGCCTCCCAACAGAGAAAAAATAACATTTTGTTGTCGGCTGATCTTATAATCGCTTATTTCCTTGCCTTTATTGAGTAATTCTATTTCATTTTCTTTTGATTTAAGATCAAACGCAGACTGCATTTGAGCAATTGCTTGTATACTGTTGGCGGTAAATAAACTGTCTTGTAGTTCACTCGCTTTTTGAAGGTAATGGTACGCTTTAAAATTATCATCCAAAAGACTGTAACACTGTGCCACCTGCTGATACGTTGAAATAATAACTTCTTTATTTTTTATACTTTCTATGTATACCAATCCTTCGTTAAGATAAATTCTTCCATTCAAGTCGTCACCAAGTTTTAAAAACTTTTGGGCTAAATCCAAAAGCGCTCTTGCCAATTCAGGCTTTAGTGCCAGTTCTTTATAAATATCAACGGCCTTTTGTGAATATTCAACCGCTGTCCTAAAATGATTCGTTTCTTCATAAACTGATCCAATAGAAAGGTATGACTCAGCAATTTTTTGTTTGTTTTTTATTTTTTCATTAATTTTAATTGCTTGTTGAAGATAAACGAGTGCTGTATCGTAATTTTTTAGAAGTTTGTAACAATCACCCAGGTTTAATAGGGCAGTGTTCAAACCGCGCATATCGTTTTGTTCTTTATAAAAACTGTAACATTGCGAAAAATATTCAATAGCCTTTTTGTAATTTTTTTGATACAAAAAAACGTTGCCAATTCCACCCAAAGCATTTGCATATTCAGGTGTTTCTTTTTTAGTTTTTATTAGCTCAAGGCCTTTGAAAAAATTTTTCATTGCCAATTCATACTGATTGTTTCGGACGTATGCATTGCCAAGGTTACTATACGATTGCACAGTAAGTATAGTATCTTTTGTGTGTTCTCTGATCCGAAGGGCTTTTTTATGATATTCGATTGATAGGGGAACATTGGAAAGTGCTTTATAAACATTACCCATTTGGCTGTATGACAAAGAAATGATGCTGGAATCTGAAATTTCTATTCCAATTTTTAAAGCATCCCCATAATAAATTTGTGCGCTATCATAGTTTGATTTGTAGAAATAGGCAAGTCCTATATTATTGAAGGCTTTTGCCTCCGTTTTCTTATTTAGGTTTTTTTGGGATAACCTCAAAGCGGTGTTGGCATATTCCAGGGCTTTATCAGATTCAGTTGCACGTAAACTAAAAGAAAGGCTTAGCAGAATTTTTATCTTGCTTGTATCTTGTTTTGTTTTTGCAAGTTCAATAACAAGAGAGTCTGTATTTACATTTTTGGCAGAAATACCCTGAATGATAAGGATAAAATAGAAGATCCCAATCAATCGTAACGCGAATGTTTTTGGTTTTTTTTGCATTAAAAACTTTGAAAAAATTAATTATTATTTATTTCTCTTTCAATTTTCTCTGCAAGAACCCTTGCAATTTTTTGGTTGCTTTCAATGGTCCAGCCTCCGATATGTGGCGATAACATTACTTTTTCGCTTTGTATTAAATATTGAAAAGGTTCAGGAAGGTTGGCTGCATCCAGGTTTTCGAATGATACAACTTCGTATTCCAACACATCTAAACAGGCGCCTGCTACTTTTCCGGATTTTATGTTTTTTACCAGATCGGCTGTATTCAGGCACTTTCCGCGTGCTGTATTGATTATGTAAATATTTTTTTTGAAATTGCTGATGAAGCTATCATTGATCATGTAATGGGTTTCTTCCGTTAATGGAGTGTGTAAGCTAATTACATCGGCCTGTTCGAAGATATGATCAAGCGAACTTTCAATAATAAAGTTGTTGCCAAAACCACTTTTATATTTATCATACGCCAAAACCTTTACACCAAAGCCTTTCAGGCGTTCGGCAAAAGCGCTCCCCATATTTCCGTAACCGATAATTCCAACCGTTTTTCCCATCAATTCAATACCACGGTTTCCTTCACGTATCCATTTTCCTTCACGCACTTCTTTATTTGCGCGGCATAAATTATTGAAAAGTGACAATAACATTCCTATGGCATGCTCGCCAACAGCATCCCTGTTGCCCTCCGGGGCGTGTAAACATCGTATACCTTTGCTTTCGGCATATTCCACGTCAATGTTTTCCATTCCTGCTCCTGCGCGTGCAATGAACTTTAACTTTAAGGCTTTATCAATAATTTCTTTGGTGATCTTTATTTTGCTTCGAATCACTATTCCATCATACAAATGAATGGAATTAAGGATCTCTTCTTTTGTCCACAGATAATTTAGATCACATGTATGCCCTGCTTTTTGGAGTGTTTCGTGAAGTAACGGGTGATTTGAATCCAGAAAAAGAATTTTCATTTGGAGTTACGGATCTATCCGTGTAAATATAAGATTAAAGCGATTTCCCGGATGAGCTAATGATGCTGAAGCACGTTGAAAATCTTTTTGATTTTTTTTGTCTTGATTTCAAAACATGCAAGCCCTTATAAAGAGAACAGGCTCTTTTATTTTTTTCTTTTTCTTTTGCCTTGTTTGGCAGTACCAAATCCATCACCATCCACAACATATTCCTGTTTGCGGTTTTTACGATAGGCAGTACCATTGTTCTGTATGTTAGGGTCGGATTTTCGTTTACCAAAATGACTCATTTGTGAACGGGGCTTTTGTCCACCACGAAATACACGCGAGAAAAAACTTCCTGACTTTTCACTTCCACCTTTACCGGCCGATTGAGAATACGATAGTGTAGAGACCCCTACAAAAAATAATGCTAGCAACAAATGTTTTTTCATAGTTGCAAGTTTAGCGAAAAAAAAATAAGAAAACGAACAACATTTGGATTATTTTTTGAAAATAATAAACTATTCAAAAAACATTATTCACTGATCTTTAAATCCCGGTTTTCTAATATCACTTTTAAATTGGGACGTAACCTGCTTTTATAAACCGAAAGGCAATCCTCCTTTTTGCGGCCTTTGCGTAAAATCCGTTGTTCTTCAACAGGTAAAGAAGCGATGTGAACACATTCAGGAGTGCAGCAGCCACTCATTTTTTCAACACATTTTTCGCATTGAATAAACAAAAGATGGCAATCATCATTTGCACAATTCACGTGAGTGTCACACACAGCGCCACATTGGTGGCATTGCGCAATCACATCATCGGTAATACGTTCACCAACACGTTCGTCAAACACAAAGTTTTTTCCAATAAATTTGGAAGGCAGGTCTTCCGCTTTTATTTGTCGTACATAATCAATTATGCCGCCATGCAACTGGCTTACATCTTTAAAACCGTGGTGTTTCAGGTAGGCACTCGCTTTCTCACAACGTACACCACCGGTGCAATACATAATTATTTTCTGATCTTTTTTATCTTTTAATTCCTCGATCACTATCGGCAATTCTTCACGAAAAGTATCTGCATCCGGACAAAGTGCACCGACAAATCGCCCCACTTCACTTTCGTAATGGTTACGCATATCCACTACAATGGTATCGGGGTTTTCCATTGCTTCGTTAAATTCTTTTGCACTCAAATGATTACCTACATTGGTAACATCAAAGGCGCCATCATCCAAACCATCCGCAACAATTTTAGGACGTACCTTAACTGTAAGTTTATAAAAGGATTTGCCATTGTCTTCAACAGCAATTTTGAATGGAACATCTGCGAAACGAGGATCCGCAAACAGATTTTTTATGAAAACGTCCCAATTATGTTCAGGAACGCACATTTGAGCATTAATGCCTTCTTTGGCAACATAGATCCGGCCTAATATGCCAAGATCATTCCACTGTTGAAATAAATTGTCGCGAAGCTCTTCCGGGTTTTCAATAATAACATAACGGTAAAACGAAACAGTGACCCGTTTTAGGGTTTCTTCCTGAATTCGTTTTTTAAGCTCCTTTTTGTTAACTCTGTTTTGCAATAACATAGTGTCTGAGGGTTTAAAATACGCACAAAGATAAAACTTTTCATTGGGAATGAAAAATATATGTTACTCCCGAAACCCGAAAAGAGAGGGAGAAGAAAGGTTGTCAGAAAAAAAATTACCCTTTGGAAGGCTGAGTTGCCCATGATTTAGCAGCCCATCTGTCAATAGTAACAACAATAGCTTTGGCTTTTGGAGCAACGAAACTACCTTCAGTTGAATAGCTCATAATTGGAAGAACTCCATCATCAGCGGCCACAACCACAAAACCTTCATTTACATTAAATACATAATAAACAGGCTCTCCATTAGCAGATAATTCAGTATAGGTTAATGTTGCAACGCTAAGGTCCTGAGTTAAAACCTGTTTAAAAAAATCTTCGGCAATTTTTTTTGCATCAATTGCTTTAACAGTTGTTGCATTAGCAAGGCTTGTTCCTATAACAAACATAATAAGCAGGCTGGTAAGTTTTTTCATGTTATGGTTTTGGTTTTATAAGTATTGTTATTTACTGACTACATCTGAATCAATTCAATATCAGGATTTTATCTCCAAAATATGTTGTAATTGTTATAGTCCGGAAGCAAAATTAATGATTTTAGATGCGAATAGCTATCAATTGGGCCGGAAATTTCGCATAAAGTATTCACAATCAAGTGTTGATAAGAATAAAAGTAACGAATTTAATGTTTTGAATCGCTTGCTCATACTGATTTATTGAAAGTTTAACGTCATTTTTGAGGAATACGTCAAAATCGAAATATAGCATTCCTATTACAGACTTTTTCAAGAACCATTTAAATCAAAAAAATTACTTGCTGATTTTTTGAACGCTATTTAAAATAATTAAGGGCGATTAAGGGTATGTTGCTAAAAAAAAGTAATTTTAGCCTCATTAAAAAAAGGCGCAAACACTCTTTGGCTCTATTTTTTGGTAGCTTTTTAATTATTGATTTTATTATGCGAACAACTGAAAAAATATTAGTGATCGGTTCATCCGGACAATTAGGGACTGAGCTGGTACAAAATCTTAGAAATGTTTATGGTATCGAAAACGTAATAGCGTCAGATGTTAAAATAACAGAGCAATCCAAGGAAGGCCCATTCGAAGTAATTGATGTATTGAATGCTTCGGGTTTGCTCGAAATAGTAAAGCGCCATAAGATCAACCAGGTATATTTATTGGCGGCCCTGCTTTCCGCTACAGCCGAAAAAATGCCAAAATTTGCCTGGGACCTTAATATGAACGGGCTGTTGAATGTACTTGACCTTGCAAAAGAAAAGATCATTGAAAAAATATACTGGCCTAGCTCTATTGCTGTTTTCGGCCCCAACACCCCTAAAGAAAATACCCCACAATATACTGTTATGGAACCCAGCACTGTTTATGGGATCAGTAAACAAGCAGGGGAGCGCTGGTGCGAGTATTACTTCAATAAATACAATGTAGATGTTCGCAGTTTACGCTATCCGGGACTAATAGGCTGGAAATCGGCTCCGGGCGGTGGCACCACCGATTATGCAGTTCACATTTTCCATGAGGCCTTAAGATCCGGCACTTATGAATGTTTTTTATCCGAAAACGCTACCTTACCGATGATGTATATGCCGGATGCAATTAAAGCCACAATTGGCATTATGCAGGCCGATGCTGATAAAATTAAAATCCGTTCGAGTTATAACCTGGCAGGTTTTAGTTTTTCACCAAAAGAAATTGCTGCCGAGATCACCAAACACATCCCTGATTTCAGAATCACTTACAAAGAAGATTCACGCCAACAAATTGCCGATAGCTGGCCAAAGAGTATTGATGCGACTGAGGCCGTTTCGGATTGGGGCTGGAAGCCTGAATTTGATCTGTCGGCAATGACCTCTGATATGATCAAAAACTTGCGAACTGTCAATAAATGAGCCTTTTACATTCTTTAACAGTATATTTTACTGTATGCTTTGTTGAATAAAATTAAAAACCTTACATTTGCGCATTATAGAAACAAGGAAACAATTAAAAAAATCGGCCAGTTGGCAGATTAAATTTGAAATAAATTATTCTTCTTAGATGAAAAAAATTTTTTTGATAGTGTTGATTATTGCTTCGAACCTTGCCTTTGCTCAAACCTACGAGATGCTTGGTACTGATACAATTAACCTGACGGATGTTGCTGGAAAAAAACAAGGGAAATGGATAGTTACCAATAAGATGGTTCACAAGCCTTGTTACACAGATGATCAAAAAGTAGAAGAAGGTGTATTTGAAAACAGCAAAAAGGTTGCTATCTGGACTGAATATTACTGCAACAATAATTTAAAAAGCAAGATCACTTACGAAAATAATCGCCCTAACGGTTATGCCATTATGTATCACGAAAACGGCAAACCGAAAGAAGAAGGTTTGTGGAAAAACAATCGCTGGGTAGGTGATTATAAGTTGTATTATGAGAACGGCCAGGTTCAGCAGGCATTCAAGTTTAACACTACAGGTAAGCGCGCAGGAGACCAAAAATATTATTATGAAAATGGTCAGACAATGATCGAAGGGTCATGGGCTGAAGGTAAAGAGGCCGGTATTCTAAAAGAATATTATGAGAACGGGGATCTGAAATCCGAGAAAAATTTTGCTGATGGTTTTTTAGACGTTGCAAGTGTAAAAACATACGAACCTAAAAAACCAATAGTTAAAGAAGTTGTTAAAGAGGTTGTTGTTGACCCCATTAAAGTGGCGCCAATAGAGGTGGATAAAGGAGTTGAAAAGGTGAATAGTGGTAAACCTTTTGATGGCGAAGGAAAATGGAAGCTATACAACAAGAACAAACAGGTTTCTAAAGATGGAGTATTTCATAAGAATAAATTAATGGACGGTAAAGTTTATATCTATAATGCCAATGGAATATTAACCCGGATAGCACTTTATAAAGGCGGTAAATATATTGGTGACAGTGTTATTGAAGAATAATTTACTAATTTGAAAATTTGATAATGTGCTAATTTGCCGAATGCTTAAAACACATTTTCAAATTAGCACATTTTTTTTAATTTGAAAATTAAATATGTTCATTACCAAATTTTCAAATTGATTTATTTCTATGAAGAACCACCTTGTAATTTACAATACACTAACCCGGACAAAAGAAAAGTTTGAACCCCTCAATGAAGGTATGGTTGGCTTGTATGTTTGTGGCCCAACAGTTTACAGTGATGTGCATTTGGGCAACTGCCGCACTTTTATATCCTTTGATCTGATCTATCGCTATTTATTACATTCGGGATTTAAAGTACGTTATGTGCGTAACATCACTGATGCAGGACATCTGGAAGGTGACCGGGATGAAGGGGATGATAAATTTGAAAAGAAAGCGAAGTTGGAACAATTAGAACCAATGGAGATCGTGCAAAAATATACGCTCGGATTCCATGATGTAATGCGTGAATTTAATGCACTTCCTCCAAGCATTGAGCCTACTGCTACCGGACATATTTGTGAGCAGATTGAAATGGTAAAACAGATCATTTCAAATGGATATGCGTATGAAGTAAATGGTACTGTTTATTTTGACGTAGAAAAATACAACAAGGAGTTTCCTTACGGACAGCTTACTAACAGGCAATTAGATGACCTGATAGCAAACACACGTGAGCTTAGCGGACAAGATGAAAAACGTGGCCGCCTGGATTTTGCTTTGTGGATAAAAGTAAAACCAGAACAGATCATGCGCTGGCCATCGCCCTGGGGATGGGGTTTTCCCGGCTGGCACATTGAATGCTCAGCCATGAGTAGTAAATATTTAGGTGATACATTTGATATACATGGTGGTGGAATGGATCTGCAGGCAACTCACCATACCAATGAAATTGCTCAATCCCAGGCATGTAACCACAAAGCACCGGTTAAATACTGGATGCATACCAATATGCTTACAGTGAACGGTGTTCGTATGTCTAAAACAGCAGGTAATGGCTTTTTGCCCGGTGAATTATTTACCGGAGATCATCCATTATTAGAAAAAGGATATAGCCCAATGGGGGTGCGCTTTTTTATGATGCAAACCCATTACCGCAGTACACTTGATTTCTCGAATGAAGCACTGCAGGCATCTGAAAAAGGATACGCCCGTTTGATGGCTTCTATTAAAACGCTGGAGAATTTAAAAGCATCTGCCAGATCTACTTCTGATATAAAAGAGATCGAAAAAAATTGCTACGATGCAATGAATGATGATTTTAATACTCCCATTTTAATCGCTAACCTTTTTGAAGCTTCCCGCATCATTAACTCAGTAAATGACAACAAAGAAACGATCACCGGTGAGGATATCATTTCTCTGAAAAAATTAATGCATGAGTTTGTTTTTGATGTGTTGGGGTTAAAAACAGAAACATCCAACACAGCCAGCGATAAGGCCTTACAAGGTGTAATGGAAATAATTCTGGAGATCAGAAAAGAAATAAAAGCAAGAAAAGATTTTGCCGCATCTGATAAATTGCGTGATGATCTGAGTAAAAACAATATTATAATAAAAGATACTAAAGATGGTTCAGTCTGGACGATTCAAGAATAAAATACTACTGCTGTTTTTTGTTACTACATTATTTTTTCTTGCATCCTGCCGTAACGAAACGGAACAAACAACAGAAACAGTGGACATAAAAAATGTTGGTGTAAAAAAAGTTACAGCGCCTGATTTTAATGCCGATTCGGCCTATGCCTATATAAAAGCTCAGGTTGATTTTGGCCCTCGTGTTCCGGGAACTAGTTCACATGCCAAGTGTGCAGATTATTTAGTTTCAAAATTAAAATCATACGGGCTTGAAACCATTGTTCAACGAGGAACTGTACAAACTTTTGATAAAAAACAATTCACTTTAAAAAACATTATCGCCACCTTTAAACCGGAAGCACAAAGCAGAATTTTGATCTGCTCACACTGGGATACCCGCCCCTTTGCTGATTCGGATACAAAAGATAAAGACAAACCCATTGATGGCGCTAATGATGGTGCTAGTGGTGTTGGAGTTGCTTTGGAAATAGCCCGCCAGATAAGTACTATTCAACCTAATATTGGGATTGATATCATCTTTTTTGATCTTGAAGATTATGGAACAAGCGGAGACAATGAATCGTGGTGCCTTGGTTCGCAATTTTGGGCAAAGAATCTGCATAAAACAAACTACTATGCGAATTTTGGAGTCTTGTTAGATATGGTTGGTGGGCCTAATGCTATTTTCCCTAAAGAAAGTAAATCTGTGGAATATGCTTCTGCTGCTGTTGATAAAGTTTGGAAAGCAGCTAGCAACATTGGTTATGGAAATTATTTTTTGTCACAGACAAAAGAATTTGTTGGCGTTGATGATCACATTTATGTGAATCAGGCCGGCATACCATGTATTGATATTATTGAGTATAACCAGGCAACTGGTGGCTTTGGAGATTATCACCATACGCATAAAGATAATATTAGCCTGATTGATAAAAACACATTGAAAGCGGTTGGACAAACACTGCTGGAAGTGATCTATAATGAGAAGTAGAAAATAGGAACGACCTTATAAAATATAATTCCCACTGAAAAAAATACTCATCATACGTTTTAGTTCCATTGGCGATATTGTATTAACTACGCCTGTGATCCGCTGTACAAAGCAACAAAGACCGGATATTGAAATCCACTACGTTACAAAAAAATCATTCAAAGGGATTTTAGAACACAATCCTTACATCACCAAAATTCACCTCATCGAAAAAGAGGTGAAAGAAATTATTGAAGATCTGAAAAAAGAAAATTTTGATCTTGTTGTTGATCTTCATAACAATATCCGGTCGCTGCAAATAAAAAGGGCGCTGGGCAAACCCTCCGCATCATTCAAAAAATTGAATTTTAAAAAATGGTTGCTGGTCAATTTTAAAATAAATAAAATGCCTGCAACGCACATAGTTGACCGCTATATGCAAACTGTCGAATCGCTTGGAATAAAAAACGATACTAAAGGTTTAGATTATTTTATTACCAGTGAGAATGAGGTGAACATTGCTTCTTTACCGGCATCCCATCAAAAGGGATACATCGGTTTTGTGATCGGTGCAAAGCATTTCACCAAACAATTGCCCACAGAAAAAATAATTTCAATTTGTAAAAAAACAGATCGCCCCATTGTTTTATTGGGAGGAAAAGAAGATGCCGAGCGTGCCGAGTTAATTAAAAATGCTGTAGGAGCAGCCATTTACAATGCATGTGGAAAATACAATCTGAATCAATCTGCATCCTTAATAAAACAGGCAACAAAAATTATTTCACACGATACCGGTTTAATGCATATTGCAGCTGCGTTCAAAAAAGAAATTATTTCCGTTTGGGGAAATACGGTCCCAGCCTTTGGTTTCACACCTTATCTGCCCGATGCAAGATCAAAAATAGTGGAGGTGAAAAATTTATCGTGCCGGCCATGTTCAAAAATTGGTTACGACAAATGCCCGAAGGGACATTTTAAATGTATGATGTTGATTGATGAAACTGAATTTATTTAATTACAGTTTTTATATTTCTACAACCCCTACTATAAGCCCATTCGCTGAATACTGAAGGATAAAAAAAATAAAAACAAGAAACAATAATAGAATATAATAGTTCATAAATCTATGAAAGCAATAAACTTTTTAATGTAGATTTATAGTCTGACGAATTAGAAAATAATTTAGGAGCATTATAAAAAAACTTCTTAAATCAAGTTTGCAAAAATGCTGAAACCTCAATTAACAGACACGTTTGGCCGCCATCACGATTACTTGCGCATTTCGCTTACAGATGCGTGTAACCTGCGTTGTGTTTATTGTATGCCCAATGAAAAAGTGTTTGTTACGCCATCTGCAAAATTGATGCAGGTGGAAGAGATCGGGAATATCGCAAAAATGTTTGTTGAATTAGGAGTAAAAAAAATCCGCTTAACAGGAGGCGAGCCTTTGTTAAGAAAAGATGCTAAAGAAATTATACAAAAACTTTCAAAGCTCCCTGTAGAGCTTACTGTCAGCACTAATGCTGTATTGGTTGATCAATACATCGAAACCTTTAAGGCTGCTAATATCCGTTCTGTAAATGTAAGTTTGGATACGTTAAACCCCGATGAATTTTTTGCGATCACCAAACGGGGTGATTTTAAAAAGATCATGGCCAATATTTATATTCTACTATCACAGCATTTTAAAGTGAAAGTAAATATGGTGGTGATGAAAGGAGTAAACGAACATGCCATTTTGGATTTTATCAGTTGGACAAAAGATTTCCCGCTTGACGTCCGGTTTATAGAATTCATGCCCTTTGCAGGAAATGCCTGGCTTCCTGAAAAAGTTTTCTCTTACAAGGAAATGCTGAATATGATAAGTGCAAAATATGAGTTTTTAAAATTGGAAGATGCGATTAACGATACCGCAAAAAAATACACTGTGCCAGGACATGCCGGTACTTTCGCTTTTATCACAACCATTACGGAACCTTTTTGTGGCACCTGCAATCGCTTGCGCCTAACGGCTGACGGGAAAATGAAAAACTGTTTGTTCTCTCAGGATGAAACAGATTTACTTACTGCCATGAGAAAGGGGGAAGATATTACTCCTCTGATCATATCTTGTTTAGAAAATAAAAAACGGGAACGAGGCGGCCGCTTTGATTTTGAGAATGCTGTTGGTGCGAGCCCTTCAATTGCTCTGAATACAGCATCTATCGAGAACAGAAGTATGATCCGGATTGGTGGCTAAAATTAATGTTGGTCTTTAAAAATAACAAACACTATTTCCCCTTACAAACACCCTGTTCTTCCGCCATCCACAGGCACATTAATGCCTGTAATATAGGATGCTGCCGGACTTGCTAAAAAAGCAACAGCATTGGCAATTTCAGAGGGTTCAGCAAAACGGCCCAATGGAATTTCGCCTTCCATTTCATTTTTGATCTGATTCAAAGATTCTCCGGTATTTTTAGATTTGTTTTCTATGATGGCCTGCAACCGTCCCGTTGACGTAGCACCGGGAAGCACATTGTTTACAGTGATTCCAAATGATGCCACTTCATTTGCAAGTGTTTTTGACCAGTTAGCAACAGCGGCACGAATGGTATTTGAAACACCTAAATTTTTTAAAGGCATTTTAACAGAAGTACTTATAATATTGATGATCCTGCCGTAATTTTCTTTTTTCATTCCCTCTATCACCGCCTGAACCAAAACATGATTGCATACCAAATGATTATTAAAGGCTTGTAGAAAATCCTCCACCTTCGCATTTGTTATCAGACCACCTGGAGGCCCTCCTGTATTATTTACTAAAATATGTATGGCACCCTGGGTTGCAACAAAGGTTTCTACTTTTTCTTTCAGTTGATTTGGATTTTGAAAATCGGCACATAAAAAAGTATGTGTTTGTCCTTTTGAAACATCCAGATCTTTTAATGCTGCTTTCAATGACTCTTCGTTGCGTGCAGCCAATACTATATTTGCACCAAGCACAGCAAGTTCTTTTGCCGAAGCTTTTCCAATGCCTTGTGTACTGCCGCAAACAAGAGCTGTTTTTCCTGATAGATCTAAATTCATAAATGATAATTTGAAAATTAATTAATGCTTGTCTTTAAAGACAATATTAAGCCACGAATTACACCGATTTTATATGTTAATTCGTGAAATAGGTGGCAAATACTTTTTTATAATTTGATTAATCACAATATAACGGACAGATAATAGTTAGCACATTGAAAATTAGCACATTTTCAAATTTACTTTATTCCCTTACGTTCTCTCCAGAGTTGGTTAAAAGATTTGGGCACAACCTGTGGTAATTCTCTGCGCTCTCCCCACGATTTTTTGAAAAATTGCTTGAGCATAAAGTTTTTTAATTTTGCTCCGCCTTTATCCATTTTAGAGCGTTTCAGCATCGCTTTTTTCCAAAAATGCCATATCCAGTTATCTGTTTTTGCAGAAAGACCTTTTTCAACGCTGTCTCTACGATTCAATAATAAAAGTTTATGAATATCAATTTTTGCAGGACACACTTCCGTACATTTTCCACACAAAGTAGATGCGTAGCTTAAGTGCTTGAACTCCTCCATCCCTTGTATATGAGGTGTAATAACAGAACCAATTGGCCCGCTGTAGGTGGTGCCATAAGCTTGCCCGCCAATGGTTTGGTAAACAGGACAAACAGTGGAGCATGCGCCACATCCAATACAGGAGAGAGCTTCTCTTTGCTCTGGTTTATCTAACAACAGAGAGCGGCCATTATCAAGCAAAATAACATACATTTCGCCCGGGCCATCAACTTCATCTGATTGTTTGGGTCCGGTATAAATGGTATTATAAACAGTTAGGTTTTGTCCTGTTCCGTAGGTTGAAAGTACCGGCCAGAACAGATCCAGATCAGCCATAGAAGGAATAATTTTTTCAATTCCTACGATAGCGATGTGCACTTTCGGAAATGCCATTGACATTACTCCGTTCCCTTCATTTTCTGTTACAGCAATAGCTCCGATATCAGCGATCAAAAAATTAGCTCCACTTACACCAACATCTGCTTTCGAATACTTTTCACGTAATTCCCTGCGAACAAAATCGGTTATTTGTTCAGGGTTCCAATCAAGGGGTGTTCCTTTTTTTTCATTAAATGTTTTTGCTACATCTTCTTTTGAAAGGTGCATTGCAGGGGTTACAGTGTGGAAAGGTGTTTCTTTACGTAATTGTAATATATATTCCCCCAGATCCGTTTCAATGCCTTCTATTCCGTTTTTTTCAAGCGCTTCTTTCAGGTGTATCTCTTCCGAAACCATTGATTTCGTTTTTACAACTGTTTTTGCTTTCAGCTTTTGCATGATCTGAAGCGATTCTTTTATAGCTTCTTCGGCATCCTGCGCCCAAATAACTTTCCCTCCTCGCTTAATAAAATTGGCTTCAAATTCTACAAGGTATTTTTCAAGATTCTCAATTGATTTATGTTTAACTCCGGCAATACGTTTCTTGGCAAGTTCTAAATTACTGAATTGATTTTTTCCCTCAGCCACACTTCTATCATACTGCTCAATATTGTGCATTATTTTTTTTCGATGGCTCACGTCAACAATTTTTATTTCTGATGCCGCTAAAAATGCTTCTAATGTTTTTGACATGATTTTATAAATAAACTCTAATATTAGTATGGATTCCGGTTGCCAAAATCTTCAGATTTATTCTTCATTTTTCAGGTTTGATCCGTAATCAAAAATCCCGCGATCTGCAATAATTTTATCTTATCAGTGTTACCTTCCCTTTGTAATCATGCTCTATCGTTTTGATATCAGTAACCCTGATAGAATAGATATACACATCTCTCTGTGCTAATTCTTTTCCGTGGTTTGCTTTGCCATCCCAGGGTGTATTGATGTTATCAGAAAAGAAGACCAAATTGCCCCAACGGTCAAAAATACTCATTTCATATTTAATAATAAAGATTCCTTTTCCTGAAAAAGTTTCATTTATACCATCGTCATTCGGTGTAAAAGAATTAGGAATATAAAATACAAAATCTGGTTCTATGCTTATGTTTTGATAAGAGGTATCCAAACAGCCATAATTCGTATTTGTGATAAGCGTTATTGTATAAGTGCCTGTATCCGCATAGGTATGAGGCAGTGGATCAGACAGGGAAGAAGTATCCGTATCGCCAAAATTCCAACTCCAGAAATTGCTTCCGGCAGATAGATCTGTAAATGAAATAACCGGGTTTATAATTGTTTCTGTTTTAGGTTCAACCGTAAAATTGGCATCGGGTTTTGGGTATGCCGTAATAAAATTAATTTTTGATATCGAGCTTACACAGCCACTATCCGAAGTAACGGTTAATACCGGTGAATAAAATACCGGTGCAAATACCGAATCGTTGGAGTAGCAACAAACAGGGCTCTCCGAATTGTTTGCCTGGGTGCCATTGCCAAAATCCCATAACCATCCTATATTAGAACCGGTGATGATTGAAGATGAATCCTGAAAAGTAATACAGAAAGGCTCGCATCCGGCAGAATCGTTTACTGCAAAATCAACAACCGGATTAGGATTAACAATACTGATCTTAGAGGTAGAATCAACACATCCGAAATATGAAACAACCGTCAACTGAACATTATACGATCCGGCAGAAGCATAAAGATGGGAAGTGTTTTGATTGGTATTTAAAGGACTGTTGTCACCAAAATTCCAGGAATAAGAAAGTATCGTATCGGTTACCGGAATGCTGGATAGATCAGTAAAGAAAACCACGTTGCCATCACAAACATTTGCTGTACTGTATTCAACATTTGGCAATGGATGGATCACCACATTTTTAACAATGGTGTCTTTACATCCATCAACAGATCTTGCGATCAACGAAACAGAATATGTTGTATCATTTGTAAATGTATGTGAAGGATTTTGATTGTTGTCGGAAGGTGTTCCATCCCCAAAATCCCATTCCCAAGCAGAAATACTGCCGGAAGCTACAGTTGAGGAATCATAAAAATACATAACCTGGTTTAAGCAAATATTGGCAGATCCGAAATCAGCAACAGGCATAGGAAATACGGTAATGGTATCCTGTAACGTATCCGGACAGCCAAGATTGGATGAATAAGTAGTTAAAATAACAATATAGTCGCCCGGAATAGAATACAGATGACGAGGGCTCCATGTGCTTGTGTTCAAAGGAGAGTTGTCTCCAAAGTTCCAGGACCAGCTGGCGATGGTGCCCATTGCAGGGTTAAGTGATGTGTTTGTAAACAAAACAGAATCCAACAAACAGGTATTGTTGAACGTGAATCCTGTAATAGGAGGATCAAACGTTTTAACAGGGATGTTTGCAACAGCGGAACACCCATTTCCTGTGGTGGTTACCAATGTAACATTAAAGGTGCCCGGAACAGAATAATAATGTACGGGGTTTACTAAATTGCTGGTAACGCCACCATCTCCAAATACCCATAAATTGGAGGTTATGGAAGTAGAAAAATCTACAGTGGAAGTATTCGAGAAATGCATCGTATCACCAAAACATACATCGTTATGCGTAAAATCTGCAATTGGGTTGTAGTAAACCTGAACCGTTTTTATAACAGTATCTGCACATCCGAAATTATTAGTCACAAATAAGGTAACACTGTGCATTCCCGCAGCCGGATAAATATAAAAAGGGCTCTGAGCGCTATTCAGAGCGCTTCCATCACCCATATCCCACACCCAGGTACTTATAGTTCCGGAAGAGGTTGTGGAACTATCATTGAATTGAGTTGCATTTCCATTACAAACTTTTGTTGAACTAAATGCGGCAACAGGTTTTGGATGCACCGTTATTATTGCATCTCCGGTTTGCGGGTGGGTACACGCAGCAAGGTTTGCATCCTGCACGCTCACAAGGGCATAGGTAAATATACCGGCTACTGTGGTTGGGGCAGATATAGTAACACTATCAACGCTGGTGGCGACCACAGTTGGCTGGATCACACCATTTATTGTAAAAGTAAATGTATATGGCCTTACACCACCGTATCCAACAAAAGTAATATTAGGTTCAGGAAAATACAGGCATAATGATGTTGTTCCGCTGATGGTTGCCGTTGGCAACGGATCCACTATTACAGTTGCAGTTCCGCTTTGCGCTTGCGAACAAGTGGTTGTGCTTGCATCTGTTACACTCACCAGGGTATATACAAAAGTACCATCAATTACTGTTGAAGCTTGCACAGTTGCGGTGTCTCCATTAGTGGAAACCACTGTTTGATTTGCTCCACCATTAAGCTTATACGTAAAGGTGTAGGGCGCAGTACCATTGGATCCTATAAAGGTGATGTCGGGTGCTGTGGCATCTCTGCATACTGCTACCGTTCCGCCTACAGTTGCCGTAGGTAAAGGATTAACGGTTATTGTTGCGCTTCCGCTTTGCGGTTGAGAGCAAGTGGTGGAACTTGCATCCTGCACACTCAACAAATTGTAGATAAATACACCTGGAGTAGAAGTTGGAGCTGATACCACAATGCTGTTTCCGCTTATCGTTGTTGCTGTTAGAAGAGATCCGTTATTGATGGTGTAGGTAAAAGTAAAAGGTGCCGTACCTACAGATCCTGTAAAAGTGATATTAGGTGAAATGCCACCTTCGCAAACCTCTGTTGTTCCTCCAATTAAAGCCGATGCCAATGGGAGGGGGTTTACTGTTATTGTTATACTGGCACTTTGAGGCTGAGCACAGGCTGTTGCACTGGAGTCCTGAATACTTACCAGGTTATATACAAAAGTTCCCGGAACGTTTGTAGGCGCGGAAATTAGTGCAGTATCCCCATTGGTTGTAGTTATTGTTTGATTCGTTCCTCCATTAATGGTATAGGTGAAGGTATAAGGACCAGTGCTTCCCGACCCAACGAAGGTAACATTTGGAGCTCCTGCATTTTCACATACATCTGTTGTTCCGGTTATTGTTCCTATTGGTAAAGGGTTAACCGTTATCACAACAGTATCAGCGGAGGAACAACCTATACGGTTTGTTGTGAGTATGTAGGTTGTCGAAACAGGCGCAGTTGTTAAATTTGATGTTGTTAATACTGTGTTGGCAATGGTTGGATCACTCAAACCGGCTACAGGCGTCCAGCTATAGGTGTAGCCCGTTACAGGAGCAGAACTAAGTGTTATTGTTTCGCCCGAACACAAAGTGCTGTCGCTATCTAAGCTATGCAAGGATGAAGGAATAAGCAGTTGTGAAAAATCACAAACACAGGAGTTAACTGCCGGATCAATAATAGCGATAATGGAACAGGCTTGTCCTGCCGGAGCATTAAATGTGGAGGTAAACCGCATCATACTGTCCTTTGGTATCAATAGGGTATCTTCTGCTATAAATACATCTCCGGTGCTGTAGATCCCGTCTGCATTAGCGTCAAAATAAAATTGAACAATAGAGTCAGCATCTGTAAGTATCGCTTGTCCGGTATTAGTAATATCATAACTTATTGTTACTGTTTCTCCACCCGGAGGATTCGGTACCGATGTTGCGTAGCCATTACTAAGCGACAGATACGCTTTATAGGTAAATACAGGAAGCGCTGTGTCTCCGGTAATTATTTGTGTTATACAATTATTTCCGGTGGCAACGCAGGTTATGGTGCTTATGCTATACGTTTGTGCTTCAAAGAGAATAATGCCGCATGCAAGTGCAGGAGGGTCCCCGATGTACTGGAATGAAAATATGGAGCTGTCACCTGCTGCGGTGCCTATAGGTAATTTCCACACCAGATAGGTTTTTCCATTAAAAACATACTGCCTTGGTGTGCCATTAAGGGGGGCATTATAAATACCACTGAAAGAACCGGGTATGAAAGGAACGCCAATAGGCAATTGAACAGCAATAGAATCAGTGATGCCAAAAGCAGTAGGGCCTTGATTACGAACTACCACACGTATGCTGGAATTACCAGCACATGGCGAAACATAAGTGGTGCTTAATACAATTTTTGTCATGTAAGGTTCAATAGCCCCAATGATATCTAAAGATGGTGACAAGGATATATCAGGTTCTGTGGCAGAACCGCAAGCAGCATTCCCAGTTACCACATAGGCTACACTGCTGCCGGAAGTATAACCACAATCAGTAATAAATTTTAAAGTTACCCTAAAGGAATTTAAAATGGTATCTAAAATACCTTTCAATCCGTTTGCACCAATAGTGGTATCGGTGGCCGTAATATCCCATTTCCATTCATTTCCACTAATAAATACCGGGTCGGGAATATTGATGGCAGGGTTTGAGAGAGGATAACTAAATTGCGAAGAGCCCGGTATCAAAGTTGCTCCGGCAGGTAATGTTGCTTTAAGAATAACATTATAAGCCGTTCCCAGCTGAACATTAACACACTCGGCTGAAAATTCGGCAGTATCACATAGCTGTATGCTGGCTGAAGGCCCGGTGCTGTTGATCAAAAATGCAGGAGTGAGGGGAGTTAACGTTAAGGCGATCCTTTGAGGCGTACAAGGGTAAGTTCCCACGCCCGAAGGGTAGCCGGCATTGCAATTCCATCCTGAATGAACAATAACACTATCCGGCCCGCAGGAAGTAAACGAAGCGGTTATCCTGAAATGGCGCACGTCACCACCGCTCACTGTTCCAACCTGATATATTGTGTCAGTAAGTGGAATTACCACATTGCTATCGAGATCAACTACCTTTGTTATGGCCACTCCGGAAATGGTAGGGCCACTTAACCAGGTGTTCAATGCATCGGAAACGTTTGATGTATTAGATATGCTGACGTCCCAGCTTGTAGTGGAATCAAGGGCAAAAATAGATGGTAATACCGACTGTAAAAATAAAACAGGGGGATCATAAATGATCTGATCTGAGCCCGTTTCAAATGTGGTATCACTGCCTGGCCCTGTTAAATAAGAGCTGGGTTCAAAGGTCCAGTCATACTGTATTCCCTGAGAAATAGTGGGTGTAACCTCACAGCTGGGTTGAATGGTCACTTCCAGTTTTCCGTGAAAACCATCATCACTTAAAGGGATCGTTCCTCCATAACCCTGAAAATAAGGCTCAACATTAAAAACGAGTGTATCGGCATTAGGGTTCACCGGTATTACTGTTTGCCAGGCCGATGTATTGGACGCCAGCGTCCCCGAAGTTCTAAGCTGGTTGAAACGTGCCGAAATATAAGTATACCCCGGAGGCACTGTTGCCGTTAATGTAGAAACATGAGCCCAGTTCCGGTATTCATAGGGAAATAAATTCCCTCCTGCATAATTATCATCCCCGGGACCTATACTCAGGTAATAATTTTGTGAAACGGGAATATTATCACAGGAATTTACATAATAGCTATCCGCCCCATAAGAGTTATAAAAATAGCCTATTACAATAAAATTTCCATTAAAATTACTGCATTGGTATTTATCCGCTGCTAAGGTTGGGTTGGCGATATCGCTCGAATAAAATTTATTGGTGGCATAACAAGTCAAGATCGTATTTCCGGGATTAACACTAACTCTATAGCGGGGTTTAAATATCAGTGAATCACCATCGGTATTCAGGTACCCTCCCGGCAGGCATCCGCTGGTAATTAAAGTTGGCGCACTCAGATCATATAAGAAAGACCGGGTAGTGCCCGTTGTTGTTACCATAGGGGTAAAGCTGGTGCAGGTGTATAATAATGACCCTCCTCTGTATATAAATAATTGCGCATCCAGAAAACTCAACAGGTTGCCATTGCTTATTGAAGAGGAGGCATAGCAATATTGCAAGGATGGATGTGAAAAATTAGTGTTTACAATTCCGGTATAACCGGCAGTAATGGTGTCACCAAACATAGATCTGTTGGTTTTTATTTTAGTAAAATTCAGACTTCCCGAGCCATCCGGGATACCGTCACCTCCACCTGCTTCGTTGTCGGGTAATCCATAGCTTGTCCGCTTTATATCAAAATTATTGAAAAACACACCGGCCGGACAAGGGTCGGGACAAATTACGCTTAAGGGAGCATTCTGACAGGAAACACCTATTTCGCAGGCGCAAGTGTTATTGGGGATATAAAATGATTTGACGGTGACAGCACTTAAACTATCTATCCCTGTGCAAAGGGAGCAATTTAAGGTGAGGTTGATCTTTAATTCCGCTTGATTTAACCCGAAAGGTGGCGGGGAATTAAAAATAGCAGTTACCGTACTTCCGGAAGTAGTTACTGTGTTAGGCGTCCAGGTGCTTACTCCATTAAAATGTAAGATCCGTATATTAGAATAAGATAAACAGGCAAAAGGGGGCAGGGTAAATTCAAATTTCCAGTGCGCACCGGGCCCCGCAGGGTAAGAGTTGGTGTAGTTGGAAAACAAAAAATTAAAGGTGCCGGTCTGTCCGTTGGTTAAGGTGGAAGGAGAGCCGTCATTAACAAGGGCTCCATAAATTTGTGAATATACCCTTCCCCAAGCCTCTGCTATCACATAAGTGTTTGTGCATATATTCTGATAGCTTCCTTTGTATCTCCAGCCATTGATATAGCTTTGACCGGTGTTGGTGCAAGCGTTGGAGCAGCAACTGTAACTATTCCAGTTAAGGTAAATAGTATCTCCGGCATTAATAAGAGGGAGTGTGAAAAGGACCTTTCCTTTAGGGCTGGTCATACATGATAGGGCATTGGTAGCCACAGTGCTGTTAGGAGTGATTGATGCTGGCGCTCCTCCAATCCCGGTCTGGATCGTAAAGCTGGCAGGGTCAATGTTTGAACCAACATTACCATTATATCCTCCACCGGTTGCCTGGAAGATCTCCAATTGTACATTGATCGCATTTCCTGTACCTTTATTAATTATTTTCAGTTGCTGCGGACTGGCATTTCCAGAGCCAATGCATGAATTCATGGAGGCAATTGGGGTGACCAATAAAATTGGAAGGTAATTTGGAAAAATTACGTTACCGCTGGAAACGGACGACTGGCAAGCATTTACACTGCACCCCCAAAATGCTTTAAACGCTGATGATGCAGAAATACAATTAAGCACAGTTACTGTTTCACAGATTGTTATACTTTCACCGCTTTCAAATAAATTATCCCCGTCTCCAATACCTGAAAAATCTGTACCGTTCAAAATAATTTTTGCTGTCATTCCAATATTGGTCAGCACCCCCTTATTGCTCGCGGTTATTTGTATTCCAGGTCCATGAATATCTGTAAATGTAAAGTCGGTAAGCTCACCGGAACCGGCATTCACAACAGTGATGCAACGCGTGAACACATCCCCTATATTTCCGGTATAGGATTGATTGGTAACTGTGGTGATGGTAAGAAAAGGTTGCTTTACAAGATAAAGCGAAGTGTTAATGGTATTATAAGTGTGATTATTATTGGCGGTATAATTAACACGGATATTGTTCTTTGTTATCCCTCCGCCTGCAATGAATGCTACAACAGTACATTGGGCGGAAGCCATAAACGTTATATTTAAATTTGTTAATGCAGAAATGTTCGGTAAAACAACTTTTATAATTCCGCCAAAACTATTCAGAAATGTTCCACCAGTGAGTGATCCTGATACATATTGGATACCGGTTGGTACTGTTATTAATAAAGTATCATTTGTAATTAAAAAAGGGGAAGGGTTATAAATGCTAACCGTAAAAAGTTTGGCTGCTCCGCAAACAGTCATGTTCGCAGGCACGGTGCTGGAAATAGAGATCATATTACCCTGACCCCAGGAGTAATAATTAAGGAAAAGAAAAATCAGAAGCAGCAATCTTTTCATGCCTTGCTGTTTTTTTTTATAAAAATCATTGAAAACATTATGTCCCTCGCAATAGTAGAAAGATGCCTTTATTCAAAAATTAGTTGCATCTGCTTATTTATAAAAGCGTTGCTATTTTTACCGGTTTTTTAAAAAGGATAATATCAGCAACTGCAAAAGTAGAAATATTGCTGCAGAAAGCTATTGAAAGGTTGGATATTAAAGAAGATTTTTATAATTTAGTTTTTATTAAAGTTTATAAGCCCTTAAAAGACCGTTTTACATTTCGCTCTGCTTACTCATTTTATTTTATCACAATAGCAAACTGGAATAAATTTCAATGCAAGAATTGTTCGAGCCCGTTGTGCTTGTATGTTTATAGCAAAGCGATGAACTATAAATATTGTGCTTGGGAGGAATCCAACTAAAACCAACAATTGATACGAATTGATCCAACAATTTTCTTTTAAAGGTAGTAAAACCTAATCGGTTTTGATCGATTAAACGATGGAATAAAATATATCAGGTAATGGTATAAAATGCTGAAGTTCATCCCACTCCAATTGTATTTAACTAAAAAATCCCGCAGTGTTTGCGGGATTTTTTACAAATTATTTTAACCGATCATTAATGCCCTTCTTTTTTTTCAGCTTCTGCTTCACCTTCACCTGCTTTTGCTGCAGGTGTTACATCTTTTAAATATACCAATGAATAATCTCTGTAACGCATAGGGTTAGAGTATAAGTTATGTACATTGGATTTTATCAATCGGTAGTTTTCACCATACCATAGTATGATTACCGGAGCCTCATCCATCATTAATTGTTCGGCTTTCATAAAGTTAGCATAGCTTTCTTCGCTTGTTTTTGCAGATTTTCCAGCCTCGAACAATTTATCAAACTCAGGATTTTTGTAGCGGGAAGTGTTTGGCCATGATGGTAACGCCATATCGTTTGGTACACTTGCACCGTAAAACATCCATAAAAAGTTTTCAGGACTTGGGAAATCAGCTATCCATGAGGCACGGAAAATTTCTGAACGACCAAATTTTTCGTCTTCCAGTTTTTGTTTAAGTGATGATACCACTTCAAAATCAATGTCTATGTTTAGAACATCCTTTAACTGTTTCTGAATTTCAACAACAACATCAGCACTTTTTAAACCACTGCTGTTTAGCTCCACCTTTACTTTAGGGAATCCTTTACCATCAGGGTAACCAGCTTCTGCCAATAATTTTTTAGCTTCTTTAGCATCAAAATCATACCCTTTGATCTTGGAAATATCATACCCTTTAAATGTTGGAGGAGAAATACCATTTACCCCCGGACCATAAGCTTCGCCTTTTAATACCTGTTCAATGATTTTGTTTCTGTCAAGGGCATAAGAGAAGGCCTTGCGTACTTTCACATTCGTAAAGGGCTCTTTTGTAACGTTAAATAGATAGTATTGACTTGCCATTTCGGGCAGACGCTCCAATATATATTTTGGTTTTTTATTTTGAAAATCCGTGATCTCTTTTTCGATCATTTCTTTAATTGATTCTGATGGAAGCTCAATAACCTCTGCCAGACCGCCATCTTTGAAATTCTCTAACTCTTCTTTTTTAGTTGGTAAAAAGCTTATTATAACTGAATCGAGGAAAGGCAATTGATTACCTAAAGAATCCACTTCGTGGTAGTTATCATTACGTTTCAAAACCAATTTTTCCTCTCCTGTGTTCTCCACAAAAATGAATGCTCCGGTTCCTACTTTAGTGTCTGTTCCGTATTTTTCAACTGCTTCTTTAGCGATCACACTTGTTGCAGGTGCTGCCAAAATGTATAAGAATGAGGTGCTTGGTGAGGTTAAGGTAATTTTAACGGTATAGTCATCAACTACGCTGATTCCTTCAATTGTTCCGCTGGCCTTACCTTTGCTGGCTTCAAAAAATTTATTGGCACCCACTACGCGGTCTTTAAAAGTAGCGGGATAGTTCAGGTTGTCTTTGCTGTCGATACATAATAATTCAAAGGAATACAGAACATCCGATGCTTTCAGCTCTCTGCCTTTGCCTCCCGGAAAGCATTCATTATCCTGGAACATTACGCCTTTTTTAAGGTGGAACACATAGGTGGTACCCGCCTCATCAATTTCCCATTTTTCAGCCAAACAAGGAATAATAGACAAGTCTTTAGGGTTAAATTTCACAAGACCTTCATATATCTGGTTGGCTATATGGTTGGAAACCACATCAATAATAGCTGCAGGGTAAAGGGTTTGAAAGTATTCTGTTTCATTTACACGCAATGTTCCACCATAAGCTTTATCGCCTTTTGCTATTTTCGAACCCGACTTACCGTCACTAGAGCAAGAGGTGTATAGAACCGTTAAGGAAAGAAAAATAAACAATGATTTTTTCATGACTTAAATAGTATAAATGAGGTGTTTTTTGAGATTAAATGCAAGATTACTCCAACTTTTACAAAAAAACAAATATATTTATTAAATAACTCTTGTAGAGTGGGCATTTAGAAAAATAGTTTAAAAGATGTGTTATGTGAAACAAATTTGTTTATTTTTGCGAACGCTCGAAATAAATTATTGTTTATTTTGAAATTGTTAAATAAGATTTATAATATTGTATCGAAAATATTAATCAATAAATAAAAGGGTATTGTTTTTAATTTTAAAGAGAATATGAAAAAAACACTTCTTGCTGTATTTAGTTTGTTTGTTTCAACTGTTAGTTTTGCTACTGGCGTAATTGTGTTGGAAGGAAACTATCAAGGGAAAAACCTTTATGTTCAAAATCCCTTTGCTAGTTCAGGAGTGGGCTATTGTGTGCAGGAGGTTAGAGTTAATGGTAATGTTACCACTGACGAGATCGCATCAAGTGCATTTGAGATCGATTTCAGAAACCTGATGTTAAAAATCGGGGATAAAATAGAAGTAAAGATCACCCATAAAGATGATTGTAAGCCAAAGGTGTTAAATCCAGAGGTGTTAAAGCCAAAAAGTACTTTCGAGATCGTTGCAATGGCCGTAGAACCGGATTTAACCTTAAAATGGTCAACTAAAGCAGAAAGTGGTAAACTTACCTATACAATTGAACAATTTCGTTGGAATAAATGGGTTAAAGTT
Source organism: Bacteroidia bacterium (assembly GCA_030654175.1). Taxonomy (GTDB): domain Bacteria; phylum Bacteroidota; class Bacteroidia; order 2-12-FULL-35-15; family 2-12-FULL-35-15; genus 2-12-FULL-35-15. The sequence continues at coordinate 416,353 of JAURXZ010000024.1, forward strand.
GGTGATGTAGAAGGTGCAGGTACTGCTGATCTTAATAATTATTCATTTAAAGTTGTTCCTCACTTCAAGAAAAACCAATACCGCGTTAAGCAAATTGATTATACCGGACAACCAAGATTTTCAAAAACAGTTGATTTTATGTCAACTACTCCCGAAATTACATTCAGCCCTGCTAAAGTATCAAAATCAATTAATTTCCTTGCAGGTGAAACACCGGCAGAAACAATGTTTGAGATCTATGATCAATATGGTAATATTGTTAAACGCGGATTCGCCTCAACAATTGACGCATCTAACCTTCCAAAAGGAGCATATTATCTGAACTACGACAACAAGATGGGTGAGTTCATCAAAAAATAATACTAAATACTATTTCAATGAAAAGATCCCGAATTCAAAAATCGGGATTTTTTTTGCGCTAATTAAAAACCTCTGTATATGTTAAAAATAGAGCATTTGGGAATTGCAGTAAAAGACCTCGAGCAATCTAACCTTTTATTTACGAAGCTTTTTGGCAAGGCACCTTATAAATTAGAAAAAGTAGAAAGCGAGCATGTTTCCACCTCCTTTTTTATGATGGGTGAAAGTAAAATAGAATTACTGGAAGCAACGGATCCTAACAGCCCTATTGCTAAATTTATTGAGAAAAAAGGCGAAGGCATCCATCATATTGCATTTGAGGTTTCGGATATTTATGCTGAAATGCAACGTATGAAAAGTGAAGGATTTACGCTTCTTTCAGAAGAACCTAAAAAAGGGGCCGATAATAAGCTGATCTGCTTTTTACATCCCAAAAGCAGTAATGGGGTTTTAATTGAATTGTGCCAGGAGATGAAATAATTTGCAATTAAGCAATTTTCCAATAGGTAATTTTTAATACCCTGCCAGGGTTTCAAACCCTGTTAGGGTATAAACTGCTCATTAATTTTTCAATTACATTAAACGGTTTAAGCGGTTGAAAGTTGAAATAAATCCATTACCGACTCCTTTTTCACATCCAGCCAATAGGTATGAATATCCAGCTTTTTAGCACCTTCTATATGCTGAATAGAATCATCAATAAATAAGGTTTCATTCGGATCAAGGTTATTTTCAGACAAAACCAGTTCAAAAATTTCGGCATCCGGTTTGCGCATTCCTACTTCGTAAGACAGATACACTTTCTCGAAATAGCCCGACAGGTCATTTATTCCAAATGTTTCCTTCAGGTAGTTGTTAATGTACTGGATATGGATATCGTTGGTATTGCTCAACAAAAAAATACGATGTTTTGTTTTTAACTGTTGCAACAAATGCAAACGCTCGGCCGGGAGGTCAAGCAGCATGGCATTCCAGGCTTTGTCGATAGCGCTGTCATTAATTGGGGTGCTGAAGCAGGTTTTTACGTGATTTCGGAAAGCTTCAGAAGAAATCTGTCCTTTCTCGTACAAATCGAATAATTTTGTCTGGTGAGCTTTTGAATACAATTTGTCAAAATCGGTTAGCCCCAGCGCTAAAAATGCTTTGGTAACAAGGGAATAATCAATATTAAGCAATACACCACCCAGATCAAAAATGATGTTTTTATATTTATTTGCAGGATTTATCATAATAAAGCGGGAATACCTTTGTTAATTGCGCACAAATATATAGTTTTGCAGTCCAAAATTGCAATTAAATGCAATTGGGCCTATAGCTCATTCGGTTAGAGCAACAGACTCATAATCTGTGGGTGGTTGGTTCGATTCCAACTGGGCCCACTTCACAGGGCGACAATTCATAAAATGATTGTCGCCCTTTTTTATTCCCTTTGGATTCATTGATTTTATTGACAATTCGGTTAATCATCTCATTAACTTTTGTGGTTCGAACTTGATTATTCTGAAAAATGAACTTTTCAGGGAATATCGAACCAATTATTTTTTGTTTAATCGTTGCATCTGCTTTATCATAAGCAATATCAAGGTTTTGAACCACTTTTTTGCAAGTATCAATTAATTTCTCGTGTGATGTTGTACCTGAACGTAATTTGTTTTCTTCATTCGTTAAAAGGATTAAATCTTCCTCCAATTTAATTTTCATTTCCTTGTATTCAGTCGGATTAAGTTCTCCATCTAACATTAAAATTTGAGCGTTTTTAAGACGTGTTTTATTCTTTTCTATCTCTTTAGTAACTTTTTCAATTTCGGTCTTATTTATGCCACTATTTGACTTTAGTTTGTTTTTGAGATTCTTCATAAACAGTTCAATTAAATGTGAGCTGAATTGTACCAATTTTAGTTTTTTCGCAAACTCCTCATTCGTATCAATTGCCTTTATTCTTTCTTTGCATCCTTTACTGCAATGGTAATAGTGGAATTTTTCGCCTGACCGACCTGTGGATGCAGAACCAGTTAAAACCCTTCCACATCTCGGACATTCTAAATAGCCTCTTAAAGGTAGTTCATCACGCACCGTTTGAATTTTGTTTGGGAAGTTTCTTTTTCTCCCCGCTAAAACATCCTGTACTTCATAAAAAAGACTTTCTTCAATAATTCCTTGATGGATGCCTTCAACCCATTGCGCAGGTTCATCTTTATAAGTAGGAACAAATATTTTTCCAATATATGTTTTGTTTTTAAATATCGCTGCAAAAGCATTTTTAGTTAGTTTAAGCCCTTCTCTATTTAGTTTTCGTCTTAACTCTTCTATGTTGAATAATCCGGTTGAAAATTCAGTAAATGCCCTTTTAACCATAGCTTCCTGAACTCCACCTTCGGGAACAATTATTGGTTTGTTTTTTTCATCTCGTGTATTGATATAACCTTTTGGAAAATGCCCTAACCATCGCCCTTCTTTTTTAGCTCTCCGCATTCCGTGAAAAACATTTAATGCTCTCCTATCATTATCAACTTCGGGAGCTGCTAAATAAATAGCCAACATTATTTTTTGTTCAGGTATTTCAAAATTGAGCGGTTGCTCTATGGCTTGAGGTTCAACTCCGAATTTTTGTAGTGCTTTGATTGTAATGTATGCTTCAGCAATATTACGAGAGAATCTATCCCACTTTATGAATATCAATAAATCTACCGAGCTACTATTCTTTTTAAGGTAGTTCATTATGTTTAACCATTGAGGACGATTAAAGGTTTTACCGCTTTCATCATCGTGATAAAAGGCTACTACTTCTATATTGTTTTGGTCGCAATGTTTTAAGAGCCTTTCTTTTTGGTCGGCAGGGCTATATCCGTTGTTTTGTTCATCGGTAGATACACGAGTGTAAAGAATGGCTCTTTGTTTCATAATGATATGTTTATGTTATTTCGTCTTTGCTTTTAAGGTTCGCTCTATCAATAATTTCATTCATGTTATCAATTCCGTTTTTTTCGATAATTGCTAAAGCTATGTCAGCCATATTATCAAACCAATCACGGATTTTTATAAGCTCTTCATCGGTGTATTTAATTTCATCTTTAGCGACTGCTTTTCGGCACTCGGCTAATGATAATTTTGTATTTCCTACACCGTAATTCATTATTGAATGGCAGGTGTAGAATTGTGAAATACATCCGAAAATTGGAATGAATATTTGTTTTTGAAAGAACGACTTACTTTCAATGCAAATATAATGATAATCAACCAGTTACGAAACAATAAAGCAAAAATAGTATCAAAACATAACTGATTGGGAATCAGATTTTGTGTTAATTTTTGGAGGTAATATTTTAATTGTGCGCCCATTATTTGCCTTATCGGAAAGCAAATATGAGTTAGTCTCGAAAACTATTTTTATGAAACTGGAAATATCACGATACTACCAATTAAAAACAGAAAATTGTGGAATAAAATGATTCTAAATAAAAATTTTATATAATGCTATATCCTGTCTTTTTTTTACAGGGAAACTAAAAAAAGTGCAGTTGAACGATACAAAAATCATACACAAAATATTGAAAAACATTTATGTATTAGTTGAGTAGTAGTTGAAATACATTGAAATTGGTTTAAAAGATAAATTGTGTCTTTATAAGTGGTGGTATTTGAAACAGAATAAAGTGATGTTATATAAAGTCAAAACAGCAAAAAGAAAATCAAAGAAACGATTTAAGCCACTTCAATGCTTCTTGCTCTGAAGTAAATGTTTTCACCGGAAATTTTGGATTCTGGAGGCTAAGAAAGAACTGGTTCAAGTACCTCGAAATAAACGAGCCAACTACGATAGCTTTTGCAATGTGCTTGTCAGAGTTATTTTCCCTTTCCACAAATACACGGGCATCTTTTTTAATTTTAAATATTTTTCTTGCATCAACCAATTTTAGAAATGGTTTGCCTTTGGTAAGATGTCTTGCAACAAGAAAATTATCAGCGGCATCTTCAAGATCAATTATTACACCTCCTAAAATTCTTATGTGAAGAATTTCAAATTCATCAACAAATATCTCGCAGGTTCTCGTCTTTTCCATAATCAGAGGCAATATTATAAAAAAACGTATAATCGGTTACCCTTTTCTTCTAAGCGGTAGGATTTTGACAATAAGTGGTGTATTATTTCGATATGCTGGAGATGTTTTAAGAGCAAAAAGGGTTGAACGTCAATACTTTTGTGATAATCAACATATTCAGTAATAATTCAGAATTCATAGTCTATTTTTACCACCATAAATGAAACTACTTATAGTTGAACAAGAACAGCAACTGTTGACCGAACTTTCTTCTTTCTTAAAAAAAGAGGATTGTCAAGTTACTGCCTTGCCTTTAGCTAAAGCAAGTGAGAAAATTAAGTCTTCTGAGTTTGATTGTGTTATTATATCTATTGGCAAAGAAACCGAAATAGAACTTCAATTAGTTGAGCAGTTAAATAATGAAAACAGAACTGATGGTGTAATTATTATTTCAGAAAATAATTCGCTTGAATTTATGGTTCGCTGTTTTGATTTGGGAGCAGATGATTTTGTTGAAACTCCATTTCAAATACCTGCTTTGTATGCCCGATTAAAAGCTGTTATAAGAAGAAAGAAGTTTAATGCAAAAAGTAAACTATACTTCGCCAACTTAGTAATAGACTTTTACTTAAAGAAAGTATATGTGTGGGATAAAGCTATTAATCTTACCAAAAAGGAATACGAAATTTTACTCCATTTAATCGCCAATAAAAACAGTTCCATTACTAAAGAATCCATTGCAGAATATGTGTGGGGTGAGTATCTTAAAAAGATTGATTCGTATGATTTTTTATTTGCTCACATAAAAAATCTGAAAAACAAACTCAAAATAGCTAAAGCTGAATTGGTTATTAAGAACATTTACGGAGTAGGGTATCAAATAGAAGAATTATAAAAAATAAAACTCGAAACCATGAAATGGATAACAAGAGAACGGCCAAAAATTGACAGGGTTGCCTGCCCTTGGCTCATCGCCAACTTTGTTGACAAAGACGCAGAGTTCATTTATGTTCCCACTAATCAGGTTATCGAAAAAGCAAAAGAGCTTGACGCAATTCCTTATGATATTCCGGGCGTTGAACTAACGCATGAAGGGGAGTATTGCAGTTTTGATGCAATATTAAAAAAATACAACTTGCAGGATGAAGCACTTTTTCGGTTGGCAGCTATTGTGAGAGCGGCAGACACAGACACACTTGAAAAATCACCACAGGCAGCGGGTTTATTCGCTATTTCCGCAGGCTTATCTCATAACTTTAAAGATGACCACGAAATGCTAAAACATGGAATGGTAATATATGATGCGCTTTACAGTTGGTGCAAATATGTGAGTGATGAAATTCATAAACACAATTGGTAATTCAAGTGCTTTATGAAATTTCAGTTAATAGGAATATGTCTTCTGCCCCTCAATTGTAATCACAGCTGCAACGATGGATTATTATTAAAACTTATTTTAAATTAAATCATATAAAATGGACAGAAAAGAATTTTTACGCAACTCATTAATTATTGGTGGAGCAGCCATACTGCCAACTAATAGTTTGCTCGCTCAAAACATAAGCGAAAACGGTATTGACAAATTAGTTGATGCAAACGGTAATTTCATGCAGTTACCATTACCTTATGCTAATAACTTTTTAGAGCCTTCTATGGATGAAGAAACGCTGAATTTACATTATACATTTCATCACGGTGGCGCAATAAAAGGAGCGAACAAAGATTTACAGATGATTAAAAAGGCAATGGATGAAAACAACTTTGAAACAGTTGATTTTTGGACTAAAAAATTATCGTATCATTTTTCAAGTCATATTTTGCATAGCATTTTTTGGACTAACCTTACCAATAAAAAAACAGAACCTAAAGGCGAATTACTCAAACGCATCGAAAAGGATTTTGGTTCATTCGATAAACTGAAAGGATATATTTCAAGCACCTCCAAAAATATGGATGGCAGCGGTTGGGGCATATTAGGCTATCAGCCATATTCAGACAAATTAACAGTGATGCAATGTGAAAATCACGAAAAACTAACTCAATGGGGCGTTATACCTTTGTTGGTTATTGATGTTTGGGAACACGCTTATTATTTGAAATATAAAAACAAACGTGGTGATTTTGTAGATGCACTATTTAATATTATCAATTGGGATAATGTTGCTCAACGATTTGACATAATTCAAAAATGAAATAGAATAAAAAATTGAAGTATGTGGTATGCCGTAGCAAATTTCCCTTCGCCCGAATAGCTTTACAATAATCTCGACATATTCTGAATTTTTTAAAAAATCGTATGACAAAATACAAACATTTACTTACAAAAGAAGGCATAACAAAGCCGAAGGGAATATTATATGTATTTATTGCGCTTATGTCATTGCAAACAATGGCTCAGGTCGGCTCACAACCAACCTCACTACACGATTTGCTAAAACTGGCTGAAGCCAACTATCCTTTACTTAAATCAAAAGCATTGGATGTACAGGCTGCTCAAAAAGGAATTAATATAAGCCGTAGCACTTTGATTCCTTCTTTGGATGCTTCCTATCAGGTAAACTATGGTACATACAACAATATCACAGGAATGGCGTATCCGCAGTTTTTAATCCCAATTAGCGGCCCGCCTTCGGCAGACAACAAGTTCAATGGCGTTTTTGGTAGTGCTACAAGTTTATTGTTGAATTGGCAGCCGATAACCTTCGGTCAGCGTCAGGCGCAGGTTGATTACTCAAAAGCTGGCTTACAATACACTACCTCTGATGCTCAGAACGAAATATTTCAGCACAAAGTAAAAGTGATTAATGCTTACCTCGATGCACTCACAGCAAGTGAATTGGTAAAAGTGTATGAAAAAAATTATGTAAGAGCGGAAACAAATCTTTCAGTAGTAAAAACTTTAGTTGTTAGCGGAATAAAGCCGGGTGTTGATACCGCTTTGTTCAAAGCGGAAATTTCACGAGCAAAGATTGATTTGCTTAATAGTCGCAAATACAAACAGCAATCAATTATTATGCTTTCACAATTACTGGCAGCCGATAACAACATTACGGTAACAGACAGCAGCTACTTTAGTAAGTTACCTTTTATTATCATAGCAACTGATTCAATAAAAAGTCCTTTACTATCGCTATATAATTCTTCCATTGAATTGAGTAAAGCAAAAAAAAAGATGCTCAATAGAACCATGATGCCTACCCTTGGAGTTTGGGGTACAACCTATGCAAGAGGCTCCGGCATACAATACGGAGGAGTTGTAAATTCAAACGAAGGATTATCATTTCAGCGTTACAATTATGGTGTGGGAATGCAATTAAGTTTACCCTTATTACAATTTGCAAGAATAAAACCGCAGTTGCAACAACAAGAGTTTCTTATAAAATCAAACGAAGAAAAACTAAATGATATTTCATTACAACTGCGTAAACAACTTGAAATTGCGGATACAACATTAAATAATGCTTTTGCAGTTGCAAAAGAAAGTCCGATGTTGTACGAATCAGCGGATTTTTCTTATAAGGCTCTTCTTTCACGGTATCAATCAGGTTTAGCCAATTATGCCGACCTTATTCAGGCTCAATACATTTTGATAAAAGCAGAAACCGAAAATAAAACAACATACATAGGTGTATGGAAAGCGTTGCTCTATAAAGCAGCGGTAACGGGCGATATAAACTTATTTATAAATCAGGTTAATTAATAACAAAATGAATTTAATAAAAGGAGCATTACGAAAACCTGTTACAGTCATAGTTTCAATACTTGCCATCCTGTTTTTTTCCTTTATGGCAATAAAAAAAATGCGGATTGATATTTTTCCGCAATTAGGCTTGCCTACTGTTTACGTAGCTCAACCTTATGGCGGGCTTTCTCCCGAACAAATGGAAGGGTTTATCACATCTTATTACGAATATCATTTTTTATATATAACAGGTGTAAAATTTGTAGAATCAAAATCCATACAGGGAGCTGCCATTATAAAAATTCAATTTCAGGAAGGCACGGATATGAGTCAGGCAATGGCAGAAGTTGTTGGATACGTGAACCGTGCAAAAGCATTTATGCCACCGGGTACAGTACCGCCCTTTATTACCCGCTTTGATGCGGGAAGCGTTCCTGTCGGACAATTGGTTTTTACTTCTGAAACACGCTCATTAGGCGAAATTGCAGATATTGCTTTGTTCAAGGTCAGACCAATGTTTGCAACTCTGCCGGGAGTATCAGCTCCGCCACCCTTTGGTGGAAATCAAAAAACAGTAATCGTAAAAGTTAATCCTGATAAAGTAAGAGATTATAATTTATCACCCGATGCGATAGTTCAGGCATTGGCTAAAGCCAATGCAATTGCACCCGCAGGGAATATACGCATTGGCGATAAAACATTAATCACTTCGCAAAACACAGTAGTTGAAAATGTGAAAGAACTGGAAAATGTGCCACTTCAATTAGGTGCAGGTGCGTCTGTGTATATAAGAGATATTGCTACTGTAGATATAGGTTCAGATGTAACCACCAGTTATGCGTTGGTAAACGGTAAACGATCAATTTACATACCTGTAACCAAACGCTCTGACGCTTCTACTTGGGATGTGGTAAAAAAAGTAAAAGCCGCTTTGCCCGATATGCAAGCAGCTGTTCCCGATGATATTAAAGTAACTTACGAGTTCGACCAGTCAGGCTATGTAATTAATTCTGTGAAAAGTCTTTCGTTTGAAGGAGGGCTTGGCGCAATTCTTACAGGGATTATGGTATTGCTTTTTCTTCGCGACCGAAGAAGCGCATTAATTGTTGTTCTGACAATTCCTTTGGCATTACTAACAGGTGTTACCTTGCTCAATTTGTTTGGGCAAACTATAAATATTATGACATTAGGAGGCTTGGCTTTATCCGTAGGTATTTTGGTTGATATGGCAACTGTAACAATTGAAAATATACATCAGCATCTTGAACGAGGCGTGTCTAAAAGCAAAGCGATATTAAATGGTTGCAGAGAAGTAGCCGCACCTTTGCTGCTCATTTTACTCAGCATACTTGCAGTATTCACGCCTGCCTTATTTATGTCAGGAGTTCCGAAAGGAATGTTTATGCCCCTGTCGCTATCGGTTGGATTTGCAATGATAGCAGCATTTATTCTTTCACTCACTTTTGTTCCAGTAGCAGCAAATTGGCTATTAAAAAATAATTTGTCTGATATAACGCATGAGAATAAAATTAAAAAACAATCCCGCTTTGAAAAATTCCGACATCGTTATATATGCGAACTGGAAAAAAGAATGAAGAAACCTACAATAATAACAACAGCTTATCTTATCACATCAATAGGTTTATTAGCATTATTATTTTCATTTATTGGTACGGAAATATTTCCTAAAGTTGATGCAGGACAGGTGCAGGTTCGATTACGCCTACCTGTTGGAACACGCATAGAGCGCACCGAAACGGCAACTCAAAAACTTTTAGCGATTGCGGACAGTATTACAAACGGAAATATTGAGATAAGTTCAGCCTTCGTTGGTACACAACCATCCAGTTATCCGATAAACAATGTTTATTTATGGACAAGCGGCCCCCACGAATCCGTTATCAAAATAAATCTAAAGAAGAATTCAGGCATAGGTGTTGAAGATTTTAAAGAACAATTAAGAAACCAACTACCAAAGGCAATTCCGGGTGCGGTTATTTCTTTTGAACCGGGCGACTTAGTAGAGCAGGTTTTAAATCTTGGTTCTAACAATCCGATAGAAATTGCTGTTTTGGGGCGTGACCTTTCACAGACAAGATTAATAGCAGAAAAATTAAATCAGAAACTAAAAGCAGTTGATTTTTTAAGGGATGTACAAATTTCTACACCTTTAGATTACCCTGTCATTAAAATGGATATTGACCGCATTAAAGCAGGGCAATTAGGTTTAACTGTTGACCAAATAAGTAAATCAACTGTTGCGGCAACTTCATCAAGTCGTTTCACACAACCAAATTATTGGTTAGATAAAAAAACCGGTACAGCATATCAGATTCAGGTTGAATATCCGCAGTACAAAATGAACTCCATTGCTGAATTGGAGTTAATTCCAATATCAGGTAATGCGGGAAATCCAATTTATTTAAGAGATGTTGCCTCATTAAAACAGGTTACATCGCCCGGTGAGTATGACCGTATCAACCAACAGCGTTTCATCACACTTACTACTAATATTTATAATAAAGATTTAGGAAGCGCAGTAAAAGAAGTGAATAAAGCAATTGCATCACTTGGAGAATTACCAAAAGGTGCTAAGATTATGGTGCGTGGACAAGCTGATTTGTTGAGCCAAACCATGAACGAATTACAGTCGGGTCTGTTGATTGCAATTGTGGTAATTTTTTTGATGCTTGCAGTTAATTTTCAATCCTTCAAATTGTCGCTCTCTATTTTATCTATTATTCCGGCAGTTGTTGCAGGTTCTATCTTACTATTATTTCTAACCGGAAAAACACTCAATATTCAATCTTATATGGGTATAATAATGGCGGTTGGTGTTGCAGTGGCAAATGCAATTTTACTTATCACCAATGCGGAGTTCAATAGAATGAAAGACCATTCTTCAGGATATGCTATTGTCGGGGCTTTCAATCGTTTACGTCCGATACTTATGACCAGTTTGGCAATGATAGCGGGAATGATTCCAATGGCAATTGGTTTAGGAGAAGGAGGCGACCAAACTGCACCATTGGCGATAGCCGTCATTGGCGGTTTATTATTTTCTACCATCAGTACCCTGATGTTTTTACCAATTGTTTATAGCAGAATGATTAGCAATAAAAAATACATTAATCCTTCACTTGATCCTGAAGATGAAAACAGCAAATATTATGAAGCCAGCAATTAAAGTATTCATCACTCATAAAAAAAATAACGCAATGAAATTTTCAATCGCTTCATCCATAATCACTTTCGGTTTATTAATTACAAGTTGCTCACAAAATGATAGTAAACAGGAAGCAAAAAAACAGGTCGTTGATTCTATTGCAGTATTTACATTAAAAAAAGAGCCGGTAAATAAACAAATACTTTTTCCGGCAGAACTGACCTCATTTGAAAGAGCTGAAATATATGCTAAAGTGGGTGGATATATAAATGAGCTGAAAGTAGATATTGGCGACCGTGTTGAAAAAGGACAAGTATTAGTAATACTGGATGCACCCGAATTAATATCAAATTATGCACAAGCCAATTCAGATGTACAAACAGCACGTTCTAAATATCAAACAAGTTTAGATGCGTACAAACGGATATTGAACGCTGCGAAAGTAAATGGAACGATAGCAACAGGAGAATTGGAAAGAGTAAAAAATCAAATGTCGGCAGATAGTTCTTCGTTAGAATCAGCAAAATCAAAATTAAATGCAAATGCACAATTAAAAGATTACCTCACCATTCGTTCACCCTTCAATGGAATTGTTACGCAAAGAAATGTTGACCCCGGTACTTTAGTTGGCACAAACAATACAAAACCTTTATTGATTGTTGAGAATGTAAGTATGCTGCGTTTACGGATTCCTGTACCCGAAGTTTATACTGCTGCTATTCCCGATACATCTGTTATTAAATTTTCCGTTGATGCACAACCCGGAAAAACATACACGGCAATATTATCCCGTAAATCAGGAGCTATTAATCTTGTTAACCGTACTGAAACATGGGAATTTATTTATCAAAACACTAACAATCAACTCAAAGCGGGAATGTTCGCTAATGCCTCCATAAAATTAGGACGGAAAGAATTATCTTTTCTTGTTCCCGCATCTGCAATTGTAACCAATCAGGAAAAGAGATTTGTTATTCGTTTAAAAGATGGTAAAGCAGAATGGATAGATGTAAAAAACGGAATCAGCCAAAATGATAAGGTAGAAATATTTGGTTTTCTTAACGAAGGTGATATTATATTGATAAGAGCAACGGATGAAATAAAGCCTGAAACAAAACTTTTACCTAAATTTTAAAAAAAATAATACGTAACGCAAAATGAAAAAGAAAATCATTTTACCAATTGTCGCAATAGCAATTATTGCTTTTGCTTTTAAAACCCCCTGTTTTCAAAACAGTAAAGACACATGGCGCAAAGATCAGCTAATGGAGCCGGCAACCCTTGCAAAAATCATTAATGACGCATCATCAAAAAAGTCTATTATTTACAGTGTTGGTCCCGGTGGAAATATCACAGGAAACATTGAAATGGGAGCTGCACAGGAAAAAGAAAACCTTGATAAACTAAAATCAGCTTTATCAAAACTCAATAAAGATACAGAAATTGTTATTTTCTGCGGATGCTGTCCTTTTGAAGATTGTCCAAACATTCGCCCTTCATTTGCATTGCTTAACGAAATGAAATTTTCCAATGCCAAACTGCTTAACCTTTCACACAACCTAAAAGTTGACTGGATTGATAAAGGTTATCCGATGAAATAAAACCTGAAATTTTCCCCGTTTTCACAAATGGGATATAAAAAAGTAGTTTTTAACGAATATGTTTATTAGAGATAGAGAAAAGCCCTTAACTTATTACCTATGAATTACATTAACAAAAAAAATTCCACAAAACATTTAATAATCGTCCTCTATGCTCTTGCAGGAGTGCTACTTTGTTTTTCTATTTTGACTTTTCTTTATCAATATATTGCTGCTGTTGGCTCTTTCAGGGGAGTGGTATCTGCTTTTGGCAATAATCGCATTCTTACTGCTTTATGGCTTAGTTTAACATCTGCATTTATTGTAGCTATTTTATCTATACTTCTTGGTGTTCCCTTGGCGTATTTTTTTGCGATGAAGGATTTTCCGGGCAAGGCGATTATTGAAACGCTTGCAGTAGATGTACCCCAGACATTTCCACCAATTGCCGAAGGAATGATATTTCTATTAATGTTTGGTAAAGATTCTCCTCTACACATAAATCTTGCTTTTACCTTTACTGCTTTAGTCATTGCAAAATTATTTATTTGCGCTCCGTTTGTTGTTTCATTTACTGCGAGAAGATTCAGGGAAATAAAACAAAGCGGAATAAATTTAACTGCTCGGTCTCTTGGTGCAAATCCCTTTCAGGTATTTATGACAATCTTTCTCCCCTTAGGCTTAAAGGACATTGGAGCGGGCGTTGCGCTTTGCTGGTCAAGAGCGATGGGAGAATTGGGCGGGAGCTTGCTTTTTGCAGGTGTAATTATAGGCAAGACAGAAATCATCCCAACATTTATTGCCACGCAAGCTAACACACTTACCGTTGAAGCATTGGCAGCAACTATTCTTGTTACTACTGCTTCAACCATCGCATTAATATCATTCAAACGTCTCAGTAATAAATAAAGCTATGCCAGGATTATCACTTCAAAATATCAAATCAGGATACGATGATAAACTAATTGTCAAAAATCTTTCACTTGACGTTGAGGCAAAGGAAACCCTCGTACTTATGGGTTCATCAGGCAGTGGAAAAAGCACATTGCTTCTTACAATTTTGGGAATCCTAAAACCTTCGCACGGAAAAATAATTTTAAATGATAAAGAGATTACCAATCTTCCGATAGAATCACGAAATATCGGATATCTGCCACAGGATTATGGTTTATTTCCACACATGAGTGTGATTGATAATGTGAGTTATGGCTTACGGATGCGCGGAATTCAAAAAAAAGAATATGAATCCTCCGCTGAAGAAATACTCGAATTGGTAGAACTGAAAGGGTACGGAAAAAGAAAACCAAAAGAACTTTCGGGAGGTGAACGGCAGAGAGTTGGATTAGCAAGAGCTTTGGCAATTAAACCCGACCTTTTTCTTTTGGATGAACCACTTTCAAATATTGATCAGGCAACTAAAATGGATGTCGCAAAACAGATGAAAGAGTTATTTAGGAAGTTGGAGATTCCCATAATTCTTGTAACTCATAACCACGAAGACGCTTTGTTTTTAGCAGAGCGTTTGGCAATAATGATTGATGGGAAGATTGAGCAGGTGGGAAGTGTAGATGAAGTTTTAAAAAACCCTAAAACAAAATTTATCAAAAGATTGCTAATGCCATTCGCAGAAGGTTAAAAAAACGGTGTAATAATTTCTAACAAAAATAAAAAAATGAAACCAAATCAAAATGAACAATTAATCTTAATTGAGACTTTCAATAATTCCTTTGAGGCGAGTATAGCTAAAGGTAAACTTGCAGATAAAGGAATAGAATCCTTTCTTGAAGAAGAAAATGTGGTAGGCTTAAATCCTTTAGGCGGAACAGAACTTAAAGTTTTTTCAAAAGATGTAAAAATTGCTAAAGAAATTTTATCGAAATGAAAAAAATATTAATAGCTATAGATGATAGCCCGATTGCGGAAAAATTAGTTTCTACAACGATTGAATTATACAAACAACTACATGCGGAAATTGCTTTAGTAAGCGTTGTTGACACTCAATTTTTAACTACTGATGGCGGTATTACACCCGGAGAAATGGTAAATGTGATGAAAAATGATTTCAAAAAAAGGCATGAATTACTAATTAGCGAAATACTCAAAGGGAAAAAAATATGGACGTTTGTAGAACAAGGTAAACCATTTGAAGAGATTTTAAAAGTTGCCGATGAATGGGAAGCGGATTTAATTGTTTTAGGAACACACGGTAGAACAGGCTTATCTCATTTACTTATGGGGAGTGTTGCAGAAAAAGTAATCAGGCACTCAACCAAGCCATTGTTTGTAATACCCAATAAAATAAACTCGAAATGAAATGTATTAAATATTTTTTGATGCTGATGTTTTATTTTCTCATAATAAAACAATCATCGGCTCAGCAGGATTCTGTCAAACTTCCTTTCGCCATTTCAAAACTCAAGCGACTTTCGGATGAGGACTTGGCAAATAAAAAAGAAGGCGTGTACCTTACGGGAGTTCCCGACATCAGTTCCGACCCTGTGAATGGCTTTGGTTATGGAGCAGAAGGAAGTTTGTATTTCAGCGGAAAACGAAGCGACCCCTTTTTTGAATACACTCCCTATCGTGCAAAAATTGATTTTATATTGTTCAATACCACTCGCAACCAACGGGAAGCAAAGTTGGTCTGGGACATTCCATATATTTTTGATACCAAGTGGAGATTGCGTGGGAAAGCGGTTTATGAGATAAATCCTAATCTTTTATATTTTGGTATCAACGAAAATTCACTTCTTCCATTGAATTATTATCCTGATGGAGATAGCTCTAAAACCATTGTCAAATCAGCCAAGTATTCAGATTATCAAAATTCTTTAACAGGGGAAAATGAATTTTATAATACTTACACCAAACAAGAAGCAAAATTAAATTTAAGTATAGAACACTCCTATTTAGAGGGCAAGTTGCGACTGCTGCTTGGCTATGAATTTGCTAAATTAAACCTGACTTCATTTTCGGGTAATTCGCTGTTACAAAATGATTTTAATAAAGGAACAATAATAGGAGTTGGAAAAAGCACTCTTTCATTTGTGCAAACGGGCTTAATCTACGATACCCGTGATTTAGAAACCAACCCATCTAACGGGATTTTTGCTGAACTCACTAACGAACTTTCTTTGAAGGCATTGGGTTCGGTGTCGGACTTCAATAAAACATTTGTACATCTAAATTATTACCATCAACTATTTCCATCCGTATTCAAAAAATTAATTTTCGCAGGACGCATCGGAATGGGCTATACACAAGGCAACGCTGTCTTTTTTGAATATCAGGATGAATGGAGTCCGGAAGGCAGCATTGGAGGATTAGGTGGTGCAAAATCACTGAGGGGCTACAAGCAAAGCAGATTTCTTTCACGGGTAATGCAATTCACGAATTTAGAGTTGCGTTATCAGATTACACAATTTAATTTTTTGAAGCAACACCTTGCCATCAGCGGAGTTCCTTTCTTTGATATTGGCGGTGTATGGAATAGTTTGGACAGGATAAATCAAGTTGAAAATTACCGTTATTCGCCCGGACTTGGGATGCGGATAGCGTGGAATGTAAATACTATTTTACGCTTTGATTATGCTGTTTCAAAAGAAGACCGACAATTATTTTTTGGATTGGGACATAGTTTTTAATATTAAATTTTAAATTCAAATGAAAAATTACTCTTTAAAAACAATTGTTTTACTGCTGACAGGAACGTTTTTGTTTTTGAATTGTTCCAACACAATAAATGTGAATGGGCATCTGAAAAATGAGCAGGAGTATCTGATATTAGAAAAGGTAATTCCTCTACCTAATGTCAGCGGGCGTATTGACCATATCGCAATAAATATTAAAAAGCACATCGCATACATTGCTGCACTTGGCAACAATAGTGTTGAAATAGTTGATTTGAAAAAGGGAGAAGTCATCCGCTCAATAAAAAACTTGGCTGAACCACAGGGAATTATTTATATTGAGGAAAGTAATTCTTTCTTTGTGGCAAATGGTGGAAGTGGTGAGTGTGATGTTTTCAATGCAACCTCATTTGAAAAAAGTACTTCACTAAAATTAGCAGGTGATGCTGATAATGTTAGTTACGATACAGCAGACAAAAAAATTTATGTTGGTTACGGAAGCGGAGGTATTGCAATTATTGATGCAACAACTTTCAAACTCATTACTGAAATAAAACTTTCAGGACATCCCGAATCATTTCAAATAGATAAAACAGCAAAAAAGATTTTTGTGAATGTTCCCGATGAACAGCAAATTGAAGTTATTGATTTGGAGATAAAATTGGTAACAGATAAATGGCAACTGACAGAAGCAAAAGCAAATTTTCCAATGGCATTAGATGAAACAAACCACCGCTTGTTTGTAGGTTGCCGACATTCACCAAAACTTTTAATCATTGACACACAAACAGGAAAAACAATTTCTTCGCTTGATATTGACAGCGATGTGGACGATATTTTTTACGACAAGAATTCAAAACAAATTTATTTAAGTTGCGGTGGTGGCTATATTGATATTTTGAAACAAAAGGATGCAAACAACTATGAGCTTGTTTCAAAGATTTCAACACGCAGCGGAGCAAGAACTTGTTTGCTCGTTCCTGAATTAAAACAATTGCTGCTTTCTGTGCCAAGTTCTATGAAAAAAAACGCAGAGTTACATGTTTACAATATAAATTAACTAAAATGAAAACAATACCAATCTCATTTATCCTGATGACTACGCTTGTATCATGTGCAGGTACTTCTGAAAAATATAATCAGCAAACATCAACTCCTCTTACTATGGAACAAACAAGTAAACAAGATACCACCATCAACTTTGAAACGATGGAAGTAGGAAAATCCCCATCGGGTTTCACACAAACATTCACAGGAACAAAACAAACACTTAACTGGAAAATAATTTCCGATGCAGGAAATAAAGTTGTTGAACAGTCAGCAAAAAATGAAGGTGATTATTACAACCTTTTAGTTTTGGATAAACCCACTTACGAAAATTTTTATTTGTCGGTAAAAATAAAAGCCGTTGCAGGTGATGAAGACCAAGGCGGTGGTTTAGTTTGGAGATATATTGACAATAACAACTATTACATTGCAAGATGCAATCCGTTAGAAAATAATTTTCGTTTCTATAAAATTATAAATGGAAATCGGAAGCAAGTACAAAGTGTTGATTGTAATATTAAGACAGGTGAATGGTTCACGATGACTATTAATATGAACGGAAATAAAATCACTTGCTCATCAAATGGAATCAAAATGATTGAAACAACCGATGATACCTTCCTCAATGCAGGCAGAGTTGGTTTTTGGACAAAAGCAGATGCACAAACTTATTTTGATAATTTAACAATTTCACCGATAAAATAAAATTCAACATGAAAAGAAAAATTTTTATTCAAAACACTTTAATCATCACACTCTTTCTGATTTCATTTTCATCTTATGCACAAACTCCCCGTGCATATATCACAAATTTTAATGACTCAACTATTTCTGTCATAGATTTGAATAAACTTGAAAAAATTGCGGATATAGTTACCGGAAAAAATCCTCATGGAGTAGATGTTTCACGCGATGGGAAGTGGATCGCTGTTAGTAATGAAGGGAGTAATACAATTTCTATTATTGATGCTGCAACAAATAAAGTGACGAAATCAATTTCAGTCGGTAGTCACCCTCATCAATTGGCATTCAGCATTGACGGAAAAAACCTTTTTGCTACGCTAAATGCAGATAATGCGTTAAGCATCATCAATACGAATGGTTGGAAAAAAGACACGACCATTAGCGTTGGAAGAAATCCGCATATCGTGCTGCCTTCACCTGACGGCAAACTAGTTTATATCACTCTTGAAGGAGATGAAAAAGTAGTGATACTGAATATAGCTACGCTAAAACTAACTGATGAAATTCCTGTATTCGGCTGGCCTCGCATACCTGATATTGCAAATGATGGTAAAAAACTATATCTATCACTGCGTTGGCTCAATGGGGCATTGGTTATCGACACAGAAAAAAAACAAGTCATCAATTGGATACAACTTCCGCAAAATGAAAAATTTCCTTCTGATGGTAAAGCATCACACGGAATTAAGTTGTCGGCTGATGGTTCATTTCTTTTCATTACAAGCGGGATAAAAAACAGCGTAAGTATTATTAACACGAAAACATTGCTACTCACAAAAGAAATTATGGTAGGAACAGATCCAAACTGGATTGATTTTACTAATGATGGAAAATATGCTGTTGTAAGTAATACAGGGACTAATAATGTTTCAATAATTGATTTACAAAAAAATGAAGTAGTTAAAACTATTCCAGTCGGACTTGCTCCCAAACGATTGAAAGTAGCTATGATTAAAAATTAATAAAATGAAATGGGTTAAATATTTTTTGATGTTGAGCGGAGCCATAATAATCATTTATAGTTTCACACAAGACGATTCGGAGTTAATCACTTTTGGTGGAGTATTTCTTTTTGTAAACCTAAGTTAATTTCAAGGCTAATGTCAACTTATTTCAGGACGATACAATTTTTTTTGTCAAAAAAAACTCTGCAAACCATTTAGGTAGCAGTTAAAAAATGATGTAAACTAATTGAAAATAATTGAAAACAATTGAAAATTGCAGGCAAATATGTTATGCTAAAAGAAAATAATATTGAAAAAATGTATTTAACCCCGAATGAAATATTAGAAAAGTACCCAATTCTAAATTTAAAATATAATTGGGGAACATTGGATTTAGGGACTATGCTTAAATGTAAAATACTTGATGGGCATTATGATAGAAGTAAGCGGGTAGGAGTTATTAAAGAATCATCCTTATTAAAATTAATAGAATATATAAATGATTCAATAGAAGACCAAAAGGTAAAAATTTAAACATACGAAAACCTAAAAAAAGGGGGTAGCGAGATTTCGCTACCCCCTTTTTTTATTAAAACAATTATGGTAACAGACGATTTTTTTTAACACAAACAAGCAAAATATACATTTTATGGCTACCCCTCCTCTTTTTCCGTAATCCAAATAAAATTTGATTTGCAGCCTATAAATATAAAATGACTGAAAGGCAAATAAATTTTAAAAACAGGATTAGGTTACTAAAATTAATCTTGAAAAAATATTCGGTGAAAGGGGCTAAACATAGATAATTATGTCTAAAAACCCCTACCTATCTCCATCGGAAATTATTGAAAAATATCCAATATTAGAAAGTAAGCTAAACATTGGGGCTTCTGAAATTGGTTTATTTCTAAAATGTAAACTCCTTTCAGGGTTCTACGATAGAACCAAAAGGGTTGCAATGATTGAAGAACAATCGGTAATTGATTTAGTCAATTATATCAACAAAAAAATTGAAGAACAAAAAATTATTCTTAATGGCAAGACCGAAAAAATATAACGCAGATTATTTTCCTCATAACAACGATATGCGGAACGATAGACGATGCAAGGCATTACGAAGCAAATTCAATTTGGAGGGATACGCAGTTTTTGTAATGCTCTTAGAAACACTTACAGGTGCAAATCACTTTCAAATTGAGGATAACAAAATGGAATTAGAATTAATTGCAGGGGACATTGACATTGATTCTAAAAAATTAAATGCGATACTGGAGTATTTAGTTAAGCTCGGACTATTAGTAAAAGAAGGGGATTTAATCAGTTCGCCAATGTTGAACGATTTAAAAAACATTTTGAATGATATACGAGAAAAAGACAGAGGTCGAAAAATCAATGTTTCGGAAAACCCTACAAAGGAAAACGACATAAAGGAAAACGAGGTTTTCCAGTCGGAAAATAAAGTTATCCAAACGGAAAACGCACAAAGTAAAGTAAAGGAAAGCAAAGTAAATAAAAGGAAAGAAAATGAAATTAAAGAAAAGGGGGATAAGGGAATTTCTCCCCCTATTTTTTTTAATAATTTTTCTTTTTCAGAAAAGGTAAATATCAACCAACCGGTAAACAGCGAAAAAGAAATACCCAAAGAAAAAAGTTCCGCAAAAAAAGAAAGTATCACGCAGCAAGATGTAACGCTCTGCAAACAAGTGTTTGAAAAGTTTGCGCCAATGTATGTTTGGGAGGGCAAGGACAATGAGCAACTGGTATTGTTACTCAAAAAAATACTCATCACAAAACGCGACTTGCAAAACGAAATCCAATTAGCCGATGCGTTTTTGAGTTTAATTCAAAAACTCCCTGAATACTGGCGAACAAAGAAGTTTACGATACCCAATCTGTGCAACAACTACAATGAAATTGTGAGCGAAATACGAGCAAACAATCAAAACGTAAAGGGTAAAAAACAAACTCCAAGTTACAAACCAATAGTTCCGAAACCTCCTGAAATAAAGCGAGAGCCAACGTCCGAAGAAAAGCAAAAAATCAGAAATGATTTTATAAAATCCATTTGCGAGAGCTACGAAAAGTTTGTTGCTACTGGCGAACACGGTTTTGTACCAATGTGGGTAATGTACAATACACTCGTTGAAGAAAAAGTATTGAAGCTCACAGAAAAAAAGATAGAACACTACCGAAAACAGGCTATTGATGCGAGAAAAACGGAGTTAAGCAAACCGCAACACCCAAGCGAATCCAGAACATTCAGAGCGATACTCGAAAATTTTAGCGCAGAAATAGAAAAAGGAAATGAGAAAAGCAGAATTGATATAGCTGTGAAAAACCTTGCTGTACAAGGATTATTTAATGAATTAAAGAAAAAACAAATTGATATAAAAACTCTATTTAACCAATAAAAATTATGGACGCAGGAATATTTTTAACGATTAAAGATTTGATGAAACTCTTAGGTAGCAACAATTATAGCAGTTGTGCCAATCAGCACAAAGTGATTAGAGATTCCATTGCCACAGGCAAAAAGAAACTCACGATACAGGAGTATTGCGACTACGAAAAAATAGGGTTTGACTTTGTTTGGAAGTTTATTCGGGGCTAAAATCTATCCATTATTATCACGAATTATCGTGAATAATCTATCCGATTACACTCTTTTAAAATGAGCCATTTAAACCTATTGCACTTTTGCTCCATACAACAGCAATAACAAACAAATGGAAAAATCGGAAATTCTACTACTCGTAAACAGCGTACTGTTAGCAATCATCAGCGTAATGTTTTTAGTGATAGGTTATTTTTTAAAAGACCTGCACAAAGATTTTAAAATACTAATCGAGCGAGTAAATAAACTCTATACCGATTTGTACTCACACATCAATTTGTTTGATGGCATTTCAAAAATGTTTCAAAAACAAATTGACACGCTTGAAAACAGAATTGAGCAATTAGAAGAAAAAAAAGCTAAAGCCAAAGATGAATAAGCTGACCAAAATATTAATCGGTACTGGTGTGGTTTTGACTGGTGGTTATCTGTTAAAGATGAGCAGGACTTCTGCCAACATCGAAACAGAAACTAAAGCTAAAATTCACAAGTTTGATTTGACTGGTATTACCGTTCGGGTGGATGCGAAAATTAAAAATCCTACCGAAAGCAGTTTAAAAATAAAATACCCTTTTGTGAAACTCTCTTACAAAGGCGACACGATAGGCAGTTCACAAGCTATTAATCAGGACATCACTATACCAAAGTTCGGAGAAGCAAACATCGAAGCTATAATGATAAACATTCCGCTTGGAGGAATATTTTCGGTAGCAATGGATTTATTGAAATCCATAAAGTCAGGTGCAGGAGTAAAAATGGGAGTGAAAATTATCACAACGATATACACCACGTTTAGCTCGTTCCCTTATGAGTATGAGCAAGAACAAATATTAAAGAAGTAATGGAAGCGAATCACAAACGACAAATTAAAAGCGGTGTAGAGTTTAATCACTTGTTTCCAAAGCCTATTGGAGAGGAAGTAGAAATTAAACGTGATGCCGATGTATCGGCAACGGTAGCTTTTATTCCGCAGGTGGTATTTGAAACATTACAGGATACAAACAGAATTTCAAAAATATTAAAAGGCGATACACTCGATGAAACGTGCAGCAATATTTGGCATTTTGTATATAACCATATACAGTATGCAAAAGACAAAGACGGTGTTGAACAAATTAGAAGACCGGCTCGTGCTTGGCATGATAGAACACGAGGTGTTGATTGTGATTGTTACACGGTTTTTATCAGCAGCATATTAACCAATCTGAATATCCCTCATATCTACCGAATCACGAAATATAAAAACAGAAATTATTTCCAACACATTTATCCGATTGTGTTAAACAATGATGGTGGTTATATAACGATAGATTGTGTAGTGAACGAATATAATTACGAAGAACCATACACCGAAAAAAAAGATACAGCTATGAAACTACATTATTTAAACGGAATAGAAAACGAACAAAACAATTCACTTATGATAACAGAAGAAAACATAGATACCCTTGAATTAATGGGTACAGATGATTTTGATGATTTAGGCAAAATCAATCTCAAAAAAATTAAAGAAGGTGCAAAAAAAGCACTTCACGTTGTAAACCGACTAAACCCTGCAACCGGATTATTGCGAGTAGGTGTATTGGCTTCGATGAAACTCAATTTGATGAAAATTGCAGGTCGCATCCGCTACGCATACTTAACCGATGAACAGGCGCAAGCGAAAGGTTTAGATATGCAAAAATTACAGAAGCTACGAAGCATCTTAAAAAAATTGGAAGATGTTTTTTATAGTGGCGGGGGCAAAAAAGAAAACCTAAAAAAAGCAATCCTCACAGGTAAAGGAAACAAAGACCGAGAAGTAAGCGGTTTAGGAATGGTTGCCGATGACAGCTATTACGATGAAAACACACCATTGGATGTTTTGCTATCAGGTATTTACGATGATGAAACGGTGGAAGGATTAGAAGGTTTGGGTGTTGTAACATCAGCAGCGGTAGCAGCGGCTTCAAGTGCAATGGCAATAATTGCAGGGCTTATCAAACAAATCGGAGGCATGAAAAAAGGTGGTAAAGATGTTCCATCAGGCGAAGAAGGTTCACCATCAGAAAATGTTGATACTTCTGATTCAGGTGGAGATTCAGGAGATAGCGGAAGTTCAAATAAACTAATGAAAAAAAGTTCTTCCGGTTCAAGTGATAGCGGTAGTGATGATTCAGGTGGCGGTTCAGGTAGTTTTTTAGAAAAAACAAAAACTTGGGTTAAAGAAAATCCGATGAAAGCGGGGGCAGTTGCACTTGGTACAGGAGTAGCCATTTTTTTAGGAGTAAAGCATTTCTCTAAAAAGAAAGAAAAACCTACTGCTTTATCGGGTGTGTATCACAAGAAACACAAAAAAAGGAAAAATAAACCAAAACACAAACATCACAAAGCTCCAATTGCCCTACTGTAATTAACGGAATCAATAAAAAATTAAAACGACAGCTATGAAAACAAAAAGTAAATACAAAAGGAAACGTGCCTTACACGGAACTACCGAAGCTAAAACTACTGGTGAAAAAGTTAAGGATAGTGTAATCCAGACCGGAAAAGATTTATTAATCGGTGTTATTGGTGGCGGTATCGCAGGTGCAGTTATCGGAAAATCCTCACTATTGATTGGTGCAGGTGTAAGCGGATACGGACACTACGCAAACAAACCAATGCTAACCACATTCGGTATCGGTATGATGGCTGCAAGTGGATTTAATGCAGGAACTAATGCAACCAATGGTGTAGATGGGTTTAGTAAAGAAGATATAAAAACCCGATTAATGAATTTTAAAGACAGTTTCACTTCCAAACTTTTTTTAGATAAGATTATTAAAAAGAAAACAGAGGAAAGTGCAAACGGTGTTGGTGCAGTTCAATACTACGAGTACCCCAACGAAAACAAGGAGCTTGATTTTTCGTCACTTGACCGTTTGCAAAATCAAATTGTACAAAGTGGTATCGACTATAAAAAAAATATGCAAGGAATAGAATCCAGTTCCGAAGAATCTGCAAAAGCAATCTACGGTAATGATGATGCGGAAATGGATTTTACAACACCCACTTATTAACCTTAAACAAATCAATTAATAATAACAATTAAAAAATCAAAACTATGTTCGGAGAAATCGAAACAATCGAAAACAGCGAGTTCAACAATGTCGGAGCCTTATTGGGTCTTGACGGAGAAATGAATAATGAACTATTGGGAGCTTTAAAGCAGTTGCCACCCATTCGCAGACAAATGGCAATAAACAAATTAACTACACCTGCAATGGGCAGTAAAGGCTCTCGTGCCGAAATGGAAAAGCATTTCCGTGAGTTGCCAAAACACATCAAAGATGAATTGGCAAAAGGAAACTTGCGTTTAGCAGATGCTTTAATCTACTCGATTAAGCCTGTAACCTCAAAAACAATCAAGATGTTTGAAACGCAAGACGATAAAGAAATCGGTTTACGCAACATCTCCAATGCGAAGTTGCCGAAAAACCAAGCCTTGCTTGTAAGTGGTATTGTAGTAATGGCAGGTGTATCTCAAAACAATACAAAAGATGCAATTATGTCCACCTATTTTAATACTGTGGATTCATTCCCTGCCCTTGCGTTAGGTGAATCCAATTTGAAAGCCAACAAAAAAATTATTATGCCTGAAACAAGCAATTATTTTTTCAGGAACAATTATTTCAGTGGCACACCACTTGGATATTACAAATTGGCTAATCCACGACTCATTCACGATGATATTCTAATTGAATTTACCGTTGATTTGGGTACAATGCTTGGCATCCCTGAAAACACTCAATTGTTTGTTGGCTTACACGGAACAATCACTACACCGTAATTAATAATCAATCTCTTAAAGCCTCCCCATTCGGGGAGGTTTTCAAGTGGTTTAAAAAACAGAAACTATGGGAACAATAAGAAAACGATTTGATGTTGATGTACTGGAGGCAGGGAAAACTGCATCCAAAAAATTTGAACTGGATAAAACGGTTAAAACCATTTCGGGAATTGTCTTGACATCGGACAGAGAAGACCTGATGTTTTTCAGGGGAGAACAAAAAATTGATATTAACGGAAAAGAAATTATCGCTGAAAATTACGAAAGCAAGCTCTTAATGACCAGTCTGAATGTGCCAATAAATAACAAGTACATGGATTTGAAAAATTTAGACCCCGGCAATGGTATCATCAGTGTCAGCTATACCGACCACAATCATGTGCTTGCACCCTTTGTGCCTTACCGAATGACACTTAATGTACAATGCGAGGTAGAAGATGGACAAAACTAAAACCATAATACATACCATACGCATTAAGCGTTCGGGCGAAAAGCAGTTGCTTCAAATCAAACTGCCGAAAAACGCTAAAAAAATTACTGGTATTCAGATAACAACGCAACCAATTATTACAGGCTAAAATGATTATTCCAGTTATAATCCCCTTCTCGTTAAAAACAGGCAATCTCCGCTTACAGCTCAATCGGAAGGATGATATTTTTCATTCCGAAGATGTCAGCAGTTCGGATGTATTGCCTGTTTACGAGGACTTAATCCGCATTCCTAAAATCGGATTCGGACACGGTAAATTTTATGCGAGCGGAACAAAGCCCGAAAAACTGGCAGTTGATATTAAAAGGCAAGATACCATCATCGGTGGCTTTTACGAAGACACGCTTCAGGCGTTCAGTCCTTACGAAGTTAATATTTACATCACTTACGAAGTAGAAGAATGACAGAAGCATTTGCAACATGGCACATTCCACTCAAAATGGAGGAATTGGGACACGGTACTAATTATTTAGCACCCAAGTTCAGGCATTTTTCGCTCTATGCCGGAGAAACAAGGGAGGTAGATGCTTATGACGAATATTATTTTTTGATAACTGCTGATTTAGAAATATCCGTAAAGTCTGAATTTGGAATTTATGATTTAAGCGATGGAACTATCAACGAACAAAAGCATGAGCATCAAGGCAAAATAATTATAATCAACAAAACCGACTCTGTAAAACAAATCGTATTCATACAAATAATTCCCAAACACATTTAATATGCCATTCATCAACGAAAAATACAGCGAACAAAAAATTGATAACCTCTATAATTTCTTGCAAAGCAGCAAAGAGCAAGGAGAAGCCGAAGACTACGAAATTTTTGTAGATGCTTTTAAAGTGGTTAAACGCACCAATGATTTAGCACGTTTTGAAACCTACTCCAACTTCATACAGCCCGAAACAAAAGCGGTTACAATCGTTATTTACGATGGTACTTCGCCACGCAACACCAAGCATATTTTCACAATCAAAGAAGATAACACTAATGGTTTAAGCGGTGTGGATGTAGATACTCGCATTGAAGAAAAACTACGTTCAGAAAAAGAGAAATGGGAAACCGACCTTTTGAAAAAAGAAAACGAAAAGTTGAAAACAGAACTCTCGGAAGCGGAAGCCTATATCGAGGAACTGGAAGTAAATGCAGAAAAAGCAAAAGACAAAAAATTTAGAATGGGTGATGTGAATGTAGGCGAATTTGCATCGGTAATGTTAGAAGGATTTGTTCGCAGAAATCCACAACTATTAACAAAGCTGCCCGGTGGAGAAGCATTAGCAGGTGTAATTGAACAAGATAATGCCGACCGTGAAAAAGCATTGCTTGATAAAAGCCCTGAACCCGAAGTGAGCTTTAAAAAGAGTGGTAGCGCCACAGACAATTTAAGCGAAGAAGAAAAAAGCTATTTGGATTTTATCAAATCACTCAAAGATAAATTCGACCACGAGCAAATGACAAGCGTGATGTTGATTTTAGATGTACTGGCTAAAAGCCCGAACGACATTGACCCTACAATTCAATATTTATCAGACTTACACAAAAAATAAAAAGCTATGACAACATTCAATTATGAAATCAATATCGAAGCGACCACAGAAGCGGAAGCCGAAAGCAAAATGAGAGCCATTATCATACTGGTAAAAAAACTCAAAGCAAATGAATTGTCAAGACTTGCACATATCGTGCAAAACGACCCGATTAAAACGGCAATGGCAAAAAAAGCATTGGGAGTATAATCCGCTAACACTATGGAAAACAACGATAACATATCGCACAAACTATTGGACTACGGACTAAAGGCAGTTTTAGTGGTAGGTGCTGTTTATGGTATCAGCAAAATAGTGAAGAACTACCAAAAGAGTAATACCGAACATCAGGTAGAAAAAAAACCTGAAGTAAGTCAGGCAATGACCATTTATTCGGCAATGAATCCAAGCGGTATGGACTGGATGAAAAAAATGGACGGCACGAATATCGAAGCCATTTTAAATACAGCAAAAGAAATTACCGATTTGAATAAGGTTCAGGATGCTTACCGAAAATTATACAACTCCAGTTTGTTAGATGATTTGCGACAAGAGTTAAGCCCTGAAGATTATACCAAGTTTTTAAACACATTAAAATTCAGCACAAAAAATATCAATAAAGGAACTAACAAACCAAAGATTGATTTTAAAAAAGGTACGCTGATAGCTACAAAATTACAAACCAATGTTCGCAAAACTCCAAAGAATATTAGCAAATGGAGCTTTGATAGTAACATAATCAAATTAGCGGAAGCAGGAAAATTTATCGGTTTTGCAACTGGTAAAAGTGAATTTGATAATAGTGGTTCGGGAGAAACAGGAACACTATTTATCGAAATACAATCCGTTGCATTAGATACTAAAAAAGCAGTATTCTTTTGGGTTGCTGCAAGTCAATTACAAACCATTAGCCAAGCCGATTATAAAGCTCGAAAATACCCTTTCTTTTGGTTGAACGAGAAAGACACACTTAGCGGTTTTGACGGCACACAAAGGCGTGTAATTGCTTTTACATCAGTTCCAATTTTAGATGAACAATTTAGAATGATAGGCATTGCATCGCCATTACAACAGTTGGGTTATTCGGT
Organism: Bacteroidia bacterium; assembly: GCA_030654175.1. Classification (GTDB taxonomy): domain Bacteria; phylum Bacteroidota; class Bacteroidia; order 2-12-FULL-35-15; family 2-12-FULL-35-15; genus 2-12-FULL-35-15. Next base: position 445,074 of record JAURXZ010000024.1, read on the forward strand.
AATGGAGCTGAACGATAATAAAGGTAACGAGTACATCAAATTTATTACCAATCAAAAGAAGCAGCATTGGGTAAATAAAAAGTTTGTTCAGGTAATTTAATCAATACAACAATGACAAAAGAAGAGTTTGTAAAAACCTACTATTCCTTAGCAGAAAAGGCAGGTAAAAAATATAACCTTAATCCGACCGTGATACTTGCACAAGCTGCACACGAATCAGGTTGGGGCGGCTCGTATGCTGCAAGAGTGCGTAAAAACTTCTTTGGTATTACAGCATACGGAAGTACAAACGAATATTGGGATGGTTCAAAAAGTGCATCACAAACCAATCCGCAATTGGTATTCAGGATATACAAAACAGCAGAGGATAGTTTTATGGACTTCGCCCGATTAATCAGCTCTAAATATAAAACCGCAGCATCGGTTAGTAGTGATAGTTCTCAATATGCAAAGGCTATTGCTTATAGCCCTTACATATCAGAAAAGAATGGAGATAACCGACCTGCCTATCAAAAGGCGGTTATCTCCAATTCAAACTACATCGACAGTATGTCAGACCTTTTAAAAAAAAAGTAGTGGAACATAAAACTGGAATAGCAGGGGGATTAGCAGCTCTTATTATTTCAGGTGTTGCCTACTACAATCGAGAAAAAATAATCAACTATTTAAAAAAGAAACTATGAGCCTTATCAAATTCATCAAAGCCACATTCAGGGATAAACAGCAAAAGCCGAGTGGTCGTGAATTAACTGTATTCGCATTTGTTCTCATTGTTATTGCCAGTTGGATTGGCGAACAATTTTTTGGCAAACATATTCCTCAATGGATGTTTGTTGCCTTTATTAGTCTTATTGCAGCAGGTATTGGATTATACACTTTTGAAAAACCTAAAGAAAATGAATAACATAAAACTATACGGATTAACCGCTATCTGTTTGTTACTCGCATTTTTATTAATGGCGAAAAGTTGCGAACTGGAACACGCAAAAAATAGTGTTGAAAAAAACAGAGTGCCTGATACGGTATTTGTACCAAAGCCTTACAAGGTAGTAGAGATAAAAAAGGAATACATTGAAAAGCCTGTAAGAGTTTTAGTTTACCTGAAAGATACCACACTTCGCAAACAAGCCGAACAATCAGACATCATTACTGGAATAAATTTTAAACGACACAATTTATTTCAAAAAATGGATTTTATCAAAATAGATAAAATCAATCCGCAGGGAGTAATATTCAGTAATGAATATCATGTGCCACCAGTTAGAGAAATAAAAATTGATTTGAACGGAAATCTTCAAACAAAAAAGAAGCGGTACATCGGTTTAAAGATTATAGCAAGCGCAGTAATAGTTGGAACAACATCATACTTCATACATCGGGAGATTCACAAATGACGAAACTTTATAAAACACAAGCGGAAGTAATATTTGGAATAGCCGGAATTTCACAAGGCGACATACCCGAAGTAAAGGTTCGTTTCAATCGTTCCGCAAGAAAAAAGTTTTTAGGTCGCATCGCTCGTTCAGGCGATGTTGCTGATTTTATACGAAAGATTTACAAACGTGGCGAAGTAGAATTACAAGAACAATTTATTGTTTTATATCTCAACCAGTCAAATGAAATTGTAGGCTATTACAGGCACGCAAAAGGAGGTATCAATTCAACTATTGCCGATGTAAGAATTATTCTTTCTACTGCCCTTAAAAGTAATTGTGTTTCAATAATAATTGCACACAATCACCCAAGCGGAAATTTAAAACCGAGCGATGCAGACAAGCATTTGACTAAAAAAATTAAGGATGCAGGTCAGCTAATGGATATAACTGTTTTAGACCACATCATTATCACAAAGGATAGCTTCTATTCATTTGCAGATGAAGGTTTGTTAGGTTTAAATGGTGCGGAAACAATGGACAATATTCAACTTTTTGTTATGCGTATCGAAACCGATTTAATCGCAAAGACTAAGCACAACAAATTATCGGTTGAAAAATTAGCGGCTTCATTTGGTATCACCGATAAAACCGAAGTAAAGGAATTTACCGAACTGGCTATTGTAAACCGTGCAAGAAAAATAGCACATTCAGGAAATAGCATCGAGCAAAATTATTTTGACATCGTTGATTTATATAATCACCAAGTAAATTTATCACACCGCACGAGTCAAAGTATTTTATTGCAACAATATTCGACACCTGCACCGATAGGGTATTTAGCAGGTATCTTTTGCGGTATAGACAAATTCGATAGCGCAATTAATGGCTATGTAGGATTTGAGCCAAGCGCAGGGAACGGTTTATTGACCATTGCTTCCAAGCCTGAAAATTTTATCGTGAATGAAATTGATTCAACACGAAATAAGAATTTACAAGCACAGGGATATAAAGTGGTTCACAAAGTAGATGCTACCGAAGCATTTAATAAAAGCATCAGTTTTAAATTTCACAAAACATTTAATGCGGTTATCACTAACCCCCCATTCGGAAATTTAGACCGAGCCTTACCCTACGATAATTTTCAATTTAAAACACTCGACCACGTTATGGCTCTCCGTGCATTGGACACAATGGCGACCAATGGTAAAGCTGCAATCATTATCGGTGGTCATACCCAATGGGATGAGAAAGGCAGAATACAGGCAGGTAAGAACCGCATCTTCTTTAATTATCTGTACAGCCATTACAACGTGGAAGATGTTATCAATATTGACGGACACAAATTATATTCCCGACAAGGCACAGCATTTAATGTGCGCTTGATTTTAATTGATGGCAGAAAAGAAATATTTATTGGTAATGCTCCGCCAAAGGACAACGATAAAGATGTTGTTGTAAAATCATTTGAAGAATTATACGAGCGAGTAACAGAAAATATTTCATCCGATACAGATATGAAAAAAGTAAACGAATACGAATTAGAAGCGAGAGCTTTAGAATTGGAACTTGAATTAATGCAGGGTAATGGATTAGGCGCACCGTATATGCCTGCATCTGAAAGTTGCGTGGTATTAGATACCGTTGTGCCGGATTCAATGGATTATGAAACGCACGGTGCGGTTAAGCGTATCAAAGAAGCCGTAGGCGGTGATATAGATGCGTTTGTAAGGCAACGGTTAAAATACCGTTCAAGCGTGGAGCTTTGCAAATCCTTATCTGCCGAACAAATAGATGCCGTTGCAATGGCAATCTACAATATTGAAGTACGCAAACAGGGAATGATTATTGGCGACCAAACAGGAATTGGAAAAGGGCGCATTGCAGCAGCAATGATACGTTACGCAGTTAATCAGGGACACCAACCGATTTTCATTACAGAAAAAGCAAATTTATTTTCCGACCTGTACCGTGATTTAGTCGCAATCGGTTCAAGTCATTTAGTGCCTTTCATTGTAAACGGTAAAGAAAGTAAAACCGATATTAAAGATGAGCAAGGCGATATTGTTTATCAGGCATTACCACCAACGGAACAAAACGCAATTTTTAAAGATAAAAAAGTGCCAAAGAAATTTGATTTTGTTTTGGCTACTTATTCTCAATTCAACTCTCCCGAAAAGAAACCCGAAAAGCCGAGTTTTATTTCTGCCATTGCACAAGATAATATTCTCATTATGGATGAGAGCCATAACTCAAGCGGTTCAAGTAACACAGGTGAGTATATGCAAGCGGTGTTAGCGAAAACAAAAGGAGTTGTTTTTTTATCGGCAACATTCGCCAAGCGACCTGATAATATGCCTGTGTACGCAATGAAAACTTCTATCAGCGATGCGAACATGAGCAAAGAAGAATTAGTAGAAGCGATAACCAAAGGCGGTGTTGCATTGCAAGAAGTATTAGCATCACAGCTCGTGGAAGAAGGGCAAATGTTAAGGCGTGAGCGTTCCTTTGAAGGTGTGGAAGTAAATTATATTACACTCGATGCAAAAGAACAGGAACACAAAGCCATTGCCGATAATATTACTTCTATACTTCGAGATGTAATTGGTTTTCAAAAAAACTTTGTGGACGAGGAAGTGGAAGAACTCGACAAAATAGCCGTTGCGGAAGGAAAAGAAACACAAGTACGCAAAGGCACATCCGAAGCAGGTGTTAGCAATCAACCGTATTTCTCAAAAGTATTTAACGTGATTAATCAAATGCTTTTCTCAATCAAAGCAGAAGCGGTAGCGGAACGTGCCATTGAACGATTGAAAGAAGGTAAGAAACCAGTTATTGCATTTGCTTCTACAATGGGCAGTTTTATTGAGCAAATGGAAAACGAACACGGTATGCCAGTAAAAGATGGCGATACTATTAACGCTGATTTTTCAGAAGTATTAATGCGTGGATTAGATGGTGTGCTACGCTATACCGAAAAAGATGTGAACGGAGAAAGCATCTACAAACAATTCAGTATTGCGGAATTATCCCCTGAAGCAAAAGCAGAATATACACGCATCAGCGAAAAAGTAAAATCTGTTTCTACTGGTATTACTATTTCGCCAATAGATGTGATTATACAAAAATTAGAAAAGGCAGGTTACAGCGTAGCTGAAGTAACAGGCAGAAAATATGGTGTGCAGTTAAATTTAAAAACCAATCAGGGTTTAGTGTTGGCTCGTAAAAAACTAAACACCAATGATGCGTTCCGCAAATTCAACAACAATGAAGTGGATGTATTAATGATTAATCAATCAGGCAGCACAGGCGCATCGGCACACGCTATTGTTACCGCTAAAGTTCCTAAAGAAGAAGTAAGACAGCGTGTAATGATTGTTTTGCAAGCGGAGTTAGATATTAATACCGAAGTACAAAAACGTGGGCGTATCAATCGTACAGGACAAATATTAAAACCGATTTACGATTATGTAAATTCTTCTATACCTGCCGAAAAGCGGTTAATGATGATGTTACAAAAAAAATTAAAATCATTGGATGCAAATACAAGCTCCAATCAAAAACAAAGCACCAAGATTTTAGACGTACCGGATTTCTTAAATAAATACGGAGATAAAATCGTTACCGAATATCTTTCTGAAAACCCTGAAATAAATAAGTTATTGAACGACCCTTTGAAATTAGAAGATACCGAAAACGAAGATGGCAATTCAACAGAAGATGCAGCTCATAAAGTATCGGGGCGTGTTGCGGTTCTTTCAACCAAAATGCAACAGGATTTTTACAATGAAATTGCTGAACGCTACGTTGATTTTATTGAGTATTTAAAACAATCAGGCGAGTATGATTTAGAAGTGGAAGCAATGAATTTAGAGGCGGAGCTTGTCAGTCATTCCGTTATAAAGGTTGGCAAAGGTGGTGAGAGCGCATTTGGCGAGGATAGCATTTTAGAAACAGTAAAAGCGAATGTTTTGAAAAAGCCTTTTACAAAAATTGAACTCGAAAATATTATTACTGAATCATTAAACGGAAAAGATTTTAAAACCCTGCAAGCTGAAAGTATTAAGGACTTCGAGAGCTTTGTTACAAAGCGTTTAAAAGATGAACTGGAAGAAAATACAACTAAGTATGCCGAGTTAATAAAAAATGTACCCAATGAAAAAAAGGTACTGAAAGTTTTGGAAAAAGAAGGTCAGGGAGCTTACCAAGCTGAAATAAAAAAACGTGAGAAGATTTTAAAGGATGCTGAAATTGCCTCCATTGCTCAGATTGAAAAGGTAACAACTAACCGCAACGGGTACACGGAAGGATTATTAAAATTCTTTCACATCAGTAAAAAATTAAGTTACCCTGTGCAATCATACGATGGTGGACACGAAACAGTATTAGGCGTATTCGTTGGTTTTATCATTGATAAGAAAAAGAAAAAGCCCTATGCGCCAAGTGCTATGAAATTACGCTTCGCTATTGCAAACAGCAATAAATATATTGCCATACCTGCCAGTTACAACAAGGACGTAATGGCAATTAAAGGCGAGAGCGTAAGCGTTGATGATAAAGGATTAGCTGACACATTAAAAGAGTGGGAAACTGCCGTTAAAACAGGTACGGTAGATAGAAAAATACGCCACATCATTACAGGAAATTTATTACAAGCATTTAGCGATTACAAAGGAAAGTTAGTAAGTTATACTACCATTGACGGAGCAACGAAGAAAGGTATTCTAATGCCTGATAACTGGCTCCCATCTGAAGAAACAAAAGGTAAAGTAAATGTGCCAATAGGTAAAGCATTAAAAATTATTTCCTCTCTTACCGTTGGTAATTCTATCAATACCAATAATGGTGTTGGTATTATTCGCCAAAGGGATAATTACAAAATTATTGTACCGGCATCTCGTCAGCGTGGTGGTGTGTTTTATTTAGACACCGATATTTTACCACTCGTTGAAAACAGAAAGTTTGAAAAGTTAGCGGATAAAATGGTAGCGTTAATGGATTTTAAACATATCGGCAAACTGGTAGAGTTACTGCAAAATAAACACGGTAGCAATGTTACGTTGAGCGCATCTCAATTCGACATCATTAAAAAAGATATTCCGCAAGGACAAACAAGAGAGCGTAAACCTTTAGAGAAAGCTAAAATAATTCACGAAGAATTTATCGAACCTGATAACAGGGAACTGGAGTTAGAAGCAATGGCAATCGAACTGGAATTAGAACTAATGGAATTTTGAGGCAGAGCCTCTTTTATTAAAACAAACTAAAATTTAATACTATGATAACCGCAAACAATTATTACAATCAAATAAACAGCATTGGCGCAAACCAATTACCGCCAACACTTTTAAAGAGCCATGAGTTAGTAAACAAAGTAACTCAAGAGGGTGCAAGTTGGGAAACCTATAACGGTAACGCTACAATCAAACGCATGATTGATTTGTATTTAACCAAGCTCAACGAATATGTAGAGCAAAAGAACCCCGAACAAAAAGCGGTAAGTCCTGGACACAAAGAAACTGTTAAGCATGAAAAAAAACAGCATCATGTGAAACCACACAAAGAGCCGAAAGCAAAAGCGGTAAAACAAAAAAAGGTTGATAACGCAACACAGGTAGAACACATCGAAGATGAATTAAAATTTATCAAACGCTTTACATTGCTGAACGGAAAAACAAAAACTGCCGAGCAAGTATTGGGCTTTTTAAACAGCGTACAAAAAGCGATTATCGAAAAGCGCATCCGTAAAACCTCGCCTTATGCTGCGGAAATAAAAATCATTCAGGAAAAATTAGTGCAGACCTATAACGCAATGGGGACAAGTATTCAAATCCATTTGAAACCTGAAACAATGGAGAAGATGATTAAGCTCGTTAAGAGTGAAAAAGTAATGCCCTCCATTAAATTCATAAAACGCTATGTGAGTTTACAAGGTAAAATTGGCGTAAAAGATAAAGCGAAAAAATTATTTGATGATATGCAGAAGGCTGTTAAACATGGTGTTTTAACGAAATCCGATAAATATGCCGATAAAGTAAACGTGATGTATTTGAGCTTACACAATTTATTATTCAAACCGAAACAACATGATGCGCTTGATATTTCTAAACATGAACTAAACGGATTATTGGGTATTCTAAACGATTGTGGTTGCAACGGATTAGAAGGTGTGGATGATGACATGGAAGAACCACGAGCTATAACAAAGCAAAATAAAATTATGAATAGCGTTGATTTTGCAAGGATGCAATTTGATAGTATTGGTTTTCAGGGCAAGTGGTTAGATTTTATCGGAGATCCGTCAAAGGGTTTTACTGCGATGGTATTCGGTAAACCGAAAATGGGAAAATCTTATTTGTGTATTGATTTTGCAGGTTATTTGGCTCGTCATCACGGAAAGGTTCTCTATGTAGCCAAAGAAGAAAAGCTCGATGCTACGCTTCAAAAGAAGCTGAACGATACCAATGTAAAGCATCCTAACCTATTTGTGAGTGATTATTTGCCCAACACATTAAGCAACTATGATTATGTATTTATTGATAGCGTAAACAAAATGGAGCTTCAACCGAGCGATTTGGATACTTTAAAGGCGAACAATCCGGGTGTTTCCTTCATCTATGTATTCCAAACTACCAAAGAAGGAAACTTCAGGGGTTCTAACCATTTTCAACACGATGTGGATGTGGTTATCGAAGTCCCCGAAAAAGGGCAAGCTACTCAAAACGGTCGGTTTAATCAGGGTGGGGAGATGCAGATATTCTAAAAGAAAAAAGGTCGGAAATTTCGACCTTTTTTCTTTTATTGGTGTTTTTAATATATTTTGTATTTAAGTATTTGCTTAAATAATAAAACATAAATACATTTGTGACATTGATAATATATATATTATGGAAAACAATACCTGTATTCGTGTTTTAGCCGACCCCATTCAAATAAAAGAATGTAAACAAAGAATAAAAGCAAATGAGAAGTCTTTAAATCAGCTATCAAATGTTCTTGCTCTTGCAGGAAATGATGTAAGACTAAAAATTCTTTATTTGATGGAAGAAGAAAAAGAACTTTGTCCTTGCGATATGAGCGATATTTTAGGGATGAGTATTCCTGCCGTTTCACAACATCTTCGTAAACTTAAAGATGGAAATATCATCGAAGCACGTAAAGTAGGACAGACGATAAACTACTCCCTAAAATCAGAGCATTTAAAAATTTTACGACCGTTTTTCAAGTATGTAAATACCGCTAAGGAAACTGTATGACAAATAAAACATCCATAATAGAACGAATAGGAGTTATTGGCGTTGTATTGACTGCATTAACCTCTCCGTGTTGTTTTCCTTTATTCGGAATTGCTTTATCTGCATTAGGATTCGGCTCTTTTGAATTATTCGGAGGAATAACAATGTATGTATTTTTGTCATTGGTTATACTATCTATTTTCGGGGCAGTTTTTTCTTATCTGTACCACAAAAAGATAGTTAGTTTAATTGTTGGAGTATTAAGCGGAGCGTTGATATTTTATAACTACTTCTTTGATGAAGTTAGCAATAATACTATGTATATCGGGATGATTGGTTTAATGATAACCAGTCTAATGAACTATTATGAAACTAAAATATTTAACCTTATGAAAAACAAAAGTATAATCCTAAAATCAACAATCACTTGCCCTTATTGTGGGCATAAAAAAGAAGAAACAATGCCAACGGATGCGTGTCAATTCTTCTATGAATGTGAAAACTGCAAAAAAGCATTAAAGCCAAAACAAGGGGACTGCTGTGTATATTGCTCTTATGGTTCTGTGCCGTGTCCACCAATTCAGGAAGGTGGAAAAAGGAGTTGTTGCGATTAAATGCGGATTAAAAAGGTCGAAAATTCCAACCTTTTACTTTTATTGCTATTTTTACAATCTTTAAAGACATCAAAAATCGAAATACAAATGCTAACCTCTAAATATTCAAGTATGGCTCTAAATTCGCTAAAACCTCTATATCGTCTAACAATTGTTTCGATATTTCGTCAGTAGTGCCCACCAAAAACCTCGACTTTTGTCGAGGTTTTTTTAGTTTAAAAGGATTTGTCGCTAATAAAATTTCAGGGAAATACTCTGTGTAATTGTACTCTTTACAGGTAAATCAAATTGTGCTTGCACCCAAGTTGGTGGTCCAAAACTACCCAAAGCATTGTTTGAGAAAGCAAAACCTTCTTGAGGTATACCAACAAAATTGGCGTCAATAGAGGCATTATCATTCTCATCATGAAAAATTCCGAATGCATATTGTCCCGCAGGTAAGCTATCTACTTGTATAACCATGTTTCCACCAGTAGTTGGCAAAAATACCTGTCTGTATGCTTGACCAGGATCATTGAATGTTTGCTCCGAATTATATAAGGCAACATTTACCTTGCCATTGGTGTTTTTCATTCCATTTAAATTAATAACAATATAAGATAAAGAATCTGAAGGGTTGGTATTTCCATTGATGGTTGTATTGGGGGCAACTTTTGGTGCATCCTTTTCTTTTTTGCAAGATATAGAGAACATACAAAAAATAGTTACTACTAATATTGTTTTGATTGTTTCCATAAAACAAATATATTCAATTTAGCTATTATATACTAGAGCAATTGTATTGATTTTGTTTTTATGGTTCGACATTCGTTATTTTACGATATAAAATCCATTAAGAAGAGCAAAAGTTGATTAATTCTTTATCACTACTACTGCTACTGCATTTTTTTATCAGGCCTGAAAGGCGCTCCAAGATCCCTCTTTAATAGTTTAGTGTGAATTATGCAATTAATTTTAGAACTTGTATAAGTTAAACTCATTTATGATTTTTCACCTTTGTTCAACGAAAATCCAATCGTATTAAATCAGATCAAAATGAAAAAACTATACCCAATTGTCTTAACATTTGCAGCAGTACTATTTTTTTCTAAAATAAATTTTTGTCAGGCGCCTGCTCTAGGTGGAGCTTACGGTTTTGCTGTTTTTTTCTTCTGCAGGAGCGTTTGCTAATTTAGGACCAACAAGTGTAACAGGCGATGTTGGTTATAATGCCGATGCATTCGCAGCTTTTCCTCCGGGTATATTAAATGGACAAATTCATACTATTGATGGTTTCCCCTGACTTAGAAAGCGCGGGCGAAGTTGTTAGCTTTTATCCTAATCCATTTACAACCTCAATAAACGTGGTGATAAATGATCCATCACAAAATAAAGCAGAACTAAAAGTTTTTAATATTTTAGGGGAGGAAGTATTGAATACAACACTTATTCAACAAGTAAACACTATTGAAGCGAGCAATCTTTCTTCAGGGATTTATACTTACAAAGTAATAAGTAATAACAAAACCTTACAGACAGGGAGGTTGATTTCTCAGCAATAAACCGGTATAAATATTTCAACCTTTTTTATTGAGAATGAAAGAGAAAAATTAAACACAGTTAATTTATAACTGTTCTTGACAAATACTTACTATTCAACCCCTCTTCTTTTAGATTCCTTCACAGGTTTTGATCTTTTTCCTTTTCGCTTTTTTGAAATTTTTTCGTCAAGGATACCAGCATTGTTTTTTTCTGTTTCTGCCTTTGCTTTTTCTGCTTCGTTTTTTCTTTCTCTTTCTCTTTTTTGTTCGGATTTTAATTCCACTTTCGCTTGCTTTCTTGTTTCGGATGGAGTTGTTATTTGAGCCATTGATTGTTTTGATATACTGATACTAATCAAAATCACTACTATTCGGCAATATTTAATGATGTCTTTCATCTGTTTAGTTTTAAATACAAGATTTGATAAAACGTTGTCAGAACATTGGCGCTTGTCCCAATTCAATTGACTTAAATATTGTGCCCCCGCTTTATATGCTTATATGGGCAAGCATCTCCTCATTTTTATTCTTATTGATAGATCGTTTTTTAGGATCTAAATAGATAATTGCCCCACTGACTATTCAAAAACAGTCTTTGGGCTATTAAAATTCCCTTTTAACAAATATCAAAACAGCGATCTTTAATTTTTGATAAATTTGTTTTAAACTAAATCGAAATTTTTTTGCCACAGATTCTACAGATTTTTTAAAATTAATCGGCTAAGGATCATTGACAATTCATCAACTAAAAACAATAAAATGATAGCAACCGGAAATGATATTGAAGTTAAAATAAATGATGCTGAGATTTGTTATGACGACTTTGGTGAAAGCAATATTCCTGTAATATTTATTCATGGTTTTCCTTTCAATAAATCGTCATGGCAACCTCAAATAGATTTTCTCAAAAATAAGTATCGTGTGATCGCTTATGATATACGAGGTTTTGGAAAATCAACTTCCGGTGATGAAGAACCAAGCATAAATTTATTTGCCGATGATTTAATACAGATGATGGATGTACTTCAAATTAAGAAAGCTATCGTGTGTGGTTTGTCAATGGGAGGGTATATTTTATTAAATGCTATAAATCGATATCCTGAAAGGTTTCATGCCATTATTTTGAGCGATACACAATGTATTGGCGACTCAGCCGAAGCAAAAGAAAAACGCTACAAAACGATTAAACAAATAGAAACAGATGGATTAACTGATTTTGCGGCTGGCTTTATTAAAAATGTTTTCTGCCAGGAATCGTTGGAAAATAAAAAGGAGTTGGTAGAAAAAATTAGAAACATCATCCTTTCTACAAAACCCAAAACAGTCATAGGTACCTTAGCTGCGCTGGCGCAACGACAGGAAAAATGTTTTTCTTTAAATGAAATTTCTGTTCCAACACTTATCCTATGCGGCAAAGAAGATAAGGTAACACCACTGATCCAATCAGAGTTTTTGCATGCACATATTAAGGATTCAAAACTCCACAGTCTGGATAAAGCGGGCCACATGGCCAACCTCGAGCAAGCCGATGAATTTAATAAATTGGTAAATGATTTTATTACCAATCTTTAAAATATCTGTTGTGTTATTTTATTAACAGATTTTGCAAAAAAATTCTAAAGTTTTGTAGCTGCGATCAAATTTAGTGTGCAATAAAAGTCGAATCGTTAAACCCGTATTCGATGATCAATTATTTTCAGTTTTTCAAACCTCCCCCGTCTTAAAATAAACTGCAAGTAGGTTCTTAATGATATATATCACATGCAATTTATTATTCCAATGAAGTAAATCATTTCAAAATACTTCAATGAAGACTTCCTTTGTCTTCACATAAAAAAGACAAACCACTTGAGAGTCAGGATTTTTTTTATTCTTCTTTTTTCGCTGATCTGTTATGTTTCAAATGCGCAGGAAGATAGTGTTTTGAATGCATCAAAATTTTATGATCTGTCTTTGGAAGAGCTGATGAACATTAAAGTAGTAACAGCATCTGGCTCCGAACAGAAAATAAGCGAAGCGCCTTCTACAATGCTTGTGATCACTTCTCAACAGATCAGAGAAAGAGGTTATGAAGAGTTGGATGATGCTTTGCGTGATATTCCGGGACTTGATCTGGTGCACCTATCAGTGCAATTTCCTACCATAAGAACTTTCAGGGGAATGTATGGTGATGAAAATCGTAGAATATTATTTATGATTGATGGAATTATTGAAAACAGTATCATTGGTGGTTTTGAAATGGGAGGCCCGGCATATAGCCTCCATAATGTGGAAAGAATTGAAATAATCTGGGGACCCGGTTCTGCTTTATATGGCGCCAATGCCTTCAGTGCAGTGATAAATATAATAACCTTAAAAGGTGGTGATATAAATGGTTTGAAATTTCAAAGAGGATTTGGTACTTATAACACTTCGTTTGAAAAAGCAATGCTTGGTATTAAAAAATCCAATCTTGAATTGTCTCTTTCGGGTTCACTTTTCCGTACCGATGGTCCAAGGTACACCAACAGAGATCCGAACTATTCAAATGCCTATGTAGATAATGCCTGGTCATTTAATGGGAATTTGAGTTACACGTATAAAAGATTTAAAACAACATTGGGTTTTCGGGCCTTTGAAACACCCTCGGGTTTGGGAACTCACTCAAATAGTCCTACCCAACTTTTGGGCCTTCCTTCACAAGGAAATGGAAACACCGGTGAACTGGGCTCATTATCGTCAATGATAAGAGGCGAAAAGGCAGCTTTATGGGATCCATTTACACGCACTGGTTTTATTCAAAATGAATTTACTGCAAATGAAAAGTTTTCGGTTTTCTCCAGGGTGTATTATAGGGAAACTGGTTTGTCGGACAAATCCTATACGTATAGTACCGTTGATGGTAAAGTCTTGAACAGAACGCTAAGGGCGCACTACTCCAATCGTATTGCAGGTGAGGTCTCAACCAACTATACCCTTAATAAATTCCACAATTTTTTTGCAGGTGTTCAACTCTTTCAGGATAACCTGGAATTGGATTACAGGGGCGTGAACCCTGATAACAGAATAGATACAATAAATTATATTCCAATATCAAATATTTTCTCCACCTATAAACCCAGGGAATATATTATTCAAAATAACATGGGTGCTTATGCTCAATATGTTCTGAATACCACATTCTTGAATAAAACCAACTTTACCATCGGAGGACGCTATGACAATAACAGTATTTATGGTTCCATAATAAATCCACGACTTGGTCTTATAAATAAACCCAATGAAAAAATTACGTTTAAGCTACTTTTCGGGACCGCTTACAGGGCACCAACCAACGCTGAATTGTATAATAGAGCACCAATACGAATAGCCAATCCTGATTTAAAACCGGAGAAAATTAGAACGTATGAGGTAAACTATATTTATACGTTTTCTGAAATTTTTATAATGCAAACCAACCTTTTCCATAATGATCTTTCGAATATTATTATAGCTGACATGCCAATTGGCGGAGGTCTGACTCAAAATCAAAACGCGGGTACAGCAACCGTTAGTGGATTGGAAACCAAGATGGATATTATTTTCACAAAACATTTTTCAAGTTTTTTAAATTTCACCTATCAGGAGGGAAAACAAAATAACGGAATGATGGTATCTAATATCCCAAACATAGCTAAGGTAAAAGGTAACTTAGGCTTTTCCATCAAACTTGCGCAACTTTTAAATATTAGCTTGATAACAAATTGGGTAGGAGCCCGATCAGTTCCTGAAACTAATCCCTTTGGGAAAGTAGGCGGCTATTTCCTTACAAACCTTGTTATCAGCACAAAAAAATTATTTGATAACCGTGTAAGCGCCAGTTTGAATATTCGTAATTTATTTAACCAGACATATCTTGACCCGGGAATCAGGGCGGCAGATGGAAATTTATTCTCAACTGTTCTTGAACAACCGGGTATCAATGGATTGTTTAAAATTTCGGTAAGCATATTTTAAAATGCTTGGATTTATATTATATGAAGTTGTTTTATATGTTATTGATATGGCATTCAAACGGAGGAGGATTACATAAAGCTGAATTTGTTTTAGAAACAAAAAAATCTTGATATGTATCACTCACAATTTTTTTTTCAGTGCGACAAATCATTTCAAAAAATTGTAATAGAGATTTACTTTGTCAGCTTATAAAAAATAAATTTTGTGAAAAAAAAAACTTTTTTTACGTACCTTCTTTCATTGACCTATTGTTTGTCAAATGCCCAGGAAGATACAATTTTGACTGCTTCGAAATTTTCGGAATTTTCTCTTGAGCAATTGATGAACATACCCATTTCTTCGGTATCACTCGTGGAAGAAACCGGATTTACTGCTCCTGCTGTTATTGATATTATTACACAGGAAATGATACGGAATAGGGGATACCGTACCATATACGATGCGCTGATGAATATACCCGGATTTTGGCCTATTCAGGACATAAATGACAAACTGATTGGTGTCCGGGGAGTTCATTCAAGTACCAATCAGAAATTCTTATTGCTGATCAACGGCAAAAAAATAACCGAAAACTTATGGAACCTTGCCGATATTGATTACAATATCTCTCTTACCAATGTGAAACGAATTGAAATTATAAGAGGGCCCGGTTCTTCCGTATACGGGAGAGCTGCCCTTACCGCAGTGATAAACATTGTTACCTTATCCGGTAAAGAAATAAACGGGATTAACTATCATGCGGCACTTGGTAATTACGGGTATAAAAACCTGGGATTTTATTTCGGTACGATCAGCAAAAAAGGTGATCAGATCGAAGTATACGGGCATAATGTTTCCATTGACGGACAGGTGGTTGATGTTGAAGCCAGCGATGACGGTGCTGTTAACCGTGTAAACGGGCAGGAAATAGTTGATCGGGTCAAATTCCCGACAGGAGGTTTGGGAACCAGGTTTCACAATGCTAAATGGGACATTAATTTGAATACACAAACCAGATTTTACCAGCATCCGCGGACTCAAAGTGGCGCATTAAACTTTCAAAATGCTGAATCACAGGATGATTTAAGAAACCCGTATAAAAGTTACCTGACAGGCGAAGAACATAATTATTTCGTTTTTGATGTCAAACGATTGTTTACTTACAAAAAATCGAAGCATGCATTTACCTTTGGTTATACATATAGCAAGGTAAGGGTACTCGAGGTTTCGCTTCCCTTCAGAGATGTTGCAATACCTTCCACATTTTCTTCTCAGGATAGCATGAGATACCGGATGGGGGAAGCTTGGGAATTATCCTTGCGATCCATTAGGTACGGAATTGAATATTCAGGCCAAACAACAATCCGCCAAACCAACAGCATAATTTGGGGCCTTGAAGCCTACCAGACTTCCCCCATATCCGATCGTTTCTCCACTAATTATAATACGATATATGACACCACCACAGGAAATTTTTCTGCCACACCCACCATTGGAGGCTTTTGGACTGAAAACTCCAATGGCATTACTGATATCCTCAGAACCGAACAATTATATTCGGCTTACAGCGAATTAAAATATAAATTGTACAAGTTTCGTTTTAACCTTGGGGCCAGAATTGATTTACATGTAAAAGGAAAGGATTTTAGACAGGAAAATTCTGAAACGTATGAATTCCAGAATGTTGACCCTGGGGCAGATCTGCTAAAAGCAGGGATAAAGAAAACATCATCTCAGGTAAGCCCCCGACTGGCGATAGTTTATCCCCTGCTAAAAGAAAACCGGCTTAACCTGAAAGCCATATACAACAGATCTTTCATCGCTCCGTCTTATTTTTACCGTTATACCAATTTCGCAGCCGCAACAACATACGCAGGAGGCCCTTGGTTAAAGTCTGAAACTTTAGATAATTACGAAGTGGCAGCGGAAAGTCAATATCAAAGGTTGATGACCAAAGCGATTTATTTTGTAAATGTTAACAGAAACCTCCTGGTTCGCGACAACAGTTTTGTGGTTCCCCGATATAATAACCTCGATAAACTTTCTATGCAAGGAGTTGAACTGGAGGTTCATTACGCTTTACCAAGGCTCGAGATATTTGCCAATTATTCCTTCATGAAAGGCATGCGGGCACAAACAGACTCAGGAAGCGAATCCCAATGGATCATGCAGGATAAATCCATCAAAAATTTCCCCGTTCATTATGGATCAACAGGAGTTACATCCCGTTTTATGCAAAACAGATTAACTGCAACTGTGATAACCAGATTGAATTCAGCCATATCTTCTCCAATATCATCGGGATTAAATGCAGGTACAACAGAAAAAATAGCAGCAGCTTACCAAACCAATCTTACTGTCAGGTACTTACCAACCAAAATCAAAAATCTGGATGTTAGTGTATCGTTTTACAATTTGTTTAACAGGGAAATCAGGCTGGGAGGTACAGTGAGCAGGCCCTACCATCAGGCGGGAAGGTGGTTTAATGTAAGTTTGATCAAAAAAATCGGAATTTAGATTTAACTAACTGAATTTAAATAGGATAAAAAACAAAACACAGTTAACTGTTTGCTTTTGTGGCGGATATGTTTAATAATAGTGTCAAAATATTAGATTATGCTAAAAAGATTTTGTTTTATTAATTTGATTGTGTTCTACTGGATAATTTCTATGGGTGTTCAATCTGATAATAAAGAGTATAATCTGAAGGCGGCATTCATTTATAATTTTACTCGTTTTATTGAATGGGACACCTTGAACAATCGCAATGAGTTTATTATTGGAGTGATCAACTCATCTCCTATAACAGAGTCTTTTGAAGAAATTGCCAGAACTAAAACAGTGAATAATAAAAAAATTATTATACGTCATTTTTATACTGCGGAAGAAATTAGTGATTGTGATATTCTTTTTATTTCAGAAAACAGTAAAATTTCTTTGAAGGAAATTTTAGACAAAACAAAATCAAAAAATACATTAACAATAAGTGAACAGGAAGGATACGCAAAACAGGGAACAGCTATAAATTTCATTGTTATTAATGCAAAACTAAAATTTGAAGCCAATACAAAAGCATTAAAATCAGCGGGGTTAACAGCAAGCTCTCAATTATTAAAGTTGGCTGTAATTGTAGAATGAAAATCAATCTTGGATCAAAAAAGAATATTCCACTAAAACGTCAAGATGCAACAACACAAAGAGACGCGAAGTCTTGTGTTTCAGCGATGAAAACTTTTTGGCGGAGCCTGTCCCGGGGCACAAGGGGCGACTTTGCGGCAAAAAATTTTTTTGCAGGTAATAATAATTGAATTTATAGATGACAGAATTCATAAACATATCCATAAGAAATAAGCTGATACTGATTCAAGTGGCAACAGCATTTATAGCTGCGATGATATGCTCCGCATTTTTTTTGTTTAACGATATAAAAACATTTAAATCCTCTGAGGTTAGGAATAAAAACTCGATAGCAGACATTGTTGGTGTTAATTTAATCTCCCCGCTTTTATTCAATGACCAGGATGCTGCAAATAAAATAATTTTACATTTAGATGATAACCCTTCTATTCTGAATGCAGTTGTACTTGATAAAAATGGAAAAAAATTTGCTGAATATATCAAAAAGGGTAGCGATCCTTTTTCCTTTCCAATAGTTGATAAAAAAACAGTAGAAAAGCAAAGTTTTTTTGAGTCAGAATTTATTGTTAGGTATCAGATTTTTCAGGAGAAAGAGTTTCTTGGTATTATAATGCTTCATGCTGAATTGCATGATCTCAAAGTTATTATTTTAAATTATTTTAAAACTGCAATACTGATTTTGTTGTTCAGTATTTTTTCAGCGTTTATAATTTCTAATTTTCTCCAAAAGATAATTACAAATCGCTTGTTATCATTGGTTCGCAGTACTAGGGAGGTGGCTGAAACAGGTAATTATTCTATCCGGATTTCCGCCCAGGGAAAGGATGAAATAGGTGTTTTGTCGGAAGGATTTAACAGTATGCTGGAGCAAATTGAAAAAACGCAAAAAGCCCTTCAAGAAGCCAATTTAAATTTGGAGGAACGTGTAAAAGAACGCACTGTTTCTTTGGAAAAAAGCCGGGAATCTTTAAAGCTCAGTGAAGAAAAGTATCGAAAACTGGTAGAAGAAGCTGGAGATGTTGTTTATACCTCTGATTTCAACGGATACTTTACTTATATCAATCCAATGTCTATAAAGCTTACTGGTTACACTGAAAATGAACTGATCGGGAAGCACTTTTCGGCAATTATTGACCCCGAATGGAAAGAGAAAGTTGCGAAATTTTACAAAGATCAATTCATTAACAAAATCCAGGAAACTTTGTTTTCTTTTCCCATTATCACTAAATCAGGAAAAAAAAAATGGATTGAACAAACTGTAATACAGCAGAAAGTTGATGGCAGGATTACAGGACACCAAGCTATAGTGAGGGATATAACAGAGCGTAAAAAAAGTGAAGAAGAAATTAAACAAAAATCCGAAGAGCTGGAACGTTCTAATATAAACCTTAAAGACAGTGAACAACAAATACAAGCTATTTTTGACAGCGCACCCGATGCTGTTATTGTTATCAACCATGAAAGCACTATTGTTAAGTGGAATCCTAAGGCAGAAAAACTTTTTGATTGGAATGAATCCGAAGTACTTGGAAAACCCTTATATAATTTTATTATTCCCGAACGTTACCGCGAAAGACATAAAAATGGGATGAAACATTATTTAGCCGCAGGTGAAGGACCTGTACTGAACAAAGATATTGAAATAGAAGCCATAAATAAAAAAGGAATTGAGTTTAGTGTTTCATTGACGATTTCACCCGTAGGAATAAAAGATAAAATATTATTTATTGGCTTTATAAGGGACATAACTCAACGTAAAAAGATCGAAGAGGAAATTAAACAAAAATCACAAGAGCTTGCAAGGTCCAATATGGAGTTGGAGCAATTTGCATATGTGGCTTCACACGATTTGCAGGAACCGTTGCGAACTATCGATAATTTTGTAGGGCTGCTTGATAAAAAAAGTTCCGGCAAAACGGATGAAGTCACTAAGGAATATTTTAAGTTTATTGTGAATGCTACCTCTAAAATGCAAAACCTGATTAAAGATTTGCTGGAATTTTCCAGGGTTGGAAAAAATATGTTGTTCACGGCCGTTGACTGTAATAAAATTTTAAAGGAAGTCATTGCTGATTTAGATGTAGCCATTAAAGAAAGTAATGCGAAAATCACCTCTGCCACTCTTCCTGTTTTACTTGGGAACGAAACAGAATTGAAACGATTATTCCAGAATTTGATCAGCAACGCCATAAAATTCCGCAAGAAAAATGTTCTACCTGAAATAATCATTACAGTTGAAGAAAAAGAAAAGGAATATCTTTTTGCTATCAAAGACAATGGCATCGGTATTGAAGAAAAACACATTAATAAATTATTTATTATCTTCCAGCGACTACATAGTGTTGAAGAATACCCCGGTACCGGAATAGGCTTGGCAACTTGCAAAAAAATTGTCACTTTGCATAAAGGAAAAATATGGGTAGAGTCGAAATTAGGTGAAGGAAGTGTTTTTTATTTCACACTTCCCAAAGAAAAATCAAATTAAAAATTTGTTTTGATCACTAAAAGCAAACAGTGCACAATGCTTCATAACCACAACGCTACCAGTAAAAAACCGGTGGACTTGACCAATGCTCTAAATATATTTCTCAGGAAGTGAAATTTAATTCTATTTCTGAGTGCGTTTCATCATTTCATTTCCTTGCCTCCGTGTCTATTTTTACCGGAAAAACAACTCTCAGATTTATTAAGAACAGCCTCTCTTTTTCTTTGTAAACTTAGCGTTAAGCCGGATTTATATAAATATGGATTCAATACTCAAACAAAATATTAAGGAAACACAGTTGGATCTGCAGGCATATTTAGCTGCTATTGTTAAATATACCGATGATGCCGTTATCACTAAATCAATGGATGGTATCATTACCTATTGGAATGCCGGAGCTGAAAGGATGTTCGGATATAAAGCTGATGAGGTAATAGGGAAATCAATCAACACCCTTGCTCCAACTAAAATAGATGAGCATAAACTTATTTTGGAAAAATACAACAAGGGAGAAAAAATAGAACACTATGAGACACAAAGGATTAAAAAAGATGGTTCAAAAATAGATGTATCCTTAACGGTATCTCCTATAATTGATGATAAGAATGTGGTTATAGGGTTTTCAAACATTGCAAGAGATATTACAAAAAGATCTCTTTATTCTCGCTATGTCCGAAGTTTAATTGAAGCCAGTTTGGATCCTTTGGTTATCATCAGTACAGATGGTAAAATTACCGATGTTAACGAGGCTTCGGTAAAAGTCACAGGTGTTCCCCGCGAAAAGCTCATTGGTACAGGTTTTTCAACTTATTTTACCGAATCCGAAAAAGCACAGGAAGGGTATAAACAAGTTTTTGAAAAAGGTTTTGCTACCGATTACCCTTTAACGATAAAACATACAAATGGAAAATTAACAGATGTATTATTTAATTTGTCGGTATATAAAGATAACGAGGGCTCTGTCATTGGCGTTGTGGCTGCTGCACGTGATATTACCGAAAGAAAAAAAGCCGAAGGCAAATTCCATGGATTACTGGAATCTGCACCTGACGCTATTGTTATAATAAATAATAAAGGCGAAATTCAATTGGTGAATTCTCAAACCGAAAAACTTTTTGGTTACAAGAGAGAGGAGATTATTGGAAAGGGAATTGAGATATTAATTCCTTCCAGCTATAAGGATGTGGACCCCGCCCATAGAAAAACTTTTTTTGATAATCCTAAAGCCCGAAAAATGGGCCATGGTATAGATTTATTCGGACAACATAATGATGGAAAAGAATTTCCTGTAGAAATTAGTCTGAACCCGTTTGAAACACCAGACGGCTTGTTGGTGTCAGTTGCTATTCGTGATGTTACCGAACAAAAACAAGCAATACAATATACACGTAGTTTAATTGAAGCCAGTTTGGATCCACTCGTTACTATTAGTGCTGATGGGAAAATTACAGATTTGAACGAAGCGTCCGTAAAAGTTACCGGTATCCCCCGCGAGGATATGATCGGTACCGACTTTTTAAATTATTTTACCGAACCGAAAAAAGCAAGAGAAGTTTACCAACAGGTTTTTGAGAAAAATTTTGTTGCCGATTACCCCTTAACCATTAGGAATATAAGCGGAAAGTTAACCGATGTATTATACAATGCCTCACTTTTTAAAGATAATAACGGTAAGGTGCTTGGCGTATTTGCTACAGCCCGTGATGTAACCCAGCAAAAACTTCTTGAAAAAAAACTGATCGAATACAAACATTTTTTTAACCACACCTCCGACTTTGCCTGCATTGCAAACATGCAGGGCTATTTCGAGATCATTAATCCTAATTTCGAAAAAGTATTGGGTTATTCCGAAAAAGAATTACTTGAAAACAAGTTTGTGGATTTCGTGCATCCTGATGATATTGAGTCCACGCAAAAAGAAATTGATAAGCTGAAAACAGGTGCTGTCACTATTAATTTTGTGAACAGGTATCGAAAAAAAGATGGAAATTATTTATGGTTTGATTGGAACACAACTCCGGATACTGTCACAGGAAGGCTTTACGCCATGGCCAGGGACATCACCGATAGAAAAAATGCAGAAACACATCTAAAACAAATTTCACAGGAACTTACCCGTTCCAACCAGGAGCTGGAGCAGTTTGCTTACATTGCTTCACATGATTTACAGGAACCGCTACGCACAATTTCCAGTTTTATGCAGTTGCTTGATAAAAAACAAGGCAATAAAAAAGATGAAGAGACGAAGGAGTATTTTCAATTTATTATGAGCGCGACTGAAAAAATGAAAAATCTAATCAGAGATTTACTGGACTATTCAAGAGTTGGAAAAAGTATAGTATTCTCAACCGTTGATTGTAACCTCATTCTTAAAGAGGTCATTGCTGAAATGGATGCATCAATTACGGAAAGCAAGGCTAAAATCACATCTGCCGTGCTGCCTAAAGTAAATGGGAATGAGATACAATTAAAACAGCTATTTCAGAATTTAATCAGCAACGGTATAAAATTCAAAAAGAAGAATAGTATTCCTGAAATTGATATTACTGTTGAAGAAAAACCTACGGAATATCTTTTTGCCTTGAAAGACAAAGGCATAGGGATTGATGAGAAATACATCAACAAACTTTTCGTTCTTTTTCAGCGCTTGCATTCAGAGACTGAATATTCAGGTACAGGCATTGGCCTGGCCATCTGTAAAAAAATTGTGACCATGCATGGTGGCAAAATTTGGGTGGAGTCGAAACTTGGGGAGGGTAGCACTTTCTATTTCACAATTGCCAAATAAAAATTAAATTAAAAACATGTTAATCCTTATGAAAAAAATAAACTGCATCCTCCTGGTTGATGACAATCCCGCTGACAACGCCTATCATAAAATTATTATTACAGAAGCAGACGTATGTAATCATATTAAAATTGTTACCAGTGGCCAGGAAGCTATTGATTATATAAATAATGCAAGTAAGCCCGGTCAGGCCGAACTCTTCCCTAAACCGGACATTATTTTTCTGGATATTAATATGCCCGGTATGAACGGCTTTGAGTTTCTCGAAATCTACCATACCTTAGAAGAAGATCAGAAATCGAAGGCTGTGGTAATTATGCTTACCACTTCTTTAAACCCGGAGGACAAAACAAAAGCAATGGGATTTAAAGAAGTTAACGAATTTCAGAATAAACCCCTTACCGTTGAAATAATTAAAGAAACGGTAAAGAAATATTTTGAAGCAAATGCTACGTGATTGAAATTTCCCGCAAGTTTAATGTAGTTTTAATTGCAATACACACAGTTTCACTTGTCACGCAATATATTAAGTTTAGAGAATAAAACGCTTACCCGGAAGATCCATTTTATATTTGCATTGTGATCCTGATGCCGTTTTTTTGCAGAGGCGGGATCTTGTCAATCACCGGCATTTTTATTAATAAAAACCAGATCCTTTATAAAAGCCCTTCATGCCACAATGTGGAGAAGCCCTGTTTGTAAGGTTTTTCAAATCAAAACCGCCTCCGGTAAACCTCAGGCGCTAGGGGCTGAAAAATAATAATTTTACGAAAGCCTTGGTAATCCGGAAATAAAGAGTACCTTTGCCACAGTTTTAGTCAAAAAGGAATTTTTGCTAGGCGAATTAAACAACAGTTTCTTACCTGTTATGAGTACCTAAGAGAGGCCACGCGAGCCTGGTACCAAGAAGAGTTACTTTTGTAAAATTCAACTCATTTTCCTACAAGTTGATTAGAGTAATTATAAACTTAATAAATCATCAATGAACAAATTTGAAGCGTTAGGGCTTAACAATGCTATTGTTAAAGCTGTAACAGAATTGGGTTTTGAAAGCCCAACCCCAATCCAGGAAAAAGTAATTCCTGCATTATTAACAGGTAATACCGACCTTGTTGCATTAGCACAAACAGGTACAGGAAAAACAGCAGCCTTTGGTTTGCCATTAATTTCCTTAATTGATTTCGCTTCCCGCGATACACAAGCAGTGATCCTTTGCCCTACACGTGAGTTGTGTATGCAAATTACCCGTGATTTACAGAGCTATACCAAATACATTGACGGTGCAAACATTGTTGCTGTTTATGGTGGTGCAAGTATTGATAATCAATCACGCGACATTAAAAAAGGTGCACAAATAGTAGTTGCAACTCCGGGTCGTATGAATGATATGATCGACCGCAGACGTGTTAATTTAAGCAACGTGCGTTATGCCGTGCTTGATGAAGCAGATGAAATGCTTAACATGGGTTTTAAAGAAGACTTAGATACCATTCTTTCTCAAACGCCACAGGAAAAAAACACATGGTTGTTTTCAGCTACTATGCCTGATGAAGTATTGCGTATTTCTAAAAATTATATGACCACTCCTGTTGAAATTACTGCAGGAACAAAAAATTCAGGTAACGAAAACATCGAACACGTTTATTATGTTGTTCATGCTCGTGATAAATACCCTGCACTTAAACGTATCGCAGATTCTAATCCCGATATTTTTGCAATTGTATTTTGCCGCACCCGTATTGAAACACAGGAAATTGCTGACAAATTAATTAAAGATGGTTATAATGCGGATGCATTACACGGTGATCTTTCACAATCACAGCGTGACCATGTTATGAAACGCTACCGTAGCCGTTCATTGCAAATGTTGATCGCAACAGATGTAGCAGCTCGTGGTATTGATGTTCAGGACGTAACGCACGTTATCAACTATGCTTTACCTGACGAAATTGAAAATTACACGCACCGTAGCGGACGTACTGCCCGTGCAGGTAAAAAAGGTGTTTCCATCGCTATTATTAATATGAAAGAAGTTGGAAAGATCAGAATCATTGAGCGTTTGATCAAAACCAAATTTACTCAAGCAACTGTTCCTACAGGTTTTCAGGCATGCGAAACACAACTTTTTAGCTTAGTGAAAAAAATTCACGAAGTGGAGGTAAATGAAAAAGCAATTGAAACATATTTGCCTAAAATTTATGATGAATTAAAAGACCTGACCAGAGAAGACATCATTAAACGTTTTGTTTCTACTGAGTTCAACCGCTTTTTAGATTATTATAAAAATGCACCTGATCTGAATGTTGCAACAGGAAGAGATCGTCCAAGTGTTTCTGTAAATGGAATCACTAAACTATTCATTAACTTAGGTGAACTGGATAATTTGGATAGCTCAACCATGAAAGAATACATCAGCGAAGTTTCAGGTGTTGCTACCAATCTTATTGTAAACATTGATGTGAAAAGTAGTTTTTCTTTTGTTGAAGTAAAAACAGAAGCTGCTGAGATCATCTCCGGTACATTTAAAAATGTACAATACAACAATCGTAATGTACGTATCGAATCCCGCGGAGACAGCGGTGTTGAAAAACGTTCGTTTGGTGGTGGTAATGGTGGAAGCAATAGCTATGGCGAACGCAAGAGCTACGGAAACCGTTCCGACAGCAGAGGTGGCGATAGAGGTGGTTATTCATCAAGAAGCGGAAGCGGATCTGGTGAACGTAAGAGCTACGGTTCTGGTTCAGGCTCTGGCGAACGTAAAACATACAGCGATCGTCCTGAAAGAGGAGGTTATGCAAAAAGAACAAGCGATAGCGGAAATTCTTCCGGTGAGCGCAAAAGCTATAGCGACCGTTCTGATAAAGGAAGTTCTGTAAAAAGAACAACATCCAGTGAATCAGGAGAAAGAAAAAGTAATTTTTCACGTGAAAAACGTCCGAGAAAAGCTTTTTAATACTCTTCTTTTACCTTAGGGTTTAATATAAAAAAGGTGTTCTTCAATTTGAAGAACACCTTTTTTTGTTAATGAGTTTTACCACTAAGGCACTAAGTTCACTGAGAAACACAGAGAAATTCCTTAGTGGACTTAGTGCCTTAGTGGTGAATTTGTTTCTCGTATAGTTTTTATTTCCTCTTTACCCAACCAAGAATAAAATCCGCCACTTCCTGCCAGTTCTCCTGCCCGCAGATATAATGCGTTCTTCCTGCAAATTCTTTGAAATCCTTTTTGCTATTGGTGTCTTTGTAAGCATTAAAATTCTTCTTGTTCAATGATGATGGAATGATATGGTCCTTTTCACCGGCAATAAAAAGTAATGGGTTGTGTGGCTTTTTGAAATCAATATATCCATCGGCCTTAGTGCTGCTTCTGGGGATGTTACGACTTTCAGGAACAACAAATTTGTTGAATTCAATCTCTGTTTGTTCCATTGTCATTGTATTGCAAAAAGCATAATGAAACCATTTTACATCCGGAAGGCAAACCGAATTACCTTTAAGTGGATTAACGGTTGGTAAATTTGCTTTTAAAAAGCTCCATTTAAGGCTAAAAACGCCTTTTGGTGGTGCAGCATCAATGCAGACCCCCATAACGCCTTTATCCATCGAAATAAGCTTTTGAACGGCAAGTCCACCCATGGAGTGTCCGATCAGGATTGGTTTTTCAGGCAGCTTATCAATAAAGCCAGCCAAACTATCAATTACTTGTCCGAAGGTAAGTTCACCAAGCTTTGGATTGATTTTACTACGCAGGTCTGCCGGGTTGCCATCATGGAAGGGATATGAAGGAGTATGGCAGGTATAACCTTTTGCTTCGAAATATTTTTTCCATTGATTCCAGCTTTCCGGATTTTGAAATAAGCCATGAATAAACACAACTGTTTTGCTTTCCACTGGTATTGCTGACGGATTTGTCATTGGTGTTTGTCCTGTTAAGTTTAAAATTGAAGCAAATGTAATTATTAAAATTATCCAGAAGTGATTCATGTCAATGGCATTTAGTTAAGGATCCTTTTAGCCAGAGTTTGCTATAATTGTATTAAGCGTTTTATTTGGGCGTTCCCTTTCTTAAACAAGAAAGGGCCGGGCTTTCCGCTGCAATCTTTTTGGGAAGAACAAAAAGGATTTTCGCTGCAATCCCTAACGCTCAACTCTCAGCAAATCAAATTGACTTCGCCATATCAAAATGAGCCTGTCGAAATACGTGCGATGTTGGGTTAGCTTGATGGCAATGCCTGCAAAGGTTCACGCCTTTTTTTTAATGATCAGATACAACCTGAAAGCCGCGTAGAAAATTAATAAACCTCCAACAGCTTCGCGGTAAACGGGGAAAGTTTGAATGGCAATATCTGTAAATAAAAAAAGTAAGCCAATGCCTAAATACAGCGCTACCATTATAAAACTTAAATAATAGCGTATTTTATTTATTAATGGATTACTTTCAGGAAGCACAATGTAGATTTGAAAATGTGTTAATTTGAAAATTTGATGATGCGTAATTATCAAATCACCACACCATCAAATTATCAAATTGTTTTATCGGATAGTGAACTTAATTGGCAAGTTGTATTGTACAGACACCGAACGGCCATTCTGCTTTCCTGCAGCCCATTTTGGCATTGCTTTAACCACAGTAAGAGCAACTTTATCATACCCCGGACCACCGGAAACACCTCTTAATATTTTAGAATCAACCACATTACCATCTTTATCAATTACGAATGTAACATAGCAGGTTCCTGAAATACCGGCCTCTTTTTCCATTTGAGGATATCCGATAGCTTCTATTTTATCTCTTATCCACTTCATCATTGCTGCATCTCCTCCAGGGAAGGAAGGCATCTGCTCTACAATGGTAAATATTTCATCCTTTACTGGGGCTACAATACCTGTTCCTTCGTCAGGGATGATAATGATATCATCACCGGTACCTTCTTGTGTTTCGGTGCTGATCTGAGGGGTTTCCTCTGTTTGTAAGGGTGGTGGCTCATCAATTACCTCGTCATCTGTTACCACAGGTGGTGTAAATTTAACGGTTTCCATTACCGGTGGTGGCGGTGGTGGCGGTGGTGGTGGCTCTGCCTCATCAATTGGTGGTGGTGCTGTGAGATCAACAACCGTATTATCAACAGGTACAACAAGTTCTTCTGTTTGTTGTTGTATCCAGTCAAGGATCATCGGGAAGCTTACAATAAATATAAAGGATAAGCCTGTAATGAGAAGCGCAATATTAACCGTGCGGTTATATTTTTTACGCAAGTCGTATGCTCCGTAATTTTTATTTTTACCCTCAAAAACAAGTTCATTACGACCTTCAGCTATTGCGCTTGTCCAATCATTTAATAATGCATTTTCAGCCATAATATTATTTGTTTGTAGCGTTTAACAATTCTAATTCTGTGGGCATCACGTCCACAACAGCATATTTACCAACTAAACAAACGTTTAATTCATCTATCAGATCAATTACGTTTTTGTAAATTGCTTTATCATCTGCCTTAATAAGCACAGTAAGTGCCTCTTTGCTGCCTTTTTCTAAATTTACCAACCGCTTTAATGTTGTATCGGCAATTTCTTTTCTTTTATATTTTTCCTCCAAAACTGTAATTGCTTCTAGTGTTGGTTTGTAACGATCCAACAGAAGTTTGTGCAAGCCGTCTTTTGAAAAATCTGTTTTGATCAATGTTGTTGGAGGGGCTCCATCTTTATTATTTGGCGGATAAAACTCTCCGTTATAATAATAAATACCATTATCCTTTGTCATGATAAAGGTGATCGCATTTTTTACCTTTTGATTTTTGGATTCATCTTCGGCTTTAGCCGGAAAATTTATCTCCATTGCTTTAGGCTTACTAAATGTAGAAGTAAGGATAAAGAAAGTAAGAAGAAGGAATGCCAAATCCACCATTGGCGTCATATCTATTTTGGTAGATGATTTTTTGGCGCGTTTCTTATCATGTTTACCATGACCACCGCCATCACCTGTATTTACTTCTGCCATCTTTAAAAATTAATTAGCTGTTCATTTTACCTGTTACATACAGAAGATGCATTTAAAATACATTTTCCATAGATCCGGATTAATTTTTTTTATTCATCCCCTTTTTCAAGGTCAGTGATAAGGTTAAATCTATAAATATCTTTATCAGTAAAAACTTTAATTACATCCTTTACACTGATATAATTAGCTTGTCCGTCTGCTCTGATAGCAAATCGAATAGGCTCGTATTTGAACTCACGGCCCAGTGATTCTGCTTTTTCTTTTTGTGTTCTCGCTTGTTTTGCTGCTTCAATTCTACCAAACTGGATCCAGTCGCCTAATTGATTATGTAAAGAATCTAAAGGGATACCCGGAGATTTAACCTTTGACCGTTCACTCTCCTCCATATTAAGGTATTGTTTCAGCGTTTCGATAGGTACACCAAAACTGGTCATTTTAGCAAACTCTTCTTTTTCTTTATTGGTAAAATCAACTTTGTATTGAGCCCCCATTTTTTCAAGGGTTTTGATCCTCACATCATAATTATTAATATTATAATAGGCTTTGCCTTTTTCGTCAACAGTTACCATTATTACGTTTTGAGGTAATAATTTATCTGAAGTAGACGAAGGGCTGTCAATAACAACGGGCTCAGAAACTTTTGAAGAAGCGGTAAGCATAAAGAAAGTAACCAAAAGAAAAGCCAAATCCACCATCGGGGTCATATCAAGCGAAGGATTGCTTTTAGGCATTTTAATTTTAGGCATGTCTTTTTACAAATTTATTGGTTAAACTAACGAAATATTTCAGCAATTTTCCAGTAGGCAAATTAATGCAATTAACAGTCTGTATTAATTGCTTACTGCAAAATTGTTAAATTGGCCAATTGGCTATTTATGTGCACTAACAGATTGTACGATCGTAAATCCTGCTTCGTCCATGCTAAAGGTAATAGAGTCAATTTTATTAGTAAAGTAGTTATACATAATAATACCGATTACAGAACCTCCAATACCAAGTGCTGTGTTGATAAGTGCTTCAGAAATACCTGTTGCTAGTGCAGTAGTATCAGGAGCACCTGCTTGCGACATTGCAGCAAATGAACGGATCATACCTAATACTGTTCCAATTAGTCCCCAAAGGGTTGCAATTGTAGCACAGGTAGAAATAACAGATAAGTTTTTAGAAAGCATCGGTAACTCTAATGCAGTAGCTTCTTCAATTTCTTTTTGGATGGCTGCCACTTTGCTTTCTTTATCTAAAGACGCATCAGATTGAATGCTTTTTAATTTTTCAACGCCTGCACGTACAACGTTTGCAAGAGATCCTTGTTGTTGATCACAAGCAGCAATTGCTTCATCAAATTTTTCAGCAGCTACTAATGATTTAATATTACGGATGAACGACTCAACATTACCCTTTCCTTTTGCACGGGCAATGGTCATCAAACGCTCTATTGAAAACGTAACAATAATTAAGAAAATAGCCATTAGAATTGGTACAATTATTCCACCCTGATACATCATTCCCAGGTAATCTCCAGCTTTTGGATGGCCTTCTGCATCAAAGTGTGAAGAATCGCCAAGGATAAACATGTATATTAATACCCCAATTACGATACATACTACAATAGCTAATGACGCAAATAAAGATTTGAATGCGTTAGATGAATTTGGTTTGCTCATTTCTGTTAATTTTAAGGTTTAAATTTTAAGGTTTAATTTATTCTAAATTGAAAAAAATTATAATGCTTTTTATCTGTTTTTTTTAAACAAGGCTCCAAACTTACTAAATCTATTTTGAAAGTAAAAATTTATCACAAAACTTAATGATTTAGTAAAAATGACCCGTTGTCGAACGCAAAACTAAATAATAATATTGTAAGGTGTTATCTCTAATTATTAAACGGTTGTTTTTAAGCTATTAACGGGGGGGAACTCATTTGCTATGGGTGTGTTTTATGATTTTTTTTCTTTAAGATAGGTTCTGATCAGTGGGATCATGGTTATAATAATAAGTCCGATAACAATATAGCCTATGTTTTTTTGTACCCATTCATAGGTTCCTAAGTAATATCCAACACTTGCCAGCAGACCGATCCAGGCAAAGGCCCCCACTACATTATACACCATAAATTTTTTAAAATCAATTTGTATCACACCGGCCAAAATAGGGGCAAAGGTGCGGATGATAGGAAGAAAACGACCTAAAATGAGCGTTTTACCCCCGTTTTTATTGTAAAATTTTTGAGTGATGGTCAGGTATCTTTTTTTGAAGATCAGCGAATCTTTACGGCTAAATAGCGGAGGACCAACCTTATAGCCGAACCAATATCCTGCCATATTTCCAATGATAGCTGCTATGGATAAAGAAATAATTAAAACAAAAATGTTTACCCCTAATAATTCGGGTTTTGAAACGCAGATCATTCCTGAAATGAAAATAAGTGAATCACCCGGAAGAAAAAAACCGATCAACAAACCTGTTTCAGCAAATACCACAAACAGTAGCAAAGCCAAGCCTCCATATTGTATAATGGATTCAGGGTCAGTTAATTGTTTTAAAAAGTCTAAGATATCCATTTTTTTCACCACTAAGGCACTAAGACCACTTAGAAACACTAAGTTTCAGGTGGTTTAATTTGTTTTTACGAAGATCAATTCCCTAAGTAAAAGATCACATTTTAACTGGTTTACCAAAAAAACAAAAAAAACTTAAGTGTTTCTAAGTGGTCTTAGTGCCTTAGTGGTGGATTTTAATCCAGCTTAACATGGTCAATATCAGGTTCTTTTCTGAATGCGTGCAATTCCCCTTCCCATTTGGAAATAACAGCCGTAGCTACGGCATTACCAACCACATTGGTTGCAGAGCGTCCCATATCTAAGATCTGATCAATACCCAAAAGCAATAACAATCCGGCAACGGGAATATTAAAATGATCGAGCATCCCGGCAATTACAACTAAGGATGCTCGGGGTATCCCGGCCATTCCTTTGCTTGTTATTAATAATATCAATAGCATCATTATCTGATCGGTAACACTCATATCAATACCATAAGCTTGTGCAATAAATACCGTTGCAAAGGTCATATACATCATAGAACCATCTAAATTAAAAGAATAACCAAGTGGCAAAACAAAACTGATAATACGGTTTCCGCAACCAAAGCGCTCCAGGGATTCTATTGTTTTTGGCATTGCCGCTTCGGAGCTGGCTGTACTGAAAGCCAATAAAACAGGCTCTTTAATATGGCCCAGCAATTTGAAGAATTTGATCTTGAGAAAAAAACAGATCAGGAAAAGCACCACAAATACAAAGAGAAACAGTCCTAAATAAAAAGTACCGATCAGATATAAATAGCCCGTAAGTACGCCCAGGCCCTGTTTAGCAACCACAGCAGCAATAGCACCAAATACCCCTAATGGCGCAAAAGCCATTACATAGTTGGTAACTTTAAACATGATGTGTGAAACAGAATCAAAAAAATCAACTACCACTTTACCTGTTTTCCCAATGGAAGCTGCGGCAACACCAAAAAACAAAGCAAATATTACAATGGGAAGAATTTCGTTTTTTGCCATTACCGCAACAATACTTTCCGGAATAATATGTTCTATGAAGTTGCCTGTGTCAAATCCTTTTGAAGCTTCAATACCCACTTCCGCGTTTGCTGCAGGTAGTTCAAGTGTCATTGTTTTTCCGGGTTCAAAAACATTTACTAAAAACAAACCAAGTAATAAGGCAACAATTGCAGCCGTTGTAAAATATAAAAGTGTTTTTATTCCGATACGTCCAACTGATTTAAAATCGCCCACTTTTGCAACACCTACTACCAGCACAGAAAACACCAATGGAGCAATGATCATTTTGATCAGGCGCATAAAAATGTCGCTCAGGATACGTAAACTTGGAGCAAAATCTTTCCAGAAATAACCTACGATTATTCCAAGGGTCATTCCTACAAAAATCTGAACAATTAAACTTGGTTTTTTGAATTTCATGTTTCGTCTTTTCTTAAAAAATAGAACCCTACCTGAGAGGGTTATTTGAAACAAATATACGTTTTGTATTTATACAATAGGGGAAAGAATATCAAAGCATCTGAGTGCGATTTACATAAATCAATGTCATCCCGAGCTTTTGCGAGGGATCTTGTTAATCATTGTGATAATGTCCTTAATAACCTGAGTTCGATTAATAAAACAATAAGAATCAGGGCTAAAGCCCCAATAAAATAAACACATTTCAACCACGGTCTGAAGACCGTGGTTATAAAAAACGAAGACTATGCGAATCAAAATAGCAATTACCATTTAGGGGGGAATAATAACCACGACTTTTAAGACGTGGGTTTAACCAAAGAACCCATTATTATAAGGCTTTAGCCTAGAGTATTAATCGAACTCTGGTTAATAGCAACAAGATCCCTCGCGAAAAGCTCGGGATGACGGAGGTATAGAAAACTTGGTGATACTCAAGGGTGGGCGATACGAAATTCACCTCAATATTTCAGAAATAATACTTCAGATCTAATAATACAGATCATCTGCTTTTAAACGAAGATACTTGCGTACCGCCAGAGAGGTGCTTATCCAGGAAATAATAATTCCAAGTATAATTACCAGTCCGAATAATGTGGCAAGCATTTTTTCATCTTGCAACTCCGCTAATTCAGGTAATTGTTTTTGAGCAAAATAAAGAACACCAATAAGCATAAGTATGGCAATGGTGGCCCCGTAAATACCATGTTTAATGCCTTTTAATACAAATGGCCTTCTTACAAAACTTTGGGTGGCTCCAACCAGCTGCATCGTTTTAATAATAAAACGCTTGCTGTATATCGAAAGACGAATTGTGTTGTTGATCAGCGCAAGGGCAATAACCATAAGCAATCCACTGAAAATTAAAATAACAAGACTGATTTTTTTTACATTTTCGTTGATCATCGTTACCAATGATTTTTGATAAACCACTTCTTTTACCAATTTGCTTCCGGTCAGCTCTTTTTCAATCATCGTAAGGCTGTCGGTATTTGCATACGCGGCTTTTACATGAACATTGATGGATGGAAGTAAAGGATTATAACCTAAAAAATCAATAAAGTCTTCCCCAAGATCTTCCTGTAAGCGTTTTGCAGCATCTTCTTTGGTAATAAATTCGGTTGACTTAACGTAATCAGAGATGTCTAAGGTTTTTGTTAAATGCTGAATATCTGCTTCTTTAGCCGTTTCATTCAAAATGATCTGAATGCCAATATTTTCTTTCAGGTTATCAGATAGTTTATTGGTGTTAAGTATGATAATACCTAACAATCCGAGCATAAACAATACCAACGAAAGGCTCACTACTGTTGTAATTGATGCCCCTACTAATTTTCTTTTTGAATATATATCAAACACGTGGCTATTTTTTTCTGCTACTAAAGTAGCTGTTTTAATTATGCCTCTTTTGTTAGATCCAATTTGAAATAAACAATGAAAGGTTGATAACTATAAAACAATTCGCTCCATCTCGAGCCGGGGGTTGAGAAAGAGGGTGTTTATGAAACAACCTGTATTAAGGAATATTTATACTTTTACAATGGTTTATTCCCTTGAATTATTCTAAGTATTACCGCGATAACAGCAATGACCAGTAGTATATGTATCAATCCACCAGCGTGATACCCCAAAAAACCTATAAGCCAAAATATTATCAATATAACAGCTATGTAGTAAAGTAAATTTCCCATGATGTTTTAGATTTAAAAGTTTAATTTAAATTGTTGTATTTTTTCTGAATTCTTTTTTTGCAACTACCCGGGTAATGGAACAGAACGCAGATGACGCAGATTGCTTATGATTACAAGAGGTTTTTATCTGTGTTTGTCTGAGCATTCTGCGTTATCCGCGTTCTATTTATTTGTCCATTTGGTGAGCAGTAACCTTTTGTTTTCTAATTCTGAATTAATTGCTTTTTGACTGCAGTTTTTCAAATGTATCTTCTAATTCTTCTTGCGTCTTTCCCAGTTTTTTTTCCAGACGCCCTAACAGTTCGTCTTCTTTACCTTCTACAAATAGTAGATCATCATCAGTTAAATTGGCATACTTTTGTTTAAGCTGACCTTTTAGCACGTTCCAGTTTCCTTTAATTTTCAGTTTTGTTGTCATTTTGTTTTAGTTTTTAGTTTAATTATTTTGTTTTCTTCTACGGATTAATCTCAGCAATACCGCAATAACAGCCAATAGGAGCAAAAGGTGTATCAATGCCCCAATCGAGTATGCCAAAAAACCTATGGCCCAAATTATTACTAGTAGTATTGCTATATAATAAAGCAAATTTTCCATTCTGTTTTAGTAACTGATGTTACGCAGTTCTTTTTTTAACGCAGAGCTCGCAGAGATTTTACGCAGAGTGCCGCAGAGTTAATATTTATTGTGTTTCTCTGCGGCTCTCTGCATATATTTTTCTCAGCGAACTCCGCGGTAAATTGTTTTTTTTATTGAATCAACTACAACAGAAATGTAAATCCAATATATCCTGCATAGGTTTGTGTGCGTTTTTTCTGTAAAATATAATAGGAATCTGTTTCCAATGTTTTGCTACGGTCACTGATGTCAATTAAACCCGTAACCCCACGAAATCCTATATCAAATCGAATAGTTCGTGCTGCATTAAGGCCGAAATCTAAACCTCCTCCATAGGCAACACCAAAGTCATTCTCTTTCACAGCCAGTACCGCTGTTGTACTTGTATTGCCATTAGCTGTTCCACTGGTTTTTACGCTTGAACCCACATTTATACCCAACTGTGGTCCTACTACAACATTTAAATTAACTGCATTGGTTCTGTTTACATTTAATGATAATAACAAGGGGATATTCACATAGTTTATATCTATTTCCCTGTCTAAGGTATGGTCTGCATATTTCTGAGAAAGAGTACTGTAAAGCACCTCCACCTGCAAACCCATATGTTTATTGAAATTATACCCCAACAATCCGCCATACCCGTAACTCAGAACAGCCGAACCCTCTACTGTATTTCCATCGGAATTTTGAACTTTTAGGTCGGATGTTGTTGGCATAAAGCGAACACCCAATACCATGACAGGAAAGTCCCGAACAGGTTTTTCGGTAACTTCTTCTGTTACCAGAATTATATCTTTTGAAAAATTATTACCTGCATTATTATCTGTATTTACTTGGGCCTGACTTGTTGAAAGAAGGAACATTGTTCCTACTGCAACGTGAATGTACTTTTTCATGATAAATTTGTTTTAATGTTTATACAACAAAGGTATATCTGCGTGAAAGCAGAAGAAATGATTTCCTATATTGAAATAAATGACTGAAATCAAAACGGTGCATCCTAAAACTTAATGACATCAGCAAACAGAGCGATGTTTTTTGTATCTTCGTAACCTAAATTTATTTACAGAACGTCATGCTGAACTTATTTCAGCATCCTCATGTTGAGATTCCGAAATCACCGATAGTTATCGGGACAGGCAAGTTCGGAATGACTTTAAGAATCAGATCAAAATGGAATACGATTTCAGGGAAGTAGAAAAAAAGTGGCAAGCCTATTGGGCTGCAAACAAAACGTATAGAACAGAAGATAATTCTTCTAAACCTAAATATTTTGTTTTGGATATGTTCCCCTATCCAAGCGGTGCAGGTCTGCATGTGGGGCATCCATTGGGATACATCGCATCCGATATTTTTGCACGTTATAAACGATTGAAAGGGTTTAATGTATTGCACCCCATGGGTTATGATTCATTTGGTTTGCCTGCCGAACAATATGCTATTCAAACAGGCCAGCATCCGCGTATTACAACAGAAAATAACATTGCACGTTACCGCGAACAGCTTGATAAAATAGGCTTTTCATTCGACTGGGACCGCGAAGTCAGAACTTCCGATCCTCAATATTATAAATGGACACAATGGATCTTTATTCAATTGTTTAATTCGTGGTATAACAAAAAAAGCAATAAAGCAGAGAAGATCGAGACATTGATCGCTGAATTTGAAAAGGCTGGAAACGCTAATATTAAAGCTGCTTGTGAACTGACAGAAACATTCAGTTCATCGGATTGGAATGCCTTTTCTGAAAAAGACAGATCAGATGTTTTATTGAATTACCGCTTAGCATTTTTAAGTAATACAATGGTGAACTGGTGCCCGCAATTGGGCACAGTGCTTGCCAATGAAGAAGTGAAAGAAGGTGTTTCTGAACGTGGCGGTTATCCTGTTGAACGTAAATTAATGAAACAGTGGAGCCTGCGCATTACCGCGTATGCGGATCGTTTGCTTACTGATCTGGATGCGCTTGACTGGACAGAATCCATTAAAGAAGCGCAACGCAACTGGATTGGAAAATCCGAAGGGACTTCGCTTAAGTTCACAATCGCTCCCTCTCCTGAAGGAGAGGGCCGGGGTGAGGTAGAAGTTTTTACCACCCGCCCCGACACCATTTTCGGAGTATCCTTTGTAACGCTTGCTCCGGAGCATGAGCTTGTTGAAAAACTAACAACACCTGAGCAAAAAAAAGCGGTGGATGAATACATCACGTTGGCTAAAAGCCGCAGTGAGCGTGAGCGTATGGCGGATGTTAAAAAAATAACAGGCGTATTTACCGGTGCTTATGTAATTCATCCTTTCACCGAAAAACAAGTTCCGATATGGATCGGTGATTATGTATTGGCAGGATATGGAACAGGTGCTGTAATGGCTGTTCCCGCGCACGATTCCCGCGACTATGCGTTTGCGAATCATTTTGGTATTGACAAACTGATCATCATACAACCACCTGTTGAATGGGATTTTGAAAAAAATTCATTTGATGAAAAAGAGGGAACACTTATCAATTCTGACTTTTTAAATGGCCTGGAAGTAAAAGCTGCGATTAAAAAAATAATTGCTGTAATTGAAGAGAGAGGATTAGGAAAAGGAAAAACTAATTTCCGTTTGCGTGATGCGATATTTGGCCGTCAACGCTATTGGGGAGAGCCTATTCCGGTGTATTACGAAAACGGAATTCCGAAAGTGTTATCTGAAAATGAATTGCCTTTATTGCTTCCCGAAGTAGATAAATATTTACCTACCGAAACCGGTGAACCGCCATTGGCACGTGCGAAGGATTGGAAATACAAAGGTGAGTTTGAATACGAATATTCTACAATGCCGGGCTGGGCAGGTTCTTCCTGGTATTTCTTGAGATACATGGATGCCCACAATGATAAAGCATTTGCTTCAAAAGAAGCAATTGATTATTGGCAAAATGTGGACTTATACATTGGTGGTGCAGAGCATGCCACAGGGCATTTATTATACATCCGTTTCTGGACAAAGTTTTTAAATGACCTTGGATTGATCCCTGTTACAGAACCTGCGAAGAAATTGATTAACCAAGGGATGATACAGGGGGTGAGTGCTTTTGTTTATCGCTTCATTTATTCGGATGAAAATGGAAAACCCACTATCCCAATTTTTGTATCAAAAAACATTGCTCTTAAGCCCTTAAATGATGATGTGAATTTAATTAATAAAATTGACGACATTATACATAGTCAATTCTCTTTTTATGAAAAAGGAAAAAGATTTCATCTTGCTCCCCATAATTTTTCCAAAGCACACGTTGATGTAAACATAGTAAATAACGACATTTTGGATATTGAAGCTTTCAAAAATTGGAGAGAAGAATATAAAGATGCAATTTTTATTACTGAAGAAAACGGAAATTACATTTGCGGAAGCGAAGTAGAAAAAATGTCCAAATCAAAATGGAATGTAGTGAGCCCTGATAAAATTGTTGAGGAGCAAGGTGCCGATTGTTTGCGTTTATACGAAATGTTCCTTGGACCATTAGAACAAAGCAAACCGTGGAGTACCAGCGGCATTTCAGGAGTTTCAAATTTTATTCGTAAGCTTTGGAGGTTATATCACAATGGTGATGAATTGAATATTTCAAACGAACCAGCAACCAGACCAGAACTAAAAACACTACACAAAACCATCAAAAAAATTGCTCA
Organism: Bacteroidia bacterium; assembly: GCA_030654175.1. Lineage (GTDB taxonomy): Bacteria > Bacteroidota > Bacteroidia > 2-12-FULL-35-15 > 2-12-FULL-35-15 > 2-12-FULL-35-15. Next base: position 484,178 of record JAURXZ010000024.1, read on the forward strand.
GGACATTGAGAATTTCTCTTTCAATACTTCGGTAAGTAGTTTTATGATCTGTGTAAATGAGTTAACAGAATTCAAATGCAATAAACGTGAAGTGTTAGAGCCTTTGGCAATACTAATGGCACCTTATGCTCCGCACATTGCAGAAGAACTTTGGATTAGATTGCATCCTGAATTTGAAGCAATAAGAAATAATGCAAAATTAGGATTGATAAAACCTACTTTAACAAAAGAATTTAGCATTACTTATGCAACATTCCCTATTTGTAATGAAGATTATTTAGTTGAAAGTTCATTCAATTATCCAATTTCATTTAATGGAAAAACCCGTTTCTTTCAGGAGTACGACCGTTCTTTGTCAAAAGAAGATGTTGAAAAGGAGGTACTTAATCTGGATCAAACACAAAAATACCTGGAAGGGAAAGCACCTAAAAAGGTTATTGTGGTGCACAATAAGATCGTGAATATTGTTATTTAAAAAAGTTGAGGTGAAAGACTCACAACTCTTTCATTGATAATGTTGCGTTAGGGATTGCAACGCAAATCCTTTTCTGTTTAGAAAAGATTGAAGTGTAAAGCCCGCCCCTTTCTTTTTTCAAGAAAGGGGAACGCCCACAATCAAGCTGAGACGTATATTATCCAATCCTTTTCAAATTAATTTCTTTTGGCGGAGTAATTATCAAAGGCACTGTTTCCACAGTTACTGAACTTGTATCCAGTCCAAATGCTTTTTCTTCCGATAAGCCCTTCCGTTTAAGAAAGGCATAAATATCCAGGATCAGTTTTTCGTAGAAAGGCAGATCATTTTCATACGAAATAAATTTCTCGATCACAACGAAACGGAAATCACCAATAATATTATTTTTATTAAGTGATTTATAACGGCTTGTAATATCAACTTCTTTCTTATTCACCATATCTTCCACTACTTTTCTGAACATCATATTAATGCGGGGGGCAACACGGAAGCCCAATATGAAATCGATACGAATGACATCATCGTGAATGAACTCATTTACTTTGTAGTCCATGCGGTAGGGTTCATCCACCACATCCACGTGCACAAACCAGTATATATCGGCTCGTTTAGGTTGTTTCTGCGTAATGGAATAAATGATCTTGGATTCTATTTCCTCTCTGTCGTTCGCACTCGTAAGATAAACAAGGTGGGTGGCGTATTTCGGAACACTTAGGTCACGGCTTAGATCCTCCAATACAGGCAGGTATTCAGCAAGTTTTACAAACTCCACATAACGGTTCCTGATCTTTCTTGCATAAAACCAGGCGAGCATCACGGTAATGAGTACACCGCCTATCATCAATGTTATCCAGCCACCATGAGTGAACTTATGCAAATTAGCAATTAAAAAGGAGGTTTCTATGGTAAGGTACACGATCAGGCAAAGACCTATGAAAATAGGATTATAACGCTTAATGATCATGTAATATGTTAGAAGGGTTGTGGTCATTAGCATAGTAAGTACAATTGCCAACCCATAAGCAGCTTCCATACCGGATGACTCCTGAAAGTAAAGAACAATTCCGATACATCCAACTAACAGAAGCCAGTTGATAGATGGTATGTAGATCTGTCCTTTAAGATCGGTAGGGTAATTTACTTTAACTTTTGGCCAGAAATTGAGGCGCATGGCCTCGTTGATCAGGGTGAATGAACCGCTTATCAATGCCTGGCTGGCAACGATTGCCGCAACTGTTGATATTGCAATACCCGCAGGAATAAACCATTGAGGCATAATACTATAAAAAGGGTTGCTTGTAAGCTTTTGACCTTCCTGAGCAATCAGCCAGGCTCCCTGACCAAAATAATTTAAAATAAGTGCCGTTTTAACAAAGATCCAGGTAACACGAATGTTTTTTTTACCGCAATGGCCCAAATCGGAGTAAAGCGCTTCTGCTCCTGTTGTACATAAAAAAACCGCACCCAACACTAAAAACCCTTCCGGGTGAAGGAATAAGAGTTTATAAGCATAGTATGGGTTGATGGCCTTAATAACGCTGAAGTTAGTCGATATTTGAAGCGCTCCCAGGATGCTTAACATCAAAAACCACACTAGCATAGCGGGTCCAAAAAACTTACCAATAAATTTTGTTCCAAATTGTTGTATTCCAAACAATACTGTGATAATGGCAATAACAATGGGAATGGTGTGAATTTCAGGGTTTATTGTACGTAAGCCTTCTATGGCTGAAGCAACCGAAATAGGAGGGGTAATTATACCATCAGCTAATAAGGTACTTCCACCAATTACAGCCGGGAACATTAACCATTTAATTTTTGCTTTTTTCACTAAAGCGTATAAAGCGAAAATTCCACCTTCTCCTTTATTATCTGCCCGCAGTGTTAGTATTACATATTTTACGGTGGTTTGTAGGGTAAGCGTCCAAAAAATGCAGGAGAGCCCGCCTAAAATGGTGTCGGAATTAATAACATTATTTTCCCCCACAATGGCTTTTAACACATAAAGAGGGGATGTTCCGATATCACCGAAAATAATTCCAAGTGTAATTAATGCTCCGGCAGCGGAAACTTTTTTTAAATCAAGAGATGACATAATTTTAAATTATAGTGGTATTTCGTTTAAAAAATTTCGGTTTAAAGTGAAGTTGAATTTGCTCCCTACACCAACAGCGCTATCTACCCATATTTCCCCTTCCTGGGCTTCAATAAATTGTTTGCTGATGGCGAGGCCTAAACCCGTGCCCGACTTGCTGCCGGGTACTTGAAAATAGCGGTCAAAAATTTTGTCCTGATATTTTTTGTCAATACCTTTTCCAAAATCCTGCACAGAAAACAATACGGTACGAGGGTTCGTTTTTATTTCGATAATGATCTTACTGTTTTCGGGTGAATATCTTATCGCATTGGAAACCAGGTTCACAAGCACCCAGGCTGTTTTTTCAATATCTGCATCTATTACAGGGGGTGTTTCATCGTATGTTAATTCAAGTTTAATTTGTTTTTGTTCTGCCTGAAAATGCACAGCTTCCAATGCATAATCCACAATTTGTTTAGGATCGGAAGGGTGTATATTAAGTTGAATTTTCCCCGATTCCATTTGTGCCATGCTAAGCACTTCTGTCGTGATCTTTAATACACGGGCGGTATCTTCTTTAATGTTTTGAATAAGTTGTTTTTGCTCAGGGTTCAAAGTTCCGATGCGTTCATCACCCAGTAATTTTGTGCTTAATTTAATGGCCGCGATCGGAGTTTTAATTTCGTGGGAAACCGTTGCAATAAAATTTGTTTTTTCCCTGTCGCGTTTAATGATTGGTAATGCGATGTAACCGGGGAAGCGCGCAATAAAAATAATAGCTAACAATAAAAATAACCCTCCGCTTATCAGCATATACAAAAATGCATTTTGGGCTGTTTCCTGAGCTTGTGCATTGCGCTCTTCTACTGCTTTCATATTTAATTCCATTATTTTGTATAAAAGTTGATTGACAGAAGAGATGATTTTTCGTGAATTTTTTGTGCTTTTTATTTCCTTAATATAAAAAGCAATTGAATCAGTAAGATCTTTCTCGCCTTGCTCTGTGATATTGGCTTGTTGCAGAGCAAGTGTGTTTTCAAAGGCTGTAGTATTAAAATTTATGGAATCATTTATTGCTAAAGAAAGTTCTTTCAACATATTTTTTGCATGAACAATACTGGTATAATTATTCATTAAAATTGCATTGGAATCATTTGCCAGTTTTTTGGTGCTGTATGCCGAAATGCCTGTTATTATTATGGATAGCGTGAATAAAAAAAGCAATCCTGCTTCTATTTTTCTTTTGAGGTTCATGGTTGTTAATTTCTTGACGTTTTGGGTTCTGTTTTAAATTTCAGCTTAACCATATTCAATTTGATTAAACTACTATGCCAAAATTTAATCCGAAAACAAAAAAGCATTTAAGAGCTTGAAAATAAAAGAGATGAAAAATCGCAGAAAAAAAATAACCCTTCCAAAATGGAAGGGTTTTTCAAAATGGTAGGGTATTTTACTTTTCCAGATGGTACTCTTCCATTTTTCGGTAAAGCGTAGTTAAGCCAATTCCTAATAGTTCAGCCGCCTTTGTTTTATTTCCTTTTGCAAGGTGAATTATTTTTTGAATATGAATTTTTTCCATACTTTCCAATGTTGTTGCAGAGGATGTTAACGTGATGTTTTCACAATGAATGATTTCTGCAGGTAGCAAGTCAATAGTAAGGGTTTCTGTGTCACATAAAATAACAGCTCGTTCAATAATGTTTTTTAATTCACGAATATTTCCCCGCCATTCATAATTTTTTAATTGTTGTATGAATGCTTTATCCATGGAGGTAATGCGCTTCTTTATTTTTGCTGAATAAACAGTTAAAAAATAATTGGCAAGCTCCTCAATATCTTTTTTTCGTTCACGTAAAGATGGAACTGTGATTTTAAAAGTAGATAAGCGATAATACAGATCGGAGCGAAAATGTTCCTGTTCACTTTCTTTTTTCAGGTCCCTATTGGTGGCGGCAATGATGCGTACATTTACTTTTGTTGGTTTGGAATCTCCTACTTTTATAAAAGTTTGCGTTTCCAATACACGCAATAATTTGGCCTGAAGATCCAGGTTCATTTCCCCCATTTCGTCTAAAAACAATGTCCCTTCATTCGCCTCTTCAAAGAGTCCTTTCTTATCGTTAGTTGCGCCCGTATATGCACCTTTGCGGTGCCCGAACAATTCACTTTCTAAAAGATCTTTTGGAAAGGCACTGCAATTAACTGCTACAAATGATTTCGCTTTTCTGCTACTCGCATTGTGTATCGCCTGAGCAAACAATTCTTTGCCCACACCTGTTTCGCCTTCCAACAAAACAGTAGAATCAGTGGGTGCCACTTTTCTTGCCATTCGAATGGTTTCCTGAATAGGTTCTGATTTCCCTAATATGGTTTCGAAACTGATTTTATTTTCTAATTTGTTTTCCAGCTCTGCTATTCGTTTTTGAAGCTGCACTTTTTCAACGGCACGATTTATAGCTGGAATGATCTGTTCGTTATCATCCCCCTTGGTAAAATAATCAAATGCACCTAGCTTAATGGCTTTTACACCATCGTGTATAGTGCCAAAGGCTGTCATAACAATAACTTCACATAGGGGGTACTTGGTTTTTATTTTGCCAACAAGTTCAATTCCATTGGCATCGGGAAGTTTAACATCTGTGATGATCAGATCAATATTTTTTTCCTGCTCCAGCAGTTGTAGTCCTCTGTTTGCATTTGCGGCCTGGAAAACCTGAAACCCTTCAAGTTCGATGATCCGGGAGAGCAGTTGACGGAGTTTTTCTTCATCGTCTATAATGAGTATGCGTGATTTCGCTTTCATATTCTCAACAAAGGTATTTAAAATAAAACCGGGATTTTATTTTTTTGTGTTCTCTTATTTCAGAACATCCTAAATAAAAAACGCCCATTCTTGGATAAAGAATGGGCGTTTTAAAATGGCTTCAAATTGATTATTCAATAATTAATTTCTGAATTGCAACATCAACATCAGTTACTAATTTAATGTAATAGATGCCTTTTGCCAAACTCTTTACATCAATCTGTTTGCTGTATTCGGCTGTATTGTTTTTATCCATTTCGTAATAAACTTCTTTACCTTGCAGATCAACAATGCTGATCGATAATTGATCGAAATTTGCATTGCTTATGGTAATATTAAATTTACCGTTGTTAGGATTTGGGTAAGTTGTAACGGCCTTAGAAAAAGAATTCTCTTCAATTCCGGCACACTGTTCAACTATGATGTTTTGTGATGTAGCATTTGAACAACCACTTACGGTTACTGTATACGTGATTGATATCGGACCAACACTCGCTAATGAAGGAGTGAACATTCCGGCACTAACGCCCGCTCCTGCATATGTTCCTCCTGCCGGAGAGCCTCCCGTTAAAGCAAATGCCGGAGCTTGAAAACATACGGTGTCAGTAAATGGTGCTAAGCTCACTGTTGGCTTATTGTAAACAGTAACAACCACGTTCTGGCTACCTCCTGCACAACCACTTGCGTTGGTTATGTATGCATAGGTAACAGTTACAGGGGAAGTAGTTGTATTCGTTAGTATTTCGCTCACATTCGCAGTGCCTGAAGTTCCGGGTTCTGCAATGCCTGATACTGTGGCACGGATCCAGGAAAACGACACACCCGGTGTGGTGCTGGTTGCAGTGTAGGTGAATGTTGTTCCGCTGCATACTGACGGTGCCAAGCTGCTGCTTAATACAGGTACCTGGCCAACAGTTACAACTACGCTTTGACCTGGTGCATTGGTACAACCGTTTGCTGTGGTGATATAAACATAAGTAACACTGATAGGTGAAGTGGTAGTGTTGGTGAGCGTTTCATTCACATTCCCGGAACCGGTTGCTGCAAGATTAGATATACCGGTAACGGCAGCTCTTGCCCATGTAAAAGCAGCTCCCGAACTTAAACTTGTTGGGGTATACGTGAAAGCTGTTCCTGTACATATTGATGGCGGTGTTAATGAACTGCTCAACGATGGATTGGGATTTACTGTCACGGTAACGTTTTGTATGTTACTGCATATACTCAATGTTGTTGTATAAACATAAATAACATTGATAGGTAAACCGGTAGTATTGGTAAGCACTTCGCTGATATTAGCCGTGCCAGTTGTGCCAACCTCAGTGATTCCTGTTATTGTTGCACGGCTCCAGGCGAATGTAGCACTTGGTGTTGCACTGGTTGCGGTATAAGTAAAGGTTGCCCCGCTGCATATTGCTGTTGGTGTTAGTGTGCTGCTCAATACAGGTGCAGGATTTGTAAATTCATCAGCACCTATATCAGGATTGCTTGCATCACGGGTATCGTTGTCGATATCTGCAATGATTCCTGTTATTGGAGTTCCTGTGTGATCAATGCCGCAATTGCTTGCAACCACAAGGTGAAGGTCAGTTACAGACGTAAATACAGGTACAACTGATAATGAATTAACATCTTTGCCGGTAGCAATTTTCCATGCGGCAAGATTTGCGGTGTTACTTCCAAAGAAGCCTAAATTTGGTGCAGTTCCTGCATCATAATCATTATAATTAATATCAGTGAATACAGTATTTGCTGCATTACAAATAACGCTGAATCTTTCGGTTCCAGTAGTTTGAGAATTTGAAAAAATATTATTACGCACATTCAATGAATTTGGAGTTGTTACTCCACTGGTAACATTAAATGCGGCAGGTAGCCCTGTTACATCAGTTTGATTCGTATTCATCGAAACAGAATTGTAATAAACATTGTAACCGCCACCATTGGTTATTATTATTCCATATCCGTTATCGCCCGAACCATCGGATGACCAGCCGTAGCCTGCAACATCAAAGATCATATTATTAGAAACAGTAAGACTGGAAGCTGTTGATGATGCACTTAAAAGGATGCCATTGCAACCATAACCACCAGTATTGGTATTCTTAACATCACTTATTTTATTTGCATTAATTATACCACCGGAAATAGCTCCAACTACAATTATACCTGAAGCTGTGCTTGTTGAGCTTGTTGTAACCCCAAAAATTGTATTGTTGGAAGCAATAAAATTTGTTTGATTGGAAATAAACAACCCTCTGAATCCGATCTTATTAAGGGCTGTAGCAGAGCCAATAAGGTTGTTAGTTATTGTGCTTACGCTTTCACCTGTTGCAGGGCCCACCACAGCAATTCCATACGAAGATGTATTTATAACATTGTTCTGATAGGTATTGTTAGCGTTTGCTGCTTCAGCAGCACCACCTATTGTGGTACCACTAGAGGATACAATGGCAGCAAATGTGGTGGTAGGAGCATTTCCCGTGATGATGCAGTTTTTAACAGTATTGTTTGTCGCACCATCTGTAGCAGAAGCACTGCCTATCCAAATAATAGCAGAAGAAGTTCCTGTGTTTGTATTGGTGATCGTTAGATCTCTTGTTGTTCCACCTGAATTAGAGCCATCAAAAGTAACATAATCAGCACCGTTTAGTTTAATTAATGCGGTGGCACTGCTGCCTGTTAAAGTTGCCGTAACTCCTGTAGATGGTTTAATGAGTAATGTATAGTTGGAAGAACATCCGTATCCTATTGAATTCAATGCATTAGCACCTGTTTCAGTAGTTCCTGTAAGGATATTGGCAATAAGGTTTCCGGCCAGACCATTTGTATTAATAGCATCAAATAATCCGCCCGCTCCGGTTAAAGTTGTGTAGGTTCCACCGGTACCAACGGTAACTGTGCCGCTTAATCCGGCTAATATTTTATAACTGTTTATGGTTCCACCGATAGGGAATGCTGCAATTGTTAACGCCACGCTGGTTGGAGGGGCTGCAAAAGTTCCGTTATTGACGCTGATGTTAGGTGTTGGAGAAACAACATCCTGTGCTACCACAAAATATTGAACAGTATCCCCAACGGCAACACCTCCAAATACTAAAGCATAATCAAGAACTAAACTGAAAGGACTTGTTGAATTGGTTGCCTCGGTATATTTCCATCCGTTAGTTGTATTGGTGTTGGTGCCTGGCAATGTGTTTAAATTAGTTGTTTTTTTGAACCATATACGTGGTTTTGTTCCGGCAGTGGTGTTAATACCTGTCCCATCAGTAATTGTAGCCGAAACAGTATCATTAACCAAACAGCTGTTATTGGTCAAAACGGTGTAAGAAATAACAGGAGCTATCAGGTCAAGTGGCACCCCGTTAAATTCATCAGCACCAATGTCGGGAGAAGTTCCTGTACCGGCATATCCCGGGTTTCCCTGGCGGATATTGGCATCAAAGTCATCGGTAATGGAGGCAATATTTACAGCTCCGCTTTCTATCTGTGTGGCAACTGTAGTATTGATATGTAAAAAGTTGACGTTAGAACCTATCGTTGAAACAAAGGTAGTATTCTCTGTAATTGAAGAAATATCTCTCGAAGCAATGGTTCCAGCGGTAAAAGCACCTGCTTTATAAGCAGCCATTGTTTGTGCTGAGCTAACGCCATCCGAATAAATAAGATTCGCAATCCCTGGTGTGCCGGCATAAAACAGGTTATTATTGGATGTTGAAGCATAATTCGCTAATGTGCTCGCTGCACCTGCACTTCTGCGGTAAGCAACTGTTAAACCCGTTCCTGAAGGAGTGGAAGCGTTTACGATAATGTTATTTCTCAGGTTTAGTGCGGCTGTAGTAGCTGTTGTACTTGCAGCATGATAAATACCACTGGTACCGAAATTCGTTCCGCTAGATGTAGCATTAATATAAACCGTATTGTAATAAACATTGATCGTTGAAGTTGATGAAGTGGAAGTAACACTGATACCTCTGATAGCGTCAGTGAAGGTAGATGCCGGTGTTCTTAGATCACCAATTATATTATTATACGCATTAACAGTGGTGCCACTGGAAATACGCAAACCATCCACTGCACCGGATGCGTTTCCATTGCTTAAATAATAAATTTTGTTTTTAAAAATATTTTGAGTTGTTCCGCCAGTTATAGAAATACCTGTAACCGTCCCGCTGCCTGACGACAAAAGGCTATCAACAGTATTACTAAAAAAGTTTTGATTACCACTTGCAGAAACAATACCTGTGATATTCCCTCCTCCGATCACATTAGTGATTGTATTGCCTGACACATTGTTAGTGGCAGAAATGTTATCGGAATACCCAACGTTAAGTATCGTTATTGCACCAGATCCTGTGGTTATGTTACGGAAGGTATTGTTAGTAACGGTTTTTTTTGGTCCCGGAGTAGATCCATCGCTGCTTCTCCATCCGGAAATGGTTGTAGTACCTGCGAAAGCAAGGTTAGAAAAATTATTGCTGGTATTTGTCTCTGTAACTGTGGAAGAAGAAAAAGCAAACGAATTATAGAAATATACAATTCCGCCTGTTCCTGTATTGTTATACCCGGTCACTACGGCATTTGAATTGATCGAATGTGATGTGCTGGCATCATGTGTAACATCGTTTGAAATAAAAGTGATATTTCCTGTGGTATTTACATTTAATGCAGTAAACGTATTTGTGCTGATATTAGTTGAACCTGAAAAAGAAGTGTTTTCTATATATATATGATCCGAGCTGGTTGCAACTGTATTGGTTATTCCACGAATGTCATTTCCTGTAACCGATAATAATGCTGTACCTGCACCATCTGTGTTGGAAATACCCATTAAGGTTCCGGAGTTAGCCGCGCTGTATGTTACCAATCCACCCGTTGAATTTCCTAACTGATTATCTTTGAAATTAATAGCTGTAGTTACAACACCTGAGTTTTCAATTCCGGTAAATGTTCCAGTAGTGGATGCTAAACTATTGTTCCTGATAATGTTGTTATTGATATTTGCTGTTGCAGAAACTGCATTGTTTGAAATACCAATAAAAGCACCAGTACCGGTATTGGTACCTGAAATTATATTATTAGTGCCTATTGAAAGTGTTCCGGTTGCAGACGCGGAGTCAACAAGTATACCGCTATATGCAGAAGCCCCTGTGCCAAAAGAAGAGGTGTTTTGGATAGTGTTTCCTGTGATTGAAATGGTACCCGTAGCCGCATTATAAATACCTCTGAATTTACATATCGCAGTGGTTGTTCCACTTGTTCCAACAGCAATTGAATGCGCTGTGGTTGTGCTGCCTATGGTGTTGCCTGAAACGGTGAAGTTACCTGCTGTTCCAGCAGTATATATACCATTGAATGTATATCCAATGCCTGCCGTACCGGTTGTGAGTATAGAACCAATGGTATTGTTTTGTATGCTTACAGTTCCTGTAGATTTAGCGGAAATACCTGCAATATAGGGAAGCGATGTGGAAGACGTTATTGAAATACTACCCGTCCCTGTTGCAGCACCAATTGTATTACCCGTAGTAGTACCAATATTTACTGTACCACCTAATACGCTGATCCCTGAAAAAATTCCAGGTGCTAAAGTAGCACCACTGGTGGTAGAGAGTGTTATAGCAGCAATTGTATTACCCTGAATGCTGGATACTGGTGTAGCTGCAGCGGTTAATTCTATTCCTAAAAACCGGCTTGCAAAACCACCATCATAGGTTGTTACACCGGTAGCGGTAGAAGTAGCATATCCTATTGTATTATTGCTGATGGTATAACCGCCACCGCTAGCTGTAAGAATATTAATAGCACTGTGGGTTGCGCCAGCCGTAGCTGTTCTGGCGGCTGTTTGGAAAAATTTATTGCCTGTTATTGTCCATGCAGAACTGAAAGCAGATACAAAAATACCATTGGATGGTGTCCCCGGACTGTAATAATCCTGAATGTTATTATTGGTAATGGATATTCCGCTGTTGTCGATCGTGTTTGAAGTACCGGCAGAACCTATCGCATTAAAAGGTAAGTTCGATCCCGCTGAAGTGATCGTACATCCTGTAATTGTATTTCCGTCATTTCCGGTAGTTGTACCTGTTGAAAAGGCGATGGTTGCCAATGTAGCTGATGTACTGGAACCTGCAACAGTACAGTTCTGTAAAATATTATTGGAAGCATCTGCATAATAAACAATAGTTGCTGCACCGGTGCTGCTTGTGCTTGTATTGGAAATGGTCAATGAATTCCCACCGGTATTCAAACCATCAATGGTAACATTATCAGCACCATTTAAACCAATAAGTGGTAATGGCGAAGCACCTGTTACAGTTATAGCCGCTCCACCACTTGGTGAAATGGTCAACGAGGTCCATGAACCTGCCGTAGGTTGATTTAAAACAGCAGGAGCTAATTCTGTAGTACTTGCAGTGATACTTATCGTAATTGCATTACCTGTTTGATTGTTGTTAAGGTTAATGGCATCGAAAGCGTCTTTTAGAGTGGTATAAGAAGCATTAGCACCGGTAGAACCCGCAACGGTAACCTGAGCTTTCATATTAACTGAAATTGTTACAACCAAACACATCAGGATAAACTGTAGGCTTGGTTTTAATGTGAATGCTTTTTTTGCAGAATTGTAAATGTTTTTCATGTGAATTTTAAAATTAATCAGATTTTAGTTTTCTTTTTTGAAAATGAAGCTGCGAATATAGGTAAATATTTGGAAATGAAACCACTCGCCTGGCTGTATGGGTCTGATTGAGAAAAATCTATCGTTAAAACACAAATTGCGATCGTTTGAACTAAAAAACGCCATTTTTTTGCTATTTCTTCTCTTTTTTCATCACAAATTGGTGCTTTATAAACCACACTTCGTCTAAACCCTGTTTCAAATCCTTTTTTAAGAAAAAAAAATCGTAAATTTGTAATCAAACCTAATAATCAATTTTACTATGAGCGATGCAATAAAACATGAATGTGGGATAGCGATGATCCGTTTGCTGAAACCACTGGATTATTACATCAAAAAATATGGTACTCCCTTGTATGGGGTCAATAAATTGTATTTGCTTATGGAAAAGCAACACAACCGTGGACAAGATGGTGCCGGTGTTGCGAATATAAAGTTTGATGTAGAACCGGGAACACGTTACATAAGCCGCACACGTGCTGTTGGAAGTAACGCCATCAAAGAGATTTTCGGGAAAATCAATGGCAAGTTCGAAGATATCTACACTAAAAATCCTGATAAATTTAAAAATGCCGCCTGGCTTAAAAAAAACATAGCCTATACTGGCGAATTGTTCCTGGGCCATTTGCGCTATGGTACTTTTGGCGGTAACGGACTTGAAAATTGTCATCCGTTTTTACGTCAGAATAACTGGATGACCCGCAACCTGGTAGTTGCCGGAAATTTTAATTTAACCAATGTTGACGAGCTTTTTGATCAGTTAGTTGAATTAGGGCAACATCCAAAAGAAAAAGCTGATACAGTTACTGTTATGGAAAAGATAGGTCATTTTCTGGATGAAGAAAATGAACGTTTATACCAAAAATTCAAAAAAGAAGGACATTCAAATGAAGCGATCTCCGGATTGATAGCAAAGCATTTGGATGTACAAAGCATTTTGAAAGATGCAAGTAAAAAGTGGGATGGGGGATATGCAATGGCCGGTTTATTAGGGCATGGAGATGCATTTGTACTCCGCGACCCCAATGGTATTCGTCCTGTATTTTATTATTCTGATGATGAGGTGGTGGTAGTGACTTCCGAACGCCCCGTTATTCAAACCGTTTTTAATGTACCTATTGGAAAGGTTAAAGAACTAAAACCCGGCCATTCCCTGATCATTAAGAAAGACGGTACTTTTGGAGAACATGAAATAATTGAACCACAGGAAAAAACTGCCTGTTCTTTCGAGCGGATCTATTTCTCAAGAGGAAGCGATGCTTCTATTTATAAAGAGCGTCAAATGTTGGGACATCAGCTTTGTCCTGCTATTTTAAAAGCTGTTGATTATGATCTGAAAAACACTGTTTTCTCCTATATTCCAAACACAGCAGAAGTAGCTTTTGGAGGTATGATAGAGGGTTTACACGATTATCTGAACGGAATAAAAAAGCACAGAATATTAAAAATGGGCAGCAATGTCACTGAATCCGAATTGACTGAAATTCTTTCCATTCACCCGCGTGTTCACAAAATTGCAATTAAAGATGCTAAGTTGCGCACCTTTATTACCAATGATAGTCAGCGTGACGAGATGGTTGCTCATATTTACGATACCACTTATGGGGTGATAAAGGAGGGAGTGGATAGCCTTGTAATTGTTGACGATTCTATTGTTCGTGGCACCACATTGAAGCAAAGTATCTTAAAGATCCTTGATCGTTTAGGGCCTAAAAAAATTGTAGTGGTTTCTTCAGCTCCACAAATTCGTTACCCCGATTGTTATGGTATTGATATGGCTAAGCTAGGTGATTTTATTGCTTTTCAGGCAGCAGTTCAGTTGCTGAAAGATAATTTCAAAGAAAACCTGCTGGATGAGCTTTACGAAAAAGCAAAGGCACAGGAAGGTTTGCCCAAAGAAAATATTACCAACGTAGTAAAAGAAATATATAAGCAATTTACAACCGAACAAATTTCCAAAAAGATTGCCGAACTTCTACTTTCGGAAGATATTAATGCCGAAGTTGACATTATTTATCAATCCATAGAAGGTTTGCACAATGCTTGTCCCAACAATACTGGCGACTGGTATTTTACCGGAAATTATCCAACCCCGGGTGGTAATAAAGTGGTAAATAAATCCTTCATCAATTATATGGAAGGCGAAAATGTGAGAGCATATTGATTTTAAAAATTTTGATTTTTTAAAAATTTAGTATAAATTGCAAGAACATTTTTAAATCCAACCTGATGAAAAAAAATCTACTCTTTTTTTTTGTTTTTCTATATATTTCGGTAAACGCCCAAACGTTTACTAACTCCACCGGAGGATCCATCCCCGACAATAACACCGAAGTTTGTTTTCCATTAACAATTAGTGGATTACCAACACAAATAAACACTACTTCCTTCGGCTTAACAAAAGTCTGTATTGATGTTACGCACACATGGGACAGCGATTTAAAAATAAGATTAAAAGCTCCGGATGGAACAGTTATTTTATTGGCAAGCAATAATGGTAGTTCGGGGAATGATTTTACCAATACCTGTTTTTCAGCTAACGGCAGCAATGGTGCAATAGGATCAGGAACGCCACCATTTACAGGGACATTCGCCCCATTTGAATCTACTAATTTATTGAACAACCTGCAGGACCCGAATGGCATTTGGTATCTTTGTGCTTTAGATGAGGTGAACTCCGATACAGGGGATGTGGTGTCATTTTCAATAACCTTTGGTGCCAATCCCCCGGCAGATACTATATTTGGAGGAACTCCGGGTGGCCCTTGCGGCATGACAAATGGAATGGCTTGTGTTTGTCCTGATGGATCTCAACTTTGCGATCTGTTGCCTGATATGACAGCATCAGCTTTAATTATTCAAAATAATCATACCGAATATCCCGGTTATATAACGTTAAGTAATGCAACCCCCAACATTGGCTGGGGCCCAATGGAAATACATGGTTCTGATTCCTGCTATTGCGGAACGGTGTTAGTGCCCTGCGCCACGGTAACTTGTCCGGATGGAAGTTACCCTAAGCAGAAGTTAGTACAGACCATTTACCATAAAAATAATGGGGTTATTACATCAAGTAATGTATTAACGAATAGTGTAATGAGTTATCATCCTACTCACGGGCATATCCATGTTGATAATTGGGCAGGATTCTCAT
Organism: Bacteroidia bacterium; assembly: GCA_030654175.1. GTDB lineage: Bacteria > Bacteroidota > Bacteroidia > 2-12-FULL-35-15 > 2-12-FULL-35-15 > 2-12-FULL-35-15. Next base: position 499,366 of record JAURXZ010000024.1, read on the forward strand.
TGCGTAAATCCACTTCGAATCCAGATGCTACTACATGGCCTATTATTGCTACAGGAACAAAAGTTTCTTTTTGTTTAATTAACCTGGGTGATTGTACAAGCGATTATGGTTATTGTAAAGATGGTAATTATGGAACTGTTTTAACTCAGGCTGATATTCCTAATTCTCCATTTGGCCTTGTTAATGGCTGTGGATCTGATCAGGGCATTTATGTTGGTAACCTTGATGTTTATAGTCAGGGTATGGCAGGTATGTCCATAGATCTTACAGGTGTTTGTAATGGGGATTATTATATTGTTTCTATTACCGATCCGGATAATAATTTCCTGGAAAGCAATGAAACCAACAATTGGGCTGCAACACCAATTACATTAACGCAACAGATGGTTGGCCCAACTGCTTCTTTTACTCATATTATCAATGGAGGGACCCAGGTACAGTTCAGCAATCCGCCAAATATAAATTATACTTATCAATGGTATTTTGGTGATGGTGCGGCCTCTATCAATCAAAATCCATCCCATGTGTATACCAGCAACGGTCAATTTCCTGTTACCTTAATTGTTACCAGCGATTGTGGCAACGATACAACGATGCAACTGATCACTGTAAATAACGTTGGCATAAAAGAATCAACAATTGCCGCCTTAGGCTACTCGATATATCCAAACCCAATAACGGAATCCACAATGGTTAGTTATTTTATTCCTGAAAAATCAGATGTTAACTTTGAATTGTATAATATGGTAGGTGAAAAAATTTATTCTTTGGCAAAAGGAGCTCAGGATGTGGGACATTATGAATTTAATTTAAACCTTAAGGATATTGGTTTACAATCAGGGGTTTATACCATGCAATTGAAAACAAAGAATAAAACAGCAGCTATTCGATTGGTTCAATTAATAAAACAATAGAGAAATACTCACCGAAAAGCACCACAAATTGCCAATATCTGCGGATAGATAATTTAAAAAAATATTTTTTGTTGTTTTAGGGCAGCTATTATGACTATTGATGCAACTTTTTTCCCTGTTTTATCATCTATTTAAGAACCTTAATGTTTTAAAACGCAAAATTTTGTTTAATTCCAACATATGAAGTTTTTTTACAACCCACTTGCATTTGTTTTTTTGTTCCTCGCATTAAGCTCCAGCTTAAGTGTTAACGGGCATTCTGTGCAGGTTGGTTACTGTGTAAGTTGTACAGGGGAACTTACTTTATACGTGGAGCATTGGCATGGTACCGAAGATCCAAATAGTACCACAATGACCATTGATCTGAACATTAATGGTGTAACGACAACTGTAACAGGTTCTCCTATAGCTAATTTACAAGATATTTCTTTTGCAAATTTGCCAGGTTGTGTTAATCCAATAAACATTTTCGGATCTTGTCCGGGTAACGCAAACACATACAATGAGTGGGCGGTTTTTAAGTTCCCTGATTTACCTTGCGGAGTGCCTGTTATTATTACTGTTCGGTCGGGTAGTACAGCCTTTACTCAGGATGGTTGCGGCATGTATCCGGTATCTTCACCCGTTATTGTTGTACCTTGTGATATTAACCCTCCGCCAGTGGCAACGGAGAATGATACGGTATGTGGTTCAGGAAGTGCAACATTGACCTTAACCGGTTTTTCAGGTGGCCTTCAATGGCAATCAGCCCCCGCACCTGGTGGCCCCTGGACAAATATCCCCGGTGCAACCGGCAGCACCCTTCCCACCGGAGTTTTAACTACAAGCACTTATTACAGGGCATTGGAAACAGGGGCCTGCGAAAGCAATGTGGTTAGTATTATTGTTAATCAGGCACCAGTTTCCAATGCAGGGGCTGGTTCTTATCTGGGGACGGGGGCTGGTATCACTAGCTGTCCCACCAGCACTCCCGGTAATCTGGGTACAACAAATACTACCGGTTATTCCTATAGCTGGTCCCCCGCTGGTGGGCTCAGTAGTATATCGGTATCAAACCCAACAGTGCTCTTAACTACTCCCATTACCCGGTTCTATAAAGTAACAACCTCTGCTTTTGGTTGCACTTCTGTTGATAGTATCTTAGTAACTGTAAATCCAATTCCTGTATCCAACGCGGGTGCAGATATAACGGCTTGTTTTACTAATTTCCCGGGCAACATTGGCACAGCAACCACATCCGGTTATACATATAGCTGGTCCCCCGCACTGGGTCTCGACAATGCTGCAATATCAAATCCTACAGCAGTATTAAATGTACCGGGCACTAAAAGTTATACTGTAACTACCACTGCTCTTACCTGTACTTCAAAAGATACTGTGGTGGTAACCGTTAACCCATTACCAACTGCAACAATAGCAGGTACAACAGCTGTTTGTAAAAATGCCGCTTCCCCGGATATTACATTCACAGGAGCAGCCGGTACAGCACCCTATACCTTCACCTATGGAATAAATGGTGGTATAAATCAAACAATAACCACCATCAGCGGCAATAGTGTAACAATTGCTGTGCCCACAACTTCAGATAATACCTATGTGTATTCTTTAGTAAGTGTTCAAGATGCCAGTTCAACAACCTGTTCTCAGGCACAGAGCGGTACAGCAACGGTAACCATAAATCCATTACCAACCGCAACAATAGCGGGAACAACAACTGTATGCAAAAATGCAACCGCACCAAATATTACTTTTACCGGAGCCTCGGCTACAGCACCATATACTTTTACATATACAATTAATAGTGTAGCTCAACCGGCAATAACTACCATTAGCGGTAACAGTATAAGTATCCCGGCACCTACCACCGCTGCGGGTACATTTATATATTCCCTGGTAAGTGTAAAAGATGCCAGTTCAACTACCTGTTCCCAATTACAAAGTGGAAGTGCGACCATAACCGTGAATCCGCTGCCAACAGCAACAGTATCAGGAACAACAGCAGTTTGTAAAAATGACGCAAGTCCGAGCATCACCTTTACCGGTGCTGACGCAACACCTCCATATACCTTTACATACACCCTCAACAGTGGAACAAATCTGACAGTGACCACCACCGGTGGAAACAGTGTAAGTGTAACTGTGCCAACAAATCTGGCCAGTGTATATACATATGCCCTGATAAATGTGCAGGAAGCAAGCTCAACCACCTGCTCCCAAACACAAAACGGTGGCGCTACCGTAACAGTAAACCCTCTACCAACTGCAACCATAACTGGTACAACAGCGGTATGCAAAAATGCAACAGCGCCCGATATAACATTTACAGGAGCTTCCGCAACAGCGCCTTACACCTTTACGTATACTGTAAATGGTGTAACTCAACCAACGGTGGTAAGCACAGGAAATAGTGTAACGGTTTCTGTACCTACATTGGTTGCAGGAACATTTACTTATGCTCTGGTAAGTGTAATGGATGCCAGTTCAACCACCTGTTCTCAAACACAAAGCGGAAGTGCAACGGTAATTGTGAATCCTTTGCCTACGGCAACAATTGCGGGATCAACGGAAGTGTGCAGAAACACAACTCCTCCAAACATTACTTTTACCGGAGCCGGGGCTACTGCACCTTATACTTTTACATACACAATTAATGGGGGAGCAAACCAAACAGTAACAACCACCGGTGGCAACAGTGTGAATGTACCTGTCCCTACCGGCACAGTGGGCACATTTTTGTATGAGCTTGTAAGTGTGAAGGATGGTAGTATAACTGCCTGCTCCCAGGTTCAAACCGGAAATGAAACAGTGATTGTGGATCCCTTGCCGGTTGCCAATTTTGGTTTTACTAATAAGTGTTTGTATCAACCTGTTGTTTTTAATGATTCATCAACAGTTTCAAGTGGCACTAATGTGAGTTTTTTGTGGAATTTTGGTGATAGCAGCCCTTTTGATACTACTCAAAATCCTGTTTATACATTTGCAAATGCAGGGACATTTCCTGTTACCCTGGTAACCACTACCAACAATGGATGTAAAGATACCGTTACAAAAAATACAGTAGTTCATCCCAATCCCTTTACACAATTTTCTACTGCAAATGTTTGTGATGGAACCCCGGTTGGATTTAATGATTTAAGCAACATCCCTTCAACAGACACTTTACAATCCTGGAGATGGAATTTTGGTGATAACAGTCCTTTTAACTTTTACCAATCCGTTTCGGGTGGCCACCTTTACGGAAGCGCAGGCTCTTACACTGTTCAGTTAATGGTGGTTTCCAATTTTGGCTGTTCTGATTCAGTTACTAAAGTAGTGGTAGTTAACCCTAATCCCGACCTGGCCTTTTCAACGAATGATACGGCAGGCTGTGAATTGTGGTGCGTTAACATTACCGACCTTTCTTCTATATCATCCGGCAGCAATGCTACCTGGCTTTGGAACTTTGGTGATGGAAACTCAAGTGGCGAACCAAGTCATTGCTACATAAATGACTCTGTTTATGCTCCTTTATCCTTTAATATAGATTTAACAGTTGCCTCTGATAGTGGATGTATCAGCTACTTATCCAAACCCAATTACATTACTGTTTATCCAAACCCTGTTGCAAAGTTCATTACACAACCTGAAATAGAAACCATCATGAACCCTGTTATTTCATTTGTTGATGCGTCAACCGGAGCTGATTTCTGGACATGGGATTTTGGTGATGCTTCCACACCTTACAGCATTGGTATCGATTCGTCTTCTGTAATTACCCCATCACCGTATACCTACCAGGATACCGGCTCTTATACAATAATGCTGATCACTTCCACACAATACAGTTGTGTGGATACAACGTATCAAAAAGTATTTATCGGGCCCGATGTTTCTTTTTATATTCCGAATGCCTTTTCTCCTAATAATGATGGGATAAATGATACTTTTTTTCCAAAGGGTATTTTTATCAGTCAATTCGAAATGACGATATTTGACCGTTGGGGAAATTCAGTTTTCTTTTCCGATGATTTTTACAAACCATGGGATGGTAAAGCAAATTATGGAAACGAAATAGCCCAGCCCGATGTTTACATCTATGTTATTAAAGGAACTGATATTTATCGTAAAAAACATAATTATAAAGGAATTGTTACATTAGTAAAATAATTGTCGGAAATTTTTTGATGATTATTTAAGTAGCAATTGAATTTGTGGATACCATGAAAAAATATTTCAATTATATAAAAGTGATTTTTTTGTTCATTGTATTGAGCGGTAGCTCCAATATTTATGGGCACTCGGTTCAGGTAGGGTATTGTGTGAGCTGTAACGGAGAGCTTACCCTTTACGTAGAGCACTGGCATGCCAATTCAGACCCAAACTCCACCACTATGACCATTAATTTAAATATTAATGGTGTAACCTCAAGTGTAACGGGTTCTCCTATCGATAATATACAAGACACCCCCTATTCCGGTTTGCCGGGTTGCAATGATCCCATAACGATATTTGGTTCCTGTTCCGGAAAGGCAAACACCTACAACGATTGGGTTGTTTTTAAGTTTCCTAACTTACCTACCGGGGTACCTATTACAATTACCGTTGTGTCGGGAAGTACAGTTTTTACCGAGGATGGCTGTAATATGTACCCGGCCTCCTCCCCGCAGATAATTGTGCCACCCATTATAAACCCGCCACCGGTTGCCTCTTCAAGCCAGTCTATTTGTACAGGGAGCAGCGCTAATTTAAATTTAACAAGTTATTTTTCAGCCTTTCAATGGCAATCTGCAAGTGATTCTACCGGTCCATGGACTAACGTTCCCGGTGCAACAGCCACCCCTTTTAACACAGGGCCTTTAACTGAAACAACCTATTTCAGGGCAACATCGGTGGGTACCTGTGAAAGCAATTATGTTACCATAACAGTTAATCCGGCCGTTGTCCCTACCTCCGGTTCTGGTCCGGGCACCGGAGCGGGCACTGATATTTCTGCATGTCCTTCAAATGTGCCGGCTAGTATAGGAACACCATCAACTCCCGGTTACACCTATAGCTGGCTTCCTACGGCAGGACTTAGCAGTACAACAATATCAAACCCAACGGCATCAATTAATACACCTAACACTACTACCACCTATACATTATCCACAACAACAGATAAGGGTTGTACAGCAACCGACAGTGTTAAGGTTGTTGTAAAAGCAATTCCTGTATCCAATGCAGGAACAGATATTAGTATCTGTAGTTCCAATAATCCGGGTACCCTTGGAACCACTACAACTGTTGGTTATACATACAGCTGGTCCCCGGCAACAAACTTAAGCAGCACAACAATTTCAAATCCTGATGTAACCTTAACAACCCCGGGAACCATCACTTATACTGTAACTTCCACTTCACAGGGCTGCAATTCCACTGATAGCGTGAAAGTAAAGGTGAATCCATTTCCGGTTGCCGATTTTGATTTTACCGATGTTTGTTTAACTCAGGCGATGAATTTTAATGACCTGTCAACGATTACAATTGATAATATTGTAAGCTGGTCCTGGAATTTTGGTGACAACAGTCCTGTGTTTTCTGCCGCAAGCCCGGTATATACTTATATAAACCCTGGAATGTATAACGTTTCCTTAATTGTAACAACCAACAATGGATGTAAGGACACCCTTGTAAAAAGCGCTGTGGTTCATCCCAATCCTGTCGCTGATTTTTCTTATTCAAATGTTTGTGATGGAACACCTATCCCGTTCAATAACTTATCGTCCATCCTAACCCCGGACATTATTCAATTCCGGGCATGGAATTTCGATGATGGCAGCCCTCTTAACACCAATCAATCCATAACCGGGGGATACCTTTATACTTCTCCCGGATCTTATACAGTTCAGTTATTGACGGTTTCCAATTTTGGATGTGCTGATTCAATTACTAAAACGGTGTTTGTCAACCCTAATCCTATCGTTATTTTTACTTCAAATGATACGGCAGGCTGCGAACCACTTTGTGCTCCTTTTCAAAATTCATCCTCCATTTTAACTGGAAGTAATATTTCCCAACTGATGGATTTCGGTGATGGAAACACAACAAGCTCCCAAGATCTGCTTCATTGTTACACAAACAGTTCTGTTTATTCGCCCGCATATTATTCGCCAACACTAACGGTTACTTCTGATAGCGGATGTGTTACAACGGTTTCTAAAAACAATTATATTACTGTTTACCCAAACCCGGTTTCTGATTTCACAGTTGAGGAGGAAGTAGTATCTATAATCAATCCTGTTATTTCAACTTCAAATTTATCTATCGGAGGTGATTTTTGGAACTGGAATTTTGGTGATTCGAATACTTCTTCCATCTTCAGCCCTGGACCTCATACTTATGCCGATACAGGCACTTATGTGATAACATTGATCACTTCTACCCAATACAATTGTATCGACACTGCTTATAAAACAATCATTGTAGACCCGGACTTTGCATTTTATGTTCCTAATGTATTTTCGCCTAATGGTGATGGAATAAATGACTCATTTACTGGAAAAGGTATACTCATTGATGAATATGAAATGAGGATATTCGACCGTTGGGGGAATATGGTTTTTATAACAAAAGATCTGCTAGAACCGTGGGATGGTAAAGCAAATTATGGCAGCGGAGTGGCACAACAGGATGTATATGTTTATGTGATCAATCTTACTGATTTCAAAAGAAAAAAACACGAGTATAAAGGTATTGTTACTTTGGTGAAGTAGAAAAAAAACGAAGCCTCTCTTGCTTTGCGCGGATTGGATCAAAAAGCCACAGGCTGTTTAGCCTCCTCTCTCTCAAAGGGGGAGGGCCATGTAAAAAAGGTAAAATGAAAAGAGTAAAAGATAAATTTAGCATTTACCAACTCTCCTTATCGTCCCACTTATGCGGAGGAGGGGTTACGCGGAGGGGGTGCGGTTTTTGCATAGGTCTATTTTTTTTGTTCTTAATTTATTATCCCAATCAAGTAGTATCGCAGGATTTTTCAAACCGTGGAACCGATTTTTGGGTTGGTTATATGGGACACATAGATGGCGCAGGATCTAATTTCAAACTTTACATCACTTCGGATGTGAATACTTCCGGTACAGTTTCTGTACCTCTTCAGGGGTGGTCTCAACCATTTACAGTTATTGCAAATACAATTACTATTGTTCAGGTGCCATCCGCCACAGCATATATCGGATGTTCGGATTGTCTGGAACAAAAAGGTATCCATGTTGTTTCTAACGATAAGGTTGCTGCTTATGCCCATATATATGCAAGTGCGCGATCGGATGCTACTTTGATGCTACCCACTGCTGCCTTGGGAAAAGAGTATTATGCCATGTGTTTTACCCAGGCAAGTGGATATAAATCCGAGTTTCTTGTTGTAGCTACTGAAGACAGTACAATAGTGCAAATAACACCCAAAGCGAATACAACTGGAGGTAATTTAGCCAATGTTCCTTTTGTTGTTACTTTACAACAAGGAGAGGCCTATCAGGTACAATCCAGCACAGACCTTACCGGAAGCAAAGTTCTTGCATACAGTAACGACAGCTCCCTCTGTAAAAAAGTTGCTGTATTTTCAGGGAGTACCTGGAATTCGCTTGGGTGTTCAGGTGCAGGTTCGGGAGATAATTTATATGAAGAAATGTACCCTGTTAACACCTGGGGGAAGAACTTTATTACATCACCTTTAAAAAGCCGCGTAGGAGATATTTTTCGGGTAATGGCCGGCACTAACGCGACTAATGTTATAATTAACGGGGTAGCCATTTCTTTAAATCAAACACAGTACTTCGACACTTTATTAAATGTCCCGGCTTATGTTACAGCCGATAAGCCCATTATGCTTGCACAGTATGCACGAACGTCTGGTTGTGATAATCAGACGGGTGACCCTTTTATGTTAATACTCAGTCCGCTTGAACAGACCATCAATAATGTGCTGCTCTATTCTTCACCTGAACAAAATATTACGGGACAATATATTAATATAGTAATGAAAACAGCCGATGTGGGAAGTTGTCTTCTGGATGGTGTGGCTGCCCCTTTTATCCCTGTTCCTTTCAAACCTGATTATTCCTATTCACAAAACACAGTAACAGATGGTACTCATACAATCACTGCTGATAGTGGATTTAACGCCATAGCTTATGGCTTCGGATCACCTGAATCGTATGGGTACCTGGCGGGTACAAATATTAGAAACCTTGAGGATCAAAGTTTTACTGTGAACCCTCTTCCTGCTTGTAATGGGAGTACTATAAGTTTTACAGGTACGGCCACCTATGTGCCAAGTTCCTGGAAGTGGGATTTTGGAGATTCAACCACTTCAGTTCTACAAAATCCTACTCATATTTATGCGGATACAGGAACGTATTTAGTTTTATTGGTAACGGCTTATCCAAATGGATGTGAAGTGAAACTGGATTCTTCTACTTATTCGTTACATATTTTCGGGAACGCTATTGTAGATTTTACAGCCCCCGCAGTATGTTTAGGAGACTCCATGTCACTTAACGACATTTCAACAACCATCAATGGAGGAAACCTCAGTTATTGGCACTGGGATTTTGGTGATGGTGACACGGCTGCTTTGCAAAATACCGGGCATACCTATATTACATGTGATACATTCAATGTGAAATTAGTGGTAACATCAGACGATGGATGCAGAGACAGCACTACCAAAGCCGTTATTGTAAATTGTTTACCAGTTCCAAATTTTAATGCACAGCCTGTTTGCAAAAATCAAGCAATGGTATTTAGTGATTCAAGCCTGGGTACTATTTCAGCATGGAATTGGGATTTTGGAGATAATAGTGCCATAAATACCAGTAGTAACCCAAGTTATACGTATGCAAATTCCGGAATTTATAATGTTACATTAACTGTAACTACAACTGATGGATGTACTGATTCTATTACTAAACCCGTTCAGGTTTATTTTAATCCGGTGGCCGGTTTCACGCATACCGATGTCTGTTTAGGAGATACGATTTATTTTAATAACACTTCTTCGGTTGACAACTCAAGTTCAATTGCAAGCTATTTGTGGGTGTTTGGAGATAATAGCACTACAAGTAGTGTCCAAAACCCTAATCATTATTTTTCACTTCCGGGAACATACTCTGTTACATTGGTAACCACAACTATTGATGGCTGTTCCAATGCATCCAATATTCAGGTAAAAACGTTTGATGCGCCAGGTTCAGCATTCACATTCAGCAATACCTGTTTATTAGATTCTGCCCTGTTTACAAATACAACCAGCAATCCTACAATGGGTAATACAGCAAACTGGTCATGGAGTTTTGGAGACGGAAGTCCTTTAAACACTTCAGAATGGAGTTTAAGCCATTTATATTCTTCTCCCGGAAACTATCAGATCACTTTAATAACCTACTCTTCCAATCTAGGTTGTTCAGATACTTTGCAAGATTCCATCACAGTGTTTCCTATGCCAGTTGCTAATTTTAGTTTTAACAATGTTTGTTTAAATCAGGTAATGAATTTTAATGATTCGTCAAACATTTTAAGTGGAAGTATTGCAAGTTGGGCCTGGGATTTTGGTGATGCAAGCCAGCTTGTAACGATTCAAAATGCAAGCCATACATATACAAATCCAGGCACTTATTTTGTTTCTTTAATTTCAACATCCAATAATAATTGTAAGGATACGATAACAAAAAGTGTGGTGGTGCACCCATTGCCTGATGCAGAATTCAGCGCATCAAATGTTTGTGACGGAAGCAATGTTCAATTCAATGACCTATCGAATATTCTGCCAACAGATAGCATACAATTCTGGACATGGGATTTTGGTGATGGAAGTGCGATAAGCAACAATCAAAATAATTCTCATTTATATTCAGCTGCAGGCTCCTATACTATTCAGTTACTGACCATTTCAAATTTCGGTTGTTTGGATTCAATAAGTAAAATAAGAGTTGTTAATCCTAATCCGGTTGTGAGTTTTACGGCAAGTGATACTATCGGATGTGAGCCTTTGTGTATTAGTTATCAAAATTCATCATTCATTTCCACGGGTAATAATGCAGCCTTGTTATGGAATTTGGGAGATGGAAGTCCAACAAGTAATTCTCAGGATCTGTTTCATTGCTATACCAATGAAGCTGTTTATTTGCCAATATCTTATTCTCCAACTTTAACCGTTACTTCTGATAGTGGCTGTGTGAGTGTTTTATCTAAAAATAATTATATAACAGTATACCCTTTGCCAGATGCGAGTTTCACAGTTCAGCCACAAATAACAACTATTGTAGATCCTGTTATTTCAATTACACATCTGACCACCGGAGGTAATTATTGGAACTGGAGTTTTGGGGATTCAGATACTTCTTCTGTTTTTAACCCGGCTCCTCATACTTATTCAGATACCGGTACATACACAGTAGTGTTGATCACTTCCACTCAATACAATTGTATTGATACTGCATATCAAACTGTAATTGTTGAACCTAATTTTTTATTTTATATTCCTAATGTTTTTACACCCGATGGTGATGGCATAAATGACAGCTTTTCAGGTAAAGGAATTTTTATCACCGAATTTGAAATGAGTATTTTTGATCGGTGGGGTAGTCTTATTTACAAATCCACTGATATGAATAAACCTTGGGATGGCAAGGCAAATCAAGGAGCGGAAGGTGCACAAACAGATGTTTATATTTATAATTTTAAGATCACAGATCATAAAATGAAAAAGCATGACTATAAAGGTATAGTAACATTGTTGCGATAAAGACGGTCCTTTTGCCTCTTGCAATGGGAGGCGATAATTTTCGGTTTTTTTTAAGGCGTAAATAAACAAATGAAAAAAAGAAGATTTAAAACATTCACTAAGCTACTTAACCGACTTTTAGCAGGCATCTTGGGCCTACCTGTATCAGGGAGAGTTGCGTTCAGTTTCTTGGTGCTTCTTCTTTTCTTTATAGGGAGTTCCGGAGTTTCTTTGTTTTCGCAAACAATCTCTTCAAAAGGAAATAAACAATTTCTGACCGTTCCTTTTGAAAATAAAGTATTCATTGAGGAGCAGGGGCAATTTAAAAAAAATTTAGAAGAGAATAAAACAGCTGTTCCGGGAACAATTTTGTTTGCAGTAAACAACGCGGAGTTCAAGACTTATTTTACCAATTCCGGTATAACGTTTATGTTTTCAAAAACAGAAAAAAAGGAAAGAGGAGAAGAGAAGGGAAAGGGGAATGAAAACAAACAATTGACTGAATGGGAATCAGTGACAATGCAATGGGTTAATGTCAATCCTATGATGCAGATATTTGGAAATGAGAAAGTAAAGAACTACTATACGTATGGAAGATATGCTGATAATTCACATTATGACCATGTTTCGGCTTATAAAAAACTTTATTATTCAAATATTTATGAAGGCGTGGATGCTGAATTTGAGCTTCCGGAAGAGGGCGGTATTAAATATAAATTTATTGTTCGTGCAGGATTTAATATCCCTGTTATCGCTTACCAAATGCAGGGCAGCAAGAATCTTTACCTGGACGAAAAAGGAAATTTGCACATAGAAGCCACCTTAGGAGACCTCATCGACAATGCGCCTATTGCCTTTACAAAAAGCAATAAAACAATACCTTTCAAATATACTATAACCGGGAATCTGGTTGAAATTATTACAGAGAACCAATCACTTAAAATTACGGAAGATCTGATAATAGATCCATGGACTATCAACCCCGCATTGCCTTTAACAAATAATGCTTTTGATATACAAGAAGATTCTTTAGGCAATGTGTATGTAAGTGGTGGAAATAGCTATAATTACGAAGTTCAAAAATATGATCCTTTAGGTGCTTTATTGTGGACACACCCCACAGCCATGCAGTATTATGGTGATATAGCAGTAAGTAATGCAGGTACGGTGTATCTGGCTGAATCCTATACTGCCAAATTATCCAAGCTAAACACTTTGGGTGGTAATGTTTACACGGTTATCGAGGGCGCTGAAAACTGGCGACTTAGTTTTAATAAATCAAAAACTATTTTATCAATGGGTGGAAATTTTTCACCCAACAGTTTAACAAAAATTGACACAACAACAGGCCTGATGACAAATACGGTTAGTTACCCTTCAGATACATGGGCAATTGCAACCGATTGTAACGGGGACATTTATTCAATACACCATGGCGCTTCGCCATGTATGATACGCAAGACCAATGCTGATTTTACACCGGCAGGTTCCTTGGTAACTTCCCCCGGATTTTGCATATCTGGATATAACAACTTATACAGTTACGCCACTGGCTATAATGCACTTACAATAAGTGGCCCTTATTTATACATATATGATGGACTTGATTTACGCAGGTTCCTTAAAAGCACCCTCGCCTTTGTGAACAGTGTGCCGGTGCCAAATGGTGCTGCGAACAGTTGTAGCGGAATCGCTTTTGATTATTGCGGAAATATTTATGTAGGCACTATGAATTCCATCGAAAAGTACGATGCTTCATTGAGTCCCGTTTCCTCCATTCCCACTCTTAATAATGTTTACGACATCATAGTTGCCGGCAATGGAGATCTTTTAGCCTGTGGAAAAGCCTTTGTGGCCAATTTTGGCGCCACTTGTCCTTCACCGCCTCAACTGGTTGCCACGGCTACTTCAACAAATGTCTCCTGTGATCCCGGAACTGCAACTGTTCTTGCAAGCGGTGGAACAGCACCTTACAGCTATACCTGGCAGCAAGGCGGGCAAACGACCGATACAATTATGGGTTTAACTCCAGGAACTTATAGCTATATAGTAAACGATGCATTCTGTCAATCCAAACAAGATAGTGTAACAGTGCTTCAAACGTTACCTTTACAGCTCACACAAGGATCTATTGTGAAGGAAAGTTGTCTGAACAGCTTCAATGGTTCAGCAATGGTTCATGCTTCGGGCGGTACAGCACCTTACTCCTATTCATGGAACACCAATCCTGTTCAGACCTCACACATGGCCACTGGTTTATCTGCCGGTACTTATTTAGCTACTGTTATGGATGTTGATTCC
>JAURXZ010000042.1 GCA_030654175.1 Bacteroidia bacterium
TTCCCCCATCGCAATTTTTCAAGTTTAGCAATACATTTGGCTTGAGTATTGTAATTTTTGCTTATTTCTAAAATATTCATTCTATTTGCTGATTACTAATAAGTTAAATATAATAAAAATCCTTTATAGGGATAAGTACGATATTAAAAGTATCTGTGAAGACAAAATGGGAAATATTTGGTTCGGTACTTATTTAGGAGGAGTTTATAAATACGATCCCAACATAAAAGAATGGGAGAAGGAGCAACGTTTTACTAATTATGGTAAGGCTCAAGGCTTGCCGCATTATTCAGTTTTTAGTATCATTGAAGATAAAGGTGGGAATCTTTGGTTTGGAACAGCTGGAGGGTTGAGCAAATACGATCCAAGTTTAAAAAATAGAACGGGTAATAGCCCTTTTACAAATTTCACAACTGCTCAGGGTTTGCCCGGAAATCTTGTTTTAAATATCACCGAAGACCAAAAGGGAAGCCTTTGGATTGGCGGAGCATCAGGAAGAGGGCTCAGTAAATACGATGGTAAATCCATTACTAGTTTTACGGTTAATCAAGGGCTTCTCTCCGACAAGGTTTGGAATATTACCGAAGATAAAGAAGAAAATCTTTGGTTTGGTAATAGCAGTGGAATAAGTAAATATGACGGAAAATCAATTACAAATTACAGATGCTCTTTTATATTGAGTAGTGTGAGGTGTTTAATCAAGGATAAAACAGGAAACATTTGGTTCGGGAGTGGTTTTGGAGTAACCAAATTTGATGGAAAAAATTATACTAATTATACTATGGCTCAGGGATTGGCAAACAATTCTGTTTTGAGTATTGCTGAAGATAAAATAGGAAATCTTTGGTTCGGTACCTATGGCGGAGGGGTGAGTAAATTCGATGGCAACCGTGTGGAGGCTATTGAACGTGGAGTAAACATACCTTTAGAAAATCAAAAAGACTTAAAAAAAATAAATGGAAAGTTAGTTAAATCCTTTACAAATTATACAACAAAACATGGGCTTGCTGATAATACCGTTAAGTGCATCATTGAAGATAAAAGGGGGAATATGTGGTTCGGAACAAATGAAAATGGTATTAGCAAATTTGATGCGCGGCAATCTTCCAGTGATGGATTTAGTGGGCCTGTGGGTAGCTTTACTAATTATTCGATGACACAAGGACTTCCGAATAATACCATTTTTAGCATGCTGGAAGATAAAACAGGGACGTTATGGTTTGGTACAGCTGGCGGTGGTGTATGTTGCCTCAATCCTACCTCCCCTCCAAAAGGCGAAGGAAACTCCAGTTCTTTTTCAAGGTCAGGAGGTGCTCCTCTGTTCACAATTTTTACTACCGCTCAGGGCTTGGCAAATGATGTGGTATACGGTATTGTTGAGGATACGTTAAATAATACAATTTGGTTGGGAACAAATCTGGGCTTGTCGGGATTAAAACTAAGTTCATTATCTTCAGGGACAGAAGGAGTTAAATTTGAAAACTTTAACAGTAAAACAGGCTATCCAATAAAAGATTTAAATACAGGAGCTTTATTTTTAGATCGAAAAGGAATAATATGGGCAGGTACAGGCGATAAACTGGTTCGTTTTGATTATAGCGGTATTCATAAAAGTCCGGACCCGCCAGCAGTATTTATTCAAGCCGTAAAAATTCATGGCTCAACTATCTCATGGTATAACTTAAAATCTGATAACTCTTTGAGGAGAGATGTGAATAAACTTGCGAATACTAATTTTGAAAACCTTGAAGGGCTGTGCATTGAAGATTCCCTTGCGATTGTGAATGAAGAGGTTGTCAGCTTTAATCACCTTTTAACGGCCGCTCAGCGTGGGGCTTTGCGTAGCAAATTTGGGGATGTAAAATTTGATAGCGTAAGCCGATTTTATCCTTTACCTGTAAATCTTGTGCTGCCATTCAAACACAATAATGTTACATTTGATTTTGCTGCCATTGAAACCGAAAAGCCAGAAATGGTTCGTTATCAATGCTTTTTAGAAGGTTATGATAGCGACTGGAGCCCAGTAACTGATAAAAAAACTGCTACATTCGGGAATATACCTGAAGGTTCTTATACCTTTAAACTGAAGGCTTGCAGCCTGGATGGAATATGGAGCGTCCCTGTAACATATACGTTTGAAGTTTTACCACCCTGGTACCGCACCTGGTGGATGTATTCATGCTACCTGCTTACTTTTTTATCTTCCATTGGATTGTTCTTTAGATTGCGTACCGCATCCTTAAGGAAAGAAAAAGAAGTTCTGGAACGAACAGTAAAAGAAAGAACAACCGAGGTGGTAGAACAAAAAGAACTTATTGAAGAAAAACAAAAAGAAATTGTTGATTCAATCAATTATGCAAAACGAATTCAATATGCCTTGCTTGCAAATGACAGTTTATTAAAGCAAAATTTAAAAGAACATTTTATTTTGTTTCAACCAAAAGATATTGTTAGTGGTGATTTTTATTGGGCAACTAAAATAATTGACAGTTTACCAATATCAAATGGTAAAGAGGAGAATGTAGAAAGATTTTATCTTGCTATTTGTGATTCTACAGGCCATGGTGTTCCTGGCGCATTTATGAGTTTGTTAAATATTTCATTTTTGAATGAAGCCGTAACCGAAAAAAACATAAAACAACCCAATGAAATTTTAAATCATGTTCGCCAAAGGTTAATAGAAAGTGTTTCGCAAGATGGTGCACAGGATGGAATGGATGGGATTTTGCTTTGTTTTGAAAATGGTAAAATTACCTATGCTGCGGCAAATAATGCGCCCGTAATTTTAAGGGATCATTTAATTATTAATTTACCAACCGATAAAATGCCAATAGGGAAGGGTGAAAAAAACAGCTCATTTACACTTCATACAATAGATACCAAAAAAGGCGATATGCTTTATTTTTATACCGATGGTTATGCCGATCAGTTTGGGGGGGCCAAAGGAAAAAAATTCAAATACAAACAATTGGAAGAGCTGTTGATTTCCATAGAACAAAAGTCGATGGAAGATCAAAAACAAATACTTACCACTACCATTGAAAATTGGAAAGGCAATTTGGAACAGGTGGATGATATACTTATAATTGGTATGCGAATATAGTTTACTGATAACGAATGATTCTTGTTTTACAAATCAAAACCATGCGCAGATTTTTATTTATTTTGTTTTTAATTCCCATTTTTTTCTCTTGCAATAATCATCAAAAACAGGAGAAAAAAAAAGAAGAGATTTCTTTTGCTCCTCCGGTTGTAATTAGCGCTGCTCATTCCACTATAACTTTATTGGATAATTGTCCGAAACCAATTACTATAGTTAAATCCACAAATGGAAATAATGAATATACAATTCCGACCAGCAACGGTCCCCAGGTAGTTACTTTTTCTTCACCCAAA
The DNA here is from genome assembly GCA_030654175.1 of Bacteroidia bacterium. Classification (GTDB taxonomy): domain Bacteria; phylum Bacteroidota; class Bacteroidia; order 2-12-FULL-35-15; family 2-12-FULL-35-15; genus 2-12-FULL-35-15. The sequence goes on from JAURXZ010000042.1 coordinate 3,397, forward strand.
ATAATTCCACTAATTTCCGGTGAAGCCGGTGGGGTTACTTTTATGCAAAACTATAATACCGAACAAGGTTTGGCATTAAGTATTGTTTCATGCGGATATTCAGATAAAAAAGGGAATTTGTGGTTTGGCACTTATGGAGGCGGTGTTAGCCGCTATGATGGGAAATCCTTTACCAATTTTACAGCAGCTCAGGGCTTAGCCGGTAATCTTATTAAAACGATAACAGAAGATAAATTTGGAAATTTATGGTTTGGCACCAATGGTAGCGGAGTGAGTAAATACGATGGCAGATCATTTACCAATTACACCACAGCGCAAGGCCTTGTGGGGAACATTGTTAAAAGTATCACTGAAGATAATGAGGGGAATCTATGGTTTTGCACTGAGGATGGAGTGAGTAAATATAGCCCTTCTTTAAAAAGCAGCAACTCCGGTAATTTTTTTTTCAATTTTACTATGGATAATGGGCTATTAAGTAATAATGTTTCAAGTAGTTTTAAAGATAGGTCGGGTGATCTTTGGTTCGGTACTAATGCAGGGGTCAATAAATACAACCCTTCGGCTTCACACAAAACAGGGTCAGAATTTTTCATCAGTTTTACTACAAATCAAGGCTTGGTAAATAATGATGTAACCGGTATCATAGAAGATAATAATAGAAATGTTTGGTTTGGTACAAGAGGAGGAGTAAGCAAATACAATCCCTCTACAAAGGCAGAAGAAAATTCTTTTACCAATTATTCGACAACGCAGGGGCTAACAAATAATAATGTACAAAGCATAAATAGAGATAAAAAGGGAAATATTTGGTTTGCCACTGGAGCAGGTGTTAGCCGGTACGACTCCATTTCAAAATCCTTTATTAATTTCACTACAGATCAGGGCTTGTCAAATAATACTGTTCATAGCATTACTGAGGATAAAATGGAAAATATTTGGTTTGGAACTGCCGGTGATGGGTTGAATAAATATGATGGAAAATCATGTACGAGTTTTACTTCGAATCAAGGCTTGTCATTGGGGAAGGTCTGGCACATCAATGAAGATAAAAATGGCGATATATGGGTTGGGACAAGTGCTGGAGTTTGTAGATATGATGGAAGATCTTTTTGGAATATCAGCAATGCAATGATGTCTAACGTGAGGAGTACAATTAATGATAAAAACGGGAATGTATGGTTTGGGTGTGGTTATGGGGCAATTAAGTATGACGGTGATTCTTTTACGATGTATACTGCTGCTCAAGGTTTGGTAAATAAAGGTGTTTTGAGCATCATTGAAGATAAAGTTGGAAATATTTGGTTTGGTACTTATGGAAATGGGGTTTATAAATTTGATGGGAAATCTTTTACTAATTATACTACAGCCCAGGGCTTGGCAAATAATGTTGTTAAGTGTATCACAGAAGATAAAAGTGGCAATATTTGGTTCGGCAGTAATGGTAATGGCCTGAGTAAATATGACCCTTCAGCTAAGTTCGGGACTGGTTCCGAATCCTTTACAAATTATACAACTGCACAGGGTTTAGCTAATAATACAGTTTTAAGTTGTATTCAGGATAAATCGGGCAATCTTTGGTTTGGTACTGATGGCGGTGTTAGTAAATATGACCCTTTGGCTAAAGATAGTATTGGTTCTAAACCTTTCACAACATATACTTCTGCTGATGGATTGGCTAATGATGTGATATACGCTATTGCTGAGGATACAATTAACAATGTAATTTGGTTCGGTACAAACTTAGGTTTGTCCGGGTTAAAACTAAATTCTATTTCTTCTGAAACTATTGAACCAAAATTTGAAATTTTTAACAACAATAACGGTTATCCGATTAAAGATATAAACACAAGTGCTTTGTTTATAGATAGCAAAGGAATAATATGGGCAGGCACTGGCAATAAACTGGTGCGATTTGATTACAAAGCAATACATAAAAGTATTGATCCTCCAAAGGTGTTTATACAGGCGTTGAAAATACATGGAGAGAAGATCAGTTGGTATAATTTGAAGTCTGATAGACTGGCCGGTATTAGTGCCAACGAACAGAGTGATAAAAATGATTCTCTTGCTATCCTTAATGAAGAGGTCATTAACTTCGGGCACCACTTAAGTTATGTTCAAAGAGATGAAATGATTAAAAAATTCAGTGAAATAAAATTTGATAGCATCACTCGTTTTTATAATTTGCCTCTAAATCTGGAGTTGCCATTCAAACATAACAATGTTACATTCGATTTTGCAGCAATTGAAACCGGGCGGCCACAGCTTGTTCGCTATCAGTGCTTTTTAGAAGGATATGACAGTGACTGGAATCCAGCCACAGATAAAACATTCGCAACATTCGGCAATATATATGAAGGCTCTTACACCTTTAAACTGAAGGCTCAAAGTCCGGATGGGATTTGGAGCGAACCGGTAACGTATACATTTACAGTTTTGCCTCCATGGTATCGTACCTGGTGGATGTACTCAAGCTATTTGTTTATTGTATTATCTTCTATCGGTTTGTTTTTCAGGTGGCGTACAGCCTCATTAATTAAAGAAAAAGAAAAACTGGAACTGACCGTAAAACAAAGAACAGCGGAAGTGGTTGAACAAAAAGAGTTGGTGGAGAAAAAAAATGAATTCATTGAGGAAAAGCAAAAAGAAATTGTTGATTCGATCAATTATGCAAAACGTATTCAATATACATTGCTTGCTAATGATGCGTTATTACAACAAAACTTAAAAGAATATTTCGTTTTGTTTCAGCCAAAAGATATTGTAAGTGGAGATTTTTATTGGGCAACTTTAAATAAAGGGATAGTAGACAGAGGTAAAGGGGAACTTCTCTCCTCCAATACCAGTGATTCATCCATGGACACAGATCTACCTTTATCCCGTTTTTATTTGGCTATTTGTGATTCAACCGGTCATGGTGTTCCGGGAGCATTTATGAGTTTGCTGAATAGTTCATTTTTGAACGAGGCAATTACCGAAAAAAACATAAAACAACCCAATGAAATTTTAAATTATGTTCGTCAGCGTTTAATAGAAAGCGTTTCACAAGATGGCGCTCAGGATGGAATGGATGGTATTTTACTTTGTTTTGAAAATAACAAAATCAACTATGCTGCAGCTAACAATGCTCCTGTAATTGTAAGGAATAATTCAGTTATCGATTTACCTACTGATAAAATGCCAATAGGCAAAGGAGAAAAAAATAATTCATTCTCACTTCATACAATTGATACAAAAAAAGGAGACATGCTTTATTTTTATACTGATGGCTATGCCGACCAGTTTGGTGGGCCGAAAGGAAAAAAGTTCAAATACAAGCAACTTGAAAATTTATTGATCTCAATTCACCAGTTGCCTATGGAGGAGCAAAAACAAATGCTTTCAAGTACAATTGAAAACTGGAAGGGCGATTTAGAGCAGGTGGATGATATACTTATTATTGGAATGCGAGTTTAATCCCACGAAAAATGAACACCGGATCAATTAAAAAAAAGCGCCTCCTGAATTATAGTTTATCGCTATTTTTTGCCTTCACTTTGTTCTCGTGCGTAAAAGAACAAAAGCGGCAAGAAAAAACGAATACTAACTATCTACCTGCTCCTGTTAAAATCCGCTCCTCTTCACCAATTATTACATTCCTTGATGATTATAAAAAACCAAACATTATCAATTTACCTGTAAATTCAAAAAATGAATGTACTCTTCAAACCTCAAATGGACCTCAGATAAAATCCATTTCCTCCTCCGTAATTCCAATTCATGGAGGCGAATTTGGTGGATTTAGTTTTATGCAAAACTTCAATACCGAACAAGGTTTAGCATTAAGCACTATTAACTGTAGTTGTAAGGATAAAAATGGAAACCTCTGGTTTGGCACATCTGGTGGCGGTGTAAGTAAATATGATGGTAAGTCTTTTACCAATTTTACATCAAGTCAGGGATTGGCAAATAATATTGTAAAATGTATCATCGAAGATCATAATGGAAATATATGGTTTGGTACAATAGGTGGAGGAATCAGTAAATACGATGGAAAAAAAATTACCACTTTTACAACTGAGCATGGGCTTGCACACAATCGGGTTTCTGCTATTACTGAAGACAGGAAAGGGAATATTTGGTGTTCTACCGACAATGGAATTAGTAAATATGATCCCAATATTACAGAAGGTGGTATTGTCAAACCCTTTACAAATTATACAATAGCTCAAGGCTTGGTAGGTAATAATGTTACCACCAGCACAATTGATAAAAATGGCAATATTTGGTTTGGAACAGATAAAGGGATCAGTAAATGCAATCCATTAACAGAGTGGAGAAAAGATACCAAATACTTTACAAATTATACTACAGAGCAAGGACTGAGTAACAATTTTGTTCTCAGCAGTGCAGTGGACCAAGATGGCAATATTTGGTTTGGAACGAATGACGGCCTTAGTAAATATTCGGAAATTATAAAAGAAGGGATTTCTGATCACACATTTACAACTTTTGATATTACGCATGGTCTTATATATAATAGCGTTCGTTGTATCACCCAGGATAGTAAGGGCAATCTTTGGTTTGGAACAGGAAATGGATTGAGCAAATATACCCCTGCAGTAACCTCCAAAGTAAACTCTGCTTTTTTTACAAATTTCACAACAGAGCAGGGCTTATCACAAAACACTGTTAATAGTATCATAGAAGATGATAAGGGAAGCTTATGGTTTGGTAGTTCGGGGAAAGGCTTAAGTAAATATGATGGCAACTCCATTGTAAGTTTTACTGAGAATCAGGGATTATCATATAGTCAGGTATGGAGTATCGCGGAAGACAAAAATGGAAATCTTTGGTTTGCTACAAGCAACGGAATAAGTAAATATGATGGGCACTCTTTTACAAACTTCGACATTCCCGGCATTATGTATAGCTTAAGGTTCGCTTTCGAAGATAGAGCCGGAAATATTTGGTTTGGTAGTTCTTTGGGAGTTACCAAATATGATGGCAAATTTTTTACTAACTATAATATGGCACAAGGATTTCCTCACAATACCGTCTTGAGTGTTGCTGAAGATAAAATGGGAAACCTTTGGTTTGGTACCTATGGTGCCGGAGTTTGTAAATACGATGGCAATCGCATTGATGCAATTGAAAGTAAGGGAAGCACGGCCTTAACAAACCTACAGGATCTCAAAAAAGTTAATGGAAAATTTGTGAGAACATTTACAACATATACTACTGCACAGGGGCTCGCGGGAAATACAGTTAAGTGCATCCTTGAAGATAAAAAGGGTGATCTCTGGTTTGGAACCAATGGCAATGGGGTTAGCAGGTTTGATGGAACATCTTTTACAAATTATTCCAAAGAACATGGCCTGCCACAGAACACTGTTTTAAGTATATTTGAAGATAGATCCGGAAGCCTTTGGTTTGGTTCGGCCGGTGGTGGAGTATGCAAATACAACCCCTCTGCTAACGACAGTATCAGTTCTGGAATTTTTACTACTTATACATCTGCCCAGGGGCTGGCTAGTGACGTGGTATATGATATCAAAGAGGATACACTAAACAATAGAATTTGGTTTGGTACCAACCTGGGCTTGTCCGGATTAAAGCTTAATGCTTTAGCCCAGGGAACTCCCGCGTTAATATTTGAAAATTTCAACTTTAGCACGGGTTTTCCAATAAAGGATTTAAATACAGGTGCATTATTTATAGATAAAAAAGGAATACTGTGGGCCGGAACAAGTGATAAACTTGTACGGTTTGATTATAAAGCCATTTCCAGAAGTATTAAACCACCATCTGTATTTCTGCAAGCTGTGAAAATACGTGGCGAAGAAATTTCTTGGTATAACCTTAAATGTGGAGAATCAGAAGCCGACTCTTTAAAACTTTTGAACGAAGAGGTCATGGTCTTTGGCCACCCCATAAATGAATCCCAACGCGATGATATGCGTGAAAACTTTACTGATGTGAGGTTTGATAGCATTTCTCCTTTTTATCCTATTCCACAAAATCTCGTTCTTCCTTTTAAAGATAACAATATAACATTTGATTTTTTTGCTATTGAAACAGCTCGGCCTTTCATGGTTAATTACCAATATATACTTGAAGGTTATGATCACGAATGGAGTAAAATCACAAAAAAAACCAGCGCTACATTTGGTAATATACAAGAGGGGGATTATACTTTTAAGCTTAAAGCGCAAAGCCCGGACGGTATTTGGAGCGATCATATATTTTACACATTTAAAGTTACTCCTCCCTGGTATCGCACCTGGTGGATGTACGTGACCTATTTATCTGCTGGATTACTTTTTATTGGTTTGTTTATCCGTTGGAGGGAACGAAACCTTCAAATGGAAAAAGTAATTCTTGAAAATAAAGTTGAATTACGAACAAAAGAATTAGAAGAAAAAAACAAAATAGTAGAAGAGCAAAAAGAGATCGTACTTGAAAAAAATCTGAAGATCACTGATAGTATAAACTATGCAAAACGAATACAGCACGCCATCTTACCTTCTGAGGAATTAATAAGGTCTTATCTTCCTGATTCATTTATTTTTTACCGCCCAAAAGATATTGTCAGCGGGGATTTTTATTGGTTTACTTCAAATGGCAGTAAATTAATAATAGCAATTGCTGATTGCACCGGACATGGAGTGCCGGGTGCATTTATGAGTATGATTGGAAATACCTTATTAAATGAAATTGTAAATGTCAAAAATATTTCAGAACCCGATCAGATCCTTGATCATCTCAACAAAGGGGTCGTAAGTCTTTTACATCAGGCAACCAGTGAGTCTGTTGAGCAGGATGACGGAATGGACATATCCATACTTGCAATCGACAAAATAAATAATGAGATTGAGTATGCTGGTGCTAACCATATCGCCTATCTTTTTAATCCAACACTGCAAAAAACTTTAAAAGGCGATGTTTTTTCAATTGGTGGTATGTTTGGCAAAAAGGATATAAATTTTTCCAGTCAAAAAGTGAAAGTTGAGAAAGGGGCCACAATTTATTTATTTACGGATGGCTTTATGGATCAGTTTGGGGGAGAAAAGAATACTAAGTTTTTGTCCAGCAATTTTTTGCAGTTACTGCAAAATGTTCAATCGTATGATTTGGACAAACAAAAAGGAATTATTGATGCCGCTTTCAATAGCTGGAAAGGTAATATTGTTCAAACTGACGATGTTTTGCTAATGGGAATCAGAATGTAATAGTTGTGGATAAGTTGATAAAGCTTCGTTGTTAATTTGCTAAACCCACCCCAATAATTCGTAATTTCGTTTTTTATTATCATTTTAAATTATTTTTTTTATGGCTTTCGAAAATCTTTTAACAACAATTGAAAATGGTATTCTTACAATCACCATTAATCGTCCCGATAAATTAAACGCGCTTAACAAAAAAACGGTTGAGGAAATTGGTGCTGCGATAAAAAACGCGGAATCAAATGACGCTGTTAAGGCTTTAATAATAACTGGTTCCGGACCAAAATCTTTTGTTGCCGGAGCTGATATTTCTGAACTTTTAGGGCTTTCAATAGAACAGGGTAGAGTTCTTTCCCGCAGCGGACAAATCGTTTTTAAATCAATTGAATCCTGTTCTAAACCTGTTATAGCCGCTGTTAACGGTTTTGCTTTGGGAGCAGGCTGTGAACTTTCCATGGCTTGTCACATACGTGTTGCCAGCGAAAACGCCAAGTTTGGCCAACCCGAAGTAAATCTGGGGTTGATTGCCGGTTATGGAGGAACACAAAGGCTAATTCAATATATTGGTAAAACAAAAGCATTAGAATTGCACCTGACAGGCGATTCAATAAATGCAGAACAAGCTTTATCTTTAGGATTAGTTAATTATGTGGTTCCACAAGATCAGTTAATTTCAAAATGTTTGGAATTATTGGAAAAAATAAAAAGTAAATCACCAAAGGCCATAACCTCGGTTATCAATAGTGTTAATGCGTATTTCGAAAACAATATTGATGGATTTAATACAGAAGTTGAAGAGTTTGGCAAATGTTTGGCCACCGAAGATTTTAAAGAAGGTACCAGTGCATTTGTGGAAAAAAGAAAAGCTCATTTTATTGGTAAATAATTCGATGTGCTGATTTGCTGATGAAATAATGTGCTGATTAAATGCACAGTATCAGCACATCAGCACATTTTCACATCAATTAATTAAATTTGAATCCGCTCAAAAAACTTGCTTCACAAACTGCCATTTATGGACTGCCAACCATTATCGGACGTTTGTTGAATTATTTTCTTACTCCTCTTTACACATATTTATTTTCTCCTGCTGAGTTTGGAGATGTAACATCAGCTTACGCTTATGTTTCTTTTCTGTTGGTGTTTTTAACCTACGGGATGGAAACCTCATTGTTTCGGTTTTCACAAACCGAGATGGAAAAAGAAAAGGTATATTCAACAGCCCTGACTTCGCTTTTTGTTTCCTCTTTCATTTTTGTTTTCCTCACAATTTTTTTTGCAGATACTATTTCCGAAACACTTAATTTTTCCGGTCATCCCGAATATATAATTTGGTTTGCACTTATTTTAGGGTGTGATGCTTTTTCGGCTATTCCTTTTGCAAAACTGCGGGAACAGAACAAAGCCAAGCGATTTGCAATTATCCGATCACTTAACATTGCTATTAACATTGGATTGAATTTGTTTTTTCTTTGGTTTTGTAAAGGTGTTTATGATGCTCCACAGTCCATATTCAAACCTTTTGTTGATATGGTTTATAACCCGGCTATTGGCATTGGTTATATATTTATTTCAAATCTTGTGGCAAGTATAATTACAATGCTTTTGCTCAGTCCGGAGATTTTTTCTGTAAGATGGAACATGGATACTGTACTTTGGAAGAAAATGCTGAAATACAGCCTTCCTTTGCTTGTTGCAGGTTTAGCGGGGATGACAAATGAAACACTGGATAGGGTTTTGATCCCACTCCTGCTTCCTGAAGAAATTGCCAAAAGCCAAAACGGAATTTATGGTGCCTGTTATAAGATCGCCATTCTAATGACCATATTTATACAGGCTTTTCGGTTTGCTGCCGAACCTTTCTTTTTCAGCCATTCCAAAGAAAAAGATGCAAAAAAGACCTATGCCGATATCATGAAATATTTTGTGATCATTTGTTCCGTCATATTTCTGGGAACAATGATGAATATGCAATGGATTCAATATTTTGTAGGTGAAAAATATAGAGAAGGTCTGGATGTGGTACCAATTTTATTGCTTGCCAACTTGTTTTTGGGCATTTTTATCAATCAATCGATCTGGTATAAACTCACCGGACAAACAGGATATGGAGCCATGCTTACTATTTTGGGGGCGCTCATCACTATTTCGCTCAATATTTATTGGATTCCCCGCATAAGCTATATGGGGTCGGCCTGGGCAACGCTAATTTGTTATGCTTCTATGATGGTGGCCTCCTATTTTTTAGGTAATAAACATTACCCTGTTAATTATGATTTAAAACGCATTTTGGGGTACCTTGGATTATCCGTAACTTTGTATTTTATTAGTGTTTTTGCCAAAACGGAATCTGCCATTATTAATCTATTCTTTAATAATTTAATGCTACTTGTTTTTGTTGCAATTGTTTGGAAGATGGAGGGGAAAAATTTAGTAACAAAAGCAAATTGATTTTTTCAATTGGCTTATTTTAAAGGCAAGTCACGAAATAAGACCATTAAATTTAGATGTCACCACTACCGGGCCTGCACAGAGCCTGACGAAGTGAAGGGCAATATTTATAACCATTACAATGAAAATAAAGATCATCAATAAATCAAAGCATGAATTGCCCGGCTATGCTACCAACGCCTCTGCCGGGATGGATTTACGAGCTAATCTGGAAGAACCGATCGTTTTAAGATCTTTGGAACGAACATTGGTAGCAACTGGTTTGTTTTTCGAGATTCCAATTGGATATGAAGCACAAATTCGCCCGAGAAGCGGCCTGGCATTCAAAAACGGATTAACTGTACTTAACTCTCCCGGCACTATTGATGCGGATTACAGAGGCGAAATAAAAGTGATCTTAGTAAACCTTTCTAACCAGGATTTTGTAATTAATGATGGTGAAAGAGTGGCACAAATGGTTATTGCCAAACACGAACAAGCAGAGTGGATCCAGGTTGAACAATTGATTGAAACAGACCGTGGAGCCGGTGGATTTGGAAGTACCGGAACAAAATAAAAGCCCCATTCTGTCTCCCCAAAGGAGAGGAGAGCGGAATATGAACTAAATGTATAAACACAAGATCTAACTATAAAATTAATTTTTCTCACCAATACCCCCTTCCTTTTGGGGAAGGGATGAAGGGGTGGGGCTTAAATCTATGAAAATAATTATTCCAATGGCGGGTATGGGTAAACGTATGCGCCCACACACACTTACTACACCAAAACCCTTGATTCCTATTGCCGGAAAGCCTATGGTGCAGCGCATTGTGGAAGATATCATTAAGGTATGCGATGAACCTGTTGACGAAATAGCCTTTGTTGTTGGACGTTTCGGAAAAGAGGCAGAAAAGAATTTGATTGCTATTGCCGAAAGTCTTGGTGCAAAAGGGCGTATTTTTTACCAGGACGAGCCTCTTGGAACTGCACATGCCATTATGTGTGCAAAAGAGTGTTTGACCGGGAAAGTATTGGTTGCCTTTGCAGATACATTGTTTAAAGCGGATTTTAAAATGGATTCCTCTCAGGAAGGTATTATCTGGGTGCAAAAAGTAGAAGATCCAAAACCTTTTGGCGTAGTTAAATTAAATTCCGATAATGTAATTACAGACTTTGTTGAAAAACCGCAGGAATTTGTTTCAGATCTTGCTATTATTGGTATTTATTACTTTAAAGATGGGGAGTATTTAAGAAGTGAATTGCAATATTTACTTGATAATGACATTAAGGAAAAGGGGGAGTTTCAACTCACCAATGCCCTTGAAAATATGAAAGCAAAGGGAACAAAATTTACCCCTGGTAAAGTAACTGAATGGCTGGATTGTGGAAATAAAGATGCCACTGTTTATACCAATCAGCGAATTTTAGAGTTTAATAAAGATACGGTTCGCAGATCCAAGTTTATTAATACAAATTCTTCAATTATTGAGCCTTGTTTTATTGGTGAAAATGTGACTTTGTTAAATTCCACTGTTGGCCCACATGCATCTATTGGAGAAGGCTGTGTGATCGAAAATTCTACTGTTCAAAATAGTATTATTCAAACCAACAGCAAAATAAAAAATGCCGAATTAAGCAACGCTATGGTTGGTAATTTTGCTGAATATACAGGCAAATCAGCCAATCTGAGTATTGGTGATTATTGCATAATCAGATAGGCGCTTCCACTCACCTTTTAACACCTTCGTGAAAAAGAGGTTGCAAAAAAAAAGAGCACAAAAGAAAATTGAAAAAGATAAAAAATAACGATAGCATAAAAACACTTTCCTTCTACCCACGGCCATTCAGAAACAGGATGAATAGGAGGGCCATTGTTTTGTTTTTATTTTTATTTTCTTTAATTGCTACATCGTGCAAAACAACAAAAAAGGGGACATCAGGTTCGCCAAAACAAAGTGAAACTTCAAAATCGAAGAGCTCTTCTGGTGGCAAACAATTGTCGGGTAAAGAAAGAGTTGAGTTCGAATATCTTTTTTTTAATTCCAACAGAGAAAAAATCCTGGGTAATTATGATCTGGCTGAAATTTCGCTTTTACAAGCTTTACGTATAGACCCTAACAGTGCAGCCACTATGTATGAGCTGGCAAATATTTATGCTTTTAAAAACAATAAAAAACAAGCCTTGTTTTACAGTAAAAAGGCTGCTTTGATCGACCCGGATAATATCTGGTATCAATTACTTTATATTGACTGTTTAAAAGAAAGCAAACAAACTGCTGAAGTTGTATCTGTTTATCAGAGACTATTAAAAAAGTACCCTGAGCGTATTGATTTTTATTATGAATTAGCTAATGCCTACCTGTATGCAAACAAAACAGCAGAGGCAATAAAAACGTATGATAAGATAGAGGATCTTACCGGTGTTACCGAAGATGCCTCAATGCAAAAATTTAAAATTTACAAGGCTACCAATAATTTTGAAAAGGCACTTGAAGAGATCCAGAAATTAATAAAAGCTTTCCCCAAAGAAGGTAAGTATTACGGTATTCTTGGCGAATTTTATCAGGAGAAAGGGCAAAGCGAAAAGGCTTTGGCAGCCTATAACGACCTGCTTAAGGCTGACCCTGCAAATGCTTACGTTCATTTATCATTAGCGGAATATTATCGAAATCAAAAACAAAACGAAAAAGCATTCGAGGAAATAAAGATCGCTTTTAAAAGCAAAGATTTGAATATTGATACCAAGATAAAGATCCTCTTGTCTTACTATTCCATTACTGAAACATACACTGAGCTCAAGGCCGATGCTGATGAATTGTGTAAAATAATTGTGGAAGTACATCCTGACGATGCAAAGGCATTTTCTATGTACGGGGACTTTTTGTATCGTGATAAAAAATTATTGGAGGCCAGAACGCAATACAGAAAGGCTATTGCAATTGATAAGGAGAAATATTTACTTTGGAGCCAATTGTTACTCATTGAGTCAGAACTAAACGATTTTGTTTCTATGCAAAGAGAAAGTAAAGAAGCAATGGAATTATTCCCAAATCAGGCATTACCTTATTTTTTTAATGGAGCTGCCAATATTCAACTTAAAAACTATAAAGAGGCTGTAGCAGTTCTTAATGAAGGTAAAGAGTTTGTTTATGATGATCCAATCGTTGTTCAGTTCTATGCAAATATCGGGGATGCCCAAAATCAATTGAAAAATTATACTGCCTCCGATTCTGCGTATAGCAAAGCATTGGAACTTGATCCGAACAATGTTTATGTTTTAAATAACTATTCTTACTATTTGTCATTGCGTAATAAAGATCTGGAAAAAGCAGAAGCAATGTCTAAAAAAAGTAATGAAATAGAGCCGAATAACAGCTCTTATCAGGATACATACGGATGGATCTTATATCAGATGAAAAAATATGACGATGCCAAAGTATGGATCGATAAAGCAATTGATAACGGGGGCAAAAACAATGGGATATTGCTCGAACATTATGGAGATGTGCTTTATAAGCTTGGTGAAACCGAAAATGCATTGAAATATTGGATGGATGCAAAAAAAACCGGTAACACCACCGATCTGATAGATAAAAAAATTACTGACAAAAAGTTATATGAATAATCGAATGTTTCCACCTTTTATTTTTAACTCTTTGAGACAACTTTCCACCGTTTGTTTTTTGGCTCTTTTTGTTTTAGGCTCTTGTAAACAGCAGCAGAAAATAACTGCAAGCAAAAGCAAATGCATTTTAGATTATAAAAATGCAAAAACACTTACGGCAAATTTGAAAGCGAACGAATTTTGTTTTGACAGACTCAATGCGAAGTTAAGTGTAGAAACCGTAATAGATAGTTCTTTTAGTTCATTTACTATTTCTTTACGCATGAAGAAGGACAGCCTCATCTGGATGTCAATTTCAAAAATGGGTATTGAAGGGGCCAGAGTTTTAATCACAAAAGATTCTGTAAAATTCTTTAATCGCATGGAAAGTAAATATTTTAAAGGCGATTTTACATTTATAAGTAAATTATTAAATACCCCGCTGGATTTTGAAATGGTACAGTCTTTATTGGTAGGTAATAGCGTGGCCTTTTATAATGAAGATGAAAAAATAAAACCCGGAGTTGATAATTGTCAATATACGCTTGGAACCATCCGAAAATATAAACTTCGCAAGGTGATGGAAAAAGGGAAAGAGCTAAAAGAGCCTGCACAAAGTATTTATATGATACCCGAAACGTTTAAGATCGCCCGTATTTTATTTTATGAATTTAACCCCGAACGTAGTTTCGATGCCCGCTTTTCTGAATATACAGCTATTGATTCCACTCAATTATTTCCATTACAAATGAATTATTATATAAAGGCTCAAAAAAATGTAAATATTGATATTCATTATATTAAACCACGAATAGACGAAGAACAAAGTTTCCCTTTCAAAATTCCGGATAACTATGAGCAAAGTGCTTACAAAGAAAAACAATAAAAGGCTTTTGCCTGTGTTGCTTTGGTGCTTGGCGCTTCTTTCTGCTGTGCCTTGCTCTGCGCAAAAACAAACCAAAAAAGATCTCGAGAACAAAAAAAAACAATTACAAAATGAGATAGAATATACCAACCAGTTACTTTCTCAGACAAAAAAAAATAAAAAACTATCGTTAAATCAATTAGTAACGTTAAACAAAAAAATAACGGTGCGGGAAGAGTTGATCTCTACTATTAATGGTGAGATCAGGGTGATCAATCGTCAGATAAACCAAAATAACGAATCTATTAAAGGATTGCAGAATGATTTGGCCAGGCTAAAAGCTGAATATGCAAAAATGATCTATTATGCGTATAAAAATCAGGACGCATACAGTCGGTTAATGTTTGTTTTTGCGGCCAAAGATTTTGAACAGGCCTTTATGCGTTTAAAATATCTTCAGCAATACAGCGACTATAGACGAAAGCAAGTGGAATTGATCGCAAAAACGAAAAAAAATCTGGATGATACAGTCCTGGATCTGGAAGCTAAAAAATCTAATCAGCGAGTTTTGTTAACGAGTGAACAAATAGAAAAACAAAATCTTTCTACGGAGAAAACAGAAAAGGAGCAGGTGTTCTCACAGTTGCAGGAGCAGGAAGGAAAGCTCAAGAAAGATCTGGCGAAAAAGAAGAAAGATGCTGAAAAATTACAACAAGCTATTCAACGGGTGATTCAAAAGGAACTTGAAAAATTGCAAAAAGAAGCGGTAACAGAAAATAAACCTAAACCAGAAAAATTAGTTTTAACACCTGAATCGCAACAGCTTTCCAATTCGTTTTTAAGCAATAAGAGCAAACTTCCGTGGCCGGTAGTAAAAGGTATTGTTAGTGAACGTTTTGGAGTTCACCCTCACCCTCTGATGAAAAATATTGATATCAATAATAATGGCATTGATATTACTACTAGTACCGGATCTTTAGCTCGTGCTGTATTTGACGGAGATGTAAAGGCCGTTGTAAATATGCCCGGTGCAGGCCAGTTTATTTTGATCCGGCATGGTGAGTTCCTGACCATTTATGCAAATTTAAAAGAGGTGTATGTAAAAGTTGGAGATAAGGTAAAAACAAAAGATAATATCGGCTCTATAGTATTTGATGATGAAGACTCCAAAACAGTTTTGCATTTTGAAATATGGAAAGGACAAATTAAGATGGATCCTGAAGGTTGGTTGTTTAGGAACAATTAGGAATTGTATAACATTGTCATAAAGATTTTATGTGACAAAAATGTTAATTTGGGCCATTAACAGTTTAGTTTTACTTGACTTTACAATCATAAACTGTATTAAAAAAACAATAAAATTAAATTGTTTACCCAAAGCGGTGTTCTGTTTTGTATAATTCCTCTTTAGAAAGATTTCTAAAATAATCATACGTGATCTTCAATCCTTCCTCACGGTTTACTTTAGGCTCCCAACCCAGTATTGCTCTTGCCTTTGTAATGTCCGGTTTACGCTGCCTGGGGTCATCCTGAGGCAATGGTTTAGAAACCACTTTTTGTGTTGTACCTGTTAATTTTATTATTTCATCAGCAAATTCCCTAATGGTAATTTCTTGCGGATTACCAATATTAACAGGCTGTTCATAATCACTCAACAATAAACGATAGATACCTTCCACCAGATCATCCACATAACAGAATGAACGGGTTTGAGAACCATCACCAAATATTGTCAGATCTTCACCACGTAAAGCTTGTCCGATAAATGCCGGCAATACACGGCCGTCATTCAATCGCATGCGTGGGCCATAGGTATTAAAAATACGAATGATACGTGTTTCCAAACCATGGTAAGTATGGTACGCCATTGTCATAGCTTCCATAAAACGTTTTGCTTCATCATACACCCCCCTTGGCCCCACAGGATTTACATTGCCCCAATACTCTTCAGTTTGTGGATGCACCATAGGATCACCATACACCTCAGAAGTAGAAGCAACTAAAATCCGTGCATTTTTAACTCTCGCTAAACCCAACAAATTATGAGTTCCAAGTGAACTCACCTTTAATGTTTGAATAGGAATTTTCAAATAATCGATAGGTGATGCAGGAGATGCAAAATGTAAAATATAATCCAATTCACCCGGAACAAAAACATATGTGGAAACATCATGATGATAAAATTCAAAATGTTCCAGCTTCATCAAGTGTTCAATATTTTTCAAGTCCCCTGTAATCAGGTTATCCATGCCAATAACATGGTAACCTTCTTTAATGAACCGATCACAAAGGTGTGAACCTAAAAAACCTGCTGCTCCGGTAATTAATATTCTTTTCATATATAAAATTTCAAAATGTAAATTTGCAGATCCATGAAATGTGTTAATTCAAAAATTCTACAAATCAAAAAATCAATAATTATTTTACTGTCTCTCTTCCAATAGAACAATAATAATATCCAAGCTCTTTCATTTGGTCGATCCCATATAAATTACGCCCATCAAATATCACTTTATTTTTTAGTAAAGAGGTTACCTTTTCAAAATCAGGAGTACGGAATAAACTCCATTCTGTTGCAATTAACAATATATCAGCATCACGTAATGCATCATATTCATCCATTGCGTAGGTGATACGGTCACCAATCAATGTTCGCACATTATGCATCGCTTCAGGGTCGTAAGCGGAGATACTTGCTCCTTCTTTTAAAAGCTCTTCAATAATATACAATGCCGGTGCTTCACGAATATCATCAGTATCCGGCTTAAAAGCCAACCCCCATAATGCAATTTTTTTTCCTTCTAAATTATTGTTAAAATAGTTTTTAATTTTAGGAACAATTATAGTTTTTTGTTTGCTGTTAATATCCATTACAGCATCCAAAATTTTAAAATCATAATTTACATCACTTGCTGATTTTGCCAATGCCTGAACGTCTTTAGGAAAACAACTTCCACCATAACCAATTCCCGGAAATAAAAAACGTTTACCGATCCGCTCGTCAGAACCAATACCAATTCGGACTGCATCCACATCGGCACCTACCTTTTCGCAAAGGTTGGCAATCTCATTCATGAAGGTAATTTTAGTTGCTAAAAACGCATTGGCAGCATACTTCGTCAATTCAGCTGATTTTTCATCCATAAAAATAATTGGATTACCTTGCCTAACGTAAGGTTTGTATAACTCCTCCATTTTTTTGCGGGCCTTTTCGGAGCTTGTTCCAATAACAACTCTATCTGGTTTCAGGAAATCGTCTACAGCATAACCTTCGCGCAAAAATTCAGGATTTGAAACCACATCAAATTCGCATTGAGCATGTTTTGCAATTGCTGCACGTACTTTATCTGCAGTGCCAACCGGGACAGTACTTTTATCTACGATAACTTTATATTCTTTAATAAGTTTTCCAAGATCTGATGCAACACCAAGAATGTAACTTAGATCGGCAGAACCATCTTCGCCCGGAGGAGTCGGCAATGCGAGGAAAATAATTTTCGCCTTTTCAATTGCTTCCGCGAGATTAGTTGTAAATGTTAGCCTTCCCTGCTTGATATTCCGTTCAAATAATAAATCTAAATGAGGCTCATAAATTGGCACCACACCGGATTGCATTTTTTGTATTTTATCTGCATTAATATCAACACAAATAACATGGTTACCTGTTTCAGCAAGGCATGTACCGGTTACTAATCCTACATATCCTGTTCCTACTACTGCTATGTTCATTTTATAAGTTAAAAGTTGAAAAGTTAAAAGTCAAAAAAAAATTTGTCACTTATATGGTAGAATACTATTTACAAAATTCCAAAACAGAATCAGTAATATACTTCAATGTTTCCTCGTCCAATTCTGTATGCATTGGAAATGAAACAACGGATGCGCAAAGTTTTTCAGTTACCGGAAAATCTCCTGCTTTGTAACGTGGATCTAAATATGCCTTTTGCAAGTGCAACGGTATGGGATAATAGATCATTGCAGGAATATCTTTACTTGCTAAAAACTCACGCAATGCGTTTCTATCAACACCATTCAACTGTACCGTATACTGATGAAACACGTGATTTGAATATTTAGCTCTTGCTGGAATTTTAAGTTTCGGATTGTTTGAAAGAGCTTTGTCATAATATTCAGCGGCTTTGTTACGTGCTGTTGCATAATTATCAAGTTGGCGCAATTTAATTCTCAAGATCGCTGCCTGTATACTGTCTAAACGGGAGTTCACACCAATTGAATCGTGCACATATTGTATTGATTGTCCATGATTGGAAATCATTCTTATTTTCGCAGCAAGCGCATCATCATTCGTAAACAAGGCACCACCATCGCCATAACATCCTAAATTTTTGGAAGGGAAGAATGAAGTGCAACCGATTGTTCCAATTGTCCCGGCCTTTTTAACAGTACCGTCATTGTAATAATAATCTGAGCCAATGGCTTGGGCATTATCTTCGATAACATACAAATTATGTTTTTTAGCAAGCACCGTTATTGCCTCCATATTAGCACACTGCCCGAATAAATGAACTGGCACGATCGCTTTTGTTTTAGAAGTGATCGCTTTTTCAATGGCAACAAGATCAATATCAAAAGTATCAGGGATAACATCTACCAACACAGGCGTTAAGCCCAACAGAGCAATCACTTCAGCAGTAGCCACATAGGTGAAGTCGGCAGTAATTACTTCATCACCCGGTTTTAAATCAAGTGCCATCATTGCAATTTGCAATGCATCAGTTCCGTTCGCACAAGGGATCACATGTTTTACACCAAGATACTGTTCAAGTTCAGCCTGGAATGCTTTAACTTCAGGGCCATTGATATATGCAGTAGTATTTAGTACATTTTGAATGGCGGCATCCACTTCTGTTTTTATTTTTTCATATTGACCTTTAAGGTCAACCATCTGAATTTTTTTTACTGTTTTTTCCATCGAAAACATATTTGTTTTAAGAATGCGAATATACTGAAAATATATAAATTTCTGAGCAATTTTGAAAATTGAATTCGCCATAAAAACCTTATATTAGCGGACATTTTTATCCAAATGAAAAAAATAGTTTTATTCACTTTCTTCGCTTTTTTTATTTCAATCAGCTTATCCGCACAGGTAAGTATAAAAGATTCATCCATTTATACGCCATTGATCGGACTTTCCTATAGTTACCAAATCCCTTTGGCAGATATGGCGAATCGTTTCGGAAATAACTCCGCTATTCATTTAAATATAGATTTCAAAACAAAAAAACAATGGACGTTTGGAATGAATGGAAATTATTTTTTTGGAAAAGATATTAAAGAAAAAGGCATTTTTGATAGTATTACAACGTCTGACGGAAATATAATCAGCCAAAATGGTGAATTTGCCGACATCCGTATATATGAGCGCGGATTCACGGTTTCAATTACAGCCGGAAGACTGTTTCCTTTAAAAAAACCTAACCCTAACTCAGGAATAATGTTCAACATAGGTTTAGGCTTTATACAGCACAAAATACGTATAGAAACTATTGGCAACACCGTTCCTCAATTATCAAAAGAATACAAGAAGGGCTATGATCGCCTGTCGAACGGCATACTGCTGAGTGAAAATTTGGGTTATTTATATTTAAGTAATAACCGGCTGGTGAATTTTTATTTTGGTTTAGAATGTATGCAAGGCTTTACAAAGAGCCGCAGAAACTTTGATTATGATTTGATGAAACAAGACACAAAAAAAAGATTGGATGTATTATACGGAGGAAAAATTGCATGGATACTGCCATTATATAAAAAAGCTCCTCAATCATTTTATTATTATTAGAAGCCCAAACTCTTCTTATAAGAAAAAAGAGCCTGAAATAAAAAAATGAAAATAATCTATACATTTTTAATATACTTATATCTATTAGCGATCCGTGTTGCCTCTTTGTTTAATCCCAAAGCAAAATTATGGATCGATGGAAGGAAAAGCTTTTTTGAAAAACTCCAAGCTCAACTCTCAACTCTTAAGTCCCAACATCAAACTTCTGACTTTAAACTGATATGGTTTCATTGTGCCTCCTTAGGCGAGTTTGAGCAAGGGCGGCCTCTTATTGAAAAAATTAAAAGGGAACAACCTTCAACCAAAATTTTACTTACTTTTTTTTCACCTTCCGGATACGAAATCCGTAAAAACTATGCCGGTGCTGATTGCATTTTTTATTTACCCATGGATACACCTTCCTCGGCAAAAAAATTTATTGAAATAGTAAAACCTGAAATTGCAATTTTTGTAAAATATGAGTTTTGGTTCAACTACCTGAATGAGCTTAAAAAACAAAACGTTCCAACATATTTAATATGCGGCATTTTCAGAGAAGACCACTATTTTTTTAAAAGTTACGGTGCTTGGTTTCGCAAACAACTCAATGTATTTACTCATTTTTATCTCCAGGATGAATCTTCTTTGAATTCATTAAATTCGATCGGTTATCATAATGCCACTGTAGCGGGTGACACCCGCTTCGACAGGGTTTTTGAAATTTCAAAAGATGTAAAACAAATTGATATTGTAAAACAATTTGTGGCTGATAAAAAAGTATTTGTTGCAGGTAGTACCTGGGAAGAAGACATAAAAATAATTTCAAAATTCAATTTCCAGACTGGGGGTTTTAAATTAATTATTGCCCCTCACGAAATCGATGAAACCAGCATACAATCAACTATCCAGCAATTCAACAACTCAAAAATTGTAAGATACTCGCAAGCCAATGAACAAAATATAAAAACTGCCGATGTATTAATTATTGACAATATCGGTATGCTTTCATCACTATATCAATACGGTACAATCGCTTTTATTGGAGGGGGCTTTGGAAAGAATATTCATAATATTTTAGAACCCGCTACTTTTGGTCTGCCAATTATTTTTGGACCTAAATACCAAAATTTTAATGAGGCGAAACAACTAATTCAGTTAGGTGGAGCCTTTTCTATTGCTTCTTCGGAGGACTTCAAAAAAACAATTGAACGCTTAAGTAAGCCAGATGCTTTAAAGAAAGCTGCTTCCGCATCAAAAAAATATGTGTTATCAAATATCGGAGCGACAGATAAAATTCTAAGATCAATATTCAAAGATCATACGTTGTAAATTAAAATAAACTTACATTTGAAAATAAATATCAATAATTCTATCTGATAATTAAAACCAATGGCACGAATACTTACTGGAGTTCAAAGTACAAACATTCCTCATTTGGGAAATATTTTAGGTGCAATTATGCCGGCAATTGAATTATCAAAAGTGGCAGGAAATGAATCACTTTTTTTTATTGCGGATC
Source organism: Bacteroidia bacterium (assembly GCA_030654175.1). Lineage (GTDB taxonomy): Bacteria > Bacteroidota > Bacteroidia > 2-12-FULL-35-15 > 2-12-FULL-35-15 > 2-12-FULL-35-15. Next base: position 24,802 of record JAURXZ010000042.1, read on the forward strand.
TGCATGCTTTAACAACTATTAAAGACGCGGAGTTTTTAAAGAACAGTTCTGATGCTGTTGCTGCAACCTGGTTGGCATTTGGTTTCGATACCGATAAAAACATTTTTTATCGCCAAAGTGATGTACCGGAAGTGTGTGAATTAACTTGGTATTTGAATTGTTTTACCCCTTACCCAATGCTAGCGAACGCACATTCATTCAAAGACAAATCAGAACGTTTGGCGGATGTTAATGCAGGTTTGTTCACCTACCCCGTATTAATGGCAGCTGATATTATTTTATATGATGCCCATTTTGTTCCCGTTGGAAAAGATCAGGTTCAACACCTTGAAATGACAAGAGATATAGCCGAAAAATTTAATTTTAAATATGGGGATGTATTTGTAATACCGGAAGCAAAAATTGATGAAGCGGTAATGCTTGTTCCAGGTACTGATGGGCAAAAAATGAGTAAATCATTACACAATTTTATTAATATTTTTCTTCCCGAAAAAGAATTAAAAAAAATAGTGATGGGAATTGTTACCGATGCCACTCCCCTTGAAGCACCTAAAAACCCGGAGACTTGCAACGTTTTTGCTTTGTACAAATTAATTGCCACTGAGCAGCAAATAGCAGAAATGCGTGCCAACTATTTACGCGGTGGTTACGGTTATGGCACTGCTAAAACAGCTCTATATGAGTTGCTGTTAGAAAAATTTAAAACACAACGGGAACTATATTTTCATTATATGAATAACCGTAATGAGTTGGAGGCAAAACTACAAATAGGCGCAGATAAAGCACGTGTAATAGCAAAGGCAACATTAAAGCGTGTAAGGGAGAAATTAGGATTTAACAACTTGTAAAATCACCACTAAGGCACTAAGTCCAATTAGTGCTTTAGTGATAAATTATAAAGAATTGCTCTAATAGAACATTTTTGTAAGATACAAATACGTAAACACAAAAGGAGCAGACATTATTAAACTGTCGAAGCGATCTAAGATCCCACCATGACCTGGCAGTATTGTACCTGAATCTTTTACATTGAGACTCCTTTTAAAAATCGATTTTACCAGATCACCCAATGTACCGATCACAATTAAAATAGTAGCGATCACCATCCAATCAAAACGGCTAATACTCGTATACCACCCTGAGATCAAATAGGCAACACCATAGCTCGCAATAGCGCCTCCAACGCTCCCTTCCCATGTTTTTCCGGGAGATACACGCAAAAACAATTTGTGCCTTCCAATTGCCGAACCTACCAGGTAAGCACCGGAGTCGTTACACCAAAGAATAAAGAAAAACCCAAAAAGCAGTTGATAATTATAAATTTCTGTTGCGGTGGCAATGTAGTTCAATAAGGAAAATGGAAGCGCCACATATAATACCCCCATGAGTGTAAAAGCAATGTTTCGGAATGGATCTGCGGCCTTTAAATAAAGTTCAATAATAAAAATGAGAAAAAGCACCGGAATATTGATCACTAAAAATCCGGAGTCGAGATACCCCATACAAACCAATGCATTGCTTGCAAATAAAATTGCGCCAATAATGGTCCCAATTAATTTTTGAGGTTTACTCCCGCCCTTTTCGGATAAGGTATAAAATTCCCAAACTCCCAAAATAGTAATTACAAAAAACAAAACTGAAAATGAAAATTGACTCCAAAATGTGCAACCTAAAAGTACGGCTACAAATACTATTGCGGTGAGTGTACGTTTTACGAAATTATTCACAGGTTATTTTCATTTATGATCCGTTTGGATATAATTACATTGTCGCGTTCAACATAAAGCTCAACTACTCCAATAGTTTTATAAAACGAATCCTGATTATTGATTACAATACTTAGAATATTATTTTCAGCTAATAAAGCTTTAAACAGTTCTGCGGTGTGAAGATAAGAAGAAGTGTATATGCTTACCCAATTTGCTTCCATATTTTTAATTATTGAGTCCTTTTCCGAAAAATTCTTTAAACGCTATTTGACACTAATTCCACTAATTAAATGCGCTGTTTATCAATTATATTAATAAAAAATTCGTGCAATTCGTGTCATACATTTTTTGTGGAGGGAATATATTATGCCACCTTTCAATAAAAGCAATATAATTGAGGGATTGAAAAAGAAAAAACAGTTTAATTTCTAACTAATCAACTATCGCTATATCATCAATTAAGAAAACAAAAATTTCCTTTGGGCCATGAGCCCCCTGCACTAGTGTTTTTTCGATATCCGCAGTCAGGCTTGGGCCTGTGATAGTGGAGATCATTGATGGCAATTGATTTTTATATTTTTCGCGGATATATTTTAAAGCATCTTTGATATTATACACCAGTTGTGAGGTATAGGCGACAACAATGTGAAAATTGCCATATACAGGCAATCTGCGCCCCGATGCTTGCTTAGAAGTAATAATAACGCTTCCTGTACGTGCTACAAGGCATTCACAAAGTGTTAAGCCAATATCAGTAGTTAAAAGGTCTGCTTCTTTATCGGAGAATTTAATTTTGCCTTTTTTGAGCAAGGCCTTGATAGCCGGTTCTAAAGCAAAGAGATTTTTCCAATTGTTATCTTTTGCAATGAACTCAAAGTTTTCGATAAACTCAGTTTCATTTTCACAAAAAACAAATCTACCATTGAGTGCAGAAAAATTCTGAGCAAACTGTATTTCAAGTGGTTCTTCAGAAGTGGTAAATATTTCGGATTCTATATCCACATCAACCATCTCTTTGGTCGATTTATGAATTAAAGCCTTACGAATTTTTTTTAAAATTTTTTCTTTTGAAGTAGTATTGCTTTGCATAATCACATCAATTTGAAAATGTGGTAATTTGAAAATGTGCTGCTAATTATTTGTTATTTGTAAGATCTGTTTAATCTGTGGTAAAAAAACATTGCCACAGATTACACAGATTAACTACAGATCTTAAACCATATTACCTCTTAAAACAAGGTATTTACAGGCTTTTCAGGACCCTTATCTGATGCAGGCTCTTCCTCTTTTTTATCTTCGGCTTTTGCCTCAAGTTCAACAGCTTTTGGAATAGGTAAATCCTCTTTATCAAATGGTCGTTTACCAAAAATTGTTTCAAGATCTTCTTTAAAAATAACTTCTTTTTCAAGCAATTTTTCAGCAAGCAGTTTTAATAAAGGTTTGTTTTTTGTTAGTATATCTTTAGCTCGTACATAAGCCAGTTCAATTAACTTACTTACTTCTTCATCAATGATCTGGGCTGTTTTTTCGCTGTATGGCTTCGTGAAACCATATTCGTTAGCACCTGTAGAATCATAATAACTGATATTACCGATCTTACTGTTTAAACCATAAATGGTGATCATTGCATACGCCTGCTTCGTGATCTTTTCCAGATCGCTTAATGCACCTGTCGAAATTTTGCCAAAGATCACCTCTTCTGCAGCACGTCCGCCAAGTGTAGCGCACATTTCGTCCATCAATTGCTCAGTAGTAGTAATTTGGCGCTCTTCGGGCAAATACCATGCAGCACCTAACGACCGTCCACGAGGAATAATAGTCACTTTAATAAGCGGAGATGCGTGTTCAAGCAACCAGCTTGTAGCTGCATGTCCTGCTTCGTGATAAGCGATCACATTTTTTTCGTGAACAGAAATAATTTTATTTTTCTTTTCAAGTCCGCCAATGATACGGTCAACAGCATCTAAAAAATCCTGTTTTTCAATAAACTTTTTGTCGTGACGAGCAGCAATTAAAGCCGCTTCATTACATATATTAGCGATATCAGCACCCGAGAATCCCGGAGTTTGTTTTGCTAAAAAATCAACATCAATAGAAGCATCTATTTTCAATGGTTTCAAATGCACTTTGAAAATATCCTTACGTTCATTCAAATCAGGCATATCCACATAGATCTGACGATCGAAACGGCCTGCACGCATTAATGCTCTGTCCAGAATATCCGCACGATTGGTAGCAGCAAGTATGATTACACCGCTATTTGTACCAAATCCATCCATTTCGGTCAGCAACTGATTCAATGTGTTTTCACGTTCATCATTTGCACCTTGTGCAGGGTTTTTCCCACGCGCACGGCCAATTGCATCAATTTCATCTATAAAAATAATACAAGGAGCTTTTTCTTTCGCCTGGCGGAACAAGTCACGTACACGTGATGCACCTACGCCCACAAACATTTCAACAAAATCAGAACCTGAAAGTGAAAAGAAAGGAACCTTTGCTTCACCTGCAACAGCTTTCGCCAATAGGGTTTTACCGGTACCCGGAGGTCCTACCAACAATGCACCCTTAGGAATTTTTGCACCCAAAGCAGTATATTTTGTAGGACTTTTCAGAAAATCCACGATCTCCTTAATTTCAATTTTTGCGCCTTCTAATCCCGCAACATCATTAAATGTGATGTTTACATTCGAATCTTTATCAAATAAAGTTGCTTTCGATTTTCCAATATTGAAGATCTGTCCGCCACCTGCACCCCCCCCCATTCTGCGCATGATTATGATCCAGATAACAACCATCAATACAATTGGTAATATCCAACCCAGTTGATCGGTCCAGCTGGAACGTGGATCGCTTTCAGGATAAATTACCTCGTTAGGTAAAAAGTCTTGCTGAGCTTTTTCCAAATTCTTGCTGAAATCTTCTACAGACAAAATTTTCATTTTGAAATGAGGTCCGGCAGGGTGCTTTTCAAGGCCTTCTTTCACATATCGTGGAAGTTTTAAACTATCTCTGTTTATAAAAATTTCAGCAACCTGCTGATTTGGAACCACAACAATACGTGTTACATGATGCTTTTTTAGCATACTCTCAAAAAAGTCGGAAGATTGAACTTCTTTTAATGGGCTGCTAAAATTCATCAACTGCATAGCAATTAACGCTACTGCAATTATTCCATAGATCCAATAAAAATTAAATGGATTTTTGGGCATATTGGGTTTCTTTGGAAACTTGCTCTTCAAAGAAGAACCCTTTTCCTCTGTTTTATTACTTTCTGGTTGTTCGCTCATTAGTATTGTTTCGGTCTTAAAATAAATAAAGTTAAAGGGTAAAGTGTAATATAAGATAATAGAATTGGCTTAAAGACAATAGGACTTTGTAACCCTGAAGTATATAACGCTATAAACGTTTAAAAATTTAGTCAAAGGCAATTTTGGTTATTTCTGCATCAGCCCATAAGGCTTCCAGGTTATAAAACTCACGAATATGAGATTGAAAAACATGCACTACCACATTTACGTAATCAACCAGGATCCATTCTGAATTTTGAAACCCTTCAGTATGATATGGTCTTTCACCGATACGTTTTTTTACCATTTCTTCTACTGAACCTGCAATTGCATTCACCTGAGTGCTTGAATCGGCCTGGCAAATGATATAATAATCACAAACACGGTTATGTATGCTTTGCAGATCAAGGATAGCTATATTTTTCCCTTTTACTTCCAAAACACCTTCCACAGCAGCATCAACAAGCAACTGGATCGCACTTTTTACAGCATTGGATTTTGTTGCTTTTCCATTTTCTGACGTTTTTGCCTTCAAAAGTTTTGCAGGAAGTTTTTTGATGATCTTTCCTGTTTCCTTTTTAGCGGCTACTGCTTTTTTAGGAGCAGAAACTTTTTTTGCAACAACTGCTTTTTTAGAAACTACGGCCTTTTTTGCCGGTGCTGCTTTTTTTGTAGCCGCAACTTTCTTGGGAGCAGTAACTTTTTTAGCCGGAGATTTTTTTGCAGCGGTCTTTTTTGCAGGAACTTTCCCCGCTAATGCTGGGGTTGATTTTGTAGAAATAGTTTTCTTTATAGCCATTAATTGAAATTCTCAGTTTTATTTCGTTCTTTACACTACTGTTTTTGATGATTTTAAGGTACAAAAATAGTCAAATCTTTCGCATTTATAACAATGAAAACATTATTTGTAGGGCAAAATTGTATTCACTTAAAGTCAATAGACTCTACCAACAGTTATGCCAGTCAATTAATGGGAGATATAAAACCTGTTGAAGGTACACTTATCTATACATTTGACCAGCAAAATGGTAGAGGTCAGCGAGGTAATACGTGGGAGACCGAACCCAATAAAAACGTGGCTTCCAGCTTTATCTTATATCCTTCATTTTTGCAGGCAAGCCGACAATTTTCACTCAATAAAATGGTATCATTAGCGGTTGCTGACTTAATGGCAGAACTAATTCAACCATCAGACAAAACAAGCGAAATCAGGATAAAATGGCCGAATGATATCTATGTTGGGTCAAAGAAAATTGCAGGTATCTTAATTGAAAACACATTACGTGAAAATAACATTCAAAGTTCAATTATCGGAATTGGATTAAATATTAATCAGACAGTATTTAATGCCGATATAAACGCAACATCTCTTGCACTGATCACGAATAAAGAATTTGATCTGATGCAGGTACTTGAAAAACTTTCTGAATTTGTTGAAGCCAGGTATTTACAATTAAAAGCCAATAAGCTTGAAAGTATTGATGCATTGTACTTACAGCATCTTTATCAATTGAATGAATGGCATAATTATGCTTCTGACAATCAACTTTTCGAAGGTAAAATTATTGGAATTTCTGCGATTGGGAAACTACAGGTACAGTTAAAATCCAATGAAATAAAGGAGTTTGACCTTAAGGAAATTAAATTTGTTTGAGGTTTTTCGTTAAATAATTTAATTCATTTGGGCGTTCCCCATTTCTTGAAAAAGAAATGGGGCGGGCTTTGCGCTTCAATCTTCTCCGATAAAAATCGGAGAAGGATTTCCGCTGCAATCCCTAACGCACAATAACCAATGGAATGACAATATTCACAAATTATTAAATAGCAACCCTTTTAATTCAAGTCTCCACTGCTACTTATGCCTGAACAGCTTTTTTCAAGGGAAAATTGCCCTTGAATTTAATTTGAGTAATTCCAACTCTAATAGTGCAAACAAAAAGGGGAAATTGATTGTTAATCGACAAATCGAACATCTTCTGTTCCATCTATTTGCGAAAAATTCACTACCTTTGTAGGATAAGGATTCCTTCGGCAAACTCAGGATAAACCCCAAGCCCGTATCTTTCTTTTTCGAAAGTGGAACACCTAAATAAAAATAATAATTCCAAAAACTAGAAAAACAACAAAAATAAAATGATCTCAGTATCCAATCTTTCTTTACGTTATGGCAAACGTGTATTATTTGACGAAGCAAGTATAAAATTTACTCCGGGCAATTGTTATGGTGTAATTGGCGCTAATGGTGCCGGCAAGTCCACTTTCCTGAAAATTCTTTCTGGCGAAATTGAACCTACTACCGGACAGGTTTCTATCACTCCGGGTGAACGTTTGAGCGTATTAAGTCAAAATCACTTTGCTTTTGATGCATACCCTGTATTACAAACCGTAATGATGGGTAACCAAAAACTTTGGGGCATTATGCAACAAAAAGATGCCATATACGCAAAGGAGGATTTTAGTGATGCTGACGGTGTAAAAGCAGCCGAACTGGAAAATTTATTTGCTGAAATGGATGGATGGAATTTCGAAAGTGAAGCAGCCAACTTGTTGAGCGATCTGGGGGTAAAAGAAGGCTATCACGATAAATTAATGAGTGAGCTTAATGGTAAAGAAAAGGTACGTGTGTTGTTGGCGCAAGCCATAATTGGTAACCCTGATGTATTGCTATTGGATGAGCCTACCAACGATTTGGATGTGGAGACCATCAACTGGCTTGAAAACTTTTTAGCCAATTTTGAAAATACCGTTATTGTTGTGTCTCACGATCGTCACTTCCTGGATGCTGTTTGTACGCATATTGCGGATATTGATTTTAATAAAATTTCGGTTTACACCGGTAACTACATGTTCTGGTATGAATCCAGCCAATTGGCGTTACGTCAGCGTTCCGACCAGAATAAAAAGACAGAAGATAAACGCAAAGAGTTACAAGACTTTGTTGAACGATTCAGTGCAAATGCTTCTAAATCGCGCCAGGCAACGAGCCGTAAAAAATTGCTTGAAAAATTAGTGATCGATGATATTAAACCCAGTGCAAGAAAATACCCAGGTATTATTTTCAAGGCTGAACGCGATTGCGGAGATCAGTTGCTTACTGTTGAAAACCTTGCTAAACGCTCCCCTGAAGGTGTTCCTTATTTCTCAGACATTACATTTACGTTAAGCAAAGGTGATAAAGTAGTTATTCTGTCGAAGGAACATATTGCCATAACTACCTTTTTTGAAATTCTCACCGGTGCAATTAATCCTGATTCAGGTGCAACAACGTGGGGAGGTACGATCACAAAGTCGTATTTACCGAATGAAAATTCTAAGTTTTTCACTGAAGATCTGAATTTAATTGATTGGTTGCGCCAGTTCTCGAAAGACAAAGATGAAACGTATATCCGTGGCTTCTTAGGTAAAATGCTGTTTTCAGGGGAAGAAACATTTAAAAAATCGAACGTTCTTTCAGGAGGTGAAAAAGTTCGTTGTATGGTTTCCCGAATGATGTTGACCAATGCAAATTGTTTGATATTGGATGAACCTACCAATCACTTGGATCTGGAATCCATCACTGCATTTAATAATGCTTTGAAAGACTGGAAACACATTGCGCTATTTACTTCTCATGACCATGAGTTTGTACAAACTGTTGCCAATCGCATCATTGAGCTTACACCAACGGGTATCATTGATAAACGTATGACTTACGATGAATACATTACCGATGAAAGTGTAAAAGCGTTGCGCGAAAAAATGTATCCTAAGTTAATGAAAGTGAAGTAAAAGTTTTCTTTTTATAAATATAAATGTCCGTCTCCCAATTGGAACGCGGACATTTTTTTTTATAAAAACGCTCAAAATAGAATACAAAACTGTATGTTTTTCTTTTGTCTTGATACAGGGCAGCCAGCCTGTGGCTGGATGAGCCAGCTAGTGTGTAAGAAACAAAAAATCAAGAACAAACGATTCCTCCCCACAAGCAACCCGGCATCGCGTTTGTTCATTCCTCACGCACGGTTTCATAAATTTATTACCGCAACTCAATAATGTTAAAATACGAACATTTTTTTGGATGCTTAAAGTTTCAACCTGAAGGTTGCGTTAGGGATTGCAGCGTAAATCCTTTCCCGATTTTTATCGGGAAAGATTGAAGCGTAAAGCCCGCCCTTAAATACCTCAGCCCTTCCATCTCCGTAAGGAGAGAGAAGGGCTGAGGTATTTAAGGGAACGCCCAAATGAAAGAACAATCTAAAATCAAACTAAATTCTATTACCTCTTTAAAACAAATCGCTTTGTTTGAACTGCTCCATTCACATTAAGGGAAAGCAAGTAAATACCATCCGACATATTATCATTAGAAGTAAAATCTAAAGAAAGACTTTGCTCACCGGCAGAAATGCTTTCTTCGGTTAATGAGCTTATTAAAGCGCCCATCATATTATAAACAGAGAATGTTACTGTTGAATTATCCGATACAATTTGATAGTTGATATTTAAAAAAGTGGAAGCAGGATTTGGATAAACGGCAAACGTAAGAGCAGGAGCTTGGATGCCATCAACAGGGGATGTCCTGTCTTCAAGTTGAATTGAACTAACTGTTAATCTTACGTTAGGGCGGTTAAGGCTTTTGGTACCAATGGTAGTGGAGCAGATTCCGCCAGAAACAGCATCCTGCTGTTTAACAATACTTTTGGAAGTTGGTAAGCTTGTGCAATACACTTTTGTATCGGTAGTATAAGAACTGTTATCCCAGCATATTTCAACAACAAGATTTCCTGTTCCCGGAAAAGAATAAGGAGTTGTAAATGTGTGGGTGTTCCATCCGGTAACCACAGATTGGTTTGCTGAATACACGGTGGTCAATGCTGAATTATCTAAAAAAGTGTTAGAGCTGAAAGAGGTTAAGGTGGTAGTACCTAATTTTATTGAAAAGTTTTGCATAGCCTGTCCGCTTGCACTCTGAACATTAAATGCAAGTGCCTCAATAACATTTTGTGTAAGAGAATAACCGGCAGCAACCAACTCCGCTCTGGTAATGATAAATTGTGATTTTTCATCCATATAATAGGTACCATAAGGAGCTGCCATTGTGCCAACACCAGTACCTAATGTTACGATGGTAGAGGAAGAAGTAGAAGGTGGAACCGGAACAGATCCTCCACATGCTGAGGATAAAGCTAAATCTGCTCTTGCATTTCCGGAAACAAATAATGACTTCATTCTGGATTTTTGTCCAGCTGAAAACATATTCATACAAGCATCATCGGTATAATCCATGTAATTCATGAACTGATCGCCATTTGCGGTATTTGAGCAGGTAACGCTGGGGAAAGAAGGGCAACCGTAGTTTGAAGTTTGCTGAGTTGGAGTATCATTTACAAGATCGCTTCCACAATTTGCATCCCCCCAGATATGACGAAGATTTAACCAATGGCCTACTTCATGTGTTGCAGTTCTGCCTTTATCGTATGGAGCATCGGCAGAAAAACCGCTTCCAAAATGATTGTAATTGATCACTACCCCATCTGTTGCAGCTGGTCCGCCCGGAAACTGAGCATATCCAAGCAATCCTCCACCCAAATTACAAACCCAGATATTAAGGTAACTATCTGAAGGCCATGCATTATCACCTCCATAAGAGGAGTATTTTGCGCCATCATTATCGCTGAATGAACTTACGGTAGTTGACTTTCTGATGATACCCGTTGTGGCGGCTCCGTTAGGATCTACAGAAGCAAGGCAAAAAGTGATCTCTGCATCCGCTGCTCCTGAGGCAAAACCTGAGGGTGTATTTACCTTATCAGCATTTAATCTTCTGAAGTCTTCATTTAAAACCTCTATTTGAGATTGGATCTGGGCAGTGCTTATGTTTTGTGCAGCAGTTTTATAAAGAACATGAACAACAACAGGTATATTAATAATGGAAGCAACCTCTAAACTACCCTCTCCCGCACTTTTAGCAATTATGTCCTGACTTTGTTTCTCTATTTTCGCCATACGGCTTTCTAAAGTTGGATCAGCTAATTTTAATCTTTCTAAATTTTCCATTGTGCTGCAACGGATGCTTTGAGCTTGAGCAGAAACTCCTATCATTGACAAAGCAACAAAAGAGTAGAGTAACGTTTTTTTCATATTATTCAATTTTAGATTTATATTCTTAAATAGTTGCTATTTTTGAAACCTTATTCTGCCTTATCTCGTTAGAGCAGTTTTTTTGACAGGGCAAGGGTAGGACTTTTTTTTAAACCACCAACTCCTAAGTGCCGAAAAGTTATTAACAATTTAAAACTGCCTTTTTGTTAATTAACAGAATTATATTCTTCAAAATGTATTTAAAATCACCAAAACACCTGTTATATTAGCAAACCTGTCAAGTATTCACTAATTGCCTTACAATTGTACACCCCACATTAAAAAACGCTGAACAATTTTCGATGAACAAGAAATAATTACAGGCAATAAGAGAAAAAATAAGGTCGATACTAAAAAAATAAGATGGGGCTGAGGCAGCAGGAACGCCTGAATAAACCTAAATAATGCAAAATCTTGGATTAAAATCCTTAGAAATTATTTACTGTTAGCATTTTTTACTGTTTCTTTGCAAAAAAATCGGAAAAGCAAGTATGAAAAAGATTGAAAAATTAGATAAAACTGACTTAAAAATTTTAAAAGAGCTGCAAATTGATGGCAGGATCAGTAACCTTGATCTGGCTCAAAAAGTAGGCCTTTCGGCAACACCTACATTTGAAAGGGTTAAAAAACTGGAAAAAGCCAAGATCATTAAAAGTTATCACGCTGAATTGAACGTTGAAAGCCTTGGTTTGGGCATCCAGACCTTTATGTTGGTATCCTTGGCGCAAACAAGAGGAAATTCGGTTCCGAATTTTATTAAACAAATTGATGAGATCCCCGAAATCATTGAATGTTATCACGTTACCGGATCATCAGATTATGTTCTTAAAATAATGGTTACTGATATTGCAGCTTATGAGAGCCTGGCAATGGATAAAATAAGAAACATTTCGGAGATCGCTAATGTTACTACAATGGTTATACTTTCTACGATCAAGAAAATGAAGGTTGTTCCTTTACAGTATTAGTATTCTGAGTTCGATAAATAATATAATTTGTCCAAAAATATTTCATTTGGGCGTTTCCCTTTCTTAAAAAAGAAAGGGCCGGGCTTTTCGCTTCAATCTTTTCTTAAACAAGAAAAGGATTTACGCTGCAATCCCTAACGCAACATTTACAATGAAAGAGAACCAACATCATTAATAGATTATATCCTTAAACCCTATTTATAATAACATGAACCATTGGTTAGTAAAATCAGAGCCTTTTAAATACAGTTGGGATCAATTTGCAAAAGATAAAAAAGCAGTTTGGGATGGTGTGCGCAACTATGCCGCCCGTAACAATATGCGCGCTATGAAAAAAGGCGACCTGGTATTTTTTTATCATAGTAACGAAGGACTTGAAATTGTTGGGATTGCCAAAGTAACAAAAGAAGCTTACCAGGACCCTACAACCGATGATACCGCATGGAGCGTGGTAGAACTTGCACCCTTCAAAGCATTAAAACACCCTGTAACTTTAGCAGATATAAAAGCTGATAAAAAATTAGCCGATATGCAGATCATTAAGCTGAGCCGTTTATCAGTATCGGCTGTAAAGCCGCATGAATTTGATCATATTCTGGCACTTTCAGAAAAAAAATAAATTCTTTTTTCACCACTGAGGCACTGAGGACACTGAGTTTCACAAGAGATCATTTTCTTTGCAAATATTTCTTTTGGGGGTAATCTTCGGCACCAATTCAAACTCTTTTAACATAAACTCTGTGTTTCTTTATGTTCTCCGTGTCTCCGTGTCTCCGTGGTTTTATTGGTTCTTATTTTCTCTACAATTCTTCCTGTTCGGTAAATTGTCGGAAACTCTTACGGTGGTGATCTGTAATGCCATATTCTTTAATTGCCTCACGATGCTTGGGGGTAGCGTAAGCTTTATTGTTTAACCAATCATATATTGGAAATTGGTTATGCAATTCATCCATATAATCATCCCTATACGTTTTTGCCAGGATGGATGCAGCAGCAATGCTCATGTATTTACCATCCCCCTCAATAATACAGGTATGTGGTATTTTTTTATACTTATTAAAGCGATTCCCATCGATCAATAAACTTTGAGGAGTGGTCTTTAAACTATCAATAGCGCGATGCATCGCCAAAAAGGAAGCATTTAAAATATTTATTTCATCAATTTCTTCAACAGTTGCTATACCTATAGCCCAGGAAACCGCCTCTTCTTCAATAATTACACGAAGCAATTTACGTTCTGAATCATTTAATTTCTTTGAGTCGTCTATCAGAGAATTTTTGAATTTTTTGGGGAAAATAACAGCCGCAGCATATACAGGTCCGGCTAAACAGCCTCTGCCGGCTTCATCACAACCTGCTTCAACCAATAATTTATCAAAATATTTTTTGAGCATTTTCTTGCGACAAATAATTAGATGAGGTTGTACTTCGAATTTATGAAAAATGTTTCATGAAAATAACAGAAAAAAAAACAGAACAAAATAAAATCAACTCATCAGCAAATCAAAAATTGCTTTAGGGAAAAATTCATTTTCCAATTGATGAATTTTGTAGGCCACTGTTTCTGGTGTATCAGAAGGTTCAATTGAACAAATATGCTGTTCAATTAATTGGCCTTCGTCATAATTTTCATTTACAAAATGAATACTTATTCCGCTTTGTTTTTCTTTTGCATCAACTACTGCTTTATGCACATTCATGCCGTACATGCCTTTTCCGCCATACTTTGGCAATAAGGCAGGGTGAATATTAATGATCTTACCAGGGAAATTTTTGATCAGATTTTGCGGGATCTTCCATAAAAAGCCTGCCAATACAATCAGATCAATGTGTGCTGATCTTAACTGTTCAATCAGTTGATCACTGTTATAAAATGTAGTACGATCTATAACTATACTCGGGATACCGGCTTCCTTTGCACGATTCAAAACATTGGCCTTGGAATTATTTGAAATAACCAGGGCAACCTTTATCCCACATTCAGGAGATTTAAAGTAATCAATAATATTTTGAGTATTGGTGCCCTCTCCGGAAGCAAAAATGGCTATATTTTTCATTGGATACGAACAACAATTTTTTACAAATCTACGAAATCTTAATTCCTATTCTTCTCAAGAAATAATCTTCTGCAACAAAAAAACTGCCCGTAACACTAAAAAAAATCTCTTTTGTCATGTTTATTATTTTCTAAAAAAACCTTTTATCAACTTATAACTACCTGATAATAAACGATTAGTGCCGAACAAATGCATAATTAACAGCGATTTTAAATTATTTTTTTTGTTATTATACACATAACTATATCTTTGCACCCTAATTAACCTTAAAACGTTTAAAAAAATGTCAGAAATTGCAACAAAAGTGAAAGCTATCATCGTTGATAAATTAGGAGTTGACGAAAAAGAAGTTACTCCAACAGCTAGCTTTACAAATGATTTAGGTGCCGATTCATTAGACACTGTAGAATTAATAATGGAGTTTGAAAAAGAATTTAATATTGCTATCCCGGACGATCAGGCAGAAAAAATTGCTACCGTTGGTGATGCAATTTCTTACATTGAAGCAAATACAAAATAATTCCTATACGATTTATTTTTATGAAAACAAGACGAGTAGTAGTTACAGGACTTGGTGCTATTACACCACTTGGTAATAATGTTACGGATTATTGGAACAATCTTATCGCTGGTGTTAGCGGAGCTGCGCCTATTACTCGTTTTGATGCTTCAAAGTTTAAAACGAGATTTGCATGCGAAGTTAAAGGCTTTAATGTAGAAGAATATTTAGACCGCAAGGAAGCCCGAAAAATGGATCCGTTTTCTCAATATGGTGTATGTTCGGCTATTCAAGCTGTTCGCGATGCCGGATTAGATGGTGAAAACGCTTTCGATCCTGATAAAGCAGGTGTTATCTGGGGTACCGGTATTGGTGGTTTGCAAACTTTTCAAGATGAATGTTTTGCTTATGCCAAAGGTGATGGAACGCCACGTTTCAATCCTTTCTTTATTCCTAAAATGATCGCTGATATTTGTTCCGGACATATTTCTATTATGTTTGGCATGCGCGGACCTAATTTTACAACAGTTTCAGCATGTGCATCCTCTACCAATTCACTTATTGACGCAGCATTATATATCAGACTAGGCAAGGCTGATATAATTGTAGCAGGAGGTTCCGAAGCTGCTGTTTGTGAGGCAGGTGTTGGTGGTTTTAATGCAATGCATGCACTTTCTACACTTAATGACTCTCCGGAAACGGCATCCCGCCCATTTGATGTGGGTCGTGATGGCTTTGTACTTGGTGAAGGTGCAGGGTGTTTAATTTTAGAAGAATTAGAGCATGCTTTAAAACGTGGTGCCAAAATATATGCTGAAGTTGCAGGTGGCGGTTTAACTGCTGATGCAAACCACATTACAGCTCCGCATCCTGAGGGATTAGGTGCTATAAATGTAATGCAAAATGCCTTGCAGGATGCAGGTATGGTTGCTGACCAGATCGATTATGTGAACGTTCACGGAACATCTACACCGCTTGGTGATGTTGCAGAAACAAAAGCCATACTTAAGGTTTTTGGAGAACATGCTTATAAATTAAATATCAGTTCAACAAAATCAATGACCGGCCACTTATTAGGTGCTGCCGGAGCTATTGAAGCTATTGCCTGTGTAATGGCAGTACAAAATGATATTATCCCTCCTACAATCAATCATTTTAATGATGATCCTGCATTAGATAATAAACTTAATTTTACATTTCATAAAGCACAAAAACGTATAGTAAATGCTGCATTAAGCAATACATTCGGATTTGGCGGACATAATGCTTCAGTTATTGTAAAGAAATACATTGCTTAGCGATATGCTGATTACCAATGTGTTGATGTGCTGATGAATTGTTTATTTTTAATTTATTATTAGTCCGCTAATCAACTATTCAGAAATCAGCTAATCAATAATCAACTAATCAGCACATCGAAAATCAGCACATCATTTGACAATCTTCCAAAAACCTTTAAGGATATACTTTTCCCCCGATAAAACTCTTCATGAATCATTGCGCAATATTCTTGGCTTTTATGCCGGCAATATTGCTTTGTATAAATTAGCATTCCGCCATAGCTCTGCCGCTCAGATGATAAAAAAGGGTGTAAAAGACAGCAATGAACGGCTTGAGTTTCTTGGCGATTCCATAATCGGGACAGTAGTTGCAGATTATCTTTTTAAAAAATTCCCATTTAAAGATGAAGGGTTTTTAACCAAGATGCGGTCAAAGATGGTGAGCAGAGCCAAACACAATCAGGTTGCTAAAAATTTAGGATTGAATAAATTTATAGAAGTAAATAACGACCGTTTTAAAACCGCTCAACCCAGCTCTATTAGTGGAGATGCGTATGAAGCCCTGATCGGAGCCATCTATCTTGACAAAGGGTATAATGCTGCCCAAACCTTTATTCTTACCCGTATTATTAATGTTCACATTGATATGGATGAAGTAGAAACCAAAGAAATAGATTTTAAGAGTAAATTTATTGAATGGGTTCAAAAGGAAAAAAAGGAATTTCGCTTTGAGGTTGTTAATGATGCCGGAACCGCAGCCGATAAACAATTTATTATTCAACTAATTGTCGAAAATGAAACGGTTGGAACCGCCCAGCATTTCTCTAAAAAACGTGCCGAACAAATGGTTTCGGAACAGGCATGTATTGTTTTGGATATATAAATCAATGTGTCAATTTGAAGATGTGCTGATGTGTTAATTAAAAAAAAATGCATCCAAAAGGTTCTTTAATTTCCAAATTGTTTAATTTTAAAAATTATCTTTGTATCCTAAATAAAAAAAACAGCTCATAAAATGAAAAAATTACTACTTCTGTCAACATTTGCTATCGCCCTATTTACAGCATGTTCTGAACACAAAGGAGAAAACAATAATGAACTATCCGCAGTTGATACCACACTTCAATATTTTGGCGACAGTATCACCCAGGATGGAGCTATTGCTGTAGATCAAATAGCTGCTCAAATGCAAGGAAAAGATTCATTAAAAATAAAAGTGACAGGGCCGATCGAAGACGTTTGTCAGAAAAAAGGTTGCTGGATGAATATGAATATCGGGAACAACCAAAGCATGAAAGTTCGTTTTAAGGACTATGCATTCTTTTTACCGAAAGATGCCGGTGGGAAAACCGTTTTTATTGAGGGTGTTGCCTTTACGGATACTACATCTGTAGCCGAATTACAGCATTATGCTGAAGATGGCGGAAAAACAAAAGAAGAAATTGCAAAAATCACTGAACCGGAAATAAGTATATCTTTTGAAGCAAATGGTGTTATTCTTAAAAAATAAAATTGTTGTAGTTGCTGTTTTATTAGCTACAGTTTTGCTGTTGGCTCAATGTTCCAACAACGAAAAACAAGCAGGCGAAAAAGCAGTAACAGCTGAGGCTTCTTGTGAAAAAAAACCACTGAACCCTAATGGTGATAGCGAATTGGCTTTACTGATGCGCAACATGATGAGTTCATCTCAAAGCCTAAAAGAAAAAATTAAACAAGGAAATTTGCCGGAAACATTCCCGGAAGAATTTTTAAAGATCCACACTGCATTACCAACAGATTCCGAGACAAAAAAAGAATCTTTTGAAGGTTTTGCCAATTCTTACATCAGCAATTTGCAGGCTCTTTACCACTCTCCAAAAGAAGACCTTTCAAAAAATTACAATGCTGTGATCTCCGCCTGTGCAAGTTGCCATTCCGAGCACTGTCCAGGACCTTTAGGTGCAATAAATAAGTTAAAAATTTAATTATTTTTTTGCTTCTCCAATCTAAAGCATTTATGCGCATGAAGATGGCACATAATTTTTGTTGTTTAATAATCAGCAACAATAATTATAAAAATTCTGCTAATGATAACAGTTAAGCCTAAAAACATTGATGAGTATATCGCTGGCTTTCCTATAGAAACTCAAAAACTTCTGGAACAAATTCGAGCGACCATAAAAAAAGCAGCACCAGAGGCGAAAGAAACCATCAGTTATGCAATACCAACTTTTAAGTTAAACGGGAACCTGGTTCACTTTGCAGCTTTTAAAAATCATATTGGGTTCTACCCTGCTCCGAGCGGAAATGAAGCATTTAAAAAAGAGCTTTCTATTTATAAAGGAGGGAAAGGAACCGTTCAATTTCCAATAGACAAAAAAATACCCTTAAACTTAATAACTAAAATAGTTAAGTTCAGAGTAAAGGAGAATTTGGAACGGGTAAAAACAAAAGCGAAAAAATAAAAAATCAATACCGCTTTTTTTATTTTCCAATCAATAGTTTAAATCCTTTTCCATGCACGTTTATCAACTCCACACTACTATCCTCTTTTAAGTATTTACGAAGCTTTGCAATGTAAACATCCATGCTGCGGCCGCTGAAATAATTATCATCGTGCCAGATCGATTTTAAGGCAAAATTTCTATCCAGAATTTCATTGGCGTTTAAACAAAGTAACTTTAACAGATCAGCTTCTTTGGTAGTTAATTTTTGCTGAACGCCTTTAATTTCAAGCGTTTGGTGTTTGTAATCAAATTTATAATTACCTATTTGAAACTCTGTTTGTTCTGAATGTATGGATGTTTTATTTTCAGTCCTGCGTAAAATAGCTTTAATACGCAACAACAATTCTTCCATGCTGAAAGGCTTTGTGATATAATCATCTGCACCGGCAGTAAAGCCTTCAAGGGCATCCTCTTTCATTGATTTGGCCGTTAAAAAAACAATAGGAACATTATTATCAATTGCACGGATTTCTTTTGCCAGGGTAAAGCCATCTTTAATTGGCATCATCACATCCAAAATACAGATATTGAATTTATCTTTTGAAAAAACATCATAGCCCTGCTTACCATTCACCGCCAAAACAGTTGAATATCCCTTCGCTTCAAGGTATTCTTTTAAAAGACTTCCCAAATTTGGATCATCTTCCACCAATAACACTTTTACTTTTTCCATTTTATCTGCAAAGTTTAGTATCTAATCTAAATTCATAAAATTATTATGCCACATTATTGGGCAAATATACTGTAAAGGTACTTCCCTTCCCCAACTCACTCTCCACACCAATAGAACCTCCATGTTTTTCAACCACGGCTTTAACATAACTCAGGCCCAATCCAAAACCTTTTACATTATGAATATTACCGGTTGGAACCCGATACATCGTATCAAAAATTCGCTTTTGGTTTTCCTTATTAATACCTATTCCATTATCCGTTACGGATATAAAAATACCCGCTTCATCATTATAGGTGCCGATCTTGATCTTTGGCTTGCCACGCGAATATTTCAAGGCATTATCAATCAGGTTAAAAATAATATTGGTTACGTGAATCTTATCAGCGTTTATTATTGGTTTTGTGGCTTTTAACTCGGTAGTGATTTCACCTTCTTTATTTTCCACCTGCAATTTAATATTAGCTATCGTCTGATCGATCAGCGCATGAATATCAATACTTTGAATTTTTAATTTAAACTCGCCTTTATCAAGTATTGCTGTTTGCAAAATATTTTCTACCAATAAACTTAAACGCTTGTTCTCGTCACCTATCATTTTCACATAATTACTAACGCGTTCAGGTGACTTTTCAAAGGTCTTATCATTTAACACTTCACACGCCAGGGAGATGGTAGAAATAGGGGTTTTAAACTCATGCGTCATGTTGCTGATAAAATCATTTTTAATTTCAGAGAGCTTTTTTTGTTTAAAAATGGTTGAAACAGTGTAATAAAACGAAAAGACGATCACAACCATAAATGCACCGGAAATTATAAACATAAAGCCCATTGAACTCAACAAATAATTGCGTTGGTCAGGAAAGTATATCGACAAATACTGCGGTTTAATAAATACGTTATCAGGGGATAAATTTATTTTAAAATTAGATGCATATAAAAAAGTTTCTTTTTCAGAAAGCTTGCTTATATCGGTTGGAGGGACTTTTGAAGGCAGTATACCAAAAACATAATCAGCAGAAATTCCTTTTTCAAGGAGTTCTCGCTGGATCACCGAATCTAAAAGAAGTGTATCAATCTTGTTACTGTAATCATTATATATATTGATACTCACTAATTCATCAAAAATATCATTGACCATATTTTTTTTCTGGGAAAACCATTTATCCCTTAATTCCCCTGAATTAAATTGGTGGATATAGGTTGGAACTTCCATTTCGGTAAGTCCGCTCATTTCGGAAGAAGCACTATCACTCAGATAATTTTTATGGCGGGATTTTTTGACTATTACCCCATTGGAATCGGATGAATATTCCTCGTATATTTTTACGTTTATTTTATCTTTTTGAAGGCTAAAATCATTTTTATTTGACTTTGAATCATTAATAAATTCGGATGTAGAGGCCAAGGAATCTGTTGGGCTGAACCAGCGAATACCTTGTTTGCGAAAGTTAAATTTTTTACGGATTTTAGAAGCAGCAATTTGTTTTTCCATGCGGGAAACAACATTGCTCAAGGCTTCATTCACATTTTGTTCAAACCGTTGCTTACTCAATGTCATGGCATTGTTTATCCAATACACCTGAATGGCTATCAAACCAATCATGGCGAGACTTGCCATTGTAATTATTATTTTAACATTGTTTTTATTCATCCAAACTTAGATCCGAATTACAAAAGTAAGCTATTCCATTAAGCTCATAGAACCTTAACATATTTTAACATTGTTTAATCCGCCACATTATCACTAATTCAAGCCATTTGTACTAATTAGACAAACACAAATTTTACCCTTTTAATTATTTTGTACATTTACAATACGGGATATTGGCATTACCTGTTTTTTTAAACTTATTGTATCGAAACAATAACGTTGCCCTTTATTAGAATAAAAAAAAATCGTCACAACAGTATTTTATGAACATGCAAAAAATAAAAAATTACATCAACGGTGAACTTGTTGCGCCTATATCTAACCTTTATATAGATAATTATAATCCTGCAACCGGAAAGGTGTATTCCTTCATTCCTGATTCAGATGAACAAGATGTAAATCGTGCTACTGAAGCAGCTTTAGCCGCCTTTCCGAAATGGTCGGTAACGCCAAAAGAGGAACGCTCCCGCATCATGTTGAAAATCGCAGAACTGATCGAAAAAAATTTAGATCGTTTAGCAATTGCTGAATCTATCGATAATGGCAAACCTGTATCATTAGCCAGAATGATTGATATTCCACGTGCTGCAAGTAATTTTCATTTTTATGCAACAGGAATTTTGCATTACGCTTCCCACTGCCATGCAATGGAAGATACTGCAATTAATTACACATTACGCACACCCGTTGGTGTTGCAGGCTGCATTTCCCCATGGAATTTACCCTTATATTTATTCACCTGGAAAATTGCACCAGCTATCGCATCCGGAAATTGTGTGGTTGCAAAACCTTCGGAAATCACCCCTATGACAGCCTATTTACTTTCCGAACTTTGTATTGAAGCTGGTTTACCAAAAGGGGTTTTAAATATTGTACATGGTTATGGACATAAGGTTGGCGCAGCCATTTCAGCTCATCCGAAAATTCCGCTGATATCTTTTACCGGAGGAACAAAAACAGGTGCAGAAATTGCACGGGTTGCTGCCCCTATGTTCAAAAAAATATCATTGGAATTAGGAGGGAAAAATCCGAATATCATTTTTGCGGATTGCGATTTTGAAAACGCTGTTAAAACAACATTACATTCATCCTTCGCAAATCAAGGACAGATATGCCTTTGCGGATCGCGTATATTTATTGAAAGATCTATTTATGAAAAATTCAAAAACGAATTTATTTCAAAAGTAAAAACGTTAAAAGTGGGAAATCCCGCTGATTCCGAAAGCAGGTTAGGTGCAGTAGTTTCAAAAGCTCACATGGAAAAAATATTATCCTACGTTGAATTAGCGAAACAAGAAGGCGGAACAATATTATCAGGAGGCCATCAGGTGAAACTGGATGGTGAATTCTCTGAAGGATATTATATAGCTCCTACCGTAATTGAAGGGTTAGCATACAATTGCAGAACCAACCAGGAAGAAATTTTTGGCCCTGTTGTAACGCTTACTCCCTTTGAAACCGAAGAAGAAGTATTAATGTATGCGAACAGCACTCAATATGGTTTATCGGCTATTGTTTGGACAGAAAGCTTAACCCGCGCGCACCGCGTTGCCGGTATGTTGCACGCAGGTATTGTTTGGATCAACTGTTGGTTACTTCGTGATCTAAGAACTCCGTTTGGAGGAGTAAAAAGTTCCGGAGTAGGCAGAGAAGGCGGATTTGAAGCATTCGATTTTTTTACCGAGCCCAAAAATGTGTGTATTAAATTAAAATGATTTTTATTTAAGCGAATTCAACTTTTGTATTTAAGCATGCTGGCTATTAATATCCAGTTTTCAACGAAATATTCCGGCACTACTATACAATTATAATATTTTTAGAAATTGGAATTTTTTTTAACTTGAATTTTTATCTAAATATGGCGAATCTAAACATTGCACTTTGGTTTGATAAAAGCACTGTTAAGCACCTTCGTTTGCCATTTTCCTATCATTTAATGCCGGTATTTTTGTTTGCGCTAAGCCAGACGAATTCTATTAACTGGCAATCAACAACAATTGCATTTGTGATCCTTCACCTCTTCATTTACCCCTCAAGCAATGGATATAACAGTTATCAGGATCGCGATGAAACAAGCATTGGTGGTTTAAAGTATCCACCAAAAGTTACTAAAAATTTGTTTTTTGTTACATTATTGCTGGATATAATTGGTGTATTAAGCGCACTGTTTATATCCGTATATTTTTCAATATTTGTTTTGTTGTACATACTTATTTCCCGTGCCTACAGCTACCGAAATTTACGATTGAAGAAATATGCTATTCCAGGATTTTTAACGGTTATGATTTTTCAGGGAGCCTTCACCTATTTAATGGTTTCATCAGCAACAACAGATGTTTCCATTGCGCACTTTTTCTCAACAAACAATATGATTTGTATGACCGTGTCAAGTCTCTTTATTGGCAGTGTTTATCCGCTTACTCAAATATATCAGCACCAGGCGGATAAAAAAGATGGCGTAAATACTATCAGCTATAAACTAGGGTATATTGGCACATTTTTATTTTCAGCTTCATTTTTTTTACTGGCAACCTTTTTACTATTTTATTATTTCGACTTAAAACATCAGCGGATAGCTTTTCTCTTGTTTTCATTAATGATGCTTCCTGTCATATTTCGATTGATGTATTGGTTTAATGAGGTCAGAAAAAATACGGCTAATGCAGATTTTGAAAATACAATGGCAATGAATTTTTGGGCCTCCACTTGTATGAACATCTATTTTCTAATTCTAATTGCGAATAACATTTTTGTTTGGTTTTAGTGCTATTTACAATAGTCGCAGCGATTTAAAAGGCAAATCGATTTTATCGATAATTTTAAAAAAGAATAAATGAGTAAAATAGTTTCGATAGGAACAGCAGTACCTGAATATGGCACAGAACAAAGTGTTATACTCGGCTTCATGAAGGATGCTTATAACGATGATATAGCGTCACGTAAGCTGAATGTGCTATTCAGGCATAGCGGTATCAGCACGCGGTATTCTACTGTTCCTGATTTTGATAAAACAAAATTGAAAACTGTTCTTTTTAATGAAAAACAAGACACCTCAACTGTTGAAAACAGATTAAATATCTTTAAAGAAAAAGCGGCACCCCTTGCTATTATGGCAATATCGAATGTATTTAAAAAAATCAACACGGACATTTCCGATTTTGGAGTCACCCATTTAATTACCGTTTCCTGTACAGGCTTGTATGCCCCGGGAATTGATTCACAATTAATTGAAGAACTTAATTTACCAAATGATATTTTCCATATTTCTGTCAATTTTTTAGGTTGCAATGCCGCATTCCATGCATTAAAAATTGCAGATCTCATCACCAGATCTGATGACAATGCAAAAGTGCTGATCGTTTGTGTTGAGCTATGTACATTGCATTTTCAGCCAAAAAACAATCACGACAATTTATTATCAAACACCATTTTTGGCGATGGAGCTGCTGCTGTAATTATAACCTCTGATAAGTATCAAAACAATGCCTTACAGAACAGCTTGGTTATCGATGGGTTTTATTCATTGTTACTGCCAAAAGGAAAAGACCTAATGGGCTGGAATATCACACCAGTAAATTTTGAAATGATATTAGATGCAAAAATACCGGATTTCATTGGGAGTGAGATCAATTCTATTATTTTAAAGGCATGCAAAACATTTAATATAGAGCCTAACACCATTAAAAAATGGGCTGTACATCCGGGAGGAAAAAAAATATTGGACACCATTAAAAAAGAGTTACAACTTAATGAGGAGGATTTAAAATATTCCTATAAAATACTGGATGAATACGGTAACATGTCCTCTCCTACCATTTTGTTTGTGTTGAATGAATTAATGGAAGAGAAACAGAATAAAAATGATTCTGTTTTTTCAATTGGTTTTGGCCCAGGATTAAGCATCGAGACTGCACTCTTTCGTTTTGAATAAAACAATGGTCATTTTCACATAACATGAGCAATAAATTTTCCAATCGATCCTACGAATCTGAATTACTGGATGCTCCAAACATTCCTCCAGAATTATTATTTCAAAATTTAAAAGAACTCGATCTCATTAATCAAACTCTTGGCGGACATGCTGTTACAATTGCCGGAATAAAAGAACTGCTTACAGACAAAAACAAGATATACCACATTGTTGATATCGGCTGTGGCGGAGGAGATGCGATGAAAAGGATTGCTGAATGGGCAAAAAAAAATAACTATAAAGTAAAATTAACAGGGGTCGATTTTAATAGTGACGCCATAAATTATATGAAAATTTATTGCAATGATTATCCGGAGATCAATGGAGTGAAAAATGATTATCGTGAGTTTTTGAAAAATGATAATACAGTTGATATTATTCATTGCTCTTTGTTTTGCCATCATTTAAAAGATGATGAATTAATTGAATTATTTACCTGTATAAGACAATTTGCTAAAATAGGTTTTGTGATAAATGATTTACATCGTCACTGGTTTGCCTATTACAGTATTAAATTTTTAACCCGTTTATTAAACGGATCTTCATTAGTAAGGAACGATGCACCGCTGTCCGTGTTGAGGGGATTTAAAAATTCAGAGTTAAAAAAATTGTTAGAGAAAGCAGAAGTAAAAAATGTTGATCTGAAATGGATGTGGGCATTCCGATATTTAATTATTCATCGAAATGAAAAGTATGCAGGACATCAATAAAGGTTCAAAAAAAATAAGCTCCTTTGTTTTTTGGCAAAGGTGGCTTTTCTATACCAGCCTGCTGTTTGCTTTGTTTGGAATTGCTCTCGCTCTATATGGTAACAACCCAGTATTCACCCCTTACATTCAAGCGCTTGCACGCCTTTTCTGGCATCAACAAAATATACCGGCAGACTTTGGACCTTTTTTATTTTTTATTTGTGGCCCATTAGGTGCTACTATTGCATGCTCCTATATTTTACTTGCCTACTTAGCATGGCATCCTTTCAAGAGGAAGGAACGTTGGGCACGTAACGCCATTATGGTAGCCTTTGGCACATGGGTTATTTTAGATTCTGCAGTTTGCATTTATTATAATGTTTATTTTCAGGTATATTTAATTAATGGTTTTTCTATCCTCCAAAAGGCATTACCCTTGATTTTTACCTGGAAAGACTTTAAAAACAGTTAGATCAATTATTGAGTGGCTCAAGAAAAAAATCAAATAAAAGAAAACAATCAGATCGCCATTATTGGTGGTGGTTTGGCAGGATTAACGTTGTCTATTCAAATGGCCGATGCGGGTTACTCTTGCTTATTATTTGAAAAGCATAAATATCCTTTTCATAAAGTTTGTGGTGAGTATATTTCAATGGAATCCTGGAGTTTCCTGGAACGATTGGGCTTAAACCTATCTGAAATGAATTTACCGCAAATAAAAAAACTGAATGTTTCATCGCCATCCGGAAAATGCTTTGAGCATGAACTTGATTTAGGTGGATTTGGAATAAGTCGTTTTTTGCTGGATTCTAAACTGGCTGAAATTGCTATAAATAAGGGAGTAAAACTGATCGATGATTGCAAAGTAAATGACGTAAAATTCCATGAAAATAGTTTTACAATAGATTCTGAAAAAGGGAATTATTCTGCTTCTGTTTGTGTCGGTGCATGGGGCAAGCATAGTAATTTAGATAATAAATTAGCCCGTTGGTTCACAACAAATTTCAGTAAAAGAAAAAAAAATTATGTAGGAATAAAGTACCATATAAACATTGATTTCCCTGACGATTTGATAGAATTACATAATTTCAAAAATGGTTACTGCGGTATTTCAAAAATTGAAAACAGTAAGTATTGTTTTTGTTACCTGACGGATTCTGAAAATCTGAAAAAACATAACGGGGATATAAAAAAAATGGAAGAAAGGGTGTTAATGCAAAATCCGGTTTTGAAAAAGTATTTTACTCAGGCTAACTTTTTATTTGAGAAGCCTTTGGTTATTTCACAAATTAAAATAGGATATAAAAAAGCCGTTGAAAACAATATTCTGATGTTGGGTGATGCCGCTGGTAATATTGCCCCGCTCGCTGGAAATGGGATGAGTATGGCCATGCGAAGTTCTTTTCTTCTGAATAAATTATTGATAAATTATTTCAATAGAGAAATCACAAGAGTTGAATTAGAAAACAAGTACGAGAAAATATGGAAATCAGAATTCCAAAAACGCATTAACTTTTCGGTTTATTTACAATATCTCTTGAAAAATAAACTCATGACCAATATTGCTATTACAGTGTTTAAAGCAATTCCATTCTTGAAAAACACGATCATTAAATCAACCCACGGAAAGCCTTTTTAAGACGACAATTGTCAAAAGCAATCCCATCAGTCAAAACACACCTCCTCATTCTTAAATTAAGCGAACTTTGAGCACAGCCTTAAAAATAAAAAAAACAACCGCAAAAGCCCTAACGATACAACTTTTTTTGATTTTTCTGCATCTTTTTATTACATTGCAGTAGAATTTTGCCTCTATTCAGTAAAAAAAGAAAAGCATGAAAAATTTTCTACTCTTTATTTTCGCTTTTCTCTATTACCACTGCTATGGTCAGGGCAATATGATTGCTATTAACAGCACGGTGCCGCCACAAATGACTATTTGTGGGGTGCCTAAATCCTTCGCCATTTCTATTTTTAACCCTTCCCCTTTTTTACTTACCAACGACACATTGAAACTAACCATGCCTTCGGGCATAGATTATCAGATAGGATCTATAACAGGGGCAACCGAATTAAACATCACAAATCTGAGTCAGCCCACTTTTTTATTGCCCAACATTTCTAATTTAACAACGTTAAACATCACCTATATTGCTGTCGCACATTGCAGTGTTATGGCATATCTTGCCGGAGGAGGTATAATCGAGAATGTTGTTCGTGTTAATTATTTCGCTAATAACACCACAAATTACGATTCACATACTACCTACTCTTACATAGTTAGGCAACCTAATTTATCCATTTCGGCTGTTACCAATCAATCCTATACCGGTAATATAGGGGATGTGTTTACACGATGTATCACTGTTACCAATGGTGGCTTAGGTGAACTTAGCCAGTTTACATTAACAGATATTCATGGTTCCGGAATTCAAATATCAGCGGTAAACAAAGGGACCTGGACCAATTCAGGGTTAACAGAAACAATTGAGTTGAGCGGTGCGGATTTTGCATTGATTGGTGACGGGGATAATTTATTTGAGAACGGAGAAAGCATTACAATCTGTGAAACAGTAAATGTGCTTGATTGTATTTCTGTCGCATCAACTTTTGAAGCGTATTGGGGGTGTAATGCAGAGCATTGCCAGTCCTCTGTTTCTAATGCTAACGTTGTTTTTCCTAATTTGATTCCTAATTTGGTGATCACTCCTATTGCTGCCATAAATTCATGTATTGGAGCAGGAAATGCAAGTTTGCAACAACTCAAAATTGTCAACACAGGATTAGGAAAGGCTGTAAATGTTTTGATGGATGTTTTTCAGTCTACAAACATTGGCTACCAGGCTAATCTGGGCTCAAACATTGACCCGGCAAGCTTTACCATACAGATAGGCTACTCAGGAACACCATCTTCAATTATTCCTACAAGTACTTTTGCAACTGCAACTCTTGCGTGCATGACAACTCCCAAAGGAAGGGTATTGTTTACTATTCCTTCTATTAATGCCGGTGATACAGTTTATGTAAAATGGAACAGTTATAGCTGCTGCTATAATGAGTGCATAAGTGTAGGGCATTATGATATCAACGGCTGGCGATTTAAGGGCAGTTATCAGAATATCTGCCAAAGCACCTACGTAATTTCTGAAACATGGGGTAAAGTGTATTCACGAATGCGCGCAGGCCTCACAAACAATGGTTCCCCCTCAACTTTAACTTCCGGCCAAACTGGTACTTTTAATTTTTTGTTTTCCTATTATGAACATTCTTTTCCTGTAGGACCCGGAGCTTATTGGAAATTTGAATTTACTCTGCCTCCCTGTTTAAGATATGTCCCGGGGGCGGGAAACCTCCAGATTCTTCGGTCTAACGGAATTAATACCTGGACACCCACTTCTGTAACCACTTCAGGAAATATTGTTACTGCTGTTTTTAATGGCAATGCGCCATGGAGTCTTACCCAGGCCGAAATAAAGATTAATTTAACTGTTGATTGTGCCAGTTGCGGAGGAACCGGCAGTTCCGGTGCAGTTAGCATAAAATCCTATTATATCCCCAACAGCACATGTGCCTGCGCTATTGGTGTTTCATGCCAAAATGCAGCTATTAATATTCTTTGTCCAACAGCCTGCCCCGAAGGTATGATCAACAGTAGTTATGAAATGAAACGCACAAGCTACGGCAAGCCCGATAATGAAGCAGGAGGGGGTAACGGTCTGCCTGATTTAATTGGAAGTTTAGATTTTACAAAAATTAAAACCGACAGGGCCATGTTTGGTGATACCATTACAGCATCATTTAACGGGAAGGTCAAAACCAGCTTAACGTATCCCTCCTGGCAGTATTGTTATGCCAATTCTTCCATGTCAAATGGTAACCGCCTGGATTTTTTGGATGCCACATTAAAAATATACCGGGGAGGTCTGGTAGTTGCCACCTGTACTAATTTTACAACACCGGGTAATCCTGTAGTTACCACTACCGGAACAACGAGGGTTTTTAAATATGACCTGAGCACACTTGCACTTGGAGGCTGTCTCCCGGGAGGCTTCACCTATTCCAATAATGATTCCCTTGTATTTAAGCCCCGATATAAAGTTGCTTCAAATATCGGAAACGCGACTCCTTTAAATTGTTACTCAACCAATGAATTTTACCTGAGTGATATTGCAAACCCAAGCTTAGCTATCAACAAATTTCAGTGTGGAAAGTTTAATGGAAATTGTTCCATAATAGGATATTATTTTACCAATTATGGCCCCGAAAGTTATTCTGTAAAATCCTGTAATGATATAATTATACGTCAGAATTATTACCTCAGTATTGGTCCATGTTGTAATAATTACGCAGGTGGAAATTTATTTCCTTATGAATGCCGCAACTGGTCACACATCAATATATTAACAGCGGTAATGCCATCAGGATATAATTATATTTCTGCACGCTTCAATCAGGTTAGAACTTCAGGAACACTTAATAGTAATACATCTCTCTGGATACCATTAACACCGAACAATTCCAATTCAGATACGCTTACATTTCCGGTAGAACAATATTTTGATGGATACGGAGGAACCGTGCCTTTGAGTGATGATGGATATCATGGCACTTTAGAGATTACCATGCGTCCTTCATGTAAAGTAACTCCCGTTTTGTCTCAGGGCATAAAACATGATTGGACATTTGCCGTTACTCCATTTAATTATTTAACCGGACCAGGAAGCGCTTCTACATTTTCATCATTGGTTCAGGATTATATTGTTTACGAAGCCCCTGTTTTGTTTTTGCAGGCAACATTACCTTCAATTAATGCTCCTAATGCTGCTGCAAGCTGGGATGTAAGCATCTCCAACACCTCCAATACCTCTAATGCACTGAGCACCTGGTTAAGCGGTCCTGCGATTTCCGGAGTTTCCATTACCCAGATCTTTGATTTGGATAATAATGTGATCATTCCTCCAATTGGAGATATTTACCAGGTTGGAACAATAAATGCTGGTATGGTCCGCAATTTCAGGATCACCGCGGTATTTACTTCTTGTTCAAAAGATAGTATAATTATTTATTCGGGATGGAACTGCAATGCAGGATATCCGGCCAACCTGCAAACATATCCTTGTACACCAAAATCGATCAAATTAAAACTGACACCACTAATGCCCGCACTCATTGTGAATGTTACAGCCCCCCCGGCCACCATTCAGCTCTGTGATACAGCAAGCTATACTGCAGTTGGACTCAATGTACAAATGGGAACGGCTTACCATGTTTTTCTGGTAGCCGTTCTACCCACAGGAGTTTCCATCGTTCCCGGCTCATCCCAATTGAGTTACCCTGTTTCCAACCCCTACGCCACCATCTCGGACCCGGATTTTGTGGGCGGAACTACCTGGCAATGGGACATTTCCTTTACCGACAGCCTGATCAATGCAGATGGTTTAAAAGGAATTCTTGAATCTACATTAAATTCATTCAAACTTACCTTCAAGGTGGTGACAACCTGTGGTTATACATCCGGTAGTATTATTGCTTTTAATCTTAAAGGCGAATCCGCTTGCGGAATGGCTACAGGTCAGGAAGTAGCATTGTCTTCACAACTCGGAATTACCGGAGCAACTACTCCTTACCTTACTGCAATAAAATTACTCACCACCTATATTTCACCCTGTGCAAGCAATACATCACTATACGTAGGCGTGCACAATCAGGGACCTGCAGCATTTGGCAGCACCGATTCCGTGATCATTCAACTGCCCGTTGGCGTTTCTTTTGTGGCCGGTTCATTTTCTGGTATTTATAACCCTCCGGGGAATGCTATTCCAACACAATACACGATTAATGGAAGTGTCTACCTGAAATGGAAATTGCCTCCCGGCATAGCAGTCGGAGATAGCAGTGTGTTTACATTTGACTATCAAGGAAACGCACAAACACTGTCCTGTGAAATTACCCAATTTGAAGCAAAAACTACCAGTTCAACAAATGTTACCTGCACTCAATCGGGTAGTAATTGTGGAATAAATGTTACTACTGGCGATACCACACTTGCTGTATTTATTTATAAGGCATACTTATCCCTAAGCAACGGACACGCCACGGCAATACCTAATCCTCCCTCAGGAGAAACGGTAACTGTTAATTTAGATATTACCAATACCGGCCAGGCTATCCTCACTGGCGCTAATTCCATTCTTCAGTTCTATTATGATACGAATGGTAATGGAGTTTACAATTCAGGTGATTTGTTTTTAGCTCAGGATACTCTGCTTGTAAGCAATAATGCTACTTTGCCTTATTCAAAAACGTTTAATGTTTCTGCTGGTAATGCCTGTTCCATAATTGCGATTATCAGAACTGACGTTAATCCCTGTGTCTGTAATCCTTCACAACTGGTCATTTCACCGGTTTTAGTTACTTTGGGAAATGACAGCACTTTATGCTCGGGCCAAACGATGGCCCTTAACACCATGCCTGTAACAGGCTATACATATAGCTGGACGCCCGCCACCGGATTGAGTAGTTCAAGCGTTGCCAACCCTTTGCTAACAGCATCAAATATTACCGTAACTCCGGTTGTTACTGACTATATCCTTACAACTAACCGAATAGGATGTATCTCAAAGGATACCATACAAATTACCGTGAATCCTCTTCCGCTGTCCAATGCAGGACTTGACACAACAACCTGTCCCCTCAATACACAGGGTACCCTGGGTACTGCGTTTGTAGCAGGTTACACTTATTCATGGCTCCCGGCATCCAACCTGAGCAGTACTATGGTATCTGCTCCTTCTGTAATGTTAAATACCCCCGGCACCACCACTTATACAGTAACCACCACAGCTTTGGGATGTAGCTCATCCGATAGCGTAATAGTTAGGGTGAACCCTTTTCCCACAGCTACTATAAGTGGTTCAAGAGGTGTTTGTAAAGATGCTGTTGCACCCATTATTACTTTCACAGGAGCAGATGGTACAGCACCTTATACCTTTACTTATAATTTAAATGGAGGAGGGAATCAAACGCTAACCACTTCTGGCGGGGACACCGTAACTCTTATAGCACCTACGGGCAGTTCAGGAACTTTTGTATATACTTTGGTAAATGTGCAGGATGCAAGTTCAACTGCATGTTCTCAAGTGCAAAGCGGAACAGCAACAATTACAGTAAATCCTTTGCCCACTGCAACTATAACCGGGACAACCGAAGCATGTGAAGGAGCCGGCTCGCCAAACATTATCTTTAAAGGGTTTGGTGGCATAGCCCCGTATACGTTTACCTATACTATAAATGGAGGAGCTAACCAAACTGTAACCAGCATTGGAGACAGTGTATTAGTGCCGGTTTCCACAACCACTGTTGGTACATTTGTGTACTCAATGATAAAAGTACAATATGGCAGTTTAACTTCCTGCTCTCAGATAGAAACAGGGACCGCTACTGTAATAATAAACCCATCATCAACAGCAACAATAACAGGAACAGCCGAAGTATGTGAAGGAGGTACACCACCAGTAATCACCTTTGTTGGTGCTGATGGCATGGCTCCATATACTTTTACCTATGCTATAAATGGTGTAACATTACCACCCGTAACCAGTATAGGAGATAGTGCTCAGGTAGCTGTGCCAACATCGGTAGCCGGAACTTTTACATACGCTCTGGTAAGTGTGATAGATGCCAGTTCAACTATTTGCTCTCAGGCGCAAACCGGAAGTGCTATTGTTACAGTAAATCCATTGCCAACAGCAACAATTACCGGTGATACAGGAGTTTGTAAAAACTCGGTGGAACCGGGTATTACTTTCACAGGAGCAAATGGTATTGCTCCTTACACCTTCACATATACTATTAATAACGGAACCAATCAGACGATAAGCACAACAAATGGAAACAGTGTGACTATTTCTATACCCACAGGTATAGTGGGTACATTTACGTATGACCTGATTAGTGTAATGGAATCGGGCTTAACCACCTGCTTTCAAACACAGATAGGGAGTGCTGTTGTAATAATAAATCCATTACCGCAAGCTGATTTTGGATTTACCGATGTTTGTTTGAATCAAATTTTGAATTTTAATGAAGCTTCCACTGTTTCAAGTGGAACAACAATCGCCTGGTTGTGGAACTTTGGTGATAATAGCCCTTTGAATATCACTCAAAACCCTGGTTATCTGTATGCAAATTCAGGCACATTTAACGTTTCTTTAATTACCACAACCAACAATGGATGTGCTGACACCATTGCAAAAAACATTGTGGTGCATCCACTTCCTGCCCCTCAGTTTTATTCAGAAAGTGTGTGTGATGGAAGCAGCACCTACTTCACCGACCAATCTTCTATCCCCACAACCGACACAATACAATCATGGAAATGGAATTTTGGCGATAACAGCACTGTAAGCACCGATCAATTTGCCTCTCACCTTTATGCCGGTCCGGGATCGGCCTTTGTTCAGCTAGTTGTTGTTTCTAATTTTGGATGTATTGATTCTATTACAAAAACCGCAGTTGTTAATCCAAAACCGGATGTGAATTTTACTGCTAATGATACCATTGGCTGTGAACCATTATGTGTCTATTTTATGGACGCTTCCACTATTTTAACTGGAATAAATGTTCAATGGCTTTGGAATGTTGGAGATGGAAGCCAACCGGGTGCGAATTCTAATTATGAGCACTGCTTTGGCAATGATTCTGTTTTTGCACCGGCCACTTTTGATATTACGTTAACAGTTACCTCTGATAGTGGGTGCGTTAGCACGTTGTCAAAAAATGACTATATAACAGTTTACCCAAATCCCGAAGCGAATTTCTCAGCTATGCCCGACACGGTACCGATTATTGATCCGATAATTTCCATATTGGATGCATCAACAGGTGCCGATTTTTGGAATTGGGATTTTGGAGATCTGGAAACCGGAACGTTGAATAATCCTTCGCCTCATACTTATTCAAAAACAGGAGATTACATTATTACCCTAATAACTTCAAACCAATATGGTTGTGTGGATACCACAAGTCGTACGATATACGTTGAACCCGATTTTGTGTTTTATATTCCAAATGCATTTACTCCCAATGGTGATGAAATAAACGACACTTTCTTTGGTAAAGGTATTGGTATTATCGAATTTGAAATGATGATATTTGATCGTTGGGGGAATTTAATTTTCTTTTCAGATGATATTAATAAACCCTGGGATGGCAAAGCAAACAACGGAACTGAACTTGCACAGATGGATGTATATGTTTACTCCATCCGACTTTTAGATATTAGATTGAAAAAACATAAATACAGAGGGCATGTCACATTAGTGAAATAGTTCACTTATCTAATTGAAACTAATTAATGGTTCGATATTTTTTATCAATTTTGGCTAAAGCCTCGCCACCGTTGAGTTTTAGCAGCCTTGATTAAATGGGCCCTAGCCCAAAAAGGGAAACTACCGAACTATTGATTTAATTTTCAAATTAACACATTTTCAAATTTTCAAATTAATAAATAATACATTTGTACTTTATCAATAAAAAGCATAAAACACCGTGAGAAAAAAAATCAATTATTTACTATTGCTTTCAGTAACATTATTTTCGGCTTGCAGCACTGATCTGGCTGTAATTGGCGATTACAAAGAAACTATTGTTGTTTACGGCCTCCTGGATCAATCTCAACCGAAACAATATATCAAAATAAATAAAGCTTTTTTAGGTGAAGGAAATGCCTTTGGATATGCTCAGGTTAAAGATTCTACTCAATTTGTAAATTCATTAAACGTAGTTTTAAAAAGTATAAAAAATGGTGTTGAATTAAATTCGTTCAACTTAAGCCCGGACAATACGATTGCAAAGGCCCCGGGAACTTTTTATTCTGCCGATCAGGCAAATGCGATCTATTCTTTTGCCTCTACAGGTGGAAATGCCCTCAATTCCGACAACCAATACAAATTAATTATCAAAAACAATGAAACCGGGGTAGAGGTAAGCTCACAAACAACCCTAATCACAGATTTTGGTACTTTTTCAAGTCCAAATCCCAATTCTCCTTTTTTTAACTGTATTCTGGCTAATAATAATAATTATCTCTATCAGGTTAGATGGCAGAGTGGGAAAAATGCCAAATTGTATCAAATGGTCATTCGTTTAAATTATACTGATTCTACCACAACCGGCAATATTCAAAAAACATTGGATTGGGTTTTCCCGGAACAAAAAACACAGGGATTAGCTGGTGGGGAAACAATGAAAAATGATTTTATCGGACAAGGCTTTCTTCAATTTACTGGTAATCAACTAAATGACTATGCAGGTTTGCTGGGCCGAATTCCCGGCAATGTTGATATAATAATGGTTGCAGGTGGCGATGATCTGAATACCTTCATTGAAGTGAACAAACCTTCAACAAGCATTGTTCAGGAAAAACCTGAATTTACTAATATTACAAATGGCCTGGGCGTTCTTTCTTCGCGATATAGCAAAACCGCATTTTCCAAAGCAATGGCTATAATTACATGGGATTCTCTTTCCTGCGGACAATATACCAAGGATTTGAAATTTTCTAACCATTTGGGAGCATTTTGTCAGTAAAACAATGAAAATGTGCTAATTTGAAAATGTGCCATTTTAATTTTCAAATTGTTAAATTTTCAAATTAATTCTGTCTCTTTGTCATATTAAAAGGCGCCACATTAAATTGTGGCGCCTTTTTTATGCCATTATTTCGATTAATTACTAATGGCATAATCATTGAAAACGACTATATCGGTAAAAAAAATTATTATCAAATAAAAAAAAACAAAACAGTATGAGTAAAATTATCGGTATAGATTTAGGAACAACAAACTCTTGTGTTTCTGTAATGGAAGGCAATGAACCAGTTGTAATTCCAAATAGTGAAGGCAAACGTACAACGCCTTCTATTGTGGCATTTGTAGAAAATGGCGAACGTAAAGTTGGTGACCCTGCAAAACGTCAGGCAATAACTAACCCTACAAAAACCGTTTATTCTATTAAACGTTTCATGGGTCACACTTTTGATGAAGTTACAAAAGAAATTACCCGCGTTCCATACAAAGTAGTAAAAGGTGATAACAATACACCACGTGTATTAATTGATGATAGAAAATATACTCCTCAGGAGATTTCAGCGATCATTCTTCAAAAAATGAAAAAAACTGCTGAAGATTATCTTGGACATGAAGTAACGGATGCAGTTATTACTGTTCCTGCTTATTTCAATGATGCACAACGTCAGGCTACAAAAGAAGCAGGCGAAATTGCAGGTTTAAAAGTTAAACGTATCATCAACGAGCCAACAGCAGCAGCTTTGGCTTATGGTCTTGATAAAAGAGGTAAAGAGATGAAGATCGTTGTATTTGACTGCGGTGGTGGTACACATGACGTATCTGTTCTTGAACTTGGTGATGGTGTATTTGAAGTTAAATCAACTGATGGTGATACACACTTAGGTGGTGATGATTTTGACCATAAGATCATTGATTGGTTGGTTGCTGAGTTCAAATCTGAAAATGGTATTGACTTATCAAAAGACCCAATGGCTTTGCAGCGTTTGAAAGAAGCTGCTGAAAAAGCGAAGATAGAATTATCCAGCTCTGCAACTACAGAGATTAACCTTCCATACATTATGCCTGTTGATGGAATTCCAAAACACTTGGTACGTTCATTAACAAAAGCAAAATTTGAGCAGTTGGTAGATGATTTGATCAAACGTACGATCGAACCATGTAAAACAGCATTGAAAAATGCAGGTTTAAGCACTTCTGATATAGATGAGATCATTTTAGTAGGTGGTTCAACCCGTATTCCTGCTATTGTTGATGCAGTGCAGAAATTTTTCGGAAAAGCGCCTTCAAAAGGTGTTAATCCTGACGAAGTTGTTGCAATTGGTGCAGCTATTCAAGGTGGTGTATTAACAGGTGAAGTGAAAGATGTATTGTTGTTAGACGTTACTCCACTTTCATTGGGTATCGAAACAATGGGTGGTGTTATGACCAAACTTATTGAATCAAACACAACTATCCCAACTAAAAAATCAGAGACATTCTCAACAGCAAGCGATAGTCAACCATCCGTTCAGATTGTAGTATATCAAGGTGAACGTACAATGGCAAAAGACAACCGCAAATTAGGAGAATTTAATTTGGATGGTATCCCACCAGCACCAAGAGGTGTGCCTCAGGTTGAAGTAACATTCGACATTGATGCTAATGGTATATTAAATGTATCTGCAAAAGATAAGGCTACCGGTAAATCTCATAACATCCGTATTGAAGCAAAATCAGGCTTAAGCGATGAAGAGATCAAACGTATGAAAGCTGATGCTGAAGCAAATGCTGAATCCGACAAAAAAGCGAAAGAAGAGATCGAAAAGATCAATGCTGCTGATTCAATGATTTTCCAAACCGAAAAACAATTGAAAGAATACGGAGATAAGATCCCGGCTGAGAAAAAATCGGTTATCGAAAGTGCTTTTACTGAATTAAAAGCAGCTCACGCTTCACGCGATATCGCAGGAATTGATTCTTCTTTGGAAAAATTAAATACTGCATGGCAAGCAGCTTCTCAGGATATGTATGCTCAGGGAGCTCCTGATGCAAACGCTCCTCAGGGTGATGGTAGCGCAAAAGCGTCAACTGACAGCGAAGTAACTGATGTTGATTTTGAAGAAGTAAAAGAAGAAGAACACAAAAAGTAATTCTTTTATTTGAAGATTGAATATCTTGAACGGACGCATCTAACAGGTGCGTCCGTTTTTTGTTGTAGAAAAATCCCTATTTTTGCACACTATGAAAAATAAAAAACTTGCCCTTTTCGGCATATATTGTCTATTAACATTAAACATTAGTGCTCAAATTCCGGCAGGATATTATAATTCAGCACAAGGATTAACCGGTGCTTCCTTAAAAACAGCCTTACACAATATAATTAAAAACCACACTACAGTAAGCTATACCAGCTTATGGAATCATTTTCAAAATACAGATAAAAAATCAAATGGAAAGGTTTGGGACATCTACAGTGATTTACCAAGCGGAACGCCTCCTTATGTTTTTACTTTTTCTACGGATCAGTGCGGTTCTTATAATGGTGAAGCCGATTGTTATAATCGTGAACATACCTGGCCCCAAAGCTGGTTTAATTCACAAAGTGGACCAACTTCTGACCTGTTCCATGTTTATCCCACCGATGGTTATGTAAACAACATTCGCAGTAACTACCCCTATGGAGATGTAACAACAGCCAGCTGGACCTCACAAAATGGCAGTAAGCTTGGGCCCTGTGCCGATGCAGGATACAGCCAAACTGTTTTTGAACCTATTGACGAATACAAAGGGGACTTAGCGCGCAACTATTTTTATATGAGTACACGTTACCAGGGGGAAGATGCCTCTTGGACTTCATCCGGAGCAACCAATAAATCAGTTATTTTGCCATGGCAAGTGGATGTATTATTGCAGTGGAATCAGCTGGATCCCGTAAGTACGAAAGAAATTGACAGAAATAATGCTGTTTACCAAATCCAAAACAATCGCAACCCATTTATTGATAATCCTCAATGGGCGGATAGTGTGTGGACAATGACATTTACCGGTATCAAGCCGGCATTTGCTTTAGAGTCTGATGTATCGGTTTATCCGAATCCGGCAAACGGTCAATTTTCTATTAGTAATCAAGGAAAAAAAGAAGTCATCGCAAAATTATCTGTTCATTCAATTTTAGGACAAGAGATAGCTCATTACGAAGGGGTAAGATTAATCACCAACGGAACACCTGATTTTACTATCGATTGCAGCACCTGGAATAAAGGGATCTATTATGTAACGATATTAGAAACAGAAAAAATCAAGGTCATCAAATTGATAAAAGAATAAATTTCTTGATTTGAAACCAGGCCCTTTTCAAACTATCCGCCCATACTCGGAGCCATTCTTCTTACTTTTTTAGCACGCGCCTTATGCTGACGTTTGTTACCGCAACCGGGTTTTGATGCACAACCCATTTCTGACATAACAATTACTCCGGCTGTAAGCATCAATGCTAATGTGATGGTTGTAAAACGGGGGAGAAAGAATATTCTTTTCATGATTATTTTAATATTGTAATTTGGTGAAAAACGGTTCTATTGCGCCAAAATACTACTTTTTTTTGCTGGATAAAAATACAAAAAAGAAGAAATATCCACAATCTAAATAAAGGCAGTATTCAGAATTCGCCCCCGTTGCTAATAATTAAAAATCACTGTTTGAATTAGTTCTGAACTTAAACTTTTGGCCACAGGGCAGGTATGAGCGGCATTCAAAAGCAAATCTTTTTCTTTATCGGAATAATTGTTTTTAGGCATATTAAATTCCACTATTATTTCGCCCACCCTTCTTGGGTTTGATTCCATTATTTTTGTGACCTGAATAGTGGTTCCTTCAATGTCAATAGCATGTCGCTGGGCAACAATTCCCATAATAGTTAGCATACAGCATCCAAGAGATGTTGATAACAGATCAGTAGGAGAAAAAGCTTCTC
Source organism: Bacteroidia bacterium (assembly GCA_030654175.1). GTDB lineage: Bacteria > Bacteroidota > Bacteroidia > 2-12-FULL-35-15 > 2-12-FULL-35-15 > 2-12-FULL-35-15. The sequence goes on from JAURXZ010000042.1 coordinate 64,735, forward strand.
CTTTGCCATTATTATCAATTGGAGCATCCGTAATAATAGTATTTCCGGATTGCAAATGAACGGCCGATGTGCGAAGGTTGCCGATGTAAGTTATTTCAGATGTTTTCATGGATTTAAATTATTGATTGGCAGATAGGAGAATTAGAAATTCGCTGATGTATTACTAAAATGCTTGAATTCTTGTGATAGATAACACACATTCTCTAATTCTATAAATCTCTAATCTTTTATTCGTATATTTGTGTATCAAAAGTAATGCAATGTATAAAACAATTTTTAGTTTCCTGTTAGTTTCTGTTTTTTCTTTTCAACTGTCTGCACAGCAGTTAAAGGATGACTTAACCCGTTTGCAAAGTGGCGAAGATGTGAAAGTTCTTTACAGGCACGAGGCAAGTTTCGGTTTGTTTATGCACTCTGCGGGAGGATTTGGTATGGCCTACAGAAGAGGTGAGCATGTTACCGCCAAAAGAAAAAGAATGTTTGAAATTGAATTATCAAATTTCAAACACCCGAAAGAGGTTAAAAGTGTAAATTCCTATTATTCGAATTCAAAGGGTTTTGTTTACGGTAAATTAAATTCCATTTTACTAGTTCGCCCGGGAATAGGCCTTCAAAATGTGCTTTATCAGAAAAGCGATAAAAAAAGTGTGGAAATACGTTACTCTTATTTTGTGGGCGCTACCTTAGCATTTGCCAAGCCTGTATATCTTGAAATTAAAAAGGGCACCTTTTCTTCAATGCCTACCACAGAAAGATACAATCCCGAGATCCATAAGCAGGAAGACATTTTTGGTAAAGCATCTTTTTTTAAAGGCATCAACAAAACAATAATTTACCCTGCTGCTTATGCAAAACTTGCCTTGAGTTTTGAATATGCCGATCGTTATAACGCTCTTAAAGCAATTGAAACAGGGGTTGTTTTAGATGTATACCCCAAAGCATTGCCAATGATCGCATACAACAAAAAGCAACAAGCATACATTTCATTATACCTCAAAATAATATGGGGTAAAAAGTGGTTTTAATTACCTCTCCAAAGAAGAAAAATCTAAAATGCCAAATAATAGCAATCCATTAACAGTCAACAATACTGACGTGTCGCAGCCAACACCTCTTTCCAGTGGAGAAGTATTACGGGAGAAAACCCGCAAACCCGACTGGTTAAGGGTAAAACTTCCAATAGGAAAAGAATACGCTGAGGTTCGGAAAATAGTATCCACCCATAAGTTACATACCATCTGCGAAAGCGGTAATTGCCCAAATATGGGGGAATGCTGGGGAGCAGGTACTGCAACCTTTATGATCCTTGGAAATGTTTGTACGCGCTCTTGCGGATTTTGTAATGTAGCCACGGGAAGACCCAAAGCTGTGGATCTATTAGAACCGGAGCGTGTAGCAGAATCTGTGAAGTTGATGAATGTAAAACATTGTGTAATTACTTCGGTTGACCGTGATGATCTAAAAGATGGAGGTTCAATCATTTGGGCGGAGACCATCACTGCAATAAGAAGACTGAACCCTCAAACAAAATTTGAAACCCTTATTCCTGATTTTCAGGGTAAATGGGAAAACTTACAACGCATCATCGATGTAAAACCCGATATTGTTTCTCATAATACAGAGACCGTAAGAAGGCTCACAAAACAAGTTCGTATTCAAGCCAAATATGACAGAAGCCTGGAAGTATTAAAACGATTGAAAGATGCCGGATTAAAAACAAAATCGGGTATTATGCTTGGGTTAGGCGAAACAGAACAGGAGATATACGAAACAATGGACGATCTGCGGGCAGTGGGCTGCGATGTGCTAACATTGGGGCAATACCTGCAGCCTACTCCAAAACATTTGCCTGTAAGTGAATTTATTCGCCCCGAAGTATTTGAAAAATACAAACAGGTGGGGCTTGAAAAAGGCTTCCGTTTTGTTGAAAGTGGACCTCTTGTCCGCTCCTCCTATCACGCTGAAAAGCATATTTTTTAATAAATTTTGTGATTCATTATTTTATATTTACCTTTGATATATCCCCTTTAACTAAATTTTTTTATTGTCATGAAAAATAACAAATTACTATTAGGTTCAGCATTACTGGCTGGGTCGATCTTATCCTTTGCCCACGTCTACATAAAAAATACTCAAAATACAACCGGAACAACTAACGAAACAACTGTTGACAGAAGAACTGCAAAAGGTTCTGCTAAATGGCTTTTTAATATGCAAAAGAACCCATTGACAGGCACAATTGATCCGATGGATGTATTAAAGTCGAGAGAAGAAGCTTATCAAATGTTCACTAACAGAGCCAGCAGCGCTTTGGGTTTAGAATGGTCGGAATTAGGGCCTGACAATGTAGGCGGACGTACAAGAGCAATTTTAATTGACAAAAACAACCCCGAAAAAATGTTTGCCGGTAGTGTTTCCGGTGGTTTGTGGGTTTCAAATAACGGAGGTTCCAACTGGAGCACTGTTGCAGGTTTTGATCAGCAACCCAATCTTGCTATTGTTTCCATTACACAAGCTGCAAACGGAGATATTTACGCAGGAACAGGTGAAGGTGATTTTTATTTTTATACAGGTTCCGGTTCAGCAGGTATCTTAGGAGCAGGTATTTATAAATCAACGGATGGTGGTAATACATTTTCCAGAATTACTTCTACAATCCCCTCTGCGCTTAACAATAGTGGAGCATCCGCTGCAACAGCTTTTTGCTCTGTTCACGAATTAGGCGCTGACCCTGTAAATGCAAACAGAATATATGCTGCAACAAAATACGGTTTACAATCGTCTGAAGATGGCGGAACAACCTGGGCTCACCCTATCCGTCAAAACAATGGAACTGCTAATACCAATGGTGCTTTAGATGTTGATGTAGCAAGTGATGGTACTGTTATTGCCAATATCAATAATAAATTATATCGTTCGCCAAATGGTGATTACGGTACATTTACCCTGGTAACTGCCGGCCTTCCTGCCAGCGGTGTAAGCCGTATAGAATTTGCTATCGCTCCGAGTGACCCTAATTACATGTATGCCTTAGCCGGTAAAACATCCAATGGTTTATTGTTAGGCGTTTACCAATCTATTGACAAAGGCCTTACATGGTCAACAATAGGTAATGGAGGAAGTTCACAATTTGAAATGTTTGGAACAGGTCAGTCTGATTATGATAATGCAATTGGTGTATTTCCATCAGATAAAACCAGGATCATTGTTGGTGGTGTTGGTATATGGTCATGGAAACAAACAAATCCTTCAGTACCCGGTATTGGTCAATGGAATTTAGCAGCAACACAAGGCGAAAGCCCTAATAATCCTTTTTATGTTCATTCCGATGTACATGATTTTAAGTTTCATCCTACCAATCCTGATGTGTTCTTTATTGGTTGCGATGGTGGTATTTTTAGAGGATACACCGGTAGCGGCTTTGGTGACATCGTTTATCAACCTATGAACAACGGTTATAACATCACTCAATATTATTCAATAGCCTTTGCAGGTGACGACCCATACAGAAGAGCTTTTATTGCAGGTGCCCAGGATAATGGAACTAATTATGTTAGCGGACAGGGAAATACAAACAGAACTGCTTCTGATATCGGTGGTGGTGACGGAGCAGAATGTGAAACATCTTTTTTAAGTCCGAATGTATCTTTTAGCACAGTATATTATGGTACACTTAACCGTCATTCCGCTAAAGGTGGGTTCGGAAGCAGTTTTTATCCTGATAAATTTGCTACACTATTTCCTACTTTAGGGGATCAGGGGTTTGCATCATTTGTTACTCCAATAGCATTGTATGAAACAAAAACGGCAACAAACAGCCCTGATTTTTATAGATTTGTCAATCAGCCGATATCACAAACGGTTGGAATAGGTGATGGAATTAAGAAAAATTTTACCGGTACTTTAACGTTGCCATATCCTGCAGCCACTATTGTACCTGATTCTATTTCATTTAATTCGGGCTTGCAAATTATTACTGATAATGGAGCTGGTACCCTTCAGGGTTCTGTTGACATCACTAAAACCAATTCTATTAATTACATTACCGGTGCATTTGATTTTTATTTTAATACTGCTCCGGCAAACGGTGCTACTGTAAATTTATCATTTGACGTGATCTATGCTTCGGGCTCAAATATGAGCATCACCCGTCCGGAGTATGCTTACCCTTTGAACTTTACCACTACCTCTCAAATTGAGCCAGGTGATACTTTGATGGTACCGGATCCATTCCAGGCCAAGATCGCTGTAGGGTTTAATGGTGCTAATGGTGTTTGGATGACAAAAGGAGCCTTAAACTTTTCAACCACACCGGTTTGGGTGAAACTTGGAATACTTTCAGGAGAAGCTGAAGAGCTTGCATGGTCTGATGATGGAGATATCTTATATGTTGGAACCTCAGCCGGTACTTTATATAGATTTTCAAATCTGGCAGCTATTACCGATTCAGCTAATGGTGACATAGCCAGCCCTAATACTGTGGTTGTAAAAACTCAAATTGGCGGTTTCAGCGGAAATTTTATTACCGGCTTATCCGTGCATCCTACCGATGCTAATAAACTGGCGGTTTCATTAGGAGGTTATGGAACAGGAACCCCTACGCATGTGTATTATTCTACTACAGCTGCAACGTGTGCATCCTCCACCACAACAGCCAATTTTGCTGCAAAACAAGGTACAGGTGCGAGCAAATTACCTGCGATGCCGGTATATACAGTAATGATCGAACAAAATGACCCAAAACGTTTAATTATTGGAACAGAATCCGGTGTTTATTCTACTCCTGATATTACGGTTACAAACCCTGTGTGGAGCTCAGAAAATGGGTCATCTGGTTTATTCCCAAATGTTCCGGTATTTAAAATCCGTCAGCAAAGACGTGCCGGAAATGAGGTATATAACCCGTTTGTAATTTACGCAGCTACACATGGCCGTGGTGCATGGAAAAGTGAAAGTTATTTAGGAGCAGTTGGTATTAAAGAAGACAATGCTAATGCTATTAATTCAATCAGCAATTCTGGTATTAGTGTGTATCCTAACCCAATGAACGAACGTGGTACTATCGCATTTAATTTAGGATCAGCTGCCGATTTAACTATTTCTATTTATAGTTTGGAAGGACGATTGGTAAAAACAATCAAAACCGGAAAATTAAATTCCGGAGATCAAAAAATACAAATTTCAACAGAGGAGTTTTCAAAAGGTACTTACCTTGTAAGTATTGATGGAAGTGCTATTCATGCTACTTCAAAATTTGTTGTTGTAAAGTAAATTTGGAACAATTGTTCAATCTTACAATTTTGCAGTAGGCAATAAAAACAACTTAAGTTCATTCCCCCGATTCGCTAAAAAGCTTTCGGGGGAATTTTTTTATCTATGATAAATGCGTGCTAATTTTTTTTAGAATTGCCTGAATTTGGGCAAAATTGCCTACTGAAGAATTGCTGAATTAATTTTAGGAGATCCTGCTCCAATTGGTCCTGCTATTGTTGGTAATTGCAAATTGATATGCAATATTGCTATTTTCAGGGTTTTCAAGGTTTGGGTCCTCTGATAACAATTCGATTGCCATATTACGTGCGGCATGCAATATTTGGGCATCTTTTGCCAGATCAGCAATATTCAGGTCCAGTACTCCACTTTGTATGGTTCCTGACATATCCCCGGGACCGCGCAATTTCAAATCAACATCAGCGATCTCAAAACCATCATTTGTCCGAACCATTGTATCCATGCGCAATTTACCATCATGACTTAATTTAAAGGAGGTCATTAAAATACAATAGGATTGCTCAGCCCCTCTTCCCACTCGTCCGCGCAACTGATGCAGTTGTGACAGGCCAAAACGTTCAGCGCTTTCTATCACCATGGCGCTTGCATTCGGGACATCCACCCCTACTTCAATTACTGTAGTAGCTACCATTATATTTGTTTCACCTCTTACAAAACGTTGCATTTCAAAGTCTTTTGCATCAGCCTTCATTTGCCCGTGCACAACGCTTACATTATATTTCGGCAACGGGAATGCACGTGATATACTTTCAAAACCATCCATCAGATCCTTATAATCCATTTTCTCGGATTCTTTGATAAGCGGATATACCACATAGATCTGTCTGCCAATAGCTATTTGATCTTTCATAAAACCAAACACTCTATCCCTGTGTGTATCGAAACGATGCACCGTTTGTATGGGTTTACGTCCGGGAGGCAATTCATCAATAACAGATACATCCAGATCACCGTACAAGGTCATTGCTAATGTACGCGGGATAGGTGTTGCCGACATGATAAGCATGTGTGGTGATTGTGTGTTCTTATTCCACATTTTAGCGCGTTGTGCCACACCAAAACGATGCTGCTCATCAATTACTACCAATCCGATATTTTTAAACTGAACAACGTCCTCTAAAAGTGCATGCGTACCAATTAAAATCTGCATCTCCCCATTTTGCAATTGCTCATGTATCACTCTGCGTTCCTTTACTTTTTTAGAACCGGTGAGTAATCCAACATTAATATTCAGGGGTTTTAACAATTTAGAAATCGTCTCAAAATGTTGATTGGCGAGGATTTCAGTTGGTGCCATCAAACAGGCCTGAAAACCGTTATCCATACAAATAAGAATATTCATGAGCGCAACCAATGTTTTACCACTACCAACATCACCTTGCAACAAGCGGTTCATCTGTTTGCCGGAACCCATATCCAAACGAATTTCTTTGATCACCCTTTTTTGGGCATTGGTTAATTGGAAGGGTAAATAATTGTTGTAAAAATTATTGAAATAATCCCCTACTTTGGAAAACACAAAACCTCGGAATGTTTTTTCCCGCAAGCCTTTTTGCTTTAATAATTTTAGCTGAATAAAAAACAGTTCTTCGAATTTCAAACGGAACTCAGCTTTCTTAAGCATTTCGGGGTTCTGTGGAAAATGAATTTGTTTGACCGCTTCTTCACGCGAGAGCATTTGAAAGCGCTCAATTATGGCATTAGAAAGGGTTTCAGGAATATTGTTTTTGATCAAAAGAACCAATGATTTTTGCAAACGCGCAATACCTTTGGAATCTAAACTTCGTGATTTTAATTTTTCGGTACTGTTATATACCGCCTGGAGTGTACTTGCAAACGTGGTGTTTTCAGCACTTACGGGATCTATTTCGGGATGTGAAATATTAAAAATGCCATTAAAAACAGAAGGTCTTCCAAACACGATGTATTCATTGGTAACATGTGGTTTTATTTTTTCAGCGATCCATTTTGCTCCCTGGAACCAAACCAACTCAAGACTACCTGTTTCATCAGTAAAAGTGGCAACAAAACGCTGCGCGCGTTTCACACCCACCATTTTTGTATTCGTTATTTTTCCTCTCAACTGAACAAAAGGCAGATCGGCATTAATTTCTTTTACTTTATAAAACTTTGTTCGGTCAACGTAACGGAAAGGATAAAATGCAAGCAGATCGGCATACTTAAAAATACGTAATTCTTTTTTCAAGATCTCCGCTTTTTGCGGACCAACGCTCTTGAGGTATTCGATAGGGGTATTTAAAAAAGTGCTCGACATATTGTACTGCGAATTTACGAATAAATAGATTGTAGATGGTGGATATTAGATGATAGATGGTGATGATCCATTTTTGTTTTGCAGCATACTTCCACAGTTTAATTTTTCAAATCAAATTTTCAGTAATTTTGAATACAATGCAAAAGCGAATAAATAAATTCATTAGTGAAACAGGGTTTTGTTCCAGAAGGGAAGCTGATAAACTTATTGAGGCGGGAAGAGTAACTATTAACGGAAAGAAACCGGAAATGGGAACAAAAGTTAATCCGGAAGATAGCGTTGAAATTGATGGCAAACCTTTAAAAGCCAAAGAAAAATCAATTTATTTAGCGTTTAATAAACCCATAGGCATTACCTGCACCACTGATTTGAAGGATAAAGACAATATCATCGATTTCATCAATCACCCGAAACGAATTTTTCCAATTGGCAGATTAGACAAGCCTTCGGAAGGGTTAATATTTTTAACCAATGATGGTGATATTGTAAATAAAATTTTGCGTGCCGGGAATAATCACGAAAAAGAATATGTGGTTACTGTTGATAAGCTCCTAAGTACAGAATTTATAAAAAAAATGGGGAATGGAGTAGCGATATTAGAAACAGTAACACAAAAATGTTTTATCGAACAGTTGGATAAAAACAGGTTCCGAATAATTTTGACACAAGGACTAAATCGCCAGATCAGAAGAATGTGCGAAGTGCTGGGATACACTGTTATAAAGCTAAAGCGAACACGAATAATGAATATTAAATTAGAAGGCATCGCAGTTGGGAAGTGGCGGAATTTAACAAACGATGAAATTAACACTATCAATAATTTAGTTTCTACATCTCTCAAAACAGAAGAGGCTTCTTATTTACAGGATAATATTGAGGAGTAAAGAAACAATGAAAAGAGCTATCGCAATAATTGGCGGAGGACCTGCCGCGATGATGCTGGCAGCAAGTCTGGATGAACTAAAGTTTGACGTTACTATTTATGAAAAGAACAATGCTTTAGGAAGAAAATTTTTAGTGGCCGGTGATGGTGGTTTTAATCTAACACATTCAGAAAACACAGAAGAATTTATTTCACGATATACTCCTGCTTCATTCTTTTCAAGTATTATTTCTTCTTTTACAAATACAGATCTAAGAAACTGGCTTAACAACATTGGTATTGAAACGTTTGTTGGGAGCAGCAAACGAGTGTTTCCTGTAAAAGGAATAAAACCGATTGATGTACTCAACACTATTTTAGATGTATTGAAGAAAAAAAATGTTTCAATAAAAACCCGTCACAACTGGAAAGGCTGGAATAACAATGAACTTATTTTTGAAACGGCTATTGAATCAATAAATGTAAAAGCTGACATTACCATATTTGCATTAGGCGGTGGCAGCTGGCAAGTGACCGGCTCCGATGGAAAGTGGACAAATTATTTTTCAGAAAAAGGAATTGACATTATTCCATTTCAGGCATCCAATTGTGCTTATGAAATAAAATGGGAAAATGAATTTATTAAAATTGCAGAGGGCACATCATTAAAAAACATTTCTTTAAAATGCAGTAAAAAAGAAAAAAAAGGTGAACTCGTGATCACTAAATTTGGTTTGGAAGGCGGCTCAATATATGCTTTAAGCCCCGAAATAAGGCAACAATTGAATTCCAACAATACAGCAAAAATATTTTTAGATCTTAAACCTTCTCTTACTGTTGAGGAAATAAAAAACAAAATTTCAAACAAAGGAAATAAGTCATTGAGCAAACATCTGGAAAATGAATTGAACCTAAATCAGGTGCAATTGGCATTATTAAAAACGGTTTTGAGTAAAACAGATTTTACAAATATTGCAATGCTTTCCGAAAAAATTAAAAACCTTCCACTTATCATCACCTCTGCAGCACCTGTTGATGAAGCCATTTCAACTGTTGGTGGTATTTCATTAAATGAAATTGACAATACTTTTCAATTAAAAAAATTATCGAATCATTTTGTTATCGGGGAAATGCTGGATTGGGATGCACCAACAGGTGGCTATTTATTACAAGGATGTTTTAGTATGGGGTACTGTTTGGCAAAGAGCTTGAATGAGATTAAATCTGAATAAAGCGGTTCAAACCATATACCCTGACAGGGTTTCAAACCCTGTTAGGGTTCAATGAACTCCACATTTAGAGGTTCAACTTTGTAGAGATAATTACTCCTATTTGTGCTATAACCTTTTAAAGCTGATTATGCTTAATTTCTTACCTTTGATATGGCTTCTGCTACAATAACCCTAACAGGGTTTAAAACCCTGTCAGGGCGCAAATAAATAGTTTTATTTACCTATACTGAAGCAAATTAATCATGATTTTACAAGCGGCATCCTTACTAAAAAAACATTACGGTTATGATCAGTTTCGGCCAATGCAGGCTGAAGTGATCCAGTGTGTAATGGATAAGAAAGATGTTGTGGTTCTGATGCCTACCGGTGGCGGAAAATCAATCTGTTTCCAGATCCCTTCACTTTTGTTGCCGGGATTATGTGTTGTGGTTTCTCCATTGATATCATTGATGAAAGATCAGGTGGATGCGCTTAATTCTAATGACATTCCGGCCGCATACCTAAATAGCAGTTTAAGTTCAGGAGAGGAAGAAAATATTATTACCAAATGCCTTAAGGGGCAAATTAAATTACTTTACATTTCACCGGAACGACTGGTACAGGAAATGAATCGCCTCCTTACCAAGTTACCTATTCAGTTGTTTGCGATTGATGAAGCACATTGTATCTCATCGTGGGGGCATGATTTCAGGCCTGAATACACGCAGTTGAAATTTCTGAAAGAACATTTTCCTTCTATTCCCGTAATTGCATTAACAGCAACAGCTGATAAAACTACGCGCAGAGATATTGTTAAACAACTTAATTTACTTAACCCGGAAGTATTTGTTGCTTCTTTTAATCGTCCTAATTTAAGTCTTTCTGTAAAGTCAGGTATAAAGCCAAAAGAACGTATTAAAGATATTATTGAATTTATTGCGGATCGTGAAAACGAAGCTGGAATTATTTATTGCCTGAGCCGAGCAACCACCGAAAAATTAAGAGATGCCTTGAAAGCAAAAGGAATTAAGGCAGGTTGTTATCATGCTGGATTGCCAAGTGAGGAGCGGAATAAAACACAAGACGATTTTATAAATGATAAATTACAAGTGGTATGTGCTACTGTGGCTTTTGGTATGGGAATCGACAAATCCAATGTGCGATGGGTGATCCACTTTAACTTGCCAAAAAACATTGAAGGATATTACCAGGAAATAGGGCGTGCGGGACGAGATGGATTAAACAGCGATACAATTTTGTATTATAACATTGCTGATCTGATCATGTTAACCAAGTTTGCGCAGGAAGGAAATCTGGCAAAAATAAATCTGGAGAAACTAAGGCGGATGCAGCAATTTGCGGAAGCGGATATGTGCCGCAGAAAAATTTTATTGAGTTATTTTGGTGAAACACCACAGGAAAACTGCGGCAATTGTGATGTGTGTGAAAATCCACGTCAGCATTTTGATGGAACATTATTGGTTCAAAAAGCATTATCCGCTTTGATGCGAATGGAAGAAAAGGTTGGAACCACCATGTTGATAGATGTATTGAGAGGTTCATCAAAAGGTGAACTTATTGAGCATGGTTATAATAAAATAAAAACATACGGTGCCGGAGCTGATCTGAGTTTTGCCATCTGGGAGCAATATATTTTGCAGATGTTAAATCTTGGATTGATTGAAATAGCCTACGATGAAGGTTTTTCTTTAAAGATAACAGAATCCGGTAAAGAAGTGTTGTATAGCAAGCGTAAAGCGGATCTGGTACAACCTCAGATCAAAATTGCTGAACCAATTGAGCGTAAAGCAAAACGTGGCAAGTATGCTGAACAAAGTACCGGAAATGACCTGTTTGAAGCCTTACGTAAATTACGTAAGCAATTTGCGGATTCGGAAAAACTGCCTGCATATATTATTTTTAATGATGCCACATTGCGTGAAATGGCTTCGGAGAAGCCATTAACAGAGGAAGAAATGCTTACCATTTCCGGAGTGGGACAACATAAATTTGAAAAATACGGACAAGCTTTTTTAACTATTATACATGAAATGTGTTATGGTATTTCGGCAAAAACGCCTAAAGTAAACACGTACGAGGAAACATTAATACTCTACAAACAAAATAGTTCGCCAAAGGATATTGCCTTAAAACGGAATTTAAGTGTAACTACTATTTATTCGCATATAGCGCAGTTGTATTTGAAAGGCGATATAAGTTCCATTGAACACTTTGTAAGCATTGAGGAAGTTGATCGTGTAAAAACAGCTGTGAATGCTATTGGAAAAATTGAAAAACTAAAGGAGGTTTTCGATTTTTTAAATGCTGAGCTTGACTATTCTAAAATACGGATGGCCTTGGCTTGCCTTGAAAAGAATGGAGAATACAATACAGGTAAAAATTGAAACAAAACCTCGGACAGCAAATTTATAAAATATCCTTCTTAGTGTTTTTAGTTAATAAACGTATTTTATAAAAATAGGCCACTGAAATCATACCTGCCACAAAAGGAAAGCCTGCATAATTTTTAATTTCTTCGTGATGAAAAAACTCACATAACATCCAATAGGAATTAGCGAAGATCCAAAATAGAACAGCCAGATTTACCCAGAATTCATCATTTTTTTCACGCCAGGTTTTTATCGTAATAATTAAGGCAACTATAATGGTAGGTATTATCATTATAGTGCCCAGCATTCGAAATTGAAGCATCCAGAAGGTGTCTTTCAATAACCAAAGGGGGATGTGAAGGTTTTCGTAATGGCGGGTTTTAAACATGTAGCAAATTTAGAAACTATTTTATACTATTTACATTCTTTCATTGTTCCAGAAGACAAGTCCCCATCCTTTGATCTACAAACGGCATCAATCCATGCAATTAAATTAAAATCTTGCGCTAAATGATATAATTTTTATAAAGTCTAATTCCCCCAATTATTAGCTGTTCAAAATTTATTCTAAACTACCAATTTTCCTTTTTTAGCTATTCAAAACACAATATTATCGAATACAGATATAATTCTTCATCAAGACTGGATAGATTTGAATTATAAATTAAATTAATCATTATTCAATTAAAAATAAAAAAATGAGAACTAAACCAAAAACAGTATTGCCGGCCTTAAACCCTAAGTCAATAAAAGTACAATTAGATTACAAGACTATAATCACAATTCCACGCATGGAGGCTCTTAAGGCATGGTTACTTAGATTTCCGGATGCAAAAGTATTGGCTTCTTAAAAAGCACTTAAAGCAAACGGATAGTTTTGCAATAATAATATTTATTGAAGGCGTTCAAATTTGCACTGCTCTAAAATAACCGATTATGATTCAGTTAAAAGAAGAAAAGATAAAAATAATTGTTAATGCCGATGGTTCCAAATCGGTGGAGATTATTATTAATGAAGCAATTTGGGATATGCAGGCCGGAGGGGTTGTTGACGATGTGATAATGGAGTTTATTCAAAAACTTGACCTTTCTCTGATGCTTTACAAAATTGACGAAAATTCTGTAACGGAGTTAAACAACATAAAATTAGCCCGGGAAATACTAATGAACAAGATTCTTAACGGAATTGATGCTCATTATTCGTTTTAAGGAAAGAATTAATGCTGACTCTGATAATTTTGCATTAATTTTGTGCCTTATTTAACCAGAAACAGCTTTAGGCCATTTCCTTAATTGCATTTTTTTATGAAAGTTTTACGTTTTTACATTTTGTATCGTTTACCGATCAGCATCATTTTAATCGGATTAGGTGTTCTCTCTCATATTTATGATGATGCCATTACCGCCTGGATCTGTTACATACTTGCCGCAATTTCATTGTTACTTTATTTTATGTTAGGAACCATGCGCCTTGTGCAGGAAGCTGTGGCAGAAGGCGATGTAGAAAAAGCCACCCGATACATTAAAAAAATCAAATTCCCCCGTTTATTATTCAAACCTGTACGTTCGGGATATTATATGTTGCAAAGTAATCTTGCAATGGCATCTGACGACTTGACCACTGCTGAAAGCAATATCCGCAAGAGCCTGAACACCAAATCATCAATTGTAGGTAATGTAAAAGGCGAAAACCTGTTACAGTTAGGTTTTATTCAGTTGAAAAAGGGTAATCATAAGGAAGCTCGTTTAACCTTAATGGAAGCTGTAAAATCAGGCATTTCTGACAAAGAAGCACTGGCTGCAGCGTATATGCAATTATGTTCTTTGGAAATACAACGTACACAAAACAGAATTGCAAAAGATTATTTCAGAAAAGCAAAAGCACTAAAGCCTAAATCGGAGGAATTGGTAAAACAAATAAAAACGATGGAGAAGCAGCTTGCCCGTATGCCGGGGTAGTTTTTAGTTGATAGTTGTTGGTTGATAGTTGTTGGTTGATAGTTGTTGGTTGATAGTTGTTGGTTGGTAGTTGATAGTTATTGGTTGATAGTTGTTACAGGAGGCTACCTCGTTATTTCCAGATATAAATTTTCTACTTTTTTGCGTGCCCAAGGGGTTTTTCTAAGAAATGTTAAGCTTGACTTAACACTTGGATTATCAGTAAAGCATTTGATGTTAATGTGATACCCCAATTGTTCCCAGCCGTAAAAAGCAACCAAATGATCTATGATCATTTCCAATGTTTTACCATGTAATGGATTATTGGTTTGCTCAGTTTTCATTTAATTCCTATTATATTTTAAAATTTTAAGTTCGAATTTTTTTAATGCAAAAGCCCTTGATGGCAAGATGGATGCTGCGTTAGGGATTGCAACGTAAATCCTTCTCCGATTTTTATCGGAGAAGATTGAAGTGAAAAGCCCGCCCCTTTCTCTTTAGAAAGGGGAACGCCCAAAGAACTTAAACCCTTAACAAAAAAAACAATTATCGTCTTCTCTTGCTGTTATCTTTACGTGTTGATTTACCTTTTTTAGGATCTAACACACTTGGCCCACCGAGATTTACCTTTTTGTTTTTCTCTTTCTTCTCATGGAAAGCACCTTGACCGATAGGAATTTTGATAGCATTTATCCTTTTAAGATTTTTATCTATTATTGACGGCTTTTCTTCTTCGGTATAAATTTTTGAAATTTGCACAGCCGCAGGAAAGGGTTGAATAGGAATTTCCTTATTCATCAGGTTTTCAATTTCAAATTGATATTCCTGTTCTGCTTCATTGATGAAGGAAATGGCAACTCCGGCCTTATTTGCCCTTCCGGTACGCCCTATACGATGGATATAATCTTCAGGCAAACGAGACGTATCAAAATTTATAACGTGCGTTACGTCCGAAATATCCAAACCACGGGCGATAATATCTGTTGCAATTAAAACACGTTTACGTCCGTCATGAAAATTTTTCAAGGCACTTATTCTGTTATTCTGCGATAAACTTGAATGAATCACCCCAACCTGATCGACCAATTTTTTTTCTAAAAGTTCGAATAATCGGTCGGCTAATTTTTTATTTTCCACAAAAACCAGCACTTTACCTAATTCTGCATCATTAAGCAAATATTCCAACAGGTTTACTTTTGTATGAAAGTTAGGAACATGATATCCTTTCTGAATGATCTTATCAAGCGGAGTGCCGTGTGCAGCTATTTCTATTTTGAATGGTTCATAAAAATATTTAGCGATCACTTTCTCCACATCTTCGGTCATAGTTGCCGAAAACATAAGGTTTTGCCTTTTTGCAGGTAAGGTCTCTAAAAAACTGATCAATTGCTGACGAAAACCAAGGCTTAGCATCTGATCGACCTCATCAATTACTAGTTTTTGAATATCTTTTAATCGCAATAGTCCGGTAAGGGCCAGATCGACCAATCGCCCGGGGGTAGCCACTAAAATATCCAGGCCATCGTATACCAATTGTTTTTGAGTATTGATATTGGTTCCTCCATAAACGCCCTGATAGCGGACATTCATGTAGGACGTAAGTTTTTCAATTTCACGTACAATTTGCAAAACCAATTCGCGGGTAGGAACCACAATTAAGATCCTTGGATGTTTTTTATCGGAATATTTCAACTGCCTGAGCATGGGCAATAAATAAGCAAATGTTTTACCTGTACCTGTTTGGGCAATGGCCACCACATCTTTTCCCGACATGATCACAGGAAACGCTTTTTCCTGAATGGGGGTTGGATTGATATACCCTAAGTCGTCCAATGCGCTTATCAGGGGTTTATTTAAATTTAGTTCGTCAAAAGTCACAATAATGGTTTTAATGGATTACAAAGGTAAAGAATCCGCTTAAGCTTAACGGCTTTTATATTAATATTTATATTATTGAACTTCACAATTCTGCGAAATATATAGGATCGTATTCTCAGAATTATAATTGCAGATTTAATAAAGATGTTCCTACAGCTCAGTTAAATAATCATTTGGGCGTCACACTTTCTTAAAAGAGAAAGTGTCGGGCTTTTCGCTGCAATCTTTTCTAAAAAGAAAAGGATTTACGCTGCAATCCCTAACGCAAATAATACAGTGATTTCAACATCTTTTCATCCTTTTTATATACGTCAATAAAAAAGAATAGTTCATCATTATCATCCACTTCGTTAGTAAAGTAATTGATGTATATCGGGATCGGATGTTTGATATAAACATATTTCTGTTCTTCTTTTAAAAAATCCATTTTCAGTGAATCTAACGGATAGTTCTTTTCATCATCACGAATAAGGAATTTGGCAAAATCAATAAACCTTTCCAATCGCACACAGCCATGACTCATGGCACGCATTTCCCGCTTAAACAACCTGCGATTGTCAGTATCGTGCAAATAAACGCCATATTTATTTTCGAAATTAAATTTTAAAATACCCAATGAATTTTCATCACCCATCCGTTGACGCAGTTTAAAAGGAAAATAATTTTTATTGTATTTTTTCCAGTTAATAGGTGTTTCAACCACCCTGTTGCGATAGTCAAGCACTTCAAAATTTTTCCTGCGTAAATATGTGGTATCACGTTTTAAGATAGGTAAAATCTCTTTAGTAGCGATACTAAGCGGAACAGTCCAATAGGGATATATTAAAAAATATCGAATGGTGCTTTTCAAGATAGGTGTTTTATGGTCGGGTTGACCAACAATTACGCGGGATTTCATAACCAATGTATCGGCTTCAACCACGCGCATTTCATATTTCGGAATATTTACCCAAACAAATTGTTTTTCATAAGGAGAATAATAATTTCGCCAACGCTCCATATTCATTTGAATCTGGTGCACATAATCCCGCTTTGAACGCTGTAAGGCTTTAAAAGTAAGTTTTCCTATTTTTCCATCTTCTGTGAGATTATGACGGCACTGGAAATTTTTGATGGCTTTTACCAACTTTATAGAATCGGAATCTTCAATGATTTCTGCATAATCATGGCTGGCGATCAGGCGTTTTTTTAAGCGTTCGTTAAAAGTGGTACTGTCGGATTCGCGGGTAGCAAGGCTATCCCATTCAGAATCTCTGAACTCGAATTTAAAATTTTTCAGAGCAAATTTCAAAGCCTGATATTGACTATTTTGGGGCTCTAAGGATTCTATTGACGAGCGAATTTTATTTTGTTTGATCGCATCATTTAAAACAGCAACCAGATCGGTTTCAATCTCGCTTTCACCTATGGTACGTGGCAGTATAAATCTGGCAATTTTCCATTCGCGGACCAAACTATCTATATTCAACCTTCCTTTATTAACATGAACAGCAAATGTAAAGAAGGCATCTGTTAAAAGCATATCTACTTCTGAAATTTTTACCGCATCATATTTTTTTGTTTTACTGTCTCTTTCTTTTTTAATCAAACTTTCAATTTTACTGAAATGATAATCACTTGAGATCAATCCGTAGTCGTCTGAATTTTTTAATAGTGAGAAAAGGGAATCGCTTTGCGCACTGTGTTTACCTTTGTCGCTCCAAATAACATTGAACTTATTTATTTTGTAAAATTCAATAATTAATTTGGTTGCAAAAAGACTGTCATCAGCGATAAAAAGAGTTTTTAAAGTGTCGAAATTACTGAGTTGTTTCTTTATCAATTCAACAACTTCTTCATTCACATATTCAGGTTCCGCAACCAACACCACAGGCTTCGTTTTTTCCGGAGAACACCTGCTGAATGTAAATACCCAGAATACGGCTAATAAAAGAAAATGGAAGTATTTTTTCAAAGGGAAATTATTATTTATCAAATTTAATAAAGATTCAGCACAACCTTTGTTAATTAATTAAAATGTTTTCGGCTGAAAAAATAATAATGAGTAAATTTATATTCCCGAAAAAAATTCGGATCATCATAATATCAAAAACACAATGTCAGAAAACAATAAAAAACTTTTTTTACTGGATGCCTTTGCACTCATTTACCGTGCTTATTTTGCATTCAGCAACAATCACCGGATCAATTCAAAAGGCGTAAACACATCGGCTGTATTGGGCTTTACAAATACCTTGCTGGAGGTTCTTAAAAAAGAAAAGCCATCTCACATCGCGGTTGTATTCGACACATCGGAACCGACAGTGCGTCACGTTGAATTTGCTGAATATAAAGCAGGCCGTGAAGCAATGCCTGAAGATCTTTCCGCATCTATTCCGTATATCATTAAATTGATTGAAGGTTTTAATATTCCCGTTTTATATTCAAATGGCTATGAAGCGGATGATGTGATCGGAACACTTGCAAAAAAAGCGGAACTGCAAGGCTTTACAACGTATATGATGACCCCGGATAAAGATTTTGGGCAGCTGGTTTCCGATAATATCTTTATTTACAAACCAGCCCGTTTAGGAAATGGAATGGAAATAATGGGTGTAAAGGAGGTTTGTAAAAAATGGGATATCCAAAATGTAAATCAATTGATTGACATTTTAGGCTTGATGGGAGATAAGGTGGATAATATTTCAGGTATCCCCGGAGTTGGCGAAAAGACCGCTATTCAGCTTGTGAAGGATTTTGGAAGCATCGAAAATTTAATACAGAATACTGATAAACTAAAAGGTAAACTCAAAGAAAAAGTAGAAGAACATAAAGAAAAAGCAATTCAATCAAAATGGCTTGCAACCATTATCTGCGATGTGCCAATAGAATTCAATGAAGAGGCATTGAAGATGGAAGAGCCTAACAGAGAGGTGTTGAAAGAACTTTTCACTGAACTTGAGTTCAGAAGACTGGCGGAACAAATGGGACTCGGTTTTAGTCCGATCAACTCCTCTCCTGCACTTCCTGTAGTGGAGGGGACAGCGCTTAAAAGCCCGGCACCGAAAAAAACAAATCCAAATCAGGTGGATATGTTTGCTGTTGAAGAGGCTGTAATAACTCTTGAACAGGAGGTAGTCACTGAAATTTATGTTGATGAAACAGGGACAGGGGCTCAGGCTGGTGCTTCTCTTTTAAAAATTGACCAGGTACCTCATACCTATCATTTGATTGATTCAAAAGAAAAAAGAGAGCTACTGACCGCAGAGCTAAATAAGCAATCGGAGATCTGTTTTGATACAGAAACTACCGGACTTGATGTTAATCAGGCGGAGCTAGTAGGTTTATCATTCGCTTTTAAAACTTCAGAAGCGTATTATATCCCCTTTCCGGAAGATTTTAATGAAGCACTAATTTTAGTAAATGAGTTTAAACTTTTGCTTGAAAATGAGAACATCACTAAGATCGGACAAAATATAAAATATGATCTGGCAATTTTAAAACGGTACGACATTGAGATAAAAGGAAAATTGTTTGACACCATGGTAGCGCATTTCCTTATTCAGCCGGACATGCGACACAATATGAATGTACTGGCCGAAACCTATTTGAATTATTCTCCTGTATCTATCGAAACACTGATCGGTAAAAAAGGGAAAGAACAATTAGGGATGCGGAGTGTGCCAATTGAAGAAATTAAAGAATATGCCGGTGAAGATGCAGATATAACCTTGCAGCTAAAAAACATATTTGATCCGATGTTAGAGGATGCACAAATAAAAAAATTATTTGATGAAATTGAGATCCCGCTTATCCCTGTTTTAGCTGCTATGGAAGCGGAAGGCATTGCATTGGATAAAAATGCCTTAAACGAATTATCGGTTGAATTAAAAAAAGATATTTTAATTATGGAGACCGAAATCCAGCAGCTGGCGGGGACTTCGTTTAATGTATCCTCACCCAAACAAGTAGGTCAGATCTTATTTGAGGTATTAAAGATCGTTGAAAAACCAAAGAAAACAAAAACAGGGCAGTATGCAACCGGTGAAGATGTATTGATCAAGTTAGTTGCTAAGCACGAAATAGTCGGGAAGATATTAGATTATCGCGAGTTAGTAAAACTAAAAAACACATACGTAGATACCTTACCGGAACTGGTGAATCCGCGAACAGGACGCATACATACCTCTTACAATCAGGTGGTGGCAGTTACCGGACGTTTAAGTTCTGATAATCCGAATTTGCAAAACATCCCCATTCGTACCGAACGCGGAAGGGAGATCAGAAAAGCTTTTATCCCGAGAGATGAAAATTATATTTTACTCTCAGCCGATTATTCACAAATTGAATTACGCATCATTGCAGAGTTAAGTAAAGATGCAGGAATGATCGAAGCATTCCTTTCAGGACAGGATATCCACAAAGCCACGGCAGCAAAGGTGTATAACGTAAGTTTGGAAGAAGTTACTCCTGATATGCGGAGGAATGCTAAAATGGTAAACTTCGGGATCATCTATGGAATATCGGCTTTCGGTCTTGCAGAGCGATTAAATATTCCACGTAAAGAAGCAGGAGCGATCATCGAAAATTATTTTTCAAAATATCCCGGCATCAAAACGTATATGGATGAAAGCATTGAAATTGCAAGGGAAAGAGGGTATGTAGAAACAATAATGGGACGCAGAAGATACCTGCGGGATATTAATTCCAGTAATCATACAGTTAGAGGTTACGCAGAGCGTAATGCTATCAACGCCCCCATCCAGGGCAGCGCAGCAGATATGATCAAAATTGCAATGATCAACATTCATAAGGATTTTAAAGACAAAAATTTAAGATCAAAAATGCTGTTACAGGTGCATGACGAATTGGTGTTTGATGTGTGGAAAGAAGAATTAGATATGGTAAAATCGATTGTTGAAAACCGAATGAAAAACGCTATCACTTCTTTAAATGTTCCAATGGAAGTGGGAATGGGAGTTGGAAGGAATTGGCTGGAAGCACATTAAAATTTAATTTTGCAATTTTGCAGTAGGCAATTTTAAACTAGCCCCCTGACAGGGTTTCAAACCCTGTTAGGGGTTAAGCAGCATTAAGTACGAAACATATTTATATTCGAATTACCTGCTTTAGTAAGCAGGTTAAAATATTCATCGATCATTATTTTTCAAACATTTTTAGATTAAAAAATATAAAATTATGTCAGCAGAAAAATTTAAAGAACAGATTCAAAAAGCTTTTTCCTTTTCAGGTAAAAGTATATTACTTGGCGGACCTGTTTATAATGGTGAAAACATTGCAGGTGTGCATGTAAAGCTTCCTTTAAGCACTGTTAATCGTCATGGTTTGATTGCAGGAGCAACCGGTACAGGAAAAACAAAAACGATACAACGTTTTGCAGAGGCCCTGTCCGAACAAGGTGTAAATGTTTTGCTGATGGATATTAAAGGCGATATCAGCGGAATTGCAAAAGCCGGTTCTGAAAACCCTAAGATCAAAGAACGCATGGATCTAATTGGTATCCCTTGGGTTCCGAGCGAATATCCTACCGAATTAATGACCATCTCCAATGAAAAAGGAATACGTTTGAGAGCAACCGTATCTGAATTCGGACCTGTGCTGTTATCTAAAATATTGGAATTGAACGAAAACCAGGAAGGGGCTCTTGCCATTGTTTTTAAATATTGTGATGATAAAAAAATGCCTTTGCTTGATATCAAGGACATTCGTGCAGTGCTTCAACACCTGGCGGACGGAGAAGGCAAAAAAGAAATTGAAAAAAAATATGGTACAATTTCTCCTGCTTCTTCGGGTGTAATTATGCGTAAACTATTGGAACTAGAACAACAGGGAGGTGATAAGTTTTTTGGAGAAAAATCATTTGATGTAGAGGACCTTTTGCAAAAAGACAAGGATGGTAAGGCATTCATAAATATTTTACGACTTGCCGATATACAGGACCGGCCAAAATTATTTTCTACTTTTATGCTTTGCCTGCTTGCTGAGATATACAATACATTCCCTGAAATGGGTGATAAAGGGGATCCTAAATTGGTGATCTTTATTGACGAGGCCCATCTTATTTTCAGAGAGGCTTCTAAAGCATTGATGCAGCAACTTGAAACGATCATTAAGCTTATCAGAAGTAAAGGCGTTGGTATTTATTTTTGTACACAAGCACCTACTGATATTCCTGATGTAATTTTAAGTCAGTTGGGAACAAAGATCCAACACGCATTACGTGCCTTTACTGCAAAAGACAGAAAAGATATTAAATTGGTGGCCGAGAATTTCCCATCAACCGAATTTTATAAAACGGATCAATTGATCACAGAACTGGGCATTGGTGAAGCATTAGTAACTGTGCTAAGTGAAAAAGGCATTCCAACGCCATTAGTTCATACAATGATGTGTGCTCCTCAATCACGCATGGATATTCTTACTCCATCTGAACAGGATCAACAGGTTGCTGCTTCTTCCATTGCAAGAATGTATAATGAAGAAATTGATAGAGAAAGTGCTTATGAGATCTTAAATAAAAAAATCATTGCTTCCGAAAAAGTAGCAGAAGAAATTTCACAACAAGAAGAAAAAACTATTGAGGAAAAAACCTCAGGTATTGGCGATACCCTGAAAAGTATGGCGAACAGCAGTATAGCTAAAACCATTTTTCGTGAAGTAACAAGGGGACTTTTGGGAGTGTTGATCGGAAAGCCAAGCCGTTCAACTAAAAGAAAAAGTTTTTTTTAAGCATTTATAAATTTCACCACAAACTAAATTACGAAGAGGGTATCTCAAAAAAATAAATGTCAATCTGAGCGGAGCCGAAGCATCTTGCTAATCAAGCAAAAAGATTTCTCGACTCCGCTCGAAATGACTTAGAGAAAGACTTTGGTGGGGCTTTTTTTAATAGAATCTAATTTTTCACAAACTTCCCTCTGGTAATGCTGGTTTTGTCAGAGACAATTTCATAATTGTAAAAACCTCTCCTAAGTTCTAATACTTCAACTTCCGCAGAACTAGAACTGTCCGATAAAAAAACGGTTTTAATCAATCTCCCTGTTAAATCGTAGATAAATAAAGTGTTTCTGAATTCACTATTTAATTTTGAAATGAAAATTTTATCTGTTACGGGATTTGGGTAAAGCAAAATTTTTCCCTCATTTTTAGAAGATTCATCTATGCCAGTATAAGCAACAGTACAAATTTGAAATTCGCGAATCACATCACCAATCGTTGCTCCATTTCTCCACTTTCTAACTTTAACTGCAAAATTATATTTACATATGATTGATGGGGAGTTCCATATAATTTCTCCACTTAAGCTATCAATAGAAAAACCCGTAGGGTGGGTATTACCAATTATTGGAGTTCCGTACCCCATGCATGGAATAAGCTCGTAGGTTAATATATCACCATCAGAATCGTAAGCGGTTAAATTTTGAGCGTAAGGAACATTCACAGCTGCATAAAAAACAGGGGTAGCAGTAAACTGTGGTGAATTGTTTGGTGTTATTGAAGGGTCAATTAATATAGTTGTTCTAATAAAAAATGACTGATCAACTGAATTGGGAATATTGCAAATTCCGGCTTCACGGTTTGGGTCTTCCATAGTAATTATATAAAGCCCATTCCCCGAATAAGTGTGTGTTGTTTCATAAATATTTTTTTTCGAATACGTTGCAAACATCTCACCATCCGCACTTGTACACAAAAGAGAAGGTCCATTAACCCGAGGTGCCATAGTACTGTCTCCATCACCAAAATAGACTATTAAATAGCAGCGATCAGCTTGAGTCGTAAGCGGATCAGTATTCGTATAAACGTTTACGTTGATCTTATAAGTAAGTCCTGTAAGCTGAGTATAGGTGATTTCACCGGCTTTTACATGTGTAGCAAATAGGTTGCTACTCAATATCGAAAACAGAAATAAAACATATATTTTTTTCATAGCTTGATTCATAAAAATAGTTAGTAAGCAAAAAAAATATAATCGAGACCTTTCATTTTAAACCCTGCGTTAGGGATTGCAGCGTAAATCCTTTTCTGTTTAGAAAAGATTGAAGCGGAAAGCCCGCCCCTTTCTCCTTTTAAAGAAAGGGGAACGCCCAAAAACTAATTATTCAATTTGCAATAATCAATTCTTCAATTAACAAAATTGCCTACTGATAAATTGCCTACTGACCTACTCTACCCAACTTTTATAATACATCCCATCATCAATCCCCATAGCTTCTTCAGTAACCATTAATGGACGGAAGGTATCCACCATCACCGCTAATTCCTGTGTTTCTTTTTGTCCGATGCTTCGTTCCATAGCTCCGGGTGCAGGTCCATGAGGAATGCCTTTTGGATGTAATGTAATATGTCCTTGCTCAATATTATTACGGCTCATAAAATCTCCATCCACATAATACAACACCTCATCACTATCAATATTACTGTGGTTATAAGGAGCAGGGATCGCTTTCGGATGATAATCATATAAGCGGGGAACAAATGAGCACACCACAAATGTTGATGTTTCAAATGTCTGGTGCACCGGTGGTGGCTGATGTACGCGGCCCGTTATGGGTTCAAAATTATGAATGCTGAAACCATAAGGAAAATTGTATCCATCCCAACCAATTACATCAAAAGGATGTGTTGCATAAACGAATTCATGCATCATTCCTTCTTTTTTTATCTTGATCATAAAATCACCTTTCTCATCATGTGTTTCCTGATCCTGAGGTAATTTATAATCCCGTTCACAAAAAGGAGAATGCTCTAACAGTTGTCCTGATGAGCTTTTGTAACGTTGTGGCGTATAAAAAGGCGAATGTGACTCCATATAAAATAAACGGTTTTCGGTGGTATCAAACTCCATCTGATAGATCATACCACGAGGGATAATGAGGTAATCGCCATATTCAAAAGGAATGTTACCCATAAAGGTGCGCAGGGTTCCTTTGCCTTTGTGAACAAAGATCATTTCATCGGAATCGGCATTTTTATAAAAATAATTTTTCATCGAATGACGTGGTGCCGCCAAACCGATAATACAATCAGCATTTACAAGCATTGCTTTGCGACTGTCTAAAAAATCATCGGCAGGTTTAATATCGAAACCTTTTAATAATAATGATTTGATATTTTTATCGATCGCAATTTTAGGTGCTACATTATAAGAGGTAATAATTTCTTTTACCTGTGTAGGGCGGTGAACATGGTATAACAAGGATGAATGCCCATTAAAACCTTCGGTGCCAAACAATTGTTCGTAATAGTAACCGCCTTTTGGTTTTTCAAAAATAGTATGTCGTTTTTGAGGAAAGCTTCCCAGTTTATGATAAATAGGCATAGTTGAAGGAATTAATTATTTTAATTACGATGTTCAACAAATCTAATACTATTTAAAGAAAATAAAAAATGATTTTTATCAGTTGGGAAATTCGGATGTTGAAAGATCTGACACTAATTACACGAATTTTAAACTATTTTTTTTTGTTTAATTCGTGAAATTAGTAGCTTATAACTCTAACAGTCGATTAATAACAAATTTTGTAATTTTGTACTATGATTTTAACTGATACACATACCCACCTTTATTCCAAAGATTTTGATCCAGACAGATCTGAGCTGATTGAAACCGCCATAAAAAATGGCATAAAACGATTTTTTTTACCAAACGTAGACAGTGAATCCATTCCCGGAATGTTTCAGATGGAAAAACAATTCCCTGATAATTGTTTTGCAATGATGGGCTTACACCCCTGTTCGGTAAATGCTATGTATCAGGATGAATTACAAGTGGTAAAACATTGGTTGAGCAAACGTAAATTTATTGGGATCGGAGAAATAGGAATTGATCTGTATTGGGACAAAACTTTTCTGGTGCAGCAACAGGACGCTTTCAGAACCCAGATACAATTAGCCAAAGAATACAACCTGCCTTATGTGATCCATTCACGCAATTCATTTAACGAAGTAATGGAGATAGTAGGTGAATTTAAAAATGATGCCATAAAAGCCATTTTTCATTGTTTCAGCGGCAATGTGCAGCAGGCTGAAGAGGTAATAAGTGCAGGTAATTTTAAATTAGGCATTGGTGGTGTGGTAACATTTAAAAATTCGGGGCTGGATAAAGTGGTAGAGGCAATTGACCTGAAACATTTGGTGTTAGAAACCGATGCCCCTTACCTGGCGCCAATGCCGCATCGTGGCAAACGTAACGAACCTGATTATTTAATGTTAACCGCAAAAAAAATTGCTGAAATAAAAAATATAAGTGTTGAAGAAGTCGCTGCAGTTACCACTCAAAATTCCATTGAAGTATTCGGGTTTTGAGTTTATGGGTAATGCCGCGTTAGGGATTGCAACGTAAATCCTTCCCTTCCGCTAATTAGCGGAAGGGAAGATTGAAGTGTAAAGCCCGTCCTTTCTTTTTCAGAAAGGGAACGCCCAAATGATCAATTAGATTAAACTACTGACGCTCCCTCATTTTAGGGCTTAGCCCGTAAGCTTCGGTAAGGGCTTTATAACGCAGCTCAAGTTCTTTTGATAGTACAGTCTGTTTGAAATTATCGCTAAAATAAATCAAACGCTCACAAATATCCTGAGCCTGCTCTATATCGTTTTGATAAGATCCGAGATCCTTCCTGTCTAAGGAATAGTAGTATTTGATATTACTTTCAAAATTATTGAATAGCTTTTTAGCTACTGCATTGGCTTTATCAAAAGCACCTGCCTGGTAATAACCCATTACAATAGAATACATTGTTGCATCGTAAGGAACATTCTCCTGTGGAGTAACTTCGATCACCTTATCAAGAACTTTGATGGCTTTATCTTTTTTGCCTTCATCAATTAATGCATTTGCCAATGCACCAAAGCGCTGACGGATATTCAAAGCGCATGAACGAATGAATACATCATCCAGATAAACACCTTGCTTCTCCATTCCGCCCCAGGCAAATTTCATTACCTTATCATACATAATATCGGCAGCGATGCGGGTTTCCTGAGTTTCCTGCTCATTTTTCTTGATAGGAACCAGACGGTATGCCAAACCTTCTAATTGTAAGTATGGCCCAAGATTCAAGTAAGAGCTGGCAGGTGCTGTTGCAGCAAAATAAATTGGTCGTTCCCAATTATTATTTGCCAACAGGTCAATAACCATCAGATCATTTTTTTGAACATAATTTCCGGTAACAGTCCAATCGATATTTTTCACGATTCTGTTAGCAAGCTCCTTAGGAACGGTACCATTATTAACTACTGTGGCACTATCCACAGGAACGCGCATGTTTTTGGTTGGGAAATAATTGTAGTAGGTCTCTTTTGCCACTTGCACGGTATGGTCCTTATCATCCATCTTCACAAAATTCATCAGGTCCTTTACAGGAATAAATCCTTGAACCTTTGTTTCGTGATAATCATGGAAAAGTACTACATCGCGTGTTCCCTGACGGTACTGATCTCTTCTCAATGAAAAAGGAACAGGCTCTGAATCATACGCTTTATGTACCATTTGGTCGATATACCAATCCGTGTTCAAAAGTTCCAGACAAATTACACGCACATCGGTACGTATACCTTCCACTTCCTGGGCGTACCAAAGAGGGAACGTATCATTATCACCATTGGTAAAGAGAATAGCATTTGGCGCGCAGGAATTTAAATAATTAGCTGCAAAATCACGTGCTATAGTACGGTTTGAACGATCGTGATCATCCCATCCTTCTCTTGCCATGATAGTTGGTACAGCCAGTAAACAAACGGCAGTAGCTGCAAGAGCACTTGTTGTCTGATTCATTTTCTTTTCAAGGAAATCATAGATAGCCAATACACCTAATCCGATCCAGAAAGCAAAAGCATAAAAAGAACCTGCATAGGCATAATCCCTTTCACGTGGTTCAAAAGGCTTTTGATTCAGATAAATTACAATGGCTATTCCTGTGAAGAAAAACAACATACCAACAACAGCAGCATTTTTATTGTCTTTTTTGATGTGATAAAACAATCCGATTAGCCCTAATATCAAAGGAAGTCCGTAAAAAGCATTTTTTGCTTTGTTGTTATCTGCACCATCAGGTAATCCAACCTGTGGCCCTAATCGGGATTCATCCAATCCTGAGATACCACTGATCCAGTTACCATCCGAATTATTTCCATGTCCCTGAATGTCATTTTGGCGACCAACGAAGTTCCATAAAAAATAACGCACATACATCTGACCCATCTGATAGTTGAAGAAAAAACCTAAGTTTTGAGAAAATGTAGGTTTATCAATCGTTGTAGGTTCTCCTGTTT
Source organism: Bacteroidia bacterium (assembly GCA_030654175.1). GTDB lineage: Bacteria > Bacteroidota > Bacteroidia > 2-12-FULL-35-15 > 2-12-FULL-35-15 > 2-12-FULL-35-15. The sequence goes on from JAURXZ010000042.1 coordinate 92,854, forward strand.
GAGGATCTGTAGTATTAATATGCTTGTATTTCCGTGGATCCGTCCAGTTCTTATATCCTGCAATGTGGTTGGATTGGCTGCTCCACATACGTGGGAAAGGGGTGCAGAAACGGGGGTCATAATTCGGAATAGAGTTTTTACGGTCATCTGTAATAACGTATTTCCCTAATTTTTCATCTTGCGTATAAACGGGGTTTCCATCATCGTAAGGCTTTTTAGGGTCAACTGGAGCCGAAAAATACTGACCATATAAAACAGGCCATGAACCGTATTGTTCACGATTCAGGTAAGACAATAAATTAACCGCATTTTCAGGATTGTTTTCATCCATTGGGGTATTTGCCTGTGAACGGATCACCAAAATCAAAAAGGATGAATAACCAATTAAAATTACTGTAAAACAAAGTATTACCGTGTTTAAAATAGGTTTTACTTTTTGAGCCGTGTAACGTAATCCGAAAACAATGCCTCCTATAAGTAATATGGCATAAATAATGGTTCCGCTGTTAAATGGCATACCCAATGTATTAACAGCAAACAACTCTATTTTAGCTGCCAGCTTCACGATCATTGGAATAATACCACCTTGGATCCCGCCCAGGATCAAAACAGCTAAAGCAGAAGTAAAAATTAAACCTTTGCGTGTTACAGTTTCATACTTTTTAAAATAATAAATAAATACAATTGCAGGGATGGCCAATAAATTCAATAAATGGACACCAATTGAAAGTCCGATCAAATAAGCTATTAATATGATCCAGCGGTCGGCATGAGGGTTATCAGCTTCACGTTCCCACTTTAAAATAGCCCAGAAAACAATAGCAGTAAAGAAACTCGACATTGCATATACCTCGCCTTCAACAGCTGAAAACCAAAAAGAATCAGTAAATGTATAAGCCAATCCGCCAACAGCACCTGCTCCGAATATTGCATACATTCTACCTGTAGTTAATTCCCCTTTTTTACCCATGATCTTACGCGCCAAGGCGGTGATGGACCAGAATAAAAACAAAACAGAGAATGCACTGGATAATGCGGACACGGCATTGATCATCATTCCAACTTTAGCGGTATCGCCAAATGCAAACAAACTAAAGAAACGACCGATCAACAAAAACACAGGAGCTCCGGGAGGGTGCCCAACTTCCAACTTATAAGCGCAGGCAATATATTCACCACAATCCCAAAATGATGCAGTAGCCTCCATCGTACTCAGGAAAACAAAGGCCGAAATTGCAAAAACAAACCAACCAATAATGTTGTTAAAGCGTTGATAATTAGAAGTATTATTCATATATAATTAAAAGTTTTGTTTGTAAACCTGTTCTCCTTTTTTAGTGCCGATAGCTATCGGGATGCGAATTTAGAAAAATAATTGATTGGTAATCTTTAAAAAAACATAAGATTTCTATTGCTCTTAAAAATATATTTATTAGTTTTGCAGCCCCAATCAATAATTATTGATTGTAAATTGTCCGATGGTGTAATTGGCAACACGTCTGTTTTTGGTACAGAAGAGTCTAGGTTCGAGACCTAGTCGGACAACAGAGAGGAAAACTCACAACAACAAAAAGCAAACAAAAGCCCCTTAATTAGGGGCTTTTGTCGTTTTTGACTTATTTTAAGTTTTGGTAGTTTGTGATACTTTTTCTATATTTGTGATACCAGCAAGGTACTAACTAAAATGGGGTATCACAAAATATGAAAGCAAACTTCACTCCCGTCTTCAACAGGAAAGATAAACTCAATAAACACGGTAAGGCTCCAATTGAGATTCGTATGTATCAAAATCGGCAAAGAAGGTTCATTTCAACAGGTGTTTTTGTCACTCCGGTTGAATGGGATAAAAAAAGGCTGGAAATAAACAGTAAGTGCAGTGATTACGAGCTACTTAACTATCAAATTAGAGAATTGATAAGTAAATACGAAAAAGCTCAGGTAGAGCATTCATTAAAAGGCAAATCGTTCTCAATCAACACCTTAGAAAACAAGAATGAGGTTTTCTTTAATGGATCATTTGTTGAATTTGTGAGAGAAGAAATCAAAAGCAATCTAACCTTAGGAGCGAAAACTAAAGTTAGCCATACAAATACAGTCAATAAGTTAGTGGAGTTCACAAAAACAGGAGACATCAAATTTGAGCAAGTGAATTATACGTTTGTGGATAATTTTCTAAACCACCTCAGGAAAGAAAAACTTGCTATAAATACGGTTCACAAACAACACAAAACCCTAAGAAAGTATATTGAGATAGCCATTAAAAAAGGTTATTACGATTTGCCTAACCCATGCAAAGACATAAAAGTAAAAACGGAGCAAAAAAAGAGGGAAGTTTTAACTTTAGAAGAAATGCAACAGCTTGAAAAACTGGATTTGCATAAATTTGTGGATAAGGTATCAATTGTAAGGGATATGTTTATTTTTTCGTGTTATACCGGATTGCGTATTTCAGATGCTACCAATTTAAAAACTGAATACGTAAAAAAAGGAAAAGAAGGGTACGAATTGGAGTTTGTTACTATTAAAGTAAACAAAAGAGCCGAAATCCCTTTGTATAACTTGTTTAAAAAAACAAAGGCCAAATTATCCTCTCCTGAAGCTATTTTGGAAAAATATTACGATAAAAAAAATGAATTTGTTTTTCCAAGATTAACGGAACCTTTTATTAATAGTCACTTAAAGGTAATTGCGGAAGAAGCTAAAATTCTCATTAAGGTGACATTTCACACTGCACGCCATAGCTTTGGAACCTACATGGCAAACAAGATTCCAGTGCCTCAATTGATGCACCTGATGCAACATTCCGATATTAAAACAACAATGATGTACGTACACATGAATCAAGAGTTAGTTAAACAAGGATTATTAAAGGTTGATTGGAAATAATTAAAAAAATAAAATAATGGAAAGGAATTTTGAAATAAATATTGAACAAATTATTTCTGAAGATTTTGTTGAATTTAATGAGGGAAACTTCCCTTATTGTTCAAATTTACAACAAAGCTTATACATTATCATTATGAATCTATCTTTTGAAAGAAAGCTTGGTGAGAGGTTAGAAGATGTTTTAGAAAGTACAGGAATCAAAACCCAAAAAAGTAAAAAAGCAATTCCATTATTAAATGGAAATTTACTCCAAGAATTAAAAAACCACAGCTATATTCCGGCAGTTAATATGGGCTATGTTTATTCATTGTTCCCTGATATCACTTTAATGCCTAAAGATAAAGATTACCCATTGTTTTTTTCTTTAAAATTGAATCAATTAGCTTTAGATGATATTGATGATTATTTATCATATCATTTAAAGACCACCTTTAATGATGATTTTAAAAAATTCAAACGATTTTTAGAATTGCGCTTTAGAGGGGAAAAGGACATTATTTCAACTTTAAATATAGAAACTGCACAAGAGTGGATTAAAAATGAAAGTGGAGAAATAGAAAACAAAATTATTGAAAAAACATCTCAAACCAAAGGGACTGTAAAACCAAAAACAAAAGAACGATATAAAAAATATTTTAGAGAATATCAAGAACTTACTAAACAGGGTAAACTTCACAACCAAATTCTAAAAGATTTAAGCACCAAATATTCTGTTTCAATTAAAACAATTGAACGGGCGATTAATTCTTAACAACTTATAACTAGACAATTTGTTTTTTGTCTTGGACAAAATGTTTTTGTCCTTTGTAATTATTGTTTTAAGTTATTTTTACTTACTCTCTTTGCGGTCTCAACCAATAACAATTGACGACCCATGACTGAAATAATAATTACTTCAAAAACTGAATTATCAGAGATAGTTCAAGCATCTGTTCGTAAAGTTTTAAGCGAACAAACACAATCCCAACCCGAACTCCAAGATCTCATTCCTATTGACGAAGCAATGAAGATTACAAACTTAGCACGCCAAACAATCTATGGCTTAGTCTATAATCGGAAAATACCCTTCATCAAACGCACAGGTTCACGTAAATTATGTTTTTCTCGTAAGGCTCTTTTAGCATGGATTCAAGAAGGAGGTAAATAAAAATGCTCCCCTTTCATCAACTGGAGGATTACAACCATCACCTCCAATGTGCAGCGCAAGCATTAAATAAAATGCAAATTAAAATTGCTACAATGAAACGCAATCCTGCTATTCCTTTGGCAAAAAGAAAAGAAAACGAAGCCGCCTATTATGCGCTTAGAGAGTTTGTTGGGATTTCTGAAAGAACCTTAAACGATTTGATTAAAGGCAATGGAGAATTGGCTAACGAACAATTTTCAAAAGGTTATTTAAAAGAAAAAAAAGACAAAAGAGAAAGTGCAATGGGTGGTATTCCAAATTGTTATCTTGACAGGGAGGGCTACCGTGCATACCACGAATTAGAAGTAAAAAACAAATGGGGTAATTTATATTAAAAAAAAATCGGGACTGATGCGCTAACATCAAATCCCGAAAAAATAATCTTAATTGGTATGGACAAAATTAATAAAAATAGTTTTAACGAACTAACGCAAATACGTAACTCTAAACAACGCATGGAAGACGCTAAAAACCAGCCCAAAATAAATCAACTACTCGGATATATATGGCAAACGAATGAGCTTCACATATTGTTTGCCGATACCGGAATTGGTAAAAGTATAATAGCTGTGGCATCTATTGATGCTTTAACAAAAGGTGCAAGATTTTTGTTTTTAGAAAATGAAAATGCCCCATTAACAGCACTATACTACGATTTTGAATTATCCGACAGGCAATTTAAAAAAAGATATTCAAATGATTACGATCAGGATCACGATTTTAGCCATAGCTTTTATATTGATACGATAGACTTTGCTGAACTTATAAATATGGATCCTACCGCTTTATTTGTTGATTTATTATTTGAGCGCTTCAAGTATGATATTGAAAAGACAGGGACAAATATTTTAGTAATAGATAATTTAACTTTTTTAAGTACTCAAAGCTCGCAGGACACACAGGTAGCATTGGAAGTAATGAGAAGATTAAATGAACTAAAAAAACAATTTAACCTATCCATCTTAGTATTGGCACATACACCAAAACGTTTTTCAAGTGCTCCAATTACAATAAATGATCTGGCGGGAAGCAAACACCTAAGCAATTTTGCTGATAGTGTTTCAGCGATTGGAAAAAGCACCCAGGGTAAAAATATTAGATATTGGAAGCAGATAAAGCCAAGCAGAAGCGGGGAGTTAATATTTGATACGGGTAATGTTCTCATTCTGGAAATTGAAAAACAAGATGCTTTTTTAACAATGAAGCATAAGGGCTTTTCAAGCGAGTGGGATCATTTAAAAGAGGAAACAGGAAACGAGGAAACGCCACCACCAGTTTTTGAGGTAGTTGAATTATTAAAACAAAATTTAACTTATGGAGAGATTGCAGCAAAATTAGGCATTTCAAAAGGTACTATAACAAAATGGAAAAACAGGTATCCTCAACTATTCGTTTCCGTTTCCACCGTTTCCGAAGGTGGTGGTGTTGGAAACGGGGAAACATGGAAACAGGAAACAATAAAAATTTAATATCACAACTATGAAAACTAAAACCAAACAATGTGAATACTGCTCCAAAGAATTTGAAGCCGTAAGATCAGATCAAAAATATTGTGCCCCCAATTGTAAACAAAACGCCTACAATGAAAGATTAAGAGGTCAAAATGAAAATGTGAGAGACAAGGAACAATCACAACAAGCCGAATTCCATACAAATAGACTCCTGTTGCCAGTGGAATATTCTGCGGAGCAAAAAAGTATGGATAAACAGGCTGAAATACTTCCTAATGAAAGAGAAGAAAGACTTGCCATTGATGAATTCTTGAAACAACTTGAAAACGATACAATTAAAAGAAAAACTGATTCGGCAAACAAAATTTTAAAAAATTGGCTTCAGCGATTATTAGAATTTGACGAAGAAAAGGAAGTTCCTTTATATAAAGCAAGATCTTTATATGAAGATATTGTTAGATCCACTTCTTATGCCCTTTATGGCATATCTAAAGATTATAAATATCTTCCGTTTATCAATAATTTACTAATTCCAAAAGTTGAAAATCTGCACAAGGCCATCAAACATTCAAGAGAACGGCATACAACCCTGAACATATCAAGTGATCTAAAAAGAAAATTTATGGATATATTATCTGAAATTGATTGATTTCTATGCCTTCCCTATTAGTCTTTTACTGATAGTTCATTCTTTTTTTACGGTTTAGGACTGTTTTTTACGGATACTTTTACGTCTAACATCGTTTCTTTACGGATACTTTACTGATATCATCTTTTTTTTACGGATACTTTACGGTTAAAAAGGTTTTTATTACTAACAATTAGAGTTAAGTCTTGTTTTTACAAAAAAACGAAAAAAATCTTATCCTAAGATACCGATTTACATTTGTTGTGCTTGCAAATAATTGTGAAATTAGGCCATAAATCCATGTAATGCTAAGTTTCCAAAAACAATTGATAAATTTTGACAAAATCCAAGTTGGTTTTGACAGAAACACAATTGATTTCGGAAGTTTTAGTTTAGGTTTGCCAGACAAGAGTTTAGTCAGGGTGTATCCTTTTCAATATTCTTTCAATATTTTTCGTTATTTTTATTTTAGTAAATGATAATCCCTTTATTGTATGTTATTTAATAAAACAGAGTTTGCGCTTTCTGATATAGAATCATTAATAAGTAATAATGCAGAGGAAGGTATCCATCTGGAATTTAAGGATGCAAAAGCATTCTTTAAGGGGCAGTCAGAAAAAAAGGATTGTAAACATGAAATAGGAAAGGATGTTTCTGCTTTTGCTAATTCAGATGGTGGTATTTTGATATATGGTCTTACCGAGGATAATAATAGGCAAGCCTCAGCTATTAGTTATATTGATAGTTCAATTTATTCTAAAGATTGGTTACAACAAGTAATTGAAAGCAATATAGAAAGACCTATACCTGACATTTTCATTCATATTATTCAGAACCCTAAGAACCCAACGGAACAAATATATGTAGTTAAAATACCCGAAAGTGCTAATGCCCCTCACATGGCAATGGATAAGAAATTTCATAGAAGAAATAACCAAGGAAATGTTGTGATGGAAGAATATGAAGTGAGACGTTTATATAATCAAACAGGTAGGACAAATCTTGAAATTATAGAACCCACGGTTATATCTTATGGCCCTACGATCAATAGCAATAATAGAATAACGGATCTATTATTTGAGTTGCATTTAGAGGTTCAAAATATTGGAAATTCTATTGAGCATCACTATAAATTAGAAATTCACATTTCAGGAATTATTGTCTATTCACACTATGGGCAGCCGATACTTATAAACAAAGATCTACAAAGAGAATCAAACGGGTTTAAAATATTTTCTGTTGGAAATACAAAACCTGTTTTTCAAAATGAAACAAACAAAGTCGCTAGTATCCCGTTAAAAATATCTAACCATTCATTAAGTTCCTTAGAATCTGATATGCTATTAAAGTTATATTATACCAATGGGATAAAAGAAAAAAGCATTTCTCTAAAAGAACTGTTGACATATAATTCTCAACCCATAACAATAGATACCTTTCGATAATTTTGTCTATTACCTTACATTCGCACTACCATTTATCTGATTTTTTATGAAATAGTTACTGTAAGTACGCTTTGGAGACTATTTATACTGGTAATTGTGCAGACAATGAGGCAAATCCGATAAGGCATCATTAATTTCTTACCTTAGCCATCCAAATTTACTTTGAAAATACCAATGGCAAAAACCAAAAAAGAAGCAGTAGAAGAACCTTTAGAGAAAAAACTTTGGGCAGCAGCCGATAAGCTCCGTAAAAACATGGACGCTTCCGAATACAAACACGTTGCTTTAGGTTTGATATTTTTAAAATACATTTCTGATGCGTTTGAAGAACTATTTCAGAAACTTACAGCAGAAAAAAGTGAGGGCGCTGATCCTGAAGACAAAAACGAATATACTGCCGAGAAAGTTTTTTTTGTTCCTCCTACTGCTCGTTGGTCGTACATACAAGGCAGAGCCAAACTCCCCACCATCGGCAAAGATATTGACGATGCTATGGATGCTATTGAGAAAGACAACCCTTCATTAAAAGGTGTTTTGCCGAAAGTATTTGCTCAGGAAAAATTAGATAAAGCCAGTTTAGGCGGTTTGGTTGATTTGGTTAGCACAGCCACACTTGGTACTAAAGAAGCTCAAAGCAAAGATTTATTGGGTAGAGTGTTTGAATACTTCTTAGGTGAATTTGCTTTGGCAGAAGGAAAAAAGGGCGGGCAATTTTATACACCGGGAAGTGTTGTTAAAATGCTGGTTGAAATGTTAGAGCCTTATGAAGGCAGAGTATTTGACCCATGCTGTGGCAGCGGTGGAATGTTTGTGCAGAGTGAAAAATTTATTAAACACCACCAAGACCATTACAAAAAGAATAACGGCAAAAAACTTTCATTGAACCCTGCCGACCATATTTCTATATACGGACAGGAAAGCAACCAAACCACTTGGCGTTTGGCCAAAATGAACCTTGCCATACGAGGAATTGACAGCAGCAATGTGAAATGGAACAACGAGGGCAGTTTTTTGAACGATGCACACAAAGACCTGAAAGCCGATTACATTATTGCCAACCCACCTTTTAATGATAGCGACTGGAGCGGAGAACTCCTTCAAAAAGATGCAAGGTGGACTTATGGTATCCCACCTGCCGGAAATGCAAACTACGCATGGATACAACATTTTCTTTATCATACTGCTGCTAATGGAAAGGCTGGTTTTGTTTTGGCAAAAGGATCACTAACTACCAAAGCAAGCAACGAAGGTGAAATACGAAAAGCTTTGATTGAAAACGATTTGATTGATTGTATTGTAAACCTACCATCAAAATTATTTTTGAATACTCAGATACCAGCGTGCCTTTGGTTTCTAAGCCGTAATAAACAAAAACGCAAAAAGGAAATACTGTTTATTGATGCCCGTAATCTTGGGTTTTTAAAGAATAGAAAAAATCTTGATTTTACGGATGAAGATATTGCAAAAGTAGCAGGCACCTATCACAACTGGCGGACAAGTGAAGCTGCTTATGAAGACATACAGGGCTTTTGCAAAAGTGTAAGTATTGAAGAAGTAAAAGCATTAAACTATGTTGTTACACCCGGCAGATTTGTAGGTTTGCCCGATGATGAGGATGACTTCAATTTTGCTGAACGCTTTAGCAGTCTGAAAGCGGAATTAGAAAAACAAATTGCTGAAGAAGCTGAACTAAATAAACGCATACAAAATAATTTAAAGAAAATACAGTATGAGTCTGTTGCAAACTAATTACATAAACATATTTGATGGCTTAAAAGAAAAAATTAGGCACGCTCGGATAAGAGCAGCGGTTAGCGTTAATGTTGAACTTCTTAAATTGTATTGGGAAATTGGGAATACTATTTTAGAACAACAAAACATAGAAGGTTGGGGTGCTAAAATTATCGACAAACTCGCTATTGACTTTAAAGTAGAGTTTCCTGATTTTAAAGGCTTATCCGTTAGAAACCTTAAATACATGAGAGCCTTTGCAGAGGCTTATCCGGCATTTTTTACAATTGTGCAACCATTGGTTGCACAATTACAAAACGGAGCAAATCAGGAAGCGGTATTTGTGCAGCCTGCGGTTGCACAAATACCGTGGACACACCATACAATCATTCTTGACAAGGTTAAAACTCCTGAAGAACGGTTGTTTTACATTGAAAAAACAGCCCAAAATGGTTGGAGTAAGGCTATTTTATCAATACAAATTGATAGTAAACTACATCAAAGACAAGGAAATGCTATTACTAATTTTGACACAACACTACCGGCTCACCAATCAGATCTTGCCAACGAAACATTAAAAAACCCTTACATATTTGACTTTTTAAGTTATTCAGAAGAGATGAAAGAACGTGAGCTGGAAAAAGCGTTGATACAGCATCTTAAAAAGTTTATGCTTGAACTTGGGCGTGGCTTTGCTTATGTGGGAAATCAAAAAAATATTAATGTACAGGGAGATGATTTTTTCTTAGACCTGCTTTTCTACAATTACCATTTACAGTGCTTTGTAGTATTTGAACTAAAAGTGGGTGATTTTAAACCTGAATTTGCGGGCAAACTCAATTTTTATGTTAACACCGTTAACGAACAAATAAAAGGAATACACGATAAACCCACCATTGGAATATTATTGTGCAAAACACCTAATGAAACTGTAATAAAATACTCTCTAAAAGGTATAGAAAGTCCAATTGGGGTAGCGGATTATGAATTAGCCCAGGCATTGCCTAAACAACTGAAGGGAGAAATACCAAGCATAGCAGAATTGGAGGCAGAGATTGACAAGGAATATGAAGAATTAAAAAGTCCTTCACAAAAAAAATTCGATGCTTTAAAAGAAAAACTATCACAACTGAAAGGCGAAGAAATTCAGCAAGAAGCAACGCCTGAAATACTGATTGAAATAGTTGATAAAAGTTTGATACCGCTTTACGAATCAATAAGAAAACGCATAGAAGATTTTAAAGAATGGTTCATATCCATTAATTATAACTGGCAAGGCAAAAACACAAACTACATCGACACAGCAAAAAATATAGCAAATTTTGCAGAAAAGTGGAAAAATGATGAGTTTAGAAAAGGTACTACAAGCTTTTATTTTTCATACCAACTTAATGGTTTTAAAAAGGCGGGAACTGAAGCATTCAATATAGGATTTCAGTTGAATTATAGAATTGACACGTATTGGTATGGGTTCACTTTAGCAAATTACAACAATCAACAACCCTTTATCAAAAAGCTATACCACGAACAACTCACATCCAATGAAATAGAGAGCATAGTTGATATAGTTTCCAATCAACTAATGGATGATATGGAAAGTCAAATTGAACGAATAAGTAGACAAAAATGATTGAGTGGACAGAATATAAATTTTCTGATTTTGTAAAAATAAATCCAACCGTTAGTTTGAGTGGAAAGGAAGAATATTCTTTTGTGGAAATGAAAGACTTGAAGGATGGAAATAAATTTTGTTCTCCAAACGCGAAAAGAAAAACATCAAGTGGTTCAAGGTTTCAAGAAATGGACACTTTATTTGCACGAATCACACCTTGCCTACAAAATGGAAAAATTTCTCAGGTTAGGCGATTAGAAAATGGACTTGGTTTTGGCTCAACTGAATTTTTAGTTTTCAGAGGTAAGGAGAATATTTCTGAAAATGATTTTGTTTTCTATTTATCAAGATGGGATGAGGTAAGAAGTTTTGCAGAAGGTAATTTTGAAGGTTCATCAGGCAGACAAAGAGTAAATAAAAATTGTTTTGATAATTTGTTTCTAAAATTACCAGATTACAAAGAGCAAATCCAAATCGCTTCCATTCTTAGCTGCTTAGATGATAAAATAGATTTACTGCACCGCCAAAACAAAACCCTTGAGCAATTAGCTGAAACGCTTTTTAGGCAGTGGTTTGTTGAAGAAATTAATGAGAGTTGGAGTTCGAGCAGGTTAGAAGATTGGGTATTATTTGATCCAAGAGAGAAAATGGATAAGCAAAAATCTTATCAAATGTTTGAAATGAAATGTTTGTCAAATACTGATATGAGCATTGGTGAAGGTGTTTTTAGAGAGGTGACATCTGCAACTACATTTAGAAATGGAGATACTCTTTTGGCGAAGATTACTCCATGTTTAGAGAATGGAAAAACAGGATTTGTAATGCACTTAGACGGAAATGAAATTGCACGTGGCTCCACCGAATTTATAGTAATGAGAACGAAAGGGCAAGCAAGTCCTTATTGGATATATTGTTTAGCCCGTTATAAAGACTTTCACGATTCAGCTGTATTGTCAATGACTGGAACATCAGGTAGGCAAAGAGTTCAAATAGATTTACTCAGAAGTTATGAAGTTAAAGTAGATACAGAAAGAATGAAAGAATTTCATAAATCGGTTGAACCATATTTTCAAAAAATAAAACAAAATACAACCCAAATCCGTACCCTTACCAAACTGCGAGATACACTATTGCCAAAGCTGATGAGTGGTGAGGTGAGGGTGGCAAATTAAACTATTAGTTGTAAAACAATGAAAATTATTGCATTAAAAGGAGGCGTAAATTCAGGTAAATCACATACCATTAATATTGTTTATCATTTTTTACTTCGAGATGGTTACACTCAATTACCCGGACATTTCCGAATACTTGGAAATCCTAAATTTGAAGATGTTATAGACATCTTAATAAAAAAGGGAATTAAGATAGGATTAATTGGAATGGGGGATTATCAAAAAGGAATAGACAGTTTAGCTTCATTGATTATGGAACTTGAAATTAAAGGATGCGATGTTGTTATTTGCTCTTGTAGAAATATTCCTAAAATCGAAATGGCTGTAACCAACTATCCCAATCATTTTTTTGTAGATAAAACTCCTTCTTCTGGTGATGATAATAATAGAATTGTAAATGTGTTTGATGCAGAAAGAGTTGTTACCTTAATTTAAACCAATAAGCCATACGCATCAATAATGCGAAGCGGTATTGCTAAACCTGATTAATCGAGAAGTAAGAATTAGAAACAGTTAAAAATATGGATAAGTTCGTTTCCCCAAGTTATGCAATGAAGCTGATAAAGAATATTGCTGTTGCAATTTTGGCTGAATATTCATCATCTAAGGATGTTCTATATTATATTAAAAAATGGCATAAGTCAGAAGGGGATAATTTTAGTGGCTGGTGGGAAAATTTTTCAATATGCATCAATAATGGGAACATTGAATTAGATGATACATTGCATAATATAGATGAAGAAACCTTAATAAAAATTGCAATTGATTTAGGGATTGATACTCCTGATTTTATTCCATGCGTAGCCTCATTCAGGAACGAAATTAAATCTGATTATAAAACTGCCAGTTTAACATTTGAAAAAGCATTTAAACAAATAGAAACTCATCCTGATATAGCTATTGGTTTGGCAAACGCAGCATTGGAAAGCATTATTAAAGAAATCTTTAAAGACGAAAGAATAGAAACTAAACCTAAAACAGGAAAAACACTGTATGACTTAACAAGTGAATTGTTGAAGGAATTTCAACTCTTCCCAAATTCAGATATGCCGATAGAAATGAAAACAATTGGAAGTTCCTTGTTAACAGCGAATCAAAGCATAGAAAAATTAAGAAGTGAAAAAACAAATGCTCACGGAAAAACTTCTGAAGATTATATCATTGAAGATTCATTATATACTTATTTTATTGTAAACAGTGTGTCAACAGTTGGTCTGTTTTTAAACTCTTTTTACAAGAAAAAATTTTTAAAACTTAAAATAAATAATGTAGTAGATGACGGTTTGCCATTTTAATTAGTAAACTTAACACTGAAAATATCAGAATGCAAATCTGCGCCCTTGCACAACTTCGTGATACTCTATTGCCAAAGTTGATGAGTGCTGAAATAAGGATAAAATAAAATTTATCATGGAAATTAATTATAATTCCGAATGGTTTGAATCAGGATATTATGTTTATGTTTTAATCATTGAACATCACAAAAAAGGAAGGTATTATTATGTTGGAATGACTGGTGATAGAAACCATATATCAGCCCGTTCTCCATTTTACAGAATGATGGGACATTTTAATACTTATAATTTAAATAATAGCTCACATGACAGCCAATTAGTAGCAGGTTTGAGGGATAAAAAATTAATTGATATACCACAAGGAAAGGAAAATATAAGGGTATGTGTGGAAAGAGCGATCACAAATAAAATTATCGAAGTAAGAGCGAAATTCAATAAAATAAGAGATTTTGATCCGGAAAATCATAAAGTAAATAGAATATATCTTGAAAGTGTTGAACTAAATCTGATAAAAATATTTGAGGATAATGAGCTTGAAATATTTAATAAAGATACAGAGATAACTGATTACCAAAAGAACAACAAAGAAGCTCTAATAAAAGCAAAAGAAATTTTTAATAATTTGAATATAAAGAAATAAAAAATAATTAATAAAATCATGGAAGAACCATTTAAACCATTAAGTTTATCAATCAGAGAATTGTTTGGCAATGCTGATGCTCTATACAAAATCCCTCAGTATCAACGCCCTTACAAGTGGGAAGATGAACAAGTTGAAAAGCTTTGGGAAGATATTTTTGATGCTTTTGAAAACAAGGAAGAAAATTATTTTTTGGGTTCAATAATCACTGCAAAGCCAAGAGATAACGAAAAATCTGCTTATATAGATGTTGTAGATGGACAACAACGATTAACTACGTTGATGATTCTCTTTTGTGTTATTAGAGACCTTTATCCGAAAGTAAACACGGGCAAGTCTGATGAAAACCCATTTGCAGTGGACATTGATACTATTTCATCTTCAATTTCACTTTTCGGAAAATCAAAACGCTTAAAACTTTTCACGCATCGCCAACACCAAAGCGATTTTGAAACAATTATTTTGGATGGTAATACTAACAATTTACAAAAGCCATACAAGTATCAGATAAGAACGGATGAAGAGCCTAAATTCAAATTCATAAACACCGCAGTTATTTTTAGAACAAAATTAGTTGAGCTTGGTGAATTGCAATCGGAAGAATTAATAAACTATTTGTTTAATCAGGTAAAAATCATTCGTATAGATTGTAAAAACCGGGAGTTTGCAATCAAACTTTTTCAAGTATTGAATGATCGAGGCATGGATTTAACAGCTGCCGATTTAATAAAAAGCTATTTATTAGAAAAACTTTACACCAAATACAAAGATGATGCAGATACTTCAAAAATAAAAGAAGAGCAATTCATAGCTGATTGGCGAGACATGGAGCAAACCATTAAAACCTGCGATATTAACCTCAATGAATTATTTATCATTTATGAATATTACATCTTAGGGCAGAATCCAAAAAAATCTTTGTATGACGAATTACAAGCTGCATTTGAAAATTTAGATCCTAATTGGGTAATTGGCGATATTAAAAAGTTTGCAAACACATACTATACGCAGATCTATGAAGGAAGAGACAAAGTCCTTTATTCATTTTGGTATATACGGTGGAATATGTATTGGAAAAGCATTTTACTCACAGCTTTACACACAGATTATGCAAAATTTGATGAACTTAAAAAAGAATTAAGACGATTTTACTACTTGTATTGGATTGGAGGCAAAACACTTTCTCAGATTAAACAAACCTCATTTAATCTGATGAAATGGGTAAGAGAAAAAAAATCTATTGATGAAATAAGGTTAGAGTTAAATGAAAAATTAAATAAAGACAATATTATAAATTTAGCTATTTACAATCTTACATCAGAACAAATTGCCTCCGAAGTATGGTGCAAGCCACTATTACTAATGATGGAATATAATGTCACTGATAACAGTAAACTTTCTTTTATCGAATTAGACCAAGATCTTCACTTAGAGCATATTTTACCTGTGAAATATGAAAAGTTTGCGGAATGGAACCATATTACTAAAGATGTTTCTGCAAAATGGCTAAACAGTGCAGGAAATCTGACACTTTTGGGTGGAGCCAAAAATATTGAAGCAAGTAATAATCCTTTCAAAGTTAAGATGGAAGTTTATAAAGGAAAAGGGAAGTATGACCATAAGAATGATAAGATTACAGCTTTTCAAATAACTCAACACATTCTTAATGATTACGAAGCGCAAAAATACAATCAGGACTGGAAGCTTGATTCCATTATAGATAGATGGAAATGGTTTTTTAGCGAAGTTGGTGAATTATTGGAAATTGATGTAAAAGAAGCAATTGATAAACACGAACCAATTTTGATTTAGTTATATATAAAATCCAAGTATGAAGGGCAAATCAACCTTTACACAAAGTGAAGCAAATTCAATAATTGCATTAATAAGGGAAAAATCAATTGCAACCCCAAATGCACAAAAAAGGATTAGAGATAAAATAAGAGCCATTGGCTTTTATGCTTCGGACTTTGGCATTGGTGATGGTTATAAAGAGCAGGATTTTTTAAGTGTGGTAAAAATTATAAAGGATGGTACAAAACCAACAAAGTCTTTGCAGAAGGAATTATCGGGCACTAATTACCTGATTAAGAAAACACGCAACTCAAAAAGACAAAATAGTGATGAAGCATATATCATAGATTTGTGTGATTATGCTTTAAAAGCGGAAGCAGAAAGGCAACATCGATTTGATTTTTTAAGAGGTGATGCTGGAACAAAATTACCCGTGGATGCCTATTATTCATCATTTTGTTTGGTGATAGAATATTGTGAAAGACAACATACTGAGGATGTGAATTTTTTTAACAGAAGGCAAACGGTTAGTGGAATGAACCGAGGTGAGCAAAGAAAAAAGTATGACCAATTAAGAAGAGATGAGTTGCCCAAGCATAAAATTGTATTAATAGAATTTGGTTCTGAAGAATTTGAACACAACCGTTCAAAACAGCTAATCAGAAATAAGGAAAATGATATGAAAATAATTAGAAACAAATTGAAAGCATTTATCAAAAAGTAACACACCAAACCGCAATCAAATCGTGATAAATTGTTGTCAATTTTGAGAGAAAAGGTGAAAAATCTTGCTTAACTTGAAAACGGAAAACACATCTAACTAACTGAATATGAGTGTTATTTTTGCTTAACTTGAAAACGGAATGATTAAAAATTGGATAAATAGAGCCATTGCATTATTAGAACATAGTTTACAACCAAATGCCAATTTTGAGAAACAAAATTGAAAAAGCGACTGAGCCGGGAAGTAAGGCACAGTTAAAGAATTTTTAATTTACACTTGATGTTAGCTAAAATATTTATATCTTTGCAATGAAAATTACTTTTACAGATAAAAAACTGGAAAAAATTGTTAACGATGACCGTAAACTGCTAAAGGAGTTTGGTAAGCTCCGGGCAGAAAAAACCAAGACAAGACTGGCACAATTAAGGTTTGCCAACACTCTTGAAGATGTAAGACACTTACCGGGTAATTATCACGAACTCATAAACAACAGGAAAGGGCAATGGGCTTGCGACTTAGATCAACCATACAGATTGATTTTCACGCCTCACGAATCACCCATCCCTACTAACGAACACAACCAGTACATTTGGCTGGAAATATCAGGTGTAGAAATAATTGAGATTATCAACTACCACAAAGAAAAATAACAATGGATAAGCAAAATCAATATTTTCCTCAGTCGGTGCCGCACCCCGGAACAACACTGGAAGAAAAATTGGAGGAAATGGGAATGGGGCCAAAGGAGTTTGCCATTCGTACAGCCAAGCCGGAGAAAACAATTATTGCCATTATCAAAGGCAATAGCTCCATAACTCCCGATATGGCGATGCAGTTTGAAAATGTTACCAAAATACCTGCTCATTTTTGGATGAATCACCAATTGGGATATGATGAATATTTAGCACGTGAAAAACATAAATCAGTTATAGAAGAAGCGGTAGCGTGGGCAAAACGATTTCCAGTTACAGAAATGGTTAAAAAAGGATGGCTGCCCCAGTTGACTACTATTCAGGAAAAAGCAGCTGCTATGTTATCTTTCTTTGGCTTTGCAAGTCATGCAGCATGGGAAGACTATTATTTCAAACAACAACTAAAAGTTGCTTTCCGAATTTCGTTGGCTCACACAAAAGAACCTTATGCAATTTCTGCATGGTTGAGAAAAGGTGAATTGCAGGCCGCAGAACTTTCAGCAAAAAATTATTCTGATAAAGATTTCAAAGATGCTTTGCCAGAAATAAAATCGGTAATGGCAAAACATCCAAAAGATTTTTTCAAACAATTACAGGAAATTTGTTTGGAAGCCGGAGTGAAAGTGGTGCATACTCCTTGTTTACCAAAAGCTCCAATTAGTGGATCTACAAGATGGGTGAATGACACTCCCCTTATTCAATTAACAGGAAGATTTAAGCGCAACGATAGTTTTTGGTTTACTTTTTTCCATGAAGCAGGGCACATACTTTTACATGGTAAGAAAGACATTTTCCTTGAAAAGGTTGATTATCCCGATTACGACAAAGAAAAGGAAAAACAAGCGGATGATTTTGCCATTAAATGGACACTGACTGAGGAAGAAGAAAAGGAAATTATTAACGCTGCACCTTTAAATGAATCCATCATTAAAGCTTTTGCAAAAAAATTCAATACACACCCTGCAATTATCATTGGCAGATTGCAGTATGATAAATTAATTCCATATTCATTAGGAAGACATTTTTTTGAACCAATTGATTTCTTTTGAAACCCATCACCGAAAATATCATAGAAGAATCAGCGATTGAACTATTGCAGTCGCAAGGATGGGAATATGCCAATGGCAAAGAACTTTCACCTGAAGGTTTATTTTGCGAAAGGGAGAATTACCAACAAATTATCCTTACTAATCGCTTGAGAAATGCCATTGCAAAAATAAACCCTCATATACCGGCAGAGGCTCAGGAAGCAGCAGTTCAAAAAGTATTGCGTATTTATTCGCCAGTATTGTTGCATAACAATGAGGAGTTTCACCGTTTGCTTATAGAAAAAGTGAAAATCCCTTATCAGCAAAATGGTTATGAGCGCAGCTATGAAGTGGCTTTGATTGATTTTGAAAACACAAGTAACAATCAATTTCTTATAGTCAATCAATACACCATCATTGAAAACAATCAGAATAAACGACCTGATGTTTTGCTTTTCGTAAACGGTATTCCACTGGTAGTAGTTGAACTAAAAAATGCTACTGATGAAAACGCCAATATTCTGAGTGCCTACAAACAAATTCAAACATATAAAGCCATCATTCCAAGTTTGTTTACATACAATGCCATCTGTATTGTTTCAGACGGACTTGAATGTAAAGCAGGAAGCGTTTCAGCCGACCTAAGCCGATACATGACATGGAAAACATCGGATGGATTGAAAGAAGCATCACGATTCAAACCGCAAATGGAAACCTTGCTAAAAGGAATGTTGCAGCCTTCTACGCTTTTGGATTTGGTTCGCAATTTTATTGTGTTTGAAAAAACAAAAAAAGAAGATGCTGAAACAGGATTGATACAAATTTTCACTGAAAAGAAATTGGCTGCCTATCATCAATATTATGCAGTAAATAAAGCGGTACAATCTTCTATTACAGCTTCGGGAGTGAACGGAGATAAACGAGGTGGTGTAGTGTGGCATACACAAGGTTCCGGCAAAAGTTTGAGTATGGTATTCTATTCAGGCAAGCTCATCACGGCTCCAGAAATGTGTAACCCTACTATTCTTGTTATTACCGACCGCAATGATTTAGATGACCAATTGTTTGACACTTTTGCCGCATCTGTTCAACTACTCAGACAAGAGCCGGTGCAAGCTGAAAACAGAGAGCATTTGAAAGAATTGTTGAAAGTGGCAAGTGGTGGAATTGTTTTTACAACCATTCAGAAATTTATGCCCGAAGGCAACAAATCAATTTACGATCAGCTCTCCGACAGAAAAAATGTTGTAGTGATTGCTGATGAAGCCCATAGGACTCAATACGGATTTGAAGCAAAATTAGTTGATGAAAAAGATAAAGAAACCAAGGAAATAATAGGCAAACGCATTGCTTACGGTTTTGCAAAATACATGAGGGATGCTTTGCCGAATGCCACCTATATAGGTTTTACAGGAACTCCCATTGAAGGAACGGATGTAAATACTCCTCAAGTTTTCGGAAATTACATTGACCGTTATGATATTAAAGATGCGGTTACCGATGGGGCAACGGTAAGAATATTTTATGAAAGTCGTTTGGCAAAAGTGAATTTAGACGAGGATGGCAAACGCTTGATTGAGGAATTTGATGCGGATTTAGAGCAGGATGAAGAAGTTACCGAAAAACAAAAAGCAAAAGCTAAATGGACAAAACTGGAAGCGATTGTTGGAAATAAAGAAAGAGTAAAAAACCTTGCAAATGATATTGTCACTCATTTTGAAAAACGCCAAACAGTTTTTGAAGGCAAAGCATTGGTTGTAGCAATGAGCCGTAGAATTGCAGCTGACCTTTTTAAAGAAATTATTGCACTTCGTCCTGAATGGTATAGCAATGATGTGACAAAAGGTGTGATTAAAGTAGTAATGACCACCAACAGTGCAGATGGTCCCGAAATAGCAAAACACCATACTACTAAACAACAGCGTAGAGATTTATCCGACCGAATGAAAGACCCGAATGATGAATTAAAAATTGTAATCGTTCGGGATATGTGGCTCACAGGATTTGATGCTCCTTGTTTGAATACGATGTATGTGGATAAGCCAATGCGAGGCCATAACCTGATGCAAGCAATAGCAAGGGTAAATAGGGTTTTTAAAGACAAAACTGGTGGATTGGTAGTTGATTATTTAGGTATTGGTATTGATCTTAAAAAAGCACTTTCGTTTTACAGTGAGGCTGGAGGAAAAGGTGATCCTGCCGAAAATATTTCAAAAGCTGTTGAAGTGTTTATGGAAAAAATGGAAGTGGTGCAGCAAATGTTCAATGATAGCAGCACAACACGAGAAGATATTTTGGTAGAAGAGCCAGAAGCCTATTACGAAAACAGTTTAAAATTTAATTATAAAAGATTTTTTGCGGTTGATTCAAGAGAAAAACTCTCTATCATCCTACAAGCTGAAGAACATATTTTTGGATTGCAGGAAGGCAAAGAAAGATTTATTCGGGAAGTGAGTTTATTAAGTCAGGCACTATCTCTTTGTATTACAAGAGACGAAGTTCAAATTCATTTGCCTGAGGTGGCGTTTTTTCAGGCTGTGAAAGCACGATTGGTAAAATTTGAGGGGACAGGCTCAGGCAAATCAGATCTTCAAATTGAGACCGCTATTAAGCAAATTGTTGATGAAGCATTAAGTTCCGATAAAGTAATAGACATTTTTGAAGCAGCCGGAATAGATAAACCTGAGATTTCAATTTTATCAGATGAATTTCTTTTAGAAGTAAAAGACATGAAGCATAAGAATATTGCTTTAGAATTACTTAAGAAGGTATTGAACGATGAAATAAAAACCAGAGCTAAAACAAACCTTGTAAAGAGTAAGAAATTATTAGAGATGCTGGAAGGAGCCATAAAACGCTACCAAAATAACTTACTGACAACTGCTGAAATCATTCAGGAACTCATCAATATAGCAAAGGATATTAAAGAAGCCGATGCAGAAGGCGAAAGGCTTGGTTTAACTAAAGATGAAGTTGCTTTTTATAATGCCTTAGAAGTAAACGATAGTGCTGTGCAAGTTTTGGGTGACGATCAGTTAAAAGAAATAGCAAGAGAAATTACAGACAAAGTAAGAGCTAATGCAACAATCGACTGGACAATCAGAGAGAGTGCAAGGGCAAAGTTGATGGTGATCGTAAAGCGAACACTCACTAAATGGGGCTATCCTCCGGATAAACAACAAAAAGCAATTGATACGATATTGAAGCAGGCAGAATTAATGGCTGATAACTTGGTGTAATAAATGTTTGGAAAAGACAAAACAAAAAGGGCGAACTATTCCGGTAGCTCTAATTGCCCAAGTAATAATTCACCCCTTTCCTGTAAGAAAAACCGTATAAAGTTAACAAATAAAAAAGGGAAGTCACTTTAGTTTCCTATTTGATTAATTTATACACTTCATAATATCTTGAATTTTATCTGCTCCCCCACTTGAAATTTTATACACTTCTTTTTTGTACTCACCTGTTTTAGCAGATGTAAAATAGTATTGGATCATAGATGCTTTTGATTTTAACAAACTATTTATTTGGCCTTTACTTATTGGATAGTTGTCTTTATCTGTTCCTCGTAGCAGTTTTATTTCAGTACCATCTTCTAAAG
The DNA here is from genome assembly GCA_030654175.1 of Bacteroidia bacterium. GTDB lineage: Bacteria > Bacteroidota > Bacteroidia > 2-12-FULL-35-15 > 2-12-FULL-35-15 > 2-12-FULL-35-15. The sequence goes on from JAURXZ010000042.1 coordinate 114,739, forward strand.
TAATTATAAATTCAGCATTTTTACTTACGACCATGTTTTTTCCACCAAAACCAGCATCGTACAAACAGTTTATTGAACAATCATCTCCATTTTTTTGCCCCGAAATTTTTAAGGCGGACACTAAAGGATTATCAGCAACCATTTTACTTTTGGTTATCTTCATAGTTTTACCACTAGCTTTATCTACTTCATTGGTTTTGTAACTGCAATCTTGTGATTTTACTTGTAAAAAGGACACAAAAAGGATCAACATGAGTATCGTAGTTTTAGTTTTCATAGCGTTCTAAATTTTTTAGAGGTTTATATTGCTGCAAATATATAAATATATTTAGAAATAACACTTATTGGTGCTAATCTATTAAGTGCTAATACAAGAAGTGCTAAAACACTAAAATTGATGGTATTAAAAACTATCTGTTTTATGAAAAAGAAATTGACCGTAACTAAGAAGCAAAAGCCTACGGAGGTTCTATTATTAGGAAAAAGAATTAAACAATTGCGTCAGAATAAAGGGTATTCCTCCCAGGAAACTTTTGCGTATGATAATGATTATACCCTAAGCTATTATTCACGAATTGAAAGAGGAGAAGATATTAGATTTACAAGTTTAGTAAAGGTATCCAAAGCACTTGGTGTGGACTTGGAAATGTTATTTTCAGAAGGATTTGAAGGTTTAAACGATAAATAATTTTTTTTTAATAGCTAAAAATAATTGAAGGGAATGATACTTGTTAGCTAAACTTTGTTGGAGAAATATAATTGAAACTGATAAAGATTTAGTTCTTAAAATTGAATATTGAAATTTTCCTAAACATTCCTACAATGCATAAAAACGCAACACTTATCCATGATGTATCCTATGAAGAACTTATATCTTTATTTGAAGGCTTGCAAAATCAAATAACCGAATTAAAACAAAAATTTGAGCCTAAGACTCCTACTGAGTATCTAACCCGAAATGAACTTGCTGAGTTACTTAAATGTGATATAAGCACAATACACAATTGGACCAAGAAGGGAAAACTAATATCTTATGGGATCGGAAACAGAGTTTATTATAAACGTAATGAAGTTGAAAAAGCTCTTTTACGATTTAACCAATAAATAAAGAGGTTGAGTTGTTAGATAATCTTTCCTTTCCAAATATCCATTTCATTTTCTTTAAAAAAATTATCCAGTGTATTTGCCATTACTGGTTTTTTTTCATAAAAGGCTAAAGTCTAACGCCATGCCTGAGCTAATGATATTGTTTTTCATATTAAGCTAACATACATACTTACTTATTAAGTCAAAATCGTTTTCAAGTTTAAAAGAAAATTTTATTTTTTGCATGTCCAATGATTTTTTGTTTCCAATATGTTTTTCATTTTCAAAAGTTGCGATCCAACAGTCGAAAACATCTATTTTATTTTTATTAAATTTTGAGTAGCTGAATACAAGAAATTTTTTGTCTCCAATATTTTTGTAATAAAGAGGGTATGGAACCTTGTTCTTACTGAAGCCTCCCGCAATGTCAACACTTTTACTAAACCCCCATTTGTCAAATTTTGAAAGAAGATGTTGAGCTTCATAAATTGGGTCAGTTTGCAAACGAAGCTTATGAGTTTCATCTTCCGTTAAAGTGTCGGCTAGATAATGGTCAAACAGTCCATTCTCTTTGATTCTATTTTTCATATAATACCATTCAAGAATATCTGAAGAATCAATGTTAGCCGGAATATTTATAAAACTTTTGGTTTTAAGCATATTCTTAAATGCGTCTTTAATGGACGATAAGCTTACTAATGTTAAGCCCATTTTGTCTCTATGGAAATAAATTCGTTTATTTTTCAGTTTGGTCTTGCTGTAACCAAGTTCATGTAGTAGTTTGTAAATATTTCCTTCTTTCTGAGTGATTTTTATTCGACCATTCTTTTGTCTAGCAAAGGTCATGAAGTCGTTTATGTCTCTTGTCATTGGGTTGATTTTATGTTTTTTTGTCTTTCTCAGAACGTAACAGTCATAATGCGCAACATTACCTCCCTAGAACCTGATAATAATAGCTGAATGGTTTGTTGAAATGAATTAGTTGTCTAGGCTTAGGTTCTATTTTTTCGCTACCTTCAATAACAGGTTCCTTTAAATCTTTTAAAAGGTCATAATAAAGCTTATTCCTATTCCTGTCAAGTTGCTTAATTTGCTGAACAGAATATTTATTCATGGTCAATGCTTTAAACCCATTTTTCCAACATAAATCGTTAGAAACTGTATCAAAATTTTTAATGGTCACTCTGCCAACCGACATACCAACAAGTCTATGAATTGCAGATTCAGTGACCGAACCTTTGGTTTTCCTCATGCCATATTTAACTGCTTTTCTTATTTCGTCAATCACTTCCTCTTGCTTATTTAGCTCTTTATGAAGTGATTTTTTTCTAACACGAATATGTCCTTCATGGTGTAACTCATATCCAACGAAGCCTATCCAAGGAAAGCCCTCATCATTAATTGAAGTCCATCTGTATGGCCCTTTTGATTTTCCTTTCCAAAAAGGTCGTAAGGTTTTGGTTGGTAATAGATTTGATGTTTTCTCCCTATCAGTTATTAAGTTTGAATTGAAAGGGTGAGGAACTAACTTTAAACCTTTCAATGCTTCTAAATAATTATCTTTTGCAAGTTTACAAATATCAAATTCGGGATGAATAATTAGCATATCATCGCAGAAACGAACATAAAACACGTCTGTTTTTAAGACTTCCTTATCTGCAAAATTCATAACTATATTAGCAATAAGGCCTGACAATGCGCCTCCTTGAGGAACACCAATTCTTTCTTCATCTATGTTATTATAATAATCTAGTTCCTTAAATCTATTTTCTATCCATTCAAATTCTCCATTTGGTATTTTATAGCTTGCCCAATACGCCAAATCTGTTTTTGATGGCGCATTTTTATTAAAGGCGTAGCAGTCAAGGAATTCAAAGAATAGATGAGAAGATTTCTGAAAGTCTAAATTCGGAAAATCAATTTTTGCTAGTTCAAGCAGGTCGTTAAAGAGTTCTTTAATAATTTTATGGTTTACTGAATCATAAAACTTTTCCATGTCACATTCAACAACCCACAAAGGTTCATTTTGATGTTTCATTCTATAGTCCAAAACATCTTTTATACAATCATGGTGTGTAAGTACTGCGGTATTCTCTTTATTCTTTTTGGAACGGAACGCATACGAACAATCCTCAAAATAATTGTCGAATAGTCTTGTTAGATATTTGTTTGTGAGGCTTAGGATTATTCGGTCTTTTAACGTAAACAGTGAAATAGGCCGGCATTTATTAATCCCTTTTATATTGATTTCATCCTTCAATTTGGGATATAATACAGGAGAGTTAACCTTATATTCACCGCTTGAAATTGAATGTTGAATATCCAGAATGAATTTGTCAAGTTCAACAAGCCAAGGCTCATTTGGGGATTTCTTTCTGAAAAGTTTAATTGTTTTTATTAAAGAATAGTAATTTCTGTCACTTGAAGAGAGTGAATTATTCGTTTTCTTATCTTTCCTAGATTTACTTCCAAGCACGACCCATTTCTTTCTGCTTGGGAAAAGTTTATTTAAATCATTTAAAAACTCGTTCTGATACTTTAAAAACTCATTTGAAGAGCCCTCATCAACTTCAGAACACTTTTTTTTATCATTTACATGATAATTATATTTATTTGAAGCTGTTAAAAGATGAATAAGGTGCATCTTGTTTCGACTTTTCGCAACTTTAGCTCGTAGTTTACATAAGTATGAAACTATTGCATCATTGGAAAAATATTTTTCAAATTCTTTCATCGTTCAAATAAAAGGGAAGGGGTTCCTGTTAATGGCCTTGCGGCCACATATTGACAAAGATACTGACATATAGTCGCATCACCTTTTTAAGTCCTCTGGCAAGTGATTAGCCGTATTTGAGGATGAAACTTGCGATAGATTTCCATCTACCACCTCGGAACCCCTATCCCTTTGTTTTTTTGTTTTATATCCTTTTCCATTTGCAAAATAAACTATAGAGCTAAATTTTACTGCTCCGCTTCGTGATTCATAGCAATTAAGTAAAAAATTCCTACAGTTAATCTCATTATATTTTTCTTTATCCAGTGAACTAAGTTTTAAAAAACACTTCACACCCACATCATAGGTAAATGTATTTGCAATAGCCATAGCTACTTTATACCATTCATCATACGATTGTGTAATTGAAAGTTTCTTTTTTTCAAGACATTTAATAATAGCACTGATTGTATATCTGTCTCCCGGTTTGTTTCTATCCTTAGGATTATTTAGAGCATCTTGATTACTTGAATGATTAAGTTTTACAGTTTTGCTTTTCTCTTGATTTTCTGATACAGGAAATAAATCAATGTCATTTATTTCAAAAGGATTGTCTTCATTTTTTATAATTATTGTTGGGTCGTAAGAAAAAAAACAAAGCCGTGTTGTGTCGCTACCACTATTATCCAATTCAATATTATACTTCTCTTTGAAATGATTTGATAATTTTTGAAATGCGCTTTTGTGCGCCCTGTCAATATTGTCAATATTTAGTTCAAAATTGTATCGAAGCGAAACCAATCCTTTTAGGCCTTCTTTTGATGGTGATTCCCAATATACAAAAACATTTAGGTCGTTTTGAAAACAAGTTTTTGTTCTTGCCAATTCATTCGGATCAAGTTTATCAACATCTAAAACAATTATATAATTATAACTTTTGAGTTTTATTTTTTGCCTTTCTCCATAAAATGTTCCGCAAAATGTTATTGCTGGTAGTGTTCTTTTATGACTTGAATATTTTTCATTGTCGCCACTTTTTAGGAAGTCACGAAGATAAATAACTTGTTGTTTATGTTTAGTTGATTGAATTTCAAGCAATGTTTCATAAATGGTAAGTTCTTTTGATATGGAAGACCAAGTATTCGCCTGATATGAAACTCTTTTGTTTAGAACTTCTAGTTTAGAATTTAATAAATTTTGACCTTGAGTTTCCATATAATTTTGTTGACCTCAAACTACGCAAAATTAACCTAGCATCTGATGTTTTTGTTTGTTATTTGTAGTTATTGTCGAATTACTGTCCTGTTTTTACAATGGCACACAACGTTTGAAAGATTTATGCGTTCGTTGTTTTTTCTCCATCACTATTTACCACGCATTAAGTCAGAATAACGTTCAGCTTCGTTTTCAAGTTGGTCATCTAACCATTCCTCAAAGTCTTCAAAAAGTTCAGGTGCAAGCTTCAATGCTTCGCCTAATTCTGTTACAGTTTTTAGTCTAATCGGGGCAAGTCCTTCAAATAAACTTTCATAAACTTTCTCTGTTTGCTTATCAATGAAGTCTTCTGGATTATTTGAAACATAAATTAAATCATATAGAAAGGGAATTGTGTTTTCTACAAACTCACAGATATTCCTCATAATTAAGGCATCATTATAGTTGTTTTTATTGTGCTGAAAGGGAGGGAGTTTATTAATTGCCAGTTCTGCGACAAATAATTTTTGATTTTCGGTTACAGGTATAATAGTACAAGAATTCATAAATGCTTCAACTTCCTCAACTTTTGCCTCTGCTTTGGCTATTCTATTTGTTTCGTCTTTGTATTGTGAAATAGTTTCAAGATACTTTTCTTTCACTTCTCCAGAAAGATAATTAGATAATTTTAAAGCTGATTTATATTCATTTTTAATATTCTCTGTTAGATTCTTTATAGTCTTTGGTTTGTTTCTTTTCCATTCTAAAAGAATAACATCATTAATTATTACACGAATAAGATTTTCTTCCTTTACTTGCTTGAATTTATTCCAAAGTTCTAATAGATTATCGTTTGTTAGATATATCCATATGTTTGAGTCTAAAGCTATATTTGTCATTTGCTTTTATTAATTTCTTTTTTTCGTTGCTTTCAAGTTACGTTGCGTGCGTTCTCACAATGACGCATAACGTTTCTCACTTACAAGATGTGCGGGTTTTAATTGCACAAAACTGTCTGTGCAACTAACATTATTGTTTTGAGCAGAAATATCTGTCCCTCTCCAAAGAAATCAGGAGTAAAAAAGGAAAATCACAGAAAAGACGATGAGTTTTTTCATTGTAAAACAAATAACGGTCGTATTTCAAAAACTTCTTTATTGCCTTTTCAACTTTTCCAAATCTATGTCTCCCGCTGCATCGCTATTTCTTACCAATATTATAATGAACTCCTAATTCAATCCCTGTAGAAAAAAAATTCTGTTGATAAGAACTCCCATTCCATGCTTGCGGATTGGTAAGTGGAGTTAAAAAGTAATTAAAAAAAGGAGAGATTGAAAGAGAATATTTTTTCTCTATCTTATAATAGACACCGGCAAAAACGAACACACTAAGATCATTGGTAGGTCGAAGATAGTCTATGTTTTTTCCTCCCCAATCGGTTGATCTTAACTGGTTTTGAAAATAATAGTTGATGCCGTTTTTAAAAAAAAAATACGTTTTGTCATTTAATTTTAATTTCTCTGTGCTGCTTAAGCTTAGTCCAAAATACCTGTAATTGTATACATTACTGGAATGTGAACCTGCTTGAAATTCTTTCGTTGTATAGCCTTGATTATCTATTATTACTCCAAGGTTCAAATCGAGCCACTGAGCTATTTTTTTTGCCCCACTAATTGAAAAATGCCAGCTATACATATTATTTTCCTCGTTAACACGATATGGAGAGGTGCCTGTAATGCGGGCAGGGTCATCATTAATTCTTTTGGCGATTCTGTACGCATAATTAGGGGCTATCTGAAAATTAATTTTCCAGTTTTCTGTTGAGTGGTTCTTAACGCTATCGTTTTGAGCCGCTATTCCCAGATTAAAAGAAAAAAAAACGACTATACTACAGAAAAAAAAAGGTCTTTTAAGCATCGCTACTAATTTATGATTATTTTACCCACAATGTTTTTGTTACTAAGGGTAACAAGCTTTATAAAATATATCCCTTTTTGCTTTCCAGTAAAATCAACAATATTTTCCTGTGTGCCCGGTAAAACAGGTGTTGTAAAAACCACGCGTCCAAGCATATCATAAATATATAGGTCGGCAGGTTCTTCCTGATCAGTTTGTATAATAAATGTTCCGTTATTAGGGTTGGGGAAAACCTTAATTTTATCCTTATTTATTGTTGCTGGTGCTGTACTGTTACTATGAATAACAAGGGCTCTTGTTTGATTAGTATCACAGGCTAAAACAAGTATGGGCTGTATTAAAGTATCTGATAAACCCGAAGTATCTGAGACAATAAGTGTTGCAGTGTACGCCCCGGGTTGATAATACGTTTTAGGATGGGCTAAAACGGATGTTGTTCCGTTGCCTAAATTCCATAAATAATTATACCGGGTGCCGTTATAGTCATCTTCATATACCCCGTTAAAAGCAAGAGTATCAGGACAAGCTATCGTATCTGTTTCAAATGTATCGTCATTATCAAAAGACTTGCTATCTACTAAATACATTTTGTAAGCATATTCACCTGCAACCTGGAACATATCCCATACATCCGGTTTTAATTTACCAAATAATGTAGTTTTTTTTGTTTCAGTTGCATATAACGAAACGGAACCGGCATGAGGAACGCTGTACCACTCAATATCATATTTTGCCCTGTGATGCTGATACCACACTTTCAAACCGTGTATTTCAAGTTTTTCGGACGAATTCACTGCAAGCGGGCTATCAGAACCGCATGGAGCCGTAATTCCGAAGTAATAGGAGAAATTATGCACCCAGCCTAAAACTTCATTTAAGTTGTTGTTAATTAAAGAGTAACTTTCAATCCCCTTACCCGTATTGGCACTGGATGGTACATCAGTAAACCGTTGTGGCTGATATTGATTATTTTCGAAATCATGTCCGGAGATAAAACTGTTTAGCGCTGTAAAATTTTCTCTAAGGCTATTATTATTCCAATTCCACCAGTCTAAACCGGCACCATAGCTGTTCATAAATGCTGTTGACCAGAGCGCATTATGAAAATCCCAGTCGTTACAATTGGCTCTTAAACTTTTACCTTTATCGTCTCCCATTTCTTCCATAATATAAGGCTTATTGTAATAATCTAAACCAACAAAAGAATTATTACCATCACTTTCGCTAACCAATGTGTGGTAACGTACAAAATTAATTTTAGCCTCCTTATCAATATTAGGATCAGAATCATAAGCACCATATCGATGCCTGCTCGTTATATCAAGTGATTGAGTGCTATAAGCACTGAACGCATATGGCCCTGGATCACCGGCATAACTTGTAGTTACTAAATGATTATTATCGCCCAAAGTTTGTTTAATGTAATTTGCCATCATCTCATGCCAAACCATTATTGCCATTTTATTTGCAAAGGTGGCGTAATCATCTACATTATCTACTTCACTAAATAGTTCATAAGCAGAAAGATTTGAAGAATAGCCCCATCTTGCGATAATGTAACGCAATCGTCTTTTAAAATAATCCTGGGCTCCGGGATTAGTGAAAAAATCAACTGGGTTGTTGATTCCCTGAATAACATTTTGATTTCCTGTTTTATATGGGTTAAAGTTCCAGCCATAAATAGTGTCATTTATTCTATATTGGTCATGCAATTCTAAACAAAGATGTACGAATAAATTATCAGCATGTGCCTGTTCGAAAATTTTATCAAGCTCCCAAAGATGCCCTTGGCGATCATTATAATCTCCCATTTTCCCCCATTCTATTGCACCGCTCCATGGGGCTGGAATAACACGTGCATAATTGCCCCCGTTAGTAGATATATTGTGTATATTAGCTTTTTGAATGGCATAACTCATTGGTTTTCCTGCAAACCACCGACCTTCAGAATCCGGCATCCAGTCGCTCCAGGCAACGTTCTGCCCGATAGCAAAAAAAGATTCCTGGGTTCCGCTAAATCTTAACTGGCGTCTATATTGTCCCACTTGTAAATAACCTTTATTACCAGAAGTTTGACACAAAAAATTTAAAGGATTAACATTTAAAGTAGCACTGCCAGGGATAATTACATTAATTGAACAGGTCCAATTTCCGGCTTCTGTTGGAGCAAAGCGTATGCGCCAAGGATAGGGAGTGTGTTGGTCATCCCATTTACCTCCGGGATCTGTATTTGTTGAATTCAAATCTTCCACGTAATCTATATAGTAGAATCCATAAACAACTTTTGTGGCTCCGCTGGGTGCTGTAAAAGTTGCTTCAATACTAACTGAATTCGGATCGTAAGGATTAATGCCCGTGTTAGGATTTAAAATATAATTATTAATCTGATCGGTAACAGCTTGCGGCAATTTTATTCCCATTTCAAATTTTTCGAATTTACCAACAAGTGCCGGGAAATTATTATCTTCCGGATTTATGATAACAACATCAAAGTCATTGGGAACAATCTGAGCATGAAAGTAACCATTTCCGGTAAATCCTGATGCAGAAAATCCCGGGCGTAACACAATAGCTTCCCCTGCTTTAAAATCAACCTGTGCTGTTCCTGAAACGCTAAAAGTGCCTGCGCCATAAGGAGCACCAATTGAAGTAGGGTTAGCGTAAGTTTCACTACCGCTATTTATTCCATTGGGGTTATTATTTATATTTATCCCCGGCCAAGGAACCTGAGCTATAATACTTTGAGTATAACAACTAATTACGACTATGAATAAGATACGGATAATAGGTCCTTTTATTTTAAATAAGCTAATCATATTAATTAATGAGATTAAAAATTAATTTTTATTATTCTCCAAGGCTTCAATGCGTTTATTTTGCTCAATAATTTTTTTATTTTGTTCAATAATATAAAGTGTAAGCTCTTCCACCTTTTGTAATAATTTTGTTTGCATTTCACCAACTAAAACACCATTCTCTTTTTTTACATTTTTCGCACTTGGTATATTTGGTAAATGCTTGTTCTTCTGTATATATTGTTCTAATTCATTGAGTGGCAATAAAGAATATTTTTTTTCAAAAACATAATCGGGCCATGTGGAGCTATTAATTTCAATCTTTAACTCCTTTGCTCCAATTATTCCGTTAACGGCTAACTTATAATTATTAGGATTGTTTGTTAACAGAGTTCCGATACCTACCGCGCCAACTACCCCATTCGATGGATCATTAATAGTATTACACATTAGTACATTCCCCGATCCATCGCCTGTACACATAAAAACGTTCCCCCCATTTGTCCCATTTGGTCCTGTACACATATAAACATCTTTACCGCATTGATTATTTATGAGTAAATTTGCTGGAGCTGGGGCACCTGAAGTAGTAGTGTTGCCGCCTGTACCGGCAAGTTCAATTATCCCATTATTGCCGTTAAATCCCATTGATAATACACCTTCGTTTGCCCCTGATTTTTTAAATGATTGTAAAATCCCCGCAAACTCATTTACAGTTCCATAATGACTATAATCGGTGTTATAACATTGGTCAGGAATAGGATCAAACCAAGATCCAACTTTGCCAAAAGCAAAAACCTCTGGGTTTCCTCCAGATGCGGGTAAATAACTTATTGTTTTATTTCCTGCAAAACTAAAATTTCCCCCAACAGTTAAATCATTTGCAATTTTTGCACTTCCATTCACATCTAATTTGGCAGATGGTGTCACTGTGCCTACACCTACATTACCCGCAACACTAATCATAAATTTAGGATTAGCAGCATCATCGCTGTGGTTTACTATCAATAAATTTCCGCCACCACCTGTATTAGCCGTTCCTGTGCTTAGCATCCTCCAACTTTTGGTGTTTTCTAAAAACAGGCTAGTCCCTCCAGTATTGGTGGAAGCAACGTGAAGTGTTTTCCCAATGGAGTTGGGAGTAGCAGTACCAATACCAATATTACCCGCAGGAGTAATCATTAGTTTTGGATTGGCAGAGTCGTCCGTGTGGTTTACTATCATAAAAGATCCTGCTCCTCCGGTATTGTTAGTTGCACAGCTCAACATTCTCCAGTTTTTTCCTCCGGATACTGAGTTTTCCAAAAACATACTGGTTCCGCTCGCATCGTTAGAAGAAACCTGAAAAACCTTTCCGATAGCAACAGGAGTAGCAGTGCCTACGCCTATACTTCCCGAAGGTAATATCCTTATTCGTTCTATGTTGTTGGTTCGAAATGATAAGGCAGTAGCATCAGTAGTTCCTAAGAAATCAGTGGCGGGGTTTGTTCCTGCGGTGCCTCCTTTGCCCCATGCGCTTAGTGCGCCATCTGCACCAGTTGCTCCAGTTGCACCAATGGCACCTGTATTGCCCTGAAGACCTGTTGCACCTATTGTGCCTGTAGCACCTGTTACTCCCTGTATACCATCAGCGCCTGTAGAACCTGTTGCGCCCACGGCTCCTGTTGCGCCAGTAAGACCTGTTGGTCCAGTTGCTCCTGTAACGCCTTGGATGGTTACTGTTACGGTTGCAGTAGTTGTGCTGGAACAACCATTGCTTGTCCCTGTTACGGTGAATGTTGTAGTTGATGTAGGAGACAGAGAAATAGGATTTGTAGGATCTCCCATCATACCACCTATGTGCCACACATAACTTGTTGCTCCGGTAGCTGTAAGGATAGCTGTTCCCCCTGAAACAATAGTTGCTGAATTTGCGGTTACAATAGGTGGTGGGTTTATTGTAAGTGTTGCTGCATTTGATGTACTTGTATTCGCACAAGAATCAGTTACTACACAACGGAATTGATAGCCACTAAATGAAGGTGGGACAAATGTGATGTTTAGCAGATTCGATGTAACTGAGCCATACGGAGGCATGTTGCCAAGGTCGGTAAATCCTGCACCAAGGTCAACCTGCCATTGATACGTTAAAAAATCTCCGTTTGCCATTATCGAAAAAGTAGCAATCATACCTGTACAAATGGCAACGTTGTTTGGCTGTTGTGTTATAATTGGAGTTGAACAAGATGGAGGCGAGATTGCAAGCGCATTAATACTTATCAAAATCATCGCGAGTAAAGTAATTTTTTTCATATTGTTGGTTTTATTGTTTGTTTTATTGAAATTTTAGCTTTTTTGGGGCAAAAACAAAATTATCCGATAATCAGACATTATTTCCCCATAAATTGCTGTTAATTTTCGGCAAATGAAAACAATTTATTTAACAATTACAAATTTTTTTTTAATATCGGAATTGGAAGTATGTAAACAAGAGTTCTTTTTTAAATTCAATTTCGTCTGTGTTTTGCGAAATGTTTTTCTACTTGCTCTATTTTGTCAGTCCTTATTGGTTAAAGAGAGTCAATTTTTAAATTTTATGGGGGCTTTTACGAAACTCAATGTGTTTATCTAATTTTCAAATGTGATCCAAATAATACTATAATAGCCACAGTTTTTGCTAAAACCAATTAAATTGAATAAATTTGTTCGGTAATAAAAAAGAATTTTAGTTGTCCGGGATCAATACCCCCGGAACAACAAAAAAGGAGAAAAATCTGTGATACCAATGTGATACCAAAGGCTTAAAACGCTCACTAAACAAGGTTAATGTAAGTCCTAGTCGGACAACATTAAAATAAGAAAACCGCTTGTAAATCAACAGATTGCAAGCGGTTTTTCTTTTGTTGTGTCCTGTTTTTTAAAATGGACATGTTTATTAGTCGAGATTGAACCTAAACCAGCCAATTCCCAAATGGATATTCAAATACCCTTTAAAGTTCTTTCAGTATCTGAATATGATGTATTATTTGAGGACATAAAAGCAATTCCCAAAAAGTATAGTCCTGAACAGATTCTCGCTATTCTTAACCGGACACTTATTCATCCTGCTGTCATTATGCAAGAAATTAATAAGGAGAGTAGAGATATAACCAATATTTATAGAGTTAGAGTTTTAAAGGAAAAAGAAATAATAAATGATATTAGTGATCCGCAGGAATTTTCATATCCCCCTAAAGAATGCTGTAAATTACAAAGATGCAATTTTGAAGGTGAACCTGTTTTTTATGGAGCAATGGACGCCAATACTCCATTAGAAGAAGCAAAGAAATCAATTATGCTAGGGAAATCGATTTGCTATTTGTCAAAATGGGGTATAAAAGAATGCCCTGAGCCATTATGGTGTCAACGGATGTTTTATGGTTTACCAGAAAATGAGGATTATGTTGCTGGTGTTTTTTCAACTGCATTGAGAGAAGGTATAAGAAAGATCTTGCCTGCCTTATCCAAAGAACAGATGGATGGTATGTCATATTATTTAAAAAAATACCAAGAACTCTTTACATCTCCTGGAGAAGAAAATTATCACATTACTGCATCAATTGTTAGTGATTTATTTAAGAATTACCATGGAAAAGAATTAGGTAACGCTCCTTACCATATCAATATGCCCATTTTTACTTATCCATCAATAGCACGAAATAAAGAATCGTTGAATTATGCAATAACTACCGAGTTTGCAGACGAATATTTATACCTAAAATACGTAGACAAGATTATTGTCAAAAGCTTTGAAGGAGATCGAGTTAACTATGCTATTTCTGAGAGGGGAATCGTAGAAAACGGAAAAGTTGTATGGGTTAAGCGTGAAACCAAACTTTTAAATGATCCATTTTCCGAAGCTCGCCTATTTAGAGGAGAGGTGATGAATAATGAATATTATGCTGTTAAAGATACCGATCATAAATTTTTAAGGATGTCTAATGATAAGGTTATGAGTATTAGAGATTACTTTAAAATGAATAGCATTGATTTACAGGAGTATATCGATGAATTGTCTGCTAAAGAGGTAAACGATTATAATGAATCGAATGTTTATGAAAAAAGTACAGGTATTGCAATTCCTGTTGAGAATATTTATATTGTAAATAAAGACAACACGCGCGAGAAAATTAATGCAATTGGAGTCTCTGTTCATTATTCAACGGGCTTTCACTTTGATTAAAAAACTTTCAGTCAGTCCAATTAATAAAATCAAGGTATTTATCGGAGAGTGTAAAATGAACTGTGCTATTTAAAGAATAAGAAAAAATCTTAACTTTAAATAACCACAGAATCATGACAGAATTCTGTCAATTTCTCCACAGTTTTCGGCAAGCCAATTAAGTCCATTAATTAAAAAAAATTACCTTTGTGAAAAAAACATCCCAAATGAAAAAAAGCCTTTTATTTATTCTATCCTTAACCCTGTTTGCAAACGCCTATTCACAAAAAGTGTATAAATATTGTGAGTTAGTTGGATATTCTAAATTCCTTAGCAATAAAGTTATTGTTGCTGTTGATTCTGGACAAGGTGTGGATTTTAATATGATCAACGATACTGAAAATACTGATGTAGCTAATGCTAGTGCTAATGATGATGATGATGATTTCCCTCCGGTTGTTGCAACAAAGAATGAAAAATTCTACGTTAAGACTTCAGAAAAAACATACGAGGGAAAAACTGTTCAAACGGACGCAAAAGGAAGTTATATTTGGAAAAAGGTTGAAATCGTAGCCGCAAAAACAGAAAAACCAGAAAAAAAGGTAAAAGCTAAGGTAAAAGTTAAAGTACAAACTTTCCCTTCTATGATTGAAGCAATGAATTTTATGAGTAAGAACGGATGGGAATTTGTACAAGCCTACGTCACTGCTTCCGGGAACGAAAGCATTAATAGGTGGTTACTGAAAAAGGCCAAATAAAAAATTTTCTTAAGGAAACCTGGAAATGCAAAAAACAAGGAGGACGAACTAAAATTTTAGTTCGTCTTTTTTGTAAATTAGTTTAGCTTTTGTTGGTTTCGCACGTATTCTTTTTTCAAAATTCTACCCCTAAGGTTATTCTTTCAGCAAAATTGTTTCATCCAATAAATTTGTATCTTCGCTAATACCATCCTTTATAAAATAGATCGTAACACCATATTATGAAAAACTATTTTACATTTTTTATTTCTGCTTTATTGTGTGTAACCGCCTTTACCAGCTGCTTAAACTATAGAAAACTGATAACAGATGAAATTGTTTTAACAGATGGAAATTCTCAAACAGGTACCATCGTAAAATGTGATTCAATAAACCTGAAGATACAAAAAACAGATGAATCCATTGCCATTATTCCCTGGAACACTATTGATACCATACAAGGCAAAAAGCTTAAAACATTTTGGGTAGGTGCAAATTTTGGATATTACAACACCCCCTATTTCTCTGTATTCAGAAACGAATCCATGGTAGGTAAACAGTTGGGATCACAATACAAAATTGGTTTGGCAACCAGGGGGATCCGGCTATACTATTTGAATTTATCGTATTCGCCTGCCAAACCGTATGCTGTTACAAAGTTTGGGGTGGGTTATCAACGATACGTTGTAAGTACCACCTATTTGAAAAAAAACAGTTTTTTCTGGGGCTCAGAATTAAACCTGATGAATGCAAAGTATAACAATGGTTCTCAAACCACCCTTGAACCTTTTACAGGATTTGAGAGAAAATACAATGAGCGCCTAAGACTTCATTTTAAATTTGGTTTACAATTTAATTTGGCAAATAAAAATAACCAGACAGGCTTTAACATGACCGTTGGAGTGCACTTTTTGAAAAGAGACTTTAATAAGTATTACAAAACACTTAATAAGGAACACAGGATATACCGTAAATGAAAAACGTAACACTTTCCATCTTACTGTTTATTAGTTTTTGCGCCTCTTCTCAGCCCGGTGATATGGTGTTCAACGACACTATTTTACACAACCTCACCATTGAAACTGACCTGCCCGATTGGTTTGAAACTTTAGAACAGGAGTTTCAATTAAGTATTGCAGATCCTGAGTTATATCCTGAAATTTATCACAAATGCACCGTTACCTGGGATGGCATTGTACGAAACAATTGTGGGTTCAGAGAAAAAGGAAATGCGTCAAACACACTTGTCAATTTCGGAAAGAAAAAACCTTTTAAAATATCTTTTAATGAATACATAGACCAGGAATTAGACGGTTTAAAAAAAATGAACCTGAATAATTTCACAAACGACCCATCTTTGCTTCATGATGCAATAGCATTTAAACTCTTTCGTGATGCAGGGCTCATAGCTTCGCGTACATCATATACCAAACTATGGATAAATGGTGAATATATCGGACTGTATGTTATAATAGAAAATGTAGACAAAACTTTTTTAAAATCTCATTTTGGAGGTTCCGGGAATGATGGTAATTTATACAAAACCGACAGAGGTGCAGGAGTTCCCCTTGATTGGCTGGGGTCTGAACCAACTGGATATAAGGCACAGGGATTAAAATTAAATACCAATGAGAGCGAAGATGATTGGACCAGATTGATCAGTTTTATTGATCTGATCAACAATAACCAATCGGCCGATTTTAAACAGCAGTTTGAAAGCAGCTTTGATGTTCATTCCTACTTAAAAATACTTGCCATCGAAAAATGTATAAGGAGCTGGGATAGTTATTGGGGGGGAGGTAATAATTTTTATTTGTATGAACATCCTGATGGAAAAATAAGATGGATCCCCTGGGATATGAACGAAACATTTCAGGACTTAAAAATAATAAGCGGCACCTCCTTATTAACAAGCTATTTAGTGCCATCAAACAAATTTGATGAACGGCCTTTATTAAAAAGAATATTTGAAATTGATGAATATAAAACCGAATATTTAAACTATGTATGCGAGCTGATACAAACAAAATATACTTTAGATAATTTAGGAGAATATATATTAGACAGGCATAATTTAATTGATGAAGCCTACAAGATCGACACGTATAAATATAATACTTATGAATCATTTCAACACTCATTGACCGAATATAATGAAGATGTTGTTTCACTTACCCATTCAGCTTATGTGCTTCGCTTGAATTACCCGGGCATTTACCCCTTCATTCAATCGCAAAGAGAATGGGCGGTAGCTCAAATGAATGGATGGGATCACGGCTGTTCTATTGAAGATGAAACAATATACAACCTCGTTGTTTATCCTAATCCTTCTTCTGCTTATGTAAATATTTTAAATGACACTTCCGGTTTTGAATATGCCCAACTCAGATTATATAATTTTATGGGTACTCTGTATAGAACTACCAATTATGAATTAATGCAAGGGGCTTACTTTACTTTACCATTAGAAGGCGTTCCAGCAGGTATCTATATTCTGACTAAAAATTCAGCTGACGGCAGAATTGGAAGGGCAAAAATAATTATAAAATAATTTTGTTTTATTGGTAAATATCTAAAAACATCATTTTGTTTTTTCATCATATTCCCCTGAAAGCACATAGTAGCCGAATGTTACCAATCCTCCTACAATTATTGGAGTAAGAATAAATAAATTGATGATCCCAAATACAAGGTCCTCTTGTTTTCCGGATTGCAATTTTGGCAACCCGAATTCAATTACATTGAAGTAACCCACTCCAAGTCCTAATAACAGCCAAAATATACCTAAGTATCTTTTTATAGTTCTCATTGCTTTCAAAGTTTAAAGTTCTTCTTCAATTTTATTATCGTTTTTATCTAAATACAAAACCCCTATAATGAAGCAAATCCCGCCCACTATGATAGGATACCACAGTCCTTGCAAATACCATTCGGGGTTATTTGTCATTTTTGCAGTACTTACCAGGTAGGTGGCTACGGTAGGTAATAAACCTCCGAATATTCCATTGCCTATGTGATAGGGCAACGACATGGACGTGTAACGAATTTTTGTTGGGAACATTTCTACTAAAAATGCTGCAATTGGGCCATAAACCATAGTAACAAATAGTATTTGAACAAATACCAGCAATATAATTATCCAATAATTGGGAGTGTTTAGCTGAATGGATTTTTTTTCATCAATCAGTGGTTTCTTCGTTTGATCCTGGTAGATAGTCACTTTCCTTGTAACATCCATGATGGTGCCATCGCTAAACTCTTTATGCGTTTTTGTGGTTACTAACGAGTCGGACAGTGTGTTAGGTATCCAATTTGTTTTTACATCAAGAAAAGCTCTATTCAAAACCTCTGTCTTACCTGTACAATCAATGGTTGTATAAATTTTACTGTAAATAGGCCGGTACGAAATAATAGCAATGAACATACCTAACATCATTATTTTTTTCCTGCCAATTTTATCAGACAAACCACCAAAAACAATAAAAAACGGAGTGCCTAGCAATAAGGCAACAGCCATCAGCATATCCGTTTGCTGACTGCTGACACCACATACCTTACCAATAAAACTCATCGCATAAAATTGCCCCGTATACCAAATCACCCCCTGCCCCATTACTGCGCCAAACAAGGCTAACAGAACAAATTTGAAGTTGTACTTGTTTCCAAAACTTTCTTTTAATGGGTTAAGTGATATTTTTCCTTCCGCTTTTACCTTAGCAAAAATGGGCGATTCGTGCATATTTTTACGGATAAAGTAAGAAACTATAACCATTAGTATGGATACCAAAAAGGGTACACGCCAGCCCCAGTCTTCAAATGCCTCGGTACCTAATACAGATCGGGTTATTAATATAACTGTTAACGAAACAAACAGACCCAAGGTAGCCGTAGTTTGGATCCAGGAAGTCCAATAACCTCTTTCTTTTGGGGGTGCATGCTCTGCAACATAGGTTGCTGCACCACCATATTCTCCGCCTAAAGCCAGGCCTTGCAATAAACGTAATAATAAAACCAACAAAGGGGCAGCAAAACCTATTGTTTTATAATCGGGGATACAACCAATTAAAAAAGTGGATCCACCCATCAATAAAAGAGTTACCATAAATGTATATTTCCTGCCAATAAGATCTCCTAATCGTCCAAAGAATAAAGCGCCAAAAGGCCTTACAACAAATCCTGCTGCAAAGGTTGCTAATGTTGAAAGAAATGCTGCTGTTGGATTTTCCTGGGGAAAAAACTTAGTGGAAATAACCAGGGCCAGGCTTCCAAAAATATAAAAGTCGTACCATTCAATCAGAGTGCCAACAGAAGAGGCCATTATTACTGACCAGATACTGTTCTTTTTTGTTTCTGTTTTTTCCTCATTCATAAACAATATCTTTTTTTCAAAATTCGTGTTCAAAGTACAAAAAAAATATTTTGCCTAAATACCAGTTTTAATTATTGAAAAAAAAAGTATGAGTAACCATAAATTCTCAAACTCAACGCAATTTCTCTTTCTGTCATCACGAGTTTTTCACGATCCCGCAGTACTGCGGGATTGTATTTTATTAACATTATTACCTGTGATTGACAAGATCCTTCTTGGCGAAAAGCCAATCAGGATGACATTACCGTCAAAAACTGCTCAATTGGTAATTTATTAAATCAATTAAATTCAATTTTTTTTTCAGAAATTGAAATATTTTGCTAATTTAGCTTTCGCTATGATAAAGAACATTGTTTTTTTAACTCTTATTTTAAGTTTTTCATTCGTTGGATGTAAAAAAGACGATGAATTGGTTGTAGTGCCTGGTAATCAGGCCCCACCCGACTATACCATATCTTCCATAGTCAAAGAAAATTATGTAAATAAGGTTTACATCAGTGTTTTAGGTAGAAAACCGGAAACAATTGAGTTAAGTTCAGGTTTATCCATTATAAATCAACATAATTTATCTGAATTGGATAGGGCAGCTTTTTTAGATGAAGTTTTTGCTAAACCAACCTATAACCAGAGGCTTTATGAAATGGCTTCCATTAAATTACTTACCAGTTTTGATACAAGCGCTATAACCGAGAGGATCGCTGTTTTTCAATTTCTTCTGACAGATTCCGCCTATGCTTCAGTTTTTGATGTTATAAACATGGAAATAGCAAGGTTAGAGCTGGTAAAAAGCATCCCAATAGACCTCAACAATGGCACATTAACCACTATCGGCATGCACAGAAGGTTAATTGACAATAATTTTTATGACGATATAAATATGGGAACTGAAAACTTTGTAGTTTCTTCTTTTCAACATTTTATGGACCGGTATCCTACCGAAAATGAATTGGAACAATCCAGCAACATGGTGGACGGATTAAGTGCTGTCATTTTTTTCAGTCAGGGCAATACCAAAAGTCAATACATGGATATCATTTTCAATACCGATAACTATTTTGAAAGTGAAGTTAGAGAACTATATGTCAGGTATTTATTCAGAGAACCAACTTCAGCTGAAATGTCGAAATATGCCACAGAATATAAGACAGATCTGAATTATAAAAAATTACAAAAGACTATACTTTCACTGGACGAATATGTTGGGATCAAATAAAAAACAATTTGAAAATGTGATAATTTGCTAATTTGAAAATGAAAAAAAACAATTTTAGTATCAAAATAAAAAACATAGCACTTTTTTTGTTTGTTCTTGTATCAGTTACAATAACAAGTTGTAAAAAAGAGGCCAATAAAAGTTATATCT
The DNA here is from genome assembly GCA_030654175.1 of Bacteroidia bacterium. GTDB lineage: Bacteria > Bacteroidota > Bacteroidia > 2-12-FULL-35-15 > 2-12-FULL-35-15 > 2-12-FULL-35-15. Next base: position 135,093 of record JAURXZ010000042.1, read on the forward strand.
ATGATGTAAATAATGTTGGGGTTGCACAGGATGGTGTTGCAAAACCTAATGTTAAATCAACTGTTGAATTTATTTCAATTGCTTATTCTGACCTTTATGGAACCACCATTGATCAAACAAAATTAACCGACCTGGGAACCGCCTACAATGCTTTTGGCGACAAAAAACTGATCGAGGACCTGATCATACGAAATTTCCTGAATGCCAATGGAGTATCGATCCCTACTCTTGCTGCAATGAATACCGATGTGAATCAATTTGTGATAAACACCTATAAAAAATTCTTTAACCGCGAACCGAATGAATTTGAGTTATGGCAAATGAAAAGTCTTATTCAAACAGATGTAAATACCACACCGGAGCTGGTTTATTATGCATTTATGACTTCGAATGAATACAGGTACTATTAAAATAATTTGAAGATGTGGTAATTTGAAAATGGGTAAATTATTTTTCAAATTGTTAAATACTCAAATTCTCAAATTAAAAATATGGACAGGAGAAATTTTCTTAAAAAAACGGTAATGGCTTCAGCAGGGGCATTTGCTGTCCCGTATATTTTACCATCGGGTAGATTATTTGCTGCATCAGGCGTAAGAAGAGCCGACCACGTGGTGTTTTGTCTGTTTGCAGGTGGTGTAAGAAACTTTGAATCAGTTCACAAAGTTGATGGAAACCTTATGCCCAACATGCTTACCGGTTCCGAAGCAATTTCAGGAGATATGGTCGGTGCTATGGATTTTTTACCCTCTATTGGAGGTGCAGCACTTCAAACACAAGGAACATTATTTAAAGAATTCAGATATGCACAAGGCCCAACAGGCCATTTTAACGGTCATACCACTGCTATGACCGGTGTTTATACCACCACCGATCTTAATATAAAGGCACCTCCTGTAAATCCAACAATTTTTGAATATTACAGAAAGCACAATTCACCCACTATGTCGGCCCTCAACTCCTGGTGGGTATCAAATGCATTGGGACCTTATCCTGCTTTAAATTTCAGTTCCGATTCAAATTACGGAGCCTTGTATGGTGCTAACTATGTTCAGCCATTGTCTTTAATAAGCCAGGAGGCATACAATGTTTTAGGAACTCCCAAAAACTTTAATCCAAATGAAAAGGTCAGCTCTTCAAAACTAAGAGATGTATTGAATAAAAACTTTGGAAGCCAGTCTAAACCAGGTGATGCTGGTATTGAGAACACCTCTGCAGATGCCCTTACGTTGGAAACGTTTATAAATGCCAGTTACGCAACCGCCAACAGTGGAGGCTTTAACGACCCCTGGGGAGTAGGTGGGAATGTTATGAATAGTGATATGCGAAATGTATTTTTTGCTGAAAACATCATTACCAATTTTAAACCTGAATTGCTTGTTGTAAATATGCAGGACGTTGATGTTTGTCATTCTGATTTCACCGGCTATTGCAACAATCTTAGAAAAGCAGATTACGCATTGGCTCATTTATGGCAAACAATACAAAGTACTCCCGGCATGGCAAACAATACCATTCTGATAGCTGCTCCGGAGCACGGAAGAAACGAAACAAGTAATACACTAATGGATGCTCAGGGCCGTTATGCACTTGATCATACCGGTGAGATCGTTAACGGAAGAGCCCTGTCGAGAGAAATATTTTGTTTAATGCTTGGCCCTGCAGGCGTGGTAAAACAAAATCAATTATTTTCAACGGTACAAGGCGAAAGTATTGATATTGTTCCAACAATAGCAGACATACTAGGATTTTATGGTGATATCCCGATGAACTATCGCGGCAATATGGGTAATGTTTTAACTCAAGCTTTTGTATAATGATGAAAAACTTTTCATATAAACTTGTTTTAGCAATTACCACAGTTATAGTAGTGGTGATGATCCAAAATGGCTGTAAAAAAAAGGAGGAGCCTGCTCCTGCCAATCCATTTGCAGCTATCGATTATGGCACGGTGCCTGTTGTCCCGAATCCCGACCCAAATTCATTAGTTGGAATCCATACCAATATTTTACAACCAAAATGTGCTGTTCCCGGATGTCACGATGGTAACTTTGAACCGGATTTCAGAACACCGCAGTCTTCATACTCAACACTGGTGTATCATCCGGTGAAAAAAAACAATACTGATGAAACATTCACTTTCAGGGTTGTTCCTTACCAACCTCTTGAGTCAGTGCTTTATGAACGTATCACCAATTGCTGTTTTGTAAATCAGGACGACAGGATGCCTCAGGATAATATTGGTGTGCCCCTTCCTGCCGGAGATGTTCAGGCAATAAAAAACTGGATAACTGCAGGAGCCAAAGATATGTTTGGCAATGTGCCCACTTACCCTAATTTTGAACCTACAATAAATCCTTATTATGCGGTTGTTGATGCTGCAACATACCAGATCCAATACACTGCCCAAAACAATAGAATTGATAGTGTTCCTTACAATTCCTTTCTTCTTCCAACCAATACCAATGTGGTTTTTGCATTTATCATATCGGACGACAGCACCGATTATCCTCAACTCCAGGTGAATCAAATGAAATTATCTTTTGACCCCAATGATTTCAGCAACCCTATTGCTTTTACAGCTCAATATATTCATGTGCCACCACCAAATGAAAATGACTTTTTTGGTATAACCATTAATACTGCCGATTTACCACAAAATCAGGTAGTGTATATGCGTTATTTTGTGAATGATGGTGATCATACCAATAACACCCAGTTCCCTACCGATAATTTACAAATTGAGTATAAAACTTTTTGGTCCTTTTACGTTTATTAGCCATGAAAAAAAATTTAATTCTATTTATTTTTTTGGGTGTGATCTCCTCGTGTAAAAAGGATGATTCAATTGAAATTTCTACAACTCCCGCCATTGAATTTGTAAGCATTACACCTTCAACAGCAGTTGAATACCAGGATAAGATCACGGTTACAATATCCTATAAAGATGGGGATGGTGATCTGGGAGAAAATACACCTGATGTAAAAAATCTTTTTTTAACGGATACAAGAAATAATGTAATGTATCAATACCGGATATCTCAGCTGGCACCTACCGGAACAGCCACAGCAATACAAGGGACCTTAACTATTGAATTAAAAAACACTGCTATTACCAATGGAGCAACTTCTCAAGCTGTTTCATTTTCTGTGTTTCTAAAAGACAGAACAGGAAATGTAAGCAATACGGTATCTACGTCAGCGATCACTGTTACCAATTAAATTCGTTCAAAAATAATTTTGAATGCCGTTTCACAACTCTTCGACTTCACCCGAACAGCACACTAAAGTTAAGCGAAAGGTGCACAAAAGATCCTATTAATGATATTTTATAGTTTAAAAGGAAGTTATTAGCCTCTAAACAGAGGCTATTTCTTTTTAATATCGGTAAGCTCCGCTGGAATTCCTTTACTACACCCAACAGGGAGAGGCATTTTCAGTTTTCTATAATTAAAAGAAATCTCCAAACCATTCACATCCATATTGTCAGGTAATTTATTTTTTGGAATGAGTATTAAAGGAGGAGAGGTACCTGCAACAACAATAACTGTGGCGCATCCCGTAACTCTGAATTGATGAGAAACCATGCCGCTAGTTTTGGATGCCGCAGTTGGCTGTTCGTCCTTAGGGCTTGATACAATGTCTTTTTGCCTTGAATGACATGACATTATTGAAATGTAGATTACAAAAAAACAAAAAACATTCTTCATAAATTCTCTTTTTTTATGACTGGTTTAAAATCCAACGTTTTTCCTTTTTTAGTAGGAGATTAAGATTTAGAAAATTAAATTAATTTACAAATGCCTTTACAACTCTTTGAAAACTGTTGTTCCCAACTCTTACAAGATAAGCCCCTTTCGCCAAACCACTAACATCAATAGTTGTATCGAATTTATATAAAACAGGTGTGATTTTTTTACCATTAATCTGTTTCCCTGTAATATCAAAAAGATCAACAACAAACTCCTCATTTGAATGAAGTTTCTCTGCTTTAAAAATCAATTTATTTTCTGATTGAAAAACGGTAAATACAGGTTGGTTTTGGATGTTGTCAACACCAACACTTCCGGCAGGAAGTTGGAAGGAATAGATCCTTGTGGCCGGATTCCCTGATAAAACATACTCTCCTGTATGCCAAAAGGTAATGCCATCAGGATCCAATGAGGTTTGAGAATAATCTCCGAATCGGTTTACTCCTGTTTGTGCGCCACTGCCCGCAATTGCAGTTTGTTCAGCAAATGTCATTGTTCCTAAAGGATCACTGGCTAACCTCCCTGTATAACATAAGCTGGGAGAAACAGAAGTTGATGATTTTGCGTAACATAAAGCAATGCTGCCATTATCATCCATTGCAATACTTCCCAACCATCTGCTATGCGAATCAGGGGTATAGGTTCCTTCCTGCATTAAGCTCCAAATGCCTGTACCTTGATTCTGCCTCAATTCGCACCACCTGATGCTGTGCTGTGTTGCGCTTAATTTAATTGAAAAATTCAGAACTACTGAGTTGTATCCTACCCATTTTCTCCAGGGTGCCCTATAAGTTAACAGGCTACCCAGGCCATCCAGTTTGTCTGTTGTTCCGGGCTGTGAAATATCATCCCAATTGGGATCGGATGAGGAATCGAATGCCGAGAGAGGAACAGTACCATCAGTTGAAATAGTGGCACTTGGAGTGACTCCCCAAGCTACAGCCATTTTGTATATTAATATTGCATCAATATTACCACCGCCCCATGCATCATCGGAAAAAGCAAAAAACGGACAAGGTGTTCCGGCCGGAGGTAATTGTCCATCTGCATCACCCGGTAATGCACAGTACATTTCAGGGCCTAAAGGAGGAGGTGTATACAATGAGTAAACTGATCTTGAAGCAGCATTACCGATCAACATCTGATCTCTTTCAAAGCAAAAAACCTTTGGAGTTTGATTGGAAGTCATGTAATAACCATCGGCCCAAATGGAAAATTTTAAATAATCAGGAAATTCAGGTGATGTGAACGTATAAGCATAATAAGCCCCTGTGGGATCATTGGTTTGCGAAATTGCTATATAAACTTCATTCCCTATATCTGAAAACTGGCTAAGAAACCAACGGTCAGCATATTTATCATACATTACAATGGGATCACCCGCATCACCGGTAGCAGGGCTCCATAAAGAACCTAAACTACCTGTCAGTTGTGTTACACCGGTTTTACTGTAAACTTTAAAAGTGGTAGAATTTACTAACTGTACATAATTATCAGGTCCCGCAGCACCACTAGGGTCAGGAGGATAAGATCCGTTACCATCCTGGCCAAGCCAATTTACAAGTGGCGCTTGCTGTTGCCTGTCCCCCATAATGGTTTGCTGCACAGTAGTTTCTTCTCTGTCTTGATCACTATCAGCATCATTAAAAAGAATAGCGTGAGGTCTTCTATTTTTACGGTCCTGGAATTCTCTTTTGTCTTTAGAGATAAAATCCGCTTCAATTTGATTTTCAGCAAATAATTCGGATAGAGGTTTGGTAATGTGAAACTCAGAACATGTTATCACTGGCAACTTGCTGTCATTTTGTGTTGTTTGAGCACAAACACCCGAAACAGCAAGCAGGCCTGAAAAAAGGATAGATTTTTTCATTTTGTAAATTTGAATTAAATGAAATTACATTTTATAAAAATAAATTCTGCATTTCCAATTACACAACTGATTTACATAAGAATTTTGAACTAAGAAAAAGAAAAAAAGTTTCTCATTTCAATCAAGCCTATAGTTTAGGCAGCTCTATCTCATCTTGTACTAAAAAAGCAGAAGGGAATTCTACCTGTACCTCTTTTAAAAATTTATATGCTTCCAGTTTTGTTCTGAAATCACCCACACGGATATTAAAATTTGGTTGGTCATACTTTTCATAGGCAGGAACATCCGGGAACTTTGCAATAAAATTTCCTTTAATTTCCCTGGCCTTATTTTTATCTGAACCAAAATGGATCTTCACACGGTAGCCTTTAATAGGTGCTTTCGAATTGATCTCAACATGTTTATTCAGCAATTCCTGCACCTTGTAATCCTGCACAAACTCTACCTTACCTGTATCTGCAGCAGCTTTTTGAGCGTACACAAAATGGCATGACAATACCATAAACACTGCACTTAATGCTACTCTTATTATTAATTTTGAATGCTTCATATCCGTATTATTCATTCAACAAAGTTAATTTATTAAACTTTTAAAGCAAAAGTTTATATCTATTTTAAAATAACAAATGGAAGTATTTCAAAAAAACACCTTCGACAAATAATTGATTTCATCAGACAAGAAACACCTTTTTATTGACAAATTTTCAAAAAAAACAAAGAAGAAATCCAGCCTTATTAAGAACGATTATAAACTGTACATATTTTATAAAATTTTAACATTTTTTGAACCTACAATTAATGTTTCTTATAATTTTGCCCCGCGAGTTTTAGAACTCTCCCCCAAAAAAGGGATATCATTGGATTTAACAATTAGATTTATATATGGATACAATTTTCGTTACACCACAAAGAAAATTTCTGGCAATTCTTTCCCTCCTCTTCTTCTCATTTTTTATTAATTACAACGTTGCTTCCGCACAGGATGCTGAAAAACTATTTAAACAAAACTGTGCTGTTTGCCATAGTTTAGGTAAAAATAAAGTTGTAGGCCCTGGTATGGAAGGCATTGGTACACGTGCTCCAAGTGATGCATGGTTGGCAAAATGGATCAAGAACAATCTGGAAGTGCTGAAAAGTGGGGATGCCTATGCAAAGAAGATCTTAGCTGAAAACAATGGGGCGGGCATGACCACGTTCACTGATTTGAAAGACGAAGAAATTACCGCACTTATTGCGTATATCAAAAACCCGCCTAAGGCAGTAGAGGTTGTAGCTCAAGGTCCTGCAGGTGGCGCAGCTAAAGCAGAAGAAAAAGGTGTTAATCCTTTAGCAATTCTAATTGGAGTAATTGCATTTTTAGTGATCATTATTGGAGTATTACGTGGTGTTAGCCACTCATTAAAGAACATCCAAAACGAAAAACAAGGTTTACCTGAAGAAGAAGCTGTTGGTCCTTGGCATGAAATTAAAACATGGATGGGCTTCCATAAAAGAACAGTTGCTGTTATCATCCTGTTTATTATTGGTGGATTACTTTCATCAGGCTGGTATGCTTTAAAAGACATTGGAGTTTACACCGGATACCAACCTACACAACCTATTGCTTTTTCTCACAAAATTCACGCTGGCGACAACGCTATTAACTGTCAATACTGCCATTCCGGTGTTGAAAAAAGCAAAACAGCAGGTATTCCTTCTGTAAATGTTTGTATGAATTGCCACAAAGGTATTTCAAAAGGACCAACTACCGGAACAGCTGAAATTGCAAAAATATACGAAGCTGCCGGATGGGATGCTGATAAAGGAGAATACAATAAACCACAAAAACCTATCGAGTGGGTAAAAGTTCACAATCTTCAGGACTTTGTTTATTTCTCTCACCAGCAACACGTGAAAGTTGGTAAGCAAGACTGTGCTACATGCCACGGTGATCTAAAAGAAATGACCACTGCAAAACAAGTAAGCCCTTTAACAATGGGATGGTGTGTTGATTGCCACAGAAAAACAGAAGTACCGGGCATGAAAGACAATCCATACTACGAAAGTCTACACAAAAAATTAGCTGAAAAATACAAAGGACAAACGATCACCGTTGATAAAATGGGCGGTATTGAGTGTGGAAAATGCCACTACTAAAAAGTACTCTTCGGCTCTTATCTTCAATTGAAGAGGCTTTGCTGAGGTGTTAAAAAAAGAACAGATACAAAAAACACAAAACTTAGAATAGAAAACACAGATTAGTAAATTCGTTTTCATTCGTTATTAGTAACCAAATATGGCAACAAAAAAATACTGGAAAGGATTAGAAGAGCTAAAAAACAGTCCTGAATTTGTTCAAAATGTAAATAATGAATTTACAGAGCAAATACCTGTAGCAGAATTTTTAGACGACAATAACCTTACAAATAGCGGTACCAACCGTAGAGATTTTTTGAAGTTTTTAGGATTCAGTGTTGCTGCAGCATCTTTGGCTTCATGTGAAACACCTGTAAACAAAGCTATCCCTTATTTAAATAAACCAGAAGAAATTACCCCTGGTGTTGCCAACTGGTATGCTTCTACTTATTTTGATGGTAGAGATTACTCTTCTATATTGGTAAAAACCAGAGAAGGCCGCCCTATTAAAATATCCGGAAATACGCTTTCAAAAGTAACAAATGGTGCTACCAATTCCCGTATTCAGGCATCTGTACTTTCATTATACGATTCATCCCGTTTAACGGGCCCTGTAACACAAAACGGAGAGTCCATTAAATGGTCGAAAGTAGATAAAGAAGTTCGTGCTAATTTAGCTGCTATTACTGCAAAAGGTGGTGCTATCCGTATTTTATCTTCAACAATCATCAGCCCTTCAACAAAGGCTGCTATTGATGAGTTTACTGCTAAATACCCAACAACAAAACATGTAACGTATGATGCTATTTCATTTGCAGGTATTGCAAATGCAAATGCTCAAACATTCGGACAAGCAATTATCCCTACCTATCATTTTGAGAACGCACAGGTAATTGTAAGTATCGGAGCTGATTTCCTTACTAATTGGGTTGAGAATTTTTCTTTGGCATATGCTAAAAACAGAAAAGTTAGCAAAGAAAAACCGGAAATGTCCAAACATTACCAATTCGAATCTAACTTATCATTAACAGGTGCAAATGCAGATGAACGTATCCCTGTTAAGGTATCTGAACAAGCAAAAGTAGTTGTGAATTTATACAATGCAATTGCTAAACTTGTTAGTGTTTCCACTTTACCTAAAACAGAATTAGCATGTGATGCAATGATCACCAAAGTTGCCAAAGATCTTGTGGCAAACAAAGGAAAATCATTAGTAGTATGCGGATCTAACGATACCAATGTTCAGTTAATAGTAAATGAGATCAATACCCTGATAGGTAGCTATGGTAAAACCATCGATACAGAAAACCCAAGTTATTTAAATCAAAGCAATGATAAAGCCTTCGCTGATCTGACTGCTGAAATGGCTGCCGGAAAAGTGGATGCGATCATCACTTACAACACAAACCCTGTATATTCTGCTCCTGCTGCTTTGAAATTTCCAGAAGCTTACAATAAAGTTGGTTTACGTATTTCTTTTGCCGACAGAGCTGATGAAACAGCCTCTTTAGCAACTTTCATCTGTCCTGATCACCATTACCTTGAATCATGGAACGATTTTAATCCTAGAAAAACACATTTCAGCTTATCACAACCTACTATTTCTCCTTTATTTGCTGAACAAAATTCAGGAACACGTCAGGCTCAGCAAACATTATTAAAATGGTCCGGTAACTCCAGCGATTATCATTCATACATTCAAAAGATATGGGCAGAGCGCGTATTCCCTATGCAAGGTAAATACATGACCTTTACCGAATTTTGGAATAATTCATTACATGATGGCGCTATAGAAGTTGGAAAAGGAACTGAAACAGCGGCTCTAACTGAAAAAGACAAGACTAAAGCAGTTGCTGCAGAAGAACCAAAGAAAGAAGAAACAAAACCATTAGAACCAGTAAATTTAATTGTTGCTGCAAGAGAGATCAACGCTGTTACAGGTGGAGAGTTTGAATTGGCACTTTACGAAAAAGTAGCAATTGGTAACGGTAACCAGGCAAATAACCCTTGGCTACAGGAACTACCTGACCCTATTTCAAAAATCACCTGGGATAACTATGTTACCATGTCCCCAAGTGAAATGGCGAAAAAAGGCTACAATTTGATGGAGCGCCAGGACAGAGAAGCAAGTGTAGTTAATGTAACTGTTAATGGTGTTACCGTTGAATTACCCATAGTGCCTCAACCAGGACAAGCAAACGGAACAATTGGAATTGCGGTAGGATACGGAAGAGATAAAGCCGGAAAATTAAGTACCCAAACAGGAAGTGTTATCGGTAAAAATGTGTTCCCATTTGTTCAATTAGTGAATGGAACACTTAGTTACGCTGCATTGAATGTGAAGATCGAAAATGCAAATAAAACAACCGAAATAGCCGGTACTCAAATTCACCATACCTTAATGGGGCGTGAAATTGTGAAAGAAACCAATTTAGAGAACTATAAAAAGAACCCTAAATCAGGTAATGCCGATGAAATGCTTGTTACACATTCAGGTGTTAAAAAAGCATCTACTATCGATTTGTGGGATGAGCACGAAAAATTAGGTCACCGCTGGGGTATGACCATTGACTTAAATTCATGCATCGGTTGCGGTTCTTGTGTAGTAAGTTGTACTGCAGAGAACAATGTGGCTGTTGTTGGAAAAGATCAGGTAATAAAAACCCGCGAAATGCACTGGTTACGTATCGATCGCTATTACAGCAGCGATATGAATAAAGAAGTTGCTAAAGAAGAAGGTATAGGCGCAATTGATATGTATTTGGATATGGAAAACCCTTCGGCAGCAAATCCGAAAGTAGTATTTCAACCAATGATGTGCCAGCACTGTAATGCAGCTCCTTGTGAGAACGTTTGTCCGGTATTGGCAACAAATCACAGTTCTGACGGATTAAATCAAATGACTTATAACCGTTGCGTTGGTACTCGTTACTGCGCTAACAACTGTCCTTTTAAAGTAAGACGTTTCAACTGGTTCAACTACAACGAGAACACAGACTTTACTTTCAATCCAACACAAGACGATCTGGGACGTATGGTATTAAACCCTGACGTAGTAGTTCGTTCACGTGGTGTTATGGAAAAATGCTCTATGTGTGTTCAACGTATACAAGGCGGTAAATTGGAAGCTAAAAAAGCAGAACGCAAATTGGTTGATGGTGACGTAAACACTGCTTGTGCAGAAGCTTGCCCTACCAACGCAATTCTATTTGGTGACTTGAACGATGCAGACAGCGCCATCAGCATATTAAGAAAACAAGAAGCTGAAGGACGTAACTACTTTATATTGGAAGAACTTGGAATTAAACCAACAGTATCTTATTTAACGAAAGTAAGAAATTGCGAAGAAACAATAGAAGAAGGAAGAAAAGCAGAAACTCATTCAGAAAAAACAGAAGCATAAATAGTAATTTGAAAATGTGCTAGTGTAATAATGTGCTAATGAAATTTTCAAATTATTGAATGAATAGAATGCGCTAAAATAATTATCAAATTATCAAATTGTTGAATTATCAAATTAATAAATATGCAGCACGAATCGGAAATTAGAGAGCCCTTAATTATTGGTAACAAAACGTATCATCAGATCAGCGAAGATATTGTTAGACCCATAGAAGGCAAAGCTTCAAAGTATTGGTACATGCTTTTTACAGCTTCTGTTATTTGTTTTATATGGGGTTTGGCTTGTTTATCTTATACCATTGGTACAGGTATCGGTGTTTGGGGATCAAACAATGGTGTAGACTGGGCTTGGGATATCACCAACTTTGTATGGTGGATCGGTATCGGTCACGCAGGAACACTTATTTCAGCGGTATTATTATTGTTCCGTCAAAAATGGAGAATGGCTATTAACCGCTCTGCGGAGGCAATGACCATCTTTGCCGTTATGTGTGCCGCTATCTTCGTATTGCTTCATACAGGCCGTCCATGGTTAGATTATTGGTTGTTCCCATTGCCAAATCAATTTGGTTCTTTGTGGGTGAACTTTAACTCACCATTGATGTGGGACGTATTTGCGGTTTCTACTTATTTTTCTGTATCATTAGTATTCTGGTACACCGGTTTGGTTCCGGATTTTGCAATGATACGCGACAGAGCTGTAAAGCCATTTTCAAAAAAGATGTACAGTCTTTTAAGTTTTGGATGGGGCGGAAGTGCCCGTCACTGGAGTCGTTTTGAAGAAGTATCATTAGTACTTGCAGGTTTATCAACTCCTCTTGTATTCTCGGTTCACTCTATTGTATCCATGGACTTTGCTACCTCTGTAGTTCCGGGATGGCACACCACTATCTTCCCTCCTTATTTCGTTGCAGGTGCCGTTTTCTCTGGTTTTGCGATGGTATTAACGCTTTTGATCATTATGCGTAAAGTATATCATTTAGAAAACTATATCACTATCAAGCACATTGAATATATGAACATCGTTATTATTGTAACGGGTTCTATTGTAGGTGTAGCTTATTTAACAGAATTATTCATCTCCTGGTACTCAGGTGTGGAATACGAACAGTATGCATTCCTGAACCGTGCTACCGGTCCATACTGGTGGGCTTATGCAGCCATGATGACCTGTAACGTAATTTCTCCACAGTTATTCTGGTTCAAAAAATTACGTACCAGCTTAACCTTCACCTTCATTATGTCCATTATTGTGAACATTGGTATGTGGTTCGAGCGTTTTGTGATCATCGTACCCACATTGTGCCGTACGTTCCTTCCTTCATCCTGGAACATGTATCATCCAACATTTATTGATATTGGAATCTATACCGGAACAATCGGAATGTTCTTTACTTTTTTCTTGTTATTTACCCGTTACTTCCCGGTAATTGCACAGGCGGAATTAAAAACGATCGTGAAATCATCCGGACAGGAGTATAAGGAAAAAGCAAAACATCATTAAATAATTAATTGATTAGACAATGTGCTAATGTGCTGATGATATCACATTAACAAATTAGCACATCGGCACATTTACAAATCAGGACATTAATACATTAAAATATGAGTACAGTAGCGATACACGCAATTTATGATGATGAAGAGCCATTAATGGCATCAGCTAAGGAACTTCGTACAAAAGGAATAAAAGTAAAAGATGTTTATTCTCCTTTTCCAATTCACGGAATTGACTCCGTTATTGGAGTACCAAGAACACGTTTGGCTATTTGCGCTTTCATTTATGGCATCACAGGAACCTGCCTGGCTACATTAATGATGTGGTACATGATGATCCATGACTGGCCAACAGATGTGGGTGGTAAACCAAGTTTTGCATATTACATGAACGTACCTGCATTTATTCCAATTACGTTTGAATCAACCGTACTTTGTGCTGCACACGGAATGGTTATTACCTATTACTTAAGATGCTGGATGCTTCCGGGAGTAAAAGCAAAAAATCCGGATCCAAGAACCACGGATGATAAATTTTTGATGATCGTTGAAACTAAAGAAGAAAATAAAAGTACTATCGAAGCATTATTAAAAAACGGTGGTGCATCTGAAATTTCTTTCAAATAAATAAAGTACAATGTACTTTGTATTAATTAGGATGAAACAGGTCTAATACAAAGCACTTAATACAGAATACTAAATACATAATACTTTTACAATGAATAAAAAAGTAACAAGAATTATTTCATTAATGACGATGTTCAGCTGTGTAACAATAGGCTTTACATCTTGCGAAAAGCATGACGCTAACAGCCCCGGGGTTGAATTTATGGCCGATATGTATCGTTCTCCATCTTTGGAAAGCAACATGTCTTATACATCCCTTACAGATAGTACTGTAATGCAAGCCAACCGATTACCGGTGGAAGGATCAATAGCCAGAGGATTTATGCCTTATATGTATGCCAATGATACTGCAGGTTATGCAAATGCAGGGCGTTTTTTACATAATCCGCTTGAGAAAAATGAAATCAATTTGAAGAAGGGTGAAGAACTTTACGGTAAATTCTGTGTTCACTGCCATGGCGCAGCTGGAGCTGGAGATGGTCTTGTAGGCGCTAAATTGCCCGGTGCACCACCATCTTACACAGGTGCTGCGTTGAAAAACTTACCTGAAGGAAAAATATTTCATTCCATCACTTACGGTAAAGGACTAATGGGGCCTCATGCATCATTATTAGACAAAGAGGAACGTTGGAAAATAGTACAATATGTTCAGAAATTGCAAAATCCGGAAGGAGCAGCTCCGGCAGCAGCAGCCCCTGTGACTGCAGAAGCACCAACAGCAACAACCGAAGCAAAATAATTTAAAAGATATTTTTGAGAATAAAAGATTAAAGCAAACACCTATGAATAATTCGAACTATACATTTACTAAAAAAACAAAGAACATCACCATTGGTTTAATGGTTATAGGCTTAATTACCCTCATTGCAGGTTTTTTAACCGACCACGCACCCGAAGGTGTTAGCCACGAAGAATACCACCATACACGTATCTGGGCAAATTTGCTTGTTAACGGTTGGTTTTTTATGGGGATAGCATTGTTAGCTACTTTTTTTATGGCGTTACAGTATGTTGCGGAAGTGGCCTGGTCAGTAGCTGTAAAAAGAGTGTATGAGGCAGTTTCGAGTTACTTACCGGTTGGTGCTGTCATTATGTTCTTGATATTACTTGCAGGGCAGTTTCATCTTCACCACTTATATCACTGGATGGATCCGGAGGTAATTAATCCTGAATCACCAAAATATGACGAAGTTATTGCTAACAAACACGGTTATTTTACTCCCTGGTTCTTTTGGTTAAGAACAATTGCCTATTTAGTGATCTGGAATTTATTTCAAAGAGGTTTTATTAAACGTTCACTGGAAGAAGATCTTCAGGGCGGCACAGCTCTTCACTTCAAAAACATGGCTAAAGGTGCAATGTTCCTTGTGTTCTTTGCTGTAACTTCTTCAACAGCAGCATGGGATTGGATGATGTCGATAGATGTGCATTGGTTTAGCACCATGTATGGCTGGTATTCATTTGCCGGAATGTGGATCTCTGCAATGATCACCATTATTTTATTTGTTCTTTTCTTAAAACGTAAAGGATATTTGCCACAGGTAAACGATAGCCATATTCACGATCTTGGAAAATGGGTATTTGCAGTTAGCTTTTTGTGGAGCTACTTATGGTTCTGCCAGTTCATGTTGATCTGGTATACCAACATCCCTGAAGAAACGATTTACTTCCAGGAGCGTTTGCACGATTTTGGGTATATGGGTTTAATGTGGACCGTGTTTGTTTTGAACTTTGTTTTCCCAATGATCTTATTAATGAGCCGTGATGCAAAACGCAATTATTTTTTCTTAACAATTGTTGGTTGTATTATTTTTATTGGACACTGGTTAGATGTTTTTATGATGGTAATGCCAGGAACAGTAAACGGGGCATGGCATTTAGGCTGGGTAGAGATCGGAATCGCTTTAGGTTTCCTTGGTTTACTTCTGTTTACAATTAACAGAGCACTTACAAAAGCACCGTTGATGGTACAGAAACATCCTTACCTGGATGAGACAATACATCATCATTTTTAAAGATCACCGATTAAAAAGAAGAAAAGAATTAACACGAGATAACAAAAAAAATTAACTCAACTCACCTGATTCCCCATAACAATTTGAAATGGGGATAAAGGGGTGAGGCTAACAATAATAAATACTATGATAAAGTTTTTAATTTACGTTGCCATAATTTTAACGGTTTTTGCGATCGGTTATTTAGTAAGAGTATTTGAGCTTTCGTCCAGCTTAAAAGGCGATAAGCCCCACGAAGTAACAGAAAAA
The DNA here is from genome assembly GCA_030654175.1 of Bacteroidia bacterium. Lineage (GTDB taxonomy): Bacteria > Bacteroidota > Bacteroidia > 2-12-FULL-35-15 > 2-12-FULL-35-15 > 2-12-FULL-35-15. The sequence goes on from JAURXZ010000042.1 coordinate 150,620, forward strand.
GACAATCGGTTAATGTCAAAGATCATGTTGACGTTTTTGGGTGTTTTCTTCTTATTTGTGATCTACAATTTAGTAAGCTATATACCTTTAATGTTACCTGAATCAGCTTCTGAGCACGGTGTTGGCCTGGACTGGCTTTTTAATTTCAACATGGCTATTATCTTTTTTGTATTTACCATCACTCACATTTTATTATTCTATTTTTCGTATAAATATTATGGCCGTAAAGGGAATGTAGCTACCTATTTTACACATAGCAATAAATTAGAAATGATATGGACAATAATACCTGCTGTTGTACTTGCCGTTATCATTATTTTCGGATTAAAAGCATGGAATAAAATTACTGAACCGGCTTCAAAAGAAGCGATCGTTATTCAGCTTTATTCAAAACAATTTGACTGGACTGCACGTTACGCAGGGAAAGACAACGAATTAGGTGCATCCAACTATAAACTTATCACTGATGAAAATTCATTAGGGATGGATATTAAAGACAGTAAAGGTGCTGACGATATTATCGTTAAAAACGAATTTCACATTCCATTAAATAAAGAAATTGAATTCAAATTGAACGCAAGAGAAGTTATCCATAGTGCTTTTTTTCCTCACTTTAGAGCTCAAATGAACTGTGTACCCGGAATGACAACTATGCTGCACTTTACTCCGATCATTACCACAGAGGAGATGCGCAAAAAACCATATGTTATCGAATTGATGAAAGGCATCAATGAAAAAAGAGCGGCACGTGGTGAAAAGCCTGAAGAATTCAATTACATACTCTTATGTAACAAAATATGCGGTAATAGCCACTATAATATGCAAATGACCGTAGTAGTGGAATCAGAAGCAGATTACAATAAATGGTTGAAAAGCAAAAAACCATATTTCAAAAAGTAAAAATTCAATGGTTATCAGGTTATATAGTAAAACCTACGGTACAAAATTAGTTTAACATACAAAATTCAATAAACAATATGTCAATGGAGAATCACGATCAGCACGCTCAGGCACATCACGGTCACGAAGAGGAACATCATCACACAGAATCATTTGTATCCAAACACATTTTCAGTATGGATCACAAAACCATTTCACGTCAGTTTCTTATAACTGCTGTGTTAATGGCCTTTATCGCAATGACGATGTCTTTCCTGTTCCGCTTGCAATTAGCCTGGCCAGGAGAACGTTTCTGGATCATGAATTTTTTATTAGGTGATAAATGGGCTCCGGATGGAATACTTGACCCTGGAATGTATATGCAGCTTGTTACTATCCATGGTACCATCATGGTATTTATGGTACTTACAGGAGGACTAAGCGGTACATTCAGTAACCTCTTAATCCCATACCAAATTGGAGCACGCGATATGGCATCGGGATTTTTAAATATGTTATCCTATTGGTTCTTCTTCTTGTCGAGTGTTATTATGTTATGCGGCTTTTTTGTTGAAACAGGTGCAGCATCAGGTGGTTGGACCGTTTACCCTCCATTAAGCGCATTGCCTCAAGCAATGGAAGGATCAAGATTAGGGATGACCTTATGGTTGGTTTCCATGAGTTTATTCATCGTTTCAGCTTTACTTGGTGGTTTAAATTACATCGTTACGGTAATAAATCTTCGTACAAAAGGAATGTCGATGACACGTATGCCGCTTACAATCTGGGCTTTCTTTGTAACAGCAATACTTGGTGTACTTTCATTTCCTGTATTATTTTCAGCAGCTTTATTGTTGATTTTTGACAGAAGTTTCGGAACCTCATTTTATTTATCTGATATTTATATTGGCGGACAAGCATTAGAGCAAACTGGTGGTAGCCCGATCTTATATGAGCATCTATTCTGGTTTTTAGGACATCCTGAAGTATATATCATTATTTTACCTGCATTAGGACTTACATCAGAAATCATTTCGGTAAACGCCCGTAAACCAATTTTCGGCTATCGTGCAATGATCGGTTCAATTATGGCAATTGGTTTCCTTTCATTTATTGTATGGGGGCATCATATGTTTATTACAGGGATGAACCCCTTCCTGGGCTCGGTATTCGTATTTACCACCCTATTGATCGCTATTCCATCGGCAGTAAAAGCATTTAATTACATTACTACATTATGGAAAGGTAATATTCAATATACTCCTGCAATGTTATTTGCGATCGGATTGGTCTCTACCTTTATTTCAGGTGGTTTAACAGGTATCATCCTTGCCGATTCAGCACTTGATATTCCTGTTCACGATACACTTTTTGTTGTAGCGCATTTCCATATTGTAATGGGTGTTTCGGCAATATTAGGGATGCTTGCAGGTGTTTACCATTGGTTCCCTAAATTATTTTTGCGCCACATGAATAAAAAATTAGGGTATATCCATTTCTGGGGAACATTTATTTCCGCTTATGGAGTATTCTTCCCAATGCACTTTTTAGGCCTGGCCGGATTACCTCGTAGATATTATTCAAACAGCGCATTTCCAATGTTTGATAATTTAGTGGACATTAATATCCTGATCACAGGATTTGCTATCCTTGCTGCATTGGTACAAATAGTTTTCTTGTTTAACTTCTTCTATTCTATGTTCCGCGGACCAAAATCAGAACAAAACCCATGGAAATCAAACACCTTGGAATGGACAACTCCTATGGCGAATACACATGGAAACTGGCCAGGTAAATTGCCGGTAGTACATCGCTGGCCGTATGATTACAGTAAACCAGGCAAAGAACACGATTTTGTTCCACAAACTGTACCTTTAGAAGAAGGTGAAGTTGATGGCGGAGGGCATTAAGGACGATTTTAGATTCAAGAATCAAGATTTTAGATTTTAGAAAATTCCCTGAACAAATTTTTGTTCAGGGAATTTTTATTTAACCCATGTTTTCCTTGAATCTTACATCTTGATTCTTGAATCTCCTTTCATTGCCTCATTTCTTGAATCAATATAGCTATCTTTGTGCCGTGCATAAACGCCTTAAAATATTTTTATTTGTTCTGTTCTGCTGCTCATCCCTTCAAACAATAGCACAACCAACTCTTGATACCATTAGAGGCTGCCTGAAACAAAAACCACAATTGTTTGGCAAACTTGACTCCCGTAATTCTTTTATCAGCAACAGCCGGGCAAAAATTTTCGGTGTAAAAATTGGCTTGAACTATGGGAACCGCCTTCATTTTGGGATAGGCTATAATCAACTCTCCAAACCGGCAAAGGGATTCAATAAACAGGTGTATTACAGAAATTCAAATAATATGGCCGACAGTGTAACAGCACAGCTTAAACTATATTATTTTTCTACCCATGTAGAGTATATTTATTATCAAAATCAACAATGGAGATTAAGTATTCCATTGCAGCTTGGCTTTGGCAAAACATATTATCAATACCTGTTGTTTGGAAAAAAGAAGGAAGCGGAACGTACTTTTGTTTTTATTTACGAGCCGGCAGTTTCTGTAGAATATAAATTCGCACGTTGGGCTGGAGTGGGTGCTGATATTGGCTTTAGATTTATGGTAACGGATTACAGGCGACTCAATCAAAAATTTAATTCACCAACCTATGCCTTCAAACTATTGATCTATTATAACGAAATATATAAATCAATTTCAAAAAAGGTAAAAGGCACATAACAACTCAGGGATAGGCTGTTCAATTGAAATAATCTATTCTTCGTGGTCAGAATCCCAGGCAAAAAATAATTCTTTTAAATATTTATTTTCTTCAGTAGTAATTTTTTTATCTGCTTTTACCATCATTACAGCCAACTTCAAAAAATCATTGCGCTCTTTTTCAGTGGAATCTTCGTAAAAATCATTCATCGAATTGTTAAAATGCAAAAAATAATCCTCTTTTGGCAATGCGCTTAATTCAGCCACTTCCCTATCCAAATCAACTCTAAAGGGAAAAGCACTTTTTAAATAATTAACAATTACTTTACCCTCTGGTTTTGCAAATTCCCCATCTACCTCCGAAAGTATCATTAACATGTGATACCCTGCCATTACTTTGTTCTTTTTCATAATTCTTACAATATTAAAGCATAAATATACATACTCTGAACAATTGAACTCAAAAAAGATAAAAAAATTAATATAAATGATTTTAATAAAAATTCTTTGCAGAACTAAAAAAATACTTACTTTTGCAAACCAAATTATGAGAATTAACTCAGATCGGTAGAGTGTTCCGAATTTATCCGGAAGGTGCCATTTGATTAATAGTAATAATATGCGAAAGTAGCTCAGTTGGTAGAGCGCGACCTTGCCAAGGTCGAGGTCGCGAGTTCGAACCTCGTCTTTCGCTCCAAAAAGTGATCCCTCTTATTTGAGAGGGATTTTTTTTGAATGCCGGAATGCCCAGGTGGTGGAATTGGTAGACACGCAGGACTTAAAATCCTGTAATCATTGCGATTGTATCGGTTCAAGTCCGATCCCGGGTACTAAACGGGACTTTTCAACAAAATTTTGAGAAGTCCCGTTTTCATTTTCGCTCCAATCCTTTGATAATCCTGAGATTAGAGAGAATACACAATTAACTTCTGTGGTTCGATAATGCTCAATTTTTGCATCATAACCCAAACCGGCAGGAAACATAGTGTTTTGTAACATCTGTTTTTGGTAGAAGTCACCACAATCCCACATTTTAGTGAGGTTACAAGCCATTTTGCAGGTGTAATTTATGAGATCTTTTGGGTTCGATAAATTTTGTTCCAATTTTGCCAACTCTTCGGAAATGGCTTTAATCTTCTTTTCCATTTCCTCGCCAAACTCGGTATAAACATCCAAACTTACCTGACCTAAAGCATGTCTTTTGCGAAGTACTTTGAACTCTTCCTCTGCTGAATGCAATTGCAAGGAAAGCCCCTTTTTATCGCTTGTGTTGCTTTCGGTCAGGTTTTCCCAAGTGTAGCCTAGTTGTGCCTTTAAAGGCTCTAAATAGGCAGGGTTTACCTCGTATTGGGACAATAGTTCCTGAAACTTAGAATGCATAATCTTGACGCTTCTATTGACGTGTATGCCAATCTTGTTGACTTTATAGTAATAAAGCCCTTTCTTTCTTACAAGATAACCCGTAAATGGAACACCTGTTTCAGCATCTTTTACAAATACCCGTAGTGGTAGATTGTCATTTACTTTGTTGCACTTGAAGCCTTCCGTTTTTTTAAGCTCATTAACCCTGAAAAATAATTCCTCGCTGATAAGAGCGGGATGTTTTCCTTTGGCTAATTCGCCATTTAGAAGGTTGTGCGAAAGATACCCGCAGTAAAAAGGATTTCTAAAAGTGTCAGTCAAGGTTTGCTTTGGTAGTTTCATCCCATAGGCAGCTAACTTTTCTACGATTTGATCGTAGGTCATTCCATTAGCACGCCATTCAAATGCTTGCCGAACCAACTCTCCTTGTTCATTGATAATGATGGTTTGCTTTTCTGCTCCTTTTACATAACTGTAACCTTTTGGAGCTACACCAATCCATTCACCACGCAATAATTTTTCACGCATCCCGTCAATGGTTTTTTGCCTTCGCAAATCATTGTCGTACTTGCTAAAAATAAACTGGATGTTTTGTTGTAAAGCTCCAGCGTGAGAATTGGTATCTATTGGCTGTGTAACCGCCATAATATTTACGCCAACCTTTTTTAACTCACTGGCAATATAAATGGCACTGTCTCCGGTTCTGCTAAACCTATCCAAACTGTAAACAAGAATGTAAGTTATTTCTTCTTTACTCGCTTTTACAAATTTTAGCATTCGGTTGAACTCTTTACGCTCGTCACTTTTTGCACTTTCATAAGTTCCACCAAAATAACCTTTGATGTTGAGTTTGTTTTTAATTGCGTACTCCTCGCAATATTTTTTTTGCCATTCAAGACTTTGGTTTGTGTCCATCTGCTCTTTTGAGCTTACACGAGTGTAGATGACACAATTTAGTACCTCAGTTATAGTGGTATCCGCTTGTTTGCCTTTTGCAAATTTATTAAGCAGCAAGGCGTTGTTGTTGTTCTGTTTCATGTTCTTCTGTTTGTTTTAAATGTTTTACATTTTCACTCTTCTCTTTCATGAACAGTTCGTAAAGAAGAATAGATAAGCTTTCTAATGATTTGATAGCCTGCTCTGCTGCTTCTTCCGTAAAATTTTCAAAGCCCGGATAAGCCTTTAGTTCTTCTATGCTCAGTTTTTTATGTTTTTTCATTTTTCACCTCCCAGCATGTCAAAGAACTCTTGTACCCAATAAAACTGGGTGTTAATGTCTAAGATAATCAAATCTTTCCACACACAAAAGTTCTTTTTTTAACAGCCCAAATAGGCTGTAAATACTGCTATTTTCTTGTTTATAAATTTGTTTATTCAAAATCTAATTGACTGAACTTTGCTTTTCTAAAGAATTGGGCAAGCTCATACCTAACAGCTATTACTTCTATTTTATCCTGTTCTTTCATGCTAAATTTTATTTGTTCTACTTTTTGTGCTTTAATGCAAAGAGTCCTTAATTTATAATGGACATTTTCCATGGTGCTCCTATAAGGAAATAATTCTGGTAGATTTTGGTAATGTCTGGATTTGCGAACCTGAGTAAAGGCATTGCATAATTCCATTAAATCACTAATCTGCGTGAACTTTGCCTCAGAAAACAGTAACAAGCATTCCAGCAAACAACGCAGTCTTAAACCAACCCAATAAGTATGAATATCCTCTTGAGTATTTATGCAGGTATTGAGAGCTAACAGTTTTTTATCATCATTAATACGGTCTTGAATCAAGTTCAATATTCTGCTTCCATACGGTTCATACGTTTGTTCTTCTTTGGATGCTAATATTTTTTCTTGTTTGAATGGAGAAAGCTTATCCTCTGTTAAAGTTGCTGTTGCATTTAAAGTTGTGGGTATATCTCCTTCCATCTCCATAACTTTCGGTTTCGTTGCTTTTCGCGCCATATAAGCCATCTGCCTGCAAGAACGGGAACAATAGACTGAGTCAATCCGCTTTACAGTAAATGTTTTTTTACAATGTTGGCATTCTTTTTCCATGTTAATCTTTCCAGTTTAGTTCTTCGGTTTCCGAGTAGCGGTATTCATTATACTCGTCTATGATACTTTGTATATTATGTAATACTTTTTGATGTTTAAACACATTTTCATTGAGATAAAGAGATACCTTAACTATTCCTCTACTCTCCAATACATCAGCGACTTCGTGACGGATGTTTTCTTTTACAATTATGGTCAACACATCCAATAAAATGTCCGTAGGGATTTTAAGGCATTCTTCCTTTGTATTTCTTGGTTTCATTGTTTAAAGTCTTAAATGAGTTGGCTTACTTGCTTTACTTGAGTTAAAAGGCTTACGTTTAATATTAAACAGTTTATCATCCTGCTCATTATCGTCATCATCATCATTTTCATCGTCATGTTCCTTGTAAATGGTTCTTTTGGTTTTGCGTTTATTTTGAATTAACTCTTCCAAAGCTTCTATCCGTTCACTTTGTTCGTTAATTAACTTCGTCTGTAACTCCATCTTTTCCTGCAAGGGTTTAATGAATAACATATACTCAGCTCCCATTGTACCCAAGCCCGTTAGCAAATGCATAACCCATTCAGGAATATTAGGCGTTGCATTATTAGGTGGTGGGCTTTGATTATTTTCCTTTTTCGTTTCCATCAGTTTTTTGATTTGTTTATGTTTTCGACTATACCATTAGTTGAAAGTTTTTTATCGGCATATTTTTCTTGTAATTTTTCAAGAGCTATTTCTGCTTCTTGGCCAAAAGCTTTTAAAAACTTTAATATCAAAGGCATAAATAAGGCAGCTGCATCTTCAATAAAATTGATAAGAAGTTGAAGGTCCTCAACAACTGGCTGCTGCTCATCTGTGTAAGAGAGTTGTAAAACAGTGTTTCCTTTTTGATCTTTTCCTAACTCTAAATAGGTGATCTTGTTTTCGATTAAGATTTGTAGCACTGTTTCGTGCGTTGCATTATTTGTGCTAATCATGGTTGTTCTAGTTGTTGTTTCCATACTTGTCGTTTTTTTGCTTGTTGTTGTCATATTGATTTTTTAGTTTAACAACACAAAGGTAGAGGCGGAATTAGGGCATGGACTAAGCCTATGGGGTATACCCATTTGCATAAGACTTTGATAATCAACGGTGAAATTTTGATGTTGTTTTTAAAAAGAAATGTCAAAAATGTATTGCGGGATTATTCCGGGAGGAATTAAAAACGGAGTAGTAAATAATTTGAATTGATGGGTAAATCCAAGAAATTGGATTTCAATTGACGGATAACTTAAAGCAATGACAGATAATTTTCTACCAATTGACGCATGGTAAAAATCAATTGATGCTTTTTTAATAAAATATTGACGGATAATTAAAGCCAATGACGGCTTTTTGACGGATAAATGCAGTAAAATGGATGGATATAACTACTTCTTAGCGTTTTTCTTATCGCTTTCAGCAGTTTTTAAGTCTTTATTAATTAGATCAACAATGCTTTGTAGGTCTAATTTCTCGAAATAAGGGCGGATATGCTTTAAATCTTTGACAAGCTGTGAAGGACTATCAAAATTAGGTAGCTTTTTGTATTTCTTATAGATACTTGAGTTTTGCAAGTTGGTAAATTTCTTTCCCAAAAGCATATGCGCCAGTTGTGTCATATCGCTAACAGAGTTACTTCCTCTTGCTTGGATTTCAAATCCTGCTTTTAAGAGGTAATGCAATGCTAATAGTTGTTGCATCTCTGTACTTTCTTTGTCATTTTCTTCTCTTGAATCACTTTCAGTATCTGAAAATTGTGGTTCACGATCCAAATACAGAAAGTGAAGTTCTCCATCTAAAAAATTACGCATAGAAGTGGTGAGTTCGTAAATATCTTGCTCGATTAAATCTTCGTTGCTTTCTAGTTGATTGTATTCTTCTGCTGTGTAATAGTTCTTTATGCTTAAAATGCGGTTGAAATCAAAGTAATTATCAAAACGTTTGTTGGCAAATGGTTTAAATAGTTTGCCATATTTTTTTAGTAGCTGTTGTTGTCTATCTGAGTAGCCTCTGTATATACTTTCTTCATTATTGGTTTTATAGTATTCTGCTATTTCTTTAAAAATTTGTTGTAAATGTTCAATTAATTCTATCTTTTGTTCTGTATCATAATGGGTTAAAACTTCTGTAATCTCCTTTAATGCTATATCTGATAAGTAAACACCTTTTCGAGGTTTGCGTTCTTTTGAATCTTTGTCTTCGGATTTAGGCATGGTATAAAATTAAAAAATAAAACGACTATTACAGTTCTAAATAGAACTTTAAAATTAATTATACATTCCGTTTTAATTACAAATATGCATTCCTTTACAACTAATTATAAATTGGGATATAATACCAAGTTTACATATTATCTAATGGACTTCTAACATTTTGAACTTCTTTTTTACCAATCTGTGCATAAATCATGGTTGTTTTCATATCGCTATGGCCCAATAGTTTTTGAATAAAAGCCATATCCGTGCCATACTCTAACAAATGTGTGGCATAACTGTGCCTTAAACTGTGAATGCCAACGGGTTTGTTAATTTTAGCTAATCGCATTCCGTTTTTAAAAACAGCTTGTACACTCCGTATTGAGTATTGTCCGCCGTATTGCCCTTCAAACAAAAAATGTTTGGGTTGGTAGGTTTTGTAATAGCTACGAAGTAATGTTAAAACCGATTCGGGTAAGTTAACATACCTATCGCTTTTACCTTTTGAGTTTTCGATAAGTACTTGCATGCGTTTACTATCAATATCGGATATTTTTAGATGCACGATTTCGCTTACCCGTAAACCCATTCCATAGCATAATTGAAGCATTAATTTATGTTTGCTGTTGCTTGTAACATCAAACAATTTTTGAATGTCCTTTGTGCTTAGTACTTTTGGCAATTTACTTTTTGATTTAGGGCGTGGGATTTCGATAAAAAATTTATCTTTTAAGAGTACTTGTTCAAAGTAAAATTTTAGTGCATTTAATCTACTATGCAAATGTGCTTCGGAAAGTTTGAGTTCATTTACACAATAGAGCATGTATGATTTTAACCGGTCGGGTGTTAGTGTGTCAACTGGATGATTTTTGAGCATGACTAAAAGTTGAGAAAACTCGCCTAAATAAACTTTTGCTGTATTAGTACTGTATGCTTTTAGTTTTAGTTGATTTTCCATACTTTGCAAAGCGGGTTGATTGATAGGATGTATTTTGTGTAATATAGTTTCAGAAGGTTCTTTAAGAGCAAGCCCCACTTGTTTTCGTATTTCCTTACTATCGGTAATATACCAACACTTATTTGTATTGCTCCAACGGCAAAAGGGATATTGCTTTTTAAGTGCAGCTAATACAATATCGTTTTTAGGGAATTTACACCATATAACCTGTTTATCTTTGTGTTTACCAGTTAAAAAGTCAATTTCATTTTTTAAATCAACACTGCGCATAATGTATATTTTTTAGAAGTACTAATGTATAAATATTTGTAATGCGCAGTACGTATTTTATGTATTTATATTTTGTTTAGTTTGATAATCAATAGTTTGTGCAATTTTGCTTATTCGTGCTTTATTTTGTATTATTGCGTATAATATAGAGTTATGCCGCACCGTTGGACAACCAAGTAGAAACTTTACGGTTGACAAGAAAACTCAACTTATTTCAGTTTAAAACAACAATTCGTGGCGACAATTACAATACAAAAAACTAAACGTGTTGACCTCACTAAACTCGGCTGACCTTGACGCAGAACTCACAAAACGTATCGACCTAAGCGCAGACACAAAAAATTGTGCTGACCTGTGTGTAAGTTTTGTGGCGACACATAACCAAGTTTAGAAAACTGCATTTGAAAATCGTTTAGTAAAATTACTTGTATTGTATGCGGACACGAATGCTGTGTTTAAACTAACCGCAGAAAAGAAAACGGCGGCAGCATAACAGCACCTAAAACTTATGCGGGCGACATCAAAGCATTTGCAAATTTCAAGGTCGCTCCGCGAAAGTTGTTTTCATTTTGCAAATGCATAGAAACATAGTATCTTTATTTAAACGTTTCGGTAGACAGTGTTTCAAATCCGCACAAGTTCTAGCTGCAAACCGTTATATGCAACCAGCCGACTGGAAAATCAAACTTTCACTTTAGACACAAAACTTAATTTTTCATCACTTTTTTCGTGACAACTAACTGCTTATTTTTATAAAGCAATAATGTGTAGATACCTTTGTCGAAATAAGAAATATCAATTTCTTCTTTGAGGACTTCGCTAACTATTTCTTTGCCAAATAAATCTAATATCTTAAAAGTATATTCTCCGTGACTATATCTTTCATCACTAAATTTAATTAGACCTGTGGTTGGGTTCGGATATATTTCAAAGCTATTGCCATTATTGACATCTTTTATGCCTACAGTAGCTTGGTCTATTAAAGTAATATCGTCAATGAAATAATATGAATAATAAAGATTAGAACCAGGATAATTAGGGTCTGGGTTGTTTGTTCCTACAAATAAAGTATCAGTGTTAGCATTTTTATTAAAATTACCAATTGTCATATACTGTTCGCCACCAACAGCAGTGAAACATCCTTGTATTTGAGTCCACCCAATCGTATCTGTTATAAAACCAGTTTGATTCACTATTTGCGGGATTTTATTTACGTAGCCTATAGCACCTGTTGTTTGCGGATTAACAGAAAAATAAGCTCCAATAGAATGTACTGCATATTGATTTCTATCGGCTCTCGAAACATAAAACGAAAGACAATATACCTTACCCGCAACTAATGGCGAACTTAAATGCTGATATATATACTCTTTTAAATCTGACTGAACTTGAAATGGCGTTAAGCCAACGTAATTATTTCCGTCTTTAGCCTGACAATAACCAAATACATTTACTGGAGCACCAATATATGTGTTTGTACAAACACTTCTCAAAAAATCTGGGCTCTCTAGCGGCTGCCAATTATCTAATATATGAACATATGGAGGAAGAGTATAATAATCTTCAAACCCCATAGCGTTACAATTCATATTTGAATAATTTTCAAAACTACCATTTGCAATTAGGTTTTGACTCCTACAATTAAAGACTGTAAGAGATATTATAATGGTATTTAATATTTGATTAAACTTAGCCACAAATTACATTTAGCTTTTACTAAGATAGTACAAAAACTAATACGTCCATTACTTCTCGTAAAAGCAATTTTTCAAATTGCAAAAGGTGGCTTTGGTTCCTGTTAGACATATGAGTTCGTATCTAGAAACATTAAGTTGCCATTGATATTGTTCTCACTAAATGCGGCTGGCATCATATAACACACGCTTTATTCAATTTGGGCGGAAGTATAAGGCATTTGCAAAAGTTGTCCCTTCGGGAAAGACAATTATTTATGCTTTGCAAATGGCTAAAAAACATTTAGCTTTGTTAGTAGCATTTCGGTAGACAGTGTTTCAAATCCCAAACTGAAATAAAGCGCGAAAACGTTAGCTGCAAGCGTAAAGACAGACCGTGCAACCCTGACAGTAACGGACGGACAGACAAGAGAAGCGTAAACCATTTTGACAGATAAACAAAGACATACAGACCATATTACAAACGGACAAGAACTAAGCCGACACACCTTGCCGACCCTTCTGTATTTTTTCTTTTCCCCACCGCACATTTTTTTATTCAATTTTTTGCCACCGCACAATGGCACATTGGCTTTTGCCCCGACACACAAAAGCCCACGCTTCGGCAAAATCCAAAGAGCCATTTTTCCCAACGCTTTTTTAACTTTGCATTTATAAACATCTATAAAGAGAACACTATGCTATCAACAGAGAAAACATTATCAGAAGTAATAGAAATACTAAGACAACGTGGTTATACAGAAGACTTTAACTTGTTGGAAGAAAACATATCTTACAAAAAAGGAGGCGAAAAAGTTGATTTGAACGACATCGTTATTGACAAAATATATCGTTTTACAGGACAAAACGACTTGGAAGACGAAGCTATTTTATACGCAATGACAAATCAGAAAGACGGAGCTAAAGGCGTATTTGTCAATGGGTATGGAACTTACACAGACTCAGGAGCAAACGCTGTTATCAGTAAAATAACTGTTAATGAAAATGATAATGACGATTGGACAATCAAATAATGAATTATACTAACTTTGCACCGTGAAATATTTCTCCTTCATATTAGCCCTTTATGTTTTGTTGCTGACAGCAGCACCAAATTTGGTGGAGGACAAATGTTTTCAGGAGCAAACAACCGAACAATCACAAGACAATAAAAATGACAAAGATTGCAGCGATTGTTGTTCACCATTTATGAGTTGCAATACCTGTTTAGGTTTTACTTTCCCAATAGCAAATTTTTCAATACACTCTATCCTCACTTATTCAGACAAAAAAGTTTCTATTTACAAGGAAAATACAACGTCTGACTTTTTCTCTTCCATTTGGCAACCGCCCAAGATTAGTTAATGTTTCCGTGCCTTTGGCACAATAACAAATTGCGGTGCTACGCACCGCCAATTCTTATTTTTCAAACATTAATAATCATTTGAGCGATGAAGTTTAAAATCATTTTGCTACTAATGGTAGCATTCAACATACATACAGTTTTCGGACAGAATACATTTAAAGCGGTCATAAAAGACAGCGAAACAAAAGAACCGTTAATCGGTGCGACAGCTATTTTATCGGGAACAACAGGAGCAACCGCAGACATTGACGGGTTAATAACTTTAATCAACATTCCGAACGGAAAGCAAATAATTGAATTTCGTTATATCGGTTATGAAATACGAAAAGACACGTTTGAATTTCCTTTAGCTACATCAGACCCGATTGAAATTTTTCTGCAATCAGAAACAGACGAGTTAGACGAGATTGTGATTTCATCTACCCGAAGTTCCAGAACCATAAAGGACATTCCGACAAGAATTGAATTTATTGCAGGGGAAGAATTAGAGGAAAAAGCGAATATGAAAGCAGGTGATATTCGTATGCTTTTGAGCGAAAGCACAGGCATACAAACGCAACAAACTTCCGCAACATCTGCCAATGCTTCCATTCGTATTCAGGGGCTTGACGGACGATATACACAAATTCTTAAAGACGGATTTCCGCTATATGCAGGAGCAGCAAGCGGACTTGGACTTTTGCAAACGCCACCGCTTGACTTAAAGCAAGTAGAAATTATTAAAGGTTCTTCATCTACACTTTACGGAGGCGGAGCAATAGCAGGATTGGTAAACCTTATTTCCAAAACACCGACAGATGAAAAAGAATTAGGTTTTCATTTAAACGGAAGTTCGGGCAGAGGTTTTGACATTAACGGTTTTTACGGACAGCGATTTAACAAAATCGGGACAACTATTTTTGCCGCACATAACCGCAATTGGGCTTATACCCCATCGGGTGATTTTTCAGCTATTCCAAAATTTGACAGGTATGTTTTCAATCCCAAGTTGTTTGTTTATTTCAGCGATAAAACAAAACTGAATGTTGGAATAAACACAGCTATTGAAAACCGTATCGGTGGCGACATACATTTTATACAAGGAAAAGGCGACACTATCCACAGTTATTTTGAAGAAAACAAAACACAACGCTATTCCACGCAATTATCTTTTGACCATAAGTTTAACGACAAAAGTTTTTTCAATTTTAAAAACAGCGTGAGTTACTTTAACAGGATAATCAATATTCCGAATTATAGCTTTGAGGGCAAACAAACAGCATCTTTCAGCGAAGCAAGTTATACTCACATAAAAGAAAAAACTGAATGGGTTGCAGGTGCAAATCTTTGGTCGGATAATTTTCAGGAAAAGCAGTTAGATACTTTTCCGTTGAGAAATTACAACCAAATTACTTTTGGTGCATTTGCTCAAAATTCGTGGAAAGCAACCAAATGGCTCAATCTTGAAACAGGTTTCAGAGCCGACTATGTTATTGATTATGGTATTGCTTTGCTGCCAAGAGTTTCAGCATTATTCAAAATAACAGACAAATTTTCTTCACGGCTTGGCGGTGGCTTTGGCTATAAAACACCAACCATATTTACAGAGGAAAGCGAACGCATACAATACCAAAATGTAATGCCCATTGATAAAAACATCAACAAATTGGAACGCAGTTACGGAGGAAATGTTGATTTTAATTACAGAACGGTTTTGGGCGAAAAAGTAACGTTCAGTATCAACCAACTTTTCTTTTACACCTATTTGAATAACCCTTTGTTGCTTGAATATCAAACGGGCGGATTATACCAATTTATCAATTCGTCAGGACACATTGATACAAGAGGAACGGAAACCAATATCAAAATCGGCTATGATGATTTTAAATTGTTTTTGGGTTATACATTTACCAATACCCGCTTGCATCAAAACGGAATTTTGACAAACACACCGCTTACGCCAAAGCACAGGATAAATTCAGTTTTAATGTATGAAGTAGAGGACAAATGGAAAGTAGGTTTGGAAGCGTATTATTTCAGTCCTCAAAAATTGAGTGACGGAGCAACAGGAAAACAATATGTGCTTTGTGGTTTTATGGTTGAAAAGCTATGGGAGAAATTTTCGGTTTACATCAACTTTGAAAATTTCCTTGACGCAAGGCAAACCCGATTTGACACTATTTATACAGGCACAGTAACTAATCCTGTTTTCAGGGACATTTATGCACCGCTTGACGGTTTTTTAATTAATGGTGGTATCAAACTAAAATTGTAGCAATTATGCAAAAGACAATATTTATCATCACAAAAATGGATTGCCCAAGCGAGGAGCAACTAATACGGATGAAACTACAAAAGTTTGATGAAATAAAATTTTTGGAATTTGACATTCCAAACCGAAAATTAGCAGTTCATCATAACGGAAAAACAGAGCCGATACACTTGGCTTTAAATACGCTAAACCTTGATACTTCTTTGGTTTCAACGGAAGAAAGCAAAGTAGAAATTGAAACGGACACAAGCAATAAACAACGGAAATTGTTGTGGACGGTTCTTGTTATCAATTTTCTGTTTTTCGGATTGGAAATGCTGTTTGGGATTTTTTCCAACTCAATGGGATTGGTGGCAGACAGTTTAGATATGCTCGCAGACAGTATTGTTTACGGATTGGCATTATTTGCGGTAGGTGGAACAATAACGAGAAAAAACAATATCGCAAAATTTGCAGGATATTTTCAAATACTTCTTGCTGTAATCGGTTTTGTAGAAGTAGTCAGACGATTTATAGGAGTTGAGAAAATGCCTGATTTTCAAACAATGATTATCGTTTCTGTTTTGGCTCTTATCGCTAATGTGATTTGTCTTTACTTATTACAAAAAGGTAAAAGCAAAGAGGCTCATATGCAAGCAAGTATGATTTTCACTTCCAATGACGTAATTATTAATTCGGGTGTTATCGTTGCAGGACTTTTGGTTAATTGGCTTAATTCAGGTTATCCCGACCTGATTATTGGAGCAATCGTTTTTATAATTGTTGCAAGAGGAGCATACAGAATATTACAATTAGCGAAGTAAAAAGCCAACGCACACAAGCACACACATTTTGCAGCCGCTACAAGCCGACACACAAGCCAAAGCTGCAAAAAGAGTGTGCTTGTTTCCCTAAAAAAAATTGAATAAAAAAATTTTCCTGCCCTTCTGAAAAAGAAAAAATACCCGAACGCACAACCCGACACTTGGACGACATACAGACAATGGTTTACTAAAACGGTGGACAGAACGCCAGCAGCTAACAACGGTTTGGCGTAATGGGGGCGGACGTTCTCCGTATGAAAATTTGTGCTAAATTTGAACTGTGTGCTTCGTATGAAGTGTAGTGCTGAAAAGACCCCACTACGCCAAGCCGGATTCCGTTATGGCAAATGCTAAAAGACCGACATAGTGAAGCAAGGAAAAGTTAAGACAATAGAATTTTTAATTAACAGGGTTCAGACAAGACACCCTGAATTTGACAGTATTCCAAAGTTTTCATTATTGTTAGGTGCAGGCTGTTCAAAAAGCTCAGGTATTCCGACAGGATGGGAAATTATTAATACTTTAAAAAAGCTATGGTTCCTAGACAACTTCCCAAAAGGAAATATTCATAAAATTGGTAATTACGAGTATAACGAAGATTTCTTTAAAGAAAATGCCGACATATTTGAACAAAAGACAATTGAACAAGAACTACAGCTAAAGGAATACATTCTAGAAAACAAAGACAAGTTTCTAAAGACAATACCTCAAATATTACGAGTTGGCAAGACAGACGACCAAGTATTTCAAGAAAACATTGACAACATTTTTAATGACCATTTGTATGGGTTTTGGTTCAATCAGTTTTCTGAAAGCCCACGAGACAGACAAAAATTTATTGAATATTTAATTGACAAATCAGAACCCAAAGGAGCCTACTTATTGCTTACTCATTTAATTGCAAGCGAAGTAAATCTGTTCTCAAACATCTTTACAACTAATTTTGATGACTTAATAAACGACTCTCTTGTTAGGTATAGCAACAAAAAGCCAAGGGTTTATGCTCACAATGAGATTGCGAAATACATCAATGCTTACAGTACAAGACCAAATATTATAAAACTTCACGGAGACTTCTTGTTTGAAAACATAAAAAACACCACTGACGAAACAAGTAGCCTTTGGGAAAATATGGAAGTTAAGCTCGGTGAAGCTTTAAATACACTTGACATTGTAATAGTTGGATATAGTGGTGGAGATGTTTCCATAATGCAAGCCCTGACCGCATTGAAAAGGAAACATAATTTTTGCGTCTTTTGGTGCAGCAGAAACTATGAAAAGCTTAATTGGCGAGCCAAAGCATTTTTAGAAGAATTTGATAATTCTTATTTCGTTGAAATTGATTCTTTTGAATACTTAACCTACAAAATGTACGAAAGTGTAAAAGATTCGATAAAACCAATTGATATAGTAGAGACATCTAAAACAAAACAACAAGAATTTGAAAAGTATATAGAGCAATACAGTGAAGAACTGATAACAAGTACAGAATTAAATGAAGCTGAAAAAGAATCAATAAAAGAATCTTTGGAGATTATTTTAGAGAGAAATAGCTTTTTTCAATTTAATGAAATCAAAGATTATGAAGAAAAAAAGGAGTTCCTAGGAAAGTTACGAATTGACGGAATTTCGAGAGTACTCAAAAACATCTATTCAAATATTAGTTGGGAAGAAGCCAAGTTCCTTTATGGCGAAATTGACAAGGATAATTTTTTCATTACTAAAATTGAAAAAGCCCCAATTCAACATATTTCAAATGCACTTACCAATTTGAATACAGTTGACAGCATCAGGACAAAAGCAATTTTGGAAAGCATTCCAGACGAGTTGCTTTTAGCAAAACTTGAAAAATCAAGTGATGGAGACGCTTATTCTGCACTTGGAGAATTGGCTTCAATATCACCCGAAAAAATTGATTCTATTAAAAGAAGTCGGAAGGTTGAGTATAAATCTGAAGATTTTGAAAAGCTTGATTTAAGAGCTATTATCATAAAAATAAAAACAGGTTCAAAAGAATCAGCTATCAGTACAGTTCGCAACGAAGAGACTATAATTATTGACAAGTTATCAAAAGAATCTATAAAGGAAATTGCGATTTTCTTGAGTAATCTGAGTGAGCTTTCAGACAAACTTTCGAAGCAACTTTTTCTAAAGTTGAATGATGATTCATTAAAGCTACGGATTGAAAAAGAGAATTTCAATCAAATTGGCATTGCGATAAACTTGTTTACCAAACTTGACAAGAACAAAACATTTAAAATTTGCGAAGAACTTGATTTTAACCAAATCGCCAAAAAGACCGAAAAACTGAATCTTGCAGCAATACAAAACGGACTTAGAGAAATAAATGGATCAAATAATTTTCTTGCGTTTCAACTATTCAATCGTTTGACAAATGACTTTTTAAAATTGAAATTTGAACAAGCCGATTTTCAATCAGTTGGTGAAGCTGCAAGTAACTTGATAAAAATAAACAGACAGAAAACAATTGAGCTTATAAGGCTCATCCCAGACGAGTTCTTTAAAACACTAATAAGCGATTCGGATTACACTTACCAACAATTTGCAACGACAATTGAAAAATTAACGCAAATAGATTTTGGTCGTTTCGCTAACATAACAAGGGACTCAGACACGGAAAAGATAGCTTCAAAAATATTGGCATCAATCAACAAGACAGGACAACAAATATTTATTCATCACTTCCCGACATTAGCGAATATTGATTGGAAAATTACAAATAAGATAATTTCAGAATTAAGTACTGAATATTTGTATAATCTTTTAAGATGGGAGAAACTTGACTTGTACACTGTCAATTTGCCATCTTTAAAATTAGCTCTTGACCATTGTAAGAAGACCGAAGAATCAAAATTTATTGAAGGAATTATAAATAAAAACAAGTACAGGTTTGACAAGTACAGAAAACAAAACTACAAGAAGCACTTGCCATAACAGGCGTTTGGCTCAATGGCGGGTGAAGTGGTTAATTGAACATTCTACCTCGCATCAACTTTTGTGGTGTATTGACAGTTTTGTGCTCCGAAATCCGCCACTGCGCCAAGCGCCAAACCGTTAGCAGCCATTTTAGGACGACCACGCATAGACAGACTCTCTAATGAAATATTTTATCGCTGTGTTTCTTAATATGACCTTCACCCCAACCAAATAATGTTTCCAATACTGGGCGGACAGACTGACCATATTTCGACAATGAATATTCAACCTGTGGCGGTATTGCTTCGACAACTGTTCGGACAACAATATTGTGATGTTCCAATTCTTGCAAAGAGCTAATCATCATCTTTTCGCTTATCTCTGGTATTGACCTCTTCAATTCTGAATAGCGTTTTTTACTTTTAAATAACTCTGCAACAATTAACAATTTCCATTTGCCACCTAACACTTCCATTGAACAACGAATACCACAATAATCTAATGGACGACCATTGACTGTTTCAATATTTCTTGGATAAAGTGTTTTGAATTGTTTTTTCTTCATACCTACTTACTAAAATGTTAGTGCCTTACTTTTTATCAGTTTGACAAATGTAACTACTTTTGACAAACAAAATTTTACAAAAAATGAAGAAAATAGCAATTATCGGTTCAACAGGTATGTTAGGTCAACCTGTAACAAAAGCATTTATAAATGCTGGCTTTGAAGTAACCCTTTTAGTTCGTAATGCCGACAAAGCAAAAACTTTGTTTGGTTCAAATGTTCGCATTGTAAAAGGCGACATCAAAGATGCTGCTAGTTTAAAAGAATTATTAACTGGTCAGGATGCCGTTTACCTAAATTTATCAGTAGAGCAATCAAGCGGTGTAAATGACTTTCAAGCCGAAAGAGAAGGATTAAAGATTATTCTCCAACTTGCAAAAGCCTCAAACATAAAAAGAGTTGGCTACTTGTCCTCTTTGGTTCAGTTTTATACAGGTATAAACTGGTGGGTTCTTGACATAAAAAAAGAAGCTGTTAAAAACATCAAACAATCGGGACTTAATTATTCTATCTTTTATCCTTCTACTTTTATGGAGAGCTTTGACAAAGGTGCATATAGACAAGGAAACAACATCAATCTTGCAGGCATATCAAAATATCCGATGTATTTGATTTCGGGAGCAGACTATGGAAAACAAGTTGTAAAAGCATTTGAAAACGACAATGGAAACAACGAGTATGTGGTTCAGGGACAAGACAGTTATATTGCTGACGATGCAGCCAAATTGTTTGCCGACAATTACAAAAAAGCAAAAATAAAGGTTGCTAAACTTCCTTTCGGACTTCTAAAATTCTTCGGACGACTTTCAAAGAAGTTTAACTATGCTGCTAATATTGTTGACACATTGAACAATTACCCTGAGAAATTTGAAGCCGAAAAAACTTGGCAAGACTTGGGTAAACCACAGACAAAATTCATTGACTACATTAAGACTGCTTAACACCGAAAGAAGAAAAACGGCTGCTAACAGCGGTTTGGCGTAATGGCGGGTGACGTGCTTCGTAGAAACATTTTTGCTATATTTGAAGTGTGTGCTTCGTATGAACATTTGTGGTTAAAATCCGCCACTACGCCAAGCCGCAAACCGTTAGCGGCAATGGTAGGACGACCCCGCAACCCCAACCGACCGACCTCTGACAGACACACGACCCGACAACTGCCGACACAGAAAAAATTAAAAAAAGCCCACCGCACGGAAAATTTTTAGCCAACGCCATTGGCACATTTTGTTTTGCCCCAACACACAAACCCACCCTTCGGCAAAACAAAAAGAGCCAATCCCAACGCTTTGTTAAACCCCGACAGCTTCCGCAATCTTCTGCCCTTTTCCAATGATTCTTTTTCGGTGTTGTAAACCCCATTCAACCATTACGTCCAACACGTCTTTAAACGATTCGCCCGATTTGGTCAATTCATATTCAACGGTAACAGGAATGGAATCATACACCGTTCGTGTTACAATTCCGTTTACTTCCAAATCTTTTAACTCTTTGGAAAGCATACGGG
The DNA here is from genome assembly GCA_030654175.1 of Bacteroidia bacterium. Lineage (GTDB taxonomy): Bacteria > Bacteroidota > Bacteroidia > 2-12-FULL-35-15 > 2-12-FULL-35-15 > 2-12-FULL-35-15. Next base: position 172,175 of record JAURXZ010000042.1, read on the forward strand.
GCGTGATTTTAGGAATTTCCCGTTCCATTTCTTTGAAACGCTTTTTGCCGTAAAGTAATGAACCAATAATCGGCAACTTCCATTTACCGCTAATGACATTCATCGTATCATTTACGGCTAACACAAAAGTTCCCGAACACTTTTTTACCTGTTCTAATTGTGATATTCTGCTCATTTAATCTCTGTTTTTATGGTTGCTATACCAGAGTATAGTGATATACTTTGGTATAGTAGTAACAAATGTATAGCAAAGGTAGGTATCTTTGCCGTATCAAAAAATGTTTCACAAAAAAAATAATAAACAATGATTTTAATTACAGGAGCAACAGGACATCTTGGAAAGGCAACAATTGACTTTCTATTACAAAAAGGCATTTCGCCAGACAACATTTCTGCATTAGCGAGAAGTGCTGAAAAAGCGGAAGAGCTAAAAGCCAAAGGCATCAACATTAAAATAGGCGACTATGATAATTACGCATCATTAGCAGAAGCCTTTAAAGGAGTTGATAAATTACTGTTGGTTTCAGGCAGTGATTTGGTTAAGCGTGGAGAGCAACACAAAAATGCCATCAACGCAGCAAAAGAAGTTGGCGTAAAGCATATTATTTACACAAGCGTTCTTCGCAAAAACGAAACCGAAACTTCGCCCATTGCATTTTTGACACAGCAGCACATAGAAACCGAAAAACTCATTAAAGCAACCGGCATTCCTTATACGTTACTTCTCAATTCACTTTATGCTGATGTCCTGCCGGGATTTTTTGGCGAAAAGGTATTGGAAACAGGTGTTTTTCTCCCCGCAGGAAATGGCAAGGCTACTTTTACTGCCCGTACAGATATGGCGGAAGCAACAGCAAATATCTTAATCACGGAAGGACACGAAAACAAAGAATATATTATTGCCAATACTGAAAACAACGATTTGCACGAAGTGGCAACCATACTCGGAGAACTCTCAGGCAAGCGGGTAAATTATCTCAGTCCTTCAAAAGAAACCTACTTGGAAACAGTAACCAAAGCGGGGTTGCCACAGGAATATGCAGGAATTTTCGCATCATTCAGCGAAGCCATTGAGCAGGGAGAGTTTGAAACAGCAAATACCGATTTGGAAAATCTGTTGGGCAGAAAGCCGACTACGATAAAAGCGTTTTTGACACAGGTCTATTCAAAAAATTAATCATACAATGACAAATCAAAAAACGACTTCAAAAGCATTAAATATTTCTTTGTGGATAGCACAAGCAATCTTAGCAATAATGTTTATTATGGCAGGAGTAATGAAATCAACCCAACCTATTGAACAATTAGGCACTTCATTGCCGTGGGTTAATGACGTTTCATCAGGATTGGTAAGGTTCATCGGTATTTCCGAATTGTTGGGCGGTATCGGGCTTTTGCTTCCTGCATTGTTGCGTATTAAACCAATGCTTACACCATTAGCGGCTTTAGGCATTTTCACTATAATGGTATTCGCATTTGTGTATCATATTACCAAAGGAGAATATGAAGCGTTGGGCTTTAATGTGATTTTGGCAGCCATAGCATTTTTTATAGCGTGGGGCAGGTATAAAGAAGTTCCTGTTCAGCCTAAATCATAAATTACTATGGAACGCAAAGAATTTCTTCAATCAATTTTAGCGTTAACAGCGATGGGAACATTAGGCAGTTTTAAAAATTTCACTAACGCGCTTCCTATTCAAAGTAAAAAGATGCCTGTGCTGTTTACTTCTCATGGTAATCCGATGGATATTCCTGTTTCAAGAAACGAAAGAGCGTTTTGGCAAAAGTTGTTTGAGCTGGGGATTGACTTGCAGAAGAATTATGATGTAAAAGCAGCGTTGGTTGTATCAGCCCATTGGTGCACAAAAGGGACATTCGTAAACATATCGCCCGAACAAAAACAGATTTACGATTATTACGGTTTCCCCGAAGAATATTATAAGGTGTATTACAAAGCCAAAGGTTCGCCCGAAATAGCCCGCGAAGTGAAGAAAATCGTTTCTTCCGTTTCCGAAACAACCGACTGGGGATTAGACCACGGTGCTTGGCCTATGCTGATGCACTTATTCCCTGATTCAAACATTCCTGTTTTCCAGATGAGCATTGACTATTACGCCAAGCCGGAATATCATTATGAGCTGGGCAAGCAACTGAAATCGTTGCGTAACAAAGGCGTGTTGATTATCGGCAGCGGGTCGCTTATTCATAACTTGCAGTTGGCAATGCAAAAAATGCGTAAAAATGATATGACCGCTTACGGTTGGGAAACAGAATACGATGCGTGGATAAAAAAGCAAATTGCTGAACGGAATTTTGCGAACATTATCAATTACGAAAACAGCCATAAGTTGGGCAAGTTAGCCGCCCCCACCCCCGACCATTACGTGCCTGTGCTTTACAGCTTGGGGCTTGCGGACAACAGTGATGAAATTAAATATTTCTACGAAGCCGAACCAACACTACCTGCATTTAGCGAACGAAGTTTCATAATAGGATAATGACGACAAGAACTTATTTGATTGCCTCACTTATGTTGTTTTCTCTCGCAGCTTGCGGACAGAACACTAACAGCAAAACAAAAATACTAACAATAACAAGTGCTAAAATGAAAGTAGAAATATGGAGTGATGTAATGTGTCCGTTTTGTTACATCGGCAAACGAAAATTTGAAACGGCATTGGCTCAATTTTCGCATAAGGACAAAGTAGAATTGGTTTGGAAAAGTTTCCAGCTTGCACCTGAAATGAAAACACAACCCGATAAAAACACACATCAGTTTTTGGCAGACCATAAAGGAATGAGCTTAGAGCAAGCCAAAGGAATGAATGACCAAGTAACACAGCTTGCAAAACAAGTGGGGCTGACTTATAATTTTGACAAATCTATTGTTGCTAATTCGTTTAATGCACATCGTTTCACGCATTTTGCAAAACAATACGACAAACAAAATGAAGCGGAAGAAATACTTTTCCGTTCTTATTTTACTGATGGAAAGAACATAGATGATTATCCAACGCTTATTCAGTTAGGTGCAGAAATTGGCTTAGACACAACTGCCCTGAAAACCGCATTGGAAAAAGGAAGTTATGCAGACGAAGTTCGTGCCGATATTTACGAAGCCCAACAAGTTGGCGTTCGTGGTGTTCCGTTTTTTGTGTTTAACAGAAAATACGCTGTATCAGGAGCACAGGAAAGCAAGACATTTCTGGAAACGCTTGAAAAGGCTTTCGATGAATGGAGAAAAAGTAATCCCGAAAATGCGATTGAAGTTATTGAAGGAAAAATATGCACACCCGAAGGAGAGTGTAAATAGTAAAAACACATAAACAAAGACAGCTACTACACAGGGACAAGCACTTATGCAAGTCCCGCAAAAGCCAACCCACAGACCAAAACTTGCAAAAGAGCTTGCCCCTTTTAAACCCGATTAAAAAATTTCCCTTCCCTTCTTTTTTTAATTTTTTTCCCCGACCCGCAAGCCGACACAGACAACCATAACCTGACAACGGCTGACCACGAACTACAAAGAACCACATGCCGCTAACAAGGACTTGCCGCAATGCGGGGTGAAGTGCTAAATTGAACAGTAGTGCTTTTTATTTACATTTGTGCTAAGGCGAAAGTTTGTGCTTCTAATCCCCGCACTGACGCCAAGCCCCGAAACGTTATCGTTCAGCATAATAAGAAAGGATTCATAGAAATCAATTTTGTAGGCATAATTGATTTGAAAGCAAATTTTAAGTATCCATACATTAATAATACAATATGTTAACATTAATCAGAACGAATTCAGAAAATAAAAACTTTCAAGATTTAGTTTTAGAACTTGACAAAGACCTGGCAAAGAAGAATGGAGATACAAATGACTTTTTTGCACAGTATAATAAAACTGACCTTATTAAAAACGTAGTTGTTGCTTTGAATGACTATTTACCAGTTGGTTGTGGTGCAATGAAAGAATTTGACAATTCGACAATGGAAATAAAAAGAATGTATGTAACAATTGAGATGCGAGGAAAAGGTGTGGCTGTTGCAGTTTTGAATGATTTGGAAAGTTGGGCAAAGGAATTAGGTTATAAAAAATGTGTGTTAGAAACGGGCGACAAAATGCTTGAAGCAATTGGCTTATATAAAAAGAGTGGTTACAAAATCATCAAGAATTATGGACAATATGAAAATATTGAAAGTAGCATTTGTTTTGAAAAAGAGCTGTAATTGACCTTGTTAAATAGAGAAAAAACAGTCCAAAAATAATTATGAAAGAAATACATCATTTAAACTGCGTAAAAATTATTTCACCAATTAACGATAATGTTTGCGGACATTGTTTGTTAGTAAATGAAAATGGAAGGCTTATTCTTATTGACACGGGTATTGGACTATTAGATACCCTAAACCCATCTGAAAGAATTGGGCAACAATTAATTGAGCTTGTAGGTTATCGTTTTGACGAAAACCAAACTGCGGTACGACAAATTGAAAATTTAGGGCTTAATCCTAAAAACGTAACAGACTGTATCATCTCACATTTGGACAACGACCACATTGGCGGACTTGCAGACTTTCCCAAAGCGACAGTTCACGTTAGCATTGAAGAACTTGACAACTTCAATTCGGACAATCAAAGATATTTGAAACTTCCTTTGGCACATAATCCAACTATTAAAACTTATGAGAAATCAGACTTTGATTGGTTTGGTTTTGAAGCAAGAAAAATTATTGCCAACATTGAAACCGAAATTTTCCTTGTTCCTCTTTTCGGACACACTTTGGGACAATGTGGTGTTGCATTAAAAACAGACAATAAATGGTTGTTTTATGTAGCGGACGCATACTATATGAGAGTAGAACTTACAGACGAACAGCACCCGGTAAATGAGTTGGCAAAAATGCGTGCAGACGACAATAATTTGAGATTAACAACACTAGGTAAAATTCGTAAACTTGCAATTGACCATCCTGAAATTGAAATTTTTGGATATCATGACATTGAAGAATTTAAACTTTATAAAAATTAACAGCACCTTTGCCAGCCCCTGAAAAATGTCGATTCAGTGATTAATTCAAGTTGTATGATTTTTTTTAAATATGTATGAGTTACCTTAAAACAGAGCGCAAAATGCTTAAGGCATGCATTAATGCAAAGGCAATATTTTGGGGTTATTTACGCTGGAAAAACAGAAAATAAAATTGACAATCAAACAAGAATAAATATGAGCACACAAAATTTTGCTAAAGAGTGGATCAATTCCTGGAATTCACATAACCTTGAAGAAATACTATCGCACTATTCTGAGGATATTGAAATTACAACCCCTATGATTAAATTAGCCACCGGTAGTGATACGGACATGTTAAAAGGAAAGGAAAATGTGGCAAATTATTGGAAAAGGGCACTGGATAAAATACCCAACCTTCACTTTGAGTTGTATGATGTAACCTATGGTGTTAATTCCATTGCTATATACTATAAGTCAGTAATGAATAAAAAAGCAATTGAAGTGATGTTTTTTGACCAAAATGGGAAAGTAAACAAAATGTTTGCTCATTATACAGAATAACAACTATTTCTCAACAATGTATTTGCAAATGCAAAACTTAAGAGGTTTCGTATGAACCTTTAAACGGTTAACTTTCGTTTTCCGTCTATATAGTAGTGAAATGCATCCAGCGCATATCCTAATCGTAGGGGGCAACATAAAATGAAACAATAAAGATTTAAAAAATGACAGTTGCAGACTTTCCAATTATAAGGATAGATAGACTTTTACTAAGGCAATTTGTTGATAGTGATATAGAAAATGTTTACAAAGGACTTTCAGACCCTGAAATTATTAAATATTACGGAGTTAGTTATAAAACGCTTGAAGACACCAAAGCTCAAATGCGTTTTTTTTTCAGACTTAGAAAAAGAAGGGACAGGTATTTGGTGGGCAGTATGCTCATTAGACAACAAAACATTTTACGGTGCAGGCGGGCTAAACAGTTTAAGCAAAGAACACAAAAAAGCAGAAATCGGTTTTTGGCTTTTGAAAGAGTTTTGGGGACAAGGTGTAATGCCAGTAATTTGCAATTACGGTTTTGACAACTTAGGACTACATAGAATTGAAGGGCTTGTTGAAACAGACAATTTGAACTGTAAAAACGCAATGAAAAAACTTGACTTCAAGCACGAAGGAACAATGCGAGACTGTGAAATTAAAAACGGAAAATTTATAAGTTTGGACATTTACGCTAAACTGAGAAGCGAATGAAATCAGACGACCGAAAAGAATGCCGAACCGATAACAGGCGTTTGGCTCAATGGCGGGTGACATGGTTAATTGAACATTCTACCTCACATCAACTTTTGTGGTGTATTGGCAGTTTTGTGCTCCGAAATCCGCCACTGCGCCAAGCGCCAAAACGTTATAGCCAATGGTTGCCGATGAAAATGACGAAAAATAATAAATAACAAAAAATAGAATTAAATATGACTAAATTAAAATTGTATAGAATAAGTTTAATAATTATTATTTCAATTGTTTTTACATCATGTAAACTTGGACGATTTGTGGTTTATAACTTTGCTGATATAAAAGATTATAAAAAATTCCCATCAAGAACATTGACAAGTAATGAGGCTAAATTTAAGTTCAATTCAACTTCAAAAGGTAAATATCCAGATACATTAAAATTAGGTAATAAATCTGTTGCCTTTGATAAAGTATTAGAAGACAATAAAACCGTAGCTTTTTTGATAATTAAAAATGATACCATTCAATATGAAAAATATTTTAAAGGATACAATCAAGAAAGCATTATTCCATCGTTTTCTATGGCTAAATCAGTTACGTCTATTTTGATAGGTTGTGCAATTGATGAAGGTTTAATAAAATCTATAGACGAACCAATAATAAACTATATTCCTGAATTGAAAAAGAATGGATTTGAAAAAGTTACCATTAAGCATTTATTACAAATGACTTCTGCATTAAAATTTAGTGAAAGTTATATAAATCCATTTGGAGAGGCTGCATCATTTTATTATGGAAGAAATTTGAAACATGAGATTTCTAAACTGAAACTAAAAGGCACACCAGGAGAAAAAACGGAATATGTTAGTGGAAATACACAACTATTAGGTTTAGTTTTAGAGCGCGCTTTAAAAGGTAAAACGATTACAGAATATTTTCAAGAAAAATTGTGGACACCACTAGAAATGGAATATGATGGATCTTGGAGTATTGATAAAAAAAAGAATGGAACAGAAAAAACGTTTTGTTGCATCAACGCACGAGCAAGAGATTTTGCTAAAATTGGACGGTTATATTTGAATAAAGGGAATTGGAATGGTAAACAGATAGTGTCAAAAAAATGGGTAGAAGAATCTACAAAAGTTGATTCAACAGAAGGTAGTGTTGACGAATATCAGTACCAATGGTGGTTACCATCGAATGATGGTGATTTTATGGCAGAGGGAATATTAGGTCAATTTATTTATGTTAATCCATCTAAAAACATTGTCATTGTAAGAATGGGTAAAAATTACGGAAAAATTAATTGGTCTGACTTATTTAGTTTATTATCGAAATATCCTAAAAAATAAAATACCACTGGCTATAACAGCGCAGTTAAGCAATTGCTGGTTTTTCGGTAGCCGGAAGTTGTGGTTTCACGAAGAAATAGTATCTTCGGCAGAGAGAACTCAGTTCGCTTTTACGCAACTGCGTAACTGCGCGAAACGTTATAGCCAATGGTAGGACGACCGTTCCAAAGACGATAGACCGACCAAAATTTAAACATTAAAACAAAAACAAACCATTTTGACAGGTGACCAAAAACATACAGACCATATTGAAACGGGACAGCGAGTAATCCGACACTCAAGCCGCCCCAATGTTTTTTTATTTTTTTTTGCCGCCCCGCATTTTTTAAAAACAATTTTAGGCAGCCGCACAAGCGGCACATTTGGTTTTGCCCCGACACACAAACCGACCCTTCGCAAAACCAAAAGAGCCACTTTTTTGCCATCGCACGACATAAACATTAGCATATGAAAATTTATATTAAAAATATGGTTTGTAATCGCTGCATAATGGTAGTGAAAAATGAATTAGAGAAACTATGTTTTCAAACTTTGAATATTAGTTTAGGTGAAGTTGAACTCAAAAACGACTTGACTGAAATTGAGAAAACTAACCTTGACGATCATCTAAAAACGTTTGGATTTGAATTGATTGATGACAAAAAAAGTCGCCTAATCGGACAAATTAAGTCTTCCATTATTGAAATTATACACCAAAACAACAGCGAATTAAAATCGAATTTATCTGACTATTTGAGCAGTAAACTTCATCACGACTATACTTACTTATCAAATCTGTTTTCCGAAGTTGAAGGAACGACTATTGAAAAATATTTCATTGCTCAAAAAATTGAGAAGGTGAAAGAACTTTTGGTTTATGACGAATTATCATTAAGCGAAATTGCTTATCAAATGAATTATTCGAGTGTTGGATATTTGAGCAATCAGTTTAAAAAAGTTACAGGACTTACCCCTACTCACTTTAAGAATATCAAGGAAATAAAGCGCAAACCACTAGACGAAGTGTAAATGTTACAAATACAATCCAAAATCAGGTAACGGGTAAGAAATGTAATGTTGCCACCTTTGCCTTGTAATTAAATAAAAAAGGTATGGCAACAAATAATAATGAATTTAGGATACCACTTGAAGGCGTTGAAAGTGAACACTGTGCTTTAATTGTGGACAATGGATTGGCAAAACTTAATGGTGTTGAATCACACCGAGTGGAACTCAACAATAAGGAAGCAATCATTGAAACTCAAAATCGGGAAACAGTTTCAGAAGCTGTAAAAACTATTCGAGATTTGGGTTATGGAGTAACTACCGTAAAGAAATCATTCCCTGTATTACAAATGACGTGTGCTTCTTGTGCGATTAGTGTGGAGAGTATGCTTAAATCTCAGGCAGGAGTTGTGAATGCAAGCGTGAATTATGCAAATGCAAAGGTCTCAGTAGAATTTATACCGAGTTTGATACAAGTAGAGCATTTGAGAAAAGTTGTTCAAAGTATTGGTTACGATTTGTTAATTGATGAAAGTCCTTCTGGTGATGAGACCATTGAGCATATTCAGAAAGAAAACTTTAAAACTCTCAAAAAGAAAACCTATTGGGCGTTGATACTATCCATTCCTGTAGTAGTAATCGGAATGTTTTTTATGAATATGCCCTTTGCGAATGAAATAACGTGGTTTTTAAGTACCCCAGTTTTATTTTGGTTAGGGAGAGATTTTTACATCAATGCTTGGAAACAAGCCAAACATCGATCTGCCAATATGGATACTTTGGTGGCATTAAGCACAGGTGTTGCTTACATTTTCAGTGTTTTCAACACACTGTTTCCTGAATTTTGGCACGAAAGGGGATTACACGCTCACGTTTATTTTGAAGCTGCATCTGTTATCATTGGCTTTATATTATTGGGTAAACTATTGGAAGAAAAAGCCAAAGGAAATACTTCATCTGCAATAAAGAAATTGATGGGTTTACAGCCAAAAACAGTAACGATTGTACAGGATGGTGGTTATCAAATGGAAATCCCCATTGAGCAAGTTGAAATAGGTAATACAATTGTGGTAAAACCAGGCGAGCAAATTGCGGTAGATGGAATAGTAATTAACGGAAACTCTTTTGTTGACGAAAGTATGTTGAGCGGTGAGCCTGTTCCTGTGTTGAAAAATGAAAACGACAAAGTATTTGCGGGAACTATTAATCAAAAAGGTAGCTTCCAATTTAAAGCCGATAAAGTAGGCAGTGAAACTATGCTTGCACACATTATCAAAATGGTGCAAGACGCACAAGGCAGTAAAGCTCCTGTCCAAAAATTGGTGGATAAAATTGCAGGAATTTTCGTGCCCATTGTAATTGTAATTGCCGTTGCTTCATTTATAGTATGGAACATCTTTGGCGGAGACAATGGCTTTACTCAGGGATTGTTAGCTCTTATTACCGTATTGGTTATTGCCTGTCCTTGTGCTTTAGGTTTAGCTACTCCGACTGCAATTATGGTTGGTGTGGGCAAAGGAGCTGAAAAAGGAATCTTAATTAAAGATGCAGAAAGTCTTGAGTTAGCAAAAAAGGTAAATGCTGTAATACTCGATAAAACAGGAACCATCACAGAAGGTAAACCTGTTGTAACGAATGATTTTTGGACTGAAGAAACCCCGATATTAAAACAAATACTATTCAGCATTGAAAAACAATCTGAACACCCATTGGCAGATGCGGTTGTTTCTCATTTAAAAAATCAGAATACCGTTTCAATAACTCAATTTGAAAGTATCACAGGAAAAGGAGCAAAAGCTGAGATTGACGGTATAACTTATTTCATTGGAAACAAAAGACTGATACAAGAAAATGAAATTTTGATTGAAAATGCGGTTGCTCAAAAAGCCAATCAATGGGGCAATGAAGCCAAAACAGTAATTTGGTTTGCCAATACGAAAAAAACAATAGCCATATTAGCAATAGCTGACCAGATTAAAGCAACTTCTAAAAAGGCAATTGAAGAATTACAGCTATCAGGCATTGAAGTTTATATGCTCACAGGCGACAATGAAATGACAGCCAAAGCTGTTTCAGAAAAAGTTGGTATCAAACATTACAAAGCAGAAGTACTGCCTGAACATAAAGCTGCATTCGTTAAACAATTGCAGCAACAAGGAAAGGTTATAGCGATGGTTGGCGATGGTATCAATGACAGCACAGCATTGGCACAAGCAGACGTGAGTATAGCAATGGGCAAAGGAAGCGACATTGCAATGGATGTAGCTAAAATGACTATCATTTCATCAGACCTTACAAAAATTCCCGAAGCAATTCATTTATCAAAATCAACAGTTCGCACCATTAAACAAAACCTGTTTTGGGCATTTATTTACAATTTGATTGGTATTCCAATTGCAGCAGGGATTTTATACCCGTTTAACGGTTTCTTACTCAACCCGATGATTGCAGGTGCGGCAATGGCATTGAGCAGTTTAAGTGTAGTAAGTAATAGTCTGTGGTTGAAGTATAAAAAATAAGCAGACGTAAATGTTACAAATCAATTCAAAAATACAGTAATGTATTTAGTTTGAATGCTATCGAAATTTGCAGTATATAATTTAAACAAACATTAAAATGAAAACGAACGATAAAACATTAAAATTCAAAACCAACATCAACTGTAGTGGATGTGTGGAAAAGGTAACTCCATTTCTAAATGATGCAAACGGAATTTGCCATTGGGATGTGGACACTGCAAACAAAGACAAAATTCTTTCTGTGCATTCCGAAGGAATTACCGAAGAAGAAGTAATCCAAAAGGTGCAAGATGCAGGATTTAAAATTGAATTATTAACCCAATAAAAAAACAGATATGAACATAGTATCAAAAATATCAGCTGCAACTTTATTGCTGTTTTCATCCTCCTCTTGCAACGCTCAAATTAAAAATGCAAAAACCGAGATCGTGAAAATTTATGGCAATTGCGAAATGTGTGAAAAGACGATTGAAACAGCAGGAAATGTAAAGAAAGTTGCTAACGTAGAATGGAACAAAGACAGCAAAATGGCAACAATAACTTACGACAGTATCAAAACAAATCAAGATGAAATCTTGAAACGCATTGCTTTGGCTGGTTATGATAGCGACAAATTCCTCGCTCCAGATGATGTGTATAGTAAACTTGCTGGATGTTGCCAATACGAAAGGGTAAAGAAAACTGCAATTGTTTCAACCGCAGTTATTGAAGACCACTCAATGCACAATCAAGAAAACGTAGTTGAAACGAAGCAAGAAGTAAATCAACTGAAAACGATTTTCGAAAGTTACTTTGCTTTAAAAGATGCTTTGGTAAAATCAGACGGTAAATTAGTTTCAACATTAGCTAAAGACGTACTTGCAAATATCAATTCGGTTAAAATGGAAAAACTCTCATCAGAAGAACACACTGTTTGGATGAAAGTGATGAGTAGTTTAAAATCAAATACCGAAAAAATTGTAGCTACTACAATTATAGAAAAACAGCGTGTCGTTTTTATGGATTTGTCAGCAAACTTTTATGCTTTGCTCAAAGTCAGTAAACAGGATTATTCTATATACTATCAAAATTGCCCAATGTATAACGATGGTAAAGGAGCAAATTGGTTGAGCAAAGAAAACGCAGTAAAAAATCCATACTACGGTTCGCAAATGCTTACTTGTGGCAAAACAGTAGAAACCATTAAATAAACTCCAATTTGGCGTAATCGAAAACGGTTACGCCATTTCTTAAACTCAACAAATGAAAATCTTAAAATGGTTCTACAAAATATTCTTTCAAAAAAATTGCTGCCGATAGTATTTTTACTATTGGTCAGTAATAATATATCCGCTCAAAAAACAGTTCGTTACGACCTTTATGTAAAAGACACTTTGGTAAACTTTACTGGGAAATTCAAAAGAGCCATAGCCGTAAACGGACAAATCCCTATGCCAACGCTCGTCTTTACAGAAGGCGACACAGCAGAAATTTACGTTCATAATTTGCTTAAAGAAGAAACATCTTTGCATTGGCACGGCTTATTTTTACCCAACAAAGAAGATGGCGTTCCTAATTTGACGCAAATGCCAATCAAGCCAAATACTACACACGTTTACCGTTTTCCAATTATTCAAAATGGCACACATTGGTATCACAGTCATTCGGGTTTGCAAGAACAAATAGGAATGTATGGCAATTTTATAATGCTCAAAAAATCTGATGACAAAACATTTCGAAAGGGAATTGATGATTTACCTACCGTTCCCATTGTATTAAGCGAATGGACAGACTTAAAACCTGAAAACATTCACAGAATGTTGCATAATGCCAACGATTACCCAGCATTGAAAAAAAATGCCGTTCAAAGTTATGCAGAAGCCATTAAAGCTGGGCATTTCAAAACCAAACTAAAAAACGAATGGAAACGAATGTTGGCAATGGATGTAAGCGATGTGTATTACGAAAAAATATTGATGAATGGTAAACCGAGTACAGACCTTACAGCCATTGACGGAAAGGAATTAAAGGCAGGTGACAAAGTGCGTTTAAGAATTTCAAACGGTGGAGCATCATCTTACTTTTGGCTCACTTATGCAGGTGGCAAAATTACAGTAGTAGCCAACGATGGCAACGATGTAGAGCCTGTTGAAGTAGATAGATTGATTATTGCTGTTTCTGAAACCTACGATATTATTGTAACTATTCCTGCCGAAAATACGGCTTTTGAATTTTTGGCAACCACCGAAGACAGAACCAATTCTGCATCATTATACATTGGCAACGGCATAAAACAACTGAAATCATCACAACCAAGATTGAAGTATTTTGAAGGAATGAAGATGATGAATGATATGATGAAAATGAATGGCGATTTGGACGATATGGGAATGAATATGAGCCTAAATCAAATGGATATGAATGTGGTAATGTATCCGGAAATTACTGGAGACAGCAAACCAAAACAAAGTGATAACGACCCAAACCGATACAACGCCAATGCTTTGGCAGATATTGTTACGTTAAACTATGCAATGTTGAAATCACCCAACAATACTTCACTTCCAAAAGATGCACCCGTAAAAGAGTTAAAATTTACACTAACAGGAAATATGAACCGCTATGTTTGGAGTTTAGATAATAGAGTAATATCTGAAACTGATAAAATTCTAATCAAAAAAGGTGAAAATGTTCGTATCGTTTTATATAACAACTCTATGATGCGACATCCAATGCACTTGCACGGACACGATTTTCGTTTACTCAATGGTCAAGGCGCCAATGCACCCTTAAAAAATGTTGTGGACATTATGCCAATGGAAACCGATACATTGGAATTTAACGCCAATGTAGAAGGCGATTGGTTTTTTCACTGTCATATTCTCTACCATATGATGAGTGGTATGGGCAGAGTATTTACTTATGAAAATCAAGCTCCAAATCCTTTAATAACAAATCCTAAATTGGCTCAACGTAAACTATTTGCAGACGACCGTAAATTTCATTTTATGGCAGACAACGATTTTGCTACCAACGGAAACGATGGAATGGCAATGTTACAAAACACTCGTTGGAGCATAGGTTCAGAATGGCGTTTAGGCTACAATGATATGCACGGCTATGAAACCGAAACACATATAGGACGATACATTGGAAAAATGCAATGGCTGATGCCGTTTATTGGTTTTGATTGGCGTTACAGAAAAATGGGAATTGATGAACAAGAAGAAAATTTATTCGGACAAGTAAATAAAAAAGACAACAGAACTGCTGTAAGTTTAGGGTTTATGTACACGCTTCCAATGTTGGTGAATTTTCAGGCAGAAGTGTATCACGATGGAATTGTTCGACTTTCTTTAATGCGAGAAGATATACCGATTACGAAAAGAATAAGAGCTGGTTTTATGGTAAATACAGACAAAGAATTTATGGTTGACTTGCGTTATATCATAAATAGAAATATGGGGATTAGAACACACTACGATAGCGATATGGGATTTGGAGTTGGACTGACATTAAATTATTAATTGCTACCCAATTTGCAAGCACATTGCCAAAGCCCCACAAAGCCAACACGCAGACCAAAGCTTTGTCAAAGAGCTTGCAAAGCCAACGCAAGACAAAATTGTTTTAAAAAATTTACCGACCCTTCAAAAAAATAAAAAACGCAACGCACAACCCAACAGACAATGACACTGACACTGAATCTCAACAATCACAATGGTTTACAAGGACAGACGACAAGAACCACTGGCTATAACAGCACCTACAAGCAAGCAGGGGTTTCGTGCTTCGTATGACAGGAAAGTGCTAAATTTAAAGTTCAGTTCTTCGTATGAAGTTTAGTGCTAAAAATCCCTGCCTGCGTGTAGCTGCAAACCGTTATAGGGCATTTTAGGACAACGACAACAAAATTGAAATGGAAGGCAGAGACGATATCATTCCCAATTACAAAGACATCAATGATTTTCTTAGTTCTATTCCTTCAAATTACAAGACAAAAAACCCAAATTTCTTTTGCCTAAGACTAAAAGAGAACGAAGGCTCAATCAGCAATTACAAACCGCCCTTTCGTAAAGACTTTTATTTCATTGCCTTAGTTTCAAATGCGGGCAAAACAAAAATAACTTATGACAACACGAATGTTACCAAACTTAATTCTTTCCTTGTCTTTCAATCACCCGGACTGCTTTATAGTTTTTACAGAGACAATTCGGCAAACGGTTATTTGATTTATTTCAAAAAAGAATGTTTTTCATTTTTTAAACCCGACTTTGAAAAGGAGTTTCCATTCTTCAATATTCTGCATACCAATTTTTTTAAGCTGAATGAAGCGAAGTTTCAGGAGTTTGCTCCCCATTTTGAAGAAGTATTTTCCGCATACGAAAACACGAATGACAATCAACATAAAGTTGCTTCAATAAAACTTCTTGCTTTGTTGTATTGTAAGCTCCCCAAAAATTAGGACTATTTGTTAGTAGAAAAAAAACTAATAAATTAACCTAATCAAAAATGAAGAAAAAAAGATTCAGCCCAGAACAAATTGCCGCAATTCTTAAAGAGTTTGATAACGGCAAATCAGTAATTGAAATAGTAAGAGATCATGGCGTTAGTAAAGCGGCGTTTTACAAGTGGCGCGAGCGTTATGGCGGAATGAACTCTGATGAGCTAAAGAAAATGAAGTCTCTTGAAGAGGAAAACCGTCGCTTAAAGCATATGTACGCTGAATTAGCTTTGGATTTAAAATTAGCAAAAGAGATCATCGAAAAAAAGCTTTAAAGCCTTGCGTAAAAAAACAGATGGCTACTGAAATATGTAGTGAAGGAACTTACAGCATCAGTAGGGCGTGCAAGATTTTGAACCTTGGTAAAGCAACAGTTTATTATAAAACTAAAAAAGACGATACATTAGTCATGAATGAGTTACGTTTAAAAGCTGATTTACATCCACGTGAAGGATTTTGGAAAGCTTTTGGGCGTATACGTCTTGAAGGAAATATTTGGAATCATAAACGAGTACATAGAATTTATAAAGCCATGCATTTAAATATCCGTAGAAAAGGAAAAAGACGTTTGCCTGCAAGAACTAAGGAAACACTTATGGTGCCTGCGTATATAAACCACACCTGGTCAATTGATTTTATGCACGATGCTTTAACGAATGGAAGGAAGTTTAAAACATTTAATGTCATTGATGATTATAACCGTGAGGTACTTCATATAGAAATTGATCATTCACTCAAGAGCAACTCGATCGTGTGGGTGCTTAACAGATTAATTAAACAAAGAACAAAACCCCATACAATACGAATGGATAATGGTCCTGAATTTATTGCTGGATTAACCGAAGAATGGAGTAAGATGCACAAGATCAACTTTCACTATATCCAACCCGGCAAACCAACGCAAAATGCGTTTATAGAAAGATTTAATGGTACATACAGAAGAAATGTATTGGATGCATATTTGTTCAAGGATCTTAACGAGGCAAGAGAAATTACAGAAGAATTTATGAATGATTATAATAATCACCGACCCCATGACAGTCTTGGAGGATTGTCTCCAATAATGTTTAAACAAAAAAACCTTGCAAAGCAAGATTCTGTAAAGAATCTTGCTTTGCAAGGTTCAACTAGTATTAATAATTTAATAAAAAAGTCTACTTTTGAATAGTCCAATTATGGGGAGCTTACATTTATTAGTGTCAATATTGACGTATATACGTCAAGTTTTAAAAACTGGCATAGAGAACTCAGGATAATAGGGCTAATAATTACGCAAACTGTTTAATTTCCATGAAAGCCTTTAATTTTCTGATTCGGCCAAAATCATCAATAAAGTTCGATAATTTCAATCCATAGGGTACAAAGAGAGACAAGCTTTACAGTTTTGTCTCTCTTTTTTTTGCCGAAACTTTGACCAGAGGTATGCGGTTTTGGTGTGCGGAAAATTCACTGTTTTATCTGATCCGTTTTATCTCCTGCACATGTCCCTTTGTCTAACTTAGCGCACATAATTCAAGAAATTACTTTTTTGAATCTGATGCAAAAATATTTTGGGGTGTTTCCAAGCTCAAAATTTTTTACTTCTTTAAATGATTTTTATGCCTAACATTAGCCATTATGATAGATTTATCTCATACCGCAAATCAAATTCATTATGTCACGAATTTTCAAGACCTTGTTTCCACGCCTTTTCATGGAGAAATTAATGCGATTTGCTGGACTCGTAAACTAATAGGTGATTTTTCTGAGATTGCTAATAAGATAGAACTAAACAGAAATCTAGCTGCACTTGATGAGGATGAGCTTTTTGAACTTCAGTTGAGTGAACAAGGGCAGCTTGCTCGTGAATTTCTTTTAAATGACTTGAAGGTGTTGGAAGCTCATGGCGCGTCTCCAATCCTAAATCTGATCAAGTGCTATGAGAGAGATGATACCCACCCCTTTTTCCCAACCGATGTTTATTCTTTTCATGTAGATCGCTCTCCAATACCAATCGATACTTTTTTATGCACTTACTATGGCGAGTCGAGTGAAATCTTGCCAAATTCACAAGCTAAACAAAAAGTGCTTGTTCCCGAAATACGTGATAAACTCAAAAAAATATATCGTGGAGCAGATGAAGGGTTTGAATCATTTTTAAGTGAACATTTCTTTGATCTACATTATCTGCCTAAACCTGAGGCACACCCTATCAGCTTAGGTCTAGGTCACTTATGGAGGTTGGCGGTTGATCATCCTGAAAGCAAAGTTCTTCCTTGTCTTCACCGTGCACCAAAGGAAAAAAATGGACAGAACCGGTTGTTGATGATCTGTTGAATGCAAAGTGTGATCAGACTTGGAGCCTGTTATTAAAGATTGGCTGTTCAATTTTATCACATATAATAAATCACACTTTCAATTATTATAACAAATCATTTCATCCTGTGACCATTGCGGACATATCGGTTCAAGTCCGATCCCGGGTACAGTGAAGCAGAAAAGGCTACGATAATCTCGTAGCCTTTCTGCATTTCCCCTTAGTCTTTTCGTTTCACTGTACCGAAGCGAATGAAGAATGAGTTCTGCTTCAAGTGCAAAGTTAATCCTTCCTTGCAAGGATATTTACAATGGTAAAAATGGTGCTTTATACCGCTTCCTCCTGTTGAGGCACTTCCACATAATCTGCCGCCACATTGTCGGCATTTCAAAAAGCCCCTTAATCCTTGCTTATATGCAGGAATAATAATTCTTCCGCAATAAATTAACCTACCAAAAACTCCTATTGGCTATGTTTATCATTTCGTTAACGAAATCAAACATGTGATTTGAATTTTTAAAAATAACTTTGAAAAGGAATTGAAATTGAGATTAAGAGTATATAATTTTCCCATGAGTAATTTGAAGTTTATGGAAACAGCAAGTGGTCCTGTGATCGATGAATTGTCAATAACTAAACATATAAAGAATTCTCCTTCTTACTTTATGTTTTTTATTGACCTTAATGGAAATATTATAACCTGGAATGAAGCAGCGGAGAAGATCTCCGGGTACTCAGAAAAGGATGTTATAGGAAAGCAGTTATCAATTTTTTATAAGGAAGAAAACGTAAAAGCGGCTTACACTGCAATTAAAACTGTGCATAAAACAGGATTTTGTGAAAACATAGGTTGGCGTGTCAAAAAAGATGGGGAGTATTTTTGGGTAAGCGAAACTATTATTCGTCTTGCCGGAAATAATTCTGAAAACGGTTTTTTAGTAATCATCAGAGAGTTGAAAAAATCTCAGGAAACTGAAGAAATTGCTCATCGATGGCAATATATGTTTGAGCATTCTGATTGGCCATTTGCTATAGTACTTCCCGACAAGAATACGTTTGAGTTGGTAAATCCTGCTTTCGCTAAAATGTATGGGTACAGAGTAGATGAACTAACAGGCAAACCCATTACACTAATTATGCATCCTGAATCGTTACCAAAACTTGCTGAAAATATTGATATACTTAAAAAGGAAGGACATCACCTATATGAAACGAAACACATTCGTAAAGATGGAACTTCGTTTCCTGTGAACCTTGATGCAACAGCTATAAGGGATGATTCCGGCAATGTGCAGCAGATATTAGTTAGCGTGAGGGATATTTCAGATTTTGAAGAAATCCAGAAAGCTTCCAATGTTAATGAAGAAAAATTCCAACAGCTATTTGAGCAGGCTTCTGATGGAATTTTTATTGCAGATTTAAATGGTCACTATACAAATGTGAATACGGCAGGCTGCCAAATGTTAGGATTCACCAAAGAGGAAATTATTGGAAAAACCATTATGGATGTGCTGCGCGAAGAGGATCTCCCAAGGCTCCAGAAACAAAAAGAATTTCTCATGAAGCCGGGTCAGAGCAGGACGAACGAATGGTTTTTGAAAAAAAAGGATGGCACTCTTATACAAACCGAAATAAGCACAAAAATACTCCCAAATGGTCAGTGGCAGGCTTTTGTGAGAGATATCTCCGAGCGAAAAAAGACCCAGGAAATCCTGATCCGTTCCGAAAAAAAATTTCGCGGACTCCTGGAGCAATATCAGGATGCAATTATTATTGTTGACAAGCACGGAACAATAGAATTTGTAAACAATCAATTTAAAAGTAAATTCGGTTACGACCCAGGAGAAGTAATTGGCAAACCTTTGGAACTACTCCTGCCCGAGCGTTTTAAGATGAAACATGTTGGTCATAGAATAAAGTACATGGCCCATCCGGTTTCAAGACCGATGGGCTTAGGGCTTGATCTTTTTGCGCAGCGTAAAGATGGAACTGAATTCCCTGTTGACATTTCACTGGTTCCGTTTGAAACTGAAAAGGGAATGGTTTTTACTGCTTTTGTCAGGGATCTCTCTGATAGAAAGCGATACGAAGCACAACAAAAATTCTTAGCCGACACAAGCGTATTGCTTTCTGAGAATATCGATTTTGATAAGCGACTTGTTAATATGGTAAATCTGTGCATACCCTTCCTGGCCGACTATGCTATACTTTATATAAGTGAAAAAAATCGGTTTATTCCAAAAGTAAGCTTGCACGTGGAAAAATCGCGGATGGAAGATCTTAAATCATTAGCTTCATCGCTATTTTTAAAGCCGGAAATTTTACCGTATAGAGCTGGGGCCATAACAGAAACCATGGAACCCTTGCACATTGAAAATGTTACCGAGTTTTTTCTGCAAACGATTACCCCTGGCGAAGATGAGTTTAAAATGTTTTATGCGCTGAATCCTAAAGCACTTCTCTTTGTTCCTTTAGTTGCGCGAGAGAGAATAATCGGTGTCTTTGTTTTGGTTATGTCTCCTTCGGAAAGAAAATTTTCTGAGGACGATATTACATTCATTAAACTTGTAGGGTACAGAATGAGCTTATCCATAGATAATAGTAACCTGTATCATGAGGCACAACAGGCCATCAGGGAAAGAGAAGATGTCCTTTCAATTGTATCGCATGATTTACGAAACCCATTATCGGCCATAAAAAGTGGTTTTCAATTAATAAACACATTTGCAAAAGCGAACGAACATGAAAAATTAAATAAATTAGTTTCAACGTTAACCGAGGCTTCAAATTTTATGGAGCGATTAATAAACGACCTTCTTGATTTTTCAAAAATTCAGCAGGGGGTTTTGCCGGTAAAATTGGAGGAAGTGTCGGTAAAAAAACTAATCGAAGATGTTATACAATCAGTTATTACAAAAGCGAAGGAAAAATCCATTGATCTGACATACAAAATACCTGAAAATGATTCCATGTTGATCTGCGATCCTTATCGAATAAAACAAGTGCTTAACAATCTCATAGGAAATGCCATAAAATTTACGCCCGAAAAAGGAAAAATTGTTTTATCAGTGAAAGATCAAATGGAAAATTTTTATTTTTCGGTTTCCGATAGTGGCCCGGGAATTCCTGAAAACAACCTCCCTCATATCTTTGAGCGATATTGGCAGGAAAAAAAAACTGCACACTTGGGAACCGGATTAGGTTTGTTCATTTCAAAGGGAATTGTAGATGCTCATAATGGAAGGATATGGGCAGAAAGCAAAATTGGGCAGGGGTCTGAATTTCAATTTGAAATCTCCAAAAAATTAAAAATTGAATTATGAAACATGATACTATTCTTATTTGCGATGATGACCAGTTTGTTCTTAAAATGCTTTGTTTTTTTCTGGAGGCTGAAGGATTGATTGTAGAGACAGCCATGAGTACAGATGAAATATATCGCAAAATTGAAAGCAATAAACCGTCCTTGATCTTTTTAGACCTAAATATCCCGGAAGATGGCGGAGAATCCGTTGTTCAGAATTTGCGAAGCCGCAATGAAACCAAAAATATTCCCATTATTTTATTTTCTGGAAAAGAGAACCTGCCGGAAATTACAGCGAAACTCAAAGTGGACGGCTTTCTGCGAAAACCGTTTGAAAATGAGACTCTTATTGCAATTGTTAATAAGTTTATCTATCATAGCATTTGAGGAATAGTTGAATAAGTTGATTCCTGCGGGGGATCCTATTTTGAGGAAATTCTTTCATAGAAAGAGCTAGTTAATATTAGGATTTATTAAACATCAACCATTGGGGCGAGTCTTTGTAGTAAGGGTAACTTTGTTATTTATAGATTTAGCTCAGTTGGCTTTTGTAACAAGTAACCATATAATTCCCAAATCCGGGCAAAGTCCCTTGTATCTTCAAGGATTTCGTTCATATTTGGTCTGGAAGCGGTACTTAGAAAGAAACCCTTGATAAATTCTCATTTATCAAGGGTTTTTTGTTTTATAAAATGTCAGTATTATTTAAATCCTATATTTTGATCCTATTCTCTTTCAAGTCCTGATAAATAAATTCTTATTTTTATAAAATAAAGTCCCCTTTAATAAAAGCATGCCTGAGAAGAAATGAAAAAAATAAAAGAATTTGATTCCACGCTTTTTCAAGAGGAACTTCAGAAAAGAATTAGCATACCTGTAGGCGAGTTTGAAAAGTTTTTTGAATTATGGGAATTCAAACATTTTAAACGAAATGAATTTATTTTGAAGGCAGGAGAAATTCCAAAATTTTCCATTTTTGTTTTAAAAGGTTGCCTGCGACAATATATTGTGAATGAAAAAGGAGAGGAATCTATTGTTTATTTTGCTGAAGAAAGGCACTGGATAGGCGACCTGCCCTGCATGAGAAGTAAAACCATATCAAATTTCAATTTTCAAGCTATAGAAGAATGCGAGTTGCTTACCATCAACGCAGATAACTGGGAACAGGCCTTCGCTAAATTTCCCTGGTGGACAGAGGCGCATTTAACGGGTTATCAAAAATGGGCTAGTATGTTGCAGCAACAAATGGCTGATTTACACACTAAAACAGGCGAAATAAGGTACCTAAACTTACTTAAAGCTAAACCCGCTTTATTTCAGCGTGTGCCTCAGCATTTCATCGCATCCTACCTTGGCATCAGCCCGGAGACATTGAGCCGGATCCGTAAAAAAATATTCAACATCTGAATTTCTTGACTTTAGTCAACGTTTTGTAATTACTCCTTCCTGTAGTTTTGTGCCATAATTATTTGTTAATCAATTTAAAAAACAAAAAAAATGGCAACAACAATCATCAATTCGCACAAAGTAGAAAACTTTGCAAAATGGAAACAAGGTTTTGACGCAGGCGCAGCTATGCGTGAGCAGGCTGGAATTAAAATCAAAGGCGTCTATCAATCAGTGGACGACCAAAATTCAATTACCGTTATTTCTGAAGTTCCTAATCCTGAAATGGCAAAAGCCATATTGTCGGCTCCCGGAATGAAAGAAGCAATGGAAAAAAGTGGTGTTATATCCGTCCCCGAAATCAAAATTTTAAATCAAGCGATCTAAATCATCTAAAGGAAAAAAATATGAAAAGTGCAAAAAAAATAATTATTGCAGCAACGTTATCCTTAGTTATGGCAGTTACACTGGCATTTACCCCTTTTAAAAATGGTAAAGTAATTATGATAATTACTCTTGAAGTAAAAAGTTTTACTGATTGGAAAAAAGGCTTTGATGCAGGTGCACCCATTCGTGAAAAAGCCGGTATCAAAGTATTGAGTGTTTGCAGCTCGATAGAAAATGAAAATCAAATAACTGTAATTGAAGAGGCAGAAAGCGCACAAGCTGCGCATGATTTTTTAGCACTTTTAAAGTCCAAACAAAAAGAGGGTGACTTGTCCAAATTGGATATTAAACTATACGATAAAGCAGAATAAGATCAATCTTTTTTCTCCTGATTTCAGGAGATGCCCCCTACAGACCCAAACCTGAGCATCCTTTGTAATTTTAAAAATTTTGCTCACATTTGGCTATAGGTAAACACCAACAGAGACAAGCCTTATCGCTTGTCTCTGTTTTTTAGTGCCATCCCTTTTCCAGCCATAAAAAAATCCCTTCTTACCTTCTTAATTGCTATTCATTAAAAAACTGCTAGCCTTTCTCTAATTGCTTGGCCTATAAACAAGCCTATCCATTCATGTGATTTCCCTTTTTTTATTCTGCTTAAAAAATTCACAATTTGTATGAAGTGTCTATTTGTTTTTGACATCAATCAATACGAACAGTGCTTACTATCATATGGAAATGGTTCTAAAATATGGACTTTTGATAATATCATTTCTTCCATTCAAAAACTATGTTGGATTGCAGATCTAATAGTATGTAAAAAATCAAATAGAAAAAACACATGGAAATAGTAATAATAATCCTGCAAATTATCGCTGGTGTTTTAGGTGGTTTGACAGCGTTAATGAGCCTTTCACTTTTCATGCAATTTCAATGGCCGGCACCGGCTTTTTGGATCTTAAAAATATACACCTCAGCATTGTCGCCTTTATTTGCTTTGTTAGGTGTATTGTGCACAACTGCAGGACTTACAACAGGTTCTATCTTCATCAGTTTAATCGGAATTTATAACATGTTTGTTTTTTCTATACATGTATTCAGGATCACTCGCCCTCCTGCCTCTTCAAGCAATTTTGAAAAGGCTTTCGGGGCGAATTGGAAAAACCGTATAAGTAGCAAACAAAAAAATCATTTTCTTCAAACACGCTTCCTATTAAGGTTACCTGTTGTTCCGGATCCACGCCTGGAACAAAACATTCCATTTGCAACTATTCCCGGCACCAACCAACAACTTTTGTGCGACATTTGGCAACCTCCGCCTGCCATTGCGCCTTCAGGTTTAGCTTTTATTTACATGCACGGCAGTGCATGGTATATGCTTGATAAAGACCTGGGTACCCGTCCGTTTTTTAGTCATTTGACTGCCCAGGGGCATGTGATCATGGATGTGGCTTACCGGCTAGCCCCTGAAACGGATATGATGGGAATGGTGAACGATGTAAAACGCGCCATTGTTTGGATGAAAGAAAATGTAAAAACTTACAAAGTGGATCCAAAAAAAATTGTGGTGGGTGGTGGTTCTGCGGGAGGACAACTTGCTTTAATGACTGCCTACACCGCCCACAATGCACAGTTTACACCACCGGAACTGCAAGGAAAGGACTTCAGCGTACGCGCAGTGATTTCCCTATATGGCCCCACCGATCTAAAAGCAATGTATTACCACACTAATCAACACCTTACCACCCGGTCCACACCAGGCCAACCCAAAAAAAAGGCCCCCACCAAAATGCCCGAGTGGGTAAAAAAAAGTATGGGGAAAGATTATTATCGCCTGAAATTTGACAAAGGCTTTGTAAATGCAGGCGCTTTTGCCCCGCTAATGGGTGGCCATCCGGATGAGCATCCTGACGCTTATGCTCTTTTCTCACCAGTTTCGCATGTACATTCGGGCTGTCCGCCCACTCTGCTGATACATGGCGAACATGACCTGATGGCCCCGGCAAAAACCACCCATTTTTTGCATTCTCGTTTGGCGGAAGAAAAGGTACCGGCAGTCTTGCATATTTTACCACAAACCGATCATGCTTTTGACCTCATATTGCCCAAAATAAATCCCTCGGCACATAACGCAATTTATGATGTAGAACGTTTTTTGGCACTGCAAGTTAAAACCTTAAAAACCGGTAAGAAGGTTGCTAAAGAAGTTGAAGAATATCAATTAGACTATTAACAATAAATGAAGATGCTATGCCTGTAACTTTAGAATACACGAGAAAAAAAGTACAAACACAAAAGAAGCTTGGCCAGGCGAGATGGCAGCGGATAACCCTGCTTAGCATACTTGGTTACGAGGCAGCAGGTTGCTTATCGGGCGGAAGCCTTCTTATTGCAGAACCAGATGGCAGATTAATGGACATGCCTGTTGACATTATGAATGGAGTATTCAGTAATTTCTTGATTCCCGGCATCATCCTCTTTGGACTAGGAATACTGAATACTGTTGCCTTTATTGCGGTTCTTCGAAGGGCTACATACGCTTGGATAGCCGCTGGCCTTGCCTTAGCGGGTTTAATTGTATGGTTTTGGGTCGAAATCGTCATTCTACAAGGTCTTCATTGGTTACATGCCATGTGGGGGCTCCCGGTAATTGTGGGCGGCTTGGTGGCTATCCCGCTGATTCCTGACCGGCAAATCACAATACCGAAAGTCCTGCTCTTTTGCGGTATGCTCTCTTCGCTTTATTATGTTGCCATAAACATCTTTGTTCCTTTGCAGTGGGAGGAATACAGCATCGTTTCCCAAACGGTAAGTGAGCTGTCGGCAATAAATGCGCCAACACGGCCTTTATGGGTGGGTCTATGCTTCCTTTATGTTTTCCTTTTTGTTGGCTTTGGGTGGGGTGTCCTTAAATCGGCAGAAGGTAAGCGCCCCCTGCGCATTATGGGGATTTTAATCATCGTTTACAGTGTTTTTAACCTTTACTGGCCCCCCATGCACTTACGTGGAAACGAACCTACACTGACCGATGCCTTGCACATTGCCTGGGCAATGATAACGCTTCTCTTTATGATGCTTATGATGGGATTTGGAGCAGCGGCCTTAGGAAAACGTTTCCGCCTCTTTACCATCGCTACTTTTGTTGTTTTTATAGTGTTTGGAGTGTTGATAGGTGTGGAGGCTCCGGGTATCCCCGCAAGTTTACCCACACCAAGGATAGGGATCTGGGAACGTATCAATATAGGTGCTTTTATGTTATGGGTTATGGTGTTTGCCGCTGCTCTGTTACGAAGGGAAAAGTTGCGGGGCGCAATTAAAAGCAGCGATGCACACAGTATGTAGTGCAACTATTTTAGAACGAGACACAATGACGAAATGCACCGTGATTTGAGATTGCTTTGCACATCCCAATTAAGGGATGTATGAATATTGTCGAATCAATTAAAAAATAAATTAAACAGGCTCTTAAATGTCAACTCATTTTCCACTAAGCCATTTTATTAAATCGGCAATCATAGCATTACTGATAGTATGCCCTTCGGGATATTCCCGGTATGTTGAATTAACACCTAATTCCTTCAGATAAGAATTACTCTCTTTGGCATAATGAATACCCAGAACATTATCATTTGTACCATGGGAGATGAATACATTTAATTGTTTTAATTGTGCTACCGGTTTTATTAATGGTTTTACTTCCTCAAGCAATCTGCCGCTCAATACGGCAATTCCTTTTATTTTATCAGGACTCGTTAAACCAACACTATACGACATAATGGCTCCCTGGCTGAAACCACATAAATAAACCTGTTTACTATCAAACTTATATTTCTCTTTTAAATGATCTATGAATTGAAGAATAAGGATCCTGCTTTTTTCAGCTTTTTCTTTATTGATAACCGGTTTCCCGGTAGAAAAATCTACTTCATACCAGGCATAACTGTCCGTGGCAACCTCAAAAGGTGCCCGGGCAGATATCACCATAAAATTTTCAGGTAACTGACCAGCAAAAGAAAACAGATCTTTTTCGTTACTTCCCACACCATGTAACAAGATCAGTAATGGTGTTTGTCCGTTTTCTATTTTAGGATGTTTCACCAAATAATGCAATGGACTTTTAACATCTTTTTCGGTAAAATTCATTGTACTAAAAATTATTAAAAATGATAAGAGGGTTGTTTTCATAAATTAATCTATTTTTAAAGAGGTCATCGTTAAAGAGCCGGCCACCGCTTTATCATTAAAGATCGTTACTTTTTCGTTTTTTTCTTTTAATGCAAGGCTATAGATCAAAGGCAGGTAATGCTCCGGGCTTGGAATTGCCAGGTCAAAGGCTTTACCCTGAGATTTAAAATTAATTAGCGGCTGATGCTCATCTGTTAAGATATATTTTTTCATTTTTTCGTTGGCTTCAATTGCCCAATCATAACCATACGCATCTGTATTTAGTTTATCCCAGGCCACCATTCCTAAATTGTGAACCATATTTCCGCTGCCCACGATCAGTATACCTTTTTTACGCAGTGATGCTAATTCTTTTGCCAAGTCATAATGATATTGAGCTCCCTGTGTATAATCTATACTCATTTGTATTACAGGGACATCTGCTTTAGGGTATAAATGCTTTACAACCGACCATGCTCCATGATCCAGACCCCATTTCTCATCCAATCCAACTTGTGTTTTTTTGATAATGTTTTTTGTTTCATTTGCTAATTCGGGACTACCGGGCGCAGGATATTCAACATCGAACAAAGCCTTGGGGAAACCTCCAAAATCATGGATAGTGCGTGGCTTATCCATGGCGGTTACAAAGGTTCCTTTTGTTTCCCAATGAGCAGAGATAACCAAAATTGCTTTTGGTGTTGGAATGCCTTTTCCAATGTTTCTAAAACCTGTTACAAATTCATTTTCCTCAATGGCATTCATTGGGCTGCCATGTCCTAAAAACAAAACCGGCATTTTTTCTGTTCGAGTTAATTCCTGAGTGATTGTTTCTAATGCTTTAAGTTTCATGGCTGCAAGAGCTAAGGGTGATAAGGTTATTATTTTTAAAAAATCTGATCTTTTCATTTTTTATTTAAAGTAAAATTAGTTTTTTACTTC
Organism: Bacteroidia bacterium; assembly: GCA_030654175.1. GTDB lineage: Bacteria > Bacteroidota > Bacteroidia > 2-12-FULL-35-15 > 2-12-FULL-35-15 > 2-12-FULL-35-15. The sequence goes on from JAURXZ010000042.1 coordinate 200,228, forward strand.
AGTACAAAGTTCGGTAGTTTATTACTTCTCCTGATTCACATAGGTTAATAAATTTCTCTTCTTCATTAATATTGTGATTATTTAACAAACTTAGATCGGCATATTTTCAATTTCAAACTCTCCCGCGCATCCTTTTACTGTAAAGGATTTCGGTTAATTCCGAATAATTAAATAAAATTTATATTTTTTGAAACAGACTACTTACGTGCTTTTTCTTTACGGATCCTACTAAGAGATTGTGGTTTGATGCCCAGATAAGAAGCAATAAGGTATTGAGGAATACGCTGAACGAAGTCCGGGTGAGATTTGGAAAACTCCAGGTATCTCTTTTCTGCATCCTCACTATTTGTTTTAGCAAGTCTATACTGAACCGATACATAAGCATTTTGTATTAATACTCTGAAAAAACGATCAAAACAAGGTATACTATCACAGGCTGTTTGAAAATTCGATTTATTTAAAGCAAGTACTTTGGTTGCTTCAAGGGTTTCTATCGTATAAATTGCTTTTCGGGAAGAGAAAAAACTGTACAGATCAGAGATCCAATATCCTTCTAATGCAAACTGAACTGCATGTTTATCGTCTTTTTGATCGGTAATATAAGAGTAACACGAACCTTGCTCAATAAAATAAATATCATTACATACATGTCCCTCCTCGATCAGGAAATCCTTTTTATCATACGATTTCTCAAGCATCAATTTTGAAAATTGATCAAACTCACTATCTGTAATAGTTTGGCCAATTGTTTTTTCAATATTTGATCGTAATGCGGATTTCATATATAATGTAAAGGTAAGGGTTAAAATAGAACAAGGAAATAATCCATGGAGGGTACATTAGTATTTGAATCCTTTAAATTGAAACAAATTATTTTATACAAATTGGAAGGAGAGCAACTAGAATTCCCATTATTGTTTCGGATGATTGCAAAAAAAAACAGATCAAATAAAATAACGGAGAATAAAAATATTACAAATTACTAAACTAGTATAGGGCATAATAACGATTAACGGGCTTACTTCCAGCAATCAGTAATTGTTTGCCGTGATTTTGAATTTGCAATTTGAGTAGCCCCGTAAAAGGCAAGGATGGTTCTTGTCCAATTATAATGGTCGTAATAAGTGTTGCTTTTATAATTTACTTTCACAGGCTGCCCAACTGCTATTACCGGTATACGATTCCCTTCTGCCCCATTGTTCTCATCGAAATAAACCACAAAAACAGAGTTATTTGTTTTGCACCAGTTAATAAGATTGCTGCAATTGTTTTTTAACCAGTTGTCGCCTTGCCAGATACTGCCATCGTGCATATCATGATTTAAGTTTGGAGAAATACAAACCACTCTTTCGAGTGAAGAAAAGCTGGAAGGGAAATCACTCCATCTTTTATTTGCAGATGATGGAACATTGGAGAAACATTGCGTTGGATTATGACGCTCAACGTATGATCCGGAATAACATACTTTACTGCCGATGGAGGGCAGACCTTCGCTATACCACGAAAAACTTTTACCTTTCGCTTTTAATTGAGTATAGAGATTTGCAATTCCAAAAGGAGCACCAACAATACAATCATTGTTGTATTTTCCATTTTTTGTTCCTGCAAAGAATGCTATATAATTAGGATAGGATGGATAACCTAAACCATGGGAGTTTGTAAAAAGCGTTCCCTTCGAAATAAGAGAATTGATAAAAGGTGCTGCTGAAGAACCTATGATCTGAGAATAATTTTTATTCTCAAACCAAACAAAAATTATATGAGCAGGCGCAGGGAAGGCAGCCAGTTCATCATCAATGATCAGCGTTTTCTTATGATCTATTTCAGAGTCTATAATGAACTCTTCTTTTTGGCATGCTGAAAATACAACTACTCCCAGCAAAAAAATTATCTTTTTCATGATACATGGATTTTACATATCAAAAATAATTCACTTCATTGCAAAAGGCTATGATTGCAAGCATGGCTGTGAATTGAAGCAGTTGATAGTTGACAATACATTGCCGAACTTTAATCAATGCTCGTTTTCATTGTATTGAAGAAAGGGATCTTTTTTTCACTTAATAGACTTTATATATGATAAAATACATTATAATGTTTACAACGAAATTGAGGGTTAAAATGCTTATGTACAATTTTCTCGAAAAGCTCGAAAAGACCATGCGCGCAATCATTTCGAGCCTATCAAGAAATTGAGCCTGATTAGCATAAATAATTAACTTATTTAAAGTCTAATGAGTATGAATATTTTGGAATATTGACAAAAAAAAGCAAAAAACTATTTAAAAAACTGCTCAGCAGTAATTATATTAATGTCTTTTTTCTGAGAAGGGTTTATCTCAATTTCATAGGAAGAAAATGATGAACCCGAATTTGATAGCTCTTGCGTCATTTTAAAAAATTTATTGTTATTTTTTAATTCTACAAAGTTGATCTCATTCAAAAAACCGCCTTTCACTTTATTATCCAGGAATGTTCTTACAGTGTCCCAATTGGTTCCGTAATATACTTTTAAAAAATACTCCCCATCAGGTATGTTGTTCATTTTAAAAGAGCTCCCTATATTCATATATTGATTGCGAATGGTCCTCTTTGTTTTTTTATTTTCTACCAGGCACACGATTGCCTCCGATTCACGGCTGTTGTGAATGTTAATATTGTTTTTGCTATACTCATTCGCTATTTCTTCGCCAAAAAAAACAGAATATGGAGAGTCGAAATCCCCGATCATCGGCATTACACTTTTTTCTTCCTCAGCCATAGGTTGCTGATTAATCACGTTCAATGATCCACTATTGGTTACGTTTAATGCTTCTGTTTTCCTGTCGGAATAGGAGATTATAAAATAAAGTAAAAGCAGGGCGATGCCAATACTTAAGGGTATTTGATAATTCTCGGTTTTATCGTGTTTAGGCGCCTTTGTTTTTCGCGTTGTATGGTTCTGCTGTTGCGACTGAGATTGTGCCTGTTGTTGCGCGTATTGATAGGCATTTCCGGTATATTGGGTATAGGGTCGTTGTCGGGGATTAGAATTTGTATTTCCAGCCGACAATTTCAGATCATATCTTTTACGTTTTTCAGGATTTGATAAAATAGTATATGCTTGCTGTATTTCTTTAAAATTCTCTTCTGCAGTTTTGCTATTGGGGTTCTTATCGGGATGGTATTTTTTTGCAAGTGTACGATAAGCAATTTTCAGCTCATCGGAACTGGCAGTATTACTTACCCCAAGCAATATGTAATAATTTTTCTGTTGCATCATTTCAACGGCTAAATAGCTATGCTTCTAAATGTTTTTGTTAAAACATAGCACGCATTTGAGTTTTCGTTTTTTGCAGATTGATATTGGTATTTTTAGGATATTTCACAGCAAAAGAAAAGGCTATTTTTTTAACATCACCCGGTTGCAAGGTATATTTCCATGCGTATTTTCCTGTTTTCGGATCATATTCCCCCTTTGATGTTTCAAGGGCTTCCACAGTTATGTCGCTTTGCGTTGAAACAGGTAACTGATCCTCAATATCAATTTGTACAGGTGTTTTCCGGTTATTTTTTACAACCATTTCATAAGCAAATGTTTCTTTGGTAGTATTTCCAAACATTTTTTTTGTGCAGTATTCTTTTACCTTACTTCGTGTAACCAGCACTTTATTGTCACGCCCAAGCGACAGATCCAATGTATCGTCAGCACTTCGGGTATAGATGTAAGACTGACCAACATATATACCGGCATAATAAACATTAGCAGGCCCTTCAACCAGATCAAGATCTTCCCAGCCTGTTATTCGCGCCAATAAAAATGCATCCCTCACCAATTTCGGAACGCTGAAATGCTGAAAAGTAGCAGGCAGCTTATATTCTGTAACATCCACGATATAAGGCTTTGAATCAGCGGGAATAGAATAATTTATTTTAATATCAAACTCGGCACTTAACTCCGAAACCTGTATTTCTTCAAACTGTATCGCTTTTACAACTTTACTGTCCTCCGTTTTTTTTGAAGCTATTGATTGAATTTCCATTGATGAAGGGGCGTTTTGAATATACCCTTGGTTTGATTGAGAAACAATAGATGAATTTGAGTAACCATAGGAGCCCTTGTTTTTATAGTTTGCTCCGGAATAATAATCAAGGTTCCATGCCGACAAAATAGGTTTTGCGGCACTTTGGGAAGGGTCGGCTGTAGATAGTTTAATTTTAATATCGTTCCAATCCACACCTGTATTATTAAACACCTTAGCTCTGTATTTTAATTCAATCGGTTGATTAACATCTTCTGCAAGTAGATCATAGCTGGGAGCCCAGCCGGCATCAACAACGATATATTTTAAATTAATGGTAGTGGTGGTTTTCACTGCGGTAGAAAGAAGAATAGATATTTCGGCAGAAGGTTGATTGTTTTTTGCATTCAGATCCATCAATTGCTGGTTGACCTTTAACAAAGATTCGTTTAACGGAATAACTTTTTTGTTTAACCTGGAAAGTTCAACATTAATTTCTTTTATCCGGCTTCTATAGAAATCAGCCGCTAATTTAAGTTCGGCTATTGCAACACCTTTTTCGTTACCTCCTATAGCATCGTTTTTTAAGAGCATATTTTTCTCTGTTGTATAAGCATCTTTATCATTATTAATTTCTGTAATGGCATCGCTTAAAGTCGAAACAGAATCTTTTAATTGTTTTATCCTGCTTCCTTCTTTTTGATTTGCCATGTAATTGATAGCATCAGAAATGGCGAGTATCGATACATCACCGGTAGCGCTTACTTGTATACTTTTTGCATTCAGCTTTGGCGATAGGCCAACAAAAACAATCTTATTTCTGCCCGCATTTAAAGTTACCTGTTTACTATGAGCAACTTCTGCACCATATAAATAAACAATTGCTGATTGAACAGGAGCGCTTACTTCTTGCGGCACTTCAATGTTTTGACCATATACACCAAAAGCCATCGGGGCTATCCATAAAAATAACAGAAACTGATTTTTTTTCATTTTAATAAACACATTAAATATTCAAATTTAGAGATCACAACTTTTTTATACTAATTCATTAAAAATACAAACAAAAAAAACGATTTCCAATATTAATTTAAAATCTATAGTTTAAATCTACTTATATCAAACCGCTAACATATTGATAAAAAAAGGACATTCCGCCCTCACTTAAAATGGTAAGGTTTGAATCTCATGGATGTTAAAACAAATGCTGCATGACAATACAATTATATAAAACTATCCACTTAGGGCATATTAATACACAATTTTCATAGCTATAAAAAATCCTTATTCACCGAATTTTCAGCTAAATAACATTTTAGCCAGATTAATTTTGAAGATGATTTGTATTAGTAACCAATTAAGAAACAAAACATAATGAAAGAAACAGAAGAAAAATTGCTTTCAAAAGACAGCGCTAATCCAATAAAGGAAAATATAAAACAAATATCCGGATAAATCTTGCTCATAGACGATGAAAAATATGAAAAGGAATTACTGAAATTGGCTTTACTTAAAAAAAATTGGGATGTTGAAGTGGAATACTTTATGGATCCTGAAATTGCGCTTGAATATCTAAAAAAAACTAAAGATGAAATATTCATTATTATTTCGGATATGAATATGCCCAAAATGTCCGGACTTGACTTAAAAAAAGCCATAGACATTGATGAAGCTCTAAGAAAAAGAACAATACCATTTATATTTTCAAGTGCTTTGGAAGAAAAAACTCAAGTAGCTGAAGCTTATGAATATCGTGTGCAAGGTTATTTCAAAAAACCGATGACTTTAGATAAGCAAGCAGAAATGCTGGACATTATTATAAAGTATTGGATAATCTGCAAGCATCCTTAAAAACAGAGCATACAAGGCATATTAAATGGCTTGAATCTATTTTGAGGAATATCAAAATAAAGGATAAGAAAACTTTTCAAAAAGATATTTTAAAAAAGAAAAAACAAATCAAAAACTCACATGCTTTGATTTCACAGCCTTTCCAAAAAAATTCAATGCCGCTTTATCAAAATTTTCAGGGGAATCAGTTGTATAAAACTCAACAGAGCCCCCTTTCGTGGATTTTTGCTCTATTTCAACATGGCGTTTTAAATAATCAATTAAACTTTCAGCTACAATTTCGCCTTGGGAAAGAAGTGTAATGTTTGGTGGTAAATATTTCTTTATTTTATTTATCAGTAAAGGGTAATGGGTGCAGCCCAAAATGATGGTATCTATATTTTTATCTTTCGACAAAAGGGAATTAATATTTTTTTGAATAAAAAAATCGGCTCCTTCATTCTCGAACTCATTGTTCTCTACCAATGGAACCCACATAGGACAGGCTTCCTGAACCACTTTTAGTTGAGGATAAAACTTTGCAATTTCAATGGGATAGGAATCGGATGCTATTGTTCCCGAAGTACCCAGCACTCCAACATGTCCTGTTTTGGTGTAATTGCCAACTATTTCTGTTGTAGGTCGGATTACTCCCAATACTCTTCTATCAGGTGCAATTAAAGGCAGATCTTTTTGTTGTATAGTGCGTAATGCTTTTGCAGATGCAGTATTGCAGGCTAGTATTACCAACTCGCATCCCATCGAAAATAACTGCTGAACACTCTCCAGCGTGTATTGATATACCGTTTCGAAGGAACGTGTACCGTAAGGTGCGCGGGCGTTGTCACCTAAATAAATATAATCATATTCAGGCAATTGTTTTACGATCTCCTTTAATACAGTAAGTCCACCGTAGCCGGAATCAAATACGCCTATTGGTTTTTTTTTAAGATCGTGCACGTTAATTAATTTGATAATTTTTAAAACTTGTTGAATTCGTCAATCATGAAATTTTAATTTTAATACCTATACTTAATATGTTTTAGTTCGCAGTTAAAATTTATGGTGTTAAGTTTTAACAACATAGAGACATAGCTTTAAAATGCGATAAAAAGACATAGGCTCAGCTTTAACATAGACTATGTGAAAAATTAAATTTTCTATAATACCTTTTTCCCTATGGTTCTATGTGGTAATATTTAAACGAATATATTAAGTAATGGTATTAATTCAAAAAGACTTCAACTAACAATCAGCTGAAAAATAAAAAGCCTCGCCCCGAATACTCGTGGTGAGGCTTTCTATTTTCAGACAAAATATTATTTTTTAGGAGCTGGCTCCGGAGTAATTCCAAGTTTTTTAACAACCAATGAAAGGATATCATCAGCAGGCTCAAAATACAATACAAGACCGGTGCTTGTATCCAATGCATATCTGTAACCATTTTCTTTTGCTACCTGATCAATTGCTTTTTTTGCTTTATCATAAACAGGCTTTGAAAGCTCAGCAGTTTTTTTCTGATAGTCTGCTTGTGCTTGTTGTTGGAATTCCTGAATACGGGTATTTAGATCATTCAACTCTTTTTCTTTTGAAGCACGTACCACCTCAGCAAGGTCTTTTGATTTTTCCTGAAATTCAGCATATTTAGTTTGTAACTCAGTTTGCATTGCAGTTACTTGTTGTTCTAATTGCTTTGCATACGCTTGTACACCTTGTTGTGCAACTTTTGATTCAGGCATAATGCTGATTAACGAATCTAAATTAACATGCGCTATTTTTTGTGCATCAGCGGTAAATGAACATGCCATCATTACAACTCCAATAACAGCTTGTTTTACGATATTCTTCATAGTATTTGTTTTTAGTTTTTGATTGATTTATTTATGGTATTATTTTTTAGTTCCTGTTGTTTTGGTTCCGGTACCTGTGGTAGCATAACCCATTTGTTTTAATACTTCTTCGCTTTTATCAAGTTTCGAACTTGCATAAAGCATTGTCAGATCACTTGATTTATCGAATATTATTGAATAAGTGCCTTTATCTGCAACCGCCTTTACAGCGCTGTACACTTTATCCTGAATAGGTTTTACTAACTCCTGGCGTTTTTTAAACAATTCACCATCTACCCCAAAGCGAAGTTTTTGCAACTCTTTAGCTTCTTTTTCTTTTGCAACAATATCTCCTTCTCTTTTCTTTTTCATATCTTCAGTAAGCAAAATCTGCTCTGCCTGATATGCTTTGTACATCTTATCAATTTCAGCATACTTCGCTTCAATTTCCTTTTGCCACTGAACGGATATTTTATCCAAATCGGCTTGTGCGGCCTTATATTCAGGTATCTGACCTAAAATGTATTCAGTGTCAACGTATGCAAATTTTTGTGCAAATGTAACAACATTTGTTGCAAGTACTATACCTACTATCAGAATTAACTTTTTCATCTTATTTAAAATTTAGAGGGTTAAATTAATGGTTCTGTTCAACGTTTATTAAAATCTGTTATTCTCCAAAATCTTTAATTTCCTTGCCATCTATTTTAGAATAGCGTGGCGAATTTAGGAATTTATTATATAACTATTAAGAATTAGGGAAATTTAACAAATACAGTTTTTCTATCTCTGATTTCGGATTGCCAAAATTTCGGATTGAATCCACAATCAAAAATTCGCAGTCCACAATGGTTATAACTCACCAATTGCTGCTCCGATAGTAAAGTGGAACTGGCCTTTTTGCATACCTAAATTTGAAGGTACATCATCCAGTCTCCAGCCATAATCAAAGCCAAGTAATCCAAACATTGGTAAAAACACTCTCACCCCAACACCTGCCGACCGTTTTACGTTAAACGGATCAAAATCTTTTGTTTTTGTCCATGAATTACCTGCTTCAGCAAAACCAAGCACATAAATTGTAGCCTGTGGATTAAGTGTTACCGGGAAACGCAATTCCATGGCATATTTTGTAATAAATGCAGCTCCTGTCCTTTCAGATAACGATTGATCATCATAACCTCTCAACGCAATAATTTCTCTTCCATCCAATGCGTATCCGGTTAATCCGCTACCACCTAAATAAAAACGTTCAAAAGGCGATATTCCCACTCTGGCATCATAAGAAGTTAAGAACCCAAATCCTGCTGACGTACGCAATATCAAATTGCGTGCCTCTTTACCTTCTGTCCCTCTTTTATTGGTTATTGGGGTAAAGAACTTAGCTGTAAATTTATATTTTTGATACTCTACAAATTTATAACGCTGCTGATCGGTCATTAACGGGCTTGCATAATCCTTATTATTAAAAACCGAATACGGTGGAGTGAACTGGCCGGTTAGCGCCAATTGTGAGCCACGTGTTTCAAAAATCGGTTTATCAATTGAGTTACGTTGTACCGTTACTTTGTAATAGATATTGTTTGAATATCCTTTGCTGAACGAAAAAATAGAGTTGAAATTATTCAATGTATAATACTGGTAATTCAACTCCTGGTACAAGGTAAAATAATCGTCAGGTTTTTTTAAACGTTTACCCAATCCTACCGAAACACCAAAAATATCAAGTGATTGACGCAATGGGTTAACTATTTTCTCTCCGTTTGATTTTGCATTTCTCGACTGGCCATTTGATTGTACCGAATAATAGGCCGTTACACTTAAAGAGTTTGGTTTTTTACCACCTAACCAAGGCTCAGTAAAGGAAATATTATAGGATTGAAAATACAATCCGTTTGATTGAGCACGAACACTTAATCGTTGTCCGTCACCTGAAGGCAGTGGTCTCCAGGCTTCGCTTTTGAAAAAATTCTTTCCCGAAAAATTGTTGAAGGAGATACCCAATGTTCCAACTACGCGTCCTCCACCGTAACCACCCGAAAGTTCGATCTGGTCGGAAGGTTTTTCTTCCACTGTGTATTCAATATCCACTGTACCTGTAGCAGGGTTTGGCGTGGGAACAACATTCATTTTTTCAGGATCGAAATAACCTAACTGCGACAATTCGCGCTGCGTACGGATAATATCTGATCTGCGGAATAATTGGCCTGGTTTAGTGCGGATCTCACGTAAAATAACACGGTCGTTGGTTTTTGTATTTCCAACAACAGTTACTTTATTGATGGTAGCTTGCTTGCCTTCATATATGCGCATTTCAAGATCGATCGAATCATTGGTAACCATTATTTCAACAGGCGTTACGTTAAAAAATAAATAACCATCATCCATGTATAATGAACTGATGTCGTTACCGTTTGGATTCATGAATAATTTGGCATCTAATTGAGACTGGTCATAAATATCTCCTTTTTTAACCCCGAATACATTGTTCAGATCTTTGGTTGAATATTTACTATTGCCCACCCAGTTAATATTTCTAAAATAATATCTGCCACCTTCATTAACAGCCAGGTCAATATTTACACGGTTACTTTCAACTCTGTACATAGTATCCTTCACAATTTTGGCATCGCGGAATCCTTTCTCATTGTATTTTGCTAAAAATGCTTTTTTATCCTTTTCGTAATTATCTTCGTCAAACTTGCCTGAATTAAATGGATTCCACCAGCGTCTGCGTTTGGTTTCTTTGAACGTTCTGCGCAATTTCCAGGTCTCAATAGAATTGTTTCCGGTAATATTAATGTCTTTGATGCGTATTTTATCTTTTTTGGTAACCTCAATCAACAGGATGATGCTATTGTCAAGTTTTTCATCCTTTTCCTTTTTAATATCAACCTTCACATCCATATACCCTTTGTTAACAAAGAATTCTTTCACTTTAACCTGGGTAGATGATATTAAGCCATCGGTTACCACTTTACCTTTTATCAATTTGATCTTTTCACGCACATCATCCGCTTCACTTTTTGTCATTCCTTTAAGAGAAAACTTAGATAATCGGGGACGCTCCAGCACCTCAATATTTATAAAAATAGTGGAGCCCTGAATTTTGGAAGCAGTGATATTTACATCTTCGAAAAGACCTTGTTTCCAAAGGTTTTCAATAGCAGTAGAAAATTTATCGCCAGGGACCTGCACTTTATCACCCACACTTAGTCCGGATAATAAGGTGAGTACATTTTGATCTAAATGGGCGGCTCCTGTTACGGTAATACCGCCAATTTCATATTCTTTAGGAGCAGAAAAATCAATTTTTGTGGAATCCGGACCGCCAAGAGTAACTTGTGCCTTTAAAGTAATGGTAAGAATTGAAACGTAAAACAGAACTGCTAATTTTTTATACATTATACTACGAATTTACTGAGTTACGGATAACGAATCGTTACGAATTTACGAAACTGTATTTGCTATTGCCTATTGCTTAAATTGTTTAATTGTAAAATTGTTTAAACCAATTGCTCACTGGTTTTTCCAAATCTGCGTTCACGGTTTTGATAATCAAGTATTGCTTCAAATAGATCTTCTTTTCTGAAATCGGGCCAAAGTTTATCTGTAAAATAAAGTTCGGAATAGGCCAGCTGCCAAAGTAAAAAGTTACTAATACGGTGTTCTCCGCTGGTACGGATCATTAGTTCCGGATCAGGTATATTGGCGGTGCATAAATGTTGTGCAATGGTATCTTCATTTATTTCGGATGCGGAAAGCGTTTTATCTTCTACTTTCTGAGCGATCTCCTTTACTGCATTTATTATCTCCCAACGTGAACTATAGCTCAAAGCAAGCACCAGGGTCATTCGGGAATTATTTTTTGTATTTTCAATAGCTTCCTGTAATTCGTTGTAACAATCGGGTGGCAAACTTTTCAGATCACCAATTGCTTGCAAGCGGATGCTGTTTTTATTAAGTGTTGCTGTTTCAGCATTTATGGTATACACAAGCAGTTGCATCAATGCAATAACCTCTTCTTTTGGCCGGTTCCAGTTTTCGGTAGAAAAGGCATACATGGTAAGGTATTTTATGCCAATTTCAGCGGCAGCTTCCACAGTATCCCGAACCGATTTAACGCCATTTTCGTGACCAAAAATACGTTGTTCTCCTTGCTGCTTTGCCCATCTTCCATTGCCATCCATAATGATAGCAATATGCTCAGGTAATTTTGCAGGGTTAATTTTTTCTTTTAAGCTCATTGCACTACTATAACGAATCTATACTAATTACGAATCTGTGTTTGTTAAAAATGATTACACCGATTATGAAAATGATTTCACCGATGTTGTTAAATTGCTATTGCTAAATTGTTTTACTTGCCTACTGTAAAATTGATAAATTGTTAAATTGCCCACTAATTATTTACTCCGGGGCATTTTGGTCTTTTTTGTTTTAATTTTACTGTTATCGCTATTCCGGAAAATATATACCAGTCCTTAGTTGTAGGGTTGCCTCTTTGGCGGCCTACATTACTAAAGTTAGGATCAGTACCAATACTCGGGTCGGACAACTGGGCTGTGGTTGCTCCCCGTTTAGCAGCCAATATAGCCGGATCATAATATCGTTTGCTTACATCATCCAAATAATCGGTAAATGTTTTACGGACTCCCCATTCGATGGAAATTCCGATATTTTTAGATAAATTAGCTTTTACACCAATACCAAATGGGATGGACACATCCACCAGTTTGTATTTTCTTTTTGTAGCACCATTCGGGAGGCCTTGTCCTTCCGTACCAAGCGGCTGAAGATCAACCCAATTATTATTGATCTGAGCCTGGGGATTGAATTTAAATCCAGCCAATCCAAAAAACACGTAAGGAGAAAATAATTGATCATCATCTCCGATCGCATAATTCAAAAAATTAAACTCCAATTGTGCTGATAACTCAGCTATGGTGGATTTAAAATGCAAATTACGCTGATGCTGTGCGGGGGAATTGGAGAAAGAATCCTGCCCTTCAATAGAGCCAAAAAAGGCATTTGCTCTTGCTGCTAAACGTGGATTAAAATTGTGACGAAAAACAATGCCTCCTGCAGGTTTTGTAAATTGATTGAAGTGCCCAAGCGGATTTAAATCCCCAATATAGTAGGAACCGCCTAAGAACACTCCTATTTCAGAACTTTTTTTCTTAGGCTGTGCATGCCCTGTAAGTGCTGAAAATAGTGCAATAATTAATATGGAAAAATGTCTTTTCAATTTCTAAACAAATTCATTAATTGATTTGTTGCAATATACATACCTAAGGTATTCTGCATATAGCCATTTTTTGAGCAATTACAGGCAAATATAATGGAATTTTGCTTATTTGAAGGTGTTAAAATTAGTTAATTCACCCCATAACGTATTTATGCTTGAATATTGCTCAAATATTGATTTTTTACCTTTTAAATTATGTTCGTTTGGGCGTTTCCCCTTTCTTAAAGAAGAAAGGGGGCGGGCTTTACGCTTCAATCTACCCTTCCGCCTATTGGCGGAAGGGTAGGATTTACGCTGCAATCCCTAACGCGCATTTTCAAATGAATCGAGATTATGCCATGATTAAGATTATAAAAAAAACAATTCCCCTAAAGCGTAATACCTTGATTTTACCCCTTAAACCAAACACATAAGTTCATAAAAACCAGCTAACTAACCATATTTTATTGTAAATAAAAAATGCTAAAACTATTGAAAATGCGCGTTAGGGATTGCAGCGTAAATCCTTTTCTGTTTAGAAAAGATTGAAGCGCAAAGCCCGGCCTTTCTCTTTTAAGAAAGGAACGCCCAAATGAGTAATACTCTTTAAAAAAAAGTGAACGCCCAAATCAACTTAATAAATAACATTAGTAATACTTTAGTTGCGCTTATCCAGGCCCCAAAGTAGTTTATTTCGGATGGTATTGAAGAAATTCTGATTCTCAAGTTTTATCAGATTTAAATAAAAATCTGCCTTTTTAAGAGTAAGTTCAATGGAAGAATCGATGATTTCGCTACGTGAATCGAGTGAAGCAAGGTAGTGGCTACTCCGCCCCTCCACTTTAAGTTTGATCACATTGTTATCAGAAATAACCAATGGGCGCACATTTAAATTGTGAGGTGCAATAGGAGTAATTACAAAATTTTGTGATCCGGGCATAACCAATGGTCCTCCACAACTTAAGGAATAAGCGGTGGATCCGGTAGGTGTGGCTATTATAAGGCCATCGGCAAAGTAAGAGTTAAGGTAATCGCCATTGATGTAGGTATGAATGGTGATCATGGAAGAACTATCCTTTTTAAAGATCGTTAACTCATTTAAAGCATAATTTACTTCGCCAAACAAATTATTGGGCGCTGTAACACTCAATAAGGAACGTTGTTCGATGCTGAATTTTTTATGCATCACAGCTTCAATTGCATCGTATATTTCGTTTTTTGCAACATTTGCCAAAAAGCCTAAACGACCTGTATTTATGCCCAAAACAGGGATCCCGGAATTGCGCACATAAGTTAATGTTTCTAAAAAAGTACCATCACCGCCAAGGCTTAACATGCAGTCGGTATCCTTACTTAAATCGGCATGAGAATTGAAGGTTTTAACAGCACCATTGATCTGGATCTTTTGCTGCAGAAACTTATAAAACGGCTCATAGATAAGTATTTCGGTTTTATATTCATTGAGTTTATCAAACAACAACTGAATATGTTCCGAAATATTTTCATTATTAGAACGACCGTAAATAGCTACTTTCATTTTAAAATTTCTACGAATTACGAATTTTTAACGAATTACGAATCTGTGGGTATTCCCAATTAATTTACCTAACGAAAAATTTATAAAGCGGAATCACAAGAAATAGAAAGCTAATTGGTAATTCGCTAAAATTCGTAATTCGTAGGGCTCTTCTAAATATTTATATAATTCATAAAGGAATCAAAACGGTTTTTCATATCATCAGAAAATTCGCTTTGGTGGAATGATGCTTTAACAGTATAATTATAACGGTTAAACGTTTGTAATATGCCTGAAATATCGGTTTTGTTGACCTTTACGGTTACTTCGATCCTGGTGGATTCGGGAAGCGAATTTAAGTAACAACTCAATATTTTGCCATCATTACCTTCAACGATCTGTGCAATTTGCGACAATGAATAATCCAATTCATTCATCTCAAGTACTATGATACCACCGGGTTCGCGTGTAGCAGCAAGTATTGAAAATTGTTGTAATAAACTTGTTAATGGTATTAAGCCTAAATAATTTTCATTTTCATCCAGTACCGGCAATACGGTAAGTTTCATATTCGAGAACATTTTAATGACCTCGTACACATGCTGATTTTCCTTTACAAATGGACGAATGAGTGATAGTTTGTGCTTCCCTATTTCCTCATCTGTAATATTCAGATCTAAAATATCGGTATCGGAAATAAGTCCCAAATACTCATGGTTATTCACAATGGGAAGGTGAGACACCTTAAATTCATCCATCCAGTTGATTACCATCAAACCGGTATCGGAAGTTTTAAGAGGTGGCACCTCATCTGTTATTAGGTCTTTTGCTAACATATTTTTGGTTACGAATAAACGAATGCTTACTAATTTACGAATAGTATGATTATTAATAAACGAATCATTAATTAATTTATTGGTTACGGAATAAACGAAAGTTTAAAATTTGTGATTTTGTAGGCTATTTTCGCAAATTCGCAAAGATTCGTTATTTGTAACCATACAAACTTACAAATTTTTTAGCTTTACACTTTATTTATGAAAGCTATGGATACAAAGTTAAGTGTAAATATCAATAAAATTGCAACATTACGCAATTCTCGTGGCGGAAATGTTCCTGATCTGTTAAAAGTAGCCCTGGATTGCGAACGATTTGGCGCTCAAGGCATTACGGTTCACCCCCGCCCTGATGAACGACACATCCGGTATAAAGATGTAAGAGATCTGAAGCCTTTGCTTAGTACCGAATTTAATATTGAAGGAAATCCGCGTGAACAAAAGTTCATCGACTTGGTATTGGAGGTAAAACCTGCCCAGGTAACGCTTGTGCCGGACACTTTAGGACAGGTAACATCCGACCATGGCTGGGATACAATTACCCATAAAGAGTATTTAAAAGATATTATTTCACTTTTTAATACTGCCGGGATACGCACCTCCATTTTTGTGGACGCGGACCTGAAAATGATAGAAGGAGCCAAAGAAACCGGTACGGATCGTATAGAGTTATATACCGAAGAGTATGCGAAACAATATCCTGTTAACCCTGAAAAAGCGATTAAACCTTATTCGATAGCATCAAAACGAGCCAAAGAATTAGGATTAGGAATAAATGCAGGACATGATCTTAGTTTAGAAAATCTTAATTATTTTGCCCAACATGTTGAAGGATTATTGGAGGTTTCCATTGGCCACGCATTAATAACGGATGCTTTGTATTTTGGATTGGAAAATACGATACAGCTTTATTTGAGGAAGCTCAGCAATACCCTTTAGTTCAATATCACATTTAATTTATGAAACTATTTTATAGAAAATCCGGACAAGGGCAACCGCTCATCATATTGCACGGCTTATTCGGACAAAATGATAACTGGGGCACGCTGGGCAGACAATTTGCTGAGCAGGGTTTTGAAGTTTACCTTGTTGACCTCCGTAATCATGGGCTTTCGCCACATAGTGATGTTTGGAATTACCAGGTGATGAGTGATGATATCCTGGAACTTATTAACGATAATAATTTACAACATGTTATTTTAATGGGGCACTCCATGGGTGGCAAAGTGGCTATGCAATTTGCGATACAACACCCGGAATTGCTGGATAAATTAATTGTGGTTGATATTGCCCCCAAATACTATCCTCCGCATAATTTGGATGTGCTGAACGCTTTAAATGCAGTTGACTTCAGCATTGTGAAAAGCAGAAAAGAAGTAGAAAATATTTTATCAGAAACCCTTAGCGATTTTGGCACTAAACAATTTCTTTTAAAAAATATTTATTGGAAAGAAGACACTGAACTTGACTGGCGTTTTAATTTAAAAGTAATTACCCCGCTGATCGAAAACGTTGGTGAAGCAACACCAAATGATACTCCTTGCGCCACACCAACACTTTTTATCAGAGGCGAAAAATCGAACTATATTTTGGATGAGGATTTAAATTTGATCCATGACATTTTCCCAAACAGCCAATTAGAAACCATTGCCGGTGCACCTCATTGGGTGCATGCAGAAAAACCAAAAGAGTTTTTTGAATGTGTGATGGGGTTTATTAAAAATGCAAATTTATAATAAAATACCTCGGCACTCTTTTTAACCAAATATCACATTAAAGAGTTCAAAAAATTTATTTATACTTAAAATAGTGGAAAGGTTAAGGAATGGGACAAACACTGTTACTCTTCAGAGCCGCCTTTAATTACTTCCCCTTCGCTGGTAAGGGTCTTTGACAAATCACCACCCTTGGGTTTTATAGTTTGCCCGGGTTCTTCAATTTCATTTTGTGTTTCAGAAATTACTTCCTCTTTACTCGTGACCGGTTTTGAGATCCCCCCAACCTGGCGTTTCACACTTTGTCCGGGCTTATCAATTTCGTTTTGTATTTCATTTTGAATTTCAGAGATCACTTCGCCTTCGCTGGTAATTGTTTTTGAGATATCGCCAACCTGATTCTTCATGCTGTGGCTTATATTATCAATTTCATTTTGCATTTGTGAAGTATGCTTTTCTATATCTTCTCTGATGCCACTTGTGCTTCTTTGAATTTCATTTTGGATCTGGGCTTTCGCATCATTGATCTCCCTTAACCCCTTCCCTATCCCTTTCGCTAATCCGGGCAGTTTATCGGAGCCAAAAAGCATTATTATCACTAATACGATGATAAATACTTCACCTCCACCAAGGTTTAAAAATAAGAGAATTGAGCTGATCATTTTATAACACTATTTATTACCACAAAGTTAAGCAAAAAAAAGCCCGATGAATAAATATTCATCGGGCTTAAAATAATTATCAATTATCAAGGATTATGCAATTTCCTTAACATCATCTTTATCTCTCTCTAAATCAATTACAACAGGAGTTGCAATACAAATAGATGAATACGTACCAATTACGATACCAATTAACAATGCAAAAGAGAACCCTCTGATGGTTTCGCCACCAAAAATGAAGATCGCCAACAATACAAAGAAGATGGTTAATGATGTATTGATAGTACGGCTTAATGTACTGTTCAACGCGTAGTTGATCACTTTTACTCTTTCCGCCTTATCTAACTCTGTTTTATTACGTTCTGTTAAATATTCACGGATCCTGTCAAATACAACCACAGTGTCGGTCATTGAGTAACTCATTACCGTTAAAATAGCGGCAATAAAATCTTGCGTGATCTCCAATGAGAAAGGTAAAATGCCATCAAAAATAATGTAAACAGAAAGTACAATAAGCACATCATGGAACAAAGCCACTACCGCACCTAAACCATACGTCCATTTTTTGAATCGTATGAAAATGAACACGAACATAACCAAACAGGACAATAATACCGCCCAGACTGCTTTGGATCTGATATCGCGTGATACCGTTTCTCCCACTTTCTGAGAACTCATCACCTCATATTTAATATCAAGTTTTTTTAACCCTTCGTTCAATTTAGCTTCCACTTTTGCTTCCGCTTCATCAGTAGCGTCCGCAATTAAATACGTAGTGGTGATGCGTTGCTGAGTACTTTCACCATAGGTTTTTACTTCAGGTGCTTCTCCAAAACTTTCCGTTAATACTTTACGTACATCTTCGGTTGGTTTTGTTTCATCAAAACGAACCACATAAGAACGTCCACCTTTAAAATCAACTCCTAAGCTAAAACCACCTTTTTGTACATAAGAAAATATACCTAAGGCAATCACTGCGGCTGAGAATATATAGTACATCTTACGTTTACCAACAAAATCAATATTGATCTTTTTGAAAGCGTTCTCCGTATATTTATTTCCGAAAGAAATTGCTTTGTTTTTTCCTAACCAACGATCAAACACTAAACGTGTAATGAAGATAGCACAGAATAAAGAAGAAATAATACCAATGATCAAGGTAGTTGCGAAACCTTG
The DNA here is from genome assembly GCA_030654175.1 of Bacteroidia bacterium. Classification (GTDB taxonomy): domain Bacteria; phylum Bacteroidota; class Bacteroidia; order 2-12-FULL-35-15; family 2-12-FULL-35-15; genus 2-12-FULL-35-15. The sequence continues at coordinate 219,020 of JAURXZ010000042.1, forward strand.
TAAAGGTCCTGTACCGAATACATACAATATGATACCAAGTAATAAAGTGGTAACGTGAGAATCGATAACGGAGGACATTGCATTGCTATACCCTTCTTTAATTGCAAGAGCAGTACTTTTTCCTAATCTCAACTCCTCCCGTACCCTTTCAAAAATAAGGATGTTCGCATCCACCGACATGGCTATTGTTAATACGATACCAGCAATCCCCGGCAATGTTAATACTGCACCAAATGATGCGAGGATACCTACCACAAACAAGTTATTGATGATCATTGCAAGATCGGCAACCCAACCAGCTTTGCTATAATAGAAGCCCATAAACAATAGCACTAATATCAATGCAATAATTGTTGAGAACAATCCTTTTGAAACCGCTTCAGCACCAAGTGTAGGCCCTACAACGCTTTCTTCCACAATACGAGCAGGTGCAGGTAATTTACCGGCTTTTAAAATATTGATCAAATCGTCTGCTTCTTCAATACTGAAGTTACCGGTGATAGAAGATGTTCCTCCTGCAATTTCGCCTTGTACTGTAGGGAATGAATAAACACTGTTATCAAGTACGATAGCAATTGATTTACCAATATTATCTTTTGTTAAATGTTTCCATGCAATAGCCGCATCAGATGTCATGCTCATTGAAATTTGAGGCGAGCCTGAACCTTGCTGATCAAACACTTTACGCGCTTCAGTTATGATATCACCCGAAAGGGCAGCTTTACCTCTTTCTCTCGAACCATCTATCGCAACTAACTGTACAGTGGTTTCTTCCTTATCAACAGCTTTAAATGTCCAGAAAAAACGGGTGTATGGTTTGAAAATTGATTTTATTTTCTGCATTCTTAAATAGGCATTTATCTTACCTGTATCAGCAATAGCAGCATAACCAATTACCGGCCCCATGCCTAAAGTTGACTGGCCTTTATCATCACGGCCTATTGCAGGGCTTAATACTGCAAAAAGCGGATTTTCTTTTCTCAATCTCGCCATTGTATCGGCTTTGGTTTCGCCAATTTTTTTGGTTGTATCAGTTGAGGTACCTAATTGTGCTGATAGTGATGTTGAAGTGTCCTTTTTTGATGCCAGAATGGTATCATTTTTTGCAAGGGTAGTTGCTTTCGGAGCTGAAGCTTTTACTTTCTCTGCTACAGCAAGAGAATCTGTTTCAACAGAATCAGCAACAGGACTTAAGATCTCTTTTAAACGTGTATTTGCCTGCTCTAATAATGGATAAATATCTTTATTATCAAATGTTTCCCAGAACTCTAAATTTGCAGTTCCCTGCAATAATTTACGAACACGTTTTTTGTCAGTAACACCCGGTAACTCAATTAAAATACGACCGGATGAAGCCAAACGTTGAATGTTTGGCTGTGTTACACCAAATTTATCAATACGGGCACGTAGAGTATTTTCCGAAGTAGCAATTGCATCTTCAACTCTTTCCTGCAAAAACTTCAACACCTCTTCATCAGGAGTATTAAAATCAATTTTGCCTTTCAACTCAATTGTTTGAAAATTGATGGCCAGTTTTGCATTTGGGTTAATTTTTTTGAACTCTTCACCAAAAATGATCACAAAACTCTTAGGGTCTTTCTTTTGTCTTTCAACAGCCTGAGAAAGTGCTTTTGTAAAAGTAGGATCATTGCTGTTATTAGATAGTCCGCGGATGATATCTGCAACAGAAACTTCCAACGTAACATTCATACCTCCTTTTAAATCAAGTCCAAGATTTAACTGACGTTTTTTTACTTCCTCGTATGTATACTGGGTAATGAAGATATCATACACCGGTTTTTTCTTCAAAGAATCCAGGTAATAGTTCTTTTTAGCATTGAATAAATAATCCAAATATGTTTTTTGCTCAGATGGATTATCTGATTCTTTCTTTGCTGCTTCAGCAGCCTCAGGGCTTGCTACATAGTTTTTGGCAAATTCTTCAGCATCGTTTTCGATACCGGCCGCAACCCATGTAAACATTAAATAATAAGCACAGGCGAGTGCCAGTAAAATTGCAAATAGCCTAATTGCACCTTTGTTTTTCATAGTAATTTATTATTTTTAAAAATACGGGTGCAAATATAGAATAATAATTAATTCCCATACCTATCAGGGCAATTTAATAATGAATATGCTTGAATCGCCCTTTGTTTTAGGCTTTAAGCACCTTTTTTAGTATATTTGTGGTCAAAACCACCCAAATTACGAAAAAGCAAAAGTTGTATTCGTAATTTGATATTCGTTTTTGAAGAATTTAATATCAGTCCAGGGCTTCGTTTTTTCGTATTGTCGGTCATTCCGGACTTGTTTCGGAATCTCAGAGATGCTGAAACAAGCTTATCAGATTTTACACCGATTATGATTAAATATCAGTAGTTTATCCATTATCCCTATGAAATCGATCCGTTTTTCATTGATCCTCCTTTGTTTTTTGTTCATCAGGTCGTTTGCTGATGCTCAGCCTTTTTTTCAATGGAATGATAGTATCCGGGTTAAAATTGACGGAGCTTTTACTGCAAACCCATGGGCTGGAGGATTAAATTTTATACAGGCATCCAACATTGATCTGAATTCTGATGGCATCAAAGACCTTTTTATTTTTGATCGTACCGGTAACAAAGTGCGTACTTTTATTAATAAGGGTACCGCCAATACTGTTGATTTTAAATATGATCCACAATACGAAGCCAAATTCCCGAAACTACACGACTGGGCACTGTTAGCTGACTATAACTGTGATGGCAAAGAAGATATTTTCAGCTATTCTGATGTAGGTGGAGGATTCAAAGTATATAAAAACACCTCCAGTATTTCCAGCGGACTGGAATTTACGCTGGTAACCATGTTGCAGTATTCGGTGTTCAACCCTCCAGGTGGCTCCCCTATCAATTTATATGTAAGTTCTGTAGATATTCCTGCCATTACCGATATTGATAATGATGGAGACCTGGATATCGTAACCTTTGCTATTACAGGCACTTACATGGAGTACCACCAAAACAAAAGCATGGAACTATACGGCACCTGCGATAGTTTAAAATTTGAAATGAAAAACCGGTGCTGGGGATATGCGGCCGAAAACTCATTTAGCAATGGTTATACATTGAACGATACCTGTTTCGGAAATGTTGTTAATCCCGGAATTATTGCCTACAATGATGAAGAACGCTCCGCTGACCGGCATTCGGGCTCCTGTTTACTTTGCCTGGATCTGGATGGCGACAATGATAAAGACCTGGTTACAGGGGATATATCTTTTAACAATCTAACCATGTTAACCAACGGAGGTACACCAACAGCGGGCAGTATGGTTGCCATTGATGCTGCTTTCCCTTCTAACAATTCGAGCACAACACCGGTTGATCTGAATATTTTCCCCTGCGGTTATTATGTTGATGTAAATTTTGATGGCATGAAAGATCTGATCGTTAGTCCGAATGCACCTAATGCTTCCGAAGACTTTAATAGCGTGGTTTATTACAAAAATGCAGGAACCAACAGCTTTCCTGACTTCCAGTTTCAACAATCCAATTTATTACAGGATAATATGATCGAAGTAGGAGAAGGCGCCTACCCTGTATTTTTCGATTATGATAACGATGGGCTGAAAGATCTTTTTATTGGTGATTATGGTTATTTTGGTGCTACAGGCTTTAAGCATAAAATAGCACAATTTAAAAATACAGGCACTGCAAGCCTCCCTGAATTTGATCTGATCACCCGCGATTACGCAGGTATGAGTTCCCTCGGAATAACCAATATGATTCCTGCATTTGGTGACCTGGATGGGGATGCGGATGCCGATATGATAGTTGGAGGATATGACGGAAAAATGCATTATTTCCAAAACATTGCATTACCGGGCGCTGCAGCCGATTTTGTTTTATCACAACCTAATTTAAGAAATTCGAGCAATCGCACCATAGATGTGGGGGATTTTGCCGTGCCGCAAATTGTGGATATGGATGCTGATGGTAAAAACGACCTGGTAATTGGCGGCAGAAACGGGAAACTTGCCTATTATCATCATATTGGGAGCGCTACAGCTACCCTACCTTTATTGGATTCTATCACACATTTTTTAGGGAACGTAAAAGTAAATTTACCCGGATATGTTACCGGATACAGCTATCCATTTGTTTTTAAACAAAATGGCGTTACCAAATTATTGGTTGGTGAGGAAAGTGGATATATTCGGCTTTACGATAATATTGATGGAAACCTTTCAGGTGCATTTTCATTGGTAGATTCTACTTATGAGGACATTTTCCAAGGCACCCGCACCGCACCAAACGGAGCTGATATTAATAACGATGGGTTTATGGATCTGATAGTAGGGAATTATCAAGGTGGTGTTTCCTATTACAAAGGCCGGTCAACTCCAACATTGGTAACTAATTTTGCGAATTTTATTCAATGGAATTTTGATCTGTTCCCAAATCCTGCTGATAATACCGTTAATATAAAAATCAGAAATGATAATAACAGTGCTTATACCCTTGAGTTATATACTATAATGGGTCAGTTGATCAGTTCGCAAAAAATAATTAATAACAGCATTGTATTGAACACACAGGGTTTGGCACAAGGGATTTACATTTGTAAAGTATCGGAACTAAGCGTTAATGGCGTTAAAGGTGCTGAACAAATTAAGCGGATCGTTATAAGGCATTAGACTTTAATGTAGCTTTGGAGTTGTTTTAATTTGGGCGTTTCCCTTTTTTTACATCAGCCTTCCTCTCCTGCTGGAGAGGGAGGCTGATGTAAAAAGGGGCGGGCTTTACGCTTCAATCTTCCCTACCGCCTATTGGCGTTAGGGAAGGATTTACGCTGCAATCCCTAACGCAGCTTTTACGCTTTGCGAGAGTTTTACACCTGGTAAAAAAAATATTTTAATGAGCATTTTAAAATCGATTGCAGTTTTATTTTTAGTCACATTTTTAAATTCTGTGGTTTCCGGCCAGTCTTTAACACCGGTTCCTTCCTTTGGAAGCAATCCGGGTAATTTATCTATGTTTACCTATGTCCCTGTGGGGATTTCAGGATCGGTGCCTGTGGTTATTGCTATGCATGGCTGTTCGCAGAGTGCGAGTATATATGCTGTAGAATCGGGCTGGAATAAATTGGCGGACAGGCATAAGTTTATTATGATATATCCCGAGCAGGTGAGTGCTAATAACAGCAGCAAGTGTTTTAACTGGTTTGAAGCGGCCGACCAAAGTAAAAACCAGGGGGAAGCGCTCTCCATCAAACAGATGGCAGATTACATCCAGTTGAATTACTCTATCGATCCGGCTAAAATTTTTGTTACCGGTTTATCGGCCGGTGCGGGAATGACAAGTGTAATGTTAGCAGCCTATCCCGAAGTATTTAACAAAGGGGCTATTATGGCGGGAATACCTTATAAAGCTTCATCATCAGCTTCCACAGCATCCTTTGCTATGGGTGGATACATAGTAAAAACGCCAGCACAATGGGGTACTTTGGTAAGAAATGAAAACCCTTCTTATACAGGGCCTTTCCCCGATGTAGCCATATTTCATGGTTCTGCCGACCTAACTGTAAATATTATAAATGCTGCAGAGCTTATCGACCAATGGACTGACCTGAACAATGCAGATCAAACAGCAGATGCAACCAATAGCGCATTTCAGGGAAATACTTCTGTTGAGCAAAAAATATACAAGGACAACCTAAATAATCCGGTAGTTTATTATTATAAAATCACAGGGATGGGCCATGGCATTTCAGTGAATACCGGTCCCTGCCCAAAACAAGGAGGGACCACGGGCACTTATACGCTCGAAAAAAATTTCCATTCTACCTATTGGGCTGCAGATTTTTTTGACCTGATAACGGATCCTTACCCTATCTCAGGAGCAATACAAGTTGCACAAAATGCGACTAATATTGTTTACAGTGTTGTAAACACAAGTGGTTCCACTTACTCATGGACAGTACCTTCCGGAGCAATCATTGTTAGCGGACAGGGCAGCAATTCCATCCTTGTTAATTTTGGGACAAGCAGTGGATCTATTTCTGTGGAAGAGACCACAAGTGGCAGCTGCAAAAATGATATTGCAAGCTTGTATGTAACCGTAGGATATCTTGTTACTGTTTCTCAAACATCTTTTATCGCTTGTAATGGTGGAGCAACTGCGGCTCTTTCTGCTGTCGCAACAGGCGGAACAGGGGCGTATACGTATAACTGGTCTTCAGGTGGCGGAACGAGTTCTGTTGCAAGTGGCCTGGCTGCCGGTGTTTACACGGTAACGGTTACTGACAATGCCGCTGTTGTGGTTACATCATCAGGCTTTACAATTAATGAGCCTGCCGTAATTTCCGGGAACCAAACAATAACGCTATGTGAGGGAGAAACCATAACTATTGGTTCAAATACCTATAACACAACCAATACCTACATCGACACACTCATAGCTGCAAATAGCTGCGATAGTATATTGACCACAAACCTGACGGTTTATACATCAAGTTCTGCTACTTTGAACTTAGGCGGGAACGATACGTTGTGCAGCTTTGAAGGTGCATTTGCACTATCGGGTGGAAGCCCGGTGAATGGGGTTTATAGCGGCCCTGGTGTTACTAACGGAAGCTTTAATCCCGGTACAGCAACAATAGGGTGGAATAATATAATGTATACCGTAATGGATGGGAATAATTGTTCTAAAACTTTATACGATTCCATATATGTTAATTCATGCATTACAACCGGCTTATCAGGTGATATTGATATTTCGAAAAATAGATTTGTTTACCCGAATCCCGCAAATGATGTGGTTACAGTATCTGTAAAGGGACCGGATCAATTTGAACTGCATTTATACAACTCAATTGGTGCATTAATTTTCAACAAACAATTCCATACGAATGTTGCTACTATAGATGTTCACAGTTTGCAGCCCGGATTGTATCTCATGATGATGAAAACGAAAGAAGGAGTGCTCACTCAAAAAATCATCAAGAATTAAATGCCTTTCAATCTTTTTTAAGAGAATGAAATCCTACCCACTATTTAAACTTCTATTGACATTAAACTTTATATAAGTTAAAATTCATTGTAACGTTTACAACGAAATTGAGGGTTAAAATGCTTACACACAATTTTTCTCGACAAGCTCGCAATGAACCATGCGCGCAGTCATTTCGAGCTTGTCGAGAAAGTGCGACTGATTACAATTATGATTTAACTTATATAAAGTCTGTTATTTACTAAGGATATTCCTTTTATAAACCCAGTATATCCCTTTAACATTTGCTTCCCATTTAGGGATAATAATTACAAGAATAATTTCTTCTATTAAGTCGAGTGCAGTGACAATTGCCGCGGCATAAAACAAAAAATATAGAGGCTCAGGAAAAAAAAACAGCAGAACCAGGAATGTTCCCTGCAATATCGCAGCAACTTTAGCTAAATAGGTATGGAAACTTGAAATTTTGTGGTATTTGATCAGGGCAAAAACTGTCTGGAACAGAAATAATATAAATAAAATTATAAAAATCACCCTGTTATCATATATAAACCGGGCCTTAAAAACAAAAACGCCAATTATTGCTGCAACAATAGTCAGGTCATCAGCAATAGAATCGAGTTTGGATCCGAAAACACTTGTTATCCTGAACATCCTGGCAAGAACCCCATCAATAAGGTCAGTAAAAAAACTTATGGCAAGCATCCATTTAAACAGATCCAAATTGTTGTTGAAAATTAAAAATACCAGTACAGGAGCCACAAGAAGCCTATACATTGTAATCCCATTTACGATATAATAGCCTGGTTTCCGCATATAAAGTTTTGATAAATTATTATACCAATCAAACTAATGAGGTGAAATGTCAATTGAGAAACAGTAGCTGTTTTTCTTTTTTTAATCAAAAGGCGATCTGACAAAAGCACCGTTTTTATTGGTATTATTGAAAACAATTGGGGTATTGTTTACTATCTGCTGCAAAAAAAGCACATTCCGGGCATCATTTTCCTCATAAATGAGCATAAAAAGCCGGGAATAGTATTTTAAACTACTAAGGTGATTGAATCATTTTTGGGGTGCTGTTTACAGCTGAGAATATACCCATAGAACCTGATGCAGACAATACTGACGCAGGGACATAAAGATTCCTTAAGGCCCCTGATGAAGGGGCCTTTTTTTTGATAATAAAATATCAAAATTTTAAAAATCTTGCTTTATGATCTTTTTTGAGATAACCTGATCATCAAAATAAACCTGAACAAAATATGCCCCTGGCTTTAGGTTGGACAAATTAAGCTGATTATTTATTGGAGTTACTTCCTCTTGAACAATACTACCAAGCAAATCGACCAACACTATTTTTTCAATTTTGCTTACCGAAGAAAAATAAATAGAATTCTGTGCCGGATTCGGATAAGCAGTAAAGGTGTTTTTATTATTGTGATCATTTATTGCAGTGGGCAGCACTTGCTGTGCACAAAGGTTATCTATGGCCACTTCAAAGCCCATTATCTCTATAGTATTTATAAGTCCTTTAATTTCAACATGTATGCCCGTGGAAAGAGTCGTGTATGTATAAACCACACCGGAGGGCAAAACACTAAGGCCTGCTCCATTTACATTAAAGGCATTAACATCGGCAGGGGTAGAAGCATAACTTATATCAAATGATATTTTCCGATTTGTGAATGATAAACCGGTAAAATCAATTTGAACATACACATCCCCCAGCCATAATAAATTTCCTGAAAAATTTGAATTATAAGCATTCCATGCTACAGATGTATCTATCGTTACCGTAGGAATTGGAGGGGTATATTGTGAAATGTTAACAAATTTACTCCTGAAGTCAATCCCGCTGCTTGAATAAAAAGGACTGCCGTAAGATGTTTGGGCAATGTTGTCATAAATTGTTGTATCTTGAAAATTAGCACAAATCTGAGCATACATGAAGTTACTTGAAAGTAACAAACCGATTAGTAGTAGTTTTTTCATGTGATGGAGCTTTAAGGTTTACTTTTGATCTATTTTTAACCTAGATGCCAAGAAGCCTGTTATAGTTGCACCAGAAAAAGCTAAAATTAATTCAAACTATCATTTTTTGTTTTTTCCATCCGAATGACTTGAGCCAGTGATTTTAAAGCCCTGTCATGTTTTTTAACAAAAGGATTATTCAAATCCCAAACGTAGCCTGCAAGTACAGAGCAAATTTGTTTTTTAATTTCAGGATCGGGGTTTTCAGAAAAAAAGATATCATGCAGATCACCTTCATACCATGCTGAAACATAAGAGCGAAAGGTATTGATACCCTGCATCATGTGTTCAGTATAATCAACCTGCCAATCAACCTGTTCGCCTCTTAAAAAGCTTCCCACTAACTTTCCTGCTTTGTTTCCTGATTCCATTGCAAAAGTAACTCCGGATGAAAATACAGGATCAAGAAATTCTGTTGCATTACCACAAAGAACAAAACCATCACCATACAATTGTTTGGTTGAAATTGCATATCCTTCAATAGTGCGTGGTTCAAAAATCATTTCGGCATTTCCGAAACGATCTTGCGTATTACTGTCGGATGCAATAATGGCTTTCATTCTTTCTGTTGCATTTTCGGGGAAATCTTTAAAAAATTCCGGATCGGCAACAAAACCAACAGAGGTGATACCATTTGAAAAAGGAATGATCCATATCCATGTACGTTTTTGATGGACAACCACTGTTATTCTGTTTCCATCAATACCTTCGGGCCGTTTTAAATCGCGAAAATGAGTAAAATGTGTTTTACGGGGATCGAAAGCGGAGGGTTTATCCAGGTTGAACATGCGCGGAATAACCCGCCCATAGCCACTTGCATCAACAATAAATTTAGCCTCGATCTGTTTTTTGTTGCCATCTTTATCAACTACAGTAGTTATAGATCGTGTGCCATTAAATTTAATATCAATAACAGAAGTTTGTTCCTCTACTTCAACACCCATAGATGCAACAGTAGAAGACAAAACCTGGTCGAACTGAGCACGGGGAACCTGCCATGTCCAGGTCCAGCCTTTACTAAATTGTTCTGAAAAATTAAAATCACAAATCTCGTTTCCTCTGACAAATTTTGCTCCGAATTTTTCCTGAAAACCTACTTTTTTAACTGCGTCCAACAATTTAGCCTCTTCCAAATGGTCCATCACTCTAGGTAATAAACTTTCTCCAATTACAAAGCGTGGAAATTTTTCTTTCTCAACTACTTTTACCTTAAACCCCTGCTGATGAATTATTGAGCTTGCTATAGATCCTGCCGGCCCTGCACCGATTACAAGCACATCTACTTTTTCTGTTTGCATTATTATTGTATTATTTTATTTTTTTACATTTTAATAAGGTATGACTCACCCCTACATTTTTTATCGTTTCTTCCACCTGAAGTCCGGCAGATTCTATTAATTTTAAAAACACTTTCGAGTCGTACATCTGGCTATTACCATTAGCCATAGTGGTGAAATAGAGTGAGGTCATCTGCAAACAAAATGAAGCGGCTTCAAAACGTTGCAGGTCCCAAAAGGGTTCTAAAATATAAATATATCCGTTGTCGTTTACTGCATCATTACAACGTTTTAAGATTGAAATAATTTGTTCGTCTGAAAAACAATCTAAAAACTGACTCATCCAAATTGCATCAAATCCTTTGGGAAATGGAAGTGTTTCATCCAAAATATTTGCATGATAAAATGAAACTCTATTTGTAAATCCAAGGGCATCAATATTTTTTTTCGCCATATTAGCCTGCCCGGGTAAATCCATGATGGTAACATGCACATCGCTATCGTGTTTAACACTTGCAATCGCCCATTTGCCGGTATTTCCACCAATGTCAAGCAATGTTTTGGGTTTGTTGCTATAAACACGGGGTAATACTTCGGGAAAAGAATCGTCAGAATAATAATGATCAAAAGCAAACCAGCTTTTTTGAACATCGGGTTCCAGGTGGGCCAAAGCCTCATAAATTGTTTTCCATGAACCAAAAACTTTTAAGCCTTCGGGAGTACCGTTTTTTATACTCTTCTCTAAACTAAACGTCCCTTCATAACAAACATCATGAGTAAAGTCCATATTTACACGCGTTAATTTATCATGCAAGATAAAGTAAGCCGTTTTTGTGATCGTATATTTTTCATTATTATTTAAAAGCAATCCAATCCCAAGGCCTGCTTCCATTAAAACTCTCACACCATAGTATGGTAATTTTAATTTAGTACTAACCTCTTCAATAGTAGTACCTTCATTACCGGCATTTTCTATTGTTGTTAAAATTTCACAGTTGCGCAAGGCTCTTGTTGCCTGAAAAACAACCGGTGCAAAGGCAATCCATTGTGCATATTCTTTGGCTTGAAGGGCTGTTTTGTTATCTTTTGTATAAAAATTCATCTGTTGGATTTTAAGAAACAAATGTAACATATTAAGTTAAAAGAAAAGAAAGTCAAAAGTCAAAAGGGCAATCTTAATTCACCTGGTTCAAAAGCAATCTATTTTTTCTTTTGACTTTTAACTTTCTTCTCTTTTAACTTTTGTTTATATATTCGCATTGAGTTATTTTTTAAAAATTGTTAGTATGCAAAAAAACGTTGCCATTATTAAGGTTGGATCGGAAATATTAAATTACAAAAACTGTTATGAAGTATTGATCAATAACAGTAAAATTGAACTGGATGATGCAGCATTAAAAAACGTGTATGAAAGTTTTTATTTTTTAAAAGAATTCATAAAAGATAAGTTGATTTATGGTATTAATACGGGATTTGGCCCAATGGCCCAATACAAAATAAGTAATGAAGACCAAATTCAACTACAATATAATTTAATACGAAGTCACTGTTCGGGTAGCGGAAATCCAATAGCAGTTTTAAATGTTAAAGCCCTAATGCTTGCAAGGTTAAGCAGCCTGATGCGCGGCTATTCAGGGGTACATCCGGACGCAGTTATTTTATTAAAAGAACTGATCAATAGGGATATTTGCCCTGTTATCTACGAACATGGCGGATTAGGCGCCAGCGGTGACCTTGTTCAATTGGCTCACCTCGCTTTAACACTGATTGGTGAAGGGGAAGTACATTATAAAGGCGAAATTATTGAAACGGATAAAGCATTTAAAATTGAGGGATTAAAACCACTTGAAGTTCATATCAGAGAAGGATTGGCTTTGATGAATGGAACATCAGCCATGTGCGGAGTTGGATTGGTAAACCTGATACACGCCAGAAACCTTGTAAAACTAACTGTTGCAGCCTCCAGCATGATCGTGGAGATGGTGGAATCATACGATGATCATTTTTCCAATGAATTGAATTCTGTAAAACACCATCCCGGTCAAAACCATATAGCGAAGGCCATGCAGGCGTTTTTGGCAGATAGTCAATTAATTAAAAAACGCGAAAAACATCTGTACGATAATCCGATAAAAGAAAATATATTAAAGGATAAGGTGCAGGAATATTATTCGATACGCTGTGTTCCGCAAATAGTAGGGCCCATTGAGGATACAATAAATTATGCGGAGCAGGTTATTATAAATGAAATTAATTCGGTGAATGATAACCCGATAATAGATTATAAAAATAAAAATGTTTTTCACGGTGGTAATTTCCATGGCGATTATGCGTCCCTGGAAATGGACAAACTAAAAATTGCGATCACAAAACTTTCTATGCTTTGCGAACGGCAGCTTAACTTTTTACTCAATGATAAATTAAATGGCAAACTTCCTCCGTTTGTAAACCTTGGAGTTCTTGGTTTAAACCTGGGAATACAAGGCATCCAGTTTACGGCCACATCCACCACTGCCGAAAATCAAACATTATGTTTCCCTATGTATGTGCATAGCATACCAAGCAATAACGACAACCAAGATATTGTAAGTATGGGGACAAATGCCGCACTAATTGCGCAAAAAGTAATTTTCAATACCTATGAAGTAATTGCTATCGAGTTTTTAGCGATTATACAGGCAATTGATTATTTGAAAGTACAAGGTAAGATTTCAAAAAATGCTTTAAACTATTATACTGAACTCAGAGGCCTGGTGCCGGTATTTGAGAAGGATAGTGTACGGTATAAGGAGCAGGCGAGAATTGTTGAGTACCTCAGAAAAAGTATATAAATAATTATTGGAAATAAATCCTAGATTTACCAAATCATAACCAACCTTAAATCCCTATTTATGAAAAAAATAATACTAAATTTTTTAATGTTAACACCGCTTTTAGTGTTTGGACAGGTGAAATTATCCCCAGACTTTAAAGTTTCAACCTCAACACCTTTTCCTGTTGTGGATGCGCCAAGCAAAGAATATGTGGGAATGGGAAATGGTACTACTATTTCTGTTAAAACCCGTGGAGAATTGGTAATTATCCAGAAGTTTGACGTGAAAACAATGAAAGAAGTACAAAGAAATGAATATGAAGACTTTCCTAAATACACAAAAATTCAGAGTTTATTAAAAGTGGGAGACCGCCTGTATTATGTTTTCGAGGCATTTAATAAAAAAGAGAAAACCTTCTCTGTTTATTCCCGAGAAATTGATACAGAAAAAGGGAGTTTTAAAGAAATCAAGACATTATTTACAACCAAAGGTGATGTAGCACCGACAGGATATAAGGCTGCAGGCGGATTTTGGGGCATTGGGGCGTTACCGAAATTTGATGTGATCTCCTCCTTTGATGGTTCTAAGATTTTGATCCAGTATAGAAACAGGCCTGAATCCAAAAATGATTCGAAAAATTACGATGAATTAGGCTTTTATGTGTTTGATAATACATTTACTAAATTATGGGGCAAGGAAGTGAAAATGCCGCATACAGAGAAGGAAATGAATAATTTAGCTTATGCCATTAATAAAGAAGGTATAGTATATATGTTGTCAAGAATTAATGCTACCAAATCATTTGAGGTGATTACCGTATCAGGGACTGAAGGACTTAAAAACAAACAATTACCTGTACAAAAAGACCTGTCTTTTGATAAATTCGATTTAAGAGAAAGCGCAAATGGAAACATTATCGCAGCCGGATATTATGCTAATGGAACTGAAACTAAAGTAGATTGGACAGGTACAATGTCATTTAGCAGAAATATAAATGGAATTTATGTTTTTGAAATTGCAAAAGATGGAAGTATCGTCAGAGATAATGATTATCCTTTTTCAATAGAGTTGATCAAAAAATATTTGTCCAACAGACAGAAAGGAAAAGCTGATGCAAAAGAAGATGCCGGGACAGCGGGAATTAATGACTTAGTGCTTAGAAACTTTGTTTTGAATGACGATGGCAGCATGGTGATCATCGGAGAAATTAATTATACAAAGCAAGAATTTTGGTTTACAAGTATGGAAATGGTGACGCATTTCGGAGATATAGTAGCAACAAAAATTGATGCGAGCGGAAAATTGGTTTGGGCAGAGAAAATGCCAAAGAATCAGGCCGTTTTACAAAGTAACATTTCTGATTTAGGTAGCTTAGGAATATCCTACGTTCAGGGCAAAGGGGCTCATTATATTTTATTTGTTGATAACAGAAAAAACGCTACACTTAAAATGGATCAACCGGCAGAACCACATAAAGGTGGATTTGGTGGTTTTTTAACAGCCTATAAAATTGATGATGCCACCGGCAAAATTGATAAACATTCTATCCTTGATCTAACAAATATTGAAGGATTAAAAGCATATCAATTCAATGTGAATAGGATATTTGAAGCCATGGATAAAATTTTTATGCTTGAGGTATACATCAAGGATAAACAAGATATGATGGTTAAAATGGCGCTTACCAAATAGTAGTAATAGATCAGATAGATAACGCAATTCGCTTATAGAATAAAGAATTAATCGTTTAATTTTATTTCCCTTCAAAATTTAAACGTTTTGGAGTTTAAAAGGAATATCATTAGACGATTTTTTTTGTAAATTTGTAATTAATCAAATTTTAACCATGTTAAAATACGCATTAGTAACCGGAGGCTCACGTGGAATTGGAAAGGCGATATGCTTAGAATTGGCCGATATGGGTTTCAATATTTTAGTAAATTACCAGTCGAATCTTGAAGAAGCCAATAAAACGCTTGAATTAATTAAAAGCAAGGGTGTTGATGTGGAGCTGATGAAATTTGATGTTTCCAAACAAATTGAGGTGGATGAAGTGTTGGGAAAATGGATGGAAAGCAATAAAGAAAGCAAAGTTTTGGAAGTTTTGGTGAACAATGCCGGAATACGAAAAGATAGTCTTTTAATGTGGATGAGTAACTCTGACTGGCACTCAGTAATGGATATAGCGGTAGATGGTTTTTTTAACGTGACCCGCTTAGTTGTAAAAGATATGCTGATAAAAAAATACGGCCGTATCATCAGCGTTGTTTCACTTTCGGGATTAAAAGGATTGCCGGGGCAAACAAATTACTCCGCTTCAAAAGCTGCTGTAATAGGCGCTACCAAAGCATTGGCACAAGAAGTTGGACGCAGAGGAATCACTGTAAATGCAGTTGCTCCCGGCTTTATAAAAACAGACATGACCCAGGATTTGAACGAAAAAGATTTTAAAGCTTTAATACCAATGTCGCGTTTCGGAGAACCACAAGAAGTTGCAGATGTTGTAGGGTGGCTGGCTTCAAAGAAATCATCGTATGTTTCGGGACAGGTCATTTCAGTGAACGGAGGCTTGTACTCATAATAAATTAGATGTTGGATATTAGATGTTGGACATCTAACGTCTAATTTCCAACATCTAAATACTAAAAATAAAATGAGAAGAGTTGTTATTACAGGTATGGGAATTTGGTCGTGCTTAGGTAGTAACCTGGATGATGTCAGAGATTCTTTGTTTAAGGGTAAATCAGGAATTATATTGGATCCGGAACGTAAGTCTTTTGGCTATCGTTCGGGCTTAACAGGCAAAGTAGAAAAACCGGAATTAAAAGGTTTGCTTGATCGAAGAGCTCGTATTCAGCTTTCCGAACAGGCAGAATATGCTTACCTTTCAACACTGGAAGCAACCAAAAATGCCGGAATGGACATTGATTGGCTGGACAAAAATGAAACTGGTATTTTATTTGGAAATGATAGTTCAGCAAAAGCGGTAACAGAAGCAACAGACATCGTCCGACTAAAAAAGGATACGACATTAATTGGTTCAGGTTCCATTTTTCAATCGATGAATTGTACTGTAACAATGAACCTTTCAACGATCTTTAAACTAAAAGGAATTAACTTTACAATTAGTGCTGCCTGCGCAAGTGGCTCCCACTCTATTGGATTAGGATATTTAATGATAAAATGGGGCTTGCAAAATCATGTTATTTGTGGTGGGGCGCAAGAGATAAATCCATTTGCTTTTGGTAGTTTTGATGGCTTAAGTGCATTCTCCATCCGTGAAAAAGAACCTGCAAAAGCATCCCGTCCTTTTGATAGAGACAGGGACGGCTTAGTTCCCGGTGGCGGAGCTGCAACACTGATCTTAGAAGATTACGAAACTGCTGTAAAACGCGGTGCTAATATTTTAGCTGAAGTTATTGGTTATGGTTTTTCTTCGAATGGGGAACATATTTCTAATTCGAATGTTGATGGTCAGGTACGTTCTTTAACAATGGCATTAAAGGATGCGAATATCAAAGAAAACGAAATTGATTATATTAATGCCCATGCCACATCAACAATAGGTGGTGATAGCGCAGAAGCACTTGCTATCAATGAAGTTTTTGGTAACTCAAAACCTTTGGTAAGTTCAACAAAATCTATGACAGGACACGAATGCTGGATGGCCGGTGCAAGTGAAATTGTTTATTCGATGTTGATGATGCAAAATGATTTTGTAGCACCAAATATTAACTTTGAAAACCCGGATGAAGCATCCGCCAAACTGAATATTGCAACAAAAACCACTGATAAAAAAATTGATACTTTTTTAAGTAACTCTTTCGGATTTGGAGGAACGAATTCAACCTTAATAATAAAAAAAATAAAATAAGTTTAAATAAGCTATGACAAAAGAAGAAATTATTTCAACAGTACAAGGTTTTTTAGTGAAGGAATTTGAAGTTGATCCCACTCTAATTACACCGGAAGCAAACCTTCGTACTACGCTGGATCTAGACAGTCTGGATTATGTTGATCTCGTTGTTGTTATTGAAAGTAACCTTGGTTTTAAAGTAGTTGGTGAAGATTTTATTAATATTCACACGTTCCAGGATTTTTATGACTACTGCCACACTAAAGTAAGTCAAAAAGAAGTAGCCTAATCAATTTGAAAATGTGCTAATTTGAAGATGTGCTAATTAAATTTTCAAATTATCAAATTAATGAACTATCAAATTAATAATGTCGGATAATAAGAAATGGGAAGGTAAAAATAAGGGAGGCGTTAGAGGACAGAAGTTTTTTGTTTTTATACTAAATTTTTTCGGGCTACAAATCGCATATTTTTTTTTGCGGTTTGTAGCTTTTTATTTTTTCATCACCGCTAAATCAACAAAAACCTCATTAAAATATTTCAGGGAAATCCTTGGCTACACAGGATGGAAAGCCTATAAGGCTACCTACCAGAATTATTATATTTTCGGGCAAACGCTATTAGACAAAGTTGCGCTCCTTGCAGGAATGCGAAATAAATTTACCATCATACACGAAGGCCATGATGATAATTTAGTACAACTGAAAAACCTGAATAAAGGAAGTATTTTATTAAGCGCCCATATTGGAAACTGGGAAATAGCCGGCCAAATGCTTGAAATATTAGATGCAAAATTTAATATTCTGATCTATGATAATGAGGCAGAAAAAATGAAAGCATACATGGGTGAAGTGATGAAGAAAAAAAACTTTAACATCATCGCTATCAAAGACGGAGAAATGGGGCATTTAATAGAACTTCACAAAGCATTTAGCAATAATGAATGGGTAGTGATGCATGGAGATCGTTACCTGCCGGGCACCCCAACTATTGAAAAAACGTTTATGGGTAAAAAGGCTAAATTTCCGCGCGGGCCTTTTATTATGGCAGCAAAATTTGGGGTACCAATAACCATTGTTTTCGCAGTAAAGGAAACCAAAAGCCTGTACCATTTTTTTGCCAAAAAATCAATCGAAGTAAAACGCGCACGCACCGAACAAGAAGTAGAACAAGCAGTAAATGAAATTTCGGACAAATACATCAAAGAATTAGAAGAGATGGTAAAAAGATATCCAACTCAATGGTTTAATTTTTATGATTTTTGGTCGGAAAATTAATTTTTATTCTTAATAATTGTGTAGTTTTATTAAAAACTGATGTATGACCCTGACAGGGTTTCAAACCCTGTTAGGGGTAGTTTAGCGCACACTTACAGGATGTTTTTCTCTTTAAAATTTTGATTAAAAAAGTAGTTCAAAAGGATTTATATAATTTATGTAGAGTGACTTATTGCTTCGAAAACCCCTAACAGGGTTTGAAACCCTGTCAGGGTAAGTCAAAAAACAAAAAAAATTGTGACATTTGCCCGGCATACCAATATTTAATAATAGTGAATACGGACAAGATATTTTTATGAAAACAGTATTAGTACCTAAAGAACACATTACAGATTATATCCCACAGAGAGCCCCTGTGGTAATGATCGATACATTAAACTATTGTGAAGGCGCTATTACAAAAACAAATTTTGAAATCAGAAAAGATAATATTTTTGTAAAAGATGGACTATTTCATGAACCCGGAATAATTGAAAATATTGCGCAAACGGCTGCTGTTAAGGCTGGATATGAGGTTAAAAAGAACGGGGCTGAACCTTTAGTCGGTTTTATCGGGGCGATCAAAGATCTGGCAATTTATAAACTTCCTGAAATTGGAGATGTTATAGAAACAACTGTGATTATAAAAATGGAGGTAATGGGAATAACTTTAGTTGAAGGGGTTTCCTTTTGTAATGGAAATAAAATAGCAAGTTGCGAAATGAAAATTTTTATTCAAAAACCAGATCAAACAAATGAATAAAACACTGAGCAGTATAACTGAGGTTGTGATACGCTTTAGTGAATGTGATGCTTTACAAATGGTTTGGCATGGCAATTATGTGAAATATTTTGAGGATGGAAGAGAAGATTTTGGAAAAAAATTCGGGTTAAGTTACTGGAATATTTATGAAAAAACCGGACTTGCCGTTCCCTTGGTTCATGTAGAATGTGATTTTAAAAAAATGGTTGGGTTTGGTGAAACAATAACTGTGGAAACAACCATGATTGATGATCCCGCGTCAAAAATAATATTCGAGTATGCTATTTTTAATGATAAAAAAGAGCTTGTTTGTAAAGGCAAAACAATACAGGTTTTTTTGAATATGGATAAAAAAGAACTCCTCATAACAATGCCCCATTTTTTTGAAGAGTGGAAAAAAAAATATCTTAAATAACATGATAACCTATTTAGGAGCGAATAACATTATTAGCCCTTTAGGCTTTACAACGGCACAGAACCTTGAAGCGCTGGCGCGAGGTGAAGTGGCTGTAAAGAAACAACAATTTCATTTTTCTGAATCTATTTTTTGCTGTTCTAAAATTGAAGACTCAACACTTAACAGTTATTTTTCTGCTATTTCAAACATTACTACTTATACGAATTTGGAGAAAATGTGCATCCTTTCTATTCAGGATGTAGTTCAACAATCGGGTATAGACTTAAAGAACAAAGAAAATTTACTTATTATTTCTACAACTAAAGGAAATATAGATGTGCTGGAAGGTGTCTATAAAAACATGGATAGCAATCGTGCATATTTGCCAGTTTTCGCAAAAACAGTTGGCAACTATTTTGGATGTGCAATAACACCCTTGGTAGTTTCAAATGCATGTATATCGGGCTTATTAGCGATAATTGCAGGAAAGCGTTTGATTGAAAATGGGAATTACAAAAACATTATTGTATGTGGTGCCGACATCGTTTCGGAGTTTACATTGTCCGGCTTTAAATCTTTTAATGCCCTGAGCGATGAGCCTAGCAAACCTTTTGATAAAAACCGCACAGGTATTAATTTAGGTGAAGCCGCATCCGGTATTTTATTAAGTTCGGATGAAATAAGTTCCATTAAAATTTCTGCAGGAAATTCAGCAAATGATGCGAATCATATTTCGGGACCTTCACGCAATGGTGATGGTTTATTTAATGCGGTAACAAAAACTTTAGAAGATTCAAAAACTGAAACAGTGGATTTTATTTCTGCTCACGGTACAGCCACTGAATTTAATGATGAAATGGAATCGGTTGCGTTTTCACGCGCCAAGCTTGACCATTTGCCATTAAATAGCCTGAAAGGTTATTATGGCCATACATTAGGTGCGGCAGGTGTTTTGGAGAGTGTAATTGCTATCAACTCCTTAGCTTCAAATACTTTAATTAAATCAATGGGATTTGAATTGCAAGGAACAAGCCATGAATTGAATGTGATAAAAAAAACAGAACAAAAAACAATAAACAGTTGTTTAAAAACCGCATCAGGCTTTGGAGGATGCAATGCCGCAGCAATATTCGAAAAAGTATGATCATGGAAGCAACCATCGTATCCTATTGTAAAATAAAAAACAATACCGTTTGGGTAAACGGTGAAAAAATTAATATTGATAATAATTCAGTCGATTTTTCAGCATTTTTAGTAAATTTATACAGACAGATGAATTTAAATTATCCTAAGTTTTTTAAAATGGATAATTTATGCAAACTAGGAATTTTAGCGGCCGAAATGGTGATACAAAATAATTCAAAATCAGAGAATTTCGAAAAAGATAAAGTGGCTATTTTTCTTGCTAACAATTCTTCCAGCATTGAAACAGACAGAAATCATATAAAAACAATTGTAAATAAAAACGATTACTTTCCAAGCCCTGCTGTATTTGTATACACACTGCCAAACATTATTATTGGTGAAATAGCGATAAAACATAAGTTTACAGGGGAAAATGCATTCTTTGTTTCCGAAACATTTGATGCAAATTTCATGCACACTTATGCTTCAATAGCTTTACAAAGCCGCCATACAACAGATGCTGTTTGCGGCTGGATAAATGTTGATGGAAATGAGTATGAAGCGTTTATGTATTATATAGAAAAAAAGAATTTAAACAAGGCAGGAAATGGATTAAATACGCATCATACCGCTGAAATGATCTACAAACTTTACAACTAAAAAAAACATATAAATGAGCAATTTAATCGAAACCTTAAAAGCACAGATCATCGAGCAATTAAATTTAGCCGAACTTAAACCTGAAGATATTGACCCGAATGCTCCTTTGTTTGGTGATGGTTTAGGATTAGATTCTATTGATGCACTTGAACTGATCGTTCTTTTAGAAAAACATCATGGCATTAAAATTCAAGATCCTAAAGATGCGAAAGCAATTTTCGCTTCCCTGCAATCAATGGCTGATTATATAATTGCAAACAAAAAATAACAAAAAAAAGCCTTTACCTATATCCCTGAAAGGGTATATCGGTGAGGCCTAATAAACAATGTCTACCAAGGTTTATATAACAGGAATGGGTATTATTTCTGCGATCGGTGATTCGGTTGAGGAAACCTTGCAGTCCTTATCTGATAGTAAAACAGGGATTGGAAAAATAAATTATCTTGAAACTTTTCATAAGGACACGTTTGTTGTTGGCGAAGTAAAACATAGCAATAACGAGTTGATTGAAATTGCAGGAATCGGCAATTATAACAGAACAACTCTTCTTGGATATATAGCTGCAAGAGAAGCTTTAAAAAAGGCATCCATCAATGACATTAAAGAGGCTAGGACAGGATTTGTTTCGGCCACAACCATTGCAGGTATGTGTACCACTGAATTACTTTATAAAGATTTTTTGGAAGGAAGGAACAACACTAATTTTATTGACAGCCACTTTTGCGGGGTCAGTACAAATGATATTGCAAAGCATTTAGGTATCATTGACTATGTAACTACAATCAGCACAGCGTGCTCATCTGCTGCAAATGCAATTATGCTGGGCGCGCGCTTGATCAAAAATAATATTCTCGATCGGGTTGTGGTTGGGGGCGTTGATCCTCTTTCTAAATTTACATTGAATGGATTCAATACCCTCATGATATTGGATAAAGAATGGTGCAAACCTTTTGATGAAAACAGGAAAGGCTTAAATTTAGGCGAAGGCGCAGCCTATTTAGTTTTGGAATCCGAAAAACTGGTGAAAGAAAAAAATAAAAATATTCTCGCACAGTTACTTGGATACGGAAATGCGAATGACGCTTATCATCAAACAGCTTCATCGCCCGAAGGACATGGCGCTTTGCTGGCAATGCAAAACGCGTTTAAAGTAGCCGGAATCCATCCTGATGCCATTGATTATATTAACGCACATGGTACAGGAACTCCGAATAATGACTCATCGGAAGGTATTGCGATGCAAACTTTATTCAATAACAATGTTCCTAAATTCAGCTCAACAAAAGCATTTACAGGGCATACACTAGCTGCAGCCGCGGCCATCGAAGCAGTAATTTCAATATTAGCGATACGGAACAGCATGATTTTTCCATGTTTAAACAGAAGCACTCAAATGAGCGATTTAACAATAACTCCTGTTAATACATTAGAAAAAAACATTCCTGTAAATTATGTACTCTCCAATTCCTTTGGATTTGGTGGGAATTGCTCTTCTTTAATTTTTAGCAAAAATTAATATGACAGCATATATAAACGGATTATCCTGCATTTCCCATCACAATACAATTGATGAAAATTATTTTTTTGAAAATTTATCTACTCAACCTCCAAGCAACAAGTTGTTGGCCACTGAACCTGTTTATAAAGAATATATTTCTGCCGCATCAATGAGAAGGATGTCCCATATTATTAAAATGGGACTTACTGCAGGATTAATGAGTATGAAAAAAGCAGGATCAGAAAAGCCTGATGCTATTATAATAGGCACCGGAATTGGCTGTTATGAAGACACCGACACATTCCTGCGTTCGATGTCAGATAACAACGAACAACTTCTAACTCCAACGGCTTTTATTCAATCAACACACAATACGGTTGGCGGCCAATTAGCGTTAACCACTAAATGCAATGGAACTAATTTCACTTATGTTCATCAAAACCTATCGTTTGAATACGCCTTGCTTGATAGCATGATGTTACTGAATGAAAACGAAGCAACAACTGTTTTAGTTGGCGCTATTGATGAAATTACTCCTTCATTGTTTGAATTGTTTTACAGAACGGACCGAATAAAAAAAACGGAAGACTTACAATCCATTTGGAATAGCACAAGTAAAGGTTACAGCCTGGGAGAAGGAGCGGCTTTTTTTAATATCAGCTCCACTGCAACTCCAACTACTCAGGCGAAAATAACCGGAGTAAAATGTAAACAACATATTGAGAATGCTGATGAATTAATACAAGAAACTGATCTTTTTTTAAGGAGTTGCGGATTGCAAATAAATCAGATAAGCCTTGTTTTAAGCGGCAATTGTGGTGATGAACAGATGGACAAAAAAATATCTGAATTTAATAAAAAGATAAATTTACCGATCGGCTACTTTAAAACTTTATGCGGTGAATATTTTACAGCGAGTGGTTTTGCAATGTGGTTAGCTGCTACTATCATTAAAAAACAGGTTGTTCCCCAGGCCATTTTGCCGGATAGTCAGATCGTATCCAACATCCAACATATACTTATTGTTAACCATTACCATGATAAGGAATATTCACTAATGTGTGTTTCGGTATGTTAAACCATAGAACTACCCTTCTTTTGTTTACAGCACTGTGGATAGTGATGATCGGTTTAAGTTTTATTTATACCATTCATTCGTATTGGTTTGTTATTTCAATGCTCTTTTTTTTAAGTATTGAATTTTATGGTGCGTATTTTGTAGACTCTGGTTTTCATATTAATACAATAAGTTCTGTAAACACCAATGAAAAGGTTGTTGCATTGACTTTTGACGATGGGCCCGTGCAGCAGCGAACTGAAAAAGTATTGGATGTTTTAGATAAATTTAATGCAAAAGCAACTTTTTTTTGCATCGGAAATCGAATAACAGGGAATGAAATTTTATTAAAGAAAATAGACGAAGCAGGGCATTTAATTGGTAATCACAGCTATTCACATTCAAACCTGTTTGATCTAAAGAATACTAAACAAATGTTAAAGGATCTGCAATCAGGAAATGAAGAAATAAAAAAAGTAATTGGAAAGGCCCCATTATTTTTCAGGCCACCTTTTGGTGTTACTACTCCTTCTTTAGCAAAAGCATGCAGGAGATTAAATTTTGATGTGATTGGTTGGAATATCCGCTCACTTGACACAACTATAAAAAACAAACAAAAAGTAGTTGAGCGTGTTATAAAACGCATTAAACCAGGCTCCATATTGTTATTTCATGATACTGTGGATGGCGTTGAGCTTGTTCTTGAGGATGTACTGATCTATTTAAAAAATAATAATTACAAGGTGGTTGAATTAGACCAACTAATACAAAAAAAAGCATATGCCTAAGTTCATACTATATATAATGCTTCTTTGTGCATCACCTATGACGCTTGCGCAGACTGCATACAAAACGGTGAAAGACACGATTCTGCTTAAAAGCAAAATCGACAATATGTCAAAACAAACCAATAGCATCGAAAGCGATTTTGTACAGGTAAAAAACCTAAGCATGTTATCAGAAAAAATTACCAGCAAAGGGCATTTTTGGTTTCAGAAACAAAATAATTTGCGCTGGGAATATTCAGAACCTTACAAATATACCATAGTCATCAACAAAGATAAAATTTTGATCAAAGATGAGGGTAAGGTGAAAAAGTATGATATGAATTCGAATAAAGTATTTAAAGAAATAAATGATATCATGATATCCTGCGTTAATGGGGACATTTTAGGTTCTAATAAATTTAAGATAACGTATTTCGAAAATGATAAATTTTATAAATTAGAACTTAGTCCGAATGTAAAAGGGATGAAGGAAAGCCTGAAACAAATAAATATGTATTTTGATAAAAATGTAAGCTCAGTGGTTAAACTAGATATGATAGAACCTGGTGATGATGCTACAACTATTGATTTTAGTAATAAAAAGATAAATGCAACAATCACTCCTGAAAAATTTATGCTTAAGTAGTTTGTTTATCACGTTAATAATTTCTTGTTCTCCAACACATAATTATACCCTTAAAAGAACAGAACTTGTTACCGAATCAGATATTCATTCAATAATTAACAAAGACAACTCCCTGTTATACAAGGCAAAGATAAATTTGTATAATCACTATTACAGTGGATTAATAATACTTAAACAAACCAGCCCGGGCACTTCCCATTTAGTATTTATTACAGAATTAGGTATAAAAATGTTTGATTTTGAGATCAGGAACAACCAATTCAAATTAATATACGTATTTGAACCACTCAATAAACCTAACATTTTAAGGCTTCTTGAAAATGATCTCAAACTCATCCTTTTGCAAAATTTACTCAACCAAGAAGCAAAACTTTTTGAGCGAAATGATAACGATAAACGCATCTACCAAACAACAAACAATAAATTAAAAAATTATTATTTCGTAAAGGCCAACACAAAAACTGTTGAGAAAACTATCGTTAAAGGGAAATTATTTATTAAAGAAAAAGTAGACTATATTTATAACGACAGCTTAATTGCAAAACAAATAAAATTAAAACATAAAGGAATTATTCGCTTAAAAATTGAATTAAATAAACTCTCAACGAATTTATAATCATGCAATACAACCTGCTTGAAAACTTTTATACTGAAATAACGTCTACATATAGTTCAGAAACCCCCTTTTCATTTAATTCTACAATAGAATTAAATCCGGAACATGAGATATATAAGGGCCATTTCCCTCAAATTTCGGTAGCTCCCGGGGTTTGTTTAATCCAGGCCATTAAAGAAATTTTAATGACAAAACTTCAAAAAAAATTAACACTTACCGAAGGGAGTAATATAAAATTCTTAATCCTGATCAATCCAAAAGAAACGAAACAATTCCAGGTTGATTTTACCATAAAACGAACCGACCATATTCTTGATGTAAGTGCAAACTATTCAAACAATGCCAAAATATTTCTTAAGTTTAAGGGGAAGTTCAATATTGATTGATATCTTAATTTACTCAACTATTTAATTATTATTACCAATACACTCAAACACAGCTTTTTGTCTTATTTTTGTGTTCTGAACCATCTCCAAAACCCAATAACACAAACTAAATCGAATTGTAATATAAATGTTGCCGGTTCCTAAGTTAAATAATCGATTTGATGAGTTAAATTGTTGTGTAATTATTCCTACATACAACAATGAAAAAACCATTGTTAAAATAATTAATGACTCCTTAGAATATACCGATAAAATAATTGTTGTGAATGATGGCACAACAGATTCAACAGCTGAGCTTCTAAAGCTATACGAAACATCGATTATAATTATCCATCAATCAAAAAATTATGGGAAAGGCATCGCATTACGCACAGCATTTAAAAAGGCTATAGAAATGGGCTACCGGTATGCGATCACAATTGATAGCGATGGCCAACATTTCCCTGCCGACTTCGTTTTATTTTTAGATAAAATTGAACAAGACCCTGATTCATTGATAATCGGAGCACGTAATATGAATTCTGAAAACGTACCGGGCGGCAGCAGTTTTGGAAATAAATTCTCTAACTTTTGGTTTTGGATCGAAACAGGCATTAAAATTCCCGATACACAATCCGGATTCCGATTATACCCCATTAGTCGGATGAAAAAACTAAACTATTTCACTTCACGCTTTGAATTTGAAATTGAAGTTATTGTTAAGGCTGCCTGGAAGGGAATACCGGTAATACCCTTACCTATTCAGGTTTATTATGCCAAAGGAGATGAACGTGTGACTCACTTCCGTCCCGGAAAAGATTTCATGCGCATAAGTTTACTAAACACTTACTTCGTAATTTTAGCATTTTTATGGTATCGTCCTATGCGATTTCTTCGAGGGCTTACACCCGAAAATATTAAAGCCTTTGTAAAAAAACATTTTTTTAATGAAAAAGAATCTGTCACTAAAAAATCTTTATCAGTTTCAGTAGGAATTTTTTTCGGAATTGTCCCTATTTGGGGATACCAATTGGTTACAGCTATTGCAGTTGCCTATTTTTTAAAACTTAACAGAGCCATTGTGATCCTGGCTGCTAACATTAGTATTCCAATCATCCTGCCTGCCATATTGTATGGAAGTTTAAAAACAGGAGAACTAATAACCGGACAACAATCAACAATAACTTTAAAAAATATAAATCTCGAAAATATAAAATTAAACCTGTATGTTTATCTTACGGGGGCTTGTGTTTTATCCATTGTTCTGGCAATAGTAATGGGGATTTCAACCTATTTAATTTTAAGTGTCATCAGAAATAACAAGAAAAAAACAACCTAGTTTATTCATGATCGCATTACGCATATATTTATTTTTTCAACGACACCGGGTCCTATTGTTCGCAATTGTAATTGCAGCATTACTTGCTACTACATACTTTGGAACAAAAATTAAATTAGAAGCTGATATAAATAAATTTATCCCAAAGGATAAAAAAATTGATGAGATCAATTTCGTTCTGCAGAATTTAAAAATAAAAGACAAGCTAGTCCTCACTATTTATAATACCGACAGTACCAATAAAGAAACAAGCGACTTAATGCTTTGTGCAGATGCGCTAGCAGATACGCTTCAGGCAACACATGTCAATGGCTATATAAAAGAACTTACTTATAAAGTTTCTGATGATCTAATGGCGAAAGTCTATGATACATTTTATGATCATTTGCCAATTTTTTTAGAGGAAGCAGATTATCAAAAAATCGAAGGTTTTCTTAATCCGGACAGTTTAAAGGATATTATTAAAAATGACTACAAAACACTGCTCTCGCCATCAGGTGTTGTATTAGGGAAATTTATTCGAAAAGATCCGATAAACCTAACCCCACTGGCATTAAAAAAGATACAAAATCTTCAGTTTGATGAAAACTTTGAAGTAAATGAAGGCTATATAATGACAAAGGATAAAAAAAATCTGATGCTTTTTATAAGCTCGGCTGTCCCATCAAATGACAATGCAAGAACCGAAACTTTTATCAACTCGTTGGATGGAATTATCAATTCATTACAAAGCAAATTTAAAAATACGGTAACAATTGAATATTATGGTGCAGCCGCTGTATCACTTGGCAATGCAACTCAAATAAAACATGATTCCATTTCCACATCAATAATTGCCTTAATCCTTATCATTGTGATCTTAGGATTTTTTTTCAAAAGGATACTTGTCGTATTTTACATTTTACTCCCCGTAGTTTTCGGTGCTTTATTTTCATTAACATTGCTGTATTTTCTTAAACAAGAAGTTTCAGCAATTGCGCTTGGTGCAGGATCTATAGTTCTGGGCATTGCTATAAACTATTCCCTCCATTTTTTCACCCATTTTAAACACGAACAGTCTGTCCAAAAAGTAATTAAAGATCTTTCATTACCAATGCTCATCGGCTGCACCACAACTGTTGGAGCATTTTTAAGTTTACAATTCGCAAAATCTCAGGCTTTACATGATTTTGGGCTCTTTGCCGGATTTAGTCTTATCGGGGCAGTACTTTTTTCAATAATTGTATTGCCACATTTATTGAAACTTCAAAAAAGCACTCAATTAAAATTAGATATCCCTACAAAAAAGACTTTTTTTGAACGTATTATATCATACCCAATCGATAAAAACAAATCCATTGTTATTTCCACTTTTATTTTAACACTCGTTTTTGCATATACAGCCCGAAATGTAAGTTTTGAAAGCGATATGCTAAAGATAAATTACCAAAGCGATCAATTAAAAAAAGCACAAGAGCATCTCGACAAAATAAATAATTTCTCTTTAAGCTCCGTTTATATTGTATCGAAAGGCAAGGATTTAAACGAAGCTTTAAAATCGAATGAGATAGCTACTGCAAAACTTGAAAAACTAAAGAAAGAAGATCTCATCTCAAAATTTTCTTCAGTTAGTACAATACTCATTTCCGATTCTCTACAGCAAATTCGAATTGATCGTTGGAATTCTTTTTGGTCTCAGAAAAAAAAAGATTCCCTGCAAAACCGCTTAGTTCAATACAGCAAAGTTTATAAATTTAAAGACAATGCATTTTCACAATTTTATGAGCAATTAAATAAAAATTTCCAACCGGTTCATTTATCCGCCTTAGATACACTAAAAAAATTAGTTGTAAACGATTGGGTCACTGAAAACAAAGACATCACAACTGTTGTAAGTTTAGTTAAAGTGGAACCGGATATTAAATCGAATGTTTACAAAGCATTTGCTGAAAACGCATCTATTGTTGTTTTTGATAAACAATATATGTCTTCACAGTTTGTTGAAATAATAAGTTCTGATTTCAATTTAATACTCATTATAACCAGCCTGTTAGTGTTTGGCTTTATGCTCCTTTCACATGGCAGATTTGAATTAGCATTTATCAATTTCCTTCCAATGTTCATCAGTTGGCTTTGGATCTTAGGAATAATGGGCATATTGGGCTTGAAATTTAATATTATTAATATTATTATTTCAACATTTATTTTCGGTTTAGGAGACGACTATGCTATTTTTATAATGAATGGATTAAGTCAGGAATATAAATTCGGAAGCAAAAATTTAAGCTCCTATAAAACTTCTATTTTTCTTTCTGTACTCACAACAACTATCGGCATTGGTGTACTGATTTTCGCACAGCATCCTGCATTAAAATCAATTGCCGTTATAACAATAATAGGCATGATCACCGTGTTGTTTGTCTCATTCATTGTTCAACCTTTATGTTATAATTTTTTAATATTAAATCGTAAAAAAAGAAAATTACTACCCTATACCGGATTAAACCTGCTTCTTACTTTTTTAGGCTTTTTATTTTTTATGGTCGGTAGTTTATTTTTAACCATTTCCGGGCTTATATTATTTTCAATTGTCCCTGCACCATTAAAGAAAAAGAAGGTCATTTTTCATTATATGATCATGTATATCTGCAGATTCATTATTTATATGTTTGTAAATGTGAAGAAAAAAATTATTAACCCACAAAATGAAACACTGGAGAAACCTGCGATCATTATCTGCAACCACCAATCGCATATTGATTTAGCCTTGACCTTAATGTTACATCCTAAAATAATTGTATTTACAAACGATTGGGTTTGGAACTCTATTTTTTATGGCAGAATAGTTAAAATGGCCGATTATTATCCTGCATCGCATGGATATGAAACTGCAATTGAAAAAGTAAGGAAATTAATGCAAGATGGTTATTCTGTTCTAATATTTCCCGAAGGTACACGGTCAACTTCAGGGGATATCCTTCGCTTCCATAAAGGTGCATTTTTCCTGGCAGAACAACTTAAGGTGGACATTCAACCTTTACTAATACATGGGGCAGGAGATTGCGTTACAAAAGGGGATTTCCATTTTAAGGAAGGAGCATTAACTCTTAAATATTTATCACGTATAAAATCAGGTGACGAAACTTTTGGTGTTGGCTATAAGGAAAGATCGAAAAGCATTTGTAGTTTGATGCGAACTCAATATGAATTACTTAGGCAAGAACAAGAAACAGTTGATTATTACAGATCCAGATTAGTAAAAAATTATATTTTTAAAGGCCCTGTTTTGGAGTGGTATTGCAAAATAAAAGTTGGACTGGAAAGTAATTATAAGTTGTTTGAAAGCTATTTGCCCAAAGAGGGTAAAATCATAGATGTTGGTTGTGGCTATGGCTTTTTACCTTTGATGCTGAGTTTTACAGGTAACAAACGGGAAATAGTAGGTATTGATTACGATGACGAAAAAATTGGGGTGGCCGCAAACTGTATTTCAAAATCTGATAAGGTTAATTTTGTTTGTGCCGATGTTACACAATATGAATATGAGCATGCTGATGCATTTGTAATTAGCGATGTACTGCATTACCTGAGCGCAGAGCAACAATCAGAAGTTATTTCACGTTGCGCCATTAAGCTGAATAAAAACGGAGTAATGATTATCCGCGATGCCGATGCAGATAAAAAAGCCCGACATCTAGGAACAAGATACACAGAGGCATTCTCAACAAACTCAGGTTTTAACAAGACCAAAGAAGGTGGTTTGCATTTTACATCTGCTTCACTTATTAAAAAAACCTTGGATACATTTTCTTTTTTAGAATATGAAATAATCGATAATACTAAGTTAACTTCAAATGTTATATTTATAATTCGGCATAAAACAAGTTAAAATTTTAAAGCTAAAATCAAAAAATTGGTAACATGCTTTTTTTTGATCTTTTTAATTTTGACTTTTAACTTTTTTCTTTTTTTAACTTAAATTATGGAAAGCACCAAATTTGACATAGTGATAATAGGCAGCGGGATGGGGGGCTTATGCTGTGGGGTGATCCTGAGTAAAGAGGGTTACAAAGTGTGTATCCTGGAAAAAAATCGTCAACTCGGAGGAAGCCTTCAGATCTTTTCCCGAGACAAAGTTATTTTTGATACTGGAATTCATTATATAGGAGGTTTGGATGAGGGAGAAAACTTAAATAGTTATTTTAAATATTTAGGTTTAATGGATAAGCTCAAGCTGAAACGAATGGATATGGATGGCTTCGACCATATCACTTTTAAAGGTGATCCGACAGTATATAAACACGCTCAGGGATATGATAATTTTATAAGGGTTTTAAGCGAACAGTTTCCGGAAGAAAACGAAAATATAAAAAATTATTGCGCCAAAATTCGCGAAATTTGCGACTTCTTTCCTTTGTATCGCTTAGGAGATGATACTAAAGATCTAATTTCTGCAAGCTTCCTTTCCCTTGATACTAAAGCCTATTTAGAAACCGTCACTTCAAACAAAAAATTACAAAACGTATTAGCCGGTACCAACCCTTTGTATGCGGGAGAAGCTGATAAAACACCTCTATACGTGCACGCATTGGTTGTAAACACATATATTGAAAGTTCATGGAAATGTATTGATGGCGGTGGACAAATAGCCAAACATTTAGCCACTTCTATAAAAGAAATGGGTGGCATGATCTATAACTACAGTGAAGCTGCGAAGTTTAATTTTGAAGGCAGTAATATTAAAAATGTTGAATTAACAAATGGGAAAACAATTGAAGGTAAATATTTTATATCCAATTGCGATCTATCTAAAACACTTGATATGGTTGAGCCCGGACATATTCGTCAGGCATACCGGTCCCGTATTAATGGTTTGAAAAATTCAACATCTTCGTTTATTCTTTACATCGTTCTAAAGAAAAATAGTATGGAATATTTTAACCATAATATATATCATTACCACAGTGATAACCCTTGGGACGCAATAAATTCAACATCAGAAAATTGGCCACACACCTTTGCTCTGTTTCCTCAGGCATCATCTAAAAACGGTAAATACACCGAAAGCTTAATAGCCATGACGTATATGAATTACGATGAAGTTAAAAAATGGGAAAAGACTAAAAATATAATTCCTAATAATGAAGAGGACAGAGGGCGGGAATATGAAAATTTCAAAAAAGAAAAAGGAGAAAAATTAATTGATGCTCTTGAAGCCCGATTGCCCGGCTTAAAAGGTAAAATTAAATCATTTTATTCATCCACTCCACTTACTTATCGGGACTATATTGGAAGCAGAGACGGGACATTGTATGGAATTGAAAAAGACTATCACGATCCCTTAAAAAGTTTTATAACACCTAAAACGAAGATCCCTAATTTGTTTCTAACAGGTCAAAACCTTAATCTTCATGGGATTCTTGGTGTCACAGTAAGTTCTGTGGTTACCTGTTCTGAAATAGTAGGTGAACAAAAAGATCTAATTAGAAAAATTAAAAAATTTGCGGAGGACAATAGATCTAAATCCGAATGAACTAAAAATTGGACTAGTAGTAAATCTTCTATTACTAAGATCAATCACTGCCAATTTTCTTTATTTTAAACTCCACATTATTATTTTTACAAATTAGTTTTGCGACATCCCTGCCGGTCTTTATTGCAATAGGCAACCCGCCCCCTGGCTGGTTCCAATGACTTGAAAAATAAAAATTCTTTAATCCCGGAAAGCTGAAATTTACAGGAGAAGGAGCAAGTAGATTTTTACCCGGCAACCATCCTTGCGTACTGCCTTTCCAGTTGTTTGTGTATCTGTAAAAAGTAGCCGGAGTTGCCATGTCTGTAACTTCAATTTTATCCTTGATGCCTCCCAATCTTATATCCAGCAGCTCAATTATTCTATCCGTAAATTCCTTTTTCTTCAGCCTATAGGCAGGTCTATCTTTTTTACGCAAGTCGATCCAAAAATCTCTGTTCTTTGTGTAATAACTCACTACTACAGATGTTTTTCCTTCAGGAGCAAAGGTGGGGTCATAATTGTAAATATGAACTTCCATTCTGTCATAACTTGTACCATCAGGTGAAACAATTGGTACGTCAAGCGGATATCGGGAAAAATGAGGAAGATGCTTTAGATCGGCATTAATTCCGAATGAAAACTGCACAACTGAAAAGAACACTTCAAGGCCTTTCAATTCCTTGAGATTCATCATTTGTGGATTGACGAATTTTCCTTCAAGCGCATCAAATGCTGTAAAATTCCAGTCTGCAGCTGAAAGTGTTATGTCGGAATCATGGATCACATTGTTTCTGACAAGCAAGGCTTTTGCGATTCCATTTTCAGTGATTATTTTTTTTACAGGAGTATTATACTTTATTTTTCCGCCCAATTTCAAATAACTTTCCTCTATTTTCTTAGCAAAATTCAGTGATCCCCCTATTGGATAACCGGCACTTTTTAAATCAAAAACGGAAAGAGGCATCGTCAAGATCATCATATTTACTTCCTCCCCATCATAAAGCATTTCAAAACTTTCTTTTAAAAAGGGATTCTTTAATTTCCTGGCAAAAGTGAAATTGGTTTCATTCTTTAATTTTAAAAACCAATATAAAAACTCCAGGTAACGCATCATTTTTATTCCCCGAAGCATTGATTTAAAAAAAGGAAGATCATCCAGGATCGGAGGCAGATCAAACTTTTGCATTACCCGCATTGGTTTGATAAACTTTTTTATCTGGTCAGAATCCTCGGGCGAAAGATCAGTTAAATATGCTTGTAGTTTATTTAAATTGGTATAAAGATGAAAAACTTTTTCTCCGTATTTATTTACATTGTTTTTTAGATCAACCTGTAAGCGAATATCATGATTATGAAAATTGATTTTTTTCATATCTAAGATCTCCGACCACATTTTGTTGAAAGAACTGCCTTTATCGGATCCAAGTATCCAATGGGCACAACCATCAAATGTGTACTCACCTTTTTTCCAACTGGTACATAAGCCCCCGGGGATTGAATGTTTTTCAAAAATTTCAGTTTCAAAACCGTTCATCTGCAAATAACATCCTGCCGACAAACCTGAAACCCCTGCTCCTATGATATTTATTTTCATTCTTATTATAACAATAAACTTTTTGCAGAAACAGGATTTGAATATATTTTAAGAAATTGATGAGTTAAAGATTCTTTATCTCCACCAATGTTTGCTAATGATTGCGCAACATAATTTAGAAACAATTCTTTTTCTTTATCAGTATATTTATCAGCGTATTTGTAAGATTTATCAACCAGGTCGGATGCAATATAATTAGAGGGCCATAGCCTGTAATCTTTATAAATTTGTTTGTCAATTAAACTCGCAAGTTTTTTTATCCTTTCGTTATCTGTATTACTATCCTCAAATAAATTAAGTTCATTTACTATTGGCTTACCTACCGCAAGATGGATCCTTCCTTTGTTTTGTTTTATCCCGGTAATGATACTATTTAGATCTTCGCCTTGCGACTTCTGATATTTAGAATGCAATGAAGATAGATAGAGTTCTTCAGCCTTGAGCGCATCACATGGTTCATATTCATAAGATATGGTAAGAGGTACTATCTTTAGCTGTGTGTAATTTTTTTCGAAATTCTCTGTTCCGCTAATGTTAAGCATTTTTAACAATCCTGTCTGGGTCACATCTAACCCATCTTTCGTTCTGCCATTACGTTGTGCGATCCATACGGAAGTTTGTTTATCCACAAGCGTATGGCGTATATAGGCTGATAATTTTCTGGAAATCTCATACAGCTCTTTGCTCGTCCCCTCCCTCTGTACAGCAAACATCCTGTTGAGTTTCCCAAATTCAGTAATGAAACCATTATCCATTAAATTGTTTCCAAAAGTAATTTCAGAAGTTGAGAAGCCATTTT
This sequence comes from Bacteroidia bacterium, assembly GCA_030654175.1. Taxonomy (GTDB): domain Bacteria; phylum Bacteroidota; class Bacteroidia; order 2-12-FULL-35-15; family 2-12-FULL-35-15; genus 2-12-FULL-35-15. Next base: position 254,369 of record JAURXZ010000042.1, read on the forward strand.
CAACAAGCAATATTTGTAATATAGCAGAATCGAGTAGAATATCCCGGTGATTTGCAATGAACAGATACGATTCATTTTTGTCAAGATGCTCAAACCCGCTGCTGGTAAGCCCTGCAGAAGTCTCAGCAACAATGGTTCTTATGGCGGCATGCATAAATTGTAATTGAAAGTCCAAATTTGAAAAAACTTTATCGGCCTTTTCACGAACCTCATTCATCGACATTTCAGGCCATAAATAATTGACAAGTTTAAAAAATATAGGATCTTCAATTAGCTGAAACATTGCCTCACGAGCCTCGTGGTTGTAATAAGGCCTTATATCCTCAAAATTAAATTCTCGAGCAAATGGGCTTACAGGTGTTTTGTTGATCTGCATAATTTTAATAAATATAATTCAAATTGAGGGCGCACGCTTATCAATAAATTTAAGAGGTTTACGGCTCATTTCCGGAAATAATAATTTATTTATAACATCTGCCCCTTCTAATTTTATAGATGGCGCAACTCGTAACCGGGCCCTGAAATGGTCTTTAATTTCTTTCTCAAGATTTTCAGAAAACTGCTTGCAGCCAATCCTGATAATGATCTCGTCCGTTCCTATTTCGTTGGTAAAAACTTCAACCTGATAATTATTTACTTCGTCAATTGTATCTAAAATATCATACAATGCACTCGGGTATATTGTAGTGCCTTTGTATTTTATCATTTGTTTTTTTCTTCCTAACACAGGACTAATTCTTGGACTGTGTTTTCCGCAAGAGCATACCTCTGTATAAACACGACAAATATCACCTGTCTTAAAACGTAACAATGGCATTCCCTCCACACCCAAAGTTGAAATTACCAATTCACCGTATTCTCCAGGTTCAACAACATTACCATCGCCATCAACAATTTCGATTATCAAAAATTCTGCCTGCAGATGGCCACCTTTTCCAGAAGTGCATTCGGTAAAAGCAGCGCCCATTTCACTTGAAGCGTAAGTGGAGAACAATTGCAAATTCCATTTCTCATTGATTTTTGTACCCAATGTATTTAAACTAAGGTCTTCATTTCTTAATGGCTCACCAATACAGATTGCCTTTTTAATGCTGCAATTCTTGAAATCAATTCCATTGTTTTCGGCATATTCAATTAATTTCAAAATAAAAGAAGGCACACAAATTATTACCGTAGGTGACATTCGTTTGATAGTATCCCATTGCAATTCCGGAATACCATTACCAACACGGACTATGCCGGCACCTAGCTTTCTGGCACCCAAAAAATAAGCTAAGCCGGCCATAAACCGTCTGTCAATAGTTGTCATAAGTTGATAAATATCAACATTACTCCCCCCGGTAATTTTAAACGAATTACATTCGTTCTGTGCCAGTCTGTCAAGATCTTTATCAGTAAGGGCTATTGTAACGGGCTCCCCCATTGTGCCGGATGTAGTGACGTAATCAATTATATTTACAGGAGCTGTGCAAATAAAATCAGAATTATATTCTTGCAGGTCTTCTTTTGTTGTAAAAGGTACTTTGTGTAGATCACCAATTGTTTGAATACCGGCAATATCAATATTATTAGCAGAAAACATTTTTTTATAGAAAGGGGAATTATCGCTTAAATAAAGCAATAATTTTTGTAACTCCTTTTCTTGAAAAGTGTTAATTTCCTTGGCGGTATACGTGTGAAGATCATTCACTATCATTGTTTCAATTTATTGGTACAGTCAATAACTAATTCTTTTATTTTATTTCCCTCTTTATCTGTAGCCACCTCTTTTGTAAGCGCTAAATTATAATTAATAATCGCTTTATCCAGGTCACCTGCTTTTTTATAATAATCTCCCACTATCCAATAGGTATAATAACTTTCGGAATTAGAGTGGATAAAATTTTCTATGGTAGCTTGACTAACAATTAAATTAAAATCACTTTTTGTACAATTTTGAATGTAATTTTTCACCTTATTAAAAAAAGTATAGCTAATATATTGTTTAGAATGCAGAAAAGGATCTTCCTGAATTGTTTTATCCGATTCGATAATTTCCTTTTTCTCTTTTATAGTAGAAGCGTTAGCTAATACCTTATTTAAATCGTAACAATAATATTTTCCTAATTGAAACGGCTGCGAAGAAACCCATATAAGCCTGTCTTCCGGTTTAATTATTACCGAATGGTGGGCAATCAGCTGATTTATACCTTTTTCGTTTGTAAGCCCAATATTCTTATCATTAATACCACTTTGATCTCGCATAACCTGAGCCGCCTTGAGATAATTTATTTTAGGGATTTGCTCAAGCAATTGTTCCATCCTAACCTTTCTATAAATTGATGAACTTTCCATAATATTTTTATTATTACTGTAATCGCTTTTAAATAAAGAGCTTTGATAATGATTCGAACAAACTAAAAGTTCACGATCTTCAGAATATAAATTTGTTTTGGTCGGGGTCTTTTCAATTATATAAGATTTGTTATCATTTGTAGAAGCAATAAAGATAGATTCGGATACAAAAACATCGCGCTTTTGAGCGATTTCAAAAGCCTCCTGTATATTTTTTGAATACTGTAAGATCTCCTTTGCAACCAAAGAAACAGGGGTTGCTGCACTTGCCGGTATATCAGATTTTGCCGCATTGATTGTAACTGTTAACCCTTGATCATTCATCCCGGATACCACTCCTGTGAAACCTGCCCAGGTGATATACATAAATTTATGGCCTGTTTTAGGTTTACAAAAACAAACAATTTTATTCTCGGCAAATTCATCTCCCGAATAAAAATCGAAATTTCGGCCCACTATCATTTTACCATCTTCCGAATGTTTATCCCAAGCCGCAAATGAAGTACACCCAACAGTCATGTTCTTATCCTGTAAGGCATGCCCGATATCATGAGCACCATGGTAATTTAATAACCGGTAATATTTAGGACCGATATAATCGAATTTGTCAGATGCGTAAAGTGATACTCCATAGATCTCTTCTTTATATTCATCTGTAATATAATCAGGAAGTTTTCTATTAAAATAGGCTACAAAGTATTTTAAATAGTTCAGATAGTTTTCGGACGGGATAAGTTCCTTAATTTGTTTTACAAAAGCCGTTTCTTGTTTCTCTGCTAATTCTTTGGTTAGCTTTCCAATTGCAACACCTCTTTCAAAACCATCACCTTCAATATACATCTCCCATAAGCCCGATTCACTTTTTTTCAACCAGTTGTTACCAAGAGTATAAAAGTTTTCCGAGGGATTCAATCTAATTGCTTTCTCTGCGCTTCGATCACTAATCATAGGTTCTTTAATAAGAATGGCGCAAACAAAATAAATAAGAAAAACAAGGAACGGCACTAAAATTACTAATAGTGTTTTTAAAATAAATTTGAAAGCTTTTTTACGGGTATGCATAATTAATACTGCTGATTAACAAAGTTAATATTTTACCTCTGTAACTAATATCAATCTTTAATATAATTCTGATCCCGTAAATCTTTTAAAATAAAATCCAATAAGGAAACGGCAAACGGAAAATTATTTGAAATGCTTAAAACCATTTTTTGCGCATCTTTTTTACCTTCAAACAATTAGCATTGTGATACGAATCACCCGATAATGTGATAAGTTTTATTTTTAAAATGAACGCTTGAATGTACTATTGTATAACGATTATCGGAAATTAAAAATAGAATTTAGATAAACGAAAAAGGAAATAACAGTTTTGACTAATTAAAGTATTTATTTAAAAAAATGCATTATGAAATATAAAGATTTTTATTCCGAATTAGGAAAACTGCTTTATGCGGTTGCAGATATTGATCATGTAATTACTCAAAAAGAGAAAAAAGCATTATACGATATTGTGAAAAATGAATTGGTGCCTTCCGAAAGGCATACAGATCAATTTAATACCGATGTTGCTTTCTATACTGAAATGGAATTTGATTTCCTGGATGAATCAATAGCTGATACCGAAGCCGCTTTCAACTCTTTTATCGACTTTGTGGAAGACCACCATACCGCATTTGACGAAAGAATGAAAAAGGTCAGTTTGCATGTTGCAAAAGAATTAGCGCAAGCTTATCATGGAACAAATAAAAAGGAAAAAGTATTGATCGATAAATTAAAAGAGAAGCTAAATAAAATTGAAGTTAAAAAAGTCAAAAAAAAATTACACAACAAAATTCATTGATTTTTTGACCAGGGAAATAAGAAATATTTAAAATTTAACACTATTTAGTATTTCCTAAATTCCACTTTTATTGCTTAGTCTTCGTTTTTTCTCAACTTTCCTTTTTTATTTCCTCCCACTTACAAAAAACAGCAAATACCTGTAAATCAATTAATTAAAACCATTGCCAAGCACATTTTTTCACGTTAATCTCAATAAAAAAGCAAAAAATTAAAACTTTTCTTCCTGATTTCCGTAAAACGAATAAAGCAAGAATAATTTTAACAGGTTTTATAACAATTAAAAGATTGGCACAGCGTTTGAACAAGTATTCATGACTAATACAAATAAATATGAAAAAGTATATTTTAATATTAACAGTTTCATTGATAGCAGGCGTAGCTTTCCTATCATTTAGAAGCGAAAAAGATTTGCCACAAATAGAAAATGAAGGGCCGGTTAAAGAGTTACCGTTTATAAAAAATGAAGCTTTTAAGCGAGGTGAGATGTTGACTTTCCGTATGCATTATGGTATTATTGATGCAGGAATTGCAACTTTGGGAGTAACAGAAGAATCCCGTGATTTGGGAGGCCGTAAAACTTTTCACGTTGTAGGCTTAGGAAAATCTCAAGGAGCATTCGATTGGTTCTTTAAAGTTCGTGATCGTTATGAAACATATATTGATGAGCAGGCTATTGTTCCTTGGTTATTTGTTAGAAGAATACAGGAAGGTACTTATAGCTGCAGCCAGGATTATATTTTCAACCATTATAGTGAGAAAGTAAACGTAGGTGAAGGACAGATCTATGATAGCGGACCGAATATGCAAGATATGCTTTCTGCATTTTACCATGCCCGTACCCTGGACCTTTCATTGGCTAAACCGGGCGATATATTTGCGATGAACGCTTTTGTGGACAAAGAAATATTTCCTGTAAAGATCAAATTCATTGCCCGTGAAACAATTACAACTGATCTGGGAACTTTCAAATGTTTGAAATTCCGCCCGATTATTCAAAAAGGACGTGTATTTAAACATGAAGAAGATTTGAATGTTTGGATCAGTGATGACAAAAACCACATTCCTATTTTAGGTCAATGTAACGTATTGGTTGGTTCAATAAAAGCAGAATTAACCGGTTATTCCGGCCTTGCAAACCCGGTTTCAAAAGTGAATTAAAAAAGAAGAGTCCCGATAAAATCGGGACTCTTCTTTTTAATAGTTCATTATATTTTCTCCATTAACGATTCAGATTTCACACCTCTCTTACCATCAAACTATCAGCAAAAGTGATCAATTGCTGTTTTTTAATATCATCCACGGGAATTCCATCAAGACATGTTAAAGCCATATCGTAATGTTTCTTCATTTCAGCACGGGCAAGTTCAGGTATATTTAAAAAATTATAAATACCTGTAATAGCTTCTACTTTTTCCTTTGCATCAAAATTCGGAGCATTTATCCATTGATGCAGCTCTTCTTTCATATAGCGGTTGTTTTCTACCATTTCCAAAGCTTTCAAAAGCAAATATGTTTTTTTGTTGGCTACAATGTCTCCTCCTTTTTGTTTACCAAATTTTTCTGCATCAGCGTATACATCTAGAATATCGTCCTGCAACTGAAATGCAATTCCGATATGTTTGCCAAAATCGTAAATATTCTGCGCATTCTTTTCATCCGCTCCAGCGATGAGGGCTCCTATTTTAAGGCTTCCACCTAGCAAAACAGCAGTTTTCAACTCAATCATTTTCAGATATTGAGCTATAGAAACCTTATGAAGTTTTTCATAGTTCATATCCAATTGCTGACCTTCACATACTTTAACGGCCGTATCACTAAATAATTCCAATAGCTTTGGAAGTGCCACCGAATCGGACTTACACAACTCCTGGTAAGCTTTTACAAGCATTGTATCCCCGCTTAAAATAGCAATATTATCATTCCATTTTTTATGAACAGTGCTTTGATTTCTTCGTAAAGGCGCCTTATCCATGATATCATCATGCACTAACGTAAAATTGTGAAACAACTCAATGGCCAACGCGGGGTGCAAAGCTTTAGAAGTATCACCGCCAAAAAACTCACATCCAACAAAAACCAATACCGGCCGCAGGCGTTTACCACCCAAAGACATCATGTATTCAATAGGTTCGTAGAGTTCTTTGGGATTTGAGCCGTACTTTTTATTTTTTAAAGCTTGTTCAATTTGTTGCTGATATTCAATCATTATATTAATGTGCTGATGTGCTGATTTTTTGATGGGCTGATGCATTTTCAACTTTTTTAATAAACACAGTTTCGTAAATTCGTAAACATTCGTTATCCATAACCAATGCACCAATGACTAATGAACAGACCTTAATCAGCACACTGTTTTATTGCTCTGCAAGTTTCATTAAATAATCACCATAACCGCTTTTCATGAGTGGTGCGGCAAGTTTTATCAACTCTTCTTTATTGATGTAGTTCATGCGATAAGCAACCTCTTCAATACACCCGATACGCAACCCCTGGCGTTCTTCAATCACCTGAACAAATTGACCTGCCTGCATCAGAGATGCGAATGTTCCGGTATCCAGCCATGCGGTACCTCTGTCAATAATTCCCACCTTCAATTTTCCTTGCTGTAAATAATGTTTATTTACATCTGTGATCTCATATTCACCACGAGGGCCGGGTTCAAGGGCCTTGGCAATTTCTATTACACTGTTGTCGTAAAAATACAAACCCGGTACAGCATAATTTGATTTTGGCTGCTTTGGTTTTTCTTCAATAGAAATAGCATGCCCGTCTGCATCAAATTCAACCACACCATAACGTTCAGGATCGGATACGTGATAAGCAAATACTACACCGCCATCCGGGTTTTGGTGCTGTTGAAGCAATCGGCCTAAGCCTGCTCCATAAAAAATATTATCACCAAGTATCAATGCTACTTTATCTTTTCCAATAAATTTTTCTCCAATAACAAAAGCTTGTGCAAGTCCGTTTGGAATTGCTTGTACTTCATACGAAAATTTGCAACCAAGACTTTTTCCATCACCAAGCAATCGTTCAAAATGTGGCAGATCATGTGGAGTAGAAATAATTAATATTTCTGAAATACCTGCCATCATCAACACCGAAAGCGGATAATAGATCATCGGCTTATCATAAATTGGCATTAATTGTTTACTAACTGCAAGTGTTAATGGATGCAAACGTGTGCCTGACCCTCCTGCTAAAATTATTCCTTTCATATTAAACAAATATTAATGTTGGTTTATTCTGTGCCGAAATTAACAATAAGAAACAGAGGGAACAAAAGATATTTATAAGGATTTAATTAAATGTCAATAGCCGGACATCAATTAAAGATAAATTACCTTTCATTTTTCATATAAAACCTTTACCAGTTTTGCTTCCAAGTATTTATTTTCAAATCTTCATTCCTATTTTGGAAAAATACCGTACCTTTTTTATGGTTTTTATACATCAATGAAATAAACAACAAATTAATTTGAATCTACTATGAAGTTTGAAACAGTTTTTTCATTTATCCTTCTATTAATTTCATATGCTATACGAGCACAAGAACCCGGTGTTAGTTATAATGATGGCCATGGTGGCAAAGTTTATCTTCCTTTGGGTGACCAGTCTTTTGCTGATGAAGTAATACGTTTTACTAAAGGAGATCCTGCAGCTGTTGAGTTTTCCTCAAATCCATCTTTTAGCATAGGAATACCTGATTTTGACGGAACTGATAAAGGGTTTGTTTCGCTTGGATGCGGAGGGGAGCTTATCCTAAAATTTAATAATAATGCATTAATAAATATTGAGGGTCCTGATCTATTTGTTTTTGAAATGGGGAAATACATTGAATCCACAACCCTTGCAATTTCTAAAGATGGGATAAACTGGATCTCTATTGGTGAAATAAAAGGAGCAAAAGCAGAGATCGACATTGGTGAATTTACAAAACTTGGTGATGTTTTTAATTATGTGCGTCTTATTGATCTAAAAACATCTTGTAAAGGAGATTGGCCCGGAGCTGATATTGATGCTGTGGCTGCAATCGGTTCAGCAAAAAGAATTTCCTTAACAGGCAACATTTTATTTCACATTAATGAGTCTGTTTTAAAGCCGGATGCAAAAAAAGCATTGGACGAACTTGTACAGGAAATAAAAAAAACTTCTATTGCAGAAATAATAGTGGAGGGATATACGGATAGCATCGGAACAACGGAGTTCAACAATACGCTATCAATGACGAGGGCAAAGGCAGTAAAAGATTTTTTGAAACAAAAATTACCAACTAAAATTTATAAAATAGAGGCCTATGGTTATGGTGAAAGCAATCCTTTATTTCCGAATGATACAAAAGAAGGACAAGAAAAAAACAGGAGAGTGGAAATAATTTTATTACCTGGAAAGAAATAAGAATCATTTATAAACGAAGCCTTAACTCATAAATAAAATATTTTTATATTTATATTTTTCAAACAAAAAAAATGGTAATCGCATTTTCAATTCTATTGGTTTTAATAATAATTCTTATTGGTAGAAGTCATTTTTCAAAGGACTCAGGAACAAATATTGACAATAATACCAATTCAAGCAATTCAAATTATTATAGCACTAATGATACTGGTGCTCCAAATTCTGATGTCCATTCAACCAATGCAAATTTTGATAACAATGGAAATGACGGTATTAGTAATTCCGATAACGACTATCGCAGCGATCACAATAACAATGACAGCAATGACTTTAGTGGAAGCGACAGCACCACTGTTGATTAATTTTAACAATCATTTTGGGTCTTAGCTTATGACCATTTTACTCCCGGGCATTTTTAACTTCACCACCATTTTTAAAAATAACCTCTCCTTTTTTTTCAAAAAAACGTTTCATTTTATTTTTCCCACCTTCGGTTTTTATACCCTGCCAGGTTTGCCCTGTACTGGTAATAACACCTCCATCCACAATTAAGGTAGCGCCTCTTTTAATAACAATTGCACCCTGGTCGGCCATTAAAATTTTGCCTTTTAGAGTAAGAACTGCACCTCGTTTTATAACTATATCACTGTACATTCTTATATCAAAATTCCATGTTTCGTTTTGATCTATTTCAAATTTCTCTGCATTATATGTGTTTTCTTTAACATACTTTCTCACTGATTTTATTGACAAAGCACGATGCATTTTCCCTATCTGCATAGGTGAAAAATAATAATTGAGCATATTGTTACCTCCCATTATATTATTCGTGCAGGTATTTGTGCCGAGTGTGATCTTACAACCGAATCCGCCTCCTTCCCAACAGTAGGCTGGAGGATTGGCACCGAATAAGTCATATAAATATTCAGGATCAGAAGCATTGCATGTTTCGTGGCAACAAGATGGATTGTAGGTATGAAAAAGATCCAAACAATGACCGAGTTCATGAGCAAGGGTTTGTGCATTCACGTATGATGGCGTAATTGAGCTGATATAAACTCCCTGGTTGGCATATAATGATGAAGAGGTTATATCACCACCATCTTTTAAAATAAAGCGGGGATAAGGCGGAATTGAATAAGGAGATGCTTTACCACCTGCGGTAATATAAATGTTCAAATTATCCAGGCGACTGGAATCTACTGTTGCAATATGCCTTTCCAAGGTATACTGGGATGTGTTATTATATAATGTTGTTCCTTCGTAAAAGAATATCCGGTGGTCCAGATCAAAACGAATTTTTGTATCTCTAAGCCAAGGCACACCTGCAATTGGATAAGTAGCCGAATCGACATTTGTGTAAAACCCATTCAACCATTCTATCATTTGGTTGATAGCATCAATTGAAGTTGCTGTATTTTGAATAGTACCCGGTCCGGTAAAAATATTGACAGCAATTTTAATGTGTTTTATTGCAGTGTTTTCATCGGGAATATAGGTTTCGATTTTTTTATACCGGTTCAGGTAATCAGGATTTGTATTTAAATTGGTATTGTCGGAGTCAACAGGATCTAAACGCTTTTTGGAAACGACATTTTTTTCATCGCCTGAAAAACCGCTGAATAAGATCAGCACAACAAAAAGAAAAAGCTGAATTGATAGCTGTAATATCCTGTTTGTATTCATTGCTTAGAAATTATCCTGATAATAAAAAGAATTTACTAATTCAAGCAAATCATCCTGCATTTATAATGCCAATATTTAATGGCTTAGAAACTATAAAAGATAAATTTTAAAAACCTCCTTCCGTGTCGCTTTGCTGCGTTTGAGGGCGCTTTTTTAATAAGGCTGTATCTGCTTTTCCAAAACGTATCATAGCAGTAAATTTTACATACCTGGTTTCACGCCTGCTCCAATAATTTTGAATATAGGTATCTGTTGTCATGTTATTTCCCTTGCCCTTCGTATCAAAAATATCACTTACGCTAAGCGTAAAAGTCATGATTTTGGCTACCTCTTTACTAATTCCGCAATCCAGAAAATAATTTTCTTTTTCTTTACCTTGGGGAATAATCTTTGGGGATTCATAATTACCGGACAGTTGAACGGATATATTTTTGGGAAGACGGTAGTTCAGTTTAAGTTTTAAATTATAGTAAAAACCATCGTTGCTGAAATTGGTGTTATTATAAGAAGCGTCAATAACTGTATAAAGTAAATTCATGTTAAGAGTTGCCTCAAGTCCCTTGATCAGGGTATATTTAACAGTATTATCCATCCCTAAAGTATTGCTTTGTTTTCCGTTTATTGTAGTATTCACTAATATCGAAGAGTCGGAAGGAAACTGATAACTGTAATTTGTTAACGGATTTTGAGTGTTTCTAAAAAACAAAGAGATCAATGCATTTCCTTTATTTAAATACTGATTAACATTTACCTCTGCCAAAGTAAGGAACTCGGGCGTAAGTTGAGGGTTGCCAATGCTGTAATTTTTGCGATCGCTACTTGAGATGTTTGGTGAAAGCTGTCTCATATCAGGCCTTCCGATTTTTCGTGAAATATTAAACTGTAGTGTTTGTTTTTTACTCAACTGTTTACTTACAAAAATGCCGGGAAATAAAGCTTTTGCCAAATTGTTCAAATTATCAGGATAAGAGTACTGGAATGAAGAATTACTAATATCCAGAAAAGTTCCCTGATAAAAAGACTGTTCAAAACGCAGGCCGATCATATAATTGATCTTCTTATACCGATGGGAGTAATTTATATAAGCTGCATTAACAATATCTTTTACCTTGTAATGGTTTGTTAAATTTGGATCTATTGTATCCTGATTGGAATAATAACTAAAATATCTGGCATCAAAAAAAACATTGCTCGCCTTGTAATTAGAACGTACACCCAATTCCAAATTTGTACTGTCATTTATCGGGTCAATATAATCCGCCTGAAAAGTATAGGTGTTCCCTTTATTGGAACTTTCAGAATTTTGTAAATCAGGATTATAAGGAAATAATATGCCTGTTGCATCATAGGTATTGGTAGTGAAATCATTGTGACTATTGATCTGCATTGTATTGTAATTAATATTGGCGGAGAGTTCTTTTCCTTTTTTAGGAAACGTTTTCTTGTAATACAATTTTGTTGTAAAATTTTCGAAATGCATAATTGTATTCGTTACCCTGGTCCCAAAAGAAAGTATTGAATCCTGATTAATTCGCGTTTTAAACAGTTGATCTTCTTTCGTATCAAAATCTCCAATGGTCATATTTTGAGAAAGAGATAAAGTATTACGATTGTTGATATAATAATCAAGGCCTGCCGACCCTGTATTAAACGTATTTTGAAAAACTTTATTATTATCAGCATCATAGTAACCGCTTACTATTCCATTATTCAAATTAGTACGATAGTTATATGCCTCGATAGGATTTTTAAAATTCGAATAATTATATGCCAATGAAAAGCCAATTGGTTTTTGTTTAACGTTAATAGAAACCATTCCATTGTAATGATCATTTGTACCAACACCGGCACTTACGATACCATAATAACCAACTTTAGTATTGCTTTTCATCACAATATTAATAATACCACCCGAAGCGTTGGCTTCATATTTGGCTGAAGGATTAGTGATCACTTCCACGCGTTCTATTTGATCTGCAGCAATCTGGTCAAGAGTAAGAGTGGTTGGTCTTCCATCAATATAAATAGTTGCAGAATTTTGCCGAAGCTTGGCTGTTCCATTTTCATCAAGCGTTACGGATGGGATGTTTTTCATAACATCAGCTGCGGTACCGCCTTTTGAAAGAATATTCTTATCAACATTAAATACCTTACGATCAATATTCATCTCCACCTCACTCTTTTCGGTCTCAATTTCCACTTCTTTTAAAAGTGTTTCATCTATTTCCATTTGAATATTTCCCAAATCCTGCTCTTCATTCTGTGCAGTAATAAAAATGGATTGCTGAAAAGTTTTGTAACCAATGGATTTTACTTTCAAATTAAATTTACCAAAAGGAAGGTTTTCAATATTAAATTCACCATTACTACGTGTTAAATTACCTGCCACCAGGCTGTCGTTCTTCAAAACAATTACCGAAGCGAAAGGTACCGATTCCTTTGTTTTAGGATCCATTACTTTCCCATACACATGACCTGTAGATGATGTTTTAGCGGTATTACCTTTTTGAGCAAAAAGTGCATTACCACACAAAACAAAAGTCAGGAATAAAATATTTAAATATCGTTTCATATAAACTTTTGATCAGAGTAATTATAGTTTTTGGGGGGGGTATTATTTCAAATGTTCAGCAATACAGTAGTTTTGATTTATCTGATGTTTATAAATACATAGTGTATAACCCATTCTCATCTTTTTTAAATCCCAATTTCTTAAAATATTTATCCTTCCTTAAATTGTTTCCGTCCGACCTGATTATCGTGAACCCGGAATCAATAAACTTTTGCCTCAGTCTGTAATAAACATATTTACCATTTTTAAAGTCGCGATACTCCGGAATAACATAATCCAAGCCTACTGTAAGAACTTTATCGCCATCTCTGTGAGCAAGGAACAATCCGGCAACCGACATGTTCCTCAAAATAAAAAAACTAACCGAATTCATATCAGGATTATAAGAAAAGCCGGGGCAGATCTTCTGAATTTCATCATTATGAAACTCAACAAATCTTAAAAGATACTCACTTTCCGCTTTTATTTCCAGTGTTTCAAATACTTCTTCTTTCGAATAGATATTAAAGAGGTAATATATATCAATAATGACGATCATTCCATTAAGTATGCAAACCGGAATGGCGTGAATCAAAAATCCGTAAATAGAAAAAGACAAAGCCCCCAACAGGTTAATCCATCTGAACTTGACAATAGAACTCATTGTCATAGATACCATAATAATCACAGATGCGGCATAACCAAGCCATTGCAAAAGATCTACCGACATATAAAAATGCTAATTTTTCGTATTTTGTAAAGGTAGTAAATATTGAAACAAATTATTTATAAGGGATTTTTAAAGCTAAACAAAATCGACTTCGATTTCTTTAGCGAAATAAAAAAAATTAAAGCCCTTGTTAACAAGGGGGTTAAAAGGAGTGGTCTCGCCCAGAATCGAACTGGGATCAAAAGTTTAGGAAACTTCTATTCTATCCGTTGAACTACGAAACCAATATTCAATAAAGATACTATTTATTGTTTTTTTCTCTTAATAAATCTTCTATTCTTAATAAACTCGATTTAATATCAATCAATAGTGATTGATCATTATTAACTAATTGAATTTGCTTTAACCTGGTTCTTTGTTCCAAAACCTTTAAACGAAATGCAGGAGCGTCAACAATTCCCACCAACCTCATTGTATTTGCATAATCGGATGACCCTCCTGCTGTTTCAATTTTTAATATACATAAATTAAAAGAACGCAGTAAAGGCCCCTCAATAAAAGAAATATCCTGGATATTCTCCAAAGGGATTGTTTTCTCAATTTGAACAATAATACCTTTCTTAAATTTTAAATTTTTATCCGTTAAAGTGCATTCTAATTTTTCAAAATAATGTCTTGAATACCATTGACCAACGCCAAAAAACCAGATAATTAACAATGGAATTCCTATTACAGATATTAATAAAAAAAAGCTGACATAAAACAAAATATACGTTTTAAGGATCGTATTAAATGTTGCTTTTTCAATTATTTCCCCTTCAATACTTTCCATTTCTTGAATTATAAATTTTGAATAAAATAATCAGTGATTTTATTGAATAAATGCACTCTGTCTTTACCCAGCACATTGTGTTCATGACCGGGATAAACAAAATAATCTACTTGCTTCCCTTTGTCAACACACGTTTTTAAGAACATTAAACTATGCTGCCACACAACAACATTATCGGCCGTTCCGTGAATCAGCATCAATTTCCCTTTTAAACTATCCGCATAATTCAGCACTTTTGATTCTTCGTATCCTTTCGGATTCGATTGAGGGGTATCCATGTAACGTTCGGTATACATAATTTCATAATAACTCCAATCGATCACTGGTCCACCTGCAACAGCCGCTTTAAATAGATCAGGATAACGCGTCATAATAGATGTTGTCATAAATCCGCCAAAGCTCCAACCCATAATGCCCATACGGTTTGCATCTACATATTTTAAGTTTTTTAAAAATGAAACTCCAAGCAGTTGATCCTGCATTTCTATTGTTCCTAAATGCTGGAAAGTTGCTTGTTCAAAAGCTTTCCCACGATTAGCACTTCCTCTGCTATCCATTGTAAACACCACAAAGCCACGTTCTGCCATATATTGCAACCACATATCCCCTCCTCCATTCCAGGTATTGTTTACCAGCTGAACATTGGGGCCACCATATAAATAAACGATTACCGGGTATTTTTTTGTAGAATCGAAATCAACAGGCTTAAACATTCGGCAATACAAATCATCTCCGTTCGCACTTTTTAATTTAAAAATGTTCATCTGTCCCAATTTATAATCCTTTAAAGGGTTTTCAGATTGTTTAATAGTTTGCACCTTTTTCCCTTTATTGTTGCAAATAGAAATTTCTCTGGGAACAATTGTGCTTTGGAAATTATCAATAAAATAACTTCCATCGTTATTTAGAATAAAGGTGTGTGTTCCCTCACCGGATGTGATTTTCGCGATCTTTCCTTTTTTAAGGTCAAGGCTGTAGAAATTACGTGCAATAGGGCTTTCAGCAGTTGAAGAATAAAAAGCTTTTGTTCCTTTTTCATCAAACCCAGCAAAATTAGTTACCACCCAATTTCCTTTAGTAAGTTGTTTTATCAATTTTCCAGTAATATCATATAAGTATAAATGATTGTATCCATCACGCTCCGACTGCCAGATAAATTGATCCGGATGTTTCGGAACAAATACCAACGGGTGCATGGGTTCAACATATTTGTCATCTTTTTCTTCAAAAAGAGTTTTTTCAAACAGTCCGGTTATAACATTATATGAATTTAATTTCATATAGTTTTGATCACGATTTAACACTTCAATATAAATAGTTTGCTCATCAGGGCTCCAGGCAATATTTGTTAAATATTGTTCTTTCGGTTCACCTGTTTTCAGGAAAACAGTTTTGCCTGTATTAACATTATAAACTCCTACAGTAACTTGGTGGCTAGTATCACCGGCCATTGGATATTTAATAGCATTATTTTTTGCAGGACGAGCGGTCCAGTCAATAATTGGATAATCAGTTACCATTGTTTGATCCATTCTATAAAAAGCAAGCAATTTGCCACTTTCCGACCAAAATGTCCCTTTCACAATTCCAAACTCTTCGCGATGAACGGATTTACCATTTACTATACTTTCATTCGCGTCATTGGTTACAATTAAATTTTCTTTACCATCGTAAACAAATAAATTATTTTTTACTGTGAAAGCAACATAGTTTGTTTTGTTTGCAACATCAATGTTTTCGGAATTATCACCAAAATCCCTTGTAGATCCTTTAGTTAGAAGTTTAGATCTCAGATCATACGCAAATAGATTTTTTTCTGCTTCAAACGTAAAGACATCTGAGGTTTTCCATTGGATCTGAGGAAATGTTTTTAATGACTTGAACCTTAAATTACCCAAGGCATCATTAATTTCCACCAATGAAACTAATGTTTTCAACGGCTTATTGGCGCTTTCAGCCTTACCTAAAATTAAAAAATCTATACTGTCTTTTGTATCAACATAAGAATAGCTATTTTCTCCCTTTACCCACATTAACTGTTTAAGTTTTGCTGGTGCAAGTGTGGTTTTTTGTTTGATAATTGCATCATCCATTGTCAATAGCTTTGTTTGAGCTATTGTGATCTGTGTAAATGCGGAAATTATTAAACTAATAAAGGCAATTTTTTTCATGATATTTTTTCGCTCGCAAAGGTGCAAAGAAAAACAAACTCAGGCCGTTGCGCCTTTGCATCTTTGCGAGATATTATTTTATGTTAGCACCATTATCCACACTCGATTTACCCGGAACAACAAAACTTAGTTCACCATTACTATTTTCTGCCATCAGGATCATTCCCTGGCTTTCAATATTTTTTATCTTGCGTGGTGCCAGGTTCACTAAAATGGATACTTTCTGCCCAATGATATCTTCCGGTTTATAATACGCTGCAATGCCCGAAACAACTATACGTTGATCAATACCTGTATCAATTAATAATTTCATTAATTTATCAGTTTTAGGAACACGTTCTGCTTCTAAAATTGTTCCAACACGGATATCCATTTTATTAAAATCATCAAAACTAATGTCTGCCTTTGCCGGGTTTATGATAGGAATCCCTGCATTTTCATCATTAAGTAAAATTTCGGTTTTACTTGATTCGGCTTCATTGATCATTTTAGAATTTTTCAATTTAAGAACCTGCTCATCCACTGTTTCATCTTCAATTTTTTCAAACAATAAACCGGATGGATTTATCTGATGTCCTGCTAATAACAGATCGGTGCGGGTCGCATCATTCCATTTCAGATCTTTGTTAATATTGATCATGGCACCTAACTTTTTTGATGTAAAAGGTAAAAAAGGTTCCATCAATACCGTAAGGTTAGCAACTATCTGAAGAGATAAATTCATAATTGTCTGTACCCGCTTTTCATCTGTCTTTATCAATATCCAGGGCTCACTGTCTGCGAGGTATTTATTTCCTAAACGGGCTAAATTCATTAATTCACCCAATGCTTCCCTGAAACGATACTGCTCAATACTCGAAGCAATTTTGGAAGGAAATTTGGTTATTTCTTCCAGTAATAAAATATCTGCTTTTGTGTATTCCAATGCCACAGGCACTTTCCCATTATAATATTTATGTGTTAATACCAATGTGCGATTAATGAAATTACCAAGTATAGCAACCAATTCATTGTTATTTTTCGCCTGAAAATCTTTCCACGTAAAATCGTTATCCTTGGTTTCCGGGGCATTTGCACAAAGTGTATAACGCAAAGCATCCTGCTTATCGTTAAACTCCAATAAATATTCATGCAGCCAGACAGCCCAGTTACGTGAAGTAGAAATTTTATTTCCTTCTAAATTTAAAAATTCATTAGCCGGAACATTCTCAGGTAAAATATAAGAACCCTCCGCCATCAACATAGCAGGGAAAATGATACAGTGAAATACGATATTATCTTTACCGATAAAATGTACCAGTTTTGTTTCCTTATCCTTCCAATAGAGCTCCCAGTCCTGTTTCTTGCCCTGATTCTCAAACAACTCCTTTGTTGCAGAAATATAGCCTATAGGCGCATCAAACCAAACATATAAAACCTTTCCTTCAGCTCCTTCAATCGGCACTTTTACGCCCCAATCCAAGTCCCTGGTCATAGCACGGGGTTGAAGTCCGGAATTTAACCAACTCTTACATTGTCCGAATACATTTGTTTTCCAATCTTTATGAGAATCAATATAGGCTTCGATCTTTGGTTGCATCGTATCTAAAGGCAAAAACCAGTTCTTGGTTTTTTTCATTACCGGTTTTTCACCTGATAAAGTTGATCTTGGATTAATCAGATCGGTAGCATTAAGAGTACTTCCACAGTTTTCACATTGATCGCCATAAGCATTGTCATTCCCACATTTCGGACAAGTCCCTACAATATAGCGATCCGCTAAGAACTGGTTGGCTTTTTCATCAAAATATTGCTCGGTTATTTCTTCCTTAAAAACACCTTTATCGTACAATGTTTTAAAAAATTCAGATGCCGTTTCATGATGCACCTTTGCAGAAGTGCGGGAATAAATATCGAAGGAAATGCCAAACTCTTTAAAGGCATCTCCCATTATTTTATGATATTTATCAACTACTTGCTGAGGAGTAATGCCTTCTTTTTTTGCTTTTATGGTAATGGGTACACCATGTTCATCGGAACCGCAAATAAACTTGACATCTTCGCCTTTCGAACGAAGATAACGCACATAAATATCAGCAGGCAAATAACAACCTGCAAGATGACCAATGTGTACAGGACCATTGGCGTATGGCAAGGCTGCTGTTACAGTATATCTTTTAAATTTGTTCATTAATTTCGTATGTTTGCTTGAGGTAAGGAATGGCAAAGATAATAATTAGATTGCTTTATTGTAATTTCATTAAGAAATAGGGTGTTCAAGCAATATTCCCATTTTATTTTACCTCTTCGGAACCTATGAGGTTTTGAAAACCTTATCCGTTAAATAGGGAATATTGTAATCTAAAAACAAAGAAAATGTTAAGTAAAATTTTAAAAACTATCGGGATATTAGTTGCAATACTCCTGGTCATAGTTCTATTTAATACGCTTACTTATAAATCAAAACAACTGCAATTGGAAACCCTTCCACCAGTTGCAGTTACTGAAAATTGCGTTCAGCACCTTTCTGAGGCAGTGCAAATAAAAACGGTTTCGTATGATGAGCCTTCAAAATTTGATTCTACTGCATTTAACCTGTTAATTTCTCATCTAAAAAAAACATACCCGCTTTCCGATTCCTTACTTGATAAAAAAGTAATTAATGATTTCAGTTTGCTTTATAAATGGGAAGGTGAAAATACTTCATTAAAACCAATTGTTTTGATGGGGCATATGGACGTGGTACCGGTTGATGAAGAAAATAAAAAGTGGGACTTCCAGCCTTTCAGCGGGGAAATTACAGATAAGTTTGTGTGTGGCCGCGGAACACTTGACGACAAAGTAAACGTGATTGGAATTCTGGAAGCCATAGAAATGCTTCTCAAAGAAAACTTCAAGCCTGAACGAACCGTTTATCTCGCTTTCGGGCATGATGAAGAGATTGGAGGACAAAATGGGGCAAAAAAAATTGCTGAATATTTAGAATCTCAACATGTAAATGCAGAATTTATTCTGGATGAAGGCATGGTGATCACAAAAGGTATTGTTCCCGGAATTAAACCGGATGTGGCATTAATAGGCATTTCTGAAAAAGGATATCTTTCTGTTGAACTTTCTGTTGAAACGGAAGGAGGGCACTCCTCTATGCCGGCCAAAGAAACACCAATTGGAATTCTTTCCATGGCGGTTTCTAAACTTGAAAGGAACCCTATGCCGGCAAAAATTTCTGAACCGGTTCAACATTTTCTGGATTATGTGGGCCCTGAAATGCCCTTCTTTTCTAAGCTTGCATTTGCAAATCAATGGCTACTAAAACCGGTAATTATAAGCAAATATGAAGCTTCTAATTCCGGAAATGCAACCATCCGCACCACAACGGCTCTTACTATTTTCAAAAGCGGATTAAAAGATAATGTTTTGCCATCCATTGCCTCGGCTACGGTAAACTTCAGATTACTTCCGGGAGAAACAGCTGATGGAATAATAACTCATATTGAAAAAACAATTAATGATCCCCGTATCAAAATAAAAAAAGTAGGCAACGCGAACGAAGCAGCCTCTGTTTCTGATATTAATTCGGAAGGATTTAAACAAATTGAAAAAAGCATCAAACAAATTTTCAAAAACACACTTACTGCACCCTCACTTTTGGTTGGTGCCACCGATCAAAAACATTATTCAAAAATTTCAGCTAATTTATTTCGATTTCTCCCCATTATTCTTGAAGCAGACGATTTGAAACGAATTCATGGGGTCAATGAAAAAATATCCATTGATAACTTTAAAGATATTATACGGTTTTACCGACAATTGATTTTAAATAGTTGTAAATAAAACAAATTCTAATATCAAATACCCTCTTTTATCTTTGTAAAAAACAGTCATACCATGCAACAACCCCCGTTTCTAAAAAAAGGTGATAAAATCGGCATCATTGCACCTGCACGAAAAATATCAAAAGAAGAAATTCAATCTGCTATTGATATTTTTAATGCATGGGGATTAGAAGTGGTATTAAGTAAAAATTTATTTAATGCTGACAATCAATTTTCAGGAACAGAAAATGAAAGAGCCGAAGCTTTACAAATAATGTTGAATGATGATTCTATAAGTGCTATAATCAGTGCGCGTGGAGGATATGGAACGATACGTATTATTGACAAAATTGACTTTACAAACTTCAAGAAACACCCTAAATGGATCATTGGATATAGTGATATTACTGTGTTGCATTCTCACATAAATAATTTTGGAATTGAAACGCTTCATGCAACAATGCCTATTAATTTTACAAAAAATGAAGAAGCCACCGAAACCCTGCGAAAAGCCTTATTCGGAGAGCAATTAAATTATGAAGTTGAATCCCACCCTTTAAATAGAAAAGGAAAAGCAGAAGCTGAATTAATTGGTGGAAATCTTTCTTTGATTTATGCTTTAACCGGAAGCGTTTCGGACATTGATACGAAAGGAAAAATTTTATTCATTGAAGACCTGGATGAATATTTATACCATATCGACAGAATGATGCTCAACCTCAAAAGGAGCGGTAAATTAGACCATTTAGCGGGTTTGATCATAGGCGGCATGACTGATATGAAAGACAATACCATTCCATTTGGAAAAACAGCTGAAGAAATAATTATAGATGCGGTAAAAGAATATGATTATCCGGTATGCTTTAATTTTCCGGGTGGACATGTAGAAAAAAATTTAGCATTGTATTTTGGCAGAAAAGTAAAATTGAATGTAGCGGATACTGTTCAATTAATTTTTTAATTGCCCCCTGAACTAAGAAAAAAAACAAAAAAAAGCGCCCTCTTTTTCTGAAGGCGCTTTTTAAAATTTACGGCAAATTACTTCCTTCATTATTTTACTTAAATCCTTATTCCCATTACTAACACGTCATCCACCTGTAACTCCTCCTGCCTCCAATTTAATAATGCATATTGTAAAAATGATTCCTGCTCATCCATCTCCATGGATTGTGCCGAAAGCAAAAGCTCCTTAAATCTTTTTCTATTTAACTTCTTTTTAAATTCACCGCCAAACTGATCGCAATAACCATCAGTGAAGAAATAAAATGTATCATTCACTTGTAAATCAATTTTTCTTGAAACAAATTCCTTTTTTACATCTGCGTAAAAACCTATCGGAAAACGATTTCCTTCAAATTCAATGATCTCCATATCCCTTATCAACAGCATCGGTCGAAATGCGCCAGAATAGGTAAGTGTATTGCTTTCAAAATCAAAAACACCCAAAGAGACATCCATTCCATCATAGGTCATTTCTTCATTTTTTTGTTTATTTAATAACAGGTGCAATTCATCATCTAAAGCATACAATATTTCTGAAGGTTCTTCTAATCCCTTTTTTACAATTACATCTTTCAATATCCCATGTGCAATAATTGACATCAAAGCACCCGGAACACCATGTCCTGTACAATCTACAACAGCTATAAAGACTTTATTGTTTCGTTTATAGAAAAAATAATAATCCCCACTCACCACATCTTTTGGCTGGTAAAGAACAAATGCATCTTTAAAAGCGTTTTTGATCTTATTTATATCAGGTAATACAGCTTCCTGGATTCGGCTTGCATATTGAATACTATCCAACATATCTTTGTTTTGCTGCTCCAGTAACTTATGTTTTAAAGCTAATTTCTGCTCCTTCTTTTTTCTATCTGTAATATCATGACCTATCCCAACAAGTGTATTCATTGGTCCTTTTGAGGTATTCCAAAGAATCCATTTATCGCCACCGGTAGCCGTTTTTAATAGCCGCTCGTAAGGCACAGCCTCCAATAAAGAATCTTGCTTGAACTGTTGAAATGTTAATGCCTTGATATCAGCCCGTTCTTCCTCATTATTAAGAGTTAAGTTCCACCAGCCTTCACCCATTAACTGATCAGTCTCAAAACCTAGGATCCGCTTTGCTGAAGGGCTGACATATTCAACACATCCATCCTGGTTTACTACTATTATTAAGCTGTTGAGTTTTTCAAGTATTGCATCTGTAACTAATGACATGATCAGAAAATTGTGGCCAAAAGACCATTATTAAAAAAAATAAAAATTGGAAAATTGCTTCGAAGAAGCGGCAGAGAAATTATCTGCTTAAGGGAATATGAATAATTCGCATATTACCAATGCAATAGTGCATCCATTTGGTAATAACCATTAGAGTGATAAATAAAGAAATGATATGAAGTGTTGTTGTCATTATTCTGACAAATGTATTACAATTTTTAAAATAAGAAACAGAAAAAATAAAATAGACTATAATTATTTTAACAGATTTTATATAAAGTAATTCTTTAATGTCACCACAAGCTTCCTGATAAGCATTAAACAACCCTGAATACAATCACTTCAAGCTTACAGAGGAAATTTAGCGCAAGCATTTTAAAATCAACTTCCATGAAAATTTTAAGTCGCTTTTTAACTTGTTTAAAGTTTAAATACTTCTCAAATTAATCGTTTTGAGATCTAAAGCGATAAAATATCTAACATACGTATCAATTCAGGATCAAGATGCTGCGTATGTTTTACAGCATTTTCGAAAGGAGTGTGACTGATTTTTTTATTTATTATTCCGATCATTATATTTTTTTTACCGGCCAATAGCGCTTCCACAGCACCAAAGCCCATGCGGCTACTATTTACACGATCCATGGCGGAGGGGTTTCCTCCACGTTGTAAATGCCCAAGAATGGTCACTCTTGTATCATAATCCGGCAAACGTTTTTTCACTTGTTCAGCAATTGTAAAAGCGCCTCCGGCTTCATCACCTTCAGCAACAATTATAATTTTTGAAGATTTGCTTTTTCTTCCTCCTTCCAAACGTTTTATCAGATCTTCAATATCTGTTTTTGTTTCGGGCATTAAAATACATTCAGCCCCAACACCAATACCAGAACGCAAAGCGATCAATCCGGCATCCCTGCCCATCACCTCTACAAAGAACAAACGGTCGTGGCTTTCGGCAGTATCTCGTATTTTATCCACAGCTTCCACAACAGTATTGATAGCAGTATCATAACCTATTGTAAAATCAGTTCCCTTTAAATCATTGTCGATAGTGCCCGGACAGCCAACAACAGGAATATTACACATTTTGCTTAACTCCAAGGCTCCTCTGAATGTTCCATCCCCACCTATAGCAACAATGCCATCAATGCCATGTTTGATAAGATTTTCCAAGGCTTTTTGACGGCCCTCGATGGTTAAAAATCGTTTACTGCGGGCGGTTTTTAAAACAGTTCCACCACGCTGAATAATATTTGCAACGGATTTTGCCCCTAAGGGAATAAATTCATTTTTTATCATGCCTTCATAACCATGCATAATACCTGTTACTTCCAGATTATAATAACTCGCAGTACGAACCACCGCACGTATACAGGCATTCATGCCTGGAGAATCGCCTCCTGATGTAAATACAGCTATTTTTTTCATAGTTTACCGAGAATTACGAATTTTAATTAAGAATATAATGTCACCCACTTTCTCGACTCCGCTCGAAATGACTTCCTACATTGTCAGTTCGAGCGGAGTCGAGAACTTTGTTTGAAAATTGCCCATTGCTAAATTGTAAAATTGCTCAATTACACTTACTCTGGTTTCTTTCCACCATCCACAAGCTTATGAATTTTCTTAGTTCCCTGATACATTTCGTACTTCATGAACCGGCATTCTAATTGCCCATTGAACAGGGCAATTTTTCGTGATGGCCGCAACCCCACATGCTTAAAGGCTTCCATATTGGAACTGATCATCCAGCAATCATAACCCGAAAATTTACTTTTAAATGTATCACCAATACTTTTGTAAAGTTCTTCAATATTATCTTTCACCATCCGTTCACCATAAGGTGGATTCAGTATCACTACGCCTCGTCCCGGTGGCACTTCAAAATCCTTTATATCACAAACTTTGATAGAAACGATATCATCTACTTTTGCATGTTTGATATTTTCTTTTGCTTTTTTTGCAACGTTTGGCGAAAGTTCCCCTCCAATAATTTGTTGTTCGTGATTGGTAATTTTATCGATAGCAGAATCAAAAATGGTGTTATACAATTCTTCATCAAATGCCATAAATTTTTTCCAGCCCTCAAAACTATATTCATCACGGTAATAGCCCGGAGGAATATTATTTGCGATCATTGCCGCTTCAATTAAAATAGTGCCCGAACCACACATCGGGTCAATAAAAGTACTGCGCTTATCCCAGCCGCTCAGCAATATCATACCTGCAGCTAATACTTCGTTTAGCGGTGCCAGATTCGTTTTATCACGATAGCCACGCTTGTGCAACGACTCTCCCGAACTATCAAAAGCAACGGTCAATGTATTTTGATAAACATGCAAATGAATACGCAAAGTGGGGCGGTCCAGATCCACGGAAGGGCGCTCACCATGTTTGGCACGAAACTGATCAACAATAGCATCTTTCGCCTTTTGGGAAAGGTATTGGGAGTGAGTAAACAGATCAGAACTTAAAACTGTATCAATAGCTAAGGTATCGGTAACATCCATATAATCTTCCCAATTAATGGACTGGATAGCATCATACAACGATTTTTCATCCGTAACTGTAAATGTTTTTATCGGCACCAAAATGCGTAAAGCGGTACGTAAACAGATATTGGCCTTATACATAAAACCTTTATCACCACTAAAACTGATGGCCCTGTTATGAGTTTCCACATTACGGGCACCCAGTCGTTGCAACTCAGCCGACAATATATCCTCTAAACCAAAAATGGTTTTGGCTATCATTTTAAAATCTGTTTCTTCCTTCACGTCTACTATTTTTAACAAAGGTATTGAATTAGCTTAAATTGTTTTATTTTTTTAATCACTGTCTTTACCAAATTACGATCATCCTGTTTTTAATCGGGAGCAAAATCAGGATTGAAATCACCAAATTATTAATTCAAAAATTCAAATAATATAGGAAGATATGTTCCCCCTTCAAGAATTTGGAATTCCGGCCAATTTGTTGCCCACACTATTAATGTGAACAGAAAAAGATTCTGCCAATCAACCTTTTTTGAAAAACAAGCTTACAAAAAACAGCTAAGGCGCTGAAAACCTTTGTGTTACAAAAAACAAAAAAAAACAGGCCAGTTTTGTTTAGTTTAAGATATAAAGTATTATTTTTGACCATTCTTTTTTTTAAGTATAAAAACACACCATTAAAAAACATTTGAAATGAGATTGAAATTTATCACATTTAAAGGAGCAATTGCAGTATTATCAGTTTCAGCATTATTGGCTACAGGCTGTAAGGGTGATGGCACAAAAAAAACAGATGAAGTACCTCCTGTTGATACTGCTCAAACCGCTATTATTAATATTAGTGGTGAAATTTTCAGTATCCCTTCACCTATACAAACCGCTCTTTTAATTAAAGGAAGTGGTGCAGGTTATAGCAAAGGAATTTTAAATGACCCTCATAAATCTTCACAGTATTCAACCAATTTCGCAAAGGCCCTAAACCTTGGTATTTTTGGTGCTGACTTAGGTTATGTAACAATTTATGATCAATCCCAAGATGCTATCGGTTATTTGAACGCAGCTAAAAAGCTATCAGATGGTTTAGGTATCTCTGCCGCATTTGATGCAGCAACAATAGAACGATTTACTAAAAATCTTGGTAACAAAGATTCTATGCTTGTTTTGGTTGGTGTTGCTTACCGTGCAAGCGATGCTTATCTAAAATCAAACGATCGTAATGATGTTAGTGGTCTTGTGCTTGCTGGCGGATGGGTTGAAAGTTTGTACTTTACTACTGATATCTATAAAACTAAACCAAAAGAAGACGTTAAACTTAGAATTGCAGAACAAAAATTATCATTACAAAGTTTGATAAAACTGTTAACACCATATTACAGTCAACCTGAATACACAAAATTCATTGATAACCTATATGACCTTTCAACTGTTTATGATGGTGTTAATTTCAAATACACATTTATAGCGCCAACAACTGATGCTGCTAAGAAAATGACCACTATCAACAGCACAACAGATGTAAGCATTACACCTGAGCAAATTGAATCAATTTCACAAAAAATAAGAGCGATCAGAAGCCAGATTGTAGGTTAAAAGAAATAATGTGAGAACCAGGAGACAAGAATGAAGACAAAAAGGAATTAGTAACAAACAACATCTTGCTTCTTAAATCTTGACTCTGAATATCAAATTAACAAATTAATTAAATTAAGAATAGATTATGAAAAAGGGAATTTTAAAATTAGTATTGGTAATTTCAGGATTTGCAATACTAAACACTTCATCAGCACAAATTTCAGATACAGTTGCCAGTATATGCGCTAAACATTTCGAAAACAAATTTATTTCTGATGGACAACAATACCGTGCATTATTAATGAATACAGACGAAACTGCTGAATTCCACGTTACTTTATATGGTGGAACAATGTACCGTATAGCTGCATGTAGCGGGTTAAATGATGGAGATCTTGTGTTTTCGGTATATGATACTGATACACAAAGAAATTTATTATTTACTAATAAAGATTTTAAAAATGCTCCATATTGGGATTTCAAAATTAACAGTACACTTGATTGTATCATAGAAGCTAAACTTGATAGCGAAGGATCTAAAAGTTCCGGAAGAGCTGTTGTTTTAATAGGCTTCAAACAACTAAAATAATAACACACAAATACCCCACAAAGACATTAATTACTCAGGTATTAATGTCTTTTTTTTCCTAAAAACAGTGATTGTACACTATATTTAGTGTTGTGTATTAACTAATTTGGTGCTTGAGATTACCAAATATATTGATACACGATACTCAGTACTTAATACTTTAAAAAATAAATGAGTGAACGGATTTTAAAAGCCTTGATGCAAATGTTTGCTATTATTGCCAAAGTTGATGGCATTAATGATAGCGGACGGTTAATTGTGCAATCATTCTTAAAACAACAATTAAATCAGGAATCCGTTGAACAATATCTTGCCATATTTGACGAATTTTTAGAGGCGCATCACGCAGTAACAAAAAAGAAAGACGGTACAGCAAAACGTACTTCTCTTAACTCGGTAAAAGTTTTAAAAATATGTACTCAAATAAACAGCGAACTTACCCAGGTACAAAAAGTAGTTGTGTTATTACGTTTGCTCGAGTTTATAAATTCAAATACCGAAATATCAGAACAGGAATTTGAGTTTGTAAATACCGTTGCTGAAACTTTTAATATTGTTGATGAGGAATTTAAGCGCTGCATGAGTTTCATTCAGGCTAAAGAAAACGCTGTTCCCGATTCTTCAAACATCCTTATAATTGATAACCAAACTACCAATAGCTATAAAGAAACCAAACATATTTATGCCGAAGGAATTAATGGACAGGCCCGGATATTATGGATTCCAAGTGTAAACATATACGCCCTTCTTTATTTTGGAAAAAGTGACCTGTATCTGAACGGTCAAATCTTAACCTCTGGCAAAGTATTTATTTTAACGCCAGGTTCATCATTACGAAGCTCAAAAGTAAAACCTGTTTATTATAGTGATATTTTAAGCGCGTTTTTGAGCGATACCAGTAAGGCAAAAGTATCTTTTGTAGTTAAAAACCTCGAATACAAATTTAAAGGTGGTAAACTTGGCTTACGCAATATCAATTTCAGTGAAGATTCCGGAAAACTCATTGGTATCATGGGTGGATCCGGTGCTGGTAAATCAACATTACTAAATGTTTTAAATAGTAATGAGGTTCCAAGTGGCGGGTCAGTAAAAATTAACGGTATTAATATTCATACCGAAAAAGAGAAAATTGAAGGCGTTATCGGTATGGTTTCGCAAGATGATTTATTGATTGAAGAATTATCGGTTTTCCAAAATCTTTTTTATAACGCTAAACTTTGTTTCGGAGATAAGAGTGATGAAGTAATTTCGGAAATGGTGCTGAACGTATTAACCAGCATCGGCTTACTTGAAACCCGCAATCTGAAAGTTGGAAGCCCCTTGGAAAAAACAATTTCCGGTGGACAGCGTAAACGTTTGAACATTGCATTGGAATTGATACGTGAGCCATTGGTAATGTTTGTGGATGAACCTACCTCAGGACTTTCATCACGCGACTCCGAAAACATTATGGACTTGCTTAAGGAGTTGGCTCTGAAAGGAAAGTTGGTATTTGTTGTTATCCATCAGCCTTCATCCGACATTTTTAAAATGTTTGATAAGTTGATGATACTTGATGTTGGCGGGTATCCTATCTATTACGGCAACCCTGTTGATTCGGTTATTTATTTTAAAACTGTTGTAAATCACGTTAACTCTAACGAAAGTGAATGTGTTGTTTGCGGAAACGTAAACCCTGAACAGGTATTTAATATTATTGAATCAAAGGTATTGGACGAATTTGGAAATATCACCCAAAGCCGTAAAATATCAGCAAACGAATGGAACGTTCACTATAGAGAAAAGATCGAAAGAAAAGTAGAGGATGTTACCGAACTTACTGAAATACCGGAAAGCACTTTTAAAGTTCCCAGTAAATTCAAGCAGTTTAAGGTGTTTGTAACGCGCGATGTGTTATCTAAACTAACAAATACGCAATACCTTTTAATCAATTTCCTGGAAGCACCGGTGCTGGCATTTATACTTGCCTACCTTGTTAAATATTACAATACCGACCTATCCAATAAAGTAGGATATATCTTCCGTGAAAACGAAAACTTACCTGCCTATGTGTTTATGGCAGTTGTAGTAGCTTTATTTATTGGATTAACAGTGAGTGCTGAAGAAATTATCCGCGACCGGAAAATTCAAAAGCGAGAATCCTTCCTTAATCTGAGCAGAGGAAGTTATTTGTGGTCG
Source organism: Bacteroidia bacterium (assembly GCA_030654175.1). Taxonomy (GTDB): domain Bacteria; phylum Bacteroidota; class Bacteroidia; order 2-12-FULL-35-15; family 2-12-FULL-35-15; genus 2-12-FULL-35-15. The sequence goes on from JAURXZ010000042.1 coordinate 283,704, forward strand.
AAAATTGCCATCATGTTCGTGTTATCTGCAATACAGACTATTTTGTTTATTATGGTTGGTAACACAGTGCTTGAAGTAAAAGGTATGACCAGTGAATATTGGCTGGTTCTATTCACAGCATCCTGCTTTGCTAACATGTTGGGATTAAATATTTCAGCAAGTTTCAATTCGGCTGTTACCATTTATATTTTAATTCCATTTTTAATTATTCCTCAATTATTATTAAGTGGTGTAATTGTGAAATTTGATAAACTTAACCCAAGTATATCTTCTCAGAATTTCGTACCATTTACAGGTGAAATAATGACTTCCCGTTGGGCATTTGAAGCTCTTGCTGTTAAGCAATTCAAAGACAATGAGTTTAACAAAAACTTTTATAAATATGATAAAGGCATAAGCATTGCTACATTTAAAAAAGATTATTGGTTAACCGATCTGTCTAAGAAATTAGACTTTTGCGAAAACGAATACAAAAATCCAGCCTCTCGCCAGGAAGTTGCAGATGCTTTAAAGATGATCAAAAGCGAGATCACCAAAGAATTGGCTGTTAAAGGTAACGACAAGCTCAGCAGTCCTGTTTTAGCAACCTTAAGCATTGAAACGTTTAACCCTGAAGTGGCAAAACAGATACGTGATCTATTGTCTGTTCTAAAAGCCAATTATATAAAAAATTACAAAAAGTATAGTGATGCGAAAGATAAAGAAGTTGCGGCTTTAAACAAAGACAGTGCATCACAGGCTATATATTTGCAAAAAAAGGATGATTACGAAAATGAAAGTATGATCGATCTGGTAACGAATAGGAATTCGTTTTATAAGATATTGGATCTAAATGGAGCTTACATTCAAAAAACAAACCCTGTTTATCTTGATCCTACAGAATCTAACTTTGGGCGCGCTCACTTTTTTGCACCACGCAAAAAGTTTTTGAACAGATACTATGATACATTCTGGTTTAATTTATGTGTAATCTGGGGAATGTCATTAATACTTGGGATCACATTGTATTTTGATGTTTTAAAGAAATTCATTAATCTGCTTGAATCACTCTTCAGTAGGTTAAGTAAAAAGCCGACAGCATCCTAAAAAAGATGTAATATTTAATAGGTAATATATTAAGGTGCAGTTTTGTATAAAGCATCGTACATTACATATTAAATATTACATAATTTTTCCACCATGACAGATCAGCTCCCCATTCTGGAAATCGTTCCTGATATTAAAAAAAACTTAATACTTCACAATACCGTTATTCTGCAAGCTCCACCCGGAGCAGGAAAGAGCACCATTCTCCCTCTTCAGTTATTAGATGAACCCTGGTTAAAAGGAAAAAAAACACTAATGCTTGAACCACGCAGATTAGCAGCAAGAGCAGTTGCAAATCGTATGTCATCATTGATCAACGAGCAGGTTGGAACCACAGTAGGTTACAGAGTACGATTTGATAATAAGGTGAGCAAACAAACCCGCATAGAAGTGCTGACAGAAGGTATTCTAACCCGAATGTTGCAACAGGACAATACATTGGAGGATGTTGGATTGGTAATATTCGATGAATTTCACGAACGAAGTTTACATGCCGACCTCGCACTTGCCTTATGCCGTGAAATGCAGCAGGTGATCCGTGAAGATCTCCGAATATTAATTATGTCGGCCACTCTTGATGGAGAAAAGCTTTCTTCACTTCTTGGCAATGCCCCAATATTAACTAGTGCCGGAAGGCAATATCCGATTGAGCTATTTTATTTACCACAAGAAAACATAAACTCGTCTTCGCTCAACTCAAACATTTCTCTTCCGATGCAAACGGCAAGAGCGGTTCGTAAAGCACTTGCAGAGCACGAAGGTGATATATTGGTATTTCTGCCGGGAACAGGTGAAATACAACGCACTCAGGAATTATTACAGAACGAAATTGTCAGTTCGTTCGGAGTCGAGAACATAAGCATTCAGCCTTTATATGGCGATCTCCCTTTATCTAAACAACAGGAAGCTATACTGCCTCATCCGCAAGGGAAACGCAAAGTAGTACTTTCAACCTCTATTGCGGAAACAAGTTTAACTATTGAAGGTATCAAAATAGTTATTGATAGCGGCTATTGCAGAGCTCCGCGTTTTGACCCTAAAACAGGGTTGACCCGCTTAGATACCATTCGTGTTACGCAAGACATGGCTACTCAACGTGCAGGGCGCGCAGGACGAACATCTTCCGGAATTTGTTATCGACTTTGGAGCCAGGCTTCCCACCTGCACTTGTTGCCGCATCGCAATCCCGAAATATTAGAAGCTGATCTGGCTCCTACTATTATTGAACTTGCTCAATGGGGTAAACAGGATTTAAATACCCTTGCATGGCTCAGTCCACCACCACCAAGTGCTGTAAGCCAGGCCCAACGCATTTTGGAAGAGTTGGGTGCTTTAAATTCTTCCAAAATTACGAAGCGCGGCAAAGAAATGCTGCGTTTGCCAACTCACCCACGTATTGCACATTTACTCTTAGAAGGACAGGAATATGGGTTAATAGCGCTTGCTACAGATGTTGCCGCTATACTGGAAGAGCGTGACCCTTTGCAGAAAGAAGCAGGCGCAAATCTTACCTTGCGAATAGAGGCACTACGAAAGTGGCGTAACAAAGAATTTGTTTCTGCTGATAAAAATGTGTTGGAACGCATTGAACGGCTTGCATCGCAATGGCGAAAACATTTTTCTGTTTCGCAGGACAATACAGCTCCTGTTGATCAGGAGGTTGGAAAATTATTGGCAGCAGCGTATCCCGAACGTATTGCCAAACAACGTGAACAAAGCCATCGGTATCGCTTGTCAAATGGAAAAATTGTAAAGTTGAATGAACACGATCCGTTAAGTCACGAAACGTATCTTGCCGTTGCCCACCTGGATGCAGGAACGGCCGAAGGACGGATCTACCTTGCAGCACCACTTAGTCCTGATGACATTTTACATCTTGCAACCGAAAAAAAAGTAATTACATGGGATGCTCAAAATGGAATACTAATTGCCAGAAATGAAAAACGCATTGGTGATATCATTCTTGAAAGCAAACCACTGAAAATTATTCCGGAAGAAGAACGAATAAAAATTTTATCTGATGTGGTCCGCAAAGAAGGCTTAACTATTCTTAATCAAACAGAACAGATTTTTGACTGGAAAGCACGTATATCAAGCATCAGAGTTTGGAGACCCGATGAAGAATGGCCCGATATAAGCGATGAGCATTTATTAAATACGCTTGAAGAATGGCTTGCACCATATATCACTACAATTAAAAAAAGGGAAGAGTTCTTAAAACTTGACCTGTATATGATTTTGTCAGGCTTATTATCTTATCAGCAAACACAACAATTAGAAACTCTTGCACCATCAAAAATAAAAGTTCCGAGCGGATCAATGATTGCATTGACATACCAGTCGCATGGATCAAGCCCAGTGCTTGCCGTTCGCTTACAGGAAATGTTCGGGCTTTTGGATACACCAACAGTAAATGAAGGACGGATGAAAGTAATTTTACATTTGCTTTCACCGGGATACAAGCCGGTACAAATTACACAGGACCTAAAAAGTTTTTGGAAAAACGCCTACCCGGAAGTACGAAAAGAATTAAGGATACGGTACAAACGTCATCACTGGCCTGAAGACCCATGGACAGCTGAAGCAATGGCAGGCGCGAAGAAAAGAGGAACTTAAAGCACGAATATATGCAAGAATGATATATCAGCCTAATGAGTTACCTTTGATAAAAACATGAACTGTTCGCATTTCGTTTTTATCGAAAAGAGATTGTTCAATTTTTATTGCAAAGTTATCTTGAATGGCTTTGCACCAATAAGCATATCGTTAATCATCAGATATAATAATAACAGAAGGTCCTTCGCAAAAAGCTCTGGATATTAAAAAAAAACAATCACTTCCTTTTAAAGAGAATTTTCAATTATGATAATAGGCATAGGAACCGACATAGTAGAAATAGCACGTATAGCTAAAAGTATTGAAAAAATAAGCTTTAAGGAAAAGGTGTTTTCAAAAACTGAAATCGTTTACTGTGAAACAAAAAAAAATAAGGCAGAAAGTTTTGCGGCACGTTTTGCTGCTAAAGAGGCTTTTTTTAAAGCCCTGGGGACCGGTTGGCGCGGTGGAATGGCCTTTAATGAAGTGGAGATCAAAAATGATGAATTGGGTAAACCAACATTAAATGTATTGGGCAAAACAGCAAAAATTATAACAAAAAATAAAATTAAAACTATTCATGTTTCCCTCTCGCACACAAAGGAAACAGCAATAGCAATGGTTGTGTTGGAAGGGTAAAAGGTATCGCACACTTGCCACGTGCAATTGCACAAATTAAAACTTACCAGAATATAAAATTTAATCTGCAATACTTAGTGGAATTATTGGTAACACTGAACAATAGCAACAATTTTTTTAACATTTTTGTTTTTATTTATAAATATCATTACCTTTAACAAACACAAAAAAATAAAATTCATGAAAAAATTATACGCTCTTATTACTGGAAGTTTTTTAGTAACCGCTTCCTTTACACAATTAAATGCTCAGTGTGCAGGCAATCGTTACCACGATATTATTTTTCCTGCTATGCCTGATTCAACGATGAATGTTGTTTACGGAAATAATATTCGATACAATAACTCGGCCCAGAGTTTAAAACTGGATGTTTACCAACCAAATGGAGATACTGATGGCATGCGAGCATTAATAATTTTTGCGCATGGAGGAAGTTTCGTTGCTGGTGCCAAAGCAGACATGGCCATGTTATGCAGAGATTTTTCTAAAATGGGTTATGTAACTGCTACAATTGATTACCGCTTATTTATGACTGATTTGCCTTTCCCCGGCCCCGACTCCAATGATGCAGGCGGAGCTGTAATGCGTGCTGTACACGATGCACGGGCTGCTGTTCGTTTTTTTCGTAAAAACGCAAGAGAGGGAGGTAATACGTATGGAATTGACACCAATAATATATTTTTTGGTGGCGCTTCAGCAGGTGGATTTATGGCATTACACCTCGCTTATATGGATGAGCTGAGTGAATTTCCAAGTTACATCGATACAACCGGAACAACCGTTGGATGGAAAACTGGTCAAAAAGGCTTACATGGAGGAATTGAAGGCTTGAGTGGCAGTCAGGGTTATTCATCAGCAGTAAAAGCAATTATTAATCTTTCCGGTGCAATATCTGATACAGCCTGGATGCACGCAGGTGATACACCATTAATAAGTACCCATTCTGTGGGTGATGGAACAGTGCCTTATGGAACAACAAAAATTTACTTAAATGGAACCTATCCAATTCAATATGTAGATGGAAGCTCATCAGTAGCTTTCCGGGCAAATGAAGTTGGTATGATTAATTGCTTTAAAAGCTATCCGGGAAATGACCATGTGCCTGAAGGGAGTAGTGTACAAGCCTATGATTCTTCAATTGTTTTGATCCGGGATTTTTTAGAACATTTCACGTGTGGTACCCCAATTACCTGTACCTCTATACCATCAGTCGGTATTGGTGAATTAGCTGCTGACGATTTACTTTTCAATGTATATCCTAACCCTGCATATAGCACTGTAAACATTGATTTAAAAGCTTTCTCAGGTAAGCTTGTTAACATTCAATTATACGATGCATTGGGCCGCAAAGTGAAAGAGATCACTAAAATTAAAACAGAGCAACACATAATTACACGTGGTAACTTACCAAATGGTATTTATTTGATCAATGTTATTGTTGAAGGTAAACTATACAGCAAAAAAATAATGTTTGAATAATTTTACAGAAGCATTTGAGAGAAAACGTCCCGTATTTGCGGGACGTTTTTTTTATAGGGTCAATATCCTTTTAATAACGATGGTATTAAAAAACAGCAATTTGAAGTAGTATTCTTTTTCTTAGTGATCCTTGTGCTTCTTTGTGCCTTAGTGGCAAAAAATATAATTTGAAATAAAAAACAATTGAAAACATCAGTAAATTACATTATAGCCGGACAAGGCTTGGCAGGCACCATTCTGGCACAAACGCTTATAAAACAAGGCAAATCAGTTTTAATAATTGATGAACAAGGACTTTCAAATGCCTCCAGGATTGCTGCTGGTTTGTATAATCCTGTTGTGTTTAAACGCTTAGTGAAAAGCTGGATGGCAGATGAATTAGTTTCATTTATGAATGGATTTTATAACGATGCTGAACAATTATTAAATGAAAAATTCTATTTCAAAAAACAAATTGTAAAAATGTTTTCCGAAGAACAGGAAAAAGCATTGTGGTTAAAAAAAAGCAACGAAGATGTTGGAAAATATTTAAGCAAAACGATTCAGAACAATTTTTTGATCGATATAATTCACAATACACCTACCGGTGAATCTTCAGAAGTTATAGATGCCGGAAATTTGGATACAGGGCTATTTTTAGATGCTTTCCGAAGTTATTTTAAAAAAAACAATCAATTGCTGGAAGAAAAACTGGACTACGATAAAATAACAATTTCTGAAAATTCCGTTAGCTATAAAAATTTTACTGCAGATAAAATTATTTTTTGTGAAGGTTATAAATGTATTGATAATCCCTATTTCAAATGGCTACCTTTTAAACTTACAAAGGGTGAAATAATCACAGTAAAAATACCTCTTCTCTCACAAAACGAAACCGACTGGTCGGAAAAGGTCATCAACAAAGGTGTTTTTATTTTACCTGTCGGCAACAATATCTATAAAGTGGGGTCTACATACGAATGGAGTGACCTGACCGAACAACCCACCGAAAAAGGTAGAGCCTACTTAATTGAAAAGCTGGAAAAAATCCTCAAAGTTCCTTTTGAAGTTATTGACCATCTGGCGGGAATTCGTCCTACAGTGAATGACCGCAGACCTTTGATTGGCATTCACCCTGAACATCCTGTACTTGCCGTATTTAACGGAATGGGTACCAAAGGAGTAATGCTTGTTCCATATTTTGCAAATCAGTTTTTTGATTTTTTAGAAAACAACTTGCCACTTGATAAGGAAGTGGATATTGCAAGGTTTAAGTAATTCTTAGTACCAATTAGTGTTCATTTGCATTTTAAGAGGATGCAATTTTTCGTATTTTTGTATTCCTTTTCTAAGGCTTGTGACAAAAGAAGATATTTTACGCAAATACAGTGATTCCAAAAACAATTCATTATTAATTGATGAATTGAAGGGGAATTCTGCGCGCATTCGGTTAAAAGGAATAGTTGGTTCCGGCTCTTCGTTTATTGCTACCGCTGCTTATCAAAATAGTTATAAAACCCATTTGCTTGTTCTTGCTGATAAAGAAGAAGCCGCCTATTTCCTTAATGATCTGGAAAATTTACTGGGCGAAGAAAATGTACTGTTTTTCCCAGCATCCTATCGTATGCCTTATCAACATGAGGACATAGACAATTCAAATATTTTATTGCGTGCCGAAGTACTGAACAAGATCAATACAGGAAAAAAACATATTTGTATTGTCACTTACCCGGAAGCACTTACCGAAAAAGTAGTTACAAAAACGCACCTGAGCAAAAACACATTAGAATTAAAACAAGGGGAAAAAATTTCCATTGATTTTATTTCTGAAATATTATTGGAATACGATTTCGAAAGGGTTGATTATGTTATTGAGCCCGGACAATTTTCTATCCGTGGTGGAATTGTAGATATATTTTCGTTCTCTAATGATATCCCTTACCGTATTGAATTTTTAGGAAATGAAGTTGATTCTATCCGGAGTTTTGATTCTATTACACAGCTATCAGTTAAAAAATTAGCCTTTTGTACCATAATTCCGAACATACAAACAAGGCTTTTGCATGAAAGCCGGCAGACTTTTTTTGAATTTATTCCTGAGAATTCTGTTGTATGGTTCAAACATTTTCAATTAACCATCGACAGGATCGAAAAAGCTTTTGAACTCGCTGAAACCTCATACCTAAAGCTGGATTCGGTAATTGCACAGCTTGAACCTAAAGAACTGTATATCGATAAAGATACTTTTACAAGGCAGTGTTTACAGTTCCCATTGATTGAATTTGGCAATCATTTTTCTTTAACGCCAACACAAATAATCACTTACGATTTTTCACCACAACCCAGTTTCAATAAAAACTTCAATTATTTGTTGGATAATCTTAATGCTAATATTAAGAATGGTTACAGCAATATGATCTTTGCTGAAAACCACAAACAAATTGATCGTTTGTATTCTATCTTTGAAGACCTCAGCCCTGCCCCATCTCCGCATGGAGAAGGGAAAGCTAGAAAGGCAGGCTCAATACCTTTTGAGGAAGGCTGGGGCGAAGCCTCTATTTCCAATGGTTTTATTGATAATGATCTGAAACTTGCTTGTTATACCGACCATCAGATCTTCGACCGTTACCATCGCTTCCGGTTAAAGAATAGTTTCAATAAAAAAAGCGAAGCACTTACACTTAAAGAATTAAAAGGGCTGAGCCCCGGAGATTACATCACTCATATCGATTATGGAATTGGACGTTACGGTGGCTTAGAGATCATTGAGGTAAATGGCAAATCGCAGGAAACGATCCGACTGGTCTATAAAGATTACGATATAGTGAATATTAGCATTCATTCACTTCACCGTATCGCAAAATACTCCGGAAAGGAAGGCGCAGAGCCTAAAATAAATAAGCTGGGCACAAATACCTGGACAACGTTAAAACAGAAAACAAAGAAAAAAGTTAAAGAAATAGCGTATGACCTGATTCAGTTATATGCTAAACGAAAAACGTTGAAAGGCTTTCAATTCAGTCGGGATAATTATATGCAAAACGAATTGGAGGCATCCTTTATTTATGAGGATACGCCTGACCAAATAAAATCAACATCAGATTTCAAAAAAGACATGGAGAGTGAATGGCCTATGGATAGGCTTATTTGTGGTGATGTAGGTTTCGGGAAAACTGAAATCGCTGTAAGAGCTGCATTTAAAGCGGTATGCGACAGCAAACAAGTTGCCATACTTGTCCCAACCACAATTCTCGCATTGCAACATTATAAAACATTTAAAGAACGGTTGAAAAATCTGCCTTGTACTGTTGATTATATTAATCGTTTTAAAACAGCGAAAGAACAAAAAGAAACCCTACTCAAACTGGAAAAAGGTGAAATAGATATATTGATTGGAACGCATGGTATCGTTGGTAAAAATGTGAAATTCAAAGACTTGGGCCTGATGATCGTTGATGAAGAACAAAAGTTTGGCGTAGGTGTAAAGGACAAATTAAAAACCCTGAAAACTAATTTGGATACACTCACACTAACAGCAACCCCCATTCCACGCACCTTGCAATTTTCCATGATGGGTGCCCGTGACCTTTCCGTTATCAGTACACCACCACCTAACCGCTATCCCGTGCAAACAGAGTTGCATACGTTTAACGAAGAGATCATTCGTGATGCTATCATGTTTGAAGTTTCACGTGGTGGCCAGGTATTTTTTGTGCACAACCGTGTACAAAATATTATGGAAGTAGCTGGAATGATCTCACGCCTTTGTCCGGATGTAAAGGTAGCAATCGGGCATGGACAGATGGATGGCGACAAACTGGAAGATGTGATGCTTGGCTTTGTTGAAGGAGAATTTGATGTGCTTGTAGCAACTACTATTATTGAATCAGGTCTGGATATTTCTAATGCAAATACTATTATCATCAACCAGGCGCACATGTTCGGTTTAAGTGATCTGCATCAGATGCGCGGACGTGTAGGACGTTCCAATAAAAAAGCATTTTGTTATTTGCTCACTACACCTGTTTCGTTACTTACCAATGAAGCACGAAAACGATTGAAAGCGATTGAAGAATTTTCTGATCTTGGAAGTGGCTTTAACATTGCTATGCGGGACCTTGACATACGTGGGGCCGGTAATTTATTAGGCGGGGAACAAAGCGGTTTTATTAATGAGATCGGGTTTGAGATGTATCAAAAAATACTAAATGAAGCGATCTTAGAATTGCGCATTGAGCATGAAGAACTAAGATCAACTGAAGTAGGAGGTTCTCATAAATATACCGGCAATGTTCATACAACATTTGTAAATGATTGTAACATCGACACTGACATGGAAATTTTAATTCCGGACAATTATGTCAACAATATTGGGGAACGCCTTTCCTTATACAGGGAATTGGATGATGCCAAAGATGAATCGGAACTAAAAACTTTTGAAAGCAATTTAAATGATCGTTTTGGACCGATCCCTGAGCAGACATTGGAATTGATTCATACCATTCGTTTGCGTTGGCTCGCAATGGAAATTGGGTTTGAAAAATTATTATTGAAGAACAACCGTATGTCGGGATACTTTATCCAAAATCAAAACTCCCCTTATTATCAAAGCGAAACATTTACTAAAGTGCTGAAATTTGTTCAGATGAATGCCCGCCTTTGCAAAATGAAAGAAAGCAATGGTAAACTAACGCTTTCATTTGAAAGAATAAAATCCATTGATGACGCTATAACTGCTTTAAAACCTGTGATAAGCTGAAAATAATAGTTGACGCAGAGAATTGGAAAACTTAGCGATTTTTCGGTTTAGTAATTTTTTAACCTTTAATTCTCCAACTCTCCATTTCTCTAACTCTCCCTTTTGGCGGGCAACAGCATAGCTACATAGGGTTCAGGAACAATCAATTCGGAAGTACAGTATTCAATTTTATTTTGGATAGAAACCGGAAAAGTTTCCACTTGATGGAAACCGAAGGGAATAAAAAAATCAGGTATGATACAAACCAGGTAAATATTTTTCGAAAAATTCTCTATTAACTTTGTTACAATGGCCTTACCGATTCCTTGCCTGCGGTATGAAGTAACCACACCTAATGAACAAAGCTCCAGGCAATCGGTATGATCTCGTAATCTGCCGAAACCTACCAATTCATTATCGCGCAAAGCAACAATAAATTGCTCTTTTTTCAGATCCCGGTTATCTAATTCAAATTCGGTTATGAAAAAATAAATTTGTTTAAACTCTTTCTCTGTGGGTATTCGGAGGGTAAAAGGTTCCAAGTTTTTGGTTTCATTTAGGTATCAAAATAAAAGTTTCAGGTTTCAAGATTTGCATTTAGCAGCAAACTTGAAACCTGAAACTTTTTAAACTTGAACGAACTCCTTCTTTTAATTAAGAAAGGAGATTAGTGATGATGACCGTGTTCACCGTGAACATGTCCATGAGCCAACTCTTCTTCACTTGCAGCGCGTACTTCAAGCACTTCTCCTTTAAAATGCAGATCCTGTCCGGCTAATGGGTGATTAAAATCCATTTTCACGTATTCTTTGGTAATTTCTTTTACCATACCATACAATTTACCACCTTCATTGTCAATCATTGGAAGTGTTACGCCAACCTTAACATTTTCTTCGTCCAAATTGCCATCTTCACCCAAAAATGCATCGATAGGTATCATAACAATATGTTGCTCATCTCTCACTCCGTAACCACGTGTGTGCTCTATAAAAAAATCAAATGTATCACCTACTTTTTTGTTGCGTAAATTGGTTTCGAAGTCTTCTAAAAGGCCTCCAGCACCGAATATAAATACAAAGGGATGTTCTTTGCTAGTTTGCTCAATTTGCTCGCCTGTACCTTTTTTTGCCAAAAGGTAATTTACAGAAACTACTGTGTTGTTTTCAATTGTCATTGTAAAAAGTTTTTAAATTAATAATAGAACAAAAATAAAGTAATTCAAACAAATAAGGAAGGAAAAAGCATGTTTTTATGTAGAAAAAAGGAAAGAAAAATTGCCGATAAATAAAAAATCGTTTCTAGTTAAGAACTAGAAACGATTCAAATTTGATGACCTTGCTTTATTTATGGTACTAGCTGACAGTCATTAATAGTGTATTCCAAATTAAGTTTGTTTTTAACCAATTTGTTACTGTAAACTGTTCTAACAACATAAGAAAGTGGAACCCCTGTTTGGATATCAGCAGATTGACCAAGCATGTATGTTAATGAAGTAAGTTCAGCTGCTTCAATACTAGTGAAAGTATTAACTGTTTCCCCACCAAGTGCCATTACCTTAACATTTAAATTCTCAAGAGAGGATAAATAACTTGCATTTACAGTACCACTGGTACTGCTGTAAGAAGCAGAAATAGCAGCAGATATTTCAGTTGCAGAAGAAGTAGATTCTATAAGTAAGAAATATACCCTTCCATAAGTTACATCAGATACGTAGCAAGCAGGATTACCCGGAGAAACGTATTTTGCAAGATCCATTGGTTTAACAGTTTTAGCAAATAAATCACCATAGTTATAAGGGATATCGTAACTCATTGTATAGAATGATTGTTTTAAAGCAACCACATAATGATTTGTGTTGTCAGAATTTGTAAAACCAAGATTTGAAGCTATTGAAACACCCCAGGCATCAACACTTAGTCCTAATGACAATGCTAATTCTTCTTTTGTTTTAATATTTTCGTGCTGTAAAGTGAAACGGGCAGGCATTACTTTATTATTATTATAGATAATATCGTTTAATGCTTGAGTAACACTGCTTTTTCTGATCTCAGGCAGAGATACTGCAACAGCACCTGATCCGTTGATGATATCAATAGAAACAATACCTCCACCGCGTTTTACCGCAATAACATCTGGCGTAGAACTGTTTAAAGAAGCCCCTTGTAATAAACTTCCTGGGTATACAACAGATACATTCGGGTCATACAATGGAAAATCTAAATTTCCCTGTGTAACGCTCCATGTACTATTTGTACAATTCCAGTTACCACTATCAACGGGAATGGAAGTTGAACTAACGTTTGTTAGAATTTTTTGATTACTAAATGGTTCAAATTCACCACCTGTTTTTAAAACTTCATCATATGAAACCTCAGCATCAGGTGAAATATCTTTTTTACAAGAATTCAAGGTAAGCATAGTACTCGCAACAACAAAAAGACCGACAAAGTAAAAGTTTTTTTTCATTCGTTTCTTTTTTAATTATGGTTAGTTAAAATTGTAATAATTTTGACAATTAATTCTCCACAGATGAATACCAATGGTAATTCGTCTTTGAATTTATCAAACTATATGCTAATTTTTGATGAGAGTTGCAGCAGAAATTGCTACATTGGTGGAGTACTTCAATCATTGTTAGCGGTTTTGAGAACAAATGAAACAAATCATTTATTCTTTTTAGGTTGATCACTAAATCAATTTACGAGGCAAAGATAGTACTTTTTAAGGCAAAAGCAAGTTTATTATCAATTAAATATATGATTCTACCGAAGGATTAGCAAAAAAACGACATAAAAAGCTGACTTTCAGGTAACTAAAAATATCGGTTTTGTAAATTATCAAGATCAGATTCAAATTCCTTTTAAAGGAACAGTTTGTATCATATCTATAGGATAATTGCGTTTCACAAACAATTTCCCCCCTTTTAAATTACCCTTCAGTCCAATTTTCACACTTTTACTTAACCCCATCGCTATAATTTTAGGAAAATCCGCCAAACTTAATTTAGAAAAATCAGATTTTACTTTAAATGTATATGGCTGTTCTGATTTAGCTTTTATCCTTACATTATTTGTTAAATGAGCCTTCCCGGCATCGATTCCACTGATAGTAACATCCATTTCTGATTTATAAACGGTAAAGGCAACATTATTAGGATTATTGATACGAACAGTGATCATGGCTTCAACACCGCTTTGTGAAAGGCTTGTAATGCTTACATTGTCGATCCCGCTAAAGGTAACTTCTTTAAAATCTGCACAGGAAAAGAATGTTAAACAACAAAACAAAACCAACCCTACCCAAATTTTCTTTCTTTCTCCAAAAAAGAAACTCAACTCAGGGAATGTGAAAGAGCTCTTTTTACTTATTATTTTCTTTATCATTTTGTATCAACGGGATGCAATAGCCTATTATTGTACTTCTTGTCCTTTAGTTGAAACAACAGGTGCAAGACACCCCTCGGCATAAAATTTATAGAAATAAGGAATGGTCTCAATCCCTTTTAAGTAGTTAAATACTCCAAAATGCTCGTTAGGGCTATGGATCGCATCAGAATCTAAACCAAAACCCATTAACACAGAATCCAGGCCCAACTCTGATTTAAACATGGCAACTATTGGGATACTTCCACCACTGCGCACAGGGATTGGTTTTTTTCCAAAAGTGGCTTCCATTGCTTTACTTGCTGCTTTATATGCAATTGAATTGCTTGGTGTTACCACAGGCTCGCCACCATGATGAGGTCTTACTTTAACTTTAACTGATTTTGGTGCAATGCTCTCAAAATAATTTTTAAAAAGCTCCGTGATCTTGGCGCTGCTTTGGTGCGGTACCAAACGCATTGAGATTTTCGCAAAGGCTTTTGATGCAATAACTGTTTTTGCACCTTCGCCTGTATAACCGCCCCAAATGCCATTTACATCCAATGTAGGACGGATGGAATTCCGCTCATTTGTTGTATATCCTTCTTCACCATGAATATCGGATAGATCCAACGCTTTTTTATATTCGTCTAAACTAAAAGGTGCTTTTGCCATTTCAGCGCGCTCTTCAGCAGTCAAAATTTCCACATCATCATAAAAGCCCGGAATGGCAATATGGTTTTTATCATCTTTCATCTTTGCGATCATTTCACATAAAATGTTGATAGGGTTTGCAACGGCACCACCATACAACCCTGAATGCAGATCACGATTAGGACCTGTTACCTCTACTTCAATATAACTTAAACCACGCAATCCAACTGTAATAGAAGGAATATCGTTTGCAATAATTCCGGTATCGGAAATTAAAATAACATCTGCTTTCAATTTCGCTTTGTTTTGTTTTACAAACTCAGCAAGATTGTCGGATCCAACTTCTTCTTCACCTTCTATCATAAACTTAATGTTGCATGGCAATGAATTGGTTTGCATCATTAATTCAAAAGCTTTCACATGCATATACATTTGCCCCTTATCATCACAAGCCCCACGAGCATAAATTTTACCATCTTTAATAACCGGTTCAAATGGTCCGGAATGCCATAACTCAATAGGGTCGGCAGGCTGAACATCGTAATGCCCATAAACCAATACTGTTGGAAGTTTAGGGTCTATTATTTTTTCTCCATATACAATTGGATAGCCCGCTGTAGGACATATTTCCACTTTATCAGCTCCGGCAGCAACTAATTTTTCTTTTACAGCGTCAGCAGTCTTAAATACGTCATTTTTGAAATTTGGATCAGCACTTACTGAAGGAATTCTTAAAAGGTCGAACAGTTCATTTATAAAACGGTCTTTGTGTGTTTCGATGTAACTAGTGATAGTATTACTCATGGTTATATTTTTTGAATTTAAGAATTCTATAAAATCTGCTTTTAAGCACCAATTCAATATATTTTATCGGATAATTGGAACTTAAGGCTGCAAATTTGCAATTATTATTGCTAATAAACGAGTTTAAAGAAAAAAAAGAATGCTGATACCACTAAATTTATAGGTGATAAAAGAATACTATTTGCAAAAAGTAATATAATAAATGACGGTAATTTATTGCAATGAGGATTTTTATCCGGAATTATATATGCGTAGTTATAACATAGCTTTTCATGACCATTCCATTTTAATGTCTGTTTTTTATCTCAATCATCAACGTTAATAACCAGAAAAAGAAATTAAGCAAGCATTGAAGAGACAGCCTTTCGTCTTATCCCAATAAACATAAGCGACAGGTTTATCATTATAAGTATATGAGCAATATCCAGGTAATTAAAATAGGCGTGAAATGAAAACTTGGTGGCATTTACAAATGCTGTTAAAAACAATATTACAATTCCATAAGCGATCCAACTGCTTGCCTTTACTTTTTTGGCATCAATAAAATGAATGATCATAATTGGAACTAATCCTATCACAGAATTAATTATAACGACCACAAAGTTTTGAAATAGAAAAACGGAAACAAAAAACAATATTAATTGTATATGATAGCTTAGGTTCCAGTAATATTTTTTTGGGGAATCTTTTAATGCGGAATACAATGTGGCCTTTTGTGCCCGGTAAATCGCAAAAACATTTAAGGCTTGCATTGGCAGCCAAAATAATTTATACCCAACCCCTTCGTGAACGGCAAAAAAGCCATGAGAGCTTCCTCCAAAAAATGATGCGAAACCCAAAAGCAAAAAAAACCGTTTCCAATTAATTGTACTCTCATCACGAAAAGAAGGACGATTAAGTTGCCAATAAAAATAAAAACATAAAACCGTAATTATATAATCTGTTAAAACAGTAACCGGTTGATGAATTGGAAAGTCACCTATATATATAGTAGTATCTGTTGTTCCTATATCTTTCATACTGCAAAAATACTGATTTATGTAATTCCGGAAATAAATAGATAATGTATGTCATCTAAATAAATGTGCCATGTAGTTTGTTTTGAAATAAGGCGCATGGTTTTTAAAAATCCCCTCCGGAGACATTCAAAAAAATGCAGACCAATGGATTTGGAAATGATAACAATTTAAAAGAACCTTAAAAACACTATTGAATCCAAAAACATAAAAACGTAAGATCAGAAATTGTATTCGGGGAAATCCCAAAATGAATGTTTCTGCAAATCAAGAATTCATCATCAACAGATAGCAGTAATAATTCAGTTAATAAATGTATTTTTGCAGTATGACAAAAGAATTTTATTTAAAACACCACTCGTATCACATAAAGGCAATATTTTCTGCTTTGAAAAACATTTTTGAAAAAAATGAATATGCCGACAAAGCAATTGAAAAAGAAATGCGCGCTCATAAAAAATGGGATGTTAAAGAACGTGCCTTTGTTGCTGATGTAACGTACGACATGGTTCGTAACTGGCGATTATTATTTGCTGCAGCCGGTGTGGAAGGAAAGCTGACAGATAAAAATTTATGGAATGTTTTCGGAACCTATTTAGTTTTTGACGGATATGAATTACCGGAGAGCAATTATTTTAAAGGCTTAAATGCAAAAAAAATAATTTCACAACTGGAGAAATTTCATAAGATCAGAAAAATCCGTGAATCAGTTCCTGATTGGTTGGATGAACTTGGTGAAAAAGAATTAGGGAAAGAGTGGGACAAAATTATAAGAGCACTTAATCAACGACCATCAACTATCTTACGTGCAAATTCTTTAAAAACAAGTCCAAAGGAATTACAAACGATCTTGGAAGAAGAGAAAATCACTGATGCTTCACTTATCAGTTGGTCGCCTGATGCTGTGGAATTAAAATTCCCGCGTAACGTTTTTCGTACTGAAGCATTTCATAAAGGATTATTTGAAGTACAGGACGCATCTTCCCAAATGGTTTCTGAATTTTTAAATGTACAGGCCGGGATGCGTGTTGTGGATGCATGTGCAGGAGCCGGAGGAAAAACATTGCATCTTGCAGCCTTGATGAAAAACAAAGGGCGCATCATTGCATTGGATGTGAAAGAAAATAAATTGCTTGAATTAAAAAAACGTGCCACTCGTGCCGAAGTTCGAATTATTGAAACACGAACAATTGATTCGTCAAAAGTTGTAAAACGTTTAAAAGATACTGCCGATAGACTATTGCTTGATGTACCTTGTTCAGGGTTAGGTGTGCTTCGCAGAAATCCGGATAGCAAATGGAAATTAAATTTAGAAGAGATTGAACGGGTAAAAACTATTCAACGCGAAATACTAACCAGTTTTCCGGATATAACTAAAGTAGGCGGAAAAATGGTTTATGCAACTTGCAGCATACTTCCATCAGAAGGCGAAGAACAAATAAAATGGTTCTTGAAACAAGTTGGTGATAAATGGAGTTTACTTGGTGAAAAGCGCTATTCTCCTGAGATATATCATGCCGATGGATTTTATATGGCATTACTCGAAAGGATGAAATAATTTTTTTAAATTACTTGTTGTTCTTTGTTTATTAAAATTCATTTTGGGGTTCATTCCCACAAAAAAATATTTTTTGGATTTTTTATTTTTAAAAAAATCAAGGAGCTCAAAATTTTATTTGGTCTTGTTTGCAGTAAAAAAAATGATTGTAATCTTTTTTCAAAATGCACAACAACACTTTTGAAAAAAAACAAAACACAGCAATCACCTTTAAAATAGCAAAGTACAGAGGCTGGCATTAAAACAGAAAAATATTTTTGAAATACTTTTGACCCCTTTTTCAAATTTTTTTTTCAAAAAAAAGAATGGTTAAAAAATTGACGCAACCGTTATCAACATATTTGTGTTAATAAAATAAAGTTTATTTTTTATTTTTGTGTCAATAATTTTTCTTACTTCGTGTCATAATAATTTAATAACCAAAACAAAAAAACCATGGCAAAAAAAGTAGCAAAAAAAGCAGCTCCTAAAAAAGCAGCTCCAAAAAAAGCAGCAGCTAAAAAAGTAGCTAAAAAAGCAGCTCCAAAAAAAGCAGCTAAAAAAGCAGCTCCAAAAAAAGCAGCTAAGAAAAAGTAAAAAAAGGCTCGTAAGAGCCTTTTTTTTTGTTCTTTATTTCCCCTCCCCCATTTATAACAACTCCCTAAGACTTCGCAACAACACCAATACCGGGCAATTCATTTAAAGTGACCTTCCCGTTTATAAATTCAATACCATCAAACAAATTATTTTTAATTAATAAGGGGCCATCCAGATCGGCATAATCAACCAATGGGGAAAGTTGGGCAGCAGCAGATACAGCACATGATGTTTCGCTCATACAGCCCATAAGAACCTTCAAATTTAATTCACGGGCCCTCGTGATCATTTTAAAGGCTTCATGCATGCCGGTGCATTTCATTAGTTTAATATTGATCCCATGAAAGCAATCTTTGATCATATCCATATCTGAATAACGCTGAATACTTTCATCCGCGAAAAGCAGTAATGGAGACCTTTCAAAAAGCCACGCAGCATCATCTAAATTGCTTTTAGGTAACGGCTGCTCAATGAACATTACATTTTTATCACTTAACCATTCAATCATTTCAAGGGCGTGATATTTGTCCTTCCAACCCTGGTTAACATCAATTGCAATGGCTTTGTCTGTTATGTTGCGAATAGTAGAAATAATTGTTTTATCATTTTCACCATTCAATTTTACTTTTAAGATTTTGTAATTTTCTCCTTCAGCAACTTTTTCTTTTATCACTTCCGGTTCATCAATACCTAGTGTGTAAGTAGTATAGGGCGTATTGTTTTTATCGCCATTAAAAATTTGCCAACAAGGTTTGTTAAGTAATTTACCAACCAAATCATGCAAGGCAATATCCACAGAAGCTTTTGCTGCGGTATTGTCCGGGGCGATGTCGTCAATCTCTTTTAATATTGCTTCAATACAAAACGGATCCTGATGTGTGGATAATAAAACGGCAGCTTTATTTAAAAAGAATAAAACACTCTCATGTGTTTCACCTAAATACGGGGGCATACTCGCCTCACCAAAACCCAACACACCTTGATGCTCTAATTGGGTTAATACTATTGGTGTAGATAAACGAACTCCATGTGCGATCTTAAAGGGTCTTTTGAAGTAAAGCAATTCCGGTTTAAAAGTGAGTTCCATTAATTTTTTTTATGAAAGTAGTTCTTTATTAGATTTTATACATTTAAATTGCAGTACCTGGTATTGTGGTGCGCAGATCCATTGAGATACTTATGAAAAAAAGATTTAAGTACGCTATGTTTTTTCTATTGATGTTTACCTTTCCGCTCTACTCTCATGATTTCAATTATTTTACCAAAGGCGAATCCGATAAACTAATACATTATAAAATCATTGTTTAATTTTGAAGATCAGTAAAAATAAGCTTTCCACAATAATCCTCATACCATATATTCAATCAACATTCAATAATACATTATTATTTTTAATGTCTATAATATACTTTAAGAAGTATTTATAAAAACTGATTACTTTATTATTTTCTCAATGCATCAAAAACATTTTAATGCACAAGTAGCCCGGACCTCAAAACTACCGATTGCGGCCCTATAAAACTATACGTTTAAAATACTTGATACCTTAATATTCAGAGGAAAACAATTGTTTTTGAAAAAAATGTACTTGCTTTGTAATACTTATTATCTTTGTGAAATAAACAAAAAAAATAAAATGAAAATGAAAAAAATACTTTTATTATTAGCTACTCCCGCACTTTTATTTTTTTCAAGTTGTGGTGGTTCAAAAACAGAAGAATCTGCCCCAATTCCGGGCATGATGGTAGTGGATCTTAAAATTAATGGTAACGCGCTTTCAATTATGGTTCCTGATTCATCAAAAGGGAAAATGGAAATGGTTGAACAGTCTTGGGGCGCTACGGAAATTAAAGTAGGACCCGATTTTCAGATATCAATTGAAGAGGGTGATGGCGATGTTGCTTTAGTAAAAAGCGATGTTACCGGCAATGAAGTTTTTAAACTTCAGCGTTATATAACAGATGAACCAACCTTATTATTTTGGGAAGAAAAAAATGCAGATCTGCCAAGTGCAAGATTTCACTTTTATACCATTATTAAAGCAGGAGCTTCAAATTATGTAATTAAAGATATTGAAAGCGGTGAAGCATATAATGAAAAAGCTGTTCAAACAATGATCGATGCTGCAAAAACATTAAAGGCAAAAGAAGCAGTTAAAGCGGAAGCTTAGTCCTTAGGAAATGAAATGCTCACTATATTAGAGTATGATAATTAAATTTACAACCTTATTTCATAAATTATTTTTTCAACAATAAAAACATTTACAATGGCAACAGACAGATTTGAAGCTCATGATTATTATTTAATGGATGAATTGTTGACTGACGAACACAAACTGATACGTGAAACAGCACGTGCCTGGGTTAAAAAAGAAGTAACTCCAATTGTGGAAGATGCCTGTCAAAATGCAAAATTTCCTAAACAATGGATCAAAGGCCTGGCCGAAATAGGCGCTTTCGGACCATATATACCTACTGAATATGGCGGAGCTGGTTTAGACCAGATTTCTTATGGAATCATTATGCAGGAACTTGAACGTGGCGATAGCGGTTTACGATCTACTGCTTCTGTGCAAAGTTCATTGGTAATGTACCCCATCTACTCGTACGGAACAGAAGAACAAAAACGAAAGTATCTTCCAAAACTGGCAACAGGTGAAATGATGGGTTGCTTTGGTTTAACAGAACCTGATCATGGCTCCAATCCATTAGGCATGATCACTACTATTAAAGATAAAGGCGATCACTATTTATTGAACGGTGCTAAAATGTGGATCTCCAACTCTCCTTTTGCTGATATTGCAGTTGTATGGGCAAAAGATGAAGCAGGTGATATCCGTGGTATGATCGTTGAACGCGGCTGGGAAGGCTTCACTACACCTGAAACACATGGCAAATGGAGTTTACGCGCAAGCGCTACAGGCGAATTGGTTTTCGCAAATGTTAAAGTTCCAAAAGAAAATATATTCCCGACAATCAAAGGATTAAAAGGACCGTTGGGATGTTTAAATTCAGCTCGCTACGGTATAGCCTGGGGCGCTATTGGTGCCGCAATGGATTGTTATGATTCAGCATTGCGTTATTCAAAAGAGAGAATTCAATTTGGCAGACCTATAGGTGGATTTCAGCTGACACAAAAAAAATTAGCTGAAATGATCACTGAAATTACCAAAGCACAATTATTGACATGGAGATTGGGTGTTTTGAAAAATGAAAACAGAGCTACACCTGCTCAAATATCAATGTCGAAACGCAATAACGTAAACATGGCTTTACAAATTGCACGTGAAGCCCGCCAGATACATGGTGGAATGGGCATTACCGGGGAATACCCGATCATGCGGCATATGATGAATTTAGAATCAGTAATTACTTATGAAGGAACCCATGATATTCATTTGTTAATTACAGGCATGGATATTACCGGATTAAATGCGTTTCAATAATTTGAAATGAAAACATTAATGTTTTTTTTCCGTTAATGATAATGTAAATAACTTAAAAACATAAAAAAAAATGAAAAAGTATCTTTTAATTTTAACAGCAGTAGTTTCTTTTCAATATGCTGCAATTGCTCAATCAGCAAACACAACAGTGGTAACCCACCTTTCAGCTGAAAGATTTAAAGCTATTATCGCCAACGATAAAAATGGAGTAATAATAGATCTACGTACAACTGACGAAATGAATAAGGGTTACATTAAAGGTGCAGTTCAAATTGATTTTTTAGCGAAAGATGCTGAACAGCAGATTGATAAATTAGATAAAAATAAAACCTATTACGTTTATTGTGCTGGTGGTGGACGTAGCGCAGATGCTGCTGAATATATGGAGAAACAAAAATTTAAACGCGTTTACAATTTTGAAAAAGGTTTTTCTGAATGGGAGAAAAAAGGATTTCCGGTTGAGAAAAAATAAAACATTCAGTCTCAAACAGGGCTTTTATACCCTGTTTGAGATTAAATACTTAGTTGCCTTTACCCCTATTCCTGTACCCACCAAAGAGGTATGCTAAGTAAGATTCACCTTTTACCAATTTACCATCTTCCCTTCCTTCACTTTCAAATCAAAGTGATGAACATAACCAAACTTTAAACGTTTGTATTCCGTTTTTTTCAAATTATTTAGTGAACCCCACCAATAGCCTAATCCGTCATCCCTCGAAAAATTATCATGGTCATACACACCAAGGCCAACACTATCATTTATATAATAATGATATAGGTTAAATGTATCATGTGCACAATATTTAGCAGTGGAGGCCTCAAAAGAAGTTTGCACATAAAACTCATGCTCGGGATAAAGTATTGCCCAGTAAATATCCGGATAGCTGCTTTTCCAAATGGTATTATCCATTCCTGCAGGCGAAAAAGTTGAATCGTCTTTTAATTCTAATCCTAAACCATAGATAGTGCTTTTATAAATGGGAGGAACAACTATTTCAAATCTCACTCTTGCATTTAGTAGGGGTTTATTTTCATACGCATGTCTATAACCTTTCGAATTATCAGTGTTTACAACTGATACCTCATCAGTGAAAAGGGTTTGTGAAACGGCTAATTCAATTACATGCTTTCCCCTATTCAAATTGTGAAATGCGTAAAAAGGAATTTGAATTTGTAAGTCATTTGAATTTCTCAGATCAACAGTATCAGTCGAAAAGCTCATGTTGTTTGCGCTAGCCAACGTGTCAATGAAATAGCGGAATGTATTTTTCATGACAGGATAATCAGAAACAATAATTTTGTTATCACAATAGAAAACAAAATTAAAAGCAGTTTTAAAAAGTGTGTCCTTAGACTTCCTGTCAACCGGAAAAGGGAAATTTTTTAAGTCATTAACAGTTAAATTAACATACAAAACATTATTTAGCGAATCTATTGAAAATGAAATGTTCTTTTCGTTAAAAAAGGCAGATTTTTGCAGTACAGAATAATTAACCGGTTTAGGGATAGCCGCACCATTGTATTGGTGGTATTCACAACTATTCAGGCAAACGGTACAAAAAAAACAAAACAAAATTTTTAATTTTATTTTCATATCAACAGCAAATATAATTAAACTTCGCTCCCAAGGTAAATTCCGATCTTAAGGATATTGGCGAACATTTTTATCTTTTTCAATAACCATACATTTTTGCCTGATAATGGCTCATTATCCCATGAAATATTGTATTTTTTGATGATTTTGTTCCAAATCGTTCATTTTTTCATACAAATTACAAAACTTTCTATTGCCCTTTTACGTAAACTATATTGATTAAATTGCATCTGCTTTTTTAATATGATCATTAGAAAAATTTCATGAAGAAAAAAGTTATCTATATACTCATTCTTCTCACATTCATTGGCTTTGGCCTTAAGGCTCAATGCCCCCAGTTTTTTAATGGGGCTGGCGTTGCATCTTCAAATCCATATTGGATAGGTTGTTCCGGTGGAAACTTTACAATTTTTGTGCAACCCACTATTGCAATTATCGGAGGGTATACGATTGATTGGGGAGATGGAACAAATTCTCCCGGAGTTAATTTAATTCCACCTGCTTTTATCAGTCATACGTATACTGCAGCTATCGATACGTTCCCTGTAATAATAACGACTACTTCTCCTGCCTGCACCATTTCCGGGGTAGTAGTAATGGAACTTACACCATCCGCATCTATTCAAATTCCTTTGGGCAGTCCTATTTCCGGTTGCACACCGGCTTCGTTCAATTTTCAAAATTCTTCAACAAATATCTCAGAAACAACCCGCTTCACATGGACATTTGGGGATGGTTCAACTGCACAAATTTTCAATTCCACCAATGTGGGCCAAATCTTAAGCCACACTTATGTGCCCGGTACATCAAATTGTAATATGGCAGTAACACTTCGGGCGGAAAATTATTGCAACGCAGGCAACCCATCAACAAATATTTATCAGCCTATCCAGGTTTGGGACAGGGATGTAGTGAGCATTACTCCTGATGCTTTGATTAAGTGTGCGCCAAGTAATACATTTCATTTTGATAATACAACAAATCTGAATTGTAGTGCTCTTGGTAATACTCAGCAACGTTATGAATACTGGAATTTCGGTGATCACTGGGGCCTTGGATATGATTCAATCATAAACTGGCAACCCTTTAATCCACCAAACAGGGCCGGCTATGATCTTACTTATCCGGGTTTAGGAACATATAGTGTTTTGCTGAAAGATAGTAGTTTTTGCGGAGTGGATCAGGATATCATTACCGTTCAGATCATTGCCCCTCCTGTAGCGAATTTATCATTAAGCGCAGATAGTATTTGTAACGGGCAAAGTATCACTGCAACAAATTTATCTACCGGAACAGCGAATCAATTTATATGGGATTTTGGTGATGGTTCAGCTTTGGTCACAGTATCTACTACAGCAACTCAAACTCATACCTATTCCACTGTCGGAACCTTTACTGTTACACTGATCGCTAACATATCAGGTGCGAGCGGCTGCACCTCGTCTGCCTCAGAACAGGTTACAATAAAACCTACACCAACAGCTGACTTTAACTTAGGTTCAAATAATTATTGTGATGCCGGCACTGAAACTTTTATCAATACCTCTTCCGGAGCAATAGCCTCTTACTCCTGGACTTTCGGTAATGGCAATTTTTCTACCGATCAAAACCCCTTACCGGAATCATACACAGGAGCGGCAACTTATAATGTAATTTTAAATATTACAGGCACTAATGGATGCTTAGCAAGTCGGACAAAACCGGTAAGAGTGTATCCTTCACCCAATGCACAAATAAATCCTTTCAGTGTTTGCAAAGGTATTTCAGGAACATTTTCAGATGCATCTACAACAGCAACAGGCAACCCTCTCACTTCATGGTTATGGAATTTTGGCGATGGCACTGCTACAAGCGGCTCACAGAATCCAGCACACACCTTTGCTGATTCAGGTTATTACAATGTGAAACTAACCGTGACTACTGCTTATTGCAACAATAAAGACAGCATTTCAGCCAGGGTTAATCCTTTACCGGTATCTAATTATTTAAAAAGTGTGAATTCCGGCTGTACACCTTTAATTGTTAGTTTTACAAATCAATCAACAGGTGCATCCACTTATAGCTGGAACTTCGGTGATGGCTCATCAACCAGCACAGCAGTAAATCCTAACCATACGTTTACCAACTCTCAAACTAATGACACTACCTATACGATAACCTTAACCGCAACTTCTTCCTTTGGCTGTATAAAAACGTTCAGCAGTACTGTTACCGTATTCCATGCTGCTCATGCTTCCTTCACATCCGATTATTTAATAAACTGTAGCCCCTTACCGGTCCAATTTACAAACACATCAACAGGTGCAATTGATTATTCCTGGGATTTTGGCGATGGTACAGCTGCATCAATTTCACCAAACCCAAACCACGTATTTGTGAATAACACTTCTTTTTTGCAAACGTATATAACCACTCTTACAATAAGTTCCCTTAATGGCTGCACCAATAGCGCTGTTCAAAACATCCTTGTTTACCCAAGCCCCAACTTTAGTTTTTTGGCATTGCCCGCAGATACAGGATGTTCTCCTTTAAGCATCAGCTTTAATGCCGCTTCGGGAGGTGCCGTTTATCAATGGGATTTTGGTGATGGTTCAACCAGTTTAACTCAATCTCCAAATCATACATTTATTAATAATGGAATTACAAATTTGGTTCGCTATGTACAGTTAATTACAACTTCTCCTTTTTCCTGTAAGGATACCTCCGATTTAAATGTACTGATATATCCGAATCCATCCGCTAACTTCACACAATCGGCAAGTCTAGGGTGCTCCCCTTTAATAGTTAGCTTTACCGACAACTCCACAATAGCAAATACAAGTCTTTGGGATTTTGATGACGGTACATCCTCAACAGCAGTAAATCCTATTCATACTTTCGTAAATAATACATCGGCAACAATAATATTTAATGTGATGCTTCAGGTGGAAACTGTTCCGGGATGTATCGATACGATGATAAGACCGGTAGAGGTTTTTCCTAAAGTAACGGCAGCATTCACAAACCCAACAAGCGCTTGCAGTCCATTAAGTACTGTAATGATAAACAATAGCACAAATGCAACCATATACAATTGGAATTTTGGCGATGGCGCACTTTCCACACAAACAAATCCTTCTCATATTTATATTAATTCCGGATCATCAAATATAAGTTACACATTAACCCTGGCAGCTCAGTCGCCCTTAGGTTGCGTGGATACAGCTACTTACCCTTTAAGTGTTTTTTACAAACCGGATGCAAATTTTAATTTGAGCAGCAACGCTGGCTGTCCGCCATTTCCTGTGAACTTTAACAATACCTCTGTTGGCGCTTTTAATAACGACTGGACCTTCGGGGATGGAAGCATTTCAAACGGGGTGATAAGCCCAAGCCATACTTATTTAAATACAACCGCAAATCCCATCACCAATAATGTGCAATTAATAGTTACAACCACTAATTCATGCAAGGATACCTTGATCAGTCCGCTTACAGTTTATCCTAAGGTAACACCTGCTTTTACAGGACAAGCTGATGGCTGTAGTCCTTTAAATATAGTTTTTAGTAACCAGTCAACCAATGCGGATTTTTATAGCTGGGAATTCGGTGATGGAGCAGTGTCCTCGCAAACTACTACTTCTCATACTTACATTAATAACACAACAATTAATGATAGTTTAAATATCATTTTAACAGCCTCGTCCAATTTTGGATGTTCTGATTCTATTCAACAACCTTTGAAAGTATTTTATAAACCCGCTGCAAATTTTAATATCAATTCCACGGCAGGTTGCCATCCATTAAGCATTTCTTTTTCTGATCAGTCGAGTGGAGGGATCTATTATTTCTGGGATTTCGGAGATGCTTCTCCTCTAGACAGTACAATAAACCCTTCTCATATTTATACAAATTTCACTTCTGCCTCTATCACATACGTTGCTAAATTAAAAATAACCACCCTTAATGGTTGTGTTGATAGCATTACAAAAAACATTACTGTTTATCCTCATGTAATAGCGGCCTTTACAGGTCAGGCTAATGGATGTAGTCCATTAACGTTAAGTTTAACAAATCAATCAACAAACACAAACACTTACAGCTGGGATCTTGGAGATGGAACACTGTCTACACAAACTAATTTAACACATACGTATGTAAATAATTCTTCTGCAAATATTGATTACACCATTTTATTAAGTGCAACTTCTTCTTTGGGCTGTGTGGATACACAAACAACTGTCGTGAATGTAAAGTTTAAGCCCGCTGCCATTTTTAGCCTGAACACCAATGCAGGCTGCAGCCCATTATTAGTAAACCTTACAAATCAGTCAACGAATGCTTTAAGTCATGAATGGAATTTTGGCGATAGTTCACCATTCGAAAATTCACTAAACACATCTCATACGTATATAAATGGAACAGCTGCAACAATTACAAACAACATTGTTTATATAGTTATTGCAAACAATGGATGTGCGGATACGGCTGTGAATTCAGTATCCATCTATCCAAAAGTTACAAGCGCATTTACAAACCCAACACTCGGGTGCAGCCCTTTTACGGTAGACTTTGCGAACCAGTCTGTTAATGCGGACACGTACCTTTGGGATTTTGGTAACGGAAGTTTTTCCTCACAAGCTACACCTTCAAATACGTATATTAATTCAACAACAAGCGATCAGGTTAATACCATTCAATTAATAGCTTCTTCTAATTTAGGGTGTGCTGATACAGTAACCAACACCACAACAGTTGCATACCAGCCAATAGCAGCCTTTTCGGCTACCCCCCTTTCACAAACATATCCTTCTGCTGAGGTAAGTGTTATTAACACTACCAATACAGGTACCTGGAACTATTCATGGGATTGGGATGATTCGAATATTTCTTCGCTCCAAAATCCGCCCTCCAATATTTATGCTACATGGGGAACTTATGATATAACCTTAATTGTAAATAGTACTAACTGTGCTGATACTGTTTCGCATTCAATTACAATAATACCTCCTTTGCCTATTGCCGGATTTACTGTTCCTCCTTATGATGGCTGCGAACCGGAAAAAATTTGTTTTGTAAACACTTCTCAATACAGTGTTTCCAATACCTGGGAATTTGGAGATGGGAATACATCCAATTCTCAAAATCCATGTTATACTTACTTTAATGCTGGTACTTTTAATGTGAAATTAATAACAACAGGCCCGGGTGGACAAACAGACATTGCTAATTCAACGGTAACAATTCATCCCAGACCACAGGCTAATTTTTCTGCAACGCCTACCCTTGTTCATGTTCCAAACACACAAGCTAATTTTTTAAATTTCTCTATCGATGCTGATACCTACTTCTGGGATTTTGGGGATGGAAATACTTCGGAAGATGAAAACCCCAATTATGCATATTCAGAAGTTGGTCAATATGATGTTACATTGATTGCTACTAATCAATATGGCTGCATCGACACCATTACCAAAGTAAAATATATCAGAGCCGAACTTATAAACGGTATTGTCCTGCCCAATGCTTTTACACCTAATCCATTAGGCTCAAACGGTGGAGTATACGACCCAACCAGTTATAATAATGATGTATTTTTCCCTTTCACCGTAAATGGTATTGATGAGTACCGTTTAACAATTTTTAATAAATGGGGCGAGATCATTTTTGATACTACTGACTTAAAAGTAGGTTGGGACGGTCTCTACAGAGGCACATTGTGCCAATCGGATGTTTACATCTGGAAAGTAAAAGGTAAATATCTTGATGGCACTTCTTATATGCAATTTGGGGATGTTACTTTGTTGAGATAAGTTCGCAAAAAAGACTTACTTATTGTGCTAAAATAATTTCTTACTAAAAAAACATATGATGCCAGCGGCATCACATGTTTATAGAAACGCAAAGTGTTATTAGATTATACGACTCCAGCCGGAGTCGAACATTATTATGAATGGACATTTTCTATAAACGTGTGAATCCTCTGGATTCTTTATATAAAAAAAACGGCTATACTACAGAAAAAAAATGTCTTCCAAGCATCGCTATTTCTTACCAATATTGTAATGAACTCCTAATTCAATCCCTGTAGAAAAAAAATTCTGTTGATAAGAACTCCCGTCTCTTGCTATAGGATCAGTAAGTGGAGTTAAAAAGTAATTAAAAAAAGGAGAAATTGAAAGAGAAAATGTTTTCCCTATCTTATAATTGATGCCGGCAAACACAAACACACTAAGATCATTAGTAGGCCGAAGATCGCCTCTAGTTCTTTTATTAATATCTCCAGATTGCATATGTATTAACCGGGACTGAAAATAATAGTTGATACCGTTTTTTAAAAACAAATACGTTTTGTCATTTAATTTTAATTTTTCTGTGCCGCTTAAGCTTAGCCCAAAATACCTGTAGTCATATATATAAACAAATTTTTTTATCGGGGATATAATATTTCCATATTTATCAACCTCGGCCCATTGAAATTCTTTCGTTTTATAGCCTTGATTATCTATTATTACACCAAAGTTCAAATCAATCCTCCGGGCTATTTTTTTTGTCCCACTAATTGAAAAATGCCAGCTATATATATTATGTTTTTCATTAACATATAGTTCAAAATACTTTGGAGGATACGTATAGTTATCATCAATTCTTTTAGCGATTCTGTATGCATAATTATTAGGCGCTATCTGAAAATTAATTTTCCAGTTTTCTGTTGAATAGTTTTTAAGGCTATCGTTTTGAGCCGCTATTCCCGGAATAAAAGAAAAAAAAACGGCTATACTACAGAAAAAAAAATGTCTTTGAAGCATCGCTATTAATTTATGATTATTTAATTCACACTGTTTTTGTTATTAACGGTAACAAGCTTTATAAAATATATCTCTTTTTGCTTTTCAATAAAATTAACAACATTTTCCTGTGTGCCAGATAAAATATGTGTTGTAAAAACGACATTGTATTAATTAGGGCAATTGAAGAAAAAACAAAATCTATTTCATCTGTTATTTTGAAGGTTGTAAAAATGAGGCATCAATTAAACCGGCAATTTTTAAATGTAAAAAAAAAGCCAATCCCTAAAAGGATTGGCTTATTAAAAAAAATTCAAAAAAAACAATATTACTCTTTAATATTCGCCATAAAATATTCACGGTTCATTCTTGCGATATTTTCCAATGAAATTTCTTTCGGGCACTCTACTTCGCAAGCACCGGTATTAGTACAGCTACCAAATCCTTCTTCATCCATTTGCGCAACCATATTTTTTGCGCGGGCAATTCGTTCTACTTGTCCTTGAGGCAATAATGCCAATTGTGAAATTTTTGCAGAAACAAATAACATGGCCGAAGAGTTTTTGCAGGTCGCAACACAAGCTCCACAACCAATACAAGCTGCCGCATTAAACGACAGATCTGCATCTGTTTTTGGAATAGGAATATTATTTGCATCTTGTGCATTACCTGTATTTACTGAGATGAAACCACCTTTAGCAATGATACGATCAAATGCAGCACGATCAACTGTTAAATCTTTAATAACAGGAAATGCTGCAGCTCTCCATGGTTCTACAACTATGGTATCGCCATCCTTAAAAGAACGCATGTGCAACTGACAAGTAGTAACTCCTTTTTTAGGACCGTGTGGCTGGCCATTAATGAACATACTGCAAGCACCACAAATACCTTCACGGCAATCATGATCAAAAGCAATTGGCTCTTCCCCTTTATTGATAAGCTCTTCGTTCAAAACATCAAACATTTCAAGGAAAGACATATCCGGAGAAATACCTTTCACAGGATATGTTACCAGTTGACCATTTGCTTTTGCACTTTTCTGACGCCAGATCCTTAGCGTTAAATTCATATTTCCACTCATACTGATTAATTTTTTGATTCAAGATTTAAGAATCAAGACACAAGATTTCTTGATTCTTGGATCTTATGTCTATTTTTTTATTTATAACTTCTAGCACTAGGGTGTACCACATCAAATATCAATTCTTCTTTATGTAATTCATATTTACCATCCCCTTTGTTTTCCCATGCGGAAACATAAGAGAATTTATCATCATTCCTTAATGCTTCGCCTTCTTCAGTTTGTGACTCTTCACGGAAGTGGCCACCACAAGATTCGGAACGGTTCAATGCATCCATACACATTAATTCGCCCAATTCAAGGAAATCGGCAACACGAAATGCTTTTTCCAATTCAGGATTTAATTCATTATTTGTTCCCGGTACACGAACATCTTTCCAAAATTCTTCACGCAATTGGCGTATCTCTAAAATAGCTTCGTTCAAGCCTTTTTCGTTACGCGCCATACCACATTTATCCCACATTATTTTTCCTAATTTTTTGTGGAAATGGTCAACAGATTTTGTTCCTTTTATTGCAAAGAATTTATCAATTTGTCCTTGAACAGCTTTTTCAGCAATACCAAATGCTTCATGATCAGTTGAAATTGCTTTTACACTTATTTCTTTCGATAAATATGCACCAATAGTATAAGGTAAAACAAAATATCCATCGGCCAAACCCTGCATCAATGCTGATGCTCCAAGGCGATTAGCACCATGGTCAGAGAAGTTAGCTTCACCTAAACAATATAAACCCGGAACCGTGGTCATCAAATTATAATCAACCCATAAACCGCCCATTGTATAATGCACGGCAGGATAGATACGCATGGCCACTTCATACGGATTTTCACCGGTGATCTGCTCATACATTTCAAATAAGTTACCGTATTTTTCTTCTACCACTTGTTTACCGAAATCTTTTAACTGGGCAGCCGTTGGGTTTTGAACTCCCAATTTAACGGCCTGGTTATGCCCATAACGCTCGATAGCAGATTTAAAATCAAGGAACACTGCCATTTTTGAAGTCCCTACTCCAAAACCTGCATCGCAACGCTCTTTTGCAGCACGTGAAGCAACATCCCTTGGAACAAGGTTACCAAATGCAGGATACCTGCGCTCTAAATAATAATCGCGCTCTTCTTCCGGAATTTCATTTGCTTTACGAACATCACCCGCTTTCTTAGGAACCCAGATACGCCCATCATTACGCAATGATTCACTCATCAATGTTAATTTCGATTGATGATCTCCCGAAACAGGAATACATGTTGGGTGAATTTGTGTGAAACAAGGGTTGCCGAAGAATGCGCCTTTTTTGTGTGCTTTCCATGCTGCTGTTACATTACAGCCCATTGCATTTGTGGAAAGATAAAATACGTTTCCGTAACCTCCAGTACATAATAGTACTGCATGTCCGAAATGGCGCTCTAATTTCCCTGTAACAAGATCACGAGCAATGATACCACGAGCTTTTCCTTCAATGGTAACCACTTCAAGCATTTCGTGGCGGGCAAGCATTTCTACTGTACCCAACCCAACCTGACGTTGTAAACCGCTATATGCACCTAATAATAATTGTTGACCTGTTTGACCTGCAGCATAAAATGTACGCTGCACCTGCGTTCCACCGAATGAACGATTACTCAGCATCCCGCCATATTCACGTGCTAAAGGCACACCTTGTGCTACGCACTGATCAATAATATTTGCACTTACTTCCGCTAAACGATACACATTTCCTTCACGGGCACGGTAATCTCCTCCTTTAATGGTATCATAAAATAAACGGTAGGTGCTGTCACCATCATTCTGGTAATTTTTTGCAGCATTAATACCACCCTGAGCAGCAATAGAATGGGCTCTACGAGCCGAATCCTGAAAACAAAACACTTTTACCTTGTAACCCAGTTCCGCTAATGAAGCAGCAGCAGAAGCCCCGGCAAGACCAGAACCAACAACAATAATTTCCAGACTTCTTTTATTTGCAGGATTAACAAGTGCACAAGAGGCTTTGTATTTACTCCATTTTTCTTCGAGGTTCCCTTCCGGTATTTTTGAATCTAATTTTGACATATCGTTTTAAATATTGAATGATTGAATGATGAAATTTGATTTAAAAAATCTATAAATCGAAAATTCAAAAAACTATTTTACCCAGCCCATATACAATGCGATTGGCATTGCGGCAAAAACCAATGAGATTATTATTGAAAACCAAAATCCAAGTGCTTTAATAAACGGTGTATATTTTGGATGATTTAACCCCAGCGTTTGAAATGCGGATTGAAAACCATGAAGCAAATGGTAACCTAACGAAATAACACCTAACACGTACGTTATTACAATTAATGGATTTTCAAAAACTTCTTTCATTTCACCATACATGGTCTCTTCTCCGCTTGTAATTTCATCGGTAAACCTGCTTACCACCCAAAAATGTTTTAAATGGATAATTAAAAAGATCAACAACAGAGTCCCCAAAAGGCCCATGGAGCGGGAGTACCACTTACTATTTGCTTTTCCATTATTCACAGCATATTTTACAGGACGGGCTTTGTTGTTTTGCAATGTTAAAATTAACGCCTGTACAATGTGAAGAATAATTCCGATGAACAATACAATTTCTATAACGCGAATTACCGGATTGTGCGCCATAAATTCCGAGCCTTCATTAAACAGTACGCCACCGTCATTAAAAAATATTAATGAATTGATAAAAGCATGCACTACTAAAAAAGAAATTAGGAACAAGCCGGTAAGGCCCATTATTAATTTTTTTCCGAGTGACGATTGTAGAAAATTTGCCTGATTTGTACTCATAATTAAAATCTATTATAATAATTTTTTTTCGTTTTGCGCAACAAATGTAATATCCTAAATCATTTCTATCAAGTAAATAAGGATTTCATTTACATGCCAATACATCACATTGCCTGAAGCCCCCTTTTTATAAGAGTTCTATTGTTATTTAAAACAAATTCAAATAAGAGAACCATCGGTTTTTAATCGTTTTTTAAAAAATTGAATGACCAATAAATACAAAAGGGGAATTAGGCTCTTTCATATCTCTGCTTTTTAATTTCTTTATATGGATTATATTTCCAAACTTTGAAGACCAAATTTAATACCTACCATGAAATATACCCCTATCAATTCGCAGCTATTTATTGAAAACCGTAAACGTTTTGCAAAAAAATTAAAGCCCAATTCTATTGCGGTTTTTAATTCTAATGATATAATGCCTACCAGTGCGGATGGCTCCATGATGTTTGTCCAAAACACTGATATATTTTACCTTTCTGGGATTGATCAGGAAGAAAGTATTTTAGTGATTTTTCCAGATGCGAAAGAAGAGGCCAATCGTGAAATTTTGTTTCTTAAAGAAACCAATGAACATATTGCTATATGGGAAGGACATAAATATACAAAGGAAGAGGCTACCACAACCTCAGGCATAAGAAGGATCTTTTGGATGAAAGATTTTTTTGTGACCTTCAACGCTTTGATCTCTGAAGCAGAAAATGTGTACCTGAATACAAATGAACACACGCGAGCTGTTGTTGAAGTTCAAACACGTGATTCACGTTTTATAAAGTTTTGCCAGGAACGTTACCCTCTGCATAATTACAACCGTTCTGCCCCCATAATGCATGAACTGCGTGCCATCAAATCTAAATACGAAGTTGATCTGATGCAAAACGCCTGCAACATCACCGAAAAAGGCTTTCGTAGGTTATTAGGTTTTGTAAAACCCGGTGTAAAGGAATATGAAATTGAAGCTGAATTAATTCATGAATTTGTTCGCAATCGCTCAAGAGGATTTGCTTACGGACCCATTATTGCGTCTGGTTCAAGCGCCTGCATATTGCACTATACCGATAACAATAAAGAATGCAAATCAGGTGAAGTAATTTTGCTTGATGTAGCCGCTGAATATGGAAACTATGCCAGCGATTTAACCCGCTGTTTGCCTATTAACGGAAAATTCTCTCCTCGTCAGAAAGAAGTGTACAATGCTGTATTGCGCGTAATGCGTGCAGCAATAAAAATGCTGATTGTTGGAAATAACATTACCGATTATCACAAAGAAGTTGGTAAATTAATGGAGAAAGAATTGATCGCTTTAGGTTTGTTAAATGAAAATGAAGTAGAAAAACAAAAGCCGGGTGCGCCTTTATATAAAAAGTATTTTATGCATGGCACTTCACACTTTTTAGGATTGGATGTGCATGATGTTGGCAGCAAATATCGCTTGTTTGAAGCAGGCATGGTATTTACCTGTGAGCCGGGAATTTATATTCCTGAAGAGGGTTTAGGTATACGCTTAGAAGATGATATTTTAATTACTGAAAATGGGCCGGTTAATTTAATGGCTAATATTCCTATTGAGGCGGATGATATAGAAAAATTAATGGCTAATTAATGAGGGACAAGACCTGACAGGTTTTAAAAACCTGTCAGGTCTATTCACAAACCTTATCAGGGAATCATTCAACTAAACTAACCTTGATACAAATCAAATTGAATTTCTTTAAACGCTTTATTGATCTCATTTTATTCGGCAATATTTATGTTGCCTTAGGAGCGGTTTGTTTGGTGCAAAGTTCAGTTATTCAACTCCAATTTACAGATCATTTAATATCATACTCTTTACTCGTTTTCTTTGCTACCCTTTTTGTTTATAATTTTCAACGGATCTTTTACAAATCACCACCTAAAAACAGCCAAAGTTCTATTCGTAGAAAATGGATCTTAAAAAACAAGATTGCTATCAAAACATTAACCTTAACAGGTATTGCAGGTGTTTTCATCACTTTCTTTTTCAATGATCATAAGCTTCTGTTTTTTCTCTCACCATTGCTGATCTTATCCCTTGTTTATTTCCTTCCCTTCATAAAATTGCGTAAAAATCCCTGGTTAAAACTATTAACGCTTGTATTGGTATGGACAATGGTAACCGCTGTTGTACCCATATTATTAATGAACATTGAACTCTTTACCCTAAAAGACCTTTTGCACATTCTTGTTCGATTTTGCTTTATGATGGCTATTTGTATACCCTTCGACATAAGGGATCTGGAGATCGATAAAGCGGATTCTGTTTCAACCCTACCCTTACTGTTAAGCGAAAACATTGCAAGGTGGCTTGCCTTCGGATTCATGTTGCTCTATATCTTTTTGATTATACCGGAATACCTTTTAGGAATGATCAATGTACAAGTATTTTTAGCTCTTCTGATTTCGGCAATAATAAATGCAATTATTGTTTTAATGAGTAATTCTAAACGTAGCGAATACTTCTACGTTGCAGGCATTGATGGCACTATGATCTTACAGGGAATATTAGTGATGGGGGTTTACTATTTATAATTTAAGGTATGCTATTAGTAGTATATCTTATTCCAAAATAATATTAAAAAAAAATGCCCAAGATAACCAGTGTATCTTGGGCAATTTGTATAAAAAAGATTAGATCAATTATTACTTTTTCCACATCTCATTCATCTAAGAATTTGTCAGGCTATCTAAACGATGTTCAAACATTTAGCCAGCGCATCTTTATAAGAACCGCCAATAGGAATAAGCTTTTTATCATCTTCCAAAAGTAAATTCGGCTGTTCAATAGCAACAATTTTGTCGATACGCACAATGAATGAACGGTGTACACGTACAAAATCAGTAGATGATAATTTTTTCTCAATATCTTTCATAGTGGCATGAATGGTATAACGTGTGGTAGCTGTATTGATCACTACATAATCCTTCAATGCTTCTACAAAATAAATATCGCTTGATTTTACTTTTACCAAACGGGAATTGGATTTTACAAAAAGAATATCTTTTGAATCTTTATTTTCGGCAAGGGAATATAAAAAATCACGCTCTTTTTTTACATCCGTTTCTTTTTCGTGTTTATATAAAGACATCTCTATTGAGGTACGCAAATCGATCTCTTTAAATGGCTTTATGATATATCCGTAAGGTTCAGATATTTTTGCTTTGTTTAATGTACTTTCATCAGCATAAGCTGTTAGGTATATCACAGGAATATCATACTTTTCGCGAATCTGCAAGGCAGCTTCAATTCCACTCAACTCACCCTTAAGCATAATATCCATTAATACCAGATCAGGCTTAAACTCTTCTGTAGCTCTAATCGCATCCTCTCCTGTAGAACACATATCCACAACAGTATATCCGAGTTTTTTTAGGCTATGTTGAATGTCCTTAGCAATAATGCTCTCGTCTTCAACTATAAGAATGTTTACTTTTGACATTGGCTTCTCTCTTGTTTTTTAAATATTAAAATGACCCCTCAAAGGTACGATTATTAAGAGAAGAAGTATTCGCTTAATAAATTTTATTTGAAGTATGGACCACTAAGGTACGAATTAAAATTAAAAATTACAAATAAATTTACAACTTTCCAGAGTTGAGTACAAAAAATCTTGCGATGAAACAACAAAATATGAAGATAAACGCTGACGGAAATTTACATGACAAAATAATGATCCTTCTTAAAATAATTTTTGCTGATGCATGTGAAAGCCCTTTCAAATTTATAATTTATAAAAAACAATTAACAAAACCCCAAGTAGTAAAATATTATTGAAACTTCTTGTTACGTAATACGTAGGAGTACCAATATTGTTGAAAACGTTTGTTCAAAAGTTTTCAATCGTAGTGCGCAAACCTTGACCTTATAAAACTATTTTTATAAAAAAATAAACTTTGAAAACAATAAACAAACCATATAGATTTTTCCTTCAAGCATCACTATTGTTAGTGCAGGGGTTTTACTTTTCCGCATCAGCACAGCCTGATTTCAATAAAATTTCTGTTGTTGAAAAGTATATTGTAGGTTACAATGATGTAACTAAAATGAAATTCATTAATGATCCTGTTTTGTATTCCGAAGGCTGGCACACCCTTCCACAACCAAAATTCTGGCAACAGATCATGCGGCTTACCCCTGATTCAGCCATTGTAAGTTTAGCTACCAATCGTCAGATGCTGGATCGTATTTCAATGAAAGAATGGAATAAATTATCTGAAGTTCAGCATGCTTTATATAAAGACAGTATCCGTAAAATCAAAAACATTCCGGATAGTTTGACTATTTATATTACTGCCGGAAAAAAAGATTTTTATGAATTTAAAAAAGTGATGCCGACCATCAACAGGTCCATTAATGTATTCAAACAAAACGGTGTTGACCCTTGGTATGCCCAAGCGATATTGCTGATTGAAAGTCCCGGAAAAATGAACACTAAATCTACAGTTGGTGCTAATGGGCCATTTCAGCTAATGAAACCCGTTGCACGCAATATGGGTTTAGTAGTAAATGGCAAAGTGGATGAACGAATAGATATCGAAAAATCGGCCTTAGGAGCTTCGCGTTTATTGAGTCGTATTTGTATACCATACGTAAGAAAAATGCTTGATACCGCGCATTTACCTTACAATGAAACTGATCTGTGGTTCCGGTTATTGGTACTTCACGCCTATCATGCAGGTGCAGGCAATGTGGCTGGTGTGATCCGAAAAATTAACCCTTGCGAAGGTGGAGTTCAACTGATACAAACGGTTTGGCAAACTTCTTATGGTGGTTTTAAAAACGCATCACAAAATTATTCTCAGTTAGCATTGGCGGCATTTTGTAATTTCGATGAAATGGTGATGCAGCAAAACGATTCAGTTTACCTGATTGAAGGGGACCGTATGCTGAATGCCTACGCGACCTGTAATTATGCGCCTTATGACAGATGCAGCTACTTAGGAAATTGTATTTCCGGTTACGAAGCAGACTTGGTGGATGGAATTATTCCTTTTGATTATTTTATTACCAAAACCAATATTATTCAACGCGAACTATCCGGATTGGCTCCATTTCAAACTCCTTACGGTGATGAGTATTATAATACCTTCGGGTATAAATTACTTAAAGCGAAAAAGACGGAAGATGCTCAGAAAATTTTTAAATTAAATGAAACCAATTACCCTGATTCGTGGAGTGTTTACCATGGTTTAGGAGAAACGTACCGTTTAATGGGACAAAAAGAACTGGCTTTGGTTAATTACAAAAAGTCATTGAAACTCAATCCTAAGAATGAAGATAGTATGAAAGCCATCACCAGGCTTAGTCAAAAATAAATACTACTCAATATTTCTTTACTCTTTAAAGTTTTTATCCGTAGCGCCTGCCTCATCCTATTTATCGCGGAGATGGTCTTTGGGGCCATTTCTGGAATTCGCAAATAAGATAATATCTCCCGAAAGGCTTCTAATGATGGGTTAGCAATCGTGCCAGTC
The DNA here is from genome assembly GCA_030654175.1 of Bacteroidia bacterium. Taxonomy (GTDB): domain Bacteria; phylum Bacteroidota; class Bacteroidia; order 2-12-FULL-35-15; family 2-12-FULL-35-15; genus 2-12-FULL-35-15. The sequence goes on from JAURXZ010000042.1 coordinate 323,377, forward strand.
CGTGGGTCAGCTATTGTTAAACCATCACCACAGCTTTCACAGATTAACTTTAATGATAACGTTTCCAGCCAAATTAAAATGAATGGCCCCAGGGTAGCGCCTCAAGGTATAATGTAATATTTGCCGCAGATCGCACAGGTCTCACAAAGATAAATTTGTGATAATTTGTGAAATCTGTGTCAAAGAACTAACAACAACAAACTGCTTATTTACACCCTAGGCATAGCCTCGAGAAATTCACCAGATTAAACAAAATTTAAACTTTTGCTTCCGCCTGTTACCTAAGCAATGTTACTTTTCCAATAAACTGATGGAATTCATTTTTGGGATCATCCCAAAAAGTTATTTTATAAACATATACATCTGCTTTAGACATAGAACCTTTATAAATACCGCTCCAACCAACATCTTTATCATTTGTTTCAAATAGTTTTTCGCCCCATCGGTTAAAAATTAAAAAATTATAATCATGTACGCAATTTGCTACTGGCTTAAATACATCATTCAAAATATCATTATTATTGGGAGTGAATGCACTGGGAACATATACCGATCCAACAGGAACATATAATGTTCCACAGGTTATGACTTGCACTGTATCGGCCACTGTAACAGTTAAACAAGCCGTATCGGTACATCCGCCATTATCAGAAACGGTAACGCAATAAATTGTAGTTACTACCGGGCTTGCAATTGGTGTTCGGCAGGTATCGCAGTCCAAACCTGCCGGAGGAGTCCAAAAATAGGTTCCGCCACCTGATGATGATAATAATGTGGATGAACCTGAATTAATAGTAACATCAGCCCCTACGCTTGCAGTTGGCCCTCCGGTGGAAGTAACAGTTCCGCTTCCGGCTTTGGTGCAACCTAAATCGTCTGTGATGGTTACTGAATAGATTTGAGAGGAGAGATTTGAAATTTGAGACAGGGTGCCGCCATTGCTCCATAAATAGGTTAAATTTCCTGTTCCACCAGTTGCGACAACTGTTGCAGAACCATCTGAACTTCCGCATCCGGTTGGTGTTGTAGTTACTGTTGCAGCAATAGAATCGGACTGTGTAATTGCAACAGTTTCAATCCCAACACACCCGTTGCCATCGGTAACTGAAATGGTATAGGTTCCCGCCATCAGGTTATTTGCTGATGCAGATCCACCTCCGGTTGGTGTCCATAAATAGGTCAAACTACCTGTTCCACCGGTAGCAGAAGCTACTGTACTACCATCATTCCCTCCATAACAGGACACATTTGTTTGAGAGTTTATGGTTACTGTTGGCCCACCACCTGTATTTGTTATTGTTATCTGATCGGAAGTGGAAGGGCAAGGGGGATTACTGATCGTCCATTCAAAAACGGATACACCGATGCCTAACCCGGAAATACCTGATGTTGCAGAAGAAGGTGTAGTGATTGTTGCTGTTCCGCTTACCAGGGTCCATAATCCTGTTCCAAAAGAAGGAACATTCCCTGCTAAAATGGCGGAATTACTACATACTGATTGATCCGGTCCTGCTGCTGCCGGAGCTCCTCCTCCTGTATTTGTTATGGTTACCTGATCAGAAGTAGAAGGGCAGGGAGCATTGCTGATGGTCCATTGAAAAACATTTGCTCCTACTCCTAATCCTGTTGTTCCTGATGTTTCAGAAGCAGGAGTGGTGATGGTTCCGGTTCCGCTCACCAAGGTCCATATTCCTGTTCCAACTGTCGGAACATTTCCTGCTAAAGTGGCTGAATTACTGCACATTGATTGGTCGGCTCCCGCTGTTGCTGTTGTAGTTGCGGCAGAAGGCTCAGTAATTGTAACAGTTGTGGTTCCCGGACAACTACTGTTATCCAATACATTTAGCGTATATGTACCAGCCGGAAGCCCGGTGAAATTTTGTGTTCCGGCAATGTTACTAAAAGTAGCCACCGTTGTTCCACCACCATTTAAAAGGGTATAATCCCATGGAGATACACCTCCGCTTGTAGATGCACTAAAGCTACCGGTTGAAGCTCCGAAACAACTATCATTTATGATGGCTGAAGCTGTGACGGTTAATGGCGGGCAAGTATTGGAACAGTTTGGTAAAGAAGCCAAACTTGTTATTATTAATGAATTTGAACTGGCATCATTTACATGGAAAGGGTATGTTCCCGAAGGAGTTATTGTTGTTCCTGTTGCGAAGGTTGTTGATATAGTTCCAGGAACACCATTACAAATCGGAGGCATACACTGGCCTCCAAAACATCCGCTACAGTCGGTAAATGTTGAATCCCTTTGCCATGTATACGGTGCTGTTCCACCTGAAACTGTTATGTTCCCGTTTATTTCCTGACAAGCCGTTAAGGTCGCGCAGGCATTTACAGTGATCGAGATTGAATCTGCTCCGCATGGTAAAGTGTAGATTATAGTATGTACTCCGGCACCCGCAGTGGCAGGGGTAAAAACACCAGTTGAAGTATTAACTCCCGCACCGCTCCATGTACCACCGGGCGTTGCGGCAATTAATGTGACAGCAGCAGCGCTACTACACATTGCAGCAACATTACAAACAGAGGCATCGCAACAGAATAATGCTAAAGGCTTGCATGCAGCAAATGAAGCTATTGATTGCACATAACCTGTTCGTACGCCAGATGTTTGAGTTGTAGAACCAGCCACAATCACATTGCCAGCCATGCTTACAGTAATATCAAAAACCGTGAATGGTAAGGAAACGGAACCAATTTGAGTTAAATTAGCATCATATTTATAAACACCAGTAGAGGAACCAACATACACATTACCGCAACTATCAATATCCAAACCACTGCTTCCCGGGACTTGTCCTGGATTTCCATAAACTCCGGCTACATTTACCCCCCCCGGGATTGTTACAGATGATAATATAGCCAAACTACCCAGGGAACGTTTGTGAAGGGTAGTACCATTTTGAGTATAAAGGAAATTTTTATTTGCCTTTATAGCCATGATACCTGAATTTGAATACCGGTAAGAAGGGTTGTAATAGGCAAAATCATAAGTGCTGCTTATTTTATATAATGAAGAATTTGAAGAACAAGCTGTAAAATTTTGTGAAATGCGACCAACAGAATCAAGGATCAGAAAATAATATTTCCCGTTTTGTGCTGAACAAATTGAACGCACTTCATCAGGCCCCATAGCACCCATTAGCAATGCTTTATCATAACCTACAATTTTGTTAGTCACAACACTGCCATTGGTTACATCTAAATCGAAAATGGATCCGCGCAATGTAAAAATCCCAGAAGTACCACCAATAATTAGCCGTGTTTGATCACAATTAAAAGTAATATTCCATAATTCCTGCGAGCCTCCGCCAATGCTGTTATTCGTCCAAACATTACCACCGGCAGTATTTACTTTTGAAATTTTTGATTGGGTTCCTGACGTTACGTATGAATTACCGGCTAAATCCACTGCAAATGTGCCAAGCCAATATATTGAGGTATCCCAGGTTGTATTATAGGTCCATTGCAGTGCACCGGCAGCATCATATTTTATCAGTTTCATTGGCATATCCCCACCAATAATATACACATTTCCTGCAGCATCTCTTTCGCATTCCCATACACTGTTTGAGTTTGAAATAGTTGGTGTTTGTACCCAAGGGTCAATAATCACTGTTTTTGTGTGATCGTATTCACCTAATTTAAACGAAATTGTTTTATCAGCTTTAATAAAATGAGAAGAAATAATATTGGATTTATTTTCTGAATAAAAAGTTACAGGGGCATGTTCAACTATATCACCAAATAAAGTGGGGATGCCCAAATCACCATTGTCATTAAGTTTAACCATGTCATCATATTTCATTTTTACTTTTGAAATATCAGCACCCGGATGCACTATCAATGAATATTTTATTCCATCGGT
>JAURXZ010000043.1 GCA_030654175.1 Bacteroidia bacterium
TCGTGGATCGCCTCGGACGAAGGCGGTTACGCCACCGGCGCCGACTTCTCGCTCAATGGTGGTTTGCACATGGGGTAAACGGCAAGGCCGTCGCTAAAAACCCGCTTCGGCGGGTTTTTTTATAGATCATGGTTGGTTGCCTCTCATTCGAAGCGCGTAACTCTTCGCGCGAGCTGACATTCATCAGGACTAGGAAATCTGTTTATGTATTCCTCAAATCGTCCGCTCTGTTTTTTTTCCTCGATGTGGTGTATCAGCGCCGCATTTGTCGTTGGACTGTTATGGACCAGCTTGGCAAATGCCAAGCTGGTAGAAGAAGTCGTCAAGGTACCCGTCAAGGTGACTAACAACTATGGCAAAGAGGTGGCGCAGGACATCGTCGTGACGATTTTTTATGACGACACAGCGCCCAAACCTTACCCCTTGCTGGTTTTAGGCCACGGCCGAGATGCCGACGCGGCCGGCCGAGCCGCCATGGGGCGAGCAAAGTATTCGACCAATTCACGCTGGCTAACCCGCCTTGGGTTTATGGTGGCAGTGCCTACCCGCGTCGGTTATGGCGAAAGCGGAGGCGAAGACGTGGAAGACACGGGTGACTGCAATCGAAAAAACTATCCGCCTGGCTATGCCGCTGCTGCGATTCAGACGCTGAAAGTTCTCGAAGCTCTGCGTCAACGTCCTGATGTGGCGAAGGACCGCGCCATTGTTATGGGCCAGTCTTTTGGCGGCGCTACTGCGATTGCCGTGGCAGCGCAAAACCCGCCTGGTGTGCAAGCTACCATCAACTTTGCCGGTGGCGGTGGAGGCAACCCGAAGACCAAGCCGCAGGATCCCTGCGCCGCGCCATTGCTGGAGCGCATGTTTGCTACCTATGGCAAAACAGCGCGCACGCCTACCCTCTGGATTTACACCGAAAATGACATGTACTTTGGCCCCAAGCTACCAAAGGAGTGGTTTGACGCTTTCAAGGCGGCTGGCGGTACGGGCGAATACGCGCGTTTTCATGCGCACGGCGATGACGGGCACGGTCTGTTTACCCGCGGTCCCGAAGTCTGGCAACCACGTGTGCTGGAATTTCTGCGCGCCAATGGCTATCCAGATATTCGGGTACTGGAAGCCAAAAAATGAAGTGGCTGTAGTTATTATTTTTTCATCGTATCGGCCGCTTTCAACTGTGCCCTTTTTCTCATGGCGCTTAAGTACCCACAACACTCCACCTCGACAATTTCTCCCATGAGCTTGGGCGAGGAAGAACCGGCGCTGGCCATGACGCGCCATGTGCCGGAGCGATCCGCTGCGGTCCACCGCCATGCTTGAAGCTTATTTCTCCCGCTTGCACGATTTCAGCACCGTGGGTGGAACGCCCATTCCATGCCCTCAACGAACCGCATCTTCCTGCCCGTCAAACAACTCATGCGGCCGGATGCCCTGCCGACTGTATGGAAGTAGCGTCCCTCATGCTTGATCTTGCCCCGGCGATTCCTCAACCCTGGGTCATCTACTCCGACGGCAGCGCGGTGCCCAACCCCGGCCGCATGGGCCTGGGTGCGGTGGTGGTGGCGCCTGACGGCACGCGGCACGTGCTCTCGATGGCAACGGATGCGCGGGGCTGCAACAATGAGGCGGAGGCGAGGGCGCTGATGGCGGCATTGCAGGATGCGCAGGCGCGCGGAGCGCAGGCACTGCAGATCTACAGCGACAGCAGCTTGCTGGTGGCGCAACTGGGCGCCGGGGAC
>JAURXZ010000049.1 GCA_030654175.1 Bacteroidia bacterium
AATGGAAAAACTTACTAAGCGTAATTTATTAGCAATGCTTAAACACTATGCGAGTAAGGACAATTCAATACTTGTAACTGATGGTTTTAAATCATATAAGGAACTTGAAACATATATTGATAGACTTGAAATAAATCACTCCAAGTCTTTTAGTAAAGGGATTGTGCACGTAAATACAATTGAAAATTTTTGGGGTTCGATAAAAAATGGTGTCAAAGGAAGTTATAGAGCAATAAGCAAAAAGTATTTACCATTCTATTTAGTAGAGTTTGAATGGAAATTTAACCATAGAAACTTTAGAGGTAACCAATTAGATGAATACCTTAAAAAAGCGGTAACCCATCAAAAGGAATTAGAATATTGGAAAGCGGAATCGACCGAACAAGTGAAGGAAATTGCTTATGAAAAATAAAAAGAATAGTTCTTTAAATTTAAAAGGCGTACTCTGTTAAAGTACGCCTCTATAAAGGGTGACGAAATTGTGTGCATCACGAACGGTAAATTATTGTTGAGAATAATTCTACGTTCTTTCGTTCCTTTTCTGTGGCTTATGGGCTTATGCCTTACATTGGCATCTGCAAAAAGCGGAGATAATTATAGCAATTGCAATGCTGTATGCTATTATTTTACCTTCGCTACCATTAGCACGGATGTTATTAAAACTTAACATAGGACAAATATAATGACTATTACGAATAAATAAACCGTTATATATATAAACAAAAATCCTTTATAGGGATAAGTACGAAAAATTATACCAATTTTCTTAATTATAGAATATATTAAAGTTCTTGCCTTCTTTTTGAATAAAAGAATCAAAGATTTAAAACAAAAGTATGCAGTTTAACGTATAATTTTAAAGTGTTATTGAAAAGAAAGATGGTTGGACTGTCTTTGCATATTAAATTTTTTTTATCATGACTGTTGTTACAGTGTCTTGTTTTTCAGTAAAATATTGTGTTCATTTACTTTAAATTTTTGTACTTGTGTTAACAATAAGGTTAAAATATTATCTCCTTTGTTCACTATTGTTTTGCATTGTGTGCCTCAAAGCACAGGAATCCAATGGAAATAGCCAGGCTGTGATCTCTATTATAGGTGATGATCCTATTGAGACTAATAATACCCACGATTTTATTAATACCAATCCTTATCATCAAAATGAAGCACCACCGGATCACAAACAAAAGGTCCAAAAGAACCAGAATATTGAACCTACTTTAGAAAATGGTTTTCACATGCGTTTTGAAGTTTCCTCTTTTCAACCTATTGAAAAAATGGGATCTTCCTCTTTTTCATCACAAGGTGAGGATTACGAAAAGAAAGTTAAAAGACGAGGGAAGAAACTGAATGAGCGCACTCTGAACATCAAAAAACGCATTAAAAGAGCTTTACCGACACGCAAAAAAAAATACCGGCCAACCATTTGTGGGCGATTTTGATAACCTTCAGGTAAGCCTTCATCTGATTTTAAGCAAAAAAAACAGCCCGGATATTGATCGAGGCTGTTTTTTTTATAAAAAATCGAATTTTTATTGAATCGTAATTTTTTTATGAAGCTCTTCAATATAAATTTTAAATCGTTTATCGGTATCTATTAAATTATTTACTGTTCTGCAAGCATGAAGAACTGTTGCATGATCTTTTCCTCCTGAATGTAAACCAATTGTTGCAAGTGATGATTTTGTCATACTCTTGGCGAAATACATGGATATTTGACGAGCCTGAACAACTTCACGTTTACGGGTTTTTGATTTCAATAATTCAAGTGGCATATCAAAATAATCGCAAACAACTTTTTGGATATAGTCAATAGAAACTTCACGGGCTGTGTTCTTTACAAACTTGTCAATCATTTGTTTGGCAAGCTCCAACGTAATTACTTTTCTGTTCATTGATGATTGTGCAAGCAATGAAATAAGCGCACCTTCTAATTCACGAACGTTTGTAGTAATACTATACGCAAGGTATTCAAGCACTTCTTTAGGCATATCAATACCATCGGAATATACTTTCTTTTCAAGAATTGCAACACGGGTTTCTAAGTCCGGTGTTTGAAGGTCGGCAGATAAGCCCCATTTAAAACGGGAAAGCAGGCGTTGTTCAAATCCTTGTAATTCAACAGGTGCTTTATCGGCCGTTAAAACCAATTGTTTACCTGTTTGATGTAAATGGTTGAAAATGTGGAAAAATACATCCTGTGTTTTTTCTTTACCTGCAAAGTACTGAACATCATCAATTAACAACACATCGATCATTTGATAAAAATGAACAAAATCATTTTGATTGTTGTTACGAACTGAATCAATATATTGTTGAGTAAATTTTTCAGATGAAACGTAAAGAACCGTTTTATTAGGAAATTCGCTTTTTATCTGAATACCAATTGCGTGTGCTAAGTGTGTTTTACCTAAACCAACTCCACCATATATCAATAATGGATTAAAAGCGGTTCCTCCCGGTTTATTAGCAACAGCAAAACCTGCAGAGCGAGCCAAACGGTTACAATCTCCTTCAATTAAGTTTTCGAATGTATAGTTAACGTTTAGTTGAGATTCAACATTTACCTTTTTTAATCCCGGAATAATAAAAGGGTTACGAATAGTATTTTGATTTAAATCGATCGGCATTGCTACCGATGGATTTTTCAATTCCTTTTTATTACTTGTTGGAACTTTTACGGTGTATGGTTTGGATGCATTATTATAATTATTTTCCATTATAATACTATACTCCAAACGACCGCTGGTACCCAATTCTTTTTTAATGGTTTTTTTCAATAAAGTAATGTAATGTTCTTCGAGCCATTCATAAAAAAACTGACTAGGTACTTGAATTGTTAATACACTAGAATTTAGTTTTATTGGTTTAATGGGTTCGAACCAAGTTTTGAAACTTTGCGAACTTACATTGTCTTTAATAATCCCCAGACAGCTCTCCCAAACTTTGACGTATGCTTTCTCCATTCGTTATACTATATTTAATGTGGTAATTTATATTTTGAATTATGTACATACGTTGTACATACTGTATTATCGGCTATTGCGCTGTAAATATATAGAAATTATTTAAGCAGCAACACTTATTAACAAAAAAAAGTTTTAAAAAATATCAAATTGCTATTGACTTTTTGGAAATTTTTATACTGTACCCCTCCGAAGTCATTTTTTTTGATTTTTTCTCAAAAATATAATCCACTCTTCCTAAGCGTATTCCGGCCCAGCCAACTTGTGCAACTAATACTTCTTTATTATCCATATTTTTGCAAGAGATGGGCTTATCAAAGAATGTATGGGTATGTCCGCCTAAAATGATATCGATATTTTTCGAATGTTTAGCTAACTCAACATCACTTATTTTTTTATATTCGTATTTATATCCTAAATGAGATAAACAAATAATCAGATCACATTTTTTTTCATTTTTTAAATAATGTGTTACCTCAGCTGCTTTTTGTATCGGATCTAAGTAAATTGTATTGCCATACATTTTTTTATCTACTAATCCTTCCATTTCAATTCCTAAACCAAATACCCCAATTTTAATATCGTCTTTAACAAATATTTTATGAGGGATGGTTTTACCTGCCATCTCGGTATCTGAAAAATCGTAGTTACAGTTAATGAATGGGAAATTTGCATGCGGCAATTGTTTTACCAAGCCACTTATGCCATTGTCAAAATCATGATTACCTATTGTAGATGCATCATAATTCATCATACTCATTAATTTAAACTCCAATTCGCCACCATACATATTAAAGTAGGGGGTGCCTTGAAAAATATCACCAACATCAAGTAACAATACATTTTTTTCTTCGCTCCTGATTTTTTTAATTAGTGCAGCTCTGCGTACCGCACCTCCTAATCCTGCAAATTTAGGGTGGTTATCAGGGAAAGGGTCGATATGGCTATGTACATCGTTGGTGTGCAAAATGGTGATCTTTACCATATTGCTTTTTGCCAATACCTCATTTGGAATTGCATTTAAAGCTAACATTCCTGCACCGCCAACCAATGTTTTTTTTAAAAACTCCCGTCTGTTATTCATATTTGATTCTGCCATCAGTGCTTACTTTTAAAGTATTGCCTTTTTTATTTTCTTCGATCATGTAATCAATAATTGCATCACGCAATTTGTATTTTAAAATTTCGGTCTTTATAGGATCTTTAAAAAAATAATATTTATCACCACCTGCTGCTAAATAATCGGATGTAGCTATTTTATATGTTTTATTAGTATCAAAATCTTGTCCGCTTATTTTTAATTCAGTGATTTTTTTTCCTTTTGCTTTTATGGTAGCTCCTCCAAATGGTGCTCCGTTGTTTTGTACGATGTAATCAAATAATTGTTTGGTTTTTTCACCTGATAGTGTAAGAATAAAAATACTATTCTCAAAAGGCATTAATTCAAAAGCATTGCCCCTTGTAATATTTCCTTTGGGTAATTCAGCTCTTAGGCCCCCATTGTTTAACAGGCAAATATTAACCGGCATATTATCGGCAGGTTTGTAATTATCATTTGTTTTTTTGAGTATGGCATCAGATGCAAAATCCCCCAGACTGCTTTCCGGTAATCCTTTTAATAACGGTTGTTCCGAAACAATTAATAGTTCATTCATGATCTGATCCATTTTGGTTTTGTATGGATCAAGCGTTTTTTCAAATTCTGCATCAGTGAGGGCTGTTTGAGCATTAAGCTCGATCATTGATGTTTCAACACTTTTAAGTTTTGTGTTAGTGGAACAACTTAAATGTATGCTAAAAATAAATGCTAATACTATATACCGGACCAGGCTTAAATTCATTTGTTTTACACTAATTAATGCGTTTATTATTGGGGGATACAATTATAAGAATATAAACAGGCATTAAAAAGGATAACAATCACTTTATTTTTTTATTTTTTTGAAAAAATATAAATAGTAATTTAAAATAGTTTATTTTAGTTTAATTTAAAAATTATTAGTATATGTATATATCTGAAACATCTTTGAGAGTGCGTTATGCCGAAACGGATAGAATGGGTTACGTTTATTATGGAAATTATGCTCAATATTTTGAAGTAGGAAGGGTAGAAGCATTACGTCAGTTGGGAACCAGCTATAAAGAAATGGAGGATAACGGAATAATGTTGCCGGTTTATTCTTGTAATATTAAATATTTAAAACCTGCATTTTATGATGATCTATTGGTAATTAAAACAGTTATTAAAGATCTGCCTACCGCAAAAATTACTTTTGATTACGAAATATATAATCAAAAAGGAGAATTATTAACTACTGGTAATACCTCTCTGGTTTTTATTAAAATGGCTGCTAACAAGCCTTGTGCCGCTCCTGAATCTTTTCTTGAAAAAATAAAAGTCTATTTTTAAAAAAATAAATTGTTTGAAATTTGTTTTAATAGTTTTATTTATCGTATATTTGCGATATATAATTATAAAAATGGCCTACAATAAAAAACAGGAATTTAAAAATGATGAGATTATTGCAAGTGAAATTGCGAAAGCGTTGTCTCATCCGGCTCGCGTGGCCATTATTAAATTTTTGTCACAACAGAAATCCTGCATTTGTAATGATATTGTTGAACATCTGCCTTTATCACAATCAACAGTATCGCAGCATTTAAAAGAATTAAAAAATGCAGGATTGATAAAAGGGGAGATAGATGGGCCACGCGTGTGTTATTGTATCGATAAAGAAAACTGGAAAAAAGCCAAAATGATTTTTAGCGAATTGTTCAGTCTGAATTTTGAATCAATGAAAAATAAATGTTGTTAATAATTAAAACTAAAAATAATGAAACTATCTGATTTTAAAAAAAAATTAAGCACATTAAAAGCAATTAACTTTATTCAACCTAATGGAGAATTTGTTCCTGCTCATTTCCATATTACTGAAGTAGGGTTAACCACCAAACATTTTATTGATTGCGGTGGTACGGTTCGTGACGAAAAGGTAGTAAGCTTTCAATTATGGGAAGCAAATGATTTTAATCATCGATTAGAATCTCAAAAATTACTTAATATTATTGCCCTTTCTGAGAAGGTGCTTGCGCTTTCCGATTTAGAGGTGGAAGTAGAATATCAGACCAATACTATTGGAAGATATGGCTTGGATTTTGATGATAAAAATTTTGTTCTGGTTGCCAAACAAACGGATTGCCTGGCTAAAGATAAATGCGGCATTCCAATTGAAAAATTAAAAGTAAGCCTGGCAGAATTAAATAATTCAACAGGTTGCTGCACTCCGGGTAGCGGGTGTTGTTAAATTAATTATTATAGAAATGAAAGCTGACAATTTAAAAGAACACTGGGAAAATATATATTCAACTAAAGTTCAGAAAGATTTTAGCTGGTATCAACCTGTCCCTGCTCAAAGTATTGAATTTTTCGAAACATTCGATCTTTCAAAAGATGCGAAAATTATTGATATTGGAGCAGGTGATTCATACTTCGTTGATTATCTGATCGAAAAAGGATATTCGAATATTTATGTGTTGGATATTTCTGCTAATGCAATAGAAAGAGCCAAATTACGACTGGGAATTAATGCCGGTAAAGTAAACTGGATTGTTGCTGATATCGTAGATTTTAAATCAGATATTAAATTTGATTTTTGGCACGATAGGGCTGCATTTCATTTTTTGTTAAATCAACATCAAATTGAAAAGTATTTAGATAATGCCAATGCATTTATTGCTGCTGAGCGCTTCATGGTTGTTGGTACTTTTTCGGATTCGGGACCGGTAAAATGCAGTGGATTGGAAATAAAGCAATATTCTAAAGGAGAGTTGGCACAAAGGTTTGCCACAAATTTTAAGAAAATAAAATGTGTGGATGAAACCCATACAACTCCTTCTAATACCAACCAGAATTTTACTTTTTGTAGTTTTCAAAAAAAAATGATGAAAATTAACCTTAATGTTTAATTTATATTTTCATACAAAATGAAAACGATATTATTTGTTTGTGTAGAAAATTCTAATCGAAGCCAAATGGCTGAGGCTTTTGCTAAAATACACGGTAATGGCAAGGTGGAAGCTTACAGTTCCGGCTCACGTCCATCGGGAATAATAAATCCTAAAGCAATTGCCGCTATGAAAGAAGTGGGATATGATCTAACCTCCCATCAATCAAAATCATTGGATGAGATTCCAAAAATTAAATATGATTATGCTATAACAATGGGCTGTGGAGATGAATGTCCATTTGTGATGGCGGAACACCGCGATGATTGGAAATTAGATGATCCAAAGCTTTTAGAACCAACTGAATTTAATAAAGTGCGAGATGAAATTGAAAGAAGGGTGAAGGAACTAATTGAAAAAATTTAAATAAAAGAAGTTAAAAAATTCTTAATTTTTTTATACCACAATATTACCATCTCTCATCACTAACTTCCTATCAGCCATATTTGCAAGCTCTTCATTGTGAGTAACAATTACAAATGTTTGGTTAAATTTTTTACGAAGTGTGAAAAATAGTTCATGTAATTCTTTTGCAGTAGCCGAATCTAAATTTCCTGAAGGTTCATCCGCTAATACTACTGCGGGATTATTAATTAATGCTCTTGCAACAGCTACACGTTGTTGTTCTCCGCCCGAAAGTTCATTGGGCTTATGATCCATTCGCTCTGATAATCCTAAAAAAGTAAGTAATTCTTTTGCTTTCCCTTCTGCCACAGATTCTGAGGTACCGGCAATATAAGCCGGAATACAAACATTTTCCAGCGCTGTAAATTCAGGAAGTAAATGATGAAACTGAAAAACAAAGCCAATGTTTTTGTTTCTGAATTCGGCTAATTTTTTATCGCTAAGTGTTGAAATATTAATATTGTTTATTTCTAATGTACCGCTGTTAGCTCGGTCTAAAGTCCCTAAAATATGCAGCAGAGTTGTTTTTCCGGCACCGGAAGCGCCAACGATTGAAATTATTTCACCTTCATCAATAGTAATGGTAACACCTTTTAATACGTTTAATGTTTCGTAGGATTTATGAATATTGGTTGCTGTGATCATTAAATTGTAAAATTGAATTATGTTCTCCTCATTACAAAGTAAAGATAATTGAAATAATAGTATAATTTAAACTGAAAAATTAATTTGTAGTAAACGATTGGCATAGCATAAGTTGCGGTAATTAATCAGTATTAAAAACCCTTGAAAATTTATTCCCACAATATATTACTTTCAAAATCGTTACGAATATGAATTTGGTATGTTTATTGACTCTTTTAGCAGAATCAATTGCTTTTCAATTGATAAAAGGTTTGTTTTAATTATGGAAAATATTATTTTAATGCATCTTAGTTAATAGAAACTGAGATTAGCAAGAGCTTATTTTTAAATTTAATAATCTTCAAAACATGAAAATAGGGATTTTAGGTACCGGAATTGTAGGTAAGACTATAGCTTCCGCATTAATTTCAAACGGTCATGAAGTAAAAATAGGCAGCCGTTCAGCTAAAAATGAAAAAAATATTGCCTTCGTTGCGATGGCTGCCAATAAAAACGCAAGTGCAGGCACATTTGCGGATGCTGCTGCCTTCGGTGAGATTATTTTTAATTGTACTGCCGGATCAGCATCGCTTGATGCACTCAAATTGGCCGGTGCAACTAATTTGGATGGGAAAATTCTTGTTGATATTTCAAATCCTCTTGATTTTTCTAAAGGGATGCCACCTTCCTTATCTGTATGCAATACCAATTCATTAGGGGAAGAGATCCAAAAAGAATTTCCTGATGTGAAAGTAGTAAAAACACTTAATACAATATGGAGCAAGTTAATGGTGAACCCATCTTTGGTCAACTATGGGGATCATAATGTTTTTATTTGTGGTGATGATGAGGCCGCAAAAAAAGTAATTATTGATCTGGTTCTTATTCCTTTCGGTTGGCTGAAAAAAAACATTTTTGATCTTGGTGATATCACAAAAGCAAGAGGCACGGAAATGTATTTGTCCTTGTGGCTGAGCTTATATGGCACAATAGATAGCGGAGCTTTTAATGTCAAAATTGTAAGGTAATATACCTGTTATTATTTATCTGTTTTTCGAATTCCTGCAAAATATAATTTTTCTTGTTTTTGAAAAATTAATTTTGAAATTTTGATCTATGAAAACATTCCTATCTATTTTACGGGGCATTAACGTTAGCGGACAAAAAAAAATTCCAATGCTGGAGTTAAAAAAATTGTACGAGGAATTGCATTTTGAGAATATCACCACTTATATCCAAAGTGGAAATGTGATTTTTAATAGTAAGAATGCGAAGGATCTTTCGAAGCAAATTGAAAAAAAAATTTTTGAAAAATATAATTTTAATGTGCCTGTCATCATCAGAACACCTGAGGAAATGCAAAGTATTATAGAAGGGAATCTGTTTCTAAAACAAAAGGATATCGACATCACTAAACTTCACGTTGTATATTTAACAGATGGTCCCAAGCAGGGAAATATTGATAGGCTCAATACTTATAATTATGAACCTGATAAATTTTATTTATCAGGCAAAGAGGTTTACTTGTATTGTCCAAATGGATATGGTAACACCAAATTGACCAATAGTTTTTTTGAGAACAAACTCAAAGTAACCGCTACCACCAGAAATTGGAATACGACCAATGAATTATTGAAGATCTTAAAATCTTATTCACCTGATTAATAGCAGGTAGAAAATTCTATCACATCTAATTTTTCAATTCATCTCCCCTTGGGCTTAAATCCACTTCAATGCTTAACAGCGTTGTGTAATTTGTAATGTTTTTGCCTTGTCTCTCTCCTAGAAGCTTTATAATTACAATATATATATATATATTTGTTTTAAAATAAATTACACAGCATTTTAAATGGGCAAAATATCCAGAGGCAAGTATTTATTTAGTATTACCTTTTTGTTGTTTTTTATCAATTCTTCATTTGCTCAATTTATTGCTGAAGCAGGATTGAATCAAACAATATGCCCTGGTGACAGCGCTATTATAGGTGGTGTACCAGCTGCAATGGGAGGGAAAGCGCCATATACATATTTATGGTCCCCTTCAACCGGATTATCAAATCCAACAATCTCAAATCCATCCGCTTTCCCTGACGACTTTACAATATATACCCTAACGGTTACCGATGATACTGGTGCAGTTCAAACTGATGATATGAGTATTATCGTGAGCTACATTGTATATGTTAATGCAGGGCTAGGTGTAGATTTTTGCAGGGAGGGTTCTGACATTATTGGTGGAACTGATAATGTTAACGGATTTGGGGTAAGTTACTCCTGGGCCCCTGCTGGCGGTTTGAATGACTCGTCCTTGCCTCGGCCAACTGCATCACCATTAATATCAACCGTGTATACATTAACTGCTACCATTGCGGGGTGTCCTCCTAAAACAGATACTGTACTTGTAACCGTAATACAACCACCTCCAATTAATGCAGGGAGTGATATTACTATTAAGGAAGGCGAAGTTGCAATTTTGCAGGCTTCCGGAGGTTTTTTTTATGAGTGGTCGCCATCCAGCATACTTTTATATTTCAATACTGCAAACCCTGACGCAGAGCCGATAGTCCAAACTGATTATTATCTTTATGGAACCGATAAAGAAAGAAGATGCAGTGCAAGGGATACAATGACCGTATTTGTAGAGCCTAATAGTGAAATTGTATTATACAATACATTTACGCCAAATAAAGACGGCAACAATGATACATGGTATATTGGCAATATTCATAAATATCCGCGAAACAGGTTGGAAATTTACAATCGAAATGGAAAACTGGTATTTAAAGCAAATGGCTATTTAAATAACTGGGATGGTAAGACCTTCCTTGGTGAGGAGCTTCCAGCTTCAACTTATTTTTATATGCTTGATCTGGGAGAAGGAGCGGGGCAATTTCATGGTACGGTAAATATCGTTCAATAGTAATTTTGTTAAAATTTATAATTAACGCGAAATTGAAAAAACATTTACTCATATCTGGTTTACTGTTAATAGGCTATTGCTTTATGCCTTTTATTTTGAAGGCCCAGCAATTGCCATATTATACGCAGTTTAAAAGCAGCTCTTTTATGCTGAATCCTGCCGTTGCAGGTACTCAGGGATCTCTTTATGCCAGCATGAATTACAGGATGCAGTGGGTTGGTTTTGATGACGCTCCCAAAACATCGGGTATCAGTTTGAATGGCAGATTATTTGAAGGCAAAATGGGGGCTGGTTTATACATGATGCAGGATGAAGTTGGGCCATCAAAACAAACTAACTATGGCGCGAGCTATGCCTATCACATTCGGTTTCCTGATTGTGAACTTTCTGCCGGTCTTGCAGGGAATTACACTAAATATACGTTAATGGGCAGTAAAATGACAATCCATAACTCCCAGGATCCCTCTATTGATCAAACTCTTAATTATACTTCAAGTGTCCCGGATGCAAGCGCTGGAATTTATTTATATAACGACCGCTTTCATATTGGGTTTAGTGCCTTGCACTTATTACAATCAAAGGCTGAATTTTATAAAGGTGATTCTACCAAAAAAAGCTTTATTCAATATGCCACACAGGTATATTCAACCTTTGGTTATAACTATTCGCAAAATCCGGATTATGTTTTTGAAAACACGCTTTTTGTAAATTATGTAAAATCTGTTCCTTTAATGATGGACTATACATTAAGGGTACATTATATGGGTAAGGTCTTTTTTGGTGCTTCAGTCCGCTTGCGCGATGCAATTGCAATTCATGTAGGAGCTACTTTTTTGGAAAGTTTTCAGGTGGCTTATTCTTATGATATATTAATAAGCAAGTTCCGGAGCTATAGCAGTGGTTCTCACGAAATAGTATTAAAGTATAGCTTTAATAGAGTATTTGATGATAAAAACAGGACGAGGGTGAAAAAATTTGCGCATCAAAAATACAATACTTTATTTTAAAATATTCTTGTGTTTTTACAAGTTCCCGCAATATTAAAAGAGCAACCCTTTACTTCTTCGCAAATTTATTGAACAAATGAACGATTCCTACTTCTGCTATCTTTAAAAGGGTGCCGGATATTGGGCTTTTTCCATCAATACCTCCTTTTAGGAATTTGCTTAACACAAATTCATTGACCCAATCCAATACATCACTTACTTTTTTATTCTTTTCAGAAGTATAAGGTAAAAACTCTTCGCCAATGATTTGTTTGTAGTTCGACTTAATGAAAATTATTTTATTTTTCATAAGCTCTTCCTGGAAAGAACAATAAATTTTTATTCGTTGTTTTTCTTGCTGAAGAGTTTGCAGGTTGGTTATTTTAATCGGTTCATTGATCATTTTCTTCTTTTTCAAATAGCTGTTCTATTACTTTATTCATTATGTGTTTTTCCAACAGTTTTTTTCTGAATAGTATTAGTATTACAAACAAAATAAGATAGATACCGAAAATTAAAAGGAAGCCTAAAGCATTATTGTTTAATAGCCCGCCAAAGTAAAATCCTCCACTGATGCTCAAAAATAACAATAAAAAAAAGCCTAACAATGCTATAATTATTGAGGAAAATAATACGGCAGTTATTTTCGCTATTTTTTCGTAAGCGCCAATTTTATATAGTTGAATTTTGGCTTCAAAATAATCAACTAACATTTGTTTTATTTCAGAAAAAAAAGAGGGCTGGTCGCTCATTGCTTAGAGGATGTAATATTTAATATGTAATTTTAAGCTTCTTCAGTTGGATTTTTTAGATCTTCAAAAATCGATTTCCCTTTTTCAAATTGTTCAGCCAGATCATCTTTAAATTTAGATGCACCTTCTTTCAGATCATTGAGCAATTCATCTTTTTTATCGGAGTTTAAAAAATACCCTATTGCAATACCTACGGCAGCGCCTGCTAAAAGTGCCAGTATTATTTTGGAGTTGTTATTATCTTTCATCTTATGTGGTTGATCAATTATATTATAAAATTACTGTTTTTTATTTACCTTTAATTAAAATTTAACATATGTCATATTTTGAATCAAATAAATTAAAACAAATAGTTGCATTAGCAGTAATTATATTGCTTGGAGGCTTTTTATTTTTTACTGTATCAGGTTTTATTCCTGCATTTTTAGGAGCAGTTATATTTTTTATAATTTGTTCTCCTCCGATGCTTTTTTTTATGAATAAATTAAAGTTGAATAGGGGATTAGCTGTTGCTATTGTTATGGTTTTATCCTTTTTGGTGATTATAATTCCGGTATTTAGTATTACCTATTTATTAATATCAAAAATTTCAACGATGTTCTCCGAATCTCATAATTTTTATGGAGAAATTCAAAACCTTAATGCACTTATTAATGCAAAATATGGTGTAAATATTTTAGCTCCCGAAAATTTAGTAAAACTGCAAACGGGGATCACCAATTTTATACCTAATTTATTGGGACAAACAATGAGTATCCTTGCTGACATTGCCATAATGTATTTTATTTTATTCTATTTGCTTTATACCGAAACGTCAATGGAAAAAAGTATTGTACGTTTTTTACCGTATACAACGGAAAATGCTCATTTATTTGCAAAAGAACTGGTGTCACAAACGTATTCAAATGTAATTGGAGCCCCATTATTAGCCATAATTCAAGCGGGTTTTGCAATTTTAGGGTTTTGGATCTTTGGTTTAAATGAACCTGTTTTTTGGGGATTAATGTGTGGGTTTTTGTCTTTCATTCCATTTGTGGGTTCGGCATTGGTATGGTTTCCTGCGGGTATAATACTTGCATCAACCGGTGCGTATTGGCAAGGTATTGCTATTTTAATTTATGGAGCAGTTGTGATCATAAATGTTGATAATGTGTTTCGTTTTATTCTTCAAAAAAAAATTGCTGATATCCATCCTTTAGTGACTGTTTTCGGAGTGATCATTGGTTTGAAATGGTTTGGGATACCGGGTATAATTTTTGGTCCGTTATTAATTTCCTATTTTCTTATTATGATAAAAATATATCGTGCAGAGTATGGGAATAAAAATTATATGTCCGCTGAAACAGCCTTTAGTAATGACAAATCCTCGGTTGAGAACTCTTCTGGAAATTTAAAATCCTGAGTAATTTAATTTGTTATTTCATCTTTAGTAGTAGTGTATCATAACGCGACTAGTTGATTTTTTGAAAGAAAATTGTAAGTTTGAAAGTTTATCTCTTCGAATGTACGATTCTGTTTGCGTTAGGGATTGCAGCGTAAATCCTTCGCTTCCGCCAACTGGCGGAAGGGAAGATTGAAGCGTAAAGCCCGCCCTTTTCCATTTGAGGAAAAGGAAACGCCCAAATGAATAAAATTCTCAATGGAAAAGAAACCCAAAAACTTCAGCATTACATCCAGTTTCTAATGGATTGCTTATCTTTGCAAGGAATTAATACAAATAAAGTTGAAAACAAAAACGCTTAAGAAAAATAAAGTTAACGTAGTTACCCTTGGATGTTCTAAAAACATTGTGGATAGTGAAGTATTGATGGGGCAACTAAAAGCAAATAACTTTGATGTAACTCACGAAAGCACACAGGATGATTCCAGTATTGTAATTATTAACACCTGCGGATTTATTGATAATGCAAAGCAAGAGAGTATTGATACCATCATTCGTTATGCTAATGCAAAAGAAGCCGGTCTGGTTGATAAAGTATATGTTACCGGCTGCCTTAGTGAACGCTACAGACCTGAATTAGAAAGAGAAATACCCAATGTGGATGGTTACTTTGGGACACGTGAATTACCACGTTTATTAAAGACATTAAAAGCAGATTATAAACACGAATTAGTAGGAGAACGATTATTAACTACCCCTCATCATTATTCTTATTTTAAAATATCGGAAGGTTGCGACAGGCCATGTTCGTTCTGTGCCATACCATTAATGCGTGGTGCCCACGTTTCAAGACCAATTGAGGAATTAGTAAAAGAAGCAAAACACCTTGCAAAGAACGGCACTAAAGAGTTAATGCTTATAGCCCAGGATCTAACCTATTATGGTTTGGATATTTACAAAAAACGTAACTTATCCGAACTGCTTAAAAACCTTTCGGATGTGGAAGGCATAGAATGGATTCGTCTGCATTATGCATTTCCAAGCGGGTTCCCAATGGATGCGCTGGATGTGATGAATGAGCGTTCAAATATCTGTAAGTATCTGGATATGCCTCTTCAACACATTACAGATGATATGCTCAAAAGTATGCGCAGAGGGACCACTAAACAAAAAACCATTGATCTGGTAAACAAAATTCGTGATAAAGTTCCCGGTATTGCTATAAGAACTACCTTAATTGCAGGTTACCCGGGCGAAACAGCGAAGGATCATAAGGAAATGCTGGAGTGGATAGAACAAAGCCGTTTTGAGCGTTTAGGGATCTTTGCTTATTCCCATGAAGAAAATACTCATGCATATTTATTGAAAGATAATGTTCCTGCAAAAACAAAACAACTTCGAACAGAAGCTGTAATGGCTTTACAGCAAGGTATTTCATTGGACCTGAACCAGCAAAAAATTGGAAAAACGTATAAAGTTCTTTTTGACAAAAAAGAAGGTGATTATTTTATCGGTCGTACCGAATTTGATTCACCTGAAGTGGATAACGAAGTGCTTGTAAGAGCAGATGAGCACTTTGTACGTGTTGGTGATTTTGCAAATGTGGAAATTACTTCTGCAGAAGATTATGATTTGTATGGAAAAGTTGTGAATTAGATCTAATTGGCCGATCATTAAATTGAAAGGCCGATCTGATTTATATTTTACCTTCCAGCATTAATAATTTCGCTTTCAAAACAGTTATAACTGTTAAGCTATCTGTTATCTCGCCAGATTCAACCATTTTGTATAATTCATTAAAATGAAGCTTTCGAACCACTAATTGCTCATCATCTTCCGGCTCCGATTCGCCAAAGCTTAAGTCCTGAGCGATGTATAAAATACCAAATTCATCACTTGCTGAATTGCTCATATGCACTTCTTGAATTTTGGTCCACTTATTGGCTGTGATGCCCGTTTCCTCATGTAATTCACGCTTAGCAGAATCTAAAGGGGGCACATTGTGATTACCACCACCTTCAGGGATTTCCCATGAATATTGGTTTATCGGGTAACGATATTGACCAACTATCCATGTATTATAATCATTATCTAATGGTAAAATACCAATGGCTAAATTCTTAAAATGAACAACGGAATAAGTCCCCGGATTACCATTTGGATTCAGTACATCATGCTTTGTGAGGCCTATCCATGGCGAGTCGTAAATTTTTTCTGATTTTAAAGTGGTCCAGGGATTCTCATGGTTCTGAACGTGTTCTTCTTTAATAGATTTTGCCATATTTTTTATTGTTATCAGTACAAAATTACACTCTTTTTTGTTCTTAAATCGGAAAATTAACGATGGGGCCAGTGATATTAATCTCTCTTTTATATGCGAAATTGTACTATAAAAAGCCTTTTTGTCAGGTAATCTATGGTTAAACCAAATACTTTAGACAAACACTAATTATATTACCTTTGTATTCCAATGATCACCTTAAAAAAATCGAAGATACCATTAGTTGAAACCGGACAATTTTCAAAATTGTTTCTTGATTATATCAAGGGAGATTCTGTTTTGCGTAAACATTATGCTTATGAGCCTAAAATAGAAGGTTTTCAGCAAGTCATTGAGGATAAAGCAAAAGAAAATACAAACCGGCCATTGCTTGTAACCGTTTTGAGAGAGCAATATTCAACAATTGAGGCCTGGGAATTACAAAAAAACAATATTGATCTTCTTCTTAATAAAAACACATTCACTGTTTGTACCGGTCACCAACTATGCCTTTTTACAGGTCCCTTGTATTTTATTTATAAAATAATCTCCACTATTAACCTTGCCGAAACATTAAAGAAAAATTATCCTGAATATAATTTTGTTCCTGTTTATTGGATGGCAAGTGAAGATCATGATTTTGCTGAAGTTCGGAGCATTAATTTGTTTGGAAAAAAAATATCCTGGAATATGGATGCAAAAGGTGCTGTTGGTAATTTAAAAACGGATTCTTTGAATTTGGTAATTGATGAGTTAAAACAAATTTTAGGTGAATCGGAGAATTCAAAAGAATTAATTCAGCTTTTTACGGATGCCTATTTAAAAAATATAAACCTTTCGGATGCCACGCGTTACATCGTTCATCACTTGTTTGCTCAATACGGTTTAGTGATACTGGACGGAAATGATAAACGTTTGAAAAATGAATTTTCTGAGATCATTAAAGACGATATTATTAATAATACCAATTACAGATTAGTTAACGAAACAATTTCTGAACTCGAGAGAGCCGGATTTAAAGCACAGGTAAATCCACGGGTTATCAATTGTTTTTACATGATTGACAATTTACGTGAGAGGATCGAACATACTCATAATACAACTTTAGAAGAGGGTAGGAGGGATGTATTCAATGTTGTAAACACTTCAATTACTTTTACAAAGGACGAATTGCTGAAAGAGCTTACCGATCACCCGGAACGTTTTAGCCCCAATGTAGTATTACGGCCGGTGTATCAACAAAAGATATTACCCAATTTAGCGTATATAGGTGGCCCCGGTGAATTAGCGTATTGGTTGGAATACAAGAGGATGTTTGATCATCATAACATCAATTTCCCGGTATTGATACCTCGCAATTTTGCATTGCTGACCGATGAAAAAACAAATCAGCAAATTCAAAAATTAGGATTTACAATTAACGAACTTTTTAAGGATGTGGATGTATTGATCAAAGAATTTGTAAATAAAAATGCAAACTTCGAACTTTCATTAAAGGAACAGGAAGAAAAAATTTCAAATGTTTTTGCTGAGGTTTCTCAAAAAGCAATGGCTGTAGATGTAACATTAAAGGGGAGTGTAGAAGCTGAGCTGCAAAAAGCGTTGAATGCATTAAAAAATTTAGAAAGTAAATTGGTGAGATCTGAAAAACAAAAACAAGAAACAAACATCAATCAGATCAAAAAAGTAAAAGAAAAATTTTTTCCTGAGGGAGCGTTACAGGAGCGTTATGAAAATATGACACCTTATTATTTGAGATCCGGCAAAAAGTTTATTGCCGATTTAAAGGAGCAATTTGATCCGCTAGATTATGAACTGTCGATATTAACAATTAATTAGATACAAAGGTCATTTAGAGGGAGAGTTCTTTATAAGTATAAGCTAATATTGATACTCACGCTGGAGATTGGAATAACAATAGAACATGGAAACAAAACAAAAAGATAAAACATTATTGGAGCAAGGCCTTGAATTACCATTGATGGAAGAATTTTATACCATCCAGGGGGAGGGTTTTCATTCCGGTAAACCTGCTTATTTTATTCGCGTTGGAGGGTGTGATGTAGGTTGCCATTGGTGTGATGTTAAAGAAAGTTGGGATGCCTCATTGCACCCTCTTACTGCGGTTGATACTATTGTAGATAATGCAGATAAGTATCCTGCAAAAGCTGTAGTTGTTACAGGTGGAGAGCCAAGTATGTATAATTTAGAATACATTACCGGGCAGTTTAAAAGCAAAGGAATACAGACTTTTATTGAAACATCAGGTGCATATTTACTAACCGGAACGTGGGACTGGGTTTGTCTTTCACCAAAAAAAACAAGTCAACCATTGCCGTTAAATTTTAAAAAAGCCAATGAGTTAAAGATAATTGTTCACAATAAGAATGATTTTGAATGGGCTGAAAAGAATGCCGCACAGGTCACTGACGATTGTAAACTATTCCTTCAGCCTGAATGGAGCAAAGCAAAAGAAATGATGCCACTTATTGTGGATTATGTAATGGCACACCCGAAATGGAACGTATCCTTGCAAACGCATAAGTACATGAATATACCATAATTTAATTGTGGCTCAATAGTTGAATTAAAAAATTACATTATGAAAAAAATTATTGTCATAGCCCTTGTACTCTTTACAATACTTTCCTGTAAGGCTCAAATGCCTCCGGGCGAATACACTTCAAAAAATAAAAAAGCGATCGCTTTATTTGAAAGTGCATTGGAATATTATAATGCCCGCAATGATGCAAAGGCTATGGAAGAATTAAAAAAAGCCATAGAAAAAGATCCGGCTTTTATTGAACCTCATTATTTATTGGCTCAAATTTATACGGAGGCTAATAAATTGCAGGATGCTATTGGTGAATATACAAAGGCGCTTCAGATCAATCCAACCTTCGATAAAAAAGCATATTTCCTTCTTGCGAATATTGAAGTTTCAATAGGGGAATATGCGGATGCAAAATTGGATTATGAAACATTTTTAAAAAATAAAAACCTTAATCCTGATTCAAGAGATTTGGCTGAACACCAATTAAACAATTGTATTTTTGGTATTGAGGCTTTGAAAAATCCTGTACCCTTCGACCCTAAAAATATGGGTGAGGCTCTGAACTCTAACTTAGATGAGTATTTTCCTGCCATTACCGCTGATGATCTGACTTTTTTATATACAAGGAATAATCGTACCACTACCAGCCCTTTACAAGAAGATTTTTTAGTGAGTGAAAAAATAAATGGAGTTTGGGCACCTGCTACATTTCTTGGTAATGGTATTAATACTCCCGGTAATGAAGGAGCACCAAGCATTTCGGCCGATGGTCAGATCTTGTTTTTTATTGCCTGTGCCGAAATGGATAATACTTATGGTCCGAACCGTAAAGGATATGGGAGCTGTGATATTTTTTATTCTCAGAAAGTGGGTAGAAACTGGGCAAGACCCTATAATTTAGGACCAGTTGTTAATACTAAATATTGGGAAACACAACCCTCATTTTCAGCGGATGGAAAAACATTGTATTTTGTAAGTAGCCGCCCGAGCGGTTTTGGTGGATCCGATATTTGGTTCTCCAGTTTAAAGGAGGATGGTAGTTGGGGAGCTCCTACCAATATTGGAAAAAAAATAAATACTGCCGGTAAAGAAGAGTCTGTTTTTATTCACCCTGATGGCAACACGCTGTATTTTAGCTCAAACGGACATATTGGTATGGGCAAACTGGATATTTATGTGGTAAGGAAAAGTGTAACCGGAGAGTGGGGGACACCTGTAAATTTGGGATATCCAATAAATACATACAATGACGAAAATAGTTTATTGGTGAATGGTGCAGGTAATCTGGCTTATTTTGCCTCCAGCCGTGAAGGAGGCTTTGGTGGATTAGATCTGTACCAATTTGAATTGTATGATGCCATTCGCCCTGAAAAGATCACGTATGTGAAAGGGAAGGTATATGATGCAAAAACAAAACAACCTCTTGGTGCTCATTTTGAATTGATCGACCTGGCAACAGCAAAGCAGGTTATTATATCTGATGCAAACTCTGGTAATGGTGAGTTTTTGGTAACACTTCCCATCGATAAAAATTACGCTTTAAATGTTTCTCAAAGTGGTTATTTATTTTATTCCGCAAATTTTTCGTTGAAAGAATCAGTAGACAAAACAAAACCTTTTACAATGGATGTGCCATTAGAGCCAATAGATACTGGTAATGTGGTTGAATTGAAAAATGTATTTTTTGAAACTGCTAAATTTGATCTGAAACCGGAATCAAAAGTTGAGTTGAATAAATTAGTTGCTTTTTTAACTGTAAATAAGACATTACGCATTCAATTAAGCGGACATACCGATAATGTGGGTGATAAAAAGATGAATCAGCTATTATCACAAAATCGGGCTAAATCAGTATATGAATATTTAATTGCCAACGGTATTGATTTGAAACGCCTGACTTACGTAGGTTACGGAGATACCAAACCAAAAGTTAAAAATGATACGGACGAGAACCGTGCTATTAACAGACGTACAGAGTTTAAGGTGATTGGGAAATAAAATTCAATGGAAATTCTAGTAGGGCTTTTGTTCCAACAGAATTAATTATTAATACGCCCCATTTCGTTTACGAATGAACCATTCGAAGGTCAATAAGGAAAGCAGTAAAAAGAAGATCCACTTTAAATTAATTAAGTCAGACAACTTTTTTTGGGAGTAGGATACGGATTTAATATCAGTGCGGCTGTTTAATTTATTTGCTATTAATTCTAATTGGTTTGGATAGACCATTTCGCCATCATGCTTTTTTGCGATGCTGTAAAGCACTTGATGATCCGCAATTGTATTGGTTAATTCAACCTGTAATGCACTTACGCTAAACTCGCCTTTCTGCAGGTAAATTTTATCTCCTACTTTAACTTTGGCTTCGAATTTATATTCACCGGAAGGCATCATTCCTGCATTTAAGCGATAGCCATTATTTGTTTTACTAAAGGTATAAAGGAATTTTTTATTCTCTGAATTACTGATGGTAATATTTACTTCCGGTTCATTTATTAATTCATAACTTTCGTTATAAACTTCGGCTTCCAGTTCAATTGCCTCGTTCTCAAGAAAATTATTTTTCCCTGCAATTTTAAAAAAGCTTTTATCCACTTTCACCGAAAGATATTGAACCGTTTTTGAGATCAGCTCATCAAATAAAATATGATTACCGTTCGAAGCAAAATCCTGTAAACGCCATTTCCAGATACCCTCACCAGACAATATTGCAGTTTTATTTTCGCCTGAAGTATTAAAAAATAATAAAGGAGTTTTAGTATCCACTATCCCAATACGTTGATAAAATAATACATTGCTGCTGTTTTCATTTGGATAAGTTCCATAAGGGCAAACCAATGCAGAAAAACTTCTGACAGCTTTACTTAAGTTATCGCTGATCGTAAATAATGGGAAATTTTGTTCCAATACAACTTCGCATTCATTTGTTCTTGGTGCGTTGGATGCTATCGTTAGATCGCTTTTTAAGATAGTAGAAGCACCGGAAAACGCCCAAACAGGTATGTTAGATGCATTTATTTCATTTATGATTTTAGCGGCAGGGTTCCTTAAATTTGGTAATTGATGAAGTATTACAAGATTGTATTTTTTTAAAGGTTTATCGAAATTATCAATTGTATAACTTTCCACTTCATAATTTTGATTTCCTTCTAATGATTCTTTTATTGCAGCGATATCAGGGTGAGGAGCATCTGTCAGAATTAATACTTTTTGCCTTGCATCCAGTACATCAATAAAAACATCACGGACATTGTTGATCGTGCTAGCTTCTTCTGAAAGCGAAGATAACCTAATGGTATAGCGTTGCAACCCCGTTTCTTTCGCTTCTAATAAAACAGGAATCGTGATAGTAAAAGCGTCTGAATTAAAATTAATTGTTTGAGTGAAAAGTGTTGCTTCACCTTTTTTGATAGTAAGGGTTGTTGTTTTCCCTTTTAATTGTTTGGCATTTACAATTATCTCCATAGGGAATTTATTTCCCAAATAGGCTAAGCGATTATGCTCAACTTTTAGGAGAATAATATCTTTTTTAATGGTGGTATCTCCCAGGGCTACAGTATAAACCGGAACTTTTATTTTTTCAGAAGCATAAAGCGGGTGTGCCCCTTTATTATATAAGCCATCACTTGCAAGTACCACTGCACCAATGTTTCGGTTGCTATAACGTGTTTCAATTTCGTTGAATAACTCAGAGATATCAGTTTGTTTTTCTTTAAATGTTAATGAATCAGCTACGTTTACCTCCTTTACTTTATCAGCAAATGAATATAATCGTACTTCGTATTTATCATCTAATTCATTAATTAGTTTTTGCAAATTTTGTTTGTATTCTTTTTTATAAAAAGCAGAATCTTTACCCGCGATCAGCGATTCTGAATTATCCTGAGCTACAATAATAACAGGTTTTTCAACCTCACGGTTTACCGTTTTTAATAATGGAGAAAGCAATAAGAAAGAAAGAATGGTAACAACAGAAAAACGAAAAGCAGCCATTAGCCGCACCATCCAAACGGATAGTTCGTTTAATTTCTTATCACGATAATATAAAATACCCGTGTAAATAATACCTGCAACAATGCAGAATAGTATGAACCATATTGGGTATTCTGTTACTATATTCATAGCATCAACGAATAACGAATTTTTACGAATAACGAATCTATACTTATCATGAATTAGTCAATTATGGATTAATTAATCTTTTGTAGATAACGCCTTCTTTACCGAAATTTATCAGGATAGCTAATTTCAACTTAGATGTTTTCAAATAATCAATGGTTTGATCAATATTAGCTTTAGAAAATTTATCATCTTTTTTAATTTCGACTACAATTTTATCTTCTACCACAAAATCAAAATAGCGTTTGGCAATTACTTGTTCTTTAAACTTTATTTGATAATGAACTTGTTCTGCAAATGACAGTTTCTTCTCTTTCAAGGCAAGTGCAAGTGCTTTTTGATATATACTTTCCTTAAATCCAAATCCTAACTCATTATGAACCTCAAATGCACAACCTACAATTTGAAAACTTAATTCAGGATATAATAAATCATTTCTTTTTAAGTTATGCATAAAAACACAGATTCGTTATTCGTGAAAATTCGTTATTCGCTTGTTTAGTATACAGATTCGTTATTCGTGAAAATTCGTTATTCGTTGAGTTAGTTTACGTAAGCATCCCACCACATACATTAATTACTTGCCCTGTAATGTAAGTACTCATGTCGGAAGCTAAAAATACAGTTGCATTTGCAACATCATCAGCAGTTCCGCCACGTTTCAAAGGAATTGATTCTCTCCATCCTTCCACAACTTTTGGATCTAAAGCGGCAGTCATTTCCGTTTCAATAAAACCGGGAGCAATAGCATTACTGCGGATATTGCGTGAGCCCAATTCTAATGCAATAGATTTTGTGAAACCGATAATACCGGCTTTTGACGCTGCGTAATTTGACTGTCCTGCATTACCTTTTATCCCAACTACCGAACTCATATTAATGATAGAACCTTTACGCTGCTTCAGCATTGGTTTTGTGATGGCCTTCGTTAAATTAAATACGGATTTTAAATTGGCATTCATTACTTCATCCCATTGTTGTTCACTCATGCGCATCAGTAATGTATCCCTTGTAATACCTGCATTGTTCACTAAAACATCAACAGTACCAAAATCAGAAATTACAGCATTTACCAGTTCTTCAGCAGCTTTAAAATCAGCAGCATCCGATTGATAACCTTTCGCTTTTATACCAAATGCCTCCAGCTCTTTTTCAAGTGCCAGTCCTTTTTCGATGGATGATAAATAGGTGAAAGCAATATTAGCACCATGTTCAGCAAATTTCATAGCAATGCCACGTCCAATACCTCGTGAAGCACCTGTAATTAAAGCAGTTTTACCTTCTAGTAATTTCATAATATTTTAATTTATTTTTCAGTTTTAAACTATTTTATGGCTTATCAAAGATAAAGTAAAAGCCAACGAAATAGTATATAAAAGGCCGTGTATTTTCTTACACAGCCTTTAAATTATTGTTAAAAAATGTAAATTTTATAGTACGTTAGCAAATTACAGGAGATTTTTATTAATCTACTCTGTTTGCATGATGATGTGGGCTTTCTTTTCTTGTTTCATCTGCAATAGCTTTTGCCATTGCTGTTCCGATATCAGCAGGGGAGTCTACAACAATGATTCCGCAAGCACGTAAAATTTTCTTCTTTGCTTCCGCAGTATCATCATCACCACCAACAATAGCACCGGCATGTCCCATAGTACGGCCTTTTGGTGCGGTTTCTCCTGCAATAAATCCAACCACAGGTTTACGGTTACCATCAGCTTTGATCCAGCGTGCAGCATCAGCTTCCAGGTTTCCACCAATTTCTCCGATCATTATAATTCCTTGCGTTTCCGAATCGTTCATTAATAATTCAACGGCCTCTTTTGTAGTCGTGCCAATTATTGGATCACCACCAATACCAATGGCAGTGGTAATTCCCAAACCTGCTTTCACAGTTTGGTCAGATGCTTCATATGTTAATGTTCCGGATTTAGAAACAATACCTATTGTGCCTTTTTTGAAAACAAAGCCTGGCATAATACCTACTTTTGCTTCATCAGCCGAAATAACACCCGGACAATTAGGGCCTATTAATCGACAATCTCTTCCCTTTAAATATTCCTTAACAGCAATCATATCTCTGATAGGAATACCTTCTGTAATACAAATGATCACTTTAATTCCAGCTTCAGCAGCTTCCATAATTGCATCAGCAGCAAAAGCCGGTGGTACAAAAATTATAGAAACATCTGCTCCGGCTTTATCTACAGCTTCTTTCACAGTATTAAATATAAGACGCTCCAAATGCTGAGATCCTCCTTTGCCTGGTGTAACTCCACCAACAACGTTGGTACCGTATTCTATCATTTGGCCGGCATGAAATGTACCTTCAGTACCCGTGAACCCTTGTACAATTACTCTTGATTGTTTATTTACTAATACACTCATATTTGGAATTGTTGAATTTTAGAATTGTTGATTAAATAATTTATTGATACCTGTTTTTTTGAGTTTGCTAAAGTAAAGTTTTAAGTGGGTATTACAAAGCATTTTAAGATTTTTAATAATTTTTCCGCATTTCTTTGCTATTGTGTTTCAATTTTTTTGTATCATTATAACCTATAAAAATGTATATTTCAATTTTTGCAGAACAGGGATATAGTAACAAACATTGTAAGCTCATTTAAAATTGAATACATCACTTATTATTAACGACACAATTGTAGCTCTGGCTACACCTCAGGGGGTTGGTGCTATTGGTGTGATCCGGCTTTCAGGTGATAAGGCTATCGATATTTGTAATTCCGTTTTCGGAACTAAAAGTCTCAAAAAAAAGGACTTAAACAAACAGAAATCCCATACCATTCATTTTGGTGTTATTCACGATGGTGAAGTAATTATTGATGAAGTATTGGTTAGTCTTTTTAAAACCCCTCATTCTTACACAAGTGAAAATACGGTAGAAATTTCCTGCCATGGCTCTAAATTCATTCAACAGCAGATCATTCAACTTTTCATTAAGCATGGAGCCCGAATGGCTAACCATGGTGAATTTACCCTGCGTGCTTTTTTGAACGGAAAATTAGATCTTTCCCAAGCTGAAGCTGTTGCCGATCTTATATCATCTAATTCCGCTTCCTCTCACCAGATTGCAATGCAGCAAATGAGAGGCGGATTTTCAAGCAAAATAAAATTACTCCGGCAAAATCTTATTGATTTTGCTTCACTTATTGAATTGGAACTTGACTTTAGTGAAGAGGATGTTGAGTTTGCTGACCGAACAGATCTGAAAAAATTAGTGAGCAGCATTCAGCGAATAGTTCAACGACTGATCGATTCTTTCGAGGTTGGAAATGTAATTAAAAACGGGATACCTGTTGCTATCGTGGGGAAACCCAATGCTGGGAAATCAACTCTTTTAAATGTTTTGCTCGAAGAAGACAGAGCTATTGTTTCTGAAATTCCCGGAACTACAAGGGATGTGATCGAAGATGAACTAAATATTGATGGAGTACTTTTCCGTATAATTGACACGGCAGGAATTCGGGAAACCAATGATATTATTGAATCTATTGGTGTTGAGAAAACATTCGAACAAATTAAATTATCTTCAATTGCTATTTATTTATTTGATGCACATGAAATTACTTCGTCTGAATTACGATTAATAGTTGAAGACCTCCAACCGCATTTACACAACTCCCAGTTGGTATTGGTTGCCAATAAAATTGATAAAGAAGATCTTGAATACATCAAACGGGAGTTTAATGAATTCCCTGATATGCTTTTTATATCAGCCAAAGAACGCACCCATATTGATGAATTTAAAAAGCATCTTGTCGATTTATTTGATAGCCGAATTGTAAATATTACTGAAACAATTGTTACCAATTCCCGCCACGTGGAAGCGTTGCGATATACCAATACAGCACTTATAAAAGTATTAGAAGGTTTGAATCATAACGTTACTGGTGATTTTCTGGCAATGGACATCCGGCAGGCATTACATTATTTAGGAACTATAACAGGTGAGATCTCCTCTGATGATCTGCTTGCGAATATTTTTTCACGCTTTTGTATCGGAAAGTAACGTGATTTGATTGACCGGTTCATGGTCTGATTTAATGGAATTGCATTAATTTCGAAAGTAAAGATTTTTTTTCAAAAACAGTTCAGCTAATTGCTTTGTGATTTACAGTTAAAGATTTCTTCAAATTGTTGATTTGTTTTATAAATGTGATTTAAGCCAAAGAAGGATGTCCGAGAACAAATACGATAACTTCAAGACCCTGATAAATAGCCCCCTCGGTGAAGCTTATTTTAAAAGCTTGGCAGCGACCATTCCCCATATAGTATGCATTGCAGATTCTCAAAACTTCTGCATAAAATATATCAACAGGCTGCCATCAGGTAGACCCTTCGAAAGCCTCATAGGAAAAGAGATCTTTAATTACGTTTGGCCCGAATATATCGTCATTTTTAAACAAAAAATACAGGATGTAAAAGATTCGGGTAAACCCAATGTTTTGGATTTAGCGATCACTCCGGCTGATGATGCAAAGGGGAAATTGTGGTACCGAGTATATATTTCTATAGTATCCGGCTTGGAAGACTCTGGTGCCCGTTTAATGTTTTTAGCTGAAAATATTACCGAAAGTAAACGCACCGAACTTGAAAATATCAATAAGAGTGAAAGGATAAAAGCCATTATTAATAATACGAAGGACATCATTTGTTCAATTGATTGTGATCATAATTTAATGGAATTTAACTCCATGTTCGCTGCCTTGGTAAAAAAAGGTTATGGTGTTGATATGCAAGCGGGTATGCCTGTATTGCAATTTGTTGACCCCGCTAAACATGAACGTTTAAAAGAAATCTATAAAAGAGTTGAAAAGGGAGAAGTTTATTGTGATATTGAAAGTTTTCAAACCCTTAATGGTCATGAAGTTTACAATGAATCAAGTTATAATCCTATCTACGATGTGGATAAAAAAATTATTGGCATTAATATATTTTCAAAGGACATCACAGAGCGTGTAAAAAATGAGCAGAAAATAAAAAGCGCCCTGAATGAAAAGGAAGTATTGTTAGCCGAAATTCACCACCGCATTAAAAATAACCTTGCAATGGTTAGCAGCTTGTTACAATTGCAGGAAATGAATATTAATAACGCTGAAGTTAAAGAAGCTCTTGCATTAAGCCGTAAAAGAATAAAGTCAACAGCTTTGATCCATGAACTTTTGTACAGAAGCGAATCATTTCAAAACGTCAAATTAAAAGATTATTTAACAGAGCTGTTTCATCTTTTAAAAATGAATAATAATACTTTATTGCAGTTAAAAGGAGATGAAGTTAATCTCAATCTTTTAACCGCTATGCCACTCGGTTTAATGATGAATGAAATTATGTTAAACTCTTTCAAACATTCCTATAATGAGAAAAGTACAGGGCAGATTGAGATCAGCATCATTACCCTTGCAAACAAATTATTGATCTATTATTCCGATTTTGAAGGAGATTTTCCCGATACCGTTGATTTCGAAAATTCAAAAACAACCGGATTAACTCTAATTCATACTTTTGCTGAACAATTAAATGGAAGTATAGAAATGGTGAGTAAAGCTCCTCCTAAATATTTAATTCAACTGCCGTTAAATGAAAATCAATAAAAAGATACTTATAGCAGAAGATGAATTGTTGATCGCTAAAGTTTTACGGATGCAATTGGAGAAATTGGGATTTGTGGTTGAAAACGTTGTGCATGCTGATGAAGCATTCAATAAGGTTAAAGAAATGCACCCCGATGTAATTATTTTAGATGTGTGTTTGAAAAATAAAACCTGCGGACTGGAAGCAGGAAAAAAAATTCGAGAGGCAGGAATTGAAACTCCTATCATCTTTACCACCGGTAATTCTTATGCAAACACGCTTCAGCTTATGAGCGATATTAAATACTCCACCATATTAAGTAAGCCCGTGGAATTTGAACATTTGCTTCATTTGATCAATCTGTTGTAAACAATTACGTTTAGAGATGCTTATGGAGTAGAAGACGTTGTTTGTTTTCAAAAAATAATTTTTTTTTAATATTTAGGATTAAACTTTTAATTGACCGAATAATAAGCAATGAGAAGGGAAGACAAGGATAAAGCAATAGATCAGCTGATCGAACAAACTTTGGCTGAGCAAAAGGCTTATTGTAAGAGGTCCAAGGATATCACCATTGACAATATCATTTATGATACAATTTACCTCGAAAAGAAAAGGTTAAAAAATAAGAAAAATTCTAAACACAACAGAACTGAAATTGTATTTTGGTCCGAGATGGAGAGGCGTTTTTATTCTGCCAATTCAACTGAGAAAGAAGAGATATTAAAAGAAATAATCGAAAATTATGCAATAGAGATAGCCGGTGGCTATAATCCAAAGGTTTATAACTTTGCTATCAAAGTCGTACCTTATCTGTTAAAAGCTATTTTAGTGAAAGAACCTCTTTGGAAACTTTTTTCAAAAAAAGGTAAAGAGAAGATCAATAAAAATATTGACATTTCAGGGCCTCTAGATAAGATCCTTCACCTTAGTAAAATGGGTACGTTAATAGTCACTCCAACTCATCAAAGTAATTTTGATAGTATCGTTATTGGCTATTCTACATTTATTACCGGCCTTCCCCCTATGATATACGGTGCAGGGCTCAACCTCTTTACTAATCCCATACTTAGTTATATGATGACTAATTTAGGGGCATATAAAGTTGATAGGGAGAAAAAAAATGAGCTGTATAAAGATGTTTTGAAGAATTACGCATCTATAAGCCTGGAATATGGCTATCATAACCTTTTTTATCCGGGAGGGACACGAAGCAGAAGCGGGAAAATTGAGGAGCAATTGAAGCTGGGTTTATTAGGTAGCGGTCTTTCCACATTTATTAAGGGAGCAAAAGAAGGCAAAAAGAAAAATATTTATGTAGTACCATGTACCATTAATTATGAGTTATGTCTTGAGGCGCGTGATCTTATTGAAGAATATTTAGTAGAGGAAGGAAGCCGGCAATTCATTTTGCCAAACGATTCATCTAATAAGATCAAAAACATATTGGCGTTTGCAAAAAAAACTGTTAAAGTTGACACCAGGATAGCTGTTTGTTTTGGTGAGCCTTTGGATATATTCGGTAACGAAGTGAATGCGGAAGGTGTCAGTATTGATAGCCATTCCAGGCCTATTGATATCGAAAAATATATTTTGGTTGATGGCGTTCCTGATTTTTCATTCCAAAGAGATCGGGTTTATACTTCTATTTTAGGAAATAAAATATTAAAATCGTTTTTAAAGAATAGTGTGGTTATGGATACCCATTTGTTGTCCTATGCATTGTTCAAAATATTTCAAAAAAAATATCCCTTTAGCAATGTTTTTAAGTTGGTATCTACATTTGGAGCGGAGTGTGATAAGGAATTATTGTTAGAAACGGTCGGCTTTTTAAAAGAAATTCTGTTCAGGAAAAGAGATAACGGAGAATTGAAATTAGGTAGCGTGATCTCTACAAAATCTGTTGATGAAATTATTTCTCACGCAAAAAGACAGTTAACCTCATATCACGGGGAAAGTGTGCTATACGAACAAAATGGTTTATTGATAAGCAACGATTTGATCACACTTTATTACTATCACAATAAATTAACCCCATACGGACTCGAAAAAGATTTAAACTTATGGCTACATCAAAAAGTGTAACAGTTATCGGTGGTGGGTCCTTTGGTACCGCTATTGCATACCTTTTGGCTGCAAAGCAGGAGAAAGTGAAAATATGGTTGAGAGACGAGGCTATTGTAAATTCAATAAACACCCAGCACGAAAACCCGCGATATGCACCGGGAGTTATTTTACCTTCTTCAATTATTGCAACTTCTAACCTTGAATATGCAATTGCAGATTCTTCTTTAATATTTGTAAGTATTCCAAGTAAATCATTTAGAAAAGTGGCTACTGACATAGGTAAGTACGTGAAAGGCGACCAGATACTGATTACTACAACAAAAGGCTTTGAGCAGGACACGTTTAAATCGATGACAGAATTATTAGCTGAAGAAACTCCTTGCCTGAAAATTGGAGCATTGAGCGGCCCTAATTTTGCTTTTGAAATTTTAAGCGGAATGCCTGTAGGCAGCGTAATTGCAAGTAGATTTAACGAGGTGATTGAAAAAGTGCAGGAAGCATTGGGTGGTAAAACCATCAGAATATATGGTAATGAAGATGTATGTGGTGTTGAGTTAGCTGGCGCTTTAAAAAATATATATGCTATTTGTGCGGGTATTATTCAAGCAGGTGGTTTTGGTGAAAATGCTAAGAGTCTTATGATAGCAAGGGCGTTGAGCGAAATGAGCCGGTTCGCATTTTATTTTAAAGCAAATCCTTCTACTTTTTTAGGCCTTGCAGGTGTTGGCGATTTAATTGCTACTTGTAATTCAGAGTTAAGCAGAAATTTTAGAATTGGTAGAAAAATTGTTGAAGGTTTATCCCTTGAAGAAGCAATAACAAGTATTGGTCAGGTGGCTGAAGGTGTTTATACACTTAAAGCAGTTAAAGAAAAGGCAGATAACCTTGGAATTGAAATGCCTATTGTAAATGCAACATATAAAATTGTTTATGAAAATCAAACTATTCCAATGGTGTTAGAAGAATTAATGGCAATACCACATAAGAAGGATATTGAATTTAAATTTACTTGTCCTGATTGAGAAAATATATTTTATAATTTAAATTTCAGATGAAAGATTTAAAAAA
Organism: Bacteroidia bacterium; assembly: GCA_030654175.1. GTDB lineage: Bacteria > Bacteroidota > Bacteroidia > 2-12-FULL-35-15 > 2-12-FULL-35-15 > 2-12-FULL-35-15. Next base: position 31,697 of record JAURXZ010000049.1, read on the forward strand.
ACACAATTTAATATTGGCTTCAAAATCTCCACGAAGGCAGTATTTGATGAAAGAGTTGGGATTGGATTTTGAGGTGCACACCAAAGAAGTTGATGAAAGTTTTCCTGAAAATTTAAAGGCTCAGGAAATACCGCTCTATTTATGTCAGAAAAAGGCTGATGCCTTTGATGAAGAGCTAACCGATAACACCATTGTAATTACTGCGGATACTATTGTTTGGATCAACAACCAGGTACTCAATAAGCCCGAAAATTTTGATGATGCAGTGCGGATGCTGAAATTACTTTCCGGCAAAAAGCATGAAGTATATACCGGAGTTTGTTTGAGATCAAAACTTAAAACAAAAACATTTTATGCTTTAACCAGCGTTTATTTCAAAGAATTATCACAGGAAGAAATAGAATATTATATCAATAATTTTAATCCATACGATAAAGCTGGTGCTTACGGTGCTCAGGAGTGGATCGGTTACATTGCTGTTGAGAAAATTGAAGGGTCCTATTTTAATGTGATGGGCCTGCCTGTGAGAGAATTATATGAAGAGCTATTGAAGTTTTAGATCATCATATCCATATATTTGTTAAAAATTTATCCATGAAAATCAAAAGTCTGACTTATGATTTTCATGGATAAATTTTTTATTTAAAAAACCAACTTGACAAAATTTCTTTCAAAACTATCAGGTTTTTATTCCATTGGAATTTACTAACTTTGCATCCCAATGAAAAAAGTCGCATTCCATACATTAGGCTGTAAGCTGAACTTCTCAGAAACATCCACCATTGCACGTTTGTTTGAAGAGCAAGGTTATCAAAAGGTTGATTTTAAAGAACCTTCTGATGTATATGTTATCAACACATGTTCCGTTACAGCCAATGCTGATAAGGAATGTAAACAAATTGTAAAAGCGGCATTGAATGTTTCACCTGAAGCATACGTTGTAATTGTGGGATGTTATGCACAATTAAAGCCTGAAGAAATTTCTAATATTGAAGGTGTTGACTTGGTGCTTGGCGCTTCAGAGAAATTCAAATTGCTCAATTATTTGAATGATCTAACTAAAAGATCAAAAGCCGAAATTTATAGCTGTGAAATTGAAGAAGCGAACTTTTTCGTTGATTCATATTCCTTTGGTGACCGTACCCGTGTTTTCCTTAAAGTACAAGATGGTTGCGATTATAACTGTTCATTCTGCACTATCCCATTGGCTCGTGGCAGCAGCCGCAGCGATACTGTTATAAATGCTGTAAAGAACGCAAATGATATTGCAATACAGAATGTAAAGGAGATCGTACTTACAGGTGTTAATCTTGGCGATTTTGGAAATAACGAGTCAAAAACAAGTAACCGTAAAGAAGAAACATTTTTTGATCTGGTGAAAGAGTTAGATAAGGTAGAAGGTATAGAGCGTTTTCGCATCTCTTCTATTGAACCTAATTTATTAAAAGATGAAATTATTGAATATGTAGCACAATCAAAACGTTTTGTTCCCCATTTTCATATCCCATTACAATCGGGTAGCAATAAAATGTTGAAAGCCATGCGTAGACGATATTTGCGTGAATTGTATTCGGAGCGTGTTGCAAAAATTAAAACATTAATGCCTCAATGTTGTATTGGCGTGGATGTGATTGTGGGCTTCCCTGGCGAAACAGATGAAGATTTTTTAGAAACGTATAACTTTTTAAACGAGCTAAATATTTCCTACCTGCATGTATTCACTTATTCCGAACGTGATAATACGGATGCTATTAATTTAAAAGATGCCGTTCCTGTTGCTATTCGCAAAAAACGGAATAAAATGTTACGTATACTATCTGCAAAAAAAATACGTCATTTCTATGAACAACATTTAGGTGATACTCGCACTGTGCTGTTTGAAGGCGATAACAAAGAGGGTTTCATGCATGGCTTTACCGATAATTATATTAAAGTAAAAACTCCATATAATCCCGATTTTATTAATCAGCTAAAATTGGTTACTCTTAAAGAATTAGATGCTGATGGATCTATGCTGGTCGAAAGTTATTCTGCTGAAATTTCTTCATTGGTATAAAAGGAGATTTTTTTAATGGGCTGCCACTTCGTTTCTGGCTGTCCGAAAAAGCATCGCTGTCCTGGGCTTTCCACTTCAAGCCTTCAAGCAAATATCCCTCTATTAAATCATCGAATCAACATTTATCAATTTAATACATTAAGGATTTTAATCTAATAAATCAAGCACTTTTTAATAAGTCTAAAAACTTTAATTTTTTCAACAAAAAAAAATGTAACTCGTTAAATTCCAATAGCTTATTATTAACAGCCTGAACGTGGCTTAAATGCAAGCACGCATCTCACTATATTTGGTACTCAAATAATTTTGAAACTCAAAAAAGATGCTAACAAGAATTTCTCTTATTAACTCCAAAGGCTATGGTAAAGCCGAAATGAAACTCGACAATTGTGATTCAATGCAATTAGTTGGTCCTAATAACATTGGAAAAAGTACATTGATCTATGCTTTGAACTTTTTGTTTGTTGTTGACGGGCAAAAAATGTCCTTCAGTGGTCAGCGAAAAGGGGATAAAGAAACCATCCATCACTACTTTCCAACGCATAACAAGAGCTTTTTAATATTCGAAATAAATAAATTGGGCTATTACTGTATCCTTGTAAAAAGGAACACTGATGGCGAATTGGAATATTACAAAATTGACAGTGAATATGATGAAGAATATTTCTTCGAAAATGAAGGTGCTCACCAACGTTTATTGAATTTTGATGAAGTGATTGGAAAGCTTCTTGAAAAAGGTATTGTTCATAGTAAATTCGCTACTAAATCAGATGTGTTTAATTTGGTTTATCACCGTGGGACCAAGAACAATGCTGTAGTTTGGCTGGAAGATACTGTAAAAGCTGATGGTTTAAGTAATAACTTTTCGAAGGTGTACCGTTATTTGATCAACTCCAAGTTGATCACCAACAAAACCCTTAAAGAGTCGTTGATCATTGCCGATAATCGTGAGAATGAAGGCTTGAACTTCTCTCAGAAAAACAAAAAAGATATTACCGATCTATTACGTATCAATGAAGAAATAAAAAGCATTAAATCGGTACGTACTGATTTCCTTGAGTTTCGTGAGTCGGTAAAAGTATATAATTCAAAAACCAGAATTGTAAGTGAATTGATATCAGCTTTCAACAGTTCATACACCGCTGCTATCCCTGAGTTAGAAATTTCTTCTATTGAAAGAGGTAGACACATTGCCGCTGTTCACAATGAGATCAATGAAATATTAAAGCCTAAGGAATTGAATTATGCTTCTTATATCGGTGAAAAAAATGCCGATGTAAAAAACAAAACCAACCTTTTAGCCGAAAAGCAGGCAGCTTTGAACGAAATTCATAAGTATGAAAGTGTTGATTTTTTAAAAGAATCATTACGTAATTTAGATAAGGACCGCAAGGATATTGAAACCCGTTTTACTACTATTGAGATTCAAAAATTATCGAGCAAGCAATTGGAAATGCGTATTGATAAGTTAAATTATCAAATTGCATCTCTCGAAAATCAGATCGATAACTATAATAATTTGTTGATCCATAAAATTTCGGATAACGAAGAAGTAAAACAATTATTGAATTCTGTGCTTGCAGAGCAGGTTACCAGCCTACCAAGTAAACAGATCAAAAAGCCGATCAAAAAAATATCTGCAAAATTATTAGCAATTTTTGATGGTGAAATTGATATCACTAAAGGCATTACTTTGAAAGAATTCAAATCAGTGAAAGAACTGAAAGATGAATTGAAAGGCTTGCAGATAGAGAAAAAACAAACTGAAGAACTTTTAAAAACAGTTGTTGACAAAGAAAAAATTGACTCGAAATTAAAAGTAATTTTAAATGAGATTGAATTAATTAAAGAGAAAGTAAAACTTATTGAAAGTAAACCGGCTTTAGAAAAGCAGATCCGTTCAATAACAGATGATATCAAAACCCTGTCGCTTGAAAAGAAAGAGCTGGAAGAGTTTTTAAGTTCATTGGTTAAAGAGATTTCTCAAAAGCAAATAATGTTTGACAAATTGCAGGAAGAAAAGCGCGGTTTGGAAGGACGTGTAAGAGAATTGAAAGAGCGTAAAATTGAAGTGGAAGCAATTAATTTAGCCCCTACCGATTACGAAACAAATGATAACCTTGATTATATCTTTTCTAAAATTCAAATTCATCAAAAAGACAGGATTGAATTAAAAGTTAAGAAAGACGCTACTTTTGATAATTTGAAATATCGTTTACGCAATAACAGTGCGGACATAGAACAATTCATAAGTTTTGTGGAAGATGAAATTGCTTGTTTAGCTGATAAGGAACGTAGTATTGATGGTTTATTATCCAGTATTTCTACTCAGTTCGCAAACCCTGCATACACGTTATTAAAGCGTTATGAGGAGTTCAAACAATTTGTGTATACAAAATTCAACGAAAAACTTTCTCAAACACGTATCTCTAATATTGAATCAATGAAAATTGATCTGTTGGATAATGAGCGTATCATTGGAGAGTTGAAGAAGATCGCTTCTATCCAGGAGTTTAACGGACAAATGAGTTTTGAATTTGACCAATCAGAAAATTTAAAAGTTCTGAACGCCTATTTGGACAGCGGTAAAAGAGTAAGTTTTGATGAATTATTTAACATCGAACTACTTCTTCATATCAAAGGAACTGATAAGCGTGTGGATCTTGCAAACCAGGTAGAATCAGATGGTACCGACCGTATGATCCGTTTGGTGATGATCATGTCAATTATCAACAGGCTTGCAGTAACTGACGAGCAAAATAAAATTGCTTTATTTATTGATGAGGTTGCAACCATTGATAAACAAAACCGTCCGGAGATCGTGAAGTTTTGTAAGGAGCATAACTTCCTTCCTATTTTTGCTGCACCGGATGCTGTTGAAGGATTTAATAAATATTATTTTATTTACCCTTCAAAAGGTAAGATCAATATCAGCGAAAAACAAAATGCTGTTATTGTGGAAAGAAATGGAACAGTTCAACCTATTACAAAAATAACAAAAAGTAAATAAGAGATGAAGGCTGAACCAAGAACCATACTGCGCTTTTTACTGGAGTATTTTGATATTATCAACGAATTGTATGAAACACAATCGAAAGGTGGTGTAATTCCTTATGAAACGTTGAATCTCATTACATCTAAGCATAACACGGATATTAAATCGCAGCTGATCGACTATAAAATATTAAGTTCGGTTAATGATAATTACGAAATACGAACAGTTTATTATAACCTGATCGAGTTTATTTTAAGCGAATTCAAACCATTATTACCTGAAACAATTGAAAAATATCATGTTTCAATTTCTGAATTATTCCGTAAAATTAAGGAAAACATTAATGGTGATAAAGTAATTTTAAATCAGCGGTTAACTGAATTGGCCAATGAAATAAGGACATTCTACGAAATGGTAGAGAAAAATACCATCAGCTTATTGAATGAAACGCGTGAATTAAAAGCCAACGTTAAGAAAATTGATTACAGAGAAAAGATCGTTAGAGCTTCACGGTGGATTGACGAATATATTATTCCTCTCAACAAAATTCTGGATATCAATCATAGTGCTTCTATTGCCAATAAATTATACGACATTTCAGAATATTCAAATAGATACCGTTTGAATTGTGATGATGAAAGTACACGTGTTTTGTTTGAAAAACTTTATTTTCAATTGATACAGGTGAACGATAATTTATTGCGCCAGTCAAAAATATTAACCACTGAATTATTACCGCTTATCGAGCGTATACGTACTGAATCGATCATTTTAACAGGTTGGATCACTTTCTTGAAAAATCCTTATAAGCAAAAGGTTCCTCCAATGTTTGAATCGAAAAGAACAAATATCTATTCAAATAATACCTTCTTTAACGCTTCTGAAATTTTTGAACAATTTAAAAATGAAACTGATATTTATTTTGAAGACGAAATAAATACAGAAGAGAAGTGGATCTTCGATAAAGATTTTTTTACCAACAAATTAAAATCTAATTTACCTGTAGAGGATTTTTTTAAGTGGTGTAACAAAACGTTGAAAGAAGAATATAAAAAAGTGGAGATAGAAAAATTCTTTGCCTTAACTACTCTTGCCTTTGATGAGGACATTGAACGTGATTTTGGTAAAACTCCTGAATTCGACAAAATAAAAATTAACGATTTAACATTAACTGTTCCTAAAATAACAATCAATAAACATGGAATTTCCTAATCACCATCGCCAAATTGTAGAAGATCTAATGAGTGGTAAATTTGTTTTACCTTCTGAGCGGACTTTTGCAGTTTTAAGAGATAACGAACAATCTTATACCTATTTCTTTAAAGCATCATTCAATTATGATCTAAAGGTTACTCAGGATTTTATTTACCTGGTTTCTGATGAATCAAATGAAATGTTATCACGTGATGTATGTATTTTTATTGCTCTTTTGAGCTACGAGCTTGACCGCGATGGAAAAAACTTTTTGGAAAGGATTCAATTCAGTGAGTTTGAGGTTGAAGAAATTGAAAATTACTTTACCAATTCTTCTTATATTGATTTGATCTTATCAAACAAACAGTTGAAGGATGCAGACTCCCGCAAAAACTTTATCAATACCTTAAACCGTAGAAATATAATCGAAAAAACTGCTGATAGTCGTTTTGTATTTACATCAGCACATAAATTCTTTATGGATTTTGCAGCGGATATTGTGAAGTTTGAAAACGTGGAAAAGGAATAATACAACGCTTGTTGCCATAATTAAAATAAAGTATAGACCTGACAGTTTTTTAAATCTGTCAGGTCTTTTCGTTTCGTAAAAGGTCGTTTGGGAATATAAAATTTGAAACGTCAACATTTCTACATAAACCGATTCTCGATATCGATCTCCGTAAAAGTTTTTTTTCCTCTTAAATAGTAATCAGCAATAATGCTATGCTTATACACAGCTGTGGTAGCATGTTGTTTTATTTGTTCCTTTAATAATTTACGTTTTTTTAATGTTTTACCAAACGAAGCGTAAAAACTAAAATGAGCTTTTATTACAGCGGTGAAACTGCTGAACTGTCCTGAAAATAGAAACTTTGAGCCGGCAATACCGTCCAGTAAAAAACGGATGAATAATTTCAAATAGAAATATTCAGGTGGATGATTTTTGGAAAGCAACAGTAAATTATTACGAAAATTTAAAAATGTTTTATAAGGATTCGTTTTATTTAATGTTCCTCCTCCAACGTGGTACACTGTTGATTCAGCACAATACATAACTTTATAACCAAAATTTTTCAAGCGCCAACATAGATCGATTTCTTCCATGTGAGCAAAAAAATCTTCATCAAAACCTTGAATTTTCTGGTAATATTGGGCCCTTACAAATAAGCAGGCGCCAGTGGCCCAGAATACTTCACGGGTATCATTATATTGTCCTTTATCTTCTTCAATAGTTGAAAAGATCCGGCCGCGACAAAATGGGTAACCATATTTATCAATAAAACCGCCTGCTGCACCGGCATATTCAAAATATGTTTTTTTGTTATGGTCTTTTATTTTGGGCTGACATGCGGCAATACTTATATCATCATCCATTAGTTTTATGATGGGCTCGATCCAATTTGGAGTTACTTCTACATCAGAGTTAAGCAATACATAATATTCTGCACTAACGAGTTTTAATGCATCGTTATAACCTTTTGCAAACCCTCCATTAATGGTGTTTTTGATGATCTTTACCTGAGGGTAGTTTGTTGTTAGAAAGGATACTGAATCATCGGTGGATGCGTTGTCTGCTACTATTATTTGGGTATCTGAAGCATTGTTTGCTATTACAGATGGTAAAAATTTTTCGAGAAAATTTTTACCATTCCAATTTAAGATAACTACTGCAACCTTCATAAAACAAATGTAATGGAAATAGTACTAAGTAAACAAACTGCTAATTTTTTGGTTTTAAAAATTCCCCATCGATGATCAATAATTTTACGCTATCGCTCGAAATAGATCGATGTGAGCTTAGATCGTCAGAAACAATATAGGTCATTCCTTTTGAAAGTGTAAATTTCTCCCCGTTTTTAAGTTCACTTATAAAACTACCTTCTAAACAATGGACAATATGCCCTTTTTGACACCAGTGGTCAGCTAAATAATTTTCTGAATACTCTACCATACGAATTCTAAGTCCATTCATTTGTATTGTTTGCCAATACGATGTCCCTGTTTCTCCCTTATGTTCAGTTTTTTCTACTTTGTCCCAGGCTAACGTTTGAAATGGTATGGTGTACATCAGACTTTATATAAGTTAATTTATAAAAATAATTTAAGCCTGTTTGAAGCGTCCCAACAACTATCAACCAACAACTATCAACCAACAACTATCAACTATCAATTATCAAAACTACCGTGGATTACGAAAATTTTCACCGGCATTTCCACCAAAATGATCAGGAGCTTTTGTGTCATCCATATTAGTGGATGGACTATCACGCTTATGAATTAGAAGTTCCCATCTGGTATTATTAATTTCACCTTGTGCGGTAGAATGTATCAATGAATATTTATTGGTAACCAGATCGGGATTATAGAACACAAATTTTTTATTTGATTGTTTGTTCCCGGGGTAGGTCAATGAAAGGGATCTGTCATATAAGCTGTAGTATTCCCATATTTCATATGGATACGCACTAGGCTCCACATCCATTTTGGATCGTTGATCGGGGCGGCCATATTGTAAATAAACCCGGCCCCTGTCTGTGTCATACCCTTTTAGACTGTATGTTCCAAACTCTTTATTTACTTTCATTACTTCCTTATAATATTCTAACCACATTAATTGAGGCTCCAATTCATTGCGTGATTTCCAAAAATTATAGAAAAGTTTTTGCATAAGCTCTAAATTCCTGCCTTTCAATTGATTTGCAGCATATTGAATTTCCGAATTGCTTGATATCGGGCGTAATGATCTTATATAATCCGATAATGTATCCACACTGGTATAGCTGGTAACAAAGGTGTTGGTCACATTAACTGATTTTAGATCTTCAATACTTAATTGCCCTTGTGAGTTTTTACGTTGAATGAAATAGCTGCGTTCTGCCTGTATTTTGTTTTCCTTATCTCTTAACTCTACTATCAGATTATAATTACCCGATGGCAGTTTTTCAATATTGAACTCAGAAAGTAATATATTCACATCATTGGCTGTTTGTTTCGAAAATGCGCTGTAATCGTTGAGTTTCACTTTTTTTTCGGACGATTCTAAAAAATAATTCAGCACTATTTTTTCACCCTCTCCAATTATTTTTTTTGAGTTATATATTTCTGCATAGAACCTCAGTTTATGAATGTTTTCAGGGTAAAACGTTGAAACATAAGGTATAAGGTCAAAACCGCTTTTAGTAAGAATACTAGGAGTTGTTGATTTTACATACGATTCCAAGGTTTGAATATCAGAAACTGTTACTTTATTTTCAGGGAAATCAATAGTAATTGGCATTGTAGTAACAAATGGTTTATCCAAAAGTTTGTTTTTATCCGCTATTGAAATATCCATGTTGTAAGCGCCATTTGCTAAGGTAAAGCGCTGCTGGTCAATAAAATTGGGATATGCTTTGCTGGTATCATCTGTTTCCGGACTGATTAAGGTATATTTTTGTGCATTTTTAATTTCGCCATTTTGGGTAAAGCTGATAGTGATATCAACCGCTCCCTGGTATTTTCCTGTAGCGTTTTTAACAAACGTCACCGAATTACCAATAACTGATAGATAAGTTTCGATATAGGGGCCCTTAGCTGGTACATTAAAGGTAGCATACGTCAAATATGCGGTAACATTGTTTGCGTTGGCAGTTAATACCGCCAATAAAACAAAACATACTAAAATAAGGTGTTTTTTCATTTAAATTTTTTTTTTGACGCGTTCCGATCACAACGCTGAATATCTACAAAGTTAAGCAATAAATATTTTTTTTTCTTTTTATATCTATTAAATCAAAAAAATACTACTTTTGTCGTCTGGAGAAATGGCAGAGTGGTCTATTGCGGCAGTCTTGAAAACTGTTGAGGGTTACACCTCCTGGGGTTCGAATCCCTATTTCTCCGCTCCTTTAAACCGTAAATAGCTAAATTTAAGCTGTTTGCGGTTTTTTTTATTCCTGATTTAATCCACATTTGCCATCAATAAAATTTTTTAGGCAAACAAAATCACCCAAAAACATATTTTTCATCATTTATTTAAAGTGAGAAAGTTGTTTCCTTTGCAGTTATCAATAAAGTTAAATATGAATTTAACCCATGTTCATTTACTAATTACCCATCTTCCTATTTTCGGTTCAATATTAGGTGGAATTGTTTTAGCACATGGCTTGTGGGCAAAAAGCAATCCAACAAAAATGGCTGCTTATATTCTTTTCATCATTTCATCCATCGGGGCTGGTATTGCTTATTTAACAGGTGAAGCTGCCGAAGAAGCAGTTGAACATATCCAAGGTGTTGCCGAAGGAATGATTGAGCAACATGAAGATTTTGCTTTAATTTCTTTAATCGCTTTAATTATTTTAGGCTTTTCATCTATTGTTGGTGCTTTTTTTATTTTAAAACAATCTTCAGTTGTAAGAAATGTCGCCTGGGTTATTCTATTTATTTCACTTATTAGTTTTGGATTAATTGCCAGAACAGGATATCTGGGAGGGCTTATAAGGCATACAGAAGTTGATCCTTCCAATATCAATACCATTCAGGGTGGGGAAGAGGAAGAAGGCGAAGATGAGGACGATTAATATATCAAATGAAACAATCAGTATTTGTAAAATTTGTTTTGCAAAATCTGTTAAGTTCTTTTGCAAAGCAAGATAATTTTTGATTGTTGTTTTTCTGATCAAACATCACCTCTCCTTTTAATTCATAATTACCTTGTAATTATTATTTTTTTGTATTTCTTAAATCGGAAATCACTCCCTTCTACTTCAATAAAATACATTCCTGTTGGAAGATCTGTAATTAATTTGATATCAGGTACTTGGGCACTTACAACTTCAGAATGAACAACTTGCCCTAAAGAATTGTAAAGCCTGATAAAGCGAATGTTCGTATTAGTCCCCAAAGAAATAGTTATTTCATCTTTTACCGGATTTGGAAAAACAGAAAAGGAATTAATGAGGAATTCCCCATTTACAGAGGCAATTTTATCAGGATTGAACAATTGTGCCTGGAAAACCTCTTTTGTTGTATTGTTTTGAACAAATGCAACTACTCTAAGCTCATCAATGTTCTTTATTTTATGAAGTGGCCAGTTGATGAGAGTTGAATCAGAACCATTAATGGCGGTATTTACTAATACCATTCCATCGGCATCTGGAAGCATTTTACGCATCACATATTCGTAAGAAGTTTCGCTGTTGCTTCCCGGGGAGGCTGAATAAGAGCTTTTCAAAACATTTTTTTCAATAACTACGATGTGCGCAACTAAATTTTCTCCCGAGTTAGAAGCATCCGCTGATGTAAACTTAAGCGAACCACTTAACAGGTTTCCATTCAATATAAAATTTGTTGATTGAATAATATACTTTGGCGCAACAGCCGCACGATTACTAACAATTGAAGAAATGCCGGAGGTGAAAACGGTTGATGGACCATCAAATATATTCCCATCCATTATGGAATAGGGAACACCACTTACTGCATAATAACCTACTCTTTGGTCTGATTCCGCTGCATTATCCCAATACATTGAATCATTGGAATAGGGGAATGAAGTATGAAAAGCTACTGCACAGCAAATGGTTGGATTATTATTTACATGGTCATATACCAATGGACTATAGCTTGCACAAGGCGGACAACTCGAATTTGTGAATTGTTCGATCAAAACCACCCGCTGTTGAGCAAAGCCTATAATATTGGCAAAAATCAAAACCAAAATGGAGGAAATATATTTTTTCATTTTTTTTAATTTTAATCACCCACTGATAAACAAAATAAATAGAACGCAGATATTACCTATAATTATGATGGACAGAAATTTAAAAACTTATTTTATCATAAAAATATGGATAAAAACCGATAGGATCATATTTAATCCTATTCAATCTGCGTCATCTGCGTTCTATTTAATTACTGAATTTAGTGAAAATTAAAACATTATCCTCCAATTTACGTTACTCTCCAAATGATTATTTTTTGATGTGATATTAATACAAAATAAAGATAACTTTGAGATCCTTGATCGGCATAATTCCGGTAAAAAAATAAAAAAACAAAGTATCCTGTATCTTTTTAAAATTTTAGCGTTATAAGAACGATTGAAACATTTTCCCTTTATGATTGAAGTCTCAAAATACCATGCAACAAAAGTAGATCTGGCCAATGAACAGGGCTTAGTGGAAGCTGCGAAAAAGGATCCGAAAGATTTTGCAGTGCTTTATGAAGCGTATTATGAGCCGATATTCAGGTATATCTACCAACGTTTGGATAGTAAAGAACCTGCTTTTGATGCCACGCAGCAAGTGTTTTTAAAAGCGATGGCCAATTTACATAAATACGAAAACAGGGGAGTTCCTTTTGCATCATGGCTTTACCGGATCGCTTTTAGTGAAGTAAATAATTTGTTCCGTCAGGAAAAAGCCCAACGTACCATAAATATTGATTCCGTTAGTGTTTATACGATCATCGAAGAAATGGAGGAAAGCAAGATCGATCGGTATCATGATAAAATAGTTTCAATTATCTCAGAACAATTAGAAGAGGACCAGTTACAATTAATTGAGATGCGTTTTTTTGAAAAACGTTCCTTCAAAGAAATAGCTGAAATACTTGATATTACAGAAAATAATGCAAAAGTGAAAACATACAGGGTATTGGAAATTTTGAAAAAAAGTTTAAAATAAATGTTCCTTTTAGGTCTTCCTAGATGGGATAGGCCTAAGGGGGTAAAAAATAAAAAATAAACCAAACACGTTCTGAAAGCCTCCTTTTTGGGGAAGTTGGAGGGGCTCTTAAAAAAATGAAAAGAAAAACAAACATTAATCGCCCTGAAATTAGCTCTGAAGAGATCGCAAAGGGTAAAAATTTTAATTCGGTTTTAAATGAGCAGGTAACGATAACGAAACCTTTTTTCAAAAAAGGTTGGTTCTTATCAAGTGTGGTTGTTGCTACAGTTGGCGTTATCACTGCAGTTTCGTTGTTAATCAAGACCCCTGAAAACAATATTGTTAAAACTAACCCGGCTGCCACAATAAATGCAGACGATGCTGTTCTATCCGAATTTTATAAAAATGAAGAAGCCAAACCAGCTATCAATCCACCATTGGAAGGTGTGAATGTGCCTTATAAAATTTATAAAGTAATTGCAGAAAAAGGCGCCACACTTGACTTTAAAACAGGATCAAAAATGATGATCCCGAAAAATGCTTTTGTTGATGAAAATGGAAAGCTACTGAAAGGTGAAGTGGAATTGCGTTACCGCGAGTTTCATGACGCAGTTGATTTTTTTGTTTCCGGAATTCCAATGACCTACGATAGCGCAGGCCAGCGTTATCACTTTGAATCTGCCGGAATGATGGAAATGCTGGCATATCAGAATGATAAACCGGCAAATGTTGCTCCTGAAAAATCAATTAATATAGAACTTGCATCCAACCATAAAGGCACCGAATACAATTTATACAAGTTGGATACTGTTAGAAATAATTGGTCGTGTTTAGGGAAAGATAAAATTAAAAAAGAGGCGAATTTGAGTGCTAGAAATGAACGTTTTAATGATTCTCCTGATGCTGTTCAACAAACAGCTGAGTACAAAACAGTTGAAACTAAAAAAGCAGTTGTTCAAAAAGAAAAAGAAGTAAAAATTGCATCCTTACTTAAGGTAAGCGCAGAGCCTAAAAAACCGGAGGAAGCTAAAAAAGACAAACACACGTTTAATATTGATGTTAACCCAAAAGAATACCCCGAATTAGCTGTTTATAAAGGTGTTTTATTTGAAGTGGGTACTGAAAATAAAAATTTCACAAGCTCAATGTATGATGTAACATGGGAAGAAGCAATCATAAAAGATGGAACTAAAAAAGGAGAAAATTATTTATTGAGCTTAAAGAATGAAACAAAAAAATACGACATCGTTGTTTACCCTGTATTTGAAGGGAAGAACTATGAAAAAGCGATGAGTGATTTTCAGGGTAAATTTACAAAGTACAACGTGGCACTTGAAAAACGTAAGGTGGATGAGGCGAAAATTGAAGCGGAGTATCAATCTAAAATTATTGCATTGAAAAAAGAGCAGGAAGAGTTGGAGCTGAAGTGGAAACAAATAGAAGAAAATCAATTCAAATTAATGAATACGGATGAAAAAGTGAAACGTATGTTTGCCCTTAATAGTTTTGGGGTGTATAATTGCGATAAACCATCTTTATATCCCAAAGGTGTTTCGTGCTTGGCAAATTTGACCAACGAAAAAGATAATAGGTTGATGTGCTACGATGTTTTTTTAGTTGACCGCGCAAAAAACGGATTATTCAGTTACACTAAAAATCCAATTGTTCAATTTTCATTTGATCCGCAATCCACCAATTTATTGTGGACTGTTGATAACGGTGTCTTGTATTGGTTAAAACCAGAGCAGTTCAAAACCATTAAAGGTTCGGAAGGTATGAGCAATTTGAAAATGGACAGGGTAGATCAAAAATTTAAAACAGCTGATGAACTAAAAGAGTTTTTTAATTTTTAATTATTCAACAGTCATCCCGAGCGGATAAAAAGGGCAAAGTCATGCTGAATTTATTTCAGCAATAAACGAGATCCTGAAACAAGTTCAGGATGACCATAAGATGTCATCCCGAGCGGAGCCGAGGGATCTTTTTATTGGTTGCATGGAATTTTCCTTGCGCAAAGTCATTTCAAGCGGGTTGAGAAACGCGCGTCAGCTTTCATTGCGATATTGTTGTATTTTGAATAAATATTTAAACACTATTCAGCACAAAAAATATTGAATTATTAAAAGAATAGGGTAGGAGTAGTTATGAAAAAAAATATATTTTTTTTGTTTTTTATTTTGATCACTAGCCTTGCTTTTTCCCAAATCAGTGAAACAAAGAATCGTGGCACAATTAAAATTTCCAAACTAAAACCCGACTCAATTTATATTAGAACTGAAATGAATTTTCAGCAATTTCAGGAAGGGAATAAAACCATTCCGCAGCCAATTAATATTCCTCTTAATAGGGTAATTGTTCCATTCCCTAAAGTCCCTGGCAATACTATTCCATTTGATTATGATCAGTTTTGCTCCAGATATATTAAAATAAAAAAAAGTGATTTAGCCAATAAAATTTCAGATACCATTCGTATTCATGTAAAAATTTTAGATAATGGAAAGGCTTATTATAAGGATCTAACTCCATTAATGGTTCTGAGTGGTGTTCCGGCTTATTATGATAAAAAAATGAATGCGTATAAATTAGATGCGATTCATTATAAATGTTTAAGTGCTTTGAAAAACATTAAAGAATGGGAAGCTGCTTATACAGTGGTTGAGGTAAGAGAAAAATTTAAAAAAGTAATTGTAATAAAACCCAAAAAGAAAGACCTTTCCGCAACAGGAATTTTAACGATCGTGTTTTCTACAATTCCATTTGAGGAATTCGAATCTGAATAAAATCATCTAAATCTATAAGTGATCAAGCATAAATTGCCATGAAGTTTGATAGGTGAATTCAATATTTTTTTAATGATAATGCCGTGTTAGGGATTGCAACGTAAATCCTTTTCTGTTTAGAAAAGATTGGAGTGGAAAGCCCGCCCCTTTCTCTTTTAAGAAAGGGGAACGCCCAAATGAATTTGATTTAGAACAATTGTATTATTAATTGAACTTAGGTCAATAAGGTGATTTTAAAAATTACAACCCTATATTTACTCCAATTCTAATGATAGGATTTTGATAAGGAGTATAAGCCGATTCGGTGAAATTGTATAATATCATCCCCACAATAGCTGAATTGCTTCCAAAACGCTGTATATAGCCCACACCTCCAAGTATACTCACCACATCAACTCGCCTTGAAGGGATAAAATCGAAAGCTTCAAGGTTTAGGTATTCATACTCACCATGGCCAAATAAATAATCAGTAAAAAGATATCTTCCAAACACGCGACCACCATAAACATTGGTTTCCAGATCATAATACATATCCCTGTAATGATAGTATTGATAGGTAACGCCCACTCCGGCCGAAAATTTTTCAGTGATCCGATACCCAACCAAAGGTGAAATTTCAATAAAAGTGGATGTACCAAACTGCAGCCCTAAATTTCCTCCAAAATACACTTTATCCCAAATATTGGTTTTAGGTGGATGTTTTCGGATCATTGTGCTATCCTGGGCCATACCATTGATAGAAAGTAGTACAACCAACAAAAATATTTTTATTCTTAATTGCAATTGAACAGGTATTAGTTATCGTAAAATTAACAAAAAATGTGTTTCTTTGAAAAAAACAAAACGGATAAATTATGAATATTATTGTAACAGGTGCAAGTCGTGGGATAGGTTATGAATTGGTTAAATTATTGAGTATTGATTCAAAAAACACAGTGATCGCTATATCCCGCAATGGTTCTAAATTAGATCAATTAAAAGATGAATGTTTGTCACAAAATTCCTCCGCAAATGTGATGCCAATTGTTTGTGATCTAAGCGATAAAAATGCTATTGAAGCGTTGGTTTCTGAATTGAGAAAAAAAATAAGATCAGTTAATATTTTGATCAATAATGCCGGTGCCTTGGTTAACAAGCCATTCGAAACTATTTCAACTGCTGATTTAGAATATGTTTATAATGTAAATGTGTTTTCTGTTGTAAGATTAATTCAGGGCATATTTCCTCTTTTTGATTTGGAAAAAAAATCGCATATTGTTAACATAAGCAGTATGGGCGGATTTCAGGGTAGTGCAAAATTTGCAGGTTTATCTGCTTACAGTTCAAGTAAAGCAGCTTTGGCTTGTTTAACTGAATGTTTGGCGGAAGAATTTAAAGAGAAAAACATCGCTTTCAACTGCCTTGCTTTGGGCGCAACACAAACCGAAATGTTGAACGAAGCTTTCCCCGGTTATAAAGCGCCACTTACCGCAGATAAAATGGCTGCTTTTATTGCTGATTTTTCACTGAAGGCCCATCAGTATATGAATGGTAAAATTATTCCTGTGTCACTCAGCACACCTTAAAAAATAATTGATAATTGACAATTATCAATTATCTCGGGTACTCCACCCTCAAATGGTAAACATTCATTAATTTCTTTTTGAATATTTTTTTCAAGGTGTAAATATCTTTAAAAGTAATATCGGAATTCATAAATTGATTTTGTTCAATTTGTGTATTGATAATAAGATCCACGATGCTGTCGATACTATCAACATCGTATTTTTTTAAACTTCGGGATGCTGCTTCTACAGAGTCCGCCATCATTAACACAGCCGTTTCCTTCGAAAATGGAATAGGTCCCGGGTAACGAAATTTTTCAATATCAATTTGTTCATCCGGAAAAGCTTTTTGAAAGGAACGGTAGAAATAAGCCGTTATAGTGGTTCCGTGATGAGTACGAATAAAATCAATGATCTGTTCAGGCAAATTATTTTTCTTGGCAATTTCAATTCCTTTAATAACGTGTCCTATAATGATTGCAGCACTTTCATCATAATTCAGGTCTTCGTGAGGATTAATCCCATTTGCCTGGTTTTCTATAAAATACATTGGCATTTCCATTTTACCAATATCATGATACAGCGCTCCTGTACGCACTAATAAAGCGTTTCCGCCAATAGAATAAATGGCTTCCTCTGCAAGGTTAGCTACTTGCAGAGAATGCTGAAATGTGCCTGGGGCGCGTGATGCAAGCTCTCTCAGAAGTTTTCCGTTCGTGTCGGATAATTCCAATAAAGAAACATCAGAAATAAATCCGAATATTTTTTCAAAAACAAAGATCAGTGGATAAGAAAATAAGGTAAGCATTGCACTGATGCCAAACCATGCGAAATCATGCCAGGTCATAACATCAATGCCACCTTCCTGAATGATAGTGATACCAATAAATGCAAGACTATACGTTAAAAATATCAGTGCCGCTGAAATAAATATCTGAGAACGGTTGTGCATATTCACAATGCTGAAAATTGCCATCATACCGGTAACCAATTGTATAAATGCAAATTCAAAACGACTGGGTGCCATAAATGAAATAATAAGAACTGTTATCAGGTGCACAAACAGAGCGATGCGTGTATCATAGAAGGCACGAATAATGATCGGTAAAATGCAAAAAGGTAAAAGATAGATACTAAACGATTGTGTATTTAACGACAAGCGCGTCATCAATACCTGAAGGATAATTAGAAGTAAAATGAAAATGATCTTTGTATTGTCTAGGAAAATATCATTGCGGAAAAATGCCAGAAATACTATTAACAGTGCCAGACACAGTGTAACGATCAATATTTGCCCTAATAAAATAAAAAAATAACTTACTGTTCCGCCTGCCTGTTCTTCATATTCCCATTTTAATGATTGAAGTAACTGAAATTTTTTCGCATCAATAATGTCTCCTTTCGAAACTATGCTTTGGTCCTTTAAAATAATATCACGTGATGGGGAAATATCATCAATGGCCTGTTTTAGAACCTTGTCAGATGTTTCTTTGTCATAAAAAAGAGAATGTGCAATGCTGTTTTCCAGCAAGGGTAAAATAAATTTTGAATCTACTTTGCTCTCATTTTCGAGAAGCTGTGCGTGCATATATTCATAAGCTGAATTAATGGTATGGAAATCTTTCAGGTCATGCTCTTCAGCAACATTATAGTTCAATACATATATCGAATAATCCGCAGGCTTATTTTCAATTACATCGGTTGGCTCAATAATTCCTTTACTGTAAATGGAATCAAGTATTTTTACAGCAACAGCAAGATTTTTTTCTTTTGATTTTTTATTTTTTTTGTCATCCCATTTTGCTTCAAATTCTGTTAGTAATTGCAGTTTCCTGGCATCTACAATAGAATTGTCATATTTAAAATAGGGTTTTGCACTTTTAATTATTTCCGCTTTTTCAATTTCCAATTCATCCGCTGATTTTTTAATTGCGAAATCAAAAGGTGCGATCAGATCCTCATGATACCAAGGTTTACCTTTGAGGTTTTGAAACTCATATTGAAATTTCCCCTGCTTCGGAAATATATATACAATTGCAGCAATACCAATGACGATAAGCATGCATTTGTATATTATCGGGTGTCCGTGACGAATAAATGAGATGATCTTTTTCAATACTGGAATTATTAATGATTACGAAGTTAATTATTTTTATCATTGCTCTGTAATGCATGAACTATTTCAACATAAGTTTATTCACAATATATAATTTTCTTAAGAAATTGTTTTTAAACATTTTTCAAAATAAAAGTTCATAAATATTATTATTAAATCCCTTTATATAGTTAAATTTGAGCTCGATTTATACAAGTATTAAAATAACATTTTAAATAAAAAATAATGAAAGAAGTTTATATCATATCAGCAGTTCGTACGCCATTGGGAAGTTTCGGTGGGTCATTGGCTGGTATACCGGCAACAAAATTAGGTGCTATCGCAATTAAAGGTGCTGTTTCAAAAGCAGGTCTTGATGGGAAAGAAATTCAGGAAGTATATATGGGTAGTGTATTACAGGCTAATTTAGGGCAGGCACCTGCTCGTCAGGCATCTAAATATGCAGGTTTGCCGGATAGCGTTCAATGTACCACTGTTAACAAAGTTTGTGCTTCAGGAATGAAATCAGTTATTAATGCAGCACAAAGTATCATGTGCGGTGATGCTGATGTTGTGGTAGCCGGTGGTATGGAAAATATGAGCCAGGTACCATTTTATTCCGAAAATATGCGATGGGGAAATAAATATGGTAATGTGGTGATGGTAGATGGATTGGCTAAAGATGGTTTGATTGATTGTTATCATAATTATCCAATGGGTAATGCAGCCGACCTGTGCGCCAAAGAATATAATATTTCCCGTGAGCAGCAGGATGCTTTTGCAATTCAGTCCTATACACGATCCAAAGCCGCTTGGGCAGCAGGTAAATTTAATGATGAAATTGTTCCTGTTGAAATACCGCAGCGTAAAGGAGATCCGATTCTTTTCAAAGAAGATGAGGAATATAAAAATGTGAAGTTTGATAAGATCCCGGAATTAAAACCTGCATTTACCAAAGATGGTTCTGCTACTGCTGCCAATTCTTCTACAATGAATGATGGTGCGGCAGCTCTTGTATTAATGAGCAAAGAAAAAGCGGATGCATTAGGATTAAAACCAATTGCTATTCTTCGTGGATATGCAGATGCAGAACAAGCTCCGGAATGGTTTACTACCACTCCTTCAATTTGTATTCCTAAAGCTGTTGAAAAAGCAGGTCTGAAAATGGAAGACATTAATTATTTTGAATTAAACGAAGCTTTTGCTGTTGTTGGATTGGTGAATATGCAAAAACTGAAATTAAATCCTGATAATGTAAATGTGAATGGTGGTGCTGTTTCATTGGGCCATCCACTTGGTTGTTCCGGTGCGCGAATTATTGTAACACTGATAAATGTGTTGAAACAAAATAAAGGTAAATACGGTGTTGCCAGTATTTGTAATGGTGGTGGCGGTGCTAGTGCAGTTGTTATTGAATTGGTTTAAAATTAAGTTTAAAGTTATTTAGTTTGAAGTTCAAAGTTGTTAGCATAGGACCTATATAATTAATCTAATTTTAAATTTAATATTTAGCAACTTAGAACTTTTTTACTTTATAACTTTCCAACTTTAAACTAAAAATGTACGGAATATGTAATTTAAGCATTGTGCCTTGTAGAAAGGAGCCTTCCGACAAAAGCGAAATGGTTACACAGCTTTTGTTTGGAGAGCATTTTCATGTTTTGGAAACACAGGAGAAATGGTGCCGCATTAAAATTACCTATGATAATTACGAATGCTGGATCGATAAAAAACAATTTTTACCGATCGAACAACATACATTCGAGCTTCTTAATTCAACCGAAAATTATTATAGTAATGACTTGGTACAGATCATTACGGATAATAAAACGTCCACTCTTTTTCCTATCGTAATTGCCAGTACGCTACCCAATTTCTATAATAACGAATGTATTGTAGAAAATCAAAGTTACAGCTATGAAGGGGCAAATGTTAGTTCGCATTTGGAAGAGAGCAGCTGGCGAATGGGGGTTTTAGAAACAGCCCTCATGTATTTGAATACACCATATTTATGGGGAGGTAAAACACCTTTCGGAATAGATTGTTCAGGCTTTACACAAATGGTTTATAAGCTGAACGGCATAAAATTATATCGTGATGCATACCAACAAGCTGAACAAGGCGAAACATTGAGTTTTGTTGAAGAAGCAGAACCCGGAGACTTAGCTTTTTTCGACAATGCAGAAGGTAAAATAGTTCACGTAGGCATTGTGATGGATGATAATAAGATCATTCATGCATCCGGTAAGGTACGCATTGATGGCTTTGATCATCAAGGTGTTTTTAATAATGATAAAAAGGAATATTCCCACCGTTTACGTTTGTTGAAAAGGATTGTGTGATTTTCTTTATGTTATTTGGGCGTGCCCCTTCGCTGCGCTGCGGGTCGGGCTTTCCGTTCCAAGTCCTCGCTGCGCTGTGGGCTTTCCACTTCAATCCCTCACGCAGATATTAATGCTTAATTAAAAAGTGTGTGAGCCTGAAAAGGTAGCGGGGGCTGTGTCAGCATGTGTGTGAGCCGATGACCTTTTCTTGAATTTTTGTTTCTTTTTGTTCAAGCAAAAAGAAAACACACAGTTTTTGCCAATTTTTAATCGAATTCAACTCAAAAACAATTCAACTCAAAAACAATTCAACCAAAACAAACACTGCAAATACAACGCTTGCAATACCATTGGTAGTAAAAAAAGCAATATTTACTTTACTTAGATCATTGGGTTTAACAAGAGTGTGCTGATAGATAAGTAACCCAACAAAAACAAGCGTTCCCACCCAATACCAGGAATTGAAATGTGCGTAAAATCCTGCATAAATAATAAATGAAGCGCTCACAATGTGAAATACATTTGATAACATCAATGCACCTTTTTTACCTAACCAAACAGGAATAGATTTTAAGTTTTTTGATTTGTCAAACTCTTCATCCTGCAAAGCATAAATGATATCAAAGCCACTCACCCAAAATAATACTGCGAAAGAAAAAAATAAAGGCAGCCAGTCAAACACCCCGGTAACAGCAAGGTATGCACCAATAGGAGCTAATGATAAACCTATTCCCAATACCACGTGGCACAATGCTGTGAATCGTTTAGTAAGGCTATAACCCAATACCACAGCCAAAGCCACAGGCGACAAAAAAAAACAGATAGAATTTATAAAATAAGTTGTGGATATAAATAGTAAGCAGTTGACAATAACAAATAACAAAGCCGATTGGGGTTTAACAGCACCTGCGGGGATTTCACGAACAGCAGTTCGTATGTTTTGTTCATCAATTTTTCTGTCAATGTATCTATTGAAAGCCATAGCAGCGCTTCTTGCAAAAACCATACATAAAATTATTAATAAAAATAATTTAAGATCAAATGTTTTTTCAGTGAAATGAATTGCCAGAAAATATCCAATGATAGCAAAAGGTAAAGCAAATATTGTATGACTGAATTTTATCAATGACAAATAATTGCTTACCGTTTTATTTGTTTGTTTGGTCATTATCAGTGTTTGAAATAATTAATAATAATAACCGTTAAGATAAGGAGAACTGGGGAGGAGCTTAATAGTAAACCAATAATTCCCGGAGTGAATTTTTTTGTATTAATTTCTTTTTGAGTATCAATAAATATATAGATACAAGAGCATATCATACCGACAAACCCTATGGGCAATGAAAATATTGGTGCCCCGGTTATCGGGGAAATACAGAGCAAAGCGGTTATAATTCCGATTGCAATAGATACATTTCCTAAAATTTTAAATCGTTTTTCCATAGAATTTTCAACTGTGCAAAATTACCATTTTTTTAACATCTTTTGTCATCCCAAATTGCTTTTTAACAGAAGGGGAGCGGGTTCACTTATTGAACTAATTTTGCCTCGCGAAAAGTATTGTTTCCTTAAATTATCTTACTTTTGACGTAATAAATTTTGTATAAAAATGAAGATTTTTTTAACCATCATATATTCTTTTTTTTCATTGATCACTTTGGCTCAATCCGATTCTATTGCCTATTCCCGTGATTATGAATTTAATGAAGGTTTTTTTCTAGCCGTAGATCAATTCAAAAATAACGATCCGGTACTTAAAAAGTCAATCATTTCAGGTATTCCAAAGGATCAGCTTGATTTTATGAAGCAGTTGGTCGAGCAGAAAAATATAGTTTTTGCAGATTCAAAAGGTGTTGAGCAAAAGATAGAAACGTTAACTATATGGGGCTATTGTCAAAATCGTTCTGTTTATATCAATTTTAATAAACAATTCAACAAACTTATTGTGATTGGAACTTTATGCCATTTCACTGCTATGGTTGCCACTTCCATTGGTTTTCGTGATCCGATGGGTTATGGTGCAGGTTTGAATAATACAGTAGATGAGTTGAAGCAGTATGTATTTGATACACAAACCAATAAAGTGTTTGATTTTAATGTAAAAAACATGGAAATGCTGCTTAAAAATGATACTATTCTATATGATCAATTTATGGCTCTGAAAAAGCGCGAAAAACCCGATGTAATATTTGTTTATCTCCGCAAATTCAACGAAAAACATCCACTTTATTTACTTCAGAAGTAGTTTATTCTTGATTTATTGCATTATTGGACATAAAAATTAGAAAAATAGTTCCTGATCAAAATTTGCCTCTTTTTTTATTTATCTATTATTTTTAGTATCCACACCAGTTTTTTTTTAATTGACACCAATTATCGATTTTTTGTCTTTAAGAATCGAAATTTTTGTCTGTTTTTTATAGTTTTTTGGTTGCTTCTGACTTTTTAAAGGTGTTTCATTTTTTTTGTTTTTAAGCTGCTGGCTGTCATGCAATTATATTGTATAAGGGGGTGTTTTTTTCTTAAAATCAATTTTCGACAAACTCCTGTTTTCTCTATTTTAATGAAAGAAAATACAGCCTGAATCATTTTGGGGTTTTTGGTTTGTTAGTAAAGTTGTTAACAAATATATGCGATACAACTATCTGTATGATAGGTTGTTATATTTTAAATTTAAAGCTTTTTGCATAAAAGGTTAAATTGTTTGTAACTTAATTTTTGAATTTTTCGTAAATTGCAACGGTAAATTGGAAGTATAATAGTGGTTCTGGTAAATTCTTTACAATTGTAATATGGAGTACTTATATTCTTCCATGGGTAATATTAAAAAAGTCATTGCAACAATAAAAATGGTGTTTATAGCATCGCTTTTTGTTGTTTTTGATGGTTTTAATAATTTTTCGTTTGCACAAAGTCCACAGATCTATACAACATCTGGTACATTTACTGTTCCTGCCTGCGTATCTTCCATCACAATTGAAGTTGTTGGTGGAGGCGGTACCGGAGGCGGTAATGGTGGTGGTGGTGGCGGTGGTGGTGGGTATTCCAGTGGAACTTTTGCCGTTACTGCTGGTGCTAATCTGGCTGTTACTGTTGGTGGGGCTGGTAGTACTACCAGTGTGGCTGCCCTTATTTCTGCTACAGGCGGAGCTAATGGAGTAGGCGTTGCTAATCCGGCAGTTGGAGGTGGCGGTGCAGGTGGCGTTGGTTCTGGAGGAACTATCAACCGTATTGGAGGAACAGGTGGAGGAGGTTATAATACTTATTTTGGAGGTGGTGGTGCCGGAGCTGCGGGCTCAACAGGTGTTGGTGGCAATGGCGGCAATGCAACGGCTTATACAGGTAGCAATTGCTTGCAGCCTGGTGGTTCTGCAGGAGCAGGTGGCGGAGCTCCCGGTGGTGCTGGTGGTAAAGGTGCCGGTTTTACTGAAGGTACTTGTACAACAACCAATCCCGCTGCTGTTGGTGTAAACTACGGTGGTGGTGGTGGTGGTGGAAACGGTAATGGAGGAGGGGCACAGGCAGGTGCTGGCGGATATTGTAAAATTTCCTGGACAGCAAATCCTGCAATTGTTGGTAATACTGTTGGTGCCGCTCAAACTATTTGTTCGGGAGTTGTTCCTGCTGCATTGACGGGATCTACCCCAACAGGAGGAAGTGGCGCTTATACCTATTTATGGGAATCTTCTACTACGAGTGCTGGCGCTGGCTTTAGCGCAGCATCAGGTACTAACACTAACATTGGCTATACTGCCCCAGCACTAACTGTAACCACATGGTATAGAAGAACTGTATATTCGGGTGGATGTACTAATGTTTCAGTGGCTGTTGAAAAAACAGTTAATCCTTTGCCAACAGTTACCAATGCAGCAACAGCAAGCAACTGTAGTGGAACAGGACCTAATATTGCCTTAACTGCAAGTGTTGCAAGTACTTTTACCTGGACCATCGGATCAAATCCTGGTGGCATTACCGGAGCAAGTGCCGGTTCGGGGTCTCCTATTAATCAGGTGCTTACCAATCCCAGTAATACAATTGCAAACGCTATACAATATCTGGTTACTCCTACTTCTTCGGTAGGTTTATGTGTAGGTGCCGCTTATACAATTACTGTAACAGTAAATCCGAAACCAGCAGTTACCAATGCTGCTACAAAAACAATATGTACTGCCACTGGTACAGCAATCACATTAGCCTCAAGTGCACCAAGTAATTTTGCCTGGACATTAGGTGCTATAACTGGCGGTATCACAGGAGCAAGTGCATCTAGTGGAGCTACTATTAGTCAAACGCTTACTAATCCAAGCAATACTACCGATGGTACTGTACCATACATTGTTACTCCCACTTCAACAACCGGCTCCTGTGTTGGTAATGCTTCTACAATAACTGTAACCGTTACTCATGCACCAACAGTAACCAATGCCGCGACTGCTACAATTTGTAGTGGAGCCGCTACAGGAATAACATTAACTGCAAATGAAGCAAGCTCTTTTACATGGACAATAGGAACCAATGCAGGTGGAATTACAGGTTCAAGTGCCGGTTCAGGTTCCAATATGAGCCAAACGCTCACCAATCCAAGTAATTCAGTTGCCAACACCATACAGTATATTGTTATCCCTACTTCAACAGCTGGCGCTTTATGCGCTGGGCCTGCTTATACTATAACTGTAACCGTTAATCCAAAACCGGCAGTAAACAATGCTGCCACTGATGCAACTTGCAGTGGAACAGGTCCGAATTTTGCATTAACAGCCACTGCTGCCAGTACTTTTACATGGACAGTTGGTACAATAACAGGTGCTATTACCGGAGCAAGTGCCAGTTCTGGAACCCCTATTAATCAAACACTCACAAATCCAAGTAATGCAACAGATGGTACTGTACAATATCTCATAACTCCAACGGCAACCATAGGTTCATGTGTAGGTGCTGTTTTCTCATTGATTGAAACTGTTAACCCGAAGCCGGCAGTTACCAATGCGGCCACAAAAACGATATGTACTGCCACAGGTACAGCAATCACATTAGCCTCAAGTGCACCAAGTAATTTTGCCTGGACATTAGGAGCCATAACTGGCGGCATTACCGGTGCAAGTGCATCCAGCGGTGCTACTATTAGTCAAACACTTACTAATCCAAGCAATACTGCTGATGGTACCGTGCCATACCTTGTTACTCCTACTTCTACAACCGGTTCTTGTGTGGGTAATGCTTCTACAATAACTGTAACGGTTACTCATGCACCAACAATTACCAATGCAGCTACAGCCACAATATGCAGTGGAACTGCAACAGGCATTACTTTAACAGCAAATGAAGCAAGCACCTTTGCATGGACCATAGGATCAAATCCTGGTGGCATCACTGGTGCCAGTGCCGGCTCAGGCGCTAACATGAGTCAAACGCTGACCAATCCGAGTAATGCAACGGCCAACACTATACAATATATTGTTACCCCTACTTCAACTGCTGGCGCATTATGTGCTGGTCCTGCATTTACAATAACGGTAACAGTTAATCCAAAACCAGTTGTTACAACCGCTGCAACTGATGAAACTTGTAGTGGAACCGGCCCTAATATCTCATTAACAGCCACTGCGCCAAGTTCTTTTGCATGGACCATTGGAACTATTACAGGTGCCATTACAGGTGCTTCTGCCAGTTCAGGAGCTACTATAAATCAAACACTTACCAATCCAAGTACTACAACAGCAGGTACTGTTCAATATCTGGTTACACCTACATCAACAACAGGTTCATGTGCAGGAGTTGCATATACAATCACCGTAACAGTAAATCCGGCACCAATAGCTGTATTTACAGGAGGAGCAAACCAAACAGTTTGCTCCGGAGTTGCACTTCCGGTTGCAATTGCTCTTGGAACAAGTAACAGCATTGCTGGAACAACTTTTGCCTGGACAAGGGATAATACCTCAAATGTTACAGGTACAACAAGTGGAGCAGGAAATATTTCAGCTCTGGTATTGACAAATACAACTACTTCACCTCAAACGGTAACCTTTACAATAACACCAACAGGTCCCACTCCTACATTTTGCGTAGGGGCAACCATATCAACAACCGTTGTGGTAAATCCAATACCGGTATTAAACAGTAGTTTGACAATACCTGCAATTTGTAATGGAACCACATTGTCTTATACGGCCACCAGTGCAACTTCAGGTGCAACATTTGCATGGAGTCGTGCTGCAGTTACCAATATTGCACCGGCAACGTCATCCGGAACCGCCAATGTAAGTGAAGTATTAACGAATGGATCCGGTTCTCCCGGGGCACCTATAAATGTTACTTATGTCTACATCACTACCGCAAATGGTTGCAGTAACACCGGACAGAGTGTTGTAGGAACGGTAAATGTGCTTCCAATCGGAACAATTACCAACAGCGCACAAACCATTTGTTCAGGAGCAACTTTTTCAACAATGGTTTTAGGTACCAGCAATGGTGTTACCTCCACTACTTTTACATGGACCAGAAATAATGGTGCTGTAACCGGCATTGGGGCAAGTGGTTCGGGGGGAAGCATTGCGGGAGTTGCATTAACAAATACAACCGGTTCTGATCAAACAGTTACATTTACAATAACACCATCCTGCTCTGGTGCCAATTTAACAGCTACTATTGTAGTTCGTGCAAGTATTGTATTAAACAGCACATTAGCACCACCTGCAATTTGCAGTGGCGCAACCTTTGCATATACCCCAACCAGTGCTACCGGTGGTGCTACTTTCGCCTGGACACGTCCAGTGGTTTCCGATATATCATCACCCGGAGGGGCATCTGGTGCAGGAGCTGTAAGCCAGATATTGAATAACAGCAGTGCTAACAGTATCAATGTTACATATGTTTATACAACTACAAATCCCGGCACAGGCTGTAGCAATGGGGGCGAGAATGTTGTTGTGGCAGTTGAAAAAGCACCGGTTGCGGCCGGAACAATCAGTGGTACATCTATGGTATGCCAGGCACAAACGTATGCTTATTCTGTACCGGCAATACAAAATGCCACCAGCTATACCTGGAGCTATTCAGGTACCGGAGTAACTATAAACGGATCCACATCAAACATAACAGTTTCATTTTCAACCTCCGCTACAGCTGGTAACTTAACGGTAAGAGGAACCAATAGCTGCGGCAATGGTACGGTATCCGCAAATTATGCCATCGGGCTAAATCCCAATGCAACAATTGCTTTAACATCAGTTGCAGGAACCAATTTTCAAACTGTTTGTATAAATGTTCCGATAGTGGATATTACTTATTTGGTTGGAGGTGGTGGAACAGGTGCAGGGGTTACTGCATTACCTGCCGGGATCAGCAGCTCTTTTAGCGGCAGTACGTTGACTATCAGTGGTACTCCTACAGTGGTTGGAACTTTCCCATATACAATAACCACAACAGGAACCTGTATTCAAACCAGTGCTGCGGGAAGCATTATAATTGCTCCTCTACCAACATTAAACAGTTCATTGGCTCCTCCTGCAGTGTGCAGTCATTCAACATTTAATTATACCCCTACTAGTCCGGTTTCAGGTGCAACTTTTACATGGACAAGAGCTGTTGTAGCTGGTATCAGCAATGGTGCCAACAGCGGATCGGGGAATCCGGGTGAAATTCTTTACAATACCACTTTAGCTGCTGTAAATGTTACTTATGTTTATACAGTTGTTGCAAATGGATGTTCAAGTGCTACAACCTACAATGTAGTAGTCTCTGTTAAGCCTCAGGCCTTATTGAGCAGTTCACTTACACCTCCTGCAATTTGCAGTGGGATAGCATTTAGTTATACTCCAGCAAGTGCAACTGCGGGTTCTACATTTGCATGGTCAAGAGCTGCAGTTGGAGGGATAAGCCAGGTAGCCAACAGTGGTATAAACGATCCCAACGAAGTATTAACCAATACAACTGCTGCTACGGTTAATGTTACTTATATATATACCATCACCGCTTCCGGTTGTAGTTACAATCAAAACGTAGTTGTTCAGGTAACACCAACTCCAACATTAAGCAGTTCGTTAAATCCTCCTGCGGCTTGCAGTGGAGTGGCTGTGAATTACACGCCTACGAGTGCAACTCCGGGGGCTTCCTTTACATGGACAAGAGCTGTTGTGGCAGGTATCAGCAACGGGGCTGGCAGCGGAAGTGCCAATCCGTTCGAGGTACTTACAAATACAACAAATTTACCTGTTAATGTTACTTATATTTATACAGTAACAGCCAATGGTTGCACAAATGTTTCAACATTCAGTGTAGTTATTCCGATAAATCCAAGACCAACATTAAACACTACATTAACCCCTGCGGCAATATGCAGTGGTACAATTTTTAGTTACGTTCCCGGAAGTGCTGTTGTAGGTGCCACATTTGCATGGGCAAGAGCAGCTGTAGGTGGTATCAGCAATGCTGCAGCCAATGGTACAGGTAATCCTTCAGAAACACTTACCAACACGTCAACCGCTCCTGTAAATGTCACTTACATTTATACCACAGCCGCCAACGGATGTAGTTTTGATCAAAGTGTGGTAGTAACTGTAAATCCAAAACCTACCCTAAACAGCAGTTTAGCACCTACCGTATGCAGTGGCTACACTTTTAATTATGTACCCACCAGTGCTACAGCAGGCGCCTCTTTTACATGGACAAGAGCAACTGTAGTAGGAATAAGCAATGCAGCAGGAAGTGGTTCTGGTTCGCCTTCAGAGATCCTTACCAATACTACAACCGCTTCTGTTAGCGCTACTTACATTTATACGGTAACGGCCAACGGTTGCGTAAATTCAACTACCTTTAATGTGGTTGTTAATGTGTTTCCAAGGCCAACATTAAGCAGTACATTAACACCCGGAGCAATATGCAGCAATACTATTTTCAATTATACACCTGCAAGTGCAATTGGTGGCGCTACATTTGCCTGGTCAAGAGCTGCAATACCGGGCATAAGCAATGCGGCTAACAATGGAATAAATAATCCTGCGGAAACGCTTATTAACACAACAGCAGCTCCGGTAAACGTTACATATGTTTATACCACATCTGCTAATGGTTGCAGTTTTGATCAAAACGTGATCGTAACCATAAACCCCAATCCTACTTTAAACAGTAGTTTAACGCCAACAGTTTGTAGTGGGGTTGCTTTTAATTACACCCCTACAAGTGCAACATCTGGTGCTTCATTTTCATGGACAAGAGCCGTAGTTGCCAATATCAGCAATGGGGCAGGCAGTGGTACAGGTGCTCCTTTTGAAACACTTTATAATACTTCAACAGTTTCTGTTAATGTAACGTATATTTATACGGTAGCTGCCAATGGTTGTACCAATGCAACAACCTTTAGCGTAGTTGCTACTGTTTATCCGGCTCCTACATTAAGCAGCACATTAACACCTGCTGCAATTTGCAGTAACACAATTTTTAATTATCCACCCTCAAGTGCTATAGTCGGGGCAACTTTTACATGGTCAAGAGTGGCGGTGGGAGGTATCAGCAATGCGGCAAATAGCGGTATTAACAATCCGAACGAAACACTTATCAATACCTCAACGGTTCCTGTAAATGTTGTTTATGTCTATACAACATCTGCCAATGGTTGCAATAATAATCAAAACGTAATTGTAGCAGTAAATCCAAAACCTGTATTGAACAGTAGTTTAACACCAACAGTTTGTAGTGGAGCATCCTTCAATTACACGCCTACAAGTGCAACTCCTGGTACAACATTTACCTGGACAAGAGCAGTGGTAGCAGGCATTAGCAATGGTGCGGGTAGTGGTGCAGGTACTCCTTTTGAAACTCTTTTTAATACCACAGGTGCTTCTGTGAATGTTACTTACATTTATACGCTTTCAGCAAATGGTTGTACAAATGCTACAACATTTAGTGTGGTTGCCACTGTTTATTCAAACCCAACTTTAAGCAGCACAACTACACCTCCTGCAATTTGCAGTGCCACTCTTTTTTCTTATACACCAACAAGTTCAACAGGTGGAGCAACATTTTCATGGACAAGGGCAACAGTGCCTGGAATCAGTAATGCAGCGAATAGCGGCACAAACAATCCTAACGAAACTCTTACCAATACATCAACTGCTCCTATCAATGTTACCTATATTTATACCACTTCAGCCAATGGTTGCAATAATAATCAAAACGTAATTGCCACGGTAAATCCAACACCGGCATTGAACAGTAACCTTGCACCATCGGTATGTAGCAATTCTACCTTTAATTATACGCCAACTAGTGCAACAGCAGGAGCCACCTTTACATGGACAAGAGCGGTAGCAGTTGGTATCAGCAATGCTGCTGGAAGTGGCAGCGGCTCTCCGTTCGAAACACTTATCAATACAACTGCAGCCCCTGTTACAGCCACTTACATTTTTACGGTGACCGCGAATCTTTGTACAAATTCAACCACTTTTAATGTAGTGGTGACTGTTAATCCCAGGCCATCATTAAGCAGTGCGCTCACTCCTCCGGCAATTTGCAGTGGTACTGCTTTTAGTTATGCATCAACAAGTGCTACCGTAGGGGCTACATTCCCTTGGAACAGAGCTGCGGTTGGAGGTATCAGTAATGCTGCCAGCAGTGGTACAGGCAATCCCAACGAAACACTTAATAATACAACAACAGCACCGGTTAATGTTACTTACATTTACTCAACTACTGCAAATGGTTGCTTTTTTGATCAAAGTGTAGTGGTAACCGTAAATCCTAGGCCTGCGTTAAACAGCAGTCTTACGCCATCAGTTTGCAGCAATTCTGCTTTCAATTATACCCCTACAAGTGCAACAGCAGGCGCAACATTTACATGGACAAGAGCTGTGGTAGCCGGAATAAGCAATGGGGCAGGCAGCGGTGCCGGTTCTCCTTTCGAAACCCTCATTAATACAACAGCTAACCCTGTAAATGTTACTTATATTTTTACCGTAACAGCTAATTTATGTACCAATGCAACAACTTACAGTGTGGTTGCAACTGTAAATCCAAGACCGACATTAAGCAGTGGGTTAACGCCTCCTGCAATATGCAGTGGTACTGCTTTCAGTTATGCACCCACAAGCGCAACAGCAGGTGCAACATTTCCATGGGCCAGAGCTGCCGTTGGGGGCATCAGCAATGCTGCGAATAATGGCATAGGTAATCCGAACGAAGTATTGGTGAATACCACAACAACTCCTATCAATGTTACTTATGTTTATTCAACTACGGCTAATGGTTGCTTTTTTGACCAAAACGTTGTAGTAATAGTTAATCCTACACCTGCATTGAACAGTAACTTGGCTGTAGCAGTATGTAGCCACATCACTACTTTTAATTACACTCCAACAAGTGCTACACCGGGTGCAACATTCACATGGACAAGAGCTGTTGTTGCAAATATCAGCAATGGCGCGGCTAGCGGTTCCGGATCTCCGTCTGAAGTTCTTTTCAATACCACAGCAGCACCGGTAACGACTACTTATGTCTTTACTGTTACTGCTAATACGTGTGTAAACCCGACTACTTTCAGTGTAGTTGTTACCGTGAATCCACGGCCTTTGTTAAGCAGTTCATTAACACCACCTGCAATATGCAGCGGTACTACTTTCAGTTACGTTCCGGCAAGTGCAACGGTAGGTTCAACATTCCCATGGTTTCGTCCAGCAGTTCCGGGTATCAGCAATCCAGCCACCAGCGGTACAGGTAATCCCAGCGAAGTATTAACCAATACTACAACAACACCTATAAATGTTACCTATCAATATGGGGTAACAGCTAATGGTTGCCAGGTTTTTAACAACGTAATTGTTACTGTATATCCGCCTCCTACTTTAAACAGTACATTGTCTCCCGGTGGTTTTTGCTCTAATACACAACAGGGCTATGTTGTAAGTTACACGCCTTCAAGTGCAACTCCCGGTGCAACCTTTTCATGGACAAGAGCGGTGGTGGCAGGTGTGAGTGCCGGAGCAGGCAGTGGAACAGGTAATATTTATGAAGGGCTTAATAATACAACATCAGCTAACATAAATGTTACTTACGTTTATACTGTATCAGCAAATGGCTGTACAAATCCAACAACTTATAATGTAGTTATTGTATTATATCCTAGTCCGGTATTAAGCACTTCTACTGCTCCTCCTGCAATTTGTAGTGGAACAGCTTTCAATTATGTGCCTGCAAGTTCGGTACCGGGTACAACATTCACATGGTGGCGGGGAACTACTACAGGTATCAGCCAGCCTGCCAGTAGCGGTTCGGGTAATCCTAACGAAATACTTACCAATTTATCAACTTTTCCGGTTACTGTTGTTTATTTGTTTAGAGGTATTGCTAATGGCTGCCGGTATGATGTAAATGTAAACCTTGTTGTAAATCCTGAACCATCATTAAGCAGCACAATTACACCTCCTGCAATTTGTAGTAATACGACTTTCAGTTATTCACCAACAAGTGACATCGTAGGTGCATCGTTTGCATGGACGAGGGCGGCAGTAGCTGGTATCAGCAATCCGGCAGGAAGTGGTACCGGTAATCCAAATCAAACACTGACCAATACTACAACAGCTCCGGTAAATGTTACTTATATTTATACTATATCCGCGAATGGTTGTACTAGTTTAACAACATCAAGTGTGGTGGTATCTGTAAATCCCAACCCGGGTTTTACAAGCAGTTTAACGCCTCCTGCAATTTGCAGTGGTACTGCATTTAATTATTCTCCGTCAAGTGGAACTGTAGGGGCCTTATTTACATGGTCCAGAGCAGCAGTGGTGGGGATAAGTAATATTGCTGCCAGTAGTGTTGGTAATCCCAATGAAGTACTTATCAATACAACATCAGCTCCCGTAAATACCACTTATAATTATAGCATATCAGCGAATGGTTGTACCAATCCAACAACATTTAACGTAGTAGTAAGTGTAAATCCAAACCCAACATTAACCAGTACGTTAACTCCTCCAATAATTTGTAGTGATTCGGTATTTAATTACGTGCCAACAAGCGCAGTAGCGGGCGCCACATTCAGTTGGGTGAGACAAGCAGTGGTTGGGATAAGCAATGCACCGGGTAGTGGAACATTCAATCCGAACGAAGTGCTTGTAAATACTACAACCGGTACAATAAATGTTACCTATGTTTATACTGTAACTGCAAATGGTTGTTCAAATCCAACAACTTATAATGTGGTGGTTGCTGTAAAAATTTGTGCTTGTAATCATTCATTAAGCAGCAGTTTAACACCTCCTGCTATTTGCAGTAATTCTTCATTTAACTATATCCCAACAAGTTCAACACCTGGTGCTACTTTTGCCTGGACAAGGGCTGTAGTGGCTGGTATTAGCAATGCTGCAGGAAGCGGGTCAGGCAATCCTCTTGAAATACTTATTAACACTACAGTTGCTCCTATTAATGTTACCTATATTTATTCAGTAACTGCCACTTGTACCAATCCAATTACTTTTAGTGTGGTTGTTGCGGTAAACCCACGTCCATTATTAACTAGCACATTAACGCCTCCCGATATTTGTAGTGGAACAGCATTTAGCTATTTACCAACCAGTGGAACTACCGGATCTGCTTTCCCATGGACAAGAGCTGTGAGAACAGGTATTAGTAATGGGGCCGGAAGTGGCACAGGCAATCCTAATGAAACGCTTACCAATACAACATCAGCTCCGATAAGTGTGATTTATGCTTATAATGTTACCGCTAACGGTTGCAGTTATAGTCAGGATGTTGTTGTTGCAGTTAATCCAAAACCAGTATTAAGCAGCACTTTAACCCCTCCGGCTGTTTGTAGCGGTATTGTTTTTAATTATTCTCCTACAAGTTCAACAGGTGGGGTAACTTTTTCCTGGACAAGAGCGGTGGTGGCTGGTATAAGCAATGTAGCGGCCAGCGGTACAGGTAATCCTGCTGAAACACTTGTCAATACTACAGCTGCTCCTAAAAATGTTACTTACATTTATACATTATCAGCAAGCGGTTGTGTGAATGCAACAACCTATAGTGTAGTTGTTACAGTAAATCAGGAACCAACGTTAAGCAGTTCATTATCACCTCCTGCAATTTGCAGTGGCTCTACTTTCTACTACACTCCAACAAGTGCAACAAGTGGTGCAACTTTTTCGTGGACAAGAGCAGCTGTTGTAGGTATCAGCAATCCTGCAACTTTCGGTTCAGCCGACCCTATTGAAACCCTTATTAATACTACAACAGTTGCTAAAACTGTCACTTATGTTTATACATTATCTGCTTTCGGCTGTATAAATTCAACCCCGTATAATGTAGTTGTTGTAGTCAATCCAACTCCTTTATTAGGAAGTAGCACTTTACCTCCGGCAATATGCTCTGGCACTGTTTTTAGCTATGTCCCAACTAGCACTACAGCAGGTGCGTCATTTGCATGGACAAGAGCTGCGGTGATAGGTATTAGTAATGCAGCAGCTAGTGGTGCTGCCAATCCATCTGAAACACTTACTAATACTACATCAAATCCTGTAAATGTTACCTATGTTTATACCTTAACGGCTA
This sequence comes from Bacteroidia bacterium, assembly GCA_030654175.1. Lineage (GTDB taxonomy): Bacteria > Bacteroidota > Bacteroidia > 2-12-FULL-35-15 > 2-12-FULL-35-15 > 2-12-FULL-35-15. The sequence goes on from JAURXZ010000049.1 coordinate 67,876, forward strand.
ATGGTTGCACCAATGCTGCTACTTACAACGTTGTTGTAACTGTAAAACCTACACCAGTTCTGAGCAGTAGTTTAACTCCTCCAGCAATATGCAGCGGTACAACTTTTAGTTATATACCTTCAAGTGCAACAGCAGGGACCACTTTTGCTTGGACAAGAGCAGCTGTAGCCGGCATTAGTAATGCTGCTACAAGCGGTTCTGGTAATCCATCTGAAGTACTTGTCAATACCACAACAAGCCCTGTAAATGTTACCTATATCTACACATTAACAGCGAACAGCTGTGCAAATCCAAGTACTTATAGTATTGTGGTTCAGGTGAATCCGGTGCCCATCTTTACAAGTAGTTTAACTCCACCTTCAATTTGCAGTAATACAACTTTCTATTATACCCCACTAAGTTCAACAGCTGGCGCATCATTCTCATGGACAAGAGCGGCTGTAGTTGGCATAAGCAATCCTGCAACCAGTGGCACTGGCGATCCGATAGAGACCCTTATTAATACAACCACAACCGCGAAAAACGTTACGTATGTTTATACGGTATCAGCCAATGGTTGTACAAATGGAAGTACTTACAGTGTGGTGGTAATAGTAAATCCAATACCTACATTAAGCAGTGTTTTATTACCTCCGGCAATATGCAGTGGAACATCCTTCAGTTATACCGCAACCAGTTTAACAGCAGGTGCAACCTTTGCCTGGACAAGAGCTGCCGTAATTGGTATAAGTAATGCAGCAGGCAGTGGAGCAGGGAATGTGAGTGAAATACTAACAAATACCACCGTTGCCCCTATAAATGTTTCTTATATTTATTCTGTAGCCGCAAATGGTTGCACAAATGCAACCACTTATAATGTTGTGGTTCGTGTAAATCCAACACCAACTTTAAGCAGCACTTTAAGTCCTGCTCCGGTATGTAGTGATTCTGTTTTTAATTATACACCAACCAGTCCGGTAGCAGGTACAATTTTTACATGGACAAGGGCAGCGGTGGCAGGTATCAGCAATCCAGCTTCCAGCGGAACAGGTAATCCGAACGAATCACTTACCAATACCACAGCCAGTCCGATAAATGTGACCTACATTTATACTTTGTCGGCTAATGGTTGTGCTGGCGCAACAACTTACAATGTAGTTCTTAATGTTAGAGTGGCTTGTCAATGTAATCATGCATTGAGCAGTAGTTTAACCCCTCCGGCAGTTTGTAGTGGTATCGTTTTCAGTTATGTACCTACAAGCCCGTCACCGGGCGCAACATTTGCATGGTCAAGGGCTTTGGTAACAGGTATTAGCAATGCAGCCAGCAGTGGTGCCAGCAATCCGAACGAAATACTTGTCAATACCACAAGTGCTCCGGTTAATGTTACCTACATTTATTACGTAACTGCAAATGCTTGTACAAATTTAAGTAGCTTTAGTGTGGTTGTGACCATAAATCCAAGACCACTATTAAGCACTACATTAACACCTGCAGCAATATGCAGCGGAACCGCTTTCAATTATGTACCTGCAAGTGAAACAACAGGTGCTTCTTATGCATGGACCAGGGCAACTGTTACAGGAATCAGCAATTCAATAGGTAGTGGCTCAGGTAATCCGAACGAAACACTTATTAATACATTGGCAACCCCTGTAAATGTTACTTACATTTATACAATTTCGGCTAATGCCTGTAGTTTTAATCAGAGTGTAGTTGTAGTTGTAAATCCTACACCAACATTAAGCAGTAGTTTATCGCCTCCTGCAATTTGTAGTAATACTGCTTTTAATTATACTCCAACAAGTGCAACTACTGGGGCATCTTTTGCCTGGACAAGAGCAGCGGTAGCCGGCATCAGCAATGCAATGAATACCGGGACAGGGAATCCGGGTGAAGTACTTATAAATACAACAGTAAATCCAATAAATGTTACTTATGTTTTTAGCTTATCTGCTAATGGCTGTCCTGGTGGAACAACATATAGTGTTGTTGTGCGTGTAAACCCATTGCCAACATTAAGCAGTACATTAACACCCTCAGCAATATGCAGTGGTGCAGCGTTTAGTTATATACCAACAAGCAACACAACAGGTACTTCCTTTGCCTGGACAAGAGCTTCTGTGGCAGGTATCAGCAATGTTGCGGGTCTGGGAACGGATAATCCAAATGAAACACTTAACAATACAATAGCTTCAACTGTTAATGTTACTTATATTTATACATTATCGGCTAATGGATGCACCAATTCCAGCACTTTTAGTGTTGTGGTTCCTGTAACTGCTGCGCCAACATTAAGCAGCAGTTTATCACCGCCTGCAGTATGCAGCGGTACACCTTTTAATTATGGGCCAACAAGTGCAACATCAGGTGCCACATTTGCATGGACCAGAGCAGCTGTTGCAGGCATCAGTAATATTGCGGCCAGTGGTACAGGTAATCCAAATGAAACACTTACCAATACAGCATCTACCGCTGTAAATGTTACTTATATTTATACTGTTTCTGCAAATGGTTGTACCAACCCAACTCCCTATAATGTTGTGGTTACGGTAAATCTATTGCCAACACTAAGCAGTAGTTTAGCACCAGCTGCAATTTGCAGCAGTACGCTATTTAATTACACCGCAACAAGTGCAACAGGTGGTGCAACATTTACTTGGACAAGAGCAGTTGTTGCCGGAATAAGCAATGCAGCGGCAAGTGGTACAGGCAATCTGAATGAAACCCTTATCAATACTACAACAAGTTCTGTAAATGTTACTTATGTATATTCGGTAACAGCAAATGGCTGTACAAACCCAACAACATATAATGTTGTTATCCTGGTTAATCCTGCAGCAACATTAAGCAGCACATTAACCCCTTCAGCAATTTGCAGTGGTACTGTATTTAATTATACTCCTGCATCAGTAACAGCTGGCGCAACATTTGCATGGACCAGAGCAGTAGTAGCAGGTATAAGCAATACAGCAGGAGGCAATACAGGTAATCCAAATGAGATTCTTACCAATACAACAGCCTCTCCGATAAATGTTACATATGTTTATTCGGTAACAGCTAATGGTTGTTTAAATCCGACAACATACAATGTTGTGGTCACTGTAAACCCAACACCGGCATTAAGCAGTAGTGCAAGTCCTCCTGCAATATGTAGCGGAACGGTTTTCAGTTATGCTCCAACAAGTGCCACTTCAGGTGCATCTTTCTTATGGACACGAGCAGTAGTAGCAGGTATCAGCAATATTGGAGGTAACGGACCAGGGAATCCTAACGAAACAATAATCAATACAACCGCTGCTTCTGTAAATGTTACTTATGTTTATAGTGTATCTGCTAATGGTTGCACCAATGCAACCACGTATAATGTTGTGGTTGGGATCACACCATCACCTGTGCTTAGCAGCAGTTTATCACCTCCTGCATTTTGCAGTGGCACTCCTTTTAATTACACACCTTTATGTCCGACACCAGGTGCCTCATTTACATGGACAAGAGCAGTGGTAGCCGGTATCAGCCAGATAGCCAGCAGTGGAACAGGTAATCCGAACGAAACACTTACCAACCTCACTACCGCTTCTGTAAATGTGACCTATATTTTTACAGTATCGGCCAATGGCTGTACAAACCCAACCACCTTTAATGTAGTTGTTCCTGTAACGGCAGCACCAACGTTAAGCAGCAGTTTAGCTCCACCGGCATTTTGTAGTGGTACGGCTTTCAGTTATACACCTTTGAGTGCAACAGTAGGTGCCACATTTGCGTGGACCAGAGCAGTTGTAGGTGGTATCAGTAATTTAGCAAACAGTGGCACAAACAACCCTAATGAAGTATTGACCAATACATCAAGTTCACCTGTTAATGTTACTTATGTTTATACGGTATCTGCTAACGGTTGCTCCAATCCTACTACTTTTAATGTTGTTGTTCCTGTGAATCCGATACCTGCATTAAACAGTAGTTTGTCACCACCGGCAATATGCAGCGGCACTGCTTTTGCTTATGGACCAACAAGTGCAACAACAGGTTCCACTTTTGCCTGGACAAGAGCAGCGGTTTCCGGTATAAGCAATATTGCAGGTAGCGGAACAAGTAATCCAAATGAAACGCTTATCAATACTACAACAGCTGGCGTAAATGTTACTTATGTTTATACCGTATCAGCTAATGGTTGCACAAATACAAGCACCTTTAATGTTGTGGTTACAGTATACCCTGCTCCGGTGTTAAGCAGTAGTTTGACACCTCCAACAATATGCAGTGGAAATGTTTTCAGTTATGTACCTGCAAGTGCAACACCAAGTGTGGCATTCGCCTGGACAAGAGCATTAGTAACAGGCATCAGTAATATTTCAAATAGTGGTACGGGTAATCCGAACGAAACACTTACCAACACTACGGCAAATCCTGTAAATGTTACATACGTATATACATTATCTGCAAATGGCTGTACCAATCCAACAACTTTCAGTGTAGTTGTGACGGTTACTCCTGCACCTACATTAAGTAGCACATTAACACCGCCTGCAATATGCAGTACAACGCTTTTCAATTATGCACCAACAAGTTCCACTCCGGGGGCAACATTTGCATGGACCAGAGCAGCAGTAGCAGGTATCAGTCAGCCGGCCGGTTTTGGTAACGGGGATCCTAACGAAGTACTTACCAACACAACCGGTGCTCCTATAAATGTAACTTATGTTTATACGGTATCAATAAACCTTTGTACAAATCCAACCACTTATAATGTTGTTGTATCTGTAATTTTAGCACCAACATTAAACAGTAGTTTATCACCTCCTACAATATGCACAGGATCATTATTCAGTTATGCTCCAACAACGGCAACTCCACCGGCATCATTTGCCTGGACAAGAGCTGCTGTAGCAGGAATTAGCGAAATAGCAGGTAGTGGTACCGGTAATCCAAACGAAATACTTACCAATACAACAACTTCTCCTATAAATGTTACTTATCTCTATACTGTTTCAGCCAATGGTTGTGTAAATTCCACAGCTTACAGTGTAGTGGTTACCGTTAGCCCAAAACCAACATTAAGCAGTAGCTTATCTCCTCCGGCAGTTGTTTGTGGTGCTCCTTTTAACTATTCACCTACAAGTGCAACAGGTGGTGCTGCATTTTCGTGGACAAGAGCTGTAGTGGCTGGTATTAGCAATATAGCGGGAAGTGGAACCAATGATCCTAATGAGACCCTAACAAATACAACAGAAAATCCAATAAATGTCACTTATATCTATTCTGTATCTGCTAATGGTTGCACAAATCCAACAACATTCAGTGTTGTTGTTGCCGTAAATCCAACACCTGCATTAAATAGTAGTTTATCACCTCCTGCATTTTGTAGCGGTACTGCTTTCAGTTACACACCTACAAGTGCAACGATAGGTGCTACATTTACCTGGACAAGAGCGGTGGTGCCTGGTGTAAGCAATACAGCAGGTGCCGGAACAAATAATCCAAACGAAATACTTACTAATACGGTATCAGTCCCCGTAAATGTTAAATACACTTATAACGTTTCTGCTAACGGTTGTACCAACGCAACAAACTTTAATGTAATTGTTCCGGTAAATCCAAATCCAACATTAAACAGCACTGCAACACCTCCGGGGATATGCAGTGGTACCGTGTTCAGTTATGCACCAACAAGTGCAACAACAGGTTCAACTTTCTCTTGGACCAGAGCTGCAGTTGCCGGAATAAGTCAAATAGCCGGTAGCGGCTTTACCAATCCGCTTGAAACACTTACCAATACAACAGCTGCTTCGGTAAATGTAACCTACATTTATACTGTTTCTGCAAATGGTTGTACAAATGCTACAACCTTTAATGTGGTGGTTACTGTTTATCCAAACCCTTTATTAACAAGCAGTTTAACGCCTCCGGCTGTAGTATGTGGTGCTCCGTTTAATTACAATCCTACAAGCACAACGTCAGGCGCATCATTTGGATGGACCAGAGCAGTGGTAGCAGGTATTAGCAATATTGCAGCAAGTGGTGGAGGCGATCCTAATGAAACCCTTAACAATACCACTATAAATCCTATAAACGTTACTTATGTTTATACTGTTTCTGCTAATGGATGCACAAATGCTTCAACCTTTAATGTAGTGGTGGCTGTAAACCCTACTCCGATATTAAACAGCACATTAACCCCTCCGGCAATATGCAGTAATACAGCTTTCACCTATACACCTACCAGTGCCACGATAGGTGCAGCCTTCGGATGGACAAGGGCTGTAGTTCCAGGTATCAGCCAATCAGCGGGTAGTGGATCGGGTAACCCTCTTGAAGTACTTACAAATACAACAATAGCTCCTGTAAATGTTACTTATATTTATACACTTTCCGCCAATGGATGTACAAATCCAACCACCTTTAGTGTGGTTGTTAAAGTAAATCCAATACCAACTTTAAACAGTAGTTTAACAGCTCCTGCAATATGTAGTGGCACATCATTCAGTTATGCTCCAACAAGTGCAACTGTAGGATCATCTTTTTCATGGACCAGAGCAGCAGTTATAGGTATAAGCAATATATCCGGCAGTGGCACAGGAAATCCCAATGAAACCCTTTCAAATACAACACAAACCTCAATAAATGTTACTTACATTTATACTGTTTCAGCTGATGGTTGTACAAATTCAACTACTTTTAACGTGGTTGTTGCCGTAAATCCAACGCCTACATTAAGCAGCAGTATAACGCCTCCTGCAATTTGTAGTGGTACACCTTTCACTTATGCGCCAACGAGTGCAACGGGCGGTGCAACTTTTGCATGGTCAAGAGCTATGGTAGCTGGTATTACCAATATAAATGCCAGTGGGGTAGGCAGTCCTGGCGAAATTCTTATAAATACAACAGTAGCCCCTGTAAATGTTACCTATATTTATACTGTATCGGCTAATGGTTGTGCAAACATAACAACCTATAATGTAATTGTTGCAGTGAATCCGGCTGCAGGAATTAGCAGTACATTGACCCCTCCTGCAATATGTAATGGAACGGCTTTCAATTATACACCAACCAGTGCAACAGCAGGTGCCTCTTTTTCATGGACCAGAGCAATAGTAGCTGGAATAAGCAACGGAGCAGGAAGCGGTATTGGCAATCCTATGGAAGTATTGACCAATACTACAGGATCACTTGTAAATGTTACCTATGTTTATAGTGTATCAGCAAATGGTTGTACAAATCCAAACACTTACAGTGTTACTGTTACTGTAAATCCAACACCTACATTAAGCAGCAGTTTAACCACGCCTGATATATGCAGCGGTACTTCTTTCAGTTATGTTCCAACAAGTGCAGTAGGCGGTGCCACATTCTCATGGACCCGTGCAACAGTTGCGGGTATAAGCAATGTAGCTGGTAGTGGTGCTGGAAACCCGAATGAAGTACTTAATAATACAACTGGAGCTGCAGTAGATGTTACCTATGTTTATACGGTATCCGCCAACCTTTGTACAAATCCATCACCTTACAATGTGGTTGTTAAAGTGAATTTTGCACCAAAATTAACCAGTACATTAACTCCTAATGCAATGTGTAGTGGTAATGGGTTTAGTTACACTCCAACTACGAACACTCCGCCTGCAACTTTTGCTTGGACAAGGGCAGTTGTAGCGGGCATAAGTAATATTGCAGGAAGCGGCACCGGAAATCCTCAGGAAATTTTAAATAATACTACAGGCAGCCCAATAAATGTTACTTATGTTTACACTGTATCGAATAGTCTATGTACCAACTTAACAACTTATAATGTAGTAGTTACCGTAAATTTACCTTGTATATGTAATCATGCTTTAACGAGTACTTTGGCACCTCCTGCAATTTGTAACAATACGGAGTTTAACTATATCCCAACAAGTGATGCATCCGGTGCTTCATTCACATGGACAAGGGCTGCCGTACCGGGAATCAGTAATACGGCATCCAGTGGAACATTTAACCCGCAGGAGACACTGATCAATACCACATCTGCCCCAATAGATGTTATTTATAATTATTCGATAACAGCTAATAGTTGTACAAATCCTACAACGTTTGATGTGATCGTTTCAGTGAACCCAACACCTGCTCTTACCAGTTCATTAACTCCTCCTACAATTTGTAGTGGTTTGGTTTTCACATATGTTCCAACAAGTTCAACCCTGGGTGCTACTTTTGGCTGGACAAGAGCCGTTGTAGTAGGTATCAGTAATGCCGCAGGACTTGGTACAGGCAATGTGAATGAGATACTTACTAATATTACACCTGATATTGTTAGTGTAATATACGTTTACACTGTTTCTGCTAATGGTTGTACAAACCCAACAACTTATAGTGTATCGGTTGATGTAATTCCTGCACCTACATTGAGCAGCACCTTAGTGCCTCCTGCAATATGCAGCGGTACAACTTTTAATTATACTCCAACCAGTGCAACCACAGGCGGATCTTTCGCCTGGACAAGAGCTGCAGTAGGAGGAGTAAGTAATGCTGCTGGCAGCGGAACTGGCGACCCTAATGAAACCCTTATCAATACAACCGCATCTTCAGTAAATGTTACTTATGTTTATACAGTAACTGCCAATGGGTGTGTAAATCCAATTACTTATAGTGTTGTGGTAATTGTATATCCAACTCCAACATTAACAAGTACATTAACGCCTCCGCCTATTTGTAATGGCGCGGTATTTATTTATGTACCTGCAAGTGCTACTTCAGCGGTATCATTCTCCTGGACAAGAGCAATTGTAGCAGGGATTAGTAATATAGCAGGAAGTGGTAATGGAAATCCAAATGAAATTTTGTCCAATACAACGGCAACTCCTGTAAATGTTACATATGTTTATACCCTATCAGCGAATGGTTGTACTAATGCTACTACTTACAGTGTGGTTGTTACTGTAAACCCAAGTCCGACATTAAGCAGCACCTTAACTCCTCCAACAATTTGCAGCAACACAATTTTTAGTTATACACCGACCAGTGCAACAACAGGGGCTGTTTTTACATGGAACAGGCCTTCAATTGGCGGACTTAGTGAGTTGCAAGCAAGCGGTACAGGTGACCCTAACGAAACCCTTACTAATTTAACAACGTTCCCGCTTTATGTCACTTATTCCTATGTGATCACAGCGAACAATTGTTCGTATAATCAGAATGTGGTTGTTGGGGTAAATCCAACTCCAACATTAACAAGCAGTTTGGCACCTCCTTCGATATGCAGTGGAACAGTTTTCAATTATTCACCAAGCAGTGGAACATCCGGTGCTTCTTATACATGGACAAGAGCAACAGTGGTGGGTATCAGCAATGCAGCAGGCGCTGGCACGGGTAATCCTAACGAAACATTAACCAATACAACAGCATCACCGGTAAATGTTACTTACATTTATACGGTTTCTGCGAACAGTTGCAGTAATCCAACAACTTATAGTGTAGTTGTAACGGTAAATACCCCACCGATCTTAAGCAGTACATTAACGCCTCCGGCAATTTGTGATGGAACGGCTTTCTATTATTTGCCAACCAGCGCAACATCAGGTACTTCATTCTTATGGGCAAGAGCGGTGGTAGCAGGTATCAGCAATCCTAATAGTGTGGGTACAGGTGACCCGATTGAAACACTTAATAATACAACAGCAAACTCTGTAAATGTTACTTATGTTTATACGGTATCTGCCAATGGTTGTGGTAATAATCAAAATGTAGTTGTAACCGTAAATCCAACGCCAACCTTAAGCAGTACGTTGGCTCCTCCTGCTATATGCAGCGGTACGGTATTTAATTATACCGCAACCAGTGCCACCGCAGGAGCTACGTATACATGGTCAAGAGTTACGGTAATAGGTATTAGTAATGCTGCAGGCACCGGTACGGGAAATCCAAACGAAACATTGATCAATACCACACCAGCTCCTTTAAATGTTACCTATGTTTATACCGTGTCTGCCAACGGTTGTACCGATCCTAAGCAATACAGTGTAGTGGTGCTTGTTAATCCAACACCGACTTTAAGCAGTAGTTTAACACCTCCTGCAATATGCAGCGGTACAGCATTCAACTATACACCAACCAGTGCCACGCCAGGTACGTTTGCCTGGACAAGAGCTGTGGTGGTGGGTATAAGTAATCCAATAGGCAGCGGCAGCGGTAATCCGAATGAAATATTGATAAATACCTCATCTGCTCCTGTAAATGTTGCTTATGTTTATACCGTAAGTGCTAATGGTTGTACCAATCCATCCACCTATAGTGTGATTGTGGTTGTGAATCCAATTCCGACTTTAAGCAGTACGGTAAGTCCTCCTGCAATATGCAATAACACTACTTTTAATTATATACCAACCAGCCCAACAATAGGAACTTCATTTGCCTGGACAAGAGCTGTTGTAGCAGGTATCAGCAATCTGGCTGCGAGTGGAACAGGCGATCCCAATGAAGTACTGGTTAATACAACGTCAGCTCCTATTAATGTGACCTATGTTTATACCTTATCAGCTAATGGTTGCACTAACCCAAGTACTTACAGTGTAGTGGTTTCTGTGAATTTAAGTTGCGTGTGTAATCATTCTTTAAGCAGTAGTTTGGCTCCTCCTGCGATATGCAGTGGAAATCTTTTCAGCTATACCCCAACAAGCCCTTCACCTGGTGCAACATTTGCATGGACAAGGAATGCGGTAGTTGGTATCAGCAATGCCGCAAATAGCGGTGCAGGGGATCCTAATGAAACGCTTATCAATACTACTGCCAGCCCTATAAATGTTAGCTATGATTATCTTGTAACAGCGAACAGTTGTACAAATGCGATCGTTTATAGTGTGATTTTAACTGTAAATCCAACACCAACCTTGAGCAGCAGTTTATTGCCTCCGTCTATATGTAATGGTGCATCATTCAATTATACACCAACCGGTTCAACCTCAGGAGCATCATATGCATGGTCACGTGCAGCGGTAATCGGTATCAGTAATGCAGCAGCTACAGGTATTGGTAATCCGCTTGAAGCTCTTACCAATATAACAGTAAATCCGGTAAACGTTACTTATGTATATACTGTATCCGCTAATGGTTGTATTAACCCAAGCACTTTCAATGTAGTTCTTACGGTAACACCGGCAGCGACTTTAAGCAGTAGTTTAACTCCTCCTGCTATATGCAGCGGTACTCTTTTAAGTTATATACCAACCAGCGCAATTGCCGGTGCTACGTTCAGCTGGACAAGAGCAGCAGTGGCAGGCATCAGTAATTTAGCAGGAAGCGGAACATTTGATCCTAATGAAACCTTAACAAATACAACTGCTGCCCCGATTGATGTTACTTATATTTATAATGTTACAGCGAACGGTTGTGCAAATACAACTCCATATAGTATAGTGGTACCTGTAAATCCGAAACCAACATTAAGCAGTTCATTATCACCTCCATCCATTTGTAGTGGTAGTGTATTTAGTTATATACCTAACAGTGCAACAGCGGGTGCTTCATTCGCCTGGACAAGAGCATTGGTAGCAGGAATAACGAATGCAACAGCCAATGGTACAGGTGATCCGAATGAACTTCTTATCAATACAACCGTATCTCCTATAACTGTAACTTATTTGTATACTGTTTCTGCAAATGGCTGTATCAATTCCAGCAGCTATAGTGTGGAGGTGATCGTAAATCCGGCACCAAAATTAAACAGTACGTTGAGCCCTGCGGCAATATGCAGTGGTACCACTTTTAACTATTCACCAACCAGTGCAACAGCAGGTGCAACTTTCGGTTGGAACCGTTTACCGGTAGCAGGTATTAGTGAACCATCGGCTAGTGGAATGGATGATCCAAACGAAGCACTTACCAATCTGACATCTTTTCCAAACGCTGTTACTTATAATTATACGGTGTTAGCTAACGGTTGCCAGAATATTCAAAATGTGATTGTAACTGTTAATCCAAGACCAGCATTAAGCAGCAGTAGCACCGTGCCTTCGATATGCAGTGGAGCGGCATTTAATTACATGCCAACCAGTACAACAGCGGGTGCTTCATTTGCATGGACAAGGGCGGCAGTGGCAGGTATTAGCAATGCTGCAAATAGTGGTACAGGAAATCCGGGCGAAACATTAACGAATACAACAACCGTTCAGGTAAATGTTTCATATATTTATACAGTATCAGCTAATGGTTGTACCAATCCTACAGTGTATACAATAGTGGTAACTGTTAATCCAACCTTACTGTTAAGCAGCAGTTTAACACCACCGGCAATTTGCAGAGGGGCTATCTTCTATTACCTTCCAACAAGTGGGACTCCCGGTTCAACCTTCACATGGACAAGAGCAGCAGTTGTTGGTATCAGCAACCCAAGCAGTTTGGGTACAGGTGACCCTATTGAAACACTTACCAATACTACTCCAAATGCTATACCTGTTACTTATGTTTATACTATATCCGCTAATGGTTGCAGTAATAATCAGAATGTAATTGTAATTGTAAATCCAACTCCGATCCTGAGCAGTACTTTGGCTCCTCCTGCTATATGCAGCGGTAATGTTTTCAACTATAATGCAACCAGCACCACTGCGGGAGCCTTTTACACATGGTCGAGGGTAGCGGTAATAGGCATCACTAATGCAGCAGCTAATGGTATAGGAGATCCGAACGAAATATTGATCAATAGTACTCCTGCTCCTTTAAACGTGACTTATGTTTATACTGTATCTGCTAATAGCTGTACCAATCCAAAAGAATACAGTGTAGTTATACTTGTTAATCCAACACCTACTTTAAGCAGTAGTTTAACTCCTCCTGCAATTTGTAGTGGTACCGCATTTAATTATACACCAACCAGTGCTACACCGGGTACATTTGCCTGGACAAGAGCAGTAGTAGTTGGAATTAGCAATCCTGCGGATACGGGCACCGGCAATCCGAATGAAATACTGATCAATACTTCAACTGCTCCTGTAAACGTTGCTTATGTTTATACAGTAAGTGCTAATGGTTGTACCAATCCGTCAACCTATAGTGTGGTTGTGGTGGTAAATCCTATTCCGATCTTAAGCAGTAGTTTAAGCCCTCCTGCAATTTGTAATAACACCACTTTCAATTATGTACCAACGGGTACCACCATTGGGTCGTCATTTGCGTGGACAAGGGCCGTTGTAGCAGGTATCAGCAATGTTGCTGCTTCCGGTACAGGCGACCCGAACGAAACACTTGTTAATACTACAGCGGCTCCGGTAAATGTGACCTATGTTTATACCGTTTCAGCAAATGGCTGCACCAATCCAAGCACTTATAATGTTGTACTTTCGGTAAATCTAACCTGCGCTTGTAATCATGCTTTAAGCAGTAGTCTGGCACCACCTGCGATATGCAGTAATACTCTTTTCAACTATACACCTACAAGTTCATCACCTGGCGCTTCATTTACGTGGACCAGATCAGCAGCTGTAGGTATCAGTAATGCAGCTAGCAGTGGTACAGATGATCCTAATGAAACGCTTATCAATACAACAGCCAATCCTGTAAACGTTAGTTACGATTACCTGGTAACCGCGAACAGTTGTACAAATGCTATTGTTTATAGTGTAATTGTAACGGTAAATCCATTACCAAAATTAAGCAGCAGTATATCACCTCCTGCAATTTGCAGCGGTGTGATCTTTAATTACACACCTTCAGGAGCAACCGCAGGGGCATCTTATGCTTGGTCAAGGGCAGCAGTGATCGGTATCAGCAATCCGGCAGGCACCGGCATAGGTAATCCGCTTGAAGCGCTTACTAACATATCAACAAATCCGGTAAGTGCCACCTATGTTTATACTATTTCAGCTAATGGTTGTATCAATCCGGTTACCTATAATGTAGTTGTTACGGTTACACCAGCCGCTACCTTAAGCAGTAGCTTAACTCCACCTGCAATATGCAGCGGCAGTATTTTCAATTACATCCCAACCAGTGCGATTGCCGGTGCAACATTCGACTGGACAAGAGCGGCAGTGACGGGTATCAGTAATACTTCGGGTAGCGGTATAGATGATCCTAACGAAGCCCTTATCAATACAACGGTATCGCCAATAAATGTTACTTATGTTTATAATGTATCGGCTAACGGTTGTGGAAATACGGCACCATATAACATAGTGGTTCCGGTTAATCCTACACCAACATTAAGCAGCGCCTTATCGCCTCCTGCTATTTGCAGTGGTACTGTATTTAATTATATACCAGGTAGCGCAACGGCCGGTGCATCATTTACATGGACAAGAGCATTGGTAACAGGCATTAGCAACGCAACAGCTAACGGTTCAGGCGATCCGAACGAAACACTTATCAACACAACGGCTTCTCCTAAAACGTTGACTTATGTATATAATGTATCTGCAAATGGTTGCGCCAATCCAAGCAGCTTTAATGTGGAGGTGATCGTAAACCCGGCTCCAAAATTAAGCAGCACCTTGAGTCCGGCTGCAATATGCAGTGGAGTCAATTTCAATTATTCACCAACCAGTGCAACAGCAGGTTCAAGTTTTAATTGGGTGCGTTTGCCGGTAACAGGTATTAGTGAGCCTTTAGCAAGTGGTACTGATGATCCAAATGAGATCCTTACCAATTTAACCTCTTTTCCAAACTCTGTTACCTATAATTATACCATATTGGCGAATGGTTGTGAGTACGATCAAAATGTAATTGTAACTGTTAATCCAACGCCAATATTAATCAGCAGTGTCACTTCATCAGAGATCTGCAGTGGTTTAACTTTTAATTATGTTCCAACAAGTTCAACAGCAGGTGTGTTATTCTCATGGACAAGGGCCTCAATAGCAGGTATCGGTAATGCAGCAAGCAGTGGAACTGGCGATCCGAACGAAGCTCTTACGGATACAACAGCTGTTCCGGTTGATGTTACCTATATTTATACGTTATCGGCCAACGGATGTATTAATGCAAACACTTACAGTGTAAAAGTTACTGTTAACCCAAATCCAACATTAAGCAGTACATTAACACCTCCGGCAATATGTAATAATACCACTTTCTATTACTTGCCTACAAGTTCAATACCGGGAACATCTTTCTCATGGTCAAGAGCAGCAGTAGCAGGTATCAGCAATCCGGCAAGTATAGGTTCTGACGATCCAATCGAAACCCTTATCAATACGTCAACAGCTCCGGTAAATGTTACTTATGTGTATACCGTTTCTGCAAATGGTTGTACAAATCCAACTGGTTACAATGTGGTTGTTACAGTAAATTTAACATGTATTTGTACACATTCTTTGAGCAGTACGTTAACGCCTCCTTCTATATGCAGTGGTATGGTTTTCAATTATATCCCAACCAGTGGATCAGCAGACTCATCATTTAGCTGGACAAGAGCAGCAGTAATAGGTATTACCAATCCGGCAAGCAGTGGTACGGATGATCCAAACGAAACCCTTGTTAATACTACGGAAACTCCCATAAATGTTTCTTATGTTTATACGGTTTCTGCTATGGGTTGTACAAATCCAACAACTTTTGCGGTTGTTGTAACTGTAAATCCGATTCCAAAATTAAGCAGCAGTTTTAGTCCTCCTGTGGTGTGTATCGGTGCTCCTTTCAATTACACACCAACCAGTGTAACATCCGGTGCATTATTTGCATGGACAAGAGCGGCAGTATCCGGTATAAGCAATGCGGCAGGCAGTGGCATTAATGATCCGAATGAAGCGCTTATCAATACAACAACAGATACGGTTGGGGTTATCTATAAATATAGTGTATCCGCTAATGGCTGTCCGAATCCTGCGCCATTCAATGTAACTGTAATAGTTGATCCTCCAACTTTAGGTGGAATAGTGTCCAGTAACGCTACAGTTTGCTATGGTTCAAATTCCGGTATGCTTTTGGCCAATGGTAGCAATGGAAATATAATTGGATGGCAATCTTCATCAGATGGTGGAATTTCTTGGGGAGATATAAACAATCAAACTTCTTCCCAAATTTATAACAATTTGACTGTAACCACCATTTACCATGCAGTGGTTCAAAGGGGAGCCTGTGTGGCTGTAAACTCAGGAAATGATACAATTGCTGTAAGTCCACTATCAGTGGGAGGTGTTATTACAGGTAATTCAGAGGTGTGTGAAAGTTCCAACTCACAGGGAATACTTACACTTAGCGGATATGTAGGAAATGTAACAAACTGGCTATCGTCAACAGATGGTGTTACGTGGGCACCTATCGTTCCAAACAACTATACCTCGGCTCAAGCTTATAATAACCTTGCTACAACAACATGGTTCAAAGCTTGGGTGAAAAGTGGAGTATGTCCTACCGACACTTCTACTCTTGCTTTTATTAAAGTTAATCCTAAACCGGTGGTAAGTTTTACAGCAGCAGCAGTATGTAATGGAGAAACCACAATTTTCAATGCGGTATCGTCTATAAGCAGTGGTACAATTCAAAATTATTTATGGGATTTTGGTGATTTCTCATCATTCTCTTCTACAGTTTTAAACGCTTCTGTATCGCATACTTATGTTAGTTATGCCTCATACCTTGTATCTTTCAGCGCTACTTCTGATAAAGGATGTATGACCACCGTAAGTAGTGCAATACCTGTTAATGAGATGCCAAATGCTGACATTACTGAGAGCGGACCATTATCTTTATGTTTTGGAAATTCGGTTACCCTGTCGGCTGTGGCTGTATCAGGAGCATCTTACTCCTGGAGTCCGGGAGGAGCAACCACCCAGGATATTACAGTGGATAGTTCAGGGAAATATACTTTAACGGTAACAGATCCATTGACGGGATGTGCAAACTCTGATTCAGTTATTGCTTCTGCTTATCCTATTATAGCTACAAATTCACTCAACGATACTTCCATTAGTTTAGGAAGTTCTATCACATTAAGTGGTGGAGGTGGAATAAGCTATTCCTGGTCGCCAGGTGAAGGACTTAATAACCCTAATATTGCAAATCCTGTGGCTACACCTGTTGCAACAACTACTTATTATGTTACTATAACTGATGTTAATAATTGTGTAAGTACCGATTCATTAACTGTTACTGTTACGGATGATTATAAGTTGAAAATACCGAATTTGATCACACCAAATGGTGATGGGTTCAATGATATCTGGATCATTAAAAATATTGAAAAGTATCCGAATACCGAATTGATCGTGGTAAATGTTGAAGGTAAAGAGGTTTATCAATCAGCAGATTATGATAATACCTGGAATGGATCGAATATGAGCAGCGGTAAACCATTACCAGATGGTACTTATTACTATTTCATTAAGTTTGAAAGTTCAGAAAAACTATATAAAGGTGCGATCACTATTTTAAACGATATTTAAGAATAAATTTTGTTTTATTCCAGTGAGGGGAGGGCCATTAAAAAAAAGAATTTGAATACATAGACAGGTGAAGGGTAAAAACAAATTTTATTTCATACCTTAGATGTCCTTTAAATTTATAATATTTTTGGCATAGATCATTAAAAAAATAAGATCCTTCTCAAAATAGGAGGATTGACTTAAGGAGTAAATTTAGATTGAGATCAAGAATTAGACTAGCTTCCTTAGCACAATTTAAATAAATTTTAAACAACCATTGAGTTTTTTAAATTTTTAAAATAATTGTGTCAGGGATTTTTAAATAAAAAAACATCTACGAATTTATTGCTTAACGCAGGAGATATACGAAGAATGAAAGCAGTAACTCTTCAAATGAAGAATTCATTAATCATTTCAGCCATTCTTTTCTTTTCCGCTTTCCTGCAGAGAGAGGCTGGTGGAGGTGTGTTCGCACAGCAATTATCCTTTAGTAGCCAGTATTACACAAACCAATTTGTTGTAAACCCTGCATTTACGGGTAATAAGGAAAAGATAAGGGCTTTTATAACACATCGTTCTCAATGGATCAGTGTGCCTGGTGCCCCGCAAACCAGTTATTTAACAATTGATGCACCTATTGAAGAAAAAAATGTTGGTATGGGACTAAAACTGTATTCCTATTCAACTGATATCCTAAGCAGGCTTGGAGCATTTGCAACGTATTCTTATAAAATAAAAATCAGTGATGATAACAATTTATATTTCGGTCTGGCTTTAGGCATGCTTGATAACAAAATTAATTTTGCCAAAGCAGAAGTACACGATGTAAATGATCCGATCTTATTCCAACAACAACAAAACAGAACTATTTTTAGTGCAGATTTTGGTGTTGCGTACACCTGGAAAAATCTTGAGGCCGGTTTTGCTGTTCCTCAGGTATTAGGTAACAAAATAAAATACGGTACACTTGACGGTGCAGATAGTTATTATAATTTATCCCGGCATTACCAGGGTTCAGTAAAATATTTATTGGATGTAGACAAAGAAAAAGAGATCACGGCATATCCGATGATCATGTTTCGTTATGTGAAGGGCGCTCCATTTCAATTTGATATAAATGCTGTAGTTGATATGAAAAAAATGGGATGGGTAGGTTTTACCTATCATAGCAGTTATGCCCTTGCCATTAGTGCTGGTGTGCGGTATAAAAATTTAAGTTTAGGTTATGCTTTTGATCTTGGTATGAGCAAAATTAAATCTTATACAGGCTCATCTACCGAGTTCTTATTAGGCTATACATTCACTAAAACTCCTTCTATCATTATAGATACTACAAGTGGTGAAGTTTGGGCTGAACAAATTCAATCCACCACAAATATGATTAAACCTGGAGATTTTGATGACGCTTATTGGAGGTCTCTTAATAAAAATGTGGATCAGGAGCAAATCTTTAATACCATTGTGGATGCTGTTGTTGCCGGTAAGCTGCAAGCGTATGACCTTATCACTGATTCACCTTTAACTGTTAGCCAGGTACAAGCCTTCCTAAGCCAAAAAAGCGGTAAAGGCAAAAGCAAAACACCTAAAAAGGTAACCGAAAAAGATATATCGAAGGTGAGAATGAGCGAAAAATGGATCTTTGACAAGCGCAAATTTACATTGGTAAAACAAGTTATTCGAATTGACCTGCTTGTAAAAAGGCTGGATGAATTTGGACAATATTATGGGGATGACAGGCCTTTGTTTTATGTGAAATTGAAGAAATAATTTCTTAGGTTTTATTTCGCTGGGTTAATTTAGGGGGGCTTAATATCAATCTGCTTTCAAAGTCATCAAGAAATGGTACTTCCGAAATTGTTTCGGAATCTCGTAGATGCTGAAACAGGTTCAGCATGAAACAGCTTTAAAACTTAATCATCTTGTTAAATCCGCCCGAACATAGCTGTTCGGGCGGATTTGTTTTAATATGTTAATTGACTTACCACCTTTTGTAAAATTTCAAAGGTGTTTTCCGCCATTAGATTTTCTTTATCAAGTGTAGGATTAACTTCACAGATCTCAAAGCAACATACCTTTTCATTTTGTACCAAACGTACACATAAACTGCCTGCTTCTTTTTCTGTAATTCCATTTCGTACCGGAGTTCCTGTTCCTTTTGAAATGGATGAATCCATGCTATCCACATCAAATGAAACATAAATTAAATTACAGTGTGTTAAATGAGCCAGCGCATCTCGGGCAATTTTTTCTACTCCGTTGCGCTTCACTTCAGCAGTGGTAAATGTTTTTACTTTATGCTTTTTAAGTAAATAGGTTTCTTCGGGCTCCACATCACGTACACCAATATAAACAATGTCTTTGTAAGTTATTTTAGGGCTTATACCACCTACTTTTTTTAATTTATTCCAAAGATCGATAGTATCCTTATCGGGCTTATTCATTTTGTTGGCTATATTATCTTCAGCAAGAGAAACAGCTATGGGCATACCGTGCATATTACCCGTTGGAGTAGTATAAGGGCTATGAATATCGGAGTGTGCATCAATCCAGATAACTCCTAATTTTTGTTTAGGATAAGCCATTTTAATTCCGGCAATGGTTCCTCCTGCAGTACTGTGATCTCCAGCTAAAACTATTGGAAAACCATTTTTCTTTAATGTTTGAGAAACAACGGCTGCCAAACGTTCATAAATACTTAAAATACCGCTGATACGCTTTGCATAGGTTGTTTTTGTCGGCTCAAATAGTAATTGATTTTCGGTTTTTATTTCCAGGGATTCAATTTGTTTGAACATATTGCTTCCATAATCGAGAGCTGCAATTTTTATTGCATCCACCCCCATACTGGCACCACGGGTTCCTGCGCCTATTTCTGATTTTACTTCAATAAATTTTACATTTTTCATACCGTTATATGGTTTTTATTTTCGTATTTTTTTTATTACCAATGCTCACAAAAATACAAACCTTTTGTATTATTTAAAGGGGCAATATCGTCTATTCTATTAATGGTACAATTTTTTAATTGATAAACTTATTTAAAAGATATCAAAGTATTTAAATACCTTTGCAAAATAATAGAAAACTACTCAATTTCTGGTGAAGAATGGAAAATAAATACAGTGATTTAATTCAGCAAACCTTCGATTTTCCACAAGAAGGCTTTGAAGTTATAGATGACGAACTTCATTTTAATAATATTCCTTTAATGGATATAATTAAACAATATGGTACTCCATTAAAAATTTCTTATTTACCAAAGATAAGTTCTCAAATTCAAAAAGCCAAAAAAATATTTAATGTGGCTATTGCAAAAGCTGATTACAAAGGCAAATATACATATTGTTATTGTACCAAAAGTTCTCATTTTTCTTTTGTGCTGGAAGAAGCTTTGAAAAATGATATTCATTTGGAAACATCTTCTGCTTTTGATGTTCCTATTGTTCGTTCGTTATATACTGCCGGCAAAATTGCAAAAGATACGTATATCATCAATAATGGATATAAACGACCTGCATACTTAAAGTATATCAGCGAATTAGTGAATGATGGCTTTGTGAATACCATTCCTATTCTGGATAATAAAAACGAATTGGCTCCTTTAGAAAAACTTTGCAAAAAAAAGTTTAAGGTTGGAATACGTGTTGCTACTGATGAGGAACCTAAATTTGAATTTTATACATCCCGCTTGGGGATCAGACAGGCTGATATTATTGATTATTATAACGGCCATATTAAGAACAGTTCAAAATGTGAGTTAAAAATGCTCCATTTCTTTATCAATACCGGTATTAAAGATACTACCTACTATTGGACTGAATTAACAAAATGCATAAACGTATATTGTGATCTTAAAAAAGTTTGTTCCAGCCTTGATTCATTGGATATTGGAGGAGGATTTCCAATTCGTGCCTCCTTAGGTTTCAACTACGATTATGGGTATATGGCGGATGAAATAATTCAAAAGATCAAAAATGTATGTGATGAGAGAGGGGTAGATGAACCCAATATTTTTACTGAATTTGGCAGTTTTACAGTAGGTGAGAGTGGTGCAGCATTATATTCAATTGTAGATATAAAAAAACAAAATGATAATGAACTTTGGTACATGATCGATAGTTCATTCATTACTACCTTACCCGATACCTGGGGTATTAAACAGAAATTTATTTTGTTGGCTATTAATCATTGGGAAAAAGAATACCAACGTGTGAATTTAGGTGGTTTAACATGCGACAGCGAGGATTATTATAATGCTGAATCGCATTTAAATCAGGTTTATATGCCAATAGTTAATGAAAAACAAAAAGAGCCTTTGTACCTTGGTTTTTTTCATACCGGTGCTTACCAGGAATCTTTAGGAGGCTATGGCGGAATTCAACATTGTTTGATACCTGCTCCCAAGCATGTGATCATTGATAAGGATGAGGATGGAAAAATCACAACACGTTTATTTGCAAAGGAACAAAGTTTTAAATCCATGATGAAAACGTTGGGATATTAAATTAATCTGAAAAATGATTGGTTAAGAATCAATAAGATATTTTATCTTTATCAAATTAAACTTTGAAAAAGATAAAATTGTTTTAAAAAAATCAATGAAAAAGACATTAATTTTTAGTTTTATTACTTTTACAACCTTATTGCTATGGGTACGTTGCGGTTCTCCTTCTAATAAAGAAAACTTTATTTCGGAAGGTACCATTACATATAATGCAGAAGTTGTTGATTCGGAAAGCCCAATGGCAATGCTGGCTCCAAGTAAAATGACTTTTAAGTTCAAAAACAATAAATCAGCTGTGGAGATGAGCGCAGGGATGGGAATGTTGACCACATCTTTTATTTCAGATCCGGAAACAAAAATTTTCACTCAATTAATCAAATTGATCGGAGAAAAATATTCAGTAATTCAAAACGCTGCTGAAATAAAAAAAGAAAACGAATTATTTAATTTAGAAGTTACACCAACAAAAGAAACTAAAATAATTGCCGGTTATAATTGTAAAAAAGTAAATGTACATTACAAAGGAGAGGAATCATCGGACAGTTATGCTTATTATACTACTGATCTAAATGTTCAAAATCCAAATTTTGCCAGTCCTTTTTATATGTTAGATGGTGTATTGATGGAATTTCAAATTAAAAAATTTGGTCTGGAAATGAAATTCACTGCAACATCAGTAGTGGAGGAAGACGTAGATAATTCTACTTTTGGACTGCCGGATGATTACAAACAAATATCATTGGAAGAAATGACCAATAAGTTGGCCGAATTCCAATAGGTATAAACTAATTACCGAAAAGTAAGAAATTCAAGCAATTCAAGTTTCCTCAATAAAACATTCCAATAAGTATAGTTTTTATAAGTAATTCTGCAGGTATATAAAATTCATACCGATTCTAATATAGAGAAATCAAAAAAACTTTGTATCTGTTTTTTTCATTCAGGAGCTTATCATGAATCCTTTGAAGGGGTTGAAAATTGAACATTGTTTGATTCCTTCGCCCAAACATGCAATCATTGATAGAGATGGGCGGTGGTGAAATCACAACACCTTTATTTGCCAAGTAACACAGTTAAAATCCCACGATGCCCCTGGTTTTTAAATTATTATTTTAGAATGATATTCAAGTTAATCAATAAATTATTTATCTTTAACCAATTAAGTAGAAATATTGTTTGAAAATTCGATGAAGAAACGATTAATTTTTAGTTTTATCTTTTTTGTAAATTTAGTTTTATGGATAAGTTGTAGTCCCCCCGTAGACGAAGGTTTTATTTCGGAAGGCCTGATCACCTATAATGCAGAAGTTATTGATACAGAAAGCCCGATGGCAAGTATGGCTCCAAGCAAAATGAAAATCAAGTTCAAAGATAATAAATCGTCTGCCGAAATGAGCGCAGGGATGGGACTTTTGACCACATCATTTATTTCAGAACCAGAAACAAAAACATTTACCCAGTTGATCAGGTTCATGGATAAAAAATATTCTGTGATCCAAAATGCTGCGGAAATAAAAAAAGAAAACGAATTATTTAATTTAGAAGTTATTCCAACCAAAGAAACTAAAATAATTGCCGGTTATAAATGTAAAAAAGTAATCATTCATTACAAAGGTGGCGATCCTCTGGACTATCCTGTTTATTATACTACCGACCTGGATATCAAAAATCCTAATTTTGCAAATCCTTATTATATGATAGATGGGGTTTTGATGGAATATAAAATCAAAAAATTTGGGCTTGAAATGAAATTTACTGCTGCATCAGTAACAAAAGAAGAGATTGAGAATGCTACGTTCGAACTTCCAAATGATTATAAACAGATATCGATGGAAGAAATGACAGATCTCTTTATCGATTTTCAATAGATACCAATAAAGCAATTGGCAATTTATCAATAGGCAATAAAAACAATTTAAACAATTTTACAATTTATCAGTAGGCAATTATGCAATTTAACCAATCCTGATTGTCTATTGCAAAATTGCTTAATTGTCAAAATTCCTTCTTACATTGCCTACTGAAAAATTGTTAAATTGTACCATTACCATTACCCTAACTAACCAACGTTCCAACAATTAAAATTCCCATGAAAAAAACAATATTGGCGATCAGCCTTTCCATATTGTGCTTTATAAAAGTTAACGCACAAAACAATTCAAACTTTGAAGGTACTGTAACCTATAGTATATCCTTTGAAGGTTCAGGGCTTCCTCCAGAAGCATTAGCAATGTTTAAAGGTTCTGAAACCGTTACATACATAAAGTCGGATAAATTCAGGGTGGACATGAATATGCCAATGCAAAGTTCTACCTTTATTATGGATAACAAAAATAAAAATATAGTTTCCCTGATGGATATTATGGGGAAAAAGTATTTAATTAAAATGAATGAATCGGATATTAAAAAGGAACAGGATACGGCTCCTGAAATACTCATAAAATATACCGAAGAAACAAAAATGATAGCAGGGTATAAATGTAAAAAGGCTGAAATAACCTCAAAAGAAAGTAACGGTGCGGCAATAGATGTGTTTTATTCAGAAGAGATCCCAACTAATGATATTAAGCCTGTTTACAAAGGTTTAAAAGGCTTTCCTTTGGAATATTCCATAAATCAGGGTGGCATGGAAATGAAACTTACCGCAAAAAATATTTCGAAAGAGAAGGTTTCAGATAGTAAATTTGAAATTCCAAAAGAAGGTTATATCGTTACCACTGTTGAAGAACTGCAAAATGCAATGATGAAGGAAATGGGCGGGCAATAAAAATTCACTCTAATTTTCTAATATAAAAGACCAGAGGTTGCTCTCTGGTCTTTTTTTATTGTTTATGTTCGTTGATTCAAATCAATATACTTTCAGTGCAAGATTTCCAGCTTTTGTGCAAGACTTTGAGCTTTTAGAAGATTTTACTTGTATCGCGATTCTCATCTTGTTAGTGCTTTTACCCTAAAAACCAACCTGTTAATCCTTTGTTAATAAAAAGTTCGGAATTTTTGTACTTTTTAAGTTCTTTTTTGTAGTTTTACCAAAAATTAGCAATATGTCAGTACCCAGAAAAGAAAAACATTCCTATATCGGACCCAATTTATTCTTTCTAAGAAAACAAAAAGGCAACACCCTTGAACAAATGGCTGACCTGCTTTTCTTAAAAGGAAAATCCTCCTATAAAGCATACGAGGAAGGACGTTCTTTACCCGATATACATAAACTGATGAAACTCGCATCTTATTTTGATACTTCTCTTGAAGAATTGGTTTATCAGGATATTGAGAATTTAAAAGCAAGTAAAAAAACGGAGGATACTAAATTATTCGAAATTGGAAAAGTTCCTTTAGCCGCAGCAGCAGGTTATGCAAGAAGTTTTGGAGACCTTGGATATATCCGGGAATTGGAAACAATAAAGATCCCATTTCAACCTTATGGTATTGCACGTGCTTTTGATATTGAAGGCGATTCCATGGAACCTGAAATACCCGATGGAGCTACAGTGGTTGGTATTAAGATCAGCCCATCTGAAATTAAAGATAACAAAGCGTATATAATTGTAACTGTAAACGGTCTTCAATGCAAAAATATAAGTATTGATGAGGATGAGAAAATTATTTACCTGATTTCAAAAAATCAAAAATACCGGATGAAACATATAGAAAAATCGGATGTTATGGAGATATGGGAAGTATGGAGAATATTACAAAATTAATACACTTTTCTTTTGATAGTCTGAATTTTAAAGTCTGACCTAAATTAAGGAAATAGCATCTTTTTTTTGTCCGGATTTGTTAATAAAAATGCAGAAAACAAATTTTTATTTAGCGTTTAATCGTTTATTTTTGAAAGTAAAATTAGGATGGCAAATTATAGTACAAGTTTAAAAGAAGGCGATAAAGCTCCTGATTTTAAAGGAATAGATCAGGATGGTAATGTTATTGCTTTAAAAGATTTTAAAGGTAAGAAATTAGTAATTTATTTTTACCCCAAAGATGATACTCCCGGATGTACGGCCGAAGCGTGTAACCTGCGTGATAATTATGCAGCATTGAAAAAAGAAGGGTATGCAATAGTTGGAATTAGTGCTGATGATGAAAAAAAACATAAAAAATTCATAGATAAATACAAATTACCTTTCCCATTAATTGCTGACGTTGATAGGAAAATAATTGAAGCTTACGATGTATGGGGCGAAAAGAAGTTTATGGGGAAAGTGTTTGATGGGATCGTTCGAACCACTTTTGTGATCAATGAAAAAGGGAAGATTGAAAAAGTGATCTCGAAGGTTAATACTAAAAATCATACGGAGCAGATATTGAATCAATAATAAATAACAATTATAGAAATAACTCAAAAATCACTAAATCCACAAATAAAATGAGCAAAGAAACCAAAGAAGCAAAAGGGACTAAAGGTGCTGATAAAGCAAAAGAGATCAACAAGGAAAAATTAAAAGCCTTGCAACTTACTCTCGATAAATTAGAAAAAACGTATGGTAAAGGTTCCATCATGAAAATGGGGGATAAGCCGGCTGAAAACGTTGAAGTAATCCCTACAGGATCTTTATCATTGGATATTGCTTTAGGCATAGGCGGTTTACCAAAAGGAAGAGTAATTGAAATTTATGGACCGGAATCATCCGGTAAAACAACCTTAACATTACATGCTATTGCTGAAGTGCAAAAAGCCGGTGGTATAGCTGCTTTTATTGATGCGGAACATGCATTTGACCGTACTTATGCTGAAAAATTAGGGGTGGATACCGAAAATCTATTAATTTCTCAACCGGATAATGGTGAGCAAGCATTAGAAATTGCTGAAAACCTGATCCGTTCGGGAGCCATTGACATTATTGTAATTGACTCCGTAGCTGCATTGGTTCCTAAAAGTGAGATCGAAGGCGAAATGGGCGATTCAAAAATGGGTTTACATGCTCGTTTAATGTCTCAGGCATTGCGTAAATTAACCGGAACTATAAGCAAAACAGGATGCTGCTGTATTTTTATCAATCAATTACGTGAAAAGATCGGTGTAATGTTCGGTAATCCTGAAACTACAACAGGTGGTAACGCTCTAAAATTCTATGCTTCTGTGCGTTTGGATATTCGCAGGATCGGACAAATTAAAGATGGCGATGCAGTGGTTGGTAACCGTACCCGTGTTAAAGTTGTTAAAAACAAAGTAGCTCCTCCTTTCCGTCAGGCGGAATTTGACATCATGTATGGCGAAGGAATCTCTAAAGTAGGCGAGATCGTTGACTTAGGTGTAGAAAACAATATTATCAAAAAAAGCGGTTCATGGTTCAGTTACGGTGAGACCAAATTAGGTCAGGGACGTGATTCTGTGAAGTCATTATTTAATGATAATCCTGATCTTACGGAAGAAATTGAATTCAAGATCAGAGAAGCATTAAACAGTGGAACTGAAGTAGCAGCGCTTGAATTAGTAGCAGCTAAATAAATACCTTAGCCCCGGCCCCTCTCCATTTGGAGAGGGGAGAAGGGACAGGGAAATCAATAGCTTAATATTTTTATAATGTCATCTCAAATGTAATGTATCTAATACATTGCAAAAAGAGATGACATTTTTTATTTACTTTTGTTATATGAAAATCAGATCATTTTTTTATTTATTATCGTCAGTGTTGATCGGTATAACTATGCTAACCGCTTGTGGAAGAGATAACACCATTTCCGAAACAAAAAAAACAGATTCAACTTCTCAAAATGTTTCTGAAGAGTTGAAACAATTGGATGCTCAATTACTTGAACAACCTGATAATGCCGATCTATACCATAAGCGCGCTAAGTATTATTTTGATAAAAAAAAATACAACGAAAGCTTTGGTGATATAACAAAGGCTATGAAAATTGACAGTTCAAAAGCCGGATATTATAGTACACTTTCGGATCTTTATTTTGTTACGAACCAAACCGGAAATGCTAAAATGGCCTTGGAAAAATGTATCAACCTTGATAATAAAAATGTGGATGCAATGCTCAAATTGGCGGAGTTGTATTTATATGTTCGTAAGAATGAGCAATCAATGAAATACATTAATATGGCCTTGAAAGTAAATCAATACAATGCAAAGGCGTATTTCATGAAAGGTATGAATTATAAGGAGTTGAAGGATACCGCTAAAGCTATTTCGAGTATGCAAACGGCTGTGGAACAGGATCAGCAGTATTATAATGCCTATATACAATTAGGAATATTATGCGCTGCGAAAAAAAATCCATTGGCGATACAATATTATAAAAATGCCATCAGAATAGATGAAAATAGTACAGAGGCCTGGTATAATTTAGGGAAATGTTATCAAGATATGGGGGAATGGACCAATGCATTGGAAACCTATACCAATCTGATACAAATGGATCAGGGTAGCAAAAATGCCCATTATAATATTGGGGTGATACATTTGGTGAATTTTAAAAAATATGATCTTGCAATAAGTCATTTTACAGAAGCCATGCGTATTGACCCTAAATATGTACAAGCCTATTACGGACGCGGTGTCTGCTATCAAAGTAAAAGAGATATTAAAAATGCAGCAATAGATTTTCAAGCTTGTTTGGACATTGATCCGAAATTTGAGCCGGCACAAATAGCATTGAAAGAATTAAGTGGAAGCAAGTGATTTTTTGAAAAAAATGATCAGAAATGGTCAAAATTGGCCGAAATTTTGAATAGAATCAAATAAAAAGTGTTTTTTTGTCGTTTTAGAACATGCCCTGTTTATAGGCGTTTTAATAAATTTTGCATAAAATTTACGGAATAAATACTAAGAATTGCCGCTCATTTCATTTTTTTAGTTATCTTTGCAGTATTATTAATCAAAACAATTATTATTAAAATGAAAAATGGAACTGTAAAGTTTTTTAATGAAACAAAAGGATTTGGATTCATTAAGGCAAATGATTCTGGAGAAGAATTTTTTGTACACGTGTCTGGCTTGAAAGA
The DNA here is from genome assembly GCA_030654175.1 of Bacteroidia bacterium. GTDB lineage: Bacteria > Bacteroidota > Bacteroidia > 2-12-FULL-35-15 > 2-12-FULL-35-15 > 2-12-FULL-35-15. The sequence continues at coordinate 96,644 of JAURXZ010000049.1, forward strand.
AGAAATCCGTCAAAATGACGAGGTAGTTTTCGAAGTACAAGAAGGTAAAAAAGGTTTAAATGCTGTAAATGTAAAATTAGCATAATTATATTCAGTTATAATTTACCAGAAAAGTCCCGTTCTATTAAGATCGGGGCTTTTTTCGTTTTAGGGTGTTTAGTTTATTATTAGATATTTATTCATTTGGGCGTTCCACTTTCTTAAACAAGAAAGTGTCGGGCTTTTCACTTCAATCTTTCCTTTCGCCAGCTGGCGACAGGAAAGGATTTTCGTTTCAATCCCTAACGCAGCATATCCCTGAAAGAACCAACATTTAATATATTTTACTTTTGGGACCAAAAGCTTGCTTTTTTTTATCTTTTTTTGGCTAAAAAATCTACCCCTGACCTGGATTAAAGTATAAATAAATCCTAATTTTTTTGTACTTTTGTATTCCTAAAAATCAAAATCCCGATAGTTATCAGGATACTAAATTAAAAATTTCACAAAATGAATATTACTCAAGAGAATGTTGATGAATTAAATGCTGTACTTAGAGTGAAAGTAGCGGCTGAAGATTATTTACCTAAAGTTGAGAGTGCCTTAAAAGCCCATCAGAAAAAAGCGACTATACCAGGATTTCGTCCGGGAAAAGTTCCTTCAGGAGTGATAAAAAAAATGTATGGTAGGTCTGTATTAGTTGAAGCGATCAATAAGTTGTTAAACGATTCATTGTATACCTATATAAATGAAAATAAAATTGAAGTATTGGGCAACCCTTTACCAAAATTAGATAGCCATATTGATTGGGATAATCAAAAAGACTTTGAATTTTTATATGAAATGGGACTTGCTCCTAAATTTAGTGTTGAACTTTCAGCGAAAGATAAATTCACCTATAAAACTGTGAAAATTGATGAGGAACTGATAAACAAATATATCTCTGATATTTCTAAACGTTACGGAAAGGTGGAGAATGTTGATGTTTCCGGTGAAAGTGATCTGTTGAATGGTGATTTTGTAGAATTGGATGCTAATGGAGAAATTTTAGCGGGTGGTATTTTCAAAACATCATCTATATTTCTTGACAGAGTAAAAGATGAAGCCACCAAAAAGGCATTGATCGGTTTAAAGAAAGATGATAAAGTAGTATTGGATGCTCAAAAATTAGCTGATAATCCTGTTGATATCGCAACTATGTTGGGTATTGAAAAAGATGCGGCCGAAAAAATAACATCAAAGATCCAGTTCACAGTAAAAAATATCAGTCGTTTAGCCGGTTCTGATGTTAACCAGGAGTTATTTGATAAAATTTATGGTGAAGGAACTATCACCAGTGCAGAAGAATTTAAAGCTAAAATTAAAGATGAATTGACGGGAATGTTCATTAATGACAGCGAACGCAAATTCTACAATGACGTAGTTGAATATTTGATGAACAAGATCAATTTTAATTTACCTACCGAATTTTTGAAACGCTGGATAGTTGCGGTAAATGAAAAGCCGGTAACACCTGAACAAGTAGAATCTGAGTTTGAAGGATATTCAAAAGGATTAAAATGGTCGTTGATCGAAAACAAGATCATTAAGGATAATAATATCCAGGTAACCAATGAGGAAGTTATTGAATCTACCAAACAAATGATCATAGAGCAATTTGGTAAATATGATCCAACTCCAATGGATGCTGAGGCATTGAACTCAACAACACAAAGAGTATTATCAAATAAAGACGAAGCAAAAAAAATATACGAAAAATTGTACGGAGAAAAAGTATTGGCTTTCTTTAAATCCAAATTTACATTGGAGAACCAGGAACTTTCTTACGATGATTTTTTCAAAAATGCATAACTGCGATTTTAGATCGTTATAAATTTTTATGCCAAAAAGACATTAAATTTATTGAGGTTTAATTTTTGCAATCAAAACTATTATAAAAACTTTATAACCTTTTAACCTTTTAAACTTTAAACTCAACTATATGTTTGATAACAATGAATTCAGAAAATACGCTGTAAAGCACCGCGGTATCAGCGGTACTACGTTTGACTCTTACAGCAGACACAATGTAAGTAATGTAACGCCTTATATCATTGAAGAGCGTCAGTTAAATGTAACCCAAATGGACGTATTTTCCCGTTTGATGATGGATCGCGTTATTTTCCTTGGAACAGGAATTGACGACCAGGTGGCTAATATCATTCAGGCTCAGCTTTTATTCTTACAATCGGTGGATGCTAAAAAAGACATCCAGATCTACATGAATAGCCCGGGAGGTTCTGTGTATGCAGGTTTAGGTATTTATGATACCATGCAATACATTACGCCTGATGTAGCAACTATTTGTACAGGTATGGCAGCATCAATGGGTGCAGTGCTTATGTGTGCTGGTACAAAAGGTAAACGTGCTGCATTAAAACACTCACGTGTGATGATTCACCAGCCAATGGGTGGTGCTGAAGGACAAGCTTCTGACATCGAGATCACTGCTCGTGAAATTCAAAAATTGAAAAAAGAATTGTACGATATTATTGCTAAACACAGCGGACAAACCTATGAAAAAGTTTGGGCTGATAGTGACCGCGATTGTTGGATGACAGCTGAAGAAGCTAAAGCATACGGCATGGTGGATGAAGTTTTAGCGAAATCTAAATAATATTTCAACGAATAACGAATTTCCCGAATAACGAATAAATACAGATTCGTTATTCGGGAAATTCGTTATTCGCTGGAAAATTTGTAAAAAAATGGCAAAAGAAGAAAAAGAAATAAAATGTTCATTCTGTGGACGCAAGAAACAAGAAACGGAAGTACTCATTGCGGGTATCACCGGGCATATTTGTAATCACTGCGTTACTCAGGCTCAAACCATAGTGCGTGATGAAGCAAGCCAGAATTCAGGTGCTTCCATCTTTAATGCATTGCATCTCCTGAAGCCAATGGAGATTAAAAAACATTTGGATGAGTATGTGATCGGCCAGGATGAGGCAAAAAAAGTTCTGTCAGTAGCTGTTTATAACCATTACAAACGTTTGATTAAAAGTCAGTCGAAAACAGCTCAGAAAGATGAAGTGGAGATCGATAAATCAAATGTGATAATGGTAGGTGAAACAGGAACAGGTAAAACATTGTTGGCGCGAACCATTGCAAAAGTACTTAATGTACCTTTTTGCATTGCAGATGCAACAGTGCTTACCGAAGCTGGTTATGTTGGTGAAGATGTGGAAAGTATTTTATCACGTCTTTTGCAAGCTGCCGATTTTGATGTTACTGCTGCCGAAAGAGGAATTGTATTTATTGATGAGATCGATAAGATAGCGCGTAAAAGCGATAATCCTTCTATCACCCGTGATGTTTCAGGTGAAGGTGTTCAGCAAGGTTTATTGAAATTACTGGAAGGTTCAGTTGTAGGTGTTCCACCACAAGGCGGACGTAAACATCCTGAACAAAAAATGATACAGGTAAATACGAAGAACATATTATTTATTTGTGGCGGAGCTTTTGACGGGATCACCAGGAATATCGGAAAACGCTTGCAAACACAAGCTATCGGTTATAATGTAAACAAAGAAAAAGTTAGCATTGATACTGATAATTTATTGCAATATGTTTCGCCTCAGGATCTAAAAAGTTTTGGTTTAATACCTGAATTAATAGGTCGTTTGCCGGTATTAACTTATTTGAATCCTTTGGATGCGGATACGTTACGCAGGATTTTGAGCGAGCCCAAAAATGCATTAATAAAACAATATTTGCATTTGTTTGAAATGGATGGTGTAAAAATCACATTTGAAAAAGGTGTGTTGGATTTTATTGTAGAGAAAGCAATGGAATTTAAGTTAGGTGCACGTGGTTTACGTTCGATTTGCGAGGCTATCATGATGGATCTGATGTTTGATACCCCTTCTGATGCAACTGTGAAGGAGGTTAACCTGACACTGCGTTACGCTAAAGATAAACTCAAAAAATCAACTTTGACGAAATTGAAAGTTGCGTAAAGGAAATTAATAGTTACTATTCCTGTTTATAATTATTTTATAATGCCCCCTCTTTCAAGGGGGCATTTTTATTGATATAAATTCGTTAAATTCGTATCAAGAAATTGCGCTAACAATTGAAACTTAAAAATCGGAGTCCGATTGTTAAGTTAGGCTAAAGCCCAATAAAAGCTGACAAATTCTCTTTCACTGAAAATGCTGCGTTAGGGATTGCAGCGTAAATCCTTTTCTGTTTAGAAAAGATTGAAGCGGAAAGCCCGCCCCTTTCTTTTTTCAAAGAAAGGGGAACGCCCTAATGAAAAAGGTTTTAAACAAATTATTTTTATTTTATTAATCGAACTCAGCTTAAAAATTAATATCCTATTGGGGAAATTTAATTTGTGATAACAAAAACAAAAAATGAGTGAAAAGATTCTGAAAGCATTGATGCGACTGTTCGCTATCATTGCTAAATCTGACGAAAATACTGTTGATGCTAAAAGTGTAGTTGAATCTTATTTGAAACAACAACTTAATAAAGAGCAGGTGCAAGAGTACCTTGCTATTTATGAAGGTTTTTTAAAATTGCAGGATGAGGGAGCACAGGGGGAGAAGAAAAAAAGACGTTTGGCGGTTAGTTCTGTTAAAGTAATTGTTATTTGTGATCAGATAAATGAGGAACTGACTCAAAAGCAGAAATTTATTGTTTTGTTGAATCTTATTGAATTTGTAAGTTCAAATGGTTCCATTTCTGAGCAGGAAATGGAGTTCATATATACTGTTTCTTCCTCATTTAAAATTCCTGATGAAGAATTTAACCAGTGTTTGTCTTTAGCATCAAAAAATACTATTTCAGAGATTGAAGATTCTCAAAATTTTCTTGTTATCAGTAATCAGAAAAACAGATCGATTGCGCCTTCTCAAATTTCTTTGGAGGCTAACACGCAAAAGTTATATTCTGAATCCATAATAGGCGATCTGGCTGTTTTACATATTAAAAGTATAGGAATATATCTTATTCGCTATTATGGCGATGCAGAACTGTTTTTAAACGGACAAATTATCACTCCTCATAAAATTTATGTTTTATCACAAGGCTCTTCCATTCGAAGTTCAAAAGTTCAGCCAATTTATTACAGCGATATTGTATTTGCTTTCTCCAATGATCTTTCGGAAAGTAAAATTGTGTTCGCTGTAAATGATATTGATTTTAAATTTAAAAGTGGACACATAGGATTGCATAAGCTAAACTTTACTGAAAATTCAGGAAAGCTGATCGGTATTATGGGTGGGAGCGGGGCTGGGAAATCCACGCTGCTTAATATTTTAAATGGTAACAATACCCCTTCATCAGGAGAGGTCCTGGTAAATGGACATGATCTTCACCAGGATAAAAAAGAGCTGGAAGGTGTAATTGGATATATTCCTCAGGATGATCTATTGATTGAAGAACTTACCGTTTATCAAAATTTATTTTATAATTCTAAATTATGTTTTGACGACTATTCGGATGAAAAAATTGATCGGATGGTTATTGAAATGCTCAATGATTTGGGCCTCTATGAAACGAAGGACCTAAAAGTTGGTAATTCACTTGATAAAACTATAAGTGGGGGACAACGAAAAAGATTAAACATTGCTTTGGAGCTAATTCGGGAGCCTTCAGTATTGTTTGTTGATGAGCCCACCTCGGGGCTGTCTTCAAGGGATTCGGAAAATATAATGGATCTGCTCAAGGAGCTTTCGCTGAAAGGAAAACTTATTTTCGTTGTGATCCATCAGCCTTCTTCTGAAATTTTTAAAATGTTTGATAAGCTTCTTATCCTTGATGTTGGTGGTTATCCTATTTACAATGGTAACCCTGTGGAATCGGTGATCTATTTTAAAACCCTTATCAACCAGGTGAATGCGAATGAAAGTGAATGTAATACTTGCGGTAATGTAAATCCTGAACAGATATTTAATATTATTGAATCAAAAGTATTGGATGAAAATGGCAATCAAACAAGATTAAGAAGAATATCTCCAAAAGAGTGGAATGAATTTTATATTTCTAAAAACACTGTTAATCCGTCTATTTCAAAGGACACTGCCAAACAACCAATAAAAAACACGTTTAAAAAACCGAATTTTTTAAACCAATTCAAAGTATTCACTACCCGTGATGTATTATCGAAATTGTCGAATACACAATATCTTTTTATAAATCTTTTAGAGGCGCCTCTGCTTGCCTTAATTTTAGCCACGCTTATCAAATATTATAAAAACGATCAGAATTATTTATTTTCTGATAATAAAAATATGCCGGCATATATTTTTATGTGTGTGATCGTTTCTTTATTCATAGGCCTTACCGTTAGTGCGGAGGAAATTATCAGGGACAGGAAAATTTTAAAACGGGAATCGTTTTTGAATTTGAGTAAAGGAAGTTATTTAACTTCTAAAATACTTATCCTGTTTTTTATTTCCGCCATTCAAACGATAACTTTTGTTTTAATAGGGAATTATATTTTAGAGATCAAAGGAATGTATTTGGATTATTGGATGGTTTTATTCACTGCTTCTTGTTTTGCAAATATGTTGGGGTTGAATATTTCATCAGCATTTAATTCAGCCGTAACCATTTATATTTTGATTCCCTTTTTGTTGATCCCGCAAATATTATTAAGTGGAGTAATTGTGAAGTTCGAAGAATTAAATCCTAAAATCTCCAGCCAGTCGTTGGTGCCATTTTCAGGAGAGATAATGACCTCACGATGGGCATTTGAGGCTTTGGCTGTTAACCAGTTTGTAGATAATAAGTATGAGAAACAAATTTATAATTATGAAAAAGAAATAAGCAATGCCAGTTTTAAAAAAGTGTATTGGTTTTCGAAAATGAATGAACTGGTAGATGCTCTTGAAAATAAAAAGGCCGTTTCTTTAAATTTGGAAATTTTAAAACACGAAGTAGATCAGGAAATGAAAGCTATTCCGGAAATAATATTTGCTTCTTTGAATAATATGGATGCTGGAAATATTGATGAAAACTTAATTAATGAGTTAAAAGAATACCTGGTAAAAGTGAAGGACCACTATTCTCAAAAATATGAAAAGGCCGTTAAGAGCAAGGATGAATGGATGAGTGGATTTCAAGGAAATGATTTACATAAGGCAGAATATCAGCAGTTGCTGAGCAATTACCAAAATTCAAAAATTGAAGATCTTTTAAAAAATGCAGGTTCTGATCTGGATGAGGTCGTTGAAAGTGATGGAAAACTGATCGCTACCGGAGATCCTATTTATAGAGATGGACCCAAGGATCATTTTATACGCTCGCATTTTTTTTCGCCAACTAAAAATGTGTTTGGAAACTTATACAGCACTTATTGGGTTAATATTGGTGTTATTTGGGCCATGTCATTCTTATTATGGTTTACATTGTATTTTGATGTTTTGAGAAGAATTTTGAATTTGTTTGCTGTGATCCCATGGAAAACAAAAAAATAAAGTTTCACTACTAAGACAATTAGTAGCGAAACTTTATTGATCTATCTACAAAGCCTGAACAAATTTAGAAATTGAAATTAACTCCTGCTGTAAATGGATATACTTGTGGCCCTTTATCTTTTTTAAATAACCTGTTCAAGCCATAATTTGCAAATAGTGTAACATTATTATAACCAATGCGAGCAGTAGCTGTATAAAGAAAAGGCTCCAGGTTAAAATCATCACGTTGTTTTATTTTGTTATGCTTATCATTCAGATCATATTTTTGTTTTAATACAGAATGTATACGGTATTCAAATTGTGCACCAACAGCTACATGGAAATTATGATTGGATTTTTTTCCGGTGTTAAACTCGATCATTAATGGTGCTTTGATATAACTTACATTCAATGTGTTTTTCTTGTACTTTACCGCGTCATTTGAAGCATCCAGATAGGTGGCATCAGAATTTAATGTTACATTGTTTTTTAATGCATAGTGCTTAAAATCGAAACCAAATCCGGTTACCAGGTTTACATAATTTTTATAGATATGGAAATTTTTTTCCAGTAGGTTTAGTCCGAAATGAATTGACCTTGCATAGTTCAATTCTAAGAATGTTGCGCCTTCCGGAGCATCTAACTTATTATTGTAATCTAATAAACCATTAACTCCTATTTCAAAACCAGTCCAGTGTTTGAACTCTTCGTTATAATTCCTTAAAGAATCTTTTTTACTTATAACTTCTTCATCCTCGTCATCATCATCGCCATCACCTATAATTACGTATTTCTTTTTTCCAAGTTTAAGTTTTGTTGTATCAGTGGCAGTTTCTTCACCATTACCACTTCTGCTTTCACGAACCGATCCAAAACCGGTAATGCTTATATTTCTATCGGTCGGATTCCCTTTGTAAATTACAGAACCAACGCCCGAAACATCTGCATCTAAATTTTGTTTAACATTTATCTTTGCATCACCTGCACCGGATACTTTAACTTTTGCTTTATCAACTTCCAGGTTCGATGCACGTAAATTACCTACTCCTGATAAGGTTGCTTCTAATATTTGCGCAGCTCCGATCAATACAACATTACCAACCCCGCTAATGTTAGTTTTAACATCACTTGCTTTAATATCCAAATGGATTTTTCCGGCACCATTTGACGAAATTGTTAATTTGTCACATATTAACTGATTGCCGGACTTTACGTCTGCAGCACCAGTTATATCCAAATTGCTAAGTGATTTAATTCCAATATTTATCACTAAAGGTTTATCACTTTTAATATTGTCTACCGCAATAATGGATAATATACCATCTTTTACTTCGGTTTTAATTTGCAGTTGGGATTTTTCATCTGCATCAACTTTAACAGTATTTGAGTCGCTTTGCGAAAGAATAATATTAAAATTATCGCCAGCTTTTACTCCGTTGAAATCACCAACGGTTCTTTTTTCTTGAGCTGTGGAACTAAATATTGAGAAGCCTGTTAATAAAACAAGTCCAACTAATTTTATTTTTATGTTTCCAGTTTTCATAATTTATTTTTTTAAGATTTCAGTTTTGTTATGTGACGTTTGTATTTGTAGATTTGTTACAGCTGTAATTTTTTATTGTGGATTTTACTTTATTCTTGTTCTGTGACGAATGCAATAATAGATTTGTTACAAAATTAGTTTCAGTATTTATTTTAAATTATCCCATTTTTATGATGTGACGTTTATAAGTATTCATTTGTTACAATAATTTTTTATAAATGAAATAAAAAACAAGCAAGTGAGGCTAAAAGTCTTGACCTAATTGATATCTGTTGTAATAAAATAATTATTTATGTCAAAAGGATTTTATCTTTAGAGGGCTAAAGTAGCATTTTTTAATAAATTTAAAAGATTGCTGTAACTTTAGGGTAACCTATCCGTCATACCACAAACGAAAGCTGCTTTTATCAATTAGAATGCTTAATAAGAATGACAGTACAAGAATTTAATAAGACTGTTGATTTATATGCAGATAATCTGTATCGGTTTATCCTTAAAAATATTAAGGATTCTGAAAAAGCGCGTGATATTGTGCAGGATACTTACGAAAAAATGTGGTTAAAGGTATCTGAGGTGGAATCTACAAATGCCAAATCCTATATGTTCACTGCGGCATACCGCACAATGATAGATCGTATCAGACGTGATAAGAAACAAGGTGACCTGTCCGAATCAAATATGCATAGTTTAAGCCATAACAATCATTACAGTGATTTGAAAGAGATATTGAATGAAGCTTTAACAAAACTACCCGAAATACAACGTTCTGTTATTTTATTACGCGATTATGAGGGGTACAATTATTCTGAAATAGGTGAAATTACCGGATTAAATGAATCTCAGGTTAAGGTGTATATTTTTAGGGCTAGAGGTTTTTTGAAAAATTATATTGGAGCGATGGAGAATGTGATGTAAAAAGGGGGCTCGCTAAATTCCTTTTTTTTAAGAATGAGGTAAATTGAGAGCATGTTAAAATTGAAATCAATAATTAAACGGTTTAAAATTCCTTTTTCCTTTGGAATTGGATAAATAGATTAAATGAATATCAACAAAAATAACTACGAAGCATATTTCCTTGATTATCACGAGGGAAATCTGACACCTGTTCAGGTGGCGGACTTGCTGTTTTTTGTTGAACAGCATCCTGAATTAAAAGAGGAATTTGAAAATTTTGAAAATTTTTCACTTGAAGATTTTTCTTCTATTGAATTTGCAAACAAATCAAGTTTGAAGAAAGAAATCACACTTGATAATAAAGAAGAATATTTTATAAGAGCAGTAGAAAATGAGTTGAATCCTACTGAAATTACCTTATTGAAGAATTTCTTAAAACAATATCCTCAATTTTTGGTTGATCTTGAATTGTTTCAAAAAACAAAAATTTCTCTTGATACTTCTATCCTTTTTGAACATAAAAACGGATTAAAAAGAGCTGTTTTTACTAAATCCGGGTCCGATTTGTCCGAGGCCGATGAGTTATTGATTAGCTCAATTGAAGGGCTATTAAGTCCAATGGAGATCAATTTATTGAATGAACGTTTAGTTGAAGATAAAGAAATAGCGGAAAAATTTGTTTTATTTAATCAAACAAAACTCATTGCTGATAGATCTATCGTTTTTGAAGGTAAAGAAAGCTTAAAACATAAATCTAATAAACTCATTCCGTTTTACTATTATATTTCAGCAGCGGCAGCTATAATACTATTGTTTGGCTTGTTCTTTTTATTTAATAATGATACTATCCAACCTGAATTGGCTATTAAACTGCCAGTTATAAACAATAAAAAAACAGAATTAATTGAAAGCCCGGCTTTAGTGGAAAATAAAGTTGTAAAAATAAAAACGCAACCAATTAACACCATTGCGTTGGTAGCGAAAAAAGAAAAATCAAAAACAATAAATTTGAATCTTAAGGATTCTCTTTTGACTTCTCCTGTGGTGGTTCCCGATTTATTAATAGCATCAAATAAAGGGATCGTAGAATCATTTATGGGTACGGATACTTTACTGGTTAAACCTAGCAAGATTGAGCAATTAGCCGATAATCGAATTGAAGTTGCAAAAGCGGATAAAAAAAGCGAAACGGAGAAACCAACCGAATTCCTTTCTATTCCTGAATTAGCAGTTGAAAAAATCAAAGAAAAATTATTAGATAAAAATGCAATTGCTGCACAAAAGAAAAGCGGTAATTTAAAAAAAGTTACTGGTTGGGATATCGCACAAGTGCTTACAACCGGTATAAGTAAACTTACAGGTCGCGAAGTTGAATTAAAACCTTACTATAATGATGAAGGTGCCGTAACCGCTTATGCGCTTAATGCAGGTGCATTTCAGATTTCAAGAGGGAGATAAATGTAATATTTAAATTATAGTTTTTTTAAACAATTGAATTTAGGTGTTTGCAGAAAACGTAATTTGCATTAAATTTCGGAATCTTAATAAATTTATAACATGATGAAAAAACTACTATTTACTATAATAGTTGTTTTTATTGGTTTTGTAGTAAAGGGTCAAAACAGGTGGTCACAAAAAATTAACTTTTCTGCTACCGCTAAAATAATTGGTAAGGTTGGAAAAACCGCAGAAAAGGTAAGTAAAAATGCCCCGGGACTAGTTGGGAAAACTGCAAAAATAATTAGTACAACAGCAAAAGTAATGAGTGCAAGCGCGCAGAAGGCGAGCGAAGCGAAAAATAGTAAACAATGATCTTCCTGTTTTTTCGAGAAGTTATTTCTCACTAACTCTTTTCCGGTATTCTGGGTTTAAATTCTTATTCCAATCACAAGTATATCATCAATTTGTTCATTTGTATCTTTCCATTTTTCAATGAAATCCTCAAGGAAAATTCTCTGCTCATCCATTTGTTTTTGTTGAATGCTTAAAAAAATTTCTTTGAATCTTTTTGTCATTAGTTTTTCATCTGAACTACTAAACTGGTCAGCATATCCATCCGAAAAAATGTAAATGCAATCACCTTTCATTAGTGATACCTTAGTTCTGGTAAATTTCCGTTCTGTTTCCGACTGAGCTCCACCAATGGCAAATTTATTTCCTTTTATTTCTGTTAGTTGGTAGTTGTTCTGGAATGAGCCCGTATTGAGTGAAATCGAAGTGCTGGTGGAAGTCCCATTATCAATTGTTAATTCTCCTTTATCAATTTTTTTAATGATCCACAACGGTCTTTGCGCACCTGCAAATTCAATTTCGGTATTGGTGATAAAAGTGATCAAAGAAATATCCATTCCATCTTTCGATTCACTTTGCTCTTCCTGCTTTAATGTTTTGCGTATTTCTTTGTGAAGATGATTTAGAATTTCATCGGGAGAAGTAATTCCTTTTTCATTCACGATCTGATTTAGAATATTGTTGCCGATCATACTCATTAATGCGCCAGGTACTCCATGTCCAGTACAATCGCAGGCTGCAATTAATTTTCTTCCGTCCTTTTCTGCAAACCAATAAAAATCACCACTTACAGTATCTTTCGGTTTAAATAAAATAAAAGAATCGGGAAACAGGACGTGTTTGAATTCTTTGGTCGGAAGAATCGCATCCTGAATAGTTTTTGCATAATCTATGCTGTCGGTGATGTCTTTATTTTTTTCTTCAATTATTTTTTTTTGCTCCACAATTTCCGAGGTTCTTTCTTTAACCTGTATTTCAAGTGTTTCCTTTTGAGTTTCAAGGATTTTTTGTTTTTCTTTCTCCTGTTCAAGGTTCTTTTTCGAAAGCGATTCTACTTCTGTTAACTTCTTTTTAAGGATCTTATTCGTTGTTGAAAATTGTTTAGCTAAGTATAACGACATCGAAACAGGGATACTCATGGTGGCGAAGGTGAATAATATCTGAGGCAGATAGCCGGAAAAATTTCCATCATTAGGTATCAGTGTTATGGCTGCAACAAATAATATGAAAATAGCTACGCCAATACCAATGATCGTTGAGCCTTGTTTTTTATTTATAAGAGCAATTATTACCACTCGTATAACTTCTATAATTGTCAGGCCAATAAAAAAATAAGAAATTTTGTCAGTGTATTCCCATTGAAATAAAATAAAGAAAAAATTAAGGGCACCAATAACCAGTGGAAACCAAAATGCTTTTGGGATTCGTTCGTAAAAAATAGAATAAACAAGCATGATCAGGGATATTAATAAAACCGGAATCAGTTCGCTTGAGAGATTATCAAACCAGTCAAACAACGCTGCATCTTTTACACTTGTCTGAAAAAAAGGAGCTAGTGCGTAAAAGGAGAGGAGAGACGCAAATAAAAAATAAAAGAAATTACTTTTATTTGCTCTGTAAAATAGAAAGATGAACAGGTGTGCAATACCAAGTGCAATAATAAAACCAAAAGGGAAGATACTTTTTACATCTGTGTTCACACTTTCATTGAAAGTATTCACAATTTGTTCATTAGCAGGAAACAGAAAAACCCGAAATCCTTTGCCGTAATTTATATTCCTGTTATAGCCCGATTTGTGGTTGGAATAACGGATCGCTAACACATATTCATTTCCCGGGATAATATTTAACGCTACAGGAATAAGATTGGGATAATACCTTTCTTCTTCTTCAGGATCTGAACTTACTGTACCAAAGTTTATAAGTTTTTGTCCATTAAAATAGATCTCTGAAGCACTTGCCTGCAATATACCAATCGCTAAAGGGAAGGATGCCAGTGAGCTGTCAAAATTCAAATGTAAACGAAACCAGCCTATGCCTTTAAAATTTGTGTCATCAAGGCTGCCAATGTTAATTGTATCCCAGGCTGTGTCGTCAAAATCTTCATTAGCCCATAAAGTGTCATCGCCCTCATGAAATTTCCAGTAGGTATCTAATTCAACTCCTGAAGCGTTTTCGCTATCGATTGTAAAAACATTGGTTTCCTGAGCTCCTGATAAATAGAAAGAAGCCAATAGAATAAATAAAATGATTTTTTTTATCATTGAGTTTAAAAATAGTTGCACCGATTTTAAATTCGTATACCGATCACTAATATATCATCGATCTGTTCACGAGCCCCTCTCCATTTTTCTATAAAATCAGAAAGAAAAATTTCCTGTTCGGTCATTGATTTTCGCTGTACGCCTATAAGAAGCTCTTTGAATCGGGACGTCATTAATTTATTGTCTATATCGCTGAATTGGTCAGCATATCCATCAGAGGAAATATAAATACATTCTCCTTTCGATAATGAAATTTTATGATTTGTAAATTTCCTTTCTGTTTCAGATTGCCAGCCACCAATAGCAAATTTGTCACCTTTTGTTTCTGTTAATTGTGGGAGCATTTCATTATCAATTAGTAATTCTCCATTATCAATTTTTCTTACGATCCACAAAGGTCTTTGTGCACCTGCAAATTCAATTTCTGTTTGGCTATTAAAAGTAATAATGGCAATATCCATTCCGTCCTTCGTTTCATTTTGTTCTTCCTGATTTAATGTTTTTCGGATTTCTTTGTGCAGGTGATTCAGTATTTCGTCAGGAGAAGTAATTCCTTTTTCATTCACGATCTGATTCAGTATATTGTTACCGATCATACTCATCAAAGCTCCAGGTACCCCGTGTCCGGTGCAATCGCAAGCTGCAATTATTTTTTTATTGTTCTTTTCAGCAAACCAAAAAAAATCTCCGCTTACAATGTCTTTTGGTTTAAATAATATAAATGAATCCGGAAAAAGTTTGTTTTTCAGTTCATTTGAAGGAAGGATGGCTTCCTGTATCGTTTTAGCATAGTTGATACTATCAGTAATGTCTTTATTCTTTTCTTCAATAACCTTTTTTTGTTCAACAATTTCCGAAGTACGTTCTTTAACCTGAATTTCAAGTGTTTCCTTTTGTGTTTCTAATATTTTCTGCTTTTCTTTTTCCTGTTCAATGCTTTTTTCTGAAAGGGTTTCAACTTCAACAAGTTTTTTCTCCAGATTGTTATTCGTCATTGCGAATTGCCTTGCAAGGTATACCGACATAGAGACAGGAATACTTATCAATGCCAGAAAAATCAAAACAATAAAAAAAATGGAATGAATTGAAAAATTGCTATTCGCCATAATTACAATAAGAATAAACCCTAAAAAAAGCAAGAAAATAAGAGATCCTGTTCCAATGATCCATGCACCATCTATTTTTTTTCTGATGGACTTGATGACCATAAAGAACGAAGCTACAACTGTACTTATAATGAAACTAAAAAGTAAATATTCTGTAAAATTGTTGTTACGGAAAATCAATGCAATGAGCAATGCGATCAAAATTAGAGTCGAGAACCAAAAATATTTGGTGACTGGCCTTTTAAAGAGAGAATAATGCAGTACAAGCAGGGCATAAAAAAATGAGCTCAGAAAAAACCAAAAATAGTAATTGAGTGTTATGGTGAGCTCGGGGTTAAATGAATTGAAGCTGATTGTTGGAATAAAAAAAATGGATCCAAATAAAAAAACAAATATGCTATAGTACAGATTTGTTATATGTTTTCTATAAAAGAGAAAAAACAATAGGTGCACAAAACCCAGCGATAAAAAGAATATTCCAAGTACCACAGCAATTGAAGTAATAATAATGCGGGTAACAAATTTTTCTTTAACGGAATCGTCTTGTTTGGCAATTTTGATTGTGAAGCCCGGATTATTTGTATGGTATTTTTCAAAATAGTTTTGATAATCTAAATTAGAATACCTTATTGCCAGGATGTGCTCTCCTGCCGTAGCATTACTGAAAGTAAGAGGGATTTCGTTTGGATTGTATTTTTTTTCTGTATTTGGATTTGCAGAAACCGTTCCCAACGAATGAATAAGTTTACCATCCAGAAAAATTTGTGATGCACCATCCTGGTTCACCAATAGGGCCAATGGTGTATCCTTTAAAGAAGAATCTATGTAAATATGAATCCTGAACCAGCCAATGCCTTTGAAATCAGTTGAATCGTTTTCATCAAATTTTAAACTCGTATTTATTGTACCCCAGGTGCTATCGTTAAAATATGAAGATGCCCAGGTAGAATCATCTCCATTGTGGAATTTCCAGAATTTATCAAGAGCAATTGTCTCGATAGAATCTATTTTGGGTATCCTTAAAACATTTTTATTTTGAGCCGGCAGTAAAGCAGCGATTGAGAAGAAACAAAGTAAGAGAAGGATTTTTTTCATTGTTCTTCAAATATAATACATTATAATTTTATGAAGGAAAAAATGGTAGAATTCATTCTCGCTGAAATTTAATATACATTTCAATGCCACTGATTTTACTTATTAGTTTTTATAGGGAATGTTATCCCGATCCTGTTTTTACAGGAGAGGGATCTTGTCAATTATTGGCAGGATTATTAAAAAAAAGCAGGATCCCTCCTTAGAAACTAGGGATAAAAGAAGGATACTCTTTCGCGAGATTAGAGCATACGTAGCACATTCAGTGTCAAATTAAAATAAAAGGGTATTTATCCAACATTATAATTTTTTTCTCGTACAAATGAATAATCTTTTGAAAAGCTCCAAACTTAATCCAGAAAGATATGAAAAACTCTACTATTAATTCCCGGATACTTTGTTGCAAATGGTTAATAGGATTGTTACTTGTTGTTTTCTTTTTTAGTGATTTTCAAAAGCTACAAGCGCAATGTACAGCACCTGTTGCGAACTCATCACCGTCTTCTCAAACTATTTGCTCCGGAACTTCCCCCTCAATTGTTTTGTCAAGTAATATTTCTGGAACCACTTTTTCATGGACAGTTCTTCAAAATGGCGTTTCAGGTGGCAATAATTTTTCTTTAATAACATCACAAATTTTAACTGCAACCGGCACTAATGCCGGTACCGCTGTGTATACAGTCACTCCCTCTGCTAATGGTTGCACAGGTTCACCCATAACAGTTACTATAACTGTTATGGGCGTAGTAAGCGGTGGTACCATTGCTGCCGCTCAAACAATATGCAATGGAGGAGACCCCGCTGCTTTTACAGAAAGTACGCCATCTAGCGGTTCCGGTACACTTACATACGAGTGGAAATTCAGCACCGATGGGTTTGCTGCGACTTTGGCAACAACTCCAACGTATGATATTCCAGCAGGTGTGAATGCTTCTGCCTATTACAGGCGAATAACTACAAATACATTAAACGGCTTAAGTTGTACTGTTAACAGTAACGATATAATAGTTACAGTAATTTCAAAACCAACTGTACTTACTGTGAACCAGACTTTATGCCCTCCTGCAACTGCGGATATTACCTCACCATCAGTTACCTTAGGTTCCACTGGTGGCTTAACCTATTCTTACTATACAGATGCCTTGGCAACAATTTCTTATGCCACTCCTTCAGCCGCAACAGCTGCAACATATTATATTGTTGGCATAGCTGGAGGAGGTTGCTCTGATACAACAGCAGTAAGTGTAACTGCAAGCCAATTTCCTGTTGCTATCGCTAGCCCTTCTTCTCAAACTATTTGCGATTGCGGTGTAGCTGCGATAGCATTGTCAAGTAATATTTCTGGAACCACTTTTTCCTGGACTGTAATGCAATCAGGAGTTTCCGGAGCTTCGGCTGGATCTGGGAGTACAATAGCACAAATGTTATGTACAACTGGTCCTTTTGTAAGTAATGCAATTTATACAATTACCCCTACTGCTAATGGTTGTGTAGGAAATTCAATAAATGATACGATAACAATTACCCCATCCCTTAATGTTATTGCTACACCTCAGGCACAAACTGTATGCTCTGGAAATAGCACATTAATTGCTTTAAGCAGTAATGTCTCGGGTACTGTCTTTTCATGGACCGTGGCTCAAACAGGCGTTACAGGTGGTGCTACAGGAACAGGTAATACAATTTCACAATCATTATCAACCACCGGGACTATTGCAGGAACTGCTGTTTATACTATTACTCCTTCGTTAAACGGATGTGCCGGAACTGCTATTAATGTTTCAATTACCATTAATATTAATGATGATGCATCTTTTTCTTACCCATCAGCAACCCATTGCCAAACAGGCACTAACCCAACACCATCTATTACTGGTTTGGCAGGAGGTGCATTTTCATCAAGCCCAGCTGGTTTACAAATTAATTCATCAACAGGTATAATTGATTTAGCAACAAGTTCACTGGGTACATATTCTGTTACCTATACAACAAATGGTATTTGCCCGAATACAAATTCAATAACAATGACGATTACGGTCGCACCTTCTGCGAGTTTCAGTTATACAGGTTCTCCGTTTTGTAAAAATGTAAATAATCCTTTTCCAACATTTGCTTCAGGCGCAAGCGCGGGTGCATTTTCTGCTATTCCTACAGGCTTGGTTTTTGTAAATGTGAATACAGGTGAGATTGATTTAGCGGCAAGTATGTCAGGAACCTATACCATTACTAATACCATTCCTGCAAATGGGGGATGTGCCGCTGCAATCGCAACAACTACGGTTATAATAAACGCTATGGATGATGCAGCTTTTGCTTATTCATCAGGAACCTATTGTACATCCGGTACTAATCCAAGTCCCACAATAACGGGCTTAGCCGGAGGAACGTTTTCATCTGTTCCGGCAGGTTTATCAATTAATCCATCAACAGGTACAATCAGTTTATCTACAAGTTCATTGGGTGCATATACCCTTACCTATACAACAAATGGTAATTGCCCAAATACTAATTCATCAACTAATACTGTTATAGCCACACCATCCGCTAATTTTAGTTATTCGGGTTCTCCATTTTGTCAAAATGCAAATAATTCATTTCCAACATTCGGTTCAGGTGCAAGCGCTGGTACATTTTCATCTACTCCTTCAGGCTTGGCTTTTGTAAATGTGAATACTGGCGAGATTGATTTATTTGTAAGCCTACCGGGAACCTATACAATTACAAATACAATACCTGCAAATGGTGGATGTGCCGGTGTAATCGCGACAACTACAACTACTATAATTCCTATGGATGATGCTTCTTTTACATATTCTTCAGGAACCCATTGCACATCAGGCAATAACCCAAGTGCAACAATAACTGGATTACCCGGAGGCTCGTTTTCATCTGTTCCGGCAGGTTTAACAATTAATCCATCAACGGGCATGATTGATTTAGCACTAAGTGCAGCAGGCACATATTCTGTTACCTATACAACAAATGGTAATTGCCCCAATACAAATTCTATAACTATTACTATTACAGTTGCTCCTTCTACAAATTTCAGTTATTTCGGTTCTCCGTACTGCCAATATTCAAATAATCCATTGCCAGGATTCGGCTTTGGTGCAAGCGCAGGTATATTTTCAGCCACTCCTTCAGGTTTAGTATTTGTAAACGTGAATACCGGCCTGATTGATATAGTTTTAAGCGCCCCCGGCATTTATACTATTACAAATAACATTCCTGCAAATGGAGGATGTGCCTCTGCAAGTTCAACGGCTATGATTCAAATTAACAGTTGCGGTATAATAACCGGTTCTGTGTATAAAGACAATAATGCCAATTGTATAATGGATTCAGGCGATCTAGGCATGTATCATATTCCTGTAAAGCTATATGACAATAATAATAATTTCTTAAGCATAAGATACCCTTGGAATGGTAGTTATCAATTTTTAGCACCTTTAGGAACTTACTCAGTTAAAATTGATACTGCAAACCTTCCATTTACGGTTCAATGTCTTTATCCGGGAATTGATACTATCCTTAACTTAACCGGTGGAAATCCAGCAGCTACCAATGTTAATTTTGGAATTGTTTGTAAATCAGGGTTTGATGTGGGGGTTGGTGGGGTGTTTCCATCTGGAACTGTTTTTCCTGGAGTACAGCATAAATTGCAGATTGGCGCAGGTGATATGGTCCAAATGAATTGGTATTGGTATAATTTTAGTTGTGCAGCAGCAATTAGTGGCCAGGTGCAGGTTACAGTGACTGGTCCTGTCACATATAATGGCATTGTTCCAGGGGCACTTACGCCATCTGTATCTGCTAATGTCTTTACTTACTCCATAGCAGACTTTGACCAAATAAATAATTGGCAAGATTTCAGATTAAAGTTTACCACAAATACTTCTGCACAAGCAGGAGACCAAATATGTGTGAATGTTGTCGTTACGCCAACCATTGGAGATAATAATGTAAGTAACAATACCTTTTACTTTTGCTACCTCGTTGGGAACTCCTACGATCCCAATATGAAAGAAGTATATCCTGTAAATGTAGCACCAGCTTACCAGGATTGGTTTACCTATACTATTCACTTTCAAAACACAGGCAATGCTCCTGCTATGAATATTCGTTTAGCAGATACACTGGATGCTAATTTAGATTTTGAAACATTCGAGGTAATTAATTACAGTGATTCAATAGACGTTTCATTGGATAATAATTTGCTGAATTTCCATTTTCCAAATATTATGTTACCTGATAGTACCAGTGATCCTGAAGGTTCTAAAGGCTATGTACAATATCGTGTAAAGCCGAAAGCAAATTTACCGGCCGGTACACAAATAAAAAATACAGCCTATATTTATTTTGATTACAATGCCCCTATTGTGACCAACACTACAATAAATGAATTTGTAGAGCCTGCTTCAATAAGTGAAAATAAATCATCAGGTACTTTAAGTGTATATCCAAATCCCGGTAATGGTAAGTTTAAAATACAAATGGACAATGGACAATTATCAATGGACAATTATCAATTATCAATTTATAGTGTTCTCGGAGAGAAAATTTTTCAATCTGAGATCAAAAATCTGAAATCCGAAATTGATATAAGCCATCAGCCGAATGGCATTTATATCATAAGAGTAAATGATGGTATTCAATCGCTAAATCATCGTTTAATAAAGCAGTAGAGGGCGAAGCGAAAAAAATGTTGAACTAAGATATTCAAAGTTGTTGGCAAGTATATATTAATGTATTCGAACTTTCTTTCAATGTAAAATGCTGCGTTAGGGATTCCTTCGACAAGCGCTCAGGATAAATTTCGCGGAAATCCTTTTCTCCTTAGAAAAGATTGAAGCGTAAAGCCCGCCCCTTTCTTTTTTCAAGAAAGGAGAACGCCCAAAGAATTAAAATTTAACAGTCGGAATTATTTCCTAAAATTTTAAATCAAATTATATTTGATAATATATAATTTTACGAATAAAAAATATATTCCTGCAACATATAGCACAAAGCCCCGGCAAAGTAACCAATGGCCGCTAACCATGCTATTTTTTTTAAATACCACATAAAATCAATTCTTTCCATACCCATGGCTGCAACACCTGCTGCAGAACCAATAATTAAAATACTTCCACCTGTACCGGCACAATATGCTAAAAATTCCCAAATGTATGAATCAGTAGGATAAGAAGTTAGATCATACATCCCCATTGAAGCAGCTACAAGTGGCACATTATCAACAATTGCTGATAATAATCCGATGGCAGGAACTATAATATTGAGGTTACCTATTCTTTCATTCATTACTTGTGCAAGTGTTGCAAGTTGTCCGGTTGATTGCAATGCAGCAATGGCGATCAATATTCCCAGAAAAAATAAAATGCTTGGAACATCTATTCTGCGTAATGCGTGCACTACTGATAAGGCATCCTTTTCTTCTTCATCTTTTTGACTATGTATCATTTCAGTTACAACCCATAAAATACCTAGAGATAATAAAACTCCCATGAATGGAGGGAGATGGGTAATTGTTTTAAAAACCGGAACAAAGATTAATCCGCCTAATCCGGTGAAAAATATAATATTTCTTTCATTTAATGTTAGGGTTATGCCTGTTTTTATTGGTGTTAAAACAGATTTAGTGATGTTTCCTTTTAATTTAAATGAAGCAATGATCAATGGAACAATTAAACATATTAAACTAGGTGCAATAAGTTTTGCAATTATATTTGATGCTGAAACTTGTCCTCCAATCCAAAGCATGGTGGTGGTCACATCTCCAATAGGGCTCCAGGCTCCGCCTGCATTTGCAGCAATTATAACCATCCCTATAAAAAATAAACGATCCTCCCTGTTGTCAATTAATTTTCGCAGCAGCGAAACCATCACAATGGCTGTTGTTAAATTATCAAGTAAAGCGGATAGAATAAAGGTGATGAAGCAGATGATCCAAAGTAATTTACGTTTATTGAGGGTGGTAATGTTTGTGGTTATTATATCAAAACCATCATGTGCATCAATCAATTCTACAATGGTCATTGCACCCATCAGGAAGAAAAGAATTCCGGATAATTCGCCTAAATGTCCAGTAAGCTGTTCGGTTATCAGGTGTTTATCGCTGCCAAAAAGGATATAAACTGTCCAGCAAAATACTCCTGTAAGCAAAGCGGTTGCCGTTTTGTTTATTTTTATTGAGTGCTCAAAGGCAATTGCTAAGTACCCTAGAATAAATATGCTGATAATGATCAAATGCATTGCTTAATAGTATTTTTTGTTTGTAAAAATAGTAAAACTGAATCCATATTTTTGGATTTATAAATAAAACTTGTATATATTTGGAATTCATTCAAAAATTTTAAAATCAATATTCTATGGCAAACATAAACATTAAAAAACCTCTTCATAAACTGATGGTGGAAGCCTCTGATGATGAAAAGGGATTGAAACGTACACTTACAGCCGGAAATTTAATTGCATTAGGTATTGGAGCAATTATTGGGGCGGGCTTGTTTGTGAGAACAGCATCAGCAGCTGCTAATAATGCCGGTCCATCAGTAACAATAGGTTTTATTGTTGCAGCAATTGGTTGTGCATTAGCCGGTCTGTGTTATGCTGAGTTTGCTTCTATGATACCTATTGCTGGTAGTGCTTATACTTATTCTTATGCAACGATGGGTGAATTGGTTGCCTGGATCATCGGTTGGGATCTGGTGCTGGAATACGCTTTGGGGGCAGCAACTGTTGGGATCGCCTGGAGTGAATACCTGAATAAGCTGTTGGAATATTTCGGGATGCGAATACCCTATGAATGGTGCCATTCTCCTTTTGAAAAGTTAACAGATGCGGCCGGAGTGGTAACCAGTCATGGTATGATGAATATTCCTGCGTTGTTTATTATTATTTTACTTTCATTCCTCCTTATAAAAGGTACAAAAGAATCAGCATGGGTAAACGGTATAATTGTAATTACTAAAGTTGCAATTGTAATATTGTTTATTCTTTTTGGCTGGTCATATATTAATCCGCTTAATCATACTCCATATATTCCTGAAGCTACTATTTACACTGATTCATCGGGACTAGACCATAGTTATGGTGGAATAATGGGAATATTAGGTGCTGCAGGTGTTGTGTTTTTTGCCTTCATTGGTTTTGATGCTGTTTCAACGGCTGCTCAGGAAGCAAAGAATCCTAAGCGTGATATGCCTATTGGTATATTAGGTTCATTGGCAATTTGTACTATATTATATATTTTATTTGCACACGTTTTAACAGGCGTTGCATCGGTTGATGATTTTAGAAATAACGGACGTGAAGCATCTGTTACCTATGCTATAAATACATATATGCTTGAGTATGGTTGGCTTGCTAAATTAGTAACTGTTGCAATTTTGGCAGGTTTTTCTTCTGTTATTTTGGTAATGTTAATGGGGCAATCCCGTGTGTTTTATTCAATGAGTGTGGATGGTCTTGTGCCTAAAATGTTTTCTGATCTGCATCCTAAGTACAGAACCCCTTATAAATCTAATTTATTCTTTTTAGGATTTGTAGGAATATTCGCAGCTTTTGTACCGGGTGATATTGTTGGAGATATGACAAGTATCGGAACTTTATTTGCCTTCATTTTAGTATGTGCAGGGGTATGGATCATGCGTGTGAAAAATCCGGATGTTCCCCGTCAATTCAAAACACCTTTAGTACCTCTTGTTCCAATTTTAGGAATAATTGTTTGTGGTGCAATGATCTTTGGATTAGGCTGGCCAAATTGGGTAAGATTAGGTATTTGGATGGTGATAGGCATCATCATTTATTTTGCTTACGGTATAAAAAACAGTAAATTAAATAATCCGGATAAGGATAAATAGTATTAGTGAAATTTTAAAAAAAGGACGGTTCATTCCGTCCTTTTTAATTTATCAATAAATATGTCAGAAGAAAAAACAGAATTAAAGCGTTCATTGGGGCTCATTGATGCTACCAGTATTGTTGCAGGTTCAATGATCGGTTCAGGGATTTTTATTGTAACAGCTTCCATGTCAAGGGATGTAGGTTCAGCCGGTTGGATGCTTGTGCTTTGGCTTATTACAGGGTTGATCACTGTATCTGCTGCTTTAAGCTATGGCGAACTTGCCGGTATGATGCCCAATGCAGGCGGACAATATGTATATCTGCAACGAGCTTATGGAAGAATGATTTCTTTTCTTTATGGTTGGACTGTATTTACTGTTATTCAAACCGGTGTAATTGCAGCTGTTGCTGTGGCATTTGCAAAATATTCTTCTGTGTTTTTTCCTGAATTGAATGATGTTTTATTTACGATCAGTAAATCATTTCAAATTACTTATGCCCAAATCCTTGCTATGGCAAGTATTGTGTTGCTTTCCTATATTAATAGCAGGGGGGTACAAAGCGGAAAAAACATTCAGTTGATATTTACATCGGCAAAGTTATTTGCCTTGTTTGCATTGATAATATTAGGTTTGGCCGTTGGACTAAAAGGTGATACAATAGCTCAGAATTTTCATGATATGTGGAGCGCAAGTAAAACCACTGTTACTGATGGGGTTGTAAATGTTGCTCCATTAGTAGGTTTTGCATTAATGGGTGCAATGGGGGCAACCATTATCAATTCATTATTTTCGAGTGATGCCTGGAATAATGTAACATTTATAGCCGGTGAAATTAAAGACCCGAAAAAAAACATTCCACGTAGTCTGTTTTTAGGAACTTTTATCGTTACCATCATTTATATTTTAGCCAATATTGCTTATTTGGCTTTGTTACCAATGAAAGGAAGCCCAACAGCCACTGATGTATTAGGACAAGGCATTATGTTTCCCAGTAATGATAGGGTAGGGGCTGCTGCTGCATCTGTAATTTTTGGAAATCCCGGAGTTTACATTATGGCCGCTTTAATTATGGTTTCAACATTTGGATGTAATAATGGTATTGTGCTTGCCGGTTCACGTTTGTTTTATGCAATGGCTAAAGATGGTTTGTTTTTTAAGAAAGCAGAAACATTAAATAAAAATCAGGTACCTGCAAAAGCATTGTGGTTTCAGTGTATTTGGGCTTGTGTATTATGTTTATCAGGTAAGTATAACGACTTATTGACGTATGCTACTTTTGCTTCATTGATATTTTATATATTAACTATTGCAGGAGTTTTTATTCTTCGTAAAAAAGAACCTGATACCGAACGCCCTTATAAAGCATTTGGTTATCCGGTTATCCCCGCTTTATATATAATAGTTACAACAGCTATTTGTATCGATTTATTAATTTATGATACTAAAAATACAGGATTTGGTTTGTTGATAGTATTGCTTGGGATCCCTGTATATTATTTAACTCAAAAAAAATCGCCTGATTCAAATTTGTAAAGTGCTCGGATTACGCAAATATCAATACAGACAGACCTTCCGGTTTTTTTAACCCAGTAAGTAGGTGTAATTTTGGTGTAATTATTTAGTTTCATAAATTCGTAAACATTCGTTATCTGTAACCATGAAACAATTCATTCGTGATTATTTAACATTCAATAAACGGGAACGAAACGGGCTATTTGTATTGCTATCCATTATTACCTTATTGATCATTTATTTAAATATTTCGGATAAATTTGTTGAACCTGTAAAGGTTGATTTTACTAAATTTGAAAAAGAAATTGAACAGTTTAATGCATCTGTAAAACTGATCAATGATTCTTTAAAAAACGAAAGTCAGAATAAATATACCCATCTGAATGAAGAATCCCGGGAAACGAAAACACCGGATAATACTCTTAATAAACAACCTGAGCATTTTAATTTTAATCCGAATAATTTATCCAATACTGATTGGCAGCGTTTGGGTTTGGCTGAAAAACAAATTCAAACAATAAAGAATTATGAATCAAAAGGTGGAAAATTCAGATACAAAGAAGATGTAAAAAAAATGTATTGTATCTCTGAAAAGCAATATTTATCACTGGAGCCTTATATCCAGATCCCGATTGCAAAGAAAATTTTCAAAGAGTTTGAAACTGCAAAATCTGCAAACAAAAATCCGAAAACTTCATTTACAATTGTGGAACTTAATTCAGCTGATTCCACTCAACTAACCCATATAAAAGGTATTGGCTCTTTTTATGCAAAAACAATTATTAAATACCGGAATTCACTTGGTGGTTTTGTAGCTAAAGTACAATTAATGGAGATGTGGAAATTTGACTTCGATAAGTTTGAAGAAGTAGAAAAATATATAATTCTGGATGTATCACAAGTGAAAAAAATAAATATAAACACTTGTACAGCAGCGGAATTAAAACATCCATACATCAGTTGGAATGCGGCAAATGGCATCTTTAACTATCGAACCAATCATGGTAAATACAAAACACTTGAAGAGATAAAAAAAACCGATTTGGTTGATGACGAAACATACCGTAAAATTGCACCTTATTTAATTCTTGAATAAGTAATTCGAAAACACAAATCTCCCCATTTTCTGTTATCTTTATGATGAATATTGCTGAAGCACTGAGC
The DNA here is from genome assembly GCA_030654175.1 of Bacteroidia bacterium. Classification (GTDB taxonomy): domain Bacteria; phylum Bacteroidota; class Bacteroidia; order 2-12-FULL-35-15; family 2-12-FULL-35-15; genus 2-12-FULL-35-15. The sequence continues at coordinate 123,281 of JAURXZ010000049.1, forward strand.
TGAAGAAAATAAAAATAATTTATTTTATAATACAAATACTATGTTGGAACAAAAATTGAAAACCGGAATTCGTGATGTGCCTGATTTCCCTAAGCCTGGCATACTTTTTAAAGATATCACACCCATATTACACAATCCAAAGCTTTGTGATGAAATTGTAGAAGTATTCTCTAAGTATTGCGCAGATAAAAACATTCATGCCATTGTGGGGGTGGAGAGTCGTGGATTTTTGTTTGGTTTTGCGCTGGCTAACAAATTAAATATCCCTTTTGTATTGGTTCGTAAGGCTGGTAAATTGCCCTATAAAACGATTTCATACGAATATGATCTGGAGTACGGCAGTGCGAAAGTGGAGATGCAGGTGGATGAAATTAAACCGGGCTGGAATGTAATGATACACGATGACTTGCTTGCTACCGGAGGTACAGCCGAAGCTGCTGCAAAATTAATTCAGATGCAAAATGGCACTGTTGCTGGTTTTGCCTTTGTAGTAGAATTAGATTTTTTGAAAGGTAAAGAAAGGTTAAGCCAATATTCTGAAAATATTATTAGTTTGGTAAATTACTAAATTCATTTGGCTTCTCAAAAAGCCTTTCTTCCCGTCATTTCGAGCGGAGTCGAGAAATCTTGTTACTTGATTAACAATATGCCTCGGCTCCGTTCAGTGTGACATTTAGGAAAAATTAATTTTATTTAGCCTCAAAGATTACTTATAAGCCTTTACCAATACCTCCAAAGCATTTTGAGTAACCTTATTTACTTTTACCAAAGGTAAACGAAGATTTGCCTTACAAATACCAAATAATTCCAACACCGCTTTAATTCCCGCAGGATTTCCATCTGCAAATAATTGTTCGGTGATATCAGTTAATTTATAATGTAATTTCTGTGCTTCTTTTACATTACCCGCTAAGATCTGGCGCGTCATTTCTGAAAAATCTTTTGGAAAAGCATTTGCTATAACGGAGATTACACCATCAGCACCACTTGCTATCATTGGTAAAGAAAGCATATCATCACCTGAGATCACTAAAAACTCTTTCGGTTTGTATTTAATGATCTTCATGCATTGTTCTAAATTACCGGACGCTTCTTTAATAGCAATAATGTTTTTAAAATCATTTGCTAATTTAATAGTTGTTTCAGCGGTCATGTTTGAGCAGGTGCGTCCCGGAACGTTATATAATATGATAGGGACAGGACAAGCTTCTGCAATAGCTTTATAATGCTGATAAATACCTCTTTGATTCGGCTTGTTGTAAGCAGGTGATACCGAAAGAATTGCATCTATACCATTAAAATCAGTAGTTTTAAGACTGTTTACAATTTCCAGTGTATCATTTCCGCCTAAACCAAGAACTATAGGCACACGTTTATTAACGCTTTCAATAACTTGTGCTACTACCGATTTTTTTTCATCTTTCGATAATGTAACAGATTCACCGGTTGTACCTAATACAACAACGTATTCGCATCCACCTTTAATAATATGATTAACAAGCTTGTTTAACGATTTATAATCAACACTATTATCTTTATTGAATGGAGTTACTATTGCAACCCCTGTACCTTTAAATTTATTGTTATTGCTCATGTTTGATATGTTTTTTTTTCGATTAAAAGATGTGAAGATAAATCAAAGAATTTGTTAATTATCAAATTTTCAAATTGTTTTAGCCCTTGTATAATGAAATCAATTGTTTTGTAATATTTTGCGGGTTAAATTTTTGCGCGTATTCAAAACCGCGTTCCGACATTTGTTTACGATCGCTTTCAGAACTTAAAAGTAAATTTACCTTTTCGGCCAGTTCATTTTCATCTTCCGGATTAATATAAATGCTGTCAGGCCCACCTGCTTCAGGAAAGCAACCGCCTCTTGTTGTAATAACAGGAGTTTTACTTGTTAATGCTTCAATGATAGGAATACCAAAACCTTCCAGTACTGAAGGAAAAATAAATACTGTTGCCAGTTTGTATATTACCGGCAGGTCAGCATTAGTAACGTATTCAAGAAATTTAACACGATTTTCTAATTTGTTTTTAGTGATATATTCCATCACCGTTTTGAAATAATTTTTCTTCTTTCCAACGATTACTAAAGGAATATCTTTTATTTGTTTTAATGCCTTTATTATGGTTAATAAATTTTTACGCTCCTCTACCGTACCAACATATAACAAGAAATTATCAGGTAAATGATGTTTGGCAATTACTTCCTGAATATGCTCTGCAGAAGGTTGTTGATAATATAACTCATCACAACTTTGGTAAATGACCTGAATTTTATTTTCTGGAATAAAATAATATTTTTCTATATCGCGTTTGGTTTCTTCGCTGATAGCAACAATTACATCAGCCGTATCACAAGCGTGACGAAATTTTTTGTTGTAAATTTTACTATCTAAAAAAGGATATAATTTAGGGTAACGTAAAAAAATAAGATCATGAATAGTAACGATCTTTTTTCCTTTAAAGTTCTTTATATTAAACGGCAGTTCATTGCTAAGGCCATGATACACATTGATTTGTTGCTCACTTAACAGTTCCGTAATTCCAAAAGAACGCCAGCGTGATCGCAACGTTTTATCAATAAAACCATGAGGTTCCTGAACATTTATATTTTTTTGTGTAGCAATATATTTTTGAAAATCAGTATCAGGCTGATGAGTAGTGAATAACGTATACTTATTTTCCGGATAATAATGGTGCAATGATTTAACAAGTGTACGTGCATAATTACCCAATCCACTAGTATTCAGAAAAGCCCTTTTGGCATCAAATGCAATGTTCATAATACTCTACGAATTACTATTTTAACGAATTACTATTTTAACGAATTAAAAATTTGTATTAAATTGCTACTCTCCAGGCTAATGTCGCGTTAGGGATTGCAACGAAAATCCTTTTCTGTTTAGAAAAGATTGAAGTGTAAAGCCCGCCCTTTCTTTTTCAAGAAAGGAACGCCCAAATCCCATTAATTAAACTGCAACATCATACTCTCTCAAAGCATTATTCAGAGAGGTTTTTAAATCAGTACTTTCTTTACGTTGTCCAATAATTAATGCGCAGGGAACCTGAAAGTCACCAGCCGGAAATTTTTTGGTGTAAGAACCTGGAATAACCACAGAACGGGGAGGAACAATTCCTTTATATTCTTTAGGTTCGGAAGATGTTACATCAATAATTTTTGTTGATTTAGTAAGTACAACGTTGGCACCAAGTACCGCTTCTTTTTGAACTCTTACACCTTCTACCACTATACAGCGTGAACCAATAAAACAACCATCCTCAATAATAACAGGAGCCGCTTGTACAGGTTCCAGCACCCCGCCAATTCCAACCCCACCGCTTAAATGCACATCTTTACCAATTTGGGCGCAAGAGCCAACAGTGGCCCATGTATCTACCATTGTACCACTGTCCACATAAGCACCAATATTTACATAGCTCGGCATCATGATCACGCCTTTAGCTAAATATGCTCCGTATCGGGCAACAGCATTAGGAACAACGCGCACGCCAAGTGCTTCATAATTTGTCTTTAACTTCATTTTATCATGATACTCAAAAATTCCAACTTCAATAGTTTGCATTTTTTGAATTGGAAAATAAAGTATCACTGCTTTTTTGATCCATTCATTTACTTTCCAGTCGTTTCCGATAGGCTCCGCAACACGCAGCTTACCTTTATCAAGCATTTCAATTACTTCATGTATCGTATTTTTTGTTTTTTCGTCTTTTAGTAATTCCCGGTTTTCCCAGGCAGCTTCAATTATTTGTTGCATGTTTATTGATTTCTAAAATGTTTGTTCCTACAAATGTATTGAATATTTATTTTAAAAGATCTAATTCTCTGTGATCTAAAATTGGTTTTAAAAGTATGGAATTAGAATTTAAGGGATCATTGTTTTTTAAGGATAAAAATGGTCAGCAGATTTAATTTGGCGCTTAATTGAAGAACTCAGTCTAAAAGGAGAATTTACAGATTTAGAAATTAGAATTTAATACTTGAATCTTTTTCATTATTTTTGTGCGATGGCTCGTATAATGGCAATTGATTATGGTAGCAAACGCGTTGGGATTGCTGTTACAGATCCTTTTCAAATTATTGCCACGGGGCTTACAACTGTTCATTCAAAGGATTTGATTGAATTTTTGAAAAACTATGTGCTGAAGGAAGAAGTGGAATGCATTGTGGTGGGGGAGCCAAAGCGCTTGAATAATGAGCCTTCCGATTCGGCTCGTTTTATTGAACCTTTTGTACTGCATTTAAAACGTACATTCCCGGGTATAAAAGTTGAACGGATGGATGAGCGCTTTACCTCAAAGATGGCATTTCAGACAATGATCGATAGTGGGTTAAAGAAGAAAGCAAGACAAAATAAAGAGTTGGTAGATGAAATTAGCGCTACCATTATTTTGCAGAGCTATATGAATAAGAAATGATTACGGATTGCGGATTTATGATTGCGGATTAGGTGATTATCAATCCGAAATCGACAATCCGAAATCCTAAATTTTATAAAAAATGATATTACCAGTTATCGCTTATGGCGACCCCGTTTTGCGCAAAATAGGAGAGGAGATCACTAAAGATTATCCCGGTTTGCAGGATACAATTGCGAATATGTTTGAAACGATGCACAATGCACTTGGCGTTGGTTTAGCTGCTCCACAAATTGGCAAATCTATCCGTTTGTTTGTTATTGAAACCAAGCCATTCACCGAAAGGGAAGAAAATGACGAAGATGAGGATGAATTTTCTCCTGAAGAACGTGAACAATTAGCAAATTTTCGCAAAGTATTTATTAACGCAAAAGTTATTGAAGAAGAGGGGAAAGAATGGGTTTTTAATGAAGGATGCCTGAGTATTCCAAAGATACGTGAAGATGTTTTGCGTAAGCCTAAAATACACATTCAATATTATGATGAAAACTTTAACTTCTTTGATGAAACGTATGAAGGGCTTGCAGCAAGAGTTATTCAGCATGAGTTCGATCATATTGAAGGTAAATTATTCACCGATAGGATCAGTCCTTTGCGCAGACGTTTATTACAAGGTAAACTTACAGATATATCAAAAGGTAAAGTAAAGATAGGTTATAAGATGCGCTTTCCGAGCAGGTAGTTTTAAGGGATTTAGCAATTTTAAGACAGACAATTAAATAAACAGTGAAATAACGATTTAGAAAAGTGTTAACTTTAAATTCAATCATTTTTGTAATTAGCAAAACCTACAAATCAATTAATCTCCAAATCAATAATTAAAAAAGATATGAAAGACTTAAAATTAGCTTTAATAGTGGGCCTGATGGTTTTTATTGCATCATGTGGAAATGAGCAAAATGCTGAAAAAAGCGCAACAGGAGAACAGCCACTTCGCGAGCAATACATTTCTCAAATAAAAAATCTGGAGAAAGAAATGCACCAATCTACAGAAATGAATAATACCACAGCAAATCTGGCTATCAAAGCCTATACCGATTTTGTGATTATTTTCCCAACTGATTCCCTGGCTCCTGATTATTTATTTAAGGCGGGCGAAATTGCTACAGCAACAAAAAAATACAAGCAGGCTTTAATGCATTATCAAGCCATTACAACTAAATATCCTGATTATAAATATTTTAGAGAAAGCCTTTATTTACAAGGTTTTTTACTGGATAATTTTTTGAATGATGATGCAGGTGCCAAGATCATTTACGAAGAAATTGTTGCCAAATATCCTGACACAAATTATGCAAAAGATGCTAAAGCTGCCATCAATAATTTAGGCAAAACGGATGAACAATTGATAGAGGAGTTTAAGAAGAAAAACGAAAAAAAGTAAGTAAGTACTAATAAAATCGCCACAGATTTCACAGATTTAAGTTTCACTTTTGGGGAACCATTTTTAATCTGTGTAATCTGTGGCAATTTTTTTTTGGTCCTTAACTAAATTCTTTCTCAAGCAATTCTCTCAATCGTTGAGGCGTTAGGGCATGTTTCAGATTACCTTCCTTCGAAACTGAAATTTCTCCTGTTTGTTCAGAAACCACAATTGCAATGGCATCCGTATTTTCAGTGATGCCTACTGCAGCGCGGTGGCGCATTCCCAGGTGGGCCGGGAAGTTCGAATCTTCTGTAACAGGCAAAACACATCGTGCACCGGTTATTATATTGTTGGATATTATTACCGCTCCATCATGTAATGGAGAATTTTTATAAAAAATACTTTCAATTATCCGTACCGAAACCTTTGCATGGATAGCATCACCGGTATTGGCATAAAACTTCAGATCATTATTTTTTGTGATAATAATAATTGCTCCTGTTTTGCTTTCGCTCATATTTTTACAAGCCTTAACAATGGCATTGATATCCAGAACCTGTTCCTTATTTACCTGCCACTTAAAATCAAAGATCCCTTTACTTAATTTCCCTTTTGTAAAAATATCGCTGGTACCAATAAATAGTAAAAAACGCCTTAATTCCTGTTGAAAAACAATGAGTAAAGCAATAAATCCAACATCAATAAATTTAGCCAATATGCTTCCAAACAGGTGCATATTAAGGGTTTTTACAACCAGCCATAATAAATAAAATAAAAGAATACCAATGAATATATTAATAGCAACTGTCCCTTTTATCAAATAATACAATTGATAAATCAACAGGGCTACCAATAAAATATCCACCACATCAATCCAGCGAACAGTAATAAAGCCTTGAATGAATAGATTTAACATGGTACAAGTATAAGAATTTTAAGTTTTGTTAGCTGAGTTCGATTAATAAAACAACAACAATTGGTTTAAAATATGCGAATTTGGGCGTTTCCTTTCTTAAAAGAGAAAGGACCGGGCTTTCCGCTTCAATCTTTTTGAGAAGAACAAAAAGGATTTCTGCTGCAATCCCTAACGCAGCATCGTCACTGAAAAAGGCCTTTTCACTTTCGGGCCTTATACGACAAGGATTAAAGAACAGATTTGTGAGACAAGAATGGTTGGAACACAAACGTGCAGATAATTGTTGAGTATAGTTATCTTATCAAAATAGACTTATCAAAATACTCCATCTTAATATTCAAATTAATTTATGCAGTAACAGCAGCCTTTTTTTCCATCTTTTTAACAGAAGCGATCATTGCTATAAAATCATCAAACAAATAACGGGAGTCATAAGGGCCTGGGCAAGCTTCGGGATGATGTTGAACAGAAAATACATTTCTGTCGGTATAACGTAAACCTTCAATGGTTTTATCATTCAGGTTTATGTGAGTGATCTCCATATTTTTTATTTTAGCAACATCTTCTGCTTTCACACCAAAACCGTGATTTTGCGAAGTGATCTCACATTTCCCTGTTATCAGGTTTTTCACAGGGTGGTTGATACCACGGTGTCCTTTATGCATTTTAAAAGTTGATATTCCGGATGCTTCAGCAATTAACTGGTGTCCTAAACAAATGCCGAATGTAGGAACCGCAGAATTTATTATTTTTTTAATCGTTGCAACTTCCTCTATCATTATACCGGGATCGCCAGGGCCGTTTGAGATCAAAAAGCCATCGGGGTTCCATTTCATCATTTCTTCAAATGAAGTTTTCATCGGGAATACTTGCACATAACATCCGCGTTCCACCAGGCAACGTATAATATTTTTCTTAACACCATAATCGGTAAGTGCTACTTTATAATCAGCAGCCGGATCTCCCATAAAATAAGGTTCCTTAGTACTCACTTTTGAGGATAGTTCCAAACCGATCATGGAAGGTACTTTTGAAAGTTTTTCCTGCAAAACAGCGATATCCTGCGTTTCGGATGATATAATACAGTTCATAGCACCTTTATCACGGATATAACGAACGATTGCGCGTGTATCTACATCTGAAATGGCAACTATGTTATCATGCAAAAAATAATCCTTTAAAGAGCCGTTAGATCGTTTTCTCGAATGAAAATCATTAAATTGTTTGCATATTAAACCTGCAATTTTTATAGAATCAGATTCTACTTCATCATTATTTACACCATAGTTACCAATATGTACATTGGTGGCCACTATTATTTGTCCAAAATACGAAGGATCAGTGAATATTTCCTGGTAACCGGTCATACCGGTATTAAAGCAAATTTCACCTGTAGCAGTACCAATTTTTCCGGCCGCTTTTCCGTAAAATACTTTTCCATCTTCAAGTAGTAAGATGGCTGGGGCTTTAGCTGTGTATTTCATGTTAAAATATTTTATTCTTCTTCATCTTCTCAGGGAGAAGGGTGGGAGTGAGGTGCATAAAAAAAGGATAAAGCAAAATTACTTTATCCTTTTTAAATATAAAAACTTAATTCAAAAAATTATTCACCTTTAGGTTCATCTGTTGCTTCATCAGTTGCTCCTTTTTCAGAAGTAGCTTTAGGTGCTTTTGCAGTTCCTTCAGTTGTTTTTTTCTTAGTACTACGTCTTGCAGCTTTTGCTTTTACAGGAGCTTTAGCAACTAACATATTTTCGTTGTAATCAACTAATTCAATAAAGCACATATCAGCTCTATCACCTAAGCGATTACCGGTTTTTAAAATTCTGGTGTATCCACCCGGACGATCAGCAATTTTAGCTGCAACATCTTTGAACAACATATCCACAGCTTCTTTGCTTTTTAAATAAGCAAAGACAGTACGTCTTGAATGTGTAGAATCATCTTTTGATTTAGTTAAAAGTGGTTCAACATATAGTCTTAACGCTTTTGCTTTAGCTACAGTAGTAGAAATGCGTTTGTGAAGAATAAGTGAGCTAGCCATATTCGCCAACATCGATTTACGATGTGCTGTCTTTCTTCCTAAATTATTTAATTTATCTCCGTGTCTCATTTTATTTTTAGTATTAAGATGTTAGATTTTTAGATATTAGATGTTAAACATCCATTATCTAATATCCAAAATCTAATTTATTCTTTATCTAATTTATATTTTGCTAAGTTCATTCCAAAGGTTAAACCTTTGTTTGCTACAAGATCTTCTAACTCTGTTAATGATTTTTTACCGAAGTTACGGAATTTTAATAAATCATGTTTAGCGAAAGAAACTAAATCAGCAAGAGTATCAACATCAGCAGCTTTTAAGCAATTTAATGCACGCACTGAAAGATCCATATCAACTAATTTCGTTTTTAATAACTGACGCATGTGTAATGATGTTTCATCAAATTCTTCAGTCGCCATTTTTTCTTCAGTATCCAATGTGATACGCTCGTCAGAGAATAACATAAAGTGGTGAATAAGAATTTTAGCTGCTTCTTTTAATGCTTCTTTCGGGTGAATAGAACCATCAGTAACAATGTTCATTATTAGTTTCTCGTAATCTGTTTTTTGTTCAACACGGAAGTTCTCAATGCTGTACTGAACATTTTTGATTGGAGTGTAAATAGAGTCGATCGGAATTAAACCCAAACTTGCGTTAACCGGCTTGTTCTCTTCTGCAGGAACATAACCACGGCCTTTGTCAATTGTTAATTCTAATCTTAATTTTACATTTGGCTCCATGTTACAGATAACAAGATCTGAATTCAAAACCTGGAATCCTGAAGTAAATTTACCGATATCACCAGCAGTTAACTGAGTTTTACCAGTAACAGTAACAGTTACTTTTTCAAAATCTGTAGTTTCAATTTGCTTTTTAAAACGAACCTGCTTTAAGTTAAGGATTATTTCTGTTACATCTTCAGTAACACCTTTAAGTGTAGAAAATTCATGATCAACACCTTCAATTTTCATTGTAGTGATTGCGTGACCTTCAAGTGATGACAATAAAATTCTTCTTAAAGCATTACCTACGGTAATACCATAGCCAGGCTCTAAAGGACGGAATTCAAATTGTCCTTCAGTTTCACTGGAGTTAATCATAATAACCTTATCAGGTTTTTGAAAAGCTAAAATTGCCATGTGTGTGTATAGTTATTAGTTTATAGTTAATTGTTAATTGTCTTGAGCAGGGGAAATTTAAAGTGGAGACTTTCTCCAAACTTCCAACTCAGGGCTTATTTAGAGTACAACTCGACAATTAGTTGTTCTTTTATATTTTCTGGTATTTGAACTCTTTCAGGAATTGAAATAAATTTACCTACCATACTTGTTTTATCAAAATCCATCCAAGGAAACTGATTGCTTGAAGATAATACATTTTTGCTGATCACTTCTAATGTTTTTGAACGCTCACGTACTCCAACAGCATCACCTGGTTTTAATACATAAGATGCAATGTTTACAACATTACCATTAACTGTGATATGACCATGACCAACTAATTGACGCGCACCGCTGCGAGTAGGAGCAATGCCCATACGATAAACAACATTATCCAAACGGGATTCGATCAACTGAAGTAAAACTTCACCAGTAACACCATGTGCAGTTTGAGCCATCGCGTAAATTTTTGCAAACTGACGCTCTAATATACCATAAGTATATTTTGCTTTTTGTTTTTCACGTAACTGTACAGAGTATTCCGATTGCTTAGAACGTTTTTTAGATAAACCATGCATTCCCGGAGGATAATTCTTTTTTTCTAATGCCTTATCAGGACCGAATATTGGTTCTTTAAACTTTCTTGCAATTTTTGACTTGGGGCCGATGTATCTTGCCATTTTATTTTGTTATTGATTGTTAGTTGTTGGTTGTTAGTTGTCAGATAAATTTTTGACTTCGAACTTTCAAACTTTGAACTTTCTAACTCTGAACTTTCAAACTTTGAACTATAATATTATACTCTTCTGCGTTTTGGAGGACGGCAACCATTGTGTGGAATTGGTGTGATATCCATGATTTCACTTACTTCAATACCTGCACCGGAAATAGTACGTATCGCTGATTCACGACCTGCACCAGGACCTTTAACAAATACTTTTACTTTTCTTAATCCGGCAGCGTGAGCTACTTTTGCACAATCCGAAGCTGCTAACTGAGCGGCATAAGGTGTGTTCTTTTTTGAACCACGGAATCCCATTTTACCAGCACTCGACCATGATATCACCTGTCCGGTAATGTTGGTTAAGGAAATAATAATGTTGTTAAATGTAGCGTTGATATGAGCTTCCCCAATTGCATCTACTTTTACAACTCTTTTTTTAGCAACTGCTTTAGCTGCAGTTGTTGATTGATTTTGTTTAGCCATTTTTTTTTGAGTTTAAAGCTTAAAGTTTAAAGTTGTTGGTATTAACTTTCCAACTTTGAACTTTCGAACTTTAAATTAATTTTATTTCGTTACTTTTTTCTTGTTTGCAACTGTTTTACGTTTACCTTTTCTGGTACGTGCATTGTTTTTAGTTGTTTGACCACGCACAGGTAAGCCTAAACGGTGACGAATACCTCTGTAAGCACCAATATCCATCAAACGTTTGATGTTTAATTGAACTTCAGAACGTAAAGAACCTTCTAATTTGTACTTATCATTAAGGATAGTACGGATAGCAGTTAACTGGTCATCATTCCAGTCTTGAACTTTGGTATTCCAATCGATACCAGCTTCAGTTAATACTTTCTGAGCACTGCTACGACCTATTCCGTAAATGTAAGTTAAGCCAATTTCGCCTCTTTTGTTGTTTGGTAAATCAATACCTGCAATTCTTGCCATTGTTTATTTAGTTTAAAGTTTTTTAGTTTAAAGTTTTAAAGTTTTTAGTTTCAAAGTTTTGCAACTTTTTAACTTTTAACTTTCTAACTTTTAACCCTATTTATTACCCTTGTCTTTGTTTAAACTTAGGATTTTTTTTGTTGATCACATACAAAACGCCATTTCTACGAACTATTTTGCAGTCAACACTTCTTTTTTTGATTGATGTTCTTACTTTCATTTTAATTTAGATTTGAGTCCTGAGATTTGAGATTTGAGATTTCTAACATCTCTTATCTAATATCTCATATCTGTTTTTTTATTTGTATCTATATGTTATTCTTCCTTTTGTTAAATCATAAGGCGACATTTCAATTTTTACTTTGTCACCGGTTAAAATTTTAATATAATGCATACGCATCTTTCCTGAAATATGCGCTGTAATCACGTGTCCGTTCTCAAGCTCAACGCGAAACATTGCATTCGACAATGCCTCTAAAATAATTCCGTCCTGCTCAATTGACGCTTGTTTAGCCATATATTTTTATTCCATTTAATAATTTAGCCGGTTTGGAAGTCCGCAAAGGTACAAATTCCTAACTAATTACTGTAAATTATTTTTATTTAGTGCTTTTTCTATATAATCGAAGCTCGATAGTATATCAGCTTTATCTTTTCCAATAGCAATTGTATGCTCAAAATGTGCTGAAGCTAAGTTATCAGCAGTACGTATTGTCCAACCATCTTTTTCCTGGATAATTGCTTTTTTTCCCAAATTGATCATTGGTTCAATTGCAATAACTAAACCTTCCTGAAGCTTAAGTCCTGTTCCTTTTTTACCATAATTAGGTACTTCAGGTGCTTCGTGAAGGTTTTGGCCTATTCCATGTCCAACCAATTCGCGTACTATAGAATAACCATTCTTTTCAGCGTGATATTGAACAGCATCTCCGATATCTCCCAAACGATTGCCAACTATTGCCACTTCAATTGCTTTGTAAAGGCTTTCTTTGGTAATCTTTAAAAGATTGAGGATCTCCGGTTTTACTTCACCGATCGCAAAAGTATATGCTGAGTCGCCAAAATATTTATTTTTAACTACTCCACAGTCTACTGAAACAATATCACCATCTTTTAAAATATAGTTACTTGGTATACCGTGTACTACGTGTGAATTTAATGAAATACACAATGTATTCGGAAAACCGCTGTATCCTTTAAAAGCAGGTATTGCGTTGTTATCTTTAATAAACTCTTCAGCAATTTTATCCAAAGATAAACTTGTAATTCCGGGTTTAATAATTTTAGCAACCTCTGCTAATGTTTTTCCAACAAGTAAAGAACTTTCTCGTATTAACTCTATTTCCTCTTTAGTCTTATAAAAAACGCCTTTTGACACTCTTTGATTTGTTGATTTAGTGATTTTATGATCTGGAGATTTGCTTAATTTTAATTCTCCAACTTTTAAATTTCCAACTTCCCAACTCTCTAACTTTCTAATTTTCTAACTTTCTAACTTTCTAACTTTCTAACTTTTATTAGGCCGTTGTCATACTCATAGAAGAACGACCTTTTATTTTTCCGGTTTTCATTAATCCATCATAATGACGCATTAATAAATGACTTTCAATTTGTTGCAAAGTATCCAATACTACCCCAACTAAAATCAACAATGAAGTTCCTCCGTAGAATTGTGCAAATTCCTCATTAATGTTTATTTTAACAGCAAATGCAGGTAAAATAGCTATTAGTGCAAGAAAAATAGATCCTGGTAAAGTAATTCTTGACATTACAAGATCAATAAATTCAGCAGTTTTTTTACCCGGCTTTATTCCCGGTACAAAGCCACCATTACGTTTCATATCTTCCGCCATTTGGTTTGGATTAACAGTAATGGCAGTATAGAAATAAGTAAAAATAATGATCAAAAGGGCAAATACAAGGTTATACCAAAATCCGTAGTGGTTAGAAAACGTCCCTACAAATCCGGTTAATGCTTCAGACTGAGAAAAACCAACAATAGTTAATGGGATGAACATGATTGCCTGAGCAAAAATGATCGGCATAACTCCTGCAGCATTCACTTTTAATGGAATGTACTGACGAACGCCACCGTATTGTTTATTCCCAACTATCTTTTTAGCGAACTGAACCGGTATTTTACGGGTTCCCTGTACTAACATAATTGTTCCCATTATTACTAATAATAACAAAACAAGTTCTATTAATAACATGATCAATCCACCACCTTCACCACCTAAACGTGAACCAAATTCAGAAACAAATGCAAACGGTAAACGAGCGATAATACCGATCATGATGATAATAGAAATACCGTTACCAATACCTTTGTCAGTAATTTTTTCTCCTAACCACATTACAAACATTGTTCCTGTGATCAAAATCAATACCGATTGAATGTACCAGAATGTGCTTGGATCAGAAACAACACCAGCTTTATTTGTAATTTGAGAAGCAATATATCCAGGTGCCTGTAACATTGTAATTACAACAGTTAAGAACCTTGTGATCTGATTTATTTTTTTACGTCCGCTTTCACCTGACATTTGCAACTTGCGGAAATAGGGGAGGGCCATACCCAATAACTGAATTACAATTGATGCAGAAATGTAAGGCATAATACCTAAACCAAAAACCGAAGCACGTGAAAACGCACCACCTGCAAAAATATTGATTAAGCCAACAATTCCTTCGTTAGCACCTTTGCTAGCTGCAGAAAGTACTTCAGAGTTGACTCCGGGAAGTACAATATATGAACCCAAACGGTAAATTAAAATAAATCCAAGAGTGTTAAGAATACGCACTCTCAGATCGTCAATTTTCCAGATGTTTTTTAATGTATTTATTAAGTTCTTCATAAAATTTTAAATCCCAAATTCTAAATTCTAACTAATAACTCCCAACTCCTCAGTCAGAACTAAATTTCTACTGCTGTTCCGCCTTGAGCTTCAATAGCTGATTTTGCAGTTGCAGAAAAAGCATGTACTTTTATTTCAACTTTTGATTTTAACTCACCACGACCTAATACTTTTATCTTGTCGTTCTTATGTGCTAATCCTTTTGAAATTAAGAAAGCGATATCAATTGTGCTTAATTTATTTTCTTCAACCAATGATTGAATAATATCTAAATTAATTCCACGATATTCAACACGGTTAATGTTTTTAAATCCGAATTTAGGAACACGTCTTTGTAATGGCATCTGTCCACCTTCGAAACCTCTTTTTGCTGAGTATCCTGAACGGGACTGAGCACCTTTATGTCCTTTTGTTGATGTTCCACCTTTACCCGATCCCTGACCTCTACCTATACGTTTTTTGGCATTTTTAACCGAACCTTCTGCTGGAGTTAATTTACTTAAATTCATCTTTTTATATTTTTTAATTATTGATTTGTTGATTTAGTGATCTGAAGATTTAATAATTTTAAATTCTTCATTTCTCCATTTCTCAAATTCTCTATTTTATAACTGTAATCAAATGTGCAACTTTTGCAATCATTCCATTAATTTGGGCATTAACTTCTTTTTCAATAGTTTGGTTCATTTTTGTAAAACCAAGAGCACGTAATGTACGTTTTTGACGTTCAGGACGGTTAATACCACTTTTTGTTTGTTTAATTTTAATTGTTGCCATTTTGTTTTTTAGTTTAAAGTTTTTTAGTTTAAAGTTTAAAGTCGGCTTTCTTTTCCAACTTTGAACTTTCTAACTTCTAACTTATTTTATCCGTTAAATACTTTATCCATTGAAATACCACGATGTTGAGCAACAGTTGCTGCATCACGCATTTTCATCAACGCATCCATAGTAGCTTTTACCACGTTGTGAGGGTTTGACGAACCTTTTGATTTTGCCAATACATCAGTAACACCAACACTTTCCAATACTGCACGCATTGCACCACCAGCTATAACTCCTGTACCATGAGCAGCAGGCTTTAAGAATACTAATGCACCACCAAATTTACCATATTGTTCGTGAGCAACACTTCCTTTAACAAGTGCAACTTTAATCAAATTCTTTTTAGCATCATCAATTCCTTTAGTGATTGCATCAGTAACTTCTTTAGCTTTACCTAAACCGTAACCTACAATACCTTTTTCGTTTCCAACTACAACAATAGCTGAAAATGTAAAGTTTCTACCACCTTTAGTAACTTTAGTTACACGTTGGATGCTAACAAGCTTATCTTTAAGTTCGATGTCGCTTGATTTTACTCTTTTAATGTTTTCGTTTGACATTCTATTTATTTTTAGATTTAGGATTTAGGATTCAGGATATTATCCTATCATCTTCAATCTTTAATTTTTTAATTTAATTATTAAAACTTTAATCCTGCTTCACGAGCACCTTCTGCCAATGATTTAACACGGCCGTGATATAAGTAACCGTTTCTATCAAAACGAACAGTTGAAATACCTGCTTTTGTAGCTTTTTCAGCGATTGCTTTACCAACTAATTTAGCCTGATCAATTTTGTTTCCTTTTGCTTCAGCAATTCCTTTATCTGTTGAAGAAGCTGCAACAAGTGTTTTACCTGTAACATCATCGATCAACTGAACATAAATTCCTTTATTGCTTCTAAAAACAGATAATCTTGGATTTCCAGCTTCTCCGTGAACTACTTTACGGATGCGTTGTTTAATTCTGTTTCTTCTGAATTCTTTTGTAATAGCCATTTTATTTATCTTATTGCTATCGGTTTATGCCGATAATTATGAATTCTTTATATTATTTACCTGCTGATTTACCAGCTTTCTTTCTTAAAATTTCACCGGCAAACTTAATACCTTTTCCTTTATATGGTTCAGGTTTACGTAATGAACGTATTTTTGCAGCAACAGCACCTATCAATTGTTTATCGGCACACTCCAAAATAATCGTTGGATTTTTACCTTTTTCTGTAGTTGTAGTTACTTTAATTTCAGCTGGCAATTCAAAAGAAATATTGTGAGAAAAACCTAAAGTTAATTCTAACAACTGACCTTTGTTTGCAGCACGGAAACCAACACCAACAAGTTCTTGTTCGGTTTTGTATCCTTCGCTAACACCTTTAACCATTGAAGCTATCAATGCGCGGTATAAACCATGCATTGCTTTGTGGCGTTTTTGTTCAGTAGCACGTTCAACTGTAATTACTCCACCTTCATTTTTGATGGTAATAGCAGCATCTAGTTTTTGAGTTAAAGTACCTTTAGCACCTTTAACTGTTACTACATTTTTATCTGAAACATTTACATCTACTCCTTTTGGAAGTGCGATTGGTAATTTACCTATTCTTGACATTTTTCTTTCCTCCTGAATTTACTACGAATTACGAATTTTAACGAATTACGAATCTGTGTGTTGTATTTATGTTTATTAAAAGATTAATAAACATAGCATAATACTTCACCACCCACTTTTTGAGTTTTCGCTTCTTTATCAGTCATTACACCTTTAGAAGTAGAAATGATGGCAACACCCAAACCATTTAAAACGCGGGGTAATTTTGTTGACCCTGCATATTGTCTTAAACCCGGAGTACTAATTCTTGTTAAATTTTTAATAGCTGATTGTTTACTTACCGGATGGTATTTCAAAGCAATTTTAATAACGCCCTGAACGGTTGTAGTCTCGAATTTGTAGCTTAAAATGTAGCCTTTTTCGAAAAGGATTTTTGTGATCTCTTTTTTTAGATTGGAAGAAGGGATTTCTACAATTCTGTGGTTTGCTTTAATAGCATTTCTTACTCTTGTAAGGTAATCTGCAATGGTATCTGTCATTTTTTTTGGTTTTATATCTTATCCCGCACGCAGGATAATTATATATTAATACTCTTTTTATTTCAATTTGGTAAAACTACCAGCTTGATTTCGTGATGCCCGGGATCAAACCATCCAAAGCCATTTCGCGAAATGAATTTCTGGAAAGTCCAAACTGGCGCATGTAGCCTCTTGGACGACCGGTTAATTTACAACGGTTACGTTGACGACCCGGAGAAGATGCTCTAGGAAGTTTTTGTAATCCAACTGAATCACCTGCTGCTTTTAAAGCAGCTCTTCTGTCAGCGTATAGGTCAGCAAGTCTTTTTCTTTTAACTTCTCTTGCCTTCATTGATTCTTTTGCCATCTTTTTCTTATTTAGAATTTAGGATTTTTGATTTAGGATTTTTAATTCCTGAATCCATAAATCCTTAATATTTTTTATTTCTTCTGATTCTTAAAAGGTAATCCAAATTCGCTTAACAAAGCTAATGCTTCATCATCGCTACCTGCAGTAGTTACGAATGTAATGTCCATACCCATTATTTTATTTACTTTGTCAATATCAATTTCAGGGAAAATGATTTGCTCAGTAACACCTAATGTATAGTTTCCACTTCCGTCAAATCCTTTTTCATTGATTCCTCTAAAATCACGAATCCGGGGCAAAGCTACGGAAATTAATCGATCTAAAAACTCATACATCATATCTCCACGTAAAGTAACTCTAACTCCGATAGGAACTCCTTTACGAAGTTTGAAGTTAGAAATGTCTTTTTTAGAGATAGTTGCAACTGCCTTTTGCCCACTGATAGTGGTCATTTCCTTGATTGCACCTTCTATTAATTTTTTGTCAGAAACAGCCTCACCAACTCCTTGGTTAAGGCATATTTTTGTTATTTTTGGTACCTGCATTGAACTGCTATAACCAAATTTTTTCTGTAAAGCAGGTACTACATCTGCTTTATACTTGTCTTTTAAGCGTGGTGAATAAGCCATTATTTAATTACCTCCCCTGATTTTTTTGAGTAACGTACTAGTTTTTTGCTTTTGTCATCTAATTTACGACCAACACGGGTAGCTTTACCTGTTCCTGGTTCAATCACCATTAGATTAGAAATATGGACTGAAGCCTCTTGCTTTACAATTCCACCTTGTGGGCTTTTAGTGTTTGGTTTAGTATGTTTCGATACTAAATTAACGCCTTCCACAATTGCACGGCTTTTTACTCTATCAATAGATAGAACTTTGCCTTCCTGATTCTTTGAATCACCGGCAATAACTTTAACAGAATCGCCTTTTTTGATGTGTAACTTTACTTGCATTGTTATTTATTGATTATTCACTTACAGAACTTCTGGAGCGAGTGAAATTATTTTCATAAATTGTTTATCTCTTAATTCGCGGGCAACTGGTCCGAAAATACGAGTTCCTCTTAGTTCGTCAGAAGCATTTAACAGAACTACTGCATTATCATCAAAACGAATGTATGAACCATCAGCACGTCTTACTTCTTTTCTGGTTCTTACTACTACTGCTTTTGAAACAGCACCCTTTTTGATATTACCTGATGCTAATGCATGTTTAACTGTTACTACTACTTTATCACCAATAGAAGCATATCTTTTCTTTGTTCCGCCAAGTACGCGTATAACAAGTACTTCTTTTGCACCACTGTTATCTGCAACTAATAATCTTGATTCTTGTTGTACCATTTGTTTTATATTTCGGATTTCGGATTTTCGATGTCGGATTTATTCCTTATCGCTTCCTAAATCTATTGTTTTAATTTTAAAATCCGCAATCGCACATCCGCAATCCGTATTTTGTATTATTTCACTTTCTCAAGAACTTCAACAAGTCTCCAGCATTTATTTTTGCTGATAGGGCGAGTTTCCATAATTTTCACAGTATCACCAATACTGCAAGTGTTAGCTTCATCGTGGGCAACAAATTTAGTAGTTTTTTTTAGGAACTTACCATATTTCGGATGTTTTACTTTACGTTCAACTGAAACAACAATTGACTTATCCATTTTATTGCTGGTCACTAAACCAATTTTTTCTTTTCTTAAATTTCTATCTTCCATTTTTGTTAGATTTAAGATTTAAGATTCAAGATTCAGGATTTAAAACGTTACCGTCTTATATCTTGCGTCTTGCATCTCGCATCTATTTTTTTGCTTCTGCTATTTCTCTCGTGCGAAGTTCGGTTTGTAATCTTGCTACTGTTTTTCTGCTGAAAGTAATTTTCAGTGGGTTTTCAATAGGGGACACTGCATGATTAAGCTTTAATTTAGCCAATGTGCCTTTTTCTTCTTTTACTCTCTCGCGAAGATCGCTTGTAGAAAGTTGTTTGATGTCTGCTTGGTTCATATTATTTATTATAATAATTCTCTCAATTAATTTTTGTTAAGCACTTGCAACTTCAGCAGCGTAATCTCTTCTTACAACAAACTGGGTTGTTAATGGTAATTTCTGAGCTGCTAATCTTAATGCTTCTTTAGCAACTTCTACCGGTACACCATCTGCTTCGAAAATAACACGTCCTGGTTTTACCACGGCCACCCAATATTCAGGGGCTCCTTTACCTTTACCCATACGAACTTCGGCAGGTTTAGAGGTAATTGGTTTGTCAGGGAAAATACGGATCCAGATCTGACCTTCACGTTTCATGAAACGTGTTACTGCAACTCTGGCAGCTTCTATCTGGCGTGCTGTAACCCAGCAACCTTCTGTTGCCTTTAGCCCAAATGAACCGAATGAAAGTTGGTCGCCACGCTTAGCGTTGCCTTTCATTTTCATTTTGTGCATTTTTCTGTATTTGGTTCTTTTAGGCTGTAACATCTTTTCTTTCTTTATTTAGGATTTAGAATTTAGGATTTAGAATTTTTTAATTCCTTATTCCTTATTCCTTAATTTTTTTTATTTTCTTGGTTCTCTTCTTTTATCGTTTCTGTCGTTTCCACCTTTTGATGGTCCGCCTGGTCCACGTTTATCGAATTTTGGGTTTCCGCCTGTTGGTGGTCCACTTTTTTTACCATCTTTTGCTCCAACTGCAGAAGCTCCAACATTTGGTGATAAATCACGTTTACCATAGATCTCACCTTTGCATATCCAAACTTTTACACCGATACGGCCATAAGTAGTATGTGCTTCACCAAGTGCATAATCAATATCAGCACGTAATGTATGTAATGGAGTACGACCTTCTTTATATCCTTCAACACGAGCCATCTCTGCACCAGCCAAACGACCGGAACATTTAACTTTGATACCTTCTGCACCCATGCGCATTGTTGAAGCTACCGCCATTTTAACTGCTCTACGAAAAGAGATACGTCCTTCAATCTGACGAGCAATACTATCAGCAACTAAACGAGCATCTAATTCAGGACGTTTAATTTCAAAAATATTGATCTGGATATCTTTCTTAGTGATCTTTTTCAACTCTTCCTTGATCTTATCAACTTCCTGACCACCTTTGCCAATAATAATTCCGGGACGAGATGTGTTAATCGTAACAGTAATTATTTTTACTGTTCTTTCAATCACAATTTTTGAAATGCTGGCTTTCGCAAGACGAGCTTTCAAGTAAGTTCTGATTTTATGATCTTCTACTAATTTGTCAGAAAAATTTTTTCCACCGTACCAGTTTGAATCCCATCCTTTAATGATGCCTAAACGTAAGCCTATTGGATTTGCTTTTTGTCCCATTGAAAATATTATTATTTAGATGTTTCTTCTTGTTTTTTACTGTCAACAACAATTTTTTTGCTGTCTACTATTAATGTAACGTGGTTAGAACGTTTTCTGATCCTGTTAGCACGACCTTGTGGAGCAGTTCTTAAACGCTTCATTTGAAGTGCACTATCAACAAAAACTTCTTTCACTACCAAGTTACTATCTTCAGGTTTTTGACCTGTTTTCGCTTCGAAATTTGAAATTGCTGATGTCAACAATTTCTCTAATCTTACAGAAGCTTCTTTTGGATTGAATTTCAAAATGTTCAAAGCCATATATACTTCTTTACCTCTGATAAGATCAGCTAGTAATCTCATTTTACGGGGAGATGTAGGGCAATTTTTCAAAACAGCAAAATATATGCTTTTGTTTGCCTCTTTCCGTGCGTCTGCTGCGTTCTTTTTTCTAACACCCATTGTTATTTCTTGTATTTCGGATTTTGGTTTTCGAGTTTATTTCTAAATCGTTTCCTAAATCTATTATTTTTATTTCTGCTTAATCAGTTCTATATTTTATTTAGAAGCTTTATCTCTGTTACCAGAGTGACCTCTGAAAGTTCTGGTTGGTGCAAATTCACCGAATTTATGTCCTACCATATTTTCTGTTACATATACAGGAATAAATTTATTACCATTATGTACTGCTACTGTTAAACCTACGAATTCCGGAGAGATCATTGATCTGCGAGACCAGGTTTTGATTACTGTTTTTTTTCCTGATGCTTGTAGGTCGAGTAATCTCTTCTCTAACTTCCAATCGATAAAAGGACCTTTTTTTAATGAACGTGCCATTTCTGTTGTTTTTTAGTTGTGAACCATTCCAAAAATGGAAGGGCCATTAAACTAGGTTAAATTATTTCTTTCTTCCTTCTATAATGTATTTATTCGAAGCTTTTTTAGGGTAACGGGTTTTGAAACCTTTAGATGGTAAACCTTTGCGTGAACGAGGGTGACCTCCGGATGCTCTTCCTTCACCACCACCCATTGGGTGATCGACAGGATTCATTGCTACCGGACGAGTTCTCGGTCTGCGACCTTGCCAACGGCTACGTCCAGCTTTACCGCTGATCTCTAAATTATGATCAGCATTTGAAACAGCTCCAATTGTAGCCATACAAGTAATAAGTATCATACGCGTTTCGCCAGAAGGCATTTTAACTATCGCATATTTACCATCTCTTGCGCTTAACTGTGCTGCAGATCCAGCACTACGTGCCATAATAGCACCTTGTCCCGGACGTAATTCAATATTATGGATTGTTGTACCTAATGGAATATCAGATAGATACATTGCGTTACCTATAGAAGGGGTTGCATCTTTACCAGATACAATTTTTTGTCCAACAAGAAGTCCGGTTGGAGCAACAATATAACGTTTTTCGCCATCAGCATAAACAACTAAAGCGATACGTGCAGTACGATTTGGATCGTACTCAATAGTTTTTACAGTTCCCGGTACACCAATTTTATCTCTTTTGAAATCGATAATACGGTATTGTTGTTTGTGACCACCACCGATATAACGCATTGTCATTTTACCTGTGTTATCACGTCCACCCGATTTTTTTATCGGAACCAATAAACTCTTTTCAGGTTTACCTGCAGTAATATCAGCGTTATCACTAACTAATTTAAAACGTTGCCCCGGTGTTAAGGGTCTTAATTTCTTTAAAGCCATCTCAGTTTATTTTATTATCACCCCGACTGCTCGGGGTATAGTTACTTTTCTATTAAATGCTTGCGTAAAAATCAATTGTTTCTCCTTTTTTAAGAGTAACAATAGCTCTTTTATGTTGATTGGTTCTACCAATTGCAATTCCTTTTGTTGTATTACGGGTTTTTACTTTACCAACGTAATTTTGTGTATTAACTGAATCAACAGTAACACTGTAAAGTTTCTCAACAGCTCCTTTAATCTGAACTTTGTTAGCTGTTTTATTTACAACAAATCCATAGCGATTAAATTTATCGCCCTGGGCTGTCATTTTTTCGGTTATAACCGGTTTAATTATTATGCTCATCTTTTTTATTTGTTGATCCAGTTAATTGCAGAATTTATGATTTTTTCGGATTTTTTTATTAAATCTTTTAATTTCTAAATCTTCAATTTTCTAACTCTTTTTTAATTAATTGCCTAATAAACTCTCAATTTCCTTTACTGAACTTTCTACAAGCAAAAGATTATTTGCATTCAAAATATCGTAAGTGTTTAAATCCGAAGCAGTTACAACTTTTGCGTTGCCTATATTTCGGGAGGACAAATATATGTTTTTATTTGATTCCCCCAACACTAATAAGGTTTTTTTATCTGAAAGCTTTAAATTATTTATCAAATCAGCATATTTTTGTGTTTTAGGAGAGTCAAAAATGAAATCTTCTAAAATTGTGATATTGCTTTCTTTTGCTTTATAAGTTAAAGCTGATATACGAGCTAAACGTTTTAGTTTTTTATTCAACTTAAAAGAGTAATCTCTTGGACGAGGACCGAATGCTCTACCTCCACCAACTCTAGTTGGAGATTTATCGTTACCAACACGTGCACCACCGGTACCTTTTTGTTTCTTTAATTTTTTAGACGAACCTCTAACTTCAGCTCTTTCTTTTGATTTGTGTGTTCCCTGACGTTTATTAGCTAAATGTTGTTTAACATCTAAATAAATGGCATGGTCATTTGGGTCGATAGCAAAGATTGCATCGTTTAGGCTAACTTTCTTTGAAGTTGCTTTACCGCTTATATTTAATACTGATACTTCCATTGTTAATTGTTGTGTTTTGTAGAATTGTTGAATTATTGATTTTTCTGATTCCCGGTTTGAGCCTGAAATTTTAAAATTCAAAAATTATTTTTCAATTGTAACGTATGAACCTTTTGCACCTGCGATAGAACCTTTAATAATAATAAGGTTTTTCTCAGCAATTACTTTAATTACTTCTAAATTTTGAATAGTAACACGGTCACCACCCATTCTTCCACCCATTCTCATTCCTTTGAATACGCGGGAAGGCCAAGATGATGCACCTAAAGATCCAGGGGCACGTAAACGATCATGCTGACCGTGAGTAGTACCACCTACACCACCAAAACCATGACGTTTTACAACACCTTGAAAACCTTTACCTTTAGAAGTTCCAACGATATCAACGAAATCGCCTTCGGCAAATAAGTCAACAGTTACTGCTTCACCAAGAGTTTTTTCGGTTGCAAAGTCTTTGAATTCAACAATTTTACGTTTAGGAGTAGTACCTGCTTTAGCAAAATGACCTTTCATTGCAGAAGAAGTGTTTTTTTCTTTCTTCTCATCATAAGCCAATTGTACTGAAGCGTATCCGTCTTTCTCCAAGGTTTTTACTTGCGTAACCACGCAAGGACCGGCCTCAATAACTGTGCATGGCATATATTTACCATTGGCACTGAAGACACTAGTCATTCCAACTTTTTTACCTATTATTCCAGACATTTTAATATATTTTTGATTTATTGATATTTTGTTTGTTAAATTTTTGATTAGATAATCTCTGATCCTACAAACACTTTAATTCTATTTATTATTTAATTGACACAAGTCAACTCCTTGATTATTAGGAAGCTTTGATCTCAACTTCAACACCACTTGGTAACTCAAGTTTCATTAGCGCATCTACTGTTTTTGAAGTAGAGTTGTAAATGTCTAACAATCTTTTGTAAGAACACAACTGAAATTGCTCACGTGCTTTTTTGTTAACGTGTGGGGAACGTAAAACAGTGTAGATTTTTTTGTGAGTTGGCAATGGAATCGGTCCACTAACAACGGCACCCGTTAATTTTACAGTTTTAACAATTTTCTCTGCTGACTTGTCAACTAGGTTGAAGTCGTAAGATTTTAATTTGATTCTGATTTTCTGGCTCATAGTTATTATAATAAAGAACGTTAAAATATTATACTTTTTCTGCTTTTCCTTTAGCTTTTGCAATTACTTCATCTGCTGTATTACGCGGAGCTTCTGCATAATGAGAAAATTCCATTGTTGAAGTAGCACGTCCGGAAGTAATTGTACGTAAGGTTGTAACATAACCAAACATTTCCGACAAAGGCACTTTAGCTTTGATTACCTGAGAACCAGCTCTGGTATCCATACCTTCTATCATACCTCTGCGTTTGTTCAAATCACCTACTACATCACCCATGTTGTGCTCCGGAGTAAGAACTTCTACTTTCATAATAGGCTCTAATAATACAGGTTTTGCTTTTGGCATAGCCTCACGGAAAGCGGAACGTGCACAAATTTCAAAGGATAAAGCATCCGAATCCACATTGTGGTAAGAACCATCCAATAAACGAACTTTTAAAGTATCAACCGGGTAACCAGCTAATACACCGTTTACCATTGCTGATTTAAAGCCTTTTTCAACGGCTGGGATAAATTCACGAGGAATGTTACCACCTGAAATTTCATTTATAAATTGCAATCCACCTGCTTTGGTTGTTGTATCAAAATCAGCATCTACTGGAGAGATAACAACTTGTATATCAGCAAATTTACCACGTCCACCAGATTGTTTTTTGTAAACTTCGCGGTGAGAAACAGTACCATTAATAGTTTCTTTGTAAGAAACCTGAGGAGGACCTTGGTTCACCTCTACTTTAAATTCTCTTCTTAAACGATCAACAATGATCTCCAAGTGAAGCTCACCCATACCACTTATAATGGTTTGTCCGCTATCACTATCCGTTTTAACACGGAAGGTTGGATCTTCTTCTGCTAATTTAGATAAACCATTACCTAATCTATCTAAGTCAGCTTGAGTTTTTGGCTCAATAGCAACACCGATAACAGGCTCAGGGAAATTCATCGACTCAAGAATGATCGGAAATTTCTCGTCACAAAGTGTATCTCCTGTTTTGATATCTTTAAATCCTACTGCTGCACCGATGTCTCCCGCTTCAATAGCATCAATTGCATTTTGTTTATTAGCATGCATTTGGAAGATACGTGAAATACGTTCTTTATTGCCGCTACGAGTATTAAACACATAAGAGCCAGCATCTAAACGACCAGCATAAACACGGAAGAAACACAAACGACCAACGAAAGGATCGGTTGCAATTTTAAATGCTAATGCAGTAAAAGGTTCTTTAACATCTGGTTTACGGGAAATTTCTTCGCCCGTATCAGGGTGGGTTCCTTTTGTATTTTCTTTATCCATTGGGCTTGGCATTAATTCCATTACCAAGTCTAACATTGTTTGAACACCTTTATTTTTAAAAGCTGATCCACAAACCATTGGAACAATTTTATTAGCGATACATGCTTTACGAAGAGCTGTTAATATTTCTAATTCAGTGATTGAATTAGGGTCTTCGAAAAATTTCTCCATGATGGCATCATCAAATTCGGAGATCGCTTCCAGTAATTTTTCTCTCCACACTTTTGCTTCTTCAAGCATATCGGCAGGAATAGGAATTACTTTATAAGTCATCCCCTGATCATGCTCATTCCACTCAATTCCACGGAAGTTGATCAAATCAACAACCCCAACAAATGTTTCTTCAGCACCAATTGGTAATTGTAAAGGAATTGGATTTCCACCCAACACTTCTTTCACCTGAGCTACAACCTTTAAAAAATCTGCACCCGAACGGTCCATTTTATTTACAAACCCTATACGGGTTACGTTATAGTTATTCGCTAAACGCCAGTTAGTTTCTGATTGAGGCTCAACACCATCAACAGCAGAAAATAAAAACACTAAACCATCAAGGATACGTAATGAGCGATTCACCTCAACTGTAAAGTCAACGTGGCCCGGGGTATCAATAATGTTTACTTTGTATTGTTCGTTCTTGTACTTCCAAAAACAAGTGGTAGCTGCAGAAGTGATTGTTATACCACGTTCTTGCTCTTGTACCATCCAGTCCATTGTAGCAGCACCATCATGTACTTCACCAATTTTGTGATTAACTCCGGTGTAATATAGAATACGCTCAGTACAGGTAGTTTTACCTGCATCAATGTGAGCTGCAATTCCAATATTTCTTGTATATCTTAAATCTGCCATTTTGTTTAGTTGATAGTTGTTAGTTTATAATTGTTAGTTCTTGTTTTTTTGTTGTTGGTTATCTTCTATCAACCATCAACAGTTAACTAACAATTATTAACTTTATTTGTTAGAATCTAAAGTGTGAAAATGCTTTGTTAGCTTCTGCCATTTTATGAACATCTTCTTTCTTTTTGAAAGCGGCTCCTTCTTCTTTAGCAGCTGCGATAATTTCACCTGCTAATTTAGCACTCATGGATTTTTCATTTCTCTTGCGAGCATATAAAATCATCCATTTAATACCCATTGACGTTTTTCTTTCCGGACGGATCTCAGAAGGAATCTGAAAAGTAGCTCCACCAACTCTACGGCTACGAACCTCAACTGCCGGTGTGATATTACTCAATGCTTTTTTAAACATTTCAAGTCCGTCTTGTTCTGTTCTTTTCTTTATGATCTCAATAGCATCATAAAAAACATCATAAGATGTACTTTTTTTACCATCGTACATTAGATTGTTTACAAAACGAGTAACGAGCATGTCGTTAAATTTCGGATCAGGTAACAGAATTCTCTTTTTTGCTTTACTTTTTCTCATTGCTTATTAAGTTTGGAGCCGGGAGTTTGGAGTTGGGAGTTTTTCTCCTTTCCACTCTCGCTTCTCAGTTCTCTTTTCTTATTTCTTTTTACCTGCAGCTGCTGGTGCAGCTCCTTTAGCTCCTGGCTTCGGTTTTTTAGTTCCGTATTTAGAGCGTCTTTGATTACGACCTGCAACACCTGAAGTATCCAATGCACCACGAACGATGTGGTAACGAACACCCGGTAAATCTTTTACTCTACCACCACGAATTAATACAATAGAGTGCTCTTGCAAGTTATGTCCCTCTCCCGGAATGTAAGCATTCACTTCTTTTTTGTTGGTTAACCTTACCCTTGCAACTTTTCTCATTGCGGAGTTTGGTTTTTTAGGAGTTGTTGTGTAAACACGAATACATACTCCACGTTTTTGAGGACATGATTCTAGTGCTGCTGACTTGCTTTTGTTAGCCGCTTTTACTCTTCCTTTACGAACTAATTGCGATATAGTAGGCATTATTTTTTGTATTAAATTTTTATCAATTCTTTTGTGAATAAACACAACTCCCCTTTTTTAGGGAGGGCAAAGATATGAAATATTTGTTATAAACAATGGCAGTTTGAAAAAAAATCAATTATTTTCAAATTTGTTTGTCCATAATATCGAAAAAATGTTGAAAATCGAATATTAATAACAGTTTAGCGGGTTTTTAGAAGTGGATCAAAATCTTTCAAAATCCGATAATTTTGCTGTTTTTAAGATTTTTTTTTACCGTTGCCCGACAAATTGGTACATTTTTTTATTTTTTTGCATAAACAGATCCAAAGATATTGTTTAAAATATTCCCCAAAGGGGCAGTGCATAAAATTTGAAGCATTGCTCATGAAAATACAATTATAACTTTGGCTGTAGATTATCAGAATTTGAAAAAACAGATTTGTTTTTCCTAGACTAAAAATTACAGTTTTTGTAATTTTAGTGTATTACCTGTGTACTTATCTTGAGGGCGATATGAATAAAAGGTGGTGAATTAAAAAAAGTAAGTTGTTCGGAAATTTCTGGAGGTTAATTAAAAGGTAAAAAAATAGAATTATTGCTTAATTCAATAATTCTATTCTATTCATTAAATCTTTTTGTTTAGCTCTGCTAATAGGAACAGTTTGTTTGCCAATATATAGATTGTTGCCTTCAATTGAAGAAATTTTGTCAACTCTTACAATATATGAATTATGAACACGTATATAGTCGTTTTTGGGAAGTTTATTTAAAACATCCTTCATTGTTGAATGGACAATATATTTTTGTTTTAGGGTATGAACAGCAATATAATCGGCTAATGCTTCAATTAAAAAGATATCTTCCATATTGATCTTAACTAAAATGGAATTGAATTTTACAAAAAACGTATCTTTGGGTTTTTCATTTTCCTTGTCACCGGTTAGTTTTTTTGCTTTTGAAACAGCTCTTAGAAATCGCGAATGAGTGATAGGTTTTACAATAAAATCGCATACTTCAAAATCAAAAGCTTCGGCAGCAAATTCTTTGTTAGCGGTAATCATAATTACCAGAGGTTTCTCCCCTTCCAGTGTTTTTAGGAACTCCATGCCTGACATTCCTGGCATCATCACATCCAAAAATATTAAATCAATTTTTTCTTTTAACAAAATATTAGATGCTTCCAAAGCTGTGCTACAACTTTTTACAAGGTGCAATGCATCCGATTCCTTAACTAATGTTTCCATCAGGAATCTTATTTGGTCATCATCATCAACAATAATACAGTTCATTTCAGTTCAGAATTTAGATTTGAGTATCTTTCTTTTATTTTTTTCAAAATATATTTTGGAAAATTTAAGTTTTCCAGTATGCTAAACAAAAGTCAGCCGATTGAAAAATACGGTGGTGCATTTAAGCGGTGTGATTTTAAATTCAAGTAAATATTTATGTAAAAAATACTTTCCAAGAACGAAGTTATAAAAAAAGCATTTAAGTGTTTTAAAATATTTGGAAAATTTTTATGAATTTTGGTAATTTGCTTCCAAGGCTTTTTTGCCACAGATTTCATAGATTTGTTATTCCTATCAGGCTATATTATAATTTTTTTCCAATTCTTCACTTAATTCTTTATTAGCCTGAAGTAATGAACTTTCAAGTTTTATCAATAAAGCCGGAATTAAATCGGAATTCTCTTTTAGTTTAGCGTATTCTTCAATTTTTCGGGCAATATCCCTATATTCTTTTTGGATGCCCAAACAATCAAAATGAGAACCAATTTTGTGAGCATTATATTGTAATCCTGTCCAATCGGAATTTGAATGGTGCTTATTCAGTTCTTCAATAAAAACAGGAACTTGTTTCAAAAATAGTTGAATTACCTCCACCATAAATTTGGGGTTTTCGGGTGAAAGGCTTTTCAAATAATTTAAGTCATAAATTTTCATGGGCAAAATCATTTTAGTCATTAGTATCTTGCAGTTTTTTGTTTATTCCATAAGTACTCAACTCTTTTTCCAATTCAATATATGCCTGTAAAAGTATTGTTTCAAGTGTTAACACTAATCCTGGTATTAAATCAAAATTTTCTTGCAACTTAGCATATTCTTCAATCTGTTTTGCTATATTTCCATAAACTTTTGGTATTCCCATGCAATTGATATCTGATCTTATCTTATGGGAATGATGTTGTAAGCTGTTCCAATCCCCTGTTATTTTAAAATTTTTCATTGCTTCAATTGAAACCGGCACATTTTTCAAAAATAGTTGAATCATTTGTGTAACAAATTTTTCATCATTTGGTGAAATACTTCTCAAATATTTGAAGTTGCAAAGTTCCATTGTAAAATGAATTTATTTATGAATTTACGAATCTAAGTTTTTTAATTTAAAGTATTGCCATTCTTTTTCTTTTAAAAGTAATATTTGTTCATTTTTCTAAAAAAAGCCCTATGTTTTCTTTACCAGGGAAATGATCTTATTTAATAAGTCTGTTTGATCAAAAGGTTTTAAAATAAAATCGTTTATTCCGGACTCTTTGAATAAATCTAAATCTGCTTTGGTAACATCAGCAGTGATGGCAATAATCGGTATTATCGATTTTGGCGGTAGCATTTGTGTACGAATATAATGTGCGGCTTCGAATCCATCCATTTCGGGCATTTTCAGATCCATGAGAATAATATCATAAGTGCTTTTATTTAATAATTCAATAGCTATTTTACCATTTTCAGCACTATCCACTTCAAATCCTAATTTAAGTAAGATGGTTTGTGCCAGGAGTTGATTGATCTCATTATCGTCTGCAACCAAAACATTTAAGTGTCCAATTTTTGCAAGGTCATCGGACAATAGAGGAACGTCTTTTTTTATTGAAACCACTTTTGCAGCGTCTTTTTTTAATGAGATAGTAAAAGTTACAGTAGAGCCTTTGTTCACTTCGCTATTTATTGATATTGTCCCATTCATGAGGCCAACCAATCGTCTCACAATGCTTAACCCCAGTCCTGTTCCTTCGTATTTGTAATTAGGTCCATTGTCTGCCTGAACAAATGGTTCGAAGATGGCTTCTAATTTTTCTTTTGGAATTCCAATACCTGTATCTGTTATGCTAAACTCAATAATTGCTTTTTCATTATCCTCTTCCAGTAAATTCACATTCACATTAATTTGCCCACCATTATTGGTGAATTTTTTTGAATTGTTTATCAAATTAATAAGTATTTGAGATATCCGAATAGGGTCACCAATTAATACGTTGGGAATGTTTTCATCATATTTCGAAAACATTTTCAGATCTTTTTCATCAATACGTAATTCAAAAGAAATAAGAATATCATTGATTAATTCGGATAAATTGAATACGGATTCTTCAAGTTCTATTTTGCCTTCATTAATTTTTGCCAGATCAAGAATATCATTTATCAGTACCATTAAAATGTTGCCGGAGGTTTTAATGATCTCTACCTGTTTTTTTTGTTTCGGGGGCAGGTCACTTTGCAACAGTATATTTGTAAAACCTATAATTCCATTGAGGGGAGTACGTATTTCGTGGCTCATGTTCGATAAAAAACGATCTTTTGCACCTGCTAATTCTTCAGCTCTGTTTTTTGCAATAATAAGATCTTGTTCTATGCGTTTTTTTTCAGTGATATCCTGGGCAATTCCTAATACATATTTAGGTTTTCCGTTAGTATCTGAAATTGAAATTTTTTGTACATGAACTATTCTCTGCCCACGGAATCTTGTTTGCATAATTTGTTCCGGTATATCAATTATTTGGTTGCTTTTTAGTGCTTCCATGTCTTTGCTTGTAAAAAAGTCAGCATCAGATTTTGTAAAAAAGTCGTAGTCGTTTTTATTTATTAATTCATTTCTGCTGATACCGATTAATTCTTCTGCAGCTTTATTAACTTTAATATATCGAAACTCTTCCGCATCTTTTGCGTAGATCGCAATAGGGATATTTTCGATGATGTTTGTTATAAATTTCTCATTTTCTTTCAAAATGTTTTCTGCATTTATACGTTCTGTAATATCACGGGCTACGCCCATAACGGAAGTTGTATTTCCACTGCTATCTTTAAGAGCAACCAAATTGGTTCCAAGAAATTTTAAATCCCCACCAAGTATAGTACGATCCTCAACATAAGCAGACTGACCACTTTTGAAAACTTTTTGAATGTTTTCCCATTGGCGGTCAGTTATTTCAGGTGGGAATAGGTCTGCCATTTGTTTTCCAACCAAAGCATCAGATGCTTTTCCGAATTGCCTGGCAGCGAAATCATTTAAATAATCAATTGTTCCTTTTGGACTGATTATATAAATTATGTCTTCACTGGCTTCAGCCAGAGTCCGATATCGTAATTCGCTTAGACGAAGGATTTCCTCCTCTTTTTTTCTTAATGTAATATCCTGAATAGTTCCTCTTAACCCTATTATTTTTCCCTGCTCATTTTTAATAGCGTGTCCAATACCTATGACGTATTTTATATTTTTATTACTGCATACTACTCTATGCACAAAATTAAACCCTTCCCCAAATTCAATTGCATTTTTTACAAATGTATCAAGCATAGTAATATCATCAGGATGAATTTTTCTTCTATATGCTTTAAAAAGCATATCAGAAGGCGTCCCCTCTAATTCAGAAATTTGATAAAGCTCTTTGGACCAGGTTGACTCCAATGTAGCGAAGATAAATTCCCAGCTGCCGATTTTGGCAAGTTGCTGGGCGTCATTGAGCTGTTTTTCATTTTTGATGAGAAGCTCTTCAACTTGTTTGCGTTCTGAAATATCGCGTGTATTTATCGTCAATCCAATAATCTTTCCTTCATTGTCATAAGTGAAATTACCAGCTGATTCCACCCAGCAATAAGTGCCATCCTTTTTTTTATTTCTGAATTGAGAAAATTCTATTGAAGTACGATTAAACATATCCGAATATCTTTGTTTAACATATTCAAGATCTTCGGGATGAATGAAATCCATTGCCGACTTTCCGATCAATTCTTCCGGTTCATAGCCAAGAGTGCTTTTAACCGAATTGGATACATATAAATAATTAAAATTTAAATCGTGTAAAGAAACAATATCCGTAGCATTTTTTGCCAAAAGACTGAATTTTGCTTCGCTTGCTTTAAGAGCATCTTCCGCTTTTTTTCTTTGTGTAATATCCTGTACAGTTCCCCTGAGCTTAATTGGTTTTCCCTGTTCATCAATGAGAGTACGTCCAATACCTATCACATATTTAATAGTTCCATTATTGCAAATCACCCTATGCTCGTAATTAAAACTTTCACCATGTTCAATGGCGTTATTTACCACAGTATCAAGCATTTTAATATCATCAGGATGAATTTTGCTTCTGTAAGCATCATAAAGTTTATCGGGAGGTGTTTCCTCTAATTCAAAAATCCGATAATGCTCAATTGACCATGTTAAATCAAAAGTAATCAGGTTAAACTCCCAACTGCCTATTTTGGCAAGTTGCTGAGCGTCATTGAGTTGTTTTTCATTTTTGATCAGCTTCTCTTCCGCCTTTTTTCGTTCCGAAATGTCGCGTATTGCCGCAGATACCCAAATTCCATCTACTGTTTTTAAAGGGCTTAAACTTATTTCAACAGGAATTTCAGTTCCATTTTTATGTTTTCCATTTAAATTTAACCCAGCTCCCATTGTACGTGTCTGAGGATGAGCAAAAAAATGATCGGAATGGCTACGATGCCCCTTAATATGGTGGGAAGGAATTAACAATTCCACCTCTTTTCCAATAAGTTCCTCTTTGGTGTAACCAAAAAGTTTTTCTGTTTGAAGGTTGATCAATTTGATTTTCCTTTTATTGTCAACAATTACCATTGCATCCGGTGCCGTTTCCAATAGCATTCTGAATTTTTCTTCGCTCTCTGCAAGAGCATCTTCCAATTGTTTACGCTCATGGATATATCTATCGTTGCACATCAGAACAAAACCAAATGTGAGCATTATTGAAGTAATATAAAAAGTTAAGAAAGAAATGTTTTGCATTGGATAAGTACCGAATGGTAGCTGGTTAGGGTCAGGTGCCACCAACAAGGAATAAAAACATCTTGCTGCAAGGATGATTCCACAAATGGTGAACATAGCTGAAGTTAACAGACTACTTGCAGGACGGTTTTGGCCTTTAAAGAATAAAATGTAGCTGCTGGAAAGCATCAGCAACGAAGATAATCCCGAAATGATTGCAATACGGGCGGATACATGAGGTGTTATTAATACAAAATAAGCCAAAAGGCAGGCTTCAAAACCTACTAATAGATAGATCCACCCTCTTCGTATCTTTTGGTTGTTGAATTCTGCTAAAATATTGAAGTAAAGGCCCAGGCATAAAAGTACCAGACCATTTCCAAACACTACCGATATGATCTCAGGCACTTTATCCCGGAGTATGCTTAGGATTATCCATCCTAAAGATTGAATCAGAGAAGCTACTGCCCATTTGGTAATTCCTTTTATCTGACCAAGATACCCGCGTGAAACAATGAATAATGACATACTCATCAGCAATGTGCCAACGATATTCATCATAATTATGGTTTTTGGATCAAGAATCATAGTTGTGATCCGTATTTTTGAAAATAATACCTGGGGATTTGGTTCTTTATTTCAGAGTTATAAGCAAAGTCGATTTTCATACTGGCAGGCTACTAAAGATTTTTTTATTTTAAGTGTCATTTTGCACTATTTTTTTATTTAACTATATGACAATTATTTTTTTCTTGCAAAGATAAGGTAAGTCCTGTTATGATTTCATAAAATTTGCAATAATTAACTTTAATTTGTACTAAATAAGCATTAATCTGTTGTAATTAATCTTTATTTTGCAAGGTGTGTTTTTAAGGGACCGGAAAAGTTTAATTTTGGAATGATAATTTTGCAATAAATTAAAGGTTGGATAAATTTACAAATACCTACATTTGTGACAACGAATTATAGACGATAACCATGGTAAACGCAGAACAATCGATTCAATCGGAAAAGAAGCAGGGTTTTTCAAAAGAAGAATTCATTAAGATAGTTTTAAACGATTATCGCATTGCTAATGAAAGTAGGGAAGCCAGCCTTATGGGCAGACGTGAAGTCCTTACCGGCAAAGCAAAATTCGGAATTTTTGGTGATGGAAAAGAATTGGCCCAATTGGCGATGGCAAGGGTTTTTCAAAATGGAGATTTCCGTTCAGGGTATTACCGCGATCAAACTTTTATGTTTGCAACCAATAATTTAACACTCCAGGAATGGTTTGCCGGACTATATGGACATACCGATGTGGATGCAGAGCCAATGAGTGCAGGCCGTCAAATGGGTGGGCATTTTGGTACACGTAGTCTTAATAGTGATGGAACCTGGAAAGATCTTACAAAAATAAAAAATTCATCACCTGATATATCACCTACAGGTGGGCAGATGCCACGGCTATTGGGTTTGGCGATGGCATCAAAATATTACAAAGAAAATATCCAGTTACAAAGCAAAGAGTTTAGTAAGTTTTCGAACAAAGGAAATGAAATTGCTTTTGGCACTATTGGAGATGCAAGTACATCCGAAGGATTATTCTGGGAAACCATTAATGCAGCCGGTGTAATGCAAATTCCTATGCTGGTATCGGTTTGGGATGATGGGCATGGGATTTCTGTTCCCAAAAAATATCAAACAACAAAAGAAAGTATTTCTGAAATATTAAAGGGTTTTCAGCGTGAGAATGGTGGCACAGGATATGAAATTTTTAAAACCAAAGGTTGGGATTATGTTCATTTATGCGAAACGTATGAGAAGGCAGCAAAAATTTGCAGGGAAGAACATGTTCCGGTTTTGATCCATGTGGAGGAAGTAACTCAGCCTCAGGGCCACAGTACATCGGGCTCACACGAGCGTTATAAATCAAAGGACCGCTTACAATGGGAAGCTGATTTTGATGGTATAAAGAAAATGCGGGACTGGATCCTGGAGAATAAATTAAGTACCGAGATTGAATTGAACGAAATTCATGAAAATGCAAAAAAGGTGGTACGCGAAGCTAAGGCAGCTGCCTGGGAGGCCTATCTTAATCCTATTAAAAATGAGTTAAAAGAGGTAAGCGCTTTTATTGATATAATTGCAACGCAGTCGTCAAATGCTTCATTTATCATAAAAATTAAAAACGACTTAAATGCAATAAAGGAGCCTATCCGAAAGGATATGATAGTGGCAGCCAAACAAGTATTGCGTTTAGTACGAAATGAAAATACGGTTTCAAAAACGCAATTAATTGATTGGCTGAATGAATCGAATCTTGCAAATCACGATCGCTATAGCTCATACCTGCATAGCGAATCCGAACTAAATGCATTAAATGTTAAGCCTGTACTTGCTGAATATAAAGGCGAAAATAAAATGGTTGACGGCCGTGAATTGCTTCGTGATAATTTTGATGCAATACTTGCTAAATATCCTGAAGTATTGATATTTGGAGAGGATGCAGGAAAAATAGGCGGGGTGAACCAGTGTTTGGAAACCCTTCAGGAGAAGTATGGTGAAATACGTGTATTTGATACAGGGATTCGTGAAGCTACTATTATGGGACAAGCTATAGGGCTTGCATTGCGTGGCTTACGCCCGATCTGTGAGATTCAATATTTAGATTATTTATTGTATGCCTTGCAAATCATGAGTGATGATCTGGCAACAATTCATTACCGTACCAAAGGCGGGCAAAAGGCGCCTGTAATCATTTCTACACGTGGGCATCGATTAGAAGGCATCTGGCATAGCGGTTCTCCAATGGGCATGATCATAAATTCTATTCGTGGGATCTATGTATGTGTGCCTCGTAATATGACACAAGCCGCTGGCTTTTATAATACCCTTTTATGTGCTGATGAACCAGCTTTGGTTATCGAACCATTGAACGGATATCGCTTAAAAGAACAGCAACCAAGTAATTTGGGAGAATATAAAGTAGCGTTAGGTATTACTGAAACAATTAATGAAGGTAGTGATGTAACATTAGTAACGTATGGTTCTTGTTGTCGTATTGCAATGGATGCAGTAAAACAACTAACTGATGTAGGTATCTCTGTTGAAGTGATTGACGTACAAACCTTATTACCATTCGATTTGAATCAATCCATTAAAGAGTCCGTAAAAAAGACAAATCGTTTATTGGTATTGGATGAAGATGTTCCGGGTGGAGCGAGTGCGTATATCCTGCAAAAAGTTTTGGTTGAGCAGGATGCTTTTCAATATTTAGATTCGGAACCTAAAACGCTGACTGCAAAAGATCATCGTCCTGCCTATAGTACTGATGGTGATTATAACTCTAAACCAAGTGCTGACGATGTATTTGATAAGGTTTACGAGATGATGAATGAATTTAATCCTGTTAAATTTCCGAGAATTTATTAATTTGTTAATTTTTGTTCATTTGGGCGTTCCCCTTTCTGAAAAGAAAGGGGCGGGCTTTTCACTTCAATCTTTTCTAAACAGAAAAGGATTTACGTTGCAATCCCTAACGCAGCTTCATCGCTGAAACCTCAAAGTTTGATCCATTATCAAATCATCATATCTCTTTCTTTTGTTCCAATTCCCATTTCCAGGCAGTTCCCATCATTTCTTCTAAATTGAATTGAGGTTTCCATTCCAGTTCCTTTTCCGATTTTTCGGTATTTGAATAAATAGCAATTACATCTCCCGGGCGTTTTTCGCCTATTGTATAGTTGAGTTTTTGTCCGCTTATTTTTTCAAATGCGCTGATCGCTTCAAGTACACTTACCCCCGTGCCTGTTCCTAAATTAAAGATAGAAAAATTGGATTCGTTTTTATTCTCAATCAGGTACATCATAGCTTTGATGTGAGCCGTGCCAATGTCGGTAACATGTATATAATCACGAACACAGGTTCCGTCACGTGTAGGATAATCACTTCCAAATACCGTCATTTCCTTGATTTTTCCAATCGCTGTTTGAGTAATGATGGGTACCAGGTTGTTCGCCTTATTGATGGGGGATTCCCCGATCAGACCTGAAATGTGTGCCCCTACAGGATTGAAATAACGAAGTGCAATTGCTTTTAGCTGTGGAAATGCTGTTGTATAATCTTTGATCATTTCTTCACCTACTTGTTTTGTAAATGCATAAGGAGATTCGGCTTTTCCGAAAGGTGTGTCTTCTTTTACCGGTAGCTGGCTGATATTACCATAAACAGAGCAAGAAGAAGAAAAAATGAAATTAGAAATGTTGAATTTCAAACAACATTCCAACACATTTAACAAAGAGTTTATGTTGTTATGATAATATTTATGGGGATCTGAAACCGATTCACCTACCGACTTATATGCTGCGAAGTGGATGATGCCAACAATGTTTTTTTCGTTCTCGAAAATTTTTTCAAGACTAATTTTGTCACATAGATCAACCTCATAATTGATTACTTTTTTGCCCGTTATTTTTTCAATCCTATCAAAAGTCCTTACTGAAGAATTGGAGAAGTTGTCGGCTGAAATTACTTTAAAATCAGTAGTTTCAAGGAGTTCGATAATTGTATGAGAACCAATGTATCCCGCTCCGCCCGTTACTAGTATTGTTTTTTTTGAATTCATAAAATTTGTTAAGTTCAGCAGTTAAAAATGGAACGATGATGACGCTGATTGTTGTGATTAAAATAAGATTTTTAGAAAAAATCAAGAAACAAGTATCAAGTATCAAGTATCAAGTATCAAGAAACAAGTATCAAGAATTAATTATCAGGAAACAAGAATCAAGAAACAAAAAGCAATTCATCATCTAACTTTCTCTCTTTGAGACTTCGTGTCAAAAATAACAGTAATTTTTAGTACACAACAATTTTCTTTGATACATTTCCTTTTGAATTTGTAATGGAAAGCATATACACTCCACTTCCATAAACAGCCAGATCTATTGCAATTTCTGTTCTTCCGGTAAAGGATTGAAATTTTTTAGTATAAACAACTTTACCGGTAATATCGTTTATTTCAATTAATAGATCATCTATAATCTTTGATTGCAAGATAAGTGTTGCTAAGCCATTGGTTGGATTTGGATAAACAATATAACTGATCCCATTTTTCGCTTCGTCCTCAATGCCAACAAAATCAGCTGATGTGGAAGAACATAACCCATTTATATCCGTTATTTTTACTTTATAAGTACCTCCTGCTTGAATTACATATGTTTGATCGGTTGCATTTGGAATCAAAGTTCCGTTTAAATACCACTGATTGCCTGTTACAGCACTTGATGTCAACGTGTCACCGCTAATAGTGATAACAGGGGTTGTTGGCAATAGAAATACATAAATGTTTTTGGGCTGGGACGTAACAGCACATCCAAAAACATCAGTAACTGTAACTGAATAGGTGCCGGTTGTGTTTGCGTTTATGCTTTGTCCTGTTTGATTAGTAGGGTGCCACTTGTAATTATTGCCATTGCTGGCTGATAAAAGTACATATTGTCCCTGGCAAAGTGAATCGTTATTGTTCAATGACACCAGCGGCTGAACCTGCGGACTTACTGCTATATAACTGCTTTTTGTGATCGAATCAGTCCCATTAAGATTGGTAACAATTAAGCTCACATTGTTGTATGTGCCGGGTGTATTGTAGGTTACAACCGGATTTTGTAATATGGATGTGGCGGGTGTTCCCCCCGGAAATGACCAGGCCCAGGCTATTGGTGAATTGAGTGTACTGTCGGAAAATTGAACTGTAATACCCGGACAACCACTTAAACTATCAGCAGCAAAATTAGCAAAGGGTAGGGTAGAAGTAGGGTTATAAATTGCTGTTTCCCAGAGTCCACGTCCATAAGTAGCTGCACGTAATTTACTTGTACCGTAATGAATCTCTAACTCATCAATAATTACATTTGGCAAACCATTTGAATAAGGCATCCAGGATGATAGATCATTATCGCGGTAATACACACCAAGGTCGGTGCCAACATATACACCATCATTCGTTCCTGTTTGACTAACAACACAATTGGCGGGTATATTGGGCAGGTTGCCCGAAAGGTCCATCCAGGTGAGCCCTCCATCCAATGATTTATATATTTTTTTATTTGCGGTGTAGCCCGAAAATGTTACCCATAGTTTATCAGGGTCAGTTTCAGAAACAGCAATATATGTTTTTGTGTTTGACACTCCCAAAGGGCCCGAAAGAGTTGTCCATGAAGCACCTCCATCGGTGGTTTTGTAAATTGATGAACCGTTTGATGCGTAAATATATTGAGGATTAGATTTTGCAACCACTAAACACGTCAATCCATTGGAATTTAAATTTGAAATTTGTGTCCAGTTATTTCCCCGGTCAGTCGATTTCCAAACATTTTTAAAACCTGCATAAATAGTTAATGGTGAAACAGGATCTTGTTGCCAAGGGGTTATCCATTCACCGGGTTCAGAAATACCGGTTGTAATATCCGAAAAAATTGCACCCGCATCTGAAGAGATATGGAGAGCTCCATTTTGATATTCTGCATACATGTAATTTGGATCACTCCAATCAATAAAACATTCCATACCATCACCTCCAAGTACTGCTCCCCAGGCTCCGGTATTGTATAAATTGGTTCCATTATCCTGCCAGCCCTGTAATACTAAATTTGCATTGGTAGCAGCGCCTCCCAGGCGATACATCTGCCCAATTTGTAAACCATCACTTTTATCCTGCCAGGAGATTCCGCCATCGGTAGTGATAAAAATTCCTCCATCAGAGGCTGCATAACATGCACTTCCATCAGGACGATAAATCAGATCATGTATATCAGCATGTACATAAGGTGCTCCGTTATCTCCGTACCAATGGGCATTGATAGCCCAATTCAAACCGCCATCATAGGATTTCCAGATGTTAACACCACCAACTACTATTTCATTTTTGTTAATGGGGGATGCCGCAATAGAAAGCGTGTACCAGCCATTGCCCCCTGAATCCATCCCATCAAAATCATATCCTAATAAATTAGGGGTATTGGCTTGCAATGTAAAATTGATTCCGGAATTTGTTGAATGGTATAGTGCCATAAAACCACTTTCATTAACATCGGAATACAACAGGTAAACATAGGAAGGGTCAGCAGGAGTAACAGCAATAGCAATGCGGCTTACTGTTGTATTGGATGGTAAGCTACTGCTAACTGTTGTGAAATTATTTCCAGTATTAGTTGATCTGTAAAAACTGGATGGAGAAACAGCGTAGATAATACTGGGGTCTCCGGGTTTAAGTTCAAGATCTTTTATACTATTTACTGACAATACTTTTGTCCAGGTAATTCCTGCATCAATTGATTTGAATACTCCATTGCTGGTTCCGGCAAACAGCATATTATTATCGTTTGGATTTATGATGATACGACTAACCGTTCTGTTTTGCGAAGTGGTCCAGTTAAGACCTGTGATGTTCCAGGTGATACCGCCATTAATGGATTTTAATATACCTACACCATAAGTATCCGAAGCATCCACATCTCCGGTAGCTAAATACATGATGTTGGGGTTTGTGGGATCAATGGCAATATCATTAATGCCAAGAGTAGGAAGTGCGTCAGTATTGGTTGTCCAGGTAGCTCCTCCATCCACGGTTTTCCATAAACCACCGGAAGGAGCGCCTACAAAAATTATATTCTGATCAATTGGATGGAAACGGATACAGCTTAAACGGCCTGCTCCACCACCATTTACCGGAACATTAAATGCGCCCATTGGTGACCAGTTACCACCGGTTTGCATTGCACTTTTAAGGGTATGACTGGCAATTAAATTTTGTAATTCCTGATTCCCTTTTTGTATGAGAGATCTATCGCCAGAAGGGTAAACACGTGGAGAAACATAGTTTTCCCAGCGTTTGTACATTGTAAAGCCTCCATTTTTACCTTCTGTTTTTTTTCCAAAAACAAAAAGATTTTTAATTTTTTCTTTTATTTTTTCCTGCTTCCAATATTTGTTAAATGATTGTTGAACATCATAAAAATTAACGGAAGGGTCTTTCATTTTGTTTACCCAATCCTGTGCAACAGCTTTTTTTTCGTTCAGTAGGGCTGTCAATATTAATAAAAGAAATAATTTCCGAATCATGGTGTGCTATTTTGATAGAACAATATACGATTTCTTTTTTTTAACACTTTTTTTAAGAGGTGACAGAATATTTTTCACCATTATAAAATCATTCATAAAATAACCATTTCCAATATCAAAGTCGGCCACATCTTTAATTCTAAAACCATTTTTGAAATAAAAATTTACAGCTTTATAATTCTTTCGATTTACTGTTAATTGAATGCTTTCGGGCTTGGTCAGCTGTTTTAATGCGTATTCAAATAATTCTGACCCGATTCCTTTTCTGTGGCTATTGATTTCGATATAAAATTTATGGAGGAAATATTTTTTTTTATTTTTTGTACTTATAGAAATGTAACCAATTGGTTTGTCATCAATAAATGCTAATGTAAAAACATGTCCTTCCGTCATTTCCTGCAAAAGTTTTTCTGATGAATACATTTTTGCAAGCATGTAATCAATTTGCTTTAAAGTGATAATGCTGATATAATGTTTTTTCCATATTGACTTGGCTAATTGGGCGATCAGTGGAATGTCACTCTTTGTGGCTTTTCGAAATGTTATTTCCATTATTGATAATTTGTTAATTGAACAAGATCATTGTAAAATTCAGATAGTATGGAATGGAACGCAGATGACGCAGAATGATTAGGATTAAAAATGATTTTTATTTTTGTTATAATAAATTTATGATTTGAAAAGATTTATTTTATCTGTGTTTATCATTATCTATCTGTGTTATCTGCGTTCTATTTGTTTTTCAATGGCAGAGTAATTGATTTATTCTGATACCCAATTTTTAATGATTTCTAATCCGTGTTCTGATAATATACTTTCGGGATGAAACTGAACACTTCTGATATCAAGCGTTTTGTGGCGGAGTGCCATTATACTTCCTGATTCATCAATACAGGTAATTTCCAATTCCTTAGGCAAATCGGTTCTATTCACTATCCATGAATGATAACGGCCTACATTAAATTTCTTTGGAATATTTTTAAACAGGGAATCATTAGCAATAATTTCAATGGGTGTGGAAACACCATGAAACACTTCATTTAAATTTGACAATGAACCTCCAAAAGCCTCTGCAATTGCCTGTTGGCCTAAACAAATCCCTAATATGCTTTTTGTGGTAGCGTAGGTTTTAATTACATCCAATAATATACCTGCATCAGCAGGAATGCCAGGGCCGGGTGAAAGTAAAATTTTATCAAACCTTTCTATCTCTTTTAAACTGATCTTGTCATTACGATGTATTTCAATTGTAGCATCAGTCGCCATTTCGAGGTAATGCACTAAATTGTAAGTAAAACTATCGTAATTATCGAAAACAAGTATTTTCATTGCCCCTTTCTTAAGCTCTCTAATCATTGGAGAGTGTTAGTAAACTATATCCGTGATATCTCATTATAACCTTCTCTGAAGCAATGGTAGCGTGAAGGCTGGGTATATTATTTTTTACGAAACAACTCTTCTAATTTTGCTGTAGAACTATTCCAGTTAAAATTATGGATTGCGAATTTATAACCATTGATGGCAATTTCTCTTGCTTTTGCCTCGTCCTGTAAAAGTTCAATAATACATTGAACGTATTGTTCAGGAGTATCCGCTACCAAGATCTGATGATTGGGTTTTGCTCCAAGTGCATTGTTTGCTAGTGTTGACGTAACACAAGGCAATTGCATGGCCATTGCTTCCAATAATTTATTTTGTAAGCCAATGCTTATTTGCATTGGTGCAACTAATATTTTAGATTTTGCAAAATTTTCACGTATGTCGAATACCCAGCCACTGACCTCAACCCGCTCTGATTTTAATGCCAATACTTTATTATTGGGTGATGCACCAGAAATGAGCAATCGAACTTTTGGCAGTTTTTTCCAGACTAACGGCATTATTTTATTAACCAGATATTCCACGCTTTCCACATTTGGCGGGTAATTCATGTTTCCATTGAACAATAGTTCAAACTCTTTTTCGTACGGAATTGATCTAAAATAATCGGTATCAACACCATTAGGAATGACCTTTATCTCTTGCCTTTGAGGATGTGGAATTAAATTTTTATCCTGATCAGAAATGATCGTTTTGTTATTAAAATATTGAAATACGTCATGCTCATATCTTAATAACCTTCTATGTTCCAAAGCCAGTATTGGCCGCATATAAAATGGGTCAGTTGATTTTCTGCGTTCCATACCCTTGGAAAAAACATCCATATAATCCAATGTTTTAGGGATATCCGAAT
Source organism: Bacteroidia bacterium (assembly GCA_030654175.1). Lineage (GTDB taxonomy): Bacteria > Bacteroidota > Bacteroidia > 2-12-FULL-35-15 > 2-12-FULL-35-15 > 2-12-FULL-35-15. The sequence continues at coordinate 167,787 of JAURXZ010000049.1, forward strand.
GTGGTTTTGCGTATTCTGCGGTACGAATCAGCTGGCAATAGATATGGTCCGGCTTGTGCTTTGCTATAAGGGAGTCCACTTTTTTTTGTGCCCTGTTAAAATAGAAATAACCCACCTGCAAAGGGTTTCCATTGAAGAATGCACGAATGAGGTTAAAGAAAATAGTTAATTTTGAAAGCTTAACTATTGATATCGCTACGCAGTATTTTTTCAATTCAGCAAATGCAAACTCGTCCAATTCTTTATCATTCAGAGCAAACAAAATAACCTGATGCTTTTTGGAAAGCTCCTTTATCTGATTGAATGCCCGTAGCTTATCGCCCTTGTCGAGCGGGAAAGGAACACGAGATAATATTACAAGTATTTTCATTGTTAATGAAACGATCTTTACGAATTTACTGGTTAAGGATAACGAATTTTTACGAATTTACGAATCTATATTTGTTAAATTGCCCTTTCTTTATTTGTTACGAATTTACAAATCAATATAAAAAGCAACGAACACAGATTCGTACATTCGTTTTTTATACGTTATCTGTAAGAATTTTTTGATAGAACTGTACCAATCGTTTACAAATATCAGCATTATTGTATTGTTGTAATGCCAGAATTTTTGCATTTTTTCCTATTTCGTTATAAAAAGTTTTTTCCGAAATACATTTACTGATCGCTTCTGCAAATGTAGTTGCATCATCTGCAATTATACAGTTTTTATTGTTTTCGCAGTCGATCCCTTCTGCACCAATACTCGTGGTTACAATGGTTTTACCTAAAGCAAGTCCTTCAATTATTTTTACACGCATACCGCTTCCGGAAAGTAAAGGCACTATCATCAAGCCTTTCGACTCAATGAACTCCTGAGCATTTTCAACTTCTCCTACGATAATTACATTGGGCTTATTTGATCGTTTTAAATCAGCACTCATATTCCGTCCTGCCAGGTATAATTTCAATTGCGGGTGTTTGGCATTCAGCTTGTCCCACACATTATTTAAAAACCAGTCGAGTCCCTCTATATTCGGCTGCCAATCCATAGCACCAATATGAAATACAGAAGGATATTCTTCCTGAACTGAATTGTTTTCTATAGTGTTTTTTAAATCAATCCCAAAAGGTAGTGTTTCCATTGCTTTTAGAAAACCTGCTCTTTTAAAATGGTTCTCATCTTTTTTTGTAATGGTTGCTATTGCATCAAATGTTGGTAAGGAATTTAATTCATATTGTTTTAAACGTTTTGTAAGCAGTTTTAAATAGGCTTTCTTCAGCGGGTTTGTGGCTAATTGCGTTGCGTGTTCCCAAAGTTTATATTCTACATTATGAGCTCTAAAAACTATTTTTGCTTTCGAATATTTACGAATTGCATCCACATACATACTCACATATAAGCCCTCTAATTGAACAATATCAAAGGTTTTCGATTGTAATATTTCAATTAGCTTATTTTCAAAATTTGCTGAATAAAAACGCTGAATATTGTATGACTTATCAGTAAATAAATTTAGAAATGCTTGGGTGATTTTTATTTCTGTATCAATAAAAACGGCTTCGATATTAGTTTTAGAACGATACTCCTGCGGTAATTTTTCAATATCAATAAAATGTTTTTTCGTATTTACACTTAAAACTTTTACCGTGTGCCCTAGGTCTAACAAACCTTGCGTAAGGTTGTTCATTGCAATGCAGCCACCGTCTTTAGGCGGGTATGGTACTTTATTACAAAGTTGTAAAATGTTCATTATAAAAATAATTTAACGATCTTGTTTCAGGCAATTTTACAATTTAACAAATCATCCACTGCATAATTGTTCAATTGAAAAATTATTTTTTAAATTGCCTACTGCATAATTGCCTACTGATAAATTTACTTTTTCTCCTTACGGGTAAAAAAGTTTTTAACAGGTTCAATATATGCGTTGGCATCAAATAAACTACTGTCGGAAGTAGCTTTGAAAGTAAGAAAAACACCTACCGGAAATAAGATAGCAGTAGCTAACCACATGCCTTGATACACAGGGATTTCACCTTCTTTGGCCAGTTTCTCGCCTGTAATGGAAAGGATATGAAAGATTATAAAGAAAACAACAGATATTACAACTGGCATTCCTAAGCCACCTTTACGGATGATGGCTCCAAGAGGTGCGCCAATAAAAAACAGTACGATACATGCTATGGAAAGCGTGAATTTACGATGCCATTCGATCTGATATTTCAATTTTGAGTATTCTTCTGCGTCATTTTCATTAAATATCGACTCAGAATAAGCTTTGGTGCTGCGCGCAATGTTGGTGGCACTTTCAATAATACTCAATTGTTGAACTTTAGGGAATTTTGAAAAAGAAATTGTATCAGGAATAGTTTTTTTAGACGAATCCAAGGCTGCTAAAAAGGAGTTTGACTTAGCATAGTAACTTTGTTTCAACTGGTTAGTAAAATTGGTTTTACGTTTTTCAGTTTTTATTTCCAATGAATCAACTGCTTCGTTTAACTGTGAGATATTAAGCATCTGATAATTATTTTTAAACAGATCTTCGTTGGTACGAGACATTTTGAACTCCGATAGATCGAAACGGATTACACGTTCTTCAAACTTATCGCGAACCATTGGGCGTGTTTCGATATCCTTAGGATTATCAACCATATCTTTATAGCTTACACCATTTTTTAAGGTAAGAACTAAGAATTTTTTGTCGTCAGTTTCTTCCATTTTACCACTTTTAGCAGCCAGTACAATATTATTTCCTTGCATGGCCCTGTGGTCATAAATCAAAATTTCCCTTAACGTTTTTTCATCCTTATCTTTTTTGCCAACTCTTATGCTAAATCCTTCCAGACTATTATTGAATACTCCTTCTTTAAACAACAAAGCTGGTTTCGATTCGCGAACATCATATAATAATGAACCTGCTTTTAAATTTGTGTATGGCAATATACTGTTGGAAAAATAAAATGCACCGAGTGATAAACAAAATGTAGTTATGATAAGAGGGGTCATTATTTTTTGCAATGATAATCCGGAACTTTTCATTGCTGTAAGTTCAAAATGTTCGCCCAGATTTCCAAAAGTCATTAACGATGAAAGTAGTATCGCAAGTGGCAAAGCCATTGGAATGGTGGTAAGTGAAAAGTAAAAAAACAATTCGGATAAAATGCTGAAACTTAAACCTTTCCCTACAAAATCATCAATATATTTAAAGATGAACATCATAAAAAATACAAACATTGCAATGAAAAAAGTCATTACAAAGGGGCCTACGTATGATTTTAAAATAAATTTATGCAGTGTTTTCATATGAAGACAAATATAAGAATAATAAAGAAGCTCTTCATTGAGATATGATAATGTGGGGTAAGAAATGAAATGTGGTTTGTTGTTGTGTTTTCTTCCTCCTTAAAGTTTGTCCCGATTTGGTTTTGAAATTTAGGTTTTGAGAGTTGGAATATTGAAGTCCAATGAATTGTTAAAAATGCGTTTTTTCTTTGTTTCAGGACCCCAAAATTCAAAAAAAGCTAATTTTTATTGCGTTTGGCATGTTATTGATAAATTTTCTACCTTAGCAAAACAATTATAAAACCTTTTTGCAATGATGAACCTAAAAGAGAAAATACTTCAGGTATTGGAAAAGAAAAATTACACTTATGCTGAGTTAGCATCTTATCTTTCTATTTCTGAATCCGAATTGGACTTTGCAATTGAAAATAATACTATTGAAATACGAACCCTTGAGCTTATTTCAAAGGAATTACGTATTCCTTTATATAGCTTTTTTCGTGAAAATTTTGAAGGTTTCGACTTTGAAAAAGAGTCTTATTACAACGAAAATATTTGGAGTAAAGAAGAAGAATCTGAAGCTATACCCGATTTAAGAACACTTCGTCAGGAAATTGAAGCGTTACGTGCTGACGTTCTTAAAAAGGATCAATTAATTAATGCTTTAGAATCCAAAATTCCAAAACCTTAAAAATTGAATTTTTATATACTATAAAAATATATAATGTAAATTCTTAAAAAATCAACATCAAATAAAAAGCTCCCGGTTTTTCCGGGAGCTTTTTATTTGATGTATTTTGTCCTTTTGAATGTTACTTATTGAAGTATAACTTTCTTTGAAAGAATGGCATCCTGCGTTTCTAAAGTGATTATATATATTCCTTTACTGGCGGAAGATATATCTAATTTCTGATTGTGTGATCCTGCATTTTGACTTGATGAAGCAAAATTGTACAAAGTATTCCCGATAATATTATACATTCTAATATTTAATTCTGTTGTTTTAGGGATATTGTAAATCAGTTCTAATTCATTCGAAAGCAGAGTGTTTCCTCTTAGTTCCATTGAAGTTGAATTTATAGTTTCAGTAATTCCTGTAGGACCAAGTACAGTGAATTGCCCTAGCATTCCAACCAGGAAATGGAAAGTACAGTGGTAATTATATCTTCCCGGAACTGATGGCGAATACGTGAATATTGGCACATTTTGATTTATTTCCCTGTTCCATGGCGTGGCTCCTAAGGGAATAGTCGTTGAAGTTGTTGAATGGAGCATCATTGCGGAGTTATCCAAAACCCACTTAACGGTATCTCCTAAATTAATAGTAAAATTCTTTGGTCCAAATTCATTATCCTCAACATTTACAGTAAAAATTGTAGCATTTGATTTCAAACTGCACGAGCAAATTATATAAGCTGCAATGCAAATATTCCAAATATGTTTCATAACATTTTTTTGATTTATAAGTTTCTTAATTCAAAACTACTAAACCCTAGAGAACAAAGAAATGATCAGTATCAAATCATGAATTGATTCACAGTATATGACGAAAGCAAGCAGCTTCAGTTCTTCATTTGTCAGAAGACTTAAAAATCATTAAAATATTATTTTTTCATTCTTTTTGGAATTTTATTTTACAACATAATATACATTTGTTTTCCATTTAGCAGGGTCTTTTTCTATCAATGGATCAGTGAAGTATTCTTCTATCATCCATTCTTTTTTTAATTTATGTTCCACAAGATATTTTTCAAGAGCAGTATAAGCAGGCTCCATGGTTTCATAGGATCCGTAATGGGTTACAATCAAGGCTTTCGATTTAGGAATTACCACTTTTTCAAATCCTTTTATTTCTTTTGTAAGATTCTTTACAGGAATTGCAGCAGCCAGATCGGTTTCTTTTTTAGCTTCATCTACCGAGTAATAAATTGCACAAGGTGGTTCGTTGGTCTGCACTCCCATTTCTGTGACCGCTTTTTCAATGGCTCTATAATTCTCGGTAAAAAAATCGGGTAGTTTATCAAAACTTAATTTAGCCCTTTTGGTCACAAAGGTTCTTTCTGGAAATGTAATTTCTTTTACTTCATATTTTGTTATTGTTTCCATTTTTTTGATTTTTTGATTTGTGGATACAAAAGTAAAATAGCAATTCCCTTTCTTCAATAATCTTAATTACTTAATAATGTGATATCTATCAATTGGGTGATCTTGGATTGTGTTGAGAGCTTTTTTTATTGTTAGGATTTTCGAGGGTATTTTATTGATTTTTTAAGTCCTTAACTATTTTTATTAATAAACATAAAATTTACTTGCAACCAGGTTTTTTTGAATTTTATGAGGAATGATCTTGTAAGAAATGATTGATTCAGGAGGCTTAGGATCCTCTTTCAATATAAAAATGAAAAAGGCCTTGCTAAGTGCAAGACCTTTTTAAGGGTGGCCAATGGGGCTCGAACCCACGACCCTCGGTACCACAAACCGATATTCTAACCAACTGAACTATGGCCACCATAGAATTTTGAGACTGCAAAGATATAGTTTTTTACAATTTTAAAATTAAAAAATGCAAATAATCTTAAAATTAATCGAATTTTAAGCGAAAGTCAAGCAAATCAAAGGGTTGGCTGGATTTTGACAACAAAAGTTTAGATTTTAAAAGGTCATTCCTCAATAATACTTTTTTAAATTACATTTTTTTTAACCCCTATTTTTTCTTTTTAAGCTGAACAAAATACATAATGTGTGAATCATGTAATTTATTACAAAAGTTCTATAATATAGATAGATCATTAGTTTCACACCTTTGTGCTGTCGGAAGCGTTCTCACTAACCTCAGAAATTATGGAAAATTAAATGACGAAGGGAAGACCAGACCAGAACAAATCAAAAAAGGTAAAATAACTAATTCAATAAAAATGAACTGTATTATTGTTGATGATGATGAACTAACAACGCTTCTATTACAAACATTGATTTCAGATACAGATTCTTTACACCTCGTGAAAAGTTGCAATAACCCTTTAGAAGCATCTGAAGTGTTATTAAGAGAAAAAATTGATCTGATTTTTTTAGATGTTATGATGCCTGGAATGACTGGGATTGAATTTCTCAATACATTGGGAGAAAACAGGCCTGAAATAATTTTGATCTCAAATAGTAAAGAGTTTGCGGCAGATGCTTTTGAGTTCGAGTTATGCGATTTTATTGAAAAACCAATTACTCATTCACGATTTCTGAAAGCTGTTTCAAAAGCAAAAAAAATATGCGATACAAAGCTTAATCCACCAAGTAATGAGAGTTTTTTTGTAAATGTTAATTCAGTTCTGAAAAAGATTGATCTGAAGGAAATCTTTTTTATTCAAGCATTAGAAGATTTTATTTCTATTTATACTGTTACTGGAAGGCATACTGTCCGTTCTACAATGAAGGATATTTTAAACAAACTTCCCAAAAATGATTTTATGCGGGTTCACAATTCTTACATTATCAGACTGGATAAAATCAGCGGGGTCGAAGATAACTGCCTTATCCTGAACCAACAGGCTATTCCTATAAGCAGAAGTAAGCAAAAAGATATAATGAAGAGAATTAGACTATTGTAATAAGTTTTTTTTCTATTGTAATTCATCGCTTGTTCTTTTCTGATTTTTTTGCTTCAGTCGTTTATCGCACTTGATTTTTTCTTAACTTCGAACTCTATATATGGCTGAAAACTCAACAAATATAACACTTCAGGTAGAAGGGATGGATTGCACAGCCTGTGCATTAGGCATAACTAAAACCCTTCAAAAAAAAGGTTTAGAAAATGTTTTTGTTGATTTCTCAACAGGTGAAGCCTCTTTTTTGCTGGATGATAAAAGCAAACTGCCTTTAATTATTAAAAGTATTGATGATTTAGGTTATAAAGTGGTTGACAGCAAATACCGGGAAGAAAATGAAGGTAAAATGTCAACAATAGAAAAGCGCTTTTATTTTACGCTTCCTTTTACCATTATTTTATTTTTCGGGCACATGTTGCTTCCGCATGATTTTATTCTAAATCATCCGTTTATACAACTAGCTATGTGCTTGCCTGTATTTGTTACGGGTATTATTCAATTTGGAAAAAGTGCCTGGGGCTCATTAAAAACAGGTGTTCCCAATATGGATGTATTAATATTCATTGGCTCTACCTCCGCATTTATATACAGTATCATTGGTATATGGATGCATTATGGCACACATGAGGTGCATAATTATTTGTTTTTTGAAACCGCTGCAACTATTATTACTCTTGTATTATTGGGCAATGTATTTGAGCATCGCTCTGTGAGGCAAACCACAACGGCCATTCGGGAGCTAAGTGCTATCCAGGTTACCAAGGCAAAAATGATCAGTTTACAAATGGGTAAAGAAGTAATTACTGAAGTTGATTATAAAAATATCCATGTAGGCGCATTATTGCAGGTGAATTCAGGTGATAAGATCCCTGTTGATGGTGAAATTATTTCAGGTGATGCCAGTATAGATGAATCGATGATAACCGGTGAGAGCCTTCCGGTTGAGAAGGCCCTTGCACATAAAGTAATTGGCGGGACCATTGTTGTAAGCGGTAATATTCGTATGCGTGCCGAGAAGGTGGGGGATGAAACACTGCTTGCAAAAATAATTGAACTTGTAAAAAAAGCCCAACAGGCAAAACCAAATATTCAGAAGCTTGGAGATAAAATAAGCGCCATATTTGTTCCCATAGTTCTTGGCATTTCTATACTAACATTTTGTGTCAACTATTTTTTTGTAGATTTTGGTATCTCCATAGATCCTTTGCAGGAATCTATTATGCGAAGCATAGCCGTGCTTGTTATTTCTTGTCCTTGCGCGATGGGACTTGCAACACCTACTGCCGTGATGGTTGGGATTGGCAGAGCTGCAAAAAAAGGTATTTTGATTAAAGGAGGAAGTACATTGGAGGAATTTGCTAAGATCAAAAATATTGTATTTGATAAAACAGGCACACTTACAACCGGGGATTTTAAAATTAAAAAAATAGAATCTTTTGATGGGGTAAGTGAAACGGAAGTGAAAGAAATTTTGTTTGTTCTGGAACAGCACTCCTCTCATCCAATAGCAAAATCAATTATTACAGAACTTAGTGGAACCACAGGCACAAAAAAATTCATTAATATCAAAGAAGAAAAAGGTTTAGGGATAACAGCTTCTGATGAACAAAATAACACTTACCAGGTTGGTTCCTATAAAATTGCAGCCCAGATCAGCTCAAATGATACACATAACATATATGTATTGAAAAACAATTTGCTGATAGCGACTATTGATATAGAAGATGCTATAAAGCTGAATGCCAGGGAAACGATCACTGAGCTTCAAGGACAGGGTATCACAACAATTATGCTCAGCGGTGATAATCGAAAAAAATGCGAAGACTTAGCAAAAAAAATAAATATTGCCAAAGTATTCAGCGAACAATCTCCATCTCAAAAATTGGAGGTGATTGAACAACTTACCAAAAGCGCACCTACCGCAATGGTTGGCGATGGTATAAATGATGCTCCTGCTTTAGCTAAAGCAACTGTGGGCATTTCTTTGAGCAATGCTACACAAGTGGCAATACAAACTGCACAAATTATTTTATTAAAAAACAATGATCTGGCAATGCTCACTCAGGCACACCTGATAAGCAAGCATACCCTTATCACCATCAAACAAAATTTATTCTGGGCGTTTTTTTATAACATAGTAGCCATACCTGTTGCCGCTATGGGCCTTCTTAGTCCTACTGTTGGCGCCTTGACAATGGCTTTTTCTGACGTAATTGTAATTGGAAATTCTATCCGGTTAAAAACTAAAAAGTTAGATTAAATATAATGCAAAATAATTTTTCTACTGTTTTGAATGAAACTGAAAGCCCGATACGCTACAATATTTTATTTTTAACAAAATGGTATCCAAATAAATTTGATCCGCAATTGGGCGTATTTGTAAAAAAGCACGCTAAAGCGGTTTCTGATTTGTGCAACGTAAATGTTTTGTATGTGTGTGCTGACCAAGAAATAACTACAACCTATGAAACAATGATTTCAAACCCGGAGGGTTTTACTGAAATCATCGTTTATTATAAAAAAGACAATTCATTACTAAAATCAATAATTAACCCATTCCGTTATATTAAAGCCAATAGAATTGGAATACGAGAGGTTCAAAAAAGATTGGGAGTGATCGATCTGATCCATGTTAACGTATTGAATCGACCGGGATTAATAGCATTGCTCATTAATAAATTAAAAGGTATCCCTTTTATTATTACTGAACATTGGACGGGTTATGTTTCAGGTAAATATGAAAAAACCAGTGCCCTAATAAAATGGATTGCCAAATTAATAATTAAAAATGCAAGTGCTGTAACTACTGTTTCTGAAAGTTTAAAAAAAAAGATGCAAGAACTAGGATTGCATGCCAATTATGCGGTAGTGCCTAATATAATTGAAAGTATTGATCTTGCTGCTCCTTCCACTAATTCTGCAACTGAGCCTGCTCCTGCAAAAATAAAAATTTTGACCGTTGCCGATCTATTGGATTCTCATAAAAATATCAGCGGTATCATAAAAGCGATTGCAAGCATTTCAAAACAAAACTCAACTATTGAATATCATATAATAGGTGATGGCCCCGATAAACAGATGCTTTCATCACTTGCTGACTCAGTACAAGGTGCTGCTAAATTTATTTTTTTTCATGGTCGTCAGGCAAATGAATATGTGTATGATTTTTTGAAACAAGTTGATTTTGTTGTTATTAACAGCAATTTTGAAACATTTTCAGTTGTTGCTGCTGAGGCATTGGCAAATGGAAAACCTGTAATCTCAACTATTTGCGGTGGCCCTGAAGAATTCATCACTTCCAATTTTGGAATATTAATTGAGCCGGGAAATCAACTACAATTAGAAGAGGCTATCATTAAAATGATCTCCACTTTTAAAAATTATGATGCTCAAAAATTAAATCAGTACATCAGTCAAAAATATAATTATCAAACCATTGGTAAACAATTTTACAATATTTATAAACCACTGATAAAAAACTTCACCGTTGGTTTATCAGGTAAAAAATTACCGATCGATCCCGAATGGAAGGTGCTGGACGTTGGCAGTGGTCATCGCCCTAACAGAAGGGCAAATGTTTTAATTGATAATGAACTGAATGAAACAGAACACCGTTCAGGGAAAAAAGCAAGTGTACCATCTGATAAAAAAATGGTTGTAGGTGATGCGCTCAATATGCCTTTTAAGAACAAGGAATTTGATTTTATTATCGCATCACATATTGCTGAGCATATTGATGATCCCGAACAATTTTGTAAGGAACTTGCCCGTGTGGGAAAACGCGGTTATATTGAAACTCCTGGTGCATTAGATGAATTCTTTTTAAATGAACCCTTTCACAAATGGATAGTAAGTAAAAAAGATAATTGTTTGGTTTTTAAGGAGAAGAAAAATTTCAAACCATTTTCAGAATTTTTTTATGGATTGTACTACTTAAACGAAACCCGTACAGGACATAAGCCTCTTTATTCTACAAATTATCTTTTTAAATTAAAATCGAAATTTCTAGGTAAAATCTGGCCTTACCTCCCAAATACGTATACCCGTTTTTATTGGGAAAATTCCATTCAGGTGAAAGTAATTCTTCGGAAATAGGAACACGTCTTAACAAATTATTAAATGAATAAATTAAGTAAATTATTAAAAGCAATAACCTTGATAATAAGGCAACCCGCATTATTAAACAAAGTACTGGATGATGGGGATGTAAATAAACAACAGGTAATTGAAACTTATAACTTACCTAAAGGATTAAAAACTATTGACATCAGAGAGCTGTTGCCGGATTTTTCTGAAACTGTTGAACCATACTGCTCAATTGACGGTGGATCTACTCCCTTTGATCTGGCCCTATTAAAAGGTTTGGCAAAAAGAAAAGCCGATTGTACTTATTTTGAAATTGGCACCTGGCGCGGTGAAAGTGCTGCTAATGTTGCAAGTGTAGCTAAACAGGTTGTAACGCTTAATTTGCCCGATGAAGAAATGCTTAAGATCGGACTTGATAAAAAATATGTGGGCTTGCATCGTTTTTTTTCGAACGGTTTAAAAAATGTAACACCTATCCAGGCCAATTCTCAAACCTTTGATTACAATAGTTTAAATCAAAAATTTGATTTGATCTTTATTGATGGCGACCACCATTATGAAAGTGTAAAAAATGACACTATAAATGCATTTAAGCTTTTAAAAGGTGAAAATTCAATAATTGTATGGCATGATTACGGAAACAACCCATCAGATATCAGGTGGGATGTTTTACGCGGTATTTTGGATGGCACTCCAAATGAAAAACGTGGTAATTTATACCGTGTATCAAATACGTTATGTGCTATTTATACAGCCGGTATTGTTAAGGCTGAATATTTTGAACCTTTTTCTGATCCCGATAAGTTTTTTTCTATTAGCCTGAAAATGAAAACAATATAGATTGCACACATAGTTTATTACAAATTATAATGTTTTGAATTCATATGTAAATCAGTTAAAGAAATGGAACAGATCTCAAAATATTTTAATTCCGAAAGAAGTGAAAGCTGAAAACTATTTTTGTTTTAAGTAGATGATTTTCATATATTTGTAGAAAGTAAGAAAAAGATAATATTTATATAAATTAAAATTAAGACTAATGAAAAAACATTTACTTATTGGGATCGCAATTAGTATTGGAGGAATTGCCATAGCGCAAAACTCTAACAATACAGGGCATATTGCACCAAAACTAAAACCCGTAATTGCAAACAAGGCTGTTCCTTATAAAAAACAAATGATAGATTCAGGTGCTCCTTCTTTTCAGGCAGCTGTTAATTCTTCAAATTCACATAATCAGAATAGTGTTTCTTCAAGAGCAACAACATCTACTGTAATTGGTACTTCCTTTTATGATTTGCAAACAAATGCTTCTGTTTGTAATCGTATTATCTTAAATACGGATGGTACTATTGCTGCTACGTGGACCATGTCTCATGATGCAGCTCCTAGCTCTTCACCGGACCGTGGTACCGGTTATAATTATTTCAATGGTACAGCATGGGGCGCTGCACCAACAACACGTATAGAAACTATTCGCTGCGGGTGGCCCAATATTGGGGTTACTGCTACCGGTGGAGAGGTGATCGTATCTCACGAAGCAACTGCAAACTTAGGAAATATGCACGTTTTAACCAGACCAGCTAAAGGAACCGGGTTATGGAAAGATACAACACTAGGTTACCCGGATGTTTGGCCACGTATGGTTGTGGGTGGTGCAAACGGAAATACGATTCACATTATTTCTCAAACTACAGGTGTTGATGGAGCTCCTTTTCACGGGCAGGATGGCGCAATTGCTTATTCTCGTTCACAAGATGGTGGTATAACCTGGGATAAATATCATACTGTTATTCCTGAAATTGATTCATCAAAATATTTAGGTTTTGGTGGTGATTCTTATGCTATAGATTCTAAAGGTGATACGATCGTTATCGTTGCAGGAGGATTTGATGTAGATGTTGTTCTGCTTAAATCTATTGATAACGGTACTACCTGGACTAAAAAAATTGTTAAAAAATTCCCTATTCCATTGTACTCTTCTGAAACGATGACCACTGATGTGGACAATGATGGAATTATAGATACAATTGAAACAAATGATGCTTCAGTGGCTGTTTTATTAGACAATCAAGGAAAAGCACACGTATGGTATGGTTTAATGAGAGTTGTTTGTGATGATCCGGGAACAGCAACAGGTCAAGGATTATCTTATTTCCCGGGCACTGATGGATTAAACTACTGGAATGAAACAATGGCCGTACCGGGTACATGTGCTTTTGCACAAGATATTGACAGTGATGGACAATTGAATGTAACTGCTTGGGGAAGCTACCAACTATCATTAACATCCATGCCAAGTGCCGGAATCGATAGTGCCGGAAACATTTACCTTTCTTATGGAAGTATTTATGAAGGAATTTCTGATGATGGAACTGCTGGTGGAGGAAAAAGTTATCGTCATACTTATTTATTGAGATCCACTGATGGGGGAGCAACCTGGTGCGGACCTATTAATATAACTGATCCTGAGGGGCCAAATCATTTGGATTATACTGAAGGTGTATTTGGTGCTATTTCAAGACATATAGACGATAAAGTACATTTAATATTTCAAAGAGATACAAGTCCTGGGCATGCCTTAGGAACAGCCGGTACTGATCCACAAAGTGGGAATGAATCTGAAATTGTTTATGTGGAACTTCCTGTAACTGATTTTGATTCACTACCTATTACTGCTTGTGATAGCCTTTTGTTTAACGGCAGTGTTCTTGGAATAAAAGAAAACTTTGAAAACGGAAGTACGGTTAATCTGTATCCTAATCCTGCAACTAATTCGGTTAACTTATTATATAATTTAACTAACGCTGCAAAAGTAAATGTAAAAATATACAATGTAGTAGGACAGGAGCTTAGTACTTTCGAAAAAGAATTACCTGCAGGAAACAATTCTTTAAATATTAATCTTGAAAATTACAAACAAGGTATTTATTTTGTAAAATCAACAGTTCAAGGTAAATTGGTTACCAAAAAATTAGTGGTTGAATAAAATTGGTTTAGGGATTGAATAGGTCAAATTTGCTGATCTTTACAATTATTGAATTAAAAGGAAGCTGAATGAAATTTTCATTCAGCTTTTTTTGTGTCATAAAAACAGAGTTCGTTTGGGTTATAGTATTGGTAAGCCTTCACAAAAAAAATGTAGCCTTAAAGGCCTGAGTTCTATTCTTAATTCGGACCTAAAATCCATTAAAAGCGACAAATTCTCATTTCATGGTAATGCTGCGTTAGGGATTCCTTCGACAGGCTCAGGATAAATTCCGCGGAAATCCTTTTCTTTTTAGAAAAGATTGAAGCCCTTCGACTTCGCTCAGGATAAACTCCAAGCCCGCCCCTTTCTCTTTTAAGAAAGGGGAACGCCCCCATGAAAGGGGCTTAAACATATTGTTTTATTTTTATTAATCGAACAAAGGTTAAAAGCCTTGTAAACAAAGCGTTTTTCCAAAAGACATAATGAAGGAGATCTTCCACAATGAGATTATAGATAAAGAAAAAACGGATCGTGTTTGCTATTGGTTAAAGCAAACATCGATCCGTTAAGTACTTATATAAGAATTAGTTACCTAAGATCTTCCACTGATATTCCAGGGTGAGCTTTTGGGTTAAATGTGAAGTTAGCATCCGGAATATCACCATTACCTACAAACGATTTTATGGCATAGGTTTGAGTGGTACCATCCTTCATCATCATTTTTACACTAATAATTTGTTTTTTTACTTTATCAATACTCAATTTAACGGTATGAAATTTTTGTTTATCCGGGTTTTCAGGAAATAAGCTGATCGTTTGCGTTGTAGCATCTTCCGAATCAAATTTATATTTATAACCTTTTTCATACATGGTAAAAATTGAGGTAGGACTTAAAGCACTATTGTCCACTTCCATATCCTTTATTATCACCTCGTTTGCATCTGTTACAAAATCCCAAACAGTTTTACCATCCGAATAGATCTCATGGCCCGGAATTACCAATTTGTATTTATTACCTTTCGTTTCAAGTTTGGAATCCTGAGTTTCCTTGGTCTTGTCTTTTTTTTCCAACGTTTTGGTAAACGATGCTTTAATACTCGTGTAAGCTTTTGTTTTAGCACTTAATTCATCTAAAATCTTCTTGGCTTTCAGATCGTTTTGAGCAATGGACGTAAAATATCCTAAGGTCAGCAGTGCAATTATTGTTATTTTTTTTGAAAACATTTTCGTTATTTTTTTAATTGTTATTGGACCTATTCAAAAACTGTTCCAAAGATAACATATCCTTAATTAATACTTCACGTGCCTTCGAACCTTCAAAGCGGCCAAGGATTCCCGCAGCCTCTAACTGATCTACAATTCTACCTGCACGGTTATAACCTAATTTTAATTTACGCTGTATCAAAGAAGTGGAACCTTGCTGGGTTGAAACCACTATTTCGGCTGCCTGGTTGAACATACTGTCCCTTTCAGATGGATCCATATCCTCTTTTCCGCTTCCTTCACCGTTTTCATCAACATATTCAGGTAATAAATAAGCATTAGGGTATCCACGTTGACTTCCTATAAATTCACAGATCTTTTCCACTTCAGGTGTATCTACAAAGGCACATTGCAAACGGATAAGATCGTTGCCAGTTGATAATAGCATATCTCCTCGTCCGATCAGCTGATCGGCCCCGCCAGAATCTAAAATAGTGCGGGAATCAATTTTTGACGTTACACGAAAGGCAATACGTGCCGGGAAATTGGCTTTTATAGTTCCTGTAATGATATTTACGGATGGCCTTTGTGTTGCAATAACCAGGTGAATACCAACAGCACGTGCAAGCTGCGCTATTCGGGCAATAGGTGCTTCCACCTCTTTCCCTGCAGTCATTATCAGATCGGCAAACTCATCAATTACTAAAACAATGTATGGTAAAAATTTATGTCCGTTATTAGGATTGAGTTTACGAGCTATAAACTTAGAGTTGTATTCTTTTATATTCCTTACCTGTGCTTCCTTTAAAAGATCATAACGCTGATCCATTTCAATACACAGGGAGCTTAGCGTATGTACTACTTTTTTAGTATCTGTAATGATGGCATCTGCACTATCGGGTAGCTTTGCAAGAAAGTGTCTTTCAATTTTATTAAACAACGTTAACTCCACTTTTTTAGGGTCAACCAATACAAATTTAATTTGAGAGGGATGTTTTTTGTATAATAAAGAAACAAGGATAGCATTTAATCCAACTGACTTCCCTTGTCCGGTTGCGCCTGCCATAAGCAAGTGAGGCATCTTAGCCAGATCAAAAATAAATGTTTCATTACTGATGGTCTTGCCCAAAGCAATAGGCAGATCCATTGTGGTGTTCTGAAATTTTTCTGAAGAGATGAGTGCCCGCATCGGAACCATTTCAGCATGTGAATTAGGAACTTCAATACCTATTGTTCCTTTACCCGGTATTGGTGCAATGATACGGATCCCTAGTGCTGAAAGACTTAAAGCAATGTCATCTTCAAGGTTTTTAATTTTTGAGATACGAACACCTGCAGCAGGAATAATTTCATATAAAGTAACCGTAGGACCAACGGTAGCTTTTATTTTCTGAATTTCAATGCCGTAATCGCCAAGTGTTTTTAAGATACGATCTTTATTCTCATTCAGCTCTTCGGTATTGATCACAATCTCTTTGGAGCCACCATAATTTTCCAAAAGATCAACCGGAGGGAATTGATAAGAGGATAGATCCAAGGTAGGATCATATTCCCCTACCTGCGCAATTAAAGCTTCACTGATTTTTTCAGGGCTTAATTCTTCTTCTTTATTTTCAGTACTTACAACTGAAAATTGTACATCACTATCATCCGAAGTTAATATAATTTCCTCTTTTACAATGGGCTTTTCCACTTCTTCAACTATATCATGCTGTACATTGTTGGTAATGAAAAAATCATCTTCCTTAACAGGTTCTTTTACCTCTTCCTTAACCTTTTCTTCTTCCTTAAATGTATTGACCAATGTTTTTTTATTTTCATTGTCAGGCAGTGGTTCTGTTTCGGGTTCAAAGTTACTAGTTACTGCAACTTTTTTACTGAGATCAAATGACATATTAAATGCCGCAACTAAAAAAACAATGAACATAAAAAACAACGAGACCCCGGTTCCTATATGACCTAAAAGCTCATTCAGCTTATTGCTCATTGTATATCCATAGGCACCTCCCAAAAAGGTTAGTTCATCATTAGGGAAAATATAACCAAGAGTTATTGAAATAAAAACCAGGAAAAAGAAGGAGTAAATATATGCATTACGGAAATTTGTTGGTCCTACATTAAACGTAATACGCAAGCCTGTTATGAACGCTAAAAAAGCAAGAAGGTAAGAGGATATCCCAAACCATTTGTAAAGAAAAAGATGTGATAGCAGGGCGCCTAATTTTCCCAGCCAGTTGTCAACTTCGGAAGAGGGTAGGTTGCTCAATACGGCTGCCTGATCCGGATTTTGAATAAAAGAAGTGAAACTTGTAAAGCAATATGATGTAAAGGCAATTGTTAAATAAACCGAAAACAATAAAAGAGTTAATCCGGATATTTTTTGAAAACGCTCATTGTTGACAATAACAAGAACAGAAGCTATCTTTTCACGAAATTGAGATCTGGAGGGGGATTTATCAGAATTCTTTTTTTTCTCCTCCATCGGATCGGTCGATTTCAGTTTACCTCCTGTTTCGGTTTTACTGTCTTTTAATGTGTTTTTTAAACTATTTTTTTTAGGCTCGGCCATTAATATTTTAATTGAAAATTTGAAAAAAGAAACAATTTACCACGGATAGCCTTAGCTTGGCGGCAGCAGACTCATTTTCAAATTAGTGGTATTGACATACTATTTATCCCTTAAATATAAATAGTAAATATAATAATAGACAAAAGGTGAAAAATAAAAATACCAAAATCTTATAAACGTGGTATTGTGAATAAAGAAAACGCCTTACGGATGCAGTTATTATACCTGAAATTGAAAAAATCAATTACTAAAAGATAAAATAATATTTTGATTAAATATTTTTATATTTGTAGGGAGGCTTGTTTTTCATCTCTTAAGAGATAAAAATCCATACAAAAATTTACATTTTATTTTTTATTTATCGATATTGAATTTTACAATTTGATGATCTGCAATTCTAAATTATTTTCAAATGACCAATGGATCTTTAGACCATTCTGAAGAAAACTCTTCCGCCTCCCTTTACAGTGAAGATCTTGCTCCTGTTCCATTATCAAAACGTACATGGAGTACCTGGAATTATGCTGCACTGTGGATAAGCATGAGCTTATGCATTCCAACGTATATGCTTGCCAGTTCGCTCATTGAAGGAGGGATGAATTGGTGGCAGGCAATTCTCACTATTTTTATTGGTAACACTGTAGTACTTGTTCCCATGGTTTTAAATGGGCATGCAGGAGCAAAATACGGAATACCTTTTCCTGTATTTGCCCGTGCAAGTTTTGGTGTGCGTGGTGCAAATATTCCGGCTGTATTACGGGCTATTGTTGCCTGCGGATGGTTTGGTATTCAAACATGGATAGGAGGTTATGCAATTTACCTGATGCTGAAACTCTGGATACCGGCACTGGAAACCATTCCACAAATTTTCCCAACCTCTTTTGGACTTCAAACCGGACCGGCCATTACTTTCTTTTTGTTTTGGCTCATCAATATGTTTGTGGTATACCTTGGTGTGGAAAGCATTAAAAAATTATTGGTTTTTAAAGCATTTTTTCTTCCTGTTGCAGCGTTGGCACTTTTGTTTTGGGCTATTTCAGCCGGTAATGGTTTGGGCCCCATTCTTTCTCAGCCCTCTAAATTTGAATCAAGCGCAGCTTTCTGGAATTATTTTTTTCCTGCTTTAACAGGCATGGTAGGTTTTTGGGCCACACTTTCCCTCAATATTCCTGATTTTACAAGGTATGCAAAAAGTCAGCGTGCTCAGATCATGGGGCAGGCCATCGCACTTCCTGCTTCCATGACCTTGTTTTCTTTCATTGGTGTGGTTGTAACTTCAGCCACACTTATTATTTATGGAGAAACTATTTGGGATCCATTAGTGCTTGCAGGACGATTTGAAAGTAAATTGCTGGTAAGCATTGCAATGATCGCTGTTGCCCTTTCAACGCTGGCTACCAATATTGCGGCCAACATTGTAAGCCCGGCAAATGATTTTGCAAATTTATCGCCTTCTAAAATTAATTTTAAAACTGGCGGATACATCACCGGTATAATAGGATTATTAATTTTTCCCTGGAAACTTATCGCAGATCCTACAGGGTATATTTTTACCTGGCTCATCGCTTATTCAAGTTTACTTGGCCCAATAGGAGGTATCATGATAGCAGATTATTATTTTATCCGAAAACAAAATCTCATTGTAAAAGACCTCTATCAATTAAAAGGACAATATTCCTTTAGCAATGGTTTTAATAAGTTTGCGATCATCGCATTGCTTCTTGGAATTGTTCCTAACATACCAGGATTTTTAACCACTATTGGTGCTATTAACAAAGACACAATATGGCATTGGGTTTCGCAGTTGTATAATTATGCGTGGTTTGTTGGTTTTTTTGTTTCAGGGATCACGTATTTGATTATGATGAGAAAAAATAAAATTTAGCCACGAATTTCGCGAATAAGATTTTTAATTATTTTTTTAATTCGTGCAATTAGTGGCAATTTAATGGAAGTATAAACAATAATGAGCGAATCAGTAAAAAATAGAATAGAAGAACTTTCTAAACAAATAGAAGAGCATAATTACAAATATTATGTAATGGCACAGCCAACTATAAGCGATTTTGAATTTGATAAATTGCTTGAAGAGCTTATTAAATTAGAGAAAGAACATCCTGAATACCTTAGCCCTGAATCTCCTTCCCAGCGGGTTGGCGGACAGATCACCAAAGAATTTAAAACTGTTAAACATAAATACCCGATGCTCTCATTGGGCAATACCTATTCCGAAGCCGATCTGACAGATTTTGATGATCGTATAAAAAAAGCGCTCAATACCGGGTATGAATATGTGTGTGAATTAAAATATGATGGGGTTGCAATTGGATTGACCTACAAAGATGGTGTTTTGGTGCAGGCTATAACCCGTGGTGATGGCGAAAAAGGAGATGATGTTACCACCAATGTAAAGACCATAAAAAGTATTCCATTAAAGTTGCGCGGACATGATTATCCAAAAGAATTTGAAATTCGGGGTGAAATTTTCATGTCAAGAAAAGTGTTTAATGAATTGAATAAAGAGCGAGAAGAAATAGCAGAGCCATTATTAGCGAATCCTCGAAATGCTGCTGCCGGAACGCTCAAAATGCAGGATTCCTCTATTGTTGCAAAGCGTAACCTGGATTGTTTTTTATATTCCATTTCGGCTGAAGATCTGCCTTATCAAACTCATTTTGAAAATGTAAAGGCCACTAAAAAATGGGGATTTAAGATTTCTGAATTCATGGAAAAAGCAGCCAGCATTCAGGATGTTTTTAAGTACATCGATAAATGGGACACAGAGCGCAATAATTTAGAGTTTGATATTGATGGTGTTGTAATAAAAATAAATTCTTTTGAGCAGCAGCGAATACTTGGTTTTACGGCCAAATCACCTCGCTGGGCAATAGCTTATAAATTCAAAACACAGCGTGTTAGTACAATTTTAGAATCTATTGCTTACCAGGTGGGCCGCACAGGAGCAATTACCCCGGTAGCAAATTTAAAGCCTGTATTGCTTGCCGGTACCACTGTTAAACGAGCATCATTGCATAATGCCGATATCATTGAGAAGTTGGATGTACGTATTGGAGATACTGTATTTGTTGAAAAAGGCGGAGAAATTATTCCCAAAATTATTGGTGTTGATGAAAGCAAACGGCCTGAAGATGCCAAAAAAGTAAGCTATATTACCCATTGCCCTGAATGCGGCACAGAGCTCATTAGAAATGTGGATGAAGCAAATCACTATTGTCCGAATGAGTTGGGCTGTCCGCCACAAGTAAAAGGTAAGATGGAACATTTTGTTGGCCGCAGGGCATTGGACATTGATAGCCTTGGTGCAGAAACCATCGCACAATTATACGATGCCGGATTAATAAAAAATTGCGCGGACATATATGAGTTAAAAAAAGAAGATCTGTTGAAAATTGAGCGAATGGCGGAAAAGAGCGTGAATAATTTGCTTGCCGGGATCGAAGCTTCAAAAAAGGTTCCCTTTGAAAGAGTTTTGTATGGTATCGGGATCCGTCATATCGGTGAAACTACCGCTAAAAAGCTTGCATACTATTTTAAAAGTATTGATGCTTTAAAAAACGCTACATTAGAGCAATTACTTGAAGTAGGTGATATCGGTGAACGAACAGCAAAAGCTATTTTAGATTATTTTGCCGATAAACATACTGCTGAGATCATTGAAAAATTAAGATCTCATGGACTTCAACTTGAACTTTCGGAAGAGCAACTGATTCATTCAAGTGATAAGTTAAAAGGATTGTCATTTGTTGTTTCCGGGGTATTCAGTAAGTTTTCGAGAGATGATCTGAAGAAAGCGATAGAACAAAATGGAGGGAAAAATGTTGGTTCTATTTCAGCAAAAACAAGTTTTGTGATTGCAGGCGAAAACATGGGACCTGAAAAACATAAAAAAGCAGAAAAATTAGGAGTGCCGATTATTTCGGAAGATGATTTTATAAAAATGATAAACTAAATAAGAACTTTGGACAAAAGGGTAGAATACAGATTGGTTACAAAAAAACGAATGGTTACTAATTTACCAATCTGTATGTTAAAAAACAGCAAACTCATTTTTGTAAATTCGTTGAAACTCGTTTATCCGTAAATTTGTAATGATTAGTTATTCGTAACCAACAATGAGCTTATTAAAAAAAATAAAACAAGTTATTAGTAATGGCTACATAAAACTGGAACTGAAGGACAATCCCAGGGTGCGTGTGCCTATCCGGTTTGATTTCAATACAATAAAAACTGTGGGGATCTTGTTTGATGCTACCAACCCTGATGATTTTGAATTGGTAAAACGTTATGTATTATATTTAAGGGAACATCGTAAAAAGGTGAAAGCGTTGGGGTTTTTCAGTACAAAACAAATACCTGATATGGCCTTTTCAAAACTGGAATACGACTTTTTTTCAACCAAGGACTTGAATTGGTTTGGAAAACCATCATCCATGGTCATCCAAAATTTTATTGATGAAGAATATGATTTATTGATAGATCTGAACATTAATGATCACTTCCCTTTAAAATATATTTCAGCGCTTTCTAAAGCGAATTTTAAGGTAGGGAAGTTCAATGAAAAAGGAATAGAAATTTATGATATGATGATCGATTCCGATAATACAAAAACATTGAAATATTTTTTACGACAGGTTGATGTATATGTAACGATGCTTAATAAGGTAGAACCGAGTTTGAATTAAAAGTAAAAGAGGACCTTCCCAGGCTGCCCCATTGGGGAGAGGTCAAGGGTGAATTTTTAAATTAATTATATAAAAATATATAGAAGTCCCGCATTATTGCGGGATTGGAGGTTTTTTTTTATGAACTACATTTTATTTGACGACAATACCAGAAACAACCTTTTACCGCTCACATTAACGCGTCCTGTTGCTGACATTCGGATCGGTATTCTTACTATTCGTGAAAAGTGGGAGAGGGTATTGGGTGCAAAAACATCTTCAAAAACACAGGATTATTTGAGTAAAAAATATCCTGCCGAATTTGCTATTGATACTGATAATGTTTGGATCAATGGATCTTACTGTCCGAATGAAAAATTAATTGAAGAGATCAAATCTCTAAAACCGATGGAGGCTTTATTTGATGCAGCCACTGTTATAGCTGCAAATTCGGGAGATATAAAAAGCTTTGACTTTACTTCACTTTTAGAATTTACAAGATATCAATCACATGCAAAAGTCTTGCGTATTGAAAACACCTGGGATATTTTTTCAAAGAACGGGGATGCAATAAATGCTGATTTTGCATTGCTTACTGCAGGTCGTAAATCGATTGCATTAAGTGCAACCAACCGGGTGATAGGTTTGGAAAATATTTTTGTGGAAGAAGGTGCAAAGGTGGAATGTGCTATTTTAAACGCAAGTACAGGGCCTATATACATAGGAAAAGATTCTGAAATTATGGAAGGTTCTGTTGTAAGAGGGCCATTTGCATTGTGCGAACATTCAACTTTAAAATTATCCGCAAAAATATATGGGCCAACCACTATTGGTCCCCATTGCAAGGTAGGAGGAGAGATCAATAATTCTGTGATATTCGGTTATTCAAACAAAGCACATGATGGTTTTCTTGGAAACGCTGTACTTGGCGAATGGTGCAACATTGGAGCGGATACGAATAATTCAAATCTGAAAAATAATTATTCTGAAGTGAAACTTTGGAATTACGAAAAAGAAGATTTTGTAAATACCGGCTTAACTTTTTGTGGGCTTATCATGGCCGATCATAGTAAATGCGGTATCAATACAATGTTTAATACAGGAACGGTTGTTGGAGTAAATGCAAACATTTTTGGAGCAGGATTTCCACCAAATTTTATTCCTTCATTTTCCTGGGGCGGTGCATCCGGATTTACTGTCTATAAAATAAAAGAGGCTATTGCAGTTGCTACCAGAGTATTTGAACGTAGAGGTTTGGTGTTTGATGAAACGGAGAAAGATATATTGACTCATGTTTTTGAATTAACAGAGAAAAAGCAATCTGGGAATTAGCTAATTTGAAAATGTGCTAATTCCATTATCAAATTAGCACATTTTCACATTTTCAAATTAGTTTCTATCCTATTTATTCTTATCCAATTCCAATAAAACAGAAAAATAAACCATCCTGCCAATTCTAGGGCCACCGTATACCTGGAACATTTTATTGTTCAGCATATTGGATGCTCCTAATTTAAATGTAGTATGGATCTTAGGCACGAATTTGCTTATTTGTGCATCCAGCTGATCATACGTTGGAACTTTACCGGTAAATTGAGGAGAGCCTTCATACATAAAGCCTTCAACCCATTTGTAGTTAATGCTGAATCCTATGTTATTAATTGGAATAGGACTGGTCTTTTTAAATATCCTGGAAAATAAGCTGAAATAAGTATTGATCTCACGTCCGCTAAAGCCAATATTAAATTTATTTTTTGGTGTATTAAAAGCAGGAATAATAGGGTCCTCAGCACTTTTCTTTTTTAATTCGTTCCATGAGTAATTTCCTGTAAAAGCAAAGAATTTTTGGAAATAATAAGTTAATCCAACAGAAGCCCCTTGTGTGACAACAACCTCGTTGGAGTTGGCTGCAACCCGATAAAATGTAATAGCTGAAATATTATTTTCCAAAGGACTTGGAGCAAAACTAACATCTCCACCTAATTTATAACCTAAGAAATCTTTATAATAGCTGTAGTAATAACTTCCATCAAAAAACAGATTGTTAAAAAGTGTTGTTCTATAGCCTACTTCAAACGATTTTACTTTTTCCGGCCTAACCGGTGGAATATCAAAATAAACCAATGAACTGCGTTGTGGCAAAGTTACACTGTAATAATCTCCAATAGATTCGATGGTAACTAAAGAGTCGAAACCATTAACGTTTCCTATTAAAATAGCTCTTCCCACATTATAATAAAGATATTGATCTGCTAAAGTAGGATTACGGATGGCGGAGGAAAAGGACAAACGCAGAATATTATTTTTATTAAAATTATACACAACTGATGCAGCAGGAGAAACAACAAAATCGAAATTTTGATTTTTATCAACTCGGGTCGTTAAATTTAATTTTAACTTTTCGTCCATTACTTTCTTTTCTAATCCTGCATAAGCACCGAATTCATAATTAGTGATTTTAACACTACCGGTATCACTGAATACAGTACCTGCCGAATTTGGTTTATACAACCTGGAGTTAGCCCCAATAGTTATGTCCATTGGTTTTGGTGTGAATTTATATTCTCCGTGAATATGATAAAGGGCCGATCTGTCGATCAATCGTGAACCACCCTGTCCATAAGTGGCTTTTGAAGTTATATTATCAAAGGCATCTTGGAATGCCTGCGTTCCCGGAACTAAACGGTTATTGTCAGC
Source organism: Bacteroidia bacterium (assembly GCA_030654175.1). Lineage (GTDB taxonomy): Bacteria > Bacteroidota > Bacteroidia > 2-12-FULL-35-15 > 2-12-FULL-35-15 > 2-12-FULL-35-15. Next base: position 192,862 of record JAURXZ010000049.1, read on the forward strand.
ATATCCTCTTGCATAGGAATGCCAAAGCGTTAAGGAGTCGGAATAAGTATTCATGACTGCATCAGCCTGTGCGTAATCGTAATAATAGTTTGGCGGACCACCCTGAGTTGGAAAACCAGGAAGGGCTTTTACATTGTTATTCATTCCACCCGGCTCCCAATGTGGAGTGGTATTAGGGACCGCACCATTCCAGAAATTCCGATAATCGGTGCTCCAGGTTGCATTGTTTTTTGATAAATCCTGAAGTAAAAGTGCTGTAAATACTGCGTCATACGACTTGCCTGCATCCTCATTAGTAGCATAAGCGCGGATAAAAAATTTATCTTTTTTTACCAATTCAACCCTGTTTTGGAAAAAATAAATATCTTTTAAGCTGTACCTGTTATCACCCTGATAAACTGTTGTACCTGTTCCAAAATTGAAAGCATAAATAAGCTCAACCTCAGGTTTTATCCGGTAATGTAAAGCAGCTCCTACCTTCAGATTTTTAGTGTTGTAGTCCACCAGGTCTTTTTCTTCATACCCGGTACGGTACCATCTTTTTAATCCACGATATTGAATTTGCTGGCCATTGCTGGTAGCGTTATTTTGTCCGGAAGTTAAGTTCTCATCTCCATAACGATTAACAGCATCGTATCCTCCCGGGTTTTTTATTCCATCAGAAGATTGTTCTGTAGGATCCATATTGTCGGCTTCCCAATCGTTTGCCCTCATGTAAGATAAATTTACTTTAAAAGCGAACTTATCAATACCTTCCTTATTTTTAAATACCTCTGCATATCGAACCGCAGTTTCAATTAAATTTCGTTCACCAACTTTAAAAGAAACAGCAACTCCAGGTTTGATAAATGGGTTTTTGGTGGTCATGCTAACCACACCATTAAAAGCATTGGGGCCATAATATGCCGAAGCAGCACCAACAATAATTTCAACTTTTTGTACGTCCAGTTCGGAGGAACCTAAAAAATTTCCAAGCGAAAAATTTAATCCCGGGGACTGGTTATCAACACCATCAATGATTTGCAATGATCGTACAGGAGAAGTGCTATTGAAACCTCTTGTATTGATAACTCTAAAACCAATACTGGCAGCCATAATATCTACCCCTTTTAATTGCCCTAAGCCTTCATAGAAATTGGCAGCAGGAGTTTCTTTAATTGCAAGTACATCCAATGCTTCAATAGTAAGGGGGGATTCTTTTTGTTTTTCGGTGATACGGTCTCCAACTACTTCTACTGTCTTTAATAGAGTTTCATTGGGTTTTATTTTAATAGATATCGGACTTTCTATTGAATTTACAGTGCTTTCAAAAGTAACATATCCAAGATAAGAAACAGATAACACAAAGGGTGGGAGAGTGGTTGTGGTAAAATTAAATTTTCCATCCATATCGGTAAGTCCTCCCTGGGTGGTACCTTTTATAACCACAGTTGCACCAAACAAAGCTTCATTTGTTTTGCCATCTTTAATAGTTCCTGATACAGTTTGAGCATTTGACGATAATGAAAGAAAGAAAACCGATAAAATAAAAAAAGTTCTTAAAAAAGTAAGTTTCTGTTTCATAATAAAGTTTTGAATTTTTATAGTTGATGCCGTATTATTTGTAGATAAATGAAATAAAAGGTAGGCTAAGATAGATTATTTTTTTTAATGAGTTTGAAAATCATAAAACAATTTTGGGTGACTTGGTTCGGATGTTTTATTGATGTTGGAAATAAGCAAATAAATCTCAAGTCAATATTATCATTATAGTAATTTATGAATGGGGGCTCAGTTTTTTTATTTAAATAACATTCATTTCGATATTTGTACGTCTTCGATATGTTTTAAAAATTATATTTGTAGGTTTTGTTATTATTGAATGTAGTAAAGATTTTCACTTTTAATTTAATACGATAGTAACAATTATAAAAATTCTTGGAGTTAAGCTGCTCGCAAAATTGACGAAATGGGTTTCCGCCAATTGTAAGGGAAATGAATCTTGTTGGGCATATATTTTAGTTAACAGAACCGCAATCATAAGGAGGACAATAATGACACGAATACTAAAATATCTTTTTTACGCACTAACAATTTATTGTTGTCAATTGACTTTAGCGGCCCAACAAAATAAAATTGACTCCCTTTTAACGCTCATAAGAGCAGATAAAGCAGATACAAACAAATTAAATCACTTAAATAAACTAGGATTAGAATTCTACCAAACGGGTTCATATGACCTTGCGATGAGTTATTCTAATTTGACTCTTCAACTATGCAACACTGTAAATAAAGGAAATGTAAGTCCGGAAATAAGCCAAAAAGTTTTAAAAATCAAGGCATCTGCTTACAATAATATAGGAAACGGATTTAAAAATAAAGACAATTATAGTGAAGCGTTAAAAAATTACAAGGCAGGTTTGATAATATTGGAAACATTAGGCAACAAAAATGCAATAGCCTCTTATTACATTAATATCGGAAATGTTTATATCGATCAAGGCGATTATTCTAATGCGTTTAAGAATTTTTTTTCTGGTTTGAAAATAATGGAATCAATAAGCGACAAAAAGGGGATTGCAAAATGTTATAATAATATAGGTATTCTTTATGAGCATCAGTTAAATTTCTCTTATGCTTTAAAAAATTACTTTGCTTCACTAAAAATATATGAAGAAATAGACGACAAAGCTGGAATCGGGAGGTCTTATAATAATATAGGTAATGTGTACCAATTGCAGGGCAATTATCCTGAAGCTTTAAAAAAGCATTTTGCCTCTTTAAAAATAAAACAAGCATTGGGTAACAAATCGGGTATCTCCTATTCTTATAATAATATTGGTAATGTTTACTATTTACAAGGCAATTATACAGAAGCATTAAAAAATCACATGACTTCTTTAAAAATAAAGGAAGCATTAGGCGACAAAATAGGTTTTATTTCTTCGTATTGTAATATTGGGACTATTTTGACAAAACAGAAGAAATTTAAAGAAGCAGAAGAGTATCTTATTAAATCAATTGTATTGTCAAAAAAAATCGGGTATAAGGAATGTTTGAAGGAGGCTTACAACTGTTTAACAGTGTTGGACAGCGCAAAGGGAAATTTCAAAGGAGCGTATGAAAACCACAAATTGTACATCCTTTACCGTGATAGTATAGATAATGAAGAAATCCGAAAAAAAACAATACAAAGTCAGATGACATATGATTTTGAAAAGAAAGAAGCTGCAACTCAAGCGGAGCAAAATAAGAAAGATGTCATCGCAAAAGAATTACTAAAACAAAAAGAACAACAACGCAATTATTTTGTCATTGGCTTTGCATTGGTTGGTCTCCTTGCATTATTTATTTTTAGAGGTTACAAACAAAAACAAAAAGCAAATTTTATTATTACCCAGCAAAAATATGAAGTTGAAAAATCAAAACACATTATAGAAGAAAAAAATAAAGACATCACAGATAGCATAAACTATGCAAAACGGATTCAACGTGCAACACTTCCGCATCGCAAAGAAATATGGGCAGCATTTCCACAAAGTTTCGTGCTCTTTAAGCCAAAGGACATTGTAAGCGGAGATTTTTACTTCTTTCATAAAAACGATCATTCTGCTTTTATTGCAGCTGCTGACTGTACTGGTCATGGAGTGCCAGGAGCATTTATGAGTATGGTTGGTGCAGGGAAATTGAACGATGCAGTTTCAGAAAGCTCCGATACATCCGAAATTTTATCACTATTGAATAAAGGAATCAAAGCCTCCCTTAAACAAACTGATGGCAACGAATCAACACGTGACGGTATGGACATTGCTCTTTGTTCCGTGGACACAGAAAATCGTATAATAAAATATGCCGGTGCAAACCGACCATTATGGATTATTCGAAATGGACAAACTGAAGTTGAAGAAATAAAAGCAACAAAAAGTGCCATTGGTGGTTTAACTGACAATAATCAACACTTCGAAACACATGAATTTAAATTATTGACAGGCGACACTTTGTATCTTTTTACAGATGGATTCGCTGACCAATTTGGAGGTGGAGAAGGAAAAAAATTAATGACCAAAAAATTTAAAGAAATTTTGATCGACATTCAAGGCAAATCAATGAAAGAACAGGAACAATATTTAAACAGCTTTATTGAAAACTGGAAAGCCGGGATTGAGCAAGTGGACGACATTTTAGTTATCGGAATCAGGCTTTAATATTCGCTCAGGAAAATTGAAATTCCAGTAACATTAATGCTAAGTTATTTGCCATGTGTCCTGATTTGCCTTCAATTTAATAGGGCTTTTTTATTCAATCAGAAGCAAAAATATTCTTCGCATCAAAAAATTATAATCTACTTGTTTTTTGCTATATTTGTAACTAACCATAATTCACGCATCCCATCGCTAAAATCTGATTTCAGTAATTCTAAATGAGCTCAAAAATGAAATTATATACGCTGCTGATATTAAGTATTATGCTTGAAGCTATCCCGGGTTTCGCACAATTGTTGCCTTGCTCTGATAGTGCTGCCGTTAGAAAAAATAAAGTAAAAACATCATCCAGCTACTTTTTTAATGAAACTTTTAATAATGATCTTGGAGAGATCTGGACATACGATAAAAAAGGACGTATGACATCTTATGAATTAATTGACAGCAAGGATACAAGTAAGGATATTGAGATCTATTTTTATGACAATAATTTATTAGTTCAGGAATGGCACATTGGCACCTGGCAAAAGTATGACACCATACGTACAAAATATAAGTACAATAGCAATAATCAACTTTTGAGTAAAACGGTGAATGGTGGCTGGTGCAGCTATGCATATGAATGTATCTATGAAAATGATCTTCTGACCAACGTAGTATATGAAGATGGGGGAAGTTGCTCCTTTGATGATGATACACTTGTTTATGATAGCCAGAAGCGATTGCAAAAAAAATTAAATATAGCTAAGGACTTTTATTTTGAGTATACGTATGATTCGGATGGCCGTATTTTAAGCGAAAAAAAATTGGGAATTTCCGATCCGAATATCGTTTACCATATTGCCAATTATTTTTACCTGGAAGGTAAACTGGTGAAGGAAGAGGTAGCGAGTTCTAAAACAGGTAACAAAGAAAGGTTAAAAAGGTACAATTTTAATTATTACTACTACGACAATGGCTTGTTAAAGGAGATCAGAAGAATTGATAATGGAAAAACGAGCTATTACAATAAATTGACCTATACCTTTTATTAATCCCATCATTAAATTACCGGATCAGGCGTTCAAAAAGAGGCTGTCTAAAAAGTAAAATGAAGACTCTGAGAATTGCTTAAATGAAAATTTTCTCTGGGAGACGTACGAATACAAAAGAGGCTGTCTCGACTTTTGAGACAGCCTCTTTTGTATTTGACAAATTGCTGGTAAGCTCTGTGAATGAACTTATTTTGCTATTTGAAACGTTCCTCTGTTGATCGCAATTTTCTTTTGATTCAATATGGTATAAATATATGTTCCCTGGATAAAGGAGGTTGTTTGAATACTTACTTTATTGTCCGTCATTGTATAAGAACCAACCAAACGCCCGGTGATATCACTAATTTGAAGGAAAGTCCCTTCTAAAGAGCATTTAATATTAATATTATTGTTGGCAGGGTTTGGATAAACGGATACCTGATTAATAATACTTTCAATCTCATTGGTACCAATAGACCCTGTAAATCCGGTAATACCTGTGGAGCCGGTTGTTCCTGTACTACCAGATATCCCCGTAGAGCCTGTTGAACCGGTAGCTCCTGTAACGCCTGTTGACCCTGTAGAACCAGTAGAACCAGAAGATCCGGAAAAGCCAGTCAAACCAGTTGAACCGGAAGATCCGGAAAAACCTGAAAAACCGCTAAAACCGCTAAAACCAGAAAAACCGGTAAAACCGGTAAGTCCTGTAATTCCAGTAATACCAGTTGAACCACTTGAACCGGAAGTTCCGCTAAAACCTGAAATTCCACTTGAACCCGAAGTTCCGCTGGAACCCGAAGTGCCGCTTGATCCGGATGTACCACTAAAGCCTGTGAAGCCTGTAAAACCGGTGAATTGTGCAGTAATACTCATTATACCACTAAAAGAAAAAGCCAGAATTAGTAATGATTTCTTCATGATTAAAAAGTTTTTTTATCTGAAATTTCGATTTTTTTATTTTGTTATTTCAAATCTGCCTCTGTTCACTACATTTTTCTTTTGATCCAAAACACTGTAAATGTATATCCCGGAAGCAAATGTGCTGGTTTGAATGTTTGCTTTATTATTGGTCATTGAATAGTTACCTATCAAACGACCTGTAATATCTGTTATTCTGATAATTGCGGCATCAACTGTACTTGTAATACTGATATTGTTTGTTGCAGGGTTTGGATAAACAAATACTTCATTAACAGTACCATTTATTTCATCAGTGCTGTTGTAGCCCGACCATGCGATATCATCAATATAAAAAGTACTTCCTACTTTAGCTCCATCATGAGAATAGATACTTGATGAAATAAATATTTGTTCAGAATCAGGTACAACGGTTGCAAATGCAGGATCATAAGTAAGGTTTATACTTTTTAATTCGTAGGCTGTAGTGCTTGCACCTGTGGCATATTTTCCACTGGCAATGGTATCACGGGAAGTTCCGTTCCATTTTGTTAACGTAGCTAGTACAAAAGCGGAATCACCTGCCATTGGTGTGTATTTACATTGAAAAGATAACACCTGGGAACGCCATGTATAATTGTAACCATATTTAATACTTGGAGGAGAAGCTACAATTTGTCCTATTGTAAGAAGCCCGGCTGTATCAATATCCCCGCTTTGATAAGGATTTGGAATTAATGCACCAGTTACTTTTACTGTTGTTATTTTAGCACTTGCAGTTCCTCCAAAAGGTGATGTGGTTTCTTTAAACACTGATTTAGGAGTAGCCGTGAAAACATTTAGTGTATTTAAACTAGCCCAACCCTGAGGGTCCTGGATTGTAGTGCTAAATTGAACATTGTTCCATGTTTCAAAACTAAAATCAGGGCTTTGTGCCATTGCACCAATAACAGATGAAGCAACAGCAGAAATTGTAAGTAATATTTTTTTCATTTTTATTGTTTTTATTAGATATAACAATGTGCTTATTTGAAAGGAGCATAAACACCTTTTCAAATACGCACATTGTCAAATTAAATTTATTGTTTAATGAATTTTTTGTTGATGCTTGTATTTTGGTTTTTTATTTGAATAAAATAAATCCCTTTTGGCAAATCAGCAATATCCACCATCATTTCATTTTTACCATTTACCAATTGTTTGATACCTGCTTTTTTAATGCTTTGTCCTAACTCATTTTGAATATCAATTAAAACATCTTGTTTAGCTGATGCAGCAATAAGAGAAGCATCAAATTTGATAGTAATTTGATTGCTGGCAGGGTTAGGGAAAATAGCAACGCTGTTATTTAAAATGGATTCGTTTATACCAATGGTATTAAAATTAAATATAGCAGAAGTATCCAAACATCCTCCTCCGGTATTAACTTCAACAGTATAATTTCCATTTTGAGTAACTGTATAATTGGATGAAGTTGCATTTGGAATGAATACACCATTTAAATACCATTTATAACCAACTGCTGTAAAATTAGTGCTTAATGTAGTACCATTTGCAGTAACTACAGGTTGTGCAGGATTAGTAATGGTTACAGTTGCAGTGGCTGTAGCAAGCAGAGAGTCAGTAATAGTAACAGTATATGTTCCGGCACATAAACCTATTGCAGTAATTGAATCCTGCACCGGACTTGTACTCCAAGAGTATGTTTTTGGACCGCTACCCCAGTTTGGAATTGCAGTTGCTGTTCCATTACATAAACCCTGGCAGGTAACGTTTACTGAGCTGGTGCTTGCTGATAATGGTGGCTCAGCAGGAACTGCAGTTAACCACTGTAAATTACTTACACCACCAATACTATCCATTGTAGCTGTTGCTAAAGCAGCACCAAAACCATTTGCCCACCAGCTATAGGTTGTTATAGAATCGTGAGCAATACCTCCCGGGATATCATTCCATCCTCCAAAGAAAAATGCCTGAGTGGTATCATCAGTTACTTTTATTTCCTGAGTACGCAGAACGTCATATGGGCCACCAGCTAAAGGAGTTGTTAAAGTTCCCCAACCATCAACTAAGAATGTTTTTTGTATTCCTGATTTTTGATGAATAGAGTCAATGGTGATCCCTTGAATTGTTTGCCCGAAATAAAATTTAGCACTTGTAGAATAATTTTGAGAATAGGTACTAGTGTATATAGTAGGGAAATTGAATATTATTTCAGCTGGAGAGCTGTTTTGATTTATTTGGGTTAGATTACCGCCAATATCAACTACTCCGGCACCACCAAGTAATTTCATATCAGAGGCGGTGTTTAATATATAACCATAAAAATCCTGGGCACCTTCCTTTGCAAGCACTACGTTAGCCGTTGAAAATTCTGTATTTGGCATAGCAGAATATTGCATAACCGTTGTGGTATCTTTTGTATGTGCAACCACAGAAGTAAGGTTCCAGGTTTGTGCTATACCTGCAGAACCAATAGTAACGGTAGGCATGGTATCATTCGACTGATAAATTACTTTTGTAGGAACCGGCATATCTGCCGTGGTGATGATAATTTGAGCACTTACATTTAAAATGCCAATACAAAAAGAGGTGATAAAAAGTAATGATTTTTTCATGTTCAACAGGATTTAGTAAATTTAGATGATCAATTGTGAGTACAAATATATAAAAATCGGGTAGAATTCCAAATATTGACCTATCCCAAATTCGGCTTTTTTCGAATTGTCCAAAAAAACAATTACTTTTGAGAAGGGAGTATGGGGAATATTTAAAAGGTAATATGAAATAATGAAAAAATTATTGATCATTGATGATGAAAAAAGTATACGCAAAGCTTTGCGCGAAATTTTAGAATATGAAAAGTATCAGGTAGATGAAGCCGTTGATGGTTCTGAAGGGCTATCTATGATTCAGAAAGACAAATATGACATAGTCCTTTGTGATATAAAAATGCCTAAAATGGATGGCATTGAAGTGTTGGATAAAATTATGCAATTGTCGTGCGATACCCCTGTAATAATGATCTCGGGGCACGGTAATATTGAAACAGCTGTAGAAGCTGTAAAAAAGGGCGCCTTTGATTTTATTGCAAAGCCTTTGGATCTGAACCGTTTGCTGGTAACCATTCGCAATGCAATGGATAAATCATCATTGGTTACCGAAACAAAAGTATTGAAAAAGAAGGTTAGCAAAACGTTTGATATGATTGGCGAATCAAAAGCAATTGTTCAAATTCAGGCTATGATTGAACGTGTAGCACCAACCGATGCAAGAGTATTAATAACAGGAGGGAACGGAAGCGGAAAAGAATTAGTTGCCCGTTGGCTTCACGAAAAAAGTAACCGCTCCAATGCTCCCTTGATAGAAGTGAATTGTGCCGCTATTCCAAGCGAATTGATTGAAAGTGAGTTGTTTGGGCATGAAAAGGGGGCTTTCACGTCTGCTATTAACCAACGTAAAGGCAAGTTTGAACAGGCAGAAGGCGGAACCATATTTCTGGATGAAATTGGTGATATGAGCCTTTCTGCTCAGGCAAAGGTTTTGCGTGCTTTACAGGAGAATAAAATTACACGGGTTGGTGGTGAAAAAGAAATTAAAGTAAATGTCCGTGTAGTAGCTGCAACCAACAAGGATCTGCAAAAAGAAATTGCTTCCGGGAATTTTCGTGAGGATTTGTATCATCGCTTAAGTGTTATCCTTATTCATGTTCCTTCGTTGAACGAGCGTAAGGAAGATATTCCATTATTGGCTGAGCATTTTTTGAAATTAATCAGCGAAGATCATGGAATTCCGCCTAAATCTTTTACCAAAGAGGCAATCAAAGAACTTCAGAAAATAAATTGGACCGGTAATATCCGCGAATTCAGGAATGTGGTGGAAAGGTTAATTATATTGTGTGATAAAGTAATTACCGATAAAGATGTGATTGCGTATGCGAGGCCTTTAAAGAGCTAACAGGGGTGTTGAGCAGAACAATAGGGAGGTTTTGGGCGTTCCAATTCTTTAAAAGAAGAATTGGCGGGCTTTTCACTTCAATCTTTTCTAAACAGAAAAGGATTTACGTTGCAATCCCTAACGCAGTGTTCTCATGAAAAGATCTTAATCAGAAACTCAAGATTTTAATTAGTTGAATAAACGCTGCCAAAAGCCCGGCATTTTTTTATAGGAAACTGTAGCACCTATAAATGTTAAGTCAATCAATGGAATTTTGATCCACTCCGATACAAATGAAGCTCTTATAAAAAGATCTGTTGATCCAAAAATAGAAGGCGAAACGCCAATTTTCATTTTTTTATCAGATGAATATATACATTCCAATGCTACAATAAAATCATCAGTAACCTCAATGTTTTGAGACGATAGGTCAATAGATTTCACCTCTTTTTTACCAAAGGCTTTAATTATTATGGGTTCTTTCATCACATTTATCATTGTTTCCTCATTGATCATCCCAATAGCCGTAATATGCCTGCTGAGGATCTTACCTTTTGTATAAATATTTACTCTGTATATAGCAGTATCTTTAATATCAAGGCAAACTTTAAATTGTATTTTATCAATAAAAATCTGTTGCCCTTTTTTTATTTTTATTTTGTTTCCAATTTCAATCCCAACAGCATTTTTGTCAAGTCCTTTTTCTTTTGCAATACGCTGGTAAGCAGTATCCTTAATTTGGGGCAACTCCATGCATTCAAGGTCATCAAGATTTTTATTTCCCAGAATTTTGGTTTCGTATTCATTTGGTGTAATTGTTACTTGCGATAATTGATAGGTCATTTCTTCAAGAAAAACAGCGCCATTACTATCACATTTATTTTTAAGTTCTTTTAACTTTAATAAAATAGTCTGGTAACCAATTAATGAAATTTGAACAGTATCATCATCCTTTTCAGAAGTAGCTTTAAACTTAAAATTTCCATTCTCATCCGACAGAAAACCCCATGCTTTTGCAGGAACACCTATATTTACATAGGGTAAGCCTTCATTCGTTTTTTTATCTTTTATGGATCCTTTAAATTCCTGACTGAATAAAAAAAAAGGAAAAATATAAAACAGAAAAAAGAAGATTTTCTTTAAGGCCATTTTTATAGAATTAGAAGGATTTGGATTTTAAGAGGATGTGAGTCTGAATTTTATCAAAAGGTTGCCTTGTGTAATAGCATACTATATTGAAAGGTCATGAAATCAATATTTGCCGAGCTTTTTTAAGGATTTCGTTATATTATTAAGGATATTTCCAATGATTAAAAAGATCCCTCTTCTTTTTTTTCGGAAGAGGGATGGCATTTAAATTTTTGCTTTTATCTTTTTACATACTGTTCCTGGTAGTACTTTTTATAATCACCTGAAGTTACATTGTTTAACCATTCTTCATTTGTAAGGTACCAATCAACGGTTTTTTCTAAACCTTCTTCAAATTGTAAAGATGGAGTCCAGCCTAATTCTTTTTGAAGTTTTGATGAATCGATGGCATAGCGCAAATCATGACCTGCACGGTCTTTCACATACGTGATCAGTTTTGCTGATTCACCTTCAGTACGGTTTAATTTCTTATCCATGATCTTACAAAGCAAATGGATGAGATCAATATTTGTCCATTCATTATGTCCTCCAATATTATAAGTTACACCTGCTTTTGCATTGTGATAAATCAGGTCAATTGCACGAGCGTGATCCTCCACCCATAGCCAATCACGGATGTTTTCACCTTTTCCGTAAATAGGGATTGATTTATTATTTTTGATATTATAAATAGAAAGAGGAATTAATTTTTCAGGAAAATGGAAGCTTCCATAATTGTTGGAGCAATTTGAAATGACTGCATCCAGACCATAAGTATCGTGATAAGCTCTTACAAAATGATCGGAGCTGGCTTTTGAAGCAGAGTAAGGGCTGTGAGGGTCATATCCGGTTGTTTCAGTGAACATACCTGTTTCGCCTAAGCTACCATATACTTCATCGGTGGAAACATGATAAAAACGATGAGCAGAAAAATTATCTTTCCATTGAGTACGAGCTGCATTTAATAAATTAACAGTACCAATAACATTGGTCATTACAAACTCTAATGGATTGGTAATGCTTCTGTCCACATGGCTTTCGGCAGCTAAATGAACAACTCCATCAAATTTATGCTCTTCAAACAATTGATTAATGAAAGCCGCATCAACAATATCACCTTTTATAAACTGATAATTTGGTTGGTTTTCAATGTCTTTTAAATTAGCAAGATTCCCGGCATAAGTTAGTTTATCCAAATTTACAATTTGGTAGTTCGGGTATTTCGTTACAAATAATCGAACTACATGTGATCCAATAAACCCTGCGCCTCCGGTGATCAATAATTTTTTGTTTTTCATTTTTTTATCCTCCTGCCTATTTTAACTTTCAATTTTTGACTTTTTTTATAAACTCCAGTAGGTTAACTCTTTAATATTGTTTTTCAATATCCCTTTAACATCAACTAATATTCCGCCCTCTGAAAGTATTGATTTATAAAAGTTTTCGTCTAATTGTAAATATTCCTCATGGTTTACAGCTACTACAACAGCATCGTACCCCTTGCCAATTTCTTTTGTTAATCCAAAGCCATATTCGTGCATTAATTCTTCTGAAGATGCGTTTGGGTCAATGATATCAACTGATACACCAAAAGATTTAAATTCTTTTACCAGATCAGAAATTTTCGAATTGCGAATGTCGCTGACATTTTCTTTAAATGTGGCGCCCATTACCAATACACGAGATATTGTCAGGTTTTTTTTTGCGGCAATTATTTTTTTTACTGTTTGTTTTGCAATATAAAATCCCATGGAGTCATTTACATATCTACCGGAATTAATAACTTTAGCATGATATCCTAATTGTTCCGCTTTATACGTTAAGTAATATGGGTCAACGCCAATGCAATGGCCTCCAACAAGCCCCGGAGAAAATTTCAGGAAATTCCATTTTGTTCCCGCAGCTTCCAAAACATCATACGTATTAATTCCTATACGACTGAAAATTATGGATAGCTCATTCATTAAAGCAATGTTGACGTCACGTTGTGTGTTCTCAATTATTTTTGCAGCTTCAGCAACCTTGATGGATGAGGCTTTGTGAACACCGGGCTCAACAATTATTTTGTAAACGTTTGCTATAGTTTCCAAAGATTCTTCACAACAGCCGGAAACTATTTTTAATATTTTTGTAATGGTATGTTCTTTATCGCCCGGATTGATTCGTTCCGGAGAATATCCTACTTTGAAATCAGTTCTGAATTTTAATCCTGATACTTCTTCTAAAACTGGTACACAATCATCTTCAGTACATCCCGGATAAACAGTGGATTCATAAACAACGTAATCGCCTTTCTTTAAAGCTTTTCCTACAGTATGAGAAGCACTGATCAGTGGTTTTAAATTAGGGTGGTTATGTTCATCAATAGGAGTGGGGACGGCAATAATAAAAAAATTAGCTTCTTTTAATACATCGATTGATGTTGTAAATTTAATATCACATCCTTCAAAATCCTTCTTTTGCATTTCCTTCGAAGGATCGATGTTGTTTTGCATCATCTTTACCCGTTCTTCATGAATATCAAAACCAATTACTTTTACTTTTTTTGCAAACGCCAAAGCTATTGGTAACCCTACATATCCAAGACCGATCACTGCAATTGTAGCTTCTTTTTTTAATAATTTATTATACATAAAATTAAACTTGAAAATTTATTAATTTGAAAATTTGAAAATAAAATTTGGCTGAATATGATAAACAATTTGGAACATTGTTAAATTAGCACATTATCACATTTTCAAATTGTTACATCTAACTCTTTCTGTCTTCGTTTCTCAATGCGTAAATCCGTTCAATTATATCAACCACTTTCAACCCTTCCATAGCATTGGTTGTAATTGTGGTTCTTCCTTTTAGTGTATCAATTACATTTTTGAAAATGTAATTATGATTATTTGCAGATCCTTTGTATGCCCCGTAATCATTGGCCGCATTTGTTGGTGCAAGTTCAGGCATTGTATAATCTTTAATATGGCAATATTCTACTTTGTCCATATATTGCCCGCCTACTTTAACGCTTCCTTTACTTCCAATAATGGTGATACTACTTTCAAGGTTAGTATCCCAAACGGAAGTAGAGTAGTTAATACACCCCATTCCACCATTCATAAAATTGAAGTTTACTAAACCACTATCTTCAAATTCAGTTAAGTTGGAATGATTAAAATCTTTAAATTTTGCCTGAATATCTTTTAAATCTCCAAAGAGCCAATACATTATATCAATGAAATGAGAAAACTGAGTGAACAGTGTTCCTCCGTCCAATTCCTGTGTTCCTTTCCAACCACCTTTTTTATAATACCGTTCATCACGATTCCAGTAACAATTGAGTTGAACCATAAATACATCCCCGATAATTTTATTTTCTATAATATCCTTTAACCATGCTGATGGAGGAGAGTAGCGGTTTTGCATTACACAAAAAACTGTTTTATTTACTTGTAATGCTTTAAAAATTATGGTTTCACAATCAGCTTTTGTGAGTGCCATTGGTTTTTCACAAATGATATTCTTTTTTGCTTCCAATGCTTTCAAGGCATGTTGTGCATGTAATCCGTTAGGTGTACAGATACTAACCACTTCGATCTCCGGATGAGAAGCGATCATTTTATCAATAGATGTGTAGTAGTGTTCAGTTATATCGGTTAATCCCGTCTGCTCTTTTGAAGATGAATCGCAAACGGCAATTAGTTCTGCTTCTTCATTTCTGCGAATCATCTCTGCATGGCGTTTACCAATATGGCCCTGACCTATTACTGCAAATTTTATTTTACTCATATTTTTTATTAAGAAACGCAGTTCTGAAATTTATGCCGGTTATTTTTTTGCGATTTTTTTCGAAATTGATATACTAAAAATCGAAAGAAATCTATTTTATATTTTTGTAACAACGTTATTTTCTATTCTATATTTTTCTTTACTTTCCAGGCATACAGCAATGTTTTCGTTATCGAACTTTAAACGATGCCCATATTCGCTTATCCAACCCGCTTGTTTGGCGGGATTGCCTATCCAAAGTGAATATGGTGGGACATTTTTTGTAACTACAGCACCAGCCCCAATAAAGGCATACTCTCCAATATTATGTCCGCAAACTATTGTTGCATTTGCTCCTATTGAAGCGCCTTTGCCAACATGAGTTTTCGCGTATTCATTTTTACGATTGATAGCGCTGCGGGGATTAATAACATTTGTAAATACCATAGAGGGCCCAAGAAATACATCATCATCGCAGGTGACACCGGTATAAATTGAAACGTTATTTTGAACCTTTACGTTTCTTCCTAAAACAACTTGTGGTGAAACCACAACATTTTGACCAAGATTACAGTTTTCACCTAATGTACAATTTGACATAAGGTGAGAAAAGTGCCAAATTTTTGTACCCTTTCCAATTTTACAACCTTCATCAATTATTGCTGTTGAATGTGCAAAAAAATCCTGTTCCATTTGATCTGAAAATTAAGAAATACAAATTTAGAAATTTCCTTGAAAGAGAAGGGGTAAAAGGAGAAAATGTTAAAGATTTTTTGCAACTTGATCGAACCAATTCTCAAATAATCTAACTAACGAATCAGTATAGGGATGCGCTTAGTTTTTAGGAAAGGAATTTTAATGATTATTGCTACATTGGCAAATAAACCACCTTTTTCGTTTCAAAAAAATCTTCGGTGAAATATTCTTTCAAATCGTAATAGACAACACGTTTTTTAAAATCCAGGAATTCTTCGGTAAGGTCGCCACCTTTTAAAAATAAAATGCCGTTTGGTAAATTATTGAATTGCTTTTTACTGAACTTCCCTTGTACCCATCTATAAAATATAGAAGAATCGGTTACAGCACGGCTGATTACAAATTCGAATTTTTCTTTTACTTCTTCAGCCCTTTTATGCTCTGCTTTTACATTTTTTAAGCCGAGTGCTGCGGCTACTTCGTTCACCACTTTAATTTTTTTACCTATAGAATCTACAAGGTAAAAATTGCTTTCCGGAAAAAGGATGGCTAACGGAATTCCGGGAAATCCTCCACCGCAACCTACATCCATTATAGAAGTTTTCGGTTTAAAGTTCATTACTTTAGCTATCCCCAATGAATGAAGAACGTGGTGCTCATAAAGCAGATCAATATCTTTACGTGAAATGACATTTATTTGTATGTTCCAATGCTCGTATAAGCCCTGCAAAGCAGCAAACTGTTGAAGTTGTGTTTCAGTAAGATTTGGAAAGTATTTAGAGATAAGTGCCTGCCCCAATAAGCCCTTTTCTAAAGCTTTGCTTTCTTCATTTTCAACATCTATAGGGTTTGAAGAAGGGGTAGATGAGGGGGTATCCGGAAAATCCATAACGTTTAAAATACTTATTTTTTTATAAATAAAGAATGAACAATAGCTTAAGGAATTATATTTTCCCTGTTGAGTTTTTTAAAATAGTAGCTAAAAATTCACGGGCGCGAAATAACTGAGCTTTTACTGTACCCAAAGGTAGTTCAAGTTTCTCTGCAATTTCTTCGTAGGATAATTCATCAAAATAGCGCAATTCCACTAAAACACGATAACGGGGCTTTAATTTTTCCACGATATCACGCATGTGTTTAACCTTTTGCTTTTTCACCATGTGCTCTTCCGGATTTAAGCCATCAGCTTTAATATCCATGCTCATTTCAGCTCCTTCACTATTTTCGAATTTTTTATCGATAGAAAACATGATCATTTTTTTTCTACGAATAAAATCAATACAATTGTTTGAAGCGATTTTAAACAACCAGGTGCTGAAGGCATAAGTGGGTGTATATTGATTCAGGCGTTTGAATGCTTTACCAAATGCTTCAATAGTAAGATCATCAGCATCATCTTTGTTATTAACCATTTTAAGAAGCATAAAATAAACCGAATCGCGGTAACGTCCCATCAATTCGGCATATGCTCTTTGGTCGCCTTTATCAAGCGCAGCACGGATCAAATTATAATCATACACAGCCTTGACCGACAAATTTGTGTCAAATTCTAAATCATCCATTTGTTTTCTCCCATTTGTTTTTCTTAGTAAAAATGTTTGATATTACGATCAATGGATACATTATCAGTAATATCAATTCAATAACCGGTAAATAGATCAATAGATCTTTTTCAGATAGCAGGCTCATTGATTTGTTAAAGATAATAATTTGAATTGACAATCTTACGGTAAAAAGTGATAAAACAATAATTGGTTGGAACTGAAGTATCAATATAGCAATAAATGAGGAATAAAACAAATATTGGCTCAGGCGGAGTATTCTTACCAGAGATTTACTTTTGGCATTATAATGTTTAAAGGTTTTGCCTTGTCTGACTTTTTTGAAGAACCAATCTTTAAATGTTTTTTTTACACGCGAAATGGTATGGCTGTCAACATCTATTTCAATTTTGGTATTATGCTTGGTCGCAGCTTCATTTACAAACAGATCATCATCGCCTGATTCGATGTGATAATGCGATGCAAACCCCTTCATTTTAAAGAATAATGACTTTTTATATGCAAGGTTCCTGCCGGTTCCCATGTATGTTTTACCTGCTAAAGCGAAGGATAAATATTGAAGAGCATTTGTGAATGCATCAAAACGGATAATTTTATTCAAAAATCCTTTCTGTTTTTCGTAGGCACCATAGCCGAGGACGATCTCAGTTTCAGATGAAAAATGCTGCATCATATTTCTCAGCCAATATTTGCTGTTGGGCTTACAATCGGCTTCTGTAAACAAAAGGTGTTCATGTTTTGCACCTTTTATTCCCATCATTAATGCTACCTTTTTACCATGTGAATGGTTTTTGCTCTCCTTTATAGTAACTACTTTGAGATTTGAATATTTTTTTACCAACTCTTTTAAAATATCTTCTGTATTATCAAAAGAGCAATCATTTACAACAACTACCTCAAAATCAGGGTAATCCTGCTCGAAAATAAAATGTAAAAATTTAACAAGATTATCTTCTTCATTTCGGGCGCAAATAATTACTGATGCAGGTGGAGTAAATGCTTTTAACTCCTTTTTTTTATAAAATGCAAATCGTCTGAAAAAAAATAAATAATACCACAACTGCAGCAGCAATGCGAAAACAAACACATAAAAAATAATTGATCCTACAGACAATGTTGTAAAGGCAGACATATACAATACCTCGAATTACGAATAAAAATGAATTAAGAAAAACAAACTACAAGTTACAAATAAAGATTAACAACGAATAATTTGATTCGCAATTAGTTAAAAAAATGTAATTGATAGTAAATGACAAAAATAGACTGAACCAGTCCATGCTATTATATTATCTTTGGCAGGATTTAAACAAAGTAATTAACAAAGTGGACGGACGAGGAACAAATGACGAGAGGCGTCCCCCGACAATCCGCCCCAACTTTCCAATTTAAAATATGAAGTTTAGCATTTCGCATACCGATAAAAACAGCAAAGCCAGAGCCGGAGAAATCATAACGGATCATGGTACTATCCAAACTCCCATTTTTATGCCCGTTGGCACTGCAGGAACAGTAAAGGCTGTTCACCAGCGAGAATTGAAAAATGATATTAAAGCACAAATTATTTTAGGAAATACCTATCATTTATATCTACGTCCGGGACTTGAGGTAATTGAGCAAGCGGGTGGATTGCATAAATTTAACGGATGGGACAGGCCTTTGTTAACGGATAGTGGCGGTTACCAGGTTTATTCATTATCTGACCAGCGGAAGCTAAGCGAAGAAGGAGCCAAGTTCACTTCCCACATTGATGGCAGCAAACATTTTTTTAGTCCGGAGGGTGTAATGGACATACAGCGAACCATTGGAGCTGATATTATCATGGCTTTTGATGAATGTACTCCTTATCCATGTGATTATAACTATGCAAAAAAATCGCTTGATATGACACATCGCTGGTTAAAACGTTGCTGTGCACGTTTTGACCAAACTGAAGGGAAATATGGTTATTCGCAAACGCTTTTTCCGATCGTTCAGGGAAGTGTATATCCTGATCTTAGAAAAAAATCGGCTGAATTTATTGCCGAACAAAATCGTGAAGGAAATGCTATTGGTGGATTATCTGTTGGAGAACCTGCCGAAGATATGTATGCGATGACAGAGGTTGTATGTGATATTCTGCCTGTTGACAAGCCCCGTTATTTAATGGGGGTAGGTACCCCAATAAATATTTTGGAAAGCATTGCTTTGGGTATTGATATGTTTGATTGTGTGATGCCTACCCGCAATGCCCGTCATGGCTTATTATATACTCAACATGGCTTGATCAATATTAAAAATGAAAAATGGAAAAATGATTTTTCAGTATTGGATGAAAATGGAACGGCTTATGTTGATAAAGAGTATTCAAAAGCATATCTTCGCCATTTAGTACATTCAAAAGAATTATTGGGAGCCCAAATTTCAAGTATTCACAACCTGGCTTTTTATTTATGGCTTGTTGGAGAGGCCCGAAATCAGATTATAGCAGGAACATTCCGCGAATGGAAAGATAAAATGGTGAAGCAAATGAATTGCAGATTATAATTAATTTAAGATTTAGGATTTTTTGATTTAGGACTGCAGGGTGTTTAAATCCTAAATCAAAAAATCCTAAATCCCAAATATAAAAATGAAAATATTAGATCTATATATTATTAAAAAGTTTTTAGGGACATTTTTTTTCTCCATGTCTCTTATCATTCTCATTGTTGTTGTGTTTGATATTTCAGAAAAAATCGATGATTTTATCGGAAGGGAGGCACCTCTTAAGGCAATAGTTTTTGATTTCTATTTTAATTTCATTCCCTATTTTGTTAATCTTTTTAGTCCTCTTTTTACATTTATTGCTGTTATTTTGTTTACTTCACAAATGGCTACACGTACCGAAATTGTTGCTATTCTGAGCAGCGGTGTGAGCTATAGAAGATTGCTTTTGCCATATATGCTTTCGGCTATTGTTATTGCAATTCTATCTTTGTTTCTTAATAATTTTGTGATACCAAATGCAACAAAAAAGCGCATTGCATTTGAAGACAAATACATTAGAAATGAGTTTTATAACCGGAACAGAAATATCCACATGCAAATATCGCCTGGCAATTACATTTATATGGAGGGTTATAGTACACAGGAAAATACAGGTTTTAAATTTTCAATTGAAAAATTTAATGATGGTCAACTTGATTATAAATTGATGGCCGAAAGTATTAAATGGGATAGCGTTAAAAATAATTGGGCCATTAATAATTATTTTATCAGGGAAATTAAGGGAATGGATGAAGTCATTACAAAAGGTAAAAAGCTGGATACCGTGCTTGGCTTTACACCAAAAGAATTTGGACGAAAGGATAATACAGTTGAAACGATGGATTATTACGAACTCAATGCATATATTGATTCAGAGCGCTTGAAAGGTTCTGATAATGTTGAGTTGTACGAAATTGAAAAATACAGAAGGATATCTTTTCCTTTTGCAACATTTATTCTAACCTTGATAGGAGTTTCCATTGCAAGCAGGAAAGTGCGAGGTGGTATTGGTATGCATATAGGACTTGGTATTTTGATCAGTTTTACATTTATTATGTTTATGCAGGTAAGCACCACCTTTGCTGCAAGCGGTCTGGTTTCTCCATTGATTGCTGTTTGGATCCCCAATTTTATATTCAGCCTTTTGGCCTTGTATTTATTGAAAAAAGCACAGAAGTAGTGAGTTTGAAAGTTTGAAAGTTGTATTGCCCAAGCCTAAAGTTTCAAAAAAAAAAAAATAATTATACAAAGTTCTTCAACTTTCAACTTTCTAACATTGAACTTTAAACTAAAATAAAGCACTTCAACTTTTTACTTTCTAACTTTAAACTTTCAAACTACATTTGTCCTTCCCAAACAAAACAATTTTTAAAATTGTTTTTCAAATCGGTTTGGTTTTTAAAAATTCCGTAGACTGTAGATCCGCTGCCACTCATGGCTGCATATTCAGCACCCATTGAATATAATTGCTGCTTTATTTCTTTTAGTTCGGGAAATTGTAAAAAAACAGAATCTTCGAAATCATTATGAATAAATTCTTTCCATTGCTGGATGGGTAAATTAAGAAGATCATTTTCCAATGATCGTGTTGGTCTTTTAGGAATTACTCCGCTGTATGCTTTTGCGGTATTTATATGAATATTGGGATAAACCAATGCAATATGATACTTGCTCAAATCCAGTTTCATGGATTCATATTGATCTCCTGTACCTTCAGCAAAAGAAGGTTTATTGCTGATAAAAAAAGAACAATCGCTTCCCAACTGACGTGCATAATTATGCATTTCACCCCAGGAGATACCTAATTCAAATTTATCATTTAACAAATGGATAAAAAAAGCAGCATCGGCTGAACCGCCACCTAAACCTGCGCCAATTGGGACGTGTTTATGCAAATGAACTTTTATATTTGGTAAAACATAGTCGGCTGCTATCAAATGATAGGCGTACCAGCATAAATTATCATCTGCATTGCCGGGTATTTCAATACCTGAAAAGGTAAAACTAATCCGTTCACTGGAATCGTCTTTGTTTTCGATTATTTCAAGGGCATCGCATAAAGCAACCGGGTAAAAAGCACTTTCAATATTATGATAACCATCACCCCTTTTTTCAATGATGTTGAGACCAATATTTATTTTTGCGTTGGGGAATGAGATCATTTTTAAATTTGTGGATAATATAAATTATTTGCCACAAAGTTCGCAAAGTTTTCCAAGTTGTCAATGAGCTTATTTCAAAACGAATGAATCCGTTTATTTTACCTTAAAAGTACAACACTTATGTTCTCTGTTTTGTTTCCAATCATTATCTGCAAGCTATAAATTCCTTGTGGAAGTGATTTGTCCAGTTCAATTGTTTCCAAAATATATTCATTGCCTGATACAAATTGTTTATTATAAACCATTTGACCTAAACTATTCATTACAAAAACTTTTATTTTGGTTTCTCCCTGAGTTGCCAACTTCAGTGAGATCATGAAAATGCCATTATTAGGGTTAGGATAAACTTTTAAAAGATAAGAAGCTTCATCTTTTGGTGGTTTAGTGGAAGTGGCCATTAAAGTGCCTGTGTCATTCACAAATATCTCTGTATTATTTCCCTTAATATTAACTGATTCCGAAATGGCTATACTTCCGTTTTTTATCACATTTACCTGATATGAACCTGGTACATTAACAACAATATTGTTGTTGTTTTCACCAACTATTATAACATCATTTAGTTTCCATTGATAACTTGCTGATGAATCAAGCAAGGTGTATAGAGTTGTTTTTATACCGATAGTTAATTGCTTCGGTCCTTTTATTGTAATGACCGGAACAGGAGATGTCTTCTTTTTTGTCACAGCCGCTAGTGCCGTTTGTTTGTAAATTGTATAACTATCGATGAGGCTGTAAGATACATTGTAAAATTTGAAGGTAAGTGAATTTGATGAAACCTTAACTTGTATTGCTCCATATTTCAGGTTATACCTTTTTTGGCTGCCTGAAACAGGTGTGGAATTTAATGCATAAATACTTTGTCCTCCTAATCCATTAACAAAATAGGGGAAATTATCCCTGATTATGCGTTCATAGATATGTGAATGGCTCGACATCACAACATCAGCACCCCATGCTTTAAAGGGCCATCGCATCCAAAGTGAACTCCCATGAACTTTATCAGAAGCATAAGGGGAATGATGAAAATATACAATATTCCATTTTGATTTGGATGCTGCAAGTTTATTTTTTAACCAGGTTCCCTGAGTAGATGTACTTGAAGTGCCATCTCTTTCGGATTGATTGCTGTTAATAACAAAAAAGTGTATATCTCCTTTAATATAATCGTAATATCGTTCATTGCCGGGCAAAGTAAAATAATTATAATATGGTGCACCGTTGGATGTATACAGATCATGATTCCCAAGGCCCGGAAAAAAATTGTTCACGCTTGCACCACTTCCGTAATTACCTGTGTATGGTTTTATATAAGAATGATAGTATTTCCCGATATTGGCATCAATGGTACTCCAAGCTCCGTTCGGCACATTGTTATCACCGGGAGTGACTATGAATTGCGGATTCCAAGATTTTACAAGATTTGCTACAGCCGCTTCATTCGAACTATTTGATCCGTAATCTCCGATCATGGCAAATGTTGCGCTTGTACTTGATGATGCAGTATATGGCGAAAGTCGTGATCCGGGGATTGGTCTTTGCAATGTTCCGTTTGGCAATTTCCAGCCAACACTTACGTGATCTCCTAATGTTCCCTCTTTGTGTAATGCTTCAATGTAATATTTCTGCCCAGCAACAAGATATTTGGTAGCAGATTTTTGAGATGCGTATTTGGTCCATTGCCTATAGTTGGTCCAGTCTGGAACAGATGCTATTTTTACCTTGTTTTGTGATGAGCTGGTGGTGCTTAACCATAACTCACTATCATTATTACTAGCTATCCAAAAAATATAATTGCCTGAAACCGTTGGATTAACATAACCTCTGATCCTCCGTCCGAAATTGTTTGCAATATCTTTTGGTGCTTCAAATTGAGTTAAAAAACTACTGGAATTTGGAGCAGAATTTACTGGAATGGATGATATATTTGTTCCGGAAATATTTGTCCAGGTATCCATATTAATTGATCCTAACTGCGCCTGAATGGTATTAATAAGGAGTAGCTGGCAGGTATAAAATAAAAGTCCGGTATATATATATTTAGGTTTCATTTTTAGAATAATTTTTAAATTCATATTATGTCTTTATCGATATGTCTTCTTCAAAAAATATGAAAGTGATTATATGATCAAAGATAATTTCGGTAGAAACCGTATCTTTTCTTTATTCGTTGAAAGCTCAATTTTAAAAGTTGATAATTGCAATTTGAAGACTTTTGAAAATTCAGAAAATTGGATTGTAAAAAAAGCCGTTAACACATTTTTTTGCATTATCATCCAGATTTGATTTGTCGCATATAGTTTTTATTTGGCTTGATATATAAGCTAAGAAGCGATTTCATTATATCAGTTAATTCGACTCTCCATTTTTTTTATTTCATTAGGTAAAAAAATGAAAATTTTCATCAAAAAATAATTGTTTTTTTATAATTCAATTGCATTGCACATAAATGCGATTTTCGTATTTTTTTTGTAATTTAGCATCTTAATAAAAATTTCAAAAAATGAATTATTTAGAATTTGAAAAACCAATTGCCGAGTTATTCGAACAATTAGAGAAAGTAAAACAAGTTGGTGAAAAAAGTGGTGTTGATATTTCACAAACCATTTCTGAAATAGAAGAGAAGATAAAAGAAGAGCGTACCAAAATTTATGGAAATCTTACTCCCTGGGAGCGTGTCCAGGTTTCCCGTCATCCCGACAGGCCTTATACTTTAGCATATATTGATTATATAACTGGAGGTACCTTTATGGAATTACATGGCGATCGCACTGTAAAAGACGATAAGGCTATGGTGGGAGGTTTTGGTAGTATTGATGGAAAAACTGTTATGTTCATTGGTCAACAAAAAGGTATCAATACTAAAATGCGCCAGATACGCAGGTTCGGTATGGCTAATCCTGAAGGTTACCGTAAAGCATTGCGTTTAATGAAACTGGCCGAAAAATTCAACAAACCTATTGTTACACTTATAGATACTCCCGGTGCTTATCCCGGTTTAGAAGCGGAAGAGCGAGGCCAAGGTGAAGCTATTGCGCGTAATCTATTGGAAATGTCTCAATTAAAAGTTCCGGTTATTTGTATTGTTATTGGCGAAGGTGCATCAGGTGGCGCATTAGGGATTGCTATTGGAGATAAAGTATTGATGCTTGAAAATACTTGGTATTCGGTAATTTCACCGGAATCATGTTCGTCCATCTTGTGGCGTAACTGGAACAACAAAGAGCGTGCGGCTGAGGCTTTAAAATTGACTCCCAAAGATATGTTTGCAAATAAATTGATTGATGGAGTTATTCCTGAACCATTGGGAGGGGCGCATACCAATCATGAAGAAACATTTAAAACAGTAAAGGAAGAGATATTAAAACACCTTGCTAAATTAGAAAAATTAACTCCTAAAAAGCGTGTTGAGCAACGGATTGAAAAGTTTTGTGCTATGGGAATGGTGAATGAAAATGGTGATAATCTTGTTGAGGGAGAAGTTTTGCTGAACAAAGAATCTTAATTATATCCTTCATATTGAAATAAAAAAAAATGAGGCTTTTTTAAGCCTCATTTTTTTAAAATATTCATTCGATTGTTTCTTTTTTAACTGGTATGGTCACTAACAATCACCCATTGTCCTTTTATTTTTTTCCAAAGCAAGGTATAAAAACCTCCAACATTTCCTTTTTTTCTTTTAAGATTCCAACTACCAATTACATAGCAACTGTTTTCTGATAATAGCTCAACACTTACAATTGAGAAATTCAATTCGCCCATTGTTGCTTTATCGGGATAACTTTTTTTATAATTATCCAGGGTGCTTTGCCAGCCAAACGTTATTCCATTTTTCCCAATAAACTTTAAGCTGTCGCTATTCCAATAATAGGCCATAAATCCCTCAATGTCTCCTTTGTTCCATGCGAGTTCCTGTGCATGCATTGCTTTTTCTATGGTGGATATTATTTTATTTTCTGTTTGAGAATAAAATTTGGTTGAAAGCAGTGATAGAAAAGAAATTAATAAATATTTTTTCATAAATTGAAATGTTGAAAGATCAAATCGTCACGGATTCGATTTTATTTTTTAATTACCGACTTTAATAGTAACAGCCGTTCCCTCATCACCTTCGCCACTATCCTTATCACCTCCTTTTAACGACTTTGTATTATTATCAGGTGTTCGATCAATTAGTTTGTTATATGGATCAATTCCAACTTTAACGGGCTCTTGGTCAACAATAATTTCAAACTCCATTTTATTTTTATTGATCTTACGTTTTTGTAAATACAATTCGGTTTCTGTTTTTTTATCTTTTACCAGTTTACTGCCAAATACACCAATATCCATCCAATCATTAACTGCAACATCTTTCATTTTGCCGATGCTGTCAGCTTTCATTTTTTTACTTTCGATAGAAAATTTCACTAAATATTTTCCATCTTTTGTTTTTGTATACGAACATTTTGTTGTTTTATTTTCATACAAAGTGATGGTCTCAAACATATCGTTAATGATATATTTCAGGCTGTCAGGAGTAGCAGCTTTCAGATAACTGATGAACTCAATTGAATTGGTATAGGGTGGTTCCTGAAAAGCAACTTTTTTAATATACTTTGCCAGTGCTGCATTTAATGAATCTTCGCCTATATAATCTTTCAAGGCATACATCACTATACTTCCTTTATTGTAATGAATATATTGTTGGTTTTCAACTAACATCAATGGGCGTTCTTTTTTACCTTCAGTAGCTCTGCCTTTTAAATATTGATTCATTTCATATTTCAAAAACTTTTTCATTGCTTCTTTTCCGTATTCTTTTTCCATGACCATCAATGCCGAATATTGCGACATCGTTTCCGACATTATCGTAGAGCCCTGAACATTGCCTCCAATCACCTGATGCGCCCACCATTGATGTGCCACTTCGTGAGCTGTAACATAAAATGGATAGTCGATCGATTCAGGATCATCTTCATCCACTTTGGCAATAAAACCTATCCCTTCCGAAAACGGAATTGTATTTGGGAATGATTGTGCAAATGTTGCATAACGTGGGAATTCTAATATACGAACTTGTTTGTGCTGGTATGGCCCAAAGTTTTTTGTATAATAATCCAGGGATCTTTTTATTCCTTTTATCATTCTTTCTATATTATACTCATGGCCTTCATTATAATAAATTTCAATGGCCACAGCCTGCCCGGATCTTGAGTTAGGATCTGTCCATTTATCGCGTTTTACCTCGTAACGGGCAGAAAGAAACGAATAGAAATTTAAAATTTTACTATCCATTTTATAATGAAAATAATTTCTATCGTCCTGCTTCCAGCTTTTAAGTAAATAGCCGGGAGCCACTGCCATCTGATCAAGTGAAGTACTCATTGTACATTCAAAATCTATCCAGTCTGCATCATGACTAATGTAAGTATTCATACGCGCAAGAGAATCATTTACATTTGCCATACGTTCTTTTTTGCCCAGACCATATTTTTTTCGGGACGAATCGTCACTCAGTTCACTTTGTTCGGAATATCCTAAACTTGGTAATAACTGATTATTAAAGAAAGTTCCATTATACACAATGGAAGTTCCTGCATCAGAATTTTTAAATCCTTTAGGGAAATAATCCAGATTCATTTCAAATTTAACGGAATCTCCGGGCAGGAGAGCGGTTGCAAGTTTGTAAATCTGAAATCCATTTTCTTTATCATCTAACAATAGAGCGGTAGCTTTATTAAATTTTAATTCGTTAATATGAATTTCAGTGAATAAATTAATAATAATACTATCAATAGCTTTGTTTGTTTTATTTTTCAGAATATAAAAACCGTTCATTTTAACGCCACGTTCCTGTGGAAAAATATCGACATTCCAATTTGCAGCAACAATGCGTGGTTGAGGCGTTTTTGAATAACGTTTATATTTCTTTTCAAATTCAGCCTGGGTCTCTTCTTGTTTTTTGGAAGAAATATTTTTATTTAAAACAGAAGTATTAAAATAAATAAATCCTCCGCTCATTAAGAATACTAAAATACCCAGAGACATTGCTAGTTTTGCTTTGCCAGTAAATAAAGGTTTTGCAATACGTAAGCGATTTTTAAAACCTTTTTCTTTGCCTCGTACCCAAAGTAAATTTGATAGCAGAATAAGTATAATTGCAAAACTGCTCCAATAGATCTTAAAGATCAGGAATGAATAAATGCCATGCCCGTATCCATTCATATCTGAATAGGGTAGGCGAGGGCCGCTGCTGTTAAACATCAATAATTGATTATTCCATTCCAATAAGCTGAAGGCAATAGGGAAGAGGATCAAAATCAATACAGCCACAAAATAACCAACATATTTATTGTTGATTATCACCTGCACAGCCATTGCCAATACGCATATCAATGATAAACTAATTAATTTAAAACCAAATAATTCTTTGATATATTGGAGTACTTCCACTTTGTAATAACCATTATACATTTGAATAGACATCCCGGTGAGCATTATAACAAATAGTAAAATAATTTGTACCGCAATGAGGGCCGTTAATTTGGATGCAAAGCTTACCCATGGAGCGAGAGGGCTCACGCCAACTAATTCATCCACTTTAGCATCACGCTCGCGCCATACAACAATGCCTGCATAAAACACAATTAAAATGATCATGAAAAATTGAAAAATTCCTGCCCCTACTTGTAAGATCTGGTAGGTTACCGGGAATGTAGAAGTGCCATAAATAAGCCCTAATTGAGAACTAACCGCAACAAAACTTAAAATGCTTAAGGCAATTATAATTAAGAAAAATATACTTTTTACAATTTTATTAAACTCGAATTTTGCTAAAAAAAAGGTTTGATAAAAGCTGAACTTAGAACTGAAATTCTGTGTTGCCTTAGGAACATCAGCTAATGAATTAACAGGGGCGGATGCAATTGATAACATTTCTTTTCTTTTTCTGCGAAAGAATGAAACAGGTTCATTAAACTGGCTGAATTTGAAACGAAGGAATGTTAAAAGGGTAATGCTTATACCTATTCCAAGCCATAATAAACGATTGTAAAGTAAAACACCTTCAAATGGAATAGCTAATGTATTTTGTTCGGAAGGGGACCAGAATTTTGTGATTTTATTTAAAGCTTGTTCGCCAAAGGGTTCCAATAAAGAGGCGATTGTTTGATTATCCAAGTCAGCAAGCAAGGATGAAGCGATACCTTTAATTAATATCAATGCAATGCAACCAACATAACCGGCAATCATATTACGCGAAAAAGTAACCAATGAAAAAAAGATGGCACCAACTAATAATGTATTGGGAACAACAAATAAAATAAATGGTTGAACGTAATTCATTAAATGAAATGCCCCTAATTTTTCTGCTTCAATCCCAGGTAAGGCACAAGTGATCATGTGGCCTAAAACAGTCCCGGTTAGTACAAACATCGCAACTAAAAATGCAGCAGTAAAACGTCCGAACAGATATCCGAATTTGCTGATAGGTTTGGTAAACAACAGTGGATGCATATTATACTGGAAATCCTTATAAACAGCAGGAGCAATAATGGTAATCAAAATAATTGCTCCAATAATATCTGTACTCAAACCATTTAAAATACCTGCAATGGCATTGGCAGAATTAATTGTAGCATTACTGTCGGAACTTGTACCTCCAAGCAAACCGGCAACTGCTGCGGTAAGTAGCATGGATAGTCCAAAGAATACCAGAAAGAAAATATATGTTGCAGGTTTTTTGAACCAGAGTTTAAGCTCGAAAAGAAATATTTGTTTGAACATTTTTTAATCAGTTTGAAAGTTTAAAGTTGTTAAGTTTAAAGTTGGGAAGTTTGTTAGTTATTTCATGAATTTGAAAAATTTGGATTTGTTTTGTAACAAGGATAGTCTTTTGAACTTTCCAACTTTCCAACTTTAAACTAACTTGTTATCGTTGCAAAATAAACATCTTCCAAATCGGCTGTTACAGGGGCGAAAGAAGCATCAGGTTGCGCTGTATCGAATACATGGATTTGGATCTTACCTTCTACTACTTTCGTAGAAATAACTTTAAAATTGCTTTTGTGTTCGGTCAATTGTTCTTTATCAATATACTTCACCCAGATCTTACCTTTCATATCTTCAATGGTTTGAGCTGGTTTGCCCGATAGCAATATCTTCCCCTGGTTCATGATCACCATATTTGAACATAAATTACGCACATCATCAACAATATGGGTTGAAAGAATAACAATAATATTCTCACCGATCTCACTTAACAAATTATGAAAACGATTACGTTCCATAGGGTCTAAGCCTGCTGTGGGTTCATCCACAATTACCAATTTGGGATTGCCTAACAATGCCTGCGCAATACCAAAACGCTGACGCATCCCTCCGGAATAATCACCAATATTGCGCTTTCGGGCTTCGAATAAATTGGTTTGGTTAAGTAACGCTTCACAAACTTCTTTCCGTTCTTTGGCATTATCCAAACCTTTTAAAATTGCAAAATGGTTCAACATATCAATGGCCGATACTTTTGGATAAAACCCAAAATCCTGTGGTAAATACCCAAGCACTTTACGCACTTCATCTTTTTGTTTGATCACATCAATATCACCTAAAGTAACCGTTCCGCTATCCGGCTCCTGCAAAGTAGCAATGGTACGCATGAGAGAGGATTTTCCTGCCCCGTTTGGTCCAAGTAAACCAAACATACCATTACCAATTTCCATATTAATATTGTCTAATGCTTTTAACCCGTTCGAATAGGTTTTAGAAAGATTGCTGATGGTTAGTTTCATTGCTGTTGTTTAGAAATTTTTGGTAAGACGATTAAAACTAAAAATTTGTTACTTTTTATTAGCTTATTTAATTTTTGAACAGGTAAATCTATTAAAAAATTGTTGATTACAATAAAAAAACGCCCCGCAAATGCGAGGCGTTTCCATTTTAATCTGTGAAATATGTGACACTATTTTTATTGAAATTTTGCCTCAATTTTAGGAATCTATTTCATATCATCCATAATAGCAATCGTTTCGCTCAGATAAATATCTTTTTTCAAAGTCTTATACCAATCTTTTGCTTTAGTAGCCTTCGCTGTATCGGCTGCGATAGCTATTGCATCTGTTTTTAAAGCTACTATTTCAATTCCCGGAATTTCTTTATCCAGTTCTTCCATCTTTTTTGATTCTGCTTTATACCGTTTTTGTTCACTTGTATATTTATCGAAATTCAAAGATACAATAGTGCTGTCCTTTTGTTTTTTCAAACGTTTAGCAGCAGTTTCCAAAATGGTAAAACCCGGATTTTTTTTCAAGCGTGCTTCACTATTTGCCTTCAGTTTATTAAGAGAATACGATGGATTTAAAGGCTGATATGCAGCAGGAGCTATTTCATCCCAGATCATAGGATATTCTTGCTCTTTTTCTCCCTGATCAAGTAAATAATAAGGATCAGGCAGAATAATGTCAGGTATCACACCTTTTAGCTGTGTTGCACCACCATTTATTCTATAAAATTTTTGAGTGGTGATTTTTACCTGTCCTAATGGCTTTATAGAAGCATATTGTGCCGGTAAATAATCGTCAAGATTAAAAAATCTTTGTACAGTACCTTTCCCAAAAGTAGATGGTGAAGTACCAACAATGACCCCACGCTTGTAATCCTGAATGGCAGCAGCCATAATTTCAGAGGCTGAAGCTGAATTGGAGTTAACCATAATTGTTAAAGGGCCACCATATACTACGGTTGGATCATGATCATCCATTACATTAGGGATGCCGGTTTTTGATTTTACCTGTACTATTGGACCTTTTTCAATAAACAATCCTGCCATATTCACCACATCCGGTAATGACCCTCCGCCATTATAGCGGAGATCCAAAATGATACCATCTACCTTTTCTTCATTTAATTTCAGAAGTTCTTTTTTTATATCCTTAGCGCAACTCCTACCGTTATTGCCATTGAAATCAGCATAAAAGGTTGGCAATTTAATATATCCGATATTTTTCTTTCCCTTTAAAATTGCTGATTGAGCATATGTTTCTTCAATAATTACAATGTCTCTTGTAATTGGGATAACTACAATGCTATTATCCGGTTTTCTTACTGTCAAACGAACTTCGGTTCCCTTTTTTCCTCGAATTAGCTGAACAGCATCATCTAAACGCATATCTGTAATATCCACAGGCTCAGCTTCACCTTGCGCTACTTTTAAAATAATATCACCGGCCTTCAATTGTCCCTGGCGATAAGAGGCACTTCCCGGAACAATACTACTAACTTTTACTGTGCCATCTTTTTCCTGAAGCTGTGCACCAATACCTTCTAACTGACCACTCATGCCAATATCAAAATTTGCTTTTTCTTTTGGAGGGAAAAATTCGGTATGCGGATCATAGATACCGGTCACAGAATTAAAATAGGCTGTGAGACGATCGTTGCGGTCTAATTTTTTTAAACGTTTAAACCAATCATCATTACTTTTTAGTACTTTTTTTCTTGCCGCTATTTCCAGCTCTTCTTTGGATTTAATTTTAACAGTATCGCTTTTTTCTTTTGCTTTTTCCTGGCTATCCATCATTTCGGATATACGGGAAAGGGTTTGATACTTCAGGTATTTTCTCCATTCTTCTTTTAAAGCATCTTTATTTTTACTGAAATTTATTTTTTCCGCATCCAGTTCAAGTGTTTCATTAGTACTGAAATCAAAAGGTTTTTCCAATATTTCTTTATAATAGGCTTGTGATTCATCAATCCTTAAATTAATGAGTTCAACCGATCTGTCAAAAAACGTAAAGCGACCTGTATTGATATCTTCATCAATGGAATGTTCAAACTTTTTTAATTCAGTAACATCATCCTTAACCAGGAATTTTTTATTGTAATCCAACCGTTGGATATAAAGTTTAAAAACTTTTTCGGAGAAAGAATCGTCCACTTCTTTTGGAGAATAGTGCGAAGCGTTCAAACTCTGCATTACAATTTGATCAATGGCTACTTCTTTATCATTTTGGATGGTATATGTATATGAAACAAGTGCTATTGCAGCAACCGGTATCAATAAGAGCAGTTTCTTTTTGTTAAACATAGTTTGTATGTATTATTTGATTATAAAACTACGAATTATAAAGAGGCGAAGACATGACCGAAAATATTATTTAACAATTAATAACAGATTGTATTTTTGTTATACATTTACTCATTAATTAGTATATCCAATATTAATCCCCCAAAAACTTCCTAAATGTCAAAACGACTATTATTATTCATTGTAGCCTTGGTTGCTGCTGTTCTGATTTTCCTTATGGTGTATAAAAGTAAATCATCTTCTTCAGAAAGTAAAGAAAATGCCGCTTTTAGCTCATATATCAACGCGTTTACATCAGGAATTATTTCAAGTGAGTCCACTATTCGGATTTTACTTACCAATGAAGTGGAAGGACCTGTTGAAATTGGAAAACCAATTGAAAAAACACTGTTTGATTTTTCTCCCTCTATCAAAGGAACTGCTGTTTGGTTAGATAGCAGGACCATAGAATTCCGCCCCGAGAAACCCTTGCCAAGTAATATACATTATGAAGCAGAATTTTATTTGTCAACTATTCTGAAGGTTCCGGACGAGTTTGAAACATTTGACTTTGATTTTCAAACCATGCAACAATCATTTGAAGTATATGTTGATGGAATTACCACTACCGATAAAAAGAGCCTTCGTACACAGCGTTTGGACGGTTCACTTGCTACCGCTGATGTTGCGGATCCTTTACAGGTAGAAAAATTGTTAACTGTTTCACAAAATGGTAAGAATTTGGTTATTACCTGGATCCATGAAGCAAACAGAACAACCCATCGTTTTTCGGTGGATGGAATACTACGAAGCGAAAAACCGGAGACTGTTGAATTAAAATGGGATGGAGCCCCTTTGAATCTTGAGATTAAAGGAAATAAAATTGTTGAAATTCCTGCACTTGGTGATTTTAAGGTAGTGGATGTAAAGGTGATACAAAGCCCTGAACAATACGCTGTATTACAGTTTTCTGATCCAATTATGGAAAATCAAACTCTTGATGGATTGGTTACCTTAACGGGGGGGGCTGCATTAAAGTATATTATTGAAGATAACGAAATACGCGTTTATCCGCAATCTCGCCAAAATGGTGCACGCACGATCACAGCTGAATTAGGTGTTAAAAATATTTTAGGAACTACCTTACGTGAACGTTATGTGATGGAAATAATGTTCGAAGAATTAAAGCCGGAAATTCAATTGGTTGGGAAAGGTGTGATCTTACCAAATTCCAATGGTTTGATCTTCCCTTTTAAAGCAGTGAGCTTAAAAGCAATTGATGTAAAGATCTTGAAAATTTACGAAAAAAACATTCCTCAATTCTTACAAATAAATAATCTGGAAGGTGATCGTGAATTAAGGCGTGTAGGGAAGGTTGTATTGAAAAAAACAATACAATTGACGCAAAAAAGTGCTTTTGACTTAGGTAAATGGAATACCTATTCATTTGATCTGGCAACATTAATAAAAGCCGAGCCGGGCGCTATTTATAAAGTGATCATCAGTTTCAAAAAAGAATATTCAACTTATAAATGTGATAGTACCGATACTGAAAATAATGACGAATCAGGCATGCAGGAGGTTTCTGATGAAGAGTCAGGTGATGACGAGGAACACGAATGGGATTATTATGGAGACTACTATTATGATGATTATGAATATTACGATTATGATTATCGCGAAAGAGATAACCCTTGTAATTCAGCTTATTACAGGAATAAAGAGGTAAAACGCAACGTATTGGCTTCTGATCTTGGTTTGATCGCAAAACGAGGAACAGATGGTTCCATGAATTTTATTGTTACCAATTTAATAACCACTAAGCCTGTTTCAGGAGCAACTATTGAATTATTAGATTATCAGTTACAGGTGATGAAATCACTTAAAACCAATGGTGATGGTATGTGTGATGCCGTATTTAAAAAGAAACCATTTTTAATGGTTGCTAAAGTTGGTGAGCAACGTGGTTATCTGAAATTAGATGATGGTTCCGCACTTTCACTAAGTGCATTCGATATTTCGGGTGAACAGATACAAAAAGGAATCAAAGGATTTATTTATGGGGAACGAGGTGTATGGCGTCCGGGCGATACATTGTTTTTATCTTTTATTCTTGAGGATAAATTGAAAACCTTACCTAAAAACCACCCTGTACAGTTTGAATTACTGAATCCACAGGGTCAGGTATTCCGTAAATTGATGAAGACTGTTGGACTTAATGGTTTCTATGATTTTACAACAACTACTGAAAAGAGCTCACCAACCGGTAACTGGACAGCGCGTGTAAAAGTAGGAGGGGTATGGTTCACAAAAAATATTAAGATCGAAACCATAATGCCAAATCGTTTAAAAATAAAATTAGATTTTGGGGTAGAACAGCTTTCAGTTGCACATAAAGATCAAAGTGGAACCCTTGAGGTGAAATGGTTGGTAGGTGCAGTAGCGAAAAACCTGAATGCTAAAGTAGACGTTACCTTGAGCCAGATCTCAACAGTTTTCAAAAAATATGAAGAGTATCATTTTGATGACGCTTCCCGTAGTTTCAGTTCGGAGGCTCAAACTATTTTTGATGGCAACATTAATGAATTAGGGAAGGCAATTGTGAAACCAAACATTACGGTTAAAGATGCGGCACCGGGGATGTTGCGTGCAAATTTCAAAGTACGTGTATTTGAACAAGGTGGTGCTTTTAGTGTTGACCAGTTTTCATTGCCATATTCTCCATATACTTCTTACGTAGGTATGAAAGTGCCTGAAGGAAGCAAGTTTAGCGGTATGTTGCAAACGGATACCAACCATATTGTGAAAATTGTAACGGTTGACAGTGATGGGAAACCGATCTCAAAAAGCAGGTTGAAAGTACAGGTTTACAAAGTAAACTGGCGTTGGTGGTGGGATAGCTATGATGGTGATCTGGCTAACTATGTTGGAAGTGAATACAAACAACCTGTACAAGATCAGTTTATTTCAACAGTAAATGGTAATGGACAATTTGTATTACGTGTGAATCGCCCGGATTGGGGACGTTTTTACGTATGTGTAACCGATCAGGAAAGTGGGCACCGCACCGGGCAAACAGTTTATATCGATTGGCCGGCATGGGCAGGTTCATCTCCAAAAGGAAATGATGGTGCAACGTTACTTTCTTTTTCAAGTGATAAAAAACAATACAATGTAGGTGAAGATGTGAAATTAACTATTCCATCAAGTGGCGAAGGCCGCGCATTGATCAGCATTGAAAGCGGTTCTAAGGTTATCAAAGCATTTTGGGCTGAAACCAAAAAAGGTGAAACTACTTTTAACTTTCCTGTAACGCCTGATATGACGCCCAATGTATATGTGAATGTCACAATGGTACAACCGCATGCACAAACGCTGAACGACCTACCAATACGCTTGTATGGTGTTATTCCTATTTCGGTTGAAGATCCTAAAACGCATCTGAATCCTGTTATTAAAACACCTGAAGTTTGGAAACCTGAGCAGAAAGCGAGTTTGAGTGTTTCTGAAAAAGATGGAAAAGAAATGACATATACAGTTGCCATAGTGGATGAAGGTTTACTTGATCTGACACGTTTCAAAACTCCTGATCCTTGGGCCGCTTTTTATGCACATGAAGCATTAGGTGTAAAAACATGGGATCTTTTTGATATGGTGATGGGTGCTTATGGTGCTGAATTATCACGCATATTGGCAATAGGTGGTGATGGAGATATAAATAACAAAGCAGGCAAAAAAGCAAATCGCTTTAAACCAATGGTGAAATTTATGGGACCATTCCATCTGAAGAAAGGTGAAACAGCGAAGCTAGAATTTATGATGCCTCAGTATGTTGGTTCGGTAAGAGCAATGGTGGTGGCAGGTTACAATGGTGCTTATGGTTCAGCCGAAAAAACTACTCCTGTTCGTATGCCATTGATGATATTGGGTACATTGCCTCGCGTGGTTGGTCCGGCTGAAGAAGTGGATCTTGCCGTAAACGTATTCGCAATGGAAAAACACGTGAAAAATGTAAAAGTAGAGATACAGGTCAACAATCTATTCAGCGCTTTGGATGGCACTTCTAAAACCATTACATTTAAAGAAATAGGGGATGAGGTAGTGAACTTCAAATTAAAAGTAAACTCTGTATTGGGTGTTGGTAAGGTGAAGATTGTTGCTACAAGCGGCTCAGAAAAAGCGACTTACGAAATTGAAATTGATGTACGTAATCCTAATCCGAAAGTAGTGAATGTAATAGAAAGTGTTATTGAAGCAGGAAAAACCTGGGACACTCAATACACTCCGGCCGGTATGTCAGGGACCAACAAAGGAACAATTGAATTATCATCCATTCCTCCAATTAATCTGGGCGAACGATTAAAATATTTAATTGAATATCCTCATGGATGCGTGGAACAAACCACTTCATCCGTATTCCCACAATTGTATTTAGCGGATATTATGGAACTCAACAGCGATTTCAAAATTGCGATAGATAAAAATATCAAAATTGGAATTGAACGTTTGAAACAATTCCAGACTTCAAGCGGAGGTTTGAGCTATTGGGCAGGACAATATGATTCCGATGATTGGGGAACAAGTTATGCAGGACATTTTATGCTGGAAGCAGAAATGAAAGGTTACTCACTTCCATCAGGATTTATTGACAATTGGAAACGTTATCAACGTAATAAAGCAAATGCATGGACTTCCAGATCACGTGATAAATATTATTATTACAATAATGATCTGGATCAGGCGTACCGCTTATATACTTTAGCACTAGCGAAAGCCCCTGAATTAGGTGCGATGAACCGTTTGAAAGAAAATCCTTCGCTTTCTGTTTCTGCGAAATGGAGATTGGCTGCGGCTTATGTAAAAGCCGGTCAGCCGGAAGTTGCAAAAAACTTAATTGCAAGTTTGACAACTTCTATTCCTAAATATTCTGAAATGGGCTATAGCTATGGTTCCAACGACCGTGATGAAGCGATGATCCTGGAAACATTAACTCTGCTTGATATGAAAGCTAAAGCCGCACCTTTAGTAAAAAGCGTATCTAAAGCATTGAGTTCAAGCAACTGGATGAGTACTCAAACAACGGCATATTGTTTGATAGCAGTTTCTAAATTTGCAAGCTCAGGTGGCGGTGCAAGTTCTGAAATGAAATACAATGTGAAGATCAATACCAATGCGCCTATCAGCCTGAACACAAAATTACCTGTGAAACAAATTGATATGCAATTAAAAGGTGCAAGCGTAGGAAATATGAGTGTAACCAATAAAGGGACAGGAATTTTATTTGCCCGCGTTATTTTAGAGGGTATTCCTGAAACTGGCGACCAGACCGATGTTGATAATGATCTGAAAGTAAATATAAATTATACAACCATGAAGGGGGCATCAATTGATGTTACTAAATTGGAACAGGGAACCGACTTTATTGCAGAAGTTAAAATTACAAACCCTGGTGTACGCGGTGAATATTTGCAAATGGCATTATCACAAATATTTCCAAGTGGTTGGGAAATTCACAACACACGAATGGATGATGCCGAAAGTGTAATCAAAAGCGATTATCCTACTTACCAGGATATACGTGATGATAGGGTATACACTTACTTTAATATTTCGCCATACAAAACAAGCACATTCCGTATTGTTTTGAATGCTGCATATATAGGGAAGTTTTACTTACCTACCATTTATTGTGAGGCCATGTATGACAATACTATTAATTCGCGTAAGCCTGGGAAATGGGTGAATGTGGTGAAACCGGGCGGGGGGGAATAGTCTTGCAATTTTGTGATTTTCTGGAATGTTTAATTTTTATTATTTAAATTTGATATAGAAATTCAATTGGTTAAAAAATGCAAAAACTAAAAAATGCGTTGCTGATTTTGTTCACCATTGTAACAGTATCAAGCTGTTCCAAATACGGTCATGTAACACTACAATATCCAATAGCTTCACAGGCAGTTTTGCCGAAAAGTATTCATAAAATTGCAATTGTTAACAGGTCGTTTGTTAAAAAGGGAGATAAACCGAATTCTTTGCTTGAAGCTGTTGTCAGTGGCGAAATTGCAGGATCTGATAAAAAAGCTTCTGGTGAATGCCTAAAAGGTGTGTATGATAAGGCCCAAGGCTGGAAGCAGGTAGAAATTGTTATTCCAGCTACAAACCAATTGTATGGAACAGGCAAAAGTGAAACTCCTGAATTAGTAGATTGGAAAATTATAGAACAAATTTGTAATTCCGAAAAAGCGGATGCTCTGTTGGTTTTAGAAACATTCGATTCCAATTCCGATATTTTGACGAATACTGTTAATACAGCTATAAACTTAGCATTAACAGGAACTCCTCCGCCCCCTCCCTCAAATCAAATCAAAATGAATGTTAAATGTTTCTGGAGGCTTTATGATCCAGTTAATCAAAAAATAATCGACCAATACCAATCAACAAATTATTTTACATTTGATAAGGGCGAATCAATAATTGCTATTCCACCACAAGAAATATTGTTACAAACGGCTTACCGTGCTGGAGAGGAATACATTCAACGGTTTTTACCAAATTACTATTATGTAAAAAGAAACTTATATAAAAAAGGTAAAAGTGCTGATAAACAGCGCTTTTTAAGCGCATTTAGAAAATCGGAGGTAGCTGATTGGGAAGGAGCATTGCAGGTTTGGGAGCCGCTTACAAAAAGTGAAAACAGAAAAAATGCTGGAAGAGCGTGTCTGAATATGGCTGTGGCTTATGAAGTGTTAGGCGAAACAGATAAGGCATTGATATGGGCAAAAAAGGGGTATACAGATTTCGGTAATAAACTGGCTAGAGATTACCAAAATCAATTACAAGACCGTCTTCTTATAGAACGATAGGATCAAGGTATGTCACTTGCTAGTGGTTATAAAGTAACTTATTTGTTTCTAATAAGAAATTTAATGGAATTAGTGATCCTTGAACTTCATCTGCAGTTTGATTTTTTGTTTAATTCATGCTGTATTTTTTAGTAAAAAGTTGTTTTCCTCAGTTCAAACCTTGTCCCTCTTAAAATTTATTGTTAATATTTTGTAAAAAAATAATAAAGTGGAAAAATCATAATATTTTTACAATATGTTTATAAAAATAAACTGATCTAAAAATGAAAATTAAATTCCTATTCATATTAATTTTTTTTACAAGCCTAAGCTTTGCCCAAAATGAAAATGGCGCTGTTAACTGGCTTACGTTTAAAGAAGCTCAGGAAAAGAACAAAATTATACCAAAGCCATTTTTGATTGATGTGTATACCGATTGGTGCGGATGGTGTAAACACATGATGAAAACAACTTATTCCAATCAGGGCTTTGCACAATATATCAATACAAATTTTTACCCAATAAAATTTGATGCCGAAGGAAAAGACACCATTGAATATAATGGTGAAAAATATACACCAACATCAATTAAACCCAGGACACCACACGGTTTGGCGATAAAGTTTTTAGGAAATAAATTAAGTTATCCCTCCACCATTTTTGTGGGTAATAATTTTGAATTTAATTTGCTTTCTCAGGGTTATTTGGATGAAAAAAAAATGGAGCCTTTGTTAATTTTTATCGTTGAAAATGTTTTTAAAACCAGTTCTTATGAAAATTTTGAGGAACGATTTAATAAAACATTTGTGGATACTACTGCTTTCAGAAAAAAAGAAGTAAAAACATATGCTCTTAAGGAAGCTTTAGCATTGCAAAAAAAACAGCCTAAAAAATTATTAATAAATATTTATACGAATTTCTGTAATTCTTGCAGAGTAATGAATAAAACTACTTTTACTGATACGCTCGTAGCGGATTATATAAATAAAAATTTTTACCTGGTGAATTTTGATGCGGAGAGCAATGATACAATTGTATTTAATAATGAGATATTTTACAAACAGCTTATTGATGGCTTTCCCTTTAATTCGTTTGTAAGAAAAATTACAAATGGATATTTGACTTTCCCCTCTATTACTATATTAGACGAGGAATTAAACATATTAAATGTTTTAAATAACTATCAGCACCCCCAATTTTTAAGACCCGTAATAATGTATTTTGGTGACAATGAATACAAGACAAAAAAATGGAGTGATTTTTATCAGCAGTATCAAACAAAGAATAAATGAGTTGCTGATTGTAAGAGTTTAATTGTTTAAATTTATTGACATAAAATGAAGAAACTTTTTTTATTTGTCGTATTCACCCTGGTATCGTTTACAATATTTGCACAAAGCGTTCCTAAAACCAGGGAAGAAGAATCAGAGTCATCAATTGAGTTCGGGAATATAAAAGCCAATAATGGCGATTGGAAAGGAGCTCTTAACGACTATACAAATGCCATCGGTTACTATCCCAAAAATGGATTGGCTTATTTTCACAGTGGCCAGGCAAAACAAAATTTAAAAGATTACAGAGCCGCACTTGTAGATTTTTCTAAAGCGATCTATTTTAATAATTCTGATGCAGCATCCTATTATGGAAGAGGACTGTGTTATATTTTATTGAGCAACAAACAAAAGGGTTGTTTTGATTTAAGCAAGGCAAGCGAATTGGGTTATAATGAAGCTAACCAGGCAATACAGGATTATTGTAATTAAAATATAGTTAAATATAAATTTTTCAAAAGAACCTATTGTTTTCAGGAAACTGGTTTTTTGTTGCTCAATAAGTAAACAATAGGAAATTATTTTTAAAATAACATCAAAGAAGTAATTTGTTTGAAAAAATAAATATTATATTCGTGTATAAGAAATTAATTTAAAATTAACCAGATGAAAAAACTGCTACTTCCTTTATTTATTTTTATTTCATTTGGTATTATTGCGCAAACTCCCAGCACATTTACTTTTAATATTAATGGAAGTCCTTTACCTACAGGACTTGTTGCTGCTTTAGATAACGCTGCCCAAAGATGGAACAATTACCTTATAATAACGGTACCAATTAAAGTAAACATAACTTTAGTAAATGGTTCATATTATCCTTTTTCAGGTTTGACCTTAGCAAATGGGAGAACAAATTTTGTTAATGCTCCTGTTACTGACCATATTTATCCTACAGCATTGGCTAATCAACTTGCCGGAACTGCATTAAATTCAGGGGAATATGATATGGATATATATGTCAACTTATATACTTCTTTTTATTATGGAACAGGAAAGCCAACCAATAGCAAAATGGATTTCATAACTTTTATAATGCACGAAATAGGCCATGGATTGGGCTTTTATAGTGATGGATATGTAAATTCAAGTAATATAGGATCATTTGGAAACATTCCACCGTCAGCTCTTTCTCCACTCACTACTTCATTTCCTTGGCATGGTCAGGATAGTGTTCCTACTATTTATGATAAATTTATTATTAAACAATCTCAAAATCACTTGGTAGGTATAGCTCCCGAACATACAACAATGTTAGGTGATAGTATCAAACACACAACAAATTATTTTGATGGACCAACATATGCGAATGCTTCAAATGGTGGGCTTCCGGTTAAATTATCAGGGGGAACCGGTGCATTTACATTGGGTGTAGATTTGTTGCATCTTCATAGTTCTGTTTGTAACTCAATTATGAGTTATTGCTGGGGAATGGGCGATACTGTGAGGAAACCTGCCAGTTTTGAAATTGGAATTTTAAAAGAAATCGGATGGAATATAAACCCTGCCAGTAGTGTCAATGATATTGCCTTGGTAGAGAATACATTCACTATATATCCCAATCCTTCACATGATAATATTTTCTTATCAAGCTCCTTCCCAAAAGAAAAAATAAAAAGTATTGAAATAAAAAATATTCTCGGTGAAAGGGTAGCTGTATTAGCAAATAATGCAAATTCGGATGTTTCTATGCTGTCCAAAGGGATTTATTTTATCACCATCCTAACTGATGAATTTCAGGCTGTTCAGAAATTCATTAAAGAGTAAAAAGCAGAAACTGCTCCACTTACATATTCATTTTTCATTGTCATAACTCCTAAGGGTAAATAGTTACGCTACTTTCGTATCATTTATTTTTTTTTGACAATAAATTAAAAAAAAGCAAATCTTCTTGTATCTTTTTTGCAAACTCGCATTATTAAGTTAAATTCGTTTCATTTTAAATTTATTATATGCGTAAATATCTTCTTTTAGCGATCAGCCTTTTTATTGTAAGTGTGAATGCATTTTCTCAAAAAATGAATATTGGAGGTAATGTGCAAGATACAATTGCAAAAACGCCCTTAGCATCAGCTGTTGTTATAGCAGTAAGATTGAGTGATTCGGTTCTTGTTGCTCATACTCGTAGTGATGCAAAAGGTTTTTTTGCGTTAAAAAACATGAAGATCGATACTGTACAAATTATTGTTTCTCATCCAAAATTTGGTGACCAATCCTATTATGTTTTTGGAAGTATTGAAAATAATGCATTTGATTTTGGTAAGATCATACTTCCTTCGAAGAGCCACACCTTGAACGAAATTGTAATTTATGCTTATAAAGATCCTGTTTATTACAAAGGCGATACATTGATCTATACTGCCGATTCATTTAAAGTGAAACCGAATGCTACTGTGGAAGATCTGTTAAAAAAGCTCCCTGGTATCAGGGTTGACGCTCAAGGGAAAATAACCTCTCAGGGAAAAAAGGTAGACCAGGTTTTAGTGGATGGCGATGAATTTTTTGGGACCGATCCTACTATGGCAACTCAAAATTTGAATGCAAAAGCTGTTGAATCGGTTCAGGTATATGAAAAGAAAAATGAAAATGAATCTGATGATGGCAATGAAACTTTGCAAATAATGAATCTGAAACTGAAGGACGAAGCAAAAAAAGGTTATTTCGGAAAAGTTACAGGAGCCAGTGATTTTGAGAAGTTTTATGAAGGTGAATTTTTAGCCAATAAATTTAAAAATAAACAAAAAATATCTGTCTTTGCTTTAGGAAGTAATACACCTCACTCAAGTTTAGGCTGGGAGGATATGTATAAATTTGGCCTTTCGGATGAATCTGATTGGCAAGCTGATGAGGATGGCGATTATAGTTGGAATGGAATGGAGAGAAACCAAGGCATTCCGCAAACATTAAAATCCGGAATTTATTATACTGATAAAATTTCTTCTAAAACAAAGTTGAATTTTAATTACACTTACAATAACAATCAGTTAAATGCAAATTCCGAAACTGCATCTCAGTATTTTTTAACCGATACCACATACAAAACCAATAATAGAAGTAATTCTAAACAGTTAAATGAATCACATAGTATCAATTTTGGCATCGTTCAAACTTTGGATTCATTAACCGAATTAGTGATTACACCTAAGTTGGATTTTAATTCGTCAACTACAAATCGTAATGAATTAACAGATTTCATTGGAGGAGACGAAATATTATCAAGAAGAACAGAGATAAATAATAAAAATAAAGCCAATGGTTATAAATTAAATACTACTGCAAAAATTACCAGAAAATTCAAGAAAAAAGATCGCTTATTGGAAGCGTCTTATAATAATGTATTAAATAATAATACATCTGAAGGAACTTTAATTTCTGACAATGTCTTTTTCAATAATTCAAATATTGGAAATGATTCCATCAATCAGAAAAAAACAAATTTAGGCAACAGTAGATCTAACAATGCAACTATTACATATATTGAGCCCCTCACAAAAAAAATTAAATTAGAATTTGAGTACAATTTAAATTTTAATGTAGC
This sequence comes from Bacteroidia bacterium, assembly GCA_030654175.1. Taxonomy (GTDB): domain Bacteria; phylum Bacteroidota; class Bacteroidia; order 2-12-FULL-35-15; family 2-12-FULL-35-15; genus 2-12-FULL-35-15. Next base: position 237,453 of record JAURXZ010000049.1, read on the forward strand.
CCTGCAGGAAAAAAAGGCTCTCAATTTTACTAATGGTGAATATGCTTTACAAGATTCATTGTTTACCAATAATTTTGAAAACATTCGGATGACCAACCGTTTTGGTGCAAAATTTATTTACGAAGTTAAAAAGCAGCGTTTGATAGTAGGAACAAGAATTCGTCAGGTTTCAATAGCAAATAATAATCTGATAACTGAACAAACAATTAAACAAACGGTTAATAATGTTTTGCCTTATTTAAGATATATGTACAAGTTTAGTGAAAATTCACGGGTCAATTTTAGTTATAAAACAAATTCTAGTCAGCCGAGTATTGACCAATTACAACCTATTCAGGATAATACCAATCCAAATCAAATCAAAAAAGGAAATCCTAATTTATTACCTACGTTTAAGCAGGGTTTCGAATTGAGTTATAATACTTATAAACCAATTAGCGGTAAATATATTTGGTCAAGTGCAAATTATTCAACTACCAATAATGGGTTTAGCAATTCCATCATATACGATAGCATTGGAAGGACTATTACAACGCCTGTTAATGTAAATGGTAATTTTGATGGCGGTGCATACATTGGCGCTGGTTTTCCTCTTTTTTCTCAAATGCTTGAACTTAATCCTAATTTTGATTTTAATTATAATAGTTATACCAGCTTTATTAATAATCAAAAAAATATTACAAAAACTGCCCACACTGGATCCAGATTGGATGTTATTCTAAAATTAGATACACTTGACTTTTCAATAGGTTACGGATTTGACTATAATTCGCCATCATCAACTTTATTTGCTTCAAATAATAAGCCTTATACTTCACAAAAAATGAATGCTTCATTAAATTTAAAATTACCGTTTAAGTTTAATCTTGAAACCAATGCTGAATATGTTATTAATAGTAGACGTGCACAAGGATACAACATCAATTATTTTCTTTGGAACGCATCACTAAAAAAGACATTTTTGAAAAATGAAAATTTAATTATTTCAATTGATGCAACAGATATTTTAAATCAGAATATTAACACTTCAAGAACCATTCAGGATAATGTAATTACTGATAACAAAACAAATATTATTTCGCGCTATATTTTATTAAAAGCAATTTTTAAGTTTAACAGCAATAAAAATAAAAAAGATGAAGAGGAATATTAAAATCGGTTTATTGCTGGGTATTTTATTTTGTGGTTTAAGCGATTCAATTGCTCAGATTACAACCGGTAAAATTGTGTATGAACGGAAAACGAATCTCTATAAAAAGTTTAAGGGCGATGATTATCGTGAATGGATAAAAGAGGAAGATAAAAACAAAATTGATTTTTTTGAACTTTATTTTAATGATAGTTTATCTGTTTTTATACCGCAAGAGAGTGAATTAAAAGAAGAGATGAGTTGGGCTACAAGTAAAAATGTTGTTTATCAGAATTTCAATAAAAATTATCGATTGACCATTAAAGAAATTTGGAGAGAAAAATTGTTTGTGGAGGACACTTTAAATGTTCGCCAATGGAAAATTACAGAGAACAAAAGGGTTATAAGTGGTTACAATTGCCGCAAAGCAATTTGGGAGGCCGATGACAGTACCCGTATTTATGCATGGTATTGTGGAGAAATTATTCCAAATATAGGTCCGGAAAGTTTTTGTGGGCTGCCGGGAGCTATTTTAGGGATTGCTACCGAAGATGGCGGAGTCATTTATTTTGCAAAAAGTATTGAAATTACAAAACCTGATATGGCAGCTTTAATACCTAAAAAAGGGAAAAATAAAATTTATACCACAGCCGAATTAAAAGCGAAACTTATAAAAGATTTCGGTAAAAATCCATGGGGGAAAGCAATGATCAAAAATAATTTTGGAATTTGGTAAGCAATGATTTATTTGGTGCTAGATTGTATTTAACCTAAGTTCGATTGTTATTTTTCACTAAAGGTCAATAAACATTAACAATTAATACCTCAACAGCGTAAGGTCACCACTTAAGTTATAAATTTTTCCATTGTTAAGTTTGATATACGCCTTCCATACATATACATCCTGTTGACATATTTCCCCTCTGTAATAACCATCCCAGCCCGTTTTTATATCCAATGATTCGAAAATTTGTTCTCCCCAGCGGTTAAACATTTCTAATTTGTATTCAATCACCCCATAAGTGTATGGAAAAAATACATCATTACTTAGATCAAACAGCGTATAAGTTCCGCCTGATGATCCATTTGGGTCCGGGGTAAATACATTTGGAAAAATAACATTTGCATTTGTTATTACATCTAAATATGCTGTATCAAGACATCCGTGCTGTGATGTAGCAATAAGCTGAACCTGGAAAGTACCAGATAGTGTATATACATATTCAGGATTTACTGCCGTTGAAGTGCCGCCTTCTCCAAAACTCCATTCATATGAATTTGCACCTACTGATTGATTATCACAAACCAAAACATCGTAAGGGATCAGCAGATCACTTGAGTTAACCGCAAATGCTGCAACAGGAGCAGGGTAGGACGTAATAGTTAATGGTGTTATTCCATTATCTGAGGTGCATCCTCCATCTGTATTAACAGTTAATGTTGCAAAAAAAGTACCTGATTGATCAAAGTAATGGAAAGGATTCTGTTCTGTTGATGATGTTCCATCTCCAAAATTCCAGTACCACGAAGTGATTGGGTCATTTATATTTCCGGTAATAGAAATATCGGTGAATTGAACCCCTCCAAGTGCGCATAATGCAGTAGGACCGGCTGATACAACAACTGTAGGCTGAGGATTAAAAAGAACATCAACCGAATCGGTAACCGACAAGCCGCAAACATTACTAACAGTTACAATATAAGTGGTAGGCTGTCCTGGAGTGGCCAGATAAACACCCGGTCCTGTTCCTAAATTATTATTCCACTGATAAGTTAAAGGACCTGTTGTACCAGAGGTTTCAACATATACAGCAGTAATTTGACCGGGGCAAATAGGAGATGTAGCTATTGCCTGAACATTTGCTCCGGTTAAAGTATATACTATAGCACTAACAGTTGAAGGTGTTCCAGGACATCCGACCTGATCATAAGCTACCACTGTATAGGTAGTATTACTTGTAGGTGTAATGTTTAATGAACCCGCATTGTTGATACCGGTTGGCTGCCATACAAAATAATAACTACCTGTTCCTCCACTCGCAATCGCTGTGACTGTACCTGACTGACCAAGACAAATTGTATCATTTGCTCCTGCTGTTGTTATTAATTTTTGAGGCTGGGTAAGCACTACACTGCTGGTTGAAATACAGCCATTCGTATCCGTAACTGTTACAGTATATGAACCTGCAATAAGATCATTTACTGTACTTCCCGTTTGCGCTATAGCTGGTGCCGACCAGGAATAAGAATAAGGTATAACGCCTCCCGAGGCAACCACTGTTGCACTTCCTGTACCATCAAAACATGCAGGATTCTTAATCACGCTTGCAGAAGAAGAAAGTACAGTTGGTTCTGAAATTGCAGCTGATATTGATTTAGTACAATTATTTTGATCCGTTACATTCACAGTATAGCTTCCTGAACTCAGGTTAGCAGCTGTTGAAGTACTTGCACTGTTTGGTGCCCATGAATACGTATATAGCGGGCCGGTACCGCCTGTAGGAGAAACACTTATTTCTCCGGTATTCCCTCCATTACACAACACATTGGTTATCGAAGAAATAGAAACATCAACAGGTGTTGGTTCAGTTATAATTATCGTATCTGAAGTTTGACAGCCAATAGCATCAGTCACATTTACAGTATAGGTACCAATTGAAAGAGAGCTAGCCGTTAAACTATTACCACCGGCCGGTGACCAGTTTATTGCATATGGAGCTGTTCCCTGAGTAATATTTATGGTGGTAGAACCATTATTTCCTCCATAACACGAAACATTATTTATCGATGAAACAGCCACAGAAGGGCTGGCTATATTGACTAAATTAGCAGATAAGGGGAATATACAATTTAAAGAATCTGTTATCTGCACATTGTATGTTCCCGGAGGTAAATTATTAATTCCGGCAGTTGTTGAAGATCCCCATGTCCATAAATAAGTGTATGGAAAAGCCCCTCCGGATAGTTGTGATGAAACAGAGCCATTTGATAAACCACATGAAGGATTTATATATGCCAGTGTACCATTGATAGCCGGTGGTTGTGCTATATTCACCGATTTATTTATTTTACAGTTATTGCTATCAGTAACCAAAATTGTGTAATTTCCTGGAGCGAGTCCGAAAGCAGTATCATTTATTGACACAGCAGGGGTCCAAAGATAAGAATAAGAAGGTGTACCACCGCTGGTATTTATGCTTGCTGTACCGTTTGAACCTCCATAGCAACTTGTTGAAGACCCTGTGCTAATTGCTGAAAGTGCTTGTAAGGGTTCCGTAATTGTTACTGAACTTGTGGTATTACAACTTTTAAAATCAGTTACTGTTACCGTATATGTGCCCGATACAAGTCCTGTTCCTGTTGGTCCATTGCCCCCTAAAGGCAACCAGTTATAATTATAGGTAAGACTACCTCCGCTGGCTGTAACTGTTGCATTTCCATTGTTTTCCCCCACGCAGGTTACATTACTTGAAGATGAAATGACAGAGGTCAATTGAGTAGGCTCTGTAATTACAACAGGCAACGTTTTTAAACAACTTTTACTATCTGTCACCTCAACGGTATAAGTGCTGGCAATAAGATTTAGTATTGTTGTTCCAGCAATTCCACCCGGCTGCCATTGATAGGTATAACCGGAGGTACCGCCAGATGCAATAGCTGATGCGGTTCCATTACTGCCTCCAAAACAACTCACATTGCTCTTGGTTACACTAATGAATAGAGGATTAGGTTCGGTTATTTCAGGGCTGATTGCCGGGATAGATTGACATAGATTATTATCTGTTACAGTAACCGTATAGGTACCCGGTAATAAGCCTGTTGCAATAGCATTGGTTCCTCCTGTTGGAGACCATAAATAGGTGAATGGTCCGGCACCTCCGGTAACACTCACAGTAGCTGTACCATTTGAACCATTGTTACAACTAACATTGGTAGTAGCAGTAACAGTTGCTACCGGACTTGGATTATCATTTACCGTTACTCCTTTTGTGGAAATACATCCATTTGCGTCAGTCACTGTTATTGTATATGGTCCCGAAAATAAGGTAGTTGCAGATGCGTTGGTTCCTCCGGAAGGTGACCACTGATATAAAAAAGCTCCGGTTCCTCCTGCTGCAACAACAGAAGCCTGCCCGTTTGCAAGGCTGCAATTTGAATTAATACTATCTGTAGTTAATACAACCAGTGTGGGTTGAGTAACAGAAATAGAATTTGAAAAAGTACATCCATTAAAGTCAGTTATTGATACTGTATAAGTGCCGATAGCAACATTTGAATATACCGGACCATTGCTATTTCCCGGCATCCAGCTATAGTTATATGGAGCGGTTCCTCCCGCAGCAGCGGCAGAAACAGAACCATCCATTCCTCCATAACAGCTAACGGGCGAAAAAGATAAAGGCGCAGAAAGCGGAGCAGCAGGTTGAGTAATGGTAAAAGGCAATGTTTCTATACAACTATTGAGATCTGTAACCTGTATGGTATAAGTACTTGCTACAAGATTAGTTATGCTTGCTCCTGTTGTTCCACTTGGCAACCATTGATAGGTATATCCTGAAGTGCCGCCAGATGCAATGGCAGAGGCCGTTCCATTGGTTCCACCAAAACAACTCACATTGGTTTTGGTTACCGTAATTAAAATAGGAGAGGGCTGGGTAATTTCAGGGCTGATTGCCGGGATAGATTGACATAGATTATTATCTGTTACAGTAACCGTATAGGTACCCGGTAATAAGCCGGTTGCCGTTGCATTGGTTCCGCCCGCTGGAGACCATGAGTAGGTGAATGGTCCTGCACCTCCTGCAACGCTTACAGTAGCTGTACCATTAGAACCTGTATAACAGCTTATATTAGTAGTGGAAGTAACAGTTGCTACCGGACTTGGATTATCATTTACCGTTACCCCTTTTGCTGAAATACATCCATTTGCGTCAGTCACTGTTATTGTATACGGTCCCGAAAATAAGGTAGTTGCAGATGCATTGGTTCCTCCTGAAGGTGACCACTGATACAAATAAGCTCCTGTTCCGCCAGATGCAACAACAGAAGCCTGTCCGTTTGCAAGACTGCAATTAGAATTGATACTATCAGTACTAAGTAATAATGGAGTTGGTTGAGTAATAGAAATAGAATCTGTAAAGGCACAACCTTTTATGTCGGTAACTGTTAGCGTATAGGTTCCGGAGCTAAGATTAGAAATAGTAGAGCCGTTAAAATTTCCAGGCATCCAATTATAGTCGTATGGAGTAGTTCCACCGCTTGCGGCTGCAGAAACCGAACCATCCCCTCCTCCAAAGCAACTATTGGGTGTAAAAGTTAAAGAAGCTGAAAGTGCCGCACTTGGCTGGGCAATTGTAAAAGGCATTGTTTGAACACAGAGATTGGAATCTGTAACCTCAATGGTATATGTAGTTGCTGAAAGATTGCTTACATTTAAACCTGTTGTTCCACCCGGTAACCATTGATAGGTAAAACCGGGAGTACCACCGGATGCAACAACTGATGCTGTTCCATCATTGCCCCCAAAACAACTCACAGTGCTTTTTGTGATCGTTATTAAAATTGGCGGTGGCTCCAAAATATCAGGACTTGTTGTTGCAAGGGATTGACAGCCATTTGAACCGGTAACAGTAACAGTGTAAGTGCCTGCTGTTAAGCCTGTCGCAGTTGAATCAGTGCCGCCATTTGGCATCCAGGAGTATGTAAAAGGACCTACCCCTCCTGAAGTTCCAACTTTTGCAGAGCCGGTTGCTCCTCCAAAACATTTTACATTAACTACTGAAAAAATGGTTGCAACTGGCGCTGAATTTTCGTTCACATTTCCAAATTGCGTTGATATACATCCCGTAGAATCAGTTACTATAACTGTATAAGCGCCAGATACCAAACTATCGGCTATTGCATTGGTTCCGCCTGAAGGCGACCAGAAATAAGAATAAGGGGCATTTCCTCCGGAAACAGAAACTGAACTTTCTCCATTTGGCTGGCCGCAATCAGAATTAACACTAGAAGTAACAAGAATTATTTTTGCAGGTTGGATAACAGTAACCGAATTAGTGCTTGTACATCCTTTTGAATCCGTTGCAGTTACCGTATAAGTTCCGGCAGTACGATTTGGAATGGTTTGTCCTGATAAGCTTCCCGGCATCCAGGTATATGTGTATGAGCTTGTGCCATTAACTCCTGTAGCAGTTACAGAACCATTGTTCCCACCGAAGCAACTTACAGGTAAAGAAGATGCAGAAACACTCAGAGGAGCTGTTGGTTGAGTAATGGTAACAGAATTTATCACAATACATCCTCTTGAATCTGTGCTTGTAACCGTATAAGATCCGGCTACTAAATTTGTTTTCGAAGATGTTGTTGCTCCTCCTGGTGCCCATAAATAGGAATAGTTTGGCGTTCCTCCTGAAGTAGTTGCTAATACCGAACCATTATTCCCTCCAAAACAACTTACATTTATTTGTGCTGTGAAATTTATTGCTAATGGCGCAGGTTCAGCTATTATTGCATTGGATGTTGCAGAACATCCTTTGGCATCAGTAACTGTTAAGGTATAAGTTCCGCTTGATAGATTGTTAATGCTTATGGATGTTAATGCCCCTGGTTGCCACAAATAAGTATAACCGGCTGTTCCTCCCGAGGGTATTGCTGTTGCAGTTCCGTTATTGAGGTAATTACAGGTTTCATTTACTTTCGAAGTGCTTGCTGAAAGTAATAAAGGTTGTGTTATTACAACAGAATTGGTTGCAATACATCCCTGTGCATCGGTTATGGTAACTGAATAAGTCCCTGCTGTTAAATTTGTTTTTGTAGCAGTGGTTGTTCCTCCCGATGCCCATAAATAGGTATATCCGGAAGTCCCTCCCGAAGGGCTTGCTGTTACTGCACCATTATTTCCTGCAAAACAACTTACATTTGTTTGTGCTGTGAAACTGATCACTATTGGTGCAGGTTGAGTGATTATAGCGTTGGCAATTGATGTACATCCATTCGCATCAGTAACTGTTAAGGTATATGTTCCGGAAGATAAATTAGATATAGTACCTGTTGTTTGCAAACCCGGTTGCCACAAATAGGTATAGCCACCTGTACCTCCTGATGCAACTGCAGTTGCAGTACCATTGTTTAAGTAATTACAGGTTTCGTTAGTAACGGAAGTGCTTGCTAAAACTATAGCAGGCTGTGTTATAATAACTGAATTTGTTTCAACACATCCCAAATTATCAGTTACAGTAACACTATATGTGCCGGCAGTCAAATTGGATACCGATGCAGTTGTTGCGCCTCCAAAGGACCATAAATAAGAATAGTTTGGTGTTCCTCCTGCAGGGCTTGCAGTTACAGTTCCATCACTGCCTCCAAAGCAGCTAACATTTGTTTGTGCAGTGAAACTGATTACAACTGGTGCCGGTTCAGCAATTATTGCATTGGTAGTTGCAATACATCCTTTCGCATCGGTAACCGTTAATGTATATGTTCCGCTAGATAGATTGTTTATGCTGTTGGACGTTAAACTTCCCGGTTGCCACAAATAAGTATAGCCTGATGTTCCTCCTGAAACAATTGCTGTTGCCGTTCCGTCATTGCTGTAATTACATGTTTCATTCGTTGTTGAAGTGCTTGCTGAAAGTAATAAAGGTTGTGTTATTACAACAGAATTGGTTGCAACACATCCCTGTGCATCGGTTATGGTAACTGAATAAGTCCCTGCCGTTAAATTTGTTTTTGTAGCAGTGGTTGTTCCTCCCGATGCCCATAAATAGGTATAACCGGAGGTCCCTCCCGAAGGACTTGCTGTTACTGCACCATTATTTCCTGCAAAACAGCTTACATTTGTTTGTGCTGTGAAACTGATCACTATTGGTGCAGGTTGAGTGATTATTGCATTGGCAATTGCGGTACATCCATTAGAGTCAGTCACTGTTAAGGTATACGTTCCGGAAGATAAATTAGAAATGAAAGCAGTTGTTTGTAAGCCGGGTTGCCACAAGTAGGTATAATTACCCGTACCTCCGGAAGAGATTGCCGTTGCAGTACCATTATTCAGATAATTACAGGTTTCATTAATAACGGAAGTGCTTGCTAAAACTACGGTTGGCTGTGTTATAACAGCTGAATTTGTTTCAACACATCCTAAATTATCTGTAACTGTTACTGTATAGGTACCCGCTGTTAAATTAGAAACCGAAGCGGTTGTAGCTCCTCCCGATGCCCATAAATAGCTGTAGTTTGGTGTTCCTCCTGAAGGGCTGGCTGTTAAAGTACCATTGCTGCCTGCAAAACAACTTACATGTGAAGGGGTGAAATTTATTGTTATTGGTGCCGGTTCAGCTATTATTGCATTGGTAATTGCAGTACATCCCTTCGAATCAGTAACTGTTAACGTATATGTTCCGCTAGATAGATTGTTTATGCTGATGGTTGTTAATGCCCCTGGTTGCCACAAATAAGTATAGCCTGATGTTCCTCCTGAAACAATTGCTGTTGCCGTTCCGTCATTGCTGTAATTACAGGTTTCATTCGTTGTTGAAGTGCTTGCTGAAAGTAATAAAGGTTGTGTTATTACAACAGAATTGGTTGCTATACATCCTTGTGCATCGGTTACGGTAACTGAATAAGTTCCTGCCGTTAAATTTGTTTTTGTAGCAGTGGTTGTTCCTCCCGATGCCCATAAATAGGTATAACCGGAGGTCCCTCCCGAAGGACTTGCTGTTACTACTCCATTATTTCCTGCAAAACAACTGACATTTGTTTGTGCTGTGAAACTGATCACTATTGGTGCAGGTTGAGTGATTATTGCATTGGCAATTGCTGTACATCCATTCGAATCAGTCACTGTTAAAGTATACGTTCCTGAAGATAAATTAGATATAGTACCTGTTGTTTGCAAACCCGGTTGCCACAAATAGGTATAACTACCTGTACCTCCTGATGCAACTGCAGTTGCAGTACCATTGTTTAAGTAATTACAGGTTTCGTTAGTAACGGAAGTGCTTGCTAAAACTATGGTTGGCTGGGTTATAACAGCTGAATTTGTTTCAACACATCCTAAATTATCTGTTACTGTTAATGTATATGTACCCGCTGTTAAATTAGAAACCGAAGCTGTCGTTGCTCCTCCAGATGCCCATAAATAGCTGTAGTTTGGAGTTCCTCCTGCAGGGCTTGCTGTTAAAATACCATTGCTGCCTGCAAAACAACTTACATGTGTAGGGGTGAAGTTTATTGTTAGTGGTGCTGGTTCAGCAATTATTGCATTGGTAGTTGCAATACATCCTTTCGAATCAGTAACTGTTAACGTATATGTTCCGCTTGACAGGTTATTTATACCTATGGATGTTAAAGCTCCAGGCATCCACAAATAAGTATAGCCTGTTGTTCCCCCGGCAACAACTGCTGTTGCGGTTCCGTCATTGCTGTAATTACAGGTTTCATTCGTTGTTGAAGTGCTTGCTGAAAGTAATAAAGGTTGTGTTATCACAACGGAATTGGTTGCTGTACATCCCTGTGCATCGGTTACGGTAACTGAATAAGTTCCTGCCGTTAAATTTGTTTTAGTTGCTGTAGTTGTTCCTCCCGGTGCCCACAAATAGGTGTATCCGGAAGTACCTCCCGAAGGACTTGCGGTTACTGCTCCATCATTTCCTGCAAAACAGCTTACATTTGTTTGTGCTGTGAAACTGATCACTATTGGCGCAGGTTCAGTGATTATAGGATTGGCAATTGCTGTACATCCATTCGAATCAGTCACTGTTAAAGTATACGTTCCGGAAGATAAATTAGAAATGTTAGCAGTTGTTTGTAAGCCGGGTTGCCATAAATAGGTATAACTACCGGCTCCTCCTGAAGAAACAGATGTTGAAGTACCATTATTTGAGTAGCTACAAGTTTCATTCGTAATTGTTGTGCTTGTGGTAAGAAGTGTTGGTTGTGTTATAGTGGCTGTATTAGTGGTAACACATCCTTTCGAATCTGTAACAGTTGTTGTAAAGCTTTGAGAGCTGAGATTTGAAATTTGTGCTGTTGTTGCACCATTGCTCCATAAATAGGTATAATTAGGCGTGCCTCCTACAGGGCTTGCAGTAACAGTGCCATCAGTCCCTGCAAAACAACTTACATTTATCTGGCTAATGAAATTTATTGCTAAAAGTGCAGGTTCAGCAACTGTTGCAAATGCAATGGCTGTGCATCCCTTCAAATCAGTCGAAGTTAAAGTATAGGTCCCGCTTGATAAATTGTTTATATTCATGGTTGTTAAAGCTCCGGGTTGCCACAAATAGGTATATCCGGGAGTCCCTCCTGAAGCAACAGCTGTTGCTGTTCCGTTATTCAGATAATTACAGGTTTCATCGGTGCTTGTTGTGCTTGTAATAACAGCAGTTGGCTGACCTATTGAAACGGAATTTGATAATAAACATCCCAAATTATCAGTAATGGTTAAGGAAAAAGTACCGGCTTGTAAACCCGTAGCATTTGGAGAACTCGCTCCCGAACTCCAATTATAAGTATAAGGTGCATTTCCTCCCGATACTGTTGAACTCGCTATTCCATCATTCCCGTTAAAGCAACTTACATCGGTTGGGGTAAGTGATATTACAATTGGTGCAGATTGATTGATGGTATAAGGCGTTGTCAGCTGACAGGAATTTGAATCGCTTACCGTTATTGTATAGGTTCCTACAGGCTGACTGCTTATTGATGATGTTGTTTGATTTCCCGGCTGCCACAGATAGGTATAAGGAGCAATACCACCTGTTGGAGTTATAGATATGGAGCCGCTGCTTTGGCCTGAACAGGCTATATGTGTGATTGATGAAGCAAGTTGAACCGGGGGAGGCTGAGTTATAGTAACAGGGTTTGTTGAAGTACATCCAATACCATTTGTAATGGTAACGCTATAAGTACCAATGGCTAAGTTAACAGCAGTTATAGTTGATTGTGCAGGTGATGTATTCCAGGAATAAGTATAAGGAGGTGTACCGCCAGTAATTCCCACTGTAGCGGTACCATTAGTGCCTCCGAAGCAGCTTACAGGTGTTGAAGTAAGAGTTACGGTTCCTGCAAATCCTACATAATTAATTTTAATAGTATCATAAGCAGCAGGGCAGGAGCCGTTCCCGGTTGTGGTCAATAGTAAATTTACAAAACCCGCTGTTAATTCAGCAGCAGTAGGAGAATAGGTTACACCGGAAAGTGTTGTATTATTCGGACCGAATGTTCCTCCACCACCCGACCAGATACCACCACTTGCACCGGCAACAGAAGCATTTAAAGTGGTGATAGGAATTTGATTACAAATTGTTTGATCGGGACCTGCATTAGCGGAAATAGCAACTGAATAAGAGGTAACTGTTACAGTGGCATAAGCCGGAGGACAGCCTGATACATCAGAAATTCGAACTGTATAGGTTCCATTTCCAACAAGAATGCTTTGTGCCGGATTAACGCTGTTCCATAAATAACTATATGGCGGGGTACCCCCGGTTCCGTTAGCCGTTAGCATTGTGGAGGTCTGCCCCATACAAATTGTGGGGTTTTGAGGAACAATGGTTACGCCAAGAGTGAAATTAAAAATAACCCTTACCGTATCACAGACATTTGCTGCATTACACGCAGCAGACTGGCCACAAATTTGGTAATCAACAAAAGGTGGAGCTCCGATTTGACCTGTAGCTGTGGGGCTTAAACAACCTGTGGTACATGATAAGTAACTGTTATAAGCACCCAAAGCACCCGGATATACTGAGTTCCATGTAACAGTAGCCGGAGTATAACCTGTGGCTGTCATTGTACTCGTACATCCTTGGTTTACAATAATGTCAGTTCCGGCAAAAGGAGGAGGTGGTTGAGGGCAATTCACTACATTGAATTGAAAATCTCTGATTGTTTCTCCTATGTAAACCCCATTTCGGTATTCTTTTACGACCACACCTACCACAAATTGGCCAAGTGTGGCGGCCATTCCGGTTAACAATCCTGTGTATGGATTAAGATTGAGCGGGGCTCCACCAAGTGGATTGGTGGCAGAATATCCCGGCTGCCAAACAATTGGGGTAAACGAAGCCGTATTCCCGGAAAAGGTAGGATCTAAGGGGCCTCCTATTGCATTATCACCATTATAGGGTGTGTAAAAAGAATATACTAATGAATCTCCATCAGCATCGGTTGCGGCATGATTAAAAGTAAAGGTCTGGCCAACACATACAAAAATAGGTGGAAACAGATTGAAAACGGGATCACTGTTAGGTATAAAATCATTACAGGAAACAACCACATTATCGAATCGGTATATTTCACTGTTTGGAGAATTAATATCATAATGAACCCTGATCACTATTTCAATTGTGCTGCCTGCTATTCCTGTGGCACTTGCATTTGCACTGGTGAAATCATCTCTTATAAAGCCATTCGTGGAAAACGCAGTAAGTGGCCCACCGTTCAGCCTGTAATACACAAATATTGAATCATTAGCGTCTAAGGTTCCGGTTTCTGATAAATTTACACTTAAATTAACGGAAGGGCAGGAGGATATTGGTATTAATTGAGAGGTCCAGATTTTCTGAGCGTTGTTTGCACCCGTTGTTTCAAAAAGATTATTATTTACCCGTGCTGTGGCCGGGGCAGGATATCCTGCAACATTAGCGATACTCCATGCTGTAGCTCCGTTATCAACTATTGTATTATTAGCTAAAGTAAGATCCTCTGCCCAAATAACTGAATTTCCCGGAATGTATGCATAAAAACTTGAACCTATGCAATTACAACTGGCATTAACATTACTTAAACCAAGGTTTCGTGCAATTACTTGGTAATTCAAATGATAACCGCCTGCATTTGGTGGAAGATTATTTACAGTTCTGGTATAAATACCTTCCTGAACACAGGGGACGGGGTTAGGTGTTATTGCGCAAGGATCAAGGGAAGGTGGGACTGTACTTACTGCTCCTAAGTTCATCACAATATCTAAACTAGGTGAAAAAGCAGCTCCGTTATACCCTTCAACGTTAATAGTTACAGAGTTAGGAAATCCAGCGGTGTTAGGGCCACAATCGCGGTAAAGTTTTAATGTTACAGTATAACTTGAGCCCCCGTTATATGCATAAGTTAAAGAACCGCCTACAATATGAGTAGAGTAAGCAATTGATGAGATGCTCAGAAACACACACACAAAGAATATATACAATCGACTTTTCATAACGCTTCATTTACAACAACTTTTAGATTTATATTCTAAGATTAATACCTCAGTTAAATACTCAAAAGGTCAATTTTTTATTATTATATTTTTTTTACTCTAAACCAACTGCCGTTATTTCCTTTAATAATATCGATATTTTTCGTTGATTTATTGAACAATATCTATTTCATGTTCATAACGTATGATTCATACAAAGGTTTCTATTTGTTAATACTTTTAATTAAAAGTTAATAACAGTATTAACAATTGATCTAAATGATTCAAAAACCACGAAACCCTAGGGTTTACGCAATCTCAAGGTAATCAACAAGATGTCCGGTCAAATTGAACAGGGAAGTGAAAAAGTAATCAGGAATCAAGCTTTTTGAAATACATTAATAACAAAGCAAATTGCGGTAGAAATCTGAGTTTGATCGATAAAATAAAAATAATTCAGCTAAAACCTTTCATTTTGGCATTTTTACAATGAAAGAGAATTTTTAAGCTACTATTGGGCTGGTCAAAATTAACAATCGAATTAAGCTGGTAATAATGATCAAGCCCTGGTTCGACTTAAGTTCAATATCCAAAATTAATAATCCCTGCATCTAACATCTATCATCTAAAATCCAATATCTGATACCTAAATACCTAATACCTCAGAAGCGTTACATCTCCACTTTTATGAAACATTTTTCCATTATTGAGTTTAACGTATGCTTTCCATACATAAACATCTTGTGAACATATAGCTCCTCTGTAATAACCATCCCAACCTTGTTTAATGTCTAAAGATTCGAAAATTTCTTCGCCCCAGCGATTAAAAATTTCTATTTTAAACTCAATCACCCCGGAACTGTAAGGGAAAAAAACATCATTGTTGAGTACATTTAAATCATAAGTTCCACCTTGTGTACCCTCTGGGTTAGGGGTGAAAACATTCGGAAAAATAACATCGGCATCTGTTGTAACTTCGGTATAGGTGGTATCGGAACACCCGTATTGGTTCATCGCTATTAGCTGGATCTGGAAAACACCTACAGCCGTATATACATATTGGGGGTTAAAAGATGTTGAAGTTCCGCCATCTCCAAAATTCCACAAATACGAGTTCGCACTTATTGATTGGTTGTTGCATGTTAATACATCATATGGAAGATCAAGAATGGTTGAGTTGACCGAAAATGCTGCTGTAGGGATCGGGTGTGCATCAATTGTTAATGGTGCTGAAGAATTATTTGATGTGCATCCTCCGGAAGTACTTACTGTTAATGTAACAATATAAGAGCCCGGTTGGTTATAAGTATGAACAGGATCTTCTTCTATTGAGGTTGTTCCATCGCCAAAGTTCCATTCCCACATAGTGATTGGATCATCTGTATTTCCGGTAACAGAATTATCAAAAAATGGCATAGACCCGGGAACGCACAACGAATTTGCATCAGATGTCAGCGAAAGGGTGGGCTGTGGGTTAAATAGAACAACAGCGGAATCGGTAATTGATAAACCGCAACTATTACTAACCGTTACAACATAGGTGGTAGGCTGCAAAAGTGTTAGTAAAAATGCTCCTGTTCCTGTTCCTAAATTATTATTCCACAGATATGTTAAAGGCCCTGTTGATCCTGATGTTTCAACATATACGGTAGAATTTTGGCCGGGGCAGATAGGAGAGGTACCCATTGCCTGAACATTTGAAGCGGTCAGATTATATACAATAGCAGTTACAGTTTCGGGAGTTCCGGGGCATCCAATTTCATCAAAAGCAACTACCGTATACGTTGTAGTGGTTGTTGGTGTAATAGGTAATGTTCCGGCAGTGATGGCACCAGATGGCAGCCATGCGTAATAATAATTTCCGGCTCCGCCTACTGCCGTTGCCGATATACTTCCTGTTTGCCCAAAACATAACGTATCATTTGTTCCTGCTTGTGTGATTACTTGTAAAGGTTGTTTTATTATCACATTACTGGTTGTAAAACAACCGTTTGTATCGGTAACTGTGACTGTATAGGAGGCTGCACTCAGATCGTTTAATACATTTCCTGTTTGCCCTGTAGCAGGAGCTGACCATGAATAACTATAAGGTAAAACTCCTCCGGATGCAAGTACTGCGGCACTACCGGATCCACCATAACAGGTAGCATGAATTACAGTATCTATAGTGGATGAAAGTGGTGTGGGTTCTGTAATGGTAGCAGATATTGATTTTGGACAATTATTCTGATCCATTACATTTACAGTATATGTTCCGATACTAAGACCATCAGCCGTAGAAGAAGTTGAGCCCCCAGGTGCCCATAAATAAGTATAAAGAGGCCCTGTACCTCCTGTAGGAGCAACAGATATAGATCCGGTACTTCCTCCATTACATAAAACATCTGTTATGGAAGAAATAGAAACATCAATAACTGTTGGTTCTCCTATTGTCAAGCTATCTATTGTCTGGCATCCAATGGCATCCGTTACACTCATAACATAAGTTCCGGCAGATAATGCCGAAGCAGTTAAACTATTCCCACCTGAAGGTGACCAGCTGATTATATATGGTGCTGTTCCCTGAGTGATATTTACGGTTGCTGAAGCATCATTTCCACCAAAACAGGAAACATTGTTTATAGAAGAAACAGCAATAATTGCGTTAGGTATAGTGGTAAGATTGGCTGATAAAGATTTGGTGCAACCGGAATCATCGGTTACTGTTAAATTATAAGTTCCCGTTGCTAAACCACTTATTCCGGAAGTGGTAGCTGAACCTGGTGACCATAAATAGGTATATGGGAATGAACCACCTGATAGTTGCGATGCAATAGAACCATTTGATAAACCGCAGGAAGGATTTACAGTTACAAGTGTGCCGCTTAATTCTGAGGGTTGAGCAACACTAACCGAAACATTTGCCTCACATCCTTTACTATCTGTCACTAAAATGGCATAATTGCCCGGAGAAAGGCCTGAAGCGGTGTCATTTGTTGATACAGGAGGGGTCCATAGATAAGAATATATTGGTGTCCCACCATTTGTATTTATTCCTGCGGTGCCATTTGTGCCTCCAAAGCAACTTGTAGAATATCCTGTTCCTGTTGCCAAAAGAGCTTGTGAGGGTTGAGTGATAGTAACAGAATCCATACTTACACAATTATTAAAATCAGTTACTGTTATAGTATATGTGCCAGCCGATAACCCTGTTCCCACAGGACCGTTACCTCCCAAAGGCATCCAGTTATAAGTATAACTTATGGTACCTCCGCTAACTGTTGTTGTTGCTGTTCCATCATTTCCTCCGTTGCAGTTAACATCGGCAAAAGATGAAATTGCAGCAGTCAATTGAGCCGGCTCAGTGATTACAACAGGTAATGTTTGAACACAGCTATTGGTGTCAGTTACTTGTATGGTATATGTATTTGCAGAAAGATTAGTTATGCTTGTGCCTGTAGTTCCGCCAGGCAACCATAAGTAGGAATATCCGGGAGTACCGCTTGAGGCGATAGCAGATGCAGTTCCATCAGTATCTCCAAAGCAGGTTGTATTGGTTTGGGTTACGGTAATTAAAATTGGAAATGGTTGAGTTATTTCCGGACTTGTAACAGGTTCCGATTGGCATAAATTGGTATCTGTAACAGTAACGGTATAGGTACCCGGTAACAAACCCGTTGCAATTGAATCAGTGATACTGCCAGGCATCCAGGAAAAGGTGAATGGGCCTGCTCCTGAAGCACTAACCGTTGCAGTACCATCAGAACCAGCATTACAAGATACATTGGTTGTTGAAAAGATGGTGGCTACCGGGCTTGCATTATCATTTACGGTTATTTCTTTTGTTGAAGTACAACCATTTCCATCAGTTACAGTAACAGTATATGTACCGGAAAGAAGACTTGTTGCAATAGCATCTGTTCCACCGGATGGTGACCAAAGATACGTATACGCTCCTGTTCCACCTGATGCAATAACCGATGCCTGGCCATTAGCCATACTGCAATTGGAATTGACACTATCCGTTACAAGCACAATATAAGCAGGTTCAGTTACGGTAATAGAATCTATAAAAGTACATCCTTTAAGGTCAGTTATTGATACTGTGTAAGATCCTGTTGTAACATTAGAAAAATTAGGTCCATTGCCATTTCCGGGCATCCAGGTGTAATTGTATGGTGCGGTTCCACCGGTTGCAGTTGCAGATACAGAACCATTTGTGCCTCCAGCGCAGGTTCCGGGAGTAAAAGTTAGGGGTGCAGAAAGTGCTGCCAATGGTTCAGAAATAGTAAAAGGTTCCGCTTTTACACAACTATTGGTATCAGTAACCTGTATAGTATATGTTGTTGCCGAAAGATTTGTCAGGCTGGTACCTGTTGTTCCGCTTGGTAACCATAGATAAGTATAACCAGGTGTACTACCCGAAGCTATTGCTGAGGCTGTTCCATTAGTACCACCAAAACAACTTACAGAGCCCTTTGTAATACTAATAAATATCGGAGAAGGTTGGGTTATTTGAGGACTTATAACAGGAATTGACTGGCATAAATTAACATCTGTAACTGTTAACGTATAGGTTCCGGGAAGTAATCCAGTTGCTATTGAATCTGTTATTCCTCCAGGCATCCAGGAGTATGTGAATGGTCCGTTACCGCTTGAAATACTAAGGGTGGCTGTACCATCAGAACCTGTATTACAAGTTACATTGGTTGTTGAAGATACCGTAGCTACAGGACTTGCGTTATCATTAACTGTTACCCCTTTTGTTGAAATACAGTTATTCCCGTCAGTTACTGTAATTGTATATCCTCCTGCAAGCAGAGCTGAAGCAGAAGCATTGGTGCTTCCTGAAGGCGACCATAGATAGGTGTAAGATCCCTGGCCTCCTGCAGCAACCACAGATGCTTGTCCGTTTGGCAAGCTGCAATTGGAATTGATACTATCGGTGGTAAGTACTATTTTTGCAGGTTGAGTAACTGCAATGAAGTCGGTGAAGGTACATCCTTTTAAATCAGTTACTGTAACGGTATAGGTACCTGCTATAAGATTCGAAATTGTTTGTCCGTTAAAATTTCCCGGCATCCAATTATAGTTATAGGGAGACGTTCCACCGGCAGCGGTTGCAGTCACAGAACCATTATCACCTCCAAAACAGCTAACAGGTGTGGAAGATAAAGGCGCTGATAAAACTACAGGTGTTTGGGTAATTGTAAAAGGCATGGTTTGCACACAGCTATTGGTGTCTGTAACTTGTATAGTATAGGTTGTTGCGGAAAGATTAGCTACACTTAACCCCGTTGTTCCGCCAGGCAACCATTGATAGGTATAACCGGGATTACTACCGGATGCAATTGCAGATGCAGTTCCATCATTCCCGCCAAAACAACTTACCGTAGTTTTTGTAACTGTTATTAATATTGGGGTAGGCTGCATAATATCAGGACTTGTAGTAGCAAGGGATTTACAGCCATTAGATCCTGTAACGGTTACGGTATAGGTACCTGCAGTCAACCCTGTTGCAATTGAATCAGTGCCACCCGAAGGGCTCCAGGAGAAAGTAAAAGGAGAAATACCTCCTGAGGTTCCAACATGTGCTGAACCATTAGTCCCTCCATTACATGTCACATTAGTTACCCCAAAAATACTTGCTACCGGTGCTGAATTTTCATTCACATTTCCAAATTGTGATTCAGTACATCCTACAGAGTCCGTTACTAAAACAGTATAAGCGCCTGTTACCAAGCCGGCTGCTGTTGCATTTGTTCCTCCTGATGGTGACCATAGGTAGGTATAAGGATCATTTCCCCCTGATACCGAAACTGTAGATTGTCCATTGGGTAACCCGCAATCGGAATTAACACTTGTAGCCGTGAGTATTATTTTTGCAGGTTGAGTTACTGTTGTTGGAGCCGTGGACACACATCCCAATGAATCGGTGGCTGTAACTGTATAGGTTCCGGCAGCAAGGTTCGTAATGTTTTGTCCGCTCAGGTTTCCGGGCATCCAGGTATAAGTATAGGGGCCTGTACCATCAGTTGCGGAAGAAGATACAGAACCGTTCAATGATCCATAACATGATGCCGGTAACGATGCCGCAGAAACAGCCAATGGAGCAAGTGGTTGGGTAATAGTAACAGAATTAGTGGTGGTACACAATTTTGAATCGGTAATTGTAATAGTGTAGGTACCAGCTGTTAAATTTGTTTTTGATGCGGTGGTTGTTCCACCCGGTGTCCATAAATAGGTGTAGTTAGGTGTTCCACCGGATGGGCTTGCTACCACAAGTGCGTCATTCCCTGCAAAGCAGCTCACATTTGCCTGTGATGCGAAACTTACGGCTAATACTGCCGGTTCAGCAATTATTGCATTGGCTGTTTCCGTACATCCTTTGGAATCAGTGATGGTTAATGTATAAGTTCCGCTTGATAAATTATTAATGCTTATGGATGTGAGTGCTCCGGGTTGCCACAAATAAGTATACCCTGAAGTACCTCCTGAAGGCACTGCTGTGGCTGTTCCATCATTCAGGGAATTACAGCTTTCATTGGTAACTGTTGTGGATGCAGCCAGTACAGCAGGTTGTGTTATCGTAACAAATTTAGTGGCGGTGCAGCCCACATTATCAGTAACAGTAACTGTATATGTTCCTGCCGCTAAATTTGAGATGGTTGCTGAAGTTTCTCCCCCCGGTGCCCATAAATAGTTATAAATGGGGGTTCCACCCGTAGGGCTTGCTGTTACAGTACCATCACTGCCAGCAAAACAACTGACGTTAGTTTGTGCTGTGAAGTTAATAGCTAATGTAATGGGTTCAGCAATTATCGCATTTGTGGTTCCTTTACATCCTTTCAAATCAGTTACTGTTAAGGTATAGGTTCCGGCTGACAGATCAGTTATTGTACTTGTTGTTTGTAAATCCGGTTTCCATAAATATGTGTAACCAGGGTTACCTCCGGAAGCGCCACCTGTTGCGGTTCCGTCATTCAGATAATTACAGGTTTCGTTAGTAATTGTTGATGTCGCTATTACCTGTGTAGGTTGTGTAATTATAACTGAATTAGTACTAAAACATCCATTTTTATCAGTGATAGTAATAGAATAGGTTCCTGCCGTTAAATTTGTTCTGGATTCAGAACTTCCTCCTCCTGATGCCCATAAATAGCTGTAGTTTGGAGTACCTCCTGCAGGGCTTGCTGTTACCGCCCCATCGCTTCCTCCAAAACAGGTTACATTTACCTGTTCGTTGAAACTTATTACTATTGCATTGGGTTCAGTTATTATTGGATTGACTGTAACAATACATCCTTTCGAATCCGTAACCGTTAAAGTAAAAGTTCCACTTGATAAACCGGTAACAGAAGCAGTTGTTAGTGCTCCGGGTTGCCATAAATAGGTAAATCCGGGTGTACCTCCCTTTGGAATAGCTGAAGCCGTTCCATTATTAAGGTAATTACAGGTTTCATTGGTAACCGTTGTACTTACTGTAAATGGCTCAGGCTGTGTAATCGTAACTGTGTTTAAAAATGTACATCCTTGCGAATCAGTAATGGTGACTTTATGTTTGCCTGCAATTAAATTCGTTGCTGTAGGTGTGGTTGCTCCACTTGGGGTCCAGGAATAAGTATAGCCCGAAGTTCCTCCGGATGCATTTGCTGTTACTGAACCATCACTTCCTCCAAAACAGCTTACATTTGTTTGTGCACTGAAACTTATAGCTAACGGTGAAGGTTCAGTGATCAATGCAGTGGCAGTTGCTGTGCAGTTATTCAAATCAGTGACTGTTACAGTATAAGTTCCTGCTGCTAAACCAGATACCGTTCCTGTTGTTTGTAAACTGGGTTTCCAAAAATAGGTATAGCCGGCAGTTCCTCCAGAAGCAGTTGCGGTTGCGGTACCATTATTTTTATAATCACACGTTTCATTGGTACTTGTTGCACTTGCGGTGAGAAGCACTGGCTGCGTTATAATCACTGAATTAGTGGTAAAGCAACCTCTTGAATCAGTTACAGTAACAGTGTATGTTCCGGCTGTTAAATTTGATTTAGAAGCAGTAATGCCTCCGCCTCCTGCCCATAAATAGGTGTAAGGTGCGGTCCCGCCTGCAGGGCTTGCTGTTACAGTACCATCACCTCCGCCAAAACAACTTACATTTTTCTGACTGATAAAATTTATTGTTAAAGGTTGTGGTTCAGTAACTGTTGCAAAAGCGGTTCCTGTGCATAATTTCAAATCAGTTACCGTTAAGGTATAGATTCCGCTGGATAAATTGTTTATAATTGCGGATGTCAGTGATCCGGGTTGCCAAAGATATGTATAACCAGGATTACCACCTGAAGCAGCGGCTGTGGCAGTTCCATTATTGGAATAACTGCAGGTTTCATTGGTGTTTGTTGTACTTGCCGTAATTGCAGTTGGTTGAGTTATGGTAACGGAATTAGTTTTCAAACATCCTAAATTATCAGTAACGGTTAAGGAAACTGGCCCTGCTGGTAAACCAGATGCATTTGGAGAGGTGGCTCCTGAACTCCAATTATAGGTATAGGGGGAGGTACCACCTGATACTGTTGAATTGGCAATTCCATTATTTCCATTAAAACAACTTACAGGGGTTGTTGAGAATACTATGGCTATTGGATCAGGTTGAGTGATCGTAAATGCTGTTGTTTTTTGACATCCTTTTGCATCTATTTCAAGTAACGTATATACACCAGCCAACTGATTGTTAATGGATGATGTTGTTTGACTTCCAGGTTGCCACAAATAAGTATAAGGTCCCGTTCCACCGGTGGGGCTTGTTGATATGGAGCCATTATTGCCTCCTGAGCAGGATACCTGAGTAATTGAAGAAGTAACATTTAGTGGTAAGGGCTGAGTAATGATAACAGAATTTTGAGAGGTACATCCAATACCATCTTTAATAGTTACTGCATACGTACCAATGGCCAGGTTTGTAGCATTTGGACCAGATTGTGCCGGTGCAGTATTCCAGGCATATGTATACGGTGGAGTGCCAAGGGTTATATTAATTGTTGCAGTGCCATCATTGCCCCCAAAACAGGAAGTAGGAGTAGGAGTAATTGCTACAAGCCCTGAAAATCCTACATAATTAATTCTAATAGTATCTGTATCACCCGGACAAGATCCATTTCCTGTTGAAGTTAATATTAAATTAACAAATCCAGCCGCTAATTCAGCTGGACTGGGAGTGTAAGCTGCCGAAAGTGTTGTATTATCAGGGCTGAAAACGCCTGCTCCACCTGACCAAATGCCCGTTTCATACTGGGCTGCACTACCACTGCTATTAAGATCAACATCAATTTCACCATCTAAGGTTACAATCGGATTTTGATTACATACTGTTATATCATCACCTGCATCAGCTTCAATTGGATCGTCAAAAGAAACAACTGTTACTGTAGCATAAGCCGGTGGGCAAGTGGAAGCATCCGTAAGTTTAACGGTGTAAATTCCGTTTCCAACAAGAATACTTTGTGCGGAATTTTGATTATTCCATAAATAGGTATATGGGGGAGTACCTCCAGAACCATTTGCGGTAATTGTTGTGGAGGTTTGGCCAAAACAAATAATTGGATTTGGAGGAGAAATATTTACTAAAAGTGTGGTTGGGAATGAAATTCTAACGGTATCGCAAAGTGGTCCCAAATTGCAGGTGGAAGCAGGTGAACCACAAATCTGGTAGTCAACATAAGGTGGAACTACTCCTGATGCTGTTACTGTTGGATTCTGGCATCCGGAAGTACAAGATAAATAATTATTATAAGCACCCAAAGCTCCCGGGTAAATTGATTTCCAGGTAGCTGTAGTTGTATTAAAGCCGGAGGCATTTATAGTACCGGTGCAGCCATCGTTAACAGATATATCAGTACCAACAACAGCACCTGGTATGGATGTAATTTTGTAGGTATTCTGATTGTTTCCCGGTTTGCAAAAGGTTATTTTATGGGGTCCTACCCCTGAAAGACAAACTGGTGTTCCGCAAGAAACAACCGGTCCACAATTTACTTGATATTCAAGAATGCCAGGAGCAGCGCCATCAATAACTTCTAATTTGAGTCC
Organism: Bacteroidia bacterium; assembly: GCA_030654175.1. GTDB lineage: Bacteria > Bacteroidota > Bacteroidia > 2-12-FULL-35-15 > 2-12-FULL-35-15 > 2-12-FULL-35-15. The sequence goes on from JAURXZ010000049.1 coordinate 261,815, forward strand.
GGCAGAGCCAGGGTCAAGTGTTACAATAAAATAAATACAAGGTCCGCCCATCCCACAACAACTGCCAACTCTACTTACAGAAGGGCTGGTCCATGCACCATTTGGAGTGCCAGTGAGATTTACATTAAAAGTGGGAACCGTTCCACCACAAGGAGATTGTGCTAATCCCAATCCGGCAAAAATAAAAAAGAAAAATAATATAATGATTGATCTTAAATGCATTCAGTATATTTTAAACTATAATACGTTAAACTATATAAATAAGTTGCAATTTTCTGCATCTATTGAACATGTTAGCTGCTACAAGCGGATTTAAAAACAAATTATTCAAAAATTGTTTGAAGTTGTTGAATTTATTAGGTTTAGAGCTAATTTAATACTTAGATAAAAAAACTTTTTATTTAGGAGAGCGAATTTATGAAAAAAAATGTATAAATATAGATTAATCAGCATTAGTAGGAAGACAAAAATATGCTTGCCGTTTTTAGAGGTCCATGCAGCAAAAAGATTAACATGGTTGCACTAAAATCAAGACACATAAATCTCTATAGTTCTTTCATAAAAAAAAATTTACGAGGAATTAACTCTGAGTTTGCCCAAGGGAATACGTAACATTCATCTAAAATGAAAGGGGATTTGTTAGCGTATATTGGGCTTAAGCTAAAATTATACAATCCAACTCGGTAGTATCAATAATCAAACCCCAGGTTCGACTAATATCCAAAATCTAATACGCAAAATCTAACATCTAAAATCTAAAATCCAACATCCAACATCCAACATCCAACATCCAAACATCTAATACCTAAGAAGCGTAACATCCCCGTTTTTATAAAATACTTTTCCGTTGTTGAGTTTAACGTAGGCTTTAAAAACATATACGTCCTGCTGACATATAACTCCTCTGTAATACCCATCCCAACCTTTTTTGATATCTAATGATTCGAAAATTTCTTCACCCCAGCGATTAAAAATTTCTATTTTAAAATCAATTACTCCTGAACTGTAAGGGAAAAATATATCATTACTGAGGTTATCCAAAGCGTATATTCCTCCCTGGCTGCCGTTTGGATTTGGAGTAAACACATTAGGGAAAATAACATCCGCATCTGCTGTAACTTCTGCAAACGCAGTATCAGTACATCCATATTGAGACATGGCAATAAGTTGAATTTTGAAAACACCTACAGATGAATATACATACTGAGGGTTAACGAGTGTTGATGTCCCATTATCTCCAAAACTCCAACTATAGGTGCTTGCATTTATTGATTGATTGGTACACATTAAAACATCATAAGGAAGCTCAAGATTAGTTGAACTTACCGAAAATGCTGAAGTAGGAATAGGATGAGCAATTATCATTAATGGCCCCGAAAAATTATTTGATGTACATCCTCGTGCGGTGGTCACCGTTAAGGAAACGAGGTAAGTCCCAGGTTGGCTATAATTATGAATAGGGTCCTCTTCTGCGGAGCTACTACCATCTCCAAAGTTCCATTCCCACGAAGTGATTGGATCATCGGTATTTCCTGTTATAGAATTATCGAAAAATGGCAATGAGCCAGGCACGCATAATGCATTTGTGGCCGATGTTAAAGCAATTGCAGGTTGCGGATTAAAAAGAATATTTACTGAATCAGTAACAGATAAACCGCACATAGTATTAACTGTAACAATATAAGTTGTGGGTTGCGCAGGCGTTACAAGATAAACTCCTGTTCCTGTACCTAAATTATTATTCCACTGATACGTTAAAGGTCCTGTTGATCCTGTTGTTTCAACATGAATGGCAGCGCTTTGGCCCGGGCAGATAGGGGAGGTACCTATTGCATACACATTATCAGGGGTTAAATTATATACGATGGCAGAAACAGTTTCAGGAGCACCCGGACATCCGATTTGATCATAAGCAACTACAGTATAGGTAATATCATTTGTTGGTGTAATAGGCAATGTTCCTGTTGTGATAGCACCTGAAGGCTGCCATGCATAATAATAATAACCACCTGCTCCTCCTACTGCCGTTGCACTAACACTTCCTGACTGACCAAGACATAATGTATCATTTTCTCCGCTCGATGTTATTACTTCCAATGGTTCTTTTATTATCAAATTGATACTTGTAACGCAACCTGTTGTATCGGTAATAGTAACCGTATAAGAACCTGCAACAAGTCCGTTTGCTTCATTTCCGGTTTGTCCAACAGCAGGTGCTGACCACGAATAATTATAAGGGATTGCCCCTCCGGATGCAAGTATTGTAGCACTTCCAGGTCCACCATAGCAACTGGCATGAATTAAAGTATCTACAGAAGCAGATAGCAATGCAGGCTCTGTAATAGTGGCAGAAATTGATTTAAGACAATTGTTTTGGTCCGTTACATTCACTGTATATGTTCCTATTGAAAGATTTGCCGCTGTTGATGAATCTGACATAACAGGCGTCCAGGAATAAGTATAAAGTGGACCTGTACCTCCTGTTGCTGCAACAGTTATAGAACCTGTATTTCCTCCGTTACATAAAACATCTGTCAAGGAAGAAATAGAAACATCAACCGGTGCAGGCTCTGTGATGGTAAGGCTATCAATTGTCAGACATCCTGAAGCATCGGTTACATTTATAGTATAGGTTCCAACAGATAAAATAGATGCCGTTAAACCATTACCTCCTGAAGGAGTCCATTTTATTGCATAAGGTGGCGTTCCTTGTGTAATATTAATTGTTGCCGAACCATCATTTCCTCCAAAACAGGAAACATTGTTTATTGATGAAACCGTTATAGCAGGGGCAGGCATAACCGTTAGGTTGGCTGACAAGGATTTGACGCAATTGGATGCGTCAGTAACCAGTAAATTATATACTCCCATTCCTAAACCAGTAATTCCTGAGGTTGTAGAAGCCCCATCTGACCATAAATAGGTATATGGCAATAGACCTCCCGATAATTGTGATGAGATAGATCCATTCGATAAACCGCAGGAAGGGTTTGCCGAAACCAACGAGCCACTTATTTCGGAAGGTTCTGTTATGCTGATTGCAAGGTTTGTTTCACAGCCGTTATTATCTGCAATTAAAACAGTGTAATTGCCCGAAGAAAGACCATAGGCTGTATCATTCAATGATACAGAAGGGTTCCATTGGTAGCTATAATTAGTTGTTCCGCCAACAGGATGAATACCAGCTGTACCATTTGATGCCCCAAAGCAGGTGATGTTGGAAACCGTGTTGGTTGCTGATAAAGCCTGGCTTGGTTGAATGATAGATGCAGAATCTTGCTTAACACAACCATTAAAGTCTGTTACTGTTAATGTAAATGTTCCATTTGATAAGCCTGTTCCTAAAGGGCCGTTACCGCCCAAAGGCAACCAGTTATAAGTATACCCCATGGTGCCTCCGCTAACAGTTGCGGTTGCTGTCCCGTCACTTAAACCATGACAGCTGACATTTGTTGTTGATGAAATACCAAGGTTCAATTCAGGGGCCTCATTAATTAATACAGGCAGTGTTTGAATGCAGCTATTGGTGTCTGTAACCTCTATTGTATAGGTTTGAGCAGAGAGATTTGAGATTTGAGAAGAAGTGCCCCCATTGCTCCACAAATAGGTATAACCAGGCGCACCTCCCGAAGCAATGGCAGATGCAGTCCCGTCATTACCGCCAAAACAAGCCACAGCGGTTTTTGAAACACTTATTAAAAGTGCGGGAGGTTCTGTAATACCCGGAATTATTGTAGCAAGCGATTGACAGTTATTGGATCCTGTTACAGTAACGGTGTAAGAGCCTGCCGTAAAACCTGTGGCAATTGAATCATTACCCCCTGACGGCATCCAGGAGTATGTAAAAGGGCCAACACCGCCAATGGTTCCAACCTTCGCAGAGCCGTTTGATCCTCCGTTGCAACTTACGTTTACCACAGAATAAATAGTTAATAGGGGGGCTGAATTTTCACCCACATTTCCAAATTGTGTGGACGTACACCCGTTTAAATCAGTTACAGTTACCGTATATGCACCAGATACCAATCCCGTGACTGCAGCATTTGTTCCACCGGTTGGTGACCATAAATAATTGAATGGGAAATTGCCTCCTGATACGATTGAAACAGAAGTTTGTCCATTAGGCTGACCACAGTCAGAGTTGACGCTTGTGGTGCTAAGCACTATTTGATCGGGCTGATTTATAGAAACAGAATTAGTATCTGTACATCCTTTTGAATCGGTTGCTGTTACTGTATAGGTACCTGCTGCAAGGTTTGGAATATTTTGTACAGCTAAACTTTCAGGCATCCAGAAATAAGTATAAGGTCCGGTTCCATTGCTGGCTGCAGAAGAAACGGACCCATTCGTTCCTCCATAACAGGTTGCCGGTAAGGATGAGGTGGAAACTGATAAAGGAGCTGATGGTTGAGAAATGGTAACGGAATCAGTTGCGGTGCATCCTTTCGAATCAGTAACAATAACCGTATAAGTTCCTGCGATCAGGTTACTTAGGGTGCTTGATGTATTTCCTCCGGGAGTCCATAAATACGTATAGTTTGGAACTCCTCCGGAAGGATTTGCTGTTACACATCCATTGTTCCCTCCAAAACAACTAACATCTATCTGGCTGATATAATTTATAGATAGTGGCGAAAGTTCCTCAATTGTTGCAAACGAAGTTGCAGTGCATCCTGAAAGGTCTGTGGTGGTTAAAGTATAAGTTCCTCCCGATAAATTATTTATAGAAGTGGTCGTTTGTCCTCCTGGTTGCCAAACATAAGTATAACCCGGAGTCCCTCCTGAAGTAGCGGTGGTTGCTGTTCCATTATTCAGATAATTACAGGTTGCATTTGTGACCGTTGCTGTTGGCACTAAAGCTGAGGGCTGTGTAATAATTGTAGAATTTGATCCGGTGCATCCTGAAATGTCAGTAACGGATAAGGTAAACGTCCCGGCTTGCAAACCGGATGCATTAGGCGATGTGGCTCCCGAACTCCAGTTATAGGTATAAGGAGAAGTACCACCTGATACTGTTGAATTGGCTGAACCATTATTTTCATTGAAACAAGTAACCGCTGTAGGTGCTAGTAATACTGTTACTGGTAAAGGTTGATCGATTGTAAATGTTGAGGTTTTCTGACAGGTTTTTGAATCCGTTACCGTTATCGAATAGGTTTGAGATGTAAGATTTGAGATTTGAGAGGTAGTGTTTCCATTGCTCCATAAATAAGTATAAGGGCTTGTTCCGCCTGTTGCTGTTACAGAAATCGCGCCATTGCTTCCTCCTGCACAGGTTACATTGGTAACTGAAGAAGATAGCGCAAGGGGTAAAGGTTGACTAATAGTAACCGAATTAGATGAGGTGCATCCAATTCCATTTGTAATTGTTACAGAATAACTACCTACAGCAAGATTAGATACTGTTGGTGTTGATTGTGCCGGTGCAGTGTTCCAGGAGTATGTATAAGGAGTAGTGCCATTTGAAATACTCACCGTTGCAGTTGCATTGTTCCCTCCAAAGCAGCTTACAGGAGTTTGCGTAAAAGAAACAATTCCATTAAAGCCCACATAATTAATTCTGACAATATCAGTGCCGGGTGCACAGCTACCATTGCCTGTTGTGGTTAAAGTAAGATCAACAAATCCATTGGTTAATTCAGCGGCAGTAGGAGAATAGTTCACACCTGAAAGTGTTGTATTGGTGGGGCTAAATGTTCCACCTCCACCCGACCAAATTCCGCCAATGGCTCCTATAATAGAACCACTTAAGGTAGTAATTGGATTTTGTTTGCAAACCGTTTTATCCGCACCCGCATTAGCAGAAATAGCAACAGAATAGGAGGTAACAGTTGCTGTAGAGTATGCAGGGGGACATCCGGGATATGAAATTTTAACGGTATATACTCCGCTTCCTACCACTATACTTTGAGCAGGATTAACATTATTCCATAAGTAGGAATAGGGAGCTACACCACCAGTCCCGGTAGCAGTGAGTGTTGTGGAAGTTTGACCAAAACAGAGCGCTACATTACTCCCGGCATTGGCGATTACAGGGGCGCAACACTTCTGAAAAACAATATCGTCTAATCCAAAATCATTTCCAGCCGGGTTGGTGTTTTGATTTTTTATACAAATATTAATTGTAGTATTTGTTCCTGAATTCCATGTAGCGGAAAAATTAACCCATGTGTTTGTTGATGAAGGAGCATTAAAAACGGGTCCCAAAAGAACACCATTTGCCCAAAACTGTAATTTAGCCGGACTGCTCGGGTGAACAGAACAAACCCATGTTGAAAATTGATAAGTGCTGTTTGGATTAACTGAAATAGTTTGACACCATACTGAAGAATTAGGTATTCCCTTCCCATTTACAATCATAAAATTCCCATTACCTGTTGTGTGATCGTGTCCTGAGAATGCTCCATGAAAGTAATTAGCATTTGTGCCTATGCCATAACGACCCTCAGGATAAAGGCAATTAGCCGAATTACAATACGAATAAGCGCTGGAAAACGATGTGTTGCCAGCGCTGAAATTTCCGTTAGCCACCAAATTTGTGCCGGAGGGAGATGTGCCGGAAGGACACTGGCCCTTTGACAAAAGTGATGAGAAAAATAAACCCAGGAACAGAAACAGATAGAATAATGAAATAGGTAAATTGAAAAAAATCAGCTTGTGATCATACTGGAATAAGAGTGAGCGCAATCTGCTTTCCTTTGTTAAGAATTGTTTATAAAAATGACTTTCGAAAAAAAAATCCGTGGCAATCTTAGATTTTTTTTTATCGAAGAATGAACTATAATATGAATGCCTGAATAAAACCACGTGATAAATAGATTGATCGAAAATACTAAACGCAGTTTAAATTTTCCGCATAATTATTTTTGCAGCAAAAAAATATGTTTTTTGTTTTACGCAAAAAAAACGTTAAAGTTGCTGTTTTTTGTGATTTGCATAGAAAAAACATCATTTCTAAATGATAATAAGAATGGTATCTTTTAAGGAGATTTTCTTTTTTTTATGAAGTAGCGGTAGTTTGAAAAAGGGATGAGTTATCAGATGTTGATTTTTTTTATAATTTAAAAACAGAAAAATTGATTTTTTTCTAATATCTAAGAAGCGTAACATCCCCGTTTTTATAAAATACTTTTCCGTTGTTGAGTTTAACGTAGGCTTTAAAAACATATACGTCCTGCTGACATATAGCTCCTCTGTAATACCCATCCCAACCTTGTTTTATATCTAATGACTCGAAAATTTCTTCACCCCAGCGATTAAAAATTTCTATTTTAAAATCAATTACTCCTGAACTGTAAGGGAAAAAGATATCATTACTGAGGTTATTCAAATCGTATATTCCTCCCTGGCTGCCGTTTGGATTTGGGGTAAACGCGTTAGGGAAAACCACATCAGCGTCTGTTGTAATCTCTGCAAAGGCTGTGTCAACACAGCCATATTGCGACATTGCAATCAGTTGAACCTGGAAAACACCCAAGGAGGTGTATACATATTGAGGATTAAATTGGGTAGATGTCCCGGCATCTCCAAATTCCCAGTAGTATGAAGTGGCACCTACTGATTGATTGTTTAGAATTAATACATCATAAGGAAGATTAAGATTAGTTGAGTTTATTGAAAATGCCGCAGTTGGGATAGGGTGAGCAGTAATCGCTATTGGTGCCGATAAATTATTATTGGTACATCCGCCTGAAGTTGTGACAGTCAAAGTAACAAGATAATCACCAGGTTGTGCATAATTATGGTCAGGGTCTTCCTCATTTGAGGTTGTACCATCTCCAAAGTTCCATTCCCACCCGGTGATAGGATCATCAATATTTCCTGTAACAGAATTATCAAAAAATGGCATGTATCCCGGAACACATAATGTATTTGCTGCCGATGATAAAGCAATTGTAGGTGGCGGATTAAAAAGAACCTCAACCGAATCAGAAACCGATAAACCGCACATATTACTAACCGTAACTATGTAAGTTGTAGGTTGGGCAGGTGTTACCAGAAAAATACCGGTTCCTGTTCCCAAATTATTATTCCATTGATAAGTTAATGGACCCGTTGTTCCGGATGTTTCAACATATATAACAGAACTTGCACCAGGGCAAATAGGAGTAGTGCCCAAAGCCTGAATATTTGCAGCAGTCAAATTATATACAATAGCAGTAACAGTATCAGGTGTTCCTGCACATCCAATTTGGTCGAAAGCAACTACAGTATATGTTGTATTGCTTGTTGGCGTAATGGGCAATGTACCTGAAGTGATGGCACCTGAAGGTTGCCATGTGTAATAATAATTACCAGCTCCACCCACAGCTGTTGCAGATACACTTCCGGTTTGGCCAAGGCATAGTGTATCATTTGCACCGGTTGATGTCATTACCTGCAAGGGGTGTTTAACTATCAGGTTAGTGCTTGTAACACATCCATTTGTATCTGTAATTGTAATAGTATAAGAACCTGCTATAAGATTGTTTGCTTCACTTCCTGTTTGTCCAATAGCAGGAGCGGACCATGAATAACTATAAGGCAGAACCCCTCCGGATGCAATTACTGAAGCACTTCCAAAACCATTAAAACAAGTTGCATGAATAATAGTATCAACAGCAGAAGAAAGTGATGTGGGTTCTGTAATGGTAGCAGAAATTGCTTTAAAGCAATTGTTTTGATCCATAACATTTACAGTATAAGTTCCAATAGAAAGATCAGTTGCTGTGGCTGAAGTGGCGCCCCCAGGAGCCCATAAATAAGTATAAAGAGGCCCTGTACCTCCCGAAGGAGCAACAGATATAGATCCTGTACTTCCTCCATTACATAAAACATCTGTTACCGAAGAAATAGAAACATCAACCGGAGTGGGTTCTGCGATGATAATGCTATCCATTGTCAGACATCCTAAAGCATCTGTTACATTTATAGTGTAAGTTCCGATAGATAGAACCGAAGCAGTTAAACCATTACCACCTGATGGTGACCAGTTTATTGTATAAGGTGCCGTTCCTTGTGTAATATTTATAGTTGCAGACCCATCATTTCCTCCAAAACAGGAAACATTGTTCAAAGTAGAAACCGCTATACTTGGATCGGGTGCAAATGTAAGAGTTGATGACAGTGATTTGGTGCAACCTGAAGCGTCAGTTACTGTTAAATTATAAACTCCCGTTCCTAAACCATTTATTGATGAGGTTGTAGCGGCCCCATATGACCATAAATATGTATATGGCAATACACCTCCTGATAATTGAGATGAGATAGAGCCATTTGATAAACCACAGGAAGGATTTACCGATACCAATGAGCCCCCGATTTCTGAAGGTTCTGTTATGCTGATTGCAAGGTTTGTTTCACAGCCGTTATTATCGGCAATTAAAACAGTGTAATTGCCGGAAGCAAGACCGGAAGCTGTATCATTCATTGATGCAGAAGGATTCCATTGATATGTGTAATTAGTTGTTCCACCAACCGGATGAATACCGGCAGTACCGTTTGATGCTCCAAAACAGGTGATGTTGGAAACCGTGTTGGTTGCAGATAAAGCCTGGCTTGGTTGAGTGATCGCCACAGAATTCTGATCTACACAACCATTAAAATCAGTTACCGTTAACGTATATGTTCCATCTGATAAGCCTGTTCCTACAGGGCCATTTCCTCCCAATGGAAACCAGTTATAAGTATAACCCATGGTGCCTCCGCTAACAGTTGCTGTTGCTGTCCCATCACTTAAACCATAACAAGTAACATTGGTAACAGATGGAATTACCAGATTCAACGCACCAGGCTCATTAATTATAACAGGTAGGCTTTGCACACAGTTATTGAAATCAGTAACCTGTATAGTATACGTTTGAGCCGATAGATTGGATATTAGAGTTGAAGTGCTACCATTGCTCCACAAATACGAATAAGTAGGTGCGCCCCCTGAAGCCGTGGCAGAAGCTGTTCCATCATTATCTCCAAAACAAGTAACAGAGGTTTTGGTAACAGTAATCAAAATAGGATAGGGTTGTGTTATTTCCGGACTAATTGCAGGAGCAGATTGGCATAAATTAGCATCCGTCACAGTTACAGTATAGGTACCAGGCAATAAACCTGTTGCGATCGAATCAGTGTTGCCAGATGGCATCCATGAGTAGGTGAATGGGCCAGTTCCACCTGTAACACTTACTATTGCAGTTCCATTAGAACCTGCATTACAGGTTACATTACTAGTTGAAAATACACTTGCTACCGGACTTGCATTATTATTTACCGTTACCCCATCTGTAGAAATACATCCATTCCCGTCAGTTACTTTAACTGTATATGCTCCAGCCAGAAGAGCCGGGGCTATAGAATTAGTTCCCCCTGAGGGAGACCATAAGTATAAATAGCCTCCGGCCCCTCCCGATGCAGTTACAGAAGCCTGTCCGTTAGCCAGGCTGCAATTGGAATTGATGCTGTCTGAAGTAAGTATTACTTGTGTAGGTTGGGTTACAGTAATAGAGTTATTATAGATACATCCTTTTAAGTCAGTCAGGGTAAGTGTATAGGATCCTGAACTTAGATTAGAAATAGAGGCCGCATTAAAATTTCCTGGCATCCAATTGTAGTTATATGGAGCTGTTCCACCGATTGCTGTAGCAGAAACGGAACCGTCAGATCCTCCAAAGCAGTTGCTGGGTGTAAAAGTTAAAGAGGCAGAAAGTGTGGAAGGTGCCTGAGTGATAGTAAAAGGTGTTGTTTCTACACAACTATTGGTATCAGTAACCTGAACGGTATAAGAAGTTGCTGAAAGATTAGATACGCTTAATCCCATTGTTCCTCCAGGCAACCATTGATAGGTATAACCGGGGGTGCCGCCTGATATAACTGCAGCAGCTGTTCCATCATTGCCACCAAAACAACTCACCGGAGTTTTTGTGACTGCTATTAAAATCGGAGAAGGTTGAGTGATGTCAGGACTTGTAGTAGCGAGAGATTTACAGCCATTGGATCCGGTTACGGTTACTGTATAAGATCCTGCTGTAAGTCCTGTTGCAATTGAATCTGTACCACCTGATGGCATCCAGGAGTATGTAAATGGACCAATACCTCCAATAGTACCAACTTTAGCAGAACCATTTGTTCCTCCAAAACAACTTACATTGATAACTGAAAAAATAGTTGCAACAGGTGCTGCGTTTTCATTCACATTCCCAAATTGTGATGCAGTGCATCCAATAGAATCTGTTACGATAACAGTATATGCACCGGTTAACAATCCTATAGCCGTATCATTTGTTCCACCTGCAGGCGACCAGAAATAAGTGTAAGGATCATTTCCTCCTGATACCGAAACAGAACTTTGTCCGTTAGGTAAACCACAGTCTGAATTAACACTGGTGGTAGTGAGTATTATTTGTGCCGGTTGGGCTACAGAAATTGAATTAGAGCTAACACATCCTAATGAATCGGTTGCTGTAACTGTATAAGTTCCTCCTGCAAGGTTTGAAACGTTTTGTCCGATAAGGCTTCCGGGCATCCAGCTATAAGTGTATGGCCCTGTTCCGCTTGTTGCTGAGGAAGAAACTGAACCGTCCGTTGCTCCATAACACGTGGCAGGTAAAGATGATGCAGAAACAACAAGAAGGGGTGGTTGAGTGATAATAACCGAATTTGTGGTAAAACAACCTTTGGCATCTGTAACCGTAACAGAATAGGTTCCGGCAGTTAAGTTTATTCTGGATGAGGTAGTTCCTCCTCCAGCTGCCCATAAATAAGAATAATTTGGTGTTCCACCGGAAGAGGAGGCTGTAACGCTACCATCATTTTCCCCAAAACAGCTTACATTTGTTTGTGATGCGAAACTTATGGTGAAAGGTGGCGGTTCGGTAATTACCGGATTTGCTATTGCTGCACATCCGTTGGAGTCAGTTACAGTTAAGGTGTAAGTTCCGCTGGATAAGTTGTTGATAGATAAGGTGGTGAGTGACCCTGGTTGCCATAGGTAAGTATATCCGGGAGTTCCTCCCGAAATATCAACTGTAGCTGTTCCGTCATTTAAAGAATTGCAGGTTTCATTGGTCACGGATGTTTCTAATCCCAATGGTGAAGGTTGAGTAATAACAACAGAATTTGTTAAAAAACAGCCTTTAGAATCTGTAATGGTAACTGAATATGTTCCTGCCGATAAATTTGAGGTTGTAGCTGAAGTTGCTCCTCCGGGAGCCCATAAATAGGTATATAGGGGAGTTCCACCGGCAGGACTTGCTGTTACTGAACCATCTGCTCCTGCATAACAACTTACATTTGTTTGTGCTGTGAAACTTATTGCAATTGGCGAAGGTTCTGTGATCGTGGCATTTGCGACTCCAGTACATCCTTTCGAGTCAGTTACTGTTAAAGTATGGTTTCCGCTTGATAAATTATATATACTATCAGTTGTTTGTAAACCAGGTTGCCACAAATAAGTATAAGTAGGGGTACCACCAGAAGCAATTACTTTTGCCGTTCCATTATTCAGAGAACCGCAGGTTTCATCAGTACTTGTTGTACTTGCCGTAACTATTGTGGGTTGTGTTATTACAACCGAATTTATAGTATCACATCCATTGGCATCCGTAATAGTTACTGAATAGGTTTGAGCGCTGAGATTTGAGATCTGGGATGTTGTTGCACCATTGCTCCATAAATAAGTAAAGGTTCCGTTTCCTCCTGCAGGGTTAGCAATTACAGACCCATTATTCCCACCAAAACAACTTACATTAACCTGGCTGATAAAATTAATTGTTAAAGGTGTAGGCTGTGCAATTACTGCAAAAGTAGTTGCCTGGCATCCATTCAAATCTTTTGCAATTAAGGTATAAGTTCCACTTGATAAATTAGATATAGTACCAGTAGTTTGGGCTCCAGGTTGCCATAAAAAAGTATATCCGGGTGTACCTCCCGAAAGGATAGCTGTTGCAGATCCGTTATTCAAATCACTACAGGTCTCATCTGTTTTTGATGTACCTGCTATTAAAGCTGTGGGCTGTACAATGGTTACAGAATTAGAAGCAAAACATCCCGCAACATCAGTAACGGTTAAAGTTATAGGTCCTGCCTGTAAGCCTGAAGCATTAGGAGAGGTAGCTCCTGAACTCCAATTGTATGTGTAAGGCAAAGTCCCGCCTGATACGGTTGAATTGGCCGTACCATTGCTTCCATTAAAACAACTTACAGGAGTTGGTGTTAATGATATGGAAATTGTGGAAGGTTCAGTAATGGTATAAGTTGATGTTTTCGTGCAATTTTTGGAGTCAGTTACAGTTATTGAATAGCTTTGGGCGGTGAGATTTGAGATAAGAGCAGTTGTAGCACCATTGTTCCAAAGATAAGTGTAAGGCCCTGTTCCACCTGTTGCATTTATGGATATGGAGCCATTGTTTCCCCCGGAACACGATACATTTGTTATAGAAGAAGAAAGAGCAAGTGGTGTTGGTTGAGTTATACTAACGGGATTGGTAGAAGTACATCCCATACTATTTGTAATTGTAACGCTATATGTACCCAAAGCCAAGTTGGTGGCCGTTTGAGTTGATTGTGCAGGTGAAGTGTTCCAGGAATAAGTATAAGGAGACATTCCTCCTGTTATGTTAACTGTAGCGGAACCATCATTACCTCCGAAGCAGCTTATGGGGGGTTGAGTAAAAGAAACAACTCCTGAAAATGGTATATAAGTAATTCTTACAATATCAGAAGCCGCGGGACACGTTCCATTCCCTGTTGTGGTTAAGGTCAGATCAACAAATCCATTGGTCAATTCAGCAGGAGTGGGGGAATATGTTGCTGAAAGCGTTGTGTTATTTGGACTGAATACTCCTCCACCACCTGACCAGATTCCGCTCAATGCCCCGGTAACAGAACCATTAATAGTTGTAATAGGGGTTGCTTTACAAACTGTTTTATCGGCACCGGCATTAGAAGTGATAGCAACAGAAAAAGATGTAACGGTTACAGTAGCAAATGCCGGGGGGCAGCCAGATCCATCTGAAAGCTGAATAGTATATGTTCCATTTCCAACAAGAATACTCGGTGAAGGATTTAGATTATTCCAAAGATAGGTGTATGGAGGTGTGCCGCCACTCCCTGTAGCAGTGATTGTTGTGGATGTTTGGCCAACACAAAGGACCGGGTTCTGGGGCGCAATGGTTACACTTAGAGGAGGGTTAAAGGTCACTCTTGCAGTATCACAGGCAGGTGCATTATTACAGGTCGAAGACTGGCCACAAATTTGATAATCAACATAAGGGGGGGCTCCGCTTTGTGCTGTTGCCGTTGGGTTTAAACATCCTGAAGTACAAGATAAATAACTGTTATACGCACCCAATGCCCCCGGATATATAGAGTTCCATGTTACAGAAGAGTCAGCGTAACCTGTAGCAGTGATCGGACTATTGCATCCTTGATTTACTGAAATATTAGTACCCGCAGATGGAGGCGGGGGTTGTGGGCAACTCACCACCTGGTATTCAAAATCTCTTAATGTTTGGCTCATGTAAACTCCATTTCGATAATCTTTGACCATTACACCAACAATAAATCTCCCAAGTATACCAGGTGTACCTGTTAAAACTCCTGTAGATGCATTAAGATTGAGTGGGGCACCTCCAAGAGGATTGGTTGCAGAATATCCCGGGTTCCAAACAACTGGAGTAAAAGTGGCGATGTTTCCGGAAAAAGTAGGAGCTCCTTCTTTATAAGGTGTATAAAGTGAATATACCAATGAATCCCCATTTGAATCTATTGCTGAATGATCAAAAGTAAAAGGCTGCCCTGCACAAAGGAGAACAGGAGGATATAGTTTAAAAACAGGATCATTATTTGTTACAAAATTATTACAGGTAACAAGCACATTATCAAATTGATAAATTTTACTTGCACTTGAACCAGGAATAAATTGAACACGAATTACTATCTGAACAGTGCTGCCTGCAATTCCTAACTTACTTGCAGTTACAGGAGTGAAATTACCAGTTAAAGTTCCATTAGTAGGGAAAAGTGTCAAAGGGCCTCCATTTAATTTATAATAAACAAATATTTTATCCAAAGTTAATGTTCCGGCCTTAGATAGATCAACACTCAAATTAACAGAAGAGCAGGAAGAAATAGGAATTATTTGGGACGACCAGGTTGCACTTGCATTGCTGGCACCAGTGACACGAAAAAGATTGCTTTGTACATTCGCAGCACCAGGAGCAGGCGGTCCAAGAGTTCTGCTCCAGGCCGTTCCAGCGTTATCAACCGTTGTGTTATTTGGTAGTGTAAAATCTTCTCCCCAAATAATAGGAATTCCGGGAATGTCTGCATAAAGATGCATTGAAACGCAATTACATGGAATAGTACTATTAACAATACCCAAAGACCGATAGATCACTGGACAACTTAGATGATATCCGCCTGGGATTGGAGGGAGATTAGTAACAGTTTTGGTATAAACACCTTCTTGAATACAAGGCATTGGACTTGGCGAAATAGCACAAGGAGGGAGAATTGCAGGAATTGCGTTAACTTGTGTCAAAGTCATGGTAATACTTGGTAAGGCTATACCATTATATCCGCCAACATTAATTGTTTGATTTGTAAATTGGTAGCTTGCGTTACAGAAGCGATAAATTTTTAATGTTATGGTATAGCTTGAACCTCCATTATGAACATAGGTTAACGTTCCACCAGCAAGGTGGCTGGAGAATCCCATTGAAGATACACTCAAAAAAACACACACAAAGAATATTTGTAATAGTTTTTTCATAAATTTTCTTTTTGCGAAAATTATATTCTTATTCCCTCAGATGCAAAAGAAAGGGGAAAAGTTGCAATTTTTTTAATAAAAACAATTCGCAAATACTTTTACAATACTATAATTTGGTTAAAGCAAAAAGAGGCAAAGTTTAAACAAAAAAATAAAATCATGGAAAAGCATTTTTTCGCGTTTCCAAAATTTTTAATTTCATTTAAAAATATATAATATGATTAAACATACGATTTTTATAGGCACAAGGTTACTATAAACATATTTTTAGTTGTAATAAACCGATTTTTGGTAAAAATTGAAACGAAAATTTAAAGTTAGTATAAAAACAGCTATTGATGGCATTACACCAAGCGCTCTTTGGCAGGTCTTTATATTTTATTACACAATTGAGCTTGCTAAACTGGATTAGCCTTTGATTGATGGATCTGTTGAGAAAAGATAAAAGAAGGAAGGCCGTGTAATTTATTAAAAATTAAATTCTAATAGCTAAGAATAGTAACATCCCCATTTTTATGAAATATTTTTCCGTTGTTCAGTTTAATGTAAGCTTTCCAAATGTATACATCCTGCTGACATATTTGCCCTCTGTAATAACCATCCCAGCCTTTTTTTATATCCAATGATTCAAAAATTTCTTCGCCCCAGCGATTGAAAATTTCAATTTTAAACTCAATTACTCCTGAAACGTAAGGAAAAAAAACATCATTGTCCATACTATTTATATCATAAGATCCTCCGGAGGCACCGTTTGGATTTGGGGTAAATACGTTAGGGAATATAAGATCGGCATTTGTGGTAACTTCTGCAAAAGCAGTATCAAGACAGCCAAACTGGGACATAGCAATTAGCTGAACCTGAAAAACGCCTACTGAATTATATAAATACTGAGGATTTAAAAGTGTTGATGTTGAACCATCTCCAAAATCCCAATAATATGAATTTGCTCCTGTTGAATGGTTATTTAAAATCAATTCATCAACAGGCAGAGCAAGATTAGTTGAATTAACTGTAAATGCCGCTGTTGGAATAGGATGTGCGTTTATTGTTATTGGAGCTGATGAATTATTATTGCTACATCCGCCAGAAGTACTTACAACCAAGGTAACCTGATAAGTACCGGATTGATCATAATTATGTTCGGGATCCTCCTCAATGGATGTTGTTCCATCACCAAAGTTCCAATTCCACATCGTGATCGGATCATCCAGATTACCTGTAAGTGAATTATCAAAAAATGACATGGATCCGGGAATGCATAATGCATTCGTATCAGATGATAAAGTAATTGTAGGCTGGGGAATAAATAGCACTTCAACTGAATCTGCAATATTTAAACCACACATATTACTGACAGTAACAATGTATGTTGTAGGCTGGGAGGGTGTTACAAGATACCCCCCTGGAGCGGTCCCTAAATTATTATTCCACTGATAGGTGAGTGGACCGGTTGTTCCTGAGGTTTCAGCATATACAAAGGAACTTTGACCGGGGCAGATAGGAGAGGTACCAAATACCTGAACATTGCCTCCATCTAAATTATATACAATTGCGGTAACCGAATCAGGGGTTCCTGCGCAGCCAATTTGATCAAATGCAACTACAGTATAAGTGGTATTACTTGTTGGTGTAATTGGTAATGTTCCTGAAGTTATGGCCCCTGAGGGTTGCCATGCGTAATAATAATTTCCTGCACCTCCTATTGCAGTTGCGGACAGGCTTCCTGTTTGACCGAGGCATAGTGTATCATTTGCCAGGGCTTGAGTTATTACCTGAATCGGTTGTTTTATTAACACATCAATAGTTGTAAAACACCCGTTTGTATCAGTAACTGTGACAGTATAGGAGGCTGCGCCAACATTATTTACCTCCGATCCTGTTTGCCCTGAAGCAGGCGCTGACCAGGAATAAGAATATGGAAGCACACCTCCTGATGCAAGTATAGTAGCACTTCCAAGACCTCCATAACACACTGCGTCAATAATAGTATCAACAGAAGCGGAAAGTAACGTGGGTTGAGTAATGCTTGCAGAAATTGCTTTTGCGCAATTATTCTGATCCATTACGGTTACCGTGTATGTTCCCATAGTGAGACCATAAGCTGTGTTTAACGTTGAGCCGCCTGGTACCCACAAATAAGTATAGAGTGGTCCCGTACCTCCGGTTGGGGCAACAGATATGGTTCCTGTATTTCCTCCATTACATAAAACATCTGTTATTGAAGAAACAGAAACATCAACAGGTGTTGGTTCGGTTATAATCACACTATCTGATATTTCACATCCTAAAGCATCGGTCACAGTTACTGTATAAGTACCAATTGAAAATCCGGAAGCTGTTAAACTATTTCCACCCGAAGGTGACCAGTTTATTATATAAGGCGCCAATCCCTGGGTAATAGTAATAGTTGCTGAACCATCACTTCCTCCATTACAGGAAACATTGTTTATAGAGGAAAAGGCAATACTTGGGCCGGGGGCTATGGTAAGGTTGGCTGATAAGGATTTGGTGCAACCTGATGCATCTGTTACCAGTAAATTATAAACTCCGGTTCCCAAACCGGTTAATGCTGAAGTTGTAGCAGCGCCTAATGACCATAAATAAGTATATGGAAATGTACCACCTGAAACTTGCGATGAGATTGACCCATTGGATAATCCACAAGCAGGATTTATAGTTATCAGTGTGCCGTTTATTTCTGAAGGTTCTGAAATACTAACTGATAAATTTGCCTTACAACTATTATAATCGGTAACAGTAATTGTATAATTTCCGGGAGCAAGACCGGAAGCTGTATCATTCAATGATACAGAAGGGGTCCATTGAAAGGAATAAATGGGAGTGCCACCGGCAGGATGTATTCCAACAGCAGCATTTGATGCCCCGAAACAAGTGCCGGAGGATACTATACTTGTTGCTGATAATGCTTGGCTTGGTTCCGTGATTGTTACTGAACTAGTGTCGATACAACCCTTTATATCCGTTACTGAAACGGTATAAGTTCCTGCAGATAAACCTGTTCCTATAGGGCCATTGCCTCCCCAAGGCATCCAGTTATAATTATAAACCGGTGTACCACCGCTAACAATTGCTGTAGCCGTTCCATTGTATTCACCTAAACATTTAACATTGGTAGTAGAAGAAATTATAGCACTTACCTGACCAGGCTCAATAATTATTACCGGCATTGTTTGCACACAGTTATTGTTATCGGTAACCTCTATGGTATAAGTACCGGCAGAAAGGTTAGTTATGCTTGCCCCGGTTGTCCCACTTGGTAACCATTTATAGGTATAACCTGGAGTTCCACTTGATGCGATGGCTGAAGCGGTTCCATCATTCCCGCCAAAACAACTCACTGTGGTTTTTGTAACATTTATTAGAATTGGTAATGGTTGAGTAATGCCCGGGTTAATTGTAGCGAGCGCTTTACAACCATTGGTGCCGGATACTGTAACGGTGTATGAGCCTGCCGCCAGGCCAGTGGCAATTGAATCAGTCCCACCTGATGGCATCCATGAGTATGTAAACGGACCTATACCTCCTGAAGTAGCTACTTTAGCAGAACCATCTGAACCTCCATAGCAACTTACATTGATCACTGAATAAATACTTGCTGTAGGAGCTGAATTTTCATCCACATTTCCGAATTGAGTAGCGCTACATCCGGTGGAATCGGTTACCACTACAGTATACGCGCCTGATATTAAGCCTGGTGCTGTTGCATTTGTTCCGCCTGTGGGCGACCAGAGATAAGTGTAAGGTGAAGTACCTCCTGTAACCACAACGGAAGTTTGCCCGTTAGGCTGGCCGCAGTCTGAATTAACTCCCGAAGTGGTAAGTACTATTTGCGTGGGCTGAGTTATTGTATCCGAATTAGTAATTAAACATCCTTTTGAATCAGCAGCTGTAACAGTATAAGTTCCTGCATTAAGATTTGCAATGTTTTGTCCTGTTAAATTCCCGGGTGTCCAGATATAAGTGTACGGACCTGTTCCATTTGCTGCGGAGGCTGAAACAGAACCATCATTTCCTCCGTAACATGTTGCAGGTAAAGCTGAAACAGAAACTGACAAAGGTGCCAAAGGTTGAGTGATAGTAACAGAATCTGTGGTAACACATCCTTTTGAATCAGTTACTGCAACAGTATATGATCCCATTGATAAATTGGTTTTAGTAGCCGTTGTTGCTCCTCCTGGAGCCCATAAATAGGTATAGTTTGGAATACCTCCGACCGGACTGGCTGTTACAATACCATCATTTCCTGCAAAACAGCTTACATTTACCTGGCTAATAAAATTTATTGTTAAAAGAGCAGTCTCGGTTATTGTTGCAAAAGCAGTTGCTGTGCAACCTACAGAATCAGTTACTGTTAACGTATAGATTTGAGATGTCAGATTTGTGATTTGAGATGAAGTTACACCATTGCTCCAGAGATAAGTATATCCGGGGGTACCTCCTGAAGAACCAGCTGTTGCGGTGCCATTGTCTAAATAATTACAGGTTTCATTGGTGATTAAAGTGCTTGCAATTAGAGCAGTAGGTTGTGTAATAGTTACAGAATTGGATTTCAAACATCCTTTATTGTCTGTTACTGTTAAAGTAAAAGTACCCGCAGGTAAGCCTGATGCATCAGGAGATGTAGCTCCCGAATTCCAATTGTAAGTATATGGGCTCGTTCCTCCAGTGACTGTTGAACTGGCCGTTCCTGTGTTTCCTCCAAAACAATTAACAGGTATAGCTGTCAGTAATATGGCAATTGCTGAAGGTTGGGCAATTTGATAAGGAGATGTTTTTTGACAAGCTTTTGAATCGGTCACTGTAATGGTATAAGTACCTGCCGGCTTACCATTTATTGATGATGTTGTTTGATTTCCAGGTTGCCATAAATAAGTATAAGGGCCGGTTCCACCGGATGGTGTTATTGATATGGAGCCGTTACTTCCCGCTGAACATGATACATCTGTGATTGAGGAAGCAAGTGCAATTGGTGAAGGCTGGATAATAGTAACCGGATCTGTTGACGTACAGCCAATACCATTTGTAGTTGTAACAGAATAAGTTCCCTGACTCAGGTTTGTTGCTGTTGCCGTTGATTGTGCCGGTACTGTGTTCCAGGAATAGGTATAGGTGGGAGTTCCACCGGCAACGTTAACTGATGCTGAACCATCACTTCCTCCAAAGCAGCTTACAGGAGTTTTAGTAAAGGAAACAATTCCTGCAAAATTTATATAATTAATTCTAACAATATCAGAAACAGCGGGACATGTTCCGCTCCCGGTTGTAGTTAATGTTAAATCTGCAAAGCCGGCAGCTAATTCAGCAACAGTAGGAGAATAAGTTGCCCCCGAAAGGGTTGTATTGTTCGGGCTGAATGCACCTCCACCGCCTGACCAGCTACCACCACTTGCCCCTGCAACAGAACCATTTATTATTGTTATGGGAGTTTGTTTGCAAGCCGTTTTATCCGGACCTGCATTAGCAGCAACAGCAACGGCATAAGAAGTAACAGTTACACTGGCATATGATGGCGGACAATTGGATGCATCTGATATTCTAACAGTATATGTTCCAGTTCCTACAAGAATACTTTGTGAAGGATTAATATTATTCCATAAGTAAGTATAAGGCGGAGTTCCGCCACTTCCATTAGCGGTGATTGTAGTATTAGTTTGCCCGATACAAATTGCAGGATTTTGAGGAACTATGTTTGCAAAAAGAGTAGTATGAAAAGTAACTCTTACAGTATCACAAATATATATTGGATTACAGGATGCAGACATACCGCAAATTTGAAAATCGATGTAAGGTGGTAATCCGGGCTGTCCTGTAGCTGTTGGATTTATACAACCTGAAGAGCATGATAAGTAATTGTTATATGCGCCATAAGTACCGGGATAAACGGAGTTCCAGATAACAGTGGAATCAATGTAACCATTCGCAGCAATTTGGCCAACACATCCTTGATTTACAATGATATTAGTGCCGGTAACAGGAAGTGGTGGTGAAGGGCAATTCACCACATTGAATTGAAAATCCCGAAGCGTTTGACTGATATAAACTCCATTACGATATTCCTTCACCTTCACGCCAACAACAAATTTTCCGATCATGGGTGGTGTACCACTTAACATTCCGGTAGATGGATCAAGAATAAGTGGAGGGCCTCCAAGCGGATTGGCGACAGAATATCCTGGAAGCCAGACAATTGGAGTAAATACTGCTGTGTTTCCGGAAAATGTAGGATCTAAAGTTGCCGGAGGAAGAGTGAGCGTATAACTTGGACCATTCTCTCCGTTATAAGGCGTGTAAAGAGAATATACAAGAGAATCCCCATTTGCATCGGTGGCTGAATGATCAAAGGTAAAAGGTTGCCCTGCACAAAGAAAAATAGGAGGAAAAAGATTAAAAACAGGATTACTGTTTGGCACAAAATCGGAACAGGAAACAAGCACATTATCGAGTTGGAATTTTTTACTTCCAAAATTATTAGCAGGACCAAAATGAGCCCGAATTATGATCTGAACGGTGCTGCCTGAAATACCTGTCTTACTTGCAACAGCAGAAATAAAATTACCCGATTTAATACCATTCGTAGGAAATAAAGTTAAAGGGCCTCCATTCAACCGATAATAAACAAATAGAGAATCAAAAGGGAGGAAATTTCCAGTCTGGGATAGATCTACTCTCAGATTAACGGAAGGACAAGAAGAAATGGGTATTGATTGAGATGTCCAGGTTTTCTGAGCATTGCTGGCACCTGTAATTTCAAAAACTTTATTGTTATTTGCCAGTGTATTTACCCAAGCAGAGGCAGGTGGCGGAAAAGTTCCCACTGCAGCAATACTCCAGGAGGTAGGTCCCGTATCAGAAGTTGAATTGTTAGGCAATTTAAAATCTTCACCCCAAATTACGGTTTCCCCCGGTATGTCAGCATCAAAACTTGAGCCCACACATGAATAACCACATGGAAACCAAAGACAAAGACAATTAGTCGGATCAACCCTACAATTGTTTATCGCAACATTTCTTGCTGCCCTTTGCCAGTATAAATGATACCCCCCCGGATTTGGAGGGAGGGTTACAATTTTAGTGTAAATACCTTCTTGCACACAAGGTATTGGATTGGGGGCAATAGCGCAAGGAGGAAGAATTGGAGGAACCGGATTAATTGCTGCAAGGCTCATGGTAATATCCCGGGTGGGAGAAAAAAGAGCTCCATTATATCCCAATACTGTTATAGTAACGCTTGCGTCAAATGGAGCTTTGTTGGGATTGGGGCTACAGTCGCGGTATAGTTTTAGAGTTATAGTATAAGTGGCATTAGGATTGCGTATATACGTTAATGTACCTCCTACAATATGTGAGGAAAATGCATAGGATGAGATGCATAGAAAAAAACAAATTAACCAAAAATGTAATTGATTTTTCATTAACACTCCTTTTTACAAAAAGATATTTCATTTTTCTCAGTTGCAAAAAATAAGTTAAGTAATAGTTGAAATTCTATTTCTTTTTACTGATTTAATAACCATGAATATTTTCTTCCGGAAAATTTTCATAGACGCAGGAAAGAACAAAAAAATATAACAATTTTTTTGTTCTTTGATCATAAAAGAGAATGGTAATAACTTTTTACGGAAAATATCTTTCAAGGTTGCTTTATTTGGCTGTTTTAGCTTAAATGGCTATCTAAAACGACCAATAGGCCATACAATAACACTAGCATGCTTTTGTTGTATTCAAAACGGGAAATAACGAAAAACGGAAGTAATATTGAAATTTCCTGACAAAACAATTATCAAAATCACCAAAAGGCCTTTATTCCAATTAAAATTTAGGGCAAGGCACAATAATACGTGATTTCTTTTTCTTTTTGAATTTACATAACTGGTAAGCCAGGGTTATTTCATGAGCTCCCTGAGCAAGATTATTTAATTTTGAAATGGTAATATCATAACTATATCCGATATTCAATCGGTCTGTTTTTAAACCGATTATTACTGCCACTGCATCATTATTACTATAACCTGTTTTATAAGCTTTTATAATAGGAATACCTCTATACCAGATACCAATATTAACAATGTATTGAGTAAAATAAAATCCAATATCAAACTGATCAAATTCTTTTTGGCCTCGATAATTAAAGGCTGGAGAGATAGATCTCTGTTCATAAAGGTTTCTTTCCTTTGGATTGAAAGCGAATTTAGCTCCACCATGCACACTATATTTAATAGGTAATATACCATCTCCATTGCCCATCAATGCAACATCCGGTCGGGTAAGATGGTAAACAGATGATCCTATCCAATATTTTCTTGAATAAAATAAGGCCCCGGCACCGATATCAAAATAAGTTTTTGATTGTGTTGGTGTTTCAAGGGTAGCAACGTTTCCTCCTCGAGCTATCTGGTCTCCGAAGAGTAATGCATTAAAGTTGATGCTTTTTAAACCAAAACCCGGCTGAACACCAAATCTCATTGAAAAATTTCTATTCACTTTTACCTCATAAGCAAACATTGGATTTATTATTGTAGTTTTCAAATCTCCGGTTCCAGCTGCATCATTTCCAAAAAGTAATCCAACCCCCAAATTATATTGCTGAATATAATGGTCCATTGAAAGTAAATATGATTTATAGGTTTTAGAAATACCCGGCCATTGATTTCTATAAGTAGTAGAAAATCTTGAACAAACACCAGCTCCTGTAAAAGCAGGGTTAAGATATAATGGAGAGGAAAAGAATTGAGTAAAGTGCATATCCTGTGCTTTTACATTCTTTGTGTTAAAAAGGCTAAAAAAGAAAAGAAGGCCTATCCCTAAACCTAAGCCGCTTCTTTTAATCACTTCTCCTATGGAGAGGCTGATCAAAGAGGAGGTTTTTTTGCTAAATTTATATAATATTTTTTTCATCTTCTTTTTCTTTTTACATCTTACTTCACATCACCATGTCTTACTGTAGACCTTCATATCGGGGAAGGGAAGAGGTGAGGAGCTATTATTTAACTTTACTTAGTTTATATAAAATGTTTACATCAGTATCTAATACAGCATTGGTAACAAATCGCTCATATCCCGGAGCATCAATAATAATGCGGTATTCTTTATTTTTTTGTGAGATCACTAATACTTTTCCTGTTCTGTCATTTGGTTTGTATATTCCATAGGTTGATTCATTCTCTAAATTAATTACTCTGATTTCAGCATCCTTAATAATTGAACTTGATTCATCAACCACATGCATGTTATAAACATTTAAAGGAGGTGCTGTAACAGGAAATGAAACACTGTAAATGTCCTGCAAGCCAAAACCTCCCTCTCTTTCGGATGATAAATAACCTTTAGATGCATCCGTATTCATTACAAAAAAGATATCATCATCAACAGTATTAATAGGACTGCCTAAATTTATCGGAGCTTCAAAATTTCCTGACCCATCAAAATTTGATTTAAAGATATCATATCCGCCCATATTTTTATGTCCTTCAGAACTAAAAAACAAAGTATTACCCAAAGGGTGCACGAATGGGGCATCTTCATCATATTCTGTATTAATTGTTGCACCTAAATTGAATGGTTTTGCCCATTTTCCATTTTGTAATTTTCTAACAGAATATAAATCTTTTCCTCCGTAACCACCTGGCCGGTTACTTGAAAAGAAAATGATATCACCACCGGGAGAATAACATGCACTGGTTTCAAGATAATTTGGTGAATTAACGATCGGGCCAATAGCTTCCGGATTAGACCATACATTATTACTGTAAAAACTTTCGTAAATGTCTCCACTTATCAGGTCCTTGCTGGTACGATAAATAAGTAATTTTTCACCATCTGCAGACAATCCTGTACACGCATCATGCACAGCAGTATTGATGTTAGTATCAAGCATTACCGGTGTTCCCCAATTAGAAGTGCTATCTTTTCTGGAAATATAAATATCTTCAAAATAGTCACCCAATGGATCCGTTTTCTGCCATACCTCATTTTTTCTTCTTGAAGTAAAAATCATGAACTTTTCGTCAGCTGGAATTAATGGAACATAATCACCATATTCTGAGTTAACAACGTTTCCTATGTTTTTAATAATAATGGATTTATCTTCGGTAGTTTCAAACAATAAAGCAGCATGACATTTTTCTATCAGGTCATCAATTTCTTTTCTTGAAAATTCATTATCTCCACCAAAATATTTGTATTGATTAAAAAAATAAATGGCACGTTCAAATTGTTTTGATAAATGATTTAATTTTCCAAGGTAGTAATTAACCTCAGGAAAGTCGGAAGGAGGTACTTTCTCAAAATATTTCTTCGAATTTTTTCTGAATTTTTTTATTTCAAAATTACAAACACCAAGTTTGAAATTAGTTTCAGTATCTGTACTATCCAAATTGTACAGTGTTTCATATATTTTAAGAGCGCCCAGGTAATCACTATTGTCATAGGCTTTATCAGCTTTAGTTAAAAGCTGCTTTTCCTGACGTGAGGTTATCTGAGCATAGGACGTGATATGAAATATATAAAAAGTAAAAAGTAAAATTACTGCTAAAAATAGAGTTTTTGGTTTCATAAATTAATATTTAATACTTAATATTTAATGTTATACCGAAAATAGAACATTTGATCTCACAAGTTAATAGCTAATAGTTATGTTAAACTGAAAATTGAACTTTTGGTTTCATATTAACGGTTTAAAATATTACCTATTACATATTAACTATTGCTTACCTTAACAGTGTAAGGTTTCCATTTTTGTTAAATATTTTTCCATTATTAAGTTTAATAAAGGCTCTCCAAATATACACATCTTGTGGACATAATTGATTTTTATAATAACCATCCCAACCTTGTTTTGAATCCTGAGTTTCAAAAATAATTTCCCCCCAGCGGTTATAAACTTCTAATTTATACTCAACTACTCCGGAAGTATAAGGGAAGAATATGTTATTATCCAAGCTGTTAATATCAAAAAAGCCTCCAGAAGTTCCATCCGGATTTGGGGTAAATGCATTAGGGAACTTAACTTCAGCATTTGTTGTAACTTCTGAGTACGCTGTATCCAAACATCCATATTCGGTCATGGCAATAAGTTGAACCGGGTATATTCCTATTGTTGTGTATAAATATTGCGGGTTAGTAAGGGTTGATGTTTCTCCATCACCAAAACTCCAGTTATAGGTTATTGCTCCTGTAGATTGATTATTGCAAAGTAATACATCATAAGGTAAATCAAGCTCCGTTGAACTAAGTGAAAATGCGGCCACAGGGAAAGGATGCCCGTTAATAATTAATGGGGTTGAGGTGCTGTTTGTACATCCCCCTGAAGTAGTTATAGTTAATGTAACCTGATAATCACTAGGTATGGTATAGGAATGAGGAGGATCCTCCAATGTTGAAGAAGTTCCATCGCCAAAGCTCCAATTCCAGATTGTGATGGGATCATTTGGGTTTCCGGTAACTGAATTATCAAAAAATTGAATTGTGCCAGGAACGCATAATGCACTGGTATCAGAAGTTAAAGCAATTGTTGGAGGCGGATTAAAAAGAATTGCAGCCGAATCGGTAACTGAACTACATACATTACTTACTGTAACAATATACATTGTTGGTGCCGAAGGTGTAACCAAATAAACTCCCGGTCCGGTACCCAAATTATTATTCCATTGATAGGTAAGTGTTCCAGTTGTGCCAAGCGTTTCAACATACACAACAGAGCTTTGTCCGGGGCAAATTGGAGATGTGGCATAGGCATGAACACTTAAAGTATCCAAAGTGTAAACGATTGCATCAGTGGTGGCAGGTGTTCCTGCACATCCGTTCTGGTCGTAAGCAACTACAGTATAGGTAACATCACTTGTTGGGGTTATAGGTAAAGTCCCTGATGTGATTGCTCCGGAAGGTTGCCATCCATAATAGTAATTTCCAAGACCTCCAATTGCTGTTGCTGAAATTATCCCTGTTTGGCCAACACATACAGTATCATTTACACCGGTAGACGTTATCACTTGTGTAGGTTGTGTCAACACTAAAGTATTGCTTGAGGTGCATCCATTTGCATCGGTAACTGTAACTGTATAAGAATCTGCTTTTATATTGTTTGCTTTACTTACAGAGTCGCTTGATGGTGACCAGAAATAAGAATAAGGAAGCATTCCTCCGGAAGCAATTGCAGTGGCACTGCCATATCCGTTAAAACATATGGGGTTTATAATTGAATCAATTGTTGAAGAAAATGGTGTTGGTTGCGCAATATTTACTGAAATTGAGGAAATACAATTATTTTGATCCGTAACATTCAAAGTATAAGTTCCTATGGCAAGATTACTTGCTGTTGATGAACTTGAACTGACCGGAGCCCATGAATACGTATATAGGGGTCCAGTACCACCACTCGGAACAATAGATATTGAGCCTGAATTTCCTCCATAGCACAAAACATCATTAACAGTAAGAGCCGAAAGATCAATAGGAGTGGGTTCAGTTACAACTGCACTATCTGAAATTTCACATCCCGAAGCATCAATTATTGTTACAGTATACGTATCACTTGTAAGTGAGGTTGCTGTTAAACTATTGCCTCCGGAAGGTGACCAGTTGATTGCGTATGGGGCTACGCCTTGTGAAATAGTAATGGTAGACGAACCGTCACTTCCTCCAAAACAGGAAACAGCATCAATTGATGAAATTGATAATATCGGAACAGGAATATCCGTAAGAGATGCTGATAAGGATAAACTGCAATTTAAGGCATCAGTTATTTGCACACTATAGTTTCCCTGCGCTAAACCATTAATTCCGTAATTAGTAGAAGCTCCCGGGGACCATAAATAGGTATATGGATAGGTTCCTCCTGATATCTGAGGCGTGATAGAGCCATTGGATAAATTACAAGAAGGATTTACCGATGCCAGAGTACCACCAAGTACTGCCGGTTGTGAAATAGAAAGCGATAAATTTGTTTGGCAGCTATTGGTATCAGTTACCATAATATTATAATTGCCAACAGAAAGTCCTGAAGCAGTATCACTAATTGACACAGACGGGTTCCATTGATAAGAAAAACCGGGTGTTCCACCAACAGGAACAATCTTTGCTGTACCATTTGTTAATCCAAAACAAGTAATATTGGATACTGTGCTTGTTGCTGAAAGAGCCTGGGAAGGTTGAGTTATTATAGCAGAATCTGTAGTGATACAACCGTTTAAATCGGTAATAGTTATTGTATAAGTACCGGAGGCCAGAACAGTTCCTGTTGGTCCGTTACCACCGGTGGGAGACCAGCTGTAACCATATACAGGAGTGCCTCCACTTGCTATTACAGTAGCAGTGCCATTATTTCCTCCAAAGCAACTAACATTTACAGTTGATGAAATTGAAGCGGTCAACAGAGAAGGCTCGGCAATTGTAAAAAGTTCACTTTGTAAACAGTTTTTTGTATCTGTAACCTGCAGAGTATATGTATTTGCCGAAAGGTTAGAAATTGTAGAGCCCAACGTTCCACTTGGTAACCATTGGTAAGTATAACCTGGAGTGCCGCCTGTAGCGCTTGCAGAGGCTGTTTCATTGTTCCCCCCAAAACAGCTCATTGTGCTGGCGCTAATAGTTATTGAAATTGGAGTAGGTTCAGTAATAACCGGGCTTATCGCAGGCAATGACTGGCACAAATTGGCGTCTGTAACGGTAACCGAATATGTACCTGGTAACAAGCCTGTAGCGACTGAATCGGTGCCACCTGATGGTAGCCATGAGTAGGTAAATGGACCGGAATTTCCTGAAGCAATGGCTGATGCTGTTCCATTGGCCCCTCCACTACAACTCACATTTGTTGTTGAGAAAACAGTTGCTATTGGACTAGGATTATCATTTATAGTAACTGATGTAGTGGCAGCACATAAATTACTATCTGTTACTAAAACAGAGTATGTTCCGGAAAGCAGGGCGCTTGTAGTAGCGTTAGTTCCTCCAGCAGGTGACCATTGATATAAATAAGATCCGGTACCACCTGATGCTGATACTGAAGCTTGTCCGTTTGCAACGCTGCAATTTGAACTAATACTTGATGGTGTGAGTATCATCAATGTAGGTTGGGTGACTATAGTTGAGTCAATAAGCGTACATCCTTTTGAATCCACAATAGAAACAGTATACGTTCCAATTGTTAGGTTAGATTGATTCTTTCCATTCAGACTGCCAGGCATCCAAAAATAGTTATAAGGAGGTGTTCCTCCTGATGCAGATGCAGAAACTGTACCATCTGATCCACCAAAACAGGAAACAGGGGTAAATGAAGGAGAAGCTGAAAGCGCAATCATTGGTTCTGTAATAATAAAAGGAGTAGTTTTAACACAACTGTTTGTATCCGTAACCTGTATAGTATAAGAATTAGCTGAAAGATTGGACAGACTTGTACCCGTTGTGCCACCTGGTAACCAGAGATATGTATAACCAGGGGTGCCACCAGATGCAATGGCTGATGCACCACCGTTAGTATTGCCAAAACAGCTAACAGCGGTTTTACTTATAGTTATCAGAATTGGTGAAGGCTCGGTAATTTCCGGGCTTACTTCCGGGAGCGAAACACACAAATTAGCATCGGTAACAGTAACCGTATAGGTGCCAGCTGACAAACCTGAGGCTATTGAACCAGTATTACCTGAAGGTAACCAGGAGTAAGTGAATGGACCTGCTGCACTTCCTGAAACAGAAACGGTAGCAGTACCGTCCGAACCTCCGGTACAGCTTACATTTGTGGTAGCAATAACAGTAGCAATTGGACTTGGATTGGGGATAACAGTTACAAATGTTGAAGCAGGACAAGCATTACTGTCTGCAACAGAAACAGTATAAGTTCCGGGAAGCAAATCAGTTATTGTTGCAGTTGTTTCACCTGCATTTGACCATTGATAAATATATGGAGCAATTCCACCTGCCACAGAAACAGATGCTTGTCCGTTTGGCAGGTCACATTTTGCATTGATACCTGATGAGGTAAGTATCAATGGAGTAGGCTGAGTAATGGTAATGGAATCCATTATACTACAACCATTTGCATCAAATATTGTAACGGTATAGGTTCCTACAGTGAGGTTGAAAAGGGTTTGTGCATTGTAATTTCCCGGCATCCAGTTAAAATCATAGGGAGCTGTTCCTCCAGATGCGGAAGCAGAAACAGAACCGTCTCCTCCTCCAAAACATGAAACTGGCGTGTAAGTCAGAGAATTAGAGACAAACGCAGATGGTCCTACTATGGTAAAGGATGTTGTTTGAACACAACTGTTTGTATCTGTAACCTGTATATTATAAGTGTTGGCTGAAAGATTTGTTATACTTGTACCTGTTGTTCCACTTGGCAACCACTTATAGGCATATCCCGGTGTGCCACCCGTTGCAATAGCAGAAGCATTTCCATCACTACCTCCAAAGCAGCTTAAAGGGCTTGTTGTAACACTAATATATATGGGGTTAGGTTCTGTAATTTCCTGGCTTATTACAGGGATCGATTGACATAAATTGGTATCGGTAACGGTAAGTGTATAACTACCTATAGATAAACCAGTTCCAATAGAATCTGTACCACCAATTGGCAGCCATGAATATGTAAAGGGACCTGAAGTTCCTGAAACAGTGGCGGAGGCGGTCCCATTAGTGCCTCCCGTACAGCTCACATTGGTTGTTGAATAAATGGTGGCTACAGGAATTGGATTATCATTAACAGTTATTTCTTTTGTGGCAATACATGCATTGCTGTCAGAAACCGAAACTGTATACGATCCTGAAAGTAAAGCTGTTGCTGAAGAGTTTGTTCCTCCTGAAGGTGTCCATTGATATAAATAGAATCCGGTTCCTCCGGACACAGAAACAGAGGCTTGACCATTCGCAAAACTACAATTGGAATTAATACTGTCTGTTGAAAGCATCAAAGGAGTGGCTTGAGTTATGGTCGTGGAGTCTATAAAAACACATCCTTTTGAGTCAGTCACAGTAAGTGTATAGCTGCCTGATGACAGGTTACTTGGGTTTTCTCCATTCAGATTCCCAGGCATGTAACTATAGTTATATTGCGATGTACCACCAGAAGTAATAGCAGAAATTGAACCATCCGATCCGCCAAAACAGGAAACAGGTGTATTCGAGAGGGTGTTGGTAAGAGCTGCCGATGGTTGGGTTATGGTAACAGAATTTTGTGCCAGGCAATTGTTAGTGTCGGTGACAGTTAGAGTGAATGTTCCTAATGTTAAATTAGATAATGAACTTGTTGTCATTGCGCCCGGCATCCAGGAATAGTTATAGTTTAAAGTTCCTCCGGAGGCTAATGCGGATATTGAACCATCGCTTCCACCAAAACAACTAACATCAACCTGATTGCTGAATGTAATTCCTAATTGCGCAGGTTCAGTAATAACAGCAGTAGCATTTGCACTACACCCGAATGAATCAGTAACGGTTAAAGAATAAGTTCCAATTGATAAATTTGATATGGAGTCAGCTGTAAATCCGCCAGGTTGCCACAAATAGGTATATGGAGGAGTCCCACCCGTATGGATTGCCTTTGCCGTTCCATTACTGTAATAATTACAGGTTGTATTAGTACTTGATGTGCTAGCTAAAAGTTGAGTAGGTTGGATTATAGTAATGAAATCTTTTAAAATACATCCTTTCAAATCAACAATAATTATAGTATCAGTCCCGGCAATTAAACTACTTATTGAAGTTGTTGTTTCTCCTCCGGGTTTCCATAAATAAGTATAGCCTGAGGTTCCTCCCGAAGCATTCGAAGCTACTGAACCATTATTTCCACCATAACAACTAACATTTGTTTGATTACTAAAACTTTGACTTAAAAGTGTTGGTTCTGTAATAGTTGTAATAGCAGTTCCTGTGCACCCTTTGTAATCTTTAGCTGTTACGGTATACGTTGCAGCGGAAAGTGTAGAAGCGTTTTTGCCATTAATGTTTCCCGGCATCCAATTATAAAGAAAGGCTCCTCCATTCCCGCCCGTTGCAGAGGTCGCAGAAGCGGAACCGTCATTTCCACCAAAACAGGAAACATGAGAGAAGGAGGAAATAGAAACTGCAACTGGAGCTGCAGGTTGGCCAATAGTAGCCGTATTGGTTTGTGTACAACCTTTTGAATCTGTAACATTTATTGTATACGTGCCGGCAATTCGATTTATAATACCTGAAGTTGTTGTTCCGCCTGGCAACCATTGGTAAGTGTATCCTGGAGTACCGCCCAATGTAATAGATGATGCACTACCATTAGCCCCTCCAAAACAACTTACCGGGTTACTTGTTGTACTTAATAAAACCGGTGTTGGTTGATAAAGAGAATCAGTATCAGATGATTTACAACCATTTGAATCAGTAACTTTAACGGTATATGTTCCAGTTGAAAGACCAGTAGCCGTGGCATTGGTTCCACCTGATGGAAGCCATAAATATGAAAAAGTTCCAGTACCCCCTACTGTATTTACAGTTATTGTACCATCAGAATAACCATAACAACTTGGCATTGTTAGGGCAATAGATGCAGTTGGTGCTAAATCATCATTTACATTGGCAAATTGTGTTGCTTTGCAACCATTAGCATCGGTTACTGTAACTGAGTAAGCATCGGCAACTAAGTTAATAATGGAACTATTCGTACCTCCTGTTGACCATAGATAAGAATATGCAGGTGTACCATTAGTTACGGCAACAGATGCTGAACCAGTTGCAGAATTACATGCAGAATTTACAACTGTTATTGTAAGTATCATTGGGGGAGGCTCAGCAATAGTGAAGGAATTAGTATTTGTACAAGTATTTCCATCCCTTACTGTTACAGTATAAATTCCTGCCCTGGTATTAGAAACCGTTTGTCCAATTATCGTTGAGGGTGTAGGAGTTATCCAGGTATACGTGTATGCCCCGCTGCCACCTGTTGCTGATGCAGTAATTGATCCATCTGCTTTTTGATAACAAGTTGGAGAGACCGGTAAAGCAGAAACTACTAGTGCAGCCGGTTGTGTAATAATAACAGAATTTGTTGCAGTACATCCTTTTGAATCAGTTATTGTGACGGTTTTGGTTCCTGCTGTAAAATTAGATACTGAATTTGTTGTTGCACCTCCTGGCGCCCATGAATAGGTATAATTTAAAGTTCCTCCTGTACCGCTTGCAGCTACTGCACCGTTGCTGCCTCCAAAACAACTTACATTCGTTTGGGCTGAAAAACTTACGGCAAGCGTTGCCGGCTCAGTAATTATTGCCGTTGATGTTGCCGTACATCCCTTTGAATCAGTGGAGGTCACAGAATAAGTTCCAGCTGATAAATTTGTTATTGTACTTGTAGTAAATGCTCCAGGCTGCCATAAGTACGAATAGCTTGCTGTTCCCCCTGAACATGTTGCAGTTGCTGTTCCATTGTTCAGGTTATTGCAGGTTTCATTGTTTTTTGTCGTACTTGCAATGAGTAAATTTGGCTGGGTGATAATTACTGGTTTGGTTACTGTGCATCCTTTGGAATCAGTTACAGTTACAGAATAGGTACCGGCAATAAGATTGGTTCTGCTTGCGGTAGTTGCTCCACCTGGTGACCATAGATAAGTATATCCTGAAGTACCCCCGGTAGGACTTGCCGTTACTGAACCATTATTTCCTCCTTTACAACTTACATTTACCTGAGATGTGAAATTTATTGCCAATACAGGAGGTTCGGTGACGATTGCTAGAGCTGTTACTGAACATCCCTTAGAATCTTTTACAGTTAGGGTATAGGTTCCTGCTGCTAAAGCGGTTTTTGTCACCGTTGTTTGAAAGCCAGGTTGCCATGAATAAGTGTAACCAGGGCTTCCTCCTGAAGGAACCGCAGTTGCAGTCCCATTATTGGAATAGCTGCAAGTTTCAATTGTAGTTGTTGTAGTGGCTGAAAGGACAGCTGGTTCAGTTATTACAACAGAATTCGATGCAGTACATCCTCTGGAATCAGTAATAGTTAAAGTATGTGTTCCTGCAGCTAAATTGTTTCTGTTTCCTGTGGTTGCCCCACCGGGGGCCCATAAATAGGTATAGTTTGGGGTGCCACCCGCAGGTATTGAAGTTATTACTCCATTGTTTCCCCCAAAACAGCTTGCGTCAGTTTGTCCGGAAAAATTTACAGATAAAATCACGGGTTCAGTAACTATTGCTTGAGTTGTAGAAATACATCCTTTTGAATCAGTGGTAGTTATGGTATATGTATTGGCAGATAAGCCGGTAATTGAATTACTTGTTTGGCCACCGGGTTGCCACAAATAAGTATAGCCTGAACCAGGTGTACCTCCTGTAACAACTACTGTTGAAGTCCCGTTATTTAGGTTACTGCAAGACTCATTGGTGCTTGATGCGATTGCAGAAAGTTGAGTTGGCTCTGTTATTATAACAGGTTTTATCGCGCTACAGCCTAAATTGTCCAGTACAGTTAAGGTATATGTTCCTGCTGTTAGATTAGATATTGAAGCAGTTGTAGCAGCTCCGGGTGCCCAAGAATAAGTATAAGCCGGGTTGCCACCTGTTGGGGTGCCAGTTACTGAGCCGGTATTGTCTCCAAAACAAGTTGATATATTTATTTGTCCTGTAAAATTTATTGCCAATAAGGAAGGTTCTGCTACAATTGCATTTGATGTTGCCGTGCACCCTCTTGAGTCGGTTACAATTAAAGTATAAGTTGAAGCTTGTAAATTCGAAATAGTGGAGGTTGTTTGTAAGCCCGGTTTCCATAAGTAAGTATAACCAGAAGTACCTCCTGATGGAACAGCTGTTGCAGTTCCGTTATTTAAGTTATTACAAGTTTCATTGGTGATTGTTGCGTTTGCTGAAAGAGCTGCCGGTTCTGTTATTGATACAGAATTAGTTGCTGTACATCCTTTCCCATCTGTTACAGTTACTGTGTAAGTCCCAACTTGTAAATTGTTTTTGGTGGCGGAAGTGGTTCCACCCGGTGCCCATAAATAAGTGTAATTTGGCGTGCCTCCATTAGGTGTTACAGAAACTGTACCATTACTCCCCCCCAAACAACTTACATTTATTTGTCCTGTAAAATTAGCAACTAAAAGAGCAGGTTCTGAAATTACTGCAAGTGCGTTGGCAGCACAGCCTTTTGAATCGGTTGCTGTAACTGTATAGGTTTGTGAAGAGAGAGTTGTAGCCAATGAAGTTGTTGCACCATTGCTCCATAAATAAGTATAAGGCGAACTGCCGCCCACTGCTGTGGCCGTTGCAGTTCCATTGTTCAGATAACTACAGGTTTCATTGGTTTTAGTTGTGCTAGCCGAAACGATGGAGGGTTGTGTTATAACAACAGGTTTTGTTACACTACATCCATTAAGATCCGATAAGGTTAATGTATATGTT
This sequence comes from Bacteroidia bacterium, assembly GCA_030654175.1. Taxonomy (GTDB): domain Bacteria; phylum Bacteroidota; class Bacteroidia; order 2-12-FULL-35-15; family 2-12-FULL-35-15; genus 2-12-FULL-35-15. Next base: position 297,933 of record JAURXZ010000049.1, read on the forward strand.
CCGGCTGTTAAATTAGATATAGTGCTTGTAGTTGCTGATCCGGGCATCCAGGAATACGTATAGGTTGGAGTACCTCCAGAGGCTGTTGCGGTTATAGCTCCATTGTTGTCTCCAAAGCATGTAGATACATTTGTTTGTCCTGTTATACCTATTGCTAAGGCAATTGGCTGAGTGATTATTGCAGTGGTAGTTGCAGTGCACTCATTCGAATCGGTCACCGTTAAGGTGTAGGTACCTGCCTGTAAATTTGAAACAGTTCCGGTGGTTTGTAAAGCAGGTTGCCACAAATAAGTATAAGGTGAAGTGCCACCCGATGGAATAGCTGTTGCAGTTCCATTATTCAGGTAATTACATGTTTCATTTGTACTAGAAGTGCTAGCTGAAACAGCATTTGGTTGAGTGAGGGTAACAGAACTTGTAGCAACACATCCTTTGGAATCAGTAACTGATAGCGTATATGTTCCGGCTGTTAAATTTGAAATGGCATTTGTAGAAGCAGATCCCGGCAACCAGGAATAAGTAAAATTGGGAGTTCCTCCGGAAGGAAGTGCAGAAATTGAACCATTGTTCCCTCCAAAACATGTTACAGGAGAAGGGCTTAATGTTACTGAAAGAGTTAGTTGGGTGACGGTGTAGTTAGTGATTGTTTGACAACCTTTAGAATCTGTAACAGTAACACTATATGTACCTATAGAAAGATTTGTGATTTGAGCAGTAGTTGCACCAGTGCTCCATAAATAAGTATATGGGGTATTACCACCGGTGGGTGATAATGAAATGGCTCCGCTGCTCCCCCCGGAACAAACGATATGAGTTATCAAAGGATTAAGTGCAATTGAAACAGGTTGATTAATAGCAACAGTGTTTGTGGTGCTGCATCCTTTATAATCCAATGCAGTTAAGGTATAGGTTTGAGATGTAAGATTAGATATTTGAGCAGTTGTTGCTCCATTGTTCCATGAATATGTAAAGGGAGAGTTACCTCCTGATAATATTGCACTTACAGCGCCATCGGTACCATTCACACAACTTACATGAGTAGGGGTAAAAGAAATTAATGTTGGAGCAGGCTGGATAACAGTATAGTTGGAGCTTATCGGACAAGCTTTTGAATCTTTTACCGTTACCGTATAGGTGCCGGCTGCAAGCCCAGTAATTTGTTGATTTGTCTGATTTCCTGGTTGCCACAGGTAAGTATATGAAGCCGTTCCACCACTGGGTGATATAGCGATAGCCCCATTGCTAACTCCATTACAGGTGACATCTGTAATTGTTGGACTGATCGCAAGAGGTGCTACAGGTTCTGTAATTGTTACAGAATTTGTTGCTGAACATCCTTTCGAATCGGTAACGGTTACGGTATAAGTACCGGCCGGTAAGCTATTTCGATTTGCTGTGGTTGCTCCACCGGGAGCCCATAAATAAGTATAGTTTGGAGTGCCTCCTGCAGGACTAGCAGTTACAATGCCGTTAGTTCCTCCAAAACAACTTACATTAACCTGACTAATAAAGTTTATTACCAAAGGTGCAGGCTCAGTGATCGTTGCAAATGAAGTTATTGTACAACCTCTTGAATCAACTGAAGTTAAGGTATAAGTCCCACTAGATAAATTGCTAATGCTGCCCGTTGTTTGCGCACCGGGTTGCCACAGGTAAGTATATGGAGCACTACCACCTGTTGAAACTACTGTTGCTGTTCCATTATTCAGATAACTGCAGGTTTCATTGACAATGGTTATGGTTGCTGCTGCTGTAGCCGGTTGTGTAACATTAACAGTATTGGAAACCAGACATCCTAAATTATCAGTAACGTTTAAAGTATAGGTTCCTGCACTTAAACCCGATGCATTGGGAGATGTAGCGCCTGAACTCCAGTTGTATGTGTAAGGGGAAGCCCCACCTGATACTGTTGAGTTGGCTGTACCATCAATACCATTAAAACAGCTTACAGGAGTTGGTGTAAGTGCTATTGTTATCAGGTTTGGTTGGGTAATTGTGTATGATGAAGATTTTTGACATCCCTTTGAATCAGTTACATTTACAGTATAAGTACCCGCTGTTTGGTTATTTATTGATGCAGTAGTTTGATTTCCAGGTTGCCACAAATAGGTGTAAGGAATAGTACCTCCGGAAGCAGCTATTGATATCGCACCATTACTTCCCCCTGAACATGTAACATTAGTAATTGAAGAAGCAAGTGCAATGGGAGGTGGCTGTATAATGGTTGCTGAGCTTGTTGTGGTACAACCGATACCATTTGTAATTGTTACTGTATAATTACCAAAGCCCAATCCTGTGGCTGTTGATGCTGTTTGAGCCGGAGAGGTGTTCCAGGAATACGTATAAGGGGGGACACCACCAACAACTGAAACAGTTATGCCTCCATTGGATCCTCCATAACAGTTTAAAAATAGGCTTACTGAAGCAACAGCAGTACCTGTAAAGCCGGCATAATTAATTCTGACAACATCAGTTGCTGCTGCACAGGTACCGTTCCCTGTTGTGGTTAGCGTTAAATCAGCATATCCAAGAGATAATTCAAGAGGAGATGGAGTATAGGTTGCGGTAAGAGATGAATTGTTAGGGCTAAAAATGCCTCCTCCTGACCAAATCCCTCCATTTGCACCGGCAACAGAACCGTTTAATGTAGCTGTAGGAAATTGATAACAGACAGTTTGGTCAGTGCCGGCATTTGCAGAAACAGGAACAGTATATTTTTGAACCTGCACAGATGCTGTAGCATTACAGCCGGTTCCGTCTGAAAGGACAACCGTATACAATCCATAAGGGACCGTAATATTTTGAGAAGAATTAATATTGTTCCATAAGTAAGTGTATGAACCAGATCCCCCCAATCCAACCGCATTAATTGTGGTTGAGTTTGGGGTCTGCCCATTACAAATTACCGGATTTGCCGGGGAAATAGTAACCGAAAGAGGAGGTGTAAAATACACGCGAACCGTATCACAAAGAGGACCACAACCACTTGTGGATGGGGAGCCGCAAATTTGATAATCGACATAAGCAGGTGGAGAGGAGCCCGGTATGATCGTTGGGTTTAAGCAACTGGTACAGGATAAATACCCATTGTATGTGGGGTTGTTTGGCACAGATTTCCAGATAATAGTAGCAGGATCAAAACCTGCAGCATTTATTACTTTTGAACAACCCTGACTTATTGAAATATTTGGGCCTGCAGTAGGCCGGGGCACTGAAACGATCTTAAAAAGTGAGGTTATATCGGCCGGATTACAAAAAGTTAAAATATGTGGTCCTGCTCCTGATAAACAAACAAAAGATCCGACATTTATGGCTGTAGATCCGCATCCTATCCTGTAAACTCCTTGAGAAGGTGCAGGATTCATTTCAAAGCGGACTCCCATAGAACCAGGATTCAGAGTGATACTAAATTTGATGCACCTGTTTCCATCGGATGAAAAATTAGGGCAGCAATTGATCTGTAATGGTCCTATAGTTGGATATGATTGAGTATAAACAGCGGAAGAACTTGCAGATAGATCAACAGGAAATGCAACCGGACATTGAGAGTACGATTGAAAATAGAACAAAAAAAACGTTATTAATAAAAATAACTTGCTTCTCATAATTTGAGCATTTATTCTGTTTACGTAAAAAGAAGATTTAAAGTTACTATTTTTTTTGCTATAACCTTGAAATTTTTATGGCCGAACAATCTTCTGCAAAATACTTAAAACCAGATTGTTTCATTGTTTTTTTGTCTGGAATTTTTAAATAAAATTCTTCATTTTTTTTGCCCTGAAATTGGTCGGTTTAATAATTAGGTCTATAAAGCTTTTATGTCGATATGTCGACAATTGTTTAAAAAAAAATTAACGACAATTTTTAAAAGTAAATTATAAAAAGATTGAGCATTCCGATCTCGTTTAGGATAAACTCCCAAATTCGCTCCTGTTTTTTTTCAAGAAATGCAAACGTTAAAGATTTTATTTATAAATCAGGATCCTAAAAAAAATAATTCAAACGGTGAAAAAAGTTTTAAGCTTGATTTATAAAAAAAGGACTATTTGGTAACATAGGCTCGTATCATTATATTTGTGAATTATACCCAACGAAACTTATCTCTTGAAAATGATAAAAGCAGAACCTTACAAAGCAAAAAATAAAATCAGGATCGTTACAGCAGCTTCTTTATTTGACGGGCATGATGCGGCTATCAATATCATGCGTAGAATTATTCAGGCAAGCGGTGTTGAGGTGATCCATCTTGGACATGACCGAAGTGTAAAGGAAATTGTAGACTGCGCCATTCAGGAAGATGCGAATGCAATTGCGCTTACATCATACCAGGGCGGTCATAATGAATTTTTTAAATACATGTACGACCTGTTAAAGGAAAATAATTGTTCTCACATAAAAATATTTGGAGGAGGCGGTGGTACAATTTTACCTACTGAAATTGAGGCTCTACAAAAATATGGAATTACACGTATTTATGCTCCTGATGATGGCCGTGAGATGGGGTTACAAGGGATGATAAACGACATGCTTGAAAAGTGTGATTTTCCTACAGGTGCTAATTTGAATGGTGAAGTAAAACAGTTGAAAAATAAAAATGTAAAATCAATTGCACGATTGATCTCTGCTGCTGAAAATTTCCCTGAAGAGTTTGTGAAATTCAGTACTGAAATTGAACAAATTGTTAAAACAAAAGTCGTTCCTGTGCTGGGTATTACAGGAACAGGAGGCTCCGGCAAATCAAGTTTAGTAGATGAACTGGTACGCAGATTTTTAATTGACTTTAAAGACAAAACGATTGCCATAATTTCTGTTGATCCTTCGAAACGTAAAACTGGTGGTGCTTTACTTGGTGACCGCATACGTATGAATTCGATAAAAAACGAACGTGTGTATATGCGTTCGCTTGCAACTCGTCAAAGTAATTTAGCATTATCAAAATATGTGAAAGAGGCCGTTGAAATTGTGAAAGCAGCAAATTATGATCTTATCATTTTGGAAACTTCAGGCATTGGACAAAGTGATACTGAAATTACGGAGCACAGTGACATGAGTTTATATGTGATGACCCCTGAATATGGTGCTGCTACACAGCTTGAAAAGATTGATATGCTTGATTTTGCAGACATCATTGCATTAAATAAATTTGATAAGCGTGGCGCTTTGGATGCGATTCGTGATGTGAAAAAACAATACAAACGCAATCATCAGTTGTGGGATGTGGATGATGCTGAAATTCCTGTTTATGGAACTATAGCATCACAGTTCAATGATCCGGGAATGAATAAATTGTATAAAGCGGTTGTAAATAAATTAGCAGAAAAAACCGGTGCTGATTTAAAATCGAATTTTGCAGTTACCGATGAGATGAGTGAAAAAATATACATCATTCCTCCTCATAGAACCCGTTATTTATCTGAGATAGCAGAGAACAATCGAGGGTACGACAAATGGGTGCATGCTCAGAAAGAAATTGCTCAGAAATTATATTCTATAAGAAAAACCATTGATAGTATTTTACCCATAACGGGTGGTAAAACTTTGTCGGGCTCATTGTCTTTGGAAAATGATATGGTTAATTCATTGGAAAAATTGTATACCGAAATTGAATTAGGTTTTGACGGACGTAATAAAAAAATAATAGAAGGCTGGGCGGAGAAAGTTCAACGATATAAAAATGAAGATTTTATTTTTAAAGTTCGTGATAAAGAATTAAAAATTAAAACACATTACGAATCGCTTTCGCATACACAGATTCCTAAGATATCTACGCCCCGCTATGAAGCCTGGGGAGATATTCTGAAATGGAATTTGCAGGAAAATGTACCCGGTGAATTCCCTTATACCGGTGGTGTGTTTCCATTCAAGCGCGAAGGTGAAGACCCAACACGAATGTTTGCAGGTGAAGGTGGACCGGAACGTACCAATACCCGATTTCATTATGTAAGTTTAGGATTAGATGCAAAACGCTTGAGTACAGCGTTTGACAGCGTTACCTTATATGGACAAAATCCGGCTATACGGCCTGATATTTATGGGAAAATTGGTAACTCCGGAGTTTCTATTTGTTGCTTAGATGATGCAAAAAAATTATACAGTGGTTTTAATCTTGCTGATCCTAAAACATCTGTAAGTATGACCATTAATGGTCCAGCTGCTATTCTTGCCGGTTTTTTTATGAATGCAGCAATTGATCAGCAGTGCGAAATTTACATTAAAAAGAATGGTTTAGAAGATGAAGTGATCAAAAAAATTGATGCTATTTATAAGAAAAAAAATGTTACCCGTCCTAAATACCAAGGAGAACTGCCACAGGGGAATGATGGCTTAGGCTTATTATTATTGGGTGTTACAGGTGATCAGGTTTTACCAAAGGATGTGTATGAAAAAATTAAAGCAGAAACTTTGTCTTCTGTAAGAGGTACGGTTCAGGCGGATATTTTAAAAGAAGACCAGGCGCAAAACACCTGCATTTTTTCCACTGAATTTTCATTACGATTGATGGGAGACATGCAGGAATATTTTATTCAAAAAAACATTCGTAATTTTTATTCAGTTTCTATTTCGGGTTATCATATTGCTGAAGCAGGTGCAAATCCTATAACACAGCTTGCGTTAACATTATCCAACGGATTTACTTTTGTTGAATATTATGTTAGCCGCGGAATGGATATAAATAAATTTGCCCCTAATTTATCTTTCTTTTTTAGTAATGGTATTGATCCTGAATATTCTGTTATCGGCCGTGTAGCGCGCAGAATATGGGCAAAAGCAATGAAGTTAAAATACAATGCAAACGAACGTTCACAAATGTTGAAGTATCACATTCAAACCAGCGGTCGATCATTGCATGCCCAGGAAATTAATTTTAATGATATCCGTACAACGCTTCAGGCATTGTATGCAATTTATGATAATTGTAATTCACTTCATACAAATGCTTATGATGAAGCCATTACCACACCAACTGAAGAATCAGTGCGTAGGGCCATGGCAATTCAGCTGATCATTAACCGTGAATTGGGTTTAGCAAAAAATGAAAATCCTTTGCAAGGTTCATTCATTATTGAAGAATTAACAGACATTGTGGAAGAGGCTGTACTTGCTGAGTTTGATCGCATCAATGAGCGTGGCGGAGTTTTAGGTGCAATGGAAACAATGTATCAGCGTGGGCAAATTCAGGAAGAAAGTTTATACTACGAAACATTAAAACATTCAGGAGAATATCCAATAATTGGTGTGAATACTTTCCTTTCATCAAAAGGATCTCCTACCATTATTCCGAATGAAGTGATACGTGCAACAGAAGAAGAAAAACAATATCAAATATCAATGCTTGCTGAACTTGAGAAAGGTTCTGCTGATAAAGCTCCTGCATTGTTACGTGATTTGCAAACCGTTGCTATTCGTAATCAAAATATGTTTGAAGGTTTAATGGAGACAACTAAATATTGTTCATTAGGACAGATCACCAATGCTCTTTTTGAAGTGGGTGGGCAGTATAGAAGGAACATGTAGGGTTAGTAATAACGAATGATTACGAATTTACGAATCTATGTTTGTTATTGTCTAATTTTTGATTGTGAAATTTATGTTAAGTTTTTATGAATAAAAAAATGAATTAGTTCAGAGATTAGTAATCAGATTATATATTTAAAATTATGAAAAACAATCACGAAATAGATTTTAAAATTTTAGGAGAAGAATTACAGTGTGTAGAGATCGAACTGGATCCTAGTGAAACAGTAATTGCTGAAGCTGGTAATTTTATGATGATGGATGATGGTATTCAGATGGATACTATTTTTGGTGACGGATCTAAGCAGCAAAGCAGTTTTATGGATAAACTTTTTTCGGCCGGTAAACGATTACTGGTTGGTGAAAGCTTATTTATGACCGCGTTTACGAATATTGGTAATTTTAAAAAGCGTATTTCTTTTGCTTCTCCCTATCCGGGGAAAATAATTCCAATGGACCTAAGTAAATTAAATGGAAAACTTATTTGTCAGAAGGATGCATTTTTGTGTGCGGCAAAAGGTGTTTCCATCGGAATTGAATTTCAAAAAAAGTTAGGGACAGGATTGTTTGGTGGTGAAGGTTTTATCATGGAGAAATTAGAAGGTGATGGAATGGCCTTTGTTCATTCAGGTGGAATGGTGATTGAAAGAAAACTATCTCCGGGGGAATTAATTAAAGTCGATACCGGTTGTATCGTTGCATTTACTTATGATATTACTTATGATATTCAATTTGTTGGTGGAATAAAAAATACATTTTTCGGTGGCGAAGGTTTGTTTTTTGCAACAATAAAAGGTCCGGGAACAGTTTGGGTACAGTCATTACCAATAAGTCGTTTAGCGGGACGTATGATGGCTTACGCAAATAATGGAAAAGAAGAGGGAAGTGTATTGGGGGGAATAGGAAGAATTTTTGATGGAGATAACAGATAAAATGAAAAGGTATTAAATCTTGCTCCTTAAAACAGTTCCAGTTGTTGAATTTCACCGGGTCTGCGAAAAGCGGTAAGATCATATTCAAATCGATCACGGCCGGAGAGATGTTTTTTTACTGCCATTTTAAACAATTGTTTAATTGATTCGGCAATTTTGCCTTCACCACCCATTCGAGTGCCAAAACGGCTATCGTTCAGAGTTCCGCCATGTACTTCTGCGATCTGATGCAATACTTTGTCAGCGCGGTCTGGAAAGTTTTTGTGGATCCAGTCAGTGAAAATTTCTTTTACTGAGCCATTCAATCGTACAATACTATAGCCAGCTGTTACAGCACCATGATCGGCTGCTGCTTCAATTAATTGTGGTATCTCATCACTGTTCAGTCCCGGAATAATAGGTGCTGTCATTATGCCTGTTGGAATTCCTGATCGGTTCAATTGTTCAATTACTTTCAACCTGTTTTTTGATGTAACAGTTCGCGGTTCCATTTTTAAACGCAAATCTTCCCTCAGGCTTGTGATGGAGACCATTACGTGCACTAATTTTAATTTTGCCATTTCCTGCAAAATATCGATATCACGTAAGATCAAATTATTTTTAGTGATCATTCCAACCGGATGACGAAATTTTAATAGCACTTCTAACATCTGACGTGTGATCTTCAGTTTTCGCTCAATGGGTTGATAACAATCAGTATTCCCGGAAAACATGATTGGCGACACCTCCCAGTTTTTGTTCATTAATTGTTTTTCCAGTAATTGTGGAGCATTTGGCTTTGCTATAATTTTACGTTCAAAATCTAATCCGGCACTGTATCCCCAATATTCATGCGTATTACGTGCATAACAATAAATGCAGCCATGTTCACAGCCCTGATATGGGTTCATAGAATACGTTGCGAATATGTCAGGACTCTTTACCTTATTAACTATTTTTTTAGGGTGCTCAAAAAGTATTTTCGTTTTTTCATCACTTAACAAAGGCTCATCAAGCATTTCTTGATGTTCTTCTACGTATCGATTTTTTTAATACTTGTTTGAAGTGTTTATTTGAGAGCCTCGTCCTTTAAAATAGTTTGGTTTTTCTTCATTGTCGTGCATATTCAAATATACGAAATTCGTAAGAAAATAAAAAGCAATAAAATGGAATAAGAGAGAGAAAAAAGATTTCGGATTTTGGATCTTAGATCTATTTTTTGAAAATTTAGTATTAAGGAATTTATTACATTGCTTTACTTTACAATCTTTCCGATTGTTTTAAAAATAATTTTCAAATCGGTGATGATACCTTGTTCATCAATGTATTTCAGGTTTAGTTTTAATTTAGCCGGCATTATTTCATCAATATACACTTGTTCGGGATTTTCTGCTTTACCTAATAATTCATTTTCATTGCTGAATTCAATGCTTGCATAATCAGTAATGCCAGGTTTTACACTTAGCACCTGTTTTTGTTCTTCATTGTATAGATCAACGTATTTGCGTACTTCAGGACGTGGCCCTACAAGACTCATATCACCCAAAAATACATTTAGCAATTGAGGTAATTCATCAATTTTATATTTACGAATAAAATATCCCATTCGTGTTATCCGGCTATCCCGCCCTCCAACTGTTAGCAATCCTTTTTTATCGGCTCCGGTCCGCATGGATCGGAATTTGAATAGATAAAAATCAATACCGTTTTTTCCCACTCTCGCTTGTTTATAGAACACTCCACCGGGAGAATCAATTACAATAAGTAATGCAATAATAATGAAGAACGGAAGTAGTAAGACTAATCCGATGAAGGAGAACACAATATCGAATATCCGCTTAACCATTTTGTTTTCTGCCGCAAAGGCGCAAAGGCGCAAAGCGAATTGTTGTGTAACTAATTTCTTTTAATAAAAAATTTGTAGAAAAGACCCTATAAATTTGTAGTACAAATTAACCAAGGATTTTTTTAACAGATGCAGTCACCGCATTAATAACAGTTTTCACTAAGTCATCATTCAAATCATAAAATACTGGTAAAGAAATTTCACGTGAATAGTTATCATAGGTTACCGGATAATTTTTAATGTCATACCCCAGGTTTTTGTAGAAGCTCATCATTGGCACCGGAATAAAATGAACATTGACAGAAACATCATAATCAAAAATTTCTTTAATTATTGCATCTCGTTGTGCTTCGCTAATTCCTTTTATCCGTAATGGATACAGATGGTAACACGATGTTTTATCATCTGTTTTATATTCCGGTAATTGTGCCCATTCTAATTTAGAAAATGCAGTATCATATTGTTCAAATATACGCTGGCGCACTTTTAAAGTATCGTTATCATAACGCTCCAACTCCACTATACCGATAGCTGCCATAATATCTGTCATATTGCATTTGTATCCGGCTTCTACCACATCATACCGCCAATTACCTTTAACTGTTTTAGCCAGTGCATCTTTATCTTGTCCGTGAAGTGTTTTTACACATAAGGTTTTATAAACGGCTTCATTATCAAATGGTGCAGGCAAATTTAAAGCTATAGCACCACCTTCGGCAGTTGTTAAATTTTTTACGGCATGAAAAGAAAAAACAGAAACATCAGTTAAAGAACCCGCTCTTTTCCCTTTGTACCAGGCCCCAAATGAATGTGCTGAATCTGATAAAATTAAAATACGATCCAGTGTTTTTTGTTCATCGGTTTGAGGAACAAAGTGGGCTTTATGTTTAATGATCAATGCATTCAAATGATCGTAATCGCAACAATGTCCGGCAAAATCAACCGGCATAATTACCTTTGTTTTTGAGGTAATTGCTTTTTCGATATTCGAAATGGAAATATTAAAATCATGTGGATTAACATCTACAAAAACTGGTGTTGCACCGCAATGTATCACCACATTGGCTGTTGCGCAATAGGTATATGCAGGCAAAATAACTTCATCTCCTTCTTTCACTCCGAACCAACGTAATATTATTTCGAGGCCGGCTGTTGCGCTATTTAAACACAATGTACTTTGGTTGCCACAATATTTGGTTAATTCTTTTTCAAATAATTTGGTACGTGGTCCGGTGGTGATCCATCCTGATTTCAGTACTTTGGTTACCTCATCTATTATTTTTTGATCAATGCGTGGTGGTGAAAATGGGATCATATTATTGGTTGTTAGTTGTTAGTTGTTGGTTCTTGCTAATACTGTAACATAGTAAGGAATAAAAAAACGCATAAAATATAACACCAGCTTGTGTTTCGAGCATGGATTCAACTGAGAAATTAATGCCAGTAATAATAATAAATGCAGCAAATAAAAATGCTTTTTCTTTAAATGAAAAATAAAAAGGCACTATAAAACACAGCAAAAGAACTATAAAACCAGCAACTCCCAAAGCTATAAAGGTGTTCAGAAATTGATTGTGCGAGTTTAGTTTATTTTCATATTCCGAGATCATTCCTTTTTCGAGATACTTTTCCAGCATTTTATCTTTAGCATCACCTGTTCCTGCGCCAATCCAGAAATTATCTTTAATGATTTCTGCCGCAGCTTTCCAAACTAAAATTCGGCTACCTGTACCATCAGTACTTGTAGTTATTTTTTTATTTTCTTCATTACTTCCTTTTATTGTTTCAGTTATAGTTGACAACTGAGGGATCCTTGTTGAAAAACGAGGTTTAAAATAAACATTAAAAAAAGTGAATGCCCCAATTAACAAGCTAACCATTAATAATGCAAGTACCGTTCGTTTTTTTATAACTAGCCATCTGAAAAAATAAAGAACAAATAAAAGCAATCCTATCCAGCCAGCTTTAGAACTCAATAACAATATAAAAAGGGTTAATAAAAAAATAGCTGCAATCCATTTTAAATTTAATTTCAACTCAGCTATATTTACCAAATGAAGAATGGAGAATAATGCAAAAACGCAATACATGGAAATATAACTGGGATGCAGAAATACTGATAAGTCGGTATAATAAAAATAGCTTGCTCCCAAGTCATAAGGAATTCCGTATAATTCAACGTAAACAGGTTTTAAAAAGCGGTATGAAGCCCATATAAAACATACCATTGCATTCACAACAGAACCATAGATAAATAGTTTCAAATATTTATTGATATTGCTTTTTAATGCTTGAGAATGTGCTGAAAAAACAAGAGGAAATATTAAAAATGACAATTTTGTTTCAATAGTTTCAAATCCAACTTTTGTATTTTCTGTGTAAAGCATACCCACTAAATATAACAGGTATAACAGCATCATTAATAGTAAAGATGGATTATTCAAATTGTTTTTTATTCCTTGAATAATCAATTTGGGAGCTGAAAGCCAATTAAGCAGTAACAACACAATAACCGGAGCAATGATGGGCGGATAACCTGAAAGTAAAAAAGCTATTGCGCCTGTAAGAAATATATGTGCGCGCTCATTGAATTTAAGTAGTGTCATTATTAGATACCTGTTACAATGGAGTAATTACTTGATATTAATGCTTTGTCATAATAATTTTCAAAATTTACTCCAGCTAAATAAAGTTTTTTATCAATACTTCTGCTATCACCAACAACCTTTGCCGGATTTCCTACAATTACGGAATAATCAGGAAAGCTGCCTTTTACAATGCTTCCTGCACCAACTATGCATCCTTTACCAATAGACGTTCCAGAGAGGAAAACACATGAAGCACCAATAAATGAATATTCTCCAATTTTTACGCCCTCAATTATATATCCAGGTCTTTCATTGGCAGGAATGTCAATAAATTTCTCTCCTAACAAACGAATTGAATTTTGACTACTATGCGTGTATATGCATGAGTGTGAGGCTATATGTACACCTTGTTCTATTTCAATTCCACCAATACCGTCAAGTAAACAATAGTGGCCGATCCATACATTGTTTTTAATATTGATATTCTTTTTGTCAACAAGTTTAACGGAAGAACTTATTCGGGTTTTATTGAAGAATTTTTTTTCTTTTGAATTATAAAAACCATAAACCATAAATGGCTTTTTGAAAAAAGCCAGCATATTTAAAAATAATGAAATGAAGAAACCCAGTGGTGACAAGTATATTTTTCTAAACATGGTCTACTCTTTATTTATTGCAAATATACTTATAATAAAGTTTCGCATTTTTCGGTGTATAGTTAAAAGATGCTTTGCGCGAATTCTCTTTAAATTTAGTCAATTCGGCATTGTTTTGAGAAAGATAAAGAATAAAATCAGCTATTTTCTGAACATCCGGTTTATCGAAAACGCGGCCACAATGGTGCTTTTCTATCAGGATACCCAATTCTGATTCGGTTGAAGATAATGCTAATATTGCAGAGCCCACTGCCATCATATAATATGTTTTACTTGGGACAGAGATACTCTCAGCTCCCTGGCTTAAGGTGACAATTCCAATATCAGCGCAACTCAGGGAGTAGGGAAGCACCTCTTTATCCTGATAGGGTAGAAGTAAAACATTTTTCAGATTTTTTTCTTTAACACTTTGATCAATTTTAACTTTTTTTACTCCATCGCCAATTATTACAAAATGGATTTGTGGGTTGTTTTTTAAAATTTCTGCAGTGTCAACAATTGATTCTATATCGTGGGTCATTCCCAAATTCCCGGAGTACATCACTACCAATTTATCTGTTAGGTGATGTTGAATCGCAAATGAGTTTTCTGTTTTAGAAATTGGTTTTAAAAAATCAGAATTTACCCAGTTGGGAATGATAATTACTTCTTTTTTAGTGTATTTTTCTATAGCAGAAGCCAAATGTTTACCAAGAGTGAAAATAGTTGCAGCATTATTAAAGCAGCTGGTATTCAGCTTTTTCCACCTGCGGATTATAAAAGATGATTCTTTTAAAGCACCAAAATTAATTAAAACATCCGGGTATAGATCCCAAACGATAAGATGATAGTTTTGATTACGGACTTTTTTAAAAAATAAACCTATGAATAGGATAAACGGGGGAGTTGTAACTAAAATCAGTTCTTTCTTTTTGCTTGAAAAAAGAACATAAAAAAATGAAAAAACAGTAAATAAACTCCAGGTAAATAAGCGTTTAACAGTTGATGTACTATTGTGTTTTATAAAAGAAGTAACTTTTATTTTCGGATCTAAGGCTTTGTAATTACTTTCTACAATACCTGTGATTAAATGTATTTCAGCTCCTTGATCAGAAAATTCGTTTAGAATATCGATAGATAATTGTCGTGTTACCTGAACTATATATATATACTTTTTTGAACTCATTCACTTCAATTTGATAATTTGATGATTTGATAATGAAAGCCGTATTAATTCTCAATTAGCACATTTTCAAATTTTCAAATTTCTTTTTTATTTCCCCTTATTTTTCGCGATCAATTTTTTTGTGTTAAACACATTATAACGATAAACAGTTTTTATGAGGTATTTGATCTTATTTTTTATTCCCGAATTATTAATTAAAGTAAAGTCTTTTAAGGGAACATTAAAATCAGGATCAATTTGTTTTACAATGTTTTCATTTTCGTTCAACTCTTCGATATACGGAACGTATAAGTTATTAACTACAGGCATTGTAGGATGCCGCCAACCCAGATCAACAATGTCATTTTTAAAGAAACGCACATGATGGAAATGATAAAAGACAGCTTCGAATTTTGAATTATCCTTTTTATTAATAAAAGTTATTTGATTGCCTTTTCTTTCCACAAATGGGTATTGTTCAACATTCCAGGAAGCTAAGCCTCCTCCGAGATGCTGCAATACATGAACTCCTTTAAAACGGGTTGTCCAATCGTCAAGATATTTCTGATCTCCAAATTTCCCATCTTCATAACGATCGTAGCACCATTCAATACAGGCATCCCGCCACCAGTTTAATGCTTCCAGGCCTTCTTTGTTATTAACAAAAGTTATAAATTGAACGCAATATATACCTGACGAAGTAGTCCGGTTAAATTTTGGCGGGTAACGATGTTCTGTTATAAGTATTGATTTATCGCCCATTTCGTCAAATAACAATTTGGGATTTTGGTAAAAATATAGATCGGCATCAACGTAGGTACAGCTTGGAACATTATACTTTTCAATAACATAAAGAATGGTTGAAGAAGTGGATGTCCAGCAATATTCAGCTTTTGTTCTGGTTGGTTTTACAGCTAACAATTTCGAATCTTCAAAATCTTTTAAAGGAATAATTGTAGCCTTTTTAAGCTTTAATTTGGTTAAAATGTCAAAACTGGCATCGTCAAAAGCGAAAATATAAAGATGAAAATCATCGCATGTTTTTTCTAATGAGCGATACATGGTCAAGCCTCGGGTGAGGTAAAAACTATCAAATAAAGTGCAGAAATTATACATTGATAAGTTTTTTAAATAGTTTTTTCGTTGTTTAAACCTGTCAGGTTTTGATTTAAAATTTATTCATTACTTCTACTACCCTCTGAACATCATGTTCCGTATGAAAAAAAGAAATTGGTAAACTCAATGTTGTATTATGAATTTCTTCGCTGATCGGAAATTGTTGATTTTTAAAGAGATCCTTTAAGGCTACTTGATTATTAGGCGAAACAGGATAATGTATTTCTGTTTTAATATTATTTTCTAATAAATATTCTTTTAATGCATCACGTTTCAGATGACGGATATTGAATATGTGATATACATCGAAATAATCCGAATCAACTACAGGCTTAATAAAATCAGTTTTCAGATTATTCAAATAAATGGAAGCAAGTTTTCGTTTATGACTATTTATTTCATCCAGTCGTTTTAATTTAATGGAAAGGAAAGCGGCCTGTACTTCATCCAGGCGGGAATTATAACCAATTAACTCGTTATAATATTTTTTATCAGAGCCGTAGTTTCTTAATCTGCGAATTGTTTTTGTTAAATCAGTATCGTTACAAACAATAGCTCCTGCATCGCCAAGAGCGCCTAAATTTTTTGTTGGATAAAAGCTGAATGCGCCAAACTCGCCAAATGTACCCGTGTGCTTGTTTTTATAGGTTGCACCGTGAGATTGAGCACAGTCTTCAATTAATTTCAGATCATATTTTTTACAAAGTGCCATAATAGGCTCCATGTCACATGATTTTCCATATAGGTGAACCACAACAATGGCTTTTGTTTTATTAGTGATACTTGCTTCAATTTTTGCAGGATCAATATTATACGTTTCTAAAGATGGTTCTACAAGAACCGGTATCATATTAGTTTGAAGGACACTTATTATTGTTGCAACATAAGTATTCGATGGGACTATTATTTCACTTCCTGCTTCAAAATTAAATGCGGCAATTGAAAGAGTTATAGCATCAAGTCCAGAAGCTACACCAATACAATTTGAAGCCTTATTATATGAAGCAAATTCAGTCTCGAATTTTTTTACATTTTCTCCAAGAATATACCAGCCGGATTTTAAAACAGACTTAAAACTTGAAATATATTCTTCGTGGAATGGCTCATTTAACGAAGCCAGATTTTCATATTCAATCATTGTATTTTTCATAGATATAATCATTTTGTTCGAAATATTCTGATGCAAGAACCATTAATATCGCATCTTCTGAGAAACTGTGCATTTGATGCCAATCTTTTGGTTCAAGGATCAAACATTTGTCGGGTGAATCCAGCACAAATTCATTTTTCTCTTCATTATCGTTATTGAAAATGGTGCAGGTTCCTTTAATACATATTGCCGCCTGAATTGTCTTTACATGGCGGTGTCCGCCACGAATTGAATCATCTACACCATAAATATAAAAAATCCGCTTTATATCAAAAGGGACTACTTTTTCAATAACAGTAAGATTACCGCGTTTATCGATAAATGTTTTTAAATTTAAAAGGTATGCCATAGAATTTGAAAATTGCTCAATTTGATGGTTTGAAAATTGGTTTTGTCAATAAAAACAAAATTAGCCATATTATTTGTGAAATCTGAGGCCGATCTATTTTTGTTTTCTTTTAAAAAAATAGGCTTTTAATGCCGCTTTATTAAGGTTCATGCTTTCCGGAGATTCAAAATCAAAAATCAGATCATAATGGTTTGATAGATAATTTACCAATTTTTGTTCGTTAAGTATCCTGCATGGATATTTAGCTTCATAAATGTAGGTATTGTATGAATCGTAGAATGGGAAAAACAAAAAATCCAAAGCTAATATAGCTTTGGATTTTAGGAAAAAAATATTTGATTTAGGCATAGGATACTATAAATTGCGAGATTTAATTTATACCTACTCTATAAAATCTACTGTTTTCAATTATGTAATTATAACCAGCAATAGAAGTCATCGAGTTAGTACCCGCCCAGGCTATACCACCTAATCTAGTATATGCACCTGTAGTTGGCGATACCTTATAATACAAATCGTTTTGTACGATAAAAAGCATATTGTTAGTTACATTTGCGCACATTCCACTTATCCCTGCCCAAACTGCACCACCTAATTGAACATAACTTCCTGTATTCGGATCAATTTTATATAACCTATTATTTTGAACAAGGTGAATACTTCCGTTTAAAGCACACATCCCTTTCGTCCCCGGCCAAACTGCACCTCCTAATTGAACATAAATTCCTGTGTTAGAATCAACCCGATATAACCTACTGTTTTCAACAATATATAAATACCCATTTAAAGTACACATTCCTTCCGTTCCTGGCCATACCGCACCACCTATTTGAACATAACTTCCTGTATTGGCGTCAACCCTATATAGTCTACTATTCTCAACAAGGTAAAGATACCCGTTTAAAGTACAGATTGCTTCAGTACCCGTCCAATTGCCTGCACCTACTTGTGAATATGTTCCATCAGAGGGGTTAATACGATAAAGCTTGGTATATTGAACTGCATAAGCAAATCCATTTAAAGAAGTCATAGGATAAGTATTTGGCCAAACCGCTGGTCCCTTCTGAGTGAAATCTGCCCATTGTGGATAAACTAATTCAGCGGATAAACCATCAAAATAGCTGAATCCGACCCATTGATTGTTTGCTGTGCTTCCATTCATTACAGAACCTGCATCTGTAGTTGGAATCCCATGCAATATTTCCCATCCGCTAGATTCTCCTAATGCTGCATAATTCGTGTGTCTGTAACCAATACAATGTCCAAGTTCATGAACAAGATTATAAACTTTTTGTGCGTGAGGTATATATGCACCACTATTAAAATCTAAGTTAATATTAATTTGAGCGTAAGGTGTCGATGGATTTGGCGGGAATCCAGCTGAAGCAATTACATTATTAGCCAGTAAACCAAAATCACTTGTAACAAGGATGTTTCCTGATGAGCTAGTTTTGTTCATTGTAATAACAGCACCCGTAAGGTTTGTCCAATGAGCAACAGCATCCTGAAGTGCAAGATCCCAATCACTTGGAATAGAACTATTACTATAAACATTAATATTACTTACAGCAGCCCAAGTTAAATAAGCAGAACTCCACAATGCTTGTTTATTTTGACTATTAAAAACTGGAGATTTTGAAAGAGAATCTAAGTAATGTTTACTAAATGATATATCTCCTTCAACCAAAATAGATGTACCATAATCTTCAACTAATTTAGTATTAAATCCAAGCTTTTTTAAAACAGGAATATACTGATCCAAACTTTTGTCAGTCATAGTGTTAGCTCCTTTTAAATCTTTAAATTCTTTTTCCTTTGAACAACTGAATGCTAAAGTTAAAATCGCAACGTAAAATAATACTCTCATAATGGATAAATAGGATTAGTTAATTAATTTATAAATTTGTGCAAAAATAGTAATTACTTTCAGATAATATAAAAGTAATTGTATTATTCTCTAACTAGAGCCTATACTGCAAAAACAGCTTTCCCATCCTGTATTTTAATAAAACCGGGGGAATTAACTCTTTAAGCATTGATCTATATTATCGACTATTTTTATTTTTTGTTCTTTAACACGTATATATTTCCGAAATACAAATCATTGTTTTTGGGCAAAACATAAGAAATCAATCCAAGTAAATTATTTAGAAAGGAAAACGGAATTATAAGTCCCCAAGCCAAATAGCCGGGTAAATATTTTTTAAAAGTGGTATATAAATAACTGTTGATCAATAAAAAGATCAATCTAAAATCAGTTAAATATTTTTTATGCTCAACGATCTCAAATCCATGTTTATCAAACATGTGTTTTAATCCAAAAGAAGAATATCGTGCAAAATCATAAGGTTGTTCATGTTCACCCCATATAAAAGGGATCGTAACCAAACAATTTCCGCCAGGTTTTACAACTTTGCTAATTTGTTTAAAAAAGGTATCAGGATTAAAAACATGTTCCAACACTTCAAAAAACACTAAAGAATCAAAGGTGTTTTCTTCAAATGGGAACGTTTCTCCATCATAAAAAACATCAATATATTCTCGTTGGTGTTTATGGCCCGATTGTTCAATGTCCATTCCAATATAAGTGGTGACTTTATTGAATAAGCCAATATAAGGTTTGCTGCCACTTCCTACATCCAATGTTTTTCCGGAAACAAATTTGGAATATTTTTTAACATTTATATACATTGCACTTCTTCCTAAAAAAAACGGGTTTATGAAAAAACCAATCATACCGGGACGAAAAAATTGCTGTAATAAATATGATTTTATTTTCATCATGTTAATTCAATTTTGTTAACGGAATCATCCACAATTCTCGACAAGCTCGAAATGACCAAGCGCGCTGTCATTTCGAGCTTGTCGAGAAAATTGTGTGTAAGCGTTTTAATTCCATTTTTTGAAAATATTATTCTATTTAATCTTTTATAAAATATATCAATTATGCCTTGAATAAATGAATATTAAATCATTCTCCCAAGGTAAGGTAATTAATTGGGTGTTTGTTTTTTTATCAGAAAGATGATCGAATATTTTATAATTATTCTCGGCTGAAAGCAGCATAAAACAAATATTATTCTTTTCTTTTAAAGCGGATTTATTGTAAGATTGAATAAAAAACTCTTTTGGAGAAATACCTGAATCATACCAGGCATAGCCGATCAGTTTTTTATTATAAATATAGCTAAGCCCAATGAGTTGGCTGGAAGTGAATAGTGCATCAGGATTCTCGCTTTCTATAATGGGTTGCAGTGTTTTTATTGTATTCATCAATTGTTTATCAATAAAAATAGTTTCATTGGTAGATTGAATTTTTAAAGGCTCAGTTTGTTCCCACAAGTGGCCATTGATTTTATAGGGGTCAAGAACTAATCCGGTAAAAACATCAAAGGTTGACTTTACAGCTAATATAATGAGAAGAATAGAAATGCTAACATTTAGTTTGAATTTTTCTAATCCCGAAAAAGTGTAAACTAAATAGATAAACAAGAACCAGGTATTTAAGAAAAATAAAATTTGCACGTGTAAAAAGTTTCCGGTCCCTAAAGCACAAATAAAGGGGAGAAACAATAAGGAAAGGACAACAAAAGCCTTTTCCAGAAAAAAATCTGTATGAATTATTGCTTTGGTTTTTGTGGAAATATACAGTATCGAAAACAAAAAAAGCAATGCAATGTAAATTAACGGAGCGGTTGAATTATGTTTTGAGCCTGACAAAAAATAACCTTGTTTGTAAAAAGAATATATCATTGATAATATAACGAAAAGCAAGAGGAACCTTCCAACAGGTTTGATCTTGGTGAATCGATTTTGAATGGAAATAACAAAGGCGATAATTAAATAAAATAAGCCGGGAACATAATTTACAAGGTGACAGCTCCAAAAATCTAAAAACCCAATTTTATAATTATAAAGTACATAATTTATATCATGAGTATAAAATTTTGAAATAAAAGTTATTACATAGGTATACTCATTCAAGACTTGTATTGGTGAAGTAGGAAAGCTTATAAGAGAGAATGAAAGGATAGCAAAAAATGAATATGTTATAATATTCAAAAACGAAAACCATCGTATTTGTTTGAATAGGAGCACCTGAACACAGATAAACAGAACTGAAAGTAATAGTGTGGTGGGTATCTTCACAAAAAATTCGAGTCCGCTAATAATGCCCAGCGCGCCACTTATTATAAGGTTCTTTTTTACATTTTGCGAATTGGTAAACGCCAGGAAAATAAGTCCTAAAAATAGATCTCCGAAAATTAACGTATAATGATTATAGGACAATGCCTGAGGCCCCAATCCATAGCCGGCAAAAGTTCCAATTATACCAAATAAACTTAAAGAGATGAGTGTAGTTTTTTCATTAGCCTTCTTTACGAAATTGAATTTTTTCAACAATCCAAAGAGCGTATATGATAAAAATACGCTTCCTGCAATGGTTAAAAGTAATCTTGCCAACCTGAAAAAGATAATTCCGGATCCGATGTATGATAATGTATTATTGGTTAAATAATGGAAAGCAGAAAGCCAGAATGGGAATTCGATCAAGTTGTTGTAGCCTGTAATATAATACCCTTCATCCGACAAATTAAAGCCCTTATTCATCGACCATACTATTATTATAAGGCTAATGAAGGTTGCAAAAAGAAGGAAAAAGAGTAAGCGTTTTTGTTTTAACATAAATAGTATAACCTTATGAATTGACCTTATTTAACTCGTTTTTAATGATTTCATCCATTAATTTGGCCCGGTTTTCAATTGAATGCTCCGTTAATGTCCTTTTTTGACCCGCTTTCGCAATTTTTTCTCTTTCTAAAGGGTTATCAATTAACCATTTAACTTTTTCAATACATTCTTCAACTGATTTGTAGGTAATAATTTCTTTACCGGGTTCAAACAAATCAGTAATGTTGTCTTTCCAATCTGTGACTAAGCAGGTTCCGACACCGGTTGCCTCAAACAGGCGGATGTTACCGGCACATTTATCAGCAACTTCGCCATGTATGTTAAAACAAATTTTTGCTTTCGAAAGTAATTTGAACATCTCATAGCCAAATACAGGGGGCTTGGAACTTTTTAATAATTCTTTAGAATAATTTTTTATTGACACATCCCCATAACCTTTATTATTATTGAGAACAGGTATTTTCTCAATTAAACTATTCAGGTGCAATTTTTTTAAAAGGTTAATGATAATGTACATGCTTTTTTTAACAAATATTCTTTTTCCTGATTCCAAATTGCAATACAAGTCCATATCAATTCCCGCTTTGAGCATCTTTTCGATATATTCAATTCTGCTGGTATGAAATCCCGAACCGGCATATAAAGAACCGGAAAATAAAAAATTGGATTCGGGATAACGATTATTGGTATTTATATTATCAAGGGCAGAGGTTTCGAAGCCATGGTATAATAAATAGGAGTTTATACCTAATTTTGCAAGTTCATTTTTTAAGCAAGGTATGCAGGTGAACATTATATCGAATAACTTGAATTTTTCGGCAGTAACTGAATTATAAGGAGCACAAATTTGGCCAATCAGTAATTTTATGGAGGGTACTTGTTTTAATAAAATTTCTTTCCAATGTTTATCTATAAACGAAAAATCATCGATCCAGACTACTTCAGGTTTATAGAATTGCAGCTGCTTAATAATTAAATCCTGTAAGGAAATTTCCTGTGGTAAATTATTTTCTTTTTTCCAGGTGGATTGCAAAATTTCAGCATTGGAAATAATATCATAAGCTGCTACCCCCATCTTATTTAAGTTTTTTGTAAAAGAACTTACCATTTCAAAAGACTCGTTTACCAGCAGATTGTATTGATCTGTGTAAGATTTTAAATGAACCTCGGGATTCTGTAAATAAAAGTTTTTTATAAACTGGGGATAATTACTTGTTACTCTTACAAAACGATAACTCATATTATTAATTTAACAATTTGACAATGATTAACTAACTTTTTTATTATTTAAAATTGTTAGTGCTATTAAAATAAAAGGCAAAATCCCCCCTGTTATAATGCAGGTGAGCAAAGGCGCACTTAAAATTATATAAATATAACTAAAAAAGATACCGTAATATCCTATATGTAATTTTAATGAGTTGAAAAAACTAAAAAGTAAAGCAAAAATGCCGGAAAATAGCGCTACTCCCCAATATCCAAGGTTCATAAAACCATCAGACACTATGCCATTATTAGCAAATGCAGTAGGCGCACCCCAATAGACCTTAGTGATCAGAAATCCAACCCGCATATCGTAAGGACTTTTTACAAACTGGTTAAAGAAATGAGTTTCAGCGAAATAAAAAGGTCGACCATCAAAAAAGTCGAAATAAAATTGAGTTAATAAGGCTGGGATAAAAAAGAATCTGTTAATAAAAGTCCCGCTCAAAATAGGCTTTGGCGCACCAATAAAGTGATCAATTATAGGAAATAAGGCAAATACTATTATTGCGATCAGAAAGAAATAACTGATTTTTGAAATATAATCTTTTCCAATGTAGTAGAAAAAAATTACGATCATAGGGGTAAAATAAACAAGCTTGTTTCCCGAGATCACAAAAAGGTATAGTAATATTAAAACAAAAAGGCCTATTAACATTGGTTTTTTATGAATCATAAAAAATACCAGTGCAACCGGAATGATTGTTTTGGCTTCGAAATGATATAAATAAGCGAGGTATCCATTTAACTTTTCGGAGAACATTTCTCTTGTTGAGTATATTTCCGAAAGAAGCAAGGTATTCAAATTGACGTTTAATTTAAACGTAGCAATGATGGGTATTAATAAAAGGATAGAGAGCGCTATTAATGCAGTGCCCTTATATTGAGTAGGGATGCTAACTTGTGGAATAGGAAATGAAATATATGGTGTAATAAGAAAAACAGAAACAAAAAAAACGTTGGATACAAAAGGTCCAATGTGCATATTACCCATCGAAAAAAGAATAGCATTTGGTATATAAAAAAAGAAAATTAGAAGCAGATAAATTGAATACAAAAATTTATTCCGGCTGTATATCGTGTAGGAGGCTGCTAATAATGAAAGAAAGACAACTTTAGTAATAATGTATTTAGATAAATTAAAGTCGGCTTTAAAGCCCATGTAATTATAGGTTACCGAGATCAGGTTATGGTAATACAACTCCAAAGCAATATAAATGACTGCTATCAGGGCATTCAGAATAAGGAAGTCTTTTGTTAATTTTATTTTAAAAGACGACATGTTAAGATTCATACTTAATATTTTTATTCAAAAAATTATTTGGGCGTTTCCCCTTTCTGAAAAAGAAAGGGGGCGGGCTTTACGCTTCAATCTTCCCTTCCGCAAGGGCGTAAGAGAAGGATTTACGCTGCAATCCCTAACGCAGCATAACTTATAAATTGTTCATCAAAACATATTTAATTGTTAAGTTTTTGATATTATCTTTTTCTCATATCCGTTCACAATAAAATAGATCATTGCGCAATAGATCAAATGCATCACAATTTCGATAGCTACGTATATTTTTAAAAAATCATAGATATCTAAATCTTTGAATAACAGCAAGGAACATATCGCAGCGAAATAAGTTATTTGCCAAATGCTATTAAGACGAATTTTTTCGAAGGTTATAAAAATAGAAGAAAACGTAGAACCAATAAAATTCAGGACAAAACTAAATATTAAGATCTTGGAATAGTCGCCTGATACAGCATATCTATCGCCAAATACGAAGCCAAATAATTGTGGGCCTAAAAATTCGATCACAATAAATTCAATAAAAATAACAGTTAAAAGCAGGTATAGTATATTCTTTACATCATTTTTGATGCTCAACGAATTATGTTTTTTTTCAGTAGTTTGTTGAAAAAACACCTGTGATATGGTGGAAGCAATAAATATAAGCGGGATGGATAATACTAATTTGGAAAGATCTAAATAGCCTACTATTTCGGTTGAATACATCTTATTAATAAATAGAAAAGGCAATATAGTTGCAGCGCTGCTGAGTAGAGTAGGGAGTACATTAAACTTAGGATAATCGATGTATTTCTTAAAAACGTAGCCTATTTTTTTTCTGGATACAAATCTTAATTCATACTTATTTTTGAAGATTTGCCGTATTCCGGCTATAACGTTTGCGAAATTGCCTGATAGATCACCAATGAACAATCCTCCCGGAATTTTAAAAAATCCTAAAATGCCTTGGACAGCGCCTTCCACAGTTCTTCTTACTATTTTATTACTTGTAGATGCTTTAAAAGCTTTCTGACGAATTAACCAATAATTGATACTTTGATAGATACCAAATATGGAACTAACAAAAGGCAAGAGGTAAAGGTAGTTTGAATATTTTTCGGGGAAATTTATTAGATGAACCACTTCATTTTTGAAAAAAATAATTATCAAAAGCAAAATAGAACTGAAGATGATATTTATAATAAAAGTAAGCGACAGGATATTTGCAGCTTCGTTATTATTTTTTGGTAATACAATGGTGGCCTCATACCTTAAAGCCGACACAATGGTAAGCATACCAAAAATATTAAGGTATACCGCCATGGCACCAAAATCTTCCGGTGAATAGATTCTTCTAAGAAAAGGATGTAATAATAAAGGGATACTTTGGGCGACAATTGCCCCTATAACTAATATAAAAGTGTTTTTGGTAAACTCAGACTTTGATAATAGTCGTTTTAACATGAAAAAGGGTAGATTTTTAACAAAAACTGCTCCGAATTAGATACTTTATATCTCTTTCATTGCGAAAGTTTGCGTTAGGGATTGCAACGAAAATCCTTTTTGTCCTTACAAAAAGATTGAAGTGAAAAGCCCGCCCTTTCTTTTTCAAGAAAGGGAACGCCCAAATGAATTTAAATCAATAACGATTAATAAAACTATTTCGCAATACTCACAGCTCTTGTTTCACGGATCACGGTAATTTTAACCTGTCCGGGATAAGTCATTTCGGTTTGAATACGTTGTGAAATATCAAATGAAAGTACTTCAGCTTCCTTATCTGTTACTTTATCGCAAGAAACTAATACACGTAATTCTCTACCAGCCTGAATTGCATAGGTTTTTTCAACACCGGGGTAGGAGAGGGCCAATGCTTCCAGATCCTTCAAACGCTTGATGTATTGTTCAACCACTTCACGTCTAGCACCAGGGCGAGCACCGGAAATGGCATCACAAACCTGAACGATAGGTGAAATTAAAGTTGTCATTTCAATTTCATCGTGGTGAGCACCTATGGCGTTGCAAACTTCCGGTTTCTCCTTATATTTTTCAGCCAATTGCATACCTAAAATAGCGTGTGGAATTTCAGGGGAATCATCAGGTACTTTTCCAATATCATGTAATAAACCGGCACGTTTTGCCAGTTTCACGTTCAAGCCCAACTCTGCTGCCATGATAGCACAAAGGTTAGCAACTTCACGTGAGTGCTGCAATAAATTCTGACCGTATGACGAACGGTATTTCATACGCCCAACCATCCGTATTAGCTCGGGATGTAAACCATGAATACCAAGGTCGATAGTGGTACGTTTACCGGTTTCTATAATTTCTTCTTCAATTTGTTTTTTCACTTTTTCAACGATCTCTTCAATACGTGCAGGGTGAATACGTCCGTCAGTAACCAATTGATGTAAAGCTAAACGAGCAATTTCTCTACGGATAGGGTCGAAACCTGATAAAATAACTGCTCCGGGGGTATCATCCACAATGATCTCAATTCCTGTTGCAGCTTCAAGGGCACGGATATTACGTCCTTCACGGCCAATGATACGACCTTTGATTTCGTCATTTTCGATATTAAAAACAGAAACTGAATTGTCGATAGCATGCTCAGTAGCAACACGTTGGATAGTTTGGATCACAACCTTTTTTGCTTCCTGATTGGCAGAAATTTTTGCTTCTTCCACAATGTCTTTGATATGCGCCATTGCAGCAGTTTTGGCTTCTGCTTTTAATGATTCAACCAACTGAGCCTTAGCGTCTTCCGCTTTCATTCCACTAAGCACTTCCAGTTGTTCCACTTGTCTGCGGTGAAATTTATCAACTTCCGCCTGTTTTGCATTAACCAATTCCAATTGATGAGTCAGATTCTTTTTAACAGCCTCTAATTCAGCATCTTTACGTTGTGTTTGCTCTTGCTTTTGTGAAAGTGATTGTTCTTTTTGTTTGATACGTGTTTCAGCCTGAAGAATGTGTTGATTTTTTTCATTGATCACCTTTTCATGTTCGGCTTTAAGCTGTAAAAATTTTTCTTTAGCTTGTAAAATTTTGTCTGTTTTAATCACTTCGGCTTTAGCTTCAGCATCTTTAACAATGTTTGTTGCTTTTCCTTCGTTCGATTTTTTAATAACCAAAAATGCTATTATTGCCCCTAAAACCAGTCCAACCAGGGCTACTGTAATACTCATTGAGTCCATATCTGTATATAATTAAATGTTGATGAAAAATCCTTCATTTGCTCTTTTCAAGAGCCAAAAGTAGAATTTTGGGGTACTTATGAACCGGAACGGAGAAATTGTTGTTTACAGGCTATTGTTAACAATTCTGTAAATTAAGAGGCTTTGCTTTCTTTTTGAAGGTAATCAGAAACAAATAAATCAAGCTGGCGGATAAGTTCCAGTTCCAGCTCGGGGGCTTTTTTAGGAGTATTTTGTTGAGTGGTCAACAAATTAAGTGCGCACATGGCTAGTAGATCCTGCTTGTCGCGTACCGAATAATTTTGCTCAAATTCCTTCATCTTATCATTGATCATTTTAGCCATTTGTAACACACTTTCTTCTTCTTCCTGTTTTACAGTTAGAGGATAAACGCGGCCGGCAATTAAAATTTTCAATGATACGTCTGCCATTTTATTTATTTAAAGTTAATAAGTTGAAAAGTTTAAAGTTGGAAAGTTTAAAGTTGCAGTAACTTTCAAACTTTGAACTAACTAATTTTAAACTGTCTTATAACTTTGAACTGTTCTTTACTTCAAAAGAGTAATGCAATTGTCTATTTCCTGTACAAGTTCATTAATTCTTAGTTTCGTATCCGAAACTATTTTGTTTTGTTCTTCGTTTTTACTTTGTATTAATTCTTTATTGTAGTTTTCTAATGTTTGAATTGTGATCTTTTGTTCATTAAGTAACAACTCGTAAGTAATTTTTTGTTCGTCAATTGTTTTTTGTAAATTTTCGCTATCCAAATATAATTGTTCGTTATCTTTTTTTAGCTGTTGATGTAAAGTCACTAATTTTTCAACTTTTGATTTTAAATCGGTAATGGATAAAGTTAATTCGTTCATAATCAATAGCTAAAAATGGAAATTTAACACTACTTGCAAAGATAACATTCAATATCGGAACTGCAAAATAATTTTTGAAATGTTTTATGTATCTTTACACAATGCCAAAGCGTCTTCTATTAGTCATTTTCATGCAGTTATCGGGCAACTGTATTTTTGCTCAGACGGGTTATCCTACCGATTGTTTTCGTTCCCCAATTGATACTTCTTTGTGTCTTGCCGGAAATTTCGGGGAAATTCGTCCTAATCACCTTCATGCGGGATTTGATATAAAAACCAATAATCGTGAAGGGATGCCCATTTATGCTACAGCAGATGGTTATATTGCCCGTATAAAGATCAGTCCTTATGGTTATGGTAAAGCCCTGTACATCAATCATCCCAATGGATATACTACGGTTTATGGACATTTACTCCGTTTTAACACCGAAATTGGTACATTCACTAAAAATGTTCATTTTCATAAGGAATCCTTTGAAATTGACACCTTACTTCCGGCCGGTCTGATCCCTGTAAAAAAGGGTGATCTTATTGCATTGTCGGGCAATACGGGTGGTTCAATGGGGCCCCATTTGCATTTTGAGATAAGGGAAACCAAAAGCGAAACACCAATCAATCCTTATTGTTTTGGGTATGCGGTTAAGGATAATGTTAAGCCGGTTATCACCGGATTGGCTATTTATCCGATCGGTGAAAATTCCACTGTTAATGGAAAACATTTGATAAAAAAAATCAAACCTATTTATAATAAAGGGAAACATTCATTTAATATATCAGATACCATAACTGTGGGTGGAACTATTGGTTTTGGTATAGAATGTTATGATACCGAAACGGGTTCATCCAATCATAATGGCGTATTTTCCATTGAATTACAGTCGGGAGGCAAACGTATCTATTATCACGAATTAGAAAAATTTACTTTTGAAAATGCACGTTATGTAAATACGCATATTGATTTTGTTGACAAACAAAAACACAATACTACTATTCAAAAAAGTTTTGTTTCAAAAAATAACCAACTGGGAATTTACAGGAATGTTTTAAATGATGGAATTATCAATTTTAACGATGATTCCGTGCATTGGATAAAATATATTTTAAAAGATTATGCCGGTAATACTACCGAATGGATGCTGAAAGTGCGCAGCACCTCTAAAAGTAAAGCGAATGAAACAATTGTGAGTTCAAATTGGGTTGTTTTTGATTGTTTTAAAGAGAATCAGCATAAAAAGGAGGATATAGAGATCACCATTCCCGCTTATGCATTGTATGATGATATAAAATTTAATTATTACCGATCACCTAAATTAAGTGGGACCTACTCGCTGGTTCACCATATACAAGATAATGAAACGGCTTTGCAAAAAGCGTATACCCTGAGTTTAAAAGCGGATAATTTACCGGTATCATTACAAAGTAAAGCGGCAATTGTTTCAATAAAAGATAAAGGCAAACGCAGGTATGAAGGTGGTACTTATAAAGATGGTTGGATCAGTGCCCAATTAAAAACCTTTGGTAGTTTTGCAATAACAGTGGATACAACTGCTCCTAAAATAAAACCGGATTTTAAGGTTGTGGATAAAAACAATGTTGATCTTAAAAGAGCAAAAATTATCGGGATCAAAGCAACTGATAATCTTTCAGGAATAAAGAAATACCGCGCAACTATTGATGGCAAATGGGTTTTATGCGAATATGAAGTAAAACAAGATCTTTTGTTTTATACATTTGATACTGATATTAAACCAGGGAAACATACTTTTAATATTGATGTAATTGATGATAAAAATAATGTTGCTTCCTGGAGTTGTTCTTTTGTAAGGT
The DNA here is from genome assembly GCA_030654175.1 of Bacteroidia bacterium. GTDB lineage: Bacteria > Bacteroidota > Bacteroidia > 2-12-FULL-35-15 > 2-12-FULL-35-15 > 2-12-FULL-35-15. Next base: position 328,332 of record JAURXZ010000049.1, read on the forward strand.
AGGAATTTGGATAGGGCAGGACAGGGTTGATTAGAGTTGGAAATCAATTTGGGCGTTCCCTTTCTACCTCACCCCCTTCCCCTCTCCAAATGGAGAGGGGTGTCCAAAGGACGGGGGGAGGTAAAAAGGGGCGGGCTTTTCACTTCAATCTTTTTGTAAGGACAAAAAGGATTTTCGTTACAATCCCTAACGCAAATAATCTGCCTATGAGAGTTTGTGAACTTACAATGGCGAACCTTAAAAAATAATAATTTGCGAAATTAGTGTCAAATCCTGTGTTTATGAATAAAATTTTACTCTTCTTTTTTCTTTCCTTCTCACTCCTTTTAAACGCGCAGGAGGAACATGATGCTTTTGATAAATATGGCCCTCCGGGTATGGTTTACACCAATCTGAAAGATGCTTTGGTGGATGTTAATATCGCTTATAAAGTAAAAATTGAAGACCAGGTAATTGATCCAAAATTACTTCCAAAACTTGGCAAGCTTTCACAAGTGCAAGCTTTACAATTAACAAGTAACGGACTTACCCAACTACCGGCTGAGTTTAAAGACCTTACTAATCTCCTTTATTTTGCATGTATCGGAAATGCAATTACCTCTTTGCCAACAGGTTTTCGCAATTTGGAAAATCTAACCGAATTACATTTACATAGCACAAAACTGGATTCCTTGCCTTGGGATATTGCTTATTTAGGGCGTTTGAAAGTATTGGAAATGCAAAATAATTCAGCGGGTACATTTTATTTTCCAAACTCAATTGGGTATCTATCAAACTTAAATACACTGCTTTTATTCAATACTAAGTTAGATACCCTGCCAACTTCTTTTGGAGAATTTAAAAGATTAAAAAACTTAACTTTTGTAATGTGCGGGATAACTAAAATACCAAAAACTATTGGGAATATTAGCTCTTTGGAGCAATTGGTTTTAGACAACAACCAGATCACAGAATTGCCAAAAAGCATTTTTAAACTGAAAAATTTAAAACAACTTTCTCTCAAAAGCAATAAACTATCCAAGATATCCGACTCTATTTGTTTTCTGAAAAACCTTGAAGTGCTTGATCTGAGGGGGAATTATTTTAAGGAGTATGATGTCGTAATTTTAAGAGCCCTGCTGCCGGGGTGTAGGATTCTTTATTAGTTCTACAGCTCATTTGGGCGTTCAATTCTTAAAAAAGAATTGGCGGGCTTTGCGCTTCAATCTTTTCTAAACAGAAAAGGATTTACGCTGCAATCCCTAACGTGCATTTCAATGAAATAAGGCTTTTTAACTTTGAATGGCTTTGTCAATTACCGTGGGACAAAATTTTACTTTTTCTTCTTCCTTTTTTTCTTTTCTACAGGTGGTGCAGGCGCTTCATATTTTAATGTGCCGCCCCAGAAGCCCATTTGGCGGAGGATCCAATTTTGGCGATAGCGGGTATATGCAGTGGGTTTAGCAACAGAAAATTTTAGTGGGTTTGGTAAAACGGCCGCTATTAAAGCTGCTTCGGATTTTGTTAGGTTTTTGGCATCCTTTTTAAAAAATGTTTTGGAGGCAGCTTGTGCACCATAAACACCATCACCTATTTCAATTACATTCAAATAAACTTCCATGATCCGTTCTTTGCTCCAAATAGTTTCGATCAAAAAAACAAAATATACTTCAAACCCTTTCCGGATCCAACTTCGCCCCGACCAAAGAAAAACATTTTTTGCTGTTTGCTGACTGATGGTGCTTGCTCCACGCTGTTTTTTGTGAGTGGCATTATAATCCATTGCTTTTTCGATCGCCTTAAAATCAAAGCCACTATGATTTATAAAATTTTGATCTTCGGAACAAACAACTGCTAACTGTAAACTTGGAGAAATTTCTTCGAATGGAACCCAATCCTTTTTGAGCTTCATTTCTTTATCATCCATCTTCTGTTCAACACATCGGGTGAGCATGAGTGGAGTTAAAGGAATAGGAAGCCAACGGAAGAGAATAACGGATGCAATACTTATAATAAGAAACCACATTGCAGCTTTCCAGGTGAAACGCCAAAGCTTTTTAAAAAATTCCTTCATTTACTGATTACCTGTTTTGCAATTTTTAATTCAAGATACAAAAATAATATAAAACATAATAGATTGTTCATATTTTAAATGCTTTGATTTTGTTGGTATTTAAAGGTAAATAAATTGGGCGATTTTCATTTGGGCGTTCCCCTTTCTAAAAAGAAAGGGGGCGGGCTTTCCACTTCAATCTTTTCTAAACAGAAAAGGATTTACGTTGCAATCCCTAACGCGGGCATTTCAGGTTATTATTTGTTTTACCTCAACAAATTGTATTTGAGAATTTTTGATGAACAACATTAACAAAACCGCTTTTTATTTTGTATCTTTGTAATTAATAATGGGGTCGTCACGGTTTTGACAGCAGGTGCGATTTTTATGTAAGCATGCCGAGCGTTGTGAATATGGCTCGTAAATATCAACTCTCACTCGTCTAACTGGCGAAAACAATTACGCGTTAGCTGCTTAGTTTTAGAAATTAAGCACTTTCTACTTCCCGGGAAGCTCTTCTCTACTGCGTCCCGTTAAAGTATCACAAATGTTGAGATAGTTTGGTCAGAATCCCGATGATCAGGCGAAATTAAGGGAATAAGGTTGTGGTTGGTTTGACTTATACCGGCCACTTCTCGAAAATTAAATAAGAGCTACGCATGTAGAAAGCTTATTAATTCCTTGTTTGGACGAGGGTTCGAATCCCTCCGACTCCACAGAAAAAAAAACTGCAAGTGGCTTGTTTTTAGCCACTTGCAGTTTTTTATTTTAATCGGGGGACGCAATGGGGGACGTTTACAAAAAAACAATTTTTATAGGGGGTTCAGAGGTATAAAAAATAAACGCATTAGGTGTTCATAACTTGTACAGAAGAATGGAAAAAGATAATCGAACAACAATATTTTTCGAAATCTAATTCTCTTCCTTATAATATATTTTATAATATTTTCTACCATCAGCATCTACACCTTGCTCTATTAATTCTTTATCTCCATGGATGTAAATGTGGAAATTTTTGTCGAGTTTTAAAACGCTTTTAAATACGCGTTCTTGTTTTTTTACTGCTTGTGGCGATATTTCAAAACTATCTGCTACTTCTATTTCATGACTTTCTCTGAAGGTTTCATCATAATTCCTGAATGATTTTATTATCCCTTTATCCTGAAGCACCTCTTCTTCAAACTCTTTTTTATCAAAATTTTCGTGGCCTTTAAAATACTGAACAGAACGATTAAGCAAATCTATCTGATCTGCTTTGGTAACTTCAAACTCTTCAGATAATTGTTTTGTAACGAAGCTTTTAGTGATGTTTAAAAATTGATTTGTTTGATTAAATTCATTATTCAACTGTACTAATCCTAAAAACGTTTCTTTCCAAAACTGAGCTTCCTCCCCACGATTTTGATTGTCAATTATTAAAACTTCAAAGCCCTCTTTTTTATTTGTATTAAATACGAGGCAGCCTTTATCAAATTTATTTACATCAATACCTTCTTTGTATGTTATAGAAAATTTGCTCTTCACTTCATCTATTTCAAAAAAACCATTCTTCGTTTCTGTTTTAAAAACACCAATGGCATCCATCGTTTTGTTTTCTATCAAACATCCTTCAAAATAACAGACATACAACTCACCCGATTTAATTTTTGGATGGTTAGAGCTTTGGGCTAAATGATGGACAATGTTTAGTGAGGCTTCGTGAAAAGGTGTTTCTTCAGAAAATATCTCACGCATATAATTATAAACTTCATTAAATTTTAAAGATGAAGCATGCGTGAATTTATATTTTTCGTAAACATTTATAAATTTATTTAAGAAAAACGGTTTTAATCTATCTGACAGTTCTTCATCAATAACTAAAGGTTCTTTTGATAATATTAATTCTTGTTCAGTTGAATTGGTTCCTATATAGTGAACAGAAATTTGTTTCAATGATGCATTTGTAAAATCCATTAATTGATTTTGTATTTAATTATTAGTAATTTAATTTACCCCTCCCCAAAAAAAAGGCACACAATCCTCAATTTTACAGTATGCTTGGCAATTGTTGACTTCTTCCTGGTAAGGTAAAATTAGGCTTTTTTAGCTGTTTAAAATTAAAAAGGATATTCCATTTGATCCAAAGGACTTTAATGATTTATTAGCATAATTAATTAGTGATTCTCGTGATTTCCTGAGAAGAGTTTCTTTTTTTAATTCAATTTCGTTTGTGTTTGTGAAAGATTTCTCTGCTTGCTCTATTTGTGAGTCTTTATTGAATTATTTCCGTGTCAGATGTTTTTTTAAATTTATTAAAATTTCCAAATCGTGAATAAAAGAGTTCGAGATCCAGTCGGTGGATTCCACAAATTAAAACAAAAAGTCCCCAGTACCTGCAGGACTTTTTGTTTATTTGCGAAGAATCGAAAACAATAGTTTTTAGAGAATGAATATCCTGAGAATACCTTTTTCTGTGAAAAAAATAATGTTTCCGTGAATGGGCTTTCTTAATAGAACACATATTTTACTTTTTTTCCTCTGACCTTATTTAAAAGACCATTGTCAAGGTAACTAAATGAGGCATCTTTGCCATAATAGTAAGAATTGGCATAAGCGGTTAGCCTTCCCTTTTCGTCATAAGTATAATTTCCAGACCCACCTCCAGGGCCATCGGAAGCTATAAAGCTTTTCAGCAGGCCATTTTCATAATAATTAAATTTGCATCTTCCGGATTCAATAACCTTACCTTGCAAATCATAAATTGAACCAACTGTCTGATCCGGATCTTCTGCTGAACCATCCATATAGGAAATGTTGTAAACCGCTTCATCAAACTTTTCCGAATAAGTGTTTTTAACCCTTTCTACCGACCTAAAATAATCAGCAGTATATTGTCTTCCACAAAGTATATCTCCGGAACCAGATTCGCCAGTATTCGGTAATTTTACCAAAAGCTGTAATCGTTTTTTTGAATCGTATTTACATTTTATGTGCTGTTTAAGCTCGGAATAGCCATAACTTACATTTTCAATAATTGAATCTGCGTAATACCGAAAGGTTTGTACAAAATTTTGAGTGGTATATTTAATAACTCTTCCTTGCTCATCATAGTCAGTAACATATTCTCGGCCATTCGACAGCGTAAATTTTTTTTGTTTTACTTTTAAGGTGCCGCAAAGTGCATCCTGCTGGTCTTTAATTTTCTCATTCGGTAAGTCTGGAAATGGTAGGAAACGGGCATCTAAAAATTGCATCTGAAGAGTAAACTGCAGCCCATAAGCTGTTTCTTCCGCGATGTTTTCAATAAATACATCTCTGTATTCCTTGTAATAAGTTGCAAAATTTTTTGCAACCTGGCCTTTTTGCGAATATGCACTGCAAGTTGTTGCTAAAAAGACAGTCAGAATTAAAAAATATTTTATCATCAATAGTATTATTTAGGATTAGTAATAGCAGCAGCTTCGTTACTTAAAATGGCCCCTTTTGCCAATGCAAGAAAATACTGTTCTTTTGCTTTTTTTGTTTTGCCTTTTTTTACGTATTGGTCGCCTAATTGAAGGTAAAGAGGAAATTCATCCGGATTATCGATTATAAGGTTTTCTAATAATTCAATTGCTTCATTATCTTTATTCTGATGTTCATAGATCTGCGCAAGCCTTAATGAATACGTCCAATCGGAAGGAAAAAGGGCAATGGCTTGGTTATATTCATTTTCAGCTCGTGCATATTGGTTCGCATATTTCATACCCCACTCGGCAAGTAAAGTACCAAACTCAGCACTTTGTAGAGGAGTTATATTCTCCAGATTATGTGCCATTTTTTGAGTAAGGGAAAGAAAACTATCAATACTATCTATCTCAAGATACAAACGAGATTCCAGGAGCCAATACGTAAAATTGTTTTGTTGTGCAGTCGTACCGGACGATTTTAAAACGGAGCAAGCCTCCTGATAATTTTTCAAACCCATTAAAAGAATAACTTTATCAAAATTGATGGTATACGTTAATTCCTTATCGGTTTTAACAGGAGCTATTGTAAGTAAGTAATTCAAACCTTTCAGACAATAGGCTATTGCAGCAGTATCATTTTGCAGTGATGTATTCGTGTAATCTACAATGTTTTGCAGCACAGTAAAACGAACTAAATAATCATTAGGCGTAAGGCTTAATTGCTTATCAAAATATTTCACGGCATCTTCCGTAAGGCCTAGTTGTAGCTGCACCATTGCAATGTTATTATAGCATCTGCTTTTTTCTTTCAAGTCCGTAACTTTTCCTTTGATATAAGGCACATAGTAATTGCTCACTGCAGTCCAGTATTTGCGGGCTGCTATTTTACCCGACTTCTGCTTTAAAGCTTCAATGTATACGGATTCTAATTGCAATATTTCCGGATAGGTGAAATTCTGAAATTTTTTAACCAATGCCGGAGTTTGCTCCTGATGATTATACGTATAGCTGATAGGCCGGTAATTTCTGTCATATTTTATTTCAACAAAATGATTTTGATAATACTCTATTATTTCGTTGTATTCTTTTAACTCACCCATTAGCAGTAAGCATATAAATTGAAAGCGATTTTCATATTCATCCTGGAAAGGTTTTCCCAGATACATACTGGGGTCATAGCCATTAGGATCAGGATTTTCGTACTTGATAATATCACCTACACCATCAGGTGCATAATTAGGAAATGATCTTCTGATTTTTTCTGCTTCAAAGAATTTCCCTGCATTATAGTTTAATATAACCTTATCAGCATTCGTTTTCCATTCTTTTGCTGCCACTTCTTTTGCTTTTGTTAAAGCTAATTCTTTCTTATTATATTTATCATATTTCTGTTGCCATTTGGACCGATAAACTGCGCTGCTTCCATAAGAGTAGGATGAAGAGCTGCCGGAGTAAGAACTTGTTGAACTTCCGGATTGACTTGTGCCAAAAGAAGAAACGCTTTTGGGAGCATTATAACTAGGCATAATATACTGTTTTGTAACTGTTGGTGCATTGTAAGCACCACCATTACCATAATTAGCTCCCTTAGATGAGATGGAGTAGCTTTGACCATAGCTTAAGTTGCTTAAACACATAGCTATCGCTAATGTATTAAAACACCAATTGTATAACAGTAACCTGCTTAATTTTTTCATATAAAAGGAAATTTTTTTAAAATCGACTCTGACACAAATGTAAGTTTTTGAAATATTAAATTCCATTATATTTTGATTAAAAGAGAAAAATACTGTACTAACTGTAGTCGAATTATTATGTATAAATAGTTGTATCATTAATTGGGATTTATAGCGAAAATATCTACTTATCTTAGAAAGGATTATGTATATCTTGGATTCATTATTGCTATTTAATAGTGCGAATGAACTTATCCTAGGAGGGAATTCCACCCAATATATGAGATATGTTTGAAAAGTTTTAACTGTAATTTTCGAATCTCATAATATTGTATTTTTTCTAAAACTTTGATCTTAATCATCTTTTTGGAGGATATTCAACATTTCATTACGCATATTTTCAACAGAGATTTGCAATCAAAAAAAATCGAACATTTAAATTTTGAATATAAATATATTTAATAGAAATATTAAACTGTCATAAGGAAAATAGGCTACCAAGCCTCAGGTTGTCAAGACTTTACAATGATTAAGCGAGATGTGGAACTCACATGATATTCCTTTTGGGTATGTCAACTTTTGCCAGGAATAGTATAACCTGATTGAGAGTTCGAAAATACAATCTACCGTAGAAATTTGCGCAAATCATTTTGTTTAAGTAATTTTGTAAAAGGTTAAACAAAAATATGGCAACTTATTCAATTAAAGAACTAGGCATTATTAGTGGAGTAAAACCTCATACGATAAGAATTTGGGAACAAAGGTATGGTTTGCTTAAGCCTATGCGTTCTGAAACAAATATTCGGTATTATGATGATGAGCAGTTTAAAAAACTACTTAATGTAAAAGAATTGATTAATGCCGGAATGAAGATCTCTCACATTGCCGATTTGTCGCCAAAACAAATTAGTATTGAGCTTGATAAGATCATTGCTGATGCCTATGAAAATGAGAGGGGGTTCGAAAGCATCATTAGCCAGATCATTATTTCCATAGCTACTTTTGATGAAGCTCTTTTCGAACAAATCTTTTCGAATTGTGTAATAAAGTTTCGTTTAAATAAAACCTATTTAAATGTTATTTATCCTACGTTGGTGCGCGTTGGATTAATGTGGTGCAAAAATGATATTATGCCTGCGCAGGAGCATTTTTTTTCCAATTTGATAAAAAAAAAATTATTCTCTACCATCGATTCATTATCCATTCCCAAAAATGCCAACCAGACCTGGGTTCTTTTTTTGAATGAAGAGGAGGAGCATGAAATCGGACTTTTATTTGCTTATTATCTTATACGAAAGCATGGCAAAAAAGTAATTTATTTAGGAGGAAAAGTGCCTTATGATAATTTATCTAGGGTGGTTAAACAATGCGAGGGTACACATTTATATACCTTTTTTGTTAAGAATCATTACGACAATCAAATAAATGATCTGATCACCAAATTAAATGGCGATTTTAAAAAATCTACTATCTGTTTTTCCGGCAAAAAAGAGATCATTGCAAATATTCCATTAAATAAAAATAGAGTTTGGATAAAAGAATTACAATCTTTAATTGAAATGATTGAATAATTATTTTTAACCTTTTAAACATTATCATATGTCATCAATATCGATCATCGGTTCTGGTTTTTCAGGTTTAACAGCTTCAGCTTTGCTTGCTGCTGAAGGGAAGACGGTTACTGTATATGAAAAAAATGATACAATAGGTGGCAGGGCAAGAACCATCCAGGCTCAAGGTTTTTTGTTTGATATGGGGCCCAGTTGGTACTGGATGCCAGATGTATTTGAGCGGTATTATAATTTATTTGGCCACACTGCTGCTGACTTTTATGAATTAAAAAAACTTGATCCTGGCTTCAGGGTGATCTTTGGCGAAGATGATCATTTAGATGTTCCTGAAGATTTTGATCAATTGTGTAGTCTTTTTGAAAGTATCGAAAAAGGTAGCGCTTCCAGTCTTAAAAAATTCATGGCCCAGGCTGAGTATAAGTACAAAGTTGGAATGAGCGATATGGTATATTTTCCGGGCCATTCTATTAAAGAATTCATGAGTTTTTCTTTACTTAAAGATGCTATCAATATTCAGCTTTTTTCCTCTTTTAAAAATCATGTTAGATCTTATTTTAAGAACCCAAAGTTAATTGCGCTTATCGAATTCCCTGTTCTTTTTTTAGGAGCTATGCCAAAAGATACACCAGCATTATATAGTTTAATGAATTACACGGGCCTTAAGCAAGGAACCTTTTATCCAATGGGTGGTTTTGGAAAAGTGGTAGATGCATTTAAAAAAATTGCGATTGACTCAGGTGTTACTTTTAAAACTTCAGAGAATATTGAACGGTTTGAATTACAAAATGGATCAATAAGTCACATACGATCAAATGGCGTAAATATTGAAACAGATGCTGTCATAGCTTCAGCAGACTATTATCATGTAGAAAAGAACTTGCTTCCGAAAGAATTTCGGATGTATGATGATACATATTGGGATAAAAAAACGTTTGCTCCTTCTTGCTTGATTTATTATTTAGGATTGAATAATAAAGTAAATAAGCTAATTCATCATAATTTATTTTTTGATGAAAATATTGAAGAACATGCTGAAGAAATTTATAAAAATAAGAAATGGCCAGCAAAGCCATTGTTCTATGTTTGTTGTCCTTCTAAAACCGATCCTTCTGTGGCACCCGAAGGTTCTGAAAATTTATTTCTTTTGATGCCAATTGCAACCGGACTTGATGATGCCGAAGAAACCCGAGAGCATTATTATAATATCATGATGGATCGTTTATGCAAATATGTTGGTGAAGATATTCGTGCTAATATTATATATAAAAAAAGCTATTCTGTTTCTAATTTTATTAACGACTATAATGCTTACAAAGGGAATGCATATGGTTTAGCAAACACGCTTCGTCAAACAGCCATCTTTAAACCAAAAATGAAAAGTAAAAAAGTAAACAATTTATTTTTTGCAGGACAATTAACCGTTCCAGGACCTGGTGTTCCGCCATCAATTATTTCCGGACAAATTGCAGCAACTGAATTAATGAAACATTTAAAATAAAATTATGAAGGCCATATTTGACAACATATCCGCAAATTGTAGTAAACATGTTACCAAGGCTTACAGCACAAGTTTTTCTTTGGGGATTTATTTTTTAAATAAACGATTTCATGATTCTATTTACGGGGTTTACGGCTTTGTAAGATTGGCTGATGAGATCGTAGATAGCTTTCACGATTATAATAAAGTCTTGCTCATGGAAAGGTTAAGAAAAGATACCCGTCAGGCCATTGAGCAAAAGATCAGTATTAATCCAATTCTCAACCAGTTTCAAAAGGTAGTTCATACCTATAATATTGAATGGGATTTAATTGATACCTTCATCAAAAGTATGGAAATGGATCTCATTCAGAAAGAGCACAATGTTGATTCATATAAAACATACATACTTGGTTCTGCAGAAGTAGTAGGTTTAATGTGCTTAAGAGTTTTTGTAGAAGGCGATCATGAATTATACAATAAACTAAAGCCTTATGCTATGAGTCTTGGTTCGGCTTTTCAAAAGGTGAATTTTTTAAGAGACCTCAAAGCAGATTATACCTTACTTGGCCGAACATATTTTCCAGGTGTTGATTTCCAACAATTCTCTCAAATCGAAAAATTGAAAATACAGGATGAGATTGAAGCGGAATTCAATCATGCACTTATTGGTATAAAAATGCTTCCTTCCAGTTCAAGAGGTGGTGTTTATTTAGCCTATTACTATTACAAAAAACTTTTTTTGAAAATTAAACAAACACCTGCTGAAAAAGTTATGCATGCACGAATTAGGATTCCGAACCTTAATAAATTCGGATTAATGTTTAATTCACTTGTAAGAAACAAAATTAATTTATTATGAGGTTAATATTTTTATTTTTCTTTTGTTTGCTGCTTAAACTATCAATAGCAGTAACTCCAGATACTTATGATCTGAGAAAACTTTATTATTATGCAGCTGCTAATAAAGACTCTGCCAGTAAGTTTTTGATGGTGATGGAAAATCTTGACGTTAAAACTGATCCATTGCTTCTATGTTATAAAGGTATGGCTAATTTAATTCAAGCCAATCATTCCTTCAATCCTTACAGCAAACTTGCATTTTTTATTAAAGGAAAGGACATGTTGGAAAAAGCTATTATGACAGATCCGAAAAATATTGAAATTTGTTTCATGCGGTTTTGTGTGCAAACAAATGCTCCATTTTTTCTTGGATATAGCATGAATATTAATTCAGATAAATTGATTATTATTAAGGGCTGGGGCAAACTCCTCGATCTTGATCTAAAAGAAAAAATAAGAGAATATATACTCACTTCAAGTTCTTTCAGTCCTAACGAAAAAATAATGTTTAAATGAACACACATGTTGTTTTAGTAAATTCTAACGATGAACCTATTGGGTTAATGCCCAAACTTGAAGTACACCAAAAAGGTTTACTTCACCGTGCTTTTTCTATATTTATCGTCAACGCAAATGGCGAAATAATGATGCAGCAAAGAGTTTTAAATAAATATCATTCAGGAGGTTTATGGACAAACACTTGTTGCAGTCACCCTGGAATAGACGAAACAATACAAGAAGCCGCCAATAGAAGACTCAAAGAAGAAATGAACATTTCATGTGACTTAATGTTTGTATCCAAATTTATTTATAAGGCAGAATTTGTAAATGGCTTAATAGAACACGAGTATGATCATGTATTTTTTGGGTATTCAGATAATATTCCTGTTATCAACAAAAGTGAGGCTAGCGATTGGAAATGGATGAATATTGATGAACTTAAAGAAGATCTGAATATTAACCCCTCTAGTTATACCGTTTGGTTAAAACCTGCTCTTGAACAATTGGTAAGATATTTATTGGCTAAAAAACAGTTAATTAACTTTAAATAAACATTTAAAAGTACTTCTTGCATTATGATAAAAATAGTAATTAATGTATTGATAATATTAGCCGTATTCTTAATTATGGAATGTGTGGCCTGGCTTTCACATAAATACATTATGCATGGTTTTGGCTGGTTTTTACATAAAGATCATCACCAAAAAGAAGAAAAGAAAGGTTTTTTTGAAAAGAACGATTTTTTCTTTTTAATCTTTGCTATTCCGGGAATACTTTGTTTGCTCTTTGGAAGTCTATTTCACTTAGATTTTCTTTTAATGATTGGTGCCGGTATTACTTTATATGGCGCAGCCTATTTTTTGGTGCATGACGTTTTTATTCATCAACGTTTCAAGGTATTCAGAAATTCTGATTCAGTTTACCTGCGGGCTATTCGAAAAGCACACAAGGTGCATCACAAATATTTAACGAAACATGATGGTGAATCTTTTGGAATGTTATGGGTGCCAATAAAATATTTCAAAGAAGCTATTAAAATAAATCGAAAATGAAACAGTTATACCTAATTATAAATATTGCATCGGTATTTGTTCCGTTTCTATTTTCATTCCATCCCAAAATTAAATTCTATAAAAAATTCAGTTCGTTTTTTATAGCAGTACTTCTTGCATTAATCGTTTTTATTCCTTGGGATATTGCTTTCACTCTCGCAGGTATATGGGGATTCAATAGTAATTATTTACTTGGTATTACTTTTTTTAATTTGCCACTGGAAGAGATTCTGTTCTTTATCTGTATCCCATTTGCTTGTGTTTTTACCTATCATTGTTTTAATAAATTTTTGAAAATGGATCTTTTTTTTAAAGCAGAAAATGTGATCTCTATCTCTCTTGTGCTGTTCCTTGCTATTATTGCTGCACTGAATTACAACAGACTTTATACTTCTGTTACTTTTACAGCGCTTGCACTTTTTATTTTGATATTAAAATATGTTTTTAAAGCAAAATGGTTGCATAAATTTTATTTTTCTTATCTCATTTTGTTGATCCCTTTTTTTATTGTTAACGGAATTTTAACCGGCACAGGTCCTGATACACCAATTGTTTGGTACAATAACGATCATAATTTGGGAATAAGAATGTTAACCATTCCATTTGAAGACATTTTTTATGGTATGTTCCTTTTGATGCTTACCATTTCTGTTTATGAATCCCTTGCCCCGAAACAGGATGCCTAAAAAACGTATACTTGTTTTTCCGTTCGATTTGTTGTCGCATTATTTAAGATGTATAGTTTTAGTTAACCAGCACTTTAATAAGAATGAATATGATGTGATATTTTTGAACAGCGATAAATATGTTAACTATATTACAGAACATGGCTTCGAAACATTTGATGGCGAGCAGTTTGATTCCCAAAAAGTAATGGCTTGTTCCGAAAAATTTGATTTCTCATGGTTAAATGTTGCTGATTTGGAAAGGGTTTTCCGCTCTCAGGTAAATGCCATTCGTGAATTTAAACCCGACATGGTTATTGGGGATGTTGCGCCAACACTTAAAATGGCCGCTGAGATGACAAAAACAGAACACGTTGCGCTTGTTAATGGTTATATGACAAAGTATTACGCTTATACCCGTAAGGTTTCAAGGGCAAATCCGGCATATGGATATTCTAAAAAGGTTCCTGAGAAATATTTCAATATGATTACAAAATTTGCTGAAAACATTTCTTTTAAACTGGTTCATAAGCCTTTTAATAAGCTTCGAAAAAAATACGGACTAAAGCGTATTAACAATTATCTGTTAGAAATGGAAGGTAATCAAAATTGGATTTGCGACCTTCCTGAATTATTTCCACAAAATAATTTACCGTCAAACTACAAATCAATTGGACCTTTGATTTACAAAGTTATTAAACAGGAAGGTGAGTGGTTGCAAAATTTACAATCTGAAAAACCAATTATTTTTATTTGCATGGGAAGTACCGGAAATTGGAAAGCATTGCGCTTTTTAAATAATGTGTCCTATAGTCAATATACCATTATTACAGCGGGTGATAAAGAAAATGAACTCTTCGCTCAACATATTGTTTCACGTGATTTTGTTAATATAGAAGAAGTATTGAATGTTTCAAAATTAATGATATGTCATGGGGGCAACGGAACTATCTACCAAGGATTGATTAAAGGAATTTACATGCTTTGCTTAACCAGTCATTTCGAACAAGAGTGGAATGTACATGCTCTTGAACGTTTAAATTATGGTTGTTCAGCCAATGATTTTAGTATTAGCGACTGGGATAAGACTATACGAAAACGATTAAGTACTAAACCTGCAACTTCTGAAATTTTCTGATTTCAAAAAGCTGTTTTTTTTATTGGCTCGTTTCCCCAAAACTGTAATTTTTTAAATCTAATTCATAGTCTGGCCGATTCCGTATTGCTAAAAGAAGAATCAGAAACGATTTATTAAAAAAAAATATTGAGACAAATGAACGCAAAGGTCCCGAAATTTTTTTTCCGACTTTTTATTTATTGGTAATTGAATGAAAAGGATATTACCTATTTCTTTATACTAGTTTTTCGAAAAATATTTAAGGATTTTACATTTAAAATGTTCGAAATTACCGAAGGTCTATCGTTGTTTTCCTTTCAGCGAAACCTGAAAATTCAAAGGTGATGGGAAAAGTGAAATAAATAGCTGTTCAAACCGTATTTTCTATACTTTTCCTTTTTTATAACACCCTAATATCTTAGATTTAGTAAGTCTGAAATTTGATCCTTCAAATGTACACGCTTCATTCTTAATCCATTTAATACCTCGTCTTTTGTTATCTCAGCGCCTGTTTCAATGCGATGAATATCAATGTCAACATTTTCATATTCATCGAATATTTTTTTAAAATGTTGGTCATTCATTTTTAAATCATGAATTTTTTGTTTGTGCTGAGGGAACTCGTTTACTAAATTGTGTTTTTCCATGAGATTATATTTTTTATCTAAAGTATATTTTTTACTGTTTTCTGTTACTGACTTAAGTCATATACAGCTATGATATTGATCATTCAGCTTATTGGATGATTTACAAGATATTGATTTTTAATAATTTGAAATAAAATGCATTAAATTGACTATTATTCAATATCTTTTATCAAATAGATTCGATATTTTGTAAGTCGTTCCGATAAAGGTTTGTATTAAGTTGCTGACAGTAAGGTGTTTGTAATTTTTCATTCGGTTCTAGAATCGACTTAGCCCAATTCGATAATTGAAATGTTTTTAAACTTTGAATTTAAATTGCAAGAATTGATTTTAAATGGAAGTTTAAATAATAGACAGTTAAAAAGCCCTGAAATCAATAATTTTTGCAATAATTAAAATAAATGTTCGACCTTTACAATCTGAATGAAAAAGAAAATTGAAATACTATCACCTGCCAAAAATTTGGTTCAGGGAATGGCGGCTATTAATGCCGGTGCAGATGCTGTGTATATCGGAGCACCACAATTTGGGGCTCGTTCCAATGCTACCAACTCTCTTGAAGATATTGAGGAATTGATACAATATGCCCACCTGTTCAAGGCTCAGGTTTTTGTGGTTATTAATACCATTTTGTATGATCATGAATTGGCAGATTGTAAAAAACTGATCTATCAATTATATGATATCGGTGTGGATGCCCTTATTGTTCAGGATATGGCCTTAATGGAAATGGACCTGCCTCCAATTGTTATTCATGCCAGTACACAGGCAAATAACCGGGATCCTAAACATGTGAAATTTCTTAAAGATGCCGGAATGAAACGCGTTGTTTTGGCCAGGGAGTTAAATTTAGATCAGATCAAGGATATCAGTAAAGCCACCGATGTTGAATTAGAATTTTTTGTTTCAGGTGCTCTTTGTGTTTCTTTTAGCGGTAATTGTTATATGAGCATTGCCAATGGCGAACGTAGTGCCAACAGAGGCTCTTGTGCTCAAAACTGCCGTTTGCCTTATAATTTAACTGATGGGACTGGAAAAACGTTAATAGCCAATAGTCATTTGTTGTCCATTAAAGATCTGGACCTCAGTGACCAATTGCCTAATTTGATAGAAGCCGGAATTACTTCTTTTAAAATAGAGGGAAGGTTAAAGGATATGGTTTACGTTAAAAATAACACGTCCTATTTGCGTAAGAAATTGGATGCGTTTTTAGAAAATAACGATACCTACCAAAAAGCATCTTCCGGAAAAACGCATTACAACTTTGAAGCAGAAATGGATAGAAGTTTTAACAGAGGTTATACCGATTATTTTGTAAACAAACGCACCGAAAAAATTGGTTCCTGGGATAGCCCAAAATCACAAGGACAATTGATAGGGAAATTGGTAGGAGTGAAGGCGAACGGTTATGTGATTGAAAATTACGATAAACTGAACAACGGTGACGGACTTTGTTTTTTAAATGAAAATGGCGAGCAGGATGGTGTTCAAATAAATATTATCATTAATAATATTGTTGTCCCTAATACCTTTAAAACAATAACTCCCGGAACACTTATTTATAGAAATTCGGACGCTGCATTTAATAAATTGGTGGAGAGAGAAGATAGCACCATAAGGAAGATAAGTGTAAAACTAAAATTCACTGAAACAAACGATGGATTTCAATTAGTTGCTACTGATGAAGATGGACATGAGAGCCTGTCTGCTTTTCAAGCAGAAAAGGAAGTAGCAAAAAATGAGGAATCGACAGTACCTAATATCAAAAAAAATCTTTCTAAAACAGGAAATACACCTTTTGTTGTGGATGAGATAGAAATTGAATTTTCGAAAAATTGGTTTTTGCCCATTTCTAAAATAAACGAAGTACGGAGAGTTGTACTTGAGCAATTGATCGATATCAGGGTAAAACAATATCATCGCGAAGAATTTCAAATAACAAAAACGGATCATCCTTACCCTGTTTCTAAATTAGATTTTACTTACAATGTTTCTAATCAATTGTCGCGTTCGTTTTATAAACGACATGGTGTAACCGATATAGAAAAAGCATTTGAATTGCAATGGGATCCCGGAAAATCGCGGGTGATGACAACAAAATACTGCGTTAAATATGAATTAGGTAAATGCGCCAGGTTTCAAAAAGCTACGATGGGGGAAAAACTTGTTGAACCGCTTACGTTAAAACATGGGGAAAATGAATACAAATTGAAATTTAATTGCAAGCCTTGTGAAATGGAAATTTGGGAGAAAGATGCAGAATTAGAGTTTGAGGAGGAGGATTAAATTATTATACATTTTCTTTATTTGTAGTGGCTTATCTTTTGTATTGATAAATTATAATTAATAAATTTTTTATCAATTAAATTATAAAACAATTATGGAAAACATCATCAAAACAATTGCAGAAAAAGCTGGTATTTCTGAATCACAAGCAAAATTAGCAACAGAAACGTTAATTTCTTATTTAAAAAATAAAATGCCCGGAGGTATTGGAGGGCAAGTTGAAACATTTCTAAAATTAAGTTCCGATACTAAAGAAGGTTTAGGAGAAAAGGTCAAAGAAAAAATATCTAACGTTATGGGTAAATAAGTCCACAAAAAAAACAAGGTGATTGAAAAACATTACCTTGTTTTTTTTATGAAAAAAATGTACTGTTTACAAGCTCCATTCAATTCAATTCTTTTACTTCAACGTTGAATGAAAATGAAAGGAAGAATATTAAAATTATGTTTAAATTTAAATGAATAACAATATCCTATTCAAAGCTTTGGCACAAATCTCGGCAGGCGAAATATGACTGTAAAGAAGTCTTTTTTAACCGCGCATGAATTGAGCCTGTCAATCGGAAAATTACATTGATTATAAAAATATTTGAAATTTAGAAGGCTTTAAATAGTGAAAACGTTGAAGATGTTTTTTTAAATTTTATTTAATCGTTTTAAAAACTCCTCTTTTTTTCGTTGTGAAACATCAACAGTGCTGCCATCACTCATGATAACATAACCGCCTCTTCCGCTATGGTATTGTTTTATGTATTCCATATTTACCAGGTGGGAATGGTGAATACGGATAAAATTATGCTCACTTAAAAAATCTTCAAATTCTTTAAGATTTCTGCTAACCATTATTTTAGTATTATTTGTAAGGTAAACATTGGTGTATTTTCCATCGGCCTCACATCTGATAAGATCTTTTATTTCTACAAAAACAAGCCCTGTTTGTGTGGTAAGGCCAAGCTTACCGCTCTCGCTGCGTAAGGTATTATAGTTTTTGTTTAGCGCTTCTATGCTTGGAAATGAATTTTCTTTTTTATGTTTTTCTGCTTCACTTACCGCCCTGATCAATTCTTCTTCATCAACAGGTTTTAATAAATAATCAATCGCGGAAAACTTAAATGCTTTGATGGCATATTTGTCGGAAGCGGTCACAAAAATTACTGAAAAATTTTGGTTCCCAACTTTACTTAATAGATCAAATCCTGAACCTCCGGGCATTTCAATGTCTAAAAAAACCAGATCGGGATTTAATTTATTAATTAATTCCAAAGCTTTATCCGCGGAGTCGGCAGTATCCAATATAGTTACATTTGGGCAATTCTCTTTCAATAATAGGGTTAATAAAGCTCTACCATTTTTTTCATCATCTACAATAATTGCTTTTAGCATATCATTATTTTTTTAGGTTAATGGTATTGAAATATAAACTAATGTTCCTTCGGGCTCATTGCTTGCATTCGTTTTATCAATATACTTTACAGTAATATTTGTATTTTTTATATAATTGATAATTTTCATCCGCTCTTCTGTATTACTCATCCCTATTGATTTTCTTTTTTCTGATAAATTGTTTTTCATTTCAAAAGAACGGGTTCGGCCAATTCCGTTATCCTCGATCTCTATTATCAAATTTTTTCCATTGGGTACAAATGTTAAATTTAAAATTCCATCTTTTCCTTTTGGCCATAAACCATGATGAATCGCATTTTCAACATAGGGCTGAAGTAACATGGTTGGAATTTCAATGTTTTCAATATCTAAGGAGGGGTCAATATTTAAATTAAAAACAAAATTATGATCCACTCTTAATTGTTCCAGTTCTACATATAGGGATATTAAATTTATGGCCTCTGTCAATTGCATATACGCGGATGAAGAATGTTCTAAAGATAACCGGATCAATTTTGAAAATTTCCCTAAATATTTATTCGCTGCAATTTTATCATCAGTGGCAATAAATAATTTAATAGAATTCAGGCAATTAAAAATAAAATGCGGATTCATTTGTCCTTGAAGTGCCTTTAGCTCCAAGGTTGCATAATTTTTATTTATTTTAGTCTTGGATTCTTCTTTTTTGCGAATATTTTCTATTCTAAAATAAATGAGCGTTAAAAATGCAACTACTAATAAAACAGATACAATAATATAAAATGGAAGTGTTTTCCAAAAAGGGAAAGGGATGTTAAATGCGATAGATTGTTCTTTATTAATGGCAGTATTCACGCTTCCATATATTCGAACCCTGAATACATATTTACCTGGCGATAAACCCAGATAGCTTGCAAATCGTGCTTTTGTTGGATTCCCCCATTCCTGATCTTTACCATCCAGCTTATATTGGAATAAAATATTTTTGGATTTAGTGAAGATCGGAGCGGTGTATTGAAATTCAATTTTTTTAATATTCCTTGATATTTCGAAAAGTGAATCAGTATAAATTAATTTATTTTCATCTACTAAAATTTTTTCAATTGTTAATTCCGGATTGTAATTTACTTTACCTGTTTTTTTTGTATCCACAATGGCTACTCCCGCCAATGTAGGAAACCATATATGGCCATCAGTATCTTTCAACCCCGCAGGCTGAAAACCACCGGTACATTCCGAGTTTTTTAGTCCATCTTCTCGGCCATAATGTATGGTATTTAAAAACTGACTTTCACCGTCAGCATATTTGTTTAGATCGTTCCGCTTTATGGAATAAATTCCATGGTCGGTGCTTATCCAAAAATTGTCATCATCATCTTCCAGGATACAAGATGTAAAATCATCCATAAAGTTTTTCGATTGATTAAAAACGGAAAATTTATCATCTTTAAAACGGTTGATACCACCTCCATAAGTGGCAATCCAAATGCTGCCTTCTTTATCTTCATAAGCATAACGTATATCGTTATGAGATAATCCGTTTTTTGTAGTATACATATCCACTTTTCCGTTTTCAATAAAACCTAATCCGTTTTTTGAACAAAACCAGATCCTTCCTCTTCGATCCTGAGTAATGTGCTTAACAGTACCGATCAATTTATTATCTCCAAATGAATTGAATTTTCCATTTTTAAAAGTATATATACCGGCATCGGTTCCTACCCAAATTACACCTTGATTATCCTGAAACAAGCTCAGGACAATATTGTTGGATTGATTAGCATTAAGAGGGAAATGTTCGTAATTCCCATTTTTATAACGGTATAGCCAATTTCCATAGGTTCCGATCCAGTAATTGTTTTCGTTATCCTCCAGCAGGGACCATACACAACCTATCTCCGGTTTATTAAAACGGGAATATTTTATATCTTTAAATTGTGTGATGCCTTGACAAAAATTTGCTATTAAGATGGAATTATCCTTGGTTTTGATTATCGCTCCAACGGCATCTGACAACAAACCGTCTTTGGCGGAGTAAGAAGTAAATGTTTTTAATTTCATTTTGTTGACTCCGGCATCCGATGTGCCAACCCATAAATTTTGCTCTCTGTCCTCATAAACAATAGATAAATTATTGGAGGATAATCCGGATGTTGTGTTATAAAAAGAAATAGTTCCATTAACTAAATGTGTTAATCCACTTTTTGTAGCCACCCATATATTTTCATCATTATCGACAAGGAAATCTGTTAATGATCCTTGCTCCTTTAGTTTCTCAGGAAGTTGGTATTCGCTATAAATGCCATCTATTAGCCGAAAAAGCCCTGAATTTGTGGATACCCAAAGCTTGTTTCCGGGACTCTTTTTTATAAAAAATACTTTTTCTTTTATCTGCGGAATTAATATAAGTTGTTTGTTCTTATACCTGTACAATCCACTAGTTGTGCCTATATGCAAAGAGCTATCACTTAAATTATACTGGATTTTAGTAAGTTTGATGGAATCAATCGGCAATTTTAAAAGAGGAGAAAAATCCCCGTCAATTAACTTAAATATTTTATTATTTTCTGTGCCAACTACTAAATCGCCATTTTCATTTTCACACATGTCTTTTACTGTAGTGTTTTCATCGCCATTAATGGTAACAGTTTCGAAGGTTCCTTTGTGATACTTTAGTAGTTTACCATTTAATGTAGCCATCCACAAAACACCATTTCTATCCTCAACAAAATTTTTAATGCTATTATTTGGTAAACCTGTTGTATTTAATGTATTAAACAATTTTAATATTATTCCATCGTAACGTAACAATCCATTAAAAGTAGCTATCCATAAAAAACCGGCTTTTGTTTGAAAAATTTTCAGAATGGTATTTTGTGGTAAACCGTTTTCTGAATTAAAAGTCTCTACCACATAATTTGTATTCACTTCTAAGCTCTTTTCTGAAATAAAAGGTACTTGCGCTGTGGACACAAGAGTTCTCAGAAGTAATGCTACTAACAGGTATTTGAATATTCGGGAATAAAACATTTTATATTGAATAAATAAGACAAAAAAATTCAGAGCAAACAGAAAAACTGAGATTATTTTTTAGATAATGTCATTGGCAAAAAGTGATTTTAAAGAAAAAAAAAATTCTGTTATATAATCAACGCCTTATTTAACTCAATATTCTTGAAGCAAATGAAAGTAGTTTTTTTTAATTACTAATAATCGAAAGTAAAATTAAGGAAAAAATACTACTGTTTGTGATTATACCCAATATGTGCATATAAGAGGGTATGTGAAAGAGGATAGTCTATCCGACTTTAAATAAAATTTTAAGTCTTTTCTAAATTAACTTCATTAGTATGAAAAAAATCTTCTGTCCAAATTAATAAAATTGGGCAGATCAATCTTTTTCGAATCCCGATTAATAATTAATAATAGTGAAAAAATTTGATGATGTTAAAGAGTTATGATTTGAGCATTGAGCTCCTGGATCGTGGTAGAAGTTTGATGACATTTTATTTTGAGTATCAAAGAAATGTTTATGTGTGAATGTTGTAACTTATTATAATAGTAGTGTAACACTTGCCGGCATTTACTTGTTGACCTTTGTTGTATGAATTGATCTATGGGAGTTTCAAGACTGAGATAAGCGACAAATTGAAAACAAAAATCAAGTGTATGGGAAACAACATAAACTATACAATTGTAATAATCGAAATAATTTCAATTTTCAACTTACTCGATGAAGCCAAATTTAACTCACTTGTTCTTTAAACAACTCGCCTGTTAATTGGTTAAAAAGTCACGGAGTATAGTTTTTAATTTTAATAAAAAATTTAACAATAAATTCATTCATAAGTCATGAGAATTTCTTATAAACGATTTTTTATCAGCCAATTTTTTTTATTGGCTTTAATATTGCCACTTTCCACCATAAAAGCTGCTGTATTTTCAGGTGTATATCCTGTTGGAAATTCAGCTCCTTTATATACAAAGATAAGCCAGGTGGCTGATTCATTGGATAATGCGACAATAACAGGTAATGTAATTTTTGAATTACAATCTGATTATGATGGAACTGTTGGTGAAGTTTTACCTATAACGTTTAAACAATTTATTGTTTCAGGAGGCAGTTGGACCGTTACCATAAGACCCGCTGCCGGAGTTACTTCAAGGATTACATCAGGAGATCCAGGTTCTTCACTTTCTTTGATTCAATTAAACGGAATCAATAATTTAATAATAGATGGAAGACCAGGAGGAGTGGGTAATTCAGAATGGACTATTCGAAACACGAGAGCGATAGCTCCTGTTGGTTCTGTTTTTACCTTTATTAATGATGCAACTTTTAATACATTAAGTTATTTATCTATAGAAGGACAAACTCCATCCGGTTCAGGTTTGATTCTTTTCTCCACATCTACTGCTACATTAGGTAATAGTAATAACAGTATTTCAAATAATTTGATACACGATCGTACTGATTTCCCTGGTTTTCCGGGCGTTGCGATCTATTCTGCGGGCAGCAACACAGCAAGAAATAAAAATAATAGTATTATCAGCAATGACCTCTACAACTGGGTAAATTATGGTATCAATATTTCACCGGGTGGAAATGGCGAAGGGTGGCAAATTACTGGAAATAATTTTTACAATACTCAAGCTACAAATTCATTGAGTCAAACTTCAATTCAATTTTTGGCTGGTGCTTCTTCATTTTCAAATACAATTTCGGCTAACTATATTGGAGGCCAAATGCCCGGAGCTGCAGGAGGCCCATGGAGTAATTCCGGTGCTGCTGCATTTAACGGTATCATTACTAATGTAGGGACAACAGGAGCTACAACGATCTCTAATAATTTCATTCAAAATATATCTTTAACAAGTACAAGCACTTCTTCTTTTACCGGTATTTCTTGTGCTGCAGGTTCTATTGTAATTACAGGAAATACAATTGGTTCTTCTTCAATACCTTCAAGTATTACTATTGCGGGATCTTCAACTTTTACAGGTATTAATACTTCCACTGCGGGCAGTTCAACTATTCAAAATAATACTATCGAATACATTTCCTCTTCGGGAGTTAGCGCGGGGGCTCAGGTTAGAGGTATAGTTTGTGCCGGTACGGGAATTAGCAATGTTACCGGAAATAGTATTTCTAATCTTTCGAGTGCATGCTCCTCTACAAGTAATACTTCAGCTGCATTAACAGGTATTTATATTAATAGCTCAGCTGCAGGCCAGCTTTATTCTTTTAATTCTATTCATGCACTTATTGGGACTAATTCAAGTGCAAATACCGCTGTGCTTGGAATAACCATATCTAATACAGGGAGCGGTTCCATTCTTTCAAACAGAATTTTTGATCTTTCCAATAGTACCTCAGGCAATTTAGGGGGGCTTGCAGGAATCTTTCTTTCAGGTGGGAATTGGGGCCTTACTAATAATATGATCTCGCTGACGAATACATTTACAAATGATATTTCTGTAAAAGGTATTTGGGATAACTCAACAGCTACAAGCACAAATAAGTTTTACCATAATTCAGTTTTTATTTCCGGATCCGGGAATATCACAAATCTGACATACGCTTTATTAAGAAGTGGTAATTCAACGGTTTCAATAAAAAATAATTTCTTATATAACAACAGATCGGGCATATCCAATTACGCATTGGGCAATACTTCCGGAACTCCTGCAACTGGTTGGGCCAGTGGTGCTTCCAGTAATAATTTTTTTGTAACCGATCAGGTAAACTCTGTAAACGATTGGGGGAATGGTTCACAATCCTTCATTAGTTGGAAATCGATTTCTCATAGCGATATTAATTCTTATTACGAAACAACCAATAACATAACCCCTGCTGTTTTTGTTAATCCAATTTCAGGGAATTTAAAAATAAGCCTGTCTTTTGCTGCCAGTGCTTCAAATCTTGAATCACGAGGAGTTGTAATTTCGGCTGTTACTAATGATGTTGATAATGACTCAAGACCAGGTCCTATCGGTTCTATCAATGGCGGTGGCACTTTACCGGATATTGGAGCTGATGAGTTTGATGGAGTTCCTTTTACAAAAGATATTGGAGTTACAGCTTTGATTTCTCCTTCTGTTTTTTCTTGTCCGGGTTCATCTGAGTTAATTCGATTTAAAGTTACCAATTATGGATT
Source organism: Bacteroidia bacterium (assembly GCA_030654175.1). Classification (GTDB taxonomy): domain Bacteria; phylum Bacteroidota; class Bacteroidia; order 2-12-FULL-35-15; family 2-12-FULL-35-15; genus 2-12-FULL-35-15. Next base: position 353,147 of record JAURXZ010000049.1, read on the forward strand.
ACCAATAAATCTGGCTACTGATAATATTACTATTAATTCATCTGTTAATGGACCTAATCCTATTGCATTTTCTCCGATAGTGCTTAATTCGGGAACTTTGGAAAGTGATTCAAGTATCATTATTACAGCATCTTCTTCTTATGATATGTCTGCAACAGGAACTTTTACTTTTTATGCATACTCATCATTTTTAGGTGATACCTATTTCAATAATGATTCATTACCTCCTGTTGCAATTACCCTTACACAAATTGTGGCCTTACCGGTAACGAATGACTTTTCGGGATTTACAGGAACGAACCTTACAGGTGTATTTCCTGACTGGACTGAAGCGGCAGGAACTATACCAACAGGCACAACTTCATTATGGATTTCACAAACAAATATGGGCGGATTAGGGAATACATCTGCGAGAATTAATCTGTATTCGACCGCAAAAAATGAATGGACTGTTGGTCCGAAATTTAATGCTACAGCAGCAACAAAATTAAGATTTTCGGCCGCAGTCACAGTGAAAAACTCTACAACAGCGTCAGCAGTTATGGGTTCTGATGATGAAGTTAAAGTGATGCTTTCAACTGATTGCGGTCTATCTTGGTTTCCAGTATTTACGATGAACAGTTCATCAAATCTGTCGCAAATTTTAACTTCTCAGGTTGTTCCACTTGGTATGTATGCAGGGCAACGTATCATTGTAGCATTTTATGCTACTGATGGTTCAACAGATAATACTGAAGATTATGATTTTCATATCGACAATGTAAATATTTCCGACAATATCGGAGGTTACGACCTTGGTGTAACCTCTTTATTGAATCCGGTTACAACAGGATGTTATGGTACTAATGATTCAATTAAAGTAACTCTAAGAAATTTCGGACCTGAAACAATTATTTTTTCTTCTGCAAATGCTACCCTTACTGCAAATGTAACAGGACCAATAAATCAAACATTCTCTACTGTTATCAACACAGGAAGCCTAGCGCCTTGGTCCGACACCACAGTAGTTATAACTTATGCTCTTAATCTTTCAACGCCAGGAACATATACGATCAATACATTTTCAACCATTGCACCTGATTATGATTCGACAAACAATGCAATGGCTCCGGAGTTGCGCACAAATGCAATTCCGATGAATCTGCCCGATCATAATGATTTTACAGGTTTTACAGGGGCAAATCTTAGTGCTGTTTTCCCGAACTGGATGGAGGCCGCTGGTGCAGCACCAGCCGGAACTACATCAACATGGCTTTCACAAACCGGATTAAATTCTCCGGGTAACATTACTGCACGCATAAATTTATATACAACAACAAAAAATGAGTGGCTCATCAGCAAAAAATTCAAGCCAACTGTTACAACCAAATTAAAATTTTCTGCTGCAGTAACAAATTATAATTCCATAACTATAAGTGATCTGATGGGAACTGATGATGCTGTATCTGTTATGGTGTCTACAAATTGCGGTGTATCATGGTTTCCTGTGTTCACGATGAATAAAAATAATAACCTAACTGCGACCTTACAACCATTTACTGTTAACTTAAGTTCATTTGCCGGTGTTGATATTTTAATGGCATTCAAAGCAACTGATGGACCAACAGATGATTCTGAAGATTATGATTTTCATCTTGATAATGTGGAGATCAGGGACTTTTTTTCGATCGATATTGGTGCAAAAAATGTGATCACTCCTGCTGCCAATGGTTGTTCGGGCATAAATGAAACTATCACCATTGGTGTTAAAAATTATGGAACAAACACGCTTAATTTCAGTATTACCCCAATGACATTAAATGTTAGCATTTCAGGTGCTAGCACACAAAGCTTTAGTACCGTTATTTCTTCCGGCATTCTTTTGCCTGATTCTATTTTCAATGCTGTATCAACTTCGATCGCTAATTTTTCTACTGTTGGAACACATATAATAAATGCAACTGCAACTTTATCAGGAGATGGAAATAATGGGAATAATTCTTTTGCTATCCCTGCCTCATTTATTGTAACAACTGTATCAAACTTCCCATATACAGAAAGTTTTGAAACCACAGTTTCGGGTTGGTCTATTCAACAAATTTCAGGAACAGGTTTATGGACCTATTTAAATGGAACTGGAAACAACCCTGCCTTATCAGCAAATTCAGGTACTAAAATGGCTTATTTTAATTCTTATGCTAATGGCTTTTCAAATGCCATTTCAAGATTATCAAGTACTTGTTTAAACTTTACAAATTTAAATTCTCCGAAACTTGAGTTTTATTTATCGCAGGATAATGCGTACCAATATAACAAAGACAGTTTAATGGTGGTTGTATCAACAGATGGTGGTGTAACGTGGAGCCCAAGTATATTAGCGCTTTCAAGATATAATCAAACGTATGCAACACCTGGATGGAAAAAATTCTCTGTTTGTCTTGATCAGTATGCAGGCATGTCGGGTATTAAAATTGGGTTTATTGCTAAAAGCGCATTTGGTTCAAACATGTATATTGATGATGTAAACATTTCGGAAACAACTCAACCTGTTGCCGGATTCATCAGCTCTTCAGCCAATCTACTTTGCGGAGGCATGAATACATTCCTCAATTTGTATTCGTATTCAGGTAGTATTCAGTGGCAACAATCTCAGGATGACATTTCATATACAAATATTACTGGAGCAAATTTAGATACACTAACTTCTCCTGACTTATGGAGTACTACATTTTTTAGAGTGATCACCAGCTTTAACAATGTATGTATTGTCACTGATAGTTCTACTTCTATTCAGGTAGATGTTTTGCCGGCACCACAAATAGATCTTGGCGCGGATTCAATTATTTGTGCAAGCTCTTATGTGTTGAATGCCGGGGTTCAGGATCCCGGAACTACCTTCGAATGGAGTAACGGAAGCACAGATCAAACGCTTACAGTAACAATTTCAGGACAATATTATGTTGTGGGTACTTCCAGCTTTTTCTGTCAAACAGCGGATACTATTAATATTACATTAAAAACTCCAGTTATTGTAAATGCCGGCATTGATCAAACTATTTGTGCTGGTGGCAATGCTCTTTTATCAGCTGCAGGAAGTGGAACTTCTTATTTATGGAATACAGGTGCAACCTCTTCGGCAATAAATGTAACACCTGCTTTAACTTCAATGTATTTAGTTACAGCTTCCGGAAGCAATGGATGTGTTGCAAAAGATTCAGTTAAAGTCATAGTTAATTCTTCATCATTTGTAAATCTTGGTCCTGATATTTCACAATGTGCAAGCACTGTCACTGTTAATGCAGGCAACAGTTCATATACCTATTTATGGAGTACAGGAGCAACCACTCCATCTATAAATATTACCAACAGTGGAGTTTATTTTGTAAAGGCTACCATCATTGGTGGATGCAGTGCTTACGATACAATTTCAGTGACGCTTAATCCTGCTATTACTGTTAATCTCGGGCAAAATATCACCCAGTGTGGCGGAAATGTTTTCTTAAATGCAGGTAATGCCGGCAGTACTTACAGTTGGAACACCGGTTCAACAAACCAAAATATTACAACTTACTCTGGTGGTACTTATTACGTTACTGTAACAAACATTGGTGGTTGTTCTGCATCTGATACAATATTGGTTAATATCAAACCGTTGCCAGTTGTAAATCTTGGACCTGATGTTTTGGCATGTACTCCTAATATTACATTGAGTTCATCCTCAACTGGTAGTTATTTATGGAGCACTGGCGCAACCACACAAAATATTTTGGTTAGTAATGCAGGCACTTATTCATTAACTGTGAATTTAAATGGTTGTATTTCTAAAGACACTGTAATTGTTTCTCTTTCCACTGCTCCAACTGTAAATTTAGGACCTGATCTTTCATCATGTTCCAGTTCGGTTTTATTAAATGCAGGAAATACGGGATCTACTTATTTGTGGAATACCGGTGTCACCGCTCAAACGATTGAGGCTACTACTAGTGGTAATTATTCTGTAGAAGTAACATCACCGGGTGGCTGCATTGGATCAGATATGATATCAGTAACTATTCTTCCATCAGTTTCTGCAAATGCAGGAGCGGATATTACAGTATGCCCCGCTTCCACTGTTCAATTGTCAGCATCAGGTGGATTAACCTATTTGTGGAATAATAGCATTACTGGTCAAAGTATCAGTATCATGCCGGTATCCAGTTCAACATATACAGTAAGTGTTATTGATGATAACGGATGTACCGGTACAGATGAAGTAAATGTAATTGTTGGAACAGCACCAATAGCTGATTTTACTGCAATTGCAAATGGTGGGACAATTGTAATAACTAATAACTCTGCCAATTCTTCCGCTTATGTATGGGATTTTGGAGACGGTGCTGCCCTTGATGTTTCAACAGCACCGAGTCATACTTATTTAATAACCGGAATGTACACTATAAAACTTGTTGCAGTGAACGGATGCGGGATGGATACAGCTTTTCAAACACTAAACCTTACTGTAGGAATCGAGGAAGAAGAATTTGCAAACGCAGTAACTGTTTATCCGGTGCCTTCTGCCGGGATTATAACGGTGGATATCAAAAGTACTTATGCTGAAAATGTATCCATTAAAATTTTATCTCCGGACGGCAGAATAGTAGGGGAGAAGGTAATGGAAAGATATTCTTCCGGTCTGGCAACATTTGATCTTACCAACTTACCATCAGGTTATTATTTTGTTCAGGTAGTAAATGATAAAATGGTTATTAATAAAAAGATAATACTTCAAAGATGAAAAAGCTAAACAAAGCCTTAATTAAATGTGCAGTAATTATTGTAATAATTGGATTTTCTTTTCTGAGATCCAGCGCGCAAGGTACGCTTCTTAACGAAACTACTCTGGAAAGAACCATGTATCAGAATAATCAGAATGGCTTGAACCCTTTTGATAACATTTTGGAACAGCATTTTTTTATGCTCGATAATAAGATCACTGCAAGGGATATGGAAAGGCTTATTCAGAGAATTAAAAAGGAGGGAAATGTAGTATCTATTTTAAATGAAGAAGATAAAATAATTGTATTGATCAATAAAAATGAGATGCAGGACGCATCCTATAGAATAAAATCTTTCTGTGAATCCTTGAAAATTTCAGTGATAAGCAATTATGTACTTTTTTATTTTAAAAAATAATTAATCATATCGGGAGGTAATAAAATGAAAAGAATTTTATCCATATTATTTTTGATTGTTTTCTTCAATATTAAGAATTCAACTGAATCGGTTGCTCAATGCAGTTCGATTCCAGCTGCGGATATTTGTGCGAACGCACCGGATATTTGTGATCTGACCGGTTACTGTGGTTCAACTTCAGGAACATATACATCCGATATTCCAACAGGTATTACTTGTACCTATTCAATTGAAAATAATTCATATTTAAAGTTCACAGCTATATCCAGTACTGTAAGCATCACGGTAAATGTTCCATCATGCAGCAGTTCTCTTTCAGGAGTTCAGATGGTTATTCTTCAAACTTCTAATTGCACTAATTTTACTACTATTTCAAATTGTGGATCAATTGCCTTAGGAGCAACACAAGTGATAACCGCAACTGGCTTAACCCCCGGACAGGTTTATTATATAATGATAGACGGTAATGCCGGTGCTATTTGTGATTACACAATTTCTGCTGCAACTGGTGTTGGAACTTGTTGTCCTGTTCAGGCGAATGCAGGGGCAGATGTTGAAATATGTAATGGAGATAATACAACATTGACTGCAACCGGTGGTAACTCTTATTTATGGACACCAGGTAATTTTACTACTCCATCAATCAATGTTAGTCCTTCTTCAACTTTGCGTTATACTGTTGCAGTATCCAATGATTCGTGTACCGTAAAAGATAGTGTACTTGTTACTGTTCATTCACTTCCAACTGTTGATGCAGGTATTGCAAATTCAATTTGCAATGGTGACTCGCTTACATTACAACCAAATGTTAGTTCAAATTTAACATTGAATTCGCCTTTAACATTTAGTAATCTGGTTCGTTATTCAATAGCGAACCTTGATACTGCTTTTTCTCCATTACAAGTATCGGGTATAAATGGAACTATAAATTCAAATTCTGTTGCATCAGTATGTTTTGAAATTACTCATGCAAATGATGCTGATCTTGATATTTTTCTATACTGCCCTGATGGAACAGTATTAGAGCTTAGTACCGATAACGGTGGTACCAGCAATAATTATATTAATACCTGTTTTACTTCTTCTGCTTCACAGCAGATCGTAAGTTCATTAGCACCTTTCACAGGTAATTTCATACCTGAAGGAGCAGGTGGTTTGGCATCTTTCGCAGGTTGTTCTGCAAATGGCACCTGGAAATTGGGTGTCTATGATGATCTTACAGGGGCAAATGTCGGTTCAATCGAAAACTGGAGCTTAACTATTAATAATCCTTTGGTTGATACTGTTGTTACTTATGCATGGAGTCCTGCTATTGGAATAACTGGAGTAACTTTAAAAAATCCAATAGTTTATCCATCCACCCCAACTACCTATTCTCTTATTGCAACAAATGCAAAAGGTTGTAGCAGCACTGATGTTGTAAATGTAACGGTTAATCCATTGCCTTTAGTAAATGCAGGAACGGATACAACTATATGCAGCGGTACTTCATTTTACTTTAACGGATCAGGCGCGACTACTTATGCCTGGCTACCTTCTGGTAACCTGAATGATGCAGCTCTTCAACATCCGCTTGCAACGCCTGTTGTTACTATAACATACACTTTAACAGGAACAAGTAGTGATGGTTGTTCAGTTATAGATTCTGTAACTATCACTGTTAATGCTACACCAGATGTTAATGCAGGAATGGATGGCGGTATTTGCAACGGAGATTCTGTACAATTGATAGCTACTGGTGGAACCGCATATAGTTGGACTCCTGCAACCGGATTAAATAATCCTTCAATTGCAAATCCAAATGCATCCCCTATGGAAACTACAACTTACATAGTAACCAGTAATAATTTAGGATGTATTGGTTCTGATACTGTAATTGTAACTGTTGGTCTGATCAATGCAAATGCCGGAAACGATACAACAATATGCAAAGGCGAAAGTATACCGATGAATGCTTCGGGTGGTACATCCTATAGCTGGTTGCCGGTAACAGGATTATCTTCTGTTATCGTTTCAAATCCGGTAGCTTCTCCTGTTGTAACTACAACCTATACTGTTACTATTTCGTCAGGACAATGTTCTGATAATGAAACTATAACTGTTTTTGTAAATCAACCTTCAATTATACAAATAAGTAATGATACCATTCTTTGTTTAGGTGGTAGTGTAAACTTAGTTGCTACTGGTGGTATATCCTACTCCTGGGCACCAACCGAAGGTTTAAACAATTCTTTAATTGCTAACCCTGTTGCTACTCCAAATTATACCAATGCGTATACGGTATCAGCTACCGATGTTAATGGTTGTATATCAACCGAAACAGTGATAATTGATATTAATCCTTTACCAAATGTTAATGCAGGTAATGATGTTGCGATTTGCCAAGGTGCCAGTATAACTTTAAATGCAACCGGTGGAAATTCTTTTAGCTGGAGTCCTTCATCGAGTTTGTCATCTGCGGTGATATCGTCTCCTGTGGCATCTCCGGCTTCAACTACTGATTTCATTGTTACAGCAACTTCTGTTAATGGTTGTACTGATAAAGATACTGTGAAAGTAACAGTGAACAGTTCCACTTTAGCGGTTACAAGTACGTCATCTAATGTTATTTGTTTTGGCGGAAATACCGGTAGTGCCAGTGTTATAGCTTCCGGTGGAACAGGTGTTTACAATTATTATTGGTTTCCTGGTGCATATAGTGTTTCGGATGTTAATAATTTATCAGCTGGTACTTATACGGTAACTATTACTGACCCTAATACTTCATGCGTAAAAACTTCTGTTATTACAATAGGTCAACCTGCTGATTTAATTGCAGCTTTCAGTCCTTCTGCTACAGTTGCTGAAGCTCCTGTAACTATTTATTTTACCAATAATTCAATTGGCGCAATTGCCTACAGCTGGTCGTTTGAAGGTGCTGATGTTTCAAGTTTAACTGATGCATCACATGTTTACACAAATTCAGGAACCTACACTGTTCAGTTGATAGCGTCAACTTCATTGTGCCACGACACCGCACAAATAACTGTTTTTATTGAAGATCAAGCCCAATATACTTTACCGAATATTTTTACTCCAAATGGTGATTTGAATAATGACATTTTTACTTTCAATGGAACGGGAATGGAAAACTTTAATGCTAAGATATTTAACAGATGGGGTACAAAATTATATGAATGGAATGATCCCAAAGGCGGATGGAATGGCGAAAATCAGCCTGCAGGAGTTTATTATTATACGTTGGAATTTAACTCAAATTCAGGTGCATTAAAATCGATTACTGGTTTTGTAAACCTTTTAAGATAAGCAACATGTGTAGAATAGTTAAAATATCATTTTTATTAATCCTGCTAGCATTGGCCTTTTCAAATAAGGCTCTTGCCTGCCATGGTGTAGGTTTGGTAAATCTTACAGGAGTAGTGTCAGGTGGAAATCTTATAATTAATGCTGAATCGGGCGCTGCAACCTGTGGATGCGATCCATACAGGATGGAAGTGGAATTAACATGTATCAATAAACCATTTACAGGTACTACTAATTATTTTTCAGCATCAATGGTGAAAACCGGATGTAACCAGGAGCCGTTTCCGGCAATTATAATTCCTTTGGGTTCATTGTGTCCCGGAACAACCTACCAGTGGAGAGGGCTTGAACATGTGTTAGGTGTTACTAATGATAATCCTTTAGGACCATTTTCTCAAGCTTTTACTTTTACAACAGCAGGTGTAATTACACCAATTTCCTTAACGGTATCAGCAAGTCCGGCATCCTTATGTATTCCAAATTCTTCCATACTTACAACAGTTGCTTCCGGTGGATGTGGTAGCGGATACACGTATTCATGGGATAACGGTTTTAGTACGGAAAGTACGTTAACAGTTACACCAACAGTAACTACAACTTACAATGTAACGATAACCGATGCTTGTTCCGGTTATACTCAAACCGAGCCTGTAACAGTTACTGTTGGTCAGGCACCAGCCGGTGGTACAGCTTCAGCAACTCCATTGCCATTATGTTCGGGTGGTACCACAACTGTTACTTTAGCATCCTCTTCGGGAAATATCCAGTGGCAGACCGCTCCAGGCCCAATTGGGCCATGGACCAATGTGGTAGGAGCTACCAGTGCAACTTTAATTTTAGGGCCACTTACGGTGACTAAATTTGTGAGGGCTAATGTTACCGGTACTTGTGGCGGATCTGTTTTTTCTAATTCATTGATTGTTCAAGTTAAACCAATACCAACAATTACCATTGCAAATGAAGCAATTTGTAACGGGCAAACAGCCACACTTACTGCAATTCCCAGTATTGCAGGAGGTACCTTTTTATGGAATAATTCAATGAGCACCGGCAGCATCAATATGAATCCGGCTGTTACCACTTCTTATAGTGCTACTTATACGCTTAATGGTTGTACTAGCCCTGTTGCAAATGCCACAGTAACTGTAAATACTGTTCCCACATTAACAACAAATGATTCAACAATATGTTTAGGTCAATCTGCAACACTCAATGCGATTTCGGATATTGCAGGAGGCACCTATTTATGGCAACCTGGAAATGGAACTTCCGCATCAATAACAGTTACCCCATCCGCTACCACTACTTATACAGTTAGCTATACATCAAATGGCTGTTCAAGCATACCTGCCTTGTCAACTGTAACTGTTAACTTTTCGCCCGGTGTTTCTGCAGGTTCAGATATTGCTATCTGTTCCGGTTCTTCTGCTGTATTGACCGCATCCGGTGCAGTTACTTATCAATGGTCAACCGGCTCAACCAATCCATCAATAACTGTTTCACCAACTGTCACTACCTCTTATATTTTAAGTGGATTTTCAAATTCTTGTCCCGGCAAGGATACTGTAACTGTTATCGTTTCTCAACCTTTATCTGTTACAGCCACATCTTCAAATTTATTATGCAATAATGTTTGTTCAGGAGAAATTTCTGTTAATGCAAGCGGTGGTATAGGGGTGTTCAATTATTTATGGAATCCTTCTGTGTCCACATCTTCATTGGGTAGTGATCTTTGTGCGGGAACTTATAAAATAATTGTTGAAGATTCTATAGGTTGTGCTGATTCTGTTTCTGTAAATATAACAGAACCATCAGCACTCACATTCTCAATGTCGGTTTCTGCTGCAAGCTGCAATGGGACTTGTGATGCTACTGCCCAGGTTGTTGTAAGTGGTGGAACATCGCCTTATTCTTATTTGTGGCAAAATGGAGATACGAATGCACTTGCTGATAATTTATGCGATGGAATTCAAACACTCGAAGTAACAGACGCAAATAATTGCGCACTTTTATTAGATACGGTTATTTATGAACCTTCAGCGGTAACGGCAGTAATTTCTCCTGCAAATTCTATAATTTGTATAGGATCTTCAGTAACGATGCAAGCTATCGGAACAGGAGGGACAGGGAGTTATTCTTATCTGTGGTCCTTAGGAAGCACTACCGCATCCATTACTGTTTCGCCAATTATAACTTCACAATATTCGGTGATAGTATCAGATAATAATGGATGTTCTTCTTCTTCCATTAATTCCAATATCCAGGTTAAAGATTCAATTGATGTTTTTATTAATTACCAAACAGTAGTTTGTGCAGGAGTATCAACCACTCTGAGTGCTACTGCAAATGGGGGAGATGGAACCTATAATTTTATTTGGCAGCCCGGTAACATAAACACTGCAAGTATAACCATTACACCCATTCAAACTACAACTTATACTGTAGTGGTAACAGATGGCTGCGGTACTCCGGCAGTAACTGAATTAATTACTCTTACTGTATCTCCGGCTCCTGTTGCAAATTTTTTTAGTGACACCGCATTTGTGTGTGCCGGTGGATGTGTGCTATTTACAGGTATTTCAACAATTCAACCCGGTTCAACAAATAATTATCAATGGACTTTCGAAGATGGAACTGTTAATTTTGGAAAAGAAACTCAAAAATGTTTTAATGTACCCGGAACTTTCGATGTAAGTTTAACAGTAACTTCTGCTAATGGCTGTAGTGATGATATTTTACTTCAGGACTATATAACAGTCGGTTCACTTCCTGTTGCCAATTTTACATACGATCCGGAAACCCCCACTGATTTAAACCCACTGGTAAATTTCCATGATAATTCTACTTTTTCTAATCAGTGGTCCTGGAATTTTGGTGATGATTCCTTACAGTCTAATGAACAAAATCCTTCACATATTTTTGGAGCAACTGGTGCCTATTGTATAACTCTTCTTGTTAAAAGTGAACTTGGATGTGTTGATAGCACTATCAGGTGTATCACTGTAGAGCCTGAAAGTACACTTTTTATTCCCAACACATTTACTCCTAACAGTGATAATCTAAACAGCGTTTTTAAGGTTTATAGCGCAGGTTGGGATATCGATTTTTTTGAAATGAGAATTTTCAATCGTTGGGGAAATGAAATTTTTAATACAAATGATATTCTGGAAGGCTGGGATGGTAAAGGTAGCGATCCCGGAGTGGCTTTAGGTACTTATGCATATCATATTAAAATTCAAGACAAACAGAATCGGGTACGCACCTGGAAGGGGCATATAAATATAATAAGATAAAAACTTTACAGTAAATAATTAACATTAAATTTTAAACAATTGAGTATCCATAAATTAAATAGAAAAAACATGAAAACTATCTACTATTGTCTGAATGCTAAATTCAGAACTGCCATGTTGATGGTGATTTTAACAACGAATATTTTCATTGTCAAATCACAGAACATTACAAACTACAGTTTTTCGGCCACTGCCGGAACATATACTCCATTGGTTGGTGCAACTGTTGTACCGCTTTCCGGAGGGACTGTTGATGATGGTTATTACAATAACCTTCCGATTGGATTTACCTTTACATATATGGGAGTTCCATCTACAACCTTTTCAGCCAGTACAAATGGATGGATGACGTTGGGACAGAATATAACAGTTTCCGGTAATGCGAACCTTTTAACCACAGGAGGTAGCCCACGACCAGTTATTGCACCTCTTTGGGATGACATTGATATGGTGGTTGGTACACTTTCTTACCAAACATCTGGATTAGCCGGCAATAGAATTCTTACTGTTGAATGGTTAAATGAAGCATGGAATTATACTGCAACCTCAGGTGTTATTTCGTTCCAGTCTAAATTGTATGAGAGTACAGGAGTCGTGGAATTTATTTATCGCCAGGAAGCAGGAGCAGTTCTTGCTGGAACCGCATCGATTGGTATCACAGCTTTAGCAACGGGGGCAGGTAATTATCTTTCTCTAAATAATTCAGGAACTTCACCAATTGTAAGTTCAACAACAGCCACAACTAGTATAAGCACAAAACCAGCAGATGGGCAAACCTATACTTTTACTCCTGCTGCTGCCCCTTCAGCTCCAGGTTCTTTAGCAATTACTCCTGTTGGAATGACAACTATGACAGTTTCATGGCTTGATAATTCAATCAGCGAAAGTGGTTTTTATGTGTACCGTTCTCTTGATAATGTTAATTTTAATTTAGTTGGTACTATCCCAACTACAACGTCAACTACAACCGGAACTTCTTATTCGTTAAATCAGATAGGCTTAACAGCTAATACACAATATTATTACAATATTGTTTCTTTTAATGAGGCATTCCTTTCAATAGCTATCAATGGAAATGCTACTACTTTACCTGCAACTTTTTGTGGAAACAGAACGGTGGGTCCAACAGGGAATTATTTATCATTAACCGCTGCATTTGCTGACATTGCTTTAAATGGTCTTCAATGCTCAAGTACTCTTGAATTACAAGCAGCGTACGTAAGTACTGTTGAAACGTTTCCTATAACAATTCCTTTTTTCGGAAATAACAGTACCACTACTTTAACAGTTCGACCGGAAGTTGGTGCAACTAATTTATCTATTATAAGTGATTCTTTACAAACATTAAATTTAAACGGAACAGTTGCATTAGTTTTTGATGGTCGTGCCGGAGGAGTTGGCTCTTCTGCTTTAACTATTGGAAACACAAGGATTTCCGGTGCTGCTATTTCATTTATAAATGGGGCTTCCTATAATAATTTTCATGATCTGTTAATTAAAGGAGTTAATACTTCAGTAACAGGAGGAGTTATAACTTTCCTTACCTCAACAAGTGCAACTGGAAATAACTACAATACATTCCAAAATAATAATATTAGTGATGGAGCCACTACTCCAACTAACTTGATTTATTCAGCAGGATCAGTGTCAGCGCCCAATACAGGAAATGCTGTTTTGAATAATAACTTGTTTAACTTTTTCAGCCCCACATTAACAACTGCAGCCGTATCAGTAGCAGTTAATAATAGTGCCTGGACCATTTCAAATAATAGAGTTTACCAGGAAGTAGCAAGAACTTACACTACCGGTACAATACACTATGGAATCAGAGTTGTGTCTTCAACAGGGATCAACTTTACAATAAACAATAATACTGTAGGATATTCATCAATGTCGGCAACGGGTGTTTATATTATGGATGGTACTGTTGCAACTCGTTTTTCTGCCATTTCCTTAACAGCAGACGAAGCCGGTCCTAGCAATATTCAAGGGAATATCATAAATAATATTTCTTTAAAAACGGCTAACACCAGTTCTACTACTACAGGCGTTTTTTCTGGAATTGCTGTATTGGGAGGCTCTGTTAATATTGGTACTACTTCCCCAAATTTGATCGGTTCAGGTATTGCAAATGATGTGATCGCTATTACTTCTACTGTTTCAGCAGGTGCCTTAGTTGGAATTTACACCACTTCTTCAGGAACAATGAATATTTCAAATAATAAAATCGGAGGTTTTTCTGCTTCCGGAGCAGCTACCATTGGAAATACGATTAGAGTGATTAATACTGCAGGTTCAGGAAGCTATACCATTTCAGGAAATGAAATTGGAAGTTTAACGTTAGCTGATAATATGCGTACAGGGATAATGGGAACTACCACTGCTTCAACCGATGTTACCGGAATTGAAAATACATCTTCCGGAACTTCCTTAATTTCCGGGAACAAGATCTATAATTTATCCTCCTTTGGTACAGGTACTGCTGGTCAGATAAGGGGTATTTCAAGTACTGCCGGGATTTCCACCATCTCTAATAATGAGATAAGTTATTTAACAACAGCTGGTGGTGCAACAGGAACAACAATAACTACTGCAAGTGTAATTGGAATTTCGAAAAGTGGTACAACTGCAAATCAGTCTGTTTCCGGTAATACTATTTCAAATTTGTCAAATATTTCAGTTGCAGCTGCAGTATCAGTTAATGGTATCTGTTACACAGGAGCCACTACAGGTTCAAATCTTGTTTCTAAAAATACTATTCGCAATTTAAGTGCTGTAACAACTGGTCTTGGTTTGTTAAACGGTATTAATATAAGTGGTGGATTTTCAACATTTGCAAACAACATGATCAGCTTGGGATTGGATGCTGCAGGAGCAAGTGTTGCTTTAGGAAATTTATCATTAAGCGGAATTCGTTTAGGAACAACTGCTAAAAATAATTTTTATTTCAATTCTGTTCATATTACAGGATCCAATGTAACCACAGGTACCGCATCCTCACAAGGTTTTATACGTACCGCGGTTGATTCCGTTGAGATCAAGAATAATATTTTCGTTAATACCCGTTCAAATTCAACAGGATCCGGTAAGCATTATGCAATTAATCTTAACCTGGCAACTACTGTTACTGCAGGGAATAATGACTATTATTTTCCGAATGGAATGATGGGAGTGGTTGCAACCACTGATTATCCTTTATTAGGAAATTGGAAAATAGGGACAGGTCTGGATGTAAGTTCTATTAAGGTTGATCCAATGTTTATTTCTGCAACTGATTTGCATATAAATAATAGCACCGCTTCTTCACTTGAATCAGGCGGGGTTGTGATAGCTGGCGTAAGTACTGATTTTGATGGTGATTCAAGACCGGGACCTGCAGGTTCTATTAATGGTGGTGGTACTAAGCCTGATATAGGTGCCGATGAATTTGATGGTATTCCAATTAACCTGGATATGGGCGCAACTGTTTTAGTTAGCCCTTTAACAACTGGATGTTATGGTACTGCTGAAACCGTAAGAGTGAGGATCAAAAATTATGCGGGTGCTGCAATGGACTTCAGTTCAAATCCTATTACAGTGAATGTACAGGTTACGGGACCAAACCCAATTGTATTTACACCGGTGGATATTTATAGTGGAACACTTGCTTCAGGTGCAACATTGGATACTACTATTAGTACAACTTATAATATGATCGTTGCCGGCCAATATATATTCAAGGCTAGTACTGTACTTGCGGGTGACGCAAATAACGGGAACGACAGTATGTCGCTTGTAACTGTTAATGTTTCAGGTGGTAATGCCAACGCTTCCGCCTTGGATATTTGCAACGGACGTTCAACCACGCTAATGCTTTCCGGTTATAATGGCACTATTCAATGGCAAAATTCTATTGATGGAGGTACTGTGTGGAACAATGAAACTGATCCGCTTAGTACAGCAGCAAGTTATGTGGTTTCTCCTGTATCCAATATAAAATATCGTGCATTTGTTTGTGGTCTTCATCCATCCGATACTTTGGATATAAATGTTATTACCACACCCGGACCTATTACTCTTGGCGAAACAAGATGTGGACCAGGACCTGTTACTTTGTCGGCAACAGGCACCGGAACTTTGTTATGGTACGATGCATCCATTGGGGGCAATAGAGTTAATACCGGAAGCTCATTCTCCACATCTATTTCAGCAAACACTTCGTATTATGTAAGTGATGTTGCAGGTGGCGTTTCAGAACGTGTTGGTAAAACAAATCAAGGAACATCAAGCTTTATCAGCACCTTAAAATATGGTGTTTTGTTTACTGTTAATACACCTGCACGTATTGATAGTGTTCATGTATATCCAACAGGAACGGGTACAGTAACAATTCAGATACTTGATCCTTCCACGCAGGCTGTTCTATATTCAGCAGTACCTTTTTCTTTATCAGGAACAGGTACTCAAAAAATAGCAGTTCCTGTTGCCATTTCATTGATCCCGGGGAATTATAAAATGAGTATGTCTTACACCGGCATAACAAATATTGTAAGAACCACATCAGGTGGACCTTTCCCATACACATCCCCTTCAGGTGCTGTTTCAATAACTTCCGGAGCTACCGGTACAGCAACCAGTACTTCTTATTACTGGTTTTATGATTGGGTGATCACAACAGGTTGTGAAAGTTTAAGAACACAAGTTACTGCAACAATGACGGCTCCTCCTGCAATGAGCATTTCTACAACTGATGCACTACTTTGTTATGGCGACAGCACAACCATTGCCATAAGCAGCGGAAACCCATATACATATACCTGGTCACCGGCTGGTTCTTTAAATACTACAACCGGTACTTCCGTGGTTGCAAAACCAACCGTAACTACTAAATATTTTGTAAACGCTGTGGATGGATCATCTTGTGCCAATGTGGATTCAATTACTATTGTGGTAAAAGAACTTCCTACTTTGACGTTGGCTTCCTCACCATCAATAATTTGTTTTGGAAATAGCTCTCAAATTGCAGGACGATCCATGCATTTAGGTTCTGCACTATTGGATGAAAATTTCAATGTTGCTCCAACTAACTGGACAATTACAAACACAAGTAATCCGGCTGGTTTACAATGGGCTTTTGTTACAAGTTTTGGAGTAAACACAATGAATGGAACTCCTTTTGCTTTTGTTGACAGTGATTCTCCCGGGTCAGGTACTATTGTCAACTCAGTATTAACCGGACCTGTAGTAAACACAACAGGATATGATTCATTGGTTTTAAGTTTTGACCAGTATTACCGTAATTCGACCTCAACAATTGCCACTGTAGAGGTATTTAATGGTACCACATGGGTTCAGATTTATAAACCAACAGCCACTATCGGAAGTTGGACAACTTCTAATATCCGGAATATCAACATCACCCAATATTCTAATGCGAATTTGCAAATCAGGTTCAGCTATTTCGGTGATTATGATTGGTCTTGGGCTATTGATAACGTGAAAATATCCACCTATATGAAAAACGATTTCAACTGGACCGGTAATGGTTTGTCTGCAACTCATATTTCAAATCCTATAGCTACGCCTGCGGTAACTACAATGTACAATGTTACAGTTACAGATCCATCTACAACCTGTTCAATGAAGGACTCAATAGAAATAACAGTTAATTCAAACCCAATAGTAAACTTGGGAGTGGATACTGCAATTTGTTCTAATTTGAGTTTAACATTGGATGCAGGTTTAAATTATACCGCTTACGTATGGTCAACAACCGCTACAACACAAACTGTTACCGTTAATACAGCCGCTGTTTATAGTGTTACTGTTACTGATGCGAATGGTTGTAATGGTACTGATGCCATTAATGTTGCAATAAATACAGCGCCCGTAATTTCTTTAGGTGTTGATTCTATAATTTGTGATGGACAAACAGTAGCGCTTACTCCGGGCATAGGTTTTACAGAATATAACTGGTCAACAGGAGCAACTACTTCTGTGGTTGCGGCAATGAGTGCCGATGATTATTCTGTAATTGTAACTGACGTAAATCAGTGTAAAGGGTATGATACAGTTACAATAACTGTTAATGCTTTACCTGTTGTTAGTTTAGGTGCAGATATTGCTTTTTGTCAGAATGATTCAGGAGTTCTTGATGCGGGAGCAGGCTTTGTATCTTACAGTTGGTCAAATAGTACTTCCTTACAAACAACCACTGTTTCAACTGAAGGAACTTATTCTGTAACGGTTACGGATAATAATGGTTGCAGTAACTCAGATGCAATAACAGTTGTTGTTAATGCATTACCTGTTATTGATCTTGGTGTTGATCAAACATTTTGTTTGTATGATTCATACACTCTTGATGCCGGAAATGGTTTTATTACCTATGCATGGTCTGATAATTCAACATCACAAACATTAACTGTTATGACAGCAGGAACTTATTCTGTAACTGTAACTGATAATAATAGCTGTAGTAATTCTGATGCGATTGTTGTTATAGTTAATGTGTTGCCGGTTGTTGATCTTGGATCTAACATATCATTCTGTATGAATGATTCTGCCATACTTGATGCCGGTAATGGGTTCTATTCATATAGCTGGTCGGATAATTCAACTTTACAAACCTTAACAGTAAGCACAGCAGGAACCTATTCTGTAACTGTAACAGATGTTAATGGATGTAATAATTTTGATGCATTATCGGTTGTTGTTAACGCATTGCCTGTTATCAGCCTTGGACCGGATACCGTAATTTGTAAAAATGAAGAATTTGTCTTAGATGCAGGTTCAGGTTTCTCAAGTTACTTATGGGATAACAGTGCTACCACTCAATCTGTTATTGTGGATGGTGATGTACTTGCAGCCGGTGATTATAGCTATTCAGTTATTGTTTCAGGAAGCAATGGATGTGAAGCTACTGATACCGTTATTGTAAAAGTAGATCTTTGCGCAGGTATCAATGAAGAGAATGAAGTTGCTGTGTTTAGCCTTTATCCGAATCCTTCTCAGGGGGAGTTTACAATTACAACTACATCATCTTCAAAAAATGACATAGTTATAGAAGTTGCAGATATTGAAGGCCGGGTTATTTATAAAGAAAAAATAAGCCAGTTTACTTCAAAAACTATTCAATTAAATAATGCAGCTCCCGGAATTTATTTTGTAAAAATTCAGGATGCAGGTAACAATAGAATTCAAAAATTAATTATTAATTAAAAAAAATGGGGTTCCGGATTTACCGGGACCCCATTTAATTTTTTTTATCATGTCATTGCTTGTCCCTGTAGTTGAAAATTGTTTTTTACCAAAAGGCAACCTGGAATAAAAAAATATTTTTGATTTGTATTTTTTATCACCGGTGATTTATTTGATCGAAATGTTTAAAAACAATTTAATATTCCATATGCAGTAAAAAAATATTAAGCTTTAAAACAGCGACCAAAATGAGAAAAACAAAAATAATCTTACGAATTCTTTCATATTCAGATCTGTATAATGAAATAGAACTCATAAATTATTCATACGAACAATTATACGATATTTTAAGAAGTTACATCTTTAGGGATTTGATGGATAAAAATATTAAAGTGCAATTCGGTAAATTATAAAATTTCTGTACTCTCTCCGGTACATTTCTGTTTTTTTAAATACCTGAATAACCTCGATAAAGGAAAACAAACCAATTAGCGTTTGTCCATAGAGTCATTATTAATCATATTACTCCCAAATATCAGCCTCAGATTCATAGTTTTAAAATTATGATTCAGTTTGGTTTGTTTAATGAAAAAGTCTTAAAGTAGCGTCATTTCGAGGGCTTCAGCCCCCTTCGTCAGGCTCAGGATAAACTCCGCAGTCTCATATCCTTGTTTGAGATTGCTTCAGTCGTACCTCCTTCGCAATGACGCAAGAAATTTAATGCTGACTTTATGGAAAGACCCTAATTACAAGGCGTTTTTTGAAAATACAGCAATTTAACCAAATTGTTGACCAGTTTATTGTATCCCTTACCATTGAAATGTTTTCACAAAGTATAAAAAGCGTAAATTTGTAACAATAGCCCTTTTGGCAATTCGGTCTTTAATTTCATTATAACCGGGCATCATTTTTTAAACGTTAATAAATAGTATGAAAAGAATTGGAGATTACAGAAAGCTTTTAGGTGTTACCAACACAGTAGGATTAAAGGAATTAAAAACCGTTTACAGGGATTTTATGAAAGAAAATCATCCTGATAAATTTCATGACAATCATTCTCTAAAATTGGAAGCCGAAGAAAAAAGCAAGTCTATTATCGCGGCTTATCATTTTTTAGTGAGCATTGATCCTGAAACTCAGAAACAAAATCTTCCGGAATATACTGCTACTATTACTAATTCCATAATTGTGGATTTTCAACACAAAGGCCTTACTCTGAAAATAAACTTTTCGGACGGTAGTGTTTATGAATACTTTAATGTTCCCAAAAACATTTATATTAAACTGGTAAATGCCGATTCGCAAGGAAGATTTGCCAGAAGACATATTTTCAGTTCTTACCTTTATAGGAATATCACAAAGGCGGTAACTGTTTAATTGCATTAATTATCTTTTTGTTTATTTGGGCGTTCCCCTTTCTAAAAAGAAAGGGGCGGGCTTTCCGCTTCAATCTTTTCTAAACAGAAAAGGATTTACGCTGCAATCCCTAACGCAAAGAAACTGCCCTTACAATACACATTTTTGTTCCGTAATTTTAATTCGGAAATTTCAAATCAAATAAATAATTGCCATAAAAATCAACAACATGAACAATCCATTATTGCAAAAATTTAATACTCCATTTAATACTATTCCGTTCGAAGAAATTAAATTGGAACATTATAAACCTGCTATTGTAACCTCTATTGAAGCAGGGAAACAAGAAATTAAGGCGATAAAAAATAATCCTGAAACTCCTGATTTCAAAAACACAATAGAAGCTTTAGAAAGAAGCGGCAAAACGTTGGATGTAGTCTCCAGCATTTTTTTTAATCTGAATAGCTCCGAAACGAGTGATGCTATGCAGGCAATTGCTCAGGAAGTATCTCCTTTGCTTTCTGCTTTTGGTGATGATATTTTAATGGATGATGAATTATTTAAAAGAATTAAGGCAGTTGTGGAAACTACCGATGCAGATAAGCTTTCCACAGAACAGGCAATGCTGTTGCAAAAAACGTATAAAAGTTTTGTAAGAAATGGTGCTAATTTAGATGATGTATCTAAAGAAAAGCTTAAAGAATTGAATACTAAATTATCTAAACTAAGCCTTACTTTTGGTGAGAATTTATTAAAATCCTCCAATAAGTTTGAACTTTGGATCACTGAAGAATCTGACCTGGCTGGGCTTCCGGAAGGTGTTAAAGAAGCTGCTTTAATGGCTGCAAAAAGTAAAGGCAAAGAAAATGCCTGGTTAATTACCTTAGATTATCCTTCCTATATACCTTTTATGATGTATGCCGATGTTAGGCAACTAAGAGAGCAGTTATACAAGGCGTTTGGTTCGAGATCATTTAATAACGATGAGTTTAATAATGAAGAAATTGTTAAACAAATTGCCATTGCAAGACACGAAAAAGCCAATTTGTTAAATTATGTTTCTTATGCCGCTATTGTGCTTGAAGAACGTATGGCGGAAACAGCTGAAAATGTGAATAATTTATTAAATGAATTGCTGGAATATGCAAAACCCATTGCAATAGAGGAATTACAGGAAGTTCAGAACATGAGTAACATGTTGGGCGGCCCTTCAGCAATGGAACGTTGGGACTTTTCTTATTATTCAGAAAAATTAAAAAATGAAAAATTTGCTATCAATGATGAAATTCTAAAACCATATTTTCAACTGGAAAAAGTAATTGAAGGCGCTTTCATTACCGCTGAAAAATTATACGGTATCACATTTGAAAAGCGAGATGATATTCAAACCTACCACAAGGAGGTAACAACCTACGAAGTGAAAGACGAAAAAGGAAAACATCTGGCTGTTTTTTATGCTGATTTTTTTCCACGCGAAAGTAAAAGAGATGGTGCATGGATGACCTCTTTCAGCGGACAAAATAAATATGATGGAACCGAGCAACGGCCACATGTTTCAATAGTTTGTAATTTTACCAAACCCACAGAAACAAAACCTTCCTTGCTTACCTTTAATGAAGTAACAACGTTGTTTCATGAATTCGGACATGCTTTGCATGGGATTTTTGCCGATGGATATTTCGAAAGTTTAAGTGGAACCTCTGTTTATTGGGATTTTGTGGAGCTTCCATCACAATTGATGGAAAACTGGTGTTATGAAAAAGAATGCCTGGAATTATTTGCCAAACATTACAAAACAAACGAAGTAATTCCTATTGAACTGGTTCAGAAAATAAAAGACAGCGCTAATTTTATGAGCGGTTACCAAACCCTGCGCCAGATAGGATTAGGCAGATTGGACCTGGCTTGGCATAACCTGGCAGAGTTGCCAACAATTTCAGTAAGTGAGTTTGAGGCTAAGGCAACTAAAGAAACGGACTTATTCCCTCCTCTAAAAGGAATTAATTCATCCTGTGCTTTTGGACATATTTTCCAGGGAGGATATGCTGCCGGTTATTATAGCTATAAATGGGCTGAAGTATTAGAGGCAGATACATTTGAATACTTTTTAGAAACCGGTATTTTTAATAAGGAAACAGCAAAAAAATTTAAAGATAATATCCTTTCCCGAGGCGGAAGCGAGCATCCAATGCAGCTTTATAAAAAATTCAGAGGGCAAGAACCTTCTACCAAACCTTTGCTTAGAAAAAGCGGATTGTTGAAGAATGAGAAGGTGAGCTAATTGGGTTCAATAATAGAGAAATAAACGCATTAGATAGGCATAAACAAAGCAACACTTAAATAAACGCTATGAGTAGCGTTTATTTAAATGTTGGTGGCTTAAGTGGGAAGAAAGAAAAGCCATATTTTCATAATTAAAACATTTTTTTTACCTATACATCCCGAAAAAATTATTTGTACCCGGACTTTTTTAACGCTTAGACTTTTTTGTTGAAATGAAACTAAGGAGTCACGACCATCAGGTGTTTTTCCCCTTCGCAATTGCAAATACTTCTGTTTGCATTGACAATGATTACATAAAAAAAAAAAAAAACAACATGAAAAAAACAACCATTCTATTTGTACTTACAGCCTTAGTTGCTTGTAACCAAAACCCAAATCAAGAAACAAAAAACACCAAAGTGCTTTGGGCGGAAAGTGCCAAGTCTATTCTACCTATGGAAGCAGATACTTCGTGGAGTATAGAGGTTTGGATTGCTGATTCTATACAAAAAGAAAAAATATTTTCATCCATTACTCATGCTGTTTTATCAGGTAAATTGAAAGCGTATGCGGATTATCCAAATAAAGAATTTACTGTGCAAGAATTTAAGAACACTTTAGTGAAATGGGATTCGTCAGTTGTTGTTGAAGACCCAAACAATTCAGGTGTTATGATTAATGCACCACTTTTAATTGAATTAACTCCTGATAATATTGTACAAATAAATTTTAATGAAAAAATCGAGTTTGATACTTTATCCTATACTATAAACAAAAAGGTTTCAATAGTCTCATTTTTCAGTTATAAATATAATGCAAACTGGGAACTTTGTAAGGATAACAAAAAAGTATTTGATGTCAAACTCAACAATTAATTAAACCATAAATAAGAAAAGCATTGGAATAAGTGTAAGCACTTTTTGTATTTAGGCAATGGAAGTACATTTCAATTTATTTCAAAACGCATTTAGACAATTTTATGCGCCATGAGAGTTTTGTTCTTTTTTAGACAGTTTTATAGTTTTAAGAATTCATAGAAATGGATTTTATTTCCCTGAATAAAGGACTTACAGCCGCTAACACAAAATATGCAATACCTTTTCTAAAACGCTCAAAAGGCTAATGCACGGCATCGCATATTTGAACGTTGGTGGCAATTAAGAACACATCTTAAAATACTCCAAGCTCATCTTTATTTTTATCCTGATAACCAAATTCGTCATCACCTAATCCCTTACCATTGTATTTGCCATACTTTAATATGGTATATACCATCCAAAAAATTAAAAATGGTGAAAACAAGAGCATACCTATTGCAAAACTTAATGTTGATTCAAATTGAAGTAATACACAATAAATAAATACGTATAAAGTCACAAAAACAATGGAAAAAGTATCATTACGTAACATCAGTTCAAGTTTATATATATGCCACTATAAAACTATGCCAAAGCTCATAGACTTGAAATAAATGGATCTGTGGTCAAAAAATCCCACCTCTTCCAAATTGCATTTCCACATTTTCATCCTCACATAAAAATAACTATTAGAGTACCTACAATATGCTTGGGCTTTTGTAAACTGCATTGAAAAGGATTTATCTTCTCTCTCTTAGATCAAAATGTTTATTGGATTTTTTAATAATATATTTCATCTATTCAATTGACCAAATTCATGGTTATAAAAACCAAACCGATTTACTTTTATGATGTCATTTGATTTGCAAAATGATGAAAAATTATGAAAGTATGAAATCATTAAAATATATTTTTGAACCTCGTTCTGTGGCAGTTATTGGAGCTTCTGCTACAGTAGGCACCATTGGAAATGCAATTTTCTCTAACATCCTTCAATCTTTTTTTAAAGGTATTGTATATCCTGTAAATCCAAAGTACGACAGTATAATGAGTGTCCGGGCTTATAATAATGTTATTACAATTCCCGATTCAATTGATCTGGCCGTTATTGGAGTTCCTAAAAAGGCTGTTAAAAATGTTATAAAACAATGCGCTGAAAAGGGAGTAAAAGGAATAGTACTGATCACTGCCGGTTTTAAAGAAATAGGTGAAGAAGGAAAAAAATTAGAAGAGGAAATTACTGCGCTTGCCAATAAAAACAATATCGCTTTATTAGGCCCCAATTGTTTAGGGATCATAAATACACAGGAAGAGATCAGCCTGAATGCGAATTTCGCCATTAGTATGCCACGGGCCGGCAATGTTGGTTTGATCTCCCAAAGTGGTGCTATTGGTGTGGCTGCGCTAGGATATGCGTATCAGCACGGCTTGGGCATTTCAAAATTTATTTCTATTGGAAACAAGGCAGTAGTGGATGAAAGTGATGTATTGGAATATTTGATTGATGACGAGGAAACACAAATAATAACGATGTATGCCGAAGATATCGATCATCCTGCACGGTTTTATGAAATGGCAAATAAAGCAAATGCAAAACAAAAACCAATTATAATAATTAAAACAGGCAGGTCGGTTAGAGGGGCTTTGGCTATTCAATCTCACACCGGGGCCTTATCAAGTTCCGACACTGCATACGATTCGCTTTTTGCTCAATGCGGAGTTATTCGTGTTGAAACTCTTGCACAATTATTTGAATATGCAAAAGGATTTACCTCTTTGATCCGTCCGAAAGGAAATCGGATTGCAATTGTTACCAATGGAGGAGGAATGGGTGTTATTGCTACGGATGCCGCTGAAAGAAATGGTTTGGAAATGGCAACCTTCGAACCTGATACGCTGCAGGCCTTAAAAATAGTATTGCCCGGAACAGCCAATAGCCATAACCCTGTGGACATAATTGGTGATGCTGATGCGCAACGGTTAAGTGATACACTTGATGAAATTGTTAAGGATAAAAATGTGGATGCAATTGTTGTTTCCGTTACTCCAACCGTGGATACGGATATGAATGCTGTTGCGGCCAACCTTTGTGATTTTGCAAAGGCCAATCCTGAAATGCCTCTTTCAGCCAACCTCATGTCCCTTAAACCGGAACCCTCATTTTTAGAGTTATTGAAAAAAGCAAATATTCCCTATTTTGATTTTCCTGAAACCAATATCAGAGTGCTGGCCGCAATGATAAAATATTATGAATGGATAGATCGCGCACCTGTTAAAATTGAAAAATTTGAAGTAAAGAAAAAAAAGGCGCATGAACTTTTAGATTCTATTAAAAAAGAAAGGAGAACACGATTTACCGAACCGGAATCCTATCAGCTTTTGGAAGCCTATGGAATGAAGGTGGTGGATTACCGGTTTGCAAAAAAACTGGATAATGTTTTAATTGCTGCAAACCAGATTGGTTATCCTGTTGTTTTAAAAATCGTTTCACCTGATATATTACATAAAATTGATATTGGCGGATTGAAGATAAATTTGAAAGATGATAATGAATTAAGGAAAGCTTATCATGAAATTAATGAAAGTATAAAAAATAAAAAAAACGATTTCGAAATTCACGGGTTTTTAATTCAAAAATATTTTACTGAAAAAGGTATTGAATTAATTGCAGGAGCCAATTTAATAAAAGGCTTTGGTTCTCTTATTATGTTTGGTCTTGGTGGAACGTTTGTTGAGTTGTTTAAAGATGTTGCATTCCGGTTAGCTCCGCTTAACAGGCATGATGCGCTCAATATGATCAAACAAACCAAAGGTTATCAGATCCTGAAAGGTTTCCGCGGGCAGGCTTCTTATGATATAGAATCTATTATTGATTACCTGTTGAGATTATCTCAATTGTTGATGGATTTCCCTGAAATAAAAGAACTGGATCTGAATCCTATTAAAGTATTGGAGGATAATAAAGGAATTGTAATCATGGATGCAAAGGTTATTCTTGATGAGAGTATTGTGTCCATGGTAAAGCCAAAAATAAAATTGAAAGAAGTAGCTCTTGATGTTTAAAATATCAGGAGACTGTTCAAATGTTAAATGAAAATATTTTATCATCAGAACAATTTTAGATAGCTTTTAAACAAGCTCTAAAATAAAAACGAAGAAAAAATGCGAATCTTGAATTTTTGTATAGCGATTATAATTTTTTTTCTTTTTGTGAAATTTTTGCATAATGAAATACCTCAAACTATGGTTATTAAATTAAATAGTGTTGCAAAAAAGTTCCTGGGGCCCGTGGCTATGGACAGTCCTAAAGATGGTACCGGGCGTTTGTTTATATGCGAACAATCCGGAAAAATAAAAATTGTCAAAAACGGAAAAATATTGAGTGAACCCTTTTTGAATGTCAGTCACAAACTGGATAGGATGAATAAAATATATTCGGAAAAAGGATTGCTTGGAATTGCTTTTCATCCAAAATATAAAACTAACGGAAGATTTTTTATTTATTACAGTGCCCCTTCAAAAGCGCGAGGCAGCGATCATAAAAGTATATTGGCGGAATATAAAGTTTCGTCAAATGCTGATATCGCTGACCCGGGCTCGGAAAAAATTATAATGGAAGTGGAACAACCCGAATCAAATCATAATGGCGGACAACTTGTATTTGGCCAAGATGGTTTTTTATATGTTGGGCTGGGCGATGGTGGAGGGGCGGGTGATGAACATGGTGCAATAGGAAACGGACAGGACCTTAATACACTTCTTGGGAAGATCCTTCGCCTGGATATTGATAATTCATCGGAATCGGCAGGTTCAAAGCAGCCCTATGGCATTCCATCTGATAATCCTTTTGTGAACAATAAAAATGCTAGATCAGAAATATGGGCCTTTGGTTTACGAAATCCTTGGCGCTTTTCTTTCGACAGAAAAACAGGCGAACTTTTTTGCGCGGATGTAGGGCAGAATAAGTGGGAAGAGATCAATATAATTGAAGCCGGTAAAAATTATGGCTGGAGAATCATGGAAGGAAATCATTGTTATGAGCCTTCAACAAATTGCAATCAAAAGGATCTCGTTCCCCCTATTGCGGATTATAACCATGATGTTGGTATCAGTATAACAGGCGGATTTGTTTACCGGGGGAAAGCAATCCCGTCTCTTGTTGGTAAATATGTTTTTGGTGATTGGAAAGGAAAACTTTTTTACCTTGAAAAAAGTGCTGATAAATGGAATATCGTGAACATGGTGATTGAAGGCAAAAAGGATAATGACATTGGATTAGATATCAACAGCTTTGGTGAAGATGAGAAGGGGGAGATCTATATTTTAACACAAAAATTCACTGGTAATCTAATTGCAAATGGAGAAGTTTTTTTGATCAGTGGAAATTAATTAGAGAGTGTGCTCAATTATTTCATTACTCCTGAAGAGTTTTTGCGATGAAGGATCTTGCTTTCCATAGCACCTGTTTAAATTTTATTGTTTATGTCCTTAGTTCAAAACTATGCACTTTCAGTGCAAGAGTTTCAGTTTCTGCAAAAATTCACTTGTTACTGTCATTGCGAGAGCACTTTTGCGATCGAAGCAATCTCAGTTACTAGTGTGAGATTGCTTCATCACGCCCCAAAACGTGATTCGCAAGGACGTTTTAAATTAGCATTTGTTAAAAGAATTTCATCCTAAAACCGGAAACCAAACGTTAACATAAATGTGGAACTATTAAATTCGTTTTTAACTGAATTTAAATCAAGTCCGGCAGGGTTGTATAAAAATTCATGAGAGGTATGTTGTGAAAATACATTGGCAAAATCAATAAAATAATTATTTTCTCTGAAACCAATTCCTGCTGTCAGATTGGTGGTATTTTCATTCTTGTTTGCCCCGTTTTTGAAAGGGCTGCCATACAATGCATAACCAAGACGGAAAGCAAAAGGATCAAAGCGAATTTCACCACCAACCCGTAAATTGCCTGTAGCAGCGTATCTTGAGCGGATCGTTTTGTTTATATCAGTAAATACATTAGGACTTGAATATAATTGTGCGTAGGTATAATCAATAAATTCATACTCTATGTTCACTAAAGCCATTTTATCTATTATAAAACCAATGCTTCCAATTGCTCTGAATGGAGTTGTAACCGAATAATTAAATGAACCCTGAGGGGAAGCTGCATTGTAAATTACTCCGCTGTCCAGGTCTGATCTCATAGAACTGTTGTATGAATCCGAAAGGTTAATAACGGTTGGAGAGTGGATAGCCGCTCCAATGCGCAACCATTCAGTTGTTCTTATTATCATTCCAAATTTAAAATTAAGGCCTGAACCATTGGTTTTTAAATTCTGTACAAAGGAAAATGATTTGAAATTGTCAATCGTATCGTTTACATCTACCTCCTCATATTCAGCACTTTCACTATAATTGGCATTTACAATTCCCAGGGTGGCTCCCACATATAATTTACTTTTATAATTTCCGCCAAAACTTAAAACTGTTTCACCCATCGAACCACTTGTTTCTACTGCCTTTTTTTGTAATTCTCCGTAATTTGTAATTACATGGTTGTAATTTATCGAATCGGTATTCGGATTAAATAAATAGGTTCGCCAGGCCAGATCTGTTGAAAACAGTTCGAAATCAGAGCTTGAATGACCATTGGCTTCTGCTACATAAGTATCCAGCAATGAACTTGTTTTATTACTCCCCTGAATACTTATCCGGTTTTGGAAACTATTGGTTCTGTTATATCCAAATCCGAAATTTAAAGATTCCCAACCTGTATTATTTCCTTCGCTAAAATTAAAGGTCGTTACAAATCCAATATTCCCAAAATTAAAATTTAATTTTCTGTCGGTCGAATTGGTAGTATTATAAGTTGAAGATGTACGTTGCGAAAAAATGGAAGGACTAATAGAGAATTCGGTTTTGCGAAAAATAGCAATGCCTGCCGGATTAAAACTCAAAGTAGAAATGTCTCCGCCCAATGCCCCCATTGAACCAGCCATTGATGAAAACCGGGCGGTCCCTCCAAATGTAAGTTGTGAATATCTTATGGCATCAATATCGTTCTGACAATCGGCTGTAAACGAAAAAAATAAAGTAATTCCGAATAGTGCTATGAGTTTTTTCATTGTTATAAATTTTCAATATTTAGCATAGAAAAATATGGATTTTCATTTTCTTCTCCCTCTGTAAAATTCCTGGGTGCTCCTGTTAAAATCAGAATTAAAGTTCCTCCGACCCTGATTATGTCTGTAAAAATAGTTAGTTGCATTTGGATAACGTCTGTAGTAACGATTGGGTTGGTTGTAATACCACCATCCGAAATGATAACTTGGTAAACCATAAAAATGAATAGGTCCGTTCAATGGCCAGTAAAATCCCATTTGAAACCACCAAGGATATGGATACCAATAATTTGTACCATACCAATACGGATAACCGGCCCAATAAGGATAGGGAGCAACTTCGTAAACTTTATTTACCTCTCTTGGCTCATTGGAACTGGCATATACATCATCATCATAGCTATCATCCGTTGAATATTTTTTTGACATATCTTGTAACTCTTTTTGTACAACTGTGTCTTTTTGAATTCCTTGCTTCCAATTTTCATATTCAATTCCCTTGGCTTTTGCTATTTCAAAGTTCAGTGAATCGGCCTTTTGTTTTATTAACGCTGGATTTCTGTTGTAAAGCTCTCCTAATACCGAAGTTGTTTTGATATTTTCGGAAAGTGCCGTTACCAGCTCCGGATTACCTAAGATTGAATTGTAAGCCGCTTTTACATCATTCGGGAAGTCTTTTAAAAGGTCTTTATACTTTGTTTCGAAATCCTTGTGGATCTGGTCTATCTGGACTATTGTAGAATAATTGTTTTTTCCTAAATAGATCGCTGAACTTTTTATTTTAGCCGGATATTTTTGTAATTTTTCTTCCAGTTCCTTTTTTGACCTGTCCTTATTTTCTATTAAAATTGAAATTATTTCAGGATACCTTGTAATTTCCCAGAGTTGTTTTTGTGTATTCCGGTTATACGTTGAAATTAATTTTTTAAATGAATCACTCGATATCTTTTGTATTTCACTTAGCGTTTGAAACCCTTTTGGATGTGTAGATGCTATAAGGATGGAATTATAAACAGTATCAGGATAACT
This sequence comes from Bacteroidia bacterium, assembly GCA_030654175.1. Taxonomy (GTDB): domain Bacteria; phylum Bacteroidota; class Bacteroidia; order 2-12-FULL-35-15; family 2-12-FULL-35-15; genus 2-12-FULL-35-15. Next base: position 383,699 of record JAURXZ010000049.1, read on the forward strand.
AAACAATGATGCCATGATAGAGGTATCATTCGAAACAAGATTATCAAATGCTGTTGCATCATTCTGAGCCTTTATATCTATCGATAAAATAACCGCGATGAAAAGAAATATTTTTTTCATTTTTTTCTGACATTAATATTTAGCCTGTTTAAAATTTATTTATTTGAATAAGAATATCAAATCAACGTCTGTGCGCATATTTCGACAGGCTCATTATGACCGCGAGAGACGGCCATTCAGTTCTTGTCGAAGGCTGTGCCTGGGCAAATTTATCTCCTTAACTTAAAGCCATTATCTGATTACGTAGTTTGTATGAACTGTTAACCTTAATTACCTTCTTTGCCAATTAAATAAATATGGGCGAGCTAAGAGAAATGCATAATTTATCGAAAATTTACAATAACCAGTTTGATTGAATTAATGCTCTTGCGGCTCTTTTGTTTTTTTGTTTTTGTCCAAATATTTTTCAATTAAGCCCGGGATCTTTTCAAATACTGATCCTAAACCTTTGGATTCACGAGTTGGAATAAATTGTATTTCGCTTCCTTTTGTAACTAAAAAACCAACAGGCCCCATTCCCAAACCGGCTCCACCACCTACACCTTTTCCTTCTCCCTCATTTGCATCTTTCATAACGCCTTTGCCTTCACCCATTCCTCCACCAAACCCCAGACCTACCGACATAACAGGTACGCAAGAGAATTCACCCAATTGAAATTGCTGTCCAATAATTGTTTCCGTTTTTGCTTCATTTTTTAAAAATTCGGTGATCTTACCGAAACTGTCATTAAAGTTGTCCATGTTCTTAATTATTAATTTATGATTTGATATATGCCCGGATTATCCGGAAAAAATTATTTTCTATTTCAAGTATTATTTCATTCTCATGAAAAAAATTTATTTCCATTCTTTTGTTTGTTTTAAAGCTCAAAAAACTTAATAAAGGATAAATAATCCCATTTAGCATCATTTCATCAAAACTGATATTCAGATAGAATTTATTTACTTTAAAACTTTTAACAATGGCCTTTATTTTTCTGATCGAAATTCTGTTAGGACCTTTCCCTGATTGTTTTTTGATCTGTTTCTTCTTTTGTTCTTTTTGTTCTTTTTGGGCTAACAGGTCTATTTGTTTTCGCCAACCGGCAATTTTTAAATCCAGGAACAAAGAATTTTCATTGAAAAATAATTGCGCTTTTATCAACCTATGAAACCTAAGCCTTAATAAACCATTTATTGTATTTATTTCTAAATAAAATGGAGCAAAAAGAACATAAATAAAAATTGAAACAATTATTATCAAAAATATTAGTAAACCTATCATTTAACCAAAATTTTTATGATGCAAAACTATTCTAATTCACTCTGTAAGAAAATGATAACGGTCAACGCGTCCTGTGATTATTGTTATCCTTAAATTTTTCAGAGGAAGAACTGAATTATTTTTTGTTTAAAATTTAACCAAGCGCTAAGTATTTTGTAAGTCTAAATTCAGTTCCTTTGTATCATGTCACTTTTCATCACATCTTTGAATTCCGGAAGCAATGGAAATTGTTATTTTATTGGTAATGATCAGGAAGCTGTATTAGTTGATGTTGGTATATCCTGCCGTGAAATTGAAAGACGGATGTTGCGTTTAGGATTGTCCATGAATATTGTAAAAGCAATATTTATATCTCATGAACACGCTGATCATATTCGTGGTGTTGTCGTATTAGCAAGGAAATACCAATTACCTGTTTACATTACCCCTTCCACATTAAAAAATAGTCCGATAAGTCTGGAGAAAGAGCTTGTCAGATCCTTCATAGCTCATCAACCTGTTACTATTGGCGGACTTTCGGTTACTGCATTTTTGAAATTTCATGATGCTTCTGAACCTCATAGTTTTATTGTTGAAGGCAACGGAGTGAAGATTGGCGTTTTTACGGATATAGGTGCTCCTTGTGAACAATTGATCCACTATTTTAAGCAATGTAATGCTGCTTTTCTGGAAGCTAATTATGATGAAGAGATGCTTGAGAAAGGGAGGTATCCTTTTTCATTGAAAAAAAGGATCACAGGTGGTCACGGACATTTATCCAATAAACAGGCTTTAGATCTATTCATTGAACATCAACCTGTTTTTATGACCCATTTAATATTGTCCCATCTTTCTAAAGATAATAATTGTCCGCAGCTTGTTTATAATTTGTTTAGGAAGCATGCCAATATGGATCTTAATGTTGTTGTGGCTTCCAGATTTCAGGAAACATCAGTTTATACCATCCGGAACAATAATTTCAATGATCCAATAAAAGGTATTACCGCTTTTTCAAAGCAAACTTCACAGATGACTTTATTTTAATATGTGAGTGGATATTTTGAATTAAATGTTCAATTTTTTTTCCAGTAAACTCTTCTTCTTAATTCCCCAACCCTGTGGAATTTTTTCCTCGTTTTTTTATTTATAACAGTTCTGAAAATTCAGTAAAAAACAATAGCCGTAAATTAATGGAAGGATAACAAGGTTTAAAAGTATTGAACTTGCTTGCATTATGGTGTTTAATGCTTTTCCTGCCGCTTTTTAATGTTTATAAATCAATTGTCTGACTGCCCTTTTACCTATTAGTAATTATTTTGTAATTAATTTATTATAATACGGCATGATTTTTCATCAACTATAGATTAATACCCGTCTTAAAATGGAATTTTATGGAAATAATTGAAATAAAAGTAATGCGAGGTTCAAATTACTGGTCGGTTTACAATAAAAAATTAATTGTTTTAAAATTAGACCTTGGGATCCTTGAAAAAAAACCTACAAATGAAATTAGCGGCTTTTTAGATCGGATAAAAAAGCTGATTCCATCTTTGCAATGTCATCATTGTTCAGAAAATATTGAAGGTGGTTTTTTTAAAAGGGTAGAAATTGGAACCTGGATGGGCCATGTAGTTGAACACATTGCATTAGAAATTCAGGTTCTTGCAGGTATGAATTGCGGATACGGCAGAACCCGTTCTACAAATTCTGTTGGCGTATATAGCGTTGTGTTTGCTTATGAATTGGAAGATGCAGGCCGTTATGCCGCAGAAGCTTCTGTGAGAATAGCAGAAGCTTTAGTGGAAAATGTAACCTATGATATAGAGGAAGATATTATAGAATTAAATCGAATATTTGAAAAACAAAATTTAGGACCAAGTACTACATCTATTGTTAATGCGGCAGTGAATCGTAAAATCCCTTACAAGCGCCTAAACTCAGGTTCATTGATAACATTTGGGTATGGTTCTAAACAAAAGAAAATACGTGCAACTATAGCTGATTCTACCAGTGGCATCGGCATCGAAATAGCGTGCGACAAAGAAGAAACAAAAACATTGTTAAGTAATGCGCATATCCCTGTCCCTGAAGGAGTATTGGTATATGATGAAGAGGACATAAAAAGGTTGGTAGGAAGAGTGAAATTTCCATTAGTAATAAAGCCAATTGATGGAAATCATGGCAGGGGGGTGAGTACTAATATTCAGAATATAGAAAGTGCAATTGCTGCTTTCCATATCGCAAAATTGGAATCATCTGAAGTGATCATGGAAGAGTTCATAAATGGTTTTGATTATCGTTTCCTGGTTATTAATTTTAAATTGGTAGCTGTGGCTAAGCGCACTCCTGCAATGGTAATTGGGGATGGTAATTCAACCATAGCGCAATTGGTTGAACAAACCAATCAGGATCCCGCCAGGGGAGAAGGTCATGAAAAAGTACTTAGCATTATAAATGTGGATGAAAATACATTGAGCATTCTTGCGAAAAAAAATCTTTCGGTAGAATCTGTATTACCCTTGGGAGAGATTTTATTTTTAAAGGATACCGCAAATATAAGTACAGGTGGTACTTCAACAGATATGACGGATATTGTTCATCCTTATAATGTGTTTTTAGCGGAAAGGATAGCCCGTATTTTAAACCTGGATATTTGTGGAATTGATATTGTGGCCAGTGATATTAAAGTTCCTCTTACGCGTGAGGTTGGTGGAGTTGTAGAGGTAAATGCCTGTCCTGGTTTGCGCATGCATCTTAGCCCGGCAAATGGTTTAGCACGTAATGTTGCTGAACCAATAATGGAAATGATGTTTCCTGATAATGATAACGGCCGGATACCCCTGATAGCTGTTACCGGAACCAATGGTAAAACCACAACAACGCGCCTCATTGCACATTTGGCAAAACATGCCGGTGGGTATAAAGTGGGGTATACTACTACAGATGGGATCTACATACAGGATCACGCAATATACTATGGTGATTGCACTGGTCCTATGAGTGCTGAAACGGTTTTGCTTGACCCAACTATTGATTTTGCTGTATTAGAATGCGCCCGGGGTGGAATAGTTCGCTCCGGACTTGGTTTTGATACCTGCGATATTAGTATCGTAACAAATATTACTGAAGATCATTTAGGATTAAAAGATATTCATACACTGGAGGAGATGGCAAAAGTTAAAATTGTAGTTCCTCTCTCAACTAAAGAAAGCGGTTATGCAATACTCAATGCTGATGATGATCTGGTATATAATATGCGTGATGAATTAGATTGTAATATCGCATTGTTCAGCATCGATCAGGAGAATAAAAGAGTGAAGAAACATTGCGAAGAAGGCGGTTTAGCTGCTTTTGTAGAGAACGGCTATTTAACAATATGTAAGGGGAAATGGAAAACACAAATCAATAAAATTATCGACATCCCCTTAAGCCTGAATGGCCGGTCGGGATGTATGATAAAAAATCTGTTGCCTGCCACCTTGGTTGGTGTAATACAGAATTTTAGTATCAACGATATTCGGGAGGCATTGCAATCTTTTATTCCATCACCTTTGCAAACACCCGGGCGAATGAATATTTTTAATTTTAAAGAATTTGATCTTATGATCGATTATGCACATAATATTGATGGATTTATGGAGCTAAAAAAATTTCTTGATAAAACAGGTGCCTCAGCAAAAATTGGAATAATTTCCGTTGCCGGTGATCGCAGGGATGAAGATATTCGTATCATGGGTAGTTTATCTGCTGAAATGTTTGATGAAATAATTATAAGACATGATGAAGATATGAGGGGGATGCCGGAGGAAGAAATGACCCGGTTATTGATGGAAGGAATAAATCGTGTTAACGCTGACCTATCAGTTAAAATAATATCTGATGAGTTCCAAGCCATACAGTATGCAATTGATAACGCTAAGAAAGGCCATTTCATAACGCTTTGCAGTGAAAAAGTTCTTGAAAGTATTGAGTATCTGGAAAATGCAAAAGCCAAAGAAGCGAATTCTGAAATGGTTTTAGTTAACGCTTAGTTTATTTTCATCTTAATTTTTCGATATGAAAGTAAATTCTGAACTCAAAAATAATTTTATAGCACGAACCAATGCTATTGACGCATTATTGGAAAAACCTGTTCAGAAATTTACTGTTAAGGATTTTCATCAGCTTCGTGTTGAAATTAAAAAACTAAAAGCTCAATTTAAACTGGTGAATTTTTGTTCAAAAAAATTTGAATGGAAAAAACATTTCCATTCCTTTCAATCTGTTTTCCAGCAGGCCGGCAAGGTTAGAGAACTTCAGGTGGAAGCAGCAGCACTGAAAAAATATGCTATTTATAAGGGACTCAAAGCGTATATAGAAAATTTAAAAAAAGCCAGGCAAAAAGAAATGTTTGTTTTCTTATTGATGATAAATAAGGACTTAAAAAACCGGTTGAAAAAATCAAAAAAAATAGTTCTTTCTATAATTGAAACAATACATAAAAAAGATGCAAAAAAATATTTGAATAAAAAGCGTAAACAAATTGGAAATTTGATTAGTGGCAAACAGTTAAAAATAAAGGTCGCTCATGAACTTCGTAAACATATAAAGGAGCTTTACTACAACATTAAAAGTTTAAATTTCCCTAAACAAATTAAATTAGTTAAAGAGACCGAGGCCTTTCAAAATACGCTTGGTAAATGGCATGATTGTGTGGTTATAAGGGGACATTTGAATGAAGCAATGAAGCATAAAACTGAAATGGGGACATCAGAAATAAAACAACTTAAAAAAGTAATTGTCAAACTTTCTGCTGATTGTGAAATTTTGTTTAAAAAAATAAATACTGCGATCTATAAAGAACGGGCCTTGCAAAATCTCACGTCAGCAGCGTTTTGAGTGTTTTTTTAATTTTTAATTTAGGTCTTTAAAATAAAAAAAATTTTAGTTTTATTATTTCCCCGAAGGCAGGCCGGAGTTTTTTTATTTGTTTATTTTTTTTCTGTGGAACTCTGCATTTCATTTGAGTATGCTGAGGAAGCAGTAACCATTTTAATCAAGGCCTTACTATTATTATATTTTCGTCCTCATATTTCAGCTGATTATTATCCAGAAGCCATTGAATAGTTCGTATTCTTTTGTCTTCATTACCTTCAGTTACTGCATTTACAAGGTTTGTAAGTTGCATCGGATGAACGGCAAGTAATTCTTTTATTTGCCGGCTGATGCTGTCAAATTCATCGGTATGTAAAGTTTTTTTATTTTCCTCTAAACAAACATCACATTGATTGCAACGATGGGTATTGGTTTCTCCAAAGTAAGCAAGTAAGATCTGGCTGCGGCATTTATGATTACTGTCCGAATAATGTATCACAGCTTCCATCCTTTCAATAGCTCGTTGTTTAAGCAATGCGAGGTTTTCTTTTGAGATGGTCAAGTTTTTTACATCAATACGTTCCTGTTCAAATGTAAGTTGAGGCAACTCTGTTTGTGGCGCATACGTGAGCAGTTGATGCTGTTGCAGATAATTCAATTTTTTTATGATCTCGTCACGCGAAACATTCATTTTTTTTGCAATATCAAATTCATTGATTTTTACAAAATTATCGAACAGCCCTGAGTAGGAGCGGAGCAGAAGTTTGATAAAACCATCAAATGCAGATGAGGCAATTTGGAATTTATACAGATCTTCCCGATTGAGTTCAAATTTAATTCGTGAAGGCTGATGGAGTGCATCGGTACTGGAGATATAACCTTCTTTTTCTAAAAATTTTAAACTATTAAAAACCGTCAGTGCATGTAATTTATAAGTATCGCATAATCCAACAATATCAAAATTATACGTAACCCCTGCTCCCGAACCTGTTGGGATCTGATAATAGTTGGCTAATGCCTGGTAGGTTTGTTTTATTTCTTCAATACCCGGAAAGCTGGTAGTAACATTGCGTTCAAGTTCCATTTTATCTCCCTTATTATAAAGTAAAATAGAATATGCTTTTTGTTCGTCACGTCCTGCACGTCCTGCTTCCTGAAAATAGGCTTCCAATGAATCGGGCAAATCAATATGAACTACAAAACGAACATCAGGTTTGTCAATTCCCATTCCGAACGCATTGGTACAAACTATTATCCGTGTTTTGTTTTGCATCCAGTTGCTTTGCTTAAGGTCACGGGTTTTGGCATCTAAACCGGCATGGTAAAAATCAGCAGCTATATTATTGCTTCGTAAATAATTAGAAATATCCTGTGTTTTTTTACGGTTGCGAACATAAACAATGCCCACACCTTTTAAATTGTGAGCTATTTTTACAAGCCTTGCCAATTTATCTTCTTCATGAATTACCACATAAGAAAGGTTTGTACGTTCAAAACTTTTTTGTAAAACATTCGATTTTTTAAATCGTAATTTTTCCTGGATATCTTTTACCACTTCAGTTGTAGCAGTTGCTGTTAATGCCAATACAGGTATGTTTGGAAGAAGTTCCCGTAATGTTTCGATCTTTAAATAGCTTGGTCGGAAATCGTATCCCCATTGTGAAATGCAATGTGATTCATCGATCGCGATCAGGTTCACTTTCATTTTTTGCAGACGAACCTTTACGATCTCTGTTTCTAACCGTTCAGGCGAGAGGTATAGAAATTTAATATTGCCATGAACGCAATTGTCAAGCGCGATATCAATTTCACGTTTGTGCATGATGGATGTGATCGCAATTGCTTTGATTCCTTTATTAACAAGGCTGTCAACCTGATCCTTCATCAATGCAATTAAAGGAGAAACCACAATGCAAATACCCTCTTTGGCTAAAGCAGGAACCTGAAAACAAATTGATTTCCCCCCACCGGTTGGTAATAGCGCCAATGTATCATTGCCTTGCAGCACAGAATGGATGATATCTTCCTGTAATGGACGAAAGTTTTTATACCCCCAGTATTGCTCTAATATTTCGTGGATGGTTGACATTGTAAATTTGATAATTTGAAAATGTGTTAATTTGAAAATGTGGTTTATTCAAATTTTTAAATTGTTAAATTCTCAAATTAATAAATTCTCAAATTAATGTATCACATTGATCTTCTTTACTGATTTTTCGGTGGTGGTGGATATTTCAACAAAGTAAATACCATTGGCTTCTCTTGTCAGATCAATGTTGTAAATGTCGTTTGAAACATTCGCAAGTGTTTTTACTGAAATAGTTTCACCAATAACATTTAACACTTTAATGGTTAGGTTTGCCGAAGTGGTTAGGTTTACGGCCACATTAAATAATCCATTACCTGGATTTGGATATATGTTGAACGAAGAATTAAAATCATTGTCAGTAACCGATGTTGGACCACTCGTAATATTTATATTGTCGATGTATAACAATTGCCCCCAGCCGCTTTTATTTTCAAAAGCAATTTTTAAAGAACTTTGCCCTATATAACTATTCAGGTTAATAGTTTCAGTTCTCCATTGAGTGGAAGTAGGAACAAAAGCGCTTGTATTATCAGGGGCAGTGGCTAATAGTGTACTTCCTTTTTGATAAACCCTGTTCCAGGATGAGCCGCAGTCATTGGTTACTGAGACTATTAAAGAATCTTTATATGTTGCACTGTAACGTGCATAGGCAACATCAAATGTAAGGGTAACGGGTGTAACAGCACTCGTAAGATCCAAATATGGTGAGTAAATAAAATCACTTTCTCCTGAGATATCAGAACTTGGATTATTATTCATTTTTGCAGAAGCAGTACTTGTACCAAATCCTCCGGCAGCAGTTACTTTGGCCCATGTTATGTTTGCATCAGGATTGCCGATTGTCCAATTGCTTGATGGGAAAACACCCTGAAAGTTTTCTGTTTGTGGAAGTGTTACAACAGGAGATGCGCTGATAATTGAAAATGTATTTGTTGATGAATCGTTTGGTGCATTTTGTTCAGTAGTACCATTTGGATTGCTTGTATATGATTTTAAGGTATGCGAACCAACGCTCACTCCAGTGATGCTTGCAAGAGTGATAGTAGTGGAAACATTAGTATTTAAACTGCCTGTCCAGCTGTATGTTTGTAATGCACCGGCATCTAATTTATAGTTAATGGTGCATGAAGTTAAGGTGGCAGAGCCATAGTTTTTTAATGTAACCTGAGGTGTGATTGAAGTATTACAACTGGAGTAGCCGTTAGCAGGTGCACCAATAGATTGAATAGCTGCATCATTTGCAAAAGCAGGAGGAGTACTGTTGGGGTCAAAACCATCTGCCGTTGTTGCACCTGTGTTTCCCGGATCCAACCAAAATTTTAATTGTGTGCTGTTTGTTCCTGCACCCAACCAGGAGGTTGAAAATTTACCATAATAATCATTCATGCTTGAAGGAGCTGCACCACAAGAGGAAGGCCCACCATATAATTGCCCGATAATTCTTTTGTTTTGATCAAAGAGCGGAGAACCTGATGAACCGGGTTCTGTACATCCTGTGGTCCATTCACCTGTTTGCCAGCAGTCCGCGCTGTTATAAGTACCCGTTATTGCAGGGGTTAATGCCTCTGAGATCTTTTTTATATCACCACTTGGATGATGAATTGCAATTTCTGATGTAGGGGGGACATTGATAGCTGACCAACCATTGAAATACGGTGAATACGTTGATGGAACAGTTCCTCCAATTAAACCTCCTGTGATCTCAACCAAACAAAAATCTGTTCCTGCATCACGTGCTCTCAAGGTAGATGTATTTAACGATTGAGCTGTGGATGGAGAGGTTCCAGGTGCGGTGCAACCAGGTGCTTCCCAGTTAAAACGGAATACCCAGGTGGCAAAGTCATTACTTGAACTGCAATGGTTGGCAGTTAATACATAAGGTTTCGAATCCTGAGGTACATCATTTATCAACGATCCGGTACAAAATTCACTTCCGCCAACAACTAAACAAACCACTCCCTTTTTTTCATTTTGCCAGTTAGCACCTAGAGGGCAGTTAACATTCAACTGGCAGGAGCCCCCATCGCCAAATGCTTTTTCAGTAAATTCTTTAACACCTCTGTAACCATGTGTTACCCTGAATAAATTCAGACGGCCCTGGTTTGCAACTTCTAATGGTTCAAAATATTCAATTACCAATGCATCACCGGGTATCAGATCGGTGGCAAACTTTCTGCTGATGTCGTTATTTTGGTTTGTAAAGGCACCGATAATATATTTTTTATTATGAGTGTATATAAATAATTTTGCACCTTCAGGAATAAAAAAATCATCGAAAGCAAGGTTTAAAGAGGCCGCCCCTGCTGATTTTATTCCAAGCTGAAATATTTTGTCACCATTAGCCAACGTGATCCATTTCCCGGAATTTTTAAGATCATAGTTTACAAAATGGTTAAAACCAAAGCGGAACGGGCCCTTGTTTTGAGAATTGATCTCATCTTCTGCTTTAAGCACTGCTAAATCAAAAGAAGGCATATTTTTAAATTCAACCTCCTCGGTTGATTGAAAATTTTTATCGAAACTTAAGGGTTTACCACCTTGACCAAGTTGGGCAGTCGCAATATTCCCGAATAGCAAGCTAATAGATAAGAAAAAGCCGGTGAGTATGTTTTTTTTCATTTTGAAAATATTTATTATTTAGTCACGAAATAAAATAATTTGCCTTTGAATATGTTAAAGATAGGGATTTTAAAAAACAAAAACAAATTGGTTTTCATACAAATTATACATTTTTTTTACTTAGAAACAGATGGGAATTTGCATTGAATTCAATTTTTTTTTATTAAAAAAAACACCTGTTACGATTTCTCGAAACAGGTGATTAATTATACTAATTGATTGAATTTTATTTTTTAATTTTTTCTTTTTCAAGTGCTTCAATAAAATTACCTAATTGTTCGGTGTCAATTCTTTTTGCTTTGATAATTTTATTTTCATCCAATAAATAAACTACAGGTGTGCTGTAAATGTCATATATTTTTTTTGTAACCGCTCTCCTGTATTGATCCGGTTCATGTACGTTGATCCAGTTCAACTTGTTTTCGCGGATAAATTTTTTCCATTCTTCCGGTTTATCTTCCGTTTCAATAGCATAAACTTCCACACCTTTTTCTTTCAGTTTTTTGTAAAGTTCGGCAAGTTTAGGAACTTCTTTTTTGCAATGTCCACAGCCATGATCCCAAAATATAAGAACCGTATAATTGGCTTTAACATCATATAAAGAAACGTATTTACCGGTTGTATCCAACATGTTTATTGACGGGGCTTTTTTACCCAACAATAATGGTTTTAGGGTATATGCGCGTGTGGTGATTTTATGTAATTGCGTTGAATCAACCCAGAATGCCTGTTTGGTAGCATAATATTTTTCCACCATGTGTACAAATACTGCATCCATTCCCATTATGTTTGAGCTCTCATAATTATAGGTTAACCAATAAATAATGTACTTGAACATTTCCTGGTTTGCTTTTGCTTTTGCTGCCAGGTAATCTACGGAAACATTTATGGAATCAGGGATCTGAGCTGTTAGTTTATCCATATACTGCTTGATCTTGGTATGGAAAATAGGGGTGCGTAACAACCTGTCGTCACTGAAATCAATATTGTCGAAAAAATGTGCTTTATAATAACGGTAAGCAAAAGTGGTATCTTTTTTACCATTTGCAAGCATTGGTGCTTCCGGAACATCAATTTCTTCCATTGCTTTAAACAGTTTGGCAACAAAAGTTGTAGGGTTGTCTTTAATAAAGCTGAGTTTATAATCTTTTACTTCCTTATCAATCCCCGACATTTTATCAATCAGTAACTTTGTGGAATCTTTATTGGTTTTAGTTGTTGCTTTGTAAAGGTCTCTTAATGGCTCAATTTGCTTTTGTTTACCGGCCATAAAAGTTTGGTAATCGTAAAAGAATTTGTTTTCGGCAGAGCCTTTTACTTTCATGAATTTTATATAGTCGGTAGTATCGGTTTCCAATGAGAAATTTTGTTCCGCATCCATCACAAAATCAAAATATTTTTTATTTGGGGGTACAAATAAGTAAATTCCTTCGGGATACTTTTCAGTACCTTTAAATACCACTTCGCCTTTGGCATTTACTTTTGCCGAATCTTTTATATATTGCTTATCTCCATAATAATTAGCCAAAAGGCAGGTAGAGCCTTCTTTTAAACCCTTGGCCGTGATCTTAATGTTGTAACCATTATCCTGCGGATTACCTGCAATAATATGAGTAGTGGCAAGGATAGTTATCAGCGTGATTGTTTTAGCAAAAAAGGAATTCATAAAAATTGATTTTTTTGGGTTAATAATGCAATTAACGTACAATTATTGTAGTGTTTTGAAGATTTACAAATTTCATGTTTAATGATACAATTATAGCTATTTTTTTGCAGATTTTATGTCACAATAAGAGTGCCGTAAATTGAGAAATGTTATTGGCATGTATTTTTAATTGAAAATCAGTAACTTACAAAGTGTTAAAAAATATTAAAATTTAAACTGGCTTAAAATCAGTAAAAGAAAAATGGAATTAGAATTAACCAATTAGTCTGAAATTTTTGATTAATTTTGCACCTTAAATTTAAAACAATTTTAACATTAATTTTACTTACAAAAAATCGATCAAATGAAAAAAATTTACACATTACTTTCCGTTTTATTATTCGCAGGTTCGGTGAATGTAAAAGCTCAGGATACTTTGCTATATGAAGGATTTCAATTTGTTATGGATTCATACCTTATCTCAGTTACCAGTCCACCGGTTGGAACGAATACCGACAGCATGTGGTATAATTATGATGCCGACCAGTTAGCTGATGGCGCAGGTGGAACAAATGCACGCCCTGATGATTGGTGGCAAATATTAGCATTCGCTGATTCCAATTTATATATTCAGGGAACTACTGATACTAATATTGTAATGGGCGCTAATTCATGGTTTTCATCGCCAGGACAAGCTGATAATTGGTTGATCACTTCTAATGTTCAATTAGGTGACCATGATACATTATTCTGGAAGGCTGCTCCAAGACAAACCCCACGCTACTGTGATGGTTATGAAGTGAGATTATCTACTACAACCAATAGCGATCTTGCGTTTACCAATGTATTGTTTACTGCAGCGGAAATGACCGCAATAAGCGGAACCAGTGCAGATTCTACATTTAGTGGTTATACTTTTTCTACACCGGGTTTTGTACACGGGCTGGATGGTACGTATACTGAATTTGATAATGATTCAGCACGTTTGATCGGTATATTAAAACCTTTTTCTATGCCATTAGATGCTTATGCAAATCAAAACGTATTTATTGCATTTCACCATACCTCATTTGATGACAACCTTATCTCAATTGATGATATCATGATTCGTGGTACTGCATCAAATCCTATCGCTGGGATCAATGAAAATAAATTTGATCTGAATTTGAATGTTTTCCCAAATCCAGCTGGAGATAATGCACAGTTGAATTTTCAGTTAACAGCTGAAACAGAAGTTACAATTAATGTAAATGATGTTACCGGCAAGTTGGTTTATTCCGAAAACAAAGGTTCATTAGCTTATGGCCGTCATTTTGCAACTATTAATACTGCTGCTTTAGCAAATGGTTTTTACACGATTGCGGTACAAACTAAAAATGGTACAAGTACTACTAAATTGATCGTTCAATAATATAGAGTATCAACGAAATAAAAAATCCCCGCTGAGCAATTTCAGCGGGGATTTTTTTGTTTTTAAAGTGGATTGCTAATTGCGTGTTGTCAGCCAAAGCTTGTCGAAGGCTGTGCGATGGCGCCCCACATGAATCGACAGGCTCAGCATGACCATCGCTCAAAGTGTTTTTCTTACCCTTTATTTATAATATTATTCCTCTTTAAACTCAGAGATAAAGTGGAAATGTATCTCCGGATTTTTCTCTTGCGCCATTTGCAGCGCCCATGCCGATTCAGCTAAAAATACAGGTCGGCCTTCTTTGTCGGTTGCCATGTGATGTAGCTTTTCGAAGATAAACTCTTCCATCTTTTTCTTATTCTTACTGCTTATCCAGCAAGCTTTAAAAAGAGAGATATGCTCAAAATTACAGGAGGCAGAATATTCACTTTTTAAACGGTGTTGAATTACTTCGAACTGAAGTGCCCCAACAGTTCCAAGAACTTTACGGTTATCTGTCTTTTTTGTGAACAATTGCGCAACACCTTCATCCGTTAATTGTTCGAGGCCTTTGTTTAATTGTTTTGTTTTTAAAGGATCGGCATTTACCACATATTTAAACAATTCAGGAGAGAATTGAGGAATTCCTTTAAAATTCATTTTTTCTCCTTCCGTTAAGGTATCTCCGATCTTGAAAATGCCGGAATCATAGAGCCCGATGATGTCACCAGGGTATGCCTCATCCACCACATTTTTTTCCTGAGCCATAAAAGCCGTAGGATTTGAGAATTTTAAAGTGCGGTTTTCCCGAACATGATAATAATTTTTATTCCGCTCAAATTTTCCTGAACAGATCCTTAAAAATGCTATCCTGTCGCGATGTTTAGGATCTAAATTAGCATGTATCTTAAAAACGAATCCGGTGAAATTTTTATCATCAGGGTGTATAATTTTCAGATCTGTTTCGCGGGAACGTGGAGTAGGGGCAATTTTAATAAATCCATCCAAAAGTTCACGCACTCCAAAATTATTTACAGCACTGCCAAAAAATACCGGGGAGATCATTGCTTCCAGATAGTCTTCAATTTCAAATTCGGAGTAAACACCTTCAATTAATTCTACATCATGACGTAAAATATTGGCAAAATGTTCACCAATAATTTCATCAATTGCTCCATCGCTCAGGTCTTTTATCTCAATTGAATTTTCGGTGGATTGTTTTTCACCCTGGTTGAAAAGGATCAAACTTTTCTCATACAAATTGTAAACGCCTTTAAATGTTTTTCCTATGCTTATGGGCCATGTTAAGGGGCGAAGGTCGATCCGCAATTCTTTTTCTATCTCGTCCAACAGGTCAAAAGGATTTTTTCCTTCACGATCCATCTTATTGATGAAAACTATAACAGGAGTTTTGCGCATACGGCATACTTCAAGCAGTTTACGTGTTTGAGGCTCTACACCTTTTGCACAGTCGATAACCATTATAACGCTGTCTACGGCAGTAAGAGTGCGATAGGTATCTTCAGCAAAATCTTCGTGGCCGGGAGTATCCAATAAATTTATTTTAACGCCTTTGTATTCAAAACCCATTACAGATGTTGCTACCGAAATACCACGCTGGCGCTCAATTTCCATAAAGTCGGAAGTAGCGTGTTTTTTGATCTTGTTTGATTTTACAGCTCCTGCTTTTTGAATAGCTCCACCAAATAAAAGCAACTTTTCAGTTAATGTAGTTTTACCGGCATCGGGGTGAGAGATAATACCAAAGGTTCTGCGTTTTTCTATTTCTTCTTTTAAAGCCATTGTATTACGAATTACGAATTTTATCGAATCACGAATCTTTGTTTGTTAAAGTCATCCCGAGCGGAGTCGAGGGATCTTTTTATTGATTACTAAAGTGTTGATTAAAAGGGAATATACCTTCTTAGCATCCTAACAAGATTCCCCCAAATTGGTTGGAATGACATAAATTTATCCTATTTAATGCCAAAATAAAAAACCCCAACTCTTCCCGAAAAGGGAAGGGAAGGGGTTTTATAAATATTATAATTTAATTATTGTTTTTTCTCAGCGATACGAGCTGCTTTTCCAGTTAAGCCACGTAGATAGAATACACGTGCTCTGCGAACAACACCAACTTTGTTTATTTCAACTTTGTCGATATATGGAGAACATACAGGAAATACACGTTCTACACCAACTGAATTACTCATTTTACGAACTGTAAAAGTTTCAGTAGCTCCAGCACCTTTACGCTGAATAACAACACCTTGATATTGCTGAACGCGTTCTTTTTCGCCTTCTTTGATTTTATAATGAACAGTAACAGTATCACCAGCTTTGAACTTAGGGTGACTAACTTTTATTGACATTTGGTCTTCTACGTATTTTAATAACTGGCTCATAAACTTTGTTTTTATACTATTTTAAATCAATATCCCTTAAAAAGGAATGCAAATATAGTTTATTTTCTTAGATTGGAAAAATAATTTTCGAAAAATATAATCTGAAGCGATTTTTGGCTCCTGAATTTATGTGTTTTTTTGAAAAAAGAGGAAGAAAACGTCCCTAAATACAGCAATATGATGTTTTGGGATCTTTAAAACTGAAATTTACCTGCTTTTTATCTCCGGGTTTTGAATAAAGCAAAATAAAAGCTGAGAACTCTTTCATTTGCGGATGCTGCGTTAGGGATTGCAACGAAAATCCTTTCCCGATTTTTCTTCGGGAAAGATTGAAGTGGAAAGCCCGCTCTTTTTCTTTTTTTAGAAAAAGGAACGCCCAAATATTGCTTTTGACTCATCTGTCTTTTATTGCCCACACGCCAAAAATGTGTTTTATTCACACTATATCAAGTGTTTCCTAATAACAGATCCCAAAGCAAAGTATCACATAAATTTATATATTTGCATTATAAATAATAGAAATATGAAACACTTACACTTAACATTAACCATCGTTATTAGTATTCTTTTATCTTTTTCGGCATATTCGCAAAAATCGGGTGAAAATTACTACAAAAAAGGGACTGCAAAATCAATTGCAGGGCTGTATAAGGAAGCATTAGAAGATTTTGATAAGGCTGTTAAATTAAGTCCGGAAGAGATCAGCTACCTTTTTGCCCGGGCTGCAGTAAAAAGTGAGTTAGAGGATTATGCTGGAGCTATACAGGACTATTCTTCAGTTATTGAATTGAAGCCTGATTATGCAGAAGCTTATTTTTACAGGGCCTATACCAAGGATATGCTGGAAGATTATGAAGGTGCAATTAAAGATTATGATAAAGCGATCAAGATCAACCCTGATTATCTTCAGGCTTATCATAACCGTGCTACTGCTAAAGATAAATCGGGAGATTTTTCAGGAGCTGTTGAAGATTATAGTAAAGCAATACTTAGTAAACCGGATTATTTCACCTATATAAACAGGGGGAAAGCGCAGTATGAGTTGAAAGATTATGCCAGCGCTATTCGCGATTATGATAAAGCAGTGGATGTAAATGCAAATGATGTGGAAGTATATTTTTTACGTGGCTATGCTAAAACAGGAAGTAAGGATTATGTGGGTGCAATAAAAGATTTTGAAAAGGCATTGGAATTTACGCCTGAGGATGCCAGAATATATAACGGAAGAGCTTTGGCTGCATTGGGAATGAATGATTTTAAAGCTGCTTTTCACGATCTTAACTATGCAATTGAGTTGAAATGGGATTACGAAGAACCCTATTATAACAGGGGCTTTGCAAGAAGTGAGTTGGAAGATTACACTTTGGCATTGAATGACCTTAATAAAGCGATAGAATTAAAACCAAATTATTATCAAGCTTATTTTTTGAGAGGGGTAATGAAAAGCAAATTGAACGATTTTAAAGGCGATATAGTAGATTTTAACAAAACCATTGAATTAAAACCTGATTTTGCAGATGCCTATTATAACAGGGGGATATCTAAAACCAGAAGCGATGATAAAGAAGGGGCTTGTTTAGATTTTAATAAATCAATTAAACTGGGTAGTTCTAAAGCTGAGCAAGTTATAAAGGATTATTGTAAGTAAAAAAACTGTTTTTTTGAATCCTAAACTTTACATTCTGCATTTAGAATTTAGAGTTTAGGATTTTTTTATGTCTTTTATTTTAATAGATCCGGTCTTCGTTTTTGGGTGCGTTCAATGCTTTGTTCATGTCGCCATTCTTCAATATTTTTGTTGTGCCCTGATAATAATATGTCGGGCACTTTCCATCCATTATATTCGGCAGGACGTGTGTAAACAGGGGGAGCTAATAAATTATCCTGAAAAGAGTCGGTTAAGGCCGATGTTTCATCGGAAATAGCTCCAGGAATAAGCCGGATTATACTATCACAAATTACCGCAGCAGCTAATTCTCCACCGGAAAGAACATAATCGCCAATAGAAATTTCTCTGGTGATCAAATGTTGGCGTACACGCTCATCCACGCCCTTGTAATGTCCGCAAAGGATAATAATGTTTTTGAATGTGGAAAGGTGATTTGCCATTTTTTGGTTCAATGTTTCACCATCAGGGCTGGTATATATTACTTCATCATACTGCCGTTCGGCTTTTAAAGCATTAATACAATTGGCAATAGGTTCTATGCCCATTACCATTCCGGCACCACCACCAAATGCATAATCATCAACACTCTTTTGCTTGTGTGTTGAATAATCGCGAAGGTTAATTAAATTAACTTCCACGATTCCTTTTTCGATAGCGCGTTTTAAAATACTATGTTGAAAAGGGCTTTCTAATAATTGTGGTAAAACGGTAATAATATCTATACGCATGATGCGAGGTTGAATTTTATGACAATTTAACAATTTGGCAATTAGGCAATATGGTTAAGTAAATTAAGCAATTGGCTATTGCATAATTGCACAATTGTAAAATTACAGTTTAAGTTTCAATGTTTTTTTTTCATAATCGATCACCCCTTTATACTTCAATAATATATCACTGCCTAATACCCCATCAATTTGTGGTAATCCCACCTGGTGATAAGATTTATTTACATGTGACAAATCCAATAAAATTGTATTATAATCCAGTATCTCAATCTCTCCGATCTTTATTTTTTTTATTGACGTAAAATGGCTTTTCATGGTGCTTGTCCCTAATCCGCTGGATAAGTTATCATGTTTGCCGAATTTTTTATTGGTGACAAATTTTGCAATACGTTTTTTATCAAACACTGTTTTTGATGCGCCTGTGTCAATAATCACATTGGCAACTTTGCGGTTAATATATAATTTTATGATCAAATGGAACCCTTCACCACCAATGGAAAGAACTTTAAAAGGGATGATTGTTTTCATATATTTTTAAAGAGTTGAAATAAAAGAAATAGATTTTTATTTACCTTATTCATTAAATTCATTTATCAATTGATCTTTGTAAATTACTGCAAAGCTAAATACAATCCTGCTATATAAGTTTTGGCATCTTTAATATTTCCTGTTTTTATAAGACTTTTAAATTCTTTTGAATCCATTTCAACCACTGAAATGTATTCATTTTCAGTTTCCAATCCGCCACCTTCTGATATTTTGTCGGCATTGGTAACGGTTGCATAATAAATATAAAAACACTCAGAACTATAACCGGGAGAAGCGAAGCAGGAAACCAGGAGTTTAATGTTTTCAGGGGCTATCCGATAGCCGACTTCTTCTTCAACCTCTCTTATAGCAGTTTGTAAGGGTTCTTCTCCTTCATCAATTCTTCCTGCTACTATTTCCAATATAGGTTCTTTTATTTTAGATGAAATAGCATATCGGAATTGTTTGGTAAGAATTATTTTATCAGTTTCTGTATTTAGGATCAATACAGCAGAGGCATCTTCCCGATTTAAACGAAGACGTGCAAAGTTATTATTATGCTCATCAATTATTTCGGCTTTTTCGATAATTAACCGTTCATTAAAAATGATCTCCTCTTTGAGTATTTTAAACATATTAATTTTTTTATTTAAAAATACATATTTTTTGTTTCTGATAAGGGTTCGAATTTTTCTAATGACGTTTCGTACGTTTTTTTAATTGTTCTTTTGCTGATTTTTTTTTGCCGCAGAGGATGCATACTGTAAAAGGATAATATTTGTTAGTGAAGTTTTTTTGTGCTGTCTTTTTGGTGATTTCGAACTTGTTTCGGAATCGCATAGATGCTGAAACCATGGATAGCCATCACGGCAGGCAAGTGTAGCATGACCTAACGTCAATTTATCTTAAATTACATTGGAAGAATATTTTACTTGGACTAAATTCTGGGGCGTATAAAAAAAATGCATTCAGGCAAAAGAATAACTTTTATGTTCGTGTTTTTCGAGTAGGTTCAGGCATTTTTCAAGATCTATTCCTTTTCCTAAAACACCGGAAAATAAGTCTCCTTTTTTTTCTATTCTTTTTAAAGAGTTGTAGATGTTAAAATCTTGAGGACTAAGTCCATATTTTACTTCTTCCCATTTCAGAGGCATTGATACAGTAGCGCCTTTTCTGGGCCTTAAGCTATAAACAGAAGCAATAGTTTGTCCTCTGCGGTTTTGCAAATGATCTAAATAGATCATTTTATTTCCACGCTTTTTCAAATTCCGATCAAGGCTTGTGAAGTTTGGAAGTTGCTCCTGAGTATACATACAAATTAAATGCGCAAAGTCCTTCAGCTGGTCATACGTGTATTTTTTTTGAGTTGGGACATATACATGTATACCTGTAGAACCTGATGTTTTAACATAGCTTTCGGCCCCAACACTTTTTAAAATATCGTGAATAACATTGGCCGTTTCAATTACCTGTTCAAAAGTGTTTTTTTCGGAAGGGTCGATATCAATAATTAAATAGTCAGGTTTATCTAATTGTTTTATGGTGGAGTGCCAGGGATTAAATTCTATACACCCCAGATTGTTTAAATAAGCTAAAGTAGCTTCCATGTTACAAATAATGTAGTTAATGTTTTTATTGACAGATCCGGAAAATATCGTATAACTATCTATCCAATCCGGTGCGTCATCGCCTGCATCTTTATGGTAGAAACCTTTTTCGTTAATTCCATTGGGATTACGATATAATGACTCCGGCCTGTCCTTTAAATATGGTAAAATGTATTTTGAGATGCTTTGATAATAATTAATTACATCACCTTTGGTGAGGCCTTCCTCAGGCCAGAATACTTTTTTTACATTTGTTATTTTAACGTTTATTTTTCCAAAGGCGATCGTTTTTTCATTTTGATTTTCCGGTACGTCAGACCGTTCCTTTCCATTCTTTTTTTTTGTTTTTACAGGCTCTTCTTTAATAGATTCCTTTTTTATTGGTTTTATAGCATCCATAGTAATTTCATTTGCTTTTTTATCCTCACGTAATCTTAAAAAGACCGCTTGTCGTAAATGCCCGTCATTGGTCCATTCGGTATATTTTATTTCACATACCAAAACTGGTCTTAGCCAAGTAGCCGGAGTATTTGTTTTGAAGAGTTCATCAAAGGGGGATTTTTTTTGAATTAGTGGTTTAAATAATTTACCCAGTTCCTGTAATTTTTTTGCATTAAATCCAGTACCTGTATGGCCAATGTATTCAAGCTTATTTTTATTCCACGTTCCAAGGATCAATGCTCCGAAATTTTTTCTACTGCCTGCAGGTTGAGTAAAACCGGCAATTATTGCTTCTACTGTTTTGTGATGTTTAATTTTTAACCAATCATTAGTTCTTATTCCCGGATAATAGAATGAATCCGCCTTTTTAGCAATGATTCCTTCCAGATCATTTTTCTCTGCTATTTTGAAAAATTCGTTTCCTTTTTCTACAATATGATCTGAATATTTTATTACTTCATTTTTTTTATTGAGTACTTGTTTAAGCAGTTTTTTTCTTTCAATAAGTGGAAGACTGCAAGTGCTTTTTGAATTTATGGAAAGTAGATCAAATACCTGAAATTGTATGGGATGCTTGTCGTTGATGGAATAATGTTGTAATAATTGGAAATCAGATTTACCGTTTTTATCCATTACTACGATCTCTCCGTCTACAACTGCATTTATGTTTAATTTTTGTAAGGCATTAACCACTATTGGGTAGGAATCGTTAAAAGTGTTTCCATTCCTTGAATACAGGCTGATATTTTTTTTGTTTATTTCGGCAATAGCACGATAACCATCCCATTTTATCTCATATATCCAGTCTTTCGAGCTAAATGGTTGATCCGTTTCTTTAGCGAGCATTGGCTTGATATAGTTACCCAGCTTTATGGTTTCTCCTGGTAAATACCTGCTGTTTTTTCGTTTTACTAAAACAAGGTCTTCTTCTTCATTTTTATTGTCGGCTTCGTTCTCTGTCTTTTCTTCGCTATTAGAAGCTTTAGTGGGCCCGGTTTTAGTGTTTTTATTTTTAATAAGCCATTTATTAATTGGAGATCCTTTGGACGTGTGCTCTTCACTGCTATATGTTTCTTTTACCGCAAATTCATCGTTATGCTTTATGAGCAGCCAGGCATTTTCAGATTTTCCTTTTATTTTTACTAATACAAATTCGCCTTTTAATTTTTTACCATGCAATCTGAATTTCAGGTTACCTTGCTTTAATCCTTGCTTCAGTTCTTTTTCTGCAATTTTTTTTTCTGAATTCTCAATATCAGATAAATAGCCTTCATCCCATATTTCCACAATGCCGGCTCCATAATTACCTTTGGGAATTATACCTTCAAAGTTTTTATAACTATATGGATGGTCCTCTACCATCATTGCCAGCCTTTTATCTTTTGGGTTTAAAGATGGCCCTTTCGGCACAGCCCAGCTTTTAAGTACACCATCCATCTCTAAACGAAGATCATAATGCAGGTGAGATGCTTGATGGCGATGCACAACAAAAGCTAGTTTTGATTTCGACATGAAAACATTATCTGCCGGTTCGGGAGTTTTCTGGAAATTTCTTTTTTTAGCATATAGCTGTAAACTCATTATGATGCTTTTTTATGGTTGGCATTGAGACTAGCTTTTAGTTGCGCCATCAAATCTTTTGTTTTACTGTAGCTTACTTCTAATTTGGGTTCTTTGATTTTTAGTCCTTTCGCTTTCGCTTTAATTACTTTCATTAGCTCCGCAGTATAGGTATCTTTATATTGTTTAATATTAAATTTACCTGAAAGTTGTTCGATCAAAGAAACTGCCATTTTTAATTCATTTCCCTTAATGTCTGTTTTGGCAGGAAGTTTTAGATCAGAAGGATTTTTTATTTCTTCTTCAAAACGAATACGGTTAAGTATAATTACCTTATCCGTTGCTTTTAAAATGGCAAGTGTTTCTTTATTTCGCAATACAAAAGTTGCGACACCTACTTTTTGTGTTTTACGAAGTGCATCTCTCAATAAAGCATAGGCTCTTACTCCTGATTCCTCAGGTTCTATATAATAAGGCGTTTCATAATAAACACTTTCTATTTCGGTAGCATCCACAAAATTTGTGATTTCTATCGTTTTAGTTTTTTTTGCATTTGCCAGTTCAAACTCTTTATCAGTTATTACAACGTATTCGTCATTAGGCATTTTGTACCCTTTTACAATATTATCCCATTGAACTTCTTTTCCTGTTTTTTCATTGATACGTTTAAAATGAATTTTGGAATGATCCGTTTTATCAAGCATATCCAAATCAAGGCGACTTGCTATTGTTGCACTATAAAGTTTTACCGGAATATTAACTAATCCAAATCCTATTGCTCCTGTCCAAATTGGTTTCATGATTACCTGTTTTTATTTAATTTATTAGTCAAAAACTGTTCCTGTCGAAAACCATTTAAAACTTATTAAATACTTCATTAATCGTAGAATTATTTACACAATATTCAGATTGAATAATTTCATTTTTAAATTTTCGTTAAAACTTTTATTTAAAGTAACGATTTTGAAATGAGCCTTTTACAAAGATTTTACAGGCTAAGCAAAAATTAAATTTTGATTGGGATGGAAATATGGATTATTAAATAAAAGCTGTTGTTTAGTCATACTCAAATAATAAATGTTCTATTTGAACTATTCAAAATACAGTATAATCGAATTAACAAAAGCATAAAGTAAAATGCCGGATATATTTGAAAGGAAATTAAAAATTCAATTATTCTGTTTAAAGAAAAACATACCTCGTATGTTAAAAAATAGGTAACCAATGAAAAGTTTTGTGTTTTTTATACTTGTTTTTTTTATGGGCATATGTGAATTGTTTTCACAAACAGAAAACGTAAAATTGAATATAGCTGATAATTATTTATCACATCGTTATTTTTCCTCCGCTTTGCCTTTATATCTGGATTTATTAAAATTGGATTCTTTCAATTCAGATCTGAATTATAATATTGGTATTTGTTATTTGAACTCCAGATCGCAAAAGAATAAAGCCATTTATTACCTGGAGAAAGCAATTTTCGGCTATAATCATAATTCTACAAAAGTTGGTAATTATATCCAAAATATTGCTGACAGGAAAGATTTTAACGTTTTGACCAATGAGGAAAGCTGGAAATCTGATTTCTTTGATCAAGAGAAAAATATTCTAGCCTCGGCTTATAGAAATTTAGGAGATGCTTACCGTTTGGCTTACAAATTTGATTTGGCTATTGGATGTTATGAAAAATTCAAAAATAGTGTTCAGGATAGTAGCATTATCGAATTGATGAACAATGAGATAGCAATGTGCCGTTTCGGAAAAACTTTAAAAAGTTTAGTCGCCTGTACTTTTAGCCTTGAAAAGCCTTCTTCCTTTCGGAATTACTCTTCAAGTTTCCTTCCTGCTGATTCAATTCCGTTACCAATTTTTGATCTACATGAACCTATAGTATGGGAAAATAAAAGAGATATTTCGTTTTTTGAAACGTTGAACTTTTATTCCAATACAGATTCGTTACAAATTATTTCATCAACATTTAAACAGGAACCATTATCGAATTCCGTTGATGATTCTGCTATGGCTTACACTGGATGCGAAACTTCAGTTGCCACATCGGTCGATGGTCAATTCGTATTGGTATTTAAAGTAGAAAAAGGGAAAGGCAATTTGTACACCACTTGTTTAATTAAAAATAAATGGACAATGCCTGAAGAGTTAAGTAAATCTGTCAATACAAAAGGATGGGAGCATGATGAATTTATTTCAGCTGATGGGAATAGTTTGTGTTTTTCAAGCAACCGTAACGGAGGCTATGGTGGTAAGGATATTTATAAATGTGAAAAATTAGAAAACGGAATGTGGAGTAAAGCAAAGAACCTCGGACCTTCTGTTAATACAGCATTTGATGATGAAACTCCATTTATTTATCCTGAGGGGGATATATTGTATTTTAGTTCAAACAGGCGCAGGGTAAATGGTCCTTTTGATATTTATACCAGTTCTTTGTCTGATAGTGGTTCCTGGACAACACCTGTTAACGTGGGGTATCCTGTAATTGATTCGGATAGTCAATTACCAGTTAAGATTGTTCACAATGAAATAAAGATTGGAAATGAAAATAAGTTGTCTCCTGTTAATGAGGAAGGAAGTGATGAAAGGTTGAATTTTATGATAACTTTTTATAGTAATAAAAAAACTTCAATTACTCTTTTAAAAGGCAGAGTTGTAGATTTATCAGGAAAGTGTATAAAAGATCTGACGATCACAGTTTCTGATAATGAAACTGAAGAGATTTTAGGTGTTTATTATCCTGATAACATAACTGGTCACTATTCTATCATTCTTCCAACAGGAAAAAGTACAAATGTATCTTATGAAGCCGAAGGTTATTTATTTCAGTCGGAGCATTTTGATATTACTAAGGAAATCAACTATTATAAGATACATAATACAATAGAGATGTCACCTGTTGAAAAGGGGGTAAAAACTATATTGAACAATCTCTTTTTTGATTTTGAGAAAGCTACACTACTTCCAATTTCAAACATAGAATTGAATAAACTTTTTATTTTTTTAGCCGATAATCCCGATTTAAAAATTGAGATATCGGATTATATTGATTCTAAGAACATTAGCAAATTCAATAAACAACTTGGTCTTTCCAGGGTGCAAACTGTTATAAACTACCTTTCTCAAAAGGGTATATATGGTGACAGAATAACCGGCAAGGTATACAGGGCGCCTAAATCGAAAGCCGGGACTAAAAATATTGTTAAAAATGAAAATATACAAGGAGAGCCATCGATCCATAGGCTTGAAATGAAAGTATTAAAAATAAAGACGTAGCAAATCATTTATATGAAGATAATTTGATGTCCAAGGTCATTTTTATTATTTAATAAAGGATAAAAAATATCGTTTGATTTCTTTGTTTTCGTGAAGCCCAGCTAACAAATTCAAATTACCAAATTTGTCTACTCTTTTTTTTTTGCATAATTCTATTCTTGATTGTTATAATCTGCATTTCAAACTTGTGAATTTTTGATTTTAACTATGCAAAATACTTGATTAACGAATATTGTATTCCGCTCACCAAATTGAAATATACTTTTGAAGTGAAAAAGCAATGTTGGAGCCCAATTTTAAACAATAAAAAGCATTTAAGATGAAGACAATTATCGTTCCTACGGATTTTTCAGAAACGGCTGAAAACGCCTTAAACTACGCCATTGAATTAGGCAAAATGATGGATGCAACAATTATATTGCTTCATGCATGTGATGTACCTGCGTCTCATGCAGGAATCGGTTCTCCTGTGTCGCCTGAAGTGGTTGAAAAAAATGATAGGGTACTCAAAAAATTGGAGCGCCATATTAAAACAACAGATCCCCCAATCAAATTTGAATTATGCGTTCAATCAAAATCTATAGTTAAGAGAATTATAGAATTAACCCATGAGAAAGGGGCAGAACTTGTTGTTTTAGGAATTTCTGAAAATGGAGTTTTTGAGAAATCTATTGTTGGAAGTAACACATCAAAAGCAATCAGTAAATTAATGACCCCTGTATTGATGGTTCCAACAAATGCAAAATTCAAAAATCCTGAAAAAATTGTATTTGCTTCTGACTATTTGCAATTAAAAAATGACCGGCCTCTTAATGCTCTTTTAAACTTCATATCATTTTTTAATTCAAATCTTTTTATTGTAAATGTAAAAGGAGTAGATGAAAAAACATCCTCAAAAAGTGTGGCAGCTTTTATAAATGTTAGAAAAATATTAAGAAAAGTTAATTATTCTATACATCATACCGTGAATGAAAATGTAGTGAATGGAATCAATGAATTCGTAAAGAAAGTTGACGCTGAAATTGTTGCCATGATTCCACGTAAACATAATTTCTTTTATAGGTTATTTAATTTTAGTAAAACTAAAAGAATGGCGTTTTATAGCCATGTGCCATTATTGGTGTTGCCCGAAGGAATAGAAATTCCTGTTTTTAAACCCAAAGCACATGTGACTATTCCAGAAAGGATTTTCGAAAAAGAAATTCAATGGTTCAATGAACAGGCTCCTCTTTGAAAAACATATTTACTGATTATAAAAAATTACAAAGCAATAACCCCCAAAAACTCAAAAAAAAAGAGAATTATATGACAGCAATAAAATTTGGAACAGATGGTTGGCGAGCCCTAATTGCCAAAGACTTCACAGTTGACAATTTAGCCAGAGTTGCAGAAGCAACTGCTCAATGGTTAATGAAATACAAAACACCATCGGTTGTATTGGGTCACGACCCTCGCTTTGGAGGTGAATTATTTGCTGAAACAACATGTAAGGTATTGGCAAGTCATGGTATAAAGGTTTACCTGGCAAAAGGTTTTGTTTCCACTCCAATGGTATCGCTGGGTACAGTTAGAAAAAATGCCGACTTAGGTATTATTATTACTGCAAGTCATAATCCCGCGTCTTATAATGGTTATAAAATAAAAGGGGCGTATGGAGGTCCTTTGCTTCCTGAAAAAATTCAGGAAATAGAAAATCTAATCCCAGAGCATAACTTAATAAATATAGATAAGTTAAGTATAAAAGAATTTGAAGAAAAAGGTTTAGTTGAATACCTTGACCTGGAAACCATCTATTGCAATCATATTGAGGCCAATTTTGATTTGGAAGCTATTCGTAAATCGGGCCTTCGTTTTGCTTATGATGCTATGTACGGAGCAGGACAGAATGTTGTAAAACGTTTATTCCCGGAATCAACAATGCTTCATTGTGAAGATAACCCATCCTTTCGCGGCCAGGCACCCGAGCCGATTCATAAAAATCTAAAAGAATTGTCATCATTGATAAAGTTGTCAAAAAATATTGATTGCGGTTTAGCGACTGATGGAGATGCCGACAGGATAGGTTTATATGATAATGAAGGGAGTTTTATTGACTCTAACCATATCATTTTATTGTTGATCAAATACTTACACGAACAAAAAGGTGTTCAAGGCAAGGTAGTAACCGCTTTTTCAGTTAGTCCCAAAATAGCCAAAATGTGTAAACACTACGGGTTGGAACATCAGGTAACAAAGATCGGTTTTAAATACATTGCCGGTGTAATGATTGCAGAAGATGTTTTGCTTGGAGGAGAAGAATCAGGTGGTATTGCTATTAAAGGTCATATCCCTGAAAGGGACGGAATCTGGATAGGTTTGACAGTTTGGGAATACATGGCTAAATCGGGTAAATCACTTCAGGAACTCATTAAAGAAGTATATGCAATTGTTGGTCCTTTTGCTTCCGAACGTTCAGATCTTCATTTGAAGGAAGAATTTAAAAATGAGATCGTAGCGAATTGCGAAAATAATTTTTACCAAAATTTTGGGGCTTACAAAATACATAGAGTAGAAAATACCGATGGTTATAAATATTTTTTTAATGATGATGAATGGTTAATGATACGAGCTTCGGGTACCGAACCAGTTTTAAGGAATTATGCAGAATCAAATTCTCTCAAAAATGTATTTGCCATTTTAAAAGCTGCGGAAGAAACACTAATGAAAAAAAAAGAAGCAATTGCTTAATTAAAAATGCATTGTATTGAGTTAAACAATTTTGTTTGATGAAGATTTAAAACTGCTCCTATAAGCCCAATCTGTTTATTGGATTATTATATAAATTATTCCTAAACCAAAAACTGTAAAATCAATATTTGATAAAAGTGAAAAATCATGAAACCGAAATTTCTCCTACTTCCAATTGTTCTGTTTGCTCTTTCGCAATCTTTTGGACAAACAAATTTGCCTTCTATGTTGGCATGCAATGAGATTTTGACCATTTCCGGCAACCCTTATATTGTAGACAGTACAATTACAGTAAAACCCGGATGTACACTGACAGTTAATCCTGGTGTAGAAATTAGGATGGCTGAAAATACCCACCTAATTGTGCAAGGGAAAGTTGACTTTTTAGGTACAGCTTCGCAACCAATACTTATTCATGCCAAGGATACAATTTGGGGTAATATCCTTCTGGATAGTACACTTCTTGTAAAATCAACATTTAATTATGTTAATATAGAAAATGGCAGGCAAAATGTAGACATAACAAAGATGAAAGCTGTGATATTCGCGTACTTTTCATCTTTTGAATTGAAAAATTGCAATTTTAAAAATAACCTTCGTTGTATTTATTCCTATAGGAGCAAGAATATTTTAATTAAAAACTGCGTACTTGACTCAACAAATATTGGAGAGAAAATACTTAATCAATATGCTGATCAGGTAACTATTGACAATTGTACATTATATTATACTTCTGGCGATGCGGATGTAATTGATTTTGATGGTTCCACTAACGTAATAATTTCCAATAATCTATTATTTGGAGGGGGCGATGATGCAATCGATCTTGGTCATGCGATTGATCCTAATCATCCTGACAGTCTTGGTTGCAGCAACGTAACGGTAACAGGAAATGTTATTTATAATATGTTTAATAAAGGGGTTAGCAATGGAGAAAATGCTGCAAACATAAATATTCATCACAACCTTATTGTTAATTGCGGCTGGGGAATAGGGGCTAAGGCGGGTGCTCAAGTTATTGCCGATCACAATACTATATATAATTGTCAAAATGGTGTAAAAGCATACGATCATTACGATGGGTGGGGCCCTGGGCATCTAATTGTTACTAACTGTATTATTGTTGGCTCTGATACAACGTGGTTTAAAGATACCACTGCTACTTTATCAATATCCTATTCTTTATCTGATAGTATTTTAATTTCTGGAACAGGTAATATTCAGGGGGATCCTTTATTGGTTTCAACTTCCTTAATTCCTCGATGGGATTCTTTATTGCATTTATTTACTTCTCCTTCTATAATTGCTTCAAGTGATTTTCATTTACAATTTAACTCTCCAGCTGTAGATGCTGGCGATCCTGCTTTTGCTTTGGATCCAGATGGCTCGAGAACAGATATTGGAAGATATTATTTAGGACAAAATACTTCGGTCCAACAGTTGGATCAAAATTCTGGATTTGAATTGATTTATCCCAATCCGGGTAATGGAAATTTTACCATGCGGTTGATTCCCGATTATAAAATGAACCGTTTTGTCGTGCTGAATAATTCAGGAAAAGTTGTACAGCAAAATGATTTTTTTGGAAGTAGAACTGCATATCAAATTGATTTGAGTTCTCAGGCAGCAGGAGTTTATTATATAAAACTTTATGGTGGAAATGGCATTTCCACTCAAAAGGTTATTGTTCATTAAAATGTAAAATTTATGATTATGAGATTGGGTTATAGAATTTTAGCTGTTGTATTTTTTCTTGCAATTAATAGTATGAGTGCTCAAAGTTTTCAATGGGCTAAAAGGGCAGGGTGGTATGCTTTTGATTTGGGCTATGGCATAGGAAGCGACAATGCTGGAAATGTTTATATCGCTGGGAAATACGAGTTGACCGCAAATTTTGGAGGAACAAAAGTTACATGTGCCGGTAACCATGATATTTACATTGCTAAATATAGTCCAACTGGAGTTTTTCAATGGGTACGCACAGCTGGAGGAGTTTCGGGGGATTATGCGCATGCCATTGCAGTTGATGGTGATGGTAACTCTTATATCACCGGTGAAATAGAAAGAACAGTAAATTTTGGTTCTGTTACGTTTAGCGGTAATGGAAGCAATGATGTATTCCTTGCTAAATATAACACCAACGGAGATTTACAGTTTGCAAAAAAAGTTGGTGGAAGTTCCACTAGCGACAGAGGACTGGGTATCTCACAAGGTAATGGGAGCATTTATATCACGGGAAATTTCCATGGAACGGCACGTTTCTCCAACACTACTCTTACTACTTCAGGAGGAACGGACATTTTTATTGCAAAATATACAACAGCTGGCGATTTTCAGTGGATCAAAAAAGCAGGTGGCTCAGGCAATGATGAAGGCTATGCAGTAAGCAACGACTCTGAAGGAAATGCATATGTTACAGGTTATTTTTCCGGGACTGCAAATTTTAGTGGTACTTCTGTATCAAGTAAAGGCGGTAACGATATTTTTATAGCAAAGTATAATTCAACTGGTAGTTTGTTATGGGTTAAAAAGGCTGGAGGAACCGGACAAGATTATGGAATGGGAATTCAGGTTGATAATTCAGGTGCAGTATTTCTTACAGGTGGATTCAGAAATACCTCCGCTTTTGGCTCAATCATTCTTAAAAGTGATGGAGGGCATGCTGATATTTTTGTTGCAAGATATACTTCTTCAGGAGAAATAGTTTGGGCAAAGAAGGCTGGTGGACATGAAAATGACTACGGAAGAGCAATCGCGTTGGATGCAAGCTCCAATTGTTATATAACAGGAAATTTTGGACTTTCAGCTACTTTCGGTTCTACAACAATAGTGGGTATAGATTCAGCTGAGGTTTATTTTGCATCCTATGATGCCAACGGAAATTTTAGATGGGTATTGAAAGCTTCAGGTGAATTTGATGTTTCTGATCCGAACCGCTTTATTGAAATGGGGCTTTCTATTTGTACCGATCCCTCGGGAAATGTTTTTGCATCTGGTACTTACAGGTCAAATTCTAGTTTTGGCGCCACAACACTTGCGCCATGGGGTATTCATACTGATGTCTATATTGCGAAAATTGGTCAGCCTTCTAGCATAGTGCCCGATTCTTTGGGAATTCAAAAAAGTCTGTCAAAAACGGTGTCATATTGTAATGGAGGAGAAGTGATGTTAAAAACCCGTGAAGATAAGGCACGGGAATATAGTTGGAAGAAAAACGGTGTCATAATAAATGGCGCAACAGGGTTTAGTTATAAAGCAAATTCACCTGGCAGTTACTCTGTTATAATATCTGGAAACGACAGTTTGATAACCGAAACAACAATAGTAACTGAATCAGAAAATATTGAAGTATCCATTGCGCCTTCCGATCCTATTTTTTGTCAGGACAGCAGTGTTGTATTAAGAACGAATACAGGAGATGAATATGTTTATCAATGGAGAAGAAATGGTATCACAATTCCTGGAGCAAATCAAAAAACATACAAAACGGATAAATCCGGAGATTACCAGGTTAAAATTATTCAGGGTTCTTGTTTTGATTGGTCAGGTATTACAAACGTATCCTTACAAGCATGTCTGAAATCAGATAGTACTTCTAAGAACAATGTATCTGGTAATGGTATTAATTCTTTTGGAGCAAAAGATGATTCGCTTTTAGTTAGAAT
Source organism: Bacteroidia bacterium (assembly GCA_030654175.1). Classification (GTDB taxonomy): domain Bacteria; phylum Bacteroidota; class Bacteroidia; order 2-12-FULL-35-15; family 2-12-FULL-35-15; genus 2-12-FULL-35-15. The sequence goes on from JAURXZ010000049.1 coordinate 416,217, forward strand.
CTTTCCAAATCCAAATAGCGGATTATTTACTCTTGAAATCAATATGGTTCATATTACAGAAAAAGCGGAATTTGCAAAGGTAGAAGTGATCAACGCAATAGGACAAATAATGCATCAAAAATCGACTTCATTTAGTAAGGGATATATAAATGAACGTATAGAACTGAATAATTCAGTACCTGCAGGAATTTATTTTTTACAGATTACTATTGGGGATAAGGTTGAGAAAAAACGAATAATGTTATCAAAGTGAAATTAGGAAAAACCTGAAATATAAATGTGCTTAGTTGATTTTTTAGCTAAATTTTATTAAAAAAGAAGAAAAGATAAAAGAGTGTAAGACATAATTGTTCATCAAAAAAGATCAAACAATATTTTTACTTTTTTAGCGGGTGAAAATTGATAACCAACGAATACCCGATCAAACTTCAAAAAAGCAGAATATTTTTACCCCCCAAAAGAAAAATAAATCAAATTTTAAACATGAAAAAGTATCATAAAATTTGGGTGTCAAATTCAAAAAAAAATCTTAAAGTTTTATTAATATTCATGTTTTTTAATTGTCAAATTATTCTATCCCAAACATTTCCTGCAGGATTTAGTCGTGTAAAAGTTGCGAGTCTTATAAATGGCTCAGCGATGTGTTTTGCACCTGATGGCAGATTATTTGTTTGTCAAAAGGGCGGAACTGTTAGAATAATAAAAAATGGCTCTTTACTAACTACACCATTTCTAACTTTAACAGTTGACATAAATGGCGAAAGAGGAATCAGCGGTATAACCTTTGACCCGGATTTTGATATTAACCATTACGTTTACATATATTACACAGCAACCACACCCAGTATTCATAATAGATTAAGCAGGTTTACTGCTAATGGAGATATGGTTTTATCAGGGAGCGAATTTCCTATACTTGATGCAGAGCCTGTTGCAAGTGTTTTTCATGATGGTGGAGGAATGGGATTTGCCCCGGATGGTAAATTGTATTTGTCGATGGGGGAAGACAATAAACCAAGTAATGCGCAAGACCCTACTACTTATAAGGGAAAACTTTTAAGATTAAATTCCAACGGAACAGCGCCTGCAGATAATCCATATATTACTTCAACCTCCCAAATAACAAAAAAAATATGGGCGAGCGGTTTACGAAATCCTTATACATTGGCTATCCAGCCTGTTACCGGTAAAATATTTATAAATAATGTAGGTGCTGATTCATGGGAAGAAGTTAATGATGCAACGTCTCCCGCAAAAAATTTCGGTTGGCCGGTTGTTGAAGGGATAAGTTCAAATACAGCATATACAAATCCTGTTTTTGCATATCCTCATGATTCAACTGGGCAAAATGGCTGTGCAATAGCCGGTGGTACTTTTTTCAATCCAACAGCAAGTAATTATCCAAGTACCTATATAGGTAAATATTTTTATATGGATTATTGTAAAGGCTGGATGTATTTTTTAACATTAGGCACAACTGTTACCAATACTTTTTTTTCAAGTGGAATGGTAACAAAAAATCTTGCCTTACAAGTTGGTCCTGATGGCAATTTATACTATATCAATAGAGATGACGCAAATGCAGGAGTATATAAGATTATTTACTCCTTAAATAATTCTCCTGTTATTACTAATCAGCCTGATAATGTGACAATTGCTGCAGGTCAGCAAGCTATATTTACTGTGTCAGCATCCGGATCAACTCCTTTTACCTATCAATGGAAAAAAAATGGAACTGATATAGGCGGGGCTACTTCTTTAACTTATTCTATTAATAATGTTCAGCAATCTGATGCAGGTCAGTATAGTGTAATAGTAACGAATAGCTATGGTAGTGCCGCAAGTAATGCTGCAATACTCTCCGTAACTGCATTTAATTCGCCACCTGATGCATATATTCTTACACCCACAAATGAAACTTATTTTCATGCAGGAGATACAATTTATTTTTCAGGTAGCGCAACAGATACCGAAGATGGAACTCTTACTGCATCTTCTTTTGAATGGACCGTTGAGTTTCACCACAACAATAATCATTCTCATCCTGGCCCCGTAATTCCTTCAGGAATAATTAGTGGTTCATTCATCATACCAAATAGTGGTGAGCCTTCTGCAAATATTTTTTACAGGCTAAAACTAAAAGTAACAGATTCAAATGGATTGATGGATACAGCGCATGTGGACATTTTACCTTTAACTTCTACAATTACTATTAACACTCAACCTGCGGGATTACAAGTAACATTTGATAGTCAACCAAAAACAACGCCTTTTTCAATTCTTACCATTGAAGGATTACTGATTTCAATAGGTGCGGTTTCTCCGCAAAGTGCAGGTAATGGCACTTATGCCTTTAATTATTGGCAACATGGAGGTAATGTTTCTCAAACTATTAAAGTAGAAGCGAACGATAGTTCTTATATCGCAATATTTAAAGATACAATAATGGCATGCAAAGCCTCCGGTAGCATCACCAGAGATTTTTGGAAAAACGTTACCGGAACTTCTATTTCGAGTGTACCAATAAATATGCCTCCTACAAGTACAAGCCAGCTTTCTGTTTTTGAAGGCCCCTCTAATGTTGCTGACAACTACGGAAGCCGTATCAGAGGATATTTGTGTCCCCCTTCAACAGGTAATTATTTTTTTTATATCGCTAGTGATAATAATAGCGAATTATGGTTAAGTACAAATGATAAGCCTGCCAATAAAATAAAAATTGCTACTGTTTCTTCTTATACCGGGTCAAGAGAATGGACAAAGTATTCAAGTCAGAAGTCAGCTCCAGTAAGCCTTATTGCAGGAGTGAAATATTATATTGAAGCTATACACAGAGATGGCACACAAGGAGATAATATAGCGGTTGGTTGGCAATTACCAAATGGTAATATGGAAAGACCGATTTCGGGAATAAGATTATCGCCTTATATATTGGCGGGAAATGATTCTCCTGTTGTAAACATAACTTCACCTTTTAATAATTCAAACTTTTTTTCACCGGCTAATATTACCATTAAAGCTGATGCTACATCAATCGGAGCAGGTATTACCAAGGTTGAGTTTTTTCAGGGGGCTACGAAAATAGGAGAAGATCTAACAGCCCCTTATAGTTATACTTGGATGAATGTTCCTCTTGGAAATTACACATTAAAAGCAATAGCAACTGATAACAATGGCCAATCAAGTATATCCCCGGTTGTAAATATAATAGTAACAACTTGTTCAAATGCAATAATCACCCCATCAGGTCCTACTACCATGTGTTCGGGTTCTGTTGTTTTGAATGCAACTACCGGTACAGGAATTATTTATCAGTGGAAGAAAGATGGAGCAGATATAAACGGAGCAACGAACTCCTCATACACTGCTACCACTTCAGGCGAATATCAAATAAAAATTATCCAGGGTTCCTGTATTTTATGGTCAGCACCCACAAGTGTGAAAATTGAAACCCCTTTGAGTGCTTCAATTACTCCCGGAGGGCCTTTAACTTTTTGTTCAGGTGGAGAAGTGAAATTATTTTCTAATACATGTTCAGGGTATACCTATCAATGGAAAAAAGATGGTTCTGATATAAGTGGGGCAACAGGGCCGGTTTATAAAGCCATAAGTTCAGGATACTACCAGGTTAGAGTAACAAAAAACAGAGTAAATGCATGGTCATCAAAAATAGCCGTTACAGTAAACAATTGTATTGTGCCAACCCGAGGCGAAAATGAAGAAACAAATATCGATCAAACACCTTTAGAATCAATCGATCAATTAAATATATTCCAAATCAAAGTATATCCAAATCCTAATACCGGTTTTTTTACAATTGCTTTAAACATGTCAATAATTAAACAAGAAAAAGTGAAAATGAGGATTACGAATATTGTAGGACAGGAAATTTATACAAAGGAATTTTTTGTTAATGATGACTATTTAAAAGAAAACGTAGAATTGGATGGATCTCTTCCAACAGGTATTTATACCCTTCAGGTTATGATAGGAAATAAAGTTGAGAATACCACAGTGGTTTTATCAAAATGATAGTGTATGGTAAAACTAAGAATATAATGATTGGGATTAAATAAATATTAATTCTTATGATTTTAAAAAATTAAGCAAGGAGCAAAAACGAATTATTTTTTAACAACAATCTTTTATTGATCCCAAAAAATGAATAAATTATTTTTTTTAATACTCTCCAACCTACTATTTGCGGGACTTCAGGCTCAGAGTTTTCAATGGGCCAAGCGCGCTGGTTTATATGCTTTTGATCTGGGCTATGGGGTTGGAACTGACAATGCCGGTAATGTATATATAGCCGGCAAATATGAACTGAATGCATATTTCGGTGGAACTTATGTTAAATGTGCCGGCAACCATGATATTTATATAGCAAAATACAGTCCCTCAGGAGCTTTTTTGTGGGTGCGGACTGCCGGAGGATCTTCTGGTGATTATGCCCATGCTCTGGCTGTTGATGGAGCAGGGAATTCTTACCTCACGGGTGAAATGGAACAGACAACACGTTTTGGTTCTGTTGCACTTACCAGCAGAGGAAGTAATGATGTATTCGTGGCTAAATATGACACCAATGGAAATTTGATATGGGCAAAAAATCTTGGCGGAGGAGGAGGGAGTGATCAGGGATTAGGCATTTCACTTTCGGGAGGGAATGTTTATATAACGGGCACTTTTCAAGGTGGCAGTTTTTCAGGTACCTCGCTTGGTACTTCGGGAGGAAGAGACATTTTTGTTGCTAAAATGACAACAGGGGGCGTTTTTCAATGGATAAAAAAGGCTGGAGGCTCAGGAGAGGATCAGGGTCATGCAATCAGTAACGACCCCAGCGGAAATGTATATGTTACTGGATTTTTTACCGGTACTGCAAATTTTAGCGGAACTTCTATTTCAAGCAAAGGTGGAACCGATGTTTTTATTGCGAAGTATGATCCGAGCGGAAGTTTATTATGGGTAAAAAAAACGGGAGGCACTTCTAATGATGCCGGGAATGGAATTATGGTTGATAATGCAGGCCGGGTATTTGTTACCGGAGGATTTAGAAATACTTCTTTATTCGGCTCTATTTCTTTAACAACATCAAATGGAAATTCTGACATTTTTATAGCATGTTATGATAGTTCCGGGAACGCGGTTTGGGCAAAAAAAGCCGGGGGAGGCAGCAACGATACCGGAAGAGCGATAGATGTGGATGGAAATTCAAATGTTTTTATTACCGGGAACTGTGGAATAAGTGCAACTTTTGGTACAAAGACAATTACAGGTGCTGATGTAACGGAGCTGTTTTTTGCTTCTTATGATGCATCGGGTAATTACAGATGGGTACTAAAAGCAGGAGGAGTGGCTGATGTTTCTGATCCCGACCGTTTTATTGAAATGGGGTTATCAATAGCCACCGATCCTTTTGGAAATGTGTTAGCTTCAGGAGCTTATCGGTCAAGTTCTTCGTTTGGTTCTACTACACTTAGTCCATGGAGCAGCCATACGCAGATCTATCTTACCAAAATTGTTTCGGCTTCCAGCATGAAAAGAGACACAACACCCCCTCATATAACACCCTCAGGAACTGCATCATTTTGTAATGGTGGTGTTGTGGTTTTAAAAACCCATGAAGACTCAACTTTTGTTTATCATTGGAAGAAAGACGGTGTAATAATCAAAGGCGCAACTAATGCAGATTACAAGGCAGATTCCCCTGGTAGTTATACTGTTATGCTAATTACGGGAAATGATACAGTAACAACCGAACCAACAATAGTAACTGAATCAAAAAGTATTTCTGTTTCGATAGCTCCTTCCGATGCCATTTTTTGCCAGGATAGCAACACTGTATTAATAACAAATACAGGCGATGAATTTGCATATGAATGGAAGAGAAATGGTGAGATAATTCCAGGCGCAAATCAAAAATCTATCAAAGCAGATAAATCCGGAGATTATCAGGTTAAAGTTATTCAAGGATCTTGCTTTGATTGGTCGGGCATTACAAATATATCATTACAATCCTGTGTTGATAGTACAGTTGAAAAAGATATTTCCCCTATAAGAGACAAAGCCCTTTCTCTTGAAACAAAGGAGGATTCTCTTTTACTTAAAATATATCCGAACCCCAACAGTGGATTATTTACTCTTGAAATTAATATGGCTCATCTTGCTGAACAATCGGTGCAAGCTATGGTTGAAGTACTTAATGCAAAAGGACAAATGGTATATTATAAAATAACATCATTTGATAATGGATATGTTAACGAACATATAGAACTAGATACTTCATTACCTCCGGGAATTTATTTCTTGCAGGTTACTATTGGTGAAAAGATGGAAAAAACAAGAATGTTGTTGGCAAGGTGAAAACGTTAAAATATGGGAATTGATTTCTATGCCGGTGTAGTTTTTTTGAAAGTAATCGCTTGATATGGCAGGTTTTCGAAGTGTTTGTTTTTAGTTTCACTTCAAATTAAAATCATTGATCAAACCTTACCGAAAAGTTTAGTTTTTTTTAATATAAAATATTTTTTAATTTTTTGACAAACAGACATGAAAAAAATATACTTATTGGTATTGGTAAATGTATTATTTATTAAGCTTCAGGCTCAAAATTTTGAATGGACAAAAAGAGAAGGGCAAGCAGAATATGATTATGGATATGGTATAGCAAATGATACCTCAGGAAATATTTATGTTAGCGGTAAATATGAAAAGAATGCAAATTTTAGTGGAACAATTTTGCCGCTTCAAGGTAATCATGATATTTATGTTGCAAAATACAGTTCAACAGGTACATTAAAGTGGATACGAACGGCTGGTGGCATAAATGGAGATTATGCCCATACACTTGCTTGTGATGGAACTAATTTCGTATATATTGCTGGTGAAATAGAGGGCACTGGTACTCCGATAAAATTTATTGGTTCCGCAATTACATTGGTCTGTAAAGGGATTAATGACGCTTTTTTCGCAAAATATGATCTCAATGGAAACTTAATTTGGGCAAATAGAGCTGGTGGAACTGATAATGATGAAGCCTTAGGAATCACTTATGATAATTCAGGAAATGTTTATGTCTGTGGTTTTTTTAATGGTGCCGCTACATTTGGGACTACAACAATCAATAGTTATGGTGATAATGATATTTATGTTGCTAAATATGACATGAATGGAATTTTTCAATGGGTGCGATCAGCCGGTAGCGCGGGAAGGGATGAAGCCAAGGCTGTAAAATGTGATGCAGCAGGAAATATTTATATATGCGGAATGCATGCCAATGGCGCTGTTTTCGGATCGCAAACCTTAAATTCTCCTAACGGTTATTTTAATTCCTTCATAGGAAAGTATAGTCCTGATGGAACATTATTGTGGGTTAAAACCGCAGGAGGTGATTACGATGATCTGGCATGGGCGTTAACAATAGACAATTTCAACAAAATTTATATTACCGGGGAATTTAATGCGTATGCACTTTTTAATGGTACCCCTTTAATTACTACTGGAAGTAATAATATTTTTGTTGCCAGCTACGATGATGGGGGAAATTTACAATGGGTAAAGGGGGCCGGTGGTCCTGGCATTGACAGAGCAAGAGGGATAGGCTGTGATGGAAAACATGTGTATATCACTGGCCAGTTTGATTCTACGGCAACCTTCGGTCCATATTCTGTTTCAGGAGTAGACCATAACGAAATTTTTATTGCAAAAATAAGCAATGCCGGTAATTTTCAATGGGTAACCACTGTTGGTGGCCCGGTAGATTCTATTGAAGATCTTGGATACGAATCAGGAATTGGCATTTGTGCAGAAGCATCCGGTAATGTATATGCCACAGGAGGATTGCTGAATGGAGGAGTATTTGGAAACAATTCTTTTCTTCCTTATAGCCGGGTAGATGTTTTTGTAAGCAAAATTTTGCAAAACGTTAATCCACCAAATACTTCAGACCCATCCAATTTAACAGTAATGGTTAGTAAACCCTCCACTTTTTCTGTTTCGGCAACGGGGCCTTCTCTCAATTATCAATGGCAAAAAAATGGACTTAATATTTCGGGTGCAACATCCCCATCATTTACAATTACTAATACTCAATTTTCACATGCAGGACTATACAGGGCTATAGTAACTAATATTTATGGCAGTGATACAAGTAATGCTGCAACACTTACTGTTATTCCTTTTAATGCCAATCCAAATGCAATTATCAATACACCTTTAACAGGAACTTTTTATCATGCGGGAGATATCATTAATTTTTCCGGTAGCGCAACCGATACGGAAGATGGAAATTTACCACCATCTGCTTTTGAATGGATGGTAGATTTTTATACCAGCGATACTAATTTTACTCCAGGGCCGGTTATCACTTCCGGAATCTCATCTGGTTCATTTATTATTCCGAATACAGGTGAAGCTTGTGCAAATGTTTTTTACAGGCTCAGTCTAAAAGTAAAAGACTCAAATGGATTAACCGATACAACATTTGTAGATGTGTTACCTCATACTTCAACAATATCAATAAATACAGAGCCTCCTGGATTAAAGATCTCATTTAATGGCCAGACAAAACCTACGCCTTTTTCAAAACTCACTGTTGAAGGATTATTAATAAATATCGGAGTTGTTTCACCTCAAACTAAAGTGGAACTTGCCTATGTCTTTAGCAATTGGCAACATGGAGGAAACGCAACTCAAACAATTTTAACAGGGGCAGGAGACAGTTCTTATACCGCTGTATATACAAGTAATGGCCCCGCCTGCGTTGCCTCCGGCACAATAGACCGCGATTTTTGGGCTAATGTTACAGGAACTACCATAGCAAACGTTCCTATAAATATTGCACCTACAAGCACCAGCCAATTAACGATTTTTGAAGGGCCATCTCAGGTTGCAGATAATTATGCCAGCCGGATAAAAGGATATATCTGTCCTCCGGTAACGGGTAATTATATTTTTTGGATCGCCAGTGATAATAATAGCGAGTTATGGTTAAGCACAGATGATCAGGTAGTCAATAAAGTGAAAATAGCGTCTGCAACAGGATACACAGCTTCCAGGGAATGGACAAAATATCCAAGTCAACAATCATCTCCGGTAAGCCTTATAGCAGGCGCAAAATATTATATTGAAGCAATACACAAAGAAGGCAATCAGGGAGATAACCTGGCTGTAGGTTGGCAACTTCCCAATGGAACTTTTGAAAGGCCAATACCAGGCACACGACTTTCTCCTTTTATAATTCCTTTAACAACAACTATTACTTCACCCGCTAATAATAGTTTTTTTAATGAAGGGTCTACAATAACGATTCAAGCCAAAGTTACAGGTGAACCTGGAACAATACAAAAAGTAGAGTTTTTTGCCGATTCAATAAAGCTAGGGGAAGATGCAAATAGTCCTTACAGTTTTTTATGGAATAATGTAAGTCAAGGGTCTTATGAGCTTTCTTGCAAAGTAATAGCAAGTGGAAATACTTCGGCTTTGTCGTCAAAAGTAAATGTTTTTGTAAGCCCGGCTGGAGGAATGTGCAGTACAACTGGCTCAATTTCGAGAGAAGTATGGAATAACATCAGTGGCATTTCAATAGGTAGTATTCCTGTTAACACGACTCCAAATTTAATAGAACAGCTTTCTGTTTTTCGGGCACCAACAAATGTGGCCGATAATTATGGTCAGCGAATAAGAGGGTACATTTGTCCACCTGCAACAGGCAATTATATTTTCTGGATTGCCAGTGATGATAATAGCGAATTATGGTTAAGCACAAACAGCAATCCGGCAAATAAACAAAAAATTGCTTTTGTGTCAGGATATACAACATCAAACCAATGGACAAAATATGCTAGTCAAAAGTCGGCTACTATAAGTCTTATTGGAGGTGTGAAATATTATATTGAGGCCCTACATAAAGAGGGAACCCAGGGAGATAATTGTTCTGTTGGATGGCAACTGCCAAATGGAATTTTAGAAAGACCAATTCCTGGTTCACGACTTTCTCCTTTTAGTATTCCTATAACGGCAACTATTATTTCTCCTGCAAATAACGCCTCATTTAGTTCTGGCTCTGCTATTACTATTCAGGCCACCACATCAGGTGGTACCGGAACAATTCAAAAAGTGGAATTTTTTGCCGGAACAACAAAACTTGGTGAAAGTTTAACCAGCCCATATAATTTTATATGGAACGGTGCTGCCGCTGGTAGTTATGCACTTACGGCAAAAGTCACAGATAGTGGAAACAACACAGCTGTTTCGGGAATAATTAATATTACAGTAACAGATCTTCTAACGGCAACTATTATTTCACCAACAAATAACACTTCATTTAATGTAGGCTCTGCTATTGCTATTCAGGCCACAACATCTGGTGGGACAGGAACAATTCAAAAAGTGGATTTTTTTGCCGGAACAACAAAACTTGGCGAAAGTTTAACCAGCCCATATAATTTTACATGGAACGGTGCTGCCGCTGGTAGTTATGCACTTACGGCAAAAGTCACAGATAATGGGAACAACACAGCTGTTTCGGCAATAATTAATATTACGGTAACTGATCTTTTAACGGCAACAATTATTTCGCCAACAAATAACACCTCATTTAGTGCTGGCTCTGCTATTACTATTCAGGCCACAACATCAGGTGGTACCGGAACAATACAAAAAGTTGAATTTTTTGAAGACACAACAAAACTTGGTGAAAGTTTAACAAGTCCATATAGTTTTACCTGGAACAATGCTCCCACTGATAATTACGCTCTTACTGCAAAAGTTAATGATAGTGGAAACAACACTGCTGTTTCGGCAATAATTAATATTACAGTGACTGATATTTTAACGGCAACTATTAGTGCTCCTGCAAATAACACTGCCTATGGTATAGGTTCTGCTATTGTTATTCAGGCCACAACATCAGGTGGTATCGGAACAATCCAAAAAGTTGAATTTTTTGCAGACACAACAAAGCTTGGTGAAAGTTTAACAAGCCCATATAGTTTTACCTGGAACAATGCTGCTCCAGGTAATTATACACTTAAAGCTAAGGTTACAGATAGTGTTAACAATTCTGCTGTTTCGTCTATAATTAATATTGCGGTTATCAATCCACCTGTTATAAGTATAACATCTCCTACCAACAATACCAGTTATCCGAGCCCTGCAAACATTACCATTAATGCAACAGCAAGCTCTGGTGGAGGGAGCATAGCAAAAGTCGAATTTTATCAGGGCGGTATTCTTCTTGGGGAAGACCTGACAACTCCATACGTTTTCACCTGGATGAATGTAAGTTCCGGAAATTATACATTAAAAGCAATAGCAACCGACAACATTGGTCAGGCAGTCACTTCTCAGGAGGTAAACATTATTGTAACTACTTGTTCAACGCCAGTAATTACACCTTCAGGTCCTACAACTATGTGTTCCGGTTCAGTTACTTTACAAGCAAACGTAGGTTCAGGTTATATATATCAATGGAAAAAAGACGGGGTTAATATGACTGGTGAAATAAATTCTGCATACCTGGCTACAGTATCTGGCAGCTATCAGGTGAAAATTATTCAAGGTTCTTGCATATCATGGTCAGCACCCATTGCTGTGAAAATACAAAGTGGATTGAATGCCATCATTACTCCTGGCGGTCCAACAACGTTTTGTTCGGGTGGAAGTGTAAAATTTTATGCTAATACCTGTTCAGGGTATACCTATTTATGGAAAAAAGATGGCATTGTTATTCCGGGAGAAACCGGTGCAACGTACACTGCGTCAACTGCTGGTGACTACCAGTTGCAGGTCACACTGGCTGGTGTTAAAGCCTGGTCATCATTGGTAAAAGTAATTGTAAACGTTTGCAGGGAATTAGAAACCAACCAAAATATTGATAATAATGCCGATCAACTAACAGATTCTTCAAAAACGCTCCAGATGAAAATCTATCCAAACCCCAACACAGGCCTTTTTACTATAGAGCTTAATATGCCTTCAATTAAGGAAGACAAAGTTAAAATGCGAGTTGTGAATATTTTAGGTCAGGAGGTTTACAACCAAGAATACATAATTAAAGATAATTATATTAAAGAAATTGTTGAATTAGATAAATCGCTTCCAATAGGTATTTACACATTACAGGTATTGATTGGAAATAAAGTTGAGAATACAAACGTGGTTCTTTCAAAGTAATATTAATAAACAGTTTTATGCTTAACAGCTAACCAACATAAAAATCAATTAAATGAAAGCAAAAAAATTCTATAGGGGCACTCTACTTTTTTTTATTCAACTGCTGATTGTTAGTCCATCCTTTTCGCAATTAAAATCAATTCTTTATGATTTTGAAGGACTGGATATAGGTGAAACAGACCTCCCTGAGGGCGATTACCAAGGGTTTGATATGCAAAAAAATGTTTCTCTCAATCCACTTGGTGAAAGTCAGATGTTAGGGGACAGAGTACTTAAGTTAGATATAAATTGGAATGTTGGGAAAGCTCAATTCGGAAAAGGAATATCAAAATTTATAGAGTTAGATGCATCAGCGGATTATATCAACTTTTATTTTTATAATCCTTTAACAAATGACACAAGCTCAAAGATCGATATTGCTATTAGTGAGGATGATGATAAGAATAATGTTTGGGAGGACGCCAATGATGATAAATGGAAACGATCAATTACAATAATCCGTTCAGCTTCCTGGCAGCTTATAAGTTTACCTCTAAGTTCATTCCTTGACAACAATACAGGTGGGAATGGAGTTTTTGACGCGGCATTTACTAATCCTGGAGGCAAGATTTTTAATGTAGATTTTAATTTTTATAAAACTTTTCCAGCTGAAACAAACTCGACAACTTATATGGATATGATCTGTTTTTCAGAAGGAACTCTTCCAACAGGTAATGACATTTTAGATTACCCATCGCGAAATCCTACAGATAAAGCTTTGCTGGGAGCCGTGTACAATTTCCCTGATATCACACCTGCTATTATTGAAGGACTTTTTCCGGCTAATCCGGTAAAAAAATTAAAGTATATAAATTCTTTTATAAAATTTTCTGAAGATGAAACAAACATCGCAAACAAATTGCCAGGAAATGAGGTTTCCGAATTTCTTCAAAGAGGCTATACACCCATTTTAACATGGGAAGCGATGTTCTCACACCTTTCCCGTTTGGATGCTGCACAACCCAGATTAATAAATTTTATGAAAGGAGAATTCGATTCTTATATTGATGCATTTGGAGATAAATTAAGATCATACGATGATACAATAATTATCCGCTTTATGCATGAGTTTGAAGGTGATTGGTACCCCTGGTCGCTTGTGGAAAATGATCAGGATCCAAATCTTTATATAAGTGTTTTCAGAAAAGTTGTAGATAGGATCAGAGCAAGAGGTGCATCAAAAGTTAAATGGATGTGGTGTGTTAATGGACCCAGTTACAGTCCTGTTACGGCCTATAATTGGATAGTAGGCGCATACCCTGGCGATGCATACGTTGACATTGTAGCATGCGAAAATTTCAACTCACCTGTTCCTGGAGTGCCTAATTGGAGATCGTTCCGTGCAGGACTGGCAGAACCTTATTATTATCTTACAAAATACTTTCCGAAAAAGCCGATGTTTATTTGTGAGAGTGGCTGCAGAGAACGATACTCTTCAGAAGATCCTTCTTCTCAATCGAAAGCGCAATGGATTGAAGAAATGGATAAAGAGGTGCAATCAAATTTTTCTAAAGTTAGAGCTTTGATTTTTTTTGGTCTAAAGAAGGCACATGATTACAGGTTAGAATCATCAATTGAAGGCCTCAATTCAATTGAAACAAATATTTGGAACGATGATTATTATTTTGAAACGCCATCAGCACTCCCTTTAACAGCAAACATTACTTCACCGGGTAATAATGGAACTTACATTGCAGGTTCAACCATTATTATTAAAGCCAGTGTTTTAGGAGGAATAGGAGCGATACAAAAAGTGGAATTCTTTGCAGATACAACCAAACTTGTTGAAGATCTTACACCTCCATATAGTTATACATCAAACAATTTTTTTCATGGTAATTATGCAATTACTGCAAAAGCAACAGATAGTTGGGGTGCAACTGTTACTTCTCTTCCTGTAAATATTAACATAGACAGTTATTAACATAGACAGTGCTTCAAATACTTCATGTTTAGCAAGCGGAAAAATAACCAGGGATAAATGGACTAATTTCCTGGGGAAAACGATAGCCGAAATACCTGTTAACACTACTCCTTCAAGTACATCTTTATTAAGCCTTTTTGAAGGGCCTAAAAATATTGGTGATAATTATGCGACTAGGATCAGGGGTTATATTTGTCCACCTTCATCAGGTAATTATGTTTTTTGGATTGCCAGTGACAACAACAGTGAATTATATTTGAGCTCAACAAATAATCCAAATGATAAAGTTAAAATCGCACAACAAGATTTTTATACCACTTCACGTCAATGGACAAAATACGACAAACAGCAATCTTTAGAGATTCCTTTAATTGCCGGTCAAAGTTATTATATAGAGGCATTGCACCGGGAGGGCTCTGTAAGTGATAATTTGGCAGTAGGTTGGAAATTACCTGATGGTACGATGGAAAGGCCTATACCGGGAATTCGATTGTCTCCTTTTCAAACAGGGTTAAATTTAGATGTTAAACTACCGGTAAGCGCTGTTCCAAAAATTATAGTAACCGGACCGGTGGAAATAAACAAAGATGAAGAAACAATTTTGTCAACTGAGTTGGATCCATCCGCTATTTATCAATGGAAAATAAATAATGTAATAATTCCAATGAGCAACAAAAATTTTCTAATAGCAACTGAACCGGGGTCATATCGGGTTAAAGTAATAAAGAATGGAACGGTAGGTCTATCAGAAACTGTTGATATTATTGGAAACAATAACGCAGACATGATGAACCTGTCAAATAATAAATATCCAAAAGATGCAAATGAAACTGCTGTTCTTTTAAAAGTATATCCAAATCCAAATACCGGACACTTTATGATAGTTGTATGTATGCCCGCATCGGAGTTGGCAAAGATACAGATGATGAATAATTTAGGTCAGGTTGTGTATAATAAAGAAATAAAGACTCAAAATGACTGTATAAATGAAACCGTAGAAATTGATAAATCTATTCCTCCGGGAATTTATACCCTTAAAGTAATAAGCGGTAATAAAGTTGAAAATACGAATGTGATCCTGTTAAGATGACATTATTTTTTGATGTCAATTATTCAGCGCAGTCGAAATTTTTTGAAATCAAAAAACAGACACGACCTATTTTCTAAAAATAATAATTTTATAATAACTGAAAATGCCCTGCTGTTTAATTTGCTTCCTAATCCAATCACCTGGCTAATTACATTAATTGTATTTATTCAAGCTCCAGATTGGAGGGAAGTTTCAGCACATGAATAATTTACGTCATACATAAACTGTTCGTTTTTTAGAGCGCATACAATATTATTTGCTCTGGTTAATTTTAATCAAATTGATTTCCTATCTTAAGAGATGAAAAAAGCCATTTAGTCAATTTTTCACTTTTTTACTTCCTGTTTTTTTGAAAATAATTCTAATCTCTGTATCAAAAAAAATACACTTTTTTTCTCCTACCATTTTTTCTTTTACATTTCATCCAGTCTCATAATATTATTTTTTTTTACGAAAAAAATAAATTTCCGTTTTCCTGGCCCCAAAACAACTATTAATACTATAAATGAAAGTGTTTTTGAATTGCTGGAAACATAAAAATGATAGTCGAGAACGATTAATTTAACGTTCGCTAAACAATTTTCATTTATTGTTTTCGTTATCGTAAAGGCTCCTTCCAATAAATAGACGTTGAAGTAATTAAAAAAATAGCCAAGAACTGGCACAAAATAGCCAAACAGCTAAATTACGTTAGTTGCACGTTTCAAAAGGATGAAATCCGTAAAGGAAATCCTATGTCATTTTGTGGAAGTATTAGCCGGATTAATAAGTAATTATTTTTTAATACATTTTTAAATTGATCATCATGAGGAAACTAAAAAAAACATTTCAGCTTGGCAGTTTTTTACTATTGAGTTTATTCTTTTTTTCAAAAAGTACTGAAGCGCAAAGCATTTCAACGCATTTTTTCGGTGTAAATGCATGGATGTCGGATACTATTGGGAATTATTATGCATGTCCTGAACCGCCCTGTTTTCGTGGCGGTAAACTACATAAGCATTGGACGAAAATTAAAGACAGTGGTGCATCTATGATTCGTTACGGAGGAATAGGCCCTGATAAAAACATGCCGACAAAATTTCAATACATCAGAATGATTGATTCTATCCGTTCAAAAGGAATGGAACCAGTAATCCAAGTGCCATTTTATAACTATCGGTATACTGCTCAACAGGCTGCTGATATTGTACATTATGTAAATGTTATAAAAGGTAGAAATGTTAAATACTGGATCATCGCAAATGAACCTAACTTAATTTACTCCTATACTTCTGCTGCGCAAGTGGCTGCTTATTTTAAACCATTTGCATCGGCAATGAAAAATGTGGATCCTTCTATTCTCATTATTGGTCCTGAAACAGCGAGTTTTAAAAAAAGTATGACTGATGATCTAACCAATCCTGGTGGTCCAAATGATATTACAGGTAAAGATGGAGCAGGAAGATATTACCTGGATGTTTTTTCATTCCATACGTATCCAATGCATGGTGGAAGCCATACCAGGGCTGAGATGATTCCGAAACTCACTGCTTCAGGATCTTACCAGGATAATTTAATTTACCTGAACACCAAACTGGCTGCCGCGAATTCTTATCATAACCGAACAGGAGCAACCGCTCTAAAATCAGCTGTTACCGAAACTAATGTTACTTATACAAATGCCTCTACGGATGGTTTAAATGGTGTAGGTTCCAATAGTTTTATTGGCGGGCAGTTTGTGGCCGAGATCTATGGTATTGGTTTAAAATGCGGAGTTGACTTTATTAATTTATGGAGTGTAATAGAAGGGGGAACATCTGTAATTAATAATGGTGGTTATCTACATGGTTCAACCGGAAATAAAAAGCCAACCTATTATCATTTTAAACTTATGGCAGATAATTTCAGAGGAACCAATGCGAATTGCACCAGCAATCAGGTAAACGTAAAGTCATTTGCAAGTAAAGATGCCCAGCAGATTGCTGTATTAATTTTAAATGAGGACCTGACTAATAATTTTAATTATACTGTTCGGTTGAATACTACGTCAATAACCGGAACCAGTGCATTAAAGCTCAATGTAAATGCAGGGTTAGCAAAAGAATATACGGCTGTTATCCAAAATCAGTCTACTACATTATTGCTATTCGATGGAAATGGAAATATTATAAAAAAATATGAATATAAACTTTCAGGAAATGCAAATCTGAATCTACCACCAACACTTACAATATTGGCTTCTTCTTCTCCAATAGCAACTATAACTGCAGCAGGTTCAACCTCTTTTTGTGCCGGTGGTAGTGTAACATTAAATGCCAACGTAGGAACAGGGTATTCATATCAATGGAAAAAAGATAATACCATTATCAGTGGAGCTACTAATTCATCTTATGTAGTTACTGTATCTGGTAATTATACAGTAACTGTCACCACAGGTAGTGGAACAACTACATCCGTTTCCGAGGTTGTAACAGTAATGCCTATGCCTATCGCAACAATTACAGCTGCTGGACCAACTTCATTTACAGCTGGCAATAGTGTAATATTAAATGCCTCAGCAGGAAATGGGTATATTTATCAATGGAAAAAAGATGGCGTTAATATTATTGGCGCGACCAACTCTTCTTATCTTGCCACGCAAGCAGGTAGTTATCAGGTGAAAATCACATTGGGTTCCTGTATTGATTGGTCGGCCACAATTACAATTACTATTCTTTCAACAACAACAGCAACTATAACTCCTTCGGGGCCAACCAGTTTTTGTGCCGGAGGCAGTGTAACATTAAATGCCAATACAGGAACAGGGTATTCATATCAATGGAAAAAAGATAATACCATTATCAGTGGCGCTACTAATTCATCTTATGTAGTTACTGTTTCAGGAAATTATACCGTAACTATAACTGCCGGAGGTGGATCCACTACATCAGTTGCAGAGGTTGTAACAATTACTCCTTCGCCTACTGCAACAATTACAGCTGCAGGGCCAACTTCATTTATTGCTGGTAATAGTGTAATATTAAATGCTTCAACCGGAACAGGCTATACTTACCAGTGGAAAAGGGATGGTGTTAATATTATTGGTGCTACAAATTCTTCTTACGTTGCCAATCAGGCTGGCAGTTATCAGGCACAGATCACATTAGGTTCCTGTATGGAATTGTCAGCCTCTCTTACAATTACACTTCTTCCTCCAACAGCTACAATTACAGCTTCAGGTGCCACCAGCTTTTGTGATGGAGGAAGTGTAACACTGAATGCAAATTCCGGAACCGGATATAGTTATCAATGGAAAAAAGATAATGTTGTTATTGTCGGATCTGTTAATTCATATTATATAGCTACGGTGTCCGGAAATTTTTCTGTAGATATAACCAGTGGAGGATTAACAGCTACATCAGCAACTCAGGTTATAACAGTAATGCCTATGCCTACTGCAACAATTACAGCTGCAGGACCAACTTCATTTACAGCTGGCAATAGTGTAATATTAAATGCTTCAGCAGGAAATGGGTATATTTATCAATGGAAAAAAGATGGCGTTAATATTTCGGGGGCCACAAATTCTTCTTACGTTGCCGCGCAAGGAGGGCGTTATCAGGTCAAAATTACTTTAGGTTCCTGTATTGATTGGTCAGCGCCTCTTACAATTATTATCCTTGCCCCAGTGGCAACAATTACAGTTTCTGGTCCTACCAGCTTTTGTGATGGAGGTAATGTAACATTGAATGCAAATACAGGAACAGGATATAACTACCAATGGAAAAAAGATAATGTTGTTATTGGCGGAGCAACTAGTTCGTCCTATATCGCTTCGGTATCCGGTAGTTACTCAGTTGATGTGACCAATGGAAGTCTTACAAATACATCTGAGCCTGTTGTGATAACAGTGATTCCCGCACCTTCTGCAGTAATAACACCTTCCGGTCCCACAACGATGTGTTCAGGTTCTGTTGGGTTAAAAGCCAATAGCGGGTCCGGCTATATTTATCAATGGCAAAAAAATAATAATTCAATAACAGGTGCAACTAATGCCGTATATTCAGCTTCAACAACTGGTTCTTATCAGGTTAAAATTACCCAGGGTAACTGTTCAGCAATGTCAGCACCTATACTTGTGAAGATAGAAAATGTTTTGTACGCATCTATCACTCCTGCTGGGCCTACAACATTTTGTGCCGGAGGAAAAGTAATATTATATGCTAGTACATGTTCCGGTTATATATATCAATGGAAAAGAAATGGAGCAAATATTTCAGGAGCAACATCCTCAACGTATACTGCAACAGTTTCTGGAAGCTATCAGATAAAGATCACTAAAAATGGAATAACTGATTGGTCAGCACCTTTAATGGTTACAGTAAATACCTGTAAGTCAGTTGAAACAGTATCGGACGATGGAACCGAAACGGATCCCCTCGCTTCAGCCAATTCAATTTCTGATTCTGAAATTGAAAATAGTAAAAATTTCGAAATTAATGTATTTCCAAATCCTTCCAATGGAAAGTTTCTTGTTGAATTAAAAATTGAAAATTCAGAGGAAAAAAAATTCGAAATCGAGGTTATCAATAATCTAGGTCAAAATGTTTACCGTAAAAATTCTAATTTTACAAATGGAGTAGAAGAGATAGAATTAAATGGTGATATTGCACCGGGACTTTATATACTCAATGTTAAAGGCGCAAATAGCGTCTCAACCAAAAGGATTGTCCTGAATAAATAATAATTTTAAATTAGTTTTAAGATCCCCGTTCTGCAATGGCAGTTCGGGGGTTTTTATTTTATATCATAGAACTTTTCATAAGTAATATCATTTATTCAATTTATTTCGATTTTAATTGAAAACATCGTTTTTGATATTAAGTAGTAGCAATACCAAAATTGTTAATCTATTTATGTATTTATAAATATTGATCAGGTTTTAAAATGGAAAATTTTAATATTAATTACTATATCTCTTAAAAAGAGGGTCGAGAAAATATATATAATAAAAGAAAATTCAAGCTTTTTTTTTGAAATATATTAATTTGAAAAAAAATATTTGTCCAATAGGACCATTTTGGGGTTTCAACTATTGGAACTACAACATCATCGAATATCAAAATAAACAGGTTTACAGGTGTTATAGTTTTGTGTAAAATCGTCTATTCCGGACTTTTTTATCTATGAAACCAATAACATGAAAAAAATTTATTTACTAATAGTAGTAAACTTAATATTTATTACCCTTCAGTCTCAAAACAACTGGATAAGGAAGGCCAATTTTGGTGGGCAAAAAAAAAGACTTGCAGTTGCTTTTTCCATTGGAAATAAAATATATGTGGGTACGGGTATTGACAGTGCTTCCGGAGCAACAAAAGATTTTTGGGAATTTGATCCTGCTTTAAATATATGGACAAGGAAAACCGATTTTGCTGGAGAAGCAAGATTCGGTGCAATTGGATTTTCCATAGGTAATAAAGGATATATAGGAACAGGCTCAAATGGAACAAGGGAATATCTTAATGATTTTTGGGAATTCGACCCTACCACGAACCAGTGGACAAAAATATCAAACTTAGGAACCGTTGGGAGAGTTTATGCTACAGCTTTTGTAATAGGAGGGAAGGCTTATGTTGGAACAGGAGATACAGACCAGGGGGATTTTGTCAGTGATTTTTGGGAGTTTAATCCAATACAGAATTTATGGATACAAAAATCCGATTTTCCTGGTGAAGAACGACAATTAGCTGTCGGTTTTAATATCGGAGCACGCGGTTATTTGGGAACAGGGTTGTCCAAAAACGGAATTAAAAATGATATTTGGGAATTCAATCCTGAATTTAATTCGTGGTCGGAAAAGAGTAGTTTTAGTGGAACGGCAAGGTATGGAGCCTCTGCATTTTCCCTTGGTGAAAAAGGATATATCGTATCGGGATGGAACGAAGCCCCTTTGCAGGACTTGTGGGAATACAGCAGCACTGCTAACAGTTGGCTCAAAAAATCCGATTTTGAAGGTACTCCACGATTTAATTCTATCAGTGTATCTGCTTCAAATAGATGTTATTTTGGATTGGGGTGGAACAATTCTGAAATATCAGATTTTTGGGAGTTCAAGTAGTAAATGAGAATTGATTTACCTCTAATAAAATTTTCAGCCTTAGATGTATTTAACTAAATTTTGTTTTTAATAAAAAGAAACTTAAGGCATTCTTTGATTTAATAATTGACAACTAAAATATAATTTGAACTAAAATGGTTTTGATCAATTGATTAAATCATGAATAACTAAATCATGAAAAAGTTTAAAATCCCGAAAAACGTTTTACATCTGATTCTCTTAATTATACTTCCATTAATCTCAATTCAGATAGTATCGTCTCAAAATATATCCGGAAAAATATTTGGTCAGAATGCATGGATGCCCAATTCAATTGGAACCACTACTTTCAATGGAAAACTTGATTCACAGTGGAATAAAGTAAAAAACAGCCATGCCAAAATTTGCCGGTATGGCGGCATTGCAGTAGACAAGAATATGCCTACCAATACTCAATATTTAAATATCATCGATTCCATAAGAAATAATGGAATGGAACCTGTTATGTTGGTTTCGTTCGACAATAATAAATATACTGCTGCGCAGGCAGGACAAACTGTTGAATTTATCAATATTATAAGCAATAAAAATATAAAGTATTGGGTAATTGGGAATGAACCTGATAATTCTTATGGTTATGTAAATTCGGCACAAGTAGCCGATTACGTGAAAAGATTTTCCTTAGCTATGAAACAAAAGGATCCTTCCATAAAAATAATTGCACCCGAAACAGCATGGTACAATCAAAATATTCTTGATGGCCTCATAACTCCCGGAGGTGTGAGCGATATTACGGGGAAGGATAGCTCCGGAAATTTTATTGTCGATCTGATCTCTTTTCATACTTTTCCATTCAGAGGTATTCAAAAAAGAAACGAGGTGATAAGTTATCTTACAGAGCCTTATCAATTTGAATATAACCTTACACAATTGAATCAGAAAATAGCAGCCTGTAATAGTTTCCATCAGCGAAACTCCAATTTTACCTTACGGATGGCAGTTACAGAAGCTAATATAGATTGGCAGAACCCTCAGGGCGATGGTGTTTTTGGAGTGGGAGCAAATAGTTTTCTGGGTGGTCAGTTCTGGGCTGAAATGATTGGAATATGTATGAAAACGAATGTAGATTTTATTAATTTCTGGAGCATAATAGAAGGGAATGAATTGGGATATTTAAACCACTCTACTACCTTGCCCAAACCAAGCTATTACCATTTTCAAATGCTGGCAGATAATTTTATCGGGTCATATTGCAAAGGAAATGATAATAATACAAATATCAAATCATTTGGAAGCAAAAGCGGAGATCAGATTTCGGTAATCATTTTAAATCAGGATCAATCGAATGATTTCATTTATAAACTAAGATTGGATACCAATTTAGTTTCTGGAGCAGATCCTTTAAAAATAAATATTGATGCCGGGACAAACATTGAATATAGCGACACTTCATTTAAAGAGTCGTCTGTAGTGTTGATTTTCAATTCAAGTGGAATGCTTATAAAAAAATGCGTGTATAAACTTTATGGAAATGCTGACCAGAATATTATGCCAGCCTGTAATTTAGAAACAGTTTCGTATTTGGCAACAATTATTTCCCCTGCTGGTAACTCTTGTTTTATTTTAGATTCAACTATTAATTTTTTTGTCACGGTATCTGGTGGTACAGGCCCAATTCAAAAAGTGGAGTTTTTTGCTGATACAATAATGATTGGCGAAGATTTTACAAGTCCTTATAGTTTCGCATGGAACAATGCTTCAGTTGGCAATCATTCGCTTACAGTAAAAGCAACAGATAGCATAAACAATACTGCAGTTTCAGCAATAATTTATATAACAGTTGTTAAACCTTTAACAGCAACTATTACTTACCCGTTAAGTGGCAGTTCCTTTACCGAAGGTACATCTATTACAATTCAGGCGGCAACATCAGATGGCACAGGAATAATTCAAAAAGTGGAATTTTTTGCCGATTCTATAAAACTGGGCGAAGATTTAACAAGCCCTTATAATTTTTCGTGGAACAATTCTTCAGCAGGTAATTACGCACTTACTGCAAGGGCCACTGATAGCGGTAATAATACGGCTGTTTCAGAAATTATCAACATTACTGTGATTATTCCATTAACAGTTACAATTATTTCTCCACCAAATAATAGTGATTTTAATGCAGATTCAACTATTACTATTGTGGCGACAACATCAGGCGGTACTGGTCCAATTCAAAAAGTGGAATTTTTTTCAGGTACAATAAAACTTGGTGAAGACACAATAGCTCCATATAATTTCATCTGGAATAATCCCACCGCTGGAGCTTACGCTCTTACTGCAAAGGTTACTGATAGTGTAAATAATAATTCTGTTTCCGAAATAATTAATATTACTGTAAATCCAACAGTTGTAAATTGTATTGCTACTGGTACAATTGCAAGAGAAGTCTGGAGTAATGTGAGCGGTTCATCAGTTAGTGCAATTCCTCTGAGCCTAAATCCAAGTTTAACCGGACAACTTACTATTTTCGAAGCACCTCAAAATTTTGCTAATAATTATGGCCAGCGTATCAGCGGTTATATTTGTCCGCCTGTAACCGGTAATTATATTTTTTGGATTGCAAGCGATAATAATAGTGAATTATGGTTAAGCACCGATAACACCCCGGCTAATAAACAAAAAATTGCTTCTGTTTCTGGATATACCTCTTCAAGACAATGGACAAAATATGCTTCACAGAAATCGGTTTCGAAAAATCTGATTGCAGGTCGGAACTATTATATTGAAGTATTACATAAAGAAAGTAACCAGGGCGATAATTGCGCTGTTGGATGGCAATTGCCGTCAGGTGTTTTAGAAAGGCCAATACCGGGTAACAGGCTTTCGCCATTTGAACTGATCCCGTCTATCCAATTAATTTCTGCAGGGAGTAGCTGGAAGTACCTTGATAATGGTACTAATCAAGGGACAGCATGGAGAGCAACAACCTTCGGTGATGCAACATGGAAAACAGGTAATGCTGAACTCGGTTATGGTGACGGTGGGGAAGCTACAGTAGTTTCCTATGGGCCTTCATCAACAAATAAGTTCATCACCACCTATTTCAGAAAAACATTTACTGTATCCGATATATCATTTATTTCCGGTTTAGAGTTAAGCTTAATCCGTGATGATGGAGCTGTGGTTTATATTAACGGTGTTGAAGTTTACAGAAGCAATCTTCCCACTGGCACCATTTATTACAATACGCTCGCACCATCTATTATTGATAAAACCATGGAATCAACATATGTTATTGCAAATATTGGTTCAAGTACCCTGGTAAATGGAACAAATCATATTGCAGTAGAAATACATCAAAACGCTCTAACGAGCCCGGATATGAGTTTTAATTTAAAATTAAGAACATTAAGTGGATCCCGAATTATTGATGATGAAATAACAAATGATTCCACAGAGGAAAATACTATTTTGGAAAATACTGTTGAAATGATCGTTTACCCAAACCCAACTACTGGTCAGTTCAATCTGGAGCTCTGTATTGATGATTTGCAGGAAAAAAATGTTGTGATTGAAGTAACAAACTCTTTAGGTCAGGTGATATATAAAAAACTGCCACAAAAAATAAATGGTTGTATTAAAGAAACTATTGAACTGGAACCAACTCTTCCAACTGGAATTTATATAATGCATGTAACAATAGACGATAAAATTCAAATAGCAAAAATGCTGCTGACACGATAAAGCTATTAACTCATTTTTTTTGAAGTAGCTGATTAAAATTTATTCTGACTGTAAACCGTTTTAAATTTTTCTTCATTTATAAAAGGCCCAATGCATGCATGAAAATTAATTTTTTAATTGTGAGAGAAATTATCAATCATTTTATTTTGAATGTACCATTAATATTATAACCATAATTATAAAGTTGAGCCGCTCAATTTCTCACTTAACGAATAATAAATAATGAAATCTTTTTATTTTAAAATAAGAATCAAAACTTCTTTTTCTCTTTTACTAATTTTCGTATTCTATAATTCGTTTCAGGAGGTACTGTCTCAAAATATATCAGAAAAATTTTTCGGCCAAAACGCCTGGATGCCTGATTCTATAAGTTTGACATTTTACAATGGTAAACTGAATTCAGTATGGAAGAAAGTAAAAGACAGCCAGGCCAGAATTATAAGATATGGAGGCATTGCAGTTGACAAGAACCGGTCTACGGGCGACCAATATTTAAATATCATAGATTCCATTAGAGGTTATGGAATGGAACCTGTTATTGAAGTTTCTTTTTACAATAATAAATACACTGCTTCCCAGGCAGCAGAAATTGTAGAATTTGTAAACATAACCAATGCAAAAAATGTAAAATACTGGGTCATTGCAAATGA
The DNA here is from genome assembly GCA_030654175.1 of Bacteroidia bacterium. Taxonomy (GTDB): domain Bacteria; phylum Bacteroidota; class Bacteroidia; order 2-12-FULL-35-15; family 2-12-FULL-35-15; genus 2-12-FULL-35-15. Next base: position 441,884 of record JAURXZ010000049.1, read on the forward strand.
ACCTGATGTTTCTTATGGATATACCAATGCATCGCAAGTAGCGGGTTACATCAAAGCATTTTCCTTTGCAATGAAAAATAAGGATCCATCCATAAAAATAATAGCACCAGAGGTTGCCTCGTACAATGAAAAAATTCTTAACGGACTGCTAACTCCAGGTGGAATATACGATATTACTGGAAAGGATAGTTTAGGGAATTTTATTGTTGATATTATCTCTTTTCATGCGTACCATTTCAATGGCAGTCAAAAACGAAACGAGATCATAAGTTTTCTGACAGAACCGAAGCAATTGGAACAAAACCTCAATAAATTGAATCAGAAAATTGAAGCTTGTAACATTTTCAACCAAAGAAATACAAATTCCTTGCTTCAGATTGCACTTACAGAAGCCAATGTTAACTATCAAAACCCTTTGGGCGATGATATTTTTGGTTTAGGAGCCAATAGTTTTATTGGTGGCCAATACTGGGCGGAAATGATTGGTATTTGCATGAAAAATAAAGTTGAATTCATTAATTTTTGGAGTGTAATTGAGGGGCAGGAAAAAGGCTATTTAAATCATTCATCAATTTTACCAAAACCTACTTATTACCATTTTCAAATGCTGGCCGATAATTTTAAGGGCAAATTTTGTAAAGGAATTGATAATAAAACAAATGTCAAATCCTTTGGAAGTAAAAAGGATGACCAGGTTTCAGTGATCATTATGAATCAGGATCAATCAAGTGATTATATATATACACTAAGATTGGATACTAATTCAATATCGGGTTCCGATTCTTTAAAAATAAATATTGATGCCGAAATTGCTTTTGAATATAGTGATACCATTTACAGAGAATCGTCTGTTTTATTAACTTTAAACTCTAGTGGAACGCTTATCAAAAAATGTGTTTATAAACTACGTGGTAATGCCGATCAGAATATTCCACCAACTTGTAATACGGTTGAAATTTCTCTTGCTATACCTCCTGCAACATCTGATAAATTTGCCATAATTGGAGATTATGGTTTTTCTGGAGCAAACGAAAGTGCTGTCGCGGATCTGGTTAAATCTTGGAATCCAGAGTATATAATTACTTTAGGAGATAATAATTATGAACTTGGTGATAGCAGTACGATTGATGCTAATATTGGACAATATTATCACGATTACATTTATCCATATTCTGGCAGCTATGGAGCAGGTGCGGATGCTAACCGTTTTTTTCCTTCTTTGGGTAATCATGATTTAAATACGGATAGTGGATCTGCTTATATACAATATTTCTCCCTTCCGGGAAACGAAAGGTATTACGATTTTACAAAAGGGAATATTCATTTTTTTGTTTTAAATAGTGATCCAAGAGAAGTTGATGGCATTGACAGTAGCTCCATTCAGGCATTGTGGCTTAAAAATACATTGCAAAATTCGACATCAAAATGGAATGTCATATATTTCCATCATTCACCTTATTGCTCAGATGCAGTACATGGTAACCAGACTTACATGCAATGGCCATTTAAAAAGTGGGGTGCAAATGTTGTTTTAAGTGGTCATTCACATGTATATGAAAGACTTGTTGTGGATGGTATTCCTTATTTTGTTAACGGAGTGGGAGGGAAGAGTATTTATTCTTTTAAATCAACACCCTTACCTGAAAGCATTTTTCGTTATAATTCAAATTACGGGGCAATGCTTTGCAATGAATATGGTGATACTTTGGCTTTCCGGTTCTATAATAAAGCGGGTGCTCTTATAGATTCATACTATCTTACTAGACCTCCTTTTAGTATTGTAATTTCCTCACCACCAAATAATGCAATATTTTCATATGGAACTCCTGTCATAATTAATGCAACTGTAACAGGGGCTTCAGGCGGAATTCAAAAAGTTGATTTTTATTCAGATTCGCTAAAGTTGGGCACTGATTCTATTTATCCATATTCTTTTTCCTGGACCAATGTTCCTGTCGGCAATTATTCACTAACAGCTTTTGCTACCGATAATTCAAATAATAGTGTGGCGTCATTGCCCGCAAATATTTCTGTTGTAATGCCATGCGTATCCACAGGGAAGATCACCAGGGATCATTGGGCAAATATTGCAGGTACCTCTGTAACTAATATACCTGTGAATATTGCTCCAACAAATACCAGCCAACTTACAATTTTTGAAGGGCCGTCAAACATTTCCGATAATTATGGCAGTCGTATTCGGGGATATGTTTGTCCTCCTATATCAGGCAATTACACTTTTTGGATCGCAAGTGACGACAATAGCGAATTGTGGTTAAGCACAAATGAGCTTGTTCTTAATAAGGTTAAAATTGCATCAGTTTCAGGATATACTTCCTCCAGGCAATGGACAAAATATGCCGGCCAGCAATCTGCTCCGATTTCTCTTATTGCCGGTACGCAATACTATATTGAGGCACTGCATAAAGAAGGAAGCCAAGGTGATAATTTAGCAGTTGGTTGGCAATTACCAAATGGTGTTTTAGAAAGACCAATTCCTGGTTCAAGACTCGCTCCAATTGTTACTCCATTAATTGCTACTATTAGTGCGCCTGCAAATAATAGTTCTTTTATTGAGGGCGCTGCTATTACAATACAGGCTGACATATCCGGAGGAACAGGAACAATACAAAAAGTAGAATTTTTTGCAGATACTATTAAACTTGGAGAGGATGCAACAATTCCATATAGTTTTGTTTGGAATAATGTTATTCAGGGTAATTACGAACTTACTGCAAAAGTAACGGATAGCGAAAATGATTCAGCTCTGTCTTCAATAGTAAATGTTTCTGTGATTCCTCAGGCAACCTGCAATGCAACCGGAACTATTTCCAGAGAAGTCTGGAATAATACAAGTGGTTCAGTTGTTTCATCAATACCCGTTACCACACAACCAAATTCTACAGAACAATTAACAATCTTTCAGGCTCCTGAAAATGCTGGAGATAATTATGGCCAGCGGATAAGCGGTTATGTTTGTCCTCCAATAACCGGTAATTATATTTTCTGGATTGCAAGTGATGATAACAGTGAATTATGGTTAAGCACAGATGACGATCCAATCAATAAACAAAAAATAGCTTCTGTTACCGGATATACGGCTCCGTTGCAATGGACTAAATATTCTACACAGCAATCGGCTTCAAAAAATCTTATTGCGGGTGAACAGTATTATATTGAAGTATTGCATAAAGAAGCAACCCAGGGTGATAATTGCGCTGTTGGGTGGCAATTACCCAATGGAACCCTGGAAAGACCTATACCTGGTACAAGGCTTTCTCCATTTAGTATTCCACTGTTGATTAATATTAATCAGCCTGAGAACAACAGTTCATTTAGTACTGGTTCTGATATTACAATTCAGGCTACAGTCTCGGGAGGAACCGGCACTATACAAAAAGTAGAATTTTTTGCGGACTCAACAAAAATCGCTGAAGATGAAACCAGTCCATATGGTTTTACATGGAATGATGTAATTGCCGGAAATTATGAACTTACTGCCAAGGTTACAGATAATGGAAACGATAGTGCAGTTTCCTCAACGGTAACAATTTCGATAAGCTCAGTTGTTACATGTACTGCTTCAGGTTCTATTGCAAGAGAAGTGTGGAGTAATATAAGTGGGTCATCAGTTAGTGCTATTCCTTTGAGCATAAATCCAACTTTAGTTGGGCAGCTTACAATTTTCGAAGCACCGCAAAATTTTGCTAATAATTATGGTCAGCGCATCAGTGGTTATGTTTGCCCACCAGTAACCGGTAATTATATTTTTTGGATTGCAAGTGATAATAGCAGTGAACTATGGTTAAGCTCAGATGAAACCCCTTCTAATAAACAAAAAATAGCTTCTGTTTCGGGATATACATCCTCAAGGCAATGGACAAAATATTCCACACAAAAATCGGTCTCGAAAAATCTTTTGGCTGGTCAGAAATATTATATCGAAGCTTTACATAAAGAAGGGGATCAGGGAGATAATTGCGCTGTGGGATGGCAATTGCCATCAGGTATTCAGGAACGTCCAATACCGGGTAACAGGCTTTCGCCATTTGAGTTTGTCCCTCCAATACAATTAATTTCCGCTGGTAGTAACTGGAAGTACCTTGATAATGGAACTAACCAGGGAACCGCCTGGAGGGCGACATCTTTTAATGATGCAACTTGGAAAACCGGTAACGCAGAATTCGGTTATGGTGATGGTGGGGAAGCCACTTTAGTTAGTTACGGACCATCATCCACAAATAAGTACATCACTACTTATTTCAGAAAGACATTTAATGTAACAGATATGTCAACTATTTCCGGTTTAGAGTTAAGTCTGATCCGTGATGATGGAGCAGTGGTATATATTAATGGAGTTGAAGTTTACAGAAACAACCTGCCATCTGGCACTATTTTTTATAATACGCTTGCACCAACAATTATTGATGCAACCAAGGAATCAATTTACGTAATAGCAAACATAAGTTCAAGCACTTTGGTAAATGGAACAAATCATATCGCAGTAGAAATACATCAAAACGCTAAAACGAGTCCTGATATGAGTTTTAATTTAAAATTAAAAACGTTAAGTGGATCACGAATTATGGATAATGAAATTACAAATGATACCACTCAGGAAAATACTATTTTGGAAAATAAAGTTGAGATGATCGTTTACCCTAATCCAAATACCGGGCAGTTCAACCTCGAGTTTTGTATTGATGAGCCAGATGAAAAAACTATTATAATTGAAATATTTAATTCATTGGGACAGGTTATATATAAAGACCTTCCGCAAAAAATCAACGGTTGTATTAAAGAAACAATTGAATTGGAAGCAAGCCTTCCAATAGGAGTTTATATAATGAAAGTAACAATTGATGATAAAATTCAAACTGCAAAAATGTTATTGACAAGGTAGATATTGTTTCAAGTATCAAGATTATAATTAAAAATACAGTTTGAGCAGACTTACAAATCTCTTAAGTGTTTTTTTGCCCTTTCGGAATAAATATGAAAAAAATAAACTCATTAATAGTATTATCCATATTATCTATTAGCCTTCAGGGTCAACATATTCAAGCGAAAAAGTATTTCAATTTGAAATTTAAAAAGTTAAACACCAAACCTGTTATAAATTATACTCAAAATGTATTCGCAATAATCGGGGATTATGGCTGGACAGGCCCCAATGAAGCAGCTGTGGCCAATCTGATAAAATCATGGAACCCTGAATTTATTATTACAACAGGCGATAATAATTATCGTGATGGGGCCGATTCAACTATTGATGCTAATATTGGGCAGTATTATCATGATTATATAAAGCCCTATAACGGAATATATGGGCCAGGGGCTGATATCAACAGATTTTTTCCTTCTTTGGGAAATCATGATATGATCACTTCTTCAGGAGCAGCCTACCTTGGGTATTTTACTTTATTTGGAAATGAACGGTATTATGATTTTGTAAAAGGGGAGGTACATTTTTTTGTTTTAAATGGCAACGCTTCTGAGCCCGATGGGATCACAAGCACATCTGTGCAGGCAAACTGGCTAAAGAATAAGTTGGCTTCATCCACTGCAAAATGGAAATTAATTTATTTTCATCAATCTCCATTTGTTTCAGATGTTGTTCATGGGAATACAGTAGAAATGCAATGGCCCTTTAAAACCTGGGGGGCAGATGCAGTGATATCAGGTCACTCACATGTTTATGAAAGGATTGTAATTGATAACTTTAATTACTTTGTAAATGGTCTTGGAGGAGAAAGCAAATATTCTTTTAGTCCTTCACCCATTTCTGGTAGTCAGATAAGATACAATGCAAACTTCGGTGCTATGCAAGTTACAGTTGAGCCAGATACACTTTGGTTTAAATTTTACAACATCACAAATAATCTTATCGAGAGTTATCCTCTAGTTAAATAAGCCTCTACTCCACTATTTTATCACAGGGATGTAACGATACTTTTAATGTAAATGTTTATCCTGATCCATCCACCGGCTTGTTTTTCTTTTGAATTAAGCATTGAAGATATTTCTTCAGGGATCCCTTTTGGTCAAATTTGTAAATTCTCCTGGACAACCAGTTTTTACATAAATTGCTGAACATTAAGTGGTAGTATTAAATAAACCATTGAGTTGAGTTCATCCCTTTTTGCAGGTATTTATATACTCCAACTTACCATTAGGAATAGAACGGAAAATAGTCGAGTATTATTGATCAGGTAACAATTCGAGAAGTTTATTATTTCACTTTTTCTTCATTTTAAATATTTTTCTTCTCCGTTAATTATTTATACATTTATACTTATAAGTTTCGACTAAATAAATTTTGGTTTTAAGAATTTATTTTGAAATAATTATACTTTTTTCTCGGTTGGAATTAGCCTGGGCCATTTTGAAGGACAGGAGAAATAATTATTCTAAGTCTTTTGTACGGAGTTAAAATCATAATATACCTTTTTCAATGAAAAAAATCTTTACAATTTTTGCTATTCTCTATATGCAATTTTCTTTTTCGCAAACAACTGATCAAAAAGAACAGCTTTTGCCTATTGATACTATTAACCATAATTCACTCCATAAATCCATTCATCAGGAAGAAGCAGAAAAGTATGCACTTTATAATTTAAGGACTGATGCCCAGTGGGACAGTTTACGCGGTGCTCAAACAGGAAAACCAAAAAGTTTTGTTGCAAAAAATAATCGTACGTGTAATTTAAATAAACGAGTTTATGGTTGGCATCCTTATTGGAGTAATGGTTTGCAAACCAATTACGACTGGGCAGGTTTAACCGATCTGTGTTATTTTGCATACGAGGTAAATGCATCAACTGGAAATTCAAGTAATACGCACAGTTGGGCAACAGCTCAGGTGGTTACCGATGCACAAACCAATGGGGTGAATGTAACTTTATGTGCAACATTATTTAGCGGGCATACAACATTTCTGGGCAGTTCCACAGCTCGTCAAACGCTCATAACCAATTTAATCAATTTGGTTCAGTCGCGTAATGCGCATGGTGTAAACATTGATTTTGAAGGGATGGGCGCTTCCCATAGTGCTGATTTTACAAGTTTTATGATCGATCTTTGTAATCAAATACATGCTGCTGTCCCGGGTTCCGAAGTGAGTATTGCATTATATGCTGTAGATTGGAGCAGTGTATTTGATATTCAGGCAATGGATCCTTACGTTGATTTGTTTATCATTATGGGGTATGATTATTATTATAGTGGGAGTGCTACAGCAGGCCCTGAGGATCCACTTTACAATTTTCAAACTTCCTATAATTATACACTCACAAAATCCATTACTTATTATTTGAACAAAGGTGCAACACATTCTAAATTATTATTGGGATTGCCTTATTACGGCCGTGAATGGTCAACAACAGCAAATACAATACCGAGCTCAACCACAGGAAGCACTAATTCGGTATTTTATAATAATTTCAAAAATAATGCCAATGGTTATTATAGCAGCCGGCAATGGGATATAAATAGTTTTTCTACCTGGTATCCCTCCCAACGTAGTGGTCAGTGGTGGCAGTGTTTTATCGATGATGCATACGCTTTGGGTAAGCGTTTTGATATCGTTAATCAGCAGGGGATCGGAGGCATTGGTATATGGGCCTTAGGTTATGATGACGGCTATACTGATTTCTGGGATCTGATTCAAAATAAGTTTACTGATTGCGCAACTGTTCCATGCACTGATACTATTTATGATATGGGCGGACCTGGCAGAAATTATAATGCAAATGAAAAATTTACCTATACTATTTCACCAACAAATGCATCTGGTGTTACACTTAATTTCAGCTCATTTGCAACCGAATTAAATTTTGATACATTATGGATCTATGATGGACCAACCATTACATCACCATTGCTTGGAATTTATCATGGGACAAACAGTCCCGGAAGTATTTCTTCTTCAGGTTCTTCGTTGACCATACGTTTTAAATCTGACGGTAGTACCCAAACATTAGGTTGGCAGGCAATATGGAATTGTGTTATGGATATAATTGCACCAGCTACACAGGTTACTGCACCCACAAATTGGGCAACGCAAAATTTCACAACAACCTTTACAGATACCGACAATACAGGAGGTTCAGGTATTGAGAAAAGTTTTTACCAGATATTGGACTATAATGGTACTGAATGGAGGGCAAACAATGGAAATGGTTTTTTTAGTGATAATTTCGACAGCATTATTCATTCTGAATGGACTGTTGGAACTGGTGTATGGGCAATCAATAGCGGATATTTAGAACAAAGTGATCAGGCAAATACCAATACAAATATTTATGCTCCACTTAAACAAAATTTATCCAACAGGTATTTATACAATTGGCAAGGCAAGATAGATGGAACAGGAACAAACAGGCGTGCAGGTTTCCATTTCTTTTGCGATAGTGCAGCACAAACTAACCGTGGGAATTCTTATTTTGTCTGGTTCCGGGCCGATCAAAGCCAATTGCAGATCTATAAAGTTGTGAATAATAATTTTGGAACAGCTGCATACAGTATTCCTTTAACAATTAATGCAAGTACATGGTACGATTATAAAGTGTTTTATGATCGTATTTCAGGAAAAATGGATATATATGTAAATAATGCTTTGGTTGGTAGTTGGACTGATCCTACACCTTACTCAAACGGCAATTATATTTCATTCCGCAGTGGAGATTGCAGTTATTTGGTGAATGATCTAAAAGTGTATCGCTCGAGATTGCCATCCGTAACAGTGAGTGTTGGCCCAGCATCCACCAATGATGTTCGTTATCAGAATCCAAATCCGGGAACTCCATCATGCAGAGTAAAATCTATTACAAAAGATGCGGCTGGAAATTTATCAGCAGTTGCTTCGCAAAATGTAAATATTGACTGGACCTTACCATCAGGTTTTTTAGTAAATGATGGAACATCAACAGACATTGACTTAACAAATTCGTTTACACAACTTTCTGCTAACTGGACCATCAGTGCAGATACAAACTCCGGACTTGTAAGTTACTCCTATGCAATTGGTACCACATCAGGAGCAACAGATATTGTAAATTGGACAGATAATGGTTTAAATACATCGGTAACACATACCGGATTAGCATTGGTCCCCAATCAGTATTATTATTTTAGCGTGCGATCAATTGATAGTGCCGGTTTGCAATCAACAGTTTATTCCAGTGACGGGCAAATTATTACTCTAACTTCGATTGATGAACAAGATGCGGATTTTGGTTTATATGTTTATCCGAATCCATTTAGTAATCATGCAAACATCAATTATAAATTAATGGAAAATTTAAAAGTTGAAATTATTCTGACTGATGTATTGGGCAAAGAACTTATTTTATTTAATAATGTTCAGTCACCTGGTAGTTACGAGCTAACAATAAATGCTAAAGATCTGATGTTGGCACAGGGCATGTATTTTGTAAAATTAAAAACCGATAAAGTACAAAAGGTTGTGAAAATCAGTGTTAATTAAAATGCCTGAGTACTTTATTAAATTCAAATTTCACCAGTTACTGATTTCAAAATGGATTAGCAGCTGCTAACGAAACTGAATCATACACACCTTCTGTTGGACGAATGCTCATTACCGGTATTCTTGAGTGATTTACGATCTGCTTTGCAAAAGCACCTAAGAACATTCCCGTCAGGTCAGATTCATGATCATTCAAAACCGCTATTAAATCCGCTTTTACTTTTTTTGAATACTTCATGGCTGCAATTGCCAGATTATCATCTTTAACGATCTTAAATTCATAAGGAAGCCCTGCTTTTTTTATCGCTTTTTCAATTGAATCCATTTTAATTTTGAATTTTTTTGAATCGGTTTCTCCATTTTTACTAAGCAGCCCAAGTACAAATATTTTTGCAGCGTATTTTTCTGCCAGTGCAATGGTATAATCTACTTTTTGACGGGAGTTAAAAGAATCATCAACAGGTAAAATTATTTTAGTAAATCCTAACTTTTTAGTATGGGCTTGAACAGTGATTACCGGGCAAGAACATTTTGTGACTATTTTATGTGCATTGCTGCCAATAAAAAATTCGTCAAAACCACTGGCACCGTGAGTTCCCATTACTACCAGATCAATGTTGTTTTTTTTCACAGCTTCACTTACTTCTGTGTGAGTTCTCCCTAAGTTGCAGATCGTTTTTACTGTTATTGAATATTCCCTTTTTAATTTTTTTGCAAGATCGTCCAATTGCTTAACTGCAATTTTTTCTATTGCCCCCATATCTGTAAACATTACTGCCGGATTATAAATATGGTATGTACTTTCGGATATTTCAATGGCATGAAGTAAATAAATATCAGCTTTGTATAAGCGAGCCATAAAAGAGGCATGTTCAAGAGCAAGGAGACTGGTTTTAGAAAAATCAGTTGGAATAAGAATCCTTTTTATTTGGAATGTTTTCATTTGATTTATAGTAAATTAAATTAGATTGATTATTTTTTTATGGTTTCATGGTACAAAAATCGCTTAGGATGGTTTTATAGTTCATGATAGTGGTCAGAACCTGGTATGACTTTTGTCATATTTATCAAAGGACGGTCATTTTAATTTTGAGTAATTGAATTTTTTCTTAATGCAGCTGGAATATGTAATTACAAGGTCAGATAAATGTGTTGCTTTTTGTTTTTATGAAACAGTTATGTTTTTTGTGCTTATTGATAAGTGTGAATAATGTAATTCTTTTCCATAATTGTGTAGTTCAATTTATTTTAAAGCATCCACCTTTGTAAATTATTAAATCTCTTTACTGAACTTTATTAATACCTAAACAAAATGAAAAGAGTATCTTTTTTAACTATTGCATTGATTTTACTCTTATGTAAACCGGTGCTCATAGCACAGGATTCAATCAAAAATGCAGCGGAGGTTCATTATAAATATGGTATTGGTGGTGGGGCAGGTTTTGCAACAGGGTATGGATTATCTTTTAGATATATACCAAAAAAGTTTGGCGGGCAAGTAAATTTTGCACCTTTTAAAAACAAAGAAACTGAAAGATACAGCGTGGGACTTACATTAATTTATACATTAATTGAAAGTAAAATAACCAATCTTTTTTTATATCAGGCCAATCATTATTACTACAATTCCCAAATGATTTATGTTTATGACCCCAATTTCCCTGATAAGCAAGAAATGGAAAGGAATACGGAGAGTTATTTTAATAATGGACTGGGTTTTGGTATTGAAATTATTATGGCAAAAAGAGTTGGGCTAAATTTAATGGCCGGTTATGCTTTTTATGATAATTTTTCTCAAATTAACGTCACTGGAGAAGCAGCCTTGTATTATAAATTTTAATAATTCCAGATAATAATCTGAGATCGTTTTATCCAATCACTCACTCATTAGGCTCAATATGAATTAAAATATCTGCAATTTCAGGCATTTCTTCTTTTAAGCGGTCTTTCAGATTATGAGCAATATTATGCCCTTCTCTTACGCTTAAGTTTGCATCCACTGTTGCGTGCAGATCAACATGGTATTTCATTCCTGTTTTTCTGATAAGGCATTTTTCAGTGTCAATAATACCACTTACTTTTTTTGCAACTTCCCTGATCGAATTTTCAACATCATCATATAAATGTTCATCCATAATTTCACCGAGTGCCGGCCGAAAAATTAAATAACTGTTGTACAAAATAAATGCTGCCGCAAAAAGAGCCGCCCAATCATCAGCCGATTCAAAACCGAAGATCAATGCAATCGAAATTCCAATAAATGCGGCTACGGATGTTAACGCATCACTTCTATGATGCCATGCATCTGCCTTTAATGAAGAACTGTTAGTTTCTTTGCTTCTTTTAATTACAAGCCTGTAGGATATTTCTTTCCAAATTATGATAACTCCAAGAACAAGCAAAGTATAAGGTTCTGGAAGCGCATGTGGCGTTCCAATATTTTGGATGCTTTCATAAGCAATTATAGTTGCAGAGGTTACCAAGAAAGCAACAACAAGAAAAGTGATCAGTGGCTCTGCACGTCCATGTCCATAAGGATGATTTTTGTCGGCAGGCCTGTTGGAATATTTTATCCCGAATAAAACCAGGAGCGATGAAAAAATATCGGTAGTTGATTCTATTGCATCTGCTATTAAAGCATAGGAATTACCAAAGTAACCGGTTAACCATTTGATTGCTGCCAAAAGGGTATTTCCTACAATACTGAAATAAATGGTTTTTACTGCAGTCTGTTCATTTGTCATATCAAAAAGTTTGAACATAATTTTTTATGCCAAAACAAAAGTAACCCTTTGCTTTGATTTTTAAGGCTTATGTTGTGCTTTTTAACAAATTCGTTCTTTGGTTCATAATTACAACCTCTCCCGACAGCTCTTTACATTTCTCTAAGTACTGTTGAGTTAATGGGAATTATAATGCAACGAATGTGCGAATAATGTAACTTTTTTTTTGAATTCTGTAATACTCATCCGATAAATGCTGGGCATCTTTGTATGTCTTTTTACAATCAAATTTTGGTGAAACCACAAATTCATAGCACTTAAACCTGATAATAATCATTTTTTGCGCTGATCATAATCATAGATATCATATCTAAATATGTAAATATTTGTATATCTAAATATTCGAGAATGAAACAGGGAGAAGATTCAATTAAAAAAGTTTCTGAAATAATAAAAGCATTGGGGCATCCTGCGCGTTTGGAGATTCTTCTTTTATTAAGCGGAAAAAAAAAGAAAATGTCAGTAACAGATATTCACGAAAGTCTTGGATTGACCCAGCCCGAAACTTCACGGCATTTAATAGTATTAAAAAATGGTTCTGTTCTAAATTCGGAAAAGGAAGGTTCCAATTCATTTTATTTTATAAATGAAGAACATTCATTTATTCGTTGTATTGCAAACTGTATGAATAAATTTAAAGATGATCAATGACCAATTTTTCATTCAAAATCTCCATTAGTAAGGATAGTATGCATTGAGAGAGAAACAAAAGAACTTGTTCCGTAGCCGGATATAAAAAATAGCAATAACAGGAAAAATGAAAAACGAGAATAAAATATTAATTACAAAAGCATCCGGGGAATCAGAACCTTTTGTAGCTGATAAATTAAGACATTCTTTAAGACGAGCTGGAGCCAACGATGAAAAAATAGAACGGATTGTAAAAGAAGTAAGTGGCAAGTTGTATCAGGGAATGTCTACAAGAAAAATATACAGAATTGCTTTTAACTTACTCAAGGAAAGTTCACGATATCTTGCGGCAAAATATCATTTGAAACAAGCTATTATGGAGCTTGGGCCATCTGGCTATCCCTTTGAGAAATTTATCGGTGAAATATTGCGCTACCAGGGATATAGAGTTAAAGTTGGTGAAACTGTTCAAGGTAAATGCGTTAACCATGAAATTGACGTGATCGCAGAAAAAGAACATCATCATTTTATGATTGAATGTAAATACCACAATCTACAAGGCACATTTTCTGACGTGAAAATTCCATTATACATACAAGCCCGGTTTAAAGATGTGGAAGCACAATGGCTGAAGCTGCCTGGGCACGGAACTAAATTTCATCAGGGATGGGTAGTAACTAATACCAGGTTTTCATCTGATGCTATTCAGTATGGAAGTTGTGCAGGATTGAAACTTTTAGGGTGGGATTATCCAATAAAGGATAGTTTGAAGGACCTTATTGATAAACTCGGACTTTACCCGATTACGTGCCTCACAACGCTTACTAAAATTGAAAAACATCACCTTCTTGATAAAAAAATCGTGCTATGTAAAGAAATAGTTGACAATGAAAATTATTTGGTTCAGGCCAATGTGAGCGCAACAAGAATAAAACTTGTCATGGAAGAAGCAAAACAGTTAACTCAAAATTTGGATGAAAGCGGAAAATAACAATTTGAGTTTTAAAATTATTAAACAATGAGTCAATCTGTACCTTTTTTTAATAAATATTTGCCTGAATTTATTTATGGCGGAATGGATGGTTCTGTTACAACATTTGCTGTGGTTGCAGGAGCTACAGGAGCAAATTTTAATCCTAATGTAATTATTATTCTTGGCTTGGCAAATCTTTTAGCTGATGGCTTGTCAATGTCTATCGGTAGTTATTTATCTTCTAAAGCGGAAGTAAATAATTATCAAAAACAAAAAAAACAGGAGTATTGGTCAATAGAAAATATGCCGGAAGAGGAAACAGATGAGATCAGGAAAATATACCAGGAGAAAGGATTTAAAGGCGAAATGCTTGAAGAAATTGTAAAAGTAATTACTTCAAGTAAAGCATTATGGGTGGAGGAGATGATGAAAGATGAATTAAAAATGTTGGAGTCTTCTAAAACACCTATTAACAAGGCACTTGCTACTTATTTTTCGTTTATCGCGGTAGGTTTGATACCATTACTGGTGTATTTTATTGATTTGTTTTTACCAGATACTAAATTTCCCTTGTTTTTGATTTCCTCTGTACTCACATTTTGTGCATTTATTTTTATTGGTTATTTGAAAGCATATCTCAATCACCTTAGTAAAATAAAAGGTGTTGCCGAAACATTATTTCTTGGAGGCATTGCAGCTTTTGTTTCTTATATGGCGGGCACTGTGCTTGAAAGTTTAATAAGCAAATTTTAAAAAAATGGATAATAAAAATAAAATAGAGATTCAATTTTTAGGTGCCGCAGGAACAGTTACAGGTTCCAAATACCTTATTCAAACCAACGATAAAAAGATCTTAGTTGACTGCGGTTTATTTCAGGGATTGAAGAAACTTCGTTTACTGAATTGGGATAACCTGCCATTAAATGTGGCCAATATTAACCTCGTATTGCTAACACATGGGCACCTCGATCATGTGGGATACCTGCCCAGATTAGTTAACCAAGGCTTTTCGGGGCCTGTATGGGGTACAATTCCCACTCTTGATATTGCAAAAATTATACTGGAAGACAGTGCCCGAATACAGGAGGAAGATGCTGAAAGAGCCAATGCAGAAGGGTTTTCAAAGCATAAACCAGCAAAACCTTTGTATAATACTAAAGATGTAGAAAAGACTTTACCGCTTTTTCGCCCTCAGGAACTTGATAAATGGATAGAGATCGATAAAGAAATATTTTGCCGGTTTAGATATAACGGTCATATTATAGGAGCCACTTTTATAGAATTAAAAATAGGCAATAAGATTATTGTTTTTTCAGGTGATATAGGTAGGGATCAGGATTTGTTGTTGAATCCACCACAGAAACCGCAAAAAGCAGATGTCCTTTTAATAGAGTCTACTTACGGAAATCGTCTGCATCTGAATAATGCAGAGGAGCGACTGACAGAAATAATAAATACTGCTGCGATAAATAAAGGAACAATTATTATTCCAAGTTTTGCCGTAGAGCGAGCACAAACATTGATGTATTTATTATGGAAGTTGAGAAAAAAAGGGACAATTCCCAACCTTCCTGTTTATATGGATAGCCCAATGGGTTCAACAGTTTTGGACATTTTTGAGAAATACCCGGATTGGCATAAACTTCCTTTGGAGGAATGTAAAGAAATGGTAAAAGATATTAAGCAAATTCGAACAATTCAGGAAACATATAAGCTGGCTGCATCCGAACAACCTAAAATTATTATTGCGGCAAGCGGAATGGCTTCCGGTGGCAGGGTGCTTACTTATTTTGTTCAATATCTTGGTAAACCTTCCACAACAATTTTACTGGTTGGTTTTCAAGCTGAAGGTACAAGAGGAAGAGCATTATTGGAGGGAGCTGAAGAAGTGAAACTTTTTGGAAAATATTTCCCGGTCAAAGCAAAAATTGAAAATGTAGAAGGACTTTCTGCTCATACCGATCAGCTAGGCTTAATTGGCTGGATGAGTGGGTTAAAACAAAGACCTGAACATATTTTTATTATACATGGTGAACCACAAGCCGCTGATGCGTTGAGGGTAAAAATCAAAGATACCTATGGGTGGAATTGTGAGATACCTGCTTTAAATGAAATTATTAAAATTGATTAATATGAAAACAAAATTTGTTTAACATATTTAATAAATAAACTATATTAATGGATATCATACCAAACTTAAATAATTTAAAAGTAAAATTAATTGGGATAGATACCTATCACGAAAATAATATTTACATGCGTGAAGATTGTCATATCTGCCGTTCTGAAGGATATACCGCGTTAACAAGAGTGGTTGTGACTTCTAAAGGAAGAAGTATTGTGGCAACGCTCAATGCAGTTTATTCAGGATTAATTCATCATGATGAAGCAGGTCTTTCCAAAGAAGCAATGGTACAATTGGATGTAAAGGAAGGAGATGAAATTAACATTAGTCATCTTCATCATATTAAATCATTGAGTAAGGTACGTTCAAAAATTTATGGAAACGAACTGGATGAAAACTCTTATTTTGAAATTATTTCAGATATAGTGGCAGGGAAGTACTCCAATATTGAATTATCTGCGTTCGTTGCTGTATGCGCTGACGACAATCTTTCGATTAGTGAAATTATATCACTCACAAAAGCGATGATTAACACCGGACTAAAATTAAAATGGAATAAGACTATAGTTCTTGATAAGCATTGTGCTGGTGGTCTTCCGGGTAATAGAACTTCTCCTATTGTGGTGAGTATCGTTGCTGCCGCTGGATTAACGATCCCAAAAACGTCATCAAAAGCAATTACTTCACCAGCCGGAACAGCTAATTGTATGGAAGTAATGACACCTGTAGATTTATCAATTGACGAAATGAGAAAAGTTGTTGAAAAAGAAAATGGATGTTTTGTCTGGGGTGGTTCAATGCAATTGAGTCCTGCCGATGATCTTCTTATTTCAGTGGAAAAGGCTCTTGATATTGACAGCGAAGGACAAATGATCGCATCCGTACTTTCAAAAAAAGCAGCGGCCGGCTCTACACATGTATTGATTGATATACCGGTTGGGAAAACGGCTAAGGTTCGTTCAATTGAAGAAGCAGAACTTCTTAAAAGTTATTTCGAAAAAGTTGCGGAAGCAATTGGGATGAAAATAGTAGTTGTATTTACAGATGGGAGTCAGCCTGTTGGAAGGGGAATAGGTCCAGCATTAGAAGCAATAAGTGTTCTTTCTGTTTTGAGAAATGAAAAGGATTGTCCTAAAGACCTGAAAGAACGATCACTTGAATTGGCAAGTAAATTATTATTAATGTCCGGGAAATTTCCGGTAGGTGAGGAACAGAAAATTGCAAATGACATTCTGGAAAGCGGAAAGGCATTGGAAAAATTCATGGCAATTTGCGAAGCACAAGGTGGTTTCACCGAACCTAAAGTAGGCCAATACCATTTTGATGTGTTATCTGAAAATGACGGAGTTGTAAAAGAAATTGATAACCGAAAACTAGCACGTATAGCTAAACTTTCCGGTGCACCTAAATCAATAGGGGCAGGTTTAGTATTTAATTGTCCGATCGGTTCAACAATTTCTAAAGGAGATATTTTGTTTACAATTTATGCAGATGCAAAAGGTGAATTAGAATATGCGAAAGAATATTTAAGTAGTGTTAATGATCTAATTATAATTGAATAGTGTGAAAAAAATTGTGTTTTCTTTACCCGGCAATGAAGCGTTGGCAAATTATATTGTTGATTCCATTCAGGCTGATAGGGGAGTATCAGAATTCCGGAAATTTCCGGATGGAGAAACCTATGTAAGAATATTAAGTAGTGTAGAAGAAAAGGATGTAATTGTAGTATGTACACTTCATCAGCCGGATGCTAAGCTTTTACCTCTTTTATTTCTTTGCAGTTTATTAAGAGACTTAAAGGTAAGATCAATTTGTTTGGTAGCTCCTTATCTTGCTTATATGAGGCAGGACAAACAATTTAATCCTGGGGAGGCCATCACTTCTGAATATTTTGCTAAACTGCTTTCGTCAAATGTTGATCGGCTTGTTACTGTTGACCCACATTTGCATCGTAGAGTATCAATGAAAGAAATTTATTCAATCCCTTGTGAAGTGTTACATGCAGACAGGTTGATTTCCAAATGGGTAAAAAAGAATATTCCCAATGCATTATTAATTGGTCCCGACAGTGAAAGCGAACAATGGGTATCAGAGGTTGCAAAAAATGCCGGTGTTCCTTTTATAATTCTTCAAAAAATTCGAAATGGCGATCGCAATGTTGAAGTTTCTGTTCCCCAGGTAGAAGAATATAAAAATTATACACCTGTTTTAGTGGATGATATTATTTCAACGGCCAGAACTATGATTGAAACGGTTGTGCTTCTTAATAAAGCGGGAATGAAGCCTCCTGTTTGTATAGGTGTACACGCTGTTTTTGCTGAAAATGCCTATGAAGATTTAATAAGATCTGGTGTAAGCAAGGTGGTTACCTGCAATACGGTTTTACATGAGAGTAATGCAATTGATATTGGTGAAATTATTATTCCACATTTATGATGAATTTTGAATTGTTATCAATTGAGAAATACATAGAAACAATTGTTGATTTTTTTATGGTAATTATGTATTCATTTTTTTTTAAAGAAATATAAATGATAAAATCACAAAACAGAAAAGTAAGTTTTTTTGAAAAAATAGCCCAGAAAGCTACTTCTTTTACAGGAACTACAATGGCTTTTACTATCGCTTTTTCGGTTGTTATTGCCTGGATTCTAACAGGTCCATTATTTGATTTTTCCGACACCTGGCAACTTGTTATAAATACAAGTACTACTATTATCACTTTTCTAATGGTTTTTTTGATCCAACGTCAGCAAAACAAAGATTCAAGGGCAATTCATCTGAAGCTGAATGAATTAATAGCTTCCCTGAAAGGACCAAGTAATCGGCTGATCGTTGTGGAAGATTTAACTGAGGTTGAAATTGAAACTCTTTATAAATATTATCAACAGCTTGCTTACCTGGCGAAAAAAGAAAAAGATCTATCAGTTTCTCATTCAATTGAAGAAGCGTTGGAATTGCACAAAGTAAAATATAGTTAATTGAGATCGTTATGATAATTAATAAAACAGAAGATATAAACTCAACTGCAAAGCAATCATTACTTGAACTTGCTGAAGTGAGTATTCTGCTGGATTCTTACGATGATATTTTTTCAGACTTTGATCCCAGCGCATATTCTGAAAGAACATTGTCGGATGATTTTATTTTTCAGGTAAAAAAAATTTCCGGAAATATAAGCCGGAGCAAATTATCATTAAAGCTTCTATTACCGGCAAATATGAGAAATGAAGCGGATGAAAAAGCAATTGCTAAAAGACTCCATTCCTATTTTAAAAATGTTCATCAGGTTTTGGAATCTGAAGTAAAAAAAACAAAATCAAAAGGACTGCTCTTAACAAGTATTGGAATTGCTATAATGATAGCAGCTAGCTATATATCTTTTATGAAGCCGGAAAAATACCCTGTTCATTTTTTGCTTGTGTTGTTTGAACCTGCTGGTTGGTTCTTATTATGGACCGGGCTCGATCTTTTAGTGTTCTCTTCAAAAGAAACAATAAAAGACCTCGACTTCTATTTAAGAATGACCAAATCGGAAATTAAATTTTATACCTATTAAGAACAATTCATAGTGTAGAAATTTTATACCTAAATTGGAAGAGTTGACAATGGAGGACAATATAAAAATTAAAAAAAAATAAAATGTACGATTTATTAAATAACCTTCTTACACCATTTTTATTCAGCCTGATCGTAGCTTTAGGCATAGGATTGATTGTTGGTATGCAAAGGGAGTTTGAAAGCGTGAGCGGGAAGGAACACTTTGCCGGCATGCGTGGCTTTGCAATTATGTCGATATTAGGATGTGTGATCACTTTTTTAGCTGAGGAGTTGAACATTAATATTATTTTAGTTGTTTCCCCTGCGATATTTCTTTTTATAAGTGTATTTCATTATTCAAAAATTCAAAAAGAAAATTTCGGAATTGTAACGGAATTGTCATTGGCTCTGGTTTTTTTTCTTGGTGTGCTTTCCGGCCTTCATTACATCCAGGAATCCGTTGCTGTTGCTGTTATTGCTTCGACCCTGCTAACACTTAAAAGTAAATTTCGCGAAACACTTAGTAGGATAACGCAGGATGAATTGTTCGCTTTTATAAAATTCATTATTCTTTCTTTTTTAATTCTACCCATTTTGCCCGACAAAAATTATGGCCCGGGAGGGATCATTAACCCGCAAAGTATCGGTTTTATTGTTGTCGTTGTTTCTTCACTAAGTTTTATAGGATACTTTATAATTAAGTTTTTTGGTGCCGAAAAAGGTATACTGTTTACTGCGTTCTTTGGTGGGACCTTTTCAAGTACAGCAGTAACATGGGTATTCAGTAGCCGAAGCAAAGAAAATGAACGTTTTTCCATTCAATACGCAATTGGAATTATTATTGCCTGTGCTGTAATGTTTACCCGTGTTTTAGTTGTTGCGGCCTTATTTAATACAACAGTATTTAAATGGCTCCTGATTCCATGTAGTTTAATGGTATTAGGTAGTTCTGCTTTTGCTTATTTTTTATATCGAAAATGTAAATTACCAGCAACATCTGAGCCCATCCAGTTGGGGAATCCGCTTGATATAACTAATGCGCTTCTATTTGGGATTCAATATGTAGCCATTACTCTTTTTGTGTATTTTGCCAACATATACTTAGGAACAAAAGGATTATTGATTACGGGTTTTATTTCAGGACTTGCAGATGTCGATGCCATCAATATAAGCATGTCAAAACTTAGTCTGACGCAAATTGATCCATCCATGGCCGCAATTGTAATTCTGTTAGCAATTGTTAGCAATACAATTTTCAAGATGGGACAAGCGTATTTGAAAGGTTCAATAGTGCTGCGTAAACAAGTCATGATCGGACTTGCACCTTCAATGATTATAGCTCTATTAAGTATTGCAGGGATTTATTTAAAAATAAACATATGAATAAGATAAAACTTAAAACTATCAATACAAAAGCTCCTGAAAAAATAAATAAGGAAGAATATAAACTTGAATTGGATAAAATTCTCCAGGAGTTGTTTGGCTTACAGCATTTATTTTATGCATCCCATAAATATAGTCTTTTAATTATATTTCAGGGTATTGATACTGCCGGTAAGGATAGTACCATTCGGCAGGTCTTTTCAGGAGTCAATCCGCTTGGAGTTCATGCAACTTCATTCAAAGCACCCATTGGTAGTGAACTTGAACATGATTATATGTGGCGTATTTTTCAAAAACTTCCTGAAAAAGGAATGATACAGATTTTTAATCGTTCTTATTATGAAGATATATTGGTTCCCACAATTCAAAAAACACATCCAAACAATATAATTGAAGACCGGTACGATTTTATAAATGCATTTGAAAAACATTTGCAGAGTAATAATACAATTATTCTTAAATTCTTTTTACACATAAGTGAAGATGAACAAAAAAAAAGGATACAAGAACGGATGAATGATCCTTTTAAAAAATGGAAATATTCTGAAGGCGATCTGCAATCTTCAAAAAAGTGGAAGGAATACAAAAAGGTGTATGAGCAGATATTAAACCGTTGTAGCTCCGAATTACCATGGGTAATTGTGCCGGCTGATAACAAGTGGTATAGGAACTATATTGTAGCATCAACAATAGTTGCAAAGCTGAAACATCTGAAATTAAAATTCCCTAAAAAATAAAACGGCTATAATAGAATGGTAATTTAATGGACAACATATTGGTATAAGTTAAATACGAATTCCCATAACAGTAACATCATCAACCTGCTCGAGATCTCCTTTCCAGTCCTCGAATGCGTTTTCTAATATAATTTCCTGCTCTTTTAATGGAAGGCTATGAATGGAAGTTAATTTTTTCTTAAGTTGTTTGCTCATAAATTTTTTACCTTTTGTTCCACCAAACTGATCAGCAAAACCATCGGTACCCATGTAAATGATATCGCCTTTTTTTAAAATAATCTCCTGATAGCTAAAAGGTTTCATATTGGAATAAAATCCAACGGGTTGTTTATCGCTTTTAAATTCCATGAAATTTGCCATATTATTCTCACCTGAAATTATATATATCGCATTATTAGCTCCTGAAAAATGAATTTTCACATCATCCGAATCTTGATTTTTAAATATTGAAATTAAACTGATATCCATTCCATCTTTGCCACCAGAATCAACTTGTTCCGGATTAAGAGCGCAAATAATAATTCGTCTTAATTCATCTAAAATTTTAGCGGGTTCAACAATATTTTTTGAATGTGATATTTCATTTAATAAGCTGATTCCTATTAAACTCATAAATGCTCCCGGAATTCCATGCCCGGTGCTATCTGCACATGCAACTATAACCCTGTCGGGTAAATCAAATGCCCAATAAAAATCACCACTAACTATATCTCTAGGTTTGTAAAGAATAAAATAATTTTTCAACGTTTTATTAAGTGTAGCTTCTGAACTTAAAAAACTTTGTTGGATACGTTGCGCATAATTGATACTGTCGGTAATGCTTTTGTTTTTATCTGCGATTACAGCATACGCTTGTTTTAAGTCAACATTTTTGTCAGCTATTATTTTGCTTTGTTTTAATATTTTATTGTTGGCTGATTTTATTTCTACATAAGAATAGATAAAGATCAATACGATGCCCCCAATAATTGAATAAAACCACCATGTTTGCCAAAATGGGGGATGAATGATGAATTTATAAGAGACAGGTACTTTATTCCATACACCTTCACCATTATTTGCCATAACTAAAAATTCATATTCTCCGGGAGGAATATTTGAATATGGTGCTTCAGTTTCTGAAGTTTCTGGCAGCCAATCTTTATCCAGCCCCTTTAACATAAAACGGTATTTAACTTTTCCCGGAGTAGTTAAGCTTACACCAATAAAATTAAAAGTTAAATAATTTTTGTTATGGGCTAATTCCAGATTCACAGGAAGGTTATTTTTATCTAAAGAATCAGCAAATAATTTCCAATCTGTTTTTTGTGAAAACAAATTAATACTTTTCAAACGGGTAATAGGTTCAAAAGTGTTGATTCTATCAAATTTTGGTTGAAATACTACTAGTCCATTTTCAGTACCAAACCATATTTTTTCTTGTTGATCAATTAATATAGCGTTAAAAAAACAGGCTTGTCCTATGAAACCATCCTCCTTCGCAAAATGCCTTATTTCGTATATCTCATTATCACGGGACATTATTTTATTTATCCCATTTTGTAATCCAACCCATATGTCACCTTTGTTATCAATTGCAATAGATTGTATATCATTAGAAGAAAGCCCCTCTTTTTCAGTGATTCTTGAAAACTTTCCTTTGCTATATTTAGCAATTCCTGAACTGGTCGCAAACAATAAATTTCCTTCTTTATCATTAACTATATTATTAACCCGTTTTCCAACAAAACCGTCATTTTCTGTAAAATGTTTCACAATTAAGCCATCGTACTTGTATAAGCCATCATCTGTCGCAAACCAATAATTTCCACTTATGTCTTCATGAATTTTAAAAACAAAATTTTTTGGAAAGCCTACTTTATCAAATTCTTTAATTTTGCCCCCAATAACCTTTGCAATTCCGCCATTAGTACCAAGCCAAATTTCCCCTTTACTATCAATAAAAATATCATGGCAGTAGTTTAAATTTTTATTATCAAGGGATTCTATTCTTTCAAAACTTTTTCCATCGTATTTAAGCACTCCAAAACCTGTTCCTATCAAATAATTGCCTTTTCTATCTTCAGATATTGCTGTGATTGCATCATTCCCTCTTCTATCTTTTTGATTATAATTTGTGAAATTTTTCCCATCATACATGCTGAGGCCTTTAGGTGACCCTATCCAATATTTACCATCTTTGCTTTGAAATATCCTGCTAATTTGATTAAATAGTAATCCATCCTTAAGCGTGTACATGAAAAATCGCTCATTAGCTAATTTTGATATTCCATTTTCTTTTGAAGCAAACCATAAATTTTTTTCCTTGTCTTGAAAAATTTTCCAGATATTATCATTTACCAAACCATTTTTCTGGGTAAAAAGTTGGAAATCTTTCCCATTATATTTCAATAGTCCATTTTTGCATGCGATCCAAATATTGTTTTCCTTATCTTTTAAATAACTATAATAGGTAACAGTGCTTGCTAAGTTTGGAGGATAAATTTGTTTGATCTCATTATCTTTTAATGCAAATAAACCTTCATTTGTAAGGAACCAGAATGTTTTAGCATCAAATTCTAAAACAGAATACACAAAATTATTTTCGAAACCATCCTTACTGGTGTAATTTTTTATTGTTTTGCCATCATATTTGAAAGCCCCATTTCCTAATGTACTGAGCCATAAATTTTGCTTGCTGTCCTCAGACATATTAAAAATAAGGGCATTATTTAATGTTTCGTCAATATTAAAAACAGAACAAACAGAATCTTGAAAAACAGAAATACCTTTTCCGGTTCCCAATAAAATTTCACCATTTTTATCAATAAAAATCGTATATATTCTATTGTTGCTCAATCCATTTTTAGTCGTGTAATTCTTGAAATGTGTTGAATCTGTTCCATTAGAAGTAAAGGGATCATAAACCGATAAACCATTATTTGTTCCAATCAATATCCTTCCTTTCTTATCTTTTGTAATGCAATAGATCAGATTATCAGCTAAGCCATCCTTATCCGTAAAGTATTCATACGAATTACCATCGAATTTGGTGATTCCTCCGCCATTTGTTCCGAACCACATCACGCCATCATCATCCTGAAAAACAGCGAGTATTTGCGGTTGTGATAACCCGGTTTCAACAGTATAATTAGAGAAGTTATATACTTGTCCCTCAACTTTTGTTAAAAGCGAAAAAAATAGGATAGTTAAAAAAAATCGGTATAAAAAATTTGACATAAAATTCTATAGATAATAAAATAATAGGTTGTGCTATAACTCCTTTCCATTTTCTGGAATTGAGGATCTTGTTTTTGTTTATGTCCACATTTTTGGGAATTAACAAGATTCCTTACCACGATGAAAATAGGAATTGGAAGTATAGGCTAAAGTAATAAAATTATTTATGCAACAATTTATTTATAAACAATAAAAAAAGGGACATTAAGCCCCTTTTTTTATATTCAAAACTAATTTTATTATTGTTCTATTATTTTTAAAACGCTTGTTTTATTTCCTGCACTAAGCTTTACTATGTATACACCAGCAGGGAAATTTAAACTTTTCGCATTAAAATTATAATAATGAATTCCTGATGGCTTTTGTGTATTATCTATGGTCTTTATTTTCTCACCAAGCAAATTGTATACCTCTAAAAGAACATCACTCTTTTCGGAGAGATTAACTTTTATTACCGTATTGGAAGAATATGGATTAGGATATGCTCCTAATAAATTATCATTCTTATAATGTTCTTTGATTCCTACAAATTCAGAATTCGGATGGATTGAATCAGTGCCAACCGTAAAATCAAGAGAATTTACAACTGTGCCACTAATAACAATAATGTCATAGGTGCCTGACATGTGCAAGCCTGGAATATCCACAAACAAATCATAATTAGTAAAAGGAGCAACCAAAGGAGGTAATTCCTGTAAACTAAAATCACCATTTGCATCAGTTGTTACTTCCTGAACTGCAATACCTCCGGGATTCTTTTTTACTACAATATCAATCCCAGGAATTGGTTCACCGATCCTTATGCTAAGATCTAAGCCTATATGCCCCTGAATTTCCCCTCCATTAGGATCTGGCGCAGGATGATATTGTAAGTAAATATCATTTCCTGAAGAATTAGTAGTTGTTATGATCGGAGTGGCATCAAGCCAGTTAGAAGTATCACCATAGTAAGTGGTAAAAACATTGGGATGGGATGCTGAATCGGCACGTATTGCAACTCTGTATTCTCCATAAGGAATACTATCAAACAAGTAATTACCGGAGCCATCCAATATAGATCGATCCAAAATATCGTTTTTGGCAAAATTTGAATTTTCCCTGTAAAGAAGGGCTTCACCATTAGTAGTTGGGGTAGTGCTTCCCGCAGATTCATAAACTGTTCCGGAAATAGAACCAAAATCAACAGGTAATGTATACCAGCCATAATTAATGAGGGTGTTACCACTATTTGCATTCAGATACATAAGATAAGACGATCCAAAAGTATTATTTCTAAGAAAAGAATAATCGATGTAATCGGAAACTAATACAGTCATAAATGTGTTGGAACCTGCCGCAAAAACACTATCAACTGTATGAATTGTTTGCCTGGCAAGTAAAACATTATTGAAAATAGCACCATTAGGCATTGTTAGTGTGCCATATCCAACACCCTTCATTACTTTAGTTTTTGTTCCTCTTATCTTAATAGGAATATTGTTGTATTTTCCATAGGTAACATATCTTGATGTGTCATTTCTTTCCATTCCATAAGTTACCAGTGCAGGTGTCATTAACTCGCTGGGAGTTATTATTGCAGTAGTATCATATCCCACCTGATTAGACGTTTGTGCCCTGATATTAAATCCACCCAACATATGGAGACCATCCGCATCTATAATATAATATGAATAGAGGGAATCTGTTAAATTATTTAAAGGCGATCTTAAATAAGATGCATGGGTAGCAGTGGGGAAATATTGACCAAAAGAAAGGCCATTCACCAAAGTATCCGGATGAAAGGTCTTAATAGTAAAGGTATCAACACCATTAATAAACTCATTGGAATAGTTCCAAATTTTATTGATCCCGGTATCAGGAACAGTGATGGTATTAGGTACTTTGTCCCAAACCTCTTTTATGGATGTTCCTCTTACCGGCAAATAGGTTGCTTCTATTATTGGCGCTTGAGCGAAGGACATAAGAGAGGAACTTAGAAATAAAATAGTAGCTATTTTTTTCATGATAAAGGATTTAAATGAATTTAAACTAATCTCAATGGGATTATTGAACAAAAATATAAAATTATTTGTTAAAATCCACCTTAAAAGATATCAACATTTTTGTTAAAATTGTTATTTAATTATTAAAATTTTAGGAGCTTTTTGGATCAAAATTTTGTAATTTTACACTTTAATTACAGAATTTTAACCAAAAACAGAATTATAATGAATGAATTTGGAATAAAAGCCAAAAATGCAACCGTAGCAGATTTAGGCTTAAAATACGTATCAGCTGCTTATTGGAATTTAAATGCAGCCGAACTTGTTGAAGAAACTCTTGTACGAGGTGAAGGGGTATTAACAGATACAGGTGCTATTGCAGTTGATACGGGTGAATTTACAGGACGTTCACCAAAAGATAAATTTATCGTACTTGATGATAAAACCAAAGATTCAATTTGGTGGGGTGATGTAAATGTTAAGTTTGATGCCGCAAAATTTGATATACTTTATAACCGCATGTGCGCTTACCTTTCTGGGAAAGAAATATATGTTCGTGATTCTTACGCTTGCGCTGATCCTAAATATCGTTTAAACATTAGGGTGGTAACTGAAAATCCATGGTCAAATTTATTTGCAAATAATTTATTTTTGCGCCCAACGCATGATGAAATCCTGGATTTTAAACCTGAATGGACGATCATTTGTGCTCCTGGTTTTATGGCTACACCCGAAATTGACGGGACACGTCAGCATAATTTCACCATTCTGGATATGACCAAAAAAATTATTCTAATTGGGGGATCAGGCTATACTGGTGAGATCAAAAAAGGAATTTTCTCTTTATTAAATTATATTTTACCTCACGAAAAAGGGGTTTTATCAATGCACTGTTCTGCAAATATTGGTAAAGAAGGTGATACCGCCATTTTCTTTGGCTTATCAGGTACCGGTAAAACTACCCTTTCTGCTGATCCAAACCGTGGATTGATAGGTGATGATGAGCATGGCTGGAGCGATAAAGGGGTGTTTAACTTTGAAGGTGGTTGCTACGCTAAATGTGTTGATCTAACGAAGGAAAAAGAACCGCAAATTTTTAGTGCCGTTAAATTTGGTGCTTTATTAGAAAATGTAGAGTTCTATGAAAATACCTCTACAGTTGATTTTAGCAATATTTCTAAAACAGAAAATACAAGAGTAGGGTATCCGATTCATTATATCGACAATGCTGTGGAACCTTCCGTTGGAAACATTCCTAAAAACATTTTCTTTTTAACATGTGATGCTTATGGTGTATTACCTCCAATTTCAAAATTAACAACAGAGCAGGCGATGTATCATTTCATTTCCGGTTATACAGCAAAAGTTGCAGGAACAGAAATGGGTATTACTGAGCCTCAATTAACCTTCTCTGCTTGCTTTGGAAAAGTGTTTTTACCTTTACATCCAACAAAATATGCTGAACTTTTAGGTAAAAAATTAAAAGAAAATAAAGTAACTGTTTGGTTAGTTAATACCGGCTGGTCAGGTGGTGCTTTCGGGGTTGGAAGCCGTATGAAATTGTCATATACAAGGGCAATGATCACCGCTGCACTTACAGGAGAATTAGAAAACATTAAGTACGAAACATTACCTGTTTTTGGTTTAAATGTACCAACAGAATGTCCGAATGTACCTGCTGAAATTTTGAATCCTCGTAATACCTGGAAAAATAAAGAAGCTTTTGATACTACGGCAAACAAATTAGCTTCGTCCTTTATCAAAAACTTTGAACAATACGCAAGTGCTGCAAACGATGAGATCATGTCTGCTGCTCCTAAAGTAACCGCTCAGCTTAATCCTAAACCAGAAGAAAAGGCAATAGGCGTTAAGTAATTAATTCTCTTCTAATCCACCCTCTCCCTTTCGGGAGAGGGTTTTATTCTAAAAATAAATATTTTTTTTACCCTGCCAATAGGTTGTTATGAAAATAATAAGGGGCCTTGGAAATTAATATGCATTTATTTTACACGCCCGATATACTTCTAATACCAATACCTATAGCCGAAAGAATAGGAGAGGGGTTCTATTATACTTTAGTGGAAGAGGAAAGCAAACACGCTATCCGTGTTTTGCGATTAACGATTGGCGCCAAAATAATATTAATTGATGGCAATGGCGGTTGGTACGAAGCAGAGATCAGCGATGATAATCCCAAACGCTGTACAGTTAAAATTACTCAAACTACATTAGAATTTGGCAAAAGTAAATTCAACCTGCACATTGCCATTGCACCCACCAAAAATATGGATCGTTTGGAATGGTTCACTGAAAAGGCGATAGAGGTTGGAATTGCTGAAATTTCAATTATTAACTGCCAAAACAGTGAACGTACTGTTGTAAAAACAGAGCGCCTGAATAAAGTTGCCATTGCTGCTATCAAACAAAGCCTTAAAGCTTATATGCCAAAAATTAATGAAGTGATCGATTATAAAAAATTCATTGCTTCTGCCAAAGATTTTACAGGGCAAAAATTCATTGCCCATTGTTACCAGGGAGAAACTAAACCGCATTTAAAAAGTCTTTACCAACATGGGAATGATGTTTTGATTCTTATTGGCCCGGAAGGTGATTTTTCTATGGATGAAGTAAAATTGGCTCTTGCCAATGGCTTTAAAGAGATCAGTTTAGGAGGTAGTCGATTACGCACAGAAACTGCCGCCTTGTATGCAAGTACAACAATTAATGTATTGAATGAATAGTGGTTTTCAGATTCTATCCTGAGTTCGATACTTAATTTTGATAGGAAATTAAAGGACAACAATTCCCTTTCATTGTAGGATGCGCGTTAGGGATTCCTTCGACAAACGCTCAGGATAAATTCCACATAAATCCTTTTCTGTTTAGAAAAGATTGAAGTGAAAGCCCGCCCTTTCTTCTTTAAGAAAGGGAACGCCACAATGAAAAACATCACAACCTTCTTAAAAACTACTTGTAATACTTAATGTTACCCCGTTTGAAGCAGGAACCTGCCTGCAGATACCCCCTACACAAAAAATACCAGCACGTTGTTTTCCATAGCTCAATGTAATGCGGTTTGCATTTTTATTGTAACCTGCCGAAACATTATAGTAATGGGTACGTTTGTCGTAGTTTCCATTTCCATCTTTGTGAGTATTGCCATAATTGTATTGATCTAAAACAGCAACAAACCAATTTGAGTTAATGGTATATTCAACTAAAGCGTATGCCCAGTTTTGTTTATCTTGTTTTGTGGCAAGGTGTTGTAACTCCACTCTAATTGCCCGGCTCGGCTTTATTTTATAGGTCATATCCACCACAGCAATGTGTGAATAAATTGTTACACTACCTGCATCGGATGCGCCTTTCAAAAACTTATTGTTATATTCCTGATAAGCATAGATCACAGAAATTTTGAATTTTTTTCCGAATTTTTGGTTCACTTCAAAATAACAATCACGTAAAAGAACTTTTTCTCCCATAAAATAGGAGCTTGCTTTGTAGCCTTGCAAAGTACTATCAGTAGAAGGATTTAAGCGCATGGTATCCAGATCATTTGATCCCGAATAGTTAAAAGTGATGTCTAATTTATGCTCGCTTCTTTTTATGATCTTCCAATTCACTTCACTCGAAAACTGGAACTCACCGTTTGGCTGTGAGGCGTATGGATAAAAGCTTAGTAAGTTATAGGTATGTTGTTTGTTTAATGCAGGTGTATAATTTATCAGTAAATTATTTACCGAAGCTGTTCTGTCGGAACGGAAATTCATATTGTCGGTTCGGCTTGCACTAAGAGATACAGCAAATCCTTTTTTTGCATAGTTGGCTGCCAGAAAAATAGCTTCTCCAGCTTTGTATACGTAGTTGTTTGCAGCATTCGGGTCATTGATTTTAGTTGCATATTCACCATTAATTGAAAAATTATTCCTGCTTATTTTAAAACGACCAGCCGATGCACCCACATTTTCGGGTAATACCAAGGTTTGGTCTTCATCCTTTTGATAACGGCTTACAAAGCTTCCGCCCAATGTTAGTATTAACTTTTTATCAGCGAATTTATTAAAGGTTTCATTCATTTGTATTTCACCATCAATGCCTCTCACAATACCGGGTCCCTGGGTCATGAAAGAGCGCTGCTTACCAGTAAGCCCGGTTAAGTAAATACCTTTTACAGGCTCATATTTCAAGCGGATCCCGTCCAAAGCATTGTCAAAACCAAGGCCACGATCTTCATAACTGCGCAGAATAAAACCGTTGCCAAATTGCTGATAAAAATTACCAACCGTAACTTCTAACTCATCAGCCTTATAAGTTGCATAACGATAAGGAATAGCATTTCCCTGATATCGGGAGTCAAATCCCTGGCGGGCATTCAAATAACTTTCGTATCGAATACCTGCAGAAAATTTCCCTTTCGTATAAATGATATTCGCAAAACCATTCATCAGCATTTTTTCGGGGGCAGGATCTGCACCAATTGTAGAATCAGGGATATAATATTGTGCGTCAGCTTGAAAATTGCCATGCACTTCTCCAAGGTTTAAATTGCTAAGATTATTTAAGTTTAGTTGAGCAAAAGAAATATTGCTATAATTAACAGCTAATAGAAGAGCAGTTACTTTAATGGTTCTGAAGTATATTTTTCTCACAATAAATTAATTTGATAGTTTGACAATTTGAAAATTACTTAGCACATTTTCAAATTAACACATTTGCACATCAGCACATTATTTTATTCTTTGGTGATTTTTTTTAGTGCTTCGTACAGGTGGTCCTCATCGCCCTCTGCGTATGAATTATGCTGCCATACAATTTCACCTTTTCCATTAATAATAAACGTATGAGGAACATTGTTTACGTTCATTGCGCGTTTAAAATCCTGATTTTGATCAATATATATTTCGTAATCCCAGCCATGGCTTTTTGCATCGGTTCCTACTTTTCCCGAACTGCGTGAATCATCAATAGAAATTGCAATTAGTTTAACACCGGTTTCTTTTTGCCACTCTTCAAAATTTTCGGAGATGGCATCTAATTCTTTTTTACATGGTTTGCACCAGGTTGCCCAAAAGCTTATTATAATAGGCTTTCCATCGTTTGTGAATTTTGAAGAGTTTACCGTTTTGCCTTCCACAGTTTTTAGATCAGCGGAAGGTAAAGCTCTTACCTCTGTGTTTTGAGCCTTAGCCGTGTTTGTGAAAATGCTAAGCGCAAATAGTCCTATAATTATTTTTTTCATAAAGTTAAAACAAGAAGGTTTAAAAAAATAAATCAGCAGTATGATTTAAAAAAACTAACCATACTGCTGAATATCAAAATTACTATTTTATTACTCACATGAACCGGTTAGATTCGCATTATCAGACTTTATAAAGTTAAATTAATAAAATAATTGAATTAGGCACTTAGCTTATAATCGTTTTAATGTGAAATTTCATAAACGTTTTAACTAGTATAAAGTCTATTTATTAATAACCACTTTTTTTGTTATTTTATTATTACCTGCATTTAAAGTAATAAAGTAAATACCTGCATTTAAATTTTGAGCATCTAATTTTATAGTATGTCTTCCTGAATTCATTTCACCTAATTCATTTGTAAACACCGACTCGCCAAGCATGTTATACATTGTTATAGTTACATTGGCAGTTGTGGATAAATTAAATTCAACGTCAGCATTGTCCATCAAAGGGTTTGGGTAAACCTTAATAGAGTTGACCATTTCGTTTGTATGAATCCCCGTAGTTGTGCTTACGCCTGTTATGTTTACGTTATCAAGGTAAAGGTTATTTCCATAATCCGAAGTTGCTTTAAATCTTAATAATACTCCTGACTGGCCAACATAAGCGTTTAAGTTAACAGTTTCATTCCTCCACTGTGTAGGACCTGATGGTGTAAATACACTTGATTGTGGAGCTTTTGTTTTTAAAGTGTTACCGGCTTTGTTATAGATGCTCGTCCATGTGATTCCACAATTGCTTGAAACCTCAACTTCCAGTTTATCATTTTCAGGAGTAGAAGTAGTATAACCGCAATATGCAACATCAAATGTCATTGCAGGGGAAACAGCGCCCACAAACGACATGGATGGAAATCCCATAATATCAATATCACCTGAAGGGATCTTGTACCAGTTTAATTTTACACCATTTGAAGAACTGTATCCTACAGTGGTATCAGTAAAGGTTAAACCGCTTCCCCCGTTGGTGATGGTCCAGGAATTGGGTATGCCGCCACTTTCAAAAGATTCAGCAACAGCTACTCCTCCTATTGTTGGGTTTTTAATAAATGATGCTGTAGTTGTATTGTTTGCCGCTGTTGGATCTGACACACCATTTGGGCTTGACACCGTCACCGAAATTGCATGACTCCCCGTTGTTGGCGCGCCAAGTTTTACACCGGTAACTGTTGTATTGCCATTAGATGCAATACTCCCTGTCCAGAATTTTACTTTTTGAACCACACCATCCACTTTATAGGTGATGGTAGCGGATGTTAAAGTGGTTGTTCCATTATTACCTAATAAAAATGATGGTGTAACGCTATCACAGGATGCAAGGCCCGAATTTAAAGTAGTTGATAATATCATCTTTGCATCACTTCCGGTTGAAACCGCTGCTGGACAGAAGGATGTTTTTGCAGAATATAATTGAGATGCAGTATACTGATCAACCTCTTTCATAGAGTGGTCAGGGCAAATCATGATACAAGCCGGAAAACCGGCCAGATTGTACATATTATTAAAAGTATTGACGGATGGATTAGTAGAATTAGTAGGATCGATGATCGGGTATTTTGTACCGGTAACCCAATCGCCCTGAGTGTTTGAACCGGTGCCGTGTAAATCTGCGTTGGTGGTAGAAGCATCACCTTCAACATAAAAAAGCATACAATCATCAGTTGTGGTACTGCTAACTCCTAAACCACCTGCAGGACCATGATTGATCCATACATTTTCAAATTCATGATCGTTATGATAACTCCAACAGGGGCCACACCAGGTTGCGGAGATGTCAATAAATACTGTTTTACCTGCATTAAGGTAAGAGTAAAGGTTGTGGCTTACACCGTTAATATCTGTTAAGGTCCAGTCAGGAGAAAGGCTGCCGGTGGTAACTTGAGAACTCATTTTACCTGAGGATAAAGTAAAAGCAACAACTGTTAATAATTGTAAGATTTTTTTCATTTTTAATTGGATTAAATTAATGAGTAAAAAAACTTCAACACTTCACAAACGTACTATTTAACCTTATTTTTACTTTGTCCCCTTTGGCACATTTACCAAAGGGGCGAAGTAATTTATCAATTTGAAATTATTTGTTTATAGCAACTTTTTTGGTAATAGTAGTATCGCCAATTTTAATATTTAAGAAATACAAACCATTAATTATAGATGTTGCATCCAATGAATAATTCTGATCACCGGCACTCATCTTACCAAGGTCTTTGCTAAATTCAAGCTGACCAAGAGCATTTACAAGTGTAATGGATACATTATTTGATTCAGATAAATTGAAATCCACAATTGCATTGTTTGTTATTGGGTTTGGATATACATTTAGCTTATTTAACATTTCATTTTCCTCGATTCCTACAACTGAAGTAACAAAGTTAATGTTATCAACAAAAAGATTGTTTCCATAATTAGAGGTTCCTTTCAAACGAACTAAAACATTTGTCTGACCAGCGTATGTACTTAAATTTACAGTTTCATGTCTCCATTGGTTATCACCGGAAGGAACAAATTGCACCGAGCCGCCAACCGGAGGAACCGTTTTTAATGTTGCTCCCGCTTTACTGTACTTAGAAGTCCATGTAGTACCACAATTGGTGGATACTTCAACTTGTAATTTATCAGTATTGGATGAAGAGTATTGCGCGTAGGATACATCAAAAGTTAAATAAGCAGAAGTACCTGTAAATGACATTGGAGGTAAAGTCATTATATCGATCTGTCCGGAACTAATGTTGTAAAAGTTCAAAGTAGCACTTGAGGAAGAGTTAAAACCTGCAGTAGGGGCATCTTCCCAAGTATTGTTTCCACCGGCTGTAATGGTCCAGGCAGAAGGAATTCCTGCACTTTCAAATGATTCAGTAATAAAAGCTCCTCCAACAGTAGGATAAATAACAAAAGATGCAGTAGTTGAATTATTGGTAGAGGTTGGATCAACAACTCCATTCGGGTTTGAAATAACAGCAGTGATGGTTCTTGTACCGGCCACTGATGAACCAACTTTTACTCCTGTAATTGTAGCACTTTCATAAGTACCAAGATTACCTGTCCAATAAATTGTTTTTTGGGTAACTCCATCAACTTGAAGAGTAATGGTTGCAGAAGTTAAAGTGTCGGTTCCAATATTTCCAAGACGGAAAGTAGGTGTAACACTATCACAAGAAGCAAGTGTGGTGTTGTATGCAAGTGAAGTGATCATTTCTCCATCCACAACAACTGATGCAGCAGAACAAGCCGATTTTGCAGCATAAAGTTCAGCAGCTGTAAATTGATCAACTTCTGTCATTGAACGGTTAGGACAGATCATAACACAGGTAGGGAAATAACCAAGGTTATAAATATCATTAAATGCATTCACAGAAGGGGTAGTAGTGCTGGTAGGATTGATAATAGGATGATCTACACCGGTAACCCAGTCACCTTGAGAAGTATTGCTATTGTTTGGATCAACACAACCGGTGCTGCCATGTAAGCAAGCTTCACTTGTAGCGCCATCACCTTCAACAAAAAATACCATACAATCGTCAGTTGTTGTTCCGCTCACTCCCGGAGCACCGGCAGGACCATGATTTGTCCAAACAGAATCAAAAGCATGTGACTCATGATATCCCCAACAAGGAGCACACCAGGTTGCTGAAATGTCAATAAAAACAGTTTTTCCGGCATTAAGGTAGGTGTATAGGTTGTGGCTTACTCCGTTAATATCAGTAAGGGTCCAGTCAGCAGAAAGGTTGCCGGTTACCACTTGTGCCTTACTTTGTGACACTAAAAACGAGAATACCAATGCGGTTGTGATTTGTAAAAGTTTTTTCATTTATGTTTGTTTATTAATTTAAGTTAATGATTGAATATCACGAATTTACCATATTGTTTTTTGAAACACAAATAATGTTTATATGTTTTTGTAACTAATTATATGATTATTCGTAGTAAGAAATTTATAAACATTGAATGATCTGATCAATTTTGATTGAAATTAGTAAATTTACGTTGGTAATAATTGAGTAGTAAAAGTTCTCCCAAAAATAAAATGTATGAAAAAAATAGCTACTACTTTGGTTTTAATATCATCAGTAATTTTTGGATTCAGCCAAAATATTGTATTAATGGATGAGGATCATACTGTAATATCAAATACTACTATTGATATTAGCGTTGATTCCAGTACAAATACGGTGAAAGAAATATTGGTGAAAAATGCCGGATCAATTGCCGACACCATAAAAGTTGTTCGTACCATATATTCTATTGACGGAGACGATCAAACTCAATTTTGCTGGGGAGGATTGTGTTATTTACCTGCAACCAGTGTTTCTAATTTAACAACTGTAATTGCACCAGGTGATACCATAGATTTTCTGGAGGATGGATTCCATGCAATTTTTAATTCAGGTACTTCTTGTGTTACCAGGTCGGTGCATTATAAATTTTATAATATTCACAATTTCTCGGATTCCACCGGAATCACGCTGCGTTATTTATGTTCAACAGGAGTAAATGAGTTAACGAAGGTGGGAGGAAACATTTCAAGTGGATATCCTAACCCGGCTAATTCAGTGGTATCTTTTAAGTATGATCTCAAAGAGTTTTCAGAAAAAGGGGAGATCAAATTTTACAATATGCTGGGAAAATCAGTAAAAGAAGTTATTCTGACCGATAAACAAGGTGTAACAAAAATAAATGTAATGGACATGGATGCCGGAATTTATTTTTATTCATTTATAGTAGATGATAAAATAATATCCACTAAAAAAATGGTGATCAGCCGTGAGGATTAGCAGGGAAATCGCTAACAAGTCTTGAAAAAATTGTCATTCCGAATTTATTTCGGAATCTCTTAGATGCTGAAAACACTTTTGAACTATATTCTTATTCCTATTATTAATATATCATCAAGTTGTTCCTTTTTTCCACGCCAGTTTTCAAAATGGGCCTCTAAATGAGCCGCCTGTTTCTGCATTGTTAAGTCCTTTATTTCAAGCAGAATTTGTTTGAACTTTTTTGTCATCAGTTTTTTTCCTTTCTCTCCGCCATCCTGGTCGGCATAACCATCTGTGAAAAGATAAAAAGTATCGTCCTTTTCTAATTGTACTGTATGTGTTTCAAAGTATTGAAGACTTTCAGTTAATCCTCCAATTGCAGTTTTTGTGGCTTTTATTTCTTCAATTGCATCAGCATTTTTCCTGATGATCCATAGAGGGCGGTTTGCACCGGCATAATTTATAATATTGGTATTCAGGTCAATTGAACACAGGGCTATATCCATCCCATCCCTGGTGGATTCGTTGTTTTCTGATTGACGGAGCGATGTTTTGATTCCTATATTTAACAGGGAAAGTATTTTACTAAGATTATCCTCATTCTGCACAGCATCATTTAA
This sequence comes from Bacteroidia bacterium, assembly GCA_030654175.1. Lineage (GTDB taxonomy): Bacteria > Bacteroidota > Bacteroidia > 2-12-FULL-35-15 > 2-12-FULL-35-15 > 2-12-FULL-35-15. Next base: position 479,356 of record JAURXZ010000049.1, read on the forward strand.
TCGTTCAGAACCTATGATGCTCATGAATGCCCCTGGAACACCATGCCCGGTACAATCCATGGCTGCAATGAAAACAGTATCTCCTTTTTTAGAGAACCAATAAAAATCTCCACTAACAATATCTTTGGGTTTAAATAAAACGAAACTGTTTTTTAGTTCTGCCCATATATCCCTGCGGTGGGGCAATGTGGCTTTTTGAATACGCAAGGCATAATGAATACTATCTGTTATTTCGTTGGTTTTTTCTTTAATTATCTTATAAGCAAATTCTATCTTTTTGTTATTGTTGTCCAGTTCACGATTGGTTTTTTGTTTTTGCCGGTATCCTGCAAAAATGAAAATTACAAGTGCAATAACAAGCGCAAATCCTACAATAAAAGCATTGCGAAGAATAATTTGTTTATCTACTATTGCTTTTTGCTTATCAATTTCAGCATCTTTTAAAAATAAATTTTGTTTCTCACGTTCATTTGCAAGGGTGTTTTTTAAATTGATAAAGTTCACATTACTAACCCTGGCCCTCATTGTATCGTTACACGTTATATAAAGACGATAATATTCAGTTGATTTTTTATAATCACCAAGTTCTGCATAGGTTGTAGCAAGTCCCTGAACAACTTCACTTAATATCTGGTAATTAATGGTTTTTTCTCCGGTAACTATTTTATGGGCCCTTAACTGGTAAAGGAGGGCTTTGTCATATTTTTGTTGTTTGAAAAAATCCTGTCCTATCAGATTGCATAGATAAACGATATTATCATTGCTTCCCGCTTTTTCTGCAAGACGCAATCCTTTTTCTCTTAAATCAGATGCTTTTTTGTGATTTCCAAGCCTTTCATATATTCTTGAAGTTTCATTTAAGGACGATGCAATTTCACCGGGACTTCCGATCCGTTCCCTTATTTCCAGACTTTTAAGATAATAATTAAGTGCAGAATGTTCTTGATTGCCGTCTTCTCGGATGCCGTAGGTGCCTTCATAGACATTGCCTATGGCACTTAACAGGTAAGATGCTGCAATTTCATTGTTCATTTCATTGAATATTCTTAAGCTTTTTGAATAATATTCAACTGCTATGTTTGGATCACTTGGCCGGTAAATAAACCCAATGAATTTATAAACATTTGCGAGCATTTTTCTATAACCAAATGTTTCGGCCAATTTCATAGCTTTGATCAAATAGCTAAGAGAAATATCATATTTTTCTTTAGAATAGTAATGATACCCAATATAATTAAAGGACAAGGCTGTTCCAAATGTGTAATTTATTTTAGTAGAAAGTTTTAATCCTTCTTGTAAGTAATATAGTGAATCGGTATATAAAAATAACTGGCAATAGACTTTAACTCTATTGGTGTCGGCTTCGGTGGCTTTTAAAACATTTTGTAAAGAATCTATTTCAGCTTGCTGAGCGGATAAATTCGGTTTACAAAAACAAAGCGTAAAAATGAAAAGAGAAAAAAGGATAAAGTTTTTTTTCAAAGCCGAGTTTTATATTAATAAATGAGTTATTTCTTTTATTGCCTGTGTTTTACCTTACTATTAGGTGCGCGAATATAACATTATTCTAAAAATCAAAGTACGTTAATCATTTTTTGATTCATTTTTTATTTTTCAACAATAGTCCTAAAACTGTTGAAAATATTATTAATTCAACCTGCTTTAGATATATATATTTGTAAGTATAATAAATTCAATTTATGTCAGAAACACATTTCCACAAAAAAGTAGCGATCCTGTTAGGTATTGCCGAGCGACAAGTAGATACAACTATTAAACTTTTGGATGAGGGAGCCACCATTCCGTTCATATCCCGTTACCGTAAGGAAATGACGGGCAGTCTGGACGAAGTTCAGGTAGCCAATGTGCGTGATGAAATGGATAGGTTACGGGTTCTTGAAAAAAGACGTGAAGCTATTATTGAATCCATTGAAAGTCAGGGCAAATTAACGCCTGAACTGATCGTACAATTGAGGGGAGCGGAAACAGTATCAAAACTGGAAGATATTTATTTGCCATATAAACCAAAGCGCAGAACACGTGCATCCATAGCTCGTGAAAAAGGCCTGGAACCATTTGCTGTTATGCTTTTTGAACAAAAGAAAATGAATGTTGAAGCGGAAGCACAATTGTTTATTTCTGAGGAAAAAGATGCAAAAACGATAGACGAAGTGCTTTCCGGTGCCCGTGATATTATTGCTGAATGGGTAAATGAGAATGTAGAAGCACGTGAAAAGATCCGTCAGCTGTTTAAGGAACAGGCTACAATTAAAAGCAGGGTTTTTAAAAGTAAGGAAGTTGAAGGTGAAAAATTTAAAGATTATTTTGATTGGGAAGAACGTTTAATGTCCTGCCCGTCACACCGTATGCTCGCCATGCGCAGGGGAGAGAATGAAGATATTCTTACCATAAGTATTGCTCCGCCTGATGATGCAGCCCTGGATATTTTATACAATCAATTTATAACCGCATCTAATAGTACTTCTGAGCAGGTTCGTTTAGCGGTTGAAGATTCATACAATCGTATGATGCAGGTTTCAATTGAATCGGAAATGAGAATGTTTACCAAGGAATTAGCAGATGAAAAAGCAATTCAAGTATTCGCTGAAAATTTGAGAGAATTATTATTGGCTTCTCCATTGGGACAAAAAGCAATATTGGCTATTGACCCCGGATTCAGGACTGGATGCAAGGTGGTGGCTTTGGATAAACAAGGGAAATTATTGGAGGATACTGTTATCTATCCGCATGAAACCAATAAAATATTTGAATCAAAACAGAAGGTGCTTGCCTTGTGTGCAAAATATAATTTAGAAGCCATTGCTATCGGAAATGGAACAGCCGGCAGGGAAACAGAATCCTTTGTTCGAACCATTGATGGCTTGCCGAAAGAGATCAATGTAATAATGGTGAATGAAAGCGGGGCATCCATTTATTCGGCATCGGAAGCTGCCCGTGAAGAGTTTGCAGATAAAGACATCACTGTGCGTGGTGCTGTTTCTATCGGGCGCAGGTTAGCTGATCCTTTGGCAGAGTTGGTTAAAATTGATGCAAAATCAATAGGTGTGGGGCAATATCAGCATGATGTGGATCAATATGAAATAAAGAAAAAGCTGGATGAAGTGGTGGAAAGCTGTGTGAACAGGGTAGGAGTAGAGGTTAATACTGCAAGTAAACAATTGCTTGCCTATGTATCGGGTTTAGGGCCTCAGTTGGCAAGAAACATTGTTGAATACCGCAATGAAAACGGTCCTTTCAAATCCAGAAAAGAATTATTGAAAGTACCTCGTATGGGTGAAAAAGCTTACGAACAAGCTGCCGGATTTTTACGTGTGGTAAATAGCAAGCACCCCTTGGATAAAAGTGCGGTGCATCCTGAAAGCTACGTTATTGTGGAGAAAATGGCTGCTGATTTGAATTGTACTATTCAGCAACTGATGGCTGAAAAAGAAATGCGTAAACAAATTGTACTTCAAAAGTATGTAACTGATAAAATAGGTATACCCACGTTAACTGATATTTTAAATGAGCTTGACAAACCGGGTCGTGACCCGAGAAAATCATTTGAAATATTTGCCTTCGATAATAGTGTTCATGAGATGAAAGATCTACGGATTGGAATGCGTTTACCCGGAATAGTAACCAACGTAACCAACTTCGGAGCCTTTGTAGATATTGGAGTTCACCAGGATGGACTGGTACACATCAGCCAGATTTCAAATACCTTTATTGACGATCCTAATAAAATTGTGAAAGTGCAGCAACAAGTAATGGTTACTGTTACTGAGGTGGATATACAACGCAAACGTATTGCCTTATCAATGAAAGATAATGCTGTTGTGAATGTTCCAGTTAGCACACCCGCCAAAGTGATCGTAAATAAAAAAGGAAAAGTTGTTCCGGCTGCAAATGATTTTGCTTCGCAATTGGCTGCATTGAAGGATAAGTTTAATTAATAGGATTTTCAAAATTAAGAGCAACTAATAAGGTCTTATGGCAATTAGGAGTATTTTGGTTGCTCTTATATATTGGTGTTGGCAGCAAGGCAAATAAAAAAATATTTGTCTTGTACAATTATAATTTTTGCACACCGAATTTTGAATTTTTAGATCGTATTTTTAGACTATGCTTTTTTTAGAACTTTATGTTAAGACTTACTTTTATGTTGAAAATAAAAATAAAATATTATCTTTTCGCCCTGACAATTGTTTTTTGTCATTTGACCTTATTTGCCCAAAACAAAAACATTGACTCCCTTCTTACCCTCATCAAAACTAGCAAGCCAGACACCAACAAAGCAATTTATCTTTCTCAATTAACATATGAATGTTTAGCAACAGGAGATTATGAAAAAGGATTAAACTACGGAACAGAAGCTTTAAAACTTGCTAATAAACTCAATTTCAAAAAAGGAATTACAAATGTTAGTAGTAATATCGCGAATATTTATTGTTCTCAAGCAAACTATCCCCAAGCTCTTGATTATTATCTTAAAACATTAAAACTTCACGAAGAATTAAAAAATAAAAATGGAATAGCAACAGTACATGCCAACATCGGAATTGTTTACAGCCTTCAGGGTGACTACAAGAAAGCATTGGACTATTATTTCAAGGCATTGAAGATGGCAGAAGAGCTTGGAAATAAAAACTTAATTGGAAATTTGCTTGGCCAAATTGGGATTGTTTATAATCGGCAGGGCGACTACCAAAAAGCATTAGATTATTATTTTAAAGCACTGAAAATAAAAGAAGAAATTGGAAATAAGGTCGGAACCTCAAGCACTCTTGGCAATATTGGAAATGCTTTTAAAGACCAAAAAGATTTCACAAAAGCATTGGACTATTATTTCAAGGCATTGAAAATGAAAGAAGACCTTGGAGATAAACGCGGAATGGCAATTAACCTTGGCAACATCGGCTCTCTGTATACTACAACTGGAAAATTTAAACAAGCTGAACACTACCTGAAAAGGGCCATCGCAATGGATGACAGTACAGGCACTTTGGATATGTTAAGACAAGATTATGAATATCTCTCTCTACTCTATGATACCACTGGACGGCACAAAGAAGCGCTGATTTTTTACAAAAAAGCAATAACACTTAAAGATACTATTTTCAGTCAGGAGAATAAAAAAGAATTGGTGCGTAAAGAAATGAACTTTGAGTTTGACAAAAAAGAAATAGCAGCCAAAGCGCAACAGGATAAAAAAGATGCAGTAACAGCATCAGAAAAACAAAGACAAAAGGTTGTAATCTATTCAGTTAGTATCGGTTTGTTTTTAGTTTTATTGCTCGCATTGTTTATTTTCAAAGGATACAAACAAAAACAAAAAGCTAATATTGTTATTACTCAACAAAAAGCAGAAGTAGAAAAACAGAAAGAATTGGTTGAAATAAAAAACAAAGAAATTACCGATAGCATAAACTACGCAAAACGCATTCAACAAGCAAAATTACCAAAGAAAGAAGAAATTTATTCGGCACTTCCTCAAAGCTTTGTTCTGTTCAAACCAAAAGATATTGTAAGCGGAGACTTTTATTTTTTTCATAAAAATGAGTCATCTGTTTTTATTGCTTCTGCCGACTGTACAGGTCACGGAGTGCCGGGAGCATTTATGAGTATGATTGGCTCTGAAAAATTAAGTGATGCTGTTTCACAAAGTACGGACACATCTGAAATTTTAAAACAACTAAACAAAGGAATTAAAACATCCCTTCATCAATCTGAAAATGACGAATCTACAAGAGACGGTATGGATATTGCACTTTGCTCCGTTGACACAGAAAATAGAATTGTAAAATATGCAGGCGCAAATAGACCAATTTGGATTATTCGTAAAGGACAGACCGAAGTAGTAGAAACAAAAGCCACAAAAAAAGCAATTGCTGGTTTCACAGAGGATGACCAATATTTTGATACTCACGAATTAAAATTACAGCAAGGCGATACTTTTTATATTTTCACAGATGGCTATGCTGACCAATTTGGTGGGGAAGATGGAAAAAAATTAATGACAAAAAAATTTAAAGAAATTTTGCTTGACATCCAAGGCAAGACAATGCAGGAACAAGAAAAACATTTAGATACATTTGTCGACAATTGGCGCGGAAACAGAGAACAAATTGACGACATTTTAGTAATCGGGGTGCGACTTTAGTGTTTTAGAACTGTGTGTTTTGACTGACAGAAAACATGGATCGAATGACAACCGTATCAATCTCACAAAGTCAAACCATCACTTTTCCATTCAAATTCATAAGCTTGTTTGCTCATAGAAATTCGATCTATCAAATTTTTGTGACCCACATAACGCTTTTCTCCATGATGCTCTTCCCACCATTGTATAGCATTTTGTCCGGATTTTTCGATGCGTAAGGGTAATGGAGGGTGGGTATCCAGGTAGTCGCTTACAATGGTTGATTGCCGGCTTATAAACTCCTGTTTCTGTAACTGCTTAAATGCCTCACTGCATCCCATAGGATCATATTGCGTTAAGACCAATAGATCATAACCATACTCATCAGCGTCATTTTCTTGTGTTTTGCTGAAGGAATGACGCAAAAAGCAATTTATTGCTATATCAGCCAATTGACCAGTTGTGCCGGAATTAATTTTTTTTAATGCCAGTTCAAATTTAATTGCATCGAAACAATGCCCTCGTTCAATATGCCCCATTTCATGTGATAATATGGATATGATCTGTGCCTCAGATGTCATGGTGCTCATTAATCCTTCAGTAACACAAATAACACCGCCTGGCAGCGCATAAGCATTAGCAACAGGACTAGAAACAATGAACACCTGATAATTAAATTTCTTTTTAGAGAACTTAGCTACCTCCTTGATCAGGGCATTTAAATAAATGTAATTTTTATCTTTTGTATCGGTTTGCAACAGGTATTCTTTTGCAATAGCATCACCATAATCCTTCTCATCCATTTGATCGATTGGCAACATGCGTGCAATAGCTATATCTGTTGATCGCGTTGATTTACCTATTAACTGGAAAACAGGGGAGAAGCTCATGCCTAAAGGTGCCTTGGACTTTTGTTTATACAAAGTAAAAACAATGAATGCTCCTCCAAGCAATATCAACAGCAAAAAAATAGTGTGGCCTCTGGTCATTAAAAACGGGTTTTAAACTTGTTGTACAAGGAGTTCATACCTAACATAATTAACCCGACACCTAAAAATACCAATGCGCGGTTAAGTGTACTTGCCTGTACCATATCATAAAATACCAGTCGTATAATACAAATGGCAAGGGAGCCTAAAGCAATGTACCGGAAATGTTGTTCCTTTAATAAAATACTTATTATAAAAACGATTGCACACTCCAATACCCACAGTAAGGTGAGGATGGAGCTATCGTAGCTCCAGTATAAAAATACCGCAGTACAAATGATAAGCGGATAGAATATGTAAACATTTCTTTTGTTATTAATTAAAGTGATGTAGCGATTCAGAAATAAAATTGATCTTGGGACTGCTATATTTTCCAACGAACACTTCATATAAAAATAGGCAAGAAAAATAAACTGAAATAGAACAGAGGCGGTTCCATATACCCATGGTTGGTTTATCATTTCGCTCGAAGGTACAATATAAGTGCTGGTAACAAAGGTGGTTTGGAATGCCGCGATCCAATACATGATTAGTGAATAAAATACAAGCCTCGACAGGTTCCATTGCTTATTGTTGCCAACAAAGGCCAATACAAAAGCAACGATCATCCATATCAATGGCTGCCAGATGGCATTTACCTCAAGAGCAATTATAAAAACGGTGAACAAAAAGATGAGTTCAATAAATAATGGATGCAGCAGGTCCCAGCTTTTGTACCGAATGGTTTTAGGTTTTAAAGTGGCCCAATAAACGAATACCGCAAGTGCAAAAAGTTCGATCAGGAAGCGTATTTTAAATGGACCAACATAGCCTTCCAACTGGATATGAACCAAAAGATGCCGGATAAGGAAAGAGCCGATAAATATATAGCCGATATGCAGTAAATACCTGTCAACACCAATAAAATTTAAGGGTTTGTTCTGGAAAGACAGGGTTACGGCAACTATTGATAACAAAAGCCATATAACTCCCGGAATTATTGAGGATACAGGAGCAAACATAAAATAAGAGATCAATAAAAGAAAAGCACAAAATAAATATACTCCAATAAAAGCAGCATGCTTATATACTGTTTCATTTAGTGATCTCATGAACTCCAATGCTGGCGGCCAATTGATAGTTAGCAATACCGCCCGTTTATAGAAAAACAGTAAATAACTAAAGGCTAAAACAATGAAGGCACAGGCCAATTGGAAGGGCTGATCGGAAAATGTTAAGGCCCTGTTTGCATAGTTGGTACTTAAATTATAAAGGATGAGTGCATGAACTATCGAAAAAATAAATAGTCCGAATGAATACACATTCAATCTTCCGAGAGCTTCATGTTTCCAATTCGCAAGAATAAAGGAAACAATAGCGATACAGATCCAAACTAGAGGTAAATAGCTGTAATTTAACTCAATAGCAATATTTATAATGGAAAACAGCAGAATAAGCTCAAGGAACAGCGGATGCAGATATTTCCAGCTTTTATAGTTGCTGGGTTCCTCTTTTTTGGTAATTCCCCAAAACATAAAAATGGAGATGGCAAGCAGATCTATCCATATTCTCCCTTTTAAGGGACCCCAGAATTCTTCTGTAGAAAAGTGAAAAGCCATATCCCTGATCAAAAACAAGCCGATCAATGCGTAACCTGCGTGTAAAATATACCGTTCAGCTTTATGGAAGTCTATTAAGCTTTTCGACATGAATTTGGCTGTTATTATGGCTATTGCAGATAAAATTAACCATAGCCCACCCGGAGCTAAAATGGAGACAGGATAAAGCAAATAATAGCTCAATATGACCAATTGTATGGTAATCAGGTATATACCTGCCCAATTGAAATGTTTGGAGAATTGATCTGAGAATGACCAACGAACACTTAAAAAGGATGCGAGCAAAATTGGAAGCCCGAGAGAAATCATAAGTACAGGCCCCTCAGATTGATGAGCATACAACTGGCACCAGTTAATAATATGTGTTCCAAGCAATAGTATTGCTGAAACAAAGGCCAATTCAATGGATTGGACCTTGTTTCGTAAAAAAAGTACTGTTATGAGGAGCGCTGCGACAGAGTAAATACTCCAGTTAAAATGGTATACCTGGAGGTAATAGCTTATAATTAATCCTGCAAGTATAATTGCTAAAACAGGATGTTTTGTTTTTTCATTGATATAAATATTAAATGGCCTGAATAGAGAACTTACATCGATAGTGTTTTTGTTGAAATAGATCAGATAGGTCAGCCCTAAAACAGCCGCACTTAAAACGGTGATCGCGTGATTGATGATCAATGGCTGATTTGAATAATCTATCGTTGTCAGGCTATAGACCAATAAGGAGAAACCAATTAAATTTAAGGTAATGGTCCCAATCTTGTAGAGCAAATCGTCCTTTTCTTTTTGAGAAATGACTAAAAACAGTAATCCTTCCGCAAAAATGGCTGCCAGAATTACTACAGCATCAACTTCCCAGCGGTTAAGCGTTGCAAGGGCTATTATTGCTGTAAGCTGAGCAAGTAAGGTATCGGTAAGGTAAAGCCATCTTATTTCTAATTTCTTTGCTTTTCGTGCCAAAAGAAACGCTGCTATTGAACCTCCGGCTAAAAAAAATGTCGAATACCTGCTGCCATTGGAATACAAAAACAATCCCAAACCAAAGTAGAACCAATTAACAAGGTGAACAGTAAAAGGAGCGGCCTCAAATTCTTTGGAAGTATATACTTTTCGGTAGTGAACCAATGCTACAGCCAAACCAATAACCAGGATGGTAATGATCCCTGTTATCCGCTCCTGCTGTGAAATAACATGATGCAACGAATTCCAATAAAATAAATGAAAAACAAAAAAGCTGGATATGGTAAATAACAGGTGATAATCCCATTTTTCGCGGTAGGTAAGTGCTACTCCAAATAAAGTAACTACACCTCCAACTATTAACGAAAGTGGCGACAGAGGCATTATAACCACACTTACGAGGCTCAGCAACACATGTAAGGAGGCAAAACTTTGTTTGCCGCCAATATATCCAAGAAACAAGTTTACAGCGATCCCTAAAAATAATAAGAGTAGCCCTGCCGTTTCATTATCGGTGAACTTAAGACCCGGTATGCCGTTAGCGCCAACACATGCAAAAAGAAAAATAGCGCCTGCACTGCTCCGCAACCATAATGCCAGTTTGAGCCAGTCTTCCTTTTTATGAAGGTAAAAAAACACTCCTCCCAAAAGGGCTGCAAAACCGGATATAAGCATGAACCTACCCATTGCAGACACTTTTAGTGCTGCATAGATCCCTAAAAAGCCAACACCAATAACCAAAATAATGGAACCCAAAATCCCTGTCCAGTTTTCTGCAAACTGCTTTTCGATCTTTTCCCACATTTCGTTTTTCTTAGCAGGTGCCGGAGGCGTAAAAACAGGAGCCTTGAATTGAAATTGCGGTGTTGGATTGCTTTGATTGATCGTATTTAAAGGGATCTGTGTTACCGGCTTTTCCAAAGGTTCAATTTTATGAACAGGGACGGGCACAACAGGTATTGGTTCCTGTTTCAACTCAACAGGTACTGTTTTTATTTCCGGAACATCCTCTACTTTAGGCACAGGAGCATGAATTATAGGGGGAGGAGTAATACCCTGTTTTTGAAATACCGGATTTTGTTGCTGAAGCTGGAGCAGCTGAATTTTTAACGTTTGCAATTCAGCCTGATATGTATCTAAATTCGAAGAAAGGATCAGGATCTTTTGTCCGATGAGGTTAATTTTTTCCTCGTTTGTCATATCATATTTTTTTAATGCTTTTCAAATCTAATTAAAAATTGTCGGATATTCTAAATAAAATTCCGTCTGCATTATAACTGATAAATCATCAAAAAACATTCAACGTGTCTTTTCCCTTTTGAGTGAGATCATTGGGCTATGTAAAATGAATTTTTAACGAAAACGCAAAAAGAAGAGCAAATGCGAGGGTAAATTTGGAATTATAAAACAGCAATTCTCCAATGAAAAAAAACATATTTTTCTTCACCTTTTTCATGTTCACTTTTGTTGCTTCCTCTCAAACTATTGCAGCAGGCGGTAGTCATTCCCTTGCCATTTGTAATAATAATACAGTATGGGCTTGGGGTAAAAATGATTTTGGCGAACTTGGAAATGGAACCAACACTGACAGCAATATTCCTGTCTCTGTAAACTCTCTTACAGGGATTACATTCATTGCAGGAGGAGCGAGTCATTCCCTTGCCCTGAAAAATGACAGTACGGTCTGGGCTTGGGGATATAATGACCATGGTGAGCTTGGGAATGGAACCACCGTAGACAGCAATGTTCCCGCCTTCGTAAATTCTCTCACAGACATCATAGCTATTGCAGGGGGGGATTATCATTCTCTTGCATTGAAAAATGACCTTACTGTCTGGGCTTGGGGAGACAATTACAATGGTCAACTTGGAAAGGGAACGAACACCAATAGTGATGTTCCAGTTCCTGTAACTTCTCTCTCAGATATCTCGGCCATTGCAGCAGGAAACGTACATTCTCTTGCCCTGAAAAATGATAGCACGGTTTGGGCTTGGGGATTCAATGGCTATGGTCAACTTGGGAATGGAATCAATACTGATAGCAATATTCCCATTCACGTAAGTTCTCTCACAAGTATCACTGCCATTGCAGCAGGATACGCTCATTCCCTTGCCCTGAAAAATGACGGAACGGTTTGGGCTTGGGGAGATCAGTCAGGTCTTGGAAATGGAACCAACTTCAGTAGCAATGTTCCTGTCCCCGTGAGTTTTTTAACAGATGTCAATGCTATTGCAGGAGGATATAGTTATTCCCTTGCCCTGAAGAATGACGGTACGGTCTGGGCTTGGGGATGGAATGCCTATGGTCAACTTGGAAATGGAACCAACATTGACAGAAATGTTCCTGAGCAGGTGACCAATCTCACAGGCATCATCGCCATTGCAGCAGGATATGCTCATTCTCTTGCCCTGAAAAATGATGGTACGCTTTGGGCTTGGGGAGGGAATGGCTCTGGAGGACTTGGGAATGGAACTTACACCAACAGCAATATTCCCGTGCAAATTATAGGATTGTGCCAGCTTCCAACTGCAATAAATAATCTTGCAGAGAAAGAAGTGGAAATGAATGTGTTTCCAAATCCCGGACAAGGAATGTTTCAAATCTCATATCAGGCTTCTAAAACGGAAGAAATACAAATAAATGTTTTTAATAATTCAGGTGTAAAGGTTTATTCAGAGAAGGCTACAAATCTGCAAAAGGAACTTACAAAAAATATTGATTTAAGTAAAGAAGCCAAAGGGACTTATTACATTGAGTTAATAGCAGACGGTAAAAAAAGCGTTGAGAAAGTAATTTTGAATTAGAATAATCTGTTTAACCGAATCACAAAATAACAACAACAAAAAAAAAGCTCATTGAAAATAATTTCAATGAGCTTTTTTATTAAAAAATATTCTTACTAGTGGTGTCCTTCCCCGCAAGTTTTAGTTTCAGCTTCTCCACCTTTACAGCAGCTTTTTTTTGTCGCTGTTCCTGCATGTTCCATACACATTGCTTTTTCATCTGATGAACATTTCATTGAATCGCAATAAGCTGCACATTCTTCTTTACTCATGTTCATGCATTTTTCCATGTCGCATTTTGCGCCTGCAAATTTCCCTTCAGCATCATACATACTCATGCAATATGCTTTTTCAGCTGCAGAGCAACCTTTTTCATCACACATTTTTGCACACTCATCTTTTGTCATAGTAGCACATTTGGTCATATCGCATTTGCTGTGCATGCTAGTGCAAGAACCATGGGCTTCTTCGCCACCCATCATACATTCTTTTTTCATTCCGCAAGCATCATCTCCGCCTTCAGAAGAAACAACAGCGATGTAAGGTGCAATTACCAAGGAAACAATAGACATTAATTTGATAAGGATATTCATGGATGGACCTGAAGTATCTTTGAATGGATCACCTACAGTATCACCTGTTACAGATGCTTTGTGTGGTTCTGATTTTTTGTAGAACATTTCACCATTGATCAATACTCCTTTTTCGAATGATTTTTTTGCATTGTCCCATGCTCCACCTGCATTACTTTGGAAAATACCCATCAATACACCTGATACTGTTACACCTGCTAATAAACCTCCCAACATCTCTGCTGAACTGGCGTTATCAAACATACCTTTAAAACCAAACCCAACTATCAATGGTGTTATTAAAGCAATGGCTCCCGGCATCATCATTTCACGGATAGATGCTTTTGTAGAAATAGCAACACATTTTTCGTATTCAGGTTTTGCTTTGTATTCCATAATTCCCGGAATTTCACGAAACTGTCTTCTCACTTCCTGAACCATATCCATAGCTGCTTTACCAACCGCCTGAATACACAATGCAGAAAAAATGAAAGGGATCATTCCACCAACAAAAAGTGCAGCCAAAACTGGTGCTTTGTAAATATCGATTGCATCTATCCCTGCTACACCAACAAATGCAGCAAATAATGCTAAAGAGGTTAATGCCGCAGAAGCAATTGCAAATCCTTTTCCGGTAGCAGCGGTAGTATTACCTACTGCATCTAAATTATCAGTACGTTCACGAACTTCAGGAGGTAACATGCTCATTTCAGCAATACCACCTGCATTATCAGCGATAGGGCCAAAAGCATCGATCGCTAATTGCATAGCAGTTGTAGCCATCATACCAGCAGCAGCAATTGCAACCCCATATAGTCCTGCAAAATAATAAGATGCCATGATACCTGCAGCCAATGTTAAAATTGGAATTACAGTTGATTTCATACCTACAGATAAACCACCAATAATGTTAGTGGCATGTCCTGTAGATGATTGCTGAATGATAGACATTACAGGAGGCTTACCCATTGCTGTGTAATACTCTGTTACAATACTCATGATAGCGCCAACCACAGTTCCTACAACAATTGCTAAAAACACGTTTAATCTTGAAAATGCATAACCGCGTAAGCTCAATTCTTCCGGCAACATCCACATTACGATAAAATACGATGCAACTACAGTAATGATCATTGACGACCAGTTACCTAAGTTCAATGCGCTTTGTACATTTGATTTGTCATCTTTGATACGAACAAACCAGGTTCCAACAATAGAGAAAACAATTCCTAAACCACATATCACCATTGGTAATAAAATAGGAGACATTCCATTGAAATTATCCACTACTGAAATTTCTTGTCCTAAGATCATAGTAGCCAAAATAGTTGCTACATAAGAACCAAAAAGATCGGCACCCATACCTGCAACGTCACCTACGTTATCACCTACGTTATCGGCAATTGTAGCCGGGTTACGAACATCATCTTCAGGGATACCTGCTTCTACTTTACCCACAAGATCCGCTCCAACGTCAGCTGCTTTTGTATAAATACCACCACCAACTCTTGCAAATAAGGCAATAGATTCAGCACCTAAAGAGAAACCTGTCAATACTTCGATGGCTGTTTTCATGTTGTTAACATCAACACCTTCATCACCAATTACATTAAATATCTTTAAAAAAACAATGAACAAACTTCCTAAACCAAGTATTGCTAAACCGGCAACACCTAGTCCCATAACAGTTCCACCTGTAAAAGAAACTTTCAAAGCTTGTTTTAAACTGGTTTTAGCAGCTTGTGTAGTACGAACGTTTGCTTTTGTAGCAACCTTCATTCCTATATATCCTGCTGTAGCAGAGAAAACGGCTCCAATAATAAATGCGATGGAAATGATCCAGCTGGAGTGAATTTCTTTACCGTTAATTTCATGAATTGTACCAGAATAGGCTAATAATGCTGCTGCAAATACTACGAAAATACTAAGTACTTTCCATTCAGCTTTTAAAAATGCCATTGCCCCATCTGCAATATATCCTGCAAGTTCCTGCATTTTAGCATCACCTGCATCTTGCTTGCTAACCCAAGCAGATTTTACCGCCATTACAATCAATCCAAGGATCCCTAATGCCGGAATCAAATACATTATTTCATTCATACTTTTTCGTTAATTTTTAATTATTGTTTATTGATTTTTTTACGAGTTTGGAATTTTATCTAAATAAAAACAATCTTTTTACTAAACAATTCATTGTCAAGTAATTGCAAATGTTAATTTAAAAATTCGGTGCAAACTTATGTAAAATCTTACGGAATATCAAAAAAACAAGACAAATGGACAAAAATAAAGGTTGGTTATTCAGTAACTTCTTGAAAATAAGCTACATAGTATTTTGTGAGAGAAAAGGCGAGAATGCTTATTCCAAAGCACGTTTGTTAAACATTATATAACCAAAATGGAAGAGTACAGAGAAGGGCTTTTTCTCCTGATCGTAATAATTTACGCTTAAACTCAATGGGCCAATAGGGGTGCTCCAAACAATTGCTCCTGTGGCGATATAGTGCTGTAATGCAAATGTACTACTATAATCGGTTTTTAATTCGGCTGTTTTAACAAAAGCCTGAACGGGTTGGAAAATATATCCCTCAGCACGAAATTCAATGTTTTCACGGAAATTAACAACAAATTTTAAACCTCCGGCTAAGTATTGATGTGCACGATAATTTTCTAAGAAAATAGTTTTACTATCGGGCGTTGGTTGAAAAGCAGGAGCTGATAATACACTGGACGTATAATTATTAAAAAGCGTTTTGGTGGAATATACACCCTCACCCAATAAACCAATTTTTAAGGTTCCTTTTCTATTAAAATACTTTTCGGCTTTTGCTTTAAAAGTAACCCATTCGTGATACTTTTTAAATTTCGTTTCTCCATCTATGGAGGTAGAACCCGGAGTGTTGGTTTCTAATCCATTCACATACGTTAATTTAATATTTACATATTCCCCTTGATTCGGATAAAGTTTGCGGTTCAATGAATTGATCTCATAATATCCCTGGTAGTTGAACATATCAAAATCGGTACGATCGGTAGTATCATCTTCAGTAAATTGTGTAGTTTGATAATATTTGTCGGTGATCCGGCCCCTACCGGCTCCTACAACCATTCGTCCTTTTTTACCGGTCGGCAAACCAAAATTCACATTGGCATACTGTTCATTTTGTTTCAGGTAGGCTGGTTTAACATCTTTTAAAAAAGAATTGCTACTGGAGAAGTAATCCCATTTATTCCATGTTACGGCCGGCTCAATATAAATTGGTGTTCTGAAAGGAAAATCGAAACGTGTTTTAATTTGTGCTGAATTATATAATTTACCAAAATAAACATTAGCCGTTATAGCTGCTGCAAACTGATCAAGATAATTATATTTAACTCCTAAATATCCCTGGCTAATAGGGCGATTAGAAAAGTTTCCGCCAAAATAAGTTACAATGTCCCTTTCCTTTTTTATCTTTAAATACAGATCGTAATATCCTGATTGTCCATTATATTTAGCATGCGGATATATATATTTTATTTTATTGTCAGAAGCAAGTCGGAAATATCCTTCTTTAATTTCTTCCATACTTACTTGCTTGATATTATTACGCAGCAACTTGGGCGAATATTCTGATGGTTTGGTATCTTGTTTACTATTCTGACGCAAAATTCTTCTTGCATATTCAGCTTGCTTGCTGTTTAAACCTTCAATAAAAATATTATCAAAAATAATTTCCGGGATCTGTGCTCTGAACTTAGCTCTTTTAGCTTTAAGTTCGGCAGGATCCACTCTTCTTGCAATGTGCGCTTTTATAAAATCCATTTCACGCATGGTGGCTGCATAACCACTGTCAATGGTTGGTTGAGGGTCACTAAAGTCAAAAAGGCTTACGTTTGTGTTTGGTTTAATTATTATTCCGGCTTCACAAGGCACATCAAAATTGGTTTTGCTCAGCAACATCGATTTTATTTGTGATATGATATTATCTTCGTCAGCCGGAGCCATATTGGCGGCCACTGTACTTCCAATAATAAAATCCGGGTAAAAATCTTCATACATAATATTGGAAGGGAAATTATTATAAAAGCCACCGTCATATAATAATCTGCCATCCACCATAACCGGTGGGATAAAAAAGGGATAGGCTATAGAAGCTCTGACTGCCTGGCCCAGATCTCCCTTTCTAAAAACAATGGTCTCCTTTTTCGCCACATCAGCAGCTACACTCCGAAAAGGAACAAATAAACTATCAAAATCATATTTTGCACCGGCAGCCGGTCCTCCTGCAAATTCCATCAATCCAAAATCCAAAGAGATCGGATTCAGAACATTGGTCGGCAACCTGATCGTTAGAACTGAATCAAGTGACAACTTGAAGCTTAACCAGGATGGATCAGAATCTACATTTTTAAAATAGTAGGCATACTTCTCATCTATAATTCCTAAAGTCATATTTTTGTACGACTCGGTTTTTACGAATTCCTGAATTTGTGTTGGTGTATATCCTATCGCATACATTGAACCGGTAAGGGCACCCTGAGATGTTCCTGTAATGTAGTCAATTGGAATGTTGTTTTCTTCAAGTGCTTTTAAAACGCCAATATGTGCATATCCAGCGGCACCGCCACCACTAAATACAACACCAATTTTTTGAGCAGTTGAAAATTTCTGAGTGAGAATGAGCAGAATGAATAAAATAAAGTGGTTTTTTTGATGTCTCAAACTCATTGACAGAAGGATATGAAATAATAGCTTACAAAATTAACAAAAAATTATGCAAGAAAAATACATTATTTAAATTTAATTTGAGATTTGAAGAAATGGGATTTAAAGAATTAATAAATTAGAGAACTTTGGGAGTATTATAATAAATTCAAATACAGGTCAATACATTTCCAATTCACTATTCCAACATTTCTCTGATCATTTCAAAATAGGCCGGAGCCTGCAACAAGCGTGATCCATACCATGAAAATAACTCTCCATCCACAATAATTATTTTTGCTTCCGGACAAATGGATTGAAGTTCCCCGATGTGCTGTTCTTTAAAAGGGTAGGGCTCTGATGAAAGTAAGATTACTTCAGGTTTTATTTCCGCAATTTGCTGTTCCTCAACTTCCGGATAACGTATTGAATCAGTAGTGGCAAATACATTGTTAAAACCGCAACGGATAAGCATATCATTAATAAATGTATTGCCTCCGGCTACCATAAAGGGTTTTCGCCAAATGAAGTAAGCAACATTTAGTTTAGAGTTTAAAGTTGAAAGTTTAAAGTTGAGAGCATTAAATTGTGATTCTATTTGCAGTTTTAAATTGATCGCTTCTTGAGGTTTGCCAACTAATGTTCCCACCTGAACAATCATATTTAAGGCATCTTTTAGAGTATAAATGTCACTCATCCATACCTTATGATCCTTCATTAATTGTTCGATCTGCCCTTTTTCATTTTCTTCTTTATTGCCAATGATCAGGTCGGGGTTCAGTTGTTTTATTTTTTCGAAATCGATTTTTTTTGTTCCTCCAATACGCGTTTTGGTATGAAACCATTCATCAGGATGAATACAAAATTTGGTAATACCAACCACTTCATCTCGCAAGCCAAGATCATATAACAATTCGGTTTGGGAAGGCACTAAGGAGATAATTCTTTTCGGAGGGAAAGGAAGCTCAATTTTTCTATTAAGCTGATCGGTGAAGAAAGGCATTGCTTAAGAATAAAAAATTACCACTAAGACACTGAGTACACAAAGAAACACTAAGTTGTCTTAACCTTAGTGGACTCAGTGCCTTAGTGGTAAAAAAAATTATTTAGTTAACGCATTAATAATATCGTAACGCGTAATAATATATGTTTTATCTAATTTGAAATCTTTTACCAAAACTGCAGGGTTTTTATCCGTGATCATCGCGGAAAGCGAATCTATTGGTGCCGAAATATCTACAAAAGGAAATGCAGGTTGCATAATCGATTCAATACTTTGATTCTTAATTTCAGGATTACTGATTATTTTTGCATACAATAAACTTTCATTTAAAGAACCAACCACACGCTTATCATGCGTTACCGGGATCTGTGAAATATCCATTTTGCTCATCAATTTTACTGCATTCCCGATAGTGTCGGACATTTCAATAGTGATCAACTGACCGTTGGTATTGGTGTTTACAAAATCTTTCGCAACCAATCCTTTTTTATCGAAGAAACCTTTTTCAAGCATCCATTCATCATTGAACATTTTACCTAAATAACGTGTTCCGTGATCATGAAAAATAACCACCACTACATCACCTTCTTTTAACTCATCTTTTAATTGTAAAAGTCCTGCCATGGCAGATCCTGCTGAATTACCGGCAAAAATACCTTCTCTTTTTGTGATCTCACGGGTCATAATGGCGGCATCTTTATCCGTCACTTTTTCAAAGCGGTCAATCACATTAAAATCAACATTGGCAGGTAAAAAATCCTCACCGATACCTTCAGTAATGTAAGGGTAAATTTCATTTTTATCGAAAATACCGGTCTCTTTGTATTTCTTAAAAACAGAACCATAGGTGTCAATTCCCCAAATTTTTACATTCGGATTTTTTTCTTTTAGATAACGGCCGGTACCTGAAATTGTACCACCGGTACCAACACCTACCACAAGATGAGTGATCTTTCCTTCTGTTTGCTCCCATATTTCGGGACCGGTTTGTTCGTAATGCGCTAATGAATTACTTAAGTTGTCGTATTGGTTTGGTTTCCAGGAGTTTGGGATCTCTTTTTCCAAACGGGAAGAAACAGAATAATAGGAGCGGGGGTCTTCCGGTTCAACATTTGTTGGACAAACGATTACATCAGCACCAAAAGCACGTAAAGCATCCACTTTTTCTTTTGATTGTTTATCTGTGGTAGTAAAAATACATTTATACCCTTTGATAATGGAAGCAATCGCTAACCCCATACCTGTATTACCACTTGTTCCTTCTATTATGGTACCACCTGGCTTTAAACGACCGTCTTTTTCGGCAATTTCAATCATCTTCAATGCCATACGGTCTTTTATGGAGTTTCCGGGATTAAATGTTTCTACTTTTGCATATACTGTTGCTTTAACATTTTTTGTAATGTTGTTAATACGCACCAAAGGTGTATTACCAATGGTCTCTAGGATATTATTAGAAGCTTTTCTCATTCGTTTATATATATTCGATTTTTAATAATTGATGTTGAATTTTAAAAATGCGAAAATACAAATTTTAAACGGATACTTTATTTTATTGAAATCACATTTATTTCAACCCTTCTATTGGCTGAACTTTCAAATTCATTTTGTGGGTATTTATAAAGCTGCTTTTCTCCGCCAAATCCAATAAAACTCATGCGTTCTTTTTCAATACCTTGTTTTTGCAGGTAATCATAAACTGTTTTTGCCCTTGAAACAGATAATGGATGATCCCCATATCCATTTATATGGCCCTCTATTCGAATAATCATTCTTTTATTCTTGCTCATTAATTTATAAAGTCCAATAACTGATGAATGGCTTTCGGATAATAGTGTTGAGGTACCACCTAAAAAATTAATGCTATTCAAATTATACTTGGTCCCTTTTTTCAATTTCACCAATATGGTGCGTATATCAGTAAAAGTGTTGGAATCTTTTAAGGCTTTGGTGTTGATTTTTTTGACTGCTATAAAACTGCTATCCGAAGAAAAATCAAGTGTGTAATTTATTTCTTCCTTTACTCCAGTATTAATTAAATACTTACCGTCAATTCCTGTATTAATTTGTTTTATAACAGTTCCATAGTTATCAGTAAGTAAAATTTCGGATTTTAAGGGAACACTATCAGCATCAAGCACTACACCGGCAATGGTAACTTGTTTTATGTAATTAAAATGTATAATATGCCCTTTTCCATCTGGATATACATTATCCAAAACAAGCACATATTTTTCTCCTTTTAATACTTCAATTGATTTTGAATATGCAGCACCAATCCCTTTTCCTACAAATTCGTTTTTAGCATCAAAGGCTAAACCCGTAATTCCCTTTTTTTTAGAATTTAATCGTGATAAATTTGAACGCACCGGTTTGATCTTATTTTTTTGTATTCCTCGGCAGAAGCTGGTATCAGTGTATTTATATAATAAAAAATCATAATCATTGGTTGTATCTTGTGGAGTAATTTCAAAAACAAATTCCCCATCAAAATTAATATTCAACAGGTACCAGGCGGTATTATGTTCAGCTTCAAAAGCTAATTTATCGCCTCTGCCTTTTGATGTTATTTCCTGAATGGAACCAAAACCGAGGGATGGTTTTGTTAGGCCGTATTGTGATGCTTTGGTAGTATTGATCTTGACGGCATCCTTGCAATCACATGCTATATTGGCTGTTCCTGTGGGTAAGGGTTTTATTACAGTTTTTTCGAGATTATTTTTTTGTGCAAAAGTGGCAATCGAAAACAATAAAATAATTATAGTGGATAAAATAGTCCGGATATTCATAGAAATAAAGGTTGTTTGATAGCATAATGCAATGATAATTGAAAAGATACAGCTTTTTTTCCTTTTAATTCTAATTGTTATGTTAAAATAGGTTAACCTGCTTGTAATCAATCCAGCTCCTTCATTCATTGCACATTTCATGGATGAATCTCTTTTATCAAAAGATGTTCTTGTAAACAAAAAACAGATTTTTTAATTCAATAAATTAGCGGAACTGACTGTTTTTGAAGGGGCTTGGATTATGAAATGCTCTAAACGTCTATTTAATTCTATGCATTAGAATTTCGGACACGGGAGTATCAATCCGTATTTTTTCTTTTTAGGAGGTTTACATAACTGGTAGTAAATGGTCAATTCGTGAGCTCCGTTAGATATTAAAAATAATTTTGAAATGGTAATGTCATAGCTGTAACCAATATTTATTTGTTTTGTTTGGAATCCAATAATAACAGCTACTGCATCATTATTTTGATATCCGGTTTTATACATTTTTAATCCTGGGATCCCCCTGTACCAAAAACCAAAATTGAATCCGTTTTGGGAATAATAGAGTCCGATATCAAGTTGATCAAATTCTTTTTGTCCACGATAGTTAAAAGCCATTGTAGCGGATTTTTTTTGAAATTCCTCTCTTTCTTCCTCGTTGTTGATCATGAATTTTGCACCTCCATGTACTGAATATTTAATGGGCAATTTAAAACTTTCTGCGCCCTTTAATGATTCATTGGGTCTGTTCAGGTGAAATGCTGAAACACCTGCCCAGTATTTTGCAGTATAGGCCAATACTCCTGCTCCAACATCAAAAAACAGTTTGGTTTGGGTAGGAGTTTCAATTGAACCAACATTTCCTCCTCTGGCAAGCTGATCGCCAAATAATAAATTATTAAAATTAATGCTTTTTAAAGTAAATCCTGGCTGAGCACCAAATCTTAATGTGAATTTCCTGCTCAACCTGGCTTCGTAGGCAATTGAAGGGTTTATTAATGTGGTTTTTAATTGACCGGTTCCTGCAATATCACTACCAAATAATATTCCTACTCCAAGATTTTGGTCATGTAAATAATGGTCGGCTGAGGCTAAAAAAGTACTATAGGTTTTAGATATTCCCGGCCATTGATTTCTATAGGTTGCTGAAAGCCTTGAACAACGGCTTGCACCGGTAAAAGCCGGATTAAGATACAATGGAGAAGAATAAAACTGTGTAAAATGAATATCCTGCGCAAAAGCCTCTCCGCCTGCATCCTTCCAAAGGAAAGAAAAGCAAAAAAATAATACACATACAAACCCTTTCCCTATCCTTCGCAGTTGGAGCGGGAAACAGTAGGTGTACCTTTTATTTTTTATCCTTTTCATTTGTCTTTAACAATTTAACTCTTCTTTGATACCCCATTTTGCCATATACCGATACATTCAGAGAGGCTGGAGGGGAGGTCTGGTATTATCTCAGAAGAGTAACATCACCACTCTTATTAAATATTTTTCCATTATTTAATTTAATATATGCTTTCCAAACATAAACATCGAGCTGGCATAAAACCCCTCTGTAATAACCATCCCATCCTTTTTTAATATCCAGAGATTCAAAAATTTGTTCGCCCCAGCGATTAAAAATTTCTAATTTAAATTCATCTACACCGGTTGTGTATGGGAAAAAAATATCATTATCCAGGGTATTCATATCATAAGTTCCTCCGGGGCCTCCAACAGGATTAGGAGTAAATACATTAGGGAAAATAACATCGGCATTTGTTGTTATTGTGGAGTATGCAGTATCAGCACATCCATAGGGAGATGTAGCTATAAATTGAACCTGGAAAATTCCTACTGAATTATAAAGATGCTGAGGGTTTTCTGCAAAAGATGTTCCTCCATCACCAAAACTCCAGTTATAAAGTGTCGCATTGGTGGATTGATTAGTACAAACTAATAGATCGTAAGGGATATCAAGAAGCGTTGAATTAACTGAAAATGCTGCAATAGGATACGGATAAGCATTAATGATAAATGGTGCAGATGTGTTATTGCTCGTACAACCATTAGTAGTGGTTACTGTTAAGGTAACAGTAAAAGTCCCGGGCAAAGTATAATTATGAGTAGGATCGGGTAACGAAGAGCTTGTTCCATCACCAAAATTCCAATACCAGGCAGAAATTGGATCATTAATATTCCCGGTAATTGAATTATCGAAAAATTGAATTGTTTTTGGAACACATGTTGAATCAGTATCAGATGTTAATGATAGTGTTGGTGGAGGATTAAAAAGTATTGAAACTGAATCAGTAACAGATGCACCGCAATTATTGGAGACTGTTACAATATATGTTGTTGGTTGAGCAGGAGTAACAAGGTAACCTCCCGGGCCTGCACCTAAATTATTGTTCCATGAATAGGTTAATTGACCTGTTGCGCCTGTAGTTTCAACATAAACCACAGAGCTTTGGCCCGGACAGATTGGAGAAAACCCAATTGCCTGAACGTTTGCAGGACCGAGAATGTATGGTACCACAGAAACAGTATCAGGTGTTCCTGCGCATCCGTTTTGGTCGGTTGCAATAACCGTATACGATGTACTGGTACTAGGGGTAGTGGTTAAGGAACCTGAATTTACAGTACTTACCGGCAACCATGAATAATAATAATTTCCGGCTCCTCCGGATGCACTTGCTGTGACCGTTCCTGATTGTCCAAGACATATTGAATCATTAGGACTGGCTACTGTTATAACTTGTGTTGGATGTGTTATTAAAACAGTATTGGTTTTGATACAACCCTGGCCATCAGTGATGGTAACCGTGTAGGTAATACCGGAACCCGTTCCTGAATTTAAATTTGTAGCGGTACTAGTGATCTGATCTGGAGTGGTTGACCATAAATAGCTATATGGCAACGTTCCTCCGGTTGCAATAGCAGTGGCACTTCCGTCAGAACCATTAAAGCAGGTTGTATTAACAGAAGAACCAACCGAAGCCGAAAGTAATGAGGGCTGCGTAATATTTATTGAAATGGATGCAGGGCAATTTAGTTGATCTGTTACAGTAACACTATAAGTACCGGCTGTAAGATTGTTCACTGTTGGTGAACTTGATACAACAGGAAACCAGGAATAATTGTATGTGGACGTTCCTCCTGCACTGGTAATGGTAATTGATCCATTATTTCCACCATAACAGGAAACATTAGTTTGAGCGGAGGCAGAAATAATTAATGCCGCAGGCTGATTTATTGTACCGGTTGCTGAGGCTGTACATCCCAATGCATCTGTCACATTTGCAGTATATGTTCCAGCAGTTAATGATGATGCTGATAAATTATTTCCACCATAAGGTGACCAGGAAGTATAAAATGGAGCAGTTCCTTGTGATATATTAATGGTAATAGTACCATTATTTCCTCCATAACAGGAAACATCAGTTACTGATGAAACAGCAACACTTGGCCCCGGAATGTTAGTTAAATTTATTATAATCGATTGAATACAATTTTTTGAATCCGTTACCTGCAATGTATATGAACCTGGCCCCACATTGCTTAAGGTGGAGTTTGTAGATGATCCCGGAATCCATAAATAGGAGTAGGGACCGATGCCTCCGCTGATTTGAGAAGAAATGGAGCCATTGGATAAACCACAGGAAGGGTTGGAAGACAATAACGTTCCTGAAATTTGACTTGGTTGTGAAACAGCAAGGAGTACGTTGGTTGCGCAGCCATTGCCATCTGTAACTAAAACAAAATAATTTCCTGCCGAAAGGCCGGTGGCAATTTGCCCCGTTCCGCCTGAAGGTGCCCATTGATAGGTATATGTACCTGAACCACCAGTAGGATTTATTGTCGCGCTTCCATCAGAACCCCCAAAGCAATTCGTTGCAACAGGGGTACTTGTGGCAGATAAAGCTTGCGTTGGTTGTGAAATAGTTTGAGAGGTTGAGGTAGTGCAACCTTTTGAATCTGTTATATTTACTGTGTAAGTCCCTACCGCCAAACCTGTTCCGGTTGATCCATTTCCACCACCGGGCAACCAATTATAATTATAAAATGGTGTACCACCGCTAACATTTACTGTGGCTGTTCCGTTATTTCCATTAAAACAACTAACATTGGTAAACGATGAAATTGAAGCCAGAAGTACAGTTGGCTGACCGATCGTAAAAGTTTGGCTTTCGATGCAGCTATTGGCATCTGTTACCTGCAGGGTATAGGTAGTTGCTGAAAGGGTGCTTATTGTTGAACCCAAAGTACCCATTGGTAGCCACTGATATGAAAAAGCACCGGTGCCACCGGTTGCGCTTGCAGATGCAGTTCCGTTACTTCCACCAAAACAACCCACATTGGCAGTTGATAAAGTTACAGAGATCGCTGAAGGCTCTGTAATTGCCGGGCTCGTAGTTGCTAACGACTGACAGCCAATTGCATCAATAACAGTAACAGTATATGTGCCCGCAGTTAAGCCATTTGCAGTTGCATTAGTGCCGCCTGAAGGCGCCCAGCTATATGTAAAAGGACCGCTTCCGCTTGAAACGCCAACTGTGGCTGAACCGTCTGAACCACCATTACAACTTACATTTGAAGAAGAAAAAATACTTACAGAGGGACCTGTATTATCATTCACATTTATATATTTTGAAGCGGTGCAGTTATTTGCATCATTTACAAGTACCAAATACGTTCCGGACATTAAACCTGTTGCCGTACTATTTGTTCCACCACTTGGTGACCATAAGTAGGTGTAGGTTCCAATGCCTCCTGCAACAGATACAGAAGCTTGCCCGTTTGGTAAACTGCAACTTGAATTAACGGTTGATGTCGTTAAAACCATTTGAGAAGGCTGACTTACAATTACAGAATTAGTAACAATACATCCTTTAGAGTCTGTTACTGTTATCGTATAATTTCCTCCCGGAATATTTAAAACATTTTGTCCGTTATAATTTCCAGGCATCCAGCTATAGCTATATGGTCCGGATCCGCCCGAAGCAGAGGAAGAAACTGAGCCATTACTTCCACCATTGCAACTCGCAGGAGTTGAGGATACTGAAACAGCAAGAGGGAAAAAAGGTTGTGTTATCGTTACGTTATTTTGAACCTGACAACCATAGTTATCAGTTACTGTAACGCTGTATGTTCCTGCAAGTAAATTGCTAATGCTTGCGGAATTAAGTGATCCCGGCATCCATGAGTAGGTATAATTGGGATTGCCTCCTGTAGCGCTGGCAGTTATGCCACCATTATTACCGGAAAAACAAGTCACATTTACCTGATTTATAAAGCTAACCGTTAAAGCTGTCGGTTGGTTGATCGTTACAATAGAGGTTGCTGTACAACTGTTAAGATCTGTTGTTGTTAATGTGTAGGTACCACTAGATAGATTTGATGCGGTAACGGATGTTTGACCTCCCGGCTGCCATAAATAAGTATAACCAGGTGTTCCACCGGCTGCAAATGCAGTAGCAGAACCGTTATTGAGGTAATCGCATGTTTCGTCAATACTTGATATGCTTGAAGATAGCAAAGTTGGCTGAGTGATTGATGCATTAGACGAAGCAATGCAACCGTTATCATCTGTTAATGTTAATGTATAGCTGCCGGCTGGTAAATTAATGATATTGGGAGTTGTAGCCCCTATAGGGTTCCAGCTGTAGGAATAAGGAGCAGTACCACCTGAAATGGAGCTGGTAACCGATCCGTTGTTTCCATTAAAACAAGAAACATTTGTAGTTGTAAAAGCGATGGCTAATGCCAAAGGTTGTATAATCGTATTTGTGGACGAGATCTGACATCCTTTAGAATCGGTTATTGTAACAGTATAGGTTCCTGCTGGTTGACCAATGATCGATGGTGTTGTTTGGTTGCCCGGCTGCCATAAGTAGGTGTATGGACTTGTACCGCCAACTGGAGTTATTGATATAGAACCATTGCTGCCTCCTGCACATGAAACATTTGAAACTAATGAGTTATTGGTAAGTGGCAACGGTTGAGTAATAGTCAAGGAAGTTTGATAGCTGCAACCTAAACCATCCTGAATTGCTACCGAATAGGTGCCTTGAGCTAAATTAGTTGCTGTTGCTGATGATTGGGCTGGAACAGTATTCCAAAAATAAGTAAATGGATTCGGTCCACCGGTAATAGCAATTGCAGCAGATCCATCATTTCCTCCAAAACAACTAACATTTGTTATTACTGTTGAAACAGAAGCATTAAAATTTGAAAAATTGATTAGCAGTGAATCCGAATCAGGAAGACATGTTCCATTTCCTGTAGTAGTTAAATATAAATTTACAAAACCGTTTAAAACTTCTGTAGTTGTTGGTGTGTAAGTCGCTCCGGAAAGTGTTGTATTATTGGGACTGAAAACTCCTGCACCTCCTGACCATATTCCACCACTTGCACCTGCAACACTGCCATTAAGAGTAGCAATAGGACTTTCACTGCATACAGTAATGTCTGAACCCGCATTTGCTGTAATTGCTACCGAAAAGGACGTGACTGTCACTACCGCTGAAGTTGGAGGACAGTCAGAAGCATCTTTAAGTAAAACCGAATAGGTTCCAACTCCTACATTTATGGTTTGAGAAGTACTTCCTGTATTCCATAAATAAGTATAAGGGGGAGACCCTCCGCTGCCATTAACAGTAACTGATGTAGAAGTTTGCCCAAAACAAATTGTTGGATTCTGAGGGATGATAGTTGCAATAAGTGTTGTATTAAAAACAACTCTTATTGTATCGCAAACGGTTATAGAGTTACATAAAGCATCTGGTAACCCGCAAACAACATAATCAATATATGGGGGCGCTCCACCCTGGCCTGTTACTGTAGGGTTTAAACATCCCGAAGTACATGATAAATAGCTATTGTATGCACCTGAAGCACCAGGATATACTGAGGTCCAATTAGCAGAAGCTGCGTTAAATCCCGCTGCATTCAGTTGGCCTATACATCCGTCATTTATTGTAACGTCTGCTCCTCCAACAGGCATAGGTATGGAAGTGATCTGGTATACATTATCATTATTTCCAGGTTTGCAAAATGTTAATACGTGAGGACCAACGCCATTTAAACAAATCGGCTGGCCAAGAGCTGTTTGTGGGCCACAGTTTATCTGATAAAAAAGTGCGCCACCCGGAACTGCCCCGGCAATAATATTGAAATTTATAGCTTCAGCATCAGGGTCAAGCGTAATAACAAATTTCACACATTTATCAGGAGCGCTCGTTCCGCAACAATTATCTTCTCTGAGAACACTGGGGCTGGTCCAAATACTGTCGGGAACTCCTGAAAGGTCTACATTAAATGCCGGAACACCCGGCCCACACTGGGAGTATAGGTTTGAGGAAACTATTATTGATAATATTATAAAGAACCGGAAACGCATAGTTTATTTTTAACGTCTTACTTAAATGTCAATCATGTTTTTAATTGTTTACGGCATTGAAACAAATAAAGTTTCGGTTTTTGTTTTTTATTTCTATAATAGCTATTAATAGGGCTATTTAGGCTATTGATTTTTTTGTTTTAACGGCAGAAATATGTTTTATTTTAAAAATCAGATAAATTTCAAGATTTTTTTTATTCCCACTCAAAAACAAATCTTACAGTATAAATGCAGCATATTTGATCAATATTGAAAAAAAATATGCAGATATTTAATAATTTTTTTTGGATGGTAAATAATTACTATTTCGATCTGATCTTTGAAAAAAATTAAAAAAGAAGAGAGTTTTAACTGAATCTTATTGCTTTAATCGGGGTGATCTTAGAAATGATAAAGCTTGGAATAATCAACATTATAAGACAGGACAGAAGTGTACCGATGTTTAATAATAATATATGAAACAAGTTAATATTAATAGGGATAACAGAAACATAATAGGTAGTCTGATCCAATTTAAGCACACCAAAATATTGTTGAAAAAGTGCAATTGCAATACCTATAATATTCCCCCAAATTAGTCCTTTACCAATCAGGTAGGCTGCATTGTACAAAAATATTTTTTGAATATTTTTATTTCTTGCTCCTAATGCTTTTAAAATCCCTATCATATTAGTGCGTTCTAAGATCAATACCAGCAAGGCGGATATCATATTTATGCCTGCTACCAGAATCATCAGGGTAATCACCATTATGGCATTTACATCCTGCAGGTCCAACCATGAAAATATTGTTGGATTTATTTCTTTTACTGTTTTCGCGATCAAACCCTGTCCCACAAGATCATTAACTTCATTACCAACTTCATCAATTTTTTTATAATCTTTGATCGCAAGCTCAAATCCTCCTATCTGATCGGAGTTCCAATAATTTAATTTTTGTATTTGTTTAATATCAACCAATACAAGGCTTTTGTCTATTTCCTCAAATCCTGTTTCATAGATACCTGAAATATAAAAAGCTTTTACCCTTTGCTCATATTGAAAAGATGAACTATCGGCCTTTTTGATCAAAAAATAAATGATCATTTTATCATCCAGTTTCAGTTCTAATTTGTCGGCTAAATATTTTGAAATTATAATGTTTCTGGATATGCCGGTATCACTTACAGAGAAAGATTTTCCACTTTTAAGGTTTTCGTTAATGAATTTCCAATCGTAATCCGGCCCTATACCTTTTAATAAAGCTCCTTCATTTGCAGTCTTCGTTTTTATGATACCACTTTTTGTGGCATAGATTTGGATGTGATTGACATCAGGATCGTTTTTTAATTCGTCAACGAAGGATTGTTTTTTATCAATAGGTTGTGGTTCATTACTTTCATTACTATCATAATTTGTAATTTGTATGTGTGAACCAAAGCCAATAAGTTTATTCCTGATTTCCTTTTGAAAGCCGGTAACTATTGCAATTGTTAAGATCATCACGGCCAAGCCAAGGGCAATACCCAATACAGAAATACGCACAATTGGCCTTGATAACTGGCTGGTGCCAACCGAACCAAAAATGATTCGTTTGGCTATAAAGCGTTCAATGTTCAAAATTTATTAGCTTTGATGTTCTATTCTATTTATTTACAAAATTACTATTTTACAATTAAGATGAGGATTTATAAAATTTATACATTATTTTTAGTTGCTATTCTTTCATTAAATGCAGTTGCACAAGGGATTACACAAATCAATAATTCTATCAAAACAATTGATGATATCCAGGTTGGTGCTGACCGCACACAGGATTACCTTCCTTTATTAAAAAACAAATCAGTGGCAATAGTTGCCAATCAATCCTCCAATATTAAAAATACTCATTTAGTGGATAGTCTTGTTGCATTGGGGGTAAATGTAAAAAAAGTGTTTTGTCCTGAACATGGCTTCCGTGGCTTAGTTGATGCCGGAAAAAAAGTAAAAACGTATAAAGATGTAAAAACAGGTTTACCTATTATTTCGCTTTATGGAAAAAACAAAAAACCTGCAGCTCTTGATTTGAAGGACGTTGATGTGATCATTTTTGATATACAGGATGTAGGAGTTCGATTTTATACCTACCTGTCTACATTGCATTATGTAATGGAAGCCTGTGCGGAAAATAATAAAACGTTGATCGTGCTTGACAGGCCTAATCCCAATGGATATTATATTGACGGGCCGGTGATGGAAGATGCTTACAAATCATTTTTAGGTTTACATCCTGTGCCTATTGTATATGGTTTGACCATTGGGGAGTACGCACAAATGATCAATGGCGAAGCCTGGTTAACGGGAGGTTTAAAATGTAATTTAAAAGTGATTGTGTTGAACAATTATACACATTCCGATTTTTATGAGTTGCCTGTTCGGCCATCTCCAAATTTACCAAACATGGCATCGGTATATTTATACCCGAGTTTAGGATTGTTTGAAGGAACAATTGTTTCGGTGGGGCGAGGAACTGATTTACCTTTTCAAATTATTGGCCATCCAACTTTACAAAAAACAAATTATACTTTTACTCCAAAACCCAAAGGCGGTGCTATGGAACCTAAGTACAACGCGCAAGTTTGTAATGGTTATAATTTGTTTAATTTTGGAACTGAGTACATGAAAAATACCAAAAAGATCTATTTATATTGGTTAATTAATACGTATAAAAATACACCGGATAACACCAGTTTTTTTGATGAGAATTTTAATTACCATGCCGGTAATGCCACACTTCAAAAGCAAATTAAAGAAAATATAGATGAAGAAGCGATACGTAAAAGCTGGCAACCGAGATTAGATAAATTTAAAACTATTCGTAAAAAATATTTATTGTATAAAGATTTTGAGTAGTGATTTTTTTTGCTTTTTCAACTTTAATTGGTCCCATTTAGTTTGACAATTGAAGAAGGAAAATTCTTCGGAAGTGTTTTTTGTTATCTTTGTCAACATGTCTTTCTCAAAACAAAAAGTAATACTTGTAGGTCCCGCATTCCCATTACGTGGAGGCATTGCCAATTCGAACGAAGAATTATGCCGTGCAATGAATGCCGCAGGAATTGATGCAAAAATATTTTCCTTTTCGCTGCAGTACCCCAATTTTTTGTTTCCCGGTAAAACTCAATATGATAATGGCATTGGGCCCAAAGATATTATCATAGAAACAAAAATAAATTCCGTAAATCCTTTCAATTGGCTAAAAGTTGCAAAACAAATAAAAGATGAAAAGCCTGATTATGTAATTTTCCGTTTTTGGTTGCCATTTATGGGACCTTGTATGGGAACCATTGCCAGATTGGTTAAATGGGGAACCAATATAAAAACCATTGCAATTACCGACAATGTGATCCCACACGAAAAACGGCCCGGAGATAAGATGTTTACGAATTATTTTGTAAATCAATGTGATGGTTTTATAGCAATGTCGGAATCTGTATTGACTGACTTGAATACATTTACGAATAATGATAAAAAATCTTTTTTGCCTCTTCCAATGAATGGTCTTTTTGGCGAGAAAGTGAATAAACTGGATGCGTTGGCGCATCTAAATTTAAATAAAAATGACAAGCATATCCTGTTTTTTGGATTTATCCGAAAGTATAAAGGTTTGGATCTGTTGCTTGAAGCAATGGCAGATGAACGTGTTAAACAATTAGGAGTAAAACTTATTGTTGCCGGAGAGTATTATGAAGATTCTGCCCCTTATTTGGACATTATTGAAAAAAACAAGCTGGAAAACAGCGTTATTTTAAAAACTGAATATATTCCTTCGGATGAAGTGCGTTTTTATTTTTGTGCTTCTGATATGGTAGCCCTAACATACCGTACTGCCACGCAAAGTGCCGTTACTCAAATTGCTTATCATTTCGAAAAACCAATGTTGGTAACCAGGGTAGGAGGATTGCCTGAAACTGTTCCCCATAATAAGGTAGGCTATGTCACCGAAATTGATCCTAAATCAATAGCAGATGCTATTGTGGATTTTTATATTAACAATAAGGAACAAATTTTTATTCAAAATACTATTATTGAAAAACAACGTTTTCTCTGGAGTACTTTTGTTGCCGGAGTACAGGAACTTTTTAAGAAAATAGATAAATAAAATTATGATTATTTCTGATAGGTTTTTAGTCACCGGATTTTCTGGTTTCGTAAGTAAACATTTTTTAGATTTCCTTGAAAGTGAAAAAAAGGTTGTACACATTGTTGGAATAGATCTGTTTCCTCCCTCTTTTAACATTAAAAATTTCAATTATGTAAAGTGCGATTTTTTGAAGGTGGATCTGCTAAATAAAACGGAACTCGAAAAAGTTATTTCTGAGTTTAAACCCAATTATGTATTGCATTTGGCATCATTCAGCAGTGTTGCACTTAGCTGGAAAAAGCCCGTTGAAAGTTTCACCAATAACACCAATATTTTTCTTAATTTAATTGAGACCATACATTCGTTAAATTTAAAATGCAGGATACTTTCAGTTGGTTCATCTGAAGAGTATGGAAATGTAAATGAGAGCGAATTGCCTTTGAAAGAAACCCATGCATTAAAACCAAATAGCCCTTATGCTGTTGCAAGAGTTTCACAGGAAATGTTGTCAAAAGTATATGCGGATAGCTATGGATTGGATATTGTAATGACGCGCTCATTTAATCATATAGGTGCTTATCAGAAAGATATCTTTGTTGTATCCTCATTTGCAAAACAGTTAACTCATTTAAAAAATAACGCTTCTGAAATAAAAGAAATATCAACAGGGGACACATCTGTTATTCGTGATTTTGTTGATGTAAGAGATGTTGTAAAAGCATATTATCTTTTGTTTAAAAAGGGTAAAGCTGGCGAAGTATATAATATTTGTAGCGGCAGAGGAATTTCACTGAATGACGTAATTCAAATTATGGCTTCTATTTTAGATATGTCTGTAATTCAGACTATTGATAATCAGTTGGTTCGTCCAAATGATATTAGAAAAATTATTGGATCCAATGAAAAAATAAAGTTAGATACAGGTTGGAACAATGCCATTTCTATTGAGCAAAGTTTAAATGATATACTGGAATACTACAAATAACATTTAACAAGAATCAGTTCCCTGTATTGCTCTTATTCCCTCGTTCCCAATTCGTCAATCTAAAATTGGTCTGATTTTTGAATTTATTAGCAACAAATTTCCTTACTTTTGTGTAATATATTGGTTTTTAGGATAACACTCGTAAGACTATTTCTTATTTGTGTTTTAGTTTATTTACCGAGACTTAAAGTATTTAAAATGAAACGTAGTTCGCTTTTTATAGCATTAAACATATTTTTCGCATCTTTTTTGGTAGCTCAGGACGCTCCCAATGTGATTGATGCGGCTGGCAGAAAGCAGGGCCATTGGATCAAATTCAGTTCAAATAAAAAGAAATTATATGATGGCAATTTTGTAAATGATTTTCCCAATGGAAAGTTCATTTATTACTCCGAAGCAGGTATCCCCTGGGCTATCACTGTTTTTTCTAAAAACGGTACAGTTGGGTATTCTCAGCATTTTAATGGTTCAGGGAAATTAGTAGGTGAAGGAAAATATATTAATCAGAAAAAAGATAGTTTATGGAGATTTTATAATGATGAAGGGAAATTAGTGTCGGTTGAATCCTATTTAAACGACCTGAAACATGGCAGTTGTAAGATTTATTACACAAACGGTCAGCTTTCGGAGGATAAAATATATGTAAATGGTCTTGTTGATGGCGACTGTATTAAATATTTTGCTGATGGAAAAATAAAATACAAGGGACAATATAAAAAGGACAAAGTAGAAGGAAAAACGCTTTTTTATTATCCTTCAGGGACAATGAGTATAGAAGGTTTTTATAAAAATGATTTAAAAGACGGAAAATGGAATTTTTATAACATGGATGGCACCCTTAAGAAGAAAGTACTTTATACAAATGGTAAGTCTAAAGATGAAGGCACTATTATGACAAAAGAAGAAGAAGAAAAGTCGAAAAAACAGTATGAACAAAAGGAAATAAAAGAGCCAAATCAGGAGTAAATTCCAGTCCAATAGCCATTTGGCTAATCTTTATTCAAATAAAAAACAAATTCAAATTCATATTCCAGAGTATTACAGCTATTATCTGTAAAAAACAATGAGCAAAAAAGGAAAAGTATTATTAGCAATGAGTGGTGGAATAGATAGTTCTATTGCTGCATTATTGCTTCATGAGCAAGGATATGAGGTTGTAGGTATCACCATGAAAACCTGGGATTATGCATCATCAGGTGGTTCAAGTAAAGAAACAGGTTGTTGCAGTTTGGATTCAATTAATGATGCCCGTTTATTAGCGGTAAACTTAGGTTTTCCACATTTTATACTTGATATCAGAAATGAATTTGGTGACTATGTTATCGATAATTTTGTAGAAGAATATTTGGCGGGTCGTACACCAAACCCTTGTGTATTATGTAATACGCATATTAAGTGGGCTGCTCTTTTGAAACGTGCCGACATGCTGGATTGCGAATTTATTGCTACCGGACATTATGCACGTATCCGTGAAGAGAATGATCGTTATGTTATTTCAAAAGGTTTAGACCAAACAAAAGACCAGTCCTATGTTTTGTGGGGATTAACACAAGAAAGTTTGAAACGGACCATTTTCCCATTGCAAAACTATCGTAAATCAGAAATTAAACAAATGGCCATTGATAATGGTTATGTTGATCTGGCAACTAAAAGCGAGAGTTATGAAATTTGTTTTGTTCCGGATAATGATTACCGTGGATTTTTAAAACGAAAAGTGCCCGGTTTGGATGAACGTGTGGATGGAGGAAATTTTGTGGATAGAACAGGCCGCGTATTAGGTAAACATAAAGGTTTTCCTTTTTATACTATAGGTCAACGTAAAGGCTTGGAAATAGCTGTAGGTGAACCATTGCATGTGTTGGAAATTGTGCCGGAAACAAATACCGTGGTACTTGGTACAAAAGAGGACCTGGAACAACAGCAAATGGTGGTAGGGAAGATTAATTTAATTAAATATGCCCGTTTACCGGATAACTATGAAACGCTTACAAAAATACGTTACAAAGATCCGGGAGTAATGGCTTCTGTTACTCACATGGATGATAAACTGAATGTATTGTTTCACAGTCCTGTATCGGCTGTTGCTCCAGGGCAATCTGCTGTATTCTATGATGGAGACGATTTAGTTGGTGGTGGTATCATTGAACGCCAGCGAATTATATTTTAATCACATTCCCCTGATAGGGTTTTTAGCCCTGTCAGGGTTGAAAATTTAACACCAATGGGCAAACTTTGAATTGAATATATACTTAAAATACCCCTTTCAGGATTTGAAACCCTATGGGGGTGCTGCTTGTAATCTAAGAATACTAAATGAAAAATAAAATATTAAATATATTTCCTCTTTTATTCCTTTCCTTGTTTTTTCATTTTGCAATAGCCCAAACAACATCATCTAAATTCTGGGTTCAGTTTAAAGATAAAAATGGCAGTCCATTTTCTGTAAATGATCCATCAGCTTATTTATCGCAAAAAGCCATTGATCGCAGAAATAAACAAAACATACTTATTGACATCAATGATCTGCCGGTAAATCATCTTTATGTTGCTGAACTACGTGCAATAGGAGGTATTACCGTTGTAAATCGATCCAAATGGTTTAATGCAATTTTAGTTTCCGTTTCCGATACCACTAAAATTACTGCGATAAAAGCTTTGGCTTATGTAAAAAATGTAAAAAAAATTGAAACTTCACAACCAATAAAGAGTATTTCCAAATTCGAATCTGAAAGTGGTTATAATGCTGTTTCAGCAGAAAAATTTGATAATCCATCAGCTTCCAATGTATTGAATTATGGTCCATCCTTTAAGCAGGCAAATCAAATTGGTGTTGATTGTATGCATAATTTAGGATACCAGGGGCAAGGTATGACTATAGCTGTATTGGATGCAGGCTTTTTTGATGTTAACATACTGCCTGCTTTTGAGAGTATGAGAATAAATAACCAATTGCTTGGAACTCGCGATTTTATTAGTGGGGATACAATGGTTTATGAAGATTTTCCACATGGAATGAATGTACTTTCCTGTATGGTGGCTGATCTCCCCGGAAAAATTATTGGAACTGCACCAAAAGCGAATTATTGGTTACTTCGCACAGAGGATGCAAATTCTGAAAGTCTTTCGGAAGAAATAACCTGGCTGGTTGGAGCGGAGTTTGCCGATAGTGTAGGAGCAGATATTATTAATTCTTCTTTGGGTTATAACTATTTTGATAACTCTGCCGACAATCACACCTATTCCGATTTGGATGGAAATACAACGATTATTACCAAGGCGGCTGATCTGGCTGCCAGTAAAGGTATTATGGTAGTTTCAAGTGCCGGGAATTTTGGTGGTCCTCCCTGGTATAAAATTTCAGCTCCGGCTGATGCTGATAGTATTTTAACCGTTGGCGCTGTGGATTCAGCTGGATTCATTGCATCTTTGAGTTCCCGGGGACCTACAATAGATGGCCGTATAAAACCAAACACCGTTGCCAGAGGTTTGAATGCTGTAATAGCTGCAAATAGCGGAGACATTACCACTTCAAGTGGAACTTCTTTTTCTTCACCGATCACTGCTGGTGCGGTAGCATGCTTGTGGCAGGCTAATCCTTCGGTTACTAATATGCAATTACTTAATGCAATTCAAGAAAGTGCAAGTCAGTTTTCAAACCCCGATTCAATAAAAGGTTATGGAATTCCAAATTTTTGTGTGGCTAACACTATTCTAACAGGGATTGATAATCACGAGTTGAACAGAGATAAACTAAATGTTCATCCCAATCCCTTCAATAATAATTTCGAAATCACGTTTTATTCTAATAAAAAACAAAAGATTGACATTGAACTATATGATATTTCGGGACGCGAAATTTTCAGAAAACACGAAAATGCGAGCGCTAATAGTTACAATGTATTTAATTTTAATGAGGCTAATACATTGTCAAAGGGCTTGTATATGTTGCAATTGAGCACTCCAGATAAAAAACATTTTAAAAAAATAATTAAAAACTAATTAAGTTCATTTTATAGAAACACATTTAATATCAAATTAATTCATTATGGTAAAAAAGATCATCTCCACATTTTTAGTATTTAATTTTGTATTCGCAATTTCTTTAAAAGCTGATGAAGGAATGTGGCTTCCCTTGCTGTTAAAGCAATTAAACGAATCCGATATGCAAAAGAACGGATTAAAATTATCTGCTGAAGACATATACAGCATTAATAAATCAAGTTTAAAAGATGCTATTGTTCATTTTGGTGGTGGTTGCACAGCGGAGATTATTTCTGATAAAGGTTTGATGTTAACCAACCATCATTGTGGTTACGGACAAATACAGGCACACAGCACGGTACAAAATGATTTACTTACCAATGGTTTTTGGGCAATGGATCAATCTCAGGAATTAAAGAACCCGGGGCTTACAGCAACCTTTATTATTCGTATGGAAGATGTTACTGCTAAGGTATTTGCTAATGTTTCAGATACCTTGAGTGATGCTGCGCGGGAGAAAAAAATAAACGAAGCTATTGTTGAAATACAGAACGAAGCTGTTAAAGGCACTCATTATGGAGCTTATATTCGTCCGTTTTATTATGGGAATGAATATTATATGTTTATAACTGAAACATTCAGGGACGTACGTTTGGTTGGGGCTCCACCATCCTCTATCGGTAAATTTGGCGGTGATACTGATAACTGGATGTGGCCAAGACACACCGGGGATTTCTCTATTTTTCGCATATATGCAAATAAAGATAATAAACCGGCAGAATATTCTGCTGATAATGTTCCTTACAAACCAAAGAATCATTTAACGATTTCTATGAAGGATGTTGAAAAAGGTGATTTTACAATGGTTTATGGCTTTCCCGGCCGTACAAATGAATATTTATCTTCATACGCTGTAAATATGATCATGAATGAATCGGATCCTGCCAAAGTTAAGATCCGTGAAGCCCGCTTATCAATAATGGATGCCGATATGCGATCAAGCGATGCTGTTCGGATTCAGTACGCTTCAAAATATGCGAGTCTGGCGAATTATTATAAAAAATGGATCGGTGAGATAAATGGGTTGAAAAAACTGGATGCTTTGAATAAGAAGAAATTAGTTGAGCAGGATTTTCTTTTGAAAGTAAATACAGATGATAAGGCCAATGGAAAATATGGAAAGCTATTTGGTGATTTTGAAAAATCATACTCACAATTTAGCTCATTAAACAAACAGCGTGATTATTTTGTTGAATCTATTTTAGGAATAGAAGCCATAAGTTATGCGTTCAGCCTAAAAAATATTGTAGATTCATTAAGCTTTGGTAAGAAAGAGACTGATATTCAAAAAGATATTGAAAAATTAAAATCAGGCACAAAGAAATTTTTTAAGGATTATAATGCCGATACCGATAAAAAAATATGTGCCGCATTATTAAAGATGTATGCTACTGATATAAGTAAAGCGCAGCAGGCAGATATTTTTAACGAAATAGAGAAAAAATATAAGGGTGATTTTCAAAAATATGCAGCTGATATATATGGGAAATCAATGCTTGTTTCTGAAATCAGCATGGACAAGGCCATTTCAAGTATTGGAAAAGATTATAAAAAAATTCAGAAAGATCCTATCTATAAATTAATGTTGAGTTGTTATAACAAATTTTCGAACGATGTGCGTCCTCAATATAATAAATTAGAAGTTGAAATTGCTAAGCTTGACCGTGCCTATATGAAGGGTATGCGTGAGTTAATTCCCGATAAAAAATATTATCCGGATGCAAATAGTACGTTGCGTGTCGCTTACGGAAAGGTGGGAGGATACTTCCCACGCGATGCTGTTTATTACAATTATTATACAACTTTAGATGGCTTAATGGCCAAAGAAAATCCTTTGGTAGAAGAGTTCGTGGTATCACCAAAACTTAAAGAGTTATATCTAAAAAAGGATTATGGTCAATATGCCGATAAAAATAAAGAACTACGTATAGCATTTTGTGCAAGCAATCACACCACTGGCGGTAATTCAGGAAGTCCGGTTTTGAATGGCGAAGGGCAATTAATCGGAACCAACTTCGATCGTAATTGGGAAGGTACAATGAGTGATATTATGTACAACCCTGATCAGGTTCGGAACATTGTTTTGGATATCCATTATACGTTGTTTGTGATTGATAAATATGCAGGGGCTGGGTATTTATTAAATGAAATGACGATTGTAAAATAAGTTATGAATTTGGTATTGATATACTGTGTATTATGAAACACAGATCGTTTGGGCTTTTTATGTGAAAAATTAATTAAGAATATGCTTGCAGAAATAATAACGATAGGAGATGAAATATTAATTGGTCAGATCGTGGATACTAATTCCGCTTTCATTGCCACTTTGCTTAATATGAATGGTATCAGTGTAAAACAAATATCATCTGTTTCTGACGATCGTAACCATATTTTAAAAGCATTGGATGAAGCTAAGGAGCGCGCAGATATTATTTTAATTACCGGTGGTTTGGGTCCAACCAAAGATGATATCACCAAAAAAACGTTATGCGACTATTTTAAAACCACCATGCGCTTTGATGAAGATGTGTATCAGGATGTGGTGAAAATATTTAATGCTTATCAAAAAGAAGTTACACCAATCAATCGTTTGCAGGCGGAAGTACCTTCAATATGCACTGTTATAAGGAATCAGAATGGTACAGCTCCCGGAATGTGGTTTGATAGGGATGGTAAAGTTTTTATTTCGATGCCTGGAGTGCCTTATGAAATGAAGGCCATGATGCAAAATCAGGTTATTCCTAAGTTAAAAGAGCATTTTAAATTACCTGCTATTGTTCACAAAACAATTTTGACACAAGGTATTGGAGAATCCTATTTAGCTGATCTAATTTCGGATTGGGAAGATAGTTTAGTTCAGGATAATATTAAGTTGGCCTATTTACCTTCGCCCGGAATGGTTCGTTTGCGGCTCAGTACAAAAGGTGATGACGTAAAAACACTTAATAACGTAGTAGATAAAAAAATTGAGGAATTAAAAATAATTATTTCTGAATATATTTATGGTTATGAAAATTTTGGTGAAGAAACCGAAACGTTGGAGCAAATTGTAGGTAAATTATTAAATCAATTAAAAAAAACAGTTTCAACTGCCGAAAGTTGTACTGGAGGGTATATATCGCATTTAATTACTAAAGTTCCCGGCAGTTCAGATTATTATATTGGTTCTGTAATCTCCTATTCATACGAAATAAAAGAGATCGAATTAGGTGTTTCAAAAGATTTGCTTGAAAAACAAGGCGCAGTTAGTCAACCGGTAGTGGAACAAATGGCCAAAGCCATCCGTACAAAATACAGAACGGACTATTCCATAGCAGCATCAGGTATTGCGGGTCCCGGTGGAGGAACGGATGAAAAACCTGTAGGAACAGTATGGATTGCAATTGCAACTCCGGAAACTGTAATTTCTGAAAAGTTTTTGTTTGGAACCAACCGTGAACGGAACATTCAAAAAACAGCAAATGCAGCTTTGAATATGTTACGGAAAGAATTGCAAGCCAAGATATCCGGAACGTTTATTTGTGAGTGATTTTGTACGGTTGCTAATTTTTTATCTTCCATTTCTTTTTAAAATAATTATTCTATTGAAATGAAAAATATAAAATATTTTTTGGTTATTTCAGTCGCGTTTTTTCATTCCCTTTCATTTTGTTTTTCGCAGGAAAATGATGCAGGGAAACTAATAGTTGACGGTCAGGTTTATGGGTATAACCATGATCCATCAAATAAATTTCTTAAACGAGGTAAGCAAATTATTCTTGAAGGAACATTGGATGGCGTTTCAATTAATATTTCGGAGAGCGGAAAATCAATTTTTAACACAAAGACCAATAAAAAAGGAGAATTTCTTCTGAAAATTAATCTCGGCAAAATTTATAAAGTTGAACTTTCAAAACGTGGTTATACAAAAAGTATATTAATAATTGATGTAAAATCAGTACCTGCTAATATTGCTGCTAATGGAATACGATTCAGTGGTGCCGAATTGATATTAAATAGTTTCCATTCTAA
The DNA here is from genome assembly GCA_030654175.1 of Bacteroidia bacterium. GTDB lineage: Bacteria > Bacteroidota > Bacteroidia > 2-12-FULL-35-15 > 2-12-FULL-35-15 > 2-12-FULL-35-15. The sequence goes on from JAURXZ010000049.1 coordinate 521,389, forward strand.
AGATACTTCCCAAATAAATATTCCCTTTGGGAAATTGTATTATCATCCGCGATCAAATTTTATGGATTTTGAAGCAAATCAGCCTGTCAGGAAAAAGGGGCTTTTGACACGAGATGACGAGCCAAACACTCATGTTTCACTTATGAAACGTGCTGTTTTGAAAAATAAAAATTTCGTACAAACTGAAAAAAAATATATACAGGAAAATGTAAAAGAAAAAAAGCAGTTGCCTGATACAGTTATAAAAACCCAAATAAAATCTGAATTCGCGTTAAAACCCATTGTTGGAATTGAAAATTTAAGTCCAGCTGATATAATACAACGTGAATCTGAAATTCATAACGCGATTGAACAGCTTGAGTTGGATAAAATGAATGCTGGTTCTTTTCTGGATAGCTTGATAATAAATGAAAGAGAAGCCTTGCTGAATTCAGCTGTGCTTGAATTGTCGCTTGCGAAGAAGCTGATCGCATTGCAGAAAAAAGATATTTCCACTCAAAAAAAGTTATTGTTTTTTGCAATTTGTTTTGTGTTTCTCCTGATTGGATTTTTGTTTCTAATATATAAGCACTATAGAGAAAAAAGAAAAACTAATATTCTTTTGAATGAGAGGAGTAAAAAAATTACTGATAGTATTAATTATGCAAGTCGTATCCAGAAGTCAATTCTCCTTCCGGAAAATGAAATCAAAAAAATTCTACCTCAATCATTTATTTATTATCAGCCGAGAGATATCGTAAGTGGAGATTTTTATTGGTTTGCAGAAGTTGAGGCGGGGCGCTTATTAAGTGAGCCAATCGAAAAAAACGATCAATTACTTTCGATAGTGGACTCCAGGCTAATTATTGTTGCAGCTGTTGATTGTACAGGTCATGGTGTTCCAGGCGCTTTTATGTCGCTGGTCGGCAATAGTTTATTAAATGAAATAATTCACGAAAAACACATTATCCAACCTGATTCCATTTTAAAATCAATGCATAGTGGTGTTTTTAAAGCATTACATCAAAAAGAAGAGGTTTCACTTATTCAGGACGGAATGGAAATGTCGATATGTGTAATAGATCTTGAGAAAAAATACATTGAATTTTCCGGAGCGATGAATCCCATATATATTGTGAAAGATAATATCGTTCATGTTATTAAGCCTGATATAAAGGCTATTGGTGGAAGGAGTTTTGGGACTCGAAAAAACACTGAAGTTGAATTTACAAAACAGATTATTCCAATTGAAAAAAACATGTCAGTTTATATGTTTACAGATGGATTTGCTGATCAATTTGGTGGGCCTGAAAATAAAAAATTTAATACTGCCCAGTTTAAGAACTTACTGTTAAATATTCATTCAATGGATATGGACATGCAAAAATCAGCAATTGAAGAAACAATAAAAAACTGGAGAGGGGATTATAAACAAACAGATGATATGCTGGTAATTGGGATGAAATTTTAAGATGCCTGGTTTTGGATTTCCGATAAAATGTTTGTTATAAGCCATCTAACATCCAATATCTAACACCTAATATCTTTGTCAATTTTTTAACAAACTGTAAGTTCAAAAGGGATTGTTAACATGTTTTTGAATTCATATCCTTTTATTTCCATTAAATCATCGTTTTTATCATAACACCAAACAATTTTTACCTTATTGCCGGTTGTTATTATTTCTTCAAGTAGGGTGAATAGAACCATGATTTGTTTTACAGAACCAGAATTAAAATACTCAATGTTTATTTTGAATTCAGTGTAAGCATTTGGCTTCTTAATGTATGAAGATATCCAGTCGATAATTGGTTCATAGAACTCAGCAGGATTCTCAGGTAAGGATTTTCCACTTATGATAAATTGGTCTTTTGAAATATCAAATACAACCTGTGGTGTATCTTCTGTAGGTTTTAATTTTAATGGTTTTTCCATAATTATTAGATGGTAATGCTCAATGAAAAAAATGATACAGTATCCGAATGTCTCATAAAATTATATTTTAATTTCTCGCTGCTATATTTGCCCATCTCAATCAATCCAATTCCAACGTTACCTGACTTATTATTTTCTTCATTAAGTATCTTTTTTTTATACATTTCGGCCAAGCCTTTTTCATCTAAACCAACAAGGTTTTCTAATTTTTCTTTGAGTGGTTCTACGTCTGCGCTGTCAATAAAGTTGCCGGTATTAATAGTATATCTGTTGTTTTTTAAAGAGATCATAAATAAACCTTCACGTTTCCCATTTTCCTCTTTTGCATGTTTGCTTATATTTTGAAGAACTTCAATAAGTATGTATAATGTCTTTTTTTTGAAAAGAGGTAATTTTTTATTTGAATCGATGTTACTTTTAATCAGGTCAATAAGCGGTAGAATGCTTTGTTGGGAGAAATCGCCTTTTCGGAGCAACAAAATATTTTCTTTTACCATGCCATTATAAAGATCTTTAGAACTTTTTAAAATATCAGCATCAGTATTATCATTTTCATTTTTATTCATATTACCTAAGCGAACCTGGATAAAGAAATTGGAAAAGAAATAATTAATACCTTCAAAATCAAATTCGAGTTTTGAATCTGATTTTCTTGCCATTTCAATAAGTCCGAGACCGCCACCTCCTTTTTCGGAAAAGCCTGTATTGGCCAAAACATCGAGGTAATCAGCCTTCAATTCTTCCCGGGTAAATTTATTTATAGATTTTAGTTTTGAGGTTAAGTTGGTACTTTTTGAATTTTCAATCAAATTAGTTGTACTGATATAAAATGCTTTTCCAATGTTCCTAACTAAAAACATTTTAGGTTTGTTGTTTGTAACATTAATTATTTCAGGTTTATCAGCATGTCGTATAATGTTTTGAAAGCATTCAACCATTAAAAAAGATAGTTTCCTTTTTAAAATTTCGGGTTCATCAATACTGGCAATATTTGCACGTATCAACGTTTCAGTTATTTCATCTACAAATTCACCCATATAAATAAGACTGAAATGATCATTTTCCAATTTATTAAAAAACCAATACGATAATTCAGGACTCATTTTTTGATGGATGAAAATTAATTTTACTAAATTACTGAAAATAAAAGAAAAAGCATAAAATATAATAGTATGGCGGAACAGAAGCTAATCAATTTTGTTTAACGTTAAAAGATCATTAAAATTTCATTAAACCTGATTTTTCGATTTTTATAGGTTATCTCCCAAATAAATAGCTCATTTGAAGGGTATTTATAACAAATAAATCATAATTGTTTATTGGTCAATCAAAAGTTTACTTGTTACCTGTTTATTTTCATTGGTAAGTACTATAAAATATAGTCCATTTGATAATTCCATATTTTCAATTGTAAAGCTATCTCCATTCATTTTTGAGATCTTTTTTACAGGTTGACCTAAAGAATTAAATATTATCAATTCAGCATTGTTTAAATAAATTGGTGTTTCAATTTTCAGTTCATCTTGTGCAGGATTCGGATAAATTGAAAATCCAAAATCATTGGATTCTTCTATGCCAAGAGGACAGGATGTATAAGTTAAAATTTTCACCCCTGTCCAATTGGAAGCGAATGGAACAACAGAGCAGATATAGGATAGATATATTTCATTTTGATATAATCCCACTCCCCAGGTACCGAGGTTATTGGTGACTCCCCCGTAAAAATTACATGAATCAGGTTGTGCCGGATTTGAAACATCAACCACCATCATGTCGCTTTTTCCTGTAGATAAAAAGATCTGTTTGCAATTTTTATTATATTGAATTTCATTGGCATGAACAGGAGTGTTGAACCAATTGTTGTTCGGACAGTTATAAGGGTTCCACCATCCGGTAAGTGTTATATTACTGGTATCTGCAATGTTTAAAATTTCCATTCCGCAATAATCCACTGCAATATATACAAGTGTATCGTCCAGTATAATATTGTTGTATGCTTTGGGATGATCCAAAGGAGTGTACACTGCAGGGTTACACCAGCGTCCTGTTTCCATTGGCGAAAGTTTGTTTGTGCAATTGATGATCCTGAATCCACCGCCATCATAGCATAGATATACAATGCTGTTCTTAACTTCCATTCCTCGTGCATTGTAATAGTCAGGATTTGGATTTGCAATAGGAGGATAATTTATATTGGGTGCAAACTGCGAAGCAAACTGTATATTGCTTTTGTTGGTTATATCCAGGATCACCAAACCATTTTTCATGGCCCCTAAGTAAGCATAGTCCCCTTCCACTTTTATAATACCTCCACCACTGGTAGATGATGGAACCAAATAATAATCAGTAACAACAGGCAAAAGCGGATTTGTTATATCTACAATTGCCATTCCGCCTTGCTGAGGATTGGTGAACGTATTTCCAAGTGCGAGATAAAGATAGTTTCCACTTTGTGAAACATTCATTACATCCAGTGTAGCAAACAAATTTGTGGGAACAGTTGCAATTAATAACGGTGAGGTAATAACAGAAATATCATAAATTTTCAACCCCGCCTCTTTGTTTGCAACATAGAGATATGGCCGGTTCAGGTCATCATGAATCATGGTCATTATCATAAAATTACAAGTGGAAGAAATATCCGATTTCCACTGGATATTCATGTTATTGCAATTTTGCCCGGTAATTTTATTACTCGATGTAACAATAATTAGAATAAAGGTTGTGATTTTAAAAAGGTTATTCATGGCTGACAAGTTAAATTAGTAAAATCATTGATAGTACGTTCTGAGGGTAAAATCAAATATGATGATTCCTTTACTGTTTTGCTTTTTCAAATATAAGTTTTTTTAACAAAATAATTTATATTAAGCAGCCCATTTTCTTCGATAAACCTTAATAATTGATTACTTTTGTAAGATTTGTAATTTATAAGACGATGACGCTTGGTCGCTTGGAAATAGAGGAAAAAAAAGTAGGAAAAGAATTATATGACTATCAGCAGGATGCTATTGATAGGATATTTGAGCGCCTTAAGAATTTTCCTGAAGGACATAACCTTTTGTACCAGCTTCCTACCGGTGGAGGAAAAACGGTCATTTTTTCAGAGATCGCAAAGCGATATATACAGGAATTAGGCAAGAAAGTGTTGATACTCACACATCGTATCGAACTCTGTGGTCAAACGTCTGAAATGCTTAGCGAATTCGGTGTAAAAAATAAGATTATCAATAGTAAAGTTAAGACCTTACCTGACCAGGATGATTATATGTGCTTTGTTGCAATGGTTGAAACATTAAACAACCGGCTTCAGGATGAAAAACTGGAAATGGAGCATGTGGGTTTAGTTATTATTGATGAAGCGCATTACAATTCTTTCCGAAAATTATTTCAATTTTTTGAAAAGGCTGACATTCTTGGTGTTACAGCCACACCATTAAGTTCCAATATTAAACTTCCGATGCATGAGAACTATAGTGAACTGATTGTTGGTCACTCTATTTCTTCCCTGATCGAAAAAGGTTTTCTGTCCAAAGCAAATACATACAGCTTTGATGTTAATCTTGGTTCCTTAAAAATTGGAATTGATGGGGACTATACTGTTAGCTCATCTGATCTGCTTTATGGAAATTATCTTATGCAGGAGAAGCTGTTACTTGCCTACAAAGAAAAATCTTTAGGAAAAAAAACGCTGATATTTAATAACGGTATCAATACTTCCAGAGCGGTATATTCTTTATTTATGAATGCAGGGTACGATATCAGGCACCTGGATAATACCAACAGCGATCAGGAACGTAAAGATATTCTACATTGGTTTAAAACCAAACCCGATGCTATTCTTACTTCGGTAGGCATTCTCACTACCGGTTTTGATGAACCTACAGTTGAAACAATTATATTGAACCGTGCCACTAAATCTCTTACTTTGTTTTACCAGATGATTGGTAGGGGATCCCGTATACTTCCAAACAAATCAGAATTTACTGTTATAGATCTTGGTAATAATGCATTGCGTTTCGGGCTTTGGGATTCATATATCGATTGGCAGGCGATATTCCGTGCTCCTGATTATTATCTTCAAAACCTTTCTACTGACGTGGAAATTGAGCGCCAGTTTAAATATGTTATGCCTGCTGAACTACGTGAAAAATTCAGTAAGTCCGAATCAGTGGAGTTTAATATAAAAGAAGAATATGCACTTTTAACTAAACAGGGGCTCAGGCCAAAAGCTGCTATTGAGAATTCTATTGAACAGCATGCAAGAATATGTGCTGAGAACAGTACCGATTATTTTGAAGCCATGGAACTCGCTAAACTCTTGGAAGAAGATATTAAATACCGGGTAAAGCGATATTCCTATTGTATTTGCAAGAGTACCGATAATTATGTTTTCTGGCTTCAGGAGGATTATAAGCGTAAGTTAAGCTTGAGTCTGAACCGGAAATTTATAAGTATTGAGTAAATTTTGATTGCCAACCTTAGTTCGATAAAATAACAATTTTCTAAACAATTTTATTTGGGCGTTCCCTTTCTGAAAAGAAAGGGCTGGGCTTTCCACTTCAATCTTTTCTAAATAGAAAAGGATTTACGCTGCAATCCCTAACGCGGCATTATCAAATGAATGAGGCTTCTTTACGGCTCACTATTTCAAAATCTTTACTTTTTCTGAATAATATTTTAAAGCTTCTTTTATTAGATCAGGAGTTGCTGTTTTATTTATTTCGCATTTCCCTATGGAAGAAATTAATGAAAAATTTATCAATTCATTTTCATTTTTTTTATCGTGAAACATAAGTTCTGTCATCTTGTCAAAATCTGTTCTTTTCAATTGAACAGGTTCATACAATGATAAAATAAAGGAGGTAATCTCTTCTAACGCCTCATTCGGGAGTTTTACAATTCTATTCGACAAATACGCTTCACATATCATTCCTATAGCAATTGCTTCACCATGTAACAATTGTTTGCGGCTATTTTGCTTCAACAAAAAATAAGATTCAATAGCATGCCCAATGGTATGTCCAAAATTCAGTGCTTTTCTCTTGTTTTTTTCAAAGGGGTCCTCCTGTACAATTTTGTTTTTTATGTGAATGGATGTTTCAATTAAAGGATCAATTTTTTCAAAATCAAAGATATCAGCTTCTTTAATTTTTTTCCAATAAAGGGCATCGGAAATTAATGCGTGCTTTATCATTTCAGCAAAGCCTGATAATAGTTGCCTTTCATCCAATGTTTGCAGGAAAGTAGTATCAATAAAAACCGCTGAAGGATTGCTGAACAAACCTATTTCATTTTTTATATGATTTAGGTCAACAGCTACCTTGCCTCCAACAGAAGCATCAACCTGGGAAAGTAAGGTGGTTGGAATATTTATAAAACCGATCCCACGTTTAAATACAGATGCAATAAAACCTCCCATATCACCAATCACCCCACCACCAAGATTTATGATCAGCGATCGCCTGTCGGCACCGTAATCACTTAATGTTGCCCATATTTGAGTACATACTTCAATGTTTTTGCTGTTTTCACCACTTTCAATTTCAATGATCTCTGCATCTTTAAAAGCAGGGATATGCGCAGCCAGCTGGGGATAACAATATTCAAATGTTTTTTCATCCACCAATATAAATAGTTTTGAATACCTGCTTTCATTTGCTTTCAGAAATCGGTTGATCTCTTTGGTAATGTCTTTAGATACAAAAATCGAATAATCGGATGCCTTTATTTCTGTCATAAACTGGTATTTGATGGAGCAAATATAGTATAATACCAAAAGTATATCTGTGATTTCTCAGGAAGTTTCGTGAGAATTCCCATAAACCGCCATTGTATTGATTTTTTAGCAGTTTAATTCACATAAATTATTGATCGGTTTGATATAAAATAAAGAGTTTTCGGCTTATTGAATCAAAGGTTAATAAGCTTTTATTGAATCAACTCCATTAGAATTAACTAAACACTATATTTGTATGCTTTAAATATAAAAAAATGCTATCATTCAATAATACAGAAATTGCTTTTTCAGGCAAAACAAATAACGATTTAAACCGCTCATACTGGTTATTTAAAATGGTATCCAATCCAACGTTTGTAAATGTTGGGCAAGTACTTACCAATTTTGCCATTAAAACATATTTGCCAATAAAAGGATTAATAAAAGCTACTATTTTCAAACAATTTTGTGGCGGGGAAACCATCATAGAATGTGATAAAACGATCAAAGAATTGGGTCGATTTAATATCGGAACTATTTTAGATTACTCAGTAGAAGGTAAAGAGTCCGAACATGATTTTGATGCATGTGCCACCGAAACGATTGCTACGATTGCTAAAGCCAAAAATAATAGTCTTATTCCTTTTTCTGTTTTTAAAGTAACAGGCCTTGCCCGACTGGGGTTATTGGAGAAAGTTACTGCAGATCAATCGCTGACTTCAGATGAAAAAAAAGAATTTGAACGTATAGAGCATCGTGTTGACAGGATCTGCAAAGCAGCGCATGATGCAGGCACTCCCGTTTTTATTGATGCCGAGGAAAGCTGGATCCAAAAAGCAATTGATGATCTGGCCAATAAGATGATGGCATTATATAATATTCAGAAACCTATTGTTTACAATACGTTTCAAATGTATTGTAAGGATAAACTGGCATATTTAAAACATTCATTCAACATCGCTCAACAAAGCAATTATTACTTAGGTGCCAAATTGGTGCGTGGTGCCTATATGGAAAAAGAACGTGCCCGCGCCATTGAAAAAAAATATCCATCTCCTATACAAGATAAAAAGGAGGATACAGATAGTGATTATGATGCCGCACTTTTATTTTGTGTTGAAAACGTTGACAGAATAGCAATTTGTGCCGGGACACACAATGAGAATAGTTCTATGAATTTGGTTCAACTGATGAAAGATAAAAATATCAAAGAAACCAATAAACATATCTTTTTTTCTCAACTTCTTGGGATGAGTGATCACATCAGTTACAATCTCGCTGACGCAGGATACAATGTGGCTAAATATGTACCTTACGGGCCTGTGAATGAAGTGCTGCCTTATTTGATAAGAAGAGCGCAGGAAAATACTTCTGTAAAAGGACAAACAGGCCGTGAATTAAGCCTTATCATTAAGGAAAAGCAAAGAAGGAAATTACCGAAATAGAAAACAGAGCCAGCTAAGTTTTTGAATATGAGCTCTGTATTTAAAATTTAATATATTTGCAGTCGCTGAAGAAATGAAACATCAAAAAATAAATCATTAGTAAATAAATAACCATGGAGCCAACTACAACAGAAGCTGTTTTGCCAGCAAAAAGACCTAAATTTTTGACCGTTTTATGTATCTTATCTTTTGTTGGTATTGGAATTAGTTTGGTAAGCGGCATAATCAGTTATTTCTCCTATTCTGCATTAGCAAGTGCCGGTGGGTTGCTTAATGGTATAGGGGCAGGGGTTAAAGATGGTGAAAAAATAGGCGAGTCAATGAATGCATTGGCCAGTGCTATGGGAATGGATTATGGTAAATGGGCATTGGTTTCTTTAATTCAGGCAATACTTAACATTCCTATTTTAGTGGGTGTGTTGATGATGTGGAAGCAAAAGAAAGTTGGTTTTTATATTTATACGCCTTTCGAAATAATTCAGCCTGCAATGCCTATAATATTTGGGCTTGGTTTAGTTGGTGGTTTGAGTGCAATATTAAGTTTGATCTTTGCTATCGTTTTTGTGGTTTTGTATGCATTGAACTTAAAACACATGAATGGTGGTGCTAAATCAGAAGCAGCATTAACTCCGGGGCAAAAACAAAACCCGGCTGCAGCCTCTAAGAACGGCAGTTTTTATGAGATCAGAGTAGGTAATGTTACTTGTATTCCTGTGGGCGCAACTTATAAAGTGGGTATGACCGTTACTGCTAAAAAATTTGTTACTGACAGCAAAACAGGCAAAGTAAAAGAAGAAATGATCAATGACGAAATTCAAATTGGAATGGTGAAAGATGGAAAAGAGATCTACTTAAAAAGCTATAAATTTACAAAAACAAGCACACTTTTAAATCTTACTCTTAATCAAAAACCCGATAAGATTGGCGTAGACCCTTATAATAAATTGCCGGAAAAAGTATAGATCAATCATGTTTTCAAGTTCAGATTTTGAATGTGTTTTGTAAAGGATTTACCGTCTGTTAGAAAAAAATGATCTTTATTTTATTTAGCAAATAAAAAATGTTGCATAATTTTATTACTATTATCTATGGTTGATCAAACCTATTTGCCAAGTAAAACAGTAACATTAAAGGATGATAAATTAAATGTAGCATCTACAGAATCCACTGCACCTAAAAGTAATGTTCCCGTTAATGATAATTACCTTTCGCACAAAACAGTAATTCTTAATACTGCACTGAATGAAATAAAGAAAGAAGACATCAAGCCCCCTTCTGTTTCTTCTGCTATTGAAACTAAAGTTGATGAGATATCTCAGAAAACAATCAATATAGTTAATGAAATTAAAATTGAAAAAATAGAAGAAAAGGCAATTGAGGTTCAATCGAATATTATCAATGCTATAAATACTTCTCCTATAAATACGAATGCTGTTAAAGATAATTACCCTTCTCATAAGTCAGTGAATTTAATTACTGAAGTGGTTACTGAAAAGATAGAAGAGAAATCAAAAGAAGTTGTAACAGATAAGATAAACATACCTTCTCCATCTCCTGCAAATATAAATTCTAAAGGCAATTACCCAGTTCACAAAACCTTTGATCTGTCCGGTAATACAATCAAGCCGGAAGAAAAAAATGTTGAACCGAAAATATCTATTGATGTAAAAACTATTATTACTAAAGAGGAGCAGACTATCGTTCAAACCATTGCCCCTGATGCAAATAGTTCAGTGATCTTAGAGAGAGTTTCTGAACAAAGAGTAGAATTTGTTTCAAAGGTAGATATAGCTGCTGAAAACGTAGTTAAGCAAGTTATTGATGCAACACAAACAATCGGTTTAAAAGAGGATAAAAATGAAAGCTACCCGTCACGTAAAACGGTAATTCTAAAAGAAGAAGTAAAGATTCCCTTAGCTGTAAATGATAAAAAGGATTTAGTAGATCAAGCAATTGTTTTAACAGAAAATAAAATAGAAAGTGGAACGGTATTAAAAAGCACAGTAGCCCCTTCAACTAATTATCCAAATCATAAAACCCATTATTTTGTTAAAGAAGAGAATAAGGTTGTTGCTGAAAATGACGGAGCTTCAACTGCTGCAACGTCTTCCTCTTCTCCCTCCATTAAAAAAGAAGAACCTATACTTCAGGTGAATAATAAACCGGGTACAGTTGTTTTATCCGCTAAGCCAAAGAAACCGGTTTTGTGGATGGTGATAAGCAGTTCTTTATTTATTGTGACAGCAATTAGCGTTTGGTTTTTCTATAATCAGCAAAATTCCCTGAAAGAAGAAATTACTTTATTAAAAATCAATAATGAAAGTTTGACAGACAGCGTAATGAAGCTTAGAAGAGACAAACTTCAATTTGATGATATAATTATAAGGGGCGGTAAGATCGATCCTAAAAATAATATTACTTTATTAGAGAACGCTACTGAAGCAGAAGCGCTTAGGATATGTTTTTCCATTAATAGCAATCAATATGCTACAATTGGTAAAAAAGCGGTGTATATTCGAATTATGGACCCAAATAATAACGTTTTAGTCAATACAAAAGATAACCTTTTCGAATATAAAGGAAATCAAATACCTTTTTCGTTAAAGAAGGAAGTGGAATACAGAAAAGAAGAAATGATGCTTTGTATTGATTATAAACCGGAAGAAAAACTTCAGAAGGGAATTTATAAAGCGGAGATATATAATGATGGGGTATTGGATCTGGAGGGTTCTTTTGAGCTAAAATAATTTTTAGTCTTTAGCCACAAATTTCTGAATACTATTATCAATTTATTGCAAATTAACTAAAACAATGGAAAATACTGAAGATCTACAAAAGTACTTTGACTCGAAAGAATATATCACCACAATTATTGGAAAAGAAGGGGAGGAGGAGCCTGTAACTATTGATGAAAGTAAAATATCGAACCTTATTTCTCTTCTAACCGATCCTGCAAATAAAGAATTTAAGGAAGGAACTCTTTTAACATTAAAAAAAGAAAAAGGCGGAAATTTACTCTTATTATCTATAGCAAGCCCCAAAGCTGAAAACGTGAGGCATAAGCTTGTTGCTGCTTGCTGGGAATCTGAAATTAACTTTAGTCACTATTTTTCATTCTTTATACTTCTTGCCCTGGATAATGACTATTTAGTTTCTCTTGAAGCAATAACGGTTATTTCAACAATGGAGGGCCCTTTTAACAATGATGATGTGAGAGAAGCAATTAAAAAAGTAAAGGCTGCCAAAGAAACTATTACAACAGAGAAAGTTGTTTTATTAAATGACCTGATTGATACTTTGGAGGGTTTTATTTCGAAATAGAGAATTGAGGTTTGGGATGTTAGTATTGCGATAAAAATATCTCAAATCTCAAATCTGAATACTCGTATCTACTATTCAATTTCTGCAGTCAATCCTCTTTCTAACAAGGCGGTGCAAAAAGGTTCTAATTCTTCGTACGATCCTTTTTTAACCGAACATTTGCCTTTGTAGTGTACTAAAAAAGTACATTGCTCCGCTTGTATAGCATCATGCTTGCAAACTTTTATCAACGATTCAATTACAAATTGGAAGGTGTTGAACTCATCATTATAAAGTACAATTTGCTTATCGGCTACTTCAACCTCTTCGGTTTCAACCATCACATCCGACTGTGTGTCGGAATCGTGTTGTATTTTATTATAGTTTTTCATTTTAAAAAAATTACACCGATTATAAAACGATTACACCGATATTGTTAAATTGTTAAATTGCCTTCTGCTAAATTGCACAATGGCCTAATTATTTTCTCGCTTCCTCAACAGGTATTTTTTCGCCATTACGGAATGCAATTATAAACGCATCAGGAAGGTTTTCTGCCACTACTTCAGATTTAAGTGAATTGGCTTCATCATAGGTTTTTAAATTACCTACAGTATAAACAGTCAAGCCATTATTGTCTTTATAAGTTTTAATACCCTTCGAAGCAATTTTAATAAATTTATTGGCTATTTCTAATGGCACTTCATCGTTAAATGCACCTATTTGTATTTTAAATACAATTCCGGAATTATTAACCTGGGAGTTGCTTGGGGGTAAGTCTTTGTTTATTTGATTTGAAGTAGGATTATTTGCGGCTGGTTGTACAATGTCTTTGATATCATCAATCGATTTTTCTTCAACCAGGCTTTGTTTTGGCAGGGCAGTAAAAACTGGCAATTTATTAACGTTTGCACCTGTTGAAAATACAGCATCTCCTTGCTTTTCGTATTGTTTTGCTTCCGCCAACGAAATCCGTTTACCATCATAATAAGCAGTAACAAATGCATCTTTTATACCTACATCATTTATCATTTCTGTTGCTTCTGCAGCACGTGAAACACTTTTATAAATTCCGGTATAATAGCGTAAGTTCCCGTTAGCAGCTGTTTCGGTATATAATGGTTTCATATTGTATAACTTACCTGCTACAACAGGTTGAGAAAACACACCAACCTGTACCGTATAGAATAAGCCTTGAACAGTTGATACACTTTGAGTTTTGGCGATCGCTTTTAGTTCATCCGTTTTCTGATCATTCGATTTTTGATCAACAGCAGGTAGTTCATTAGTTGTTACAACTGTATTTTTTTCTGTGTTGGCAATCGGGTTATTTATTTGTAAAACGGTGGCAGGCACTCCTCCTGCCATTGCATACGCTTCATTTATAGGAATACGTTTACCATTTAAGAAGGCAACAATAAAGGCATCTTTATAGCCCATACCAATAATTTTATTTTTTATTTTGTCAGCTGTTGTGAATTTTTCAAAAACTCCAACTGTGTAACGTATAAACCCTTTAGGGGTAGTTTCCCCGGTTATAGGGCTCATGCCTTGAAATAGATCCTGAGGTATTGGCTTGCGGAATGCACCGATCTGAACCTTAAAGATCAAACCTTCAGGCAATTTCTTATTTATAGGGATTGGATTTTTGTATGAATAAACAAGTGTGGATTTCTGTTCAAAAACTTCATTAGCACTTAATTTTACATCAGATGAAGCAGATGTTTTAATAGCAGTATTATCAATGTTTTCTGATGTTGTGAAATTAGGAGGTAAGCTTGTATTCTCCGAAGAGTTTGTATTGAGTGCATTGGAAGTATTTGAACCTGCATTATTAACCACAGCATTTGTAACAGGGTTTGTTGATGTTCCTGAATTTATAGAATTGTTTGTAGCACTGTTATTCTCAGCAGTATTTGCTGCAGAAGCAACAAAATTTGGATTGTATTTTTTATAGATATCCATTGCTTCTTTTTGCTTTTCCAAAGCCTTCATTTCATTTTTCCGTGCAGCTTCTAATTCAGTTTCTTTTGCCGAATACGACTCTGTTGTACTTGCTTTTATTCGTTGTTTTTTTGCATTATCAAAAAAGGTTTTTGCTTCATCATTCGTTATTTCAGCCTTTAAAATTTCGGTAGATGAATTAGTGGAAGATACTGATGCCAGTTGATCCAATTCATTTTGATTAGAATCAAACTGTGTTGTATTAGCAGTGGCAGTTAACTGAGAAGCTTGCAATTTTTTATCTTGTCCTTCTTTCATTAATTCTTCAGACTGAGCGTAAATAGTATTCTTTGTATTGGTGTTTTTTGATTTCGCAGCTTGTGATTTTAACTCTACCGACTGCCCCATTACAACATCCGCTTCCTTATTTAGCAATTCAGCTTTCACAATTTGCTCTTTTGCTGCCGGTTCTTTGTATGTATTTTGATTTTCAGTAGATGCAGTATTTGTGCTGGCGTTTATTGTTTCATTAGTTTTAGCAGTTGAAGTAGTATTATCCTTTACAGGTAAAGTGGTATTATCATTTACAGGTAGTGTCTTATTATCCGTTACCGGTAAAGCGGTATTATCTGTTACAGGTAAAAAAACATTATCTTTTACCGGCAAAGTAGTATTTGCAATAGCGTTGGTATTGTTTGGATTACTTTTCTGATCTCCTGTTGTATTAGTTCCATTGTCCTTAACAGCAGTATTGTCAGAATTTGTACTAGCAATAACATTTTGTTGTTTCAGCGTTTCTGCTTTTGTTAAGCTTTGGCCTGCCTGCGTTTTTTTCTCTTTCGAACTGATCTCCGCATCACTTATTTTCTTCAAAAGCAACGCTTTCATTTCAGGATCGGTTGTTGCAGCGTAATCCTGTTCCTGTTTTTCAATATCGGCATCTATAGCTTCAGCCCATTTTTTTAATACGTCAGCCTTTTCTTTTTCGCGATCGGCTTCATTCGTGTTTTTTTCAGCTGTGGCCAGATCAGCTTTGTATTTTTTGTTGATATCAATAAGAGCGGTTGCTGTTGTTTTAGAAGTTCCGGCTGTATTAGTGTTTACAGGTAAAGTTGTATTCTCCACAGCACCTGCATTGAGCCCGTTAGCCGTGTTAGAATTGGCAGGATTACTGCTTACATTCGTATTTGTTGTATTTGTATTTGCAGATGAAGCAGCAACAAAAGCATCGTGATTTTTATAAATATCGGTTGATTTTTTTTGCTTTTCCAAAGCCAGCATTTCATTTTTATTAGCATCTTTTAAGAGAAGTTCTTTTTCATCTAATGATTTAGTAGTATCAGCCCTTGCATGCAATTTGGTTGCCTTCTCAAAATAGATCAATGCTTCATCATTGTTCATGTCAGCCATGGAAATATCATCTGAAGTATTTGTTGAATATGATTTTGCAAGATTATCCAACTGAACTTTATTAGAAGTATATTCCGATTTGTTTGCATTAGAATTTAGTTGAGCCGCTTGAATTTTCTTTTCTTTCGATTGTTCCAGGACATCGTTCGACTGCTCTAACAATATTTTTTTTGTTTCAGCATTCTTTTCTTTAGCGGCTTTTGATTTTAAATCTGCCGAATAAGACATTAAAGTATCGGCTTGTTTATCTGCCAAATTAGCTTTTGTAATTTCTTCTGTTGCTGAAACATTATTATATACAAACTGGTTTCCAGTGCCTGCAACCACTGCTGTTTTATTTGCGGTTAGGCTGCTAATGTTAGTTGTGTCAGCATTTTTATTGATTGTGCTGGCATTATCTTTAGTATTAGTATTAGTATTAGTATTAGTGTTAGTGTTTTCAGAAGTGGAATTAGCAACAATGGCTGTTTGTGTCACTTTTGCTAGACTTTGATCAGCCTGGGTGTGTTTTTCTTTTGAACTGTTTTCGGCATCACTTATTTTTTTAGCAAGCAAAGCTTTCATTTCAGGGTCAGTTTCTGAAATATAATCGGCCTTTTGTTTTGCAACATCAGCATCAATAGCTTCGGCCCACTTTTTTAAAACTGTTGCTTTTTCTTTTTCCCGATCATCTTTATTCTTAATTTTTTCCGCACTGGCCAGATCAGCAGAATATTGTTTGTTAATATCTGAAAATGCTTTAGCTGTTGTATTTGTAAGAACAGGAGGAGTCTTAGCGCTATCAGACGGAGTTTTATTAACGGTATTAGTACCGGCAGTATTTGAAGCAACATTACCTGTTGTGTTTGTACCAGTAACTGCCGTGTTTGCAGCTACAGTGTTCTCTGAAGATTGATCGGAAGTTTTAATACTGTTTACCTGTTGCTCCAATTTGTTTTTATCAATCGCAGCTACATTAGCAGCAGCTGTTTCGCTGGTGCTGGTTTTCGACTGATCAACCACGGAGCTAACCAGATCAGCCTCATTTTTAATGCCACTATATTCTTTTTCAACCTTAACAAGCTTTAGTTGGTTTTGTTCTAATTCTTTTTGTTTGTTACCCGTTTCAAGAACAAGTTCAGCTATCTGGTTATCAAGGCCTTGTTTGATCTGTGGGTTCTTCGTATTTTCAGCTTCAGTTTTTAAATTACTTATGATGGTTTCGTTATCAGCTATATCTTTTTTGAGGTCGCTTGATGCCTGAATTGTTTGATCCAATTCACGTTTTTTATTTTCCTCTTCTTTTTTATAACTGTTTAAAACCGGAAAACGATCTGAATTGCTCAGACTCAATGCGTCTAACCTCTTTTCTAATTCATCTAATTTACTTATTGATTCCGCTGAGTTTTTTGATTTTACTGCTATTTCCAGTTCTTTTGCATAAAGCATCGATAGATCCGCTTCTTCCTTTTTTGCAATTGCTGTTGCATCTATTCTTTTTGCAAGATTAAATGCCACCACAGTTTCTTTATTTAACCGTTCGGCTTCTGACCTTGCAGCATTTGCTTCATCAGTGAGTGCTTGTTTTTTTACATTATCATCTGTAGCTGATGCTGAAGCCATCAAAGCATCAGCTTCCTTTGATTTAATTTGTGCCTGTTCATTTTTTTGATTCGCAAAACTCATTGCAATATTAGCCTGTTCTTTTGCAGTAGTAGCTTCGGTATCAACAATGCTTGCATCATTATAGGCGATCCTGATAATATCATCGTTGCTTAATGTTTTGGTGGTTTTAGGTGTGGTAGTTTGTTGAACGATGGCTGCTTCGTGGGCAGAAATACTATCCTCTTTTATCGCATCGTTCATACTAAGTTCAGCAGATGGAATTACATCCATTTTGGCTTTTTCCTTGATAACATTAATTGCTAACAGATAATTGGAATCACTTATCGCTTCATCAAATAAATTTTTTATGATCAGCTTATCGCTGGGTAATTCAAAGCTGATCTCCTGTTTCATTGGTTTGAATTCGGTCTGAACCGGAACCGTAACTACTTCTGATTGTGTAGCAAAATCAGGGCTTTCAATTGTATATAAGAAACTGCCACCATTCGGCAATTTAATGTCATACGAACCTGTTGGTGTGGAATTGAAAATACCCAGAATGCTATTGTCATTCACATTTTTCACTGTAATTTTTATACTAAGCACCTGGTCTTTATGATTTTTAAGAACAGTACCTTTTATAATTGCAAAATCAATGGGTCTGCGCTCAACAGTGATATGATATACTGCTATTTTGCCTGCTACACTTGAACGTGCAGAAGCGAAAAAAGCTTTTTTCTCGTCAGCATTCGTCACATATAAAATATCATCGTCAGGTGTATTGATGGGGAAATCCATATTCACAGGTGGATTCCATAAATTGGTTTCTTCATTAAGAGTAGTTTTGAAAATATCATAACCTCCCATTGAATTATGTCCTTTTGAACAGAAGTACAATACTTTTCCATTCGGGTGAAGAAATGGAAAATCTTCGTCATATTTTGTGTTTACAGTATTACCAATGCTTTGTGGCTTGCCCCATTCTCCGGTTGGAGTTTTTTTCATCAAAAAGATATTTTTTCCGGTCTGCTCATTATCACCATAACTCGAGAAGTAGATCTGGTTGCTGTTTGTGGCAAGGTATAAAATTGATTTTTCTTTTTTCTTTTTATCCAAAGCTGTTCTGAATTCCTTTTCATCAGGCTTTACGAGCATTTTACCGCCAATTTCGGCAATATCATAAGAACGAAAAAAGTCTTCGCGACTAATTTCCGTTTTTTCTATAACGGGCAGATCGCTGATATTTCGTAATAATTTTTTACCATTATTACACATTTCAATTTGTCTGTCCACCTGGAATCTTTCTGCTTTAGCACCCGAAGCCATTTTTTTGTAGGCCTGATATTGCCCGATAGCATCATCAAAGCGGTAATTCAGATGATATGCT
This sequence comes from Bacteroidia bacterium, assembly GCA_030654175.1. Lineage (GTDB taxonomy): Bacteria > Bacteroidota > Bacteroidia > 2-12-FULL-35-15 > 2-12-FULL-35-15 > 2-12-FULL-35-15. The sequence goes on from JAURXZ010000049.1 coordinate 540,092, forward strand.
TTGGCGAGGAAAAAAAATGCCTCTTTCTCTACATCTTTATATTTTGTGGCAAATTCAAGGAAGGTGATGGCTCTTTCTTTTTCATCGCTGGCATAGAGCATACATACCCCTAAACGAAAATTATAATTGGGATCTTTTCTATAAAGACTCACTAATTGTGAGTATAAAGGGTAGGCTTTTTCAAACTCTTCTTCATCAAATAACTTAGCAGCTTGCTTTTTAAATTCCTCTTCCGAAGCAAAATCCGTTTGAGCCCTAATTGTTTCAAAAGTCAGGCCAAATAGCAGCAGCAATAAGTAAATAAACCTTAAATGCTTGTTCATATATAATAATTCCGAACTACTCGGACAATTTTTTAATGTTTTAATCACTACGAATTACGAATCTGTACTAATTTTCGAATCTGTATATTAAAAAGTGCAAATAAAGATTCGCAAACTCGTTCCATTATAAGTATTTCGCAGAACAGAAATTCACAGATGTTTTCGGCAACAGCCTAACAGACAAATTTAACTTTTTTTATTGATTAGATGCCATACTTGCCCAAATTTCACAAATCTTTTTTATTTAATTGAAAATGAAATATTTTCTGTAAAAAGTCGTTATTCGGGACATCCTGTTATATATTTGTGATATGAAGTTAAATAAGCAGATTTTTTGGTTATATCTTATCATGTTTTTTGTTTTTTCATCTTGTAAAAAAGACGAACAACTGACTGATTCCGGTGCAAAACTTAATTTTTCCACGGATGAAGTTTTATTCGACACTGTTTTCACAACTGTTGGTTCAACAACCAAAATTTTTAAAATATACAATCCACATAGCCAATCACTGAGCATTTCTAAAGCTTTTTTAGCTACTGGAAGTAATTCTCAGTTCAGGATAAATATAGATGGCGTTTCCGGAACATCATTTACTGATATTGAAATTATGGCCGGAGATAGTCTGTTTGCTTTTGTTCAGGTTACAGTTGATCCAAACGGCACCAATTCGCCAATGTTAATAAAGGATTCAATCATATTTGTTACCAATGGGAATACTCAGGATGTTAACCTCACCGCAGTTGGACAAGATGTGTATTTACATAAGCCGGATCATTTTTCTACTACCGGATTTCCTCCTTATTCCATCATTGATTGCAATGCCATCTGGACGGATGATAAACCTCATTTAATTTTCGGTTATGCAGTAGTTGATGAGGGCTGTACCCTAACAATGATGGAGCGCACCCGTGTTCACTTAAATAACCAGGCTGTTTTATGGATCTATGACGGTGGTACCCTGAAAATATTGGGGAGTAAAGGAAATGAAGTTACGTTTCATGGTGCCCGTTTAGAACCGGAATACAAAGAATTACCCGGACAGTGGGGGAAGATCTGGCTTTCGGCCGGCAGTTTAAACAATGTGATAGACTGGGCTATTATTAAAAATGGTAGTATTGGCGTTCAAGCCGATACATTGGGTGCATCAGCAAGTCCTACTTTACTTATTACGAATACGATCATTAAAAATATGTCAGCTGCTGCTGTTTACGGACAAGGTAGTTTTATCAGGAGTTATAATTGTGTATTTGCTAATTGCGGACAATATGTTGCAGCGCTTACTATTGGCGGCAGATACAGCTTTGAGCATTGTACATTCGCTAATTTCTGGAGTGGTAGCCAGAGAACTACACCTTCCATAGCTTTAAGCAATTATTATATTGATATAAACGGCACAACTCAGATACGGGATCTGGATAGCGCTTATTTTGGTAACTGTATCATGTATGGCAATATTGATGAAGAAATAGGCTTAGATTCATCCACTTTTGGTGGGAATTTTAATTATAAATTTGATCATTGTCTTGTGAAAACAACCTTAAACACTACTGATGGTGTGCATTACAATACTGTTTCCCCATACCAAAATCTTGATCCTCAATTTGTAGATGCCAGTGTGAATAATTATCAATTAAAAGCAACATCACCTGCTATTGATCAAGGGAATCCAACCTCTATCATTTTTGATTTAAATGGGATTTTTCGCCCTCATTCAAGTACATCTATTCCTGATTTGGGCGCTTATGAATATTCTCCCTTTTAAATAGAGCGCAGATGCTGACAATTAAGATGAACACAGATAAATATCTAATTAAATCATAAAATTAACACGAATAAAAAATCATATTTACTCATAAGAAATCTGTTTGATCAGCATTCTATTATTTAAATAACAATCATATTTTTTAAAAATGGATTCATCTGAAAGCCTGCCCGTATTAAATTCCATAGAAATTCGTGTTTTAGGGTCTTTAATTGAAAAGAGTAAAACCACACCGGATTATTACCCAATGACCTTGAATTCCCTCACTGCGGCATGTAACCAAAAATCGTCCCGTAAACCGGTAGTTCAGTATGATGAGGAGACAGTTGTTATCGCCTTAAATGCATTGAGGAAAATGGGGCTAACATCAACAGCTACGGGTGGTACAAGTCGTTCAGTGAAATACAAACATAATTTCACACTTATTTTCCCGCTTACAACTGCCGAATTAGCGGTAATGTGTTTGTTGTTTTTACGTGGGCCGCAAACCGCGGGTGAAATAAATACCAATTCGGCAAGATTACATGAATTCGAATCGTTGGAAGAAGTGCTTGAGGTGTTGGAAAAACTTGCTCATGCTGAACCTCCTTTAGTAAAACAATTACCGAAGCGTGCCGGTCAAAAAGAGGTTCGTTATACTCATTTATTAGGCGAAAGTATTGATCTTGACGAAGAGGAATTGCCCGAGGAGCCGGCCCGAAAATCGGTAAATGAAATGGAAGCCAGATTAACAATTGTTGAACAGGAGTTGGCCACAATGAAAGAATCATTAGAAAAGCTGATGAAAGAATTGATGGGGTGATTTTCGAAAAATGACGATAATATATCAGACTTGTGTATTTGATTTTTATGGAAATGATGCCGGGAGCATCACATGTTTATAAAAACAAAATGTTAATCAAACTCTACGACTCCAGCCGGAGTCGAACACTATCCCGAATGAAAATTTTCTATAAACATTTGAATCCTCCGGATTCTAAATTATAGAATTTTTAAAATGTTAATATGAACCTCATAAAGGAACGTTTTGAATTTTGGTTAAATGATGCCAGGGGTATCACATGTTTATAAAAACAAAATGTTAATCAAACCTCTTCGACTCCAGCCGGAGTCGAACAAATCTCGAATAAAAATTTTCTCAAGCTTCAATATTATTTTTTTGTCAGAATAAGATCGTTCAGTATTTTATATGTGATGTCAATTCTTGCTCTGGCAAAATCTTTATTGTCAAGATCTTTGGATTGAATACAATTTGAAAAATAGTAAATATTATCATCCTTTTCAATGTAACCAATGTACCAACCCAGACTTATCTTCTCCCCGTCAGCCCAACCTGTCTTTGCTCTTACCACATAATCTAAAGTATCTTTTGCTATCATTATGTTTTTCACAATATCAACTGTCCGTTGTGAAAATGGTAGTTTATTATCATGGAGATGTTTTAAAAAGTCGATTTGTTGTTCAGGTGTTATCCGAAGCCCTCCTTTTAGCCAGAAAAGGTCTACACCGCCTGATGTGTCCGCATTTCCAAATTGTGTTTTATCAAGCCAGAATTTCATTTTCTCTCCTCCGACACGTCTTGCAAGTTCTCTATAATACCAAACTGTCGAATTTTTGAATGCCAGCTTTAAGTCATGATCTTGATTCCATTTTGGATTTTGTCGGACAATGCTGTCCCATGGAATAACAAAGTTTTCATCTTTTATTACTCCTGTTTCAATACCAATTAAGGAGTTTAAAATTTTGAATGTTGAAGCAGGGGGAAATGGTTCTTTAAACTGTTGTTGATTGTAAAAAATGTACTTGTCATTATTTTGATCGTAAAGCACAAATGAGCCTTCAACTTTGAATTGGTCATAATACTTTTTAAAGTCGTCCCGGGTTTCAGTCAGCTGTTTTTGCTTACAAGATGTAATTGAAAAAGCGACCAAAATTGTTAAAATGATCGTCTCTGTTTTTATTCTCATATTCTATTTACTATATTATTTAGATCTATCATCTTCTCTTTCATTACAAATGTTGCGTTAGGGATTGTAACGGAAATCCTTCTCTTCCGCCCTTTGCGGAAGGGAAGATTGAAGCCCTTCGACTTCGCTCAGGATAAATTCCAAGCCCGACCGTTTTTTTTCAAAAACGGAAACGCCCAAAGTCAATTTAAAAAAATTACATAAACCTCACACTGGAACGTTTTGAATTTTGGTTAAATCCAAATACACCGCGGTATTGCAGCATTATTTCAAATCCGCCTATTGATTTTGATACAGGGGTTAAGCCCGAAATGTTTATGTCATAGGCTACTGAAAAGGCAAAATCTTCATAATCTAAACGTAAATTTATATATGCAGCATCGCGGTAACGGTAAAAGAAGCCTACTGCCATGCTGCGTTCGCCATGAAAGCCGGTATAACGTGAACGTTCCTGCAATAAATATTTTACACTTGTACCTCCGATAATCAGATAGGAGGCTCCTTGCTTAGAAACCAATAAATTAGGCTGTAAAACGGCATTACTGTTAGTTCCTAATTTATAAGCTACATTCCATTGAAATGAATATTTACGTAATAATTTATCGGTTCTGCCAATTATTGAAACATCAGGTGAAGTAAAATGATGAAGAGAAAAACCTAATGAACTACGAAATTTTCTATCAGAATTAAAATTCCACAACAAACCTGTTGACATATCCAGAAAAGCCGCACTGCCTCCATATTGTTCAGCAAAACCATAAGCAGCATTATAGCCTCCTGTGTTGGGATCATACTGGCTATCGTATTTTATTGAACCGAGTGATACACTTTTTATATTATAACCGATCTGGTAACCAAAGGTTAGATAATGCAATTTTTTACCACCCAGGAATTTAGTATATGATAGTAAACCGTTATAAGAATTGGTTTCTAAATTTATACTACCCTGAGCATCATTAATAAAATTAAAACCTGCAGCAAAAAAATCATTGCCTCTCATCTTCTTTTTAAAGATGGGCGCATCCACTGCCACTGAAGCTGTTTTATAAGGATTAGTTATCGTAAACCATTGCATACGGTATAAAGAAGAAGCCCTTATATCTCCGTTGAAAATGCCTGTATTTGCGGGATTAATTGTAAGTGGAGAATAAAAGAATTGCGAGAAATGTGGATCTTGGGCGTAGGAAGACGCAAGATGAAAGATGCAGGAACCAAGCAGTAAAGTGGCTGCTAAAAATAGATTTTTTATTTTCATCGTTATTTCATCTTGGTTCTTGACTCTTGCATCTTAAATCTAATTTACCTTACTAACGTTAAGCTTCCTTGCTCTTTGACTGTTTCTCCATTACAGTATTTGACTTCCAAGAGGTAAACAAATACACCATCGTTCATGGGCACTTCATTCAATTTCCCATCCCAACCCACTAAAATATCAAGAGATTCAAATACTTTTTCCCCAATTCTATCAAATATCTTTAAGCTGATAGATTCAATACCGCGGCCATGAACATGCAGTGAATCATTGATTCCATCGCTGTTTGGTGTAAATCCGGTGGGCATAAAATAATTATAGACGTTTACAATATCTACTGTAACAGAATCTGTATCATAACAGCCATCAGGACTTGTGAGGGTCACATAATAATCCTGTGTTGAAGTGGGTGAAACAGTTGCAGATTCACATGTATTACAAACCAAATTAACGAGAGGCCCCCAGGAGAATGTTCCGGTAACAGAAGGTAAGGCTGTTAATACAGTGCTTTCACAGCTTCCAATTGTTGTAATACCCGAAATGCTTACAGTTGGAACAAGAAAAACAGTAACTGTTGTGGTGGTGGAATCAGAACAATTATTGCTGGTTCCTACAATAGTATAAGTGGTGGTTACAATTGGGCTTGCAGCAACAGTAGAACCGGTGGAACTGCTTAATCCTGTTGAAGGGGACCATACATAGGAGTTGGCGCCAGTCGCTGTTAAATTTGTAGAAAAACCTTCACAAACCGTTGGAGAAGCGGGGGAGGTAGTAACTACCGGTAAAGGATTTACGCTTGCAAAGATGGTATCATATCCGGTACAACCGCTGGTATTCGTGAAAGCGTAAACGAGTTTATGATTTCCAACTCCTGCTGTTGGAGGATCAAAAAGACCGGCAGGATTTGTTATTCCCGGTCCGGTCCAGGTTCCATTTGTTGGGGTGGCACCAATAAGGGCAATTGAAGCAGCATTGATACAGGCTGAAAAATCATTTCCGCCATTCACCGGATCTGCAGGAATAATGGTAACCGTAATTGCGTTGCTTAACGGACTTGGGCATCCTAAATTTGTTGCAACCACGGTGATGCTGTTCCCTGAATTTAACGTGGTTACATAGGTATTGGCAGCTCCGTTTTGCACAGAAACTCCGGCATTAAAAAAATCATAACTGGTGTATCCTGCGGGTATTGAAGTGAAGGTGATCAATTCGTTCTGACATATTGTGTTATCAGGATCGGAACTTCCCAGCCATGCATTGGGTATCGGATTTACAGCGGTTACAATGGCATTACTTGTTTGGCCAACACAGCCCGAAGAGCTGGTGGCTATTACTTCAATACTGCTGCCATTGGCGAGTGTAGTGGTAGTATAGGTATTGGTTGCTCCAGTCTGGATATTAGATCCATTATTTAAAAAATCATAATTGGTAAATCCGGCAGGGGAAGCAGTAAATGTTATACTTTGGCCTGTTCCGCATAAAATATTATCGGCATCGGAACTTGTTAATATTATTTGTGGTGCAAGATTTACTGTAGTTACTTTGGCAGCACTTGGGAGGCTTGCGCATCCCAGATTGGTTGCAACTACTGTAATACTATTACCCGGTAATAATGTGGTGGTTGTATAAGAGATGCTGGCGCTGTTTTGTACAGAAACACCTGCATCAAAAAATTCGTAACTTGTGTAACCAATAGGCATGGCAATAAAAAGCACACTGGTACCTTCACAGATAGTACTGTCAGGATCTGAGCTGATCAATGATACAACAGGGAAGGGAGTAATTACAGGTAGTATCACTGCGCTGGGATTGGTAAAACAGGTTCCTGCAAGTGCAACCACTACCACACTATCGCCTAAAGACAATGTTGAAGTAGTATAGGTATCACTTGGGCCGCTTTGAACAGAAGCTGCATTAACATAAAATGCGTAACCTAAATAAGTATTTGGTGATGCAGTAAAAGTGATTGGATCACCTTCACAGCTTGAAGAAGGTGAAGCAGTTAATGTTACGTCAAATGAGCTTGGATTTACGGTTACTGATGTAGAATCGCGGACCTTGCCACAGCAGGCTGTTGTTACATATACATAAATTGTATAGGTGCCGGCAGCCCCAAAGTAGATGTTGCTGGCAGTTTGCATGCTTGCACCTTCCAAAGTATCGGGGGTTGCAGAATTTCCAAAGATCCATTGGTAATATGTTCCTGTTAAAGAAGTATTGAAAGTGTTTGGGCACCCCAAGGTAACACTTCCGTTAGCAGGACTGATGCTTGGTGTTGCAGGGCCAGCCTGAAAAATGGTAACGTAATCGGTAAAAGTGGTTCCGCTGAAGGCAACGCTTTTTCTTCCCATTGTTGAATAATAAACAGAAAAAGGCCCGGCACCGGTAGCAGTGGCAGGGGAGGAGCCAGCTCCAAAAGTCCAGGTACCGCTGGTTGTTGAACTAAATATAACTTCTGAATTTGTACAACCTTTATTAGTAACACTTATATCAGGAGGATTTCCCGGGACAGCTGTAATTCCTAGACTGGAAACGGGTGTTCCACCGTTTTCACTAAGGGCAACGCTCATGCCATCAGCGCCAGCACCGCCTGATCCACCTTGACCTCCTGTACCACCATTTCCACCAGCTCCACCAACCCCGTTAGAACAAACACCGGCAGCACCACCTGCACCACCATTGCCACCATTGCCACCTAAACCACCCAGGCCACCAATACCTCCTGGACCTGCTGCTCCTGGATTGAGAAAACAATCCTGAACAATACCACCTGCCCCGTTATTAAAAAGAAATAGTGCAAAAGATCCTCCACCGCCAGTGCCGCCTATGCCGCCTATACTGCCAAAACCGCCACCGCCACCGCCACCGCCAGAACCACCCCATTGATCAGTACCATTTTCCTGCCTTCCACCACCACCACCACCGCCACCACCACCGCTACCATCGCTCCCATTTGAACCGTTTCCACCAGCACCTCCTGCTGTAAAATACCCACCAATAATGCTTCCTGCGGGACCGGTTATGCCTATCGTTCCAATTGCTCCGACTCCTCCAACCTGACCAGGCTGTCCCGGTGTTGTACTGCTGCAACTTGGAGGGCCTGAAAAACAGCCTAAGGAGCATGAGGGGCCAGTACCACCGGCACCTCCCAAACCGCCAGAAGGTCCCAAACCGACTGAACCTGAACTTACATTTTCATAATCTGTAACCGTAGCACCGTTTCCGCCCGCATTAGCACCTGTTCCTCCTGTCCCTCCCGGAGCAGGGGTTTGAGGCCCTCCTGCTGTACCTGCGCCTCCATTCCCTCCAGCCGCACCAGCAGTTCCAGGTATTCCTGCTAATCCAGCTGAACCGGCACCAGTTGTTACCGTACAACGTGTAATATTATAATTGGAGCATCCTGATAAATAAATGCCATAAACTGAAATTTGATTTCCTGGTGCATTGGCTATATTAATAGTAAGATCCTGTAATCTAAAATTAGAAGCAGCGTTTCCTGCTAATCCCACCAATGCATTAAAAGGAGATGGTAATGGATTTGTAGCATCCCGGTCAATAATACTTTGTGAAACAGTGCTCTTTATCCATGTTGAAGCATCAAATCCTCCTTCAATGGTTGCATTAGATGGTATGCTTAAAATGTTGGAAATTAAGTAAGTACCGGTAGAAAGCCAAAGTAAATTATTTGTGGAACTTACCAGTGTTAATCCATATGCTAAACTGGCAGGGTTGTTTTTTGTTCCTGTAGTTCCGCTTGAAACTCCTGTAGGGGTGACATAAATAATATTGCACTCCTGTGCTGATAAGGAAGCTGAGTAAAAGCTTGAACAAAGGAATAAGACAGAAATTAAAAATGATTTTTTTATGGATCTATGAATCTGCTCAGTAGCCCGAATGAAAAAGCCAATTCGGGCATGTGTGCTGATGTATTTAAGATACATATTCATTAATGTGGTAATTTGTGAATGAGTAAAGGTAATTATTAATTAATAAAGTGCATCTCTAAAAACTCTCACACAAAAAAAATGTTGACACGAATTACACGAATTTGCACGAATGAATTAGAAACACTTTGTACCAATTCGTTTCAAAAAAAGAGTACTAGAGAAAACCTTATAGAAATACGTAATGACGTTTAAACTAATAAAAGGGAGATGCAAAAAGCTAAAAAATAGTTGCTTGTTTGATAAGATCAGCTAACCGAAAGGGTTAGATCATGTATCAGTTTTACTACATATTCTAATTGTTGTTCGCGGGTAAGATCAGAATTATCAAGTACAATAGCATCCTGTGCTTGAACCAATGGGTCTTCTTTACGGTGAGTATCTTCATAATCACGGTTCAATAAATTCACTTTTACATCATTAAATGAAACATGCTGTCCTTTTGTTTTATACTCATCAAATCTACGCTGGGTGCGTATATCGCTATCAGATGTCATGAAAATTTTAAGTTCAGCGTCTGGAAATACGTTAGAACCAATATCGCGGCCATCCATCACAATCCCTCCGTTTTTTCCTAATTCACGTTGTATTGCAATCATTTGTACTCTCACTTCATGGATCGCACTTATTTGGCTCACATTTTCGGAAACGACCATCTGGCGAATCTCCTTCTCCACATTTTCGCCATTCAAAAAAGTATCGGATGATTTGGTTTGTGGATTAAATTCAAAAGAAAGTTTAATATTAGGTAATAATTTGATTATTTCTTCGGGCATAAAACTACCGTCCTTAATAACCCCTTTTCTCAAGGCATAAAGTGTTACGCAACGATACATAGCACCTGAATCAGCATAGGCATAATGTAAATGGGAAGCTAAAGCTTTTGCTAAAGTGCTTTTTCCGCAGGAAGAATATCCGTCAATGGCAATGGTAATTTTAGACATCTAACAATTCAATTTAACAATTTAACTATAGACAATTTAATAGTAGGCAATTTGACAGTAAGCATTTTAACAGTAAGCAATTGTTGTAAAATTGAATTCTTGCCTACTGATCAATTGCAAAATTGAATATTTGCCTACTGCAAATTTGCTAAATTGTTTCGTTATTCCTAACTAAATAGAACTATTATTTTTTTGAATAAAAACTGTTAATGTCAAAACTAATTGAAAAATTGTTTGAAGGGCCGGCTAAATGATAAACTGCGCGGCCATAACTAAACTGGAATTTATAAATACGAAATCCAAATCCGAATGAAAAACCTGTCATACCCCGTTTTTCAGGTATTTTTAATTCTTTTCTTCGCTGATAATTATAACCGGCACGTAAAAAAAAGCTTTTTGTAATTAAGAATTCTCCACCTATTACAAGGTGACGCATTAGTTTATCGCCAAATATTTTGTTTTTGTTTTGTTTGATCGCTTCTCCTGTAAGCGGATCAACTGTCAAAATTGGATTTGCAGGATCCTGGTAAGTGAGGTCCCATTTTTCAAGATTTTCATAAACCATGGATAATCGAAATGGTACATGTTTTAATTTTTTTGAGAACCCTATCTGCATTTCAAACGGGAGTTTTTCTCTATTGCCGGGTACGTAAGGTTTCCATTGTCTGCCTGCATTTTTAATAACCGCAGCCATTGTGAAACCTCTTGAAGGCATTATGTATACTGCGCCAAGATCTAGTGCAGATCCCAAAGAAGTATAAGATTCTAAGTGAGAATAAATTGTTTTTACTGTGGCTCCTACTGTTAAGTTAGAATCCAAAATTGAGCGGGCATAAGATAGATTGAAGCTCATTTCGTTTGCACCGAAAGTGCCGTCAATGTTACCAGCTTCATCAGCACGAATAAATTTACCATAATTCAAATACTGAATTCCTGCGCTAACAGTTCCAATTTTATTGAATTTTTTTGCGTAGGCAGCATAACCATAATTTATATCACCGAAGTAATTAATATAACTCAATGCCACATTATTGTTCATCGAATCGGTAAGTAAAGCAGGATTGGTAATAGAAACATTTAGATCGTTATCCCTTGTTGAAATTAGATTTCCACCTAAAGCAGTAACTCTGGCTGATATAGGTAGATTCAAAAATTCATAGGTGTTATTACCCCCAACCTGTGAAAAAGCAGAAGTGCTGATAAGGATAGTAAAAAAAAAGGCAACTATTTTTTTTGTGTTCATCAATACAAAGTAAATTAAAATATCCATGCTGTATACGTTATATATGATGAATTATTGCTCACTATTAAATAAAATGCAAATTTTTGTATGATCCATCAGCGAGGAAACAGATTTTGAGATCGTTTTTCAAATTGTAATCAAAATTGTAAGGCTTCTTTTTTATCAATAAAAATATCATTCACTCCCTTAATTATATTTCATATCGATGTGTCAAATATCAAATTTAAAATTGATAGAAGGCATTGTAATTAAAACTGCTCAACAATAATTTTGCTGAACAATTTAATTGCCATCTCATGAATAAATCATTTACGCTGAAAATTATTTTTATTTGCTTTCTTGTTGGGTTCACTTCGATCATAAAAGTTAAATCACAAAATCCTAATTGCAGTCCTTTGGTTCCTTATTATAATGTAAGTTTTGTCGGTGATCCTGCCGGAGTATGGTCGTCTCCGAATATTTCAAGGTTTGATCAATGTTGCGGGTTTGATGAATGTATTTCTTTTGATGTAACAACAGATCAAAACACTGCGGGTCTTCAAATGGATTTGATTGGTGCCGATCCTCCAGGCGCATTATTTTATAGTATTAATTGTTTTGGTAGTTATCCGGGAGGAACAATAAAATGTATTTCTGGATCAGGGTTGCAAAGAATCACTTTTTGCAAGTCGGGAAATAACAAAAATGTATATAAAATAACATCAATATCAAAACCATTATTTCCTCCTAATGATACTTTAAGAACAGGATGTGCAAAACAACTTATTTCTTATGGTGTTGTGGATAATACAACTAACTGGACCTCAATTTATCCAGGTACTATAGGACAATATAATTCTTATTTAAGTTGCACAAATTGTGCAAGTCCAAATTTTAATTCTGTCGTTGGTGCTCCAGCTTATATCGATTATAGAGTGTGCGGATTCCCTCAGGCTTCTCTCTGCGGATTTAATGTCGAAGTCTGTGATACAATACGTATTTATAATTTACCAAGCTTAACTGCGTCCATAACACCAAATCCGCCAAGTTTTTGCAATCTTGGTCCCGGCAGCGGTGTCACATTAACAGCAAGCGGTGCTGGAGGGTTGGCCCCATATTCATATACATGGAGAAACAGTTCAAATGTTATTGTTAGTGCAGGTGCAAGCTATTTTGCGTCATCTGCAGGAAACTATACCATTGAAATAAAAGATCGGTTAAACTCCACAACATGTCCATCATATTATAAAACAGTTCCTGTAACAGAAGGATTTTCGCCTGTTGTAAGTGCTGGCACCCAAACCAACGTTCTTTGTAATGGAGGAAGTACAGGAAGTGCAACAGTGACAACGACTGGTGGTAGTGGGATTTATTCTTATTCCTGGAATACAACGCCAGTGCAAACAACAGCAACAGCGAATAATTTAACAGCCGGAAGCTATACTGTAACAGTAACGGATAATAATAGTTGTATAGTAACGAAAGTAACAATCATTACCCAGCCTTCATCAGTGTTGGGTGCCAGCATTACCTCTCAAACTAATGTATTTTGTAACGGTGGTAATACAGGTGTAGCAACAATGACAGCTACAGGTGGCAGTGGAGCGTATTCTTATTCGTGGAGTACAACACCGGTTCAATCAACAGGAACAGCAAATAATTTAACAGCAGGCAGCTATACTGTAACAGTAACAGATAATAATGGATGTACAGTTCCTGTAACAAGTTTGGCAACAATTACGCAGCCTTCATCAGTATTGGGAGCAAGCATTACTTCACAAACTAATGTTTTTTGTAATGGAGGTAGTACAGGGACAGCAACAGTGACAGCCTTAGGTGGCAGCGGTGCTTATTCTTATTCATGGAATACAACACCGGTACAAACAACCGCAACCGCAATTAATTTAAGTGAAGGCAGCTATACTGTTACAGTAACAGACATTAATGGTTGTACAGTTCCTGTAACGAGCGTAGCAACAATCTCACAGCCCATTTCAGTACTTGGGGCAAGTGTCACCTCACAAACGAATGTTTTTTGTAATGGAGGTAGTACAGGGACAGCAACAGTAACAGCCTCTGGTGGAAGTGGTGGCTATTCTTATTCATGGAATACAACACCTGAGCAAACAACAGCATTAGCAATTAATTTCAGTGATTGCTGTTATACGGTAACAGTTAGAGATAATAATGGTTGTACAGTTCCTGTAACGAGCGTAGCAACAAACACACAGCCTGCATCGGTATTGGGTGCCAGCATTACCTCTCAAACCAATGTTTTTTGTAATGGTGGTAACAAGGGGGCAGCAACAGTGACAGCCATAGGTGTAAGTGGTGCTTATTCTTATTCATGGAATACGTCTCC
>JAURXZ010000020.1 GCA_030654175.1 Bacteroidia bacterium
ACTTTAACAGGTGATATTTTTTCGATAGGCGGTATGTTTGGTAGATCGGACATAAATTTTACCAGCAAAAAAATTAACATTCAAAAAGGAAGTACCATATATTTATTTACTGATGGTTTTGTTGATCAGTTTGGAGGAGAAAAAAACACCAAGTTTTTATCAAGTAGGTTTGAACAATTATTAAAAAGTATTCAGCAACACAATTTGGAAGAGCAACACAAGAAACTTATTGTTTCTTTTGATGATTGGAAAGGAAACAATAAACAATTAGATGATGTTTTAGTTGTAGGAATAAAAATTTAAATTTCAACCATATCAAATTTAAACTGTAACAATTTAGAATATCGCTCACCTGATGAAAGCATATCGCTGTCTTCCTTGTTATAGTGCCAGGATATAATAACCTCATTCTTTTTAGACAATTCTTCTAACAATAAAAGAATTTTAAATATCTGTTTTGAACTGGAAGTATTAAAGTATTCAAGTTTAAAATTAAAATGAGTGGATGAATTTGGACTTTTAGCATAATTTTTTATCCATTCAATGCTTGAGGAGAAAAAACCAACGGCATCTTCCGGAAAACATCTTTGTGAAATTTCAAAAGTGCCGGATATCGCATCCAGTATTATTTCAGGGGTATCACTTGTTGCTTTTATATTTAATGCTTCCATCATAAATATTTATTTTTTTTCTGATATCTTAACCTGAATTTCGAAAAAAGAATAGTCTGCATCAATCTGGCTGAAATTATAGACAATATTATTTTTACTTTTCATTTTTATATCTATAAATCCAAGTCCTGCACCTTTCTGTCCTTTCTTTTCATCTTCCATTATCGTCTTATCGAAAAGATTATCCAATTCTTCAAAATTAGCTTTATTTACTTTATCCAAAGAGGCGCTTAATGATTCAACTCTTTTAGTTAAAATTAAATTTCCGGTAGTCAGGGTGTATTCTCCGTTTTTTTCTCCAAGCATCAAAATTCCTGATTTCCCTTCTTTTTCGGTATCCGGTTCATCTGCATGTTTGTATATGTTTTGAGAAAGTTCAACAATAATATTGAAGATCTTTTTCCGAAGCGCCAGATCCTCCTTATTTCCAATATTTCCTTCTGTCATAGAAAGGATGCTTATCAAACTTTCCTGTGTAAAATCAACCTGGTAAATTAGATTTAGATTTTTTTCTAAAATAAGGGCTTCCAAACCTTCAATCCATGTTAACCTGTCTGTGTTAATATCCTGGGAAGCCGTTTCAGCATCAGGTGCGGATACTTTTATCTGGAAATAAAAATTAGAAATTTCATTGTTGATCTCTTTAAAATCGTATGATAATTTGTTTCCGGATTTCCTTGCCATTTCAATTAATCCAAGCCCTGCGCCTCCTTTTGTTGAAAGTTCACCCTGAGAAAGCGTTTCCTTATAGTACTCTTTCAGGCTTTCTTTATCCAGGCTGTTTACTTTGCTTAACTTCGATTTTAATGAATCAATATTTTTATTTTCAATAGTGTTTCCTGAAGTTATATAATAATCATTTTCCAGACGCTGAATAACAAAAAAGCTGGAGCTGTCAGTGCTTTCTTGTGTTTTAACGTCCTGGTGACGGGTTATGTTCTGTAAAGATTCAAGCATAATAAAATACACTTTTTTCTTTGTGGAGGAAGATTCGCTGAAATTAGCCATGTTTGTTTCAGCAAGCGACAAAATTTTATTCGAAAGGTCAATAGAAAAACCACCACGATAAATATAGCTCAAGCTATAATGATTCATCTGGCGATACAGATCAAAGATAAATGAATGATTTTTGTTTTCTTGAGGATTCACAAACAAAAGGTTTTTAAATGAATTTTTAAGTCGGAAATTTAATTCTTTTTAATGAAATTTTATTAAATCAAACAAATCTATTAAAAATAGTCGAATTCCAATTTCCCTTAGATCAAAAAAAACACTTTTTGAAATGCATTATCATTATTTAATTCAAAAAGTGTAAATTTTCAGGAATATGGACGGTCATTAGCCCAAAATACTTAAAATAACCCTGTTTAGCTCCTAAACAATTGAGATTAATGGGGTTTCTAAATATATTCTCAACAAAAAAGCCTGCTTTCTTGAAAATTATTCAGCTTTTTTGTGTCTTAATTATTTGATTATCAGGTGTGTAAAAAAATATACCCATTTCATGGCCTAAAATTGTGTTTTAATACTCCTTTAAAAACATATTCATCTAAATTTTGATGAAAATCATTGCTATCCTTTAAATATTAAATCTAAATGTTTCATTCTTAAGGATTTATTTATTTATCTTTGTACTCCAACCAAATCATAAAGATCATGTTTGAAATTTTAAAAAGTTTTGAGACAAAGTATGGTTACCTTAAAAAAAAGGGATTAACTATCGAAGGATTGGCTATGGTAGATGTTAAAAAGAAAAAACATGTTATTAAGATCAGCCGACCGTTGATATTTGATAACAGGTTGATTCCTAAGCGTTTCGAAGGGTTGGATGTTAAAACGAATATTAAACTTGGGGCAGAAATGCCAATTGAGTTTAATGTTGACCGTACCCAACCTGATTGGCATAAAACCCAATACATATGGGCTCCGGAACGTTTTATCAAATATGTTGAACGTTGCGAAAAAGAGATCAAAGCAGAATTGGACAGCCCTCTTATGACAAGAGTTGAAATGTTGGACGCATTGTGTTTTGGTAATTTTGAGGAACATAAACAGAAAAGTCTGCAATTGATCAAAGAAGGAAAATTGCCAGCTTATTGCGTGAACTAATTTATAATTAATTAAGGGTTAAGCATTTGTTAGTTTATTAAAGCACTCTGAGCGATCAGGGTGCTTTTTTATTTATATTTGCACCTCAAAGTAGAGATTTAAAGATTTATTGCTTTGGAGAATTGGAAAAGATCTCCAGATCACCAAAATCTTCACTAAATCACTAATTCTCCAATTCACTAATTTCCCAATTCACCAATTCAATAATTCAGATATGGACAGATCATACGTAAAATCAAACACAGCAGATGGGATTGCAACTATCACCTTTTTTCACCCTCAAAGTAACTCATTACCAGGCACTTTGTTGGTTAAACTGGCCGAAGAGATATCCAAAGCAGGGAATGATAGTAACGCCCGTGTAATTATTTTAAAAAGTGATGGCGACAGTACTTTTTGTGCCGGAGCTTCATTTGATGAATTGATTTCCATTAAGGATTTCGAAACCGGAAAAAAGTTCTTCTCCGGTTTTGCTATGGTTATTAATGCCATCAGAAAAGCACCTAAATTTGTGATTGCTCGTGTTCAGGGGAAAGCTGTTGGTGGTGGTGTTGGTATAGCGTGTGCTGCCGATTACACCTTGGCTATTGACGTGGCAGTGGTAAAACTTAGCGAATTAGCCGTTGGTATTGGTCCATTTGTTGTTGGTCCTGCAGTTGAACGTAAAATAGGGACTTCCGCATTTACATCACTTTCTATTAATGCTACCGAATGGCATCATGCCGATTGGGCAAAATCAAAAGGCTTATATGTCGAAATTTATAAAACAATTGAGGAATTGGATGCTGCCGTGGCAACCTTAGCTGAAAATCTTTCCAGATCAAACCCCGAAGCCATGGAAATGCTAAAAAAGGTATTCTGGAAAGGAACTGAGAACTGGGACACGCTGTTAATTGAACGTGCCGAGATAAGTGGGAAACTTGTACTTTCCGAATTTACAGTGAACGCCATCAATAAATTTAAAGCAAAATAATTACCAGCATAAATAGCGCCACAGATTTCACAGATTTTGTCCCCAAACGCTTAAAACAATAGAATCTACGTAATCTGTGGCAAAATAAATTCCAAAAATGACAACAAACGATATTTCATTTAAAACCCCATTAGGCCGCCTCCTGAAAGTGGGCTTTGCTGAGGGTGTTTCCTTTATTGTTCTATTATTTATTGCCATGCCCTTAAAGTATATGGCCGATATGCCGGCACCTGTGCGTATTGTAGGAATGCTGCATGGTGTTTTATTTATTGCATATGCAATAGCGCTTTTGCAGGCAGGTTTTGTTTACAAATGGTCCATCAAAACAATAATAATAGCGTTCCTGCTCTCATTTATCCCTTTTGGTACCTTCTTTTTGGACAGAGTTTTGAAAAAGCAATGATCCGGTCTTTCTCTCTTACGATTGTTAATTTTTGATAAAGCCAAATAAACGCTTGCAAATTCTCTTTCATTGAAAATGCTGCGTTAGGGATTGCAGCGTAAATCCTTTTCTGTTTAGAAAAGATTGAAGCGGAAAGCCCGCCCCTTTCTCTAAAAAGAAAGGGGAACGCCCCAATGAAAGGTTCCAGACAAATTATTTTTATTTTATTGATAATAGCCTACCTCGATACCTCAATCTTTACCTTTTTACCCTTTATCTTTTCATTTTTAACCAATTGAACCACAGCTTCAGCCTTTTTAGTAGTTACAGCTGCATACGAAGAATGATCCAACACTTCTATCAATCCCAATTCCTCTTTTTGTAAATTTCCTTTTTGAAGCAACAGACCTACAATGTCCACTTTATTAATTTTATCTTTTTTACCCGAAGCAATATAAAGTGTAACCCATTCCGACTTTTCCGGAATCACATTTTTTTCAGGTAATGTTTCAACAGCAGGGGATTCTTTTATAAATGAAGGAACGTATTCCGTTTCCGACAATAATAAATAAGAAGTTCCTTTTGCATTCATACGTGCTGTTCTGCCATTACGATGAATAAAAATATCTTCACTATGCGGCAATTGATAATGGATCACATATTCAATTTCCGGGATATCTAGTCCGCGGGAGGCCAGATCAGTAGTGATCAGCATTTTATGGCTTCCGTTCCTGAATTTTATCAATGCACGTTCTCTGTCCTCCTGTTCCATCCCACCATGGAAAATTCCATGCGCCAATCCTTTATCCCAAAGCAAACCACTGATACGCTCTACAGCTTCACGGTGATTACAAAAAATCAATGAAGCTGTATTACCCAACTTGCAGATCAATGAAAATAAGGTATCCTGCTTATCTGTTCCTTCAGCTTTAACTATTTTTAACTTTAATCCTTGCGGTTTTGTTGGAGTAATACTCAAATAATTAAGTTCGATCGGGTCTTTAACACCCGTAAAATCTGGTATTTCCTTCATCTTGGTAGCAGAAGTTAAAATACGTTTATTTAATTTTTTCAGTTCATGAATAATGAATGACATCTCTTCTTTGAAACCAAATTCCAATGATTTATCAAATTCATCCAACACCAAAGTACTAACCGTGTTCGTATCAAAACTGTTCCGCCTGATATGAAAAGCAATTCTTCCCGGGGTTCCCACAAGGACAGAAGCAGGGTGTTCAAAATTGTTTTTTTCAGTTTTTGTGGAGTGCCCGCCATAACAGCAATTCACTTTAAAGCCCGTATTCATTGATTTAAAAACGGTTTCAATTTGTATGGCCAGCTCACGTGAAGGGACTAATATCAAGGCTTGAACTCCGGCTTTTTTTTGATCCAGATTTTGTAAGATCGGTAATAAAAATCCCAATGTTTTTCCCGAACCTGTTGGAGAGAGCAGTATTACATCATTTTCCTTTTTAGCAGCTTCAATCGAAGCCAATTGCATTTCATTTAGTGAAGGGATCTTTAAATGCTCCAGTATTTTTTGTATCATTATTGTTTTTGTTGGAGTTCAAAGATACGGTATTTATTGGGGAGGAAGAGAGTGGGAACGAGGTAATTTATAATCTGAAAGTTCAGGCTTGAATAAATTTAAACATTTTGGGCGTTCCCTTTCTGAAAAAGAAAGGGCCGGGCTTTGCACTTCAATCTTTTCTAAACAGAAAAGGATTTACGTTGCAATCCCTAACGCGCGCTACCATGAAATTTTTGACTCATCCTGCATCTCGCATACGAGCACCTCAGGTTGAAAATTTTAATTGGATTGGCGCGCGAGCCAGAAAAGGTAGCGGGGGGCTGCGTTAGCTTGTGCGTAAGCCTATTACCTTTTCTTGAATTTTTGTTTCTTTTGTTTCAAGACAAAAGAAAAACACGCAGTTTTTCCTGAATTGATAGTGGTCTAATGTCAAATTGATGACAATACCATTTAAGATGAAAATTATTAATGAGAGCTATATTGAGTAGCCCCATCCATGGAGGGCTAAGAACTAAAAGCAAAACAGAATTTTACAAAATCTAATTCTTAAACATTTTAAGCAATTGGGCCAATTGTACTTTCAAATCTTTACGATTGATGATCTTATCTAAAAAACCATGTTCAAGCACAAATTCAGAGGTTTGAAAACCTTTTGGAAGATCTTTGCCTATGGTTTCTTTTACCACCCGCGGACCGGCAAAGCCGATAAGGGCTTTCGGTTCAGCAATGTTTAAATCGCCAAGCATCGCATAAGATGCAGTAACACCACCCGTTGTTGGATCAGTAAGAAATGAAATATATGGGATCTTTGCTTCTGCCATCAATGAAAGTTTTGCGGATGTTTTAGCCATTTGCATCAATGAAAATGCGGCTTCCATCATACGCGCCCCACCTGATTTAGAAATGATCATTAATGGAATACGTTTCTCAAGACAATAATCTATTGAACGTGCAATTTTTTCACCTACTACAGAGCCCATCGAACCGCCAATAAATGTAAAATCCATGCAGGCAATCACAAGATCTTCACCCCCAACAAGGCCATGTGCACTTCTTAGAGCGTCTTTTAAATTGGTTTTCTTCTGCGTATCAACCAAGCGGTCCGAATATTTTTTGGTATCTGTAAAGCTTAAAGGATCGGCAGCAGTTAAATTTGCATTTAATTCAATAAACTCATTGTTATCAAAGATCAGTTCAAAATATTCAGCCGACCCTATTTTTTCGTGGTAATCACACTCAGCACAAACATAAAGATTTTGAGCATGTTCATTTGAATTTGCTAATTTTTTACATGAAGGACATTTATACCACAAGCCTTCCGGAGTTTCCTTCTTTTCTTTAGTAGAAGTGGTAATACCTTTTTTTATACGTTTAAACCAACTCATCTTTTTAATTTGAAAATTTGAAAATTAAAAAATTTGAAAATTGGGCATTTGAACATTTTCAAATTACCTCATTTTCAAATTAGCACATTATTACGCAATTGTAATTGTTTTATCTAAATACACATCCTGAATGGTGTTTAGTAACTCAATGCCGTCTTTTACTGGTTTTTGAAAGGCTTTACGTCCCGAGATCAAACCTTGTCCTCCTCCACGTTTATTGATTACAGCAGTACTCACTGCTTCAGCCAAATCGGATGCCCCTTTTGATTCTCCACCGGAGTTGATCAAACCAATACGTCCCATATAACAATTAGCAACCTGGTAACGTGCAAGATCAATTGGATGGTCAGTGGTTAATTCAGAATATACTTTAGGATGTGTTTTTCCATAGTTTAAAGCAGTATAACCACCATTTTTATCCGACATTTTTTGTTTGATGATATCAGCTTGAATAGTTACTCCTAAATGGTTTGCCTGTGATGATAGATCGGCAGCAGTGCTGTAATCAATCCCATCTTTTTTGAAGGCATTATTACGGGTATAGCACCATAAAACAGTTGCCATGCCTAATTCGTGAGCACGTTCAAATGCTTGGGCTACTTCTACGATCTGACGTGATGATTCTGCTGAACCAAAATAAATAGTGGCTCCAACAGCTACCGCACCCATATTCCATGCCTCCTCAACTGAGCCGAACATGATCTGATCAAATTTATTTGGGTAGGTTAAAAATTCATTGTGGTTTATCTTTACAATGAAAGGTATTTTATGAGCATATTTACGTGCCACAGAAGCCAATACACCATAGGTAGATGCAACTGCATTACAGCCTCCGTCAATAGCTAATTTTACAATGTTTTCTGAATCAAAATAAATCGGATTAGGAGCAAAGGAAGCCCCTGCGCTATGCTCAATTCCCTGGTCTACAGGTAAAATGCTCATATAACCCGTGCCGGCCAAACGACCGGTGTTGTATAGCTGGTGTAAACTACGTAATACTTGTGGATTACGGTTGGTATACGTAAAAATACGATCAACAAAATCAGCCCCCGGCTGGTGAATACTCTCTTTCGAAATGGTTTTGCAATGGTGATTCAATAAACTATCAGCATTTGAGCCCAATAATTCTTCAATTTTTTTGTTTGCCATCTTTTTTTAATTTGAAAATTAAATTATCACCTCTTTTAATTTATCTTAAATTTTTCGGAAGGCAAAGCTACTAATTTTTATGTTGTTATGGAAAACGATTTTTGAATTATACTTTTCTACTGTTTTTTTATTGTTTTCAACCATCCTGAATGTTTAAAATCATTAGATTATAGAGGTTTTTGCTCGTTTTTTCACTTGCCGCAATCCTAAATTCTAAGTGCAAAATTGAAAAAATGGTTCATTTTAAGATAAATATCCAAAAATATATAACCTTTAATGTTAATTTTTCGTAAAATTTTTGTATTCACCTGAAATTAATTTATTAAATTCGTCAAGTATGAAACAGCACTACCCCTTTAAAAATAAACCGGTTTACGGGTTGTCTTTTGTTTTTGGCAATCTGTCTTCTTTTTTGTGTAGCTTGTCTGGTAATTCATGCAGGATGGTCGATTTCTTGATTAAAAAAATAATTAACCTTTCCCCTTCACTTTATTTCTTGTTTTTCGTTTTACTTTCTCTTCATTCAACTTTTTCTTTTTCACAGATCGATGTCATTAACAATGGCCTTCCGGTTCGTAACTCCAACGACAGTGTTATTATCATGGGTAATTTAACTCATCAAAACAATGGAAGTATTGCCAATTCAGGAAGTTTTTATATTTCTGGCGATTTGATAAATAATAACCCTTCCGGAACTATATTTTCTAACGGAACTAACGGCTGGCTTCATCTGAATGGAGGCATGCAAAACATTGGTGGTAATACAAGTACCCATTTCAATAATCTTAATTTATCAGGCACAGGAGTGAAGCAACTCAATGGGGTAAATACTGAAATTGAAGATACCCTGGCGCTCAACGATCGGGAATTTGCCTCTGGGGATAACACCGTCCTTGTTATGGCTACCGGTACAGGCGTTGTTACCCGTTCAAATGGATTTGTAAGCAGTACTAATGATGGAGGGCTTTCCCGTAATACACTCTCTACAAGCACCTATTCTTTTCCCGTTGGTTCTAGTGCAGGAACCTCACTCTTTCGTCCGGTTGATGTTACTCCCAATTCAGTAACTGCAAATACTTTCAAGGTGAGAATGGCAAATGTGAATGCTACTGCTGAAGGCTTTGATCTTGCTGTGAAGGATGTTGCCCTTGGCGAAATAAATCCGAATTTTTATCATCGTATCAATAGGGTAAATGGTAATTCATTTGCAGATATTACAATTTATTATGATAGTATTTTAGATGGTGATTTTACAGCAATGGCGCAATGGGGCACCACAAGTCAATGGGAAAATCTTGGAGCAGTTGCTACCACCAGCAATTATGGATTTCCTGGATTAACAAAAACAGGAATCTATAATTTCTCTACCACACCTTTTGCCTTATCATCAGAAGTGAATGCAAGTGTTTTTGTGCCAAACGTATTTTCTCCTAATGGTGATGGCTTTAACGATGTATTACGTGTGAGGGGTAAGGGAATTGAGGAGTTGCAATTTATCATTTTCAACCGTTGGGGAGAAAAAGTATTTGAAACATCCGATGTCAATTCAGGCTGGGATGGCACTCAAAACGGTGAACCTATGAATTTGTCGGTGTTCGTATATGTTCTCAAAGGGAAATACATAGACGGAAAATTCTTTGATGTAAAAGGGAATGTTACCCTCATGAGGTAATTTATATTTGATAATGGGCAATGGATAATTAGCAATAAACATCTGGAAATCCATAACTAAAGCATTAATGAAAGTAAAATACATACATATCTTCGCTTTTTTAATTGTCAATTATCAATTATTGATTGTCAATTGCTATGCCCAGGATATTCACTTTTCACAAACCAATACGACACCTTTGCTTGTTAACCCTGCATTAACAGGTTTTATGGGAAATAATCACAGAGCCATCTTAAATTATAAGAATCAATGGATTGGAATGGGATCAGCTGGTGCAACTTATCGCACCGGGGCGTTTTCTTACGATACGCGTTTATTAACCAAAAAGTTCAAAACAGGCTATATTGGCGCTGGAATTAATGCTTTTAAAGATGTTGCCGGTGATTTAAAGCTGGGTACTACCCAACTGAATATTTCTTTTGCCGGTATTGTGATCATCAATAAAAAGCAGTCGATATCCGGTGGTATACAAGGAGGTTATGTACAAAAAAGTATTTCTACTGCGGATATGAAATGGGATAGCCAGTATGATGAAGGTGCCGGGGTATTCAACCCTCAGTTATCTTCCAACGATGTTGCTTCCATTCCTCCTTATCGATATGGTGATTTTTCAGGAGGGCTTGCCTGGAATTATAGTTCAAAGCAAACCTATATGACTGCCAATAATCAGTTAAAAGTGAATTTAGGGATTGCTGCTTTCCATATTAATCGTCCGAGTCAAAAATTAAATCCATACAATACCAACTCTACCGATGATCTGTATACCAAATTCATTGCCCATGGTTCAGCTGTAATTGGTATAGCTTCAACAAATTATGAATTTCAACCATCAGTTATTTTGTTTAAACAAGGTGGGGCTTTTGAGTTAAATATGGGAGCAATGATCCGTTGCAAAATTAAAGGAGAATCGAGATACACTGGTAATGTGGAGTCAATGGCTGTATCGCTGGGAGCACAATACAGAATTGGAGATGCTTTCATTCCTATGATGATGTTTGAATATTCTAATTATGCGCTTGGGGTTAGTTATGATATCAATACTTCAATGCTAAAACAAAGCACAGGCTCGAAAGGCGGACTTGAAATTTCGTTGAGATTTACCACTCCGGATTTTAGCAACCGTTCATCTTCAAGATTATTAAAATAACGTATGAGAAATTATTTTTACATCCTGCTAATTATTCTAGGGATGACAGATCAACTTAAAAGCCAGGAAAATATGGACTCAGTCGAACATATTATTACAAATTTAGGGCTTACCGTGAATACACCATATGATGAATTTTCTCCGATCATATCATCCGATGGTTTAGTGTTGATATTTACATCCACACGTCCAATTCTTAAAGAAGACATTGCAAAAAAAAATCAAGGATTTGAAAATGTTTATATTTCGTATTATAATGATATGACCTGGAAATGGAGTGAAGCCAAAATGTTGGGTGAAACGATCAATCAGCCTGGAAGAAATAATTCTCCGATTGCACTTTCTAATGATGGGCAGAGGATGCTGTTATACAGAGGTGATCCGGATGGAAACATTTATGAATCTGTTTTAAATGGAGAACAATGGTCAGAACCGGTTAAACTGCCTGAACCTATTAATTCGAGTAAACATGAATCAACTGCCAGCATCTCACCTGATGGACGAACCATTTATTTTGTGAGCAATCGTAAGGGCGGACAAGGGAAATTGGATATATGGTTAAGCCATCAGGATAACACGGGTACCTGGGGGAAAGCAGAGAATCTTGGTGCAACCATAAATACAGACGACAATGAAGAAGGTGTGTTTATTCATCCTGATGGGAAAACACTTTACTTCAGCTCCATGGGGCATAATAGCAGCGGAGGCTTTGATATTTTTAAATCTATATTTGAAAATGGCAGCTGGAGTACACCTGTTACTTTAGGTAATTCCATAAATACACCAGAGGATGATTTGTTCTTCACCTTAACTGCAGATGGGAAAACAGGTTATTATTCTACAGCTTATCTGGGGAATGTAGGTTCAAAAGAGGGAACAATTTCCAAGGAAAAAACCGCTGCAACGGATTCATTAGTAAGAACCATTCTGGACGCACAGATTTTAATTGAAGAGCAGATTAAACGTGTTCAAAATGCTAAATTGGTGATAACAGATCTTAAGCAGGAAAAGGCTCAACAGGTGATAAGGGAAACTCAGGTTCAGCTGGCTCAAATGGCTATAGAGGTTCAAAAAGTGATAAAGGAAGCACAAGCTCTTCTGGTAGTAAAGGAAGTGCTTGTCAATATGGGTGCAGCAGGTGCCAGCAGTGATACAATAAGTATAACTTCAACAG
Source organism: Bacteroidia bacterium (assembly GCA_030654175.1). GTDB lineage: Bacteria > Bacteroidota > Bacteroidia > 2-12-FULL-35-15 > 2-12-FULL-35-15 > 2-12-FULL-35-15. The sequence continues at coordinate 12,194 of JAURXZ010000020.1, forward strand.
GTAGAAACAATATTGCTGCAGCGCCAATAGCTGCGACCATGCGTGAGGGAGGTTATGGTAAAAAAGATATTTATGAAATAAGTTTTAAAAATAAAAAAACCGAATCAAACCTTACCTTGTTTAAAGGTGTTGTCATGGATTTTGAAACACTTGATCCTATAGGAACAGATATTGAAATTTCTGATAATGATAAAAATGAAATTATAGCCAACATTCAATCTAATAGCGTTACAGGAAAATACCTTATTTCCCTGCCTGCAGGTAAAAATTACGGGATAACCATAAAAAAGAAAGGATATTTGTTTTTCTCTGAAAACTTCGATATTCCTGTTTCGGAAGCCTTTAAAGAAATTAATAAGAATATTCAATTGCAAAAATTCAATGTAGGAAATACAATAACATTAAAAAATGTTTTCTATGATCAGGGAAAGGCTACATTGAAACCTGAATCTCTTTCCGAAATTAACCAGTTGGTTAATTTGATGAATTTAAATATCAACATTAAAATAGAAGTAGCAAGTTATACGGATAGTGAAGGATCTGCTTCATCAAATTTAACACTCTCACAAGCAAGGTCACAATCAGTTTTGGATTTTCTTTTTTCTGCAGGTATTAGCAAGGAGCAAGTGGTAGCAAAAGGTTATGGAGAATCAGATCCAATAGCCTCAAATGATACCGAAGAAGGAAGAAAACTAAATCGCAGAACGGAGATCAAAATATTGGAGCAATAGAAAGAGATGAGTATTAAGTATGGAGATGTGAGAACCTAGAACCAAGAACCCAGAACCATGAAAACAAAACATATAATTATAGCATATTGTGTGATTCTCCTGTCTCAAATTTCACACCCTTCATCTTCCTTCGCCCAAAATAATATGGGTATTGGAACGCTGACTCCTGATTCTAGTGCAGTGCTTGATATTTCCTCTGGTAACAAAGGGGTTTTAGTTCCTCGTATTGCTGATACTAATAGTGTTCTTGGGCCAGCAACAGGGTTATTAATTTATCTGGTTCCTGCAAACGGTTTTTATTATTTTAATGGCACATATTGGAAGTCCATTATTGCCGGATCAGGTAGTGGAGGTGCTAATGGTACAACTGGTTCTACCGGTGAGATTGGTTCCACTGGTTATACAGGGGCAACTGGAATTACTGGTTCGGTTGGATCTACAGGTGATACAGGTAGCATAGGTGTAACAGGTGCTACAGGTTCAGGGAGCACAGGCTCAACAGGAAGTACCGGAGATACTGGAAATACTGGAAATACTGGTTCAACAGGAAGTACAGGGTCAACAGGTTCAACAGGAAGTACAGGCTCAACCGGTGATACTGGCTCTACTGGTTCTACCGGGGATACAGGAAGCACAGGTTCAACAGGAAGTACAGGTTCAACAGGAAGTACAGGCTCTACTGGTGATACCGGTTCTACGGGTTCTACGGGTTCTACTGGAGCTACAGGAAATACAGGATCAACAGGTTCAACTGGAAGTAGCGGATCGACAGGTTCAACAGGAAGTACAGGATCAACTGGTGATACGGGATCTACCGGAGATACAGGAAGTACCGGTTCAACAGGAAGTACCGGCTCAACAGGTGCTACCGGATCTACGGGAAGCACTGGCTCAACAGGAAGCACAGGTTCAACAGGCAATACAGGTTCAACCGGTTCTACTGGTGACACAGGAAGTACTGGTTCAACAGGAAATACCGGATCTACTGGCGCAACGGGTTCGACCGGGGCAACCGGGACTACGGGAAGCACTGGCTCAACAGGTAATACAGGCTCAACTGGTTCAACAGGTGATACCGGCTCAACAGGAAGCACTGGCTCAACAGGAAGCACAGGAGCAACGGGATCTACCGGATCAACGGGAAGCACAGGCTCAACTGGTAATACAGGCTCAACGGGTGCTACCGGGTCAACAGGTGCTACTGGCGCAACTGGATCTACTGGTAGCACTGGCTCAACAGGTGCAACTGGTTCAGGATATACCGGTTCAACAGGTGCTACCGGATCTACTGGCGCAACTGGAACAACTGGAACAACTGGATCCACAGGAAGCACAGGCTCAACCGGTGCAACCGGTTCAGGATATACAGGCTCAACAGGGAATAGCGGATCTACCGGTGCAACCGGCTCTACTGGTGCAACAGGTACTACCGGCACAACGGGCGCTACCGGCACTACCGGCACAACAGGCACAACAGGTTCGACAGGTTCAACAGGTTCAACAGGTTCAACAGGTTCAACAGGTTCAACAGGTTCAACAGGTTCAACAGGAAGCACTGGCTCAACAGGTTCAACGGGTTCAACGGGTTCGACTGGATCGACTGGATCGACTGGATCTACAGGTTCAACCGGATCAACAGGTTCAACCGGATCGACAGGTTCAACCGGATCGACAGGTTCAACCGGATCAACGGGCTCAACTGGCTCAACTGGCTCAACTGGCTCAACAGGTTCAACGGGTTCAACGGGGTCAACGGGTTCAACGGGTTCAACGGGGTCAACAGGATCAACCGGATCGACTGGTTCAACAGGTTCAACGGGTTCAACCGGATCAACAGGTTCAACCGGTTCAACCGGATCAACCGGATCAACCGGTTCAACTGGTTCAACTGGTTCAACTGGATCAACCAGCTCTACTGGCTCAACCGGCTCAACTGGTAAAACAGGAAGTACTGGCTCAACAGGAAGTACTGGCTCAACCGGCTCAACTGGCTCAACTGGCAGTACCGGTTCAACAGGTTTAACCGGCTCAGTCGGTACTACAGGTACAACAGGCGCAAACGCAACTACAGTGATTGCCGGCTCAGGAACAGTAAATGCAGTGAAAATTGTAATTGGTGATGGTAGCACAGGTGGTGGTGATATTATTTATAAGACTTCAACAAATAAAGGTGGAGTTATAATGATGGCACCTAATGGAACCTGTTGGAAAATGACCGTTGATAATTCGGGCAATATCACAACACAATCAGTAGTTTGTCCTTAAATTTTAAATTTAATTAATTATGTTATGATTCTTTTTCTTTCGTATTTTAAAAAAAATGAAAAATGGATTTTGTTAAAACTAAGGGTGTTCTAATCGCTGTGACGATTTTCTCTCTCACCTTAGGTGAGGTTTGGGGTGTGGCATCCTACGCCCAAAATGTGGGTATAAATACTACTGGTAATGCGCCAAATTCTTCGGCATTATTAGATATTAATGCAAGTCCCGGAAATGACAAAGGGATACTTATTCCACGTTTACCCTTAACTGCTACTAATGTAGGTACACCAATTTCACCTGCACCTGGTGTCAGTGAAACCGGACTCATGGTATTTAACACTGCTACAGCAGGTGTCCCACCAAATGATGTGGTTCCCGGGTTTTATTACTGGAACGGAACCGCATGGGCTCCTTTAGGTGGAGGATCCTCAGGGGCAGGCGGTTGGACTGATGACGGAACGGTGGTTAGGTTAACGACAAGCACCGATTTTGTGGGTATTGGCACAGCAAGCCCTGCTTCAACTTCTGCATTGGATATTTCTTCTACAACAAAAGGGATACTTATTCCCAGAATGACTACAGCTCAGCGAGATGCGATTGCTACTCCTGCAACCGGGTTGCAGGTATATAACACAGATTGTAAAATGTTGAATTATTGGTCAGGTACTTGTTGGATCTCTATGAGCAAGGCGCTGCCTAGTCCCGGTGCTATAACCAGTACTCCTGCTTCTACGGTTTTTTGTGCAGGGCAATCACGTACCTACTCTATTGCAGCTGTACCGGGTGCAACTACTTATACTTGGACAGTACCAGCAGGAACAACAATAAATTCAGGGCAAGGGACCACTTCAATAAATGCTACATTCGGTAATATTTCAGGTAACGTTTGTGTAGATGCTTCCAATAGTTGCGAAACAAGTCCGGTGCGCTGTATCAGCGTGAGTGTGGATCCTATCCCTAATACACCAGGAAACATTACTGGAATTACAAGTATTAATCCCGGTCAGCAATCCGTAACCTATTTTGTTGCTTCTGTAAATGGAGCCAGTACCTATACATGGTCAGTTCCTGCAGGTGCTACAATCGCTTCAGGAACCGGTACAACTACTATTGTAGTTAATTTCGCTTGTAATGCTTCATCGGGTAATATTTCTGTAACAGCCAACAGCACCTGTGGTTCAAGTCCTGCAAGTGCTTTAGCTTTAACAATCACGCCTTTACTTGCAGTTAATGCCGGGGCTGCTGTATTTGGCGGTACAACTCAAACAATAGGCAATGCTGCTACTGGAGGGACTGCTGGTTATACATATGCCTGGCTTCCGACTGCTAATCTTTCTGCATCAAATATAGCTACTCCTGTTGCGCAGTGTACTGGTGCCACCACTACTTATACCGTTACTGCTACGGATTCAAGAAGTTGTACAGCAACAAGCACTGTGGTTGTTACAAGAAATCTTGCAGCAAGTGCAGGAGGAAATTTAACCGGACCAGGGGCGATTGGCGGTGCACCAACAGCTACCGGAGGAGCTGGTACATACACCTATTCCTGGACCACTCCTTCTGAACTTTCAAGTTCAACGGTATCAAATCCTACTGCAAAGGCTTGCAATACTACTACTTTTACCGTAACCGTAACCGATGCAAATTCCTGTACAGCAGCGAGTGCTGGTGTTACGGTAACGAAAAATCTTGCCGCCAGCGCAGGAGCGAATCAAACTATGATAAGTGGCTGCTCAAAAGTTATTGGTGGGAGTCCAACGGCTACAGGTGGTGCAGGGGCATATACTTATTCCTGGAGTTTAGGAACAGGATTATCGAGTACAACTATAGCTAACCCAACCACTTCTACCACTTCCACTATAACTTATACAGTTACTGTAACTGATGGCAATTCATGCACAGCAACAAATTCAATGACTTTAACTATTGGAGCTGGCACTGCAGTAACATTTAACAATACCAGCACAGGCCAATCGGGTACTATTCAAAACTGGACAGTTCCTGCAGGAATAACCTGTATCAATATTGAAACTTGGGGAGCACAAGGAGGAGCAGGTGCTGCAGGGGCTGGTGGATTAGGAGCACGAATGAAGGGTACATTTACTGTAACAGCTGGGCAAGTATTGAAGATTTTGGTTGGTCAACAGGGCCCTTCGCCAGGTAGCAATGATGGTGGTGGTGGCGGTGGAACTTTCGTTACAGATAATGCCAACAGCCCTTTGATTATTGCAGGTGGAGGTGGTGGTGGTAGTTATTCTGCTCCAGGTGCAGGTATTGCAGGTACTACGGCCAATAGTGGAACTGCGGGTGCAAATGGAGGTACAGGTGGAACAGCTGGTGGTGGTGGAACTTCTGTTGGATGTTCAGGTGCTGGTGGTGGTTTAACAGGTAATGGTGGTAATGGTCCATCTTGTGGTAGTGCATGTAATGGTGGTTTATCTTTTATAAATGGTGGTACAGGGGGATGTACTTCCAGTAATTGTACAGGAGGATATGGTGGTGGTGGTGGTACACATGGAGGTGGCTGGGGTGGCGGAGGCGGAGGCGGGTACTCGGGTGGTGGTGCATCCACAAGCAGTCAATACGGTGGTGGAGGTGGTGGGTCTTACAATTCGGGCGCAAATCCCAGTAATACCAGTGGTGTGAAAGCCGGGCATGGGCAGGTGGTGATAACCTACTAGGGATTAGAATTGTTAAATTATCTGCTTAAAACAAATATTGAAATTAATAGATATAAGAAAAAAATAAAAAATGAAATTACGTGGGACTAAACTCATTTTATTAGCAGCAACGATTTTCTCCCTCACTTTGGGGGAGGCTTGGGGTGTTGCTTCTTTTGCACAAAACGTGGGTATCAACACTACCGGAAACGCCCCAAACTCTTCCGCACTATTAGATATTAATGCAAGCCCTGGAAATAACAAAGGGGTACTTATCCCACGTTTGCCTTTAACTGCAACTAATAGTGGCAGTCCTATTTCACCATTACCCGGTGTTGCTGAAATAGGGCTTATGGTATTTAACACAGCTACAGCAGGCGTTCCTCCAAATGATGTAATCCCCGGGTTTTATTACTGGAATGGTACCGCATGGGCTCCTTTGGGAGCAGGAGGATCAACTGCAGGTGGTTGGACGGATGATGGAACTGTGGTGAGGCTTACAACAAGTACTGATTTTGTTGGAATTGGTACAGCAAGCCCTGCCGCTACCTCAGCATTGGATATTACTTCCACTACCAAGGGGGTACTTATTCCCAGAATGACTACTGCGCAGCGTGATGCCATCACAACACCTGCAACTGGCCTGCAAATATATAATACGGATTGCAAATCATTGAACTATTTTACTGGCACCTGCTGGATTTCTATGAGCAAATCACTTCCCGATCCCGGGATAATTACCAGTACTCCGGCAACCACTGTTTTTTGTGCCGGACAGGTCAGAACTTATTCCATACCCGCTGTACCAGGGGCAACATCCTATACATGGTCCGTGCCTGCAGGAACAAGCATTACTTCTGGTAATGGTACTACCTCGATAAGTGCTACTTTTGGCAATATTTCCGGTGATGTATGCGTGAAAGCAAGTAATAGTTGTGAAACCAGTGAAAAAACATGCCTGGCTGTCAGCGTTGATCCTATTCCTAATACCCCTGGAAATATTACTGGTATAACAAGTATTAATCCCGGTCAGCAATCGGTAACGTATTTTGTTGCTTCAGTAAATGGAGCTAGTACTTATACCTGGACCGTACCTGCAGGTGCTACAATTGCCTCAGGTACTGGTACAACTACTATCGTTGTTAACTTTGCCTGTAATGCTTCTTCTGGTAACATTTCTGTAACTGCAAACAGTACCTGTGGTTCAAGCCCTGCAAGTGCTTTAGCATTAACAATTACGCCTTTGCTTGCAGTTAATGCCGGAGCTGGTGTATTTGGAGGTACTACCCAAACTATTGGAAATGCAGCAACAGGAGGTACTGCAGCTTATACCTATGCCTGGCTTCCCACTGCTAATCTTTCTGCATCAAATATAGCTACTCCTATTGCACAATGTACCGGTGCAACAACTACTTATACGGTAACTGTAACAGATTCTCGAACCTGCACAGCAACAAGTAGTGTGGTTGTTACCAGAAGTCTTGCAGTTAGTGCCGGGGCAGGTGTATTTGGGGGTACTACTCAAACAATAGGCAATGCTGCAACTGGAGGTGCTTCTGGTTATTCTTATGCCTGGCTCCCGGCAAGTAATCTCTCCAGTTATATAATTGCTAGTCCTATAGCCCAATGTACGGGAGGATCAACCACATATACCGTTACTGCAACTGATGCAAACAGCTGTACTGCAACAAGTACCGTGGTTGTTACCAGGAATCTGGTGGCTAGTGCAGGTGCAAATCAAGCAATTACCTGTGCAGGGGTTGCTATAGGCGGAAGTCCTACTGCTACCGGTGGGAATGCGACTTACACTTATTCCTGGAGTCCAACCGCAGGCTTATCCAGTGCTACAGCCGCCAATCCAACGTCCGGAGTATGCCCCACAGCAACTTATACTGTAACAATAACCGATGCAAACGGATGTACAGCCACGAGTTCTATGGTGTTGACGAAAAATCCTTGTTCAGTAACATTTAATTATACAGGTGCTGCCCAAACGTGGACAGTGCCTGCTTGTGTTACCTCTATTACTATAGATGCTAATGGTGCACAAGGTTCCACAGCAAATGCAGGTGCAGGCGGGGCGGGGGGACGAGCACAAGGAACTTTGGTAGTTACACCAGGAGCAACAATAAATGTGTATGTTGGGGGGCAAGCTGGTTTTAACGGTGGCGGAGCTGGTGGGGCTCCTGGAGGCGTTGCAGGTGGAGTTGGTGGAGGTGCATCAGATCTTCGAATTGGTGGTGTTGCATTAGCAAATAGGGTTGTAGTTGCAGGCGGTGGCGGTGGTGGTGGCGCGGCAGGTGGTTGGTCAGGAGGGGCAGGAGGAGTGGGTGGAGGAACAACTGGCGGAGCCGGTGGCCCGAGTAATGGAGGCAGTCCTTTTGGTGGACAAGGTGGTTCCCAAGTTGCTGGAGGTACTACTGGTGGAGGGTGTGGTTGCTGTGCCGGTACAGCAGGTTCTCTCGGACTTGGTGGTGCAGGCGCAAATTCCAGTAGTTGGTCAAGCGGTGGAGCTGGCGGAGGTGGTGGTGGGTATTATGGTGGTGGTGCAGGCCACGTATGCGGTAGTGGTGATGGTGGAGGTGGAGGATCTTCATACATTGTGGGGTTGGGTGGTGGTTCAACAACAAGTGGTGTGAGAGCAGGAAATGGTTTGATAATAATAACCTACTAAGTAATGGTCTATTTCAATCTTAAAGAAAAACTAAGGAAATGGAGTATAAAAAAAAAGTATAAAGTTTATGAAAAATAAAATCATTTTTATAGCAGCAGCGATTTTCTCCTTCACTTTGGGTGAGGCTTGGGGTGTTGCTTCTTTTGCACAAAACGTTGGTATCAATACTACAGGAAATGCCCCAAACTCTGCAGCATTATTGGATATTAATGCTAGCCCTGGAAATAATAAAGGAATTCTTATTCCACGTTTACCATTAACTGCTACTAATAATGGCAGTCCAATTTCACCATTGCCCGGTGTTGCTGAAACTGGTCTTATGGTATTTAACACTGCTACAGCAGGCGTTCCTCCAAATGATGTAATTCCAGGGTTTTATTACTGGAATGGTACCGCATGGGCTCCTTTGGGAGCAGGAGGATCAACTGCCGGGGGGTGGACGGATGATGGAACAGTGGTAAGACTTACCACAAGTACCGACTTTGTTGGCATTGGAACAGCAAGTCCTGCCGCTACATCTGCATTAGATATTGCTTCTACAACAAAAGGTTTACTGATTCCCCGCATGACCACTGCACAACGAGACGCTATTTCAACGCCTGCTATTGGTTTACAAATATATAATACTGATTGTAAAGTAGTTGATTATTGGTCAGGTTCCTGCTGGATCTCTATGAGCAAATCACTTCCCAGTCCCGGTGCTATCACCAGCAGCGGTACAACTGTTTTTTGTGCAGGGCAAAGCAGGACTTATACTATAGCAGCAATAGCAGGTGCCACTTCTTATACCTGGACGGTTCCAGCAGGTACAACCATTAATTCGGGGCAGGGTACCGTTTCTATAAGTGCTACTTTTGGTAATATCTCCGGAAGCGTATGTGTGAATGCTAATAATGCCTGTGAAACCAGTGGTCAGTCATGCCTTGCTGTAAGTGTAGATCCGATACCTAATACTCCCGGAAACATTACGGGGCCATCTAGCGTCAATCCTGGCCAGCAATCGGTAAACTATTTTATTGCCTCTGTTAATGGAGCCAGCGCTTACACATGGGCATATAGTGGAACAGGTCTCACTATTGCTTCGGGAACAGGCACTACCAGTATTGTGGTGAATTTCGCATGTAATGCTACTGCAGGCAATTTAACAGTAACTGCTAATAGTACTTGTGGGGCGAGTACAGCATCTTCGTTGGCTTTAACGGTTACCCCTTTGCTTGCAGTTAATGCTGGAGCTGGGGTATTCGCTGGAGCTACCATGGGAAATACAGCTACGGGAGGGACAGGCCCTTATACTTACGGTTGGGGGCCCACAGGGGATCTCTCCAGTTCTTCAACAGCTGTTACCACTGCACAATGTACCGGTATTACCACTACTTATACGCTTACAGCAACCGATTCACGTTCGTGTATTGCAACAAGCACTGTATTGGTTACCAGAGATCTTACTACCCCAACTGCAGGTACTCATATACCTAGCACAACCCAAATAGTTTGGAACTGGATTGCCGGTACCGGTACCGCTGGATATAAGTGGAATACAACTAATAATTACGGTACAGCAACAGATAATGGGGCAAGTACAAGCAAGACAGAGACCGGGCTTACCTCAGGTACTACTTATACAAGATACGTTTGGGCCTATAACAGTAATGGTTGTGTATCTTCTGTATTAACACTTATTTTTACCACATCCGGACAAATATCTTATACCGCAACTGGTACTGTTAATTGGACATGCCCTGTTGGAGTTACATCAATTGGTGTTTTAGTAGTAGCTGGTGGAGGAAGTGGAGGTAATCATAACACTACAAACGGCAACGGTGGTGGTGGAGGTGGTGGTTTGATTTTTAATGCTGCATATTCCGTAACGCCAGGGAATGTTTATACAGTCACCGTTGGAGCCGGAGGTGCAAGGATTGCTAATGCAACTTGTGGTCAAGGGAACAATGGACAAAATTCTGTTTTTGGGACACTTACAGCAATAGGTGGTGGTGGTGGTGGTTCTTCCGGTTGTGGTACTGGTGGTGGTAAAAATGGAGGTAGTGGTGGTGGTGCGGCATATCCCAATGGTAATGGTTCTTCAAATAGTGCAGGTACCGGAGTTGCGGGCCAGGGAAATGCGGGAGGTAGTACAGCAGTAGCTTGGGATGGTGCCGGTGGTGGTGGTTATGGTTCTGTGGGAGTTGCAGGAAGTGGTTCAGGTACAGGTTGCAATGGAGGAGCCGGTTATGTAACATCATTTTCAGGTTCATCAGTAGGGTATGCTGGTGGTGGTGGTGGCGGTGGTAACAGCAGTGAACATGGTGGTGATGGTTATGATGGGGGAGGACGTGGGGAAGGTACTACACAAACTCACAATTATAATAGTTATCCAGCAGGTATGAACGGAACAACCAGGGGAAGCAATACTCCTGATGCAATAGCCAATACCGGTGGTGGAGGCGGAGGTGGTTCTTATTGGGCCTGTAACGGTGGTTGGTGTACGGGCTCCGGCCAGGGAGGCTCCGGTATAGTTATCATAAAATGGTAATCTAAATTATGCTGTGCTTTTTAAGAAGTGTTGAACAAAAAAATGAGGTACACTTGAAAAATTAAAACGGATACCCTATCCCGATATTAAAGGCAAAAAAGTTGTATTTTTTATCGTTTAATGTGCGATATTCCTGTTTCCAGGCCGGATCAAACAAGTGTTCAATCACCCATCGCCTGTCTTCTAAAAATTGCGGGTCACGCACTTTTATACCAATATCGGTACGAATAATAAAAAAACTAAAATCAGCACGAATACCGAAGCCGGAACCAATCGCTATTTCTTTATAAAACCGGTTGAATTGGAAATCACCTCCCGGTCGTTTTGGATCCGGTTGACGTAACCAGGTATTACCCGCATCCACAAAGATTGCTCCGTTTATTATTTTAAATAATTTCAAACGATACTCGATATTCGCTTCTAACTGGCCATCACCAAACTGATCGGAGGTGAAAATTTTATTGGTGTAGGAACCAGGGCCAAGTGTACGTGATTGCCAGGCTCTTATTCCGTTAACTCCTCCACTAAAAAAGCTACGCTCAAATGGCAATACCTGGAAATTTTTTAATGGTCTGCCTATGCCTGCTGCAATACGGAATACTATTTGGTTTAATTCACTTGAATTATAGTAATAACGATAATCAGCATCTAAACGCAGGTACTGAGAAAAAGCAATGCCCAACAATTTATATTTATCATCCTGATATTTTCTGATGAGGTTGGTATCGATAGAATATGCCAAATCGGAGATGCCTCTTAAAATATTACCTGAAGATTCTGCATTGATTCTTAAATAAGAAAAGTTCTGCTGTTTTTTTATATCCTGTTCATCATAAATAAAGGAGTACCGTGTGCTGGTCGATAAGTGGGGACTGAAACTGTTAAGGATATATCTGTTCTGAACCTGGTTGAGCAGATAATCCTTAAAAGCTGGTTGTAATTCAACATCTACATAGTCGATAACAAGTGGGTTAATGGTGTGACGTTTTCTCACTGTTTCTTTCCAGGTATAACCAAATGAAAAATTGGTTATAGTGCGCGTATAATCGGGTCTGCGCTGATAGTTAACAGCAGTGGTAAAAGTGGTTCTTGGATTTGAATATATTGTAGATTTTACTTTAAAGGGTAATAAAAAACGAGGGATATTAATATTAAGCTCAGGACCAAACTCAGAGGTATTAAATAATTGCCTTGGAGCGGTCAGGTCATTGATATTAACTTTAGATTCATTATTAAATGTATTTTGAGCCTCAACTCCACCTTTTAGACGTAATTCGAATACTTCAGCTCCTTTGAACAAATTCCGGTTTTGAAAAACAAAACTTCCGGAAACACCCAGTAAGTTCCCCGACCTGTTGGTTACTTCCGTTTCAACAGTAAATGATTGTTTTAAAATGGGGCTAAGTTGTATGTAGCAATCCAGATAGTCGCCACCGGGTTGAGTGAAAAAGATATTAATTGTTTTAAATGCTTTAAGCACTGAAAGCCTTTTATAGGTGTCTTCTACATTCTTTAACTGGTATAATTCTCCTTTACGAATAAAGATATCGTTAAGTAATACTCTGGTTTTATACCTTAGTTTTTCTTTGTGAAGAATGTGGTAATCGCCAACTATCAGAGTGTCTTTAGCATCGGCATCATTCTTTTTTGAAATAAAATCAGGTTGAATATAGATGTTATTGATCCTGAAACGTTGATGAGGTGTTTCTATTATTGAATCGGAATATTCGTTGAATTTTTTTGCATAATTTTTTATGCCCATTGTAATATTCACTTTTCTATTACCAATACTGGTGTCGATCTCATAGTAAATATAATCCTTTGTAAATAAATAATAACCAGTATTATTTAATGTATTGGTAACCCGGTCCCGATCGGCCTGGATAACATCCACATCGTAGTTGTTCCCTTTTAAAATAAGGGTGTTGGCTGTATCTCCGTAAACGTTATACTTAACAAGTTCATCCGGGATCTTGTAATCAAGTTTATTAAAAGTGTAAGGTGCAGAAGCTGTGATTTTATAATATACATTTGCTTTTTGTCTTTTCTTATAATGAATTGAATCCTGCACTGTGCTTACAAAATACCCTTTATTATTTAAAAACATCTTAATTTGTTTAGATGTTTTTTTTACAAGGAAGGTATCAACTATAACGGGAGGTTCACCAATATCTAAAAGCCATTCACCAAATAATTGCCTTTCACTGTTTTTAGCTTTTTTCCCTTTAGCGATTCGTTTTAAATTCCTTTTTTCAATTTTTTTATTGTAACGGAGGCGTTTAAGTTTAATTCTATCGGGGTTTGCCTGGTTATGGAGCCATAAATGAAAACGAAATAAAACTAAAATTTTTCGGTTAGGCTTTTGTTTTAAATAGTTTTCAATATCCTTTTTGTCAATTTTTGTGTCTTTATCAATTATAAAATTTTTATTGAGCAAAAACTCGTCCTCATGTAGCTTTTTTGTTGGGTTACAGGCAGCAAATAGTAATGGCAATATAGCTATGAACAGTAGCTTACTGAAATTAGATAATTTGATGATTTGATAATTATACAATTGATAATTTGATTTGACAGTTTGACAATTTCTGAAATTTAATATCCCAATAACTAACTTAAGTGGTATAATTATACCGGCACAGTTTCGTGAATTCTTACAGATTGGCTATCCTTAACCAATTAAACGGTTGCTAAATTACTACATTTGCTGAAATAAAATAAATAGATTTGATATTTGGGATACGAGATTTGGGATCGGTCATTAGGGATTGGTCATTGGTACGTTGTACATTAAAATTTTGTTCACTGGTTGATCAGCACATCTTACATCTTACTACTAATATAATAAAAATGTTATCAAAAAATCAATTAAAATTTGTTAGTTCCCTGAAACAAAAAAAGTTTAGAGAGGAACATAATTTATTTATCGCTGAAGGGACAAAAATTGTTTCTGAGCTATTGCAATCGAAAATTAAGGTGAAACAGGTATTTGCTACTGCCGGTTTTCTGAGTAAAGTGCAAATCGATAAAGGCATTGAATGGTCGGAAGTTAAAGAAAATGAATTAGATCGTTTATCTGCACAGGTAACAGCCAATGAAGTGCTTGCTGTTTGTGAGATCCCGGAATATATTCTTAATAACAATGAATTGAATGATAAGTTGACTCTTGTACTGGATGAAATAAAAGATCCGGGGAATCTTGGAACAATCATTCGTATTGCTGACTGGTTTGGTATAGAAACTATTATTTGCAGCAAGGGAACTGTTGATGCATTCAACTCTAAGGTGGTACAAGCTACTATGGGATCTATCTCAAGAATAAAGTTGCATTATGTTGATCTGATCGAATTTTTCGAAGAATTTAAAAAAGATCACCCCGCCAATTTTAAATTTCCTATATACGGTGCTTTGCTGGAAGGCTCAAGTATTTATTCTCAACAATTGAGTTCTAATGGGTTTATTGTAATTGGTAATGAATCAAAAGGGATATCAGATAGTATAATACCATTTATCACTGATAAAATTAGTATTCCATCCTTCTCTCATACAAAGGCAGGTGGAGGTGAAGCGGAATCATTGAATGCAGCTATTGCCACTTCAATTATATGCTCTGAATTCAGGAGAAGGTAAAGCGCCTCCTAACAAATGCCTCTTTCCGATCATAAAAAAGTGAAAAATAAGAGGACTTTCGTGAAGTTTGAGAGATATTATTCTACTATCAGTTTACCTGTTGCAACAGGCCTGTTTTCCTCTGTAATTGTATAAAAATAAAGGCCGGATATTAGATAGTTCCTTTTAATAATAATACGTTTTACATTTTGTAGTTTAAAATTCTGTTCTTTAATTTCCTGTCCGAGGGTGTTGAAAATTTTTAATTCAGCATTTTTTAATTCTGTATTAAATGAAATAGTTGTTTCTGATATGAATGGATTTGGGTAAACAGAAAAATGATCCGTATTTTTTATTACATTTTTTATACCGGTAGTAGCGTCAAATTCAGATGCACCAATATCTATAATACTTCCAATTAACCTTGTATTTCCATAATAATCTAATTCTCCTGTGGTAATTACTGTCCCCGGGTTCCCTGCATTAATACAAGGACCAGCTGTTAATAAATGTAAATCAGGTGCAGGTAAAACTGTATTAACAAGATCCGGATCGTTGTAAATAGAATTGGTTTCACCAGAAATTCCAGTTTGATAATCAGCGAAAGTCGAATAAGTGGAAGTACGCCAGTTTACAGTGATGTTATTGGGATCATTGGCTGGTGTGAACCAGCAATTGTAATTGAATACATTATTTGTTTGAGGGGAAATGGCATCAACGCTGAATAAAACATCCTGGCTGTTTGTATAAAAAATATTATTCTCAAAAATACAATTGGATGCTTTTGATATGTTCATTTCACCTGTGCCATCGTTGAGTGAATTGTTTTTAAAAAGTGTGTTATTCCTGATGATACAATCGAGTACCTGGCCTGAAGTTGAAGTTGTGTAACCACCCACATATATCCCTACTTCCTGGTTGTTGTATACCAAATTGTTTTTTACAATAATAGTGTTTGTCGTACCGTTTTCTTCGCAGCCTATCTCAATTCCATTTCCGTTTTCATAACATTTGTTTTTTTCAATTAGAATATTCTGCCCTCCATCAACATAAATACCTGCTGAGGTAGCGGCCAATGAAACATTTTTATAACATGTATTATTGAACAATAATCCATTTCTTGCATGGTCTGTTGTTGGGTTTGAACTAACCTGGTAATTTCCGGCAATATCAATACCAATATTGGTGTTATCGTGGACCTCACAATTTTTTATCGTAAAACCATCAACGTTACCATCCAGGGTCATTGCTTCACTGAATCCTAAAATATTATTAAAAACTTTACAACTATCGATCGTAATATTTGTAATTCCACCATCGCCTCCGTATGCAATAAAGCTTTGTGCATTATTACTGGAAGTAGGTATGGTTAAGGGATTGCTTGTCCAGTTAATGTTTTTTATTGTGATGTTTTTAAAAGAAAGTTCTGTTGAAGAATTGATCCCGGTAGTTTCTATCAGTATACCTTGAGCATCATTAACAGTGAGGTTTTGGATCGTAAGATTTTGAAAATTTAAAAAACTTTTATCTGTTAAAGTAAGCATGGTAGTTCCGCTTGTGCCCGAACCATCGATCAAAACAATATCATTCAAATAATTTTTTAGTGTGATGGAATTACCGGGGGTGCCGCTGATATTTACAACTATATTTTCGTTGTAAGTTCCGGCTTTAATTTGCACAATGCTATTTGGTGTTGCAGCATTACACGCTTTTTGAATGGTTTTCCAGGCGGTTGCTAAACTTGTTCCATTATTGAGGTCATTTCCATTAATATCATCTACAAAATAATTTGTTTGAGCCGATGTATTAAGGCTTGTCAATAAAGCGATTAGAATGATGATTATGTTTTTCATTTTTGAGGGTTATCATTAAATTATGAATTAGCATACTATTCCCCGATTTTCAATACTAATACCTCACACCAATGATACACACATCATCTACCTGTTCAATACTTCCTTTCCAGTCTTCAAACATTTTATCAATGATCACCAGCTGCTCTTTCATTTGTTTGTCTTGAATGCTTAATAATAATTTTCGCATTTTTAAAGCCTTGAATTTTTTTCCTTTCGCGCCTCCAAACTGATCAACATAACCATCGGTGAAAATATAAATGCTATCGCCTTTTTGCAATGGGATCAAATGATTGGTGAAGGGGTTATTTTCAGGGTATTTACCTATGGGCTGTTTGTTAGGTTTGTATTCTGTTAAAACGCCATTACGAATTATCCAAAGAGGATTATTAGCTCCAGCCCATTGCAATTGATTTGTTTTATTATTCAATGCATAAAGTGAAATATCCATTCCGTCTTTTACTTCATCAATACTTTTTTCAAATTGTTCTATAACCAGTTCACGTGTTTTGTTTAATATTTTATCGGGCTCAATTAATTCAAATTCACGCAATGCCCTGTTGAGCGCATTGTTACAAACAACACTAACCATTGCTCCCGGAACACCATGCCCGGTGCAATCAGCAGCAGCAATAAAAATAAGATCACCATGGCTTGCTCCTAGGGGAGACTTAACCTCTTCTATCCAGTAAAAATCTCCGGCAACAATATCTTTAGGTTTGTATAAAATAAATGAATCGGGCAACCATTTTTTTACCGATTTATCTGAAGGTAAAATAGCTTCTTGTATTCGTTTTGCGTAAGTTATACTGTCTAAAATTTCTTTTTGTTTTTTCTCTACTAAGCTTCTTTGTTTTTCAGCTTCATCTTTTTGATGAACCACTTCCGCTGTTCTTTCTTCTACTGTTTTCTCCAGTCGTTTTTTAGCTTCACGCAGGGAGGCTGTTCTCCAGCGGTAAAAACTATAAAGTGAAATAAGAATGAATAAGCCAACAAGAGAGCGGAACCACCACGTTTTTGACCATGGCGGACGAATAGTAAAAGGATAATTAAATTCATTGCTCCAATTACCTTCGCTGTTCATTGCTTTTACTTTGAACGTGTAAGAGCCATTTGGTAAGTTACCATAAGGTGCATCAGTCCGGCTTGTTAGTACACTCCAGTTTTCGTCATAGCCTTCTAATTTATACTGATATTTTACTTTTTTACTTTGTTTTTGAGTGATGCCTATAAAATTAAAAGTGAGGTAATTATTATTATGTGCTAAACTTAAATTTTTTGGTAAGCCATACCAATTATCAACTTTATCAAAATCAAAACCTGCTATAACCACTCCATTACCAAGTGTTAAAGTGGTATCCTTATTTTCTTCAAAAATTGCCCATGCAATATTTTCATTAAAAAGTTCTACGTTTGTTAATTGAATATTAGGTGGTGTATTATCGGATTCTTCTCCTTCTGCATGAAAGACTGTTAGCCTGTCGTTGGCACCTATCCAGATGGTTCCTTTTTTATCTTCATGTATGGCATTGGCATTACAGCCGATACCTAAAAAACCATCCTGATATGTATAGTTCTTAAATAAAAGTGGTTGGTCGTTGGTTGTGTTAGCATACATTTTTGTAAGACCGGCCATATAGTTATTGGTTAATTTACTGAGCCCAAACCGTGTTCCAAACCAAAGGTTTCCTTTTTTATCTTCTAAGATCGACAAAACAACATTATTGCTCAGGCCTTCTTTTTCGGTGAAATGTGTAAAGTTTTTTCCGTCATATTTACTCACTCCTCCACCTGAAGTTCCGAACCATAAATTTCCATTTTTATCTTCGATCATCGTGAATACAAAATTATTGCTAAGCCCTTCCTTCTCTGTAAATTGGGTAAAGGATGCTTTTTGCTGAGGACCTTCCTCTTTGCTTATTGTCAGCTTATTTACACCACCACCATAGGTGGCGAACCAAAGGTCCCCGTTTTTATCTTCAAGCATCGAAAAAATAACATTGTTGCTAAGGCCATCTTTAACAGTGTAATTTGTAAAAGATCTAACAAATTTTCCTTTTACTTTTTTCAGGTCCTCTTGTGTTCCTGAATATAGTTTCTCTCCCTTTTCTATTGCTTCAACTCTGTTCCCGTCATATTTGCAAACGCCTCCACCTTCTGTTCCAAACCAAAGGTTTCCTTTTTTATCTTCTATCATGCACCTCACACTGTTATTGCACAATCCTTGTTTATCGGTAAAATGAAAAAAGGATTTTCCATCGTATTTAAAAACACCACCGCCACTGGAGCCAAACCAAAAGTTTCCTCTTTTATCTTTTAACATTGACCATATTAAATTGTTTCCCAGTCCTTCTTTAGAAGTGAAATGAGTAAAAGATTTACCTTCATATTTACTCAAACCTCCTCCATTGGTGCCAAACCAAAGGTTTCCGTTTTCTTCCTCGAGTATAGAAAATACAGCATTATTGGTCAAACCTTCTTTTTTTGTAAAATGTGTAAACGTTTTTCCATCATATTTGGTTAAACCTCCACCATAAGCTCCGAACCAAAGATTTCCGCTTTTGTCTTCCAGCATTGAGAAAACAAGATTGTTGTAGAGTCCGTCCGTATCCATATAATGAGTAAATGATCTGCCATCATATTTAATAAGGCCTCCACCATATGTTCCAAACCATAGGTTACCGTTTTCATCTTCTAAACCGCTTGTTAAATAATTGCTGCTCAGCCCTTGTTCAGTAGTAAAAGTTGTAAAAGTGTTTCCATCATATTTGCACAAACCTCCGGAAGTGCTCAACCATAGATTTCCTTTTTTGTCTTCTAAAATATTTTTTACATCATTATCACAAAGACCTTCCATTATAGAAAAATGGAAAAAAGATTTTCCATCAAATTTTATTATTCCTTCGCCTTCAGTACCAAACCAAAGGTTTCCATTTTTGTCTTTTCTTCCTGATAAAACAGGTTTATCGGTCAGACCTTCTTTTTCTGAGTAAATTGTAAAATGTTTGCCATCGTATTTGCCGAGTCCTCCACCATTAAAACCGAACCAAATGTTTCCGTTGTTGTCTTCAACCATTGTAGCGATAATATTGCTTAAGCCATCTTTTTCGTCAAAATGTGTAAAATATTTTCCATCATATTTTGTTACACCACCTCCATAGGTTGCAAACCAAAGGTTCCCGTTCCTGTCTTCCAACATTGCTAAAACAGAATTGTTGCTCAGTCCTTCGTTCTCTGTAAAATGAGTAAAATATTTTCCATCATATTTAGTAACGCCTCCACCGGCTGTTCCTAACCAAAGGTTTCCGAATTTATCCTGAAGCATGCAATTAATATTGCCATGTTTTAAACCTTGTAATTTACCGAACGAACTAAAATTTTGTGGGTTTTGATCTTTGGTAGAAGCATCTTTGGTAATTACAACTTCGGGGATACCGGCCACAAAATGGCTATCCACAACAGGTATCATTTTGGGAAGTAAAAAAATGCCGCTACCCGGTGCTCTTACTTGTGGTGAACCAGCTAAAATAACTATAGGATCACCTGCAACGTGAACATTGGTATTGGTGAGAATTATTTGTGGTGTGCCGGCTTCTATAACTTTTGGAGACCCAACCGTTACTGATGCTGGTACATTAACACTATCCAAAGGGACGCTATAACCTTTGGCTTCAACAATTTTTGGCGCATTGATATTTGAGCGGTGGTGATCTTCCTGCTGGGTACAGGAAAAAAGCAAAAAAATAATTCCACTTATTATTGCAACTATTTTACTTTTCATTTTAACAGGGCCATTTTGCGGTCCCTAAGATAATAAAATATTTATAGTTGAAGGATTGAAATGCTAAGGCTTTCTGTATGCCTTTGTCAATCAAGTATTATTCACTTCCATCATAAACTATGCTTTTATAGCCCAACGCAATTTTGCTGAACGCGCACGAGGATTAGTATTTGATTCTTCTGCTGATGGTCGGATAGGATCAGGTGCAATTTCGCTGTAAATACCTTCACGAAATAAACTTTGAAATGATTTTTTAACACGCCTGTCTTCTCCTGAATGAAAGGAGAGTATTGCCACCCGGCCACCAGGTGCTAATGCGGCCGGTAGTTTTTCAAGGAATTTATCTAATACTCCGAATTCATCATTTACTTCAATTCGTAATGCCTGAAAGCAGCGTTGACAGGATTTTTTAATTAACTCCTTACGGGTATTTGTCGGAAGAAATTCCAGTGCTTCTGCGATGAGTTCTTGTAAGGCTTTTGTTGTGGCTATTGTAGCACCTTTTTCTATTTTTGTAATTATAGCTTTAGCGATATGTTTGGAATAGGGTTCGTCTGCATTTTCTAAAAATAATTCTTCCAATTTATGTTGAGAAATGGTTTTTAAATGCGCTGATGCAGGTTTCCCGCTTTTGGGATTAAGCCTTAAATCTAAAGGACCTTCGATCTTAAATGAAAATCCTCTTTCAGGATTATCTATTTGCATGGAAGAAACACCCAGATCGGCCAGTACAAAATTCAAAGGCCCTGATTCATAAACAACCTGGTCTATGCCGGAAAAATTCATTTTTTTAATAACTAAAACTTCAGGCCCAAAACCCAATGCTGCCAAACGATCTCTCGTTCGCGGTAATTCAATAGGATCTACATCGGTAGCATACAATCGACCGCCCGGAACCAAACATTTTAGCATCTCTAAGCTATGGCCACCATAACCAAGCGTAGCATCAAGTCCTACTTGCCCGGGAACTATGTTAAGGAATTTTAAAATTTCATTAACTAAAATGGAGCGATGCATGCCTGCCGGGGTACGGCCCTGTTCCATAACCTTTGCAATGTCCTCTTTATAAGATTCCGGTTGCAACTCTTTGTATTTTTCTTTATAGGATTTGGGATGTGTGCCTTTGTATCGTTCTCTGCGGATGCGGTCCGGCTTTTTATCTTCCATTTTGTGAAATTTAATGTGAGGTGTTGTAAGTTCTTTATCTCCTAGTATAGTCTTTCTGAGAAATTTTTCCGAACCCACAAAGCTGTTGAGAAGCGGAAAACTTTATTGTAGCCCTAAACGGCTAAAATCCTCCACAGCTTTAGGGCAATGTATTATTATGCAGCA
This sequence comes from Bacteroidia bacterium, assembly GCA_030654175.1. Lineage (GTDB taxonomy): Bacteria > Bacteroidota > Bacteroidia > 2-12-FULL-35-15 > 2-12-FULL-35-15 > 2-12-FULL-35-15. Next base: position 33,623 of record JAURXZ010000020.1, read on the forward strand.
TTGCTGGTATATTGTTTGATCGCATTCAGTTCGGTTTTTTTCTGATTTCTTTCTTCTTCAATATCAAAATCGTCTTGTAAGCCTAACCAAAATTTCGCTGAGTTACCAAAATACTTAGCCAGTCTAAGTGCTGTGTCAGCGGTAATACGTCTGTTGCATTTCACTATTTCTGAAATACGGGTCTGAGGAATGCCAATGTCTTTTGAGAGCCTGTAAGCTGTGATTTTCAAAGGAACCAAAAATTCTTCTTGAAGGACTTCTCCCGGGTGAATGTTTTTTAATTTTTTCATTATGATTTTGTGTTAATGGTAATCAATTATTTTAATTTCCTCTGCGTTGCCATTATTCCATTTGAAAATTATGCGCCATTGATCATTAATTCTAATGAAATAAAACGCTTTAAAATTCCCCTTCAACTTTTCAAGTATATTCGATGGTGGGATAAGCAAATCTGTCAAGTCTTGAGAGTTGTTTAACATTCTCAATTTTCTTCTGGCAGTTTCTTCTATCTCTGTTGAGAAACCTTTAACTCTTTCTCCTTCCCAGATTTTTTTTGTGTCTTTGTCACCAAAGGATGAAAGCATACTATCGTTTTGCGTTACTTACGTTAAAGGTAGGTGTTTTGTCTTGTGAATACAAATTTATTTGTTGAAATATTTTGCGGGGTGTCAACATACCGGCTGTTCAAAACGGATTAAAAATCCTTTGTTCTTTGGTCGGGATTACAAATCACGACCAGCAGGGTGTACGATTTTTAGTCGAATTTACAAATTCGAGAAAAACCAAGTACTACGCCAAAAGTTCACTAAACAGGTGTTTCGTTTTTTTTAGGGTATATTTGTGTTTGACAATTTGAATTTTCAGAAAATGAAAATAAAAAATATACGACATTGGCTTAAGGACCTTGATCAAAAACCTCGCTTTCATCTATTTTGGGTTGTCCCTTTGTTTGTTTTAATAATTCTTTTTCTACTTCCTTTCATAATTTTTTTTCGCCCAATTTCATTTCTTTATAAGAAAAACAGAACAAGACAAATAAAAAAATTTTATGAAAACAATCAGGGAAAGTATTTTTTCTTTTATAGCAATAAAAATGGCTGGGGAGATTTTATCACTAACAACGTACTTCCGATATTACCGAAAGGCACTCTTATTTATAATATTTATCAAAATAAAAAGCATCAATTATCAAGAATATATGATGTAATTTCTTTCTATAAAATATCTCGAAATGAAGCTAAACTGCCTTTTATTATTAAATTTTGTTCGCAGGCTCCAAAAATTATGACTTTTAAAAATAATTTCAATATTGCAAGAAAAACTCCAAAACGTGACGACTTAATTCAAAGAGATATTCAAAATAAACTTGAAACATTGGTGTCTTAGTAAAAAAGTAGGTGTTAAGTTAAAACACGACAGCACAAAACTCTCTTAACTCATAACATATGCTCCGTGCCTAAAAAAATCTTCCACCAAATTCGTCAGTAACCGTATTTCAGTCCTTCTCCAATACCTGTCATGGTATACATTTCAGTCAACGTACAAAAATAATTTCCAAAAAGTCCGCGCAACAAAAAAGTCTTTTCCTAGCACCTCTGTCTTTTTCAACCTTGTTGCTACCAACATGTTTATAAACGCGAAGGTTGCGTTTACTTGTCCTATTTGGCCAGTATACGCAACCCATGACGTTTTATTTTTATTAGAAATTCTAATTCAACAATTTCCCCAAAGCATTATCAAACAATTCTTTCGCTTCAGCAACAGTTCCGAATGATTTTTCATCAATGATCATTTCTTTGCCGGTCACATCACCAAGGTATTCAAACTCTGCACGTGATGCCATCATCAGGTCAATGAATTTATCTTCGTCTGATTTTTTTACTGAAACGATCACACGGCTTTGTGCTTCACCAAATAAGAATGCATCTTTACGAATTTCTTCATCTGAGCTGATGTCAAAACCTAAACCGTTTGTCATTGCACTTTCTAACAAAGTGATGAACAAACCACCATCGGCACAATCGTGAGCAGACTGGATAACACGTTCTTTAATGATCGTTTTTACTGCTTTTTGAACTTCATATTCTTCATCCAAATTAAATGCAGGAGGAGGGGTGTTTTTTATTTTGTGGTAGGAGTATAAATATTCTGATGAAGAGATATCATCTTTTGAACTTCCAATTAAATAGATCGAATCACCTTCGTTTTTAAAGTTCAGGGTCATGCGGTTTGTTTTATCTTCCAATACACCCAACATACCTATTGTAGGTGTTGGAAACACAGGTCCTTCATAAGAGGATTGGTTGTAAAAACTAACATTCCCTCCCGTTACAGGAGTTTGAAATTTAATACAGGCAGCGCCCATTCCTTTGATCGTATTTACAAATTGCCAATACACTTCAGGGTTATAAGGGTTACCAAAATTTAAACAATTGGTGATGGCAGAAGGTTCTCCACCACTGCAAACTATATTACGTGCAGCTTCCGAAACAGCAATAGCACAGCCTATTTCAGGGTCAGCATTTACGTAGCGGGCATTACAATCTACTTTTAATGCAATTGCTTTTTTTGTTCCTTTAATATTTATAATAGCAGCGTCTGAAGGAGCATTGGTGCTCATGTTTACAGTACCCACCATTGAATCGTATTGATTATACACCCACTGTTTGGATGCAATGTTTGGATGAGAAATTAAAAATTTAGAAACTTCTACCAGATCTTTTGGTACTTCAACACTTTCAATTTTAAATTTCTTTGATTCGGCATAATAAGCAGGTTCTTTGTGATCGCGGTGATATACCGGAGCGCCACCACCAAGCACTAAATCAAATGCAGGAACATCAGCAACCAGATCATCTCCAACAAAAAACTTAATGCGTTTTGTATCTGTTACCACACCTATCATTGCACAGTTAAGGTCCCATTTTTGAAATACTTTTTCTACTTCTTTTTCACGGCCTTTTTTTACTACTATCAACATACGTTCCTGTGATTCGGAAAGTAAAATTTCAAAAGGCTGCATGTTTGCCTGGCGGGTAGGAACTCTGTCTAACCAGATATCCATACCGTGTTCACCTTTGGCACTCATTTCGGAAGTAGAGCAGGTAATACCTGCTGCTCCCATATCCTGCATGCCAATAACGGCACCGGTTTTAATAACTTCTAAACTCGCTTCCAATAATAATTTTTCCTGGAAAGGATCTCCCACCTGTACAGCAGGTAGATCTTTTGCGGAATCTTCTGTAATATCTGCGGAAGCAAACGTAGCACCGTGTATACCATCTTTACCTGTTGCAGAACCTACAATAAACACAGGGTTTCCAACACCATACGAAGTTGCCGAAGCCGTTTCACCAACTTTTACAATTCCTGCACTCATTGCATTTACTAATGGGTTCACGTTATAACATTCATCAAAAAACACTTCACCACCAACAGTAGGAATTCCGAATGCATTACCGTAATCACCAATTCCTTTTACAACACCTTTTACAAGCCATTTTGTACGATCTAATTTCAGGTCACCAAAACGTAAAGAATTTAATTGAGCGATAGGGCGTGCGCCCATTGTAAATATGTCGCGGTTGATCCCGCCCACACCTGTTGCAGCACCTTGATAGGGTTCTAATGCAGATGGATGATTGTGAGATTCTATTTTAAAGCAACAAGCAAGGCCATCACCAATATCAACTAAACCGGCATTTTCTTCTCCTGCTTCAGCAAGGATATAAGGGCCTTTTTTTGGTAATTTTTTCAACCATACAATTGAATTTTTATACGAACAATGTTCGCTCCACATTACCGAAAAGATACTTAACTCTGTAAAGTTAGGAGTACGGCCTAAGATCACCTTTATTTTTTCATACTCATCCGGTAACAATCCTAATTTAGCGGCAGTTTCAACGGTAGTTAAATTTTCTTGTGCAGTTGTTGACATGTTTTTTATTGTTGAATTTTATTTAAAAAATATTTTCTTCTGTCATTCCGGGGTCTTTACGAGGAATCTTGTTATTAATAAATGATTTTGTGAATGATAAACAAGATCCCTCCTTTTTAATAATCTTAGGCTAATCCAAGAATCCTCAAAAAGAACCCAAATTTAGTCAAATCCGCTCAATTGGGCTTCATATTTTATTTTGAATTTTCAACATTTTTGAATAATGGCAATTGTGTTAAAAAAGTACTTACCATTCAGATTTAAGGAATAGAACGCAGATGACGCTGATTATTTATGATTAAGGATGATTTTTGTTGGTTTTTATGATAAAATTTAGGATTTAAGTGGGTTTTATCAGAATTCATCATAAATAATCTGCATCATCTGCGTTCCATGTCAACTCCAGAAATTATCAAAATCGCTTATCCGATAATTTTTCTATTTTTGCTCAAGCATCAAAAAAAAACAATTATGAGTTTCAAAAGTTTATTCCGTAAAAAATCAACTACTGTAATTTTAAGCCAGGGTGGTGATGGAGAGCATACCTCTCTTAATAAAGTATTATCTGTTCGGGATCTGACTTTTTTTGGAATTGCTGCTATCATTGGTGGTGGTACTTTTAGTGCAATCGGTAACGCTTGTTTTTCAGGTGGTCCGGGAGTAATATTATTATACATTATCTGTGCGATTGCATGTGGCTTTACAGCCATGTGTTATGCAGAATTTGCGGCCCGTGTACCTGTTTCAGGAAGCGCCTATACGTATGCTTATGTTTCTTTTGGTGAACTGTTCGCCTGGATAATCGGCTGGGCATTATTAATGGAATATTCCATTGGTAATATATACATCGCATTTTCCTGGAGTGGTTACTTTACCAATCTTTTAGATGGTTTTGGAATGCATTTACCCGAATGGCTGACCATTAATTATAAAGCATCTCATCTGGCATTTAATGATGCTAAAATAGGGGAGGGCTTAACCGCCTGGAATACTGCTCCACAAATTGGAGGACTTCGCATTATTTTTGATCTTCCGGCTGTATTGGTAAATGTGTTTATAACATGGCTCGTATATAAGGGTACTAAGGAATCCAGGAACATAAGTAATTTAATGGTTACCATCAAATTGGCTGTTATAGTGTTGATAATAGTTGTAGGGCTGTTTTATATTGATATTGAAAACTGGACCCCTTTTATGCCGAATGGATTTGGAGGAGTAATGGCTGGGGTATCTGCTGTTTTCTTTGCTTACATTGGTTTTGACGCTGTATCCACACTTGCTGAAGAATGTAAAAATCCACAGCGCGATCTGCCACGGGGGATGATCTATTCTCTTATTATTTGCACTATCGTGTATATCATTTTAGCGCTTGTACTTACCGGTATGGTTTCTTATTCTTTATTAGGAGTGACAGATCCTTTGGCCGAAATATTTAAAATAAAAGGTGTAAAATGGATGATGTTCATTGTTTCTATTGCAGCAGTTGTAGCCATGACAAGTGTATTGATCGTTTTTCAAATGGGGCAACCACGTATCTGGATGACCATGAGCAGAGATGGTCTTTTGCCGAAACGGTTCTCTTCCATTCATCCGAAATATAAAACTCCGGGATTTGCTACCATAATTACTGGTTTTGTGGTTGGAGTTCCCATGTTTTTTACAGACGAAAATTTCATTCTTGATTTTACCAGTATAGGTACATTGTTTGCATTTGTGCTTGTTTGCGGAGGAGTGCTGATGCTTCCTGCACAAAAAAAGGATGAAAATAGTGAGGAAACAAAAGGGAAGTTCCGTATGCCTTATATCAACGCGAAGTGGATATTCCCGGCAATTATTTTAGTCGCTTTTACTTCCGTTTTTTATTTCATTCCCGATTTTTTCAGTTCTAAATTTACATTCACATCCGATACTATTGGTGGTAATTTGCCCATGCTTGTGTTTTTTATTTTATGTATTGTTATCGCTGTTCTATCCTTTACAAAAAAGCTCTCTCTAATTCCTGTATTGGGATTGATCTCCTGCTGTTATTTACTAACGGGAATGGCACCATCAAATTGGATATGGTTTTCCATCTGGCTTGCAGTTGGCTTAGTGGTTTATTTTTTATACAGCTACAAAAACAGTAACCTGGCAAAAAATAAGGAGTAAGAATTATTAATGTTAAGTTAATTGTAAAATGACGTAAAAAGTCATGCTGAGCAAAGTAGAAGCATCTTGTAAATCAATTAAAAGATTCCTCCACGTGTAGTTTATCCTGAGCTTAGCCGAAGGGGAGGAATGACTTCAAAATAAATTTAACTTATCAATAGTTACTTTTAGATCTAACCGGAAAAGTTTTCTTCGCAACATACTTCAAATACGTAGTTTCCGGGGGCGGCTATAAGTTCAGGGAATTCGGAATTCCCCAATTGTTTTTTTGCAGCAATTAATTTCCCTGATTTTTTTGCAAGCCAATTGCTCCAGGGTAGCCACCAGCTGCCCTCATGGCTTGTAGCTGTTCTCTGCCACTCATCATAACCCTCATCTAAAATTCCGCCCATCTTATATCCGTATTTGTTTTTTGATGGAGGGTTTACAACTCCCATTATATGGCCGGAATCCCCCAAAAGATATTCTACAGGTCCTTTTAAAATTTCAGTGGTAGTAAAGGCTGTTTTTGCCGGTGAGATATGATCTTCCTTCATCCCTATAACAAAAGCGGGCGTTTTTATTTTAAATAAATTTATAGGAACCCCGCAAATATTAATTGCATTTCTTTTGCTTAGTTTATTTTCTAGTACCAATTGCCTCATGTAAAATACATACATTCCAGCCGGCAAATTTGTATTGTCATTTGTCCATTCCATAACATCAAAGGGAGGCGGGCTTTTTCCTTCAAGGTAATTGTTTACCACATAATACCAGATAAGATCTTTGTCACGGATAAGATTAAATGCTTTTTCCATTGTTCTTCCGGGCATTACGCCTCCTTGAAGAATGTCACCTCTCTCCAGTTTTCTTACCAAAGCTTCTTCAATTACATCACCCATTGGGCCAATATCTGTGAAATCGAGCATAGAGGCCAGGAAGGTAGCAGAATTTACAATATCTTGCTTTCTGGTAGTTAATATGGCAAGCGCTATACTCAAAATTGTTCCTCCAATGCAATAACCTAGCGTGTTTATTTTTTCGACACCCGTAATTTTTCGTACTACATCAATTGCTTTTAAAACACCTGTTTCAACATAATCATCTAACTTCAGGTGCCCCATTTGGGAAGTCGGATTTTTCCAGGAAATAATAAACACAGTAAATCCTTGTTCAACGTAATACCGGATAAAAGAATTATTTTTCTGAAGATCTAATATGTAATATTTATTTATCCATGCGGGGATGATCAGTAAAGGAATAGAATGAACCTCTTTGGAAAGGGGCGCATATTGAATAATTTCAATCAATTCATTTCTATATACTACCGATCCTTTTGTGATGGCAAGGTTTTCTCCAACTTTGAAAGTTACATCATCCGATTGAGTGATCCTGTGATTCCGGATATCTTTCATCAGGTTTTTAAACCCTTCTGTTATGCTTGCCCCATTTGTTTCCTTGGCTATTTTTAAGGCTTCCGGATTTGTTAGTAAAAAGTTAGAGGGGGAAAGGGCATCAAGATATTGCTTGGTGTAAAAATTAAGTTTTCTCTTTCTATATTTATCCAGCTCCAATTCATTTATGATATTGAAAAACATTTGAGAAGTGAGGAGGTAGTTTTGTTTCAGAAAATCAAAATAAGTTTCATTCCATTCCGGAGCATTAAATCTTTTATCATTTTTTTCGGGAGTAATTAATGGAGAATCCTTTTCCCATGCTCCATTCACCAAGCGCATCCAAAGTTGCTGCTGATTTTGAATTAACCGGAAATAATTTTTTTGAATTTTGAAAATTTCTTTTTCACTTGTAAATATTTTTATTGCAAAATGTAAATAAGTACGTGCCAGATCCTTTTCATCGTGGATAATGCCATGGGAGTTGTCAACTAAATATTTTGCAACTGTTTCATTCGTTTTTATCAGATCATTGATAACAGATGGGCCAGTGAGATAGTTCGAATTTGACATCTTATAATTTAAAATATGAAAATATTTTTTTCAATTTATTGGAGACTGTTTAAATTAGACTTTATATAAGTTAAATCGTTACGGTAATCAGCAGCACTTTCTCGACAAGCTCGAAATGGCCATGTGCGCGGCCATTTCGAGCTTGTCGAGAAAGTGTTTGTAAGCATTTTAACCCTCAATTTCGCTGTAAACTTATAATGTATTTTAACTTATATAAGTCTTCTTAATTCATCAATATTTTACTTTTTATGATTTGTCACAGTTTCTTTTTTTGTTTCTTTCGCTGTTTTCTCATGAGTTTCTTTTGATTCTTTTTTTGAAACTTTGCTCATTGCGCCCATTAGATCAGACCAAAGCGTTAGATTTGACTTCAGGGTAGCATCCATCTGGGTATTGATTTCTTCCCACATTTTTTTATTATTTGGCTTTAAAATACTTTTGAAAGTGTCTAAAGAGGAATCCAAATTTGCTTTCATACTATTGTTTAATAGCTCGATCATGTGAGAATAATCGAAAGATGTTCCTTTCGTGTTTTTTTCTAAAGCTTCAAAAAAATAATTATTTAATTCTTTCATTTTATAAATTTGTTTCTCATAATTTTCAGTAACCATTTCAAAAATTTTATCTGAATAATTATTTATTTCTTTTTCTTTATAAAATGAACCTGTAAAGAATGAGGTCATTCTTTTGGTCAGATCTGAATACATTTCCATGTTTTTCTCAAAAAGATCGGAATTGCTTTTAAAAAATTTCGCAGTTAAAAAATCATCGCTGAAAGCAGTTTTTTCATTAGAAAACGGAACTGCAATAAGTTGGTTATACATTTTAGCAGAAACTTCCATTTGTTTTTTTAATGTTTCATTCATTGCCTCTGTAATGTTATTATAAAGAGCTTCTGAACTTTTTGCATGGCCATTTCCGGACCCGAAATTATTTCTCATTTTTTTAGGTTTTAAATTATTAACGATGTTTTTATATACGCTTAAAAAAATCATGCCGTTTGTTTCATCATGCCGGAATTAATTACCTATAATTTTTGTTTTCTTAATAAATCAGGCTCATTTGCAATTCAAAAAGCTGAATTAAATGAAAAATATTTTTTAAAAAATCCGAAGAAAAAAATGGGGAAATTTTGTCCCATTTAAAGGAAAACAGTACTATGTATACCGGTTTTGGATTTTAGTCCGGAATTCAATAATAATATATCGTTAAAGAATTCTTCTGGATCGGGTCTGTGAATTGCGCATAAAAAAGTATCTTAAAACGTTTGTATTACGTATTTTTGTAGTCAGATATGAATAATCAAATCATTTCCGTTGGTGATGATTAAATATGATTAATGATCCGGTGAGAAAAATAAAAAAAATAGTAGCCATTATTTTTTATGCTTTGAGCATTCCGATCTTATATGCCCAAGACCCAGGTGATTTCCGTAAAGGCGCAATAAAAAGTCGGTTGAGCGTGGCGCCTGTTATGTCATTTTATAAAAATCATCCGGAACATACTGTCGATACTAAAGCGAAGGGCGGTTTTTGCGCATCTTACAAAAGCGAAATTTTATTGGGCCGAAAAGTTAGTTTTATAGTTGGAATAGAATATTTTAATCAGGGTTTAACTTTCAGGGGCTATTATTCTGCACCGGGCAATACTTATTTGTTTGATAAAACCTTTGCATATACTCATGATGTGAGGATGCAGGAAATACAGATGCCTATCGGTTTTAAAAAAGCATTCAATTATGAGAAGGATAATTTTTATACTCCTTATTACTTCGGTGGTGTAGGTGCCCGCTACCTCTTCAAGTCATATTATGTGATAATAAATGATTCTACCGAAAATGTTGTTTATGATGGTAAAGGCAGCATGGAATTTGAGCACCATGTTGTTGCAAAAGCGATAAATGCTTTTGCTTATGGAGGATTAGGAGCTCAATATAATTTGCGTACTTCCGGAAAGGCTATTTTTATTGATCTGACTTATAAATATGGTATTTCCCGTTTACACTATGAAGGTTATCAAAAATCGAATAATTTGAATATTAAAGAATCGCATTTTTCATTTAGTATTGGATTAAAATTTTAACGCAAGTACAATTATATTGTGCTTACTAACGTTATTTTCTTCAAATGGGGCTACTTTCTAAAATAATTTTCACACTTGTATTTCTTAGTTTTTCAATTAAAACAGTTTTTGCTCAAAAGGCATGGACTCCTGAAATGGTTGAAAAGGCTAATACTGCGAAAAATATTGACTATTTAACTGAAGAAGAAAAGTTGGTGGTTTTTTATTGCAATTTGGTAAGAATGAATCCACCGTTATTTATGGATACCTACGCAAAAAAATATATCGATTCCACTAAAAATAACACGAGCTTCACAAAATCTTTGATCAAAACACTTGGTAAAACAGAAAACATGGAGGTGCTTTACCCTTCCAAAAAGTTATTTGTAATAGCAAAAGCGCATGCAAGTGATTTTGGTAAGAGCGGTGGAATGGGACATGGGAACTTCAAAAAAAGATTTGAAAAATATGGTAGAGAATGTAATTGTGAAGTTGGTGAAAATTGTGATTATGGTTATAGCAAAGCATTGGATATTACGATGAGACTATTGATAGATGAAAAGATAAGTAATCTGGCCCATCGCAAAAATATATTAAATCCAAACTATAAAAATAGTGGCGTATCTATTATGAAGCACAAAAAATACAGCTGGCATTGTGTAATTGATTATAGTGCGAATTCAGCAACTGATTAATTGCCAAATTTAAAACCTAAATTACCGCCTGAAGAACGCTTGCTATCTGTATCAAATTCCATTACATCACTAAATATTAATGTTTCCAAATGCTTTGCTGTGCGGTCTGAAGATGCCAGATCAGATAAACGCAAATTTTGATTCTTAATACATTCCCCTATAACCTGACGTACCGTTCGGGCATTACCAAAATGCTTATCACGAGAGTTATAAATGTGATTGAAATATTTTTTTAAATGTGCTTCAGCCTCTTCGTCTGCTGAAATCTTTTCTTTCGCTAATATTGAACTGGCAATTGAATACATTTCATCAGGCGAATAATCATTGAAGTTAAAAGTCCGGTCGAATCGTGATTTTAATCCGGGATTGGAATCCACAAATTCATGCATTTTATCAGGATAACCAGCTACAATAACCCCAAAGTGTCCACGCAGATCTTCCATTCGTTTTAAAATTATTTGGATGGCCTCATGTCCGAAATCATTAGCCCCCGCCTTGTTTGACAAAGCGTATGCTTCATCAATAAACAAAATACCTCCCTGAGCCTCTTCAATTTTTTCACCTGTTTTTATTGCTGTTTGACCAACAAATCCCGCTACAAGTCCCTCCCTGTCAACTTCCACCACATGCCCTCTTTCAAGTAAGCCCAAACCTTTATAGATCTTTGCAATTATCCGTGCAACGGTTGTTTTTCCGGTTCCGGGATTTCCTGTAAATATACTATGCAAAGAAAATTTGTTGAGAACATCTCTTCCGGTTTCTTTATAAAAACGAACTAATTTTACTAACTCATTTATTTCTTCTTTAATATTACTCATTCCTGTAAGGGCATTCAATTCAGCTAACCCCTCTTTCAGTAATTTTTCGTTTACCTCTAATTTCAATTTTTTAGTGTTGCGTCCTTTAAATACTTTTTCAATGTCGGCATATTCAATAGTTGAAAGGGTTTCGTTAGATAGTTCCGCAACATTTGCTGTGTCCATCAATCGTAAACCTAAATTCATTTTAGCTTCATCAATAATAGAAAATACAAAACGTGCATTACCAAAAGCTTTGTCACGATTCCGATAGGCTTCAACAAGCATTTCTTCTAAAAGCACTTTAGATTGCGGAGTTAATAGTACTCCTTTTTTCATACTTGCTAAATCTGCAATTGAAACCATTTCTTCGGGCAAATAATCGTCAAAATGAAAGTAATGACTAAAACGTGATTTTAAACCCGGATTAGAATCAATAAATTGTTTCATTTCTTTTGGGTAACCGGCACACATAATGGCAATATCCCCGGTACCATCCGACATTTCTTTCAGTAAAATTTCTAATACTTCATGACCAAAATCGTTTGAGTCTTCTTTTGTTCTTGTTAATGAATAAGCTTCATCAATAAATAAGATACCTCCTTTAGCTTCTTCAATTATCTTTTTAACTTTTGGAGCTGTTTGCCCTATATATTGTGCTACCAGATCAGAACGGTCTACTTCTTTTACATGCCCCTTTGATAAAAGTCCCATTTTTTTGTAAAGGCGGCCAAGCATGTTTACCACTGTAGTTTTGCCGGTTCCGGGGTTACCGGTAAAAATACTGTGAAGATTTAATTTTCCTGAATCGTCAAAACCTTTTTCTTTACGGAGTTTAGTGAAGTTGATATAATTAATATGATTTCGGATGTTCTTTTTCACTTCATCCAAACCGATCAACTCATCCAGTTTTACAAGCAGTTGATCAATGGTTTCTTCATTCACAGGCTCAGGTGAAGTCGTTTGATTAAGATGTGCTTGTTCTGCATTAACAAATGGTTCTAATACTCCTTCTTCATTTATTTGTCCCATTTCAAAAGGAACAAGAGCAACAAGAGTATCCATGAACACAATTTCTACGGTATATTTATCGTCCTTCCAGGAGCCGGAAAACTCGCTTCCCCAGCCGGCATCAAACGTATAGATCAGATTTTGTTTGTCTTTTTCAATATATCCTATTCGTGAAGTTTGTCCTTTAGGCTGTCCTGCATCATCATAAAAATTAAAGAAAAATTCATAATTCCAATCAGTTGTAGTTTTTGTTTTTATTTTAAACTCCACCCATAAATAGGGGGTTTGATTGCGATCGAATTTTTTTAAATAAGTTCTTTCCGTAACCTTCCAGCTATCAAAAACACCTGAAAATAATTTCACTGATTCAACGGTGAAATATGGATTCGCAGATGTTGTTACTTTCCCGACATCCTCAACAAAAAAAGTTTTTGAACCTACAAATTCATCATCGATATATGCTTCCCAGGAATAATTTCCTTTTGTCCAGAAGCTTCCTTCTGCAGCATTTCCCCATCCATCACGTATATATATTATGTTATCGTTCATATTAATAACCACAGAAGAATCAATGCTGCACAACTCGGCACGAATACCTGAAATTAAAGAAAAAGCTTTAAGTGTAACTTTGGCGTTCCATTCCTGCTCATCAAACAATTTATTATAAAAAGAAAACTCAGTACGTATATACGAAGTTTCCATTCTGTCAAATACGGTACGGTATTTTTTTGTTGCATTCACCATCCATTCGTCTGATGAGAACACTTTCATGTCTTTGAACTTATAATTTTTTGCCATCACAAAATCTTTTTTTTGATCTTTATTAATTTGAATGGTTCCATTAGAATGATGCCATTCTTTTCTGGGTCACAAAATATTATTTTGGTGTGAATCGATTCAGGGAATTCACAACCGCATATATGTCAGACCATGCACGCTTTTATTTCAAGCTGACAATGTTCTATAGTTAAGATGCCATAGATGACGGTGGGCTGATATTTTTTCTTAAAAAAAGACATTGTTCAAGCGAAGCAGGGAAAGGTGCCTAGCTATGAAAAAAACATTGTAATATTTTTAATAAAAATTTAACAGGTGCTTAGTATAATTAATATTTAATTCAACTTTGTTTCCATTAAAAGCGCCAGCTCTTTATACGCTTGAATTGTTTCTTTTTTCATTCTTTCAACGATGTGATTAACTGAAAGGATATCATTGATCAGCTCCACACTTTGCCCTGCGCACCATAATGATTGATAGTTGCCCGGTTTAATGGATTTTTCAAGTTTTTTCATTCCACTTAACTGCACCCACATTTTGAAATATTTTTTTGTGGTTGAATTATTGGACAATGTCTTTTCCAGCCAATTTTGTTTGTACCCGATTTTTTGAGCAAATGGTGTATTAATAATGGTACAGGGTGTTCCCGAAATTTTTTCTGTAAGCACTATATCATTCATCTTTGAAGCTACAATTGCGTTTTTGTAATCATTACTAACTGTGGCTTCAACACTTGCAATAAATCGCGTGCCTACCGAAACACCGGCAGCTCCTAATGAAAGCATGGATAAAATACCTTCACCATTTGCAATTCCACCGGCAGCAATAACAATTTTATCCGGAAAATGATGATGTAAGGAAGGAACTAAAACCTGCAAGGTATTTGGCCCTGCATGTCCACCGGCTCCTTGTCCAACTGCAATAAAACCATCACAACCCAGTTCATAACATTTTTGCGCATGCTCAATATTGGTTACATCGCAAAATACTTTGGCTCCATACGAATGTGCCTTTATGATCACTTCTTTTGGACTGCCTAAAGAGGTAATATAGAACGGAACTTTTTTCTCTACGCATATCTTCAGGTGTTGCTCGTAAAGAGGATTGGTTTTTTGTACAATTAAATTTACTCCGTATGTTCCTTTGATATTTAATTTACTTTTTTCAGCATTTAATTTATCTAATATCTGTTCAAATTCTTCATTTTTCCGGTAATTCAAACTTGGAAAAGAACCAGCAATACCACTATTCATGGCTGCAATTACCATCGCATCATTACTTACCAAAAATAACGGTGCCATGATCATTGGAAAATCGATATTTAATATTTCTGTAAGTTTTGTTTTCATTTTCGTAAATTATTTTGATGGATATGGTAAAATAGTTTATTTTTGGTTGCTTGTAAAGATACAATAAATATAAAAATAGAGAATTGGAGATTTAATAAATCTGCCAAATCAACAAATCTTCAAATCAACAAATTTTCAAATTCACATTAAAACTATGGCAGTAACACGTGTATTCGAGATCATTCCTCAATTACTTGAGAAGTATAATAAGCCAGATGCCCTTGCAGCAAAAGAAAATGGCCAATGGGTAAAATATTCAACTCAACAGTTTGCAGATTCAGTTAATTACCTGAGTTACGGTTTACTTGGTTTAGGTGTTGAGAGAGAAGATAAGATCGCTATCATTTCGAACAATCGTCCCGAATGGAATTATGCTGATTATGGTATCCAGCAATCCGGTTGTGTTAGTGTGCCTATTTATCCTACAATCAGTGAAAGCGATCTGAATTTTATTTTGAATGATGCCAAAGTGAAATATATTTTTGTTTCAAGTGCTGATCTGTACAAAAAAATAAAAACGGTTGCTGCTAACGCTCCAACAGTGAAGGAAATATACACGTTCAATAAAATTGAAGGCGCAAAACACTGGACAGAATTAGTAGAAGCGGGTAAAAAGAATCCAAAAGCTGCCGAAATTGAAGTAATAAAAAAATCTATTAAGCCTAACGATCTATTAACAATATTATATACCTCCGGAACAACTGGAAATCCAAAAGGTGTAATGCTTTCGCATAACAATTTACTGAGCAATTCGTTAGCCACACAAAATCTTTGTCCCTTTAACGGAAGTTGGAAAGCATTAAGTTTTTTACCGCTTAACCACGTTTATGAACGTATGTTAACTACCTTATATATGTATAAAGGTATATCCATTTATTATGCCGAAAGCCTTGAAACAATTGGGGATAATTTAAAAGAAGTAAAACCTGACGTGTTCTCAACAGTACCTCGTTTACTTGAAAAAGTGTATGATAAAATTGTAGCTAAAGGCACTGACCTGAAAGGAATTAAACATAAAATGTTTTTCTGGGCACTTGATTTAGGTCTGCGTTATGAGTTAAATGGCGCAAATGGCTGGTGGTATGAATTTCAGTTGAAAATTGCGAACAAATTAATTTTCAGCAAATGGCGCGAGGCATTGGGTGGAAACATTGTAGCTGCTGTATCGGGTGGTGCAGCTTTACAGCCACGACTGGCACGTGTGTTTAATGCAGCAAAAATTACCGTTCTGGAAGGGTATGGTTTAACTGAAACATCTCCGGTTGTTGCTGTTAATAGCTTTCAACCGAATGGTATTCATTTTGGTACCGTAGGGCCGGTAATTGACGGTGTTACTGTTAAAATAGCCGAAGATGGGGAAATATTGGTGAAAGGCCCTAATGTAATGTTAGGTTATTATAACCGTCCGGATGCAACTGCTGAAGTGATTGACAGTGAGGGATGGTTCCATACAGGTGATATAGGAATGTTTATAGAAGATCGTTTTTTGAAAATTACCGATCGTAAAAAAGAAATATTCAAAACCTCTGGTGGAAAATACATTGCACCTATGATCCTTGAAAACAGATTGAAAGAATCACCATTTATTGAGCAGGTAATGGTAATTGGTGAAAACCAAAAATTTGCATCTGCTCTTATTGTCCCTTCGTTTGTTTTCTTAAAAGAATGGTGCATTAGAAAAGAAATTCCTTATACTTCAAATGAAGAAATAATCAAAAATGAGGAAGTAAAAAAACGTATTCTTGAAGAAGTAGAAAAAGTAAATAAAACTCTGGCGCAATTCGAAACTATAAAACGTCCTGAATTATTACCACGTGAATGGACTATTGAGTTTGGTGAAATGACTCCAAAGCTTTCCTTTAAGCGTAAAGTGATTATGGCTGCTAATAAGGAGTTGGTGAATAAGATTTATAGTGAGTAAAAGTTTAAGATCAGGTGAATAAATAAATTATTCATAGCATATTTATTATAAAATTTTATCATAAAAAAAACACCATGTAAAAAAACATGGTGTTTTTTATTTTGTTCTACTTGTCATTAGGTTTATTAAAGACCGATTAAATTAAGTGAAAACGTCATTCCGAACTTGTTCTGGAATCTCCCTGATACTGAAGCTGATTCAGCAGGACAGAGATTAATTGATGATTGCTCACGCTCCGTAGTATTATTGCATTACAGCATAGTTTCCAAATTAGACGATTACAGAAATCAGATTTTCAAACTAATTTATTCTGATGTAAGTGCATGTTTCTGCGTTTGCTCCGGGCACTGTAAAAGTTGAACCGGAATAGCTTCCATATACCGTAGCAACGGAAGCTGTAGAAGTAACCTTAATCACTCCTGTATAATAATGACCGCAAGTTCCAGAAATAACAAAATCATGCCAGGTTCCAGTTGAGGAGCCTGAACCTGATAAAAAGGTTTGACTAATACTAAAACCATTACCTCCACTAGTCCCTAACTGACCTGCACAAGAATAAAGAATGTAGTTATAGACACCTGGTTGCAGCGTAACTCCAGCTGTTGTATAACTGCCACCCACCGGGCAGTTAGCACCAACGGGAAGCGCCCCTCTGCTAACATCGGCAGTAGTGATTGCGCCTTGCGCATCCGAACTTTGCCATGACGCTAAACCGGCAGCATCGGAAACAAGGACTTTCCCCGATCCTTGTGAGCCATCAACTATTTTTACCGCTCCCTGCACTTCCAGTTTTGAAGCAGGAGTTGTAGTTCCGATACCAACACTGCCATTTCGCAATAACGTAAATCCGGGAATGTTTGTGATTCCATTATTGCCATAAAAATCAACAACAATATTGCTATATGCTGTACCTGCATTAACATCCGGATGAACCGTTAAAACCCTGTTGGCAGGCGTATTCCCTGTAAAGTCAAAATCCCTGTTAGCTACATTTGTCTGGAGGGTTCCGGCTGCTGTAGTTATGACTCTTACATCACCTGCTACATGTAGTTTTGTTGCCGGAGTTGTTGTTCCAATTCCTACATTACCTAAGCCATTTACAAGCATTTGGGAAGCTCCATTATTTACTACATTTAGTAAATATGTATTGACCGAACTAAAGCCGGTATTATCTTTTTGCATTACATAAATTCCGGAGTTAGTGAACCCGGCATCTATACCACCAATAAAAGCAGCCGTTTTGTTTATTTCCCCATTGAAATTTCTCACAACTTTTAAAGTTGTATCAGGTCCGCCACTAGCACTTCTTACATCTAATCTGGCATTTGGACTAGTTACTCCGATGCCAATATTACCCGTACTCAGTGAGGTTCCTGTTCCATTAATTCCTGTTCCAAAAATAAGATTTCCAATAGAAAGTTGATTACTTGTGGTTGCAGAAGGGGCGTCTATATCATAACCAATAATAATATTATTGGCCCCGCTGGTAATAGCATCACCTGCCTGGTGACCAATAAGTATATTATTGCTGGATGTAACGGCATAACCTGCGTTATAACCAAGCGCAGTATTATTTAAGGGACCACTTCCTCCATTGCCTAAGGTATATAAGGCCTGGTATCCAATGGCAGTATTTCTTAACGGACCGCCCCCTCCATTACCTGCATTAAACAAAGCTTTGTATCCTATTGCAACGTTATAAGACGATCCTCCCGGGGAATTAAATGCCTGATAACCTATGGCTACGTTCCCTAATCCGGTGGAGGCTAATCCAGCCTGATACCCGAGAAAAGCATTTTGAAGTGTATTGTCTATGAAACCAGCACGCTGGTTGTTACTTCGAAACTCCAATGAAACGTTATCAGTAGTGCCAATAAAGTTGGTGCCGGCAACAGTTCCTGCATTGCCCGTAAGCGACCAATCCAATCCTCCGCTTCCACCATTCAGTGAAATCCATTTAGTCCCGTTCCAGTAATAATAGCCCGGTACTACATTATTTGGTGAAGCGCCAGCAGTCGCAGTATTGTAAACCATTAAGGATGTTGCCGGGGCCGTTATTGGACCGGCTGCATTAGTTGCAGTTAATGCAACACGTGGAATCAGTAAACCTTTGGATGTGGAGGTTAAATCCAGCAAAGAGGATGCATTGGGAATTGTTGTCCCAATCCCTACTTCTCCTGTACTCAAAATTCTCATTTTTTCCGCACTGGCGGTATAGAAGGTCATTGGCACAGCAGCAGTTTGACTGTAAATGCTGTATTCAGAGGCTGTTGATTGAATAAATGCTGTTCTTATTCCACCAAGATACCAACCATACCAGGCAAAATTTAAGGCATTGTTAGTAATCACCGATGAGTTTTTTGTCCCGTCACCAACAGATAATGATGCAATGGGCGTAGTTGTGCCAATCCCAACATTTCCGTTATTCATAATTCTCATTGCCTCTGTGAGTGTGGCAGAAGCATCAGGAGTTGTAGAAAAGGTCATATCTGTAGGCAGATCGCCAGCCCCACCCGCAGCACCACGTGTCACCAGAATTTGAGCCTGAGGTGTTGTTTGGTGGTTGTCGCCAAAATTCAGGTTGGCCAAAACTGTGCCGTTTGTAGTGTTACTTGTTGTTTGACGTAATGCAACCGTTGCTGGAATACCAGCCCCAGTAGTTGTGTTCCTTATTTCCAGATCTGTTCCCAAGGCTGATGTTGGGGATGACTCAGAAGAAATTACTGTTCTTCCCTGGAGGAAAGCAGCCCAAGTGTTGGCATTGGTTGCATAAGTGGCATTTGTGCCATTAATGCCATAAATACCATAGCTCAATCCAGTTCCATTTCTATAACCATTATAACCCGAAACAATATTAGTAGAAGACAAAACACTTCCAATGCCATATAAAGAGGATGCCAGGGAGCCGCTGCTTTGGTTTACTG
Source organism: Bacteroidia bacterium (assembly GCA_030654175.1). GTDB lineage: Bacteria > Bacteroidota > Bacteroidia > 2-12-FULL-35-15 > 2-12-FULL-35-15 > 2-12-FULL-35-15. The sequence continues at coordinate 53,189 of JAURXZ010000020.1, forward strand.
TAATGCCATTCACGTTTAAGTTTCCGGTGGTTATATTCAAACCTGTGGCACTTGAAGTAGCACCGGTCAAGGTCATGTCTATGCCATTTCTAATTGCATTTGTAGTAGGGGTAATGGTTAATAAGGCGGTTGCAGTAGGGGTAATAGTTCCGATCCCTACATTACCTGCTGCTGTGATCACCATATCTGCCGCAGTAGGGGAGTAACCTCCTGGAGGATTTGTAAAAAATTTCATGTCTCCATCACCAATATTCCCATCAGCAAAGAAATTCAATTCCGGAGCATAAAGAATGGCACTGTTGGGATGAAAGGTAGAAGCGGATCCTTGCAAGGATACACTTAAACTTTTAGCAACATCATTGGTCAAAGAAAGATAAGGGGCTCCGGTACTTAAGCGACTTTCAATTGTAAGTGCAACATTAGCGGAATCTTTGATATGAACTTTGCTCAGTGGTAAAGTTGTTCCAATCCCCAGATTGGTTCCATTATCGTAAATAATTGAATTACACATATCCACTGCGCTTGTAAATTTTGTAACATAATTGGTAGTGGCACCGCCACATATTGTTCCAGGCCCAGTGGAACCAGTAGACCCAAGAGAGCCAGTTGCTCCTGTACTCCCTGTATCGCCAGTAGAACCAGTACTTCCTGTATCACCCGTTGAACCTGTACTTCCTGTATCACCGGTTGAACCTGTACTTCCTGTATCTCCGGTTGAGCCTGTACTTCCTGTATCACCGGTTGTACCTGTACTTCCTGTATCTCCAGTTGATCCGGTTACACCAGTTGAACCTGTTCTACCAGTATCTCCTGTTGAACCTGTTCTACCTGTTGAGCCTGTTGTCCCTGTTGCACCTGTTCTGCCGGTTGATCCTGTATATCCCACATCACCTGTTGTACCTGTTGCCCCCTGTAATCCCGTGGCACCCATTAAGCCCGTAGCACCTGTTGACCCAAAAGTACCAGTTGAACCTGTAGTGCCAGGAGTACCTGGGGTTCCGGCAGTTAATGCATAAGCAGCAGTATCAGAATTGAGAGCATAAAAAGCATAAGGCACAGCCATAAACTGTTGAATGCTCATTAGTTTAAAGTCGCCATCGTTCTTTATGGCTACTTCAACTTTTAAAAATTGATTTGCTGTGGACCACGGAATATCAATAAGGAATTGGTATTGGCCCAACGAAGTAACACTGCCATCCCCAATGATCAACGAAAATAAACCATACCGGTCGGTATTGGTAGAATGTGTTTCCTGGTATAGAACAGGGCCTGTAGTGCTGCCACTTAATATTGAAAAACGAATTCCAATGGTTTTGTTGTTTTCGGCTTGTCCATTCAGGTTCATGCCGGCTACCTCTTTCCCGTTTTCATCAATAACAACTGCTTGATAATTAATGCCTCGTAACTGTGCATACCCCACATTAGTTAAGGTGAGTAGTGTTATAGTTAGCAAAATCAGAGTAGTTATTTTCATTAATGTAAGATTTTAATTTTTCTACCCTAACTGAAGTTTGGTTATTTTTTGAAATAATAACGTTACCCCAAAAATAGTAGAAAAAATCATATTTTTACATCTTATTTTTTCGTGTCTTTTTTAATTGTTTTCAATTTCGCCTCCACCGGCAAATTTGTTTGCAGTATTTTCTCAATTGCCGCCTCTAGTTTTGCAATCTTTAATTCCGATATTTTTTGCTGTGACTCTTGTTCTTTTTTTATTTCTTCTATCAGTTTTTGTTGAATAGAGTATTGGTTACCTAAAGTTGTGTTTTCCTCTTGCAAATTATCAATAGCCGATTGCAAACCCTTGTTTTCCATTTTGAAACCAGTGATTTGAAACTTTAAACTATCTTTTTCAGCATTCAACTCCTGCATACCTTTTACCAATGGCATAATAAAATCAACATAACGTAAGGTATAAACCTCCTTATCATTCCTTGGTACATCTATGCCCGGAAAGTTGAAACCACTTTCTTTCGCAGCTTTTTCAACATCCTGAGCTAAAAACCCAATACGGGTTTCTTTTTCAACTTCGCTGAAGTTCATTTTATTTACCAGTGAATCAGGTGTGCCCCATATTTTATGAAGTTCTGTTGGCCGCACATTATAAGTTACAGGTTTAAGTTTTAAAATGAAATCTAATCCGGCAACATTATCTTTAATGTTTGTTTTATATCGCGCATCAGAATAAGCAGTAAGGCCACCAACCTGTGCACGGATTTGTGCAATAGCCGTATTGCCCAGCATTACCTGATTATTGCCAGTGCATTGAGCATCAAAAATACCATAACCGAGTGCAGTTACATTAGTTCGTACCGTAGAAATAATAGTTGAAGAACCAATAAATGTACATTGGCTATGAGTGGCTCCACCACCTCCACCTGCGAAATACCCCAAGGCAGTATTGTCAGATCCTGAGGTGTTGCTAAAAAGAGAACTTGCTCCGCAAGCGGTATTATTGTCGCCAATGGTATTGGAGACAAGCGCACCTTCTCCGCTGGCATTATTCCTTACTCCTGAAATATTTTGACGGAGTGCATTAGCTCCATTGGCGGTATTATTGCTCCCACTGGTGTTGGAAGACAGCGCGGAATATCCGCTCGCAGAGTTGTACTGCCCGCTAGTGTTGCCTGTTAGCGCAATAGCTCCAACTCCGGTGTTGAACTGAGAAAAGTTGGCGTACAGTGCCTGATATCCATTGGCTGTATTGGAATTACCTCCTACACCGGCATAAAGAGCCTGATAACCTGTTGCGGTATTGTAGAATCCTGCAGCGTTATAAAGTGCCTGACATCCATTAGCAGTATTGAAGTTGCCTCCTCCCCAGTTTGAATAGAGCGACTGGTATCCGGTAGCGGTATTACCCGTTCCTATGGTGTTGTTATAAAGGGCCTGATTTCCTATAGCAGTATTTTGATTACCATTTGTGTTTGCAGTTGGTTGGTTTAAATAAAGTGCTTGGTAACCAATAGCCACATTATCGCTGTTCCAGGCAACACCACCATTATTGAAGGATTGGGTGTATAAAGCATCATTTCCAATGGAGGTATTTCGGCTTGCAGTCAAATTGCTATAAAGCGCATGGTTTCCTATAGCCGTATTGTAGCTACCGATAGTGTTAAAATAAAGTGCTACAAGTCCCAAGGCGGTATTAAAACTTCCTGTGTTGTTCCAATAAAGACTACTCGCACCAATGGCTGTATTATTACTTCCTGTGGTATTATTAATAAGTGCATAACTACCGCTGGCGGTATTGTTATTTCCTGTAGTGTTGGTTTGAAGCGCCTGAAATCCATTGGCAGTATTCCACATTCCTGTGGTGTTGCCCCATAATGTTTGATAGCCAATAGCAGTATTCCAATTGCCTGTATTTGCTGCAGCTGAAACGGAGCCGCGTAGTGCCTCATATCCAAGAGCCACATTGTAATTGTTAAAGGCACCGACTTGATCATTAGCATAATACATTGCATTCGTTCCAATAGCAGTGGCATTAGAACCTGCTACATTGGTGAAAAGCGCTGAACTTCCGCTTGCTGTATTGTTGCTTCCTATATTATTGCTAACAAGCGCAGCCCACCCATTGGCAGTATTATTGCTTCCTGTTGTGTTTGCCTGAAGTGAAGAAGTTCCGGTGGCTGTATTGGCCTGTCCTGTGGTGTTGGCTGGAAGCGAACTATATCCAATAGAGGTATTATTGAATCCCGAAATGTTGAATTTAAGCGCTGCTGCTCCAATGGCGGTATTATTAAATCCTGTAGTATTGGATAAAAGAGCATACATTCCGATTGCAGTATTAACGGTTCCACTGGTATTTGCATTACCAGACTCAAAACCATAAAATGTATTAAATGTGGCGTTGTCTATCCTTCCTGCTTTTTGGTTATTTACTCTAATATTAAAAGGTATATTATCAGTTGTACCAATAAAGTTGGTACCGTCCACCGTTCCAGCATTGCCGAGTAGCAGCCAACCAGGGCCGCCCGCTCCAGGAGTTTGCCAACTGCCTTGTCCGGTGCCATCCGAAGTAAGTACTTTTCCTGCAGCCTGGTTTCCATCTACAATTTTTATAGTTGTTCCTGAAGCACCAATAATTTCAAGCTTAGCACCAGGGCTATTAGTATTGATACCAACATTACCGGTACTGAGTACCGATAAAACTTCAGTTGTTGAGTTTCCAAAAGCAAGGCGAACAGCGGGGTTGGTAGGTCGAGCAATCTTCATTAAATTTGTACCAGTCCAGTCTGCTAAAGCGATCTCTACTTCACCTCCTGCCCAAGGCGACAGTTTTAGCCCTATATTATTAGCTGTATAAAGTTGAGAAGCAGGATTTACTCCGTAATTTGGACCTTCGCAGAATATTTCTACTGGAATTGTTGTGGATCCTTGATTAGCAGATCGAACACTAATAGCTTCTGCACCACAGTCAACTTGAATTTTTGCAGGTGTCGCCCCCCCCATACCGATGTATCCGACATGAAGAGCAGCTGTTGGAGTGGTATTGCCAATTCCTATAAAACCTGTGCTTGTCACTCTTAACCGCTCCAAATTATTAGAACCAACAATAAAATCTTTTGCATCTGAAGTCCCTACATAATTTTGTCCAGCTCCAATAGCTACACCAAAAGCAGAAGTAGAAGGTGTTGTTGTTGCGTTTCCAAGGATAGTCCAGTTGTTCCCCGTTGCAGGTGTTGTCCATGTGGGGGCTCCGGCTCCAGCCGAAGTAAGCACTTGCCCTGCTGTTCCCACAGCTGTTGAAGCGTGTTGCGTTCCGTTAGAATAGGTTGCAGAACCTGCAGCGCCAATGGTTCCAATAGCTGTTCCACCATTGGCTATGGGTAAAATTCCAGTAAAAGTAATGTTTGGTGTTGCTCCTCCACTTGAAGCAATATTTCCGCTGCCGGTTACTGTTGTTACCGTACCGCCTGAGTTAGCATCTGCCATCCATGCCGGGTTTCCTGCTCCATCAGTTTTCCAAACCAAATTAAATTGGCCTGCACCTGAAGCAACTACACCCGAGCTTGTGGAGGAATTTGCCGCCACTGAAATTACAGGTGTTGCGCCTCCAGAAGAAGAAATTGGTAAAGTGCCAGTTACAGAAGTTAAAGTACCAGTTGTTGGTGTGGTCCATGTAGGCGCTCCTGCTCCGCCCGAAGTAAGTACTTGTCCTGCTGTTCCTACTGCTGTTGAAGCGTGTTGTGTTCCATTAGAATATGTTGCAGAACCTGCAGCGCCTATGGTTGAAATATTTGTACCTCCATTGGCAATTGGCAAGAGGCCTGTAACTTTGGTTGTAAGATCAATTGTACCATTTGTTATATCTGAATTTACAATTTGGCTCCATGAAGGATTTCCTGCTGCATTCCCATGTAAAACGGTAGTAGTAGTACCCTGATTTTGAAATAAAGCAGAAGCAAGGGTTGGTGTAAAAAAGGCCGGAGCCGCAGCTACACCAGTGTTATTACCCAAAATGGAATAAGCTCCGGCATTTGCAATAGTAAACGATAATGCAGGTGTTGTGGTGGGGGTAGCTACAGATGTAGTGAATAACGGAGCTAAATTACCGGAACTAAAAGACGTTAATGTTCCAACTGTTGGAGTTGTCCAAGTTGCCAAACCAACACCATCAGAAGTTAAAACTTTACCTGCTCCGGGAGCGCCTCCTGTTATTTTTACCTGGCCTGCCACTTCTAATTTTGTACCAGGACTTACTGTTCCGATACCCACATTGGTTCCATCATCATAAATAACAGAATTACAAATAGAAGTTGGGCTGGTAAATTTCGTAACATAATTAGTGGTTGCAGTGCCACACATTAAGTTCTGAATTGAAACACCATTAACAACAAGTGAATCAAAGTTTGCATAGTTTGCAAACAAGCTATCTGCATTTATATAATTTGCAAATAGAGAATCAATATTTGCATAGTTAGCAAATAGGCTATCTGCATTTATATAATTTGCAAATAGAGAATCAATATTTGCGTAGTTAGCAAATAGACTATCTACATCTATATAATTTGCAAATAGAGAATCAATATTTGCATAGTTAGCAAATAGACTATCCACATTTATATAATTTGCGAAGAGGGAATCAATATTTGCATAGTTGGCAAACAGGCTATCCACATTTATATAATTAGCAAAGAGTGAATCAATGTTTACATAGTTAGCAAAAAGACTATCCACATTTATGTAATTGGCAAAGAGTGAATCAATGTTTGCATAGTTGGCGAACAGGCTATCTGCATTGATGTAATTAG
>JAURXZ010000023.1 GCA_030654175.1 Bacteroidia bacterium
GGTCTGGCGCGCCAGAATGCGCAAAGAAACGGCCTTGGCGATGCAATCGAGGTCTATTGCGGCTCAATCGCCAGCCCGCCCTACCGGATTACCGCCAACAGCTATCACCATGTGTTTATGAACCCGCCGTTTCAGGAGCCGGGCGCGGGCAGCGCATCGCCGCATCCGGGCAGGCTTGGGGCGCATCAGGAAAGCGCGGTTGGCCTGCGCGACTGGATAAAATTCGCCGCTGCCATGGCCCGGGCCGGGGGCTGCATCACCCTGATCCACCGGGCTGACCGGCTGGACGATGTGCTGGCGGCGTTAAAGGGCCGGGCCGGCGGCTGCGAGATATTTCCGCTATGGCCCGGCAATGGCAAAGCCGCCAAACGCTTCATTGTGCGGGCCTATAAGGGAAATGACGGCCCCCTAAGCCTGTTGCCGGGGCTGATTTTGCACGAACCGGGGGCCAAATACACCGATGCGGCCGAGCGGGTGCTGCGCCATGCGGGCGCACTTGATTTTGGCGATAATCAAAAATAGTAACGGCGCACGGTTTGCTTTAGTTTGCGCCGCAGCACATTACCCTCACCAATTCGGAACCCTGTATGTCCCTATCCCCGAAAAGCGCTTCCGGCCCTGCACTGTCGTTTCAGGAAATTATTCTCACCCTGCAACGGTACTGGAGCGATCAGGGCTGCGTCATTCTGCAACCCTATGACATGGAAGTGGGGGCGGGCACCTCGCATCCGGCGACCACGTTGCGCGCGCTGGGATCGAAACCATGGAAAGCCGCCTATGTGCAGCCCTCGCGCCGGCCCACCGATGGCCGCTATGGCGAAAACCCCAACCGGTTGCAGCATTATTACCAGTTTCAGGTGATCCTGAAACCTTCGCCGCTGGAAATTCAGGAACTCTATCTGCAAAGCCTGTACGCCATCGGCATTGACCCGGGCCTGCACGATATCCGCTTTGTCGAGGATGACTGGGAAAACCCGACTTTGGGCGCCTGGGGGCTGGGCTGGGAAGTGTGGTGCGATGGCATGGAGGTCAGCCAATTCACCTATTTTCAGCAGGTGGGCGGCTATGATTGCCAGCCGGTGTCGGGCGAACTGACCTACGGCCTGGAGCGTCTGGCGCAATATGTGCAAGGAAAAGACAGTGTCTATGAACTGGATTTTAACGGGCATGGCGTCAAATATGGCGATGTGTTCCTGCAGAATGAACGCGAATTCTCCGCCTATAATTTCGAACATGCGGACATCGAAATTCTGCTGCGCCATTTTGAGGACGCCGAAAGGGAATGCGCCGCGCTGCTGGCGCACGGCCTGACCCTGCCCGCCTATGACCAGATGCTGAAAACCAGCCATCTGTTCAATCTGCTGAATGCGCGCGGTGTGGTCAGCGTCACGGAACGCGCCGCCTATATTGGCCGTGT
>JAURXZ010000015.1 GCA_030654175.1 Bacteroidia bacterium
CGGGCAGGGCCGTGAATTGGCCGCCCTGCACCAGCACCTGCTTGTGCAGCTTGGCGAGGCGCTTGCGCAAAAACTTCTTCGGTGGTGTGTCGTCAGGCGCAGATGCGTCTTCGCCGGGGACGGCGTGAACAAAACCGATCAGGCCCAGCAGTGCCTGCTGGAAAGCCGGCGCGCGTACCGACTCGGCGGTGCTGGGCAGGGCGCCCAGTGTCCCTTGCCAGTCCACGGGTGGGCCGCCCGCGGCTTCGATCTGGCCCTGCAGCTAGCCGAGCAGGTAGTCGCGGTCGCGGTGCTGGCCCAGTTCGCGGAACACGCCCGCCAGTACCGCCTTCCATTCCTCGCCCTGATCGCCCCAGCCGCCGGCGAGGGCTTCGAGTTCCTGCAGCGCGGTGCGCAAGCGGCGCAGACCCACGCGCAGCTGGTGGATGTTTTCTTCGGCGCTGCAGCCGGCGGCCACGTCGCTGGCATTGGCCAGCACCTGGTTCAGGCAGGCGGCCACCACCGCGGCGGCCACCTCGCGTCCAGAGGCGTGGCGGGGAAAGCGCGGCGCTTCGGCGCCCACGGCCGCGCCGAAATCCTGGCCCAGTGCCAGGCGCTCGCCTTTCTGGGACTTGCTCACGCTGCTGAGCCACAGGCCATGCCGGAGACACCAGGTGGTGGCCAGTGCCACCGCGCCGGCGGCCTGGCCCTGCTTGAGTTCGAGCTCCAGTTCGCGCACGGGCAGCGTCTTGTCACCTGCGGAAATGTGGCCCTGGTCCAGCGCCAGCTCGACCAGCGCGCCGCGCACCCGCACGATTCGCGTGAGGCGAGCCATATCGGTTGCGTAGACAAGGGTGAGATCGGGCGCCGCCGCGTCGGGCTGGCGCTTCAGGGCCTGGCGGATGCGTTCGCCCACCGGTGTGCCGTCGTGGCGCGACAAGTCGGGCAGGGGCGCGGTCTGGCTGCCCAGCGCGACGTTGTGCTCCAACCGTTCCAGCGGCCGGCTGCCCGGGGCCTTGGCCGTCTGCACCCAGTGCCGGCCTTCCTTGCGCAGGCGCAGCACCACGCCTTGCGCCGCCAGTGCACCGTCGGCCGTGTCGAAGTAGCGCGCCCGCAGGCGCTGGGTGCGTGTCATGCCGC
>JAURXZ010000021.1 GCA_030654175.1 Bacteroidia bacterium
GCTGACACGGATGATGAGTTATTTAATCATAAGTTAGTGAATCTGGACGCTTTAAAAAACTATGGTGGTTGTTCCGATCTTGCCTTGGTTAATGAATATTTACACAGTTTCTCTGTCGATAAACAACAAAAAGACGAAAAATTGGATGAGTTATTTACTGTAGCATTTAACTTTATAAAAGATGATGCAAATTGGGCCGCTATCACCAAACTGGCTGATTATATTTTTGGCAGTAGTAAAAATATTATTTGCTGTGAAGAGATTGTTTCAATACTTGATCAGTCAGTAGAACACTTTAAAAACCGAAGAACCCGGACTAGGGATCGTCATAATGTATGACCCGATGAACAACATTATTAAGACGGTACTTACGTTGCTGGGTAATTTATTCGCTAATCTGAAAAAATTGTTAACGGCGGGTTTTGGTTATTTTTCCAAACAGGAACCGGAGCGGGAGCTCAATAAACCGCTGGATCAAAAAGTCATCGGTTCCAGAAAAGGGAAAATTTTGTTCTTTACGTTGTTATTAATCCTGATGTTGACTTTTATTAACGGCATTCAGGAGGTTCAGCGCGACGAAATCTCCTATAGCCAGTTTATTAAGCTAGTCAAAGAGGCAAAAATTGACAAGGCCGTGGTAACCGAACGGTTTATTACCGGTATTATCAAGTCTGACGATCCGACCCAACCGGCCAAAAATTTCATGACGATTCCGTTGTGGCAAAACGATCTTGCTCAAATGCTGGAGCAGAACAAGGTTGAGTTTGTGGTTAGAAGCAGCGAGAACTGGTTAACCAATCTTTTTTTTAACTGGGTTTTGCCGATGTTGATCCTGGTGCTTATCTGGTCATGGGTTATGCGCCGCACTGCGGCCGGCGCGCAGTCTTTTCTTAATTTAGGTGACAAAATCCGCATTCATCAGGACACTCAAGCCAAGATTACCTTTAATGACGTGGCCGGTGCCGATAGCGCCAAACAGGAACTTAATGAGTCCATCGATTTTCTAAAAACGCCGGAAAAGTTCCAAAAGTTAGGTGGGCGTATGCCCAAAGGCGTGTTGCTGGTAGGGCCGCCGGGAACCGGAAAAACTCTGTTGGCGCGCGCTGTGTCCGGGGAAGCTCAGGTGCCGTTTTTTAACATCAGCGGCTCCGAGTTTATCGAGCTGTTTGTCGGCGTGGGCGCCGCCAGAGTACGCGAGCTTTTCGAACAGGCGCGTAATAAAGCGCCCTGCATCATATTTATCGATGAACTCGACGCTATCGGACGTACGCGAGGCGGCCCGGTGATGATCGGTGGGCATGACGAGCGCGAACAGACTCTGAACCAGCTGCTGACCGAAATGGACGGTTTCGACACCTCGGTCGGCGTCGTGGTGATGGCGGCAACTAATCGTCCCGAAGTGTTGGATAAAGCGCTGCTACGCGCCGGACGTTTCGATCGTCAGATTGTTGTTGATAAACCGGATTTACAAGACCGTATCGAGATTCTTAAATTGCACACCAAAGCGCTGACTTTGGCTAAAGACATTGATCTGTCAATCATTGCCAGACGTACGCCGGGGCTGGTCGGTGCAGACCTTGCCAACATCGCCAATGAAGCGGCGATTATGGCGACGCGGGTCGGTCATGATAAAGTTGAAAAAGAAGATTTCGAGTCGGCCATAGATCGCATATTGGCCGGGCCGGAAAAGAAGAATCGGGTGTTAAATCCCGATGAAAAGCGCAGGGTGGCTTTCCACGAAGCCGGACATGCAATGGTCGCCGAGCACGTGCCGACCGGCCAACCGGTGCATAAAATCTCTATTATTCCTCGTGGCGTGTCTGCATTGGGCTTTACCTTGCAATTGCCGGTAGAGGAAAAATTCTTATCGACAGAAGATGAACTTAAAGACCAGCTAGCCATATTGCTGGGCGGACGTATGGCTGAGGAGATTGCACTGGGAAGTATTTCGACCGGCGCGCAGAATGATCTGGAAAAAGCCAGTGAGATTGCCCGGAACATGGTCTGTAGTCTGGGTATGAGCAAAAAAATGGGGCCATTGACTTACGGCAAACGCCAGCAACTTCAGTTTTTGGAGACAGCAGTCTCAGAGTACCGTAATTACTCCGATGTAACAGCCCGCCTTATTGATACTGAAGTAATGGGGTTAGTCGAGGAAGGTGAAACACGTGCTCGTGAAATTATCACCGCAAACAGGTCGGCATTGGAAAAACTGGCCGAGTTATTACAAGAGAAAGAGGTCATTAGTCGGGACGAAATGCTTGCATTGCTTGGGAGTTGAGCCCATGACCGGCATAACTCAACCAACCATTGCCGTTCTTCAATCAGCTTTTAGTCACACCGAAGACTAAACTCCTAGACCCAATTTTGAGATCAAAACCTGCAGCTCAGGTTTTGTCGATGTCGGCTGCCTGTAAATCGCGTAGATCTTACGACTAATTTCAGGCCCGGTCAGATGACGACATTTTACCTTATGGTCATCTAATTGCAGCGTAAATTCAGGCATCAGCGCAATGCCAATGCCGGCGCGTACCATATTCAATATCCATTCTTCGTTATTACTGCGGTAAGCCGCATACAAGTTGATTCCCTGATTCTGACAAACGCTTTTTAACTTTTCGCGCAATTCACAATTGAGCCGATCCAGATAGGGTTCTGCCTGTATAGCTTTCAGATCGATCCGTTCAAACTGATTAAAGCGATGCTTCTGACTGAAAACTAC
>JAURXZ010000022.1 GCA_030654175.1 Bacteroidia bacterium
GGCACCTTGCCGGGACGGCGTGGCTCGTTAAGTATCGATGATGAAGGTACGCCGACGGAACTTACCGTGTTGATTGAAAACGGCATACTCAAAGGCTATATGCAGGACAAACTTAACGCCCGGTTAATGGGCGTTAAGCCTACCGGTAACGGTCGGCGTGAATCCTACGCGCATCTGCCGATGCCGCGTATGACCAACACCTATATGCTGCCGGGACAGCATGACCCCGAAGAAATCATCAAATCGGTGAAAAAAGGCCTGTATGCCAGAAACTTCGGCGGCGGGCAGGTCGATATTACCTCGGGCAAGTTTGTATTTTCCGCCAGCGAAGCCTACCTGATCGAAAACGGCAAAATAACCCGTGCCGTTAAAGGCGCGACACTGATAGGCAACGGGCCGGAGGTGTTAACCAAGGTGTCTATGGTCGGCACCGATCTGCAGCTGGATAGCGGTGTCGGCAGCTGCGGCAAGGAAGGGCAAAGTGTGCCGGTCGGCGTCGGCCAGCCTACGCTGAAGATTGACGGCTTGACGGTTGGCGGAACCAGCGTTTAGGTGAAATTCACTCAGTATTTTCTTTACACCAGGAACAGGGTGGATAGGTCGCCCATAAAAATTGAATGGATTGAGAATGTTGTTGCTTACCCGATTAAAACCCAAAGACAAGCAGATGGACGTTTCAAAAAATGGGGATTTATTCAGGAAGAGGGAAAATATCTAAGGGTTATTGTGCTGGAAGATGAAGAGACGGTACATAATGCTTTCTTCGATAGAGGATTTAAAGAGGTGGACAATGAAAATTAAGTATTTTGAAGATACCGATACAGCATTGCTGGAGTTCTCAGAACATCCTGTTTTCGAGACTAAAGAAATCAATGAAAATATTTATCTGGACTTGGACAAAGATGGAAATTTGATTGGGATGACCATTGAGCATGCAATGTCGCAAGCAAATATTAACGAAGTTTCATTCCAGCAGATAAATCGTCAAGTAGCATAAAAGCAAATTAAGAGAGCACAGTGCAAAATCACGAACAAATCAACCGCTTGAAAAACACCGTTCAGGGCATATTGGACGAGGCCGTAAAACAGGGCGCCAGCGCCGCAGAAGCAGGCTTGAGCCAGGAAAACGGCTTGTCCGTATCGGTGCGTCTGGGTGATGTCGAAACCATTGAGCATCATTGCGACCAAGGCTTGGGCGTGACCGTTTATTTTGGCAAGCGCAAAGGCTCGGCCAGCACTACAGATTTATCGGCCGCTTCGATCAAGGAAACGGTCGGCGCGGCCTGCAGTATTGCCCGCTACACCAGTGAAGATGAATATTCAGGTCTGCCGGAAAAAGAACTGCTGGCTACCGAATTTCCCGATCTCGATCTTAACCATCCGTGGGATGTCGGTGTCGATGGGGCCATTGCTCTAGCCATTGAATGCGAAGATGCGGCGCGGTCTTATCATGCGGAAATCAGCAATTCCGAAGGCGCTTCGGTCGATACGCATCAGGGCGTCCGGGTGATGGGCAATACGCTGGGCTTTCTTCAAGGCTATGCCTCAACCCGCCACTCCTTGAGCTGTTCAGTATTGGCGCAACGCGGCGACAGCATGCAGCGCGATTACTGGTATACCGTGGCCAGGAATGCACTCAAGCTGGAACCGGCTGTCGACGTGGGTAAAAAGGCGGCCGAGCGTACGCTTCGGCGTTTGCAAGCTCAGAGTTTAAGCACGCGGCAGTGTCCGGTGTTGTTTTGTGCAGAAACCGCTTCGGGTTTGCTGGGTTCGTTTATAGGCGCAATCAGCGGCGGTAATCTGTATCGAAAATCCTCATTTTTGCTGGATGCACTGGATAGCCAGGTCTTCCCTGAATTTGTCCGTATCCACGAGCAACCCTATTTAAAAGGCGCTTTGGGCAGCGGCGCGTATGACGGCGAAGGCGTTGCCACCAAAGCCCGCGATATAGTCAGCGACGGTATTTTGCGCAGTTATATTTTGAGCACCTATTCCGCCCGCAAACTGGGATTGCGAAGTACAGGTAATGCCGGCGGCGTGCATAATTTAACGATAGACACCGGAACTCTTGATTATCAAGGCATGTTAAAAGAACTGAATACCGGTTTGCTGGTCACCGAGTTGATGGGGCAGGGGGTCAATATGGTGACCGGCGATTATTCGCGCGGCGCTGCGGGGTTCTGGGTGGAAAACGGCGAAATCCAATATCCGGTCGAGGAAATCACCATCGCCGGCAACCTGAAAGACATGCTTAAAAACATCGTTGCGGTGGGTAATGACGTCGATTATCGCGGCAATATCCGTACCGGTTCGATACTGGTTGAGCGGAT
>JAURXZ010000029.1 GCA_030654175.1 Bacteroidia bacterium
GAGCAAGCATTACTTCACAAACTAATGTTTTTTGTAATGGAGGTAGTGCAGGGACAGCAACAGTAACAGCCACAGGTGGGAGTGGAGCTTATTTTTATTCATGGAATACAACACCGGTGCAAACAACAGCCACAGCTACTAATTTAACAGCCGGCAGCTATACTGTTACAGTAACAGACAATAATGGTTGCACAGTTCCTGTTACAAGTATGGCAACCATTACACAGCCTTCATCGGTATTAGGAGCAAGCATTACTTCCCAAACTAATGTTTTTTGTAATGGAGGTAGCACAGGCAGTGCAACAGTAGCAGGATCAGGTGGTAGTGGTTCCTATTCTTATTCATGGAATACCACTCCGGTTCAAACCACAGCAACCGCAATTAATTTAACAGCCGGCAATTATACTGTTACAGTAACAGATAATAATGGTTGCACAGTTCCGGTGTCGGCTGTAGCGACAATTACTGAACCTGTATCCGTTTTATCAGCAAGCATTAATCAGCAAACCAATGTGTTTTGCAATGGAGGTTTTACAGGTAGTGCAACAGTAAATGCTATAGGAGGAAGCGGCAGCTATAGTTATTTATGGAATTCAGCACCTTTACAAATTGGTGCAACGGCAATTAATCTGAGTGCAGGGAGTTATACAGTTACAGTTACAGATAACAATGGCTGTACAATTCCTGTAACCAGCGTTACAACAATTACTCAACCGGTATCAGTATTAAGTGCCAGCATCAGTCAACTGACGGATGTGTTTTGCAATGGTTGTAACACAGGGTCAGTGACAGTTACAGCTACAGGAGGCAGCGGATCTTATTCTTATTCGTGGAACACAAATCCTGTGCAAACAACTGCAACAGCGAACAATTTGGCAGCGGGCAGCTATACGGTAACAGTAACGGACAATAATGGATGTACTATTCCTGTAACAGTGGTAGCAACAATTTCAGAACCCGGATCGGTTTTGGGTGCATTCATTAGTTCACAAACTAATGTATTTTGTTTTGGAGATAATACCGGAGAAGCAACTGTAACAGCAACAGGTGGCAGTGGATCCTATTCTTATTCATGGAACACAATACCTGTGCAAACAACTGCAACAGCAACTAATTTAACAGCCGGCAGCTATACAGTAACTGTAATGGATAATAATGGATCAACAATTACTGTGACAGCTATTACTACTATCACTCAACCATTATCGGCATTAACTGCAAATATTTCTTCTCAAACAAATGTATTCTGCAGAAGTGGTAATACTGGTAATGCAACAGTAACAGCCAGTGGCGGCAGCGGCAGCTATAGCTATTTATGGAATACAACTCCGCTGCAAATTGGCGCAACGGCAGTTAATTTATCTGCTGGAAGCTACACTGTAGCAGTAACAGATAATAACGGATGTGCAGTTCCGGTATCAGCCGTGGCAACAATTACTCAACCTGTATCAGTATTAGGAGCAAGCATAAATCAGCAAACTAATGTGTTTTGCAATGGAGGTAATACAGGAGAGGCAACAGTGACAGCGACAGGTGGAAGTGGATCCTATTCTTATTCCTGGAATACAAGTCCGGTGCAAACAACCGCAACTGCAAATAATTTAATAGCTGGCAGTTATACTGTTAAAGTAACAGATAATAATGGATGTATCGTTCCTGTAACAGCCGTTGCAACAATTACTCAGCCAGTATCGGTATTAGCCGCAAGCATTAATCAGCAAACTAATGTGTTCTGCAATGGAGGTAATACAGGAAGCGCAACAGTCCTGGCAACAGGTGGCAGTGGAAGCTATTCGTATTCATGGAATACAAGCCCAGCTCAAACAGCAGCAACAGCTGTGGGTTTAGAAATGGGAACTTATACAGTCACAATAACAGATAATAATGGATGTGCTGTCCCTGTGACAAAAACAGTAATTATTACACAACCTACATCAGTATTGGGTGGTGGTATCAGTTCACAAACCAATGTGTTCTGTAATGGAGGAAATACAGGTAGTGCAACTGTTACCGCAACTGGTGGCAGTGGAAGTTATTCTTATTCATGGAACACATCACCAACCCAAACAACAGCAACAGCAATTGGTTTAACAATGGGAACTTATACAGTTTCCGTAACAGATAATAATGGATGTACTGTTCCTGTGACAAAAAACGTAACTATTACACAACCTACAGGAGTATTGGGTGCCGGTATCAGCTCACAAACCAACGTATTCTGTAATGGAGGAAATACAGGTAGTGCAACTGTTACGGCAACCGGAGGCAGCGGAAGTTATTCTTATTCATGGAATACGGTACCTGCCCAAACAACGGCAACAGCTTCCGGTTTAACATCGGGATCTTATAACGTAACTGTCACAGATAATAACGGATGTACCATTCCGGTAATGAAAGTTGCGATCATAACTCAGCCGTCATCCATATTGGGTGCCAGCATCAGCTCACAAACGGATGTGTTTTGTAATGGTGGTAATACTGGAAATGCAACGGTAACAGCAATCGGAGGCAGCGGAAGTTATTCTTATTTCTGGAACACTACACCTGCTCAGACAAGCGTAACTGCAACCGGATTAGTATCGGGATCATATACTGTAACAGTAACGGATAATAACGGTTGTACTGTTCCTGTAACAAAAGTAGTAACCATCACCCAACCTTCATCAGTACTGGGAGCCACCATCAGTTCACAAACCAATGTGTTCTGTAATGGAGGAAGAACGGGAAGTGCAACAGTAACAGCAACAGGTGGCAGTGGAAGTTATTCTTATTCATGGAATACCACACCAATACAAACAACAGCAACTGCAACTAATTTATCTGCTGGCAGCTATACTGTAATAGTAACAGATAATAACGGGTGTTCCATTCCTGTAACAAAAATTGCCGTTATCACACAACCTTCATCTGCATTAGTTGCCAGCATCACTTCACAAACCAATGTGTATTGTAATGGTGGCAATACAGGCATTGCTACAGTAACAGCAACAGGAGGCAGCGGTAGCTATAGCTATCTATGGAATACATCACCAGCTCAAATTGGATCAACCGCGGTTAATTTATCTTCTGGCAGTTATACTGTAACGGTAACAGATAATAATGGATGCGCTGTTCCTGTTTCAAAAGTAGTTACCATCACGCAACCCTCATCAGCATTTGTCGCGAGCATCTCCTCACAAACTAATGTGTTTTGTAATGGTGGTAGCACAGGCAATGCAACAGTAACAGCCACAGGAGGAAGCGGCAGTTATTCTTATTCTTGGAATACAACACCCGCCCAAACTACGGCAACAGCAACTAATTTAACAGCAGGCAGCTACACTGTAACAGTTACAGACAATAACGGATGTACCATTCCTGTAATAAAAACAGCCATCATCACTCAACCTTTATTAATATTGGGCGCAAGTATCAGTTCACAAACTAATGTATTTTGCAATGGTGGAAGTACAGGTTCCGCAACAGTAACAGCAACCGGAGGAAGCGGCAGTTATTCTTATTCATGGAATACAACACCATCCCAAACAACTGCGACCGCAAGTGGTTTACCTGTAGGTTCTTATACCGTAACTGTTACCGATATCAATGGATGCACTATTCCTGTGACAAAAATTGCAACCATCACACAACCTTCATCAGTACTTGGTGCCAGTATCAGCTCACAAACCAATGTGTTTTGTAATGGTGGTAATACAGGTAGTTCAACTGTTACCGCAACCGGAGGCAGCGGGAACTATTCTTACTCATGGAATACGATACCTGTGCAAACAACAGCAACCGCAAGCAGTTTACAAGCGGGATCTTATACTGTAACTGTTACCGATAATAATGGATGTGCAATTCCAGTGACAAAAGTAGTAACCATCACTCAACCTGCGTTAGTTTTAACTGCCAATATCAGCTCACAAACCAATGTGTTTTGCAATGGTGGTAGTACAGGAAATGCAGCAGTAACAGCATCGGGTGGAAGTGGTAGTTATTCTTATTTATGGAATACCACACCATTACAAATTGGCGCAACAGCAATTAATTTAAATGCCGGTAGCTATACTGTAACAGTGACTGATAATAATGGTTGTACCGTGCCTGCAAGTGCAGTTGTGACTATTACACAACCGGTATTAGCCTTATCGGCAAACCTTAGCTCAAAAACTGACGTGTTTTGTTCCGGTGGAAATACTGGTGCTGCAACTGTAACAGCAACAGGTGGGAGTGGAGCCTATTCTTATTCATGGAATACAACACCTGATCAAACATCAGCAACAGCGGTTAATTTGAGTTCAGGCAGCTATACGGTAACAATAACTGATAATAATGGATGTATACTACCTCTAATAATTGCTGTAACAATTACCGAACCTGCATCCATAATAAATGCGGGTATCACATCACAAACTAATATATTGTGTTTTGGTGATAGCACCGGTAGCTCAACAGTTACCGCCTCTGGAGGAAGCGGTAACTTCTCATATTCCTGGAATACCACTCCGGTGCAAACAACAGCCACCGCTACTAATTTAACAGCAGGCAGTTATACTGTTTCAGTTACAGATAATAATGGCTGTACAATTCCGGTAACTGAAGCAGTAACTATTATTGAACCTACATCGGCATTAAGTGTAAGTATTTCTTCACAAACCAATGTCCTTTGTTTTGAAGAAGTAACAGGTGCTGCGACAGCAACTGTTACAGGCGGCAGTGGAACTTATACCTATTTATGGAATACAGTCCCCGCACAAATTGGTGAAACAGCAATTAATTTAGGTGCTGGCAGCTATACGGTAACAGTAAATGATAATAACGGATGTGCGGTTCCTGCCATAGCTTCACTTACAATTACACAGCCTGACTCTGTTTTAACAGTAGCAGCCACAAGTCCATTTTTTAATTTAAGTAATATTTCATGTAATGGTGGAAGTGATGGCTCTATTAATTTAACATTAAGTGGAGGCACTATGCCTTATAGTTTTTCCTGGGAAGGGCCCGGAACCTTTGTATCTGCAGATCAAAACCTTAGTGGTCTTGAAGCAGGGCTATATTCGGTTAATGTAATTGATGCAAATGGGTGTTTAACAAGAACAACAATTACATTAATTGAACCATCGTTAATGGCTTCAACTGTGGGTTCAACGCCTGCCGACTGCATCAAATCGAATGGTACAGCCGATCTGGATATTATTGGTGGAACTCAGCCATACAGTTGCATTTGGTCATGTGGTATTACTCAACAAAATTTAATGGGAGTTGCCGGAGGAGTTTATACAGTTAATGTGATTGACGCTAACGGCTGTTTAATTATTGATACTGTGGAAGTAGATGAAATCTCAAACCTCAGTTTAAGTTCAATTGTAAATGATGTATTGTGTTATGGTACTTCAGATGGCTCAATAAATCTAAATGTGAAAGGGACTGCGCCATTTACGTATTCCTGGTCGAATGGGAGCACCACAGAAGATCTAACCGGTGTTTCTGCCGGAGAATATATTGTAATAATAAATGATGCGGCTGGTTGTACAATTCTTGATACGATCAGTATTACACAATCACCTCAAATTGTATTGAATTTAACGAGTCCTTTTTACTTTGATAATTTTAATGTTGCCTCATTTCAAGGTAATAATGGGGCCATTGATTTAAGTGTTAACGGAGGTCATCCTTTCTACACCTACAGCTGGTCAAATAATGCAACAACAGAAGATATATCAAATCTTACAGAAGGAAACTACTTTGTGACGGTAACAGATTCTTTGGGTTGCCAAATTTCAGGAAGCATCATTTTAGCAGCACCATTGCCTTTGGAAATGCCAACCGGTTTTTCTCCAAATGGAGATGGCAAGAACGACAAATTTGTTATACGTGGTATTGAAGTTTACCCCAATAATCATATAACCATATTTAATCGCTGGGGAAATATTGTTTATCAAAGTGATGGTTATCATAATCAATGGGATGGTTCTAACAACAAGGGTAATCCTTTGCCGGCCGGAACGTACTTCGTAATAGTTGAAATAAATAATAAAGAAATAATATTAAAGGGATATGTGGATATAAGAAGAGAATAAAAAGATTTTTTATAAAAGTATCATGAAAAAAATTATTACAGTTTTAGGAATTCTTGCAAGCATTATAAAGATGGATGCACAGCAAGATGTAATGGTAAGTCAGTATATGTTCAATGGGTTGTTTTTAAATCCTGCATATGCCGGGAGCCATAAATATTTTAGTTCAACCTTGCTGCATCGGTCACAGTGGGCAGGTTTTGAGGGTGCTCCAAAAACAACTTTATTTGCGTTGGATGGGCCATTGTTTTTTCAAAAAATGGGAGTTGGATTACTATTATCACATGATAAAATTGGTGTAACAAGTCAGACTGATATGTACGCTAATTATTCCTATATGCTGAAACTTGGAGAAGGAAAACTAAGCTTTGGAATAAAAGCAGGTGCTTCAAATTATCAGGCTAAAGTGGAAGATCTGACTGTTTGGGATGAAAGCGATAACTCTTTTTCGGGAACAAATAAAAGTGCCTGGCTTCCTAAATTCGGAGGAGGAGCTTTTTATTTCAACCATAGCTGGTACATCGGAGTTTCAATACCTGCTCTTATTGTATATGATCCGAACAAAAATTTTAACCTGTCAATGGAAAGTTCATCTTATATACGAAAGCATTATTATTTAACTTCAGGGTATGTGTTTAAAGTTAACGAAAGGGTAAAACTAAAACCATCTTTTCTTATCAAATACCAATCTGCGGCTCCTTTGCAGGCTGATATTAATTTCAGTGCTATGTATATGGATGTTGTTGCTTTAGGGATTGCATTAAGAACAAAAGATGCCGTTACAGTTATGGTTGAATATCAAGCAAATATGAGGTTTCGTATTGGCTACGCCTACGATATCACAACTTCAAAGCTCCGGAACTATTCTTCCGGTTCGCACGAAATAATGATTGGATTCGATTTCGGAAAAGACATTATAAAAGTAAAAACACCACGTTTCTTTTAATTTTAAAAAACAGAGATAATGAAAAAATATTTTTTAAACTCAGTAGTTATTTTTAGCAGTATTTTTTTTACGGGCTGTACGAATTATTTTTATAAAAAAGCAAATACAGAATTTGCCAATTTACAATTTTCGGAGGCAATAAAAGATTATAATAAAGTTCTTTCAAAAGAAGATAATCACGATGCGAAAATTAAACTCGCCAACAGTTACAGGTTAATAAATGAGTTAGAAAAGGCGAGACCATTATATGCTGAAATAGTGAACTATCCTGAAAGTAAGCCGATAAATATTTTTCATTATGCGAAAGTATTAAAATGCTTAGGTGATTATACGAATGCAAAAATATGGTATAAAAATTATCTTGACCGTGTCCCCGATGATGCAATTGCACAAATTTCATTTGCAACTTGTAATTTAGTTAATCCATTTATCAGGGATACAACTTTATTTTCGTTGAACTTAATAAACTTTCCTTGTCTTGAATCTGCATTTGCCCCGGTGCCATATAAAGGCGGGGTTATATTTACTGCAAATAAAAAAGCCTCTATTAATTCAAAAAAGGATCCATGGACAGGCAAGACATATTATGATCTGTATTTTGCAGAAAAAGATAAAAATGGAAATTGGTTAAGTCCGCAAATAATTAAAGGAGAAATTAATGGACGTTACCATGAAGGACCGGCAACCTTTAATAAGAAAAGTAATGTAGCTTATTTTACCAGAAGCAATTATTTTAAAAACAGCCTTGGAAAAAGCAGTAAGAATGAAAATAATCTGAAATTATTTAAAGCTAAATTGGTAAATAATAAATGGGAGCAATTAGAGGGAATGCCATTTAATAGTGACGAATATTCTGTAGGTCATCCTTGTTTATCGAAGGATGAAAAAACAATTTATTTTATTTCTGATATGCCTGGTGGCTTAGGGGGTACTGATATTTACAAATCAGTTTATGAAGGTAAAAAATGGAAAAAACCAGAAAATTTAGGTAACGAAATTAATACATCAGGAAATGAAATGTTTCCATTTATCAGTGATGATGGTACATTATATTTTTCTTCTGATTCTCATGAAAATATGGGTGGATTGGATGTTTTTTCAACTTCGTATGATGAAAAAAATAAAAAATGGCATCCGATCGAAAACCTCAACTATCCTTTAAATTCTACCAAGGACGATTTTGCCTTTATATTAAATAAAGATAATAAAACGGGTTTTATTTCTTCGAACAGGAGCAGCCCTGACGAAATTTATGAATTTGAAAAACATGATCCTACTTTCAATTTGTTTGGAAAGTTTACAATAAAGGGTAAGAATATGCCACTCGAAGATGCGACTGTAACAATAACAGATAGAACAAATAGTTCAATAATCACAACAATACAAACCGATAAAGATGGAATGTATAAAATAAAACTTAAAACTGAAACTGACTATGAAGTTTATGGATCGAAACAAAATAATGTTACTGAAAGTTCGGAAATATCAACAAAAGGGAAAAAATATTCTGAGAACATTGAAAAAAATTTTGAATTAGATCATAATGCGATTAATTTAAATGTATTTGGAATTGTCACTGTAAAAGGCGAAGGAACTCCTTTCAAAGATGCTATTATAACAATTGAAGGAAATAACTCTAAAAAAATCATTATTCAAACTGATAAAAATGGTAAGTATAAATCAATAATCCAACCCGAAATTGATTATGAAGTTTATGGATCGAAAGATGACTATTTTACAGAGTGCTCAGAATTCACAACTAAGGGAATAAATAATTCGAAAGAATTTGAAAAGAACTTTGAATTGGAAAAAATTGTGATTCTGAAACCAATTGTTTTGGAGCATGTATTTTATGACCTTGCAAAATGGGCAATTCGTCCGGACGCTGAAATTGAATTAAATAAATTGGTGAAATTATTAAAGATCAACCCAACTATTTCAATTGAAATAGGTTCCCACACTGACTCTCGAGCAGGGGATAGCTATAATATGATCCTTTCAGATAAACGTGCCAAATCTGTGGTTGATTATTTAGTTTCAAAAGGGGTAAAATCAAGCCGATTAACCTGGAAAGGCTATGGTGAAACCCAATTAATAAACAAATGCAAAAATGGTGTAGAATGTCCCGAATTGGTACATCAGCAAAATCGAAGGACTGAATTTAAGGTACTAAAAAAATAACAAATCCCATTTTTCAGGAAGGTCATAATTTTATTGAGGTTTAAAATGAAAAACCAAAACCATTATTTGAGACACAAAAAATAATTTTTAAGATTTAACGTAAACTGTTATACCTTTGTAAAATACAATGTGCAAAGGAATTAAAAAATATATCTCGTTTGTTTTACTTTTTCTCTTTCTATTCCCTCTGATTGAGAAAGAGTTTCATAGTTTTGAGTGCGATACAGATGTTCACTGTACTGCCAGCGAAATGCACTTTCATAACTTAGAGCACCATTGCGGCATTTGTGATTTTACTATTTCTGATTCCAATGCTCCTGCTAACGCGGATTATCCCCTAATTAATTCTGTTCACTTGTTTTTGTTTCAACATTTTAATGAAAGCGTTCACATTAACACTGCTTTCCAACACCTTCCTTCACGAGCCCCTCCATTAGTTTAGTTTTTTCTTTTATTTTCTATGTCAAATAATGTTCTGAAAGCTAAAACTTTTATGGACTTTTTTGTAATTATTTAATCAAAAAAAACACTATCGTGGAAAAAAAGCAGTATTCGTTTTTTGCAATTATCATATTTTGTGCAAATATGGTTTTAGCATCTCCTTATCCGGAACAAAAAACATCTCTTACAGGCAATATCAAAGATAAACAAACAGGAGAGGCCCTGCCCGGGGTTACCATTTATATCCCTGATCTAAAAACAGGCGCTGTTTCAACTATTGATGGAACGTATAAGATCGAAAATTTGCCGTCAACAAAAATACTTGTTCAGGTAAGTTTTTTAGGATACAAAACTATTATTGAAATGATTGATCTGTCATCAACAGCATCAAAAGATTTTGTGATGGAAATTTCAATAAAAGAAATAAATGAAGTTGTAGTTACAGGTACATCAAAAGCAACAGAAATAAGGAAAAGTCCGATCCCAATAGTCGCAATTGATAAAAATCACATCGATCAAAATTTGAATACAAATGTAATTGATGTAATTGCACAACTACCCGGTGTCAGTACTGTTACTACAGGACCAAATGTGTCAAAACCCTTCATTCGCGGGTTGGGATATAACCGCGTGCTTACCTTGTTTGATGGAGTGCGGCAGGAAGGGCAGCAATGGGGCGATGAGCATGGGGTTGAAGTGGATGAATTCTCTGTTGACAGGATAGAGGTGGTGAAAGGGCCTGCCAGTTTAATATATGGTTCAGATGCCTTGGCTGGAGTTGTTAATTTAATGCCTGCACCGCCAGTTCTTGATGGTATACTTAAAGGAAGCATTTTATCTAATTACCAAACTAATAATGGATTGATAGGTAATTCTTTTGCATTGGCCGGAAACAATAACGGATTTGTTTGGGGCGGACGTATTTCGAATAAAATTGCCGGAAATTATCAAAATAAACAGGACGGCCGTGTATATGGTACTTCCTTCAAAGAAACAGATGGCAATGGGTACATTGGGTTAAACAAGCATTGGGGATATTCGCATCTTAAATTTTCTGTTTTCGATGATCTCCAAAGTATTCCCGATGGAAGCCGGGATTCAACCACACGGAGATTTACGAAACAAATAACAGAAGCAGATTCTGTTCGCCCAATTGTATCTGAAGAGGAATTAAATTCTTATACTATTCCATTGGTACATCAGCATATTCAGCATTATAAAATTATTTCAACAAGTAATTTTATTATAAATAATAGTAAATTAGGTTTGAATTTAGGATACCAACAAAATATCCGTAGGGAATTTACGCATCCGCAAAGAGCTGATATTGCAGGTTTGTATCTTATCCTTAATTCATATACCTATGATATAAAATATCATTTACCCGAAAAAAATGGTTGGGAAGCAACCATAGGAATTAATGGCATGTACCAGGATAATTCAAATAAAGGGACGGAATTTATCATTCCTGATTATACTCTTTTTGATATTGGCCCTTTTGCATTCATAAAAAAATCTTTCAGTAAATTGGATTTAAGTATTGGGCTTCGTTATGATAGTCGTTCTTTTAAGAATGAAGAAATGTACATCACACAAAATTCAGAAACCGGTTTTGATATGCAAACCTATATACCTGATACTGTTGGTGCAAGCCATCCGTTTTTAGAATACATTCATACTTTTTCAGGATACTCCGGAAGCATTGGAGCAACTTACAGTTTGTCGGATAATTTTTTTATAAAAGCAAATATTGCCAGGGGATATAGAGCACCAAACATATCCGAAATTTCGTCTAACGGAGTTCATCCCGGAATAAATATTTATCAAATAGGAAACCCGGATTTCAAATCAGAATTAAGTTTACAAGAAGACCTGGGCCTGTTTTTTTCATCACAACATTTAACGTGCGAATTGGATTTTTTTAATAACAACATTTCAAATTACATTTATAATGAAAAGGTACTAAATGATAAAGGGCAGGATTCTATTGTTGTTCCCGGAAATCAAACGTTTCAATATCAGGCCGCAATGGCCCAATTGTATGGAGCTGAAGCAAGTATCGACATTCATCCACATCCCTTAGATTGGCTGCATTTCGAAAATTCAATCTCAATATTATCTTCGCTTAACAAAGGCGTAAAAGGAATTCCAATTACAGATAGTGCAAAATATTTACCTTTTATTCCTCCAATGCATACACATACTGAGTTACGTGCAGACATTAAGAAAAAATTCCGGCATTTTTCTTCAGTTTATGTTAAACTGGAAATGGAATATTTTGCAAAACAAAACAAAGCTTATTTGGCTTTTAATACCGAAACTGTTACGCCAAGCTATACATTGTTTAATGCAGGTATTGGAGTTGATGTAACGAACAGATCGGGCAAAGTCCTTTTTAGTTTTCATATGTTAGGAAACAATATTGCCGATGTAACTTATCAAGCGCATTTGAGCAGGTTAAAATATTTTGAAAATTATCCCAATAATGGAAGTGGAACTAGTGGAATTTATAATATGGGAAGGAATCTCAGTTTTAAATTGCTCGTACCGATGAATTTTAAAAAATAATTATAATTGTTCTTCATTCCGAAAGTTTAATCAAAGTTTTAGGATCAATTGCTTAATTTCTACAAGTCCGTTATATTCGCTAACTTTTAAATATAAAGGCTTGTTGATTTTTTTTTGCAGCATGGATACTTTATTGCTTGGCCAAAAGGAGTGGGGACTTGTTTAAAATCTCAACTCAATAAAACAAATATCAGTTTCTTTGATCTGTTCTTTTCCTTAATCTTAATTTTTTTTTCTTCCTCGCCTTGAGCGGTACATATACCGTGCTAATACAACAGCAAGTATAAAAACACAAGCTCCAAGGATTAATTCAAGTTGTTTCTTTTTTTTATTGGCTTCTGCAATTATATCCTTCTTTTCCGCTTCAGCAGCTTCATTTTTCTCAAAGTCATAATTAATTAAATCTTGTGTCGATTTGCTTTGAATTGCTTCCCTGTCAATACTATCTCTATAAAGACCATAAAGTTTATGATGATGATAAGCCGCTTTCCAGTTGCCTTCAATACTATCCAATTCTTCCAAAAGGCTATAACTTTCTTTGATCCATTCTTTACTGCCGAGATCAATACTTAAATTCAATGCTTTGTTTAAATAATCCTGTGCTTCTTTTAATTTCCTTAAATCCAATAGAACATGGCCCATACCTATAAAGGATTCTATTGTGCCTTGTTTATCTCCGGTCGCTTCTCTGATTTTTAATGCTTCGTGGTAATTATTAAATGACCTGTTCAATAAATCCTTTTGGTCAATAGGTTTTGCTTTATTCGCAGATTTCCCTGTTTGGTTAAGTTCAGGATAATATACTTGATTCCAATAAATATTTCCAAGGTTATTATATGAAAATGCGGTACCATATTGGTTTCCAATTTCTTTATTGATCATCAATGAAGCAGAATACATTTTTAGTGCCTCTGAATAATTTCCCTGGCTATTATAGATACGTCCAATATTATTGTAAGAGGCAGCAATACCTTTTTTGTCGTCAATTTTTGAAAATATTTTTAAGGCAGTGAAGTAGTTCTTTAATGCTTCAGGATAATTGTCAGGATCATCATAAACAAGTCCGATGTTGGTGTAAGAATTTGCTATACCTTCATTATCACCTATTTGTTCTCTTAAATTTAAAGAAGCATAATAATTTTTTAATGCTTCTGTATAATTGTTTTGATAATAGTAAATAATACCAATGTTGAGATAGGAGCCTGCAATGTCTTTCTTGTTTTTCAGCACTTCATTGATCTTTAATGAAGCGATGTAATTTTTTAATGCAAGAGAATAATTACCATTACTGTAATAAATATTTCCAATATTATTGTAAGCGGAGGCTTTATATTTTTCTGTTACAATGGGGTTTGTCAGTGTCAATGCTTCATTTCCATATTTCAAGCCATTATTATAGTCTCCGATATTTCTGTATTCCTCACACAAGGATATTAAATGATTAACCTTGCTGGTATCGGATCGGTCCGCTTTAATAAGCGTTAATAAAGAATCTATTTGTCGGTTTTGGGCAAATGAAGATAGTCCACTGTGATCAACAAAAGAGAGTAAAAAAAATAAGACAAGTTGTGAAAGATTTTTTATTTTCATTATAAATTCTTCATGAAGATTAAATAAATATAGAAATTAAAATTCAGCTCTCCTTCAAAAAATTGATTTAATAAATTAAGAATAACTATATCCTAATTCCAATAATTGTAACATCATCCACCTGTTCTAAATTTCCTTTCCATAAGCTGAATTCATCAGAAAGTCTTTCTTTTTGCTCCTTCATTGGCAAATGGCTAATACTAATAAGCAATTCTTTTAATTGTTTCGACATAAACTTTTTACCTTTCGGACCTCCAAACTGGTCAGGCATACCATCCGTTATAACATAAACGATGTCGCCTTTTTCTAATTCTATTGTGTGTTGAGTAAAAGGAATTGAATCTTGAGTATGTTTTCCAACAGGCATTTTATCTGGTTCCAGTTCAATGATTTGTTTTTTTCTAACGATCCAAATAGGATTGTTTGCGGCTGAAAAAGTTAACTTTCCTCCAGGGGCTTCTCCAATTGAAGAGTTGATATTAAAATCAAAACTGATCAAGCTGCAATCCATTCCATCTTTTCCGCCTTCAGCACTTCCGTCATTTGATAAATGTTCGATTATTTTACTGCGGGTATAATTTAATATTTCATTTGGCTCTGTTAATTGTTGCCCTTTTACAGCTTCGTTTAAACACGAAATATTGAGCATACTCATAATAGCCCCGGGCACTCCATGTCCTGTACTATCTGCGGTTACCAATGCAAAATTGCCATTTGCCAATGGAGCTGCCCAATAAAAATCTCCACTTACAATATCTTTAGGTTGAAAAAAAATAAAGTAATCTCTGTCGTGATGTATATCCCTTAACAACTTTTTAGATTCCGATACAAGCCCGGAGTTACCTTTAAATAGATATGCATCCAACATTTTATCGCTTGCCAACAAAGCGCGTTGTATCCTTTGAGCATAGTTGATACTATCAGTAATCTCCTTATTTTTTTCTAAAACCATTTCCTTTTGGTGAGAAACTTCATTTTTTTGAAGTTCAATTATTCTCTTTTGTTTACGGGTTATTCGAAGGGAGCGGACTACAAATCCTGCAAAAATAAAAACAAGGATCAAAACAATAGATACAAGGATCAAGATCAGTTCCTGCCTTTTTTTATTAGCTGAGGTTATCGTATCCTTTTTATCCTGTTCTGCTTTTGAGGCTGCTTCTTGTTTCTCAAACTTATTAGTTAATATGATCTCAGTGGTTTTTTTCTTCGTTTCTTTATTGTCAATACTATCTTTGTAAATAATAAATAGTTTGTGATGCTGATAGGCAGCTTTCCAGTTACCTTCAGTGCTGTCTAATTGAGACAAGCTGTAGTAGTTAGTTTTAATCCTTTCTATATTTCCAATTTCAGAATTTATTTGCAATGCATCGTTTAAACAATTTCGGGCTTCTTTTAATTTTTTTAATCTTTTGTACACATCGCTAATATTCATAAACGAGGTTGCTATACCACGCTTATCTCCAATATTTTGCCTTATTTTTAATGAAATGAAGTAATTTTTCAATGCCTCAGGATATTTACCTTGATTAAAATAAATAGCTCCGATATTATTGTGTGAAGTTGCAATTCCTTGTTTATGGTCAGTTTCTGTAAATATATTTAATGAGGCGAAGTAGTTTTTTAATGCTTCCAAAAAATTGCCTTGTGATTGATAAATAATTCCAATGTTGTTATAAGAAAAAGCAATGCCCTTTTTATCTCCAATTTCTTTTAATATCTTTAAGGAAGCGAAGTGGTTTTTTAATGCCTCAGGATTATTTGATTGTGTGTGATAAATAAACCCGATGTTGTTATAAGAATCAGCAATCCCTTGTTTATCCCCAATTTTTTCCTTTATTTTTAATGACTCAAAGTTGTTTTTTAATGCTTCTGCATAGTTGCCTTGATTAAAATATATAGCTCCGATGTTATTGTATGAAGTTGCCACACTCTGTTTATCGCCAATGGCAATCCTTAACTTTAAGGAAGCAAGGTGATTTTCTAGAGCTCCATGATAATTTCCTTGGTCGGAATAAATATTTCCAATATAGTTGTAAGCTAAAGCTATGCCTTTAGCCCATCCAATTTTATTGTCAACTGTAAGGCAGCGGGCTAATGCTAGAGCTTTATTTCCATATTTTATGCTATTAACATGTTCTCCAATATCGATATATTCCCGACATAATTTGTTTAAGTGATTTACTTTGTTGGTATCCGGTTTATCTGTTTTGAGTAGGGTTAGAAGAGAATCAATATTTCGATTTTGAGCAACGGAAACTCCGCTAAAACCTTTAAAGATGAGGACCGATAAAAATAAGGTAAAGGTTAAAAAATATTTTATTTTCATTTTCAATTCTTCAAATAAGGAAAGCTTTTTGATATTAATTCTAAAAACTATTCATCTCAAATCTACCGAAATATATGGAACAAAATGAATTCAATACAAACAAAAATTCGTACCTTTAATAAAAATAAAATACCATGCGATTTTTTTTTAAATTTTATAAAATAACACTTATCAGTATTTCTGTTTTTTCAGTATTTGCTTTCAGTTCATGTTACAAGGAAGGCAGCGGAGGGAAGTCGGGCGTTAATGGAAATGTTTCTCACCACGGCCATTTGGTGGCTAATGCTATTGTTTATATTAAATATGATGCTGTTGAATTTCCCGGGGCTGATGTATCAAAATACAATGCCTCTGTTACTGCTGATGCCAATGGGCATTATGAATTTAAGGATCTGCGAAAAGGTGTGTATTACCTATACGCGGTTGGATATGATAATTCAATTATGGAGACGGTAACCGGTGGTACCGGAATAAAACTTAAATACAATAAAGCAACAAGTTCGGATATTCCGGTATTGGAATAATAGAATATCATTTCTATGAAAAAACGACTTTACAATTCCTTTGTTATTGGTTCATTTGTGATAATTACCTTAAATAGTTGCACCAATGATAAAGGTATCCCCGATTACAATAATTACCCCGATGATATAGGAAAACTTTTTTTTACAAAATGCTCAACACCCGGTTGCCATACAGATGCCAGCAAGGATGCAGCTGCTGGCTTATCAATGGAAAGTTGGGATAAGTTATTTAATGGGGGGAAAGGAAGTGCCGCAGTTATACCCTTTCGACATGATTACAGTACCTTGTTTTCATTCACCAACACATTTTCTGATGTGGGTATATCAAATCTACCAACTATGCCCTTCAATAGGACTAATTTATCCCGTGAGGAGGTTCTGCTATTAAAAAACTGGATAAATGCAGGTGCTCCCAGCCGGGATGGATTTGTTAAATTTTCGGATGATCCAAACCGTAAAAAAATTTATATCAGCAATCAGGGCTGTGATGTGGTAACCGTCATGGATCAGGAAACTTTATTACCAATGCGCTATATTGATGTAGGAAATACCGGAGGTATCGAATCCCCTCATATGATAAAAGTATCTGCTGACGGCCAGTATTGGTACATTGTTTCCATATCAGGAAATTCTTTGCAAAAGTACCGGACCACCGATGATAGTTTTGTTGGAGAAGCATTTTTAAGTATAAAGAACTGGAACACACTAACCATTAGCAATGACGGGCAAAAAGCTTATGTTATTGATTGGAGTAGCAATGGCGATATTGCTGAAGTGGATCTCACTACTTTTGCAGTAACACATAATATGGGTTATAATTTTCCTCATGGTTCTTGCCTTAATCCTGCCGGGGATACCTTATATGTAACCCAACAAAACAGCAGCAATAAGTTATATAAAATGCCGGCCAATGATTTATCAGCATTTACGGAAGTAAATTTGTTTACCATACAACCCACGGGTTTTCTAAATGCACATGAGGTGTTTTTTTCTCCTGATGGAACAAAATATTTTGTTACCTGCCAAGGGACTTCAGAGGTGAGGATTTTCCAACAAGGTACTGATCAGTTGCTTGCTATAATTCCTGTTGGCGCATTACCATCTGAAATGAGTGCATCCATGCTTCACAATTATTTATTTGTTTCCTGTCCCGAGGATATCACTTCCTTCCCCGGTAAAAGAGGCGCCATATGGGTAATTGATATCAATACTAATTCTTTGATAAGCACTATTTACACAGGTCACCAACCGCATGGCTTGGCAGTTGACGATACTAAAAATCTGGTGTATGTTGCTAACCGAAATGCAACTACTGACGGTCCGGCACCCCATCATTCAGGAGCATGTGGTGGACGGAACGGATATGTCTCATTTATTGATATGAGTACTTTAACTCTTTTAAGATCAGGAACAAGCGATAAAAAAGTGGAAGTATCGGTTGATCCTTATTCTGTGGCTGTAAGACCGTAATAAAAAAATAATATGCTGATTAATTGATGTGCTGATGTGAAAATGTGCCTATGTGGTGATTAAGATTTATACATTTTTCATTAGTTCATCAGCACATTAATAAATCAGCACATCAGCACATCAATTTATATTTTTAAATTGGTTGATCAGCACATTAATAAATTAGCCCATCAGCACATCAATTTATATTCTTTAATTGGTTGATCAGCACATTAATAAATCAGCACATCAGCACATCAATAAATTTTATTTTCTATCTTTGTATTTCAATCGTAAAAAAACATTTATGACAGCAATCAGACACAATTGGACCGTAGAAGAAATTCTGGACGTATATAATACACCTTTGCTTGAATTAATTAATCAGGCTCAGCGAATTCACCGTGAGTTTAATAATGCGGGAGAAGTACAGGTTAGTTCGCTTTTGTCAATTAAAACGGGCGGTTGTGCCGAGGATTGCAGTTATTGCCCACAAGCGGCTCGTTACAATACCGGAGTCGAAGTACATAAATTAATGACGGTAAATGAAGTAATGGAAGCAGCTGACAAAGCAAAAGAGGGCGGTGCATCTCGTTTGTGTATGGGTGCTGCGTGGCGCGAAGTGAGAGATAACCGTGATTTTGACCGTGTACTGGAGATGGTTAAGGGGGTGAATGAAAAGGGGATGGAAGTATGTTGTACGTTGGGAATGCTTACCGAAACACAAGCGCAAAAACTTGCAGATGCTGGACTATACGCTTATAATCACAATTTAGATACTTCTGAAGAAAGCTATAAAAAAATTATTACCACCCGTACTTATGACGATCGATTAGATACAATTAAGAATGTTCGTAAAGCAAAAGTTTCTGTTTGTTCCGGTGGTATCATTGGTTTAGGCGAGACTATTGAAGATCGCGTTAAGATGCTAAAAACATTATCCTCAATGGAGGTTCATCCCGAATCTGTTCCAATAAATGCTTTGGTTCCTGTTGCAGGTACTCCTTTGGAAAACCAACCTCTAGTACCTATCTGGGATATGGTTCGTATGATCGCCACTACCCGTATTTTAATACCAAAAACAGTGGTTCGTCTTTCTGCAGGCCGTACACAAATGAGTTTGGAAGGACAAGCACTTTGTTTTCTGGCCGGTGCTAATTCTATTTTTGCCGGAGATAAATTATTAACCACTCCAAATCCTGATTTTAATGCTGATATGGAAATGTTTAAGATCTTTGGCTTAACTCCACGAAAAGCGTTCAAAGGAGTAAAACAACCTCAGGTAGCAATTTAGTAATGGGCTTGTAATACCTGAGGCCATTACT
Source organism: Bacteroidia bacterium (assembly GCA_030654175.1). Taxonomy (GTDB): domain Bacteria; phylum Bacteroidota; class Bacteroidia; order 2-12-FULL-35-15; family 2-12-FULL-35-15; genus 2-12-FULL-35-15. Next base: position 19,410 of record JAURXZ010000029.1, read on the forward strand.
GATTCGTAATTTGATAAAATTAGTTTATGACTTTTTCGGCTGATAACTTTTTATCCAATTCACTAAAAAAACGACTAGACCAAAATGCATTGCGCAAATTGGTTATCAATGATCAATTGATCGATTTTTGCAGTAATGATTATTTAGGTTTTGCAAGTAGTGAAAAATTATTTCAAGAAATTGAAACAGAACTCTCCACTCTCCACTCTTCACACTCCACTCTTACAGGTTCCACCGGTTCTCGTTTATTAGCTGGTAACTCAGCTTATGTAGAGGAATTAGAAAAAAAAATTGCAACTTTTCATAATTCGGAGGCCGGTTTAATTTATAATTCCGGATATGATGCCAATCTTGGTTTATTCTCTGCCTTAGGACAAAAAGGCGATACCATCATTTATGATGAATTGATACATGCCTCTGTACATGATGGGATTAAACTGTCATCAGGATCAGCATATATGTTCCGTCACAATGATATTTCACATCTGGAAGAACGCTTGAAAATACCCGGTGGAATAGTTTACGTTGTTGTTGAAAGTATTTATTCCATGGACGGTGACACTGCTCCTTTGAAAGAAATAGTTGATCTCTGTAAAAAATATAACGCCAATTTAATTGTTGACGAAGCCCATGCAACAGGTGTTACAACCAATACCGGTAAAGGATTGTTACAACAATTACGTTTAGAACAAGATGTTTTTGCCCGTGTTCATACTTTTGGTAAAGCACTTGGATGTCATGGTGCTATTGTACTTGGAAGTGATCTGCTTCGTAATTTTCTGATCAATTTTTCACGATCCTTTATTTATACCACAGCATTGCCTGTAAAAAGCCTCATCGCTGTAAATCAAGCTTATCAATTGCTTCAAAAGAGTGATGAACTTATTCAACAATTACACGAAAAAATAAATTATTTTAAAAGTCTTCTTTCCGAAAACATAAAAGCGCAGTTAATTCAAAGCGATAGCGCTATCCAATGTATTGTAGTCAGTGGAAACGACAAGGTGAAAAATCTTGCAACACTTTTGCAGCAGTGCGGATATGATGTTCGCGCTATTCTTAGCCCAACAGTCCCAAAAGGTAAAGAGCGACTGCGTATTTGCATTCATACTTTAAATTCTAATTCTCAAATAGAAGGTCTGTGTAATTCGATAAATAAAAATTTTTGATTTCGGATACGTCTTACTACTCTAAAATAGTTTAATTTCGATATACCCTTATAAAACAGGTACGATTTTTTATCGAAAATTTAATATCCCGCATTACAAAATTTTGCTCGGTAATATCAATGTATCAAGTGGTTGTGGTTTGTAAATATTAAAAAGCTATACAAATATGGAAGATAAAAGTTCTCCAAAAGACTTTCCTGTGGTTTGCGTTGGTGGTTCGGCCGGTGGTCTCGATGCATTTACCAGGTTACTACAGAATTTGCCTGCTGATATGGGTGTTGCTATTGTAATTGTTAATCACGCAAGAGAAATCGCCACACAATTGCACAAGATCCTTCCTCGCTTTACGAAGATGCCTGTTGAATTGATCACAGAAAGACTTGACATTAAGCCTAACCATGTGTTTATCATTCCTGAACAGCGCGACTTGCATGTTCAAGATGACGAGTTTCGTCTAAAGCCGATATCAAAACCAAGGGGATGGCCCGATGTGATCACGGTTTTTCTGCGTTCTCTCACCGAAAACTGGGAGGGAAAACTAATCGCTGTCATTGTTTCCGGTTATGACGGTGATGGTGCAAATGCACTTTGCGAAATAAAAGAAGTGGGCGGCATTACTATTGCTCAGAAACCCGACACAGCAACCCAACCGGATATGCCAAAAACCGCAATAGCAAGTGGGTGTATCGATTTTATTCTTTCACCGGAAGAGATCGCCAAAGAAATTATACGAATTGCCGCTCGCGAGTGACATTGGAACTTAGCATCGAATTTTAGTTTATTTTAAAGAACAACAGAATCCATGTTAAATCGAATTCATCATATTGCTATAATTTGTGCTGATTATAAAAGATCAAAGGATTTTTATGTTAATATTTTAGGACTTGAAATAATTAAAGAAACTTTCCGGCAAGAGCGCCAATCTTACAAATTAGACCTTTCACTTAATGGTGAATATGTAGTTGAACTCTTCTCGTTTCCTGATCCCCCTCAACGATTGTCAAAGCCGGAAGCTACGGGGTTGAGACATCTTGCATTTGAGGTAGATAATTTAAAAAGTGTGATTGAAACCTTAAAGGAAAAAAATATTATTGCAGAGGAGATCCGAACGGACGAAATAACTAATAAGCATTTTACATTTATTTTTGACCCCGATAACTTACCTATCGAATTATACGAGAAATAGCAATTATAGTAATTTCACAAAAGAGCTTTAATTCCCCTGTAATTGCATCCATTGCTTGCCGAAAGCGAACCCCTACCTTGAGAAATTGCCAGTCTGATAATTTATTATAAATTTGTTATTAATCCACTCTGTATTCACCTTAAAATATAATTAAAATGAAAACAAAATTTTCAGGCATTTTATTTTTAGTGTTTCTGTTTGTTGCTTGTCAAACAAAAAATAAGGAATCGGTTGTTGGTAAATGGGAAATAACCGGTATTATTCCTATTGACACAACTGCTTCAAAGTCTGCCATTGAGATTGCCGCCATCGGATTGTTAAACAATATGACCCATGGTGCAATTATAGAGTACTTTGAAAGTGGTGATTATGAAATAAAAAGAGATACTACCTCATTGGAAAAAGGGAAGTATATAATTTCTGAAAATTCAATTACACATACTAAAACGGATGGTTCGATCGAAAAAAACAGTTTAAGTTTCAAAAATAATAATGAACTGGAAATAAAATCATCTACCATGACATTATCGCTTAAGAAAAATTAAATATTTTCAGGTTCTATTTTATGACTTTACAGGAACGGGATAAAAATGTAGTGTGGCATCCTTTCACACAATTAAAAAATGCTCCATTGCCTATTGGTATTGTAAAAGGGGAGGGGGCTTATTTTTTTGATGAGGCAGGCAAACGATATATTGATGGCATTGCTTCCTGGTGGGTAAATGTACATGGACATTGTCATCCCTATCTGACAAAAAAAATTTCAGAGCAATTACAAACTCTTGAACATACTCTGTTTTCAGGTTTTACACACGAGCCAGCAGTACAACTCGCAGAACGTTTATTGAAGCGGTTACCTTCAAATCAATCAAAAATATTTTATTCAGATAATGGTTCTACTGCTGTTGAAGTGGCCTTGAAAATGGCATTTCAGTATTGGAGTAATCAATCCATTCATAAAACTAAAGTTATTGCTTTTGAGAACGGCTATCATGGCGATACGTTTGGAGGTATGTCGGTTGGAGCACGTAATGCTTTTAACCTTCCATTTTCAAAATTATTGTTTGATGTAATTCACATTCCTGTTCCTGTAAAAGGTAAGGAACAAGGGACGTTAGATGCTTTACAAACTGCTTTGCAGCGAGATGATATTTCCTCCTTTATTTTTGAACCTCTGGTGCAAGGAGCAGGAGGAATGGTGATGTACTCTCCACAGGTACTGGATGAACTGATCAAATGCTGCAAGGATAAAAATGTAATTACTATTGCTGATGAGGTAATGACAGGTTTTGGACGGACAGGCAATTTTTTTGCAAGCGACTATTTGGAACAAAAGCCCGATATTATTTGTATGAGTAAAGGCTTGACCGGTGGTGTAATGCCGCTTGGTGCAACTGCTTGCGCCCAATTTATTTACGATGAATTTTTAAGTGATGATAAAATGAAAACCTTTTATCATGGGCATTCTTATACTGCTAATCCTACCGCATGTTCTGCCGCTTTAGCCAGTATGGATCTTTTTGATAATCCCGAAGCGTTTGATAACATTAAGCGTATAGAGCAACAGCATCATTTATTTTTACAAAAAATAAGATCACATAAAGCACTAATTGATGTTCGGCAATTAGGAACTATTATCGCATTTGAAATAAAAACGGGCGAACAAACCAATTACCTGAATTCTTTAGCTGAACATATTTCACAGTTTTTTATTTCCCGTGGAATTATTCTTCGTCCTCTTGGAAACATAATCTATATACTGCCTCCATATTGTATTAGTAATACTGATTTAGAATATATTTATAATGTAACGGAAGAGTTTTTGAATGGTTTATGATCAAAATTCTGCACGTAACAAACAAAAAACAAAAAAAGAATGAAAATATTTATAACACTTACAATTTTCTTAGCGACAGTTTTGACGCTTGTAACAATCTCCTGTAGCAAAGACAAAGGCTCCTGCTATGACGAACAACTTTATCAAAAGCACAAAAATGATTTTTGTACAGCAGATTGTCCTGGCGTGGAAGGTTGTGACGGCAAGACTTATTGTAACGAGTGCGTAGCAAACAGACAAGGAATAAGAAAAAAATAATAGAAATAATCGACAATAATTTTTATTTTTTTTAAGTAGACATTTTTTTGAAAATGTTTTTTATTACAACCGTTGCGAATTTGAACTGTAGTGTTTAAAATTTTGCGTTTTCTTAATCTTACAACCGTTAAACGTTCAGCAAATCCCAAATCTTCAATCGAAAATCAGAATGTTTAAATCAAAGAAACAACTTGTTTTTATAATATTGGCCGGTATTTTTATTACCAATGCCATAGTTGCTGAATTGATTGGTGGAAAGCTGATACAAATAGGTCCATTTATCATGAGCATTGGTATTATTCCCTGGCCAATTGTATTTTTAACAACCGATCTAATTAATGAATATTATGGAAAAGCAGGAGTAAGAAAGCTATCATTAATTACAGCATCTTTGATTGCATACGCTTTTGTGATCTTATTTTTTGCGATTAAAATACCTGCTGCAATAGGCATTTCTACTGTTACCGATTCGGAATTTTATGCAGTGTTCGGCCAAAGTATGTGGATCATTGCAGGGAGTATTGTTGCATTTTTAACATCACAATTTATTGATGTTTTTATTTTTTGGCTGTTGAGGGATAAAACAGGAGGAAAAATGCTATGGCTCAGAAGTACCGGTTCTACTGTTGTTTCTCAATTAGTAGATACATTTGTGGTATTGGGTATTGCTTTTTGGTTGCCCGGTAAAATGACCACAGCGGTATTTCTGAATGCTGCATTAACCGGATATACCTTTAAACTGATCATTGCTGTTGTTCTTACACCATTAATTTATTTCGGGCATAAGCTTATTGATAAATATATTGGTGATGAAGAGGCGGAGCATATCATAAAAAATGCTGCGGAAGAATCATTGCACCATAGATTGGGGGAGTAGGGAAGCATTATTTTTTTTCTTCCAACATCTTAATAAATTCAAGAGAAAATGTATACGCATCACCAGGCCAGCGAGCCGACAAATAATTACCGTCCCTAACTGTAAAACCTCTTTCCAAATGTTTGAGATCATCTCTAAACAAAGGTGTTGGTCCTTTAAGGAAATTGTTTTTGTCAGATAAAGTATCAGTAACCTCATCTTGTACTGTAATTTCAGGATAGGTCAAATAGTAATCTTTCAGCCATAACTTTGTCATGGTATATGCCGTTAATTCCTGGGTTTTTAATAAAGAGGTTGTTTTGTATGAATGAATAACCGATTTCCCCGCTTCATGATCTATACTTCGGGCAGCTAACACTACACCATGGCAAATGGCTGCAACAGGCTTTTTAGCTTTAAAAAATGCAACAACAAGTTGCTGTAAAATGGATGATTCAAGATATTCCTTTACTCCCTTATCGTGACCACCAGGCAAAAGAATCGCATCAAAATCTTTTTCTTTCAGTTCGGCATATTTTATGGGTTTGCAAAATGCCTCGCTCGTTTCCATTTCATAATAGGCTTCTACCGCATCTTTCCTGGCTTTTAAAACTCCTTTCCAAATGCCAAGATTTTCACCTGTAAGCATTTTAGTGTCGGCTTTTGCTTTTCTACCATCAGGCGTTGAGAATCGCACATCAAAATTTTTATCTGAAAGGATTTTCCAGGGGATAGCTACTTCTGTTGGGTCAAAGCCATAAGTAGGAACAGGTATAATTATTTTTATTGAATTCATCATTTCGATAATAAAAGGGATAAACAATAAAGTCCCGCTTAATGCGGGACTTTATTATATTTAATTAAAACACTTTTTCGTGTTATTTATGTAGTTATTCGTCCACCCTTTTAATAGAACAACCTACTGATTTTGTAGAATTTGTTTTTACTGCTTTACCTGCTCCAAGAGCTATGATAGCATCTTTTAAAAAATGTTCTTTAGCATCATTGGCATCTTTTATATTATCATCAATGGCTCCGCGGTAAGCCAATCCTTTTTTATCAAACAAAAAAATATGAGGAGTGCGGGTAGCACCAAAAGCATTGGCCAATTGGGAATTTTTATCCACAACATAGCTAAAATTATAAAACTGTGCTTTTGCATATTTTTTCATTTCTTCAAAAGAATCTTCAGCATCTCGCTGTGCTTCATTTGAGTTAACGATGATCACACCAATTTTGTTTGTTGTTGCAAGGGTTGCTACTTCTTTGATACGCACTTCAGTTAATTTTACGTACGGACAGGTGTTGCAGGAAAAAATCACAAGCAAACCATTTTCTCCTTTTACATCAGCCAACGAAACTTCTTTTCCGGTAACATCCATCATTTTGTGACCCGCTTTTGGTATTTCAGCACCAATTGCCAATTCCTGAATAGGGCCAATTTTAAAGGCCGTTGCGATTAAAAAAACTGCAATTACTGATACTAATTGTATAGATTTTTTCATAGGAGCATATTTTTTGTATGGTGAATTTACAAAAAAAAATGATAATCCGGCAATTGCAAGTTGTTTCTTCGTTATCTAATCCAAATTGATCTGTATTTTTTCTTTATTTTTACCATTATAAAACCAACAACCTTTATGGCAAAAGCTAAAATATTACCATCTAATTTAGAGTTTTTAAAACAGTTAAAGAAGAATAATAACCGTGATTGGTTTGCTGTTCATAAAGAAAGGTATTTGCTGGAGCTATCACAGATCGAAGGCTTTGTAGATGATCTGCTATTGGAAATGAATAAGCATGATGTTATTGAAAATCCGTCCGGGAAAAAGAGTTTACACCGTATTTACCGTGATACACGGTTTTCGAAAGATAAAACACCATATAAAAACAATTGGGGCGGAGGCTTTAAGCGTGCCACAAAGCACCGAAGAGGAGGATATTACTTTCACATTGAACCAGGTAATACATTTGCAGCAGGTGGTTTCTGGGATCCGGAGCCAAAAGATCTAAAGCGCATAAGAGATGAGTTTGCGCATGATGCTACCCCTGTACGCAAAATATTAAAAAACAAAGCTTTTATAAATACCTTCGGCAGTTTAGAAGGCGAACAGGTGAAAACCACTCCTAAAGGCTTTGATGCTGATAATGCAGCTATTGACCTGATCCGTTACAAACAATTTTTACTTGTCCATAAATTCAGCGATAAAGAAGTGTTATCTGATGATTTTTTGAAACAGGTAAATGATACCTTTAAAAAAATGCGTCCCTTTTTTGATTACATGACGGAAGTATTAACTACTGATGTAAACGGGGTTTCAATTGACTAATTTTACAATTTAAACCACATAGAAACATAGGCTAAGGGAGTTTTTATAGAAAACTGTTTTTTACCTAGTCTATGTTAAAAGCTTCGCCTCTGTTTTTTATACCATCTTAAAACTATGTTTCTATGTGGTTAAAAATCTTTTGGCCTAAGGCTAAATTCCAAAAGTTCAATTTGCCAAAAAATAACAACTCCGCTCAAACTGACACTGTGTGTTGGTCATTTCGAGCGGAGTCGAGAAAGTGTGTGGCTTTATGTTTTTTATTCTAATCGTTCTTCATTTCGAAATGCTGCGTTAGGGATTGCAACGTAAATCCTTTTCTGTTTAGAAAAGATTGAAGTGTAAAGCCCGCCCCTTTTTACCTCACCCCGTCCTTTGGACACCCCTCTCCATTTGGAGAGGGGAAGGGGGTGAGGTAGAAAGGGGAACGCCCAAATAAAATTCAACTAACCTAAAATGCTGCAATCTCATCCGAAACATACTGTCCGGATTTTAGTTTGCCAACAATTTTTGAAAATGCATCAATGGTATAATTCACATCATCAATTGTATGAACAGCAGTTGGGATCAAACGTAAAATGATCATTCCTTTTGGAACTACCGGATACACTACCATTGAACAGAAAATATTGAAATTTTCACGCAGATCCAGGATCAGATTAGTTGCTTCAGGTATAGAACCATTCATATAAACAGGGGTTACCGGTGAATTTGTTTCTCCGATCTCAAATCCTGCTTTTTTCAAACCATTTTGTAAAGCACGTGTGATTTCCCAAAGTTTATTTTTCAATTCAGGATGTGTACGCATTAACTCCAAACGCTTTAATGCACCCACTACCAATGGAAGTGGCAATGCTTTTGCGAATATCTGTGAACGCATATTGTAACGTAAATATTCTACAATTTGCTCATCACTTGAAATAAATCCACCGATCAAGGCAAAGGATTTAGCGAATGTTCCGAAATAAATATCAATTCCATCCTGGCAACCTTGCTCTTGTCCTGTTCCACCGCCTGTAGCGCCCATAGTACCAATACCATGCGCATCATCAACAAACAAACGGAAATTGAATTTTTTCTTTAATTCAACGATCTCTTTTAATTTCCCCTGATCGCCACGCATTCCAAAAACACCTTCGGTAATTAATAAAATAGAACCATTTTGTGCTTCAGCCAGCTTAGTTGCACGTTCTAATTGTTTTACACAATCATCAATATCATTGTGTTTGAACACATAACGTTTCCCCATGTGTAAACGAACACCATCTAAGATACATGCATGTGATTCAGCATCATAAACAATAACATCATGACGGTCAACCAAACAATCAATAGCAGAAACCATTGCCTGGTAACCGAAATTACAAAGGATCGTACTTTCTTTTTTTACAAAAGCAGATAATTCACTTTCCAGTTGCTCATGAGCATCAGAGTTTCCACTCATCATACGAGCACCCATTGGCATTGCAAACCCAAATTGAGCTGCTGCATCTGCATCCGCTTTACGCACTTCAGGATGGTTAGCCAAGCCTAAATAATTATTTAAACTCCAGTTCAAACGTTCCTTACCGCGGAAGATCATACGGGGTGCAATATCACCTTCCAGTTTTGGAAATGTAAAATACCCGTGCGATGCCTTTGCGTGCATTCCTATCGGACCACGATTTGCTTTGATTTTCTCAAATAGATCTTTCATAATGTTGTTTATTGCTTTAATTTACAACGAATAACGAATTTTATCGAATTACGAATAGTAGGTATTCGTAATTCGGCTTTTATTCGTAATTCGTAGGAGTTTTTATTTTGAGTTGCGAAATTAGTCTTTTACAGAGTATTTTCAAAGGTATTTTAATTAACAAAGAGGCTTTTTATCAATAAATAACTATAAATACAGATATTTCCACCAAAAAAATGTATATTTGCAATCCTTTTATGATGAAAAAATATTTCAATATAACATTTGTTTTGTTTTTGCTTTTGGGCTTTGCTTCATGCAGTGAGAAAAAAGTGTATGAATCCACCAGCAAAGAGAAGAAGAAAAAGTCGGGTTTAACGATCGGTAAATTTAACAAACTTGTTAAGAGTACCGATATAGATGCTAAGTACGCAGCGGCTGTGAAGTACTTTAAAAAGGAGGATTATACCAAGGCGCTTACACTTTTCGAAGAGTTGATGAGTGTGTTTCGTGGTACTGCCAAAGCAGAGGAAGTTCATTATTATTATGCATATTGTAATTATAATTTAGATGATTATATAGTTGCCGGATATCACTTTCGTAATTTTGTAAAAACATTTCCGAGCAGCATACATACCGAAGAATGTGCATATATGAATGCATATTGTTTTTATTTAAGTTCACCAACATACAGCCTGGATCAGGTAGATACAAAGCTGGCAATTAAAGAATTTCAACGTTTCACCAATCAGTATCCGAAAAGTACACGGATTCCTGAATGCAATACCATGTTGGATAAGCTGAGAGGGAAGTTGGAGCGTAAGTCATATGAAAATGCGATGTTGTATTACAATATGGTGGATTATAAAGCTGCTATTGTAGTTTTTGCTAACCATATTAAGGATTTTCCGGAATCAAAACATGTGGAGGAACTAAATTATTTAACCATTAAATCGTATTATTTACTGGCATTGAACAGTATTGAATCAAAAAAACAAGAACGTTTTAAGGCTGCCGTGGATACCTACCTTAAGTATGTGGATACTTTCCCCAAAGGTGGATATTTAAAAGAAGCTGAAATGATCTATTCGAGTGCTTTGAAAAATTTAGAAAAATATAACAAACCAACATAATAAAACAATGGACTATAAAAAAACAACCGCTGATTTAACCACAACTACTCGCGATTTAAGAGATTTCGATGGTAAAACTGGTAATATGTATGAAAGTATTGCGATCATCTCTAAACGTGCTAATCAAATTAGCTCCGAAATTAAAGAAGAGTTGACCAATAAGTTGGCTGAGTTTGCTTCCACAACTGATAATTTGGAAGAAATTTTTGAAAACCGTGAACAAATTGAAATTTCAAGATTCTATGAGCGTTTGCCAAAACCTTCATTAATTGCTATTCAGGAATTTTTCGATGATAAGATCTATCACCGTAACCCAACTACTGAAACTGAAAAATAAGGATTTTTGGATTAAGGATTTAGGATTAAGGATTTGGGTAAAACCACTCCTAATCCTAAATCCTTAATCCTTAATTTTTAAATACTATAAGATGCTGCGCAATAAAAATATCATTATTGGTGTAACAGCCAGCATTGCTGCTTATAAATCAGCGTTTTTAATTCGTTTGCTTGTAAAAGCAGGCGCCAATGTTAAGGTGATAATGACACCTTCTTCCAGTGAATTCATTACCCCGCTTACCCTTTCCACTCTTTCTAAAAACCCTGTATTAATTGATTTCGTAAAAGATAAGACCGGCCAGTGGAATAACCATGTAGAACTTGGTTTATGGGCCGATGCCCTTGTTATTGCTCCTGCATCAGCTAATACCATTGCTAAAATGGCGAATGGCTTTTGTGATAATCTGTTGCTTGCCACTTATTTATCGGCACGCTGCAAGGTTTACATTGCTCCGGCAATGGATCTGGATATGTATAAACATCCGGCAACTACCGAAAATTTAAAACGATTAAGATCATTTGGTAACAGTATCATTAATCCCGGCTTTGGTGAATTGGCAAGCGGTTTGAATGGTGAAGGCCGTATGGCTGAACCCGAAGAGATCGTTGATCACCTTACTAAAGCGCTATCATTAAATTTACCTTTTACCGGAAAAAAAGTGCTGGTAACAGCCGGTCCTACTTATGAGGCGATAGACCCTGTTCGTTTTATCGGCAATCATTCATCAGCTAAAATGGGTTTTGCAATAGCTGAAGAATTTGCTGATCAAGGAGCGGAAGTTACCTTGGTTTGTGGGCCGAATGCTTTAAAAACAGCTAATCCAAACATACATCGTATTGATATAACATCCGCTGAAGAATTATATACTGCTTCTGTAAAAGCCTTTAAATCGGTTAACATAGCCATTCTTTCTGCTGCTGTTGCCGATTATAAACCTGCGAAAACAGCAGATCAAAAAATTAAAAAAACAACCGCAACAAAAAGTATTGAGCTGGTTCCAACCAAAGATACTTTGCTGGAATTAGGAAAACTAAAAAGATCAGGTCAGCTTCTTATCGGTTTTGCGCTTGAAACAGAGAATGAAAAAGAAAATGCCAAAGCAAAAATAAAAAAGAAAAATCTTGATCTGATCGTCCTTAATTCATTGAATGATAAGGGAGCGGGTTTTAAAACGGATACAAACAAAATAACGATCTTTGATAAGTACAATAAATCTATAAAATTCGAGTTAAAAACTAAGGCCGAAGTGGCTAAGGATATTGTGAGAGTGATAAAAAAATATAAATCAGGAATTAAGAATTAAGATCGTGCGCAAACTCATAGGTGTATTTTTAATGCTTTTTGTTTTTAACACCTCCTTTTCACAGGAGTTGAACTGTAAGGTGCAGGTATTGTCGCAATCCATACAGGGAACCGATAAAAGTGTATTTGAAACATTGCAAACTGCCATTTTTGAATTCATGAACAATAAAAAATGGACCACCGAAACGTTTAAGATCAATGAAAGGATAGATTGCAGCATTTTAATTAATATCACCGAACGCCCTTCTACAGATGATTTTAAAGCCACCATTCAGGTTCAGGTGCGCAGGCCCGTTTTTAAAGCTTCTTATAACTCGGTACTTTTAAATAATAACGATAATGATTTTGCATTTAAATATTTAGAAAATCAGTCGCTGGAGTTTACGGAAAACCTTCATTTATCAAATCTTACCTCTGTATTGGCTTACTACGCCTACCTTATAATTGGTTTGGATTACGATTCGTTTTCTTTAAATGGTGGAACCCCTTATTTACAAAAGGCCTTAGCCATTGTTAATAATGCCCAACCGGGAAGTGATATCGGCTGGAAAGCATTTGATGGCAACAAAAACAGGTATTGGTTAATCAATAATATGTTGGATGCTTCCTTTGTTCCTTTGCGCGAATGTATGTACAAATACCATCGTTTAGGGATGGATATGATGGTCGATAACAAAGAAGCCGGCCGTGTGGCAATTATGGAAGGTCTGGAGGAATTAAGAAAAATACACCAGATAAAACCGCTCTCCTATAGTCTTCAGGTTTTTTTCAATGCTAAATCGGATGAAATAATCAATATTTTTTCCGGTGCTTTCCCCGATGAAAAAGCAAAAATTGTGAATCTCATGAACGAGATAGATCCTACCAATAGTAACAAATATCAGAAGATAGCCACAAGTCAGTGATTTTTGTGCCGTTTTGAAAAAAAGCACCATCTTTGCTTTTTATTTCCGGCAACCAATTTGTATTATCCCAAAAAAATCATGAGAATTTCAGCGATCAAATATGTTACCATATTAACAGCACCTCTTGTTGGAATAATATCTTTAACCATGCACGGTTGGTTCACATGGCTGCTCCCGATCTTTTCGTTTTTTATTTTACCATTTACCGAACTTTTTTTTAATGGCAGTTCAAAAAACCTTTCCGATCTGGAAGAAAATGCTGCAAAAAACGACAAAACCTTTGATTACGTTTTATACCTCATGGTTCCTGTTCAGTATCTTTCGTTGGTTTACTTTTTATTCTCATTTAATGAACCCCTCCAGGGCTATGAAATTGCCGGAAGAATAGTTACAATGGGTATTCTGTGCGGAATATTGGGAATCAATGTAGCACATGAAATTGGCCACAGGGTAAAGCCTTTTGAGCAGTTTTTAGCTAAATCTCTGTTGCTTACATCGCTTTACATGCATTTTATTATTGAGCATAACAGGGGCCATCACAGGCACGTTGGTACCGATCATGATCCTGCTTCATCAAAATACGGTGAGATCCTTTATGCGTTTTGGTTCCGTTCCATCATATATAGCTTTATTTCGGCCTGGAAAATTGAAACCGATATGCTAAAAAAGAAAGGAATACCTGTTCTTTCATGGAAAAATGAAATGATCAGGTTTATTGTAATTCAACTGGGCTTTATTTTACTCATATCCCTGATCTTTGGCTACCTGGTGATGCTTTACTTTTTAGGAGCTGCATTTTTTGGAATAGTTTTGCTCGAAACAATAAACTACGTTGAACATTATGGTTTACGTAGAAATAAAACCAACGAAACTACCTACGAACGTGTTATGCCTGTTCATTCCTGGAACTCCAACCATCCGTTGGGCCGCATTATGTTGTTTGAACTAAGCCGCCATTCCGACCATCATTATATGGCGAGCAGGAAATATCAGATCCTACGCAATTTTGAAAACTCACCTCAAATGCCTACCGGATATCCCGGGATGATACTACTGGCGCTTATCCCTCCATTATGGTTTAAGGTCATGCATAAGAGGATTAAGGCTATTCAAGGGCAGTAGTCGTATTATTTGGGCGTGTCCCTTCGCTGCGCTACGGGTCGGGCTTTACGTTCCAAGTCCTCGCTGCGCTCCGGGCTTTCCACTTCAATCCCTCACGCAAATACTGCCAGTCAATTACATGTATCCTGGAACTTAATTACCATTTTGCGCAGTAGCACCGTGCGGCTGACGTCCACGAAAAGAGCGAACTGCAATTTTTTCAAGCCAAATTTTGGGTAGGTTTTTGAGTGAAAGAAAAAATTGAAGTTGGTTTTCGTGGGCTCTTTTTCTTTGTTACTTTCTTTTGGAGAAGCAAAAGAA
>JAURXZ010000037.1 GCA_030654175.1 Bacteroidia bacterium
CCGATGGCTGGTTCAACATGGTGGTCACGCCAAGCGGTTATGTCACACCAGGCAGCGCCAGTAGCAACTTCAAAAAATGGACCATCCAGAATCTAACGCAGACCTCCGCCACCATCTGTAACACCACTCTCGGCGACAACCTAACTGCAAATTCTCCATTCAATGCCAACACGGCGGGAAACGGGAATTCCCATACGAATGCGAACCCGCCCCTGATGCGTATTGCGCGCGGCGACTACCAGCTGTGGAATGCCAATGAGCGGTGGCAGTGTCACTGGAGCGGTGAAAAAAGTGCCTCCAATGGCAACAACGTAGGTGTTACCGGACTGGGAGCCGGCTCCAGCAATCCTACTAGAGGCACCCATGGCGTGGTGATTTCAGGAACCGGACCCGACTTCATTGTCCGCGTCTCGGCTTGCAACTCCACACTTTTGGGAACTGAAAACTGCAAGCAATACCCTTCCGGAAACTTCAAGCCCCAAGGGTTGCTACACGAATATGGTGAAGGCAACCTGGCCGAGTTCGGTCTGATGACCGGCTCCTTCGCAAAAAACATCAGCGGTGGCGTACTTCGCAGCAATATTGACTCGTTCCGTAGCGAGGTCAACTACACCACGGATGGAACCTTTACCACGATCCAAGGCGTTGTCTACACGTTAAACAAACTCCGAGTCTATGGCTACCGTTACAGCGACGGCACTTACATCGGTGACGGGAACTGTACCTACCAGCTCACATCGCTTACCGATAATCAATGTACGAGCTGGGGCAATCCCATGGGGGAGATGTTCACGGAATCACTGCGCTACCTAGGCGGCCTTTCCCCAAGTTCTATCTACGATTACACACAGGCGGGCTCCAAGGACGAAGCAATGGGGCTTCCCAAACCCGCGTGGATCGATCCAGTAAACCGCGTCAACGCTGCAGCGAAAACTGCCGCCGACGCGACATTTGGCCAGGGTCAATGCCGGGCCATCAACGCCATCAACTTCAACTCCAGTGTGACGTCTTATGACAACAACACGGGCACGCAATGGAGTCCGTTTGCGACCTTACCGACCAGCCCCAGCTTAGTGAACATGATCAACGTCATCGGCACGGACGAAGGTATCCACGGCAACAGTTGGTTTATTGGCAGCAATGGAACGACAAACGACGGAACCTGTACAGCCAAGACTGTCTCCACACTGGCCAGCGCAAACGGCCTGTGCCCGGACGCCCCGTCCTATGCGGGGTCTTACGCACTGGCGGGCGCTGCTTACTGGGCCCGCACCAACGCCGTACGCACACCCACGGCGGCGCAGCTCAAAGCCAACGCTGATGCTTTCAAAGTGAAGAGCTTTTCCGTGGCATTGGCGCCTGGTAAACCGCGCATAGAAATTCCGCATCCGACGGTGGCCGGTCAAAAAATTGTTCTCCAGCCCTCCTACCAATTGCTGGTGGGAGGCGGTATTGGTAGCGGTACCCTGGTCGATTTCCGCGTGGTCGGCACACCAACAGCAACTTCAGGGAAATTCCTGATCGTCTGGGAAGACTCGGAACAAGGGGG
>JAURXZ010000031.1 GCA_030654175.1 Bacteroidia bacterium
GCGGCGCAAGTCATTGGCTGGCAGGGAAAATTTGTGCACGACACCACCAAACCCGTCGGCATGAAGCAGAAACTGGTCGACATTGACAGGCAACGCGCCTGGGGATGGATGCCGGCCACCGCCCTGAATGAGGGCATAAAAAAAGCGTATCACTACTACCTGCAGGACAGCACGCATGAGCTTTAAATACCCCCTCGCCACCGCCACCTGGGACCAAGCTGAATACGACGCACTCCAGCGCGTCATCACTTCGGGCATGTTCACAATGGGCCCGAAAGTATTCGAATTCGAAAAGCAGTTTGCCGGCTATCTGGGCGCCAAACATTGCGTGATGGTGAATTCGGGCTCATCGGCCAATCTGTTGATGGTGGCCGCGTTGTTCTATTCGAAAAACCCCGACCTGGCGCTCAAGCCGGGCGACGAAGTCATCGTGCCTGCCGTTTCATGGAGCACGACCTATTACCCGCTCCATCAGTACGGCTTGAAGATCAAGTTCGTCGACATTGATTTGCAGACGCTCAACTTTGATCTGGACGCGCTTGAAAAAGCCGTGACTGACAAGACCCGCCTGATCATGGCAGTGAACCTGTTGGGCAACCCCAACGACTTTGACCGCATCAAGTCCATCATCGGCGACAAGAAAATCACGCTGATTGAAGACAATTGCGAATCCCTGGGCGCGCAGTTCAACGGCAAGCAGGCCGGCACTTTTGGCTTGATGGGAAGCTATAGCTCGTTCTTCTCGCATCACATTTCCACCATGGAAGGTGGACTCATCAGTACCGATGACGAAGAGCTGCACCACATTCTGCTGTCGCTGCGCGCCCACGGCTGGACTCGCAACCTGCCTAAATTCAACCAGGTATGCGGCGAAAAAAGCGACGACCCCTTCAAGGAATCTTTCCGCTTCGTGCTGCCCGGCTACAACGTCAGGCCGCTCGAAATGTCGGGCGCGCTCGGCATCGAGCAGATCAAAAAGCTGCCTTCGCTGGTGGCCGAGCGCCGAAAAAATGCGGCCATGCTGCAGGCAGTCATGCAGGACCACCCGACGGTTTTGATCCAGAAAGAAATTGGCGCAAGCAGCTGGTTCGGCTTCAGCCTCGTGATACGCCCTGGCGTGGGTCTGACTCGCGATGCGCTGTTGAGCAAGCTCAATGCGCTTGGCTTCGAAGTGCGCCCGATTGTGGCGGGCAACTTTGCCAAGAATGAAGTGGTGAAGTACTTCAATTCGGAAATTTCCGGCGAACTCACGAATGCCGAGCATATCGACAGCAACGGGCTCTTCGTCGG
>JAURXZ010000014.1 GCA_030654175.1 Bacteroidia bacterium
CGACATGGTGGCACGCGCCAAGTGGGATGCCTGGAACAAGCTCAAGGGCACCTCGCAGGAAGATGCGATGCAGCAGTATGTGGATCTGATTGAGTCGCTGAGCTGAATTGATCCTGGGCGGTCGTCGGGTTAGCTCGTTAGCCCACACCGCCAGTCGCCGATAACTCTTCCGGGAGTTTGCCTGCCGCTCATGGCGACTGGCGCTTCGGTGACGCAGATTCCATGTCGGCACGGGACACATACGATCCCACCGCAGATGCCGGATAGGCGACTGCAGGCGCTTCCCCAAAAGGCCAATCTATCGGTCAGCTTCTTGCGCTTGTGGGGAGTCCATCTACGGATTAGGCGTCATCGCTGACCACCGAGATTGAGCATGACGACGCCGCCAACGACGCAAACAAGACCCAGCGCCTTGATGTAACCCATCTGCTCCCCGTAGAACGCGATGCCGACAAGTGCGGTTGCTGCAGTACCGCTTGCGGCCCAGACTGCATAGGTGATTCCCATCTCGAGCTGGCGCATGGCAACTGCCATGAGCCAGATGGCAAGCGCGTAACACGCTGCTGCTGCTCCAGAAGGGAAGAGTTTGGAAAAGCCATCCGAGTGCTTGAGCGCAACTGTTCCGACGACTTCTGCGATGACGCTGACAGCGATGAGCAGCCAGGCTGACAGGCTTGATTTCATTTGGTGCCTCTGCCGAACTTGCTCGTTTGTCACTTGTACCGAGTGACACGAGCAGTGCGGTTGAGCGGTACCTGTAGAAAGCCGACAGTTTATCAAGGTGGCGAATTGGTTACCACTTACGCCAGACACAGGCGCCGGCGTATGGCCCTTAACGTCAAAGCTGCCCGGCACGCGGCACGCGCCCCAGTATTCTGCTGTCGCGTGTCCGCGCCGAGCGAAATGTTAAGTTGCAGTCTCATGCGAGTACGCGAAAACACCGAACTAAGTGCCTCTTCGGGCAATGGGCACGCCAAATGTGTCATTGCCCCTTATTCCACGGGTGCCAGCAGCTATCGATTACGTAGCGTGAAGTCGCTCACCCCACAACACCACGCTCCCTCAGCGCACTGATCTGAGCCTCCGTCAACCCTACCTCGCGCAGCACCGCATCCGTATCCTGGCCCAGGGCCGGTGCGTTGCGGCGCTGGCTGCCGGGGGTGGCTGAGAGTTTGGGCACGAAGCCGGGCACGGCGATTTCGGCGCCGTCGTCCATCTGCACTGTTTGCAACATGCCGCGCGCGGCGTAGTGCGGGTCGGCGGCGATGTCGGCGACGGTGTAGATTTTTCCTGCTGGCACCTCGGCACTTTCCAGCGCCGCCAGCACCTCGTCCACCGTCAGGTCTGCCGTCCATTGACCAATCGCGGCGTCGATCTCCTGCACACGCGCCACGCGGCCAGCGTTGTCGGACAGCGCGGGGTCGTTGCCCAGGTCCTGTCGATCCATCACCGTCATCAGGCGTTTGAAGATGCTGTCGCCATTACCGGCGATGAGGGCGTAGCCGCCGTCCTTGCAAGCATAGGCGTTGCTGGGCGCGATGCCGGGCAGGGCGCTGCCGGCCGGGCCGCGCACTGCGCCGAAAGCGCTGTATTCGGGCAGCAGGCTTTCCATGCAGTTGAAGACGGCCTCGTACAGCGCCACATCAACGACCTGGCCCTTGCCTGACGCATGGCGCTGCTGCAGCGCCAGCAGGATGCCGATCACGCCATGCAGCGCGGCCAGCGTGTCGCCTATGCTGACACCGACACGCACCGGCACGCGGCCCGGTTCGCCGGTCAGGTGGCGCAGGCCGCTCATGGCTTCGGCGACCACGCCGAAACCGGGCCGGTCGCGGTAGGGGCCGGTCTGGCCGTAACCGCTGATGCGCAGCATGATGAGCCGGGGGTTCAGGGCCAGCAACTCGTCAGGGCCCAGGCCCCAGCCTTCCATGGCGCCG
>JAURXZ010000019.1 GCA_030654175.1 Bacteroidia bacterium
ATATTGGATCAATTCAATATAAAGAGGGGCCCACCGATAACTTTTTCTTAAATTTTTTGTTACTTGAAGCGTATCCTGAGCGAACCTGTGGTGAGTCCCGCAATTCTGCGGGATCGAACCATAGAAGGATGAAAGACAAAATTCAGAATCTTAATCGGCCTAAGAATTCTATCCTAAAGCAATAAAACGATCCTTTCAACGCCCCCCGCCAAAAACAGCAATCTTATTGCTTTTTTTGATTTATTATCCTCATTTTTAGAGTTTTCACCAAAAAATCCGATTTTTTCATCCTCCTGCTTGACTTTATAAAAAAATTTGCTCAATTTTACTTAATCTTATTGGCCGTCTCAAAAATAAGACCGACCTTTCGTACTTGTATGTGCGATTTAGAATTATAACCAAATTAGCGAAAGATGAAAAGAAAACTATATTTAACAGTTGTGTTCTCCATGTTATTAGGATTGAGCATCAATGCCCAGTGGGCGCCAATTGGCCCCGGTGGTGGAATTATTAAATGTTTTGCTTCTTCCGGATCTAATATTTATGCCGGAACTTTCGGGGGAGGTGTGTTCTTAACAAGCAATAACGGTTTGCTGTGGACCCCTGTTAATTCAGGCCTCACAAATACTGATGTTCAATCATTGGCTTCAACCACAAATGGTACAACTGTTTTTGCAGGTACTTATGGTGGTGGGGTTTTCTTATCCACAAACAGCGGAACAAGCTGGACAGAGGTGAATACCGGTTTAACCAATCTTCAGGTTGCTGCACTTGCAATAAGCGGAACCAATATTTTTGCAGGGACCAATGCCGGTGTGTTTGTTTCATCCAATAATGGAGGTACCTGGACGCCCGTAAATACTGGTTTAGGAACCACCTTAGATGTACTTTCATTAGCCATAAGCGGATCAACCATGTATGTTGGGATAGGTAGTGGTGGCGTGTTTTTATCTACCAACAATGGCGGACTTTGGAACCAGGTGAATACCGGTTTGGGAACTAATACCTATGTAAAGGCTTTAGCTATTATGGGAACAACTGTTTTTGCAGGAACTGATGGCGGAGGAGTATATAAATCAGTAAATAACGGAGGGCTTTGGACCTCATCTAACCCTACTGTTCACGCTACTTGCTTCGCAATTAGTGGAACTGACATCTATGCCGGATTTTGGGGTGGCGGAGTGTTAAAATCAAGCAATAATGGCGGAGCTTGGGCTCAAGCCAGCACAGGATTGAATCTGGATGTTTTATCACTAATTGTAGGTGGAACCACCCTTTTTGCCGGTACCGATGGAAAAGGATTATATACTTCCAGCAATAACGGAACCAGCTGGATTGCCGATCAGGGTATCACCAATACAAATGCACAATCATTAACATTAGCAACCAGTGGTACCAATATATTTGCCGGGGTTTTTGGTGGTGGTGTGTTTTTATCTTCAAACAATGGATCAGGCCCATGGACAGCTGTTAATACAGGTTTAACTTCTCCTTCTATCCAGGCATTAGCCTCCAGCGGAACAAATGTTTTTGCCGGTACTTATTCCAATGGTGTGTTTAGGTCAACCAATAACGGAACCCTTTGGGAAGCTGTAAATACAGGCATCACAAATATGAACGTTACTTCATTGGTAATAAGCGGAACCGATATTTATGCCGGTACTTTTGGTGGCGGTGTATTTAAATCAGTTGATAATGGAGCAAATTGGACGGCCGTTAATACCGGTCTTACCAACAATACAATTCAGGCGTTGGCTGCTAATGAAACCAGCGTTTTTGCCGGCACTTTTTATGGTGGTGTATTTTATTCAAATGATGATGGAAATACATGGACACAGGTTAATAACGGTTTAACAAATACGAATGTAAGCACCCTTACCACCAGTGGTACCCGTGTTTATGCAGGAACATTTGGTGGGGTATTTTCCTCCATAGATAACGGAACCAATTGGACAGCAAAGAATAACGGCTTAACTGATCTGGATGTAATGACCATCACCATGTACGAAGAAAAAGTTTTTGCAGGTACTGACGGTGGTGGGATCTTTTTTTCAAGTGATACCGGAAATACATGGACAGCCGCTAATACTGGGTTAACAAGTTTTTCCGTTTTTGCTTCAGCAATAAGTGGATCAAGCATTTTTGCAGGAACCAAGGGTGGTGGTGTATTCAAACGCCCTTTAGCTGATTTTGGTATTTCAGCCGGCATTAATAAAACAAGCATCAATACTGCTCAGGTTAACATATACCCAAACCCTTTCAGCGACCATTCCACCATCGAAATAAAAGGAAATTCAGGAACAGGAGAAATGGATCTCGTGATTTATGGTTTGCTGGGGCAAGAAGTAAAAAGAATAAAAAATATAAAAGGCAAAACTGCTACCATTGATAGGGTTAATTTGCCTGATGGAGCTTATTTTTATAAGCTATTGCAGGATAATAAACAAATTGCAACAGGTAAATTTATTGCCGAATAAATTAGTCAGTAGGCAATTAGTCATTGGTCATTAGGCAATTATTCAATTTAACAATATCAGTTAAATCATTTTACTAATCTGTGTAATCGTTTACTAATCGGTGTAATCATTTTTAACAAACAAATATGAAAAGAAAACTACTCCTATCAATTATGTTCTCCGTTTTAATTGGATTGAACGCAAATGCACAGTGGCAAGGCATAGGCCCCGGTGGTGGAATTGTTAAATGTTTTGCCAAAGGCGGATCCAAAATTTATGCAGCAACCTTTGGTGGTGGTGTGTTTAAAACCACTGATAACGGTACTGTTTGGAATAGTGTCAATATCGGTTTAACAAACACTGATGTTCAGGCTTTAGCCGTAACTATCACCGGGGATACCGTTATTGCAGGAGTATATAATAATGGAGGTGTGTTTTTATCCATAAATGGTGGAGCTACCTGGACGTCAATAGGTAGTAATTTAACTGGCCTCGGACTTCTCGTACAAGCTGTTGCCATAAAGGGGAATAAAATTTTTGCAGGAACTTCCGCAGGTGTTTTTGTATTATCAAATTATAGCGGCAATTGGACAGCAGTTAATACTGGTTTGACTAGTGTAGATGTTCTTTGTCTTTTAGTGAACGGAGGGGATATATTTGTTGGAACGGGAGCAGGTGGCGTGTTTAAAACGACTGATGAAGGCCTCAATTGGGCAGTAAAAAATACCGGTTTGCCTACTTCGCCAAATAAAACCGTAAATGCACTGGCCGTAAATGGAACTAAGCTATATGCAGGAAAAGATGGAGGAGTATATAGCTCCACTGATAATGGGAACAATTGGTCTAGTTCGCATCCTACCCCCGGATTCCTTGTAAAATCAATTGATGTAAACATAAACGGGACAACAATTTATGCAGGTTATGGCAGCATGAGCAGCGGTGGAATATCCCGGTCTCCGGATAATGGAAGCTCTTGGACAACGGTAAGTACCGGTTTGCCTGCTGGTAAAGGTATCCATGCTGTGTTACAAAGCGGAGCCATCGTTTTTTCAGGTACTGATGGCAAAGGGTTATATACTACTGTCAATGATGGAGCTAATTGGATATCTGATGATGGTATCACAAATACAAATGCTCAGTCATTATCATTAGCTATAAGCGGGCCAAATGTATTTGCCGGAGTTTATGGAGGAGGCGTTTTTAAAACAACCCTTAATACAGGACCATGGAATTCAGCAAATTCTGGTTTACCTGCTACTAATTTAATCAATGCATTAATTACAAGCGGAACAACTATTTTTGTTGGAACCGAACAAAATGGGGTGTATCGTTCAACAGACGATGGAGCTAGCTGGACAGCCATGAATACCGGCCTTGGAACAAACCTGAATATATCTTCATTCGCTGTAGGAGGTGGGTATATTTATGCTGGTACGCAATTTGGAACTGGTGGTGGTGTGTATCGGTCAACTGTTGGTGGAACCTCCTGGACGCTAGTCAATACCGGCTTAACTAATACAGATGTAATTTCATTAGCGGTTATGGGAACAAAAGTTTTTGCAGGAACTTTTTATGGTGGAGTGTTTTATTCAAGTAATATTGGAAGTAGCTGGGTGCAGGTAAATAATGGCATGGGACTAGCTTATGTCAACACATTGGCAATAAGCGGTACACGCATTTTTGCAGGAACAAATAATGGGGTATTTACCTCTAATGATGATGGAGCCAACTGGTACGACAGGAATAACGGTTTGCCACAGCCCCCATTGCCAATTGCTAAGTCCTTATTCATTAGTGGCTACAACATTTTTTTAGGAACTGATGGTGATGGAGTGTTTTTATCAAATGATAGCGCAAACAACTGGACTGCTGTAAACACAAGTTTAGGAAATTATAATGTGTACGGATTAGCTGAAAGCGGTTCAGATATTTTTGCAGGAACTAAAGGGGGAGGTGTATTTAAGCGCCCAATGGCTGACTTTGCTTTTAACCTCATCACTAATTCAGTTGATGTTTCATCCTGTGGAGCGAGTGATGCTGTGTTTTCAGTTGCTGCAACCGGCATAAATATTACGTATCAATGGCAGTTTAGGCCTGATATTAATAGCCCTTTCAATGATTGTTATAACGATAGTGAACATAGTGGAGTATATACAAATACCCTCACTGTTTTAGGGGCGCAAATATCTTTTAAAAATAATTTCCAATATCGATGTGTAATCATAAGTGGACCTACTGTAAATTCTAATATCAGTACACTAACAGTAAATGATACTCCCATCCTTACTGTTACTGACACTGCAACCTGTTCGCCCAATATAATTGATATAACCACGAGCAGCACATATACTGCAACCAGCGGAACAATCACTTATTGGAACGATGCAATAGCTACAGATCCATTATTAACACCACAAAGTATAAGTATTGGTGGAACTTATTATATAAAGGCAACTGTGGGAACTTGTTCTGATATTAAGCCGGTAGTGGTAACAATAAATGCCCTACCAAATTTAAGTGTTACTGATCCTACAGCGGCATGTTCTCCGGCCACAATTGATATCACCGGCACATTTACTGACTTAAATTCAACTACCGGAGCAGTAACCTATTGGGCTGACGCTGGTGCAACGATTTCATTAACAACACCAGGAGCTTTAGATTCCAGCGGAACGTATTACATTCAGAAAATAGCCACAGGAGGCTGTGCGGATATCAAGCCGGTATCAATAGTGATTGATACAACGCCAGATTTAAACGTAATAGATCCGCCAGCGGTATGTTTTCCAACCACAGTGGATGTGACTAATACATATACTGATTTAAACTCAACCACGGGAACGGTAACTTATTGGACTGACATTATTGCAACAATTCCTTTAACTAATCCAACAGCTGTTGCAGTAAATGGTACCTATTACATAAAAAAATCGGTAGGTGGATGTTTTGATATAAAATCAGTTAAAGTAATTATAAGGCCATTACCGGTAGTTACTTATACCCAAACACCATTAATTGTTTGTGACAATGATTCACCGTTAACATTAGCAGGTGGTAGTCCTGCCGGTGGCACCTATACTGGTACAGGGGTAACAGCAAACGTTTTTGATCCTGCAGTGGCAGGTTCCGGTAGCTGGCCTATTGTGTATACGTATTCAGATGTGTATACTTGTACCGACATGGCTTCACAAACTATACTTGTTGATTTATGTACCGGAATTGAGGCAGCAACTGCAAGTCAACTATCTGTAGTTTCTGTTTTCCCAAATCCTTTTAGTGCTTCAATAACTTTAACAGGAATTGAAAATTCAGCGGATGTAGTGATGTACAATGTAATTGGCGCACAAGTGGGTTCCTGGAGAATAGTAAACTCAGCGGCTACACTTCAAATGGAAAACGTTCCTTCCGGGGTATATTTTTTGCATATAAAAACGGATAGTGGAACGCTGATTGAAAAAATAGTAAAAGAGTAAACTGTTAGTATCGTTTTAAACGGATACATTTTTTGACATTATCTCACTAACCCCGCTTTTTGGCGGGGTTAGAAGTTAAAAGGCTTTACCTTTTTTTGTCAGCGATGTCAATCCGGTTTGCTTTTTGCCCCTGCTGAATAGATGGGGAAATCAATAGCCAATAAGGTCAATATAAGCAACATAACCTGAATAAACGGTTTCACAGAAAAGATAAAGATTACGAGTTTTAAGAATTAGTAGTGTATTTACATAAAAATAAAATATTTTTGCATTTTTATAGTTGTATTGTTAATCTTGATGAATAATTGGGTTAACAAAAACGGGTGAGCCGGAATATTTGAAATTGATTAAATGAAAAATAACAATACATTTTCTATACGTACCCTGTCTTTTTGTTGCTTTTTATTTCTTCTGACTGCCTGCACAACTAAAAAAAATACAGTTATGCACCGTGGTTGGCATAATATGAATGCCCGCTACAATGGCTATTTTTATTCCGGAGAATACTTAAAAGAATCAATTAAAAAAGTAGAAACAGCCAATCAGGATGATTTTATAAAGATCCTTCCACTTTTTATTTACCCGGATAACAAAAGCGCCAAAAATTTTTACAGCGATTTTGACAAGTCAATTAAAAAATCCTCTACCGTTATTCAGCGTCATGCTATAATTAACCCTAAAACCAAGGAAGAGATCCCGAATGCCTGCCGCTGGATAGATGAAAATTATATGCTTATTGGCAAAGGCCATTTTTATAAACGTGATTTTTTCTCCGCCCTGGAAATGTTTGAATATGTTTCTAAAAAATATCCGAATCCGGAAGCAAAATACAGTGGAATGTTGTGGATGATCCGGACCAATAATGAAATAGGAAGTCTTTCCAAGTCCGAAACCATCATTGATGATATAAGAAATGCAAAAGATTTCCCCAAAGAAAAAGCCTTTCAGCGCGAGCTTGCAATCGTTTCGGCTGATTTTTATATTAAAAAAATTGATTACCCCAATGCGATCACCCACCTTACAAAGGCTATTGAACTTACAAGAAAAAAAACTACCAAGGCTCGTTATACGTTTGTTCTGGCGCAGTTATATGAAAAAATCGGTGATAATATAAGGGCATCTACCTATTATAGTTTAGTTCCGGCTTTGCATCCTTCTTATGAAATGGAATTTACTGCTCAGATCAAACGAGGGAAGCTATATGATTCAGGATCAGGGGATAGTAAGCTTATAAAAAAGCAATTGAACCGTATGCTCAGGGATGATAAAAATATAGAGTACCGCGATCAGATCTATTATGCACTTGCGGAAGTGGCTGATAAAGAGAAAGACACCCCTCTTGCTATTGCCTATTTGGATAAATCAATTCAGGAAAGCGTTTCAAATAATACACAAAAAGCATTATCATACCTGAAAAGAGCGGATATTTATTTTTATAAAACGAACTATAAATCTGCGGAAGCGAATTACGACAGTGCAATGACGTTTTTACCGAAAGATTACCCTGATTATGCACTCATTGAGGCTAAGAAAAAGAGTTTAACCGCTTTGGTTGTAAATCTGAATGTTATTACTCTTGAAGACAGTTTGCAAGCCATGGCCAAATTATCTGAAAAGGACCGCAACAAGGCTATTGAAGGAATAATTGCAAAAATAGAGGAGGATGAAAAACTTAAAGAAGAACAGAAGCAGCAAGAATTAATCAATCCTCCACCATTGGTGCCGCCCAAAGGTACCACATCTGCAGATGGCTTTGGTGCCAGTGCATGGTATTTTTATAACCCCACAACCGTTAATTTTGGGGTAGGAGAGTTTAATAAAAAATGGGGCCCCCGTAAGTTGGAAGATAATTGGCGCAGAAGTGAAAAAGAGCAGGAGTCAGTATCCAATGTAGTTGCGGAGGATGATGAACTTGTTGATACTACAGAAAGTAAGGATAACCTGATTGCAGAAAACAACGGGACTAAAAATAAAAAAGACAAAAATTATTATTTAAAAAGTATCCCGCTTACTGCTGATGCGTTAGCTAAATCGAATACAAAAATAATAAATGCTTACTATAATATTGGTTCTATTTATAAGGAGCAATTATTAAATAATGCGAAATCTGTTGAAACATTTGAAGAGTTATTGAGGCGTTATCCCGATAATAAATTCAAGCTTGCATCCTATTATCAGTTATATCGGACCTACTTAACAATGAATGATCAGACAAGATCAGATTATTATAAAAATATTTTGTTAAAGGATCATCCTGATTCTGAGTATGCCAAGATCATTCAAAACCCGGGTTATGCTAAAATTGCGATGGCAAGTAAAAGCCAGGTCGAAAATTTTTATGCCGAAACATACCAGCTTTATTCCGAAGGGAAATATAGCGCAGCTTTAGCCCGCTGCCAAACTGCGGATACATTGTATGCTAAAAATTACCTGATGCCACAGTTTGATTTTGTAAAAGCGCTTTGTATTGGTAGATTGCAGGATATAAATGCTTTTGAAAGAGCATTAACACAAGTGGTAATTAAATACCCAAAAGAGCCGGTTAAAGAAAAAGCACAGGAAATGCTGGATCTGATCAGGAAACAGAAAAATCCTGAAATACCGGTAGCCGACACCGTAAAAAGTTCTTCAACTGCTATAATAAAGGATACAACACTGGCCCTGCCAAAATTTGTTTTTAAAGCAGAGGGAGAGTATTATTGGCTGGTAATTGTTGAAAATGGCAAGGGGGATATTAATAAATTCAAAACAAAACTTTCTGATATTAATGAAGAGTCGTTTGGTACCGAAGAATTAGCCATTTCCAGCGTTTTTCTTGATATTGCCCATCAGATGGTTAGTGTTAAAAGCTTTGATGGTAAGGCGCAGGCAATGAATTATTATGATTTTTTTAAAGATAACAAGGATGCATTTGCTGACCTGATACCGGGCACATATCAGGCGTTCATAATTTCAGCCGAAAATTATACCGTGTTTTATAAGGATAAGAACATTGAAGAATACCAAAAATTCTTCTCTGAAAATTTTAAATAGGCTTAGGCTAAGTGTTGATTATGAGCATTTTAAATGCTTCTGTTGAACAGGGGAACCAAAAATCAGAGTGCGATTGTTAATTTGTGGCAAAGCTCAATAATACCTGATAAATTCCTTTCAATCGAAAATGCCGCGTTAGGGATTGAAGCGAAAATCCTTTTCTTTTTAGAAAAGATTGAAGCGGAAAGCCCGCCAATTCTTTTTTTAAGAATTGGAACGCCCCAATGAAAGAGATTTAGGGGAATTAATCTATTTTATTGATCGAACTCAGATCAAACGAATATCGTCTTAAACTTTATCAAAAAACTCCAAAAACGAAATAATTTTGTTTTTTCACCATTTTTCATTTAGTTTCGCATTTATAAACATTTAAATTCACTCACAATGTTCAATAGAGCTATGGCAAAAGAAAATAATTCAGAAACCCCATCGGTAAATTTAATTGGTGCAGGAACTATTATTGAAGGCGATGTCACAACTAACGGAGATATCCGTATTGATGGTTCATTGAAGGGATCTATCACTGTAAAAGGGAAATTGGTTATTGGAGTTTCCGGCAGTATAGATGGAGAAGCAATTTGCCAGAATGCAGATGTTTCCGGAACTGTAAAAGGGAAAATTTCCGTTTCTGAACTATTATCATTAAAAGCTTCAGCAAAACTAACAGGTGATATTATCACCAATAAAATAGCTGTTGAACCGGGAGCTGTATTTTCAGGTTCATGCAGCATGGGTGGGGTAATAAAAGATATAAAAGGTGAGCGAACAGACAAACAAAAACTTGCCGAAAAAACGGCCTAACGATTACCTTAAATACTCCGGTATGGGCATACAAATGGCTGCCATCATTACCGGAGGGGTATTGGCCGGGATCCAGTTGGATAAATGGCTTCAATTAAAATTTCCGATTTTTACATTAGTACTTACACTTCTCTCCGTGTTTTTGGCTATTTATTATTTCATTAAAGATATACTCAAAAAATAGCATGCTTTCCTCATTCAGATCATTTTTTATTCAACTTGCCTTATTTTCGATCTTTACCATGGGAGTGTTGTACTTCTGGCAGCAGTATGCATCTCTTCGTTTTCAAACCGATCTGGGCTGGTTGCTTTGGGGCTTTTTCATTATTGTAACGGCATTTATCCATATTGTTTTGGTAAGATCATCAGAACAAAGTCCACGAAAATTCATTACCAATTTTATGGCGCTTTCCGCCACAAAGTTATTCGTATACCTTATGGTAATTGTAATTTATGCCTTATTAAAAGGCAAAGCAGCACTGGGCTTTGTCATCTTATTTTTAGTGCTGTATTTTTTATACAGCATCTTTGAAGTTGTTACTCTCCTAAAACACTTTAAAAAGTAGATTTGTCGTTCAAAATCAGCCGTTTGTGCTTCCCGATTTTTAACTGATAGAAATCATAAAAAAAAGCTTTTAAATCTTTTAACATATTTGATTTTAATTGTCTAAATTTGCATCCGAATTAAAAAATTGATGTAAAGTTTAACGTGCAATGACCAACAAAATCAATATTTTCAAACGTTTTTTACTTGTTTTCGCCCTGCTCTTTATTTCTTATAAAGGATTTGCAGAGGAACCTGAAACTACTCCAGCAGCTGAATCAGCGCCTGTGCACCAGGAAGGCGAGCATGGAGTTAAACCTTTTAACGCTGGAGAAACGATCATAGAGCACGTTGCAGATAATCACCAATGGCATTTATTCGGCCATACCTCTATCTCATTGCCGGTAATTGCTAAAACAGATAAAGGTTTTGAAGTTTTTTCTTCTTCTCATTTTGGGCACGATGGAAAAGAACATTACCACGGAGTAAATTACATCTACGCGCTTGAAGAAGGCAGCCTTGTTGTGATAGATGAATTGACAGATACGGTTTCAGAAGAAGCTACTGCCAATTTATGGGATTTTTCAATTACAAAAAATGCAATGGCAATGTTCATCAGCATGTTGTTGATGATATGGATCTTTGTTTCCGTAGCCAGAGCATATACCCGCAACCAGGGGAAAGCACCACGCGGGTTGCAATCTTTTATTGAACCATTAATTCTTTTTATCCGTGATGATGTTGCTAAAGTGAGTATTGGTGAAAAAAGATACCAGCAATTTCTTCCTTTTCTTTTAACTGTATTTTTCTTTATCTGGATAAACAATTTATTAGGATTGGTGCCATTCTTTCCGGGTGGTGTAAATGTTACAGGAAGTATTTCAATTGCAATGGTATTAGCCGGGTTTGTATTGCTGATCACTTTTGTGGTTGCAAATAAACATTATTGGCGACACGTATTTGCAATGCCGGGTGTTCCCGTTGGTGTATTGGTTATCCTTACACCTATTGAGATTTTAGGTGTGTTTTTGCGTCCCTTCGTATTGATGATACGTTTGTTTGCAAACATTACTGCCGGTCACATTATTTCATTGGCATTTTTTAGTTTGATATTTATTTTTGGTGAAATGAATGTAGGACTTGGTTTTGGAGTTTCTATCCTTTCATTGGTTTTTACCATATTTATGGGGGCATTGGAGTTGCTGGTAGCATTCTTACAGGCGTATGTGTTTACTTTATTGGCCGCAATTTATTTTGGTGCAGCAGTAGATGAAGGGCATGAAATTCACAATCACGTTGACGATCACGCATAATTAAAATATTGGTTTTGGTTGGGTAGTTTTGCCGGCAGCCAAAGCAACAGTAAAATCCGGTAGAACAAAAACAAACAAATAATTACAACATGTTATCATCCGTATTATTAGCTGGAGAAATTGGTTATGGTGTTGCCGCTTTAGGAGCAGGTGTTGCTGCTTTAGGAGCTGGTGTTGGTATCGGTCGTATCGGTGGAAGTGCATTGGAATCAATCGCACGTCAACCAGAGGCAATTAACGATATCCGTGCATCAATGATTTTGGCTGCTGCGCTTGTTGAAGGTGCTGCATTCTTTGCTATGGTTATTGGACTATTAGTAGTTCTGATCAAGTAAAAATCTCAAGAACCATTATCTGCAAGGTTGTTGCAGATAATGGTTTTATTAAAAAAGTGTTAAGTACGATGTATAATGTACAAAGTATTAAATACAACAAATAAGGAACATTAAACTATATCTTAATACATAATACTTACATCTTAATACTTTAAACAAATGGAATTAGTAAAACCATCGATAGGCTTGATATTTTGGATGATCGTTTCTTTCTCTATCATTCTTTTTTTATTGAAAAAATTTGCCTGGGCTCCAATTCTTGGAATGATCAAAGAACGTGAAGATTCTATTGAACTGGCTCTTGCTTCTGCTGAAAAAGCAAAACAGGAAATGAAAATGTTGCAATCCAACAACGAGCGTATTTTGTCGGAAGCAAAAACAGAACGTGAGTTATTATTAAAAGATGCCCGTGAGATCAGAGAAAAAATGATAGCAGAAGCAAAAGGAATGGCTACCAAAGAAGGAGAGCGTTTATTAAAAAGTGCACGTGAAAATATTCAAAACGAAAAGATGGCAGCTATTACCGAATTAAAAAATCAGGTGGCTACACTTTCAATTGATATTGCTGAAAAGATATTAAAATCAGAGTTATCAAGTGATGAAAAACAAAAAAGTTTAGTAAATACTTTATTAAAAGACGTTAATTTGAATTAAGTTGGAAAGTTAGAAAGTTTAAAGTTGGAAAGTTAAACATTGCCAACTTTTAACTCTAAACTTTCTAACTTTAAACTTTCTAACTTTAAACTAATTAAAAAATGCAAGGAACAAGAGTAGCAGCACGATACGCAAAATCATTCATAGATCTTACTATGGAGCAAGGTGTTTTAGAACAGGCATATGCTGATATGCAAACTATTGTTCACCTGAGCGAAACTAACCACGATTTCATTACTTTCTTAAAAAGCCCTATCATTAATACAGATAAAAAACAAGCTGTTTTAAAAGAGATATTTGCCGGGAAATTGAATAAAGTAACAGATGCTTATATTCAACTGATCACCAATAAAAAACGTGAAATTTATCTTGCTGAAATTGCCATTGAATTTGTAAATCAATATAAAGAAAAGAAAAAAATATTAACTGCTGTTGTTACTACTGCAAGTGGGATTGATGATGTCATTCGTAAAAAAGTGATGGAAATTGTAAAGGGCGTTAGCAACAGTGATGTTGAGATCCAGGAAAAAATAGATAAAAATATCATCGGAGGATTTATCATTCGTGTAGGTGATAAACAAGTAGATGCAAGTATTGCAAGAAAGATCAACAACTTAAAACATACATTTAAAGAAAACGCATTCATCAAAGGATTTTAATAATCGTATGATTGAAAACAATTATCAATCTTTTTAAGACATAAAACTAAAACTAACAACCAATAAGTAATCACAATGGCAGAAGTTAAACCAGCAGAAGTATCTGCGATATTAAGACAACAATTATCTGGTTTCAAATCGGAACAGGAATTGGAAGAAGTTGGTACCGTATTACAAGTAGGTGACGGTATTGCCCGTATTTACGGACTTTCTAAAGTTCAGTCAGGTGAGTTGATCGAATTTGCAAGTGGATTAAAAGGAATTGTATTGAATTTAGAGGAAGACAACGTAGGCGCTGTAACTTTAGGTTCGTCAAACGAAGTAAAAGAAGGTGATATTGTAAAACGTACCGGTAAAATTGCTTCTATCCAGGTTGGTGAAGGGATGTTAGGCCGTGTGGTTGATACAATGGGACACCCAATTGATGGTAAAGGACCCATTACAGGAACATTATATGAAATGCCTTTGGAGCGTAAAGCACCGGGTGTAATTTATCGTCAGCCGGTAAACGAGCCATTGCAAACTGGTTTGAAAGCGATCGATGCAATGATCCCTATTGGCCGTGGTCAGCGTGAGTTGATTATTGGCGATCGTCAAACAGGTAAAACAGCAGTTGCTATTGATACCATCATTAATCAAAAAGAATTTTACGAAGCAGGTCAACCTGTATTTTGTATATATGTTGCTATCGGTCAAAAAGGATCGACTGTAGCAAACATTCAACGTGTATTAGAAGAAAATGGTGCAATGGCTTATTCTGTTATCGTATCGGCAACAGCATCTGATCCTGCTCCAATGCAGTTTTATGCTCCATTTGCAGGTGCTGCTATTGGTGAGTTCTTCCGCGATAGCGGTCGTCCGGCATTGATAGTTTATGATGATCTTTCTAAGCAAGCAGTTGCTTATCGTGAGGTTTCATTGTTGTTGCGTAGACCTCCGGGACGTGAAGCATATCCTGGTGACGTATTTTACTTACACAGCCGTTTATTAGAGCGTGCCGCTAAGATCAATGCGAATGATGATATTGCGAGAGATATGAATGACCTGCCTGATTCTATTAAAGGAATTGTAAAAGGTGGTGGATCTTTAACAGCTTTGCCAATTATTGAAACACAAGCTGGTGACGTTTCTGCATACATTCCTACAAACGTTATTTCTATTACCGATGGGCAGATATTTTTGGAGTTGAATTTATTTAATGCGGGTGTTCGTCCGGCCATTAACGTAGGTATTTCGGTATCACGTGTTGGAGGTAATGCTCAAATTAAATCAATGAAAAAAGTGTCTGGTACTTTAAAGTTGGATCAGGCACAGTATCGTGAATTGGAAGCTTTCTCTAAATTTGGTTCTGACCTTGATGCTGCTACTAAATCAGTACTTGATAAAGGTTCCCGTAACGTTGAAATTTTGAAACAAGCACAGTTTTCTCCTTTCCGTGTAGAACAACAAGTTGCCATTATCTATTGTGGTACAAAAGGTTTATTGCGTGATGTACCCGTAAATAAAGTGAAAGAATTTGAAGCAGATTTTATCGCCTTTTTAGAAGCAAAACATAAAGACGTGTTGAATCAATTAAAAGCAGGCAAATTCACTGACGAATTAACAAACGTTCTTGAGGCTGTTGCAAAAGATTTATCAGGTAAGTATAAAAAGTAAAGTATAGAGATTTGAGATATGAGTATTGAGAAAAAATCTCATATCTTATATCTCATATCTCACATCTATATAAAATGGCAAATTTAAAAGAGGTTCGTAACCGTATTACATCTGTAAGTTCTACACAGCAAATTACCAGCGCCATGAAAATGGTTAGCGCTGCAAAATTGCGTAGAGCACAAGATGCTATTGTTCAAATGC
The DNA here is from genome assembly GCA_030654175.1 of Bacteroidia bacterium. Classification (GTDB taxonomy): domain Bacteria; phylum Bacteroidota; class Bacteroidia; order 2-12-FULL-35-15; family 2-12-FULL-35-15; genus 2-12-FULL-35-15. Next base: position 15,126 of record JAURXZ010000019.1, read on the forward strand.
GTCCTTATGCAGGGAAACTAAAAGAAATTTTAGAAAACCTAAGTGCAAGTTTGGATAGCTCTGATGGTGTTTACTCAAAACAACGCCCTCTAAAAAATGTGTTGATAGTGGTAATAACCTCTAATCGTGGATTGTGTGGCGGTTTTAATGCGAATGTAATTAAAGCAGCAAACCGTTTGGCGAAAGAGCAATATAGTGGTTCTAAAGTAAGTGTTTTAGCTATTGGTAAAAAGGCTTCAGACTTTTTTAAGAAAACAGAGTACGGAATTGTTGGTTCTGATATGCCACGTGGCTTAAACGAATTATTTGATAATTTAACATTCGCAAACGTAGCACCTGTTGCCGAAAAAATAATGTCTTTATTTACCGATGGACAATTTGATAAAGTAGAATTGGTGTATAACCAATTTAAAAATGCTGCGGTTCAAATTACTACAGTTGAACAGTTTTTACCTGTACAAGCTCCTATAACTGCTAAAGATACTAAATCAAACGATTATATTTTTGAACCGAATAAAGAATTCATTGTTGCCGATTTGATCCCACGTTCATTAAAAACACAATTGTTCAAAGCATTATTGGACTCACACGCAGCAGAACATGGAGCACGTATGACTTCTATGCACAAAGCAACTGATAATGCGGGTACGCTTATTAAAGAATTAAAATTGATGTATAACAAAGCTCGTCAGGCTGCGATCACAAACGAAATTTTAGAAATTGTTGGCGGTGCAGAAGCATTGAATGGCTAAAGTTTGATCTTTCTCTGAAAAGAAGATAAAAAAAAGTCCCGCAGTATTTGCGGGACTTTTTTTTGAATTCATTTATCAGGTTTTGAGTTTATTTAAGGGCAAGCGCGTAAATTATTTTTTCTCTTTCAAATCAATATTTACATCCACATCAATGTCTTTTTCTGTCGGAATTAATTCTCCTATTTTACTATCCTTTAAAGTAGGAATAAGTAAAGGTGCAATTTTGCCAATTGGTTCATACAGCAGTGATCCTTTTTTCGCTTCGAATGAAATAACCGGATAACTTTTTTCAATTGCATTCAAAACGAATATTACAACACTCATCACTAATGCAAATTTTAAGGAGCCGAATATCGCTCCACCAATCTTATTGATGGCACCCAATGCCATTCCTTCAACCATGCGTTGTATGAGCTTTGCAATGAAATACACAACAATAACAATTATTAAAAAAGTAAGGGCAAAGGAAACTATTGGAAGATAAGGCGATTGCCAATTGAACCACCCGCTGATTTTGCCTGCCGAAAAATCCGAAAAACGGATCCCCCCCAAAACGCCCAATCCGAAAGCAATTAATGATGCCGCTTCAATAATTAAACCTTTTGTAAAGCCTTTGTAAAGTCCCCAAACTAATGGGATGCAAAGAATGATGTCGATATAATTCATAAACAGTTTTTGTTTTTTCTTATTTATTGAAAAAGAACTGATGGTCTTTATTCCGGCTAACGAATTGATCAACAATTAACCGTTCAATTTAAATATCCTACCACAAAAGAAAGGCTTAATGTATTAAAATTAATGTCCGACAAAAAAACTTATTAAAAAAGCATAGTTTAAATTTGTCAATATCCGTCTAATAAATAGCGCGTTCAATTTTCTACTTTTGTAAATAAGGAGAAGGTATTCACTCATATACTCTGATTTTAATGAACTATTCCTATCAATTAAGATATCAATAATAATTCACAAATATATTTAGCCCCCATGCAACTAATTAATTAAAAAGTTCATCAATGCAGAAGTAATATTAAAACTAAAAACCATGAAAAAAATATACAATTTATTTGCAATTGCTATCAGCATATTTGCATTACAGGCTAAAGCTCAAACTCAGGGTGATATTGCATTGGTGCAGACATCTAATTTTATGCATGATCAGAATTCCTGTATTTCAATGGGGCAGATGTATTATACAATTACCATAGCAAATTCATTTTTAGGTGATACTGTTAAGATAATTGATGTATACAATCAAACTCTTATTGATACCGCTACAAATTACGCAGGACAGAATCCATGGGTCATTTCATTTAATATTCAAGGGAATTACTTTATGCCCGATGAATTTTTGAACAATTTGGCTGGTCCGGTTTTTTTACCGGGTCAAATGACTAAAATTATTAATGTCCATTCATACTCTTCTCTTGACACCATGTATAATATCAATAATGATATTAATGGTTTTGTGAGCAATCCATGTATGTATGGCGATGTTTCCGGAAAAGTTTACATTGACTATAACAGCAATTGTATATTTGACGGTTCGGATTCTCCTTTACAAGCTATTGCCGTGGCTGGTGATGCAAATTTAGCCAGCCCATCTTCTTTTCCAAATATAGGTGCTTCGGGTTATACTGATGGTAGTGGGAATTATAACATGTCAGTTCAACAAACTTTTATGACAAATTACTCAGTTAAAATCCCCTCAAACTACCAATTTATTTTCCCCTCTACTTTTTGTTCCCCTTTAATGTATTCTGATTCTACATTGCCACAAACTAATTTTGATTTTTCCTTACAATGCACAAGCAATATTGATGTGCAGTGTTATGCTAATTCTATGGGAGTTGCCCGTCCCAATCAGGCTTTTTTTATGTACCCTTATGTTAGCAATACAGGTTGTGTTTCTGCCTCAGGAAAGCTGAAATTTGTTTTAGATAGCCGGGTGAATTATAATGCCGGGTTGAGTTCAAATCCGGCAACCACAATAAGTGGTGATACGCTGATCTGGAATTATACGAACCTTACTAATTTAAGTAACGGTGGCTATTGGAATAGTTTTTTTGCAGGTGTGCATTTAACTCCAAATTCTTCTGTAAATATTGGTGATACCTTGTGTTTTAGAGTATTAACAAATATTCCATCCAATGATTTGAACACAACTAATAATGATTATACAATTTGTTTACCGGTTGTAAATTCATACGACCCCAATGTAAAAGAAGTTGCTCCTAAAGGTTCCGGAATTAACGGGAATATACCTATGTCAACCGATATACTGACGTATACAATTCATTTTCAAAATACCGGCAATGCTGTTGCTTATAACGTAAGTATTATTGATACACTTGATAACGCTATTGCAACAAATGGTTTGCAAATTTTGGGTGCGAGCCATAATGTGAGCCCTGAATGGCTGGCTCCTGGCATTGTTAAATTTAATTTTTCTAACATTTATTTAGCTGACAGTACCAGCAATGAACCTGCAAGTCATGGTTCTATCCGGTTTAGCGTTAAATTAAACCAGCCATTACCTGTTGGTACACAAATCAAAAATAAAGCGGAGATCTATTTTGATTTCAATACAGCAATTGTAACCAATACTACTATTAATACTTTAGTGTCTCCTCTTGGGATTGATGATTTAACAGGCTCTTTGGCAGCAATTAAAGTTTATCCTAATCCATTTAGTGATAATACCACATTCATGATCCAGTCGGATAGGTCAAATGAAATATATTCATTTGAGATGTTTGATGTGTTGGGTAAAAATGTAAAAACGCTAAAAGGGATCTCAACTAAAGAATTTCAGATATCCCGAAATGGTTTAGAAAATGGCGTTTATTTCTATAAAATATATAGCGTTGAAGGGGTTTTAGGTATTGGGAAATTGATTGTTCAATAAGTTCATACCAATTTGATGTTTTAAAAAAGGCTTTCTGTTTTTTCAGAAAGCCTTTTTTATTATTGTAATGTATCGTCCTTAAATCGGATCTTTAAATCAGGGCAATTAGTTTTTTTACATTAGTAGCATTTGAAAAATTTTCGGAAAGAATTTGTTCACGCTTTTGTTTTTCCTGCATATTAAAGGATTTTCCAAACAAGTTGATAATTTCTTTTATTATTTCTTCAGAAGAATCTTTGATTGAACATAACCCTTCTAGACCAGTATTGGTAACCATTGGTGAATTCACTATACAATATCTTCCATTAAATAAAGCAGCCAGTAATTTTAATTTTATTCCGGTTGCCTGAAAAGTAGGTAGTGTATTTATTTGTGCATTGCTAATTAAGTCATCAATTTCTTTTGTACTAATATTGCCTTTCAATTGTATATGTGAATAGTTGGCAACAATAGCAATCAATTCAGCAGATGGCTTTTTACCTGCAATAATTAAAGGTGTTTTTATTTTTGAGAATACTTCATTCACCAGATACAGCGCAGCTTCATTGTTTTCTCCAACTTCTAAATTTCCATGATACAAACAAAATTCACCTTTCCCTTCTTTTATTTTTACCTGTTCATTTGGGTGAAATGCTGTGATGTGATGTACATTTTTGTAGCGTTCTGATAATTGTTTTGCATCTTCCCTGGAAATTGCGGCAACATGTGTGGCATTATTTAAAATACTTTCAAAGCTTTCAAGTTTTTTTGCCTCTCTTCTGAAATAAATTTTCCTGAAGAATGATTTTTCTACTTTTTCAAGATTTTTGTAATAATCATGTTCAATATTATGAGTACGAACTATTGTTAGTCGATCCTTTAAACGCACGTCATTCAAATGGAAACAACAATGCAAACCTTCAAATAATATAGGGTATTGATCATGTAATAAATTTTCCATTAGTTTTTCGGAGGAGCGTGTGACCACAACAAATGGCAATGAATTAAACAAGTTCGTTTTATTCATTTTACGTTTATAGTAAACTACTTTTTCGCAAATGTTTTCCAGGATCAATGCTTCAGCTCTGCCGTATTCAAAACAATGCAAATGGACTTTTATACCTTCCTGATGTAATGCTTTTATTTTATAAAATACATCGATCACCCCGCCATAGTCAGCAGGGTAGGGGATATCAAAAGAAATAATATGTAAATGTTTCGAATTCAAAAAGTAATGTTTTATTTAGAATACCAGCTTTCGCACTATTTTTTCTCTGCGAGACTCTTAAAACTCTGTGGTCTCTGTGTTAAACCAGTTTTTTCAAAATCCTTAAAGTTTTACAGAAATTTCTCATAAACAGTGATCAATTGTTGCTCTTCAGTTTCCCAGTTTAAATCCTCGGCTGCAATTTTAGTATTTTTTTTCCACATTTGAAGCGTCTCTGTATCATCTAGAATACGATTTATTTTATCGGCAATGTGGCGCGGATCATGACTGTCGATACAATCACCGATAGAATACTGAACAATTATTTTTTTTATTTCCACCAGATCAGATGCCAATACTGGTACTCCTGCATGTATGTAATCAAACAGTTTATTTGGCAAACTATACCGATAATTGATATTGGTATCTTTATCCAGCGTCAAGCCCAAATCGGCATGATACGTGTATTGCTGGAGATTCTCAAAGGTTACTTTACCAATAAATTTCACCTTGTCACTCAGTTTTAAATCGATCACTTTTTGTTTTAAAATATCCAATACATCACCACTTCCGATGATCAGCAATACCGCATTGTTCACATACTGCATTGATTCCACAGCTTCTTCTGCTCCTCTGTCAATATTAATTCCGGCACCTTGTAATACAATTATTTTTTTTTCAGATGGTAAGTTCAGATCAGATTTACTAAGTGGATGAATTTTTATTTGATTGGAAAGAAGTGGAATATTACGAACCACTTTAAGTTCCATATTGTATTCGTCACCATAAATTTTTGCGATAGAATCATTAACAGTAAAAACGTTTTTTAATTTTGGAAAGATCCATCGCTCCAAATGTTTCCAGATGTTTTTTTTTGTCGGGTTGGCTTGTAATTCCGGTACTTCGCAAAAAAGTTCGTGGCTATCGTAAACTAAATCTGCTGATTTTAATTTTGAGATCAGATAATTCGGTAAAAGCGTATCCAGGTCATTAGCAACCAATACATCTGCTCTGTGAAACAACAGATACATAAATAAATGGATTTGATATTCTGCGTAAAAAAATGGGCCTTTTTCAAAAAATAAAAGCATCCGTTTGGTTGTATAGTCACGCTGGGGAAGTGGCAAGCTTTTGCGCTGTTCCCTGCCTACCAGAGTGACCTCATAACCAAGTTTATGTAAAGTATTACAAACTTTGTGTACACGCTGATCAGTGCTTAAATCATTAATTACAGATACTATTGCTCTTTTCATTGATCAGGTATACGCCTTCAGCTTGAGAAAGGGTGTTTCTTTTGTACGAAGATAATAATTAAACTCATTCATTTTTTTACTCTGACAGGTTTTCAATCCTGTTGGACGTAAATTATATTTGCCAATAAAAATAACCCAATTGAGTTTGAAAACTTTGTTAAAGGGTTTGAAAATTAACTCGAATTTTAAAATAACCCTAACAGGGTTTTAAACCCTGTCAGGGTGGGACTCCTGATAATGGGGGCAAATTAAAATGGATTTTGTGTTAAGGGATTATCGCTTTTCGGAAATTTGCTAATAGCAAAATCTTTTTTCGTTTCTTTGCAAAAAAAATCAAAATGAATATTTTAATTCTTGGTTCGGGTGGTCGTGAACATGCATTTGCATGGAAGTTGGCACAAAGCAAAAAGCTCAGCAAATTATTTATTGCTCCTGGGAATGCAGGTACAGCAAGTTTTGGGACAAATGTAAATATCTCAACAACAGATTTTGAAGCCGTTAAAAAATTGGTGTTAGAAAACAATATTAATATGGTGCTCGTTGGCCCCGAAGATCCATTGGTAAAAGGTATTCACGATTTCTTTTTGGCGGATGTACAACTGAAAAATATTCCTGTGATCGGACCCAAAAAGGATGGAGCCCAATTAGAAGGAAGTAAAGATTTTTCGAAACGCTTTATGATCCGTCATCAGATCCCAACAGCACGTTACGAGACATTTACAAAAGATACGTTAGTGGAGGGTTTGAAATTCCTTGAAACACTTCAGCCCCCCTATGTATTAAAAGCGGATGGTTTAGCCGGAGGTAAAGGTGTTGTAATTCCAACTACTCTGGAAAATGCTAAATTGGAACTCACTGAAATGCTTGGTAATTCCAAATTTGGTGTTGCTTCCAATAAAGTGGTAATTGAAGAATTTTTAAAAGGTATTGAACTTTCGGTATTTGTTTTAACTGATGGGAATTCATATAAAATATTACCTTCTGCAAAAGATTACAAACGTATTGGTGAAGGCGATACTGGATTAAATACAGGTGGAATGGGTGCCATATCTCCGGTTCCTTTTGCAGACGATGTCTTTATTAAAAAAGTGGAAGAACGTGTCATTATCCCAACTATAAATGGTTTGAAGCAGGAGGGGATTGATTACAAAGGGTTTATTTTTATCGGTTTGATGAATAATAACGGTGAACCTTTTGTGATTGAATACAATGTGCGCATGGGGGATCCCGAAACAGAGGTCGTGATTCCGCGCATAAAATCTGATTTGTTAGATCTATTTGAAGGCGTGGCCAATGGGAATTTGAATGAAAAAAATATTGAATTAGATAGCCGTTTTGCCACCACAGTGATGCTTGTTGCAGGTGGTTATCCCGAAGAGTATAAAAAAGGTGACCTCATAACCGGATTGGACTTGGTTGAAGGCAGTATTGCTTTTCAGGCTGGCACAATTTTAAATTCAGAACTTCAAACTGTAACCAATGGTGGGCGGGTGATCGCTATTACATCCTATGGTGATACCATGGAAGAGGCATTAAAAAAATCCTTTGCTAATGCCCAACGTATCGAATATAAAGATAAATATTACCGAAGAGATATCGGAAATGATCTTAAAGGGTATTACTAAAGTTACGGTGAGCTATTTATAAAGATATTCAATCGGTCTGATTGGTAATGCTGCGTTAGGGATTGTAGCGTAAATCCTTCCCTTCCACTAATAGTGGAAGGGAAGATTGCAGCGAAAAGCCCGCCCCTTTCTTCTTTAAGAAAGGGAAACGCCCAAATGAATTAAATATATTACTTCTTTAAAACCGAAAATCTACCTCAATCTCTCCAATATTATAAAAACAACCCTCAAACAAGTCATCTTGTCAGTTAAATGGCACTGGCACATGATTTGAAAAGGATTCTGCGTCAAAAAAATAGCTACTAACCAAATAAATCCAAAATACAATGCAAACCGGTAAAATTAACGTTCAAACCGAAAACATTTTCCCAATCATTAAAAAATTTCTTTACAGCGATCACGAAATATTTTTGCGTGAATTAGTTTCTAATGCTGTTGATGCTACTCAAAAATTGAAAACACTATCGGCTATTGGTGAAGCAAAAGGAGACATGGGCGATCTGAAAGTGGAAGTTGTAATTGATAAAGAGGCAAAAACGCTTACTATTAAAGATCATGGTATTGGTATGACTGCGGAAGATATTGAAAAATATATTACACAGATCGCATTTAGCGGTGCTGAAGAGTTTGTTCAGAAATACAAGGATAAAACATCAGAAACAAATGCTATTATCGGGCATTTTGGATTGGGTTTTTATTCAGGATTCATGGTTGCAAAAAAGGTAGAGATATTTTCTCTTTCCTTTAAAGAAGGTTCAAAAGCAGTACGTTGGGAGTGCGATGGCAGCCCGGATTATACATTAGAAGAAATAGAAAAAGCAGAAAGAGGTACCAACATTGTTTTACATATTGCTGATGATTCCGAAGAGTTTTTGGAGGAATATCGTATTCAGGAATTGCTTACAAAATATTGTAAGTTTTTACCTGTCGAAATTAAATTCGGCACTAAAAAAGAAACAAAAAAGGAAGGCGATAAAGAAACCGAAGTAGAAATTGACAATATCGTTAACAATCCAACCCCTGCATGGACAAAGAAACCTGCCGATCTAACGGATGAGGATTACAAAAAATTCTATCACGAATTATACTCGATGAGTTTTGAAGATCCTTTGTTTCATATTCATCTGAACGTGGATTATCCGTTTAATCTTACCGGTATTTTATATTTTCCAAGAATTAAAAAATCATTTGAAACACAAAAAGATAAAATACAATTATACAGCAATCAGGTATTTGTAACCGATTCGGTAGAGAATATTGTACCTGACTTTTTAACTTTATTACGCGGTGTTATTGATTCCCCGGATATCCCACTAAACGTTAGCCGCAGCTATTTACAAAGCGATGCAAGTGTTAAAAAAATATCCGGACACATTACAAAAAAAGTTGCTGATAAATTAGAAGACCTCTTTAAAAAAGATCGTACCGATTTTGAAAGTAAATGGGAGGATATTAAAATATTTGTACAGTACGGAATGCTTTCAGACGAGAAGTTTTATGATAAAGCTCAAAAATTTGCCTTGCTGAAAAGTGCTGATGGAAAATATTCTACTTTAGAAGAATATGCTGAAAAAGTTAAACCAACACAAACGAATATAGATAAAAAAGTAATTTATTTATATACCACTAATGTGGATGAACAGCACAGTTTTATTGAAACTGCAAAGGACCGTGGTTATGATGTATTGGTGTTCGACAGCCCTATTGATTCACATTATATTAATCAATTAGAATCTAAATTAACGGATACATCTTTTGTTAGAGTTGATGCAGATACAATTGACAAGATCATTAAGAAAGAAGAAGCACAACCTTCAAAGCTTTCTGAAGACGAACAAAAACAATTACAACCAATTATAGAAGGATTAGTTGCTAAAGAAAATTTCAGTGTTGTATTTGAAAGTCTGAGCGAAAAAGATGCACCTATCCTTATCACTAAACCGGAATTTATGCGCAGGATGAAAGATATGAGCGCAATGGGTGGTGGAGGAATGGCTTTTTATGGCTCCATGCCTGATATGCACAATCTGGTTGTAAACAGCAATCACCCGCTTATTTCTAAAATACTAAAGGAAAAAAATGCTGATAAACAAAAGCAACTGGCAAAACAGGCTGCTGATCTGGCAATGCTTTCCCAAGGCTTATTAAAAGGCGAGGAATTGACCAGGTTCATCAAACGAAGCGTAGAATTGATAGACTAAATAACTATCATAATTCCCCCTTGAAAAGGGGGGCGCGAAGGCAATAGCGTTGCAGGGGGATTTGAATCCACTTGAAAATCGTGAATGCTTTATCGATTGAACGATTCAGAGGGATTGACTGACAAAAAACGCCAGCATGACATTAATGATAGCTTGGTACGTGCTTTGACAAATTTGATACACATTTATAATTAAACTTAAAAAAACAAAACGAAATGAAAAGAGGTACTATTATTTTATTAGCAATTGCGGGTATATTCCTGCTTATTGGTTTTAACGGTTGTGGTTCATACAACTCCATGGTAACAATGCAAGAAGGCGTTACTGCACAATGGCAACAAGTAGAAGTTGCTTACCAGGCACGTATGGATAAAACCAAAAATTTGTTTGAAATTGTTCAAAGTGCTGCTGATTTCGAACAGGAAACACTGAAACAAGTAATGGAAGCTCGTAGTAAGGCAACCAGCATTCGAATTGACCCTACTAATTTAACTCCGGAAAAAATGGCGGAATTTGAAAAAGCTCAGGGAGCTTTCGGTCAATCTTTAGGACGCTTGATGGCGGTAGCTGAAAACTACCCTCAGTTACAGGCAGTAGGAGCTTTTCGCGATTTCCAGGCACAATATGAAGGGATGGAAAATCGTATAGCCACTGAACGCAGACGTTTCAATGAAACAGCGCAGGAGTATAACACCTACATACGTAAATTCCCCAAAAACATCTGGGCTGGTATCTTTGATTTCGATAAAAAAGCATATTTCGAATCAGTTGAAGGTGCTGAAACTGCTCCGGATATTAAGAGTATGAGAGATAAGAAATAAGGAATAAGATTTGAGATAGGAGATGTGAGTATTGAGTTTTTTTCAAACTCGCATCTCATATCTTGTATCTCAATACTCAAATCTATACAAAACAATGAGCGCAAAAAACTTTTTTACCGAAGAGCAGAAACATACCATTCAAAAGGCCATTGCTGACGCTGAACTTAATACATCAGGCGAAATTCGTGTGCATATTGATGATGTGTGTAAAGAAGATGTGCTGGATAAAGCTGCCAACATTTTTCATGGCTTAAAAATGGATGCAACAGCTTTGCGTAATGGTGTTTTATTTTATTTAGCAGTTAAAGACCATAAATTTGCGATACTGGGTGATAAAGGAATTAACGAAAAAGTACCTGCTGATTTTTGGGATCATATTAAACTTACCATGCTTGAACACTTCAAAAAACACGAATTTACTGAAGGTTTAACAATAGGAATTAATATGGCAGGCGAAAAACTAAAAGCACATTTCCCTCTGCATCATACCGATACCAATGAATTAAGTAACGATATGAGTTTTGGAAAATAAATTTTACAATTTTACAATAGGCAATTTAACAATTATAATTCTCGAAAAATTCGAATCTTAGTCCTGTTCCATCGGCATCTAAATTTGCTTTTACACAGTTTCGTAAATTTGTAATGATTCGTTATCCGTAAAATCAAATGCTAAAAAAACAGTTCTCACTTTTAATATTAATTCTGTTAGTATCAGTTACCGCATTCGCACAAGTGGCCGGTATTCCTGAGCGTCCGAGTCCTCCCCGTTTGGTAAATAACCTTTCAAAAGAGATGCCAGACTTTTTATCTCCGGATGAAGTGGAAAGGCTGGAGCGTAAACTTTCTGATTTTGCAAATCAAACATCCAACCAAATAGTTATTGTTATTGTTGACGATCTGGGTGGCGATGAACCCTGGAGTTATGCTACTGAACTAGGGCAAAAATGGGGCGTAGGACAAGGTAAATTTGATAATGGTATTGTTATCCTCGTGAAGCCAACAGGTGGTGAAGGACAGCGTAATTTGCATATTGCTGTAGGTTACGGGCTTGAAGGAGCTATTCCCGATCTAACCACCAAACAAATTCGTGAAAACGAAATGTATCCCTACTTCAAAAAAGGAGAATATTATACTGCTTTGGATAAAGCTACCGATGTATTGATGGCAATGGCCAAAGGCGAATATAGTTCCGATGCCTATGGCAAAAAAAATAAAAAATCATTTCCAAAAGGAATTATAATTCCGCTCATATTATTTATTCTGTTCATTGTTTTCAAAGCCAGCAAACGTGGTGGAGGCGGTGGAGGTTTAACAATGGGCGCAGCAGGATTTATACTTGGTAATGCATTCGGCCATAGAGGTGGTGGCGGAGGTTTTGGTGGTGGTGGTTCTTCTGGTGGCTTTGGCGGTTTTGGTGGTGGCGGATTCGGTGGCGGTGGTTCCGGTGGGAATTGGTAATGCGGGGTCATCCCGAGCGGTAGCCGAGGGATCTTTTTATTGATTATGGTAAATGTGATTACTAGGAATGAACTTATTTTCTGCAATGAACTAACAAGATTCCTCCACTTCGGTCGGAATGACTCTATAGGAAATGACATTATTGGGAAGTCATCCCGAGCGGTAGCCGAGGGATCTTTTTATTGATTATGGTAAATGTGATTACTAGGAATGAACTTATTTTCTGCAAATGAACTAACAAGATTCCTCCGCTTCGGTCGGAATGACTCTGTTTTTTATTGGCTTATTAGCAATGAGCTAAACTTTGGTCTGAATGACCTCTGGGCCTTTTAAAAAGCACCTTCTGCAAAAACTTCAGAGTTCAAAAAATTCCATTTCGGATTTAATGTTTGAATTAAAACCTCTTTCTTTTTTCTATTCCAATTTTTGAGTTGCTTTTCTCGAGCAATTGCGTCTTCTGCTTTAACAAAACGTTCCCAATAGACTAATTTGTAACAATAATACTTCCCGGCAAATGTTTCAGGATTTCCTTTATTTTCCTGATGTTCGAATAGTCTTCTTTTTAAATCATTCGTTATTCCAATATACAAAACTTCCTTTTCAGGGTTGGTTGTAATATAAATGAAATAACTTCTCATATAAATCTTTTTTTAATATTGCTGAGGTCTTCGGTTAACACTGCTTTTGGGGAGTTTGAATGTCATAGTAAAAAGTGTAAAATAGTTTTTCGGGATACTATTCTCCCAACCACTTCTCAATTTCTCCCTGATCCAGATCAATATAATAAACAGTGTGTTCCACAATACTATTATTCACCAAATAGATGGCAGGCATCTCTGTTCCGGCTAAGTATATAAAATGATTTATGGGCTTTCCGCCTACCAGCATACAATGTGGAATATCTTCTGTATGTGTTTCTTCAAAAAATGATTTTAAATTTTTTTCGTCACCGTTAAGTACAAAGTAAAAGGGGATAGAAGGATTACGTTCATGAATAATTCTGATCTTATTAGCCGCTATCCTACAATGCGGGCATTTTAAACTCATAAATGCAATAATATGCTTTCCTTGCGAAAGTGTTTTTGGTGGGACGTTAAGCGTTGCATGTTGATAAAGGGTGTCCAATTCAATTTTAAAATTTTCTTCCGCTTTATTGAGATATGCTTCTGAATAGTTTAATTCAACAGTGTTAAGTATAAAGGGCATTGCAAATGCTGAAAGGAATAGCAATGTATTTATAATGGCAGGTCTTTTACTAAAATTCCAACCATCGTGATACTTATACAAAATAAAAAAGCCAACAAGCATAATTGCATTTTTTATCAATGCCTGCAAAGGTGTCATTTGTATAAAAGTGCCAAAGCAACCGCAATTGCCTTTATTGCCGGTAAAGAAAATCAATAAAATAAGATAAACAGAAAATATAAGCAACACTGCAATGCCAGATCTATAAGCAATTTTGCGAAGACTGATATTGAAGAGCAGAAGAACACCTATAAAAAATTCAAGACCTATTAGGATTCGTGAAATAAATGGAGCAACCTGCCAATTAATAAAACCAAGATCTACAAAAGTATATTCAAAAGGCTCAATAGGATATAGTTTTGTATATCCTGAAAACAAGAATACTGCACCTAAAAAGGCGCAAAGAAATACGAGTGCAATTTTTTTTAACATATTTGGGTGAAAAAAAAGCGTTCCCGACTGATCTGGAACGCTTTTTAATAAAAATTTCAATAAAAATTATTTAAGATCGCAAGTGTTTGTCCATACATAACTTGTTCCGCCAAAATCATAAGTACCGGATGTGCTAAGGCATGCTGCTCTTGCATCAGCTTTTTTAGCATCTGTATAAGTTTTTATGCTTGTAGAAGAAGTGCTGCCAGGAGCTGTGCTAGTGGTTGTACAAGTACAAGTACGGTCTTTTTTGCATGAAGCAAAAGAAAATGCAGATATAACTGCAACAAATAATAATACTTTTTTCATGTTTTTTTTAATTTTTTAAAATGATTAAATAGGTAAATTAATTGTATACAATTTATTTTAGTTCGCAGGTAGTTGTTTCTAAATCAGTACCAGTGCCTGTTGTATGATCTATACAAACTTTTTTAGCATCACCTTTTTTAGAGTCAATAATAGTAACAACGTCAGTAGTGGCTGGTGATCCATCAGTATATACAGTAGTACAAGTACAAGTACGGTCTTTTTTACAAGAAGCAAAAGAAAAAGCAGAAATAACTGCAACACATATAAATAATTTTTTCATGTTTTTTTAGTTTTTTTAGTTTGATTAAAAAAAAATAGTAATATCTGATTTTTCAATTACTTCAGTTCACAAGTTCTTATAGTTGTAACAGTACCGTCCACTTTAGTTGAACTTAAACAATTCGCTCTTGCAGCAGCTTTTGTAGCTTTTGGAAAAGTTGTAACATCAGCGGTTCCACCTGCTACACCGTTATAAGTTGATGTACAGGTACAAGTTTGATCTTTTTTGCAAGAAGCAAAAGAAAATGCAGAAATAACTGCAACAAATAATACTACTTTTTTCATGTTTTTTTTATTTTTTGGGTTAATACGGGTGCAAACCTAATACATTTATTCTAATCTACAAAAAAGATAAAAAAAGTTAAGGTTTTATTTAGAATCCTTCTAAATTAACTATTGCTGCTTAACAGGAATAGCACTATAAACACTTGTTCCATTCACCGCTGTAATGTTTACCGGTAGGCCATTCGAACTGATAGAACTTCCATTAACCTCTTTGAAATTAACAGGTAAAGCACCATGAATGCTGCTGCCTCCTATTTCTTTTAAATTGATAGGCAATGCTCCATATACACTGCTGCCTCCTATACTTTTTAAATTTACATCCAATTGATCGCTTACTAACTTCACATTAATAGAACCATCATTATTTACAGGAACGGTTGCAAATTTGTTAAAATTGGTTTTATCGGCTTTGGCTTCATTAACTATGGTGGTGTTTTGAATAACAAGCAGTACAAGGGCTACCGCGATTACTGTCAAAATTGTTTTAGTATAAATATCTGTTTTCATTTTTTTATGTGTTTTTGTGATTTACGAAATTACAATTTATAATTCAATGTCCTTCAGGTGTCAGGCTAAAGGTGAAATGTCGATTGTTGTTAGTTCTTCGCCACAGATTTCACAAATTATTTCAAATTTATATGTGTGAATCTGTGCAATCTGTGGCAAATATTACCTCGGGGGTATTCATTTTGTCCCCGGCAAAATCGGCTCTGTAAATTGTTTAATTGCCTACTGTTGAATTGCCAAATTGAAAAGATTATCTTTGCGCCTCAAAAATTAATTAATTATGGCAAAAGTACAGTTTGGTAAATGGTTAGGCGGAGGTTTGGGATGGGCCCTGGGTGGCCCTTTAGGAGGTATTCTTGGTTTCGCTTTAGGTTCTGCATTTGATGCTGCAAGTGTTACTGTTAAAGATGATGGTAAAACAAAATATATTTCTGGCGGAGCTCCGCATGTAGGTGATTTTACTGCGAGTTTATTGGTATTGTCGGCCGCTGTGATGAAAAGCGATGGAAAAATACTGAAGAGTGAATTGGATTATGTAAAAAAGTTTTTAGCCCGGCAGTTTGGGGAAGATCATGCTCAGCAGCAATTACTAATGCTGAAAGAAATTTTAAAGCAAGAAATTCCATTGCACCAGGTTTGTACTCAGATCAAGCAATTTATGCCGCATTCTGAAAGATTGCAGATCATTCATTATCTTTTTGGCATATCAAAAGCCGATGATCATGTGCATGAGTTGGAATTACAAACAATTCATACAATTGCTAATTACCTTGGTATAAGCGCTGCTGATTTTAATTCACTGAAGGCAATGTATTTCAAGGATGCAACAAGCGATTACAAGATCCTTGAAATAGAAACTTCTGCAACGGATGAAGAAGTGAAAAAAGCATATCGTAAAATGGCTGTGAAATTTCACCCTGACAAAGTAGCAGCACTTGGCGAAGAGGTTCAGAAAGCGGCAAAAGAAAAATTTCAAAAAGTACTGCAGGCTTACGAAAACATTAAAAAGCAACGTGGGTTCTCTTAGAGCTTGCTTGGCAGGTTTTTTAATAACCCCGCCTTTAAAGGCGGGGTTATATAGAAACACAATGAACCTGGGACTTTAGTCCCGGTTTGTAAAAACACACAAACTATTTGTTATAAGAGAGCTCCTATTTAAGATTAGTATCAATAGAAGCAATCAATTTGCCGGGCACTATTTCAATAAACTCAGGACTATTCGTTTCCTGGAATAAATGAAAATTGGTATTGCAAATAAAATGGAAAGCATCATTTCTTCGCAAACTGTTATCTACCAACACCCCATGCTTTCTTGTTCCGTTCTTTAAATAGATCACTGCATCTATAGCCGGATTGTTTTTTAAATAATTAGTCATCATAATATAAAATTTTTATGATGCAAGATTACCGAACCGACATTACTGAAATGTTAATGAGAGATTACTAAACAATTAAAATTGCGCTCTCAGAGAAATTATGAAATTTCTGCCTGCAGCGCTTATCCCCGATGAATAGGGGCGGTACAGTTGATCTGTTATGTTTTCCACCCCGGCATTCAATGCAACATATTGATTAATATAATAAGCCGCTTTGAAATTAAGTGTGTACCAAGCCGGAGTAAAAGGGAGCCCATTCGCATCTTTAGCATAAGGCACATTGTCTGTACGGTCAACTAAAGGGAGATCTTTGAATTCCATTTTTTTGTTATACTGTGCATACAGATCAAGTCTAAGTTTTTTGCGGACGTATGTTAAATGTGTACTGCCAAACAAAGGTGCAACATGTGGTTTTGGATAATAGATTAAACTATCCTCACTTTGCTCTTCCCCTTTTTGATAGCTGATCTTAGTACTCATTCCAAACCCTTTACCAAAACTGATATCAGCGCCAGCCTGAACACCATATACATAAGCGCCTGTGATGTTCTGAATGGCAAGCACCTGGCTCAGTTGGCCATCATAATCGATGCTGTCTTGCCCATTGTATTGAAACGCTCTCCGTGCCAAAGCATTTTTAAGCAAGGTATAATAACCTGCAAAATCCACTTTTAAAAAGTGACCAAATGTTTTAGCCATTCCTATTTCCGCATTATAAGCATATTCTGGTTTAAGATCAGCATTAGCAACCACAACTGTTCCGGGCTGAGAATCAAAAACTTTGCCCATATCATCCAGGTTTGGTGCTCGGAAACCCGTTGCTGCATTGACGTATACTTGCCAGGTTGTATTCGGACTATAAACCATACCCAGACTGCCATTCAATGCTCCACTGCTGTTTTCGGCATGAACAAAAGGGAAGGGAAATAAGGTGGTATCAAAATCAGCTTTAATTGTATAATGAGTGTAACGTGCTCCGGCATTCAGGATCATTTTTGGATTGATCTTATATTTAAAATTTGCATAAGCTCCATACGCCTGCCATGTTGAACCGTCCGGATATCGGGTAGTAGTAGGCGTTTCTTTTTGTGTTACAATATGTATCCTGTTCGCTACAGAACCAATTTTATTGTAAATCACTTCTGCTCCATAGAACAACGTTGCTTTTTCATTTAATTTTTTATCAAGATCTAAATTGAAAGAATAAGCATCAACTGTTTCTGTTTGATTACGAAGTTGTTTATTGTTGAATTTCCTGTCGTGACGGCTTTCTTCGTTGTTTTGAACTGCAACAACAAAACGCAACTGGTCGTATATTTTATTGCTTTTTGTATTGATAAAACCCAGGCGGTTCATCATCCATTTTTGAGGACCGTAATACCATTCCGCATTATCAAGTACCGCATCATTATTGGCATCTAAGTATAAACGGTCATAACGGGGAGCATCTGATGTAGCTGAATAATGAAATGCGTAATCAATGTTCCAGGCTTTGTTGGGTTGAAAACGAATTTTTTGCATCAGATTCAGTTGACTGAATGCTGAACCAACTTGCAACGAGGGGTCGTTATTTATAACTGTAGAATCTTTCCCATCAAATGTTTGTGCGTAGGAAGGACGCAGGAAATAAGCGTTTCCATCAGAACCGGCACGTAGATCATCATAATCAGCGTAAGTAACACTGGTAAGAAACGACCATTTTTTAGATCCGATATTAAAATCAAGGTGTCCCGTTTTTTCAGTGTTTGCAGATGAAAAGCGTCCAAAGGTACTACCTGTGACAAGTGTTTTGCTACTGTCAGCAAACTTTGGCTGTAAGGTATGGAAATCCATTACCCCGCCAATCGCATCACTGCCGTACATTACAGCACCAGGGCCAAACAACACTTCAGTGTTTTCAAGAGCTGATGCATCAATTGAAATAACATTTTGCAAGTTCCCTGCCCTGAAAATAGCATTATTCATCCGAACACCATCAACTACCAACATTACACGGTTAGTGGAAAAACCTCTCAGGTTAGGTGATCCTCCTGCCAACTGGCTTTTTTGAATGTAAACATAGCCACTTGTTTCCAATAGATCCGCTGATGTTTGAGGGTTTTGAAAAGCCACATCTTTTTTACTGATCTTTTCGATCCGGTTAGGCGTTTCAATTTTCTTTTCTTCCCAACGGTTTGATGAAACGACCACTTCACCAAGTGAAATACGTGTTTCAGTCAATTCAATTTTAAATTTCATTGATTCAAGCTGTTGATATGAATAGGAGGGGGATTCATAACCTACCAGTTTAAAATAAACGCTGTCAGCAGCTTTAAAGATGGATGCATCAATTTGTCCTTTAGAATTGGCATAGGTGGAGTGTGGTGGATTATTAGAATAGACAGCTACACCCGGTATGGTTTGCCGGGTAGTTTTATCCACAATCGTTAATGTTTGAGCTCCCGAAATTAATGCATAAAGCATCATTGCCATTGAGAGTATATTTTTTTTCATTGAATATATTTAAAAAGATTTTATAATAGTGATTTGTTTTGCTTTCTACAAACGATATAGTTATAGCGCAAACAGAATTTAATACTTTCTTATTCAGTAGGATGCATAATAGCAAACGCTGAAAAAAATCAGATAGCAAATAATTGTTTTGCTTTTTCAACCCTGACAGGGTTTAAAACCCTGTTAGGGGTATAGAACTGAAAACGAAATTAAACAAATTCAGGGGGAGGAGAATCAGTTTCGATTAATGTAGATCGGTAATTTAGATTAGTTGAGGAAAGCTGTGTTAAGTTGAACGAAACAATATTAAATTTAGTTAATTCCTCATTCAAAAAATACAGCTTAGCAAACTTATCTGCTAATTTTTTAGAACCCTGATTTTTTATTGGCTTGTTAGCTGCAATGTGGGTAGCTATATGTTCTTCAAGATTGGCGAATAATAATTCTTCCTGCTTGTCATTGATACAATAATAGGTAATGGAAGTGTCATTTTTAGTAAGTCTTACAACATCATAAAGTTTGCCTTTGTAGTACATTTCTTTCCCTTCTTGCTGCCAATCAATTTTGTTGATTTGTTTCTTGTCAATAACAATGGCAGTTAGTTCATTAGGATTTACGTTCCTTTTTATTTCTGCTTTTATTTCTTTTTTTATTTGATATTGAAAAGATTTAAATGCAATAATATAACCTGCCATATTGAACAGGAAAATGCCAAATAAAAATATAGAAATTACTTTTTTCATAACGCGGAACCGAAACAAATATAAATGAAATACTTTTAAAATCAAACAATGTCTTTCTGTCACGCTTTATTTTTGGTACAAACATTGCCACTATGAATTACTGATTTAATATGGTTACGAATAACGGATGTTTAGGAGATTGTCCATTAAGAATTGAATGTCCGTCAGAACGATGAAGCCGAGCAGAGAATCCTTATCATTCGGGGTTTGTGTTTGTTGCTTTTAAACATATAGTTTCGTAAATTCGTAAAGATTAGTTATTCGTAACCGTAATTCGTTGAACTATGCGTAATACTACATCAAAATTATTCTTCAGTATTCTTTATCCTGCCTTATTTTTATTAATACTGTGGGGCATAAAATTATTTGAAACTGTTGAGAACGTAAATTTATCCTGGTATGGTTTATATCCTCGCACTTTTCATGGTTTATTTGGAATAATTACCTCCCCGTTATTACATGCCGATTTCTCCCATTTGATTGCCAATTCTGCCCCATTGTTGATCTTGGGGCCTGTTATTTTTTATTTTTATCGTTCAATTGCATTCCAGATATTTTTCTGGGTGTATTTAATGACAGGTATTTGGGTTTGGGCAATTGGACGTGATGCTTACCACATTGGAGCCAGTGGAATTATTTATGGTTTTGTCACTTTTTTGTTTTTTAGTGGAGTATTTAGAAAAGATACCCGTTTACTTGCTTTATCCATGTTCGTTGTTTTTCTTTATGGTGGTACTGTTTGGGGGATATTACCACTGAGAAGCGGTATGTCATGGGAATCGCATTTACTGGGCGCTTTGGCCGGATTAACAACAGCCTACCATTTCCGTAAAGAAGGACCGGTTAGCCGTGTTTATGATTTTGGTGATGATGAAGAAAATGAGAAAATTGATGTAAGTGAAGATTACGAATCCTCTGAAACCGAGGACGAGCCTGCCGATGATACCACTATCACTTATAATTTTGTTCCAAAAGAAAAAGAGAAAGATCCCGAATAATTTTTGTTTTTCTCCTTTTGCATTTATTTTGAAATCCAATATCTCCTTTTTTCTGTAAAACAGTATCAAACAGATAGTATTTATGCACTATTTTAGGTACCTTTGTTGGCTGTTATTAGTTATGGGTAACGAATGTTTTTTTACGTATACTAAATAAAAAATTACTATTTGGAGTACCAAACATCCTTTGGGGCTATAAAGTTGCGTTAGGGATTGCAGCGTAAATCCTTTTCGTTTTAGAAAAGATTGCAGCGTAAAGCCCGTCCACTTTCTTTTTGGAGAAAGCGGAACGCCCAAAAACATAATTTCGAAATTTCAAAAACTTATATCAACACCAAATTCATTTACTTAAAATTTTTAAAAATTGAACTATCTATCAGTAGAATCCGTTTCAAAATCATACGGATCAAAAGTATTATTCGATAAAATAAGCTTTGGACTTAATCAGGGCCAGCGTATGGCGTTGATCGCTAAAAATGGTGCAGGAAAATCAACACTGCTTAAGATCATCACAGGCAAAGAGATATCAGACGGTGGTTCGGTTACCTTCCGAAAAGATATCACAGTTACTTACCTGGATCAAAATCCTTTGTTTGATGCAAACAGCACTGTGATTGAAGCTATTTATAATACCGACAATCCAATGTTGAATGCCGTTCGCAATTATGAAACTGCTTTAACCGAATTCGAAAAAGATTATAATGATAAAACGTCTGAACAGCTTGAGCTGTGCAGCGCACAGATGGATAAGCTGGAAGCCTGGGATTTTGAAGCGAAGGTGCATGAAATTTTGCAACGTTTGAAAATTGCTTTTCTGGATAAACAAATATCTACCCTTTCCGGTGGACAAAAAAAGCGTGTTGCATTAGCGAAAGTGCTGATTGATGAGCCTCATTTGCTTATACTCGATGAGCCTACCAACCATCTGGATGTAGAAATGATCGAATGGCTGGAAAATTATTTGGTATCCAGAGATCTTACCTTATTACTTGTTACGCACGACCGCTATTTTTTAGATAGCGTTTGTACCGAAATTGTTGAGATAGACGCAGGTAAATTATTTCATTACAGGGGCAATTTTCAATATTTTGTTGAGAAAAAGGCTGAACGTGAAATGATGGAAAACAGTGAGATCGATAAAGCAAAAAATTTATACAAAAGAGAATTGGAATGGGTGCGTAAAATGCCCCGTGCTCGCGGTACTAAAGCGAAATATAGAGTAGACTCCTTTTACGAGGTAAAAGACAAAGCATTCAGCAAACAAACAGAAGAAAAATTGGTGCTGGGAGTTCAAATGTCTCGTATTGGTGGTAAAATATTAGAATTCAATAAGATCAAAAAAGCGTTTGACGAAACAAAAATAATTAACGATTTTTCTTACATTTTCAAAAAAGGGGAGAAAATTGGTGTTATTGGTAAAAATGGGGTTGGGAAATCCACTTTTTTGAATATGGTAATGGGCTTGGAGATGCCTGATTCCGGAAGTATTTCAACAGGTGAAACCATAGTATTTGGGTATTATTCCCAGGAAGGTTTAAAACTCAATGAAGATAAACGAGTAATTGATGTGGTAAAGGATATTGCTGAATTTATTCCTTTGGCAGATGGTTCTAAACTTTCGGCATCAGGCTTACTTACGAAGTTTTTGTTTCCCCCTGATGTACAATACGGCTTTGTTTCCAAGCTGAGTGGTGGCGAAAGACGGAGGTTATATTTAATGACCATTTTGATAACAAATCCTAATTTTTTGATCCTCGATGAGCCAACCAACGATTTGGATATTGTTACGCTAAGTGTATTGGAGGATTTTTTAACCAGTTTTCAGGGTTGCTTGCTTGTTGTAACACACGATCGTTACTTTATGGATAAAATGGTTGACCACTTGTTTGTGTTTGAAGGAGAGGGCGTTGTTCGTGATTTTCCGGGAAATTATACTGAATACAGGGATAAGAAAGAACAGGAGGAGAAAAAAATAGGGAAGGATGCCAAAGCAAGCCAACAGCAAACCGCTGCAAAGTCTGCTTCTATTGACGCTGCGCCTGTTTCATATACAGCCGATACAACTTCAAAAACGGCCACTCAAAAGAAAAAGTTAAGTTTTAAAGAAAAATTTGAATTCGAAGAGTTGGAAAAAGACATTGCTAAACTTGAAGCTCAAAAAGCTAAAATTACCGAAGACCTTAACACGAGTACTGATAACCATGATGATATTGTAAAATGGACCGGTCAGATTGGCAATATCATTACTCAGCTTGACGAAAAATCTTTGCGTTGGTTGGAATTGAGTGAAGGGATTTAATTGTTTCAATCGGTAATAGGTTTTTGAATGCTGAAGTTCGATTGAAAAAGCGAGTTTTTCATGATATATCTCTAAAAAATTAATTCTAAAGGCCCTTTGATTCCAATCAAAGTAGTATCTCATTTATCATTCCCGATCTTTTTGGAGGGATGTTTTTTCTAAATATAATTACCACAGCTCTTAAGCCCCCTCTTTAAAAGAGATGGGGCGGATGAGCCTTTTTCCTGCAAAAAACACCTTTTGCCCCAGACAGCCTTCCCGATATTGTTCAATGAACATTTTTATTCCTTTAGAAATGCTCTGCAATAAATTTTACAAACCTCAAAAAAGGAACCCTCGATAAAAAATAAAAAATAATCAAAAGAAACAAAAATTATAAACAAAATTTCGTAGTTTCGTAGTAAACATAAAATAAGAATAATAAGTTCCCAAGATAAGCCGTGAAATTTGTATGGTAATCCATTTGAAAATTTACAATTTCGGAACGTTTAAAAGAATATGATAAATAAAATACTTAAACTATCCTTTCTTTGCCTTTTAACGCTGGGGTTGCATCATACCGCAGCAGCACAAGTGCAAAATGTTCCTCCAATGCGCCAGGTTTTGGGCACAGCAGGTGGTTCCGGGACTTTCCCCTGGGGTACGATTGATTATACTGTTGGAGAAGTGATGGTAACATCCGATTCAACTGCTTCTCCGTTTTCCAGTGTTAAATGGTTAACACAAGGTTTTCAGCAACCTGAAGATAATGCATTTAGTGTTGAAGCCGTTGGCGTAAACTCTACTTGTATTGGAGCAAGCAATGGAAGTGCTAATTTATCAGTAATTAATAATTCCGGGACAGTAACTTACAGTTGGCAAAACTCCGCTTTCGGACCTAAATTTTTATTTGAAGATCTTGCTCCCGGAACCTATTCTTACGTTGTTAAAGACGGAAATTTTTCTATTCCGGGTACTGTAACCATCACCGAAGATCAGGTGGATTGCGGAGCGCAATTAGTTATTTATAAAGGGATCACACCCAATCAGGATGGTCATAATGATAATTGGCAAATAGATGGAATCACCAATTTTAAAACAAATATTGTTTCTATTTACAACCGTTGGGGTGATTTGGTTTGGACAAAGAAAAATTATGATAATGAATCAGTAGTTTGGGATGGGAAAAATACAAAGGATTCCAATTTGCCCGATGCAACCTATTTTTATATTATTGAAGCTGGTGGAAAAGTTTATAAAGGCTGGGTGGAATTAACTCATTAAAAGGTCTCTTCTCTTAATTCCATAACAAAGGAGAAGAGGCGAGATGTAAAAAAGGATACAATGAAAAGGGTAACAAATATTGGGGCTATGCGTGGGTTCTTTTCCCTTTCAAAGAGGCTTGGAAGCGTGTTTTCTGTTTTGCTGCTCCTCCCAATAGGGGAAGCCGGGCTGAGCTTTGCTCAACAAGATCCTCAATACAGCCAATACATGTTTAACCAATTGTCTATTAATCCTGCTTATGCAGGAAGCAAAGAAGGCTTGAGTACCGCTGTTTTTTTACGTAACCAATGGACGGGAATTGATGGTGCGCCAAAAACGGAAACAATCACTATCCATGGCCCCATGCGCAAAAAGAAAGCAGGTCTGGGTTTCACTGTTATTGCGGATCAGCTGGGACCTAAAAAGAGTATAGGCGCTTTAGGTTCCTACGCATATCGTATTAAGATCAGGGACGGGAAATTATCCATGGGATTGCGTTTTGGTATCTACCAATACAGCTATAATTACAATCTTGAAAATTTCTATAAAGACCCTCTCGATAAATACAATGGGTATAACGCCTCGGTTATTGTTCCTACTGCTGATGCTGGATTATATTACTATACAAATTCAATGTATGCAGGCTTTAGTGCAACTCACTTATATAGTGGCCGTTTAACAAGTGTTGATAATCTGAATGGGACAGACTCTCAATTATCACCCCACTTGTTTTTCACGGGTGGTAAAGCTTTGCTAATTTCAAAAAAATTAATTTTTAGTCCTTCATGTATGATCAAAGCCGCGAAAGGTTCACCGGCCTCTGCTGATCTTAATTTTAGTTTTTTGCTTGAAAATCGTTTATGGCTTGGTCTCTCTCTGCGTTCAAGATATGGAATAGTTGCTTATACTCAATTTAATATTACCGACAAATTTAAGATAGGTTATGCTTTTGATCTGGGGATCAATAAAATAGGCAGGGCTAGTGGTGGTAGCCATGAGATAATGTTAAGTTATGATTTTAAAATTTCAAAACCGAACTTTTTTTCACCCCGGTATTTTTAAAATTGATTTGTTCAGCACTTTTTTTTTAACTGCTTAATTCATATTAAATACCGCATATTACTTATTACATATTTACATAATACATAATACATAATACATAATGCTTTTTTTTCGTCAATTTATGAAAATATCATTCTTCCACATATTTTTATTTCTATTTATCTGCACTTCCTCTTTTGCACAGCTTGAGAAAGCCAATAAATACTATACTAACAAAGAATATTCATTGGCCATCAAGCAATACGAGAATATTTTAAAAAAGGATGAAAGCCCCGAAGCACTTGAAAAAATAGCCAACTCCTACCGCTTAATAAAAAATTATAAACAAGCCGAATTATATTATGCCAGGCTGATGAACCAGAAAAATGTTAGTCCCATCAATCATCTTTATTATGGGATGGTACTTAAAAGCAATAATAAAATTGATGAAGCTAAAGCGGAATTTAAAGCCTATTCTATAGCAGTGCCCGATGATAAGATTGGAAAGTTGTTAATGAAATCGTGTGATGATATTAAATTACTTACAAAAAAAGCAAATCAGTTTGATGTAAGTCTTGTTTCAACTATCAATACAGAGCAATCCGAATTTTCCCCGGTATTCTTTAAGAATCAACTTGTTTTTATATCTGATAGGAATAAAAACCTGATGAATGAAAAAGAAAATTTTCTTCATGTATATTTTAGTGAAATGAAAAAAGGATCTGATGGAGCTGCTCAGTTTTCGGAGGAAGTGAAACCTTTCCCTTGGCCTGTAAACTCCGATTTCCATGATGGTCCGGTAAGTTTTAATACCGAACAAAATATGGTTCTTATTACCCACGTGGATCTGTTTAATAATAAAGACAAAAAATTTGTGAACCGTACTAAATTGTATTTTTCTTCTTTAAAAGATAACAAATGGTCTAAGGTAAAACCATTTCAATACAATAGTGATGAATTTTCTGTAGCACATGGACGTTTTTCAACCGATGGCCAGAAACTTTTCTTTGCTTCTGACATGCCCGGTGGACAGGGAGGTATGGATATTTACGTTTGTGAAAAAAATGGTGAAAATTGGGGTACACCTCAAAATTTGGGTAACAAAATAAATACTGCCGGTGATGAGGTGTTCCCTTATTTGCGTAAAGACGAGGTTTTATATTTTTCTTCCACTGCACATGCTGGTTTTGGCGGGCTTGATGTTTTCTCCGCAACAAATGTAAAGGGTAAATATTCAAATGTGAAAAATCTTGGAGCCCTCCTGAATTCATCTGCTGACGATTTTGGAATTGTTTTTTCTGATGATTATAATACCGGTTATTTTTCATCTGACAGAACGGGAGGGAAAGGAAGTGATGACATATACAGTTTCTCCGCACTTAATAAATCAGTTACTATTTCAGGTAAAATAGTGATAAGTCAGAATCTCAATACCCCTTTAAAAAATAATGACATAATGCTTTTATCCGAGGGCGGGCAAATTTTAAATATGTCTTCAACGGATAGTAAAGGTTTCTTTAAATTCGAGGATCTGGATCCTGATAAAAAATACCTGATAAAGTTGGATGACTCCGGTCCTAAATTTGTTGCTAAAGCAAAATATTATTTAGCAAATGAAAAGGAAGTTTTTATTCGCGAAACAGGTATTGATGGAAAAGGTGGGAAACTTGTATTCCGCAATTTGCCGGCCGATCCAAATGCTTTGCCCGAAATTTCTATAGATGGAGTAACTTTTGCCGGTAATTTACTAGTTGGGAAAAATTCAACAAAACCATTAACAAATACCAAGGTTAATTTGTTGAATGAAAAAGGCGAAATAGTACAAACTGTGTACACCAATTCTTTTGGTTCATTTGTATTCACAAATTTACCTTCGGATCAAAATTTTTTAGTGAAAGTGGATGAGAACGATACTCAATTACCTGCAAATACTAAAATTATTATGACCAATAAAAGCGGTAAAGAAATGCAGGCAACCTCTTCCGGAGATAAAGGCAGTTTTAAATTTTCATTTCTTGCCTCAGATAAAACTACCTTAAAATTAATGGAAGTGGAAGATACCGAATTGCGCCTTGATTTTAAAGGGAAGTTAGTTTCAGACGATAAAACCCCCTTGGCAAATTCAACAGTTAATTTAGTGAACGAAAAAGGAGAAGTGCTACAAACTACTAAAACCGATGCGTTCGGGGCTTTTAAATTTGAAAACCTTCCGGCCGATCAACATGTTCTGTTTCAACTTGACGAAACAGATACACAACTGAAAAAATTGAAAAAAATATATTTAACGGATAATAAAGATATTGTTGTTAAAGAGATCGTTCGCAATAGCGGTGCATTTAAGTTCGAAATATTGCCGAGTGAAAAACAAAAACTGGGCATTGTGTATGTTGACGATCCATGGTTGAAAGTTTTGCAATTGAAAACCAGTGCTAATAAACAGGATCTGAAGATCATTGAAAATATATATTACGAGTATAGTAAATATGAAGTAACAGCGGAAGCTTCAAAAATTTTATATAAAGTAATTGATATTATGGAAAAAGATCCACAGCTGGTGATTGAAATTTCATCGCATACCGATTCTCGTTCTTCTTCCGAAACCAATATGAAACGCTCCAAGCAGCGTGCAGATGCTGCTGTAGATTATATTATAAATAACGGGATTTCTAAAGATCGGATTTCCGGTAAAGGGTATGGTGAAAGTAAATTGATCAATAGGTGTATTGATGGAGTTGAATGTACCGAAGAAGAACACGCCAAAAATCGTAGAACTGAATTTAAAGTATCACGTAAAGAAAAATAATTCCCCAAGGTTATTATCGTAACCTAAATCTTGCATTGCTTAAGGTTTAGTTGATTATTGACTTTTCGAGCACATTTTGTATTAGACTTTATATAAGCTAAAATACATTGTAATGTTTACAAAGAAATTGATGGTTAAAATGGGTACACACAATTTTTTCGACAAGCTCGAAATTACCACGCGCGCAGTCATTTCGAGCTTGTCGAGAAAGTGCGGCTGATTGCCTTAACACTTTAACTTATATAAAGTCTGTTAGGTAACAACCCTTTCCTATAAAAAGGCCATTTGCATTTTTTTAAATTATTTCCCGGTTTCCCAATCACATAAAAGCAAAATATAATGCAACTTAAAACGCATTAATTGCATCTTGGTTATAATCTAAAAAGCCTTAGCCGAATTCTTTTTTGTAACGAAAAAATCAATATATTTATCTCAGTTTAAAACAAAATATTCCAACATGTCAATTGTTAAAATAACTATTCCGTTGTTTAACAGAGCTTTCATGCTATTAATATTATTGTCGCTGTCCATATTCACGTATGGGCAGGAAATATGCAATAATGGAATAGATGATAATGGCAATGGATTGATTGATCTGAATGATTCTGTTGATTGTTCTTGCACACCTCCCACACCATCCCTGATTGCTAATGCTTCTTTTGAGTCAATGAACTGTTGTCCCAGCACATTCAGTCAGATGAATTGTGCACAGGGCTGGGTGCAGGCTTCAAGTGCTACAGCGGATTATATGAATACATGTGGTTTGGTTTTTGGTGGTGCTACAGCGGCAGGACTTGTTCCTTTTCCGGATGGAAATGGAATTGCCGGAGTGATCTCTGCTACTGGATATCAAGAGTACATCGGATCTTGCTTACTTTCGCCAATGCTCGCTGATACCGCGTATTCATTAGAAATGAGTATTGCTTCCACTCCAATTTCAAATATGGGAGGGGTTTGTAACGGTGGGGTCATTAATTATCCTCCATCAAACATAGTTATCTATGGGAGCACAAGCTGTACTAATCTTCCCTTTGCCGGACAGCTTTGTCCGCCTGCACCATGGCAGGTTTTAGGAACAGCACTTTATACCCCCGTAAATACATGGGGTACGATCACCCTTAATTTTACTCCAACAGTAAATATTAATGCTATAATTTTTGGCTCCCCATGCACTCTGCCGGCTGGCTATACAAATGGTCCATGTTATCCTTATTTTTATTTTGATAATCTTTTTTTAAATAAAACAGCAGCTGTAAACTCTGCGATCATACAGTCAGGCAACTGGTGCAACAATACGGCACTTCTCACAGGAAATGCAGTTACAGGGGCTACCTATCAGTGGTATTTAAGCGGAGTTGCTCTGGTAGGAAAAACAGCATTAACATTGGATGTGTCTGGAAACAGCTTACCACAAGGGGCTTATACCTTGGTGACTACGGTCGGTTCTGTTTGTTCTCATGCTTCCGCCACTGTAACCGGATATTCTAATCCCCCTTCAATTTTTAATGCCGGTCCTTTCTGTACCTATGATCCTGCTGCAATTCTCAATGCGAATATTGCAGGAGGTGTTTGGAGCGGAACAGGTATTACTGATGCTACAAACGGAATATTTGATCCTGCAATTGCATCTTCCGGAAATCATTCAATTTTTTATACCCTCCCAAGTTCCGGTAGTTGTCCCCGTGCGGATACCCTCATAATTGTTGTTAATGATCCCCCTGTTTCAACTGCAGGTCTTGATACTACTATTTGTTCAGGAGCCTCAGGGAGTATTGGTGGGCCGCCTGTAATAGGTTATTTATATTCCTGGACACCTTCAACTGGATTGAGTAGCTCAATCGCTTCAAATCCCGCTATTACAGAAGTAAATGCCGGAACCACACCTTTGGTTTTGAATTACTCAGTAATCACCACCGATGCGTTTTCGGGATGTATGTCATTGGATCAGGTAGTTGTAACTATAAATCCTACGCCTGCAATAACTCCGGCCGGACCTTTTTGTAACACCGATCCGGCAATTACTCTTACTACAAATATTTCCGGAGGTATCTGGTCTGGAACAGGTATTACAAATACCTCCACAGGGGCTTTTGATCCTGCACTTGCAACTGCTGGAAACAATTCGATAACTTATACCGCTTCTGGTATTTGTCCCGATTCCGACAACATTACAATTGTGGTTGGTGTTAAGCCCATATCTAACGCAGGTACTGATTTAACAATATGTTCAGGAGCTGCCGGAAATATCGGAATTCCATTAACTGCAGGCAACTCCTATTCATGGCTGCCATCAGCAGGTTTGAGCAGTTCTTCCGTTTCTGATCCCGGTATTACAGCACTTAATACCGGCACGCTTCCTGTAGTAACTACGTATACGGTAACTACATCTGCCACCGGCACAAGCTGCCAATCGGTAGATTCAGTAATAGTAACAGTAAATCCACAACCGGATTTAGTAATAACAGATCCTGTTGCAGTTTGCAGCCCTGCAACTGTTGATATAACATTAGCTGCAGTCACATCTGGAACCACAGGGGGAGGGGTAATGTCTTATTGGTTAAATTCATTGGCAACTACTGCTTTATCATCACCGGCTGCAGTTGCAGCAAGTGGCACGTATTACATAAAATTAACAGCAGTTGGAGGATGTACAGATATACAATCGGTAATTGTAACAGTTAATCCCGGTCAAGCCACAAATGCAGGTGCTGACATTGTTCTTTGTACCGGAGATACCGGAAATATAGGCGTTGCTGCAGTTCTTGGAAATACCTATTCCTGGAACCCTTCAGCAGGTTTGTCAAGCGCAACGATCTCCAATCCTTCAATAACACTTACCAACTCAGGTACTTCTCCTGTAGTAACAACCTACACGTTAACCGCAACTTCTCCGAGCTGTGTATCCACTGATACCGTAAATGTAACTGTTAACCCCATCGCAACAGCTGATGCAGGGCCTTCTCAAACAATCTGCGCAAGCAGTGGTGCCGTATTAGCCGGTGTTATTGGAGCTTCTGTTACAAGCGGAACCTGGAGCGGTGGAAATGGAACCTATGCTCCAAACAATACTGATTTGAATACAATTTATACTCCTGATCTGGCTGAAATTATTGCCGGTTCGGTAACTTTAACTTTAACCACTAACGATCCTCCCGGCTCCTGCCTTCCTGCGTCATCATCGGTTATTATTTCGATTAATGTACCGGCAATAATAGATGCAGGGTTGGATGATACCATTTGCATTGGCAGCACTGCTGTTTTAGCAGGTGTAATTGGTGGAGTTGCAACTAGCGGAACATGGAGTGGGGGAGGAGGGACCTTTAGTCCTGATAATACCTTATCCAATGCGGTTTATACACCTGGTTTATCGGAAACGCAAGCAGGCACAGCTTCTTTGGTTTATACTTCTGATGATCCTTCCGGACCTTGTGCTTCTGCGGTGGATAGTATGATTATAAGCATAATGCCATCACCAATAGCCAATGCCGGGGCAAATCAATCCATTTGTGAGGGCTCAGTTATTACACTTGCAGGCACAATTGGAGGTTCGGCAACTAGCGGAACCTGGAGCGGTGGGGGTGGAACATATTCTCCAAACAGTTCAGTTTTAAACGCTGTTTATAATCCAAGCCCTGCCGAGTATGCTCAGGATTCGGTAGTGTTGTCATTAACAACAGATAATCCGGCCGGGTCGCCATGTACAGCCAGCACTTCAAATGTTGTTATTCATTTCTATAAAAGTCCGGTTGTTAATTTTACAGTTGATGATACTGCCGGATGCCCTCTGCACTGTGTGAATTTTAATGATTTAACTGTTGTTACTGGCGGGGCAACTATTGTTAGCTGGAACTGGAATTTTGGCGATAACAGCACTGGTTCTGACATTCCGGATCCTTCACATTGTTATTCGCAAACAGGCACATATAATGTTACATTAACAACAACTTCCAGTAATACGTGTTCAGGCACTTTATCAATTTCTCAAATGGTGGATGTTTTTTCTAATCCTGTGGCAGGATTTGATCCTTCACCAAACCCTTCAACAGTGACGCATCCGGAAATTACTTTTAGTGATCAGTCATCAGCAGATGTCAATAATTGGCTCTGGATTTTTGGTGATGGAGATACATTAACAACAAATACTGCAAGTCCCATGCATTTATTTCCAAGTGATTCCGTAGGTATTTATTATACTTCTTTAATTGTGCAAAATGCTTATGGTTGTTCTGATACAGCCATACATGAAATTGTGTTCGGGCCCGAATTCAGCTTCTTTATTCCCTCTTCATTTACACCCAATAATGATGGGATAAATGATAATTTTTCCGGGCACGGGGTAGGTATTCTAAAATACGAATTAATGATTTTTGACCGATGGGGAAATCTGATTTTTCATTCCGATGATTTGAATAAAGTCTGGGATGGTAAGGCCAATCGTGGTGCCGATAAAGCACAGCAGGATGTGTATGCCTGGAAGGTGGTACTTACTGATGTATTCAGAAAAAAACATAATTATATTGGTACTGTAACAATTGTTAAGTAAAAAACATGATTTTTCCTGTTAACATTTTAATCAGTTGATTTTTTAGTGTTAAAGTCCAAATTTTGCCTTGAAAGAACTGAAATGCCTGGGAACTTTTTATTTCCGGATTTTTTTATAACTTTACCCTGTTCTTCATTAGTTGATTAATGTTTTTATGCCATTGCTGAATTTTGTAAATGGCGTGGAATCTTATTTTTTATTACAAATTTTAATTCAGTCTTTTTGTTAAATATTGGATTTCCTATCTGATATTTTTATTAAAAAAAAAGGAAAACAGTTTTGTTTTTTTTCTAATTCAATATATATGAAGGCATTGTCGTAAGTTTATTTACAAGGTTTTTGAAGCATTTAATTTATAATAGTTTAATCCTTTTTTTTAATATGGAAAATAATATTATTTTTTTATCGAAATCTAAACTTATACTTGCTTTGGCCTTTTGGTCCTGCTTTTTTACTGTTCTGGCTCAATCAGAGGACAAATCATATCTTAAGCAATTTGATCCTGCTTCTAAAACAGGTATCGATAATTTTATTCCGATTTCAAAATATGGCCCTGTTGTTACGCTCTCCAATTTACCTGAAGCCATCAAAAATCCAACTTATTATCACAGTGCACGTTTTAGTAATTTAGCACTTGTTAATTTCCCTGACGAACTTTTCCTTTTTGTGAATTTGGAAGAAATTGATATTTCAGGTAATTCTTTAACTAAGCTGCCGTCCAGACTGAATGAATTAAAAAATCTAAAAGCGCTTCATGTAAATAAGAATCTGCTAACATCATTAAATACTGAAATAACGTCATGCAGCATGCTTGAAGTTCTTCAGATTCAGGATAATCCTCTTGAAAACATCAGTAAAGAAATTGGGAAAGTAACTACTCTCAAAGAACTTACAATTGGGGGGATCTCGCGTAATTGTACTATTCCTGTTGAGGTATGGAATCTTACAAATCTTATAAAATTAAAACTTGTCAATGTAAATCTTACAGAAATACCACCTTCTGTTGCAGGTCTCAAAAAGTTGGATGAGCTTTGTTTGTCTAGCAATTCCATTACAGAGATCCCGGTTGAATTATATTCACTTACAAACATTACTTATATTAATCTTGGGTATAATAAATTAAATGTAATTCCAGCTTCAATTAAAGCATTCGAAAATCTTGATTATCTCGGAGTATATTATAACCCTGTAAATAAATTTCCTGAAGAGATCGGTAACTTGAAAAAGTTGTCTTTTTTAAGTTGCTGGGGAACCAGCCTGCCTCCTGCTGAAATTGAAAAAGTTAAAAAGAAATTGCCTTTAACTAAAGTACACGATACTGAAACGGATCTTCATTGATTGGGGCAACTCAATTTGAAAAATGTAAATTTCAATAATACTGATTTTAATATCAAATTAATATTGTACAATGAAAAATAAAATTTACTTAATAATTTCTTTTGCAATCTTGTTTTTTTTTCATGGTCATTCACAAAATGTTACCGTAGAAATTGATGGTGATAATTTGTCTTATACCGAACCGGGTTGTGATGATTGCAATGGAAACCCTGATCCAAGCTGGAGGGTAAGGGCAACTACTCCTAGTGGTACTTATAATTGGAATGTTGATATTGATGAGCTGTGCGGATGGTCAGGCGCAACCAATTTTACCTGGGTGGCTCCGCAAACCCAGTTAGCTACTGCTCCCATTTCTATTTCAATGGATGGCTGGGAAAGGGATAGTTGGTTTTGTGGCTCTGATGATAATGTTTGTGGCGGTTACTCCACTTTAGGAACTGTTATTATAAATACCAATCCCCCATGCCAGTGGAATTATAATACCTACCAAAGAAATTGTGGTGGTGATCCTGGAACATATGCTGTCAGATGGAGTTACTATTGGTTTTATCAAACCATACTTCCTGGTAGTATTGCTGTTGATGATACCATTTGTGCCGGGGAAGATCCTGATAGCTTAAGCAGCATTACAGCCGGTACTGTTTATGCTACTTATCAATGGCAATATAGTGATGATAATGGTACTACGTGGATCGATATTTTAGGTGCAACTGGTCTGAATTATGATCCACCGGCCGGGCTTGCAAATACACGATGGTTCAGAAGAAAAGCTTCTTCCTGCGGTGGTGTTGCAGATGTTTTTTCCAATATCGTAGTTATCACTGTTAACCCTACCCCGGTAGCCACTGCTACGCCTGCAACACAAATACTCTGTTCTGGAGATAGCTCTTCTATTGTTTTAACAAGTACACTGATTGGGACAACTTTTTCTTGGACGGTTGTAGAAACTGCTCCTTTAGGTGCATTTGCAAATACTGATTCAACTATTACCCAGCTTTTAACAACCACAGGTGTGGTTTCAGATACTGCCACATATACAATTACCCCTGCAACTTTGCTTTGCACAGGTGCTCCAATAACTGCAATAGTCGTTGTTAACCCAATTCCCTTGGCTTTTGCAACACCTACATCACAAACTATTTGTTCAGGGGATACCACGTCTATCGCATTAACCAGCAACGTTGCAGGTGCAACTTTTTCATGGACAGTTTTTCTTGCAGGTGTATCTGGTGGTACCCTTGGTTCTGATTCAAGTATGCTGGAACAAACACTTATAAATACAGGAACTACTCCTGGCACAGCTGTTTACGCAGTATCTGCAGTAGGAAGTGGATGTCCTGGAGCACCCGTTAATGTTGCAATTACAGTAAATCCTTTAGATAACGCTTCTTTTACCTATACCTCTGCCACATATTGCCAGTCAGGAAGTAACCAAACGCCTACCATTACCGGATTACCGGGAGGTGTCTTCACATCAACTCCAAGTGGTTTATCAATTAATCCTTTAACAGGTACTATCGATTTATCCACAAGTGCATTGGGTGCTTATAATCTTTGTTATTCAACAAACGGAGTTTGCCCTCTTACCAGTTGTATTGTAATGACAATTACCAATGCTACTCCTTCAGCCATTTTCAGTTATATCGGTTCCCCATTCTGTCAAAATGGAATTAACCCTTTCCCTGTTTATGATGTTGGCGCAAGTGCCGGCATATTCTCTGCAACTCCCGCAGGTTTGGTATTTGCACATGTTAATACGGGTGAGATCGATTTATCAGCCTGCGCACCGGGTACATATACCATCACCAATACCATTCCGCCAAGTGGTTTTTGTCTTGGAGTGAGTGCATCAACTGTTGTTACAATAGTTCCTTCTGATGACGCTTCTTTTACATATCCATCAGCTACCTATTGTACTTCAGGGCCGGCTCAAACACCAACAATTACCGGCTTACCTGGTGGTACTTTTTCAGCGGTCCCTGCCGGCTTAACCATCAACCCCGTTACAGGAACTATTGATTTATCAACAAGTGCTTTAGGCGCATACACGCTCTCCTACACAACAAATGGTGCTTGTCCGAATATAAGTTCCATAACAATGACAATTATCAATAATAATCCTTCTGCAGGATATAGCTATATTGGTTCTCCTTTTTGTCAAAATGGAAGTAACCCTAATCCTCTTTTTGTTACCGGTGCAAGTGCCGGAATATTTTCTTCCACCCCGGTTGGATTAGTATTTGTGCATGTTAACACAGGTCAGATCGATCTGGCCGCCAGTGCCCCGGGTACCTATACTGTTACCAATAACATACCACCAAGTGGCTCATGTGGCCCTGTAAGTGCTGCAACCACTATAATAATAACTCCCGGTGATGATGCTTCTTTTCTGTATTCATCAGCCACCTATTGTACATCAGGAACAAATCAAACACCCGTAATTACTGGTTTGCCGGGCGGTACGTTTTCATCTACTCCTATTGGTTTGTCGCTTAATGCAACAACCGGTATGATCACGCTGTCAACAAGTGCTCTGGGTGTTTATACGCTTTTTTATACAACAAACGGATCTTGCCCAAATACAAGTTCTATTACAATGACGATCACCAATAGTACACCGTTTGCAATGTTCAGTTATGCGGGGTCATCTCATTGCCAAAATGGAAGTAATCCTCTTCCGGTTTTTCCTCCGGGAGCAAGTGCTGGTATATTCTCCGCAACTCCTGCCGGTTTGGCTTTTGTGAATTTGAATACAGGTGAGGTCGACTTAGCTGCATGCACACCCGGTACATATACCGTTACCAATAATATTCCTGCAAGTGGCTTTTGTACTGCAACAAGCGCAACCACAACAATTATTATAAACCCTTCTGATGATGCTGCATTCACTTACACTTCAGCAACATATTGCCAATCAGGGACTATCCAGGTACCTACCATTACTGGTTTGCCGGGAGGGG
Organism: Bacteroidia bacterium; assembly: GCA_030654175.1. Classification (GTDB taxonomy): domain Bacteria; phylum Bacteroidota; class Bacteroidia; order 2-12-FULL-35-15; family 2-12-FULL-35-15; genus 2-12-FULL-35-15. The sequence continues at coordinate 52,223 of JAURXZ010000019.1, forward strand.
CGTTTTCATCTGTACCTTCCGGTTTGTCAATTAATCCGGTAACGGGTGCCATTAACTTATCATTAAGTGCTTTAGGGGTGTATACTCTTTCTTATTCCACAAATGGAGGTTGTCCAAATACAAGCTCTATTACCATGACCATAATCAATGCTAATCCTGCTGCAAATTTTAGTTATACAGCATCTCCATTCTGTCAGAATATTAATAATCCTTTCCCATCTTTCGGTTCAGGTGCCAGTGCAGGCACTTTTTCTGCTACTCCGGTGGGGATAGTATTTGCACATGTTAATACAGGTGAGATCGATCTGGCATCAAGTGCACCCGGTACCTATACAGTAACTAATACAATTCCGGCAAGTGGTTCATGTGGTCCGGTGAGCGCAACTTCCACAGTTGTAATTAATTCAGCTGATGATGCATCTTTTGTTTATTCTTCAGCAACTTATTGTACTTCCGGAACCAATCAGACTCCTGCAATTACAGGTTTACCTGGAGGTGTCTTTTCTGCAATCCCTCCGGGTTTATCAATTAATCCATCAACAGGTGAGATCAATTTATCATCCAGTAATACCGGTGCTTATACACTTTCTTATACAACCAATGGTTCCTGTCCAAATACCAGTTCCATAACCATGACCATTATCAATAGCGGACCTGATGCGGTTTTTACCTATTCAAGTGTTTCGTATTGCCAGAATGGAATTGATCCCCTGCCAGTTTTTGGTTCAGGTGCAAGTGCGGGTACTTTTTCTGCTTTACCTGCTGGTTTAGTGTTTATACACGTTAATACTGGTGAAATTGATCTGGCATCAAGTTTACCGGGTACTTATATTGTTACCAATGATATTCCTGTTAGTGGCACCTGTGGGCTGGTGACTGCAACAACAACAGTTATTATTACGCCTTCTGATGATGCTTCTTTTACCTACCCTTCAGCCACTTATTGTACATCTGGAGTTGACCCCACACCTGCAATTACAGGTTTACCGGGTGGTACTTTTTCATCTGTTCCTGTAGGGCTCTCAATTAATTCAACAACAGGTGCCATTGATTTATCATCCAGTGCTTTGGGAGCTTATACACTAAGCTATTCAACATTTGGCACTTGTCCAAATACCAGTTCAATTATTATGACAATTGCCGATAGTATCACTTCAGCTAATTTTAGCTATTCAGGATCCCCATTCTGCCAAAATATAAATAATCCTTTTCCAACTTTTGCAGTTGGTGCAAGTGCAGGGATTTTCTCAGCATCGCCTGCCGGATTGGTATTTGAGCATGTAAATACGGGTGAGATTGATTTAGCATCAAGTGCTCCGGGAACGTATACTATTACCAATACAATCCCTCAAAGTGGCTTCTGTATTGGTGTTAGCGCAACAGCTACAGTGGTTATCAATCCTTCTCCAGTGGTAACAGCTACTCCTGCTTTTCAAAACATTTGCATTGGTGGAACCACCTCTATTCTGTTAACCAGCTCAATGCCTGGAACAAACTTTGCCTGGACGGTTATCCAAACAGGTACTTCAGGAGGTACTCCGGGAATGGGTTCCAGCATTTCTCAAACATTGAACATTACAGGTACAATTCAGGGGATAGCTACTTACACAATTACTTCGGATGCCGGTGGCTGTACCGGGGCACCGGTGATAGTGCCGGTTACTGTTAATTTATTGCCTGTTTCAGATACGTCTGCGGTAGTAGTTACACTTTCCAATTGCGGTGGTCCAACAGGTGGAGTTTCTGGCGTTACAATGGCGTCTGGTCAGACCCCATTTCAATTTGAATGGAAAGATGCAGGTGGAGCTGTTGTTGGAACCTCTGCTGATCTGAGCAATGTGGTACCTGGTGTATATACTTTAAGTGTTACAGATGCCAACGGATGTGTCATCACAGTAGGTTCATTTACTGTAAATCCCACACCGCCAATTACAGCTCAGTTTACTGCAAATCCCTTAACCGGTGAAACTCCATTAACGGTTAATTTTACAAATACCAGCATTGGTGCGGCCAATTATTTATGGGAGTTTGGTACTGGCGATACATCTAATTTAGTTAACCCTGCTTACGTTTATGTTCCTCTAGGTGTATCCACCGTTTGCTTAACTGCAATTAGTGCTACCGGCTGTATAGATACCGCATGCGCTTTAATTGATGTTTATCTTAATTCTGTTTTTATTATTCCCAATATATTTTCGCCAAATGATGATAACCTTAATGATGTATTTACCGTTCAAGGAATTGGTCTAATTAAAATGGATGCAGAGATATATAACCGTTGGGGGCATAAACAATTTGAGTGGCATGCCGTTAATGGTGGCTGGGATGGTAGAACTGCCAGCGGATTACAGGCTGCTTCAGGAACTTATTATTATATAATTAAAGCTTCCGGAATTGATGGTAAAGAATACTCAGAAAAAGGATTTTTTGACTTGGTCCGATAGTTTTTCTAAGGCAATTTTTTATTTTTTTTGCTTTGTGAAATAAGTTTAAATGGTTAAAATTGAACGATAAACAAAAATTTGATTATTTAAAGTTTTGTCATATCTTCGCATAGAACTAATAAAAAGCAGTATGAAAAAGATCATTTATTTAATAATTCCGTTGTTTGCTCTGTTTTTTTCGTTTTCATATAAAGCGGAGGCTCAGGCCATTATTGCTGATTGGACGATCTTAAAGCTGGATGTAGCTGGACGAACAAATGTTGGTGGTGTTGAAGCATTTGCTCAGGTGCGCAAGTGTAAAGAGGACGATGTGGTATATCTTAAAATTATTAATCACAATGAACATACTGTAACTGTAAAATGGTATGATGCCGTTCTTACTCCTCAGCAAATTTGGATCAAGAAAGATAATGCTGCTGAACAAAAATCTATAACCATTGAACCTAATAAAGAAGTGAAAGGTGATTGTGGAGCTGTAAGCTATACAGAATGTGTAATTAAATTAAAAGATTTTATCGACAAACCAGAATATTTCAAAGAATATGCCGTCTACCATTTTGAAGTTATAGCAGTTATGAAATGATTTTCAAGCCTTAAGAGCTTTACAAAATTTGCACCTTATAACAGCAATAACTAACAAATGATTATAAAAACTACTCAATTCACGGGTCGTAATTCAAAAACTAACCGGAAGAATATTCTGGCTTCTCTGTTTTTGGCGTTTGTTCTTTTATTGCCTTTTGTTGGTGCTTCTCAAACTGCTTGTAGAACGGTAAGCTGGTCTTCTGGTTGGTGTACCATTTGTGGTGGCTCTTCTTATGCATGTAATCCACCATGGTCCGGAAGTGGAAACTGGAACAATGGTATACGCAATTTTACAGATCCTATCCCTGGCGGTAACAACATGACCAGCGTTTGTGTAACTGTTAGAAAAGCAGATTGTGGTTATGGAAGTTTATGCGTTTCAATAAATGGATTTACTTTACAGTGTAAGCCTCCGATAGGAGACTGTTGGTGTGGTAACTGTTGGCCTCAAACCTATTGTTTTACCGGAGTAGTTCCAGGTTACAATTATGGTGGAACCAATAGTTTACAAATCACTATTAGTGGAGGTGGCGGTTATCAGGCTGTTTGTGTTACTGATGCAAACATCTGTTTCAATTATGCTCCTTCATGTATACAATCCAATGCCCCATCATCTGCAAGTGCAAGTCCTAACCCTACTTGCGGGGGCTCTACAACATTAAGTGTTGGTGGAGGTTCTTTAGGAACAGGCGCTTCATGGAATTGGTACTCCGGTGGTTGTGGTGGATCTTTTGTTGGAAGCGGTTCTTCAATCAATGTATCGCCTTCATCCACTACCACTTATTATGTAAGAGCACAAGGGAATTGCAATACTACATCATGTGCTTCAGTTACAGTAACAGTTAATACTCCATCTTCAGCTCCTTCATCTGCTTCGGCAAGCCCTAATCCTCTTTGCGGAGGTGGTTCAACAACATTAAGTGTAGGAGGAGGTTCTCTCGGAACCGGTGCTTCCTGGAACTGGTATGCCGGTAGTTGCGGTGGAACTTTTGTAGGCACGGGTTCCTCAATAAGTGTATCGCCCGGAACAACCACCACCTATTTTGTGAGGGCACAGGGAACTTGTAATACCACCGCCTGCGCTTCTGTTACTGTTACTTCAGGTGCTGTTTCTACAGCTCCGGTTTCAGCCACAGCAAGCCCTAATCCAACTTGTGGTGGTTCAACAACGTTAACACAAAATGGAGGATCGCTTGGATTGGGCGCATCGTATAAATGGTTTTCAGGAGCTTGCGGTGGAACCTTGATTGGAACGGGCCCTTCAATAAACGTTTCTCCATCATCCACTACCACTTATTATGTTCATGCCTCAGGAACCTGCAATACTACTGCTTGTGCACCCGTTACTGTTACTGTTAATTCAGCACCAGTAGCTACAGCATCTCTGTCAACACAATCAATATGTTCAGGTGGAACTACCTCTATCGGTTTAACTAGTTCAATTGGTGGAACAACTTTTACCTGGACAGTTGCTCAATCAGGTGTTTCAGGGGCTACTTCCGGGAGCGGAGCTTCTATTGCTCAAACGCTGTCAACCACTGGACCTGTTACCGGAACTGCGGTATATACAATAACACCTACTGCAGGAGGTTGTGTTGGAAATTCAATAAATGTAACTATTGTTGTAAATCCAATACCTACTGCTACTGCAATTCCATCCACTCAGATAATTTGCTCCGGTGGTGTCACCTCTATTTCATTAACAAGTAATGTATCTGTAACATCTTTTAACTGGACGGTGGTCCAAACAGGGACTTCTGGTGCTGCCAATGGTTCGGGTTCTACTATTTCTCAAACAATAGTTGCTACAGGAACGTCTCCCGGAACAGCTGTATATACAATTATTCCTTCAACCGTAACGTGTACAGGTCCTCCTCTGACTGTAACCGTTACTGTAAATCCAAAACCTGTTGCCACTGCGAGCCCTTCCACACAAACAATTTGTTCGGGAGATGCAACTGCAATTTCACTGACAAGTAACATTTCCGGTACTGTATTTAATTGGACAGCTGTTCAAACAGGTGTTTCTGGGGCTTCAGCTGGTAGTGGCGCCACAATTGGACAAACATTATCAGCAACAGGCACCACCACAGGTACTGTAACCTATACAGTTACTCCTTCAGTGGGCACGTGCTCTGGCATTCCAATTTTAGTTACTATTAGCGTAAATCCAAAGCCTGTTGTAACTGCAACTCCTTCATCACAAGCATTCTGTACCGGTAATTCCACGTCTATATCATTATCAAGCAGCGTACCGGGTACTACTTTTTCCTGGACAGTAGTTCAAACAGGCGTATCTGGAGCTACACCAGGGGCAGGTTCAAGTATTATTCAGGCCTTATCTACAACAAGCTCTACAATGGGTACTGCTGTATATACCATAACTCCAACCGTTCCCGGAAGTGGCTGTACAGGAGCCCCAATAAATGTTACAATTACCATTAATCCATACCCTCTTGCTATTGCTACGCCAACCTCACAAACGATTTGCTCCGGAAGTACTACAGGGATCTCTTTAACAAGCAATGTTAGTGGCGCAACTTTCGCATGGACCATTAGTCAAAATGTGGTGAGTGGGGGATCTGCAGGAACCGGCTCATCCATTACTCAAACATTAACAACTACTGGGTCAACAGCGGGATCAGCGGTATACACCATCACGCCTTCGGCTACCGGTTGTGTAGGTTTTCCTATTTCTGTTATTGTAAATGTAGATCGTACACCAATTGCAACTGCAACCCCAACTGCTCAAACAATTTGTGCCGGAGATGCAACCGCAATTACTTTAACAAGTGATATTCCGGGAAGTACTTTCGCATGGACAGTTGCTCAAACAGGTGCTTCCGGTGCTTCACCTGGAGGTGGTTCTGCCATTACTCAAGTTTTATCTGCAACAGGGATCACAGCAGGTACAGTAACATACACAATTACTCCTACTTCCGGAAATTGTCCCGGTGCACCTATTACAGTTACTATAACTGTAAACCCTAAACCTATTGTTACAGCTACTCCTGCATCTCAGGCAATTTGTTCTGGAAACAGCACTGCTATTGCATTAACAAGTAATATTGTAGGGACTACTTTTTCCTGGACAGTTAACCAAACAGGTGTATCTGGTGCAACTGCGGGTTCCGGCTCTAATATAGCTCAGGCTTTAACACTTACAGGATCTGTAAATGGCAGCGTAGTATATACCGTTACCCCTTCAACTTCTAATGGATGTTTGGGAACTGCAATCACCATTGTAGTTACCGTAAACAAAGCGGATAACCCCTCATTTAATTTTGCTTTTTCAACCTATTGTCAAACTGAGCCTAACCCAACTCCTGCCATTACAGGTTTGGCCGGAGGGACTTTTACTGCAACTCCTGCAGGTTTAGTTTTTGTAAATGTTAATTCAGGACAGATTAATTTATCAGCAAGTACAATAGGTACTTATGTTATTACCTATACAACAAATGGTCCCTGCCCAACAACTAGCACCACAAATGTCACTATTGTAACCTTGCCTTCATCGAGTTTCAGTTATACGCCTCCTCCATTTTGTCAGTATAGTCCCAACATTTTTCCAACCTTTCCTGTTGGTGCGAGTGCCGGAGTATTTTCGGCAACCCCTGCAGGTTTAGTATTTGTAAATCCGGCTACCGGTGAGATTGATTTAACATTAAGTACTCCCGGTACATATATGGTTAAAAATACCATAGCCCCGGGTCCGTGTCCAGGCGATATCGACTCAATGCCAATTACAATTAATACCGCTCCTATAGTAACAGCAACTCCTTCGGCTCAATCGATCTGTTCCGGAATTACTACAGGAATTTCCTTAACGAGTACAATTGGCGGAACAACTTTTGCCTGGACAGTAGTTCAAACAGGTGTTTCTGGTGCCTCAGCCGGAACGGGTGCTTCAATTGCCCAAACATTATCTACCACAGGCAACGTTACCGGAACTGCTGTTTATACAATAATACCAACGACTCCTGGTGGTTGCCCCGGACAGGCAATTACTGTTACAATAACGGTAAACCCAATTATGGTTGCAACTGCAACCCCTTCGGCACAAACAATTTGTTCGTTCGGAATAACATCTATTGCTTTATCAAGTACTGTTGTTGGAACTTTTTTCTCCTGGACAATGGTTCAAACAGGAGTTTCCGGGGCAGCAGCTGGTTCAGGCTCAACAATTGCTCAAACCTTAACCACAACTGGAACAGTGCCCGGCACGGTAACATATACAATTACACCGTCAGCTAATAGTTGTAGTGGAGCTCCAATAATTGTAACTATTACTGTAAATCCTGTACCTGTTTTAACCGCAACCCCATCAACTCAAACAATTTGTTCTGGCGATCCTACTTCAATTGCAATAACAGCTGACGTTGCCGGAACAACATTTGCCTGGACGTTTAATCAGACGAATGCTTCCGGAGCATCTGATGGAACAGGTGCATCTATTGCACAAACCTTGACCGCATTAGCCACCACACCGGGTATTGTAACATATACGGTTGTACCAACCGTTGGAGGTTGCAGCGGTACCCCGGTTATTGTTACAGTTACTGTAAATCCACGACCTGTTGTTACAGCAACTCCTCCTGTTGATGCATTTTGCTCTTTTGGTTCCACTTCAATGGCATTGACAAGTAATGTTGCAGGAACAACTTATGCATGGACAGTTGTTCAGTCGGGTGTAACCGGAGCTGCACCTGGTACCGGCCCAACTATCGTTCAAACCTTATCTACAACCGGCACTGTTGCCGGTACAGCTATTTACACAATTACACCAACAGCAAATGGTTGTGCAGGAACTCCAATAAATGACACAATAACTGTTAGTCCTATACCAGTTGCCACAGCCACTCCCGTTTCACAAACATTCTGTTCAGGAGGCATTACATCTATTGCCTTGGCAAGTAATGTTATCGGTACAACTTTTTCCTGGACGGTGGTTCAAACAGGTGTATCTGGAGCATCGGTCGGATCAGGTTCAGCGATCACTGATTCATTAACGGCTACCGGGATAGTGAATGGAACAGCCGCCTATACTATTACTCCTTCTTCAGGTGGAGGGTGCTCAGGTTCCCCTATTTCTGTTACAATAACAGTAAAACCACGACCGGTTGTTACACCGATCCCTTCTGCAGTAACCATTTGTTCCGGTGATACAACATACATTGTTTTAGTAAGCAATATTCCCGGAACTACTTTTGTTTGGACGGTAAATCAAACCGCGGTTTCGGGTGCGTTTGCAAGTTCCGGTAATACTATTGCACAAGGTTTGGCAGCAACAGGCACAACCTCGGGCACTGCAATTTATACAGTTACTCCTACTTTCGGTGCTTGTCCGGGTACTCCGGTTTCAGATACCGTTAAAGTGAACCCACGACCTGTTGTAACAGCAACTCCTTCATCAGACAGTATTTGTTCAGGTGACACCACTGCCATAGCATTAACAAGTAATGTATTGGGTACAACTTTCCCTTGGACAGTCACCCAAACCGATGTTTCAGGCGCTACTGCAGGTTCAGGTTCCGTAATAGCTCAGACGTTAACAAATACAAGCTTCTTTGCACTGCCAGGCACAGCAGTGTATACAGTTACTCCTTTAGCGGATGGATGTTCGGGTAATCCTATTTCTGTTCCAATTGTTGTAAAACGTACCGATAACGCAGCTTATTCTTATACATCAGGAACCTATTGCCAATCAGCACCTAACCCAACACCAGTAATTACCGGTTTGGCTGGAGGAACTTTTTCAGCAACTCCGGCTGGTTTATCTCTCAATCCGGTAACGGGGACTATTGTTAATGCAACAAGTGGCTTAGGTACCTATAATCTTTGTTATACAACAAATGGCCCTTGTCCGAAAGCAAATTGTATGAATTTGACGATAACTGTGGCACCAATTGCACTTTTCAGTTATGCAGGTTCTCCATTCTGTCAGTTTGGGAGCAATAATCCTGTTCCTGTTTTTGGTGTTGGTGCAAGTGCCGGTATTTTTTCAGCTTCTCCGGCAGGCTTAGTTTTTGTACATGTGAATACAGGGGAGATCGATTTATTATTAAGTGCCCCCGGAACCTATGTTGTAACCAATACAATTCCTGCAGGTGGTACCTGTGCTGCTGAAACGGCAACCTTTACAATTACTATTAATCCCGGCCCAACAGTAACAGCAACTCCTTCAACGCAAACAATATGTTCAGGAGATTCCACTTCTTTTGCTTTAACAAGTACAATGCCTGGTACCGTTTATAGTTGGACTATAATTCAAACAGGTGTTTCCGGAGGATCTGCCGGAACAGGTACATCGATCAGCCAGGTTTTAGCAACTACAGGAACTGCTTCAGGAACTGCTGTTTATATTATAACTCCAACAGCGGGTGGTTGTACCGGGCTTCCGATAACGGTAACGGTAACGGTTAATTCTATCCCTTCTGCTACTGCAGTTCCTTCTGCTCAGATAATATGTTCGGGCGATTCTCCATTAATTGTTCTTACAAGTGATATTATAGGAACTACTTATAGTTGGACAGTAACTCAGTCTGGAACTTCAGGGGCTTCTCCGGGTTCAGGCTCAATTATTTCTCAGCCATTAACGGCAACAGGAACATCTGCAGGAACAGCAGTATATACAATTACTCCCACTGCAGGTGGCTGTATAGGTTCTCCGATTTCAGTTACAATAACTGTAAATCCAAAAGCGCTGGCAACGGCTACACCTTCTGTTCAAACTATTTGTTCAGGAGATTCAACTTCAATCGCTTTATCCAGTAACCTTGTAGGTACTACTTTCACATGGACCGTTGCTCAAAGTGGGGCTTCGGGTGCATCTGATGGAAACGGTAATTCAATTGTTCAGGTTTTGTCTGCAACCTTCGGAACCACTCCGGGTACGGTAACTTATACTATTACCCCTTCAACTAACGGTTGTCCCGGAGCACCAATTTTAGTGACCATTACGGTAAATCCAAACCCTGTTGTAACAATATCACCTGCGGCACAAACAGTTTGTTCCGGTACAGCCACATCTCTTGCTTTAACAAGTAATATTTCAGGGACCACCTTTTCCTGGACAGTTGTTCAGGCAGGTGTATCCGGGGCAACTCCAGGAAGTGGTCAAAATATTGTTCAAACCTTAACGGCTACAGGTAGTGTTGGAGGAACAGCAATATATACAATAACACCTACAGCAAATGGTTGTCAGGGATTGCCAAAAAATGTTACGGTAACTGTTAATCCTACTCCTGTCGCAGTTGCTACTCCAACGTCACAAACTATCTGTTCAGGAAATATAACTTCAATCGCTTTGTCAAGCAATGTTTTAGGTACAACCTTTTCATGGACGGTAAGTCAGAATAATGTTACAGGGGCTACAGCAGGCGCGGGTTTCAATATCGCGCAAACATTATCAGCAACCACATCAGGAACAGCACTTTATATAATTACTCCTAATGCAGGTGGCTGTCCGGGAGCTCCTATTTCTGTTACTATTACAGTAAAACCTACATTGGTGGCGGTAGCGCTTCCTTCTTCTAAAACTATTTGCTCAGGAGATTCTGTTTTAGTCCTCTTAACAAGCAATATTCCCGGAACCACTTTTTCTTGGACAGTAAATCAAAATAACGCATTTGGTGCATCTAATGGAAGCAATGATACCATTGCACATGCATTAACTGCAACAGGCACAACTCCGGGCCTTGTTACTTATACTGTTACTCCTGTTGCAGGTGGTTGTAATGGTTTACCTATTTTAGTGAATATAACGGTTAATCCACCACCTGTTGTTACAGCAACACCTACATCACAAACAATATGTTCCGGTGCTACCTCCTCTTTGGCTTTATCAAGTACTGTATCGGGGACCACTTTCTCCTGGACAGTCGTCCAAACGGGAGTGACAGGAGCAACAGCCGGCTCCGGTTCAATTATTTCTCAAACATTAACAACAACCGGCCTTGTTTCAGGAACAGCTGTTTATACCATAACCCCTTCCGCAAACGGATGTCCGGGAACACCGATTAATGTTACCGTTAATGTTACTCTTTTGGATGATGCTGATTTTACCTATCCATCGGCAACCTTTTGTATATCAGGAGCTGACCCAATCCCTACAATTACCGGTTTGCCGGGAGGAACTTTTTTATCAACAACTCCTCCTTTTAGCTTATCTGTTAGTCCAACCACTGGTATTATCGATTTGTCAGCCAGTGCTTTGGGTGTATATACCCTTTCCTATACAACAAATGGGCCTTGTCCGAATACCAGTTCTATAAATGTTACAATTTCTAATACTGACCCATCTGCGAATTTTAGTTATTTGGGTTCTCCTTTCTGTCAGTACGGAACTAATCCTACACCAATTTATGGTGCCGGTGCAAGTGCAGGTACCTATACTGCTGCCCCTGCAGGTTTAGTATTTGCGCATGTTAATACCGGTGAGATTGATTTAACATTAAGTGCAGCAGGTACCTATTTAATTACCAACACTATCCCTGTAAGCGGATCATGTGCTGGTGCAATCGCAACATATTCAATTACTATTGATGCAGCTCCGGCAGCAACAGCAACACCTTCAGCACAAACGATCTGTTCCGGAAGCTCAACATTAATTGTATTAACCAGTTCAATGCCGGGTACAACCTATGCTTGGAGTGTAGTTCAGTCAGGTGTTTCAGGTGCATCTGCCGGAGCTAATGACTCCATCGTTCAAACATTATCTACTACAGGACTTGTATCCGGATCTGTAGTATATACGATCATACCTACTTCTGGAAATTGTGCAGGGCTTCCAATTGAAGTAACAATTATTGTGGATCCGTGCCCTATTGCAACTGCCATTCCATCAACTCAGGTAATTTGTTCAGGAGGTACCACTTCAATTGCGCTTTCAAGCAATATTATTGGAACTGCTTTTGCCTGGACGGTTGTTCAAACCGGTGCCACAGGAGCCGCTAACGGCACGGGTGAAATTATTGCTCAAACATTGACCGCAACCGGAACTTCGGCCGGCACAGCCGTTTACTCAATTACATTATCGGCTGATGGCTGTGCCGGTATTCCTTTAACGGTAACGGTTACAATTAATCCGGTTCCTGTTGTAACGGCAACTCCAACCAGTCAAACACTTTGTACCGGAGATACTTCTTCGATAGTTCTGACAAGCAATGTTGCAGGAGCTACTTTCACCTGGACGGCAAGTCAGTTAGGTGTTTCTGGTGGTGCTGATGGTGGAGGTGATACCATTGCACAAATTTTGTCCGCAACAGGCACTGTTCCTGGTGTTATTACATATACTATTACCCCTAATGTTCCGGGTGATTGTCCGGGACTGCCAATAACAGTTGAAATAACAGTAAATCCAGACCCTATAGTAACTGCCACTCCTATGACACAAATTATTTGTTCGGGTGGTACTACTGCGGTTGTTTTAAACAGTAATATTAGTGGAACAACCTTTGCCTGGACTGTATTACAAACTAATGTGTCCGGAGCTACTGCTGATACGGGCTCAAATATTACCCAAACATTAACTGCTACCGATAGCATCCCGGGAACTGCTGTTTATACTGTTACACCTACTGATACTGTAACCGGTTGTCCGGGCATTCCGGTTGAAGTTACAGTAACGGTTAATCCATTACCTGTTATTAAGGCGACTCCTGCCTCTCAAATTATTTGTACCGGAAGTACAACCGGTATTGCCTTATCAAGCAATGTTTTCGGCACATCATTCTCATGGACAGTTGTTCAAACGGGAATTACCGGAGCCGTGCCGGGTTCAGGTTCAACAATAGCCCAAACTTTAGCAGTGGCAGGAACAACTTCAGGTACCGCAGTTTATACAATTAGTTCTATAGGTGGAGGTTGTACCGGTAATACAATTACTGTTACCATCACTGTTAATACAATGGATAGTTCATCATTCGCGTATGCAACACCATCGTTTTGCCAATCAGGAATTGATCCTGTAGCTATTGTATCAGGCTTGCCTGGCGGGATCTTCTCTTCCTCCACAGGATTGGTTTTATTGGATACCTTAACTGGTTTAATTGATTTAAGTGCAAGTCCGGTAGGATTACATACTGTAAAATACACAACAAGTGGGCTTTGTTCTGATACAAGTATCACTTATGTAGCAATTACAGCCGCACCGGGGTCAGGATTTATTTATCAGGATTCTTCATACTGTCAAAATGGAAATAATCCTTCTCCGATTTTTGATTCACTTGCTATTGCTGGTGTGTTTTCTGCCACTCCTGTAGGTTTAGTGTTTGCAGATTCATCAACCGGTGAAATCGACCTGTCAGCAAGTGCAGTGGGGACCTATGTGATTACTAATTATCTCGCTCCAAGTGGAGGATGCGGTGCGGATAGTTCAACAATAAATCTGACTATAGTTCCACTTATAGCTACTGCAACTCCATCGTCACAGGCTATTTGTTCAGGCACAGCCACATCTATTGCTTTAACAAGTTCGTTGCCAAACACAACGTATATCTGGACAGTAGTACAAACAGGTATTACAGGAGCATCGGCTGGTAGTGATTCTGTAATTGCCCAAACGTTAACACTCACAGGATCAGTTCCCGGAACGGCTGTTTATATAATAACACCATCAACAGGATTTTGCGTTGGCGATACCATAATGGTAACAATAACTGTTAATCCTGCCGCTGTAGGTATAGCAACACCAACATCTCAAACAATATGTTCAGATAGTGCAACATCTATTGTGTTAACAAGTAATATACCGGGTACTACTTTTTCATGGTTAGTGAACCAATCAGGAGTTTCGGGAGCAACAGCCGGAACGGATTCTGTTATTGCCCAAACGCTGAGCACTACCGGGACTAATGCAGGTACTGCTGTTTATACAGTAACACCTTATTCAATTGGATGTTCAGGAAGCCCGATAAATGTTACTGTTACTGTAAATCCTTCTGATGATGCATCTTTTACATATACTTCAGCTACTTATTGCCAGTCCGGTACTAACCCAACACCTTCAATTACAGGTTTACCAGGCGGAACATTTACATCAACTCCTGCCGGTTTAACAATTAATCCTGCAACAGGTGTAATAGACCTTGTTTCAAGCTCAATTGGTGTATACATTCTTACTTATACAACAAATGGAACTGCTTGTCCGAATTCAAGTTCTATTACAATGACCATTGGTAATACCAGTCCTTCAGCGAATTTTAGCTACCCGGGCTCTCCATTCTGTCAGAATGGAACTAACCCTTTACCAGTATATGGTGCGGGAGCAAGTGCCGGTATATTTACTTCAAGTCCTTCAGGTTTGGTATTTATTCATGTTAATACCGGTGAAATTGATCTGGCAGCTAGTAATCCGGGTACTTATACTGTTACAAATTCTATTCCTGCAAGTGGTAATTGTTTAGCTGCAGTTGCAACAAGTTCTGTAACTATTAGCCAGGCTGATGACGCATCTTTTATATATACTTCTGCCACTTATTGTCGTTCCGGAGTTGACCCTATTCCTTCAATTACAGGATTACCGGGTGGTACTTTTTCAGCAACTCCTGCAGGCTTAAGCATTAATGCATCAACCGGAATAATTGATTTAGATTCATGTTCCTTAGGAGTATACACGCTTACTTATTCAACTAATGGTCCTTGTCCGGATTCAAGTGCCATAACTATGGTAATTACAGACACAACACCTTCTACAAACTTTAATTATTCAGGTTCTTCATTCTGTCAAAATGGAACTGACCCATTCCCTGTATACGGTCCCGGTGCAAGTGCAGGAATTTTTTCCGCTTCACCTTCAGGTTTATCATTCGTGCATCTTAATACCGGTCAGATCGATTTAATGTCAAGTACACCTGGTACTTATACTGTTACTAATACATTCCCTGTCAGTGGATTATGTCTTCCTTCAAGTTCAACAACTACGGTTGTTATAACTTCTGCGGACGATGCATCGTTTGTTTATACTTCTTCAACCTATTGTCAGTCGGGCACTAATCCTACGCCTTCCATCACAGGGGTGTCAGGTGGTACTTTTACATCAACCCCTCCGGGTTTAGTTCTTGATTCAATTACAGGTTCTATTAATTTGTCAACCAGCTCTTTGGGAACGTACACTCTTTCCTATACAACAAATAGTGCTTGTCAAAATACAAGTTCAATAACGATGACAATAACTGACACTACCCCTTCAGTGAGTTTTAGTTATCCTGCTTCTCCTTTCTGCCAAAATGGATACAATCCTTCTCCGACTTTTGGTCCGGGTGCAAGTGCTGGTATATTTTCATCTACTCCTGCAGGATTAGCTTTTGTAAACCTCAACACCGGTGAAATAAACCTGACTATAAGTTTACCCGGAGTGTATACTGTCACCAATACTATTCCGGCAAGTGGCAATTGTCTTGCTGCAAGCACCACAAGTTTAGTTACTATTACTACTTCTGATGACGCATCCTTTACCTATACTTCATCAACTTATTGTAATTCAGGTTCTGACCCAACACCGGCAATTACAGGTTTGGCTGGAGGTACTTTCTCATCAACTCCGGTTGGTTTATCAATTGATCCATCAACAGGTACTATTGTTTTGGCAACAAGTGCATTGGGAGTTTATAATCTTTGTTATTCAACAAATGGAACTTGTCCATATACCGAATGCATAACGATGACAATTACGGATACCACACCAACTTCGAATTTTAGTTATACAGGTTCTCCTTTCTGTCAAAATGATAATAATCCTTTCCCAACTTTTGCCTCAGGAGGAAGTGCAGGTATATTTTCTGCTATCCCGGCAGGTTTGGTATTTGCACATGTAAATACGGGTGAAATTGATTTAAATTCTTGTACATCTGGAACCTATACGGTTGTTAATACGATACCTGCAAGTGGATCATGCCTTGCTTCCATTTCAACAAGTACAGTTGTTATTAGTTCTTCTCCTATTATTACGGCAACACCATCTTCTCAAACCATTTGTACCGGACAAGCTACATCTATTGCCTTGACCAGTTCAGAAACAAGTACAACTTATAACTGGACCGTTAATCAGGCCGGTGTAACAGGAGCCACAGCAGATTCGGTTGCTAACATTGCTCAAACATTAACAATTACCGGGTCAAATCAAGGTACTGCTACGTATAACATTACATCCGATGCCAATGGTTGTCCCGGAACTCCGATAACTGTTCCGATCACAATTAATCCATTGCCACTTGCAGGTATGTTTGGTATGGTAATTACGCCTGCTAATTGTTATGATACTGCGGGTTCGATTCTAGGGTTGGTAATTCCTCCCGGACAAAATCCGTTTACATATACCTGGACAAATACTGCAGGTGATACCGTTTCAACTGGCAGTGCAGACCTTACTAATGCAATTCCGGGAACATACTCTTTAACGTTGAATGATGTGTATGGTTGTTCAGTAGTTCTAGGTCCGTTTACGGTAACATCAACTTCAAACGTGATTTCAGCATTCACTGCAAACCCAACCACAGGGCAAACGCCTTTAACTGTTAATTTTACAAATAGCAGCACAAATGCTACTAACTATCTATGGCAGTTTGGATTAAGCGATACATCAACACAGGTAGATCCAACCTATGTAATTGTACCTGCAGGACCATTCCAGATTTGTTTGGTCGCATTCAATGCATTCGCGTGTACGGATACATCTTGTTCTACAATTGAAGTGGATCAAAATTCGGTATTTATTATTCCAAACGTATTTACACCAAATGGTGATGACGTTAATGATGTATTCACGGTGCAGGGGATAGGTTTAAAAACGCTGGATGCTGTAATATTTAATCGTTGGGGGCAAAAAGAAGCTGAATGGCATACAACCAGTGGAGGTTGGGACGGCCGCACTGCCAGTGGACTCGAATGTACAACTGGAACCTATTACTATATAATTAATGCTACAGGAAAAGATGGAAAAGAATATTATGAAAAAGGCTCCTTTTCACTTATTCGTGAAACCAAATAAATAAAATAAAAGGGTTGTAAAAAATTATACTGCTTACACTTTTTATTGTTTCGCTTCTTTGTTCGATGTCTCGATTTTCCTATCGTGTAACAAATAATTTTATTATTTCAGTTCCTTAGTTCAAAACTATGGCACTTTCAGAGCAAGATTTTCAGTTTCTACAAAAAACTTCACTTCAAAATCGGATAAAATAGCTTTTAATAATTTCATTTTTGTGTGTTTTTTATCTCTCTGAAAAAAGGTGAATCCTGAGATCCTTCTTATTCAACTATTTTTTTCATTGAATCGTCTATTATTAACTCATAATTAAGCCTTATAAAAATAAAAGCAAAAAAAATCATTAAAAGCAAACAATTTTAAAGGATGTCACGTATAAAAGTTTGAAGTTTAGCGGTTTTGAAAACAAAATAGTATTAAATACAAAAAAATCACGATATTTAAGCACTTGTTTTTACCCTACGAATGACAAAAAAATGAGTATAAATAATTACCCTATAAAGTTTGTGTTAAAAGCAACGAAGAGCATACTGCTGTATATGTTTTTTGGGTTTATTTTTTTGTCTCCTAATGTAGGAAATTCACAAACGGTATCTACAACTGTTTATTGGTCATCGGGATGGTGTACCCTTTGTGGTACACAATATTCTTGTATTCCTCCTTATTCAGGTAGCGGAAACTGGAACAATGGTATACGGAATTTTAGCGATCCAATACCTGCCGGAAATGTGATCACTCAGACTTGCGTAACTATTTATCAGGCAAATTGCGGCTATTCCAGCATGTGTGCAACAATAAATAATCAAAATATTGGGTGCGGCTATCCTCCGGGAGATTGTTGGTGTGGTAATTGTTGGCCGATGACATTATGCGTGAATGGTGCATTACCCGGTTACAGTTATGGTGGAACTAATACTTTAAGGCTTAATCCAAACGGTCTTACTTGTGTTGCTTATGCAACTATTACTTTTACCTATGCACCTGTATGTACTTCGTCAGGAGCTCCTTCATCTATTACAGCAACACCAAACCCTACATGTGGTGGCTCTACCACATTAACAAGAAATGGAGGTTCACTCGGAACCGGAGCGGCCTGGTATTGGTATGCTGGAAGTTGCGGTGGAACATATTTGGGAAGTGGAAATTCTATTAACGTTACCCCGGGGTCAACAACCACTTATTTTGTAAGAGCGCAGGGAACTTGTAATACAACAGGGTGTGCTTCAGTTACAGTTACTGTTAATAGTCAATCTTCCGCTCCTTCATCTGCTTCAGCAAGTCCTAATCCACTTTGTGGTGGATCTTCCACTTTAACTGTAAATGGGGGAGGACTGGGCACAGGTGCTAACTGGTATTGGTATTCGGGTAGCTGCGGAGGAAGTCTGGTCGGAACAGGGTCTTCCATAAGTGTATCACCGGGATCTACCACAACCTACTTTGTTAGAGCTCAGGGAACCTGCAATACTACGGCATGTGTTTCAGTTACGCTTACCGTTAACAGTCCATCTACAGCTCCTTCTTCTGCTTCAGCAAGTCCAAATCCAACTTGTGGTGGAGCAACAACATTAACTCTAAGTGGCGGTTCGCTCGGAACAGGAGCTTCATGGAAATGGTATTCCGGAAGTTGCGGTGGAAGTCTTGTAGGGACGGGAACTTCTATCAGTGTATCACCAGGTTCAAATACTACTTATTTCGTGAGGGCAGAAGGTACTTGTAATGTTACTGCATGTGCCTCTATTGCTGTTACAGTTAACACACCATCCGTTGCACCTGTAGGAGTGACTGCAAGTGTTAATCCAACCTGTGGTGGAGCAACAACATTAACAAGAGTAGGAGGGTCATTGGGAACAGGTGCTACTTGGAACTGGTTTTCCGGAAGCTGTGGTGGAACTGCTGTAGGATCTGGAAATTCGATCACAGTTTCACCCTCATCAAGTACTACTTATTTTGTGAGAGCTCAAGGTGCTTGTAATAATACCGCTTGTGCAAGCATTGCTGTTACCGTAAATACTAACCCGGTAGCAACAGCTACTCCAACAAGTCAAAATCTATGCGCTGGAAATGTTTCTTCTATAGGATTAACAAGCAGTGTTCCCGGTACCACTTTTAATTGGACCGTTGTTCAATCCGGAGTAAGTGGCGGAGCTGCCAGTTCAGGCTCAACTATTGCTCAAACATTGATTACAACTGGGCCTGTTGCAGGGACAGCTGTTTATACCATCACTCCATCAGCAGCAGGTTGTACTGGTAATCCTATTTCAGTTACCATCAATGTAAAGCCCAACCCTATTGTTACGGCAACCCCTTCTTCTCAGGTTCTTTGTTCAGGAAATCCAACTTCAATAGCGTTAACAAGTAATGTGGCAGGAACCACTTTTGCCTGGACAGTAACCCAAAGTGGTGCTACAGGTGCTTCTGCTAGCAGTGGCGCTTCAATTGCTCAGACATTATCAGCAACAGGTTCAACAGTAGGAACCGTAACTTATACAATTACCCCTACCGCGTCCGGTTGTTCGGGCACACCCATTTCTGTTACTATTTCAGTGAAACCAATTCCCGTTGTGATTGCCACACCAACTTCACAAACCTTCTGTTCTGGCGGTGTTGCGAATATAGCCTTGTCGAGTTCTGTTGTGGGAACAACTTATGCCTGGACTGTTGTTCAAACAGGTGTATCAGGTGCATCTCCCGGCAGTGGTTCCACAATTCTACAAACATTAAATGCTACAGGAGTTGTTGCAGGTACCGCAGTTTATACAATTACACCAACTGCAAATGGTTGTGCGGGCACACCGTTAAATGTAACGATTACCGTTAACCCAATGCCTTTAGTTACTGCAACTCCTGCAGCCCAGACTATTTGTTCAGGAATTTCAACAGGAATTTCATTATCAAGTAATGTGGCTGGTACCACATTTGCATGGACAGTGTTTCAAAATAATGTTACAGGGGCAACAGCCGGTAATGGTTCTTCTATCGCTCAAGTATTAACGGCAACTGGAACAACGCCCGGATCTGTGGTTTATACAATTACTCCTACTGTCGGAAGTTGTGTAGGCTCTCCAATTACAGTTACAATAACTGTAAACCCTAGACCTGTGGCAACAGCAACACCTGCAACACAAACATTCTGTTCAGGAGGTACCACATTTATTGCATTATCCAGTAATATGGGTGCTACCACTTATGCATGGACTGTAGTTCAAACAGGGGTGTCTGGAGCATCACCCGGAAGTGGAGCTACCATTGTTCAAACATTGATCAATACAGGAGTGGTAGCAGGAACAGCAGTTTATTCTGTTACTCCTACTGTTAATGGTTGTGCAGGAACCCCAATTACTGTTACCATTACTGTAAATCCAGTACCAATTGTTATCGCTACACCAGCGTCACAGATTCTCTGTTCTGGTGACGTTACAGGAATTAATTTGACCAGTAATGTTGGCGGAACAACTTTTTCCTGGACTGTGACCCAAACCAACGTAAGCGGTGCTTCAGCCGGTAGTGGTCCTCTGATTGCTCAAACATTGACCGCTACAGGTGCAAATTCAGGAACTGTTGTGTATACAGTAACTCAAACAGCGGGAGCCTGTGTTGGTTCTCCTATTACAATTAACGTTTCAGTAAATAAAAAACCGGTTGCAACAGCGAGCCCTGTTTCAAAAACTATTTGTTCCGGAATTACAAGTACCATCACATTATCAAGTTCTATTCCGGGTACTACTTATTCGTGGACAATTTCTCAGAGTGGAGCATCAGGAGCCGTTGCCGGAAGCGGTTCCGTTATTGCGCAAGTTTTAACAGCAACGGGTACAACTGCCGGTACCGTTACGTATACAATTACGCCAAATAATAATGGTTGTATCGGTAATGCAATTACTTCAACAGTTACTGTAAACCCAAGACCGGTTGTAACGGCAACACCTACCTCTCAGACATTCTGTTCGGGAGGGATAAGCGGAATAGCTTTAACATCTAATGTTGCCGGAACTACCTTTGCATGGACAGTTGTCCAGACAGATGTATCAGGAGCATCCCCAGGAACAGGTGCCAATATTATTCAAACATTAACTTCGACAGGGAATGTAACAGGTACGGCTGTTTATACTATTACTCCAACAGCAAATGGATGTGCAGGAACTCCAATAACAGTTACAGTAACCGTAACTCCAATACCTGTTGCAACTGCAACGCCCCCTGCTCAGACAATTTGTTCAGGAGCATCAAATTCAATCGGGCTAACGAGTAATGTTGCAGGAACAACGTTTGCATGGACAGTAGCTCAAACCAACGTTTCCGGTGCTACAGCGGGAAGTGGTGCCACTATTTCTCAAGCATTGACTGCAACAGCAACTACTGCCGGAACTGCTGTTTATTCAGTTATTCCAACAGCTTCTGGTTGTCCGGGCACTCCAATTTTAGTAACAGTGACTGTAAACCCTCAGCCTTTAGCAATAGCATGTCCTTCAGATGTTACTATTTGTTCAGGTGATGCAACTTCAATAGCATTAACCAGTGATGTTACGGGAACAACCTTTGCCTGGACAATGGTTCAAAGCTTAGCAACAGGTGCTTCTGCAGGAAGTGGTTCTACAATAGCCCAGACATTGACCGCCACAAGTACAAGCCCCGGCACCGTAACTTATACGGTTACTCCAAGCGCTACAGGTTGTTCCGGAACGCCAATTGTAGTAAATGTTACAGTAAATCCAAAACCAGTTGTAACAGCTACCCCGGCAGCACAAACTATTTGTTCGGGAAACTTAACCTTTATTGCTTTGTCAAGTAATGTTGTAGGAACAACCTATTCATGGACAGTTACCCAAACCAATTTAACCGGGGCCACGGCTAGTAGCGGAGCAGCGGTGATCAATCAAAGTTTAACATTAACGGGGTCTGTTGCAGGATCTGCCGTATATACGATCACTCCAACTGCGGATGGATGTTCGGGAATTCCAATTACTGTTACCATTACAGTGAACGTTAATGATAATGCCGCCTTTACTTATCCATCATCAACATATTGTAAACCCGGAGTTAATCCAACACCTACAATTACAGGTTTGCCCGGAGGCTCCTTTTCATCGGTTCCGGCCGGATTATCAATTAATGCTATCACAGGAACAGTCAATTTAGGAGGAAGTGCAGTGGGTACCTATACTGTTAGCTATACAACTAGTGGTCCTTGCCCTGTTACGAGTTCTGTTAATTTTACGGTTTCTTTATTATTTGCAGCGAATTTCAGCTATGCAGGTTCTCCTTATTGTCAATATGCTACTAATCCTAGTCCTACTTTAGGGGTTGGTGCAACTGCCGGTACATTTACAGCTGTTCCTGCCGGATTGGTTTTTGTAAATGTGAATACAGGACAAGTTAATTTAACATTAAGTACGCCTGGCACATATACAGTTACAAATACTATTCCTGCGAGTGGTGCTTGTCTGGCAACCAGTGCAAATAGTGCTATTACTATTAATAATTCTCCAACCGCAACCGCAACCCCTTCTGTTCAAACAATATGTTCAGGTGGCAGCACCTCCATCGCTTTAACAAGTTCAATGGGGGCTACTACTTATTCCTGGACAGTTGTTCAGGCCGGTGCTTCCGGTGCATCTGCCGGAGCGGGTGCTACAATTGCTCAAACATTAACAGCAGACGGATCAAAAGCCGGAACAGCTATCTATACAATTATTCCAAATTCCGGTGGCTGTCCAGGTCTTCCAATAAAAGTCATAATTACGGTTAACCCAATACCTGTTGCCGCTAGCTGTCCTGCCTCACAAACAATTTGTTCGGGAGAAACAACTTCAGTAGCATTAACAGCTGATGCCGCGGGCACTGCTTTTTCATGGACCGTAAGTCAAACAGGAGTTACGGGTGCATCTGCGGCAAGCGGTACTACAATTGCTCAAGTCCTGACAGCTACCGGTACTGTTGCGGGTTCTGTAACGTATACCATTACTCCAATTGTTGGAGGTTGTTCCGGCACTCCAATTTTAGTTTTCATAACTGTAAAACCGAGCCCTACTACAACCGCTACACCTACTTCTCAAACAATTTGTTCGGGAACTTCAAATTCAATAGCTTTAACAAGTAATCTTCCCGCAACTACTTTTGTTTGGACGGTAACACAAACTGGAACTTCCGGGGCTTCTGTTGGCGGTGGTACCACCATAGCACAATTGCTGACAGCAACCGGGGTAATTCCGGGTACTGCAACGTATTCAATTGTGGGAACTTCTGGTGCCTGTCCGGGGTTACCAACTGTAGTGCCGGTTACTGTAAATCCAAAACCTATTATTACTGCCACACCTGCTTCACAAACTATTTGTTCAGGTCTTGCAACTTCGATTGCGTTAACAAGTGATGTTGCAGGTACAACTTTTTCGTGGACAGTTTCTCAAAGTGGTGTATCCGGAGCTTCAGCAAATAGTGGTTCATCCATTGCTCAAACCCTTACTACAACCGGTGTTGTTTCTGGTACAGTTACATACACTATAACTCCTTCCGCAAATGGTTGTCCGGGGAACCCAATAAATGTAATTATAACAGTAAATCCTACACCGGTAGTTACTGCTACTCCTATGACACAGACATTTTGTTCAGGTGGAGTAACAGGAATAGCAATAACAAGTAATGTGGTAGGTACCACATTTTCATGGACAGTTGTTCAAACAGGTGTATTTGGAGCAACAGCAGGTGCCGGTACATCCATTACTCAATTGTTAACAGCTACAGGATCATTGATCGGGACAGCGGTATATACTATTACTCCTGCCGTTGGAGGATGTACAGGTGCTCCTATCGTTGTTACTATAACTGTAAATCCAATTCCGGTTACAACAGCAATACCATCCTCACAATCGATTTGTACAGGAACTGCAAGTTCTATTTCATTAACAAGCAATGTGGCTGGTGCTACCTTCGCCTGGACAGTACTTCAGAATGATGTTACCGGAGCAACCAACGGTGCAGGTAATTCAATTGCGCAAACGCTTTCAACTTCCGGGTTTGTTCCTGGAAATGCAGTTTATACCATATCTACAACTGCCAATGGTTGTGTTGGGAATCTTGCAACTGTAACAGTAGTGGTTAATCCAAGACCAGTATCTACCGCAACACCTTCAACTCAAACGATATGCTCAGGTGGCATTACATCCATTCAATTGAACAGTAATATAGGTGTAACTTTTTACTCCTGGACAGTGGTTCAAACAGGAGTGTCAGGAGCAGCAGCAAGTTCAGGTGCATCAATCGCTCAAACCATTACGGCCACAGGGCCAACTACAGGAACGGCAGTTTATACAGTCACACCTTCATCCACTGGTTGTCCGGGTTCTCCTATTACAGTGACCATTACCGTAAAACCTAAACCTGTTGTAACAGCCACGCCTAGTTCTCAAACAATTTGTACCGGAGATTCAACTTCAATTGCATTGACAAGTGATGTTGCAGGAACTACTTTTGGCTGGACAGTTAATCAGAGTTTGGCAACAGGCGGTTTGGCAAGTAATGGCTCATTAATCTCACAGGTGTTGAACACAACAAGCACCTCCCCGGGGAATGTAACTTATTCTGTCACCCCAACTTCGGATGGTTGTGTTGGTTTATCCATTCCAGTGCCTATTTTGATAAATCCGCGCCCAATTGTAACTGCAACACCGGCATCACAAACTATTTGTTCGTTTGCTGCAACTTCAATTGTATTAACAAGTGATCTTTCAGGTACTGCTTATTCCTGGACAGTGAATCAAACCGGTGCAACAGGAGCTTCGATTGGAAGTGGTTCAAGTATCGTGCAAACATTGTCTGCAACGGGTTCCGTTCAGGGTACCGTAGTTTATACAATTACTCCAACCGTTACGGGAACCGGTTGTGCAGGAACTCCATTAACAGTTACAATTGCTGTGAATCCTATTCCGGTGGCAACTGCAACTCCAACGTCACAAACTATTTGTTCAGGAGTAAGTACAGCGATCGCTTTAACTAGTGACGTTGCCGGTGCCACGTTTTCCTGGACAGTTAACCAAACAAATGTTTCGGGAGCAACAACCGGAAGTGCATCAAGCATTGCCCAGGTGTTGACATCAACAGGAACAGTGGTTGGAACTGCGATATTTACGATCATTCCTAATGCGGCAGGTTGTGCAGGCGCCCCGATCTCAGTCACAGAAACTGTAAATCCAATACCTGTAGCAACAGCAACTCCTTCCACTCAAACTATATGCTCGGGAATTTCTACTTCAATTGCCTTAACAAGCAACGTGACCATTACCACCTATGCCTGGACGGTAGTTCAAACAGGCGTGACAGGTGCAACTCCGGGCAGTGGTTCGAGTATAGCTCAAACATTATCCAATGCAGGAACTGTGGCCGGAACTGCAGTTTACACCATAACGCCAACATCTAGAGGCTGTTCAGGATCTCCAATAACTGTTACTGTAACTGTTAATCCCCGACCAATAGCTACTGCTACACCTCCGGCCCAAACATTCTGTACAGGAGGTACCACGGCTATTGCATTAACAAGTAGTGTTGCAGGTTCCACTTTTTCATGGACAAGAGTACAGACGGGAGTAACGGGTGCAACAGCCGATTCGGGGTTAACTATTGCTCAATTGTTAACAACTACCGGAGCTTTAACAGGAACAGTTGTTTATACGATCAGACCATCTGCAAGTGGTTGCACTGGAAACACTATTAATGCTACCATTACCGTAAATCCTATGGATAAGGCCGGTTACACCTATACCTCATCAACATATTGTTTAACCGGCACTGACCCCACACCTAATATCACAGGTTTGCCTGGCGGTACTTTTACATCTATTCCTGCTGGCCTGGTAATTAATTCAAGCACAGGTACTATTACCTTAGCAACAAGTACTGTTGGTACGTATGAAGTTACTTACACCACTAACGGTAATTGTCCTAATACCAATATGGTAGAAGTTTCAATTTTTGCCGGACCAATTGCATCATTCAGTTATCCGGAATCTCCGTTCTGTCAATATGGAACCAATACGTTCCCAACTTTTGCTCCCGGAGCAAGTGCAGGTACATTTTCAGCATTCCCATCGGGCTTGTTATTTGTTAATGTGAATACAGGAGAAATTAATTTGCAAACAAGCACTCCGGGAAGCTATACAATTACAAATACGATTGTAGCAAGTGGTGGTTGTGCTGCTGTAACTGCGACATCTCCGGTTGTGATCGGACCTGCTCCTATAGCTACGGCAACTCCTCAGACCAAAACAATATGTTCGGGAGAGACTACATCAAGTGTGTTAACAAGTTCCATGCCTTCTACATCTTATACCTGGACGGTAGTTCAAACAGGAGTTATTGGTGCATCTAATGGAATAACCGATACCATTGCACAAACATTAATAACAACGGGAAGTGTTCCGGGTACTGCGGTTTATTCAGTTATACCAACATCCGGAGTTTGTGTTGGAAAACCAACGGTTGTGACCATTACTGTAAATCCAATTCCCATTGCCACGGCAATACCATCTACACAAACAATATGTTCTGGTTTTCTTTCTTCTGTATCCTTAACAAGTACAGTTGCAGGTACCACTTATGCCTGGACCGTAGTTCAAAACGGTTTAACAGGAGCTACAGCAGGTTCCGGATCAACTATTGCTCAGGCTTTAACTGTAACCGGACCGATTCCCGGAACAGCCGTTTATACTATTACTCCAACTGCATCAGGTTGTACTGGTACTCCTATTTCAGTTACCTTAACTGTAAATCCAATACCACTTGCAATTGCAGGCCCTTCTGTTCAAACAATATGCTCAGGGGAAATGACCTCAATAGCTCTTACAAGTGATGTTCCAGGTGCTACTTTTACATGGACGGTTAGTCAAAGTGGTGCTTCAGGTGCTTTTGATGGTAATGGCCTGGCAATCAATCAAATTTTGACTTCAACTTTTAATACTAGTCCTGGTACGGTGACCTATTCAATTACCTCATCTGCTGCGGGCTGTACAGGTATACCAGTAGAGGCAATTGTTACAGTGAACCCTTTACCTGTAATGACGGCAACCACCTTATCAAATACTATTTGTTCAGGTGCGGCTACATCAATAGCTTTATCCAGCAATATTACCGGTACTACTTTTGCAAGGACTGTTATTCAAACCGGGGTATCGGGAGGATCTGCAGGTATCGGACAGAATATAGTTCAAAACTTATCTACAACAGGATTTGTGGAAGGTACTGCTGTTTATACCATAACACCAACCGTAACTGCAACAGGTTGTATAGGTCTCCCTGTTAGTGTAACAATAACAGTTACTCCAGCACCTGTGGTTACAGCTTCTCCAAGTTCACAAACAGTGTGTTCAGGAGATTCCACATCCATTTCATTATCAAGTAATGTGGTGGGTACCTCTTTCATGTGGACGGTAACACAAAACAATGTGTCCGGTGCAATTTCTGACAGTGGATCAGCCATCAACCAAACCTTAATAGCAACCGGTGCAACCAACGGAACAGCTGTATATATTATCACTCCAGGTGCCGAAGGAGGTTGCCCGGGTTTCCCAATTTCAGTTCCTGTAACTGTAAGGCCAAGACCTGTTGCGACTGCAACTCCTACTGCTCAAACAATTTGTTCTGGAGGCTCCATTTCTGCGTTTTTATCAAGTAATGTTGCAGGAACATCTTATACCTGGTCTGTCAATCAAGTTGGAGCCGCTGGAGCTACTCCGGGAGGAGGTTCTTCAATTGCCCAAACGTTAATAGCCACCGGATCTACTGTTGGAACTGTAATTTACACGATAACTCCTACTAAACTTGGTTGTGCCGGAGACACGATAACGGTAACTATTACAATAAATCCGACCCCTGATGTAACAGCATCACCTTCGCCAGACACTATTTGTACCGGAACAACCACCTCATTAGCATTATCGGGTAGTGTAGTGGGTACCAATTTTTCATGGACTTCTGTGCAAACAGATTTAACAGGTGCAACGCCTGGTTCTGGTATTACAATAGCACAAACGTTGATCAACACAAGTTTTGTTTATGCTATGGGCAGAGCTATATATACCATTACTCCAATTGCAAGCGGATGTCAGGGAACGGCTGTTAAAGATACTGTTTACGTTAGACCTAAAGATAAGACCTCATTCGCTTATTCGTCCGGAACATTTTGTCAATCTGGAACCAGCGAAGCACCTGTAATTACAGGTTTACCCGGAGGTTATTTTTATGCTACCCCGGTAGGCTTGGTTATTGATTCGGTGACAGGGATGGTTGATTTTGTTTCAAGTGCATTGGGTACATATACGGTTTCCTATACTACAAATGGTCCTTGTCCAAATACGGGGTATATGAACATGACCGTTGCTCTTACATTTTCTGCCGTTATTAATTATATTGGTTCTCCATTCTGCCAATATGAAAATAATCCTTTCCCAGTTTTTGGGGATGGTGCAAGTGCCGGTTCTTTTTCAGCTGCTCCGGCCGGCTTAGTATTTGTGAGCACCAATACCGGTGAGATTGATTTACCTTTAAGCGCTCCTGGTTCATATACTATTACAAATACTATTCCTCCAAGTGGAACATGTTTGGGTGCAATAGAGACAGATACCGTTACAATTACTCCGGCCCCGGTTGCAACAGCTACTCCATCTGCACAAACAATATGTTCAGGTAGTTCAACATCAATTGCCTTAAGCAGTACAATACCAGGAACCACTTATACCTGGAATGTAATTCAACTTGGTGTTTCCGGTACATCTGACGGAGTTTTTGATTCAATATCTCAAGTATTAACTACTGCCGGTATCATTTCAGGAAGTGCAGTGTATACTGTTACACCAACTTCCGCTGATGGTTGTGTTGGACTTCCAATAACGGTAACGATTACCGTTGATCCTTGTCCTATTGCAACGGCTATTCCTTCTACTCAGGTAATATGTTCAGGTGATCCTACATTAATAGGTTTGTCGAGTAATATTGCCGGGACCACTTTTACCTGGACAGTTGTACAAACAAATGTTACCGGTGCTTCCGATAGTACAGCCTCAGTTATTGCTCAAACTTTATTTGCAACAGATTCACTTGCCGGTGATGCAACCTATACTATTACCCCATGGCTCAATGGTTGTGCTGGTATTCCTATGCCAGTAAGCATTGTTGTTCAACCGGTTCCTATTGCAATAGCAACTCCATCGGCTCAAACAATTTGTTCTGGAGTAACAACTTCAATTGCTTTATCGAGTTTTGTACCCGGAACTACTTTTACCTGGACAGCAAGTCAGTTAGGAGTTTCTGGTGGGTCTGACGGAGCCGGTAATACTATAACTCAAACATTATCAGCTACAACTAATTTACCTGGAACTGTTACCTATATAATTACACCAATTGCAGCAGGTGGTTGCCCTGCTTTGCCAACTACTTTAATAGTGATCGTAAATCCTAGGCCGGTTCTTACTGCCACTCCTGCTACACAAGTAATATGTTCAGGAAATGCTACTGAAGTAGCTTTAAACAGCACTATTAATACTTCCATATTCTTCTGGACAGTAATTGAAACAGGAGTTACCGGAGGTTTCCCGGATACAGCTGCAACTATTTCACAAACTTTAACTAATGCCGGTAACGAGCAAGCTACAGCTGTATATACTGTAACTCCTCTTGATACCGCCAGTGGTTGTATTGGAAGTCCGACAATAGTTACATTAATTGTAAACCCAACTCCCGTAGTTACAGCAACTCCTTTAGCTCAAACAATTTGTTCAGGAATAAGTACTGGAATTTCTTTATCAAGCAATGTTAATGGTACAACATTCTCATGGACAGTTGCTCAAACAGGGGTTACAGGGGCTGTGGCCGGTTCAGGTGCAACAATTGCACAAAATATTTTTAATGCAGGTCCTTCGATCGGAACAGCAGTTTATACTATTTTACCTATGAACGATTTCAATGGTTGTAATGGCAATACCTCAACTGTTACAATAACTGTTAATCCAATGGATGACCCTGAATTTTCATATCCTTTACCTTCTTATTGTCATTCAGGTCCAGATCCTTCGGCCATTGTAACAGGCTTGCCTGGTGGTAGTTTTACTTCCTCCACCGGTTTGGTGATATCAGATGCATTAACAGGTAAAATTGACCTTAGTGCCAGTCCATTAGGTACTCATACTGTGAAATATACAACAAATGGAGCTTGTCCTGATACAAGTTTGGTTGAATTGACAATTACTGCTCCTCCGGGTGCTGGTTTTTCATATGGAGACTCTACATTCTGCCAGTTTGGAACCAACCCACTACCTGTGTTTGATTCTCTTGCAATAGGAGGTGTGTTTTCAGCTACTCCATCAGGTTTGATATTTACCGATTCAATAACAGGTGAAATTAACTTAATGACAAGTTTGCCTGGAGCTTATACAATTATGAATACCACTGATACAAGTGGGGGGTGTGCTGTTGATAGTGCAAAAACAAACATTTTCATCCGTTCACTTATAGCTACTGCAACACCTTCTTCACAAACAATATGTTCAGGTGACACCACCTCTATTGTTTTAACAGGGTCGCTTCCCGGAACAACTTTTGCCTGGGAAATAGCAGGAATTGCTGTTGTTGGTGCTTTCGCAGATGAAGATTCAATAATAGCTCAAGTATTGACTGCTATTGATAGCATTGCAGGTACTCTGATCTATACAATTACACCAACAGCAGGAGCATGTGTAGGACTTCCAATTTTCGATACTGTTACTGTTAACCCTATACCAACCATCACTGCTACTGCTTTGTCTCAAACATTGTGTTCAGGAGACAGCACATCCATCGTATTAGCAAGCAATGTAGCCGGTACCACTTTTTCCTGGACGGTGGTTCAAAGTGGCGTGTCAGGAGCATCAGCAGGTACGGATTCAATTATTACTCAAACATTAACCACAACAGGAACTTTTCCCGGAACAGCAATTTACGCGATCAGTTACTATGCAAACGGCTGTACAGGAGATCCTATAATGGATACAATTACTGTAAATCCTAAGGATGATGCTACTTTTAATTATACATCGTCAACTTATTGCACCTCAGGTGTTAACCCTACACCGGTTATTACAGGTTTGCCTGGTGGATTATTTACATCCAATCCTGCAGGTTTATCAATTTACGATCAAACAGGTGGAATAGATCTGGCAAATAGCCTTTTAGGTACGTATACCGTTGTTTATACAACAAATGGAATTTGTGTTAATACTTACGCTGTGACCATTACTATAACAGATACAACACCTTCAGCAAATTTCAATTATTCAGATACTGCATTTTGCAGAAATGCAATTAACCCTTTACCAATTTATGCGCCAGGTTCATTTGCAGGGGTATTTACGGCAAGTCCTGTTGGTTTGGCATTTGCGAATGTAAATACTGGAGAAATCAATTTATCTTTAAGTACCCCTGGTACTTATACAATCACCAATACAATTCCTGTTAGTGGTAGTTGTCTTGCTGCTTATGGTACCACAACAATTTCCATAATTACTGATGATGCTTCTTTTACTTATCCTTCATCAACATTCTGTCAATCAGGAAGCAATCCTACACCTACCATTACAGGTCTTCCCGGAGGCGTGTTTTCTGCTATTCCTGCAGGACTGGTTCTTGATTCCTTAACAGGTACAATTGATCTAGCAACAAGTACATTAGGTGCTTATACTCTTAGTTATGCAACAAATGGACCTTGTCCTAATATAGGTTATATGATTCTTACTGTAACCGATACTACACCAGCGACCTCATTTAGTTATGCAAACTCTCCGTTTTGCCTGAATGGAAGTAATCCTTCTCCTGTTTTTGATACAGGTTCAAGTGCAGGTGTGTTTTCAGCTACTCCTGCCGGTATTGTTTTTGTAAGCGTTAATACGGGTGAAATCAATCTTACCTTGAGTACTCCGGGTACGTACACAATTGTTAATACTATTCCTGCAAGCGGTACTTGCCTTGCATCCAGTTCAATAGCTACAATCACTATCAATGTGGATGACGCATCTTTTAATTATTCATCAGCAACATATTGCCAATTAGGTGCTAACCCAACACCTTTAATAACTGGTTTACCGGGTGGTTATTTTTATTCAGTACCTGTTGGCTTAACAATTGATTCATTAACAGGAACAATCAATTTACCAACAAGCGCTCTGGATGTTTATACTGTTAGCTATACCACTGCTGGTTCTTGCAGTGCCACAAGTGCTATAACCATGACAATTACAAACACAAGCCCAACAGCGAATTTTAGTTATCCCGGTTCTCCATATTGTCAAAATGATAATGACCCTTTACCAACTTTTGGTCCTGGTTCAAGTGGAGGTGTATTCTCAGCCACTCCTTCAGGTTTAGTATTTGTTCATGTTAATACAGGGCAGATCGATCTGGGAGCCAGCTTACCGGGTACTTATGTTATTACTAATCATATTCCTGTTAGTGGTGCTTGCCTTGCTGCAACGGCAACAACTGCATTTACAATAGATTCTCCGGACAATGCTTCTTTTGCGTATTCATCAGCAACTTATTGTACATCCGGCCCTGACCAAACTCCTGTAATTTCAGGAGTACCGGGAGGTGTTTTCTCATCAAGTCCTGCAGGTTTAGCAATTGATTCATTAACAGGCACCATTTCTTTGATAACAAGCTCATTAGGTACTTATGTAGTTTCCTATACAACAAATAGTATTTGTCAGAATACCAGTTATATAATCATGACGGTTACAGATACCACCCCATCTGCAGATTTCAGCTATCCGGGCACACCATTCTGTCAATATGGAAATAATCCATATCCTGTTTATGTTGCCGGTGCAAGTGCAGGTATATTCTCAGCAACACCTGCAGGATTAGTATTTGTACATGTAAATACAGGAGAGATCGATCTTCCGGCAAGTGTTCCGGGAACTTATACAGTAACGAATACAATCCCTGAAAGTGGTTCTTGTTTAGCTGCGGTTGCCACAAGTGAGGTTACTATTACTCCGGCTCCGGTAGCTATTGCAACCACGGCATTACAATCAATATGTGCCACAGTAGCTACTCCTGTTTCAATAGCGTTATCAAGCAACATACCGGGTTCTACCTATTTATGGTCTGTTTCTCAATCCGGACTTAGCGGAGCTGCTGGCGGAACGGGATCCACTATCGATCAGACCTTAACGCTTGACGGAGTAAATTCAGGTACCGCTGTTTATAGCATTACGCCTACCGGCAATGGTTGCGTTGGAATTCCAACATTGATAACTATTACAGTAAATCCATTCCCTAATATTGGAGGACTTTTCATTGCCGTTACCCCGGCCAACTGTTATGATACGGCAGGTTCTGTTCTTGGATTGGTGATGCCTCCGGGCCAAAAACCATTTACATTTGTATGGGAAAATGCTTTGGGTGATACTGTTGGAAATGGAGGTTTAGATCTGAATAATGTAATACCGGGTTCTTATTCATTAACTGTAACTGATACCGTTGGTTGTTCACTTCTTATGGGGCCATACGCCATAACATCAACATCAGCTGTAACAGCAGCATTTACAGCCGATCCAACATTAGGGCAAACTCCTTTAACAGTTAACCTTACAAATGAAAGTGTTGATGCAACACATTATCTTTGGGATTTTGGAGGAATTGATACTTCAACACAGGTAGATCCTACCTATATAGTTGTTCCAACAGGACAATTCCAAATTTGTTTGATCGCATATAACGCTTTCAATTGTACCGATACTGCCTGTTCAATGATCGATGTGGACAAAACCAATGTATTTATTGTACCTAATGTATTTACACCTAATGGTGATGATGTTAATGATGTATTTTCAATACAAGGGATTGGTTTAGCGAGCCTGGATGCTCAAATATTTAACCGTTGGGGTCAAAAAGTATTCGAATGGCATACGATCAATGGAGATTGGGATGGTCGCACAGCCAGTGGTGTTCCTGCTCCGGCTGGTACATATTATTACATAATTAAAGCAAAAGGAAAAGACGGGAAAGAATATTTTGAAAAAGGTTCTTTTTCACTTATTCGCGAAAGTAAATAGATTTAATAATCATAAATTTTACATTATAAATCGTTAATAAATAAGAATTTACAATGCAACTTTTTAATTTTAGTTTGCGTCTCTCGTTAATAATTGGTTAATAAATATTTATAACGGGACAAACAATAAAATTATTATTTTGAATTTTGTTATATCTTCGCACAGTACCAAATACTTTATTATGAATCAACTAAAATACTTTTTTCTTTTCCTTTTAGCCATCTTTTTGACTACGTCCGATAGGGCGAATGCTCAGAATAATTCCGATTGGCAACCCATATACCTGCTTGTAACAGGAGGTAACACAATGGATGGTGTTGAAGCGTCTTTTCAAGTCAATACCTGCAATGGTGCAGATGTTATTTATATTAAATTTATTAATCACAATGCAAAACCTGTAAAAATTGAATGGTTTGATGCTGTGTTTTCGCAAGATCTTAAATGGAATAGTAAAGAGCAGCCAGGTGATAAAAAATCATTAGTGCTTTCTGCTAACACTGAGGTAAAAGGGGAGTGTGGAAAAAACCTTTATCCCGAACTTTCTGTTAAAGTAAAAGATTTTGTTGCCGATAAAAAAGATTTCAAGAGATATTCTGCGTCTCAGTTCAGACTTGTTTCAGTTCAATAATATTAAAGTTAAGGATATGAAAAATAAAATTTTTACTTACCTGTTTTTGTTATTTATAAGCGGTTCTTCGGTTTTTTCACAAACCGTTAACGTTACGATTACTTATAGTGGTGCCCAATCGCAAGGGTGTTGTAATGTTTGTGGTGTGGATTATTGGTGTATAAATAACACCGGTGGGTGTGGAACCACTGCTGCATGCGACAATAGAACCTTCTTTGACCCTGTTCCTGCGGGGCATATCATTACAGGGGTTTCGGTTACCTATTTTGGTGCAGGTTGTTATGCATCAGCAGAACCTACATTTATTAATGGTGTTCTGATAGGCTCGGCTCCTAATGATGGAAATTGTGCCTGTGGTGGATGTTCTTCTTACCCTATCAGCAACACTTTTCCTTGTCCAACAGGTTTACCAAGTTATAATTATGGTGGTGCCAATGTTTTCAGGTCATGTCCAAATGGTGCATTTTGCCCTCAAAGAGCTGTAATCACTTTAACCTACACTCCAATATCAACTGCTCCTACAGGCGCAACAGCAACTCCAAACCCTTCTTGTGGAGGTCCAATTACATTGAATAAAGTAGGAGGTACGTTAGGGACCGGTGCTGTATGGAAATGGTATTCAGGATCTTGCGGTGGAACATTAGAAGGTACAGGTGCAAGTATTACCGTATCTCCTACATCTACAACCACTTATTTCATCAGAGCAGAAGGCGGAGGATGTGGTACTTCAACATGTGCACAAGTTACTGTAACATTTAACACCTTATCCGTTGATCCAACATCAGCTACAGCAAGTCCAAGTACTACTTGCGGGGGGGCAACAACATTGAGTGTTGTTGGTGGATCTTTGGGTTCAGGAGCCACCTGGAATTGGTATTCGGCTTCTTGTGGAGGTGCCGCAGAGGGTACCGGTGCCAGTATTACCGTTTCGCCAACTGCAACCACCACTTATTTTGTGAGGGCGGTAGGTCCATGTAATACCACTAACTGCGTTTCAGTTGTTGTTACTGTAAACCCTGTTCCTTTTGCAATTGCGACTCCGGCAACCCAAACAATATGTTCGGGAAGTGCACCTTCTATAGCTTTAACGAGTTTTGTTCCCGGTACCACTTTTGCCTGGACCGTTGTTCATACCGGTGGTGTAACCGGTGGTACAAATAATTCAGGAGCTACAATTGCTGAAACCTTGACAGCTGGAGGAACACAAGGGACGGCAGTGTATACTGTAACTCCAACAGCAAATGGTTGTTCCGGTAATACTATTAATGTAACAATTACAGTAGATCCTATTCCTGTTTTAACTGCTACACCTTTAAATCAGACAATTTGTGCGGGAGCCGTTGTTCCGATCGTTTTGACAAGTACTGTTTCGGGAACTGTTTTTTCATGGACAGTTGTGGAAACAGCTGTTTCCGGTGGGTCAAACTCTACAGGCAATAGTATTCCAGATTCTCTCATCGCAACAGGTGGTGGAATCGGGACAGCAGTTTATACAATCACCGCAACATCAAGTGGTTGTCCTGCATCTCCAATTACCGCTACGATCACTGTTAATCCGGATCCGGGATCAACAGCAACAGCAAGTCCGGCAATATCAACAATATGTTCCGGAACCAGCACATCTATTGCTTTAAGCAGTATTGC
Source organism: Bacteroidia bacterium (assembly GCA_030654175.1). Taxonomy (GTDB): domain Bacteria; phylum Bacteroidota; class Bacteroidia; order 2-12-FULL-35-15; family 2-12-FULL-35-15; genus 2-12-FULL-35-15. Next base: position 88,577 of record JAURXZ010000019.1, read on the forward strand.
TATAGGTACAGTATTTACCTGGACAGTTGTAGAATCAGGCGTTACAGGTGGATCAGGTGGTACCGGTGCCACAATTTCTCAGGTCTTAAATGCAGGTATCGTTCCCGGAACAGCAACTTATTCGGTTGCTTCTACAGCGAATGGTTGTACAGGAAACCCAATAACGGTGTTAGTAACAGTAAATCCGACTCCTGTAGGAACGGCAACACCTACTTCACAGACCTTTTGTTCGGGCGATACTACATCAATTGCCTTAACAAGCAATGTTCCGGGAACCGTATTTCCATGGACAGTTTTCCAATCCGGTGGAGTAACAGGAGGAACATTTGGTAACGATAGCGTAATAGCTCAAGTATTAACTAACCCTAATACCAGTGCAGGTACTGCGGTTTATACGGTTGTTCCAACCGTGTTTGGATGTGCAGGAACCCCTGTGGTTGTTACTATTACAGTAAATCCAATGGATGATGCCTCTTTTGTATATTCCTCAGCTACTTATTGCTTATCTGGAAATGACCCAACACCAACCATAACCGGATTGCCGGGTGGTGTATTTTCATCCACACCTCCGGGTTTATCGGTTAATCCAAGCACCGGCACTATTAACTTAGCCACCAGTTCTACAGGTACCTATCAACTTTGTTATACTACAACCGGTATTTGTTCAGATTCAAGTTGTATCACCATGACAATTGATAACAGCACCCCTTTTGCAGGTTTCACCTATCAGGGAGGTCCTTTCTGTCAAAATGGAATTAACCCATTGCCTGTTTTTGGTACAGGCGCAAGCGCAGGTGCTTTTTCTGTTAGTCCGATAGGTTTAGCTTTTGTACACATTAATACAGGCGAAATTGATCTGATAAACAGTGCACCGGGAACCTATACAGTAACAAACAGTATTCCGCCAAGTGGACCTTGCGGGGCTGTATCTGCGACTACAACAGTTGTTATAATTGCTTCTGATGATGCTTCTTTTGTATACACGTCAGCTACTTATTGCACTACCGGAAGTCCTCAAACACCTGTTGTAACAGGCTTGTCTGGTGGTACATTTTCATCTGCTCCAGCTGGTCTGTCATTAAATCCATCAACCGGCACAATTACTTTATCTGCGAGTTCTTATGGTGTTTACATGCTTACGTATACAACAAATGGTGCTTGTCCTAATTCGGATTCAATCACCATGACGATTGATACCATCACGCCTTCTGCAAGTTTTAGTTATGTTGGTTCTCCGTTCTGTCAAAATGGAATTAATCCCTTTCCGTTTTTTGGTCCGAATGCCAGTGCAGGTATTTTCTCGGCTACCCCGTCAGGATTAGCGTTTGCACACGTAAATACAGGTGAAATAGATCTAATTAACTGTACACCCGGCACCTATGTTGTCACTAATACAATACCTGCAAGTGGTATATGTTTACCTATAAGTGATACGTATACAGTTACGATAACGCCTTCTGACGATGCATCTTTTACGTATCCTTCGGCTACCTATTGTACTTCCGGCCTGAACCAAATTCCATCAATTACAGGAATGCCAGGTGGTGTTTTTTCATCCGTTCCTCCGGGCTTATCAATCAATCCAAGTACCGGAGCTATTTCTTTATCAACAAGTTCTGTGGGTACTTATACACTTACCTATTCGGTAAATGGTTCTTGTCCGAATTCCAGTTCTATTGTTATGACAATTTCGGATAGTACACCTTTTGCAAATTTTAGTTATTCATCACCTTCGTTTTGTCAAAATGCGATCAATCAGTATCCCACATTTGTTCCGGGTGCAAGTGCTGGTATATTCTCTGTAACTCCAGCAGGTTTGGTTATTGTGCATGTAAATACCGGGGAAATAGATCTGGGAGCCAGCACACCAGGGACTTATATTGTAACCAATTACATACCTCCAAGCGGTCAATGTTCTGCAGTTACTGCAACTACTACTGTTATAATAAACCCTGCAGATGATGCAGCCTTTACTTATCCATCGGCCACATATTGTACAACGGGAAGTCCTCAAACCCCAACTATTACCGGTTTGCCGGGAGGGACTTTTTCTTCAATTCCTTCAGGTCTGACACTTAATCCGTCAACAGGTACCATTACTTTGACAACCAGTGTTGTGGGCAGCTATACGCTTTCTTATACCACATTCGGTGCTTGTCCGAACACCAGTTCAATTACGATGACAATTAATGATACTATGTCTGCCGCAGGCTTTAGTTACATAGGATCTCCTTTCTGTCAATCGGGTGGTACTAATATATTTCCAACGTTTGTTCCGGATGCCAGTGCAGGAATTTTTTCTGCTACTCCATCAGGCTTGGTATTTGCGCATGTGAATACGGGCGAAATTGATATGGCTTTGAGTGCGCCAGGAATCTATATCGTTACGAATACAATTCCTATTAGTGGTAATTGTGCTTTTGTAAGTGCCAACTTTACGATCACTATCAGTGCAGCACCTGTAGCAACCGCTACAGCTTCCTCACTGGCATTTTGTGGAACGGGTACTTCTGCTGTTTCCATCGTGTTAACGAGTACTATCCCCGGCACTACATTTGCCTGGACAGTTGCTCAGGCGGGAGTTACAGGTGGTTCACCAGGAACAGGGGCAACGATATCGCAAACATTAACAAACCAAACAAGTCCTGCAACAGCAATTTACACTGTAACACCTGAAGCAAACGGATGTCCGGGGCTTCCAATAACAGTAAATATTGTTATTAGTCCATCCATTGTAGATACGGCTTCTGTGGTAATTGTGCCAGCTAATTGCGGAACCACAACAGGTTCTATTTCCGGCATCACAATGACTTCCGGTCAATCACCTTTTAGTTATCAATGGACAGATTCACTGAATGCACCTGTAGGAGGTGGAGGGGCAAACCTGAATAATGTTGGGCCAGGGAATTATTCAGTAACAATAACTGATGCTAATGGTTGTTCAATTGTAGTAGGGCCATTTGCAGTAAATGCAACGCAAGCGGTAGTGGCAGCGTTTACTCCAAATCCATTAACCGGAGAAACTCCTTTGACGGTTAACTTTACTAATAACAGTATAGGAGCAGCAACTTATGTATGGCAATTTGGTACCGGAGATTCATCCACAGTGATGAGTCCTGCATACGTTTATAATCCATTAGGAACATTTACGGTATGCCTTACAGCTATCAGTGCTTCTAACTGTATTGATACAGCTTGTTCAACTATTAATATATTTATAAATTCAGTGTTTATTATTCCGAATATATTCACTCCTAATGGTGATGGTGTAAATGATATATTTACTGTTCAGGCCGTTGGATTAAAAACAATGGATGCTGAAATATATAACCGTTGGGGACATAAAGAGTATGAGTGGCATACAACGAATGGCGGTTGGGATGGCCATACTGCCAGCGGAGTTCTTGCGCCTAACGCAACTTATTATTATATTATTAGTGCCACAGGAATTGATGGGAAAAAATATAATGAAACGGGCTACTTTACACTTACCGGTGGAAAATAAATAATACAGAATACAACTATTTATCTTTTAAAATAAATAGATTTTTTTCAAATAAATGTTGCAATTAGCATCTCGCAGGAGTATATTAATTGCAACATTTATGTTCATTAATTAACCCATAAGGACAAATAGTATGAAAAGAACAATTACAAATTTAAGTTTGCTTTTGATCCTGATCTTTACTGCTAACCTCCGGATGGATGCTCAAACCACTGATTGGCAACCTATCTATCTTACAGCCGGTGGGGGGAATTTGATTGAAGGGCTTGAGGCTTCTTTCAAATCAACCTCTTGTAATGAAAGTGATGTGATATACATTAAGTTCATTAATCACAATGCTTATCCTGTAAAATTAGAGTGGTTTGATGCGGTTTTTACGCAAGAACTAATCTGGATCAAGAAAGATCAGGTTAGTGATAAAAGATTGTTAACAATTCCTGCTAATAGCAAATTGGAGGGGAATTGTTCAAACAACACTCATCCTGAGCTTAGTGTTAATGTCAAAAATTTTGTTTCCGATAAAAAATCCTTCAAACGTTATTCTACCAACAATTTAACAGTGACAGCAGTTCAATAGTTTTAAATCGGCCTGTATGAAAAACAAGATCTTTATCAGTATTTGCTTGTTGTTTTTATTTTCCTCTGCGGTTTATTCACAAACGGTAAGTGTTACCGTTGTATATAGTGGTGCACAAGGTTTAGGCTGTTGTAATGTTTGTGGTACTGATTATACCTGTATAAGCAATACTGGTGGATGTGGAACTTCTGCATCCTGTTTAAGCAGAACGTTCTTCAATCCTGTTCCGGCAGGAAATATCATTACCGGGGTAAACGTAACAAATTTTGCTGTTTGTGGGGGATCTAACCCGGTTTCAAGTGTTTCCACAAATATTAATGGTGTGACTATTGGCACTACAGGTGTGCAGGCAGGGTGTTCGTGCGGAGGATGTAATAACCAGATCATGTCCAATTCTTATGCTTGTCCAACAGGTTTGCCAAGTTATAACTATGGAGGTAATAATACCTTCACGGTTTGTACTAATGGAGACTACTGTATTCAGAGATCGGTGATCACTTTCACCTATACGGTATGCTGCGTTGTTTCAACAGCGCCTTCATCGGCAACAGCAAGCCCTAACCCCTCTTGTGGTGGTTCAGTTACATTATCACAAAGTGGAGGTTCTTTGGGAACGGGAGCTTCCTATAACTGGTATTCGGGAAGTTGCGGTGGAACTTTTGTAGGTTCAGGATCTTCCATCACTGTATCACCATCATCAACTACAACCTATTTTGTAAGGGCTCAGGGTACCTGCAGTACAACAGGATGTGCTTCTGTAACTGTAACTGTAAACACCTCTTCTACTGCTCCTTCATCAGCAAGTATAAGTCCGAACCCGATTTGTGCAGGTGTTTCCACCACATTAACCCAAAGTGGTGGATCCCTTGGGACGAGTGCGGTTTACAACTGGTATTCGGGAAGCTGCGGTGGAACATTTGTAGGAAGTGGAAGCTCAATTTCCGTTGCACCATCTGCAACAACAACTTATTTTGTAAGAGCACAAGGCCCTTGTAATACAACAACGTGTGCATCAGTTACAGCAACGGTGAATCCTGTTCCATTTGCTACAGCAAGTCCGGCTTCACAAGCAATATGTTCAGGAAATACTACTTCTATTGCCTTAAGCAGCTTTACACCCGGCACTACCTTTTCATGGACCGTGGTGCAATCAGCAGGAGTTAGCGGGGGATCTCTTGGTTCCGGGACAACTATTGCTCAAACATTAAGTACAACCGGAACTTCTCCTGGAACAGCCACCTATACTGTTACGCCAGTGGCAACAGGTTGTGTGGGAAATCCTTTAACAGTTGTGGTTACAGTTAATCCGATTCCCGTTGCAACAGCAACTCCTGCTACACAAACAATTTGTTCAGGCGGCACAAGCTCTATTGCATTAACAAGTACAGTTTCAGGGACAATATTTAATTGGACAGTGGTTCAAACAGGGGTGACGGGAGCAAGCAATTCGAGCAGTTCAACAACTATTGCAGAAACATTAACAGCAACTGGAGTTGTTGCAGGAACTGCAGTTTATACTATAACTCCAACAGCGAACGGATGTGCAGGTGCTCCAATTGCAATTAGTATTACTGTTAATCCTACGCCTGTTGTAACGGCAACGCCATCCTCTCAAACCATTTGTTCAGGAAGTACAACATCAATCACTTTAACGAGCAATGTTTCAGGAACAACATTTGCCTGGACCGTGGTTCAGGCCGGAGGAGTATCGGGTGGAGCAAATGGAACAGGAACTTTAATTGCCGATGTTTTAACATCTTCCACTGCAGGCACTGCTGTTTATACCATCACTCCAACTGCGGCTTCATGTCCCGGAACTCCTGTACAGGTTACAGTAAATGTAAACCCGATGGATGATGCCTCTTTTTCGTATTCAGCAGCTACTTATTGTCAAACAGGAGTTGATCCTTTCGCGACAATAACAGGTTTACCCGGAGGTTTATTTTCTTCTACTGCAGGTTTGGTGTTTTTAAACACTTCAACAGGGTTGGTGGATCTCAGCGCCAGTACACTGGGAACATATACAATAACCTATACAACTAACGGTATTTGTCCTAATACAAGCACCGCAGGCTTTACAATCACAGGTTCCCCTGCAACAGGTTTTAGCTACCCCGGATCTCCATTTTGTCAGTTTGGTAGCAATCCGGTTCCCACTTTTGTTCTAGGTGCTTTTGCAGGAACATTTTCTTCTACTCCTGCCGGTTTGTTTTTTGCGAATGCGAATACCGGTGAAATTGACCTGTTGACAACGCTTCCGGGAACGTATACTATTAAAAATATTATTGTTGCAAGCGGAGGTTGTTCAGCTGATAGCTCAACAACTACTGTAACTATTAATTCTACTCCAATAGCAACAGCATCGCCTTCACCTGATACCATCTGTTCGGGTACAGCAACGTCCATTACTTTAACCAGTTCGTTGCCGGGAACAACCTATGCCTGGACCTTTGCAGAAACAGGTGTTGTGGGAGGGGCTCCGGGTAATGGACCATCAATTAATCAAACCTTAACAACAACCGGAACAGTTCCGGGAACAGCCATTATTACTATTATTCCTACTACCGGTTCTTGTGCAGGTGCCCCAATAATGGATACCGTTACTGTTAATCTTATTCCTGTTGCTATCGCAACACCATTAACACAAGTGTTTTGTTCGGGAGGTACCACCTCTTTCTCTTTATCCGGTAGCGTACCCGGTACTACTTTTTCGTGGACAGCAAGTGCTTCAGGTGTAACGGGAGCATTGTTTGGATCCGGTTCCACCATATCACAAACATTAACCACTACCGGAACAAGTGTAGGCACTGTAATTTATACGATCACCCCTTCTGCAAATGGATGCTCCGGAGATGACATTGCTGTTACGGTTACTGTAAATCCTTTGGATGATGCCTCTTTTACTTATACATCTGCAACATATTGCCAATCGGGATCTAATCAAACACCTTCAATAACAGGTGTTCCGGGAGGTGTTTTTTCTTCCAGTCCGGCAGGTTTATCAATTAATACATCCACCGGCACTATCAATTTATCATCAAGCGCATTAGGGGCATATAACCTGTGTTATGCAACAAACGGGACTTGTCCTGATACGAGCTGTATAACAATGACGATCACTAATACCAATCCTTCAGCTAATTTTAGTTATTCATCAGCTTCCTATTGCCAGAATGGAATTGATCCGTTCCCTGTTTATGTTCCGGGTTCAAGTGCAGGAATATTTTCAGCTACTCCGGCAGGTTTAGCCTTTGTGCATGTTAATACGGGACAGATCGACCTATCTGCAAGTGCTCCCGGAACCTATACAGTAACCAATACCATTCCAATGAGTGGTATATGTAACGGTACAAGTGCCTTTACTACAGTAACGATAACTGCTTCTGATGATGCTTCTTTTACCTATACATCAGCAACATATTGTATATCAGGCCCTAATCAGATCCCTACAATTTCAGGTTTAGCGGGAGGCGTTTTTGCATCTAGTCCTGCCGGCTTGGCAATTGATTCAGTAACGGGTACGATCACTTTATCTACAAGCCTTTTGGGGATGTATACTGTTACCTATTATACAAATGGTCCTTGTCCGAATACCAGCTCAATAACAATGACCATTGACAGTGTAACACCTTCTGCGGCTTTTACTTATTCCGGTTCTTCGTTTTGTCAAAATGCGAGTGATCCTTCTCCTGTTTTTGGTGGAGGTGCAAGTGCAGGAACTTTTTCAGCAACGCCTTTTGGATTAGTGTTTGTGCATGTAAATACCGGACAAATTGATCTGGCAGCCAGTGCTCCGGGAACTTATACTGTTACTAATACCATTCCGGCAAGTGGATCATGTCTTGCAGTAAGCGATACAACTACCATTACCATAACAAATGTGGATGATGCTTCGTTTGTTTATTCATCAGCGACCTATTGTTTAACCGGACCTAACCCTACACCGACAATTACAGGTTTGCCGGGAGGTGTTTTTTCATCTACACCAACAGGTTTATCAATTAACCCTTCAACAGGTACTATAGATCTGGCAACAAGCTCAGTGGGTTCCTATTTGCTTACTTATAGCGCAAATGGAACGTGTCAAAGTTCAAGCTCCATAACAATGACCATCACAACCAATACTGTTTTTGCCGGTTTCAGTTATTCGGGTTCTCTTTTCTGTCAAAATGGAATTAATCCACTTCCAATTTTTGTAACAGGTGCAAGTGCAGGTATTTTTTCAACTAATCCAATAGGATTGGTATTTGTGCATGTTAATACAGGTGAGATAGATCTGGCCGCGAGTACCCCGGGTACCTATACGGTTACCAATACAATTCCTGCGGGAGGTGGATGCGCAGCTGTTACTGCTACAACTACTGTTACCATTAATCCTTCGGATGATGCTTCTTTTGTATATACCTCAGCCACCTATTGTATATCCGGAACACCTCAAACGCCTGTAATTACCGGCTTACCAGGTGGAGTGTTTTCTTCAATACCTTCAGGTTTAACAATTGATCCGGCTACCGGAACCATCACCTTGTCAACAAGTGCACTGGGTGTATACACACTTTCTTATACAACCAATGGTGGTTGTCCTAATACGAGTTCTATCACCATGACCATAATCGCTAACAGTCCTTTTGCAGATTTTAGTTATGCGGGATCGCCATTCTGCCAAAATGGTAGTAATCCATTCCCTACTTTTGGACCGGGAGCCAGTGCCGGTATATTTTCATCTAACCCTTCAGGTTTGGTATTTGTGCATGTAAATACAGGAGAAATTGATCTGGCATCCAGTGCACCGGGTACCTACACTGTTACTAACACAATTCCGCCAAGTGGTACGTGCGGAACTGTTACAGCTACTTCGGTAGTTATAATTAACGGTTCGGATGATGCTTCTTTTGTATATTCTTCAGCAACTTATTGTTTAACAGGAACCAATCAAACTCCTTCTATTACCGGTTTACCGGGAGGTGTTTTTTCTTCTCTTCCTCCGGGTTTATCCATCAATCCATCTACAGGAACAATTGATCTTGCAACAAGTGCTTTAGGTGCATATACACTTTCCTACACCACAAACGGGACATGCCCTAATACCAGCTCAATTGTTATGACAATAACCAGCAATGCTGTTTTTGCAGATTTCAGTTATCCGGGTTCTCCTTTCTGTCAGAATGCAGCCAATCCTTATCCAACTTATGGTACGGGTGCCAGTGCAGGAATATTTTCGGCTACCCCTGCAGGACTTGTTTTTGTTCATGTAAATACCGGTCAGATCAATTTATCAGCGAGCACACCGGGTACTTATACTGTTGTCAATACTATTCCGGCAGGTGGTGGTTGTGCGGCAGTGATCGCAACAAGCACTGTTACTATAAATCCTTCTGACAATGCTTCTTTTACATATCCTTCAGCAACGTATTGTATATCTGGCAATCCTCAAACACCAACAATAACAGGATTACCCGGAGGTGTGTTTGTTTCAAGCCCTGCAGGCTTAACGCTTAATCCATCAACAGGTACCATCACTTTATCAACAAGTGCCTTAGGGGCTTATTTACTTTCTTATATAACAAATGGTATATGTCCGGATACCAGTTCAATAATTATGACAATTACTAACTCCAATCCTTTAGCAAATTATAGTTATATAGGTTCTCCGTTCTGTCAATTCGGAAGTGATCCATCCCCTGTTTTTGGTCCGGGAGCAAGTGCAGGTACCTATACAGCCACACCAGCAGGTTTGGTGTTTGTGCATGTGAACACCGGTCAGATCGATCTTGGAGCGAGTGCACCAGGTACTTATACCGTTATCAATACCATTCCGGTAAGCGGTACATGTGGTACTGTGAGCGCAACAACGACAGTTGTTATTAATGCTTCTCCGGTAGCAGTTGCAACGCCTTCACCTCAAAATATATGTACGGGAGGAACTACATCAGTTGCCTTGTCAAGTTCTATGAGTGGTGCAACTTTTACATGGACAGTAGTTCAAACAGGCATATCAGGAGCCTCGGCAGGATCGGGTTCCAGCATTTCGCAAACGTTAACAGGAACCGGTAATGCTGTTTATACTGTTACCCCAAGCGCAAATGGTTGTGTGGGAGACCCAACAGTTGTTACCATTACTGTTAATTCATTACCTGTTGTAGATACTTCAGGCGTGATACTAACGCCTGCAAATTGCGGTAGTGCAACCGGTGGGGTATCAGGTATCGTTATGACTTCGGGACAGAGTCCGTTTACTTACGAATGGAAAGACTCGTTAAATCAAACTGTGGGAACCAATGCTGATCTAACCAATGTGGGGCAAGGTACTTATTCGGTAATAGTTACTGATTCAAATGGCTGTGCTGCTGTTATTGCAGGTCCATTTGTGGTTATAGCCACACCTCCTGTAATAGCTTCATTTACTTTGAATCCGATCACGGGTGAAACACCTTTGGTTGTTAATTTTACGAATACCTCCATTGAAGCAATTAACTATTTATGGGAGTTTGGGACAGGGGATACTTCCACTGCGGTAAATCCTGCTTATACTTATGTTCCATTGGGTAATTTCATTGTTTGTTTAACTGCCGATAATGGTTTTGGTTGTTCGGATAGTGCGTGTTCAACAGTGGATATATTCATTAACTCGGTATTTGTGATCCCTAATATTTTTACGCCTAACGGTGATGACATCAATGATATATTTACAATTCAGGGGATAGGTTTAAAAACGTTGGATGCGGAAATATTTAACCGTTGGGGAGAAAAAATGACCGAGTGGCACACGACCAATGGAGGCTGGGATGGACGAACTGCAAGTGGTTTAGAGGCTTCTGAGGGTACCTATTATTTTATTATGAATGCAACAGGAATAGACGGAGAGGTATATTTTGAAAAAGGGGCATTTACGCTTCTGAGGGAGAAGTAGTTGTTAGTTGTTAGTTGTTAGTTGATGGTTGTTAGTTGTTGGTTGTTGGGATGAGCGAGGGGTAACGTTTTCCACACCGGCAATAATAAATCACTCAGCAATTGTTTCGGGGATCACTTTTATTCCATCAAATCGTATCTCGATATCATTTTTAAATACGATGGTAAGAAACAAATATCCTGTTTCGTCATAGAATTTCCAGTCGCCTTCTTTTAATCCTCCTACGTATTTGCCTGTTTGCCTTTCATTTCCATTTGCATAATAGAACGTTTGAATTCCATCGGGTACACCATCCACAAATTTACCTATAAAACGAAGTTTTCCATTATCAGTAAAATAGTGTTTCCATTCTCCATCACGTTTATCGGCTTTATAGGAGCCTTCTTCTCTGTAACCCTGTAGTTCCAGCATCCATGGACCCTCTTTCTGACCATCCAGATATTCTCCTTTGGTAACTACTTTACCGCTATCACTATATTCTGTCATCGGACCATCGAGCAGGTCGTTTCTGTAGTTTTCTTCAAGCAATAAATTCCCTGATTCATAAAACCATTTCCAGCTACCTTGTGCTCTTCCTTTTTTGTCGTAGGTGCCTTTTTGTTCTACTTTTTCGTTTGGATGATAGAATACCCATTCTCCAACCCGTTTACTATTTATGTATTCACCTTTCGATTTTAATTTTCCGTCAGGGTGAAATTCTTTCCAAATGCCTTGCTGCCTGCCTGCAGTATCTAAAATACCTTCAGCAGTTAAAATACCTTCCACATACACTTTGGCGCCTACTACTTTTCCTTCCGGTGAAAATTCCCGGTGTATCCCTTCAGCAACATCATCTTTATAGGTTCTGGTAAATCTTACCTGCCCGTTATCATAATATTCGGTTTTTACATCCAGTTTTGCAAGTTCTGGAACGTTGGTTTGTAATGCACCATTAATGTATTTTGTAGTGTTTAAAAGACTTCCTGTTGTTGAATATTCTTTCAAATAACCATTCATTTTATCATCTGAATAGGTCACTTCCTGTTTTAGCACACCGGTAGGATAAAACTCTTTCCAAACGCCCTGTTTGAGGTTTTTTGCATCTCTGCGGTTTATCTTTTCTTCTTTTTGAATAAAGCCCATCTTATAATCGGTGATGGTAATGATCATGCTGTCGGGGGCATATTCAAGCCCTGTGCCTTCTTCTTTCCCGTTCACAAAGGGAATGGTTTGTTTTACCTTTTCTGCTTTGCCAGAAGCTTCTGAAGGCTTATAGTAGATAGTGGTATTACCTTGTTTAATATCATTTTCAAAGTTTTCGGCTGTTATTAAAAATTTTTCTTTGGTGTCGAATGTTTTCTTTAATCCGTTTTTCTTTCCCTTTTTGTAATTGAATTCAAAGGCCAGTTTTCCCTGTTCATTGTAAAATTTCCAAACGCTATCCAGCTGAAAATCTTTTCTGTTTCCTTCCGATTTTATGGCTCCGTTCAATGAATAGGTTTTCCAGTAGCCGTCCGGTTTCCCTTCACGCATAGTACCTTCGCTGGAAATTTTTCCATTGTCGTAATAAAAAGTGTTATATCCGTTCTCGTTTATTTTTTGATCGGGCTGAGCAAAAAGCATTACGGGAAGAAATAATAAAATGATCTTTAAAAAGTTGCGCATAATTTTTTTCTTTTAACTCTTATACAAAGTTAAACAATTTGTGCCAAGGAAAATATGACCTTAACCATTATTAGAATTGTTGATTTTTAGAATCCAGGAATTCAAGTATTCTAATTTTTTTGTTTTACTTTGTACCGATTAAGAATAACGTTTAAACGACTAATTTATTATTATGAAAGTTATTGATTGCATCAAACAAGCAAAATCAACCTTGTTTTCCATTGAAATTCTGCCACCCTTAAAAGGTAAAAGCATACAATCTATTTTTGATGGGATAGACCCTTTGATGGAATTTAAACCTTCATTTGTGGATGTTACGTATCACCGTGAAGAATATCTTTATAAAAAACGTGATGGTGGATACCTCGAAAAAGTAAGTATCCGTAAGCGTCCGGGAACAGTTGGTATTTGTGCGGCCATTATTAATAAATACCATGTGGATGCTATTCCACATATCATCTGTGGTGGTTTCAGCAAAGAAGAAACTGAAAATGCTTTAATTGACCTTCATTTTTTGGGAATTGATAATGTGCTTGCCTTACGTGGAGATTCCATTAAAAGTGAGCCTGAATTTGTTCCTGAGCCGAATGGACACGCCTACGCGATAGACCTGGTAAAACAGGTACATCAAATGAATAAGGGACGATATATTGAAGATGATCTGGCGGATGTTGCACCAACCAATTTTTGTATTGGTATTGCAGGTTATCCTGAAAAACATTTTGAAGCTCCTAATATGATCTCGGATATCAGATATTTGAAAGCCAAGATAGATGCGGGTGCTGAGTATATTGTTACTCAGATGTTCTTTGATAACTCAAAATATTTTGAGTTTGTAGAGAAGTGCAGAGAAATGGATATTAATGTGCCTATTATTCCGGGATTAAAAATTTTAACAACAAAAAAGCAAGCTACACTTTTACCTAAAATATTTAAAATAGATGTTCCTCAACCTTTGTTGGAGCAAATTGAAAAATGTAAAACGGATGCTGCTGTAAAAGAAGTAGGTATTGAATGGGCGATCAATCAATCGAAAGAATTGATAAAAGGTAAAGCGCCTTGTTTGCATTTTTATACAATGGGGGCTTCTGAAACTACACGTAGAGTTGCTTCTGCGGTGTTTTAAATTGTGACCTGCTGATAATTAAAATGCCCTCCTGCTGTATTGCAGGAGGGCATTTTGGTTTTTGCACTTATTCTGAAATTGGGTTATAGGAATAGCTTATATTTGATAAGGCAATAAAAGTGATAATAAATAATTGCAATCATTTACAATTGATTGAAATTGCTAAACATGCGTTTAGCGAATTGTTATGCCCAATGCAAGTAGACAGGAACTTCAATAAGACATCATTATGAATTTTGCAAATTTTATTCTTATTTCAGGATTTATTTTTTACTTTATTTATACTCTGATATTTGCTATTCACTTTAATAAAGAGGACTATTTTTATACTGAAAAACAAAAATTGCGACATAATATAATGATTTGGTTAATCCCGTTTCTATGGATTATTATTTTAAAAACAATTCGAAAACCACCGAAAAAACAACTTAAAGACAATAATGCACCTTATAATGACTGGACTGATGGTGCTGCTTCATAATGGTTTGCAGTTATTGTATGCCGACCTGTGTGTAAAGACCTGTGTTTGCTAAGACTGACATGCAAGGCTGTAGGAAAATAAAATACATCTATACGCTCAATTAAACAATAAAATGAAGGACGAACGGACTGAATTAATAACAAAAAAAGAAGGTTATGAAGCAATGCTGTATGCAATAAAAGCATACTGGGAAAATAGTGGCTCTAAAGACTTGACTGACATATTAAGCGGTGGAGAATATTGGCAGGGAACTGAGGAGCCAGCAGACTCTGCATTTTGGGAATATTGGACTGAGGCAATTGAAAAAGTAAAGAAAGATGGTCCAATGTTTAAAGTTTTAAGACCGGAATAAAGAATTGCTGTGTAGCACGACTGTTGGGTATGTGTTACTCGAAAGAAAAATTTGCACTGGGCATAACAGCACCTAAAGAAAAATGCGGAGTTCGTACAAGTTGCAAGCGCATTTTTTCAGCGGCAGAAAGTTTTGGCGCTTGCCATTCACTTCGGAATTATTAATTAAGTTTGTGCGGTAAGACAGTGAAGTGCTATTAATTCCGCACTTTCTTTAGCTGCCAAACGTTATAGGTAACCAGCCGGTGTAACTCGACAAGGCAATATTTTGGACAATTTTAAAACAGAAATTTAAGTGGCTGACAGAATAATTTTTATATCATCTCTTTTAGGATTTATTTTACTCTTTGCCATCACCACTTTCATTTACCTTTTGCTAAAAGGACATAGAAAATGGAAATCCAAAGTTAAGAACAGCCCCGTAGACAGAATGTTTCAAACGCAGCAAAACTTTATCGACCATTTTGTTAAAAAGGGTTACTCATTGGAAAGCGCGAAATTTATTTACCAAAAAACTCAGAAATTCTTAAGAGCCGAAGGCATGATTCTATTGCCGGAGGACGACCTTATTGAATTATACGAAAGACAACAAGACGAATGGTTTTATATCATTAATAAATGGTTTACTGAAATTGATAAACCAAAACCTGACGAAAAAAAGCTTAACGACTTATTGTCAAAACACAAAGCAGTTAACTTCGAATTTTTAATAGAACTATTTGACAACTTGGTTTGATAAACTTTGTACGGCTGGCAACCTATAACACAGGCTTACACAAAATGCGGAGATCGTGCAAGTTGCAAATGCATTTTCTTCGGTGCGCGAAGCGCGGAATATTTCGCATTTGCCATTTCCTTTTGTACTTTTAATAAAGTTTTTCGGTTAAATCAGTTTAGTGCTTTTAATATTCCGCACTTCGTGTAGCCTGAAAACGTTAGGCACAAGGCAATTCTAAAAAAAGAACAAAAAATAATTTTCCCAATACATAATAACGGATGAGAGCATTAATACTTACAGTTTTTTCATCTTTAATTTTCAACAAAGTTAGCTCACAATCCGCTCAAGTAGATACCTCGAACTATTCTCATTTAATAGGAGGAACTTCAGATGACTACATAAAAAAAGGGTCAACGAAATACTTAATTGAAGACTTTAAAGGAGCAATTGCAGATTTCACAAAAGCTATTGAATTAAATCCTAATGATAGTTATGCTTTTTACGACCGAGCAATTTCAGAGGCAAAATTAAATGATTTCGATAATGCAATTGTAGATTATAATAAATCAATTGAATTAAATCCCAATTATCCAGAGGTATATAATAATAGAGGGGTTTCTAAAAACAAATTAAAAGATTACAAAGGTGCAATTGCCGATTATTTTAAAGCTATTGAAATAAATCCTAACTACGGTGACGCTTTTTATAATAAAGGAATAAGTAATTATGAATTAAAAAATTACAATGACGCAATTTCAGATTTTACAAAAGCAATCGAATTACTTCCCAATTATAGTATAACTTATTATAATAGAGGTCTCGTCAAATATAAATTGCGAAAATATAAAGGAGCGATTAAAGATTATAATAAGGCTATCAATTTAAATCCAAAAAATGATTGGGCATTCAACAATCGAGGAATCTGCAAATATAAGTTGCGAAAATTTAAAGGAGCGCTTAAAGACCATAATAGCGCAATTGAATTAAATCCTGAAAACGTGGAAGCCCTTATATGCAGAGGAAACGCCAAGAAAGTTTTGAAAGATTACGTAGGCGCGAAAAAAGATTATGATAAGGTCATTAATTTAAATCCAAATTATTGGGAGGCTTATTATGGCAATGGAGATATTCAATTTGATTTAAAAAATTATGATGTAGCCATTAATTATTATAATAAGGTAATTGAATTAAATCCAAGTGATAAGGGTGCTTATTATGATAGAGGATTATCAAAGTTTAAATTTGGTGACAAAACCGGAGCATGTTCTGATTGGAGAAAAGCTTTGGAGAAAGGTAGCAAAAACGCAGGCTCTGAAATACTTAAAAATTGCAGATAAAAATTTTAATTATCCAAAACGTCAGGAATAAAAAACAGCGCCTAACAGCATCTAAGCAAGATGCGGAAGATTGTGCAAGTTGCAAATGCTTTTTCAAAGGTTCGCTCCGCGCAACATTTTTTGCATTTGCCATTAAGTTCAGTACATTTAATAAAGTTTTTCGGTTAAGAGAGTTTTGTGCAAGTAAATCCGCACTTCTTTTAGCTGCCAAACGTTGTGTGCCATTGTAAAAAAAAGAAAAAAAAGAAAAACGAACGGACAAGAAACTTTCCGTGCGACAATTATAATTTTTGCATACCTTATTCCACAAATTTTAAATTATGAAAAAATTAATCTACTTTTTGGAATTATTATTCACTAGAAAAATAAACTCAAACAAAATGAAAAATTTCACCTTCTTTATTTCCATTTTAACTCTTTTTGTTTCTTGTAATTCTGGCAACGGTAATAGTTCTGATTCACCCCAGGAAAATGGGTTGACAGCTGGGGAAATCGAACGGCCACAACCTATGAGCGTTTTAGAGGCTGGTGAAATATGTATGAGTGGTTTTGACGGGGATTCAATCAATATGCATGGCGTAATTAAAAACACATCCCCAGCAGATTCATACAAGGACGTAGTTGTTAAAGTAACTTATTACAGCGATGCAAAAAAAAAATTGGGTAATAAGGAATATACAATTCCCGAAGTTTTCCCACCTCATTCAGATGTTCGGGTTGAATTAAAGGTTGAAAACTGTAAAGATGTAAATACAATTGGCTGGGAAGTTATATATGCGAGAGTGGAAAAGCAAATTAAATGACTTTTATCTGAAGGAATATCCCAGGTGTAACGAACTGGGTACAACGAACTTGGTACAACGAAATGGGTACAACGAAATGGATGTAACGAAATGGGTACAACGAAATGGGTACGCAACGACCAAAGAAACAACGGCACACAACATCACCTAAGTTATATGGCCGTTAACAGCCAGTTTCATCATTTGAGTTCGCAATGAAAATAGGTCGTGGCAAAAACATTTCACAGCGGAAGAAAATTATTTTTTATTTGTTTTTGCCACTTTAACTTTTATGATTTTGTTTACGAAGAAGGCCAAAACATTTAGCTCATCGTTATTTGACTGTTATGTTCCATTGTGCGAAAAAAAAATGAGGAACAGAAACGGAACTTTCCATTTGAGCCGTTCAACTTTCACATTCGTTTAATATATTTTATTATTTATGAAAAACAGATTCAACAAAAAAGCGTGTTTAATATTTTTCTTTTCTCTATTTATAATTAATATTTTTCAAATTTCTGCTCAAAATAAAATGAGTTTAGAAACGGGGTTCTATTATATTATTCCAAATAATGAAAAGAATGCGTTTGTTGTTCGTACCTATGATTCACTTTCTGTTAATAAAATTCCATTTTTAACAGTAAAAGAATTTCAAAAAATCAATCTTCTTTTAAACCCTTATCGTTATTATAATTTAATCATTCTAAATGATAAAGGAAAAAAAATATTAAAAAGAGCAACTTTAAAGTATTTGAATAAAAACATAGCATTTATTATTAATGGGGAGCTTATTTGTACTATTTCCGTTCGCGGTATTGCTTCAGAAGGTAAAATTAATTTTTCTGATCAAAATCACTCTTCGAAACAAAAAGAGATTCAAAATTATAAACAGATAAGAAGAGAAATGAATTTAGATACTGCATACTTTAATGTTAAACAGTATGCTTTATTAGATATAGACTTTGATAAAATTAGTACATATGAATCTCATAAGCGCGGCCTTGCATGGAGGGAATCACATGATGATATAGTCACAGTTTGCACTGACAAGGAGTTGATTTTAGAATTAAAGAAACAAGTATTTTTTATAGATAATGAAACCTGCAATGATAAAAATGCGACTAAAGCGATACATATATTCAATAATAATATAATAATTGGAAATTATTATTATTGTGACTCAAATCAATCTAATCTTTTAAATTTTAAAGACAACTTCCATTTAACAAAGCTTTATAATGAAACTTTTAACTCAAAGAAAGAATTATTAGAAAAGTATAACAAATTAAAAATAGAAGGCGCATGTTTAGGCATTGAGACAATACCTCCTTCTCAATATTTAATAGGTGATGGCTGCTTGAGAATTGAGCTTTTAAATAAAGAAAATCCAAAGGATACAACTAATTACATTAAAAATTTCACAAAAGAATTAAAAAACTTATTGAAAATAGATGAATCTGATATTAGTGTTTCTGAATTTCTATATACTAATAATAAAACCTCTACAAAAATAATAGCTAACATCAGATGTACAAACGAATACGGAAGAAGTTTCAATAAAAAAGTATTTCAGAATGTTATAATATTTAATTCAGTTGGTAGGATTGATTATATAGAAGATCAAATAAATTCAGATGACTTCAACAGAGATCATAAAGTGTATAAAATATTTTATAGGAAATAAAATAGGATTAAATTAGGGTGCTATTGTAACTACAGAATTGGTTAACTCGAACTGAGGAATTGCCAGGCACACTTGTTAAAAAACATTGATCAATAATAATTCCCCTGCTTACCTTTTCCTTTACAGGAAAGATAAACAGGGGAATTTCTTTAGTTGGAAATTACAATTTTTTTTGTGATGCGCTCATTCGTTTTTGAATCAAGCACTTCTACAATATACAATCCGGGAGGAATGCTGCTCACATCTAAAGCAGTATTATCGGTGAATGTTTCGGCCTTTAAAATTGTTTGTCCTGTGATGTTTAAGATACGCACTTTGTATTCAGATGTTTTTGAAAGATAAATACTTAATTTATTGGATGCAGGATTTGGATAAACAAATACTTTAGTAAAAGCATTCGCTGAAACCTTATTAATATTCACAGACAAGAGTGTATCATTTGCCAATAATTCTTCAATATCAATCAATTCATCTCCCGCCTGATAATCGAGCCACATGTATTCGTCAAAAAGCATTTCATCCCCGGTGCTTGTTCCTGCAACAACTAAAGCAGGGGGACTGTTTGGATTGTTGGGATTATTAGCTGTATTGTCATAAACATGTTTGGAAAATAATTTATATCCTGCAGGAATTTTTATAAGGTTGGTATATGTGTAATACCCTTGCCACATAAAATCCCAGTTGTTGATACGCACCAATGGAATGGTATCTGTGCCAGCATAGGCATAATTCACGATGCTCTTGCAAACCATGTGTGAATGGGGGAATGTAGCAAATATGGAAAGCGGAGCCTGTAATGTTCCGTTATCCGGGTATTTATCGGTGAACGTAGTAACAGTGTTTGGAAGCATGTATAAGCTCCAGTTTTCCAGCAATTCTTTATTATAAATCGGGCGTATTCCTGTTTCACCTTCCGGATAAAAATACATTCGTATTTGTGTACTGTCCAACTGACCTGAACTGCCTGCAGGATAATGGATCTGAAGAATGATATTAGAACCTGCTTTAATACGAATGCCTGCTTTTAAAGGTGCCTGTCCGGGGAATACAGTAGGAGCAGCTCCTGGGGCATAACCTCCAATACCAAAATCTCCGGGAAGGCTGAAGCATTGTCCTGTTAGATCACTTGCAGCAGTGCCGGTAGTATCAACAAAAACAAGCGCGTGATGGACAATAGGTGCATTACCTGGTATAACTTCATAGGCACGTAGCACTCTGTCTTGCGTCAGACCGCTGGGAATCGAAAAACAAACATAACTGTCAGTAGAACCTGCATTACTTGGAAATACGGGTGTTCTAAGAACGATGGTAGGGGTTCCGCTAAGCTGATATTGAGAAGTATATACAGGAGCAGCAGGAGCAAGAGTGGTATCGCCTGGCAGCGCACCGCTGTTTACCCAGCTGATGATGGCACTTTTATCAGCTTGAGTGATGGCTCTTTCATGTGAAAAACGTGAGTAGGATGTATCCGGAGACCAGGGAGGCATGTGGCCTTCCTGAACGTGATAAAGGATAGAAGCTGCAAAAGTTGATGTTTGAGTGTAGGTCATTAATGGCATGGGTGCTCCGCCTCCAACATGGTGACAGGAGGTGCAGTTGTTGTAAAATACCTGTGCAACGTCTTTGTAATCAAGTTGGGCTTTCGCTGAAGGGATAAGGATAATTGTGGTAAGGAATAAAATGTAAATTTTTTTCATGTTTTTAATTTAAAAATTTATAGAAAATGGAACAAAATTAGCATTGTTCCCTCATTGTTTGTATTGCTTTTAAGAATCTTGCTAAATTATTAAATTACGTTTCAAAACAAAATTCTTTCTTTTTGTCTTGAAACAAAAAGAAACAAAAAATTCAAGAAAAGGTCATCGGCTCACACACAGTCCAGCGCAGCCCCCGCTACCTTTTCTGGCCAGCGCACTGTTCTGAACGAAATTTCTGCACATATAGAATCTTACAAGATACGACCGTTTCAAAAGTGAATTCTTTTCAAAAGTTTAATTCTTTCTTTTTGTCATTCATCCCTGGGCGAAAGCTCAAGGCCAACTACTCATTAGAGGAATCTTTTAATTGATTAACAAGATGCTTCGACTTCGCTCAGCATGACCCTTATTTAGGTCATTTTATAATTTTTTAAAATTAGTCTGTGATCACAATCTTTTTTGTGATGCGATCGTTCGTTTTTGAATCTATCACTTCTACAATATATAAACCTGCCGGGATACTGCTCACATCCATAGCTGTATTATCGCTGAACGTTTCTGAATTCAGAATACTTTGGCCTGTAATATTTAAAATGCGAACCTTATATTCAGATTTTTTTGAAAGATAAATGCTAAGTTTATCCGTTGCAGGATTTGGATAAATAAAAGCATTAATACCACGTGCGGATGCTATTTCATTTACACTTAAAGGGTTAAGAAGAGGGTCGTTAGCCAATAATTCTTCCACATCAATTAATTCATCACCGGTCTGATATTCCATCCATAGGTAAGCATCAAAAAGCATTTCATTTGAAGTGCTTGTTCCTGCAATAACTAAAGCAGGAGGGCTGTTTGGATTATGAGGATTGTTGGTTGTATTGTCGTAAACATGTTTGGAAAACAATTTGTATCCTGCAGGAATTTTCATGAGTTTTGGGTATGTATAATATCCCTGCCACATGAAATCCCATTCATTTATACGCACAAGAGGAATGGTATCGGTACCGGAATAGGCATAATTTACGATACTTGTGCATACTTTATGTGAATGTGGGAATGTGGCAAACATTGAAATCGGAGCAGGAATTGTTCCACTATTAGGATATACATCAGTAAATGTAGTAACAGTGTTAGCAGGCATATACAAACTCCAGTTTTGTAATGGAGCTGAATTATAAACGGGACGTATGCCTGTTTCGTTAAGCGGGTAAAAATACATACGGATCTTTGTGCTGTCTATCATTCCCAAAGTGTTTGGAGGGTAGTGCAACTGAAGTATAATGTTGGAGCCTCCGGGTATGAGTATACCTGCCTTAAGTGGAAATTCTCCGGGAAAAATAATAGGAGATGCACCGGGAGCATAACCGCCAATACCGATCTCTCCGGGAGCATTGAAGCATTGTCCTGATAGATCATCTGCTATTGTTCCGGTAGTATCAACGTTAACGATCACGTGGTGCACAATTTCGGGATTGCCCGGGATAATTTCGTAAGCCCGCAGTATCCTGTCTTCTGCAAGACCTGTAGGAATGGAAAAACAAACGTAACTGTCAGTTGAACCTGCATTGCTTGCAAAGGTGGGCATCTGTAAGGTGATGGTTGGAGTTCCAAGAAGTTTGTATTGTGATGTATAAATTGGAGCAGCAGGTGCAAGAGTAGTATCACCAGCGAGTGCACCACTGTTTACCCAACTTAGTATGTCATTTTTTTCAGCTTGTGTAATGGTGCGCTCATCCATAAAACGGGAGTAGGTGGTATCGGGTGACCAGGGCGGCATATGGCCTTCCTGCACGTGATACAGAATAGAAGCCGCAAACGTGGATGTTTGACTGAAGTTCATTAAAGGCATTGGAGCCCCTCCACCAGTATGATGACAAGAGGTACAATTGTTAAAGAATATCTGAGCAACATCCTTGTATACAAGCTGTGCTTTGGCTGAATAACTAAATACAATTACTGTCAGCATCAAAAAAACAATGTAAAGTTTTTTCATATTTTTTTATTTAAAAATTTAAGAAAATGAAGCAGAAATAAGCATAACAAAAGTTGATTAAAACCTATATTGAAAGCAAGGCATTCAATACAAAATAAAACAGAGTTAGGGTTATTTGTTTGCTAATGTAGAATAAAAAAAATAAAAAAGAAAACAAATCATTGTTTTTTTTGAAAAAAAAGACTATCGATTAAGGGGCGCTCAAAAAGTGCTACTTAATTATAACCACATAGATTCATAGTTTAAAAGTATAAGAAGTTTAAAAAAAAGGTACAGATAGTTTTTTTCTTCGCCTTTGGGGAAGAAACTATGAAAAGCTATCACACTTTTTCTCTGTAATTTTAATTCCTATGTCCCTATGTTGTTAATTTTGAAGGATGGGTTTATAGCTAGAACGGCAAAATAGTTTGCATTTATTTTACAAATTTATTCTGTATTCAATTAATAGCAATGTTTTTAACTTATTGAGGAAACTCTAATTAATAGCATTTAGTTAAGATGCCATCGAAGATTATGGGCTGAATTTTTTCTTAAGAAAACGACTTTGATCGATCAGTTCCTGAGTTCAGAAAGTTGATTAGCCATAAGTTTGCCAATGTATTTCCCTAAAATATCAAATTCGAGGTTTACAACTGTTCCGGACCGGATCTCTTTAAAATTGGTGTGTTCAAAAGTATAGGGTATGATACAAACTGAAAAAGAGTTGATCTTTGAATCTACAACTGTTAAACTCACGCCATTGACGCAAACTGAACCTTTTTCGACCGTTATATTATTTAGGGAGGCATCGTATTCAAAAGTAAAGGTCCAGCTTCCCTGGGTCTCTATTACATTTTTGCAAACGGCTGTTTGATCCACATGTCCTTGTACAATATGACCATCAAGCCTGTCGCCAAGTTTCATGCAACGCTCTAAATTTACACGATCGCCAATTTTCAGGAAACCCAAATTCGTTTTTTGGAGTGTTTCGGCAATGGCAGTAACTGTGTATTCATCATTTTTGATGTCCACCACAGTAAGGCATACCCCATTGTGAGCAATACTTTGATCAATTTTAAGTTCGGATGTAAAACCTGACCGTATAGTGATGTGAAGGTTGCTTTGGTCTTTGCGTAATGCAATTGCTTCACCTAAGCGTTCTATAATTCCTGAAAACATAAAAATTTTAATTTGATAATTTGATAATTTAACAATTTGAAAATTAATTTATCCATTTTCAAAATTAACATATTTTCAAATTAAATTAATTGCTCGGTGAATTTTTTTCCTTGATGAGTTGAATAAAACCGTTCAACGTACGGGCTTTAATTCCATCAAATCGTATTTCGTTAACGAGGCATACATAAAAGTAAGTTCCGTTGGAACAAGGCATTTTGGTGCTTTTGTTTTTGCCGTCCCATAAAATGGCAGGGTCTGTGGTTTCAAACATCAATAAGCCCCATCGGTCGTATACTTTAAGATCAATATCCTTTACATACCGATAAGGCAATGGGATAAAAATATCGTTTTGTCCATCCCCGTTAGGTGTAAATACATTTGGTAATTCGTAAACCGGGCAATTATCTACACATAAATTAGTAACAACCGGGCTTTCATTACCTGTAGAATCAACGGCTGTAACTGAATAGCAGCCTGCAACAGATGGGACGCCTTCAAACAAATAGGTATGTGTAAAGGTAGTTGTATTCAGATCTGTTGAAGTGTATATCAATTCGGGTGTGCCATCCTGGGTTGGTGAAAAATATATATTATACTTTGCCGCGTCTGTACTGCAATAGGTGTTTGGGTTTGTCCATGAAACCACATTTTGAAAAAGATCACAATCATTGGCTATTGTGAAATTCGGCTGGCAAGGCGGTACCATGTCGACCGGTTGATCACATTTTATTTGTGAACTGTTGTATAAAGGGCGTGGCAATGCATTATCGGAATATTGCCCCACACTTACTATTTTGTAGCAGTAGTTAATACCATTCACCAATCCGGTATCAATATAAGATGGAATAATTGAGGTATCAATTTTTACAAAGGTGGATGATCCAACAGGTATTGCGCGGTAAATATCATATCGATAGTTGGTCCATGGTACAAACTCCTGCCATGATAAATTAATTTTTTTATCGGCCGGGACTGTTTTTAGAAGTACTGACGAGGCGGTACTTGTAGAGCCTAAAAACAGGTTGTTGGAATAAAAATCAACACGGTAAGTAAACGCTGAATCCTGTGTATTTAATCCGGTACTGATAAAACTTGAATCTGTTAACTGGTAAAAAGTAGGTTGGATATAACTTGCTACCTGCGCGAATGCTGAACTTGCGGGGTTAAATCCCTGTGCCTGCATTAGGCGGTATTCGTAAGGAGGAGGATTGCCAATGGTATCCAGATTTGTTGAGGTGCCCAATGGCTTCACCCAACGTATCAAAATGCTATCATTTGTGCCGGTACTGATCACACTTACATTGGTGATGATCGGTACATCACGAACTAATTGCGCACAACTGTTTTGGGAGGCATAACTTTCGGATCCATCAGAATAGTAGGCTATCACCACGTAGGAATAATCAACACCGTTTATTAAACCTTGTCCGCTATTATTGTCAGTAAATGCAGTAATTGAAGGGGGAGTAGAGCCAATTAAGGTATAGCCGGTATAAGCGGGAACTCCTGTTTCGCAGGCATCCGGTATCCAGGGGTCGCAATTATCTTTCCTGTAAATTTTATAACCAAGTAATGGATTGCTGCCTAGTGTATCGTTGCATGGTGCAGTGGTCCAATTAAGAAGCATGCTGGATCCGCTTGGTGCAGCAGTTAAGCCGGTGGGTGCAGGAGCAATAACCCTTATAAAAACAGATTCAAAATCTACCAGTGGGGTGGTGGGGTTGCTGTCGGTAGCTTTAAAAGTAACCAGGTAAGGTAATAGCTGAACCTGTGCACAGTTTGGATTCCAGTTGAACTGACCGGTTACAGGACTTAAAGATGGAGTAGATGAAAATGTTGCAGCAGGGTTCACCTGGAAAGGACCACCCGTAGCATTTAATGTAACTATATTTGATTCTGCATCAGTAGCTGTAACTGTGAAATTTAAATTAGTGCCGGCTGCAATACAGGTATCATTGATGTTTTCAATTTTTGGGCCTGTGTTGGTACAAGCCGCTACATCAATTTGCATATCACGTAATATCGACCCAACATAATAGTATTGGTTATTGTAGGGGGATCTGCGGTATTCTTTAATTAAAATGGCGATATTATACTGGCAAACCATAGTAGGGGTACACCAAACAAGATCACCTTTAACGGGGTCAATAGAGCTCTCCGACATGTTGGGTGGAAAGGAATACCCGAAGATAGCCTGTCCGTTGGCATAACAAGTGGTTAAGCTGTAATATAAACTATCTCCATCTGCATCAAAAGCTCCGGGATTGTGTTCAAAACATTCACCGGTACATGCTTCATCAATTGGAGGGTTAAGCAGGGTAGGAGAGCTGTTTAAGCCTAACCATGGATTGATCACTAATTCGGTACGAAGGAAAAACGATTGATCAACTGATTGAGGAATGTTACAAATTCCGGCATTACGGTTGGGATCCTCCATGGAGATGATGTAATTTCCATCTCCGGGGTAAGTATGAATTATTTCGTAAATGTTTTTTTTGGTAAAGGTAACAATGGATTGTCCGTCAGCCGTATTGCATAAAAGAGAAGGTCCATTAACCCTGGGCGCAATGGCGCTGTCGGCATCACCAAAACGTACTAATAAATCGCAACGGTCAGCCTGAGTTGTAAGGGGGTTGGTGTTGGTATAGGTAGTTACAATGATCTTATAAGTTCTTCCCGATATATGCTGATAGGTGATCTCCCCCGCCCGATTATGCGTTGCAAATGAATTGCTTATGCTAACAAGCAATATAAAAATTAACAGGAGATTCTTTTTCATTGACTAAATACTATTGACCTTAAACAAAACTCTAAATTACTAATTTTATTTTAAAAATCCTAAATTATATATTTCCTTGACTTTGGAAAAAACAGTGCCAAAAAAAGGTCCAAATTCGAGGTTTTTTGTCCTCGATCATTTATCGATAGGAGTATTTTACCCGAGCTGATTTATTCAGTTAAATTTTATTCCTTCTATAACCATAGTTTGACGATAGAAAAATCTATGCCATCGAAAATCCAAAAACATCGCTTTTTGACCATAGTATATTTGCTACAGTAAAACAGGTAAATAAAAGTTTAATCAATTAAAAAATCAGTAAAAAACAGAAAAAATGAAAATGACATCAAATAAAACTGCCGGAAAAACTCAGGGACATTCCGAGGTATACGGCACAGAAGAATCGAAACTAATGGAATTGTTCGAAGAGCAATTAAAAGACATGTATTGGGTTGAAAAAGCATTGGTAAAAGCTATTCCTAAAATACTAAAAAATGTAAGTTCAGAAGAATTAGTAGATGTGATTCAAGACCACCTGGATGAAACCGAATCAGAAGTGGGGAAAGTTGAAAGGGTATTTCAATCTTTCGGTAAAAAAGCTGTTGCAACAAAATGTGACGCAATGGAAGGGTTAATAAAAGAAGCAGAAGAACTAATGAAATCGTCTGATAAAGGTGCAATGCGTGATGCCGCAATTATTGCTGCCATACAAAAGATAGAGCATTATGAAATAGCTACTTATGGTACGTTAAGGTCATTTGCACGAACTTTAGGTTTAACAGAAGCTGCCAGTTTATTGGAAGGGATCTTAAAAGAAGAGAAGGATGCTGATGAAAAATTAACAGAGATCGCAGTATCAACTGTTAATGTTAGCGCAATGAGTGAAGTGGAGTAATTAATTTGTGATTCAAGTATATCACCATATTTTTTTCTCCCGTGTTTTGTAAAATTCGACTGTGAATTTTACAAAACTTAGAATAGCAGGAGAAAAAACATTTTTGATTCAAATTCTGAAGTTTATGCAATGCATTGTGATTCAATAGTTTTAGAGTTTGTTTTCAAATATTAATTAAAAACTGTCACGCAATTTTAAATTAAAATTAAAAACCAAAAATCATGAAAACTAAAAAAGTAAATGTTCTAATAACTGTATGTATGTTTTCTGCAGCGGTATTTACAACAGCTTTTGCTCAAAAAGACAGCAAAAAAGTAGCAATTAAAGAAAACGAAGAAAAGTTTGAAGATACAAAACTGGAAAAAGATGCAAAGTTTGTTGTAGAGGCATGCGATGCAGGAACGTTCCAGATCATGGCAAGTGAGCTTGCTAAAAGGAAGTCTTCAACACAAATGGTAAAGGATCTGGCAGATAAGTTGATCAAAGATCATAGTCAATTTAATGTTGAATTAAAAAGCGTAGCGAAGGAGAGAAACATCACTATTTCTGAAAAGCTAAGTTTAAAATACCAACGGAAATTCGATAATCTGAATGAAGAAACTGAAGATTTCGATCGTGTTTATACAAGGGTAATAGTAAATGATCATAAAGAAATGATCGATTTGTATGAAAAGGAAGCTGAAAAAGGTGAAGTTGCAGAAATAAAATCATGGGCTTCTAAAAAGGTCTCGACCTTAAAACAGCATTTGGAAATGGCTGAAAATGTCAGAGATAGTGTTAGAGAAGTTTCTGTAAAATAACACGTAAAAAAGATCCGTTGTCAGTTATTAAGTGATGTTGATAATTGAAAATAAAAAAGGTAGCCGAAAGGCTACCTTTTTTATTTTCAATTTATCAGTTCTGAATCAGAAATGATTTTGAACCAGTCAATTAATAAGTTAAAACCTCGGATTCAAGTTCAAGCTGATTGTCGACCTCTCTGATGCCTGGTGCTGCGCATGCTGCTTCTTCAGCGTCCATTTTTTCGGAGTAAGAACGTACGGTTCCGGTAAGGATCACTTTATCGCCTTTGGTTTCAATGTTAATTCTATCAGCTTCAATTGTTGCGCTTCTTTGGAATGCAGCTTTGATCTTTTGTTTAATATCAATTATTTTAGTTTTCGGGCTGATGGTGATCTTATTGGTGATCCCTTTCACACCAATAAGGTATTCTAAAGCATTTCGAGCCGCAATTCTTTGAAATTCCCATTCCAATGTGCCTTCAAGTGTTACCCAGCCATCTTCAACCATCACTTTAATTTTCTCAGAAGAAAGTTGTGTGTTCCATTTAAGAGCATTTAAAGCAGCCTGTGCAATTTCTGTGTCGTTTCTTTTTCCTGATTTTGCTATCGTAACCTCAATATCCATTGCAACCGCTTTTACTCCTGAAACTCTTTTTGCAGCACTTTCAGCAGCTAATTTTTTTGAATAGGTTTCTACTGTTCCGGAAAGCGTTACAATCCCATTCTTTACAGCCACACCTATTTCACTGACATTTAACATGGGTTCCCATTTAAGTTCTTCCATCACATCTTTTTGAATTTCTAAATCTGTTTTCATTTTTTTAATTGTTGTTAAATTGTAATTCGAGTTTTTATAATAGACTTTATAAAAGTTAATTCATTAAATTAAACAGCCGCAAACTTTCTCTATAAGCGAAATGGCTGCGAGCGTTGGTCTTTTAAGGCTTATAGAGAAAATTGTGTGTGAGCATTTAAACCCTCAATTTCGTTATAAACATTATAATGTATTTTAACTTATATAAAGTTTAATGATTTTTTTAAGCGATCCTGATCTGTTTTTTTGATCCTGATCTACTTTCATTTATTTTTGGAATTGAAAGGCGAAGTAATCCATTTTCATATTTCGCATCAATTTTTTCTGGGTTAGAATTTTCGGGAAGGTTGAACGAACGATATAGGGAATTGTAGGAGAATTCTCTTCTTTTGAAATTTGATTTTTCTTCTTCTTTTTTTTCTTCTTTTTCAGCGCTTATAATAAGAACACCATTGTCTACTTCTATTTTAAAATCTTTTTTTTCAAGGCCCGGAGCAGCTAATTCTACTGTATAATCCTTGTCGTTTTCTATAATGTTTGCTTCAGGAATTACAAGTGGAACATTAAGGAGGTTGTTATCCATATCAAAAATGCTTGGACTGAAAAAAGCATCCGGTTCACATACATCACTCGATCTGCGCACAGAGAGTGGTTTTTTACTTTTTGTTAATGTTGTCATATTAATTTTTTAGATTAAAAATAAGTTTGAAATTGGTATGCAAAATTATATTTCAGATCATTAAATCAGAATGATTTTGGGTAGCGATAATGCTGATTGTAATCATCGGTTACATTTGAAAAAATGTTTGATTTTATTGTTTGTTTTTGGTTTGGCTGTTGTGTAGGTGATGCGCTGAAGTTGTTTTTAATGAATGGTTTTAGGCTTAATCGGTTAAATCTTCTTTCTGATAGTTCCACTTTTTTGATCCGGATTTTTGATGTATATCATCACTACGTTTGATGGATATTATTTTTTTTTAATTGGTGCGATTTTACATTTGTCGAAAAAAAATGTAAATCCAAAAACTCGACCAAATGATATTAATAGCCTCATCTCTTTCATTACTTGCTGTGGTTGCGGGAATGTTTTTATATGCAAAAACTATTAAGGAGGAACTTAATAGGTTCTTTAAAATTGTTTCTCTTTTTATAATCATAGTCGGTTTTTTAAATTTATTTGCCGGCAGTGCTTATTTTATGATGAAGAAAATATATACGTTCGGAGCTTATTATCACAATATGGGAAGCCGTGGTTTTGGGCATCATGGAAATAAGTTTAAAAAGCAAACGTATATGCACATGAAGTGTGACAGGATGTGTGATGAAAATTATGAATGCAGAAAGCAGGCAATGTGCTGTGATGAAATGATGGCAATGGGAAATGAGGATTGCTGCCCTTCAGGAATGGGGATGAACAGAATGATGAAGGATAAATCCTGTTGTATGCCCGGTAAAATGGTGATCAAAAAAGATTCGGTGATTATGAAAAGATAATTGAAATTGAAATCTGTTTTTAAGCTCCATTCCAAAAATATATTAATTTAATTTCTTAACCTATAAAAATGAAAAACCATAAAATTTTATTCCTGTCTCTGCCACTGTTGGTATTGTTTTCATGTGTAACAAAAAAGAAGTATTATTCTCTTGATTCGGATTATAAAAAAGTCCAGGCCAATAATAGTAGTTGTAATGATCAGCTAAAAAGTGTCCAATCGTTAAACGCAGACCTGAATAATCAAAAAATGTTGCTTTCAGCCGAGGTAGAATATTTGAAAAAGAATAGCACTGCGGTATTAAGCGCATTGCAGGATATGTCGGTATTGTCATCAAAGCAAGCGGAAAGTGTTAAACAATCGTTGGAAAATATCTCACAAAAAGATGCCTATATAAGGGATCTGCAATCCGCTATTTCAAGAAAAGATTCGCTTAACATGCGATTGGTGATGAATCTGAAAAGCAATTTGAGTGATGTTAATGATAAGGATATTAATATCAAAGTGGAGAAAGGTGTTGTCTATATTGATATTTCAGACAAAATGTTATTCAATACCGGCAAATTTGCGGTGACAGAAAAAGCAAAAGTAGTATTGGGTAAAGTGGCTACAGTGCTGAATTCCTATCCCGAAATTGAGTTTTTAGTGGAAGGGCATACCGATTCAGTTCCAATACAAAATGCTTGTATGATGGACAATTGGGATCTAAGTGTTAAAAGGGCGACATCCGTAGTTAGGATCCTTCAGAAAGAATATAATATGAATCCGGCAAGAATGACCGCTTCCGGCCACAGTGAGTATGTGCCTGTAGCCTCAAACAATACAGAAGAAGGCAGAGCACTTAACCGCAGAACACGAATTATTATTTTACCTCAGTTGGATCAGTTTTTTAAATTGTTATCTACCAAATAAAAAAGATCAGAAGTAATCAGAATCAGATTTTGCCATGTTGCAGGTCATTTGATTCGCTTCATTTCCTTAGTAATTTTGTTATATCTTAATTGAGATTGTGTCCGATCAGATAGGTAATAGAAATAAGCATTTTAAAAGATGTAAAACTATAATCCGAACAGCAGTATAAAAACTGTTTTTTGATCAAGGAGTTTTTTCAATCAGGAAAAAGATTGGATAGAATAAACGTTTTAAAAGACCATAAACTATCCTGAAACTTGACAGAGGTGATGAATAATCACCTCTGTTTTTTTTTGCAAAACTTTTGGTATCGTCAGAATGCTGGTTTTTATTGATCAGCTTAATTTTAATTTTCTGAAACACCCCGGTTTCCTTCCGTAATCGCTCCGAAGCAATGCCAATTCAAAAAAACAGCAAAAAGATGATTTTAATCATTTTAAGTAGGAATTATTAAGGCAACATTGCATAGTTAAAAAATAAAATATGGAACAGGTAAAGTTGTTAGCTCCGGCAGGATCATTTGAATCGTTAAGAGCGGCCATTCAAGGCGGTGCTGATGCTGTGTATTTCGGGATCGAACAATTAAATATGCGATCCCGATCCAGTAATAATTTCACAATAACCGATTTAAGCGAAATATATAAAATATGTTCGCAAAAAGAAGTCAAAACATATCTTACGATCAATACAATTATCTATGATCATGATGTTTCTTTAATGAAAAAAATTATTGAAGCAGCAAAAGAAAATAAAATTGATGCCATTATTGCTTGTGATCAGGCAGTTTTAAATTATGCAAAAAAAATTGGAATGCCGGTTCATATTTCCACTCAGGCCAATGTCAGCAATATTGAAAGTGTTGAATTTTTCTCCTTATTTGCTGATACCATTGTGCTTGCCAGGGAGCTGAGTTTGCGGCAGGTTGGAGATATCGTAAAGCAAATAAAACGGTCCGCAATCAAAGGTCCTTCCGGAGAGTTGATAAAGATCGAAGTGTTTGTTCATGGCGCTTTATGCATGGCTGTTTCAGGGAAATGTTATTTGAGTTTGCATACACATAATGCTTCTGCAAACAGGGGAGCCTGTATTCAAAATTGCAGGAGAAGTTATATTGTTAAGGATAAAGAAGAAGAGGAAATAGAATTTGAGATCGATAATGAATACATCATGTCATCTAAAGATCTGTGCACTATTGATTTTATGGATAAAATAATTGATGCCGGTGTTCATATAATGAAAATAGAGGGGAGAGGGCGTTCGGCTGATTATGTATATACTGCCACTAAATGTTATCGTGAGGCGATAAATTCGTATTATGAAAAAACATATACTAAAGATAAGGTGGATGAATGGAAAGTGAGGCTCTCAACTGTTTTTAACAGAGGATTTTGGGATGGTTATTATTTAGGAAAGAAAATGGGGGAGTGGTCAGATGAATATGGTTCAAAAGCAACAAAAAAGAAAATATATATTGGCAAAGGACTTAAATATTTTAGCGAAAAAAATGTGGCTGAGTTTAAACTTGAATCCAACCAATTGTCGGTGGGAAGTACTATTATGGTGATCGGGCCCACCACAGGAATAATTCATGGTAAAGTCACCGAGCTTCGTGTGCAGGACTTTTCAGTGGATTCAGTGAACAAGGGAGATGTTTTTTCTTTTCCATTGAATGAAAAAATTCGTCCATCCGACAAGTTATATAAAGTGATAGATACCGAATGATACGGATTGTTCAACTGCGGGATAAATGTATAGGCTGTAATGCTTGTGTAGAGGCTGCACATACAAGGTGGAGAATATCAAGGAAAGACGGGAAAAGTGTTTTGATAGGAGCAGTTAAAAATAAAAATGTTCATTCCGTAATTGTTGGTGATGATGAACTTATCGAAAATATGCAGGCATTACGGAATTGCCCAACAAGAGTTATACAAATAATAAAATTGAAATAAGAAAATGGATGAAAAGATTCAGTTTTTTTTGGATGGCCAAAAAAATTTAAGCTTCTGCACTGCTGTTGATAACACCCCCCATTGCGCCAGTTGTTTTTATTCTTACGTAAGTGAAGGTAATTTTATTGTTTTTAAATCGGATAAAAACACAAAGCATATCGTTAACGCACTTATCAATGATAAGGTAGCCGGGACCATTTTGCCTGATGTTGACAAAGTTGGGACGATAAGAGGGATACAGTTTTCGGGCAAATTTCTAGTGCCTGAAGGCGGCCTGCTGGTGAATGCGAAAAAAAAGTATTACGGTAAATACCCGTTTGCGCTGGCAATGGGTGGCGATCTGTGGGCAATTGAACTTCAGTTTGTAAAGATGACAGACAATACGCTTGGTTTTGGAAAAAAAACAATTTGGGAAGCTCCAATCACTGCGAAGCAGATGAAATAAAAATAGAAATAAAACGTTTTTAAGAAAGTATCGAGTTGATTTTATATATCATTCACTGCGATATCTGCCATTTATTAAAATTAGTGATTGTTTTTTAAAACATGATCTATATCATATTTTATTATGATTAATAGATACATTTTTGTGTATCTAAACGTTCTATCAATGTTAATTCCAACAAATAAACAAAAAGAAGTTCCGTCATGTGATAAATGTGACTCTGCCCATAAATCTATATTTTGTGTTTTAAATAAAATAGAACTGGCAGTTCTTTCAGACACTAAATCCCATATTTTCTATAAAAAAGGCCAAACAGTTTTTTACGAGGGCAACCACCCTCATGGATTGTATTGTATATATTCAGGAAAAGTAAAAATCCATAAATTAGGACATGATGGCAAGGACCAAATTTTACGTCTCGCCAAAAAAGCCAATGTTATTGGTTATCGCGCACTACTAAGTGATGATTATTATCATGCTTCCGCCACTGCACTTGAGGATTCGGTGATCTGTTTCTTCCCTAAAAAAGATTACCAAAATTTAATTGTTTCTAACCCACTGCTTTCAATGCAGATACTTAAACTGCTTTCTGCGGATTTGAAATCAGCTGAACAAAAGGCAATGAATATGGTACAAAAACAAGTGAAAGAGCGCATTGCTGAAACATTACTGATGTTAAAAGAGTTTTTCGGATTGGAATCTGATAATGCAACCATCAACACTGTTCTTACACGGGAAAGTATTGGAAATATTGCCGGTACAACAACTGAAACTGCAATCAGAACATTATCTGATCTGTGTAAGAATAAGACCATAGATCTTTTAGGTAAAAAAATAAAAATTCTGAATAATGCAGAGCTTATAAAAATTGCGAATCTGAGCGACTAATAAGTAATTTTTTTAATTTCTTTTTTTAATTGATATACTTATGAAATATTTCAAAACGGAGATTTTGAATTATTGTTTTATTCTTGTCGGTAGTTTGGTTTTAGCAGTGGGCGTTGTTGGTTTCCTTTCTCCAAATAATATTGCCACCGGAGGAACAGCGGGATTGGCCATAGTTTTGCATCATGTTTTTAAATTGCCAATTGGTGTTTTAATGGCATTAATTAATATTCCATTACTTCTGGTCAGTTTGAAATATTTGGGTAGAAAATTTGCTGTTAAGACGGTAGTTTGTATTTTTTCTATTGTGATTTTTGTGGATACTTTGGCAGAAATTATACAGATGCCAAACCTTAGTAATGATCCTCTTTTAGCAACTTTATATGGTGGCGTTACCGTTGGTATAGGCCTTGGCCTGATATTTAAAGGAGGGGCTTCTGCAGGTGGTGGTACAATACTTGCAAAAATTATTGCATCAAAAACTGATGTTAAAACAAGTTCGGTAGTATTAATATTAGATGCCATTGTAGTTGCATCAGCCGGCCTTGTTTTTAAAAGTATGGAGCTGGCACTCTGGAGCCTGGTGAGTATTTATGTTGCTTCTCGATTAATAGATGCGGTTTTGATAGGTGCACAGAATCAAAAAATTGTTCACATTTCAGCTTCCAAAAATTTGGCTGAACTAAGTCGTGTAATATCCGAAACCATGGGAGTTTCCGGGACTTTAGTTAAAGGAGACAACTTAAAGGCAACTGAACGTAAAGATATAATTTTTATGATGATCGACAAAAACAGGCTAAATGCATTAAAGCAATTAGTTGCAAATTATGATGAGAATGTGAAGATGATCGTAATGGAAGCTACTGAAGTTTTAGGTAAAGAAAGCGCTCCAATACACTCCATTTAATATCGCACCTGGAATATTAGGTTAGTATCTTTTTGTTTGTCCGATTTTTACTTCTGTTTAGTTTCCGCAATACTGAAATGGCAAAACCATTACCTGCCAAAAAGATTCCGCCTCCTTTTGTTTTGTGCCAATGAATTATGATATATATCATTTTTTGTTTTGGAAGGTTAGTCGAAATTTGTAATAGGGAGATATTTAGAATTAGCCTTCCTATTGAGCTTCTCCAACAGCAAGTATTGTTTTTCTCTTCTTGTTATAAATAAACAGTGTTCTCATAATTAATTGATATTTTAATATGTTTGGTATAGCGTTAAATTCATTTAAATTCAAAAACTTCGTTGTGCAGCGTATCGGCAAGGAGACCTTTGTTAAGCCTGTGATTAAGTTTATCCAAGGCACCTCGTTCATACTGGATTATTTGTTGTTTTATAAATTCAAGCTGATCAGAAATAGAAGTTCCATCACCGAAATTAATATTGAATTTGTAAGTTATTGCAACCTGCGTTGCAAATTGTGTTCACTTGATCATGAGAAGCCGAAAATAAGAATGAGTGCGGATGTTTTGAAACGGTTCTTTGAGAATTTTTTAAGTGACAGCCGTTTTCGGAGCGTTAAAACAATACATCTGTATAATGCAGGCGAGGTGCTGCTCCATCCTAAATTAATGGAAATGCTTGATATTATTAAGCAATTTAAATCAGAAGCCCGGAAAAAAAATATTTTCTTCCCTCAAATTGCCTTATTAACAAACGCGACCATACTGGATGAAAAAAAATCAAAACTACTAATTGCTTCAAATGTTATTGATAATATCCGTTTTAGCATGGATGGAGGAAACAAAGAAAAATTTGAAGAGATGAGAGAACGTGCCGAGTGGAATGTGTTTATTGAAAATATTAAAACATTTTGCGAATTAAATAAAAATAGTGATAACCCTATCCCAACAGGTATTATCACTTTAGTGGAGTATCACAATAAATTGAATACGAAATGGATGAGCAACGAATTTCAGGAATTATTAAATATGGTGGATGGGTATGAACTTCGCTATGCACACAATTGGGCTGGTGAAGTAGATATTAAAGAACTTAAAAATAAAAACAAAACAAGTTACAAGGTAGGGTGTAGCTTGTTGATGCATCAGCTGGTTTTATTACCTAATGGTGATATTACTGTTTGTTGTGCCGATTTAAATTCAAAAGGTGTAATTGGAAATATAACTAAAGAAGATCTGTTTTCAATTTATAATAAACCTCAACGATTAGATATGCTTAAGAAATTTATTGATAATAAAAAACATGAAATTGATCTATGTAAAGATTGTGAAACATTTTAGAGTTGTGTTAAATTTAATTGAGTGGGCACTTTTTAAGACTATGATCCCTGTCATATAATTGTTGAACCTTATATTCGAATTTTGTAAAAAAAATTATAACTATGGATTTATTGGTAAATTTTCCGGAAATAAAAAATGCATATTCGTATGTTGATTACAGGAACCTGGTTACCGCTTATGCGGAGGGACGAAGCACTAGTGGAGTGGATCAGCTTTTGGAGCGAATTGAAGCCACGAAGTTGAATGCACATCGGATGAGGCGCATTGATAAACAAATTGAGCTCAGCGATTCATTAAAGAAAATAATCCAAAACATTAACAGAAAAATAACCTTCATTGTTATTGCTGAATCATGGTGTGGAGATGGAGCTCAGAATATCCCTATGATCGCAAAAGTTGCTGATATCAGCTCTAATATTGAATTGAAAATTATATTCCGGGATGAGAATATCGAAATAATGGACGGTTATCTTACCAATGGCTCAAGATCTATTCCGAAGGTAATTTTTATTGATTCAGAAACAAACGAAGAATTGGGAACGTGGGGCCCACGACCTGCTAAAATTCAGGAGATGGTAAAAGAATATAAGACACAATTTCCTGAAAGTTCACACGATGAGTTTGTGCGGAGCCTGCACCTTTGGTATGCTAAAGATATGGGGGAAGCATTGCAAAATGATTTTGAGAAACTTCTGACCCCATGGACTGTTTGTTAATGCAATATATTGTTTGATTGAAATAGAAATAGACATAGACATAGAAGGAAACCCCGCTCAATTACAAGTTGAGCGGGGTTTTGTTTTAATTCTTTGGATGCAAAACGAATAATTTAACTCAGATCGATTTAAATACTAACTACAACTGCTGCCAGCATACTTAGCCCACCAATAAAAGATAGGATAATCAGGGTAAGCCCAATTTTATAGAATCTCTTACTTTTTAAAATATCACCTTGTATCAGCAAACCCATTGCAATTGAGGCGATCAGCCAAAACACTCCGAAAAGAATAACCATTTTTATTTAAATTTATTTGACAAAAATATTCTTGTTTTTACCAATATTTTATGATGGGTATCATTGTTTATGCATTGAAAAAAAATGTCTTGTTGTTTGCCGGTGATTCATTTTTATTCAAAATTTAAGTGTGATTTTCTTTTTTGTCTTTTTTTTCAAACTATGACATACATCATATAATTACTTGATATATTCCTTCACCTTTGTATTTGAATTTGTATGTCATTATTCATTCTTTTTAATTAATCTAAATAAACTATATGGAAACGCTAAACATTCTTGATGTTACCGTGCTAGAGCCCCGGTTAAAACATCCTACTATTTTTCAAAAATTTGACGAGCTTGAAAAAGGTGATGCATTTATTATTCACAATGATCATGATCCAAAACCACTTTACTACCAATTACTTGCTGAAAGAGGAAATGTGTTTACATGGGAGTACCAGGAAGAAGGGCCTGAATGGTGGAAAGTGCAGATCGGTAAGTTCAAAGAAGGGGAAAAGGAATCAACAATCGGTGATTTGGTTTCAAAAGATTTCCGCAAGGCGGAAGTGTTTAAAAAATTCGGGTTGGATTTTTGCTGTGGTGGAAAAAAAACATTGACCAAAGCTTGTAAAGAAAAAGGGCTTGATGTGGTGCAGATAGAAAAGGAATTGAAGGCGATTGATGAAATTTCATCAAAATCTTCTCAGGATTATAATACATGGGATCTTGATTTTCTTGCTGATTACATTTTGAATACTCACCATAAATACGTGACACAGGCAATACCAGTGATCCAGGAGTATACACAAAAAGTGGCGAAGGTTCATGGTGAAAGACATCCGGAAGCAATAGAAATAGCAAATAATTTTGTAAAAGTAGCAGATGAACTTCTTCGCCATATGGTAAAAGAAGAAAATGTGCTTTTTCCTTACATTAAAAAATTAGCTGCCGCGCAAAAGAACGGAACTATGGTGGAACCTCCGCATTTCGGATCAATTGAGAATCCTATAAATATGATGGAAGCTGAACACGAAGAGGTTGGAAACCTTATGGAGAAGATCAATATGTTGTCGTATGATTATACACCTCCTGCGGATGCATGTACTACTTTTCGTTTATCGTATGCGAAGCTGAAAGAGTTTGAAGATGATCTTCACCAACACATTCATCTTGAAAATAACATTCTTTTTCCAAAAGCTATCGCTTTGGAGAATGATTTGTTTGAATAAATGTCTTATAAATTTATATTAACTGATAACATTACAGAACGCGGATGATGCAGGTTTGTTTTGATCAAGTATAGTTTTTATGTACATCATAATAGTCTGCTTTATCAGCGTTCTTTTTTTTACCCGTTGGATCTTATGGTATTTAATCATTTAGACAATGAACATCTCCGCTA
Organism: Bacteroidia bacterium; assembly: GCA_030654175.1. Taxonomy (GTDB): domain Bacteria; phylum Bacteroidota; class Bacteroidia; order 2-12-FULL-35-15; family 2-12-FULL-35-15; genus 2-12-FULL-35-15. Next base: position 128,139 of record JAURXZ010000019.1, read on the forward strand.
CAACCAAAATTTCTGAACTCATCAAGGCTAATCCCGCCAGTATTGAAGCCATTGTATCAATTAATAAACATTTTGAAAAATTACGCAATCCTCTATTAAGGAAGATACTTGCTTCGAGAGTAACTATTGCAGATGCTTCTAAAATAGGCGGATGTACGGTGAATGATTTTTTTAATAAATTAATTCCTCTTGGGTTTTCACTTGCACCAGATACTAGTACGATAACAAGTAAACCTATTTCTGTCAGGGAACGGCCTGCTTTTATGGAGAACATAAATAGTAGCAATACCATAACCCTTGATGTAAGGGCTGATCTGGCGTCAGGGAAAGACCCTTTTCAACGTATCATGGATACATTAGCTTCCTTGTCGCAAAATAATATTCTGCTTATCATAAATACTTTTGAGCCGGTTCCCCTCATTAACGTTTTGAAAAGGAAGGGGTTTGAATATTATACAGAGGAACTTGAGGGCAATATTTTTCATACGTATTTTAAAAATACTACAGATATTAGAAATGATAAAATAGATAAAAATCTGTGCTCTAATTCAGCAAATGGTGAATTTGCTGAAATGCTGAACAAGTATACCGGGAAAATGGAGACCATTGATGTAAGGCATCTTGAGATGCCATTACCAATGGTTACTATTTTACAGAAACTTAATACACTACAGCCGGGGCATTCTTTATTTGTACAGCATAAAAAGGTCCCGCAATTTCTTTTGCCTGAGCTCGAGGAAAATAAGTTCTCATGGCTTATCCGGGAAGATGGGCCCGGTGATGTAAAGCTTTTAATTTTCAGATGAAATGCAAAATGCACTGACTCAAAAAGGGCCTTCTGCAGGTGTGGTTATCCCGCATTATATTTGTGGAGCACTTTTTTTTGTGGTTCTTTGTTTTTTAATTCTCTTTTCATCAGATGCTTTTATCGGGCATTATTTCCATCCTAAATTATTGGCGATAACACATATAGCTGCATTAGGATGGGGAACCATGATCATTTTTGGTGCTTTGTACCAGTTGTTACCTGTTATTCTTGAAACACCTCTTTATAACGAAACGCTTGCGAAAATAACTTTTGTCACTTTTACTGCAGGTGTAATTTGTCTGGCCTGGGCTTTTTGGAATTTTTATATCGGCATACACATTCAGATAGCAGCGATATTACTTTTGTTATCATTTTCGCTTTTGTTGTTTAATGTTGTCATGACCGCCAACAAAGCTCCGAAATGGACCACGGAAGCTGATTTTATTGTTACTTCCGCTGTATGGCTTCTCCTTGCCGGATTGTTAGGCACACTGATGGCATTTAATTTTACTTACCCTTTATTAAGCAAATCGCATTTGTTGTTTCTAAAGATCCATGCTCATCTTGGAATTGCTGGGTGGTTCGTTTTGCTTATCATGGGTGTGGGATCAAAACTTATTCCAATGTTTTTATTATCTCACAACCTGAACACTAAAAAACTTAACTATGCCTATTATCTTGTTAATATGGGATTGATCGGGTTTTCTGCAGATCTTTTCTTTCGTGATGAAAAAGCTTTTTTACCGGTGTACGCAATGCTTATGGCAGCGGGAATTTTATTTTTTATTTCATTCCTTTACGAAGCTTACAAGAAAAGGGTGCGAAAACTATTGGATATAGGACTTAAACATTCATTTGTGGCATTTCTGTTTTTTTTGCTTCCCATCCTTATCGGTATTGTCTTGAGTTTTAAGCCCTCTTTGAATGATAAATTCATGTTGCAGATTTATCTTGTTTACGGAGCATCCATTTTCTTTGGATTTTTCACTTCTCTGATATTAGGTCAGACATTCAAAACATTGCCTTTTATAATATGGATGCACCGGTATAGTAAAGTAGCCGGCCGTCAAAAAACAATGCTGCCTAAAGACCTTTATTCACAGATACTTGTGAAAGCACAATATATGGTCTATCTGGTTGCCTTGCCGGCATTAATTGTGGGAATACTTCTTTCGTTATCGGTGATAATCAAAATGGGGGCAATACTTCTTCTTGCTACATCGGTTTTATACACTATAAATGTTTTAAAAATAGTAATGCACAATTATAAATAAACAATATAAATGCTATGGAAAATATAATTGAATCCGAAAATATTGGAGTTGAAATATATGATGCTCTTAAAACTGTTATAGATCCTGAACTTGGGGTTAATATTATCGATCTTGGCCTCGTTTATAAAATTGAGTATAGTGAGGATAAAGGAATAGAAGTAGATGTAACGCTTTCAACAAAAGGCTGCCCAATGGCCGATATAATAATGGATGATATTCAAACCACTTTAACCGGGAAATTTCCCAAGGAAAAATTAAAGATCGACCTAGTTTGGGAACCTGTTTGGACTCCTGATTTTATGACTCCAGCTGGAAAATTTGCTTTAGGCCGGCTGTAGGGAATAAGTACTCTTGTTTGTATAAAGGATGAAGGTTTTAGAATGTTTTTTTTTGATTTTGTGATTTTACTGTTGGACATTTAAAAAAAAAATCTAAATGATGTTATGGTGAAATCGAATCAACTATGAATAAGTATGGATTGCCTATTTTAACTTTAGTTTTAGCGATTTTAAAAATAAAGTTATTAAAAAAAAATATTTTTTTTTAATAACTGACAAATGTCATATTATTTCGCTTTACAATTTCTGTTCTTTGTAGAAAATTAATCGCCATAAAAAACGGGATTAACTGCTAGGAATACAAAACGTTTTATATAACTGATCGAACAAACAAATTTTTAAAAAACAGTACTATTTGCATTATAAATTAACTAACCTAACAAACCCAATTATTATGAAAAACTTAAACTATTTTATTATCGCATGTGGCTTAACAGGGCTTTTATCTTGTAACTCGGAAACTACAGAGGAAACTGTTGCGCCAAACGAAACCGCGGAAGCCAATGTTACGGCAGGGCAGTCAGCTGTTCAGGATAATGAATCAGCTAAAAATATTGTACAGGTCGCATCTGGAAGTAAAGACCATACTACATTAGTTGCGGCTGTAGTGGCTGCTGAGTTGGTTGATGTTTTGAGTAATGCAGGTCCTTTTACAGTTTTTGCTCCAACCAATGATGCATTCAATAAACTTCCGGCAGGTACTGTTGAAGGTTTGCTAAAACCTGAAAAGTTAGAAGCTTTACAGGATATTTTACAATATCATGTTATTGTGGGGGTAATGAATACGGATCTGATGCAGGATGGACAGAGCATAGGAATGGTGAATGGTGGAAATGTAACAATTTCGAAGAAAGATGGTAAAGTTATGGTGAATGGTACTGCAACTGTTGTGGCTTCAATTCCAACCAGTAACGGAATAATTCATGTGGTTGACGCAGTTTTGCTTCCAAAGTAATAGGTTTTTTTTGTTTGTGTAGTGTCCCTTAAAGCCCTGAATTTATTCAGGGTTTTTTGTTTTCAATATTTGAATCAAAATAGTTAGGTATATATGCTTAAATAAACAGTGGCGATATTTTTATTTTAATTTTGATATTCGACATTGATATTAATTTTTAAATGTCTTTATTATCAAATTTGAAAAATAAAAAAATGAGTGATAAATAGTAATTTCTTAAATATGAATGAAAGCAGGCGCATATATTTATGATTTCAAAATCTGTGCCATAGCTATAATAGGTTCTCAGGATGATGCATTTGCCTGCTAAACATAAGATACATATTCAAATAAAGGAAAGTATAAAATGGAAAACATTACTAATCCCAATTTATTAAAATGGGAATTCACGAAAATAAAAGGTTTCTTGTCAAAAGAACTTATCGAACTTCAAAACGGAGGATTGAAACTTGTTAAGGTTGAGCCAGGTTCCGCTTACCCATTTCATAATCACCCGGATAAAACAGAGTTTATTTATGTTTTGGATGGGATACCTGAAATAACTATTGGTGATAATCATTATATTGGTAAGAATGGAGACTTTTTTATTTTGCCAAAATCAATCAAGCATAGTATAAACAATAGTAGTAATAATGATTGTATTCTCTTAATAGGTTCAATCAAAAGCTAAACTATTAATGAATTTCGATAAAAAGAAACTTCATTTATAAGTATTATAAATATAAGTTTGAACTAATTTGTAGATGGGGAAATATTTGAAGTTATCTTTTTTCTCTCCTAAATTAATTCAAAATCGTAAAAAAATATTTTTTAAAGATCTTTTTTGCGAAATATTCTTAAAGAAAAATATAGGGGGATAGCGATCCATAAACCAAGCGCAAGGAGGGCTGATATAAATCCGGTGGTGGTTCCAAAGAAGTCTTTAAATATAGCACCGGTATATCCCATAAGGGCGGAGACATCTAATCTTAATAATATGATTATTCTGCTGAGATCAATTGGGTTTAAAGCACTTAGCGCCATCATTGGTTTTTCAAGTGGATAATCTGCAAATTGAAATAGAAGAAAAAGTACCAGTCCATCGAAAATTATTGCAAAATACAACCAAAGGAAAATAGCCATTCCCATACCTTTGGCTTTATCTCTTGTTAATACAGAAGCTAATAAAGCAATAGCAACAAATATAACAGACAACATACAACCTATAAGAATCATAATTATACCCGTTGGAGATGGTTCGAAGTAGAGTATCGGCAAACCTGAGCCAATTAAAAATGAAACAACCAGTGAAGTAGATAAACCTGAAAACAGGCTTAACCATATACTTTTCCTTTTTAAAGGCTGACTTACCAGTAATTCAATAAATTCCGAACTGTTATAAATATAGATAGTAGAAAAAATAATGGATACTAATGGGACAATAAACAATTCCAGGTTTAACAAACTTAATAATCCTTTAGCAGTATTATCCTCAAGACTGAATACGCTAAAGGAAATTAAAAATAACAATATTGTGTATCCGATTATTATCTTGCTACGCAATATATCCAGGATAACATATTTTACAACTTTTCTCATAATTGATTTTGAAGCATTATTTTAGCAATGGCTTTTGACAGCTTTTCTTCACCCGTTTCTTTTTTTAGCAAATTAATTTCCTTTTGGAATTTTAATTTTCCATCCTGCATATATACAATTTGAGTGATCAGATCGTCCAATTCACTTAATACGTGGGAAGTGATAATTATTAATTTGCCCTTTGTTTTTTCTTTTACTATTTTTTCTTTTAGTATTTCGGAAGATACCGGATCCAGCCCTGCTGTTGGTTCGTCAAGTATAAGTACATCGGCATTAAATAAAAAAGCTAAGGAAGCGCTTACTTTCTGTCTTGTTCCCCCGGATAATGTTCTCATCCGTTTATTCATAATATCGTGCAGCGCAAATTTTTCAACTAACTCTTCATCAAGCACATTTTTTTCGGATTTGCGAATATCCTTCATCATATTAATAACTTGTCCTATGGTCATGTTATCCGGGTAACGGCCTATTTGTGGCATATAACCAATTTGAGAACGATATTTCCAGTTTTTTGAGATACTGATTTTGTTAAATAAAATGGACCCTTCGTCAGGCACAACCATACCCAGGATACTTTTGATCAGTGTTGTTTTTCCGCTACCATTAGGGCCAATCAGAGCAATGCATTCTCCACTGTTAAACTGAAGATTAAGCTGGTCAAGGGCTTTAAGTTTACCGAAATGTTTTGAGATGTTATTTATTGTGATCATTGGTTCTATAATGTTTCTTGTGGTAAATTATATTTTGCCACATAGACTCATAGTTATTACTATATTAATTTATAACGCTCCGAAGCATTTTTTTTAATTAGAGAATCACAAATCAATTGCCCTCATTAAAGGGAAATCATCTTTAAGATTTTCAGGGGTTAAAGATGGTATTATTTTTTCAGTTTTATCTAATAAAGAAACCATAATACTTCTGAAAAGAATCATGGCTTGAGGATTTTGCTCTATGATCATTGAAAACATACTGATAGGGCGGTAAGCTATATCTCCGATTTTATTCCTGTTAATATCATATCCTTCATATTTGTCCCAATAGTTGTAATTAAAAGAATTTAATACCAGGAAACCGTTGGTTCCAATATCAAAAGTGTTTCCAAAAAAATTATTAAAATTAAGACTTACATTCATGCAACTTGCCTGAATTTTGATTGCCCAGCCGTTTCGTAAAAAAGTGTTTTTTTGCACAGGGGTATTGTTCACTCCTTCCATGTAGATACCACTTGTGTTTTCAAGAAATTTATTTCCATTAATATAGCTGTCAGATATTTCTTTTAACAATAGCCCGTAAGCTGCGTCTCCCCAATTATTGGAAAAAACATTATTGAACATTTTAACGCGATGTGTGAACATAACAGATACTCCGGCACCATTTTCGCTGAATACATTGCTTATATAAGCATCATCATTCGAAAACATAAAATGCAGTCCATAGCGGATGTTTTTTTTTGATATATTTCTCCATATCACTGAATGGGTTACAAACTCAAAATAAATACCATCTCTATGACCTGTTATCCTGTTTCCAATGATCTGTAAATTTTCGCATTTCCAGCAATGGATACCATTCCCGATTTGTTGCTCTTCTTCACCATAGGATATTATTTGGTTATTTTTAATAATGCAGTTTTTCCCGGACTGGAGGTATATTCCAAAAAATGTATCGTCTATAATGTTATCAGATATGGTTACGTATTCTGATTCATAAACTTTTATCGCGGCAACATCATCAAGTGTTCCATAGCCGCTGTGTTGCAATTTGAATCCCATGATTTGAACATGGTTTGCTTTGATGGATATGATCTCATATTTTTTTTCACCATCAAGTACTGGCCGGTTTTGACCAATGATTGTTAATGGTTTATCAATAATAATATTTTTTTCAAAATAGATTCCGGACGAAACAAGGATTGTGTCGGAAGCATTGGCGATATCAATTGCTTTTTGAATTGTATTTGAAGCAGATCCTTTTGCAACATGAATAGTGGTTGCATTAAGTAGCTGCGAAAATAATACAAGAGCATATACCCCAATGAATTTAAAGAGGTTGGATGTTAAAAACATTATTTTACAGGCATAAGTTGAGTCCATGTAACTTCCTCTCCACCCAATTGTGTGGCGTAAAATTTCAAACTATCCCGGGATGAAAAGGCTGCTATGTCTCCTCCCATAGGTGTTTTAAGTTGATCGCTTTTTAAATAAAAGCTGTTTTGACTTTTAATTAGTCCATGGCCATTACAAAAATCTGTAAAATAAATATCTTTGATTTTATCCATCTCAATACCACCCTCCGATATTTCGGAAAAAAGACATTTCGAATCATCATATTTAAATGCTTTACCTTTTTTTGTCAGGATTTCGGCACCGTATTTATTGTCACTGATGGTCATTTTACAAAAGTTGCAGTTGTCTTTCCCAATCTTGATTGGCTCAGGCTCAATTGAACATCCTGAAATTGAAAAAATAATTAGAGTGAACGGTAAAATCGATTTTAGCTTGTTCAATATTCCTTCTTTACTTTTTATCCGATGATCAATAATAATACATGCGAGTAGGAGTACCCCGGCAACAATAAAAAGCCAACCTCCAATATCAGGTATTGAATATGCTCCGAAATTAAGTAGTTGCTTATATCCGATCAACGGTGGTTGATAAGCCATTCCAGGCACAATAATAGCAGCATTCGGATCCAGGTTATGTCCGTAATTATATTCCCATTTCCAGAAATCGATCATTGCAATTGTCCCAAACAGCAGGAACGAGATAAATAATGCATACATTAATTTTCTCTTACCTATTACCGCAACAAGGATAAAGAATAATGCAAAAATGGAGATCAGGTACGGAAGGATTTTAAACTCAATGAAATCTTCATTGTGTAAGGTTTTCATACCAATGTAATGGTTCAACCCATTTATTATCTCTACATCACCACCTAAACCATTTGCATTTATTAATATCATTAGTCCTTCAGGATATTGTGGCGCGGCAAGCTCAATTCTCCATATGGGATTAAATAAAACAAAGACTAACATGATCCCACACAAAAATAGAATTATTCTTAATTTGATGTTTAATTGTATGTTTTTCATAATTAAAAGTGTAAAAAAAAGCGCGAGTTCAATTGGATCGGACTCACGCTGATTAAATCTTTATATAATCCTGACAGGTTTTTTAACCTGTCAGGATTGATTTTGCAATAAAATTATTTAGTTGCAGCAGAGGCTTCAGGCAAGTTTGTTCCGGTGCTGAATAACAAAGGAACATTGCTTCCTGCAGGTGATACACGAAGGTAACCTGTCATCTCCTGATGCAAAGCACTACAGAAGTCGGTGCAATAGAATGGAAATATTCCAACTTTTTTCGGATTCCATTTCAATGTACAGGTTTCTCCCGGCATTATTAACAATTCCGCATTATCTGCACCTTTGATAGCAAAGCCATGAGGAACATCCCAATCTTGTTCAAGGTTAGTAACATGGAAATACACATCATCACCCACTTTTATACCTTCAATATTATCAGGTGTAAGGTGAGAACGAATAGCAGTCATATAAACATGAACTTTATTTCCTTCTCTAACAATTTTGGTTTCTTTTTCTCCCATTGAAACATATGGATGTTTATTCTCACTTATTTTAAATATTTTCACTGATTTATCTTTTATAAGATCAGCTTTTACTATTTGTGCATAGTGTGGTTCACCAATAGTAGGGAAATCCAGGATCATTTTCATTTTGTCTCCACTGATATCAAAAAGTTGAGCGCTTTGAGTTAATTCAGGACCTGTAGGTAAATAACGATCCTTTGTGATCTTGTTATAAGCGATCAAATATTTTCCATAAGGAGTTTTTGTGTCACCACCGGCAGCACATAAATGTCCAATAGAATAGTATGTTGGAACTCTGTCAAGTACTTTCAGATCACTAAGGCTCCATTTAACAACTTCTGAAGAAACAAACATAGAAGTATAGGCATTTCCTTTATCATCAAATTCGGTATGAAGAGGGCCTAAACCTGGTTTTTTAACTTCTCCGTGTAATGCTGATTCATATTTAATGATTGGAATACCTTCATAGTCACCTGCATAATCTTTCGCTGCAATTGATTTAATAATTTTGTCGAAGCTGAATACAGGAATTAATGCTGCTAATTTTCCACTTGCAACAATATATTCTCCTGTAGGACTTACATCACAACCGTGTGGTGATTTAGGACAAGGGATAAAATAACAGATGTCTTTAAATTCTTTTGTATCAAGAACAGTAACTTCTGTTTTAATTTCCGATGTTGCAGAATGAGTGATGTCGCTATAAGTATTATGTGCGTATCTAACAGTTTGTTTTCTGCCTTTACCTGCTTTGATATACTCTTCTGCTTTTTTCCAGTCAACAGCCATGATAAAATCTTTATCTCTTTGTGATGCATTTACCTCAAGCAACGTATTTGCTTGTTCAGTATTATACATAGAAAAGAAAAACCATCCATGGGATACACCTTTACCGGCACGGCTAAGGTCAAAGTTTACTCCCGGACATAGCAATTGAAAAGCAATGTCCATTTTACCATCCTCTTTAGCTACACTAATGAACGATAAAGTTCCTTTGAAGTTCTTTTTATAAGTATTGATAGGCACATCACCATTAGCATCGTCAGTAGGTACGCTAAATCGGGTTCCGGCAACCACATACTCTGTATTTTCAGTGATGAAAGGGGAAGAGTGATTACCACCACTGTTTGGTAATTCAATAATTTCAGAGGTTCTGAATGTTGATAGATCAATTCTCGCAACACGTGGGGTGTTGTTAGCATTACCAAATGCCCAACGGCCATCGTATTCTCCGGCTGTTTTAGAAACTTGTACGTGATGCAAGTCATCCCAAGGCACAAAACCGTGAGAGGTGTTTAACATTGGTTTTGTTTCTTCTGAAAAACCATAACCTTTTTCAGGATCAACTGAAAAAACAGGCATTACACGAAGTAAACGACCTGAAGGGATACCATAAACGGACATTTGTCCGCTAAAGCCTCCACTTACGAAGTTATAAAATTCATCATACTTTCCGGGAGCAACATATACTTTAGAAGCTGCATCACCACTTACCGCATTACTTATATTTTTAGGTTTACAGGAAACCATCCCTCCAACCGAGAGAATTAAAAGTAGTGAAGCGCTGTTAATTAATTGCGTTTTCATAAAAATTGTTTATTTATTTGTTAATTATTAATTGCTATTATTTATATGATAAGGACTATTTATGGTTTAACTCCATCATTTTTGCGCATGAATTCCAATAGGTTTCTTGCTTCCTCATCGTTCAAACTTTGGTTTGGCATACGTACAAGGCATATTTCCAACATCGCTTGTGCCTCAGGATCTTTATCGATCATTACATCAGGGTTAGTGATAAAATTCATGATCCAATCCGGATGTCTGCGTGTTGTTACACCTGCCCAGCCAGGACCAACTAGTTTTTCATCAGTAAGTTTGTGACATGAAGAGCATTTTACATCAAATGCTTTTAAACCAGCTTCTGCCATCTGAACATTCAGTTTTTCATCAAGCTCAACATCTTCAAATTTGCCTTCTCCTCGTTTTGGATCATAACTTGGGTTTTCACTTGGCGTAGTTGTTTCAGTTTTTGTAGCTTCAGTTCCTTCTGCTACCTTGTTGGATTTGTCATCTCCACACGAAGACACAATTCCTAATAATCCTAAGATTGATAGTACGACTATTTTTTTCATGATGTTTTTAGTTTTAAGTTTAACTTCTATCGGCAAAATAACGAAATTCAAGAATAGCTATTCATGATAAATGTCATAAAATTGATATTAATTTGAATTTAGCTTATTTATAGATCGGGCAAAGATGGATATTAATGAATTTGAGGCAGTTACATAATTCTTTTATAATATTACATAATTCACACCTTTTCTTTTTTTTCTTAAACCTTAGCTGGCATAGTCACTAAAACAATGTGCCAGAATGTGTTATCTTTAAAATACATCTGTTTTATTTTTAGTAAAAACAATTTTTAACTCTTCTGGAAATTAGAATGATTTTAAAATAAATACTTTTTGTTTACTTTTTTAGTCCTGAAAAATTTACAAAAAATAAATTTAAAATAATAGGACATAGATCAGTTCTGTTTTTTATAATACTTAACTTTGCAAAAAAAAATTATGGAGTCTACGGTTGGAAAGTGGTTAAGAATTACATTGGTTAATTTAGGTGTTGTTGCACTATTAGGTGTTACTTTGAGATATAAAATTGCCTTCTCTCTTCCTTTTATAGATCAACGAAATTTGCATCATGGGCATTCACATTTTGCATTTGCAGGATGGATAAGTCAGGCTATAATGATTTTGTTTGTTTACTACTTATATAAAAATAAGCAAGAGGGTTTGGTTAAAAGATATAAATGGATATTATTTGCAAATCTTGTTGTTTCATATGGTATGCTTATTTCTTTTTCACTTCAGGGATATGCGTTTATTTCGATTTTATTTTCTACACTCTCTGTTTTTGTTTCCTATATTTTCGCAATACTTTTTTGGAAGGATTTAAATAAATTAAATTTAGATCGAAACTCACATTTGTGGTTTAAGGCATCTTTGCTTTTTAATGTCATATCTTCATTAGGTCCATTCTTTTTGGCTTTCATGAAGGCTAATCACATTATTGATCAAAAAAAATATTTAGTGGCTGAATATTTTTATCTGCATTTCCAATACAATGGGTGGTTTCTATTTGCGTGTATCGGCCTGTTTGTTTATAAACTGACTGAACTAATTGGTGAAGAAAAAAGTCTTAAAAACATTTTTTGGATTTTTGCCATAAGTTTTGTCCCTTGCTTTTTTCTATCTGCTCTTTGGCTTCCGATCCACAAAATAATTTATTTACTTGTAGTCGTTGCAGCTATGCTGCAAATGGTTGGCTGGGTATGGCTTATCAGAATAGTACGCAAAAACATTTCAATACTTAAAAGCGAAATTAGTAAACCAGCTAAATGGTTGATGTCGTTGGCGGCAATATCAATGTCAATTAAATTAATTTTACAATTAGGTTCTACTTATCCCGCGCTCAGTCAGCTGGCTTTCGGTTTTCGCCCCATAATTATTGGGTACCTTCATTTAGTTTTTCTGGCATTGATCAGCGTTTTTATTTTGGGTTATATCATAGCAGAGAAGCTTATCGTAATTAACCAGACTATAACTGTTGGAATAGTTATTTTTGTTTCCGGTATATTCATCAATGAAATACTTTTAATGTTTCAGGGCGTTTACGCCCTTGCAACAGAAAGACTTCCTTATATAAATGAATTATTGTTGTTTGCCGCAATAATAATGTTTACAGGTATTTTCTTAATTGTTATCAAACAATTCTCATTTCAAAAAACAAAATCTTGAAATAAGTTATTTTGGACTTAAGGTTGAATCAATAATTGAAATTCAAAAAAAGTTGAAATAGGTGTTGGTTTTTATCTAACAAATGGAAGGCATTTATTTTTGTGAATTCAATGTTAATTATTGATCATTGAAGCCCTTTCAATAATGAACTCAAAATAAATGATACTCTTCAATCCTTTGTTTTTCGTTACAATAAAATCGTGCTATTAGTGCGAATATTTATTTCAACAAATTGCCAGGGAACCATTAATAATGTTGAGAACCTCATCTTTTATTTTATCAATATCCTCCTTTTTTAATCCTGTGGTTATTATTGGCTTATGTATTATAACTTCAGCTATTCCGGGGCCGGCAGGTCCTTTCCAAAAGCCGCTGCGAGATAGTAATTTCCAATTAGTAACAAACGTAATAGGGAGAATAGGTACTTGTTTTTGAATTGCAATGGCAAAAGCCCCTGACTTAAATGTTGTTAGTTTTGGTGCTTCTTTAGAGATGGTCCCTTCCGGGAATATCACCAGCGGATTTCCATTGTCAATTGCATACGACATTTTTTTGAATGCTTTGAAGTTTCCGGTTTTGGTGTCCCTGTCCACCAAAATATTCATCCCGGAAGTATAGTAAATATGAAACAAAGGCCATTTTTCAATTTCTTTTTTTCCGGTAAAAACAAAGTATTTACTGAATATAGTGTAGAGGCAAAAAATATCCAGATAAGAACTGTGATTCGGACAAATGATATATGCTCCATTTTGCGGGATATTATCAACTCCTAGTACCTTCAAACGAGCTCCGGCAAAAAGGAGTAGGAGGAAAGCATGTACCCGCATAAGATTAAAGGCTTTTGGGAAACGCTTTTGTTTAGAAAGAAGAAAATATACGATGGGATACGAAATGATAAGAGATAGCACAAAAACGATCAGGTAATATATTTTATAGATAACCCGAAAGGGCAAATTAATGTATTTCATATCGATTTTAATTTTTTCTTTTTTTTTGTTTTTTTTTTACTGAAGTCATTGTTTAATGACTGTTTAATCGCTTTGTATTGTATTGCTTTTTTTACTTGCCATTTTATATATTTACCTAACGCACCTATCCCATAGCAGTTCCATAATTTTTTTTGCTGTTTCCAAGATCATAAACATGTTCTTTAACTTTTCCGGCCCAACAAAGGTCTGAATGCATTTTTGTGAAAGTGGTATATGGAATAGGTTTACCAATGGTTAATTTTATGAACTTTCCTTTTTGTCTGAACACTTCGTCAACCAAATAAAACATTTCAATGTTTGCTTTTATCCCAATGGTTTTTCTTAATGCTGCCAGGTTATAAAAGAAGTTACTATTGCGCGCCTCAATGTGTACCGGAATAATGTTGCGTTTATATTTAATGGCTTTGGTAATAAAGCTTTTCTTCCACTCCAGGTCTTTAATTTCCCCTTTTTGTCTTCTTGAAACAAGTCCTGCCGGAAAAACAATGATGCACTCATCTGATGCATAAGCACTATCAATACGTTTGATGTTTTCTACCGCATTTTTTGCATGTTTGTTAACGGGAATTAATAAGGAACTTAAATTTTTTAAGTTCATCAGAATATCATTCACCATCGCTTTAATATCGTTTCTTCTATTTCCAACTTCTTTCATCACGGCAATGCCATCAATACCTCCTAATGGATGATTGCAAACAACAATACATCCGCCTTTTTCGGGAATGTTTTCCGTTCCTTCACTAATAACATGGATTTGGAAATTGTTTAAAGTAGCGCTAACAAAATCATGATCATAAAGATCTTTTGTGCGTTGTAAAAAATCATTAAATTCATCCTGATGAATTATTCTCTTTATGTAACTGAGCATAAAGCCGGGAAGCAATTTCAATAAACGCGGATTCTTTGTCCGAATGACTTCTTCGAGGTCAATTTTTTGTATCTGATTGTTTTGTGTCAATTACCGAGAGCTATACGATCCGCTTACGCAAAGGCCTTATTCTTGTTAGAATTTAGCCGATCTGCCAGAATAATTCTTCAGGCAAACATGGCTTTACTCTAAGCCATAATTTGTATAGAACAAAATTGATCGCAATAGTTTTGGTAAACTATGATACAGAACAGTGTTCTGTATCATGGTTTTCTGCACTGATTATTTTTGCAGGTTTTTTTTAACTTTGAAAAAATTTAATCGAACGATTTAGTTTTTTAAGTTGAAGTGTTTATGTTATAAAAGTTTGTTGTTGAAATCTCTTTAATCAAATTTCTCGTACAAATTATTTTTGTTTTACTTTATCACCTGCTAATTTCCTGAGGTTAGATTCATTGGGTATTATAAAATTTTTGCCATCTATTTTAATTATTTTTTTTGTTTCAAGTTGAGTTAGGTTCCTTATAACACTTTCATAGGTGGTCCCTGCTATATTGGCAATATCCTTGCGGGAAAGAGTGTAATTGAGTTTGTGTTTTTCTTTTGGGTTATAACCAAAAGCATCAATCAACATACAAATGATTTTTGCCACTTTTGTTATCACCTCTCCATGAATCATGTGTTTCATTTGTTCTTCGGTTTTTCGTAATTCATCCGAAAAGAAAGTGATCAGAAAAAGGCTGAATTCAGGATTTGTTTTTATTAATTTTATGAAAAGGTCAATGGGGATAAAAGTAACTTCAGTGTCTGACAGCGCTATTGCGGAAATGGGGTAATTTTTAGAGAACATACCTCTGTGACCAACCAGGGAGCCCTTGTTTGCTAATCGTAAAATTCGTTCATTGTTTTTATCAAAAGAGGAAACAACCTTTACCATCCCTTTATTTATGAAGTATACTCCGGTTACTTTATCACCTTCGGTTATAAATCGCTGGTCTTTTTTGAAATTCTTTATTACTAAAAAGTTTTTCACCAAAAACATCCATTCATCCGAGCAATAACCCGACAAAAACCGTTCGAATTCATTTAAAGATCCTCCTTTTGTATTTTTACTATTTTCTACCTTCTTTATCATTTTATTGTTAAGTTTTTAGAGCCAATTATCAGTTTAAATTATCAGGATTCAACTAGGTTTCTTCAATGCTGTGCGCCTTCAATTATTCTAAAAATATGAAGTATAAATGGGAACAAAGCATCCATTGTTTCTTTTGCTCCTTTGGTAGAACCGGGCAACGCAAGAATAAGCGTTTTGCCCTTCATACCGGCAACACCCCTTGAAAGCATTGAAAATGGCGTGCGGTCTTGTCCATAATTTCTTGCAGCTTCCATAATTCCCGGAATTTCTTTATCAAGCAATGGTCGTATTGCTTCGGGGGTAATATCGCGTGGAGAAAGACCTGTGCCGCCTGTAAGAATAATGATGTCGTTTTTTAATGTGTAAAGTTTTTTAACCTTATTTTGGATATCTATTGTTTCATCAGGGATAATAGAATAATCTGAAACAGAAACTTTACATGTTTCTAATTTTTTAATAATTGCTTTACCGGCTTTGTCTTCTTTCTTGCCTGCTGAAATACTATCAGAACAGACTATGACCGCGGCTTTTAGATCTTTTCTGAATTTATCAGTAAAATCAGATTTGCCACCCTTTTTCTCTTTCAGTTTGATAGAGTTGATCTCGATCCCTTTATCAATGGGTTTTAGCATGTCATAAATAGTCAGTGCCACTACCGAAGCTCCATGCATTGCTTCCACTTCAACACCTGTTTTATAAATAGTACGCACTTCCATTTCTATATGAATTTCCATCTCATTAATTTCATAACGGACAGCTGTGAATTCAACCGGTAAAGGATGGCAGTCAGGAATCATGTCGCTTGTGCGTTTAACAGCAAACAAGCCAGCTGTTTTTGCCATCTCAAATACATCGCCTTTAGGAACGGTTTTGTTTTTAATGGCATCAATGGTTTCTTGTCTGCTTACTTTAACAATTGCCTGTGCAATAGCCTCTCTTAAGGTACTTGATTTGAATGTAATATCTACCATTATAATAAGATTTGAAGTGTTATTTTCATGATCTAATATCGAAAATTCTAATATCTAATATCTGATTTTAAATGTTTCCTTTCCACGCAAAGGTTTGATCTTCAAAAATTTCTTTGCCCCATATCGGAACATGGGATTTTATTTCTTCAACAATATATCTGCATGCTTCAAATGCCTGAGCGCGGTGTTTAGAAGAAACAAAAACAAAAAGACAGATCTCTCCGGCTTTTACATTGCCTATACTATGGTAAATATGCATACAAGTCAGTTCAAATTTATCAAAGGCAGCTTCGCGTATTTCATGAAATTTTTCTTCTGCCATTTCTTCATACGTTGTGTATTCGATAGACTGAACAATCTTATTTTCGATAACATCACTTCTCACTTGTCCAAGAAAGATATCATGAGCCCCAATAGTTGTTTTAGTACTATGTTTAGCAATAGAATCAGCAATGAAATTAGGACTTATAGGGCCATTAACAAAGACGTTATGTTTTTTATGCTCTTTCATTTTTTCAATTTAAACCGAATTAAGAAATGGTGATAGTGTGATGCTTTTTGTGTTAAATCGATTTAGACCAGGAAATAATACCTCCTTCTAAATTGTGAAGATTTGTAAATCCAAAATCTTTTTCAAGTATTTCAATAGCTCGCTTGCTTCGTGATCCGCTTTTACAAAACACAATTACTTTTTTATTTTTTGAAATTAAATGTGTCTGATTGTGAATATCACCTAAAGGGATTTTTAAATCCATAAGCTCCGATATCTGAGGTTCCTCAAAGGTTTCGCGAACATCCAAAAGTTGCACATCTAACTTGTTTTCAAAAATCAATTTTAGTTCATTCACCGAAATTGACTTTGTTGATGATTCACTGTTTTTGTTTCCACAAAAATATTCGTAATCTGTTTTGAGAAACTCTTCAATGTTTTTTGGTGCTGAATTGATCCATTCGTTGTTTCTCGTAATTTCTATAACCTGAAAACTCATTGCAAGTGCATCAAATAATAGTAGCTTTCCTGATAAAGGTACACCAATAGCGGAAATGATTTTTATTGCTTCTGTTGCCTGAAGAGTTCCGATAATACCTGGCAAAACACCAAGTACACCTATTTCAGAACAGTTAGGTATGCTACCTGAAGGCGGTGGAGTAGGAAAAAGGCAACGGTAGGTTGGGCCTGATTGCCCGGAGCTATCAGAATAATTTAAAACAGAAACCTGGCCTTCGAATTTGTAAATGGAACCATAGATGAGTGGTTTATTCAGTATTACGCAGGCATCATTGACTAAATACCTGGTTGCGAAATTGTCAGTCCCATCAATAATAAGATCGTATTTCGAAAAAAGTTCAATTGCATTTTGATTATCAAGTCGAACAGGGTAAGAATTAAATTTTACAAAAGGGTTTTGTTTGGAAAGTTTTGATACAGCCGCCTCCGTTTTTAATTTCCCGATATCTTCAATAGAATAAAGGATCTGCCTTTGTAAATTAGATTCTTCCACTTTGTCAAAATCAACAATGCCAATTTCGCCAATACCCATTGCCGTAAGGTATTGTAATGCCGGGCAACCTAAACCACCGGCACCAATTACTAATATTTTAGCGCTTTTTATTTTCTCCTGACCTGTTATTCCTATTTCGGAAAGCAGCAGATGACGGGAATAACGAGCTATTTCTTCTTTGTTTAACATTTTACTTTAAGATCAATTTTAAAACTTAAACACGTTAACAATTTATCCTCCTGCAAATGGGGGTAAAAAAGCAACTTCATTCCCTTCTTCAAGGGCATGGTTGTTTTTTACCAATTTTCTATTTACTGAAATCAAAAATACACAATCCTTTAATTGAGGGTACTCACAAATCACTTTCTCTTTTACTGATAGAACGTCTTTACAATCATTTACCATCAATTGTGATTTGCCAATCAAATCTGCTAAAGAACCAAAAAATATGACATGGATGTTCATAGGGCTAATTCTTTTTGTTGTTTTAATTCTTCCGGTGTATTAATGTTCACAAACAATTTATCAGTATAGAATTGCTGTATTTTAGTAATATAAAGTTCTTTGGTAATAAAATATTTAAAGATGTTTTGAATTTTCAAATCTTTATTCATGATTAAATTATAGATTTGATCAGATGTTCTTTTCGTGTAAACAGCGCACAAAGGTTCAATATTCCCTTTATATATAGGAACAGTGATGTCTGCATTACTTGTGTTTTCAATGATGTATTTTACCAGATCGCTATTGATAAAAGGAATATCGCAGCTCACGACAATATTGTTTTCCGTTTTACTATTCATAAGCCCGGTATATATTCCTCCTAATGGTCCGCAGTCTTTTATCTTATCTTTAATTACTTTGTATCCTAAGTTGTTGTAATTATCATTGTTGGCAATGATCAAAACTTCGTTTACATTAGGTAGTACTGCCTCTAGAATATGTTCTATAAATGTTTTTCCATTCAGTTTAACTATTCCTTTATCACTACCCATTCTGGAGCTCTTTCCACCGACAAGTATAATGCCTGTAATATTTTTTTTGGTCATTTGTTTTCGGCTGTTAAAAGTTTTATGCTTGCAATAACCAATACTAAGGACAGTATTGCTTTCAAAGCTTTGGTACTTAATAATTTCCTGCCAATATAGGCACCTGCCAATCCTCCGGCTATTGCTATCATTACCCAATTATAGATATTGTCATCAATTACTGTTCCTTTTGAAATTAAACCAACTAATCCTGCGATGGAATTCAGAAAAATAAACAATGCTGAAACTGCAGCGGTCTGCTTCATATCCCCCCAATGCAGTAATAAAATTACGGGACTTAAAATAATGCCTCCTCCAATTCCTATCATACCTGAAAGTAAGCCGATAATTGCCCCGATAATAAGTGCCCACAACCAATTGAGTTCTCTGATCGTATCGGTTTCTTTACCAATAATGCCGAGCAGGCGAAGTATGGGGAAAATAAGAAGTACACCAAGAATTTTTTTATAAGTTAATTCATCCAAAGTAACGTAAGCCCCAATAAAAGATGCCGGAATGGAGGTTATAATAAAAGGTAACAAGAGTTTCCATTTAAAATGGCCTCCTCTGTAAAATTGATAAAAGGCAATAAAAGAAACGAAAATATTCAATACTAGCGAGGATGATTTCATAATAGAAGGGTTGAAACTAAATAATGCCATCAAAGCCAGATAACCACTGGCACCTCCATGTCCCACTGACGCATATAGGAAAGCTACAACAAAAAGCAAAGGTAGAAATAACCAAATCAGATCGTGCTCAGGCATATTACTAATTTTTGATTTTGGATTTATTAATTCCCGGATTATAGGACATTGAAATTACTTTTAAGTTACTTAAAATCAACTTCTGTAAATTTATGGATCGTTTTGTTAATTGCTAAATAAATCAATGAGTTTTTCGTCTACTCATCCATATTTCATTGTAACGGACTTTTTACAAATATGAAAAAAAAGCGGCTCAAAAAAAATGACAATTATCATGTTTTTTGTTTACTGTAACCCGGGTAATTTGTGAACTTCAACCGGTTGTCCGGCTTTAATGTTTTCGCTTTCTTCGGGTAAATAAATCAGGCAATCAGCTGATGCGAAGGAGCTTAAAATATACGATTCCTGACCATCAAGTGGAATAACGGTATTGCCGGAAATTTTACCTTTCAGAAAGAAAGAGAGCCCCTTTTTTTTAACATAATCGGATGCTAAGGGCATTTGGATTTGAGCCCCCCCAATAGAGTACGGAAGAGTATATCCCATCATCAATCTTATTGCCAGATAAACATATTCATAAAAACATGTTAATACCGCTGCCGGATTCCCGGGGAGTGCAAAAATAAATGTATTTTTATATTTCCCAAAATATAAGGGTTTTCCAGGTTTTTGTTTTACTTTATAGAAAATAGTTTGTACTTCTAATTTTTTTAATGCTCTTTCTACAAAATCATAATCACCTACAGAAATCCCGCCAGATAATAATAAAATATCACACGAATCAATTGAATTTGCAATAATTGTATTTGTTTCGGCCTCATTATCCGGTACTGATTGAGCCCCTTCTGTAGAAATTCCAATACTTTTTAAAGCGGCAATGATGCTGTATGAATTGGATTCATAAATTTGGCCTCCTGTTAATATATTTCCAGGCTTTTGCAATTCACTCCCCGTAACGATTATATTAATCTTGGGTTTGCGAACTACATTTACATCGGTAATTCCCATGCCGGCAATAAAACCAATAGCAGCCGCTGTGAGGCTTGTGCCTTTTGGTAACGCCAATTCAGTTTTTTCTATTTGCGATCCTTTTGAACGAATGTTTGCGTTTTGTTTTATTTCCAGATCAAGGATTAGTAATTGACCTTTTTCTGATGTTACTTTTTCCTGCATAACTATACAGTCAGCACCTTTGGGAACAGGTGCTCCGGTAAAAATCCGGATTGCCTGTCCGGATTTTAAAGTTCCTTTAAAAGAATCTCCGGCAGCTACTTCAGCAATAATTTTTATTTGTAAATTATTCTTAAAATCATCAAAAATAAATGCGTAACCGTCCATTGCCGATTGGTTAAATGGAGGAAGTGCAAGAGGTGAGTATATATCTTCGTATAATACATAGCCATAAGCATTATCTATCGAAATGTTTTCAATAGATAATAAATGTATGTTTTCGGTAACCGCTTGTTTTGCTTTTTCTACAGATAGCATGATACTGTGAAATTAATAAAAATTTATCCACCAATGCTTATCATGCTTCTTTCATGTGTTACAGTGGTCTGATTCCCCCAGTTTTTAGTCTCATTATTCCCTCCAAGCATGAACGATTTACCTTGAACACATTCCTTAATAAGGGGTTCAATATTATTACCAAGGCGCAAAGAAGTGAGAAGATCGGTTCCTGCTTTGGCAAAAAGGCAATTATACATTTTACCATCGGAAGTGAGGCGCATACGATTGCAACCATTGCAAAAAGGCTCGGACATTGTACTTATTATTGCAAAAGAGCCTTTGTGATTTGGAACAAAATATTTTTTTGAGGTATCATTCTTTTCATTCAATAATTTAATATAATGATACTTTGAAGAAATAATATTTAAGATCTGCTTATGAGAAAACACTTTCTCGCTGCTCCATTTGTTTCCTGTAAAAGGCATAAATTCTATGAAACGAATGTGTACCGGAACATCTTTTGTCCATTGAATGAACTCCGGAATTTCAGAATCATTTATATCTTTCATCACAACTACATTCACTTTTACATGAAAATCATTTGCTACTAACAATTTAATATTATCAGTTACGCGATCAAATTTATCCCTTTGAGTGATGGAAAAATACTTTTCTTTGAGAAGAGAATCCAAACTTACGTTCACAGATTTTAATCCTGCTTCTTTGAAGGTTTCTATAAATTCATTTACAAAAACTCCATTGGTGGTAATGGCAAGCTCCACCGGATATTTTGAAAGCCGCAGAATGATTTCTTTTGCATCTTTTCTTATTAAAGGTTCTCCACCGGTGAGCCGAATTTTTTTTACTCCGTTTTTAACAAAAACCGAAACAATCTGATCAATTTCATTCGCAGTCATTCGTGAGGAATTCGCGAAAAACCCTTTTGCTAAATCGTTGGGATTGCAATAGGAGCATCGCAAATTGCATTTATCGGTGAGCGATATTCGCAAGTAATCATGAATACGGTTGAATTTATCTTTAAGCATGATTAATCTTTTTTTTGTAGATCATTTTTTAATCAACATTTTCACCTTTTGAACTGTTTTTAAATTCATTAATTCCTTTTCCTAATCCTTTCATTAACTCCGGAATTTTTTTGCCTCCAAAAAGTAATAGAATTATAATTCCAATAATTATTAATTCAGGACCACCTAAACCAAATATCCCTATTATCATTATTAATGTATTCATCTTTAGTTTTGTTTTTTTGTAATGGTAACTAATAAATTGGATAGTTCATTGTAAAACTCAATGGGTTCGGCAGTTTTTAATTTCGCCTGGAATTTTTCTCCAAGTTCGGTTAGATGTGAATACATGAATTTCTGGTAGGCATCCTCCACAATAAATGATTGTTCTTCATTTTTTGCTAAAGCCTTTTTTACCGAGAGCAATGAAGCAAATTCTAATTGATATATAATTGAATCAGGACTGTCACCACTTTTTGCATTCATGCCGAACGCTTTGTAAAATGCCGCAGCATCTGCTACGCAATTCATTTTTTCACAAACTGCGGTTTCTGTTGTTGGAATTGTACCTTTCAGAAACAACCTGGAATATTCCCTCAAAATTTCTTTATAATCCATGTTTTTTTGTATGGATCTCAAATATCCCTGAATTTCTAGATCCAGATCACCATCTTTTAATAGGTCATCAATGATAGAATCTATGTCATCACATTTTTCCTGATCCGGATATGAAAAGCCCATACTCAGTATCCTGAACAAATCGGCTTTTATTAAATTATTGTCTATTGCAGTTTTCATGTTTTTTTATTTTTGTGTAGTGAAATCGATCCATTGTGAATAATGTTTTTTTCCACTTATATTTTCAAAGTGTCCATTCCAGATTGCGAACGCAATTTTTGTTGGGATAGTAAGTGGAGCATCATCCTTATCAGGTGAAACCAATGGGCGGGTAAAAATCACTTTCCAGGTATTGTTTTCCCATACACCCCATGCAGTGGCATTCTGATTGGTTTGAGTTGTGAGGGTTCCAAAACTCTCTGCCATACATTCTTCAGAAGGTTCTTTTCTATCAAAGATGGACATTGGATTTCCTGCATAAGCTGCAGGCATGAAATTTTTGCCGGCCCCTTTAGAATAATCCAATGCTGAAATATCTTTTGCAAACTTTCCCTTGGTTCCATCCCCTTCTTTTTCTGCCATTGGATAAATATCTGCCCAGTAATTCGGATATGCATCCTTCACATCACGGAAGCCGTTTTCAATATCATTCTGCCAAATAGCTTTCCAATGAATGATATGCACACGTCCATTTTTGTTACCCATCATAAAAATCGGAAGGGTGTCAGGGTGCATCGGTAATTGAATTGCTACCTGGTCGCAGAACTTATCTGCATCAACAATCATATCTTTTGTTGAATCAGTCCACTCCAATAAAAAAGCAATAGTGTTTCCATCATTAATGGATTTTACTTTTATGTTTCTTACTGATGAGATAGTTAACATCGGAGTAGTGATGTTTTGTGGAAGCATAGCAACAGTGATCGCTTTGATATCCTTCCATACTGCATTATTCACTTCACGAAAAGGAATGTTCGTTGCTTTCTCTGATTTTATTGTTATTGCAGTGGGTTGAGCCGTTGCTATACTCTCTGACAGTGCAGTTATTGCGACTAGAAAAATTAGTTTTTTCATGTTTTGTTTTTTTTAATAATTATTAATCCTTTTGAAATTAATTTTTATTTTAAGGAGTATTGTGTCTGAAAGTTCCATGGTCTTTATCATCGTATGGTCTTACATAAACTGGT
Source organism: Bacteroidia bacterium (assembly GCA_030654175.1). GTDB lineage: Bacteria > Bacteroidota > Bacteroidia > 2-12-FULL-35-15 > 2-12-FULL-35-15 > 2-12-FULL-35-15. The sequence continues at coordinate 151,986 of JAURXZ010000019.1, forward strand.
TCTGTCATTGGAACTTTTGTTATCACTTCTCCTTTTTCATTATACCCTACCGTAAAATCACCTTCTCTTTTGTAATGATGAATTGTTTTTGGCGAGTTTCCAAATAATAGAAATGCAGCAAGCAAGTCTTTATCATCTTTAAGGTTTTTGTATGCTTCAACAGCTTTATCAACACCAGGACCGAACATTTGATGTAGAAAATCAGTAGGCACATGAATAGGAGGAATGTAGTACACATTGGGTTCTGTTCCAAACTGGGAGTATAATGGCAATGCGATTTTTTTGATATGTACGATCTGGTCGATAGGGTTGTCTGCCTTTTCTTCTCCGGGTTTGCTCAGGAATCCCTGCATCCTTATTTTTCCTATACATGTTTGAACACAACGAGGTTGTTCGCCTTGTTCGATCAATGGATAGCAACCGATACATTTTTCCGATACACGTGTTACCATATTGAAAAATGTTTTTTTATATGGACAAGCTTTTATACATTCTTTGTATCCCCTGCAACGTGATTCATCAATTAAAACAATTCCATCTTCCGGTCGTTTGTAAATGGCTTTTCTTGGACATGCAGCTAAACAGGCAGGATATGTGCAATGATTGCAAATACGTGCTAAATAAAACATCCAGGTGTCATGTATTCCACTGAAGAAAGCTCCTTTGTTTACAATGGAAGAACACTCATCTTCGCCCATGTTTGGAAATGCGTAATCTCTTTCAGCAGGTCTCCAACCATTTACATTTTCTCCTTTGGTATCATCAAAAATTGTTTTGCCTTTGTATTCTCCACTCGCTTTATCCCAGGATTGTTCCCCCATCATTTTAAGTGTATTCACATCCCACTTTAATGGATATCCACCGTATGGCTTTGTTTCCACATTGTTGAAGAACATTGTTTCTTCTCCCTTGCCGGAGGTCCAGGTTGTTTTACATGCAACAGTACATGTTTGACATGCGATACATTTATTGGTATCAAAAACAAATGCTATTTGTTTGTTGGGTCTGTTGTCATCATAAGGATATTTCATATCCCTTTTCAGCTGCCAGTTTTTTACTTGTGCCATGATAATTTCTGTTTTTAGTTAAAATATTACTAAATAATTCGGTGCTTAATATTTAAGATTATGTATTATAATATCCGCCCTTCATATACTTTTTCAATTCCTCACTTTCATAAGTCGGGCGAATTCCTTTTTCTGCACCTTCCCATAATCCTTTTCCATCAAGCCCGCCTTTTTCGGCAAAAGTTACTTTTACAAATGATTCTCTTGGCGCTCCTGTTGCTCCATGAACGTCCAGCTCAAATCCTTTACCTACCATTTGTCCGAAGTGGTTTTTCCTTACTAATGAATCTGTAAGAAGTGTCGGATTTAACCAGGCCCTGGTACAACTTTGATGCGATCCTCTTCGGAACAAAGATTGGTAACCGGTTTTTTCATTTTTTGCTAATCCTGTTGCATCCTTTTTTGAAGCCGCAACTGAACCGTAAGTGGCACCGTAAGCATTGTGCCACATTCTGAGAATGCCCATGGGAGTTCCGGGATAGTATCTTGCACGGCATAATAAGCGGGACAGTTCATATGCATCCGTGTTTTTTTTCTGTTGCCATCCGCGGAATGGGCGATCCTCGGGATCCGCATCTATATATACATAATCACCATCTTCCACTCCAAGCGCTTTCGCATCATTTGGGTTTATATCCACATACATTTCGGTCACGAATGGTGTACGTTTATCTGCTCTGTGCATGTCGCCAAAAGGACCAAACCAAACCGCAACGATATCGGTATCTACAGGCGTAGTATGTGCTCCATGTCGGTATTTTGGTGTGTGAAAAATAAATTTATATTCTTTATCTGCTGTTGTTAAAGGATGCTTAGTTAATTTTTCCTCACTCCATGGTTTTACAACGTTTCTTCCCTGACGCACATCACCTGACATATTATCTCTTGAAACACCATAGCTTTCAGGTGAAGCCGGTTTGATAGCCGGGTGCGGATTTGAAACGATCACATTTGGCTCATAAAAAGTGGAATCAATCGGTTCTCTGTGTACAGGCATATTTTCACCTGCTGCTAAAAATTCCGCTTCATCTCTATAGAATTCTAATCGTCCTGTTTTGGTATACCATTGTTTCTCTTCGGCAACTTGCTCATAACCGCTATGTTTAGGGTACGTCCTTGACATCAATAGAGATGGAATACCTTGTTTCGCTTTTGCTTCTATTTCCAATACATTATAACCTTTGGTAGCAGGGCTCAGATCGAATACTCTCTGTAAATAAACTTCAGGTTTACCTTCATTCATAAATTTAAAATAGTCGCTGAAACGTTTATCGCCTGTAAGTTTCGCCATTGCATTTGCAATACCAGCTATGGCTTCGAGATCGCCTTTGGTATCATAAATTCTTGCTAAAGGAGTTCTTGGATAAACATATAAGAATGGATTTGTTACCGACATGGTAGCATCCGGTGATTTGAATTCACCCCAGGAATCAACACCAAAAACAATATCAGCATATTCACAAGAACCTGTCCACCACCAATCAAATACACCTATAAATTCTACTTTTGGGTAAGAGTTTACAACTGCTTCATAGTGTCCTTTATTATTTGCCAACAATGAATTTCCATTGGAAACCATAACGGATTTGGTAGGTGTAGGCATATGTGTATCTCCTGTTAATACTTTGTTACCTACTTTTAACATACGATCACTGTTGTTGAAAAAGTGTGCGGATTCGTATGAAAAATATTTTTTAACATCAGCCGGTTTACCTTCTTCCATTTGAATATTGAATGGATTCTCTAAAATATACGAAGGAAGGCCGCTGAAGTATGCAGCACGGTAGTTGCCCGAAAAACTTCCAACATTACCTCCCACTCTTCCAATATTCTTTGTCAAAGAAGCAAGAAGCAGAACAGTTCTGTCTTTCAATACATTGTTAAAGAACTGATTCGGGCCCATTCCCATTGCGAATAATGTTTTGCCCGAATTTTTTGCGATGTCTCTTGCAATGGTTTTAATGCCTTCTACTGGTGCCCAGGTTATTTCAGAAACAATTTCAGGTGTGAAGTTTTCATTCACATATTGTTTTATTAAATCGAAAACAGTTCTCACTTCCACTTCCTTCCCATCTAATAATGTTACTTTATACTTACCTTCAAGTGATGGGAAAATGCCTTGTGCATTCATTTTTTTTCCATAATCATCGCGGCAGATTGGTTTAGCAGCATTTAGTTTTTCATCCCAGATCATAAAATCTCCCCAGTCCTTTCTATCTTTATCGGAAACAAAAGCACCTGCCTGTTTTAGCATTGGAGTTGCCTTTTCCCCTTCTTTCATCACATGGATATAGTCAACGATATCTTTATTCTGGTAATCTTTTATTACCTCAGTTGGTTTTAAGAATTGATTATTGTCCATTCTCACAAGGAAAGGCATATCTGTGAATTTCTTCACGTACTCAACATCAAATAAGTTTTCATTGATAATAACATTAGTGAAGCCCAATGCTAAAGCAGGTGTCACTCCCGGTCGAACGATCAATACATTATCTGCTTTGTTTGCTGTGGCACTGTATTCACAAGCAATCACTGTAACTTTTGCACCTTTCATCCTTGCTTCTGTGAGCCAATGTGCATCCGGCATTTTTGTGGTGATCCAGTTCATCCCCCATACCACAATATGGTCGCTATGTTCAACACAAACCAAATCATAATCCATCGCCTGCTGGCCTGTTACCATTGCATGGCCCGGAGGTAGATCTGTATGCCACGCAAAACTATCCCAGGCTCTTGCACCTTTAGCCTCCTCGGGACTGCATTTATTTATTTTTGAATCAAGCAATGCAAGTGAATTTGCAAAACGATTCATACCAAAAATCCTGGTAACACCTAATGCTGCCATCCCACCTCTGAACTTCAATACCTGAACTCCTTTTTCATGTGTAGCTTCAATCATTTCAGGGGCATAGCCTTGTTCTTCCAGGTATCTTTTCCCTTTTTTTCCATTATAAGTGGTAGCGATATTTTGCAATACCTTAGCAGTTAATTCAGAAGCTTCCTCCCAGGTTATTTTCAGAAAAGGTTCTTTTCCTCTTCCTTCAAAATATTTTGCGGGTGCTTTACCATTACTTTCTCTTGGGAATCCATCTTTTACCCATAACAAAAATCCTTCTCGCGCAACAGGTGATTTGACCCTTCTGTCGCCATAAAATCTTCTGTGCAGTGCCAATCCTTTTTGGCAGCAACGAGGCTCCCATCTTGCTGAAGCTTTGTTGCCCTGCAAATCTTCTGCATGTGAAAATCCAAAACTTGGTGCAATACGCACTATGGTGTCATTTTTCACATGGGCCTTCAATAAACAATTATGTGTGTCGTTGGGTGCGCAGAGGAAAGTAAATTCACTTTCATGCTTCCATAGATCCCGGTATGTTTTTTCCCAATCACGATTGGGATATGCTGCAAGTGGGTTTTTAACATCCACGGGATCAAAAAATGCAAAAGTTTTACTGAATCCCTGAGCTTCTAATTGTGATACAACAATTGCACCCATCGCTGCCAGGGAAACATTTCGGAGGAATTTTCTTCTACTGTCCATATTTTTTTAGATTTATTTGTATTTGTAAAAAACAGTTATTTCCTAAGTTGTTTTTTAATTTTTTAAACTGAAAATTGCATCTGTCCTTGATTTTTTTTATCACTCACAATATCATGGTTTTGCTGTTTTTGGTTTTATCTGCGTCTGTGGCTGTGGCTTTTTTGCTGTCACCACTTGTTGTGGTCCGCTTTGCGTTTTGATATAACCAACAATCGCTTTAACATCAGTATCTTTTAAATCCAGAAAATCTGGCATTACGATTGAATTGTATTCAAGAAATAATGCTTTTGCTTTTGCATCACCGGAATTGATCACTGATTGAGAGGATTTGATCCACTTCACTAAATAGGCCGCATTGTATTTTGTATTTACTCCTTTTAAATCCGGGCCGACCAAACGTCCGTTACCGATAGAATGACACGCAGCACATTTAGAGGCAAAAATTGCTGAACCATCCTGCGCTTTTGCAGAAAAAAGTAAGGAGAATAAAACAAAAGTGATCGGAAGTAATAGTTTCTTTTTCATAATATAAGTTTTTTAGGTATGAGTATTAAATTTCTTGACAAACATAGAGGGAAAAAAAAATGCAAAAAATGATAAACGATGGTTTGAAATCTGATATTGGATGGTTGCGAATATGATGTATATCATAGAATGATGTTTTGTGTGGTCTTTATGTTTTGATTATCAGGTGATTAATGCCGATGATTATTGTAGGAATATTTGAAAATAAAACAATTATTCTTTGAGGAAGTTGGGTTTAAATGTGATCATAATAAATGCCCAATTACTTATCTGATCTGTACGTCCGTCTCCTTTCCAATCTAAAACTCCTTTTAGTATGCCCAATGTTTCTGTAGGTAAAAAATGTGAATAGCCGGCAGTAACCAATACTCCACCAGATAGAATATAACTGGCAGTGACATCTATTTCGGTACCTAACGAATTGCTCATGGCAGTGTATTGTCCAGTTTTAGTCAATTCTTTTGGATCAAGAACATCAGCGGCCGACATGAATTCATGGATATCGAAGGACGCATTCCATTTTTCTGTTTTATATTTCACCTTTAAATAGAGGTCTTGTAAACCAACATTATCAATATGATTTCCTACATAAAAATAATCCATAGTGCCATTGAATGCATGGTTGGTACCAAAAACAGGATTGAATGAATGGTTAATTTCTTTATAAGCTTTTGAGGTATCTGTTCCGCTTTGTCCTGACAGGTATTCGTAACCCAAACCTATGGAAAGTTTTTCTTTAATAGAATAAGCGGCATCAATACTGCCAAGAAATGCGGCTGTCCGTTTTTTGTTTTTGTCAACACCGGTTTGGTAATAAAAATTGCAGCCAACAAAAAAAGGTTTGGCTTTGTATTCCGTATGTGATCCAATTGTGGTAACATAGCGTGTGCTGTTAATGGCTGCCGGAGACTGCTGGCCAACATTCAATGCTAATAAGCTAACTTTTATTTTATTTATATTTTTGTTCAGCCACAAGTATTGCATTTCTTTATAACTATTTGGTATACTATAAGATGTTCCCACATAAGATTCTGAATTCTGGTTGTAGGCCGCACCGGCATGACAAGTAAAAGTGCTATCGGTATATTTTAGTAAAAAAGCATCGTGGCTTCTGCCTTGCTGTGCCCAGGCAACCCCACCAAAAATGCGTTCATCATCATACACAATTTCCTGGCGTCCCATTTTAATTGATACTTTTTTTGAAAAAAAATATTCTGCCCAGCCTTGATTTAACCCCGATGTACTAATATCATAACTATTCAGTTGACTTTGGCTTCCCCAGATCCTTATATCTTGTAATACAATTCCAACTTTGAAATTATTTGATTTATATCCAAAATTTAATCGCGTTCGCTGGGTAGCGAACATAGCCGCTTTTTGAAGTGTATCAGCCGGAGATTTAAATCCATGACGATATTCAAATCGCGGACGTATTTCTCCCGTTAATGACATTTGTGCATTTGAGATTGTGGCTATTAGAGCAATGATGGTTGTTATCAGAGCTCCTATTGGTTTTTTTGTTTTCATGGCTTTTTGTTTTTATTAACAATTTGATTGCAAACCTAAAGCGAAGCTTTTTTTTTAAATATGATTCTTAATAGTCTTAAATATGATTAGTAGTGGTGAATAGTATGATGGGTGTCATACAATAGAGGTAGGTTATTGGTCGAATTAACTCTTGTACATTATATTTCTTGATGCGATTTTATTTTAGAATATGAGATATATCATCTTTTGTAGGGCAGATTCTTTTTTACTTTGCATTACATTTTAAGAACATTTGAAATGGAAAAAAGAAATATAAATAAAATTAATGTACCTCACTGCTCTCAGTGCGATTCATTTAACTCTTCCATGTTTTGTTCACTAAACAATGTCGAAGAATTAAATCTTTCTGATAATAAGGTCCATAATCTTTATAAAAAAGGACAAATTATTTTTTTTGAGGGACAGCAATCGAGAAATCTATTTTGTATTTTTTCCGGTAAAGTCAAAATATTCAAGTTGGGCGATGATGGAAAAGAGCAGATCGTTCGTTTTGCAAAAAAAGGAGATGTTATTGGATACAGGGCACTTCTTGGAGGAGAGAAATATTTTGCATCAGCATCAGTTATGGAAGATGCAATGATCTGTAGTTTACCAAAATTTACAATTGATGAGTTACTTAATTGCAATTCGAAATTTGCAATTCAAACGATCAAATTACTCTCTAAGGATTTGAGAATTGCTGAGCAAATAATATTGAATATGGCGCAAAAGCCGGTAAGGGAACGTATTGCCGAAGCATTAATAATGTTGAAACAATATTATGGAATTGATGAAATAACAGAAACAATTAATACCACGCTAACACGTGAAGAAATTGCAAACATTGCAGGAACTTCTACAGAAACATGTATTCGTATTTTATCAGAATTTAACACCGACCATATTATTAAGATCATTGGTAAGAGTATAAAAATCACCGATGTCCACAAGCTATTGAAAATTGCAAATGTAACTGAATAACATTTCGGATCACTTGAGGTTTTTTGTCTGCATTTCAATTTTTTTGTTGAGTTGGAATCTCTTGAAAATATTTTTCCGGTTTTGAAAAAAAATTGCTGAACCGAAAATTTTAAAAAAAAGGTAATTGTTTTGAAAGACTAATTTTATTCTTCTATGACTCGTATCATATTTTAAAATTTTCCCTTCTAATATCTTTGTTGTGCTAAAATAATAATTTGAAAATGAATATTGCCAGGAATATTATTGCTTTTTCAGAAGATTCGATAGGTTGTGGAAATTGTTGGCTCAATAATTTTGCAGCTAATGAAAATTGTTCATCAGAGTTCCTTAATAAAATTCTTTTGAACAAAGAGGAGAAAAATTATAGCAAAGGAGCGTACTTGATTAAAAGTGGCGTTCTTGTGTCGGGTGTTTATTGTATTCAAAAAGGTACTGTGAAAGTTTTTAAAAAGGGAATTAAAAATAAGGATTTTATACTATGGGTTGCTCGTAAGGGCGATATTATTGGCTTGAATTCTTTTATTAATGATGAAGTATATTCATTTTCTGCGTCTGCATTGGAGGAAACTTCTGCTTGTTTTATTCCATCTTCTGATTTGAAAATTCTTCTTAGCAAAAAGCCTGTTGCTTTTGTTAAATTAATGGGAAATGTTTGCGATAAATTGAATTTTGTTGAACAACGTATCACCAGTATCTCAAAAAAAACTATAAAAGAACAATTTGCAGAAATACTAATTACCATATCGCGGAACAATTCTGAAAGTGATAAAAATTTAGTTATTAATTATTCTGTTAAGGACCTGGCAAGCTTTGTAGGTACTACTAAAAATTATCTTTATAAAATTTTGGTGGAGTTTACTGATCAGAAAATACTCTCCGTTAATAACCGAAAGTTTGCGATCAGTAACATGAATGCACTTTCATTGATTGCCGCAGGAGAAAATAAATTACCTAAATAGATTTTATATTATGTCCACAAAATTAAAGCGTTTTGTTTTCTGGGGTTTGTTTTTCTTATTTATAATATATGGTTTTTTCATCTATACTTTAGGTACTGAAAATGATGGAGGAAAAAGATTCTTAACCGAAGAAGCAAAAAGAGGGAAATTATTATTTCAGGAATACAATTGTACTTCTTGTCATCAGTTGTATGGACTGGGAGGTTATATGGGGCCGGATCTTACTAATGTTATTTCCGATCCGGGAAAAGGAGAATCCTACGTGAAAAGTTTTATTAAAAACGGGACTCCTCAGATGCCAAATTTTCATCTTAGTGAAACGGATGTGAATGCGCTCACAGAATACCTCAATTATGTTGATAAAACAGGCATTTCTCCTGTAAGAAATTTTGAAATACGGTATGACGGAACCATTATGCAAAAAGCGATTCAATGAAAAAAGAGGTTGGGGTATTTTTTATTTTTCTTTCTATTGTGGCTTTGTTAGCCGGGATGCTTTTTGGTAGTCTAAGTGCTTTCCAATTTGTTTTCCCGGGCTTCTTCGATCTATTACCTTTTTTTAAAAACAGGCCTCTTCATGTTTCATTGGTTGTTTCATGGATATTTCTGAGTGCAATTGGTGGGATCTATTATTATCTTCCTAAATATTGTAATCTACCGTTATTTTCAAGAAAGATGGCTGTAATACATATATGGCTTTTCATTGTTACCGGATTGCTTATTCTTACATGTTATTTGTTCGGGAAATTTGGTGGTCGTGAATATTGGGAATTTCCTGCTATTTTGGCTATTCCCATATTTATTTCATGGGTTTTGTTTGCATTTAATTATTTTAAAACTGTATTTAAAAAAATCGGTCAATGGCCTGTATACCTTTGGATGTGGGCTACGGGGATATGTTTCTTTTTATTCACTTTCACCGAATCGTATTTATGGGTATTCCCTTATTTTAGAGATAATCTTATACGTGATCTTACTGTTCAATGGAAAGCTTATGGAGCATTAACGGGGTCCTGGAATATGTTGGTATATGGTACTGCTATTTTTGTAATGGAGCGTATTAAAGGCGATGAAACTGTTGCTAAATCTAAATTAGCATTTTGGATGTACTTTTTAGGTCTTACCAACTTGCTGTTCGGATGGGCTCATCACATTTATATAGTACCCACAGTACCTTGGATAAGATACCTGGCGTATGCTATCAGCATGACAGAATTGTTGATACTTTCTAAAATTATTTGGAACTGGAAAAGCTCACTTGAACAAGCAAAAAAGGATTATTATTTTTTGCCTTTTCGTTTTCTTGTTGCATCCGATGTTTGGATATTTTTAAATTTAATACTTGCTATTTTAATTTCTATTCCTGCTGTTAATGTTTATACTCATGGTACCCATATTACTGTTGCGCATGCTATGGGAAGCGCCATTGGTATCAATACTATGATCTTGTTATCATCCGTATTATTTATTATTAATGATGTTACAAAATTTAATTTCCCTAAAATTCAAAAAAATATTATTCGGGCAGGATTTTGGATCACAAATATTTCTCTTCTTACTTTTTTAACCTTCCTGACCATTGCCGGAGCTGAGAAAGGGATTTTAGTGATTGAAAATAAACTTTCATTCCGCGCAATTATGCAAGAGATATCTCCTTATCTGATATCTTTTGCCTGGTCAGGTTTAGGTATTTTTATTGGTTTGATAATGACAACTCTTCCTCCACTGATTGCAATGTTTCAATACTTAAAGAAGAAATAAAAATAGTTTGATTTTTTTTGACTCTTAACTAATTAATAAAATCACAAATGTCAAATTCAGGAGTTTCATTTGAAAATACAGAAAAGGCCTTTATTGCAAAAGGCAATCAGGAGCTGAAGCATTCACTCTGGCTCTTTAAGCTAATGGGCAACCCTACACTTGTAAAAGTGTTTTCAAAGCTTATTCTTTTCGCAATAAAAATTGGCCTGCCAGTAAGTTTACCGATTAAGCTAACCATATTTAAACAATTTTGTGGTGGGGAATCTATTGAAGAAAGCAAAAAAGTTGTGTATAAACTCAATGTATCAAATATAGGTTCTATCCTTGATTATTCTGTTGAAGGTAAAGAAAACGAAATCGATTTTTGTAATACAAAAGATGAAATTTTACGAATTATAAAAGTGGCAGAAGACAACCCTGCAATACCATATACTAGTCTTAAGCTTACAGGGATTGCTCGTTTATCTTTACTTGAAAAATTGAATTCTAAACAACAATTAAATAAGGAAGATGAAATTGAATTTCAAAAAGTTAAAGGGCGGCTCGTTGAGATTTGTAATAGTGCTTCCAACTCCACTGTTCCCATTTATTTTGATGCTGAGGAAAGTTGGATTCAGAATGCTATTGATACTTTAGCGGAAGAAATGATGGAGATTAATAATAAAAGAACTGCTATTGTGCTTACCACTCTTCAGATGTATCGTTGGGATCGGATTGAATATCTTAAGAGACTGATAAAAAATGCAAGGGATAGAAATTTCAGCATTGGTATTAAACTGGTTCGTGGAGCTTATATGGAAAAGGAAAATCTCCGAGCTTCACAATTTGGATATAAATCACCCATACAACCAAGCAAAGAAAATACAGATAGTGACTTTGATAAAGCTGTGGATATCTGTCTTGAAAATATTGATATTGTTACATTATGCGCTGGTACACACAATGAGGCGAGTACAATGCACCTGGTTAATAAAATGGGCGAACTAAAGATTCCCAATGATCATCCGCATGTTTATTTTTCACAGCTCTATGGTATGAGCGATCATATTACTTATAATTTGGCCGATGCTGGTTATAATGTTACTAAATACCTTCCTTATGGTCCTGTTAAATCAGTTATGCCTTATTTGATCCGCAGGGCTGAAGAAAACACTGGTATTTCAGGTCAGATGGGAAGAGAGTTAAGATTGATAGTTGAGGAAAAGAACCGAAGACAAAGTTCAAAATTACTTTCCGCTGGTTAATGATGTTTTCATTTGTTTGATGTGAAAATTTCTATTTCAACATTTGTTTTATTCACTTTTTTTTCAAATCGAATTCAATAATTTCCCCCACTTTATATTGTATCCATTTCTGGAGCTTTCAATTCATTTCAATTTTTTTTTGCTTTTTTTTAGAGATAACTTCCGATCCTTTGTTTGATATGATGCAGTTAGCAGCGTATAGCAGAATTTATTTATTTTTTTAATTCTATCCAATTGTGTTACAATTGGTTCGCATATACGTTAATGTAAATTCCATTACTTAGATCCTTTAAAAGGCTCAAAAACGCTGATGGTTTCAGATGGGTAATGTTTCGAGTTAAAGTTTTAATAAATCGAAAGAAAATGTTTTTATCGTAAAGATAAATTTACACATCAAAGTTTAAATTGAATTTTCATATATATTTCATGAACCTGATCAGAATAAAATATGATGTAAATCATAAAAAAAATATGATGAAAGATAACATGTTTAAAAGTCGAATCAAATGTTAAGAAATAGAAAATATAAAGCTGAATTAACAATCCTAAATTGCAGTCGAATTATTTTTTCAGGAATAAAAAAAATAAAAATCTTTAAAATATATAACAGATGTTAACTTTAGAATTGCCTAAAAGGTCCGTAGAAAGAGACGAAAAGACGTTTTCTTATAACGAAGTGTTTGAAAAATGCATTGCATATTTTCATGGTGATGAGCTTGCTGCCTCCACCTGGATGAATAAATATGCGATGAAAAATTTGGACAAAAAGTTTCTTGAACTTACTCCAAATGATATGCATCTGCGTATGGCAAAAGAATTTGCACGAATTGAATTAGATTACAAAACAAAGTCCCACCTTAATGGTAGTTTTAAATTACTTTCAAAATATGGACAAGAAAGAGAGTTGCTCGATGAGAAAAAGATCTTTAATTATTTTAAGGATTTTAAATACATCATACCTCAGGGCAGCGTAATGTCAACATTAGGAAATCCTCACGTTATTGCATCACTTTCCAATTGTATTGTGTTGCCCGAAATATATGATTCTTATGGAGGGATATCCTATACCGATCAACAGTTGGCGCAACTCTTCAAAAGAAGATGTGGTGTTGGAATAGATATTTCCACATTAAGACCTTCCGGTATGTCTGTTTCCAATGCTGCCGGAACTACAACAGGGGCAGTCTCTTTCATGGAGCGGTTCTCCAATACAACACGCGAAGTGGCTCAAAACGGCAGGAGAGGAGCCCTTATGATAACCATTGATATTGCACATCCCGATGTTGAGCAATTCATTACTGTTAAACAGGACCTGTCAAAAATTACCGGGGCAAATATTTCTATTCGTCTTTCTGATGAGTTCATGAATGCGGTTGCGAAGGATACTGATTATACATTACGTTGGCCAATTGATTCTACTGAACCAAAATTTTCAAAAGTGGTTAAAGCTCAGGAATTATGGAATACCATTGTTAAATGTGCACATACCAGTGCAGAGCCGGGTTTAATATTTTGGGACAGGCAGCATTATTATTCCACATCTTCGGTATATCCCGGATTTAAAAATGTTTCCACAAACCCTTGTTCTGAAATTGCTATGCAGGGAGGTGATAGTTGCAGGCTCATTGCTCTTAATTTATTTAATTTCATCGACAAACCTTTTACGCCTGAAGCTAAATTTAAGTATAAAGAATTTCATGAAGTTACCTATGAAGCGCAACGTTTGATGGATGATCTCGTTGACCTTGAACTACAGGCTATTGAAAAGATATTAGCGAAAATCGAAAGCGACCCTGAACCTGATTATATCAAAGAAGTGGAAGTAAGTACATGGAAGCTTCTTTACAATGCCGGTAAAAAGGGAAGAAGAACAGGTTTAGGCTTCACTGCTCTTGGTGATATGCTTGCCGGTTTGGGTTTACAATTCGACTCTAAAGAGGCTATTGTGGAAGTAGAAAAAATTATGAGAACAAAATGTGAAGCAGAGTTTGATAGTTCTATTGATATGTCGCTTGAACGTGGGAAATTCGCTGATTTTGATCCTGAAATAGAAAACACATCTGAGTTCGTTCAGATGTTAGAAAAAGAATTGCCGCAGGTATATTCCCGCATGATGAAACTTGGTAGAAGAAATATATCCATCAGCACTGTGGCCCCAACCGGCACCCTTAGCATGTTGGCACAAACATCTTCAGGATTGGAGCCAGTGTTTATGCTTTCGTACAAGCGCAGAAGAAAAGTGAATTTGAATGATAAAAATCAACGTGTTGATTTTGTTGACCCGATGGGCGATTCATGGCAGGAATTTATTGTTTATCACCACAAATTAAAGCAATGGATGGATACAACCGGTGAAACTGACATTTCAAAAAGTCCGTATCATGGTTCTACTGCACCTGAGATCGATTGGGAAAAACGTATTGAATTACAAGCGGTGGTTCAAAAATACACCACGCATTCGCTTAGTTCCACTATTAATCTTCCTAATGTTGTATCTGTTGATAAAGTGGGTCAGATCTATATGGAAGCTTGGAAAAGCGGTTTAAAAGGGATCACCGTTTATCGTGATGGTTCAAGAACCGGAGTATTGGTTTCTACCGAAACAAAATCAGAATCAAATGACATCAAAGAAACACAACCTCCTAAACGTCCTAAAACATTAGAAGCTGAAGTAGTGCGTTTTATGAATCACGATGAAAAATGGATCGCTGTGGTAGGTATTCTAAAAGGGAAACCTTATGAAGTTTTTACAGGACGTGCAGAAGATTCCTTAAGTATTCCTAAATGGGTTGAAAAAGGTTGGGTAATTAAAAATGTTACTGAAGATTCCCGCAAACGTTACGATTTCCGGTTCATGGACAAAGATGGTTACAAAGTCACTATAGAAGGACTTTCCAGATCATTTAACAAAGAATACTGGAATTATGCAAAATTGATTTCAGGAGTGTTGCGTCATGGAATGCCGTTGCCGCATGTAGTTGCGCTTATTGGGGACCTTAATCTTTATAACGATAGTATCAATACGTGGAAAACAGGAGTGGAGCGTGCGCTCAAAAAATACATTCCTGATGGAACACAAGCTGTGGATCGTAAATGCTCTGAATGTGGAAGTCCTGAAGGATTGATATATGAAGAGGGATGTGTTAAATGCAAAAATTGTGGGAACTCCAAATGCGGTTGATAGCAGGTAAATAGAGCCATTCCTTTTTTGGGGAATATCAATTTAAAAGCGCCACAAGAACAACAGATTAAATATTTTTTATTCTGTTGTTCTTGGGGCGCTTTTTTTAATATATAACTTTTTAGAATATTTTTCTATGTTTTAAATCATATTTTCTCTGTTCGATTTATAATACTTTTAAGATAGTATGAAAAAAAACAGTATATTTTTAATTGTGACAATGCTTCTCTCCTTTTCTTGCGCAAAGGATAAAGGTAATCCTGATTATGAAGGGTATCCGAAGAATGTCGGTGAGATCATTGTTAATAAATGCAGTGTAAGTGGTTGCCATAATTCGGTTAGTTCCGATGCTTGTGCCGGTCTCGATCTGTCTTCATGGGAAGCTATGTTTAAAGGAAGTAAAAATAATTCTTCAGTTATACCTTATCGCTCCGATCATAGTTTTTTATTGTTTTCAGTTAATACATTTAGTGACTTTGGACCTCAGATGTATCCTCGTATGCCTTTGAACAAAGCACCATTGAGCCGAATTGAGGTAAGTGTTATAAAAGATTGGATAAACCAGGGAGCTCCAAGCAACCAGGGTGGAATTAAATTTTCAGATAATACTAAACGAAAAATTTATGTCGCTAACCAGGGTTGTGATTTTGTTTCGGTTTTTGATGGAGAAACAAAATTGATCTCCCGTGCATTCGATGTTGGGAATAGTACAAATACAGAAGCTCCTCATGATATGATGGTTTCGCCTGATGGCCAATACATTTACGTATCCTTTTATGCAAGTAATTTATTTCAGAAATTCAGAACCAGTGATCATGTAAAAGTGGGAGAATTGATTTTGCCTGATATCAGCTGGCATACGATCGATATATCGGGTGATTCCAAAATTGCTGTCACCACACATCTTGATGCAAATGGAAAAATGGCGATTATTGATCTGGTTAATATGAGTATTATAGTAACGTATCAGGGAGGAGGCTTGTTTATCTACCCTCACGGTTGTGCATTAAATTATGATGGAAGTATGGTCTATACAACTTCACAGCAAGGTAATTTTATTTATAAAGTAAATTTAGCCGATCCTCAAAGCCCCGATATAAGCCAGGTAGCATTACAAACAGGTGATGCTCCCACTCCCAATGGTGTATATAAGCCTTATGATGTAGATTATTTTCCGGACTATTCGAAGTATGCAGTTACTTGCCAGGGAACAAATGAATTACGGATATTTAACGCATCAAATGATAGTTTGTTAAGTGTCATCTCCACCACTGGTGTTCCACAGCTAATGGCTTTCTCCGAAAAATTGCCTTATTTATTTGTAACCTGCATGGGTGATTCTGCAAATTCACAGGCAACAAGCAGCGTGGATGTGATAAATTACAACACTTTCCAAAAGATCAAAAGTGTATTCACAGGACATGAACCCAGAGGAATTAGCATCGATGAAGAAGGCCATTGTGTATGGGTTGCCAACCGAAATATTTCCCCCACCGGCTGGGCTCCTCATCATACAACAGTTTGCCAGGGGAAAAGTGGAAATGTTACTATAATTGATATGAATACATTACAGTTAATTCCGGATTGGAAAACAGAAGTTTCTGTGGATCCTTATTGCATTTCTATTAAAAAATAAACGACAGACACTGAAACGGGAACTATGATTTCCATCATATTTTTCTGTGACCTTCCTTGTACCTTTGTAGTAAAGTAAGGGACAAAATAATTTTCTTTAAGATCTATCCCTTTTAAAAATTCAAAAAATGAATAATACATCAGAACATACTTTTCATATTCCGGTAATGGGATTGGGGTATACAATCGACACACCGGTAAAAGTTGCCCGATTTGGAATATCCTCCGTGGTTTCAATAATACAGGACGTATTGGTGGAACAAATGCGTGAGTTTTATTGTAAAAAAGCGGGAGAAGAATATATCCATATTCCAATGGATGATATTGATCACCGTGCGAAACGGGTTACAGCTTACCTTGATTTAATTCAGAATATTGTAGATAAACAAGTTGAAGAACTTAAAAAACAACCTTTTGAAGAAGCGAATGATATTGTAAAATATTTCAGACTGCTTCCTGATAGTTCTCCGGTTAAACAACTTTATTTAGAAATGACAAAGTTGACCGGAGAAGCTAAGGAGCTTTGTCAAATAGAATTGCGAAGTAAAATTATTGCAGGAGCCATTGATGTTAATATCATGACGAAGATTGACAATCAGAATTATTCAAAAAAGAATGAGCTTCTTCCAATGGAATATTCCGATGCACTTTCTGCATTTCGCGGATTTGCCAACAGCACACTTTCATCCTCCATTGTTTTTTCTGCAGGCTTGAACCCTCGATTATTCGCTTATCTCGAAAGCTTTAAAGATTTCTTTCCTGACGCGGAAGGAACCATTAAAAAGAAAATTATTCTGAAGGTGAGTGATTACCGCTCAGCACTTATACAAGGAAAGTTTCTGGCAAAAAAAGGCGTGTGGATCTCTGAGTTCCGTATCGAGTCGGGCTTAAATTGTGGTGGACATGCGTTCCCTACTGAAGGTTATTTGCTTGGACCTATCTTGGAAGAATTTAAGAATAAAAAAGAAGAACTCACTTCCGAACTGCTTACAATTTGTAATCGCGGACTTGAAGAAAAAAAATATAAAACGTTGCCACCTGAAACTGAAATTCGTATCAGCGTTCAGGGTGGGATAGGAACTGCGCAAGAAGATGTTTTTTTAAGAGAGTATTACAATGTGGAGGCTACCGGTTGGGGAAGCCCATTTTTACTGGTTCCTGAGGCTACAAATGTGGATGATAAAACATTACAATTGCTTGCTAACGCAAAAAAAGAAGATTATTTTTTGAGTCATGCTTCACCACTTGGAATTCCATTTAATAATTTCAGAAAAAGTTCTTCTGAAGATCAGCGCAAGACCCGTATAGAAAAATTGCGGGCAGGAAGTCCGTGTTACAAAAAATATCTTTCTTTCAATACTGAATTCACTGAAAAGCCAATATGTACTTCTTCGCGGGAATATCAAAATCTGAAATTGAAGGAGTTGACCAACCTTAATTTACCAAAGGCACAATTTGAAAGAAGATTTGATGAGATCACTGAAAAAGATTGTCTTTGTGAAGGCTTGTCTTCCACAGTGCTTTTAAAGAACAACATTCCGGACCATCATCGTTTGGAAGCAGTTACTATTTGCCCCGGACCAAATCTTGCCTATTTCTCAAAAACATTTTCTCTTGAGGAAATGGTTGACCATGTATATGGCCGATTAAATGCGCTCAATGCATTGAACAGATCACACATGTTTATTAATGAACTTAAAATGTATATTGATTACCTGAAAGCTGAAGTGGATAAGAATTTTAATTCATTGACAGATAAGCAAACAAAATATTTTTCCTCTTTCAAATCTAATCTTTTACAGGGGATAGAATATTATAAGCAGCTCATTCCAAATATGGCAAATGAAGCAGAGGATTTTAAAAATAAAATGGCCGATGAGATCGAAACCATGAAAAATAATCTGACCAACTTTTATTTTGCTGATGGAATAAAAACAGTATAGGGAAATGTTCAATGTCATTGCTTTCCTTTCTTTTCCGTTGTAATTTTGTTATATCTTAATTGAGATTGTGTCCGATTAAAATAGGTAATAGATATAAGCAATTTAAAAGGTGCGAAACTATAATCCGAACAACAGTATAAAAACTGGTTTTTAATCAAGGAGTTTTTCAATCAGGAAAAAGATTGGATAGAATAAAAGTTTTAAAAGACTCTAAACTACCCTAAAACTTGACAGAAGTGATGAAAATCGCTTCTGTTTTTTTTTTCTCTATTGCCACTTTGTTCCAAAAAATGTTTGGCAGAATAAAGTGAGAATAATTCCAACCTTAAATTTTGACTTATCGTGGTTAAGCTCTTAACCAGCTGAATTAATAACCGATTTAAAAAGATCTATTACTTATTTAGGTGTTTATTAATCAGGGACCATGCTTTTAATTTCTCTTTAAAAGACATGGTATGTGCGGGACTTGTTGAAGGTAATTTAGTAAAAGGTATTCTAGATTGCTGATTCTTTATAAAGTAATTGGACGATTGTTGCCCGTTAAAAAACAGATGATTGATATGAATGTGCTTTTCAAAAAAATCATTAAAATTATTTGCTTCCTCTTCTATAATGTTTACATCTAAGCTGCCTTTTCTTTCACAAACTTTAAGAACATCCCATACTGCAATTTGGTTGCTTAATAATAAATTTTTTTTGACCGAATAGTCACTTGAAAAAGGTTGATCGAAAATGGCAAACATTATTTTCCAAAAAGCATTTCTTGGATGAGCATAATATTGATTCATTTTTAAAGAATCATTTCCTGGCATTGTTCCTAAAATGAGAATTTTGCTATCTGCATTTGAAATTGGAGGGAAAGAATAGATTTGCATTCTTAAATAACTAAATAATCTTTAAAATATTGCGTTCTGTTTTAATTTGCAATATCACTATAAAGTTTGAATCAGGTCATAGCCTTTTGTTGATGATTGATATACATTTGAAGCGTACATAAATTATTGTATTTAATTTAAATCATTAATATGAAAAAAATATTTGTTTGTTTAATGGCAACAGGTCTGTCATTAACATTTATGCCTAATCAGGCAAAAGCTACCACCAACTCTTCTATGGTTAGCACTCTTGGATCAGATGAAGCAAAAAGACTTGTTAGTCGGCTTGAAGAGATCCATTCCACGGTCAAATCAAAAAAATTAGATCCAGGTGAAAAAAGATTATTAAGGCATGAGGTGCTTTCAATCTCAGATAGGTTTAAACACAGCGGCCCTGTTATTTATATTTCTGGAGGCGCACTCATTCTGATTATTATTTTACTGATCATTTTGTTATAGTTTTACTTATAACTTAATAGTCCTGAGTTTGAGCCCCTATAGTATTCACAAATCCTTGGGAAATTTTAATGCAGTCCGCATACTTTATTGGTTTGGCTATATGCACAGCTTTATTATGAAAAAAAGGTTGTTTTATTTAACCTTCCTTTTAAGCAGCGGGAGAGAAACAGAATGAGCAATTGCATTTGCCAGCGCATCGCCTTCTTTGGTAAAAGGCCATACAAAAAGCTTTTGTATGGGATGAGTTTCATGTATTTTTTCGATTGCTTCAATAGTAAGGCGTTTGGTCAACCCTTTTTTTCGATACTCCGGTAATGTCATGGCCGAACAAAGGTACAGTGCTTCATACTTTATATTAACGGGGGTAAGATCAAGTAATTGTTTTTCGTTAATTTTTTTTTCAATGAATTTATTCATCAGTTCCAATGTGGTTGGTAGTATCAGAATCCATACCACTGGACCATTGCTGTCATTAAATTCAGTAACCGTGGCAGGATGTAAAGCTCTTAGGCGGGCTATTATTTCTTCATTCACATCCAGTTGATCAGGATCGCTTTTTACGGCAAACACTTCTTCAGCCATCTTAATCATCCTTTCGTAATTACTTAAAGCCATTTTTATTGTAAAAATACAAGTTGTATCGGTAAAAACAAAAAGCAATTCAGGAGGCTCCCGGAAACTAAAAAGGCATAACTATTTAGTCTAAAGCATCATCAAGTGTAATTCATTAGCGCTATAAAGCATATATTTGAAAAAATATTTTTAAAACAATATGTCAGAAATTAAGGAACCTGTACTCTCAAAATTTACTTCGTATCAAATTCTCGTGATCGTTATACTTGCCCTCACACAGTTTACTGTTGTTCTCGACTTTATGGTGATGTCACCACTGGGCGATATGTTAATGAAATCAATGGATCTGACAACAACGCAATTTGCATTTGCGGTTTCGGCTTATGCTTTTAGCGCAGGTGTTTCAGGGATAGCAACTGCCGGCTTTGCAGATCGTTTCGATCGTAAAAAACTGCTTTTATTTTTTTATATAGGATTTATTTTAGGTACCCTGTTTTGTGGTTTAATAACTACTTACCCTTTGCTGGTAGCTGCACGTATTGTTACCGGGGTGTTTGGCGGAGTGATCGGATCCATATCAATGGCCATTGTCGCTGATCTTTTTGCTTTGGAAAAACGCGGTCGGGTGATGGGATTTATGCAAATGGGATTTGGCGCAAGCCAGATATTGGGAATTCCAATTAGTTTGTATATCGCAAATGCCTACGGTTGGCAATCACCATTTTTTATGATCGTTGGTTTGGCAACAATTGTATGGCTTGTTATTGTATTAAAAATGAAACCGATAGTAAAACACCTGGAAGTAAAAGGTGATCGCAATGCCTTAACTCATCTTTGGCATACAATTAAAAACAGGGACTACCGTATTGGCTTTTTTGCAACTGCTTTACTTTCTGTTGGTGGTTTTATGATGATGCCCTGGGGCAGCACTTTTGCAATAAATAATTTAAATGTTACAGCTGAGCAATTACCGCTTTTATTTATGGTTAGTGGCGTTAGTGCAATAGTAATAATGCCGGTGATAGGCAGGTTTAGCGACAAGATAGATAAATTTAAATTATTTGCGATTGCTTCCGTTTGGATGATCATTGCGGTAATAATCTACACCAACTTAACTCCTGTTCCATTATGGATCGTATTGTCGGTAAATGTATTAATGATGATCGGGATGATGAGCCGCATGATACCTTCCATGGCATTGGCAACAGCTTTACCAAAGCTGCAGGACCGTGGAGCATTCATGAGTATCAATTCTTCATTGCAACAATTTGCAGGAGGTATTGCAGCAAGTGTTGGTGGTTTTATTGTAATGCAAAAAACTAAATTCAGTCCGCTGGAACATTACGATACGTTGGGATACGTAATAGTTGGAATAAGCATAATAGGGATATTTGCGGTATACAGGGTAAGTAAGGTCGTGAAAAAACAATTGCATTTGAAAAAGGTGTGATTGTAATAATGAATTCGATTAATTTTTTGTCCAAGTTTATTTGGGCGTTTACCTTTCTGAAAAGAAAGGGGCGGGCTTTCCGTTACAATCTTACCAGATAAAAATCTGGTAAGGATTTTCACTGCAATCCCTAACGCAGCATTTTCATTGAAAGAAAATATTCACGCTTTTATTGGACTTTAGCAGGAAAATAACGATCGAACCAAGGTTAATAAAAAAAGCCTTTCAGAAACTGAAAGGCTTTTATGTAAAAGTAGAACAATATCAGATTCTTAACCTTTCTTCACAAATTTAGTAAGTATTACAATCACCTGATCGTTGATCTTGCCTTCAATGTGCTCATGGTTATCACTTACAAGTTTAATTTTCTTTACTACCGTACCTTTAGAAGCAGTAAAATTTGTTCCCTTTACATTAAGTGCTTGAGTAAGCACCACATTATCACCTGTTTCCAGTACATTTCCAAAAGCATCTTTATGCACATCTTTTACTTCAAATGCACTTAATGCCCACTGTACAGTGTTTTCATCCAGGTCCACAGAGCTGATCAGATCGCTGGCCCATGCCTCTTCTTTATATTGATTCAGGATCCTGTAACTCAATGCCTGAACACTTGCATAAGGGCTCCAGATACTTCCTTCAATACAACGCCAGTGAAACCCCGAATTAGGTTCATCCATTGCTTTCATGCAGGTTTCGCACAGTGCTACCTGATTTTCAATTGAATCATCATTTTTTGGACTTACCGTATATTCAATGGTTGCGGCCTCTGCATTACATAATTCGCATAGATCCTGATTTCTGTTTTTTAATTCCTGGTTGATTGACATAGTTTATTTTTAAAAGTATATGGATTGAATTTTTAATTTTATCGGAAGAGAGCAATCCTTTCATCGAAACAAATTTATGAAGATTTGGCGATTCCCTCCCGGAAATATTATTTTCTGTAAATTATATTTTTGATTCTTGATTTTTCGGGAGAACGATCTTACCCCATGCTTGCTGCAAAATTACGGTTGAACATTACAAAATATATTTTAGTCCAAAATGGTAAATTGATATGAAACCTGACAGGTTTAACTACCTCTGAAAAATAAAATTATTGGATCAATTTTTATCAAATGTTGTTATTATATCGGCAATGCAAAATGGATACAGATTATCTATCTCGATAATTTCCTAATTAGGTTAATGAAAAAAAACTATTTATCTTGGTCTTCATTTTGTTTTCGAAACAACAAAAAAAGATATCAATATTTTAGCCGGTCAGATAGCGAAGCGATTGAAATATATTCAACAATTAAAATCTCCGAAAGATAAATTATTCTATGATAAATTTTCTAAAACCGCCTGCACATCGCGAGCCGCTGCCAAATGAAGAAATTGATCCCGCCTATAAGAGATTGCGTTGGCAGGTTTTTCTGGGAATTTTTATTGGATATGCCGGGTATTATTTAGTAAGAAAAAATTTTTCCCTTATAATGCCCGACCTTATAGCACAAGGCTATACAAAGGGGCAGCTGGGGATAATAGCCTCTGCTGTTTCCATTTCTTATGGTATAAGTAAATTTGTAATGGGAGGCATATCCGACCGAAGTAATGCAAGGGTTTTCTTAAGTCTGGGATTGATGCTTTCGGCTGTAACTGTTTTATGCTTCGGAACAATTCCTGTTTTAACTTCCACCGTAACCATCATGTTCATTGTAATGTTTATCAATGGGTGGTTTCAGGGAATGGGGTGGCCTCCATCCGGACGTATTATGGTTCACTGGTTTTCCACAAAAGAACGAGGAACAAAGATGTCCATCTGGAATGTGGCGCATAATGTTGGTGGCGGTCTTATTGGCCCTTTGGCTGTTTTAGGTGTTGCAATATTCGGAGACTGGGAAAGTAAATTGTACTTCCCTGCAATGATCGCTATCGTGTTTGCATTCATTGCTTACTTTCTGATCAGAGATACTCCTCAATGCTGTGGATTACCCAATATTGAAGCTTTTAAAAATGATTACCCCAAAGATTATGAGCAAAGCCACGAGAAAGAATTTTCTACGCGGGAAATATTTTTCACCCATGTTTTAAAAAATAAATTACTTTGGTTGATCGCTATTTCCAATGCCATGATCTATTTGGTGCGTTATGGAGTATTGGATTGGGCTCCTACCTATCTCGAAGAAGCAAAAGGTTTTTCTATTAAAGAATCTGGCTGGGCGTATTTTGCTTATGAATGGGCTGGTATTCCCGGGACTCTCTTGTGCGGCTGGCTTTCGGATAAAGTGTTCAGAGGCCGCAGGGCTCCTGCCATTGTTATTTATATGCTTTTAGTGATGATCGCAGTTGTTGTATATTGGCAAAATCCTGCGGGAAATATCTTAATTGATAACATTGCTTTGATCGCCATCGGGTTCCTGATCTACGGTCCGGTAATGCTGATAGGAGTGCAGGCTTTGGATCTGGTGCCAAAGAAAGCTGCCGGTACTGCAGCAGGACTTACCGGCTTGTTCGGATACCTGGGAGGTGCATTATTTGCTAATATCGCTATCGGCTTCCTTGTTGATATTTGGGGCTGGGACGCAGCATTCATTCTGATGTTATCAGCATGTGTGATCTCAATAGTAGTTACTTTATTCACCTGGAAAAAAGAAAAACTACGGTTATTATAAAACCGGCATGTTAGTCCAGGCATTGGAATAAAAAAGGGGTTGCATTTTCTGGAATTTTAAGAATGATTAAAGTCATTGTATAAAGTGATAATTGGTGTAAAAAAAGGATAATTCTAGAGAGATAGCCTTGTAATTCCGCAATTATTGTCTCAATTTTATCTACACATAATCTTCAAATGAGTATATATTGCTAATTATACTATTCCGGTAGGTTCTGATATTTTCTAATAAAAGAGATTGGAAATTTTTTTCTACTGACAAGGATTTTGTTGGAGTATGGATTTGCAGCTGAATTGAATCTAAACAGTCATCTGAATATTTTTGAATTTTATCAGCAAAAGTTAAGTTTACGGCATACAGTAATTCGACAAATTCTTTACTAAATCTCCTAAACTCAGCTTTTAACTCAGTATCAATTTTTTTTCTCTGAGCAATTGTTAAACCGGTTTGTTTAAGCTTTTCCGCTATTTGCTCCACTTTACTAAAATGAGAATTTAATTCGATAATTTTGGGAAGGATGATTAATTCTTTAAACCAATTATGTCTAAATTCTTTTGATTTCGTTTGTTGCTGAAATATTCTTTCATTCTTTTCTTTTTTTCTTTGATGACTAAAAATATAAACGACTAAACATAGATTGATAAATGCAATAATAATGTTGGCAACATCAGCAAATGAAATTGAACCATCATCTGAAAAAATACATTTTGAATAACAATTAAAGAGCATTCGTTCTTCTTAAAATTCGTTTAATTCCTTCTTCAAGATCTTCTTGATGTTCGTATTCTCCCGCATTTATAAATTCGAATCGTTTATTAAATTCATCCTTCCCTAATTTCTTTACAACATTATATAAGAACTCTTCAAAGAATGATGGGTTGATTGAATACAGATCCGATGGTATAATAATTATAATTTTTTTGTATTCATTTTCTAATTTATCAATTTCTGATTTCCCCCTTACAGTGACCCCTCTATCTCTTCCAGTAAAAACTTTAGCTTCAGGAGTTCTGAACTTGTTTAAATCAATAATTATTTCGTCTTTCATTTTCATGATGTTTTTAAATCGTCTTCTTGTATAAATATCTTAGCTATAATAATCGTGCCTGGAAAATAATTTTGCACAAATTTAACATAATCTGAATCAGGTTTGTTGGATATATCACCTTCTTCGTTAAATGTCATAACCTTCTGTTCATCAGCACCTTTCATCCTGATTTTTGTTTTGTATTTTCCATCAAACGTTATTGACGAATTACCAGATAGGATTGTCATTTTTGACAAGTTGTCAACACCGTCATCCCCTTTTAAGCCAAAAAAGCAGTCAATGAAGTTAATCGTACCATTGCCTCTATGTGGGCTGATACTACTTACACCATCTTGCAATGCATATAAGGTCCATAACGTTTCTTCTTTGAAAGATTCTCCCGTGAACCAATTTTTTTTTGTATATTTAGAAGACAATTCTTCCATTCGAGTAACAATCTCTTGATTTTTACATACTTCAGGGTTATTCAGTCTTTCATAAATGGTTTCACCAAAATTAAGAATAACTAAATTGAAAATACCAACATGATTTTCGTTATCATCAATTGAATCTTCAAAATACCCAATTGAATATCGATGATTTGTTGATGAATGATCTTCTGCATTTGTTATTATTTCTCCAGAAATATTAGCAATATATTTTTTAGCCTTCGCTGTAAGTTCCGGCTTATTCATCTTTTTTAAACAAGAAATTACATAGTCTACTAAAGCGGTTACATCTAATTCCTTTTTAGCTTCTCTTGCCTCGTCATTAGATTTATGGGTACGAAAACCTATGCATAATGGATAAGAAATTACACTTGGGTCTTTGTAATCAAAGTTGTTTATGTTTTTATAGGCCCCTGTTGAATAAAGAAATTTTTTAATTTTTAAGGACGTGTTAATTATCCTTATACTTTTAACATAATTTCTATAACCATAGCTACTTCTTTTTTTGTAATAGCCAATAATATCCTTTAAAATAATATCCATGCAAATTGACGCATCAAGATCTATTCTTTCACAGTCTTTGAAATCAATTTCAATGTTAATAGAGTCTTGCCTGTATAAAGAAAAAAGTAAGTCTTTTAAAAACTTAAAGCTTTTACTTGGTTCGTCAACTAAGGAAAATGTAGACGGAATTTTAAATCTATTTTCCTTATTTTCTAAAACATTCGCTTTTGAAAAAACATCTTTTATTTTAACTATATGTCTAACGTTTTTTGAGTGCATTGCCGATTCTCCAACAGAATTGGTGTTTCTTAGTTTTCCTTGTCTTTTAAGAGAGTTAAGGAATTTTTTATGACCTCGTTCGGTAATTTGAATGTTTTCTTTTTTACTCATTTTTTTATTAAAAAAGTTCTCTCAAAAAACGAAGGTATGAAAAAGGACATAGAAAGATTGTTTAAAATACGGTCATATTCTTTGTGGGCAATACTGGGCTCGAACCAGCGACCCCTACCTTGTCGAGGTAGTGCTCTGAACCAACTGAGCTAATTGCCCTTTAAATCAATAAAAAAAGCCACCTGTTTAGGTGGCTTTTGGTGGGAACTACTGACGAAATATCGAAACAATTGTTAGACGACATAGAGGTTTTAGCCAATTTAGAACCATATTTGAATATTTGAGCCGATAACATTGAGTTTAGATAAAATATAATTTTCTCAAGGTTTTCTAATCGCTTTATGGCTTGCCGCCCAATACTTGTTCTTAAATCGTAACCACTTATTTCTAAATGACTAGAATCAATCTTTGCGCAAACACAATATTTCACCTTTTGTTCTTCTACAGCCTCCTTGTATTTGGAATTACTCATAAGCCATTCTTTGAATTGTATTAATTTAAAAATGTTAGGCTAATTAGTTTAATGCAGTCGCAGATACAACGTCCCAGCCAATTGTTGCTACGTTCTGGTAAGTGTCAATTTTCAGGTCAACCGTTTTGTCCGAGTTTGCGTTAACAATCTCATAGATAGTATATTCTTTAGCGCCTAATTCTGTCTTTGTTTTTGTAAAAAACCTTACTCTAACTATAATATCTTTATATGAAGCTAATGTAGCTTTATTATGAATTGTGCATTTTATTTTTAATTTATCGCCCCAAAAGTTTTCCCTATATGTCCCATCCGCTGATAAATATTCCGTTGGTGTAGCCTGCTCTTGTTGTTTTAGTTCCGCTCTTAATTGTTCTGGAGTTTTTGGTACTTCAAGTGATGCTGCGTAATTGCCTGCCGTACCAGAATCGGAATTACAGCTTGTCAAAATTGTTGTGGTAACGAGAAGAATAAAAAGTTTATTTTTCATAACAGTCAAGGGTTCGTTTATTTACCAAATGTAATACTTTTTATTAACAACATTATTTCTGTCAGTCTGAATGTCTGGGTATATTCCCCTAATGGTTTGAACGCTTCTGCAGTGCGGAATTGGGAATCACTTCATTGCCCGCAAGCACAAAATATAATTAGAAATTCAAAAGTTTAATTTATCTCGACAGCATTGCACAAGCGTGCTGTCATATACTGCCTTTTTTCGTTTGTGTCCATTAGCAACAATTCTCATCTGCTTGAATTGGTGGACATTTAACTGTCCCGTAACTACAATAAACACAACAGTCGCCTTGCAATGGTTTAAGTTGTTTTTTACAATTTTCACACTCGTAGAAATATACACATGCATCAGTTGGCATAATTTCAGTCTTCTTGTGTCCGCAATTTGGGCAGGTCAATGTTGATTGTGTTTCTACTGTCTTCCCGTTGTATATTGTGCAAGTGTCGGAAGTTTCGTGCATTTTGTTCCTTTTATAGTTCCAAATTGTCGCAATGAGAAGTCCGAACATACCAGCGTAAAGAAAATACGTCCAATAATCGCTGTCGTTAAAGTTGTAAGTATAGAAAATTAACAGTCCGCTTGGAAAAGCCACCATTAATGGATATAAACAACGGTGTCTACGATATGAAATGTAAAGTCCGCCAACTGAAATTAAAATCATTGCTTGAAAAACCCACATTGTCCACCCACCGAAAAGTTCAAGGCTACCAAGTCCTAGTGCGGAAGCTGCAAATGCAAAGAGTGGAAAACAGCAAGGTGAAAATATTGCGGTCAAAAAAAGTCCAGCCGTACCCAATTTGTCTATGTTACTCGCTAATTTCATTCTCGTTTTTTCCGTTACTGTAGGTTTTGTCAGGGTTGCATATAACTAATGTACAGGAGATACTAATTATTCTAATTGGATAGCTTATATAAATATAATTAAAAAAACAAATGGTTCGACTTTACTGTGGAGATAAATCTCATTCAGCAAGATAAGGATTTTGAGAGTAGTGAATCAGGAGACAAATTTTAAAACAAATTGCTTTAATAACTTCGACACATAAAAATTACGAATTTGTTTGATTTGGAAATTAACTGTTCTGCCACCCCAAGGCTTTTAACTGTTAAGCCTTCCCATAAACTCCTGAAAATTTATTATATTGCATCTTAAATCAGTTATATGGAGTTTCCATAAGCTTGTATATTAGAGGAATGCTAATTCTGAGGTATACATTTGAGGACTTTTCATTTTTTAACTATATATAATTAAAAAACAATGAAGATGAATTATCCTATAAAATATAAAGCTGTATTCGTAACCTTAATTTTTTCTTTTTCAATAATCTTATCCGAAGCAAAAACTCCTCCATCTAATGTACAAATAGAGATGAAGGTAACTAAAGCCGCTTATAATGAATTAAGAGATAGTGTCCTAAATGAATTCAAAAGTATTAAAAAGGTATTAGCAGAAAATGAAGAAGCATATCAGAGACTTGAAAAGTCAATGGAGATTGCAAACAATACCATTAGTGCTCAAAACTCATTATTCGATGGATTTGGAGTTCTTTATGGAATTATTACTATAGTTATTACGGTATTACCTCTTCTAGTGTATTTTATTCAGATCAAACCCGCAGTTGATGAGGCGAAGGTAGCCACTCAAGAATCAGTTGAAAAAAGTATTGAAATTGACAAAAAATTCCATGAACTAGCGCTAAAATTCGATGAAAAGTTAAACGCAAAAGTTAAAGCAATTCAAGATAAAAGTAGAATTGAAAAAATAGACCAAGCAATTAGCAATATTAACATTCCACAAAATGAGCAAACTGTTTATTCTATTAATTACATATCCTTAGTGCCTAATGAGCTCTTTTCAGAATTGCATTTATATAAGTTATATCAGGCATCTAAATTCCTAACTTCAATCAATGATCAAATAGTTTTAGCTTCTAAATTAACTACTCAAAAAACTGCATTTACAGAGGAATTTTTTCGAAATAAAATTATTTCAGAAAACCATGAAACTATTATTTACCAAACTGTTCTATATTTTGCAAAATATGGTCTTTTTGATTCGGCTTTAGAAAATATTTCTAATCAAATTATGCGGCAGGATGGATTGTATAAAAAAATAGTGGGTTGGTTATCTGATCAGTTTCCAGAACAAATCCTTTCCCTTATTAACTATGACAGGCTCAACGATAATATCAGTGAAAAAGAAAAAAATGAGGTAATCAAGGAATTATCTAATGAGAGAATATATGGAAAAATTAAAAATGAAATTTCAAAATCAAAAATAGTGCGATTCAGGAATCAATTAAGCCTTCAATTTTAGAAATATTAATTTTCCCAAGTAGATTTAGCCCATATCAATTTTCCGCTTTTAATAATAAAATGACTACGGCAACCTTCTGTTCTCCATATTGAAGGAGATATAGTGGGACGGCCTAACTTATCAATCCATATTCTCCAACTAGGATTAGCCCCTTTGATAAGAGAAAGCATTATAATTTCATTGCATCCACAGGGACATCTTAAGTAAGCCCACTTTACATAATCTTTTCCACCAACAATTGTTATTCGATCAACCCTTATATTTTCATGCGGAGGATTATCATGCACGAAATTTGTTGAATAATTAATTAATCCGAAGCGATTCAAAAGTTGTGAAATTGATTTTGAGATAAAATTATTATTTTTCATTCTATACCATATCCAAAAACGGTTCCATATCTCCTCTTCCCCAGTAGGAAGTATTACTACAAATTTTACATTCTATTCGGCTTTTATTTAGTGGTTTTAGATCCATGTCCATATGAAAAAACCGTAATCTATGATTTACTGCACCTGTAGATCGATAGCCCTGTATCCTGTGTATAAATTCGTTAACTGCTACAGTTGCTATTTCAGTTGTAAAAGTTATAACTGCTGGACTGGGATTCTGTTCTCCTAAAACATACGCTTCTGCTTTTAATCGTTCGTAACCATCTGGATCATTTCGTTTTAAACTTTCAGCATTGGCTTGGGTTGCATTTATTACTCCATTACAGAGTAAACAGGAGCAACCAGGAAAAAGTACAGTAACTCGTCCATTCAGGTTTCTTATACTTGGAGGTTCTTCATTAGACACGATGATTGCTAACCCCATATCAATTACCGGGATTAAGTAAAAATATGCAAGTCTATTAATTAGCAATCTACCTGAATTATCATCCGTGCAACCAAAAATAACATCACAAGATTTTAAAGCATTTTTAGCCTCATTAGAAGAAACCCAATCTTGAATAGGAACCACTTTGGTTTCTAATCCCATTTCTTCAATCTCTAATGCAATTACTTTAACCTTTGGTTTATCAATATCTTTAGATTTAGCTCCATGTAATCGATTTAAATTTGTAATTTCAACTACATCTTTATCAATTAAAAGAATATGCCCAATTCCAAGGCGGGCTAACAGCATCGCAGTTGCGGAACCAGTGGCACCACATCCAACAATGCCCACTTTTAATTTCGATAAATCTTGGATTAATGTTTTTCCAAAAGCCAATTGTTGCCGATGAAAAGCTTCGTGCGTGTGAAATTTTTTTTGATGTGGGTATAAAAATTTATAGTTATCTCCTAAAATCCTAATGAAACTTAAATCAGTGCTTCTAAGATTACAATCCCATGCTCTTCCTATTAAATTACCATCAGGCGTGATTATAAGACTCAAATGAGCTCTAGTCCCACCATTCCTATTA
Organism: Bacteroidia bacterium; assembly: GCA_030654175.1. Classification (GTDB taxonomy): domain Bacteria; phylum Bacteroidota; class Bacteroidia; order 2-12-FULL-35-15; family 2-12-FULL-35-15; genus 2-12-FULL-35-15. The sequence goes on from JAURXZ010000019.1 coordinate 183,439, forward strand.
AATGCGAGTTTAAATAAAGCCGGTTCATGTTCGTCATCTACAGAAGAAAAATGATTTACTCCGGTAGGATGGTTATGGACAACGGCTATAGCAAAATTTTTGCTTTCAGCTTTTTTAAGAACGGCTAGAAATGAATTTGTATCCCATGTAACCTTATATTTTTCAGACTCAATAAGTTCCTCATCAGGTACTGTAATAATCTCTCTTGATAAAAATCTTTCTTCATGCTCTTCATCCCAAATGTTGTTTTCCAAAAAAGACCTGCCACATAAAATATAAGCTACTCTTTCAAGGCCATCCTCCCGAATCAAATGATTCTTTAACTGGTCATAATGTTCTTGGGTAAGAGTTAAAGTATTGTTCATCCTGCAATTTTTACTGCTTCTTCTATACGTTTCAAATAAGTATGGATACCGTCAATACCACTTCTCCATTGAGATGCGTCAAAATGCCTTGACCAGCGTTGCCAATTTTTCCCTTCAAAAGTCTGAATTGACTCTGTAGCTCTAGCCGGACGATTTAAAGGCATCAATAAAATTGGTGGAAAAAAATAGAACATATCAGGAGGAGTATCAGGATATCCGGGTGGCAATAAAATCAATAAATCAGCTTTTTCATGATTAAATTTTCCTTTTGGAAGATTCCAATCTTGAATTATTAATCCTTTTTGGTTCTCTGTTACTTCACGAAAAACAAAACGTTTTTCATTCAAATAATCTCGATCAAATTCTGGCAAAAACATAATCTATCCTTCTGTTGTAGCTGTTGGTCCAGAAAAAAAATGTTCTCTTCCTGGAGGCAACAAATCAATACTATCACTATCACTTATCGGCAAATCTGCTTCTGATCCTTTACTTTTAAGCCAAATCCCAAAATTTGCAGGAATTACTCCCAAAACACGAAGTTCTGCACCTGTTATAAATTGGCTAGGATGATCATGCGGTTTATTATCAATCAATATTTTATAAGGAGGATTATTAGCCATAAGTAATGTTATTAATTAGTAAATATTCAAACAAAAATACATCATTTTAGTGCTAAATTAATGGATTAATGAAAATTGTTACAAATATAGATCCAAAACCTTGTCACTAGGCAATATTATACGTTTAAAAAGCCTCTTTTAATTAATTAAAATATATCCATCTCTCCACCCTGATTAAACCTCCCATTTTGAGTCGCCCTTCCCTTTTCAGGCACTTCAATAACTATATCCACATCGTGCTGAAAATGGTTAGAACCTCTAAAATTACCCTCCTTTGTAGTCTGAAATACGTAAATGAACGAAACACCCGGATTATTCGCTTTTAAGGTGTCCAAATCGCCCGGCTGGAGTTCCATTTTGTTCACACTATCAATGAACACATAATCATAATTGCTTAACGTATCTGGCAAATAATCGCTCACAAATAAGTTAGGGTGTTTTACATTGGTATCGTTCAATTTCTTTTGAAGCGTAGCATCAAGCTTTTCCTCTTTGGCAACATACAATACTTTTCCGTGATTACGGGCAAGGTATCCGGCAAAATCAATGCACAAATACGATTTACCCATTTTAGGTTTACCGAATACCATTGCAGTAAATCCTTTCGATGGATCTCCAATAAAATCTAACCACTTACCGGAAAATCCGATACTATCAAATTGCATCCTTGCAAAATCAACGCTATTCATAATTTTATTTTGCTTTGTTACAGCTTGTAGTTCTTCACCGTCATCATCTATACCATCTAAACCATGACAACCACAACCATTCAGAATGCCTAACAATCCATTTAATTCATGTTTAGATATATCAAGCGCATCGTGTTGTTTTGGTTTGAATAACAAATTGTGCAAGCTCAAATACATCACGTTTACTTTATCAGCATACTTATCAGCTTTCGTTAAAACACCTTGTTTAACTGCTTTCTTCATATCATCAAACAGCTTTTGAGCCTTATCTTTTATGGCTTTTTTACCCTGTAAACCAACATAGCGTTTTATAAATTTAATAGAAGGCATTACCTTTTCACTTTTAACCAGTTTAATCATCTTCTCCATTGTTTCAGGCTTTAATTGGATTTGAACACTTCTATCCATAGTATTATAGGTCTGCACCAATTTCTCCTGAATGATTTTAATTTCGTTTGCGTAAGGAGAAGTCTTACGAATACGCTTTTCAATAATAGCTTTTTGCAAACTGTTTAGAAAGCCCAGTAGCTGTTCGGCTGTTTTCGTTTTACCGTTCAACAGGGTAAAGCGTTTGATAAATTTTAATTCATCTTCAATATGCTCAACCGGTGTTGCAGTATCCATCTTTTTTTGTTTTACCGCTTTTTCTTTGTGCTTTTTGTTAGGTTTCGATTGATGCTGCTCTTTTTCACGCTTAACAGTTTCCTTGTGTCCAGGATTAACCGTTTTCTGTTTCGGTTTCTCTTGCTTTACATATTCATTGAGCTTTGTTAAATACAAATCAATCATACGTTTGATTGTAGCATTACTGTTATAGGTTTCCCAACTTGCACCCTCTTGAGTTACTTTGTTCACTAATTCGTGGCTCTTTAAGAGTGTTGACGGCAAGTGGTTTGCACCCATGCTATTGATTTGATTGTAATAATTGTTTGTTGTTATCATAAAGTTATTTTTTTGTAATTCCTATCTATAAAAAGGACTATGATCCAAATTCCATTAGTTCTAATTCCATTTCGAGTGCCAACGCTTCTAATTCCAGTTCCCTGTTATCAGGTTCTATAATTTCTTCATGTATGATTAGGGCTTTCTTTAGAGGTTTTCGCTCTCTTGCCTGTTGCTCAGGAATATCTTTTTTAATAATATCGAATTGAGAAGCACTCAAGGTAACGTTGCTACCGTGTTTGTTTTGTAGTATCTCTACCAATTTATTGATGTGCTTTAAATCCATTAGAGCAACCATCTTATCTGACAATTTTTCAAACTTCCTGTTTTCAACAAGTGGTAAAATATCAGTATCTAAATAAAATACGCCACCACGCTGACGAGATGCTGGTACAATAATTTTATAATTATTTGACTGGCGAATAATACCAACACCATTATTGGTATTAATAGAACTGCCAATACTTAAGGAAGAAACAATTTTTATTGCTTTACCAATAGGAACATTTACTTTACCTTTTGCTTCTTCGGACGGTAGCCAGTTATCAGGCATTAGAATACCTTTCTTTGTTGCACCATCAATAGTAGTATAGCTTACCAATTTCCCTTTATAATCGCTAAAGGCTTGCAATAAATTTCCGGTAATGATGTGTCGTATTTTTCTATCGGCTGTACCCGTTTTTACAATAGTTTCCCATTCGTTTAGCGTATCGACTAATCCTTTATCATTAATACCTACACTCTCTCCTTTTATTGCCATTACGTCCATGTTGTAACTGGCAGGTATGGCAATGTATTTATTACTGTTTGCAATAGCGAAACGCAATTTCATGGCACTTGGCGCATAGGGATTTTTCTTTTTCTTATCAATGATAAATCCAACAAAAATGCCTAAAACCGTTTCGTGTCCTCCATCATAAGATTGCACTGGATACTTTAATTTTCTACCTATGTGAAAGAATTTCAGTAAGCCTTCTATGTAGTGGCTCCGGTTAGCCGTTACCTTTTCTATTTGAGCAAAGGAAGCAGTTTCAGCGTCCTTTAAAATTTTTTCACGCTTTTTTATTTCAGCTTGGTAGGCTTCCTGACCTTCTTTTTCCAATACTTTTAAAACTTTCTTTTCATTGGGTATGTCTTTAATTAAATCAACATACTTACCTGTATTTTCTTCCAGTTCATCTTTTAATCGTTGGGCGATGAAGCTCTCGAAGTCTTTAAGATTTTCAGCTTGAAGGGTTTTAAAATCTTTTCCGTTCAACGATTCAGTAATAATGTTTTCCAGTTCAATTTTAGTGAAGGGCTTTTTCAAAACATTGGCTTTTACTGTTTCTAAAATGCTATCCTCACCAAATGCGCTCTCACCGCCTTTACCGACCTTAATAACAGAATGGCTGATAAGTTCCGCTTCTAAATTCATCGCTTCCACTTCCAAATCATACTCACCTGCTTGTTTTAAATAATCAATAAAATCAATATAACGTTCAGCGATTTCATTGTAAAAATCCTGTTGCATTTTAGTCGACAGAACCGCTACACGCCCTGATACTTTATGTGCTGCATCTTCGGTGGAATTTGCATCTTCATTACTTGTATCATTCAACTTCAAAGGATCATTCAATAATTCATTTATTTCTGGATTTTCGGAAAGATATTCCGTTACGATTTTATCACCGTATTTATTTAAAAAATCCGGTACATCTAAAATTTTCGTGCTTTGCTTTTGATTTGAACTCGTATTGGCATCCAATGATTTTAATTTCTTTTGTAACATCATCATTAAACGCTTTTCGGCAGGTATGGAAGAGTTCACATAATCGTAAATCGGTTTTAATATTTGTCCGGTGCGATTGATACGACCTCGCTTCTGAACTTCGGTATTAATATCTAATTCCGCTTGTAATACGATCATTACACGCTGTCTTACTTCTTCTTTAGGAACTTTAGATGTAACAATGGCATGTGCCGATGCACCTGTACTGCCTGATTGGTTAATCATTAACACATCTACTTCATTGTTATTGAATTTACGGAACGCATCATTAGTGTTTAGTCTCTTACGAGCCAATACTAAGCCCTGATTAGTTTCTAAATTGAGCTGCACTCCGTATTTTCTGCCTGTTACTTCTGCTACGCTATAACCTGCCTTTTCTAATTTTTGTACAATCACATCTATTGGAGAAATGGTAATTCCGGTTGAAACGGATTTTATTTTTTCAGTAATCCGGATATATTCTGCTTTTGCTTCCGGGGATAATTCAGCAATACTGAATTGCTTGTAAATGCTCTCTCCATTCACGTCTTTTTCAGTATATCGCAATACCCCATCTAATCCACGCATTAATACTTCGCTAAAATCTGCGTTAATGGTATCACCATCTTTTACAGGTATACCGTGTTCATTTTCCATTTGTTCGATAAAACTCCCCATTGTTGAAGCAAATGCAATAACCGGTTTCTTACCCTCTTTCAATCGTTCAATGGCTCTTTCGGCTACCGCTTCCGCTTTTATACTGAAAAGCATCTGATTAATTACATTAAATACTTTTGAGAAATACGGTTGATTGCTTACGCCTGCCTCTGATGTGCCTTTGCGGACTTGCATTTCTTTTCCCTCTGCAACTGCTATTTTGTCTAATTCTTCCACTTCTTCATCCACAAAGTTTTTTTGAAAACCGATTACATCACGTAAAATACCGGTGATGTTGTCGGCAATGGCTTTGTGTTCCTGTTCTTTGGCATCGAGTGTAATATAATTTACTTCTATGCCTTCAAATGAACGCTCACGTCTTAACATTTGTCCTTCGTCCACAAGCTGTGATGCTAGTATTTCTTGCAATGCGACACCTCCTTTGGTAATGGCTTCTACCAACTCCTCTTTGCTCATATTGGCATCACTTATAGAGGTTTTCATAGCGTACACAGGCATATTATCAGGTCGTTTGGCGAATGTTGCCGATAAGAAAACGACACCTTTTGTTTTGGCTAATACCGCTTGCATATATTCACCCGTATTGCTTGATCCGCTCGAGTTATGGCTCTCATCCATTATCAGAATATTATCTTCTGCAATTGCAGATATAAAACTCGGTTTTTCGGGTTTCCTTTCAGGAGAGTTGAATTGAGAATAAGTAGCTAAAACAAAATCAAATTTTTTAGGCACTTTTTTATCTTTAAAAATTCCATTCTGTTCTGTTGGCGGTAATGCCTGATAAATAATGTTCCCTTGTTCATCTTTAATATCTGTTTTGCTTTCTTTACCGTTCACAATAAAAGGCACTAAATTGCCTGAACCGATTGCAACTAAATCACGGTACAGATCGGAAAATAAATTTGCTTTTTCAGTAATAAATATGGGTTGATGTCCCTGATTGACCGCATAGCGTATCATAGCTGCTGCAATACGTCCTTTACCAATCCCTGTTTGGTCCCCAATAATCATTCCTTGTTTGCGTACCTCGATGTTATAGATTGCCATTGCAACCGCATCTGTTTGTTCGGCAGATAAAGACTTGCATAATTCCACGCTTGACCGGTATTTTAACCTTTGTCTTACAAACGCATCTATATCACCACCTACTGCTTCTTTTATTCGGTTCACTGCACCATGTGTTTCATAGTCCATTGAATCAGGCACCACCGTATCGAGTACAAAACAGCTTGCTGATGCAGGTAAGTAGGGTGCGCCTAATTCTAAACCTTTCATTAATTCAAGTTCTAATTCTAAAGCCCTTGCTTCTAATTCCCAGACTAAGTCTGTTTTACTATTATTTTTCATGGTGCTAATCTCATTTGGAATATGTTGTGTTACACGCTCGTACAAATCCTCAAAAGATTTAATGACCACATCATTATCCATATCCTTTGGTGGAGCATTACCAATAAATTTTTCTTTTCTGCCATCAATTAAAATCAGACGAACATTAAATGCAGTGCCCTGACGAGAGTATAATTTATGTCCGTCAATATTGATAACGTCTAACACGTTATAATGACTGTATAGGTAATTGAAGAAGATGCGATTTTTACCTGCCTGTATTCTGCCTTTCTCATCCCATTGGGTGTGCCCGCCAATAATGATTGCAGCTTTTCCGCTGTTTGCCATTGCATCCAATGCCCTTAGAGCCATAACGTGATCGAGTGTTTTAAACTGGAAATTATCATAAGCAATGGCCTGCTCTAAAGTTCCGAATGGAGGGTTAGTAATAACCGCATTAAACGTTTTATGAAATTTTAAACTGATACTTTTATCGAATGGTAAAGTAGCATCCACTTTATGAACAGCTTTATATCCCTGTGATTGTAAATTGATATTTCGAGTATCATCAATTTCATTTACGATAAAATTTTCGGGCTTTGCAGCAATAGTCAGTAAACCGTTTCCTGCACTCGGTTCAAATCCAACATAGCCATTAATTTCTTTATCGAATTTATCTATACCGCAAAATATACCTGCTAAATAACCAATCGGTGCAGGTGTAGAGTATTGTTGTAATAAAATACTTTGGCTGGTACGGTGGGATAAGTTGACCTGGTGATTGTATAAATCAACGATGTCAAAGTAATTGGTGTAAACATCATTGCCCGAATCAGCAATTTTTCTTGCCCGATTTACAATTGCCAGTTCAGTAAACTCCTTTACTTCGGTTTTATCGGTGATACCAAATGAAGCAGCAAGTTTCTCAACAGATAATTTGTTATGTCTGACCTTTGCGATTAAATCCGTTTCAATACGCATCACGAATAGCTGAATGTTGCCGATAGCTTCTACGCCATTTAAACCCAATAACCCATCATCCGCAAAAGAGAAGTAACTTTCTTTTGTAAGGATCAGATGGTCTAAAACACTAATGTCCATTAAGGACGCAGCTTCCTTGATTTTCTTTGTAAGGTGCTTATCTGCTTCACTCGGTTTTAAGTTTCCGCTTGGGTGATTATGTGCTATAATTAAGGCAACCGAATTACTTTTAAGAGCAGTAGAAAGAATAATCCTTACATCAGCAATGGTGGAGTTAATACCACCTTTAGAATGCCTGTAATACCCAATTATTTCATTTGACTGGCTAAGGTATAATACAATAAAGTGTTCCTGTAATTCTATTTCTCCACGTTTATATATTTTGCGGATAAAATCAGCGACATTAGATGAGTGAGTAATGCGCCCTAAAAACTTTTTTCTTGCGGAACGGTTAAAACGAACTTTTACTTCAGGGATATCCCCTTGGGAAATTCCGGCAATCCCAAATATTACTTCCGCTTGTGTTTTATACGGTTTCATTATTTAATAAATTCTATACTGCTCACAGCTTCTTTTTTAAGTAAGTAATTATCCTTTCTCTATGGTAAAAGGCAAACCCTGATAAAAACAGTGTAGTAAGTCCACCTGCAAAACCCGTTTTATGCACAACAATTTTTTTTTTAATTCGACCATCATGCTTTCGATATAACTTGAATTATTGGTGATTGCTTTTTGGTAAGCAGGACGGTTATCGCCATTTTGTTCTGAAATGTAAGGGCTATATGCAATGGCTTTTGCATACTGAGTGCTGTCATTGCTCACCGATGCAGCTGTTTTATAGTTACTACTGATTAATCGGGCAAAATCCATAAAACTATCCAATTCGGTTTTGTAAATCCTGAAAATTAAATTCGGGTTGGTTTGCGAAGCACTCTTTGTTCCATCCCAGTATTCGTTGGTTTTTGCAGTGGCAATGATTCCGAAAAAATTCCTTCGTATTCTTGCTGAATAAGAATCGCCCCAGGCGGATTCGTGTGCAGCTTGCGCAAGTATAACAGTTGGGTTTAAGTTGTACTTTTTGCCCGCCCGCTGAGCCATTGAATAGTATGTTTTTACAAATTGTTCCTTTATCATATTAGTAATTTGTTTTTGTTGTTTGGTCATCAACAGGCACGCTCTGCGTATTAAATCAGTTGAACAAATTTTTTATTTATCCAATATTGTTGTTGATTTGGAGTTATAAATTTGACATACTTATTTCCTTTATTGTCATCCAGCTCCATTATCGAATAACCTACTATTTGCAAAGGAGATGCAATGCCAATCATTTTAAATTTTTCATCCATTACAGGAGCTGATTGAAAGGCAATTACACGCTTTTTAGAAACATCAAAACCATTGAGTACTTCATTCTCATTAATCAAAAAGAAAGGATATTTACGAGCTTTATAATCAGCTTGACTTATCGTTTTCAATTGGCTTGCTGCAACCCAATAGTAAATTATTTTTTTTGTATCCAGTGCAACCGACTGTACTTCAATAAACAGCGTTCCGGTTTCACCTGCACCGTTATTATCAAATGTGCTTTTACCTGTTGCAAAGCCGATAAATTTACCTGCTTCTGCCAGCTTTATAATATTATTGGCAGGGTTCCATTTACTGATGTTCTTTGGTGTTTTGCGAATATTGGAAACCAGTTTTGTAACTAATAAGGTTCCTTTCTTAAAATCAAACTTTGGTTTGTTACCTGCTTTATTAATATTAGTATCGTTGAACTTAACCGTGTTCAAAAATTTGGTATAATCTTCGGGATTTAATTCTTGTCGTAAATCATCCATCATACTTGAGTTATACAATTTCTTGTAAGCACTCAATACTTTATTCAGATCGGTAATCTCTTTAGCAGTATTAAAAACAGCTTCGGTATTTGTACCATCCATTTTTTTCATCCACTCCATGCCACTCGGATTAAATGCCGAATAAATTGTTGAAGCCTGCCTTACTTCGGGTTTATCGTCTGCTCCTTTTTCGGTTTGCTCTTTTTGATAATGTTGGTAGAGTTTATGAAGTCCATACACAGCACCGCCAAGCAATACCACCTTTACTCCATAGTCGAGTAATTTATGTTTTATACTTTCATTGTCTTCCATTGCTGTTTTTTATGAGGGCTATACTCCCAATGCTTTTTTTGCCATTGCTGTTTTAATGGGATCATTCTGTACAATGTGTGCGAGCTTCGCTAATTCTTTTGCTGTTAGCTTTTTAATTAAAGTACCTATCGCACTCATTTTACTATCAGCTTCCGCTTCTGTGGCTGCCTCAATGTTTATTTCATAATTATATTTTGTCATAGTTTCTATTATTTGTGTAAGGTTGATAAATACTGGATGGCAGGTTCAATGTTTTCAGGCTGTTTAACAAGTAAATCCAAAATCAGCATTACGTTTGACATTTGTGCGTGGTCGAATTTATCTTTGAGGGATTTGATAAACTCAAGATAATTTTTATCCTCTTCGCTTAAATTACTCGTAGTACTAACGCTTTTCTTAAAACTTACTTCGGGTTCAGATACTTTTTCTGTAAGAGCTTTTTCTCTATCTTCATTATCTTGTTCAATTACACCTGCCAATGCTACACCACCGGGGAGCTTTGCTAATAACTGCGGATTTCTGCGAACAAAGCCTTCTAATACAACCGATGCAAATTCGCCCACATTCACATCACCCATTCTAAATTTTTTGTCCTTGGCTTTTTCAGCACTTTCTTCCAGTTCTTCTATGTAGGCTTCCGCTTCTTCCAAATCAATTTTAAGCTTTTCATTTTCTTTTTTCAAAAGGTCGGTTTCCCATTTCTCTTTTTCTGTGCGGAGCTTGTCTTCAATCCGACTATCCACATCTACACCGTTTAAACCATTAATGTTATCTTCTTTGATAGTAAAAATATGTTTGGTATTGCGTGGAGAAGTACCATCGTAAATAACAATTGTAATACTTTTCGTTTCGGGTTGTATGTAATTGGAATAATTCTCAAAGCGTGTTAAATCATTGGTACGTTTAACCACTTTAAAAGCATCTACAAAAATTTCAAAGTCCTCGGCTTCACCTTGTTCTTTGCTACTTTGTAAGTAATTATAAAGATTATCTACTTTTTGATCGCTGTATTTTTCGTTTATAAAGGGCATATTATAAATGTGTTGGAATTACCTGAATAAATTTGATGTGCTTTAAATTTATGGAGCTGTTGGTAAGGATTAGTTTTCCCTGGTGTTCATACTGCTGTTCGTTGATTGTATCATCATTTAAATTATAAGAACCGAATTCAGAATGTATAGATATTTCTATATCAGCATCAATCAGGAAAAAATATTCGTTATAAGCATCTATTGTTCTTACTTCTCCTGCATAAAGCGAGAAGTGTCTGCGTTTTGGTGTAAGATAGTTTTTGCCATATCCTAACTCCTTCATTCTATCGGGGATAATATATCCTATTGCAAATTCTTCTGTCATTCTTCAATTTCGTACGTGATGTAAATTTTTAATTGATATGGAAAAAGGTTTGTTACTGGCATTGTATCCTTATAATATCCTCCAATAATGGTATCTTTTGTTTCTATTTCTACCTTTAATGGAATTAGTTTATTACCTCGTGTTCCAAAACTTCCATCATCAAAATCAGCTCGTTGGATGCCTGTTAGTCCTTCGTAATTTGGCAGGAGCTCAAATGCACATACATCTTCTGCATAAAAAATGTCTTTTCTGTTATTTAACTGCAATTTTATATCCCCAACCTTAACAGCAGCTGTTGCTGGCATGTTAAAAGGTCCGGAGGACGGTACGTTAGCTGATTGTTGATTATTACTTGGTTGAGCGGTGATTAAAATACCTGTTATTTTTTTTGCGTTCTTCGGCAACTTGATTTGAAACAATTGTTGTTCGGCCCCCCTTTTAATTGTCAGGATATGTATATGTTCTTTTTCTGTTATCACTGTTTTTTTTTAGATTTCGTATTGAACATAAAGACTTACCCGATAAGCAGCAAAAGCAAATAGTTGATGCTGGTTGTCTTTGTAGGTAATTGAAACGATTCCGTTACCGGGATCTGTGTCCCGCATATTCTTATAACGGTTGTTTAAATCCACATTTAAACTCGATTGAAGATTTTTACTTTCATAATTTTCCTCGAAACGCTCTTTACCGTTTATTTCAATCTTTTGGGTGCCACGATAAAATAATAAATCCTCACGGTCAGAAGTAACTTTAACACCTTTGATAACCTTAACTGTTTTGTCCAGTTCAAATTTCCCGCTCACAGTCTGTCCTGATTGTGCAATCTGAATATCAAATCTTTTTTCTACGATGTCCATTGTTTTTTTATTAATCCTACAACCCTCCTCAAACGAGGAGGGTTAAAGGGATTTGTCTTTATTAGGGTGTTGTAATTGTTCCATGCAAACCAACAAATAGCTGTGTATTTGGTAAAATACCTGACATTGTGCCTAATTCCACAGTGAATTCAATTTGAATATCGTCATGAATCAAACGAGGGTTAGATAATTTATAATAGCCAACAGGTACAGTTGTCAAGCCCAACGTTTTGAAGAAGTTATTACTTGTTTCAGGCATAATTATTTTTTTGTTTGCCTTTAAATTACTTTCTCCATTCGCAATGGCAGGGAAACCTTCCAATCTGTCGTAAGTAGTTGCCATGACATCATCTTTTGAAGCAGTTGCTGAAATACCTGCCAGTAAAACAATACCACTTACAAGCAAGGATTGATTCTTTGGCAATTTTGCATTAGAAACGTTGCGTATGCCTATTTCTTTATCGTCCTGCGTTTCAAACATCTTAATTGTTTTTGATGTTACCGGTTTAATGGAATAAATGAGCGCATCTGCCAAACGCAAATTTCCTTTTGCCAGTTCTCCTTTAATGTGCCCGGGTAATTCCTTAAAATGTTTTTCCATTTCCGCACGGGAACCTTTACTGTTTGCGGGTGGTGTTGTTAATTTGTTAACTGCCATTTGTCTGCGGATGGGTGGCAATGCTCTTAAAGCTCCCAAAAGTTCACTGCTTATATCGTTTCCGTCAATGCCTAATAAGGCTCCGATATTGTTGAACTCGCTGTTTTCGATTGTTTCGATTTCTCCGAACATAGTTTTTGTTTTTAGTTGATAATGATTAACTGATCCTATTGATTTTGTTTAATTTTTATTATTCACTACTTACATATTTACTTAATAAGAGATGTCTGAAAGGTCAAACGGTTGATCCGTATCTTCCGTTCCCCGAATACTTTTTTGGTATTCAGCACCGCTTTGCTGAATTTGTTTTTCTAAATGGTCAAGAGCAGAAAAATCAAGCTCTTTGCTTTGGTTCGGATAGGTGAAGTATTGTACTGCACCAATCCCATTTGCAGTACTTTCTCCTGTATTTTTCTTTTTAATTATTTTATCTAAGAACAGCTTTGCGACAATACTGTCTTTAAAGCTCATAATTCGTGCTTTCACGTCTTCTTTATTAAATCCATTAATGCCCTGTGTTCCATTAGCTTTTGCATTAATGCCGCCTGAAGCCATCATACCTATTCCAAATATGGTAAGAGTGGGTTTGTTTGCATAATGTCCGTATCCAGTAACGCCTGCACCAATTAACAGGGAGGGTTTACCGATAACAGCTCCTGCAATACCGCCACCAATCACACCGATAAGTAAATCTTTTCCTGTCTGAATGGCACTGTCTTTAACTTTAGCTCCAGTGGTTTTACCTGTGCTCGTTCCGTGTAAGCCACGTTTTTTCTTCTTGTATTTTTTTCTTTTTTTCATCGCTTTAATTTTATTGATCTGATAATTATAATAATTCAATCGTGGTTTTATGATATTTGTGTTTTGAGTTGGATTTCCCTTTTCGCTTCTTGCCCTTTTTATGAGGAAGACCCGATAAACCTTTTGGTTTTTCTTTTTTCTTGGTAAAGTGTTTCACTGCCATTACGCCAAGTGCTGTAACTCCAAGTGCAATTGCTCCTGTTTGCATTGGATGTTCCTTTACCCAATTTTTTGTTTTTTCTATAAAATTGCCTGAACTACCGCTATTTCCATTGTCACCCGAACCTGATGAGCTTCTTTTCGTTAACTGATTGGAACTATCGCTACCTGTATTACCTTCCTCATCCACATCAACACTTTCTGAAGATGATCCCTCTTCTCCTGCCGGTACATCTTTACCATCCTTCTTCATACCACCAATTTGTTTGATTAGCCCTGCAATAATTGCCAATGCACTTGAAGCTGCTGCCACTGCTGTTGCTGTTACAACACCCAAACCGTTCAATCCTTCCATTACTTCATCTTCGTAAATGCCTGACAGCAAAATATCAAGTGGTGTGTTCTCATCATAGAATGCCGAATCGGCAATCATTCCCAAACCGCTTACTTCATGGTCTTTGTTTCCTTTACCTGTTAAGATTGCTTTTTTCAGATTTTCTTTTTTGCCACCGCCACTATAAAAAACATCTTCCAGCTTTTTAAGAATACTTCGTAATTTTTGCAATTTTTGCATATCTAAACCTTTGGCTTGTGCTTGCGCATCTGTTAAGTATGCGTAACGGATGCGTCCTGCAATTTTCATTAGATTGAGTTTCATTGAAGCTAATATGCCAACCCTTAACAAACCTGTTGCTGGGTTTACCCGGTTCACCACATGAAGTACTTTTTTAGCTCCTTCTTTTATTTTTTTTAAGTTGATTTTGCCTATTCCGTCAAAATCATCTGTACCCATTAAGTCCAGCGTATCTATGTTTTCTTCTGTTGTCATAAGTGATAGGTTTTGGTCGGTATCAATACCGTTTAAATAGTGTAGTTTCATTGGTGTATCTTTTTTTTCGCTATAGGGTTCTTCATAATTATAGTAATTGACAACACAATCCATTGTTATGTAACTGCTCTTGCTTGTTGGCACAATCGGATAAATGTGCTGGAAATAATCCCTGTTTTTATATTTAGTAATCCGGTAGATGTGAGGAATATTCAAATTGGTTAATATACTGCTGATAAAAACCGTAAAACAATCGCAATCAACTCCTCGTGTTCTATCATGCCAAGCACGAGCCGGTCTTCTAACTTGTTCAACACCATCTTTGTCTTTTGCATACTGGATATGGTCATATACAAAATGCCATATATTATTGCATGTTTCATTGAGTGTGTTACCTTTTAAAAGTTTTGCTATTCTATTTGTATCTCCTAATGTTTCAAGTACTACTTGTGGAATGAAAGCTACTGTTTCCGATACATTAGCATCACGTTTAATCTCAACTTCGTCTCCAACTGGTTTTGGAAACAGGTGATTAAATTCGGCACCGCTTTTTATTTGTCGCTTGTGATTCCCTTCCATTATTCCTGTCACCGTTAAAACATTCTTATTATTTCTTCACAATTTGTTCTTGCTCATACTCATAGGGAAAAGAACTAAACGTGGTGTATATCGTTGTGATAATTTTGATTCCGATTTTTACACCTGCGCCTGACTTTATTGAATTCGCTAAATCAATTGCTACTGATAATAAACCTATTAGTGGAATGTGTATCATTATTGCTTCGATATTGGCTTCTCCGAACTCCGGTATAGTAATGTTTTGATTAATCGCCTGTGAACTGCCAACTGTATCACCTTTGTAGGATAGCTTTACAAAAGGGTATTTTATTTTTAAACTACCTTCTGTCGGATTTTTTATTTTAGCATCTATCCGAACGGTAATACCTGATAAATCGAGCTTATGTATTTTGGCTTTTATTTCTGTTTCAAGATTTGCAGAAGTTCTGCTCATCTTAAACAAATAACCGCCTGTTACCACTACACCGGCACCAATTAATATTTTGGTTAGTTTATTCATTTTTGTTCTTTACTTTTTTTTCCTCCAATTGCTCAATTCTGTTTTGAAGAGCATCAATTTGTTTTTGAAAAATTTTCGAGATCCCATCAAATAAACTGATGTGGGAGTACAAATCGGAATAGAGCTTATTCACTCTCTCGATGAGTTTTTTAAAATCTTTGTGCAGGTCTTTTAAAAAATAACCTATCACTAAAAACATTATACTGATGATTGACAACAGTACGCTGTTGATAAGGAGTAAAATTTCTGTTTTTTCCATTTTGAGTTTTTTTATTGTTTGTATGGAGCAAAGGTGCAACAGCTTTAAACGGCTCATTTTAAAAGAATGGAATCAAATAGATAATTGATGATAATTGGTGATAATAATGGATAGATTTATCCTCGAATAAACTTCCAAACAACATCGAACTCTATTTTTTCGTAGTCGCAATACTCCTTTATCGTGAGTTTCTTTTTACCTGTGGCTATACAATCCCTAATCACTTTGTGTTGATTTGCACAACTGCTATAGTTATTGCTACCTAATAGCTTCATCAAATCTTTAATCGTTAAAAATATTCCTGCATCCATAATATTTATTGGTTTTATAAAATTTTTATATAAATTTATTTCTGTGATTCTTGAATTAATCCATGCACGAAAAGGCTTTCACATGGATTGTTTTATGGGAAATAACCTGTTTATATTTTTTTTGCCTTATTATTTAAAATAATTTTTTGCTCTTCAATCTTTTTGTTGATATAATCCACCAATTCAATTACAGATTGTTCTTCAATCATTGCAACTCTTTTTGTTCTATCGTAAAAGCCTGAAAGAAGTTTACACTTCAGGAATAACCCAATTTCAGAAGCACCAATATTTAACTTGTCCTCCAATACTGGATATTTATCAATAATTTCCGATGGAGATAGAAAGGTGCTTTTGTACATAATCATTTTACAGACTGCAAAACAAATTCAATTTGGATTACGGAAAAAGAGGAGGGGTAACCATAAAATGTATATTTTAATTCATTCGTAAAAAAAAATTATTCATCTACTATTAAAAAGGATTGATTAATAAAAAAGGAGCAACGAATTTCCGCTACTCCCTTTTTTTGTTTCTATGTTTAAATTTTCTCCGCTGTTTTCCGAACAACACTAAAAACACTTCTGTATCCTTAAGTATGAAATGATTTCATTTACCCTATTTGAGACATCCATATTGAGAAAGAAAGATTGCAAACAACAAATAAGCTTAATTTTAATAAAAAAACGCCACATACAGTTTCCATTAATTGTATTATTTTGTACATTTATAGGCAAATATCGTCAAACAATCGAATTAATGAAGTTTTAATTGAAAAAAGTGTTTGGAATTAAAATTCTGAACAAAAATTCAAAATTTAAAAATATTAGGGCGAAGGTGGAGATGTAACGCTTTCCTGTTTTGTCCGTAATAAGTTATACTTCTGCTTACAAATCTAACCTCTAAAACTTACAGTCATGATAAACGCTACTAATACAAGCAGACCTCTTTTAATTGAAAAAGAGAATATACGCGGTTTAAAATTCCCAACCAATGATGTTTTAGCTTCAACAGATGAAATTAAGAACAGATACTCCAGTTTGGAAAGAGCCTTAAAATTGGGCAATTTAGAGCACAATAAAATAAAAATTGTGTTTGAGGATGAGGAAGGAATAAAGCAAGTAGAAACAACTGTTTGGGGAGTAACTGATAAACGAGTGATTTTAAAACAGGGGATTCTTATTCCGATTCATAGAATACATGAGATAAAGTAAAATCAATTAATTGAGATTCACAGCAAGGTTAGTATGCTTCTGTACTTTGGGAGTCTTGGCGGTTATCTCAAAAGCGTAACATCTCCATTTTTGTGAAATACTTTTCCATTATTTAATTTTTAGATAGCCAATATAAATGTAATTAAAAAACAAATGATTCGACTTTCCTATGGAGATAAAAAACAAAACCATTGTAAGACAAGGGTTTTAAGAGTAAGAGAATCCTCGAACATAAAGTCGAACCCCTTAATTAATGGTAAATATAGTTTAAGAACGATCTTAGTATTACTGTCCTAAGTTAACTACAAACATTACAATTTGAAAGTTTTGTTTAATCCGCCTAATAGGATTACCCGAATAGCTGAATATTGGTTCTATTAACATTAAAGGTAAACATGTTAAAAAAAATATTATTACAGACACTTTCATTATTCTATTTTTCATGTGTTTTGGTTTTATATTCTTCTATTAATTTGTTGTATAGGTTAAGAGCCATACTATTTAATAATTCAGGATATTTAAAAATGTCGATATTATTTATAGTTCTACATTCATCTATATACTTTTCAAAAAGACCTCTTTATCTGCTTTTATTCCTATAAATTTAAAAATAGTCTCATTCAAATGCAGACAATAATTGCCAGCATTCAATCTGAGAGTTTCTAAACCATACACAAGGTAAATATTGGTTAAGTCGTCTTTTATTAAATGAATTAAGTCCTTTTTTTCTATATTTTCAAATTTCATGTTTGATTTGCTAATTTTTTACTAAAAAAAACATTTGAATTCTTTACATAATTATTGTTCATATCTTTTCATTTGTCTGATTAATTAATATTATGTTTAAAATATTATCCTAAACGTAATAAAAATTACATTATATTACAAATATAATTCATTTTATGATAAAAGCTAACGAAATATATGGTATATATATTTGCATTGAATGTTAAAAATTTAACATTCAATGCAAATACTATGGCTAAAAGAAATCTAAATAAAATTAAACTGGCTTTGGTTGGGCGAGGAAAAACAAATAACTGGTTAGCGAAGCAACTTAAAAAAAGTCCTACTACTATATCTCGATGGTGTACGAATGATATTCAACCTTCACTGGACACGCTGGCTGACATTGCTAAAGTTTTAGACCTTGATATTCACGATTTGATTAGTCATACTAAAGGGAACTAATATAGTTGATTTTACTGTGCATTCAGGCGCTTTAAGCTAAAATTTCCCAAGTGTGATATTCTCCTTTCGGGCAGCCAAATTTGGTTGGAATATCTTTTAAGTTAACGCGAACTAGACATGTTGTACAATGAAAAATTTTTTCTCCTTCTTCGCCCAAATTGCGCCAGGAATGAAAATTTTCTCCTTTTTTACAACCAATATCACTCGGTTTTGTCTTTGATTTATTTAAAATTCCACATTTGCCGCATAAGAAATTTTTAAGTGCCATTCATTGTTTTTTTAGTAATTAACTTTATCTTAAAAGCGTAACATCTCCGCTTTTGTTAAATACTTTTCCATTGTTTAATTTAACGTATGCTTTCCAAACATAAACGTCTTGTTGACATAAAGCTCCTTTATAGTAGCCATTCCAGCCTTTCTTTACATCTAATGATTCAAAAATTTCTTCACCCCAACGATTAAAAATTTCCAGTTTAAATTCTATTACTCCGGAAGTGTATGGGAAAAATATATCATTATCCATGTTATTCATATCATAACCTCCATCAACAGATCCATCTGTATTAGGAGTAAATACGTTTGGAAAAACAACATCTACATTTGTTGTAACTTCAGAATAGGCAGTATCCCTGCACCCATATTGAGATATTGCTATAAGTTGTACTTGGAAAATACCAACCGATGTATATGTATTTTGCGGATGAACTAAATTAGATGTGTTACCATCTCCAAAACTCCAGTTATAAACGTTTGCGCCAACAGAATGATTGGTGCATATCAATACATCATACGGTAAATCAAGATTTATGGAATTAACTGAAAACACCGCTGCCGGAATCGGACGGGCAATAATAATAAATGGCGTAGTTACATTATTATTTGTACAACCGCCCGATGTAGTAACAGTTAAAACAATTGAATAGCTTCCCGATTGTGTATAATTATGAATAGGATTTTGTAGTGTAGACGAAGTTCCATCTCCAAAATCCCAATACCATGCAGAAATTGGATCTGTATTATTTCCTGTAACGGAATTGTCAAAAAATTGAATCAAGGCAGGAATACAGTTTTGATTAGTATCTGATGCTAAGTTTACAGTTGGAGGTGGATTAAACAATATAGAAACAGAGTTGGTTACAGAACTTCCACATTGATTGGTAACTGTAACAGTATATATTGTCGGTTGTGAAGGTATAACTGTATAAGGCCCCGCTCCGGTGCCTAAATTATTATTCCATAAATAAGTTAAAGCTCCTGTTGTTCCTGTAGCTTGCACAGATAGGATAGAACTTTGTCCAGGGCAAATCGGAGAATTTCCAAATACCTGAATATTTGCAGGGTTTAACTGATATATAATACCGGAAACGGAATCACTTGCTCCGGCACATCCATATTGATCCTGTGCTGTTACTGTATACGTTACACTGCTGGATGGAGTAATTGTTAATGTACCTGAATTAGTTATGTTTGAAGGCAACCACGTATATGAATATCCTCCACCACCACCCGAAGCTGTGGCTGTAACAACGCCTGACTGGCCAAGGCAAATACTATCATTTGCACCTGCTATAGTTATTACTTGTGACGGTTGTGCAATTGTTACATTAGAGGTGCTAATACATCCGTTACTATCAGTAACTGTTGCAGTATATGTACCTGCACTAAGATTCGTTGCTCCGCTGTTTGTTTGAACAGGAACAGTTGACCAGTTAAATAAATATGGAGAAACGCCTCCTGTTGCAGTTGCAGCAGCACTTCCGTTAGAGCCGTTAAAACAGGTTGTATTTACAATTGAACCAATTGAAACAATAAGCGGAGAAGGTTCTATAATTAGAGTAGATGCAGTTGTTGAACATCCGTTAGCATCCGTTACAGTTGCAGTATAATTTGCTGCAATTAGCCCTGTAATAGATGAGGTATTTAGTCCATTATTCCATTGGTACGTAAATGGCGGTGTACCACCGGATGGAATTATAGAAGCAGAGCCATTGTTTCCGCCATTACATGAAACATTGGTTTGTGAAGTAGTTGAAAATATAGCAGAAAATTGTGTAATTGTACCCATAAAAGTTGCAGTACAGCCATTTGCATCTGTGGTTGTAACGGAATAATTTCCGGCTGAAAGCCCTGTTGCCGATGAATTGGTCTGCCCGTTATTCCAAAGATAAGAATAAGGAAAGGAGCCTCCGGAAGCTGAAACGGTGGCCAGACCATTGGTTGCGCCAGTACATATATTTGTTTGCACGGCAGTAGTGAAGAGAATAGAAGGTTCTGTAATAGAAATAACGTCAACCATTATACACCCATTCACATCAGTTGTAGTAATAGAATAACTTCCTGCGGTTAACCCGGTAACAGATGAACTGGTTTGTCCATTGCTCCATAAATAGGTATAAGGTGAAATGCCACCTGATGCAACAACCGAGGCAGAACCATTACTATCTCCAAAACATGACAAATTGCTTTGTGAAGTAATAGAGGAAATTGGAGTAGGAGGCTGTGTAATAGATACAGATGTTGTTGCCATACAACCATTAGCATCAGTTACAATTACAGTATAGGTCTGAGCTATAAGATTCGAGATTTGAAATTGTGTTTGTCCTGTATTCCACTGATACGTATAAGAAGGAGTACCACCTGATGCTGTAACCGAAGCTGAACCATTATTACCTCCAAAGCAGGAAACATTGGTTTGAGAAGGTATAGCAGAAAGAACCGCTGATGGTTGCGCAACAGATGCAGATTGCGTTATTGCACACCCGTTGGCATCCGTTATAGTTACCGTATAATTTCCGGCAATTAAGCCTGTGATAGATGCAGTAGCAAATCCATTATTCCATAGGTAGGCAAAGGGTAATGTTCCACCTGATGGCATTACGGAAACCGAGCCATTGTTTCCTCCATTGCACGAAACATCAGTGTATGAAATAGTTGAAAATATAGCCGGAAATAGTGTAATTGCAACGGTAGCTGTTGTTGTACAACCCTTGGCATCTGTAGTTATAACGGAATAATTTCCGACTGAAAGTCCGGTTACCGATGAAGTGGTTTGTCCGTCATTCCATAAGTAAGAATAAGAAAGAGTACCACCGGAAACCGAAACAGTCGACCAGCCATTACTTGCACCACTGCAAATATTTGTCTGTACAGCGGTAGAGGAGAGCATTGTAGGTTCAGTAATAGAAAGGGTTGAACTTGTAACACACCCATTAGTATCTGTTGTTGTTACTGTATAATTACCTGCAATAAGTCCGGTAGCAGTAATAGCAGTTTGTCCATTGTTCCAAAGGTAAGTATAAGGGGATGTTCCACCAGTTGGTATAACCGAAGCAGAACCAGTGCTTCCTCCAAAGCAGGAAACATTATTCTGTGAAGTAGTGGATGTAAGAGGTGTAACGGGTTGTGAAATGGAAACCGATGCAGTTATTGTACAACCTTTAAAATCGGTAACTGTTGCCGTATAATTCCCTGTAATTAATCCGGTTGCCGATGCAGTTGTTTGTCCATTGCTCCACAGGTAAGTATAAGGCGGTGTGCCACCAGTTGCAATAACCGAGGCTGAACCATTACCGCCTCCATAGCAGGATACATTATTTTGTGTAGTAGTAGAAGCCAGAGCCATAGCAGGTTGTGTGATA
>JAURXZ010000038.1 GCA_030654175.1 Bacteroidia bacterium
TAATATCGTCAGCAACGAACTCAAGTTTAAAGCGGACGTCCTTAAGGAATATGCGGGACTGCAACCATTTGAATGCGTAGGCGCACAGCTTAATCAGGTTTTTTTAAACCTGCTGGTCAATGCGGCCCAGGCGATAGAAGACTTCGGCAAGATTTATGCGCGTACCGGTTATTTAGATTCCGAGTGGCTCTGGATTGAAATTGAGGACACCGGCAAAGGGATCCCTGAGGACGTCCAATCCAAAATTTTCGACCCGTTTTTTACCACCAAACCGGTTGGCACCGGAACCGGGCTTGGCCTGTCGCTGTCGTATCAAATCGTGCAGAATCATCACGGCAGAATCGAACTTGACTCAGTACCAGGCCGCGGCACCAGGTTTCGCATTTATCTTCCGATTCGCCCTCAACAATCTAACGGCTGAGGTGACGACTGATGGCCAATCAAGCCATGCGGCACGCATCGCGCACCACTTTCCAAACGGCAGCGCATCAACCTAAAAACCGCAGTAAGTCCACGAAAGACACGAAATAAATCAGTATGTTGTGTTAAAACAGACATTCACCCTTTTGGTAACAATTCATAACTTAGTATCTCTTTGAATATTTTCGTGCTTTTTGTGTTTTTCGTGGATCAAATGATTTTTCTAGGATGATGATCTTATGGCTATCGATTTATGGCTGGAAGAGTTAGCCGTTACCGACGAAGAGTGCCGATATTATTGGCCGCTATTGGACAAGAATGAACAAGATAAGGCCTTGCGCTTTGTGCAGGCAATACATGGCAGGCGTTATGTGGCAAGCCACGGCAAGCTCAGGCTGATCCTGTCCGGGTATCTGGGGCTCGCCCCTGAAAACATCGTTTATGAGGAACAGGCGTTTGGCAAGCCGGTTATTGTTATCAAGGGCATGGAACATGACATTAAATTCAATTTGGCACATTCCGACAATAAAATGCTGGTGGCAGTGGGGGCGGATATTCAGATAGGTGTCGATATTGAAGTTTGGAACAGCAAAATTGACTGCGTTTCAATTGCCCATATCTGTTTTGCCGAAACCGAACGCTGTTTTTGGAGCGGATTGCCAAAAAACAGCAAAGACGAGTTTTTCTACCGGCTCTGGACGAGGAAGGAAAGTTTTGTAAAAGCCGTCGGCGTAGGTCTCGGCTTGGATGTTTCCAAGGTGGTCTCTACGCCGGTCGGTGTGGCGAGGTTTTTGTCTGTGCCGGAGAGGTATGGTTCGGCTGAAGATTGGACGCTGGTCGATTTGGATTTTGGCGGCGGCATCAGCGCCGCGCTGACGGTTCCGGCGCACTGTGACAAAAGGATTGAGTTTAAGCGGCTAGCTAATGTCAGCGGGAGTAAATGAAGTTGAAAAAGACTTAAGGCCGTCAACGGAGAAACTAAACAATAAAACCTGGCTATTAGGACAAGCGTTTACTCAATAGCAGGAAACTCGTACAAAAGGACATTTAATAATGGCAAACACAAATGAGCGTCATCCGGAACTGATTAAACAACCGATTTTTATCCTATCTTGTGTTCGATCAGGTTCGACAATGCTGCGTTGTATTATCGATACACATCCTAATCTATGCAGTCCGGGGCATTTGAATTTAGGCCCGTTATGCGCGGATTTATATACGACGACTTATTATTCGTTGGGAAAATTGCCGGAGTTGGAAACTGAAGAGCAAAGAGACCTGTTGGCAATTAAAGAAACCCGGCGTGTGGTCACCGACTTGCTGGCTCGCTATGCACAAGGGAAAGGCAAATCAAATTGGTGCGAAAAATCGACCGTTAATATCGATTATCTGGAGATACTGGCAAAGGTTTTTCCGCAGGCTAACTATATCTGTTTATACCGCAATTGCCTGGATGTCGCTTATTCGAGCATTAAATTCAGCCCATTAGGCTATATGCCTGAATTGGCCCCTTATGTACAGAAACGCCCGACAAATCTTGTCGCCGCGATGATTGATAACTGGCTGGATAAGACCGGCAAACTGATGGCATTCGAGCAGACTCATGCCGATCAGTGCATCAGGGTTAACTATGAGGCTTTGGTCAAGCAACCGGAACAGGTCTTGGCAAAACTGTTTGATTTTCTGGGCGAGCCTTGGGATGAGGACTTAATTGATCGGATTTTTCAAGTGCCTTACGATCAGGGAGACGGCGATGTGAAAGTCTGGTTTTCCGAAAAAATCAACAAAGATTCTATCGGTAATGGGACAGCGATTCCATTGACGGCAATTCCGAATGAGCTGATGGCTGAGATTGACACGTTTCACCGGCAGCTAGGCTATCCAGCGATAGAATCTCAGTATGCCGAGCAACAAGGCGATGGCGAACAGACGCTTGGGGATCTGGATTTAAATGATTTTTTCCAAAACCGTTTTTTACGAAATAGCGCTGCAAGGATGGATAAATCCAGCCAATTACAGGGTGTCTGTAAATTCGTGATAACCGGGTTAAAAGGCGGAGTTTGGACAATTGAGAGTCATAGCGGCGATTTAACATTACAAGAAGACGATAAGCCCAGTGATTGCACAATCGCTACAACCTATAAAATTTTTCACGAATTGATTGAAGGCAGGAAAACCGCCGTCAATGCTTATGAGCAGGGTGAAATAACCGGTGATGGCAATGTAGTTATGGCTTTAGAGTTTGGCAGATTGCTGTTTGGGGGAGAATTTTAACCATTCAGCATTGTCACGACGAGTCCCATAGGCTCGAATTTAAAAGACGGGATGAAATCCCGTCTCTCTATTCACGGGCTATTGCGGCACCGTTTGTTGCATTTGTATCTGCAAGCTTAATGGGCGCATATCCGTCCAGACCTCTTTGATGTAATTCAGGCATTCCTGTTTGTTGCCGGTTTTGTAGACAGCCCGCCAGCCGCCCGGTATTTCTTTGTATTCAGGCCAAATTGAATATTGTTCTTCGTGATTGACCACAACCTGATAAAGGGTTTTGTCTTCTTCGTCCCAAGCCATTGTTATTCTCCGTTGATAGATAATTTTTATAAATCATAGTGTTTGAACATAAAATTCGATTTTTTAAATCTCCTCTCCCTAACCCTCTCCAACAGGAGAGGGGATAAAGGCGCCGAATTTTGAAGTGTGATGGGGTGGTTTCCGTAAAGTAGACGATAGTAGCGGCACAATACCTCAGTGGTCATGCTGATCCAGGCTGTGGGCTTTGAAGTGTATACGGCAATGCAGCAGAGCCTTGGCCATGTGTTTTTCAACGGCGCTATCGGATATGCCGAGTTTCATGGCGGTTTCGGCATAGGTCATGCCGTAAACTCTATTCAGGACAAATATCTCCCGGGTGCGCATAGGTAATTCGTCCAGTATCCGCGTGATGGCGGCTAATCTTTCATCGACGGATACGAGTTTCTCGGCGGAGGGGAATTCGCTGGGCGGGGGCAGGGTTTGTTCTTTGGTTTGTTGGTAATTTTCCGTTACTTTTCGATGCTTGACGTGATCGTAAGCGAGGTTTTTGGCGATTCTGAACAGAAAACCGCGAGGATGATCGATAGCTTGTTTTTGCACTTCGCGAAAAAAAATAATGAAGCTTTCTTGAACAAGGTCGGCGGCTATATCCGGGCAGTCGACAATCCGGGTCAAATGAAACTGCAATTCGGACTGGTGATTTAAGTAAATGGCT
>JAURXZ010000040.1 GCA_030654175.1 Bacteroidia bacterium
CAATAGCAGTCCAGGCTGTCCGGGCCGGCCAGATGCAAGGAGCCCCTTCATGCTGATCGAGCCGCTCCGGCCTGTGCATGCGACCGACTACCGGGCGCTGATGCTCGAGGCCTATGCCCTGCACCCCGACGCCTTCAGTTCCAGCGTTGCCGAGCGTGCCGCGCTGCCGCTGTCTTGGTGGCAGTCGCGGCTCAGCGAAAAGCCGCTGGCCGCCGAACGGGTGCTCGGTGTTTTTCAGGACGGCGGGCTCGCCGGCGTCGCCGGCCTGTCGTTCGAGTCGCGCGAGAAGCTGCGCCACAAGGCCACCCTCTTCGGCATGTATGTGCCCGCCCGGTGCCGCCAGCAGGGGCTGGGGCGCCGGCTGGTGCAGGCCGTGCTGGCGCAGGCGGGCGCCCGACCCGGGGTCCGGCTCGTCCAGCTGACGGTCACGCAGGGGAACGACGCTGCCCGCGCCTTGTATGAAAGTTGCGGCTTTGCTGCTTACGGTGTCGAGCCTTTTGCCGTCGCTGCCGGTCCGGGCTACGTCGCCAAGATCCACATGTGGTGCAACATCGGGTTGCCCGATGTCCGCCCGTCCAGTCTCACCTGATTTTTCGGAAACACACCATGGCAAGCAAGAGCAACTGGTATTCGAACGCCGCCAAAGCCGCCTCGCGTTATGCCGGCCGACCGGCCACCTTTTTCATGGCGTTGCTGGTGATCCTTGCCTGGATCGTCACCGGGCCGCTGTTCGGCTTCAGCGATACCTGGCAGCTGGTCATCAACACCGGTACCACCATCATCACCTTCCTGATGGTGTTCCTGATCCAGAACTCGCAGAACCGCGACACGGAGGCGATCCAGATCAAGCTGGACGAACTGATACGCGCGACCCAGGGCGCCCACAACGCGCTGCTCGACCTGGAGGAACTGAATGAAGAGTCGCTGGACGCCTTCCGCACCCGTTACGGCGCGCTGGCGGCCGCCGCGCGCAAGGGGCTGCGCGACGGCCTGAGGGATACGGACACGCCGGAAGCCTGAGGGGCCGGGCCGGCGCGCCGGCCCATCCGCTCAGAGCATCTCGTCTGGCGCCAGCGGTCCGATCAGCGTGAGCATGAGCTTGAGCCCCAGGCTCGCGTCCGGCTCCG
>JAURXZ010000041.1 GCA_030654175.1 Bacteroidia bacterium
CGGAGCAGGGAAAGTATTAACTTCCGATGCAACAGGTTTGGCAACATGGGTTACACCAACTGTTGGAACAGTAACTTCTGTTACAGGAACTGCTCCTATCGTTTCCAGCGGTGGTACAACACCTGCTATTTCAATTACTCAATCGGGAACTGCTGCCAATGGTTATCTTTCTTCTACCGACTGGAATACTTTTAATAATAAAGTGGCAGGAAGCGGAACGCTTAATTATATACCAAAATGGACACCTAACGGAACTACGCTTGGTAATTCCCTTATTTTTGACAATGGGACTAATGTAGGGATAGGAACAGCAGCCCCTGCAGGCAAATTAGATGTTAACGGTACAGTGGTTATTTCAAATAGTGGTTCAACTACTCTTCAGTCAGGGGAAAGTGGCCTGTGGATGCACGCTGGCACGGGTAATTTATATCTGGCAGACGCTCGTGATTGGGATCGCTATTTAGGGCTTACGTATACACCCGGAGTAACTGCGGCACAATCCGGGGTTTTCACAATTGGTCAGGTGAATAAAAACTCTCTCACTTTTACACATGGTGTTACTAATTTTTACACGAATGGAGTTGAAAGGGTTAGAATAAATAACGTTGGTAATGTTGGTATTGGAACAGCAACACCAACCTTCAAGTTGCATGTACCTGCAGGATACATTGGAACAGATTATATAAACACAACAGATAATGGATTTACGGGAACAGCTCAGGCTGTAAGCGGAATTGTGGTAAAATCTGGAGATAATTATCACAGGACATCTAATGCTGCATCTGTATTAACGTTTTTAGGCATAACTGCACCCAACGGTGATAACCTTGGTAACCATACTGCCACTACCACGCTTAATATGAATGCAAATACCATTACAAACATTGGAGAAGCCTATAATAACGGTTGGTTTAGAAATAACAATTCGGGCATTGGTTTGTACAACCAGGCTACCGGCAATCACTTTTATTCAGACGGAGCATACTGGAACATTGGTATGGCTGGCGGTTCAACAGGGCTAAGATTAAGAAATGCATACGCAGGTGCCGTTTACGGTTATTTTTATGCGGATGGAAGTGGTATAGGCGTTCTTCATGGAGCAGGAGGCTGGGCAATATTAGCTGGGGGGGCGGTAAGTACTGCCAACACTTATTTGGATTTCAGAACAAATAGTACTCAAAGAATGTATATCAATGGAGCGGGTAGTGTGGGCATCGGAACAATTACACCTGCAGCGAAACTTCATGTTGCAGCAGGTGGCCAGATCATTGGAACTAATGGCACTACCTCTGCTACCAGAACGTTGACAATACTTAATGATGGTCAGGCACAGGTAAATTTTGGTACCTACCCGGGAGCCTGGACGGGTGCACTTCAAATTCAAAATAACGATAATACACGCTTTATATGGCTAAGCCCACTTGATAATGCATCCGGAGCAAATGCCCGCATGCTAACCAATGGAACCGGTTTAGATTTCTATACAGGAGCAAATGCTTATGCTGCTACAATAACAAGCGCGGGTAATGTGGGTATCGGTACTACTGCACCTGGTTTTAAATTGCACGTTCCTTCCGGATATATCGGAACAGATTATATAAATACATCAGATAACGCTGTTGCATCGGGGGTTACAGGCATTATGGTTAAACAGGGTGATAACTATCACCGCACAAGTAATGCTGCCGGAGTTTTAACATTTTTAGGGATTACAGCTCCTACTGGAGATAATTTAGGTAATCATACCGCAACTACAACACTTAATTTGGCTGGGAATTCCATCACAAATACCGCTGAACATTATATTGACAATTGGATAAGACACTCAGATAGTGATGGAACTTACTGGAGCGCAACGGGACATCACATTTATGTGAAAGATGCCAATGATTTTTATTTACGATCAGGATCGGCAACTAATATAGGGATTGCAATGGCAAATAATGCCGGATCAATTTATGGTTATACATACGCAGATGCCAGTGGAACAGGTATTTTAACAAATTTAAGAGGCTGGGGCTTGAGGGTGGATAACAGTGGGGATGCTTATACCACCAGGTACCATTTTGCTCAATATTTTAATTCTACCGACAACTCTATTGCATCAGGGGTTACCGGAGTAATGGTAAAACAAGGTGATAATTACCATAGAACAGCGACTGCGGGGGCACTTGCAACATTCTTAAATACTACTGGCACATGGATACCTAATAACGGCATTGGTGATTGGCAAGTAGCTTCTTCATCTACCGGAACAAGTTACAACTTAGCTTCATTAGAGCTAAGGGAATCTAATTTTACAGGAAATGGAACTGCGACACCTCCAAGATTAGGTTTTCATTGGGGAGGTGTGGTAGCATCTCAAATTGGAATAGAGAGCAGCGGCCGAATGGCCATACTTAATAATCCGGGTACTGGTTATGAAAACTTAATAGCAAACATGATTAGCGCAGAAGGAGGATTCATTAGCCAGGGGAATACAGTAATTGATGCTGGTGGAGGATGGCACAGATCTTACGGAAACACTGGTTGGTATAATGGTACATATGGTGGTGGCTGGTATATGCAAGATGCCACCTGGATAAGAGGCTATAATGGCAAAAGCCTTTGGATGGCAGGAGGACTTATAGGTGGTGATGGAGGCTTAACTATTGGTTATGGTGGAGCAGGTTCACCAGGAGGAGGAGCGATAATTGCGGGTAAAGTTGGTGTTGGAACATCTGCCCCTGCTACATCAGCTGCTCTAGATGTTACTTCAACCTCCCAAGGTTTTTTACCGCCTCGTATGAATACAGCTCAACGTAATGCTATTGCCACTCCGGTTGCTGGTTTAGTAATCTATAATACGACTATAAACTGTTTAGAGTTCTATAATGGTACTGCTTGGGTTGCCACCTGTGGATCGGCTCCATGCTCCGGTGGAACTCAGACTTTCAACTACGCTGGTGCTATAACCACCTTTACGGTACCTGCGGGTTGTTCTACAATAACAATTGAAGTATGGGGTGCACAAGGGGGAAGCGGAACAGGAGCCGGAGGGCTAGGTGCTAGAATGAAGGGTACATTTACACTTACACCTGGGCAAGTGTTGAAAATATTGGTTGGAGGTATGGGTGGCGCTGGTAATCAAGGAGGCGGTGGAGGCGGATCTTTTGTTACCGATGCCAGCAACAATCCCTTAGTTATTGCTGGAGGAGGCGGAGGAGGCGAATATAGCGGTTATGATTATGGTACAGAGCCCGGTACTACTGTCACCTCTGGACAGAACGGTTATTGTGGCGCAGGTTGCCCCGGCTCAATTTCAGGTACCGGAGGCTCTGGCGGTGGAGGTGGTGGATCTTGCCAGATATACGGCAGTTCTGGAGCCGGTGGTGGTGGACTTACCGGAAATGGCGTTTCTTGCTCCCCAACCTGCGGAGGAAACTCCTTTACAAATGGTGGTGCTGGTGGTTGTGGTGCTGGTGCAGGTGGAGCAGGGGGATTTGGTGGCGGTGGCGGTGGCGAATGGGTAAGTTGGACCGGTGGTGGTGGTGGAGGTGGTTATTCTGGTGGTGGAGGTGGAACATATTATGGAAATGGTGGAGGTGGAGGTTCTTATAATGGAGGTGCGAGCCAAAATAATTCTGCTGGTGTCCAAGCAGGTAACGGAAAAATAACGATAACTTGGTAACTTACTTTTTGGTAATACTAAAATGTTTTGCGTTATGCAATGAATGAAAACTGCTGATAATGAAAGTTTAAAAAGACTGAGAATTTGTGTTGGATAAAAAAGGTAAAATTTAAAACCGAATACTTTTTGTTTTAAACCTAAACTGCTTTTTTTTAAGTTAGTTTATCAATACATTTTTAAATTTACACCAATTTCAACACTTCCGTTTTCTCAGTAATTTTTAATTCATCAATATTTTTTAACAAATTCAGTCCGGGTTTTTTACCTTTTTCAATTGATCCTAATTGTGTAAATCCTAAAAAGTCAGCCCCATTTTTTGTTGCCCATAAAAGCAATGTTTGCAAAGGAATTTCAGGATATTGCTTTACGATTGTTTTTAGTTCATCTAAAATCGACAATGTCCGGTTGGAGGCTAAGCTATCGGTACCAATGGTTACACGAACATTTTCTTCAATGAAGTAGTTATAGTTTGGTAATTTATTTTCGATATACATATTGGCATTGGGACAGGTACACCAGAATAGAATTTGAGATCTTGGATCTTGGATCTTGGATTTTTGCTCTTGATTCTTGATTCTTGATTCTTGATTCCTGATTTGTTTCTCTGCCCAGCTTATATCTTCTCTCGAAGTAAACGTATTATGAACCAATAAGATTTTAGATGCAAAGTTCAGGAAAGGCAATGTTGACTTTAAAGAATTAAATCCTGTTTGTCGCAACAGATCGGTATTTATACCCATGTTCTTAAATGTATCGAAGATCTCACCTGACTTTGAAATAAACAATTCATTTTCCGCTTCGCTTTCCTGGTTATGAATACTTAAAATACTATTTTTTTCACTAGCGTTTGTGTTAATTAATTTCAATAATTTTTCGGAAACAGTATAGGGAGCATGAGGTACTATTGAACTGGAAAGTTTAAAGCTTAAAGTTTCAAGTTGTTGATGCTGTTTTTTTAAAGCAATAGCTTTTTCATAAACTTCGCCTGCTTTATCTGGATTCAGATCAAAAACCTCAATAAATGTATGATAAAATAAATTTCCTTTTTCTTTTTGCCGGAATGTGCTGTCATTATTGGAAATATCTCCAACAGCCACAATTCCATTCTTTATCATTTCCTCTTCTCCTTCTACGATTGCATCTTGAATTTGTTTGTCTGAAAAATCAGATCGAATGGAAATAATTTCTTTAATAAAACCGGGCATGCCAATATTTTCAGGGATCTTAGAACGCAAATGCGATAACTCTAAATGGCAATGTGTATTAATAAACCCCGGACAAATGATCCCCTTATAATATTCGATCTCCGGATCGTGTTTCGTGTTTCTTAATTCTGGATCCCCCTTAGTAACTTCTAATATTGTTTCATCATCATCGATAACAACTACACCATTTTTAATGGGCTCTGACGAAATTGTAAATATATAATCAGCAGAAATTTTGCGCATAAACTCAACTATTTCACACGAAATTACGAAATTATATTCTGCCTTATATATCAATATCTATTTGTAAATTTGTAATCCAATAAAAACCAGATTTGAATACCAAGAAGGATATAAGGGCACTTAGCCTTGATGAGTTAAAAATAATTTTCACCGAAAATGGTGACCAGGCTTTTCGTGCCAAACAAGTTTACGAGTGGCTTTGGAAAAAATCTGCCCGTACTTTTGATGAAATGACCAATCTGTCGAAAACAACACGGGAATTATTGAACACCCATTTTTTAATAAATGCGGTAACTGTTGATGATATGCAGATCAGCAAAGACCGTACTATTAAAAACGCTTTTAAGCTTTACGATGGAAAAATAGTGGAAGGAGTTTTGATCCCAAGCAATACACGAATGACTGCTTGCATCTCCTCCCAGGTTGGATGTAGTTTGACTTGCAAATTTTGTGCAACAGGCAAACTGGAGCGCTTACGTAATTTGAATGCCGATGAAATTTATGACCAGGTAGTTCTAATAAAAAATCAGGCAGAACAAAAATACAATACCCCTCTTACCAACATAGTATATATGGGCATGGGAGAGCCATTACTCAATTATAAAAATGTAATGGATTCAATTTTTAAAATAACTTCCCCCGAAGGGCTGAATATGTCACCACAGCGTATCACGGTGAGTACTGCGGGCGTTGCCAAAATGATCAAAAAACTTGGCGATGACGGGGTAAAATTTAATTTAGCATTATCATTACACGCAGCGAATGATGAAAAAAGGAATCAAATCATGCCTTTAAATGAAACCAATACACTGGAAGTTTTGGCTGATGCATTAAAATATTTTTATGAAAAAACAGGGACGCGCGTAACCTATGAATACATTGCCTTTAAAGACTTTAATGATGGTTTACAAGATGCGAAAGAGTTGGCTGATTTTTGTAAACACATTCCATGTAAATTAAATATTATTGAATACAACCCGATTGATGATGGTGAATTTAAGCAGACAACTCCTGAACGACTTGATGCTTTTGTAAATTATCTGGAAAGCAGAAAAATTATTGTTAATGTTAGAAGAAGCAGAGGTAAAGATATTGATGCCGCCTGCGGACAGCTTGCAAATAAAAACAAAGAAGGCCTTGAGAAAAGAAAAATGAAAGTAAAATAATTTGCATGAGTGTCGAGCTGTATGTTGCGGTAAAATAAATTTTTTTCTTTATGACAGTTAGTGAAATAAAAGCACCTATAGCCAATGAAATGGCAGAATTTGAATTGAAGTTTAAATCTTCTATGAAAAGTTCTGTACCCCTACTTGATAAAATCACACGATATATTGTAAAACGTAAAGGCAAGCAAATGCGCCCGATGTTTGTTTTTTTATCCGCAAAAGTATGCGGGGAAATGAATGAATCCACTTACCGCGCAGCAGCATTAATAGAACTTTTACACACTGCCACTTTAGTTCATGATGATGTGGTGGACGATTCAAATGTCCGAAGAGGTTTTTTCTCTGTAAATGCACTATGGAAAAATAAAATTGCGGTATTGGTTGGTGACTTTCTATTGTCGAAAGGATTATTGCTTTCTATCGACAATAAAGATTTTCACCTGTTAGGCCTCGTATCAAATGCAGTGCGGGAAATGAGTGAAGGTGAATTATTACAAATTGAAAAAGCACGTAAACTTGATATCAATGAATCTGTTTATTTTGATATTATCCGTAAAAAAACCGCATCCTTAGTTTCAGCCTGTTGCGCGTGTGGTGCAGCATCGGTTACAAGTGATGAAAAAATTATTACCAGGATGCAAACTTTTGGCGAAGCCGTAGGGATTGCATTTCAGATAAAAGATGACCTGTTTGATTATGGCGATGGAACCAATATCGGCAAGCCTACCGGTATTGATATCAAAGAAAAAAAAATGACCCTGCCTTTGATATATGCACTGAACAATGCCACTTTTTGGGATAAACGCAAGATCATCAATATTGTAAAAAACAACAATAATGATCCAAAGAAAGTGGCCGAAGCAATTAATTTTGTTATTAAAAGCGGAGGAATACAATATGCTGAAACTAAAATGAATGAATACAAAAACAAGGCATTAGAAATACTTTCAACATTTCCGGATTGTGTTTCAAAAA
The DNA here is from genome assembly GCA_030654175.1 of Bacteroidia bacterium. GTDB lineage: Bacteria > Bacteroidota > Bacteroidia > 2-12-FULL-35-15 > 2-12-FULL-35-15 > 2-12-FULL-35-15. The sequence continues at coordinate 7,260 of JAURXZ010000041.1, forward strand.
CATCCTTACTTGAATTGGTTAAATATACAACTGAGCGGAAAAATTAAGAATCTTCAGCAATATTTAAAAAAATCACAAATGAAAACACGTTTTTTTACAACCCTACTTATTTTAACCGGGCTTTTGTCATGCATAGAACCATCTGAAACTGTTGAAAATAAAAAGGTACAACGAGACACCATTCAAAGCGATTTTATTTTTACTGAAACAAAAGATTCAGTTATTCAAAATGGAGAATACATAAAATATTACAAAAATGGTGTAATTGAAATGCGAGGAATGATGATAGATGGAAAGCGTGATGGCTTATGGAAAAGTTGGTATGAAGATGGTTCACCATGGAGCGAAACAACTTTTAAAGATGGAAAGAAAAATGGAAAAACTACAACCTGGTATGATAACGAACAAAAACGTTACGAAGGCTTTTATTCAAATGACATAGAAGCCGGCAGATGGACATTCTGGGCTGAGAATGGTAAAATCCAAAGCACTCAAAATTATTAAGAATTCGAATAACTAATACTTTTAAATGTGAGCGAAGGCCCCGATGAGTGGAACCGAGCCTCATCTTTATGAAGTGAAGAAAACAGCCCTCCATTTTACCCGCTCTGGATTGACAACTTCGCATCCCATTACTTCATGATTCTTAATAAGAATATTTAATTTAAATTGAGCATAACAGATCTAAATAAAATTTAGTCGTTATTGTTGAACATAACAAAAATGTGCTATTTTTACTTAACAGTATTAAATTCATCAACATGAAAAGAATTTTGTTTTCTCTAATTCTGTTTTGTGCAATAAGCTGTTCTATTGCACAATCATTATCTCCGCAAGTAATATCAAGTTCAGGGACCAGTTTTACAAATGGTTCCAATCAACTGGACTGGACATTAGGTGAACTCTCAACATCCTCGCTCACCAGCGGCAGTAATTCATTAAGCCAGGGATTTCATCAGACAAATTTGAATATAACTTCCATTGATAATTTTGATGATACTTTTGGCCTTACCATTTTCCCAAACCCCTCTATAGACCTTTTACAGATTCAATTTGAAAAAGCAGCTGAAAATAATTTGATAGAATTATATTCTACTGAGGGGAAATTACTTTTAACGCAGGAATCGAATTATGCAACACTTTGTCAAATTGATATGAGCAAGTATGATATCGGATCATATTTAATAAAAATTCATAACAAGAATACAAAAGGGAAATCTTATCGAATAGTAAAAGTAAAATAGTTGGTAAACCAAACAAAAAAGTAAAAAATGAAAAAAGCGATACTTATTCTTTCAGTTTTTTTAACCATTGGCTTTACACTTAAAGCTCAATCCCCACAAGGGTTTAATTATCAGGCAGTGGCTCGTAATAATTCAGGAGTTGCAGTAACAAATCAAAGCATCGGATTAAAAATAAATCTACGTCAAGGTACTGCTACTGGTACAATTGAATACTCCGAAACACATACAGTTACCTCAAGCAACATCGGCTTGCTTAATTTAGTAGTAGGTGAAGGTACGGTAGTGAGCGGAACATTTAATGCTATTGATTGGTCTGCCGGTCCTTATTTTATTGAGATAAGCATGGATGTAGCTGGTGGAACCAACTATGTGTTAATGGGTACTCAACAATTAATGAGTGTTCCTTATGCATTATATGCTGCTAATGGTGGAACAACCGGGGCGCAAGGAATAACAGGGGCAACAGGTTTTACAGGCGCAACTGGCGATCAGGGAGCAATTGGTGTGACAGGTGCTGTGGGTTCAACAGGGATAACCGGTGCTACAGGAGTAATTGGTGCAACTGGAGATATTGGAACATCAGGTGCAACAGGCAGCACAGGCTCAACTGGTGCTACAGGTATTGCAGGGCCAACAGGCGATAGATATGCAACAACTTCATCTACATCATTGAATATTTCTGTTCCAACTACACCGTTAACATTCACTGTTGAAACGGGTTTAGCTTATTCGATTGGACAAGAGGTAATTATCGCCTTTTCGTCAACCCAACAAATGGTTGGAACAATAACAAATTTTAATTCAGGAACAGGAGTAATGGATGTTACTGTAACCACTTCAACTGGTTCAGGAACGGGGTTACAACCATGGTCAATCAATTTAAACGGAGCCCCTGGCCCAGCAGGCCCAGTGGGTGCTACCGGAAATAATGGAAGTAATGGTTCCACAGGGGCAACAGGAAATAATGGAACCGATGGTTTAACAGGAGCAACCGGTACTAATGGAATAGACGGCTCAACGGGAGCTACCGGCACTAATGGAATAAATGGTGCTACCGGAGCAACTGGAAATAACGGAACCAACGGAGCAACAGGTACTACCGGGAATACAGGTGCTACGGGAGCAACAGGAGCTACAGGTGCTGATGCAACTTTTGCTGTTCAGTTTAATATTTTAAATAATGGATCAGGCTATCAGTTCGATAATGCATCAGATTATGTTTCTGGTGCAAATACAAACCCAACAATAACCTTACACAGAGGGTTTACCTATAAATTTAATATTAATGTGGGTATACATACTTTCAGGATAGCGACAGGTCCATCCGGAGTGCAATTCAATGTTGGAGTATCAAGTAATGACATTACTTCGGGAGTTATAACTTTCAAAGTACCTCAAAATGCTCCATCAACATTATATTATTATTGTACTGTCCACCCAAGTATGGGAAATACGATTAACATACAATAATAAACACTCAAGATTATGCCCAAGCCTCGCTTAAATGGCGGGGCTTTTTTTATTGAACCGGATCGCCTTATAGATGAAGGAACACAGTCAGCATCATAGTAAAATTATTAAATTATCTTGATATCAGTTTAAATTTAGCTCAGATTATGAAACCTAAACTAGTTGTATTCACCGGTGCCGGAATAAGCGCTGAAAGCGGAATTAAAACATTTCGCGACAGTGATGGCTTATGGGAAGAGTATAATATTAATGATGTTGCTACACCTCAAGCCTGGGATAAAAACAGGGCATTGGTTTTGGATTTTTACAACAAAAGACGAAAACAAGTCCTGGAAGCCCTACCTAACAAAGCTCACCTGGCTTTGGTTGCTTTGGAAAAAAAATATGATGTTCATATCATCACACAAAATATTGATGATCTACATGAGCGTGCCGGCTCAAAAAAAGTACTTCATTTACATGGCGAGATAATAAAAAGCCGCAGTACTACTGACCCTTCTCTTATTTATAAGATCAAAGGAATGGAATTAAATATTGGTGATACATGTGAACGCGGTTCTCAGCTTCGCCCACACATAGTATGGTTTGGTGAACAGGTTCCGGAGATGGGAAATGCTTATTTAATTGCTGATAAAGCGGCTATACTCATTGTTGTTGGCACTTCCTTAGCAGTATATCCGGCAGCGGGATTGATCGATTACACACCCCGACATATTCCAAAATATTTAATTGACCCGAGCGATGTAAACGTGAATGGGATACAAAACTTAACCATTATAAAAGAAAAAGCCAGTATCGGTTTATCAATACTGGCTGAAGAACTTTTAAAATAGATTGAAAAGGCTTGTCTCAAAAAAGATATTAAGCTAATTTTATTTTGACTCCACTTTATCATCTTTAAACCAACCACTATACATCACATAATTATTAGCAATACGGTTTATTTCACCATGAATTAATTCCGGATTAATATCTTTGACTTTCTTTGCTGGAACACCTGCATAAATCACACCCGATTCAACTTTAGTGTTTTCAAGCACTACAGCTCCTGCAGCAATAATAGTATTACTTCCTATTTCACAATTATCCATTACAATGGCACCCATCCCAATCAGCACATTATCGTGTATTGTACATCCGTGCACTAAGGCATTGTGCCCGATAGAAACATTATTACCAATCACTACTTTTGTTTTTTCATAGGTACAATGTATCACAGCACCATCCTGCACATTTACTTTATTACCCATACGGATGGAATTTACGTCACCACGCACCACCGAATTAAACCAGATGCTGCATTGGTCACCCATAATTACATCGCCTACAATGGTTGAATTTTCGGCTAAATAACAATCGTTACCGAATTTAGGATGTATTCCTTTAACAGGTTTTATTAATGCCATAGTTTATAATTTATTTTCAGGTTGATAAAATGCTACATTTCAAGTTCAGCATTTTAGCTATAAAACAGAACTTGAAAGTTTTATTAAAAATTTGTTATTCATGAATAGTGTTGTGTTTCTTACAGCAATCACTCAGCTTTTTATATGCCTTCGGATTTGCAGGAACATCATCGGCATCATAACCTGAATTTGAAATAGCCAAACGTATTTTTTCAGGAGTTGTTTTCTTTGAGTTGTAAGTGACAGTCACAATTTGAGATTTAACATCCAAGCTTGATTTTTTTACTCCTTTTTCAAAAGCCAGCGCTTCTTCAATGGTTTCTTTACACATTCCACAAACTGAAGATGTTTTAACTTTTAACTCTACGATTGTTGAATCCTGGGCTTTTACGGATGTTGTAAACAGTATAAGAATTGCAGCAACTCCTGATAATACATTTTTGAGTGTTTTCATTTTAAGTTTATTATTTATTTTTATCTAATTACTAATATTAGTTCTAATGTTTTTTCGCAGAAGAATTCTATTTTTATTTGTGTCATTCTGTCTATTCAATGGTAACAAAAATACTGCCAAAGACATTACGCTTTGTTTATACCCTATTTAATACTCATTCTAAATCCGGCATAAACAATCCGTCCATCAACAGGTGCATATATCATTGATGCATCAAAATTACTGCTAAAAGGACTATCAGAAGCAATAATCGGATTTTTCTGCATGTAGTTCAATATATTCTCACATCCTAAATATACTTCAAACTTCCGAAACTTTTTTGTGACCTGTGCATTCATCAGGTAATACTCCTTTGAACGCGCTGGGAGTTGGTATTGAACGGGACTTAAAAGTGTATTAGGTATTCTGCTTTGTCCTAACCAATTGGTAGTAAAATCAAATTTCCAGATATCCATATACGTTGAATATGCCATATTTAACATTATACGATGTTTCGGAACGTACGGTTTATCAAGTAATACATGATTATAAGTTGTTTTTACATCATACCATTTGTAGGCCATTTTGATATCCAGCATTTTTATTGGAGTAAAACCAAAATCAACCTGTAAACTGTGAGAATAGGATTGTCCATCCAAATTATAGAATATTATTTTATTCACATGCTGGTCAAGATCAACGATCACTTGATTTTCAAAATCAGTTCTAAAAAAATCAACATTTACAAAGGCTTCGTTGTAAAACAGTTTAAATTTTTGATTTGCGCTTATCCCGTAATTCCAGGCAACCTCAGGTCTTAATTTTTCTTGAATCATCAATTGGCGTGAACTTGCAAATACCGATTGGTTTTCTACAAAAATATTGGAAGTACGAAACCCTCTCCCTCCCGACAAGCGTAAAGTAGTTGATTTTGTTGCATTATACCGCATGTGCAATCGGGGAGTATATTGCATTCCGAATAAATTATGATAATCGGCACGTGCCCCGGCCACTAATGAAAAATTATCAGTGTGAGTATAGGTGTATTCAGCAAACACTCCCGGAACACTTTCTGTACGGGCAAAAAAATAATTACTTACAGAATCATTATACTTTTCGAAATAATCATCTAAGAGATAACTTGCCCCTAATTTATATTTATGATTGGTATTATTAATGATGTTTGCATAGATCGCATTCAAATAAAAATTCTTTTGTTCGCCATTATACCTCCTGTGGCCAAAATACATATCCTGTTGCTGCCATTTACCGGATGTTTGGATACCAATACTTTTATAAGGTGTAGAAGGAAACATAAATCCTGTTTTCGAAAAATATTCCAGCACCTTCGTATTAATTCCTATTCCGTAAGGCCGCGTGGATATGTGTCCATGTGTATTGTTAGTACCCAGATCATTTTTATAATTAAAATTTGTTTGTCCGCCCTGCCGAGTTTCAACCAATGCTTTTACACCAAACTGCGCTTCAAAATTTTTCTGATTGTGATAATCCCAACGATTAAAAACGTTGTATTGTCGCGTTAAAGGCATATCCAGAAATGAATCGTGGTTCATATCATTTTTTTTGCTTAAGTCACTTACATGCGTAAATAACATCGTGCTCCATTTTGTATTTATCTTTTTTGCCAAATGAATATTTACCTCAGCACGGCTCTTTGCATTTACATACAAATTGATAAACAAACGCTTTTTCTCATTCTGAGGTTTTAAAAACTCAAGATTGATCTGCCCTGATATGCTTTCATATCCATTTACTACAGAGCCTGTTCCTTTTGTAACCAGAATATTATCGATCCATGTTCCGGGAATATAATTCAAACCATAGGCAGAAGATAAGCCTCGCAGCATTGGCATATTCTCTGACAATATTTGTGTATAAACACCATCCAGTCCAAGCATCTGAATTTTTTTTGCACCCGAAACGGCATCTGTAAAGGCTACATCAACAGAGGCATTGGTACTAAAACTCTCGGAAAGATTACAACAAGCTGCTTTTAATAATTCTTTACCACTTATTACTTCGGTATTGATTGGATTAAAACTCGAATATAAGGTTGTATTTTGACGGGTTTCAACATTTACTTCTTTAAGGTTAACCGTATTTTTTAAAACTATTTGTAAGTCCATACGGTTTTGCTCTTTCAAAGTAATAGTATCACTTACAAAACCGATCATACTTACAATCAAATTTGCAGGAATAGTTTCCGGGTTTGGAATTTGAAATACACCGGAGGCATCCGTGGAAGCCCCTATAGTGGTTCCTTGCCAATATACATTTGCACCGGGCAAAGCTTCTTTTGTTCCATTATCATTTGTTCCTAAAACCTTACCCATGGTATGTTGGGCAGAAATCGTTTTCACAAATAATAAGAAAATGATCAAATAAAATAATCGCATCATCATCTGTTAATTTTAATTATGTTAAAGTTTTGAGTAATAGACCAGACAGGTCTCGAAACCTACAGGTGTTTAAACATTAACAAAATCAGATGATGAGAATAGAAATAAAAGATAGTAATTGCCGGCCATAGACCGGAGGAGGTAAATCAGCGAATACTAATTTTGAAGTAGGGTTGCTGTAATTTATGTTTGTAAAAGAAAATTTATTGATCGCTAAAACACAATCCTGAGCAACAGGAATATTGTTTTTTTGAGATGAATTAAAATCATTTAAATGAAATGATGTATTGTTTATATCACAACACTGGGCTTTAATAAAAGGATGAGAAGATTTATTGTCTGGGCAACAATCTTTAAGATGAGACAACGAAATTTTAACCTTACCACTTTTTAAACAAACCATTTTGTTTATAGTAAAGCCAAGGCTCGACAGTATAAATACCATCGCTAAAAATAATGCTGTTGTTTTTTTAATTGCCTTCATCAATATACAAATATACAAAAATCAAGCTAAAAATGCCAATTTTAGTCAATTACCATTTCTGGAATATCACCGTCAATGATCAAACGGCCTTCGGTTGCATTTTTAATTTCCTCTACACTCACTCCGGGAGCGCGTTCTAATAATCGAAAGCCTTGAGGAGTTATATCTAAAACTGCTAATTCTGTTACAATTTTTTTCACACACCCAACACCTGTTAATGGCAGTTCGCATCTGGTCAATAATTTTGATTCCCCGGCTTTGTTAACATGCTGCATGGCAACAATAATATTTTTTGCTGATGCTACAAGATCCATTGCCCCGCCCATACCTTTCACCATTTTTCCGGGAATTTTCCAGTTGGCAATATCACCGGTATCTGACACTTCCATTGCACCAAGAATGGTGAGATCTACTTTTCTGGAGCGAATCATTCCAAAACTCATTGCAGAATCAAAAAAGGCAGAACCTGGAACAATTGTAATGGTTTGTTTCCCGGCATTAATTAAATCCGGATTTTCTTCACCTTCAAATGGAAATGGTCCCATGCCCAACAGCCCGTTTTCTGACTGCAACACAATGCTCATTCCTTCGGGTATATAATTTGCTACCAGGGTTGGAATTCCTATCCCTAAGTTCACATAATAACCGTTTTTTATTTCTTTTGCAATACGTTTTGCAATACCTACTTTGTCTAACATTGCTGATGTGTAAATGTGAGGATGTGCTGATGTGCTAATTAAATCAGCACATTGGTAATCAGCACATCAAAAATTATCTTTTTCTTACTGTTCGCTGTTCGATACGCTTCTCATAATTTACCCCCTGGAATATATGATGAACATAAATTCCCGGAACGTGAATGTGGTCAGGATCTAATTCTCCTGCGGGTACTAACTCTTCAACCTCTGCAATGGTAGTTCTTCCGGCCATTGCCATCATTGGATTAAAATTACGTGCAGTTCCTCTGAAAATCAAATTACCCTGTGTATCCCCTTTCCAGGCTTTTACGAGAGCATAATCAGCGTCAAAAGCATATTCCATCAAAAATTCTTTTTCAACTCCATCCACCATAAACTTACGCACTTCCTTTCCAATAGCAACTTCTGTACCAACACCTGCGGGTGTATAAATGACAGGCATACCGTATCCTGCGGCAAGGCACCGTGTTGCCAATGTTCCTTGTGGAATTAGTTCTACTTCCAATTCACCGCTTAACAGTTGACGTTCGAATTCTGCATTCTCTCCTACATAAGAAGAGATCATTTTTTTTACCTGATGTTTATGTAACATCAAACCAATACCAAAATCATCTACTCCGGCATTATTAGCAATGCAGGTTAAGCCTTTTACTCCTTTTTTTACTAAAGCAGCAATGCAGTTTTCTGGAATACCACACAAACCAAACCCTCCAAGCATCAAGGTCATATTGTCCTCAATACCTTTAATTGCCTCCTCGGCATTTGCTATTGTTTTATTCATTTTTGAAAATGATTACTCTGATTCTTAAAATGATTACACTGATTGCCTCTTTCCTATTGCCAATTTGTTTAATCGCTTAATTTGTTTTAATTGACCACGGCAAAAATTGCAAAATTTTTAAATTGTTTTTTTGTTCTAATAAAAAGCTTCTTCTGAATTCAGATTTTCAACACCACTCTCCAATTCTTTATTGTATTTGCTACAGTCCATTTCGATATCTAATTTTTTATCGGGCTTTTCAAATTCCCCTTTCGAAATTTTAATTGTTTTATCAGCATAAACCTTTTGCATGTATTTTGCCCATATAGGCAATGCCATACTTGCTCCCTGTCCCATATCGGTGCGATCAAAGTGTACTGCACGATCATCAGCACCTGTCCAGCAGCCTGAAACCAGATCGGGAGTGATACCCATGAACCACCCATCAGAATTGTTTTGTGTTGTTCCTGTTTTACCTGCAATCGGCATTGTTAATTTGTATCGGTATCTTAATCGAACACCAGTTCCAATTTGAACAACCCCCTTCATTAACTGCAACATCACATAAGCTTTTTCTTCGCTCAATACTTCTTCGGTACGAGGAAAAAAATCGGTCAATACATTTCCATTTTTATCTTCGATACGTGTAACAAAAGTTGGTTGGATCCATGTGCCTTTATTAGCAAAGGTAGAATTGGCACCTACCATTTCAAATACAGATATTTCGGGAGTTCCCAAACAGATTGAAGGAACAGGTTCTATAGGGCTTACAACACCCATCCTGCGGGCAATATCAACAACAGCTTGCGGACCAAATTGTTTTATAAGGTAGGCCGAAATGAAATTAACAGAATTGGCTAGAGCTTGCTGCAAAGTAAGCATACGTCCATTTAATTTTATATCAGAATTATCGGGGCACCAAGCTGGTTGTCCGGCAGGCATATCAATACAAGTTTTAACATTCGGAACACGGTAGCAAGGTGAATATCCTTCCTGTATCGCAAGTGCGTATATAAAAGGTTTAAACGTGGAGCCCACCTGACGGGAGTGCCCTATCTGAACGTGATCATACTGAAAAAATTTATGCGATATTCCTCCCACCCATGCTTTGATGTAGCCTGTTTGTGGCTCCATCGACATAAGACCTGTTTGTAAAAAACCTTTATAATATCTGATAGAATCCCATGGGGTCATTACGGTATCTTTATCTCCATTCCATGTAAAAATGGTCATTGCTACAGGGATTTTAAATTTTTTTTCAATTTCAGCCTCCTTCATTCCTGCCTTTTTAAGAGTACGATACCGGTCGGAACGTTTCATCCCCTGCTCCATGATGGATGCAATTTCTTCTTTGGTAACATTCCATGCAAAAGGAGCGTTTCTTTTTTGTTTGCATTCCTTAAAGAAAGCCCCTTGCAACTCACGCAAATGTTCCGTTACAGCCTCTTCGGCATATCGCTGCATTCGTGAATCGATGGTAGTATATATTTTTAAGCCATCACGATAAATATCATATTTTTTTCCATCAGGTTTCGGATTCTCCTCACACCATTTTTTCATAAAAACATCACGCAAATATTCACGAAAATAAGGTGCTAAACCATCGTTATGATTTTCGGGATGGAAACTTAACTTAAGAGGGAGTTTTTTTAATGAATCAGTTGCGCCATCTGTTAAATAACCATATTTATTCATTTGATTAAGAACAGTATTTCGTCTTCCTTTTGACCGTTCAACAAAACGGTTTGGATTAAACAAGGAAGGATTTTTTGCCATTCCGACAAGCATTGCAGCTTCTTCAATTCTTAATGAGTCGGGAGTGGTGCCAAAATAAATTTGTGCAGCCGATTTAATTCCAACTGCACTATTGATAAAGTCAAACTTATTGAGATACATTGCAATAATCTCTTCTTTTGTGTATTCACGCTCCAATTTCACGGCAATGATCCATTCTTTTATTTTTCTGGAGATCAAACTGAAGCCATGCAGATCTTCGCGGGGGAATAACATTTTTGCTAATTGCTGTGTAATCGTACTTCCTCCTCCACTGCTTCCACTTCCTGTAAGGGCGCCAAATACAGCCCTTGCCAATGCGCGAACGTCAACCCCTGAATGCTCATAAAAACGAGCATCTTCGGTAGCTATCAATGCTTTTATCACATTTGGGGAGATCTCCTTAAAATTAACTTTAGTACGATTTTCGGCATAATATTTACCCAACACTTTCATGTCGCTGGATAAAATTTCGGTTGCCAAATTCGTTTGAGGATTTTGTAAGGCCTCAGTATCCGGCAAGTCGGCAAAAAAGCGAACGCTCATTACAAAAAGAAATAAAGCAAGGATTGGAAATGTAAAAAGAATCCAAAACCAGATCACTCCTTTTTTATAATTTTTATTTTTTGATTTTTCTGCGCTCATTTTGATTACTAATAACGAATATTTACAAATTTACTGGGTACGAAAAACTAATTTTTACGAATTTACGAATCTGTGTTTTTTGATTTTTAAAGAAAAACAAATTCGAGTTGGTTAAACTGCCTAAGCTGAATTATTAAAACTATTTAATTTTCGGCTTTTTCAATTCTTAAGCCCACATCCATGATCAATGGAACATGTTCAGTGCGCATGCCATGCTGTATTTCAAATGTATATTTTCCCGTTTCTGGAAAAAGAACATTCTTTTTAAAAGGTATTTGATTGTCATAAATATCGCCCATCCCACTACCCAGCCATTTGCCTTTTTCATCAGCCAACACACATTCAAGTGTATCGTTTGACATTTTCCCACTTGGAAATGTTGTTTTGATAAACAGAAACAAGTTATTGTAGGGGTATCCATCGGCATTACGGACATTGATGTAAAAATTTGTCGGTATTTTTGTATCAACAATACTAACATCAAATTTTAATACATCACTGCTGCTCCAGGTGTTATCAGGTATCTCCTTGTTTTCTTCAAAAATACGATTGTCGTCACAAGCAGAAAAAAACAATACAAACAGCAAAACCGTTCCTAAAATAACTCCTGATTTTATACGCTCTATTTTCATAAGTTAAAATGATTAAGCCCCTGGCAGCGGTTCTTTATTATTAGTGTTTGGTCGTGGTGGCCTGTTGTTAGGCTTGTTTGTGTTCGGCCTGTTCCTATTGGGATTGGGTTTATTTGGATTCGCATTTGGATTCACATTCGCATTTGGATTCGGATTAGCGTTCGGATTTACCTTTGGTTTTATGTTGGGTTTCGGGTTCGCATTTGGGTTCGGATTCACACTTGGATTCACATTTGGTTTGTTGGTATTCGGTCCCGCACTGCGCTTTTTATGACTGCTGCTTTTTTGTTTCTGTTTTTTTGTTTTATCGAAACGGGTAAGACTATCCTGTCCAACAACATTTTCATAATCCGGTTTTTTCTCAATTACTTTCATTGCAACCTTCACATCCAGGTCGGCAGGTTTTAAGCCTGTTTTATTCATTTCGATAACTTCTTTTACGCGATCTACTGAAAGAGGAATAAAATTATCAGGCTCACTGGTATAAGAGAAAAACATGGTACGTTTAAAAATATCCGTTTTCTGATGAAATGCTCTTCCTTTCTCAGTTTCAAGTTTCACATTGTTTACTTCCGGAAAATCTTTAAGGGCATCTAAATAACTGTCGAGCTCATAGTTTAAGCAGCATTTAAGTTTCCCACATTGTCCGGCCAACTTCATCGGATTTAAAGACAATTGCTGATAACGGGCAGCACTTGTTGACACGGCACGAAAATCTGTAAGCCAGGTAGCACAGCATAACTCACGGCCACATGACCCTATCCCACCCAAACGACCGGCTTCCTGACGTGCACCGATCTGACGCATTTCAATACGCACTTTAAATTCATCAGCAAGCACCTTTATCAATTCACGGAAATCAACACGATCATCCGCGGTATAATAAAAAACAGCTTTGGTTTTATCGCCCTGGTATTCCACATCACTGATCTTCATCTGCAGTTTCAACTTGATGGCGATGGTCCGTGCACGATACATTGTAGCCTGTTCCAGATTTTGAGCTTCCTGCCATTTTTCAATATCGTTAGGTTTTGCCTTACGGTAAACCTTTTTAACTTCTTCGGAAGTAGTAACAACACCTTTCTTTTTCATCTGCAAACGTACGAGTTCACCTGAAATAGAAACTACACCAATATCATGGCCTGGCGAAGCCTCCACAGCTATCACATCGCCAACATGAAGTTGTAAATTATTTACATTTCTAAAAAAATCTTTACGGCTGTTTTTAAAACGTACCTCTACAATATCAAAAGCAGGCTGACCACCCGGCAATTCCATATTTGCCAACCAGTCGAATACATTAAGTTTTTTGCATCCATCCCCTACTCCGCAAGAACCATTATTATTACATCCTCCCGGCAAACTTTTGCTTGTAGCATCGCTACCGGTTGAACATCCTACACATCCCATATGATTTAATTTGATAATTTGACAATGTGCCAATTTGAAAATGAATTTATTTAATTTTCAAATTGGCACATTTTCAAATTGATTTAATTGGTTTAAATTGGTTTTGGTAAATTTAGTAATTCATTGAACTTAAACGCTAAATCCATAAACAATATTTTAGCATTTGCATTTCTCTCCATATGATGATGCGCTTTGTTGAGCTCATCAATAAAATGTTCCACATTACCGGAATGAATAAATGGCGAAAACTTTTTCACAAACCCCTGCTCATCTGCTCCCAGTTTTACCAGACTAACATCAGCGTAATTTAAGATCAAACTTTCGCGCATAATGTGCAAAGCATAATTCAAAAAGTTTTTTTGTCGCTCTCTCCCTGCAACTGCAATTTCATCGATCCATACCATCACTGCTTTCGCATCAAATTTCAAACTTGCGCGCATCAGTTTTTGAAAACTGGCAAGGTTTTGACCGGCATTTTCATTCTCATTGATCAATGATAATGCTTCTGCATAATTACCATCCGCCAAATGGGCTGTACTTTCAGCAGCTCCGGGCGACATGCCGTGGCGATCAACTAATGCTTCAATTAAATCATTTTCATTGATCTTGGTAATTTTGATCAACTGAGTACGGGATACGATCGTTCGCAACAATTGATCTTCACTTTCGCAAACCAATAAAAACAAAGTTTTCTCAGGCGGCTCCTCTAAAATTTTAAGCAATTTATTTGCGGCTGCCTGATTCATTTTTTCGGCTTGCCAGATGATCATTATTTTATATTCGGCTTCATAGGTAGTAAGGCTTAATTTACGAAGTATTTCAGCACTTTCTTCTACCCCGATAACAGCCTGCTTGTTTTCTGCATCCAGCAATTCAAACCAGTTGAAAAGTGTAACATAGGGGTTATCCAAAAACACTTCCCTCCACTTAACAGCAACATCGGTACTTACACGAACATCCTTTGAAAGCGCCACAGGATACACGAAATGAAGATCGGGATGAACAAGTTTATTGTACTTCACACAGGATAAACACTGCCCACAAGAATCGTCCTCGAGTTTGTTGCCGCAAGAAATATATTGAGCATAGGCAAGAGCAAGAGCAAGATTTCCACTGCCTTGCGGCCCAAGAAATAACTGAGCATGACTAATACGTCCTTCCTTTACGGAACGTATTAACCGGTCTTTAACAGCCTGCTGCCCTATGATCTCTTTGAATAACATCTATAATTTTGAACCTTCAGATCAATAACCAGGCAGCACAATTAAAAAAATCATTTGTGCGACAATGGAAACTGGGAATCTGAAAGAATTTTTACGCTTTCAAAGATAGCAAATGTTTTAACGTAAAAAAAGGGGTAGGAATAACGAATCAGTACAATTTTACGGTTACGGATAAACGAATCTTTACGAATTTACGAAACAGGGTAAGGGTTGAGTATGCGGTTTCGTAAATATTAGATATTAGTACCCCTTTTTATTCATAAAATCATTCAAACTTTTCAAAGCGCCTTGCCTTACTTTCTTTTTAAAAAAACCTGTCCAACCAAGCAATGTACCAGGAATTCCTAAAGCCTGGCGCGACCATTTATAAAAATTAAAAACGTCAGTATGTTTAACAATTTTGCCATTTTCTATCAAAAAACCTGCTTTCACATGATTCACAACTTTTCTACCCGTTACCGAAAAAGTATAATATGCTATCCACTCGGCAGATGCTTGCGCTCCGTTCGTTTGTATATTCTTAAACTCCAGCCTTAAATCCTTGCCTCTGACGCATAACATTTCCCACATCGCTTTTCCTTCAGCAGCATTTAAATTTACAAATACCGGGTCACTGAAAGTTGCATTATCAGCATAACACTCCTGCATCCCTTTATAATCTTTGTTTTGGAAACAAGTGTAGAATTTGGTAATAAGCTGCTGGTTTGTATTTTCCATAGTTTTAGAATTTTCAATACTGGTTTGAGAGAACGAGCCCTTGGGGGCAAAAAACAGAAACAAAAATAATATATTTGAAATAACAGGTTTCATTTATCTGTTTTTAAAAATCATTACTACCGATTTGTTGAACCCCCTCTTTATAAACTTTCAAAGATCTTTCTCTTGCGAAACGATGTTCAACAATGGGGGCAGGATAATCCGGAGAGGTAAGTTCTTTTACCCATTTTTTTATATATTTATATTCGGGGTCAAATCGTTTTGTTTGTTCGGCAGGATTAAATATCCTGAAATACGGGGCTGCGTCACAGCCACATCCAGCAGCCCATTGCCAGTTTCCATTGTTGGACGACAATTCATAGTCCAGCAATTTTTCGGCAAAATAAGCCTCCCCCCAACGCCAGTCAATCAATAAATGTTTTGTAAGAAAACTTGCGACAACCATTCTAACACGATTATGCATAAAACCTGTTTCATTCAACTCCCTCATTCCCGCATCTACAATAGGGTAACCTGTTCGACCCTGACACCATTTTTCAAATTCATTCTCATTATTTCGCCACTTAATATTGTCATATTTCTTTTTAAATGATTGATTTGTCACCTTTGGAAAATGAAAAAGAATACTCATAAAAAACTCTCTCCAGATCAATTCATTCAACCATTGTTCATTCAGTTTTAGTCCAATTTTTGCCAGTTGCCTCACACTTACAGTTCCAAACCTCAGATGTACGCTAAGTTTTGTTGTTCCGTTTACCGAGGGAATATTTCTTGTAGAATCGTAATTTTTAATAATTTCAAAATCTATTTTTGGCGCTTTAAATTTCAAATCCGTTTTTTCAAAACCCATTTTTTCTAATGAAAGGATAGAAATTGGAGGTGTTTTAAGAAAACGATCCAGAAGCTTTTCAGAAGAAAAAACTGCAAGGTCAGCTTCTTCTAACTTTCCCTTCCAAATTTTAGAGTAAGGAGTAAATACAGTATAGGGCTCACCGTTGCTTTTAAGTACCTCGTTTTTTTCAAAAACAACCTGATCTTTAAACGTATTAAAAACAATGCCTTTTACCTTAAGGAAACTTTCAATTTTTGTATCTCTTTCTAAAGCATATGGTTCATAATCCCTGTTTGTGAAAACTGATTTAACTTCAAATTTTTCAGAGATTTGTTTAAATGCGTTCAGTGGCGTTTCATGCAACACCATTAATGAACTCCCGTGAAGCAATAATTTTTCCTGCAACTTTAAAATTGCCTGGTATATAAAATCAACTCTTCTATCTTGCTTTTGGTCAAGACGATCAAGTATATTTTTGTCAAAAATAAATATCGGTAATACTTCATTTCCTTCTTTAAGGCAATGAAACAATCCTGAATTATCCTCCAGGCGAAGATCTCTCCTAAACCAGAAAACTGATATCTTTTTTTTCAAAGTAAAAAATGTTATGACAATTCCAGCAATTGCCTTCCCGGCAGTATTAAAACCGAATAGGATCTGATTATTTTACCTTAATTCCCTTTGATGATAAAGCCCCCACGTTAAACCAACCAACGACCTTTGTACTTGAACTGGGATTTACGTTTTTAATATTACAACTTACATTAGCGGGAGGTGTTGCAAACAATCCACCATTGGTGGTTTGCTGAACCACTTCATTCAGGTAAAAAAAAGTTTCCGGAGTAAGGGCATAAATATCCACATCAACGCTATCACCTATAGCAAGGGGTTTATCGCCAGGTGTTATTGCTTCTCTTATTGGAAGGATAAATAAAAATCCATCAGATCCGCCACCAGCATATGCACCATCCTGAGACAAATTCATATTGCCCGGATTAGAATAAAACACACCGTTTTTATATGTTTTTATCCAGTAAAAATTTGTCATGCCTGAAATATCATAGGCATAAAAAGAAGCAAAATACCCTTGTTCGCCTGCTGTTGAACCTCCGCTTCCACTTTCCTGTTTAGTGGCATATTTTACGGAATCAATAACAGGTGAAGGGTACGCAATTGAGCTCCCCTGAAACTCTTCTCCTGAATAAGTAACTGATAATGTGTATGAATTAAAATAACGAACCAGCGTATCACCTGCCGATGGTGTCCAAATATAATCTCCACTATTGTTTGCATCTGTAAAACTATAAACGCGGCCTTCATTATCGGTTATTTTAACCAAGGCACCGGTTGCAGCTGGCGAGGGCGCATTATTAAAATATCCGGATGTTTTTGTTAACCGAATTTTTTGTGAACCTGGTTTATTATTTAAGAATGCATCAATTGCAAGCTGGGAGGTACCTTCATCCAGCTTAACAACTATTACTTTTTCGCAACTGGTAAAAAAAATAACAGATAAGATCAATAGAACTAAATTATTCTTCATATTAAATCGGTTTTAAAATTTGAAATTAAATGACACTGCCGGAATAACACTTCCGATAATAGTATATCTTACAGCCTCTGTATTGACAGGGTTATCGGCACTTTGCCTAAAAAATATAGAGAACGGATTTTGACGATTATAAACATTATAAACAGAAAACACCCAAAAACCTTCCCATTTGCGACCTTCTTTTTTCTTTAGTTGTAAAGTTGCCGATAGATCTAAACGATGATAAGCCGGTATGCGGTAATTGTTCCTTTTTTCTTCTGAATTGTGTGGTATGGTATATCCTTGAATCTCTATGCGGTTGGTAGGAAATGTGGCAGGGGTTCCTGTAGCAAACACAAAATTACCTGAAAAGCTCAATCTTTTACTAAAATCATAATTAGCGACCAAACTTACATTGTGTAATTTATCAAAACGATTAGGGAACCATTTGTTTAAATTAATCCCGTTCACCTGCCGTTCGGTACGTCCAAGGGTATAACTCAACCACCCATTAAATTTGCCTTTAACTTTTCGCAAATAGAATTCAGCGCCATAGGCCCTTCCTTTTCCACTTAATAAATCACCCTCTAAATACTCATTTAATAATAAGTTGGCATTGTTGATATAATCGATCTGATTTTGCAACATCTTGTAATAGACCTCCACGGAACTTTCGTACATATCATTTTTTCCAAAATTTTGAAAATAACCCAATGCGAGCTGATCACATAGTTGTGGTTTAATATTATTTGTTGAAGGTGTCCATACGTCCAAAGGGGTTGATGCCGTTGTATTTGAGATCAAATGTAAATATTGTGTTGTTCTGTTATAGCTCGCTTTAACAGAACTTCTTTCAGAGATATCTAATTTCACTGAAAAACGAGGCTCTATATTGTAATAAGGCTTGATTACTTCACCCGCTCCATATTGTTTAGTAGAAGCCAGCTCTTTTCTAAATCCAGCAATAGTGTCTCTGTGCACATATTCCGTTCCCTTTCCTAAATACTGGTAAGCTGAAAACCTCAGCCCATATTGAAATATCAGCAACGAACCCACTTTCTGTTCATTGCTGACATACACGGCCGACTCCAAAGCATACTTATCATCTAAACTGATATTATTGGTTTTTCCACCACTTGATGCAACTGCATTGCCAGGTACAAAATCGTAATAGGTTGACTGAAGACCAAATTTAATAGTGTTTTTTGTATTTGGGAAAAAACTGAATTCAGGTTTAACACTGTAACTTATAATTTTTGATTTCCATTCAAAGGAATCTTTCCCTTTTTCACCAAATGCAAGCAAATAGTCGTAATTGCTGTAAATAAGAGATGTATTTAAAAATAATTTTTCACCAAAAACATGACTCCATCTAAAAGTCCCTGTTGCATTGCCCCAGTTAAACTTAAATCCGGCACCGAATACATCACGGCCTAAATAACCGGATAAAAATATTTTATTTTTATCATTAACAGTGTAATTTGCTTTTGCTGTTAAATCATAAAAATTAAATTTAGCCTCTTTTAAATCTCCTTTCAAAAAAGGTTTTGCAAGCACATCTATATAAGATCTGCGGCCGGCAATAATAAAAGAACCTTTTCCTTTCAAGATAGGCGCTTCAATAGAAAGACGGCTAAAGATGAGACCTATGCCTGCATTTACTTCTAACTTTTTGCTATTGCCATCTTTCATTCTCACATCCAAAATTGAAGATACGCGGCCTCCATACTCCGCAGGAATTCCTCCTTTAATTAACTTAACATCCTTTACAGCATCCGGATTAAAAACTGAAAAGAAACCAAATAAATGCGAGGAATTAAATACCGGGGCTTCATCTAATAAAATTAAATTCTGATCAACACCTCCACCTCTAACATTAAACCCACTTGCGCCTTCTCCAACGGTAGATACACCGGGAAGTAGCTGAATACTCCTAACTAAGTCCACTTCACCTAACAATGCCGGGATTTTTTGAATTGTTTTAATATCCAGTTTAATCACACTCATTTCAACATTCTTAATATTCGCATCTGACCTTTCGGAACTCACAACTACTTCGTCTAAATTTTGAGTATTTTCAGAAAGCTCGAAATCCAGTTTCAAATTTTCATTTAAAGATATTTCTTTTGTGATCGGCTGATAACCTATATAATTAAGTACGATCGTGTAATTCCCTTTAGCAACCGAAACTGAGTAAAACCCATAAACATTTGCTGCTGTGCCGGTTCCCAATTCTTTCACCAAAACAGTTGCTCCAATAAGCATTTCCCCGTTTTTTGCATCTTTCAGGTATCCACTGATAGTATATTTTTCCTGGGCGATCCCATTAATAAATGGTAATAGGAAACAAAATAGTAAGCTGATTTTTTTCATATACTTTTTTAAAAATTCGATATTACTTAGTACAAAACGATGCATATAAAACACAATAAATATGTTCATTTCATTCTTTTGGCAAAAGTAAAGATATTATGATGTGTAACAAGCTAAATTAGGCAGTTTAATAAGCAAATAAGATAAATAGCAATTAGCAGAAGGGAATGGTAATGTATTAAAACAGGAAGCAAGAACACAAGGTGATTTTTAATGTTATCCTGTTGCTTAAAAATAGTTTAATGAACAATCGCTATTTTTTTATTGATATATATAAAAAAGCAACACCAATAAATTTTAAATTGTCCAGGTATTTCTTCCTGCAATGAGTTCATCCAAATCACCTTTACCTTTGATTGTGATTGCTTCCGCAATTTGCGCCTGCAAAGCATCTTCATAACATATACGGTCCTCTTTATAAAACACGCCAAAAGGACGTGGCAAAGGATTTTCATCGGAAGGGTGATTAAAAAAACGAACCAAAACAGTTGCTTTCACCTGATCGGCCTCATCGTGTATCCATAAATCGTTTGCAGAAACATCAGCAATATCAACAACTGTTGGTTTAAGTCCATCTAATATAATTCCTTTACTTCCATTCTCACCAAAGACAAGAGGTTTACCTTGCTCAACAAAAAGTGTATTCATTTTTTTTGTGCCTTTTTCAGTAAATACTTCAAAAGCACCGTCATTAAATACATTACAATTTTGATATATCTCCAACATTGATGTTCCTTTGTGCTGATGCGCACGTTTTAACATTTCACGCATGTGAACAGGATCACGATCCATGGAACGCGCAACAAATGTTGCTTCAGCACCAATAGATAAAGCCAATGGATTAAACGGATGATCCAAAGAGCCCATTGGTGTTGACTTGGCAACCTTACCTACAGGTGATGTCGGAGAATACTGGCCTTTTGTTAATCCGTAAATTTCATTATTAAACAATAAGATGTTCACATCAAAGTTCCTTCGCAACAAGTGTATAAAATGATTGCCACCGATAGATAGTGCATCCCCGTCACCGGTAACGATCCATACGCTTAATTCGGGACGTGTTGCTTTCAATCCGCTTGCAATAGCTGTTGCACGGCCATGAATGCTATGCATACCAAAAGTCTCCATATAATATGGGAAACGGGATGAACAACCAATGCCTGAAATAAAAACAATTTCCTCACGCTTTAAACCCAATTCAGGCATTACGGTTTGTACTTGCTTTAATATGGAATAATCACCGCAACCCGGACACCAGCGTATTTCCTGATCCGTTACAAAATCTTTGGCAGTTAATTTTATTTCTGTTTGTGTTTGCATTTTTTTTATTTTGTACAGATCAGTGATCTGCGTAATAGCCTTAATCAGATAATAAAATCGTTTATTCTAAAGCTATGAATTTTATTTTCTTTCGTTTTTTTACAAATATATATTTGTAACATTCATTTCAATTTTCACTCAACATTTCAATGATCTTTTCATTTATTTCTGCTGAAGTAAAAGGCATCCCCTGTATTTTATTCAAGCCTTTGGCATCGATCAAATATTTATCGCGAATAACCTTAATTAACTGACCGTTATTTATTTCCGGAATTAATATCTTATCAAAACTTTTTAATATATCACCTAAGTTTTTAGGCAATGGATTTAAATATTTTACATGCGCATGAGATACATCGTACCCATCTGCAATAGCCGATTTTACTGCTGTTTTAATAGAACCATATGTTGAGCCCCAACCTAATATTAATAATTTACCTTTTGCATTTCCATTATCAATAGTTTGAAGCGGAATGTAATCAGCAATATTATCCACTTTGGCCTGACGGGTTTTAACCATAAACTCATGGTTATGGGGATCGTAAGAAATATTCCCTGTTTCATTCTCTTTTTCTATCCCCCCTACACGATGCTCTAACCCCTTAGTTCCGGGTATTGCCCATTCTCGTGCTAATTTCGCATTACGTTTGTAAGGCAAGAACTTCTCTCCTTCTTTCAAAATGTTTTTCGCGAAGGAAACTGTCAAATCAGGCAATTCTTTTGCTTTGGGAAATTTCCATGGTTCTGAACCATTGGCAATATAACCATCACTCAAAAAGAAAACGGGGGTCATAAATTCTAATGCTAATCGGCAGGCTTCAAAAGTTGTATCAAAACAATCAGATGGAGAATATGCCGCAATAACAGGTACCGGAGATTCACCATTCCGGCCATATAAAGCCTG
Source organism: Bacteroidia bacterium (assembly GCA_030654175.1). Taxonomy (GTDB): domain Bacteria; phylum Bacteroidota; class Bacteroidia; order 2-12-FULL-35-15; family 2-12-FULL-35-15; genus 2-12-FULL-35-15. The sequence continues at coordinate 29,535 of JAURXZ010000041.1, forward strand.
TAACAGATCCGCTTGTTCTGTTTTAGTTGGCAAGCCTGTACTTGGTCCGCCCCGCTGAACATTTAAAATTACCAATGGCAATTCCAACATTAAAGCCAGGCCGATCGCTTCACCTTTTAAAGCAATACCGGGTCCGGACGATGCAGTAACGCCTAATGAGCCGCCAAATGATGCGCCAATGGCGGAAGTAATCGCTGCTATTTCATCTTCAGCCTGAAAAGTTTTAATGTCAAAATTTTTATGTTTCGACAATTCATGTAAAATATCAGATGCAGGTGTTATTGGATAAGTTCCGTAAAACAATGTTAATCCTGATTTTTGAGCAGCAGCAACTAAAGCCAATGCAGCGGCTTGGTTCCCGGTAATGCTTCGGTACACACCTTTGGCCACAGGTGCCGGCTTTACTTCAAAACGATTCATAGGCGTTTCTATTGTATCACCATAATTATAACCTGCCTTTAAAACATTTATATTAGCTTCAACCAGGTCAGGACGTTTTTTGAACTTCAATTTCAAAAAATCGATCGTATTATCAAGAGAACGATTGTACATCCAATAAATGTAACCAAGCACAAACATATTTTTTGACCGATCCATTTCTTTTGTACCTAAACCGGAAGCAGATAATGCAGTACGTGTAATTTTTGTTACATCAATTTCATGCACGTCATATTTTGCCAATGAGCCATCACGTAAAGGATTTACATCCGTAGGGAATTTTGCCAACTTCAAATTTTTGGCATCAAACCCATCTATATTAGCAATGATAATTCCACCAGGTTTAAGTTGATTCAAATTGGCCTTTAATGCAGCTGCATTCATCACAACTAATACATCACATGTATCACCAGCGGTAAAAACCTCAACGCTTCCAAAATGAACCTGAAAACCTGAAACACCGGCTGTAGTCCCTTGTGGTGCCCTTATCTCAGCAGGAAAATTTGGAAATGTGCTTATATCATTCCCATACATGGCCGATGTAGCTGTAAACTGAGAACCCGTTAATTGAATACCATCGCCAGAATCGCCTGCAAATAATATTACTACGTCTGTTTTAATTTTTGTGGTTGCACTCATTTTATTTTAGAAAAAAATAAAGAATCAAGATGTAAAACATCGGGATAACTATTTAATAGAATATAATTTTTTGAATCAGTGTTTTTTGAATTGCCTAAAGGACAAACGTCAATTTTGACAGCTTGTTGTTTTGCCAATATTATAACAATAAATCAGTACAAAGATATCGTATTATTTCGGGCTATATTTAAAGAATTCTTGCCTGTTTATTAAAAAAACAAAGGAATTTACTGGTTAATCCCGATTTTTATATCGAACTGGTATAAGTATATGGCAAAACATGACGGAAGAGACTTTTCTAAGAAAAGGAACTTTTGGATTGATATAACACATTTCAGAAAGGTCGTTGAGAAATGATCCTGTTTTAAGTGAGGGACAAGAAATAAAGTTAAAATCAATAAAAAAACAATACACTTTTTATAAGATGCTTTTCTTGAAATTAACAAATGAAGAGCATTGACATTATCAAAAGAATTACTCCTTCAACTTCACATAAAACAAGGGCATATCATTACCTGTGATTTCACCGGCATCATCCATCTGTGTAATAAGTAAGTCAATACGGGTTATATGTTTTGTTAATTTTAATGACTTTTTATCAAACACCCACTTTTCATTCATTCTCACCTTAGAAATATCATTTTTTGTAACCATTTTAGGTGTATCGCCTAATCTAACCAATGAGGATTTTACTTTACTAATGGATAAAGGAGCATTGGTAACAATATCATATGCTTGAATTTTACCGCTAAGTACGGCATCTATAATGCCGTTAAATATTTGCTGGCGATTCACATTTTTATTAAGAGACCTCCAATATTCATCATCGTAATCAGCGGGTTGTATCATTGGTGTTGTAGACTGGATCTGTTCGGCCCAAACTTCTTTTTTTGCTGAATCTAACGGTACAATTGCAGCCTGCTTTTTAGCACTAGTAAATACATAACCCAATAAAAATTCTGTTGAAGAACCTGTGTATGATTTTATCGGACTCATTCCCAAATCATAAGCATACCCTAAACTAAAACTTTTGTAACGTATACCGGCACTAATAGCAACAGCGTAATTACTGTGATAGGTAACACCAAACCATCCCATTTTTTTCCAATCTACCACAGCATTAATATCAAATTGAAAAGGGGCTCCTTTAACTGCGCGAACCATAATTAAAGGAAAAGCTGTTATCTGCTTTTCTTTTACTACATCAAATTCGTATTTTATTGACCCTTGGTAGTGACGGGATAGATTAAAATTTCTTACGTAACCAACATCAGTACCATACTTTACATTATTACCCAAAATTTGTGGTACTGCAAAACCTATTTCCAATTTTTTTCGAACGTATGCTAATCCCAGATCAGCACTAAAAACAGTTTTATTTTGTTGTTGCAGAACAAAGAACGGATCATCTTTATCACGCATTACTGCACTTGCATAATCAATTTTATTATCCAGCATACCCATTGCTACACCAAAATACAGATCATTGTCGACTCCCACCTTTATTTTATAAGAATAACTTGCAAAAGCACCTACCTGGCGGATAATGTCGGTAGAATAAGAATAAATTTTTAAGCCTAATCCAACATTTTTTTCTTTTACAGGAGCGTCAATTGTGAAGTAACTTGTTTGTGGAGCACCTTTTACGTTGGCCCATTGAGAACGGTGACCTATAAATGCATTGCTAAATGCATTATTGCCGGTAAATGCAGGATTAGAAATGAAGCGATTAGTATAATACTGGCTGCTAAAAGAAACCTGTTGAGCAAATACTTCTCCTCCCGATCCAATCTCAAAAAGAAAGGAGAAAAACATGATCACCTGAATGGTGATGATGTATTTCCTATGTAGAATTAATACTTTCATTTTCCTTTTTTTTTTCACCTCAACATATCCCTTCTCCATAAAGAGATAAAAAGGAGTTCTGCTTTATTCAATATTATTAAAAATGCTTATTGCGCCAGAATACACTTTCTCCCCGTTTGCAAATTTCAGGAAATAGTAATAGGTAGCATCAGGTAACGGTTTACCATTAAATGTTCCATCCCAGCTGCTATCATAAGATGAAGAGGTATAAACCTGCTGCCCCTGGTTATTCACTACAATCACTTCCGTATTTGGATAATCTTCAATATTTATAATGATCCACGTATCATTCTTTCCATCTGAATTTGGTGTCATCACGCTTGATATTATCAGATTTTGTTCCTTAAGAACGGTAATGGTTACAGAATCTGTCCCTACACAACTATTGCCATCGGTAGATGTAAGCACATAAGTAATAGTGGAAACCGGTGCAACGCTGGGATTAGGAATATTAGGATTATCCAGCCCGGAAACCGGTGACCAGGAAAATGACACACCTCCGGTTCCATTAAGATTTACTAAGGTTCCAGAGCTGACAGTAATATCGTTTCCGGCATTTACATCAAGCGAACCTACTGTAAGAACCACAGGAAAAATTGTTCCATTTGTACAAAGACTTGTTGATACCGTGAAAAGATAAGTAACGTTTACCGCTGTAGAATCAGAAAGGGTAAGTGTTTCAGCAATAGTACCGCTGCCTGCACTGGCGATATTACTTAAGCCCGGCACATCAGGCCTTGTCCATGAGAATGTCACTCCTGTAAGCTGACTTGTAGGAACATAATTAAAAACCGAACCGCTGCAAATCCTGGAAGGAGAAAGAGTGCTGGTAAACTCCGGTGTTGGATTTACTGTAACGATCACACTATAAGTTATGGGATTTGTACAGCCATTAGCCTCCAAAGTAAAAATATATACAACGTTCACCGAATCCGGGGTAGTGTTCAAAAGCACTTCGTTAGGATTATTTATTCCGCTTCCTCCGATATTACTTATACCTACCACCGCAGCTCTTGTCCAAGAGAAAGTTGTACCTGCCGTTCCGCTTGTTGGAGTATAAGCAAAAGTAGTACCACTGCACACTTCAGGAGGAGATAAACTACTGGTAAATACAGGCACAGGATTTATAGGAACCACTACACTGTAGGTGCTCGAATTTGTACAACCATTCGCAGATACGGTATAAACATAGGTAACATTTATCGGGGCCAATGTTGTATTGGTAAACGTTTCGTTAGGGTTACCTGTACCATTACCGGCAGGATTAGTGATACCCGTTACTGCTGCTCTTGTCCATGTAAATGTTGCGCCCAAAGCAGAGCTCTGAGGAGTATAATTAAAAGGGCTACCACTGCATACAGCTGCCGGAGCTAATGTGCTTATTAATAATGGTGAAGGATTTACCGTTACAGTTACATTGATATTTTTTGAACAACCATTTGCCGATACCATAAACACGTAAGTAACATTCACAGGATCTGTTGTTGTATTTGTAAGTACTTCTGACACGTTACCGGAACCTGCACCTGCAATATTACTTATTCCCGGTACGGCATCCCTTGTCCATGTGTAAGATGCACCGGTTGTTATGCTGGATGCTGCATAGTTAAAAGCAGAACCGCTGCAAACTGCAGGAGGTGTTAAACTGCTGCTTATTGTTGGTATAGGATCTACTGGAACCTGTACATTATAAGTTGTCGGGTTTGCACAACCATTAGCCGATAATGTATAAATGTAATTCACATTTATAGTTGCAGCAGTTGTATTTGTGAGTTGTTCATTCGGATTATCAGTACCACTGCCTGCTATATTGCTTATGCCCGCAACTGCTGCTCTTGTCCATAAAAAGGTTGTACCGGGCATTCCGCTTGTTGGGGTATAAGCAAAAGTAGTACCGCTGCAAATTGCAGGAGGGAACAAGCTACTGCTTAATGCAGGTGTAAGACTCACAGCAACTACAACATTGTAAGTTGATGGATTAACGCAACCATTAGCAGAAACGGTGAAAACATAGGTAACGTTTATTCCTGCTCCCGTTGTATTAATAAGAGTTTCATTAGGATCATCACTTCCGCTTCCTGCCGGATTACTGATCCCGCTTATTGCACTTCTTGTCCAAGTAAAGGTGGCACCGGTGGTAGGACTTGTTGGTGTGTAACTGAACAAAGTTCCACTACAAATTGCAGGTGGTGTTAAACTACTGCTTAAAGTTGGTAATGGATCTACAGCCACTATTACGTTTTGATTGTAACTACAACCGCTTGCTGTGGTCGTAAACACATAGGTAACACTCACAGCAGAAGCAGTTACATTGTTAAGTGTTTCGCCAGGGTTGTTCACGCCACTTGCTGCCGCGTTACTAATTCCTGCTACTGTGGATCTTGACCATGCGAAGGTTGCGCCTGATGTCAAACTGGCCGGAGTATAGCTGAATGGAATTCCGCTGCAAACTGCAGGAGGCGTCAAAGTGTTACTTAATAAGGCCATTGGTTTTACAGCTACCACTACGGTATCACTTATTGGATCTGAACAGCCATTTGCAGATAATGTATAGATGTATTTAACATTTACAGATACGAAAGTTGTATTATTAAGCACTTCATTCGGATTATCCGTTCCGCTGCCAGCTGCATTGCTAATACCCGTTACTGCCGGCCTTGTCCATGCAAAAGAAGTACCTGATGTTATACTTGTTGGTGTATAGCTGAAAGAAGAACCGCTGCAGATTGCGGCTGGGGTCAGTGAACTTGATAAAGTTGGAAAAACATTGACAATCACCGAAACATTATAAAGTGTTGGATTTAAACAGCCATTAGCCGATACCTGATAAACATAAGTAACACTTATCGGAGATGATGATGTATTGGTCAAGGGTTCGCTGACAATACCTGTACCTGAACTTGTACCGGGTGTTATATCAGTTATTGCAGGACGGGTCCATGGGAATGTTGCTCCTGATGTTGTGCTGGTTGGTGTATAAGAGAATATAGAGCCTGTACAAAATGCAGGTGGTGTAAGGTTACTGCTCAGAACAGGAGTTGGATTTACCACAATTGTTGCAGTTATTGCCGAACCTACACATAATGTGGGGTTAGGACCGGTTGGAGTTATTGTAAAGGTTACTGTTTGAGGAGATATAGTTGTGTTAGTTAATGTAACACCGGTAATATCACCTGTACCACTTGCTGCAACACCTGTTACTTCTGTTGTTTTATCTCTTGTCCATGTAAAAGTAGAAGGAACAGCGTTACTGGTTCCCAGTACCATTGTTGCAAAAGAAGTTGCGGAGCAGATGGTTTGGGCACTATTGGTGGCTGTAGCAAGAGGTATAGGATTAATTGTTATTCCAATGGCAACCGATACGTCAGTTACACTTATACATGAAGTTACCACTCTTCTATACCATGTGTTTACAATCAGGGTCCCAGGACTATAACCAGCATTGGTATTTACGCCAGATGCGGATGAAAAGCCGGAAACATTATCGGTAGTGGATGATTCCCATAAATAGGTATATGAATTATCACCTCCTGTCGGGATGGTTCCGGTTAATGCAGACGGAGCGGCACCACTGCAAATAGTTTGTGCTGCACTTACTATGTTATTACCAATTGGGGCATTAACCGAAACAAGTACATCACTGTTGGCCGTACAAACAACACCTCCTAAAGTACTTGAAGTGATCCTTCTGAATGTAGTAGTAGCAATCAAACCTGATGGTACATCATACGTTGGTGTGATTGCCAGCACAGCCGAATACCCATCGGTGCTTTGTTTCCATTGATAAGAAAGTATGCCTGAACCGGTAGAAGGAACAATTTCAGTAAATGCAGCCGGGTCACCACCGCTACATATTGTTTGTGCTGTGGCAACGGTACCACCTGTTACAGCATTGATCGTTATAAGTACATCATTACTATTGGCACTACAAGGTACTCCACCTAAGGTACTTGTAGTTACACGTCTGTAAGTAGCATCAGCAATTAAACCGGATGGAGCATCATAGGTTGCAGCTGTTCCTAAAGTGGAACTATAGGTATCTGTGCTATATTTCCACATGTAGCTAAGTATTCCGGAACCAGTAGATGGGGCACTTTCCGTAAAAGCAAAAGGATCACCTCCACTGCATATTGTTTGAGCGGCAGCAATGGTACCACCGGTAACTAAAGCCTGAACAGTTACAAGAATGTCGTTACTATTTGCGTTACAACCTACACCTCCTAAAGTACTTATTGTTACACGCCTGTATGTGGTAGTGGAGGTTAAACCTGAAGGGACATCATATGTTGCTGTAGTTGCTAAGATCGCAGCATAGCCATCAGTGCTTTGTTTCCACTCATAAGTAAGTGCACCTGAACCCGTAGAAGGTGCGCTTTCTGTAAAGGCAGCAGGATCACCGCCATTACAAATTGTTTGAGCCGTAGCGATGATACCCGGAGTAACGGCATTTACTGTAACAACTATATCATTACTGGCAGTAAAACAAGGTATTCCACCTAAAGTACTGGTGGTTATTCTCCTGTAAGTGGTGGTTGTGGTCAAACCCGAAGGAACATCGTACGTTACAGTGGTTGCTAAAGTGGCAGCATATCCATCAGTACTTTGTTTCCATTCATACGTAAGCGCACCAGAACCGGTTGCCCCTGCACTTTCTGTAAATGCAACAGGATCACCACCACTGCATATGGTTTGAGCCGATGCAATGGTACCTCCGGTAACGGCATTAACCAATACAGTTAAATCATTGCTGCTGGCCGTACACCCTACACCATTTGTAGTGCTTGTTGTAATTCGCCTATAAGTAGTAGTAGCTCCTAAACCAGCAGGCGCATCATACGTTGGTGTGGTTGCCAGCATGGCGGTATATCCATCGGTGCTGTATTTCCATTCATAAGTAAGTGAGCCCGAACCGGTAGATGCGGCACTTTGAGTAAAAGCAACAGGATCGCCACCGCTGCATATTGTTTGAGCCGCGGCAATGGTACCTCCGGTAACAACGCTCTGCACTGTAACCACTATATCATTGCTGTTGGCTGTACAGGTTGATGTTCCTAAAGTACTTGTAGTTACACGCCTGTAAGTGGTGGACGCGGTTAAACCAGCTGGGATATCGTACGTTGCAGTAATTGCTATAGTTGCAGCATACCCATCTGTGCTCTGTTTCCATTGATAAGTAAGTGCACCGGAACCGGTAGAAGCAACGGTCTCTGTAAAAGCAGCAGGGTCACCTCCACTGCATATCGTTTGAACTGCCGCAATGGTACCACCGGTAACTAAACTCTGTACCGTTACAACAATATCATTACTGTTAGCGGTACACGTTACCCCGCCAAAAGTACTTTTAGTAATGCGCCTGAAAGTGGTAGTAACACCAAGGCCGGATGGAACATCGTAAGTTGGAGTAGTTGCAAGGGTTGCTGCATATGCATCGGTGCTTTGTTTCCACTCATACGTAAGTATTCCGGAACCTGTAGATGGCGTAGTTTCCGTAAAAGCAGCAGGATCACCACCACTACATATGGTTTGAGCCGAAGCAATAGTACCACCGGTAACCACACTTTGCACCGTTACAAGAATATCATTACTGTTAGCTGTGCACGTTACAGCTCCCAGAGTACTTATTGTTATACGTCTGTAAGTAGTAGTGGCTACCAAGCCTGAAGCGACATCATGTGTTGGAGCAGTTGCTATGGTGGCAATATAACCATCAGCGCTTTGTTTCCATTCATAGGTCAATGCTCCGGAACCACTCGATGGCACACTTTCTGTAAAAGCAGCCGGATCACCACCGCTGCATATTGTTTGAGCTGCTGCAATGGCACCCCCGGTAACGGCACTCTGCACTGTAACCAGTAAATCATTACTATTTACTGTACAGGTTACACCACCCAAGGTACTTGTGGTTATACGTCTGTAAGTAGTAGTAGCAGTTAACCCCGCAGGGACATCATACGTTGCAGTAGTTGCAAGTGTAGCGCCATATCCATCTGTGCTTTGTTTCCACTGATAGGTAAGTGCACCGGAACCGGTAGAAATTACACTTTCTGTAAAAGCAGCAGGATCGCCACCATTGCATATCGTTTGAGCAGCAGCTAAGGTTCCACCGGTAACGGCATTAACTGTTATAACGATATCATTACTATTTGCTGTACACGCAACACCATTCAATGTACTGGTGGTTATTCGCCTGTAGGTAGTGGTAGCAGTTAAACCTGTTGGGATATCATACGTTGGAGTGGTTGCTAAAGTAGCGCTGTAGGAATCAGTACTGTGTTTCCACTGGTAGGATAGTGGCCCGGAACCGGTAGCAGCAACACTTTCTGTAAAAGCAGCAGGATCACCACCGCTGCATATCGTTTGTGCAGCAGCAATGGTACCCCCTGTAACAACATTAACCGTAACAATAATATCATTTACACTGGCCACACAAGCAACACCATTTAGGGTACTTGTGGTTATTCGCCTGTAAGTGGTAGTAGCAACTAATCCTGCCGGAACATCGTATGTTGCAGTGTTTGCTAAGATCGCAACATAGCCATCACCGCTTTGTTTCCAATCATAAGTAAGGGTACCGGAACCTGTTGATGCAACACTTTCAGTAAAGGCCGCAGGGTCACCACCGCTGCATATCGTTTGAGCGGCCACAATGGTACCACTTGATACAGAGTTGATCGTTACAATAATATCATTACTATTAGCTGTACATGCCACACCATTTACAGTGCTGGTTGCTATACGCCTGTATGTTGCAGTGGAAACTAAACCTGCCGGAACATCATACGCTACTGTAGTTGCCAAGGTAGCACTATACCCATCGGTACTTTGTTTCCACTGATAAGTAAGCGCACCCGAACCGATAGAAGCAACACTTTCAGTAAAAGCAAGAGGGTCACCACCGCTACATATTGTTTGAGAGGCAGCTAAGGTACCACCGGTAACAGAATTGATCGTTACAATTACATCATTGCTATTGGCTGTACAAGCAACACCACCAAACGTGCTGGTAGTTACACGCCTGTAAGTGGTGGTGGCAGCTAAACCTGCCGGAACATCATACGTTGGAGTGATGGCAATTGTAGCGGCAAATCCATCCGTGCTTTGTTTCCACTGATAACTAAGTGTTCCGGAACCGGTAGAAGCTACACTTTCTGTAAATACAGCCGGATCACCACCACTGCATATCGTTTGAGCAGAAGCAATAGTACCTCCTGTAACTATGCTCTGCACTTCTATAAGAATATCATTGCTATTTGCAGTACACGTTACCCCCCCCAAAGTACTGGTAGTAATACGTCTGTAAGTAGTAGTAAGTGTTAAACCAACAGGGACATCATACGTGGGAGTGATCGCTAAAACTGCAGCATATCCATCAGTGCTTTGTTTCCATTGATAAGTAAGCGTTCCGGAACCGACAGCTGCTGCGCTTTCTGTAAAAGCAGAAGGATCACCGCCATTACAAATCGTTTGGGCGGATGCAAGGGTACCTCCGGTAACTGCATTAACTGTTACAACAACATCATTACTATTTGCGGTACAGGCAACTCCGTTCACCGTACTTGTAGTGATACGTCTGTAAGTAGTGGTGACAGCTAATCCCGCAGGAACATCATAGGTTACACCGGTGGCAAGCGTGGCACTGTATCCATCAGTGCTTTGTTTCCATTCATAAGTAAGTGTTCCCGAACCGGTAGCACCTACACTTTCTGTAAAAGCAAGAGGGTTACCGCCACTACATATTGTTTGAGCAGAAGCAATGGCACCACCTGTAACTACTCCCTGAACTGTTAAAACAATGTCATTACTATTTGCAGTGCACGTTACCCCACCTAAAGTACTGATAGTAGTGCGCCTATAGGTGGTAGTGATGGTTAACCCGGCAGGAACATCGTATGTTGGGGTGGTAGCCAGGATAGCAACATAACCATCGGTGCTTTGTTTCCACTGATATGTAAGAGTACCGGAACCTGTGGAGGCAGCACTTTCTGTAAAAGGTGCAGGATCGCCACCGCTGCATATCGTTTGAGCAGCAGCAATTGTGCCACCGGTAACCGCATTAACGGATACCGTTATATCATTACTATTGGAAGTACATGCTATACCATTAAGAGTGCTGGTAGTTATCCGTCTATAAGTAGTTGTAGCTACTAAACCCGAAGGAACATCATACGTTGTTGTGATTGCAAGGGTAGCAGCATAACTATCGGTACTTTGTTTCCACTGATAAGTAAGCACACCTGAACCGGTAGATGCGGCAGTTTCTGTAAAGGCAGCCGGATCACCACCACTGCATATCGTTTGAGCAGAAGTAACAGTTCCACCGGCAGCAGCATTAATTGTTACAACTATATCATTACTGGCGGCATTACAAGCAACACCATTTAAGGTACTGATAGTGATTCTTCTAAAAGTAGTAGTTGCAGCTAAACCAGATGGAGCATCGTACGTTGCAGCGGTCCCCAGCGTGGCGCTATACCCATCGGTACTTTGTTTCCATTGATAAGTGAGTACACCGGAACCCGCAGACGCTATACTTTCGGTAAAAGCAGCAGGATCACCACCGCTGCAAATGGTTTGGGCAGCAGCAATGGCGCCCCCACTAACAGCATTAACGGTCACAACTATATCGTTGCTCGCGGCAGTACAGGTAACACCATTCAGAGTACTTGTAGTTATACGCCTATACGTGGTAGTTGCGGTTAAACCGGAAGGAATGTCGTAGGTTGGGGTGGTAGCCAAGGTAGCGCTATATGCATCGGTGCTCTCTTTCCACTCATACGTAAGAGAACCTGAACCGGTAGATGCGACAGTTTGAGTAAAAGCAGCCGGATCACCTCCGTTGCATATGGTTTGCGAGGTTGCAATAGTACCACCGGCAACTGAATTAACCGTCACGGCTATATCATTACTGTTCACAACACACCCTACACTGCCCAATGTACTTGTAGTTATTCGCCTGTAAGTAGTGCTAGCAGCTAAACCTGCAGGAACATCGTAGGTTGTGGTGGTTGCCAAAGTAGCAACATAACTATCGGTGCTTTGTTTCCACATGTAGGAGAGCACACCCGAACCGGTAGATGCGGCACTTTCTGTAAAAGCAGCCGGATCACCGCCACTGCATATCGTTTGAGCCGCTGCAATGGTACCACCGGCAGCAGCATTGACCGTTACCACAATATCATTACTATTGGCAGTACAAGTTATCAGCCCCAGCGTGCTTGTAGTGATACGCCTGTAAGTAGTGGTTGCGGCTAACCCCAAAGGTACATCATAGGTTACAGTTGTTGCCAGGGTAGCACTATACCCATCGCTACTCTGTTTCCATTGATAAGTGAGCACACCAGGACCTGTAGAAGCAACACTTTCTGAAAAAGCTGCAGGATCACCTCCGCTGCATATCGTTTGAGCTGCTGCAATGGTACCACCGGTGACTGAATTAACTGAAACAACGATATCATTACTATTGGCGGTACATGCAACACCATTCAGCGTGCTGGTAACAATACGTCTGTAAGTGGTAGTAGCAGCTAAACCTGCGGGTACATCATAAGTTGGTGTGGTTGCCAGAGTTGCGGCATACGTATCAGTACTATATTTCCATTGGTAAGTCAGAGCACCGGAACCGGTAGAAGCAACACTTTCAGTAAATGCAGCAGGATCGCCACCACTACATATCGTTTGAGCAGCCGAAGTGGTACCTCCTGCAACAGCATTGATTGTAACAACTATATCGTTGCTATTGGCTGAGCACCCTACACCATTTAAGGTGCTGATCGTTATCCTTCTGTAAGTTGTAGTTGCGACCAAACCGGCAGGCACATCATACGTTAAAGTGGTTGCTAAAGTAGCAGCATAGGCATCGGTACTATGTTTCCATTGATAGGTGAGGACACCGGAACCGGTAGATGCGACACTTTCGGTAAAGGCAGCAGGATCGCCACCACTGCATATTGTTTGAGCCGCAGCAATGGTACCACCTGTAACTACACCCTGAACAGTAACAACAATATCATTAGTGTTAGCAGGACATGTTTCAGCACCTAAAGTACTTAAAGTTACACGCCTGTAGGTAGTTGTTGCGGTTTGACCTGAAGGAACATCATAGGTTGGCGTGGCTGCCAAAGTAGCACTGTACGCATCAGTGCTTTGTTTCCACTCATATGCAAGAGTGCCAGAGCCCGTAGATGCAACAATTTCTGTAAAAGCAGCAGGATCACCACCACTACATATCGTTTGAGCAGCAGCAATGGTACCACCGGTTACAGCATTGATCGATACGATCACATCGTTGCTGTTTGCAATACAAGTAACACCATTCAGTGTACTTGTAGTAATTCGCCTGTATGTTGTAGCTGCGGCTAAACCAGCTGGAACATCATAAGTTACTGTAGTTGCCAGGGTGGCACTATACCCATCGGTGCTTCTTTTCCACTCATATGTAAGTGCGCCTGAACCGGAAGAAGCGGAACTCTCTGTAAATGCGGCAGGATCGCCACCACTGCATATGGTTTGAGCAGAAGCAATAGCTCCACCAGTAACAGCACTCTGAACGGTAACAATAATATCATTGCTGGTGGCTGTACACGGGACACCACCTAAAGTGCTTGTAGTTATGCGCCTGTAGGTAGTGGTAGCTGTTAAACCAGAAGGTACATCGTAGGCGGCAGTAATGGCTAAGATCGCAGTATATCCATCGGTGCTTTGTTTCCATTGATAAGTAAGTGCACCGGAACCGGTAGAAAGAACACTTTCAGTAAAGGCGGCAGGATCACCACCGTTGCATATCGTTTGGGCTGCTGCTATTGTACCACCTGTAACGGAATTAACGGTTACAATAATATCATTACTGGCCGCGGTGCAGGTTACACCACCCAATGTACTTGTTGCTATTCTTCTGTAAGTGGTAGTAGCGGCTAAACCTGCCGGAACATCATAAGTTGAGGTTATTGCCAGGGTAATACCATAACCATCTGTGCTGTATTTCCATTGGTATGTCAGGGGACCAGAACCTGTTGATCCGACACTTTCTGTAAATGCGAAAGGGTCTCCACCACTGCATATCGTTTGCGCAGCTGCAATTGTACCTCCGGTTACAGCATTAACCGTTACAGTTATGTCGTTACTGTTGGCAGTACAGCCTACACCATTTACAGTACTGGTAGTTATACGCCTGTAAGTGGTAGTAACTGCTAACCCCGCAGGGACATCATAGGTTGGAGTGGTTGCCAGTACTGTGGCATAAGCATCGGTGCTATGCTTCCACTCATAGGTGATAGTGCCAGAACCTGTGGAAGCGGCACTTTCTGTGAAAGGAGCAGGATCACCACCGCTGCAAATTGTTTGAGCCGCAGCAATAGTACCACCGGTAACTGCACTTTGAACTGTTACAAGCAGATCGTTACTGTTTGAAGTACAAGTTACACCACCTAATGTACTTGTGGTAATACGTCTATAGGTAGTGGTAGCAGCTAAACCAGCAGGAACATCATATGTTGTTGTGATTGCAAGCGAAGCACCATAAGTATCAGTACTGTATTTCCATTGATAGGTAAGTACCCCGGAACCTGTAGATGCAACTGTTTCCGTAAAGGCCGCAGGATTACCGCCATTGCATATCGTTTGAGCAGCAGCAAGGGTGCCTCCGCTCACACCATTAACCGTTACAATTATATCATTGCTGTTGGCCACACAAGTAACAAGCCCCAGGGTGCTGGTAGTGATACGCCTGAAAGTGGTGGTGGCAGCTATACCTAAGGGAACATTGTAGGTTGCGGTGGTTGCCAAGATCCCGGAATATCCATCTGAACTTGATTTCCATTCATAGGTTAACGTACCGGCACCAGTGGATGCGGCAGTTTCAGTAAAGGCGGCTGGATCACCACCGCTGCATACCGTTTGTGCTGCTGCAATAGTTCCTCCAGTAACAGCATTGATCGTAACGGTGATATCATTGCTGGTCGCGGCACAGGCAACACCATTTAAAGTACTGGTAGCTATCCTTCTGTAAGTTGTGGTTGCAACTAAACCTGCGGGGATATCATAGGTTGGGCTGGTTCCTAAGGTAGCAACATATGCATCTGTGCTTTGTTTCCATTCATACGACAGCGTACCAGTTCCAGAGGCAGCCCCTGTTTGTGTGAAAGAGGCGGGGTCTCCCCCACTGCAAATTGTTTGAGCAGTAGCAATGGTACCAGCGCCAACAGAATTTAAAAAGGAAGTAAAAGTAGCATGAGTAGCACCGTTCACATCACCTGCTATAACAGATGTTCCGGCAGTACGGGTAACATTTTGAGGGCCGGCAGCTCCGGTAATTCCCCTAACCTGAACCCCGCTTATAGTGACCGCATCAATCACAGCAGTACCGCTTCCATTAATTGTAAGGGTAATTGTAGTGGAATTTGTAAGTACCACACTAACGGAAGTTACATCACTACCCGTAAATGAGGCGCTAAGTGTTCCACCAAAATCAAAGTTAGCAGGCGCTGTAAGAACTATTGTTCCGAAGGTTGAAATGTCATTTACTAAAGTTTCTGTAATAATAATATCTCCCAAATTGCTATAAGCAGTAGGGAATGAACAACCGGTAATTATTGGTAGTGTAGGAACCGTTATAGTAACTCCTCCAAATGCATTATTAAAAACAGCAGACATAAGTAAAATGGCGACAATGAGCCCCATTTTAACAGTAGCAAGTGTTTTAATAATACTGTTTGGACAGTAGTTTCCTTTCATTTCCAGAGAATATTTTTACAATTATTCTAATTTCTAAGATCAAAAAATAAAATAACCGACAATAAAAAAACAGCAAAAAAAGTCGATATACCCGCTGAACCAATTGGGAACGAGCATTATAAACTTTAGTATCTGCGTCTTTAATTTTTTTGTTTTACGTAAAACTCTAAAAAGAGTTACACATAAACCTTGCCTCCAAACTTATGTAAAAAAATGCAAAGCAACAACGTTTATTTCAGACATTTTTAAAGTTAAAATGTTAGAAACTAGAGGTTAAAATAAGAAAAGGGAAAAATGATTTTAAGAAGCCTGAAACAGAGCAATTCCTATGCTCATAATTATAAAAAGGTATCTTAATCATAATAGGCATTTCGTCTTTTTTTAATGGATAAGAAAACAATTACATTTATTCAAATAAAAAATCCATAGGGATTCGAATGTTTAAAGAAGATATCCCTTGGGTTGTAATGCTCGACTCCTGCCGGAGTCGAAGAAGATAATAGAATTGTTTCTATAAACATGAGATGCCACTGGCATCAAGCTATTTTTAATGTCTCCAAATTTTATGGCGAAAAATCCACACTAAATCAACATTATCAAGCAGTTACACCAGAATGATCATAAAGTATGCTGCAATTTATTTTTTTAGAAAGTAAAAAAAAATTGGACAAGGAAAACTAAAAAAAAACATTTTGATGCCTGTTAGAGAAGTTGAATTTTTAATTAATATTCTAAAAATTTCATACTGAATTTTACAGCTCTAACACTTTGATATTGACATTAATTTATTTACTTTGCACTCAATTTTTATATTTCAACAAATAAGTTATTTCATACTATTGAAATATTCAAATCCGTTAAATTACTAATCAAAAAACAGCAACGTGAAGAGATTTAAAATTATACTAACCATTTGCTTTTTAAGCTCAACTCTTTTATTTGCGGGAGGCTTCCAAGTTAATCTTCAAGGCCAAAAGCAATCAGGGATGGGGCATACCGGAACTGGATTGTTACTGGACAATTCAAGTATCTTATTTAACCCGGGGGCTGTATCTTTTTTAGATTCTCTAAGGGGACTCTCTTTTGGAGCAAGTCTGATTTTTCCAAGAACAATTTATTTAGAGCCCTATCCAGGAACATATACTGCAAATATCAAATCTCATGTAGGAACACCGATCACGTTATATGCTGCCTTTAAATTCAAAAAGATAGATAAACTGAGTGCAGGAATAGGTATTTACAACCCTTTCGGAAGCAGGTTAGAATGGGCTGATGACTGGAAAGGTCAATTTTTGATCCGTGAAATTGATCTGAAAACATTTTTTATTCAGCCCACTTTATCCTATAAAGTAAATGAAAAACTAGGCATTGGTGCCGGTTTTGTTTTTGCAACCGGTAGTTTTAGTTTACGTAAAGGTGTTCCGATACAAGATAGTTTAGGCGAATATGGTGAAGGGAATCTAAAGGGTAATGCAAGTGGCATTGGGTTCAATGCAGGTATTTATTTCAAAGCATCTGAAAAACTTTCGATAGGTATTGATTACCGCTCACAAGTAAATGTAAAAGTTGAAGAAGGGACTGCCGAATTCACTGTGCCTAATTCAGTGGCAGAATTTTTCCCTCAAACAACTTTTTCTACTGAATTAAAATTACCCCAGGTAGCTACTTTAGGATTTGGTTATGTACTCAACAGCAAATTAAAACTGGCATTAGATATAAATTATATCGGATGGGAATCATACGATTCACTGGTCATTAATTTTGAAAACAATACGGATAAGCTTGCCGACATTCATTCTGCGAGAATGTATGGAAATGTATTTATTTTTCGAATTGGTTCACAATACCAATGGACCGACAAATGGACCGTTCGATTAGGTGCCTATTATGATATGACACCGGTTAAAGCAGGCTACCTGACACCGGAAACACCGGATATGAATAAAATCGGGATCACTTCTGGTGCATCATTCCGTGTCACAAAAAAAGTTCATCTTGATCTATCATTACTTTTCATAGAAGGTATAAAACGAACTGATACCAATATTGAAACTCAATTCAGCGGAACTTATAAAAGCAGAGCTGTTATTCCGGGCTTTGGTCTTCAGTATCTTTTTTAATTCTAGTTCCTGCGAAACCAAGCTGTGCAGCTGAAATGTAAATCCACCACTAAGGCACTTAGAACACATAGATCCACTAAGTTTTATAAAACTTTTTTCTCGATCGCCTTGTAGGTGATACAATTCAATTATTTAAATCCCGTTCAATAAATTATCTCTGTTATTAAAACTGTTGATAATCAGGAAAAATATGTTGGATCCATTATGCCTTATGGGCTAAATTTGATGCTGAATTTTAATAAACATTTTGAAAAAATATTTTATAATACTCTTCTGGTTATTTGCAATTTTTAATTGTACATCACAGATCATCAACAATAAGCCAGTGGATATTGCTGTTGGCCCAACCAACTTTAATGCTGAGCAAATTAAAAAAAACAAGATCAAAAGCATTTCTATAATTATAGTTGATAAGCCTGATGGTACTTTAATTATTGACAAGGGCGCGAGCAAAGGTTATGAATTTGACGAAAACGGGAATATTAAGCGTTACTATTTTACTGTTTTAAACAGAACACAAAGCGAGGAGATCGAGGTACCGGCTATTAAAAAAAAGGGGCGAATAATCCGGCCGGCAAGAACACGTACAGAAACCAAATATCTTAACGACACTATTTTCATAAATGTATTTTATGACGCTAAAAACCGCATTATTACTAAACGGGTAAGATCAGGAGATTACTACGATGCTTATTATTATGAATACAATGAACAGGGGCAGATAAAAAAAGAAATGCATTGTAAAGAAACCAACGTAAGTGAAAACAAAAAAGAGTTCAAGATGGGAGTACAGAATGTTCTATCCTCTGAAACATTTGAATATACAACACTTACGCCAACTCAAATAAAAAAAAGATGCTTGAATGATGAAGGACGTGAATATAAAAAAGCGATCATCAATTATGACATTAAGGGAAATAAACTTTCGGAAACGTATGAATTTATGGTTAGCTGGATGCGGCAGGAAACAACATACCAATATGACTTTAATGAAAAATTGCTAAAAAAAGCTTATCAAAGCAACGAAAGCGGTGAAGTGAAAACATTTTCAATTTTTGAATATGCTTCTAAAAATGAAGCCTTAATTACGGAAACTAAATTTAAGGACAATGTACTTACCGATGAAATCAATTACCTATATGATGAAACGAATACCCTTGTAAAATCGGAAGTTAACAGGGATCACAAAAATTCTTCTATTGGTATTGTGAAGTATTTTTATACATTTTATTAAGGATTGGCCTTCTTTTTGCCTGCAACAAAATCTTTCAAATAAAAAGGTTCAAAATAAGCAACATCTTCAAACTCTTTATTTACAAAGGCCTGCTCAGAGAGAGAGAGCATATTTTTTGCGGAAGGGAAAATATCATCAATAAAAATTGCATTTTCATTTGCTGATAAAACACTTTTACATTTGGCCGCCCCATCACCGAAAAAATAAATCACCTGGTTATTTAACAGATCAGAAAAAGAATGTTCATCAACAATTTCAGCAGTTATGGGCCTGATTTCATTATTTAAGGAATCGAACATAGCGCAGTAAACTTCCATTCTGCGGGCATCAAGCATTGGACAAAAAAGAGAATTGAGAGCTGAGCTTTTATATTGGGGATCCTCAGAAACTGATAAAGAAATATGCTGTAAAGTACTAATAGCAAGCAGAGGTTTATTCAGTGAGTAACACAAACCTTTTGCAGTGCTCACGCCAATGCGTAATCCTGTATATGATCCGGGTCCTTTACTAACCGCTATCGCATCAACATCAGAAAGTTTAACATCTGCCTGTTGTATAACATCTTCAATAAACAAGGTTAGATTTTCCGCGTGGGAATAATCACCATTTTGCTCCTTCACTGCAAGCAACCGACCATCTTTAGCAAGTGAAACGCTGCAAACGGTTGTGGATGTTTCAAGATTTAATATTAAAGCCATTGGATCGTTTCAAACCTCCTCCACCCTCTTCGACAAGTTCAGAGTGACAGCGCCAGGTATATATTTTTGTTTTTTTATTATTAATTTAAAAAAGACAAATTTGAAATAAAATTATTTTTTAGTTCCACTAAACAATTCAGCTTTATCTACCTTCTTAACTTCTGTCCCTTCTTTCAATTGCTTTGCTATAGCGCTGTATGGACCAGAAATCACTTCATCGCCTTCTTTTACTCCTACTATAATTTCTATGTAATTGTTATCCTGAATACCGGTTTTCACCTTCACTTTCTTTGCCTTTCCATCACTATATATAAACACACACTCTTCTACTTTTAATACATCTTTCAGATCTTTCTTATCATCATTGTTAGTATTATTAACAACAATTCCCTGTTCGCCTTCCTCTTCTTCGTCAACCTTCATATCCTTCGCTATAAATGCGCTGCTATCCGTACGGGTGGTTACCGACTGGATAGGCACCGTAATAATACCCTTTGCTTCTTTAGTTTGAATGTCTACGGTTGCGCTCATTCCGGGACGAAAAGGGGCGCTGTTTTTATTTGCGGTTACCAGATCCTGATATGATTCCTGTAATATTCTAATTTTTACAGTGAAATTTGTAACCTGTTCTGCTGTCACACCTGTTGTGTTTGCTGAGTTTGCTATCTCCGTTACGATACCTTTAAATTTCCTATCGATGTAGGCATCAACTTCAATTAAAGAGGTGTCGCCACTCTGTACACGAACGATATCATTTTCGTTCACATCCACACTTACTTCCATTTCGTTTAAATTGGCAAGACGCATGATCTCGGTACCTTCCATTTGAGCGGTACCAACAACACGCTCACCTTTTTCTCTGTTCAATTTTGAAACTGTTCCGTTAACCGGAGAAAAAATAGTTGTTTTCGCAAGATTATCACTTGCTTCTTTTAATGAAGCTTCAGTGCTTTTCACATTAAAATCCGATGCATTTACATTTTCTTCGGCACCTTTCACATCAGCAACTGCGCCATCAAAAGCTGCTTTGGAAATATCAAACTCAGATTGTGAAATTGCACCTTGCTCAAGCAATTTTTTGTTGCGCAAAAATGATGATTCAATATTTACAAATGAAGCTTTTGTTTGCTCTAAACGTGCCTTAGAATTTGACAAATTAGCTTTTGCGCCATTCAATGTAGCAACCATCCTGGTTAAATTAGATTCATATATCAAGGGGTTAATTTTACATAATATATCACCTTTTTTTACCTGATCACCTTCTTTTACAAAGAGTTCTACTATTTCACCGGAAACGTCAGAGCTTATTTTCACTTCTACTTCGGGCTGAATTTTTCCATTGGCAGAAACACTTTCAATAATAGTTCTTTTTTGAGCAATTTCGGTGGTAACCGAAATTGCTTTAGTACCGGAACATTTCTTTAGAGCGAAAACCCCAATTAAAATCACGATCCCTAAACTGATTATCCAAATTATTTTTTTCATTTTTTTATTTTTTTATTTCGCTTCATATCCTTTGAAAAAGGTTTTTCAAAATGCAGGATTAAAATTTCAAAGGTTTTCCCTGGTAAAAATCAAGAACTTTTGTTTTAAAAATATATTCGTATTTCGCCTGTAATAAATCACTTTCGGCTTTGGCTAATTTATTTTTTGAATCATTGTAATCATTTGTATTTACCATACCAACATTAAATTTTTGCTCAGCGTACTTAAATGATTCTTTCATTGCATCAACAGCTCTTAAAGTAGCATTGTATTTTTTCAATCCGCCATTAGCGTCTGCGTAAGCTTGCTGAATATTTTTTTGTATTTGCAGTTTGGTTGATTCTACGGTTAGTTCGGCATTTAATTTTTGAATACGTGCTCTATCAATGGATGTTTTAGTTTGAAGGCGATTAAAAAGAGGCACTGTTAAAAAAAAGCCAAATGATTTATTTACGTTGTCTTTATACTGATCAAAAAAAGGGATCTTTTCAGTAAGCGGATTGGAAAAGAAAGGAGAAAATACGGTATCCCCGCCAGAAGTAATACTTCCATCAGGAGTATATCCCTGAAACAAGGGAGGAGTAAGCACACGCTGACTAAGACCGGAATACCCGGTACCGTAAGCTGCACTAAACGATAAACGAGGACTAAGCCCTCCCCTGGCCACATCAACAGCTTTTTCAGAACTTTTTACATTAAGCTCGGCACTTTTAATTTCCGGTAAATTAGAAACCGCAGTATTATAGATCTGATTTGCATTTGAAGTCAACAACGTTTCATTACCGATTGCCAGATCAGGCTTTACAATACTGAAACCTTCAGTTGTTGGGAGGTTCAATAATTGAGTAAGCGATAAATAAGAAATGTCTAAGGAATTTTGAGCATTCGTAAAATTTAATTCTTCCAAAGCAAGCTGAGCTTGTATATCCAGCAATGTTCCTTTGGCAGCGGCACCTGCCTCCACTAATTTTTTAGTTCTCTCCACCTGAGAATTTGTTACTCCCATTTGGTTACGGGCATTTTCAACAGTTTCGATTGCAAATAATATTTGTAAATAAGCAGAAGCAATGTTTAATGAAATGTCATTTTTCATTTTGTCCACATCGTATTTGCTTGCCAGATAACTGTATCTGTTTTGCTTAATGGTATTGATATTTTGTAAACCGCTGAACAACGTAATATCAGTGCTTAAGGAAAGATTTTGTGAGAGTACCTGCTGAGTTGCAAATTGATTGGTAAACCTATCGATGGTACGTCCGAAATTATAACTATGAGCCGCATTTGCATTTAAAGTAGGCAACAAATTGGCTTTGCTTTGATTTAAACCTATTTGCGACAAATCGGTATTTAATTCGGACTGTTTTATTTGGATATTATTTTTTAAAGCATAATCAATACAGGCCTCCAGGGTCATTGGCTCCGTGATTTTTATCGCATCCTGAGCAAGTACCGACAACGAATTCAACAAAAATAAAATGAAGATGATTTTTAGACTTTTTATTTTCATAATTGCAAATGTAATAATAGAATCCCACGTATAACCATTAAATACAGAATTAGATCTTTAGAATTTTTACCGTAATGGTTTCTAAATTTGCTTGCTTTGGATTTCTACATTTTTTCAGACGAAAACGCCTTTTATCAACATTTTTTCTAAATGAATCAAGCACTTTCCCGTCAGGGCATGCTGATATCTGAATTTTCACATTTTGATTCAAATTCAAAAACTCCTGTAAGCCAATTAAATCAGCATGAATGTAAGATCCGGAATTAATATTTTGTGTATTCGTATCAAAACTTTGCTTTGTTATGATATCACCCTTATTAATTTTCAGCAATTTTAAAACATAAGAAGTATCATAAATGGGGACGTCAATAATTTGGGTTTGCCAGATATATCCTTTGGCATTTGAAACAATACCAATTTTTTGATTGCCATTTACAGTTAAAGAAATCACTTTACCATTTTCTGTAAGTATAACAGTATCTCCAACAGTATAATAATCAAGCTTTGCATTTATAGGGGAGTTGGTAATTGCGTCAACTACCTGTATGGTTAAAATGACCTGAGGTTTGAAATCATTTTTATTAATAGCCACAGGCGCAGCATCAATTAAACCATAAGGTTTAAAGCTTTTTTTAATCGAATCCTTCTGACCAAATAAAACTGATTGTGAAACTATAAAAAACAAAACCAATAAACGCAGACCGATCATCTTTTAATTATTTATACAAATTTACTTAAATGTAAATACAATCTATCCTTTTTTATTACATCAACAATTGCAATTTGAGTAGCTTTGTAATCAAATTAAAAACAATATGAATTTAACCACAATAGTAGGTCTGCTGGCGGCAACAGGAACTACAATTGCTTTTGTCCCTCAGGTATTACAAATAGTTAAAACACAAGACACAAAAGGAATATCGCTTGTTATGTACATTATTTTTACAATAGGAATTTTATTTTGGCTTACCTATGGGATACTGTTGAGTGATATTCCAATTATTATGGCCAATTCCATTACATTAATTCTGGCAATCACTATTTTATTTTTAAAAATCAAGAACGGTTAAAATGAGGAAATATTTTTTTTGCCTTAAGAAGTAATACCTTCCAAGAATAAGTATCGTTAAAATTGGATAAAAAATAGTTCATTTGGCAAAATAAAAATATGATTTATACTACCTTTGACTCATACATCACGAAGGATAAAAACAGAATGTAAATTACCAGTTATTAAGAATAAAGAATAAATTTAAAACTTATAATAATGCAAGAATTTTTCGTTGATATCCACTGCCATTCCTCACTGAGGGCTTTCCATACCACCCCAAAAGGAACTGAAAAGAATATTTGGGACTGTACAAAAAATGATTTTATTGACACCTTTATTGGGAAATGGGCATGGAATCAATCAAAAAACGTGTCGAAATTTTCGCAATCTAACTTTTATAATTGTATCGATGGTAAAGTAAGAGTGGTCTTTGACTCTCTTTATCCGGTTGAAAGAGGATTTATTAATTTCAAAAAGATCCCGGAATTATTGATTGGAAAAAAAGCGAATGAAACCCTTGTTGTAACCGCATCCGGAGTTTCGGTGGAACAGTATAGAAGTTATAAAAAAGGGCATAATTATTTTGACGACTTAGTGGATCAATATAATTTTTTAGCAAACAATCAAGGGCCTTCACCTTGCGGGAAATACCATTATAAAATCCCTGCTAATTATAGTGAACTTGAAGAATCGCTGCAATCAAACGATTCTACTATTAATGTTATTGTAACAATAGAAGGCGCTCATGTCTTTGGCTGCGGAACAAAAGATTCTGAAAAAATACCATTGGAAGAATTAAAACAAATTCTTAAACACAATATCAGTGTAGTCAAAAAATGGAAGCATCCACCTTTTTTTATCACGTTTGCTCATCATTTCTGGAATCAGTTATGTGGGCATGCAACCACGTTGACAGCGGCAACAAAATTTACCTGCAACCAGATACCGGGATTAAATACCGGTTTTACTGAGCTTGGTTTATTTGTTTTAGAAGAATTGCTTTCCAACAAAAACGGAAAGCGAATATTAATAGATACGCGGCACATGAGTGCGAAATCAAGGCTGCACTATATTAATTTTGTCTCCAATCATAATAAAGAAAACCCTAATGATCTGATCCCTTTAATTTCAAGCCATTCAGCAGTTAATGGTTTTGAAAAGATCAATCATTCAGATGTGGCCAAAGACTCTTCCTCGAAAAAGAAATTAACGCCTTTTTGTGCCTGGAGTTTAAATATTTCTTCCGAAGAGGCCATTGCCATTCATGAATCAGGTGGAATTGCGGGTATTATTTTGGACAAAGGAAGACACAGCGGAATCAATCTTCTGAAATCAATCGATAAAATAAAAAATCCCGAGGATAAAAAAACTCTTTTTGTAAAATTGCTTTGCGACAACATTTTTTTCTTTGTTGGCGCAATAAATGCTAAATCGGGATGGGATGTTTTAACGATTGGAAGTGATTTTGATGGTGTTATTACCCATTTCGATCCATACGAGAATACATCTACGCTTCCTGACCTGAAAAAAGACCTGGTTAATTTTTTAACAAAAAACAATTACCAATCACACCTCTGGTTCGGATATTCTCCTGAAGAGCTTATGAATAAGGTTTTCACACAAAACGCAATGGATTTTTTAAAGAGAAATTTTAATTGATCTGCGCTGTTCATTTTATTAAAATTTAAGGCAATTCACATATTATCCAAAAATATGTTTTAGAAATGAACCTAATCTTTTAACTTTGGGCTTTTACCTGCTATAATACTATAGCAGGTAAAATAAATCCAAATTAAAATGAACAGACCCAAAATACAGTTCCCTTCAACCGCTTCCAGCAGGGAAGAAATGCTTGACTATATCAGTAAAAAAAAATTAAAGGACATTGACTGGAAAAAAGGAAAAGCCTTTTGTTTAGTGTATCATCCGGGCGAGGAGCGCGCTAACCTGATAAAAGAAATTTACAATCTTTACTTTTCCGACAATGCGTTAAACCCCACAGCTACACCAAGTTTGGCCGAACTGGAAGCCGAAACAGTGAGCATGTGCGCTGATCTGTTCAATGGCGATGAAAATGTACGGGGAAATATTACAACCGGTGGAACGGAAAGTATTTTGTTAGCTGTAAAAACAGCGCGGGATTGGGCAAAAAAAAACAAGCCACATATCACCAAACCAAATGTGGTATTGCCTATGTCAGCGCATCCTGCGTTTATGAAAGCATTTCATTATTTTAATGTTGATTTTATACCTGTTGAATTGGGTAGCGACTACCGGGCTAATCCAACTGCAATGCGTGCCGCTGTTAATAAGGATACCATTATGATCGTTGGTTCTGCTCCATCTTACCCGCACGGACTAATGGACCCGATTGCTGAGATCGCAGCAATTGCAAAAGAGAAAAACATTTTTTGTCATGTTGATGCTTGTATAGGTGGTTTTATGTTACCATTTGTTAAAAAACTTGGATACCCTATTCCCGACTTTGACTTCTCTGTTGAAGGCGTTACGTCTATCTCTGCTGATATTCATAAGTATGGGTACTCCTCAAAAGGTTCATCCGTTATACTTTATAAAAATTCGGAGATCCGTAAATTTCAATTTTCATTATATACCAAATGGAATGGCGGGGTTTATGGTTCACCTACTATGACCGGCACACGCCCGGGAGGAAGTATTGCCGGTGCCTGGGCTGCATTAAAAGCGATTGGTATGGATGGTTATCTCGAAATGGCCAAAACCACTATGGAGGTAACTGCTAAAATAAAAACGGCTATAGATTCTATTCCAGAACTGGAAATGATCGGACATCCGGATATGAGTATCCTTGCTTTTAAATCAGACAAACTTGATGTATTTAAACTTGCTGATGAACTCAATAAAAAGGGCTGGCACTTTGAAAGACAACAATTACCACCTAGTTTACACTTTACTATCAATTATATTCACAGGCTTGTTACCGATGAGTTTATTATTGACCTTAAAGAATGTGTAGAAATTGCCAAGAAATTTACCTTAGAATCATTTGCAACCAGTTTGCAAACGAAAGCAGTAAAAGGCTTAAGCAAAATATTGCCTTCGGGCACTATTGCTAAATTTCAAAAAGGTGGATCCGGCTCAGCAATAAAAAAAGAAAACACTGCAGCAATGTATGGTATGATGGGCGCATTGAGCGGAACAGATGACCTGGAAGAAATTGTTCTTGATTTTCTGGACAAAATAAATTCAGTGCAATAAATATTTCCAGCAATGTATGAAGCCGTTTTTCAGGGAATAATGATGGGCTTAATTTTAAGCACTTTTTGCGGACCTATCTTCTTTATGCTTATTAATCTTGGCATAAGCAGTACATTAAGATCTGTTTTTTATTTAGCTTTTGGAGTTTTTTTAAGCGATACGATCATCATTTTTTTGTTGCTTTATGTTGCACTTGGCTCTATTTCAGAACTTAAATATTTAGAGGTCCTATATTACATTGGCGGGGCCGTTTTAATTTATTTCGGGGTACGAAATTTACTTAAAACACCGGTAATAATGGAGCCAGAGGAAGATTCACAAAAAAGGTTGAATACACTTTTTATAAAAGGCTTTATGATCAACAGCCTTAATCCCACCATTTTCTTTTTTTGGTTTGGAGCAATGATGCTTGCTTTTAGCTCCTACCACAATGATAAAAATCTTGTTTTAACGCATTTTTTATGTGGCCTTGGCGTTACCCTGTTAACAGACTGCCTGAAGGGGTATTCAGCATTTCACCTCAAAAAATATGTAAAACCAGTTTTTTTAAAAGCTCTTAATATATTTTCAGGAATAATAATAATAGGTTTTGGATTGAAACTAATCTTCTTTCATTGACGAGGTAGGTATCGTTCAGCTTTCACACGTTTCTCGACTATGCTCGAAATGACTGTGCGCGTGATTGTTTCATGCAGAGGGATCTTCTCCAGCTATTTGCAATATCATTAATAGTAACAAGATCCCTCGCGAAAGCTCGGGATGACATTTATAACAAGGATGACAGAGCGGGTGAATTACGAGTTAATCAAAGATTCGTAAGTCTTACACTTTCTTCCCAAAGTCTTTCTTTCATACCCGGTGTTTGGGAATAACGCGAATGCCATTTTTGTTTGCTATCAGCAAAATATTTCCCGGAAATATTTTTTACATCTTCGGAATGTGCTAGGTATATGGAGGTTTCAGCACCTTTTTCAATACTTATTGATGAAAATATTTTAAAAAATGTCCATCCTATTTTATAAAGTAATCCGGAATTTTTGCTTCCAATATCCGTTTTTACTCTTCCCGGATGGAGTGCATTAATTGTAACACCAGTTCCTTTAAGTTGTTCAGCAAGTTTAAGAGTAAAAAGAACGTTACCAAGCTTCGAGCGTTCATAAGCTTTTAACCCATTGTAATTAGTACTCATGTTCAGATCATTAAAATCTATTGTACCTCGGTAATGTGAATCTGAAGCCACAATTACAATTCGTGAAGGGGCAGATTTTTTTATCAGATCGAGCAATAAATTGGTGAGTAAAAAATAATTTAGGTGATTGGTTGCAAAAGACATTTCGATATTATCTTCTGATAACCGGAAATGCTGAAAAGTGGCTCCGGCATTATTAATTAAGACATCCAACGTGGTTAGCTTCGCTTTTATTTCCTCAGCCAGTTTACGCACTTCTTTCTGTGAAGAAAGGTCAGCAACAAAAAAATGTATATTGTCGTTTCCGCTGTGTTCTTTAATTTCTTCTACTGCTATTTTAGCTTTTTCTACTGTACGCGCTACAATATAAATATTGGATCCCTTTTTTGCCAGTGATTTAGCTGTTTCCAGCCCAATACCGGCAGTAGCACCTGTTATAAGTATGTTTTTGTTTTGCATAGATTACTATGTTAATTATAATCAAAAGTGTAAGATGAAAAAAAAACCTTCGCACTTTCTCGACTCCGCCCGAAATGACAACACACGATTAACAATTAGTACATAAACTCCCATGCAGATTTATAAGCATTGATTGATTCCGTATAATCAAGAAAGTTTTTATAAAAAGGATGATTGGCCAGTGTAGCACTATCTCCGATCACTACCAATTTTTTCTTGGCACGTGTGAGCGCTACATTCATTCTTCGAATATCATTTAAAAAACCAATTTCCTTCAGATCATTACTTCTTACTAAACTGATATAAATAACATCGCGTTCCTGTCCCTGAAATCCATCAACAGTTTTAATTGCAATTTGTGATCTGTAATTATTGAAATCCTCATCCTCCGCTACTTTGTTAACAAGATATTGTACCTGCTCTTTGTAAGGAGAAATTATTCCGATAGTAATTCGCTTGCCCGATTTATTGCTTTGTGAATACTGCTCCAACACAAGCTTTAGATGTTTAATAAGTAATTGCGCTTCTTCAGGATTAGCAATACTTAAACTTTCCGGATTAATAATTTCATTGTACCCACACCCAGCAGTATCAATAAAATCAAATGGTGTATGCAACAAAAATTCATTGGGATCAAAACTCAACACCGTATCTTTTACAGAAGCATCAGCAACTAAGTTATTTTGATAGAATTTTTTATTCGAAAAATTCATGATATGTTCATGCATCCGATACTGTGTATTGAGCATCACAGAAACATTATCTAAATTCATGCATTGCTCAAACAATGTTTCTTTCAGTCCTTCTACTTCCGCTTTTTTTGACTTAACAGTGGGAGGTAACTGAAAATGGTCACCGGCAAATATTACACGATCGCTTCTTGTAATTGGTATCCAGCACATCGGTTCTAAAGCTTGCGCTGCTTCATCAATAAAAACAGTGGTAAAATGTTTGTTGCGCATCATCTTACCGGATGATACCACAGGGGTGCAAGCAATTACTTGCGCCTTTTCAAATTGTTCCTCAAAAATATAATCTTCTAAATTACGTGCTTCGTGTAAAATTTTACGTGCTTCCATGTAAAACAATTGCCTCTGTTCACGTTCCTCTCTTCCAAATGTTCGTTTGTATTTTCCAGCCATGCGAAAATATTCTTCCGCAGTTTTGCGATATTTTTTTAACTCTTTATACGATTCGTGTGCTGCCATTTTTACATCCAGCGTATTCATCAGCACTTCTTCCGAAATACGCGCTGGATTACCCAATCGCAATACATTGATCCCTTCGCGATGCAATTTTTCTGTTAACAGGTCAACAGCGGTATTGCTTGAACTGCAAACCAATACCTGTTTTTCTGTTAGTAATGTTTGACGTATGGCTTGCACCAAGGTGGTTGTTTTCCCGGTTCCCGGTGGGCCGTGAATAATAGCAATATCTTTAGCAGCAAGTATTTTTTGTACTGCATTATTTTGCGACTGATTTAATCCTGTAATGTGAATTGACTCATCTATTTTATTGAATGCAGGAGGTTTGATTCCATACATCACATCCCGTAACATTGCCAAACGATTGTGTGATGCAGTGATCACTTTTTCCATCGCAATATCCATTTCACGATAACTGCTTTCATCAAATAATAAATTGATCCCCAGTTTTCCATCATCGCACCAATCGGGCAATTCATCAATTGAAAGCGATAACCGAATTTTATTGGGATTAATTACTTTAATAATTCCATTAATTGGCTGTTCGTCAGGATAGGTATTTGAAAAAAGTGCAGCGCTTTTATTTCCGGAAAATTGATGTGGTTCATTATGATTTGTAGTGCGTTCAATCTCAATGGAAAGATATTCGCCATGCCCGATCTCAACATTAGTAATCACTACAGGATACCATGTAACGCCTTTTTCTCTTCGGTAATTAATATTGTTACGGGAAAAATGTTGTTTGTACTGTGCGAAATCTTCATCACGCTCCACTTTTAAAAGCCTTCGTAAATTCAGTAATCTATCTATTTGTTGTTCCATTCTTTTTTATTTTTACCTGAAATTTGCGACTTCATTTTGACTCTTAAGCATTAGTATTTTACAAATTTTAATTCTTATAAAAATTTAATTCATTTGGGCGTTCCCTTTCTTAAAAAAGAAAGGGCCGGGCTTTTCGTTCCAATCTTCCCCGATAAAAATCGGAGAAGGATTTCCACTGCAATCCCTAACGCAACATTTGCAACCAAAGAACAGTGAATAAAATTATATCTTTTTTATCAGAACCTGGTTTAATACAATTTTACAGAAAACCACCGATAAAATGCATGAAAAAGATCAATAATTAGTTTGTTTTTCAAAATCACATTAAAAATCGCAAAATATTTTTATATTTAACTACTTAATTTTCAGTATACTGAAAAATATATTTAAAATAAATGATACATAATTTGCAGATACATAAAACTCTTATGTATATTTGTCCTATGTATTCATCAGAACTAATAAAAGGAACTTTAAAAACGATCATTTTAAAGTTATTATCCGAAAACAAAGAAATGTACGGATATGAAATCACCCAAAAAGTGAAAGACCTAACGGACAATAAAATTCAGATCACCGAAGGTGCATTATATCCAACACTTCATGCACTTGAAAATGATGGAATTGTAACTACCGAAATAGTGAACATCGGAAAACGTGTACGCAAATATTATAAGCTTACGCCAAAAGGAAAAAACAGTGCAACTGAAAAAGTGACTGAGTTTGCCGACTTCATCAATACGATGAAATTTTTATTAGACATTAAACCACAATTAGGATAATGTACACACTAAGTGAACAACAGATTGATTTTATTCTCAACGATATCAAAATCCGTGGAGTTGAGATGGAGGACCTGCAGCTAAACCTCCTTGATCATATTTGTTGTATTATAGAGTATGAGCTTGAACAGGAAGGGGACTTTGAAGATTTCTATCACAAAACAATTCCTAAATTTTTTAAAAAGGAACTGAAAGAAATTGAAGAGGAAACTAAGTTATTACTAACCTTTAAAAACTATTACGCCATGAAAAAAACGATGATCAGAACCGGAATTTTTTCCACGATAGCAATTGTACTAGGTTCCTTTTTTAAAGTTATGCATTGGCCGGGTGCCGGTGTTTTATTAGTATTAGGAATAGGAAGCATCAGTTTATTGTTTCTTCCATTGATGATTATTTTAAAAACAAATGACAGTAACAACAAACGCGACAAATTTATACTGGCCAGTAGCGCTGCGGTTGGATTTTTCCTCTGCTGGGCAACATTATTTGCAGTGATGCACTGGCCAGGCAATGGGATTTTCTGGATAATCGCAGTCTGCATATCCACTTTTGTCCTTATACCGGTTTATTTTTTTACTGGAATCAGAGATCCTGAAACAAAATTAAACACTATTGTTACAACTATTGTATTAGTTGCTGCCACAGGCTTACAGTTTACTATGATAAACATAAGACCTGCCGTAAAACTAACACAAATAAAAATGTATAGTTATATTCAAGGTGAGGAGCTGCTTAAAAAAGTACAAAACAGATCAGCAAGCGGACATCACGAAAACTCTACTCAGCAAAGTTTTGCAGAGAACATTAATAACAAAGCTGAACAAATAAAAAGCATGATATTGATGAATGCCATTGGAGAATCAAAAATCCCAAAAGATTTTGAAAGCGAAGGTATTATTATAGAAGAAGGAAATTTGGGAATTGCTTTTTTTGATAACGGAGAAGGAATAAAGTTGTTAAGCGAGCTTAAAGCAGAAATAAGTAAATACAATGCTTCAGGTGAAATAAATATAGAGAATAAAATTCCAGTTGATCATTCAATTTTAGATATTGACTTTGATAAGATAGGAAGGTATAGCAACTATTCTGTTCTAAATAGTATCACACAAATACAGATGTACCTTGCAACAGCAGAAAATAAATTGACTGCTTTTAAATAAAAGAAGATGAAAAATTAAATAGTTTTAGCCGCTTTTATAAGGAATAAATTAAAACTTTGAAATAAACAAAACGCCCTCCTCATGACTATGAGGAGGGCGTTTAATTAGATAGCCAACAATTTTTATAATGTTCAAAAAAGTATTGGTTTAAAATAAAATATTTCTATTCTTGTATATTATATCTTTTACCATTCCCTTCAATACTTGTCCTGCTTGCAAAAGCATATCAAAACCGGAAGGGAAAGGTATTGGCTTGGGTCCAAGCTTCGCTTTTGTTTCAGGTTTTAGAGCATTGATATCACCAATTGCTCCATAGGAACGGTATTCAAAAAAGTTTTCACTTGCTATCGGATCTGTTTTCAATAGTTGACCGGTACTGTTATTTATATAGTCGAGAGTACCGGCAATAATGGCCTTTTTATTTTGATACGTTTCTATCACATTACAGAAAATAGTTTTTGTTTTAGGTATTTTTATATCATTACCCAACGAATCTTTTTTTACATTTCCATTCGCGTCCAACGCATATTGAAAACCATCCGGAATAATTTTTGTTTCTGTAAAACTAGTCTCCTTAACAGCTTCAGGGGATACGTTAATATTTTTCATATTTACAACAATAACATAATCATAGTCCAAACCTGTGATCTCGTGGGTATAATATCTTAGCCATTCACCATTTAAATCGGATAAACTTATTTTTGTTAATTCATCTTCAAAGGAAGGAGGAAGAGGAACACCTGTTGTGTTTTTCATTTTAAAAAGCACATAGCTGGTTCCAAGATCCTTTGCCCGTTGTAATTCTTTATCTACATCTTTATAATTACCGGAATAACCTTTTACACGAAGCAACTCACCATGTGCCACGCGTGCATCAGGCTTATTGTTCCTGTCGAGAAGAGAAAGTGCATGAGCATAAAAATATTCGGTGGCATTTTTTTTTGCCTGAATAATTTCATCACTATAATTTACGACCTCAAAATTCGCATCTCTGTTTTGACCTTCAAGATGCAATGGTAATAATGGTTTTAGATTTTCCTGACGCTGAGCCATTCGGGAATAAACACCAAAAATCTCATCCCAATTATCGGGTTTACCTTCTTTCTTTAAAAAACTGATCCGCTCTCTATCGCGCTCGTTTGCCTTTTGGTAGGACTGTTCCAACACAATAATTTCCTTATCATTTTGTTTTTTACGTTTCAGCTTCTGCGTGGATTTCCGGATGGCTCCATCATAATTGCCGCTTTTCATCAATTTTGAAGAATTTGAGCACGAAATAATAAGTGTTGATACTAATAAGCAGACAACTAATTTTTGAGTAAGAAGCAGTAATCGATTTTTCATAGGATTTTTAGTTATAAAGTAAAAATAGTATTATTTTTTGTTTGAAATGCTGTTCTGTTCAAATTCTAATTTCTACCCCCCTACTCGTTAAATTCTAAATCCAAATTTAGAATTTCCACCCTTGATTTTTGCTTTTGCTTTATACAACCGGATCATTGAAATTACCAAACGGTGTGCCAATACTCAAAATTCGGTTTAAACCATTACCACCATTGGATTTCAGAAAATAATAATTTTTTATTGAACAAAAACGGAACGTGTGTACTTCGATACAATTATCAAAATAAACACACTTATTTCTTCGTTTTTTCTTAATTTTGTACCTCAACAAAAATAAAAACGATATGTCAGAAATATTAACAGCAAAAAGTTTTGGAATAGAAAGTGTTCTGAAAGAATTAGGAATTAAAGAAACCAATTACGGTGCCTCTACGGGCCTAAAACATATTGCTACAAAAGGAAAAAAGATAGATTCGTTCTCACCTGTTGACGGATTACTTATTGGCAGTGTAAACGCAGCTACAGCAGAAGATTACACCAACGTGATGAAAACTGCAGAAGAAGCTTTTAAAGTATGGCGTTTAATGCCGGCTCCAAAGCGTGGTGAGATCGTTCGCCAGGTAGGTGATGAATTACGTAAATATAAAGATTCATTAGGTAAACTGGTTTCCTATGAAATGGGGAAAAGTTTACAGGAAGGTTTAGGCGAAGTGCAGGAGATGATCGACATCTGCGATTTTGCTGTGGGCTTATCCCGCCAGTTATATGGTTTAACAATGCATAGCGAACGCCCGATGCACCGCATGTATGAGCAATGGCATCCTTTTGGTGTTGTTGGAATTATTTCTGCTTTTAACTTCCCAGTTGCTGTATGGAGCTGGAATGCTGCTTTAGCTTGGGTTTGTGGTGATGTGTGTATCTGGAAGCCAAGTTCAAAAACTCCATTATGCGCTATCGCTTGTCAGAATATTATTGCAGATGTATTGAAACGCAACAATGTTCCGGAAGGTGTTAGCTGCCTTGTAATAGGCAATGAATCAGGCGATCTGATCAACAACGATAAACGAATTCCATTAGTATCCTTTACAGGTTCAACTCGTATTGGCCGTCACGTATCAAAAACGGTAGCTGAACGTTTCGGAAATACTATTTTAGAATTAGGTGGTAATAATGCGATCATTGTTTCTGAACATGCTGATTTAGGTATGGTACTAGTTGGTTCGGTATTTGGCGCTGTTGGAACGGCAGGTCAGCGTTGTACTTCTACACGCAGATTAATTATTCATGATAGTATTTATGAAAAAACAATACGTATTTTACAACAAGCATATGCTCAATTACGCATTGGAAATCCTTTGGATGCCAACAACCACGTGGGTCCGTTAATTGATCAAAATGCAACAAAAGATTATTTGAACGCAATTGAAAAAGCAAAACAGGAAGGTGCAAAAATAATTGTAGAAGGTGGAATAGTAACGGGTGAAGGGTACGAGAGCGGATGTTATGTAAAACCTTGCATTATTGAAGCGAAAAATGAATTCCATATTGTACAGGAAGAAACATTTGCTCCAATACTTTATGTGATGAAATATAAAACAATTGAAGAAGCAATTGCAATGCAAAATGGCGTTCCTCAAGGGTTATCATCATCTATCTTTACCAACAACATGCGCGAAATGGAATTATTCCTTTCACAAGCAGGTTCTGACTGTGGTATTGCTAATGTAAATATCGGAACTTCCGGTGCTGAAATAGGTGGTGCATTTGGTGGTGAAAAAGAAACAGGCGGTGGACGTGAATCAGGCTCTGACGCTTGGAAAGCTTATATGCGCAGACAAACTAACACTATCAATTATGGTAATAGCTTACCATTGGCACAAGGGATAAATTTTACGATTTAATACTTTGTTCTCAAAATTTGAAAATGGCGCCTCGATAAAATATCGGGGCACTTTTTTAAATGTGTAATTGATCCTTGTTGCCATTCATTTCCAAATCAAATCAATCTTACTAATTTAAATAAAATCTCCATATTTAAATAAAATTTGTACTTTAATACTTCAATTTTAAAGCCATCCATGAACAATACAATTCAATCCAATCGATATAATGAGCTGGATGCCTTAAGAGGTATTGCAGCTTTAATGGTTGTATTCTTTCATTTTACAATGGACAGGCCACAAGGGCAACTTGGATTTAAATTAGGTGTTACCGGGGTAGATCTGTTTTTTATTATAAGTGGGTTTGTAATATTTATGAGTTTAACCAAAGCTAAAAGCAGTATAGATTTTCTTATTAATAGAGTGAGTAGACTATATCCCACCTATTGGGCAAGCGTTACATTTACTTTTTTATTGTTTTCTTTTTTTGCAATTTATGATGGATGGCCGGAACAAATTGATTTTAAAAGATATTTAGGGAACATGACCATGTTTCAATTTTACTTAAAAATAACGGACCTTGATGGACCTTATTGGACAATGATCATTGAAATGCTTTTTTATATGGGAATACTATTTCTTTTTCATTTCAAGATGCTAAAACATTTAAACAAAATTGGATTGACTTTATCTGTTTTAGTTGTAATAGTGACATCCTATTTTTATGAAAACTCTACTGTCCAATATTTTTTCAAATGGATCCCATTATTACCATTTATTCCTTTATTTTTTGCGGGAACAATTTTTTATAAGCTCTACACCAATAAGAGTCGGCTCCTTGAGAATTACTCAATTTTGATTATCTGTTTAATATGCCAGATATTATTGTATAAATATGCAGGACGGTCAAAAGGATCCATAACTCATATTGAATATGCATTAATGTTAACGCTCTACTTTACCTTATTTACCCTTTTTGTAAATGGAAAGTTGAAATTCATAGTTTCGAAAGGCACACTTTTTCTGGGCAAAATTTCATTTGCCTTATACCTCATACATCAATATATTTCTATAGGTGTTATGATTCCATTATTAATAAACAGGTTCCACCTTAATTTTTGGATTGCTTCGCTTTGTATCACACTACCAACAATAATTACAATTGCATGGTTTATCACAGAATATATCGGAACTCCAATGAGTAACCGAATGAAAGAAAAACTACGCAAGATAACAGCTCCGCAAAATGAAGGCTTAAGTGCTTAAAGCAAACATTTATTAAGCTACCGGTAATGGCTTAGTTGAGAAATCAGCAAGAGGAATTTGCTGGAAATTAGCCGATGAAATATTTAAATAAATCCTATACCATTTAAATAAAATTTGTACTTTAATACCTCAAATCTTTAAGCCTTCGTCCATGAATTACCCTAATTCAATTAATAGTAAGTTACCGAATGTTGGTACAACCATATTTACGGTGATGAGTAAATTAGCTACTGATAACAATGCCATCAATCTTTCTCAAGGTTTCCCGGATTTTAGTTGTAATGAAGAACTAATAGGCCTGGTAAATAAATATATGCTGAAAGGCTATAACCAATATGCTCCAATGGCTGGATTAATGAGCCTCAGAGAGATCATTGCGGAAAAGACGGAAGATATTTATTCGGCAAAGTACGATCCCGAAACAGAGATAACAATTACAGCAGGTGGTACACAGGCTATATTTACTGCCATTTCAGCAATGATCCGTGAAGGAGATGAAGTTATTATTTTTGAACCTGCTTATGATTGTTATAAGCCCGCAATAGAATTGAACGGAGGGAAAACAATTTATTTACAATTAAAAGCACCACTCTATTCTATAGATTGGGAGGAAGTAAAAAAGGTAATTAATTATCGTACAAAAATGATAATTATTAATACTCCTCACAATCCTACTGGTAGTATCATGACAGCCGGAGATATGGCGAAACTGGAGAAACTTACTAAAGGTACCGACATTGTTATTGTGAGCGATGAAGTTTACGAGCATATTATTTTTGATGGTTACGAACACCAAAGTGTGGCACGATTTCCAAAGCTTGCTGAACGAAGTTTTATTATTTCATCGTTCGGTAAAACATATCATGCTACGGGTTGGAAAATGGGCTATTGTGTAGCGCCTAAAAAATTGATGGCTGAATTTAGAAAGGTTCATCAGTTTGTTGTGTTCTGCGTTAATACACCTATACAATATGCTTTGGCTGAATTTTTAAAAAACAAAAAAAACTATTTAGGACTTGGAAATTTTTATCAAAAGAAACGCGACTATTTTAATAAAATGATAAAAAATTCCAATTTTAAATTTGAACCTGCTTCCGGCACCTATTTCCAGCTATTGAATTACAGTGAGATCAGCAAAGAAAAAGACTCCAATTTTGCAATTCGTTTAACAAAAGAATTTGGTATTGCATCTATTCCTGTTTCTATGTTTTATCACCATTCGATTGATAATAAAATGTTGCGTTTTTGTTTTGCGAAAAAAGAAGAGACCTTAGAAAAAGCTGCTGAAATATTAAATAAAATATAGACCTCACCCCTTCCCCTTTCCATTTGGAGAGGGGTGTCCGGTGGGACGCTTTACTAAAAAGAAAAAGGCTTCTTATGGATGATTTAAAGATCACGATCATACAATCCAGCTTGCATTGGGAAAACAAAGAGATGAACCTCGATATGTTTTCTCAAAAAATAAATGATATTGCTGGAAGTACCGATTTAATTATACTTCCGGAAATGTTTACTACCGGCTTTAGTATGAGTCCAAGAAAATTTGCTGAACCTATGAATGGTCCAACAGTAAACTGGATGAAAGAAAAAGCAAAAGAAAAAAACTGTGTAATTACCGGTAGTTTTATTTGTGAAGAAAATGGAAAATGTTTTAACCGCCTTGTTTGGGTCAATCCTGATGGTAGCTTTAGCACTTATGACAAACGCCACTTGTTCCGAATGGCAAATGAAGATGCTCATTACAGTGCCGGACAAAAAAGAATAATTGTTGAATTAAAAGGATGGAAGATCTGTCCGATGATATGTTATGATCTGCGTTTCCCGGTTTGGAGCAGGAATAAATTGGTTCAGCAAAATAAAGAAGAATCCTCCCCTGGTTATGAATACGATCTGCTGCTTTATGTCGCAAATTGGCCTGAAGTGCGCAGTTATCCATGGAAAACCTTATTACTTGCAAGGGCCATTGAAAACCAAAGTTACGTTGTAGGATTAAACAGAGTAGGAAATGATGGCAATAAAATTTATCACTCCGGTGATTCTGCTGTGATAAATGCAAGAGGTGAGATCATCAGTAAAACAACGCCTCGGGAAGAATCAACTGAAACAATAACGTTAAATTATTCTGAACTGCTTGCGTATCGGAAATCATTCCCTGCCATGTTAGATGCGGATACATTTGAAATTATAAATGATTAATTAAACTTGTACAGTCCGTTTAAATTTTATTTAACACATCATAATTGCACTAAGGAAGCTAATGCACCTTTCTCGACTTCGCTCGAAATGACAGCGCGCATAGGCAGTCTGAGCTTAGTCAAGAAATTTGTGTTGACTATAAAAACAGTTTGAGAAAATCTAAAAACAAATCATGAAAATAGCATACGTTTGTTATAATATCCAGGAAAAATATGTTACCCCAACGGTGCAGGATGAAGACGTTCTTTTATTGGAATTCTTAAAGGGAAAAGGACTGGATATTCATAGAGAAGTTTGGACAAACCAAGAAGTTAACTGGTTGGATTATGATCTGGTTTTAATAAAAGCACCCTGGGATTATCACGAACATATAACCGATTTTTATAATTGGTTGGATATGTTGAATAACGCATCCATTCCAATGCTTAACCCATACGAGATAATAAAATGGAACAGTGATAAAAATTACCTAAAAGAGATATCTGATTCAGGCTTGAGCATTATCCCAACAGTTTTTTTAGAAATAAACTCCGTTCTACAAAATGCGTCTATTTTCCAACAATTGAATAGCGAAAAGATAATTATCAAACCTTGTATCAGTGGAGGGGCAAAAAACACTTTTAGTCTGACACCGGATAATTTTTCAGAACATCAAAAAAACATTAATGACTTATTAAAAGAGGAGGCATTTTTAGTACAACCATTCATCAAAGAAATTGAAACGGAGGGTGAATGGTCCTTCATTTTTTTTGATGGGAAGTACAGTCATAGTGTGCTAAAAAAGCCTCGATCTGGGGACTTCCGAGTGCAGCATTGCTATGGCGGGACCATACATGCTGATAATATTGAGACCTTACACGTTGAAACAGCAAAGAAATTTGTGGATAGGTTTGCGAAAGACTGCTTATATGCCCGCGTTGATGGTGTTATGGTAAATAATGAATTTCTATTAATGGAGCTTGAATTATTGGAGCCTTTCCTGTTCTTGTCTTATCATCCCAATGGTTTTGAGAATTACTATTCTGCTTTAGTAAAATTTATCTCACAAATCGATCCAAGGAGTATATCTTATTTCCAAAAAGATAAAGCGTAATAGATTCTGCAATGTGATCTAGATTGGCTTTTCGTCAAGAGGGAGATCTCGGTAATAATAGGCAAGATCATTAAAAATAACAAGATCCCTCGCGAAAAACTCGGAATGACAGGAAACTCAATGTTAAAAAATAATTTATCTCTTAAGGAATAACTTTCCATTCCAATTCCAGATCCCAGTTGGGGCGGGTATTAACAGGTTCTGCATTATAAATTACTTTTTCAGGTTGTAGCTTTTGAAGCAGGTTTCCGGTATCCCATTTAAAATTGGCATTGTTGTCATAAATAATTTTCAATTTATATTTTTTGGGGTATAAATATTCGTAGAAAAGTGTTTCTGATTTATTAATGTTGCTTTCCTTTACTATAGTTTCTTTTTCATCCAATAGCTGAACAATGTAATTTCCGGCAGTTACAGGGATGTCTAAATTCAATTTCAGAGTACCATAAAACTTTTCTTCACGTGTTTTAAAATCAATTTTAATGGTATCATTTGTCAAGCCAAAAATATCGGTGAATGTACCAGGAGGAATAAATAAATGATAGTTTGTGTTTTCCTTGAAAACAACAGGTACAATCTTTACACTGCCATCTTTAGCAATTATTTTAGTATTAATTGAAATAGTGTTGAAAGGCTCCAGAGTATAGAATAAATTTTTATGATCTTTTATTGGAACGGTGTCTTCAATGAGATTGATCTCTTTGCTTATGCTATTGTTAAACAAAACAGGGTCCAATGGATTATTGAAAACAATTTTAAACTCCGCGTTCAAATCAACGTTCTGATTTCCAGCGGGACTATTTACTACTACCAATCTTAAAGGGTTTCTTCTGCTTTTTAAAGCATCTTCTTTTTTAATTATTTTAAAATCAACAGTATCAATTATCCTATAGCCATTTTTTACCTGAAGAATTATTGAATCTTTATCATCCTTTCTAAACCAATAGTTTAGGGTGTCTTTATTTTTTGAATAATCAAGGAAAACATCTTTTTCATTCAAAGTTAGATTAAGTGGTTCTATGCGAATACTATCAGTGGTTTTATTAAAAATAAAACTGATCTTACCGTAAGAATTATAATTGGTTTTTTTCAAAAAAAGTTTTTTTGAAGGCTCCTGAAATACATCAATTAAAATATTTTTCTTTTCTGTTACATCAATTAATGCATCAATAAAACCAACACTTTCACTTTCGCTATCATATTTATAATTCGAATTGGCATCCTTTAAAACAAGCAATTTATATTTACTGGTACGTATATTATTAATTTGAAAAGTGCCATCCTCTTTCGTCTTTGCAAAATAATCCGGTTTTTTCTTATAAATAACGCTATCACTAAAATCGGTATAAAGCATTACCAAAATGCCTTTATCCGTTTTATGATCAAAGGCATTTTCAATTTTACCTTTCACAACCACTGAATCAATAAAACCACCAGTAGAAAAAATATATTTAAAATTATCGATCGGATTGTTCTCATGAATATCCTGCAAAGCATTACCAAAACTGATGGAATAGGTAGTATTTGGTTTGAGTATTTCTTCTTTATCAAAATCAATTGTAAGCATTTTATTCCTCACTTTTATATCAGGCGAATTTTCAAGAGGAGGAGATATAATAAGCTGGTTATTTAAATCTTTCAGCTGTATGAATTCATCAAAAAACACAACGATGCTTTTGGATTTAAAATTCAATGAAGCACTGTCGGGGATATATTTCACAACTTTGGGAGGAGTGATATCTTTTTCACCTCCACCCGGAGCAACCACCTGGGCACACGAAAAAATCAATGTGCTGATGAGCAGATAAACAAATGTGCTGACATACCAATTTGCTGATGTGCTGATTGCATTAATTTTATTGTAAATATATTTTAATTTTGACCTCATTTAATTCAATTATTGTTCAATTTTTTCTAATCAGCACATCGGTACATCAGCACATCCCGTTATTATTTCCATCACCTTTTCCAAATAGACCCTATCCGTTTCATCAAAATTATCAAGCTGCTCACTATCTATATCTAACACTAAGATCACCTCCCCTTTTTGATTAAATGCAGGCAACACTATTTCTGATCTTGACAAAGCACTGCAAGTAATATGACCGGGAAACTGATCTACATCCTTTACAATAATTGTTTTTTTTAACTCCCAGCTTTTTCCGCAAACACCCTTACCATAAGCAATCCTCGTGCAGGCAACAGGCCCTTGAAATGGCCCCAGCACAAGCTCTTTTAAGCCTTCATATCTCTCAGCGAGCTCCAAAGAGGCAGACTTACCTGATGACGGTCCCTTCACAAAATAAATACCAACCCAAAAAAAATTCATAGAATATTTTAATGCCGAAAGTATATTGGAAAGGTTAGCAATACTGTCGCTTTCCCCCTCTATCAATGCCTTAATTTGAGGAATAAGTGATTCGTACTGATCTTTTTTTGTAAATCCCGAAACAGTTATTGATTCAGCCATTATATTGCAATTAGGGCTACAAAGATATAAAAGCCCCTTTATAAAATCTCCGGGAAGTAGAAACTTTTATTACAGCCTTTTTAAGGGGGTACCACACCAACTTAATGAGCTGCATAAGCAATGGTAACAATGCTTATCTTAACACCGGGCACCTGGAGCAGTGTATGGGCACAAGCCTCAAGTGTAGCACCAGTTGTTATTACATCATCTACGAGCAGGATATGTTTGCCCTCTAATGTCCCAGCATCACGTAACTGAAAAATGGACTCCACATTCTGCCAGCGGTTGAAACGTGATTTTTTTGTTTGTGTTTCAGATTCTACAGCACGATAAAGCGTTTTTAAATCGGCTTTCACATTCATACTTTCAGCCAGACCTTCAGCAAAACCATCACTTTGATTGTATCCTCGCTTCTTTTGCTTTTTAGGGTGCAAAGGCACGGGAATAACTATATCGATGCTATTAAAATCCTCACAATACTTAAGTTCATAACCATATAGTTTTCCAACAGAAACACCAATATGTTTTTGTCCTTTATATTTTAACTGATGGATTAAATGTTGTACTTTTCCTCCTTTATTAAAGCCATAGAATGCGGCAGCAGAAACAATGGGTACGCGCCCCCAGAAAATTTTTGCAATGGGATTGTCACTGTCTAAATGAAAATTAGTTTTGGGCAAATAATAGGCGCAATAAGTACAAATACTATGCTCTTTTTTATATAAGCTTTTCCCGCAGGAAACACAGACATGTGGAAATAGCAATGCAATAAAATCGTTTAGCATAACGTTGGTTTATGACAATTAAAATTTATTACTTTTGCACTATAAAATTAATCAATATTTATTATGGAAAATAATCAGAAAGAAGAAAAAAAGTCAAACAACAAGTTGTTAATTATTTTATTGATTTTCTTATTATTGGGAAACGGTACATTTATTGGGCTTTGGCTGCATGAACGTGGACGTGCAAATACTGAAGTGGTAATAAAAGAGCAAGTTACACTGGAACGTGATAATGTGAAAGCTGATTTACTTGAATTGCAGGAAGAGTATGCTACTTTGCAAACGAATGACCAGGCAATGCAGGTAGAACTGGAAGCCAAACGTGCCGAAATTGCTGAATTAATCATACAAGCGGATAAACATAAAGATGATGCTTATATTATCTCTAAGCTTCGCAAAGAAACGGCTTCTTTGCGTAAGATAATGAAACACTACATTGTTGAGATCGATTCATTAAATACGTTGAACCAGGTGATCACCGCTGAAAAGAATAAGGTGACCGCTGACTTAAGTGCGGAAAAAGGTATCACCACCAAGCTATCAAAAGACAAAGACGCTTTGCAAAGCACC
Source organism: Bacteroidia bacterium (assembly GCA_030654175.1). Lineage (GTDB taxonomy): Bacteria > Bacteroidota > Bacteroidia > 2-12-FULL-35-15 > 2-12-FULL-35-15 > 2-12-FULL-35-15. The sequence continues at coordinate 73,766 of JAURXZ010000041.1, forward strand.
GTGAATTTAGGTTCTATTTTGAAAGCCACCCGTCCGGTTGCAAAAGGTGTAAAATTTAAATCAGGAGGTAAAAAAGAAGTAGAGGCTGAAAGAGCTTCACGTGTTGAAAAAATCAAAGTTTCTTTTGTATTAGGTGAAAACAAAATCGCTAAAAGCGGTGAAAAAAGTATTTATGTTCGCATTATATCTCCTGATGGAAAAGAACTCACAAAATCATCTGATATGTTTAGTTTCAATGGTTCTAAAGGGTACTATGCAGGAAAAGAAGATGTAGATTACAGAAACGAAGAGCTTGCAGTGGACGTTTTTTGTGAAAGCCCTACTCCATTTATTTCTGGTAAATACCTGATCACAATAGGATGTGATAATGTTATTATTGGTGAAACAAGTGTTACTTTAAAATAATAATCATTTGGGCGTCCCCCTTTCTTTGAAAAAAGAAAGGGGCGGGCTTTTCACTTCAATCTTTTCTTAAACAAGAAAAGGATTTACGTTCCAATCCCTAACGCGGCATATCGGGTTTTATTGGACTTCAAAAATTAACAATCGAATCCAGGTTATAAAAAACTGGTTCATATTAAAAAGCCGCCTTGCAAAAAATTGCAAGGCGGCTTTTTAATATGATCGCAAAAAAACCGATATTATTCTAATGGAATAGTATCGGTTTTTCTATTTTAATAATTAGAAGTATTATTTCAATATTAAATTGAATAAGCTCCCAGCATAAGCACCGGATTTTCTAAATTACGTTTTAAGGTTTGTAAAAATGCAGCACCCAATACTCCATCTACTACGCGGTGGTCGCAGGATAAGGTAACTTTCATAAGATTACCCGGTACAATTTGTCCGTTTTTTACAACAGGCGTTTGCCTGATACCGCCCACAGCCAGGATACATGCGTCAGGAGGATTAATGATGGCAGTAAATTCCTCGATGCCGAACATACCGAGATTAGAAATGGTAAATGTATTTCCTTCCCAATCGCTTGGTTGTAATTTTTTATCTTTTGCTTTAGCCGAATAATTGCGTACTTCAGTAGCAATTTGTGTTAATGTTTTCCCGTCAGCAAAACGTACCACAGGCACTAACAAACCTTCCTCTACTGCAATTGCTACACCTATATGGATATGGTTGTTATAGCGGATCTTATCGCCCAGCCAGGATGAGTTAATTTTAGGGTGCTTGCGCAAGCTGGATGCAACCGCTTTAATCACCAGATCATTGAATGAGATTTTAACAGTGGCAACAGTATTGATCACTTCGCGTGCCTTAATAATTTCATCCATATCAATTTCCATCGTTAAATAGAAATGTGGTGCTGAAAATTTACTTTCAGCTAATCTGCGGGCAATGGTTTTACGCATTTGAGAAACGCCTTCTTCGGTATAGCTTTCTACTTCAACAAATTCAGGTGCTCCGCCACTTGATTTGTAATTATCAATATCACGTTTTATAATTCTTCCACCATCTCCGCTGCCTTTTAAGGTATTTAAACGAATGCCTTTATCTTCCGCTAATTTTTTTGCTAATGGGGATATTTTCTGGCGTTCATTGCTATTGTTAGCAGTTGGTTGCTGGACACTTGTTGCTGGTGTAGCAACTTTTTCAACTTTTACTGTTGATTTTTCGGAAGCAACTTCTTTTTTTGCTTCAGGTTTCACTTCTTCTTTTACTTCAGTTGATTTTTTTGCTTCTTCGGCAAGCAATGCAGAAACATCTTCGCCTTCATTTCCTAAAATAGCAAGTATGGAATCAACAGGTGCGCCTTTTCCTTCCTGAACACCAATATGTAACAAAAATCCATTTTGAAACGATTCAAATTCCATTGTTGCTTTATCCGTTTCGATATCAGCAAGCAACTCACCTGATTTTACTTTATCGCCAACTTTTTTATGCCATTTTGCAACTACACCATCGGTCATAGTATCACTTAACTTGGGCATTCGTACAACTTCAGCCATATATTTATTATATTATTGATTTCTTGATTTAGAGAGGGAGAGAATTGTAATTCTCCCAATCTCCATTTCGCTAATTCTCTATTTATTCTACAATGTATGGATAATCCGTTTGTGTATACACATCTTTATAAAGCTCATCGGCCGTTGGATAAGGTGAATCTTCACCAAATTTAACAGATTCAGCTACTATACTTTCAACACGATTTTCAATCACTTCAATTTCAGCTTCATTAAGCCAATTGTTTTTTCTGATGGTCACCAACACCTTTTCGATAGGGTCTTGTGTTTGGTATTCTTTAACTTCCTCTTTAGTACGATATGTTTGTGCATCACTCATTGAGTGCCCTTTGTAACGATATGTTTCCATCTCTAATAAAGTAGGGCCATCACCTCTGCGTGCTCTGGCAACCGCTGTTTCTACTGCTTCGTGAACAGCTTCGCACGTCATTCCATCAACAGCAAAAGAGGGCATGTCATATGCCAAACCTATCTTATATAAGTTATGCACATTGGAAGTTCGTTCAACTGAAGTACCCATTGCGTAATAATTGTTCTCAATAATAAAAATCACCGGTAATTTCCAAAACATGGCCATGTTAAATGCTTCATGCAATGCCCCTTGACGCACAGCGCCATCTCCCATATAACAAAGGGTTACATTATCATTACCATTATATTTATCAGCATAAGCGATACCTGCACCTAAAGGGATCTGTCCGCCAACAATTCCATGTCCGCCAAAGAAATTAAATTCTTTAGAAAAAATATGCATGGAACCGCCTTTGCCTTTTGAGCAACCGGTAGCTTTTGCCATCATTTCCGCCATGATGTATTTGGGATGCAACCCGCGGCCTATCGGATGTGCATGGTCACGATAAGCAGTAATAACACGATCTTCCCTGCGAAGTACGGATTCGGAACCAGCTACCAATGCTTCTTGTCCAATGTAAAGATGACAGAAGCCGCGTATTTTTTGTTGAATATATAATTGGCCTGTTTTTTCTTCGAATTTACGCATCAGCAACATTGATTCATACCATTTAAGGTAAGTTTCTTTGCTGAATTTTGTTGGAGATTTAGTTTCATCTATAGCCCCCTTGTTATTTTTTGCTGCAACTTTTCCCATTAGAATCTCATTAGTTTCAAATACAAATTTACAATAAAATTGTTAGACAAATCAGATAAGAGTTATAAGCATTGGGATATGAGATAAAATATTTTTTAGCTCGTTGCCCTGTAGCTTACATGTCAATACTCAATTGTTTTTTAATTCCTCGGCTTTAAACATAAATGGCAAAAGATCAGCAATACTGTCAACAACACGTATTTTGCCGGTTTCACCCATTAAGATCACTCTGATATTTGATTTGTGGCGCATTTCATATTCCGACATTGCCTGCCTGCAGCCACCACAAGGCGAGAGAGGCTCGCCTACATGAAAGGTTTTTGATTTGCAGGTAATTGCTATCGTTTTAATAGCAACGTCCGGATATTGTGCTCCTGCATAATACATGGCAACCCGTTCCGCACATAAACCGCTTGGATATGCTACATTTTCCTGATTATTTCCAGTAACAATTACTCCGTTTTCCAATAATAATGCAGCACCCACATGAAAATTGGAATACGGGGCATAGGCCAAACCGCCAGCATTTCTTGCCTTTTGAAGTAAGTCTTGTTCTGAAGAACTCATCTCGTTTTCATTGTCAAATTCTGTAAAGGCAATTTTCAGTTCTAGTTTTTTCATTCAGATGTTATTTCAGATGCATTATTTTTTATCAAATATAATCGGAACTATTAATATATATGCACAAAAATTCAAAAACATAAAATATATACTTGAATTATTAGCAAGCTAATTTCTAATGAGCTCTTAACTTAATGCTTTTTGATTTGTTTAATGGTAGGTATTTATGGTGATATACTCTGGAATATAATTCTTTCTTTTTTGATTGATGCATTATTTTAAAGAAAAAAAAACTGCTACATACAGAATAAACAGAGAAATATTTTATTTATTTATTTATTTTCACTTTTATGCCTATTTAATAAAAAAATAAATTTTTATTTATTTCCAAATTACCAATATGCATTATTATCCAACAGCTTGTTAGTTAGCGTTTAATGTATAGAGTTCTCAAAAATGATTTTTATCAAAGGAGAACTTTTTTTTATTTTCGATTTCTTACGGAAAAGATTTATGTCAAAAATCATAAATAAAAGTATTGTTGTCGAAAAATTGTAATCAGATATAGAAATAAAAGAGGATTATTCTATCAAATGATTTTAATCATAAATTAGTTGGTTTCAGAAAATCGTGAAACTACTTTTGCCGCGCAATAAATTTTGGTGATCAACCTAAAAAAATAAATGATAATGTCGTTTGTTTCTGAAACCGCGAAGAAAATGATTAAAGTATTTGTATCCTTCCATAGTAGAATTAGCTTATTGAAATTTCATCATAATATCACATATTTCAAAGATGAATAATGATTTTATTGGTACATTTTAAAAGTTCAACATATTAGTCTTAATTCTGAAAATAATTTTTTATATATCTAAACAAAATATCTAAACTAAACATGAAACAAACCAAAACAAACTCAATTTCGAAAGGAATCAAAATTTTCTTTACATTTTTTATTTTTTCATTGGCTTGTCAGCAGTCTTTTGGGCAAATGTTGAATGGGATTATTTTTCAGCCAATGCGCATTTTAGGAGAAAGCAGTACGCATGTTGATGTTTCTGGTGCAATAGTGAAATGTGATAGCTCAAATCAAATTCATTTAAAAGTATTTAATGAAAGTAATATTTCCCAAGTTGCTGTTTTTGAACTTACTGTTACTAATACAACAGATGGAACTCACTTTTCAAAGTCTGTCTCCATCCCCATGATGGTCCCATTACAACATATAGAAGGAAATTGCTCAGGAGATTCACAATTAGCTGATTTAATTATCAATCTTCCGGCTACCTATAATCCAAGTAATACAACAATGAATGTTAATTTCTAAACTTAAACCTAAATCTCTAAACCCAAAAACAGAACAACCATTATGAAGAAAATTATTAATTTATTTTTTGTTTGTATTTCAATCCTCACAACGATATCTGCATATGCACAAACACCAACTGTGCCTGCTGGATATTCAGTTAGACAAGTAGCATCAAGCGGACTTTTAGCAGGTCAACTACTTGATGGTATTGTAGCCGATCCTATTTCAGGAAATGTTTATGTTGCAGGCGTGAGTTCCACAAGTAGCAGCAATTTTAACCTTTATAAAATTACTCCAGCAGGAGTGGTTTCATTCATACGTAACTACGCATTCGCTCACAATGAAGTTGTGAAGATGGCGTTTAATGTTAATGATGGTCATATTTATACATTGGATGGTAATTCTGGATCCATTTATAAAATAAATCCGACAACCGGAACATCTTCCATATACGCCAGTAATATTGGGAATGGTCGTTATGGTTTAAATTTTGATCCTGCAGGGAACTTAATTATTGGGTTTGAAAGTATGTTCGATTTTTATAAGGTTACTCCTGCCGGAAAAGTTAATATGGGGCATGTTTCAGCTTCTGTTCCTAATGGAAATCATGGCGATGCATTTGGTATTCAGCCGAATGGTAATTATGTGGTTTATGTAGACTGTGGCGGACAAAATAATTATGCAATTAACACAGCTGGGCATACTGAAGGGACGGACTATCCTACACTTGAATGGACAAGCCCTACAAATATTTTTTCTTCTTTAATGCCGGGTGGTTGTGGTTATTCAAATGGAGCAATTGATCCGAATACAGGAGATGTTTATTCAAGCATTTCTAATTTTGGTAGTGGAAATACCAAAATACTTTTCACCGCTGAAAATGGTGGGCCAACAACAGCTTTTGTAAATGACGGTTCTGCAATTATGGATTTATGTTTTGGTAAAGAATCAAACAAAGGAAACTGTAATAGCCTTTATTTTATTGATCGTAATTTGAACACAGTTTTTGAAGTCCCAATGAATAACTGTTGTACGCCAAGTCCAACCGCTACCACTGTGAGTGGTGGAGGGACATTTTGTGGAAACGCGACTATTACAGCTTCTGGTGGTACCGGTGGTGTAATTTATTTTCAAGGAAATAGCAATGGTACATCAACAGCTGATTCAGCAACAAGCAAAGTAATAACAAGTTCAGGTACCTATTATTTCAGAGCACAAATACCTGGCGGATGCTGGGGGAAAGCAGGAAGTGTAATTGTAAACATTAAACCAACTCCAACTGCCCCAATTATCTCACCAGCAGGTAATATAGAATATTGTGAGGGCAATTCAACAACAACTACCCTTTCAATTCCTTCAATTCCTTTCTCTCCTGTTACTACTTATAATATTCCATTGGCTAATTTGGTAAATGTTCCAAACAGTTGTGGTGGAGGCTCTCAATATGGGAGTGGACAGGTAGGTTTCACATGGAATGATGCAGGGAATGGCTTGGTAGCGAATGTTCAAATCAAATTTTCAGTTGGGGTTGAATGCAACGTAGGCGCTCATACAACTTCTTTCAATTCTTTAGCTTCGAATGGATTTAACACCACAACGGGCTGGTGCTCATGTGGTGCTCCGTCAACCCCACAAATTTTTACTGTAAATTTTAGTCCAACCAATTATAATGTTGGTGGAGCCAATACATTTTTGATGAGTGCCAATACTTTTGGATTCTTTCCTGCGGCAGCATTAGGTGGAAATTATGCACAGGTAATTGTAACTTATGCAGCACCTGCAGCAGTTTGGTCACCAGGTGGACAAACAACTAGCAGTATTACTGTTTCTCCTGTATCTACAAGTACTTATACAGTGTCTGTTACAGGAGGAAACGGTTGCAGCTCGCAATCTGAAAAAACAGTAACAGTAAAAGTTTGCAATCAGGCTCCTGTTGCTGTTTGTAAAAACATATCATTATCAACAGATAATGATTGCACAGCTTCTGCAAATGCAATTGATTTTGATGGAGGTTCTACTGACCCTGATGGTGATAGCTTAATATTTAGCGTTTCTCCTGCAGGGCCTTTTGCTATTGGTGTTACTAATGTAGCAATAACGGTGACCGATCCACACGGATTAAGTTCAATTTGTACCGCCACGGTTACAGTTCAGGACAATGTTGCTCCCGTAGCTTTAACTCAAAACATCACAGTTCAATTAGGTGCAATTGGTAATGCGTCAATCTCTCCTGCCGATGTAAACAATGGATCAACTGATGCTTGCGGAATAGCTTCATTAAATGTATCACAAAACAACTTTACATGTGCAAATGTTGGAGACAATATTGTAACATTGACAGTAACTGATAATAACGGAAATGTTTCAACCGAAACAGCAACTGTAACTATACAGGATAAAATTGCACCTGTAGTAGTATGCAGAAACATCACAGTGCAGCTGAATGCAACCGGACAAGCTACAATCACGGCTAACGATGTAAACAATGGTTCAAATGACGTTTGCGGAATTGCATCAGTTACAATCGATAAATCAACATTTGATTGTTCTAACTTAGGTGCAAACATTATTACGCTAACAGTTACTGATTTGAGTGGTAATATAAGTTCTTGTCAAGCTACCATAACCTTAGAAGATAAAGTAGCTCCAGTTGCCCTTTGCAAAAACGTTACCGTACATTTAGATGCAAACGGTCAGGCTATTATCTCTGCAACCGATGTAAATAATGGCTCAAACGATGCTTGTGGTATAGCTTCGTTAAGTGTTAATCCAAGCTCTTTTAATTGCAGCAAAACCGGTAATAATAATGTGGTTTTAACAGTTACCGATGTGAATGGTAATTCATCTTCTTGCACAGCTGTAGTAACGGTTAAAGATGTTACGGCTCCGGTTATTGTTTGCCAATCTGACATTACAGTTGGAAGCAGCACAACTTCTTGCAGCGCAAAAGTTGCTTTTAACCTGCCTCAGGTTTCGGATAATTGCTCTGGCGGCTCTAACAGCAACCCGATTGTGAATGGTAGTTTTGAAAGTGGAAATTACAACGGATGGTCATTATCCAGCACTAGTGGAACTTGCGGGCTTTTCGCAATCGGAAATGCAGGCCAAACAATCAGTAATGGTCAAATTATATTTGACTATGCAAATAATATGAACGAACAAGTTATTTCTCCCGGTTTCCTTTTTACACCGGCTCCTTCTGATGGCACAAAAATGGGGGTGTTTTTACAACGATGTGGTTCAACACATAGTTTATATCAGAATGTAACACTTCCTTCCGGCACAATTTCTCTGTGTTTGGACTTAGGGTATAGAAATCATGCTGTAGGCTTTTCTCCAAGTCAATTTATTGCCATAGAATTAAGAAACCCTTCTACAAATGCTATTATTACCACATTATTTAAAACTACACCAGGAAGCCCGGCTATCCGTCCTTTCAGCAATATGTGTTTTGATATCAGTGCTTATGCAGGACAATCTGTTAAGATACAAATAATAGATGCATCTATCTATAGCTCTCAGCTGGATGTGTTTTTTGATAACATTAAGATCGTTGGCGGAACTTCTTTAGTTCAAACCGCAGGATTGCCATCCCTATCTCAATTTCCTATCGGAACAACAACTAACACATTTGTTGCAACTGATAGCTATGGAAATAGCAGTACATGTTCTTTTAATGTAACAGTTAACGATAATGTGGCTCCAATAGCTTTAACTAAAAACATCACTGTTCAATTAAATGCAACAGGAGAGGCTTCAATCACTGCAACGCAGATTAACAATGGTTCATCTGATGCATGTGGAATTGCTTCATTAAGTGTTTCACCAAATAGCTTTACCTGTGCTAATGTTGGAAATAATACAGTAACGTTAACAGTAACTGATAATAATGGAAATGTTTCAACTGAAACAGCAACTGTACTTGTTCAGGATAATGTTGCTCCGGTAGCATTAACTCAAAACATTACTGTTTCTTTAGATGCAGCAGGAAATGGTTCAATCACTGCAACACAGGTTAACAATGGTTCATCTGATGCTTGTGGAATTGCTTCATTAAGTGTTTCACCAAATAGCTTTACATGTGCTAATGTTGGAAACAACACAGTAACATTAACAGTAACTGATAATAACGGAAATGTGTCAACTGAAACAGCAACTGTACTTGTTCAGGATAATGTTGCTCCGGCAGCATTAACTCAAAACATCACTGTTTCTTTAGATGCAGCAGGAAATGCTTCAATTACTGCAACACAGGTTAACAACGGTTCATCTGATGCATGTGGAATCGCTTCATTAAGTGTTTCACCAAATAGCTTTACATGTGCTAATGTTGGAAACAATACAGTAACGTTAACAGTAACTGATAATAATGGAAATGTGTCAACTGAAACAGCAACAGTACTTGTTCAGGATAATGTTGCTCCGGTAGCATTAACTCAAAACATCACTGTTTCTTTAGATGTAACAGGAAATGGTTCAATTACTGCAACACAGGTTGACAATGGTTCATCTGATGCATGTGGAATTGCTTCATTAAGTGTTTCACCAAATAGCTTTACTTGTGCTAACGTTGGAAACAACACAGTAACATTAACAGTAACTGATAATAACGGAAATGTTTCAACTGAAACAGCAACAGTACTTGTTCAGGATAATGTTGCTCCTGTTGCCCTTTGCAAAAGCATTACAGTTCAATTAGATGCAAATGGTGAAGCTTCAATTACAGCTGCTGACATCAATAACGGATCAAATGACGCGTGTGGTATAGCTTCTGTTATAATTGATCAATCAAATTTCACTTGCTCGAATGTTGGCACTAACGTTGTTACTTTGACAGTAACCGATGTAAATGGTAACGTTTCAACATGTGTTTCAACTGTTACAATTGAAGACAAAATTGTACCGATCATCAGCTGTCCTGCTAACATATCTGTACAAGCTCAGAGAAATGATTGTTCTCCGGTTGTAACATGGAGTGCTCTTGAAATTACTGACAACTGTACTTTCACTGTAAACAGCAATTATCAGTCTGGCGATCATTTCCCTGTGGGAACAACAACTGTTAACTATTCTGTTATTGACGCTTCCGGAAATACAGCTTCTTGTTCGTTTGACGTAACAGTTACTTCTGATCCTCTTGTAGCTTCAGTTCTGGCTAAAACCTATTTTGGCGGTCATAACATCTCTTGCAAAGGGAAAAATGATGGAGAAGTTGCCGTAACTGTAAATGGGGGATGTCTGCCATATACTTATTCATGGTCGACTACCCCAGCGCAAACGGGTGCAGTAGCCTCTGGATTGACTTCGGGAACTTATACAGTTATCATTACTGATGCTAACGGATCAACAACAAGCTTAGTTACTACTTTGACAGAGCCTAATCAACTTGTAGTAGAAGCAGGAAGCAACCAGACTGTATACTTTGGGTATGCTCCTAAAGCTTGTGCAGCTTTGAACGGAACTGTTACAGGTGGGGTTGCATCTTATACTTATTCTTGGAGCAATGGCGCTTCTTCTGCCTCTACCAATGTGTGTCCGAATGTTACAACTTCTTATGATTTTACAGTAACTGACTTAAACGGTTGTGTTGCTAATGATATAGTAACAGTTTGTGCTATTGATGTAAGATGTGAGAAAGGTGGAAACTCTATCCTGAAAGGACAAGGGAATAAGGTAATGATCTGCCATAAGTCAGGTAATGGAAAAACCCAGACACTTTGTATTGATGCTTCTTCTATTGCCGACCACCTTGCTCATGGCGATCAGTTGGGTGAATGCGGTGTTAACTTAGCATGTTTCACTCCAGCAGGAAGAGAAATGGAAGAAAGCGACAATGCAGTTATTGAGAACATTGGTAATAATATGAATGTACTAGCGTACCCTAACCCATTCAACACCACAACTACAATAAGCTTCAACAGCACTCAAGATGATAGAGTAAGCATTAAAGTTTACAATATTGAAGGTGCTGAAGTTTCTAACTTATTTGAAGGGAATTTAAAGGCAGGTGATGTGAAAGATGTAATCTTTGACGGAACCTCACTTCCAAATGGAATTTACTTCTATAAGGTGATGACCAACGGTGGTAAAATGATTGTAAACAAATTGATAATTAATAAATAAGAATTGAATTTAGTAACCTGAAAAGGCCATCTCTGAAAGAGGTGGCCTTTTTTGTATCAATGCGTTACATGAATTATTAATGATTCTTTAAATACGCAAGGTTTTGTTAATATTAATGTAGATATACACACAGGGCTCATTAGGATGCAATTCGCAATGGGAGTACTTGGTGTTTTGCAGTAGCCTTAAATTGCAGAACTTCATTTAGTTGTGGGGGAGTATTTCTTTTATTAAGCCTGGATTTATAGCTTTGTTGTTTTTGTCTTTTACTGCTGATTAAATTTTTAACAGTTTCATTTTACAAAATCAGTGCGAAAATTCCATTAACTCAATTTTTTTAGAATCAAGTAAACAATAAATTATTAAAAACACTGATGAGAAGAGATGATTGAGCATAATAAAATCAGGAACATTATTTTAAAACTTCCACCATATTAAATTCACCATGAGTTCCGCCTATTTTTCGAAATTCTTTTTTTGTGCTACCAACTATTTTATACAACATTTCTCCATGTACAAATGGAATTAGGTTATCGGCAGGGGTATGACAAACTAATACCGGAGCTTTGGTACTTGGAGCTAACGATGCGGTGTTAAGGATGCTGCCGCTGAAAATGCAGAGGATTTTATATTTGTCTTCACACATTTTTGTCATGCTGTAAAAGGTATTTATTGTAATTACTTTTTTCAATTCAGGATATTTAATTGCGGCATACATTGCGGGAGAACCGCCTAGAGAATGGCCCAACACAACTACATTTTTTAAATCGATATTTTTTTCTTGTAAAAATTTAATGGCGATATCAACCATTTCGTAAATATTTTCAGTGTTTGGTTGACCGGTAGATTTTGAATAACCGGGGTAGGCCGGGGAGCATATATTTCCGAAAGGGAGCAGGTCGTCAATCACTTTTGATAAGCGACCTATATTGCCGTGCAAATATAAATAGGTAATTTTCGATGTGTCGTTAGTTAGCCACTGAATATCTATACTGTCTCCGCTATTGTTTGTTTTGAATTCCTGAACAGTATGAAGATTCGATACCAGATTTTTACTTTTTTCAGTTTTAAAAATCATTTTGGGTGATACGATAAGAAGTATATAGGAAATTGCTAACCATAGTCCTACTATAACAGCCAAAGTTATTGTTATCCGTTTTAATGTCTTGCTCATGATATTATTTTGATTTTAAGTAAAAGTATGAATAGTTTTGAATAGTTCCTTGTTCAGCAGGCTATCAATTCATTTAAAAATAGGTTAACGCATGATCGAAATTAAATAATCGTTAGAAAATTTCAATTTATTTCAATTTATTTGGCAATGCAGACATTCCTTGTTTTGCCTCCTGATTATTCGGGTCAAGTAATAGTGTTTTTGTCCATGCTTCCCTTGCCTTTTCAAAATCCCCTACCGTGTAACTCACCCCGCCTAAATTATACCAGTAATCCGCATTGTTGGGGTCCACTTCCAGTGCTTTTTCCAATAATTTGAGCGCCTCCAGCGGACGTTTTGAACCCATATTCATTGCATCATTGAAATAAACGGTACCCATTAATTTTAAATTGTTCTTTAAAAAAGGATTATTCGGATAGATCTTTTTTGCAATATCCCAGTTTGCCCTCGCCTTATCATAATCTTTTAATTTAAAATAGGCTACACCCAGGTTCAAATAACCATTTACATATTCTTTATGAATAGAAACTGACTTGCTCAAATGATAAATTGCTTTTATAATAAGTTCTTTTTCCTGTGCTTTATTCTCCGGTTTTTCGGAAAGGTCAATATAAGCCTTACCGGCATTTCCATTAACTAATGCACTGTTTGGGACTGTTTGCGAATCAGCAATAAAAAGACTTGTATCGTTTTTCCATTGGGCGTTCCGTTTAATTATTACTACTGTACACCAACTTATTACTAAAATTCCCAAAGCAATTCCAATAATTATTTTTGTGTTTTTTTGTTTGATTTTTTTTAAGAGCCAAACTATCAGAACAGCTATCATTATTGCAAAACCTAAGGAGGAATGATAAACCAATCGTTCTCCCATTGTTGCACCAAGATCCATTAAAAAATTGGAGACCAAAAACAGATGCAACAAATAGAACGCAAGTGCGAATGATAAAATATTTCGTTTGAAAAATAATATAAACGTGGCTGCGATCATTGATAGATGAATCATTATAGACATCCACACCAGCCCGTTGCTAAAATTGGTGTAAGGAATTGTGTTGTAGGAATAATCGCTTGAAAGTGGATTCGGATAAAATAATAATCGTAAATAATGGTTCAATATTTCAATTTTTGTTGCCCATTCTTCCTGGGTAGTTGCAAATTTAAAAGGGTTATTAAGTACATCCGGATTTTCAACGACACCGCCTTTTCCAACAATAGAAAAACGAATGAATAAATAAATAGCTGCAACTAAAATAAACGGCATGGTTGATATGATGCTTTCTTTGAGAGTACTGCCTTTAACAATATATAAAAGCATTGGAATGAGCAACAATAATGTTATTGCATATTCTTTTGAAAGGAAGGCCAGAAAATAAAATACCATTCCATAAAATAATTGTTTTTTTTCTTTGTTTTCGTGATAACGCAACAGCGCGATGAACGTAAGAATGATAAACAAAAAAGATAAAATTTCGTCACGACTTTTTACATTCGCTACTACTTCAGTATGTATAGGGTGAATCAAAAAAATCAGGCAGGCAATAAATGCTATGAGCGGATCATTCTTGAAAATAAAATTTCGCAAAAAACACAAAAGCACCACTATCGACAAAATATAAAACACAACATTTAATACATGCCTTATAAAGGCCGCATCTTCAGCAGGTTTTACTTTTTCTTTGGAGCCGAAAAGTTCTTGTTCAACAGCAAAGGTAACAACAGAAAGAGGTCTGTACCGTCCCCCTGAAAGTTGCTGTTTTGCGTGCATTTGCCGGTAAAAGCTATCGTAAGCATCAGTTGTTAAAATTTTTGGAATACCACGAACACCACGTTGTACATAATCGTTTTTCTGAATCACAATACCATCATCTAATGCATATTCATTAGTAAAAGAATTGGAATACAGAATAAAACCAAGGATCACTAAAATCAGCGCCTGAATTTTGAAACCGGCAAATGCAGAGAAACCCGATCCTTTTTTGGAGGAATGGATATAAACTGTATCATCACTTTTCTCAGGTAATGAAAATGAGGGTCCTTGCTTATTTTTCTCTGAAAAATGCTTTTTTTTAGGGTTCATTTTATTTTGGTGTTTTTTTCAACATTGAATTCCAAAACATTTAATTTATAAAAATAATGGTTTTGTATGAATTGAATGCATTCTTTCTTTTTAATCGATAATAAATAGAATGAAAATGATGCCGATTAATAGGATTAAATAAGGTTAAAATATTCATTAAAAAAGGAATTGGATGCCAAGTCATAATAACGTTTTGTAAGTGTTAGATGGTTTTCCGCTCCATTTAATGATGCAGTTAAGTGTCTGATTGAGAGGCAAAAAAAAGCAGAACTGAAATTATTTTTTCTTATATTAGCTTTTTATTTCAGATTACTAGCCTCAAAAAAGATGATTTTCAAAAAAGCAATTCTTTTATATAGTTTTTTACTGATTAGCTGTTGCTTGTTAAAGGCACAAAGCATACAACTTTTCACTGAAGACTTCCAATCCGGTGGCACTTCTTTTACGATCAATGGTGCCGGTCCGGGTTCTGCTATGGGCAGCAATCAATGGATCATAAATAATCAATATAGTGGTGTACCTACGTACCCTACCACTATGCGGCAAGACAGTACTTATAGCGGAACTATCGGTTCAGCGCCTTATAGCAGCTACCTTCATATCCATGATGCGCCATCTGCAATAACAAATTGCAACTATAATCCTGCGAATCCATCTGATCGTTTTGCATACATGACGGATGGCTTGTGTACTTTAGGAATGGATTCTGTTCATTTTAGCTTTTTTTACCTCTCCGAAGGTTCCCCAACGGCCTATGGTAAAGTATATTATAGCGCTGATAACGGCCCTTGGATCCAAATTGGTCTGACTCAGTATAACAATAAATATAAATGGAAATATGAAGATATTACCAACCCCGCTTTTAGTAATGTGGGTAACCTTCGTTTTGGTTTCAGGTGGGAGAACGATAATGGCACCTCTCCAAATTCAGTGGCTTTTGCCATTGATGATATAAATATTGTAGCAAGTTATGATCTGATTGATCCTGTAACTATTTCTATTGATAGTGTTTCACCAAGTTCAGTTTGTCAAGGAACTTATCTTACCATTTATTATACTATTTCTGACACCTTGTGTAATGGAACCTATGAAATTGAATTGTCTAATTCTTCAGGAACTTTCCCAAGCTCTTTTACTACTTGGGTTACCACAATTTCTTACCCACAAACTACCGGTATAATTGGTATTCAACTTCCGAATGGTGCAACTCCGGGGCTTTGTTATAAAATCAGAATTAGCAGGAACGCTCCACCACCTTTAATAACAGGCATTGCAAGTGCTTGTTTTGTAATTGAGGATTGTCCTAATGTGATCACAACCATGCAGCCTGTAGTTACTATGGATACCAATGCGGTATGTATTGGAAGCGCAATTGATATTCCTTTTGCGTCAACCGGAGTTTATACTTTTAATACATATACAGCACAGCTTTCTGATTCTAACGGGACTTTTCCCGCGACTCCTGTTGTGGTGGGAACCTTCGTTAATTCCGGCACTTACGATCCTGCATTGGGAACACCTCCTGGTTCTGTTTCCGGCCAGGTGCCGATTGTTCCTCCGGGATGTGATTATTATATTCGTATAGTTTCCAGCAACCCCGTGGCAACAGGAAGCCAGTGGGGGCCCTTTTGTATCGGGGAGTGCGACATTACCACCAATAATAAAATGGATCTGAGTTATTGTGTTGGCGATTGCTCTGTTTCTCCTTTAGGTTTAAACTCCTTAATACCTATTGATGTTAATACTTATGATGATACAGCAGTTTATAGCCCTGGGAATTTATTTACAACTCAGTTAATGAGTTCAATGACTTTTGCTCAAATAGGAAGCAATGGTATTTTAGGCGCAGTGGCTGCTGTTGATGATACCACCCTAAATATTCACATTCCATGCAAGGACAGTTTACCAATAATTGGAGTGCCGATAGGTATGAATTATATGCGAATTGTTGGTACTAATTCAAGTGAACCTGACAATACTTTAGGCAGTTTGATAAGGGTTACCATTGGAGCGATTCGCTCCACTCCCCAGATAATTGATTCCTATGATTATGGTGCTGATTATGATTTTACCCTGCCCTATCCCTGGAAACCAATGAAAGATACTTTTTGTTCCGGTGAAACAGTTATGTTGATGTTTACTCCTTATAGCTATTCTGATATGTCTACCTATAAGTGGATTTGTAGTGGAATTAATGGTGGAAATCCTTTTGTTTCACCATCAGGAGCAAATTCAAATGAACTTTACGTAAATTTAGGTGGTCCGGGAATTCTTACTTTCAAAATACAGGAAACAAGTTATGGTTGCGTGGGTCCATGGTCTCCAGTTGATAGTGTTGTGGTGCTCGGACCTCCTAACGTATTGATTACAGGACCCTCAATCGTGTGTCAGGGTGATACCAATTTATTTCAGGTGCCATTCAGTGATAATACATATTACACATGGACTTCAAATAATGGAACGATAATAGATACTTCAAATAACGAAATTGATATAAAATTTCCAACAACGCCAGGTTCGCATTCGATAACAATAAATTCTATAAATCAATGCGGTTCAGCATCGGCTACTAAAACCATTCAGGTTAAACCTTATCCTACTGTGAATGCCGGTAACGACACAATAGTTTGTATCAACGAGCCGGTATCGTTGAGTACAAATAGCGGAGTAGGCTATAGCTATTCCTGGTCGGATGGTACCAGCGTTATAAGCAGCACTCAAAGTACATCGGTGGCGCCTATCACCACCACCAGTTATACGGTTACGGTTACCGGAACAGGGGGCTGCGTTAAAAAAGATTCAGTAACAATTCAAATTCAATCTCCTTTAACCGTTACTTATGCGGATAGTCTTTGCCCTAATGGTGATTATTCAATCACGCTGGCTGCAGATACTTTAGGAACAGAATATTTATGGAATAATGGAGGAGGCAGTGCACAACAAATTTCAGTTGCCGATACTGGCACCTATATTTTAACTGTAAATTTTACTAACGCGGTATGTCCTAAAATAGAAACGTTCAATGTAAAACCGGATGCTTGTCCTGTTGAATTAACGCTTCCCAATGTGTTTTCGCCAAACGGTGACGGCTATAATGATTTTTTTATTCCTATTCCTTTAGGAGAATTCGATATATATAATATTGATAAATTTGAAATAAAAATTTATAGCCGTTGGGGACAGCTGCTCTTTGAATCAACAGATTCCGCTTTTAAATGGAATGGAAATAACAAAGGCGGTAAACCTGTGTCGGATGGCGTTTATTATTACATTGCAGAAATAACATCAAAATCGGATAAGCCTAAATCATTAACAGGATTCGTTACATTAACGAGATAATAAATGCCTCTCCCGCTGGGCACAAGCTGGCTCAAACAGCCACTGGCTGTTTGCCCTCCCTTCTCCAAAAGAGAGGGGGCGAAACCTTAAAATGGCTAATGATAAAAATAAAAGATAAAGACAACTGGATCAAAAGCCTTCCCAACAAGGGAGGATTAATGGGCATTTTATTTTTCTTGTTTTTTAATTATTGCGAAGCACAAAATACTCCACAAGTATTGATGGAAACTTCTGTTAATAAAAAACTTTCCGGACTTTATTCTTCAAAAACACCTTCCGATCCTATCTCAACGAGGAGGGGTGGTTCTACTCATCTTTTCCCTTCTAATTTCCCGGTAAACAATCAAAGTTATAAAGAAGAAATTGATAAGAGAACATATACTTCGAGAACATTTAACAACAATAAAGGAGAAGTAGTCATTCAATACAGTTCACAACATTTAAATTATCTTAACAAAGAAAATAAGTTCCAGCCTATAGACATTAAACTTTCCAAATCTCACAAGCCTTCTTCACATGAGATGGGAAACAGCAATGGCCCCTCATATTCCTGGGCTTCTCTGCAACAGCAGTATCCAACATATCTATATAAAGATGGAAGTACTGCATTATCAGCAGATGAAAAAAACAAAATTATTTTTAATCGCAATTGTAAGATCAATGACCATGAAATAAATTATTCTGATTACACAGTTGGTGAACAGGGAATGCTCATCAATAATGTGATTGCAGGTGTTGACAAAAAAATAATCTTTGATGAAAACACTATTGAAACAGATTATATTATCCGGGAGCCCATTAATACCAATAATCAAGACGTGATCATTTCTGAAGAAATTGAATTGCCAGAAGGGTATTATACCTCCTCCCTTTCTTCCCTCTCCAATTGGAGATGGGCTGGGGGTGAGGCAGAGATGGGATTAAGGGGCGAGGCTTTGGTTGTTTACTCTCGTGAAGGTATTGAGAAAGCAAGGTTCAACGCCCCCGTTTTTTATGATGCAAACAAAATAGTTGTATTCGGAAAATACAATTTGGTGCAACATCAGCATAAGACCGTTTTAGAAATAATAATTCCAGAACAATGGATAAATGACCCAATCAGAAAATATCCCGTTACTATTGATCCGGTGGTTACTGGTCCCATTTCTAATTATCCGGCTACATATATGAATTCCTGTGAGTTCCCAAATTTTCAAAAAGACAGCATTTTGGTAACAATTCCTGCTAATATCACTATCACTCAATTTATTATAGAAGACAGTTATTTTGCAGACCTTCTCGCTACCCCCACCCCTACATTGTTAGATGGATATATGTCTCTTTCTACCGTTTGCGGAAGTTTGATACTTTCTTGTAGCGATCCGGAGGCATCTTCTTTACCTGGTACTTGTTATATAGTTCCGAATACTGATTTCAAATCTTATTTAGGCTGTTGTTTTACTCCATCCTGCTCCATTCAAACATTTTATCTTACACATGGTTTCGCAAGAAGTAACTTAGGGCCGGGATGTAACCAGGATTATATCTATTACAGTCCTGTCAGCAACTGGCCGTTCAGCGCTTTTATTGTGGGAAAAACAGTTGAAACAACTCAGGCGCAATGGTCTGTTTTTCCAACCACTGTTTGTTCTGACAGCTGCACAGTTTTTTTAAAAGTAAATACTAATTACGGTGTTCCTCCTTATACAATAACGCATCCATGGGCAACCGGGCCTTCT
The DNA here is from genome assembly GCA_030654175.1 of Bacteroidia bacterium. Lineage (GTDB taxonomy): Bacteria > Bacteroidota > Bacteroidia > 2-12-FULL-35-15 > 2-12-FULL-35-15 > 2-12-FULL-35-15. Next base: position 93,157 of record JAURXZ010000041.1, read on the forward strand.
CAATATGGCAGTTCCTCAGACGGTTGCACCAGCACAGGGTCAGATACTATTGCATTAACTATTCCGGGGTGTCCTACTACCTGCAGTACCACACCAACATTAAATATTCCCGCACCTATTATCGTTGATGTTTGCGGAGATTCAGTAACCGGCCTTAGTGCAAAATCTATTACCATTAAACCTGTTCCCGTTGCAACAGCAGGTCCTGTGAGTGTTTGTTCGGGAAATCCTTTTAATATACCTGTTTCGTCCTGTGTTACAGGGAGCTCTTTTACCTGGACGGGCAGCAACGGGACAAGTGGCACCGGCAATATAAATGATAATGTATTAAACACTGGAACAAGTGCAATCACAATTAATTATTCTGTAATTCCAACAGCAAACGGATGTTTGGGGCAGCCAATAAGTGTTTCTGCCGAAATTGATACATTACCGGTTATTAATGGTGGTTTAAATGATACCATTGAACCAGGGATCAGCACTCAGTTAAACGCTACAGGTGGATTAACTTATTTATGGACACCTACATCAGGTTTAAGTTGTGCTGATTGTGCCGATCCTTTGGCAACACCTGTGATAACAACGGCTTACTATGTAACAGGCACAAATGAATCCGGTTGTTCCGGTGGCGATACTGTTGAAATCTCTGTGACCCAGGGAAGTGAAGTTTTATACATTCCCAATTCATTTTCTCCTAACGATAACAAGCTGAATGATCTATTCTATGCGTATGGGACTTCCATAAAAATATTTGATCTGCAAATTTATGATCGCTGGGGCGAATTGATTTTTCGAACCAATGATATAAAACAGGGCTGGGATGGGAAATATAAGGGGAAAATGGTGGAAGGTGGAGTTTATGTATATGCCGTGAGTTGTGAATGGTTGAGTGGAGTGGAAGCATACAGAAATGGAATTGTTACCGTTTGGCGATAGGAATAGAAGCTATGGTACGATTTGTGCTTTAGTAATATATCTGTTTTTAATGCGTCCTTTGATTTTATCAATATTTACTTTTTTTGTTTGAAAAACTTTTTAAAAAATAAATTCTTCTTCTTAGTTTTAGCAGCAGTCCTTTTTCTAGCAGCTTACTTTCTCTATCATCCTTTTGTTGATGGAGCTTCTCCTACAATTTCTGATTTCGAACAAATTTTACATAAAAAAGAAAAGCGTTTAAATGAAGAAATGTCGGTTTTAGCAAAACGTGCTGAAACGCAAAGTTATCCTCAACTTTTTGCTGAAAAACCGGATTACTACAATACACTATTGGAGAAGGAAGGATTGGCTTTTTTAATTTATGAAAATGATACATTAAAATTTTGGAGTGATAACTCAATAGCCGTTGAGAACTGGATGAAAGAAGTTTGTCTGGATACAAAAATGGTGAAACTTCATAACGGATGGTTTGAGGTAATGAAGCCGAATACCAATTCTTCTACGGCAAAAACGATTGTTGGTTTAATTTTGATCAAGAACGAATATCCTTATCAGAACAAATATCTTGTAAATGAATTTCAAAAAGATTTTGCAGTTCCTGCCGAAACTAAACTGATTGTTAATTTTCCTAATGCTACCAATCAGGTTAAAAATCTTAGTCAGGAGTATTTGTTTTCATTAGAATTTAATTCCGCAAACAATTCTGTTGCTTTGCATTCTTATTTTGCTCTGGTATTTAATTTATTCGGGTTCTTTTTTGTTATTCTGTTTCTTAAAAAAGCTTTTTTGTCTGTAAAGGACCGGATTGGAAATAATACCGCATTGGTTTTATTTGCGATCAGTGTTTTGCTGCTGAGGTATTTTACCATTAAATTTTCAATGCCTCAGATTTTTTATGATTTTGAATTGTTCAGTCCAAAAGTGTATGCTGATGCGAGTTCGGTCTGGCTTACCTCTCTCGGTGATTTGATGATCAATACGGTGCTTTTGTTTTTCTTAACTTATTTTATACTCAAGGAATACAGGATAGAAGGCATTTTAACAAAGTTAAAAAACTTCAACAGGCTTGTGTTTTTATTGCTTATGTTCCTTGCTTTTTTTTGGTTCTCATGGATCATCACCTCTCTTTTTTCGGGATTAATCAAAAACTCCAACATTCCTTTCAGTATAAATAATTTATTTAGCCTTAACCAATATAGCTATGTAGCATTGGTTATTATCGGTTTGCTTTTATTCATTTATTTTTTGTGTGCCGATAAGATCGTATCTGTTTTAAAGCAGTTTCAACTGAACAAAAAACAATATGTTCTGGTATTTATAATTTCTGCAGCGGTGCATTCCACCATTTTGCATTTGCTGGGAATTCTTGATCTGATCATTGTTTTCTGGCCATTTGTTTTGATAATTGCAATTGCCGTGATTAAACAAAAACAAATCACTTATTCTTTTTCAGGGATTGTGTTTTTGGTTTTTATTTTTTCTCTTTATGCGATGCATATTTTTGTTAAGCATACAAGTATTAAAGAGATAGAGAGCCGGAAAGTATATGCTGAAAAATTGGTTGCTGAACAGGATCCGGTTGCTGAATTTCTTTTCCGCGATATAGAAAAAAAACTAATTAATGATTCAATTTTAATTTCATACATCAATGGTGTTGAAATGCAAACTGAAAAGTTTGAAAAACGTTTAAAACAGGTATATTTTAGTGGTTTTTGGGAGAAGTATGATGTCAGGATCGCATTGTTTGATAATTTTTGTATGCCTGTCATAAAGTCGCAAAATGCCTTGTTCGACAATAATCTTTATTTCGATGAACTGATTGAAAAGCAAAGTGTTCCAACATCATGTGAACATTTTTCATTCTTAAATAATGCATCCGGAAAAATCAGTTACCTGGCTAAATTTCCTTTGTCGAAATCTGTCCTGATCAAAGATTTTGGAACTGACCTTGCAAAAAATAAATTGGGCACTCTTTATATTGAACTTGATGCCAAATTTATTTCAGATGAAATTGGTTTTCCTGAATTATTACTGGACCGTAATGTTGGATTATCTCAGGAGTTAAGTAGTTATTCGTATGCTAAATACAAGTACGATCAATTGATCAGCCAATATGGCAAATTCCCTTACAACCTCAGTGTACTCGACTTTAATAACAATGTTGGGGATTTCTCTATCATCACCAAAGAAAATTTTAATCATCTTTTATATCGTCCCGATGCGGATACCTTAATTGTATTAAGTAAACAAAAGGAAGGTATCATAGATCAGATCACGACCTTCTCTTATTTGTTTGCATTTTTCAGTTTGCTGTTGCTCTTAATTTCTTTTGCTGACCAAGCTTCAGGGGGCTCACCTTTTAAGAATTTTAGTTTTAAATATCGAATTCAGTTGTTTCTGGTGTTTATTGTTTTAACTTCTTTGGCTCTTTTTGGCGGAGGAACAATTTATTATATCAAACAACAGTTTGAAACAAAAAATCGTGAAAACATCAGCGAAAAAATCCATTCTATTTTAATGGAAATGGAATCAAAGTTTATTGAAGAAAAAGAATTGTCAGACGATATGTCGGAATATATCAGCTTTAAATTAAAAAAGTTTTCCAATGTCTTTTTTACGGACATCAATTTATACGATACCAGGGGTAACCTTTATGCATCCTCTCGCCCAAAGGTTTTTGATGAAGGCTTAACATCCAAAAAGATGAATCCTGAAGCTTTTTTGCAAATCGCAGTTTTCGAAAAAACCGAGTTTATTCACGATGAACGTATTGGGAAATTAGAATATTTATCTGCCTACATTCCATTTAAAAATAAAGATGGTAAATTACTGTCATATCTTAATCTGCCTTATTTTGCAAAACAAAATGAACTGGAAAAAGAAATTTCAGGATTCCTCGTTGCTCTTATAAATATCTATGTATTGTTATTTGCCTTGTCCATTGTAACGGCTATTCTTATTTCAAATTATGTTACAAAACCTCTTAAATTAATTCAGGATAAATTATCTAAGATCAAGCTTGGTAAAACCAACGAATTGATTGAATGGCAGGAGATGGATGAGATCGGAAGTCTTGTAAGCGAATACAACAGAATGATAGTGGAGCTTACAAAAAGTGCAGAATTACTTGCAAAATCTGAACGTGAAAGTGCATGGCGTGAAATGGCCAAGCAAGTTGCACATGAGATCAAAAACCCATTAACACCAATGAAATTAAGTATTCAGCATTTACAACGTATCTGGAAAGACGATGCACCGGATATGGACCAAAAGGTGGAACGTCTTACACAAACGATCATCGAGCAGATTGATACCCTTTCATCTATAGCAACAGAATTTTCAAATTTTGCGAAGATGCCGAAAGCAAATCTGGAAAAAATTAATGTGCAGGAGATTTTACTGAATAGTATTGCATTATTTCAGGATTCTGAAAACATACATATTGATTTCGAAAACAAAACAACTGATAATGCATTTGTTTTGGCCGATAAAGAGCAGCTCCTTCGTGTATTCAATAATCTTATTAAAAATGCAATTCAAGCCATTCCGGAAGATAGGAATGGGCAAATTGAAATTGGTTTGAAAGAAGAAGATCAGTTTTACGTCATCAGTATAAAAGACAATGGTATCGGCATAAATGAGGATGCATTTGATAAAATTTTTGTACCCAATTTTACAACCAAAACCGGAGGCATGGGACTCGGATTGGCAATGGTAAAAAGTATTATTGAAAGTAGTAATGGCAAAATACGATTTGAAACAAATCCTCCTGAAGGAAGTACGTTTTTTGTTGCCATCCCCGCCATAAGTTAATAATCGAAAAGCTGTTTTTTTACCATTAGTTTTTGTATATTCGTAACCCGAACAGGAACACATTTGTTGTTAGTCATTAGCGCATCTGGACATCAAAAAATTAGCACATTGATTTAGTATGAAACGACCCATAAGAGTTTTAATTGCAAAAGTTGGACTTGACGGTCACGACCGCGGTGCAAAAGTAATCGCTTCTTTTTTGCGTGATGCCGGTATGGAAGTAATTTACACTGGGCTTCGTCAAACCCCTGAAATGGTTGTAAATGCTGCTTTGCAGGAGGATGTTGACGCGATCGGCATCAGTATTCTTTCCGGTGCCCATAATACGGTATTCCCAAAAATAATCGCTTTGATGAAAGAAAAAGGATTGGACGATGTATTGCTTACAGGAGGGGGGATTATTCCAACTAAAGATATGGAAAAGCTTAATGAACAAGGTGTAGGTAAATTATTTCCTCCGGGAACCGACACTAAAGAAATTGTTGATTACGTTACAAGCTATGTAAAAGAACATCGTAATTTTTGATAAAGTTTTGTTGGATTATCACTCCAACCAATTGGATGAATCCTGTTAATCCATAAAAAGAAAACAGTTCCATTGTTAGTAATCAATAAAAAGACCTCTCGGCTCCGCTCGGGGTGATTAAAAAAATATGTGCCGATTTTATACCCTACTATTATTAATAATTTTCGTTTTTTTCTCTTGTGATAAAAAACATGGGAAGCAAAAAAAAGACATTTCTTTTAGCCCTCCAGTTTCAATTATTGCCTCCAATCCAATAGTAACAATAGTTGATACCTGCCCCAAACCAAATATTATTATTTATTCTTCTAAAGACAGCAGCCTTTTCACCATCCAAACTCATATAGGTCCACAAACAGGACATGTTTACCCAATTAAAACAATCCCCCTACTTGCTGGTGAAGCTGGAGGGTATTCCTTTATGCAAAATTTTAATACCGAACAAGGTTTAGGATTAAGTACAATTGTCTGCAGTTATAAAGATAGAGCTGGAAATCTTTGGTTTGGCACTGCTGGTGGAGGAGTTAGTAAATACGATGGAAACTCTTTTACGAATTTCACTACATCACAAGGACTGGCAAACAATCTGGTTAACGGAATCAGGGAAGATAAAGCTGGGAATATGTGGTTCGCTACAAACGGAGGGGGGGTTAGTAAATATGATGGAAAATGTTTTACGAATTTCACAACTATTCAGGGCTTGGTAAATAATAAAGTTCTGTGTATTACTGAAGATAAAAGTGGAAATCTATGGTTTGGTACAGATGGAGGTATATGCAAATATGATCAGTATTCAAAAAAGGTGTTGGGCGGTAAATTCTTTGTTAATTATACTACTGAACAAGGATTAATAAGTAATCATGTGGCAGCTTGTATTACAGATAAAAAAGGAAATCTTTGGTTTGGCACAAATAAAGGAGTCAGTAAATATAACCCTTCCATAAAAGGGGAGCTTAGTGTTGAATGCTTTACTAATTATACCAAAGCACAAGGAATGGAAGTTGATAATATTAAACGTACTTATCCCTATAAAGGATTTTTGTTTATATCTATAACGGTTTATTTATTCGTAATAGTCATTATATTTGTCCTATGTTAAATTTTAATAACATCCGAGCTAATGGTAGCGAAGGTAAAATAATAGCATATAGTATTG
>JAURXZ010000007.1 GCA_030654175.1 Bacteroidia bacterium
CCAGGGAGCTGGCCTGCTCTTCGGTCCGGGACGACAGGTCGTGGTTGCCGGCGGCGATCTGGCTGGAGGCGGTGGCTATCGTGTCGGTGCCGCTGCGAACTTCGCCGACCACCTTGGCCAGGCTGTCGTTCATGTCTTTCAGGGCCTGCAGCAACTCCCCGGTTTCATCGCGGCCAACCACCTCGATGTCGGAAGTCAAATCGCCGTTGGCAATGCGGCCGGCGGCGGCGATGGCATTCTTGAGCGGGCGCACGATCATCCGACTCATGAACAATGCGATCCCCACTGACAAGGCCAGCGCAATCAGCAGGACAGCGATCAATGCGGAGACCACCTTATCGAACGTCGCTGCGGCGCGTTGGTGACTGTGCTGCGCCAGCTGTTTTTCAATTTGCACCAGCTCCTTGAACTCCTTGATCATTTCCTGAAACCCACTGTCCGCAGTCTGCATCGCGGCCATGCCGGTATTGATGTCGATCACGCTCAAATCGATGGCTGTGTCGACGTCCTTCTTGTATTTCAAGAGTTTCTTGACCACAGATTCCGCTATCCTGCGCTCGTCGGCATCCAGGTCGGAACCAGCACCGAATGCGGCGATACGTTGAGCCACGGCGTCAATCCTTCCCTTCTGCTCCTGCGTAATCTGCTTGATCTTGTCTTCCTGGAGGTTGCCAAGCCAGGTGAACAGGCGATAAACGCTGGAATGCACCTCGCTGATTTCCTGTGACGAATTGGCGGCCATCTGGTAGTTGCCAAAACGGAGACTGAACAACTCCTCCAGCGTGGATTTTTGTTGAGCCAGCGCGCTATAGGACATCACGCCAAGAACCACCAAAAAGAAGACGGCGACTGCCGGCGCCACCAGAATTTTGTGCCAGATTTTCATCACTAATCTCCGTTGCATTGCCTCCCACCATCGGCGCGGACCCTGTCCGCGCCACCTTTGCGATTACTTACTACTTGTAGACTCCCCCACACACTACGGTGTCCTCCAGGCGCTCGCAATACATCGATTTGGCTTCGACTTTCTTGGTCACGGGGTTGGTGAACTTGTAGTCCTGCCAGAAGGTGGCCTTGGCCTTTCCCAGCTCGACGCGCTCCTTCACAAACTCTTTGCCGTCGACGTCTTTCAGATCGATTAGCACGCGCCCGACCATTTTTTCGTTCGCCCCATGGGCCCACACCTTGCCGTCCAGCCCATAAACCACCAGATACAGGTCGCGATCTTTGAACTGACTTTGTTTGCTTGTGATTTCGGCGTAGCCTTTGTCCTTGCCGTTAGTCTTGAGAAAGGAAACCCCCTTTTTCACCATCGCTTCGGCCTCTTTCGGGACGGCGTTTGCAGCGGCCCAGACAGCACCACTCGTCAGCGCTGCGATCAGCATCACTGCCGCGGCCATTTCACTTTTGCGTTTCATTTAAGTCTCCTTGAATAAAATAAATAAACACCACTCATTCGCCTGCCTGCCCGCCGGATCGCGCCAACATCTCTGCTCACGCGCCAACGAAACACAAAATGTCCGGCCATCGAAACACCCGACATCCAATCTTTTGGAATCCCTGCCGTTGAGGTCTCCACATCTGTTTAACGGCCGGATACCGGAAAACTTGAGGGAGAACTGAAAATCATTGCGGCCGGGTGGCTGCTAGAACGTTTCCCAGCTGCCACCGGCGGTGGCCAGTTCGCCCCCGGGTGCAGCAGGCCTGCGCGGCGCCGCAATGGCCGGCCTGGCTTTGGG
>JAURXZ010000028.1 GCA_030654175.1 Bacteroidia bacterium
TGGAATTACCGGAAAGCCAAGGCCTCCCACTCTTGAGTTTTTTGGATCCAGCCTTTGCTGGCTGAGCGCTGGCAGCTATTTAATTCATAGCGGTTATTGAATCACCCAGCGTGGAGGTACGCCAGCAAGCCGGGTCTCGGCCCGGCGGCCGACTCACTTTCTCTTGCTTCGCCAAGAGAAAGTAAGCAAAGAGAAGGCGACCCGATGGTCTGGGTCCCTCCGCTTCGCTGCGGGCACCCTGTGGTGCTCGACAAAAGCGGGGTCTCGCTCGAACTCGGCTTCGCCTCAGACAATCGCGAGCCCTTGTATGCTTTCAAAAGGACGATTAAGAGACGCCAACAAGATTTGTTTTGGGAAGTTATCCACAGCCCGTCAGCCCTGTGAGTCGAGAGCTCGAGGATCAGCTTTTGGCGTGGATGACTTGCCGCTTGTTTCAAGCCCGAACAGTTGCTGGTTGGCCATATTGTTGGACCCCGTATTTGCAAGGATGGGCTAAATGAGTGCTTCTTCAGAACAAATTTTCATTGGCATCGATGTCTCAAAGGCTTCGCTTGATCTGGCTATTCGCGCGCAGAGCAAAGCGCGCCAGTTTGCCAATACCGAGGAAGGCATTGGCGCTTTGCTGGCCAGCCTGGAGCCGCAACGGCAGAAGATAGCGGTTGTGTTGATGGAGGCTACCGGAGGGCTTGAGCATCCAGCGGCGGTAGCGCTGTGTTTGGCCGGTTACGCCGTGATGGTGGTCAATCCCAGGCAGGCACACGATTTTTCCAAGTCGCTGGGCTACTTGAGCAAGACCGACAAGATTGACGCTCAGGCGCTGGCGCAGTTTGCGCACACGCTGTACTGCAGCGAGCGGCGCGACAAGCTGCTGCTCAAGCTGGCAACGCCAGAGCAGGAGGTGCTGGCAGCGATGGTCACGCGGCGTTCGCAACTTGTGGGAATGCGCGTGGCCGAAAGCAACCGGCTGGCCGGCAGTCACCGTACGCAAAGGCAAAGCATTGAGACGATGATCAAAGCGATTGACCAGCAGATCCAGGAGGTTGATGGAGGCATTGCGGACGGCTTGGGCGCGCACTTCAAAGCCAAGCTCGAATTGCTTAAAGGGATGAAAGGATTGGGCACGACGACCAAGGCGGTCCTGATGGCGTGTCTGCCGGAGCTCGGCCAGCTCAATGCACCAGAGATCGGCAAACTGGTGGGCGTAGCGCCTCTTAACCGCGACAGCGGAACGATGAAGGGACGACGAACGACCTGGGGCGGGCGGGGCAACGTGCGCTCGGCTTTGTACATGGCCAGCCTGAGCGCAGTGCGCTACGACCCTGTGCTGAAGGCTTTCTACCAGCGCCTGCGCGCGGCAGGCAAGCCGGCCAAAGTGGCACTGGTCGCTTGCATGCACAAGTTGTTGACCATCCTGAATGCGGTCATCAAGTCAGGCAGGCCGTGGCAGGCCACCTTCGGTTGTGCACAGCTTGCCAACGCTTGAAAAAACCTCAAAATGGATTTGACTTTGAACACAGTTGCTGATCCGCTTTTGCCTGTGCTCCTCGGCCCAGCCCGACGGGTGGGGGAAACAAATGCGGGTTCGGGATGGGATGCGGGGAGACATGACGCGCGAAGCGCGTCATGTCGGACTCACGGGACTGTCATGTATGCACGCGCTTGCAGCACACGCGGCCAAATGAAGTCCCCCTCCATCGCCCAGTGGGGCGAGGGCAGGGGATAGGGGTGGGAGTGGGGAGTCCATCCTACTGTCCAGACAGGACCGCAGGCGCAGCGTGATGCTGCAACGCAGAGGTCACCCCTTCTGCTGCATCTTCTCAATCCGCTCACCCATGCGCGACAGCAGGTACCACCACTCGCTGTCATCGTCG
>JAURXZ010000036.1 GCA_030654175.1 Bacteroidia bacterium
TAACCACTCGGCCACCTCTCCTTTGGCGAACCTCAGATTATGACATGGAAATTTGACATCCGGCAAACCTGAACAACAAGTGCTTACCACCTCACCGGCCGGCGGCCGTGGCTGCGCAAAAACTCGTTGGCAGCGCTGAAATGCCCGCAGCCGAGGAAAGGGTTGGGGGGTCGCAGTGCCGACAGGGGCGAGGGGTGATTGGCCGTCAGCACCAGGTGCCGGGCCGGAATCAGCGCCTGTTTGGTCTGCGCATGGGCGCCCCAGAGCAAAAACACCACCGGCTCGGGTTTGGCCGCCACCGCGGCGATCAGCTGGTCGGTCAGCACTTCCCAGCCCTGTTTGGCATGGCTGGCGGCCTGCCCTTCTTCCACCGTGAGGCTGGTGTTGAGCAGCAACACCCCCTGGCTGGCCCAGCGTTCCAGCGAACCGCCGCTGTGCACTTCCGCCTGCACCGCCGGATCACGCGCCAGTTCCTTGAAGATGTTGCGCAGGCTGGGCGGGGGTTTCACACCGTCGGGGACCGAAAAAGCCAGCCCCTGCGCTTGCCCCGGGCCAGGGTCAGGGTCCTGGCCTAAGATCACGACCTCGACATCGGCCAGCGGCGTCAGCGCCAGAGCCCGGAAGGGCTGCGGCGGGTAGATGATGGCTCCCTGCGCGAGTCGCTGTTCGATAAACGCCCCCAGCTGCTGGCCGGTGTTGCTGGCCAGGAAATGACCGACTTCCGGCGCCCAATCGGCCGCTAGCGGCCAGTCGGCCGGATTCCAGCGCGCGAGGTGCCCGCCGTGGCCGGTGCCGTCTGGTAGCGATTTTGGCAGATTTTCAAAGGCCAAATCAGCCTGAGGTCCTTGTGACATGGGCGTGAGCAGCTATCTAATCAGTAGCATCGGGGAACAGCTCCGCCAGCGCAACCCCGGGGTCGTCGGCGCGCATGAAAGCCTCGCCAACCAGGAAAGCGTTGACTTTGGCCGCGCGCAGGCGCGCCACGTCAGCCGCGGTCGTGATGCCGGACTCCGTCACCAGCAGGCGGTCGACCGGAACCTGGCTGACCAGGCCCAGCGTGGTGTCCAGTGACACCTCGAAGGTCTGCAGATTGCGGTTGTTGATGCCCAGCAGCGGCGTCTTGAGGCTGAGGGCGCGCTCCAGCTCGGTGCGGTCATGCACCTCCACCAGCACCGCCATGTCCAGCGACAGCGCCAGCGCCTCCAGCGTCTTCATCTGCGCGTCGTCCAGGCAGGCGGCAATCAGCAGGATGCAGTCGGCGCCCATGACGCGGGATTCGTAGACCTGGTAGGGATCGATGATGAAATCCTTGCGCAGCACCGGCAGGTCGCAACTGGCGCGGGCCTGCTTCAGGTAGTCCGAACTGCCCTGGAAGAACTGCTTGTCGGTCAGCACCGACAGGCAGGCCGCGCTGACCTTGCCATCACCTTCGGCATAGCTCTGGGCGATGTCGGCCGGGATGAATTCTGCGCGCAGCACACCCTTGCTC
>JAURXZ010000001.1 GCA_030654175.1 Bacteroidia bacterium
GTAACAGTGAAATTGTTATATCCCAGTGATTCACTTTTTAAATTAGTAGTTACAAATATTGATTCAAATTTATTTTTAACTGGATATAGAAAATTTATTGGGTTAAAAACAGCAGGCATAAGTATGTGGGGGGGGGGATGTGATAATGATATCACTTGGATAGATGGGATGGGTGGTAATGGCCTCTTTTATAACGAATTTCCTCAGGGAGCCTGTTTTGATGGTTATAGCTATGATATGGTTTGCTTTTGGCATAAAGGTGTTTATGTTTTTGGCGGTACTTTTTGTGATTATACAACAGGTATAAATGAAATAAAAACAAATGATAAAAATTTACAGCTTTATCCGAACCCGGCCAATAATGCTATCAATATTGTTTTTAATGATGAAGATGCTGTATATGCTATAGTTGAAATCAGAAACGTTTTAGGCAAATTAATAGAACGAATGCCTTTAAAAGTTGGAGTTCCTTATAATTATACAACTAATTCATTAGAATCAGCGATTTATTTTATTTCATTCTATGTAGATGGCAAATTGGTAGAGAAGAGAAAACTTATTTTAATTAAATAAAAATTTCAAAAATGAAAAAATAATATTTATAGTTATTCTCTTTGTTGTTATAATCAGGTAAATGCACAACAGTATATACCATTTCCAACCATAGCGCACAATGGAGTGTTATGGGCAACCTATAAGAAAATGACGATCATGAGAAAAATTCTACTATTATATTCGACATTGTTGACACTTTATGCTCACGGACAGGCTTCCGTTTACCGGCCTTTCCCGACTAATTATGGTAAATGGGTTTATCAGTATTATGACGAATTCCATAATCCGACATCTCAATACACTCAATACACTTTAAATGGTGATACAACTCTTGCAGGCATAAATTATAAAAAGACTTTTGTGTATTCAAATTATGTAGGAGCATTAAGAGAAAACAATAAAAAAATATATTTTGTACCTGACACATCTTCAAACGAATATGTCTTGTATAATTTTAATTTGAATTTGGGCGATACAATTATTCACCCATATGGAGGAGCCGTTTGTAGTAATGATACCGTTATTATTCAACAGGTGGATTCTGTTTTGCTTTCTGATGGGTATCATCGGCAATGTCATTTAAGTTCAAATGCTATTTGGATAGAGGGTGTTGGAAGTTTGTTTTATTTACTTAACCCTTGTAATGTATTTTGTGTCTCAGCCAATGATCTTTTGCAATGTGTGATTAGCGATTTATCATTTACCTACCCCTCAATAATTGGCTCCTGCACTGTTTCCGTTTCCGAACTAATAAGTTCTTCAAATAATATTTCCGCTTACCCCAACCCTGCCAATGATTTTATTAATGTGAGAATAGAAGGCATTAAAGATTTTAAAAATTATACAATTACAATCGCGGATATTTTTTGTAGAATAGTTTCAAAAGAAAAAATTACACAAAACCAAATAGAATTAAGTAGTAGCACCCTTCCAAATGGAATTTATTTATTGAAAATAAATGATGGCAGCTCAACCCTCTTAAACAAAAAAATAATCGTACAACATTAAATTATTAAAAGATGAAAAAACATGTTATTTTATTTTGGCTATGGGTTATTGTATGTTCAAAAATAAATGCGCAAACGTATACCCCTTTTCCCACCGACAGTGCACAATGGAGCGTGATGCGTACTATCTATAACTTTTCTCAAAACTCATTTCAATACAAAATGAAAGGGGACACGGTATTGAATGGCATTACCTATCACAAAATATACTATTCGCTTGCTTTGGATTATAGTTCCCCTAACCAAAGTCTGCATTGTTTTTTAAGAGAGGATACCACCAAAAAGGTATTTGTAAAATACCCTACAGGTTCAGGAATAGATACCTCAGAATTTATGCTCTACAATTTTAATTTAGCGGTAGGAGATACTGTGACCATTAGATTATTGAACTATACCACCGATTCGCTATTTAAATTAGCAGTTACAAATGTTTTTTTAACCATGACTTCGACAGGATATAGAAAAAAGATAGTATTGCAACCCATTATAGATATATGGGGAGGAACGGGGGGCTGTTATCAGATGGGCTGGATAGAAGGGATAGGTAGCATTTTTGGAGGTCTATTATACGATGAATTACCTGAGCAATCTTGTTCTAACGGAATACAATATGACCTTACTTGCTTTTGGGATCATGGGGTATACATTTTGGGGGGGAACGAGTGCGATTACTCAACAGGTATAAATGAAAAGCAAGGTAGCGATTATCAGACATATATATATCCTAATCCCGCGCAAAACAGTATAAACTTTGAGGCTAATTTTGAAACGGATGGCGCAACTGGCCTAACCACGAGCTTAACAAATTCATTTCTGATTATTACAGATGTTGTTGGAAGGCAAAAGGGTAAATATAACATTCCGGCTAAAAATTCAGCACTGGTAGTAAACACGGAGACATATAGTAATGGCATTTATTTTTATTCCGTTTACAATAATGGAATTCTGAAAGAAACTGAAAAATTCATTATTAGTAAATAATTTTATAAATAAAGACGATTTACAAATGATTCAGTTATGATTTATAAGATGATCTCCGGGAAATTTTGTTAGTGCCAATTTGTATAGTTAATAAACTGAAATTTAAATTATATACTATAGGATTGATATTCAGAAAACATCATGAAAAAAATTATTACTCTTATTGTCTTGACAATAATAATTAATTGTGCAAGAGGGCAAAACTACTTTCCGCTTCCTCTCGACAGTACAATTATTTGGCGAGTTGATTTTAACGGGCAAGATGCTTCTAATGCTTGTCCATCCTGTAATATACCCTATCAATACATTACAAATGGTGACACTATAATACATTCGATTTTATATACTAAAATCAAAGCAACTGGTTGGTACAATTGTGCCAACTGGAGTTGTGGCTTTGGTGTACAGGGAGGGTACAGAGGTGCAATCCGCGAAGACACTATTGAAAAAAAAATATACTTTATATTGGCAAATGACACAATAGAAAAAACGCTTTACGACTTTACACAAAATGTTGGGGATACCGTTAACTCTGTTTTGAGCGGATTTCTTGGACCATTTATAATTGAAAGCATTGACTCCATATTAATTGGAACTTTGTACCATAAGCGTTTTAATTTAAACTATATTTATACTTCATTAATCGAAGGAATAGGAAGCACTTCAGGGCTGCTAGATCAGCTTGGTGGTGGCATAGGATTTGGTAGTACTTTAATTTGTGTTAGTCATTTCAATCAAACAATTTATCCAAACTCAACAACATCTTGTGATATGGTTAATATTAATGATATTGAATTTATAAAATCAACAGTTAGTCCTAACCCATTTAATGAGTCATTTGAAATAAAATTATCGAAACCTTTTGGAAACACTGAATTGATTATATACGATTTGCTTTCAAGGCAACAATTCAAAAAAAATTATAACCGAATGGAATCGATAAAGGTTGTACGCAACAACTTGCCAAACGGAATTTATTTTTACCAATTAGTATCAGAAAATAAAGTTATTGCTACAGGGAAAATAATTGCAGAATGAGCCAACTCGAGGTAAGCCCAAATGATTCCAAAAAGCCCCCCCCCGTTGATCCATTCGTATATCCACTCCTCCCTGGGCAATATCCAATAACAATTGAATTTTATTTTAACTGAAACAAAAAATATTTTAGGGCAAATAGTTAAAACAATTGATAACAATATATTTTCAAATGTCAAAAATAAAACAGAAATTGATATTGGTGAATTTTAAAAAGGCTTATATTTTGTGCAATTGCAAAGTGAGAATAAAATTATGTGTAAGAAGTTCTTAAAAGAATAAAAAAAAATCGCTGCGACTTATTGTTGCCAATACATCCGGAGGAAGTGATATTCTTTTTTATAGTTCTCCAAATTTATTGCGGAAAGACCTAAATCAGAAGGCTTAAACATAGTTATGGATAACGGTTTTTTATTATATCTTATTGCAAAAATATTTTTCTCTTTAAATTTCATCTATAGATTTACGTTCATTTGTTTTCAATTTTTGATATTCTGTTTTTGACATCCCCACTATTTCTTTGAATTGCATAGAAAGATGCTGTACACTTTTATAGCCTAAGCGATAAGCAATTTCAGAAAATGTTAATTCTTCATATTCCATAAATTCTTTTGCTTTTTCAATTTTTTGCAGAATAAAATACCTTTCAATTGTAATTTTTTTATGGCGTGAAAAAGCTTTGCTCAGATATGGATAAGGCTTACCGATGACTTCTGCCAGGTATATAAAAGTTTTTTCATTTAATAATATTTCAGGCCGGTTATTTATTATGTCCAGCACTGCTATTTTAATTAATTCAACCAATTGCTCATCTTTTTTCATAATGATATCAAACCCGTTTTTTTCTAAAACTTTCTCAATGGAATTACTGGTTATAAAAGGCGAATCTATATAGGTAGCTTTCCCCAACTTTACTTCAATCACCTGTAATCCCAATGCCTTTAACTCGTCAGTTACAACTTTGATGCACCTGGGACATACCATATTTTTAATATGAATTGCGGTTTTCTTCATTAGAATTGTATAACTATTTCGATTGTTTGCTTTCTAAATATTTCTGTAATGCTTTCTCTCCGAACAGGTGAAACACAACAGGTGTTACAATTATGTCAAGAAGCGTTGAACTTAATAAACCACCAAGAATAACAGTTGCAACGGGATAAAGAATTTCTTTACCTGGAGGCATTTGAAAGAATAGGAGGCATATTATTAAAGCTCGCCAAAGGGGTGCCACAAGAACAATTACTAATCTTTCGAGGAGTTCTCTTATTACCATACTTCCTGATTATTCTAATAATTCAAAGTTATTCCACCTCCTAATCCCATATCACTATCATAATGAGTTGATAAGGAAAAGTATTTTGTAACAATATACCTGAACCCTGTGGCATACTCTTTATCGGTATTTACCATAAAATTAAATCTAAGTCGGCTGGTGATAGGTATCCCTTCTCTGCCCAATTGAAAACGCAACTTGCCATCTCCATCTATCCGTAAATCAGCTATAAGCAACATTGGTAAAGTATATCTCAGACCGGCAACGGCAGTTTTTCGGTTGTTTTTATTGCTTACCTGGCCTAAGAGATTATAATCATCTTTACCAAAGAGATTGCTTTCAATGCGTCCTCTGTTACTTATGTTTTTATAATGGTAATCGAAACCTACATAAGGGTATAGCCATTGCATCTTACCCAGATAACGGCCAAACATAGTTTCACTTTCGTAACCATGTCGGTCGTGCAGACCGAGATGCCATATAGTTTCTAATTTCAACCGGGTATTTGCTAACATGGCTTCGCCATCACTTCCATTACTTTCCAAACCTATGCGCGCCATTGGGTGAAATTGTCTGTCATCCCTGAACAATTTCCGTAGTGACTTTTTAGGGTAAGGTAATTCAGGGTTTGGTGGTGAATTTTCATAACTAAATATTCTTCCCATGCCACTCATCATGTGGTATAATAAATGACAATGGAAAAACCAATCTCCACTTTCAGTTGCCGCAAATTCTATGGTGTCAGTTTCCATTGGCATAATGTCAAGTACATTTTTTAATGGTGCGTGTTCTCCTTGTCCGTTTAATACTCTGAAAAAATGTCCATGCAGATGCATAGGATGGCGCATCATGGTGTTATTGGTTAAGATTATTCTTATGTTTTCACCATTGCGAATTAAAATTTTGTCTGCCTCGGAAACAGTTTTATTATCTATGCTCCAGACAAATCGGTTCATGTTTCCGGTTAGTTCAAAATGCAATTCTTTAAGAGTGCCTTTGGATAGCGTAGTTTTTTTTGGTGAACGCAGCATGGCATAGTTGAGTGTAACAATATCAGATGATGTATTTCCCATGTCCATGTTTTGCATATCATTCATATTCTTCATATCATGCGCCTTCACCTTCGGCACACTATCTTTTTTCATCCCGTCATTTTTCATGCTCTTTTCCGGTTTGGCTTCACCTGTAATTTCAGGATACATAACGGTATTCATATCCATTACCTGATTACTCATTTGCATACCCATATTATCCATATCACCATTCATTTTCATCATGCCATTCATCATTTTCATACCTTCAAAATATTTCAGTTGCGGTAAAGGGGAGGCATTCATTTTCATACCACTTCCTAACCAAAGTGAAGTAGATTTGGTGCGGTCTTCAGCTGTAGCTAAAAATTCATAGCTCATGTTTTCAGGAATGGTAACAATGACATCATAAGTTTCAGCAACACCAATAATAAGCCTGTCCACTTCCACAGGTTCTATATCTTCACCATCATTAGCAACAATAGTCATTTTCCCACCTGCATAGGTCAGCCAAAAATAGGTGGCTGCACCGCCATTGATAATCCGCAACTTCACCTTATCGCCTGCCTTAAATTGCGGTTGCTCGTTTACGGCTTTTCCATTGATCAAAAAACTGTCGTAAGCAATATCGCTAACATCCATCGCTAACATTCGTTTCCATTCGTTGGTTACTTTAGTTTTAAAATAACCTTCTTTTACGGCTTTAGCATAATTTTGTGTGCTGCCTTTTTTTATTGCATACCAATCGGTTGCATTATGCAAACTGCGATGTACTTCAGACGGTTTTTCATTTGTCCAGTCGCTTAATACCATTGGATATTGCTTTATAGCAGGTTCATTTCTTTTTAAAAAAATAAGTGCACCATACATTCCAATTTGCTCCTGTAATTTCGTATGCGAGTGGTACCAGTAAGTTCCGTTTTGCACAACAGGAAATTCAAACAAATGCGTGAGTCCTTGTTTGATTGGCGCTGTAGTTAAATTAGGCACGCCATCAAAGCGGTTGGGTAAAATAATTCCATGCCAGTGGATTGATGTTGTTCCTTTCTTTAAATTGTTATGTACATAAATTGCTGCTGTATCTCCTTCAGTAAAATATAATGTTGGCGCAGGAATAGATCCGTTAATAGCAATGGCACGTTTCGGTTTTCCTGTATAATTTACGATTGTGTCAGCAATATATAAATGATATACAACCCGCTTGCCCGGCAATTGATTTACTTTTTCTATTTGCTGGTTTAAGACTTTTAAACTGTCCTTTTTATTTACGTTTTCCTCTTTAGCAGGTTTGACAGGTTGTTGCAACAGATGCTGTTCGTGCTGCGCAAAGGCTATGATAGAAAAGCCAAGCTGTATTATTAATAAAATAGATTTTTTCATTTTATTGTTTTTAAAATAGTCTTAGATTACAAAGGGTTTATAGATAATATTCCTATTTCAAAGTTCTATCCCTTGTATTTACTATATAGTATATCCTTAATGACTATGCTCTTGATGTTCCTTCATTTCTCCTGAATTTTTCAAAGAATTGACATACACATAAACAGAAAGGATTTCTTCTTCGTTCAAAGTGTTTGCCCACCCTGCCATTGCTGTTCCTTTTATTCCCTTTTTTATAATAAGTATTCTTCCTTGATCAGAATAAAATGATGAATGTTCGGAGTTGGTAAAGTCGGCTGGCTTTGGTTCTAAAGCTGCCGCTGCGGAGCCATCACCTTTACCACTATTACCATGACAGGAGGCGCAATATTTTGTGTATATTTCCTTTCCTTGTTTAAGTTGTGTTGTTGTGGCAGGAGATACGGACTCGTTATATTTTTCACCCAGCTCTGCTTTAAGCCATTTTCTGGTGTCATTCATTTGCTTAGAATGATCGGCATCAGCGTGGCCATGAGTGGTTTCGGGTTCTGCCTGAGAATGTTTTTGTTCATCCTGTTCGTGTTTTTTTTCTGGATTTCCGCAAGAAGAAAGTGATACCATCGCATACACCACTGCCATAATAGTTGTAAACCTGATTTTTAGTCTTAATTTTTTCATACTGGTGAGTTTTATTTTCGTTCGTTTTTTTGATTTATGTTAAAATAATTGATCATTCCTCTTTCCAAACTATAGTTTTACCTTTTTTTAAATTTCAAACTTTTGAAATGGTTTATTTTGAAACCGCAAAAACACACATTAGATTAATTTGTACTAAGTATTGGTAGTAATACAAGTCAGATGCATTCATTTTACCAATATTTTATTATTAAGATTATTATTAAGAATTTTTCTGCTGACAATATTAAACATGTTCCCCTTAGGCAAAATATGAAGTTTTACATCCTGAAGGCAAATATTCTGATTCTTTTCAATTTGGCTTATATTGTTATAACTAATGTGAGTGCCGTCAATCAGAACAACAAGATTGCTTCCAATGATTTCAACATTTTTAGGTGTTTTAAAAAACACAGCTGTATCTTCTCCTAAACCAATCCCCAGTTTATCAGGATAATTTGCAATCGCTTCAATTAACCTGCTGAATCTTCTGCGTTGGATAAAGTGGGTATCTATAATTACGTGAGGCAAAAGGTTAAGTCCTTTTGTAATCTTAATATGCCCTTTTACAAATGATTCAGAAGGAGCTCCTGCTGCAATCATTTTCTGAGTTAATGCCATTGCTCCCGCACTTGTACCAGATATAAGAAAATCCTTTTCTTTCGTGTATCTTTCCTTCAATCTTTTGAGAAAATTAGTTTTAAGAAGAATATTGGAAAGTAAAACCTGATCCCCTCCGGTAAATAGCAAACCATCACAGTTTTCCAAGCGATCTATGTTTTCCGGCAAGTTAGCTTCTTTGGAATTTTTAAAGTGCAATACACCAATGTTTTTGCATTTGAGTTTTTTAAAAACTTTTTGGTATTCAATTCCAATTTCGCCAGGTATTTCTGAAGCTGAAGTTACAATTTCAATCCTGGAGTCCACTCCTTTCAATTCATTAATAATCCTTTCAAAGATTTCCATTTTTACCATTTTAATCCTGCCAAGCCTTCTAAATTCCTTTTTCTCCTGTGCAGAAAGTGAAGTCCCCTTATCGGCATTACCGCCTATCAAAATTATTTTCCCCATTTTCCACTTATCAGAATTAATTTTTTTTATTCCTCTACAAGAGGATTGATCACATTTTCCAAATTTAAATACGCGTTCAATTCCTTAATCTGCAATAAACTTAATAATGCTGCAACGTATTCTTTGAAAGTCCTATTTCAAAATTGTTAAATTGCAAAATTGCCCCTATTTACTTTACAACAACAAATTTAGAAGTAGCATGAACAGCGCTCCCATCGACACTTACAAGATAAGTACCTTTCGGAAATTCATCAGTTGAAATTTGTATTTTTTGATCTCCGGAATTTAATTTCCCTGCTTTAATTGTTTTTGCTAATTTTCCTTCCAGATTATAAATAGAAATAGTTACATCGGTAGCTGATCCTAAATTAAACGTGATAGTACCACGTTCGTTCATAGGGTTAGGATAAACAGTGATTCCAGAGTTGCTTGTTGATTTAAACGCATTAGCACTTGCTTCATTAATACCAACTGCACCTAAATAGCTTTCACTTTTCCAGGCCCCGCGGCCATGTGTAGCTGCATATATAACAAATGGATTATATACTTCGTTGCCGTCACGTCTTTGCTGACGGATTTTAAATACAGGTACATTTGGAAACAATCCGGATGTTCCGTTTTCAGAACTCCACACAGGGTTTGTCACAGTAATATCAGGTGTAGAAAAAACACCGGATTCTGTTCCAACAATTAAACGTTTTGGGTCATTTTGTTCGATCAGCACTGTATAAACCGGCATAGCAGGTAATTTATTGGCACCAGAACCTTGTTTTTCACTAAAATTGGCAGTTGTGATAGAAGCAGGACACGTAGCAGCTGTAGTAGAATAATACACATGCGTAGGCGTTCCTGTTCCATAACCTCCTAATGAAACAGCCACTTTATTTGCATCTGTAGGATGTACAGATAAGCCCGTAATAAAATTTCCGCTGAAACCGGCAATTTGAGTTTTAACAACTACAGTGTTAGGGCTTGCCACATCACCATTAGCTGAATCAGTAATAGCTGCTAAATTTGAAAATCTATATAAAGTACCGGAAGAAGTTCCAACATATAAAATATCTCCGTCAGCTGACCAAGCAAGCTCTTCAGCTTCTCCTGAAAGTGTTCCAAGCTTCACCCAAACCGGAGTGCCTGAAAAATTTAAAGCGCCTTTTGTCATCCAAACACCATTGGCACCATTAAACCCAACAGCAAGTTTTGCCTGGAATGGGTCAGGTACCATTAACGTATCACCAGGTTCAATTTGCGAGGTAGGGGTAAAGTTCAAAGGGTAAGCATAATCTGAACGTGTGATGCTAATATCTGAACCCGAAGCATAGATCACATCAAATGATAAATTTACTGTCGATCCGATTGAAGGAGGAGTGTTAAAATAAAAATCAAATGCACCGGTAATATAGTTAATAGAATTGGTTTTAGTGATATCAACAGATCCGACAAGCGTACCAGATCCATTATCAGTAACAATTTGCAAACCGGAATTAAATGAAATAGAATCAGGTACAATAGTAGCTGAAGGATATGGCAACGTTAAAATGCCTGTAAAATTTTTCTTAATTCCATCACCTATTCCCACCATTTGTGATACAGGTTGATTAATAAACGTATAAAAATCGGGACTATTGGTTGCCGTTTTTGTTTCATACAAAGCTATAGGTGTAACAAATGATGCAAAACCCGATTCTCCTAAAGTAGGAAATAGAGAAGCAAACTTATCAGGATAAAAACTGTTGCCATAAGAGCCTTTGGCTGAAGTACGACTTAGTGAACCATAGTATACCGTAGTAAATGATACATTCGGACTTAAAAAAGATATTTCACTTTCAAATCCATCACCACCCCCAACTTGTTCCGCTGATTGAGGAGTATTCCCATGTCCGCTCACATATTGAGTTCCATTATCTTGTGCTCCGGAAATAAAACCTATTCTTCCCGGATCATCGCCTTCAAAAGCAATTCCATAGAATTGCATTACGTTATAACCATTGTTCATAGGTTGATAAACAATGCTATTATTGCCGAAACCACTACCAGTATATCCTCTAAAAACACCACCATCATTACCTATATAAAAAACATCCGGATTAGTAGGATGAAATTTAAAATCATGCACATCGGAATGAACATAATAAGGGTTATTAGGGCCTCCTCCTTGATTTGCAGCTAAACTCCACTGGCCAATACCCGGAACAGAAGGGTTTGTTTGTTTCCATATCCACATACCAACACCACCAACAATGATCCTGGTTTTATCGGATGGAAATACACCAATAGCATTATCATAATCAGACTGTCCTGTTCCGAACATTTCAAATTGTGAACTGCCTCCATTTCCAATTGTAGCCCATGTTAAGCCTTTATCAATAGATTGGTATACTCCTAACAATAAGCCATTAGATGATTTACCTGCTAAGGCATACATATAATTTGGATCGCTTGGAGCTATGGCAAATTCAATCCGACTGACACCATTGGAAGGAAGGCCGGCCGTAACAAGCGCAAAAGTACCGGAATCACCGGTAGTGGACCGGTATAGCTTGTTATTAATATTGGCTATAACAGTGCCATCGCTTGCTACATCAACATCCAGGGCAGTATTAGTATTGGCACTTCCATTATTCTGACGGATAGGGTGAGCCCATGTTAGTCCACCATTTTCAGATGATCGCAAACCATATTTGGTTGCTGCATATATTCTGTTTGCATTTACAGGGTCAGTGCCTAATTCGTGAACAGAACAAAAAGCTGTTGCAGCAGAACCACTGCTATTGTTTAGCGAAGTTGGAATTGTAGAGGCAATTCTTGAAAACGTATTACCACCATCCGTTGATTTATAAATACCTGCCCCTAAAATACCTGCTGAACCCGAACCGGTATAAAAATAAAAATCACCTTCACCTGTACCTGCGTAAATATCTCCATTTGCAGCTTGCGCAAGAGAAACAACAGCAAGATTGGGTTGTTGATCAAAACCCGCAACATTGCTCCAGTTAGAACCTCCATTGTTTGAAACCCATAAACCACCGGAAACACTACCGGCAAACATTTTATTCGGGTTGTTTTTATCAATTAAGATCGCCCTTGTACGTCCTCCTACATTATCAGGCCCTAATTCTGACCACTCTAATCCCAAAGCATTGGCAGACGACCTGTTGGTGTACATCTGATAAGCTTCTTCTCTCGATTTTAGTACATCCATCGGATCGATTGTGCCTGTAAGCGGATTCTTCTGCATATTAAAAAGCCATTTAGCAGATCCTTTAGCCATCCTGTGGATACCTGTTTCGTTATTTATTTCTGCTTCGCTTTGAAAAGTATTGTCTAAATAGAAATGAGCAAAGGATAAGATTGTCCCAGCCATCAAAGCTGAACCTAATAGTAATTTGTTATTTTTCATGACATTTAATATTAATGAGTAATCCAGATAATTAATTATTTAAAGTAAATAGAGATTTAATTTTGAAAAGTCAAACACCCCGTAAAGCATAAACTTAATCAGATACAACCTTAATAAAAGCGGTAGTTTTTTCAGTTTTAAAAACCACCAGGTAAAGTCCTTTAGAAAGTTTAAGCTCAGCACCATCAATAGTTATTTGATGTTTACCCGCTCCCTGGCTTTCATTTTTTAAGGATACAATTTGTTTACCAAGCACATCATACAATCCTACGCTTACCTTTTCAGCTTGAAGTAGTGTGTAGTCAAGCGTAGTAGTATTACTAAAAGGATTTGGATACAGGTTTAAACCAACAACAGTGATCTCTTCCTCAATGCTTGTGGTGTTCAGCACTACCAGTTGTCCGTTAGAGCTGGCTACAGGAGAAAAAAGACCTGCACCGTTCTCGGACCGTACATTGAAATAATAGAGCTGGTTGAGTACCAGTGGCAATGGATTATTGATAGCAACCATCTGCATAAAGTTATCAGTAAAAGCAACCAGATCGGTAGCTCCAGGGCTTGTACCGATTGAATAGTGGTATTTTGCTATTCCTGAATTGGGATCCGATGAAGGTGACCAGTTTGCTTTAAGCTCATTGGTAGAATAGGTGGTGCTGATATCAGCGCCTGTTCCATCATTAATAAAGGCAATAGCTGAAGGAGCGGTCCAGTCCACATCAACAGGAAGCGAAACCAGCGGTGACAGGTTACCAGCCGAATCCGTAACAATGGACTCTATTTTACCACCTGACAAGGGAGGCCCGGAGTTTTCAAAACGAATATCATTTGTATTTCCAGCACCAACATTTATTGTTTTTGTAGCAGCCCTTGAACGGAAGGTTTTAAAGTAATTTATCGTCATTGTTGCATCACCTGTCCGGAAAGAAACAGCATTACCAGAAGCAATAGGCGTAGCGTCAACCCAGCTTTCAGCAATAATATTATTAATATAGATATCCATTTTACCAGTAATACGGTCATATATTAATTTAAAATCATAGAACTGTCCTGCGGTAAAACTGTAGTTCCTGCTTTTGACTAATGTTTTAAGGTCATTGGTAACTTTATAAAATTCTAGTTTATTATCATCCATTTTAAACATTACCAGGTAAGAATTCCCCCGGTTTGGTAAGGAAGCGCTATCACAGAAAAAGTGAAGGCCGGCTGTTCTGTTGGTGCCGCTACCATCAATTTTTGAATTCCAATGGTAAAGGTACCTGTTGGACAGGTTTTGAGTTAAAGCAGTAGAAATATTAGTGTTGACCAATGACTGGTCAGTTTGTTCCAGAAAGCCGGAAGCACTGGCCCATGTTCCTGTATAGCTTGTCCAGTCGGGATGGATGGTGGTATTGTCAAAGTTATCATTAGCAAATCCTCGCAGTCCATTGGCCCTCCATTCTGATCCATCAAAATCAATTACCCTGTAAAAGCTTTTACCAAGCCCTGATCCCAAGTTATTATCCGAATCAGTAAAACTTGCAATAAAGCTGCTGTCCTGCCATCCTGCGATAGGATTAATAACAGTAACAGGAGCGATCACATCACAAAACGGAAGGATAAAGTCAGGGCCATAGGTATACACATTTCCGGTAAAAATTCTCCAATAGTAAGTAGCATTGGATTGAAAGTTAAGTGCAGGTGTAAATCCAGCAGGTCCGTTAAGCAACGTAACATTGGAAGCCGGTTTTGAATAATAGCTGTTAAAGGCAGAATCCAGTGATACCTCCAGGGTCCAGTTAACATTGGAATTGTTCCAGCTAAAGTTAACCATAGTAGAAGAGCAGGGGCCAAAAGATACCAGGAGATTTTCGGGACAATCAATTATTGTTACTGCTATAGAACGGCAATTGGACCAGCAGCCCTGGGTACTCAATGAGCGAAGGTAATAGGTTCCAGAAGTCGCAGCAATAAACGTACTGCCTGCATCAGTTGTATTTACTCCGCAACTGGATCCCTGCCAGTAATACGTCTCTCCGGAAGGTGCGTTAGGCATGGTAAGTGTTATTGAATCGCAACTGTTGGTGCTGGCTGTAGGAACTGGAGGTGTTGCAGGAGTTGGCGCCACAGTTACTGCAACAGAAGAGCAGGAATTTGACCAGCAGCCTCCTGTATTTTGCCTGGCCCTCAACCTGTATGTTCCCGTAGTTGGTGCTATATAGGTTAAAGCAGAACTGCTGGTACTGGTTCCGCAACTTGTGCCTTGCCAGTAAAAAGTAACTCCGGAAGGAGGATTTCCCCTGGTTAATGTCTGGCTACCACAAGCGTTTGTAGTGGTAGTAGGTGAGGAGGGATTATTGGGTATATCATTTATAGTCACTATTTTTGAGCTACAGGTTGACCAGGAACCATTTGTTAGGGCTCTTAAATAATATGTTCCTGAAGTGGTTACTGTATAGTTCAGCGAAGAGTTGGCCGTACTTGTTCCGCAGCTTGTTCCCTGCCAATAATAGGTAGTACCGGAAGGAGGACTCGCTCTTGTGATGATTTTATCTCCGCAGGTATTGGTGGAAGTAATGGTTGGGTTAGGTGGAGGTGATGGGGGACTATTGCAGCCATTTATAAGGCAATAATAATAGGTCCAGTTCCAGTTAATTCCGGGGTCGGTCTTTCCTGTATTGGGGTAGTGCTGATGTCCTCTTATTTTAACTGCTGAGGATAAGGTATTATGGCAGGCACAGGAAGGTCCGTTATAAGCGGTAGTAGGATCAATGCCGTAGCCGCTGTTGATACAGATATCTTTAACCAATGCAGCAGAAGTGGTGTACATGGCAACAGTATACCAGCCTGTTTGATTTGCATAGCCTTCATGTTCAAGTCCTATGGTGTAACCGTTTTCAGTTCCTACGTGCCATGCTTTTTTTGATTCAAGAACCATTTGTGTGATTTGTCCATCAGATGAACGCAGTACATAATGTGCGGAAACCTGGGCGTTGCAGTTCTTAAACCAGGAAATACATCCGGCATAAGATCCTTCCACATCGTGAATGGTAACGGCAGTAATTGCTTGTGTTCGGGAACTGAAATTGCATGAAGCCGCTGGATCCCAAATGGCCGGGCCATAATCGACACTTTGCACTGTGGGAGGAGGTTGAGCACTAAGACTTTTCTGGTATTGATTTCCATTTAAATCAATAATCGATTCGTCAGAAACGATTACAAAAGGAGAATTTAATATTTTATAATTATTCTCACCAAATACGTTTACCAGGTTAATTGTGTAGGCAGGAAAAGAATAAGCAAGCTGATACTC
Organism: Bacteroidia bacterium; assembly: GCA_030654175.1. Lineage (GTDB taxonomy): Bacteria > Bacteroidota > Bacteroidia > 2-12-FULL-35-15 > 2-12-FULL-35-15 > 2-12-FULL-35-15. Next base: position 15,680 of record JAURXZ010000001.1, read on the forward strand.
TTCATTATTAAGAAATGTAAGAATAGAATATAATTGGGAGTTAAGAGCAAAGTCATTTTGTAAATCAGCATCAGGAAGCTCACTTAAAGCAATAAGGATAGGGATTTGACTTTCGGGGTTATTGCCTGTAGTTGTAGATTGTGAAAGCAAGTAATTATATGCTTTTGCATATGCAATGATATTAGTACCAGGATCACTAATGATATCTGCCATTTGAAATCCGGAAAGCTGAGAAACCAATACCAGGTTGTTTCTGAAATAATTTTGTCCGTCAAGAGTAAGTCCCATCACGCCATAAGCTCCGGGCAATTCCATACAACTTTCAGGATCACCCGGGTTATGGGTTATATGAACAAAACGTGTATTGGAAAATGCAACAGCTTCCAGTATTCCTTTTGGGATTGCAGGATAAGCAATATATGCCTGGTTAAACTGAGCCTGATAGTTATTTACAGGAGGTATGTCTATTTGAGAAAAAGAAAAATGAAAGAGTCCAAAAGACAGTAAAAACAGCAGGTTTTTTTTCATGATATAGATTTTAAAAGTTTAATTCACATATAGACAACAGCATTGAGCAATGTTTATTAAAGTTCCTTCGATTGTTTACTTTCTAAATATTTTTTTAATGCCTTCTCTCCGAATAGATGAAACACAACGGGTGTTACAATCATATCAAGAAGCGTAGAGCTTAATAAACCGCCAAGAATAACAGTTGCAACAGGGTAAAGAATTTCTTTACCGGGAGCATTTTTATCAAGTGTGAGTGGAATTAATGCTAAAGCAGCTACCAATGCAGTCATCAATACAGGCACTAAGCGCTCCAATGATCCGCGAATAATCATTTTTTTATTAAATTGTTCACCTTCATGTTCTACAAGATGGATGTAATGCGAAATCATCATAATGCCGTTTCGTGAAGCAATTCCCGTAAGTGTTATAAATCCAACTAAGGATGCTACAGAAAAAACTCCACCTGTAAGCATTACTGCAACAACGCTGCCTATTAATGCAAGTGGAATGTTCAACATTATTTGCAATACCATTGGAACAGATTTGAAATGCGTATAAAGAGCGAGGAAGATGCCAAGGAATGAAAAAACACTCAGTATCAATATCAGTCTTGATGCCGATTTCTGACTTTCAAACTGACCACCATAAGTAATATAATATCCCTGCGGTAAAATAAGTTCCGTTTGAATTTTCTTCTGTATCTCTTCCACGGTGCTTCCTAAATCACGCCCTGCAACATTGCAGGACACAGCAATTCTTCGCTGCGTGTTTTCATGGTTAACTGTATTGGGACCGTTCTCAAAATAGATATCTGCCACTTCCTTTACAGGAATTAACTGACCAGTGGGGGTTTCCATTAAGGCTTGCTGGATAACTGAAATGTCATTGCGCTGGTCTTCCGGTAATTTCAAAACAATGTCAAATCTTTTTCGCCCGTCAAGCAATTGCGAAACAGGTTCTCCCTGAAACAGTGTTTGTAAATCACTCACTACATCACCACGCTTCATTCCGTAAAATTTTAGCATGTCCTCTTTCACCCGAATAAGTAATTGTGGAACCTGGGTTTGTTTTTCTACTTGCAAATCAACTACACCGGGCACTTTTTCAATGATTGATTTCATTTGAACAGCATATTTGCGAAGCTCCATTAAGTCGTTACCGAATATCTTAATCGCAACCTGGGCACGCACCCCTGAAAGCAGATGGTCTAAACGATGGGATATTGGCTGGCCTATATTTACATTTGCACTTTTTATATTTGAAAGTTTATCACGTACATCATTCAGAACTTCATCTTTTTTACGATTGCTTTTTGAATAATCCAAATCTACTTCTACTTCCGAATTGCTCACAGGTTCGGCATGTTCATCCAGTTCAGCACGGCCAGTTCGTCTGGACACATAAGTAACCTCCGGGACTTTTAATAATTGTTTTTCAGCTACCGTTCCTATCCGATTTGATTCATCAAGAGAAGTTCCGGCAGGTGTTGAAAAATTTATTGTTAAAGATCCTTCGTTGAAAGGGGGAAGAAATTCTGTTCCAAAAAACGGTATAAGTGAACATGCAATTACAAACAATATAATTACTGTAGCGACTATTTTTTTAGGACGATCTAAACCCCAGTTAAGTAATTTTGTATCCTGTTTTTTCAGCCAACGAACTAACCAACTGTCTTTTTCTTCCTTGTCCATTAATTTCATGTTGGGCAGCAAATAATAACACATGGCAGGGGTTACAGTTAATGAAATTACCAGTGATGACACAATGGAAGTAATATATGCAACGCCAAGTGGTGCGAATATTTTCCCTTCCATTCCGCTTAATGAAAAGAGAGGAATAAAAACAAGAACAACTATAATAGTTGCATACACAATGGAATTCCTCACCTCACTGGATGCATCATAAATTACAACTAATGGATTTCGCGGATTGGGTAGGTGGCGGTTTTCACGCAAACGCCTGAAAACGTTTTCCACATCCACAATGGAATCGTCCACTAATTCTCCGATAGCAATGGCAAGGCCACCAAGTGTCATGGTGTTTATGCCAACACCGAGCCATTTGAAAACAAGAGCAGTTATGATAAGGGAAAGCGGAATGGCTGTAAGTGAAATTAGTGTGGTGCGGAAATTCATTAAAAATAAAAAGAGAATAATAACCACCAATATAGCACCATCACGTAATGCCTCTTCCACGTTGGTGAGAGATGATTCAATAAAATTAGATTGTTTGAACAAATCGGGATTTAGTTTTACATCTTTTGGAACAGAAGCTTGCAATTCTACTAATGCTTTTTCCACTTGAGCGGTTAAATCAATAGTGGAGGCAGAGGGTTGTTTTTCAACCGATAAAATAACGGCAGGTTTACCATTTACGCTTGCATCGCCACGTTTGAATTTTGCCCCGAACTTCACATCCGCCACTTGCGAAATAAGAATGGGAGTATTATCCTTATATCCTGCTACAATATTTTCAATGTCCTCAACACTTTTTAACCGTCCTAAATTTCTTATTAACACTTCGCTTCCCTGGCGGTTAAAGAAATTTCCGGTGGTATTGAGATTAGACTTTTGAAGTGCTTCTTCAACGTTTCTGATGCTAAGTCCGCTGGCTTTTAATTTTGGTAAAGAAATAAGCACCTGGTATTGCAGCACATCACCTCCGATAGGAATTACCTGTGCAATTCCTTTAATTGAAAGAAGACGTTGCCGAATGGTGTAATCGGCAAGGGTGCGAAGGTCGGCAGGAGAGGTGCTGTCGGCTGAAATACCAACGAGCATTATCTGACCCATTACAGAACTGATGGGACCAAGTACCGGAGTAATACCCGGAGGTAAAGCACTTTGTATGCTTTGCAATTTTTCAGAAACGATTTGCCTTGCTTTAAGTATGTCGATAGAATAATCAAACTCAACAAACACCAATCCCAGCCCAATTGCCGAATTGGAACGAACAGCTTCTACACCAGTAGCACCATTTAATGCTGTTTCAACAGGATATACAACCAGTGCTTCCACTTCCTCGGGAGCCATTCCGCCAGCTTCAAGAAAAATAGTTACACGCGGGCGATTTAAATCGGGTAGTACATCAACCGGTAAATTTATTGCGGTGTATGTTCCGCCAATCATAAGGATTACAGCAATTGCCATTACTAACAGGCGGTTGTGGAGCGAAAAATTTATTATTTTATTTAGCATATATTTATTTTTAAAGTATTTCCTTTTAGGAATTAGGTACAGCTTCTTTTGCGATTTTTTCCATTATTAAATGATTGTCTCCGAGCTTACAAAGTGCATCACAATGCTGCCTTAAATCAGAAAATAAAATGTATTTAATTTTGACTTTGTTATTTCTTATAGCAGGGCGTGAGAGCTGCAATTGAACATCTTTCTCCCTGCTGTTTGGGGCTACGAGGTATAGCACTTCATCACCGCCAGCAATTGTATAGGACAAGTCGGTAAGCCTCAATATACCGGAATAAATACTCGTAGATTTTTCTACTTCAAATGCTGCAATAACATTGTTAGTGCCTTTTTGAAACCATAAAACATCAATCAGCTTAATAGTTGTTGCTGTATCAGCATCTATATTTACTTCAGGAAATTTTGGTAAGCACAGGAACGAAAAATTATTTCCGTTAAACGATCTCGACTTGTCATTAGAAGCACAAATAACATCGTAACCTAATGCGTTCCCTATTTTAAGCAGATGGTATTGCATTTCGGAATGCAGGTTTTCATCTTCTTTTTCAGTCTTAATATCCTTATGGCGTTTTTCCATAAGTTTTTCAAGTTTATTTCTTTCAGTTTCAGATAAATACTCATCGCCTCCTATGACTAATTTTTGCATTCCTATCTCGAAAAGCAAACCTGCTATTGCACCTAAGTCGTTGGACAATTCCGATTTGTGCGCATTGTTTTTTTCAACCAAGACCTCCCGTATTTTTAAATACTCCATCCATGAGCCTAATTTTTTCTTGTCTTTGAATAAATAGTTAAAACCATTAATAATAGCTGTATTGAAAGGAGGTATAATGGTTGGATGTAAAAAATAAAGAATACTTGCCACAGCGGGGCCAAGTCCTTTAATTTTCAGTGCATCGAGTTTCAGTATTTCTTTTATAATCTGTTCCTCTGTTTTGGCATTCATGCAGTTTTCTAAAAATTGTCCGAATGCCTGCTTGTTTTGTTGGTTCTCATAAATATCAGGAATCCTCAATTTAGGTTTCCAGTAAAACGGATGCGCAGCTCCTACAAACACTTGCTTTTGTTCAGATATGCAGGTCAAAACAAATTCCAAGGAAGATCCCTTAAAATCATTTGGAAATTTGTTGCTCTTTATATCTTCAATAACCTGGATAACGCCTCTGCGGATGGAGCGAAATGCTTTCAGCCTTTCATCATTGTTAATGAACCAGGTATTGTAAACCGATTCTTTATCGGATTTATATTGTTTGATGATAGGTTCGAGATTATTACTCATATTTTTGTATGAATTTTAATTAATTAGTAGTTTTTTATTTAATATATTTTTTTCATTTCGTACTTGCACAGTATATATTCCTTTGCTCCAATTTGATATATTCAGAACATTACTTTGGCTAAAAAAAGAGTTTTTGCTGATTATATCACCAAAGCAATCGTAAATAATTACTTCTACAGGAAAGGCTGTTTCACTATTAAGTTTAATAGTTATAAATTCACTTGAGGGATTAGGTGAAATGGAAACGTAATTAGAATTTAGACGATTTTCATCAATCCCAATAACGATCCCATTAAATTGTAAGTCATCTACGTAAATGTAACTTCCTTCTTTTGGAAGGCTACTACTTGAAGAAATCACTATAATAGCACTATCAGGGTCGCTGCTACTAAAGTAATTCAAATATGTACTATAGTTAAACCAACTGTGCGCCATTGAATTAAAATAACTTTCACCATAAGCTATGGTATCTCTTTTTAATTGTGCTTGATTCCATTTTGTCAATAGTATTTTCACGCTTGATGAATCAGTTGGATCGTAGGGCATAAATTGAATAAAATAACTCAAAGATTGTGGCCGTTCGGTATAAGAGAACCCTGATTTAGGTTGATATGTGATTGTATCAATTTCACCGCAAACAGCAACACCTGGAACAATTCCTTTACCAGGTATAGCCTTTGAAATTAGATACAAATATGACGCGCCTGAATAACCGGGACTTCCTTTAATGCAAGTATAAATACCGCTACTATAAGTTATAAGGTTTAAGTTATCCCAATTATCAGGAGTTTGATAGCCACTGGTAATTGTCCAAAATTCAAAGCTATTGTTTGGTATTTGAGCCTTGCTCAATACTGATACAATTAAAAGGGATAATATAATTTGAAGGTGCCTATTCATTATTAGTCAATAATTATTTTTTTGTGAATACTCCTTTTATTTTGTTGTATTAAAATGGTGTATAATCCATTACTCCAACTTGATGAGTTAATTATAACCTCACTAGTACTGCCTATTTCCGAGTAAATTAATTTACCAAGCAGGTTGTAAATTTTTATTTCGATTGGAGAAAAAGTGTCAATAGCTTCCAAACTTATATTTATGATATTTTTAGCAGGATTTGGAAATAATTTGACATTATCAAGTAAATTTTGCTCTTCTTTTATATTAGTTTGTAATCCGGAAAATTTAAAAATATATAATCCTTTATTTTCATCACTGGCTAAAATATTTCCGTCAGGACTAAAAACATACAAGCCATAATTACCTCCATATCCCGGGCCACTCAATGTACTATCCGTATCATATTCATCAACTAAGAATATATTTAAAGGGTCAGAAACATCAAACACTCTAAATCCATTGCGGTAATAGGATACATAAGCATAATTACCAATTATGTAAAAATTATGAATATAAGCTGAAGGGTCAGAAAAACTGTCAACCAGGATTGGTGAAGAGAGATTACTTATATCCCAAATTGTAATATCGTTTTCTGTTGAAGAAGATAATTCATCGCAAACAAATAGATAATTTCCATCTGTGGATGGATAACCGGAATGATGGAAAATACCTAAAGAGGGAATCTGACCTAACAGCACTAAAGTGTCTGGTTGACTGAGGTCATAGATTCGGGTTCCGCAATTATCAGAAAAATCATAAAGTCTGTTACCAACTATTGTAACATCATGCCCGGTACATGAAGGGGAATTGTAAACAAGTTGAGGGTTTAAAGGATTTGGATTAAGATCATATATTCTTAATCCGGGCGATTCTAAATACATGTATCCGTTTGGAGTAACGTAAACTGTGTGCGCACCTGAAAATGTCCCTACTTTTACCGGTGCTGCCGGATTGGTTAAATCAATGATTTTGCCAGTAGTTGAAGATATATTTTCTGCTACTGTATAAGCATACTGTTTAAAGGTGCCTACATCGACTACATTCACTCCACCACCACTGATAGTTCCAGTTTGAACTGGATTAGCAGGATCTGAAATGTTGATAATCCTCATACCTGAAGTGCTTGCACACAATAATGCATAGGGGATGTTTGTAGCGCTGTCAACATAACGATTTATATCGTGAATTGGGATCCCGCTGTAATTTAATCTTCCAATCAATGAAATTGAATCCTGAGCATACGAAGCAGAGGTAATAATTATGATGTTTAAAAAAAATTTAAATTTGATTTTCATTCGGTTTTTGAATTTTTTATTTTGAATAGTTGGCAACAATTATTTTGTCATTTTTTTCAATATTAGATTTCGTTTTCATTTTTTTTAATAACCTTTTCTTTTTCCCTGATTTTTTGCAGAAAGGAAAAATTATGAGAATATAACAACAGGAATAAAATTAACGTACTCGCTGTGCTTATCACATACATACCAAAACCAATAGAAATGCCAACTGCTGCGGTGGCCCAAAGTGTAGCGGCCGTGGTTAAGCCTTTAACATATCCCTGATTTGTATCGCGAAAAATAACACCTGCACCCAGAAAGCCTATGCCTGAAATGATACTTGCCACCATGCGTGTAGGATCAGCTAATTGAAGATGCAGATTAATTGCAGTTAAAACACATGCACCAAGCGATACAGCCGCATACGTTCTTACGCCAGCCGAGTTGCCGCTGCGTTCTCGTTCGTATCCCAATACCCCTCCCATGACTGTTGCTATCACAAGACGTGGAAGCAATGTTAATTCTGTATGTATATCCATGATATTAAAGTATTATTGTGTTTTTCATTTATTTGTTGATTAAAAGTTTCTTAGTTATAAACTCAGTACCGATTTTCATTTTCACATAATACATACCGCCCGAAAAACTGGCTGTTTGAAACGCAACCTGGTGAAGACCGCCTGGCTGCTTTCCTGCTTCGGATGAAGTAATTATCCTACCTGTAATGTCCATTATTTCATAAGAGACGATATCGGTTTTAGAAAGCAGGTATTCAATGGTAAAGGCAGTATTTGCCGGATTCGGGAATATCAATACGGAATAATTTGCAGCATCCTGATCTTCTATCCCTGTGGGAATAGCACCAAGATTAATATTGTCAATGTAAAGGTTGTTTCCACCATCGGTAACATTAACGATTTTGATAAGTACATTGCTATTGGTGGAATACGTACCTAAATTAATATTGGCCGTTTTCCAAACAGTATTCGTATCGGGAATGTAAGGTGTAGTTTGCGTTGTGCCGGTGGTCATGGCTGTACCTGTTTTATAGAATTTTTGTGTCCAGTTTACACCACAGTCATTCGATACCAAAACAATCAGCTCGTCTGAATAATTAGCATCCGATTTTGCGTAGGCCCATTTAAAATTCAGATAAGGTGTTCCTGTGAATGTAGTAAAATCAAAACGTGGCAAAAGCAACGCATCCGACTGTCCATAATTAATATTTATCAAATTATTGATTTTGGCAGATACAATTCCAGCGTAAGCGGTGGCAATTGTATCACGTTCCCACGTGATACCTGCATCAGGATTATCGATTGTGATTCCATTTGATGGAAATACAGAAGTTTCAAAGTCCTCAAAAAACGGCAAAGCCTGGCCAACAGGGGCGGTTGTTACGTTAATATAAGTTGACTGTATCACACTATCGCTTCCGCTGCTTCCTGTTGCAACAAGCTTAACAGCATAAGTACCTATTGCTGTATAAGAAATTGTAGGGTTTAAGGCAGTAGATGTTGCCGGTGTTCCTCCTGTGAAGTACCACTGGAAAGTTAAAGGATCGTTCAACGTTTTATTTGTAAAAAGAACTGAATTTCCAATGCAAATATTTTGAGCATTGGATGTAAAGTCCGCAATCACATTACAGGCTGGGGAAACATAACCGCTATCACAGCCGGTTGCAACGATATTCGATTGCTGCCATATATCGTAACGCATAGTTGTTAGGGAAGCATGCATCCTTGTTTTTTGTCCTTCAGTTAGCATACTTTTGCAGGCATCATCAGAATAATCCATGTAGTTTTGAATCTGATCACTAACATCCGGAAGGTCGTTTGCACAACTGTTTATCGTAGGGCAGCCAAAATTAGGGTTGGCAGCGGGAGGGGTATCACAAACATAATCCCCATCAGCACAGGTATCAATTCCGCAACCTCCGTTAAATGTATGATACATACCAAACCAATGTCCAATTTCATGTGTGGTAGTTCTGCCAAGTGTTGTAGCTGCTGTTCCAATACGCCCGACATAATCATTCCTTACCACAATACCATCCTCGTCAGGCGGTCCTCCTGGATAAGATGAATAGCCTAAAATTCCGCTGCTGCCATTGATAGTTTTAACGATATACATGTTGAGGTATCGGGTATTGTCCCAATAGCTGAGGTTTTTCAATTGTGCCCGTTGATAGGTAAGGTGATTTGTAAGAGTTGATTGTATACGTACTATTCCATTGGTGCATCTGCCATCAGGAGTTTTCTTCGCCAAACAAAACTCTATTTCAGTATCTACACCATTACCATCACCGGCTGTTCCCACTATTTTCCTGAAATCTTCATTCAATACTGTTATCTGACTTTGTATTTGAGCATCGGAAATATTCTCTGTTCCCCCATTATGAATAACATGCACAACTACAGGAATGATTTTTACACTGCTTGACAAATGATTTTTATATACGGGTGCATAACCTATCACACCTGAAATAATTTTTTCCGCTTTTTCAATCTGCATTTTATGTTGTCGCTGATAATTATCGAAATAGCAGGGCTCTGCTAAAGTTTGTGCGTAGTTGGTGCAAGCTACAATAGCCACAATTAGTGTTGTTAAAATAAGTTTTTTCATTTTCAGCAGTTTATTATGTATTGGTTAAAATCAGTTATACAGGTTTTACATAGTTCATTACATTGCTTGAATGTAGAACCTTGTTCATATTCTAAAATAGTAATCGAGCATAGCGACCAGGATTCAAAGCAACATTTAATGAGCGCTTTATCCAAATGCGATCTCCTTTTCATAAATTGATATAACAAAGTGTTCAAATCGGCACAATCTCTCATGATTGAAGCATCCCTTTCATTTCCTGAACTCAAAAAGGAAGATTCGCATTGCAGACAAAACTCTGTGAATAAATCCAATTGCCGAATAAGCAATGGTTTATGTGTATTGATATATCTATTCTGGCGCATGATAGCTTTATTTTACAGCTTTATATAATGTTAATGTTCCAAAGATGGTGGAGTAATTTTTTTTAATTTCTACTTTTTTAAAACCAGCAATTTCGATATATGCGGGCAATAAACCCTTTACGTTATCATTTGTAGTTTCAAATCCATCCAGAATTTGAACGAAGAAGAAAAGGGAACGCATTAAAACAGAAGAAGCTTTACCCCAATCAGCTATATGCAATTCTCCGTTAGGCTTAAGTACACGCTTTATCTCAACTAAAGAATTATGTTTCTGTTGAGCAGTCAGGTGATGAAATACAAGGCTTGTCAAAACCCTATCAAAGCTGGCGTTTGAGTATGGCAATTTCACTCCATCATACTTAGTAACGAATATCATTGCTCTTGCTTTTTTTATTTTTTTATTTGCAATTTCCAATACTTTTTCGTCAACATCCACTCCATTTACTTCTGATGAGGGGTTAGTATCCTTTATCATAAGGGAAAGGGTAGCAGTTCCTACTCCAAAATCCAACACTTTATGATTTTCTTTGATGTTTGCCTGTCGCACCAATTCTGTTTTAAATTCTTTTTCAGGCATAGTAACACGAATTAGCGGGTTATAAAACCGTGTAAGCCATTCGTATTTTAAAGCGGGTATGTATTTTGTTGAGTTCATTATTTAAGTTTTAATTTTGTTTTAAAATTTTAATTCTTATTTAGTTACTTCTCACCACACAGATTTCATGAAGATTAATCCCTCAGAAAATATTTCCTACGTGTTAACCTTTGGGCAACTTTACAAACTCTTCTGTAACAATTGACACTAAACGTTCTTTAATGTTTTCACAATGAAAATTTATCAGAAGTCCTTTGGGTTTTCCTGTAAGTTTCAAATTCGTTAACAGTTGCGCTTTGTATAACGGAATCATCTTTTCTAAGGCTTTCCCTTCAACAATCACTAAATCGTTTACGAGTAAATGAAGTTTTAAACTTCCTCCTAAATCTTTTCCTTTATAGTGCACAGGAACATCTATTTGCGACTTTACAAGCAATCCGGCAGTCCTCATTTCATCAATGAAACAAGACTCATAAACCGATTCGATCAATCCGGTACCAATATGTTTGTGAACTTCAATAGCACAACAAATTATCGTGTATGAAATTTCATTTATATATTTTTGAGTAATCTTTTCCGTGTTACAATGCGTTATCTGTGTCTCCATATTTTTCTATATTATTTCTATTTCTGCTGCGTATTTCCACTATTTAATTTCGCCTCCTTTCTTTTTAAAACCCAATAGATAGCTTACCTGTAGGCCATACAATATGTTTTTCCCTTGTATTCCATTCATCTCCATAACACCTCCGAATACACTTTTAAAACCGGAATTCGCCAATAGCTGAACTTGTAAAACATCTTTGCTAAAAACTGGCAAATCAATACCGATACCTGCAAAAGCTCCCCAATCCATCATTTGCATATCATCCATAATATTTACAGCATTGTAGCTATTCACACGGTAGGCATTAATCAGCGTGTGTTGTGAACCACCAAGTGAGAAAAACAATTTTGATTTACCAATTAACTCCTTTGTCCTGTATTTTGCTCCCAACAGTATATCAATGTAGGAGAAACGATAACGGGGGCTGTAATCCGCCATATCCATATCGAACTTAGAGCCCCTTTGCATATAGCCGGCATTGAGTGTTATTCCGATTTTTTCATTCAGCAAATATTCGGAACGAAGTCCTGTGCCTCCGCTCAATTTTAATCCGTATTCAATCATTGGCGCACCTGATGTCATTGTATTCCCAGCCATAGTCATTTTATTGCCATACATACTGCTTGCTCCGAAAGAGTAATACTGGCCGAACATAAATTTTGATTGTGCGGAAGAAATAATAGGCAATAGGCAACAGGCAATTAGCAACAGGCAATAAGCAATTGGCGATTGGCAATGGGATAAGAGCAAGGAACAATCTTTTATTTTTGCATATTGCAAATTGCTTATTGTTTTTGTTTTCATAATTTGATTTTATTAGTTTAACTGATTTTAAAATTTAACATCATACCGCTGTCTTCATGCTCAAGGTTATGGCAATGCAACACAAACTTTCCTTTGTTTTGTGGGAAGGTCATAATTACTCTTACCTTTTCCTGTGGCATAACCAGCACAGTATCTTTCCACCCTTTCTCTGTGGCAATAAGTGTATTTCTTCCGCCTGTTCTGTCCAATACCTGAAACTGAACCCCGTGAATGTGCATCGGATGAATTTCATCACCCATTGAATTATCAAACACCCATATTTCTGTTGAACCTGCGGTTACTTCTTCGTCAATCCTGTTTATATCGTATGATTTGCCGTTTATAGTGTGCATACCCGCCATTGAACCCATGTTTCCCATTCCTCCCATATTCCCCATACTTCCCATATCCATTCCTGCAATATCAAATGTGCGGGTTTTGCTTGCAGATGTTTGCGGTATAGGATTAATTACAGAAAGAGTTGCAGGAACAGTGAAGGGGGTTGTTTCACTCTTGGAAACCGTAAATTTCATTATCTGAAATGACTGAGTTCCCTGAACAACTCCATTGCTGAATGTGTTACTTTGCAAGTATATTTCAGTACCAAGAGAATAATTTGAAAAGTTGACTAAAATATCAGCCCTTTCTCCGGGCGCGAGCAACAAGCTGTTTACACTTTCTGAAGTGTTCAGCAAACCACCATCTGCCCCAATCACATAAAAGCTGGCACTATCGCTTAACGCAAGATTGTATATCCTGGCTGTTGAACCATTCAGCACTCTCATACGATAGAAACGTTTAGCCACATTGCTATAAGGAGCATACACACCATTCACCAATACATACTGGCCAAAATAACCAGTCATAACTTCGCCACTAGTTGGAGAGTAATTCAGACTGTAATCGGAATAAATTCTTTTATCCTGGATCACCAAAGGAATTTCATAATCATTATCGGGTAAATTCAAACTGGCCTCTTCAGCATCATTAACGATGAACATTCCGGCCAGTCCCATAAACACCTGGTGCGAAGTTTTTCCGTGTGGATGTGGATGATACCAGTATGTACCGGCTCTCTGATTAATTTGAAAATTAAAATTAAAAGAGCTTCCCGCCTGAACTATATTTTCAGGATGTCCATCCATACTAGCAGGAATAAGCAAACCATGCCAATGTATATTTGTTTCTTCTGATAAACTATTTTGAAAAGTGATGTTTGCATTTTCACCATTCATCATTTTAATGGTTGGCCCGAGAATACTTTCATGGTATCCGAATACCCTTGTCGTTTTTCCATTTAGTATGGATGCGGTTGTTGATTTGGCTGTAAGGGATGGGTTTTTCACAATAGCAGGAATAGGCAAAGGGGTATCAAAAGATCCTTCTAAAACGGATACACTTTTACCCATGTCCATTTTATCTTTTTTACAGCTTTGTAATAGCCAGCCAATACCACCAATAGCGGTGAATGCGGTTGTAGTACTGGCCAGTTTAAGAAAATGTCTTCTTCGCATAATATTGATTTAATTCGTTTTGAGGGTGCTGCTCGTTTTTGTTTTGTCGTTATTTATCGTGTCAAGTAGTTTCAAAATTTTTTCGGTTGTCAATGGCTTTTTAATGTAACCCGTACATTTTTTCTCTAGTGCCATTTTAATGTCCTGTGGATTAATAGAAGCACTAAGAATAAAAACATTAATAGGCTGTTTTACGATTTCTAATTTTTCCAACTCGTCCATAAACTCAAAACCGTTCATAATTGGTAAGTACCTGTCAAGCAAAATGAGTTGTGGAGCCTCAACTGTCTGTTTGAGATAATTCAATGCATCAGTTGTGCTTTCAAAAGTCAATATATTGGTTGCTCCGCAACTTTCCAAAATTTTTTGGTTGATGAAATTATCCACCTCATTATCGTCAATAAGCATAATCGATTTTAGTTTTTTCAAACTTACATTTTGAATAGCCTTTGTCATGGTGTCAGTTTAATTCGTTTTGATAATGCTGTTCGTTTTTATTTTTATTTTGCCGTCTCAAGTATCATTAATTTTTTTTCTATTGTTAATGGTTTTTCAAAGTAATTTGTACATTTTACTGTAATGCTAATTCAATGTCTTTTGGATTAACAAAGGCACTAAAAATAAAAATGTTGATGGTATGTTTTGCGATCTCTAATTTTTTTAACCCGTCCATAAACTCAATACTATTTTTAATTGGCAAGCAACTATTAAGCAGAATAAGTTGTGGTGCATATGCTACCTGTTTTAGATAATTCAATGCATCAATCGTGTCTGTAAATGTGATAATGTTACTTGCACCGCAATGTTCTAATTTTTTTTTGTTGATGAAATTGTCTATTTCATTGTCGTCAATGAGCAGGACTGTTTTTTGTTTTTTCAAACTTGTATTTTGAATGGACTTTTTCACGATGTTAGTTTATTACCGTTTTTATAACTCTTTGAAAATTGGTATTTCCAACTCTTATAAGGTAGGCTCCTTTCGCTAAGTCGCCAATATCAATAATGGTTTCAAACATATTTGATACCGGGGTGATTTTTTTACTCCTGATTTGTTTTCCTGAAATTTCAAATAAATCAACTACAAACTCATCGTTTGAAGGAAGTTTGTGCGCTTTAAAATTCAATTTATTTTCAGACTGATAAACAGTAAACAACGGTTGATTTTGGATTTCATCAACGCCAGTAACAATGGGAAGTTGGAACGAGTATATTCTTGTTCTGGGTCCACCTGATACAACATATTCACCGGTATGCCAAAATGTTATTCCATTCGGATCAATTGATGTTTGCGAATAATCACCAAAACGGTTTGAGCAAGCGGTCAATACACCTGAACCGGCAATGGCTGTTTGTTCCGCAAATGTCATTTGACCTAATGGATCGCTTTGTAAACGTCCGGTATATCTGAGGCCGGGTGATGTAACAGGACTAGGACCGGCAACGGCATAGCATAAGGCAATGCTGCCATTATCATCCATAGCAATACTGCCCACCCAACGATTTAAATCATTAGGAGCATAAATTCCTTCCTGATACAATGACCATACTCCAGTACCTTGATTCTGCCGCAATTCAACCCATTTTATACTCCGCTGACTTGTACTTAATTTTACTCCCCAATTTAAAACCACTGAATTGTAACCGGTCCATTTTCTCCATTGTGCCCTGAAATGAAGTATCCCTCCTATACCATCTAATTTTTGAGTTCCGGAAGCCTGCGAAATATCATCCCAATTTGGATCGTATGTTCCATCAAATGCTGCGGTTGGCAACACAGTTGGTACGGTGATTACTGCTGTTGGGGTGGTTCCCCATGTAACTGTCATTGACCAAATTTTAATAGCATCTATATTACTGCCACCCCAGGAATTCTCAGAATAGGAAAAAAATGGCAGTGGTGTTCCGAAAGGAGGTAAGCCACCGTCAGCATCTCCGGGCAATGGAATAAAGAATCCGGAAACGCCTCCGGTACTGAAATTTTTACTTATAGCTCTTGCAGAAGGATTTCCTAAAATCATCTGGTCTCTTTCAAAACAAAATACCTTATCACTTGATCCGTTAAAGGTCATATAATAGCCGTCAGACCAAATGGAGAACTTTAAATAATCTGGAAATTCAGGTATGATATATGAATAAGTATAATAAGTGCCTGTAGGATCAGCAGAGGTAGAAATAGCGATATATGCGTAACTTGAAGAACCATCGTCTCCAAATTGGCTTATAAACCAACGCTCAGCGTATTTATCATACATTACAATAGGATCACCCATATTCCCGGTAGCAGGGCTCCATAATGAACCTATGTTTTTTACAGTGCCTATTAGTCCTCCGGTGGTTTTATTAAATATTTTAAATGGAGAAGCATTTACAGCCTGTACATAATGATTGGGGCCAGCAGCCCCACTGGGGTCTGGCGGACAACCTCCTCCACTTTGACCTGGCCAATTTGTAAGCGGAGCCATCATTTGCCTGGTTCCATTGGATTTTTGAATTGTTGCAGGATCATTACCGTATTCTGCTCCGTCCTCTGCCTGGTGCAGAAATTTTTGCGGAATCCTGTGAAGACGATCCAAAGATTCAACCCTATTCTCGCTCTCTTCATCATCCGGTGGGTTTGCTTCAAATAATTCTGAAACAGGTTTAGAAATATGAAAAGACGCTGGAGTTATAATTTCCACCTTGGCATCATCCTTTGTTGGTTGTGCAAATACGCTTGTAAAAGCAAATACACCCAAAACTATAAATGTTGTTGTTTTCATTTTGTAAAATTTTAAATTTATAGGATTATGTTTAGTCAGTTTACAGTAACCGTGATTGTTTTTTCATTTTCTTTTTTCATGTTTTTTGACATGGCTTTTACTTTTGCCGTATAAGTTCCCGCTGTATTGTAAACATGAGTTACTGTTGCACCTTCGGCTGTACCTCCATCCCCGAATTCCCACTGATAATGCTTTGCATCCATTGAACAACTTGCATCAAAGGAAACAGATTGCCCGGCTGTTCCAGTTTTTGTTGGACTATCAACACAAGCCATTGGTTCTTTCATACAGCTTGTAAAACCAAGTGCTGCAATAATTGCAGTCGTCATAAAAATTGATTTTGTTTTCATTTTGATTGATTTTTAGTTTAATAATTAATTTTCACACTTATTCATTTTAATACAGCTGTACACAATTTTAAGGACCTATTATGTTAATTTTAATTAATAAATTTTTTCGCTCGGCTTGGCTGATAGGAACTTCTTCGTTATTCACAACACAACCATCCTTATTTATAACGGTAATTTTGTCAAATCTAACAATGTAAGATTGGTGAACTCGTATAAAATCCTTTACAGGAAGTTTGTTAGTAATGCTTTTCATAGTAGTATGCAAGGTGTATTTTTGATCGGCAGTATGAATACGAACATAATCACCTATTGATTTAATCATATAAATATCCTGTGATTTTATTTTTATTAATTTATTTTTTACTTTTATAAAAAGAGCTGCATCAACGCCAGGATATTGATTTGTATTCTTCATTTTGATGGATTTTTAGAAATAATAATTAATTGTTATTGATTCATATAAACTGATTTAATCTGATACGTACCTGAAGTAACAACCCGTTCATTTTCCTCCAATCCATTCAGGATAACAGTTGTTTCGCTGCTACTCTCACCTAATTGTACATACATTACTTTGAATACTTCGGGATCATGATGAATAAAAACAACTGATTTTCCGTTAATTTCGGCAATGGCAGAAGTTGGCACAACTAATTTTTTGTTTTCAGATTGAGCCATTACATCCACATTCACAAATTGACCAGGCTTGAACAAGCCTTCCGAATTATCTATTTCAAGAATAACTTGCGATGATTGATTAACAGGGTTTATAACATTTCCAAATGCTACAAGACGAGCGTTTTCGGTTTTATGATTTTGTGCATATTCTACAAAAAACTTTACATCTTTTGTTATTTTACTCATGTCTTTATCATATATCTGCGCTTCTATTTTTAGTTTTTTTATATCAAATACATTGAAAATATTGTCTCCTTGTTTCACTTGTTGGCCAATGGCAAGATTAAAGTTGTCAACTAAACCATCAATTGGAGATTTTAGGGTAATAAGCTTGCTATTACCAACAGTTAGGTTATCAAACATTTTTTTATTTGTTGTTGCCGTATTGTATTTAATTTGTGCCTTCTGTAAATCTTTTTTGGATACAATATCTTCAATGGATTTCAATCGTTCATATTCCTTTTTTGCAGCTTCGTATTTAGCATCCGCATTACTTTTTTCGGTACTGATTTGTATTTGTTCGGAAACATCCAGGTTTTGTTCGATAACGGCTATTACCTGTCCTTTTTCAACGCTTTCACCAATGCCAACATTTAGGGAAACAATAAAACCATTTTGCGGAGCAATGATTTGGGCAGCACCGTTAACAGAAGGCATTATCTTTCCATACAATTTTATTCTGTTGTAATAATCTGAATAAACTGAAGGGGTAGTTTGAATATCAAATAAAAACTGTGTTTCTTTTAATACTTCAACTTCATCAGTAAGACTGCTACTGCTTGTTTGTTTTTTTTCATCCCCATGATCTTCACCACCATGAGCAAAGGCTTGGTGATTATTACTCAGAGGAATGGATATTACAACGAGTAGAGTAAATACGATGATTATTTTCTTTTTCATATTTTTGGATTTATTAATGTTATAGATAGTTTATTCAGTTTTAATTTATGTTTAACATGTTTTTTAAGTATTTCTCCGCATCACTTAGGCATATTAATTTTTCAATATCTTCATCAGGAATGGCAATGTTGAACGTTTTTTCAAAGTCAATTATTACATCAATCATATCTAATGAATTTAATCCCAAATCGATAAATCGGGTTTCGGGTTGCAAGTCCTTCAAGTTCACATTTCGTTTGTTGACTAGTACTTCGTTAAATTTTTCTTCGAAATCTTCTATTGTCATCTTTTTTATAGTATGGTTATTTTTGTTATTTCTTTTCCTGCATTATTAATTCGAATTAAATACATTCCCGGTTCAATTCCAGTTTCTTTTAGGTTGAAGCTCCGTTTATAAAGCCCTTTCTGATTTTTTTCATCAGCCAAAACCTTCAATAGTTTTCCCCGAATATCAAACAGGGCTATCGTGTTTTGACCGTCTTCCTTTACTTCATAACTAATTTCAATATTTCCATCTGAAGGATTTGGGAATATTGAAAAATTAGAAAAACCTTTTGAAACTTCGTTAATGCCGGTAATAGATGGGGTTAATTGTATTTGCGCAGAGTATGCGTTGTCTCCGCTTGTAGTATGGCTATGGTTAGAAGCCAAAGAGCCAACATATAAAGTAATTGTGCCAACATCGGTTGAAGGAGCCTGCCAGTTAAATGTCCATTGATTTGTACCAAGTGTAGAAGCATCTGCTGCGCAAGGTTTATGGCTGACATATTTTCTTGCTCCATCCATATACAAACGGGTTCTTGCGGCATCAATAAGAGAAAAGGCGCCTATTGTAGTATTGCTGTTGTCATTAAGTGCAACACACGAAAAGCCGAATTTATCAATACCGCTCTGTTGTATTGTAACAGTGCCAACGTATGTTTGGCCTGGAACATACTGTGTTATTCCACCACCAATATCAAAAGTAAGTGTTCCTGGCCCTGTATTATTTGTACCTGCATGACATCCCGTACAACTGGTTTCGCCTGGAGCTCCTGTGTGTCCCCCTACAAGCGGAGCATCGCAGGGAGAGCTAATATCAAATCCGCTTGCAATAATTACTAAAAGTGAAAGGCTGAAAAGTAAAAAGGTTAATCTGTGCTTCATGGCGTTTTTATTTTTAATTGTTTATTAATGTTGATGCCCACTATGTCCCTCATTTGATTTTGAAGGTTCTGATTTTGGTGTTATTTTTTCTGTCCCGTCAAAAGAGTAAATTTTACTTTTCTCTTTACTTATTAGTTTTCCATCATTATCATAAATCAGTTCTATCACAGTTGATTTTTTTTGCACTTCTATTTTGTATTTATGTTTTTGCTGGAAGTCTGTAATTTTTAAAACACTGTTTACTGCATAAGCAGCATACTTTTTATGTAATTCATTATGAACAGTTGTAGGTAAACTATCTTGTTTTATTTTTGTTTCAGTTTGCGCAAATACTGCCAAAGGCATCAGCAAAATCAGAAAGATTATTTTTTTCATTTTTAATTTATTGTGTTGTTTAATAATGTATTAAGAATTAGGAATTTGTGTTGGTTAAAGTTTGTTGTTTTTGATTAATTGTTATTTCTTGCCTTTTGCTAATTGCTTATTGTCTATTGATTAATATTTTCATTTTTTATAATCTAAAATTGATACCCTACTCCCCATTCAAAGTAATCAGCTTTCGCCCAGTGGGTAAGCAGTGTAATATTTGCAACAATATGTTTTGTAATCAAATATCTTAACCCGACACGATGAAAAAATAGTCCGTTAGATGCTTGTTTCTTAAAAACATAAACACCAAAATCCACTGGCACTGAAAGTCTATTCATATTAAATGAATAGCTGATTTTAGCACCAGCCTGAACTATGTCTACAATTTTAGTATTGAATACAGAATCGTTTACCCATACTTGTTTGGTCGCATTATTATATGCCATTTCAATTCCTCCGCCTAATTTGTTTTTATAATTTAAAGTCCTATACACATTTGTTTGTAAGCCGTAAGCCAAATACTTGGGGCCGCCAGGCGCTTCTAATTCTTTAATGCCCATAACAGCAATTACTGAAGTTTGCCAAATTTTCGGTGTTGGTGCAATCGTATTTTTTATGTAGGTACATGTTTTATTACCAAACACGTAACCCAACCCTACATTAACTGTAGCTAAGTTCAATCCTAAATTTGGTGTTCTCACAGCACCATTGGAGGCATGAGTTAATCCAAGACCTGCATCTAATCTCCAGTCTTTAGAAAGCAGCACAGTTGTATTTAAGCGTATGTTTATAAAACCATTTAAACGAGAACCGATCGCAGCATTTTTATGATTCTCAATTCTATCAAAAGCTTTTGTTAAATATGCCAATCCAGCGCCCAATCGTAAATTTAAGATTGCTTTTCGTTTAAGTTTATTTAAACGAATATTAGCGTATGGATATAGAGCCTCCATATTACCCAACTGTTGTGGGTTAGCCAAATACATGTGCAGCACACAAACCCCTATCTCAGGATATTTATGAATTTGCTGCCAGGTTTTACAACCATCGGTGCGAAAAATATAATTTATCTCAGCACCATAAATATGACCTTTGATTAAATTTCCCATATTATTACGGTGACTAATTATCAAACCAAAATGTCCCTGAGGGGATAATAAAAAATCTTGTCTTGGTGAATTTTGTGCTTTTAACAAGACGGGCAAAAGCAGCCATGCCATACTTAAACCCGCAGCCATACAACTAAAACCAGAAAGAGTATTGACGGGTTGTTTTATTAAGTCATTTGAAGCTTCGCAATAACTTTCTCCTACACCTTGTGGTTCACCCATCCAGCCATTCAGCAAAGCAACTATGCAAATGGCAAATGAAGTTATTCCCGCGAAAAGAGGAATAAGAAAGATGGATTTGTTTCGGGTAATCATAACAAAAAAATAATTTTATAGTTTATCATTGTTTTTGGTTTCTTATTTTCTTACATACTTATACTATAACGGTTTGGTGGCATCTTAAATAAATTTATTTTCGTTGAATAAAAAATTGCTCTGTTGTATAAATACGTTCATTTATGATAACATTTACAAAGTAGCCGCCCATAGGTAGCGATGTTAGTTCGATATTAAATAATTGATCAGTACTTGTTTTTGATAAAATCAAACGCCCAGATACATCAACTATTTCGATTGTTTTTTTACCTGACAAGAGACTCGCATCAATCGTTAATAATTGATTAGCAGGATTAGGAAAAATTCTAACTAATTTTTTTAAGCTCTCTTCAATGCCTGTGCAAACCTGAACATTAATTATTTTGTTTATTGCAGCACTCGCGCCAAACGAGTTTGATGTAGTTAAAGAAACAGTGTAGGAACCTTCCGTAGGAAAAGTCGCAACAACACTTTGATTGGTAGATGTGCCAGGAAGTGCACCTGATAAAGACCAGTTCCATTCGGTCGGTGCATTAATGGAGTTATCAGTAAATGTTATTTGTTGACCAACACAAATAGTAGTTGATGAAGGCGTAAAATTTGCCGTTGGTGGACTGTTTGTAATAGAATCGTTGCGTGTGTACCAGATAGGGGATGTCCAAATTATATTCCCATCAGCTTGGGTTATTCGTAAATAGTAATAATAGGTGGCGTTGTTGGCTATTGTATGACTATATGATAAGGTGGATGAATTATTTACGGTGTTTAATATTCCGGCTACTGTGCCACTGCCCGGCACACCGTAATAAATAGTTATTGATGATATTGTTTCAGAAACATCAGGATCTGTTATGGATACAGCAATTGTTGGCGAACCAACTTGTGTAACAATGCTACCCATTGGCTGATTATTAATTGTAAAATTCACTTCAGCATTCCAATCATCCGAACTATAAAAACGCATCTTACGGAAAGCATCCAAAATGGCAATACGTGTTAGTGATGATGCTAATACTACTAAACGCCCTGCCGTTTGTCGTCCAAACACGGAATTGTGTGAGTCATGGTCTAAACCAACACCTAAATGGTATCCTTGCTTTAGCGCATTATTATAGTCATTAATATTATTGCTTGTAGCGGGGTTGGAGTAGGTTTTGTTTGTTGAGAATGCAGGGCCACTACGGGCAGCCATACCTATAATTGCATTATCTGCACTGAGATTTACAGAATTTGCTAATATATTTCCATAATCGGAAGTTGCAGGATGTGCTAAATAAGCGAAAGCACCCTGTTTTTCATTTATCTTTTTCCATAAATTTGTATAATCATTTTTTGCTACAAATACATCATAATCATTCGCATCCCATCCCATCAATGAATCATAGCCGTATATAATTACGTGTCCTCCGCCTGATATAACACCCCACTCCATACCGTAGAGCGCAACGAAAGAACCGTCAATAGTAGCAGAATCTGCATCAGCAATACCCTTATGGTAATATGCCGGACTGAGCATACCTGCACTCAAATGATTGTGCTCCGAAATACCATAAAAATCAATCTGTTGAGAAGCCTTTGCGTAATTAAAATCTTGTAAGGGGGTGGTTAATAAAGAAGTGTTGCTATCTTTATTTCCATCTGAATAGGATGAATGCGCGTGAATATTACCAAAGTAATAGTTATACGATTGTGCAGTGCAAACGCCTGTTAAGGCAAGCATAATAACCGTAATAAAGAATTGTTTTTTAATGATTTTTTTATTTCGCATAATGTTTAACCTTTATTGTAATTTTTTCTTCTCATAAAAAGCCAAATAGAAAGTACACTGAAAAGCATTCCACCTAAAAACACGAAAAGCATTTTCCAACTAAAAAAAGAGGATTCAGTATTTTCCTCTTTGGGTAATGAAAGTTTTTTCCCTACTTCAATTCCTTCGAAAGTCATTAAATCAGCATTATCTCCAGCGGATATATTCGCAACAAGATTGTAAGATTTATCTTCAGGAAATGTTCCATCAATTATATAAGTTCCATTATCTATTTGCTTTACGACAAACTTCAATTTGTCATTATCAGGTGAAGTAATTTCAATTTTAGCAGAATCAATGGTTTTATTAGTTGAAAAATCTGAAACAAAAAGTTTCATTTGCGCTGAATGTCCTGCTTCTATGGGTTCATAACGAAGCACCATTTCAAATACATCTGAAACACTACTCAATGTGAAATAGGTTTGACCGGCCTTATTTGATTCTTTCTTTTTCTCACCATGATCTTCGCCACCATGAGCAAATACTAACTGATTACCGATTATGAAAAGAAGGATAAATGCTAATTTTTTCATCTTGTATATAGACTGGTTAAATATTAAATGTTCCATTTATTTTATTGTCCTTTTAAATAGTTAAGCTCAATAATAGATTGATTATAATTTCTAATTGTTTCAATATAACTGAGTTTTATTTCAAATGCCTGGTTAAGACTTTGCATATAAGTAATATAGCTTATCTCTCCGGCATCATAGGAGCGTTTAGCAGTAATGATTACTGCTTCCGCCTGTTTTAGTCCGGTTTGTTCATAGTAATTCAGGCTGCCTGAATATTTACTGAAATCGTTTAAGGCTTGCGTATATTCAGATGAATATGTTTTTTGAGCAATAGCATATTGCGATTGCGACATTTGATATTGGTATTTAGCCGCTTTAATTTGAGATGAATACGTCCAAAACCAAAGTGGTAGGGTTATCCCATAACGTAATCGAAAATTTGTGGGCTGTTCGGAACCTACCTGGTTAAGATACCCAAAAGAAAGTCCCGGTAAAACTTTAGATTTTTGCAAACGCAGATTTTGTTTATTCACCAATGTGTTTTGCTCAAAATAGGTGAGTAAGGGACTTTGACTTATTGCTGTGGAATCAAACCTGATTTCAATTGGAATTGTTGTTGTCGTTTTTGTTATCTCATCTTTGGAACTAATAGTTGCATCCTTTAAACCAGTGATGAGTTGAAGCTGGAGCTGGGCGTTTTGCAAATCTGCTTTTGTCTGTTTAAAGAAGTTTTCAATTTCTTTGGATTTTGTTTCAGCACTTACTTTTTCAAGCAAGCCTGCATCACCTGCATTATACCGCCTTTCGGCAGCAACAAACAGATTATGAAAAATACTATCCTGGTAGGATAACTGTTTTACACGTATTTCAGCATATTGCATATTGAGATAAACAGTTCTCACATTACGAATAAGCTGCCATTTTGTTACCTGCTGATTTGACTCTGAGAGCAATACATTTTGCTTACCGAGCTTAGCTTGTTGTATATAGATAACAGGGTTCTGAAAATTCTGTTGCACACCAAATTCAAATTTTTTACCGTAGGGTGCCTCCATTCCTAAACTTGGATTTTCTATATTAAAACTCCCACGTTTGAGTGCTTTTTGCTGTTCAATTTCCTGTTGTGAAAATTGAATTTGCGGATGAGTTCGCATAGCGCTTGCAATGGCACTGTCCAGTGTTACTGAAACCTGCCCCTTTGATGAAAAGGCAATTAGTAAAAAAATAAAAACAATATATTTATTCATTAAATAATTATTTAAAGAGAAAGGGGGGCATGTATGAAAAAAGAATTGATGTACTCATCAATCAAAACTACCATGCCCTTACCTTTCAATAGTTTAATATGTTATTTATGCATTGTAGGCAGGGGACTTTTTCAAGAACCTATACTTTTTGATAAGTTCCCCTGCCTTTTTTCAAGCATCATAAGGTGCATGACGCAAGCCCAGATCACTAGTCCGGGCAAGATTTAAAGAGTGAAAATACTACTATCTTCATAGTGTAAAAAGCTCTGTGGTCTTTTCTGCGCCTGCATTGTGTTTTTAATGATGGTGTCCTCCTTCACCTTCTTTATGCTTGTGCTCTTCTCCCTTTTTTTCTGTTTTCTTTTCAACCAAATCCATTCCGCATTTTGGGCATTTGCCTGGTTTGTCGCTTGTTACTTCAGGGTGCATTGGGCAGGTATAGGTTTTCGCAACTGATTTCTCTGCTTTGAATTTTGTTGTTGCTGTTTTATCGCCTACTTTAAATGTTACCACACAGGAAGTGTATGATGCAGCCTTGTCGTTTTTTACTGAAAAGCCATCAACACCGGATGCAGTGAGATCTACGGTTGCTGAGGTTTTGTCGGTAAACATAAGTGTGGCTTTTCCTGTTACTCCTTTGTTGGGAATCGCTTTTTCATTGGCATCCAGCAGATAAACGGTCATGTTTTCGCCCTTAACGAGCAGTTCAATATGGTAATCACCGGCAGATTGAACTATTCCACCATGAGGTGAGCCGTGATCGTGTCCCTGTGCTAAAGAAATTCTTGCTCCGGCTGTAAGCATCAGAGCAACTAATGCGATTGATTTTAATGTTCTCATTTTTTTTGTTTTTTAATTGTTAAATTTATTGATTACTGTTTATTTTTTTTACATTTTCATTTCCTTCATGTCGGTACCCTCTTTTTTCATCTTTGCTATTTCTTCGGGAGTGCCTTCTTTTACTATAATTACAAAATCGATTGTATGTAAAGTATCTTCAGCTTTGAATTGTATCCATCCTCGATACGTACCTGGATTCTCAAAAGTGGTATGTAAATCAAACTTGCCGTTTTCAACATTGGGATGTACGTGGAGATAATTTTTTTCATTCATACTAATCACAACCATGTGAGCCTTTGCTCCCAGGTAATTTCCAAGAGTGTTGGCATCTATCTCTTTCCCTTGCTTTTTTAATACAGCACTAATATGCATTAGCCCGCCTGTTATGAGTTTACCTCCGTCAGGCACTAGGGTAATTGTATAATCCCCTGATGTGCCGGCTAATTTTTCTGTCGTAAATTTTTTTGGAGCAGGAGCATTTCCTGAAACAGTCAGATTGATTTTATCAACGGTGTGATTTCCTACCGATGGCTTGTAATCAGCGAATAAAATATAGTTGCCAGCGTTTTCAAACTTGGTTTCATTCTTTCCCTTTTTATCGGTGTATTCTGTTCCTTTGGGAAGCACTTTTATTTCATAATCACCGCTTGCTTTATATTCAGGATGAATATGCTCAAAGTAGCTCAAGTCTTCACTTACAATAATCAGGTGGATTTTTTTTTCATGTTCAACATCCAATTGTACAAGTTCATTTTCTTTGCCTTTTATTTTCGGAGTAAAAAAAAGTGTAGATTCTTTACCGGCTTCCAGTTTTTCGGGAGACGTTTTGAACTCCATAAAACAGGAAACATTACTTTGCTTTCCCGCATTATCATTATGTTCTAATTTCATCCCACATTTGGTGCATGGTTCACCTTCTTTACCTGTTATTTCAGAGTGCATAGGGCAGGCATATAAGTGATCAGCATCATGATGATGGTCGCCTCCTTCTTCGTGGTGGTGGGAAGTTTCTTCTTCTTGCTTATTTTGATTTTCACTGCCACAGCTTGCCAAGGCAAAAGCCGAAAACAGCAGGGCTATATAATTTATCTTTCTCATTTCTTTATTATACTAATGGTTAAATTGATTTTATAACTGCAAACACAACTATTGCTATCAGAACGATATAGATTATCGCCTTGAAATATTTTTTAGAATTATTTTGAACAGGCTCATGGCCTGTTTTGCAACATTCTTTCATTTTGGACAAAAATTAAATAGAGGGAAATTATCCTTTAGATAAAAAGAATAATGAACAGTTCAGGCAATAGCATAGCTACCCCTGACTGTTCAGAGAATAATAAAAATTAAATAATAAAGGATTGTATAAATACCCTTATATCAGGTATTTTGGGAGGTGGTAATGAATAAGAAGCGTAATTTTTTATATCAAATACAAGTGGGTTATAAATAAATACTGCTTTGATAAAAACTAATTCTGTACAAGATACATTCTTAAAATCAAACGAAGAAACTATCGGATTTCCCTGACTTTCAAAAAATATTGATGTCTTATCGTTGCAGCAATTATCGTCCTTTTTATTTTTTTTATCCTGTTGATCGTTAGATTCATCATCGTGATGATGTGCTGGAGCTTCTTCATTACCATGATGATGGTCATGGCCGTCATCATGAGGCGTTGATTTGGTACTCAGCTCAAAAATGTGAGGTAAATTGCAGGAAGCCTGTTTAGCAAAAACATTCAGGTATGCGACAAGAAAAAATGTCGCAATAATGAATGATTTTATTTGAAAACGGTTCTTCATTTTTAATTTTATTGTTACAAATATATAAATATAAATATGCAAATACTGTTAAATTATGCTAAAATTTCAAATTTTATTTTCAGGCTACTGCCGGATGCCGCAAACTACCGTTATTATTGATGACCCTTGTAACCCTCGCCAAAAATAGTACAGCTTAAAAGTTAGCACGGGATACCAAGTTTTCTAATTTCCTTTTGTGTTGCTTCTATTATTTCTTTTAATTGTTCTTTTTGCTTTCTGTCCAAAGCGCTTGCATTTTTTGTAAGCACTGATTGTATTTTGTCAAGATGTTTGATACAATAAGATAATCGAGATTCTGTTGGCAATTTGCTGATAGTCGTTTTGTAAAGTATGTCAAGGTCTAAAAGTGTTGCCATTTTATTTTTTTTAAAAAACTTTCCTTTTCGTAGTTTTTCTTGTTGCCTTTACAAATGTAGCCAATTATTTAATATTCTAACATTGCAACCAACAGCTTTGTACTTCTTTAGAACGATGCTCCAAAGCTTACAAAAATAGTTCTACCGTTTCCGGGCATAATACCGGGACCGGGGTAACCACTTGCTCTATGAGTGGCATACTTTTCATCAGCGATGTTGTTCACTCTGGCTTTAAAATTATAGCGTTCCATAAATTTGTAAGAAAACGAAGCGTCTATTACCTGATACCTCACAATATTTAAAACGCAGTATTTAGAATTATTCTAAATAAAGGGGCGCTAAAAAGTGGGGCCTCCAATCTTTAAATAGTGAGAAGGAATTTATGCTTTGCATTGGAAAAAGACTAGTAAAAGGGTATTCGCTGTTTGATAAATATGCTTATGGAACATCAACAATATTTCATTCATTAAAACCATTCAAAATTTCTTTAATCCACATACCCTTTTTATCAAATTTTGTTTTTTATGTTTTTATTTTCCAATTAAAATTTCATCTTTTGTATCCGAATCGCATTTAATATTGCCAGCAGAGCTACGCCAACATCAGCAAATACAGCTTCCCACATAGTAGCCAGTCCTCCAGCACCCAAAGCCAATACAATAACTTTTACACCAAAAGCTAATGCTATATTCTGCCATACAATCCGTTGGGTAACTTTGCTGATTTTAATGGCAGTAATAATTTTGGAGGGTTGGTCGGTTTGTATTATTACGTCCGCAGTTTCAATAGCTGCATCACTACCGAGAGCGCCCATGGCTATACCCACATCGCTCAAAGCAAGAACAGGAGCATCGTTTATTCCATCACCAACGAAAGCGATAACCCGATGACTTTCCTTTTTCAAGTCTTCTACTTTCTGTACTTTCTGTTCAGGTAATAAACTGCCATAAGCATTTACAATATTCAATTCTTTAGCTATCTTATCTACAACGCTTTGTTTATCTCCTGAAAGCATTACAATTTTTGAAATCGTTTGGTGCATCTGTGAAACTGCCTCTTTTGCATCTTCTTTTAATTCATCAGCTATGGTAATGTACCCTGCATATTGGTTATTTATTGCGGCAACTACAATGGTGTCCGTTATCGCATCAACTTCTGCCGGATAAGCTACATTGAATTTTTTTAACAGTTTGGTATTCCCCGCTAATACTTCCGAACCTTTATAAGTTCCTTTTAATCCATGTCCTGAAATTTCTTCTACGTTGCTTACCGGAACATCTTTATCTTTTCCGTTCGCATATTCAACAATCGCTTTTGCAATAGGATGGGTTGACTGGGATTCAATGGCTGCAACTATTGCCACAAATTCATCTTTAGAATGGCTTACTGCATTTACTTCCTGGACTTTGAAAACACCTTTGGTCAACGTTCCTGTTTTATCCATTACAATGGTGTTTATCTTTGTCATCAGGTCAAGATAATTAGAGCCTTTAAACAAAATACCATTTCGTGAGGCAGCTCCTATTCCTCCAAAGTATCCGAGCGGAATGGAAATTACCAATGCACAAGGACAGGAGATAACCAAAAAGATGAGCGCCCGATACAACCATTGCGAAAACACATACTGATCCACAAAAAAGTAAGGGACAAAAGTCAACACCAAGGCTAATAAAACCACTATCGGAGTGTATATTTTTGAAAATTTACGAATAAATAATTCCGTTTTCGCTTTGCGTGAAGTAGCATTTTGCACCATTTCCAAAATTCGTGCAAGTGAGCTTTCTGCAAATACTTTAGAAACTTTTATTTCTACTACCTTATCGAGATTAATCATTCCCGCAAGAACAGTTTCACCCTGTTTCAGTGTATTAGGTTTGCTTTCACCTGTCAAGGCAGCTGTATTAAAAGAGCTTCCAGCAGATTGCATTACACCATCCAATGCTACTTTTTCTCCTGCTTTTACTTGTATGATCTCGTCAACCTTCACTGTATCAGGTGCAACCTCAGTTAATGTACCATTCCGTAATACCGTGGCTTTGTCGGGGCGTATATCAAGCAATGCTTTTATACTTCGTTTCGCACGGTTAACGGCTGCGGTTTGGAATAGCTCGCCAATAGCATAGAACAGCATTACTGCCACGCCTTCGGGGTATTCTTTTATGCCGAAAGCTCCAATAGTCGCAAGGCTCATAAGAAAAAACTCTGTAAAAAATTCTCCTTTGCGTATCGCTTGTACGGCTTCTTTTATTACCGGAAGACCAACAGGTAGGTATGCAATTACGTACCAAACCAAGCGTACATAGCTTTTAAAGAAATCTGCTTTTACGTAATTGTCGAATATAATACCCAATAAAAGCATTGTTAAACTAATAGATAAAGGCAGGTATTGTTTCCATGCTGCTCCTTCAGAGCTTTCATGCTCATGATCGTGTCCATCGCCCTCCGTGTGCTGATGTTTGGGTTTAATCAATTCCGCAGCATTCGCATTGGTATAGATTTTCTCCTCCAGCGTACAGCAGGTCATATTGCCTTGTGCATCGTAGGTGTGCTTATGGTTGGAAGCTTTACTTATCATATTACTTTGTTTTAATTATTTTAAAATTGAATTGATTAATTTGCCTTAAGGATTGGTTTTTTTATAAAGACAATAAAATACAAAACCACTAAAATTGTTATTCCAGAGGTCAAATAGAATGTTGTTTGGGGATTAAAGTTAAACCAGATCAATCCTGCTAAAGAACTTGCAATGAATACTAAAATACTATGCAATCCTGCATATACACCTAAAGCTTTGCCTGTATCTTTCTTATCACAAACATTGCTTATCCATGCCCTGCTGATCCCTTCTGTGCTTGCCATGTAAATGCCATATAAAAAAAACAAAACAAAAAACCAGACTATATTAGAGTTTAAACCCATTCCTGCATATACTATTGAAAAAATGATAAGTCCAAAAATGAAGGTGATTTTCACACCGATCTTATCCGCAAGTTTTCCCATAGGGTATGAAAAAAGAGAATAAATAAAATTATAGAATATATATATACCAATTGTTACTGTGTCGCTTTGTCCGCTTTCCTTTACCTTTAATATTAAAAATGCATTACTACTGTTAAACAAAGTAAAAAGCAATAATCCGATCAATAGTTTCTTATATTCTTTTGGGCCGGTTTTTATATAACTGAAAGAAGAAATAAAAGACCATTTGGGAAGTTTGCCGGAAGATACTTTTTTTTTCTCTTTTAGGAATAGAACTGTTGTACCAGCAATAAGAGCTGGGGCAAACGCTATAAAAAACATTGTTTTGTAAGAATTAGGATAAAACTGTAAATACAATAAAGCGATGGAAGGCCCAATAACTGCACCTAAAGTATCCATCATCCTGTGAAAGCCAAATACCGTTGCCTTTGTTTTTTGAGTGCTCTCATCAGATAAAAACGCATCTCTTGCTGAAGTGCGGATGCCTTTGCCCAGTAAATCAAGCGAACGTGCCCCAAAGATCCACACAGGGAATGTAAAAACTCCCATTAATGGCCTTGCAATTGCACTTAACCAGTAACCGGATTTGATAAAAGGTATTCTTACTCCTTTGCTATCTGATAATTCTCCAAAATACCCTTTGCTTAATCCCGAAATTGCTTCTGCAACTCCCTCCATAATACCTATAAGCACCACAGTAAATCCAATACTTTTTAAATATAAGGGTACAATTGGATATAACATTTCCGTTGAAATGTCTGTAAACAAACTTACCATTGAAAGTATCCAAATACTTTTTGTTATTACTTTACTCATTTTCTATTTACATTTTTTATACCCTTGTGCATTAAACTGTGTTTATGATTTGGATTCTTATTTATAATTTTCTAAAATCTGTTTTAAGTGTGGCGGTATCTCCATTGGTTTTAGAGCAGAAACATCAGCGCCTCCGGTATTACCCACAGGTATTTTTCCAACAAATGATTTAATGCCTCCAAAGACCAGGCGTGGAATCTGCCCAATGATTTCTTTTCTGTTTTTTATTTTAAAACCAAACTTTAACATTAACCAATGAACCTTTGTATGTTCTTTAGGGTATGCTTGCCCAAGTATATGAGCGTTCTCTAAATGCTTCCAGGCGTTTAAAAGATCTCCATTATTAAGAGCGATTTGATAAAACCCAAGTTCCTGCTGGTAATATCCTTTTAACCCTTCCGGTATTTTTGTGTAAAATTTCATCACTTCTTTTTTACTTTTTAATTTAAAAATGGTGGGCGGGAGAACCTGGCTATGAAAAAAGTTTATTTTCGTAAACCAAAAGGAACCAGACCTCCGCCCATATATTTTTTAATGTGTCCGTCCTTCGCTTTTATTATTCATTTTTATTATTTTAATTTTTGTTAACAATAGTCTTTCGATTTTTAAATTTGAAATTAGCACCAACAATAAAATTAGACTGCAAAAAGAAAAAGTGTTGTTTGGCTCTGTCTGAATTGTTTTCTGTAGTTCTAATATCAGTCATATTAATAAATCCACCTTTCAATTCACTTTGAATAAAAAAACAATCAAAAAGGGTTGTATTCAGTCCAATAAGTGGACCTAAGCCATATCCGGCCAAATGAAATTCATCATATCTTTTATTTCCCAAAAGGCTAACGTTTGTCCTTGGATATAATGCACCTACTCCCAATCCTTCTGTAATATTAATATCAATGTTGGCACGTTTAAATAGTTTCAGACTAACCAGGTTATCCAGCCTTCTTATCCCTACATTCACATAATTAAGCCCATCCGTATGTTCAAATTCTAAAAAATCGCTCTTTATTTTTATAATATCATTGTTATAAACACCATTATAATTTGAATTGGTATTTTGGATATTCCCTGTAATGTTTACAGTTTGATTTTGCTGGACAACATATTTCATGTGGTCTATTCCAAATGATATATTCCAGTTATTCTTAAAAAAATATCCTATTCTGAAATTTGTTTGCGGAATAGTTACTTTTAAAGGATGAAAATAGGGATCTAATGCGAAAGGACTTTGCCTGTCCTTAGCAACTACCTTTTTTAACGTAAAATCATAATTATTACCTTGAAAACTAATATCTGATTTAGAATACCATGCCCGGTTCCAGCCCCAGTAGATATAAAATTTATTTTTAAACTGTTTCGCAGGAAAAAACATTGGTTCTTGTGAATAGGACTTTACCGCAGGAAATACAACAAGAAGAATAAAAAGTAGAATTATCATATACTTTGTAGCTTTATTGTATCCATCAAATGCTACTGGTGGCAATATTTTTTTCATTTTTATCATCCTTATGTAGTATACATTCTATTCTATTCTATTCTATTCTATTTTGTACTTAATCTTGTTTTTAATCATACTCGCCCTCTCCAACAGTCGTAATTTCCCCACTAAAGGCAAGGAGATGGCTGTTAAAGGAATGGTAGTTTCATTGCTTGATTTTTTCATTCATTATCGTCTTCATAAGTGTGATGTACTTTACTTCTCCACTTTTTTTTCAACCGTACATACCATCGGAAGTGATGTAATGCCAGCAAAAAATAGATTGCTGCTGTTGCCGTTATTGCAATCAAATACATATTATAAGCTACAGCTACTCCAACAGCAGCGGTTGCCCATACAGAGGTCGCAGTGGTAAGTCCGTGAGTTAACCCTTTGTTGCTGTCTTTATAAATAATGCCTGCACCCAAAAAGCCAATACCCGTAACTATATTGGCAACTATTCTCCCTGCGGCTGTGGTATCTGTTGTGTGAATACCAATAAGTGTAAATAATGCAGCACCAAGTGTTACGGCAGCGTATGTTCTAATGCCTGCTGCATTGCCATGCTTTTCTCTTTCTAAGCCTATAATAGCACCCAGCAAAAAGGCTATAAAAAGTTTTGAAACAATTATTAATTCGATTTTAAGGTCTATCATTTTCGGTTAATACTTATTTCCTCTAATTTTTCTTTAGATGCGATTAAATCACCAAAACTCACGTTTCCTGTTGTTGTATCATAATATGCAGACACTATGCCTAACTTACCCTCTTTAATTTGCTCAGTGATGTATTGACTTGTTTTTAAAATCTCATACAAAGAATTTTGAATGTTTAAACGGCAAGCCTCTTCTAACAAATTATTTTGTGAATGTTTAGTGTTTTGCAATTGAATAGCTTTATCAATTGAGGGTTTAATTTTTTGAGTAATTAGGGCAATATATCCTTCATTAATACCATGAATTGCCGCATTTATGGCTCCGCAGTTGGCGTGTCCCTTTACGACAATTAGTTTAGTTCCGATTTCTTTATGCGAAAGCTCCATGCTTCCGATTATTTCGTTATTAATAATATTCCCTGCCACACGAATTGAAATCAAATCACCGAGATTGCTGTCAAATACCATTTCGGGTGTTATTCTGGAATCAATACAACTTAATATAACCGCCATTGGATATTGTCCGGATGAAGTTGCGTCCACTTGGTGTTTAAATTCTTTTTTTGACCATTTACCATTAATAAAGCGATTGTTACCGGCTTTCAAAAGATTCAAAATTTTATCAGGCGTTAGTTGCTGTTGGGTTTTTTTATCCAATACATTGATAAACTGTATGTGTTCGGTCAGGTCGTATTCTTTTTTTAGTCCAATTTTATTGAGCTTAATATTTCTTTCCGGAACAATTACTTCTTTAAAGTCTTTAATTATCTCAAGCACATCGTTATCGATATAGTCGGTTTTACTAGCATCAAGTATAACTTTTGAATTATTGGGTATGCTCCATAAAGTGCTCTTTATCGTTGCTTTATTTAAAAACGAAACTTGATTGGGCAATTCTATTCGAATGGTTTCATCACTATAAACAACTTCTTTTTCTATTGTAAACGGATTTCTGAAATTGCTTCTTAACAGGTAAAAAATACTCACACCCAGGCCAATCAAAACTCCTATTAACAAATCGGTAAATAATATGCCCAAAATTGTTGCCATAAAAGGTATAAACTGGTTCCATCCTTTTTGAAACATTTCCTTGAATAACTTACCTTTTGCCAATTTATATCCGGTCATAATTAATATGGCGGCCAAAGCGGCTAAGGGTATCAAATTTAAAACGGAAGTAATTGTTAGAATGCTGATCAGCAAAAATAACCCATGAAGTATGGAAGATAATTTAGTTTTAGCCCCGGCATCAATGTTTACTGAACTCCTGACGATTACTGAGGTAACAGGTAAACCGCCAAAAAAACCTGCCAGCATGTTTCCAAGCCCTTGAGCAATAAGTTCTTTGTTGGGTGGTGATTCTCTTTTATGGGGATCAATATTATCTACCGCTTCCAGATTTAACAATGTTTCTAACGAAGCTACAATTGCCAATGTAAAAGCAACAACCCATACATTATAATTACCAAAGGCAGAGAGTGCCGGTAGTTTTATTTTAAACAATTCTGAAATTCCCGTTGAAGGTATAGTTACCAAATGCTGTCCTTCAATATAAAGTGTAGGCATATATCTTCTAAAAATTTCATTAAGCCCAATACTTAAGGCGACAACAGCTAATGAAGCCGGAAATAATTTTAATTTTTTTAGTGCTGTTTTGTCCCATAAAAAGAGTAAGAGAACAGATATAAAACTGATAGCTATAGACCCGATATTGTAGTGAGAAAAACTTCCGAATAAATGAGAAAAGGTATTTTCGTGATTGGATTGAATGAACGAAAAAGCATCTTCATGGTCAATATCATAACCTAAAGCGTGAGGAATTTGTTTCAAAATAAGTAAAATTCCGATTGCGGCTAATAGCCCTTTAATCACATTAGAAGGTATGTAATTAGCAACCATCCCACCTTTAAAAAAACCTCCTGCCATTTGTAAAACACCAGCTAGTAAAAGAGCAACAGAAAAAACTTCAAAGCCGCCAAGTTCAGTTATCGAGGCAAGCACTATTGTAGCGAGACCAGCTGCCGGACCGCTTACACTGGTTTGCGAACCGCTAAAAAAACCTACAATCACACCTCCGATAATTCCGGAAATTATGCCTGATAATAAAGGTGCGCCTGAAGCTAAAGCTACACCCAGGCATAATGGGAGCGCAACAAGATATACAACAAGGCTGGATGGTAAGTCATATTTTAAATTTTTCATTTAATTTTTCTCCTGTTAAATTTATTTTTAATATTGACGATTGTTTGATTGAATCCGCTTATGTTATTTTTTAATTATTAAGATTTAGTTCATGCTTTGTTGATATGCGCTAATGAGAGCCTCTAGTATTGTTTTGTTATTATTTACCCATTTGTTCTTAATCAGGGTTACTGATTCTATAAATTTTGCATTGTTGAAATTGTTCGTGTCTGCGATCAAGTTTTTTTTGTTCATCGCCTTTATGGCTGATTTGAAGTCAATACTGTAGTAATAGTGATAGTCGCTACGGTGATGGTGCTGCGTGTATTGCTTATACACAATCAATCCTTTCATCTCCTTGATAATTTCAAAATATCCATAAGGAGAAAAAAATCCTTTGCCTTCAGCATAACGATATTTTCGGCCGTACCTGTAATATCCATAGATGCTTCCGGGTTTAAATTTAATGACACTTCGTTGCCAATATTTAGTGGTATCGGGAGTAACTATTTTAATCTTAACTTTTGGATACCAATTCGGAAAAGCGTATTTAAATTTACTTCCCTGTTGATTAAAGTTTACCGTGTTGGATAATTTGTTATTTACAAAATCATCATAAGTAAGGTAAACACCTGCTCCTATACAGTTGTTATGCTGAGAAAAGCCTGATACAGGAA
Organism: Bacteroidia bacterium; assembly: GCA_030654175.1. Lineage (GTDB taxonomy): Bacteria > Bacteroidota > Bacteroidia > 2-12-FULL-35-15 > 2-12-FULL-35-15 > 2-12-FULL-35-15. Next base: position 52,343 of record JAURXZ010000001.1, read on the forward strand.
TTATCTGTATAGTTAAAGACAGGCAGATTGCAAATAGAATTCTGTTTGTAGTCATTGTTATTTTTTTTTATTTTTTATGATTATTGTTTTTTTTGTTCAATCATAATAATGAATTGCTTTAGCGATGACGTCCGCCTCCACCTCCATGTGAGCCGCCTCCACTACTACTTCTTCCTCCTCCGCCACTAGAATGGCTTGGTGAAGAATTTGATCCTGAACGAGGTGTAGAATATGATCCTGATTTGGGTGCGGAATAGGATCTGGAAGGGGAAGCAGAATAGGTGTTATTGCGTGATGAAGAATTTCCATTTTGACGCTCTGAATAATTTATCCGATTGCCCCGATTCTCCGTTGCTCTGTTTCCTCTATTATTATTTCCCTGAGAAGCATTTCTGTCATTTACAGCACCGTTTCGAGAGTCAGCTCTATTTGTTCTGGTATTTTGATAGTTTGAATTAGATATGCTGTTTTCTGATTTGTTTCTATTATTATTATTATTATTATTATTATTATTTCCCGATGAAACATTTCTGTCATTTACAGCAGCATTTCGAGAGTCAGCTCTATTTGTATTTGTTCTGGTATTTCCAAAATTTGAATCAGATATTTTGTTTCCTGCCCTGTTTCCCCTATTGTTTTCCGATGAAACATTTCTTTCATTTACAGTAGCGTTTCGAGAGCCAGCTCTATTTGTTCTGGTATTTCCAAAACTCGAATTAGATATTCTGTTTCCTTGAGGGGAACGTCCTTCTTTACCTTCTTTAGAGGCTAAATCACGCCTGCTGTACGTATTATTATACGCTCCCTTTTCGCGTCTTTGATTTACACTTACAGAAGTTGACCGTCTTTGTTCGTAATAACTGTGAGCATTTGTATTACGATACATATTTGATCTGCAATAATTACCATAGTAATCAGGGTGATGATAGTAATTATAACTATAATATGAATGCCAGAATAACGGAGCCCATGAGTTCCAATGTCCGGGATAATAACCCCAGTGCCAAGGAGAAACATAAGCGAAATAGGATGGATAATACATATACCGAATAATGCTCCAATTATCCGCAGGATAACCGTATCCGCCATAATTTCCCCCATTGTTATTATTGGTGGTGTAATAATTATTAGTTATGGCTGTAGTTTTCCCGCTATAACCAGGATTTGGCGTCCCTCCCTGTGTATTATTATCCTTTGATGAGGCATCTTTTGGTTCTACGATATAGTTTTTTCCATATAACTGTTCGTCACCAACCACCTGAACCCGGACTTTATCATTATTATCTTTTTCGACTTCAATAACAGCAATATCCTGGGTTTCTTTTTCATTTATAGCAACCTGGAGAACTATCGCGTGTGCATTTCCTTTCATATTATCCTTTACGCTGATATAGTCGATCTTATTATTGCCGTTCAAATCAAGATTATTGATTTTAGAATCTTCGGCATTTAATTTTTCCTCAAATTCCTCCAGAGTTTCAGATTTCTGAAAAAGATCTAAAACACCATAGAGATTAAGGTTATCACCAGGTAAACCCAAGGAATCGTGAGTTTCTTTTTCCTGTGAAAAAACAGGAGAGCATAAAAAACTGCCTCCTATTATTGCGATTAAGATTAGCGAGGTTTTCATTTTGGTAGGTTTTATTTACGAAATATTAAAATTGTTTATGATTTATACTTAAATCATAAACATATAAACATACATTGTGCCAATTGTTTCTTTTATCATTTATCATTCACTATCACTGGTGATTTCCCATCGGTGATGATTATTTTTGCATTAGACGATTTTACCAGCTCCTTAGTAATATCAAGTGCTTTGAATTTAATAAGTTTGTCGGTGATGGAAGTGTTCAGAATGTCCTGAGATTTTTTGATGCCTTCTGATTCTATGAGAAGCCGTTCGGTTTCTTTTTTTTGTTTTTCAATAACAAAGTCAAGCGTTAACCGCTGTTTTATAATTTCTAATTCGGCCTGTTTTGTTTGTTGTTCAAGATCATAGTCAAGCTGTTTCCTTTTTATTTCCAGATCAATCTCTGTTTTTTTTGAAACCTGTTCGGCATTGAGTTTTGCCTGAATGGTTGAAACTACATCGGCTGGCAGGTCAATGTCCTTAAGCATTATTAAGTCCACTACAAATCCATATTGTCCGATAATGGTACTGAGTTTTTCTTTCGTGGCTTTTTCAAAGGCGCTTCGTTCAGTAATAAGTGCTGTAGCTTGGTGGTTAAGTCCCTCCTGGCGCAGGGTGGAGATAAGGTTGTTGATGATGATTGTATTTTCGTAGTAACTATCGAATTTCAGATAGATGCTTTTTAGCGAATCTGGAATTAAATGGTAGAGCAGGGTAATTTCCGAAGTTACTTCTATGCCTTCTTTGCTATGGAAATTCAACTTAGTGGAATATTCTATCGTACGGGCATCAAATCGTACTATGCGTGTTCCGAAAATGCCACGGGCGTATGCTCCCGGTGTTAGGATATCTGGTTTAATTTTTCCGTAACGTACTTTTAATGCTGCTTGCCCCGGGCGAATGACGGTGCAGTTTTGCAATAAGAACATCATACCTGCCATGAGCGAAATCAGCATAATCTGTTTTGTTATTTTTATCTGAAAATGATTACACGGATTATTTAAAAGATTACACCGATTACCATTTTCAATTTTCTTTGTGAAAATTGATTTTACTGCCTGTTTCATTGTTTTTGTTTTTTTAAATTAATTGATTGTGAGTAGGCACAATTTGCCAGCTAAAAATTATAATAAGCTCTTAACCCTACTGCATTCTGTAATTTTAATCTTGGGTTAATTCCAATATTTATTTTTTCATACGTTGGACTATAAAGCAGTTGGATGGTAAATTTTGGATTCATCGTTATGTTGGCTCCAAATCCTGCGAATACTCCAAATCCTGTACCAATAGGTTTTTTAAGGAGTACAGCTGATGAATAGGCAGCCTGATTATAATAACTGGTCAGGTCAATTTTTAGGCTATTGATCAAAATTTCATTTTTATCATACTTGGTAATGGTAACATGTAAACCTCCCTCAACAAAAAAATTAAGTTTTTCATTATCACCCAATATGCGCTGGTAGCCAAATTGGAACATCAATCGTTGTTCACCTCCTTTAATAGCAAAGGTTTTGATACGGTTATTTATCTGGGAGGAACCAGTTTGCTGGGGAGTTATTATTGTAAAATTCCCACCGATATTTAATTTGGCAGCGTTAAGATTTAATAAAATCGCATTATTTTTATCAACTGAATAGATACAATTTAACCCTACTGCAAAAGAAGGGCTGTACCTCATATTCATCGGCATATCGCTTTGGCTGAATGTCCAGGTATGATAATCGACATTAAGTGCAGTTGCAATTTGATCGATCTGGCCAGAATAGCCATAACCACCGTATTGCATGTTAATTTTTTGATTCATTAAACTGTTATCCCATCCATTTTTGTTACCATCAATATCAAAACCGTATCCATCATACATACCCGCAGTGTATTGATTAGCAAAATAAGAACCTACAAACAAACCAAGTCGTAAACCTTTTTTTTGCACGAAATCCACCGGGATTTCATTGTCATTATCCTGAGTTTCCTGTGAAATTCCTTGAATGCCGCAAAAAAGCAAAAGGATATGTGAGATTATTTTAAAATTTTTCATCAAAACGGAATTAAGATTTTTTTCAGAAAAGGAATACTTATTTTTAAATTTTTATTTTTTTTAAAAGTCAAATGATACAGATCTTTTTAGCATAATACAATTGTTTAATAAATCTTTGATTTGTAATAAACATAGTTGGTGTTGAATATCTTATAAGTAATTACATTACGGTATAAGCGAAACTGATTTATTTTCTCATTGGCAATAACTATGACTTGCCCATTATAAAATGCTTTTAATCTTCCCTGCTGGTCGAGGTAAGCGATAGTGTTAAAGTCAATATGGAAATCGGAAGGGGTATAATTTTCAAGCGTATAGATTTTTCCTTTATAGAAGGCTTTAAAATAATTTTGTTCTGTAAAAACAATGATGCTGTCCTCTACTTTGTAAAACGAGGGTTCAAAAGATGCAATGGTGGTTGTTTTCCCGTCATAGAAAACTTTTAGCTCGCCATTAAGGGCGATGTATGCAACCATATCGTCAGCAGCCACCATTGATTTGGGTGGAAAACCTTCAAGGTCATAAGTGCTGCCTTTATAAAACGCCCTGAAACCGGGGTATCTTTCATCATAATAGGCAACTATGTTTTTGCCTGCCTCATAAGGCAGTGGTTCATCAATAGTAGTTTGGGTGAATGCTGCACCTCTGTAAAATAGTTTGAATTCATTAATATGATTTACATAAGCGAGAATGTTATCGCCTGTTTTAAAATTTTTTACAGGTGGTTCGTCCAATGCGTCTTCAAGGGTAATGATTTTTCCTTTGTAATATACTTTAAACGATTGGCTCAACAAATCATAGAATGAAACTAAGCTGTCGGCAGCATAATAGGACTCGGCATAGTTCGCTAACAGGGTAGTTTTTCCATTGTCAAATACTTTTAATCTCTGGCCCAAAGCAAACACTATAAGGTAATCTGTGGCAACATATTTTGGCATGAACCAATCTTCCAATGGCACTGTTTCGCCTTTGTAATATACTTTAAAGCTGCTACTGTTGTCAATGTATGCAATGGCGTTTCCTCCTACCTGAAAAGATTTCACGGGCATATATTCCTCCTGCATAATTTTTCCATCATCAAAAACAAAAAAATAATTTTTGTAGTCTGAAAAGGCCGCAAGGTTCTGCGTTTTTGCACTGATCGCGGCAGTCATGAAAAACAGGATTAAAAAAAATCTCATTTGGTTTTATTTTTTTCGTATTAATTATTAATGTGAATCAAGGGTTGGATTAAAATGTCATGACGTGTTGTCCCTCTACCAACTCTATATGTTATTTAAAATTTATATTCATCCTTATTTTTCTCTTTTAGTACTATAGAAAAGAACAAAACATAAAACAACCACTGCAATTAAAATAATTGAGGCAAAAGAAATAAGAACGTGATTCACTTTATTATCAAAGCAATCAACATGATTATGGTCAAGTGCATAGTCAACCCAATAAATGAGCACAGCCAGTAAAAGCATAATTGCGATAATCAAAATTGTTATTTTTTTCATCTGAAAATGATTACACCGATTATTAAAATGATTACACCAATATTGTTTTTTGTTGAAAATGATTACACCGATTATAAAATAATTACACCAGTATTGTTTGTTGTTTAATTGCCTATTACATATTACTTCATTTTTATTTCCCTGTTATATTTTAATGATTGTGCCCATCACCTGATTTCCCCGGTGATGATGGTGATGGAGATCTTGTTTTTTCAGTACCATCATAGGTGTAAACCTTGCTTTTCTCTTTATTAATGAGCTTTCCTTGTTTATCGTAATGCAATTCTATCACCGTTGATTTTTTCTGGACTTCAATTTTGTAAGTACTATTTTGCAGTTGATCCACCTTCCTGGAAATACTGTTCACACTATAAAGAGCATAATTTTTATTCAATTCATTATGAACGAGTGCAGGCAAACTATCCCCCGGTATTTTGGTTTCGGTTTGTGCAGAACAAACATTTATTATTACAAAAGTTAAACTTAACATAACAAAATAATTGATGATTGCTTTTTTCATGTTGAATGATTAATTTAAAAATGGTGGGTGGAAACTCTGCTTTGAAAACCCTAATGTCTTTACACCATCAGAGAAAAGAAGCAAAGTCCCACCCATGTTTATTAATGTTTATGCTTATGTTCATCGCCTTCATGGTGAGCAGTATCATCAGCTAAATGCCCGTCACCTCCTTTGTGTTCGACATTTGAATCAGTGCTGCTGTTCCCGCATCCGGCAATTCCGAACGTAAATGCTCCAAAGAGCAGGAGAATTAATGTGATTTTTTTCATGTTGTTTCTTTTAAATTTTTCTTTTACATTTAGAACACCATTTACCTTGCCTTACATTTTCCGGGGTGCTTTGAAACTGATGTCCCTTATCGCATTCCCAAAGCAATTTAACTTTGACATTAATATATTCCTCTGATAAACATTTCCCGTTTCTTTTCTTAGCCAGCTTGTACATTTCTTTTATACCGAGAGGTACATTGTTAGCACAAATCGGACACCAGCTCTTTCTATTTTTCACACTTAAAGGTGAAGATTGCCAACGATGACCTTTACTACATTCCCACCAAAGCTTTGTTTTGGAATTAACATACTCCTTAGACCAGCATATACCACCTTTTGATTTTGCCAGTTGTCGCATTTCTTCTATGGTTCCTTTGAAGGTTAAGCCCATGAGATTTTAATTTATATTTAACCTTGTTTTTAAGTATCCTTCCACATCACCAACAGTTATTATTTTGTCAATGTCATCATCAGAAATGGTAAGATGGAAGGCTTTTTCAAATTCAATTATTAATTCAACCATATCTAAGGAGTTTAAACCCAAATCCGAAAACCTGGCTTCAGGCTTCAAGTCTTCCCAATTAATATTTAGTTTGTTAGTCAGAACGGCATTAAATTTTTCTTTAAAATCTTCCATAATGTTTCATTTTATTCCCCTTTATTTAATAGTATGGAGGGTATGGAAGTCCTGCCCTGAAAAATCTCTTTATTAAAAGAAAAAAGAGGCAGGGTTCCAACCCATATTAATTAATGTTTATGTTCATCGCCTTTGTGGTGAATAGTATCACCTTCTGCATGATTATGTCCATCACCTTCTTCGTGTGTAGTTTCGTCATGTTCATGCCCATCACCTTTGTGTTCGGTTTTGGGTTCACTATTGTTTCCGCATCCGGTATTTCCAAATGCAAATGCTGCAAGGAGCATGATAATTAATGTGATTTTTTTCATTTTTGATTTGCTTTAGTTTATGTTTATATAGATTGCTATTAATTTTAATGTTGGTGTCCTTCACCTTTGTTGCTCATTTTAGCTAAAATGAAAAATGCCCCATTTACAACTACTTTGCTGTTAGCAGGAATTTCTTTGAGCAAAGTAATTTCACTATAACCGACATCTGTTGTGCCTTTGCGAACCGGAATTTTCTCAAATGTCATTTCACCTTCTTTTGGTTGTTCTTTCTTTTCTCCTTCAGCGTGAGCATGTCCGTGTTCATCATGCTTGTCAGTGCTTTTTGCATCTGCATGTTCTTCTTTTTCGCCTTCAACATGTTTGTGTTCCGCTTCTCCATTTTCTTTCTCTCCTTCAGCATGATGTTCTTCTTCACCGTGCTCATCTGTAACAACGAAAATAAAATCCTGTCCTTGTAAACTGACAATAGCATCAGTTGGCACAGCATCAACGGTGGGATTTTCTAAACTTACCAATGCCGTAATACTCATCCCATCTATCAATCCTGTTTTATCGCCTTCTACCTGAGCGTGGACAGCAATAGCTTTTGTGTTTTCTTCAAAAGTGTTGCTGATGCCATAAACCTTTGCATCGTATTCTTTTCCCGCATTATTGGTAAGTGTAAAATGTATCGTCTGACCTTCTTTAAGCTTCGTCAAATCTTTTTCATACACATATAAATCCAAATGCAATTGGCTATTGTCCACGATTTCGGCTATGTTGGTGTTAGCATCTATGTTGCTTCCAATGTTAACCAAAACGCTGCTTACAGCTCCACTAATAGGACTGGTTATATTCAATACCGAAGAAATGTTGTCGCTGGTAAGTGTTGTAGGATTGATACCAATTAATTCTAATTGTTTCTGCAAACTCGATTTTCGTGCTTTTAGTCCCTTGATTTCGGCTTCACTTTGTTGCAATATTTTTAATGAACCGGCATTCCCCTTGTTCAATTCTTTCTGCCGTTCAAATTCTATTTGTGCCAAATCTGTTTTAGCCGACACAGTTAAGAATTCTTCCTGTAAAATAATAAACGCAGTATTTCCAATGGTGGCAATAGTTTGTCCTTTAGTAACAGTATTGCCGGGTTGAACTAAAATAGTTTTTACAACTCCGCCAAGTAATGATGTTGCGCTTGCTTTATTTTGGTTTGGCACTTTCAAAATTCCGTTGGCTTTAAGCGAAGCGGTCAGTTGCTTTTTTTCAATGCTTCCCAATTGCATTTTGATTGATTTCATTTGTTCTGAAGAAAGTGTAACCGTGCTTTCGTTTTCATCGTGACCTCCTCCGTGTTCTTCGTGTCCCCCTTCTTCGTGACCTTTTTCCTTACCGGAAGTAGCATCACTTCCACAAGATCCAAAAAACATTGCTGTTGCAATTATTGTTATAACTATTATGAGATTTTTCATTGTGTTTTTTATTTTAAGAATTATCTGTTAATTAATAAATTGATATTAATAATGGATTGATTGAGCTGATTTACCGATTGCAGATAGTTTAACTCCACATCAGTAGCGGTTTGCAATGCCTGTAAATATTCAACATAACCCATTCCTCCGCTGCTAAAGCCCAGTTTTGCCGTGCTGATGATTAAAGCAGCATTGGGCAATGCCTGTGTTTTATAGTAATTAAACTGTAAAAGGTATTGGCTGTATTGCTGAAAGGTATTTTGCAATTGGTTTTGTAATTGCAGTTTAGCGTTATCAGCAGTTCTTTCCATGGACTGCTTTTGTACTTCAAGTGATTTGACCTTAGCCGTATTGCTAAAAAAAGTAAGCGGAATACTCACACCCACATTGAAGCCTGTAAATCTTTTGCTGCCATCAAAATACACCTCGTTACCATTTACATTCTGTGTGCCAATCAAACTTTGATTGAAATAACCAACTCTAAAATCAGGCAGCGTTTGCGCTATTTCCAATTTTTTAGTGCGTTCCGCTATTACAGCGTCCTGGTATAACAATTTAAGCGAAGGATTATTCGCGATAAGTGAAGTGTCAACACTATTGAGCGTAAGGGGTTGGAATTCCCCTTTATTGCTGACTGTAAAATCTTCATTTGTATTCATCCATGCTTTTAATGACCTATATGCCTGTGCTAATTCCGATTCATTTTGTTTAACCAATAATGACATTTCGCCCTGTTTTGTTTCAGCCGTAGTCTTCTCCAACAGGTTTGTTTCACCGGTTTTATACCGAAGACTGGCTGCATTCACAAAATCAGCATACAAACTATCTAAATACACCAACTTTTTTTTATTATTCTCCAGATAGAGCAGTTGATAATAATACAAAGCTACCTGCGCTTTAATTTCAGTTTCAGTAGCCTGCTGCTGTAGTTCGCTTCCTTTCTGTTGTGCGCTATATAAACCGGCCTTTGAAGAATAGTAGGTTGGAAAAGGAATTCCCTGTGAGATTTGAAAAGCCTTATCCTGGTTAACGCTATTGTATTGCCCAAATTGATAGTTAACTTCCGTTTTAGGCAATTCAAGATAGGATTTACTTAACTTTTCGTAAGACTTTACATTCAATTGCTGCGATTGTAATTGAAGATTATTTTTCAATGCTGTACCGATTGCATCTTCAATTGTTAGTTGTTTGGCAGTAGTTGCTGTTTGAGCATTTACGCTGCTAAAAGAGCCGATTAGTAGCAAAACAATCACTGTTGAAACAGTTGGTTTTATTTTTCTTTTTCCTGAAAATAGAATGTAAAGCAAGGGCAATACAAATAATGTAAGGAATGTGGCGGTAATCAGTCCGCCAATTACAACGGTAGCTAAAGGTTTTTGTACCTCTGCACCGGCCCCGTGTGAAAGCGCCATTGGTAAAAAACCAAGTGAAGCAACCACCGCTGTCATTAATACGGGCCTTAAACGAATTTTAGTGCCCTCTCTTACCCTGTCTAAAATATTAGTCATACCGTCCTTTTCTAATTGATTAAAAGTTCCTATAAGCACAATACCGTTTAGCACTGCTACACCGAACAATGCAATAAAACCAATGCCTGCGGAAATACTGAATGGCATATCGCGAATGAGCAATGCAAACACCCCGCCAATAGCGGCCATTGGTATGGCTGTAAAAATAAGTGTGGCTTGTTTTATAGATGTAAACGTAAAGTAAAGCAACATGAAAATAAGCGCCAGTGCAACAGGTACGGCTATCATTAAGCGAGCTGATGCAGCCTGCAAGTTTTCAAATGTGCCACCATACGTAAAATAGTAACCTGATGGTAATTTTACTTCATTCAATTCTTTTTGAATGTCTTTTACCACACTTGCAACATCTCTCCCTTTCACATTAAAACCAATTACAATTCTGCGTTTCCCTCCTTCACGGCTGATTTGTGCGGGACCTAACTCCATTTTGATGTCTGCAACTTGTGAAAGCGGAATCTGAGTTCCGTTGGCCGCAGGAATATACAAATGGCTAACATCGTCAATGTTGTTGCGGTGTGTGCTGTCCAAACGAACTACCAAATCAAATTTGCGCTCGTTTTCATACACCACTCCTGCGCTGCCACCTGCAAAGGCGGTGCTTACAATATGGTTGATGTCTTCAATGTTTAATCCGTAATTGGCGATTTGAGTGCGGTTGTACTTAATTACAATTTGCGGTAATCCTGCAACCCGTTCAACACTTGGTTGGGTTGCACCTTCTACACGTTGCACTACTTCATTTACTTTATTAGCATAGGTTAATAGCGTATCCATGTTTTCTCCAAATATTTTTACTGCCACATCCTGACGAATTCCGGTCATTAATTCATTAAAACGCATTTGAATAGGTTGACTTTTTTCAAAGAACACACCGGGGATGTTTTCTAAACTTTCATATATCTCATCCGCCAGTTTCTCATAAGAAATATCCCGCTTCCATTCGCTTTGCGGTTTTAAAATCACCATCATATCGGTCGCTTCAGGAGGCATTGGATCAGTTGGTACTTCAGCGCTTCCTGTTTTACCCACTACCATTTTTACTTCGTCAAATTCTTTGATTACCCGTGATGCCTGCATGGAGGTTTCTATACTTTGCGATAAAGAGGTTCCTTGTGATAAGATGCAGTGGAAAGCAAAATCACCTTCTGCTAATGTTGGAATAAATTCTCCACCCATTCTTGAAAAGATAAAAACAGCAATTAGAAAAACTGACACAGTAGCCAGTACCACAATTTTTTTAAAACGAATCACTTTTTCCAAAAGTGGCGCATATACACGTTTAAAGAAATTCATTAGTTTATCACTAAAAGTTTCTTTGTGTGATATATTTTTTGGTAAAAATAAAGCGCACATCATAGGGATATAGGTTAGTGATAATATCAATGCGCCAAAAATTGCGAACCCAACTGTTTGAGCCATCGGACCAAACATTTTCCCCTCAATACCAATAAGTGTAAGAATTGGAATATAAACTATCAGGATAATTATTTCTCCGAAAGCCGCACTGCTACGTATTTTTGATGCAGATACAAAAACCTCTTCATCAATTTCATTTTGAGTTAATCTGCCAATGCCTTTTCTTAATGATAAATGATGTAATGTAGCTTCGACTATAATAACCGCACCATCCACAATCAAACCGAAATCAATTGCACCCAAACTCATTAGGTTAGCACTTACGCCAAACAGGTTCATCATGCCAAGAGCAAACAATAGGGAAAGTGGAATTGCGGAAGCAACAATTAATCCTGCTCTTAAATTGCCGAGAAACAACACCAATACAAGAATCACAATCAAGGCACCTTCTATCAAGTTTGATTTAACTGTATCAATAGCACGATTTACCAAATCTGTCCTGTCCAGATAGGGCTCTATTACTACATCGGCAGGTAATGATTTCTGAATAGTTACCATCTTTTCTTTGACACGGCTAACTACATCGGCACTGTTCGCCCCTTTTAGCATCATTACAACACCTCCAACGGCATCCACTTCACCATTGTAGGTGAGCGCACCGTATCTTACCGCACTTCCTAATCTTACATCACCAACGTCTTTAATTAATATAGGAATACCATTCGGGCTGTTTTTTACAACTATATTTTTTATATCATCAAATGAACCTATCAAACCTACACCACGAATAAAATAGGCATTTGGTTTTTTGTCGATGTACGCACCACCCGTATTTTCATTATTCTTTTCAAGAGCGGTAAATATTTCTGGAATTGAAATATTCATTGCAACAAGACGGTCAGGATTAACTGCCACTTCGTATTGTTTTAACTGGCCACCAAAACTGTTAATTTCCGCTATACCGGCTGTGCCGTAAAGTTGTCTTGCCACAATCCAATCCTGCATTGTTCGCAAGTCCATTGCAGTATATTTTTTTTCGCTGCCTTTTTGCGGGTGAATGATGTATTGATATATTTCACCCAGCCCTGTGCTAACTGGTGCTAGTTCAGGAGTACCAACACCTTTTGGGATTTTACTTTCAGCTTCTTTTAATCTTTCGTTTATAAGTTGCCTTGCAAAGTAAATATTTACTTTATCATCAAAAACAACCGTAATCACTGAAAGCCCAAAGCGTGAAATGCTTCGTAGCTCTTCTAAATCAGGAAGGTTTGCAATACTTTGTTCAATAGGATATGTTACCAACTGCTCCACTTCCTGGCCTGCCAATGTTGGGCAAAGTGTAATGATCTGTACTTGGTTATTGGTAATGTCGGGAAGGGCATCAATAGGTAGTTTGCTGGCGCTCCATACTCCCCAAATAATGAGCGCAAAAGTCATCAATCCAATGATGAATTTGTTTTTAATACTGAATGAAATTATTTTATCTAACATGAATTTATTTATTTATTAAATTATAAAAAAGGAAACATTTGCGAAGTATTGCCGATATTAAAACAATGCAAACTAAAAACCATCCAATATATTTCAGAATAGTAATAAGTGTAATATTATTACGCTTTTTTTTGGCTGACATTTAAAAATTTTAAAACGAAATAATACTTCAAAATGCTGAAGAGCATAATAAAGGAATTCAAAATTAAATTTGAATTGGAGAAATTTCAGACTTTGGGCTAAGCTATTTTAGGCGGTTGCCAAATGGAAAAAGAAATTTCTGAAATGGAGTTTTCAGAGTATACAGGCTTTTGAAGCGGAGTGAAATTTGCTTTAAAGCTGTGAACAAATTCATAAATAAGTGTGACCCCACCGCAACATGAGCATGTACAAAGGGGTGAACACGAATCGGCTGCATGATGATCTGCATGACCAGTTTCCAAATGCACACAAGAAACTGTTTGACAGTTGTCAACAACCATAGCAATATCATCGCATGTCTTAACCGACAGGCCGAAAAAATAAAAGGCTAATATTATACTTAGAATTTTCACTTGGGACAAATATATATCATTTTTAACGAACCAGCCATGTTTTATATTTGATTTTTACTTTTTTAACAAATAAGGCGGAAAATGAATGCTTATATTTCCAGCGTTCACTTTTTTGCACCTTCTTCAGGTTCGCAACAGCCTACCATTTGTCCACTTTTTAATTGCGACATGATGTAATAAGCGCCTTTTACTACCACTATACAATCTGATATTTTTTCAAGTGGTGTAATACCAACATAGCCATTAGCTGATGGCCCCGTTTTTACTTCCACCATTTTGTACGTAAGTGCAACACTATCTTTAGTCATTTCCTTTATAGGTGTATTCACTTTGGCTGCTTCATTTTTTACATTGGGGTTGGAGCACCATTCATCAGTCGCCATAAAAACGTATTGTTTTTCACCGGTGCGCACAACTCCTTCAGTAGGAATAATCTGCGAAGACAATTCTGTCATGCTGATAAAAACATTCACAAACATTCCTGGAATCATAATGTGTTTATCGTCCTTTATGGAAGCTCTTACTGAAACAGTTTTTGTTTCATTGTCCACGCTTTTTCCAATTCCAACTATTTCACCTTCAATTTCTACGGAGTTTTGATTCGGCAAACTAACAACCACTTTTTGGCCCTTGGATACTTTAATAATATCTTTTTCAAAAATGTTTAGATGCACGATCAAATTACTATTATCTGTTATGTCGAATAATGTTTTATTTGGTTCAGCATAAGCACCCAAACTGATATTAAGATGCCCCATATAGCCGTCAATTGGTGCTTTTAATGCAACTGATTTAATTATTTCCCCTTTATCAAGAGCATCCGTTGAAATAGAAAGCATAGATAACTGATTTTCAAGCGAAGCGACATTTCCCTTTTCTGCATTATATTTTGATTCTACTTCCTGAAAGATTTTTCCTGTACCGGCATTGCCTTCAAAAAGTTCCTTTTGCCTTTTATAGTCTTTTTCAAGGAACAACAGATTGTTTTTATCGGCAATATATTCCTGCTGTAACTTAATAAAATCAGGATGTTCCAGCGTGATAACCATTTGGCCTTTTTTCACAAAGTCGCCTTCCTGAACTAAAATTGATTTTACAACGCCTCCTAAATAGGTTGAAACCTGTGCGTAATTTTGTGGAGGCACATCAACAGACCCCGAAGTCTTTATTGTTTCGGATAATTGCTTATCTCCCAGGTATCCTAACTTTATTCCTGCATTTCTGAATTGCGCTGCGGTTATAGTTATTGATGTAACAAGGGAATCAGAAGATGGTTTTACTTCGGAATTAGTCTTTTCGCCTGGTTCCTTTTCACTGCTGCAACTTCCCAATGCAATAACAATAAGGGCGGCTATCAGCATATTTAATTTGATGTGTTTTTTCATTTTTAAAAAGTTTTTAATCGTTAATTTTCAATTCTTACTTCTTGCTTTTTTTCTTTTCCTGAAAATAAAATATACAATGCCGGCAATACTACTAATGTAAGAAGTGTCGCTGTGATTAATCCTCCAACAACAACCGTTGCAAGTGGCTTTTGTACTTCCGCTCCCGCACCGGTAGAAAGCGCCATTGGTAAAAATCCGAGTGAAGCCACCGCAGCGGTCATAATTACAGGGCGTAACCTGACTTTTGTGCCTGTGATTACCCGTTCATAAGCATCTGTTATGCCTTCCAGTTTTAACCTGTTAAATTCGGCAATAAGAACAATTCCGTTTAGTACAGCCACACCGAATAAAGCAATAAAACCAACACCTGCCGAAATACTAAAGGGCATATCGCGAATCCATAAAGCAAATACTCCACCTATTGCCGAAAGAGGAACAGCGGTTAAAATTAAAAAGGTTTGTTTAAAAGAATGAAAGGTAAAAAACAGAAGTATGAGAATGAGAAATAAAGCGATAGGCAGCGTTATGCTTAAGCGCTTATTTGCTTCAATCAGGTTTTTAAACTGCCCTCCATACGTAATGTAATACCCGGCAGGAAGTACAAGCCCTTTATCTAATTTTTCCTGAATGTCTTTTACTACGGATAGTACATCCCTGTTGCGGACATTTAATCCAAGTGTTACTCTTCGATTTCCGTCATCTCTTGAAATTTGCATTGGCCCTTCTTCGTATTGTATGGTTGCCAATTGGTCTAAAGGAATTTGCCCTCCATTGGGAAGTGGAACCAGCAATGATCTTATATTATCAATATCTGTTCGCAATTCCTTTTGAAGACGTACAACCATATTAAATCTCCGGTCACCTTCAAACACAACACCTGCCACTTCTCCTGCGAAAGCTGTTCTGAGTACCCGGTTTACATTATAAATATCAAGTCCGTACTGAGCGATTTTGGAGCGATTGTAGTTGACACTTATCTGTGGTAATCCTGTTACTTGTTCTGCCCGCAAATCGGCAATGCCTTCAACATTTTCAATCAGCTTTACAGCCTCTTTCGATTTTTCAGCAAGAAGGTTCAGATCTTCACCATAAATTTTTACAGCTACATCTGATCTAACACCTGTCATCAGCTCATTAAAACGAAGCTGAACGGGTTGTGATATTTCCATGCTTACACCTGGCAGGGTTGATAGTTCACTTTTAATCATATCCGAAAGTTCGTCACGGGTTTTTGCGGTTGTCCATTCACTTTTATCTTTCAGCACCACAATCATATCCGCCACTTCAAATGACATAGGGTCAGTAGGGATTTCTGATGATCCAATCCGTGAAACCACCTCCTTCACTTCCGGGAAATTCTTTTTCAACATTTCTTCCAGCTTGGTAAGCATCGTGATATTCTGCGACAAGGAACTGCCAGCCATAATCTTCGTGTTTATTGCAAGATCACCTTCTTCCAGTGTAGGAATGAATTCCCCTCCAAGTCTTTTAAAAACAAAGAGGCTTACTACAAAAATTACAAAAGCGGTAATTACAATTGTAAATTTTCTTTTCAGAGAAAAGCGAATGATAGGGTTATATATCCACTGGCAGGCATCAATTATACGGTCTGAAATATTGCGTTTGTGCGTTGTACGCTTGCTAAGAAACAATGCTGACATCATCGGCACATAAGTGAATGAGAGCAGGAAAGCTCCGAAAATAGCAAAGCCAACGGTTTGAGCCATTGGCCCAAACATTTTTCCTTCGATTCCGGTTAGGGTTAAAATGGGCAGGTAAACGATTAAAATAATCAGTTCCCCAAAAGCAGCTGATTTACGAATCTTGGACGAAGCCTGAAATACCTCGTTATTCATTTGATCCTGCGATAATTTTTTAATACCCACATGATGATGCTTGCTCATACTTATCCGGTGGACAATGCTTTCCACTATAATTACTGCCCCATCTACAATTAACCCAAAGTCAATTGCTCCTAAGCTCATTAAGTTTCCGCTCACACCAAACAGTTTCATCATACAAATAGCAAAAAGCATAGAAAGAGGAATTACCGATGCTACTACCATACCTGCCCTGAAATTTCCAAGCAGCAACACCAAAATAAAAATGACAATAAGCGCCCCTTCAACCAGGTTAGTGCTTACTGTATGGATTGCTCTGTCAATTAATGTACTTCTATCAAGAAATGGTTCAATGACTACTCCTTCGGGCAATGTTTTTTGTATCACCTCTATCTTTTCTTTTACACGTTTAGTAACGTCTGCTGAGTTCTGTCCCTTTAGCATCATTACTACTCCAACCACTACCTCTCCCTGTGCATTACGGGTAGCAGCACCATATCTTGTAGCGCTTCCGTACTGAACATTTGCAATATCCCTTATGAGAACGGGAATTCCATTCACATTTTTTACAACAATTTCTCCAATGTCTTCCAGACTTTTAACCATTCCCACTCCCCTGATAAAATAAGAGGTTGTATTCTTTTCAATGTAACTTCCTCCGGTATTTTCGTTGTTATTTTCAAGGGCGGTAAAAACTTCCGGTATGGTTACATTCAATGATTTAAGTTTGTCCGTATTAATAGCTATTTCATATTGTTTCAGATACCCGCCTAATGTGTTTATCTCAGCAACTCCGGACACTCCTAGCAATTGCTTTCTTATAATCCAGTCTTGAATGGTACGCAATTCCATAGGAGTATAAGCCGAATCGTATCCGGGTTGCGTGTGTACCACATATTGATAAACATCGCTTAGACCAGTTGATACAGGAGCAAGTTCCGGTGTCCCCACCCCTTTAGGAATATTTTCCTCTGCTTGCTTTAAACGTTCGTTAATCATTTGCCGGGCTTTGTAGATATCCACTTCATCTTTTAGAACGATGGTGACAACGGATAATCCCAAACGGGATATTGATCGAAACTCAATCATGTCCGGCAGATTCAGGCAGGCAAACTCAATAGGGGCAGTTACATATTGTTCTACTTCCTGCGCAGCAAGAGTAGGGGCAATGGTAATGACTTGTACCTGGTTATTGGTAATGTCGGGTACGGCATCAATGGGCAAATGGGACAACGAATAAACGCCCCAGGCCATCATTGCTACGACAAATATTCCTACAATAAATTTATTGTAGATAGAAAATCGAATGATTTTATCAAACATAATTTTGTTTTTTTATAAATACAGAATTGTTGCGCAAAGGCGAATCCGCACAGGCAGTCTGAACTCTATATAATAACAATGTGGCAAATAAATTCACGGTTCATTAACCAACGAAAATACAAGCCCTGTTAATGTTCAGAGTGCCTTTGCGATTCTTCTAATACTTGTCTTGATTAACGATGCTCAAACGCTTCGCAATTCGGATGCTCCTTGCAGTCCTTGTCTTTCCCACATTTTTCATGTGCTTCGCAAACAGGATGCTCAGGACAGTCTTCAGAGATAGGGCAGTTTTTTAGGTGTGCTTCACAAGCAGTAAAATCTGCTTTTGGCCCACAGGAAGAAATAAGGATTGAACCTAATATGATGGTGGAAAAAAATATCTTTTTCATTTTTTTTTAATTTTTGATGATTTAACTAATTTTTACTTAATGGAAACAACCAAAGCCACAATGAGCTATCTATGTAAGGTCGTTAAAGAAAAAATCAGGAAATCTTAGGCGGTTGCCAAATGGTAAAAATCACAGTAGGTGGGATAAATTCACAATAGTTTATATTTTTAGCCTGATATGTTGCAATACGGGCAATACCAAGAGGCTGCATAAGGGAAAAAGCTATTGAACAGCAATGGCATGAGGCTAAAGGGTTGCAACCATTACAATCATTATCAGAATGCTGATTATCGGAATCATTCTTACTCTGCCCATCCTGAGAGGGAGAGCAACATGAAGTCGCTTTCCCTGCATCCATAGACAGTTTTGGACAAGGGATAACAGTTAATGCAATGAAACAAAGGAATAATATGATACTGAGATATTTCACGGAACGAATATAAGCATTAAAATGCTATCCAATATAGCTGATAGAAAAATGATGATTTATAATTAAAAATTGTAAAGACAGTTATTTCTCAATCTTTATACGCAAAAGCTTTATAGAATTAATGAAAACTAAAGTGTCAGGCAGCAAGTGAATAGCAGCAGCTTCAATTGGTCCAATTACTTTAAGTAATACAAGGGTAATTCCAATCACATGAACAACACCAACACCAACAATAATATTTTCTTTAATGGTACGAAATGCCCTTTTACTAATAGCCCTTGCCAAAGCAATCTTGTCTAATTTATCCTGCATAAGAACAATATCAGCTGCTTCCATCGCTGCCTCTGTACCCATTGCACCCATTGCAATACCAATATTCGCCTGAACTAAAGCTGGAGCATCATTGATTCCATCCCCAACCATTGCTATTTTAGAACCGTCTTTCTGTAATTCTTTTATAATATTAATTTTATCTTCAGGCAACAAATTAGCTCTGTAATCAGTAATTCCAATCTGATTGGCAACGTGTTTCGCAGTTTCAGGATTATCGCCTGTAAGCATTATGATGTTTTTAATTCCGCTTTTTCTTAATCCTGTAATCATGTCTTTTGCTCCATCACGGATAGTATCTGATACATAAAAAACACACGTTAATTTATTGTTGACTGAAAGGTATATTGCAGTATCTGTAAGATTAATTAATGTTGTTGGAAGCGAAACTTTACCTTCTTCCATAAATGCTTTATTGCCAAGCATAAGTGATTTGCCTTCTGCATCTGCTTTAACGCCTCGTCCTTTGATAACTTCAAAATTAGTAGGCTCGGCATAAGCTAATTTCAATTTATCCGCATAATTTAAAATTGCCTTAGCAAGTGGATGGCTTGAACGTCTGTCCGCTGTGGCTGCAAGTTGTACTAATTGATTTTCTGTATAAGAATTGTCTGTTATTTCAACTCTATTTACCGTTGGACTTCCAACAGTTAACGTACCTGTTTTATCAAAGACAATTGTAGTAACTTTAGCAAGTTCTTCTAAAAACAAACCTCCTTTTATCAGAATACCTTCTCTTGCAGCACGGGCAATTGCTGCAATGGTAACAAGAGGTGTTGCTAAGCCAAGTTCTGCCGGAGAAGTAAAAATCAACAATGCAATTACAAGTTTAACATCACGAGTAAAAAAATATACTGCACCAACAAAAATAAATACCACTGGTATAAGCCACGAAGCTACTTTGTCAGTAAACTTTTCAATTGGTGCTTGTTGGCTTTCTGCTTCTTCAACCAAAGAAATAATACGTGAAAAAACTGTGTCCTTTACTGCTTTAGTCATTTGAATATCGAGCGCACCCAATTCAACAATTGTTCCTGCAAATGCAACACTTCCCACCGCTTTTTCGACTGGCACACTTTCTCCTGTAATTGGTGCTTGGTTAACAGAGCCTGAGCCACCTATTATATTTCCATCAACAGGTATTTTTTCTCCCGCTTTTACAATAATAATATCTCCAATTTTTAAATCAATTATAGCAACCGTTTCTTCCCGATTTTCTCTTTTTATAATTGCAGTTTTTGGTACGGAACCAATTAACTCTTTAATAGATGCTCTTGCTTTTTCACCACTTGCGCTTGCTATATATTCAGCAATAAGAATAATCATAAGTACAACGGAGCCTGCCAAGTATTCTTTACCAAGAACAGAAACAATTACAGCGATAGTTATAAATAGCTCTGTGCCTATCTTTCGCTCTTTTATTAAATCTTTTATCGCAGATTTTACTAATGAATAAAGACCAAAAGCCATTGCAACGAGCAAAAGTGGCAATGGAAAAACATCAAAATAAAATAATAGACTTGCTATACCTACCGTTAGTATTCTTACAATTTCCCAAAGAAACTGGCGTGAAAAAAATATTTGTGAAAAATTCATATATCCTATTTTTATAGTTTACTAATTAAGTCTTTTAAATTATTTAACAGCACTTACATTAAATTAACCCCTGCCTTGAAAAAAGTAATTACCGTTAAATAAATTAGCGATTAATACAAAAAGAGGCAGGGGTATTCCTTTATTCAACCACTGCAACATTAGTTGTCTTTGTTTCCGTTTTTTTCTTGATGCTTATTGGCAGCCCTCCCTTAACTGTATTTGAAATACTACCATCGTAACCAATAGCAAAAAGATAATAATCACCTTTCTGTAAATTGTTTATTTCATAATTAGCGTTTGCATCTGCGGTTACACTTGCATCATAATTAGATGGATCTGTTCCTGGAGATTCTTTTGCTCCATACTTAATGTAAACAACGGCATTAGGAATGGGAACAATGTGGTGCATTACTCTACCGGTAATTTTAGCTTTACCGCCAGTCCCTTCTTTTTTGCAGGATGCAATTAGCAATACTGAAATTGACAGAATTGCGATGATGGTTTTTATTTTCATGTTTGTAATTTTTAATTCTGTTACTTATATCATTGTAGCTTTAATTTATGAGTGCATACTCTCCTTTTAGTCTAATGCTTATGTTTATATCAGTTTCGCTTTTATTCTTAAAGTACCATCCATGTTTCCCTTCAAATGGTGATAGGAAATTACCAATCATGTTATTTGAATAAGCTACTGTATAGCTTTCATAATAAACATTGTCGGAAGGATTGGCTTGTTTGACTTCACCGTGGAAATCAAAAAAAACAGCTCCTTTATTTGTTAGCCATTCATATTTTACTCTTCCGTATTTGAGCATATTTATTTTATACTCAATGTCGCCTCCTGCCGGAATACTAATTTGAATACTGTCTTCCCTTTCTTCAAATTGCTTATCGGGAGCAGGATTATTTGCCTCTGACGGTCTTTCTACTTCAGGTGCAGAACCACCATTTTCAAGTTTAAGTATGCGATGCGATGGTTGCTCAACAATCTGCACGGAATTAGTTATATCCGCTTTTTCGACTGGTTGGTGAAGTTTACTGAATCCTAACATTTTGCCTGTGCCTGTTGGGTCTATCCCAAATTCGGCAGGTAATACAGTGGTTACTAATAGGATAATTCCAATTATTAAAGCCACAATAGTAGCCTTGATAATTTTTTTTGTTTCTAATATGGGGTGTTTGATTTCTGTCATGATATACTATGTTTAAGATGTGAAGTAGCCTGTTAATTGAAAACCTAATAAAACAAATCCTGCTGCCATTAACAGGGTGTTTGTTAATGTTGAAAATCGCATGAAGCTATTGCTGTGTCGCCAAAAACTAAAGACGATGAGAACAAACGCCAATGCAATAAACTGTCCGATTTCTACTCCTATGTTGAAACCGATTAAATTTGTAAAAAGGCCTTCTCTACCAAAATTAAATTCCTGCAATTTTGTGGCAAGACCAAAGCCATGAAATAATCCGAAAATTAAAACGGCAGCTTTTGTGTTTGGCTGATATCCGAGTACTCGTTTAAATCCACCCAAATTATCGAAACCTTTATACACAATGGATAAAGCTATAATAGCATCAATCAGATGAGCGTTCACTCCTATATTCCACCATACTCCTAATATCAATGTTGTGCTATGACCTAAAGTAAAAAAGCTCACATAAACCAACACTTCTTTAGGTCGGTATAGAAAAAATATTACCCCCACTAAAAACAGCAGATGGTCATAGCCTGTAAGCATGTGCTTTGCTCCGATATACAGGAAGGGAATAAAAGCTACTCCATCGTTTCCGAGCAAAAAGTTTTTCGTGGCTCCATCTACCCCATGACCAAAAACAGAGCTGCCTATGACGGATAGAAATAGAAGAAGGCTAACTAACCCTAATTTTTTATAATTCATATTTTTTTATTTTAATAATAAATAAACCTTTGATTTGATTACGTTTGAAACCAAATCAAAGGATAAGAATGTTTCTTAATCTTAATGATGATGACCATCTTCATCATGGCTATGCCCATGCGGCTTCTCTTGCTTCACTGGTTTCTTTTCTGTCAGTTCCTTTCCGCATTTAGGGCATTTACCTGCTTTATCATAGGTTTTATCGCCTTCGCATTTCATTGGGCACTCAAATATTGTTGAAGAAGTTTTTTCGGCTTTTTTTACAATCTTTTTTTCAAGTGTCATAGAGCATTTTGGGCATTTTCCAGCACTTGCCATTTTCACTTCCGGGTGCATTGAACAGGTATAGTAAACCGAATCCTTCTGCTCTGTTTTTGCCGGTGATTTTGTATTGGTTTTTGTTGTGCTTTGTGCATAAGAGATTGTTGTACCACCAGCCATTATTATGACTGCAATAGCAATTGATTTGATTTTTTTCATTTTGTTTTTTAGTTTTTGATGGTTAATTAATTGTTTAGGTAAAATCTTAGTTAATTCTATTTTAAAGGATATTTATTTTGCTTCTTAAATATTCTTCTGCATCACCGATAGTTATAATATTTTCAATGTCGTCATCAGGTATGGTTATGTTAAAGGTTTTTTCCAAGTCAATTGATAATTCAACCATATCCAAAGAATCCGCACCCAGGTCGGTAAATTTCGCCTCCGGCTTTAATTCTTCCTGGTTAACATCCAATTTGTCAATCAGAAGTGCATAAAATTTGTCTTTAAAATCTTTCATCACTCAGCGCTTACTTTTTGTCTTCTCCTTGGGTAAATACATACTGCTTCCCTTTCAAATGAACTATGCCATCATTCGCAATCACTTAAGCTAATTTGTTTTACTACAAGGCATCTTATAGCTCAGTTTAGCCACTACGGACATAATTGTCTTGGCGGAAGTAAGGTTAGGATCGTACACTATTGAAACATCCTTGCTTTTAAGATTAAGAATGGATTGCTTTATACCGTTTTCACCATTAAGTCCATCCTCTATGATACGCTGGCAATTTTCACAGGCGGCATCTGGTAAATTGATAGTTAGTAAAGAATCATTTGACCCCTTGTTTATTACCCTTTTTTCGTCCTTAATTTGATTACAAGCCATCGCTGTCATTCCAATAAATACAACTAATGCAATCTGTCTTTTTATATTTCTCATGTTTTTCGTTTATTGCTACTTTAATCGGGTTATGGTTTCCTCGTTTTTCAATCATCTTAAAAGTCTTAAACCACTTAATATCACTAATACTGTGCTTCCTTCATGACCTACTACACCGGATGGTAAATCAATAATACCACCAATGAAGTTTAGTGTAATTAAGGTAAGTGCTACTGCAATTGCAAACACCACATTTTGTTTTACCACACGGTTTGTACGCCTTCCTAATGAAATAGCAAACGGAATATTTTCTATATTATCTGCCATTAAAATAATATCGGCTGTTTCCATTGCCACATCCGTACCACCACTACCCATTGCAATACCTACCGATGCAGTGGCTAAAGCCGGTGCATCGTTAACACCATCACCTACCATTGCTACTTTACCATATTTGCTTTCCAGCATTTTTACAGCTTCAACTTTTTGTTCGGGCAAAAGCTCAGCATACACTTCATCAATCCCGGCTTGCTTTCCAATTGCGTTGCCGGTGGTTTTGCTATCACCTGTTAATAAGGCGACTTTTATGCCCATTGCTTTTAAATCATCCATCACTTTTTTTGCTTGCGGACGAATAGTGTCCTGAATAGAAAGTAAGCCTATGAGCTGCCGGTTTGCTGCAATGAATATTACCGTTTTACCTTGTTCTTCCAATTCTGCTGCCTTTTGTAAATGTTCTTTTGATATAGTTATGTCTTCCAGTATCTCCGGTTTGCCTATTTTATATTCTACTCCATTTAAAGAGCCATGAACGCCTAAACCATTTATGGCTTGTAATCCCTTTGGTCTTTCCAATGGAATATTTTTTTCATTGGCTGATTGTACGATTGCCTTAGCAATAGGGTGCTGAGAAAGCGTTTCAATAGAAGCGGCTAAACGCAAAAGTTCTATTTCCGTGATATTATTCAGAGGAAGAATATCCATGACTTTCGGTTTTCCACTTGTAAGCGTTCCGGTTTTATCAAAAGCAACCACTTTAACGTCACTTACATTTTCAAGATGGACACCGCCTTTCAATAAAACTCCTTTTCTGGCGGCATTAGATATTGCTGATAAAAATGCAGGCATGATAGAAGATACCAAAGCACAAGGCGAAGCAACTACAAGGAAAATCATCGCACGGTAAATAGTTTCACTCCATGTCCAGTTAATCAAAAAAGGAGGTAAGGTCATAAGTAGAATAGCAGTGACCACTACAAACTTTGCATAGCCACCTTCAAACCGTTCAACAAAAAGCTGTGTGGGTGGCTTTTCGTTCTGTGCTTCCTGAACCAGATGAATGATTTTTGCCAGCATCGTTTCTTCAGCAGGCTTGCTAACTTCAATTTGTAAAGCTCCCTGTCCGTTGATGGTTCCGGAAAAAACTTCATCACCTTTTGTTTTATCCACTGGTATGGCTTCACCGGTAATAGAAGCCTGGTTAATAGCCGAGTAGCCATCAATTACAATACCATCTGCCGCAATCCGCTCCCCCGGTCTTACAACAATGATGTCTCCCTTTTTCAAATCTTCCACCTTTACCTTTCGTTCTGTTCCATTCTCAAATAATACTGCCTCTTCGGGGCGCAGCTTCATAATGGACTGTATGGCTTTGTTGGTTCTTTCCATTGTGTAACCTTCCAAAGCGCCACTCAGTGAAAATATGAATATCAGAATAGCCCCGTCCATCCAGTACCCGATAGAGGCCGCACCAATGGCAGCAACGACCATGAGCAAATCCACATCAAGCTGCTTTTCCTTAAAAAGGGTTTCCAGCCCTTCCTTCGCTTTTTGATAGCCTCCAATGACATAAGCCAAAATGAAAAAGGCGATTGCCAAACCTTTCATTTCGTTTTTTCCGGCCCACCATGCAAGTCCGATAAATAATAGGCTCAAGCCGGTTACAATTGCAGCTCCATGCCGCTCCCAATTACCAAATGACAATCCTTTTTTTGGTTGGGTTAATATTACTGTTTGCTCCATAATTTTATTATTACTTGTTGAGAATATATTTTTTAAAAATGGTTCCTAAATCTTTTTCTGAAAACCATATATCATCAGGATGCAGATGTAGGACAGGTGCATTGTTACACCTGTCATTACAACCTATTTTCTGTATTTCTATTCTATCCTGTAGTTTATACTTTTTGATATAGTGTTCTAAAAGTTTTCCCTTTTTCTTCCTGCAATTAGCGCCATTGCACTGATAGAAAATAAAGTTTTCTTCTTCTGCATTCATGATATTGAACTTTAATTAGTTTTTATTTAATAATTGCTTCGGCACGCATACTTTTGTTTATATCCTGGCTGGTTGAGATGGTATCTTCACCGATGTTTTTTGTTCATCGGAATTACAGGAAACGGCTATTAGGGATAAGCTTAATAGAATTGATGCTAAGTTTTTAAATGTTGTCCGCTTCATGGTTTTTTAATTTTATTTTTATCGCCTACCCTAATCAGTTTTCGGCTTCCCTTTTATTGTTTTTATTCTTTTGAATAAAAGATTTAAAGCGACCGAACCAAAGCAAAAATTATTATACCTGCCAACACCAGATAGATCAGCCATTTAAAGTATTGACTGAATTTATTCTTTGGCATTTCATCTCCTGTTTTGCAACACTCTTTCATTTTCTAAATTTTTAATATATCTCTAATAGTTATTCATCACTCGTATTTTTCATTTTCATTAATAAGCTGTATGCGTTTTTAACAACAAAAGTATAGTTGGCGAATGTCGCAGCATTATCTGAAATAATTTCAATAAAACCATCGTTCGTATTTCCTGTTTTCACCTCTAAAATTTCAAAATTATTTTTGTCCTTTGCCACAAAAGCGTATTTTTTGTTTTCAAAATTCACCACTGCATCAACCGGCAGCACATACGAGTTGTTACTTGTAACTTCTATGCCCGCATTCATGAACATGCCGGGAATAAGAGATTTGTCAAAGGATTTGAAATGGCAATGCGCTATAACGCTTCTGTCTCCCGACAGGTCTTTTCCAACCAAAATAATTTCACATTCGTATTTTTTCTCAGGGTTGGTATTGGTATAAGCAATCGCTTTCTGCCCCACCGAAAGTTTGTCGATGTCTTTCTCAAAAACATTTAAGGCCAGGTGAATGTCTTGCGGATTAACAATTTCAAATAACACATCCGCAGGATTTACATACTTTCCGATATTTACATTTACTTTAGATACAAAGCCATCAATAGGTGAATACATATTAACAGTTTTCGATATGTTATCTGCATCAAGAGTACCTGGGTTAATACCAACCAGTTGCAGCTTTTGAGACAGCGCATGAACAAGTACCTTTTCGCTTGTGTAGTCCGCTTGTGTTTGTTGAAACAGCTTATCACTGCTGGCCTTGCTCTGATTTAACTCCTTTTGCCTGTTATATTCTGCTTCCATGTAAACAAGTCTTGCTTTGGCGGTTAAGTAATCTTGCTGTAACTGGATCAGTTGAGCATCTTCCATCGTTGCTATGATTTCCCCTTTTTTTAAAGGCGTACCTGGAAGCATGTTAGTGGATTTTAAATATCCACCTAATGGAAAGCTAATGGTTACCAAATTGGACGGTGGAACATCTATTGATCCTGTTAGCTTAAGAATGGATGAAATACTTTTATTTTCTATTTTGCCTGTTACAACTCCTGCATTACGAATTTGGCCATCGGTCATTTGTACAAGGTTTTCATTTACGGGTGTTTCCACCTTGTTCTCCGTTTCCTGTTTATTGTTGCAGGCGATGAGGGTCGCCAATAAAACGGGTAAAATAATGAGTGATTTTTTCATTTTATTTATTTTTTATGATAGTTATATGTTTTGTTTAATGACTTTTTATTTTTCTTTTTGGGGATATCAATAATTATAAGGTACACCATTACTAAGGATGATAAAGCGAAGGCAAACAATACAATAAACAAGTGATCGACCCTGGAGGTTCCATCTGAATTGTGGCCTAATACATACACCAAACAGCATGTTATGAGCGATAATGATATAAGGATAGCCATAGTGAGATAGATGATTTGTTTGATTTTTCTTATTTTTTTCTTTTTATTTCTTTGGCTCATTGTATGAGTTTATGTCAATGATGCTCTGATTAAGATTTTTTACTGCATCGGCATACTCGCTCCGAATACCTATGGCATTATTGGTGAGTAATACCCATTCCAAATAATTAATGTCGCCATTTTGAAACTGAAGATTGGCTGTTTTTATAATTAGATCCGAATTCTTTAAAGCAGTATCCTCGTAATAGGTTACTGTTTGCAGATTTTTATTATAATTACTTATAGCCTGGAGATATTCGCTCCGCATGGCTTGTAACCCAACAGCATAGTTATTTTCGGCCATCAATGTGTTAACCTTCGAGGCATTGATGCTTGCTTTCTGAGAACCAAAAAATAATGGTATGCCCACTCCGACCTGGAAAGCCTGAAACCTATTTGAACCCGTATATACTTTTTCATCGGCTCCAACCCCACGAATCGTCATGTTGCTATAAGAAGCAAACACATCAGGCAATAACCTTGACTTTTCGAGCTTGTACCTTGATTGGCTTATTACCTGTTTCTGGAATAACTGTTTTATATAGGGGTGTTGCGAAACGATTGTTGTATCGGTAATTTTCGGCAACGAAAGCTTAAAATCCGATTCCTGCGGAATGAAATCGGTATTTGTATTTAACAGCAACTTGAACTGCATTTGAATAATGGCATAATCACTTTGCAATTGTTTCAACTGAATATTGATTTGACCCCGTTGAGTTTCAGCAGTCGTTTTTTCAAGAACATTGCTTGCGCCTGTTTTAAAACGCAGTTCCGCATTTTGAAGAAACGTACTGTAAATACTGTCAATATGTTGTAAAAGTTCTTGCTTCTGATTCAGGTATGTAAGCTCATAATAGACTTGAGTTACCTGTTTTGTTAGTTCCCTTTCTCTTACTGCTATATTCAGCATACCGTTTTTCCACTCTTCATTTAAAACAGCTTTTTGCTTTGCATAAACGGTGGGAAATTTGATGTTCTGTTGCACGCTGAACCTGTTGTCACGGTAGGCACTGTTTATTTGTCCGTAATCAAAAGCAGCATTGGTTTGCGGAATATTCCATCCTGCACCTTTTAGCTTCTGTAAATAATCCGCATTCAGCTGCTCGCTTCGGAGTGAAAGATTATTTTTCATAGCGGTATCAACCGCTGCCTGTAAAGTTATAGGAACCTGTGCATTCACATGATTAGAAGAAAAGAAAAAGGCAATCAGCAATATTGAAGCAACTGTTCCCGAAGTTGTTTTTGGTGAAATTTTTCCTTTTTCAAAAACCATATAGAGAATAGGCAGAACAAACAAGGTAAGTAGGGTAGCAATCAATAAACCGCCTATCACTACTGTTGCTAATGGACGCTGAACTTCTGCTCCTTCTCCGTGACTAAGTGCCATCGGTAAAAAGCCAAGAGAGGCAACAAAAGCCGTCATCAGTACGGGACGCAAACGAATTTTAGTGCCCTGTATAACCACTCGTCTAAGATCGTCCCATCCTTCGCTTCTTAAACGATTAAATTCTGCCACCAATACAATGCCATTAAGAACAGCTACACCGAACAATGCAATAAAACCTACACCAGCAGAAATACTGAACGGAATGCCACGAACAGCTAAGGCTAAAATACCTCCAATGGCCGAAAGTGGAATGGCAGAGTAAATAAGCAATCCGTGTTTTACAGATCTGAAGGCGAAATACAACATGAGGAAAATTAACAGTAATGAGATTGGAACAGCAATGCTCAGCCTGTTTTTTGCTGCTACCAGGTTTTCAAATGCACCCCCGTAAGTAATATAATAACCCGGTGGTAACTTGATCTGTTGCTCCACTTTTTGTTGTAATTCTTTAACCATACTTTGAATATCTCTGCCTCTTACGTTAAAGCCAACAATAATCCTTCTCTGTGCATCTTCACGCTGAATTTGATTCGGTCCTTCTATCACTTCTACTTTAGCTACCTGGGATAAAGGAATTTGAGCGCCTTTGGGTGTAGGAATCAAAAGATTTTGAACGTCAGATAAATCTTTTCGCTGCTCGCCCGCGAGACGAACAACCAGGTCAAATCGCTTTTCACCCTCAAACACCAATCCGCTGCTTTGTCCTGCAAAAGCAGTGTTTACCACTTTATTGATATCGTTGATTTTTAATCCGTATTGGGCGATAACGTCACGGTTATACTGTATAACGATTTGAGGCATACCTGTCACCGCTTCTACATACAAACCACTATTTCCTTCTACGGTTGTACAGATTTCTCCCAACCTTTTTGCATAATGAGCAAGCGTATCAAGATTCTCACCAAATATTTTACAAACCACATCCTGTCTTGCTCCCGATATTAGCTCATTAAAGCGCATGGCAACCGGATACTGGAACCCGAACGTTACTCCTGGAACTTCTTCCAGTTCTTTTGCCATTTTTGCTTCTAACTCCTCATAAGTGGAAGCCGATGTCCATGCTGATTTGTCTTTTAAAATAATCATCATGTCGGTAGCATCAATAGGCATTGGGTCGGTAGGAATTTCACTACTGCCGGTTTTACCCACGATCTTTTCTATTTCAGGAAATTTTTTCAGTAGAATTCTTGCTCCGGTTGAAACAGACTTCATAGAAGTATTCAGGTTACTGCCCGGTAACACCCTCGTTTCTACTGCAAAATCGCCCTCAGGTAAAACGGGGATAAATTCACCGCCCATTTGTGTTAAAACAACAACAGCAATAACGAACAAGCCGATAACGGATCCAATTATCACTTTTGGAATAGTTAAAGCTTTGGTTAACATGCGTTGATAGAATATCTCGATGCTTTCAACCATCCTGTCAGAAATATTCTTTTTATGGGAAATTTTTTTGCTTAGAAATAAAGCACTCATCATGGGGATATACGTAAGTGACAAAATAAAAGCACCCAATAAGGCAAAAGCTACCGTTTGTGCCATTGGTTTGAACATTTTTCCTTCAATGCCTTGTAAAGTGAAGATGGGCAGATAAACAATTAGAATAATGATTTGCCCGAAAACTGCACTGTTCATCATGCGTGAAGCAGAGCCTTTTACTTCTGCATCCATTTCAGACTGACCTAATTTATTAATTGAGCTAAACCTCTTGCTGTGCGTTAAACTGTGCATTACGGCTTCCACAATAATTACCGCCCCATCTACAATCAACCCAAAATCCAATGCTCCCAAGCTCATTAGATTTCCGCTCACACCAAACAAATTCATCATAATAACGGCAAAAAGCATGGCTAATGGAATAACAGAAGCTACAAGGAAACCTGCCCTGAAATTGCCGAGAAACAAAACAAGTACAAAGATCACAATCAACGCACCCTCCATTAAATTCTTTGAAACAGTGCTGATTGAATTGTTCACCATCTTGGTGCGATCAAGAAAAGGATCAATAAGTACGCCTTCAGGCAATGTTTTTTGTATCAACTCAATCCGTTCTTTAATACTTTCAATAACCTGGTTACTATTTGCGCCTTTTAACATCATCACAACTGCACCCGAAACTTCACTCATGCCATTATAAGTCATAGCGCCATAGCGGGTAGCACTTCCGAGCCCAACCTCTGCAACATCCCTTACAAGTAAAGGGTTGCCATTTTCTAAATTCTTAATTACTATTTTTTGTATATCTTCTATTGTACCTACCAATCCCTCGGTTCGGATAAATAAAACGGTTGGACCTTTTTCGATATAAGCACCGCCTGTATTCTGATTGTTACTTTCAAGAGCGTCAAAAACATCATTCACCGTAATGTTATTGGCTTTGAGTTTGGCCGGGTTTACTGCAATTTCGTACTGCTTAAGATAGCCACCGAAACTACTTACATCGGCAACGCCTTTCACACCCAGCAATTGTCTTCTTACAATCCAATCCTGAATAGTCCGTAATTCCATTGCAGTGTATTTGCTTTCATAACCTGGTTTAGGGCGTATTGTGTATTGATAGATTTCACCTAAACCAGTTGTAACAGGTGCAAGTTTGGGTGTGCCAAAACCTTTTGGTATCTGGTTTTGCGCTTCCTGCAAGCGTTCGGTTACCTGTTGCCTTGCCCAATATACATCTACACCATCGTTAAATACAATGGTAACTACCGACAAACCAAAGCGGGAGAAGCTACGGATCTGTTTTAAGCCAGGGATATTGCTGTTTACTTGCTCTATGGGGAAAGTGATAAGTCGCTCTACATCGGGAGCGCCTAAAGCAGGGGCTACTGTAATTACCTGTACCTGATTGTCGGTGATGTCAGGCACAGCATCTATTGGCAGTTTTGTTATTTCATAACTGCCATAACCTATCAGACCAATTATAAAAAGTCCGATAATGAGTTTGTTCTTTATAGAGAACTCAATGATTTTATTAAGCATATTTTTGTTGATTTGAAGATATAAAATAGGATATCCCATAAGGGGATGCCCTTATAGGTATAATCTAAAACAATAACACGTTTAGATTGAAAAATTAAGAAATAGGAGGTCCTCTAAGTGAGTGGGATTTGCTATATGGATCATCAGGGGGATAATCCTCTGCAATATAAAATTCTTGCTTCTGTGTTTCACCAATTAATTCAAGATTGATAATTGTATGAACAATAGACAGAAATACAAAGTTGTTATTTAAGCTAACCTGATCGTTTGATTGAATATAGGATTCATCTAATTGTCCGAAAGAAAATAAACTGTGGCTTTTTTCATCCTCATCGTCATGATGCGCCATTTCTCTAACATCATCGTGATGATAATGGGCAACCATGCCATGCCCCAAAACAAGACCATAGGCTAAAAGCACAAAGAAAGCTATGAGAATTTTTTTATTCATTCGATGCAAAATTATAAAAATAATTAGAATAAAGCATTAATTTGATTAAAAACAAATAAATTATCTGTATTTGAGTAACATTTCACTCAAAATCTACACTAAAAGGATAGAGATTTTGTTCGATAATTCTTCTTTTCCAAGTCGTTTATGAGGTGCTTTATCATTAAAAGTAAGTTGAAAACCCAAACTGGAAGCCTGCGGTGCGTGCTGCCGGATTTCCTAACAGATCTCTTTGCCAATGGTATCGATAATTTACACGAATTACTGTTTGAGTTGATGGTCGGAAACTAATACCGGGTACAATAGCAATAATGTGGTCATAAATATTTTCTCCTGTCTCATCGAAAGTTCCAACGTTATAATCCGTGTATTCAGTTCGAAAAGCAAGGTTAATCGTACTGTTTTCCCACCCGAACATTTTACGTTTTACAATGGGCTGAACAATATCTAAAAATCCACCTTGCTGTTTATTTCCGAATTGTGATGGAGAAGAAACAGGGACATCAACTATTGCCCAAACCCATTCTGCATTAAAGTATGTATTGATTTTAGGAACTGTTGTATTGAAGTCAATAGCAAAAACATCTACCCTTCTTTTACTGTCTATTACTATACCTTCTTCTTTAAACTTATTATATACCCCACCCATCCATGAGATACCAACCTCTCCAATTTTACGATGGCGAATAGCTGTTTTAACTGTTGTTAAAGGAATACCATTAAAACTTTCTTCAAAGCGTTCAGGATTTTTTTTACTTTCCGGGAGCCACGTTCTGTTTTCTTCGTTGGCAATTATTTTATCGTCAAACCCATTGGTTAAATAGGCTTCGTAGGCCCACACCAAATTATTACGCCCATATTTTCCAAAAATACCAAAGCCTACATTGCTCCATGTGGAAGGAATGATTGTTGTAGCAGATATTGG
Organism: Bacteroidia bacterium; assembly: GCA_030654175.1. GTDB lineage: Bacteria > Bacteroidota > Bacteroidia > 2-12-FULL-35-15 > 2-12-FULL-35-15 > 2-12-FULL-35-15. Next base: position 85,760 of record JAURXZ010000001.1, read on the forward strand.
TCTGCTTATAAATTCCCATTTCGGTCCATCGTGATTTTGATTGAATGCCCCGATAGGATTCATCAACACACCACCACGTAAATTAAATAAGGGATGAAGTTCAATGTCCATCGAAGCAAACTCAATTCCTATTTCTTTTCCTCCTTCTTCCAGCTCAATTTCGGATAAAAACTTAATGCGTTTTTTGATAGTAGATGATAAAAATATTGTCATTCGAGGAATTTGAAATGATAAACCTTCCGAAACTCCATCCGTACCAAAATAACTACTGTTGGCCTCCAGATACCCACCTATTGATACAGGCAGTTTTCCCATTTGAAGAAAAGGACGGTTGTACACCGCATCCATATTAAGTTTCAGTTTGCTTGTATCTGCCGGGATTCGTTTAAAGAAAGATGAATCACTTTGTGAAAAAGCAGGAATGCTTAAGAGGGAAGTGAGTAAAAATAAAAGTGTTTGTTTCATGCTGCTAATTGTATGTATATATTTTTTTCATCGGTCGTTACCGGAAACGATTTCAATTTTTGTTCTGCCGGGCCTTGTATAACATCCCCCTTATTGCTGAACTCACTTCCATGTGCGGAACAAGTGAGCATATCTCCATTTACATTTAATTCATTGCCCTGGTGTGTACAACGAAGTAACAAGGCAGAAAAGTTATTCTCTGAAAAGCGATATACCACTATCGGACAGTCTGAGTTTTCGAGCTTTGTAATAATGTATTTACGAAATGTTGTTTTATCTTTTTTTAATATAATGAAATCAGATTTATTTATTTGCAACCGGTTATTACTTGCAATCCCTTGTACATAATGAGTAGCGCCACAACTTTCAATAAACAGCGAAAGCCCCAAACAGGAAGCTCCTAATAATCCACATTGCTTAATAAAGTTTCTTCGTTCCATATTACAGCGATTCAAGAAATTTGATTATTTGTTTTTTCTCTTGTTCTGATAAAGCATTAAAAGCGGTTCTTCTGCTGGCAGCTTCTCCACCATGAAAGGATATAGCACCTTCAATAGTAGTTGCCCGTCCATCGTGCAGTAAAAACAACTGGCCTCCCTGTGAATCTTTCGCTAAGCCAAGTCCCCAAAGTGGCGGTGTTCTCCATTCACTGCCCTTCGCATTTCCTTCAGGATAATTATCGTCTAATAATTGTCCCATATCATGTAATAATAAATCAGAATACGGATGGAATGTTTGATTACTCAATGCTTCAATATCTGATTGTGCTGTGGTAAAGGTAGATTTGTGGCAACCGGTACAACCAATCTGATTGAATAGGTTTTCTCCTGCTATTACATCAGGATCATCAGCATTTCTTCGGGTAGGAGCTTTCAAAGTCCGCATATAGAACACAAGGCTATGCACAAAACTTGCTGATACTTCGGGATCCGCAACATTGTCGCCTGTATTAATTCCAGCTTGCACGTTATATAAATCCTGCATATCAAAATCAGAAGTAATTCCTATATCCTGTTTCAAAGCAAATACAACCTGGTCTTGAATTGTAACTTTTTCAGCCTTCTTTCCGAAACGGCCAATATACTGGCCACCATTTGCAATATGAATAGATTGCGGAATAAAGAAACTGGTAGGATTTACATAATTAACTCTGCCGGAAATACCATCTCCATTGACATCGTTAGAATCTACGTTAGCTAAAATAGAAGCATCTGATAAGGCTGCTATATAACCTAACCCCATTACTGCTGGAGCCATGCGCTTGCTAAGCACATTCGCTTCGCCCGGTATTACTTCAGCCGGATAACCCATAATGGAGCTTTGCTGTAATTGTGGGCCACCTTTACTTAGTAAATAATCTACTATTGAGCCATTGACATTTGCAAAGCGTGTAAGAACATTAGTGGGGTGTCCTTTCCCGTTCCCTGCATGGCAATTAGAGCAAGATGTTTGAACAAATATTGGCCCCAATCCTTGTTCAGGGGTAAATATTTTACCAAATGCCACGTCTCCAACTAAATGTTCATGTTCTTGCTGCGGAGTAAGTCCGGGGATAGTTCCCGCTAAAACTGCTTCATCTTTTGGAGCAGGGGGAAGCATTTTTTCGCAGGCAACCATTGTGATTATAAATAGTGCTATGCTTCCAAGTAGTATTGTTTTTTTCATAGTTGGTGTATTAATTATTTGGCGCACCTGAATTTATCCAGCACTTTATTTTTTTTCTGTCTTCTAAAGAAAGCGGGCTGGTGGCTGGCATTGTTTTGTTTGTAACAACTCTGCTTTCTAAAGTTCCGCTGGAAGCAACCGCTTTCAAGCCACTATAAGAAGTATAATCTCCATTGCTGGAACCTCCATTGTGGCAACCGGACGAAAGGCAATTTGCATTGATTATTGGTTTTATATCCGAGTTATAACTTGGACTTACGCCTGAACAATCAATGACTTCTTCTTTCTCTTTCTTTTTACAGCTTTCTATTAATATCGCTAATATCAAAACCGACAAAAATATTTTAACCCATCTCATTTCATCAAATATTTAGGCAAATATAATATAAATATTTAGGTTAGTCTAAATAATTAGTTTTACCGACAAAATTATTATATTTGTAATAAATTTGAAGCCAATGAATTCATTTACAGAAGAAAATTACCTGAAGGCCATCTTCAAATTATTGGAAAAAGGAGAGAAAGCGGTTAGTACAACGGCTCTTGCTGAACGCATGAATACGAAGGCTGCCACCGTAACGGACATGATAAAACGGCTGGCAGAAAAAAAATTAATACACTATCAGAAATATCAGGGTGTTAGTCTAACTGAAAAAGGTAAAGCCATAGCCGTCAGCATTATCCGAAAACATCGATTATGGGAAGTCTTTCTTGTAGATAAACTTCACTTTAAATGGGACGAGGTGCATGAACTTGCAGAGCAGTTGGAGCATGTTAAATCGGATGAACTAATAGACCGTATTGATAAGTTCCTGAACTATCCTAAAATAGATCCGCATGGTGATCCCATTCCGGATGCCAAAGGAGTTTTTAACCGAAAAAAATCTTTTTTACTTGCGGAGATAAATGCTGGCCAGAGTTGTATAATGACGGGCGTTGTTGACCATTCTGCCAGCTTTCTCCAATATCTTGATAAGGTAGGACTATCCATTGGAAACGAGATAAAATTGATAGAGGTTGTTGACTTTGATAAATCCATCCAGGTGCATGTAAAAGGCAAAGAAAAAGTATTTCTTAGCCATGAGGTAGCAAAGAATTTGCTGGTTAATAAGCAATAACTATTAAAGAAAATTTCCCCTTTATAGTTTTCTAATCGCTTCAAAAAGAATGAAATTTATTTAGAATCATTCTAAATACCTTTTTTTAGGTATTGTAACGCCATTATTTCTGCCTTTCCTTTGTGGCGTTAATTTCAAAATCTATCATGCCAACATCAAACCAAAAAAACGAAAACAAGCAGCATGAAAAAATTTCAGCAGAACGTAAAAAATATTTTATTCAGATGCTCGACATAAAACGTGATACCAATATGACACGAATCTACTCTGCTATTTCACCATCCATATTAAACGAAACAATTAACAATTCTAAAACAAAATGAAAATATCTTACATAAGCAGTACAGCAGTACTCCTGCTATTAAATTATTTTGGCAATGCTCAAAATAATGATACATTAAAAAATAAAGAAATTAAACTTAGTGAGATTACGGTTACTGCTATCAGAAGTGTAAACGGAGTTGGTCATTTACCTGAAGAAAAGGATGGTATTATTTACGCAGGTAAAAAGAATGAAGTTATCATTGTTGACAGCTTAGACGCAAACAAAGCTATTAATAACACCCGTCAAATATTAGGCAGGATACCGGGCTTAAATATTGTTGAGACTGAAAGTGCCGGATTTACCGCCAATGGTATAGCCACAAGAGGTTTAAATCCCATACAAAGTATTGAAATGAACACCCGGCAAAACGGGTATAACATTAGCGCAGATATTTATGGTTACAACGAAGCCTATTACTTGCCTCCGATGGAAGCAGTCAGTCGAATTGAAATGGTTCGGGGTGCAGCTTCGCTCCAATTCGGATCACAGTTTGGCGGTTTGGTGAATTATGTGATAAAAGATGCGCCCAATAAACCATTTGAATTTACTACTTCACAAACTATCGGCAGTTTCGGCATGTTTAATTCTTTTAACGCAATTGGCGGAACGTATAAAAACATCAGCTACTACGGTTATTTGCAATATAGAAATATGGATGGTTATCGCCCGAACAGTCAGCAATGGCAATTGTCCGGTTTTGGTAAATTTCAATATAAACAATCAGAAAAAGTAAATGTTGGTGTTGAATATTCATTGCTTCGTAACAGATTACAAATGCCCGGTGGATTAACCGACAGTCTTTTTAATGCCGATCCAAAAGCATCAACAAGAACGAGAAATTGGTTACGAAGCCCTTGGAATATTATAACCGCTTATGCTAATTTCAACCCGTCTGAAAATACTACCATTACTTTTAAAACAACCTATTTATTCAGCCACCGCTCATTGGTTTGGCGTAATGAAGATGGTGGCCCAAGTGCTTTAGATGTTATTGATCCTGCAACAAACGCCTTTGTGCCACGAGAGGTGGGTAATGAAGACATGAACAATTCGACTACTGAATTACGTTTTGCTCACAGATATAAATTGGGGAAACAAAAATCTACTATTGGGGGCGGAGTAAGATATTCTTATGCCTGGTTTAAACGGCAAGGCGGTGGAGAAGGCACTACCAATAGCGATTTTGATTTATCAATAACTGGAAATTGGGGATACAATTTAGATTTCACAACTACCAATATTGCCCCATTTGTAGAAAATATTTTTAGGATTGGAAGTAAATTTACGATTACTCCGGGTGTTAGATTTGAATATTTAAACAGTACCGCAAAGGGTTATAAAATAGAAGACGATATTAAACTAACAACCGATCAAAGCCGAAACCGTTATTTCCCACTATTCGGTACAGGACTGGAATTTAAAACTACGAGCAATACTAATATTTACGCAAATTTCAGCCAGGCATACCGACCGATAGATTATGGCCAGTTGGAACCGCTTGGAGTAATATCACGGATTGATCCCAACCTAAAAGATGCTTATGGATACAATGTTGATTTTGGATACAGGGGTACAGTAAAAAATTATTTGAACTTTGATATTGGCGCTTTCTACATGGCTTATGATAATAGAATTGGGCTGGTACTAAAAACCGATACAGCAATAGGTGAAGAATATACACTTCGCACAAATATTGCCAATAGTGTACATCAGGGTATTGAGAGCTATATAGAATTTAATATATTAAAATGCTTCGATCAATCTTCAAAATACGGTTTAAGTGTATTTAATTCATTCGCATACATAGATGCAAAATACACCAGTGGAGAATTTAAAGGTAAAAGAGTTGAGGCAGCCGCTAATACGATTAACAGGGTTGGGGTAATATTTAACAGCAATCATTTCTCTGCTACGTTCCAGGTTAATTCAGTGGGCGATGCTTATGGTGATGCTTCAAATGTAAAAGCTAGTGAAGATCCCATTGCAGGATATATACCAGCTTACACCGTTTTAGACTTTAGTGCTACCTACAAGTATAAAAATTATGCAGTTAAATTGGGTTCAAACAATTTAACTGATAAAGCCTATTTTACCCGCAGAACAGATGAATACCCCGGACCCGGTATTATACCATCAGTAGGAAGAAGTATTTATATAGGGCTAAGTGCTAAATTTTAAATTAAAACAATATAACAGTTACAAATATGAAAAGAATTAAAAATACATTCACCATTTTCTCTATAACAGCCGCAATAATAATAGCTATTAGTGGTTGTAAAAAAGAACAAAATATAACAGTTGGAGAACCTATAAATGCAGAGGGAATTGAAAGAGTATATTACATTGCTGCGGAAGAAATAGAATGGAATTATGTTCCCACCGGCATCAATCAAATAACGGGCAATCCATTTGGCAGTATAGAGAATGTGTTTCTTCAAAATGATACTAACCGGATTGGCAATAAAAATATAAAAGCAGTGTATATAGAATATACTGATGAAACATTCACAACGCAAAAACCAAAAGAAAGTGCAGATATGGGCATCTTAGGCCCTATTATTCGCGCGGAAGTTGGCGACAAAATAAAAGTGGTTTTTAAAAACAAAGCTACATTTCCTTTTAGTATGCACCCTCATGGTGTAGTATATGATGCCGATAATGAAGGTATGGAAGGCATTGATCCCGGTTCAACATTTACCTATAACTGGACGGTAACAGAAAATTCCGGGCCTGCTAATAATGATGGATCTTCTATTGGTTGGTTATATCATTCTCATGTGATGGAACATGAGAACAAGGATGTAAATGCAGGATTAATAGGAGCTATCGTCATTTACAAAAAGGGATTTTTGGCAAACAATAAACCTAAAGACATTGACAAAGAAAAGTTTTCGTTATTTATGATTATGGATGAAAATAACAGCTTATACTTAGATACCAATAAAGTCGCATATACATTGAATAATGAAAATAACGATGATCCCGATTTTCAGGAAAGCAACCTGAAACATTCTGTTAACGGATTACTCTATGGGAACTGTAAGTTTACAAATATTGCAACCGGTGAAAAGGTACGTTGGTATATAATGGATTTAGGAAATGAATTGGATAACCATACAACCCATTGGCATGGTAATACAGTTACTTATCTTGGGAGCCATACTGATGTAATTTATCTTGGCCCCGCTAATTTATATACCGCAGATATGAAAGCAGATAATCCCGGTATATGGCAATTTCACTGCCATGTTAACGATCATATCTCAGCTGGTATGATTTCATTGTATGAGGTTCAATAAAATAATTTCAATTACCTTCAATCAGTTTTATTTTTTCATAGTTGAAGGTATGTTAAACTCTCCTGAATTAATTTAGGAGAGTTTTTTATACTTAAGCAACTGAATAAATCATTTTCTGTGGATCAACTTTTGCACCTAATGGATCTGTTAAAGTAAAATGTAATATAGTTCTATGTTTTACCTGAGAAACATCGCCTACGAATAGAAATAAACAATATAACACCTACGGTTTACAATCTTTTCAGAATTCCTTTAGAATTAATGTCGAAATTTGACTTATGAAAATTCTCCTAATCGAAGACGAACCCGAATTACGTAAATCCATCAAACAATACCTGCATCAAGAGGGCTACCTTGTTGAATCCGCATCCGACTTTACCAAAGGCTCTGAAAAAGCAGGCGTTTATGATTACGACTGTATTTTAGTAGATATTACCTTACCCAAGGGAAGCGGATTAGATATTGTAAAACAGCTTAAACAAAACAACTCCAAAGCTGGTATCATCATTATATCCGCTAAAAATTCATCCGATGATAAAATTACAGGACTTGATTTAGGAGCAGATGATTATTTAGCCAAACCATTCGACCTGGCAGAACTCAACTCACGCATTAAAGCACTTATAAGAAGAAGAAATTTTGATGGCAACAAAGCCATTGTGGTCAACGAAATTACTATCATACCCGAAGAAAGAACAGTTAAAGTAAATAATGAACAGGTACTTTTAACAGCAAAGGAATACGATATGCTTTTATTTTTCATTTCAAACAAAAACCGGGTAGTATCAAAAAATACAATTGCAGAACATTTATGGGGAGATGAGAGCGATCAGATGGATAGCCATGATTTCATCTATGTTCATTTGAGAAACCTGCGTAAAAAGTTGGCTGATAAAGGATGCACAGACTATGTACAAACCATTTACGGAATAGGATATAACTTTAAAGTAAGCTAATGAGACTAATCAACAAAACTATTCTGTATTACCTGCTAATTAGCTTTCCTCTACTCATCATCGCAGGTTACTTCTCCTATTTTTTGATTAAGAGCGAACTAAGGGATGGTGCGGATGAATCTTTAGTAAAGGAAAAATCAAATGCCATACAACTCATTAACTCTTTTAAAGAACCTCACAATGTCAATTTAAGTTTCGACAGTCTGTCAAATATTCAAGTTGTTAAGAACGGAGAAGTGGGTGAGATTTATTTCGATACAAGTATTTATGATATAGGGGAGCAGGAGTTCACACCCTACCGAATACTTAAAAGCCATTACAGCTTCAACAACAACAATTACCTTATAACTGTTGCAAAAACTACATTGGAAGAAGATGAATTAATGGAAGGTTTATTTTCTGCGTTTGGAATAATCATTGTTTTTTTAGTGTTTGCTTTTTTTATGGCAAACTGGTTGCTTTCAAAGACACTCTGGAAACCTTTCCATAATACACTTTCGGAACTAAATACCTATGATATTAAAAAACACGATCCGCATAAATTTGAACCCGTAGCCACTACTGAATTTAATCAACTAAATATTGCGCTGAATAAAATGACAGAAAAAATCTATTCTGATTTTTTGCAGCAAAAAGAATTTACCGAAAATGCTTCTCACGAAATGCAAACACCATTAGCCATAGTGAAAGCCAACCTTTCACTCCTAATGCAGTCTTCCAACCTGAAAGAAGAAGAAATGAATCAGTTACAAACCATTGAAAACACATTAAAAAAACTGAGTGCATTAAATAAGTCCCTGATTCTATTAACCAAAATCGAAAACAACCAGTTCCGGGAAAATGTGACAATCAACTTAAATGAAGTAATAGCTAAAGCATTGGACAATTACTCTGATTTAATTCAGGCTAAAAATATACAGATTGAAACAGATTTAAAGAGCGATTTAAAAATTGAAATGAACCCGATACTGGCAGATATTTTACTATCCAATCTGCTCCAAAATGCCATCCGTCATAATAATGCTGATGGCAAAATAGTCGTTTCAATAAAAGAGAAGGAACTGTCCATATCCAACAGCGGAGAGCCGTTATCGGTTAGCAAGGAAGATTTGTTTGTACGATTTAAAAAGAACGATGCTTCAAAAGATTCATTGGGCTTGGGCTTATCAATAGTAAAGAGCATTACGGATACATACAATTATGCAATCGCTTATAATTACAACAACTCCCTCCATACTTTTATTATCCATTTCAGCTAAAGATTTCCTTTAGAATATGAAATTACTTTAGCATCAAATAGCCTGACATGAAAAAGATTATTTTCCTTTTTTTTATTTTGTTTGCTTGCACCAATACGTTTTCACAAAATAAATTTACCTGTATTGTAAAAGATAGTATCTCAAATGAGCTATTGCCCGGAGTAAACGTAGTTTTAGCCGGAACAACAAACGGAGTCGCTACTGATATTAACGGAAAGGCTATTTTAAAGAATATTCCTGAAGGAGAACACATTATTGGCATTTCCTTTATTGGTTATAAAACTGTTAAACAATCCTTTATTTTTCCTTTGTCGGATAGTACCAAGGTCGTCTTGGTGTTGTTGCCTCCTGAAAATAAAAACTTGGATGAAGTGGTTGTATCTTCTACCCGAACCAATTCCCGGATTGATGATTTGAATACCAAAGTGGAAGTGTTAGGTCAGGACGATATGAATGAAGAAAGCACGATTGTACCGGGAAGCGTTACAAGCATTTTAGGTGATTTATCCATCATTACCATTCAACGAACAAACCCGGTAAATGGAAACGAGGCAATCCGTATGCAGGGACTTGATCCACGTTACACACAGATTATGCGTGATGGATTACCTTTGTACGGTGGATTCTCCGGCAGCTTGGGTGTTTTATCTATTCCTCCTTTAGATTTAAAACAAGTAGAAATTATCAAAGGTTCTGCATCAACTTTATACGGAGGCGGGGCAATCGGGGGACTTATCAATTTTATTTCAAAAGTCCCGGCAGATTCAGCTCAAACAATCCTGACCTTCAACACCAGTTCATTGAAAGAGTACAATTTGAATGCTTTTACTTCCAAGAAAACTGGTAAGCTCGGCTTAACTTTATTTGGAGGAGCGAACATTAAAACTCCTTACGATGTGAACGGTGATGGATTTGCAGAAGTCCCCGAACATAAGAATATGACCTTGCATCCAAGAGTTTTTTATGACTTCAATAACAGGAATAAACTAATTGTTGGCTTAACGACTTCTTATGATACCCGTTTGGGTGGCGACATGAAGGCCATTCTTTATAAAACAGATAGCGTTCACACCTTTTTACAAAAAGAAAAAACTTTCAGGAATACTTTAGATGCAACATTCACAAGCCAGTTAAATGACAGACATCTATTAACCTTTAAAACAGCGGGAAGTGCCTTTGAGAGAGCAATAGACTATTCAGGATTCCTATTTGATGGTACGCAATATTCAACCTACTCCGAATTAAACGATTTTATAAAATTGAAAAAACATAGCATTGTAATTGGTGGAAATTTTATGAGTGAATCGTTCATTAAGAACAATTCTGATCCTGTCTTATTTCAAAATTACGACTATGCCACTATTGGCTCATTTATACAAGACGATTGGCAATTGGCAGAAAAATTTTCTATCCAGGCAGGAATGCGTTTTGACAATCATAACAAATACGGAAATTTTTTTCTACCCCGTTTATCTTTCTTCTATAAAGCAAGCTCAAAATGGTCGGTGCGTTTGGCGGGTGGTACAGGATATAAAGTGCCTAACCTTTTTGATTTTGCAAATCCATCCAACAATTTGTTAGATATACAATCTACTGTTAAACCTGAAAGATCATACGGCATAAACTCGGACATTAATTATCACACCTTCCTGTTTGACAAATTGGGTGTTCAGGTAAACCAAGCTCTGTATTATACGCACATTGATAATCCTGTGATGATAACAACCAACTCCATCGGGCAACAGCTATTACAGAATGGCAGTTACCTTGTTAACAGTTACGGAACGGATACCTATGTTCGTCTGTCTCTTGAAGAATTTGAATTGTATTTAGGCTATAACCATACGGAATCATTACAGGAAACTTCAACCACATCTGTTAGTATGCCATTTAATCCGAAGGACAAGTTTTCCAATACACTTACATACGAAATAGAAGGTAAATGGAGAATAGGTATTGAATCGAGCTGGGTAGGCAATCAATACATTTATAACAATCAAAAAGTAACTAATTTTTGGTTTTTAGCAGGGATGGTGGAACGGAAATTTAAGAAAGGTAGTATTGTTTTAAATTGTGAAAATTTATTGGACACACGCCAATCAAAGTTTGAACCTATTGTTACAGGAACAACTTCCAATCCTGTCTTTAAATCAATATGGGCTCCATTGGAGGGACGAGTGATAAATCTTTCTCTGAAATTGGCTTTATAGTAGCGAAAGATTTGCTTTAGAATCGCATTGTAGTTTTGATGTATAAACTTAAAAACATAAAAAATGAAAACAACCTTAATTATGCTGGCAAGCGTGCTAACATTTGGCTGTGCCAACGCTCAAAAAATAAATGAATCGGAAGTTCCTGCAAAAGTGAAAGAAGCATTCGCAAAAAAATATCCCGGAGCGAAAGTGGAAAAATGGGAAAAAGAAAATGCCGATTACGAAGCAGAATTTGAGTTGAACAAAGTAGAATCTTCTGTGGTTATTGATGCTAATGGAAACTTTAAAGAGACTGAACAGGAAATCAAATCTTCTGAACTTCCTAAAGGAGTAACTGACTACTGTGCTAAGAACTTTGCTGATTACAAGTTAGATGAAGCTGCAAAAATTACAGATGCTTCAGGAAAAGTAACCTTTGAGGCAGAGATGAAAAAAGGGAAGGAGCATTTTGATGCTATATTTGATGATAAAGGCAATTTTATAAAAAAATCTGCTCCTGCAACAACAGAGGAAGACAAAGACTAATTGATTATTTAATTTGGTAGGAAAGGAGGGGATTTTTCTCTCCTTTTTTATTGCAATCAATTCAATTAACTAATTCAAGATATTCAAAACGTTGTTATACCACTCCCGAATAAATCATTTTCTGTGGATCAACTTTAGCACCGGAGGCATCAGTTAGCGTAAGATGCAAATGTGGCCCGGTACTTTTTCCTGTATTTCCTGACAATCCAATTACATCACCTTGTTTTACCTTGTCTCCTTTTTTTACCAACGGTTTGTTAAGATGCGCATAGCCTGTTTTATAGCCATTATCGTGTTTGATGATAACCTGATTCCCTCCATCACCACCGGTTGTTACTGCATCCACAATACCCGGCATTGGGCTTTTAATTGGAGTATTTAAAGAAACAGCTAAATCAATTCCATTGTGAAAAGCATTCTGTTTTCCAGTTTTGGGATCAGTACGATATCCAAATTTGCTTGTGATTTTAGCTACTACCGGTCGAAGCCAGCTTTGTGCTTTTTCTGCGGCATCTTTGGCAACCTCTTTTATTTTTTTCCTGTTTTTGTGAACGAGGATGCCAATGGTAATTAAACCTGCTGTTATGCCAAGTCCCCAATAAACCTGTTTACGTGAAATATTCATTTTACTTCATTTTTTTACATGCAGAGCTGCAATCACTACTTTTTTTCTCCAGTGTCTTATCAGAAAAAAAGCACCTACTCCTAAAGCAATTACTGTTAATCCTATAATAACTCCACCCTTATGTTCCTTTACTATTTCTTCGGTATCAGAGAAAAATCCTGTTGAATACAGTGCAATTATTTTCGCCATACGATTAAAATAACCTTTCTCATAAGTAAGGCCCTTAAAAAAATTCTTACGGATTTCCATTAAGGCATTAAAGAATTTGTTATCGGGAAGACTGTTTATTTTTGATACTTCGTCATCCGATAATTTAAAGGACTTATACTCCTGTACCGTGCCTGCGCCCATCAGTTTGTTAATGGTCTGACGAGTATGTAGCGGTCCATAGCTACCGGAACCATACACACTATCAAATACAAGGTGCGCAACAGGCTGGCTTTTAATTTTATCTCCTTGAACCGGATCCCAGAATTTTGCTTTAGCAATCTTTTGAGCAAGCTCAGGACTAAGATTTTTAATTTCTTCAGCTGTCGGGCATCGCTTAAAATAATCGCCATAGGCAATAGCCGAGATACCAAACTTTGTCCCGATCAGTTTACTGCCAGGTTTCCCTTTGGCGGGACAATAATTTGCAGAATCATTTGCTAATTGCTGATAACCGCCTTCAAAACCTTTCGTACCCGTCCATATTTGGGAGAAATTACCCATTGTCCTTTTTTTCTTTTTTACAATTACATTCTTTTTCTTTTGGCACACACCGATCATACAAAGCAATAACAGTTCTCGCAGTAACCGCGAGAAGGAAAACAGTGTAAAGCACCTTCATTCCTTTACTTTGCTCATTCATGGTCTTGTGTCTTTGATAATTCTTTTAGCTGGTTGCGCAGCTGAATATTTTCTTTTTCTACACGTTCAACTTTACCCTCCAGCTCACAGATCCGGTTACGCTGGCTTTCAATTTGTTTTTTGAGTTCATGATTTTCTTCAGCTACGGCTTCCAATTCCTTCACTCTTTTTTCAAGAGTTTGAGACCATTGAATCCAGTTCTCCGAAATTTGCTTTTCTGCCTGTGCATTGATGTTCCTAATTTCGGCTGATTGTTTTCGGTTATCTGATCGAAATTTGACAAGCATTTCTACCAGTTTCCAAAAACCGGTAGCACTAAAAATAATGGCTATGAGTTTTAAGTAATCCATAATAAAAAGCTTTAGGGTGTTTCGTAATCAATTTCGAGTGTCCAGTGTCCGGCAATAGCAATACTACCTGCTAATGCACTTAAATTGGCAAATTTCGCCAGGTAAGTGCCATTGCCCGTTGCAAGGTTTTTTACATCATCCTCTACGTACCTGAAAAAGGTTACCTGTTCAGGTCCTAATTGAAGTTTAGAAGTAACATTCAAGTAATTACTAAATGGTCCTCCATCCCTTTGCATGGCAATATTTCCGGTATCAAAGCTGTTGGCATTAGCAGCATCTAAATTTCTTATATAACCTTCCCATGAAAGGGATGCTTGCCTTATCGTGGATCCTATCGGGATGCCTCCTACGGCAATAATTCCAAAATGGTAATCAGCTGATCCGGCAGCTAACACCTGTGAATCCGGTAAGGAATCGGATTGAAAACGTATCTGTGTTCTCATTTTTTTGCTGTTTAAAAGTGTAATCAGCTTTAAAGGGGTAACGAATTTGGTATCGTCTAAACCTGCCGTAATTTCCGCTTGTGTTGCTATTCGTGCAACTCCGGCAAGAACTGTGGTAGCTTGAACTAAGTTCCCTTGTATTACATTCCAGGAAGCCCCAACGGTTAACTCTGTCCCGCCCGGATTGTTTGCCGTGCAATAAATTACATCACGGACTTGAACATCAGTTCCTACTGCACCACCCACCTTTCCAGCAAGGCTAACGGTATAAGCATCCCCTTTTAAAGCAGCCGGATAATTGGGATTGAGGGAACAATCTAATATTCCCTTATCATCCCAAAGTCCCGTAACCTTATCGGCAACATATTGTGCGAGCTTCTGCGGAGTAACGGCCCTTTGATTGTCGGTTCCGGCATTCACTTCGGTTTGCGTTGCAATTTCAATTAGCCCCATCGAATTTTCTGAGGAAATTGGAAAGGCAATAATACCGGGAGAATAATTGTTAACGATCTGAAATGCTTGCCCGTCAAACACCAGCAAGTAAACCTTTCCGACAACAATGTCTTTTTTAGATACATCAACTAATACATCTTCAATAATTTTTTTGATTGCAATTTCACCTTGGTTGTCAACATTTATTGTTGCACTATCTTCATTGGTAACAGAGAAAATAACATTTAATGTTAATCCAATCCGGTAGTGTGTAATTGGAGGATTAAGAGTTAAATTGTATTTGTTGGTTTCCTGACTATCGGCAATACCATGACCTCCGAGAGAATGCTCTATCGGAAAATCTCCTAATAACCTAACGTTATTGAGATTAAGGTCACTATCATATCCTCCTCCTGCCATATTCTTATCCGTTTTTTATGATGGTGGTTGTGTTGGATAAAACTCTATTGGGAATTTGGCAACATAAGGATTGATGTTAAAAAGCAATTCGTCATTTGCATCATAAAAACTTCCATACAAGAATACCCGGCCATTGCTGTCGATAGTGTATGAGAATTTATTAGTTGAATTAGCAATCAGTATCCCTGAAAAACCAGCACCACCATTTACGGGTTTTGGGAAGTTTAGCACATGGGTGGCTACTGTTACAGGAACAGTATTTGGCTTAAACCGGAAATCTCTTACAACAACAAGATTCCCGTTGATTATTGCTATCTGATTTCTTCCTGGAGTAAAATAGAAATTAGGGTTAACATTGGCGACAGGAAGTAAAAGAATAGATTCACGGTTAATGTAATTGGTCAGCCTTACCTGTAATTTAAGTGGTGTGATAATACGACTATCGTCCACTCCTGCATCCGCTTCTGCCTGAGTAGCAATTTCCGCAATACCTTTTATTATTTCAGTAGCTTGTTGCACCACAACAGCTAAGTGAGTAGCGAGTTTAAGTGGCGATACATAACGTGTATCATCGGCTCCTGCATTTACTTCTGCCTGAGTTGCTCTTTCTGAAATACCTGCCTGAACTTCCGTAGCGATCTGTGATGCGAACCACGTAACTAATTTTAAAGGAGTGATATGTCTTAGATCATCCGCCCCTGCATTTACTTCAGCTTGTGTCGCTCTTTCTGAAATTCCCGCCTGAGCTTCCGTAGCAAGTTGAGCAGCAAACCATGTTATAAGTTTTAATGGAGTAAGAAATTTCGTATTGTTTACTCCTGCCGTAACCTCTGCCTGTGATGCAATTTGAGCAAAACCAGCAATGGATTCAGTCGCTTGAACTAAATTCGATTGAATAATATTCCATGCAAAGCCTGCTGTTTCTTTATCGCCACCGGGATTGTTCTGAGTACAATAAATAACATCCCTTACCTGTACATCGTCACCAAATAAACCTCCAATTTTACCAGCCACGCTGATCGTGTAAGCATCCCCAACTTGGCCAGCCGGATAGTTTGGATTGGTTGAAGCATTTATTAAGCCCTTATCTTCCCATAAGCCCGTGAGCTTGTCTGCAACGTATGAAGCGAGCTTTGCCGGAGTAACAAATTTCATATCGTCTTCTCCGTCATTCACTTCTGCCTGACTTGCAATCATAGAGATTCCCGGAGTGGCTTCTGTCGCTACTTTGGTTAAAAACCAATTGGTCAATTTTAAAGCAGTAATGTGTCTTTCATCGTCCACACCGGCATTTACCTCTCCCTGTGTAGCTCTTTCTGTTACACCGGGTGCATTTTCATTTGCCAATGCTAAAGGGGAATTGTCGTCAAGGTTTACCACCTGGAATACATTTCCGTCAAAAATTAAAATGTATTGCTGGTTTGCCTTTAGGTCATTTGGCTCAACATCCACTAAATTATTATCCACTACTTTTTTAATGGAAATATTCCCTTTGCCATTCACATTGATAAGTGAAGCTCCTGTATTTGTATTTAGAAATTTGACTTCCAACCTTTGTCCATCACGGTATTGAGATAATCCCGGATTGAGTGTAAGCACATAACCGTTTGTTCCTGTTGCAATGCCGTATCCTCCGAGTAAATGTTCGGCTGGAAAATCCCCAACGTAATTTATATCGTTGAGATTTACATCGCTTTGATAACCTCCAATGAAACTCATATTTAAAGTATTAGTGAGTAAAAAATTATTTTAAAATGGCTAATGCCGCAAAAATGAATGTACCAGCAGCAAACAATCTTTTCTGCCATCGTTCATTCCGGTATTTCTTTTCGGATTGTTTTAAATCCGTATTTAGATTTTGGATAACTCCTTCCTGGTTGTTGATAATGTGTTGCTGGTTACCTGTTTTCATTGTGAGTACCAGTATGGAACTATCATTAACAGCTTGCAACTGGTTTAACAGTTCTACTTCATTTTCGGTTTGAGTTAAAACAGAATCACAATACTTACTGTTCTCCAAATGCTTTGCAATGACTTTGCTTTGCGGTATTGTAAAACAGAAAAGCGTGTCTTTATTTTGTACCTGTACTTTCGGTATTAAACTTTGAGAAGAAACCGAAAAGCTCATCATTATTGAGAGCATCAATGGTATTAACTTTTTCATGTTGTTTGTTTTTTAATTGAACTATGATTTGTTTGGTACTGGAAAGTTTCTCCTGAAGGCTATCGGTTTTTTCCTGAAAACTGCGGTATTTCTCATCCAGTAGCAGGTTACTTTGATTGAGTGAATCATTCTGCGCCTCCAGTCGCTTTGTGTTTGCTCCGCATTCTTTTTCCCCGGCCTGACAAGGAATTTTCAGCTCAATGGCTACATACAGCGCAAAGCAGATAAATAAAAGAATAGAGGTTATGATGTTATTTCCCTTCATTTCCAGTAATTTTTTTTAGTTGTTCTTCGTCCAATAAATGTTTTGAAATGGATTCGGGGAGTGCATGTTTCGCCAACCAATAGAGCAATGCTTCCACAATGAACTTGTGAAACACCAATGCAAAAATGAAGGACTGGAACAAGTTTTCGATGTGCTGTATTTTGTATCCACGCAAAAAGTATAATCCTGTTCCGTACACAATTCCAATAATGATAACACGGTAACGTGTCCGGGTTTGTGTTCCGGTAGCTTTCTGCAAACCTTCTTTTACCTTGTAATGGTTAATACCATAACAGATAATGATAAAAGTGATGATGTACTGCCAGTCCAGGGCGGTCATGTAATTTTTAATTTGTGCGATGATCTCGGTTAGTGTTTCCATTAGGGTTAATTTTAATTAGTAATTATGTGCCGAAAAGAATTGCATCTACTGATTTTAAGTCGGCTCTCTCCAGTATCTTTTTTTCTTTCAGCTTTGCTATAATGGGTTCAAGCTCCTGTTCAGGTACTCGTTGAATTGCTTTCTCTGAATACTTTGCAAGCAGCTTTACTTCCCATAAATAGAGTTTGTCCAATTCTTCTTTGAGTGATTTTATTTGTTCTTCACTCAATTCCTTGTTCAGTTTTTTCGATTCCTCTATCCACGACTTTACCAGTTTTTTAATAAAATAGTCCTTCACCTGTGAGTACGTCAGGTAAAGCGTTCCGGCTGTCAGGGAAATTGAAAAAACGGCTATAAGTGCTTTCTTCATTACTATTGTGATTTACTGGTGAACATTGATTTAATCATGTAGTAAGCAACCGTGCTTAATGTAGTGGCTCCTACCACCGCAGCAACGAACTTGAAAATGGTATCGTTTGTGAGTGTGATTTTTACGTCCGTTCTCAAACCTTCATCTCCGAAAGTGTTATCGAGGTACTTTTTTAATAGTCCCTTTTTTTGTTCCTTATCTTGTGTTGTCTCTGCCATTGCTTATTTTTTTGGTGGTTCGGCTGTTCTGTACTGTGGAAGTTTTTTTGTGATATCCAGTATTTCTCCAACTTCTTCTTTGCTTAACCTGCTTTTCAGATCATCAATCAGGTTTATCTTTTCGGTGGATGCCTGGTAATACTGATAAGCAACTTGTGATACCTGTACCTGATCTTTTAATGCACGGAACACTCCTTTGATTTTATCTTCATCATCGTCAAATACTCCCCAGGAATCACGTATGTCTTTTGCAAATGATTTTGCGCTGGCCACTGTGAGCATATACATTGGCTTTTTTATTTTCTTACCAATGTTTTCCCAATAGCGCATATCAAAAGCATTGCTTTCAACAAGCCCAACTGAATCAGGGGCAATATCTCTTTGCAGTTCGCTGAAAAATGCAATAGCTAATCGGTCTCGCTTTTTTCTTTTGTTATTAAAAACAACAACGCCAATCCACACTCCGGCAATGGTTACAACACCTCCGATGATGAGGACTTTTTTATTTGTCCGGGCGATATTTATAGCAGCAGCTTTCATTTTAATAGATTTGCCACCCTCCCTTGTGGAGTTAATGCTGCAACATCAGATGCAGACGTGTTCTGTGACACTTTTACAATAGCATACAGGATTGCCGCTATAACCGCAGTCAATACAATAGGAACTCCGTATGTTAGCACCTGGGTAATGCCTTTACCAAGACCCATGATGCTTCCTCCTAAGTCCGCTGCGGATGCAACGGCACTTGTAGCCAGGTTAGTAACATCAATATCCTGTTTCTTGAAAAAAGCGTTAAAGTCTGGACGGGTAGTACAAGAAGCTGTTGAGCCATTCACCTGCCATGTCTTCAACCAAATTGTTTTGGCGTTTTCAGCTCCGAATTTTTCCTCCAGCTTTTTGAAATAGCTGATCCATTCCGAACATTCGGAACTTTTCTCCGGAATAATTATGTCCTGTATGATAGTTGCCATCTCGTTTTATAATGTGTCTATGACACCTTTAATATATTTTCGACTTCCTTTTGCATTTCCTTTGGTTGAAGGGTTGGCAGATTTTCTTTAATAAACCTTTCCAGTTGTTTACGGATTTTAACTTCACGTTCTCTCGCTTGATTCCTGGATAGCGTTGTAAAGATTTCCCTGCCAATCCAAACTCCCGCAGCAAGTATTAATACCGTTCTCATGCCTCTGTTTCAGTAGAATTTGTTTCTGCTGTTTCTGTTTGCAAATCTTCTTTCTTATCTGCCTTCGCTAAAGCTCCGGCAGATAAGTCTTCAACTTGCTTGTTGTAAATGTTAGCATCATCCACTCCGATAGAGCGTAACCATTCTCCTACATTGAAACTTGGGCAGGCTTTTCCATGTGCGTTTGGAGCTTCGTTGTGTCCAAGCACTAAGATTTTTGGATGACGTTTGATGGTGTATTTTACATACACTTCAAGCGCTTCCAATTGTTCTTTGGTTCTTGTGTCCTTCGGTTTTTTATTTTCCGTATCCATTCCACCTGCATACACGATATGACGGGAATTGCCGTTCAATCCTACAACACCGTTGCTGATTTCCCATTGATCCACAAAGTCGTCTGTGTTAAAAGGAATAACGTTTACCAAGTCTCCATTGAGATAAATCATGTCAGCATATCCGGGACGGTTCCATCCACGTCCACCGAGATGAACAGGGTTTGTATGCCAGCGAATTATATCATCTTTTGTTACTGGTCTGCCTTCAGGTGTTGCTGTGCAATGAAGCACTAAGTAGTTTAATTTGTTGTTGTTCATGGCTATTGATTTTTAATTGTTGATTTATTTATGATTTGTTGGGCTTAAAATTTCTCTGACCTCGAATTGGCGATACCATATCAGGATACTTACCGTATGCAGTCCCGGTAGCTTAAACCGCCAGTTCATTTTACCGTCAATGACGGTTCCGGCCAGCTCTGTAACTTCTGCAACATTCAGCTTGCTTTGAGGACTGGCGTACAATTCAAATGAGATGGGTTTACTTTTTATTGAACCAGTAGGGGTGAACTTGTTTACACGAAAGCTGTTTAAACGTTCTAATCCGGTTACAACAAATTTTGCATGTTGAATAACTGCCGGATTACTTTGCAGATCCTCCCGCATTTCAGCATAATCCGAATTAATGGAAATAGTGCTGCTTACTTGCAGATAACCAATAACATTAATAGTGTTATTGCTGGTATCGGAAACGTATATTGAATTATTGAAACTGTTGAAAGCTCCACCGATGTTTTGTTCACCGAAACTTAAACCATCAATTTTGCTATTGTCCGGACGAATGATTGTGAAGGTATTGTCCTCACGGTTCTGCACGTATAAAAAGCCATTGTAAGAATCAAAAAAACTATTATATGGTTTGTTGCCTGTGACAATACTTCCAACAATTGTATGCGTAAGCGAATTTATTTGATAGACAAAATTGTTATCGGTAGCTACTGCATACATACTGTTGTTAGCGGGATTGTATGTTACAGATACAGGGCGTTGACCAACTGCCGGAATTGTGGTTACAAGTGCATTGGTACTATCATAAACAGTAATGCTGTTCGCAAGTGAATTGGCGACATAGATGTCTCCGCTTATCGGATCAACTCCCACACCGATAGGATCCTGTCCGGTTGGAAGTGGAGAAATAAGAATTTCTGTTAAGGCTTCAGCATCAATAACACTTAAATTATCGCTGGCGAGGTTAGCCACATACACACGAAGGTTTACAGGATTAAAAGCAACTGCAACAGGTCGTATGCCCACAGGTATAGTAGCTGTTACGTTTAATGCTAAATCAATAATAGCAAGTGTATTTGCAACTGAGCAAACCACATACACAAAGCCGTATTTACTGCTTGTGTTTTTTGTGTTTACGGCAAGTGCCACCGGTGATGTGAAACCTGGAAAGGTTGGTTGGAGTTGGATAACTTTCACTACCTGGTTACCGGAATCCAAAACGGTTATAGTGCCGCTTAATTGATTGGCAATATATACCAATTGATTTGCAGGATTAACTACAATGCCCTGCGGATGCACTCCGGTAGGGGTACTGATTTGTGCAACGATGGTGTGATCCTGAACATCCCCCGGAGCTGGAGGACTAACGCCAACGGATTGATTTGCACCCCACAATACTACTTCTTTTTCTTCGGTAGATTTGTTTTGAACAGTTACCTGTGCTTTAGGAAAGGCACGGAATATATCTGAATAAGGATTAACGGAAAATGGAGTTACTTCACGAGGTTTCCATTTACTCATCATTGCTTTGTAAACTGCCTTGCTGAAATCTGTTGGAAAAGGTTTTTTCTTTTTCCTTTTTGCCGGATCATCATTCGACACATTTATAACACCTTGATGAGTTCCGAAGCGTTTTAAATCTTTCTCGTATTTTTCGTTGTATCGTTCATTAGTTGGCTTGGCTGGTCTTTTAAGTGGTAAAACTTCCTTGAAACGTTTGTTAGGAATTGCATCGTCCGCAACATCAATTACTTTGATGCGTGTTCCGAAACGTTTTAAATCTTTTTCGTAGCTCTCACTTTTTTTATCCAGGTTAAGTACTGTACGAAGGTTTTTATTTGCTTCTTCAAAAAAAGTATCTTCCGTTTCGCCATAGGTTTTGCTCACAAAGTTTTCCTCACCGGATTTTTTCTTTTCAGAAAAAATCTTTTTGAGGCTTTGCGCCAAACCGTTAATACCTATGTTCCGACTACCTTTCATTAATTGGTTTGCATTTTTAAGTTTTCTCTGCCTGAATAATTGTCAATGAAATTCACAATGTCTTTCACCCGGTCTCTGTGTCCTTTTCCCACTGATTCAGGATGAGAGGTAAATATTTTTGTAGTGGCATAAACCGCTTCTGTTCTTGGAAATCCTAAATCCAAATAGAGGCGAAGCCCGTGCAGGTCGGCTGGTTTTTCCAGTCGTGTTGGAATCTGAAAATGATAGCGTTCATGGAATAGTACAACTACTCTTACCGGAATGGTATATTGAGCGAATGTCGATTGCGCTACTTGTATCCGTCCTGATTTGCGGTTGGTACGTGCTGGAGTTACCAGTGGGTTTCCTTCATCATCTTCGATAACAGGCATGTATTGGATAAGAAAATCCCCATCCTTGCTGTCATACACTCCGGTAGGCATATAGCCTGCTTTCACGGCAAAGTCCTGTGCGAAATCAATGAAACGGTGCATTTCCGGTTCTGCCCAAATGCTTTTCGGTTCTATTTTCTCCAGTTCAAATTTCTCAATCCGAAAATTTCCATCATCACCATACGATTTATCGTACAATTCAACCATGAGTTGATCGGGTGAAAGTGGAAAGGGAAGGGTGAACTCTTTGTAACCGGGATTTTTACCTTTGAACAAATCCTCTGTAAAAGGAACACGTCTGCGGATATAATCGGTATTGGGTTTGGTAGCATCATAGCATTTTACGCCCAAAGCGCAAGGCTCAAAGGCACGTATGCCGACCTTTACTTTAAAGCGTTGTTGCTGAGATGGAATTGGTATGACCATGTTATTTATGCTGCTGCTTGTAAAACTGGTTCCGCTACAACCGGAGCTGGAGCAGGTGTTTGTATTTGTTGCTGAGCCTGTGCCTGTACGTTTTTATTTTTCATCATGCGGGACAATCCGTAAAGCCCTGCAAGAACAAGGAGCGCACCGCCTGCATAAACTGCTATCGGAGGAAGTCCCATAATTGTTTTTTCAGCTTTTGGATCTCCTTCACCTGATCCTCCAACATTCATTTCGTAATCGGAAGGCTCACTACTCTTAAAGTATTTCATCACGTTCTGAATAGTACTTTGAGCGCCTTCAATACCTCCGGCTTTATCCAACAGGTCTTTTGCTTTTTGACCGAGATGTTTCTTTTTATATCCTTCAGCTTCGGAAACCGTTTTATCGGCTTTGTCGGCTTCTGATTTTTTTTGTTGGGCTGCTGCTTTTTTTGCTTTGCGTTTCGCTTTCAGCTTATCAAGAAAGTTGTCATAATCACTTTCATAAAGCTGCATGATGCGTTGTGCTTTTTCGGCTCTTATCATTGCTTATGGTTTTAAAGGATGTAAAGTAATTTGAGGGTTGAGCCGTTGACTACATAAGGCAATGCTTTGTACCCTTTGCCAACAAATGAGTAGCTCTTAGCTTCTCCGGGAGGCAGAGATACTCCATTAAAAGTGGCTATACTGGCTCCGGTGTTTTTCACCGAAACAAACAAAGCTCCTTGTGGGGTTGCTCCATCAACTGTTACTTCCTGTTCAATTGGATCTGCTAAAATGTCCATGTGTTTTATTTTTTACCGTCAGAGACGGAGTTTAATTTATGCTGCGACTTTCATTGGTTGTAGTTCCGAAATAGGTCTCTTGCCTCCCTTGACAACTGCAATTCCGGCCAACAAAAGGGCAATGCCGAGAAAAGCAAAACCTACCATTGGCCCGAAACCAGCTTCTTTAGGCTTTGCATTTTTGTCAAGCTCTTTTGCTTCCAGTTTTGCTGCCTCTGTTCCCGGTGCTGCTGATTCACTTCCAGGAGTACCTCCTTCGGATTTATCCTGCATAGCTGCTACGCCTGCCATAGCTATCTTTTTTTCTTCGCTTGTTGAAGATTCAGACGTATCACCTGGTTCCTTCTTCGCAGACGGACTGGTAGTACCTGGGGCATTTTTCTTTTTGTTTTTGTCGAACAAGCCAAAATTCCCAAGTATCGGAAGTCTGCGTTTTCCTCCCGATGCAGAATCCTGTTTCTGCTGTTTTTTGTCAGCTCGTTTCTCTTTTCTTTCAGTACGCTTTTGTTGACGTTCTTCTTTTGTTTTGCGTTTGAACAGATAATCATAACTATCTTCTTCGTATCCGTCATAATCGCTGTTAAATGTTTCTCCGATAATCATGGCTTTGTTTTTTTTAATTGTTAGTGATTAAACTGCTTTTGCAAATACCGGAGCGGCTACCGGAGCTTGTTTTTTATTCATCATTACATAGCCTATGCCTGCAATGAATATTACTCCTACCACCGCAGCGACTATCATCATAGAGTTATCGCCTCCGGCTGGAGGTGGTCCGGGAGGCATTGGTGCGCCTGCTTGACTAAGCAGGGAAAGTTGACCTTTCTTCTCATCGATTTGCGTTTGCTTCAGCTCGTTTTTCAGCCTTTTCTTTTCGCTGTTTAGTTCACGCTTTTCCTGTCTTTCGGATTTTCTTTCTTCCTTTCGTGACCTTCTATCCGCTTTTTTTTCCTGCCTTTCTTCTTTTTTTTCTGCTCGTTTCTCCCTGAATCTTTTGAAAAGGCTGTCGTATGCTTCATCGTCATAACCAGCGTAGATGGATTGACGGGTGAGACCGAAATTGTTTTTTTGTAAAATCATCGTATTAGGCTTTTAATGGTATTGGTTGTTGTTGTTTCTTTGAGAAAAGGCCATTGCTGCTACCGCTAAACCAAGCACAACAAAAAGAGCAATGAGCATATACATTTTGTTTTTGCCTTTGCCTTGTTCATTGGCTGCCAGTTGCGACTTGTAAGCATATATTCCCTGAAGCGTTTTTGCAGATGCTTCTTCTCTTGCCCTTTTTCCAGAACCAATAGAACCAGCAATTCCTCCAACTGCATTGGCTATTCCTGCCCACAAACCACCGCCTCCGCCACCGGAAGATGCCCCGCTTTCTTCACCACCCGAATCACCTCCTTTGTTAAACAGGGATTTAAAATCAAAGCTGTCGTAGCTGCTTTCAAGTGTGCAATCCAGTATGATTCTTGCCAGGTCATTGTTAAACTCATTGTTACATTCACCAATAGCGGAAAGTAATTTTTCGGTAAGCTCTTTATCTGTTGACTTTGCAGAAAGTTCAATACTGTATTCTTCCAATAGCTCTTGAAGGGCTTTAGGGTTATCGGCAATGATGATCCCGATAATCTGAAGCAGAGCTTTTGATTTCTCATTGAGCATTGCTTCCCGCTCTTTTGGTTTTACTTTTTCGTTATTGATTATTCTTACCATTGGTTAGGAAATTTTTGCAATGACAACTCCGGCAAGAAAGAACAGCCCGAATTTTAACCACAGGCTTTGTGTATTTTCGTCATTTTTCTTTTCCAGTTTTTCAGATTGTTTCTTTCTGCGTTTGAGTTCATCCCACACGGTTTCCACTTCAGCCATCAATGTTTTGTCCTCCGGTTGCTCTTTGGATTTTTTCTTGGTGTCTTCGTAAAGCTGTGTGAGGTCATTCACGGAAAGCTCTGATAGCTGATCCAGTAATTCTTTTGTTTCTCCGGAATAGGAACTATGGCAACCACAATAGTTGCTTTCATCGCTTCGATGGCCTGATACTTCCAATATCAATTTTCTTTCAGGATGAATGGCTATTAATTCTTTGATAACCGGCTCTCCCTTTTTTTTCACCAGGAGCTTAACAGCTTTCACCAGTTCATCTACTTTCTTTGGTGGCTCATATCCGTACTTCTCAACTATTTTAGCTGCTTCTGTCGGCTTTTGGAGTACGATGTAGTCTATCCTGTTTTGTGCTTTTCCTTTACACATGGTTTACTGTTTTAAATAATTTGGACTGTGTTGGATCATTAAACACGCTTTGCGTGTTTGTTAAAAAAGCCAAAGCTGAGAGGGTTTCCCGCTTTGGCTTTTTATGATAACCCTTAGCTGAAAGTCAGCTTATCTGCGTTTTTTTAACAGTCTTCTGTTTGGCATTGGCCTTCCTCCACCCACAGGTCTGCGAATGATTTTGCGGACCATTTTTTTAGGTTTTGGTTTTACACCAAACACTTGTGCTGGTTTTTGTTTCGCAAGGTCAATTTGCGGTAAACCTGTTGGGCGAGGTGCTGTGGAAATTTCCGCAACATTTTGTCCAGACAATACATTACCCATATCAACACGAGCTTTGATGGTGAAGGTGAGCGTGGTTTTTATACCTGCTTTTTGGAAGAAGCGGATGC
The DNA here is from genome assembly GCA_030654175.1 of Bacteroidia bacterium. Classification (GTDB taxonomy): domain Bacteria; phylum Bacteroidota; class Bacteroidia; order 2-12-FULL-35-15; family 2-12-FULL-35-15; genus 2-12-FULL-35-15. The sequence goes on from JAURXZ010000001.1 coordinate 112,043, forward strand.
TGTCTTGTCCAGTCACATCCATTTCAAATGCGCTATCATCGATCAAATTAGGATTAGTATTTTGCGGTGATGTAGCATTTCTTGGTTGATAAGGATGAGAGTTGAAGCTACCAGCTGCTGATTTACGCAGGATTTTCCACACGTTATCAAATTGCAATGCATCCGAAACGGACATTTTCATCCCCTGGATTTTGAAAGGATTCGCTTTGCTTTCCTCTCTTACTTCATTGTGAGAGCTTTCCTGCACAACTACTAATACACCTGCTGGTTGAGCAGCACCTTCATTTCCACCGAAAATGATTGCTTCCGCATCAGCTCCGCTGGCATTGGTAATAGTAATGGTGAGGGTACGGTCATTCGGATTGATTTTTCCGATAGAGTTTTGAGCGTAGCTATCGTATGAATCATCATCGTAGCTATCATCTTCGCCTATGTACTCTACTTCCTCATAACTGTCTTCGTCATAAGAATCCTGACCTTCCAGTCCGGTATCGAAATTATCGTCATCATAATCATCGTAACGGTCTTCGGCCTCTTGCTCATACTTGCGAATTTCTTCGTTATATTTATTCATGGCTTTGAATGTTAATTGTTAGTAATTGATTTTTTTCATTGTAATCTTTCGCAAGGCTTTTAATGCACATCAAGCCTTACTTTTTCGCAGCATCTTTTTCTTTGTCAGCTGCTTTTTTCTCCTTCGATTTGTTCATAGCTGGTATAATGAGCGTTTGAGCTACAATTACGGCAGCAAGGCAACCTACGAATGCTGTTACCAGCGTTACACCTGCGGTGATGCCTACTTCTTTCCAGTCTATTTTTGAAACTTCGTTTGTCATGGCTTTTGAGTTTTTAATGATTGTTGATTTTAATCTTGCCTTTGCATGAATTGGTATTTAAACCTTGCGAGGTCAAAATTGGGATGAATGACAGGGGTTTAAAAGGTGGTTACTTGTGGTTTGCCACAAGTTCAAAGAAGGTTGATAGGAAAATCAGGCAGGTTGGAAAGTTTGTTGCATACAAGAAATGTTTTTGGAAAAGCAGAAAAAACAGATTTAAGCTACGAATGGGATAGTCTTTCTTAAGTCAATTAGGATCGCAAACATCTTGTTCCCATTTTTCAATTCGACAGATAATGTGAAATTCATTTCCGCCATAACTTATTTTTTTCATCTACTTATGGCGGAAATGAAATAATGTCATTTTGGCTATAAGTATACTTTTTTACCCACATTTAGCCAAAAACTAAAAAAAGGGTTAATACAAATTATTGGCAATAATTCAGAATATTGCCGATAATTTGTATTGCTGTATCAGCTTGTTTCAGACGGCTTAACCATAAATTCATTATGTGATCCTTGGGGATTTAGAAATGCTTGCTTTCGAGTTCCATTTTATGGAAAAAGAAGTACCTGTAAAAATAATTTGTTGCAATAAGTACTGTTTCGGTGTCTTTCGCACTAAATTACTTTAAAAAAACCTCATTAAGGTGTAAAAAATAAGACAGATGTATAAATTCATTTTGGCTAAATCAATGGTTTTAAACACACATTTAGCCAACCTTAATGTTAAGTTACTGGCTAAATCTACACTTTGTTATATACATTTAGCCAAAAACTACTAATTAGCTATTGGCTAAATAAGTATTTTCATTACCTTTGTAATCAAAAAAATAATTCCCATGATAATAGGCAGAGAAGAAGAAATAGCTATACTTAAAGACAAGTTTGTTTCTTCTAAACCCGAATTTGTAGCACTTTATGGAAGACGTAGGATAGGTAAAACATTCCTAGTCAGAAATGTCTTTGAAGGAAAATTCACATTCCGTCTCACTGGTATGGCACAAGTTTCATTACAGGAACAGCTAACTAATTTTAATGATGCGCTACAAGAGCAATATCCCCAGCCTGATTTGAAAAAAGCAGAGAGCTGGAAGGAAGCCTTCAAGCAAATCGGACAAATTGTTGAAAAATCAAAGCAAAAGAAAAAAGTCATTTTTATTGATGAGCTTCCCTGGCTCGATACTACTCACTCTGGCTTTATTCCTGCTTTGGAACATTTTTGGAATAGCTGGGCATCTGCAAGGAAAGATATTTTACTGATTGTATGTGGATCTGCCGCTTCCTGGATGATAAATAAGCTTATTAATAACAAAGGTGGCCTTCACAACCGGGTAACCCAAAAAATAAAAATAGAACCATTTACCTTGAAAGAATGTAATGAACTGCTGCTAAATAAGAAAATCACTTTAGATTATTACCAGCTTATACAACTGTACATGGTTTTGGGTGGTATCCCATTTTATTGGGATTCCGTAGAAAAGGGTCTTAGCGCATCTCAGAATATTGACAAGCTTTGTTTTGCAAGGAACGGATTACTTACAGGAGAGTTTAACAACTTGTTTAAATCCCTATTTGCTAAAGCTGAACGTCATGAGGCTGTTGTGTCCACACTGGCTAAGAAAAGTAAAGGTCTTACCCGTGATGAAATCAGCATAGACAGTAAACTTGCAAATGGCGGTGGTTTAACACGGCTACTGGAGGAATTGGAAGAAAGCGGATTCATTAGACGATATATGCCATTTGGCAAAAGGGCTAAGAGTAGTTTGTACCAGCTGAGCGACTTCTTTTCTCTTTTTCATATTAAATGGATAAAAGGGCAAAAAACACCTAGCAAGAATCATTGGGTAAAAATGATTGAAAACCCGAAATATAAGGCATGGAGCGGATATGCTTTTGAACAGGTATGCCTTGCACACAATGAACAAATAAGAAAGGCATTGGGAATAAGTGGTATAGGAACAGAAATATCTGCCTGGAAAAGCACTCAATCGAAGGATGGAGCGCAAATTGACCTTGTTATTGATCGTAGAGATGGTGTTATTAATTTATGTGAAATGAAATTTTCCGTTGAACAATTTATTATTGATAAAAAATATGATGCTGAACTGCGAAATAAAATTGGAACTTTTAGAGCTGAAACTCATACTAGGAAAACTATATTTCTTACCATGGTTACTACTTTTGGTTTACACGTAAATGCTTATTCCGGTAATGTGCAGAATGATTTTAAAATGGATGTCTTGTTTAAAGATAACTAAAGTGCATAGTTACGGGTTATTACAAATTCCATTTTTACTATAAATAGCCCTGGGTTTAGCATCAAATCACATAAAATGACTACTTTTATAATGCAATTTTCCGCCCTTTTTTAATTATAACCAGTTTAACGATGTCAAGACCTACAATTAGAGTATTTATTAGCTACGCATGGGAATCAGATGACTTTAAGGATTCTATATGGAACCTTGCGGGATGGCTTCTAAACAATAGCGGGGGAGAAATTCAGGTAATGATGGATCGTTATTTTGAAAACCGCCCGCCTGAAAAGGGATGGCAAATTTGGATGCAAAATGAAATAGATGCTGCTGATGTTGTGTTAATTGTTTGTAGTCCGTTATATAAGAAACGCTTTCAAAGGGAAGATGATAATGAAATTGGTGGTGCTGGCGTAACATTTGAAGGAGCGATCATAACCCAAGAGTTGTACAGTACCAAATTAAGAAACAGTAAATTTTTTCCAATACTCCCTGAAAATGGAAATATAACAGATATTCCAACAATACTCCAATCCTACAATAATAACCACACATTCCCCAATGGAAATGAGCGTATATTAAAGCTAATTTATAACGATAATCCTACACATCTGACAGAGATCACAAATGCAATATCAGATATACCTGCTGAGACCAAAAATGGTGAACTTGAAAAGGCAATTGTAGATGAAATCATTGAAGAAATTACGGAACAAGAAGAAAATAACGAGAAAACTATGTTGACCCCAATTCAAATTATCGTTAGAACATTTCTTTCACTAAGTGAAAATTCTAAAATTGATATCAGCAAAAAACTTGGCATTTTTGATCCGAGCTTTAATACGATGAATCCTAATGAAAGGGATAAAGCGATTTTTAAACTCATAAAGGAACAAAATTTATTACATGCCCTGTGGGAACAAATAAATTCAATAAATCCTTTTGAAAACAATACTAATCCCTTTAACAAAAAAGAAAATGAATTACACAGCTAAAGATCATTTCCCAGACTGGTACAAAGTCACAAAAATAACAGTAACAAAGGACTTAGTGAAGTCCCGTATTCAGGCTATTGATGAAATTATACAAATAGAAAAGAAAGAATTTTGGTTAGACCTGGTAAGGCTGGCAGTAGGATTAAAACCAAAGGATCCCAAAACATCCATAGATTTTATTAAAGAATTTAAAGATACAGATGTTACATTTCCAATTTCTAATAACGAGAAATTATTGGAAACGCTTGCAGGAATTACACTTTGCTTTAAACTCGAAGCGCAGGATTTAGAAGAAGAGCCGGAAGCTGAAGTGGAAGAAAAGGAAGAAGAAACTGAAGAAGAAACGAAGGAGGAAGAAACGGAGGAAGAAACAGAAACAGATTATGAAACACTTACCAACCTGAACACTGCGATAAGTCTTTCCATTATCAACATTAATTTATTAGGACAATACAAAAACGAGGGCATCCCTTTTACAGAATATGCAGAAAATTATTTAGGATCAAAAAACTACATAGAAAGGCAGCAAGAAGAGGAAGATTATGATGAACAGCTTGCAACAATCCATGAAGAACTTGAAGAGACCGATGCTGAAATGTCAAAAGAAGACAACCAAACAGTCATTAAAACACTTCAATCAGTAATTCAAAAAAATATAATTCTTTCTGAAGAACTAAATATTCTTTCGTGGATTTTTGGTGAATACAGTAAATATGCGAAGAAATTCTTCCAGGAGGCTGGCTTTATACCAATGATTACTTGCAGTGCTTTAGAGTTACAGGAAAAAGCACCAAAGCACCATTTCTTACCTTCCGCTAAAAGTCTTTTGCACCGCATTCTTACCATCAGTAATTCTACAAAAAAATTATCTAATGTTACAGTTTATGATGTTGTTAGTCCATTAACACCGGAAATAAAATCTATTTTAACCAAACATAAAGACAATATTTCAGAACTAACTCCTTACATGCTTGCAGTTCTGAAATCGGAAGAAGTAGATACTGGAGCAGATTACAGCGCCTCCTATAAAAAAGCAACGAATGGTGGAGATCTTAAAAAAGCATTGAGACCTGAAGTATTAGCAGGCCAGATCTATAACGAACTTGTTTTTATCAAAACACTGGAAAATGCCTGAAGCAGTCAAACTAAAAAAATGCACTGAAGAACATTGCAAAGTCCATATTGATGGGAAGTGCATGGATGCTCTCGATATTGACAAAGGCGAGTGCTCTCATTTTTATTTAGAAGATAGTACTGAAGAAGGTGAAAAAAAAAGTGTTCCCCAGGAAGTTAAAAAAGTTCCCTCTGTAAAACTTTATAATGGGGATGAAATGAATGCTGATGAAACGGAACAAATTACACATAAACACAGCACAAAAGTAATTGCTGTTGTCGGGGATTCTGATTGTGGTAAAACAACTCTATTGGCAGAAATATATAATTCATTTCAAAGGGGTGCTAACGGAGATTTATTATTTGCAGGATCTCAAACACTCATCGGTTTTGAAAAAAGATCTCATTTTTCAAAAGTAGAATCAAATGCAAATGATCCGGACACAGGAAAAACCATTGCCCGTGAGTTTGGTTTTTTACACTTATCATTAAAGAAGAAAGAGTTTACTGATGAGGAAGCAACACATATTTTACTTTCTGACATTTCAGGTGAACGATTTCAATTTGCAAGGGATTCAAGTACTATAATGAAGGAGCTGGGATTGCTGACGAATGTTGAACAGGTCATTTTTATGATTGACGGAGAGAAATTAGCTGAGAAAAAGGCAAGAGCACTTACAATTTCAAATGCGATGACTTTTATACAAAGTGCATTGGATAATGGGATTTTTAATGACCAGACCAATCTGAAAGTTGTAGTTTCCAAATGGGATAAAATGGAAGGTGATAGTACATTTGATTTTGCAAAGCAAATAGATGAACCGTTTACCAAAAGATTTTCGTCAAGAGTAAAATCATTTGTTGTAACAAAAATTGCTGCAAGGCCTAAAAAGCCTAACAAGACTGTTACCTCCGGCTTCGGAATATATGAATTGCTTAACGATTGTTATTTGGTAAAAAGAGAGTTAAATAACAGGAAGCCCTATTTTACTCAGACAGAAAGTAGCAGGGAGTTTCATAATATTAAAATACAACCTGAAATATGAGCGAAACGAGAATCCTGATTTCGGGCCTGCCCTCAACAGGAAAAACAACATTTATCGCTGCGTTATGGAATTATATCAATTCCGATGTAGACGATAAATCGTTAACATTAGACACGCTTGCCGGCAGTGAGCATGAATATTTAAATAGCATTGCAAACGATTGGTTAGCTTATAAGGATCCGTCCCGGAGCTTGCAAAACACAAATTTTGAACGTGTAATTATGCCCCTAAAAAAAACGGCAACAGGAGAAGCTATTACAATTGAAATACCCGATGTTGCCGGAGAGAAATTTCGTGACCATTTTGATTTAAGAGAATGGCCGTTTGAATTTGACAAATTGCTCGATAATTTATCTGGCATAGTTGTTTTTGTTAATCCACTGCATAAAAACAATCTGCCACAGTTTATTGCTGATGTACAAGAGATAGAAGATTTTTTTGAGGAAGATAATGCAGAAGCAAAAAAGGCTGAAGATGCTGAGACAAGACCTGCTCCAACCTTAACAAACTGGGATGTAAAATTTGTACCGAACCAGGTTAAGATGGTTGAAGTATTACAATTACTGCAATTCCATAAGGCACAAAACAAACAATTAAAAATATCCCTTATCGTATCAGCCTGGGATACGGTTTCAGGTGCAGATACTATTTTACCGAAAGAGTGGATGGAAAATAATTTACCACTTTTATACCAATACCTGATTTGTAATACTGATAAATATATAGTAAGATTTTTTGGTGTTAGCGCTCAGGGCTGCGATTACGGTGATGAAAAGGCATTAGATAATCTGATGAATAAAAATTCCCATGACCGGATTGTTGTAAAAGAAGATGGAGAGCCGATAAAAGATATAACCCAACCAATTATTTGGATGACTGAATAAAATGAGCATTGAAATAAATCAGACATTACATGGATATCAAAATGGACATCAGCTACTGGCGAGCTCGACAGAGCTGTCTTTGGTTGAGAAAAAACTGCTGTTGTTCCAATCAGATCTTTCAGGTTCAAATATTGATGAGGGATTTGACAATTATTTGACGGGGTATCCCATTTCAGAGGTAGGATTATATGCTTTTGCAAAGACCTGGTATGCTAAAGAAATGAAACGGCCAGGCTGTGTTTGGACACATACTTTATTAATAAAATTTTCGGATCTCGGTAAAATTCCTGACTTTAATTTATTAGAATATTTATTTCACAGGCCGACATTAAATGACTATAATATTTTCTCTAACAAATTTGATATTTCAGCAGAGAAACTAATTGCTGAAGCAAGTACGGAGGATATAAAACTTAATGAACCCGTAAAAGGAATGCTGGAAGCTCTATATATCGAAACGGATAAAGCTGCAATTGTTCCAGCCAAAAACTCTGAAGAATATAAAAAGGATGTACTTGATATTTGGAGCGATCAATGGCCAAGATTAAGGAGAAGCTTTACGTTTTGTACTGGTGCACTGAGTATTAGAATGTTAGAAGATAAAAATTACGATTTCCAAATAGTACCTCAAAAAAACCTTTCGACTATTGAGCGTAAGGCAAAAAATATTTTTATTTCTCACCATAGTTCAGAACAAGTTGACGATCTAATTAAAATTTTATATAAGTTTTCTAAAAATGAACGTAGAAAATTTTTATGGACATACGGAGCTGACATTGAAGGAGAACGCAAAAATTACCTGCCTTTGCTTAAAGTTTTCGAAACAATAAATAAATCTAATGTCGATTTAAAAGAAATAGCAGAACAGATTGAAGGATTTTTCCCTGAGAAAACTCAAGCTCGACTTCTAAAGAACAAACTTTTTGGAAAGGAATCTATTTTGTTGCAAACTTTTTCAGAAGTTCAACTCATGCAATTTTTGCTTCATGATAATTTGACATTTATTGATCCATTGGAATTACATTTGGAAGAAAGACTTTTGAAAATGCTTAACTCAAGGGAGATTTCAATAAACACATTTCTTGATGTTTGGGAAAATGCTATTGAGAATAGAATTTCTATACAATTCATTGAGAATTTTGAAATCGACCGTGACGAATTAATTTATAGTATTACTAAAAATCCGGAGCTTATAGATTTATTTCTTCATAAAATGGATTTAGTTTCTGATGCACCTGAGACGTGGAAACTAAATATAAACTCACAAAGAAAAATTTTGAATCACTTATTACATAATTCTGATATAACACGCAGTAAATATATAAATGCGATACTCATTTCAAAAAGTGAAATAGTACTGGATCTATATAATGAATTAGGTAATGAAGTAATTATTGATTCTTTAGATTGGCTAAATGAAAGTAATGATAGAGTTCTCAATTATGAGTGGTCGAAAGAAATTGCTGATACGGAAAATGTTTTAAAAAGATGGATCGGTAATCATGGAAAGCCCTCAATTTCTATTTATAACTTAATTTTCAATTATTTTAATTTTGGACAAATAAGAAAATTGAATTTCAGTGCAGATGATCTTCTTGACATATATTCTAAATTAAATGTAACCAAACAGGATCAGGTATTTTCAACAATCGTTATATTCTCATTAGGTCTTGATGAAAAATTACGTAATGGTCAAATTGTAATAAAGGAAACTTTCCAAGCTATTTATGATATGGCTTCTGCTTCTAAAATAGATGCGAAATATTGGGCTATCATTCCTAAAGAAGAATTTTATGATACTGATAACGATGATGATGTGTATGATCCTTTTTATATGTTTTCCTTTTTTAAGACACCAAAGAAAAGAAAAGGTGTGCCAGCATGGGATTATTGTGAACTATTGGCAAGAACTGTTACAAATCGTTGTATATCTCAATCATGGGACAAACGTCTTTTTTTTAAAACGTTTAAAAGCTCCCAATCTTTTATGAAATCGATTAAATATTGTTTAACGTTTAAAGCCGGAATGAGATTTTTATCTCAATTAATTGAGGAAGTAAGTGTAAGAAAGGATATTGCTACTGACCAACAAAAAAAAATACTTTCAACTGTTGATTTTGAATAACATAATAATAAACTATAATTACGTTTATGAAAATTGGAATACTTGGCTGGGGATCATTACTGACTGAACAAAGAGAATTAGAAATTGAAAATAACAAATGGTATAAGGATGGTCCTTTTGTTCCTGTTGAATTTGCCCGAATATCAAAAGACAAAAGATTAACATTGGTTATTCACCCTGCCTTTGATGAAGTACAAACATATTATACCGTTTCAACTTTCACGAAACTTGATGCAGCAATAGCAAATTTAGCGTTAAGAGAGAAAACAGAAAAGAAGCTTGAGAACATCGCCTATATAAATTTCAATAGTGGTGAAATTCGTTCCAAAAAATTGCAAGATGAATTAAAGAAAAATTTCTCAATATGGAATTTGAACAAAAAATTTGATGCGCTTATATGGACAGATTTGGACGAAAATTTCAAAGCATCAATAAACCAACCTTTCTCGCTTGAGGCTTCTATTAAGCATCTTAAGTCACTAAGTCAATCTGAATTTGAAGAAGCAAGGAACTATATATTAAAAGCTCCGGATCAAACTATAACAAAACATCGAAAAACTTTAACTGATTTTGTAAATCTTCGTTAGTAAATAAGCAAAACGTTGCTTTACTAATTCTATACCACCTCAATCCATTCGCAATAATCCGCCAGGTCGGCAAGGTGAATACGGCCATACTTAACCGATGAATAATATCCCTGTTTTTCATATCGCTTTTTCCACATCTTAAAATACTGGTCTCGCTCTTTGATGGAGTTAAATAGCGGCACACCAATACGAATACTAAAACCGTCAGGCGAAATGACATCGTATTTTTTGTTTTTAGATACTTTCTTTTCGGGAAAAGAATATTCAATATAGAATCCACCTTTAACTGTTTTCATGGTGGCTTTCCCGCCTCTCTTTTTAATTTTTTCAAAATGAGTTTCGGCTGCTTTTTTGTTACTGTGTGTTTTAGTATAGGTTTTCATGGTATAGTTTTTTGTTTATGCTGCTTTAGCTTGCGTTATCTTTTCAGTGGCGATAGGGCTTTTAAAATTTACTTCGTGATACCGGAGCAACTCGCCAATAAGCTTCACGACAACTTCATTTCTATTTTTATAAATCAACTTGCCGTAAAAATCTCTTTCCAACATCATACGTCTGACCATTCCGTTTTCTTCTGTATCGAGATATTTCTTACAAGCCCGGATATAGGCTTGCACACTGCATCCACGCAGTTTTAGCTTTCGCATGTTCACATACACAAAGAATCTAATGTTTCCGATCAGGTATTGCTCCTCAACTATTATCGTTGCAATACGGACCAGGAAGTAATTTGGAATACGATTACGATAGCGGGTTACATCATCCACTTGTTTATGCAGGCGTAACCAGGTACAATTCTGAAATTCAGTTGTGGTGATTTTGGCAATAGACTGGTGAGAAATCATTATATCCAGTCCGTGATGGCGATTGGTTGTGAGCAACCCCACAATAGTTTGTCCTTTTGCACCTGTCATGTATTTGTCAAGATCTTCTAATACAAGCAAACCGTCTGTGAATTGTTTTACCATCCGCTCAACGGTATCCCGTTTTTCTTCAATGGACATGGTTTCACCATACTTGGTGAGCGGACGTATCCTGCGGGCGCGAATGTTTTTTAAATCACGTATAAAGTCGGGACTAACAGTAGTGTAGCATTCGTAATCATCATCGTTCACATCAAAGATTAAAACCTTACGTCCCTTTCTATACACTTCAGGATGATCCCGGAGATAATTCTCAATTTCAAGAATATTACGAAAGGTTTTACCAACGCCTGTTTCACCACAAACCAGCATTAACATTGGCTGGCGTTCGTCCTGTTTATTAACCAGGACTATTCCCTGAAAAAGTTTGGGTTGTTCATTTGTTACCGACATCTCATCTTAAAGTGTTTCCAGGTCAATGGATTATTCGGAGGTCTCCAATACAGAATCAGGTAAGCCGGTGCGATTAGTTGTTTTAGAATTTTGTATTGTTTCTTCATAAACTACTTCAGCTTCTTCTTCCTCTTTTTTTTCTGTTTTGTTTTCCGAAGTGGTTGTGTGCTTCTCATTTTCTCTCTCTTGCTCATCCTCTCTGTAACTTGCAACTTCTTTGCGGATTATATCACGTATGCGCTCAACCAGCATTTCATTTTCTGCACGGATCTCCATTACTACTTTTGCTTTCTTAATAATGATAGACAGAGCCACGCCTAACAATTGCTGTTCAGGAGTAAGTACCTTAGCTTTTTTGCGCAGCACATGAATCAATAGTGGGCGTAACATCGCCTTATCTTCTTCATCCAGCTTTATCCGCTTAATGTTCTTGACATTCTGTTCTTCAATGACCTGAATCACTTCATCAAAGTCATAAAAATCTTTATGCTTGCGAATGGTTACAAAGTAACCTGCTCCAACTTCCAGAAGTGTATTGTTTACCACCCCTAAAATGGTATCGGCCATCATGGAGGCATGACCTATCGGAACGTTAAATTCACCTGGTTCTTCGGAGCTGGTAGAAGTTGTACCTGTATTTTCTTCTGTCGGCTCCGCATCAATTTCCTGCTCAGGCGCATCCAAAGGTTCTTCTTTAGGTTTATCCTTCGTCTGCTCTTTGCTTTCGTCTCCAGGCTTGATTTCCTCCTTTCCAGTAGGATTCGCTTTGCTTTCAGTTTTAGAAGCGGTGGCCTCTATTGATGGATTGTTTTTTTGAACAACCGGTTGTGCAAGTGGACTGTCGTTTTCCTCCGGTATTTCCTCGAAAGCAATATCCTGTGGATCCTTCTTTAAAACTTTTTCTATTAATTCTTTATTTTCTGACATGGCTGGCTTAATTAATTTTTCCGATAAAATCTATGAGCTTTGATTCGAGCAGTGTGTAATTGGAAACAAACCTTGTATTGCCTTTGGGCATGGATAATCGTTCGTCCGATATGGAATATCCATACATTACAATTCGCTCACTGCATTGAAAAGAGAGACCTATTTTTGAAAAAGTGTCATCGGTGTATTTGCGAAGCAGGTGGTAACAGCACATACGGGCATCACGATAACTTCGCACATTACTGATGTAAAAAAGTTCTGCATCCAATTCAAATACCCGGATAGCAAGATTCACCAGGTATTGAGTAATCATTTTGATTTTCTCCTGTTCGTTTTGTGTTACAGTTGTATTGCATATAAAGCTGTCTAAAAGACAAATCGTTCTGTGAAGGCCGATTTTACCTATAACCTTATCTATACTGGTTTGCAAATGGCCATAATCACTGGCTGTATTGGTTTCGCTCACTTTCTTTTAAATTTGTGGGTTAAATTGAAGTTGCTAAATTGGTAATATAATACCAATTTGGCAACCAATCGAATAAATAAATTATTTACTTTTGAGTATAATTTTATAACAGGTATCGTACTTTCCTTTGTGTAGGCAAAACTTACCTACCAAAAGCCTTTTACCATTGAGGTCTGTTTTAAAACCTTTTTTCTTCAGTTCAGCGGGCAATACGGTATGTTTCTTTTCAGCCAAAAGTTCTTCAAGTATTTCTTCATCGGTAGGCTCCTTTACCGGTTCCGGTTGAACTTCCGGTTCTTCCTCAGATTTTGGTGTTTCAGCTGGTTCTTCGGTCGTTGTTTCAACTTCGGGTTGTATTTCAGCTTCCGGCATAGTTTCCTGAATTTCCTGCTCAGGTTCCGGCAATGTTTCTTCTTCCTGTGGTTCAGGAGCAGGTTCTTCAAAAGGCTCCGGGGGTGGCTCGGGTTGAACTTCTTCTTCCCTTATTTCAGGTTCCTGTTCTTGGATTTCCGGCTCAGGTTCCAAAACTGGTTCTTCTATAACTTCCTGGATAGGTTCGAGAATTGGTTCTTCCAAAGTTTCTTGGATTTCAAATCCCTGCTCCTGTAATACTACTTCCGGTTGTTCGTCTTCTTCCCGGTCGTTATTCTCCAAGTGATCCTCAAAATGTTCTTCCAAGTCTTCATCCAATTCGTGAGAGAGCATTTCAAGTTTATTCAATAACTTTTCCTTGTCTTCATCGGTAGTATGCTGTAAATCTTCTTCCAACTCGTCAAAGCCTTTGATACGTTTTTGCAGCATTTTTGGAAGTGTTTGGATATCCACCTGGTTATCCTCAATAAACTGTTGGTGCGGAAATTTTTTCATATTATTATTTGTTAATTGGTTTATACAGTTTGTTTTTCTTCATCGTTAAAACGGGATTCAATCATTCCCGAAATACCCGCAGTCAGTATTGAGGTAACTAATACTACTCCAACGGTTTTTAAAAACTCTTTTGTAGGTGGAATGTTGTAGGTGAACTTTCCACCCGCATTTTTTCCAAGGTTGTAATAGAGTAATGCTTCAGCTGTTCCTATTACAAGTCCAACAGTTGTTATTATTATGGTATTTTTAGTCATGGCTTTGCAATATTTGTAACGTGATTATTCTTTTTCTGATGCTAATTCCAACTTTTTGAATTTTTCTTTTATCTCATCCTGAATTGGTTTTATTTTATTTAGTCCCCAAATGGATTTCAGTTCATTCAAAAAATTAAGCACAGCTTTCTGCGTTCGCTGAATCACTGTACTATCCTCTTTCAGGTTTTTAGGAATGAGTGTAGCCGTTTTCACCAATTCCTGACGGAGCTTTGTTGCAAGCGTTTTTTTCTTAGGCGGTTGGATTTCTCCGCTTTCAACTTTTCGCTGCCTGTCTTCTCTTAACCTTTGACGGCAAAGAGTTAAATCATCCAATACTTTTTCAACTTTTTCAATCACTTTTTTAGATTGAATTTTGCGTGTTTCCTTTTTAGAATTTTCTTCTATTTCATCGTGCGTTTCTTCATTGATGCGCTCAATATCCTCTTTCACCAGCTCAATGGTTTCCTTACCGATTTCTTCAGCTTCTTTTTTTAATTTTTTATCAGTCGGAAATTGTTCAAGATCAGCAAGGGTTTCATCAAATATGGAAAGTCCTTTTAACACTCTATCGCTAAGGAGCTTCTTGGAAATTTTTTCTTTTTCCAATAGGTCGTATGGATTGTTTTTTAAAGTGGCCATGTGTTTTTGTTTTTTAGTTAGTGATTGTATTCGCCCTCAATGCCGAGATTTTTTAATAAGCTATCATGATCAGAAAGTGAAACACGAATGATAAACGTATCGCCTTCGATTTTTGTAATCATGCGGTCGGTCGCTTCCTTTTTTTCAATCTCTGTTTCAAATTCCATTGTATTGTAGAACCGGGTATCAATAAGATACTCCTCTATTTTAAGAGACGGATGCCTTTGTTCTTTTTCTATCTCCTTCCAATCTTCATAGAGTTGAAGTTTCACTTTACTGCATCCGCTTTCTTTTGCTTTATTCAGCAGGTTTATTACGTTGTCAATAGTTGTCTTTACCATTTTACTTTTGTTTTTTTATGCTGCTTTTCTTAATTCTTTAATTTGTTCCAAACGGTTTTTCATTCGCTTGAACGATTCCCTGAGTTGGATGATTTTAGTTAAGCGGTCGGCTGTTCCTTCCAGTGCTTCTCCTTTTCTTTTTTGTTCGGATTGTTTTGCTTTTGCTTCGTCCGAACCATCGTAAATCATCAGCTCACTTAATAATTTCGGATTAAGTCTGGTAAATTCTTTTACCCGTTCTGCTACTGTTTTTGGTTTATAGCCTTTCTTAATTCGATCTTTGATAATGGCTTGCCCTTTCTCCTGAACGGCTTTGTCCCCGGTCTTTTCCTCCATGTACTTTTGCTTGCGTTCAATCTCCTTATCCATTTGTCCGGTTACTTTTTTCAAATCGAAACCAATGTCCAAGCCTCGTGGAGCCAGTATTTGTTCAATGCCTCTTTTAATCGCTGCATTGGCTTTGCGCACCTTGTCATATACTACCTGATCCTTATAGGTGTATTCAGTATTTTCATCATCGAGGTAATCTTTGTAGATTTTGAAAATGGTTTCAATGCTGCGGGCTTTGCCTTCTTCCTTCACAGGTTTGTATCGGTTTACAATATCTTTTACATACCCGATGTTTTTATTAAAGATCTCCCGTTGCTCTACAATTTCTTCCAATACGCCTTTCTGATTGCTAAGTCCTGTGATCTCATCCTGCAAGCGTTCCCGTTCTTCCATCAGGATTAACTCTGCTAATGCCATAGGATCTGTTATTAAACCCATTTTTAATTCGGATGGATTAAATTCTTCCAGGTTGAGTGCGTTAGTTTTGCCTGCACGATACCATATTTCGTTGATACGATTTGTTTTTTCTTCCAGTTTTTGAAAGATAAATGTATCAATACTGTCTTCCATCATTGGATTGACAATACGGATATTCGCGTAGATATTTCCGAAGCGCCATATACGTCCTTCGAGCTGCTTCACATCAGTAGGGTTCCAGTCCAGCCAGCAATTGTAAAGTACAGTTGAACGGTTTTGTAAATTAATTCCTTCTTTAATTGTTGCGCTGCCGATAATTATTTTCACGCTGCCGGCAAGGAAGCGTTCTTTGATGCCTTCTTTTTTGGCTGCACTTAAACCGCTTTTAATAATACCAACTTCATCATCTTTGTAACCGATTTTTTGCACTAGGTATTCTTTTATCAACGGAAAAAAATGTACGCCTGCATTCATGTAGATCACCTGCCCAGATACTTCCTGCTCATGTTCTTCGTGGTAACGTTTCACCGAACGTATGCACTCCATTATGTACATGAGCTTGGGTGAAGATTCAATGTATTGCGTGTAGGTAGGATGTTTGTCAGGATTACACGCATAGAGGTAAGGACTAAGTGCAAGCTGCCGTGCAAATGACATTCCCCGCAAAATTCTCGTTCCTTCTTCTTCATCACTCGACAAATGTTTTTCATCCAATGCTTCACCTGCACTTTCATCTTCTGCTCCTTCTTCACTATCTTCAAGACCTTTTGTATTCACACAGAAATTAGTAAGACTGGTTTTCCCGGTTACGTACAGCTCCACATCATCCATGTATTCCTTTTGCCTTTGTGTCATAGGAAGGTTTGTGGATATTTGTTCTTCCGTTGGCAAGGGAATTATTTGGTTGTCTTCTTTTTTGTTAAGTAATGGCAAAACAATCTTGTTAGGCCGTTGTATTTTCGCATCCTCTCCGGTTTTGTAAGTAATGAACTTAAAGATGAGCTGTTGCAGGGCTATGAGGTTATTGAAGCCCATCACAATTTCTTTTCGTTCAGGTTTCAGCTTGGCGTTAATTACCAACTCCATACTGGTTTTGATGAACGTATCAAAAAACTCTTTGATGTTTTTAATACCCCATTTTTCTAATTGCTGATAACCAATGAGTGCCAATATAGAATAGATTTCAAGCGGGCTATTGGTGAATGGTGTTGCCGTAAGCAACAATACATTCCGCATTTGATTGTTGCGTAAAATATACTGGCTTACCATAAAGCCACGTAAGGCTGTCATGGAAGGAGATCCTGAACGAATTTCGTATGATGCTTTTTCTCTTACCCCCGTTTCTCCTTTTACCTGCCCCTTTACCTGTGTGAAGGATTTTTTCATAGCATGAGCTTCATCTACCACCATGTAATCAAATCCTAAATCCTCTATGTTCACCGATCCACCCTTGATACCTTTACCCATCATCTCGTTGATTTTCTCCTGGAGCTTTACCATGTCTCGTTTTTCTTCTGTGCCCTGGTTGAGTATATCGAACATTTCACTTCCAATAGTATCCCATGTTTCATCATTGAATCCAAGCCGATTAAATCCTTCGTAGGTGAGAACGGAAATGCTAAACTCCGGTGCAGGTTTAATATTTCCTTTTTCATCCCGCAACTGGTCAATAAACTCTGTTCCTAAGTTATACAGGTCTATCACCTGGTACTGTGGTAACAATCCTGAAAGCAATACTTTTCCCTTATCAACTACTCCACGTAATTCACTTAACCAATTTTTATATGTTTGGTTTGGAACTACAATGAAAGGACGTTTGCATTGTCCGCTTTCTAATGCCTGTGCAAGGGAAAGGATAGCGGTCATTGTTTTACCGAGGCCCACATCGTAGGCAACGCATCCTGAACCGTGTACGCTGATAAAGCCAATGCCTTCCCGTTGTGCAGGGCGAATGAATAAAGGCTTATTTTTAAAGGTGCTGGAGCAGGTAAAAGCAACGGGCACTTTGAAATAATTTATTTCTACATAACCGTTGTATTTAGAGTTCCATTGCTGTTCAATGCGTACCTGGTCTTCACGGGTTAAGGCTTCAGCAAGAAAGCGTACAAAAAATTTATCGCCTTCCACTTTTGCGTTTTGTTTCAAACGCAATTTTTCTTCTTTGTCGTAATGGCGTGAAGGTGTTCCTCCATCGAGGTAAAACTGGATAATGTTCCAGTCGGTTGATTTTTTAAAATCGTCTTTTGGCAATTCCCTTAGCCATGTTTTAAAGGCTTCTACCAGTGAATTGCTTCCTTCAGCGTAACTTCCTGTTTTACTTACATACTCTTTAAAGCTGGTTCCATCTGCAAGCTGGCTGATGCGAATTTCTTTGGCGAAAGCTGAATCGGGTTTGATGAATAAGCGATTGGCCGTGTTTGGATCATTTAATGTGAGCTTGGGAGGTTTTACATTATCAAGTCCAGTCCATTGATTGTCGTACTGCTGTTTTCCGAACTCTTTTATGATTGCTTCTTTGTCTTTTAAGAGCATACTTTGACGTTCATAAATATTCTCGGCATAATATAGTACGCTTGGAATAAAACTGCCATTATGTGAGCAAATAACTCCGGCTTTTAACCAGCTCTTTAAATGCTCGGAAGCTGCTCCCAGCGGAACAACATATTTTGACCAACCGTTTTTAGAATCAAGAATTGTTTTCTCATAATTGAATCCTCCGGTAGTACGCTTGTACCATATCCATGCTTTTATTTCTTCATCGGTGATGCCTTTGTTGTATTCCTTCATCACTTCATCAAAACAAAAATATTCTTCCGGGCAGCCATCTTCATACTTGTCCTTTTCTCCGTTGAGCTTTCGGAGTGCTTTGTCTGCATGAGCTTTTTTTGTTTCGTTGATAACACGCTCGATATTTTCCTTTTTCATGGGATCATTTAATATTTGCTGCAAGGGTTCTTTAATTTCGGTTTGCAGGGCTTCTGTGGCTATTTCAGGAACATCTACCGAAGGCACATCAATACCCTGAATGATGTTGTCTGCCGTTCCCTTTACTTTGGTAACAGGCTTTCCGAAACGGTCAGTTGTTTGAAATTGCTCTCCCAAGATTTTCTCCGGGTGTTGTTTGAACCATTCGTCTCCGGTTAATAAACTAAGTGTGCTTGTAGCTTTTTCGCTTGTAATATTTTGTTTTTGCTCTTTTAACCAGGGATAATCTTCAAACACTTCTTTTGGTATTGGCTTGCCTTGCTTTAATGCCCATTCTACAATCTTTTCGTGTTCGTCTCCATCCTTAGCATCCAATACGTTTGGCCTTCCGGTTTTTTGAATTGCTTTTATTTGCTGGTATTCCAGTTGGCGCATTTCCCATGCGTGTTCGGCATCGATAATGTCATTCTCTCCCACGTATTCTTTTTCTTCCATACTTTCCTGTCCGCTACCTGCAATCTTCACTACCGATACATTGTGAAGTTTATTAAGCTCTGATAAGGACTTTTCTGTAAGTGGCTGATCCAGCTTTAACAGGCGATACACTTTCTCCTTGATTTCTTCGGGGTGATTCAGGTCGCCTTCCCGGAAATAATTATTGCTACCACCACTGTAATCCTTCATGTGTTTTATGCTGCGATAAAGAATACCGGATTGCATACCATCCTTGTTCATAGAAATATAAATTCCATTGTCAGGAGTAAACATTCCCATTAGGGTTAAATCTCCGCTTACTGCTGGACCACCCGGATTGAAGTTTACATCGTATTGCTTTAAGCCGAGGTATTCAGCCAGCTCTTTAAATGCTTTTTTTCCAAGTGATTTAAAATCTTGTTTAGCTGCTCCATTGGCAATTTCACTATCTCCATTATCTCCCATGTAGCCGTCAATGTGGTCGTGTCTTGAAAGAAACGAAGCGAACTTTTTAAGGTGATCTGTACTTGTTTTCATGTTGTCTAAGTTTTGGTTCCGATCACGCAAGTTCCTGTTGGCCTCCTGTGCTATTTTGCGGAACATTTTATACCCTTGTGCCATTTTAAAGAATGTGCGAAAGCTCCTGTTCAATAAGGGCAATGGCAGAACCAATCTGCATTCCTTCTTCGGCAACGTACCGGATTATCATGTCTTCCAGCTTTGCCATGCCCTTGTCTGTACTTTGCATTTCACACACCTTCGGCCATAAGAAGCGGTTGCACTCTTTCATCTCACCATGAATGAGTTGTTTTAATTCTTCAATCTGGTTATTATCATTTGCCATTGCTCGCAGGTTTAATGTATTGATGTCTGTTTTGTTTTTGTTGTAAAGGATGCCCGATCCCACCAGGTAATTTGAAATCATATTTGTCTCTCTTTTTTATCATTTATTTTTTTCTTAATAACAGTATGTCGGTTCCTATATCCGTTGTGTCAAAGGTTCTGATGGGTAAACGGTACGCATCCATTAAATCCACTTTGGAGGCAATCTTTTCTTTGACCTTCGCTGATTTTACATTGTAAGACAAGAAACTGCTCGGAACAACAAATACCAGTAGTCCGCCTTTCTTTAGTAAATCCAGTCCACGCAGGATAAAATACTGGTCATACTCGGTTGCTCCAGTCCATTTTTTTTCTCCCATTCCTGCATACTTGCCTGTAAAGTCTCCGTAAGGAGGGTTGCCTATGACCAGGCTGTAAAGTGGATGGTCGAAATCATCTTTCAGATGAATGTTGCCTGCAAAGAATAAACTCTCAAATGATTTTTCGTGAATGTGTGCGTTGGGATAAAGTATTTGTGCTATTCGTGCTGAAAAATGGTTGGTCTCAAAGCCGAATACGATTGCATCTTTGGGTGCGTATTTTAAAAAGTTACCTGTACCAACGGACGGCTCCAAAACCGAACCTCCGTCATATCCATACTTGAATGCCATTCCCCACATTTTTTGCACCACTACATCGGGTGTATAGTATTCATACAATACACCACGTCCCGCAGCGCCTTCTTTGATTAAACCACCGGAGCCGGTATATTGCCGGATATAATTTTTTTCTTCTTCGTTGAATGAGCTGCCTTCTTTGTCTTTCTTTTCAATGAAGGCTTCTATCTCCTTATTGAGTTCATGCTGACTTTGTTTTTTCATTTTTGATGGACCTTGCTTTTCAATATGCTGCGGTAGATCCACGAACTTTTGTGAATCAGCGAACAGTAAGTCAACCATAAAAGTCATTACCGGATAATCGTCCTTATCGGTCAGATCGTTGTCCACAATCATGTTGTCCACGTAAATAGCAATCAAAGTGGCTTTTCTTTTATCCCCGGTTTTACCAATGGTTACATACCCTTTTTCGTAAGTATCGAACGCCCTTCTTTCTCCAAATTTTTTGGAAAGCTCATCTGCAATATTTTGAAGGGTGTCTAATGGTAATTTTTCCAGCTTGTCCTCAATGGCTTTGCGTAAGCGTGATTGGTTAAATTCCATTCTATTGACAAAGGCTTTATTCTGCGGATATTTATTATCTTCTTTTGTCCAGTAAGCTGCTTCCAACCCTTTGATGATACCCGTTTCTTTTCCTTGCTTTTTTAAATACGCAGCGCTGGTTTTATAAACCTTTTCATAGTAGCTCTTGGCATTGCTTATCATTTCAGGAAGTTCAAGGATTGCATGAGTTGAGCCTTTTACAATTGTCCAAGCTGCATCCTTGTAATAAAATAAATCGGTCTTTGAATTTTGCAGGAGCTTACTAATTTGTTTGTAGGTTTCTGCGGAAATTCGGTTTCTTTCTCCGGCTGTTGATAGATGTCCAAAATCAACATCTACTCCGGGAACTGGTACAATTTCATCAAGCTCTACTGTAATTTCTTTACTACTGCTTTTCTTGTCAGAGAACGAATAACCTTCGACTATCTTCGCTGCATTGCTTATGTCAGTATCCTTTAGGTGATAACCCTTCAAAGGTTTCATTTGACTAATCGTAAGGTTATACTGGTAAACAAAATCACTCAGGGGATTCGGTTTCTTTTCATAGAGCTGTGCATTGAGTTGATCCAGCTTTCGTTCAAATGTTTCTCCGTCTTTCCATACTACTTTGAAATAAACAGTATCATTATTCCACTTTTTGTTTTTGATAAAATCATTGGCTTCCTGCCAGGTGTTTACAACAAGTGCTTTGGAATAATTTTCTTTTTCTGATAAATGAATTTCTTTAAGTGATATTTCTTCACCAGGTACTTTGGGCTTATCCAGTACAACATCATTTTCTTTCGCAAAATCTCTCACAGCTTCCAGCGCAACAGTTAGATTTTTTATCTTTTTTTCTTCATTGCCGAACGAACTATCTTTTGCAATTAATAAAAGCTCCAGCTTTAGTTCATGTTCCTTCAATGCACCTTTTAGGGCTGCCTCTCTTGAAGCATAAGGCTGGCCATCTTCGCTTGGGCCATACATCATTCCATTGTAATCCCCGAACTTTTTAGAAGCATCGATCCCTATTTTATAATCGTTGTCGCTTGTCTTTACAATTTTAATTACTGCTTCGTACTGTCCTGCTTTCGGCATAGGAATTTCAATCCTTTCATAATTCTTTCCGGCAGTTTTTTCAGTGTACACACCGCTGTCATTTGTCAAAGGATCCTTTGATTTCTTTTCAACTTTTTTGGAATGACTGGCTTCAAGAGGGTTATCAATGTAATGCTGAATAACTTCTTTGCTGTCTTCCAAATTCTCAACGGTATGGTCAATATCCTGTGCCAATTGTTTGTATTCCAGTTTTGGTTTATTGGTTTTAGGATTGATAAGTCCTTTCTTCTCGTTTTTTTGTTTTTGGATTTGATGCTGGATTATTTCAAGCGCTTTTTTTGCATCTGCAATCGGACGGCAATGTTCCGCAACTGCCCACCATTCATTTCCTTCTTTGTTGTTATCGGATAGAATTTCTCCAAGTGGTTCAATGCTTTCATAGCCGAGATAAAGGTTTATATAGGGGTAAATATTATCCGTAGGAAAACCAAGTTCTTCAAACAGTTCCCTTCCACGTTTTTCCCATTCTTCAAGCATTTTCATTCGACTAACATCAATTCCGTAGTCTGTTGGATGCGCCATTTGAACAAGCTCAAACATTTCCAATGCGGATGCTTTGGAAAGATTCTTTTCATTGATCTTTAGAAGGTGAGGGAAATTTGTTTTAAGAACGGACTTCATATCGAACAATTGAAAATTATGCGATAGGAAAGGCTCTGTTGTTCCTACTGGAACCAATACATTCGGCAGAAATGTATCTCCCGTTTTGAGGTCTTCCGCAATAGCCGTTGCTGGTGGTTTACTGGATTTCATGTCAGGAGTAGTTTTTTCTTCTTTTGAATTGAAGTATTCATCAATGAGTTCATTTACCACTATCTGAACTGAATCTTTATGATAGTTTTCTATGGCACGATTATCAAGAATATTGGTAACAACATAATCCCGGAATCTGCTGATGTTATCTTCTATCTCTCCGGCATACCCTCTTTGTTTACCCTTTTGCAGAATAATGGCAAAGAGGTCATCCTGAAAGATCAAGCTCTCGTCCTGAACCAATTTTTCAGCAAAAGTCATCTCTGCTTCCAGCTGCTCGATTTGTTCTTTGAGTGAGTTTTTCTGATCGTTCACACCTTTTTCACCTTTCAGGTTTTTTAATTCCTCTCGCAGCTCTTGTACTTTTTTCTTGCGTGGGTTTTCAATGTGATCCCTGAAATACTCCATTGATTCTACATAGCGGAAAGCAAGATCAATAACCGGAAGGTTTTTATCAAAGGCTTCCTGTGCGCTGAATGGCCTTTTAAAACCTTGTGCTAAAAACTGCTCAATGATTTCTTTTTCTTCTTCGGGCGTGTGTAAGCGTTCAAATTCCAGTTTTGGATTTTCCTTTGCTTTGGAAGTGGTGAAGGATTTATCTTCTAATGAATCAGTAGAGTTCTCATCGTCCTCTATTTCGCTTTCTTCTTGCGTTAAATCAATCTTATGGCCTTGTTTGATGATATTGGTCAGCCATTGGCTTAAAAACTGGTTCAGCTCCTTTTTACGCCTTAAATCCACATACTCTTTTCCGTCTCCCTGGTCGGGATATACCACTTGGTATCCGTACTGATCCTGAAAGGTCATTGCTTCTGCCATTTCCATTTCAGGAATAATGCGAATTTGCATATCAGGATCAGGAACCAAGTCGCCATTCTGCTCGAATAAATGCGAAAGCGCAATGAGGTAGTTTCCCTTTTTATCCTTGCCCAGGTAATCGAAATTCAAATCCATCAATCCTCCTTTGGGATCCTTCACAGATTTACCGCTATCCTTTCCTGCTTCGATGTGTTTTATCAAATCAGGGATAATCTGCATTAGCTTTTTATAAATGGCGCTGTAAGGCTGTGCAAGGGGTTTACCTGTCGAACGCTTTTCATACCGTTTAAAAGATTTGATGATCCGTTCATGGCTTCGCCACATATTTTCAATGGAACTACTGCCTAATTCGGGATAATTTTCTTTTAACCAGTTATCAAAAAGCTCTCGGCTTATGCTATCCGTTTTACCTGCGAACTCCGGTTTTCCAGCTGCCCATTTGTAGAACTTTTGCAGGGCAAGGTTTTCTAACTCACGTTTTTTGTCGCCTTCCGTTTCGTAAATTTCTTCAGAGATTTCTGACGATTTTGGATTTAAACCTTTAATAATGCTTGCTTTGTGAGTAGGCACTTTTTGTCCTTCGGGATAAATAATTTTCCCTTCATCAAACAGGGTGCGAGCCTCTTTGATATGAGTTTTTGGCAAAGCAGCAAGTGAGAGAAAGCGATCCCCAAACTCCTGACGTGCAAAATTGGTAGCAATAACTTCCGCTTTAGGTTTTGATGCTTCAAAGATGATGTAGTTTTTAATTTGCCCATCAGTGAGCGTAATCATTACAAAGCTGAACTCCCTGTTCTCAATATTGGTTCGTACAGCTTCAACAGAAGGGGACAGAAAAAGGTCGGGGCCATCGGTTGAAGTGGGAAGTGCTGCTTTCACCTTTTCTGCAAATTCCAATGCTTCCGGTGTACTATCTCCGTACCACATGGTTTTCATTTTACTATGCCTGAAACTCATTGCCCTTAGCTTGGGCTGAAGTTGTGGGGATGGCTCGGCATTAAACCGGATCTCAATCCCTCTTTGTTTTGGGTTTTCTGTAATAGCAATAACTTCATCTGCCCATCGGTGGATAGATGCACTTTCACCCTTACCCGAAGTTTCCTGTTTTTTCCTGGTCATTAACTCACATTGTAAAAATTGTCAATCGAACTTTTTTGCAAATTCCCAAAGAATTTTTTCTGCGGTTCTTAAGGGCTTGAAAAAAAATTCTCTTTAAAGAAATTCTAAATTCAGCTCCTTATAGGACTTTAATTTTCCCCGGTCGTATAAGACCTCTTGAAAACACTGGTTCTTTAAAGGCTTTTGTTTTCTATGGCTCTTAAGGGCTTGAAAAAAACTCTCTTTAAAGAAGTTTATAAATTCAGCTCCTTATAGGGCTTTAGTTTTCTCAGGTCGTATAGGACTTTTAAAAACTCGGCTTCTTAAGAACTTTACTTTTCTCAGGTCGTATAGGAACTTTAAAAATTCAGCTCCTTAAGGACTTTAGTTTTTTCAGGTCTTATAGTAGCTGAGAAAATTCGGCTTGTTAAGGACTTTCGTTTTCTCCGGTTCTAAATGACTTTTGCGAGGTAAAATTATTGGGAGATAATGCTGTATTTTTAGTGGTAATTTGTCGGTAGAAACAAGTTTTACAAAACTGAGAAAGTGTCTATTGCCGTAGATATGGAAAATCAAGTAGTTCCATTGGTTTTGTTAAAAAAGAGTCTTTTGAAAAAGGCGACAAGTTTATTTTTTGATGGTAAGTGCCATGCCCACTTAAAAAATGGATCGTCATTGGCTTCCTGGAAGGTCGGGGTACATTATATAATTGCAAAATCGTTTTTGCTTCCGCTACTGTCAATGCTGTTTATTTTGACTTCCTAAATTAACTACAAACAACATTAACTGAAAACTCAGTTTCACCCGACCGATAATGTCGTTTGGTTTTTTTATCAGTATTTCTATGATAATCAATGGTAGTAGGATAATAAAAACTACCGTCATTATCGTTTTATGGATTGTTCTATTTTTCATTTGTTTTGGATTTCTATAAAGTTTATGTGTCATGCTGGAGTGGTATCTCTTACCTCTTTTTTAATTTTCGTAACTTCTGTTCTCTTTTTAATTTTCTATAAATTTCATCTCGCAAGTCATTCAATGGCTCACAACGATCTTCTCCTAAAAAATCAATGCTCATTACTTTCTCCGACCAATTCAAAAATTCTTCAAACAGCTTTTCTTCTTTTTCACTATCACCAAACCCCATTAACTTAAATATAGTTTCACCCATATATAGGTCGAAGTTGAGAGAATCCAAACCTGCCTTTAAAAGTCCCTGGATAAGGCGGTAGCTTACCAAATGATCCCTCAAAAGGGACATAATCAAGTCTTTTTCTGAAAGTGGGATTGTCTTCATAAGTAAATTATTTTACTTTATTAACAAATAAATTATTCTATAATGCAATTTGCAGCAAAGATAAATAAATTTACTTTATAACATAGTATTGATACTTGAAAACTATATATATTATGTTATTATGCAATACATCATGTTTTTTGTATCCAATATATTTGTGGGCTTATCACTATAATTTGATAACCCATTATGAAAAAAAGAAACTTCAATAGAATTAAACTTGCATTAGTTGAAAAGGAAAAAAGTAACAAATGGTTAGCCTCTAAACTGAATGTAAACGAGGCCACTGTTTCAAAATGGTGTACAAATACAGTTCAACCTTCTGTTGAATCATTTTATAAAATTGCTGAAATACTTGATGTTGAAGTCAGGAAACTATTTGTTCCGACTAAAGAGAAGGATGAATAGTAATTCAATTCAGCTGTAATTCCAACTTTAATCCTTCAATAATTTTCTTCGTAATGGCTTTGGTGTTAGAGGTTTTGGCGGACACCTTATCTAAAATGCGGCTCACCCAAAGGTTATTTTTAACGAGTTCCACCATTTTCTTGTGACCTTCTCCTGCTTCTTTCCAGATGCGATACCTGTCCAATGACTGATTTAACTCTCCGTTAAAAATCATGCTCTCGAATAATACTGGTTTACCTTTGGGAGAATGGTTATGGTCAAGCACAAGGAATACGGTGGAGACTGTAATGGTGATCGCATAATCTTCTACAATAATATCATCTAATGCAACACGCCTATCCGTGTCTGTTAACAAGCGGTTCGCTTGATACATATCTTTTGCCGGAACGGGATTTTTGTCTTTATCAAGTATGTACCACATTGGTCTCATCGGAAGTGAGCTTACTTATTATTTTCTATTTGTTTTTTTGAAATTTCTACCACTTGATGCAATTTTTGCTGCAATAATTTTTTGCTCGGTAGCTCGGTAAGATATTCTGCTATTTTAATACCTGACTTGTGTAGCTGCAATAATTCTATTTGTTCTTTATTTCCCTCTGCACAAAGTAATAAACCTATTGGTGTTTTCTCTCCTGCCTGCATTTCGTTTTTCTCCAACCACCGCAGGTATAACTCCATTTGTGATTTGTAACCTGCTTTAAACTCGCCTAATTTCAGGTCTATGGCAATAAGACGTTTTAGCTTTCGGTGATAAAATAATAAATCCAATCTGAAATCTTTGCCATCTATTATCATTCGTTTTTGGCGTTCTACAAATGAGAAGCCTTGCCCAAGCTCCAGTATAAAACCCTCTAACTCTCTTAAAATAGCATCCTCAAGGTTTTTTTCGCTGAATGTATTTTTCAAACCCAGGAAATCGAGAAAATAAGGATCTCTGAAAACCAAATCGGGAGTAAGTTTATCTTTATCTCTCAACTGTTTTATTTCTTGCTTTATCAGTTGACCGGGCTTTTTACTAATGGCGGTTCGCTCGTAAAGCATCCCATCTATTTTTTCACGAAGGGTTTTTACATTCCATTTTTCTATTCGACACATTTCGGCATAAAATTCACGTTGCAAGGGATGCTTTAATGGTATGAGAGCTACAAAATGTGTCCAACTCAATTGTCGTATTGCCGACACGACAATTTGTTCATCAGGAAAAACATTGTAAAACTGAATCATCCTACGGAGATTTTTTTCCTCAAAAT
Organism: Bacteroidia bacterium; assembly: GCA_030654175.1. GTDB lineage: Bacteria > Bacteroidota > Bacteroidia > 2-12-FULL-35-15 > 2-12-FULL-35-15 > 2-12-FULL-35-15. Next base: position 139,608 of record JAURXZ010000001.1, read on the forward strand.
TATTTCCATATTGGCTAACCAATTGTCGTGCCAACGAAACGACAATCTGTTTACCATATTCGGCACGTTTATTATGTAACAAATCAATACTCATTCGTTTGCCTATTTTCCAATATAATAAGGTAAGAGTAGAGTTTACAGTTTGAGCAACGTATTGTTTACTTTCTTCAATAAGCCTTGCAAAAATCGTAAAGGACTTATTTTAAGGGATAAAAATAAGCAATTAAATAAATATGCTCTTTAGCCTTTGCATAGCTTTGGGTGTATAGCTGAAGCTCTCCCAACCTATTTTAAAAGCATTATTACCTACGTCTTTGCGAAGCTGAGCATTAGTTATGAGTTGGTCAGTTTTGTTAATCCAGTCTTCGTCCGAGGCTGCGATAAAGCCATTTTCAGCCTCTTTAACTATGTTGGTGAATGGAAAGATGTTTGGAACAATAGATGGGATCATGTTAGCGGAAAAATCAAGGTAACGATTCAATGATCTGCCGGAAGTATTATAAGTATTATCGGCAAGCGGAAGTAAGCCTATGTCAAAGGCAAGGCCGTTTAAACGTTGATGATATTCATGGAAGGGGACAGGCTTTTCATAGGTTATGCGAAGTTCATTGAATAACCCATACTGTTCAGCAATCTTTTTGGACCAGCCGAAAATTATTATTTCAATCTTGTCCATATGCTTATCCAGTAATGCAGCAATGGCTTTTTCAATTGTTTTAAGATCGTTTCCCTGGCTGGCATCCAGTATAATTCCAATTCTTACTTTATCGGTTGAGTTACGTTGTATTTGAGTAATTTCTTCAAAAGTGAAATTGGATAACAGGTTAGGAAAGCGCTCAAAATAAAGTAAAAATTCTTCATCATGTTTTTGCACCAGTTCATTATAATAATTCAGGATTTGGTTATTAGCAGCTGAAAGGATATCTACTTTTAATAAATTACTTACTAAAGTGTTTTTTAATTCAGGTTTCAATTTTTTAAAGTCCGGGTGATACTGAGGCAGCTCATGGTAATTCATTTCCATGTCCATCACAAACTCTATATCGTCATTAATCTCTCTCATACTTTTAATGATATACGCAGCATCCGTAAACATTACCGGAAGCACTATATAATCTGCCCACTCCACCAAGCGAAAATCAACAGGGGTGTCGTAATCATCAAACAACTTATTAAAGTCCCATTTGTGGATATGTCCGATAATTGCGGAATGCGTGTTTGTCCTGTTCAGCTCCAGAGCAGGTAAAATCATACGATAGTAACCTGTCTCATTCATACAAGGTGAAAGAAACAAAACGTGAATTTTATTATCATCCATATTAAATTGAGGATATTTTTCTTTGAAATTTTTTACCGTGTTTAAACGGGAATACAGTTCTTTTAAGGTTTTCATAGTTTTAGTCGTTTTGTTTAATTCCATCGTAATAGCGTTCCAATTCCTCTCCACTATCTTTGATATAAATGATTGCTGTTTTTGCTTTAATTCCATAATAATTGATACGGTTTCGTAACCGGTTCAGCCCTAATTGAGGATCCTTGTTTTTAGAAAATTGGTGTGTCCAATCAATTGAAAATAGAGTACGTGTATTGCCGTCAGCGAAATACACAACGCACTTGTAGTGCGAATCTTTAATAAGTTTCCAAGCCATTATTTAGTTATATAAAATTGGGTTAATAAATCGAGCGTTGGGATTCGTTTTTTGTATTTAGTTTCATCGTAAAGATGTGCGCCCAGCTCGCTTTTGGTTTCGCATATTACTACGTTGAGTTTAGAAAGTTCTATCTGATGGTCTTTCGAGAGTTGCACTAAATAATCATAAACAGCAATTGTTTTACTTTCATCATAATCCTTTCCGAAAAACTCTACGATAGATTTCAAACTAAGAGTTTTAATGTACTTGTGTTGCTCATAGAGATGAACAGAAACTTTTCCGATAATGATATTGATGACCAGTTTTGCTTTTACCGGATCAATATTTTCTTCAGTTGATGTATGAAGCAGAAACCGTTGAACTCGTTTGTTCGCCTGCTTTTCAATGTTAAAAATGTTTAGCATGATTTATTTTTTTTAATTGGTGTATGAAATTTGTTTGTAGGTTTCGTGATGCAATACCGCAGAATGAAAACGTTGGGTTAATGAAGCATCATTAAATTTCCCAATAGTATTTTCGCACTCACGAAATAGTTGAAGTGATGATACTTTTTTTACAGTATCTTTTTTTTCATTGTTCTGATACTTGCGTATTAAGCGGCTTACTATCAGTTCACGTTCGACTTCTTTTTTTCTTTTCTGGTCATCCTGATGCCATTTTTTTGTCCCGACAAAACCTTTCGGATTGTTGGTGTCGAAGTAGAGATAGGGCAATGTGACGAAACGTTTTTCGGGATTTTTTTTAATGTATTTTGCAACAAGCGAAATTCGTTCAACATAGTGTTGATGGGTATTTGAAAGGTTTTCAGTTAAAACAGGTTCATATAATTTTTGAATTAATTTTTTCGCAATTAAAACCTGTCGCTCAGTTAAATCAACGTTTTTGTAGAGCAGGTTCCTGGCCATCATCCAAAATAAACTCACGCAAAGACTTAGGGAATTGTCACGAGCAGGATCGGGCGCAAAATTTTTGTAACCTGATTGATCTGCCCGTGAAGCAATTTCCCCTGTATTTTTAATATTTTTTTCTTCAATTTTTTCTTGTTTTTCGGAAAAAACCTGGGCAATTTCCCCTGTGTTTCCAGTCCTGTTGCCAGTTCCGTAGCCTGAATTATTTTCATCTGTGAGCGGGAGCGAACTCCGCTTATCGTTGCCAGAGTTATCAACAGCTATTATTATATTATTTATTTTGTTACTTGTGTTACAAGAATATGTATCAGGACAATTTGTCTTTTGAATTTCTGAAAGGCTTGATTTTAGGTCGTTTTGCTTGGCCTGCTCCAGTGCCTCCTGGAACTGTTTTTTCACGTTATCAACATTTAATTTTTGCTTTACTAACAATATTTGCGGGTTTATCAACAGCTCATAGTTGGAGTTTGAGCCATGAAATATTTTATGAGTGATGATGCCGGCAGCCTGGAGTTTGAGGATATGTCGCTGGATGGTCCGGGAGCTGCATTTAACAAGTTTGCAAAGCTGCTTGTTATTGGTTTGAAGGGAGGGGAGTTTCTCTTTATCTACTTCCTGATATCCATTTGCCTTCAGCAGGGATATACCATAAATGCGTATGATCTCTTTAGCGGTCATCACGGCTCCGGTTCTTAATCGGTGAGTGCTTTTCTCCGCTTTTTCATTAAAGAGGTCTATAAAGCAATCTAAGGCTTTATAGGCCGTTGGATAATGTATTACAATCATGTGAAATATTTTTTTTGCTACCTGGTGAATTGATAAATGAACATCATAAACTGATAATTGAGTTTGATTTTTCCGATCAGTGCAATGAGCCATCTGAATAATTCTTCGATAATGATGAAAGGAATTGCTACTGCTATTATTACAATAAGCAGCAACCATTTGAAAAGGTGAAATCGTTTCATGTTATGTGTTTTTATTTTTTAGTGAATAGTTGAACTCGTCTTTTGTAGGTGATTGCCATGTGTTCTTCCAGTTGTTTTATTTCTTCAGCCATGAACTGAAACAAGTCCTTTCGCATAGCGGAATGTGAAGGATAAGGCTGACCATTGCTTTCACTTAATTGCGGGTATTTGAGAGTGATTGCCTCAATGAAACGTGTCGCTTTCTGCGGCTCTACAAAACAGCAAAGTGTTTTGTATCCTTTGGCAACATCCATCTGATCCGCTGCATGTGCCTGGTTAAATTTGCCTTCCGTGTCGGAGTATTCTAATCGTATATTCATTTTTATATTGTTTTATATTCCACAAACACCGCTGCATTCAGAGGTGAACATATCGAGTTGGTTTTCCTGTAAGTCTACTTCTTTGAGAGGCTGAGCGCTTCGATGGAGATAGATAGGTTTCTCTATCCCTTTTTGAGTACTGTTTCTAATTTTTTCATCCAACCTGATTAATTTTTTCCATTCCTTCGGATGGTTAAGTTTCATATCCCGCCACCGGTGGTCGGATTGAAAGGGACAAAAGATGCAGGCGCTTTTAGGAGGGATGGGGAAATTGTTTACCCTCAACCATTCAACACAATCGGATCTGCGGAAAAGCGCAGTGTAAGGAACTTTGTCATGACCACTTTTTTTTGATTTTACATTCAGGAAAGGATACACGAATGTTAACCACCTGGTACGTGGATATTTCATCCGTTCAATTTCTTCAAGCGTGATACCGAGCCACATTTCAGTATCCGGTGTATGCTGTTTAAATTTTAATCCATAAATTTTTCTAAGGGCTTTGTAGATTTCTTGCGTTTTATATTCTTCTGTGCATTGTCGTTTAAGTATTCCTACATTCCCGTGCTCGTCTTTCGTGAAAGCGGGTATGGAAGCAAAGCGATTGCCTGATTTGTTTGTACCGTGAATTAAGTCGCTGTACAGAGATTTCTTTCCCGTTTGAATGATAGGTATGCCATCGTTTTCTTTTTGCCAGTTTTTTAGCCATTTTAAATGTTCATAGGTTGCTTTACTTTCGGAGCCTGTATCGGAGAATATGGCAAAGTCTGCCCGTTCAACAAACCCGATACTGCTCATTAGATAAAGTGCTGTGGACTGTTGTCCTAAGCCCAACGAAATCACTTTATAGTTTTTCTTATCAGGTATGTTATAGCTTTTTCGCATCCTAACCAGGTAAAATGTTTTATTCATTGCTGATACTATTGTTCTGAAAATATTTTTCATTGGAACATCATTCCGATTGCATAACTATTCAGTAAATCCTGGGCTTTCTTTTTTGTGTCCTCCAGCCCGATGCAGGTTTCATTGGGAATTCCGTTGGTATCTGTTCGTATGAAATATTCCTCCGGATCCCGGCCAGTAAGTGTTATAAAAAACTGGATATGGCTAAACAGTCCATCCATCTTGCCAGTCCAGAGGCAATGCTCTTTTCCGATATAGGTCCATGTAAGTGATTTTATTTGCATACTAAATTTGATTATTAAATAATTTGTCGGAAGGCCCGGTAAATACCAAAACGTTTGAGATCGAGGTTGGTCGCTTCTCTGACTAATCGAACTTTTCTAACCCAAATAATTCCCGGCAGTTCAATAATTGGTTCTTCAGCATCTAATTCAACAACAAAAACCCTGTTGGTCTTCTGCATAAATTCTTTTGGATTTAAAACCAGCCAGGTTCCAATTCTGCAACCGGAAGTAAACCATTCTCCCTTTTTAACACCTTCAGGGAGAAACCATTTTTTCATTTCATTATCTAAATCCCGTCCTTCCGGTGTGAGGATTTTGAACCATGTTTGGCTGCGATTTTCCAAGTGTTTCATTAAACGTATTTTTTTTCAGTGTTGCTTTCAAGGAACTCAAACAGACTTGGTTTGTAATACAGGATTTTCCTTCCATGCTTACTTACCTTGATTTTTTCATCCTCCCGCAATTGCCGGAGTTTATCACCTTTACACTTTAAGATGAATTGCGCTTCTTTTCCATCTATCCACTGTTCATCATCGGTCTTTTTTTTAGATTCTGTTTTAATTTCTTTAACAGCATCCTTTACAGTTCGCTTCATCTCTGCAAGCATCCTGTAATAAGTTTCTTTTTCAAATACAATTATTTCCATAGCGGATATTTTTAATAATTCAATAAATGACTAATCGGCATCAAAATTTTCGCTCAGAATCCTTGATCGCTGTTGTTTTATCCTTTGCGTTTTGATTTTATCACGCTCAATTATTTTCAATGCAGCCACATAAATGCGTTCCTGAAACCTGGAGCGGATTTTATTGCCTTTTAGGAACCTATAAATGGTAGGGCGGGAAATTCCTGTTTTCTTTGAAATTTCGATTACAGCGCTTGATGGCAGCTCGTTTGCAATGATATTAACATCCTCTTGTGTAAACATTTTTCTCAGTTTGGTAAAATATTATTTCTTTTTTTCTAAGTTTGTTGTATATTTGGCAACATTTTGTTACTTAAAAGGAAGCAAATGTATTGTATAAAAAGCAATATTTCCAAATAATATTTCCGAAAAAGAAATGTTTTAAACATAACTAACTATGAAACAATCCGTTAGAAGTAAAAAAAATAATTCTGAGGTATCCATCAAAAGGGTTGTTTCAGATAGATTTTTTAAAATGGTAGCTGAAGCAATAGAAAAAGATGTTGTCAGGAATCAACGAGAATTCGCAATGAGGATAGATGAAGACCAGGCAGAATTTTCTAAGATTAAAAATCCTTCTGAAAACAGGTATGTGGACATTGAAATGCTTTGGAAAGCTGTAAACCTGCTTGGCATAAATGCCAATCATATCCTGGTGGAAGATGGTTTAAAGACAGAAAAACTTCAGCGTGAAGAAACTACCATTAACGGTGGAACTATTAATGGGGGACAAAATAATGTTCTTCTAACTGGCCAGGCAGTAGCCAACAATGGAGATGTGTATTACAAGGTAGAAAAAATAACTCAGGGAGTGCCTGCAAAGGAAAGAAAGGAAATATTGAAAAATATTGATGATATTCAAAAGCGAAATACGCAAATGGCAAATGAGATCATGGATTTAAAAAAAACGGCTGACCGTTACGAAAGGGAAATAGCTAAGGATAAAAAAATAATTGAGATGCAGGAAAAGCTGATTAAATTCATGGAATCAGACAAAAATCAAAAAAAATAATCAAACAGAATATACGTTGGCCATAAAGCCTTATAATGGCATTATATTAAGAGATAAAAATTTAATTTGCTGCTAAAATTTACACAAGATGGCAAAAGACAATAAAAAAAAGTCTAAAAAATTTACCGGGGACTTTAAAGAGAAAAATATTGTGAGCCATAAGTTTATTGAGGCTTATAATAAGCTAAAGCAGAAAGGGGTTTTCAATACCTACGATGATTTTGCTGTGCAGTATGGCTATGGGAAAGAGGTAATGACTAAAATAGCAACCGGTGTTCAGGAAGTCCCTATGATATTATTATGGGCTATGATTATAGATTATGGTGTTAATCCGGGATTTTTCTTTGACATCGAAAAAGAGCTGCTCCGCAAATAATAAATATTTTTTTCAAAAAAGAAAGCCCGATCAAATAGAATGATCGGGCTTTTCTTTTAGTAGCGAGAGAGAGACTTGAACTCTCGACCTCAGCGTTATGAATGCTGCGCTCTAACCACCTGAGCTACCTCGCCATATATTTTTTTGCAAATATAAGAGTGTGGCCTCTTATTTTTCTCTTTAAATGAACTTTTTATTCTGTATTCTCAATTTTCTAAACTAAAACTCTCAAATCCTTTGTCCCTCTATGGTCGCATGGTTACCCACCCGACTTATTTTCTTTCAAAAGTGTGGAAACCATGTGGAAACCGCATCTTTTTAAAACCTCTCAATCACCTGTAAAATAAGTATTTTTAATAACTTATTAACAGGGTTATGAATCCTGCGCTCTAACCATCTGAGCTACCTCGCCATATTTTTTTGAGGGCGCAAATATAACATTTCTTAATTCATAAAAAACAGCTTTTGTATATTTTTAACAAATTGCATTCATTGACCAATGGAATTTTTTTATATATTGCGTCAATTTGTAAGAAACATACAATCAATATGGCAAAGAAACAAAGTACAATCAAAAAGGTGAAAAAAGCTGTTAAACCTGCTAAAGTAGCGAAAGCCATCAAAAAGGAGAAATCGAATAAAGTGGGTAAAAATATAAAATCATCTTCTAAGCCATCGCCAAAAGAGGCTAAGAAAAAAATTGTTGCAAAAAAAGAGGCTAAGCCTGTTAAGAAAGCGAATAAAGTTGCGGCTGCTAAACCAGCTGCTTCTAAAGGCGGAAAAGCAGCTAAACCTGTTAAAAAGGTTGTAGAAAGTAAAAAAACACAAAAACCGGTTGTTAAAGCCGGAAAAAAAGTTGTTCCCGCAAAAGCTGCTAAAGCGGAAAAGGAAATTGTTAAAAAAACAACCGTTTTAGTAATACCTGCTAAAACTAAACCGGCAAAACCTGCAAAACCGGCAAAAAAAGAAAAACCTGCAAAAGCTGAAAAATCCAAGAAAGAGTTTTTAGATGAAGATGAGGATGAGGAAGCTTATAAAAAACCGGCCAAAAAATCAAAAGGCGGCAGAAAGCCAAAAAATAAAAATGATGATGATGATGAGCCTATCGTTGAAAACGATATTTTGATAGAGCAGCTTATCAATAGCACCAAACGTTTAAAAAAACCTTCTAAAATACCTAAACAACTAAGAACATTCACCAATCCTATGGCTTCACTTACAGTAGCGAAACTGGTGGATTCAAATAAAAAAGGAACTTTTGTTCCTAAAAAAGAACCTAAAGGGAAGTTTGAGTTAGAGTATGTTTTACATACTTCAGCCGGAATACTTTATGAATTCCTTACTTCACCAAGTGGTTTAGCTGAATGGTTTGCAGATGATGTAAATATTCATGATGGTGTGTTTACTTTTTTCTGGGAAGGAAGTGAGCAAAAAGCAAAATTACTGGGCTTTAAAGACGAAAAATTTGTTCGCCTTCAATGGCTGGATAAACCCGAAGGTACTTATTTTGAGTTCCGTATCGAACGCGATGAACTTACAGGTGATATTTCATTGATCATCACTGATTTCGCAGATGAAGCAGCTGATCAGAAAACGTCTAAGTTGTTGTGGGACAGCCAGATAAATCAGTTGTTGCACGTGATTGGTTCATACTAATTTATTAATTTGCTAATTTGATAATTTGACATTTAATTTTCAAATTATCAAATTAGCAAATTTTCAAATTAATTTATTGATGTGAAAGCTATTTTCAAAACCAATGTTTCCTTTTTACTCCCCTATATCCTGTTTATTGTATCGGGCGCTTTTTTGCTGGTAATAAATACAAAAACAGAAAGGCATTTAGGCTTCAATACATTTCATTCTTCCTTTTTCGATACCTTTTTTTACTACACCACCTATTTAGGAGATGGCCTGATGGTACTATTGACCGTTATTATTTTAATGGCTGTGAAATACAGATATGCTGTTATTGTAGGACTATCCAATATTATAGCTTCAATAATTACTCAAGCGCTCAAACAAACCGTTTTTAATGATGTGGTAAGGCCTAAGAAATTTTTTGAAGGCATACAGGAGCTGTATTTTGTACCCGGTGTAGAGAATCATTTATACTTTAGCTTTCCTTCCGGACACGCCACTTGTGCCTTTTCATTATACTTTGCGCTCGCATTACTTGTGAAAAATAAAGCACTGGAATTAAGCCTCTTTTTTGTTGCCCTGTTGGTAGGGTATTCCCGTATCTATTTGTCGCAGCATTTTTTTGAGGATGTTTATGCCGGCTCTTTGATAGGTATAAGCACTACATTCATTGTGTATTATCTTATTCAAAAAAGCAATCGAAATTGGATGAATGGATCGCTTATTACATCATTTAAAAAACAATGAAACAGCTAAAATGAATTCAAAAGTTAAATCGTTATTGTAATCAGCCGCACTTTCTCGACAAGCTCGAAATGACTGCGCACGTGGTCATTTCGAGCTTGTCGAGAAAATTGTGTGTAGGCATTTTAACCATCAATTTCGTTGTAAACATCAAAATGTATTTTAAAATTATATAATGTCTAATGAATTCAAAAGCTTTACGATATAACCTCTTAATTGCCGGTGCAGCTTTGTTACTGTTCGTTCCTTTTTTAGGAGCGGTACATTTATTTGACTGGGATGAAATAAATTTTGCGGAGTGTGCCCGCGAAATGCTTGTTACAGGCGATTATTTTTCGGTGAAAATTAATTTTCAGCCCTTTTGGGAAAAGCCTCCACTTTTTATCTGGATGCAGGCATTATCAATGAATATTTTTGGAATAAATGAATTTGCAGCCCGTTTACCCAACGCAATTGCAGGTTGTTTAACCTTGCTGGTATTCTTTAATATTGGCAGGAAGCTGGTTGATGAAAAATTCGGGTTGATATGGGCATTGGTCTATGCAGGTTCATTTTTACCGCATTTCTATTTTAAATCCGGTATCATTGATCCCTGGTTCAATCTTTTTATTTTTAGCGGGATTTATTATTTTATTCTTTTCAGTAATAATAATGCACAATCCCAAACAAATAGTAAAAGCACTAAACTATTGCTGTTTTCAGCGCTATTCATTGGCCTGGGAGTATTAACCAAAGGCCCTGTTGCTGTGTTGGTTTTTGGTTTATGCATTGGTGTTTATTGGATTATAAAGCGCTTTCAGCCTGTTATAAGCATAAAACAGATGTTTATTTTTGCAGGAACAGTTGCTTTTGTTGGTGGATTATGGTTTTTAATGTTGGCTTTAACAGGCAATGCAGCCATTATAAAGGAGTTTTTTGTTTACCAGGTGCGATTGTTTAATACCCGGGATGCGGGTCATGGAGGGCCGTTTTTTTACCATTGGATCGTTTTATTGATCGGTTGTTTTCCTTTATCAGTATTCGCATTGAGAGCTTTTAACCTAGTACAAAGAACCGAGAATGGAGAGCGGAGAAAAACCTCCATCTTCCAACTCCTGACCCCAAAATCCAAACTCTCAACTCCCGACTCCCAACTCATTTCAGATACTCCTTTTCAAAAACATTTTAAACTCTGGATGATGATCTTGTTTTGGGTGGTATTGATCTTATTCAGTATCGTGAAAACAAAAATTGTACACTACTCGTCCTTATGCTATTTCCCTTTAAGTTTCCTTGCTGCTTATGCTGTTCATAAATTAATGATCGCTGAGCTGGTTTGGAAAAAATACACAGGCATTCTATTAATGGTGATCGCAAGCCTTATTGGCATTGCTATTTCAGCATTGCCTTTTCTGGATAAGTATAAACAACAAATTATCAGTGCCGATATTATCAAAGATAAATTTGCAGTGGAGAATTTAAAGGCCAATGTAAATTGGACAGGTTACGAATGGTTGATAGGATTGGCATTGATTGTTGGGGTAGGAGGGATGCTTGTTTTAATTAACAGGAACAAGGTAAAGGAAGGCATGATCGGAATTTTTATCATCAGTCTGCTTGCCGTGAATATGGCCTCTTTAGTAGTTGCCCCCCGCATTGAAAAATACTCTCAGGGAGCAGCTATTGAATTTTATGAATACCTGCAAAATAAAGAGTGTTATGTAGAAACCCTTGGTTTTAAAAGTTATGCCCACTTATTTTATTCGCATAAAAAAGAACAGGCTAATAAAAACAGTTATACCTTGGATTGGCTGCTAACAGGTGAAATTGATAAGCCTACCTATTTTGTGAGTAAAATTACCTCTGCCGAAGAAGTAATAAAAGGTTATCCTGATCTAAAAGAAATTTACCGCAAAAATGGATTTGTGTTTTTTGTGAGGAAGGTGAAGTAGCAATACTTAGTTCAACAATAAATGGATGCTATTTTTTTTACCGCATAGAAACATAGTGAAATTTTAAAAAAGGTAAGTAAGAAGAAAAAGATAGATTTTTCTTCGCTTATGCGAGGAAAAACTATGCGAAGCTATCGTATTAACTCCACAAGTTTGATTTCTATGTCTCTATGTGGTTAATATTGATGGATATACCACTAGTAAATTAGATAACACTACTTTTTCTTCCGATATATCTTCGATTTATTCAATCCCATTTTATAGAAAAAATGGGTGAAAGAAACACGCAATACTCCTAAACCATACTCCATACTACGTTTGAAATTGATAGAAGATGCATCAGGGAAATATTTGGTAGGACAAGTAATTTCGGCAATTTCGAAGTCCGCCATAAAAATTTGGGAGATCATTTCGTTATCAAAAACAAAATCGTCACTGTTGGCTTCATAGTCCACCGTTTCCAGTACTTCACGTGAAAATGCACGGTAACCGGTATGGTATTCAGAAAGTTTTTGATTGAGCAGTATATTTTGAGATAATGTTAAACAACGGTTAAAGATGTATTTATACATTGGCATTCCGCCCTTTAAAGCGCCTTTACCTAATATACGTGAACCAAAAACCACAGGGTACAGATCATTGGCAATTATGTTCGCCATAGAATGGATTAAAAGCGGAGTGTATTGATAATCAGGGTGAAGCATCACAACAATATCAGCATTCAACTCAAGTGCTTTATCATAACATGATTTTTGATTGCCACCGTACCCCCTGTTTTTTTTATGTTGAATAACATGTTTAATACCAATACGGCCAGCTACTTCCACAGTATTGTCTTTACTCATATCATCTACAAGCACTACCTCATCCACAATATCAAAAGGGATCTCATTGTAGGTTTTTTCGAGTGTTAAAGCGGCATTATAGGCCGGTAATACAATTACTACTTTTTTATTTTTTATCATATGGTGTTAGCTTAAAGGCAAAAATAACAATAATATTTTTATATGGGCTATTTATAAAATAAGCTGTTAAAACTTACCTGGCAAGTTTATACAAATCAATTTCTTTTGTTTCTAATGGATATAACAGGTAACTTTTGGGTACCAAATTATTGGACAAATTTTTTCTGATAATAAAGTATTCATATTGCGTGTTGCCATCATCTGAACTAATATAAAAATTTCGAATAAGATATTCTCTTAAGCTATTGTCCTGGCCCATTTCAGGAGGTATGCCAACAATGTTTCCGTGAGGAATTATTTTTCCAATATTATAAATATCAGATAATAATTTTTTATCCCGTTTGGTCTCACCAATTTTTGAGATCGTAAATGTTAAAGAAAACAAGAAAAGTATAATGGTTATCCATTTAGCATATTTATAAAAATTGCCAGCTAAATTTATTTTTTCTACAAGAACTCCCATTCTATTAGCCAGGAAGGCGGCACCTGCCATTGTAAAAAATGGTAAGGTGGTAAGCAAATAAAAACCCCGCTGTTCAAGTGTGATCATTAAAGGCATAGAGCCCGAAAATCCAATTAAAAGCAGCCATGTGATCTTTGTAAAATGTGCATTTTTATTTAAGGTTACCACCTTGTGTTTTTTGCTAAACAAATAGATAAAAAGCATTAAAATAAACATCGGGATCAACTCAGTAAACAAACGAAACATTATTTCAAACCTGTTGTCGGTTGTAAATCGAGTTTTATTGTTAAATGTCATACCCAAGCGGTTTTCGAAGTAAAGTTTAAATACATCGTAAATATGATTATTAAAAAAAATAAGTATAGAATATATTAGTACAGGCGTTCCAACAAGAATAAGGGAATAGAGAATGTTCTTTTTGAAGGAAATATCTTTATTACTTACCATCCAGTATGAAAACACGGCTGTTATGGGGAAAAGTCCCTGAATTCCTTTGGTTAAACTGGATAGAAAAACGCATACTCCGGCAAGTATTAAATAGAAAATGACATTTTCTTTTTTGAAAAGAACTTTACTTAAATAATAAACCGACATGGTTGTAAATAAGGTCATTACCGTTTCCTCAACATGATTGGAATAGGACCAAAAAGAAATAGGAATTGAAATAAAAAAGAGAATAGGCAACCAACTGTTTTTATTTATTTGTTCATCATCAGAAAACAATGTTTTCCAGATTCGATGAATGTAAATAAGGGTGAATGTAAAACATACGAAACAGAACAACCGTTCTACATACATACTTGTTCCGAAAATTTTGTAAAATGCTGCCAACAGACCAAAGTAGAGTGGGGGCTGCTCCCGGAAAACAGTATAATAGGTTAAGCTATAATGGGGTTCCCAAAAAGTACCTAAGCCATCAGCTAAGTTCTTGCTAACGCTGATATACAGCATTCCATCCATGAACACCCCATCTTGTATGAGTTGTGAAATGGTTAATACTAAGATGGCGGATATTGTAAACAACCAAAAAGGCAGTGTTTTCGATACAAAAAACTGTTTCATTTTTTATCGGGTAAACCTGTTCAGGCCATTTTGGAAAGAGGTACCATTTTATTCAGATCGGGATCCCATAATTTAAGGCGCAGGCATGCTGCAATGTCCCACGGTTTAAGCGTAGTGACTTTAGGGTTTTGCAGCTCAGGGATTTTTGCCATTGCTTCGGGCAGTCGGTAAAATGGAATTCGTGAATTTAGATGGTGAATGTGATGATAACCGATATTAGCAGTAACCCACTCAAAAAATGGATTCATTGCCATATAACTGGACGATTCCAGTGCAGCATTAGCATAGGTCCAGTCTGTGTTACTTCTGAAAACAGCTTCAGGGAAGTTATGTTGAGCATAAAACAGATAAGAGCCCAGCATGTGAGAAAGAAAGAAAGGTAAAAAGAAGGCAAGGAACCAGGTTAACCATCCAAAGTGAACAAAAAGAAAAATTGCAATGCTGAAATGGATTATAAGTACTACAAGCGAATCCCAATGTCTGCGCGGACTGCTTAAAAAAGACTGAATACACATACCATACATAAATGTAGTAAAATAAGCAAAAAACATGTTTATAGGATGGCGTATCGATAGATATACCATGCGTTCTGTTTTTGAAGCTTCCATAAATTTTTGCTTGGTCATAATAGGAAAGGAACCTATGTTGGCACTAAAAAGCTTAGCATTATGGTTGTGATGGTGATCATGTGAACGCTTCCAGATGTTTGGAGGAGTTAACATGTATATTCCAAAAGCAGTAAAGAGAACGTTGGCTAAAGGTGATTTGTGGAGAATGGTGTGGTGTTGATAATCGTGGAAAATAATAAAACATCGGGCAAGGAGCATAGCGCTGAAAATGCTGCAAAGTATTCTGGCCCAGATATTTGGAATATAAATTGTTCCTATAATAAATCCACTCAGCAATAAAAGTGATGAAATTGTATGAAACCAACTTTTCCACCGGATCTCACTCGCGAATGGTTTTGTTGCAATAATTAGTTGTTTACCTTCAAGCATTGTATTTTAAAATTTCAAGTTTCAAGTTTCAGATTTGTGTTGTTAATTAAAAATTTATGGTTAAAAAAACCTTAAATTACTCGTTGCAATACACAAACTTGAAACTTGAAAAGCGTAGTATGTCAACTAAAAGCCAGAAACCAGTTTAGTGTTTCAATTGCTCCTTAAATACTTTTTTGAATTTTTCTACTTTGGGCTGAATCACGAACTGACAATAGGATTCATTCCCATTTTGATTAAAATAATTTTGGTGATAATCTTCAGCCGGGTAAAATACTGTTAAAGGACTAATTTCAGTAACAATTGGTTTATCCCAGGCACCGGAAGCATTTAATTCTTTTTTATATTTTTCTGCCAGTTCTTTTTGTGTTTCGTTAACATAAAAAATCACAGATCGGTATTGAGTTCCCAAGTCATTCCCCTGCCCGTTAACCTGCGTAGGATCGTGGGTTTTCCAGAATACGGACAATAATTCGGCATAGCTGATCTTAGCCGGATCAAAAACAATTTGGCACACTTCGGCATGTCCCGTAGTTCCGGTACAAACTTCCTTGTAGGATGGATTTTTAACTGTACCACCTGAAAAACCTGATTTAACAGATTGTACACCCTCTAACAGTTGAAATTGGGCTTCTACGCACCAATAACATCCTGCTCCAAAAATTGCAGTCTCCATAGTATTTATTTTAGTTGATAATGGTTCTTCTGATTTAGATTTTTTAGAATCATGATTGGCAGATTCCTGAACACATGACGAAAAAATGGTATTGCTGGATATGAATGCTAACAGTAAAAAAATATTATTCATTTCAGCTTTCTTCTTTAAAAAATTATTAATAATAATTGGTACAAATTTACGAATAAATATTCATTGCCCTGCATAAAGGAGGTTAGCTTAATTTGCTGGTTAACAGGTAGCTAATCATTTATCAATTTAACGAAACAGTAAGATTACCTTATTTTGTATGCTGCAATATTGTTTTATCGTTTACTACTTTGTTCTCAGATCTTTTGAAATTTCTCTGAAATAAGTAGAAATGAACTGAGGATCTTTTGCATTTAATAAAGCAAGACTACCGCTTCCAAGGATCCATTTATATTCAACCTTTGAAGAGCCCGTTTGAGTTCCTGTTTTATCAAACCTGGTTTTAAAGGTGATAAAATTTTGAGTTCGTTCCGAAATATTATCATCAGTAAGTTTGGTTATCCATATAGCCGGGTCATCAAGCTTGATCCATAGAACAACGCGTTTTACGGTACCATTGTCTAATAACTTCTGTAAAGCCTGTCCGTTCAAAAGTGATTTTTCTCCTCCAATAATATTTAATTCTTTTACCTCTATGAGTGAATCATTTAAAAGGCACTCCACCACTGTAGCTCCATTGCTGTGAGCGATCAAACGACTAAATTTTTTATCTTTAAGTTTATTAAGTTCTACTTTAGCATTTGGGCCGGCTAAAGAAAATACTTCTGCCGGAACATGTTCATCTCCTCTGCTTGCTGCTTCCAAAGGGTCGTTCTGTTGTTTGGGCAT
This sequence comes from Bacteroidia bacterium, assembly GCA_030654175.1. GTDB lineage: Bacteria > Bacteroidota > Bacteroidia > 2-12-FULL-35-15 > 2-12-FULL-35-15 > 2-12-FULL-35-15. Next base: position 156,054 of record JAURXZ010000001.1, read on the forward strand.
AACAAACGAAACAATTACAACTCCCGAATCAGTCATGTTTTTTTGCCTGTTAGCAATCATTTCTTTGTATGTTACACCGGTAAATGGGCTTTTTAGGCTGTCTCCTAATGTGCCGGCTTCCTGTTCAGCATACATGCTTAATACAACCCCCTCATTATATGATGTTTTTGTTTTTTGTTTTTTAGTGTTTATTTTAGTTAACTCCTGGCGTATTTTAACTTTATCCTGTTTAAGTTTCGTTTTTTCAATGGTGATATTTTTTTGGAATTCATCCCATAATTTTTGATCGTTCTTAAGTGTATAATAAGTGATTGTAGAAAGTTTGTCCAAAGAAGGATCATTATATACAACTCCTTCAATTTCAGCATTAAACAGGTTTATTTTTGCAGTAAGTTCATTCTCTTTGGTTGTAAGTAAACCCAATTCAGATTTAGTTTGATCGGTCGGTGACTCCTTAAGTTTTTTATCCAACAACTTTTTCTCTTCTGCCAATTTCGCACTTTCAAGTTTTAATTTTTGACTTTTATCAGAATAAAGTTGAAAACTACTTTTAGCAAGTCCGGTTGGTACAAGGTTAATAGAAGGAAGTGTAGCTGTTTCAGTTTGTTGTGCTGAGCAGGTGATAGAATAAATGACCATAAAGATCAGGAACATCGGTAATCTATAAATTGCATTATTTTTAGTTGTTCTCATGCTTTTTTATTAATAATATTTATTTAATTTAAGGATGCAATTATTGGCGTTTCCATTATTCCGCAAAAATACAGTAATTGTATTTAAGTAATAAAAAATCATATCAACATTTAATGAAAAATCCCGTGATGTTTTTACCTTTTTGGGATGGTAATTTTCATTCCAAAACTTAAAAAACGGTTTAAGTTTAAAAAAATGAGAGTAATTATTTAATTGAAACGGCTGATAATCAGCTTTTATTATTTTTTGTGAAAAATATTTGGTCAGAACAGAATTTTGTATTTACTTTGCAGCACAAAGTACTTTTAATTCATCGAAATTATGACAGATTCAAAAGAGCATTTACAAACCATAACGGACATACGTTCAATGATGGAACGTTCGTCCCGTTTTATTTCTTTAAGCGGATTATCAGGTGTTTTTGCAGGTATTTTTGCCCTTTGTGGTGCATACGCAGCTTATATAAAATTAAATTCACTCAACGGAATATATAGATTATTGAATGATAGCGCTTTTATGGATGTTGTCGTTTTTTTATTAGTTGATGCTTTTGTAGTATTACTCGCTTCTGTGGCTGTTGGAATTATGCTAACCATCCGCAGCTCAAAAAAGAAAGGCATTAAAATCTGGGATGCTACTGCAAAACGTTTATTGATTAATTTACTGATTCCATTAATAACCGGTGGCTTGTTTTGTTTGGTTTTGTTATCGCATGGTTTGGTTGGATTAGTGGCACCTTCATCCTTATTATTTTATGGCCTTGCATTAATTAATGCAAGTAAATATACATTGAATGATATTCGTTATTTAGGGATTTGTGAGATCGTATTGGGTTTGATAGCTTCATTGTATATTGGTTATGGATTACTCTTTTGGGCAGCAGGATTTGGAGTACTTCATATCGTGTATGGTGCTGTGATGTATTATAAGTATGAGAGGTAGGTAGATTTTAGATATTAGATTTTGGATTTAAAGTACAAATAGATGTTAGATATTTGATGTTGGATTTTAAGCATAGATCAAACATATAAAATCCAATATCCAGCAATAATAAAAAGGATAATCGTGAAAAATTATATTCAACATTTAAATAAAGCTTTTGAAAACCGGATACGTTTGGGCATCATGTCTATATTGATGGTAAACGATTGGGTGGAATTTAGCTCCTTGAAAGAAATGCTGGATATTACTGATGGTAACTTAGCTTCTCATATTTCAGCATTGGAAAAAATTGAATACCTGGAAGTGAAAAAACAATTTGTTGGCAAAAAGCCAAATACAACTTATTCGGTTACTAAATTGGGAAAGAAAGCATTCAATGAGCATTTGGATGCATTGGAACAATTAATAAAAAACAGGGATTGATATTTTTTTGCACCAACACTTTGAAACTCAAAGTACTTTTAATAAAAATATTATGAAAAAATTAACAGAACAGCAATTAAGAAAAAGAATTAAAAGTTGGATAATCTTATTCATCGTTTTTCTAATTATAAGCGGAATTACGGCATTCCCGATTGAAACGGAGCTTTCTATATTCATGGCTCATTCATCTTCCTTTCCTCCCTTTGTACAAAATTGGCTCAGCATAATTTACAATGCTGTAAAAGAAACGAACGCTGCATATCCTTATTTATCTTATGGAACAGATTGGTTAGCATTTGCACATATTGTTATTGCAACAGTATTCATTGGGCCTCTAAAAGATCCTGTTCGTAATATTTGGGTAATACAATTTGGAATGATCGCTTGTGTAATGATTTTTCCGCTGGCACTTATTGCCGGGCCAATAAGACATATCCCTTTTTATTGGCAACTGATCGATTGTTCATTTGGAGTACTTGGTATTATTCCACTTTACATTACTTACAAGCTTATAAAACAATTAGAAAATACTCAAATCATAATTAAATAAAACGAACATGAAAAAGAACGACTGGATTTTAATCGCATCGGTGGCTGGATACAGTTACCTGTTTTACCAACAAAATTTAGGAATTAATTTTTTGGTATTTACAATTTCTCTTATTGTTTTACTTTTTTTTCGAAATGTAAAAGTGTATCAGAGTAAAAGCTGGATCGTTGCTGCAATAGGAAGTTTATTGAGCGCTTTTTGCATCGCCTATTATGGAAACGGTTTATCATTTATAGCAAATATAATTTCGTTATGTGTGCTCTCCGCATTCAGTATTGATCCTAAAACATCAATTCTTACTTCTTTCTTTTTCTCTTTGTATTCGATTGGCGCCTCGTATATTTTTATGATATTGGATACAATTGAGCGCGGGCAGAAGAAAAAAATAACAACTGAAAGTAAACCGATCTCCGTAAAGCTCATGCTTTATATAGTGCCACTTTTAATAGCCATCATATTCTTTTTCATGTATAAGGCATCCAACCCTTTATTTGATAATCTAACAAAAAAAATAAATCTTGATTTCATTTCTGCCGGTTGGATATTTTTCACTCTTGGTGGTTTTTGTTTAATGTATGGTTTCTTTTACCATAAAAGCATTCAAGTAATTGCCAATAAAGACCAACAGGCTTCTAATATGCTTTCTATTGAAAGCACTGGAGGAAATAGCTTTTTTAGCAATTTTTTAAGTTTGGACAATGAAAAATTATCAGGTATAATTTTATTGCTGTTGCTCAATATCTTGCTGCTCACTGTAAATATTCTGGATGTGAATTTTTTATGGTTTGATGGTACATTGCCTAAAGATCTGAGCTATTCAGCATTCGTTCACCAGGGAACAGGAGCGCTGATCACCTCCATCATTATTGCCATTCTTATCATCCTTTATTATTTCCGTGGTGGCTTGAATTTTTACAAAGGAAATAGATCACTGAAACTTTTGGCCGGTTTATGGATCATACAAAATGCCTTTATGATCATTTCAACGGCTTACCGAAATAATCTATACATCAATGAATACAGCTTAACGTATAAACGGATCGGTGTATACATATGGTTATTGCTTGTCCTGATCGGGTTGATGACCACCTTTATGAAAATTTTAAAAGCAAAAAGTAATTGGTATTTGTTCCGTACAAATGGCTGGCTGTTTTATTGTGTATTACTTTTTAGTTGTTTTATTAATTGGGACGTGATCGTTACAAATTTTAATATTAACAGGGCCGAACAAAAACATAAACCATTGGACGCATCTTATTTAGTTTCCCTTTCGGAAAGAAATATTCCGCAATTACTGGCCCTAAATGATTCAATAAAAAATCAGGTAAGTAATGATGATGTGTACGATACACGAAGCGATTCCTATAATTATAATTATGTAGAAATAAATTACAAACCTGCATTGAATTATAAGCTATACCGCTTCCTTGACAAAATGGATAAAATGGAATGGCAGTCGATCTGTTTTGAAAAAAAACGTTTATACCGTGAATTGTCCTTAATGAAACAAAATATTAAAGAAATGGACTTGCAGAATTATTACCTGCAAACATTAAAACCCCTTGCAATGCTTACTGATCTTCAATCGCTTTATTTTTCAAATAATAATTTGAATGATCTGCGTGAATTAAAAATGTTTTCGAATTTGGAAAATTTGTATTTGAATTCAAACCGATTTGATTCTATCGATTATTTCCCTAAAATGAATAGTCTTAAAATTCTCTCCTTATCATCCAATAATATCAAAAGTATTTCTCCACTAAAGAATGCACCAAATCTTTCTTCACTTGATTTGTCGGATAATAAACAGCTTGATTTTACAACACTTCCAGCTTTGAAAAAAGTTGAATCACTTAGTTTGAATTATAACACTATCAATGATTATTCGCCTCTTCTGAGATTACCAAATTTGATTGAATTAAATCTTTCCGGATCATTGGTATCAAAACAATTTAAATTGCCTGCGCTTCCGAAATTAGTGAGGTTAAATCTTCAATATAATCAAATATCTATAGGTGATACTTCTTTATTTGAGGACTTGAGTTCTTTTGTTAACCTTGAGTTTATTGACCTTTCAGATAATCAATTAGAGAATATATATCCAATAACAACGTATTTTAGTTTCAAAAACAGGACCGCTGAAGAAAAGAAAAATGGTCCGGTATTTAAAGCGTTAAAGTCATTGAATATTTCACGAAATCGTCTCCAAACGCTTTATCCCCTTATGGTTTATAACGATCTGGAGGAACTATATGTTAGTGATAATCAGCTGAAAGAAACAAGTACATTGGCTTCGCTTGTCAACCTCAAAACGCTTTCAATAGATAATTGTGGTTTAAATAATATTGATTTTATAAAAAAGCTTGTAAGCCTACAGGCCTTATATATATCAAACAATAACATCACAGATTACACTCCCTTGTATGAATTAAAGGGTTTAAAACAATTATCTGTTGGAACGGTCAGTAAAAAGGTTCTTGAAAAATTGAAAAAAGAATTACCGAATACCAGTATCAGTGCAACAGTCATTAAATAATTTTCACAAAGACCTGTCAGGTTTTTAAAACCTGACAGGTCTAAAGCCACTACAAACGATAGGAGTGGAGGCTCTGAAAAATTTTAAATATGAAACCAATCACCAAAACAATTTTATACCTGACCATATTCAGCATAGCGATGGGCTATTTGGAATCATCAGTGGTTGTTTATTTAAGAAAGATCTATTATCCCGATGGATTTAAATTTCCACTAATACCTGTTTCGCCTGATATTGCTATTACTGAGTTTTTGAGGGAAGTAGCAACTATCATTATGCTTATTGGTGCTGGAATAATGGCCGGAAAAAATACTGTACAACGATTTGCGTTTTTTATATACAGTTTCGCCATTTGGGATATTTTTTATTATGTTTTTTTAAAGATACTTCTCAATTGGCCTGAATCATTATTTACATGGGATATATTATTTCTAATTCCTTTCCCTTGGGTTGGGCCTGTAATTGCGCCATGTATTGTTTCACTCACCATGATTTTTCTTACCCTGATCATTGTTTACCACCAGGAAAAAGACAAACATGTTCACATCAGTTTTATAAACTGGATGTTCCTGATTTTAGGAAGCATTACTGTGATCTCTTCTTTTGTGTGGGATTATATTATGTATTTATCTGTGAATGGAACCGGTAAAGTCGTTTGGACACTATCAAGCAATACCAATCTGTTTGAAGAAGTTAGCAATTATATTCCGCAACAGTTTAACTGGTGGCTATTCGGAATAGGCGAAGGATTTATTTTGATCGCGATCCTTCTAATTTTAAAACGGTTAAAGAACCGTCAAAAACCCAAAACTATCAACTAATAACTAATAACTAATAACTAATAACTAATAACTAATAACTAATAACTATCAACTATCAACTATCAACTATCAACCGTCAACTATCAACTAATAAAAAACAAATGAACAATAAACTAATTAAAATAATGGCAGTATCTTCTGCAATGAGTTTAATACTTTTATACTCCAGAATGGCATGGACAGGGAACTTCTATTATGCCTCGCTGATCTGGAATCTATTTCTTGCCTGGATTCCTTTTATATGTGCTTTAATTCTGACAGAAATCAGCAAACAATCTAATTCACGAATGCAGCTAAATTGTTGGTTTTGTTTATGGTTACTTTTCTTTCCTAATTCGCCTTATATTATTACAGACCTCTTTCATCTGCGATGGCGGGAAGGTATCCCACTTTGGTTTGATCTGATTTTAATACTTTCATTTGCATGGAATGGTTTACTATTAGGTTTCGCGTCACTGTTTGAAATTCAACGGTTTTTAAAAAAACGTTTTTCCCTTAATTATGTAAATGCCTTTATAACCGGGTTAATGATCTTATGCAGTTTTGGAATATATTTGGGCAGATACCCGCGCTGGAACAGTTGGGATATTATTACCAATCCGATCAATTTGTTTTCTGATATTTTAAATCTGTTGATACATCCTTTGAACAATCCAAGAATGATAGGTGTTACATTAATTTTTTCTATATTTTTGTTAGTGAGTTATTGGACATTATTTTCATTGATAAATCATAATAAACATGAGCAACAATAAATCGTTTTCAATTTCCAACAGAATAAAAAGTTTTGGTTTTGCAATTGAGGGCATTATCACATTTTTTAAAACTCAACACAATGCCTGGATCCATGCTTTTGCAACTGTTATTGTTGTTGTTTTAGGATTTGCTTTAAACGTAAATAATACGGAATGGTGTTTTTTGATTACTGCAATTGCATTGGTATTCATTTCTGAAATGTTGAATACGGCCATTGAATTTTTAACAGATATTGTTTCTCCTCATTATGATCCAAAGGCAAAAAAAGTGAAGGATGTAGCTGCTGGAGCTGTTCTGATTTCCGCAATTGCAGCGGTTGTGATAGGCGTAATTATTTTTTTGCCTAAGATTTTGTAAAAGAGAAGTAACGCTTATATTTATTTGGTGAATAAAAAATTACCGAACCATTATGTTAAGTTAAATTATTCTAATTTAGAGCGCGTCATTCCGACCGAAGTGGAGGAATCTTTTTCATCATACAAAAAGATGTCTATGCAAACTGGGACATAATTTTGCCTTATTTACTAACCTGATTCTAATTTTTATCGATCAGTAGATCTAAACTTACCCGCATAATTTCACCCATATTTTTACATTTTAAAAATTGTGGATGGGCGTAATGTTTTGCCAATTCTTTTTTAAGATTATCTTCTTTTACAGGTATAGAGAGTGTGTCATTGCTCATTGCATCCAGCAACAGGTTGGTCCTGTTTCTGGAGCGTTTAATGCGCTTAGCAATAAGGGTTCTTTCTTCCTGTTGATATTGCTGCATCGTTTCTTCATTTAGCTGCTTTATGCAAAGATCAACAAAATGTTTATTTTCCTTAAAGTACTGAGGTAAATACACTGTTTTTTTGCCCTCGTAACATTGCTGATCAAAATCAATTGCTCGAAAACGATATTGAACATCATCAAAATCAGCTGTTACATCAATAACAAAATTATAGGCCCTCATATCACCCAATAAACGTACAAAGCAGCGCTCGTTAAACTTGACAAATTCCTTTGCCATCCTTACTTCATTTACTTCTATCCATTTGTATTCCGGTTTCATGAACATATCTCCCGGTATACCTACAATATGTTCCTCAACAAGCGTATCCTGATCAACCAAAAAATTAATGCGGTTTGGTGATAAAAGATCTTCGAACTCCAAACCATATACGCGTGAAGCGTCAGCGATCTTTACATAATAATAATCATGATTATCGTTATATTGATTTACAATGCAAATACGAAAAGGTTTAGAATTTCCAAATGCACAAAAATCAACCCTGTCAACCAAAAGGTGTTCCATCAATGATTCGTTACCATCAAATTTCATCATGGCATACATTTTCACTAATCGATGGTGAATATCCTCCATTTCGGAAGGTTGAAACATTACAGTTTGCCAAAGAGTATCCTTACCATGTTTATCTTTTTGTGGTATGCTAAAAAAATAACGTAATAATTCACTATAAGTAAATGGAATTTTTACCAGGCGGCTATAGTTAAATAAGTATTCCTTCAAAGATTCATTAATCGGGTAAAATGGTTTCTTTTTAGAAATGATATTCATATCCATGACTAATAATTTAATTGCAAAGGTTATAATATAATTGAATTTGAAGATCCAGAAGTAACTCCGCCATTTATGGCGGAGAACCACCTAATCAAGAAATTAGACAGGCTTTAGCCATGATTTTTAAAATTATACTTACTAATGAACTCTTCATATTCCTGCGTAAATGTCACTTTTTTATGATGCTCTTCTTGCCCATCAATGTAAGCTCTAACCTTATCTACTATTGACTCGCTAACAGATACTGCAAAATACTCATCAGCCCATTCAAATTTTGATGCAGTCAATTGTTGCTTATTAATCCAGAAAGCAGATTCTCCTTTTAAGAGTTGAAGTGTTTTAGCGATACTCGTGTCTGCATTTAAACCGAACAGGCAATGTAAATGTTCAGTATGTCCATCAAGCCTGTCAATATAAATTTGTTTTGTTTTTGCGTTTTCTTTTATGTGGGATATTAACTTTTCCCTGACCTCTTTTGTTAGAAAAGGATATCGGTTCTTAGTCCCCCAGACTGCATGAATCATTACTTTTACAAAAGACATTTTACTGTATTTTTTTTCAGGGCTAAAGCCTAATATCGTTTGAGTCCTGTTATTCTCTCCGCCTTAAAAGGCGGAGTTAATGATGGCTATAGCTACAAATCAAGCGTCCCCTGTGCTTCCTCATCATCCTCATCCGTTTTTTTCTTTTTCTTTTTTTCTTCGGATGGTAATTTTAAATCAGCGTTTATCATCTGGTCAATTGAAATAATATTTTTCTCTTTTGGTTTTTCCGGAGTCGTTGATTTTTTTAAGGCTTCTAGTGGCGACATTCCACTTTCTTCAAACTCCTCCAAAACATCTTCATCTATTGGTACTTCAACAGGTGCTAATAAGTTTATCTCTTTTACTTTTGAATAAGAGAGTTTATTTCCTTTTGCTTTATAGCCTTTAACACCAATGAAATCAACTAAATTGATTTTTTCATCCGGCAGTTCTTTATCTTTTACCTTACTGAATTTTAATTCCAGAACCGGAATAGCGTCCGTAGTAGCAATCTCCAATTTAGAACCTTCACTTTCACTAATGAACAAAACTTTTTTATCCATTGGTTCTACAAGGAAACGTTTAACAAAATAGGTTTTACTTTCTCCATCAAGATAAACAGCGGAAACAGGTTTGGTAGGATTGAATTTTTCGATCAGCACCATATCTTCATCAAAATGTGTTGCCAGATCAAAGCCGGTAACTTTATAATTACCGCTTTGCATGATGGTTAATATTTTATCATCAGGTCCAAAGCTACCCAGGAACGTTCCGCGTTTATCGGTGTTCAAACGTTGTACGGTATCATCAAACCAGATATCAAGTGCGCCAAGTGTTGACACACCTTTTTGTTTTAAAATAATTTTTTTGATAGCGTATTTTGTAACCACATTACCCATGGAGTTACGGCCTTTCACTGCCAGATCAGCAAAATTAATATCCCACTGTACTTTACGTAATCCCGGCATTGGTTTCAACAATACTTCTACAATTTCTGATTCTCCATTCGGATTGGCAGTGAAATACAATACTTCCGAACCAGCAGTTCCTTTTGTTAATTCATATTGTTTATCACGCGTTACGCCTGTTACCGGGAAACGTTTCATAAACACAGCACCATTTTTTCCATCACGATAGATCATGTTATAGATAGTGCGCTCATCATTTTTCTTGTAAACTGCAATATGTATCAAGTCCTTACCTACAAAGGCTTTGTCTTGAACTTTGGTAACCATCATTGTTCCATCCTTACGGAAAACAACAATATCATCAATATCCGAACAATCAGAAATGAATTCGTCTTTTTTTAATCCGAAGCCAGCAAAGCCTTCTTCACGGTTTACATATAATTTTTCATTAGCAAGCACAACACTGGTAGCTACAATGTTTTCGAACGATTTGATTTCCGTTTTACGTTCTCTGCCAACACCATATTTCTTTTTTAAATTTTTGAAATACTCAATGGCATATTCTATCAGGTTTGCTAAATGATGGTCTATCTCAAGGATACGGGCATCTAAGGCACGCATTTTTTCATCCGCTTTAGCAGAATCAAAACGAGTGATACGTATCATTGGTATTTGTGTCAGCTTCTCAAAATCGTCATTGGTAATTTCGCGAATGAATTGTTTTTTATATTTAGCAAATCGACCATCTAAATAAGTAAACAAAGCCGGTTTGTCAGAATAATTTTTGAAATCAATATACATTTCATCCTTAATGAAGATCTTCTCAAGTGAAGCAAACATAAAGGCTTCCTGCAGTTCTGCTTTTTCAATCTCCAATTCTTTTCTTAATAATTCAAGCGTATTGTGCGTTGAAATTTTAAGCATCTCATTTACTCCAACAAAGCGTGGCTTGTCAGCTTCAATGATACAAGCATTTGGAGAGATGGAAAGTTCACAATCAGTAAATGCATAAAGAGCATCAATGGTTTTATCAGGCGAAATTCCGGGAACTAAATGAATAACGATCTCTACATTCTCGGCAGTATTATCTTCTACTTTACGTATCTTGATTTTGCCTTTGTCGTTCGCTGATACAATGGTATCGATCAAAGAGCCGGTAGTGGTTCCAAATGGAATCTCATTGATCACTAATGTTTTTTTATCAAGCTGCGAAATTTTTGCACGAACACGAATTTTCCCACCACGCAAACCATCATTATAATTAGAGAAATCGGCCATACCTGCTGTAGCAAAATCCGGCATGATATCCGTTTTTTTACCACGCAAAACGGCTACAGAGGCATCACATAATTCATTAAAATTATGAGGCAGCATTTTGCAGGCTAAGCCAACAGCAATACCTTCAACACCCTGAGCCAATAGCAATGGGAATTTTACAGGTAGTGTTTCAGGTTCTTTATTACGGCCGTCATAACTTGTTAGCCAAACAGTAGTTTTTGGATTAAAAACCACTTCCTGAGCAAATTTAGAAAGACGGGCTTCAATATAACGCGGAGCAGCTGCTCTGTCACCTGTCAGCACATTCCCCCAGTTACCTTGTGTATCAATTAATAGATCTTTTTGTCCCAGGGCCACCAAAGCATCACCAATAGACATATCCCCGTGAGGGTGGTATTTCATGGTGTGCCCGATAATATTCGCCACTTTATTATAACGCCCATCATCCAGGTCATTCATTGAATGTAAGATCCTGCGTTGTACAGGCTTTAAACCATCTTCTACATAAGGTACCGCACGTTCAAGGATTACATACGATGCGTAATCCAAAAACCAATTTTGATACATTCCTGAAACGTGAATTACATTGTGTAAGTCATTTCCATCACCCGTTAACTCTTCGTTTATGTTTTCTTCGTTGCTCATTATATTTTTTTAGACTTATATTTCTTTGGGCTGATTTAATTCAATAATAAATCATTTTTTATCATCAGCTTTGAAACAATCATTTTTTATCTTAACTATCATAAAAATCTGCGTACCATCAAACACAGGTATTAATTCTGCTCCACCAAATCCTTCTCCACCACCAAATTCTCAATAATAAAATCCTGGCGTTCTTGTGTATTTTTACCCATATAATAGCTCAACATATCCAGGATGGTTCTGTCTTTTCCAATAATAACAGGGTCTTTACGGATATCTTTGCCAATAAATAATTTAAATTCATCGGGTGAAATTTCACCTAAACCTTTAAATCGGGTGATCTCCGGCTTTGATCCCAATTTTGTAATTGCTGCTCTGCGTTCTAATTCGCTGTAGCAATAAATAGTTTCCTTTTTATTACGAACCCTAAAAAGTGGCGTTTGCAAAATATATACGTGTCCATTTTTTACCAGATCGGGGAAAAATTGAAGGAAAAATGTCATTAACAATAACCGTATGTGCATACCATCCACATCGGCATCGGTTGCAACCACAATATTGTTATAGCGTAAATTTTCTATTCCATCCTCAATATTTAATGCAGCTTGTAAAAGATTAAATTCTTCATTTTCATAAACAATTTTCTTTGTAAGACCAAAAGCATTTAATGGTTTCCCTTTCAGACTAAATACCGCTTGTGTATTCACATCACGCGTTTTAGTGATTGAACCACTTGCCGAATCTCCCTCACAAATAAATAAAGTAGTATCTAATTTACGTTCATCATTAGATGTTTTATGAATACGGCAATCACGCAATTTTTTATTGTGAAGGTTTGATTTTTTTGCCCTGTCGCGCGCCAGTTTTTGAATGCCTTGCAGATCCTTACGTTCACGCTCATTCTGAATGATCTTTCCAAGAATAGCTTGTGCCGTTTCGGTATTTTTATGAAGAAAATTATTTAACTCTGTTTTTAAAAAATCTCCAACAAAAGCCTTTACAGATGGGCCTTTCGGACTAATTTCCTGAGAACCTAATTTGGTTTTTGTTTGAGATTCAAAAATTGGTTCCTGTACCTTAATGCTTATAGCTGCAATAATGGATGTTCTCACATCAACTGCTTCAAAATCTTTCTTGAAAAATTCACGAATAGTTTTTACCACTGCCTCACGAAATGCACCTTGATGTGTTCCGCCCTGGGTTGTATGTTGCCCGTTTACAAATGAATAATATTCTTCGCCATATTGCTGATTGCTGTGTGTTAAGGCCACTTCAATATCATACCCATTCAAATGAATGATTGGATATAAGATAGAACCTGAAATATTTTGTTGCAAAAGATCCAACAAACCATTTTCGGAATGAAACTTTTGTCCGTTGTAATTGATTGTTAAGCCTCTGTTGAGATAAGCATAGTTCCATAGCATTTTCTCCACATACTCGTTGATGAAATGGTAGTTTCCAAATATTTTTTCATCAGGAATAAATGTTACCATTGTCCCTTTACGCGCATCAGAAGCAACAATTTTTTCTTCTTTTGTCAGATTTCCACCTGAAAATACCGCTTCTTTTGTTTGCTCCTCACGATAGGATTGAACCTTAAAATAGCTGGACAATGCATTTACAGCCTTTGTACCAACACCATTTAATCCCACCGATTTTTTAAATGCTTCCGAATCGTACTTGGCGCCTGTGTTTATTTTAGAAACCACGTCAACCACTTTACCCAATGGGATACCACGCCCGTAATCTCTTACACGTACCGTTTTATCTTTAACGGTAATGTCGATATTCCTTCCATTACCCATTACAAATTCATCAATACAGTTATCGATGGTTTCTTTGAGCAGGATATAAATACCGTCATCAGGGGAGGAGCCATCGCCCAACTTACCAATATACATACCCGGGCGCAAACGGATATGCTCATTCCATTCCAACGTACGGATACTGTCTTCGTTATATTTTACTTCTTTTTCTGCCATTTTTATTATTTCTTCCCGGTAATAATCGGGTTTAGGTATTAGATATTGGATTTAGATTTGTCAATTTACAAAGATATATTTTAAAATAGACTTTTTATTAGTTAAATATACAGTACTGAATATAAAGGTTATGCTGATATAATAACGTAAAAATAGCTTCAAAGGGGCTTTTATTTGGGCGTTCCCCTTTCTGAAAAGAAAGGGGCGGGCTTTCCGCTTCAATCTTTTTGTGAAGAACAAAAAGGATTTACGCTGCAATCCCTAACGCGGCATACAATTGGAAATTTGGAGCATCATTTTAATCATAAAAATCTGCCGGATCTGCGTTCCCTTCATACTCGAGCATTAATATCACACAACAAAAAATCATTTTAATCATAAAAATCTGCCGGATCCGAGTTCCATCATACATCGCGCATTAATATCATACAGCGTCCGGTAGGCCCATTCTACAAAAAACTCTCAATCGCCAACCGATACGAATCCAAGCCAAAGCCGGTAATAGAACCCTTACATTTAGGAGCAATCAATGAGGTATGCCGGAAATCTTCACGCGCATAAACATTTGATATATGCACTTCAATAACCGGAGTTTTTATAGCTGCAATCGCATCGCGCAAAGCCACTGAAGTATGAGTATAGCCACCGGCATTTAAAATAATTCCATCATAGGTAAAACCAAATTCATGCAATTTATTGATCAGTTCACCTTCTATATTACTTTGGTAATAGGCCAATTCAATATTTTTGAATTTGTTTTCCAATGTTTTATAATACTCCTCAAAAGTTTGATCACCATAAACAGATGTTTCTCGTGTACCTAATAAATTAAGGTTGGGGCCGTTTATAATTAGTAGTTTCATATATGTTTTTGACTGAAAATGCACTGAATTCAATAAAAGACAATTGTCTTATTGTTTTTTATTATTTAAGTAACATTTGTTTGTTAGCTAATTTTTGCAAATGTAAAGATAACCCAAAATATGTATTTGTAAATTCGTAATAGAAAATGAACTGGAAAATATACATACATGGGTTTAAATCGTTTTTGGCTTTGGAGAAATCATTGTCGAAAAACTCCATTGAAGCCTACTTGCATGATGTGGACAAACTGATCCAGTTCCTTGAATTTAAAAAATATGACATTAGCCCTAAAGACATAGAACTAAAGCATTTACAGGAGTTTTTGAAATGGATAAATGAATTAGGAATGAGTGCCGGAACACAGGCACGGGTGATAAGCGGAATAAAAGGCTTTTATAAATATTTATTATTGGAAAATGTGTTGAGCAATGATCCCACAGCATTGCTCGAAGCTCCCAAACTTGGCCGTAAATTGCCCGACACATTGAGTTTTGATGACATTAACAAAATTATCGAGACCATAGATTTGAGTAAACCGGAAGGACAGCGGAATAAAGCAATGCTTGAAACACTTTACAGTTGTGGATTACGCGTTAGTGAACTGGTGGATCTGAAAATTTCTAACTTGTATTTTAATGATGGTTTCTTGAAAGTAACCGGTAAAGGTGATAAGGAACGACTTGTTCCTATTGGGACTGAAGCCGTAAAACAAATTACTATTTATAAAAATGAAGTTCGTTGTCATTATGTTCCAAAAAAAGATAATGAAGATTTTTTATTTTTAAACAGGCGAGGAGCGAAGCTTTCGCGGGTAATGGTATTTATAATCATTAAAGAGCTTGCGTTTAAAATAGGATTGAAAAAGCATATTAGTCCGCATACCTTCAGGCATTCATTTGCAACACATCTAATTGAGGGAGGAGCTGATCTTCGGGCTGTTCAAGAGATGCTTGGTCATGAATCCATTACTACTACGGAGATATATACCCATCTTGATAGGGATTACCTGCGCCAGGCGATCATTCAGTTTCATCCCAGATCGTAGTTGTTTTGATTCTACTCCTGAATGGAATTTATATACATTAAAATTTCTTTGGCCTGATTGGGTTCAAACCATTTTATTTCTTCATCTCTATGAAACCATGTCAATTGGCGCTTTGCGAACCTTCTGGAGTTTTGTTTTATTAATTCTATGGCAGAATTTAAATCTAATTTATTTTCCAAATGGTCGAACAGCTCCTTGTAACCTACTGTTTGCAAAGCATTTAGATGTTTGAAGTCTTGTAATGATTTTACTTCATTCAGTAAACCATCCTTCATCATTTCATCTACCCTTTTATTTATTCGATCATAAAGCAGTTCACGTGAAGTGTTGATCCCCACTTTAATAATATTGAAATTTCGTTTTTTTATTTTCCCTTTACGGAGTTCCGAATAAGGCTTTCCTGTTGTTAAACATACTTCAAGTGCCCGGCTTAATCGTTGTGGATTTTGTAGATCAACTTTATTATAATAGTTGATGTCGAGTTCCTTTAAAAGTGTTTGCAAACCTTCTATCCCATCTGTTTTTAACAGTAAATTTATTTTATTTCTTATTTCCTCATCCGCTTCCGGCAATTCATCAAATCCTTTGCAAACCGCATCAATATATAATCCCGAACCTCCAACTAAAATTACTTTTTCATTGGTTTGAAATAATTTTTCTAATAAAGCAATGGCTTCAGTTTCATATTTTCCAACATTAAAATCATCGGTAATGCTGTGTGAATTAATGAAATAATGGGTGACTCCTTCAATTTCAGTTTCCGTAGGTTTTGCAGTACCGATGTTCATTTCTTTAAAAAACTGGCGTGAATCAGCTGAAACAACAGGACAATCAAATGCCTTCGCAATAGCAATACTCATAGCAGTTTTACCAACTGCTGTTGGGCCTACAATTACTATTAAGTTTTTGGATGACATATTAATTTGGAAATGTGGTAATTTGCAAAATGCTCAGTTAATGCCCTATTTAAGACACAAAACTTTTGGTTGAAGATTGTTTTGCGTGAGGGATTGTAGCGGAAATCCTTTTCCGATTTTCATCGGAAAAGATTGAAGCGGAAAGCCCGACCCGAAGGGGCACGTCCTAATGATCCAAACTGTAAATAAAATTATCAATCTTCATCGTGAAGCCCTTCAGTCTGATCCTCATGATCGCCACCAAATTCATCATCTTCATCAGCATTCTCTTCTTCAGTTTCTCCTGCCAATTCATCTTCTCCTTCTTCACCTTCTAATACCGCTACTTCATCATCACTGTGGGCATTCACATAAGCTTCATCATCACCATGAGGTTCATCGTCATCATCAAATTCATCCTCATCTGAAATAACCGGTGCGATATTAGATGTTTTGTATTGTTTTGGAGCTTCACCCACTGTTTTAGCACAAATTGGGTAAGTTATTTTGATGTCATCCGGTACTATTTTTAACAATTCTACTAAAAAGGTCCAGCTAGCTTTAGGATCATATACATAAACAAATTTTTGGTGAGGATCCTCTATTAAGGAGGCCATTTTGCATTTGTTCATCAGCCGTGTTGCAACTTCAGTGTTGCGATGTTTACTGCTATCATTATTTGCAGGCTTTAAGGTGATCTCATCTCCTTTGCGCCACAAATAATCACTGCTAAAAAAGGAGGCATCGTGTACATTATCAAAGTTAATTGATTGCACAATGGTATTATGAAAATCCTCAAAAGTCTGAGCAGATTTTATTTCTATTTCCCGATAAATATCTTCGTTGTCTTCAAACGATACCCGAAAACGATAAACAGCCATATTTTTATATATTTTTTAAATTATAAAAGCAAAAATAATAAATATCAATTGATAATGGAAAAATAATAATTGATAATTATCAATTACTTTTCAGTCCTAATTTTTCACCTTCCTGTATCATAAACTGAAGAGCTTCGGTAGGATTATTTTGAATAATACCATCCAAAATGGCTTCACGTATTGCATTTTTGATGATACCCACTTCTCTGCCGGCACGGATATTAAAAGCTTTCATGATATCTTCTCCGCTCACGGGTGGTTGCCAATTGCGAACATTATCTTTCTCCTCGATCTCTTTCAGCTTATGGCGGACTACTTCAAAATTCTTTAAATACTTTTGAACTTTATAAGCATTTTTAGAAGTAATATCCGCCTCACAAAGTTTCATCAAATCATCAATATCATCTCCTGCTTCAAATAATAACCTGCGTACCGCACTATCAGTAACTTCAGTCTTTGCAAGCACAATGGGCCGCAAATGAAGCAACACAAGTTTTTGTACATATTTCATTTTTTCGTTGAGCGGAAGTTTTAGCTCAGCGAAAATGATTGGGACCATTCGGGAACCTTTGTCTTCATGCCCATGAAATGTCCAGCCATGGCCGGGTTCAAAGCGTTTGGTTTGTGGTTTGGCAATGTCGTGCAAAATAGCTGCCCAGCGCAGCCACAGGTCATCTGTAGTTTTACAAATATTATCAAGCACTTCTAAAGTATGGTAAAAATTATCTTTATGTGATTGTCCATTCCTGTTGTCTACACCATACAGCAATACCATTTGCGGGAAAATATGATGTAACAAACCGGTATCAAATAATATTTTAAAACCAATGGATGGAACAGGGGCAAGGATGATCTTATTTAATTCATCGGTGATACGTTCTTTCGAAATGATCTTTATCCGATCCTTATTTTTTGCAATGCTTTCCAGTGATTTCGGCTCAATCGTATAATTAAGTTGTGTTGCGAAACGGATAGCTCGCATCATCCGGAGCGGATCATCTGAGAATGTAATATCAGGGTCTAATGGAGTGCGGATGATGCCGGTTTTCATATCATCTATTCCTTTAAATGGATCGAGTAATTCACCATAACTACTTTCACTTAATGAAATTGCAAGCGCATTGATCGTAAAATCTCTTCGGTTCTGATCATCCTCCAATGTTCCGTTTTCCACAATAGGTTTGCGGCTTTCGGAGCGATAAGATTCTTTTCTTGCACCAACAAACTCAATGTCATAATCTTCATAAACAATTTGGGCAGTGCCAAAATTTTTATAAACATTCACATGATATTTATTACCTAGTTTTTTTGCAACCCGCTGTGCCAGATCAATGCCGCTCCCAATGGCAACAATATCAATGTCCTTGGATGGTCTATTCAGCAAAAGGTCGCGTACCCATCCGCCTATAACATAAGCAGGGATATTCATTTCGCTGGCGCATTCCGAAATTATTTTGAAAATTGGATGAGTTAATTTTGTTTTCACAATGATGGTAAAGATAACGAATCTATGGTAATATATTTGGTTAGATATAAACGTATTGATATGAATTTACAAAACAGAATAGAAAAAAAACGTTTGGTAATTTCGTTTTACTATTCGTTATCCGTAACCCCTATTTTCTTATAATTTTAATTTCTCCATTCAACGCCACCTTAATAATGGAAGAAGGTTTTGTATTATTAGTTTCTTCCTGACGGAAATTTACGATGTAATCCACTTTGTTTAGAATATCGAGTTTGATATCACTAAATGATGTTGGAGTTGCTTCTCCGCTTATGTTTGCAGACGTAGAAACAAGAGGTTTTCCGAATTTATGGATCAAGGTATTGCAAAAATCATCTTTTACTAAACGGATACCAATACTGCCATCGGCCGCAATAAGTTTTTCTGCAAGCATTCTACCATCAGGGTAAATAACAGTTAGGGGCTCTTCTGCCGATTCTAATAATTCCCAGGTAACTTCCGGCACTTCTTTAACATGGCGGTTGATCATGGTTTCGTTACACACCAATATCACCATGCTTTTATATTCAGCACGTTCTTTTATTTTAAAAACTTTTGCAACAGCATCTTTATTACGCGCATCGCATCCAATGCCCCATACAGTATCAGTAGGGTAAAGTATTACCCCTCCTTTACGAAGTACTTCTATTGCATTTTTGATTTCTTCTTCCATAGTTTTACTACGAATTACACCCGCCAGACTGAATTTTCCAATTAGTTCAGGCAGGAATTTTCACGAATATACGAATTGTAAAATTAAGGTATTAATTTTATTCAGGTTTTTCATCCACTTCAATGCCTTTAAGCATGTGCGACAAAATTGGCTCACATTTTTCGCGGCAGGCAGGGTAAAAATGGCCATGTTTCCAAAAATCCGATTTTGGCGATAAGCCCCACCAGAATTCCGCAATAGCCAATGGTTTCATGTTTTGTTGAAAAGCATATTGCAGTAATTTTGGAGCAGCACATTCACCGGCTCCGCTGGGCGGATTAGTGTTGTTGTAGTTTTGGAAGATCTCACGTAAACTTTTTTCTTCACCGGCCTGATTCAAAAAATGATACTGATCAAACAGTTTTTCCTGAAGGGCAGTAGAGTTTTTTTTACGCAATTTTTGAAGTTCATCAATTTTCGCTATGCTTTCAGCTGTTTTTGTTTCTTCTAATGCCTTGATTTTCTGATTAATACTGGTAAGTTCTGTCATTCCCTTATTCAGAAAACTACCCTCTGTAAGCATATCAAAAACAGGTGGAACAAATTTAGAATGATGGTTGCCACCTGCTAATTTACCTGAAAATGCTGCAAGGTAACCTATCTTATTTTGTTCCGTTTTAACTACTAAAACACCGAACATCTTTCCAATAATAACCCTTTCTTTTACATCAACTAAGCCAAAGTTGTGTTCCCATTCTTTCTGTTGGTTGAGATAAAGTTGGAGTTCTGCGGATGCGAGCAGGCAGAGGGGATGAGGCTCATAATCAAATGGATAGGGGAACCGTTCAGGCAAGGGGAAAGCCTCTATTGATTGATCAAAAGGGATGAAAAATTTGTCTGTTGGAGGTATTACTTGTGTCAATTATTAAATTTTATCTTTCGTTCCACTTTCTTTACTTGTAGCCTGGGATTAAATTTTTGTAGTTCCATAACTAGCCACCAGCTTGTATGAATGAGCATATATTCTAGAATTTTAATCCATTGTTATCATCCAAGCTTAACTCCAAATATATATCCTACAAATGCAGTTAATCCCATAGCAGCTGTTCCCCAAAACGTAATCCTTAATATCGCTTTACTTACACTTGAACCACCTGTTTTGGCGGCTAATGTGCCAAGAATAATCAGGAAAATGATAGCGAAAACATAAAGAGAATATTCAATATTCTGTAATGGCAAAAAAAGAGTTACTAAAAGAGGAAGAACTCCTCCTACTGTAAAAGATGCACCGGATGCTAAAGCTGCCTGAATTGGATTGGCCTGAGATATGTCAGTAATGCCCAATTCATCTCTAATATGGGCACCTAACGCATCATGTTCGGTTAATTCTTTTGCAACTGTCAAGGCAGTTTCCTTTTTTAAGCCTCTTTTTTCGTAAATTTCAGCCAATCGCTCCAATTCAAGCTCAGGCATTTCTTCCAATTCTTGTTTTTCGCGTTTGATATCCGCCTTTTCCACATCTGTTTGGGAGCTGACAGAAACATACTCTCCGGCAGCCATTGATAAAGCCCCGGCAACTAATCCTGCAACAGTAGCTAATACTAAAGGTTCTCTAAGTTCACTTGCTGCTGCAATACCTATGGCAAGACTGGCTGTTGATAAAATACCATCATTTGCACCAAGGACAGCTGCTCTAAGCCAATTACTGCGTTGTACGTAGTGTGGGGCTAAATAATCATCCGTTTTGTTCACCATATTTAATCGTTTCCTTTAATTAAAACTTATTTGGTCAAACATTTACTTATCCCTATTTGAATAACTTTCAATATTATCTTTTACAATAGTGATGAAAATTAAATAAACGACTGCAATTCATGCAACTTGCGATAAGCGCCATTTTTAGCAATAAGATCGGTATGCGTACCACGTTCAATAATTTCACCTTTTTGCATAACAATAATTTCATCAGCATGCTGAATGGTGGATAAACGGTGAGCAATAACCAAAGAGGTGCGGTTTTTCATTAGTTTGTTTAAGGCATCCTGCACCAGGCGTTCACTTTCAGTATCTAATGCGGATGTAGCTTCATCTAATATCAATATAGGAGGGTTTTTTAAAACAGCTCTTGCAATACTCACTCTTTGGCGCTGTCCACCAGATAATTTGCTGCCTCTGTCACCAATATTAGTCTGATATCCTAACGACATTTCTGAAATAAATTCATGCGCATTTGCAATTTTTGCGGCTTCTATTACTTGGTCTTCAGTAACGTTTTCAATACCAAAGGCAATGTTATTAAATATAGTATCATTAAATAAAATGGATTCCTGTGTTACAATGCCCATTAATGCCCGAACATCGGTAAGTTTAGCATCTTTTATCGAAACTCCGTCAATTAAAATTTCACCTTGTGTTGGGTCATAAAAACGAGGCAGCATATCCGCCATTGTAGTTTTTCCGGAACCCGATTGCCCAACCAAGGCAATGGTTTTACCCTTTTCAATTTTAAAATTGATATTATTTAGTACCCAACCCGCTTCATTTTCGCGATACGCAAATGATACATTTTTATATTCAATTTCTTTTTCGAAACTATTCAGTTTTTTGGGATTAACAGGGTCTTTAATGGTTACATCGGCATTCAATATTTTATTTACCCTTTCGGCAGAAGCCAATCCTTTTTGAATATTATAATAAGCGGTAGTAAAAGATTTTGCAGGGGCAATTAATTGCGAAAACAAGGCAAGGTAAGTGATAAAAACAGCTCCACTCATGGTAGGATGCTCGCCAAGCACCATCTGTCCTCCAACATATAAAATGGTAACAAATACAGTTATTCCCATAAATTCACTTAAAGGGGACGAAAGATCCACTCTCCGGTAAACCTTTACCATCAGGTTGGTATAGGCACTATTCACTTTTACAAATTTTTGCTTTACATTATTTTCCGCATTAAATGCTTTAATAATACGTAAGCCTCCTAAAGTCTCATCCATTATAGACATTAGCGTACCCGTTTTTTCTTTTTCTTCCGTAGAAGTGCGTCTAAGTGATTTCCCGATCCGTCCTATCACAATACCGGCAATAGGTAGCAATATGAGGGCCATTGCCGTTAACTCCCAACTCATCAAAAACATAAATACCAAAGAAATAACAATAGTAACCGGTTCACGAAAGATCATCTCCAACGAGCTCATTATGCTCCATTCGATCTCCCGAACATCGGCCGTCATGCGCGACATGATGTCTCCTTTGCGCTCATCGGAATAATAGCTTAGAGGTAAAACCAGTATTTTTTGAAACAGGTTATTACGCATGTCTTTTACTACACCATTTCGTATAGGTGCGATAAAGAACATACCAAGATAACGGAATAAATTTTTAAAGAAAATGGTGATGATAATAAATATACAAATGCCCACCAGGGCGTGCATTTGGCTATGTGCCTCAATATCCTTGGCTAATATATAATTTATATTATCAATTATGGAGGAAGAAGAAAGATGAAATTCGGGCTTTCCCATTTTCTGAAGTTCTTCCATTTTTTTGCTGTCGTCAGAAAACAAGACCTGCAAAAAGGGGAACAACATAGCAATAGAAAACAAAGAAAAACCGGCCGAAAGAATATTGAATGTAATATTAAAAAAGGCATAGCGCCAGTACCCCTTTATATATTGGAGTACACCAAAAATATTTTTCATGCCGCAAATATAAGCTTTGTCGCTGTTAATTGTTAATTTTGGGTTTTAAAATTATATTTCCAAAAATGGATTCAACACGTCAGTTAAAAGTATCGCGATTAATACAAAAAGAACTTGGTGAAATTTTTCAGCGAGAAACACGCCTTTTGTTTGGTAATGCATTGATCACCGTTACGCAGGTAAGGGTGAGCCCCGATCTTGGGATCGCAAAAGTTTACGTTAGTTTATTTAATGTTCCGGATACCAAAGAATTACTTAAATTAATTCAGGTGCATACTAAGGATATTAGAATAAAACTATCCGGCAGGATCAAAAAACAAGTCCGTATCATACCTAATCTCGTGTTTTTCCTTGACGATTCATTGGATTATGCAATGCGTATTGATGAACTTTTGAAAAAGTAAATTAGTTTAAAGTTCAAAGTTTGAAAGTTAGAAAGTGCAAGACTTAATTTAAAACGTGTGAAAATAATTTTTGAATCCAAAACTTTAAAGCAAAATTCAACACTATTAATAAAACTTTGAACTTAGAATTTTGAACTTTCAAACTTTAAACTCTCAACTCTGAACCTCCCTTTTTTCATAGCAAAACGTTACCTGATCTCTAAAAAATCACACAATGCCATAAATATCATTTCAGGCATTTCTGTGGCAGGGATCTGTATTGGAACAATGGCGCTCATAATAGTGCTTTCGGCATTCAATGGTTTATCTGACCTGGTCCAATCGCTCTATAATTCATTTGATGCGGATATTGAAATTACTCTGAAACACGGCAAAACGTTTAGTCCTGATCCTACCGAATTTCAATCATTAAAAAAAATAGAAGGCATTGCTTATTATACCGAGGTAATGGAAGGCAATGCCTTATTAAAGTTAAATGATAAACAATGTATTGCCACAATAAAAGGGGTTAGCACTGATTTTGAAAGGATGACCAATTTCGATTCTCTTGTAAGTGATGGGGAGTTCAATTTGGAAAAAAACAATATTGTTATTGGTAAAGGCATTAGTTATATATTACAAAACGGACCAAATGATTTGTTCACTCCAATTTCTGTTTATGCCCCCAAACGTGGTACTGTAAGCACTTTTGATGCTGAAGGTGGATTAAACGAATTAAAAGCATATCCGGCAGGAGCTTTTTCAATTAATGATGAATTTGATTACAAATATGTGATCATGAATATTCATAAGGCCAGGGAGCTGTTCGATTATACTACCGAAGTCAGTTCTATTGAATTGGGCTTTAAAGAGGGAGCCGACAAAGAAAAAATAGAACAACAAATTCATTCACTGCTTGGCGATAAATATGAAATAAAAAATCGTCAGCAGCAAAATGCCTTGCTATACAAAACATTAAAATCTGAAAAACTATGGACATTTATTATCCTTCTATTTATCTTGATAATAGCGACTTTCAATGTAATTGGTTCATTAACGATGCTGATAATTGAAAAGAAAAAAGATATTACCATTTTGCATAATATGGGAGCCGATATTCAATTGATACGAAGGATATTTTTAATGGAAGGCTTACTAATAACTATTATTGGTGCGGCATTAGGTCTCATACTTGGAACTTTTGTTTGCTGGTTGCAGATAAA
This sequence comes from Bacteroidia bacterium, assembly GCA_030654175.1. GTDB lineage: Bacteria > Bacteroidota > Bacteroidia > 2-12-FULL-35-15 > 2-12-FULL-35-15 > 2-12-FULL-35-15. The sequence goes on from JAURXZ010000001.1 coordinate 180,831, forward strand.
ATTTTCCTTAATTAGATTCACAGAAGGCTATGTAGTGGATGCTTACCCAATCAAGCTGGAACTAACTGATTTTGTGATGATAACAGGAGCAGTATTGTTAATTGGTTTTTTTGCTGCCTGGTATCCCGTAAGGATATTCACGAAGAGGCACTTAGCGTTTTAATACAATTTTTTAACACAGAGGACACAGGGCAAAAAAAAGAGTTTCACAGAGTTTGACATAACTTTTCTCTGTGAAACCTCTAAAAAACTCTGTGAACTCTGTGTTAAAGGTACTAAACAGTCTCCATCTCCGTATACTTCTTCTCCACTTCATCTAAAATACCGATGATCTCGTCATACGAATAAGTAGTAACCAAATTAGTACGATACTCTTTAAAATTCGGCAATCCTTTGAAGTAATTGGTATAATGCCTGCGCATCTCAACAATTCCGGCATGTTTACTTTTCCATCTGATAGAAAAATCCAAATGTTCCTTGCAGACATTGACGCGGTCAGTAATAGTTGGCGGAGCAAGGTGTTCCCCTGTTTTGAAAAAATGTTTTATCTCATTAAAGATCCATGGATAGCCAATACTAGCCCTTCCGATCATAATTCCATCCACACCATAACGATCTCTCATTATTTTGGCTTTTTCAGGTGAATCAATATCACCATTTCCAAAAATTGGGATTTTAATACGGGAATTATTTTTGATCTCGCCAATTAAGGTCCAGTCGGCATCGCCTTTATAAAGTTGAGCGCGTGTTCGTCCGTGAATGGTAAGTGCTGAAATGCCTATATCTTGGAGTCGTTCCGCTACTTCAACCACATTTTTTGTAGTATCATCCCACCCCAAACGTGTTTTTACTGTAACGGGGCGATGCGCTATTTTCACGATCTCCGATGTCATCATCACCATTTTAGGGATATCCTGTAAAAGGGCAGCACCAGCGCCTCTGCAAGCAACTTGCTTTACAGGGCAGCCATAATTAATATCTATAAGGTCTGGATGCGCGTTATCAGCAATTATGCCTGCTTCACGCATGGAGTTAATATCAGATCCAAATAGCTGAATACCAATTGGACGTTCATATTCAAAAATATCAAGTTTCTGAACACTTTTTGCTGCATCCCGAATCAGGCCTTCCGAAGAAATAAATTCGGTATACATAAGATCAGCCCCATTTTTTTTGCATACCGCGCGAAAAGGCGGATCGCTCACATCTTCCATGGGAGCCAGCAATAAAGGGAAATCGCCTAATTCTATGTTACCTATTTTTACCATTTTTTCGATTATCTACTTCAATTGCAAGAATTGCCTACTGCAAAATTGTAAAATTGTACAATTGCTTTTTGTAGATTTGTTGCAAAATTACCCAAATAAACACATTAATGCAAAACATTGAACCAGAACGCCAATCATGGCTTAAGTTAAGCTTCCTTTTAGTATACATTTTCGCATTGGGTTTACTCACTGTTTTGGGTGGTGACGATGATATTGTAATGAACCTGGATAACCCCAATACCATTGCAACCTTGAAAATAATCCAGGGTTTAAGCGTACTTGTTGTTTTTGTTTTCCCTGCTATTCTGTTTGCTGTTTTCTGGACAAAACCACGTATTCATTATTTAGGTGTTACCACCAAGCCGGCAATTACCACTTTAATGATTGCCGGAATAGGGATGTTACTTGCCATGCCAATGATAAACTGGTTATCTGATGCTAATCAGCACTTAAAATTACCTGAAGCGCTTAGTGGAATAGAAACATGGATGCAGCAAAGCGAAGAAAAAGCAAAAATACTTACCGAAGCCTTTACTAAAGGTACTTCTGTTGGTGTACTGATCTTAAATTTAATCGTGATAGCATTAATGGCAGCGCTTAGTGAAGAACTTTTTTTTCGTGGTGTCCTGCAAAAAGTATTGATAGACTGCACTCGTAATAAGCATGTAGGAGTGTGGATCGGGGCGATTTTATTTAGCGCCTTCCACATGCAGTTTTTTGGATTTTTACCGCGTATGTTGATGGGGGCTTACTTAGGTTACCTGTTTTTATGGAGCGGCTCCTTGTGGCCCGGTATAGTGGCACATTTCATTAATAATGGAATGGCGGTAGTTTTGATCTGGCTGGCAAATAGAGGTGCTATTCCTGATAATGCTGATAAAGTGGGAATAGAAGAAGGTGAATGGTTGTACGTTGCTACCAGCTTTGCAACGGTTGCGATAAGTTTGTTTTTGGTTTACAGAATTGAGAGAAAGCGTAAAGAAGTTTTATTGCTTAACCGGGACCAACCTTCAGAAATCGGAGAAATAAACGACTAGCAATACTTGATAATTTAAAATAGTTAAGCAAATCTCGGAGTTTACTGTCCCTATGGGTAGGAGAGGTTTAATTATTCTTTCCGTTTCACTAAAAAATAATAATCGTTTTCTATCGGCAGGTAGCCATATTCGTAGCAAAAATAATAGGTTGTACCTTTTTTAGTAGTATAGGCATTGGTATAATATTGGAAATTAAATCCATTTTGAACCAATTTGGCTTTGGTTGTTTTTGCTGTTTCTGCAGGAATAAGTTCTCCGAGGATCCTTCTGTTTTTTCGTAAAATATTATTTACATTCCTTACATAATTGGTAGTGTCGCTATTCAATTTATTGTTGAATGCATTCCGGCAAAGATCCGAACAGAATTTTTTATCTGCCCTACCTTTTATTTGCTCACCACATTCAGGACATTCTTTTTCCATAATAAATTTCTAAACCATACAAATGTAATTTTTTCGTTGAAGAAAGGCAAATCAATTAAAAATTGACAAAATTTGCAAAATGAGCTATAAACGTATCAAAAAATGGCATCAAACTATAAAAAGAGTGCAACATTTTGCAAAAAAGTATTAACTTTGTCTTTTGATGAGCTTCACCTATCCAGCATTTTTATTTGCACTCTCGGCAATCGCCATTCCCATTATTATTCATTTATTTAATTTCCGGAAGTTCAAGACCGTTTATTTCAGCAATATTCGCTTTTTAAAAGAAGTTAAAGAGGAAACCCAGGCTAAATCCAAACTCAAACATTTATTAGTTTTAGCTGCACGTATCCTGGCTATTAGCTTTTTGGTCTTCGCTTTTGCTCAACCTTTTATTCCTGTTGAAAACAAAAAAGTAGTGGTTGGCGATAAGGTTGTAAGCATCTTTGTTGATAATTCCTTTAGCATGGATGCGATCAATGTAAATGGAACACTGTTGGACGATGCAAAAAAACGTGCTTCAGAAATTGTTTCCGCATATAAACCTACCGACCGTTTTCAATTGCTTACCAATGATTTTGAAGGTAAACATCAACGTTTAGTCAATAAAGAAGAATTTATTGAACTTTTGGATGAAGTAAAAATAAGTCCTGCCAGCCATAGTCTCTCCGAAATTGTAACCCGTCAAATGGATGTATTACAAAATAAAGGAAATGAAATTAAGGTGTCCTTTATCGTTTCCGACTTTCAAAAAAGCATTGTAAATATTGACAAAATTAAAAATGATACTGCTATCAGCTTTAATTTTGTTCCTTTAATTGCCGTGCAAAAAGACAATGTTTATATTGATACCTGCTGGTTTGAAACTCCCGTGCGTCAATTTAATCAAATAGAGAAATTGCATGTTCGCATTAAAAATGTGTCGGATAAAGTTTTAGAAAACAATTCTATTAAATTATTCATCAATGAAATTCAAAAAACGCCTGCAAGTTTTAACATTGATAAAGAATCAGAAACAGAGATAATTCTTTCTTTTTCCTCTAAAGAAACAGGTTTACAGCATTGCCGCATTGAATTGAACGATTACCCGGTTACCTTTGATGATACGTTTTATTTTAGCTTTGAAGTGGCTAAAAATATCCCTGTGTTATGTATAAATTCTTCAACTACAGATATCGCAAGATCTGAAAGCCCTTATCTGAATAAGCTTTTCGGATCCGACTCATTATTTGTATTGAAAAATTCTCCTGAAAATAAACTCGATTATTCTTCACTTTCCAGTAATAAACTGATCGTATTAAATGAATTAAAAACGATCACATCAGGCTTGGCACAAGAGCTGAAACGCTTTATGAGTAATGGTGGAAGTGTATTGGTTTTCCCAAATCCGCAAAGCGATTTGAATTCTTACAGAGAATTTTTATTGGCCGCAAATGCTAATTATTACGAAGCTTTGGATACCCTAAATACTAAGGTAGATAAAGTGAATCTGGAACATGATATTTATAAAGATGTATTTGATAAAAAAACATTTAGCGCCACCAACCTTAATTTACCTATTGTAAGTAAGCATTATAGGATCTCAAAAACGACAAAAAGTAACGAAGAGTATTTACTCAGATTACAAAATGATGATGTTTTTTTAAGTAAGTATGATGTGGATAAAGGTAAGTTATACCTCTCATCCGTGTCGTTACAACCGGATTTCAGCAACTTTGGTAAACATTCTATTTTTGTTCCTACTCTATATAAAATCGGGATCTATAGCCAGAGTACTCAACCATTGTTTTATACAATTGGAACTGATGAAGTTATTGAATCTGCAAATGTTTTAACGGGCGAAAATGTATTTCACATTCGTAATTTAAAATCTGATTTTGATATCATTCCCGAGCATAAAGTAATGGATGCAAAAACCGAAATATTGGTGCACAATCAAATTACCAATGCCGGTAATTATAACTTATTTGCCGGTAAAGATTTGATTTCAGGACTTTCCTTCAACTTTAACCGTAAGGAATCTGACTTAAATTGTTTTACCTCTGATGAACTAAAAGAACAATTGGTAAATAAAAATTTCAATAATTTCAATATCCTGGAAACAGGCACACAAGACCTAAAACAATCCTTAATGGAGATAGAACAGGGTAAAAAACTTTGGAAACTCTGTATTATTTTGGCTTTGTTATTTTTAGCTGTGGAAGGTTTGTTATTACGTTTTATGAAGGGGTGAAAAATTGATTTGAAAAATATCAAATCATCAAATTATCAAATTACCAAATTATGAATATACTCATCAAATCGGCTCACATTATCGACTCTAAGTCACCATACAATGGTAAAGTCGTGGATGTGTTAATTGAAAATGGAATGATCAGTTCCATTAAATCAAAGATAGTTCCTCAAAAAAATGTTAAGGTAATTGAAGCTAAAAATCTTCATTTGTCGGCCGGTTGGTTGGATATGCAGGTAAGTTTCTGTGATCCCGGATTTGAACATAAAGAGGATCTAAACAGCGGTATTAGCGCTGCCATTGCAGGTGGATACACAGGGGTGGCAGTTGTATCATCAACAAATCCTCCAATTCATTCCAAAGGCGATGTTCAGTATATCAAAAATAAAACGGTCAATTCTATTGTAGATGTCCATCCAATTGGTACTGTATCATACCGTCAGGAAGGAAAAGACATCTCCGAAATGTATGATATGCAGCAGGCAGGAGCTGTAGCATTTTCTGATGATAAAAAACCGATCACGGATGCAGGATTGCTAATGCGCGCCTTATTGTATTCACAAAATTTTGGAAGCTTAATTATCACCCATTGCGATGAAAAATCCATTTCCCAGGATGGTAAAATGAATGAAGGTGCCACTTCTACAATACTTGGTTTAAAGGGGATACCAGCACTAGCTGAAGAATTAATGGTTGGCCGAAATATCTTTTTAGCAGAATACACCAACGCACCTATTCATATTTCAAATATTTCTACTCAAAAATCAGTAAGCCTGATAAAACAAGCCAAAGCAAGCGGACTGAAAATTACCGCATCTATAAATGCATACAACATTGCACTGGATGATACAGCTTTGCTGGGCTTTGATAGCAATTATAAACTGAACCCTCCCTTACGTATTAAATCGGATATGGAAGCCCTGCGCAAAGGACTTGCTGATGGAACAATTGATGCGATCACCAGCGACCACCGGCCCCAGGATATAGAAACAAAAGATATAGAATTTGATTACGCTTCTAACGGAATGATTGGCCTGGAAAGTGCTTTCGGTCTGATCAATACGAACAAGGGGAAAATAAAATTGGAAACAATCATTGATGCGCTTACAATAAACCCTCGTACCATATTAAAGCTCGAACAACCTAAAATTGCTGAAGGACAGCAGGCAAATATCACTTTATTCGATCCTGAAGCTGAATGGATCTTTGAGAAAAAGAGTATTCGATCCAAATCGACTAACACACCCTTCATTGGAACAAAATTCAAAGGGAAAGTAATTGGGATCATCAATAAAAAACAATCACATTTTAATTAATATGCTTTGGGCGTTCCACTTTCTGAAAAAGAAAGTGGCGGGCTTTTCACTTCAATCTTTTTGTGAAGAACAAAAAGGATTTTCGTTGCAATCCCTAACGCAGGCATTGCAATCGAAAATCTTATATTCACGAGAACTTAGAAGAAGATACAGCTCATCAATTATTTAACTCAAGCTCATTAACTGCTCCTCGATCGCTTTTATCTTTGCTTCGGCATCAGCTTGTTTTTTCTTTTCGTTGGCAATCATCTCCGGCTTTGCATTTGCAACAAATTTCTCGTTGCTTAGCTTTATTTCTACCGATTTTAAAAACCCCTTGTTGTATTCAAGATCTTTTGCTAAACGTTCTTTTTCAACTTCTATATCAATGTTTTGTGAAATTGGAACGTAAAATTCAGCATGCTTCAAAACAAATGACAGCGCACCATCCACCTTTTGATTTACATATTCAAAACTACTTAAATTACATAGTTTGATTATAATGCCATCATACGATTTTATGATCTCGCCCTGATTTACCTTTTCAAATACTTTTAATTTCTCTTTTGGTGAAATGTTTTTTTGTTTACGGATAGTTCTGATATTCGAAATTACTTCCATTACCACTTCAAAATCCTTTAAAATGGCTGTGTTTTCCTTCACTGCTATCGGCCATTCCGCAACAATGATGCAATCTTTCTCTTTACGTTCAGCAATCAAATGCCAGATCTCTTCCGTAATAAAAGGCATAAAAGGATGCAATACTTTCAATATTTTTTCAAAGAAAATAATTGTAGCATCATACGTTGCTTTATCAATTGGTAATGATTTACCATCAACAAACTCCGGTTTGATCATTTCTAAATACCAGGCACAGAAATCGTCCCAAACTAATTTGTAGGTGGTCATCAATGCTTCACTCATCCTGTATTTCGAGTATAGATCATTAATTAAATTTAATTGTTCATTAAATTTAGCATCAAACCATTCTACAGAAATCTTGCTTGCTTCAGATTGTTTTCCATCTGGATTTACTTCCCAACCATTAATTAATCTGAATGCATTCCAGATCTTATTGGAGAAGTTACGGCCCTGTTCACACATGCTTTCATCAAAAGGCAGGTCATTGCCTGCAGGGGAGCATAATAACATTCCAACACGAACCCCATCAGCACCATATTTCTCAATTAATTCAATAGGATCAGGAGAATTACCCAATGATTTACTCATTTTGCGTCCCTGTTTATCACGAACGATCCCTGTTAAATATACATTGGTAAATGGTTTTGCCCCTTTAGGATTATAGATACTTAACTCTTTTTTCGATATTTTTCGTTGATGTTCTTTTTCATCCGGAGTTATAAATTCATAACCGGCAATGATCATACGGGCTACCCAGAAAAATAAAATTTCAGGGGCTGTTACCAGATCGTTAGTAGGGTAGTAGTATCTTATATCCTCTCCATCAGGGTTTTTGAACCCATCAAACACACTGATAGGCCATAACCAGGACGAGAACCAGGTATCTAATACGTCTTCATCCTGTTTAACATCTTCAACTCTTAACTCTAAATTCTTAACTCTCAATTTAATGAGCGCTTCTTCTTTAGTTTTACAAACCACTGTATTCCCTTTATTATCGTACCATGCAGGAATCTGTTGTCCCCACCACAATTGACGGGAGATACACCAGTCGTGTACATTTTCCATCCAGTGTTTATAGGTGTTTGTAAATTTTTCAGGAATTAATTTTATTTCACCGTTCAGTACATTTTCCAATGCAGGTTTGGAAATGGTATCCATTTTTAAGAACCATTGCATACTTAGCTTTGGTTCAATAACAGCATCAGTCCGCTCAGAATATCCAACTTTATTTTTGATATCTTCCACTTTCACAATTAATCCCATTTCATCCAGATCTTTCGCAATTTTTTTACGAACCGCAAAACGATCTTCACCAACATAAAACTGTGCGGCTTCACTCATTTTCCCATCCGCAGCAATGGTATCAATTACTTCAAGGCCATGCTTTACGCCAAGATTATAGTCATTAATATCATGAGCAGGGGTTACTTTTAATGCACCGGTACCAAATTCAATATCTATATAATCATCAAAAATAACAGGCACGCTTCTGTTTATAATCGGTACGAGCACCCTTTTGCCTTTCAAATGCTTGTAACGCTCATCTTCCGGATGAACACATATGGCGGTATCGCCCAAAATCGTTTCAGGACGGGTGGTTGCTATTGTAATATATTCAGTTGGTTCTGAATTTTCAATTTTATATTTTACATAATATAATTTTGAATTTACTTCTTTATGAATAACTTCTTCATCAGAAACTGCCGTTAATCCTTGCGGATCCCAGTTAACCATCCTTACCCCACGATAGATCTGACCTTTAGCATGTAAATCGATAAAAACATCAATTACCGCTTCACTCAGATCATCTTCCATGGTAAACCGGGTACGGTCCCAATCGCAGGAAGCACCAAGTTTTTCGAGTTGTTTAAGAATGATCCCACCATATTTATCTTTCCATTCCCATGCATATTTTAAAAATTCTTCTCTTGTTAGATCTGATTTTTTAATTCCTTTTTCTTTTAATAAAGCAACAACTTTTGCTTCGGTGGCAATAGAAGCGTGATCGGTACCCGGCACCCAACAGGCATTATAGCCTTGCATCCGTTTCATACGTATTAAAACATCCTGTATGGTATTATTGAGCATGTGCCCCATGTGCAATACTCCGGTAACATTGGGAGGAGGAATCACTATCGTGTAGGGTTCGCGCTTATCGGGGGTTGATTTAAAGAATTTATGCTTTTGCCAATGGGCGTACCATTTATCTTCAGTAATTTTTGGATCGTATGTTTTTGGAATTTCCATAATAATTTACGTACTTCGTTTATTAATTGGCGTAAAGTTAATAAAATATTTTCCTGAATTTTGTTTTTTGGCATGATTATGGCTAAAACGTAATAGGAAATTTAACCTTTAACAATAAATAATGATTAAATTTTGTTTACCATGAAAAAAGTGATTCTTACATTAAGTGCAGCAGTTCTATCAACAGTGTTTGTTCAGGCGCAATCGGCTGGTAAAGTTGGCGAAAAACCTTCTGTTCCGGTTCAGGCTGTTAGTACAAGTCTGGCTGAAATGACATTTGAAAATGATGTTCATGACTTTGGAACGATTGAATATGCAGGCAATGGAACGTACGAGTTTAAATTTAAAAATTCAGGATCAGAACCGTTGATTATTAGTGATGCTAAAGGCTCATGTGGATGTACCGTACCAACTTACCCTAAAAATGTTCCTATTAAACCGGGAGAAACACAGGTAATTAAAGTGACTTATGATACAAAACGTCCGGGAAGTTTTACCAAAACGGTTTCTATCAATTCAAACGCCAAAACACCTCAAAAGGTGATCACTATTAAAGGAGTTGTTCAGGCTGCTCCAACTGAAGAGGCTTTTCCTGCAAATGGAAAAAAAGAAGATGGCGCTATTCCATTTGAAAAACATTAAAACAAATAGAAAATAAATAATAAATAATAATTAAAAATTAAAAATCCCCAAACAATGAAAAAGACATTTTTATCGATCGGATTAATGTTATGTGTTGCAATTGGTGCTAATGCACAGGAAACAACTACACCTAATCCTTTAAACGCTAATGCTCCAAAATTTAAATTTGAAACAGAAGTAATGGATTATGGAACTATCGCCCATAATGCTGATGGTAACCGTGAATTCAAATTTACAAACGTAGGTAAAGAACCATTAATTATTTCTAATGCAGTAGGTTCATGTGGTTGTACAACTCCAAATTGGCCGAAAGAACCAATTAAGCCGGGCGAAACAGCTGTTATCAAAGTAAAATATGCTACTGATAGAGTAGGTGCGTTTGAAAAAACAATTACATTGACATCCAATGCTGACACCCCTTCTAAAGTAATTAAAATTAAAGGTGTTGTTAATCCTGATCCAACTCCGGCTCCAACTGTTGCAACTCCGGTGGAAATGAAAAAATAATTTGTTTTGTTTAAGTAGTATCTCTCGAATCCCTCTCTAAATTTTTTAGAGAGGGATTTGCAGTTTTAGGATATGTTCATATTTAAGAAGTTTTAATTTTTAATCAAACCGGTACACAGTTATCTATCTAAAACATTAACTTTGGCGGCAATTAAAAATAAATAAAATGCCAAAAATATCTCTTAAAGGCAATACTATGCCTTCATCTCCAATACGTAAGTTAGTTCCTTTTGCAGAGGCTGCAAAAAAATTGGGACGCAAAATATATCACTTAAATATCGGGCAGCCTGATATTGAAACTCCACAAATAATGATTGATGCAATTAAAAATGCAGATGTTAAAGTGTTGGAATATTCACATTCGGCTGGATTCGAATCATATAGAAAAAAATTAGCAGACTATTATAATGGTTTTAAAATTAATATTGATTCAAACGAGATCATTATTACTACCGGTGGTTCTGAGGCTATTTCAATAGCAATGATGGCTTGTTTTAACCCGGGTGATGAAATTATTATCCCTGAACCCTTTTATGCAAATTATAATGGTTTTTCCTGCGCTGCAGATGTAATTATAAAACCTGTTAAATCGTTTATTGAAACAGGATTTGCTTTGCCTCCAATTTCGGAATTTGAAAAATTAATTACCCCAAAAACAAAAGGGATCATGATCTGTAATCCCGGCAACCCGACAGGATATTTATATTCAAGAGAGGAGCTGGAACTATTGAAAGCACTGGTGTTGAAGTATGATCTGTTTTTACTTTCCGATGAAGTTTACCGTGAGTTTTGTTATGATGGAAAAGAATATGTTTCGGTAATGCATTTGAAAGGCATTGATAATAATGTGATTTTGCTCGATTCTATTTCAAAACGTTACAGTGCATGTGGCGCGCGTATAGGAGCCTTAATATCTAAAAATAAAGAGGTAATGGCTGCCGCTATGAAATTTGCCCAGGCACGTTTAAGTCCGCCAACATTCGGACAAATAGGAGCGGAGGCTGCCTTAAATACCCCCAAAGAATATTTTGTTAAAGTTCAAAAAGAATATGTTGAGCGTAGGGATTTCATAATAGAAGCACTAAACAAAATGGAAGGTGTTTTCTGCCCGAAACCAAGCGGAGCCTTTTATTGCATTGCCCGTTTACCAATTGATAACTCTGATAAATTTTGTCAATGGTTATTGGAAGAGTTCGAATACAATGGTGAAACCGTTATGTTAGCGCCTGCTACAGGGTTTTACTCCACACCGGGATCGGGAATAAACGAGGTGAGATTGGCTTATGTATTGAATAAGGAAGATTTGAAAAGTGCAATGATCTGCTTGGAAAAAGCATTGAAAGTGTATCCGGGAAGGACACTATAAAATTTAACCGTAGTATTATTTTTTTATTGAAAGCCCATTTTTCAGAAAGGAGAAGCAGCTTTAAGAATTGAATAATGAAGATGTAGAGCCCCTTATAATTTTTTTATAAGGGGCTCTACTTTTAATTTAAGGTTGATGTGGTTAGAAAATGATAAATCAAACGTTTTTAATTTTGTTTAGGCACCTCATAAAGGCATCTCGCATTCCTTCAAACTGTGTTTCTTTGTAATAATTGTTTGTTAGATGCGCTTCGTTGATGGATTCAGTTGAATGCATAACCTGTTGATTTAACCATTGAACCATTTGTTGTATTTGTTCCGGATTCATAGGCTTTAGTATTAAATGTTAGTTCTTATATTTTTAGTAATAGGCTTCACTTTTTCTTTTTTTGTATTGCTCACCTCTTTTAAAAATTGTACAAAGGCATCGCGCATTCCTTCGTACTGTGTTTTCCTACCGTAATTGTTAGTTTTGTCTGCCTCATTAATGGACAGGTTTAAACGTTCAATTTCCAGATTAAGCCAATTAATTATTTGTTGTAATTGCTCAGGATTCATGAGTTCAATTTTGAAATTTGAATTGTTGTACGGCAAAAGTTATAATTGGTTACATTTGTTAGATAATTGGTTGTTTTTGGCGATAATTGGTATTTTTTTACGATAATTGGTTTCAAATGTACAATAATTTTATTAATGGCTAAAAAAATTTTACGGCTATGTATTTTTTCCATTAGAGCAACCAATATCAATAACGGTGGGGCTATCAGGATGGATAAGTTAGGTTTCGGCAGTAATGATAATACTTCTGCTTATTTTTAAAATCTGAGGAGATTAGTATGGGATAAAACAAACGTTGGATTGTATTTTCTTTTCGGGATAGTTAAAAAGGGCTTATTAGGGTAGGCATAACTATTCAATACAGCCGTGTTAAGTTAAAAACATAATTTTTAAATAACGACCGTTCTATTATTCAAGGCTGAAAAGGGGAAGATTAATGATAAAATCAAGCGTTATTAAGTTTGTTCAAGCATCTCATAAAAGCATCACGCATTCCTTCAAACTGTGTTTCTTTGCAGTAATTGTTAGTCTGATGAGCTTCGTTAATGGATTCATTTGAATGCACAACTTGCTGATTTAACCATTGAACCATTTGTTGTATTTGTTCTGGTTTCATGGGGATGTAATTTAAATTCTACTTCTTGTTTGTTTATTGGTGATTTTTTCTTTTTCTTCTGTTGTACTTGTAAATTTAGTTAAGAATTTTTTAAAGGCATCACGCATTCCTTCATACTGTATTGCCCTGCCGTAATTGTTTGATTGATGGGCTTCCTTTATAGAGTCGGTCAAATGTAGAATCTGGAGATTTAGCCATTTAACCATCTGTTTCAATTGTTCTGGATTCATAGGCTATAATTTTTGATTTGAATTCTTGTACGTCCACAATGTATAATTAGTTTCATTTTGTTTATAAGTAATTGATATACACTGTTTTCTGAGCAGAAACCCATGAATAATTACGAAAACTGATCCTTTGAATTTATAAATCTGCCAAAGAATTATTAATTTAGTACTTAAATATAAAGTAGAATTTCAAAAAAATATGTTTGTTAAGTTCATCGAACAATTAAAAGTACGCTTTCAAAAACCCCTACCCGGGGAGGAGGCTCAATTTTTGATGGCACCTTTTACAAGACAGCGTATTCAGCATATTGATCCCTTATCATATAATCCACGAAAGAGTGCAGTTTTAATTTTATTATTTCCTGTGGAGGAAAGCATTCATACATTATTGATTCAGCGACCGGTTTATGAAGGGGTACACAGCGGACAAGTTGCTTTTCCTGGTGGTAAGTTCGAAGAAACAGATATTGATCTGTCTCACACCGCTTTACGTGAGACTTTTGAAGAGGTAGGAGCCCCTACCAATGATATTGAAATCATTGGTAAACTCACCGATCTATATATAAATCCAAGCAATTTTTTGGTTTCTCCTTTTATAGGTTTTGTGAGTAAACAACCCGATTTTATTATGGATGCGTATGAAGTACAAAAAATTATTTCTGTTGATCTCTTCAATTTAAATGATAAAGGAATTAAGTCAGAAAAAATCATTACTCACAGTAACAATTATAAAATAAAAACGCCTTATTATGAAATAGAGGGTTTAACCGTATGGGGCGCAACAGCAATGATGATAAGTGAATTGAATGTTATTGTTGAAGAAGCAAAGATCATTTCTATTTGATGAGAGCCGTTTCGTATGTACTGAATTTTTGGTATTATTTTTTGCTGTTATAAATTAAAATTTATTGGGCGTTCCAATTCTGAAAAGAATTGGCGGGCTTTACGCTTCAATCTTCCCTTCCGCTAATTCGCGGAAGGGAAGGATTTACGCTGCAATCCCTAACGCGGCATCATCGGTAATGATTTGACCTTTGATACGATTATAAATTTTTCGGAACTGAAATAGCTTACACTTGATTTTCAAGAATTTCGAAAATTCTCACCATTGACAGGGTATCTAGCTTGCAATATTCTAATAGGTCTTCTCTTGTTTCAATAATTTTGAATAGATCAGTTTCGGTTTGAAGGTGTTCAAAGGCTACCATAGCAATACTTCCACTCGATATTTTTAAATTTGTATAACTAAGGTCAGGTACCAGGGCATGTAATATGTTTTTTATCGAATAGGAGTTTTTCATTGCCGGATGATAATAGCTCCGATTTTGGAACGGTAACATCAGATCAACAAAACGTTTCAAACGTTCATCAATTTGGGCAGTATATTCAGGGAAATCTTTTTTTAGGCTATTCAATATGTTGCGCTCCATTAATGCATCATACACTAAAATAGTCCCGTTATTTTCAGTATGTTGTAATAAACTTTCTAAAAATTGTTTTCGTGGATCGGCACCTTGTTCGGCTAAAAAATAAAAATGTTCAACAGCTGCTTCTTTGTCCTTTTTATAATGCAAAGAATATTGAAAAGGGATATGCTGGTAAGGCTTGGTATTATTGTATATTGGAACGGCAGGCATGAAACTTTCAAAATCCATGAAGAACACCGGGTATGTCACTTTTTCTAAAAAAGTTTTAATTGCCGCAAGATCAACTCTTGCTTCGCCTTTTTTAAAAGCTTGAATGTGAATATTTGCATTTTTATCCAAGGCATTGACCTCCGGGATTTCTGCAATTGTTTTAAAGCCTTGTTTGTATAAATTAAACTGCTCCACTTTTTGTATTCCTGTTATTTCAAATACCGAATTTTTAGGGACATTTTTCCAGCAAGTACCCATAAAATCGCAGTTATACGGACTAAAACAATGTTCACCAATTTCAATGGCAGGCATTTGTGGATTGGCAACTACGAGCATGGAAGAACTTATTTTTTCTTCTACCAACACCTGATTATGCAACGCTTCTTTTTTAACTGAAGTGATATTAAAAAGTTCGTTCAATTTTAAATCGCCTTGTTTAACATATTGATTATTTATAGTGACAAGGGAAATGTCTGCAAGAGGTATTCCGGAGTTGGTGATCACCCAATACTGAAGTGAAGCATCCAGCAAATAGGTTGGTGAGATCTTAGTGGAGCTTTTCACTTCATAAGCGTACCACTGATTTTCTTTTTTTACTAAAATATCAAGTATTGCAAGCACCTGGCCATGTTGAAAGGCGGCTTCATATATTATCTCTGCACCATCTTTAATAAGTTGCTGTGTTTTTTCAACGGCAGCAATATTATCAGAACGTTTTTGCGGAGTTGCATCAACACCTCCAGGAAAGAGGCGCTGAGCAAGTAATCCAACATTATTACCCCGGCTAAAAATTGCCTTTTGTTCAGGCGAAGTGGGATCGCGCATTTGAATAAAATTTTTATACAAATGCAATGATTTGGCACATTGAAGGCCGCGTAGAAAGGTTGATTTACTTAAAATGTGTTTTTCCAAGAGAGGTAATAATTATAATAAATCAATTTGAAAAAGTGCTGATCACAAATAATACATTCGAAATGATCAGATTCCTGTAATCCCCTCGCACTTTCTCGACTCCGCTCGAAATGACCTTGAACGTTGCTGTGAATATTTGATTGTTAGCGCTGCGTTAGGGATTGCAGCGTAAATCCTTTTCTGTTTAGAAAAGATTGAAGCGGAAAGCCCGCCCCTTTCTTTTTAGAAAGGGGAACGCCCAAATGAAAAAAAAATATGAAATTAAAATTCACGTTTAGTATCCCATTGTTCCAAATAATCGGCTACTCTGCGCACAAATTGTCCGCCCAATGAACCATCAACAACCCTGTGATCGTAAGAGTGTGAAAGATACATAAAGTGACGGATGCCTATCAGATCACCTGATGGCGTTTCAATAACAGCCGGTTTTTTCTTTATTACACCAACAGCTAAAATTGCAACCTGAGGCTGGTTGATAATTGGGGTGCCCATTACATTACCAAACGAACCAACATTGGAAATAGTATAGGTACCGCCTTGAATATCGTCAGGAGTTAGTTTCCCGTTACGAGCACGATTAGCTAAACTATTTACTTGTTTTGTAAGTCCTATCAGATTCAATGTATCTGCATTTTTTATAACAGGAACAATTAAGTTACCTGATGGTAAAGCGGTTGCCATTCCAATGTTTATATTTTTTCTTTTGATGATTTTTGTACCATCAAGGGAAATATTTATCATCGGGAAATCTTTGATCGCTTTAGCTAAGGCTTCAATGAAAATAGGAGTGAAGGTTAATTTTTCGCCTTCGCGCTTTTCAAAATCCTTCTTTACTCTTTCGCGCCAAAGTACCACATTGGTAACATCGGCTTCAACAAATGAAGTAACATGGGCTGAAGTGTGCTTACTCATTACCATGTGATCGGCTATAAGTTTGCGCATTCTATCCATTTCAATCACTTCATCACCTGCATTTAAACTGATAGCAGGTTTGCTGTGGGAAGCTCCATTTCCATTGGAAGGGGCTATTACTTTTGCAAGTGGCTGCTCGGTTTTATTTTCTATAACAACAGCAGTTGCTTGTTTTCCTTTGTTAGGGATGTAAGCTAAAATGTCGTTTTTAGTGATTCTTCCGTTAGCTCCTGTTCCTGAAATAGATTCTAATTCAGCAACTGAAATGTGCTCCGCTTTTGCAATATTGCGCACTAATGGAGAGAAAAATTTACCGGATGATGAATTTCTTTCTATAGTTTCTGATTCTGCAACCGGTGCCGAAACAGATTCTTTTATTACTGTATTTGTTTGTGCCGGAGCAGTTGTTTTTATTTCAACAGTTTCAACAGCAGCATTTACATCCGTAGATATAATTGCGATCGCTTTTCCAACTTGTACAACATCACCCTCGTTAAATAAACATTTAATGAGTATTCCGGCAGCAGTTGATGGGATTTCAGTATCAACCTTATCAGTAGCGATTTCCAGTACTGTTTCGTCAGCAGCAATTTGATCGCCTTCTTTTTTTAACCATTTAATAATTGTTGCTTCTGCAACGCTTTCGCCCATTTTAGGCATAATTAACTCTACTTGTGCCATTCTGTTTTAAAAAGTTAAGTATTAATAAAATGTCGATATTTTAATTTAACGTGTACAAAAATAACTTAATATTTTATATATAACAATAACCAAAAGTAAAGCCCCTCTATACCTACCTGAAGGGTTGATCTGGAGGGGCTTAAATAAAAAAGCAGGCCTGTAAGCCGGGTTCTGTCGAGTTCTATCATTTATCTAGCCCTTTCGTCACCGAAAGGATCAAGCAACCTACCCTCCGAATTGAGCGAGCAGCTCTAAAACTTCGGTTTATTTGGTCTTTCAACTCCCAAGGTTTACCCGAAATAACTGTTGCCAGCTACTCCCGTGAGCTCTTACCTCACATTTTCACCATCACCCCGCATTGCTGCGAGGCTGTACTTTTCTGTGGCACTTGCTGTTCCCATATCACTATGGGACCTTCCAGTTAGGAAGTGGGATGCTCTGTGTTGCCCGGACTTTCCTCTCCCCTTCATTAGTAGAAGGGCAGCGATAGAACAGCCTGCGGGTGCAAAGGTACGCAAATCTTTAATTTGAAAATTTGTTGATGTGTTAATTTGAAAATGATTTGCCCATTTCCCAATTTTTTTTCATCAGGAATGGCTTAATTAGAAGTAATTGAAAATAATAATCAGCTAATTAAAATTTCGGTGGCTCCAAATCCATATTTTCTATAGGAAGCATCGTGGAATTGAAGGTTTTTATAGGAAGAAAGTATGGTGCGAACTTCTTGTTTTAATCTGCCATTGCCGACACCGTGAATAATAACTAATTTTCTATAATGCTCATTGATTGAAGTATCCAGGGCACTTTGGAAATGCTTTAACTGTACAAGGATAATTTCTGCGTTGCTCATACCCTTGTAATTGTCCAACAATTCTTCGATGTGTAAATTAATTTCCATCTCGTATGCCGGGTTATTGATGGCATGTTGCTTGGATTTTTTTTGTGAACCGGATTGAGATTGTTTCTGAAACAATATTTTTGACAGATCAAGTTTTGATTGGAAATTAGGTTCTTCAGAATGGTTGTTAATACGGTAAACATCCATTATTAAAGCCTTTTCGGGGATAAAACTGTTTTCTGTGAAAGCATTTTCTTTATAAAGTTTTATTGGTTTCAATTTAACCATTTCACTAATAGGAGCCTGATGCTCATGTTCTTTTGCATCAAAAAATAACGCTTCAATTTTAAAAGTAGAAAAATCACTTAATTCTTTTCTGTCGACCGTTTCAATTAATAATGATTCAAAAGGTTTGGCTGTGCCTGTTTCGAGCGTTTTAAAATTCCCATTTTGAAACAAAGAATATGTAAACATTAATTGATATGCTGTATTATTGATAAGCCATACATTGATGTCTGAATGCGTAATATCATTTATCTTTTCAGGAGAGAAGGCAACAGAGATCTCTTCCGGTTCCGGTTTTTTTAGCGCTTTAAGTTTCTTTTCAAGGGGGAATTGATGCGGTTGTGATTTTATTTCGGAAGATAAAATTGTATGAACAGTATTTTCCACCGGTAATTCTGGTTTAGCTCCACCATAAATTAAAACCAGTTCCGAAATTGCATATGGAATTTCGAATCCATCTTCAATGGTAATACCAACAGTAGTTTTGTTGATTATTTTACTTACTGTTCCTTCACCTTTTTCGTTTAGAAAACTAACTTTATCACCAATTTTAAATTTCATGATACAAATTTAAAACATTAAATTGGTTTGTAACGATATAGGAAACAGAATAGAACACAGATGACACAGATTTTTATGATTAAATATGATTTTTTTATTCGTGTGCTTCAACACCATCAGCGGGATCATCGTTTTTCAAAATGTTAATTAATCATTCAAAAACTAAAGATTAACCACAAATGCACCTGAATCCATTACTGAGTAATAAGGTTGATTTATTCTATTACATTCAGATTTCCACTTACTGATATTGTATTCGGAGTTAGATGAATCGAAAATGATAGTTTTTGTTTCATATTGCTTTTTAATTTCTGAAAAATCCAGGAATGGATTTTTCGAAATGATCAGATAGTCTATGGATAATGGTTTTAGAGGTAATGTCTTTGTATTTTTTATTATCCCTTTTGCATTAATTATTGCTATTCGTTTTTCATAAAACTGTATGAAATTATTATTTATAGTAAGGTCATTTGTTTTAAAATTACCTGAAATAATTGTGTTGTTGTTTATTCCTAAATCCCACCAATTATGCTTTACGCGGAATAAAAGACCACTTTTATTATTCGCAAAAGCTGTATCGGTGAGCAGTATGTTGCTTTTGGAACTTATGAAATCGATTGCACTTGTTTTTGGAATATTGTAAATGATAAAACTTTTTTGTTGAGATTGTTGGTGCTGTTCAATTAACTGTGAACATAATATGGCTATAGCAAAAGTTAGTGCAACTATCAGATAGTTGAATTTTCTATTGGCGAAATAGAAGAAAAATAAAATAATTAAACCATAAAGGAGCCAGGTTTCCATCACAGAAATGGAGATGCTGTGAAGCAAAGCATAGGGCCACTTTTCAATTATAATTACCGATTGATTCAATAACCAGACACACCAGCCAAAGCCCATTGCCAGATAGCCTGCTACCATTGAAACTTTAGCAAAAGTAAATAATGCAATACCAAGGTAAATAATAGCAGTTGAAATAGGGATGACGATCAAATTAGACAACAAAAAATAATTTGGAAACTGATGAAAATAATGCAGCCCTAAAGGAAATGTGGCTATTTGAGCAGCAATTGATACGGAAGTAATGGTCCAGATCTGATCGAGTAGCCAGTTTTTTACTTCAAACCAATTATATATTTGGGGCTGGATATAAACAATTCCAATTACTGCCAGATAGGAAAGTTGAAAGCCTACTTCCATTATTAAAAATGGATCAATGAGCAAAAGTAAAAAAGCGGATGCTGCCAATGTATTATAGATATTGGTGTATCTATCGTATGCCTTTGCAATAATAATAAAGCTAAACATAGTAGCGGCTCGTAATACTGAAGGAGATAACCCCGTGAGGGCAGCATAGAACCAAAGCAGCAGGATCAGTAAAATTGCTTTAATAATGTTTCCATGTTTAATTTTATTAAAAAAGGAAAGTAACCAATTGAAAATTACGTAAACAATTGCAACGTGTAAACCAGAAACCGACAGAACATGAAGTGCTCCGGTACTTGAATATGCTGAAATGATATCCGCATCCAGTTTATCAACACAGCCTAATAACAATGCTGAACCCACTGCAAATTCGTCTCCATATAAATGATTGACTTTAAGAACATTCAATAGACCATCTCTTAAATTTATGGAATATCGCATTAGGATATTTCCTGAATTTTTGCCGCTGTAAACCCAATCACTATTTTTTATATATGCCTGATGATAGACATTATGAAAAGCCAAAAAACGTTTATAGTTAAATTCTCCCGGATTTTGTGGTGGTGGAACCTCTTTAAAATCAAGTTTCATAACTATTTCATCCCCATACTTTAATTTCAAAGAGTGAGAATCTTTTTTTAAATAGACCATCGCCTTACCACTTGCTATTTTCCATTTTTCGCCTTGTTTTATCTCTAAAACTTCGACAACAACTTTCAATGATTTTTCTTTTTCCAGATAGGGTTCTGTGAGCCTTGAATAAACGTATTGCGGACTTTTGGCTGATTTCGAAAAATGATCACTTGCAAATTTTTCTGTATTAAGAATAGTTAAGTGGTACGAAAATATAAACAGTATGCAATTTACAAGCAAACCGAACCACCAGGAATTTCTATAGGAAATAGTTAATTTAGGTACTAATATCAATAAGCCAATAATTATGGCCACTATTAAAATAATATACAGGCTATATTCTAGCTGAAATGGGAAATAAACCGCAGTAATAATACCTGCTAAAAATGGAAGAAGTAAACGGATAAATGGCGCTTGATTCCAAAGGTTCATTGAATAATTGATGTTAGATATTGGATATTAGATAATTGACAATGGTTACATCCAACATCTAATCTCCAACATCCAGATACTTTGTGTTATTTCCAACGATATTTAAAACTTTCGTATTTACCCTTAATAGCCATAGTTAATTCTAATTGTGATGCATTTTGAATAAACTGATCGCTTAAGTTAAGGTATTTTATGAAGGCATCAAATTCTTCTTCAGTAAGATCAATAATTTCATGTTTAATGTATAATCGAAACAGATCTCTTAAAATGTCGCGCTTAAAATCTTCATTTTCCCACTCGGCCACTTTTTGTTTTGACCTGGCAAACTTGCTAAATCGTTCGTATAAATAAGTGATGGGGCTTTCAATTGCATCAATTCCTGTAACTGTATACCTTTTTTTTATACCGAGTTTATCAATATCCTTTTGAATTTCATTTAGGTTACGACTGGCAAATACACTTACTTCTTTTAATGTGAAATATAGCTTTTCGATAGGGATATTAATGTAATACTGTTTTTTAGCTATGGAATCTTTTAGGGTTATTTTTTTGAGTTTGAAGCCAAGTGCGGATAGCATGATGGTATCTGACTGTAATGCATTGATTGAGAATTTACCTTCGGCATCTGCAAAGGTCCCTAAATTAGTACGCTTATTAATGATCATTAATTTGGGTAATGGAAGCTTACTGTCTTTGTCGTATGCTTGCCCGTTAATGGTCACAGTTGTTTGAGCATTGATATTAATAACAATGCAAATCAGCGCAAATAAGATTACTGTTGTTTTATAAAGAAAGAGTGGGGGAGTACTTCGTTTCAGATTTTCGCAGATTTGAAGTTTTGTTGATTTAATCATTGAATGATAGAACTCTTTCTAATTTCCCAATACCTGAACTGTAAAATTATTCTGTATTAGTTGTTGTCGTCAGGTTTTACTTTCTTTTTATTTATCAACTTGGCTTTCGACTCTTCTCTGCGAAGTAAACGTTCGATATTTTTTTGATGGGTTATTAAAACCATGATAGCAATTAATATTGAAAATATTATTAAAGATGGTGTGGTGGTTTTAAAACCAACAATTACAATTATCGGAAAAGCAACAGCAGCGGTCATTGAACCTAATGATACATAGCTTGATACAAGTAAAACGGCAATAAAAATACCGATGGAGATAAATGCTGCAAAAGGAAGGATTGCCAATATAATTCCTAATAAAGTAGCTATACCTTTACCTCCGCGGAATGATGCAAATATTGGAAAAATGTGTCCAACTAAAGATGCAATACCCAATACTAATTGCAAATTAATAAACTGGTTAGAGCCAACAGTATAATCACTTGAATTAGCTAAACTGACAGCTACAAAACCTTTTAATACATCAATCAATAGTACAGGAATACCTGCTTTTTTGCCCAGAACTCTAAATACATTAGTTGCACCCGCGTTTCCACTTCCATACTCGCGTACATCGATACTGTAAAAATATTTCCCTATCCATACGGCAGTTGGAATAGATCCCAACAGGTATGCACCGAGCAAAAATAATATGTTAATTGATGTCAGCACTATTCTTCAACAGTTTTGGTTTTACGTAAAAACAATGTTTTTTTACTTGGAGGACAAATATTAAAATTATAATCCTGAACTCCTTTTTCCCCGGCTTTTTTACGTTTATCAGGCTTTAAATCTTTGATGCTCGTGTTAAATGATTCCAGAGATGATACAGCTAACATTGCGCCTCTTGTATAGTTAAAATAATACCAGTGATTTTCATCCACCTGCAAATATATATTTAAAATGTCTCCCCCGCGTTTTTTTATCAGTTCAATACTTCCATCAACAAATTTATTTATTTGTGTTTTGTTAATATTGCCAATTCCAATCTGCCCTGTGGATGTGTAAGAACGTGTGGTATTGTTCCATTTCATTTTTACATCGTTAAGGAATAAGGTTTTCTTTAATTCATCAGGGAATTTTTTATAGGAGCCATAAAGATTCAACTGTGAAATAAGTTTATCTGCCTGTTCCTTACCTAACATTTCTCTCAATCCTTTTTCAAATACCGGACGTGATATATCTGTCGCTTTTAAATCGGTAGAACTGGCAATGGCTTCACTCATTTTACCAATTGCACCATCATCAAAGAAAAAATCTATAGACATTATCATATCAAATAAAGTTGAATCGGTTCTTAAAAGATGAGTACCATTACCAAAAGATTCAATCTTCACCTGACCGAAATCTCCACCTAAATTAATTTTACCTTCTCCATACACTTTACATGCAGCCGTATTTAAACTTAAATAATTTCCTGGTAAAGAGTTTTCTACCAATTTTTCTTTATTTGATATACGATATTCACGTGTGGCTTTATCAAAGAACAAAAAGCCATCAGCAGGCAATACAAAAGAATCGTTATTTGATTTTTTTGGTGATAAGAAAGCTGAATATAAATGCGTGGAATCGGTAGTAACCATAATTGATGCAGCAATTGGTCTACCTGATCCATCCACAGGTTCTTTTGAAATAGGGATGTAAATTGAATTGGGATCAATTTCTGATTCAAAATTAAACCATGTTTTAGGTATTGATGCGCAATCGTGAGTTATACGCGCTGACCCGTCAAACACAAGGAAATTACTTGCAGCCTTTAACTTTACCTTTCCTTTATATTCAAAATTCGGACTTAAGCTGAATTTTGAAGTGTCACGGATCTCAGTTTCAGCATATGTTTGGAAAGTGGTATCGACCCCAATATCGCTGAAATAAAAGGTTCTCTTGGCTTTTAATTCGTCTATGTAATCATAAAAACCAGAACCTGCATAACTTTTACGTGCATAAGCATTTACTGTACAGTTATATAAATTGTGATATTTAGTAATTGCGTTGGCTATAATTTTTGAATTAGTAAAGGTTCTGATAACAGCACCTTTATCAACAGTCACATCACCTTTATCAGGATAGATACGTGCATCCGCCACATTTATATAGGTAACTCCTTTTGCAGAAATCACTAATTTTTTTAAGTCATATTTACCGGAAGATGCATTGAAACGCAAGGAGTCTTGTTTAGGATGAACAGAAATAAATTCAGGCCCTTCAAGATCCAAATCGCTTTTTGTATCTGTTGTTTGTCCTTTATCAGTACCAATCTCAATGCTGCTATTATCCATGAACCATTTAAAACTCTCCATAAAACATATATATTGGTTTGCTGGAAATTCGACAATGGAGCCTTTTCCGTTGGATTTAAACTCTCCAACCCTTTTATCAAAATCGACATGCGCATTTACATTCGCAGTAGAAAAAGCCGTTGCGCCTGTTGCTTCATCTTTCAAAATAAAGTTAGCGGTATCGGAATCAAATAAAGAGGATTTAAAATGAATCAATCTTGCATCTAATCTCGCATTTGAAAAGTCGGCAGCGCCACCACCTGTAAGTTCTTGTGGTGTAAGCGATAATTTGCCATTAAATTCAGATTTTCCACCATAGGCAACGAATTTTTTCTCTTGACCATTCGAAATATTCATGACATCTTTTGCCGGCATCCAATGGACTTTTACATTTTCACCATGTATTTTTGGAAATTCCGGTTTTGTCTTTTGTTCTTTGATATCAAAAACCTGAGCAATTGCTTTTGTTGAGTCCGGATAAAATATAAAATCATTTGAAGTTGTTACAGAAGTAACATAGCTAAGCGTGCCAGCCCCCTTTAATCCTTGATTGCTTAGCTTGATGGCACTGTTATAGGTTGCTTTGCCACCATATACAGGATATCCCGCAGCAGGGGATTGGGTAATAAAACCTAATGAATAATCTTGCTGTAGTTTCAGAGACTCCCTGAATACAGGAAAAATATCTGCGGTTACCATTTCTCCTTTAAAGATCAAGCCTTCATTGGAAAAGTTATCCAAACTATCAATGGTAAAAGGATCTAAGTGAAAATAGAATTTATCTTTAGGGTACTTACCATTTTGAATTTGTTTTTTGGAATAATAAGCATACGAATCTTTAAAACTATTAAAGATCGGAAACTTAGGAAATGGTTTTACACCGGATTTATTGTCGGGATTATCAATTTCCAAATTTCCATTAATTTTTTCGATCACCGTTTTTACTTTTACTAAAGGAAATTCGCCATAGGCATCAGGCTCACGGGACTTAACAGTTAAACGAAGTGAATCGACATTCTTGAGTTCAATAATAAATTTATTATAATCAAATGAAAATTCCTTACCAAAAAAGTCGAAACGTCCAGCATGAACAACTCCTCCAAAAGTGAAGTCACGATTTTTCTTTAAGATGATTTTTTGTTCTGAAGGATAAATTGTTACACTTTGTGAGTCACTCATGAAAACTTGTTTCACTCCAAAAACTGTCATATCATAATTTAAAAGATTGATGCTTGCATTCGTTGCTCCACGAGCAACGGAAGGAAATTGGATAACATCATAATCGAGCTTTGCAGAACGAAAAGCAATGTATTCATATAATTTCTCATTCACATGTACTTCATCATCTTCAGTATCATAAGTAATAAGACCTAAAGTAGATAAACGTACCAAATTAGGCAGGACATCGTTAGGCGAAAATTTTAAATACCGAGCATATTCAGTACCGGAAAAATCACGGGAGTTTCCATTCTTCTTAACAAAATCCCGCATTTGAATTAATGGATTAATAGGATCCATACCTTTTAAACGATCGAAAAGATAGGATCGAAAATAAGTGGATGATTCAAATAAGGCATCCTCTGTAGAATTACCAACAAGCATTTTCAGGTCAATTTTGGGATCATCAATCTTCCAGGAGAGCTCTTCAAAAAACATATCAATTTTATGAAAGGAATTGAGGTAGGGGGATTTAGAAATACCATTATTGGTTCGGATAAGGGATAACATACGGGTACCAACCATAAATTTCATGTTCACACTTGGATGGGTGATAGAATCTTTATCAAAATAAAATTTGATATTAGCACTTTCAGTTGATAGTTTATCTTTTGTAATTCCAATTGTTTTTGCGCCAACGATCAAAAACTTTTTACCTTCCCGTTTAAAAATTAGTGATGCATCTTCTTCTTTACTTCCTGATCCTAAAAATTTTGAACCGCGCATACTAAAACCACCATCATAATCAACATCTTTAGCGATATCAGGAATTTGCATTCTTTTGCTATAAGAATCAAACCTTGGGTATGAAATATTACTACCTCTTTCAGAAACAACTTTTTCTGTTAAACGGCCAAGAAGTGGTTTTTTAAAATAATTATTATTATAAAACATTACAGAATCTGCTGTAAATCCACTGGTTTTAAGAGATATCTGATATTTTTTCAATTCAGCCCATACCATATTTTCCTCTAAACCGGTACGTACCCAATTAACCTTCCCTCCATTTCCAATGAATACTCCTGTATATGGATAGTAAACCCCTTTTGTATTATATACGATGCCACTGTCATTTTGATTATTAAAGCAGCGTAAGTTTAAACTTGGGAAAATTATAATAGGAACACTATCATATTCAAACTTGTAATTATTGTTACTTGAAGCAAATTCTACTACCGCTGATTTGTAAAAAGTATTTGATGCAAACAAATTCTCACTCATTTCTAAGTACTCGGAATAGTATTTAATAATTTTACCATTCAGGATTTTATTGATACATTCCTGCCATGAAGAAAAATTATCTTCACTCTGATTCGAATTCACAAAGTTCATCACAGAGGTAAGATAGCTTTTGTATTCGGGTAAAATACGCAGCTTTTTCTTTATCATCTGATTACAGGAGTTGTAAGTGGCCTTTTTTAAATTAGCATTATATTTAGGTGAGTTCCAGGCCAGGGTGAACTGCTCCATATATTCTTTTATTTCCTTTTTTCCCATGTTAGTTACTTCAAACATGGTTCTTATTTCTTCAAGAAATTTTATCGGATCTTCGGTGTATTGCTTAATTGGATTGATTT
Source organism: Bacteroidia bacterium (assembly GCA_030654175.1). Classification (GTDB taxonomy): domain Bacteria; phylum Bacteroidota; class Bacteroidia; order 2-12-FULL-35-15; family 2-12-FULL-35-15; genus 2-12-FULL-35-15. Next base: position 207,956 of record JAURXZ010000001.1, read on the forward strand.
GAGCCACAACTTTGTCTGTAAAAACAAATGCAATAAATAGTAATAAAATATATCTGAAACTTTTCATTTAAATAAATTTAATTTTTTGTTGGTTAAATGGTAATCAGTCATTGGTTATTGTTAAAATTGCCTCCCCAATGACTATTCCCTAATGACTAATTGACTATTTTAATAAAATGTAACATTGTCCATTGGTCTTTTACAATCTTTTCTTCAAACTTCAAACCAAGAGAAATAGCTTTTTCGCTCAATTCATTGACATCTGTTTCAAAAAAACCACTTAACAGCAAGTTACCATTTTTTTCGAGAGATTGAACATAAACCGGTATATCATTCAATAATACATTTTTATTGATGTTTGCTAAAATAGTATGAAATAATTTCCCAGCCAAAATTTCGGCATTCCCTTTATGAACAAAAACATTGTTAATATTGTTTTTTTGCAAATTCTCGATACTGTTTTCATAACTCCAGTCATCAGTATCAATTGCTGTTATAGGGTTTGCACCAATCATAGATGCTAATATGGCTAATACCCCTGTGCCGCAGCCCATATCCAGTAGGGATTTATTCCTGACATCCAGCTGCATTAATTTCTGAATCATTAATTGAGTGGTGTTGTGATGCCCTGTTCCAAACGACATTTTCGGTTCTATTATTACATCGTAAATAAAACTCTCCTGAGGTTTATGGAACGGTGCTCTGATATAACATTTCCCATCCACATCAATTGGTTGGAAATTGCTCTCCCACTCTTTGTTCCAATTTTGTTGTTGAATAATTTTGGTACTAGAACTAATTTTAAAAAAATCGGAATAATTTAAAAATACTGTTTTTACCTCGTTTACATGATATTGTTCTTCTTTTATGAAGGCAGAAAATCCATTGTCGGCATCAACAAAACTTTCAAAACCGATCTCAGACAGCTCAGCAATCAATACATCGCTTCCTTCTTCTTTAGGAGCAACAATAACAATAAGTTCTATGTAATTCATGGGATATAAGTATGCAGCCCCTAAAGCTTCCAATTTTTGGGGAGGAAGATAAATTTACTAATTTATTTATTATTTAACAAGTTCCGTTTTGGAAAGGGGGATACCTTTTATTCAGCAACAGAATTAATTATTTGAGCGAAATCCGCTGCTACAAGTGATGCTCCACCAATTAATCCTCCATCCACATCAATACATGCAAATAATTCTTTTGCATTTTTTGCATTGCAACTTCCTCCGTAAAGGATTGAAATAGTGGTTGATACTTCTTTTCCGTATTTTTTATTTATTTCGGAACGAATGTAATTGTGCATTCCCTGTGCCTGATGAACGGTGGCTGTAACTCCGGTTCCAATAGCCCAAACAGGTTCATACGCAATTATTAGTCTGCTAAAATCAGCAGGAGATAAATGAAACAAAGCTTCCTTTAATTGTTTTAGAACAGCTTCTAAATGTTGATTTGCATTACGTTCCACCAGGTTTTCGCCTATGCAAAAAATAGGCGTTAATTTATTTGCCAATGCTATGTTTACTTTTTGGGTAAGCAGGCTATTGTTTTCTCCAAAATATAATCTTCGTTCAGAATGCCCTATGATCACATAGTTGGCACCGGTGGAAACGACCATCGGGGCAGATACTTCGCCTGTGTAAGCACCATTTGAAAGATGGTGACAATTTTGAGCGGCTACCTCAAATCCGTTCAATGACTTTAATTTTTCTGATAATGCCGCCAGATGTATAAATGGTGGAGCAATTATTTTTAAAACATGATCTGTTGAATGCGGAACCAGTTCTTGAGTGATTTCATCAACAAGCTGTGTTCCCTCATTAAATGTCATATTCATTTTCCAATTCCCTACTACTATTTTTTTTCTCATAAATTTTCCAGCGAATTACTATACTACGAATTACGAATTTTAACGAATTACGAATCTGTGTTATTTGTTACTTAATAGTTGTTAGTACATTGTTTAATTGCCTGATTGTTAAACTGTTAGGTTGGTTATTGTACCCTGATCCGCGGATCTAAAATACCATACATAATATCAACCGCAATATTTATTAAAACAAATATTACTGCAAATACAAGTGTAGCACCCATTACAACCGGCAGGTCATTTTTGTTGAGCGCATCTACCACTTCATATCCAATGCCTTTCCAGTTAAAAATAATTTCAACAAACACAGCTCCGGCCATCAAACCGGCAAACCATCCTGAAATAGCAGTAATTACAGGATTCAGAGCGTTTTTTAATGCGTGTTTAAAAACTACTTTATAAAAAGTTAATCCTTTAGCAGTTGCTGTACGTATGTAATCCTGCGAAAGTATATCTAATAATGAACTGCGTGTAAGTTGAATGATAATAGCCAAAGGACGCAGACCCAGTGTAATGGTGGGCAATATCAGATTTTTTAAAGAAAGGTGTTCTTCACCAAAATCATCGGTGGTATATAAAGAGCCTACATTGTTTAAGCCAGTGAAATCGCGTAAAATAAAACCGAAGAACCAGGCGATGATCAGCCCTATAAAAAATGAGGGCAATGCCATACCAAAAATGGCAAAAATCAATGCTGATTTATCAAACCAGGTATTCTTTTTTAAGGCAGAAAAAATACCCAATAAAATTCCAAAAAAAGATCCAAATGCGATTGAAGAAAATGCCAATACTGTTGTTTCCGGAAGGGTTTCAATGATAATATCCGACACTTTACGCTTAGTGATGTAAGACCGCCTTAAATAAGGGTATTTGAGTACTATTGTTTTAGTACTGCTTATTGGAAATAATTTTTGATAGGATGAATACTTGTCGGGATTCAAATACAGGTAATGGTCCTTATCGTTAGGGTTGTGAACTGAGATCACGGACAGGTCATTCAGGTACATCAAAAATTGGGTAGTAATGGGCTTATCTCTTCCCAGATCTTTATTGATAGCATCAATAGAAGCCTGATCAGCACGCTGGCCAAGCATCATGCGGGCGGGATCGCCAGGCAATACATTGAACAAAAGAAACACTACGGTAATAACACCAAGCAATACCAGGAAACCATAAAATAAACGCTTAATAATAAATTTTACCACAATTCTTACTTCTTAAAGTATTTCTCTTTCACATCACTAAATGATGGAAAAGAGTGATAATGCCACATGTCAATTACAGTTCCGCCTTTTAATAGCATTAATCCGGGATTAGATCTGATCATAGTTTTTAAAACAGTTCCATCTGAATTATAAAAATCAACGGTTGTTTTTGTTTCCTGTTTAAACTTTTCAATTGTTTCTTTTGTGGATGCCGTAAGTAAAATAAAAGCTACGCTATCTTGTTTACAAAGGGCAGCAAAATCGTTGATTTTACCAAATACATCTTTTTCAGTTTTGTCCAGGTCATAACAGATCAATAAAAAGTTATAGTTCGGGTTTTCAATGATATCCTGTGTATAATCAGAACCCTCCAGGTTGGAAATTGTGAAGTCTTTAATTTTTGGATCAATTCCTTTTTTAGTGACCTCCGTTCTGCTACTGATATAATCGTATTTCTGATCCCAGTTTTCCGGCCATTTATCAACTTCAGTGGTTTCACCGGTTTTTTTATCTTTTAACGTATAAAAGAATTTTACTTCATCAGGTATGCCTTTTGTTTGCTCGGGAATATTTTTTCCAATGGCATAAGGACGGAAATCAATAACAGGCAAATAGTTGTAAGTATAAATAGGAAAAGCGGTAGATGCGGCAATTATAATTACCAGAAGTGCATTTTCAAAACGTTGTCCGAAAATAGGGGTAATGAACTGTTTACCGATAAATAAAATAATTATCAATACCAACAAAATCAAGTCTTTTGTAAACGATTGCCAAGGTGTAAGCGGAATAGCATCTCCAAAGCAGCCGCAACTCAATACTTTTTGAAAGTATGCGGAGTAAAAAGTAAGAAAAGTAAAAAACACAATCATGAGAAGAAGAAGCCATAGTGTTAACTTCACTTTGGCCCCCATTAGTAATGTGAAACCTAAGATTATTTCAAAAACACAGATAAAAATAGCCAAAGGCAAGGCAACAGGAATTAAAAAATGGGTTCCGAATACTTCAAAATATTCAACCAGTTTATATGCAAAACCTACTGCATCGTTTGCTTTAATAAAACCTGAAAAGATGAATAATAATCCAACCAGGATACGGGCGATGTTTGTTATTATTTTCATTTTATTTTTATTTATTTGAGCCTTTAGACTCTGAACTCTTAAATTAAACTTATTTTTTATTTTTCACTTATCTTGATCAGGGCAAAAACAGCATAATTGATCATGTCATGGAAATTGGCATCGATCCCTTCAGATATAAGAGTTTCCCCCTTGTTATCCTCAATTTGCTTTATACGTAATAGTTTCATTAATATCAGATCAGTTAGTGAGCTTACACGCATATCTCTCCAGGCTTCACCATAATCATGATTTTTATCCTCCATCAAATTCCTTGCCTCATTTGCATGCAGGTCATATAATTTACTAACTTCATCGGCAGGCAGCTCCATTCTGAGGTCATTTTTTAAATCCAATTGAATTAAGCCAATGATGGAATAATTAATAATTCCAATATATTCGGACCGGATATTTTCACTGATTTTTTGAGTACCTTTATCCTCGATATTACGGATACGCTGGGCTTTGATGAAAATTTGATCAGTAATAGAACTGGTTCGCAAAATGCGCCATGCAGTTCCATAATCTTTCATTTTTTTAATGAAAATATCTTTGCATAAAGCAATTGCAGTTTCGTATTGAGTAGCAGTTTTATTCATTTTCTTATTAAAAATGGTTCTATTATATAGAGTTTACTAATTTCGCTTGACATTCCGAAATGTTTCGGAATATAAATCGAGATGCTGAAACAGTTCTGCATGAATTCAATTTTTATCAATCCAACAATTCAATAAATGGTTGCGCAAGATACAGTTTTTTATGAAAAAGTAGAACAGATTTTTAACCACAATTCCCCCCCATTAATAATGGGTATTTTAAATGTAACACCCGATTCGTTTTTTGACGGAGGGAAATTCACATCCGAAATCCAGTGGCTGGAACATACTCAACAAATGATTGAGGAAGGTGCTGATATTATTGATATTGGTGCGTATTCTACCCGGCCGGGCGCAACTAATGTATCGGAACAGGATGAGATGGAACGCCTGGTCAAGGTCATAAAATCTGTTCGGAAACAGTTTCCAGAACTACTTATTTCTGCTGATACATTCAGGGCGTCAATAGCGTCAAAAGCAATTGATGCAGGGGCTAATATTATTAATGATATATCGGGAGGTACTATGGATGATGCAATGTTTTCAACTATAGCCAAATTAAAGGTGCCCTATATTTTAATGCATATACAAGGAACTCCCAAAACAATGCAGCAAAACCCGCATTATGAAAATGTAACAGAAGATGTGTTTGCTTTTTTTACCAGCAAATTAAAAGAATTAAAAGAATTGGGCGTTTCAAAAGTGATTATTGATCCGGGATTTGGGTTTGGAAAAACCTTGGAACATAATTATCAATTACTTGAAGATTTCGAAAAATTCAATTCCATTGGATTACCCGTATTGGTTGGATTTTCAAGAAAATCAATGGTTTGTAAGTTGCTGAAGGTCAAGCCTGAAGAAGGGTTAAACGGTACTTCCGTTTTAAACACAATTGCATTAAAAAAAGGTGCTAAAATACTTCGGGTGCATGATGTGAAGGAAGCTAAGGAAGCGGTGATGATCGTAGAATATTTAAAAAAAGTAAAAAAAATGGAGCATTAAAAGGGAAGCAAATCCAAGAATATCCGTGCATAAATAACCCGTAAATCAACAAAAAAATAAAAAAGTTGAAAAGGCCTTAAATTATTTTTTTTGACTGTTATATTCCTTTACTGAAATTATTTTCCCCTTATGTATTACAATAATAAATGGTTCGATAAATCCATTTTTGACTAATTCGTTTTTAGCTTTTACTGCTTGATTATAAGAGTTATAGCTACCTGTAAAGTATTTTGTAATGCCATTGTTTTTATTTGTGTTGGATTCTACTTCAGTTTGCAATTTAACAATGACCGCTAACGTGTTTTGAGGAAGCCCGTTTTCATGTGATGCGATCTGGATAGAATAAATTGGGTTGTCGCCAAATTTTGATCGTTTGAAAACATCGGTTTTATTAACAACTGCTTCCTCCACGCTGGCTAACTCAGCCGGAGATAAAACTTTTTCGGATTTATTTTCCCCTTTTAAAATCCCAATCAATAAATCCAGGGATGGATCGCCAGGTTGTTTTCCTGATGATTTTATACTTCCTGTACTTTTGTCCGGACTAATAATAAAGGCATCAGTATATCCGAGTTGGTCAAGTTTAGGTCGTATTGCTTCTGCCTCATCACGACTATTAAAGCCGGTTATTCGTACTTTGTAAAGTCCCCCTTCATTCAAAATTATTACAGGTTGACTGAAAATTTTATTAAGTTTTGATTTCACCTCTTCTGCGTTTGATAGCTTACTATATGCTCTTACCTGCATAGCAAATTTTCCTTGCTCTTTTGGTATTGAACTTTCAACGGCCTTAACAGGTATACCTTTTGCTTGCGAAGGTTTTATTATAAAGGCCCCGGCAAATCCCTGTGATTCAAGTTCAGGGATTAGTGCAACTGCTTCATTCCGGTTATTTATTCCTGTAATCCTAACTTTGTATAATCCTCCTTCATTTACTATTATTACTTGCTGTTTAAATTTTTTGCTCAGTTTTGTTTGCGCAATCCTCGCATCTGATAATAGTGTGTGCGCTCTTGCTTGTACCTCATAATTACCTGTTTCATTTTGTATAGGATCTTTTTGGATCTGCGTCTCTTCAATTCGCTTTTTTTCCATCAAAGCAAAAAGTTTAAGTGAGTCGGAAGATGAAGTAAGGGGAGATGCCATTATCTCCGGTTGTTTGATCGCAAGTTTTGTTGAATCCTCTTGGTTTTTAGATATTGTTACCAAAGATCGGTTGAGCGAGTCAGAATTTTCTGAAGCGGTTATACCCTTTGGCGCCCGAGCACTATCAGCAAATTTTATTGAATCCTCCTTATGTTTAACCATCAATGCTAAAAGCATTTTTAGGGTATCTGAAATTTGGGGCGGGTTTACTATTTTTAGTTCTTGTTGCTCGGTAATGGCTTTGTTTTTAACAAAATCTGGTAAACTGTCAGATTTTAAAACGAGTTGTTTCTCGGGAATTGTATTAGAAATGACTTTCACATTAGATTGAAGAGAAAATTTTAAGCCATCAACAACATCTCCATCAATACCGCTTTTTATTGAAAATGGAATAGAGGATGGGCTGGAGGTCATTTGCAATTTAGTCATTTGCTCCCGATCAATTTTTGCATAATAGGAGCCTGGTAATAAGCCCAAAAAACTAAAATAACCATCCGATTCGGTCAAGGTTTTATTAATTAATACTGAATCTTGAGAATAAAAGCAAACCAGAATTCGGCCCAATCCCGTTTCTTCCTGCTTCTTTTTTATGTAAACTGTACCGGCAGCTTCACCAACAATTGAAATTGGAATTTCAATCAATTTTAACTTATTGGGCTCTATGGCAATATTCATTTTCGGGTTCTTTATCCTCCAGGCCATATTTTCAAAATTGTTAGCATCCAGTTCCACAAAACAGTCGGTATAGGGCTCCAATCCTGAAATAACGATGGTAGTATCCTTGCTTATTTTCTGGATACCTCCGCCACTCATCATAATATTAAGGCCGCTTACTTTTGGTTCATTCGTGTTTTTTTTGCCATCATTATTAATATCCAGAAACGGTAAAAAGATCAGGCCTCCCCGGCCAACATTTGTATTTACATTAATATCAGTATAATTAAGTTGTGGCTGGTAAATTAAGCTGCCGCTTGCAAACTCTGAAAGAGAAGTATTATTGTTGCTTTGGAATGCAGTAAAGCCGACCCGGGCATAGGAAAAATCATATCTGAAACCAATCTGGTAAAGTGTTAAATTATTAATGAGGTTGTGTTGATATGATGCATTTATAACGCCATATTTTTTAAAACTTTTTTCAAAACTATACTTGACAATACTAATTTTGTTAAGTTTATAATCAAACCGTATTTGAGGGGTAAAAAGAACGCCCCCGGGAAGAGTAGTTGATAATGATACATCACTGAAAATGGAGGAATTTATTTTATTAATAATAAATGCTGTAGTAGTAATGTTCATACTTATTCTATGACTGGCACCAGACAATGAAAATTCCGGGATTGTATATTTGGTTGGTGGCAAATCTGTGTTAGGGTGTTGAATCAGATTTTGGCTGAGTGTAAAACGTGATAGTCCAGGAATAGTTAAAAGCTTGAATGGCTTCGAAATCATCATTCGCCTTTCTTCAGTATAATTTAATTTTATTACTTGCTGGCCCGGATTATATTTACTGTAATACAGTTCTAATTGAAGATCAGAAGGCATATGATAACTCAACAATCCTTTATATCTTACTCCGTCAACAAATTCCCCGGAGAAGAGCATATTGGATCCCAAACGGATTGAAGTATTAAAAAACGAAAATCTTTTAGTTGTTGTAATTGAGGAATTGTATTCCAAGCCTCCACCAATGGTAACAAATCGGGTTAATCCATAATTTACTCTGGCCTGACCGAGTAAACTGTTTTTATTGTCTTCAATTATTCCTGAACTTACTTTATATTCCAATTCTTTAGGGGGTAGAAAGTTGAAGGGGATATTAAAACTTTGTTTTGAGGTTAATTCTTCGCCCCAAGGACCGTAATAGCGCAAAGTGACATCCGTGCTTCCATAAATAAGTGGCACATCAAAAGTAAAGAAACCTGATGCATCGGCCTTTACATAATCAATTAAAATATTATTGACGTATAGTTCTACTGTCCAATTTGGTTTTGTATAATTGCTTAATGTATAAGAACCAAATGATTTTCTGTTTAAAGTGCGGGCATTGGTTATTTGCAAACCGATAACAGGGTTAAATACTGATGAAATTGACTGTGTTGCAATTTTTCCCGCCAGAACCTGTCTTACTATTTTATTATCATTATTAGCATATCTCCACAGATAATATTGTTGTTTTTCCAAAAAAGGTTGATTGGCATTATACAGAAGTAAACTATTGAACTCACCTCCAGCAACAATGGCACCAAGACCTAAGTTAAGCCGTGTATTCGTTTTTCCATTCATCTGTTGATTAGAATTTATGTACCAATCTGCAGCTCCAAAATGTAATAAGGGATATGTTCTTGCAATGGTAGTATCAGCCTTCATATGGCCTCTAAGCCGATCAAAGTTTGAATGCATTTGCTCTAAGCGCATCTCCCTGATCGCAGGTAGTTCTAATTCGGATTTTAATGATATGGTAAGGGTCCGAAAGTTAAATTTGGCTTCTAAGCCAAAAATTTGCTCGAAATACTTGGCTTTAAGATACAAGTTTGTTTCAGTGACTATAAAATCATTCGGGCTTAAGGAATAGGTTTTACCCCGGTAAATGATAAGGTTGTTTACTCTATCAATTTGGTAGGTGTAATTTGGGTCTATAAAAAAACCAGATACTACATCAAATCCATTTCCGGGAATGGATCTTATCTTCAAAAAATTAAAAACATCAACTATGGGAAGGTAAGCATCCTGTCCTCGGATAGCTATAGGGATTTCACAAGTACCTAAATTTTTCACGTAGAGAAATACCAATACTTCATCTGATTCCATCGTATAGTCAGGCTCTACATTTTCAGCGAATATTTTTGAAGGGATAAAAAAAAAGGACATGAAAACTAATATAACGAAACCTAAGCCCTTAGGGATGTAAGGGAGTTGTTTACGTTTAAGTAGTTTGTTTGCTGGTTTTATCGATTTTTTTTCTTGTTGCAAGGATTGGAATTGGCTGAAAAGATCTTCCCGACCTTTCTGAAGCGGAGAAGGTTGAAGTGTTTTTATAAATGGAATGTTTAGTTCTATTTCCATGATTATCAATCCCGGCCAGAACTTATTTAGTTATAGTTTACGGTAACACTAAAGGGCACACCACTTATATATGTACCTGGAGCCTGAGCCCCTCCAATATTTAAAGTTGCCCCAATTTTTAATTGCTGAGTTCCAATACCATTTAATGCGCCAGTTGTTGAAGGGGAACTTGTAAAAGTATCGATCGTCATATTGTTGCCACCGCTGCTAATAATACAGTTTAAAGGGAGAGTAATGGCATATGTCAGATTTGCTCCTCCTGTAATATCAAAAGAAGCGGCCGTAAAAGATCCAGATATCGCAGGAAGAGTAACACCACCTGTTGCAACTCTTGAACCACTGGGGTCTAAAACTACTGTTCCGGGAGAAATAACTGCCATATTACCAAAACTCATATCTATGGTTTTTGTAATTCCAATTGGCTGAGATGAAAGAGTAGGGATAAAGCAAACAAAAAAATAAATAAATAGTATGAATAAGCCCTTCTCATTCTCACAAAAGTGGGGGAGATGCCGCCCACTAAAACGCCCGCTTTTGGCTTTTTCATTCATTGTTTTTTGATATTAAAAAAAACTCACCCATTATTCTTCTCTCCCTAGTCTGCAAGAATCGTTTTTTAATGCAACTCCAACTCCGCTTCGGCTAATTTTGAACCTTTTTCTTCCCTAGGTGCCGAATAGGTTATCAGTAATTTTCCTTTGTTGTACTCTATTCCTTTTTTTAATTCGATTTTACATTTTCTTAGCATTCCCGGTGTATAAACGGCAAATCCATCTATTTCTCCAACTTTTGTTGTTTTGCCGTTTGGTAAAATAAGGCTTACTGTAATATCACCATAAACAGAAATGTTTCCGGTTCTGTTAAAATCAAGTTTAAGAACCGGAATGGAATCATTTATTTTTTGAAAAGAAATATTTGATAAACTAACATTTGCTGTGGTTTCTCCTTTGCGAATAATTATGGGAATGGTAATTCCAAATACCGGAATTAATTTGACAGAAATTGAAGCTGTATCTTTTTGAATGTCTTTTTCGCCCAAAGGTTTTACATCGGGCATTGCCCTGAAATAGAGGTGGGACCGGTATTCGCCCGGTACCATTTGGTCAGATTTTTGCAATTGTATTTTTACAACTTGCGATTCATTCGGACCTAAAATTACCTGGCGCGGGAAAATCCGAAGGTAAGGATCGGCAAAATACTGGTTGGGATCAGGTTGAGTAATATTTTCAAAATTTCCATCTTCTTTCATCCGTATTTGTACGAAAGAAATAATATACCTTGCAGTATCTCGTCCGGTATTGCTTATATTTATTGATTGCGACTTTTTGGTTTCATCAAAAACTATCCTCTTTGGGAATACAAGCAAATCGCCTTGTGCAGCCGATTTTATGGAAGGGATTAATAATAAGACTGATACTATCAAAATTAAAGGATAATGGAAAATTAAAAATCGATAATTGTTCATTTTCAATTGTACAATGTCATTCATACCATGTTTTATTAACTTCATTTTATTTTTATTTATTTTTTTTAATTTTTAACAAAAAATATAACTTTTAAATTGGTAATGGTATAAAATGAGTTTTACTTTGGAGGTTTAGATAACAAATGTTTGTGAGTTAAAGTGTTGGGAAAGAGAGCTTTAGGTTTAAAATTAGTTACATTTTATTAGTTAAAAGCAACATCATGCGTTAGCATGACGTTGCTTTTTTCCTAAAAGAGTTTTAGTTATAGTTCACTGTAACTGTAAATGGGGTACCACTTAAATAAGTACCTGGAGCTTGTGCAGCTGCAACGTTTAATGTTCCACCAACAAGAAGGGTTTGTGCACCAGCAGTTAAAGTTCCGGTTGGTGTAGGTGTGCTTGTGAAAGTAGAAACGGTCATAGTATTGATACCACTCGTTATTGTGAGCGGCCCTCCCGGAAGAGTTATACTATAGGTAGAAGTACCTTCACCAGTAACACTAAAAGAAGCTGCAGTAACTGTACCGGTAACGGAAGGAAGAGTAACACCTCCCGTTACGGTTCTTGTACCTGCAGGAGTTAATACTATAGTTCCTCCAGTACCGGCCTGGACAGCCGCAGTACCAAAATTCATGTCAACGGTTTTGGTAATAGCAATTGGAGTTATAATTGTAGCAGAAGCTGTAGCAGTAGCAGAGGCTTGTGCAAAAGTACTTAAAGAAGCTCCAATCATTAAGATTGCGATTGCGGAAATTTTTGTCAGTTTTTTCATGTTTTTTTAAGATTAGTTTAAATTGTTCTTTTTAATTACAGTAGTTAAAGTGATCTTGTTTACTAAGCGAACAAAACGCTGTTTCAATTTTAAAACTAAAATAAAACCAAAACATTAATTTCTATTATCAGGCCATAAAAAAAAATAATTAATCTTAAATTTCCTTTTTTTTTTAATAAAATATCTGATTCTTTAATCTAGATTTCGAAATATTACAACCAATTGTCGATATATTTTGCTAGGGTTTGAAACGCAAAAAAAACAGTAAGGTTTCATTTCTTTGGAACATTAAACATAATATGGTATTTCATGATGCTTAAGTAATTGATGTTTAGTGTATTGAAAGTATCAATTTATTAAAAACTGTTAATAACTATTGTGATTTAATGTTGAAAACCTTAAAAAAAGGAGATTCTACTTGAAAATATATTATATAAAATTGCCTATTGAGCTTGTTTAAATTTTATCATTAGTTTAATTTTCAAACAATTATTTCAATTGTGATAAAACTGCATTTTATGGGATAATGCCAGATTCTTTTTTCTTTAAATTGGATTAGTTTAGGAAAAAAATATCTTTTTTTAAATAAATATTGCTAATTACATTCAAATAACTATCTTTGCAATCCTAAAAATAAAATGTAATTAAAATGAAAGCAGGAATTCACCCAGAAAACTACCGTTTAGTAGTATTTAAAGATTTGAGTATTGATTACTCTTTTTTAACTAAATCATGCGTAGAGAGCAAAGAAACCGTTAAATGGGAAGATGGTAATGAATACCCAATTATTAAATTGGAGATTTCTCATATGTCACATCCTTTTTATACCGGTAAAGTGAAATTGGTTGATACAGCAGGTCGTGTTGATAAATTCCGTACTCGTTACGCTAAAAAAGGAGCTTCTGAAGCTACTGAAGCTAAAGAAACTCAGGAATAAAAAGAAAATAGATTTATTTAAAATCCCTCTTCAAGCAATTGTTGAGGGATTTTTTTTTGTTTTATATTTTGGTAGTTTCGATTGCCACAGATTCACAGATTAAGCAATTATATTTTTAAACAGTCTTATTAATTCTGCCACCCACTTTCTCGACTCCCCTCGAAATGCCAGCGCTTAGTGTTTTCGAACGGAGCTATCTCTGTTTCCTTTTGTTTGCGTGAGGGATTGCAACGTAAATCCTTTCACCGGCTTTTGCCGGAGAAAGATTGAAGTGAAAAGCCCGACCCAAAGGGGCACGCCCCAATTCTCCAACAATATAAAGAATAATCTATGAAGCTGTGACAATCTTTTTTATATTTGTTGCTCAGTTTCACCCTAAAATTATAATCTAAAAAATATTATGAATATACACGAATATCAAGGTAAAGCAGTATTAAAAAGTTTTGGAGTTACTATTCAGGAAGGTATTGTTGCTGATACACCGGAGAAAGCTGTGGAAGCTGCAAAGGAATTACAAAAACAAACGGGTACAGGATGGTGGGTTGTAAAATCGCAAATTCATGCAGGTGGACGTGGTAAAGGTACAATTGCAGGAACTGATCAGCATGGTGTTGCTCTTGCAAAATCATTGGATGCCGTTAAAACTATTTCTACTAATATCCTTGGAAATACCCTTGTAACTATTCAAACAGGTGAAAAAGGAAGAAAAGTAAATAAAGTGTTGATCGCTCAGGATGTGTATTATCCAGGCGAAACTCCAACAAAAGAATTTTACGTAAGTATATTGCTTGACCGTGCTAAAGGCCGCAATACTGTTATGTATTCAACCGAAGGTGGTATGGATATTGAAACGGTAGCTCACAATACCCCTCATTTAATTTTTAAAGAAGAGATCGATCCAAAAGTTGGTTTGCGTGATTTTCAATGCCGTAAAATTGCTTTCAACCTTGGTTTAAATGGTGAAGCTTTTAAAGGAATGACAAAATTTATTGCATCCTTATATAAAGCGTATGAAGCTACTGATTCTTCTATGTTTGAAATAAATCCGGTTTTAAAAACTTCTGATAATAAGATTATTGCTGTTGATGCAAAAGTTTCTTTAGATGGGAATTCTTTATTCCGTCATCCTGATTTATCTGCATTGCGTGATATTACAGAAGAAGATCCAACAGAAGTAGAAGCAGGTGAACATAATCTTAACTACGTGAAACTAGATGGTAACGTTGGTTGTATGGTTAATGGTGCAGGTTTGGCAATGGCTACAATGGACATTATTAAACTTTCAGGTGGCGATCCGGCAAACTTTCTTGATGTAGGTGGTACCGCAAATGCTACACGTGTTGAGCAGGCATTCCGTATTATTTTAAAAGATCCTAAAGTAAAAGCAATTCTTGTAAATATTTTTGGTGGTATTGTTCGTTGCGACAGAGTTGCACAAGGTATTGTAGATGCTTATAAAAATATGGGTACTATTAATGTGCCTATCATTATACGTTTGCAAGGAACTAATGCAGTGGAAGCGAAGAAGATCATTGATGAATCAGGTTTGAAAGTGTTTTCAGCAATCACATTGCAGGAAGCTGCTGACTTGGTAAAGAAAGTGTTGAGCTAATTTCTAACTTATTTTCCTAATTGATTTGGGCGTTCCCCTTTCTTAAAAGAGAAAGGGGCAGGCTTTTCACTTCAATCTTTTTGTAAAGGACAAAAAGGATTTTCGTTTCAATCCCTAACGCAGCATTATCAATAGAAAGAGGCCACGGATTCATTTGAAGATAATTCAAAAAGCCTGAGTTTTATATTATCATATTAAAAAAAAGGAGATTCAAATTTGAATCTCTTTTTTTTGTCATTATTTAACTACTACCAGTTTATTTGTTATGTTTCCTAAAGGTGTTTTTAGTTCACAAAAATATATACCCTGCCCAAGCTCTGATGAATTCATTTTTACAGAATGATTTCCCGCGGAGATATTTCCATCAAGGAGAGAAATGATTTTTTTTCCATGAATATCAAATACTTCTAAGGTAACTTTTCCCATTTCAGGTATAGAAAAGTTGATAGTTGTACTTTCGGCAAATGGATTTGGAAAAGTACTGAGTTTTATTTGGCCGGTTCCTGAACTGCTACTAAAATTATTTATTCCTGTAGTCATTGGCGGGCTTTTGAAAAAAGCGGATACAACCGAAGTCTGGACCATAGCACCAATATCAAATTCAGTAGCTGCATCGTTTTCCATACAATCAAAATACCTGCGTAATAAAGGATAAGGTTGGTTTTCATCAACACCTGCCGGGTATAAATTCTCGGCACTTTGCACTTCTAAATTATAGGGGTTCGAAGAATTGAGGTGTGACATAGGGCCATACACCGGAACCCCCGGAAATGGGGTAAGTCCTGCGTATGCATGTTCATTGACCAAAGGATTTTTAACAGAGTTACTTCCAAGGCCGGTGATATAGCATAAATCCTGTGGATTATTACCGAATTGTGTGTCGAGATTAATTTTGGCATAATCAACGTAACGCTGGTTGCCGGAAATATTATTCCCTGAGAGGTAATGTGCAACAATAAATTCCCATGAATATCTTGTGGATTGAGCAAATGAACCATAGCCGATCCAGGCGTTAACATCTGTGCGGTTAGCATTGTGGTAGTAATTGGAATCGGTTCGTACCACAGAATACGATTCTATAACAGTATTTATATACCAGTTTTTAATTTGAGTAACTGTGTTGGCGTTTACAGGCCAGTTAGTAATAGTGGCATACGCAAGTGATGCCTCGGTTTGCCTGTGTTTATAATTATATCCCCAGCCTACAGGATTTTGGGCCCAGTAAAATGAAAATAAACTATCATAAACAGGCATACCAGTACTCTTATATAATTCGGCTGCAGCCCATGCACGTTCATCTGCATCGCCTTCATCATCGGTATATACACCTGATGAAAAATTTTGAGGTAAATAAAACCCTCCGGCAGGGGCTTCCGTGGGATGAGCCAACAGGTAAGCCATTGCTCTCTTTGATCTTGCCAGACAGGTATCAGCGTATACCGGCCCAAAAGGGTGGAAGTGACGATATGCAGCGGCCATGGAGGCTGCGTAGGTTCCTGTTGCAAAAGTTGTTTTCTCCAAAATATTTCGGGTAGCATTATCCAGATCAGGCATTGTGCTTGCCCATTGAGAGGATGCAATTAAATGATATACACCTCCATCGGGAGCTTGCATATCTCTTAACCAATCTATTTGCCATTTTGCTTCATCCAATATGTCGGGCACACCATTGCCGCTTTCTGGAATATTGTGCTCATTGTCTCCGAATTTTTCGGGATACAGGTCGTAGGCAAGAAATAAATAATTCAGTGCGCCTGAAGCTGTTACTGTATATTTTCCATAATCACCGGCATCGTGCCAACCATGAACTGCATTAACATTTGCACCGATCGGTTCTCCATTATATAGTGGAGAAGATGATTGTGAAGTATGCGAAGTGCCATCAGTGAGATGACAAGCTCCCCGAGCCCATAGCGGACCGGCATAAGGTGTTGGTAAAGCGGTACCGCAACGTTGGTAGTACAAACCTCTGGAACAGTTGTAATATACAGAATCGTAAACAGTACTGCTTATTTTAAACGGGTATGATCGCCCAACACCAGGTACATAAAGAAAATACTTACCTGGAGTGGTGAAATTTTGAAAATTACATTCATAAATTTTTTCACCACTTAATCTTGCATCATTTGCCCTGAATACGGGTACTCCTGTATGCATGACAGCACTTGTAGTTGCATCCCGCACTTCGAAGCTTGTAGGAGTGATCTGCATAAGGCCGGCACTACCCAGATAATTACCGGTATAACCATATTTGGGACTTTGGGGCAAATAGCCGATCTGATTAACTTTTACTGAGTGGTTGATGTAATTATGGTCATCATACACAAATGAAAATTGTTGAGGAGAAGGGAAATTATTACCGGCATTGTCTTTAACATTAGTAACAGTGAGTTGATAATGCTTGCCATTTTTCATGTTTGAATTGAAAACCAGGTACAATTCATATTTTACATCCGGATTTGGGAAATTTTCATCAAAACCAATAACATGATAACGCATGCCCACCTTACTGGGTTGTTGGGCCGTTAAGAAATCCGTATCATCTGTGCTAATAATAGAATAATGGTTAAGAACTTTTATATCAGTGGTGTCGTAATTGCCACTTATATCCAAATGAATTGCACGTTCCGAAAGCATTTCATAATTGGTAATTGTATTTGGTGAAAGATCCATTGCATAAAAGTTATCCGCATGGATCACCTCTGAGGCAGATGCACTTAAATAGATATATTCGATTGCTCCAAGATTATATTGTAGGGTTTTTAAAGAATCAATTGGGATCTTTACCAATTTGTAAGTACTTGTAAGGACTCCGCCCGGTATATAATTTGCAATATTTATTGTATTGCTGCTGTAAGGCCATCCTGTTATAGTTAGGAAGGTTGAGGTAGCAGGAGCATTTGATTTTGCATAAAACCAAAGTTCATCAAACTTTGAAATGTCAACCCTCCACGTATTCTGACAATGAAGATCTATACCTGCACCAGCCCATTGGGTGGGATTTCCCTGCAAACAATAGTTGCCTGCATATTGGTTGGTGTTATCTGCGCTTCCGTTACTAAACGTACAGCTTCCTATGGAAGGGGTTTCTCCATCCCAAAGTAGAAGGTTTTGTGCTGTTGTTAAACAGGTAATAAATGTAAGGCAAACAACAAGTAGTAAGTTTTTTTTCATTTAATCATTAAATTTTGATTTGAGCAGGCAATTTTGGGAGAGTGATTATTGCGGAAGGTACAAAAAAATATTTATATCATTAAATTTCCTTGTTTTTATAAATAACAATAGAAATGTTGAATTTATTGAGGATTCAGGACTATTGTCTACAAATAATAAAAATGGGTTTATGGAAAGATGTCAGTAATTGGGACTGTTTCAATAAATTACTTTTTTTGCAATTTTTCGTAATATTTGCAATAGGCTGTCAATGGGCAAATATCACATTTGGGTGAACGTGCAACACAGATATAACGGCCATGTAAAATCAGCCAATGGTGGGCAATGGCTATTTTATCTTTAGGAATATATTTGACCAGCTGTTTTTCAGTTTCTAAGGGGGTTGTTGAATTAGTGGTTAATCCCAATCGGGCAGCTACTCTAAAAACATGTGTGTCAACAGCCATGGTTGGTTTTTCGTACACAACCGATGCAATTACATTCGCTGTTTTACGTCCAACCCCTGGTAATTTTTGTAATTCGTTTACATCGGATGGGATCTTCCCTTTAAAATCATCCATCAGCATTTTTGCCATGCCAACAAGATGTTTGGCTTTATTATTCGGGTAACTGATGCTTTTTATATATTGGAACACTTCGTCACTGCTTGCTGCTGCCATTACTTCAGGCACAGGAAAGGCTTTAAATAAAGCCGGTGTAACCATGTTTACACGTTTGTCGGTGCATTGTGCAGATAGTATTACTGCTACCAGTAATTGGTAAGGATTTTTATAATGTAATTCTGTTTCAGCGATCGGTTGATGCTCACTGAAATAGGCTATTACTTTTTCGAAACGTTCTTTTTTTGTCATTAGCTATGTGTATTTCACGCAAAGAGCGCAAAGTTTTTTCGCAAAGAACGCCAAGTATTGGGCTATACTTTACATTCCTTTTGTAGTAATTCTTAGGCACTTTTCATGAACCCGACAAAGAAAAAAAATACAAATTATTTACAATTCGATGAATTCCGTCTTTAAGTTTGTCAGTATTAAAATTGATCAGTAAACCGAGTTTCGTGTTACTTAATTTCAGATAGGTTAATGTTTGCGAAAAATGAACAGGTGCTATAGATTCAACAGATTTAATCTCTATAATAACTTTATTTTCAATAAGTAAATCCAGTCTGTAACCATTATCCATGTTTACCTCCTTGTAAATCAAAGGCATTGGAATCTGCTGTTTAACATCTAATCCAGCTTCTCTTAAATCATAAGCCAGTGCATTTTCATATACAGATTCCAACAAACCTGGTCCTAGATTTTTATGAAGTTCAATTGCAGCTCCAATTACTTTATATGAAATTTCATTTTCCGTCATATAAACTTTTTTCTTTGCGTTCTTTGCGTTTTTTTTCTTTGCGTCTTTGCGTGAACATACAATTTAGTACTTCCACAAATCCACCAATTGTTTCTCAAATCTGGATTTCGCTAAAAAGTTTATTTCAAGATCAGCATTCATTGGAACGGGAGTATCCAAACTCGCACAACGCATAACAGGTGCATCTAATTTCTCGAAACATTCCTGGGAAATAACAGCAGTAAGTTCACCGCCAAATCCGCCAAACAAGGTATCTTCATGCAATACAATAGCTTTACCTGTTTTATTCACTGAATTGATGATTGCTTCTTTATCATAAGGTAATAAGGTTCGTAAGTCTATCAGATCCGCTTTAATTTCAGGATGTTTTTCAAGTATTTCTATTGCCCAATGAACTCCTAAACCATAGGTTACTATTGTAAGATCATCGCCTTCATAAATTAGTTTTGCTTTTCCGAAAGGGATCGTATAATAATCGTCAGGTACATCACCGGAAAGGCTTCTGTACAATCCTTTATGCTCAAAGAACATAACAGGGTTGGGGTCTTCAAAAGCTGTTAATAATAGCCCTTTTGCATCAGTCGGGAAAGCAGGATAAACAACTTTTAATCCGGGTGTATGTGTGAACCAGGCCTCATTACTTTGTGAATGAAATGGTCCTGCTGCAACGCCTGCACCGGTTGGCATCCGTATCACTACATCCGCATTTTGTCCCCAGCGGTAATGAGATTTTGCAAGATTGTTAACTATCTGATTAAATCCTTCAGTAACAAAATCGGCAAACTGCATTTCCACCATGGCTTTCATGCCATTAATGGACAATCCAAAACTGCTGCCAACAATTGCTGCTTCACATAAAGGAGTATTACGCACCCGCTTTTTACCAAATTCTTCAACAAAACCTTCGGTAATTTTAAATACACCACCGTACTCGGCAATATCCTGTCCCATCAATACTAAATTTTGATGTTTACGCATCGCTAAACGTAATCCGTCAGAAACAGCATCGATAAAGCGTTTGTTAGTGTTACCGCCTTGTGGTTTAGTCTCGTTTAACTCAAAAGGAAAGTACATATCACGCAACTCTAATTCTGTATTTGGAGGAGGTAATGTTTCTTTAGAAGCGATCTCCAGACCTGTTTCAATCTCCTCTTTTATTTCAGCACGAAACTCTTCCACCATTTTTTCTGTCAAAACGCCTTCTTCTAAAAGGAATCTTTCATAATTATTCAAAGGATCTTTTTTACCCCAAATTTCCAATAATTCTTTCGGAACATATTTTGTTCCGGATGCTTCCTCATGTCCGCGCATACGGAAGGTCATCAGTTCCAGTAAAACAGGATGAGGATTTTTACGAATGGATTCCGCGATGCGTTTAACTGCATCATATACTTCCAACACGTTGTTCCCGTCCACCTGAACCGCTTCCATACCATAACCTATGCCTTTATCAATAAATTGTTTGCAACGGAATTGTTCATTACTTGGAGTGGATAAACCGTACCCATTATTTTCAATAGCAAATATTACCGGCAGGTCCCAAACAGCGGCTACGTTCAGCGATTCATGAAAATCACCTTCACTTGCACCACCATCACCTGTATAAACGAGTGTTACTTTATTGTTTTCTTTCAATACATTACCCAAAGCAATGCCATCAGCCACGCCTAATTGAGGGCCAAGGTGAGAGATCATTCCAACAATATTATATTCCCGGGTGCCAAAATGAAAAGAGCGGTCGCGGCCTTTTGTAAAACCACCCGGTTTGCCCTGAAATTGAGAAAATAAACGATTCAAAGGAATATTACGTGAAGTAAATACACCAAGATTACGGTGCATAGGCAAAATGAATTCATCCTTTTCCAGAGCCATTGCAGCACCCACAGACCCTGCCTCTTGACCAATTCCAGAAAACCATTTGGAAATCTTTCCCTGCCGCAACAGTAGCAGCATCTTTTCTTCGATCATACGTGGCTTTAACAGGCCTTTGTAAAGAAAAATTAGGGTGTCATCCTTGTGTTTTTTTCTATCATAACGGATAGGAGTTTCTGCTGTGATCATATATTGTTTTAGATTTGAATCACGGTAAAATTATATAAAAAAAACACGCTGTAAAGGGAAATATTTTTTGTAAATTTGAAACTCCAAAACCATCATTTTTAATGATCCAGCAAATAGCCATATATATCATTTTAGCCCTTGCTTTGGCTTATGTAATTAGCCGGATATATAACAGTATTAAAAAAAAGCAAGCCTGTGGTAAATGTGTATTGATGGAAGCGGCAAAAAAAAGTAAATAAGTTTAATAATTTAACAATCAAATTAAAACCAAATCTTTTATGAAAAAATCACTTTTAATATTTTCGTTTTTATTAGTTGCATTCAGCAGCTTTGCAGGTAAAGAGAAGAAACCGAAACTGGAAAAAGGTTTGTATGCCGAAATAGAAACTAACCGCGGGAAAATATTAGTACAATTAGAGTTTGAAAAAACTCCTTTAACGGTTGCAAATTTTGTTGGTCTTGCTGAAGGTAAAATTAAAAATACTGCAAAAGCAGCCGGTATCCCTTTTTATGATGGATTAAAATTTCATCGTGTTATTGCTAACTTTATGATACAAGGTGGCGATCCATTGGGTAATGGTATGGGGGCGCCCGGATATTTTTTTAAGGATGAGTGTTTGCCCGAATTGAAATTTACAGGCCCCGGTGTATTGGCTATGGCTAATTCTGGTCCAAAAACCAACGGAAGTCAGTTTTTTATTACTCACGTTGCTACCCCATGGTTAGATATGAAACATACTATTTTCGGGCATGTGATCAGTGGACAGGATATTGTAAATGCGACTGTACAAGGTGATACTATTGTGCATGTGAAAATTATCCGTAAAGGGAAAGCTGCAAAAAAGTTTAAAGCCGACAAAAAATTTGCTGAATTGAATGTTTAAGTGTTTTCAGTTAAGGTTTTTTATTGTTTTTTCTTTTAACAATAATAAATTAAGCATTTTCAATTTATTTCATTTGGGCGTTCCCCTTTCTTAAAAGAGAAAGGGACCGGGCTTTTCGCTTCAATCTTCCCTTCCGCCAGAGGGCGGAAGGGAAGGATTTACGCTGCAATCCCTAACGCAAAATCAGCGACCTGAGCCTAAATGTTTTTATATAGTTTTCACTGAAACATATTTTTTATTGGCCAACTGCTTGCCTATCAACCAGCAACCAGCAACCATCAACCATCAACCATCAACCATCAACTATCAACTACCAACTAAGCTAAAAATGATCGCAACAATTGAAATAAGCATGTATCCTTTAACGGATCAATACAAGCAAAAAATAATTGATTTTGTATTACGTTTAAAAGGGAATAAGAATATTCGGGTTGAAGTAATTGGCTTGAGTACACAACTGGTTGGTGAATATAATTTGTTAATGGAAGTATTAACCAAGGAAATGCGAACCGATTTTGAAAATGGAAAAGCGATGTTTATTTTGAAAATTGCCGGGACTGAAATGACCAAAGAAACGTTGCCTGACGAATTAAAATAGATATTTCAAAGAATTTCTAATATTAAATAATACGCCTGAAAAATGAAAAAAACGATCCTGTTAATTTTTGCTGTTGCTTTAGCAACATTAGCTTTTAAGAATGATGGTGTTATAGGCAACCTATTTCCTACCATGGAATGTGAAAATTACAATGGTGAAAAAATAAGTTTACCGGTTGCAACAAAAGACAAATACACTGTTCTTGGAATGGCCTTCAGCAATGATGCAGAAACCGATCTAAAAACCTGGATCACTCCGGTTTACAATAAGTTTGTTGTAAAGCACGATAACTCCGATGCAGGAGCTTTTGATGTTAGTTTTGATTATGATATCAATCTTTTTTTCATTCCTATGTTTACGGGATTAAATCAGGTAACAAGCAAAAGTTCTAAAGAGAAAATAAGATCCAAAACCAACAAAGAATTATATCCTCACCTCTTATTTTATGAAGGTGCTAAAACCTATAAGAAGGAATTGGACTTTGAGAAAAAGGACGTTCCCTACTTTTTTGTACTTGATAAAACAGGAAAAATAGTATATGCTACTTCCGGAAAATACGACAGTAAAAAATTGGATAAGATCGTTGATATTCTTGAAGAAAATTAATTGCAAAGTTGGAGTTCAACATCCTTTAATACAAAAGTTTTACTTCTTGAACAATCTCTATATAATGAATTTAAACTTTACTCTTAATAGTGGAAAGCCAGCGATTTTAAAAAAAGAGTCGTTTTTTTTATTCCTTATTCTTTTTCTATTAAGTTCCTGTAGTGTTTTAAAAAATGCCGGAATTGAAAAGCGTAAATATCGTCCTGGTTATTTTATTGAAGGTTCTTCCCGAAAAATTATCGATACTAAAAAGCATACTGTTGATACTAATTGCGAGCCTGATTTGTATTGTATGGGAAAGGTGCAATTGCCTGACAATGAGTTAAATGCAACTGTTCAGAAAAATCGAAATGAATCGTTGAAGCTGAATATAGAGAAATCAAAAACCAGTGTTTTGATTACCAATCAAAAAAGCAAATTTAATAACGGTAAGAGTGAGAGTTTTTATTCAATTAAAAAACATGAAGTGTCTTTTAAAGACAATCATAATGCTTCAGTTCAACCTACCAAATCTGATGGTAAAAACTATACTTTATCGCAGGTAATATTATTCCTTGTTGCCATTTTTCTTTTTTATGGCATATTTACTCTGATGACCACACTTTTCCCAATCATGTCCTTTGCTATAGCCATAGCTATATCTGTCCTTATCTGGATACCGGTATTTATTGTTATTTGGCTTATTTTATTAATGATAAAACAGAGTATTGATAAAAAACATCCTGATGTTTTAAAATAAGAGAATTAAGTTTTGTCCCTCCATCGATTAACATTATTTTGGATTTTCTTAAGGGTTTAAATTTTTTTATTTAGTCACAACCACCTTTTGCCTCATCATTTGATTATCATTATTATACCCAACAATAAAATAAATACCATTGCTTAGGTCTTCAATATTTATGGAGAACTTATTTCCACTATTCAATTCAAATAGTTGTATTTGTTGGCCTGATTCATTCATGATCGTATAAACCCCATCACTTGTTGATTGCCCTTCGACTCCGCTCAGGGTGACAGTAAGCGCGCCATTACTCGGATTAGGAATAACAGTAAATTGATTATTATTTTCTACTATTCCATTGATTCCGGTTATGTTTACGTTAACACAAGTTGAAGTATCCGAACAGCCATTCATTGAAACAATTACTGCATAATTTCCATTTACGGTTGCCGTATAACTTTGATTTGTTGCACCTGCAATTGGTGAATGCCCATTGTTACAATCCAGCCATTGATATAGCGCTCCGTTTTGATTTGCGGAAATAGTCGCTCCACTTAAACTTGTGGATACATCCGGCAAAGGATTTACATTAATAGTAGCAGTTGCAGTGTTAGAACAATTGTTTACATCTGTACCGGTAACTGTATAGGTAGTGGTGGTGGCAGGGATAAATCCAATTCCATTTATTACGCTTCCTGTCCATGCATAAGAGATAGCTCCTCCACCTGTTAATGTAACTACAGTTCCGGCACATACTGTGGTGGCGCTTGCATTAGCAGTAACAATGGGTAATGGATTAACAGTAACAAGTACTGCTTTTCGCGCTGAACTTGGCGCACAGGTGCTGTCTTGTACATAGTAAGCAGCGTTCGCAGTTAATACGGGTGTTGTATAATGAGCTCCTCCACCAAGGTAGGTACCTGCCGTTTCTGAACTATACCATCCAATAGTGCCTATGCCGATGGCTGAAAGTGTTGTAGTATTGCCGCTGCAAATTGTTTTGTTTGATGCGGAAGGTGCAGGTGGGGGAACACATTCAACCTGGCTGTCGATCATTTTTGCCAAAAAAATATGAGTATAAAAACCTGTTTGAGGAAGGGTATCATTGCCGAACCAGCAATTATTATTGAAATTGTGGAAATTTCCGCTTAAATAAATGGATCTATTTTCGCTATAAGCTATATCGTATGCAAAGCAGTCGGTAAGATTGCCACCCGAATTTTTTTCTGCCCATTGCGCAAAACCATTTGTATTGAATTTAAATACAAATACTGCAGATCTGTTTTTCGACTCGGTTAATGAAACCGTGTCGAAAACAAGTTGTTCTCTAAATGATCCTGCAACATAAAAATTCCCATTTTCAGAAACAGTTAATGATTTTAATACTAAAGGTTCGTCCGATTTTTTTTTGCGGGCCCATGAAGCGCTTCCTTGGGTATTCAGTTTTGCAATAAAAAATTCTTCACAATTTACAGGGGGCAAACACGTGCCAGGTACTTCAAAACTAAATTGCCTTACCTTCATAGCTTTGTCATACGAACCCAATAAGTAAATATTATCCTGTGCATCCAGATCAAAATCCAGTAGCAGTGCACCACGGATAATTTCAACATTTTGTATAGTACCTGTAGCATTTAATTTAATCAGGCAGCTGCTTGATGGATAGCCCGTGCCTTGATAATAAGCTGTTGTTCCAATTTTAAATTCATCGCCATCAAAAGTGGCTGCTAAATAAATAACATTATTTGAATCGTATCTTAAGCCTTTTAAAGGAGCGGAACATGAATAGGTCTTTGACCATATCTCATTCCCTGAAGGTGAAATTTTGCCTATTCCCAAAACAGGATCAGTTGAAAAGGGAGTGGAATAAGCATATATAAGGTCATTGTTTCCGTCATTTACTATGTTATTGAGAATTATATTAGCGGGATATCGCTTAAGCCATTTTCTATGTCCGAGTGCATCAAAAACAATAATAAAACTTTCGTAATCTCCTGCGTTTGTGAGGGTTGTATCATCGAGGATAAGGTCGTTCACAAAAACACCAACCACATACGTGTTATTGTTCTTGTCTATTGATAAATCGATCAGTGAAGTATTTTGACCCCCAATAAATTGGGCCCAAATCAATTGGCTGGCGCTATTCAGGCGTGCTACATAATTACCTCTGTTGAGATAAAAAGAAGAATCCACATAGAAAATGGTATCTCCCAGTTTTGCAAAATTCTGAAATGTTCCTGAAGTAAATAGATCACCGGCACTATTTGTTCTCACCTGTGGCTCATACGAATCTGATACAAAATCCTTTCCTACCTGGCTTGCCCAGTCCCATTGCTGTGCTTGTAAATTGGGTTGAATTACAAGAAAAACAATTCCTGCGAATATATTTCTCAAATTTCTCATGCTGTTTTATTTAAAAATATTTGTTAAAAGTATACAGGCATTTCAGCCTTTATTTTCGATTTTCGTTCAACTGGCTTTTATTAAAGACAAAAATTATAGACTTGAAATTGTCAGTCGGTTTATTGTTTTGGGTTACCAAAAAATTTATTTCAGATAGGATCAAAACTCTTTTTCATTGATAAACATTAAAGATGAATATAAGTGAGAATTAATTTGTTAATTCCTTGAATTTCAATATCTTTACTAAAAAACAAACCCTTTGAAAAAACAAACTACCCACTATTATTTTGTAGGTTTTCTATTCAGCAGTATCCTGTTTCATTCTTTGGGTCTATTCTCACAGGAAGGCACTAGAGGTACTCTCTCCTTTTTTGTATCCGATGCTGAAAATGGCTATGGAACTCCAGCGGAAATTTTATTCAGCAATGAAAAAAAATCCTTTCGTTTAAAAACCAACGAAGGCGGGCATCTTTTGTTTGAAGGAGAAAAGGGGAACTATAATATACAGATATGGGCAAATGGCCACCACCCTCTATCCACTTATTTTATTGTAAAAAACGGACAATCCCTGAACATCAATATTATAATGGACAGGGTGAATAAAACGCATGTTGAATTCAAGAAATATGAATCGGCAGTGGTGGAAGGTTATGTGGTGGATTTTGAAACCGGCAAGCCTATTGGGGATGTGAATGTTGAACTATCGGCTGAAAAGCGTTCTGCCAGGACAAATAAAGAAGGATTTTTTTCAGTTAGTCCAAGTCGTTTTGCTGCCATTACAAAACGCGAAGATAAAGGGATACGAAGTGATGTTTCATTTAACCTGAAAGGTTATACTTCAAAAACAATCGAAGATCTATTGCTGCTTCCTGATAAGATAAAATTAAAAATTGTACTTAAAAAGGGGAGTGGCAATGATTCAGAAAAATATTTTCAGCATATTTTGGATGGAACAGCACAAGATGTTGAGATGTACGAAAAATCTATTCCTCAAAGTAATTCGCAAAAAACGAAAACAGATTTTAAATTATCTGCAACCGGATGTGTAATACCCACAACCATTCGGGTTGGTACCGGTTGCTCGTGCACAAGTTGTACTGGAGTAGATGTAATGAGTTTGCAATATTATTCTGAGAGTGGCATTGATGATGAATGGATCTCGAGCTGGCAATTTGAATCATTGGCAGCCGGTTCGGTACCTTACAGAAGCTATGGAGGCTGGTACGTCAATAATCCTGTAAATGCAAATTTTGATATTGCATCTTCCACTTGTAACCAGGTATGGGGCTCAGCAGTATATACAAATGCGCAAAGTGCAGCACAGGCTACTGTTGGACAAATTGTAACTGCAAATGGTATAGATCCGGCACGGTCGGAATATTCAGCGGAAAATAATCAGGGAGGAACTTCGTTTAATTGCACTGATTGCAATGCCGGTGGGAGTGGAGCTTATAGTTGCTTTTCGGATAACCAATGTTGCGGACAAAGTCCTGCAGGGCATGGAAGAGGCATGTGTCAGTGGGGGACACAGTATTGGGCGCAAAACGGACAAAATAGTCAATGGATAATTGACCATTATTTTATTGCAACTATTGGTTATTCGATCTGTGGTTCCAGTATACCACCCTCCAACCTTTCAGTGACAAGTTCCAGCTGTCCGCAAATTGGGGTTACTCTTAACTGGAACGATTCAGGAGCGGGATGGATGTTGGATGTTTCTGCAGATAGCAATTTTGCTACCTATTATAATAAGAGTATTGCAAATCTTAATTCGATTGTATGTCCGGGAGGATTTTGTGATTACCCGGGTTGTACGAACTACTTGCAGTTTGCACCGGGAACTACTTATTACTGGAGAATATGGGATGGCAGCGGTCATGTAACCGGTTCATCCTTCACTACGCCAATTTGCAGCACATTAGATACTAACTGTGCAGGTAATATTGATGATTCAGGTGGAATAAACGGTGGTTACAGTGGCAACGAGGATTATACATATACGATCTCTCCACCAAATGTAAGTTCTTTGTCGTTCAATTTTTCAAGTTTTGATCTGGAATCAAATTTCGATTCCTTGTATTTATATGATGGGCCGTCAACGTCCTCACCTCTTATTGGCGCATATACCGGATCGAATTCACCCGGAACATTTTCTTCCACCGGAGGATCGATCACCTTGCATTTTATTTCGGATCCATTGGTAAATAATGCCGGTTTTTCTGCAACTTGGACCTGTATAAGTGCCCCCACCGGGATAGATAATCCTGGAAATAACTTGTCGTTAGTAAAAATTTATCCAAATCCGGCCAACGGTGATGCGTACCTTCATTATGTATTGTCTAATCCTGGAATGGTTACTATCAAACTTTTTGATGTTCTTGGGCATGAAATTAGCGTGTTAAACAATGGTTTCCAATCCGCTGGCGACCATACTTTACATATTGATATAAATGAATTGGCTTTATCAGAAGGGATTTACACGATACGTTTTATAAGTGCAGATGATCACTCAACAAATATCAAATTAATATTTACAACACCCGAAAGATGAAAAAAATTACTTTCATAATCTCTTTAATTTGTTTTTCAATAATTAAAACATTTTCACAAACAGGCATAGGACTTGATTGTAATCAGCCCATTGACCCTGCCACCGGAGCAATACAAGCAAATGCAACTTTTGCAGTGGTAGGTACAACCTGTGTGCCATGGGTACGTTTGAATTTCATTTTGGGACCATGGTCATCACCTTCGGACCAAACATTACACAGTGGAAAAACATGGAAACAAACCTATGATGAAATTGTGAATGGCTTTACCAATCAAGGTGGTATGAATACTTTAATTGCTTAAATAAATTAGAATAATTATCTTTACTAATCAATTAACCACTTAACAAAATAAAGGATGAAAAAATCATTACTTGTTGTTGCATTTACATTTTTATTCTCTACCTGCTATTGCTTCGGACAAAGCAATTATGCTGATGTAGTTGTTTTAAATAACTATACTCAATCGTTTAATAAAGCCTATCAGAATCATCCTGAAATTCCGAAGGGGATTTTAGAAGCGGTTGCATTTTGCAATACCCATTTTAAGCATATTCAGCATGCTTCTTCTCAATCAGAAAGTTGCAGTGGCATACCTAATACGTATGGTGTTATGGGGTTAACTCTTGATGGACAAAATTATTTCAGCAATAATCTTGCATTGGTTTCAAATTTATCAGGATATAAAACGGATGAAATTATCAGTGATCCTGAAAAAAATATCTTAGGGTATGCCGATGCTTACGCAGCTATTAAGAATTCTTTGAACATCACAAGCAATTCTATTGCTGATCAAATGCCTGTGTTGGCTAATTTAAGCGAGTTGCCTGAGGAAACAAAAGGGCAAAATTTTGCACTTAACACACAATTGTATGGTTATTTACAATTTTTAGACAATGTTAATTATCAGCAATTATATGATTTCCCGAATCATAAAATTGATTTCACCGCTATTTTTGGTGCCACTAATTATGCTGTTTTGAGTTCAACAGGAGTAACGGTAACTGATGAAAGTGTTTATAATAAAAGCGGTCAGCAATATCAGGCTAAATCACTTCAATCAACTGAATATGGCCCTGCAATTTGGAATCCAACTACCTGTAATTATAGTTCACGCAGCGGGACAGCAATTTCGGCAATCACAATTCATACCGTTCAGGGAAGTTATGCAGGTTGTATTTCATGGTTTAAAAACTGTTCTGCTAATGCCTCTACGCACTATGTGGTTCGCTCCTCTGACGGCCAGATCACTCAAATGCTTATAGAAGCAGAAAAAGGATGGCATGTGGGTTCTGAAAACCCCTATACGATTGGTTATGAGCATGAGGGGTTTGTGGATGACGCATCCTGGTATACTACTGCCATGTATAATAGTTCTGCCGATCTATCAAGAGATATTACTCAAAGTGGATATGGAATAAACCCATTAAGAACATACTACGGACCGGGATGTTCCGGAGGTTCATCATCATGCGGCTTGGGAGCTTGTACAAAAATAAAGGGACATCAAATGTACCCGAATCAGTCTCATAGTGATCCGGGACCAAACTGGAACTGGGCAAGATACTATTTGCTTATTAACAATAATCCTACTATAACTACTGTTACCGGTGGTGCGGGAAATTCATACGATAGCGGTGGTGCCGGAAATAATTATGCTGATGATGAACGAACTCTTACTTTAATTCAACCATCGGGTGCAACTTCTATCACTCTTAATTTTACATCGTTTGATACAGAATTAAATTGGGATCACTTATTTATTTATGATGGTGCTACTACCGCAGCTCCGCTTATTGGAAAATATTCAGGTACAACCGGTCCCGGTACTATTACATCAAATGGCGGTGCCTTATTACTTGAATTCCGTTCGGATTGTAATACTACTTCTACAGGTTGGGCAGCAAGCTGGACAAGCAATGCAGTACCTCCGCCACAAGCAGACGTTACGGCTCCAACCACTACTATAAGCACTCCTAACGCATGGGAAACAACCAATTTTACAGCGAATTTTACAGATGCCGATGAAACGGGAGGTAGTGGATTAGAAAAAAGTTACTACCAGGTGATTGATTATGATGGCACTGAATGGCGGGCAAATGCAAACAATGGTTTTTTTGCTGACAATTTTGATCTTGCCATTCATCCTGATTGGACTAGCGCGGTTGGAACATGGAGCATTAATGGTGGATCATTGTTTCAGGCAGATGAAGGATCGAGCAATACCAATATTTATGCAACCTTGGATCAAACATTGTCGAACAGATATTTGTATAATTTTTATGGCAAAATTGATGGTTCAGGAACAACCAAGCGTGCAGGTTTTCATTTCTTTGCTGACAATGGAAGCCTTACCAATCGGGGGAATTCATACTTTGTCTGGTTCCGTGTAGATGATGCGTTGTTGCAGGTTTACAAAGTTGTAAATGATGTTTTTGGAACTGCTGAAATTAGTATTCCATTTACTACTGTTGCCAATCAATGGTATGATTATAAAATTATTTACGATCGTATAAGCGGTAAAATCAGCATTTACAGGGATAATCAATTTATTACCAGCTGGACCGACCCTTCACCGATCTCTTCCGGAAATGCGATCTCATTCCGTAGCGGAAATGCAAATTTTGCTATCAATGAATTAAAAGTATATCGTTCCCGTGCAGCAGCTTCTGCAGCTATTACAGTGGGACCAGCAATAACAAATGATATCCGCTTCCAAAATCCGGATCCTACTACCTGTTCCGGTAAAATAAAATCCATTTGTGCTGATTCGGCTGGAAATTTATCGGCTATTTTTTATCAGAATATCAATGTGGATTGGACCCCCCCATCGGCTGTTAGTACTATTAATGATGGTACAGGAGCCGACATCAGTGTTACTGCTTCATTAACGGATCTATCGGCCAACTGGACTGCATCAACTGATCCTAATTCTGCAATTTCACGCTATTGGTATGCGATAGGAACAACACCCGGGGCAACCAATATTGTTAACTATACTGATAATTGGTTTAACCAGGCAGTTACTGCAACAGGGTTAAGTTCAGTGGTTGGGCAAATGTATTATTTTTCTGTAAAGGCAGAAGATGGGGCAGGTTTGCAATCAACTGTAATTACCAGCAATGGACAAACTGTTCTGTTAACTTCAATTGATGAGCAAATTGCGGCAAACGGGTTATCTGTTTATCCGAACCCGTTTACGAATAACACAACAATCACTTATCAGTTAAATAGTACTTCAAAAGTAGATATTACTTTAACTGATGTATTGGGTAAAGTAATTGTTTTGTATGCTAATTCGGATCAGGCTTCCGGTAAACATGAAGTTTTAATAAATTCGGCTGATCTGCAACTTGCAAAAGGAATGTATTTTGTGAAATTGGAAACTAATATGGGAAGAAACTTTGTAAAAGTTATTGTTAAGTAGAAGCGGGGCTTTTAAGATTGAATGTAAAAAAAAGCGTCCCGCACAATTGTGGGACGCTTTTTTTATGCGTTTTTGTATTCATACCAAACAGCTAAGAAGTCATAAAAAAGTGTCATTCCGAACTTCTTTCGGAATCTCTTTGATAGTGAAACCAGTTCAGCAATGAAAGTGCTTTTAACTTAATCTTTTTGTTAACGGTTTGGTTTTAGCTAAAATTAAACAGTTTTTAAACCCTTTCCAGCACATGTGTAATAGCGGTAGAAGCCGTACCCCCAATGCTTTGTATCAGACCTACTTTCGCTTCTTTTTTTATCTGATTTTTTCCTGCCCTGTCGGTAAGTTGCAGATAGGCTTCCACGGCTTGGTATACACCCGATGCACCAATTGCATGCCCTCTGCCTTTTAATCCGCCAAATGTGGACACGGGGATTTTTCCATCCGAAAAAATCTCACCCTTTTCAGCCAGTTTCCATCCTTCGCCCTGATTGGCAAATCCCATAGCCTCAAGTGAAAGCGTGGAGATTATAGAATATGCATCATGCAGTTCGAAAAAATCAACATCTTTTGGCTTTATCCCTGCCATCTTGTAAGCTGATTGTCCGGATCGCTGAATGCCTTCTGCAGCCAATGCATTGGCTCTATGATTAATACCAACATATTCGGTAGATGATGCTGAACCTGTAATTTTAACTTGTTGTGTTTTACCTTTATTAGAGGCACGTTTTGATAAGACCAATGCCGCTGCACCGTCACATACCGGGGATGCATCATAAAGGCGTACATGTTCTGCGATATATTTAGATTCAAGATATTGATCAATGGTTATTTCTTTTTGAAACAACGCATTGGGATTATTATTGGCGTTTTTATGCGCGTTAACACTAAACATTCCAAATGCATCGGGTGAAATTTTATATTTGTTAATATACATTTTCATTAACTTCGAATTTAAAGTAATGAAGGATTCTCCAATGCCACCTTCCGTTTCCCAATCAGAAGCAGTAGCAATAGAACGTGTAATAAAATTTTTATCTTCATGCGACATTTTTTCTAATCCACAAACAACCACAGTTTCACACAAGCCACTCATAATTGCCATAAAACCTGCACGCAGTGCTGCGCCACCGGAGCCACAGGCAGCCTCAAGTGTAACAGATTCAATTCCTTTTAAACCTGCGGCTGTAGCAACCAAAGGGCCCAATTGCTGTTGGTTACATAGTACTCCCGAAAGCATATTTCCTAAAAAAATAGCATCCACTTTTTCAACACCTGCATCTTTCATTGCCATAAGCACTGCTTGTGCACCCATTTCACGGATACTTAATTCTGATTTTTTTTCAATTTTTAACTGACCTACGCCTGTTATGTACACACCTGTTTTTGGGAAAAATTTCATGGTTTAATTTTAGATAAGTTGTGAATTAAATTTATTGAATAAGCGCATTTTGGAAAATATTTTTTTTAGGGGCTACAAAATTATTCTTATAATTTCTAAGTGACTATGATAGATTTCACTGTAAAGAGTGATCTATTGCACTTATTGCATTCCTATAAGAAAGATTGAATTATAAAATGTGTCGAAATAAATTCTGAATGCTACAAAAAAAAATTTCGATAAAAAATTTTATAAATCAAACTGATGATGAAAAATAAAATAGCCGGAACATAAAAAATAACAGGTAACAATTGTTAAATTATCGTTGACAAACAATTTTGATTTAATGAAATCGTTTACGTTAAGAGTTCCCTCCAATTTTGTAGTTGAAGTAATTAAATGAGTAGCCTGATACTGGTATAAAATAGCCAAAACAGCTAAATACGTTTGTTGCAAGTTTCAAATGACGGAGCCCGTTATGGAAATTTTTTGTCGTAAAATGAATGATGAAATAACCCGGAATGATCAAATAATAGGTAGTATAGTTTAAATCAATTTATTTTAATTTTAAAAGATAACATCATGAAGACAATGAAAAAAACATTACAATTCGGCTTTTTAGCATTGAGTTTATTATTTTCTCTAACTAGTGCAAAATCACAAACAATTTCAAACGATTTTTTTGGAGTGAATGCGTGGATGCCCGACACCATTGGAAATTATTTTGCCTGTCCGGAAGCCCCCTGTTATTTTAATGGCAAATTGCATAAGAACTGGCAAAAAGTTAAAGCCAGTGGTGCTACTATTGTTCGTTTTGGAGGAATCAGCGCTGATAGAAACAGGCCAACAAATTTTCAATACATCCGAATGATCGATTCCATTCGTGCAAATGGTATGGAGCCAATAATTCAAGTTCCATTTTTTAACAATCGTTATACAGCCCAGCAGGCGGCTGATATTGTGCGGTACATAAATGTTGTTAAAGGAAAGAATATTAAGTACTGGATCATTGGAAATGAACCTAATTTAAGTTACTCCTATACCACTGCGGCACAGGTAGCAAGCTATTTTAAACCCTTTGCATCTGCTATGAAAAATGTGGATCCATCCATACTTATTATCGGGCCTGAACCTGCGTGGTATGATCAAAATATTATTAATGGTTTAACCACTCCCGGTGGAGCTAGTGATATTACCGGTAAAGATGGAGCCGGCAGATACTATTTGGATATACTTTCTTTTCATACCTATCCTTTTAATGGAACACAAACAAGATCACAGGTTGTTTCAAAATTAACTTCTGCAGGCTCTTTGAAGGATAATTTAGCTGCGCTTAATTCCAGGTTAGCAGCAGCTAATTCGTATCATGGCAGAACAGGATCATCCGCATTAAAAACTGCTATAACAGAGGCTAACATCGATTATAAGAATTCCAGCACCGATAATTTAAATGGAGTAGGAGCTAATAGTTTTATTGGTGGACAGTTTGTTGCTGAAATGATGAGCGTTGGAATGAAAAATGGTTTGGACTTTTTTAATTTATGGAGTGTGATTGAAGGAAACTCAACTGCACTCAATATTGGTTTTTTAGATAATTCAACCGGTAACAAAAAACCTTTGTATTATCATTTCAAGTTACTTGCTGATAATTTCAGAGGGAATTATGTGAATGGGACCACTAATCAGGTAAACGTAAAATCGTTTGCATGTCAGG
Source organism: Bacteroidia bacterium (assembly GCA_030654175.1). Taxonomy (GTDB): domain Bacteria; phylum Bacteroidota; class Bacteroidia; order 2-12-FULL-35-15; family 2-12-FULL-35-15; genus 2-12-FULL-35-15. The sequence continues at coordinate 243,607 of JAURXZ010000001.1, forward strand.
ATGGTCAACAGGTTGCGGTAATGATCCTAAATGAGGATATGACCAACAATTTTACTTATACTGTTAGGTTAAATACCACTGCAATAGCAGGAACCAGTGCTTTAAAAATTAATGCAAATGCAGGATTAGCCAAAGAGTTTACCGATGTTATTCAAAATCAGTCAACCACTTTGTTATTGTTTGATGCTAGCGGAAATATTATTAAAAAAAGTGAATATAAACTTTCAGGAAATGCAAATTTAAATCTTCCTCCTACAGTTACTGTTTTATCTTCTTCTCAAACGGCAACAATTACTCCTGCAGGGCCAACCAACTTTTGTGCAGGTGGAAGCGTAATGTTGAATGCTAATACAGGCAGTGGATATACCTACCAATGGAAAAAGGATAATGTAGCGATAAGCGGAGCTACTAATTCATCGTATACAACAACCGCTTCAGGAAGTTATTCAGTGGCTATAACAATTGCGGGAGTCACCAATATATCTTCAGCAATAACAATTACAGTAAGTCCCATGCCTATTGCAACAGTGACACCTGCTGGCTCAACTTCATTTGCTACCGGTGGTAATGTAGTATTAAATGCGAGTACAGGAACCGGATATATTTATCAATGGAAAAAAGATAATATAAATATTACTGGCGCTACGGGTGCGTCCTATACTGCTTCAACAGCAGGGGCCTACCAAGTAGCAATTAACCAGGGAATATGCAGTGCTTTATCTGCAGCTGTGGTAATTACGGTCATATCAAGTTCTGCGGTGATCACTCCTGCCGGTCCCACAACATTTTGTGCAGGAGGAAGTGTAACGTTGAATGCAAATACGGGTACTGGAAATACTTACCAATGGAAAAAAGATAATATTGCTATAAGCGGAGCGAATGGTTCAGCCTATATAGCAACAGTATCCGGCAGTTATACAGTAGCAATAACTGCTTCAGGAATTACCAGTACATCTTCGGCAGTGATCATAACTGTTTCACCAATGCCAACTGCGACAATAACTCCTGCCGGGCCAACATCTTTTGTTGCCGGAGGTAGTGTGATACTTAATGCCCCAACGGGAACAGGGTATATATATCAGTGGAAAAAAGATGGTGCGGTTATTACCGGTGCAACCAATTCATCCTATACTGCTTCTGTAGCAGGCTCCTATCAAATAAAAATCACACAGGGCTCCTGTATTGATTGGTCTGCTCCACTTGCAATTACTATTCTTACAACTACAGCAACAATCACTGCTTCAGGTTCTACCAGCTTTTGTGCAGGGGGCAGTGTAACGTTGAATGCAAATACTGGAACAGGATATACATATCAGTGGAAAAAAGATAATGTTGCTATAAGTGGAGCTACTAATCCATCTTATGTTGCAACCTTATCAGGAAGTTATTCGGTTTCTATAACTATTGCAGGAGTGAGTAATATATCATCAGCAATTATGATTACTGCAAGTCCTGTTCCGGCTGCAATAATTACTCCTGCAGGAGCATTATCATTTGCTGCAGGTGGTAATGTAGTATTAAATGCGGGCACAGGAACAGGATATACTTACCAATGGAAAAAAGACAGTGTAGCAATTGCCGGAGCTACCAATGCATCCTATACAGCATCAACAGCGGGAAGCTATCAGGTAGAAATTAATCAGGGAATATGCAGTGCCGTCTCAGCAGCTGTGGTAATATCTATCCTGCCTACAGCAATAATCTCTCCGGCAGGACCTACTACATTTTGTGCAGGAGGTAGTGTTACATTAAATGCCAATACAGGTACCGGAAATACTTATCAATGGAAAAAAGATAATATTGCTATAAGCGGAGCAAACGGTTCGTACTACATAGCTACACTATCCGGTAGTTATACTGTAGCTATAACTACATCTGGAATTACAGGGACATCTGCCGCTGTTGTTATTACTGTTTTGCCAATGCCAAGCGCAACAATAACTCCTGCCGGAGCATTATCCTTTGTTGCCGGAGATAGTGCAGTGTTAAATGCAAGTACAGGAACGGGATATATTTATCAGTGGAAAAAAGACAATATAGGTATTACAGGTGCTACAAATGCATCCTATACAGCTTTTACAGCCGGTTCTTATCAAATAAAAATTACACAGGGTTCCTGCACAGATTGGTCTGCCCCGATATTTATTACTATCCTGCCAACAGCAACAATAACTCCTGCCGGACCAACCAATGTTTGTGCAGGAGGAAGCGTAACCTTAAATGCGACAACCGGTATAGGATACACTTACCAGTGGAAAAAGGATAATATCGATTTAAGCGGAGCAACCAACTCATCCTACATTGCAACGGCAACCGGAAATTATTCAGTTGTTGTAACCTCCGGAGGTTTAATAAATACATCGGCTTCCCTTACAGTTACTGTTATGCCGGTTCCATTGGCAACAATTACCCCTTTAGGTGCTACAACAATGTGTTCAGGTTCGGTAGGTTTACAAGCGAATGCAGGTTCGGGGTTAATTTATCAATGGATAAAAGATAATAATATAATTGCGGGAGCCACCAATTCTCTATATTCAGCTTCTGCAACAGGATCTTACCAGGTGAAAATTACGCAGGGGGCATGTAAAGCTTTATCAGTTCCCACATCAGTGAAGATTCAAAGCGGACTGTTTGCATCCATTACCCCTGGAGGCCCTACTACATTCTGTTCAGGAGGGAAGGTAATATTATATGCAAGTACATGTTCAGGTTATAATTATCAATGGAAAAAAGATGGCTCAAATATATCCGGAGCAACATCTTCAACCTATACTGCATCGGTTTCCGGAAAGTATCAGGTAAGGATTGCTAAAAATGGAGTAAAAGACTGGTCAGCATTATTAGCGGTAACAGTAAATAATTGTAAAGAGCTTGATATAATTGCAAGCAAAGAACCATTAACAGATTCGGCTAATGATTTATCTATTATTTCTTCAATAACAAATTATGGAATGGTAACAGAAAGTAATCTTGAAATAAATATATTTCCAAACCCTACAAATGGAAATTATTTTATTGAATTGGAAAATGAGAATTCTGAAGAAAATAATTTTGAGATTGTCGTTACTAATACGATCGGTCAAACGATCTATCACAAATATTCCACTTTCTCTGCTAAAAAGGAAGAAATAAGGTTTTCTGAAAATGATCCGGGAGGTATTTATATAGTGAATGTAAAGGCAAAAAATAAAATTGCGACTAAAAAAATTATCTTTAATAAATAAGAATTTAATAATAAATCATAAAATAAACCCCATCCTGCAAATTGAGCCGGATGGGGTTTTCTTTAGATTTTTAGAGGAAATAAAATCTGCATTGCGAATTAAGGTATTTACCAATCCCAAACAATCAACTCTTTTTCCTTGGAAAATATTCCTAATATTTTTTTTACACAGGCCTTCAATCGTGGAAACGTATTTTGGTCTTTGATAACATAATCAAACGCTCCAAGTTTAATGCTATTAGTGGCAACCTCTGCCGATTCCATAGCTGATAACATAATAACCTGTGTGCTGGGTAAGGTCTTCTTTATTTTGACTAATGTTTGAGGACCAGTTAACGTTATTTTATTTGGTGTACTTAAAATATAATCGAGAATAACTACATCTGGTTTTAAAAATAGCTTTTCAATGCAAGCTTCACCTGTTAAAAATGTTTCTATTTTTAAATTTGGATTTTGTCGAAACTGAAATTCTAACGATTTTAAATACATTACATCATCATCGACAAGGAAGATAGTTATATCATTCTGATCAGGTATAATTGTGTTTTTTACATTAATAATGGCCGGACTCTGTGATTCCTGAAATGATGTTATAGGTTTCATGTTTGATTAAAAGTATTTAATTGTTTTTAATTCAATTGAATATATAGAGTCTGATATTATCGTTTTTTTTCTTTTGAATATTTAGTGTAATATAATTTTTTTTGTAATTATTTTTTTTGTTGATTGAATTGATAGTACATATACTCCCGGTTCATTATCTCTCAGATCAATAATTTTATTTCCTGTTTGATCTGCGGCATCGAGAATTTCAGTTAAGACCACTTGACCTATTGCATTAGTGATTATAAGTGTTGAAGCGGTTGAACTTTCTTTAAAATCGATATTAAAAATTCTGCTTGCCGGATTAGGGTAAATACTTAGAGTGTTATCAGAATAAATTTCATCTATTCCTACTTCTGATCCAAGCTTTCCTGTGGAATTTAATTTAAGAAACATTATTCCGTCTTCCTGACTGAAGCTCTCACATTTTCCTACAGCAATATATCCTCCATCTGAAGTTTGCCGCGTAGAATAACAATGTTCATTATCTGACCCTCCATATTTTCTTGTCCAAAGCGTATCACCTTCCGAATCAAGTTTGAGTATCCACATATCGGGAAGGGATAATCCGAAACTTCTTGTAATTGCTGAAACGATATAGCCTCCATCAGAAGTTTTCTGAATCATTTTGTCAGTATCTTTTTCAGTGCCTCCGTAATGTTTATCCCATATAATAGTACCATTTGGATCAGCTTTAATAATCTGAACGTCAATATTTTTTCCTGCGGTGCTGCTATCTCTTACGCAGAAAGTATATGAACTATCAGAATTTACTACAATGAAAATTCCTTCATCCAATTGATTGCCACCAAATCTTTTTGTCCATAGCGTATCACCAGTTGAATTTGTTTTTACCAAATAGGCATCTCCATTTACACCATAGCTATACGTTATTCCAAGCATAATATACCCTCCATCAGGAGTTTGTTTTACTGAATTTCCAATTTCATAGTTTGGCCCACCGTAATATTTTTCCCATAAAATAGCTCCATTTGGGTCAATTTTTATCAAGTATGCCTGATAAGAGTTATTGGGAGGACTATTGGAACCACCTGTAATCATGTAGTTGCCATCTGAAGTTGGAATTATTTCTTGTCCCTGATCATTCCCCCAGGTCCCATAAGTTTTGGTCCATAAAGTATCTCCATTATTATTTATTTTCAGAAGCCAAGTATCATAATCTCCTCCGCCAAAACTTTGGCTATATCCAATAATAAAATACCCACTACTATCTGTTGCCTGTAATATACCAAAAGAATATTCAGGCTTATTACCTCCGTAGGTTTTAGTCCATTGTATATCACCGGTACTATTTGTTCTGATAATATAAATATCCATATCATTAATAATATCATTGGTGATCTTACCTGTAATAATGTAACCTCCATCTTTTGCGGGTATTACATCTAAGCCATCCATTGCATAGGCACCTGAATAATTTTTTTGAAAAGTTACCGCTACCTGGGCATTCATAAAAAGTGGCAAACATTGCAAAACAAGAATAAAGATCAACTGATTGTAATTTTTGTATAAAGTTTTCATGTAAATAGTTTTAAATTTCATATTGATAGTATTAAAAATGTAATTGGATTTTTATTTGTTTATTGATAAAGAATTTTCTCTCTAAATAAGGTTTGATTATCGCTTTTTATTTCAATGAAATAAATACCTTTTGGCTTTTCAGATAAATTCACATTTAATTGAGAAGAATATTTAATTTTTTTATCATCAACGATTTGCCCAATACAATTAGTAATTATTATTTCAATTTTATCAACATCCGGACAATTTGAGTTAATGGTGAAATTTCCATTTGTTGGGTTAGGGTGGATGTTGATCTTTTTTTCTGGTTTAACAGTGTTAACCCCAGTGATAAGTTCTATTGAAAAATTCCATGTTGATGCATCACTTATTCCTAAGAAATTATTAGCAGCCATATCCCTAATTACGCCAGTTGTCATTTCAATGTTGACAGATGCTTGCGAAGTGAAATTATCCGGATCTATAGTGACAGTATTACCTGTTACAATTACATTTGCTCCTGTTACATCAACAGTTTGAGTTACAAATCCATTTTCCTTAATAATTATATTGCCAATTCCTTTTTGTACTTCTTCATTAAAAGTAATAACCAGATTTGAATTATTTTCCACCCCTAACGTATTGTCAGGAGGGCTATAAATAGGTGCCAATGGTGAAGTAACATCTGGTACCTGGGAAATTTTAGTTATAAAAATATCAGTTCTGCTGTATGGAAATAAAGTAGTGCTTCCGAAAGTTCCACCATTTATGAGAGTTCCTGTGGCATAAACATTGCCTGACGCTTCTGCACAAATCCCGTTTCCCGATTCGTAACCAAGTGATTCTGAAACATCAGGCGATCCTCCCACAGAAGTTGCCCATTCGAAATTACCGGTATTACTTATTTTTGCCATAAATATTTCAGCGCTATCATTTCCAGTTAGCGTATGAGGTCCGAAATTTGCCGACATGCTAAACTGTCCTGTTACATAAAGGTTGGTTCCATTGCAGGCAATACCTCTTGCACGATCAATCAACTCACCTCCTGCGGTTGTCACCCACTCTATATTTCCTGAATTATTGTAACATGCAACAAAAATATTTGATTGACCGGTAGTAATTACCTGAATGGTATCAAAATGTGCAGAGGCATTAAATTCACCCGTAATATAAATTTTATTTGAGTCATCTAAGGTCATGGCCCAGGCAACATCGTCATAATCACCTCCTGAACTTTTTACCCAAATAAGGCTACCATCTGGGGCATATTTGGCTAAAAAGATATTAAAATATCCAAGAGGGCTAAATAAAATGGAAGAACCGAATATTGCAGAATCCTTGTACATGCCTGCTATATAAACATTTCCAGCAGTATCACATTTAATTGATTTCGCTTCATCTCTTCCTGCACTTCCTGCATGAGTTACCCATTGGAAATTTCCATCCATATCATATTTGGCAATAAATATATCCCTGTTGCCATTGCCATAAATTGTGGTTCCACTAAAAGTAGTTGTATCTTTAAAATACCCACAGATATAAACATTACCAGAATGATCATATGTAATTCCTAAAGCAGCATCGTCATAAAATCCACCTGCTTGTTTTGCCCATAGCAGATTTCCATTAAGATCATATTTAGCTAAAAAAACATCATTAGATCCTTTAGAATTTATGATAGTTGGAGATCCTTCAAAATTAATTGGTGTATTAAATCCTTCAATTTCACCGGCAATATATACGAAATTAGATCCATCGCATACAAGAGCATGTGCATAATCACCGTAGATCCCACCAGCAGTCCGAGTCCAAATCAGCGCACCTGAGGAACTATATTTTGCAACATAAATGTCGTGATTACCATAAGAGTTTAAAATACTATCACTAAAATTTGCATTCATTTCATATTTCCCAGTTATATAAACATTACCAACAATATCCGTAGCGATCCCATATCCATAATCATAAGCAAACAAACCTTCTTTTTTTGCCCACTCAAAATTTTGAGCTTGGAGCTGTAAAAAAAATAAATTTAATAATATCAATAAATTTATTTTTTTCATTTTCGTATTTAATATTTCGAGTGAAATACTTGGACAAAAATATGTTTCAAAAAGTTGTTCGTTATTGATTTTCGTTGGTTTGTTCTTTTAAATAGTCGAATCTTGAAAATTATTGTTTGATATTGAGCTTAAAAATTTGAAAATTTAGAAGGGAAATATTTTTTTTAAAACAGGAATAAAAAATCAAAATTTTTTAAGTATAAACGAACTACAATTTTATTTCTTTGGCTATAAGAAATATGGAATGAACGAAAATTAGAAATAGAAAGAATAAAGAGTAAGTAATTTTGACTAAAGAAATTATTAATAAATAAAAGTCATGGCAGATACTTTGGAAATTAGTCTCGGATCAGACCAGGTGCTTCAAGGCCTTATTTCAGACTCTCCAAAATTGAAAATGGAGTCAGAAAAAAAAATAAATTTGTTTTTGAAAAATTCAGTGAATAAAGATAATGGCAATATGCCGGTTGATTCATTAGATAAACCTATCATAAATATAAAATTTGATGAGGTATTTCAAGAACGAGGGGAATATTCCAGTAATGAGTTGTCTGGTATCTATTTTCAGGGAACCCAATATTTTGATTTTAAAAATGTTTATTTTATTAACAATACCGGAATAGCAAATCTTATTGATCTTGTAAAAAGCCTATTAAGGCAAGATGTTGTGATCAAATTTGTGAATGTCAGCGAAAAAATAAAAGATAAATTTAAATCAATGGGCTTGGAGTTCATTTTTAATTGTTCTTAAAACCCTTCGAGCGATGAAGCAATTTTACTTTCATAAGTTTGAAGATAGAAAGCCTTATGCAGCTATTCCTGATAATAAATACAGGACATTACTTTTTCAGTTTACAGGTATTATAACTATAACATTAGGTTTCGCCTATTTGTATTGGCGATGGAGATATTCACTTAATCCTGATGCATTATGGTTTGCTTTGCCATTAGTGTTAGCTGAATCATTGAGTTTTTTTAGTACTGTGATGATAGTTATTAATTTCTGGTCGAATAAAGATGCAAAAAAAGCGCCACCGGTTCATTACCTTTCAGAAATAGAGGATCTTGATGGTAGGAAAGAACGGCCTGTTAAAATCGATGTTTTTATAGCTACGTATAATGAAGATGTTGAATTGGTGCGTCAAAGTATTCAGGATGCCAAAAATATGAAATACCCCTTTACTGATGTAAGTATTAAAATTTATGTTTTAGATGATGGACGCAGGGATGGGAGGGATGCAACAAAAGAAAATATGAAAATTGTGGCAGAGGAAGAAGGTGTGGAGTATAAGATAAGAGAACATAATGAAGGGTACAAAGCAGGGAATCTTAAAAATGCACTGGAACATACCAAAGGTGATCTATTTGTTATTTTAGATGCGGATACACGCGTATTTCCTGACTTTCTTATCAATACTACCGGTTATTTTCGAAAAGAGAAAGTGGCCTGGGTTCAAACTCCGCAATGGTTTTATGATACTACAGAAGCTCAAAAATTAAGTACAATTATCAATGCCAAATTAAAAATAGAAAACAAATATTTATCTCGCTTTGTTAACGTTGTTTTTGGAAAAGTAAAATTAAACGAAGATATTTTTGGAAATGATCCACGTCTTTTTTATGATGCAATATTAAGAAAAAGAAATTTCTACAATGCTGCCTTTTGCTGCGGAGCAGGCTCTATTCATCGTAGGGAAGCTACAATGAGTCTGGCGATAAAAGATTTTGCAGATAGTTTAAAAAAATTGGAAACAGATTTAATTAGTAAAAATATTAAAAGCAATGAAATACTTGATCAAAAAAACATTTTGCTCCTTAAACAGGAAATAATTCCTTTTAAGTTTCATGCTTCTGAAGATATTTACACTTCTATAATGCTACATGCTGATAAAGAACATAAATGGGAAAGTATACAGCATGCTGATGTAGAATGCAAAATGCTTTCAACTCAGGATTTGGATAGTTGGATAAAACAACACCAACGTTATGCGGCCGGATCGCTGGATATTGCATTTAAGGATAATCCAATTTTTATAAAAGGTCTTTCCCTGGGACAAAAGATTTGTTATTTCAATACTATTTGGTCCTATTTTGCACCGCTATGGATTTTGGTTTTTTTGTTAAGCCCAATAGTGTTCTTTTTTACCCTTTCACTCCCCGTGAAGACATATAGCTTTGATTTTTTAAAGTACTTTCTTCCTTTTCAACTTATGAATACCATTACCTTAACTTTAGGTGGTTGGGGGATTTCTACAAAGAGAGGAGATCAATATTATATATCGAGTTTTTGGTATATGCTAATGGCATTATTTTCTGTTCTGAAAGGTAAGGAAGTAAAATTTAATGTTACCCCAAAAGGTAAACATTTTGCCAAGAACACTCAGCATATTTTACCTCATATCATTATTATTTCACTTACAGTATTAGGAATAATTTATAATAGCGTATTGGTGCTAAAAGGATACCATCCATGTGTTTCTGGTTTTTTTACAAATTTCTTTTGGTGTATATTTAATATTATTTCCCTGAGTATTATGATACGAGCTGCTCAGTGGAAGCCCTTAGAGACCGACTGATTTTGTTTTAAATTTTCATTTGATAAATAAACAGCCTCTGTTTATTTTTTGATATAGACGAAATCGATTTTATTGAAATTATCTCTGCTTAAAATTAAGTAATTAACATTTTGTTTTATGAGTCCACAAATCGGAAAATATAACTTTCTTCTTAAGCCCTTGTTTTTCATTTTTAGTCTTTTATTTGCAAGCTGGTTGGTGCTTAAAATTGAAAAATTAAGACCATCTGATTTTGGAAAAGAAAGATATCTATTTGAAAACGAACCCGTACCTTCTGTTGCCAAATATGACGAACAATATTTGAAGAATTTGTTTTTGGAATATAAATTCGGAATTATTAACAGCAGGCAATTAGACGAAAAATTGGAGTTTTTTTTAAAACCTGGTAATAAACCTGCAGTTATGAAAAACTGATGTTGCATTATTTTTGAAACTCTGCATTATCAAACCTTCCAACCTAGCCATTAATTATCTGAATTTGTCTATTTAAACTTATCGCCTAACGAAAAGGCTAGAATCTACCGTTCAACTGATGATAAATTTGTTCCGAAATTACCGGATTTTTGATGGTTTTATTCGATTCAAATCGAAGGCTGATCGTTCATTTGTATTTAAAATTAAAAGAATTGAATTTCAGATAGAAATTAAGAGGTTACCGCTAAATTTTTAAGGATGTAAAATTATAGAAATCCAAATATTCTGGATTTTAACAAAGACTCAAAATAATTAGTTTCATTAAAATACGAAATGATAATCTGATGAATATTTTACTGATTGATGATGATGAAATGATTGTAACAGCAATCTCTTTTAAGTTAAAAGAGATTGGTTATAATGTACATATAGCAGCAAATGGAAGTAAGGCCGTAGATATTATTGTCGACAACTCTTTTGATCTTATTATTTGTGATTTGATGATGCCGGTTATTTCAGGTGCAACTTTTTTGAGTATGCGAGAAAGTTTTCTATCAGTCAATGTTCCGGTAATTGTGATGTCTTCACTTGGTGAAGGAGATGAGATGCTAAAAAAATTGAATATCAATTTTGAGTTTTTTCTTAAAAAGCCTATTCAATTTGAAAAATTGTTTGAATTAATTGAGCAGATCAAGAGCAATTCAATTCAAAAAATTGAAAGTGAATAAATCTGATGAGGGCTAATGGAAATATCAATTACAAAAATTGTATTCACGGAAGAAATTTAAGATCATTTATAATTTTTATTATTTAATGCAAAAATAGGTAAATATGAAAACAATAAAATTCAGCGCACAGAATTGTCATCAACAATCCCAATTATTAAAAAATTATTTTTTCAGTTTTGTGAGTTTTATTTTTATTATATGCTCGAATACTTTGGAAGCTCAGACGTTTCCGGCCGGTTTCAGTCAGGTGAAAGTTGCATCAATTACCTATCCCACATCAATGGCATTTGCGCCTGATGGAAGGATATTTTGTACCGAGAAAAGCGGAAGAGTTAAAATTATAAAAAATGGAGTTTTACTTTCTGCGTCTTTTTTGCAAGTTACCGTTAATCAATTAAATGAAAGAGGTTTAAGTTCAATTGCTATAGATCCTGATTTTAATACAAATCATTATGTCTACATTTTTTATACAACAGCTTCTACTCCAATTCACAATCGACTTAGCCGTTTTACCGCAAATGGTGACGTTGCAGTTGCAGGTAGTGAGGTTGTGATCTATGATTTTGAAACTTGTGTTAACTCAATTCATAATGGTGGAGGGATGGTTTTTGGAGCTGATGGGAAACTTTTTTTAGCCTTGGGTAATGATAACGTTAATAGTTATTCGCAGGATTTAAATAATTACAAAGGAAATATTTTGCGGATCAATACAGATTTTAGTGTTCCTTCAGGAAACCCTTTCACCGGATCAGAAGTTGCAAAAAGAACCTGGGCATACGGATTCAGGAATCCCTGGAGTATTGCCTTTCAGCCTGGAACAAATAAACTTTTTACGAATGACGTAGGAGAGGGGACCTGGGAAGAAATTAATAATATTACAGGTGGGGGTAAGAATTGTGGATGGCCGGCTGTTGAAGGTATGAGTTCAAATTCAGCTTATACAAATCCTATTTATACTTATCACCATGGTGCAACAGGAACAGATAATGGTTGTGCAATCACCGGAGGAGCATTTTTCAATCCATCATCTTCCAACTATCCAAGCCAGTATACCGGTAAATATTTTTATATCGATTATTGTAATCATTGGATCAATTATCTTGACCTTACCAATGGGGCTCAGAAATTTAATTTTGCAACTAATCTGGCAAACGCATTAAATTATATTAAAGTGGGGACAGATGGAAACTTATATTATTTCAGTATAAGTACGAATTCACTGTACAAAATAATATACAGCAACAATAATTCTCCGGCTATAACATCTCAACCAAACAATTTGTCGGTTTCTCAAGGTCAGCAAGCTGTATTTAATGTTGCTGCATCTGGATCAAATCCGCTTACTTATCAGTGGAAAAAAAATGGAACAGATATTTCCGGGGCCTACTCTTCTTCCTATACAATTAATAATGTCCAAGCTTCCGATGCCGGGCAATATAGTATATACATTAGCAACAGTTTTGGAAATGTTTCTAGTAATGCGGCCACGCTCACAGTAACGGCCTTTAATGCAAAACCTGTTGCCACTATTATTACACCTCCAAATGGCACTTTCTATCGAGATGGAAATACGATCAGTTTTTCAGGAAACGCGACAGACCAGGAAGATGGTGTTTTACCAGCAAGTGCTTTTAGTTGGGAAGTTGAGTTCCGTCATGATATGCATGTTCATCCAGGACCTGATATTTCTTCAGGTATAAAAACGGGTTCCTTTATCGCTTCTTTTGGTTCAGAAGCAGCTGCTAATGTCTTTTTTCGTTTGATTCTTTATGTAACCGATTCTCAAGGATCAAAAGATACTGCTTTTGTAGATATTCATCCGGTTACCTCAACATTAAGTTTAGCTTCCCAACCGTCAGGCCTTCAGATTCAACTTGAAGGATTGCCTCATCCTACGCCTTATTCGGTATTATCAATTTCTGGTATGACACGCACTTTAGGAGTTGCATCGCCCCAGGTTTTAAATGGAATTAACTACGTTTTTGATCATTGGGTACATGGTGGAAATGCAACACAAAATATATTAATTACGGATAATGATCAGGCATTTACTGCTGTATTTATTGCCAGTGGCCCAGCCGCTTGTACTGCTTCGGGAACTATAACCAGAGACTATTGGGCCAATGTTACTGGAAGTTCAATTTCGAGTGTACCCTTCAATAGTACGCCTACAAGCAGCAGCCAGCTTACTATCTTTGAAGGTCCGTCTAATATCGGTCCTAATTATGGTAGTAGAATACGAGGATATATTTGTCCACCTTCAACTGGTAACTATATTTTTTGGATAGCGAGTGATAACGAGAGTGAATTGTGGTTAAGTACAAATGATCTGCCAACCAACAAAATAAAAATTGCTTCTGTGCCAGGTTTTACCGCCTCCCGAAATTGGACCAAGTATTCACAACAAAAATCAGCGTTGATAAATCTTACTGCCGGGAAAAAATATTACATTGAAGCAATACACAGAGAGGGAGCAGAAGGAGATAATTTAGCTGTTGGTTGGCAACTACCTAATGGTACTATGGAAAGACCAATTCCAGGTTCAAGGCTATCGCCCTTTTCAAATAGTAATGCTCCCGTTGTAACAATCACTTCTCCTACAAACAATAGTAGTTATCCGAGTCCTTCAAATATTACCATTAATGCAACGGCTTCATCAAATGGAGGTAGTATATCAAAAGTAGAATTTTATAAAGGAACTGCTAAAATTGGTGAAGATCTAACGGCTCCTTATAGTTTTACGTGGGTAAATGTAACATCAGGGAATTATGGTTTAAAAGCAATAGCAACCAACAATATCGGCCAAACTGGCGCATCACCGGGAGTAGATATCACAGTAACCACTTGTCCTACACCTAAAATTACACCTTTAGGTCCAACAACAATATGTTCCGGTTCTGTTACCTTACAATCCAATACAGGGGCAGGTTATATTTATCAATGGAAAAAAGATGGCGTTAATATTAGTGGGGCTACAAATTCATCATTCATTGCTACCACATCAGGAGCGTATCAGGTAAAAGTCATCCAAGGTTCATGTATATCATGGTCGGCACCTACATCCGTGAAGATAGCAGGTGGACTAAGTGCTTCAATCACACCTGGTGGAGTTACCACATTTTGTAACGGAGGGAACGTGAAATTATTCGCTAACACCTGCTCAGGTTATACTTATCAATGGAAAAAAGATGGAGCATATATTCCGGGAGCAATTAATTCCACTTATACCGCATTAACCTCTGGAAATTATCAAGTACAGATAACACAAGCTGGGGTTAACGCCTGGTCGGCATTAGTAGCCGTTACAGTTAATGTGTGCAGAGAATCAGATACCAATATAAATGAAGAAACGGAGGAGGAAGATGTTGTTTTAAATTCTTCTGATTCATTCGATAAATTCAGGATGAATATTTATCCAAATCCTAATACCGGGCTTTTTACAATAGAACTTAATATGGCAATAGACCATGAAGAAAAAGTGAAAATTCTTATCGTGAATATGTTGGGACAAGAGGTTTACAATAAAGAGTATTTAGTTAAAGATAATTATTTTAAGGAAACAATCGAATTAGATAAAGCACTTCCATCAGGAATTTATACTCTTCAAATAGTAAACGACAATATTGTAGAAAACACGAATATGATGTTGGCCAGATAATAGGATAGAGAATATAAAAAACAGATTCTGTCGAAAAAAAATAAATACCATGAATGCTTTTTTCAAAATTACAGTTGTAGTTTTTTTGCTATTAAACAAAAACATCAACGCCCAAAGTTCACAACCTGTTTTTCAGTGGACGAAACCTGACGGGGAAGGTCAGTACGACTATGGATATGGTATTGCAACTGATAGTATGGGAAATGTTTATGTTGCAGGGAAATTCGAAATGGACGCCAATTTTGGTGGGAACACCTGGGTGAAATGTGCCGGTAACCATGATATTTATATAGCTAAATATGGGCCTTTAGGAGATTTTAAATGGGTTAGAACAGCCGGAGGGGTATGGGGCGATTATTCCCGGGCGGTGACTTGTGATGCAGCAGGCAATGTTTATATCACAGGTGAAATAGAAATGAATTGCGAATTTTTTGGCTCAGGAATTACACTTTATAGTCATGGTGATAACGATATATTTGTCACCAAATATAATACTGATGGAGATCTGCTGTGGGCCAAAAAACTTGGCGGAGGCCCAAAAAGTGATAGAGGATATGGAATTACAAATACTGCTGATGGTGTATATGTTACAGGGAATTTTCAGCTGACATGTGTTTTTAATGAAAATATCACCATAACGCCAAAAGGGTTGTATGACATATTTGTTGCAAAATATTCTCTAAATGGCGATTTTCAATGGATAAGAACTGCCGGTGGAACAGCTAATGATGAAGGTTGGGCGATAAGCAGTGATCCTGCTGGAAACGTATATTCAACAGGATATTTTACGGGAACTGCAAATTTTAGTGGTACAAATATATCAAGTTCAGGTGGAGCAGATATTTTTATTGCTAAATACAATTCTTCCGGGACCCTGGTATGGGTCACAAAAGCAGGTGGTTCGGGTAATGACTATGGAAGAGGGATTGCAGTTGATAAGTTAAGCAGGGTATTCATAACCGGTGGATTTAGAAGTAGATGTTATTTTGGTACTATCCGACTTACTGCTGCCAGTTCGAATGATGATATTTTTGTTGCAAGTTATAATTCTTCAGGAGGGCCGATTTGGGCAAGGAGAGCAGGAGGAAGTTATGGCGATATAGGGAAGGCTATAGCTGTGGACCCATCTTCCAATGTAACAATTACAGGATATTTTGCTGGCAGCGCAACTTTTGGAAATACTAATATTACCGGTGTAGATGGAGCAGAGATTTATTTTGCTTCCTATGATGCAGCCGGAAATTTCAAATGGGTGCTTAAAGCTACAGGAGTAGCTGATGCCACAAGTTCCGGAGGGCTTCCGGAATCGGGACTTTCAATTGCTGCTGACCGTTGGAATAATGTTTTCGCCTCGGGCTGTTATCGCTCGAGTTCTACTTTTGGAAATACAACACTTGCAGCATGGGACCATACAGATGTTTTTACTACAAAAATAGGAATAACGAATACGAAGCCGGATGCCATTATTATTGCTCCGGTCGCTGGAACACTCTACCGTGCCGGAGACATTATTAATTTTTCGGGAAATGCCACTGATCCACAAGATGGTAATTTACCTGCCAGTGCTTATAGCTGGAAAGTTGATCTATATAGCGGTTCACAAATTATTCAAGGTCCTGCTATTTTACCGGGAATAAAAAATGGTTCTTTTACTATTCCATCTACCGGAGAAGCATCTGCAAATGTATTTTATCGTTTGACGCTTGTGGTAACAGATGTTCAGGGACTAAAGGATACCGCTTTTGTAGATATCAGCCCAATAGCCTCTACGTTAAGTTTAACCTCCCAACCTTCCGGTCTTCAAATACTTTTAAATGGTCAGCCTCGCACAACTCCTTATGTTGTGTCTGCAGTGTCAGGCATGACGCCTTCTTTAGGGATCACAACTCCTCAAACATTAAATGCAATTAGCTATACTTTTGATCATTGGCTGCATGGCGGTACTGCCATGCAAAATATTTCGGTTACAGATAGCAACAGAACGTATACAGCTATTTTTAATGCCGGTGGAGCCGGTAGTAGCTGTATTTCCTCAGGTACTATCACCCGGGATTATTGGGCTAATTTTACCGGTTTAATAACCGAGCTTCCTGTAAATACCACTCCTACAAGCACCATATTATTAACAAAATTTGAAGGACCTTCTCAGGTTGCTGATAATTATGGCAGTCGTATAAGAGGATATATTTGTCCTCCTTCAACTGGTAATTATATTTTCTGGATCGCCAGTGATAATAAAAGTGAATTGTGGTTAAGTACAAATGATCAGCCTGCTAATAAAATAAAAATAGCTTATGCTTCTTCATACACGCTATCGAGGGAATGGACCAAATATCCATCTCAACAATCAATACCTATTAGCCTTTTAGAAGGAACGAGATATTACATTGAAGCAATACATAAAGAATCCGCTGATGGAGACAATTTAGCGGTTGGCTGGCAACTTCCAAATGGCGTTTTGGAAAGGCCAATTCCCGGTACTCGACTTTCTCCCTTTGGTGTTCCTTTATCTGTAAATATAATTTCACCTCTTAGTAGCAGTTCATTTAATGTTGGATCTACTATTTCTATTCAATCTGTTGTATCAGGAGGGACAGGAACAATTCAAAAAGTTGAGTTCTTTGCTAATACAACAAAAATTGGCGAAAGTTTAACAAGTCCCTATAGTTTTATATGGAGCAATGCTAATGCTGGTTTATATGCACTTACAGCAAAAGTAACTGATAACTTAAATAATTCTAATGTTTCTGCCGTAGTTAATATTACTATTGTTGAGAACAATGTACCAGTAATAAATATTAATTCACCGGTAAATGGAACAATCTTCTCTACTCCAGCAAACATAGACATTAGTGCGGACGCCATGTCAAATGGTGGTAACATAACAAAAGTAGAATTTTTTCAGGATACAACTAAGATTGGTGAAGATCTGTCAGAACCTTTTCAGTATACATGGATGAATATAACTTCCGGGAATTATACTTTAAAAGCTGTTGCAACCGACAACACCAATCAATCTGGAAATTCCCAAACAATAAATATAACAGTTGCAACTTGTACCACCCCAACCATAATCCCATTAGGCTCTTTAACAATGTGTTCGGATTCTGTTACTTTAAAAACAAATGCAAATCCAGGCAATCTTTATCAATGGATTAGAAATGGTATTAATATAATTGGTGCAACTAACCTTTCATACACAGCTTCAGTAGCAGGTAATTACCAGGTCAAAGTTATTCAAGGCTCTTGTATATCCTGGTCAGCGCCAGTATCTGTTAAAATACAAAGTGGACTGAGTGCTTCTATCACACCAGGCGGAGCTACAACATTTTGTTCTGGTGGAGAGTTGAAATTATTTGCAAATACATGTTCCGGTTATACCTATCAATGGAAAAAGGATAATGTAGCTATTGCAGGTGCTACAAGTTCAAGTTACATTGCAACAAGTTCAGGAAGTTATCAGGTGAAAATAACACTGGCCGGAGTGAGCGCATGGTCAGCATTATTAGCGGTTACAGTAAATGCATGCCGAGAATCCGAATCAAATCAAATCGAATCGAATGAGGATCAAACTAATTCGGAATTACCAGCAGCAAAAAATAAATTTCAGATGAATGTATTTCCCAATCCAAATACCGGACTATTTACAATAGCACTCAACATACCCTTAATTAAGGAAGAAAAAGTACAGATGAAGATAGTTGATATTTTAGGTCGGGAAGTTTACAATAAAGAATATGTAATTAAAGATAACTATTTTAAAGAAATTGTAGAATTAGATAAAGCACTTCCTACAGGGGTTTACACACTACAGGTGATAATTGGAGATAAGATTGAAAATACAAGCATGATTTTGTCGAGATAGTATCATGTTTTGCTTTTTAATTTTTTTTCATTTTAAATTGAAGAAAGCATTTTTAAAATATTTTAACCAAAAGAAGAATTGAAAAATTTAATGGACATACTTTCCGCTTTTGAACCCATAAGTCTTTCTGAAATGGAAAGTGTTGCGTTAATGAACAGGACAGATACTAAATTTGTTTTTAGGTTTGATCAGCTTGGTGATTTTCTAAAAGAACTTTCATGTGATTATAGAGTATTAGATATAAATGGGATCCGTGCTAGCAAATACGAAACACTTTATTATGATACTCCTGATTTTGAAATGTACATGGCGCACCACAGAAGAAAACCATGCAGATATAAGATCAGACATCGAATATATGTAGATTCCAACCTTCATTATTTTGAAATTAAATTTAAAAACAATAAAGGAAGAACCATAAAAAGCAGGATTAAACGAAAAGAAACCGACCTGACTATAGAAGGAAAAGCCGAGCAGTTTTTAGCTGAAAAAACTAGTTTTATAGCTAAAGACCTGGTTCCAATATTATGGTCAAACTGTTCGAGAATTACTTTGGTTAATAAGTTTTCCAAGGAAAGGCTTACCTTAGATATTGATCTTCAATTTAAAAATGATTTACATGAAAAAAAATTATCTAATGTGGTTATAGCAGAAGTGAAACAGGAAAAACTGTCACCTTCTCCCTTTATCAGATTGATGAAAAAAAAAGGTGTTAGATCAGGTTCGATAAGTAAGTATTGTTTTGGCGTGATATTTCTTTATGACAAAATCAAACAAAATAATTTTAAACCAAATTTAATTATCATTAATAAGATCAATAATTATGAAAGCAAACCTGAGCTTTCCATTATTAATAAAGATACTTATGAAAGCAAACCTGAACTTGTTGTTTGCTAAAAGATGTCACCTCAATAATATTCCCTTTTTTAGATCAAATTGCCGTTAAGGAAAAGCAATTATAAGTTTTATTGAATTTATTACCGTGATCGAATTCTTAAAGTATAAAAAATATATTTGATAAATAATATTCTACCAAGGTGGATTCTAAAATAGGGGAGGGATGTTCTTTAATAAAAACAAAATACAAAGAGGATTAATAAAATGTGTGTGTATAGGCAATACCAATTACATAATTGGTTATGGGATCTATTTGATTAAAACGCTTGTCAATTAAATAATATAAATTTATTTCATCTGTATTGTTGATCTTATACCCGCATCCTGCAAACAGTCGTAGTTTTTTTGTTGTCAACTGTTCCCAATCAACAATTTTTGATTGTAATTCCGCTGCTATATAAGGAGTGAATTTGTTTAAATCGTATTTGATCGTTATTTTACTTCTTGTATAATATTTGGGAATCTGACCTGTTTCACTGCTATTTATATCTTCCAGCTGGTATTGGATTCTATGTCTGTATACTAATACAAATGGTTTTATTTTCTTCTTCAAGGTTAAAGTCCAGTAAAGCCTGTGACGTAAACTTAAGTCCTGAATTGAGTTCAACTTATTGATAAATCGATAGTCTAATGACGTATTAATATTTTTATTGAATATATACGTCATGCCAATATCGGAAAATGAATAATTTAATTGGGTTATATTTTGACTAACTCTTGCGGCCTGTTTGAAATGAAGAAGGACTTTTGGACTTGCCAGTTTTTTTAAAGAAACAGACGCCCACAAATTAGCATCATTCCTCTGTCCATAGCATAGCTGCGTCAGACAAATCAGATTTAATAAAACAAAAGATAAAGTTGTTTTTTTCAATTTGTGGTATATGAGATTATTTATTGTTGTTATCAATTTCAGCAAGCGATGCCGGTATTACAACAGGGGTTTTATCTTCATAATAATATAATTTAACAACAGCTGTGTCCTTCAAAAAATTCAACTTCCCAATTGACACACGATGGATGTTTAGCCCGGTCCTTTCTTTTAAATCCATTATCAAAGCTGCATGACGGTCAGGTTTTATCATTTCAATGTTTTCATATTGAATCGATTGAGAAAGCTCCTTTTTCTGAAATAAACTTCCTTCCAGGAAAAACGTTATTAATAGAATCAAACTGCATAGAATACTTAATTCAAATGCAGAAGCCTTACTAATGGAAGTGATAAGGCCAATTGCAATTGCTAAAAACAAATATGTCATATCTTTGGCTGAAATGTTTTCCGTCCGGTATCTTAGCATAGAAAAAACAGCAAATAAACCAAAGGCTGCACCCAATCCCATGTCCACTTTGTTAAGTAAGAAGGTGATCATAAAAATGATCAGATTGAATGTAAAAAAAGTAAAGAACAATTCTCTTTTTTTGTAATTAGGATAATAAATTAATCTAATCAGAATTAGAACGGCTATCAGATCAATTATCAAACGTGTAAAAAACTTATCCGATAATTTATCGATTTCTACAGAGAAAAAACCATCAGCTTGTCCTTTTTTTTCTTTTTTTAAATTATCCTGTGTTGATGACTCATTTGCAATTGAAGTTATCGATGCTGTGTTATCTTCTTGAGAAAAAATTTTAAACTGTGGTATCAGGATCAATCCCACTAAAAGAACTATTAATAATTTTGTGTTTTTTTTCATCGGGCTAATTTTATTGTTTTTTAATAATTATAAAAGATTTGTGATTTTTTCAGTAATATTCGTACATATATTTTTTTGTAGTTTCTAATTCATTGTTTCCATTAAAGGTCTTTTTCTCCAATTTTAATCCCTTATTATTATAATAATAAGTTTCTTTTTTTGTCATTTTATTTTCTGCATTGTATGTTTCTTCTCGATCTTTTTCGCCTTTATTATTATAGGAAAATATATGCTTTTTAAGCTGTTTCGCATTAGTGATATCAAATTCGCTTTCTTCTGTTTTATCATTATGCACATTGTATTTATAGATCGTTTTTATATTTATATTTTCGATCGGTTGCGAATTGTTTTTTGGAATTTTTTTTTCTTTTTGTTCAAAATGAGTTTCCTCGATTTTGTTGTTATTCACATCATACTTAATTGTTTCACTTTTTTTAATAGTTCCATTATTATTGTATTCAGTTTCTTCAATAATATCTGCGTTTTTATTAAAAACAACATAATAAGTTTTATATGTAATTTCTTTTCCATTTTCAATAATTGTGACATATTCAGTGATGGATTTTATTTTATTTTTTTTGACATCTTTTTTTCCTTGAGCAAACGAATACAGTAGGAAGGAATTTATAAGAATAAATGTGAGAATGATCTTTAATTTCATGAGGTGATGGTTTATGATAATACGCTATTGTAGAATGTTAATATCAGGAACTTCAACTGTTTGTTTCCTTTTTGTGATCTCCACCTCTTGAATTACAGGCAGATCATTAGCATATTGATTTACTAAATTTCTATATGTACCGCTTGAATCACGGGTATAAGCAAATATTTTATATGTGCCTTTTTGTAAATATTTGAATTCATAAGTGCCATTGTAAGATGTCCTTTTACGCTCCCCATAAGAGAATTCATCTCCATAAATAATGTAGATATCTATATCAGGGGCATACGCAGAATCAGCTAATACAGTAAAGTTTTTGTTGTAATATTTCGCGTAAACTCTTCCTTTTATAAAAGAAGTCCCTCCCTCACCGGCTTCTTTCTTGCAGGAATTGAATATTAAGAGAAAGCCAATTGAAAGTAGATAGATTGATTTCATGATTATTTATTATTTATAAAATAATTTTGATTTTTCCTGTTGTTAGCTTTATCATTTAATTTTTTTTTTGTATTTATACCACATGCTCCGTATACAGGACAATAACTTATAGAGCTGGTAATTAACAATGTCGCTGCAACTATTAGACTGATAAAGACCATACTTCCGGAAATTATTTCTGTAAAAAACAGAACGGTAACTAAAACAGCTATGGTCACTCTTACCACTTTATCTGCTAAACCCAAATTAGCTTTCATTGAAAAATTTAAAATTAATTACTTTGGAATCTTTTTTGTTCTCGCCACGAAGGCACAAAATTTCACAACTATTTCTTTGTGAATTTGTGCCTTTATGACAAGATTAATTGTTTCATAGAACTAAAAATGTTTTTTAGCTGTTTTGTGAATATTTTTCACTCATTGCCGATTTCTTGGTTTCTTCAAATTTTGACCTTCCCTTTTCGGATAAGTCTTTTATATTAAGTTTAACATCTTCAAGTTTTGAGTTTATACTGGCTAAAAGATCATCAAACTTATCTTTCACTTCACCTGCATAGTCATTACTAGTATCTGTAATTTTTTTTCGGGTTGTTGATCCCTTTTCCGGTGCAAATAATACACCAAGTAGCACACCAGCGGCTGCGCCTGCTAGTACACCGAATAATACCTTTCCTGAATTCATTTGTTTTGCTTTTTTAATTTAAAATTGTTTAGATTATGATAATTTACAGGGCAAAACTAAATGTGATTTAATCCGCAGATTTTAATTTTCGTCAATACAATATTTAATATAGATGAAATAGAATATTTATTATCTAATAAGAGTTAAGAATTGGAAATTTTTTGAATAATGAAAATACAGAGAACAAGCATATTTTAAGAATTATTAAACTGACCTTTTCTTTGATCTCAATAGATCATAACTTCGGTCCAACTCACTTCTTTGTTTTCGTACCAGAGCTAAAACTTCTCCTGGAACATCTGGATCCAATATAAAATCATCATAGGTTTTTCTAATGATATCTTCACTAAATTCACATGACAATAAGATAGCATGGCTATTACTTTCATTTAAAGCATTTTTCATACCCATCCATGAACGATATAGATCTCCAAAAATTTTAGTTTCATCATTGCCTGGCGCCTCCTCATGGGGGGGGATGAGTTTCCTTAATTCATCAGAGAATCTTTTACTTTGCGTACTGAATTCTGCAAATAGAGCCTTAAAACCTGCATCATTTGTTTCTTTTGCTGCAGTTTTATATCCTTCAAATCGGTCATTATTAACAATGATTAATTCCCTCAGGACATCTAAGCCTTTCTCTTTAATTGTTTCCATTATCATTTAATTTGAAATTGTTTTATTTTTTATTTGTCCTTCTTGTTTATCAAATTTATGTGTTTGATGTTTTACAACCTTATCATATTCGATGACAATGAACTTTTAATAGTCTGAGAAAGAGAAAAATAGTTTGGTCAATAATAATTTCAAAAAAGTTGTAGCCTTTTGTGAAAAAAAACTACAACTTTTTGAAATTGTTTAGGATATGTTTCGATGATGATTTTATAACTTATTGCGAAAGTTTTGCTTTATATTTTACTATCACATAAAGCATTCTTCTCTTAACAAAATTGTTTTCAACATTGTTAACAAGCACTTTTAAGCAAATTCCAGTTTTTTCTTTTCCTTTTTGTTTGAGCTTGAAGTTTTAGTTGAAGTTTTTGCAATTGGTTGAATTTTTTTTATTACTTTTTTGAATGCGTTCAATCCATTTATATAATCAACTCCAAGATCAATTAGAATAACTTTTCTTTCATGCTCAATTAAAGCTTGCATATCACCTATTGCCTGAGCCTTTTTTAACAGGTCGAAAGTATATGCTTGTTCTGGTATTTGGATACTGTCTGTTGAGTTACAAATGAATTGAATAAAAAACCCTGTATTAGGCCCTCCTTTGTGGTATTGTCCGGTTGAATGAAGATATCGTGGTCCGTATTGTGTCGTCACCGGTAGGTGCAAACTCTCCTGTAAATTGGATTGTATCTCTAAAAAGCATTTTTGTATTTCCGGCTCTTCAGGTAAATAACCTAGTAATGCTATATAATCTCCAGGTTTTGTTAAAGCAAAAAAGTTTTCTAATAATATTTTGCCATTTGTATTATCATCTGTTAGTTCTTTTTCTTTATGAGAATCATAATAGCGAACTGAATCTTCGATCAAAGTAATTTCCATTTCCGGAAGTTTTCCATCTTGCTCTATTTTTTTTAATATATCATTTGTGTAAATTTTACTTTCCTGTACATTCGGTTGATCAAAAGGATTAACCCCCAATATAGCGCCTGCTGTTGCGGTTGCGATTTGCCATTTGAAAAATTCCTGACCCAGATCAAGTTCATCTTCAATTGTAATGTTTATAGATGGAAAGTTCTTTGGAATAAAACTTGTCGATTTCCCGGATTTAGTATTATCTTTTTTTGAATAATCCATCGATAAGAAGAAACTGTCCTTCCCATAAGTGGCTGTTTCAGATAATGGAGTACCATTTATTGGTAAAATGCCCTTACCATTTTTTCCCGTACTTTCTGCCAGCAGTTGTTCTAACCATAATCCAAATGTAGAGAGCATAGGTGACATAAGGTAATTAAGTTTATCACATCCTTGTAAAGCTAATTCAGCGATTGATGCTCCTAAAACAATTCCGGGATTTTTTGACAAAGGAATTTGAGGGCCACAGTTCTTGATCATTAATTGTGTCCTTTTAAGGAATTCTTTTACATTGACTCCCATTAACGCTGCAGGAACAATTCCGAAATAAGAGAGTGCAGAATATCTTCCCCCGATATTCGGGAAATTAATGAAGATTTTGCTAAACTTTTTTCTCTTTGCTATTCCTTCTAATGGCGAGCCTTTATCTGTAATTGCAATAAAATTTTCGCCAGCTCTTTCTTCTTTTATTTTATAAACCTGGTTAAAAAAATAATCATAAAAAGCCATAACTTCTGCTGTATTGCCCGATTTACTGGAAACAATAAATAAAGTTTTGGTAATATTTATTTTTTTTTCTATTTCCCTGATAACTTTTGGCTCTGTGGTGTCGAGAACAATTAATTTGATACCCTTATTCAGATTGTTGAAAGTCTTTTGAAAAACCAATGGCGTCATACTGCTACCCCCCATTCCCAAAAGTACTATGTGACTGAATTCAGCAATGTTTTTTGAATTACAAAACTCTTCTACTTCTGGCAATGCTACTAACATGTTTTCCACTGCATTGAGCCAACCTAATGAAATAGTAGAAATTTCATTTGGCAATTTCCCTTCATTCCATAAACTTGCATCTTTATTCCATAAACGTTGTGCGAAGTTTTGTTCGTGCATTTTTTTTAAACGAGCATCAATGCTCTTTTGATATTTACCTAGGTTTAAGATTTGATTATTCATAGATTATTTTTTAAAAATTGTTTTTTATATTTTTTAAATTTTTATTTCGTGTTATAATTGTTTAATTTATTTTCAGTGCATTTACAGCATACTAATTGAATGGGCCATCAACTTCAGATTTCTTGTAATTACTTAATTAAAAAACAGTTTTTTTTACTTACATCTGATTATGCTGCGTATTAAAATCTCCAATGCTTAATTCTATCCGGTTGTTTTTAAAATCTACATAATTTCCCAGCATAGAATTGTGAATATTTGCACAGGATATATTGGTATGTTTTTGAACAATGCTGTTTTTGATGATAGAATCTTCAATTACCGAATTATTGCCTATTGAAACATGAGGGCCAACAATAGAATTAATTAACTGTACATTTTCACCGATATAGCAAGGTTGGATGATCACAGAGTTGGTGGAGGTATGTGTTTTCGAAATGGTGTTTTGTTTTTTGTTAAATTCCAGTACCCTTTGGTTGGTGTAAACTGTAGCATTTTTATTTCCGCAATCAAGCCATTCTGTTACCTTACCCGGAATGAATTTAATTCCTTTGTTTTTCATATTCTCCAAGGCATTGGTTAGTTGAAACTCTCCTTTATCCTTGATATTATTATCTATCAGATATTGAAGTTCAGCTTTTAGATTAGCGCCATCCTTAAAATAATAAATACCAATTATCGCCAGGTCGGAAACAAAATGTTCCGGTTTTTCAACAAAATCAGTGATCTCATTGTGAGCATTCACTTTCACAACTCCAAAAGGTTTAGGGTCTTCAACTTTTTGAACCCAAATAATACCTTCCTTAGAGTCATCTAATTCAAAATCCGCTTTAAAAAGAGTGTCGGCAAAGGCCACTACTATTTTTCCATCCAAAGCATTTTTTGCACATAATATCGCATGTGCAGTTCCAAGTGCTTCTTCCTGATAATAGATCGAGCTCTTAGCTCCAATATTGGATGCAATTTCATTTAGCTGTTCTTCTGTTTCTTTTCCAAAATTTCCAACAATGAATGCTATTTCATCTATTGATTCGTTGCAAACTTTTGCGATATCTTCAACCAGCCTTTGAACAATTGCTTTACCTGCAATAGGTAGAAGTGGTTTAGGGGTAGTTAATGTATGTGGACGCATCCGCTTCCCAATACCGGCCATGGGTACAATTATTTTCATACTTTTTTAATTTATAGATTTATTAGAGGATTTAATACTTAGGCAATTCATTTTGATCCCGTTTAATTGATAGCATTAAACAAAATTCAGGATTCAAAAGTATTCTGAACTTTTTATCAAAATATTTCAATTCGTTGACACGAATATTTTGATAGCCGAATTGAAAAAAAGAAAGCTTGGTTTATTTTATTTTTGTTGAAACCTTGAAGTGTTCCAAATCAGAATTTCATTATAGTACCTTATAAAAAAATGCTTTGTTAATTTTATTAATCGCAATACTTTAGGCTTGCAACAAATAGTATTTACCATAAGTTTTTTTTATGGACGTGAGTCATCAAAAAAATAAGACTCTATGAATAGGATGTATACTATAATATTAATTATTTTTAAGGTCAGATTTTCGATTTTTAACTAACGAATCAATAACATGGAATGGATAATAACACACATATAATTCTATTTGACGGTATGTGCAATTTGTGTAATGGATTTGTTCAATTTCTAATTAAAAGAGATAAGAAGGCCAAATTCAAATTCTCCTCATTACAATCAGTAAGCGGACAATCTTTATTGCTTAAATTCGGCTTACCCACTGATGATTTTAATTCTTTCGTTTACATTAAAGGCAACCACTATTTTGCTAAGTCAGCAGCTGGCCTAAATGTTTTGAAAGATTTGGGTGGGCTATGGCAGTTTTTTTATGCGTTCATTGTAATTCCGGGATTTATACGCGACTTTATTTATGGTTTTATTGCAAAAAAACGCTATAAATTATTTGGTAAACGGGATTCCTGCATGATTCCAACTCAGGAAATTAAACAACGTTTTTTAGAATAATTCCCTAAAAATGCTTGATCCATTTACTGAGTTCTTTAGAAGCCCTTTATAGCATCACAATGATATTTGAAGACTGTTTTACTGTTCAATTTCTTCTAATATTATATCTCTCAAAGAGCAAGCGCAGCAACTTTATAATTAAAATCGTATATTTGCGGGAATTTTAACCCAAAAAATTCAAATATTGTGCTGTTTTTGCTCGAAAATACCGGCTTCAAATTCCAAAATTTTATCTTATGCAATTAGACCCAAATAAATTTGTAGGTGAAGGCCTAACTTATGATGATGTACTATTAGTACCAGCTTATTCAGAGATTCTTCCACGTGAAGTAGAAACTACATCCTATTTCACTAAAAAAATTAAATTGAATACCCCATTGGTTTCCGCGGCAATGGATACAGTTACTGAATATCAGCTGGCTATTGCCATTGCTCAGGAGGGCGGTATTGGTGTATTGCATAAAAATATGAGTATCCAGGAGCAGGCCGATCAGGTGCGTAAAGTAAAACGCTCCGAAAGCGGAATGATACTGGATCCGGTTACTTTGCTTGAAAATGCAAATGTAACGGATGCTTTAAATCTGATGAAAGAATTTAAGATCGGTGGAATTCCGGTAGTAAACGCTAAAAATCAATTGATTGGTATCGTTACCAATCGCGATTTACGTTTCGAGAAAAATCACAAACGACCTATTAAAGAAGTAATGACAAGTAAAGATCTTGTTATTGCTAAAGAAGGAACCGATTTTAAAAAAGCAGAACAGATTCTTCAACATCATAAAATCGAGAAGTTACCGGTAGTTGATAAAAGTGGCAAATTGATAGGTTTGATCACTTATCGTGATATTATAAAAGTTAAAGTGCGCCCTAATTCAAACAAAGATAGTTTAGGCCGTTTGCGGGTAGCCGCAGCAGTGGGTGTTACAAGTGATATTTTGGATCGTATTAATGCATTGGTAAAAGCAAATGTTGATGCCATTGTGATTGACACTGCTCACGGTCATTCTAAAGGCGTGCTTGAGGCCCTTAAAAAAGTAAAAAAAGCTTATCCCGATCTGCAAGTGGTGGTGGGTAATATTGCAACTGCCGAAGCTGCATTGGCTTTGGTTAAGGCAGGTGCCGATGCTGTAAAAGTTGGTATTGGCCCGGGCTCTATTTGTACTACCCGTGTTATAGCAGGTGTAGGAGTTCCTCAATTAACAGCGATCATGGATGTTGCCAGAGCTTTAAAAGGCAAAGGCATTCCGATCATTGCAGATGGAGGGATTCGTTTTACTGGTGATATTGTAAAAGCGCTGGCCGCGGGTGCAGGTTCTGTAATGATGGGTTCAATGCTTGCAGGTGTTGAAGAATCGCCAGGAGATACCATTATTTTTGAAGGACGTAAATTTAAAGCATATCGTGGAATGGGATCTATTGAAGCCATGCAAAAAGGATCAAAAGACCGTTATTTCCAGGATGCGGAAGATGACATTAAAAAACTGGTTCCGGAAGGGATCTCAGGACGTGTGGCCGTTAAAGGTAGCCTTTCAGAGGTTATTTATCAGTTTGTGGGAGGTTTAAGAGCCGGAATGGGATATTGCGGTGCAAAAAACATCGCGACTTTGCAAAATGCAAAATTCATCCGTATCAGTAGTGCAGGTATCCGTGAAAGCCATCCCCACGGAGTTACTATTACCCAGGAAGCCCCTAATTATAGCCGGTAAATTAGTTTAAAGTTAGAAAGTTTAAAGTTTAAAAGTTTTGTGAATAGCAGGAAGCGACCAACTTTAAACTTTCTAACTTTAAACTTTCTAACTTTGAACTTTAAACTTTCTAACTTTAAACTGCCCGCCCCCTTAACAAATTTTAACAAAACAGCCCCTCAGTATTAGGGGCTGTTTTCTTTTGATTCCTGTTAATAATAGCTACATTTGTTACCCTAATTAAAAAAATCATTTATTATGAATAAACGCGTTTTATCAAAATCAGTATTGTTACCAGTTGCATTCTTTGCTTTTACCAGTATCAGTGCTCAAAAATATAGCGATGCTGTGCTTATGACAATAGGCTCAACCAAGGTTACAGTTGCAGAGTTTGGAAATGTTTACCACAAAAATAATACGAAAGAAGTTGCCAATGATAACAAATCCTTAAATGATTATGTTGATCTGTTTGTGAACTTTAAATTAAAAGTGAAAGAAGCTGAAGAAATGCGTCTTGATACCGCTAAAGCCTTTAGAGATGAACTTTCCGGTTACCGCAAACAACTTGCTCAACCCTATTTAACTGATAAGGATGTAAATGAAAAATTATTAAAAGAAACTTATAGCCGTTTACAGGAAGATGTTCGTGCATCACATATTTTAGTGAAAGTTGCTGAAACAGCTTTCCCTAAAGATACTTTGGCTGCTTATGCAAAGATCATGAGTATTCGTGCAAGGGTTTTAAAAGGAGAAGATTTTAATAAAGTGGCATCTGAAAAAGGTATTTCTGATGATCCTTCATCAAAAGAAAATGGTGGTGATCTTGGCTATTTCACTGCATTGCAAATGGTTTATCCTTTTGAAACTGCAGCTTTTACTACCAAAGTGGGCGATGTATCAATGCCGGTGCGTACACGTTTTGGTTACCATATCATCAAAGTTGTTGACAAAAGAAAAGCACAAGGTGAAGTTTTAGTTAGCCATATTATGGTAAAAACAGGACCTGCCATGACAAAAGAAGATTCTTTGAATACCTATTCCAAGATCACTGAAATTTATAACAAGCTAAAAGCAGGTTCTAAATTTGATGAATTGGCTACCCAGTTTTCTGATGATAAACAATCTTCTAAAAAAGGTGGTGAATTGCCTTGGTTCACTACTAATAAAATGCCTTATGAATTTGAAAAAGCTGCTTTTGCTTTACAAAACAAAACAGATTTTTCTGCACCCGTGAAAACGAAATACGGTTGGCATATTATCAAATTGATTGATAAACGTAGTTTAGCTTCGTTTGAGAATATGAAAAATGAATTGAAAGATAAAATAACAAAAGATTCTCGTTCACAAGCCGGACGTGCATCCTTAATTGCAAAAGTAAAATCGGAATATAAATTTAAAGAAAACCTTTCTGCACGTGATGAATTTTATCCTCTTGTAGATTCAACATTATTTGAAGGACATTGGAACACGGCAAAAGCTTCAGCATTAAAAAAGACAATGTTTAATTTTAATGATAAAGTATTTACTCAAGCTGATTTTACTGGTTACATTGCTAATCACCAAAGCAAACTTGCTAAAATGGATGCGAAGATGCTGATCAATAAAATGTATGTTCAATTTGTTGATGAAATGGCTGTTACTTATGAAGAATCACGTTTAGATAAAAAATATCCTGAATTTAAAGCTTTAATGGAAGAGTATCATGATGGTATTTTATTGTTTGAACTTACGGATCAAAAAGTTTGGTCAAAAGCTGTAAAAGATACGTTGGGTTCTAAAGAGTTTTATGAAAAAAATAAAGCTAACTATATGTGGGATGAACGTGCAGAAGCTTCTGTTTATAGCTGCTCCGATGCATCAATTGCTAAGTTGGTTCGTACCTATTTAACTGATAATAAAACAGAGAAGGACATTTTAGCTGACATAAATAAAGATTCACAATTAAACCTTCAGGTTGAAACCCGTCTGTTTAGCAAAGCTGATAACGAGTTTGTTGATAAAAATTGGAAAGCAGGAATTTCAGGTGATATGGCATCAGAAAAAGATAAAAAAGTTGTGATAGTAGCAGTTAATAAAATACTTCCTGCCGGTCAAAAATCGTATGCAGATTCAAAAGGTATGGTTACGGCTGATTACCAAAATCATTTGGAAAAACAATGGCTTGATCAATTAAAGAAAAAATATTCCGTAACAATTGATAAAAGCGTGTTAGCTACTATTAAATAAGTAAATAAATAGATTTGGGATGTGAGATATGGGATTTGAGACTTGTTCAATCATTAAAATAAAGTTCTTCTTTTTGAAGATAATGAAGTATCTCACCTCACATATCTCAAATCTTATATCTCAAATCTCACGTCTAATATTGAAACAGCTACTCCCGTATATTTTAGGATTATTATTGATTGTTTCATGCACCTCAAAAAAAGATAAGGATGGGAATCGTGAAGTCATTGCCCGTGCTAACAATGCTTTTTTATACATGGATAATATTCAGGATATTATTCCCGTTGGCACTTCATCCAAAGATAGTTTAGAACGATTAACAAAATATATCGATAGCTGGGTGCGCGAAGCCTTAGTAATTCAAAAGGCAGAAGATAACCTTACAGAGGAGCAAAAAAATGTTGAAAAACAATTGCAGGATTATCGTAATTCGCTTATTACCTATACCTATGAGAAAGAATTAGTAAAACAAAAATTAGATACTACAATTGGTAATCAGGAGATAGAAGAGTATTACAATAATAACCGGAATAATTTTGAGCTGAAAGATAACATCATAAAAGTAGTTTATGTGAAAGTGAATAAAAAAGCACCGGGAATTAATAAACTTCAAAAATGGTATAAATCGGATATTCCAAAGGACAAAGAATTACTTGCAGGGTATTGTCATCAGTTTGCCGAAAACTTTTATTTAGACGACAATTCATGGCTTTTGTTTGATGATCTTTTGAAAGAGATCCCAATTCAAACCTATAATAAAGAACTGTTTTTGCAAAACAATAGATTTGTTGAGGTTACGGATTCTACAAACAGTTATTTTTTAAATATTAAAGGATTTAAAATCCGTAATAGTCTTTCACCTCTCAGTTTTGAGAGAGAAAATATAAAAAATATCATTTTGAATAAGCGCAAATTGCAGCTGATTACGAAGATGAAAGAAGATATTTATAATGACGCGGCCAATAATAAAAAAATTGAAATCTATATCAATGATAAATCTAAAAAATAACAAAAAGGCTTTCACAACAGTTACAAAAAGTAGGATCCACGCTCCTCTAAATCACCTGTCCGGGCTTTTGATTTTGGTTTGCGCATTAGTTCTCCTTCCTTTCGGAGATGCTGGAAAAACCTTTGCCCAAGGGAAAGTGATTGATCGTGTTATTGCTGTAGTTGGTTCTAATACTGTTTTGCAGTCCGAACTTGAATCACAATACCAGCAAATGGTTTCATCACAGGAACTTGTAAATGAAAATTCTCATTGCAAGTTATTTGAAGAACTTTTGTATCAAAAACTATTATTGGCACAGGCACAAAAAGACAGTTTAGTTGTTACGGATGCCCAGGTTGAACAGGAACTTGACAGACGTATTCAATATTATATTCAGCAATTTGGTTCCGAAGAACGTTTTATTGCTTTTTATGGTAAATCCGTTGAAGATTTTAAAATTGATCTAAAAGATAATGTCCGCGATCTATTGTTAGCACAACAAATGCAAAGTAAAATAACAGGTGATGTGAGTGTTACTCCTAATGATGTGAGAACGTATTACAAAAGTATTCCTGAAGATTCTATTCCCTTTATTAATGCTGAAGTAGAAGTGGGCCAGATTGTTAAAAAGCCACAAACTACTCCCGAAGCAAAGAAAGAAGCAAAACAAAAAATTGAAGATATCCGCCAACGTATCATGAAGGGTGATAGTCAATTTCCTGCAATGGCTGCATTGTATTCCGAAGATCCCGGATCGGCAAGTAAGGGTGGTTTGTATGAACATATACAACGCGGGCAGTTTGTGCCTGAATGGGATGCCTGGGCCTTTAAACTTAAACCAAATGAGATCAGCGAAGTATTTGAAACCGTTTATGGCTATTTTATTATTCAGTTAATTGAACGCAGAGGCGATGAAGTAGATGCCCGCAGCTTGCTTATTGCCCCTAAAATAGAGCCGGGCGATCTGTTAAAAGCAAAACAATCTTTAGATACTATTTATACCAAAATATCTGCGGATACAATTTCCTTTTCTGAAGCAGCTGCAAAATATTCGGATGATGAAGAAAGTAAAAATAGTGGTGGTTTGATGGTAAATCCAATGAATGGAGCTACTCGTTTTCAAATGGATGAAATTGGCCAGATTGACCAAACAGTTGCATTTGCTATTGATAAATTGAAAGTAGGAGAATTCACTAAACCAATGCCAATGACCTCTCGTGATGGTAAACAGGCATATCGCATTGTGTATTTAAAAACCAGGACATCACCACATCGTGCAAATTTAGCGGACGATTATCAAAAGATACAGGCAGTGGCTTTATCTAAGAAGCAGCAAGAAGCGATACAGACCTGGATCAAAAAGAAATCAGTTAATACCTTTGTTCGTATCAATGATGATTATAAAAATTGTACGTTTAATAATAAGTGGGTAAACTAATAAATTAGAGAATTGGAGATGGAGAGAAATGGAGAGTTGAAAAATTACTAAATCTCCAGATCTTCAAATCTTCAAATCGAAAAATCACTAAATCTCCAATTGAACATGTATAAAACAGATGTAGAAGCCGTAGATGCCTTTGTAGCTAAATATAAAGAGTTAAACGCTGAAATAGGTAAAGTAATTATTGGTCAGGATGAAGTTGTAAAAGATGTATTGATCTCAATTTTTAGCCGTGGACATTGTTTGCTTATTGGCGTTCCCGGATTAGCTAAAACATTGTTGGTGAATACTATTTCAGATACCTTAGGTCTTACATACAACCGCATTCAGTTCACTCCCGATCTGATGCCTTCTGATATTATCGGTTCCGAAATTTTAGGTGAGGACCGTCATTTTAAATTCATTAAAGGCCCTTTGTTCGCTAATATTATTTTGGCGGATGAGATAAACCGTACACCACCAAAAACACAAGCAGCTTTGCTTGAAGCCATGCAGGAGCGCAGCATTACAACAGGTGGGAAAAGATATGAATTGGGAAATCCATTTTTTGTATTGGCTACACAAAACCCGATAGAGCAGGAGGGAACCTACCCGTTGCCGGAAGCACAGTTGGATCGTTTTATGTTTAACGTTTGGTTGGACTACCCAAAATTTGAGGATGAATTATTAGTTGTGAAAAGTACTACATCTGATAATAGAGTTCAATTGAAAAAAATATTGAGTGCAGAGGAGATCATTTATTTTCAAAATTTAGTTCGCAGAATTCCGGTTACGGATAACGTATTGGAATACGCAGTAAAATTGGCTGCAAAAACTCGCCCTAATACAGAACATGCAGCCGGCATTGCAAACAACTATTTATCATGGGGAGCAGGACCAAGAGCTTCACAATTTTTGGTGATAGGTGCTAAATGCCATGCATTAATAAAAGGAAAGTATTCACCGGATATTGAAGATGTAAAAGCGGTAGCAGGAGCCATATTACGCCACCGTATTGTTCGTAATTATAAAGCAGAAGCAGAAGGCGTTAGCGTTGATAAAATTATTGAAGAGTTGATGAAGTAAAATGCGTTTGCGTAAATTGTATTAATCCTGACAGGTTTTTAAACCAGTCAGGATTTTTTTTTATAAAGTTTAATGCTAATGACATAAAGCAATAGGAGAGGAGAAATTTTATTTTCCTGAAAGATATTTTTTCCAGGGTTTCCAGTAATAATCATTCCATCCAGACTTAACTCCTGCGCTATGTTTATCAGGAACATTTGCATGAGTCATGTGTAAGATTACATCTTTTCCTTTAGGCTCAAGCAGAATGATAAATGTTGAATCAATATCTTCTTTATCCCAATCCTGTGCTTTCCAGCTCTGAACAATAAGTTTGTCTTTCACCAACTGAAGATTTTTCCCGTTAATATAGCCACCATGCGCTGAATATTTACTTCCTTCTTTTGCCGAAATTTTAGCAGCCGCACCGGTTACTAATGAATGTTTTTTAGCATCCATATATAGATCATAAAGAACCTTTGCGGTAGTAGCTTTAAACACTACTTTTTGAACAATTGTTTTTGGCATGTGGTTAGTTTTTTTGTTATTTGATTTAATTGTATGCTCCTCTATTGAAAAGCAACTGATATAAAATTCGATGCAAAGCTTAATGTTAGTGAGTCTTGCGCCAATTGTTTGCGTGAGGGATTGTAACGAAAATCCTTTCCAAATTTTTATTGGGAAAGATTGTAGCCATTCGACTCCGCTCAGGATAAAACTCCAAGCCAAACCCAAAGGGGCACGCCCTGACAGTCTATTAACTATCTAGGCATAATTTTCATCCTTTTTTTCAAATCCTCAATACTTAATAAAATTACTTCATTGGTTGCTGGCAATCTGAATTGAGGTTCAAGTTCATGATCAGCAACAGCAGAAACAGCATCTTTAATAGCAAGCCATGTGGCACAGGCAAGCATAAAAGGTGGTTCAGCAACCGCTTTACTTTTACGTATTGCATTTGGATTAGGAGCGCTTTGTAATAATTCTGTTCTGAAATCGCTTGGAATGTCTTGTACAGAAGGGATCTTGTAGGTATCAGGAGAATGATTGAGCAAATGGCCTTTATCATTCCATTTTACTTCTTCGGTGGTACACCAGCCAACTCCTTGTATATAACCACCTTCCACCTGTCCAACATCAATTCCGTGATTGATGGAATCTCCAACATCATGCAAAATATCGGTTCTTAAATTTTTATGAAATCCTGTTAATGTATCCACAATTACTTCGCTTACACACATTCCAAAAGCAAAATAATTAAAGGGTTTTCCCCATCCGGTAACTTTGTCCCAACCTATGTTTGGAGTTCGGTAAAAACCGGTTGCACTTAAACTTACCTGGTTAAAATGAATCAGCGGCATAGCATCAGCAAAAGGCATTTTGTGATAAGGCAAAACCTTATCAGAAATATAATCGTTCTCAAAAATAATGTTTTCAGGTAAGGATTGTTTTTCAGGCCGTTGCTTTGAAAATTCAACCGCCATTACTTCTGCAATACGGACCTTAAGTATATCAATAGCATTTTTAACAGCCATGCCATTCAGGTCAGTTCCTGCAGAAGCAGCAGTAGCAGATGTGTTTGGAACCTTTGAAGTATTGGTTGCGTTTACTTTTATTTTATCTACGCTCACACCCAGCTCCGCTGCAGCGATCTGCATTATTTTTGTATTCAATCCCTGGCCCATTTCAGTACCACCATGATTCACCAGTACAGTCCCGTCTTTATAAATATTTACAAGTGCGCCTGCCTGGTTAAGAAAAGAAGTAGTGAAGGAGATACCAAATTTAACCGGTGTTAATGCAATTCCTTTTTTATAAAACTCATTGGAAGCATTAAATTCATTAACAGCTTTTCTTCTTAGTTGATATTCCGAAGAAGCTATCAATTGGTCGTACATTATATGTAAACGGTTCAATTCAACTGTTTGGCCGTAGTGTGTTATATTATCGGTATCAATTCCATAAAAATTACGCTTCCGTATATCAGCCGCATCTTTCTTTAGGAAACGAGCCATCCGATCGATCACTGCCTCCATAGCAGCCATACCCTGAGGTCCGCCAAAGCCCCTGAAAGCAGTATTAGAAGGGTGGTTTGTTTTATAGGCTTTGCCGGTTACATGCATATTGGGAATGTAATAACTACCATCAGCATGCAGCATAGCTCTTTCCAGGATAGCCAGACTTAAATCTGTAGCACAACCGCCATCGGCATTCTGTTCGAATTTGATGGCCGAAATTTTTCCATCATTATCAAAACCAACTTCATAGCGGATAAGATAAGGATGCCTCTTACCGGTGATGATCTGATCATCATCCCTGAAAAGATGAATTTTTACCGGACGTTTGGTGGCATTACAAAGTAAAGCCGACCATGCAGCAACCCAATTGCCCTGTGTTTCTTTACCACCAAATGCTCCACCCATTCTGCGTGTTTCCACTACCACTTCGTTTTTTGCGATACCGAGTACTTCCGCAATAATAGCTTGTGTTTCAGAGGGGTGTTGCGTGGAGCTGTATGCCGTTATTTCCTGATCTTCGCCTGGTACGCAGAGGCAGGATTGGGTTTCTAAATACCAATGTTCTTGTGCACCCGTTTCGAGTTCGCCTTTTAAAACGTGTATGGCAGTTTTCAACGCTGCATCAGCATCCCCACGTTTCATAGTGCGTGCAGGACCTAATAGTGAATTTTTTTCTATTGCAGTTCTGATATCTAAAATAGCTTCTAAGGGTTCGTATTCAATAACTATTAATTTTTCAGCAGCAATTGCAATTTCATTTGTTTCAGCAGCAATAAGCACAATGGCTTGCCCTACACATAGCACTTCATCAATCGCCAAACAAACCTCATCATGAACAACAGGGCCCATTTGGTTCATACCCGGTATGTCCTTATAACAAAGCACCGCATGGACACCTTTCAGTTTTTTTGCTGATGACAGATCAAGTGATTTTATTTTAGCATGAGCATGTGAACTATAAACCACCCTTCCAATAAGGAGTTGAGAGTTTATTTGCATATCATCAATATACACGGATTCACCGCTTACGTGTTTAATAGCACTATCGTGAGGAATGGAGTTGCTCATGGTTACGAATTACGAATCATTACGAATTTATGAAACTGTGTTTGTTGAAAACGATTACATCGATTACTAAAATGATTGCACCGATGTTATTATATTGTTCAATTGCCTACTGTAAAATTGTTAAATTGTCTAATTGCCTAAGAAAAATTATCTATCTCTAAATCATCTGTCTCTGAATTGTCTATCTTCAAATTGTGTATTGGATCCGTCTCACTCCAGAATTTTAACAATAAATTCTTTGCTGCAATTGTTCTGAACTCGGCACCTGATCTGGCATCCGAAATAGGGGTAAACTCATCAGCGATCAATTCCATTGCCTGTTCAACAGTACTTCTTACCCACAATTTCCCGGCTAAATATTCCTCTGCTTTTGTTGCTCGTTTAGTAATGGCGGCCATTCCACCGTATGCAAGAGTTATCGTCTCTACAATATTATCATCCAATGTTATGCTAAAACCTGCACTAACAGTAGAAATATCAAGATCTTTCCGTTTTGATACTTTATAGAATTTTACAATTGTTTTTGGAGAAGGTCTTGGAATGATAATGGTAGTGATGATCTCATTAGGTTGGCGTTCTGTTTTACGATAACCAAGAATGTAATTATTCATATTAATTCTGCGTTCTCCATCAATGCTCTGTAATTTTATTTCTGCATTGTATGCCATCAGAGTGGGCAGTGTATCTCCAATAGGTGAACCTGATCCTACATTTCCACCCAATGTTGCAAGTGATCTGATTTGTCGGGAACCAAATACAGCCAGTGTTTCATATAAAGCAGGAAGTTCATTTTTAGCGATCTTTTTTACTTCTTCCAGGTTCATTCCTGAACCGAATTTTATCAGGTAATCAGTTTTAACACATTTTTTTAATTCGTCAATGCAGGAAAGATCAATAATTTCTTCAAGCAATTCATGACGTTTGGTAACCCGCAACGCAACATCAGTCGCCCCATTTATTAAAACAGAATTTTGCATTTTATTCCTTAATTCCAATGCTTCTTGTTTCGTTTTTGGCTGATAGTATTTTTGTTCAGATGTATTTATCTCAATTGAATGGCTTTGACCTTTAATTTGAAGAAGCAACTCTATTACCTGTTTTTCATTTGTAGTAAATTGATCTGTACTCTTTTGAGCACACGCTTTTGCTGCCGCTTCAATAATAGGTTTGTAACCGGTGCAACGACATAGATTACCTGTTAATGAATCTTCAATACTTTCTTTGGTTGGTTCATTTTCGTTTTTATAAAGCGAAAATAATGACATGATAATGCCGGGGGTACAATAGCCACATTGACTTCCGTTACATTCTACCATTGCTTTTTGAACAGGATGCAATACTTTTTCAGTACCGTTGTTCTGTGATAAATTTTCAACAGTTATCAGTTGCTTTCCTTGAAGCATTGGTAAAAACACAAGACAGGAGTCCCAGGCTTTATAGCTTATCTTATTGTCAGGGTTTAATTCAGCAATTACCACAGTGCATGCACCGCAATCACCTTCGGCACAACCTTCTTTAACCCCTTTGTGAATGGGACTGCTGCGTAAATAATTCAGTACAGTAGTTGTAGGCTTGAATTGATCATTAAAATCAAGGGTTTGTATTTTTCCGTCTAATACAAAAGAGATGTTTTGTTGCATAGAAAATCAAGGGCTTAATTATTTTAATAATCCAATCAAGCTTGAAAATTAATAAAAAATCTGTATTGTTCCTGATAAATAAACAGGATGTAGAACAAATATCCCTTTTTGCGCAAAACAGGTTTTATTTTAATCGAAACCATGATTGAAAGAATAATTGGGAACCTAAAAAAACATCCACAATGTTGGGCATTACGTGTTGTTTGATTTAATTAACGTTTAATGGCTATTTCCGGATTTCTTATTGCTTAATATAAGGTTCTTCGGCACAAAATTTGCACCATTACAGTATTGAATATATTTCGCTAAAAATTCCGTAAAATCTTTTTCAAAATATAAATTTTTTATTCTATTAATTAAACACGTTACTAATGTTATTTAAAAAAAATATCGCTTTAATTTTACTCTTTGTCTTTTATTTGGGCGCAACTTCATTTTCTACCGCGAGTGGTGATTGGCAACTAAAAAAAGATGAAAAAGGCGTTGCCATTTATACACGAAATTCTGAAAATTCGGCCTTTAAAGAATTAAAAGCTGTTGCCTATCTCAAAACTTCAATTTCAAGTATTGTGGGGCTTCTATATGATTTTGAAAAGTATCCCGAATGGGTATATAAATGTGGTGCATCAGGCACACTTAAAACCATAAGTGAAAAAGAATTGATCCACTATCAAACTGTAATAGCACCTTGGCCTATCAGTAATCGTGATTTTATTGTAAATATAAAAATAGGACAGGATGAACTAACAAAAGTAGTTTCCATTAAATCGTATGCTACCGGAACTTATATCCCTGTTTCCCCTGATTATGTTCGAATCATGAATTTTAATGCATCCTGGACACTCACACCACAAAAAGACGGAACGGTTGAAATTGTATATCAATTGTTAGTTGATCCGGCAGGGGCTGTTCCCGCATGGGCTGTAAATATGGCAATAGTTGACGGACCATTTGAAACCATGAATAAAATAAAAGAAAGGGTATTCAAAGAAGAGTATCAAAAAGCGAAAATTTCTTTTATTAAAGAGCCCAATAAAATTTTAAGTAAAAATTGAACTTGATGAGGTTCTTCGTAATTTTATTAATTCAGGTTTGCTATTTTATTTGGTGACGCTGCGTTAGGGATTGCAACGTAAATCCTTTTCTGTTTAGAAAAGATTGAAGTGGAAAGCCCGGCCCTTTCTTCTTTAAGAAAGGGAAACGCCCAAGTAGTGAAAAGCTTTAAAGGAATTATTTTTAAGGACAATCACACGAATCATTTTCCATTTTCAGATCAATTGCGGTAACAACTCTTGAAATGGTATCACAATCTGCAATTACAATACGAAGTTTTTTACCGGAAGTGGTAGTACCTTCTATGGCATAAGAAGGACAAGGTTTATCATGTACCTGACTTTTATCGTAATTCACTTTTCCTTTACCAAGTGATTCACCTTTACCTAACAATTCTCTTATTTCAGATTCGGTGATCTGTCTGCATTCCATTCTGCAAGCAGCATGTTTGCTATACTCCAATTTTTGCCAGCCAAGTTCTTCTAATTTAGCCGAACCGGGCATCTGGCAGCCTTTTCCTTTATATACGAAACTTACAATAAGCACTCCCAGCAATAAACCGAAACCGTATAATTTTAAGCGCCTGATTAAATCAGAATGTTTTCCTTGAATGGCCATGAGAGATGTAATATTTAATATTTAATATTTTTTAAAATGAGACGTAATATTACCTATTACATTTAAAATATTACATCATTATATGCCTGACATCAACAGATTGATATCCTTATAAGGAAGTTTAAACATTTCTCCCAATACACGATTAGTAAGTTTACCATCGTAAATATATATTCCATTACGAACACCTTCATCTTTGCGCAACATGTTTTTTACGCCACCTTCTTCACCGATATTTAAAAGGATAGGAGCAAAGATGGTACTTAATGCATAAGAAGCAGTGCGTGAAACACGTGAAGCAATATTAGGAACGCAATAATGAATAACACCAAACTTTCTGAACACAGGCTTGGCATGATTGGTTACTTCGGATGTTTCAAAACAACCACCCTGATCTATACTTACGTCAATGATCACTGAACCGGTTTTCATTTCACTTACCATTTCAGATGTTACCACAAGTGGTGTACGTCCATGTTGTGAGCGCATTGCACCAATAACAACATCGGCAGTTTTTAAATGTTTTGCTAAAACGCGTGGTTGAATTACGGATGTGAAAATTCGTGTTCCAATATCACTTTGTAAACGTCTTAAACGATAAATAGAGTTGTCAAACACCTTTACAGATGCACCTAATCCCAATGCAGCACGGGTGGCAAACTCACCAACGGTACCGGCACCAATGATCACTACCTCAGTAGGGGAGATTCCGGAGATACCTCCCAAAATCGAACCTTGTCCATTGTTTACATTACTCAAATACTCTGCTGCAATTAATATAGAGGTGCTGCCTGCAATTTCACCCATAGAGCGGATAACAGTATAAATACCATCATCATCTTTAATCCAGTCGAAAGCAATAGCAGTAATTCTTTTAGCCATTAATTGTTTAAGGAAATCTTCAGGCTGAACAGTAAGCTGTAATGCAGAAATGAGTGTTTGGTTTTGCTGCATCATTTCAATTTCCTGTGGTGAAGGAGGTGCTACCTTTAAAATAAGGGTTGCTTTATACACCTCTTCGGCACTATATACAATTTCAGCTCCTGCTTCACTATAATCGTGGTCCTGGAAATTTGCCATTTTACCGGCATTGGTTTCTATAACTATATGATGTCCGTTATTAACAAGCAATGCAACAGCATCTGGCACAAGGGCTACACGGTTCTCCTGAAAAGAGGTTTCTTTGGGAATACCAATAAATAGTTTGCTTTTTTTACGACCCACTTCAAGCGTTTCTTCTTGTGGCATTAAAGCTATTTGGGTTAACGATGCAAGAAGTTCTTTGGATGTTTTCATTTTTTTAATGAATGTAAGTTTGTAATAAGTCCGGCAAAGTTATGAAATCTAATGACTATTTATTTAAATAGGAGAGGAGTTATCAAAGGAGGGGTGTTAATAGATATTAGATAACAGTTCTAAGATCCAACATCTAAAATCTAACATCCAACATCTAATTGTTGTTCGCGGAAATTGTTCGGATCTCGTCTTTCACAGTAATATTAACTCTTACGAAATCGGGAGGTAGTAATTCCGCTATTCTTTCGGGCCATTCAATAAAACAGTAGGCGTTGGAATAAAAATAATCCTCATAGCCCATGTCATAAGCTTCGGCTTCTGAATTAATTCGATAAAAATCGAAGTGGAAAATTTTTTCACCTTTTTCTGAAAGATATTCATTCACTATTGAAAAAGTAGGACTACTCACGGTATTGTTAACACCCATTACCTCACATAATGATTTAATCAGAGTGGTTTTTCCTGCT
The DNA here is from genome assembly GCA_030654175.1 of Bacteroidia bacterium. Taxonomy (GTDB): domain Bacteria; phylum Bacteroidota; class Bacteroidia; order 2-12-FULL-35-15; family 2-12-FULL-35-15; genus 2-12-FULL-35-15. The sequence goes on from JAURXZ010000001.1 coordinate 286,938, forward strand.
CCCATCTGTCCATAAAAGGCAAATATTTTTTTATCCGGACAGGCAGCCAATAATTTCTTTGCAGCCGAAGGGAGTTCAGAAGTACTATTAATAATGATCTGTTGCATTTTACTTAGCGCTCAATGTTATAAAAGGTATTATCATTTCTTCCAATGAAACTCCACCATGCTGGAAAGTATTGCGGTAATAGTTTACGTAATAATTGAAATTGTTGGGATAGGCAAAAAACTTATCTTCTTTCACAAAAACAAAACTTGTGCTTACATGTTGTTTTGGTAAAAATGCATCAGCCGGATTCCGAACCTCAAAAACATCTTTCTTTACATAATCCAGGCTTTTACCTTGCTTATACCGTAAATTGGTATTTACATTTTTATCACCTACCACTTTGGATGGTTCGGTAACTTTAATGGTTCCATGATCAGTTGTGATTACCAGTTTGCATTTTTTAGCTGCAATTTGCTTTAAAATATCATGTAAAGGAGAATGCTCAAACCATGATAAAGTAATGGAACGATATGCTTTTTCATCATCAGCCAATTCCCTGATTATTTCCATTTCGGTACGGGCATGGGATAGCATATCTACAAAGTTATATACGATCACATTCAACTTGTTTTGCATTAAGTTGCTCATGTTCTCCGATAATTTTTTACCAGCTGCATGATTGGTAATTTTATTGTAACTTGTTTTCACATCCTTACCAAGGCGTTTCAGTTGCTCAAGAAGCAATTCTTCCTCATGCAAATTTTTCCCGCCTTCTTCCTCATCATTCAACCATAATTTTGGAAAACGTTTTTCAATTTCCGAAGGCATTAATCCTGCAAAAAATGAATTACGGGCGTATTGAGTGGCAGTTGGCAAAATACTGCTGTATAGATCTTCTGTTTCTATTTTAAAATACTCGGATATGATGGGCTGGATAATTTTCCATTGATCATAACGCAAATTATCAATAAGTACTAAAAAAGTGGTTTCAGGCTTATCAAGTAATGGAGCTACTTTGGCTTTGAAAAGTGTATGCGAAAACAAAGGAGGATTAGGTGTTTGACCATTCAACCAACCTATATAATTATTTTCAATGAACTTACAGTATAACTTATTGGCTTCTTGTTTCTGCATTTTTAAGATCTCCATCATACTCTCATCTTTGCTAGTATCCAACTCCAGTTCCCAATACACCAATTTTTTATACACCTCAACCCATTCAGCCCAATTTAACCGGTCACCAAGTGTCATACCGATCTGGCGGAATTCCTGCTGGTAATTGGAGGTGGTTTTTTCGCTGATAAGACGTTTGTTGTCTAAGGTCTTTTTCAGGGAAAGTAATATCTGATTAGGGTTAACAGGTTTTATCAGGTAGTCCGAAATTTTTGAACCAATAGCATCTTCCATCAAAAACTCTTCTTCACTTTTTGTGATCATTATAACAGGCAGTTCAGCATGTTTGGATTTCAGACGATTGAGTGTTTCTAAACCTGAAAGACCGGGCATATTTTCATCAAGCAATACTGCCGAAAAGTGATTTTTTTCAACCAATTCCAAAGCCTCATCACCGCTGTTAGCCGTTTGTACTTCGTATCCTTTATCTTTCAAAAATAAAATATGTGGCTTTAATAGATCGATCTCGTCATCAGCCCAAAGTATGTGTATCTTATCCATATTATAAATTATTAAATATTGGTTTCATTCTTGAAATTGTAAAGTTAAACGAATGTACTCTTAATTATATTGTTTTAAAGTTTTTAACATTATTTGGGACTATTGACAAACACTCATTATCAATATCCCCCTGGTTATCTATTCACTCTTCAATTTTCGAATAATATCTGCTAAAGACTTCCCAAGGTTTTCGATAGAAGCATGTAATTTTTCATCTTTCAGTTTTCCGTTTTCATCAAAAGCGTCTTTGGCATGCGGCACTGCAATTTGTTTTGGCAAAACCATAACCTTAATGTTCCCTAAAATCCATCTTAGAGCAGAAAGTCCGCGCAAACCTCCCAATGCCCCATCTGAAGCGCTCATCAGGCAAGCCACTTTACCATCAAATGCTTTTAAGGGTGTCATTCCTTTAACAGGACGGGAAACCCAGTCGATAGTGTTTTTTAATACACCAGAAACAGAACTATTATACTCTGGAGAAGCGATCAGAAAACCATGGTGTTCTATCATCAGGTCCATCAATTTTTTTCCATTTTCAGGAATTCCATGTTCCTTTTCAAAGTCACCATCATAAAGAGGCATAGGGAAATCCCGTAGATCTATTATTGTTACTTCTGCCCCTGCATTTCTGGCACCCTCCGCAGCAATTGCTAATACTTTTTTATTAAACGAGTCTTGACGGGTACTGCCCGCAAAAGCCAATATTTTCGGTTTAGATTCCACTTATTTCTTTTAATTGCAATTTTAATCCAACATTGTCCGGTTTAGGCTTAATATTCGTTAAAAGCCTGTTTTTAATAGCTGAGAAAAAGTGTTGAGAAAAGAAAAAACCGGGTAAGAGATTTCTGAGAGGGGAGAAGAGTTTTATGTAAATATGATAAAATAGATCTTTTTTTTTTTTGCGAACGTTGTGCAAAAGCTTTGTGAACTTTGTGGTAAAAAAAACTTAAGCGCAAGAACTCAAAGCGAATCGTAAAGGACCGCAAAGATTAAAATAAAAGCTGATAATCAAATGGAGAGGAGTTTGCGTGAGGGATTGCAGCGAAAATCCTTTCCCGATTTTTATCGGGAAAGATTGAAGCGGAAAGCCCGCCCCGCAGCGCAGCGAAGGTACACGCCCAAATAAATCGAAAATGATAATAATTGAAAAGAAACCTATTTAGCCTCCAATACTTTGCCTTTGGCTTCACCAAATCCAATACGTACACCGTTTTTTTCGCAATACCCGCGCATGATCACTGTATCATTATCATTGATGAATTTGCGTTCGCTGCCATCTTTTAATGTAACAGGTTTGGTTCCTTTCCAGGAAAGTTCAAGCATAGAGCCGTAAGAATCAGGTGTTGGCCCGCTAATGGTGCCGGAAGCCATCAGATCACCAATATTAATATTGCAGCCATTTGAAGTATGGTGCGCCAATTGCTGCTCCATGGTCCAGTACATAAATTTATAGTTGGATTTACAAATGTTAGTTTCTTCGCCTTTTTCGGGTTGAATTGCAACTTCAAGATTAATGTCGATGTTTTTATCTCCTTTGTATTCAAGATAAGGAAGCACTTTGGGCTCTTGTTTGTATCCGGCAGTGCGGAATGGTTCCAAGGCATCCAATGTAACTATCCAGGGTGAAATTGTAGAAGCGAAATTTTTAGCCAAAAATGGTCCCAGTGGAACATATTCCCATGTTTGGATGTCGCGAGCACTCCAATCGTTGAATAAAGCTAATCCAAAAATATGATCATCAGCAGCTTCTGTTGAAACGGAATCCCCTAATTGTGTTTGTTTTCCAATAATAAAGCCCACTTCCAATTCAAAATCCAATAATTTAGTAGGTCCAAAAACAGGAGAGTCAGCATCAGCAGGTTTTGTTTGTCCTTTTGGACGGTGAAAAGGCGTGCCTGAAACAATGATGGAGGAAGCCCGTCCGTGATAGCCTACAGGTAAGTGTTTCCAGTTAGGTAATAAAGCATTTGCGGGGTCGCGAAACATAGTTCCTACATTTGTTGCATGATCCACGCTGGAATAAAAATCGGTATAATCGCCTACTTTTACAGGCATTTGCATTTGCACATTACTCATAAAATTTAAAACCTTATATCTGGCATCTTTATTATCGCGCAAATCGGGATTATTAATGCTTAAGAGATTAGAAATGCGGTGACGTAATGATCTGCACAATGGTTTACCCAATGCAATAAAATCATTCAGGTATTGATTACTGAAAACCGAGTCATCAATTTTGAAATCATCTAAAAAACCCAGTTTATTAAGTACGGATAAGTCAAGTACCTGATCTCCAATAGCTATACCAACACGGGAGTTGGAACTTTGAGTTTTGAAAATTCCGAAAGGTAAATTCTGTATTGGAAAATCACTGTTCGAAGGTACTTCTATCCATGATTTTAATGAAGGGTCGTTTGCTTTTATCATTCGGCAAAAATAGCAAATTCAATCAGATAATGAGGCTATTTGGAAATGAGTTTTGAGTAATTAGCAAAAGGCCAATAAGCAGGCTCTAATTTGGAAATAATTAATTTTATTTTCAAATTAACAAATTTTTTAATTATCTAATTGATTTATTATATCTTTGACTTTTTGCACAGGACATAATTATTTTATGAGAAAAATTTTTATCCTTTTTATTTCGTTACTATCCTTCTTTTCAGCAGTATCTCAGGAAAGACTGGGTATGGCCAACAGTAACTATTCCAGTGTTAATAGCATATTTCTTAACCCTTCATCTTCGGTAGATTCACGAACTTTAATGCAGTTCAATCTGGTAGGGGCCAATATATACGTGATGAATAACCTGGTGTACATGCCAAAATTCAGGGTTTGGATGGACAAAAGTTCTGATTTGCAGGATCCAAAGCTTAATACTTCCGGCCCTTTCAAAAAATTTCTATACACCAAAGCTGAAATTAACGGGCCCACACTTGTAGTGAGCAACAAGGAAATAGGCTATGGCTTTTTTATAAGAGGGCGAGTGGAGGCAAGTGTTAATAATATACCGGAGGAGCTCACCAATTTATTGATCGAACAAAAGATCGACACTGCTAAAAATTTAGATATTGATATTAGAAATACAAGAATAAGCCAAATGGCATGGGTAGAATATGGCGTGAATTTCGGAAAGATGTATTTCAAACATGGAACTGAAATGATCACTTTAGGAGGTAATGCTAAATACCTTACCGGGATCAATATTGCCTATGGGAATATTTTCAGGCTTAATGCCCAGGTTAATGATACCAAATTGGATATTGCAAATCTTAGGGCTAAAATCAGATACAATGAACCAGGCTGGAATACCGGAAAAGGGATAGGTATAGATTTTGGTATAACCTATAAAAAGACCCTGAAATATTTAGAGAACTATTATGCAAATTCCCCAAAATCAAATTGTAAATACATTGATTATAAATACAAATTTGGTCTGTCTTTATTAGATCTGGGGGCAATACGATTTACTCAAAACACCTTTATAGGAGATGTTTCCGGAAGCACATTAATTACAGATTTTAAACACACTGATCTTGACTCAGTGATCCGTGCAGATTTTAACGTTACTCAGCAAAAGAACCAGCCCATTATGGCTTGTCTTCCAACAGCTATCAGTGCACAGGCTGATTTTAATCTAGGCCATCATTTTTACTTTAATGCTTCTGCAATACAGGGTTTAACTACAGCAAGAATAATTGGGGTACAACGTACCAATTTAGTATCTGCAGCGATCCGTTATGAACGTAGGAATTTTGAAGTAGCTATTCCCCTTACCTTGCACAGGTATATATATCCCCAGCTTGGATTTGCTTTCCGGTTCAGGACTTTTGTATTAGGCCTGGATAATGTGCTGCCTCTTGTGGTAAAAAATAATACGTATGGGGCTAGTGTGTATTTTAATCTGGGTATTGCTTTGTTTAAAAATCCTGCCTGCAAGGCTTCTAAACCGAGATATATTGCTCCTAAAAAGAACTACGAAGGATATACATTCCTCTCTCTTAAAAACAAAAGCAAAAGACGCATTGCTGCTGATGGAAAAGGTGAGGCACCTGATACTGTGGGTAGTAAAGGTAAAAAAGCTTCCAGGAAAAAAGGCAAGAAAAAAGGAATATTCAAATCCAGAAGAAGTAGAAAACTATAATGTTTTTGGTTTTAAGCCGGCCGGCTGTTTACTATCAACAACTGAAGACAAAAAGACCATTCCTCAGCGTTTTAGATTTGTTTAATTTTCATTTATTATTACATAATCCGCTCTTTAACAGGCTTTTAAATCATTTTTTTGGAAGCATAGAATATTTATTAAATCAAAACAAAACCCCTAACAAAGTTTCAAACTTTATCAGGGGCATAAGCTAAGAACATAAGTTCTTATAAATTTCAAATAACCTTTCAGCGATTAAGCATAAAGAAGACTTTATTGGTATAAACTTCTTTTATAAAACAACTGAGGCTGGTTTTCTACTCATCACCTTTTTTACTGCATTAACAATATTCACAGTATCCAGGCCATATTTGGTCATCAACTGATCAGGCGTTCCACTTTCTCCAAAACTGTCATTTACCGCCACCATTTCAATTGGTGTAGGAAGTTCGCGGGCTAGTAACTGAGCGATACTATCGCCAAGGCCACCATTCATTTGATGTTCTTCCGCTGTAACCACACAACGTGTTTTTTTTGCGGATGCAATTACTGCTGCATTATCTAAAGGTTTGATGGTATGAATATTTATGATTTCCACACTGATTCCCTGAGCAGCCAATTGTTCTCCTGCTTCAATAGCTTTCCAAACCAAATGTCCGGTTGCAAAAATGGTTACATCAGTTCCTTCGTTAAGCATCACTGCTTTACCGATCTCAAATTTTTGATCGTTCGGAGTGAAATTAGGAACATTCGGGCGGCCAAAACGAAGATAAACCGGGCCAACATACTCCGCAATAGCAATAGTTGCTGCTTTGGTCTGGTTATAATCGCAAGGATTAATAACTACCATTCCCGGTAACATTTTCATTAACCCCAGATCTTCTAATATCTGATGAGTAGCACCATCTTCGCCAAGGGTTAAACCGGCATGTGAAGCGCATATTTTTACATTTTTGTTAGAATAGGCAATTGACTGGCGGATTTGATCATAAACACGGCCTGTAGAGAAATTGGCAAAAGTACCTGTAAAAGGTATTTTACCACCAATGGTTAAACCTGCAGCAATACCCATCATATTGGCCTCAGCAATACCAATTTGAAAAAATCGCTCCGGATGATCTTTTGCAAATGCATCCATTTTTAAGGATCCTGTTAAGTCAGCGCACAATGCCACTACGTTAGGATTATTTTTTCCTAATTCAGATAATCCAGCTCCAAAGCCTGAACGGGTATCTTTTTTTTCAGTATACGTGTATTTTTTCATGTTTTTGGGTTATGCTATTTTCTTGGGGTTTAAAATTGTAGCCTTTTCAGCTATTATTCATCCTTTTCTATTATCTCTTTTAAAGTGCTTGCTGCAATAGGTCTGGTTAAAAAATCTGAAATATCAGAATAGGTTTTTGCCTTTTTTTTATCTTCGGGCGAGCTTGACGATGTAATAATGTAAATCGCTGTCTTTGAGCCAACTTGAAGTTTAACAAATTCATCCATAAATTGCCATCCGCCCATCACCGGCATATTTATATCCAACAATATAATATCAGGCATATCTTCCTTAGAAACAAGTGATTGCGTTAAAGTGTTTAAGGCAACTTCCCCGTTATTAAAAGATAAAATTTTGATATCACTATTTAAATTTTTGATAATAGTAGTTAATATGAACTGATTAATTTCCTCATCATCAATAATGCAAATTGTTTTATTTTTTTTCATTTTATGAAAGATACTATAATTTTCTGATTTTAAATAAACATTGAATAAAATTTGAATTCGTTAATTTTTTTTTGGAATAAAGTTTTTAATATAATTTTATTGCAGTTGAGGTTCCCGATTCAACCTTAAATATTTTTTCAATAGTATAAATAGTTTCTTTTGCATTTTTGGGACGGAATTCTACCCGATATCTTCCAGGCTGCAGAATAATATTTTCATTTGTTAAATTGCTGGTCAAATTACAAACCCAAACCATCTTGTTTTTTTCTTCAACATATAAACTTCCAGGGCCTTCACTCGGCTTGGCAATAAAAACACTTCCGGCTTGTGGGATCTCAATATAAGTGGTTTTGTTCTGAGCAATATCTACCTTATTTACCTTGATGCGGGGAAGTGTTAATATCTCCAGATCATATTTGCCCACAATGAATTTTTCTGTTGTGTTAAAGTTTTGAATGTGAAGCGTTTGCATGTCTTCATTTCTACGGATAATACAATTCAGATTTTTATTGTAATCCGCATTACCCGACATCTTTAAATTAAGATAACCCTGAGGTGCATCCACAGCAATAATATTGTGTTTCCCGGGTACCAGTTCGATACCGGTTTTTTCAACCGGAGGGATGGTATGTACCACCATTTTATAGGTTCCTATCGGATCAATAATTAAGGTGTCAGGCAGTCCTCTGTGATTGATAGTATGAATGTAATTATAACGAATGGCTCCTGATTCTTCGTCATAAAAGGTCATGTTCACATCTGTTTCAGTCGGTCTCCCTATCTGGTCGTTTAGGTTTACCTGCACCGAAGTGTTATTCAAGGCTTGTGAAATTACAATACTCAAAATGTTTTTAAAACTTGTTTCGCTGGAGGCATCATAAAATTTTCCGATACACCCAAACGAATTGATATAACTCTGGTCAAGTCCAACGCCAATAACAAAAGGTTTTAATACGATCCCTTTTTTTTGAAGGGCCAGAGAAACAGCGCAAGGATCACCATCGCATTCCTCAATTCCATCGGTGATCAAAATAACAATGTTTCTTATGCTTGCAGAGGAAGGAGAGGGGAAATCATCACCACATTGCTCCAAGGTATATGCGATAGGTGTGGTTCCTTTAGGAACAAGCGTTTTGATCCTGTTTTTTATTGCTGTAATATTATCCTTACCAAAAGGCACTTCCAGTTTGGTATCGGTACAGCTACGTTGAGGACGCAAAGGCACTTGATGACCATAAGCCCGAAATGCGATCTCAAGATTTTCCGTTCCTCTTATACTGTCTAAAAACTCACTCAATAATTTTTTTGACAGATCCATTTTCATACCACTCTGCCATTGACCGAACATGCTATACGAACAATCAAAAACAAATAAAATACGTGTTAAAGGTTGCGATTGCTGGGAAAGTAAGTTAAAAGGGAGAAAGGCAAAAGTCAAAAGAAGCAAATATGTGCTGCACTTTAATTTTGATTTTTGAAATCTGAAATTATTTTTTTTCATTTTTACCTTTCTCCCTTTTGACTTTTGCCTTTCTCCCTTTTTTACTTTTAACTTTTGCCTTTCTCTCTATTAACTTAGAATTTAATAATCCCCCAAACTTTCGGCATTCTGACTCAAAGCCTGTGCCAATTGTTCATTATTAGGAGCAACACCATGCCATTTATGACTACCCATCATAAAATCAACGCCATGTCCCATTTCGGTTTTCATTAAAATCAACACCGGTTTTCCTTTGCCTGTATGAGTTTTTGCTTTTTTGAGTGTTTCCACTACTTCTGATAAAACGTTTCCGTTCATAGAAAGAACGTCCCATCCAAAAGCTTCCCATTTAGCTTTTAAATCGCCCATTGGTAAAACCTGGTCAGTTGAGCCATCAATTTGTTGTCCGTTTACATCAATAGTTGAAATAATATTATCAACTTTCCTTCCGGCAGCATACATGGCAGCTTCCCAAATTTGCCCCTCCTGCAACTCACCATCTCCATGCAAGGTGTAAACCAAGCCATTATCTTTGTTTAATTTTTTAGCAGCCGCAGCTCCAATTGCTACCGATAAACCTTGTCCTAATGAACCGGATGCCACACGTATGCCGGGTAACCCTTCGTGAGTAGTAGGGTGGCCTTGTAAGCGGGAATCTAATTTACGGAATGTAGCAAGTTCTTTTACAGGGAAATATCCCGAACGAGCCAACACACTATAAAAAACTGGCGAGATATGCCCGTTGGAAAGGAAAAACAGATCTTCTCCAATACCATCCATGCTGAATTTTTCGGGATGATGATTCATTACATCAAAATAAAGAGATACGAAAAACTCCGTACAACCTAATGATCCACCGGGATGACCTGAATTTACGGCATGAACCATTCTAACAATATCTCTACGAACCTGTGTAGTAACTTTTTCTAATTCTGATAATGAAGCCATATATTTTAATTTTACAATTTTACAGTAGGCAATAAAAGCAATTTAACAATTTAGCAGTGTGCAATTTAGCAATAGGTAATGAGCAATGAAAGCGCTTTAGGAAACAATTATTAATTTTTTACAAAAAAAATAGCTGTACGCTTTTTTTGTGATTTTTAAAATAACGCTCAAAAGTATCTATTTTTAAGCGTTTGGCGAGTATTGTTGAAAATATTAATTTATTGTTGAAAACTCAATTTTATAATTCTCAGAAGTATTTATCAAACGGCTTATTTTGGTATCTTTGCAAGCTAAAATAAACAGAGAGATAGAGAAAGAAGAAAATGGAGAATTTTTAATTCGTCAAATCTTTAAATATTCAACTCTCTAACTTACCAAATCAATAAATAAAAAAAATGGCATTACAATGTGGTATTGTAGGATTACCTAATGTTGGTAAATCGACTCTTTTTAACTGCTTATCCAACGCAAAGGCGCAGGCAGCAAACTTTCCTTTTTGTACAATTGAACCCAATATTGGGGTAATAACTGTTCCGGATGAGCGTCTTTCTACTCTGGAAAAATTAGTTAAGCCCGAACGCGTGGTTCCAACCACAGTTGAAATTGTGGATATTGCCGGTCTTGTAAAAGGTGCAAGTAAAGGAGAAGGCTTAGGAAATAAATTCCTTGCCAATATTCGTGAAACAAATGCAATTATACATGTATTGCGTTGTTTTGATGATCCCAATGTAGTGCATGTGGATGGTACCATTAATCCGGTTAGGGATAAAGAAATTATTGATACTGAATTGCAGTTGAAGGATCTGGAAACTGTTGATGCTAAACTTAAACGTGTTGAAAAACAAGCCAAAACCGGTAATGATCAGGAAGCAAAAAAGGCGTATGAGGTATTGTTGAATTTGAAAAGCTTGTTAGAACAAGGTAAATCGGCCCGTTCAGCAAATCTTTCAGAAAAAGATATGGTCTATATTGCTGATTGCTGTTTATTAACTGTAAAACCTGTTTTATATGTTTGTAATGTGGATGAAGCCGCTGTAAAAGCTGGTAATAGTTACGTTGATGCTGTTAAAGAAGCGGTAAAAACAGAAAATGCGGAAGTATTGATCATTACTGCTCAAATGGAAGCGGAAATCGCTAGTTTGGAAACTTATGAGGAACGTCAGATGTTTCTTGCAGATATGGGACTTGCAGAACCAGGTGTAAATAAACTGATCAAAGCAGCATACCGTATATTGAACCTTCAAACCTATTTTACAGCAGGTGTTAAGGAAGTACGTGCCTGGACTATCATTAAAGGCATGACAGCCCCACAGGCAGCCGGTGTTATTCATACTGATTTTGAAAAAGGGTTTATCAGAGCTGAAGTAATTAAGTATAACGATTTTATTACCCTTGGCTCAGAAGTAGCCTGTAAAGATGCAGGCAAAATGGGCGTTGAAGGAAAAGAATATGTGGTGAATGATGGTGATATGATGCATTTCCGATTTAATGTTTAAAATAGCAGTTCATAGTTAAAAGTTGAAAGTTAAAAAGATACCTCAACTTTAAACTTTTAAACTTTAAATTTTTTAAACTAGATTAAATGGATTCTAAAATTAGTAAAACTCAACAGCAGCTACAATACATCGAGGATTTCCTGATTAAAATTGGCAACGGGGATTATAATTCTAAGCTTCCCATTACTGATGAAAATGATGAACAATTGCTTGCTGTGCAAGTTGGGATAAATATGCTTGTAGAAGAGCTGAATGAAACCACTATTTCCAGAGTTTTTCTCAATAGTATATACAATGGAATAAATGATGTGCTTATTGTTCTCAATGAAAATGGTGAAATTCAGAATACAAACCATGTTGTTGAAGATCTTTTATTTTATTCTCAGGCTGAATTATTAAACCAATCCTTTGAAAAATTATTTCCAATAAGCGACATTGACAACGTTAGAAATTCTATAAGAACCACCTTCGAACAAAACAAAATTCAAGAATTAGGTTTGAATCTTAAATCTAAAGATAACTCCATTATACCTGTTTCGTGTTCGTTTTCTCCTCTTCATAATAATAAACAGGAATATTCAGGCACCTTGCTGGTTGCCAAGAATATTACAGCATTATTAAATGCAAAAAGCCAACTTCAGGAAAAAAATGATGAACTGAATTTATTTGTTTATAAAGCTTCCCACGATTTGAAAAGCCCTGTGGCCTCAATGATGGCACTCATGGATTTGCATAGGGGAAGCGGAAATGCAGAGGAAAAGGAGATCTACTGTGAAAAAATAGGCGATTGTATTTCCAAGTTAAATGTAATCATGTCAGATCTGTTGGTTTTGGGACGGATAACCTATGGGGAGCTGGAATTTGAGAAGACCAGTATTAAAAATGTAATTGATAGTATTTTAAAAAGTATTGAATTTGTGGAAGGTTTTAAAGATATTGATCTCAATATCGTTATAGAAGACCAGGCCCAATTTATTAATACAGAAAAAGGGTTATTTCAAACTATTTTATTAAACCTGATTGATAATGCTGTAAAATACAGACAAAAAGGGCCTGAGCGATCTTTTGTCAATATTCATATTTCCTCTCAGGGAAAAGGGATTTTATTTAAAATTGAAGATAACGGAATAGGAATTCCTGAAACACTGCAAGCAAGCATCTTTAAAATGTTTTACCGTGCCACTTCTACATCAAAAGGTACAGGATTAGGCTTGTATATTGTAAAAACAAGTGTTATTAAATTAGGTGGAACTATTTCCTTTGAAAGTACTCCTGGTAAAGGCTCTACTTTCAAAATATACCTGCCCTCCAAATAAAACTTATCAGTTGAAGCTATTCAGCCGCTCAATCCAACAAGTTATATTTAACGGCATACATTACAATGCCTGCTGTATTTTTAGCTCCGGTTTTTAATAAGATATTTTCTCTGTATGAATCAATTGTTCTCGGACTCAGGCATAGTTTATCCGCTATTTCCTTATTGGTATATTCCTTACAAATCAGGTTAACAACTACAACTTCTCTTTCGGAAAGAGACTGAGTTGAGAAGGAAGGATTAACTTTTTTTGACTTCACCAATCCCTTCAGCATTGCACTTGAAACACGTGCATCAAAATAATAACCATTTTCTAAAACAGAATATATTGCCCCCACCACCTCTTCAATATCCTTATCCTTTGGTAAAAATCCACTTGCGCCCTTTTCCAACAGGTGTATAATAAATTCATCATCAGTATGCATTGATAATACAATAATTTTAACGGCTGGATAAGTCTGTTTTAATGCAATTGTTGTTTCAATACCATCCATTACCGGCATTTCCAAATCCAACAGCACAATATCAGGTTGCGTTATTTTTAGTTTCTCCAATAATTCTTTTCCATTTGAAGCCTCCATTATTACATCCAGATTATCATATTCTTTTAGCAAAGAAATAAGCCCTTGCCTAAAAAGGTGTTGATCATCAACAACAGCTATTGTTTTTTTGAGTTTCATTGGTTATTGTTTACCTTATTACCTATTAAATATTATCTAATAAATAATAACTAAAGGTGTTTCAATTATTATTTTCGATTCCTTATTTCCTATTAAAATATATTGTAAAACAGAATTGGTGAGCTGTGCCCTGCTTAAAATACTTTTTAATCCAATTCCATCGCTTGATTCGGCTAACTGATGCATCATTTGGTTTGTTAATCCTTTTCCATTATGAGTTATGGTGATGGTCATAAATTCACTTGTCGCATTTATTGTTAATTCAGTGGTTGAAGCGGAGGCATGTTTAATAATATTATTAATTATCTCTTTTATCAAACGGTACAATTGAATTTCGTTTTTTTTCTCGAGCTGGATGCTATCAACATTTATATTTAAATAAATATCAATTGCTCCGGATGAATTGACTTGTCGGCACAATTCTGTTATTCCTTTTATAAAACCCAATTTAACTAAAGTAGGTGGCATCAAATCATTTGAAATAACCCGGATAGCTGCAAGGGTATCTCCAATCAATAGATTACTATTGCTTAACAGTGTTTCTGTAAGTATTTCATCATTCCGGTTTCGTTGAATTTTAGTAATGTTTAATTTTAAAACATTTAACATCATACCAATATCATCATGAATATTTGCAGCAATTTTTTTTCTTTCCTGTTCAGCTACTTCGATTGATGCATCCAGTAATTTGCGCTGATGGATGTTATCATTTTCCTTTATCAAAGCCTTATTGGCCATCATTTTTTTCTGATATAACAAAACAAAAAGCACAATAAATGAAACAAGGATTAATATTCCCATTGTTCCAAGAACCACCAATGAAAACACGTCTATTTGATTCTTGTTTTCCAAAATCCTATACAGATAAAAATGTTAAAAAAAATATTTAAAAATTGGGGTATGGTCCACAGTGCATCCGAATAGATTGGTTGGTAAGTATAAACATAAATACTAAAAGCGAAAACTAACAAATTTCCTGAAAAATAAAATAGCACTCCTGAATTCACCCAAAAAAATGGCTCAGACAAAATATTTTCAAATATTAATTTACGCATTATATATAAAAATGAAACAAGCGCATACAGTGATAAGAATATCGATACTACTGATGAAGCAAGATTGTCCATAGTATTTATACCATTAATTTTATAATCAATAAATGCAGCAACTAAAAATACCCCGATGAATAATAGTAAATAGCCCGGCCATAAATATTTCCTAAAAAACATATTGTAAAAAAAACTGATCAGTATAAATTCAATAATTGTAAAAAAACGGAAAACAAACATGTTGTTGATGCCTGATTCTGTAAGTCCGAAATTTACCATTTCGGTAACAAAACAAACGGAAACATATACAAACAGCGGGACCATGTATCCTTTTACAGTTTTAATGCTTAGCAAACCAATAATTAATGGAGGCAAAGAAAAGAACGTGGTTATATATCCCAGGTAATCATAAAAAGTGCTGCTGCTCATATATAACAAATAAAAAAGACGGATTGAAAATCCGTCTTTAAAAATAGTGAAAATAAAAAGATTTTTCTACTATGTAGCTGAATTTAATGGGTTATTTGCCCCACAACGTGGCGGACAAGCTATTCCCCTTTCGGCCAAAATACCGGTATACAAATCGTTCTCGCTTGTATTTGCGCCAACTATTATTAATTGCTTTGCCCCATTATTATCAATCGCATAATAAATACGTATCCCAACACAACCTGTCTGGTTAATAATAGCCTGAATAGCATCTTTTCCATAAAAATGGCCTTTTGTTGCACCAGGATTTGCATCACGATAAGTACGTGTCCATTCAGCAGCTTCTGTTAATGTAATGGCGTGATTTTCTTTCCCTGTAAAGCTCATAAGTTTATTCTGTTTATTAGTTAATTTATATTTTCTGCTAAAGTATAGATTTCTGGCTAATTATTTTCAGGTTCCAATTTATAAATTTAGTTAAACCTTTGATAAATAAACTGTTACGCAATCAAAGTGTTTTAAATACCGTAAAAACACCCATAATTTACCGTGTTTTTACGGTATTCTCAAAAAGGGTGTTTTCACCTAAAAAAATTAAAGTTCTATGGAATATTTTTGTGAAGGTTAATAAATAATGCTGTTTTTATGTACGAAGATTCGAAAATTGATTTAACAAACAAAGAGAATTTAGCCAATTGGTGCACTGAGCTTAATTGCGAAGAAGAAGATTTAATTCATGCTGTTTTAAGAATTGGGAATAATGTAAAAAGTGTAAATGATTTTTTAATACTAAATCGAAAAAAGAAGGAATGATCACACTTAAAAGATCGCTCAAGCGGAGATAATACTTTTAAAGTTGCTAATGCTGTTTTTATAGGTTGTTGCTCGTTTTAGGTCCAAATTAATTTAGTGCTATTTTCAAAACTTCTTAATATTTGTATGTTTATCAAAATCTATTTTTTTTGTAGCAATTTTTTAAAAGACCATGCAAAATGTATTTTAATTTGTTCTCTTTGTTAACAAATTATAATTAACCTAAAACCAAATACTATGAAAACAAAATTATTCATTCTACTATTATTTACTTCATTTACAGCTTTTGCTCAGTTGGAAAAAGAACGTAAATGGCAAATTGGAGTAAATATTAATACTGTCGAACCTATAACTGAAGCGGGGTTCGACTATGCAGTTAACCAAACAAGAATATTTAATGATGCAACAGCTCATAGAACAGATAAATCAACCTCTTTTGGTATAAATTTATCCTATCAAACAAAAGATAAATGCGTATTACGATTAGTAGCAAAAATGACTCAGTACAAAATAGATGAAAGGTATGACTCAAGAGAAGCAAGAGAAATCACTACTGCTCCATCAAGTGACTACATCCTTGATACTGGCTATATAAGACAATCAGTATATACTATTTCACCAGGTATAGTTTGGAATTTTAGTTATAAAAAATTGAATATATATGGTGGATTTCAGTTGGTATATAAAAAATACAGTCCTACCGAAATTGACCTTAGATATGCATTTTATAATACTTCAAATGATTCCTTAACATCTGCTAAATATTATATTATTAGAGAAGGCGGAGGGTATTCTCTGGGTCTAGGACCTGTTACTGGATTTTCAGTAAACGTTTTTAAAAATTTTTCTATTGGAGCAGAATTTTCCTCTGCATATACTTATTATAAAAGAGGAGGTGAAACTAGTTGGTTCTTACAATTTACTTATCCTCCGCAGAACGCAGGAAATAGTGGAACAATAATTTCACATGGCACTTATGAAGCATATAAATTTTCAAGTGTACTTTCTTCAGTCAATATATCTTATAATTTTTAATGTTCCCCTGCCGTATAACCTGTTGACCGGCAAAGCGAATAAAAATCAAACAAGTCAACGGGATAAAATAAAACCAAAATCATTATGAAAACAAAAAACTACTTTAAAAAGACTGCTGTGTTTATTATTGCAGGATCTTTTATTTTTTATCAGGCAACAGGCCAAACTACGGGCTTGAGTGGTACTGGTCAAAACACCCAAGGAGCTGGAACCTTAGGTACGGATAATACTAATGTAGGAGCAAGTGCAGGGGGCAGCACAACTTCAGGTGCAACACAAAACGTTATTGTAGGCAGAAGAGCCGGCTACTCTACCACTCAGGAGGATAACAATACTTTTATAGGATTTAATTCTGGCTACAACAATGGCTTAGGTGCAATCGCTGAATTTGCGGGAAGAGAAAATACTTTTTTAGGAAGTCTTTCCGGATTTTCTAATCAAAACCAGGGCCATAATACAAATATTGGTTATGCTGCAGGTTATTCTAACCTAAGTGGTGCTTCAATTACTTGTGTAGGCCATAATGCAGGATATAATAACACTGCTTCACTAAATACTTTTATTGGTTCAGCCAGTGGTTTATACAATACATCAGGGCCAAATAATACCTATTTAGGTACTACAACAGGTAATTTTAATGCTACAGGAGGAAATAACACTTTAGTGGGATATGAAGCAGGATATGGTGTTATTGGTAATAATTTCAGTTCCAATTCTATTTTTGGATATAGAGCTGGATATAATGTAACTACCGGAGGCTATAATGTTTTTATGGGAGATGTGGCTGGTTTTTCTAACTCATCAGGAACACGCAATGCCTTTCTTGGCAGTTCAAGTGGCGTTTCTAACACTACAGGATCCGATAATGTTTTTATGGGCTATCAGGCAGGTTTTGCTAACGCAACAGGAGGTAGCAATATCGCTATTGGTTCTTCCGCAGGTTATGCTAACGGTACAAATGCCAGTAATATTGCTATTGGAGTTTCTGCGCTTTACTATAATACGGCATTTGGTAATATTGGTATAGGAACAACTGCGCTTTATAGAAACACCAGCGGATCACAAAATACCGCTACTGGGTTTCAGGCACTAAATAATAATACCACTGGAGTAGGAGGTACTGCAATCGGATACCAGGCCCTTATTAACTCCACTGGTAACTATAATACGGCTACTGGAAGAAATGCGGTAAATAATAACACTACCGGCTATAATAATACGGGCTATGGAGTGAATACTCTTTATAGCACTAATACTGGCCACAATAATACAAGCTGTGGATTTAGTGCACTTTCTAACAACATTACCGGCTACAATAATACTGCTTTAGGGTCAGGTGCAAATGTTAGTAATGCAGGACTTAACAATGCTACAGCCATTGGTTATAATGCGAGTGCAACACTAAGCAACTCAGTACAACTTGGTAACTCATCCACTACCAATGGTGTTTTTACCTCCAGTGGTTTGTATCAAACAAGCGATGGTCGTTTTAAAACAGGTGTACAGGAAGCAGTAAAAGGTTTGGAATTTATTAAAAAACTTCGACCGGTTACCTATAAAATGAATACCAATATGCTTGATGATTTGATCATACAAAATATGTCTGATAGTCTTAAGGCTCTGCATAAAATCGGAATGGACTTTGTCGGCTCGTCAGCCATCACTCACTCGGGCTTTATAGCACAGGAAGTTGAGTTGGCTGCTCAACAAGTTGGCTTCGCGTCTTCTATTGTGCACCTACCAGGCAATAGCAGCGATCCTTATGCTGTGTCGTATGCCGAGTTCGTTGTTCCATTAGTAAAAGCTGTTCAGGAATTAAGCAAAGCAGCAGATTCAACAAATACTGCAACAGCAAAAAATGATTCGATAAAAGATGCAAAAATGCAAGCTATGCAAAATAAAATCGATCAATTGGATGCGATTATTAATTCATGTTGTACTGCAGGTAAATCA
Organism: Bacteroidia bacterium; assembly: GCA_030654175.1. GTDB lineage: Bacteria > Bacteroidota > Bacteroidia > 2-12-FULL-35-15 > 2-12-FULL-35-15 > 2-12-FULL-35-15. The sequence goes on from JAURXZ010000001.1 coordinate 305,652, forward strand.
ATGCAACAGAATAACTCAAACTCAGAATCATTATCTACTTCAAAGGATGTGGAACTGAGCAATAAAAATATTATTGTTCTTGACCAAAACGTTCCGAATCCATTTGCCGATCAAACCCTTATCAATTATTTTTTACCGGACAATATTACCCGTGCGCAAATTATATTTTTGGATCAATCAGGCAAGCTTATCAAAGCAGTTGATTTAACAGAGAAAGGTAAAGGAAGTTTAAATGTATTCGCCAATGATTTAACAAGCGGCATTTATACCTACTCCTTAATTGTGGATGGGCAAACCATCGAAACTAAAAAAATGGTGAAAACGAAATAGCTTTACCCTAATAGGAGGCTGTCTCAAAAGTCGAGACAGCCTCTTTTTTATTCGCACTCCTCTCGGAGAAAATTTTCATTTAAGCAAAAAAAAAGAATGATCACACTTAAAAAATTTCATCAACCATTTTTTAGTGAATATCTAATACAAAAAGTATGGGAAAAAGCACTGATAATAGAAAATATTGACCCCGGAATATACCGTCTGGATAATTGCGGTGCGTTGATTAAAAATGCATTTTATTTAAAGGAATATAAGGCTCTTTCTACGGGCTGGGGAATTGATCTTATAAAACCAAAGAGCAAAGGTGGAACAGATGAACTTTCTAATTTACAAGCCTTACAATGGGAAAACAAAGAAGCTAAAGGGGAGTCTTATCCTTTATGGAAATGTATTATTTCAAGGGATAACAAAGGGAATTACTATTTAAAATAATTTTAAAAATAAATAGCAAATTTCAGCAAAGTGGAATTTTTAAAATAAAATGAACAAACATGTTAAAAAGTATAAGGTCACGCTGAATTTACTTCGGCATCTCAAGTGGCAGGTTCCGAAACCACTGATAGCAATCTTGGCAGGCACGTTCGGACTGCGCTCTGAAGAAAGAGCTCTTCGTTCAAATTATTTTGAAAACTCTACTAAATTAAATTCTTTTTCTAATAATGCTCAACACATGTTTAAATTTAAAACAATCATAATTATAGACGATAATGAAATTGATATAATAATCAACAAAAAAGTTGTTGAACATTTGAATATTACTGGGAACATTCAAACATTTTCCAACCCTATCAAGGTTCTTGAGTATTTAAAATTTTTCCAAAGAAACGAATCTTATTTTAATGTCATAGCTCCCGCACTCATCCTTATCGACAATAAAATGCCCATCATGACCGGATTTGAATTTCTTGATGAGTTTAATGGGCTTACTTTTTTTGAACAAAAACAAATTGACATTTTGATGGTCTCTTCTGATTATCCAACACAGATTGAAAAAGCTATCAATAAAAAATGTTGCGGTTACATCGAAAAACCTTTGACAAGTATGAAACTTTTAAATCAACTTGAAAATATTAATGGCAAGAAATAATCAGATAAAAATTGCTGATCAAGAGCTTATTTTTCAAAATTATGAAAAACACAAACTCGAAGCTGAGCTAATCATTGCTAAAGAAGAACTAAAAAGGGCGAAAGATCATCAAAAAGAATGCATACAAGAGTTGGAAGAATTGATGTTTATTACTCAGAAATTACGCCAGCCTATTAATCAAATTATCGGCCTTTCAATCCTTCTTACGGACTCTTGTTATACTCAGGAAGACCTGAAAAAGATCATTGATATGATAGGGAAATCAGCTCAATCGTTGGATAATTTTTCAAGAGAATTAACAACTTTCACACAACGTAAGAAACTGGAATAGAAAAATGAAAAGGTTCTTTATAGGGAAATAATTAAATATATAAAGTCTATTGTTGAAATAATAAATTTTTTCGTCAGCCTTTTTTTGTATTGTAATGTTCTTCTTTAATATTTGCCATATAGCTATTCAAAAGGGTAAATATTTATACATTGAATTTACCATGTAAAAAAAAGTACTGTTATTTCTCTTGGAATCTAAACTTTTGCCTGCTCTATTTAAGGAGCGAGACGTTTAATCTTCCACTCCAAATTATTTTCCTCCAAAGTGTATGTAAGTCTGTCATGCATATGATTTGGTCTTCCCTGCCAAAATTCAAAGTAAGTAGGTTTTACAATATAACCTCCCCAATAATCTGGCCGTGTTAAAGGGGGTTCCAATTTGTATTTTGTATTTAACATAAATAATTCTTCTAATTCAGCACGGTTCTTTAATTCTTTACTTTGAAGAGAGGTCCAGTCTCCAACTCTGCTAATTTCAGAACGGGTTTTAAAATAAGCATCCGATTTTTCTTCCGTTTGTTTTATAGCAATCCCTTGTACTCTTATTTGGCGTTCTATTCCCGGCCAAAAAAAGTTTAAGGCCACATGATTATTCACAACAATTTGTATCCCTTTGGCACTATTGTAATTGGTGAAAAATCCAAAACCTTCTTTTGAAAATTCTCTTAGCAAAACTACCCTTGAACTTGGAGTTAAATTATTTATTGTGGAAAGAACCATGGCATAAGGCTCCTCAATTTCTGATTTTAAAACCTGGTTAAACCATAATTCAAATTGTTCAAATGGGGATGCCAAAGCTTCGGATTCTAATAATGGCATTTGACTATATTCTTTTCGTAATTGTTGTGTATTATCGTTCATGTTTTTCATTTTATTTCTTATAGATTTTTATTACGTATTGGCAGCCATAGATTCTATTACTTCCATATTATAATTATCTTTTGTTTGTATATAGGCTACCCTGGCATGTTGTACAGCACCAAATTTGTGCTTATCAACATCGGCCGATAAACCTAAATATACTTTTGATAAATTTAACATGCGGGCCCGTTTTAATACTTGATAAATGGCTTGTTTGTAAACCTTAAATTCTTTGTTATAATCATAATCAATACCTGCAATCATTGGTGCTATATGCGTTTCAGTAATATATGTCCATATTACTGCCACAGCTTTTCTTTCGGGACGAGGATCAAATTCAGGCTTAAGCTTCAAAACAATAAACTCCCAATTGGCATGTTTTGAAAGTTTTTTTAGAATGTCTTTTGGGTAAGCGAACATGTTTAAACCTCTATTTTTTTGCTCAACTTGTAAGTAAAGGTTATAGTAGTATTCTGTTTCTTCTTCTGTTAGTTCTTTTTTATATTCAATTTCAAAAGCATTTTCATTTCTAAATACTTCTGTTCTAACATTTTTTCTGTTACGATGAGATAGCGATTCAATAAGTTCGTCTTTTGTATCCCATTTCAGGTTATCAATAATGTTAGAGTTAGGCATATTAACAGGGGCAAATCCTTCTTTTAAAAGTATTTTTTTTAATTCAATATCGTCTTTATCAAAATCTCTAAGTAATAATGAATTAGCATTTATCGATTCCTGAATTTTTGCAACCCTTTCCAAAAGCAGGGTAAATGCATCTTTCCATTTGGGATGATTAGGATTGATAAAATAATGATGCCCTTCGGTGAGCATAGAACCCATCGTTAATGTTTTTGAGGTAAGATAGTAAGGATCAGTTTTTCTTTTTTCTTCTATTTGAATAGATACTGATTCTAATGCCAGCATATCATCTTTAGAAATTCCTGAAGTAAAAAAAGTTGCTAATACCGGCTTTTTATCTTTATCACGAATAATAAAATAATAAAAATCCCAGTTATCTTCCGTTTTTGGGTTATTGCTAAAAGCTTCCTCTAAAGATAAAAGTCCTTCCCAGTCAAACGACCCATTTGCACCGAGTAATTCATCCCATTCTGTTTTATTGATCCCTTTAATGCTTTTTTCTTCCTGTACTGTTAACTCTTCATTTAAATTTGTTTCTTGTTTATTTATAGGAAGAAATGAGTTAGCCTCTATTTTAGTTTTAAATGCTTTGCGCACATCGTCTATCGTTCTGTTTTCTTCTTCCAATACCTTAGGGTAATGATAAACCAATGCATCTACAAAGTCCTTTATTTCGTTTTTTTTCACCTGGCGGTTAATTGAAAAGCGCACTCCGGTATTTCTAACAGAAACAGCAGGGAACAGAGCAAGATTAACAAAAAAACCATCATCTAATAAACGTTTGACCATATTGTAGCCCACTTTTGGTTGTCCCATAGCCACAAAGCCAATAGGAGTAAAAGGATCGGACATAACCGTAAGGTCTGTATTAGCAATTAACTGGCTGCAATAATCAATATTTTCACGCAATTCTTTCTGTATTCGATAGATATCATCCGATAAATGAATTTTTGCAGAAGCTATCGCAGCCCCTATTATTGGTGGAGCCAAAGGATGAGAATAAATTAAGGGACCTCCAAAAATACGGACCTTTCTAAAGGTTTCTTCGTTCGGAAAAATAGCTAATCCCCCTGTAACTCCGAAACCTTTTCCCATTGTTGTCATGAGCATTATTTTTTCGTGTTTGGGTACTTTACTATTGGTATAGCCACTTCCATTTTTCCCATGCCAGCTCATCCCATGCGCATCATCCACATAAACATACAATTGTTCGTATTTTTCCATTAAGTATAATAAACTATCAAATGGAGCCACGTCTCCATACATAGAATACACTCCATCTATCAAATACCAGATTTTTTTATGTGTTTTGCTCAATTGTTTTAATTGCTTTTCCAACATATCCATATTGCTATGACGTATCATTTCAATAGGCACACCTTTTTGACGAAGCAACTGAGCGGCAGTTTGTACACTAAAATGAACCTGCTGATCTAAAATTATAGCATCCTCACTTGTAATAAGTGTTGGAATTACTGAAATATGTGCAGAGGATGTGGAGGAATAGGTAAGCACATGCCTGTTATCAAACATTTGAGATAGATAATCCTCTAATTGTACATTAATACCTGAAGATAGATAACCACGGGAAATACCATACTGGGTTCCATATTTTTGTGTAAAATCAATGGCCCCATCTTTTAAGCGCTGGTCTAATTCTAAACCAAGGTAACCACAGGTTCCAAAATTTAAAAACTCCTTTTCAAAAATCGGTAGTTTTCTATTCGACATTGCATTTACATCCGATACTAAATGAATTACGCCTCTTTGTTTTGCATCCGTAAGTAATTCATCAATTGTATCCAAAGAGTTGTTGTGATTGATTTTTGCCATAAAATGAATTTATATATTTTAAAAATGTACCTTTGTATTTAGACTTATATTAAACGAAAAAAAACAGTAATTTGTTACATTATCGATTTAATTAGTTATAATATATTGATTATTAGTAACAATAACGAACCGAAATATCAAATGATTAATTTTTAATGAAAAAGATGCTATTAGAAAATGAACATGCTAAATTTGTTATAGAGGATGGTATTCTTATCGGATCTTTTAAATGTGAATTTGTAGATTTAGATCTTGCAAATAAAATTACTGGATATAGATTAGAGCTCCAAAATGGAAAGAACTTCCCCATATTATCAAATATTAAAGCAGTAAAAAGTAGTACGAAATCTGCTCGTGATTTTTTGGCTTCTGAAGAAGGCTGTAAGGGGGTTGTAGCAGCAGCTGTGCTTATTGATTCTCCTATAAGCAGTATGATAGGCAATTTTTTTATCAGGGTTAGCAAACCATTAAGACCCACTAAAATATTTACAAATGAAACAGAAGCAAAAAAATGGTTGGCCCAATTTGTGAAAAAAGAATAAAAAAATAGCATAAATAAAGTAACTATTCAAGTTCTTTTGGATAATGAATTTAACTGGGGATTTTCCAAGGGATTATTTTTTTGAATAGTTCCAACCAGTATGTCAAGGCCAATAAAAATAAGATGAAAAAGACACTATTAGAAAATAATGAAATTAGTCTGGATTTAGAAGATGGAATTGTTACGGCAAAATTTAAAGCAGAACACTTTGATTTACGGATGGTTAAGAAGTTGGTTGAAGATAGAAAAAAGGTATTCAATGGCATACTTTACCCTGTGATTGCCAATGTAATGTCTTTGAAAAGTTCTACAAAAGCAGCGCGTGATTTTTTTGCTTCCGAAAGTGGTTGTGAAGGAATTATAGCAACAGCTGTGATTGTTAATTCTCCGGTAGGAAGCATTATTGGCAATTTTTATATTCGTATTAGCAAACCTCTGCGGCCTGTTAAATTATTTACTGATAAATTAAAAGCGAAAAAATGGCTTACCAAATTTGTAAAGAACGATTAAAATATTAGCATGGAGAAAGCAACTGAAAATATAAAGCTCCTTTTGGATAATGAATACAGCAAGATCGAGCTATCGAATGGAATTATTATAGCAACATGGAAAGCCTCCATTATTAATTTAGACATTGCAAAAAATGCGGTTGGCAGCAGATTGTCGGTTACTGCCGGGCAAAACTATCCTGTTTTGATCAAGATGAAATCAATAAAAGAAAGTACAAAAGAGGCAAGAGATTTTTTATCTTCCGAAAAAGGTTGTGATGGTATAATTGCTGGGGCCATATATGTTGATTCTATAATAGGGAATATGCTTGCTACTTTTTTTATTTACCTGAATAAACCAAGAATTCCTACCAAAATATTTAAAGACGAATCAAAAGCAATAGAATGGTTAGAGCAGTTTGTGGTTAAAGATATTAAGAATTGATTTTTTATAAATATCAACTAATAATTGATCGTTGCTAATTTTACTACTATACATGGATATTTCAAATTAAAAAATCTACCCTCCCAAACAGTATTTTTATAATTTACATTTATCAATGAAAAATTTGCTACTGGAAAATGATGAAGTAAGGATAGAATCAGAAGATGGAATTCTTTTCGCTATCTGGAAAAGCTCATTTATTGATTTGAATATTGCTCAACAGGCAATAGTTTATCGATTAGAAGCAACGAGGTATATTCCATATCCTACTATAATAAACATTAGATCAGTAAAAAGTATCAATAAGCCAGCTCGTGATTTTTTAGCTTCAGAAAAAGGAAGTGAAGGAATTATTGCCGCAGCAATGTTAATAGACTCGAGTTTGGGAAGAATATTAGGCAATTTTTTTATTCAAATTAATAAACCATTAAAACCGACAAAAATTTTTACAAATGAAATAAAAGCAAAAAAATGGTTGGCCAAATATGTTAATAAAGAATAAAAAAATAGTATGAGAAAAAATATTAAAGAGAAAACCCTTCTTATAGATGATGAATATGGCAAGTTTGAACTAGAAAAGGGGATATTGATCGGAACCTGGAAAAAATCTTTTATTGATCTAGCCACAGCAGAAAAAACGGTTAATGGTAGATTAAAGATTGCAGCCGGACAGAAATACCCTTTTTTAGTGAAGATCAAATCAATAAGAGAAAGTACAAAAGAAGCAAGAGTTTATTTAGCCTCTGAAAAAGCTTGTTTAGGTATACTTGCGGGTGCTATCTGCGTTGATTCTGCTTTAGAAAATATGGTTGCTACAGTTTTTTTATACATGAGTAAGCCTGTTGTTCCTACCAAAATATTTACGGACGAGACAAAAGCAAAAGAATGGTTAGCGCAGTTTGTTGAGCATGATTGTAATGAAATTTCTGTTGAAAAATAAATGCTCTTTTCTATGCTTTCCATTTTCCAGTTTCATTATTTGACCAAGACAAAGTCCTCGTTTAAGTGATTCAAATGTTTATCTTTTTTTTATTCTTTATTGTTCAGATTTCTTCGCTCATTTCTTTATGTGATGAGAAATTAGATAAAATACTTATCTCGGCAACGATACTGTCTTTTATTAATCAAATCCTTCGAGTCACTATAGGTTGAATTTATTTCCATTATATATTAATTCTTCAACAATTCCTTCGCATTACTTATCGCAGCTGCAGTGGGTGTCCCAGTACTCAACATTTTTGCAATTTCCTGTACACGCTCATTCACTGAAAGCTTTTTGATATTGCTGTATGTTTTATCGTTCTTATCTTCTTTATAAACAAAGAGATGGGATTCGCCTTTGCTGGCTATTTGTGGTAAGTGGGTAATGGTGATCACCTGCATGGCTTTCGCCATTAGGTTCATGATGCTGCCTACTTTATCGGCTACATCACCTGAAACACCGGTATCAATTTCATCAAAAATAATGGTGGGCAAAGCGGTAAGCTGTGCTATCAATGATTTAATGCTCAACATTAAACGGGATAACTCACCACCGGAAGCAACTTTGTTTAATTCCTTAAAATCACTACCCTTGTTGGCAGAAAACAGGAAATTAACTTTGTCTGCTCCATTTGCTGTCAGCGTTTCTGTTTCCATGTGCTCAATTTTTAATTGTGCATTGGGCATGGATAAAGCGGAGAGGAGGGAGGCTATTTCTTTTTCAATTTTAGGGATCTCTTTTTTTCTGTTAGCGGCAATTTTCTTTGCAAGAGCAGTTAATGACTTTTGAACGCTTGTTAATTCCTTTTTCGTTTTTTCAATTTCTGTTTCTAAAGAGCTAAATTCAAGCAGTTTATTGCTAAGGTCGTCTTTTATTACAATTAATTCTTCTACACTTTTTACCTGGTGCTTTTGTTGTAAACGATAGATAGCATCCAACTGAGTGGTTAGTTTGTCAATTCGTTTAGGGTCGTAAACGATATCCTGCTCAAGGCTTTCCAGCTCATTGCTGATGTCTTTTAATTCGATATAAGAACTGTTTAGCCGGGTGCTTAATTCATTTATTTCAGGTTTAAATTTTGCTTGAGAAGCAAGTAATGATTTTATTTCATTCAGTGACGCAAGTAAATTTTGTTCCCCACCATTAAGTCCGGTTGCGGCTTTTGAAAGATTTGATTTTATATCTTCCGCATTATTTAAGGCTTCGAGTTCTTGTTCTATTCCAGCTTGTTCATCGGGCTTTAAGCCGGCTTCTTCAAGTTCATTGAACTGAAATTGAAAATAATCCAGATCCTTTTTAGCTTGTGATTCCTTTGTAAGTAATTCATTTAAGGCTTTTTCAAGTGCTTTGAATTGTTTAAAACTGATGGAATATTCTGCCAAAGAATCAGCATGATTGGCATACGCATCCACTACAGAAAGCTGGAATTCGCTGCCATTAAGCGTTAACGTTTGATGCTGGGAATGAATATCTATAAGTCGTTCGGCCAATGCTTTTAACTGGGTAAGCGTAACAGGAGTATCATTGATAAATGCGCGTGATTTCCCTTCCGGTGTTATTTCCCTGCGGATATTGGTAGTGATCTCATAATCCAATTCATTGGCCCAGAAAAAATCTTTTAATGCATACTCTTTAATATTAAAAGAGGCTTCCACAATACATTTTTTTGTTTTGTCCTGCAGCGATTGTGTATCGGCACGGCTACCGGCAATAAGGCCCAAAGCCCCTAATAATATTGATTTCCCTGCACCTGTTTCTCCGGTAATAATAGTCAGGCCATCCGAAAAGTCAACTTCAAGTTTATCTATTAATGCGTAATTCTGAATGGATAAATGTTTTAGCATGAAAGCAAGATATTAATTTTACAATTTTACAATTCCACAATCTCAAAAATCCCTTGTGACTATTGTAAAGTATCAGTAAAATAAAATTTGTAAATTTTGGTATTAAACAAATTTACCTGAATATTGGATTCCTGCAAATTATAAATTATACAATTTAATAACATTTTATTTTGAATTAAAATCGTAAATGTTGCGTTAGGGATTGAAACGTAAATCCTTTTCTTTGCCAATTGGCGAAAGAAAAGATTGGAGTGGAAAGCCCGCCAGTTTCTCTTTTAAGAAACTGGAACGCCCAAATGGGATAATTAGCAATTTCGCTTAATTTAAACCGTAAATTAAGGGGCAAAAACTACCCATATTTTCATTAACAAATTTTTAAAATTGTAGCATTTCTCAAATAAGTGCCAATTTGTCTAAAAACCTCCCTTGGCATATTGATTGGGAGCATATTAAAGTTATTAGAAAGAGTATTGACTAAACTGTATGGCAAATGACAGATAATTTTGATTTAAACGGCTTAATACCAATGATCAACGATGATATCATTGATGAAGATACAGAGTTTATTCCATTGCTTTCATCGGAAGATGAGCACCAGATGAACTCCGAAAAGGTACCTGATGAACTGTCAATTTTACCATTGCGTAATACGGTTTTGTTTCCGGGTGTTGTGATTCCTATCACTGTTGGCAGGGATAAATCCATCAACCTGATAAAAGATGCTTACAAAGGTGATAAGACGATTGGTGTGGTTTCTCAAAAAAACGATACCATCGAAGACCCATCTATTGAAGATCTTAACAGAATAGGCACCGTAGCGCAGATCATTAAAATGTTACGTATGCCTGATGGCAATACCACTGTAATTATTCAAGGTAAAAGACGCTTTGAATTAAAAGAGGTAGTTCAAACAGAGCCTTATATAAGAGCAGCTATTGTTCCTTTTGCAGAAACGGCCCCGGCTAAAGATGATCAGGAGTTTATTGCCCTTACATCATCATTAAAGGATCTGGCCTTACAGATCATCAAATTAAGTCCGCATATACCAAGTGAAGCGGGGTTTGCATTGCGTAATATTGAAAGCCCTTCATTCCTTATTAATTTTATTTCATCCAATATGAATGCACTTGTTGCTGAAAAGCAAAAGATGCTGGAGGTGGCTGATCTAAAGGAACGTGCCACATTGGTATTATCTAATCTTACCAAAGAATTACAAATGCTGGAGTTGAAAAATCAAATTCAGTCGAAGGTAAAAGTGGATCTTGATAAACAACAGCGCGATTATTTTTTGCAGCAACAAATGAAAACCATCCAGGAGGAACTGGGTGAAAATAACTTTGCACAGGACATTCAGGGGATGAAAGAACGTGCAAAAACAAAAAAATGGTCGAAAGAAGTTTCGGAATCATTTGATAAAGCGATCAGTAAATTGGAGCGTATGAATCCCAATGCAGCTGAATATTCTATTCAAACAAGTTACCTCGAAGTGATACTGGATCTGCCCTGGAATGAGATCACCACTGATAATTTTGATCTGAAATTTGCCGAAAAGACCTTAAATAAAGATCATTTTGGGATGGATAAAGTAAAGGAACGTATCATCGAACACCTTGCGATCCTTAAATTGAAAGGGAATATGAAATCGCCAATCCTTTGTTTATACGGCCCTCCGGGAGTTGGTAAAACATCGTTGGGGAAAAGTATCGCTGAAGCATTGGGACGTAAATATGTACGTATGAGTTTGGGTGGCTTGCGTGATGAAGCAGAAATAAGAGGACATCGTAAAACCTATATCGGTGCAATGCCGGGCCGGGTTTTGCAAAATATTAAAAAGGCGGGTACCTCCAATCCTGTATTTATTTTAGATGAGATCGATAAAGTAGGAAATGAGTTTCATGGTGATCCGTCATCCGCCTTATTGGAAGTGTTGGATCCGGAACAAAATAATACATTCTATGACAACTATGTAGAGATGGATTACGATCTGTCGAAAGTGTTGTTTATTGCTACTGCCAATTCATTGAGCAGTATTCAGCCCGCTTTGCGCGACAGGATGGAGATCATTGAAATTACAGGATATACCATTGAAGAAAAAATGGAAATAGCCAAACGCCATCTTTTACCAAAACAAGTAGAAGAACAAGGTTTGAAAGTTGGCCAGATAGAATTGAGTGCTGAAATTTTCGAATACATCATTGAAAATTACACACGTGAATCCGGTGTTCGCGGATTGGAAAAGGTGATCGCTAAAATTGTACGAAATGCTGCTAAATCAATTGCAATGGAGCAGAAGTACAATGTGAATGTGGAAGTGAAAAACCTTGTAAAAATACTTGGTCCTGCACATGCAAAAGACCGCTATCAGGGTAATGATGTTGCCGGTGTTGTTACCGGTTTAGCATGGACCTCTGTTGGTGGTGATATCTTATTTATTGAAACCAGTATAACCAGAGGCAATGGAAAGCTAACCTTAACGGGTAACTTAGGTGAGGTGATGAAAGAATCAGCAATAATTGCACTGGAATATTTAAAAGCACATAGTAGCATCCTGGGTTTAAAACCAGAAGTATTTGATAAATGGAACATACATATCCACGTTCCTGAAGGAGCTACACCTAAAGATGGTCCTAGCGCAGGTATTACAATGCTTACAGCCATTGCATCGGCACTTACTCAACGTAAAGTGAAGAAAGAATTAGCGATGACAGGTGAAATTACATTACGCGGACGGGTATTAGCTGTTGGCGGTATCAAAGAAAAAATACTGGCTGCTAAACGTGCGGGCATCAAGGAAATTATATTGTGTATCGACAATAAAAAAGATGTTGACGACATCAAAAAAGAATACATCAAAGATCTGAAATTTCATTATGTAGAAAAAATGATCGATGTAGTAAAGATGGCGCTGTTAAAGGAAAAAGTAGATAACCCGATTGATTTTGCCTGCAATGGGGAGATTAAGAAACAGAAATAAGAATCTTAAGGGGGAAGTTAGAACCAAGAATCAAGAGTCAGGATTACTATTGATTCTTGAAACTTAAGGGGGAAGTTAGAATTAAGAATCAAGAGTCAGGATTACTATTGATTCTTGAAACTTTTTTCTTATTCTATCATCTTGATTTTTTGTTCTTAGTTCTTGTTTCTACTTTTTGACTCTTGCTTCTTGAATCTAAATTCTTGATTCTTATTTATACTCCTCAATAAACAACTGCTTGTTACAGAACGGATATTCGTATTCCTGCTGATTAGAGCAAACAAAAATTAAACGATTTTTAGAATAATTGTTTATTAAATTCTGATACCAGTCAATAGCTTTTTTATCAAGGTTGGATGTAGGTTCATCAAGCAATAGGAGAGGAGTGTCGCTCAAAATGGCCAGTGCTAAACGCACTCGTTGTTTCATCCCGGAGGAATACACTTTTATCTGTTTATCTTTTGCATTTTCGAGTTGGGTCAACTCTATTATTTTTTTTGTATCCAGCTCTTTATAAAACGGTTTGAACTTGGCCTGGAATTCAATAGATTCAGCCAATGTAAACTCTTCGAAAAGATCAAGGTAGGGAGCTGCAAAACTTAAATGTTTGAAAATATTTTCATTTTCAATTTTGGAATCTGAAATAGTATAATTTAACTCGCCCTCCGATTGCATTAAATTACCTGTAATAACTTGCAAAAGGGTTGATTTCCCCGAACCGTTTCCACCTAAAATAACATAGTTATTATCACTTGTGAATTCGTAATTTACTTTACGGAATATCCACTCGTAATTATAGCGTTTGCCTACGTTATTTAGTTTGATTTGCATTGAATTATAAATCAGTTGGAAAGAAAAATAAGTTGGAAAGTTTAAAGTTTCAAAATTTAAAGTTTGGCGTGGTTGTTTGGATCTTATTCAAAGCATCCCCCCTCTGATTTAGTTAACTTTTAACTTTAAACTTTTGAACTTAAAAAAAATTAACTAATCCCTCTCATAATTCCATTTTTTGAGTCGCGGATGAAATTGAGGATCTGTTCTTTTTCGTTGGAAGCAGGTGCTTCCTGCTCAATAATAGCTAATGCATTGGTTACATTATGTCCTTTAATATAAAGGGTACGATAAATATCTTCTATTTCGAGAATACGTTCATTGCTGTAACCTCGTCTGCGCAAGCCAACTGAATTGATACCTATATATTGTAATGGCTCACGTGCAGCTTTAGTAAATGGAGGAACATTTTTACGAACTAATGAACCACCTGTAATAAATGCGTGCGCACCAATTTTAACAAATTGCTGAACAGCAACAAGCCCTTCCAGAATGGTATGATCTTCAATTTCAACATGCCCCGCAAGGTTCACACTGTTTGCAATCACTATATTATTACCAATGATACAATCATGTGCAATGTGGACATAGGCCATTATTAAACAGTTGCTGCCAATAGAAGTTTTCATTTTATCGGTGGTACCTCTGTTAATGGTAACACATTCCCGAATAGTGGTGTCGTCACCTATTTCAACGGTAGTATCTTCACCTTTAAATTTCAGATCCTGTGGAATAGCCGAAATAACAGCTCCCGGAAATATTCTGCAATTTTTACCGATACGTGCACCCTGAAAAATGGTAACATTTGGTCCGATCCAGGTTCCATCACCAATTTCAACATTTTCATAAACGGTTGAAAATGGTTCAATTGTTACGTCTTTACCTATTTTAGCATTAGGATGTATGTACGAGAGTTGGCTCATTATTTTTTATTTTTACAATTTGTGCCATCATTTCGGCTTCCATAACCGGTTTGTTATTCACATAAGCAATGCCTTTCATATGGCAAATACCTCTGCGGATAGGCGTTAATAATTTTAAGTCGAATACTACAGTATCGCCCGGGATCACTTTTTGTTTGAACTTAACACCATCTAATTTCATAAAGTAGGTTAAGTAATTTTCAGGATCGGGTACTGTTTTAAGAACCAGGATGCCCCCTGTTTGTGCCATTGCTTCTACAAGCAAAACACCTGGCATTACAGGGTTTTCAGGGAAGTGTCCTTTAAAGAACTCTTCATTCATTGTAACATTTTTTACTCCAACTACCGATTCCGGAGTCAGTTCCATGATCTTGTCGATCAATAAAAATGGTTGACGATGAGGCAATAATTTTTGAATGTCCATGATATTGAGTACAGGTTCTTTACTCAAATCAAACATTGGACTAGCATTTTTCTTGGCGCGTTGGCTTTTGATAAGTGCTTTTATTTTTTTTGCAAAAGCAATATTCCCCGCATGTCCGGGGCGTGCTGCCAGGATGTGCATTTTTAAAGGAACACCCACTAAGGCAAGATCCCCAACAATATCAAGTAATTTATGACGTGCCGGTTCGTTGAAATAATGAAGAGTGGTATTGTTTAATACACCCTTGCCTTTTATCTCTACGTCTTCTTTATGGAATATTTTTTTTAAGTGGTCAATTTGTGCTTCCGAAATTTCTTTATCTACCAATACAATAGCGTTGTTCAAGTCACCGCCTTTGATCAGATCATTTGCCAGCAATGCTTCTAATTCGTGTAAAAACACAAAGGTGCGGCACATGGCAATATCCGTTTTGAATTGATTCACATTATAAATATGGGCATGTTGTGTGCCTAACACATCGGAATTATAATCAACCATTACAGTGAGTCGGAAACTGTCCTGAGGAACAGCAAGCATCTCTACATTTTTAATAGGATCTTCATACGACAGATTTTCTTTCAGCTCAAAATAAACCCGTTCAGCATTTTGTTCCATAAGGCCGGCACCCTCTAGTAATTTAATGAAGGGCATTGCACTACCATCCATTATTGGAATTTCGGGTCCATCCAGCTGAATAAGCATATTGTCGATTTCGAGCCCTACCAAGGCAGCAAGCACATGTTCTGTGGTATAAACTCTTGCACCATTTTGCTCAAGAGTAGTTCCACGGGCTGTGTCAATTACATTGTCAACATCGGCATCAATAATAGGATTATCAGTAAGGTCAACACGTTGGAATTTATAACCGTGATTTTCAGGAGCAGGAACAAACGTAAGATTTACTTGTTTTCCAGTGTGTAAACCTGTACCTGAAATAGAGACCTGCTTTTTTATAGTTCTTTGTTTTATCATTGTTCTTTTAAAGTGAAATTTTATTAAAGTATTTCAATGTTTTTTTCAATACCAAATACTACCGAAAGCCCTAATTAATTTATTATTCGGGATCCTCCTTTTAAAATTAATGTCTCAAATTTATACAAATTATTAATAGAATGCACCCGGAGTATTTGAATTGTTATTATCCTGCTAACATTCAGCGCTTTAGCTTGGGTTTAAGGTAAAAAACGATCTCCAAACCGACCTATTTGGGATAACACAAATAATGCTTTTTTACAGTTTTAGCCAATACATCAATATTCAATTGGTCAGATGCTTTTGCAACATCAGCCGTAGATCCATCTTTAAATAAAATGTTGATACCGATTTCATCGCCCCGGTAAGCGTCATTAGCTACAGTTCCTGCAAACACAAAGTAATTGACTTCTTTATCATTCACTTTATAGCTTTTTTGTACATCATTTTTGATCTGTCGGATCTTCGCTTCTTTAAATGGCAGATTTTGCATTTCCACTTTTAAAAGTCTTCTATTTACAAGTTGTGTACAAAGCATAGAAAGCACAGGATCTTTATGAGTGGTCCAAACTTTAATCGATGTCATGATATCATAATCATCCAAGATAGCGAAGGCATCGAGCAATTTTGGATCATTTTTGAAATCTTTTTTACTGTATTGTTTGTATAAAAATATCCTAAGGGCAGGTGTGCAAAACAGATCTGCTTTTTTTTGTGCAAGTTCTTTGGCACGTTTTAAAATATTTACCAATAAATTTTCGGCACTCAAAACAGTTTTATGTAAATATACCTGCCAGTACATTAACCTGCGGGCGATCAGAAATTTTTCGATGGAGTAAATACCTTTTGCTTCCACTGCCAGTTGATCGTTAGCAACATTTAACATTTTAATGATGCGGTCGGAACTAATAACACCTTCCGAAACACCGGTAAAAAAACTATCACGTTTCAGATAGTCCAATCGGTCCATGTCTAATTGACTTGAAACCAGTTGATGCAGAAATTTTTTATGATATTTATTTTGAAAGATTTTAATGGCTAAAGTAAGCTCGCCTTTAAATTCTTCATTAAGGCGACTCATGAATAGTTGGGAAATATCTTCATGGTTAACATTATTCACAATACTGTGTTCTAATGCGTGAGAAAAAGGACCATGACCAATATCATGCAAAAGAATAGCGATAGTAACCGCTTTAGCTTCATCATCAGTAATGTCATGGCCTTTGGAGCGTATTTCTTCAATGGCTTGCCCCATCAAATGCATTGCCCCCATTGCGTGATGAAAGCGTGTGTGGAGCGCCCCCGGATAAACAAGGTTAGTTAATCCCAATTGTTTTATTCTTCGCAAACGCTGAAAAAAAGGATGCTCAATAAGATCGAAAATGATCTCATATGGTAATGAAACAAAACCATAAATAGGGTCATTAAATATTTTACGCTTGTTGTAGAATGAATCCATATGGTTTTAAACTTTTGCCAAAGATAATTGAATTTGCGATTCTACTAAAATTCAAGTTTTAAATAGTTGATACTATAAACTATTCTATCAAGTAAAACTGATTGTAACCGAATGTAAGGTTTTAATTAAAATTTTCTTCCGATTCCTTTTTTTTCTGAAGATGGGGCCTCTTTATCATTACTGTTTTCATTATTAAAAACAATCCCTCGGTACTGCGGAATCGCAAAACGCTCAGGATGACAAAAGATGTGGCATTTGCTGAATTCGAAAAAATTTGGAAGTCCTTAAAGATTTATAAAAAGCTAAACAACTTCTGAGTCACTTCCCAAACATCAATTCCTGTATTTGGGCTATTTAAAATACTTCATTATCGAATTTGCGAAAAGGCCAACATGGTGTTTAAATAAATTTGTCAAAAAAATGAACACGATATGGATTCATTAAAAATTTAACTAATAAACTGTATGAAACCTAACATTGGAATTTCTGAAAAAAAATTAAATAGCATTAATGCTATGCTTTCATCAGTGTTGTCAAACGAAATGACCTTGTATATTAAAACCAGGAAATTTCACTGGAATGTATCAGGAGGAAGCTTTATGGAACTTCATAAACTATTTGAAAACCACTATAAACAACTCGAAGAATCAATTGACGAAGTTGCTGAACGCATCAATAAATTAGGTGGTAACACTATAGGTACAATGCAGGAGTTTTTAAAGATCTCTATAATTAAAGAAGCTCCCGGTAAATATGATTCATCAAAAGAGATGATCAAACAATTGCTGAAGGATCACGAAACGGTAATTGTTGAATTGCGCGGTAATGTTAAGGATTGCCTTGAGAAATATGAAGATGCAGGCACTACTGATTTTCTTACCGGATTAATGGTGGAACATGAGACCATTTCCTGGACGCTGAGAAGGTATTTGAAATAACAGGAATGAATAGTGATCCCGGATCCTTATTAAGTGTTGAGCCTCCGGTTAATAATATGGATGCTGTAATGGCTGTGGAGATGTTGCATCTGAGCAAATCCTTTGGAAATAATTGTGTATTAAACGATATTAGTTTTCGCATAAAAAAAGGTGAGAACCTTGTTATACTTGGGAAATCGGGAAGCGGAAAATCAGTGCTCATAAAGTGCCT
The DNA here is from genome assembly GCA_030654175.1 of Bacteroidia bacterium. Lineage (GTDB taxonomy): Bacteria > Bacteroidota > Bacteroidia > 2-12-FULL-35-15 > 2-12-FULL-35-15 > 2-12-FULL-35-15. Next base: position 323,767 of record JAURXZ010000001.1, read on the forward strand.
GGCAGGACTGATAGGTCATGAGCAGGGATCACTGATGATCTTTGGTAAAAAAATTTCTGATCTGAATCGGAAGGAAAAAGCAGAAACACGAAAAAAAATAGGCTTTCTATTTCAAAGCGGTGCTTTATACGATTCAATGAGCGTAAAGGAAAACCTTGAATTCCCGCTCAAAAAGGCATTAAGGTTAAAGTCGAAAGAAAAGATCAAGTCCCTCGTAGAAGAAGCACTGAATAATATTGGGCTTTCAAAGTCCATTGATAAAATGCCTTCGGAACTATCAGGTGGGATGCGAAAAAGATTAAGCCTGGCTCGTACCTTGATCCTCCAACCCGAAATAATACTCTACGATGAACCAACTACGGGGTTGGATCCCATCACATCAAAAGAAATAAGCCATCTTATACTGGATGTGCAAAAAAAATACAACACATCCTCCATTATAATTACCCATGATATGGATTGTGCCAAAATTACTGCAAATAGAGTAATTGTCCTTAAAGATGGACGTTTTTTTGCAGAAGGTTCTTTTGAGGAATTGGCAAAATCAAAAGATGAATGGATCCTTTCATTTTTTGATTAATAGATTTTTTAGATCAGGTCTGATGGGTTATCAAATCGAGCTCTTATTGAGAAGTAAGATATACCTTCACACCCAAATATTAACATCTGATGACTAATAGCTCTTATTAAACCTGTCAGGTTTTGAAAACCTAACAGGTTTTTTTATTATAGAGATAAAACGGAGCATTTATCGTTCAGCCCAAAAACATACTCCAGCTTTTAACAAATATTTTTAATATATTTGATTAGTTCTAAACATTCAATCTTTATAATTAATATCTGCCCATATTTAAATACAGGGAAGCCGAAAACTGAAAGAGTAGGCATTAAAATTAAAACTATAAATCATGAAAAAAATTATTTTAAGTTTTGCTTTATTATGTTTTGTATTTGTTTGGGCTTCTTCTGCTAATGCTCAGGAATTAAGAAGCTCTTCAGGAAGTAGCACCGGTAAGATCGACTCTGACGGGACAATCAGGAACGGTTCAGGAAGCAGCGTAGGTAAGATCGATTCAGGTGGATCTATAAGAAACAGTTCAGGAAGTAGCATTGGAAAGATCGATTCAGATGGAACTATCAGAAACGGATCGGGTAGCAGTATCGGTAAAGTGGAATCGGATGGAACAGTAAGAAACAGTTCCGGAAGCAGTATCGGTAAAGTTGAATCAGGAGGAACAGTTAGAAATAGTTCCGGAAGCAGTATTGGTAGTGCAAACGGAGTTAAAAAGGAATGGGCAGCCGTTGTGTTTTTCTTCTTTACGTTTTAAATAACAATTGTTATAAAAAAAATCCCCCGCAAATTTTTGCGGGGGATTTTTTTATTCTCTTTATTCTGAATAGGAATTAAGCCAAGTCTAGCCTAGTAGGGCTTTTTCCGCAGCTTTTAAAATAGCAAATGCTTTTTCAGTAGTTTCCGATTCAGCATAGTTACGCAATACAGGCTCTGTACCTGAAGCACGTATCATCAACCAATCACCATTGTCAAAGAAATATTTCCAGCCATCAATTGTTTCAACACGATCAACCTTATAGGGCCCAAAAGAACTATAAGTATTGTTTTTGCAATTTTCTACAATAGCCACTTTCACTTCTTCTTTCAGGTGCATATCGCTGCGTTCAAATTTGAATTCACCAACAATTTTATACACTTCCTGAATCAGATCATCCAATGATTTACCTGATTTCACCATATATTCCCATATAGTTAAACCCATCCAGATGCCGTCACGCTCAGGGATATGGCCTTTTATTGCAATTCCTCCGCTTTCTTCACCACCAAGCAATACATCTTCCGAAAGCATAATACCTGCAATGTGTTTAAATCCGATCTTTACAACCTGATAATCCAAACCATAAAACTCGCACATTTTTTTCACGCGTGGTGTTACTGAAAATGCGTTTACCACTTTTCCTGTAAATTTTTTCTCCTTAACCAAATAGTTGATCAATAAAAGAATGATATGATGTGAATCAACAAATTCTCCTTTGCTATTGTATAAACCAATCCTGTCAGCATCTCCATCAGTTGCTAATCCGCAATCAATATCACCGCTTTCAATAATTAAAGAAGCAAATGGTTGTAAATTTTTATGAATTGGTTCAGGAGCCTGTCCTTCAAATCCGGGGTTGTAATCACAATGCATGAACGTAATATCAGGTAATAACCTTCTCATTACATTTTGTCCTGCACCATACATGGCATCATAAGCGAAATTCATTTTTGTATTCCGTATAGCTTCCATATCGAAATTACGCTCTACATGGTCAACATACATTGTTTCCAGATCCACATACTCGATCAATCCTGCTTTCACAAAATCGGCAATAGAAATTTTTTCCAGATCAATAGAATTGGTTGCAGGGATAATATCTTCAATTTTTTGAATATCCTCCGATAATAAAGGGCCACCAAAACCACCTTTTAGTTTATATCCATTGTATGATGGTGGATTATGCGAAGCAGTAATAATAACTCCTAAAGACGTACCTAATGTTTTCGCACCTAATGAGATCATGGGTGTAGAAACAAAGTCTTTGGCCAAATATACCTTTATGCCACTATTGGCAAATACTTTAGCGGTTGTTTCTGCAAACAATTCACCTGCAAAACGACAATCATGGCCAACCACAACTGTTGGTTTATCAAAGTTTTTCTTCAACCATTCAGTTGCTCCAATTGTAACACGGGCAACGTTATCAACAGTAAAGTCTTTTGCTATAATAGCTCTCCAGCCATCTGTACCGAATCTGATCTTTGTCATAAATTATTTATTTTGTGCAAATATAAGAATCTATTTATTAAAAATAGTTAAATGATCATTAGCTCCGCTACTAAAGAAGAGTAGAGGAGGGTGATCAGTGAATTCCCCTGTTATTTAAAGCATCACGATACTTTTGTGCGAATACACAATGCTGATCATACGATTTAGCAAAGTAATGTTTGCCCGACAGATCCTCTTTTGCACACATAAAAATATAATTGCTTTTTTCATAATTAAGAACCGCATCAATAGAGGTGCCCTGGATAAAACTTATTGGGCCTGGAGGTAAGCCTTTGTTGATATATGTATTATAAGGAGATTCAAAACGGGTTTGTTCAAAAGAAACACGTTGAATAGAAAAATCTCCGATGGCAAAAATAACGGTAGGGTCGGACTGTAACATCATATCCTGTTTTAACCTGTTAATATACAAACCTGCAATTATTTTTTTTTCAGCATTATCACAGCATTGCTCTCCCTGAACAATAGAGGCTAATACAGCGACTTCTGTTTGTGAAAATCCAATTTCTTTTGCTTTTTTCTTACGTGCAGTTGTCCAGAAACTTTTGTACTCTTTACTCATCCTGTCGAAAAATTCATCCACTGAAGTATTCCAATAAAACTTATAGGTGCCCGTGATAAACAACGTTTGTACATTATCAGGATTTAAGCCATATTTACTCAGGTAACCACTGTCATTCATGGCTTCATATAATGAAATTGAATCCGCTTCAATTCGTCTGCACAATCTGGAAATAAGCTGATTAGTAGATTTTATACCATTAAAATTTATTTCGACCTGTTCCTGAATTCCTGATTTCAGTAAATTGATCAGGGCATTGTTACTCATCTTCGCTAATATCCTGTATTTCCCGGGCTTCACTGCATCTTTGTACTTTTTTTTCTCTGCAAGAAATTCAAAAGTGGATTGATTCTTTAAAATATTATTATCATTTAAAATGTCCAGAACATCATCAAAGTCGGATCCGGTAGGGATATAAATAATTTGCGACTTTTTATCAATGGAATTTATATTGGGTTGATAAATAGTTTTATACGCATAATAACCTCCTAACCCACCAATAATAAGTAAGGTGAGTAGTAATACAATAATTGTTTTTTTGAAAAATGATTTTTGCTTTTTTGCCATATCTTATTCCCCTGACAGGGTTTCAAACCCTGTTGGGGGGGGATTCAGTTTTTAAATTCTATTTGATATAAATAAATGTATACTAAATTTAATAGACTCTGTTTTAACCCTAACAGGGTTTGAAACCCTGTCAGGGGACACATTATACTATTTAATTCCCTTCACTTGCTCCAACACTTGTTTTGCCTGCATATTTGCAGGATTCTTTTTTACTACTTTATTTAATATTTGTTTCGCTTCCGTGTAATTTTTCTTGTAAATAAATAAACCTGCAACATTCATCAATAAGGGTTCATAATCCGGATCAAGATTTAATGCCTTATTGTAAAACGCTTCGGCCTGCTGAATATTACCTGATACCAAATTTGCATAACCCAGATTATTGAGTGCCTGTACAAATTTAGGATTCTCTTTTAATATTTCCGAAAAAATAACCATTGCTTCCGGAACTTTCTTTTGTGCCATTAATGAGGTACCTAATTTGTTTTTAAATTCCGGAATATAGGGCGCGAGGTCATTTGCTTTTTTATAAAAGATAAATGCATCCTGCGCATTGCCTAGGCTGGAATAGGCATCCGCAATGCGGTAAATTGTCCAGGCATTGGCATTATCCCACGATTTTTTTGTAAGAACGGAGTTCAGAACTATTTCTTTACCTAATTGATCTACATAAGTTAAAATTTTAGAAAAATCCTGTTTGATGAAATATAAATGCACTAATTCTTCGAAATTTTGTTTCACATCATTTACCGTTTTATCCGATAAATATTTTTTTGCAGAATCAAGGAATATAGGATTGCTATCGAACTTATCATATTGCTGGATATAGGCTTTTGCTTTTATTGCATCACTTGGATTTTTTTCATTAACAGCATACAAACCAATAAATTCTTTTAGTTTTTCAATTTCTTCTTTTTTGACCGGTTTGCGTATAAAATGGTCGTGCACAGTAACATGCGGGATATCCGTTGAGCCTGATTTAGGCATGTGGCAACCAACACAATTATCCTGAATTTTAATTCTTATTTCTTTTTTCTCGGAACAAAAAGTCTGATTCGTTGTTCCATGGCAACTTTTGCAGGCTGTATTGAATACCTCTTTACCGGTAACTTTCACACTTACATGAGGATTGTGGCAAGTAACGCAGGTCAACGAATTTTTATATTGACGTAAAGAGCCGGAATCACTTTCGGGCTTATAACTTTTTATAAAGCATTGGCTTTGTTTTAGCCTATCCGCATGCGAAGCCATTATAAATTTATCATCGGAATCTTTATAACGTGGTAAAAATACCGTCATGTGATCCGATAGTTTCATGCCCGGTTTGAAGTCAAAAAACGATTTACCTTCTTTCAAAACTGTATTTCCTTGTAAATGACAACGTTGGCAAACATCAAACTGCCTATCGATAGATAGTTTGCCAGGATTAACGATCGAATAATCGATGTATTTTGAGGTGTCGGTTTTTGTTCCCGTTGAGCGCTGTTGAATATGAATACTGCCCGGGCCATGGCAACGCTCACAACTCACCCCTTCAGGTAAAACATTAAATTTATTTTCTGAACCCTGAACAAAATCAGGTAATGAATTATGGCAACTCATGCATTCCAAACCGATCTTACGCGAAAAACGGGTGTTAAAACCGTTTTCAAACCCGGGAGGGAAATCCCATTTTCCTTTTTGAGTATAATACGTCATTGGCATTTGATATAAATAGCCGTTCGTATTGTATAGATGGGAATTGGTATGCTGCCCTGAACCTATTATATAATCAACCTTTTCGATGCGTTTAAAAATTGTGTCTTTTCCTTTTAAACGAAACTCCATAATTTTCATGCTATCTCCCACCCAAACCGGCTGATAATAGAAATCTAAATACTTATCATAAATTATGGCATGTTTATCAAACTTAGCGGAACTTTTTTGTTTACTCGCACGCTCAATACTTTTACCCATCCCTGTTTGTATGAATGAATTATAAATATCCTGATGACAAAGCTTACATTGGCTCATGCCCACATACTTTGCAGAATCACTGTGATTTAGGTAAGGGCTTTCAGTAATAAGAGATGAAGAAGGAGTTTTTTTTTCGGAATTTCCACAATACACCATCGTAAGTATAACAGCCGAAAACAAGGAAAACAAAATAATATTTCGAAAGGAAAACTTCATGTGTTTTTTTAAAATTCTGCTATTTAAAAGGGAATTCGTGTAGATTTAACTACGAATCAATTGAAGGAACAATTCATCCTTAAATTCTTTTCCATCCCGGATCCATTGCTTTTTAACCCCGGTGATCTGAAAACCATGTTTTTGAAATAACAAAACACTGGCTTCATTATCAATAGCGATGTTGCAGAATAGTTGATGTAAATTCAGCGTAGAAAAACAATATTTGATTAGTATTTCCAATGCTTCAGAAGCATAACCTTTTCTTTTATCACTCTTATCAGCAATTAAAATTCCGATGCCGGCACGTTGATGATTTGGCTCAAAGTCAAATAGATCAATACATCCAATGGTGCGACCAGTCTCTTTATTTGATAAAGGAGTAGGAGGGAGGTCAATCATCAATCGTAGCTGTTTTGCCGTATAAATATCCTGATGGGCACTTGCTATATATTGCTCCAGCACAAAATGCGAAAAAGGAGCTTGTGTACTACTCACTTTCCATGTTTCAGTATCATTTTCCCATTGATACAAAACATCTATATCAGCCGGTTCAATAGCCCTGACTGAAATATTTTGCCCTTTAAGTTTCATATTTATTGGAAAATTTTTAGATTCATTAAAGATAAGAAATCTAATGTTCTAAGTTTCTTAAGAATGCTTTTTTTTGAATTCATTTCTTACTTCGACTATTCCGGCATTTATTTCAGCATTGGTATAAACAGGCAATTGGTAGGTTGTTTCATCAATAAATAAAGCGGAAGAGTTTTCTATTAGGCCTTCTGAATAAAGCCTTGGAACAAGTTCAAACAAATAGTTGATATCAGTCATCGGTACATTATATACTTCATCAAAGAATAATTTAATGGGACTTAAACAAGTTGCCACACCAATATCCACTCTTGGAAAATGTTGAATATTGGTGACAAAATGTTCTTTCAAATAAAGTTCACTGAATGTGCTGTGAGGTTTTATTTTTATGAATAAAGAAGGGATCTTCCGTTGATTTGTGTTTTTTATTAAAGCGGCAACAGCAATATTGATGTCTTGTCCTTTGATAGAAAGTGAATGATATTTCCCATCTATGATCAAACCAATATGCGGTGGGATCCGCGTTGCATGAATTACTGCAATATATACTCCTTTTAACAGATCATTTTCACTGAATTGTTTATTAATTGAGAGTTGATATTGAGTTGTGGAATTCATTAGGTTAATCAAGAATAATTATAATTTTTATCTTTGGGGCGTTCCACTTTTTGAAAAAAAAGTGGCGGGCTTTGCGCTCCAATCTTCTCCGATAAAAATCGGAGAAGGATTTACGCTGCAATCCCTAACGCAGCATTTTCAATCTTATATAGCTACTTCTCCTTTAAAAACAAAAGTAGCAGGCCCTTCCAGCCAAACATCGGTAAATGAATTATCAAAATGCTTTGTGAATTTTACTTTTAAATTACCACCCAATGTTTTGATATTGCAATAGTCTGGTCCTGTTGAAATGTTTTTAATAGATGCGATCAAAGCGGCTGCCGTCACACCAGTTCCGCAGGAATAGGTCTCTTCTTCAACTCCACGCTCATAGGTGCGCACAAACAGATCGTTATGCTGTTTCTCAATGAAATTTACATTTGTTCCACCGTTTTTAAAACGGTCACTGTTGCGTATCTTTCTGCCTTCTTCAAACACATTATAAGCAGCTACATCATCAATAAATGTTACATAGTGCGGTGAACCGGTATTCAGAAAAGAATGATCTTCGTTCAGTTCAATTTCGCTTACATCTTTCATTTTAAGAGTGATGAAACCCGGTTTAACTATAGCTTCATGTTCACCGTCAATTGCAATAAAATGTGCTGTTTCTTTTACCAGACCCAAAGTACGTGCAAACTCAACAATACAACGCCCGCCATTACCACACATGCTGCTTTCATTGCCATCGGAGTTGTAATACACCATTTCAAAATCGTAACCGGCTTTGGTTTGTAATAACATTAAACCGTCAGCGCCTATTCCAAACCGTCTGTGACAAAGCTTTGCCACCAAAGCATTGTTGGCACGATCAAATTTTAGATCGCGGTTATCGATAATTATAAAATCGTTGCCTGTTCCCTGGTATTTGTAGAAGTTTAAAGTCAAAATTTTAGAGTTTAAAGTTCAAAGTTGGAAAGTTTAAAGTCAGAAGGTTTTAAGTTGATTGGAGTCTAACAGTTGAATATGCCCAAGATATTTCGTTGTGGTACACTATTCAACTTTCTAAATTTAAACTTTGAACTTCAAACTTCAACTTATTTTAATTTACTGATCAGATTTTCATCTGCAATACGTTCATAAGGCCTGAACTCGCTGGAGTTTTCAAGCTTATTAACAATCGCTCCATTTTTTAGATAAATAACATCATCAAGAACATAAACTTTCAATCCTTCTAAAGACGTTAAACCATACAGGGCAATTTTATATTTACTCATTTTATAGCCTCTGTAATTTAAAGGTGATTGCCATAATTCAATATTAATAAATTGTTTGCTGCTGTTTTTGTCATCCTTGATCCCGCTTACTTTTTGAAGCAACGAGTCTTTAGAGTTTCTATTACTTGCAACGGGGCTTAAATTAATTATTTCTATAGTTTTTGTGGAAAGCAGTTCATCTTTTCTTACAATAATATCCTCTGAGGAAGTGGTTGTAATTACAGAAGTGTTTTTAGAAACTGTTGTATCCATTGATAAATACTTTTTCAAAGAATCGGCATCTAAAACCAGGTTGGTATTAGTGTTTTTTGTTTCAATTGAATCGATAATTGAAACCGACTTGTTTTTTGAAATGCCGGGCTTTATTTTTTTTTCCTGAACAGGTTCTGTCTCTTCTGATTTTACTGACGATTCGAGGTTCTTGGAATCGGAAACAAATGTTTTTGCAATATTTTTATAAAAATTCAGTTCTTTAAAATAATCATCCAGTTTCAAAATAAAAAAACCACCGGCAATGAGAAGCCCTGCCATTAAGCCAATAATAAATGACTGTGATTTTTCTCTAAAATTACTCATTGATTTTGTGAACCCGTTTTGGTGAAAGTATAATTTGAGGTGTAAAGTTAAACAACCTTTGCAAATTGGTGTTAATTATTGTTAAAATAAGTTTTGAGCACACTATTGGGAACAAACTTTGTGTTATAGATAAAAGTGAGGAGGAGTTTAGTCTAAAGATTCTTGAAATTCGCAAAATTTTAGTTCTTTGTTAAGAAACCGGATTTAGGTAAACGATAATACTGCGTTAGGGATTGAAACGTAAATCCTTTTCTGTTTAGAAAAGATTGGAGTGGAAAGCCCGCCCCTTTCCTTTTAGAAAGGGGAACGCCCCAAAGGTTAAATTTATAATTTTTTTAAAATAATTTCAAAACTTAAAACAATATAAACCATGAAAAAAATCGCAGGCGCATTCATAATCGCAACCGTAGGCGGTGTATCTGCTTTAGGTCTCAATTATTTAATTAACAGTGGTTCTACCCACGAGAATTCACAAATAGCTTATCAGGCACCGGTAAAGTATATAAACTTGCCGGGTACAACGCCAGAAAGTACAGTCGATTTTACAGTTGCTGCTGAAATGTCAGTTCATTCGGTGGTGAATGTTAAAACCACCTATGTATCCCAAAACAATCAAAATCAATATTTTTATGACCCATTTCGCGGCTTTTTTGGGCAGCGTCCTCCTCAGCAACGTGAGCCTCAAACGGGAAGCGGTTCAGGGGTGATCATTTCGGAAGATGGGTATATTGTTACCAACAACCACGTAATAGATGGCGCAGAAAAAATAGAAATTACCCTTAACGATAAACGTAATTATACTGCTGAAGTTATCGGTAAGGATCCGACCACCGACCTTGCGCTTTTAAAGATAAAAGAAACCGAATTACCTTTTATGGCTTACGGTAATTCAGATAATGTAAAAATAGGGGAATGGGTATTGGCAGTTGGAAATCCATTTAATCTTACCTCAACAGTTACAGCAGGTATTATCAGTGCAAAAGCCCGAAATATTAATATTATAGAGAATGATCCTTCAAAAGGACTTAATCCTATCGAATCGTACTTACAAACGGATGCTGCCGTAAATCCCGGTAACAGTGGTGGTGCACTTGTAAACGGCAAAGGGGACCTGATCGGGATAAACTCTGCAATAGCTTCAAATACAGGCTCATACACAGGTTATTCATTTGCAATTCCTGTAAACATAGCCCGTAAAGTAGTTGCCGACCTGTTGGAATTCGGTGAAGTTCAGCGTGCATTCATTGGTGTGAGCATTCGCGATCTAGATGCCAAACTGGCAAAAGAAAAAAATATCTCTGAAATAAAAGGTGTATTTGTAAATGGCTTAACATCCGGTGGTTCGGGCGAAGAAGGAGGAATACAAGAAGGTGATGTTATTACAAAAGTTGCTGACATAATTGTAAATAATGTACCTGAATTGCAGGAACAAATAAATCGCTACCGCCCCGGTGATAAAATAAATGTTACTCTGAAACGAAATAATCAATTGAAAGTAATGTCACTTATTTTAAAAAATAAAAATGGCACTCTGGATGTGGTTGAAAGGCCAAAGGTTGAAGTCGCTTCTTTGTTAGGAGCTATTTTTGAGCCAGTTAATGCTTCGGATATAAAAAGGTTGAATATTGAAAACGGCATCCGTATCAGTAAATTAAATGCTGGTAAATTATTGAGCGCTGGAATAAAAGAAGGCTTTATAATCACAAACATTGATAAAAAGAAAGTTAATAGTGTAGAAGACATTAAAACAGCCCTTGAAAGTAAAAAAGGTGGTGTTCTTATTGAAGGAATTTATCCGAATGGGATGAGAGCTTATTATGGTTTTGGGATGTAATTTTGTTAAGCAACTTTTCAATTTTGCCAATTTTACAGTAGGCAATTAAAGGAGAAATTTGACAATTAAGCAATTATGCAGTAGGCAATTAGTGATTCGTTAAATTGTAAAATTGCCTGCTGTAAAATTGTTAACTTAAATAATTGCCTACTGTAAAATTGTTAAATTGTTGAATTTGTTTTCATTGTTTTTATCGATAATAAAAGCCTTTTTATGGAGGTGATTTTAAGCTTCATCTTACAAAACACAATTTATTAACAATCAGTAAGTTAGTTGCTTTGTTTTAATGTATAATAATTGTAAAAATAAAATTGCTTATAATGTATAGTTGGAGTATCTTTGCACTCCGTTTTAACAACCATTTTAATACCTAAATTAAAAATGAGACAGCTAAAAATAACCAAATCAATTACCAATCGCGAAAGTGCTTCTTTGGATAAATATCTTCAGGAAATCGGTCGTGAGGAATTGATTACAGCCGATGAAGAAGTTATCTTAGCAAAAAAGATCAGAGATGGGGATCAGGTAGCTTTAGAGAAGTTAACTAAAGCAAATTTACGTTTCGTTGTTTCTGTTGCAAAACAATATCAAAACCAAGGTTTAAGCCTTCCCGATCTTATCAATGAAGGGAATTTAGGTTTAATTAAAGCTGCAAAACGCTTTGATGAAACACGTGGTTTTAAATTTATATCCTATGCCGTTTGGTGGATCCGTCAATCTATTTTGCAAGCTTTGGCTGAACAATCCCGTATTGTACGTTTACCTCTTAATCAGGTAGGTTCTTTAAATAAGATCAATAAAGCATTCTCCAAATTAGAACAACAATACGAGCGTGAGCCAAGTGCTGAGGAATTATCGATCATACTTGAGCTGCCACAGGATAAAGTTGCAGATACCATGCGCGTATCCGGCCGTCACGTATCTATGGATGCTCCTTTTGTAAATGGTGAAGAAAATAGTTTGTTGGATGTATTGGTGAATCATGATTCTCCACGTGCCGATAATGAATTGATGAATGAATCATTACAACGCGAGATCGAACGTTCACTTTCTACGTTGACAGACAGAGAACGTGATGTTGTGAAATTGTTTTTTGGGATCGGTATCAACCATGGTTTAACATTGGAAGAAATTGGTGCGAAATTCGATCTTACCCGCGAACGTGTTCGCCAGATAAAAGAAAAAGCGATTCGCAGATTACGTCATAACTCACGCAGTAAACTGTTAAAAACGTATTTAGGATAATATAAAAATCTAAAAGTGTAATGAAAACCGCACAAACATCTTAGAAAATTGTAAAAAGTTTCGCTGATGTTTGTGTGGTTTTTTTTTGATATTTTAAAACTATATTTATAAACCACGCTCTTTAAAACCTTTTCTCTGTTAAGGAGAAATTGAAAGAGCCTAAAACTTTACTTATGGCATTAGAAACATTAAAACCAACAAACGGGAAAATTATGGACACTTATGAAACGGAGCTGAATGATTGGATCAAACATGAAAGAGCAGCTCTTGAGTTGATTGGAATTGTTGGTAAACTTTGGTTTGAAAAATCTATCGAATTGATTCTTTTCAGAAATAAATTGTTTGACAGAAGTGCCAGTGAAATAATGAATTTGCATCTGTATTCAAGAGATATTGTTAAAAAACCTATCAATGTGATCGATTCGGTGATGCTGGCCAATGAAATTCTAAAAGCTGACATTTGCCCTTCACGTGTTGATATTGGGAAACTGGTATTTGAATGGACTCAGGAAAAAGAAAATTTTAAAACAGCCGGTGATTTTATTAATAATAAATTAAAGGACCTTGTAGGTAAAAAAATAACGATCACTGCTAAAGATGTTGTATTGTATGGTTTTGGCCGTATTGGCCGTTTGGCTGCACGTGAACTTATTTCTCAAGCCGGTAAAGGGGAGCAGTTACGCTTAAAAGCTATTGTTACAAGAGGAAACAGTGATGAAGAAATAGTAAAACGTGCCGATCTATTGCGAACTGATTCTGTTCATGGTTCGTTTCCGGGAACTATTGTTGAAGATTTTAATAAAAAAGCATTAATCATTAATGGTCATATCGTTTATATGATCGATGCCAAAAACCCGGAAGATGTTGATTATACTGCTTATGGAATAAAGGATGCTCTTTTAATTGACAATACCGGTGTTTTCAGAGATGATAAAGAATTAAGCCGGCATTTAAAAGCAAAAGGGATCTCAAAAGTATTGTTAACAGCTCCTGCCAAAGGTGATGTACCAAACGTAGTTTATGGTGTAAATCATGAAACTACTGATGTTAAAAAAGATACCATTTTTTCGGCAGCATCTTGTACTACCAACGCTATCATGCCTGTGTTACAAGTTATTCATACAAAATTAGGAATTGCCCGCGGACACATCGAAACTGTTCACTCCTATACCAACGACCAGAATTTATTGGATAATTACCATCCAAAATACAGAAGAGGGCGTTCTGCAGCATTAAATATGGTAATTACAGAAACCGGTGCTGAAAGTGCTTTGAAAAAAGTATTACCTCAATTGTCGGGTAAATTTACTGCAAACTCTGTGCGTGTACCAACTCCAAATGTTTCTTTAGCCATCTTAAGTATGACCATCGACAAAGAAACTACTAAGGAAGCATTGAATGAAATAATGAAAGATGCAGCCTTGAACGGAGCATTGGTTGAACAGATCCAATACATCAATTCAAACGAATATGTATCCACAGATGTTATCGGAAATCCTTGTCCATCGGTATTTGACAGTCAGGCAACCATTGTAGGGCCTGATAAGAAAAATATCGTATTGTACGTTTGGTATGATAACGAATATGGTTATACCCGTCAGGTTATTCGTTTTGCAAAATACATTGCAGAAGTAAGACGAATGGTTTATTATTAAATTTTGGATTTTTATTTATTTGGGCGTTCCCCTTTCTTGAAAAAGAAAGGGGCGGGCTTTTCGCTTCAATCTTTTTGAGAAGAACAAAAAGGATTTACGCTGCAATCCCTAACGCAGCATTTGCATTGAAAGAACCTTCTAATTTTTCAAATAATTCATTGTGAGTAGTCTTTATCAAAAAATAATTAACATAGAGAATAGTGGTGTTATAGCGGCAGTGTGCACTATAATTTCTACAAAAGGGTCGGCACCACGTAAAACGGGAGCTAAAATGTTAGTTTATAAAAATGGTTCTATTGATGGGAGCATTGGTGGGGGGGCACTCGAAAAAAAGGTGATTGAACAGGCCCTTGAAGTGTTGAAAAACAATGAGGCGAAAATTGTGATACACAACCTGGTAAGTGAACTTGCCATGTGCTGCGGAGGGACAGTGGAACTCTTTATAGAACCGATTATGAACAGAAAAAAACTATATATTTTTGGAGCAGGTCATTGTGGCAAAGCACTTGCTAAATTCGCTCCTGATCTTGATTTTGATGTTACGCTTATTGATGAACGGTATGATGCCTTTGAAGGAGCTGAACTCCCTGAATGTACTTTAATTAAGAATCATCATGCCACCGCTATTGAAACATTAAGTTTTGACGAAAATACATTTGTGGTAATTTTAACTCATAATCATGCTTATGACAGAGAAATTCTTGCATTAACCTCAACAAAAAGAAATGGTTATATCGGAATGATCGGTAGTGAGCGCAAAGTAGCGATAGCTAAAAAAAATATGCTCGCCTCCAATATCCTTAACGAGCAGGAAGTAAATGAAATTGATATGCCCATCGGCTTGGAAATGGAAGCCATTACCCCACAAGAGATCGCTATAAGTATTTTGGCGAAATTAATTGATGTTAGGAATAAAAAGTAGTGTCGTTCTACAATTGGCTATAACGAGCGGCTAAGTTGCCGATTTCGTAAACGAAATTATAAAATTACCAGTGGCAAAAACAAATAAAAAATAATTTTCTGCCGCTATGGGTTACACTGGGCTTTCTTATTTGTAAGCTTGTATTAATACTTCTGTCGGAATTTTCAAACTGTCGTGTAGCAGTCGAATCATTTCAAGTGTTAATTTTCTTTTCTTATTCAGTATTTCGCTCGCACGGCTTTTCAGGCCAACAACTTTCGCAAGGTCTGTTTGATTATATCCCATTTGTTCCATTCTGAATTTTATAGCTTCAATTGGATCAGGGAAGCCAATAGGGAAGTGTTCGTCTTCATACTTCTCAATTAAAATTCCTAATATTTCAAGTTCATCACCTTCTGGGGAACCTTTTTTTGAATCAAATATTAACTCGAGTCTTTCCAAGGCTTGTTGATAATCCTTTTTGTTTTTGATTGGTTTTATTGTCATTGGTTTTAAATTTTAGTAGCGTCAATTTTATCATATTCGGCATGTGTCCCAATAAATCGAATCCAAATCATATTGTATTCATAATTTATTTTGACAATTAGTCGATATTTATTCCCTTTAATATTGAAAACAACTCGATTGTCTGCCAAGAAACTAGCACTTGGATATTCTTTTTTTATCTGCTTAGGAGTTGTCCATTCTACATCATTAGTTTCTTGATACCATGATTTCAACTGTTGCTGACTATCAGAATGTTTTCCCCAAAACTCTCGAAGTATTTTCTTTGAAATTATTCTCAACTTGTGTCTCTTTTTGACAAAGATAACACAAAGTTCCCAGATTGGGAAATTATTTAGATTTTTTTTTAAAATAGCCTTGCCACTAACGATTGGCTTGGCGTTAGTGCGGATTTACGAAGAAGTATTTGTCCCCCTGTAGGCGCTAAGCTGACGTAATGGCTTTGCGTGTTTGGGCTTAGTGACATATATTCCAAACTGTTTATTTATACTCCTTTTTTGATTGATATTCTTTTGTAAGCTTAGCTTACATTGTTATTCTCTTAAAATTAATCTTATAATGCCTGGTCACTAAGAT